>NZ_CM185031.1:2190000-7197409 GCF_059683585.1 Mesorhizobium sp. RCAM 06353 | reverse complement strand
CTCATGGCACGGCACGGTGTCGTCAATGTCGGCAGTTCTGTCCGGCAGGTGGTATTCCGGGCTTTCTATCTTGAACAGGAGGCGGCAGCGCAGACCGCCGGCCTGCGGATCGGCACGATCAAGTATCTGTCGCCGGGCGAAATCAAGGCCGCGGGAAATCTCGTCGGCGCCCAGATCGACCGTGGATGGGATCACTGGTCGCAGCGCCTCAGGCAAGCGGGCCTGGCCTAGGGTCCGCGGGTGTTTGAACATACCTGGAAGACCTTGGTCCTAGCACCGGTTTTCCAGGCTCGATCTCAATGGGTTCCCTGACGCCACGGCGTCAGACGAAGGCAATGAAACGCAACATGCCGCACGCTGAAAGCTACGATTACATCATTGTTGGGGCCGGATCGGCCGGTTGCGTGCTCGCCAACCGGCTGAGCGCCGACCCGAAATGTTCGGTGCTGTTGCTGGAAGCCGGCGGCTGGGACCGCGATCCCATGATCCATATACCGCTTGGCTGGGGCAAGATACTGACCGAGCGGCGCCATGACTGGATGTATTTCTGCGAGCCGGAAGACAATGTCGGCGGACGCAAGGTCGAGTGCGCGCGCGGCAAGGTTGTCGGCGGATCCTCGTCGACCAACGCCATGGCCTATGTGCGGGGCAATCGCGGCGACTACGATCGTTGGGCAGCCACTGGGCTCAGCGACTGGTCATACGACAAGGTGCTGCCGTACTTCCGCAAGCAGGAAAGCTGGGAAGGCGGCGAGAACCAGTTTCGTGGCGGCAACGGTCCGGTCAGCACCCAGTTCTGCCGCTACAAGGACACGCTGATCGACGCCTTTGCGCAAGCCAGCGTGCAGGCCGGTTACGAGCAGACGAAAGATTATAATGGCGAGCGGCAGGAAGGGTTCGGCCGCCTCCAGATGACGATTTCAAAAGGCCGGCGCGCCTCGACCGCGACAGCCTATCTTCGGCCGGCGCTGAAGCGGCCCAACCTGACCGTTCTGACGGAAGCCAGCGCAACCAAGATCGTGCTGGAGGGTGCGCGCGCCACCGGCGTCACCATCAACCATCGCGGCGGCGAACGTACGGTCGTTGCCCGCAAGGAAGTGCTGCTTTCCGGCGGCGTGATCAACACGCCGCAACTCATGATGCTGTCGGGCATAGGGGCACAGGATGAGCTTGCCGCCCACGGCATCCAGACGCGGGTCAACCTGCCGGCGGTCGGCAAGAACCTGCAGGACCACGTCTCGGTCATCCTCATGTACCGGCGCCGGGCTCCGGGTGGCCCTTTCCTGCGCAACATGCGTGCCGATCGGATCGGGTTCGATTTCGTCAAGACCTACCTCACCGGACGCGGTTTTTCCGGCGATGTGCCCGGCGGTGTCGTCGCCTTCCTGAAGAGCGGCCCGGCGCGGCCGTTGCCGGATGTGCAACTGCTCTTCACGGCGGCTCCGCTCGCCGCATGGCCCTATTTCAAGCCCTTCAAGGCGCCGTTTGCGGACGGCTTTGCAACACGCATCGTGGCGACGCAGCCTGAAAGCCGGGGAGCGGTGAAACTGGCGTCGGGCGATCCTTCGGCGGCGCCCCTGATCCATCAGAATTTCCTGGCCTCGCCGAAGGATTGGGAGTCGCTACGAGCCGGCTTCCGGGTGGCACGGGATCTCGCGTCGCAGCCCTCCATGCAGCCCTTCATCGAGGCGGAGTTTTTTCCCGGCCCGAAGTGTCAGAGCGACGACGAGATCGACGAGCATATCCGCAAGACCTCCATCACCGTGCATCATCCGGCCGGGACCTGCCGGATGGGAGCCGATGCGGCATCGGTCGTCGACCCGCAATTGCGCGTTCGCGGCGTCCAGGGTCTGCGAGTGGTGGACGCTTCCGTCATGCCCGACCTGGTCTGCGGAAACATCAATGCGGCAGTGATCATGATTGCCGAGAAAGCCGCCGACCTCATCGCAAGCTCGAAAGAAAGCGGGGCAGTGCAATGATCCGAAATATCGCCATCATCGGTCTGGGTACAATGGGACCGGGCATGGCTGCCCGGCTCGCCAGAGGCGGCCTCCATGTGGTCGCCTACGATGTTGCCCCGGCAGCTATCGAGCGCGCGCGATCCATGCTGGGCGTGGCCGAGACCGTTCTCGACGCCTTGGGTATCGCGCCGCCGTCGGCCGGCGTTGGAACGGTTCGCTTCACCGATGACATCGGCGATGCGGTATCCGGTGCCGACCTCGTCATCGAGAACGTTCCTGAAAACATTTCGGTGAAGGCCGAAGTCTATCGCACGATCGACGGCCTGATAGCATCGGACACGATCGTCGCGTCCGACACGTCGGGTATCCCGATCACCAAGCTGCAGGCGCATATCTCGCACCCCGAGAGGATGGTCGGCATGCACTGGTCGAACCCGCCGCACATCATCCCGATGATCGAGGTGATCGCCGGCGAGAAGACAGCGCCGCAAACCGTGGTCACGATCCGCGACCTGATCCGCTCGATCGGCTTGCTGCCGGTGGTGGTGAAGAAGGATGTTCCCGGCTTCGTCGAAAACCGCGTGCTCTATGCGCTGCTGCGCGAGGCCGTTGACCTCGTCGAGCGCGGCGTCATCGATCCGGAAGATCTCGACACCTGTGTGTCGTGGGGCATCGGCTACAAGATCGCCGTCATCGGGCCGATGGCGCTGCTCGATATGGCGGGTCTCGATATCTACAAGTCCGTCTCCTCCTTCCTCAACGCGGATCTCTCCAATCGCGACGATGTCGCGCCCATGGTGCTGGAGAAGACGAACGCGTCGAAGCTCGGCATCAAGTCGGGCGAGGGCATGTTCTCCTATACGCCCGAGCAGACCAAGGCGCTGCAAGGCGAACGGGCGCGCAAACTGGTCGCGGTGCGGCGCATCCTGGAGGGCCGGGAGTAGCCATGCGCATGGAACCCATTCGAGCAGCAGGCGGTCGGCCAGCCCATATCCGCCACGATGACGACCTGATCTCCGCCAAGGGTGTTTCGGTGGTCATGGCCAGCCAGCTGGTTCTGCAGAACATCGATCTGTCGATCCCGAAGGGGTCGTTTGTCTCCCTTATCGGTCCTTCCGGTTGCGGCAAGAGCACCTTGCTCAAGGTTCTGGCCGGGCTTGTGAATCCGACGAGCGGCAGCGTTTCGATCGCCGGGCTTCCGCCTGTCGAGGCGGCGCGCAAGCGCATGATCGGCCTCGTCTTTCAGGACGCCAATTTGCTTCCCTGGAAGAATGCCGTCGACAACGCATCGATGCTGCTTGGCATCGCCGACAGATCGCTCTCGCGCGCCGATTTGCGGGCACGCGGGCAGGAGATGCTGGAACTGGTGGGGTTGGGCGACAGCGCCCACAAACGCCCCAATGAATTGTCCGGCGGCATGCGCCAGCGCGTCGCCATCGCGCGGGCCCTGGCGCTCGATCCGGCGGTGCTGTTGATGGACGAGCCATTCGGCGCGCTCGACGCCATTACCCGCGATTCGATGGGCCAGTCGCTGCTGGAGATCTGGCAGCGCACCGGCAAGACCATTGTGCTTGTCACCCATTCGATAGACGAGGCCATCCACCTGTCGCGCCATGTCCACGTGCTGGGCATCAAGCCCGGGCGGATCACCGAGAGCCTCGACATTGGTCTGCCCTATCCGCGCGATCTGTCGGTGACGGAAGATCCGGAGTTCGTCAGGCTGGTGGTTCAACTGCGGATGATGCTGCGCGCCAGCCATCAACCGGGAGGCACGTCGTGAGCGATAAACCCTTCACCAATCTCTCCGAGCCGCTGCCCGAGTCCCGGCTGACCTCCAACTGGGCTGCGGCGACAGGCAGCTGGCTTCCAGCGGTCATCCTTCTGCTGGCGACGATCGTGGTGTGGGAAGCTGTGGTGCGGATTTTCGCCATATCCGCCTTCATCATTCCCGCCCCGTCCGAGATCGCGCAATCGCTGGTCGCGCAATGGGCAACGTTGATGCAGGCGACACTGGTGACGGCAGGTGAGATCCTGTTCGGATTCCTCGTCTCTGTCGTGGTCGGCATTGCCATTGCGCTGGTCATCGTGCGCTTCGACTGGCTGGGGCGAGCGCTCTATCCTCTCGTGGTGCTGTTCCAGAACGTGCCGAAGGTGGCACTGGCGCCGATCTTCATCCTCTGGTTCGGCTATGGGCTCGCGCCCAAGATCGGCCTGATCCTGGTCATCGCCTTCTTCCCGGTGACATTGTCGATGCTGGCGGGAATGCAGTCGGTCGATCGCTCGCTGCTGTCGCTGATGAACTCGGTCGGCGCCAGCCCGACGCAGATCCTGTTCAGGATTCGCGTCCCGCATTCGCTGCCGAACCTGATGGCCGGAACCAAGATCGCCGCGACGCTCAGCGTCATCGGCGCCATCGTCGGCGAATTCGCCGGCGCTTCGGATGGGCTCGGCTACGTGATCCAGTTTGCCTCGACCCAACTCGACACCGCGCTGGTCTTCGCGGCCCTGCTCCTCGTTTCGGTGCTGGGCATCGCCTTCTACTACGCAGCCGAAATTCTCGAACGCATCATGGTGCCATGGGCACCGAAATTCAGCCACGCCTAGGCCCGCTCAATCAACCAACTAAACAAGGGAACAAAAATGCTCAGACGCTCACTTATCAAGGCAGTTGCCGTTGCCGCCGCCGTCGGTGTGCTCGGCTTGTCGAACGCGGCCTTGGCCGCCGACAAGGTCAGCGTCCAGCTCGACTGGGTGGTGCGCGGCAACCACGCCATGTTCTTCGTCGGCAAGGAAAAGGGCTTCTTTGCCAAGAACGACATCGACGTGGCCGAGATCCGCAAAGGCTCCGGCTCGCCGGACGCCATGCGGCTGGTCGGCAATCAGAACGCGGATTTCGGTTTCGGCGATCTTCCCACGCTCGCCGTCGCGCGGTCGCAGAATGTCCCGGTCGTGGCGCTGGCCGCCGTCAATCAGCACTCGCCGCTGGCGATCATCTCGCTGGCGAAGACGGTGAAGCTCACCAAGCCGGCTGATCTCAAGGGTCTCACCATCGGCATTCATCCAGCCGGTTCGACCTACATTTTCTTCAAGGGCTTCCTGGCGGCCAATGGCCTGACGGAGAAGGACATGACGCTGAACAGCGTCTCGCCGCCCTATGAAAGCTATCTGCTTCTGGGCCGTGTTCAGACGGTGGTCGGCTATGTCGACGCCGAGGTTCCCGAACTGGAGGCCAAGGCGGGCGGTCCCGGCTCGCTCAGCATCATGATGGGCGCGGACCATGGCTGGCAGGCTTACGGCTCGGGCCTGTTCACCTCTCAGGCCATGATCAAGGACAAGCCCGAAATCGTCGCCCGTTTCGTCAAGGCCTACAGCGAGGCATTCGACTATGTCGTGGCGCACCCCGAAGAGGCCGCCGAGATCACGGCCAAGGCTGCACCCGGTTACGCCGACAAGAAGGATGTGCTGCTGGCGCAGATCAACGCCGACATCGCGTCGACTTTCACCAGCCCGGACACCAAGGAACACGGCCTCGGCTGGATGACGAAGACGCAGTGGGAGGAAACGCTGAAGACGCTCACCGATCAGGGCGTGCTCAAGACGACCCTCTCGGCGGACGATGTCTTCAACGACACGTTCCTGGCTAAGAAGTAGGAGGCGCGCGGTGTTGGGCGGGGCAAGTCGATGAGCGCCTACCGGCAGACCAGGCTGTCCTGCTCCATGACGCAGGACACGGCGCGTTCGCCTTTCGTCGCGTCGGTGCGGTCGAGCGTGATCTGCGCGCGTGTGGCATATGCGCGGCCGGCCAGGCCGCACCACAGCCGCTCGACGGGCAGGTTCTCGCGCTTGTCGTTGAGGATCGTGAACGTGCCCGTCTTGGGGTCGAACCAGAGTTCGAGGCGAGCGCTCTTGCCCGGCTCGACCGTCGCGATCCCGGCCGAATACCAGTGGGCGAAGTCGGCATTGCAGGACAGCCCTTCGCTGCCCGCATTCGAAATCGTCAACGGCACCATGTCGAGCCCGTCAGTTCCGGTGCGGACGGTGACATGGTGCAACTCAACCGCGTTGGCGAAGGATGTGAACGCCAGCGCCACAGGGAGAACATAACGAATCTTCACTTTGCCTGAGCTCCAAGGGGTAAATTTATCAGGCAGTCTACCTCGCTTTTGCGCAATAACAATAAGAATATTGATTGGCAAATCAAACAGAGAGGGTAACATGTTAAAGATTCTCAAGAGCAGTGTAAGTGCAGTTATACTGAGCGGCGTCTTGCTGAGCGGCGCGTTTGCCGGCGAAGTCAAGTCGATCGCCATCCTGACGCCCGAAGAAGGCACCGATTACGGCTGGAACCAGCAGGGCATCGATGCCGCCAAGGCTGCGGGCAAGGCCGCCGGCGTCGAAGTGGTCGTGGCCCAGGGGCTCGGCTATGGCGATGTTCGTCCGACGTTGCGCGAGCTTGCGTCCGACGGCGCCAGCCTGCTGATCGCGCATGCCAGCGGCTACAACACCTCGGCGCCTGAAATCGCCAAGGAATTGAAGGTTCCGGTGGCGATCGTCGATACGCCGAACGGCCTGGAGAAGGGGCTCGTCGCCGACTACACGCTGAGTGGTCACCAGGGCGCCTATCTCGCCGGCCGTCTCGCCGCCAAGATGTCGCGCTCGAAGTCGGTCGGCATCGTCGTGTCGGGCGAACCGCCATCATGGAACTCGCAGTCGGCGGCGTTCGCGCAAGGCGTGAAGGCGGAGAACCCGGACGTCAAGATCACCTATGCGGTGATCGGCCCGGCCGCCTACAGCGACGCGGCCGGCGGCAAGCGCGTGACCGAAAGCGTGATCGCGTCAGGCGCCGACATCATCTTCGGCCAGGGCAACGGTTCGAGCTTCGGCATGCTGCAGGCGGTCGAAACGACCAAGGCAGCCGATGGCGGCAAGGTCTATTTCATCGACGTCATCGGTGACAAGTCGCCGATCGACAAGGGCTTCCTGCTGTCGTCGGTGGTGTGGAACATCGAGCCGGTCTATGCGGCGATGATCGCCGATCTGAAGGCAGACACGTTCGGCACCAAACACTATACGATCGGCCTCAAGGACGACTCGGTGAAGCTGCTGAAAACCGCGGCCATTCCGGACAATGTCTGGACGGACATCCAGGCACTGCGCGAAGACGTCATTTCCGGCAAGATCAAGGTCGATCCGGTGTTTGACGCGGCCGCTGTCAGGGCATTGATGACCAGCGTCGCCCAGTAAGGCGATCACGGTCGGCTGCCGGAGGGGTGATCCGTTCACCTCTCCGGCCGATTACCATTTTTTGGTGTTGGGCTTTCATGAGCAGTTCTTCTTCATCGTCCGTTGCCGGGCGCGACATCGTCGCGCTTGAAGGCGTGACCAAACGGTTTCCCGGCATCGTCGCCAATGACAGCGTCGATCTGTCGATCCGCCCGGGCGAGGTGCATGTGCTGCTGGGTGAGAACGGTGCCGGAAAATCCACCCTGATCGGCATGCTGTCTGGGCTGCAGCAGCCGGACGAAGGGCGCATACTGGTCGACGGCAAACCGACCCCGATTACTTCGCCGCGCCATGCGCTGGCGCTGGGCATCGGCACCGTCTTCCAGCACATGATGCTGGTGCCGACGCTGACGGTGGCGGAAAACCTCTTGCTTGGCGGGCCGTGGTGGCAGCGCCCCAGGACCGAGGAGCTTGAGGCGCGCGTCGCCGAGATCACCCGCAGCCTCGGCATCACGGTGAAGCTGCACGCCAAGGTGTCGGAGCTTTCGCTGGGCGAGCAGCAGCAGGTCGAAATCCTGCGCGCCATGGTGCGCAACAGCCGGTTGCTGATCCTCGACGAGTCCACCTCGATGCTGACGCCGAAAGGCATCGACGAACTGGGCGCGCTGATGCGCCGCCTTGTCGAGCAGGGCCTGGCGATCGTCTTCATCACCCACAAGCTCAAGGAAGCGGCGGCCTTCGGCGACCGCATCTCGGTGCTGAAGCTCGGCCGCAAGGTCGGCGAGATTCCGCCCGAGCGGTTTCGAGCGCTTGGCGAACAGGCGATCATCTCGGAGATCGTGGAATTGATGTTCGGCAAGCAGAAGGACGATCCGGAAGCTGTCGAGCGCCCGGTCCGCACAGTCCGCACGGATGCCGCTCCGCTGCTTCAGGTCGCGGATCTCGCTGTTGCGCCGACGGACAATGCGCCCGGCCTGTCGTCGATCTCCTTCGACATCCGCCCGGGCGAGATCCTGGGCATCGCCGGCATCGACGGCAACGGCCAGAAGCAGCTGGCGGAAGCGCTGGCCGGCCAGCGCGCGGCGACCGGCGGTTCAGTGCGGCTGGAGGGCGTTGCCATCGAGGCGCTGAGCGTCGGCGAACGCCGTCGGCGCGGTCTGCGCTACCTGACCGACGACCGGCTCGGCGAGGGCACTGTCGGCACCTTCCCGGTCTCGATCAACTTCTTCCTCAAGCAGGTTGGCGCGGCCCCGTTCTGGCGCAGCGGCGTCGAGCAGCGCGGCGAGATCGACAAGCGCGCCGCTGAGCTCGTGCGCGAATACGACGTGCGCACGCCAAGCCTGAAGACGCCTGTCGCCCGCCTGTCCGGCGGCAACATCCAGAAAGTGCTTCTGGCACGCGAACTGGCAGAGGGCGCCAAGGTGGTGATCTTCAACAAGCCGACCTATGGGCTCGATCTCGCCAACACATTGGCGTCGCGCCAGCGCATTCGCGATACGGCGGCCCGCGGCCTTGCCGTGCTGCTCATCTCCACCGACCTCGAGGAATTGCTTAGCATGTGCGACCGTGTCGCCGTCATCGCCAACGGAGCGCTCGTCGGCACCGTCGAGAACACCGACGACGCCCGCACCAAGGTCGGTCGCCTGATGATCGGACTTGCCGCATGAGCATCGACACCGCACCCACGGCCAATGCCACCGCACTCGATGCCACGAGCGCGGCGGCGACGCGCCGCGACATCCTGCATCGGCTGCTGATGACGCTCGGCCCGATCCTCATCGCACTCGTCATCGCCGGTTGCATCCTGCTCGCGGTCGGCGTCGACCCGCTCGCCTATTATGGCTTCGTGCTGGAGAAAGGACTGTTCTCGCCGCTCGGTATCCAGCAGACATTGACGCGCATGGCGCCGCTGCTGTTTCTTGCCGCCGGCCTGATCGTCGCTTTTCGCGCCGGCATGTGGAATCTCGGCGGCGACGGCCAGTTCCTGCTCGGCGCGGTAACGGCGGCGGCCAGCGCTCCCGTGTTCGTTCAGATCATGCCGTCCTGGCTGGCGCTGGCCTGCGCGTTCCTCATCGCCATGGCGGTGGCGATGGTCTGGTCGCTGGTGCCGGCGCTGCTGCGGGCCTATCAGGGCGTCAACGAGATCATCACCACGCTGATGATGACGTTCCTCGGCACGTCGCTCGCCAATGTGCTGGTCAAGCTGGTGTTTCGCGATCCCTCCACGACCGTGCCGCAGACCCGCACGCTGCCAGTGGAGGACCGCCTGCCGCGCCTGTTCGAAACGACCATCACCAGCGGCCTGCTGCTTGGGCTGGCGGCGATCATCATCGTGCATCTGGTGATGACGCGCACGGCGTTCGGGCTAAAATTGCGCATCGTCGGCGCCAATCCGCGCGCGGCGGTTCATGCGGGGCTGGGTGTGCCCGGCCTGACGGTTGCCGTCTTCGCCATTTCGGCCGGGCTGGCCGGCCTTGCCGGCGCCGTCGACATCATCGGCGTGCAGGGCAATGTCCGCGCCGACTGGAACCCCGCCTACGGGCTTGCCGTCATTCCCGCCGTGTTTCTCGCCCGCATGAACGGCTTTGCGGCCATCGGCTTCGTGTTCCTGCTCTCGGTGCTGTCTATCGGCGGCGAGAGCGCGGCGCGGCGGCTCGGCGTGCCCAATCATTTCACTCTGGTGCTGGTTTCCATCGTGCTGATCGTGCTCGCTCTCGCCGAATATTTCGACCATCGATACAACCAGTCGCGGAGGGCTTGAGGCATGACCGGGCTCTTCAGCGAAGTCTTTCTCAGCGCACTGCTGTTCGGCGCCGTCACCGCGGCGATCCCGCTGCTTTTGGCCGGCCTCGGCGAGCAGATGTCGGAAAAAGCCGGCGTGCTCAACATCGGCATCGAAGGCATGATGCTGGCCGGCGCCTATCTTGGCTTTGTCGGCGCCTTCTATTCAGGGTCGCTATGGCTGGGGTTCCTCACTGGTGCCGCCGGCGGCGTCGCGGTGGCGCTGATCATGGCGCTGCTTTGCGTGCGCATCGGGCTGAACCAGATCGTCATCGGCATCGCGCTGACGCTGGGTCTCGAAGGTCTGACGGCGCTGCTTCATCATTTCCAGTTCTCGCGGAGCTATCCCCGCCTGCCGGCGGCGGACGCCACCGTCATTCCGCTGCTGTCGGATATCCCTGTCATCGGGCCTGCCTTCTTCAAGCATCATCTGATCGTTTATCTGGCGGTCGCGCTGGTGTTCGGCATGGGCTACCTCTACCGGCGCACGCAGCTCGGCCTCAATTTGCAGGCGGCCGGCGACAAGCCGGCCGCGCTCGACGTCGCCGGCATCGACGTCATCAGGACCCGCACCATCGCGGTACTCACGACCGGCGCGCTGGCCGGGCTCGGCGGAGCCTATCTCGCCAATGTCGGCGCCGGCCTGTTCATTCCGTTCATCACCAACGGCGCCGGCTTCCTCGGCATCGTGCTGGCCATGCTGGCGCGCGGCCGTCCGGTCCGGGTGCTGTTCGGCGCCTTGCTGTTCGGCGTGTGCCTGTCGCTGACCACGGCCATGCAGGTGGCTGGCATCAACATACCGACCGACATCATCCAGATGCTGCCGTTCCTGGCGGTGATGATCATGCTGGTGCTGTTCGGCCGGCGCGCCAGCCTGCCGGCGGCACTTGGCATTCCATACGAGCGCGGCGCGCGCTGACAACAACTCATGCGCGGAAGGGAACCGCGCCAAAACAGGAGGCAAGAATGTCGGATACCAAAGTCTACCTGCTCGACGGCGGCTCGCTCGTTCTCGACGGCTACCACGTGTTCTGGAATCGCGGCCCGGGCGGCGAAGTGCGCTTCCCCGTCTATTCGATCCTGATCGAGCATAGCGAGGGCCGGTTCCTGATCGACACCGGCTACGACTACGATCACGTCATGAAGGTGCTGCCCTTCGAAAAGCCGATCCAGGAAAAGCACCAGACCATCCCCGGCGCGCTTGGCCTGCTCGGCCTTGAGCCCAGGGATATCGACGTCGTCGTCAATTCGCATTTCCATTTCGACCATTGCGGGGGCAACAAGTATTTTCCGCATGCCAAGAAGATCTGCCACCGGACCGAGGTGCCGCAGGCCTGCAATCCGCAGCCTTTCGAACATCTCGGCTATTCCGACCTGAGCTTCTCGGCGGAGGCTGCCGAAGCGCGTGGCGCGACCGCGCAATTGCTGGAAGGCACGACGCGCGCCAACTCGACCTTCGAAGGCGTCGACGGCGACATCGATCTCGCCAAGGGCGTCAAGCTGATCTCGACGCCGGGCCATTCGATCGGCCACTACAGCCTGCTGGTCGAGTTCCCCAAGCGCAAGCCGATCATGTTCACCATCGACGCCGCTTACACACAGAAGAGCCTTGAAACGCTGTGCCAGGCGGCTTTCCACATCGACCCGGTGGCGGGCGTCAATTCGATGCGCAAGGTGAAGAAGCTGGCCGAGGACCACGGTGCCGAGCTGATGTACTCGCACGATATGGACAACTTCAAGACCTACAGGACCGGCACGCAATTCTACGGCTGACCGCCGCCAATCCGGAGACAAGATGATGCGCTATCCCGAACACGCCGATCCGGTCATCACCCTGACCGCGGGCCCGGTGAACGCCTATCCCGACGTGCTGCGCGGCCTCGGCCGCACCGTGCTCTACGACTACGATCCGGCCTTCCAGCTCTTCTACGAGGGTGTGGTCGACAAGGCGCAGAAGGCGATGCGGCTGTCGAACAAGCCGGTCATCTTGCATGGTGAGCCGGTGCTCGGCCTCGAAGCGGCGGCGGCGTCGCTGATCGCGCCGGACGACGTCGTGCTCAACCTTGCCTCGGGTGTCTACGGCAAGGGCTTTGGCTATTGGGCAAAACGGTACTCGCCGCATCTGCTCGAGATCGAGGTGCCCTACAATGAGGCGATCGATCCGCAGGCGGTCGCCGATATGCTCAAGGCGCATCCGGAAATCACCATCGTGTCCGTCTGTCACCACGACACGCCGTCGGGCACCATCAATCCGATCGACGCCATCGGCGCGCTGGTTTCGGCGCATGGCGGCTATCTGATCGTCGACGCGGTCTCGTCCTTTGGCGGCATGAAGACGCATCCCGAGGATTGCAAGGCCGATATCTATGTCACCGGCCCCGGCAAGTGCCTTGGCGCGCCGCCGGCGCTGACGATCATGGGCGTCAGCGACCGCGCCTGGGCCAAGATGAAAGCCAACAAGGCAGCGCCGCGCGCATCGGTGCTCAGCATCGTCGACTGGGAAAATGCATGGTCGCGGGACAAGCCGTTCCCGTTCACGCCCTCCGTGGCGGAAGTGAACGGCCTCGACGTCGCGCTCGACCTCTATCTCACCGAGGGACCTGAGGCCGTATGGGCGCGCCACGCGCTGACGGCAAAGGCCATGCGTGCGGGCGTCGCCGGCATGGGCCTGTCGATCTGGGCCGCGAGCGACGCAATCGCCTCGCCGAGCACCACGGCCGTGCGGACGCCCGAAGGTGTCGACGAGAAGGCGCTTCGCCAGGCCGCGCGCGCCCGCTACGGCGTGGTGTTCTCGTCGGGCCGCGGCGAGACATTGGGGAAGCTGACACGCATCGGCCATATGGGACCGACCGCTCAGCCGATCTATGCGATCGCCGCACTGACTGCCCTTGGCGGCGCCATGAACGCGGCCGGCCAGAAATTGGCGATCGGCAAAGGCATCGAGGCGGCGCTGGCCGTCATCGACGCCGACGCCTGAACAGACACCATCGGATCACGGATTGAGGGAGTATTTTCATGACTGAACGACTTGCGGGAAAGACGGCCCTGGTTACCGGCGCCGCGCAGGGTATCGGCAGGGCGATCGCCGCGCGGCTGGCCGCCGACGGTGCGACCGTCATCGTCAGCGACATCAACGCCGAAGGCGCCAAGGCGGCGGCCGCGGCGATCGGCGGAAAGGCGAGGGCGATCGCCGCCGACATTTCCGATCCGGCATCGGTCAAGGCGCTCTTCGCCGAAATCCAGGCCTTGACCGGGGGCATCGATATTCTGGTCAACAATGCCAGCATCGTTCCGTTCGTCGCCTGGGACGATGTCGATCTCGATCATTGGCGCAAGATCATCGACGTCAATCTGACAGGGACCTTCATTGTCACCCGCGCCGGCACCGACCAGATGCGCGCGGCAGGCAAGGCCGGACGGGTGATCAGCATCGCCTCCAACACCTTCTTTGCCGGCACGCCGAACATGGCCGCCTATGTCGCGGCCAAGGGCGGCGTCATCGGCTTCACCCGGGCGCTGGCCACGGAGCTCGGCAAATACAACATCACCGCCAATGCGGTGACGCCCTGGCCTGATCGAGAGCGACGGTGTCAAGGCGAGCCCGCACAACGAGGCGTTCGGCTTCGTCGAGATGCTGCAGGCGATGAAGGGCAAGGGCCAGCCCGAACACATCGCCGATGTCGTTTCGTTCCTGGCCTCCGAAGATGCGCGCTGGATCACCGGCCAGACGCTGAATGTCGACGCCGGGATGGTTAGGCACTGAATCAGATAGCCGCTGCTCAGCCCCGCAATGCGACCGGCGGCCGTACCATGGCCGCCTTGTCGCACTTGCCGGGTCAGGCTGCGTATCTGGCAATCACGCCCGGCTGCCTCGACCACTGGGCATACCAGCTGTCGAACAGTCTGAGCTGCGCCTCGGCATAACCGCGCTGGCTGTCGGTCAGGGCGTCCGTCTCGTTGAAGTGCAGCTCATATTCGGGAGCTCCCTTCAGCACCATCATATGCTTGAAATAGAGCACCAGGTCGGGGCCTTCGTCGAAGGACGACAGCACGCCAAGCGCGGCATCCAGTTCCAGCGCGCGCTGGCGGGCCTCGACGTCGCCCCTGGCTGCGGCCTGGCTCAAGCCTACAAGGTGCAGCACCTCCTTCGGCAGGACGTTGCCGATGCCGGTGATGGCGCCGGACGCGCCGCAATTGACGAAGCCGTGGAAGACGGCGGTGTCGACGCCGATCATCAGCGCCACCTCATCGTCGCGGCTGGTGATGTTTTCCGCCGCGTAGCGCAGATCCGACGGGCCGCCGAACTCCTTGAAGCCGACCAGGTTCGGATGTTCGGCGCGCAAGGCGAAGAACAGCTCGGCGCGTGTGGCAAACCCGTAATAGGGGCTGTTGTAGATGACCGCGGGCAGATCGGGCGCCGCCGCCAGGATCGCCTTGAAATGGTTGCGCTGCGCCGTCACCGAGGGCCCGCGCGACAAAACGCGCGGGATCACCATCAGGCCCCGGGCGCCGACCTTCTGGGCGTGCGCCGCATGCGCCACGGCCTTGGCGGTGTTGACCGCGCCGGTGCCGACGATCACAGGCACGCCGGCCTTCACCAGGCGCTCGACACCCTCCATGCGCTGCTCGTCGGTCAAGAGCGGCCAGTCGCCCATCGAGCCGCAATAGACGACGGCCGACATGCCGGCCGCGATCAGTTCGCGTCCCTTGCGCACCAGCGCGTCGAAGTCGGGCTGGCGGTCCTGCGTGCACGGGGTCATCAACGCCGGCATGCAGCCGGAAAAAACATTAGAGGTCATTTCGGATTCTCCTTGAGGCTGCCACGCAGATTGATCAGTTTGTCCCGAGCGGCATGGCTTGCCAAGCAAAATAGTCGTGGACGCCAGGGACCAGCACAGGAACAACAATGCGCACCAAAACCAGCATTCATGTCGTCGGCTGCCATGCCGAAGGTGAAGTCGGCGACGTCATCGTCGGCGGTGTCCTGCCGCCGGCGGGTGGCACGATGATGGAGAAGATGGTCACGATGGAACGTGATCATGACCATATCAGGCGCATGCTGATCTGCGAGCCGCGCGGCAGCGTCGCGCGCCACGTCAATCTGCTCGTTCCTTCGACGCGCGAGGATTGCGCCGCCGGCGCCATCATCATGGAGCCGACGGAGTATCCGCCGATGTCCGGTTCCAACACGATCTGCGTTGCCACGGTGCTGCTCGAGACCGGCATGGTGCCGATGCAGGAGCCCGAGACGCGCTTCAAGCTCGACATGCCGGGCGGCGTCATCGAGGTGCGCGCCGAATGCCGCGACGGCAAATGCGTCTCGATCACCTTCCGCAACGCGCCGGCCTTCGCCGAACGTCTCGACGCTGCCATCGAGGTCGAAGGGCTTGGCACGCTCACCGTCGACATCGCCTATGGCGGCATGTTCTACGCCATCGTCGACGCCAGTGCGCTCGGCTTCTCGGTCGTCCCCGACGAGGCGCGGGAGCTGGCGGTGGCCGGTGAGAAGGTCCGCAGGGCCGCGCGCGAACAGCTCGATGTTGTCCATCCGGAATTCGACCATGTGCGCGGCGTGTCGATCGTCCAGTTCGCCATGCCGTTCCAGGGGCCGGGCAACGTCACGCGCAACACCTGCATCGTCTCGCCGGGCCGCTCGGACCGCAGCCCGACGGGCACCGGCACATCGGCCCGCATGGCCGTACTGCAAGCCCGGGGCTTGATGGACGTTGGCGACGTGTTGATCCATGAATCGATCATCGGCTCGCGCTTCACGGGTCGGATTGTGGATCTGGCGGAAATCGGCGCCCGCAAGGCGATCGTTCCGGAGATCACCGGCCGGGCCTGGATCACCGGCGAGCACAGCTACTATCTCGATCCGACGGACCCGTACCCCCAGGGCTACGTGCTGTCGGATACCTGGGGCACCTCCACGTCGGTGAAGCAGTAGTCAGAGCCGGCCTTCTCAAGCGTCGGCAATTCGCTGGACTGGCGAGTTCCCGCCAGGCGAGAATGGTCTCAACCGTCATTTTCGCACTTGGTGGGAATTCGCGCATGAACATAGATGGTATCTGCGATCCGCGCTTTGGCGCCGTGCGCGAGGCATTCGCCGCGTGTTTCGCGCAAGGGCTGGAACATGGCGGTGGTGTATCCGTCGTCATCCACGGCAAGACTGTCGTTGACCTGTGGGGTGGCCACGCGGATGCCGCGCGCACCCGCCCTTGGCGACAGGATACGCTGATCAATGTCTGGTCCTCCACCAAGGGCGTGGTGGCGCTGGCGATCGCCATGTTGGTGGAGCGCGGCAGACTGGACTATGCCGCGCCCATTGCCCGCTACTGGCCGGAATTCGCGGCCGGCGGCAAGGAACGCATCACGCTTGATCAGGTAATGTCGCACCAGGCCGGGTTGAATGGCCTTGCCGTGCCGATGGACGAGGCAGGATTGTTCGCGTGGACGCCTTTTGTCGACGCGCTTGCGGCGATGTCGCCACTATGGGAGCCCGGCAGCCGCTGTGTCTATCACGCGCTTACCTACGGCCATCTTGCTGGCGAAGTGCTGCGACGCGTCGACGGGCGAAGCATCGGCCGCTTCATTGCGGAATAGATCGCGGGCCCGCTCGGGGCTGACTTTCACGTCGGTCTGCCGGACAGCGAGGATTCCAGGGTCGCCGAGATGATCGAAGGCCCCAGGACTTCGGACTGGGTTGAGTTTGTCCGCGCCTCGCCATTTCCCCACGCAAGCGACAATCCGGCGCCGCGTGCATTGGCCCCCAACGACCGCGTCTGGCGCGCCGCCGAAGTGCCGGGCGGCAATGGCCAGTCGACGGCGCACGCACTGGCGCGCATTTACGGCATGATGGCAGCCGGCGGAACCTGGGAGGGCAAAGCTCTGATCGGCCGCGCGGCGATCGAGGAAGCAACTCGCCTCCGCTTTCGCGGCATGGATGAAAGCTTTGCCGCACCGGCCGCCGTCGCCGCCGGCTATCAGATGGAGGATCCTGTCTATGCCGGCCGCGCTTCACCGCAAACGTTCGGACACACCGGCTGGGGCGGCGCCATCGGCTTTGCCGATCCCGGTGCCGGCGTCGGTTTCGGCTACGTCACCAACCGCATGCTGGGTTTTGACGACATGGACCCGCGCCGCAAGGTGTTGATCGATGCTGTTTACGACTCACTCTGACTATTTAAGAGTTGATAACGAAATATCAAACCGCGAGAGGAGCGACAAGAATGCGGCGAACGCTTGGGCGAACGACGTCGCCGCCGGTAGAACTCAATTCTAAGGTACTATGATGCTATATTGGCGAACCGAACAAGATATCAGAAACTATGCCATTCTTACTGATTGGGGGAATGACTATGGGTCGCAAGATCTTCTGGGAATCGAAGGTGCGAGGGACATCGACCAAAGCAAGTTGCAATTCCGCTTTGACAAACAGCGCCCCCTCCCAATAGGGAATTTCGCGTCTGCAAAGAGGGGTGTCTTGTTTGCAAGGCGTGAAATATTCGAGCTGTTTGGGTCGATAATTTTACAGAGCCGCCACAAATTCTACACAGCAAAAACTGACAAATACGATCTAGAAATATACGTTCCCATGGAAGAGGTGGATGGCTTCGACTTTTTAAGGTCTAACTACGAAAGATATGGGTATGATGGCGGCGACATATCTAGGATTTTTGATTTGAAATTGAAAGAAGGGTTTTCGACAGATCTCGATCTCTTTAGATTGAGCGATCCCTTTGTCGCCAGATTCGACATAATCGTTTCTGATAAATTTAAAGATATATACGAGTCCAACAAGCTAACAGGGCTTCGGTTCGCTGCGGCTTGATTTTGTGGCGACAATGTCGCTGTCATTTGGTTTTGATAAGTCTTAAGTAACTGCCGATGGTATCGGCAGATGCTAATATAGGACGATTATTATCGTTTGATGCGAAAAACCGAAGAAAAATTTGAAGATATCTATGCAGGATTCGACTACATCGACAAAGAAAGTGATGCTAATTACGGTGAGAGTGTACTTTTTATTTCGCAGCCATTACGAGCAGAGTAACCGGGTTCCGGAATTACGAAGACACGAAATTACGGTGACAGTGCATTTTTGTCATATTCATCTGGCCATCGTTGATCTGACGCAGGCGAAGGACCGGCTGCCGTCGTCGCGGCTTTCGACGCCCTGCGCAAGGCAGAGCATAGGTCAACAAAAGCTGTGGCTAATCACCCTCCCGCGCCTTGGCAAATATCCGCATCGCACCAGCATCTGTAGTAGCATCACCCTGAAAATCCCGGTTGAGAATCAGCCGGGGTGGCGGGTGGTTGACTGTGGCGACACTCAACGCGCAGGTTCTGGATTTTTTCGACTGGTGGCTCGACGAGCTGCGAGGGGTCTGGACGCGGCTTACGCCCAGACGGAAGCAATCTTCCACCGCCGACTGGATCGTCAGCCTGGCGGATGACGGCATTCGCGTGCGCGAGGTCAATGCGCCGGAATTCCAGTCGATCCCCTTGGCGCTCACGGCCTCCTCGGACGAGATCCTGGCGCTGCTCCAGGGCGGAGCCCGGCGCAGGCGACCGAGCTTCGATATTGCGATCCAGCCCGGCCTGTTCCTGACCCGGCACCTGGCGGCGCGGCGGCTGCCTGTTCGACAGGCGCGCGACATGGCCGAACTCGACCTTCTGGCCGCGACGCCGATCGACCCGGCGCAGGTGCATGTCGTCTTCGCCACGGCGGCGGAAGAAGACAGCGCCTACCATGTCGTCAAGACGAAGACGCTTGCCGCCGTGCTGGATGCGGTTCGCCGCGCCAGTGGCTCGGTCCGCTGCCTGTCGCTGTCGCAGCCGGCCGGCACGCTGCGTGCCGATCCGCTTAGCCTCGCCGCGATCTGGCCACTGAGCCCGCGCGACCGGCGTGCCAGGACCGCAGGGATTACGGCCCTGTCGATCCTGGCCGGGGCCGTGCTGGTGACCTTCGCGCATGCGCATTGGCGCGCCTGGCAGGCGGAGGCCGAACTGGACACGCAGATCGCCGATGCGCAGATGCAGGCCAAGGCCGCGCGCACCTCGCTGCAGAAGCGCCAGGCCGGCATCGAGCGGATCGAAAAGATCCGTCAGGAAAAGAAAACGACGGCGTCGCTGGTGCGCGTCTGGGCCGAACTGACGCATCTGCTGCCCGACACCGCCTGGCTGACCGATCTCTCGGCCAAGGGCGACGACCTGACCATTTCGGGGTTTTCCACCTCGGCCGCCGAACTGATCCAGCCGATCGACGCCTCGCCGCTGTTTTCGGCGCCTGAATTCGCGTCACCGGTGGTCAAGGTCCCCGGTCAGGACGGCGAGCACTTCACCATTTCGGCCAAGATCGGAGCGCTCTGACGATGCTCCTGGCCATCCTCAACACGAGGCCGACGATCCGCCGCCTGATCGCGCTGGCGCTCGCCGTGGTCACGGCCTGTGTGCTTGCCTGGGTGGTGTTCGCGGCGTTCGACAGTGTCGCCTCCGCACAGGCCGGGATCGAGGAAAAGCGCGAGCTTCTCGGCCAGCTGCAGAGCGTGGCCGCGCTGGCAAAGCGCCTCGACAGCGCCGCCAGTCCTGAGGCGACGGTCAATCCCGAGTTTCTCACCGGCGGGAGCGAAGCCATCATCCGCGGCGGGCTGCAGACCCGGCTCAACGCGATTGCCGCCGCCAATGGGGTCAGCGTGCTGTCGGCCGGCAATGCACCGGTGCTGAGCGAGGCCGGCGTGGATTTCATCGGATTGCGGGCCAATCTTTCAGGGCCGCTGGAGGGTATCCACAACGCCATTCTCGCCATCGAAACGTCGCTGCCGGTGCTGTTCATCCGCGAGGCCACCTTGCGCACCACCGATGTCAGGCCGGCGGCGGGACGGACCGGCGATCCCGAGCTTTTTGCCGAGATCCTGTTTTACGGACCGCTGCAAACGCAGATGGCGCCCGCCGGGGCCAAGCCATGAGCGGGAAAGTCGCAGGCCTGGCGATTGCGGCTGTTGTAGCGGCCCTCGCTTTGGTCAATGTCGCGCTCTACGATACGCCTGTCGACATCACGCCCGTCGCCTCCGGCAAGGGGCATGACGGCGGCCCGGCTTCCGCATCGGGATCGTTGCAATTTCCCCAAGCCGGCGATTTCAGCGAGACGTTCCAGCGTCCGCTGTTCACGCCGACGCGTCGGAAATTCGTGCCCCCGCCGGTCGCGCCGCCGCCGCCGGTCGAGGTTGCCGTTGCACCCGTTGAACAAGCGCCGGCACCGCCGCCGCCTGAGACGCCGGTCGTTGCGCCATCGCTGCTGGGCATTAGCATTCAGGGCGGCGCGGCCAAGGCGCTGCTACGCGTCGCCGGCAGCGAGACCGCGCTCTGGTATGGCAGTGGCGAGACCGTCGACGGCTGGACGGTGTCGGCGATCGACAAGGATCAAGCCGTGCTGGAACGGGATGGCAAGGTGGCGCGTGTGCCGCTTTATCCGCCCTGGAAGAATGTCCAGCCACCCCCGAATGCCCCGCAACTATGAGCGACCGCACCCCCCATGACAGCGCGAATGTGAGCACAGCGGAAGAAAGTGTTAACGCCGGCTTTTCGCTGGTTGCCGTGCTGGTGTTCATGCTGATCGTCTCGGCGATCGTCGTCCCTTTTGCCGTCACGGCCAAAACGCGGCTGATGATCGCCAACAACGAGGTCGAGCAGGAGCGTCTGTCGCTGCTTGCCGAAGGCCTCGGCAATGTGGTTGCCAGCGCATTGACCGGCGGCCCGGGCGGGCAAAAATTTCCGCTCGATTCCACGCCGACAGCCTGCCGATCGGGGGCATTCAGTTTCGATGTGCGTGTCCAGGATCATGGCGGACTGATCGATCTCAATGCCGCGGATGACCGCCTGCTGGAGCTTGGCTTCGCTGCGCTCGGTTTCGAGCAACAAACATCAGATGAACTGGCCAAGGCCGCGATCCGGTTTCGCGACAGCGCCAAGTTGTTCGCCGGCTTACCGCAGCCCAGAGGCGCCGTCGGGCCAGCCGAAGACAAGCAGGCGCCGTTCGAATCGGTGTCCGAACTGCAGGAGTTTTCGGCACTGTCGTCGATACCGCTGCAGACCCTAAATGCCGTTTTCACGGTCAACTCGAAGCGTGGCACGATCAGCGCCGACCATGCGCCAAGCCGTCTTCACGCCGCCCTTGCCGGTGGCTCCAGCGCTTCGGTCGTTCAAGCGTCGGCCGAACCGTCGGCCTACACGGTCGACGTGGTGGTGAGACGGGACGGCTCCGGCATCGCGGGCGAGGCCGGGTTCATCATCGAGAAATCTCCGACAGGCGCGGCATTCTCCCGCGTCGCCCGAAGCTCGGCCAGCGAAGCCGGCGCCCTGCTGCCAGTCGCCAGTACGGCTGACTGCGAAGTGCTGTTCGGCACTGAGGCGGCGCAGATCCTGCGGGGATTGAGCTCATGAACGCTTCCGTCCAGACAAAGGGGATAGAAGCGTTTCTCGCCTTTCTCGAGGGCGAGAAAGTACTGACCGCGCATGCCGCCCAACGCGCGCTCGGGGCATCGCGAACATCGGGACATCCATTCGATACGGTGATGACCGAACTCGGTCTGATCGGCGAGCAGGACCTTGCCAACAGCCTCAGCCGCTACCTCAAGGCGCCGATGCCGGTCGAGATTCCTGAACAGATCAGCCCCGAGATGCTGGCAAGCGTGCCGCTGGCCTATCTCAGGGAGAACGCGATCCTGCCGCTGCAGATGGACGCCGAGCGGCTGGTCGTCGCCGTCGCCGATCCTTTCTCCTCGGCCACCATCGACGCACTGGCCTTCCACTATGAACGAACGCTGGCGCTGCGCATCTTGCCAAGGCGCATGATCGCCGAACACATCGATCGCATCGAGCAGTCGGCCATGGCTGCCGTTTCGAATGGCGGCGGCAGCGGCGAAACCCTGGATTTCGGCCCCGACGATCTCGAGCGGTTGAAGGACTTTGCCCGTGAGGCGCCGATCGTGCGCTTCGTCGCCGAGACCATCCACAAGGCGGTCGACGCAAGGGCCACCGACATTCACATTGAGCCGCTCGAGGATCACGTCCGCATCCGCTTCAGGCATGATGGCATGCTGTCCACCGTCGACACCGCCTCGATCGCTATGTTGTCCGGCATCTCCACCCGCATAAAGATCCTGTCGCGGCTCAACATTGCCGAACGGCGCCTGCCGCAGGACGGACGCATGCGCATTGCCGTGCGCGGCAGGGATGTCGACCTGCGCGTCTCGGTCATTCCCTCCATCCACGGCGAGGCCATCGTGCTTCGCATTCTCGATCGCGCCGGCGTTGAACTGAAACTGGAGAAACTCGGCTTCGACACTGCCGCGCAGGCGAAGATCCGCAACATGTCGCAAGCCGCCAACGGCATCGTGCTGATCACCGGACCGACCGGCAGCGGCAAGACGACGACGCTCTATTCCATCCTGGCCGAGCGTTCGCGGCCGGATGTCAAGATTTTCACCGTCGAGGATCCGGTCGAATACCGCATGGCCGGCATCACCCAGCTGCAGGTCAATCCGGCGATCGACCTCGACTTCGCCGCCGCCTTGCGCTCGATCCTGCGGCAGGATCCCGACATCATCCTGCTCGGCGAAATCCGTGATCGCGAGACGGCGCAGGTGGCAGTCCAGGCGGCCTTGACCGGCCATCTCGTGTTCTCGACCCTGCACACCAACAGTGCCGCCGGCGCCCTGACACGCCTTCGCGACATGGGCATCGATGGCTATCTGCTCGGCGCGACCATCCGCGGCGTCATCGCGCAGCGGCTGTTGCGCCGCGTATGCCCGACCTGCCACGGTGCGGTGCAGGCCGGCCCGGCCTGCCGCACCTGCAACGGCTCCGGTTACAGCGGCCGCACGGTGACCTATGAAATGCTGCAAGTGTCGCCGCGCATCGCCGAGCTCATCGACCAGGGTGCCGGCGAAATGGAGATCGGCCGCATAGCCGCCGAGGACGACCTCGTGCCGATGTCGGCCCACGCAACCGCCCTTGCCCGATCGCAGGTTACCACGATGGACGAAGTCCGCCGTGTCATCGACCTCGCGGGAGGTGACTGATGCCGGCCTTTGCCTATCGCGCCTACCTGGCCGACGGCTCGACGGAGGCCGGCGTTCTCGATGCGTCGACCAAACAGGACGCCGCCCGCAAATTGGCGCAACAGGGTCGCCGGTCCTACCATCTTGCGCCCGTGAACAGCGACAGGCCGCAGCTTCGCCTGCCGGGGCGCAGCGCGCTGACGCTGACCCGCAGGGTCGACCTCAGCCGCCTGTTCTCCGAACTCTCGGTGCTTCTGAATGCCGGCTTCACGGTCGACCGCGCCTTGGGCGCGGTCATCTCCGGCGAAGCCAACCGGCAGCGGCGCCAGCAGTTGCAATCGGTGCTTGATCTGACGACCGGCGGCCGGCCGATCGCCGAGGCCTTTGCCAGCCTGCCGGGCATCACCCCCGATATTGCCGCCCTGCTTGCCAGCGGCGAGCGCAGCGGCAAGATGGCCTATATCTGCCAGCGGCTGGCGGACACGTTCGAGGCGACGGCCAAACGCCGCGCGGCGATCGGCGAGGCGCTGGCCTATCCGGCCTTCCTGCTGCTGGTGATGAGCGGCGCGCTGGTCATTCTGGCGACGGTCCTGGTGCCGGCGCTGGAGCCGATCTTCGAAGGGTCATCCGCCCCCAAGCCGTTCACCATGACAGTGCTGTCGGCCTTCGGCACGGTGTTTCGCGACTACCCCTTCGTTTTCCCGCTGGCGGCGGTCCTCGGCCTGCTTTGTTACCTGGTGTCTCGTTCCGCTGGCGCGAGGAGACAGCTTTCGCACTGGCTGTTGAAGATCCCGCTGATCGGCGCGCTGGTCAGGGATGCGGTGGTCGCGCGCTATCTCGAAACGCTTGCGCTGCTGCTCGGCAACGGCGTGGCGATGACCGAGGCGCTTGGCCTGGCCGCCAATGTCTCCCGGCAGAGTTCATTGGCGGTAAGCTTTGCCACGATCGAGGAAAACGTCGCCAATGGCGCGCGCCTGCACGGTGCGATCGTCAAGGCGGGGATTTTCGACCACGCGACGATGTCGCTGGTCTCCCTTGGCGAAGAGGCCAATGCGCTTCCCGTGGTGCTGGATCGCGCCGCGAAAATGCTTCAACTGACGCTGACACGGCGGATCGACACCGTGCTGAAGCTGTTGACGCCGGCGCTGACGATCTCGCTCGGGTTTCTCGTCGGCAGCCTGGTCATTTCGGTGATGACGACGATCCTCAGCATCAACGATCTGGCGCTGCAATGACGGCCGTGCCTGAAGCCAGCGCGCGGGCGGATGCGACGGCCGGATTCACCCTGGTCGAAATGCTGGTGGTGCTGGCGATCATGGCGCTTGTCGCCGCCATCGCCGCACCCGGGCTGGTCAGCCACTATCGCACCAGGAGCCTGGAGACGGTGGCCGGCGAGATCACCATGCGGCTGCGCCTGTCGCGCACATCGGCCATTGCCACCGCCCGGCCGAGGCAGATCGTTGTCGATCTCGGCAGCCGTCTCATCCGCTTCGGCGAACGCGACAGTCTTGCCTTGCCGGACGATGTCAAGATGACCGTGATCACCGGCCAGGAAACTGTGGTCGCCGACCGGCAGACAGTGCTGACCTTCCTTCCCGACGGCAGCGCTTCCGGCATGGACATCGCCCTCGAGCAAAAAGGCCGGACCGCGCGCATCGCGGTCAACTGGCTGACCGGGCTTTCGACATGGCGAACGCTGCCATGACTGGGTCATCGTCCCAAACTTCTTCCGAAGATGGATTCTCGATCCTGGAGATGATCGTCGCCATGACCATCCTGGCCCTAGTGCTTGGCGTCGCCAGCCAGTCGATCGTGCTGGCCAGCCGCAGCATTGCCGCGGCCAAACGCCAGGTCGAAGCGGCGAGAACCGTCCGCATGATGCTGGCCGACTACGAGGCCCGGGCGCAAACCACAGCACAGCCCGGCTGGACCCTGAAGACCCGCACGATCGACGTGTCGAAGGCTAGGGTGACCGCCGTTCTCATCGAGAAGCCGGGCGGCGCGTTTCCAGGCGGACCGTTCCTGACCTTTATACCCACGCAAGGCCCGGCCGCGCCATGAGTTGGCCGTTCTCCCGCGCTCGGGCGATGGCCCGCGCCGTTCGCCGCCGTCTCTCAGGCGCTGCTTCTTCCGACGGCAAGTCGCATCCGCACCCCTCGGCGTCGGTGGAGGGTTTTGCGCTCATCGACGTGTTGGTGGGGCTGGCGCTGATCGGCGTCATCACATCGCTGATGATGGTCTTTCTCGGCCAGGCCCGAACGATGATGCGCATCGAAAAGGCAACCGAGTTCCAGATGGAGGTCGACGCCGCATCGCGGTTCCTCGAAACGGCGATCAGCCACGCCGAGCCCTTGCCCTTGTCGAAATCGTCACCGGACCAGGTGCTTTATCTCAGCGGCGATGGTGCCCGGATCGAGTTCAATGCCGTTCAGGCGATCGGCTTCAAATCCTCGGCGCTCCGCGAAATCGCCGTGTCGCTGGGCGATGGTGGCCAGACGGGAACTGCCCTGGCCATTGTCCAGAAGACGCGGCGCGGCAGCAAGCCCGGTGCATCGGTGTCGAGCGAACTGGTGCGGCTGATTGGCGGTGTGAGCGCCATGAAATTCGAATATCTCGACAGCGCGCTGGCATCGCCATCGTGGCTGCCCAGCTGGAATGTACCCCGGCGCCTGCCTGCCGCCGTGCGTTTCACTCTCTCGGTGGTGCGCGATGGCGCAGCCTATTCATCGCGAGGTTTTGCCCGCCTCGATCTGGCCAGCACCCCGGCGCCGCGCACGAATTGAAGAGCAGCCCCGTCAGGGCCACCGTCAGTTGCTGACGTCCTGGTCTTCGCCGGTTCCGTCCGGCTTGCCGTCCTTGCCAAGGGTGCGGATGACCACGCCGCTGGCATCGGCCTTCACTTCGTAGGTGTAAGGCCTGCCCCATGGATCCTTCAGGCCGGTGTTTCCTTTGAGGTACGGCCCGTTCCAGCGCGTCTCGCCGGCAGGCTGCGCAACCAGGGCATTGAGCCCCTCTTCATCGGTCGGGTATTTCGCATTGTCGACATAGTAGAGTTCAAGCGCGCTTTCGATGTTGCGGATCTGCGCCTTGGCCGCATTGGTCCTGGCCGCGCCGAGATAGCGCAGCACCTGCGGTGCCGCGAGCGTCGCGATCAGCGCGATGATGGCGAGCACGACCAGAAGCTCGACCAGGGTGAAGCCGCTTTCGCGATCGTCGCGTTCGCGGCGGGATCTTTCGGAGGGTTGAAGAAAGCGCATCATCAGAGCAGTCCCATGTCTAGACCTGCAAATTGTTCCAGCGCCCAGCTTGAGCCGAGCCCTATGGCGATGAACGGACCGAAGGCGACACGCGCCCGCGCCGCCGCCGGGCCGGTCGTGACCATCTGCCCGCCGACGAACAAAAGAGCGCTGGCGCTGGCGATGAACAGCAGCACCGGCAGCAGCAGCGGGCTGATCCAGCAGGAGGCGGCCGCCAGCATCTTGACGTCGCCGAGGCCGAGGCCGATCCGGCCGGTCACGAGGAAATGGCCGCGCCGCAGCAGCCAGGCAGCCGCGAACGTCACGGCGGCGAAGAGGAGGTGCACCGGCAGACCGGCGGCGTCGGCCGCCGCCTGGTAGGAAAGGCCGATGCCGGCCAGCGCCAGGTTGAGCCCGTCCGGGATGATCTGCCGGCGGAAATCGGCGATCGCAATGGCGCAGAGAACGGCCATCAGCGCGATCGTCGCAGCCAGCACGAGAGAGGGGTGCGCGGCCATCGTCAATACGCCAGCCTCTTCAGATCCTGCTGCAGCTTGGTGCCGCCGCGCCGCTTCTGGATCGGCGTCTGCAGGCTGATCTTGCCGCGGAATTCGTCCGTCACCTCGCGCGCTTCATTGATATCACGCACGACATGGGGGCGGATGAAGATGATCAGTTCGGTGCGGCCGATACTGTCGTCCTTCTGCTTGAACGCATTGCCGATAATCGGGATATCGCCAAGGATCGGCATCTGGGTGCGGTCGACATTGTTGCGCTGCTGGATCAGGCCGCCCAGCGCCAGGCTTTCGCCGTCATTCACCAGCACCCGCGTCTGGATCTTGCGCTGCTGGATGGTCGGCGAATCGATGCCAGAACTGGTCGTCTTTGTCACATTGCTGACCTCCTGCTCGATATCGAGCATGACCCTGCCGGCAGCATTGATGCGTGGCGTCACCGTCAGGATGACGCCGGTATCCTTCATCTGGATCGAGTTGATGATCGGCGCGTTGCCGTTCGTCGTGTCCTGCTGTTGCTGGGTGGCGATCGGCACCTGGTCGCCGACCTGCAAGATCGCCTTCTGGTTGTTCAGCGCCATGATGGTCGGCGCCGAGATGACATTGACGTCGGTGATGCTGGACAGCGCGTTCAGCGTCACCTGGATGTTGTCCGTTGCGTAGCTCCAGCTGAAGCCGGGCAAGGCGGCCGCGGCGGCGCCCTTTGCCACGTCCGACAGCGAGATCTTGGTGCCGCCATTCTCGAAGAACCAGCGCAGGCCGTATTTCAGATCGTCGTTGAGCGTAACCTCGGCGATGACCGCTTCCAGCATGACTTGCGTCGGCAGCACGTCGACCTTGGACAGGATCTGCTCGATCCGCTCATAGTCGCGCGCCGTGGTCTGGATCAGCAAGGCATTGTTCTCGACATCGGCGACGACCGTGGCGTGCGCGGGCGGCTGTCCGTCCTGCATTTCGGGCATGGAAGGCGAGGGGCCGGTCAACGGCGCCGGCGTGACCCCATCCGATTGCATGGCGATCGGCGTCTGGTTGGGTGACACGTTCGTGCCGCCCGATTCGCCTTCGGTCTTCACCGTGGTGCCGAGAACCGATGTCAGCACCGCGGCCAGTTCCTTGGCCGGACGGTTCTGGATCTGGTAGACGAAAAGCTGGTTCTCATTGGTCTCGGCCAGCTTGTCGAGCTTGTTGATCCAGGTCGCGGCGCGCGCCAGATAGGCCGGGCGCGAGGTGATCACCAGCACCGAATTCAGCCGGTCATTGGGGATGAACTGGATGAGCTTGGCGCCAGGCCCGTCCTTGGTGCCGAAGATCGAATCGAGCTCGGCGGCAACCGCTTCCGGCTTGGAGGTCTTCAACGGATGCAGCGCCACCGACATGCCGCGCATCCAGTCGACATCGAACACCGAAACCGCTTCCCGGATCGCGTTGAGGTCGCTGTCGCTGCCGGCGACGGTGATGATGTTGCGGGTGGGATCGACGCGCAGCACCGAGCCCTGGCGGGTGATCGGCTCGAGAATGGTCTTCATCTCGTCGGCGGCGATGAATTGCAGCTGCAGCACCTGCACCTTGACGCCGGGGCCGGACGGCGAGGTCGACGGCACGCTGACCGGCGGCGTCGAGGCCATGATCTCCGACAGCGGCACGATCTGGTAGGTGCCGCCGCGGCTGGTGATGCCGGCGGCGTTCACCGCCAGCGCCGATTGCAGGATGTCGACCAGCGCATCCTGCGACACCGGCTGCGAGGTCTGCAGCGTCACCGTGCCTTGCACGCGCGGGTCGACGATGTAGTTGAGGTGCAGCGCATCGCCCAGCACCGCCTTGGCCGCGTCGGCGATCGGCGCATTGACCAGATTGAGCTCGAACTTGCCGGCGCCGTCGCTCGTCACCTTGGTGACGGGCGCGCCCGACGACACGAACTGGCCCGAGCCCTGATACTGCGCGCCGTTGAAGCGCTGTGCCGCGCCCGCCGCCGAGGTGATGGTGGCAGGCCCGCTATAGCCCGCCCGCAGCGGCGAGTTCTTGGCATGCAGGCTGTCGATGGTCTCGGTGAAAAAATCCTTGCCCGGCGAAGACGTGCAGCCGGCAACAGCCAGCAGCGTGCACAACACGACGCAATGACTAGGCTTGCTCGACATCCACCCGATTCCCCTAGGCTTTTACTCTAGGGCTTCTTGCAAGCCGATGTCGGGAATGATGGCTGTGTTTGGGGTCTATCCACAGGGTAGGTGGGTGGGGGAGGGTGTGTGCGGTTCGGAGATCTATGGAGGACGCTTGCGCTCCAGCACAGGAGCGCGATCTCGTTTGGCACTGCTTTGGGCTACAAAGGTGGCGTGACCTTGGCCGCTTAGGCGGCGTGCAAAAGTATCACAGAAATTGCCGGGTCTCACCCTCGGGGTGCAGTCCAGCACTGTCACCGTAATTCTATTCCTTCACAATCGTAAGCCCCGCATCGATCATGATTTTCCTAACTCTTGGGATGTCCGAGGAAGGCATACCCCAGACCCAGGTGACCGGTGTCAGCTGTTTCAAGCTGCCAAGTCTATTTTCAATAATGAATCTTTCCAGGCTAACATCGTTAATCCTGATAGCTAGATGCCCTTTGGAAATGAAATTAATTTCGAATATATCACGAAAACAGGTATCTAAACCTCGTTTCGGCGGGGCGGCTCGAAATGTCGGACCAAACGCAAATGACTGTTCACGCATTCTCTCCGGTGGTCCATAAATCGATTTGTCAGACGTAGCATAACGCGAGGACGAACTTCCTTGGGCAAATGCTCTTGGTCCCCAATAGTAAGGCATGTCATACCCGATGCCATAGATCGGCTCGATGCTGGCAGCTATGAGAGCAACTACCTTCGCAATCTTTTCATCGATATTGTTTACAGCTAAGTGGTCAATGTGTATCTCAAGGCATTTGAATTTCCTGGGAGAAACACCAAGTTCAATCGCAAAATCTGAAAGCACAAGATCGCTACGTTTCCATAGATATCCTAGAGACATCCAATCTTTCTTTTTTATGACGTCACGTTTTAAAAAATCAAGATATTGATAATCTTTCCCGTTTGGGCCATTTATGACAGTGGCGACGTCTGGTGCGCGACCGATTTCTTCAATTATTTGATCAAGTAAGTCTTTCGATTCGATTATATCTAAATCCTTGATCCAATCATACATAACCAAGGAGCGCACCATGTTTTTTTCTGTATACCGTTCATATTCGCTCGACTTATCCACCAAATAAACCTCCGAATAGTCCGCCGAAGAACCCCTTCGTAGGGGCTTCTCCTGTAGCTTTTCCCCCAGTTGGGTCGTTGCTACCGCCTCGCGACACTGTATCGGTAGACGCCTTATAGCCAGCGGCGTCAAGTTTCTCCGCGTTCAAAGCGTTTTTGGCAGCTTGTCCCTTTGCTGTTTGGCTTGACGAAACGCACTCGCAAATGTGGACGGTCATACCGTCTTTGTAGGTAACCGTGATGTCGGGTCTCTGTTTAGATATGGTATTGGTTCCCAATGCGGCGTCAATGCTTCGATTCAGACTAACCGATGCGACGTTCGGGTCCTTGGCGTACTCTACCGCCTTTTTGTAGCTGGCGTCAGCGTGCCAACTATCTTTTCCAGTTTGCTGCCCCCATCCCTCAATTTTGCTAGCCCAACTGGGATCAGGTTGTTTCTCGGTAAGAGCCTCCTTTTGCGTTTTGGCAGCTTCATTGATCGTGCCAATTGCGAGGGCTGCCGCCAACCCTGGGTTTTGGAGCATCGGATTGACTGAGAAGATTTGTCGGTCATCAAAGTGAGGATGGGGATCGTTAACACCATCGATTAGTCCGTCGTGGTCGATATCCATAGGATTGCTATTGTGGCCAATTCCTGGGGTGTCATCGTCGTGCCCATTGTTGTCAGCCTTGTTAACCGGATCGTTGTGCGCATAGGCATATCGATTGGTGCCAACCCCCGGCAGGGTCGGATTCCAATCATCCGGTGAGATGAACCGCCCCAACACCGGATCCATATACCGTGCATTGAGATACAGTAGTCCGGTCTCGGCATCGAAGCGCTCGCCGATATAGCCCTTTTGTGTCTGGAAGCCGGTGTTGAGGCTCTCGCCATAGGTGGCGTAGGTGGTGCCTTCGACGACGGCACCCGACATGTCGGTGACCAGGCGCACCGAGGCCAGATGCTCGCGGTGCAGGAAGTATTTGGTCGTGCCGACCACCTTGATGTCGGGATGCGGATAGCGTGTGTAGATCTCCGCGCCCGGCGTCGCCGGATTGATTTCGACATTGGCGTCGGGATAGAGCGTCGTCGCGAAGCTCGAGGATTTCTTCGCCCGCGCTCCGTCCGGTCCATAGGCGAGGTTGACGGTGTTGGAGGCAAGGCTGACCGTCTTCAGCCGGTTGGCCTCGTCCCAGGCGAGCGTGCGGCTGCCGTCTGATGTGAGATTGCCATTGGCGTCATAGGCCATCGCATTGGCGCCGACGCTGACCGGTGCATGCGGACGCGCGGCACTCGCCGAGGGATAGACATAGGTGCCGGCGACACGCGTGCGCGAGAGCATGTTGTCGTTGGCGGCATAGACGAAGGTTTCGTCGAGTGTGTTGTCACCGAGATTGTCCGCCGAGATCAGCCGGTCGGCATTGTCATAGACATAATTCCAGCTGTCGGGCGCGGAGGCCCCGACAATGTTGGTGATACGGCCAAGGTTGTCGCGCGTGTATTGGCGGTCCAACAATGTGGCGGCACCAAGGGTCGTGGTGATGCGCGTCACCCAGCGCCGTGTCGGCGAGTAGGTGAAGGACGTCTTCACGCCATTGGCGTAGGTGATCTCCCTGGTCTGGCCATCGGCCTCATAGAGCGTCGAGGTGATGAAGCCGGGTGCCGAGGCAAGCCTGTTGCCGGCGGTGTATTGCAGCGGTGCGGCAGAGGTGCCGAAGTCGAGCTGCACCGGCAGATATTGCGTCGCCAGTGTTTGCCCCGAGGCATCGCGCAGGCTCGTCGTGGTGTGGGTGAGCGTGCCGATGGTGGCATCCTGACGAGCCACCTTGCCAAAGCCGTCATACTTGTAGCTCTGCGTGGCAGCAGCATTCTGCGACGTCGTCAGCTGGCCGATGTTGTAGGAGCCGGCCGCTGCCTCATCATAGGTGTTCTGCGTCAGAACAAGCGGGCTGCCGCCCGAGGCCGTCGCCGTCTTCAGCGTCAGCCGGTCCATCTGGTCATAGCTGAGATTGGTGACAGTGCCCCTGGCATCGGTCTGGCTGATCAGCCGGTTGGCGGCATCGTAGACATAGGTCCAGATGCCGAGATCGGGATCGGTCGCCGACAGCCGGTTGCCGAGCATGTCATAGGTGTAGGACCAGTTGGAGCCGCCGGGGTCGGTGACGCCGATCAAGCGTCCCAACCGGTCGTAGTTGCGGATCTCTCGCAAAAAGAGGCCGGTGGCATCGCGGATGACGACCACAGGGTCGCCATGCACCCAATTGTAGATGGATGTCCTGTGGCCGAGTTCGTCCTGCATGAGCACGCCGGAGAAGACCGGGTTTACGCCGACGGTGCCGGGATCGAGAACGTGATTGTAGGTCCGTTGGCTGGCATCCGGATTGACCGTCTTCACCAGCCGGTCTGACCAATCATAGGAGTTGGTGGTCCACTGCGCGGTGTCGCCGACAAAGCGTGGGAAGGCCGTGCGCAGCACATTGCCGCGCGGATCGTAGTCGGTGTCGGCAATGCGGTGGGCACCGGCCGTTGTCTCGCCGGGGGTTTCGACCCGATAGACGCGGCCAAGCCCATCATAATAGGAGCGGGTAAAATCCTCGCCGGCGCCATTGGGCAATGGCGTATATTTCACCAGCGCCTGGGTTGCCGGATTGCCTTCGTTCTCGAAGCGCGTCTTGGCATAGGCGCCGGTCACGCTCTGCGAGACCTGGTAAGGCCGGCAGAAGGCATCGTAGGCAAATGTCTTCACCAGGCCGTTGAAGTCGGTCTTGGTCGCCGGCAGGCCGCAGACGGGATTGTAGGTGGCGGCCGAGACAAAGCGCGTGTCGGCAGTCTGGCCGCCGGTGGCAAAATAGCGCGGCGCCCGCTCGGTTATGGGATAGAGGTGATAGGTGGCGTCGTAATCCCACTCGGTCTTGTGGCCGAGGCCGTTGGTGGCCGAGATCTTGTTGCCGTAGGCGTCATAGGCAAAATACTGGAAAGTGGTTTTCTGCGGGCTCGAATAGATGTCGTTGAAGCTCACTCGCAAGGTGAGATTGCCCTTGGTCGGCGGGGTCGTGTTATCGGCGTGGTTGTTGTCGTAGTAGTTCGAGATCCAGCCAATGTACGGGAATGACCCATCGAAAACGGCTTGCGTTGTCTCGGCGCGCGGCAGTGACACGATATAGGCTGCGGTGTTGGGCGCGAACAATCGAGCCGTTCGCACCTCGTCGCCGCTGACGTCGGTGCGGCCGTAGTCGTCCTGGACGGTGACGTTGTTGTAGGCGTCGAAAGTGCGCACGACCCGAGTGGCCAGCGAGATGTTGGTGGTCAGTCCCGTGTCGGTCTCGGTCAGCGTCGTGTCGGTCGCCGTGTTCTGCACCGTATATGGCTTGCTTGCCTTGTTGACCGCATAAGTCTCGGCCACCTGCTTGTGCACGGCCCCAGTGCCATCCTTCCACACCGTCAGCGATGGCAGGCCGTAGCTTGCCAGGTCCTGCCGATAGGTGGTCGTCACCGTCGAGGGCACCGTCTCGCCATTGGCCAGCGGCCTGGTCTCGACGATCGAGGCAAAGCCCAAAAACTTGCGTGCTGCCGGATCGTATTTGCCGCCGGAGTACTGATACGTGCTCACCGCCGTCTGGCCGCGGCCGTCGCTCACCGAAAGCTTCGTCACCGCATGCACCACCTGCGGCAGGTAATTGTTCGTCCAGGTCGACGACGGCGCATACTCGGCCGCGACCGTCCCGCCGAGTTCGGTGGTGATGGAACGAACCAGATTCGGGTTGCCCGTCCCGGCGTTGGAGACGATCATGCTGGTGTAGGTGGTGAAGTCCGCCAGGCCATCGCCGTTGAAATCGCCGATTACGTCTCCGACTGCTGGTATCGATGCCGGTCGCGGGAGATTGACCACGGCGTAAGCCGTGGATGAGGAAGGCTGAAGGGAATAAACCTTGATCAAACGTGTTTCGCCCGGCCGAACAACCACATTGTCGCTCAGGGTAAAAACATCCGTTTTCCCGTCATTGTCGAAATCTTCCAAAATCGCCTTGCCGCCAAGAATACCGGCCGAGGCGGTGAAGCTTTTGAAGCCAACGCCGGTCGACAGATACAGCGTGATCTCGTCGGCGCTTGACCTGTATCTGGCAACGTCGGTCGCGCCATCACCATTGAAGTCGGCGAAGACGCAGGAGCCGGGATTCGAGAGTGTGTCGAACTGGCAATTGATGTTGAAAGCGGTTCCACCCGCTTGCCATTTGCCGCTCGAAAGCACGCCCTTCTTGAGCGTAGTGCTCACGATGAACAATGGTTGCTGCTTGCCATTGCCGAGAAAGTCCCCGATGCCCATGCTCGTATCGGGGGACGTGGCGCGTTTCTCCACGGTGTCAATTCCGTCGCCATTCGTATCGGCCGCAAATGGCGAGGTGGTGGGAGCCGTAGACACGTTGCTGTAGTTAGGAAGGCTGCTGCATACGGACTCGTATCCGGCGGGAGTCGGGCTGCAAGACGCCGTTGTCATCGCCAGATTGGCGTCTGTCAGCACCAGAGAAGGCGTCGCCGAATACTGGTAGGTGCAGACTTCACCATTCTGTGTGCTATGACAAAAGCTTGTCTTGGAATGCTGGTACTGAGCAAAATCCAATGCATTCTTGGTTGTCAGAAAGCGTCCGGGATCAAGCGCGGTCAAACCATTGGGGCTCGTCGATCCAGGAATGCTGTCATTATTTGTCGTCGTGGTGGTCGTCGTGTCGGCAAACAGTGTCTTTACATCGGACGGCGCCCCATCGACGCCAAACTTGATTATTCTCTTATAATTCTGTGATGTCTTTGTTGTATATTGCGTATGGTCTCCACTCGATCCACCCCCACCATTAGTAGTAGTAGTCGTCGTCTCTGAATACCGACAGCACAATTCATCTCTGCCGTCGAAGTTAAGATCGATGGGATCTTTTGGATTCGCGTAGCTCAGATTGCCATTCGCTGCTGGATGCTCGTAGAGCGGCGTATTGACTGTAGTGTAATTCCAGTCTGCGTTCTGGTAGGTCATTTGGCCGACGACCTTGGACGTACCCCCGGTGACGGTGCCGTCGGCGGCGATGGCTGCATCGGTGCCGTAACGCGTGACCTGCGTCAGCCGCGAGGCGTTGGAGAACGGCGCCTGGTCGTAGGTCAGTTTGTAGGCGCTACGCAGTGAGCCGCTGACGGTGACACCAATCGTCTTGATGCGTTGGCTGGTCTCGGAGATGTCGCGGCCGTTACCCATCAGGATCATGTCCGGACGGGTCTCCAGATAGAATTTTACCACAGTGCCGTTGTAGCTGACGCTGTCGGGATAACAGACCGGGCTTGCCGGGCAGGTATAGCTGTAGCTGACCGTGTTGCCGTTGGTATCGGTGACCGAGGTTAAGAGCCAGCGGTAGCTATAGGCAAGATCATAAGCCGGATTGGGAAGAGTCCCGCCATGCCCATCTGGAAGGGTCGGGGAGATGCTGGCAACCGCCGCCACCGAGCGGAAGGTCGAGACGGTGCCATCGCGGTCCGTCACTTTCCATTCATTGGTGGTGCTGTTCAACGCAATGCGGCGATAGCTCTCATTCTCCGTCGCATGCGTGCCGCCGGTCGCGCATGACGGGGAGACCATGCCGGCAACACAGGCGACCATCGCCTGGCTGTCGAGCAGATAGATGTCATTGGCATCATAGGCCGGCATGCCATAGCCGGGCGTGGCTCGCTCGATGACATCAAAACCGTCGAGCCCCCAGGCATAGCCGAGCCAGCCTTGGTAGAGGCCGCCGGTCTTGGTCTTGCGCGAGGAATTGTAATTCAGCGCGATCTGCGGCTCGATGCCGTGGAAGGCCGGCACGTCGATGCCGATGGCATAGCCGAGATTGCCGTTGCCTGCTGCCTTGGGCAAATCCACCTTCGGCGTGCCGACCGCCTCGGGATCGCTGCTGTCTGTGGTCGTGGCAGCGGCCGCCATTGCCTGCGCCGCCGGCTCCGCGGGCGCGGCCTCGGTATCGGTGGTCTTGGCCGGCTTGCCGGTTGCCTTCGTCGCGGTCGTCTTGGTGTCGGCGCCTTTGGTGCCATCCCTGGCGCTGGTGCCGTCGGCAGCTTTGGCATCGGCCGGTTTGGCGCCGACCTTGGCCGCCGCATCCGGGCTGCCGGTCGCTGATGAACCATCTCCGGCTGACTGCGCCGACGAAGAGCCCGACGGTCTGCCCGCAGCCTGCCCGCCTGCTCCCAGCGCCGTCCCGCCATTGCCGTAGCCGGCAGCAGAGTTTCCTGTAGCAGAGTCCTGACTCTCCTGCGCAAATGCTACTATTCCTGCATTTCGGCTAATATAAGAGAGGGCAGAAATATCCCCGCCAACGACATTTGCGACAAGCACTGCCACGCCAACAAGCAAACGTTTCATGAGTCCCCCGAGCCAAGTTGCTTATCGATACTCACCTTTCATTTGATGGATACGACACGCTCCCGTCACAAAGCGAATATCCACAGACTTATTTTTCGGAGGGAGAACAGAAAGCTGCGCAAGCTCGGCGAATGTTAGTCGGGTCAAGCATCTTTTCGCATAATGCAACCCATCGCTCTGCAGCGTGGGGGTAGAACGTGGCGGAGAATTTCATGGTGTCGGGCACTGCACTTGTCATCGGCCGAGGGCCGAGCACGGACGACCCGTCAGCTGGCCTATCTCTCGCGCGCCGGAAATAATCCATGCGCGAGCCAAAGAGCACGCCTTGCGCGGTCATATGCGCCACCGGCAAATCGCGCGGCCGCCGCAGCGTCTTGTTGGCGCTTCATTGGTTCGTACGAGCTACGGCTGCAGTCCGGGCAGCCCGGCAGGCCTAGCCCGGTTCCGTCTCGTCCATCATCTGCTTGACGGCATCGGCCGCCCTGCTCATGCCATCTTCGTCGGTGGCCCAACCCGCGAAGCGTTCCAATAGGAGAGCGAACGTCACCGATTCCTGTTCATCCCATTGCGCCAGTGACCCGGCGAAAATCCGCCATTTGGTCTGACGCACCGCCGTCACCAGACGCTCGCTCCTGGCGGTGAGTTTGAGGCAAATGCGCCGGGCATCGAGTTGCGATGCGACAGGAAGGCGTAGCCACGCTCGACGAGGGCCTGGAGAACGCGCCGCAGGCTTTCCTCGGTCTTCTCGACGGCAAGAACTTCGGCAAGCTCATCGTGCGGGTCGCGCAATAATTGCGTCGGGCGAAAGTCAGTCTGGTTGGCGGTCCGCGGCCGGGCGGCGCCCGTCGATCCAAAGGGCGAGCAATGTGCAGGCCGCACCCGACAGCAGATAGGCGCCGGCGGCGATGAGGCCGAAATTGCCGGCCAAAAGCAGGGCTGCAAGCGGCGCGAAGCCGGCGCCGAACATCCACGCCAGATCCGAGGTGATCGCCGAGCCGGTATAGCGATGCTGCCGGGAAAAGCTCGAGGCGACGACGCCCGACGATTGCCCGAAGCTCAGCCCCAGCAGGATGAAGCCCAGCACCATGAACAGCGCTTCGCCGATGGTGCCGCCATCCAGAAGTTGCGGGGCAAAGCCGCTGAAAGTGGCGATGGCGATCGCCGAACCGCCGAGCAACGCACGGCGTCCGACGCGATCGGCCAGCGGACCCGATGCAACGATGGCCGCAATGCCGAACAGCGCGCTCACCGCCTCGATCGCCAGGAAGCGTGCCGGCCCCTCATTGGTGAACAGGAACACCCAGGAGAGCGGAAACACCGTCACCATGTGGAACAGGGCGAAACTCGCCAGCGGCGCGAAGGCGCCGACGACGACGTTGTGGCCCTCGGCCCTGATCGTGTCCCGTATGCGCGTCGGCTGCAGGTCACCGCTCTCGTACAGTTTGGAGAATTCGGGCGTGACGACAATGCGCAGCCTGGCGAACAGGGCCACGACGTTGATCGCGAAGGCGACGAAGAAGGGATAGCGCCAGCCCCAGGTAAGGAAGTCGTCGGCCGACAGATTGGCGACGAAGAAGGCGAAGAGAGCGCTGGCCACGATGAGGCCGATCGGCGCGCCCAATTGCGGGATCATGGCATAGAAGCCGCGCCGATTCGCAGGTGCATTTAGCGCCAGCAGCGAGGGCAGTCCGTCCCATGTTCCGCCGAGCGCCAGGCCTTGTCCGATGCGGGCAAGCGCCAAAAGCCAGATCGCGACCGCACCGATGTCGCCATAGGCCGGCAGAAACGCGATGGCGACGGTCGAGGTGCCGAGCAGGAACAGCGCGATGGTCAGTTTCGCCCCGCGGCCATAGGCGCGATCGATGGCCATGAACAGCACGGAGCCGAACGGGCGCGCGACGAAGGCCAGCGCGAAGATGGAAAAGGAATAGAGCGTTCCCGCAAGCGGATCATGCGTCGGAAATATGAGCTTGGGAAACACGATGACGGACGCAATCGCATAGACGAAGAAGTCGAAGAATTCCGACGTCCTGCCGACGATCACGCCGACCGCTATATCGCCCGCGCTGACCTGGCCATGATGCGAGCCGATCAGCTCGCTGTTCGTTTCGGCAATCGAAGTCTGAGCCATCTTATCCGTCGCCACCGCGTGGAATGAAGTGTCCGGGACCCAATTCTGGGGATTCCCCAAGGGTTCCATTGTGCACTGCACACTGCTCCAAAGCCATGCCGGCTGGGCATTGGACAAATTGTCCAATGTTGCCGCGCCGCCGCGAGCAGTAGCCCTTGATCGATACCGCACTGCAACATGAACGGTTGCCGCGGTCCATCGAGGGCAGCGTTTGATGAAACGATTTGGAGCCTTGCTTCTGTTTCCCCTGGCCGGGCTGTTGAGCGGCTGCGATCTGGTCGTGCTGGCGCCCGCCGGCGATGTCGCGGCCCAGCAGCGCGACCTGCTCGTCGTCTCGACCCTGCTGATGCTCGTCATCATCGTGCCGGTCATGGCGCTGACTGTCTTTTTCGCTTGGCGCTACCGGCAATCCAACGCCTCGGCGACCTATGCACCGGACTGGGATCATTCGACCAAACTGGAACTGGTGATCTGGGCAGCCCCTCTGCTGATCATCATATGCCTTGGCGCCTTGACCTGGCTCGGCACGCATTTGCTCGACCCCTACCGCCGGATCGACCGCATCGAGCCGGGCCAGCCGGTCACGGAGCTGCACAAGTCGCTGCGGGTCGAAGTCGTGGCGCTCGACTGGAAATGGCTCTTCATCTATCCCGACTATGGCATCGCCTCCGTCAACGAACTGGCCGCGCCGGTCAACCAGCCGATCGACTTCCGCATCACCTCGTCGGCGGTGATGAATTCCTTCTACATTCCAGCTCTTGCCGGGCAGATCTATGCGATGCCGGCGATGGAGACCAAGCTGCACGCCGTCATCAACCGGCCGGGCACCTATGTCGGCTTTTCGGCCAATTACAGTGGCGCCGGCTTTTCCGGGATGCGCTTCGCCTTCCACGGCCTGTCCGAGCAGGCCTTCGACCAGTGGGTCGCACAGACCAGGACCGCGTCGGCGGCGCTCAACCGCGAGACCTATCTCGACCTCGAAAAGCCGAGCGAGAACGAACCGGTCCGCCACTATGCCTCCGTCGATCCCGACCTCTATGGCGCCATCCTCAATCTGTGCGTCGAGCGCGGCAAGATGTGCATGAGCGAGATGATGTCGATCGACGCCAAGGGTGGCCTCGGCCTTGCGGGTGTGCGCAACACGCTGCCGCTGCAATACGACAAGCTCGCCCGGCGCGGCGCGGTGTTCGGCAACGAACCGTCCTATGTCGCCAGCATCTGCACGGCGGAGGAGGCGGCTGCGGCGGCGCGCGCGGCCAGCGATGCCACGCCGACGGACTGGCCGGCCAGGAATCTTTCCCCGCTGCGCGGGGCGGGGCTGCTCAGGCCCGGGACCGAGAGCCGTCGCGCCGAGGCGAATACGCCGCCGCTCGGCCTGCTGCGGCAAGAATTGTGAGAGACAGCCGATGCCCGACTCTTTGACCAAATTCATCTTCGGCCGTCTCACCTTGGACTCGCTGCCGCTGCATGAGCCAATCGTCGTCGCCACCTTTGTCGCGGTGGCGCTCGGCGGCATCGCTCTTCTCGGCGTCATCACCTATTTCAAGCTCTGGACCTATCTGTGGCGCGAGTGGTTCACCAGCGTCGACCATAAGAAGATCGGCATCATGTACATGGTGCTTGGCCTGGTCATGCTGTTGCGTGGCTTCTCGGACGCCATCATGATGCGCCTGCAGCAGGCCATCGCCTTCAACGGTTCCGAGGGCTACCTCAATTCGCATCACTACGACCAGATCTTCACGGCGCACGGCGTGATCATGATCTTCTTCGTGGCAATGCCCTTCGTCACCGGGCTGATGAATTTCGTCGTGCCGCTGCAAATCGGCGCGCGCGACGTCTCCTTCCCCTTCCTCAACAATTTCAGCTTCTGGATGACGGTCGGCGGCGCCATCCTGGTCATGGCATCGCTGTTCGTCGGCGAATTCGCCCGCACCGGCTGGCTCGCCTATCCGCCGCTCTCCGGTATCGGCTACAGTCCCGACGTCGGCGTCGACTACTACATCTGGGCACTGCAGGTGGCGGGCGTCGGCACGACGCTGTCGGGCATCAACCTGATCTGTACGATCATCAAGATGCGCGCGCCCGGCATGACGATGATGCGCATGCCTGTCTTCACCTGGACGTCGCTCTGCACCAACGTGCTGATCGTGGCGTCCTTCCCGGTGCTGACGGCGGTGCTCTCGCTGCTGGCGCTCGACCGCTATGTCGGCACCAACTTCTTCACCAACGACTTCGGCGGCAACCCGATGATGTATGTGAACCTCATCTGGATATGGGGTCACCCGGAAGTCTACATCCTCATCCTGCCGCTGTTCGGCGTCTTTTCCGAAGTCACCTCGACCTTCTCCGGCAAGCGCCTGTTCGGCTACACCTCGATGGTCTACGCCACGGTGGTCATCACCATCCTGTCGTACCTCGTCTGGCTGCACCATTTCTTCACCATGGGCTCCGGTGCCAGCGTCAATTCCTTCTTCGGCATCACCACGATGATCATCTCGATCCCGACCGGAGCGAAGATCTTCAACTGGCTGTTCACGATGTATCGCGGCCGCATCCGTTTCGAACTGCCGATGATGTGGACGATGGCCTTCATGCTCACCTTCACCGTCGGCGGCATGACCGGCGTGCTGCTTGCCGTGCCGCCGGCGGATTTCGTGCTGCACAACAGCCTGTTCCTGATCGCCCACTTCCACAACGTCATCATCGGCGGCGTGCTGTTCGGCCTGTTTGCCGGCATTGCCTACTGGTGGCCCAAGGCCTTTGGCTTCAAGCTCGATCCGTTCTGGGGCAAGGTGTCGTTCTGGTGCTGGGTGGTCGGCTTCTGGTTCGCCTTCATGCCGCTCTACATCCTCGGCCTGATGGGCGTGACCCGCCGCATGCGCGTCTTCGATGATCCTTCGCTGCAAATCTGGTTCGTCATCGCCGCCTTCGGCGCGGTGCTGATCGCCTGCGGTATCGCCGCCTTCCTGGTCCAGATCTTCGTTTCCATCCGCAAGCGCGAGGCTCTGACCGATCCGACCGGCGATCCCTGGGACGGCCGCACGCTCGAATGGTCGACCTCTTCGCCGCCGCCCGCCTACAACTTCGCCTTCACGCCGGTCGTGCGCGACAACGACGCCTGGTGGGACATGAAGAAGGCCGGCTACATCAGGCCGCTCTCGGGCTTCAAGCCGATCCATATGCCCAGCAACACCGGCACCGGCGTCATCCTGGCGGCCTTCAGTGTGGCGCTCGGCTTCGGCCTGATCTGGTACATCTGGTGGCTGGCGGCGCTGAGCTTCGTCTGTCTCATCGCCACGGCGATCGGCCACACCTTCAACTATCACCGCGATTTCCATATTCCGGCTGCCGAGGTCACGCAGACGGAGGAGGCGAGGACGACGCTCCTCGCCGCCCAGGGCTAGGGTTTGAGCATGGCTTCGACAGCAACCACGGCCGGAACCGAACCGGTCTTCCACCTGGAAGAAGAGCATGTGCATGCCGAAGGCAGCAGCACCATGCTCGGCTTTTGGCTCTATCTGATGAGCGACTGCCTGATCTTCGCCATGCTGTTCGCGGCCTATGGCGTGCTCGGCGGCAACTACGCGGCGGGACCGGTGCCGAAGGACCTGTTCGATCTCGATCTGGTGGCGGTCAACACCACCATGCTGCTCTTGTCGTCGATCACCTATGGCTTTGCCATGCTGACCATGGACAAGGGGCGGGTCGCTGCGACGCAAGCCTGGCTTGCCGTGACCGGCCTGTTCGGCCTGGCGTTCCTGTCCATCGAGCTCTACGAATTCGCCCACATGATCCATGAAGGCGCGACACCGCAGCGCAGCGCCTTCCTGTCGTCCTTCTTCACGCTGGTCGGAACCCACGGCCTGCATGTCACCTTCGGCATTGTCTGGCTGGTGACTCTGATGACGCAAGTCGCTCGGTTCGGCCTTACCGAGGCGAACCGCCGCCGGCTGATGTGCCTCTCGATGTTCTGGCATTTCCTCGACGTCGTCTGGATCGGCGTCTTCACCTTCGTCTACCTGATGGGGATGTTGCGATGAGCGCTCATGATCATGCCGAGGGTCACGACCACGCCCATGGCGGAGCCGCGCACGGATCGTTCAGGGGCTATCTGATCGGCTTCATCCTGTCGGTGATCCTCACCGCCATCCCGTTCTGGCTGGTCATGAGCGGCGCCATCGACAACAAGCAGGCCACGGCCATCGTCATCATGGCCTTCGCTGTGGTGCAGATCGTCGTCCACATGGTGTTCTTCCTGCATATGAACACCGCTTCGGAGGGCGGATGGTCGATGCTGGCTCTGATCTTCACGCTGATCCTGGTCGTCATCGTGCTGACCGGTTCGCTCTGGGTGATGTACCACCTCAACGCCAACATGATGCCGGGGCTGCACGACATGCGCGAGATGCCATGAGCCCGGCGCCGGGCGCGGGGAGGACCGTGATCGAGGCACGGATCGGGCAGGCCGGCATCAACTTGCGTGCCGAGCCGCGAAAGGACGCCGACAGATCGCCACTGTCGCGGCTTTTCCTCGCACTGCTCGGGCTCCTCGGCGTGCTGGTGTTTCTCGGGCTCGGCATCTGGCAGCTGGAAAGGCGGGTCTGGAAGCTCGACCTGATCGCCCGCGTCGACCAGCGCATCCACGCTCCGGTTGCCGATGCGCCCGGCCCGGAGATATGGGGCGGCATGACCGCAGCCAGTAGTGAATACAGCCATGTGCGATTGGCCGGGCACTTTCTGGGCGGCGCCAACACGCTGGTGCAGGCGGTGACGGAGCTTGGCGGCGGCTATTGGGTGCTGACGCCGATGCGGACCGATCGTGGCTTCGTCGTGCTGGTCAATCGCGGCTTCATTCCCCAGGAGCGCAAGGCCGAGTTCGAACAAGAGAGCGGCGGCTTCGCTTCGTCGACCGTCATTGACGGGCTGTTGCGCATGAGCGAGCCCGGCGGCGGCTTTCTGCGCAACAACGACGCCGCGGGCAATCGCTGGTATTCGCGGGACGTCGCGGCAATCGCCACCACGCACGGCCTGACGGATGTCGCCCCCTATTTCGTCGATGTGGAGGCATCCGGCGTGGACAGCTGGCCGCGCGGCGGCCTGACCGTCGTGACTTTCCGCAACAGCCACCTCGTCTACGCTTTGACCTGGTTCACGCTCGCTGCGCTGCTCGCCGCAGCCCTGGCCGCGCCGATCATCGGCGGCCGCTGGCGGCGAGGACCGGCAAGATGAGCGTCCCGACGCAAACGCTTCGCAACGACAAATCCTTTGCGGTATCCCTTGCGGGCAACGGCGGCACGGTCTCGGATCCCGACGCGGCGGCGGCGAACAGGAAGAACCTGCTCCTGCTCATCCAGCTGCGTTGGCTGGCGGTGGCGGGTCAGGTGCTCACCATTCTGGTGACGGAATATTGGTTCGATATTTCGTTGCCGCTGCCGGAGATGGGCGGCGTGGTGGTCTTCCTAGTCGGCCTGAACATCTTCAGCCTGTTCGCTTCGCGCGGCCGGCGCCCGATCAGCAACGCGCAGCTGTTCGTCGCGCTCATTTTCGACATGGCGGCGCTGACGACTCAGCTTTACCTCAGCGGCGGTGCCTCGAACCCGTTCGTGTCGCTCTACCTGCTGCAGATCACGCTAGGCGCCGCGCTGCTGACACCCTGGTCCACCTGGAGCCTGGTGGCCGCCGCTTCCGCCTGCTTCGTTTTCCTCACCTTCCAGTTCCAGCCGATCGCGATCCCGCATCACGGCGGCAGCGACCTGCTGGCCCTGCATATCAGGGGCATGTTCATCTGCTTCGTGCTGGCGGCTGGCCTGATCGTGATTTTCATGACGCGCATCAACCGCAATCTGCGTGAGCGCGATGCCTATCTCGCAGATCTGCGCCAGCATTCCGCCGAGGAGGACCACATCGTGCGCATGGGCCTGCTGGCCTCGGGTGCCGCGCATGAACTGGGCACGCCGCTTTCGACCATCTCCGTGATCCTCTCCGACTGGCGCCAGATGCGCAGCGTCACGCGCAACCGCGAGCTGGCGGGGGACGTGGCCGAGATGCAGGCGCAGATCGAGCGCTGCAAAAGCATCGTGTCGGGCATCCTCATGTCTTCGGGGCAGGCGCGGGGCGAAGGCACGATCCGCACCAGCATCCGCCATTTCCTCGATGATCTGGTCCAGGAATGGCGTGTCAGCCGCCAGCCGTTCAATCTGGAGTACAGCAACGATTTCGACCCCGACGAGCAGATCGTCTCCGACACGGCGCTGAAACAGGTCATCTTCAACGTGTTCGACAACGCCCAGGAAGCATCGCCCGATTGGGTCGGCGTCACCGCCGAACGGCATGGCGAGAAACTGGTGATTGCCGTGCGCGACCGCGGGCCGGGTTTTGACGAGACTATTCTGGCCGCGCTCGGCCAGCCCTATATGTCGAGCAAGGGACGGCCGGGCGGTGGCCTTGGCCTTTTCCTCGTCGTCAACGTGGTTCGAAAGCTGGGAGGCGATTTTTCGGCGCGTAACATGGAGCGTGGGGCCTGTGTTACGCTGTCACTGCCGCTGGCGGCACTGCACGATGGAGATGATCATGAAGCCTGATCGATCCCTGTTTATCGTCGAGGACGACGCCATCTTCGCAAAGACGCTGAAACGCTCCTTCGAAAAGCGCGACTACGACGTCGTCGTCTGCCACGGCAGGGAAGAGTTGGCTCGCGCCCTCGAAACAGCGGTTCCGGCATACGCCGTCGTCGATCTCAAGCTTGGCGCCGGCGGCTCCGGGCTGGAATGCGTCAAGCTCTTGAGCGCCCGCGATGCTTCGATGAGGATCGTCGTGCTGACCGGCTTTGCCAGCATCGCCACCGCGGTCGAGGCGATCAAGCTCGGCGCATGTCACTATTTGGCGAAGCCCGCCAACACCGATGACATCGAAGCCGCCTTCGGCCGGGCCGAGGGCGATGTTTCCGTCTCGCTGAGCAGCCGCCCCACCTCGATCAAGAACCTCGAATGGGAGCGCATTCACGAAACGCTCGTCGAGACCGGCTTCAATATCTCCGAAACCGCACGTCGGCTTGGCCTGCACCGGCGCACTTTGGCCCGCAAGCTCGAGAAACGCGTGGTGAGATAGCCGGACGCGCTGCGCTGCAAGGGCAGAGACCAGCCTTGAGGCCGCCAGCCGCCCGGCAGGAGTATTCAATGCTTCCCTACGCGGTCTGGGATACATATCTGTCCGGATAGACACCGGAACAGGCAACAGACTTGGCGCAACGATCGGGCAGTGCTGATCTTCCACTTCACGGCGGACGCGTGCCGAAATGGCTGGGCGACCGCATGACGCGCCTTGGCGCCGTCATGTGCGAGGCGATCATCCATCACTATGGCCGCAACGAATTGCTGCGGCGGCTTGCGCATCCGTTCTGGTTTCAGTCCTTCGGCGCCGTCATGGGCATGGACTGGCACTCGTCCGGCATCACGACCAGCGTCGTCGGCGCCCTGAAACGGGGTCTCACGCCGCTCTCAGGCGAACTCGGCATTCATGTCTGCGGCGGCCGTGGCGCGCATTCGCGAAAAACCCCGCATGAACTGGCCGCCATTGGCGAGCGCATCGGCTTCGACGGAGCGCGCCTGGCAACCGTCAGCCGGCTTGTCGCCAAGGTCGACAGCGCCGCCGTTCAGGATGGCTTCGACCTCTATCTGCACGGCTTCATCGTCACCGATGACGGCGACTGGGTGGTTGTGCAGCAAGGCATGAACGGCGACAGCAAGGTGGCACGGCGCTACCATTGGCTGTCCGAAGGTCTGAAGAGTTTCGTCGATCAGCCGCACGCCGCCATCGAAGGCGCCAACCAGGGCGAGATCGTCAACCTGACAGACCATCGTGCCGAGGCTTCGCGCCAGGGCCAGCTGGACTTGCTGCAGGACCTCGGCCCGGATCGCATCCTGCGGGAATTCGCTGCCCTGGAGCCAGGCACCGCACCGGCTCCGGAGCAGCCGCTGCTGCCGCATCTGGTCATGCCGGCTCACCATGATGTTCGCGAAAGCGATGTCGTCATGCGTCGTCTGCATGGAAACATGGCGGCCGCCGCCGAGCGTGGCCCGGCGGACTTTTCCGAGCTTCTGCTGGTTCCCGGCGTCGGCGCTCGCACCGTGCGCGCATTGGCCCTCGTCGCCGAAGTCGTCCACGGCGCGCCGTGCCGTTTTTCCGATCCCGGCCGTTTCTCGCTCGCCCATGGCGGCAAGGACAGGCACCCGTTCCCTGTTCCGCTCAAGGTCTATGACGAGACGATCGGCGTGCTGAAGTCGGCCGTGCACAAGGCCAGGCTTGGCCGCGAAGAGGAAATCGGCGCGCTGCGGCGCCTCGACGATCAGTCGCGGCAGGTCGAGCGATACGTCACCGGCCCCAGCCTGAAGGAAATCGTCGCCGGCGAATTCGACCAGTCGCATCTGCTTGGCGGCCGCAGTGTCTTTGGCTGGGAACCGGCGCCGGACAATGCGCCTGCGGAGCTCAACAAGAAGGCGTGACGGGCCGACCGTGCTCCCGCATCATCATGCCACGCGACGGTACCTGTAATGGTCGCGGATGAATTCATTGAAGAAGCGGCCTTTCGAGGCAGCCTTCTGGAAAGCCGCATAGATTGCCGGGGCAACGTCCGCGTAGTCATAGCGATGGCCGCTCGGCACGAACCAGACGGAGAGGGTCCTGGTCGCGGGATCGTAGTGGGTGTTTCGGATCGCGGTCGATGGCATCTCGGCACCTGACGGCTCAGCCAGATAAATCCGCCAGACATGGTGCGGTTCCCTGCCATCGCCACCGCTGTCACGCACGCAAGAGCGGCTCGATATTGCCTTGCGGTCCAGCCTTCACCATCTAGGCGGGATGTCGCAGCTCAAATTGAAAGCCATCGGCCACGCTCCGGTATTCCAACATGATCTCTTTGGGGCTGCTGAGAATCTGCCCGAGGGCTTTGCCTACCAGCCAGAGTTGATCACGCCGCAGGAAGCGACGGAACTTGCGCGGCATCTTGAGGGACTGCCGTTCCAGGCGTTCGATTTCCATGGCCATCTGGCAAACCGGCGTGTCGTCGGGTTTGGCCTGCGCTACGATTATGACCGGCGCGAAGTCGTCGAGGCGGCGCCGATCCCTGATTTCTTGCTGCCTGTGCGCGAGAAGGTCGCGGCCTTTGCGCGCCGGCCCGGGGAGGTGTTCGCGCAGGTGCTGATCAATGAATACCGGCCTGGCGCCGGTATCGGCTGGCATCGCGACAAGCCGCATTTCGAAGATGTCGTTGGCGTCTCCCTGCTGGCGCCCTGCAGCTTCCGGCTGCGGCGAAAGAGCGGTGATAAATGGGAGCGCCGGACCATCGTCGTCGAGCCAAGGTCGGCCTATCTCATGACCGGGCCTTCACGGACCGAATGGGAGCACAGCATCCGGCCGCTTGCCGAGCATCGCTACTCGATCACCTTGCGGACACTGCGGTCTCAAAAGCCCTGAGCGTCCTGCTGGCCATGAACGCCACGCCGATCTGGTCATTTCACGCCGATGCCGGCGGTCAGGCCGCCGTCTATCTTGTAGTCGGCGCCGGTGCAGAAGCCGGCCTTGGACGAGCACAGGAAGGCGATGAGTTCCGCCACTTCTTCCGGTTCGCCGATGCGGCCTAGCGGATGCGCCGCGCCGAAGCGCCTGTAGGCCTCTTCGACATCGGCATCGCTGCCATTGTCGCCGCGCGCGGCTTTCTCCAGGATCGGCGTGCGGATCGAGCCCGGGCTGACCGAGTTGACCCTGATGCCTGATGCCGCATAGTCGAGCGCCAGCGAACGTGTCAGCGTGTGGATCGCCCCCTTGGTCGTGGCATAGGCGGCGACGTTCTGCTGGCAGGCGAAGCCTTGCACCGAGGCGACGTTGACGATGGCGCCGCCACCGCGCTTGATCATTTCCGGAATGCCGAAATGGGCGGTCAGGTAGATCGATCCGACATTGACCGTCATCGCCCGGTTCCAGGTTTCCCAGTCGGTCGTCGTCGCGGTTCCGTAAGGATGGACCGCGGCGGAATTGACGATGACGTCTATGCCGCCGAATTTCGCGACGCCGGCCGCGACCGCGTCGCGCACCTGATCGGAAACGGAGACGTCAACCGTTTGCACCATCGCATCCGCTCCGGCTTTGGTGAGGCCTTCCTGCATGGCGGTATTGGCGGCCCGGTCGATGCCGCAGGCGATGATCGCAGCACCGCCCTGCGCCAGCCGTCTTGCGGTGGCGAGCGCGATGCCGGTCGTCCCCGTCACCAATGCCACCTTGCCGTCGAAATCCTTCATCGCGGGAGCTCCTTCATGCGCTATCGAAAAACCTGGTTCCGAGTTTGACACTCATCGTAGTCAAACAATAGGTTGCCGGTCTCTCGTAAAAAGGAAAGTTGTAATGGAACAGTGCTGGCGCTGGTATGGTCCGGATGATCCGGTGACGCTTGAACATGTCAGACAGGCTGGCGCCACCGGCGTGGTTTCCGCACTTCACCACATCTACGATGGCAGGGCCTGGCCCGAAGCCGATGTGCTCGAGCGCAAACGGATCATCGAGGCCGCCGGCCTGACATGGTCGGTGGTGGAAAGCATCCCGGTCCACAATTCCTTCAAGATCGGCGCGCCCGAACGCGAGCGCTATGCCGGCTACTATCGCGACAGCATCCGCACGCTCGCCAAGGCCGGCATCAAGACGATCTGCTACAATTTCATGCCGGTGGTGGACTGGACGCGCACCGACCTCATGTATCGCCTGCCGACAACCGGCTATGCCTTGCGCTTCGATGCCATCGATTTTGCCGCCTATGATCTTTTTGTGCTGCAACGCAAGAACGGCGCCGCCAGCTATACCCCTGCGCGTATCGCCGAGGCCGAGAAGCGGCTGAAGGCGCTGGCACCGGAGCAGATCGACCAGATCGAGCGCAACCTCATCGCCGGCTTGCCGGCAACCGAGCGCAAATATGACCGCGACAGTTTCCGCGAGGCTTTGGCCGAGTATGACGGGATCGGGCCTAAGGAATTGCGCGACAACCTCGCCTGGTTCCTGCGCGAGATCATTCCTGTGGCGGAAGAGGAGGGGGTGCGTATGTGCATCCATCCCGACGACCCGCCCTTCTCGCTCTATGGCCTGCCGCGCGTCGTATCGACCGCGCAGGATGCGCGCTTCATCCTCGATGCCGTTGACAGCCCGGCCAATGGGCTGACCTTCTGTACCGGCTCCTACGGCACCCGCGCCGATAACGACATTGTCGCGATGGTCAAGGAATTCGCCGACCGCATCCATTTCGTCCATCTGCGCAACATCACCATCGAGGAGGACGGCTCGTTCTACGAAGCCGAGCATCTCGAGGGCGGCACCGACATGGCGCATGTCATCCTCGCTCTGATGCAGGAGGAGGCACGCCGCCGCAAGGAGGGCCGTGCCGACTGGCGCATTCCGATGCGGCCGGATCATGGCCACCTGCTCGCCGACGATATCGGCAAGAAGAAGATCAATCCCGGCTACTCGCTGATCGGCCGCCTGAAGGGCCTCGCCGAACTGCGCGGCATCATGCGCGCCGTGGAGAAGTTCGGGCTGGCCTGAAGCTTAGTGCAGGTGCCTGAGCTTGTCGGGGTTACGCACGACATAGATGGCCGCGATCTTCCCATCCTCGATGTCGAGTGCGGTGGTCTGGAGTTCGCCATCGGCTTCCAGGGTGACGAACCCCGGCAATCCGTTGATGAAACCGACGCGGACAAGTTTCGAGCCATGCGCGCGCAACCAGGCCGCAACACGTTCGTACTGCGCCATCACGGCATCGAAACCCAGAGCCGGCTCGGTAGCCGCCGGACGCTTGCCGCCGCCGTCGGCGCGGGCGATGACGTCGGCGCTCAGCATGGCGCCGAGCGCCTTCATGTCACCGCTGCGCGAGGCCGTGAAGAAGGCTTCGGCAAGCTCGAGGCCGCGTTGTCTTTCAACAGCAAAGCGGGGTCGCGCCTCGCGGACATGGCCGCGTGCCCGGGCCGCCAGCTGGCGGCAGGCCGCCGGATCGCGATCGACGGCGGCCGAGACCTCGTCAAATCCCAGGCCGAACACATCGTGCAGCAAAAAGGCCGCCCGTTCGAGCGGAGACAGGCGTTCCAGCGCCAGCATCAGCGGCAAGGTGACGTCTTCCACCTCGTCCTCTTCGACGACGGGATCGGGAAGCCAGGGCCCGACATAGGTCTCGCGCTTGTGTCGCGCGGATTTGAGCTGGTCGAGACAGAGCCGCGTCACCGTACGGCGCAGAAATGCCTCCGGTTCGCGCACCGCGGCGCGATCGGCCTTCATCCAGCGGATGAAGGCCTCCTGCACCGCATCCTCCGCATCCGACACCGAACCCAGCATGCGGTAGGCGACGCGCATGAGCTTCGGACGCAGCGGGCCGAAGCCCGCCGCGGCATCGTCGGGCGCTGGGCTCGTCATCAGGCTGCTGCCACCCGGGCGGCCTTCACAGCCGCCGGATCGGCATACAGGCCGAAACCGACAGCGATGCGGTTCCAGGCGTTGATGATGTTGATCGTCAAGGTGAGCTTGATCTGCTCCTCCTCCGTGAAATGCGCCTTCAGCTCTTCATAGCCGCTCGCATGGCCAGCACCTTCCGACAGCCGGGTCAAGGCCTCTGTCCAGTTGAGTGCCGCGCGTTCGCGATCGCTGTAGCAAGGTGCCTCGCGCCAGGCCGGCAAAAGGTAAATGCGCTGCTCGGTTTCACCGTTCTCGCGCGCCTCGGTCGCGTGGAGATTGATGCAGTTGGCGCAGCCATTGATCTGCGAGGCACGCAGCTTCACCAGTTCGGTGAGGCTGTGCTCGAGGCTGGCGGCGGCGGAGAGCTCGATCGAGGAGCGCTGCCAGCTCTTCATCAGCGAAGGGGCGGCGGCGAAGAGGTCGATTTTTGCGGTCATGGTTGGCTTCCTCCTGTTGGTGCCAATCCCATGACGAGCGTGGAAATGCTGATGTGACATCCACGCCAGATTTTTTTATGTCCCGATCTTGGAGGCGGCGCCTGTTGGAAGCGGGCAACGGCTTCTGCCAAGCGGCTTCCATCACCACATCATGAACGGCGCGACATCCGCATCCGACACCTTGCCGGCATTCACGTCGGCGATGGCCTGGTCGACGATGGCCACGCCCTCGGCCACCTCGTCTTCGGTTAGCGTCAGCGGCGGCATGAATTCGTGTCGGAAAGCAGCCAGCCGGCGCCGCGGCACGGCGTTGGTCGGCAACAGCGCGATTGAGGACTTTCGGCGCTGCGCTATTTCAGGAATCAGGTGAAGAGTCGACCGGCCTTTGCGGAGAGTTCGACATTCCGGCCGACCCGGAAGAGCCGGCGACCTGCTGCTCAGTGCCGATCCCTCGAAAGCCGCTCGACTAACCCTATCGCACATCATGGCGGAAGTCCGCCCGACCCGCGAGCACACAGGATGCAATCGCCGAACGCCGGCCGATATTCAGCTTCGCGAAGATCCGCCTGATATGCTCGCGTACGGTGTAACCGCTGATGCCGAGCTGCCGCGCGATCTCTTTGTCCAGCTTGCCGTCAGCGATCAGTAGGGCGATCTGGAGTTCGCGCCGGGTCAGTATTTCGGCGGCCGAAGGCGGAAGATCGGTGGCAACGTCCGGCATGTAGACGGCGTCATAGATCAGGTAGTGCGTGCCGGCACACACGATGCGTCCCACCGGCCGGCGCTGATCAGTATGACCGTTTGGATCCCCGCGATCGTCATCCGCGTAACGGATGGCAACCAGCGAATGGCCGTTCACGACAAAGTTCGACGTATCCGTTCCCGGATCGCACTTTTTCCGTGACGCGGCAATCTCGTCAGCGAAGTCGGAAAGTCTCTGCAAGTTCTCGGCACGTGCAACCATGGCCGAACGCCCCAGTTGGCAGGAAACTCAGTACAATCACAAGCCCTGGCGCCCTAACAAAACTGCCACGCCGCCGAACCCCGGCGCAACCAGTATGAAAGCTGCATTGATGGTTCCGACTATAACACCTTCCGAAATATTAGCATTCCAAAAATCATCATCGGGTCGCCAATTTTCACCTTTCAGCGCCTGAATCCGGCCCGGATCGAACGCAAGAGGTCAGGGGTAAGCCTGACGCCTCGGTTGAACAGGCCGGCCGGGGCAAGCGGCACCCCGGGCCGGCACCCCCAGGCACCACCCGAATGTGGACGTGGACCGGCGGTGTGAACCGCGATCACCACCGGTGGGCCGGCCTGCTGGCGATGGATCCAGACTGGAGCGCCGCTATGTCCCGGACAGGTATCGACGCTGTAGAAAAGCTGCCGTTCCGTGATCCGGTCCAGGCGCTCGGAATGCTCCCATTGCGTGCCGTCCGGCTTGTCGGCCGGATAGCCCGAAATGTGAAGGAGCCGAGAGCTGCGAAGCCTCTCGAGATCCTGGCGGTTCGGCGACCAGAGCTGGAAGTGTCCGGGCGATGGCGAAAAAGGCCGCTCGAGCTCGATCAGCCCGACATCGTGCAGGCCAGAGGGACGGCGGCGGTATGGCGGGTTGACGTGCCATTGCTTGGCCCACTGCCAGCCGAACGGCCGCGCGTCACGCGAGGCTCGACCCGGCGTGACACGGATGCGCACGGCGAGATTGGGCAGGCCGAGCCGTTGCCGGATCGGACTGGTGATGCAGTGCGCCGCGGTCAATAGCCGCGTCGGCGAAATCAGGAAGGCGGTACAGCCGGTCATCCTCCCGTCGCCGAAATCGCGCTCGATGTGGCAGACCGCACTATGCGGAAAGCGGTTGGTGTGCGTGACCCTGGCGCGCCCGTCGGTCGGCCCAACCACCGCATAGTCCGCTTCGTCGGCTAGCCGGTCGAGTTCGAAGGGGGTGGGCGAAAACAGCATCATGTGTCTTGCTCGCGTTCGGCCTCCGGCAGCGCGGTATCCACGGGCATGGCCCCCGGTTGCGCCGCATCATCGATCCCACCTTCATGCGCGGGCTCTTGCGACGCCTCGGCCTGATCCGCGTCAGCACTTGCCGTCAGGCCGAGCAAGCCTCGCAGTCGCTCCATCAGAAGATGAGCCTCGTCGCCGCGGCCTTCGAGATAGGCCGCCGCGCGATCCATGAATTCCTCGTCGGAGTCGAAGGGTATTTCGGCCGGGCGTGGCGAGGCGGCGCGCAGCGCTTTGACCTCCTGAAGAACGATGGCGTCGAGGTCGGCCCATACCGACCTTGCATGCGGTGCGACTTGCCCGTGCATGGGAATCTCCCTTGGTTCAATTGTTGCGCATCAGCGCCATTTCATCGAATGTCGTGCTGTTGGGGTCGTAGAGCAGCGGGCGCTCCCGGTCCTGCAGCCAGCCTTCATAGTTCCTGGCCCGCCTTGGATGCATGGCCTGGCGGGTGAGCCGGGCTGCCTGGACCAGGATCTGGCCCGGCTGCAGATTGCGGATCGCGGTGTTTACCCTGGGGTCGGCTCGGCTCGGCTGCCGGTAATGTTCGATAATTCTCTGCGCGATCGAATTGTTGCCCTTGGTCATGCCGATGCTGAGCGGGCGGTCGCGGTCGATGCCGGCGCGGGTGATGCGATAGACCTGCGGCCCTGGCGCCAGGAACGGCCGCAGCAAAGCATCGACGCGTCCGCCCCGGCTCGCGGCGGTGCGCGCCGCGTCGATCGCGGCCAGCGAGACCGGCGGCGTCCAGCCGCGCCAGCCCGGCAGTTGTGACCCGCGCGCCCGCACCGACGTCTGGCCGCGCGCCGGACGCGGGGCCCGCCCGCGCCGTATGGCTGTCTCATCAAAGGAAGAGGCATCGCCGCAACTGCCGCAGCCACAGCTCGGAAAATGACGGCGTCTGACCTCGACGGCGCGAAAGCCCTGCTGTCGCCGACAGCGCGAGCAGCCGCATGGCGAGCGGTGAGCGACCGTTTGCGCGGCCTCGTTGACCAGCGCGTCGAGTTGTTCGTCGAGATATGACATGCCGATCCCTTTCTCGTAACTCGTTTCTCCGCTCGGGCTCGGATCTAGCCGGATCCGGCGACCATGCTTGGGTCCGCCGCCGTCGCCCGCCGGCGCAGCCTTGCCACGGTTCGTTCCCTTTGCTCGATGGTCGGCAAGGGAAAGGACGGCCGTGCCGGTCGGGGTGGGCGAATGTCCAGGTAGCGCGCGATGTTGGCGTCCGGGCTGAGCTCCAACTGGAGAATCGAGGCCGGCGCTGAAAGCAGCGAGACAACGCCTGGGCCATGACCAGCGACGGTGCTGTCGCTGTGCACGATGACGCCCACCGACACATGCCCTCCCAGCCGCGACCGGCCATAGCGGTTGTCGGCATCCATGATGCCGACAATGTCGCCGAACCGCAGCGACCCGAGCTTGTAGCGCCGCACCATGCCGGGATCGGACATCTGGATATCGTAGTCGCCGCGCAGCACATTGTTGCGGCCGAGACCCGAGCCCATGACGCGGGCGGGGATGCGATGCGTCACCTTGACGTGGATCCTGCCGTTGCGCTCGACCGGCCGCCAGCGGGCGAGCAGCCGCGGCGAGCAGTTCCAGATCGCAACGTCGGGATAGTCGGTCAGGCGCAGGCCAAGCCCATAGGCCCAGACCTGGATGCGATCGCCGATCGCCATCTGCCGCATGGCCGGCAGCGGAAAGTCGATCAGCACGGTGTCGACGCCGCCATGCTTGCCGGTCACCACACCGCGCGCGCCGGCCGCGCGGCCCGTGGTGACGATCGCGTGGTTGCCGACGCAGGAATAGCTCTGCAACGCCTGGTTGGCGGCGTCCGGGCTGCCGCCGGCGGCGCGCGCCTCGTTGCGGATCGACACCGCCGGTTCGACATGGTCGCCGGCCAGCCCGACGCAGGGGTCGCCGACACGATGGTTGAGCACGATGCCGCCGGTGCCCGGCAGCGAGCGCGGCCTGCCATCATATCCGATCCGCCATGGCGTGCCCCTCTCGGTCGGCGAAGCGACCTGTCCCGCGACGCTGATCATCACCAGGTCGCGCGCATTGGTGCGCAGGCCGTGGACCGGGTGGATGCGAGGCGGTTTCATGCCGCAGCCTCCTTCGGCACCAGTTCGTACCAGAGCGCACAGGCATTGCGCCAAGGATCGTCCGGCGTCCCGTCATCGTGGTCGGCCGGATCTTCCAACGCCCAGTCGGTCTCGCTCCAGCCGTCGGGCAGCGCCAGGATGACCGGGGCGACCACCTGCACGATCGCGGCATTGCGGCCGCTCGCGGCGATTGGAGCAGCAGCGGGCCAGAGCGCCGGGCCGGACCACCCCGGGATTGCTCCAGGATGGCGTTTGGTGGGAAATGCCAGCCGCTCGAGATAGTCGCACAATGGCGGCCTGGCGCCGTCATTGCCGGCGATGGTGAGAACATAGGTGCTGTCGGGCTGAAGCGCGGCGGAGAGCGCGACCACGTCGCGCGCGCACTCGTCGAGCGGAGCGGCGGTGCCGGCCACATCGCCAAAACGTGTTTCGAGCGCGGCGCAGCAACCTTCAAAGCGCGGTAACAGGGCTGTTTCCTCACGCTCGGGCAGCGCGCTTTCATACTGGGCGTCACCAATCCAGTGCACCCGGGATGACAGGCGGCCGTTCTGCCACGCCCGGCGCCATGGTTCGAGCTCCAGTGTCAGTTCCTTGAGGATGGCATCGCGCGTGCCGGGGGCGAGCCAACCGCCTCCCATCTGATCGGGCCGACGCCGATAGTATTCGTCGTTGTCGAGCAAGGTGTAGAAGCCGCGCGGCAGCCACACCCGCGCTGATTGCGAAAGCGTTACCGTCACCAGCAGCCCCATCGGTGACAACGCCAGCGGGGCGTCGATGACGATGTTCGGCGGCTTGGCCGCGAAACGCCCCGCAAGAGCAAGTTGGTGGTCCATCGCTGACACCCTTCAGTCCCGGCGAACGGTTCAGGCAGCTATTCGCGACGCGGTGTTGCGGTTCAGTCCATATGACCAGTGCACGCGATCGCCGTCGAGGCCGGGGAAGCGCCGCCCTTCGCGTGTCAGCCGGTAGGCGGCCAGCCATGCGTCGGCCTGCGCGCCCATCTTCTTGGCGTCCGCGTCGAACTCCGCCGGCGTGATCGTCGTGCGGAAATCGTTTTCGGCGATGTATTGCAGGATTCGCCGCCCTGCATCGGCCATCTTGGCGCGTTCCGACATCTCGGTGGCGCCGCCCAGATGACGGTTGGCGACGGCTTCGATGACGTCCCATTTGGTGTTGGCGTCGAAGGATTTCTTGATGTCCGGTGCGTCGAACAACTCGAAAATCTGCTGCACATACTGTCCGGTTTCACGGGTCAGAGCCAGGATGTTGCCATAGCTCGAACGGTCTAGATGATAGCGCAGATCGGTGCCGACGCGCTGTACCGTGGCCAGGGCTGCGAAAGGCCGGTCGTTGATGGTGGAGCTGCCGCGAATAACCTGGCCGATGGTCAGATCCTGGAAGTACTGCGACATCGCATTCATGAAGGCGACCAGCTGGAAGTGGAAGCTGCGGTTGACGATGGCTCCGGCGGGCACCGGTGCGCGGCCATAATTGAAGACGCGGCGATAGGCGATCAGCCGGTCGCGGCGCTTGTAGCGGATTGGCCGCCATTTCTCGAGGATGTAAAGCCCGCGCGCGCCGGGACCGCGCTGGATGCGGATCTGGCCGTTCTGGAACAGCCGGCGCAGCACGTCGACCACCTGGAATAGCTTCATGCGGTCCATCTGGTAGATGTAATAGAGTTCGGCCGATGCCTGCAGCTGCGGCGGGATGATCGATTCGTCGAAATCGTTGCGCAGCAACGGCATCTGCAGCGAATCGAACGGCTTGATCGGTCCATCGCCGAAGCCGACCAGATCGGCGAAGCTGGTTGTTGCTTTGCTGGATGAGCGGTCGAGCAACTCCCCGTAGCGCCCCTCGAATTCGCTCTCGAAAGCGGCGCGGTCGGCCGGCGACAAACCCGCCAACTCGTCCCTGAAGAAGCGCTGGAACAGCCGCTGGATGACCTGGTTGGATTCACTAGCCATAATCAGACCTCATCTTGCTCGAATTGGCGGCTCATAGTTCTCAGGCACTTGGGTTCTCAGGCACTTGGCGGCGGTTGCCCGCCGGACGCTGCGTCCTGGCTGGCGGCAATCGCATTCATCACGGCCGGCGCGAGGTCGAAGAATCGCACCAGTTCGCTATCGGTGACGACCGAGGGCAGGCCGCTGCTAAACGTGTTGGCATCGCGTAGGCGCTTGACGAACTCGTTGCGGCGATTTTCCTGCGGCTTGCCCTTCTGGAATGTCACGATGTCCTGCAACGACATGAATTTCGCGTGGTTGAACCAGAGCCCGGCGTTCGTCCGGCCGACGATGTCGCCCGATGTGTCGACAGCCGCGGCATAGAGCGCCGTGACATTGTCCTTGTCGCGCAGGCCAAGCGACTGCACCGTTTCATCCAGCCTGTCGATCGCCTTGCCGATCTCGCCAAGCTTCTTGTCGATGGCGTCGCCATTGGGCTGGTTCTTCAGCGCGGAGGCAATGGTTTCGACCGCGACGGTCAAGCGGTCGAAGGTCTTCGATTGTTCACCGTCGGGGAACCCCTTGATTGCCTTGGCAACGTCGCCGATGGCCTTCTGGGTCCCCTTGCTGCCGCTGTCGACCTTGTCGGTCAACAGATCGATCGACTGCGGCGTCTCGGCCTCCACTTCGAAGCGGGCTTTGACCCCGGCGTGGAACTTGTTGGCCGGGTGGTAGGGAAACGGAATCTTCGCAGCCATTGTCGTGCTCCTTTGCTGCCCACTCAGGCCGACCAGTAGTCGGGGCGGTTCTGACCCATGCTCGCCATCGAACTGGCGATCGGCGACGGCATCTGGACCGGGCTCGGCAGATTGGTGCCCTGGCCGAACGTATCGGCGAGGATCCGGCGGATCATCCAGCGGATCAGCGACTGGTTGTTGCGGAAATTGAAGACGTTGAAGTCGCATTGTTGGGTCAGCGACCGCACCAGGCGCTCGGTTTGGTCCTCCGCCTGATAGAAAGTGCGCAACTCACGCACCATCAGCCCTTTCAGGCTCGAATCCCAGGCGCCGGGACCACCGAACGGATTGAGCAATTCTCCGGAGATCGTGCCGAGCTTGCTCTTCAGCTTGTCGCTGAATTCGCACAGAAGCACGCCGGGATTCTGCAACTGGTCGGTCAGCTCCAGCACCGCGTCGACGACGATGCCGACGGCGGTCGCACGCCTCTCCTGTTCGCCGAGGCCGTCCGGATCCGTGCCGACCGCATAGAGGTCGATCGCCCTGTCGAGCAGGAACAGCAGGTAATCCAGCAGCACCTGGCAGCTGATATCGTCGTCGTCGCAGCCGCAGCCGGCGAAGCAGTCGACCTGCTCGAGCAGGAAACCGCGCGCGATGGTCAGGTTCATCAGGCGGATGGCGCCCTGGTCTGGGCCGCCCGCGCCGTAGAGGCCGTAGACGATGATCGGCGGACGCGCGACGTAGAGCAGCCGTGAGCTGCCTTTCGAGACGAAGGCGTCGACAAACAGCTGCAGGCTGGAGACGAAAGCCACCAGCGGCGGCGATTCCGGTGGGCCTGAAGTGATCGGCACGTCGATCGGAACCGGGATGCTCTGGCCGAACTGGATCAGGCGCTGGAAGCGGTGGACCAGCATCGCCGATGCGGTCGACAGCTCGCGCAAGCCTTCGACGCTTGCCCCGGTCGATAGGTCGACCAGGTCGTCCATCGCCTGCGACAGCGCGTTCTCCTCCAGCAGCGCGCGCAGGTCCGCCTGGCCGCCGGCCTCCAACTGCTGCACCAGATTGCGGTAGGCTTCGATGCCACGTGGCCAGTCTTCCTGGCCAAGCGTGCTTTCAACCGAACCGGTCAGGCTGCGCAGCGCCATGATGACGGCGTTGCGGCGTGCCTGCAGCTCTCCGGCCGCCGAACGCACGATCGAGGTGCTGCGGGTGATGCCGTTGGACGCCAGCCCCTCGCCGATGGCGACAAGGATCAGCCCGGCCAACACATCGCAGCTCTGGGCAAACCGCCTGAACAGGATGGCGCTGCCGTCGGTGAGCGTGCCGACATAACGCGCCAGGCGCGAATACTCGCCGAGCTGGCGGCGCGCCGACATGGCACGGTCGTGATTGACCGAATCGAGAGCAAGCCTGGCGGCAGCCAGTCCATCATTGGCGAGCTGCCGGATCGAACGGCCCCAGCCGATCATCTCGATGCGGATGTCCTTCAGTGGCGAGGAGGTCGAAAGCGTCTGCAGGTCGCGTTCGAGATCGTCCTGCGCCTGCGCCATCTCGACGGAGGACGGGCCCGTGTTGCGGGCTTGCGGCACATAGTCGGGCACACTCGAATAAGGCAGGCCGGCTTGTTCGCGTCGATCCCTGTCTGCTTCCTCGGGATAGAAGTTCAAGAGAGCGTTGGCGATCTGGTCGGGATCGCGCGGATCACTGACGCGCAGCGTCTTGCGCAGCAGATTGTCCACGGCAACCGTGGCAGGAGACCGAAATTTCGAGACCGGGCTGGCGGCGGCTGTAAATACGTCGACCATGACATCTCACCTCATGCAACGAGTGCGGCTGGGGACGGTTGCGCAGTGGGCCGTCGGTTTGCCTGACGCTGGGCCAGGTTTCTGATGACAAGCTTGGCAATGGCGTCCGGTTCGGCGCCGGCTTCCAGCGCGAAACGGCTGGCCGACACAAGAAAACGTGGCGGCAGGTCGGGCACTTGCCCGGCCGCGATCAGGATTCCGCCACGGCGGATGCGGGCTTCGTCGGCGCGCGTGAAAGGGATGGCGTCGGCCAGCGCGTGCTGCCCAAGACCCCGGCGCGGCTGGTAGGCGATCTCATCGACCACCGCTGGAATGAGGCGAGGGACCGAAGCAAGCAGAACCGGAGGCAGCCTGTGGCCGCGCGCCGGATTGTAAAGGCCTCGCCAGACGCGTTCGGCGCGCGCCGCCTCGGCGGCAAAGCCCATGCGCCGCAGCATCTCGGTCAGGATCAGAACCCGGATCCAGCCGGTTGGATGCGCCCCGCCGGGGCGGTAGGTGAGGGCACGCGCGCCGGGATGGGCGAGGAACTCCATCATGCCCCAGACCGACGCGGTGCCGCCGAGCAGCAGCGCCGCGAGATCGGCGAAGATTTCCTTGTGCCAGCGGCGCAGGATCGTCACCACCAGCGGATCGAATCGCATCGAAGCCAGGCGGTTGGCGACCGCTTGCGCGTTCTCCTGCCACAGGCCCATGTCGGCCTGCAGATTGTGGGCGACTTCATGCAGGAAGACCGACTGCCAGGGATTGTCGCGATCCCAGGGAACGCGGATGACCGGGAACGGGTTGCTGTCGCCGAGCAAACGGGCAAGCGCGACACCACGGCGCTGCGTCGCCGGCGAATAGCCATGTTCCATATAGGTCAGCGGCTTCAAGAGGGGACCTCCGAAGACGCCCGGCAGGGCAGCACGGACGACCGTGTAGCAGTCGAGCGCGATCGCGTCATGGGCGGCGAGCGCCGGCGCAAAGCCTGAACCGCGCTGCGACATGACCTCGAAGAACATGCCGAAGGTCCGGCGCAGCCGATCGATCCTGCGGTCGAGCATGGCCATCTGGCTGAGCGCGGCCTGGGCGGTGCCAGGCGGCCAGCCGCGCTCGATCTCGGCGATATGCCGGTTGATGGCGTTGCCGATGGCCGCCAACCGCTTGTTGGCGGCGTGGAAGTGAGCCCGCGACGGCGCATAGGGCAGGTCTTCGGGACGAAGCCCGATGCGCCTCGGTGTCAGGCGGTTGAGGCGCTGTGCGCGAGCCTTCAGGGCCCGCAGCTTGGTGTCCAGGAACCGCCTGGTCGAAGAACCCGTGCGCATCGCCGCGATCCTTCTTGTTGCACCGACAGGGTTTCAGTTGGGCCGGATGGTGATGCTGACCGGACCGCGGATCACGATACGCCGCCGGCGCCCATGATTTGGGCCATATCCGCCTGGCCAACCGCCGGCAGCCCGCCCCAATGCTCGCCCGGCGATACGCGCCAGGTTGCGTCCCGGAGCCATGCCGGCGCGAACCGCCGCGGCGGTGCGGCGCACGATCTGGCGCCCTCGCTGCAAGGGTCGCGTCAGCTGCCGGCGCAGACCCTGCCCGCGCGCCGCGACACGACGCGCGGTGCGTGCCAGAACCAGCGGCCGGACCGATGCCGGGGTGCGGCGCGTGACCGCGGTACGGCGGACGCTGCTGGCGATGCGCGGCAGAGCGCGGATCGCGGTCGGCCCGCCACGGTTGACGAGCTGGGTGGCAGCTCTGCGCACGGTGCGAACGGCCTGGGTGCGTGCGGCCGCGGGCATGCGTGCGGCCACAGGGCCAAGCACGCGTCTCGTCGCAAGCGCGGCCACCACGGGAATGGCGGCACGATTGCGCACAGCGAGCTCGGCGAAGGCGTCGAGTGCCTCGTCCTCGGAAGCCTCGTCCGCCATCAACTGGCCGACGACATTGGCGACGCCGCCAATCGCTGTGCCGACGCCGGGGATAAGGCTGGCGACCGGCGCCACGGCGCGGGCGATGCGGCCGATTGTGGGAGCGGCACGCCTGACGGTGCGCACAACGCCGCGAACGCCGCGGGCGATGCGGCGGAAGAACTCGTCGCTGTCTTCAGCCGCAAGCGCGTAGCTCATGGCCTGATCCCACGCATCGTCGTCGGACTCATCGCCTTCATCGAAGTCGTCGCCTTCGTCGAACTCGTCACCGGCCTCGAATTCGTCGCCGGCGTCCATCTCGTCGAAGCTCGAGGCCTCGAATTCGTCGCCTTCGTCGAACTCGTCGCCTTCGTCGGCCTCATCGAAGCCGTCGCCCTCGTCCATTTCGTCGAATTCGTCGTAGCTGTCGGCTGGGCCTTCCGCTTCATCAAAGGCAAGGTCGTCGAACATCGATTCGTCATACCCGTCCATCTCGAGATCTCCTCTTGAGCGATCGGCCCCTCAGGGGAGCGGGACCAAAGCGATTAACGCCGGTCGGAATAGTCGACCTCAAGGCAATGGCTCTCAAGTCGGCAGGAACGGGTAGCTGAAAGGTGGTCGCCAATATCAGCGACTGTTCAGTCAACTGATTTTGTGCGCAATCATAATTATACTACGAATATTATTTTATATTTATTTTTGCAGTGTTTGATGAAAGCGACTGATAGTTGCCGTGAAGTTGCCAATCAAATCGCGGACGGCTCGCAAGATTTCGCTCGTCGGCATTGGATTTGCCGGCCGAAATGACGGTGATACCGAAGCGGCACGCCCGGTGCGAGATAAAGCGGTTGCCGCTCCGCCTGAGTTCCCCTGAATGGATCGCGATCATCGTCCGCTTGGCCCTGCGAATGGAAAAATTGTTCGTGACGACCGCGACGAAGAGCCGATCGTTCCTTTCCCGGCGATCCGAAGTCGATAAGACTTGCGCACATTGATCGTGGCCATGGTCGCGCAAAAGTGCCTGCATGTTTGGTCGGCTTGGTTTTCCTGGTGGTGATTTCAAACAACGCCGCCGAAAGCACTGGGAAGGGAGCTTTATATGCCCAGAATAGTGCCTGTCCTCGATCTGAGCCGTCTTGAACAAGGCGCATCGGAGCGTCGGACATTTCTGGCGGACTTGCGTTCCGCCTCGCGCGACATCGGCTTTTTCTATCTAGCCGGACATGGCATCTCCCGGGCGGAGATCAGCGAGGTGCTCACCGCATCGCGCCAGTTCTTTGCCTTGCCGGAGGCCGACAAGCTGGCAATCGAGATGGTCAAGTCCTCGCAGTTTCGCGGCTACACCCGCGCCGGCGGCGAACTGACCAAGGGCAAGGAGGACTGGCGCGAGCAGCTCGACATCGGTGTCGAACGCCAGGCAATCGCACAAGGGCCGGGAGTTCCCGCCTGGACACGGCTGCAAGGACCGAACCAGTGGCCCGCGGCGCTGCCGGATCTCAAGCCGGCGTTGCTTGCCTGGCAGAGCAAGGTGACGGCCGTGGCGATCCGGCTGTTGAAAGCCTTCGCGCAATCGCTCGATCAGCCCGAGGATGCGTTCGACCCGATCTATAGCAGCGAGCCGAACCATCGCATGAAGATCGTGCGCTACCCCGGCCGCGATGCAACCGGTGGCGACCAGGGTGTCGGCGCACACAAGGACGGCGGGTTCCTGACCCTGCTGCTCCAGGATGACAATAAGGGGCTGCAGGTCGACTATGACGGAAGCTGGGTCGATGTGGACCCCATTCCCGGTACGCTCGTCGTCAACATCGGCGAGTTGCTCGAACTCGCCTCGAATGGCTTTTTGCGCGCAACGGTGCATCGTGTGGTGACGCCGCCTGCCGGCGTCGAGCGCATTTCGGTGCCGTTCTTCTTCAGCGCCAGGCTCGATGCGACGATCCCGCTGCTCGGCCTTTCCGAGGAATTGGCGGCGCAGGCGCGCGGGCCGGCCAGCGATCCAGACAATCCGCTGTTTCGCGATGTCGGAACCAATGTGCTGAAAAGCCGGCTGCGCTCGCATCCCGACGTCGCGCGGCGCCATTATGCCGATCTGCTCGAAAGGGAAAGCCGGGTTGGCTGAGCCTTGGGCCAAAGAAAGGACAGGATTTTTGCCATCCTGGCCGATTTTTAGAAAATCATCCGTCGTATCCGGCCGAGAACCGGTCCAAAAGAGAAAAATCCGTTCGGTGTTTTCCTCCCATTTCGCCGAGCGGTGTTCCCCTCTGAAGGTTATGACCTTCATTTTGGCCGGGCCGTTTTCGCGCCCGGCCTTTTTCTTGGCTTGCGCGTTGCCGTCGCCGTGCTGATCCGGCAAGTTTCAAGACAGCTCATTCGCCAGCTATCGACCGCAGTCCCGTGGAAAGAAGGAGAAGTCTCATGACATCCAATGTCGCCGTCATCGCCGGTGCGGGTTCCGGCCTGAGTGCCTCGCTGGCGCGCCTTCTCGCGAAGGAAGGGTTCAGCGTCGTTCTGGCCGCGCGCAACATCGAGAAACTCGGTGCCTTGCAGGCTGAGACCGGTGCGCAGGCCGTGGCGACGGATGTCTCCGATCCCGCATCGGTCGAGCATCTGTTCGACGTCGCCGACAGGGCCGGCACGCTTTCGCTGGTGGTTTTCAACGCCAGCGGCCGCGCTCGTGGGCCGATAGCCGAGCTCGATCCCGAGGCGGTCCGGCAGGCTTTGCTGGTTGGCGCCTATGGCGGGTTCCTGGTCGGCCAGCAGGCGGCCCGACGGCTGGTGGCTCTGGGCTCGGGTTCGATCCTCTTCACCGGGGCGACGGCCAGCGTCAAGGGGTTCGCCGGCTCGGCCGGTTTTGCGATGGCCAAATTCGGCTTGCGCGGGCTGGCGCAGTCCATGGCCCGCGAACTGGCGCCGAAGAACGTCCACGTCGCGCATTTCATCATCGATGGCGGCATCGCTTCGGCCGCATCCGGACAGGAGTCCGGGCCGCCGGATCGCCGTTTGTCTCCGGACGCGATCGCCGAGGCCTATCTCTCCATCCATCGCCAGCACCGCAGCGCCTGGACCTGGGAAATGGAGCTCAGGCCCTGGGTCGAAACCTTCTGATGGGGTGCGCAGGGGTGCGACTTTGGTGCAAGCTGTGGGCACCGTTCGGAGGAGTCGACATTGGATGAGGATATCACTATATACCGGCGGCTTCGCGGGCTCGCGCCTAGAAGCGAAACGTCAAAAGGCGGCTGTAGAGACAGCCATTGAGATTACCAAACGGACTGAAAGCCGTAAAAGGTAGAAGCAATTGCTCGGAGCGGGCCAGATCCCGCCAACGGTACAGTCCTTCAGAATCAGAAAATGTTTTTCACCCCTCTATTTCCTTCAGCTCTGTGGACCCTGGACGGCATTGACTTGCCGGGTGGCCGCGACTCGGCTGGAATGGGAACATGCATCCTTTGCGGGATGCCGACGTTTATGATTACCAACCGGCTTTGCCGCCAGGGAACAGCAGTATGAGTGAACACGCGATCGAGTTCTTGCGGGGATGGATCGGCGAAAAGGTCCATTGCCAGTCCCAGGCCCGGATCGACAAGCAGGCCGAGACATTGGCCAAGGAATGCGCCGCCAAGGCGGCAGAGGTCGGCATCCCGCTGGAGGACATCCAGGAAGAAGTCGGCGATATCCAGGAACTCATTGCGTCCCGGCTCGAGGAAGCGGCCGAAGCCGACGAGCACCAGCAGGCGGCTAGCAAGGCCGCTGAATAGATTTTAACGGCCAATCGGTTTGAATGCGCGGGCCCTTCGGCCCGCGTTTCTGTCTCAGCCGAACTTTTCTTTCAACCCAAACTTTTCTTTCAACCAAGCCTTCGGCAGCGCCGGCACGAAATTGCCGTCGCGCCCGGTCATGTCGTCATTGGCGACCAGGGCGTTGAGAATCGATTCCTCTACCGCCTGGATGACGGCATCGAAGAACGGGTCGATGTCGGTGTCCGGGATGAAATCGGCATTGGCGATCCGGCCCGACAGCGCCAGCGCCGCGGCAGGATTGGCGGTCGAGAAGGCGATAAAGATGTCGCCTGAGCTGTGATAGCCGAAGCCGCCGGTCATGGCGACGCCAAGCGGCACGCGGCGGGCCAGCCGCTTCATCTGATGCGGCAGGAACGGCGCATCGGTGGCGATGACGGCGATGATCGAGCCTTTTTCCGCATGCCGCGCGTCGTCTCGGATCACCGATTCGGCGAGCGCTGGCTCAACGCGCTGGCCGCGAAGCGTGAAATTGCGCAGCTTGCCGAAATTCGACTGCACGAAGGCGCCCACCGTGTAGGAATTTCCCTGCCACCCGACGACGCGCGATGCCGTGCCCGAACCGGCCTTGAAGCCGAAGGTGATCATGCCGGTGCCGCCGCCGACGCTGCCTTCCTCGATCGCACCGCCAGCGGCACCGTCAAGTGCCTGGGCCACATGCTCAAAGGTCAAATGGTGACCGTTGATGTCGTTGAGGAACCCGTCATAGGTCTCCGCCGCCACCGGCAGGCCCCAGCCGCTGTCGAGCGCGGCCGGCAGTACGCGTTGCATCCAGCGCAGCGTTCCGTCACGCGAAACACCGCAGGAATGGGTGTTGGTGATGGTGATCGGGAAGTTGAAGGCGCCGGTTTCCTCGACGATGTGCGAGCCGGTCAGCTCGCCATTGCCGTTCTGGCTGAAAATACCGGCGAAGACCGGCGTGGCCAGACCTGGGCGCGGCCTGGGCAGGATGGCGGTGACGCCGGTGCGCACCGGTCCCTTGCCGACGACCAGCGCGCCGTCGCCGGAAATCAGCGTCGCATAGCCGACAGCAACGCCAGGCACATCTGTGATTGCGTTGAACGCGCCCGGCGTGCCGTCAAAACCGATGCCGAAGCTCCGGGCGCGCGGTTTGCCTGACGGCGTTTTCAGGTGATGCGAACTATCGGTCATGGGCGTCTCAGAATAGGGAGCCTTGGTTGCCAGGTTCCCTGGTCTTGGTCGTAGGCCTCGCAACCGGCTTTGGCCGCGCCGCACCGCTGGTTGCCACAGCATCCGCCGTGCCGTCGGCGAACTCCAGTGAAAGCGCCATCCCCGATGCCACATCAGCCGCCTGCTTGATGACGGCGCCGTCGGCATCCTTTACGAGCGCGAAGCCGCGCGCCAGGACGGCTTTGTGCGAAAGCGTGGTCAGCAGGCGCTCGGCTTGGCTCAACTGGCCGCGCAGGCGTTCGAGCCGCAGCGATATGACCCGATCCTGCCGCCTGGCGAGCGCCGCCAGCGCGTCCCCTTGCAGTTTCTGCCTGCGTACGATCGGTGCCGGCGACAGCCGCGTCGCGGTGCGCGCAAAGCGCGTGCGGCGCTCACGCACGATGGCGAAGAACGCCGCCTGCGCGCGGGCGAGGTCACGGCCGGTCAGCGTGCGCGCCTCGTTTATGCGCCGCGACAGCGTGGCCGGCGTCAGCCTTTGGCCCTGGAGACGCGCCCGCTTGCGATCGACGCTGACGGACAGGCCGCGCCCCAGCCGGCTCGTCGCCTCGTCGAGGCGCCGGCGCGGCAGCGCCAGCAACTGATCGGGCGAGGGCAGCGCACGCGCCGCTGCACGCGCGGCCTGCCGCTTGCGTTCGAAATTGCGCAGCACCGCGGCCTTGAGCCGCGCGCCAAGACTGGCCAGCGTCGCCTCGAGGTCGGCCTTCACCGGCACGGCGATTTCGGCCGCGCCCGTCGGTGTCGGTGCCCGCACATCGGCGACGAGGTCGATCAGTGTCCAGTCGGTTTCGTGGCCGACGGCCGAGATCACCGGAATGCCGGAGGCGGCAACGGCGCGGGCCAGCGCCTCGTCGTTGAAACCCCACAAATCCTCGAGGCTGCCGCCGCCGCGCGCGACGATCAAAAGATCCGGGCGCTGGATAGCGCCGTCCCAGGCCAGCGCGTTGAAACCGGTGACGGCATTGGTCACTTCCACGCCTGACGTCTCGCCCTGCACGCGCACCGGCCAGACCAGCACATGCAGCGGAAAGCGATCCTTGATGCGGTGGATGATGTCGCGGATGACGGACCCGGTCGGCGAGGTGACGACGCCGATGACGCGCGGCATGAACGGCAGCCGGCGTTTGCGGCCGGCATCGAAAAGCCCTTCCGCCTGCAGCCGGCGCTTGCGCTCTTCGAGCAGCGCCATCAGCGCCCCGGCGCCGGCCGGCTCCAGATTGTCGATGACGATCTGGTAGTTGGACTTGCCGGGATAGGTGGTGAGCTTGCCGGTGGCGATCACCTCCATCCCTTCCTCGGGGCGGAATTTCAGCCGGCTCATCGTGCCTTTCCACACCACGGCGTCGAGCCGGGCGCGGTCGTCCTTCAGCGCGAAATAGGCATGGCCGGAGGAATGCGGCCCGCGATAGCCGGAGATTTCGCCGCGCACCCGCACATTGCCGAAGACGTCCTCGACCGTGCGCTTCAGCGCGCCGGAAATCTCGCTCACCGTGTATTCGGTGGCGTTGGTGCGTGATTCGGATGCTGCGTCGCTCATCGGCCGATTGGGGGACGGTTGGCCTCCCGCGTCAAGGCGCCAGTGTCTGCTCAAATGTTATAACGCGATCTTAAGGCTGGTTTGGTTGACTGGCGCCCAACGAAGCTGGCCAAGGACGCATGAGCGCACGCGCACATCGCAGCCCATTGACGTATCAGGTCACGCTGACCGTGCTGGCGCTTGCCGCTTTTGCGCTGGTCATGGTCGTGGGCTTCGGCTTCTACGCCGCCGAGCAGGCTGACCGCGTTTCATTGGAGCGCCAAAAGATCTTCTTCGCCAACGGCTTGCAGGACCAGATCGCCGCCGTCGAGCGCGAGCAGGAAAGTGTCTCGGTCTGGGACGATTCCGTCACCAACGCCAAATCGGGCAATCAGGCGTGGATGGCCGAAAACCTCAGCGTCTGGATGTATTCCTACTACGGTCACAACCGGGTCTATGTGCTGGATGATGTCAACCGTCCGATCCACGCCATGCAGGAAGGCAAGGTGGTGCCGGCTTCCGTCTATGGTGCGGATGAGCCCGCGCTGCTGCCGACCATCGAGAAGCTGCGCCAACTGATCGCGCAACCGCCGAAAGAGAACGCATCCGGCGGCCCGGTCAAAATGGTCGCCGAGGATCTGGTGTCGCTCGACGGGAAACCGGCCATCCTCAGTGTCATGCCGCTGGTGCCGAGTTCGGACCGGGTCACCCAGGCGCCGGGAAGCGAATATCTGCATGTCTCGGTGGAGTTCATCAACGCTGCCGTCATCGGCAAGATCGCCGAAAAATACCTGCTCGATGGCGCCCACCTGCTGCCTCTGTCGCAATCGGTCGGCTCGGCTGCCATTCCGCTGATGGATTCGCGCGGGGTCATTCTCGGTTATATCGGCTGGGATCAGGAGCGCCCCGGTCTGACACTGATACGCAAGGCCGGCCCGGCATTGATCGCCGGCATGCTGCTTGCCGCCGGTGCGCTGGCTTTTCTCTTGCGGCGCCTGCGGCGGACATCGTTGGCGCTGCAGACAAGTCAGGCGGACGCACAGTATCTCGCCTTTCACGATACGCTGACGGGGCTCCCCAACCGGGCGCTTTTCGAGGATAGGCTGCGACGGGCTTTACTTACGACCGGGCGCGATACCGCAAGGACGGCGCTGCTCTATCTCGACATCGATCGCTTCAAACATGTCAACGATACGCTCGGTCATCCCGCCGGCGACGAACTCGTGCGCCAGACGGCGGCCAGGCTGCAGAGGACGATCCGCGAGATCGATACGGTGGCGCGGCTCGGCGGCGACGAGTTCGCGATCATCCTGGTCGATATTCGCGACACCAGGGTGGCCGAGGATATTTCGGGACGGCTGCTGCGGAAATTGCAGGAGCCTTTCCGGCTGATGGACGACCAGGTCTTCGTCAGCGCCAGCATCGGCATAGCCTTGGCGTCGGGTCCAAAAGTCGATGCCGACGATCTGCTGCGCAAGGCCGATATTGCACTCTACGAAGCCAAGAAGAATGGCCGCGGCCGCTATCAGGTCTTCGCCGGTGACATGGACGACCTGTTGCTGCGCAAGCGCAAGGTCGAGAACGCGCTCCGTCGCGCCCTCCGTGGCGGAACCGAGATCAAGCTGGCGTATCAGCCGATCTTCGCCGCCGATGGCGGGACGATCGTCGGGGTCGAGGCGCTGATCCGCTGGGCGCATGAGATCCATGGCGCCTTGCCGCCGCAACAGTTCATCGCCATTGCCGAGGAACGCGGCATGATCGGCGAGCTTGGCCAATGGGTGCTGCGCGAGGCCTGCCGTTTCGCAGCCGGCACGCAATTGCCGTGGGTGGCCGTCAACGTCTCACCGCTGCAATTGCGCGACGCAGGTTTTGCCGGGCAGGTCGCGTCGATGCTGGCCGAGACCGGCCTACCGCCGGCGCGATTGCAGCTCGAGATCACCGAAAGCGTGCTTCTGGAAAATAACGACACGACCAGGATGGCTCTGGAGGCCTTGCGCCGATCAGGCGTTGGCGTGGTGCTCGATGATTTCGGCACCGGCTATTCATCGTTGAATTACCTGCGCCGTCACCTCATCGACAAGCTCAAGATCGACCGTTCCTTCGTGCGCCTTCTCGACCAAGACGCCAACTCCGCCGCGATCGTCAAGGCGTTGATCGACCTAGCGATAGCGCTCGATGTCGAAGTCACCGCGGAGGGCGTCGAGACCGAGGAGCAAAAGGCGCTGCTCGTCGGCATGGGCTGTCATCAGATGCAGGGTTACCTGCTCGCGCCGCCGCTCGAGCCTGCCCAGTTGCTGCTCTTGCCGGGCCTGTCGCCCATTCAGAGCGGACCAGCGTCGATGCGCGCGTAATTCTTTCCTACCAGCCCGGCAGGATCTGGTTCGGCCTGGTCCGCTTCATCTTGGCGAAGGCGAGTGCCGCGAAGTCGAATGATCCCGTCTCCTCGCCAAGCGGCACCGAGATGTTGTCCAGGCTTTCCGAGATATGGCGGGCGAGCGCATCGACGATCTCCGGCCGTGAGGTCTGGCCGCGCATGATGCCGATGCGGCAGTCGGGCAGGGCGCCGAAGCCGTCGGCCTCGCCCAGCACCCGCATGCCGGGCCTGAGCGCGCATTCCGGCAGCACCGAGATCGCCAGGCCCGAAAGCACGGCGGCGGTGATCACGGTCGCCGAGAAACTGGTGAACAGGATGCGATAGTCGCGGTTCTGCTGGTCCAGCACATCGACGGCGGCGCGTCGCCAGATGCAGTTCGGCCGGCCAAAGGCCATTGGCAGCGTGACCTGTTCATGCGTCGCATGGTTGGCCGAGCTGACCCACAGCAGCGGCTCGCGCCGCACCACTTCCGACTGGCCGCGCACATCATTGTGCGTCACCAGCGCCAGGTCGAGATTGCCGCGCTTGATATGCTCGACCAGCCCCGGCGTCGGCTCGCAGATGACAGTCAGTTCGACGCGCGGATTGGAGCGGGTGAAGCGTGCCATGATCTCGGGCAGGAAACGGTCGGCATAGTCGTCCGGCGTGCCGATACGGATCGTGCCTTCGAGCCGCTGGTCGTCGAAGGCGGCGAGCGTCTCGCGGTTGAGATAGAGCAGCCGCCTTGCATAGGAGAGCAGCTTGTCGCCTTCCTCGGTCAGCTTGTTGTTGCGCCCTTCCTTCTCGAACAGCGGCTTGCCGATCCGCTCCTCCAGCCGGCGCATCTGCATCGACACCGCCGACTGGGTGCGGTGCACCTCTTCGGCTGCCCGCGTGAAGCTGCCGGTATCGGCGATCGAGATGAAGGTTTGCAACTGATCGAGATCGAGCGGCGCTTTCATCAGTCCATTCCATCATTGATGTTGATGCTAAAGATTAGAAACATTCGTTGGATTAATCAATCGGTCGATGGCAAATTGGCATTGTCCACATGAAGGCATGTGAATCGAAGCCGGAACGGCCGCTGTCGCCAGCGCCGATCGCTTGGCTTTGCCCGCTCGACTCCGAAGGAGACTGCTATGACCACGATCGATTTCGCCACCGAGACCTCGCGCATCACCTCGCGTCCGGCCGTTGCGACGCGCGTGGCCAACACCGTCTCCAACGTCTACCGCGCCTGGAAAAATCGCCGCGCCTTCTATCGCCTTGGCGAGATGTCGGATGCCGAGCTCGCCGATATCGGCCTGACGCGCGCCGACCTGCATGTCGCCATCGACGTGCCGTTCGGCCGCGACCCGACGGTGATCCTGCGTCAGATTGCCAGCGATCGCGTGGAAACGATCGAGGATCTCGCCCGCCAGGTGGCCTGATTTAGTTTCGGTCCTGTTGAACCTTTTCGGGGTTCGGCGCGACCAAGGATTATGCAGGCTCCCCACTCCCTGCCGGTTCCCCGCCGGCCTGCCTGCACGCTGCCCGGTCCTCCCAAGGACCGGGCTTTTCTTTTCGGCTTGCTCAGAAATGGCCCGTAGACTTGGCGCCTACCGCCGGCCCATGTCCCGCTTGAACTGGTCGAAGATCGTTTCCACGCCCTTCTGGTAGTCGTCGCGCTGCTGGGCGCCGGTCTCGAACATCTTGCCGAAAATATCATCGAACGGATTCCTTGGCCGGCCGCTCGGGTTGGTCTGCGGCTGCGGCGCCTGGCGCTGTTGCGGTGCTTGAGGTTGCGGCGCCGGCTGGCCGCCGGGCATGCCGAAGCCGCCGCCCCCGCGCAGCATCTCTTCGAAGATTTTCCCAAGCGGGTTGTCGCCGTATGGGCTCTGCGTCTGTTGCGGCTGCGGCTGCGGCTGCGTCCGGCCTTGCGGCTGTGGCGTACCGCCGCCGAACATGTCCTGCAGCACCTTGCCCAACGGATTGTCGCCATAGGGGTTGGGTGCCGGCTGCGGCTGGCTTTGCGGTTGCGGGGCGCCGCCGCCGAACATGTCCTGCAAGACCTTGCCAAGCGGGTTGTCCATCGGGGTCTGCGGCGCCTGGCGCTGCTGTGGCGCCGGCGCCTGCATACCGCCTTGCCGCATCATCTGCTCGATGATCTCGCCCAGCGGATTGCTGCCGCCGCCGAAACCGCCGGCGGCCTGCATCTGACCTGTCGTCTGCTTGAACAGTCCGCCCATCACCATCGATGCGATGGCGGGCAGCATTTGCTGCAGGATTTGCTGGCTGACGCCGCTCGCTTGCGCTGCCTGGCTGGCCACGGCGCGCGACAGGTCCTTCGAGCCGAACAGATGTCCCAGAATGCCATTGCCTTCATCAACGCCTTGCGGCGAGAAGGCGCGAGTCGCATCCTCGAAATATTTGGCGTGCTGGCCGCTTGCCATCGCCGTCATGAAGGCGCCGAACCCGTAAGGATCGGCGGTGTTGCGCTGCAACCCCTGTGAAAAGGCCGGCAGCAGAGCGGCGACCGCCGCCTGTGTCTGCTGCATCGAAAGCCCATATTGTTGGGCAAGCGCCTGCATGCCGTTGCCGTTCTGGGCCTGCGTCAGCATGTCGAACAAGGTAGGCATCGGCTTCTCCTCCTGAATTCCTCGGAAGGGAGCCTAATTCGTTTCAACGCTCGATTGAAGTGGCTTTTGCCGCTGGGTTAATAGGCGTATTCCATGAACACCGGCTCGATCGAGCCGCCCCAGCGCGTGTGGTAGGCGGAAAGCATTTCCTCGGCGCTGGTCGTGCCGCGTGCAACCACTTCGTCCAAAGTGTTGAGGAACGAGGTTTCGTCATAGCCGTCACGGTTCTTCTTGCCGCGGTTCTTCAGCCCCGTGCGCGAAATGGCCATGACGTCGCGTGCGATCTCGCGCAGCGTGGTGTTGCGGAAGGGCGCCGCAATGCCAAGCTCAGGCACGGCGTTGCGCATGGCCAGCACTTCCTTGTAGGTCCAGCTCGCGGTCAATGCTTCCGCTGCGTCGAGCGCCGCCTCATCGTAGAGCAAACCGACCCAGAAAGCCGGCAGCGCGCAGATGCGCCGCCACGGGCCGCCGTCGGCGCCGCGCATTTCGAGGAAACGCTTCAGCCGCACGTCGGGGAACAGCGTCGACAGATGGTTCGCCCAGTCGCCCATGGTCGGCAGCCCATCCGGCACTTCATTGCGCGCGGCGCCGGCCATGAACTGGCGGAAGGTGATGTGCGTCATATCGTGATAGTGGCCGTCGCGGATGACGAAATACATAGGCACGTCGAGCGCCCATTCGACATAATCGGCAAACCCGAACTCGGGCGAGAAGCAGAATTCGAGCAGGCCGGAGCGCTGGTTGTCGGTGTCGCGCCAGATGTCGCCGCGCCAGCTCTGCAGTCCGTTCGGGTGGCTCTCGGTAAAAGGCGAATTGGCGAACAATGCCGTCGACAGCGGCTGCAGCTTCAGCGACACCTGCATCTTGCGGCGCATGTCGGCCTCGCTCTCGAAGTCGAGGTTCACCTGGATGGTACAGGTGCGGTACATCATGTCGAGGCCCTTGGTGCCGACCTTGGGCATGTAGCGGGTCATGATCTCATAGCGCGACTTCGGCATTTTCGGCGTTTCGGCCAGCGACCATTTCGGGCTGCCGCCGAGGCCGAGGAAGCGGATACCCATCGGCTCAGCGATCTCGCGCACCTGCGCCAGATGCGCATTGCCTTCGCGACAGGTCTGATGAATCGTCTCCAGCGGCGCGCCGGACAGTTCGAACTGGCCGCCGGGCTCCAGCGAAATGGCGCCCTGGCCCGTCGGCTCGACCAGGCCGATGATGCGGCCGTCGTCCATGATCGGATCCCAGCCGAGTTTGTGCTGCATGCCTTCGAGGATGGCGCGGATGCCGCGCTCGCCGCCATAGGGCACGGGCGCGTTGCCATCGACATAGAAGGGGAATTTCTCGTGCTCGGTGCCGATGCGCCACTTGTCGCGCGGTTTGTTGCCTTCGGCCAGGTGCTCGACGAGTTCGTCAAAGTCTTCAATTGGCCGGAAATCGGTAGTGTCGCGCGCCATTGTTGTGCCCTCAGAGGCGGTTGGACCACCGCCGGCGGTAAATGGACGAAATGTCAGCAGCCGATCAAGCGAAAAATCCTGAGCCAGAGGTCAAGAGGAATTGAATGCTACGATCGGGACCGCCTCTTGCAAGAAATGACCTCCTACCAGTCTCCGACAGTTGCCTGGATCACCGCAAGTGCCGCGACAGCCGCCGTATCGGCGCGCAGGATACGCGGGCCGAGCGGAATGGCGGTCACGAAGGGCAGGGCGCGCAGCATCTTGCGCTCGTCGTCGGAAAAGCCGCCTTCCGGCCCAACCAGCAGCCCCAGCTTCTTCTCCTTTACCGCCTGCAAGGCAGGCAGCGGATTGTTGGTCGAAGCATCCTCGTCGCAGAAGATCAGCCGCCGCTCCTTGTCCCAGCCGGTCAGCAGCCGCTCGAATTTTTCCGCCTCGCGAACCTCCGGCACCGCCAGGATGCCGCATTGTTCGGCGGCCTCGATGACATTGGCGCGCAGTCGGTCGATGGACGGCTTGGCCACTTGCGTGTGCTGGGTGATCACCGGCTGCAGGATACCGGCGCCCATCTCGACTGCTTTCTGCACGAGATAGTCGAGCCGGCCCTGCTTCAGCGGCGCGAAACAATAGACGAGGTCGGGCAGCGGCGGCTGCGGCCGTTGCAGCACCAGCACTTTCAACCGCACCGCTCTTTTCGTCTTTGCCGCGATGGCCGCCGACCATTCGCCGTCGCGGCCATTGAACACCAGGATCTCGGCGCCTTCGCCCAGCCTCAACACATGCAGGAGATAGTGGCTCTGCTGCTGGCCGGCGTCGAACTCGATCTCCGAACCGAGATCGTCAGGCACGAACAGGCGTTGCATCTTGTAATTGGCGCGCATGGCCGAGGAATGAGCGAGCCGACCGCCGGCGTCAAGTCTCGGCGGATTGATGCCACACCGGACGAAAGCCATGCCGCAGGACGTTGAGCGTTGTCGCTGGCGTCAGCATGACAAGCGCCTTGTCTTCCAGTTGGCCAAGGTCGGCGGGTGGGCGATATCCGGCAAAGGACCATTGCAACGCCTTGCCGTGGCGCAAGGCATAGGCGTTGCCGCCAGCAGCGATCACCACGCCGTCTGGCAGGTCGGCCAACTCGTCCATCGCCATAGCCGGAGGTTTGCCACCCGAAGTCAGCCGCTCCTTGTGCAGCCTTTTGTCGACTTGCGGCGCCCGTGGTTCGGCAATGCCGAAGGCTTCGCCGAAGCGGCTGACAAAGTCCCTAGCCCGTTCGCGCTGGCAAAAGAAGCAGGGGCGGTGCCCCGCTGCCAGCGCCGTCACCTCGTCGAGGAAGAACAACTCGGTCCAGCCGGCCTTGCCGCCGGCACGGTTTCGGCCCATCGGCTCGCGCCGCACATTGCGGAATTGGCACACGCAGATGATCCAGGCCTGCAGTGCCCAGCGCTTCTTCAACAGTGTCTTGGTCTCCGGATCGTGGATAATGCCGCGATTGCCGGTGAACAGGCCACGCTCGGGCACGGCGTGGATGGCGCCGAACGGATCGACCCGGTTCTGCAGTGGCATAGTTCTCTCCTGGGATACGCATCTTGGCTGCAATGCGGGCGGCATGATATCGCTCGTCCCGTCATTTTCATGTCAGCAGGGTTTTGCGATGCGGGTGCTGGTGGTCCAGAACTACGACAATACCGGCCTCGGTCAGGTTGGTGCCGCCCTTGCCGAAGCCGGTGCCGATCTCGATCTGCGCCTCCCCTACAAGGGCGATCCTCTGCCGGAGGACGCGACCGGACACGATGCCATGGTGGTGCTCGGTGGTGGTCAGAATGCGCTGGCCGACGATGAATATCCCTATTTTCCGGCGCTGCTCGAACTGACCCGCGATTTCGCCGACAAGGATCGCGCCGTGCTCGGCATCTGCCTCGGCAGCCAGCTCGTCGCCCGCGCCTTCGGCGGTGAGAACCGCATCGGCGGCGCCAACGAATTCGGCTGGCGCGGCGTGTCGTTGACGCCGGACGCCAAGGCCGATCCGGTGCTGGGCGCACTGCCGGCAAAGTTCCCGATCTTCCAGTGGCACGACGACACCTTCGTGCTGCCGGAAAACGCCGTGCGGCTCGCCGGCAATGATGTCGCCGAAAACCAGGCGTTTCGCGTCGGCCGCGCCGTCTATGGCTTCCAGTTCCATTTCGAGGCCGACCGGCCGATGGTGAGGGACTGGAGTTCCTCCTTTGCCCCGACCATTGCCGCCCGCCATCCCGACTGGGCGGGCAAGCTCGATGGCGAGATGGCCCGCAACGGACCCGACGCCGATGCCGCCGGCCTCGCGATTGCCCGTGCCTGGGTGGCCACGATCTAAGAGCCTGCCCTCGCGCTCCGCGTGACATAATTGGCACGCAGCCGTGAAACCGGCTGGGGAAAACCCTTTCATCCTTGGCTTGTGTCCGCCCGCCATCCTAGAAGGCGCGCGCTCTGCATTGGCTGTGCAACCGGGATGAACCTTTTGTGTGACCCGTGCGACACACCGCCGATACAGAACGCGCTTAGAAGCGCGAAATCGTCGAAACTTTGAAGCGAATTCTCCGTTTCAACGCATTGGTAACCGCCTGGTGCACAGATGCAGCAAGCTCAACAAGCTCAACAAGAGATGACGTCCGTGAAAGCAGCGCTTCTGTCCTTTGCCATGTTGTCCGCCATCGTGCTGTGCGGTCTCGGTATCTATTCCGCCGATGCCGCCAACAACCACAACGCCGTCGACGGCTACGGCGTCACCGCCTCGCTTCGCTAAAAGCCAGTCTGCTCGCGACGCATCATTGCGCCGCGGCTGGGCTCAAGCTTCCTTTATCGCCATTTCCAGGATGCGCTTGTCCGCCCCGTCGACGACGAGGGCGGTCAGCATGCCTGACTGCCAGGCAAGCGTGTCGACATTGACGCGGTTGGCCATCACTTCCGCCTCGGGGACGGGTGTGTGGCCATGCACCACGATCTTCGGGAACAGGCCGGTGTGATCGTGGAAAACGTCGCGGATCCAGATCAGGTCCTGCGGATTCTGCTTGTCCAGCGGAATGCCTGGCCTGACGCCGGCATGGCAGAAGAAGAAGTCGCCGAACGTTACTGAGAACGGCAACGAGCGCAGGAAGTCGACATGGCCTGGTGGCATGGCCTCGAGCAAGGCCTGATGTCCGCGTCGCATCGTCTCCATCTTGCCGAACCAGCTGGCGTCTGCCGTCAGCGACACGCCATAGGACAGCGCCGTCTGCACGCCGCCAAAGCGCATGAAAAGCCCTTCCGGGTCGGGGGTTCCCAGAAAATCGAGAAAGCCGATGTCATGGTTCCCGGCGAGCATCAGATGGCGCGGATCGCGTTCCCGGGCCTTGATCAGGAAATCGATGACTCCTTTGGAGTCCGGTCCGCGGTCGACATAGTCGCCGAGGTGGATCACCCGCCAGTCGCGAGCCGGTTTCCATTCCAGCTCGCTCTCGATCCGCTGGTGCATGGCGGCCAGCAGGTCGCGCCGGCCATGCACGTCCCCGATCGCATAAAGACGCACACCTTCCGGCCCATGCGCGTCGAGAAAATGGATGCCGGGTTCCGCCAACGTATCGTGGTCTCCGTGGTCTGATGTCACGGACTTAGCGTCGAAGCTGGTCCTTGCCCATGTCGGTGACCAGACGCTTTCCGCACAGCGCCAGCGTGATGTCCATCTCCTTGCGGATGATTTCCAACGCTTTGGTAACCCCTTCCTTGCCGAGCGCGCCGAGACCATAGAGAAATGGCCGGCCGATATAAGTGCCCTTGGCTCCGAGGCAGAGCGCCTTCAGCACGTCCTGGCCAGAGCGGATGCCGCCGTCCATATGCACTTCTATTCTGTCGCCGACCGCGTCCGCAATCTCTTCCAGCGCCATGATCGAGGACGACGCGCCATCGAGTTGGCGCCCGCCATGGTTGGAAACCACGATCGCGTCGGCGCCGGTCTTGGCCGCCATCAGCGCATCTTCCTTGTCGAGGATGCCTTTGAGGATCAGCTTGCCGCCCCAGCGTTCCTTGATCCAGGCGACGTCCTTCCACGACAGCTGCGGATCGAATTGCTCCGTCGTCCAGGACGACAGCGAAGAGACGTCGCCGACACCCTTGGCGTGGCCGACAATGTTGCGGAAGGTGCGGCGCTTGGTGCCGGCTATGCCCAGGCACCAGCGCGGCTTGCTGGCCAGATCGATGATGTTGGCCAACGTCATCTTGGGCGGTGCCGAAAGCCCGTTGCGCACATCCTTGTGGCGCTGGCCGAGGATTTGCAGGTCGAGCGTCAGCACCAGCGCCGAGCATTTCGCCGCCTTGGCGCGGTCGATAAGGTCTAGCACGAAATCCTTGTCGCGCAGCACATAGAGCTGGAACCAGAAAGGCTTCTTCGTCACCGAGGCGACATCCTCGATCGAGCATATGCTCATCGTCGACAGGGTGAACGGCACGCCGAATTCCTCGGCCGCCTGCGCCGCCAGCATCTCGCCATCGGCATGCTGCATGCCGGTCAGGCCGGTCGGCGCCAGCGCCACCGGCATCGACACTTTCTGGCCGATCATGGTCGATTCCAGCGAGCGGTTGCTCATGTCGACCAGCACGCGCTGGCGGAATTTGATCTTCTGGAAGTCTTCCTCGTTGGCGCGATAGGTGCTCTCGGTCCAGGCACCGGAATCGGCATAATCGAAGAACATCTTCGGCACGCGCCGGCGCGCGAGATCCTTGAGGTCTGCGATGGTGAGAATGTCGCTCATGATGGGTCCCCGCTTGGATCGAATTGATTAGGAGCGTCTGCGTGCCGGTTCGGTATCGCCGGCTTCGGAGCGCTGCCGCAGCCTGAGCCGCGACACGCGTTGCCAGTCGCCACTGCGCTCGGCTTCGGCCATCGACCGCTCGACATAGGTCATGTGGTCCATGGCCGCCTGGCGGGCGCCGGCCGGATCGCCGGCCTTGACCGCGGCGTGGATTGCCTTGTGTTGCGCCAGCAGCGCCTCGCGCGCGCCGGGCACGGTGAAGACCAGCAACCGGTTCTGGAACACGCCTTCCGACAAAAGCCGATAGCAGGAGCGGAGCGTGTGTAGGAGCAGGATGTTGTGTGCGCATTCGCAGATCGCGTGATGGAATTCGACGTCTATTTCGGCCTCGTCGTCGAAATCGCCGGTGCGATGCGCCTCGTCCATGCGCGCCATGATGCGATCGAGCAGCGCGAGGTCCTCCGGTGTGGCGCGCCGCGCCGCATATTCGGCGGCGATGCCTTCGATCTCACGGCGGTACTCCAGATAGTCGGTCACCGCCTTGCGGTGCATCGAGATCAGATCCGCCACCGGTTTGGTGAACAGCTGGCCGATAATGTCGGCGACATGCGTGCCGCCGCCGGCCTTGGTCGTCAGCAGCCCGCGCCCTTCCAGCGCCTTCAATGCGTCGCGCAGGATCGGCCGCGACACGTCGAACTGGCGTGCCAGCTCGCGCTCGCCCGGCAAGCGGTCGCCGGTGCGCAGCACGCCTTCGAGGATGAGGCTCTCGATCTGCTGCACCACCTCATCGGCGGTGCGCGAATGCTCGATCCTGGAAAAAATGTCGCTCAACAGGTGTGCCTGGGAATTGAACCGGTGTCGCGCAGGATAAAGCCTGCGTCGCCAACTGGTCAAATTATTTATCCAATTGGTCGAAGTGGGTCGGTTTTGCCGCTCGAAGCTATATCGTCTTCGGCTAAACTTTGCTGTTTGCGTCATCTGGCTATTGGCTCTAGAGGGACGCCAACGCAAGAGGGTTCACAGAAACCCGGGGGACAAGCCGTGTCAGACGACCCGTCCAATCTCGAGTTCCAGCCGCGCGCCAAGGGCAGCGTCATGGGTTTCCCCGCGCATGAGGGCCGGCCTGGTGCGCTGGGCGAGGTGCATGCAAGGCCGCATCCGCTGATCGAAAAGCCGCGCGTCCTGGTGCAGCTCGCCTTCATGACCGAAGGCGGCTCCGGCGTCGACCATGCCGTGCTTTCCGAACTGTCGCGGCGCCTCGGTATCGCCGCGCCCGACCGCCAGGCCCGCCACCACGCGATGAAATGGGGCAAGGGCTCGCTGCGCTGGGAGCGGCATACGGAATTCTCAACCTATCTGTGGGAAGGGCCGCTCTCCGAAAGCGGCAGGGCACAGGAGGACTCGCCGTTCGGCAACGGGTTTTCTCCGCCGGGAACCGTGATTTCCGGCATCAGGCTCGAAATCCGCAAATGGACGCAGGTCAGCGAACGGCTGATCGCTGGCTTCGATCCGACCAGCCTGTGCTACTCGCTGGTCGAGCGCGGCAACGCAGCCATCGTCACCGATTTTCGCCAGGACGGCGACGGGATGACCCGCATGCTGGTGCTCGATCGCGGCCTGACGCCAGCGCGCACCGGGGCGCTGTCGCAGCGGCTGATCGACATCGAAACCTACCGCACGTTGGCCATGCTCGGCCTGCCGCTGGCGCTGACCTTGTCGGGCCGCGCGCGCCGCATCGAGGACAGGCTCGCCCAGACCACGCTGGAAATGAAGGTCGCCGAAACCCGCGACAGCCAGACACTGCTGGCAGACCTGACCGAGCTTGCCGCCGAGTTGGAGGCAGACGCCGCCTCCAGCCTTTATCGTTTCGGCGCCAGCCGCGCCTATGACGGCATCGTCGTCGAGCGGCTGGAAGCGCTGGAGGAAGAGGCCGTGCCCGGCTACGACACCTGGGGCGGGTTTTTGCAGCGCCGCGTTGCGCCTGCCATGCGCACATGCCGCTCGGTCGAGGAGCGCCAGGCCAATCTGTCGCGCAAACTGACCCGCGCCACGACGCTGCTGCGCACCTGGGTCGATGTCGAGGTCGAGAAGCAGAACCGCGACCTGCTTGCCTCGATGAACAACCGCGCCCGCCTGCAACTGCGCCTGCAGCAGACCGTCGAAGGCCTCTCGGTCGCCGCCGTCTCCTACTATGTCGTCGGCCTCATCGGCTATGTCGCCAAGGGCGCCTCGATCTTCGGTCATGCCTTTGCGCCGGAAGTCGTCACCGCCGCCTCGGTGCCGGTCGCCATCCTGCTGGTCTGGTGGGGCGTGCGCCGCGTGCGCCGGATGCATTCCGAACCGGCGAAGCATCCCGGCGAATAGCGGCAGATTGCCGCTGCGGAAGCTTGTTTCGGTCGGACGTGGGAGCCTCCTACCACTGCAGTATTTGCAACCGGCGTGCTTCACTGGTAAAAGATTTTGACCAGTCAAGCGAAATGGGGCTGCTGATGTCCGGCCTTGCGATGCCGAAACCAGACGACGCCACGCTGCGCCGGCGCGACGAGATCGTCGCCGACATGCGCATCATCGTGCCGGGCGAGGGCGTCGTCGACGCGACCAATCAGATGCGCGCTTTCGAGAGCGATGGGCTGACCGCCTACCGTCAGCTGCCGCTGGTCGTCGTGCTGCCCGAGACGGTGGCGCAGGTTTCCCGCGTGCTGAAATACTGCAACGACCGCAACATCCGCGTCGTGCCGCGCGGCTCCGGCACCTCGTTATCGGGCGGCGCGCTGCCGCTGGAAGATGCGGTGCTGCTGGTCATGAGCCGCTTCAACCGCATTCTGACCATCGATTTTCCCAACCGCATCGTCGTTGCCCAGCCGGGCGTGACCAATCTCGGCATCACCACCGCCGTCGAGCAGGAGGGCTTCTACTACGCCCCCGATCCATCCTCCCAGATCGCCTGTTCGATCGGCGGCAATGTCGCGGAAAATTCCGGCGGTGTGCACTGCCTGAAATACGGCCTCACCGCCAACAATGTGCTCGGCATCGAGATGGTGCTGATGAACGGCGAGGTGGTGCGGCTCGGCGGCAGCCATCTCGACGCCGAAGGCTACGACCTGCTTGGCGTCATGACCGGTTCGGAAGGGCTGCTCGGCGTCGTCACCGAGGTCACGGTCCGCATCCTGAAGAAACCGGAGACGGCGCGCGCCCTGCTGATCGGCTTTCCGACCAGCGAGCAGGGCGGCCAGTGCGTCGCCGACATCATCGGCGCCGGCATCATTCCCGGCGGCATGGAAATGATGGACCGGCCGGCGATCCACGCGGCCGAGGATTTCGTCCATGCCGGCTATCCCCTCGATGTCGAGGCGCTGTTGATCGTCGAACTCGACGGGCCGGGCGTCGAGGTCGATCATCTCATCACAGCGGTCGAGGCGATCGCCATCCGCAACGGCTCGACCACCTGCCGCATATCGCAATCCGAGCAGGAGCGGCTGAGCTTCTGGGCCGGCCGCAAGGCGGCCTTCCCCGCGGTCGGCCGCATCTCGCCCGACTATTACTGCATGGACGGCACCATCCCGCGCAAGGAACTGCCGCGCGTGCTGGCCGGCATGCGCGAGCTTTCGGAAAAATATGGTCTCGGCGTCGCCAATGTCTTCCACGCCGGCGACGGTAATCTGCACCCGCTGATCCTCTACGATGCCAATGTTCCGGGTGAACTCGACAAGGCGGAAAGTTTCGGCGCCGATATTCTGCGGCTCTGCGTCAAGGTCGGCGGCGTGCTCACCGGTGAACACGGGGTTGGGGTCGAGAAGCGCGACCTGATGCCGGAAATGTTCAACCAGATCGACCTCGACCAGCAAATGCGCGTCAAATGCGCTTTCGACCCCAACCATTTGCTTAACCCGGGAAAGGTGTTCCCGCAGCTGCGTCGCTGCGCCGAGCTTGGACGGATGCATGTGCACCGGGGGCAGGTGGCGTTTCCGGATATTCCGAGGTTTTGAGGTGCATGTTGGTGCTTGAACACCCCCTCTGTCCTGCCGGACATCTCCCCCGCAAGGGGGGAGATCGACTCCGGCAGCCTCCTTCGCCAACTGTCTACGTTGGGGAGCGGGCGCGACATTGAAGCGGCCAATCTCCCCCTTGCGGGGGAGATGTCCGGCAGGACAGAGGGGGGTGTGAAGGAACTCGACGTCTCTGCACTTGCAAGTCGCATGTCACGCCAATGACCACCTTCACCCCGACCACGTCAGACGAAGTCCTGTCCTCCGTCGCCTGGGCGGTGGCGGAAGAGGCCCCGCTCGAAATCCTTGGCCATGGGTCCAAGCGCGGCATCGGCCGTCCGCTGCAGACGCAGCACACGCTCGACCTGTCGAAACTTACGGGCGTCACGCTCTATGAGCCCGCCGAACTGGTGCTGTCGGCAAAGGCCGGCACACCGCTGGCCGACATCGAAAAGCTGCTGGCGGAAAACGGTCAGCAGCTCGCCTTCGAGCCGATGGACTACGGCCCGCTGCTCGGTGGCGAGCCCGGCAAAGGCACCATCGGCGGCGTGCTTGGCGCGAACCTCTCCGGCCCGCGCCGGCTGAAGGCAGGTGCGGCACGCGATCATATCCTCGGCATCAACGTCGTGTCCGGCCGTGGTGAGGCCTTCAAGTCGGGTGGCCGCGTGGTCAAGAACGTCACCGGCTACGACATGTCGAAGCTGATGGCCAACAGTTGGGGCACGCTGGCCGTGTTCACCGATGTCATCTTCAAGGTGCTGCCATCAGCCGAAACCGAAGTGACGCTCGCCGTCCGTGGCTTGCTCGACGATGCCGCTGTCGCTGCCATGGCCGTGGCGCTCGGCTCGAGTGCTGAAGTGTCGAGCGCTGCCCATCTGCCGGAGCGTATTGCCGCGCGTGTCGCCGGCGGCGCGCTCGGCAGCGAGGCCGCGACGCTGCTGCGCGTCGAAGGTTTTGGTCCGTCCGTCGCCTATCGCATCGCCGCGCTGAAGACGCTGCTCGGCAAGGCCGGGCCGCTGGAGGAGATTGCCGGTGAGGTTTCAAGGCTGATCTGGCGCGATGTGCGCGATATCAGGCCCTTCGCCGACGGCAGCGAAAAACCGGTCTGGCGCGTGTCGATGACGCCTGCGCAGGGCCACCAGATGGTGCTGACCCTGCGCATGCAGGCCGCCGTCAGTGCCTTCTATGACTGGCAGGGCGGGCTGGTGTGGTTGCGCATGGAAGAGGGCGACCCGGAAGCCGCTTTGCTGCGCGGCCTGTTGCGCAAACATGGTGGCGGCCACGCGACGCTGGTGCGCGCCGCACCCGCCTATCGCGCCGCTTTGCCTGTCTTCGAGCCGCAGCCGCCGGCGCTGGCTGCGCTCAGCCAGCGGCTGAAGACGGAATTCGACCCGAAGAACATCCTCAATCCCGGCCGCATGGCCTAGGACATCAGCGATGCAGACGAATTTCTCATCCGCCCAGCTTGCCGATCCGCATGTCGCGGAATCGGAAAAGATCCTGCGCAAATGTGTGCATTGCGGCTTCTGCACCGCCACTTGCCCGACCTATGTGACATTGGGCAACGAGTTGGATTCACCGCGCGGGCGCATCTATTTGATCAAGGACATGCTGGAGAACGGCCGCCCGGCCGACAAGGAGATCGTCACCCATATCGACCGCTGCCTGTCGTGCCTTGCCTGCATGACCACCTGTCCGTCAGGCGTCAACTACATGCATCTGGTCGACCATGCGCGTGCTCATATCCAGGAGACCTACAAGCGCCCGCTGCCCGACCGCCTGACCCGCGCCATGCTGGCCTTCGTGCTGCCTTATCCCTCGCGCTTTCGTGCCGCTCTCAAACTGGCGAAACTGGGCAAGCCGTTCATCGGCCTGTTCGACAAGGTGCCGGCATTGAAGCCGCTCGGTGCGATGCTCAAGCTCGCGCCGGCCTCGATCCCGGCAGCTTCGCCGATGGCCTCGCCCGGCGTCCATGCCGGGCAGGGGGCCAAGAAAGGTCGCGTCGCCATCCTCACCGGCTGCGCGCAATCGGTGCTTGACCCGGCCATCAACGACACGACGATTTCACTGCTCACACGCCTCGGCGTCGAAGTCGTGGTGCCGCCGGGCGAGGGCTGCTGCGGCGCATTGGTTCATCATATGGGGCGGGAGCAGGCAGCCTTTGCCTCGGCCAGGCAGAATGTCGACGCCTGGACGCGTGCCATCGACCAGGGCGGGCTCGACGCCATCATCATCACCGCATCCGGTTGCGGCACGACGATCAAGGACTACGGCTTCATGCTGCGGCTTGATCAGGCCTATGCCGACAAGGCCGCGCGCGTGTCGGCGCTGGCCAAGGACATCACCGAATATCTGGCCGCTTTCGACTTGCCCGAGCCGGTGCGCAAGCCCGGCACCATCGTCGCCTATCACTCGGCCTGTTCCATGCAGCACGGCCAGAAGATCACCCGCCAGCCGAAGGAACTGCTGGCCAAAGCCGGCTTCATCGTGCGCGAGCCGCGCGAGGGCCATCTGTGCTGCGGCTCCGCAGGCACCTACAACATTCTGCAGTCCGAAATTTCGGCAAAACTGCGCGACCGCAAGGTGAAAAACATCGAGGCGACGGGCGCCTCGATCGTCGCCACCGGCAACATCGGCTGCATCACGCAGATTGCATCTGCCGCGAACATGCCGGTCGTTCATACGATCAAGCTGTTGGACTGGGCCTATGGCGGGCCGAAGCCGGACGGCGTCTCCGAGGGAAACCTGATCGCTGCTGAGTAGCGTGGCGCCGCCCTGTTTTACTCCGCCGCGAGCCTGTCCGCCGTGCCGTAAGTCGCCTCATAAAGCGCGCGCTGGCGGCTGAGCGCCACCATCGTGTTGCGCAGCAGGATCGCCACCGTGATCGGGCCGACGCCGCCCGGCACCGGCGTGATCCAGGAGGCAACCTCACGCACGCTTTCGGTGTCGACATCGCCGACGATGCGGCTCGTGCCGTCCGGGCCGATCTCGGAATTGATGCCGATGTCGATGACGGCGGCACCGGGCTTCACCATGTCGGCCTTGATCAGCCGCGGCTTGCCGACCGCAACGAACAGCGCGTCGGCGCGCCGCGCATGGGCGGCGACCGACCGCGTCATGTGGTGGCAGACCGTCACCGTTGCGCCTTCGCTCATCAACAGGAAAGCGATCGGCTTGCCGACGATTTCCGAATGGCCGACAATGACCACTTCCAGTCCCTTGAGATCGAGCCCGGTCTCCTTGAGCAGTTCGACGGAGGCGGCCGCCGTGCAGGGCGCGAGATCGAGCTGGTTGTAGACGATGTTGCCGATCGAGGCCGGGTGCATGCCCTCGACATCCTTGAGCGGATGCACGGCCGCCTGCAGCGTCCTGATCGGAATGTGTGCCGGAACAGGCCGCTGGATGATGATGCCGGTGACGCGCGGATCGGCGTTCAGGCCGTGGATTGCCGCTTCCAGTTCACCCGATGTGATGGTGGCGGGGAAACGCCGTTCCTCGAAATCGATGCCGGCAAGCTGAGCCTTGGCGCGCTGGTTGCGCACATAGACGTCGACCGCATCGGTATCGCCGACGGTGATCGAGATCAGCTTGGGCGGAAAACCCTCGGCTTTGGCAATTGCCGCATCCTCGCGCACGGCGGCGATGATGCGCTGGGCTACCGGGCCGCCCTTGAGATAGCGGCTGTCGTCGGACAGGGACATGGGGTGGACTCTTTTTCTTGCGTTGGCGCCGACATAGCAAAAGACCGTCGAAAATGGCAGCACGAAAGCGAACCGCCATGCCTTCTGCGCGACGCAACGACGCGGGGCGATGTCGCAGGCACTGGACGCCGATCAAAAAAGAAGGGCAGCGCGGTTTCCCGTGCTGCCCTTCCTGACCGACCGCATCCCCATACGGCCCGTCCCCCGTTATTCCTTCCGACCTCAGGAAACCAAGTGGTTCCCGATGAGGTGATTCGTCATCATATCACCTCGACCGTGGTTCCGACATTGACCCGTTCATAGAGATCGACCACGTCTTCGTTGCGCATGCGGATGCAGCCTGACGACACCGCGCCGCCGATCGTCCATGGCTGGTTGGTGCCGTGGATGCGGTATTCTGTGGTACCGAGATAGAGTGCGCGCGCGCCGAGCGGGTTTTCCATGCCACCGGCCAGATAGGTCGGCAGGTAACGGCCCTTGGCGGCCTCGCGCTTGATCATCTCCGCCGGCGGGCGCCAGTCCGGCCACTCACGCTTGTTGGTGATCTTGTGCGTGCCCGACCATTCGAAGCCGGGCTTGCCGGTGCCGACGCCGTAGCGCCGTGCCTTGCCGTTCTTCTCGACTAGGAAGAGGAAATTCTGCGTCGTGTCGATGACGATCGTACCCGGCTTCTGCGAGCCGTCATAGGCGACTTCCTGCGGCAGGTAGATCGGGTTGATCTGCGGGCGCATGACCATGCGTTTGGCCGGTGCCTGTACCGCGGCCGTCTGCACGCGGTCTGGCTGCGCCGGTTGCGCGTAGCGCAGGCGCGGCTGCTGTACGATTTGGCGGTTCTGCCGCACGATGCCGGGCGCCTTGCCAAGCTGCAGCACCCAGGGGGCGGAAAGGTCGGGGCTCACCATCACCGGCGGCCTGTCGGCATAACGGTCGCCAGCGGCTGCTTGTGTGACGCCGGCAAACACAGCCACGGCGCCGAGCACGGAAAACAAAACTCTCTTCATCGGGAACGCACCTTGATCGTCTTGATACAACCGGGTGGAAACGCTCCCCGGTTCAGCGATCATTGACGTGCGAGCAGCAACCGAAACATGAATCGGAATGCGTAAAATGCGGTTCTGTCAGTAAACCTTTTGGTGTGGTTACCGCCGGGTTCAGGAATCTGGTAAAGCCACAGTAAATGCAGCGCAAAAGCGCGTTAACGGATGGATTTTTGCGAATGAGCAATGAAAACACCGGCCTGCTTGCCGGTCCCGACGGTGTCGCGCGCTGCTTCTGGCACGGCAATCTGCCCGACTATCTGCACTACCATGATCATGAATGGGGCCGGCCGGTGGCCGACGACCGCAGGCTGTTCGAAAAGATCTGCCTCGAAGGGTTTCAGTCGGGACTGTCGTGGCTGACCATCCTGCGCAAGCGTGAGAATTTTCGCGAGGCCTTCGCTGGCTTCGACTTCGACAAGGTCGCCGCCTTCACCGACAAGGATGTCGAGCGCCTGCTCGGCAATGCCGGTATCATCCGCCATCGCGGAAAAATCGTCTCGACCATCAACAACGCCAAACGCGCCCGCGAAATGGTCGACGAGTTCGGCTCACTGGCCGCCTGGTTCTGGAAGTTCGAACCCGGCCGGGACGAGCGACCCAGGATCGTCGATCTCGCCCACCTGCGCGCCAACCCGACGACGGCGGTTTCGACCCGGATATCGAAGGAATTGAAGAAGCGCGGCTGGAGCTTTGTCGGCCCGACCACGGTCTATGCCTTCATGCAGGCCATGGGCCTGGTCAACGACCATCTCGAAGGCTGCGTCTGCCGCAAGGCGGTCGAGAAGGAACGGAAGGCTTTCAAACGGCCGAAGTAGGGCTCACTTCTCGAACCGTCCCTTGTGCCCGCTGCCATTGATGTCCCACACCAGGCTGCGGCCGGAAATGGTCAGCACCAGTCCGCCAAAACCGCTGTCATCAGGCGTGTGGTGCGTCGATGCCGAACTGCGGCCGGCCGGAATGACCTCGACGGTCGATCCCTTCTTCACCCAGCAGCCCTTGCCGTACTGGTCGTTGGCGCCGTAGGCCAGCATGAACTCGAAGCTGCCGTCTTTCCTGAGCAGCAGTTCGGAGCCGACCTCCATGACGCCACGCAGATAGTAATGCCCGGCAAGGCCGGCGTCGCCCGTCTGGCAACCGCCGGCACTGGCCGGATTGGCGAACCCGAGTAAAAATGCGCAGCCAAGCGCGTATGCGTAGCTCAGTCGCATGCTCAATCCCCGATCAAGAAAACATGGAACCCGACGAAGCGGGCCGTTTCAGGTGCCGTTGACGCTGGCCAGGAACAGCCCGGCGACGATCGCCACCACCGTGGCCACGGTCGGATAGATCACCAGCAGGCCGGTCACCAGCGCATCGCGTAGGGAAGACCCCTTGCCGGTTTCGGCCGGTACATCGAACGGTCCGGCAACCTGGCCAAACAGTTTCGGCGTATGGATGCCGGCCGGGCGCAGGCGTGCTGGCAATTCGCCGGCATCGCTGTTGGCATGGAATTTCACTGCGCTGGTCATGTCCCGAACCCTTTCATGTCCTGCGCTATATCGGCCGCGATTGTGTCGGCACGATGCCGTGCTGATGGCGGGATTGTTTCATTTTCGGTGCGTTTCTGTTTCAAGGAGGTTCGACTCCTCCTGTTCTCACCGGGCATGGTGCGAGGTGCCGACCCTTGCCGCTCCCGGCTGCATCGGTTAGGAAACGCGCGCTGCGGAATGGGAAATTTCCTATCCACGCAGCGCCACGAAACACCGGGTGCTCATCTCATGGCCGACAAATCGGAAAAGACGAAAGCGCGATTGCCGCGCGGTTTTGCCGACCGCAGCGCCGAGGACATCCGTGCCGTCGAGAAGATGATGGCGACGATCCGCTCGGTCTATGAGCTTTATGGTTTCGAACCCGCCGACCAGCCACTGATCGAATACACCGACGCGTTAGGCAAATTCCTGCCCGATCAGGACCGGCCGAACGAAGGCGTGTTCTCCTTCCAGGACGATGACGAGCAGTGGCTGTCGCTGCGCTACGACCTGACCGCGCCGACGGCGCGCTTCGTCGCCGAGAATTACGAGCGCCTGCCGAAACCCTATCGCAGCTACCGCTCCGGCTGGGTGTTCCGCAACGAGAAGCCAGGCCCCGGCCGCTTCCGCCAGTTCATGCAGTTCGACGCCGACACGATCGGCACGCCGGGCGTCGCCGCCGACGCCGAAATGGCGATGATGATGGCCGACGTCATGGAAGCACTCGGCATCAAGCGCGGCGACTACGTCATCCGCGTCAACAACCGCAAGGTGCTTGACGGCGTGCTGGAGGCGATCGGCCTTGGCGGCGAGGAGAACGTCGGACGCCGGCTGACCGTGCTGCGCGCGATCGACAAGCTGGACAAGCTCGGCCCGGAAGGCGTGAAGCTTCTGCTTGGGCCGGGGCGCTGGGATGGCGGCAAGGAAGGCGAAGGCGACTTCGCCAAGGGCGCCGGGTTGAACAATGGGCAAGCCGAGGCGGTTCTTCATGCAACCGCGAGAAATGCACAGGCCGGCCAGGATTCCATGGTCAGTTCGAACGCGACCTACCAGGAAGGCGTCGGCGAACTCTCGACCATCGAAGCCCTGGTCAGGGCGGCGGGATATGGCGAGGATCGTATTGCCATGGACCGCTCGGTGGTGCGCGGCCTGGAATACTATACAGGGCCGGTCCTCGAGGCCGAACTGCTGGCCGAAATCCCCAATGAGGACGGCCAGATCGTGCGCTTCGGTTCGGTCGGTGGCGGCGGCCGCTATGATGGCCTGGTCTCGCGCTTCCGTGGCGAACCGGTGCCGGCAACGGGGTTCTCCATCGGCGTTTCGAGGCTGATGACGGCGCTGAAGAACCTCGGCAAGCTCGACAGCGCCGATGTGATCGCGCCGGTCGTCGTGCTGGTGCTGGACAAGGACACCGACAGCCTCGGCCGCTACCAGAAAATGGTCGGCGAGCTGCGTGCCGCCGGCATCCGGTCCGAAATGTATCTCGGCGGCGCCGGCATGAAGGCGCAGCTCAAATATGCCGACCGTCGCAACTGCCCGGTCGCAATCATCCAGGGCGGCGACGAGCGCGCCAAGGGCGAGCTGCAGATCAAGGATTTGATCGAGGGCGCGCGCATGTCGGCCGAGATCACCGACAACGCCGAATGGCGCGCCGCCCGCCCGGCGCAGGTCACGGTGGCGGAAAGCGAACTCGTCGCCGAGGTGAAGAAGATCCTGGCGGCGCAGGCGGCAGACCGCGCGAAGGGTGGCGCTTGAACACCCCCCTCTGGCCTGCCGGCCATCTCCCCCGCAAGGGGGGAGATTGGATGTCGTCTAGTCTTTCGCCAATCTCCAGCGTTGAATATGAGGCGCCGAGCCTCAAGCTAGCGATCTCCCCCTTGCGGGGGAGATGGCCGGCAGGCCAGAGGGGGTGCCTCGCGCCCATCCTATCCATGACCTCCCGCTACCCCGCCATCGCAGCCGACATCACTGGCCTCTTCGCTACCCGCAACACGCATGCGGTCGAGGTCGCCATCCTGCAGCCGGCCGACCCGTTCCTCGACATGGCTGGCGAGGATCTGCGTCGCCGCATCTTCCTCACCGAAAGCGAGACCGGGCAGACACTGTGCCTGCGGCCGGAATTCACCATTCCGGTCTGTCTCGATCACATAAGTTCGCAGGCCGGCACGCCGCGCCGTTATTCCTATCTGGGCGAGGTGTTTCGCCAGCGCCGCGAAGGCGGCAACGAGTTCTTCCAGGCCGGCATCGAGGACCTTGGCGACCGCGACACGGCTGAAGCCGATGCCCGCTCGGTAGCCGACGCGCATGCGCTCCTATCGCTGGTGCTGCCCGGTCAGTCGCTCGCGATCACGCTCGGCGACCAAGGCATCTTCGAAGCGGTGCTGGCGGCGCTCGGCCTGCCGCGCGGCTGGCGCATGCGGTTGGCGCGTGCCTTCGGCTCGGCGCCGATGTTGCAGGCGGCACTTGCCGATCTCGCCAATCCGCCGCGCAACGGCCAGCTTTCCGGCGATGTCGCCGCACTTGTCCTCGATGGTGATCTCGAAGGTCTTTCCACCCACATCGCCAGCGGCATGGAGGAAGCCGGCCTGTCGGCATCCGGCGGGCGCTCGCCCACAGACATTGCGCGGCGATTGATCGAGAAAGCCGAATTGCGTAGCGTGCGGCTGTCCAACGAGGCCTTCGCGGCATTGAAGGGCTTTCTGGCGATCGACGTGCCGCTCGATGGCGCGACGCAGGCGCTGGAGACCTTCGCCACAGGCGCCGGGCTGTCACTCGGCCCCGCGCTGGAAAAATTCGCGGCCCGCGCCAGGGCGATCGAGGCGCATGGCTTGCCGGCGGCAAAAATCCGCTACGACGCCGCCTTCGGCCGTCCGCTCGATTACTACACCGGTGTGGTTTTCGAAATCGCGGCGCAGGATGGCGACCGCCCCCTGGCCGGTGGCGGCCGCTACGACCGGCTGCTGACGCTGCTTGGCGCGAAGACCGCCATTCCCGGCGTCGGTTTTTCCGTCTGGCTCGACCGCATTGAGGCGTTGCGGGAGACGGCACCATGATCACGCTGGCGATCCCGTCGAAAGGCCGGTTAAAGGAGCAGGCGCTGGAGGTGCTGGCCAGAGCCGGCCTCGCCATCAGCCTGCCCGGCGACGAGCGCAAATATCACGCCCGCGTCGAGGGCCTGGACAATGTCGAGGTCGCCTTCCTGTCGGCTTCGGAAATATCGGGTGAAATCGGTCAGGGCGCGGTCGATCTCGGCATCACCGGCGAGGATCTGGTGCGCGAAAACCTCGCCGACTGGGAAGCCCGCGCCGAGATTGTTGCCCGTCTCGGCTTTGGCCATGCCGATGTCGTGGTCGCGGTACCGGAGATCTGGCTCGATGTCGACACCATGGCCGATCTCGACGATGTCGCCGCCGATTTCCGCCAGCGCCATGGAAGGCGATTGCGCATCGCCACCAAATACTGGCGGCTGACGCAGCAATTCTTTTCGCAAAAGCACGGCATCCAGGTCTATCGCATCGTCGAAAGCCTCGGTGCCACCGAAGGCGCGCCGGCGGTCGGCCTTGCCGACGTCATCGTCGACATTACCAGCACCGGCTCGACGCTACGCGCCAACCACCTCAAGGTGCTGGGCGACGGCGTTGTGCTGAGGTCTCAGGCCTGTCTGGTGGCGTCGAAGAAAGCTCGCGCCGCAGGCGATGAAGCCATCTTGCGCGACATCATCACGAAGATGGTGGCGGCGGTCGGATAGCGATCCCGCCCCCCGAGGGGAACAGAACTCCAGTACCATCGACAGGATTTCCACTGCCACGTCGGGCTGATGAGACTCGGGCGCGCCTGGGAGGAAACAGCGATGCCGGTCAATCTCGACGAGCTGAAGAACGCCACCAATCTGCGCGGCCGCGGCGCGCGCGCCGGCAGCGTCTTTATCGCACCCGTCGACGGCCGGGCGCATGTCTCGGGCGAGCGCAAGGTGCCGCTGCTCGACAAGACAATCCCCGCGCTTTTCTCCGACACCGCCAGCAGATACGCCACGCAGGATGCCGCCGTCTTCGTCGGTCAGGACAAGCGCTTCACCTGGAGCGAACTGTCGGACACGGTGGATGCGCTGGCCGCCGGCTTCCTGGCGCTGGGCCTCGAAAAAGGCGACCGCGTCGGCATCTGGTCGCCCAACCGCTGGGAATGGCTGGTGACGCAGTTCGCCACCGCCCGCATCGGCCTGATCCTGGTCAACATCAACCCGGCCTACCGGCTGACTGAGCTCGACTACGCGCTGAACAAGGTCGGCTGCAAGGCGCTGGTCACCGCGGCCAGCTTCAAGACCTCGGACTATCTCGGCATGATCGAGACGCTGGCGCCGGAGATCGCGAAGGCCACGCCGGGCAAGCTCAAGGCGCAAAAACTGCCTGATCTGAAGATCGTCATCCGCATGGGCGAGGACAACTCGCCAGGCATGTTCAATTTCGCCGACGTGCTGGCCATGGCCGGCCGCGACGAGCATGACAGCCTCGACCGCATCTCCGAAGGGCTGAAGCCGAACGATGCGATCAACATCCAGTTCACCTCGGGCACGACGGGCGCGCCGAAAGGCGCGACGTTGACGCACCACAACATCGTCAACAACGGCAATTTCGTCACCTCGGCGATCAAGCTCACCGTCGACGACCGGCTCTGCATCCCGGTGCCGCTCTATCACTGCTTCGGCATGTCGATGGGCACGATGGGCTGCGTGTCGAAGGGCGCGACCATGGTGTTCCCGGGCGAGGGCTTCGACCCCGGCGCGACACTGAAAGCAGTGGCGCAGGAGCGCTGCACCGGCCTCTATGGTGTGCCGACCATGTTCGTCGGCATGCTCGATCATGCGGATTTCGCGACCTTCGACCTCTCCAGCCTGCGCACCGGCATCATGGCCGGCTCGCCATGCCCGATCGAGGTGATGAAGAAGGTGGTGTCGCTGATGCACATGTCGGAGGTGACCATCGCCTACGGCATGACCGAGACCAGCCCGGTATCGTTCCAGAGCGGCGTCGACGATCCCCTGGAAAAGCGCGTCTCGACCGTTGGACGCATCCATCCTCATGTCGAGGTCAAGGCCATAGATGCCGATGGTGCCACGGTTGCCGTCGGCGCGCCGGGCGAACTGTGCACGCGCGGCTATTCCGTGATGAAGGGCTATTGGGACGACGAGGAAAAGACCCGCGAGGCAATCGACAGCGACGGCTGGATGCACACCGGCGATCTCGCCACCATCGATGGCGAGGGCTATTGCAACATCGTCGGCCGGGTCAAGGACATGGTCATCCGCGGCGGCGAGAACGTCTACCCCAGAGAGGTCGAGGAATTCCTCTACCGCCATCCCAAGGTCAGGGAAGTGCAGGTGTTTGGCATTCCAGATACCAAATATGGCGAGGAGCTGTGCGCCTGGATCGTGCTCAAACCCAACCAGATCGCCACCGAGCAGGAGATCAAAAACTTCTGCGCCGGCCAGATCGCCCACTACAAGATCCCCCGCCACATCCGCTTCCGCACCGAATTGCCGATGACGGTGACCGGCAAGCCGCAGAAATTCCTGATGCGCGAAGCGATGGTGGAGGAATTGGGGTTGGTGGTGCAGAAGACGGTGTGAACGGGTGAACGCTTCGATCTGTCGGCGCGCGAATGCAGCCAAGGTCCGCAGAAACGCACAGGGGCTTGAATGGGCGGTTTCGGACGATCGGTGACTTCCTATGGGATGCCACTGGCCGCCTTGGTGATGGCCTTAGCAGTCAGAGCCAGCGGACTGTCGGTAGACGTAGGTTCGCCGAGCACCAGGATCCTTGTCGGTGCGCTGTCGTGTGCGATCATGTTCGTCACCATTTTCGTGGTGCTCGACCACGCCGAGGCGGTAGCTCGGCGGGTAGGGGAGCCGTACGGCACGCTGGTCCTGACCTTTGCCGTCACGGCAATCGAAGTGTCGATCATCGTTTCCATGATGCTGCATGGAGAGAACAACCCGACGCTGGCACGCGAGTCCGTCTTCTCGACGGTGATGATCACATCCACCGGCGTTGTCGGCATGTGTCTCGCGTTTGGCGGCTGGCGTCATCGCAAGCAGGCCATCGTGCGGCAAGGGACCAGTGCCTATCTGGCGGTTCTGGCCGCGCTGACCGTCATGACGCTTATTCTGCCGACCTACACCCAGACCACGGATCCCGGCACGTTTTCGGCAGCCCAACTTGGTTTCGTCAGCGTCCTTTCAGTGCTGCTCTATGCAAGCTTCGTGTTCGCGCAGACCGTCCGGCACCGGGAAGACTTCATCCAGGGACAACCACACGACGTTTCGGTGCGCGCTGCCCCTCACGAGAACATCTCTGCCAGCGCTCTGCTGCTGATGGCCGGGCTGATCGGAATTGTCATGCTCGCCGAGCAGGTCGCGGCAAGTGTCGAAGATACGCTCGTTGCCTACCAGGTGACCCAGGCTGACAGCATTGTGGGGGCAATGATCGCGGGGCTGGTGCTGATGCCGGAGGCCATTTCGGCGGTGCGCGCTTCACTCAACAACGAGTTGCAGCGCGGCTTGAATGTCGCGATGGGTTCGGCTTGCGCCACGATCGGCCTGACCATACCGGGAGTCGCAGCCGCCAGCCTGCTGACGGGGAGAGGACTGACCCTGGGGCTGCCAGCTGCCGATGCGGTCCTTTTGGTCTTGGCGCTTTTCATATGCAATGTAAGCTTCAGCACCGAAAGAACGACGTTCTTGACCGGAATGGTCCATCTTGTCGTATTTTTTACTTATGTATTTCTGATATTTATACCATGAGAGCTTTGGTGCAAGCGAAGCACCAAGGGGGACATCCTTCGCTACCTCAGACCCCGGATTTGAGGTGGTCGATGAAGGCGCGCAGTTTCGGCAGGATCTGGCGCCTGCCGGGATGATAGAGGAACACGCCCGGTGTCGTCGCCGCGATGGTGTCCAGCACGGGCTCGAGTTTTCCCTGGCCTATCGGACCTTCGGCGACGGGCCGAGGGATCTGCGCCAGCCCGATCCCCCGCATCGCGGCCCCGACCAGGGTCGGATAGTCATGTGCGATCAGCGGGCCTGAGACCATCGCCTCGATCGCCTCGTTGCCGTCGACGAACGTCCAAGGCGCGATGGCGCCGTTCGAACGGCGCAAGCGCAGGCAGGCGTGGTGGCGCAGATCGTCGACACGCTTGGGGTGGCCGTGGCGCTCGAGATAGTCGGGACTGCCGACGACCACGAACCGGAACGAAGGGGTCAGCCGCACCGCGACCATGTCGGTGGCAATGAACTGGCCGAGGCGAATGCCGGCATCGAACCCGCCACGCGCCAGATCGACCATCTCGTCGCTCGCGGCGATCTCCAGTTCAACTTCGGGATAGGCCTGGCAGAAAGACGCGATCACCGGCTCCAGGATCAACGGCACGACGGCGCGCGGCACCGACAGGCGCAGCAGACCGGTCGGCCGCTGGCCGACAGCCCTCGCGGCCTCGCCGGCGGCGACGATCTCCTCGAAGGCAGGGCCGGCACGGTCGAGGAACCGCTGACCGGCCTCGGTCAAACCGACACTGCGCGTCGTGCGGACAAACAGCGCCGCACCCATGCGGGCCTCTAGCGTGCGCACCGCTTGGCTCACGGCGGATGGCGTCACGCCGAGATCTGCGGCGGCGCGGCGGAAGTTACGGCGCCTGGCGACAGCCAGGAACACCTCGACGCCCTCCAGGGCTCCATGCCGGACTGTGTAGCTGTGCTTCATAGGTTGTTGTGATTACAGCGGCTAGTCGAACTATGGAAGCGGGTTTAGGTAATCGACTAAAGCCAGGGGGCCGCGCGCCAGCTGCCGACAGGAGGCCAAATGCCGACGGAAATACTGTTCCAGACCCATCTCGTTCTAGGCTACGTCGCATGGCTGCTTTGCTTGGGCGCCTATGGCCTGCCGTGGCTGAGCTCGATGGACCGGCTCGCGGCGCAACGCGCCATCGCCACACTGCACAGCTTCCGCTTCTTCGGGCTCGTCTTCATCCTTCCGGGCGTCGTCAGCCCCGATCTGCCCGCAAGCTTCGCCACCTTTGCCGCCTATGGCGACTTCGCAACCGGGGTGCTGGCCATGCTGGCGCTGCTCACGGTGAGGATAAGCCCGCTGTTTTGGTTCTTCATCGTCGCCTTCAATCTCGTCGGCACGATCGAACTCATCATCGACTACTACCACGCCATCCAAGCCGACCTTCCTGCCCATGCGGGCCTACTGGGCGCCGCTTACGCGATTCCCGTCATCTACGTACCGTTGCTGATGATCACGCACATCGCTGCATTCTATTTTCTGCTACGACCGCACCAGAAAACGACGCGCGCCGTCACAGGTGATGCGACCGCTTCCTAGCTTGTCTGGGAGCGCGAGATGATCGCCAACCCGAAATCGCCACGAACCCGCGAATTCCTGTCCCGGGTTCTCTGACGCCTGGCTTCAGGCGGCAAACACCGCGGTGCCGAGGCTGCGGATGATCTTCGCCAGTTCCACGCACTCCCCATGCCTGGCATTGTTGCGCCGCCAGGCAAGGCAGATCATGCGTTGCGGCATCGGTTCCTGGAACGGCACGATCTTGAGATCGGGGATGGTGCCGGCGGGCCCCGTGGCCATTTCGGGGATCAGTGTGACGCCGAGCCCGTGCGCCACCATCTGCAACAGCGTGGTCAGACTGGTGGCGCCGTAGCTTGCCATCGCCACCGGCCGCACATTGCCGCAGACGGCGAGCGCCTGTTCGCGTAGGCAATGGCCTTCTTCCAGAAGCATCAGTCGTTCCAGCGCCGGGCTCTCGGGCGGTACCGGCGGCGAGGCGAAGGCCGGATCGCCAGCCGGCACGGCGAGAAAGAACCGGTCGGGGAACAGCGCCTCGGTGACCAGGCCGGGATGATCGAGCGGAAGCGCGGCGATAAAAGCGTCGAGCTTTCGCGATGCGATGTCCTCGACCAGCGAGGCGGTCACTGCCTCGCGCAATTCGAGCAGCAAGGCTGGAAAGTGCTTCTTCAGTTCGGGCAAAGCGCGCGGCAGGAGATAGGGCGCGACGGTTGGGATGATGCCCAGCCGGAAGCGCCCCTCCATGGCCGTTCGGCCGCGCCGGGCCGTCGTTTCGACATCGCGTATGTCGGCCAGGATACGCTCGATGCGCGGCAACAGCACGACCGCCTCGTCGGTCATGCGGACCGACTTGCCGCCGCGTTCGAACAGCCGGCAGTTCAGCCGCTGCTCCATTTCGGCGATCTGCGAGGACAGCGCCGGCTGGCTGACACCGGCAAGTTTGGCCGCACGCCCGAAATGCAGCGTCTGCGCCAGCGCGTCGAAATAATGCATCTGGCGAACTGTCAATCCGATCATAAGAAAATCCTATCGAAATGAACAGGAAAGGCAATTTGTTTTTATCAGAAATGCGGCCTAGTCTGGAACCATTCCAGATTGGTGCGGTCGTTGGCCGGCCCCGAAATCTTGGGCGAAACCAATCCTGGCAAAAAATCAAACCTCGGCAAAATCGGAGCAGTAAGATGGACGCGAAAACCGACGACAACAGCGCGGGCAAATGCCCTGTGGCGCATGGATCCGCCGGCCGGACCAACCGTGACTGGTGGCCGAACCAGCTGAATGTCCAGATCCTGCATCAGCAGTCATCCCTGTCCGACCCGATGGGCGAGGCGTTCGACTATGCCGAGGAATTCAAAAGCCTCGACCTCGACGCCGTCATCAAGGATTTGCATGCGCTGATGACGGATTCGCAGGAATGGTGGCCGGCCGATTTCGGCCATTACGGCCCGCTGTTCATCCGCATGGCTTGGCACAGCGCCGGCACCTACCGCATCGCCGACGGTCGCGGCGGCGCCGGGGCCGGCCAGCAGCGTTTCGCGCCGCTCAACAGCTGGCCTGATAACGTCAACCTCGACAAGGCCCGCCGCCTGCTGTGGCCGATCAAGCAGAAATATGGCCGCAAGATCTCCTGGGCCGACCTTCTGATCCTCACCGGCAACGTCGCGCTGGAATCGATGGGCTTCAAGACCTTTGGTTTCGCCGGCGGCCGCGCCGACGTCTGGGAGCCCGAGCAGGACGTCTACTGGGGTCCTGAAGGCAAGTGGCTGGCCGACGAGCGCTACAGCGGCGACCGCGACCTGCAGAATCCCCTCGGCGCCGTGCAGATGGGCCTGATCTACGTCAACCCGGAAGGGCCGAACGGCAAGCCTGATCCGCTGGCTTCGGCGCGCGATATCAGGGACACTTTCGCCCGTATGGCGATGAACGACGAAGAGACCGTAGCGCTCATCGCCGGCGGCCACACATTCGGCAAGACCCATGGTGCCGGCGACGCAACGCTGGTCGGTGTGGAGCCGGAAGGCGCCGACATCGAACAACAGGGCCTCGGCTGGGCCAACAAGTTCGGCACCGGCAAGGGCGGCGACGCCATCGGCAGCGGCCTGGAGGTGATCTGGACGACGACGCCAACCAAGTGGAGCAACGACTTCTTCGACAACCTGTTCGGCTTCGATTGGGAATTGACCAAGAGCCCGGCCGGCGCCCACCAGTGGACGCCGAAGGGCGGCGCCGGCGCCGGCACCGTGCCGGACGCGCACAATCCGGCCAAGCGCCATGCGCCCGCAATGCTGACCAGCGATCTGGCCCTGCGCTTCGATCCTTCCTACGAGACGATCTCGCGCCGCTTCCATGAGAATCCGGATCAGTTCGCCGACGCCTTCGCCCGCGCCTGGTACAAGCTGACCCACCGCGACATGGGCCCGGTCGTGCGCTATCTCGGCCCGTTGGTCCCGAAGGAAGAGTTGCCCTGGCAGGACATCATCCCGGCCGTCGATCATGTGCTGATCGACGAGCAGGATGCGGCGGCCCTCAAGGCCAAGATCCTGGCCTCCGGCCTGTCGGTGTCGCAGCTGGTCTCCACGGCGTGGGCGTCGGCCTCGACCTTCCGTGGCTCCGACAAGCGCGGCGGCGCCAATGGCGCGCGCATCCGCCTCAGCCCCCAGAAGGACTGGGCCGTCAACCAGCCGGCCGAACTCGCCAAGGTGCTCGACAAGCTCGAAGCCATCGCCAAGGACTTCAACGCTGCGCAGACCGGCAGCAAGAAAGTCTCGCTTGCCGACCTGATCGTCCTCGGCGGCAATGCGGCCATCGAGAAGGCCGCGGGCCACAGCGTCGACGTTCCGTTCTGGCCGGGCCGCATGGATGCCTCGCAGGAGCAGACCGACATCCACTCCTTCGCGCCGCTGGAGCCGACGATTGACGGCTTCCGCAACTATGTCAGCGGCAAGCAGCGCCAGACGGTAGAGGAAGCGCTGGTCGACCGGGCGCAGTTGCTGACGCTGACAGCGCCGGAATTGACCGTCCTCGTCGGCGGCCTGCGCGTTCTTGGCGCCAATGCCGGGCAGTCCAAGCACGGCGTCTTCACCAAGCAGCCGGAAACGCTGAGCAACGACTTCTTCGTCAACCTGCTCGACATGGGCACGGAATGGAAGGCGACGTCCGACGCCAAGGACGTGTTCGAAGGCCGCGACCGCAAGACCGGCGAAGTCAAGTGGACCGGCACCCGCGCCGACCTGATCTTCGGTTCGCATTCGCAGTTGCGCGCGCTCGCCGAAGTCTATGCGACGGCGGACGCCAAGGCGAAGTTTGCGAAAGACTTCGTCGTGGCCTGGACCAAGGTGATGAACGCCGACCGCTTCGACATCGCCGGCTGATCCGAGCTTGAGGATGAAAAAAGGCGCGGGTCGTGGCCCGCGCCTTTTTCATTCAGGCTTTCGAGATCAATCCTTCTCGAAGACGCGTGCCTTGGCGACGACGCCGGCAATGGCGCCGCCGATCAGCGGTGCGACGATGAACAGCCAGAGCTGGCTGAGTGCGGCACCGCCGGTGAACAGCGCCGGGCCGATGGAGCGGGCCGGATTGACCGAGGTGCCGGTGACCGGGATCATGGCGAAGTGAATGCCGGCCAGCGTCAGGCCGATGACCAGCCCGGCAAACGCCGTCGAGTGCTTTTCGGCGGTAACGCCGAGGATCACCGTGACGAAGGTGAAGGTGCCGATCAGCTCCCACAGGAACGCCGAGCTCATGCCCCATTTCGTCTCGTCCCAGCCATTGGCGCCGAAGCCGGTGGTGTGGCCGCCGGTCTGGCCGGAAACGATGATCCACAGTGCCAGCGAAGCCAGGATGGCGCCGATGATCTGCGCGATCCAATAGGGGATGACGTCCTTGGCTGGCAGCCGGCCGGCGAGGAAGACGCCGAGCGTCACCGCCGGATTGAGATGCGCACCCGAAATCGGGCCGATCGCATAGGCCGCGGCGATGAGGCCGATGCCGAATGCCAGACCGATGCCTTCCTGGCCGAGCGGTAGCGCGCCGCCGAAGCCACCCGTCACCACCGACGCCGTGCCGATGAACACCAACAAAAATGTGCCTAGAACTTCCGCCAGATAAGTTTTCATTGCCCTCTCCTCGTAGCGACCCGCCGGTTCGCGTTTCTCGCGCCGCGAATCATGGTCTGAAGAGTATTCCCAACGCAAAAACTTGGAAAGCAGAGCGGTTGCGCCACAGGCCGTGCTTGCGGTCGCCAGTTACGAACATTAGAGACCTATCATCTATTGATCGATCTGCTGTTGCCGGCCGGGGATATCTATCGATCGGACAGATTTCAGGCGGGCTCTTCGTCGCAGATGGAGCGGGGTTCAATCCGGACGCGAAAGGCTCTAAGAGCAGGCGATAGATTTCGATTTGATGGAATGATGAATGCGACTGGGCGGACGGCTGGCTGCGGCCATCGAAGTGCTGGAGGACATTGGCCGGCGTCACCGGCCGGTGGCCGATGCGCTGAAGGATTGGGGCCTGTCGCACCGCTTCGCCGGCGGCGGTGACCGCGCGGCGATCGGCAACATCGTCTACGACGCGCTGCGCCACAAGCGTTCCGCTGGCTGGCTGCTCGGCGAAGACACGCCGCGCGCCATCGGCTTCGGCGCCTTGCTGCTCGAATGGGGGCAGACGGCGCAGTCGCTCAACGACGCGCTCGACGGCGACAAGTTCGCGCCGCCGCTGCTCAGCGCCACCGAGTTGCAGACGATCGCCGGTCGCCGGCTTGCCGACGCGCCGCCCGCGGTGCGGGCCGACATCCCCGATTGGTGCGAACCGCTTTTCGAACGGGCTTTTGGCGAGACATGGGTCGGCGAGGGCGCGGCGCTGGCGACCCGCCCGCCGCTCGACATCCGGGTCAACACGCTGCAGGCCGATCGCGCCAAGGTCCTCAAGGAACTGGCCGACACCGGGGCGCAGGCCGCGCGGATCGCGCCGCTCGGCATCCGCATTCCGCCCATCGACGGCGACGGCAGACATCCGAACGTGCAGTCCGAGCCCGCCTTTCAGAAAGGCTGGTTCGAGGTCCAGGACGAGGGTTCGCAAATCGCGGCAACACTTGCCGGTGCCGAGGCCGGCATGCAGGTGCTCGACTTCTGCGCCGGCGCCGGCGGCAAGACGCTGGCGCTGTCGGCTGCAATGGACAACCGCGGCCAGATCTTCGCCCATGATGCCGAGAAGGCGCGGCTGGCGCCGATCTTCGACCGCATCCGCCGCTCGGAAAACCGCAATGTCCAGGTCGTCACCAAGCCGGCTGAACTCAGCCCCCTCGCCAATCATATGGACATCGTGCTGGTCGATGCGCCCTGCACCGGCAGCGGCACCTGGCGGCGCCGTCCCGACGCCAAGTGGCGGCTGACGCAAAGGCAGCTCGACGCCCGCAAGGGCGAGCAGTCGGCGATCCTCGATGTCGCCAAGGTGTATGTCAAACCCGGCGGCCTGCTGGTCTACATCACCTGTTCGGTGTTCGACGAGGAGAATGGCGAGCAGATCGCGGCGTTCCGCGAGCGCAACAAAGGCTTTGCCCCGGTCGATCACCGTGCGCTCTGGGACAATCGTTTTCCAGGCCACGAGGCAGCCGCGCGGATCGGCGCTGGCGGCGATATTTCCCTGTCCCCGGCGCTGAGCGGGACTGACGGGTTTTACTTCTGCGCCATGCGCCGGACGAATTGACGCTGCCGTTGAAAGCTGACGATGCCGCCCCAGTTGCAGATGCGCGGCGTCGGGCCGCCACGGGGTGGAATTCTTGCATAGATGCCTGTCGCTTCTGCTTTTCATTGTCCTGGTGCTGGGTGGAGGCCTGGTGATCGGTTACGCGACCTTGCCGGGCGCCTGGTACGCATCGCTGGTCAAGCCGCCCTTCAATCCACCCAACTGGGTCTTTGGGCCTGCCTGGACACTGCTCTATGTGCTTATCGCCGTGGCTGGCTGGCGGACCTGGGTGCGAGAACCCAAGGGAACAGCGATGAAGGTCTGGGGCATCCAGCTCGCCCTGAATTTCGCGTGGTCGCCAACCTTTTTCGGCGCCAAGATGATGGGACCTGCCTTGATCGTCATTGTGCTTCTTCTCGCGAGCATCTTGCTGTTCATCGCCAGCGCCTGGAACCGCGACCGGCTGTCCGGATGGCTGTTTGTGCCTTACGTGGCCTGGGTGGCGTTCGCCACTCTGCTCAACGCCTCGCTTCTGTGGTTGAACTAGGACGCTCGCATCGTCGTTTTGTTGCAGTGCAGCAAAAGCATTTGCCTGCCGCTCGTGCCTCTGCGATAAGCTTTCCCGGCAAAACTGAAGGCATCAGCGATGGCAGCAAAGATCGTACCGGCTCCGGACTATGAGGACCGCGTCAGGGCATCCTTCGCCCGCCAGCAGGCGATGGCGACGATCGGCGCCGAACTGACATTGGTGACGCCCGGCATCATTGAGATCGAGATGCCCTATTCGGCCGCCTTGACCCAGCAGCATGGTTTTCTCCACGCTGGCGTCATTTCAACCGCGCTGGACTCGGCCTGCGGCTACGCGGCGTTCTCGCTGATGCCGGAGAATTCCGGCGTGCTGACCATCGAGTTCAAGGTCAACCTCCTGGCGCCGGGCAGGGGCGAACGTTTCCTGTTCCGTGGCTCGGTGACCAAGCCCGGCCGCACCATCATCGTTGCCGACGGCCAGGCCTATGCCTTTGCCGCCGACGGCGAGGCCAAGCTGATCGCCACCATGACCGGCACGATGATGACGGTGGTGGGCCGCGACGGGATTGCGGGCTGATGGCCAACGTTACGCGAATTGGTGGCAAGGACGTCCTCTTTGTCATGGCGGCGAAGGCCGAATACGGCCCGCATCTGCAAAAACTGTTCACGCCGCTGATGACAGGCGTCGGTCCGGTCGAAGCCGGTGTCCGGCTTGGCGCCGAACTGTCCTGGCTGAAATCCGAGAAGGCCTTGCCGGACCTCATCGTATCGCTCGGCTCAGCCGGCAGCCGGACCCTGGAACAGACGGAAATCTATCAGGCCGTCTCCGTCAGCTATCGCGACATCGACGCCTCGTCGCTGGGTTTCGAAAAAGGCGCGACGCCGTTCCTCGACCTGCCGGCAACCGTGCCGCTGCCGTTCCGGATTCCTGAAATCAAGCAAGCCACGCTGTCGACCGGCGGCGCCGTCATCACCGGCGCCGCCTATGATGCGATCGCGGCCGATATGGTCGACATGGAAACCTTCGCCTGCCTGCGCGCCTGCCAGCTGTTCGATGTGCCCCTGATCGGGCTGCGCGGCATTTCCGACGGCGCAGCGGATTTGCGGCATGTCGGCGACTGGACGGAATATCTGCACGTCATCGACGAGAAGCTGGCCGACGCCGTCATGCGCCTCGAACAGGCGATCGGCTCGGGTCTGCTCCGGGCGGATTCACCCCGTGCCGAGACGAGACCCGTCTGAAAGTCAGCCTACGCAACCCATTGCGCCGACTCATTTCTTTCTCTAAACGCTCGCCATGAAAACAGCCAATCATCCCGACACCGTCCTGATTGTCGATTTCGGCAGCCAGTTTACGCAGCTCATCGCCCGCCGCATCCGCGAGGCAGGCGTGTTTTCCGAGATCGTGCCGTTCCAGTCGGCAGAAGCCGCGTTCAAGCGCATCAATCCGAAAGCGGTCATCCTCTCGGGTGGCCCGGCCTCGACGTCCGACATCGGCAGCCCGCGCGCGCCGCAGATCGTTTTCGACGCCGGCGTGCCGGTGCTTGGCATCTGCTACGGCCAGATGGCCATGTGCGTGCAGATGGGCGGTGTCGCCGAAAGCTCCAACCATCGCGAATTCGGCCGCGCCTTCGTCGAGATCGAGAAGGACAGCCCGCTGTTCGAGGGCCTGTGGGCGACCGGCCAGCGGCATCAAGTGTGGATGAGCCATGGCGACCGCGTCATCGCCTTGCCGCCGGGTTTTCAGGTGTTCGGCAAGTCGGAAAGCTCGCCCTTCGCCATCTTCGGCAATGTCGAGCGCAAGATGTACGGCATCATGTTCCACCCGGAAGTGGTGCACACGCCGGACGGCGCCAGGCTGCTCAGGAACTTCGTCCACAACATCGCCGGCATCGAAGGCGATTGGACGATGCGCGCCTACCGCGAACACGCGGTCGAGGCGATCCGTAAACAGGTCGGCAAGGGCAAGGTCATCTGCGCGCTGTCGGGCGGCGTGGATTCTTCGGTCGCCGCGCTCTTGATCCATGAGGCGGTCGGCGACCAACTGACCTGTATCCTTGTCGACCATGGCCTGATGCGCAAGGACGAGGCGGCCGGTGTGGTGGCGATGTTCCGCCAGCACTACAATCTGCCGCTGATCTTGGTCGATGCCTCCGAAAAATTCATCTCGGCGCTGGAAGGCGAGGTTGACCCGGAGAAGAAGCGCAAGACCATCGGCCGGCTGTTCATCGAAGTGTTCGAGGACGAGGCCAAGAAACTCGGCGGCGCCGATTTCCTGGCGCAAGGCACGCTCTATCCCGACGTTATCGAGAGCGTCTCCTTCACCGGCGGCCCGTCGGTGACCATCAAGTCGCACCACAATGTCGGCGGCCTGCCTGCGCGCATGAACATGCAGCTCGTCGAGCCGCTGCGCGAACTGTTCAAGGACGAGGTGCGGGCGCTCGGCAAGGAGCTTGGCCTGCCCGAAAGCTTCATCGGCCGCCACCCGTTCCCGGGACCGGGTCTCGCCATACGCTGCCCGGGCGGCATCACGCGCGAGAAGCTGGAAATCTTGCGCGAGGCCGATGCCATCTATCTCGACGAGATACGCAAGGCCGGCCTCTACGACGCCATCTGGCAGGCCTTCGCCGTGCTATTGCCCGTGCAAACCGTCGGTGTGATGGGCGACGGCCGCACCTACGAATTCGTCTGCGCGCTGCGCGCCGTCACCTCGGTCGACGGCATGACGGCGGACTTCTACCACTACGACATGGCCTTCCTGGGTGCGGCCGCCACGCGCATCATCAACGAGGTCCGCGGCATCAACCGCGTCGTCTACGACGTGACGTCGAAGCCGCCTGGTACAATCGAGTGGGAATGATTCAGGCCCACTCAGACGCCGCCGAAAATACGACAGTTTGCGACGTAACCTACTGAAAATAAAAATAAATCTCTCCAAAGACAATCAGCGACAATCGGTACGCAGAGATTGGCTGTGACGGACCGACTGACGGGTCGCATACATATTGCCCACAAGAAATTTTCTGAGTACCGTCACGGTCAATGAGGCTAGTGACGGTACTTTTTTGCCCCATAAGGCATTGAAGAAAAAAGGAATTTTCTGCCGAGAAGCCTCAAAATTGTACTGACGGTACTTTTTCAGGAGGCAGTAGGCATGCTGACGGATGCCGCCCTTAAGGCGCTGAAACCAAAACAGAAAATCTACAAGATTGCTGACCGTGACGGCATGTACGTCCGCGTCATGCCCAGTGGGGCGATCTCGTTTCGGCTGGATTACAGGCTCAACGGGCGTCGCGAGACGGTCTATCTCGGCAGGTATGGGCGGGACGGAATCTCGCTCGCCTTGGCTCGAGAGAAGTGCCTTGACGCGAAGCGCGCTGTTCGCGAAGGACGATCGCCGGCCATCGAGAAGCAGCGCGCGAAGCGCCGCCTGAAAGAGGCTAAGAGTTTTGGCGAGTTCGGGGAGAAGTGGCTCACAGCCGCCCCGATGGCCGACAGCACGCGTGCCATGCGGCGCTCGATCTTCGAGCGGGAGCTTCTTCCGGTCTGGCGCAATCGCCTCCTGACAGAAATCACTCCGGACGATCTGAGAGCCCACTGCAGTAGCATTGTCGAACGTGGTGCTCCGGCGACCGCTATCCACGTAAGAGACATCTTGAAGCAGATCTACGGTTTCGCGGTCCTGCACGGGGAGAAGGTGGCCAATCCGGCTGATGAAGTCGGGCCGGCATCGATTGCTACGTTCGTTCCAAAGGACCGCTCACTTTCGCCCTCAGAAATTCGCGTGATGCTGAAGCAGCTCGAGCATATTCCCACACTTCCCACGATCCGTTTGGGAATGCGGCTTTATCTGCTCACCATGGTGCGCAAGAGCGAGCTGCAAGACGCGGTATGGGACGAGGTCGATTTTGAAAAAGCAGTCTGGACGATCCCGAAGGAACGGATGAAGCGGTCGAAGGCGCACAACGTCTATCTATCACGCCAAGCGCTCGACATCATGATCGCCCTAAAGACCTGTGCAGGAAATTCCAAATACCTTCTTCCTTCACGGTACGAAGCGGACGCCCCGATGTCGCGCGCCACGTTTAATCGGATCACTTACGCGGTCGTCGAACGGGCGAAGACCGAGGGGCTGCCCCTTGAGCCATTTACGGTTCATGACCTACGGCGGACGGGCTCGACCCTGTTGAACGAACTTGGCTTCAACAGCGATTGGATCGAAAAATGTCTGGCTCACGAGGACGGGCGCTCGTCGCGCGGTGTCTACAACAAGGCCGAATACGAGATGCAGCGCCGCCACATGATGCAGGAATGGTCGGACATCATCGATGCCTGGGTCAGTGGCAAGAAGTACGTCCCGACGCTCATCCCGCCGATGATGCCGATCCTGGAGCCTGATCCAGCTCTCTGACCGGCCGAGTTCTGCGCTGCTTTAGGTCTGGTTTCGGGGCGCGGAGAATTGGCTTTGAGCGGCGTGCCGCGAGCCATGCTTGAACCTCGCCCAGATCCCAGACCACGCATCTTGGGGTCAACGCGAAGCGTCGCGGGAATTCGCCCCGCTGTTCCATTTCATAAATCGTACTGTCTGCAAGCGGCACCATTTCGCGTAGTTGATGCCTGCGGATTGTGCGTTTCAATTGTTCTTCATTCGATCGGGTCATCTCGTACTCCTGAGCAGTGGTCCGAAATTGAAGACGATTGTGTTCGATGAGAACAGAGCTTCAGCCCCGGCATCGTGTCATCGGCGGTTTCGGCCTGTAGAAGGGACAGGTCCACCTACGCCAATGGTTCCACTGAAATGGAAGAAGGACTGGCTCGTTCGTGATCTATTGAAGGGGATCCCTTCGCGGGTCGGGGGTCGGTAGCGGTAGAGGGATACCGCCAATACCGTGCGGCCACTGAATTCGTTCGCTAACCCGATTGACCGCGCAAAGGCGGATGTTCGCAGGGATATCCACGAACCCCCTGGGCCGAGTCCGCGCGCCTGTGGGTGAAAATTATGGGTGGGCCAAGCGCCGGGAAGACCCCTCAAATCAATGCGGCGGCCAAACCATTGCGCGCGATCGATGACAGATATCAGCGTCTACATCGTGAGGCGTTGGTGGAGTGGAATGCGCTCGACAGAGAGGCGCAGAAAGCCACGCCAATGCCAATTGCGAAGCGTATTCGCATCTCGGACGCCACCGCGGAAAAGGTGGGTGAAATCCTGAAGGACAATCCCCACGGTCTGCTGCTCGATCGTGACGAACTGACAGGATGGTTTGGCGCCATGGAGAAATACTCTTCGGCCAAGGGTGCGGGTGCTGAGCGCGCGTTCTGGCTACGAGCGTTCAATGGTGGCAGCCATTCGGTCGACCGTATAGCCCGCGGCAGTATCTGGGTTCCCAATCTGTCCGTCTCGATGATTGGCGGCATTCAGCCAGGGCCGCTTCGTACAATCATGCAGGGCAAGGACGACGACGGGCTGATCCAGCGCTTCACGCCCATCATGGTCGCTCCTTCTGGTGATGGCTGCGACGAGCCGACCGGGCCCGTGGTGCCAATGTACGAAGCGCTCATTGAGAGGCTCCATGCGCTTCGGCCGCCTACAGGCAAGGCGATACCTGTCCAGCACCAATTGCGTTTTGACGAGGGCGCTCAAGCTATCTTCGTGGACGTCGGCAGGAGGAATCGTGCGCTGCAAAGGGCCTGGGAAAGGTCAACGCCAAGTTGGCAATGCATGTCGGAAAATACGACGGTCTCTTCGGACGCCTCTGCATGCTTTGGCATTGCATTGAATCGACTGAAAGCGATTTGCCCACACGCGTTAACGAGGGCACAGCACAGCGGGTTGCCGAGTTCCTTCATAGGTATCTGTTGCAGCACGCTCTTGCATTTTACCGCGACGTTGTCGGCCTGGCAGACGATCAAGACATCGTGCTTGCCGTCGCAAACTGGATCCTCGCGCGCGATATGAAGACGGTAACCGTAAGCGAGGCTCGCCGCGGGGACCGCGTGCGGAGTCCGCCGATCTCGGCGCCGCGCGCGTGGTGCCACCTGCGGCTACAGCGACACGCGTTGGGGTTGTTCGGTTGGGGCCGGCATCGAGTGGGCGATGAACCAACACCTGTCTTTCAAGGCAGATACCTGCATGTAGATTTGGGAAACCAGACTTCGAAGTTGCTAGGCTGTAGTGACAATTTAATCATTTGAGCCAGAGCATGATGGCTGCGAGCTTGACGAAGCCGAGGAAGTTGGCGACGATTTTGTCGTAGCGCGTTGCGCCGGCCGGCCGGTCTCGCCCCGAACCCTACAGCCATATTGGTACCGCGTCGTCGACGAGCGTGAAGCGACAGTGCATGAATTTAGTGTCTCCGGATCCGATGAAGTCCGAAACTTTGCAAAATGACGAAGCTATCGCTTTCTTCAGCGCAGTGACGGGCTTTTCCAAGTGGCCCGCACTGTCCGCGCTGGCAACGAAACGAGAGGTCGGCGGTAGTAGTGTCGTACTACGTTAGAAAGCGGCTCTCAGTAATTAAGGTGGATCCGGCATTGCGGCCCCGGCCGGCGTACCGCCTCGGTGTACGCGACCAAGCGGCTGAAGTGGCACGGTGGCTCACGGTTCTCGGTAATCGCTACCGTTTCTTGGCAGTCGTCCATTTGATAGACGGTGAAAAAACGGTTGGAGAGTTGGCATCGCTGATCGGCCTCTCCCTTTCGGCCTCGTCACAGCACCTCGTGCCAGGCGGCTCCTATACTTCGCCTTTGATGTTCGCGTAGGAGATGTCACCTTCCACGCCAAGCACGAAGCCGCCATCGCCTCACGCATCATCGCCAACTACACGGCCGGCATCAAGGACGAGGCCGAATTAGTTTCTTTGTCCAAACAGTCGTTGGGCAGGTAAGGCGGCGCGGCCGGAACCTTTGCCATCAATAGAACTTATTGCAGATGAGCAGACGTGGGATCGATTTTCTCAACGAATGGATCGCGGAGCATCTGCCGGACGCCTTCACCGACGATCCGTCTGCAATCACCGATCTTGCCGACCAGATGATGACCGCGGCTGAAAGGCAGGGGCTATCTCGACAGGATATTTCCGAGGAGGTCGGCAGCGTGTTCCAGGTCATTCTCGAAGCGATGCAAAATCGATCTGGAGGAAGATACTACAGCAGCCGCTGGGGCTAATATCGCCGTTCCCAAAAAGGACCAGGAGCGCATCACCTACGCGTGGATGTACTGCTCACAGGTCCGCAAGGACGGGAAGGAAAGGGTCGTGCCAGAGTACTGGCAGGAACTCTCAGACGTTTGGCTGCAAGGCTTCGATGGGCGAGCCGGTAGCCGGTGGCGGCAAGATCAAGGCGGTAGGCGAACGGATGGAAGCGGAGGTGGACGAAACCGGAGTCGACAATCTGCCTACTGAGATTTGGTGCACTCGCTTTCAATCAACGCCAAATTTTCTGACTATGTCTAAGTTTATAGACACGAACTTTAGCTCGCTCTAATGAGAGCCATGCGCTTTCCTGGGGGTGTTGGGCACGGGGCGAGGCCGTCGTTCGTGGGAAACGACGGCCTATCTGCTTGATCTGCCTCTAAAACGTGCGTCCGCTCGGTCGTGAGACCTCTATCACCTTCAAGGCGGGCTAGCGACGGAGCGCCTTCGACGTTGAAAACAATTCCGACGTCCTCCAACGCTTGGCGTATTGCAGCGATATTATGGGGACGCGGTTTCCTAAAGCCGTTCTCAAAATCGCGGATCGTCATTTCGCTAAGATTAGCCTTTGCGGCAAGGCGCACTCGCGACCAGTTCAGTAGGGCTCGTGCTGCCCTTGATTGATCCGCTGAGAGTAGGTTTCGGCTGTCCATAGAACTCGAAACATCCAATATGGCTAAAATGTTCCGGAACATTTTAGGGCGAGCTAATTGACTCGCAGTTATGCAGGTCAGTGCATGCGTCTCAAGTTCATCAAGCCCATGGAACCCGATCTGGTCGACACGCCGCCACAGGGCGATGAATGGCTGCATGAGATCAAGTTCGATGGCTACCGCACCCAGCTTATCAAGGATGAAGATGGCATTCGGCTGATCACCAAGAACGGCTATGATTGGACGTCCCGCTATATCCATCTTGCCGAAGAGGCGGAGGCGATCGAGGCTCAAAGCTTCATCATCGATGGCGAGGCTATCACCGTCAACGAGGCAGGCCTGTCCGACTTCCACGCCCTGCAATTAGCCATGACCAGGCGTAAGCCGTCGCGAGACCTGTATTTGGTAGCATTCGATATCCTGCACCTGAACGGGCATGATTTGCGCAACGTGCCGGTGGACGGCCGTCGCAAGATCCTACAGGAGATGATCCCGTTCGTCGGCCGCATCCAGTTTAGCAAGGCGATGCCTGGCACCGGCGACGCCGTCTATCGCCTGGTCGAGAAAGCAGGGCTGGAGGGCATGGTCTCGAAGCGCAAGGACAGCACCTATCTTAGCGGGCCGACGATGAACTGGCGCAAGATCAAGTGCTATGCCGAAAAGGAAATGGACATCATCGGCGTGCAGCGCGAAGCCGGCAAGCCTGCGATGGTGCTGATGGCCGACAAGGGCCGCTATGCCGGCGGCGCCTTCGTCACTTTCAAGGCCGACATGCGCCAGCGCCTGTGGGACCGCGTCCAAGGTAAGGTAGGCGGGCCGGCGCCTATAGGGCTCAAGAGCGACAAGGCGGAATGGCTGAAGCCCGGTCTCGTTGGTCGCGTGCGGTTCCTCAAGGGCGAGGATAAGCTGCGGCACGCGGAGCTGCTGGATTTCCGGGACAAACAATAGAAGACGCTTGCGGCCACTATCGATCTCAGGAATATAATCCTCCCGTTGCGGCGACCCTTCAATAGAGATCGCCATGCCCCTCAAGACCCTCTCCGACACCCGGGCCGCCCGCGAAACCATCTATGTGCGCGCACCCGATGTGCGGCAGGACGACCAAGCTCGATATTCAGGCGCTGATTGACCGGCTCGGGCCGGGTCATGGCTCAATGCATCAGGATCTTGTCGGGCTTTTCATCTGCTTGCATTGCAAGGCCGCCGGCCGCGACAGGCGCCCCGTGTTCTTCACATGCGTTCCAGACTACGAAGGCCTCAACGCGAAGCGCAACCGCGACTGGAAGTCAACGTTCGGAAGCGCCAAGCCAGAGACCTAGAGCTGCGGCCCAGCGGTCAGTAAGACTCGACGCTCCCATCTTGAAACAGGATCTTCTTCACCGCCACCTCGACCTTGGCCTTTTTGGTCCAGACCGCATTATACATCTTGCGATATGCGTTGTCGGGCATAAGTTCGCTGTCTTCCCAATAGAAGTACGGCGTTGCTGATGTCTGGGTGTGCGGCGCGATGGCTATGTCCATCTTCGCGTCCGTTGCAAGGACATTGTCAACAAAGGCATCCTTGATCGTGATGAATACCGAAAGCCCGGTGACTGGCTTATCGGAGGCGTTCGCAAATGACACATGCAGTTCAATCCGGGGAGTGTTTATTCCTCGGTATGTGTCGACTGCCATGACGTTGAAGAATGAGGTCGATAGCATAACGGGTGACGATTGTGTCGTGGCTGCATTGGCAGACGCCACGCTGTCATAGCAGGCCAGTCTTTCACCATCGTTTTCTATCTGGCGGCACGTCTCAACTGTTCGAGTTGACTGCGCTTCGGCTTGTGAAATTACCAATGCAGCCAGCACAGAAAATATTCTGAGCATCGCCGGTTACTCCCCACCAACGCTCTAATACTTGCGCAACTGTGGGGCGCGCGCAAGCGTCGCCACCGCAAGGGCGCGCTTGACGATCTCAGCCCCGGCAGCGACACGGCGCCGAGCCTATGGCTCGCTACATGGCCAATGTTCAGGCCTCGTCAAGCCAGAAGGCAACTCGGTCCGGGCGTCTCCGCAAGCCATGTTGAGCTGCCACTGGGATAGACCCGCCGAATTGGAAAGATCGAGGCCCTCGATACGGGTCAGAAAGAGAAAAGCGCGGTCAAAGTCTATCGGCGCGGTGAACCTCGCTCCTCGGAAGTCCGCCCGCGCGAGATTGGCAAACGAAAAGCGGCTGCCGCTGATATCGGCGTCATTGAACTGCGCTCGCCCCAATTCCGCCTTTGTGAAATCAACATTGGTCAGATTGGCGTCCTGGAAATTCGAGCGCTGCACTTCCGCGCTCGTAAACACAGCGCCCGGCGCGTCCATATGGCTGAAGTCGGTCCTGTAGGCCTCGATTTTGTCGAACCGGGCGCCTTTGGCGGTCGAGTCGGCCAGGGAAGCACGCACAAGCGTTGCCTTCTCAAAATTTGCGGCAAGGAGATTGCTGTTCCTGAGGTCTGTCGAAGTGAAATCAACACCGATCAGGTTCGCCCCGCTCAGGTCCTGTCCTTTTCTGCAAATCCGGTGCCAGCATTTTTCGTCCCGAAACGAGACAGGCTAACGCGAGCCATGCAGGATCACGAACTTGTAGAGCGGCCATGCAAGGCATGGACGCCGTGGAAGGAAGGCCCACCCGACGGCGCCATCGACAAGATTTGGTGGCCGGGCACGAGCGCTGCATTTCGCGAAACTCAACGTGACACGCTGGTTTGACGGCTCGGATCTGGTCGGGATTGAACACTGGGGTTTCCGCCGGCCGAAGTGGTAACAAGCCCAAGGACTGGCAGCCGTTGCCCGAGATCTACCGCATGGAGCGAGAGTGGGAGAAGGAAGCGGCGTTGCTGCGCTACCGGCTTCCCGCGGAAGAGCGCATGTTGGCCGCTCTGGCGCGCAGCGGGAGGCGCCTGAGCGGGCCGGACGATGCGGCGGCGTAGGACCGCGGCCGAAGACAACGCTCGCTGGTGAGGCTCTGAGGGCACCGGAACCGAATCAGGGTTCGCAGCTTCTACTGGACAAGCATGCATGAGGCGCACCTAATGTTCAGTGACAAAGAGACCCGATTGCTGGAAGTTGGGCTTTTCCTAGCGGTGCCTCTTTCCATCCTGGCCGCGGTGGTGATGGTCAGCGTGACATTCGGCTGGTTTACATGACCACACGCGGGATCAACTTCCTGGATCAATGGCTGGCCAATAACGTCCCTGAGTCGACGAAGGCAGATGTCATCTCCGTTGACGAACTCACGCACAAGCTGATCGCCAACGCCAAGGCACTGGGCATCAAGCGGTCGAGATCGACGAAGAGGTCGACAGCCTCTATCGCACGATCCTTGACGCAATTGTGCATTACGCGTCAAGATAGTGGCTGTGGGAGTTTTGGGAGAATGACGTGCCGTCAACCCGGGGCTTGAGGGTTGGGCTCGTGGGCACCGGCTTCATGGGCCGTACCCATTCTAATGCCTATCATCAGGTGCGGCGCTTTTTTCCCGAGGAAGCGGGCGCGGAATTGGTGGCGGTCTGCTCGCGCGACGAAGCCAAGGCCCGGGATTTTGCCGCCCAATGGGGTTTCGGCTCGCATGAAACCGATTGGCGCAAACTGGTCGAGCGCGACGACATAGATCTTATCGACATCGCCAGTCCGAATGACACCCATGGCGAAATAGCGATGGCCGCCGCGAAAGCCGGTAAGATGGTGGCGTGCGAAAAACCGCTCGGAACGACGCTCGCCGAGGCGCGGCGCATGGTCGAGGTGGTGGAGCGTGCGGGCGTCGCCAATATGGTCTGGTATAATTACCGGCGGGTGCCCGCGCTGGCGCTGGCCAAGCAGATGGTCGAGGAAGGGCGGCTCGGCCAGATCTTCCACAGTCGCTTCAAGTTCCTGCAGGACTGGACCATGTCGGCGGATCTGCCACAAGGGGGGCCGGGTACGTGGCGGCTCGACGCCAGCCGCTCAGGGAGCGGCGTCACGGGCGATCTGCTTGCCCACTGTATCGATGCGGCACTTTGGCTCATCGGGCCGTTTGCCGAGGTGTGCGGCATGACCGAGGTTTTCATCCGTGAACGCATGCACGCGCTGAGCGGCAAGCGTGAAGCCGTCACGGCGGAGGACGCCGGCCTTTTCCTTGCCCGGTTTGCCAACGGCTCGCTCGCAAGTTTCGAGGCGACCCGCTTCGCGCGCGGCCACAAGGCGCTTTTTACGCTGGAAGTGAACGGCGAACACGGCTCGATCGCATGGGATTTGCACGACCTCCACCGGCTTCAGTACTTCAGCCACCATGACGAAGGCGCCCTTCGCGGCTGGCGCACGATTCACGTGTCCGACAGCGACCATCCATACATGAAGGCCTGGTGGGTGCCGGGCCTCCAGATCGGGTACGACCACACATTCGTACATCAGGTCGCCGACTTCCTTCGCGGCCTTCGCACTGGAGAGAAGGTTGTGCCCAACTTTCGAGACGGCCTTGCGGCCGACGCCGTGGTGGACGCGGTGCTGCGGTCCGCCCGGTCGCGGCGGTGGGAGACCATCGAGGAGGTTGCAGCGCCGGTCAATCTGGAGGGTGTCGGCTAAGGGTCGTCGCGTAAACCGCTGCCGTCAGAGCGCGGATGAACAGGCCGTTCGGACCGATTTTCGCGAGTCGCTCGGGAAAGGGAGACAAAAGTGTCACTTCTGGAAGTCCGTGGCGTTTCGAAGAGTTTCGGGGCAATCCGCGCCCTGACGGATGTCAGCTTTACTGTGGAGTCGGGCGAGGTTGTGGGCCTGATGGGCGACAACAGCCGGCAAGTCGACGATGGTGAAGCTGATCGCCGGCAACTTCCCGCCAAACGATGGTAAGGTGCTCGTCGACGATCAGGTTTGCGATTTCCACAAGCCCATCGAGGCGCGGGCCCAGGGCATCGAAGTAGTCTACCAGGACCTTGCCTTGGCCGACAACTTGACGACCGCGCAGAACGTTTTCCTTGGGCGGGAGATCAAGAAGGGTTTCTGGCACCGGATGCCAAAAGTTAGATATCGAAGCCATACGTCTTAAACGCGGTGTCGCGTTGAGCGAACAGGTTTACCAAGTTGTGCGCGGGCTGATCGTCAGCGGCCGCATGCGGCCGGGAGAAGCTGTCATCGAGGCGACGCTCGCAGCCCGGCTCAGCGTGTCGCGCACGCCCGTGCGCGAGGCGCTTAAACGCATCAGCGACGAGGGTCTGATCGACGTCTTTGCCCAGAACGGCACATTCATCGCGCCGATCAGCCGCAGGGCGCTCGAGGAAGCCTACGTGATTCGCACGGCGCTGGAAGCGGAAAGCGCCTCACGCGCGGTGGGTCGCTTGACCACGACGGCCGCCGAAGCATTCGCCGACAACATCGCCGCGCACGAACTCGCCATTGGCGTCGTCATTTTGCCGAGGCGATCCGGCTGGACGACACCTTCCATCGTATGATCGCCGAGGTGAACGGACTGCATATGCTGTGGCGCGCCGTCGACATTTCCAAGGCGCAGATGGATCGCGGCCGGCATCTCGCCAGTACCCGAACCCGGTCTGGGTGCGGTGACGATCCGCCAGCACCGGCTGATCCTGGAAGCGATGCAGACCGGAGACGCCCCGCATGCAGCGCAATGCATGCGTGAACATTTGGCAACTTCACTCCGCAACACGCTCGAAGACTCGCGGCGAAGGCGAGTGGTGGGCACGCATGGTGGAGGTCTTCCACCATGATTGACAGGGCCATTCGCACCCGTTGCCTGTGAGTTTGCTTTCGCCGCGAGGTTCGCATGAGATTTCGGTATCCGCTTTGGGTCGGGCTCTCTTCAGCAGAAGCACACATGACCGCTTTGCGCCTCAATGTTGGCCGTTGAACCTATCATGGCCGCCGTCCAGAAGCGGACATCCGAGCGGCTAGCCGCAATGGCACTTTCGCGCCCAACAGCGGCCACTCTCCCTTGCTGGTGCACCCGCTTCTATTGGTTACAAGCATCGGAGCCTGCTGGACAGGCTGGTACGCGCGTTTACCCGGGCTGCGGCCTCGAACTCGGTGCGGGGCTTATTTGGCGTAGCGCCTTCGAAATTCGTTAGTGGTGTTGCTGTGGGGGAAGGGTTCGTCCGGGATCGGAACGCCGAGAAAGGCGCACAGATTCGGCCAGCCGTCGGCCACCTGATAGACCAGCAGGCGCGACGGCGGGAAAGCCGAGATCACTTCGGCGTTGTGGGCTTCGAGCACTTCGATAGCATGGGTTTCGTCGTCGAGACGACCGCCGAAAATCTTCGTCTCTATGACGGCCCGGCCAAAACTTTGCGGGTCGGAGGTCTCGCCCATGGTGTTGAAGATCGTGGCACGTGCGCTCCTGTACCAGTCTTTGGGGTTGCGAACGGTGAGAATGAGCTTGGCGTCGGGGAAATACTCGGCGAGTTCGCGCCAGAAATAGGCCGTCGGCCAGTCAACTGCCGACTTGTAACCGGCATAGACGACGTCCCAATCCACCGGCTCGCCGCGCCCGGCGGCGCGGATCAGGTCGCGGTGCTCGGGATTAGAATTGACGTCCTCCATGTGATGGCACGGCCCGAACCCGAGCATTTCAAGCGCCAGGTTCAGAGTGTGCGTGCCGGTGCGGCCGAACCCAGCCCCGATAACAGATAATGCCATGCAATCCTCCCGTGGCGGGAGCGGATCATAGATTGCAGAGGTTGGGAAGGGAGGATGGTACTGGCGCTCACCCTGAGAGACCAAATCGGCATATCGAGCGATACGCCGAACTCGCTCTGCCCGAACGCTGCATAGCGGGCTGGCCGGTTAACGGTCGACCACTTCGTGCTCCGGCTGCCAGATGACATTGACGACGCGACCGCCGTTGTCCGCCGCTTCGTTGAGCTTCAAGTGCAGAGCCTTCGCGTCATTCGGACACGGCTCGACGGCATAGCGCAGTGGCATGTGAGATCCCTTTCCACGCCGAATAGATTCCACAACTGGCCTTGACGTTCAAGGAATTTGTTCCTTTTCTGTTCTCATGGCGCATGAACCGATCGACACGCTGGGCAAGGCAACCCGGCACAACATGCTTGTGAAGGCGGAGTGCACCTGTGGCAACGTCTTCTACTGCCGCTCGGCCGACCTGATGATGGTCTATGGCGGCGGCGTTGACCCGTTGCGCCTGAAGTTCGACTGCAGTCGATGCAAGCCGAATATCAAGATCACGCTTCTGGAGGTTCACCCTGAACATCTGCCAAAGCGCCTGGTCATTCACAAGCCGATGAAGGTCGGCGGCAAAATCGTTTGGCACACCGAGAGGTTTCGCGGTTGACCAAGGGCGGGACCTATCAATCGCTGATCGATGAAAAGATGAAGGTGACGGCGCGCTGCCACAACCCGGCCTGCCATCATAAGCAAGTGCTCGACCTGGTGAAGCCCCGCGACCGATTCGGCCCAGATGCGCCAGCAATGGAATGGGACATTCGGCCGAAGCTTCGTTGCAAGAAATGCAACGGGAATGATGTCGGCCTAATTTACACCCCAGACACCAGCCCGACCGCCTACGGCAAAGCCAAAGGTGGATGATGGCCGACAAGCCTGTAACAACCTACATCGTGAGCGTGTTCGAAAAGCCATCCTGGCGGACAGTGCTGACCACCAAGGACAAGCAGAAAGCGTTCGATATGGCCAAGGAGATCGGCGACAAGGTGCGGATCGAGACGATCACGCCGAAGCCGAAGAAGCGGTAGAGGCCCGCCAGGCGACGCAATGGAACATTAGATGTTTCTAATAGTTCTTTAATCAGCAGGGGCAAACCAACACCCCAAGCGTGATTAATTGCGATCGCACTCAAACCGGGAGAAATATCATGCAACGGCTTATGTTAACATCAATTCTAATCGCTTTGTCGGCTGGCCTGTCGTTGTCACAAGCTGCCACGCCCGTTCAACATAAACACGGTATCAGAACGAATTATGGTGCGGCCGGCGGCATGAAGCTTGACCCCACCATAACGGGCGGCACATCGAAACCGAATGCGGCAAAAGATTGTGCCACCGGCCAGCAGACCGGCAGTGCACAGACCTTGGCGCCTGGTCAGGCGACAGACGACGCGAAGGGCGCCGCCCCTGGCCAGATGGACAAGACAGCTGCGCGCTGTTGAAACCATCGCCGCGCGCTCGGTAATGGAAAAGCATGCCGCCTATTGGAGCGTCGTGCGGGATGTCACCGGGAAGGAAGTCGGAGCCATCCAGTGGAACACAATAGCACCGGTGCGACCGCCTAGCGCTTAGCCATACGGGGTTCAAAGAGAGGCGTGATGGTTCGAGCGTCTTTGATCATCCTCGCGGCCTCCTCTCTGGTGAGGCCGAACTTGCGGGCATAGTATTCAGCCTCGGTAGCTCGTTCGCTATCGGCTGGCGGTTCGATCTTGCGCTTTTGCTTAGCCTTCTTGCCCACGACGCGAATCATAACACATCCGCGTGATTACCTCTACTTGACCGCCATTCCCCTACGGCTGTAGCGCGCATGCCGTGCGTCTTTGTGCCCTGCGACATTGGGCACTCAGTCTCATTTAAGGGACTGCTAATGTCCGATAGAATGCCTTCAGAACGGGTTTTGTTAGTTCCCGTGTGGCCGGTGCAGTTGGTTGGGGTACTGCGCCGGCCTATTCGGTAGCGCCTGGGTGGCGCGCGGACGGCGGGTTTCACTGTTGTCTCACCGGGCAATATCGCGTCGGCCATTTTTGGCCGGCTCTGTCGTCCAGATAAATCGGATAAAAAGGCCGGCGCCCTCGCTGGGAGCTTGCCTGAATGGCGCCGGCCGGACGGTCCCTTCTCAGGTCCGCCGCGCCTCAGACATAGCTGAGTCTTTCCGTTACGTCATGTGGTCGGCGCCGGTCACCTTTGCCTCAGCGCCAGCGCGCGACCGACGGCGATGCCAATGCCGACTACACGGCCGCCGCCGGCGTTGAACCCGAGCCGCCCGCCGCTCGTTGACTTTTGCTGGATGATTCCAGCGCTCCAGAACCTGCCCGCCCGTATCCCATTTCGGGCAGGTCTTTTTCACTAAGCGGAGAAACTTTTGCCGAAGAGCCAAGTTGACGTATTAAGCTGCCGCTTTGGCAGCCCTTTATTGGGAGAAATTTCTATGAACATCAAGATGCTTACAATGGGCGCGATGGCGCTTGCGATGACGACTGGTTCGGCTCTCGCTGGCAGCGGCACCGGAACGTCGGCGCTAGACGACCCGGCAAAGATGTCGCCGTTCTTCACCGATGCCGGCATGAAAACCTTGAGGTCGGACGCGGATTTCAAGACCGCATGGATGGCCATGAAACCCGAGGAACAGAAGGCTGTGTTGAAAGACTGCGGCGATACCACGATCAACAAGTCGCATGCGGATTTCTGCGCAATGGCGAAGAAGATGGGCGGCTGAATGTAGGCCCACCCTCGAAGGCGGGACTCGGTGCCCGCCTTCGATTTGACGGCGGCTCGGCGCCCTTCTTTTGAATGGCGTGCGCTCTTTTATGAACGTGGATCCGAACCGCGACAGGATGATACTTGGGCGATAGCCTGGTGGACGTCGTACCGGGCGGCAAGCCGGCTTTAGAGTGCCTTCTACATGAGACAGGACTGTGTCCAGGTGATCGGCGGGACTAGCGGGAAAGCGCCGCGGTTGAGACAAGAAAGCCCGCGCGAGGCGGGCTTTTTGTTGTGAATTTGCTTCGTCTATGATCGAAGAGGATCGCAAGGACTCGGAGATCGAATTTGCCAAGCCTTGCTGTAGGCAACCATGAGCCCCTTTACGTTCCAGCAAGTCGCAAATTACGGGACTAGCGAACCAATAGTCTCGCGCCTGACATTGCAGGCCTTGGCGTTGAGGTTAAGCCACACAGACGACGAGGATGACGTGTTCGGAGAGATTTGGCGGTGCCAGCAGGGTTTGATGGAATGTCACCAAGCTCGCTTGAGGGTTCAGGCCAGTGTCACGTCAGGACAAGAAAAAGCGATTGCCGATCGAGGGAGGGGGATAAACGCCATTCCCTATGCGATTGGCCTTGAGACCGACGCGCAGGCCTTCCTGCTCTCCACAAAGCAGTACCTGCACGCCGTTGCCGGTTTAATCCTGCGGCTGTTCAGAACGGATGCCTTCAAACCTGATGCTGGCTCATTGTGGACGAAAGTCGAGAACGGCAAGGCGAAGATTGCTCCAGCTGTAACCTGGGCAGAAAGCGCCTTGGGTCAGGATGCGGGAATCACAAAGCTCCTCACATTTGCCGACGCTCACGTGGGCGAAGTCATTAAGTGGCGAAATGCAGCCGAGCACTCCAACGACCCCAATTCCAAATCAGGCAATCTTGAGATCAAAAATTTCACAATCGAGCATAGCAGAGTTCTGCCACCCCGTTGGCGCCGCACAATCGTCGTCACCGAGGCTTTTGTGGACGTAGAGGAAAGGCTGGTTGGGTGGGAGAACTTCCTGCTCGAGTTTGGCGAGAGGGTAATTTTGGAGGGCTATCAAAGTCGCCTCCCTGCAATGATGACCATTGCCCTAATTCCACAGGCCGAAATCAATCCGGCGAATCCTTACCGCTATAGATTGGCATTGAGGGGGAGGTAAGCCTTCGCGATGTTGCCGGTGCATGTTACTATCCGTGTTGCTATCGCGATTTCCCGCAACCCTTACAAATCGTTACAAATCAAAGGCTTATGTTGCTAGGCGTTACGCCGGTTAGCAACACGGTTTTGATCGATTTTGGTAGCTAAGTGATTGATTTTGTTTGGCTGGGGTTCCTGGAAGCTTTTCGAACTTTCTGCGTCGCGCGTCAGCCCGAATTGCGGTTGCTTATGGACAAAGTGGGATACTAGATTCGGTTTTTGGATAGCTTTGAAGGCAGCGACTTCTAGCACATACGCCAGATAGCGCGTCGGCACGAACTTCCAAGCGTGCTACCTTTTTGAACGACAGCTTTGCGCCTCATTCCGGTCCTTCGCGTTCCCGGTGGTGCGTACCAGAAGCGGACATCGCGGATGCTCACGGCCAAGTGTGAGGTTGATCAATGAACGAGCAAAGCGGCCTCGTTCAGAAGACTTATCCCGACGTCGCTGCGCTAACTCAATGCTGCAAGCAGCCGTTCGGCCGCTTTTAGATCAGCAGTTTCGAAACCCTCCGTAAATTGCGCCAGCACCGGGTGCAGCAGTGCTTTTGCTTCATCACGGCGTATCTGGCTTGCCAAGAATGCCGCAAGGTCGGTGGCGGTCCGCAGTTCCCAGGCGCGTGCGCCTTGTTGGCGGCTCAGGGCCAGCGACTGGGCAAAGCACCTCTCCGCCTCATCGTAGCGCTGTTCCCGCATAGATATAAGAATGCCGCCTTTTAGGCGGAGAAGTTCCGGCATGTACAGGTCGTCACCGTTCAATTCGACTTTATGGATCGTCTGATCGATCAGCTGAATGGCATCCGTGAGTTTGCCGAGTACTCTAAGTCCTTGCGCAAGGGAGATGTTGAACTCTGTGGTCAGAACTTCATAACCGAGTGCGTGGTTCGCCTCCAACCCGGCTCGCAGACTGGCGACGCCATTCATTGCGTCGCCTCGGAGAATGGCCAACTCTCCCTTTCGCGCTTGCGCAACGGCAACAAAGGGTCCTAGCGAGTTGGATCGGGCTTGGTAGAGCATCGAATCGATGTGTTCATCAGCACTCTGCAAATCGCCGATGGTCGCGTCCCCGGACGTGGTGTAGCTCGGCGGTAGCGAAGCCGCTCGCGAGCGCGCCCTCAACAGCGCCGTAGCGAGCGAGCGGCTTTGCGGCGGTCATCGATGTTCCCCGGTAAGGTCGGGTTGCTGACACCAACCTGATTCGAAGGAACCACCGATGACCGACGACATGATGAACCTGCGCACGCTCGTGGAGAAGACCCCCGACGCCGATATCTTGCGCGAGATGATCGGCTTTGCCGCCGAGCGGCTGATGGAGCTGGAGGTGGGCGCCGCCACCGGCGCCGGCTATGGCGAGAAGAACCCGCTGCGGACGGCTCAGCGCAACGGCTATCGCGATCGCGACTGGGAGACGCGCGCCGGCACCGTCGAGCTGCGCATCCCGAAGCTGAGGAAGGGCTCCTACTTCCCCGGTTTCCTCGAACCGCGGCGCATGGCCGAGAAGGCGCTGACCGCCGTCATCCAGGAGGCCTACGTCCAGGGTATCTCGACCCGCTCGGTCGACGACCTGGTCAAGGCCATGGGCATGAGCGGCATCTCCAAGAGCCAGGTCAGCCGGCTGTGCGAAGAGATCGACGGCAAGGTCAAAGCGTTCCTTGAAAGACCCATCGAGGGCGACTGGCCATACCTGTGGATCGACGCCACCTACCTGAAGGTGCGCCGCGGCGGCCGCATCGTCTCGGTCGCCGTCATCATCGCCGTCGGCGTCAACGCGGACGGCCGGCGCGAGGTGCTGGGCATGGAGGTCGGCACGTCTGAGGCCGAGCCGATCTGGACGGAGTTCCTGCGCAAGCTGACCCGCCGCGGCCTGCGCGGCGTCAAGCTCGTCGTCTCCGATGCCCATGAAGGCATCAGGGCGGCCGTCACCAAGGTGCTGTGCGCGACATGGCAACGCTGCCGCGTCCACTTCATGAGGAACGTGCTGGCCCATGCCGGCAAGAGCGGGCGCCGTGTCGTCTCCGCCTTCATCGCCACCGCGTTTGCCCAGGAGACGCCAGAAGCCGCAAGCACGCAATGGCGTGCCGTCGCCGACCAGATCCGGCCGAAGGTGCCAAAGCTGGCGACAATCATGGACGACGCCGAGCCCGACGTGCTGGCCTACATGACCTTCCCCAGAGAGCACCGCGCCAAGCTGCATAGCACCAACCCGATCGAGCGCCTCAACGGCGAGATCAAGCGGCGCACCGAGGTCGTCGGCATCTTCCCCAACGATGACGCCATCGTCCGCCTCGTCGGCGCGCTCCTGCTCGAACAGAATGACGAATGGGCCGTGCAGCGGGCGCGCTACATGACGCTGGAAACCATCAGCCAAATGAGCGATGATCCTCTCACCAGCCTGCCAGCCGTGGCACGCTGATCATCCCGGCCCTATGCCGGAGAGCGCGGCGACCAAGCCGTCAGCTACACCACTCCCTGGGACACGATCTCGCCGATCCAAAGGAATACCGACGCAGCCCACCCTAGAACGACGACCAGCGCCGCTGGACGGTCGATACTCGCAGCGCTGTCGATCACCTGGAGCGAACGTGCTCTGGCCTGGTCCGGAAGACCTTGCAACCAGAGGGTTCGCGCTAAGGTGACGTCGCTTGGGTAGTGGCGTTCGTGGGCGAGATAAATCGTGGCGCTCCGGGCGCGCGACCAGTGATGCAAGCTGGTCTCAAGCTCGGCCCGCGCGCCCGTCAGGTCGCCCATGAGATGAAGGGATCTACCCAGGAGCGAACAAGCCTGTCCGGTAGCAGCCGAATCCTCGATGAGGTTGGCTGCGGCTCTACAACGACGAGCGTAAAGGAGAGCGGTGATGAAATCCCCGCTACGAAAATAGAAGGTTCGCAACAAACCTAAAAGTCCAACTTGGCTGATGAGGTCACCGCACTCCTCAGCGATCGTGACACTTCTCTCCAATGCCGCGAGCGCCGCATCACTTTTTCCGCGCATCATCATCAGCGATGTCCCGAAGACGGCCTGAAGATGCATTTCCTCCGGGCTGCCCTGTGCGGCATCGTCGAGAACGACAAGCGCACGTTCCGTCCAGTTATGACACTCGGGGAACAGCGACATAGCCAGAAACGCCGGCCCTGCAGCCGAAGCAAGGGCGATCCCAGTTCTCACATTGCCGCCTTCGCCAAAGCACCAGTTCAACGCCGCCCGAGCATTGTTGAGAGCAGCAAGGTGTGGAGCACGCTCCGTCCAATTGGTCAGCGTCGCCCACTCGGTGCCGCTCTGCTCCAGCCAGCGCTGATAATAAACCGCGTGGCGAACGGCCAGACCGGCAAGTTCGGTGGAGTCTACTCCACTTTCGATAACATAGGCGCGCGTCGTATCTAGAAGTCGATAGCGCATCATCGCGCCCAGTTGATGGGTAGCGACCAAAGACTTTCCAACAAGGCTATCGATCGCGTTGAAGACTGTAGATCGATCAAGGTCGACGCCTACGGCGACCTCGAGCGCCGCATCGAGCGTGAAATGCCCGACGAAAACCGCAAGGCGGCGCAGCACTCTACGTTCCGACGAAGACAGTAGCGCATAGCTCCAGTCGAGCGTGGCTTGCAGTGTCTTCTGGCGTGCAGGCGCCGTGCGCGACCCTAGCCAGCCCAGCGCTAGATGCTGGTCGAGAAGCGTGTCGATCTGTGGCAGGCCAAAGGTCTCCACACGTCTGGCAGCGAGTTCAAGTGCAAGCGCCACGCCGTCCAGCTTTCGGCAGATGCTTGCAACGATGCGCGCGTCCGTATCGCTTATGTCGGGGCCAATGCCGCTGGCCGCCGCGCGCTCCATGAACAACTGCGTTGCCGGAAACGACAGTAGGGCCACGGTCGCAATCTGTGGGTCGTCCGGCGGACACGGCAGGGCGTCTAGCTTGTAGACGTGCTCCCCGTCGATGCGAAGAGCTTCGCGGCTTGTGACTAGGATGTGAACCTGCGGCGCAAACTCAAGAATGATCGCCGCGAGCTTAGCGACCGCGTCTATCAAATGCTCGCAGGTATCGAGGATCAGCAGAACTCGTTTGTCACGCAAATACGCGATCAGGTTCGGCTGGATATCGTCGGAGCCGACGGCCAGCCCCAGCATGGACGCGACAGCGGGCGCGACGAGACCTGGATCGCTCAGCATACCGAAATCGACGAAAAGCACGGCCCCGCTGAAGTCGTGGTTTAAATGATGTCCTACCGCGATCGCCACTGTTGTCTTGCCGATCCCGCCAGCACCGACGATGGCGACAATACGCGAGGCGGCGAGTTGGGCCGATAGATTGAGAACATCTCGCTCCCGACCCACAGTCCGACTCTGACGGTTTGGAAGATTGGCGTGCCGAAATTCGGCGGCAAGTGTCTCGCCCGACGTACTAGGGCGCGAGATCGGCGCCACGAAGCAGTAGCCGCGACCTGGCAGGGTCACGATGTATCGCGCGCCGTCCTTTCCATCGCCTAGTACCTTGCGGAGGGCGTTCATGTGGAACCGCAAACTGCCTTCTTCGACGACAACGTCTGGCCAAACGCGCGCCAGCAAATCTTTCTTGCTTACGACTTCGTTCGAGGAGGCGATGAGCACAATCAACAGGTCGAGCGCACGCGCACCCAATTCTATTGGCGCACGTTCTTTCGTGAGAAGCCTTTCGCTCACGAGCAAATTGAAAGGACCGAACGACAATCCTTCCTGATTTTGATTTGAGGTTCCCTCCACCGCACCTACCCAGCGCCCAGGCCGGGCGCATTCCCACATGCTTGAAAAGAAAGACCTGTCAGCTGCTAACAGCCGCTAACAACGCATAACGGGCGACTTCCGCCTCTTGGGCTTAGCTGTTGCCCAGCATGAGAAGTGCGACCAGCAAACCACCAAATCCTGGGGAGAGCAATCGTGACTCCCGAGACGCTCGAAGTAATCGACCGTGATCACAGTCGAAATTCTGCCCAAGCTGTGCTCCTGCGACGATGTCATCGGCCCCTTCACTGCACGCTGGCTTGTGGCCTCTCAGAACTTGGTCGGCCGCGAATGCCGGAGTCCGCTCAGACCGTGTACAGGCATTCGCCTTGCGGGATAAAACACTGAAGAGCGCACACCATGACGCAGGGCCCAAGAGTTCTGTATACGGCCAAAATTCGCACCACGGGGGTGCGCCATAGTGGCGTCTCGCGCAGTTTGGATGGCGTTCTCGACATCAGGCTTTCTATTCCTGGCTCCTCAGGCATAGGAGCAAATCCGGAGCAACTGATTGCGTCAGGATGGTCCTCGTCCCTCGTAAGATCCATCACGCTTGCGGCCGTCAAAAACGGTGTAGTGCTACCGACCGGCGTTAGCATCGACGCGGAAATCGATCTGTGCATAGCGAACGAAAAACACTTTCTGCGGGCTCGTTTCGATTTCTCCCTGTTGGGGCTGGAGCGAAGCGCTGGCCTGATCCTGGCGAATGAAGCGTTCGAATCGTGCCCATATTCGAAAGCCGTTCACGGCAATATTGACGTCACGATTACGCTGACCCAAGAGGTTGATTGAGATGGTTGCGAGGCTCTATGCAGTCGTAGGTTCAAATTGCTTGGAAAAAGCGAGGCCATTCTACGATCGCTATTCGGGTCGACCGGGATCAAGCCGTTGCTCGAACATCCCACGGGTGGTCGCTATTATGGCAAGGACGGTACCTTGTTCTTCGGGGTGCTTGGCCCACACAACAAACACCCCGCCACGGTAGCCAATGGAAGCATGATCTCGTTTTGCTTTGATACTCCCGCAGAAGTGGATGCCTTTTATCAAAAGGCTATCGAGCTTGGCGCCACCGATGAAGGCGCTCCCGGCTATCGTGGCCCGACCTACTATATGTCGTATTTCCGCGACCTCGACGGAAACAAACTATGCGCGAATTGCATCGGCTAGTGTCGCGTCGACTAGGCCGGGCAGAGGCCGACCTCGCGCAGACGCCGTTTTAACGATCATCCATTGCCTCTAGTAAGAGCCTTCGGGGCCGAGCGCCAAGCGCTGACCCCGAATGGCTGCTCAGACCAAAGTTGTCGTGACGTTGATATTGCCGTGGGTCATCTTGGAGTAGGGACAAATGCTATGTGCTGCCGTGAGTAATTCACGTGCGACGAGGGGATCGACTCCAGGTACGCTGACGTTCAGGCGCGCACGCAGAAAATAGTCGCCCTCGCTGGAGTTCAAACCGATCTCGGCCTCGACGGCCGTGCCAAAGGGAAGTTGGAGTTTTCGTTGTGACGCGGCGACTTCGATTGCACCCATGTAACAGGCAGACCACGCTGCCCCGAATAGGTTTTCAGCAGCGGGATGAGGTTGTTTGAGCTTGAGGTCGAGTAAACCGTCGCTGCTGCGTGCGCTGCCATCAAGCCCGTTGGTGTTGTGGGTTTTGCCTGTGAAAGGAGTCTTCTCAGCCATAACGAGATCCTTTGTCGCTTGCGACAAATGCCAACCCATAGGGCTGTGGCATTTGCAGCGGATTGAAGAGTTGGAGGTGTGGACGGCGCATGTATCGGCGCCGTCCCTGATCTTTCAGGCTTGGCGCAGTGGCCGGAACGCCGCCCTTAGATCTTCCGAGATGAGACGAGGCTGCTCCCAGGCAGCGAAGTGCCCGCCAACGTCGTGCTTCTTGTAATATATCAGCTTTTGATACGCCTGCTCGCTCCAGCTTCTTGGCGCCTGGTAAAGTTCGTCTGGGAAAGCGCTCACGGCCACCGGGATGGCGACCCCTTTGACATTGAAATATCCCTTGCCCCAGTACTCCCAGTAGAGCCGGGCGCCTGACACAGCCGTGTTCGTCAGCCAGGTGATTGTGATGTTGTCGAGGACGTCGTCGCGGGACAGACCAGCAGGCTTCCCATCAAAGACACTCGCGATGAGCGCATAGCTTCGGGCATCATGGTCGAGGAAATAGGCTGCCAGGCCGATAGGCGAGTCCGCAATTCCGTACATCGTCTGCGGACGTAGCCCCATCTGGAACCCATACGCGATCCCTTTTTGATAGGCGAATTGCAGACGGTCGTAGGCAGCTTTCTCGTCGTCGGAGAGGTTGGAGGGCGCGGGGGATCCGGAAAAGGCCGCCGCATCAATTTCGGCCGGAAAGATACCAGGCATGTTGCTGTGGATGCCGAGCAGTTCCGGTGCCGCGTGTACACCCATAAGGTCAACGACCACGGCCCCCCAATCGCCGCCTTGCGCCACGAATTTATTGTAGCCAAGGCGTTTCATCAAAACGACCCAGGCACGTGCAATGTGGTCGGGGCCCCAGCCTGTTGTGGTGGGTTTCCCGGAAAAGCCGTAACCCGGCATCGATGGGATAACCACGTCAAATGCGTCTGCTGCGGTACCGCCGTACTCTGTAGGGTCTGTGAGCGGACCGATGATTTTGAGCTGTTCCACAATGGAGCCTGGCCAACCATGGGTGACGATCACCGGTAAGGCATTGTCGTGCTTGGAACGTACATGAATGAAGTGGATGTCTAGCCCATCGATCTCTGTCACGAAGTTGGGCAGAGCTGCCAGCTTTGCCTCACACCTGGACCAGTCGTATTCAGACGCCCAATAGCGGGCGAGCTTTTGCATCGTCGCGAGCTGAACACCTTGTGTAGCGTCGGCGACCGTCTCGCGTTCCGGCCACTGGGTCGCGGCAATGCGCCGACGAAGTTCAGCTATTTTTTCTTCCGGTGCCTTGAAAGTGAATGGGCGGATCGAAACGTCTCCACCTGCAGATCGAGCTGCCTCCGGCAATATTGCAATTGCGCTAACTGCACCGGCCGCAACAATGATGTCACGACGCGATGGCGACGAGAGATTTGCAGACATAGTTATCCTCCATTTGTTGAACGATGTTCGGACGCGGCCTGGTGTGACCGCAGACAACGTTCGCTCAAAAAGGAGAGATCGCGCGAGTTATGCGTTGTTAACATTTGTTAGTTGGTTGGCGGTGCGTCTGTCGTAGAGCTCTCTGGCTGACCAAGCATCAAGATCGCCTCCGTCGCTTTCCAAAAGCAGAGATCACAAGTGAACGCTCTGGTGATCGTGGTCGGATGATAGCGCTCCTCCGACGGGCAAGCGAAATCCCAACAATCATCGTTATGCGCCACGCCGCCCGGATCCGGGGCCGATCCGCTCTGTCACACTTTGGTCCGGACGGTTGGCGGTTCCAGCAGGGGCCTAAGGGGCAAAGTCTGACCCGTTGTCCACCTCAGCCCGGACAAGTACCGGTTGCAGGGTCTTCAGGAAGGAAGAAGCTTCTCCGTTCGCAAGGGGTGAGTTCGCGGGGCACAGTACGCCGGGCGAAATCGATGAGGTCCATGGGTGCCTGGAAAACGCGTACGATCCGGACGCCTTTTTCGCCGGAAACAATTGCGACATGGGTGCCGTCGGAACTGAAAGCTGCGCGTGTAAAGCCCAGTAGAACGGTTGCTTCGTCGTGGCTGCCAAGGACGGCAATCTGGCGCCCCGATTGCGTCGCCCATAGCCGGACCGTGCGATCGTTCGAGGACGCGGTCACGACATACAAACCGCTGGGACTGAACTGGGCGCTGTCCACCGCGCCGCTGTGGCCCCTTAGAACTGCCCTTTCCAGTCCGCCAGCGACGCTCCAGATCCGGACGGTTCCATCGCGCGAGCCGGTTAGCAGCAACTGACCGTCGGGGCTGAAGGCGACGACCGTTACCGCGCCGGTGTGTCCCACTAGCGTTCTGACGTTTGATCCGTCCGTGGTCGACCAAATGCGAGCCGTGTGGTCGAGTGAGCCCGTGGCGACGAGTTGACCGTTCGGGCTGAAGGCCGCTGCCGTGATGCGATCCTGATGCCCCACAAGAACCCTGAGCTCGGCTCCGCCTGTCGTCAGGAGATGGCCCGCATTGTCTTCCCTGGCCGAGAGGATCAGATTTCCGTCAGGGCCAAGGATGGCCTGCGGCAGGTTGCTGCTCGTATTGATGGCGGCTAGCTCGGTGCCGGTCGCCGCGTCCCACAGCTGCGCGGTGCCGTTCATCGATGCGGAAACCAGCGATTTGCCATCGCGGCCAAACTGGATCTGGATCAGTCCGCCATGCGATCGGAACTGGGCGGTCTCGTGTCCCGTGGCCACATCCCAAACACGGACCTGCCCCCCTAGAGATGCCGTCGCGACGCGCCTTCCATCCAGGCTGAACGTCGCGCTTTGAACGATCTCATGTGTATCGAGCCGGATTGTCTCGCGCCCGCTCACGACATCCCAAAGATGCGCCGCGCTGTCGCCGCCGCCGGTCAGCAGGTGGACATTGTCGGGACTGAAGACCGCGAAAGTCGGCCGATATTCATGTGAGAGCGCGGTTGTCAGCGCGCCGTCGACATCCCACAGCCGAGCGGTGCCATCGTGTGAAGCAGTGAGAAGAATGTTGCTGTCGACCGGGCTGAATTCCAGATGCTCGACCAAAGATTCATGACCGGCGATCGTCGTCACCAACGAGGCGCGTTCAGCGTCCCAAATGCGGATCGGCCCATTGATCGAGGCGGTCGCCAGGAAGCGGTCGTCCGAGGTGAAAGCACCGTTCATCTCCACATCGCGTTCATCTGTGTCGATGTCTGGCTTCAACCCCGAAACCTCCTGGCCGAGCAGGTCATCCAGCGTTCCCAAAGCTCCATCCCAAATCCGGGCAGTGCCATCGAGGGATACCGTGGCGATTCGCTGACCCCCGTGACTGAAAATCACGCCGTTCAATTGCGTGTCGCTCTTGCTGCCGGCCAATTTTGCGATCTCCGTTCCTTTCGACACATCGAAAAGGCTGGACGTGTCGCGGTGTGAATGCCAGCCCCACGGGCCGGCCAGCATGCGGCTTCCGTCCGGGCTGAACGCCAGGCTGTAGGGCCAGGAGGTCACTCGGATTGACTGCGTCAGCGCGCCGTCTGCGGTATTCCAGATCGAAACAAAATGCTTGCCTGCCGTCGCGAAGCTGCGGCCGTCTGAACTGAAAGCAGCACGCGTATATGCGTCGCTTCTTACACCTAGCACTTTCTTTCCGGTCCGAGCATCCCAGAGCGTTGCATCGCTGTTCTCCCCCGCTGTCAGCACCCGGGTGCCATCCGGGCTGAAGATTGCCGTTGGATAATTGCCTACCGGCTGCAGCATGAAGAGCTGTTCTCCTGAGACGGTGTCCCAGAGACGTGCAGTGCCGTCCCTCGCGGCGGTCAGGATACGGCTCCCGTCCGGGCTGAATTCAGCCCTCTCCAAGGCCTCTTCATGACCTTTCAGAACTTCAGTTTCGGCACCGCTGGAGATGTCCCAGACGCCTGCGGTTTTGTCGTAGGATGCGGTGACGATGCGATCGCCGGTCGGATTGAATGCCGCATACGTTACGCCGGCGCCATGCCGGAAGATTTTGATCTGTTGGTGCGCCAGCAGAGCCTTGTAGAGGGCTGCCTCCGCCTCGAAGAGATATGGCCGCTCGGATTGGTCTTTCGAGGGCAGTGCTTCAAGCGCCAACAGGATCGCAGCCTCGGTGTTGCCTCTTGCCGTGGATTGCTCCGAAAGGAACGAGAGCGAAAGAGACTGATTGCGCAGCGCCTGGTCTCGTTGCCGCCTTGCCTCCTCCTGGGCCCTGAAGGCGACCAGTGCACCTGCGCCCGCCATGAGAGCGAGCATTATCGCCACGATCGCGGCGTTGCGTGTACGTCGGGCAAGCCGGTTTGCTGCGGCAGCCGCGAGGTTCCGGCGCTCGGCTTCGCGCTCCAGGCGCTCGCGTTTTGCCTCTTCGGCGGCCTCGATCAGCACCAGCTGTGCCTGCCGGTCCTTTTCCTCTTTCTGCCTATGGGCACGCAAGGACGCCTCGATGTATTCAACGACGACGACGTCGACCTCCTCCCGTCTTGACAGCAGCAGCTCTTCGCCCTCCGCAAGACGTTTGCCGGACGGAAGGAGAAGCTCTCGATTCATGCCCTCCATGTGCCATCGGTGGGCGTCGGTCCTGAGGCGTCCGCGTGTTTCGAGGAAGTTCCGGTTTGCATTCACAATGTCACCGGCGCGCGGCCAACGGCTCAAAAGTGCTTCATGCGCAACGCGGACGAAGACATGCCCCCCGGCGTCCTCATCGCTGACGAGGAGCCGTGCGTCGATCAGAGCCCTGACGAGGGCCGACCGCGCGGGAGTGCCTGCAACTTCGCTGAGCAGGGCCGGACGTGCCGTGACTGTTTCATCACCCGGATTTGCCGTGGTGAGGGCGCGCAGCACCGCGGGCAAGGCCTCCTGGATCTCCGGCGCCAGCAAGTCCACGACTTCGTCGGCGCGGCGCGCGATAGCCCCTTCGAGCCCGCCGAGCGCACGATAGTGCGCAAAGGTGAGAACTCGGCGCTCGCGGCCGGCGTCGTACAACGCGTCGAGGACAAACTCGAGAAGCGGCAATGATCCAGGATCGGCAGCTGCTGCCTCCTGCAGCACATCATCGAGGCGCCCCCGCTCGGCATTCTCCTCGAAGCGGAGACCCGCAACGCGCGCAGGTTCGCGGATGATCTGCCCAATCTCTGAGCCAGTCGGCGGCAGGAGTTCGTAGCTAGCGAGGCCGTCCTTGAGCGCCGAGAAACCCTTGACCTCACCGCAGCGGTGAAAGAAGTCCGAACGGATCGCCGCGATCACCCATACCAGTCCGCTCGCGGCCAGCACCGCCATGAACCGCACAAGGGCCTCGCGCGTCGCCGGCTCCCTCTCCGTCGTAACCAGCTCCTCCAGCTGATCGATGGCGACAAGCAATCTGATCTGCGGACGGGCCGGCCCGGCGGCCTTGCCAAGAGCCTGTCGGACCATCGCCAGTGCCCGATCCGGCGCGCTCCTGCAAAGCAGAGCAAACTCCGCGGCCGTTACTTCGCAGGCCAGCTCCGGCACGGCAGCTTCGCGAAGCAGCGCCGCGGCCAGCACAGCGAATGCATCCGGTCCTTCGGAGAGGCGGATCAGGCAGCGACGCCACAAGGATATGCCCGCCACGGCTCCAGGCCGGGTCAATGACGGCAGCAGGCCAGCGCGCAGGAGGGAAGACTTGCCGCAACCGCTCATTCCGTAGATGAGCAGGAATGCCGTGCCGCTGGCTGCCTGCTGCTCCAGTCTTGCAGTGCAGGCAGCAATCGCCCGCGCTCGGCCGAAGAAAAGGTCGGCATCTTCGAATTCGAATGCATCGAGACCGCGAAATGGCGACCTGACCGGTTCCTCCGAAGCAAGGGGTACGCGGTAGATGCGGAAGGCGCGTGCGACGTTCTTCAGCTTGTGCTCGCCGAGATCGACGAATTCCAGCGAGAGTCGGTCTTGAGCCTGGGCGTGGACCGCCTCCGTGACGCAAATCCCGCCCGGTCGTGACAATTTTTGCAGATGAGCGGCGACCTCGACAGCCTCGCCCGCGAGGTGGTCGCCCTCGGCAACGACGTAACCCAGGTGAACGCCGATGCGGAAGCGCAGGCGCTTCGTCGCGGGAACCTCGCAGTTCCGCCTATCGACGTCATGCTGGATCTCGCTCGCACACCGCATCGCCTCGACAGGGCCGGTGAACTCGGCGACCACGCTCTCTTCGCCGCTCCAGAAGACGCGACCTGCATGTTGAACCAGCAGCCGATCCATGATCTGCCTGTACGCCCGGAAAGTTGCAGCAGGGATCCGCTCATCCTTGCCTGTCGGCCGGCCCTCGGCGGCCACTTCGGCGACCAGGATGGTGGCCATTCTCGGTCCGACATTTGAGGGAAGGACCAGCCTGTAACCGCGCCTCGGCACTGTCTGCACGACGGCCTGCCGATTGTCGTCGAGCGCCGCACGGATCTCGTGAATGCATTGCACCAGGCTGTCATCGGTCACGGCAATCCCGTTCCAGACCGCCTTCATCAGGTTGTCCTTGGTGATGACGCGATCGGCGTTCTCCAGAAGGTGGCGAAGCACCGCGAAGGTCTGGTGGCGAAGTGCGATTGTCCTGTTGGACTTGTCGCGCAAGGTCTCGCTGCTCAGATCGGCGGTAACGCCGTTGAGTACGAACGTCGTGGGCGGCGAGCTATTCAAGCCGGTTCCCTCAAGCACGAAGCCGCAGTCTAGCACGGTTTCGCACAGCGAAGAGTCACCCGGACCGGCGGGGAGCACAGATTTCGGCGAATGATCGGAAGCCGTTCGTGACCCGGGAGACGCCTCGGACCGACAATTGCATTGTCAGCGAGAGGTTCGCCATGGACTACTTGGTTCAGATTGCTCGATGTGCGGGCGCAAGACCGGTGCTACGGCTCACGGGCGTCTGTCTGCTCACTCTGTTCTTCGCGATGGCGCCACAGGCCCACTCGACCGACCGTCCGGCGGACGACCTGGCCGAAGTCGATCTGCAATTGATCCTTGCCGTGGACGTCTCGCCCTCGATGAGCAAAGTTGAGCAAGGAGTGCAACGCGACGGCTACGTCGGTGCCTTCCGCCACGCGGACATCGCGATGGCAATCAAGTCGGGAGAGCGGGGCAGAATCGCAGTGCTCTATCTGGAGTGGGCAGGGCCACGGCAGCAAATAGTCATTGTCCCGTGGACAATTGTCGAAAGCCTCGACGACGCTCTGACGTTGGCGGACAGGCTCGCGGCGCTGCCGTTGACCGAAGGCCGCGGAACGTCGATTTCCGGCGCATTGTCGGCAGCGAATTATCTGTTCGCCAAGAGTGGCTTGCGCAGCCCGCGCAGAGTTATCGACGTGTCCGGAGATGGACCCAACAATGCCGGAGTACTCGTTGACCCCGTCCGACAAGTTCTTCTAGCGGAAGGTGTGACGATCAATGGGCTGGCCATCGCACTGTCTCCGATCGGCGCGGCGGACGGATTTGCGAGGTACGACCCTTCCAACCTGCAATCCTATTTCGAGCGCTGCGTTATTGGCGGACCAGACGCATTTGCAATCGGCGTCACCGAAGCCGCGATGTTCGCCACCGCGGTCCGGCGAAAGCTGGTTCGTGAAATCTCCATGAACATGGATCAGGTGATCTACGCCGCATACACCGAGCGTTCGGGCCGCAGGGTCGATTGCAACATGATGGGTCAGTTGCCGGGCCGATAACGCTCGGCAATTGGGTGCCCGAGCAGCAACGGAATAGCTTCGCCCAGCCCACAGTCAAACACGGCAGGTAGCATCAACAGCGATGAACGCCGTCAAAAGGGCTGAAAGGCTGCTTGTCGATAACTTCGTTCCGAAACCGGAAGGCCAAGTTTCGGCCCAGACGCTGCCGGACCGCAATCGCCAATAGCCGGACTCTGTAGCCGACTACCGACCTGGTCTCGCACCACGGCGTGCACCGCGACGCAGCCAAGCTTGGCATGCTCTCGACACACGCTGCAACATTGCCGCCGTCGCAATAGATGCCACCGTTTCTCGACGATGATGTCTCCCACATTCACCCCGATGTGGAACTCGATCCGCCGCTCTTCCGTCCGCTTCTGCACTACTGCGCGCGGCGTGCTAGGGATCGTCGAGCTTCTGGCCGCGCTCCTGCTACTACTCCCTCGTGCCCCCGAGAATACTACTTCACCGGGCCACGTGTGATGGACGTAAGTTCCCCGATCACGTCAAACGCCTTGATGCTCAACGTCGGGTCACCTTTCATCTCCGCAATAATTGGCCCCTCCACGAAGGCTTGCACTGCGGCGTCATCGTCGAACAGGTAGATCCCGCCGGCTTCGCTTTGGGCCTCGTTTATGATCCAGACCTTCCAGCGCAGGCCAGGTATGTCCGCGATAGGTTGAGCATAGGGCAGGTTTTCTTTCTCGTACTCGGCCCTCGGCCCGTTGAGCTTGTAGTTGATTTGCAGAATTTTGGCCGACATGTCTTTCCTCCCTTATTCTCTAGGCGTTGCATGGCCACCCCGGACAGGTCGAATGAGGCTGCAACCTCAGTATGGTCTTCAAGAAAGCGGGACGATCCCCTCAAGCGCGGCATAGACCGAGGTTCGCAGCCAACGGTCCATGCTGCGGGCAAGGCCGGGGTCGCCGCTCAGGAAAAGGCCACCCCTTTCTTTCTCACGCTGGATGCTGGAGCGGCCCTCCAGGATGGCCCCCAGCGAAACAACGCCGGTCTCGACGTAAAGGTCGACGTCCCGGCGGGGGTCGAGCGAGCATAGCTCGGGCAAGTCCGCGCCTGGCTCGACCACAAACCAGTAATGGGGACACTTCGGTGGGGGATCGTCGCGGAAATGGAAGCGGATGACGGCGCGCCGCCGCGGCAGTTCTGCGAGGTCGATCTTTCGCCGCACGGCCCACATGAGGGTCGAAACATCCACGTCGCCGAGCGCGATCTCCGCCTCGATGTTGCATTGCGCCCATTCCGCCAGCGCGTTCATCGCCGGCTCGAGCTTGATCGACTTCTCGGTGCGGAAATAGCCGATGGTGCCCGTCGCCTCGTCCTCGACGCGCTCGACCAAGCCCAACGCTTCCATCTCCTTGAGCCGCCTCGACAAGAGGGCGGACGAGATGTTGCCCACCCCCTTGCGAATGTCATTGAAGCGGGTCGAACCGTTCCAGAGCTCGGTCAGGATTTGGATCGTCCAGCGCGGCTCCAGGAACTCGCAGGCGCGCGAGATCGGGCAGACCAGTCCGTAAGGCCGTCGCGTCATGGCTGACCGCTCCTTTGCCGCAGGTTAGGCCTTGCGGAGGTCTAAGGCCAGTTCACAATCTGAAGCGGAACGCTTCCGAAGCTGCCCTGGCACCTTCCCGCCTTCTGCCGTCATGGTGATCGTCATTCGGCATCCGCAACCAACAGAGGTTACCATGACCTGGCATAACATGACGCAAACGACCGCTCGGCACTTGCCGGGCACCTTTCTCAATCGTTCGCTGGAACGCCTGCTTGTCCTTGTCCATGAGTTGCGGACCCGCCGAAACATAGAGCGCTCGCTTGGTCACCTGTCCAACTTCTATCTGCGCGACGTCGGCTTGACCAAAGCAGACGTCGAAACGGCCTGCGCCGACAGCTTCGATCGATCCGCCTCCCGCGCGCTCAAGAGTGTAGCGCAGAACCGCACGGGCAATTGGTGAGAAGGGAAAGCTGGCGTGTTCGGCGCGCGGTCTAAGTGCCGCGTTGAAACAAAGAAAGGAACCACTGAAGAAGGTAAATGACCAGCCGAAGCCCGAGCCGCCATCGATCTCTAAACCTTAATTTCCAGAAAACTGGCGCACCGGAACTGATTCGAATTGATGCGTCCGCTTCCGGTGCGCAAGCAGACTTATCGGCTATGCGCCCAATTTCGGTCGGTGCGCACGCTCGACCTGAACCCTAAAAGCGGACATCGCTTTGCAAATCTGGTGCCGCGCAAATTGATGACGCAACTTTTGCCGGAGGGTTCGACCCGGGGATTTAAGCGGTGCAGAAACTGTTCCGAAAACTTCCGAAACGTCTAGTATGCCCACATGCAGGGCACTCGCATCGCTTTTGGTCCGTTCGTACTCGATCCCGACATTGGGACGCTCGTTAAAGAGCAGATCCCGATCGCTGTTGGGCATCGCGGGCTGACGCTGCTTGCTGCGCTTACGGCGAGACCCGGTGAGATCCTGACCAAGGCCGAGTTGATGGACGCTGCCTGGCCGGGCACCGCCGTTGAGGAGGGGAACCTTACCGTCCAAATCGCGACACTAAGAAAGGCACTTGGTCCGGCCGACAACGGCGGCGAGTGGATCGCCACGGTGCCTCGCGTTGGCTACCGCTTCAACGGGACTGTCGAGGCGGTGGCGAGCGAATCCCACAGACCGATACCACCGTCCGGCAAGCCGTCGATTGCAGTGCTGCCTTTTGCCAATTTGAGCGGCGATCAGGACCAGCAATATCTCAGCGACGGCATAACCGAGGACATCATTACGGAGCTGGCCAGGTTCCGCTCCCTCCTTGTCATCGCGCGAAATTCATCTTTTCAGTTTCGCCATCCGGCACTGGACATTGCCGAAGTCCATCACAAACTCGGCGTTCGCTACCTCGTCGAGGGCAGCATACGAAAGCTCGGTGATCGCATTCGGATCACCACGCAGTTGATCGATGCGGCCACCGGCACCCACCTGTGGGCCCAACGGTACGATCGGGCCCTCGACGATATCTTCGCGTTGCAGGACGAGGTTGCGGCTCTTATCGCCTCGATGGTCGAAGGCCAGGCGGAGGCCGATTCGGCGAGTCGGACCAGGCGCAAGCCTCCCGCCGATTGGGATGCATACGACTACTACCTGCAGGGGCGCGCGCACTTCCATCGGTATGAACTGGACAAGTCCGAGCCCCTGTTCGTCCGGTGTGTCGAGCTCGATTCGACGTTCGCTCAAGGCCACGCCTTCCTTGCGCAGGCCCTTGTCGGCAGATTTTGGTACGACAACGATCGGCGGACGCTACAGAAGGCCTGGGACTCGGCGCGAACGGCGCTCGCTCTCGACAGGAGCGATGGCGTCTGTCACCAGAGCATGGGGCTGGTGCTTACGCACATGCGCCAGCACGGCGATGCGGGAGTACATTTCGAGCAAGCGCGCTCGTTGAACCCGCTCGACGTGAACATAGCTGGGGACTACGCAAGCTGGCTCAACTACGGCGGACGGGCCGAAACGGCGCTGAGCGTGCTCGAAACTGCGCACCTGCGCGACCCGTTACCTCCGATATGGTTCTGGGAGGTGAAGGGCAGCTCCCTCTTCCTGCTTGGAAGGTACGCGGAAGCTGTCGGTTCGTATCAGAAGGCCGGCGACCAATTCTTCATTCATGTCTTCCTTGCAGCGGCGTACGCACATTTGGGCGAGACGCAGAAGGCGCGCGCTGAAGTCGAGGAAGCACTGACGAGGAAACCCGACCTGACTGTCCGGCTGTTTTCAGGTTTCCCATTCGCCGACCAAGTCGCCCTCGAGCTTTTCATGTCAGGCTTCAGAAAGGCCGGTTTTCCCGCGTGAACGCACGTTCGGTTGGGTGGCTGTCAGATCGTCAAGGCGAGCACCACTGGGCGTCAGCGGAACTACTGCTTTTCTAAATCTGACCGAAAGATGTCGGTCCGCTTTCGGCCCTCCAACCGTCTACCGGCGTTTCTCCGGTGGCCAATCATGGCCGAAGGAGAAACGAAATGGGACACTCGTGCTACGACCTCACCGCCTCCGATCGCCGGGCATGGAATGCTGGCAAGAAGGTCGGAACGAAACGCCCTCTGAAACCTCGACAGATATGGGCGATACGCTTCTTTCTCGATCGGGAACGGCGTCTGCGAGACAGAGCGCTCTTCGATCTGGCGATCGACAGCAAGTTGCGCGGCTGCGATCTCGTCAAGATCAAAATCGGCAACCTTGTCGTAGGGCCGGAAATCCGAACTCGCGCGATGGTCATCCAACAGAAGACCGGCCGACCTGTTCAGTTCGAGTTGATGAGCGACGCACGCTCCAGCCTTGTCGCATGGCTGGCACGACGCGGCGGGACAATGGATGATTACGCATTTCCGAGCAGGATCGATCCAAGGGCTCACATGAGCACAAGCAGTATGCCCGCCTCGTCGACGAATGGGTCGAGGCGATCGGGCTTCGACCCCAGGAATACGGCACTCATTCCCTGCGTCGCACCAAGGCGTCGATCATCTACAAAGCGACGGGAAATCTGCGAGCTATCCAGATTTTGCTCGGTCATACCAAAATCGAGAACACTGTTCGCTATCTGGGAGTCGATGTAGAAGATGCTCTCGAACTTGCCGAGACAACTGAGGTTTGATCAAGAGCGGCTCCACTTCACGAGTGGAGCCGTGAACAATTTGCGCCTCATCTTGGTCAGCTGTTGGTCGCTTTTGCGCCAACACCGGACGATGCAGAGGCTTGACCTGTCGTTTCCCTTACTCACGTCTTCACGCATTCCGGCAGACGGAAAGGCTTCACGAGGCCAGCAAGCTTTTCAGGAGGCGCACATGCCGGAAACCCAGCCTCAAGCATCGTCTCGGCGAGCTTCTTGCGTTCGGTCTCATTGAACCCGGGCTCGTTCGCAAAACCCTCGGCGGTCAGATCGGGATCATGCTCCAGCGCTTCTTTTGTGGCTGTATTCGCCCGGTCAGACTGACCAAGGGCGGCATAACTCGCTGCCCGTATTGTCCAGCTGAATTTGGTGCGGTTCTCGACCGGTTGCCTGTCGATGATACCCAAGGCATCTTCATAGCGTTGAGCCATGAAGTAGGCCATGAAGAAAGACCCCGCCATGACGGTCGGGTAGTTGGGATCGATTCGGATCGCTTGATCTGCAAGCTCAGCGCCGCGTTTGGGGTCACCGAACGTGCTCGCCCAACCTGCATATAGGGCGAGGATATTCGCGTTGCCGGGATTTAGGCGTAGCGCCATATCGAGCTCCACCTTCCCCTGTTCGAAGTCCCCGTCGACTGCGATTTGGTTGGCCAAGACGGCATGAGCGGGGCCGTCCATAGGGTCGATTTCCACCGCCCGCCGCGCCGCCTCCAATGCGAGCGGGTGAGCTGTTGCGAAGTCAGCCCCAAACCAGATGGTGTGATCATAGGCCCAGGCAAGATCTGCCCACGCGCGGGCAAGCGTGGGGTCCTCGTCAAGCACTTGCTTAAAGAGAGCAATGGCCTCGTCAGTTCCCTCCTTGGTGGGCGCCAGGAGTCCTTCGCGGGCGAGGAGATACTTCTCATATGCGCTGAGGTTCCCTGGCCGCTTCCTCTGCGCTGCATTGTGCTCCAACTCCATGATCACCCCGGTAGCCCCGACGCCACCGAGCCGGTTAGCCGCCTGCCGGACGATTTCGGTCTGGAGCGCAAACACATCCGCAGCCGGCCGGTCCCAGCGCTCGGACCAGACATGGGCGCCGGTTTTAGCGTCAATAAGCTGGGCCGTGACGCGGATTTGATCGCCCTGGCGTTGGACCGAGCCTTCGAGAACATAACGGACCTTCAGATCGATGCCGACCTGACGGACGTCGACCGGCTTCCCGGCGTAGACCGCAGTGGAGTTTCGAGCCATCACATAAAAGTCAGGAAACCCGGCGAGATCGGTGATGATGTCCTCGGTTATGCCGTCGGCGAGCCTCCCCGAGGCTTCATCGCCGCCGATGTTGTCGAAGGGCAGAACCGCAATGGCTGGCTTGCCCATGGCGCCATCGATCGGCCTCAGCCACCAGGTTGCGGCGGCCGCAACCGCAAGCAAAACGACGGCTGCAACTGCCATCGGCAGCCACCGGCGAAACCGGCGCGCGCGCAGCTTCCACGCCCGTGGCGCTCCGTTCATTCTGACGCTGTAGGTCCGCACAGGGTCGGAAATGTTCTTGACCCGCTGCTCGCCCATATTGTCCAGCGGCAGACTGATTTTGCCTTTCATCTGATCGTAGGCGGTGCCGGAGATGAGGACGCCGCCAGCCGGCGAGAGCTGCTCCAACCGTGCCGCCACGTTCACGCCGTCACCGAAGATATCGTCCCCTTCGACCACCACGTCGCCCAGGTTGATGCCAATCCGAAAGACGATGCGCCGACCAGGAGCGCTCTCGGCTTGGTGCACGGCGACGCCTTTTTGCATCGCTATTGCGCAGGCGACAGCATCGACGACCGAGTTGAATTCGACCAGGGCTCCGTCGCCCATCAGCTTGACGATACGGCCCTTATGCTCTGCGACAATCGGATCGACGACTTCAGCCCGCAACGTCTTGATCGTCGCAAGAGTCGCAGCCTCATCCGCGTCGATCAGACGCGAATAGCCGACGATGTCGGTGGCCATGATCGCCACCAGACGCCGCTCTACCGGGGCAGCTGTCAACGAACGCCCTCCCGCTCTGCGGTCCGGCATGCTGCCTCAGTCATACAGTGGCTAGGGCGGAGCTGTCGAAACGCCTCAGGCATTCTAGAGCAGTCTGCTCGTCAATGGGAGTGGCTCGCTTTGGGTCAGCTTCAGACCTTGGTACCACCGGGCTGAACGTCCGCTATCGTTCTTCGGACGCCAAAAGCTGCCATTCTGCTCCCGGCCCCAAGGCCGCCTGACCGGAATGCGCCGGTTGAACCCACCGCCTGATACCGGCCGTTGAGGTGATCTTTGCTGCGGCCCGATAGCAGACCTTGCTGGCGACCACCCTGGACATCGCCGTTGCGTCAACACCTGACATTGCTCGTAGATACAGGAGGTCGCGATCAAGCCCACGCAGGCCCTCAGCAGGAAGTGCCACCTAAAGGTTCTGATTGCTGGCGAACCGCTCTATCGGTGGAAAAAACGTCGAGAATCCGGCTTCCGATCTTCCTCGCTGCGAATGGGGGACGAATCGATCGACCGTCGGTGACCTAGTATTTTTAGCTTTATTCTGCCTATGGTTCGTCTCCCAACTTAGTGGGTAGCGGTGCGAAGGCTAGAACCTGCACATGCGGGAATCACACGGCGAACTCGAAGCCACCACGCGCGAGCTTAGTGAAGCCCTCGAACGCGAGACGGCGACCGGCGAGCTGCTTCGCGTCATCGCCTCGTCGCCGACCGATATTAAGCCGGTCCTTGACGCCGTGGCGGCGAGCGCCGCCCGTCTTTGCGACGCCTATGACGTGATCATCCGGCTCAGGAAGGACGATATGCTCCATCTCGGTGCTCATTCCGGCCCGATCGCGGTCGATGAGGCGCCGTGGCCGCTGGGGCGCGACCGGGTTATGGCGCGGTCCGTGATCGATGCGAGGACCGTGCAGGTCGAAGACCTCTCCGAGGCCGGGGCCGAATTCGCGGCAGGCCGGGAAATGGCCATTCACTACGGATTTCGCACGATTCTGGCGACACCTCTCGTGAGCGATGGAAGAGCGATCGGGGCGATCAGCCTGCGGCGAAGAGAGGTGAGACCGTTCAGCGACAGGCAGATCGAGCTTCTGAAGACCTTTGCCGACCAGGCCGTGATCGCCATCTCGAACGTGCGGCTGTTCGAAGAAGTGCAGGCGCGTACGGCCGAACTCAGCGAAGCGCTGGCTCAGCAGACCGCGACGGCCGACGTGCTCAAGGTGATCAGCCGGTCGGCGTTCGACCTTCAACCCGTATTGACGACGCTGCTTGATTCGGCGATCCACCTGGCTGGCGGGGATATGGGCGCGATCTCGCTGCGCGATGGCGATTGGCTACGGGTCATGACCGGCACCGGCTGGACCGATGAACTTCGCGCTTATGAGGAAAGCCATCCACACCCGATCGGGCGTGGGACATTTCAAGGTCGAGCCGCTCTCGATGCAGCAACCATTCATGTGCCCGATGTGTCCAAGGATATGGAATACAAAAGGCAAGAAGCGGCAAGGATGGGCCATTTCCGCGCGGCCCTTTCGGTCCCCCTCAAGCGAGGCCAAGAGGTGATCGGTGTCTTCGGCATGGCGAGGCGGACCGTGGGGCCGTTCTCACAACGCCAGATCGAACTTGTGGAGAGTTTCGCCGACCAGGCGGTCATCGCGATCGAGAACGTGCGCCTTTTCGACGAGGTGCAGGCGCGCAATCGCGAAGTGACCGAGGCACTCGAGCGCGAGACCGCGACGGGCTCCATCCTGCGCGTAATCGCGGCGTCGCCCACCGACATCGAACCGGTTCTGGACGCCGTCGCTGAAAGCGCCGCGCGTCTCTGCGATGCCCATGACGCGACGATCTATCTGCGGCAGGGCGATCGTTTGGCGGTCGGAGCGCATCACGGGCCAATCCAGGTCGACAACGCCGGGCTGCCCGTTGCCCGCGACGTGGTCACCGGTCGCGCGGTGATCGACCGGGCACCGGTCCATGTTCATGACCTGACCGAGGCGGGTGTAGACTTTGCAGCGGGCAGGGCAATGGCCCACCGGCTCGGCTTTCGCACCATCCTTGCGATCCCACTGCTGCGTGACGAGGAAGCGGTCGGAGCGCTGATGATTCGGCGCATCGAGATGCGGCCCTTCACTGACAAGCAGATCGAGCTGCTCAAAACGTTCGCCGACCAAGCGGTCATCGCCATCTCCAACGTGCGGCTCTTCGAGGAGGTCCAAGCACGTACCGCCGAGCTAACCGAAGCGCTGCAGCAGCAGACGGCGACGGCCGACGTGCTCAAGGTCATCAGCCGCTCCGCCTTCAATCTAGGGGCCGTTCTCGACACATTGATCGCTTCCGCCTGCCGGCTCTGCAATGCCGAAATGGGCCTCATATTTCTGGCGCGCGATGGGTCCTTCTCTCCCGAGGCGAGCCACGGCACGCCCCCCGGATACCTGGATTTCGTGCGAACCCATCCCATCAAACCGGGACGCGAGACGTTCACGGGACGGGCGGCGCTGACCAAGGCGGTCGTGAATGTCGCCGACGCGCTTGAGGATAAGGAATTCACGTTTTCCGAAGCCCGCGACCGCGCCGGCTATCGTGCCATCCTTGCCGTGCCGCTATTGCGGCAGGGAGAAGTGATCGGCGTCTTCGCCATGCCCCGTCGCACGCCAGGCGCGTTCAGCGACAAGCAGGTCGAACTCGTGCAGACGTTCGCCGACCAGGCCGTAATTGCGATTGAGAACGTCCGCCTTTTCGAGGAGGTGCAGCAGCGGACACGGGAGGCCACAGAGGCGCTGGAGTATCAGACGGCGACCAGCGATGTGCTTAGCGTTATCAGCCGCTCGCCCACCGATGGGCAGCCAGTGTTTAATATGATCGCGCAAAGTGCCGCCCGTCTATGCGAAGCGCAGTTCTGCTTTGTCTACAGATTTGACGGCGAGCTTCTGCATTTCGTCGCGCATCACGGCATCACCGAAGAAAGCGTTGAGATCGTGCGCAACACCTTTCCTGTGGCACCTACTCGCGGCAGCGCTGCCGAACGGGCAATTCTATATCTTGACGTGGCGCAGATCCCGGACCTCACCTTGGATAGTGAATTCACGCATCGCGCCGCGGCGGCTTTTTCGGGCCTGCGCAGTGCTGTCGCCGTGCCGATGCTGCGTGACGGCCTGCCCATCGGTTGCATAGCAGTCGGGCGTGCTGAGACGGGCTTTCTTGCCGCTAAGCAAGTCGAACTTCTGAAGACCTTCGCCGACCAGGCCGTGATCGCCATCGAAAATGTTCGTCTGTTTGATGAGGTAAAGGCGCGGACCGCGGAGCTAAGCGAGTCGCTTCAGCAGCAGACAGCGACAGCAGACGTGCTCAAGGTCATCAGCCGGTCGGCCTTCGACCTCCAGAACGTCCTTGACACCCTGGCAGAGTCCGCCGCGCACCTCTGCGACGCGGACATTGCCGATTTCTATCGTCTGGTCGACGATGGATTTCAGTGGACCACGACCTTCAGCCGAGATCCGGAAGCGGCCCCTGCCCATACCAAGATCATGCGCCAGCCGGGGCGCGGATCGGTGTCGGGGCGCGTTCTGCTGGAACAGAAAACCGTTCACGTACCGGATTTCGAAGCCGATCCCGAGTTCACCTTCACCGACGTGGCGCGGCAGCGCGGCGTTCGCTGCATCCTCGGCGTTCCGCTCCTGCGCGGCACGGAGCTGATGGGGTTGCTTCTGGTCATGCGCAAGGCGCCCGGGCCGTTCTCTCCAAAGCAGATCGAGCTGGTCGAGACTTTCGCCGATCAGGCTGTCATCGCCATCGAGAACGCGCGGCTGTTTGAGGAGGTGCAGACGCGCACAGCCGAGCTAAGCGAGTCGCTGCGGCAGCAGACCGCGACGGCGGATGTATTGAAAGCCATCAGCCGCTCGACCTTCGACCTGCAACCGGTGCTCGACACTCTGGTGGAATCGGCGGCGCGGCTCTGTGACGCCGACAAGGGCGTCATCTTCAAGCGCGACGGCGATGTCTACCGCTGGTCGGCGAATTACGGCAACCCTCCGGCGCTGGAAGCCTTCGCCAGAACAAATCCGTTCAGGCCCGGCCGCTATTCGGTGACGTCGCGGGTCGCGCTCGAGGCGAGGACCATCCAAGTTTCCGACGTGCTCGCCGACCCGGAATATGGCGCGACGCAGTTTCAGAAGCTCGGCGGCTATCGGACGATCCTGTGCGTCCCGATTTTACGCGAGGGCGCGCCGGTCGGCGTATTCGCGCTGACCCGCGCGGAGGTGCGGGATTTTACGCCGAGGCAGATCGAGCTGGTCGAAACCTTCGCCGACCAGGCCGGTATCGCCATCGAGAATGTGCGCTTGTTCGATGAAGTGCAGGCCCGCACGGAGGAACTGTCGCGCTCGCTGGAAGACCTGCGCAAGGCCCAGGATCGGCTCGTGCAGACCGAAAAGCTCGCCTCGCTCGGCCAGCTGACGGCGGGAATAGCTCACGAGATCAAGAACCCGCTCAACTTCGTCAACAATTTTTCCTCGCTGTCCGGCGATTTGATCGAGGAGCTGCGCGAGGCGCTGCAAGGCGCGGCGCTTGACGACAAAACCCGCGCGGAGATCGACGACTTGTCGGATATGCTGAAGGGCAATCTCGACAAGGTGGTGCAGCACGGCAAGCGCGCCGACTCGATCGTCAGGAACATGCTGCTCCACTCGCGCTCGGGCTTGGGCGAGCACCGTCCGGTCGACATCAACGCGGTGGTGGAGGAGAGCTTGAACCTAGCATATCATGGCGCACGCGCCGAGGGGAACAGCTTCAACATCATGTTGGTAAGGAATTTCGATCCAGGCGCCGGCGAGGTCGATCTCTTTCCGCAGGAGATCACTCGCGTGCTGTTGAACCTGATCTCCAACGGCTTTTACGCGACGACGAAGCGGCGGGCGGGTCAAGGCGAAACCGGCTACGAACCGGTGTTGGCGGCATCGACGAAAAGCCTGGGAGATGCGGTCGAGATCAGAATCCGCGACAACGGCACGGGCATCCCGCCGGACGTGAAAGAAAAAATGTTCAACCCGTTCTTCACCACCAAGCCGGCAGGCGAGGGGACGGGGCTCGGCCTATCGTTGAGCCACGACATCGTCGTGAAACAGCACGCGGGCACCATAGAGGTCGACACTGAGCTGGGCGCCTTCACCGAATTCCGCATCGTCTTGCCGCGCGGGGCCGCGACGCTCGCCAAAGCAGGAGGCAACGCTTGAGTCTGCTCATCCTGATCGTGGACGACGAGCCTGATGTGGAGGTGCTGTTCAGGCAGCAGTTCCGGCGCGATCTCAAGGTAGGGCGCTTCGACATGGCATTCGCCCGTTCCGCGCCGCAGGCGCTCAAGGTGATCGAGGCGGCGGAAAGCGCCTCGCTGATCCTCATCCTGTCGGATATCAACATGCCGGGCATGAGCGGCCTGGAGCTTCTGCCTAAAGCGAAGGCGTTGCGTCCCGATGTGCCCGTGATCATGATCACCGCCTATGGCGACGCAGAGACCAAGAGGAAGGCGCTGGAAAACGGCGCCGAGGCGCTATTGACGAAGCCGCTCGATTTCGTCGCGCTGCGCGGCGAGATCGACGTCCGCGTCGAGTTCGCGGCATGACAGCGCTGATCCTCGTCGTCGACGACGAGCCGGACCTGGAGCCGCTGGTCCTGCAGAAATTCCGCCGCCAGATCCATGCTGGCGAAGTTTCCTTCCTGTTCGCCCGCGACGGTGTCGAGGCGCTCGACGTGATCGCCGCCAACCCCGACATCGAAATGGTCGTTACCGACATCAACATGCCGCGCATGGACGGGCTGTCGCTGCTTGCGAAGCTCCAGGACGCCGAGGAGCGTTTGTCGACCATCATCGTGTCGGCCTACGGCGACATGGCCAACATCCGCACGGCAATGAACCGCGGCGCCTTCGATTTCCTGATGAAGCCGATCGATTTCGCCGACCTGGAGACGACTATCGCCAAGACGCTGAGGCACCTTGCCCTTCTGCGTGAGGCGCGGGGCAAGCAGGTGGCGGCCGAGCGTGCGCACGCCTCGCTGTCGCGCTACTTCTCGCCCAACCTCGCCGAGCGGCTCGCCGGCGACGCTGGCGAGCTTGCCGGGCAGCGACGCGAGGTGGCATCGCTATTCACCGACATCGCCGGCTTCACAGCGATGGCGGAAACGCTCGACCCGGCGGTACTGGGCGAACTTCTCAACGCGTACCTCGGCGGCATGACCGACATCGTTTTCCACCATGAGGGCACGGTGGCCAAGATCGTCGGGGACGCACTGCATGTGCTCTTCGGCGCGCCGGGCGAGCAGCCCGACCACGCCGCCCGCGCGGTCGCCTGCGCGCTTGACCTCGACGACTTTTCGGAAGACTTCCGCGCCGGCTGGCGGGCCAGGAGCGTGGCACTCGGCCCCACCCGCATCGGCGTCCACGCCGGGCCGGCGATCGTCGGCAATTTCGGCGGCGCCCGCTTCTTCGACTACTCCGCCTATGGCGACACCATCAACATCGCGGCGCGGCTGGAAGTCGCCAACAAGCAACTAGGCACCCGTATTTGCGTGAGCGAGAGCGTCGCGAGGCAAGTTGCGAATTTCCGAGGGCGGCCGGTGGGTGACCTCGTGTTGAGAGGACGAACGGAGTCGCTGCGCGCTTTCGAGCCACTGCGACACGAGCAATGCGACGACCTCGCGACAAAGGATTACCTCGCGGCCTTCGCCAAACTGGAAGCCGGCGACCCTAGTGCCCTCACCTCGTTCGCTGCTGAAGTAGGCAGGCGCGCAGAGGACCAGCTTGCGAGCTTCCACTTGAAGCGATTGCTGAACGGGGCGACAGGTCCGCGGATCAACATGGATTGATCGAGCCTACATTCAAATGTCCGCTTCCTCTCCCTTCGATCTCTCTGAGGCTTGTTCTGAAATTCTTCAATACATGAACGGCATCGGCGGGCGCGCCAATCTTGGCGATGGCGCGCAATCTGGAACATCCTTGGCCATCGCCAGGGACTGCCGCACCCTCCGGGCAATCTATTAAAGGACTTCGCAAAGCCGGCCTCGGATGAGCGAAGCGTCAATCGCTGCGCATTCCGAATTAGCAGCGCTCATTGAACGAGTGCCCCCGCCCTCTCTCTGTCGCTTCTCAGTACCTTTTCTTCCAGCCCGTCCGACTGGGTGAGATTCGGGCGGTCGCCTCATCCAGGCGAATATCTGCTTTTCCACCTTGGCTGCACAAAGCGGACTGCCAGCCTTCGGCCCCATTTCGGTCATTCACTACCAGGGAGTTCCTGTCATGGGTCGAGACGGTGTCGTAGTGCCCGGTCAACACGATGGTGCCTCTTCCCGCACCCCGGACCAGCATTGCCACGCAGTGGCGGCCATCCCCGGGTTCAACCTCGATCGTCCAGATTCTTGCATCTCGAAACACAGTCTCCGCGCTAAGCGCGTCGGCAAGCCACAACCCGAACGACGCCTCGCCATCCGTTCCGGTGACACTTTTCTGCTGCGTCAAGGCAATCGCCCAACGGCGCGCTCAAACAGATTGCTTGTTGTCGAGTTGCCCATCATGTCCCCGGTCAAATGGCAAAATTCGATAGTAGAGGTTGGGGACGGGGCCTCAAGTGCATGCGTGGCCGTGTGTGATGGGCACCACCCATCGCTCATCGATCGCTGTCGATCTGGATGGTTGACGGGGGCAGGGCACGCCTGGTTGCAGTCAACCATCCGGCTGCAGAGGTGGGGCTGCGATTTCAGGCTCAATTGATGGCGCGTCTATCGCACGCGGCTCACGGTCATGCTCAAACTGCTCAGCCCACTGCAGATCCATCAGCCAAGGTTCGCGACGGCCGATCCAAAATTCATAGCCGGGTATGATATCGCTGGGGGCAATGTCGAGGGTACCGAGCATGATCTCGGCCTCTTCCTCCCGCAGCGAAACAATGCGCGATCCGCATTCAGGGCAAAAGCTGCGTCCTTCGAAAGCCCGCAGGTTACCAACGCCTTTAAGCAGGTCGTGGCCAAACGCCGAAGAAGGTGAACGCACTGCCACTTGTGCGCCGACAATCCTGGCAATGGCAAAGTCCAACGCGCAGGGGTGCGCCTTTCACCATAAAGCGAACCGCACCGCAAAGGCAGCCACCGCTGCGCACCTCATCGATGCTCATTGCAGAGCTCGCTTTGGGGGATCACGGTTCTCGTCGGGATTGGGGAGAGGAAGTTCGTCCGGCAGAAGATCCGGGTCAGGCTCTCGCACGTCGGGTGTCCAGGCCGGGGCATCTACCGGCGGTTCTTCATTTGGCTCTGGTTTGGGGGGCATGATTATTCTCCCGGTCTGTCGGTCGGACGAGGTGTTTTGCCGGCCACCGGCCGCGCATCGCTTTGTCTGGCAGGGAAGGGTTCTGCCAGAGGGTTTTTGTTTTTAGGAAATGCACCTGCCGTCCTAGGGGCGACGCTTCCTCGTCGCTACCGTTCAGGCCTTTACGCTCTATTTTGGCGCCGGCTGTCTCCAACTCCCTGACAATCGCCGCGCCGAGTTTTTTGATCTTGGCCATTTCCATGTCTCCTTTGCTGGCCAACGACCGGCCGTAGGGAATGTTCCATCTGGAGCGGAACTAGCACTGCCGGGGGTGGTTATCGTTGATCACACGGAGAACACACATGTCTGACAACGAAAACCATCGCGAAACCGGGGCAACAAAATATCCGGCAAAGACCGCCGATCCGTCGGATGCGTTCTCTCAAGACGCGGCCGGAAACAAGAAGCCCAAGAATGGCGTTGGACTGACGCGCCCCGTCAATGAGGTGGACGACAAGACTCACCAGTCAGACGGGCAGAACCCATCCGAGCAGGTAAGGAGTTCCAGGCCATGAACGTCGCCAATCTTCAGCTTGAAGGTCTGGCGGTCGCGTCGATCAACAATTTGCTCGTCCACAAAGGCCTGCTTTCAGTCGACGACATTGATATCGCGTTGCGGAAGTCCGAAGCCAATGTCACGGGCGATGAGCGCACCTACGAAGACATGTCGCCGGCCAATCGCGACGCCATCTGCTTTCCAATCCGTCTTCTGCAGATCGCGAACAATTCCCAAGGCGAATCCGACATTCTACCGTTTTCGGAACTCGCGAAGATGGTTGGACAAACGAAAGAACAACGATCAGAGGTAACGGCAGCTCGATCTGAGCGGCGGCTTACATTTCGCTGTTCTGAATAATTCCCGCTTCGCCATCCTGGATAGGCGTGCGTAGCGCTGTTGACGTCTTGAGCCGAACGCCTGGTCCGCCATGGATCGTCTCGCCATCACTTAGAAACGCAACCCCTGCCAGCTCAAGCGCGGATCGCATCGCAACCAGCATGTCGCCGGCCGGAACGCGCTTGCTCTTCTCGAAGTCCCGAACGGTTCCCTCACTGACCTGCGCTTTGGCGCCAAGCCTGGCTTGTGACCAGTCCACCAGAGCCCGCGCCGCCCGACATTGCTCGACAGTCAATTGGGTCACAAACGGCTCCTTGATCGACTCTGTGCGGGTTTGCACTAAGCGCTCTTGCGCTTCGGAGTGCTCGTCATAGGCGTCGCTAATCCTTCCTGCGCGAGGCTCTTCTTGAGCACCTCGGACAGGTTGATGACGTTCTCCTGCGGCTTGGGCGCCGCCTTTGGGGGCGCCTTGCCCCTGCGCTTCGCGTCTATCATGGAAATCAGCGCATCTTCGTAGGTGTCTTCGAATTTCGAGGGGTCGAAAGTGGTCACCTTTTTGTCGATCAGCATGCCGGCGATTTCGAGCAACTCTGGATCGTATTTTGCCTTGGTCAGACCATCGAAGACACTCTCTTCGGAAACCATCTCGTTGTGGTTTCGCAGCTCGGTCATCACCATGCCCTTGCCGTAGGGCTGGATCACAACTTCCCGGCCGCGCTGATAGAGCACGATGCAGGACCGGGCTGCGACGCCCTTGTTCTTCATGGCATCGCGGATCACGCCGTAAGCCTCGACGGCAGCGCCGTCGGCTGGAATGAGGTAGTAGGGCTTCTCCAGATAGCGGGTGTCGATCTCGCCGATCGCCACAAACTCACCCACCTCCAATGTGTGATCCGAGGTGAGCTTGAGCGCCTTGATGTCGTCCGGCTCGATCTGGAGGAATTCGTCCTTCTCGACCTCGAAACCCTTGACCTGGTCTTCCGTTTCGACTGGCTTCCCTGTCTTCTCGTCGGCATAGACGCTTTTGACGGGCAGGCCGTCCTTGCGGTTCAAGATCTTGAAGTGAATCTTCGAGGCTTCGCTGGTGGCGCCGACAATCTTGACCCCGCAGGTGACCGAGCCAACCTTCAAAAAACCTTTCCAGACAGCACGCGGCGCGACCATGGCATTCATCCTGTTTCCGGTCAGGGGCAACGACAGTGCATGTAAATCGTTCCGTCGAGCCGGCCCAGATGCCGGCTGGGCGCAGGCTATGTAGGATCATCAAGAATCGTCCTCACCTTTTCGGCGAGGTCTTCTAGGCTGAATGGCTTTGGCAAAAGCTGCGTTCCAGGATCGAGGATACCGTTATGAACGATGGCGTTGCGCGTGTAGCCCGTGGTGTAGAGAACCTTGAGCTTGGGGTTGTTCTTGCGCAGGATATCCACCAACTGCCGTCCGGACATCTCCGGCATGACCACGTCGGTGAACAGCAGGGACAATTGCTGCCCAGCTTCGATCAGCTTGATCGCTTCGTTAGGGCCACTGGCTTCCACGACCGTATAGCCAAGTTCGCGCAACGCTTCGGCTGACACGGCGCGGACGCGATCCTCGTCTTCAACCACCATGACGATTTCGCTTGCCAGGCCGCCATTAATCGACCGAGCTTTGAGCTCGGGAGAATCCTGCTCCGTGCTGCCATAATGTCGTGGCAGATAGATCTTGATCGTCGTGCCGACGCCCGGCTCCGAGTATATCTTTACGTTGCCGCCAGATTGCCGGACAAAACCGTAAACCTGGCTGAGACCCAGTCCGGTCCCCTTGCCAACGCCCTTGGTCGTGTAGAACGGGTCGAAGGCTTTGGCGAGCACGTCCGGGGTCATGCCTGTACCGGTATCGGTTACGGCGATCAGCACGAATTGCCCGGCCGCAATGGCCGACTCACGAGCGTATCGCTCATCGACATAGGCGTTCGACGTCTCGATGGTCAGCTTGCCGCCGTTGGGCATGGCGTCCCGTGCGTTTACCGACAGGTTGAGCAAGGCACTTTCCAGCTGGCTGGGGTCGGCCTTGACCTGCCAGAGGCCGGCACCAAAAGCCGTCTCCACCTTGATCGTTTCACCGAGCGTTCGCATCAAGAGATCGGTCATTCCGCCGACCAGGCGGTTCGCGTTGATGGCCTCCGGCTTGAGCGGTTGCTGTCGCGAGAATGCCAGGAGCCGCTGGGTAAGGGCGGCGGCGCGGTGAGCCCCATCCATGGCACCCTCGACAAATCGGCCGACGTCTGTCTCACCCTTGGACAATTTGCGCTGAAGCAGATTGAGCCCACCGATGATGACCGCAAGCATGTTGTTGAAATCGTGCGCAATGCCCCCCGTCAACTGGCCGACGGCCTCCATCTTTTGAACTTGCCGTAGCTGTTCCTCTGCCTTCGAACGTTCCGCAACTTCGTCAATGACGCGCTGTTCAAGCGTGGAGTTGAGTGTCTGTAATGCGGCTTCCGCGCGCCGCCTTTCAGCCAACTCGCGCTCGCTTGACTGGAACAGGCGGGCATTGTCGATCGCCGTTGCTGCATGGCCGGCGATGCCTAAAAGGGCACTCTCGTGCTCAGGGCGAAATTTGCCGGTGTCTGCGTGACCGAAGAACAAACCACCCAGAACTTCGCCAGAGTTCGACACGACCGGCACCGCCAGATAGGAGCGAACTGGCAGATGACCCTCCGGCATACCCTTGCGCGGCGCATTCTTGCCGTATCGCGGATCCTTGAGAATATCGTCCGATCGAACGACGCCTTTTCCGAGGAAGGTCGGTTCGAAGACCGCCGTCGCGCGTGGCATGGGGTAATTTTGGAAGGCCGAACGTGGAGCACCTGACAGGGCGTAGAGCATGTAGCTGCCGCCCTGATCGTCGAGCACGTTGTAAAAGAAAGCGCCAAACTGCGCTCCGGAAAGCTCTACGCCGGCATCGGTGGTGATTTGCACGATCTTGTCGAGATCGAGTTCGGCAGCGACCGCCGCTCCGGTATCGTTCATGATCTTGAGGTGTCGCTCGGCCTTTTTGCGATCGGAAATGTCGATCACAGTGCCGATAAATCGAACGGCCTTGCTGGCTTCGAAGATGGCATGCCCGCTTGCCGCCACCCAACGCTCGATACCGTCTTCCAGGCCAATGGTTCGGTACTCGATGCTAAATCCCTCCAGACTGTCTGGAGCGATTGCCCGTCGGACTGCCTCATCTGCGCGGATGCGGTCGTCTGGATGGAGGCCGGCGATGAAGGACCCCTCATACGACACCTCATCGGTCGACGAAATGCCGAACAATGCGCGGCATTGCGCGTCCCACCGCAAGCGGCCAGTGACCGGGTCGTAGTCCCAGATTCCGATTGCCGCCGCCTGGGTGGCCAGGCTCAGCCGTTCAGCGGTCTCGGCAGCGCCCTGATCCGACCTAACTCGTTCTATATGCGCCCACGACCGCTCGGTTACCTCGGTGAGAAGGGCAAGCTCGTTTTGCGTCCAGACCCGCGGAGCGGTGTCGTGGATCGCCATCAGCGCGCTCAGGCGTCCCTCTTTGACCAGGGGCATGCAGATGGTTGCAGCGATGCCGATGGTCTGGAATGTCGCGGCGTCTTCGGGCGGCAACTCGGCGCGATTGTCGTTGATGATCAAGGGCAGGCCCTGGTGAAGCCTGCGGACGGCGAGCTGGCCAAAATCCCGGAGACTGTAGTAGCCTACGATGCTCGAAGAGCCTAGTCGGTGCCAGTCTCCCCGAATCGTAAAGTGGTCCTGGTCAGGCTCCATATCGGCATAGGCACAGATTGCGACGCCGAGATGCTCGCCAAGCATCCTGGTCGTGATGTCGAGCACCGAGTCGGCGTCCGCACTGTTCGATGTTTCTTTCCCAAGTCGGTCGAGGAAGCGCAAACGAGCTTCATTCTGTCGCAGTTCCGCCTGTGCGCGCCGTCGTTCAACCGCGGTGCGCGTACGCTCCGCCATTTCACGAACAAACTCGATCTCTTCCTCGGTCCAAGTGCGGGGCCTGTCATGATTGAGGTAGAGCAGAGCCACAAAACCACCCCGTTCGGTGACGGGCATGTTGATGAAGGATTGAGCGCTGATCGCTTTCAGAGCCGCTGGATTCTGGCTTGTTCGAGGATCTGTGTCCGCGTCCTCGAGGACAACTGTGATCCCTCGCTTGAGGTCATCGATATACGTGCCGTAGTCGCGAAAATGCAGCACCCCGGCCAGGCTTTTAATGCCAGGGGCATTCCAGTCTCGTTCGATGGAGATGGTCTCGTTCGCCAGATCGATCGTGCCATATCCGGCACGGCTGACATCCAGCTCCTTGCCAATGATCTCGGCCGCGGCATAGGCGAGCTCGTCGGGGTCTTCGACCAGGCGCACGATGTCGCCAAGTTCGGCGAGGGCAGCGCTCCTCTTCCTGGCGCGAAATGTTTCGGTAACGTCAAACCCTTCGCAGAATATTCCTGTGATGATGTTCCCGCCATCATAGAGCGGTGCGTAGATAAACGTCAGATAGCGCGTCTCCTCCGGACTATCCGCCGAGCGGCGAAATCGCACAGGAACGCCCTGCGCTTCAAAAGTCGCGCCGCTTTTGAAGACGTCGTCGAGCCGTTCAAAGAAACCCTGCCCCTCCAGGCTGGGAACGGCATCCCGAATGGGCTTCGAGAGCCAATCGCCGCTGTTGAAAACCTGGCGATGGGCGTCATTCACGAATTCAACCACATGGGCGCGACCGCGCATGATAATGATGAAACCCGGTGCCTGTTCGAACAGATGGATCTGACGTTCAGCGGTGAGGCGTTCGCGCTTTTCGGCCAGAAATCGATCGGTGGTTTCCGTGCAGACGCCAAGCAGGCCGGCGGTCTTCCCAGTTTCGGGCTTCGTAATAGGGTTGTAGGAGAACGCGAAATGCGTCTCTTCCGGCGCGCCGTGCTTGTCGATCCGGATCTCGATGTCGTCCATATGGACAGACTGGCCCTGGTAAACCAGATCGAACATCGGGCCGATCGTCTCCCATGCCTCCGCCCAGACCTGTTGGCTGGGCAGGCCGAGAGCGGTGGGGTGCTTGCGGCCAAGGATCGGGATGAAGGCGTCGTTGTAGAGCCAGATGCGATCCTGACCCCAGACGACGAACATAGGCTGCGCAGAGCCTAGAATGAGATCGACGAGTGTCTTCAGCTCTGACGGCCATGACGAGACAGGCCCGATAGATGTAGCGCTCCAGCCAAACGAGCCGATACGCTCAGCCATTTCTCCAGCACTGCGAACCGCAGCGCTCGCCTTGTCCTCGCTGGATGGTCCCAAGCTATCCCCCGAAATATCGAACCGGACAAAACGGCGGAACTTGGTTTTGGTTGCACAGCGAGGGCAAGGCAAGCAGACGCCTCTTGCGGATGGATGCGTTATCGACATCACTGGTCAACCTTTTCGTTGACGGCACGTTGTTTTTGATAACGAAGGAGACAACGATGCCGAGCGCAAGAAAGACCGACACGTCCAAAGTGATCCAAAAACAAAGCCGTATACAACGCAAAGTCGATGCGGACGACCGAGCCAAACCAAAATCGAAACCAGCTGGGGCCATGCAGGCCGGTGCGCGAAACTACCCGGCGCCGCCTTTCCCCAAACAGCACCACCCAAAGCCAGGCCATGAGTCAGACATCAAACCGGCCCCGTTATACGACGCGCCTTTCTGGCGTGGCTCCGGCAAACTGGAAGGCAAGGTCGCGATAATAACTGGCGGCGATTCTGGCATTGGGCGCGCAGTCGCCGTCTTGTTCGCTCGCGAAGGCGCCGATGTTGCGATTGTCTATCTTTCGGAGGATGGTGACGCGGAAGTCACGAAGCGAGCCGTGGAAGGTGAGGGCCGTCGCTGCATCACGCTCCGCGGCGATGTCGCCGACCGCACCTTTTGCCGCAAAGCGATCGGCAGCACGGTAAAGCGACTAGGAAGCCTGGACGTCCTCGTCAACAATGCCGCCTTTCAGGTGCATTCGAGCGACTTCGCCGACCTGACCGAGGAGCATTTCGACACCACGCTGAAGACGAACCTGTACGGCTATTTCCATATGGCCCAGGAAGCGGTGGCGCAAATGAAACCTGGCTCCGCGATCATCAATACCGGGTCGATCACCGGGATCGATGGATCAAAGGAATTGGTCGATTACTCGATGACCAAGGGCGGAATCCATGCCTTTACAAGAGCGTTGTCAGGCAATCTCATCGACAAGGGAATTCGTGTGAATGCCGTCGCGCCCGGCCCGGTCTGGACACCACTCAACCCATCTGAAAAGCAAGCTGGCGATGTTTCAACATTCGGCGCAAAGACTCCGATGAAGCGACCGGCGCAACCCGAGGAGATTGCGCCCGCTTATGTCTTCCTGGCGTCGCCACAATGCTCCAGCTACATCACCGGAGAGATCCTGCCCGTGATCGGTGGCTATTAGCATTGCGCGGTGACGGAACGTTTCCGCTCACCGCAAGTTCGGGCGACGGCAGCAAATTCCGTGAGGTCTTTCTGCTGTCGGAATCGGCAAAGCCCGACGGCCCGCCACAGGGCGAAAACCCGGTGGCCTCTAATTCAGTGCATTCCGATGGTCGGTGTCACGCCAGATTAGCAAGGGTCTCCAAAGGGGAACCTATTGGCCCATGTGAGCTTAGTCATTCATGAGCAAACGCGGACTTGCCTTTCTACACAAATGGATCAACGAGCACGTTCCCGATCGCCCCTCCACCGACCCGTCGTTGATTACCGACCTCGCCGACAGAGCGTTGGAGGATGCATTGGTGGAAGGCATTTCATCCAGCGAGATTGGCGAAGAGGTTCACAGCCTATTCGCCCTTATGGTCGAAGCGGTGGCAAACCAGAAAAACGGGCGCGTTAAATCATCGGAGTTCACCAGCCGTCATCATGGTGCGAGCTTAGAGCTGGTTTTCCGACCAGTGCCGACGCGAAGCCGCCAACCACCGCTGGCGCTATCGGGTGGCCAAGTGCGAGCTGGGCGCAGGCGTACTGTCTCAGGTCGCTTGAGCTGTCACGGTCTTGATTTTTTCCTGGCCGCCGCGGGATTTTGCCCGGTCGCTGCCGACGTCTTGGCGTCCTTGGAATGAGCCGCGATCGCGGGGCCCGCGCCGGTAGCCTTGCGCATGTCCCCACTTGGTTGTTTGTCTGCCCGTGCTTTGCGGCCCAGGCCGGAGAAGTATTTGCCGAAAAAGCCCATTTTACACTCCCTTTGGCGCTATGCGACGCGCCACTTCAGGTTCTTGCGAGGATGAGCCCTGGAGCACAAATTGACCAAGGCTCATCTGCGCATCGATAGACTGGTTATGCAGCTTCTGCCGCGACATTGACCGCAGACTCCGCGAGCTTGGTAAGCGCGACGTCCGTTTTCTTCTCTTCAGCCAAAGTTAGATCCAGCAGTCGCACCGCCTCGGTCAATCCAAGTTCAGACGCCCATGTCCGCATGGTCCCGTAACGCGAGATTTCGTAATGCTCGACGGCCTGCGCGGCGGCCAGGAGACCGGCGTCCAGGGCAGGGCTGCCCTTGTACTCCTCCATGATCTCAGCGCCTTCTTCTGTGATGCCCATAATGGCGGCGCAGGTGTTGGCCTGGGGCTTCTGCTCAAGGAGTTCGAAAATTTCCTCGAGCCGCGCAACATGCTCGTGCGTCTCGCCACGATGCTTTTCGAACGCCGCCTGCAGTTCGGAACTCTGGGCGGCCTTGGCCATTTTCGGCAATGTCGAGAGGATCTTCTTCTCGGCGAAATAGATATCCTTGAGGGTATCTTGGAAGAGTTCATGTAGCCCCTTGGTCGAGGCCTTTTTTGTCGTCGCCATCTTCGCTTCTCCTGGTTTGTTCGCCTTCTCAAATCAAGGCACAGGAAGCAACTTCACGTTAGCCTACTGGTTCCGGCACTAGGCCGAAAAGCAAATGTGGAATTTCAAGCGCCCAGGCAACCGACGCGTGGCTCGGACATTTAGGGTGCCGGGCGACCACACGAGAACTCTGCAAATCTCGCGCCGCATGAGTAACGAAAAGCACAGAGAACAGTATCGCTAAAGCTAGCGCTTTTTCTGTAATCAGCGCCATTGCCGGGCCTCCACCATCCAGTCGAAACACTTCCTGACCGTCTCGAGAATAAGGCTGCCTTCAGCGGCGCGCCGCGTTCGTGGCGCGCTGATCGGGTCGCGTCGGCAAACGGTGAACTCCGGCCTCGGCACGCCCGACACTTTCACCAATCCTGTAGGCTGCGTAAACGACGCCGATCTGGATCAACAATCTGAGCATCTCATAGTCTCCTTGGCAGGAGAACTTTGTCCCTCGCCATTGGTTCCGACGACGATTCCGCGCAGCCGAATTGTCAAAGCGTCTAAATGCAGGGTCGATCCGTAAACGGGCTCTCATTCGGCTCTGTTTCCCGACGTCAGATCGCTGCGAAGGCACTTCGGCATATTTTGGAACCCTTAGTGACCTCGTAGATTGGGACTGAGCCACTCATTACGGAAGCTATGGACCATAACAATCACACGCGCTTGCCAGCTACGGCGCTGACGATGAAAAGGTCGGCACCGTTTCTCATCTGCACGGCAGCCAAATTGTCATTGATGTCGGCGGCTTTCTCGGCATCGGCGCCAGACCGGTGGCCGTCTCAGCCAACCAACTGCATTTCATGCGCGCCGAAGACGGCGATATTCATGCCGTTACAACCTGGACCAAAGACCAGCTCGAAGTCATGCCTGAGCACCAGGATTGAGACTTGGGCCGGCCTTGAGCCGGCTTGTCACCACCGATGCCAAGGAGCCTGCAATGGAAATCGTTCGCACCCAAATCTTGAATGCCACTGCGCCGGACGGCCAAGCGATTTTACGCGTGGTGTTTTGCGGCGTGGGCAGTGAGTGCGTTACCGTGGATATGGCCAATGCCGACGGAAGCGAGGAACTTGCGCTGAACCGGGCAAAGGCCATCCTCGTCCAAACCGCGACTTTCGGTCTCGCTGCCAATGAATATGACGCTACCAGCAATGGAAATTTCGATGAAGTTGCAGTCACGTCGGTGAGCGATACGGCCGGCGATGTCTATGTCTTCGAATATCGCGACGGCGACACCAGCCGGAGGATTCCTCCGTCGCGAATGCCGAGCTTCGACGCGGCCAAGACCGAAGCAGTTCGCTGCGCCGTTGACCTCTTGGTCGATCTGCAGCCCGGCACCGATGAACTGTCCGGCTGGCTGATACGGGTCTCCAACGAAAAGGGCGAATTGCTCTATACGGTGGACGTCCAGGAGGCCGAGGCCGCTCGTCAGGGCAGTCAATAACGGCGTGAGCCTTTTCTAGTCATTGTCACTGAGCAGCGCCACGATACCGCTCGCTATGCTGCAGATTGAAGAATTGTTGACGCCTTGGCCCGCCGTGTTTTTTGGCTCGAAGAACGCATCCAGTCGGAAACTTGCAGGAGCAGCTTCATTAAAACCGCGCCATCGTTCGCTTAGTGGCGGCTTTTTCGTTGGCGACGGACTTCGAAGGCTGCGGCAAGTTAGCGGGCATGCAGCGTCCCTACCTGGACAGCGCTGCAGGTCGAGGTTCGCAACTTGATCGGCCCGGATCTGACAGAGGTTCGGGCCATTCCTCCTTTCCCCAAGGTACAAAATATGACGACCAACATCCCGGAAAAGAAGGCTCGCCAAGGTGGATTGGGTCGACCTGTTTTGGGCGTCCTTCTGGGCGCGCTTGTTCTGGCCATCGTTGCCTGGCGCATCGCCGAAATCTAGCAGCACCCGAAGTCACTTCGCCTTCGAGCAGCGGCGAGCAGCAGGGCAATCAGCCGGCACCGACAACTTCCAAGCATTCAAAAAGCCGCTCGGAAAGTTCAGCCAGCAATCTTCCAGTCATTTTGCCAACGTGCCCTGACGGCGATCACCAGCATGTCTTCATTGGTCATGCCGGCCTGGAACAGTCTTATCAACTCGGCGGCAATCCCCTGTGCATCATCCGTATCAGGGCAAACGTTGAGTTCGGCACAAAGGGCATCATACGCCGCCTTCAGAGCCTCGAGGTCGGCAGGATAGAACGCGTCGTTATACGAGCGGATGGGTCGTTCTAACATCAGGCGCCTCCGGGTGACAGTGCGATCGTCGCTCTCAAGCAGCAGAGCCTACAAGCAGCCGCCGCCCACTTCTCATGCGACAGTTCGTACAGCGCGTCATTTCACTTTGATGTACCCCGAACTTCTAATCTACCCACACGGTAACCGGCCTTGGGCGTGCAGAAGGTTAGCCGCGCAATGGCCTCCAGAATCATAGCCAACTACATGGCCGGCGTTGTTGATGAGGCCGAGTTGGTCGCGCTGTCCAGGCAGCCGTTGGGACGCTAGAGAAGGGCGCGCGGAACTTAAGCTTGCGGTTGAGCTTATCGCTCCATGAGTGAGCGCGGCCGTAACTTTCTGGATCAATGGATCGCCAACAACGTCCCTAGGACTATGAAAGCCGATGTGATCCTGGTTGATGAACTCACGCACATGCTGCACGCGGACGCCAAGGCGCTCGGGATCAAGCGGGTTGAAATCGACGAAGAGGTCGACAGCCTTTACCGCACTATTCTGGATGCCATCGAGCAGCCCCAGCCTGACTTTCCTGAATGACACGATACGGGTAGGCTCGCACCAATCGGTTGCATTCAGGGCGCCCTCGTGAGCCCACTGCCACGGGATTCAGGGCAGATGACCGTTTCGGCTAGCCCTAGGTTTTAGCCGGTACTGATGTGACGGGCCTGAGACTTATGGCCTCCGAGACCAGGCACTCATCTACCAGGCACTATCCAAGGCAAGCTTCAATGCCCGCGATTTGATCGGTGCTGGAACATTATGGACTCCTGAGGGTTGGTGATTGCGGCAGGCAGCGCTTTCTCGCGTCACCTGCCGAAGATGGGACCAAACCTGGATCGGCCGGCGCCTAAGACGAGGCCTTCCCCATTTGTCGAGAGATCGCGCGCATGTCCCAAGCCATTCAACCACCCATATTGTCGGAAGCTAGCCCGGACCGAACGGTTAACTGCGAGGTGGCCCTGGAAGCAGCGTTCGCGGCATTGGTGGCTGAATCAGAGGCCCAGGGATGGACAGCGAAAGAAACCGCGGAAACCCTGCTCAAAATTGCGACCGATCATATCAAGCTTCTCGAAGCGACCGTCGACCCCAAGGCCTAAAGGAGAGCCGCACCACGCAATCGCTCTGCCGGCCTTACCCGCCTCACACTATTCGGCGGACCCATTGTTGGTGAAGGGCGAAGCGCTCGGGATGCACTGCAAGGTCCAGCCCGGCGGCGTTGGCTGCTTCTGGTATTCGGCGACGGCGGCCGCGCATTGTTCGCGCTTGTCGAAAGTGCTTGGCAACACCGCCATGCCTCCCTGCGGACGACCAGATATCAGATGAGCGCTGCCGTCGAAGTCATGTCGTTTCCTTGCTCCAATCCGACGCTATAGCGCGGGCGGCTGGTCCACCTTAGGCCAAGCGCCAGGAAGCTAATCCTCATTCAAGAAAGTGGCGGCGATCAGGTCGTCTCCGTCAATCTGCCCTCGCCAGTCCGCCATCACAGTCGCGACTTTTCGAAAGGCCTTCATGTCGCCGCCGGTGATGTTCGCGTCCGCGAACCTTGTTCTGAGGGCTGCAACGCGCGTTTCCAAGGCATCGGATTTTGCGAGATCTTGCATTTTGTGACCTTTCCGTTTCATTTGAAAACCCGCCGCCGGCAGAGGCGGCGGGTTTTGGCGGCAAGGCCGTTCAGTCGTAGACTTTGATGATCTTGTGGGTGCTTGGATCCACCAGAACGGTGCGGTTGTCGATCACGACGTAGCGGTATTTGACGTTTGGAACTTCTCGAAGTTCGACCGTGTCGGGCAGAGCGGTGCCGATGCTGAGTTCGACGCCGGGAACCTTCACCGACGCAAGCGGCTGCTTCTTCACATATTCACGGATAATCGTGTCCTGCTCCGGTTGAATAATGATGTCCTCGGCCGCTGCGACGCCGACGCCTGCGAGCAGAAGAAATGCCGCAGCTGCGGCAGATAGATGGAATTTCATAGTCTTGCTCCTCGTGAGATTGGCCTCGATCAAAGACGTCGAAGCCCGACCGCCAACCTGGCGCGGATGCAATCGTTCCCTTGGTCGGACTTCAGTAGAGGACGCAATCGGACCTAGGTCTGATCAGAATTCGGCAATGGTCCTGCAGTCCACTCAGCTTGGAACGGTCGCCTGTAGCGGAGGTTGTCAGGCACGGAAACGGAGGACGGAATTTGTGGATAGGAGTGTTGGTCAAGCACGCTGGTTGCTCGCGCCGGTTTTCCTGTTGGCCATAACCTTGCTCGTGATTGGAATATCCCTTGGCTGAAGACGACATTCGCAACAATCAAAATCCGCGCAGCTATGTCCCTTCCTGCGCTGATAACGGTTCGCTCGCTGCGCCAGCGGCGAGCGAACCCTTCCACTTCAATTTGCTAAGCGCGGGGGGCTTGGATGTTCCACGATAAAGAAAATCGCCTCATCGAGGCTGGCTTGCTCTTGGCCGGGCCCATCTGCGTCGTCATCACCGCGTTGATAGCGGTATTTGCCCTGGTGAAAATATGATGGAGTGGTCTTATCCAAGGCGGCATTTGACGCGAAATCGAGCCGCGGTGTCACAATTATGCGGCCGCTAGAATGAACCGAATCCTTTTCTTGGCGGCCGACTTTCTTTCCCGACCACCGGGTTTCTACGTCATGATGGTCGCGATGCTGGTGTGCACCGCTCTGGTTCCGTTCGGAATGACCAACGCGGTCACCTATGCGCTTTCGGTGGCCGCCATTGTGATCACTGGTGTTGTACTCATACAGGGCTATCGCGATACCGCCGCCATCCATGCCAAGCTAGATGAGATCGTCGTTTCATTGAACGAGACCAGAAACGACGTTGTCGGACTGGAGCATGCCGAGCCGGAGGAAATCCGGGAGAAGATTGGGATGCTGGAACAAGAAGCAGCGCAACGAAATGGGCGAGCCACCTGATCATCACCGGCGAGCTTTTCGTGATCCATCAGCAGGCTCACGACCCTCCTCTCCTGCAACCAGATCAGCGCTTGCGGGTTCTTGATCTATCAAACGGCGCCTCGTTCTCCTCCTAAACTGGTCAAATTCATGGACGTCTCGATTACGCAAACCACGACAGACAAGATCCAAGCGGGTAAGAGTGGCCTGCTGCTGATCTCGGACAATTACGATGCGTTCGCTGCACGTGTGTTGGCGGCAAGGGGCGCCGCTCGCACGCTCGATCTCATGTATTATCTCTGGCATGACGACCACACGGGACGCTTGCTTTTACAAGAAGTTGTCCGGGCCGCCCAGCGGGGCGTGCGCGTCAGAATGCTGCTCGACGATGTCAATCCGCGCACGAGCGATGCCGCTTATTTGGCGCTGAGTAAGCATCCAAACATCGAACTCAAATTGTTCAACCCGAGCGGCATCAGAGCGCGCGGCGTCATGCGTGGCGCGGAAGTCCTCTTGCGGCTTTTCGCATTGACAAGGCGGATGCACAACAAAGCGTGGATTGCCGACGATAACATCGCCATCGTTGGTGGGCGCAATGTCGGCGATGCCTATTTCGACGCGGCAGAGACGAATTTCCGCGACCTCGACATGCTGCTCCTCGGTCCCGCCGTCCAGCAAACCGCACAAATCTTCCAGACGTTCTGGGTATGTCGGCACGCGAAGCCAATAGGTGAACTCGCAGCCGCCGCACCAGACTCGCATGCCCCTTATATCGAGGGAAGCGACGCTGAAACCGAGTCGACGCTTTTGAGCGGTATCGGAGACAAGGGCTCCATCGCCGAGTTCATAGCGGCGAGCAGCGACGTGCATTGGGTCGAGCGCGTGCGCGTGATCTCGGACCCTTCGGAGAAGGTTCGAGGATGGAGACCGCGCAGTTGGCTGATGAAGGAGTTGCTCCCAATCATTCAGTCGGCGCGCAAGTGTGTGGAAATCGTGTCGCCATATTTCATCCCCGGCAAGAAGGGTTCAAAAATCCTCGGCGACCTCGTCGACGACGGGGTGCAGGTCTCTGTTTTGACCAACTCCTTGGCCGCGACAGATGTCGCCGCAGTCCACGGGGCATACGCCAACTATCGCAAGCGCTTGCTGAGAAAGGGCGTCAAGCTTTTCGAGCTTCAGCCCTTTAGCCGCCAGCCGAAGATCTCCGTATTTGGATCCAAAGGCGCCAGCCTGCACACCAAAGCGTTCAGCGTCGACGACCGCGTCGGTTTCGTCGGATCCTTCAACTTCGATCCGCGGTCCGTATCGTTGAATTCGGAAATGGGCGTGCTTTTTGAAGACGAAAAGCTGGTCGCGGAACTGCGACATCGGTTCAAATCGGAGATAGCGCCGGAAGCGAGCTATCGCCTCGAACTGAAGAACGAGGTTCTGCGCTGGCATGGCAGCGATGAAGGCAGACCGCAAACCTATACCCGGGAACCCGAGGCAGCATTTCTCCGCCGCGTCTTGGCAGCGCTCGTCAGGCACCTTCCGATCGAATCCCAGCTTTAGCAATCGGTGACTTGTGCCGAAGGAGGGGGCGGTCCTGAGCATGTTGCCTAGCATGGTCGAATGGAAGCGACGACCAGCAGCCAGTGCACACATGGGCGAGGATTACGGAGTTGGTTGTCGTACTGACAGTGACGATTCCCATTTGCGCATCGTCTCAGCGCTAGACCTGGACCGTACCTGCTCGAAGGCTATTTCGTTTTGGTGTTGAATTCACGATTTGCCGCATAGTCGATCATGAAGGTGCCCGCGGGAGCGCGAATGCCCTGCTTCACGTTGGTTATAGTGACTGTCGTTGTAAGGCCCTTCTCGTCGGTAAGGCTCCATCGGCGCAAATCGAGCGACTTTCTTTCAAACACCATTGTTATGTTCGAATTGCCGAAGGCCGACTTGTCAGCCAGCCTGACCATAACCTGGGTGCCATCGTCCCTGATGCTTTTGACGCGATTGCTGGAGAAATCGACATGATCGTCGAGCAAAAGCTTAAGAGGGGTCTTCGAGAGGGCATAGAGCCGCGAAGTCTTGAGCTTCTTGTTATAGACCACCAAGGATTTTCCATCTGCGATCACGCTGATCCCTGATTGACCTGCATAGTTGAACCGAATCTTGCCCGGCCGCTGGAGAAAAAATGTTCCGCTGTTCCTTTCCGCTCTTGGGCCCGACTGGACGAAGTCACCGGACATGGACTTTACCGATGAGAAGTGATCGGCAATGGTCTTCGCTTCTACAGGCGCGGCCGACACCGTAGCCGTAAGTGCGAAGTTTATCGCGGCAGCGATGAGAACGGCAAACCATAAACCCAGCAATGTTTTGATCTTGTGTGCCATTCACTTGTCCTATCGCGAGGAGGCGCGTGATCGAATGAGATCACGCGCCCTCACATCAATATCCGTCCGGGCACCGTGCAACGTAGACTCGGCCATGCCGATCGCGATATCTGCATTGGCCGGCTTCGCTGGCGTGCCCTATCACCGCCCCGGCTAGTGCGCCGACCGCCCCGCCAACAACCGCTCCTTGCACCGGGTCGCCGGCCACTGCTGCGCCTATAGCTGCTCCACCCAAGCCGCCGACGGCAGCGCCTTGTTCTGTGCGGGAGCATGCCGCGAGCGGAATGAGTAGACTCAAAATGAGCAGCGTCTTCTTCATGGGTTCTCTCCTGAGGCCATTATTAGCCGAAGCTTAAATGCGCCACGGAGTTTTTCGATCCATCGACCCCGGCTAGGTCTTCCAAGGCGCCGGCGTTCTCGCTGAAGGGTGATGACTTCGTCTGACAATCCCGTTGTGCCCTCGGAGATGAGGTTGAGCGCTTGCGTGAATTTATGCCAACCAAAGAGCGCATCCTCGTCGAGCGCCAGCTTCCGCGTCGTGGCAGGGGGCATCTTTCGTTTCGGATTTTCTGAACGCCGTGCACCATCCCAAGATGAGGGAAACCGGTCATATGATACGCGCAATGCTTGGCGGCCTTGCTGTCTCAGAGATCGACCTTGGCGTTGTCGCCCACATTTGGTTTGGCGCCGGTCACAGCCGCGAACACCATTTTCGCTGTAGCGACGACCAGTCCGGGGCTGTCCCACAATTCGCCTTCGTCCGGGTTCACGGTTATCAGCCGGATTTCTGGATCGTCTGCGTTATCCCACCAAGCTGCATCAGTCTTCTCCCACAGCTCGGCGATCTTTGCTCGGTTATTTGTGACTGAAGCCGGGCCGGAGATCGTGACATATTTGTAGTGGCTGCTGTCACTCCAGACCAATGTCACTTTCGGATATTGCGACAGCTGCTTGTTCTTGGCGCTGTCGTCATTGACGAGGAAGTAGATAGCGTTTTCCTCACGGAACACACGGGCAGAAAGCGGCCTGGCGCGATTGTATTCGCCGTCCCACGTCACGAACATGCAGATGTCGATTTCCTTGGCGAGTTCCCAAATGCGGTCTGTTGCCTCAGCGGGTGAGAGATGCGTCTTTTGTTCTCGACGCCTGGCCATAATTTATACTCCGCGGTTGATGTGCTCGTACAACTCGTATGCGGATATCCTGTTCCCGTGGAATTGCCGGGTTGCTCGCCATTTGCATTTTTGGCAGTGCCGGTGACCGCGGGACATTGATGCGGTGGAGGCACTCATCCGGTGTGGAGTTCGATGTGCAGCAAGTTTGGTCGACCGGTCGGATCTGTCCGCCAACTCTCGGATCTCACGCAGGGGCGCGGCAACCGCCTGATCGTCCCGTCGATGTCTGATGGGCCGGCTTAGCGCCGAGTTACCGTATTGTGACTTCCTTGGGGTCCCCGGTGTCGCGTTTGTTGCGGCCTTGGGTGGTGCGCAGAGAGCCGTACCGTGCCGCAACACGGACGTGCCCGCGGCAACTCAGGTTGAAGAGACAAATAGCGCAGGGCCGCCGCCTGCCGGCATCGAATGCACAGCAGCGCCACTCTCCTCTCGGAAGGAACCATTGAAAATGCCATCCGTTAGGGTGTTCACGAAATGCATGAGCGAGGCAACGTGGACCAAACTGACGCTTCACCTACGCCATCCGGCGTTGAGGGCCTCGATTACGTCCTGCGGGGTGGATACGCGAAATTTCGTTCACATCTCGTCGAGGGCAGGCCAGGTTCGGGCAAGACGACGCTCGGGCTCCAGTTCCTGATCAAGGGCGCCGAGAATGGCGAGAAATGCCTCTACATCACCCTTTCCGAAAGCAAGCGAGAACTGCGGGCGGTCGCTGACCGGCACGGGTTTTCACTTGACGGCATTGAGATTCTTGAGTTGGTGCCGCCCGAGCTTAGCCTCGACCCTTCGCAACTTCAGACCTTGGTGCACTCGTCCGATCTGGAGTTGGGTGAGACTGTGCAGTCCGCGCTCGCCGAAATCGAGCGCATGAAACCTGATCGCGTGGTTTTCGATTCCTTGTCGGAAATTCGCCTGCTGTCACAAGGCTCGTTGCGATACCGACGCCAGGTCCTGGCCTTGAAGAGCTTCTTTCTTCTCAACAACGCAACCGTACTTCTGCTGGATGATCTCACCGCCGAACATGACGATCTCAACTTGCATTCGATCAGCCACGGCGTGATCCGAATGGAGCAGCTTTCGCCGATCTATGGTGGGGAGCGTCGACGGCTTCGTGTGATCAAAATGCGCGGCGTCCAAATCCGCGGCGGCTTCCACGATTTCGTCATTCGCCCGGGCGGCGTCACAGTCTTTCCCCGTCTTGTTGCTGCCGAACATGAAATGGCCGAGCACGGCACGCCGGCTGTCAGCAACAGCTCCGTCGATACGCTGGTTGGCGGCGGCCTTGAACGCGGCACCAGCACTCTGCTGATGGGGCCATCTGGCGTAGGCAAGTCCACTATTGCCTGCACCTATTGCCATGCCGCTCTGGAGCGCGGTGAACCCGTGATGGTTCTTTTATTCGATGAGACCAAGCGGATATTCCTGGCGCGCGCGTCGGGGCTCGGCATGGATCTGAAGTCGTTTGCCGATGATGGGAGCTTGTTGCTGGAGCAAGTTGACCCAGCGGAACTGTCGCCGGGCGAGTTGTCGTCGCGCATCCAGTCGGCCGTGGAGCGCTCCAATGCCAGAATAGTCGTGATCGATAGCCTGACTGGCTATCTCAACGCCATGTCGGAGGAGCAACATCTTGTGCTGCAGATGCACGAGATTCTCACCTATCTCAACCAGAAGGGTGTGGTCACGATTTTGCTTCTGGCCAACCATGGATTGATCGGGCAAATGGCGGCACCTGTCGACATGACCTATCTCTGTGATTCCGTCATGCTGCTGCGCTTCTTTGAAAGTGGTGGCCGGCTGAGACGAGCTGTTTCGGTCGTCAAGAAGCGCGTCGGCCCGCATGAAGACACTATCCGCGAATTCAAGATCAGCGCCGCGGGCTTGGCCGTCGGCGAGCCCTTGGAGGAATTCAGAGGGATCTTGACCGGTGTGCCAACCTATGAAGGCAAACAGGGCGATCTCCTCAAAGACAAGGCATCGTGATGCCATCGGAACGCGGTGTGCTCGTGCTTGCGCCGGTGGGGCGCGATGCAAAGATTGCAGCCTCAATTCTGGCGACGAATGGGATAGCGTCGCATTTCTGCGCGAGCCTAGACGAAACCCTTCCGCATCTGGACAAGGCCCAGTGTCTGGTCGTGGCCGAGGAAGCCTTGATTAGCGCGGACCGAAACCAGTTTGCGTCCTGGCTGGATCGGCAGCCAACGTGGTCGGATTTTCCGATCGTGCTGCTGACCATGCGGGGGACAGAAATCGACAAGCGGCTCTCGTTTCTGGATGGCTACCTGATTGTCCTGGAACGGCCGTTCCTGGCCTCCAGCCTGGCAAATTCCGTGCGATCGGCACTGCGCGCTCGCGCCCGCCAGCTTGAGGTGAAGTCCTATATCGAACAAAAGCAGGAAGTTGCCGATCGGCAGAAGCTGCTTATCCGAGAGCTTCATCACCGTGTCAAAAATACGCTGGCCAACGTCCGTGCCATGATGGGGGCGACCGCGAAGTCGAGTGACAGCGTCGAAGACTTCATACGAGATTTCTCGGCAAGAATCGTCTCGCTGGCCGACACGCACTCGATGCTGACTGACGACTACTGGCAGATGGCCTCTCTACAAAAGCTGCTTGAGTCTGAGCTGCGACATTATGATACAAACGACAAGTCGCGTGTCTTGCTCGAAGGCCCCGATGTAGCGCTTGTCGCCGATATCGCGATACCGGTTGGAATGGCGTTTCATGAGCTTGCGTCCAATTCCTCGAAGTATGGGGCGTTATCTCGGCCTCAAGGGCGCCTTGAAGTCCGGTGGTCGGTTGGCATGCTGGGCGATGCTCGAATCGTCACTCTCGATTGGTTGGAACGGGGAGGGCCTCCAGTAGAGAAGCCCAAAAGGCGCGGTTTCGGCACGACGCTGCTAGAGAAGGTTGTAGCTGTACAGTGCGACGCCAAGGTGGAATTGAACTACCACCCCGAAGGTCTGCGCTTCGCAATGGCGTTGCCTGTGCGCGATACAAGGCTCGTGCCTGGGTATTGACGGCGGCGCACCAAATGGTCCTCCCCGGTTTTTCGGACGCGGCCGAAGAGGCGCAGTGCTCGCACCCGCAGTCCTGGGTTAGAGGTCGCTGGTTTCGCCGTATAGCGCGTCGGGTTCGGCGCTATCGTCAAGCGTTCGGCGCGGTCAGCCGGCGAAGTAAAGGGAAATGCTGGCGCCTATCGCGGTGAGACCAATAATGAAGACCAAGAACGCCTCAAACCCATTGCTGCGGTTCCCTAGTCTGTCCATGGATCTCCCCTTCCTTAGCAGTCAGCGAGATTCAAACGTAGTCCGCAAAAAAAGGTTGCGTTCGGTCCCGCAAACCGCGACTTCGCTCTTGCATGCTCTAATCTGCCAGCCAAGCTGCTTCGAGGGTGGGAACCTAAGCCTTGGTAGCGATATTCGCCTGACTTGGCGCTTGTTCAGACACGCGCTTCAGCGCACGGCACGAGAGCAGCCGCCGAAAATTCATCGCCAATCGCCGATTACAGCAGCCTGAGTAACGCGGTACCAAATTCGCGCAGAGTTCGCGGATCTAGGCTGCCGCGAGGCGCCCCTCAATTGCGTGCCGTTCACGGAACATATTTGGCTTACCGCTGTTAGGCTCAGCGGCGCGGTCGCTTGGCCAGGGAAACCTTGGTCGGCCCGCGTATCGCCGAGATGGCGCGGGCCACCGCCCCTTACGGTTAGGCAGATGACAAACATCAGAAGGCAAACTGCAATCGCGAAGCCTGTTCTTGGCATCCTGCTGGGAGGATTGCAGCTTGCTGTGATTGGCTGGGGCATCGGCAGGCCGGACGACGAAGAAGCCATCGCCCGTAACTCCGCCGGTACCGCGATAGTCCACCAGCTGTCTGGAACCAATTCGCGCCCTTGAGGTTCACCATCTGCTCGGTTGTCCCTCGACCGAGCGGACAAACGAGAGCCCGTCACTGCTTCGTCGGTGGCGGGCTCTTCGTTTGGCGATGAAATCCAAGCGGTTAGTTGGATCGTCGCACCGCTCTATTGCGCGGGAGCAACACCCGAGCCTTAAGCTTTCGCTAGTTTAGCGTATCCGATTGATAATCTTTGGCGGCTAACCGCAGTTTCGCGGTCGAGGGACCAACCGGGGGATACTCCATGAAGAAGACCTATCAGAAGCCTGAATTCAAGAAGCGAGAGAAGCTGTCGGCTGTCACAGCCGCTTGCACTCCATCGAGCTGCGTCGCTACCTGATCTACGTTGGCGGTGATCGCCGCCGAAGAGTTTGACCGAAAACCCACGCAAGGCAGTTTGCCGACCGAGGGATAAGCGAGGAGCTAATATGAAGAAGACATGTGAAAAGCCTGCACTGTCAAAGAAGGACCGTCTCTCCGCCGTAACGGCAGGTCCCGGCGCATCGATCATTCCGCCGCCACCGCCGCCAGCTCCCTGAAGGCATGCTCACCATCACCCGCTAGCTCCGCTGGCGGCTTTTTTGTTTCTCACGCAAGGCAGTTTGCAGCGAGGGAAAAGCGAGGAGCGTACATGACGAAGACATATGAAAAGCCGGTTCTGACCAAACGCCAGTGCCTGCCGACGATAACGGCGCAGGCCATTCCGATCTCTGGGCCAGTGCAAAACGGCTGATCACCTTTTCGAGGTGAGCGCACCAAGGATCGTGTCCCAGGGAGTGGTGTAGCTGACGGCTTGGTCGCCGCGCTCTCCGGCATAGGGCCGGGATGATCAGCGTGCCACGGCTGGCAGGCTGGTGAGAGGATCATCGCTCATTTGGCTGATGGTTTCCAGCGTCATGTAGCGCGCCCGCTGCACGGCCCATTCGTCATTCTGTTCGAGCAGGAGCGCGCCGACGAGGCGGACGATGGCGTCATCGTTGGGGAAGATGCCGACGACCTCGGTGCGCCGCTTGATCTCGCCGTTGAGGCGCTCGATCGGGTTGGTGCTATGCAGCTTGGCGCGGTGCTCTCTGGGGAAGGTCATGTAGGCCAGCACGTCGGGCTCGGCGTCGTCCATGATTGTCGCCAGCTTTGGCACCTTCGGCCGGATCTGGTCGGCGACGGCACGCCATTGCGTGCTTGCGGCTTCTGGCGTCTCCTGGGCAAACGCGGTGGCGATGAAGGCGGAGACGACACGGCGCCCGCTCTTGCCGGCATGGGCCAGCACGTTCCTCATGAAGTGGACGCGGCAGCGTTGCCATGTCGCGCACAGCACCTTGGTGACGGCCGCCCTGATGCCTTCATGGGCATCGGAGACGACGAGCTTGACGCCGCGCAGGCCGCGGCGGGTCAGCTTGCGCAGGAACTCCGTCCAGATCGGCTCGGCCTCAGACGTGCCGACCTCCATGCCCAGCACCTCGCGCCGGCCGTCCGCGTTGACGCCGACGGCGATGATGACGGCGACCGAGACGATGCGGCCGCCGCGGCGCACCTTCAGGTAGGTGGCGTCGATCCACAGGTATGGCCAGTCGCCCTCGATGGGTCTTTCAAGGAACGCTTTGACCTTGCCGTCGATCTCTTCGCACAGCCGGCTGACCTGGCTCTTGGAGATGCCGCTCATGCCCATGGCCTTGACCAGGTCGTCGACCGAGCGGGTCGAGATACCCTGGACGTAGGCCTCCTGGATGACGGCGGTCAGCGCCTTCTCGGCCATGCGCCGCGGTTCGAGGAAACCGGGGAAGTAGGAGCCCTTCCTCAGCTTCGGGATGCGCAGCTCGACGGTGCCGGCGCGCGTCTCCCAGTCGCGATCGCGATAGCCGTTGCGCTGAGCCGTCCGCAGCGGGTTCTTCTCGCCATAGCCGGCGCCGGTGGCGGCGCCCACCTCCAGCTCCATCAGCCGCTCGGCGGCAAAGCCGATCATCTCGCGCAAGATATCGGCGTCGGGGGTCTTCTCCACGAGCGTGCGCAGGTTCATCATGTCGTCGGTCATCGGTGGTTCCTTCGAATCAGGTTGGTGTCAGCAACCCGACCTTACCGGGGAACATCGATGACCGCCGCAAAGCCGCTCGCTCGCTACGGCGCTGTTGAGGGCGCGCTCGCGAGCGGCTTCGCTACCGCCGAGCTACACCACGTCCGGGGACGCGACCGCACCAAGCCCGCTGGCTCCGGCCGGCGGGTTTTTTCATTTCCGTCGCGGGAACTCGATGATCGTCGCTTGTGGCTCTGTCTCAAGCTGCTCATGCCCAGGCTCCTCGTGCCAAAACACCTGTCGCAAATCGCGCTGGTCCACCTTCTGTCCGCAGTTCGGACAATTGTAGAAATGGCCTTCCTCGCGGATCAGGTCGCCGCCATGCAGTTTGCCGGGGATCGGCGGGCCAAGGTCTGATAGCTTTGTCATGACCGATCGAACTTCCAATTCGCGTAAAATGTTCCGGAACTATTTTAGCACATGCTAATTGAATCGCGGTCCTGCGAGTCAGTGCATGCGTTTGAAATTCATCGAGCCACTAATGCCGACCCTGGTGGAGAAGCCCCCCGAGGGCGACGGCTGGATTCACGAAGTGAAGTTCGACGGGTATCGGTCGCAACTCGTCATCGACGAGGACGGCACGCGCATCCTCACCCGCCGCGGTCTCGACTGGACGTCCAAATATCGCGACCTCGCGGCGGCCGGCGCTGCGCTTGGTGTCGGGAGCGCCATCATCGACGGCGAGATAATCGTTCTGAACGAAGCCGGCCTCTCTGATTTCGCCGAATTGCGAAAGGCGATCACCCGCCGGCAGCATGACCTCTATTTCGTCGCCTTCGATCTCCTGCACCTCAATGGTCACGATCTGCGCGACATGGCACTGGAGGACCGGCGCGAGATATTGGCAGCGGTGATCCCGCAAGGCGGCCGTATCCAGTTCAGCGAGCCTATGCCAGGCGACGCGAAAGCTATCTTCCACTTGGTTGACCAGGCCGGGCTGGAGGGCATGGTTTCGAAGCGCCGTGACAGCAAATATCGCAGCGGTCCGTCGACCAACTGGCTGAAGGCGAAATGCTATCAGATTGAAGAGTTCGAACTGCTCGGCGTTGAGCGTGAGCCGGGCAAGCCGGCCTTCGCGCTGATGGCTGAACGCGGCACGGGGCGCTATGTCGGCAGCGCCTTCATTAACCTGAACCGGGAAATGCGCGAACGGCTGTGGAAACGCGTCCAGGACCACGCGGGAGCGGCGCCTGAGGGCATGAAGCGACCGGCGACGCAATGGGTCAAGCCTGGTCTTATCGGCCGTGTGAAGCACTTGCGCGGCGAAGAGGATTTGCGGCACGCTTCGCTGCAAGACTTCCGGGAGGATATCGATGCCAATACGCACCAAGGCGAATGAGGCCGGCATTTTCAACCCCTCCGAGGTGGCGTTGCTCGGCAGGGTGTTTGAGCACTTGAGACTCGACAATCAGTCGCCGGAAGCTCGTGACGCCATTGCCTCCCGGATCATCGCCAACTACATGGCCGGCATCAAAGACGAGGCTGAACTTGTCTCACTTTCAAGACAGCCCTTGGGGCGCTAGCGGGAGGAAGACAGTGCCAGTCGCTAAAAAGGACCAGGAACGCGCCAACTACGCCTGGATGTACGGCGCCCAGGCTCGCAAGGACGGCAAGGAGCGTGCGGCGCCGGGATACTGGCAGGACTTTGCCGACGCCTGGCTGCAAGGCTTCGATGGCGAGCCGGTGACCGGTGGCGGCAAGATCAAGGCGGTAGGCGAACAAATGGAAGCGGAGATGGACGAAGCCGGAGTCGACAATCTGCCTACTGAGATTTGATGCACTCGCTTCCAATCAAGGCCAAATTTTCTGCGTGCGTCCGCTCGGTCGTGAGACCTCTATCACCTTTAAAGCGGGCTAGCGACGGAGCGCCTTCGACGTTGAAAACGATTCCGGCGTCCTCCAACGCTTGGCGTACTGCAGCGACATTATGGGGACGCGGTTTCCTAAAGCCGTTCTCAAAATCGCGAATCGTCATTTCGCTAAGATTAGCCTTTGAGGCAAGGCGCACTCGCGACCAGTTGAGTATGGCTCGAGCTGCCCTTGCTTGATCTGCTGAGAGTGGGTTTCGGCTATCCATAGCAACACGAACATTCAATATGGCTAAAATGTTCCCTTGACCCAGTCGTTTGACGCTTCGGATCTCGTCGGCATCGACACGCGCTTACGTGGTGCCCACTATGAGTCCGGACAGCCGTGCGGTCAAATCGAAGGCGGGCACCGGTGCCCGCCTTCGGGGTGGCCTAGCTTCAGCCGCCCATCTTCTTCGCCATTACGCAGAAATCCGCATGCGACTTGTTGATCGCGGTATCGCCGCAGTCTTTCAACACAGCCTGCTGTTCCTCGGGTTTCATGGCCATCCATGCGGTCTTGAAATCGCCTTCCGACCGCAAGGTTTTCATGCCGGCATCGGTGAAGAACGGCGACATCTTTGCCGGGTCGTCCAGCGCGGACGTTCCGGTGCTGGTGCCAGCCAGAGCCGAACCAGTCGTCATCGCAAGCGCTAGCGCGCCCATTGTTAGCATCTTGATGTTCATAGAAATTTCTCCCAATAAAGGGCTGCCAAAGCGACAGCTTGTTGCATCAACTTGGCTCTTTGGAAAAAGTTTCTCCGCTTAAACGAAAAAAGACCCGAAATGAAATACGCTGCAGGGCGCCCCATTAGTTGGGACCGAAAAGCCAAAAGCAGTCACCGGCCAGTTCGAGGCCGAGCTTGACGAAGGCGCAGTCGATAGCCGCCTACCAAGTGATTGGCTCTCGTCCAAAAATCGAGAGCGCGATTCCTGCCTATGATGTCAAATTTTATAGACGGCGGGTTTTAGTGCGCTCTAATACGAGGCTGCGTGCCGTTTCCGGTGGGTGTGGACGGCAAGCATGAGGCCGTCGCGAGGTGGGATGCGACGGCCTCTCTGAGGGACGAAAGCAAGCTGCGCCACGCCACAACGGCGCCCCAACAGACTCTTGCCGACACCCTGGCGCCCGCGAAAGCGTTCACGTCAACTGCTCTCATCCGGCATGCGGTAGGTCTAGCAAGCTCGATATCCAAGCGCTCATTGACCGCCTCGGGCCGGATCATGGCTCAATGCATCAGGATCTCGTAGGGCTTTTCAGCTGCTCGCATTGCAAGACCGCCGGTCGCGATAGGCGGCCCGTGTTCTTCACATGCATTCCTGACTACGAACGGATCGACGCGAAGCGCACAGCGACTGGAAGCCGACTTTCGAGCAGTAGCATAGGGGACTTCAGTCTCAGTTGAGCAATCTCCAATATGCCTATAAATTAGGCATTGCGGGCCAATAACCCCTAGCCACACCCACCCGCAAATGGCCCGACGTGCGCTTGGGTTCCGCCGACCTTCATGGCGCGTGTCGGGCTGTTTCTATTGACGTCTCCAAACAAATCCGAATTTCGCCACTGATTAGCTATCGCTAATATGCTATGTCATTAGGCGAGGGACGATATCATGGGGCGCTCGCAACGGTATTTTGCGTTTGCATTGCTTTTTGCCGGCGATGCCGACGCCCATAGCTGGTATTCCGGCAAGACCGATCCTGTTCTTCATCTCAATTGTTGCAGTGATCACGACTGCCATCCTATCGCTTCACGGGATGTCAGATCGACTAGGCAGGGCTATTACGTCCAGCAACCTCAGCCTTACTCACGAAATGACCCGCCTACTGGCGAGTGGTTCATTCCGTGGGACCGCGTCCAGGTATCGCCTGATGACAAATATCCTATCTGCGAAACTCTTTATCCGGCGTTTCGCGTAGGCAGATACCGAATGAGGTGGACCTGCTTCTTCGCCCCGCGCGGGACCAGTTAAGGGTGGCTCGTGGGAGCTGCCGCAATTCGCTGGCTCGCTTCTTCACCTGCATGTGGCAAGGCTGTTTTCAATGTCAAATGATCGCGGAACATTAGGCGGTTCTAAAAGTTGATCGGCGCGGCAGGTGGTGCCCTCCATCTCCTGCCGAAGATCGGGCCTCCGATCGGCCCGCGCACCTCTGGCCGAGAAGCGCGGGCTTTTCAATTTCTCCAGGGATAGAGATGGCCGACAAGCCCAGCGACCACGTATTTTGTTAGCGTCTTCGCATGTCTGGCGATCCCTAGAGCGTTTCCTGTTTTGAGAGAATCGTAGGATTCCCAAAGAAGGGTGTTTGTGATTCAAGATGCTGGCTGGATTGGAGGCCAGCATCTGATGACGCGAGCGCTTTCAAATGATCTTCGTGAGCGTGCAGTAGCGGCAGTTGGCGAGGGGGAGACCTGCCGTGCGGTTGCCTCGCGCTTTGGCGTTGCAGTTTCCTCTGTAGTGAAGTGGTCGCAGCGTTACCGTGCGACCGGATCGGTGGCGCCGGGCAAGATGGGCGGACACCGCAAGCGCGTTCTGGAGCCGCATCGGGCCTTCATCGTGGAGCGGATCAATCAGACCTCTGAACTGACGCTGCATCGGCTGAAGGACGAATTGGATGCGCGCGGGGTCAAGGTCTCGCACAATACGGTGTGGCTGTTCCTGCGCCGCGAGGGCCTGAGCTTCAAAAAAAACGCTGTTCGCCCTTGAGCAGGCACGCGCTGATATTGCCCGCAGGCGTCAGCGATGGCGATCCTGGCAGACCGGTCTCGATCCGCGGTGCCTGGTCTTCATTGATGAGACCTGGATCAAGACCAACATGGCTCCGCTGCGAGGTTGGGGGCCGAAGGGCAAGCGGCTGCGCGGTCTGGCGCCGCACGGCCACTGGCGCACGCTGACCTTCCTTGGCGCGCTGCGCTGGGATCGGCTCGCAGCACCTTGCGTCTTCGACGGACCGATCAACGGCCAATGCTTTCGCGCGTATGTCGAGCAGCAGCTCGTCACCGTTCTGAAGCCCGGCGACATCGTCGTCATGGATAATCTGGGAAGTCATAAGTCGGCGGCCATCAGGCAGATGATCAAGGCTGCCGGCGCCAGGCTTTGGTACCTGCCGCCCTACTCTCCAGACCTCAATCCCATCGAGCAGGCCTTCGCCAAGATCAAACACTGGATGCGCCAAGCTCAGAAACGCACCGTCGAGGACACTTGGCGCTACATCGGCCACCTCGTCGAAACCATCGAGGCAGCCGAATGCAAGAACTACTTCCAAAACGCAGGCTACGCTTCCGTCAAAACGTGAAAGGCTCTAGGGACGGCCCGCCGCTGCCGTGAATGGGGCGGCGGGGTTGTCGGACAGCAGAGTTTTGGGAGGCCGGCGCCACGCCTTGGAGAACAACGCGACACCGGCCGGACGAACCGTGAGGTCCGCCGCATTGCTCACATGGCTGATTTGCGGCGCGACTGTTATGCCGTGATCACGGAAGAGTTACGCAGGACCGTTCACACTACGCCCGGGATGATTGTTTGGCCTTCGGCTTGGCCGGAGCCTTTTCGGCGGCGCCGCTTTCCGCCCGGGCCTAATCGATTTTGCCAAGGCTAAGCGTTAGGCGGCATTCCTGCCCCAAAGGGCGCACGAACAAACGCCGTGTGAGCTTAAAATTTCATGGCGATTCCGACGCGGAAGTCGTGCGTCTGAACCGTGTGTTCAAGCGTGCACCCGCCGCCGCAATACTCCAGCGACTTCTTGCCGAAGAAGGAAAAATCGTACTCACCACGTAAGAACACGTTGTGAGTAAGTGCCACATCGACACCGGCACCCACAATGCCACCGACAATCGTCGCATCGCGCTCAGCAGGGCCGCCAGGATAGAATGTCTTCAACTTCGCTGCTGTGACACCTGCCGTGACGAACGGTAGATACGATCCCATATCCAAGCCAACCCGGCCCTTCAGAGAACCGAACAGCCCGGTCGACGCATCGAGGACGCCCGGTCCGGGAATGTCGTCGAAAGTGTTCTTCTTGAAGCGATAGCCAAGCTCACCTTCAAGACCATAGACGACCTTGCCTGATTCGAAGTTGTAGCCGGCGAAACCTCCAACGGTTGCCGAACCGACACTGTGTGTGGCACTGGCCCCGATATTAGGCTCGTGAATCTTGTAGTGCTCAAGCGTGCCCGCGCCGAAGACGCCAGCGTAAGCCCCTTGCCAAGTCCATTCAGGGGTTTCCACAGGCGAAACCATATCTGCAGCCATAACAGGCGCACACAGTGCCAAGCCAAAAACAGAAGCGAGCAAAAGGCTTTTCATTAGAATCCCCGGCGACCAAATCTACTGCAACCACAGTTAGGCAGCACCAACGATCTTGTCTGTAACCAGAAAGTCACAGGGCTAGCTCAAAACGACACCGTTCCAATGCCTCCGGCAATACGATTTGGATAGGCATATTGTGGAGCTAGCCGTCCTGCCGCTGGCCGAGCCACGCGGAAGTATGCGGGTTTTCCTCCATTGCCGACACCGTAATTCTTGAAGTCTGCCAAGCCCTGCCGTCCCAACCTACAACGGCACAGAACGCAAAACCGCAGAATCAGTTTCAGGTAAACCGTGTCAAAAACCTCGGCCATGATAGAGGTGTGCATGGTCAATGTAGTCGATTGTCCAAAACTGGACTCTGGCTCCGGAACCATCCTACATCTGGGAGGCGCGGAAAGACCGGTTGTCGTTAGCCGCCGACACGGTAGGTCCACGATATCGCCGGCGCGGTGCGGCGCCTACAAGGTCTCGGATGGGCGGCGGCTGCTTGGCGGGGCGTACGTCAACATGGACCGGCCTACGCTTCAGCCAAGCCAGAAGCATTTCCTCTAAAACTAATTTCAGGTTACGCGCCATGGAAGCAAAGCTCGCTACTGATGAGCCGTCCGCTCATTCTGAGCGGTTGCCCTGGCCAGCCTGGTCACCGCTTGCTCGACCTTTTTGGCGGCTGCGTCGGTTTGCTCAAAACTCAATTCGAGTTCGTGTCTCAGCAGCGCAAGCCTGGCCGCGCGATAAATCGGGCCGCTTCGTGCAATTTCTGGATTCAGGATCGGGATCATGGTTGGCAAATCCTCCAGCTGATTGACCCGGCTCCGATGTCAGAGCCGGGTCCAATCCGAGATCAGTAATCGTTGTTCTCGATAACTACGTGGCGGTGGCGGTGCATCGGGCGATCGTTCGAACGCTTGATGACGACGACATCGGGACGATGATGCCTGCGCCAATGATGGCGATGCCCGTTGTCGTAGAACGCCTCCGTGCCATGGCGGCGATGGTGGAGGCGACCGCCGTCTTCATTAATGACGACTGCTGCGGCGCGGTGATGATGGCGGTGCTGATTGGTCGTCAGAACGATTGCATCGGCCGAGGCAATGGAAGGCGCGGCAATGCAGAGCGCCAGAGCGCCCAAGAAGATAGTGGTTTTCAAGGTAAGAACTCCAGAAAATGTAAGTGCCCTTCGACCCTTCAACATACCAGGCAAGAATTTGTTCCTGCGATTGCGATTGCCCTGATCGGGCCGCGCGGCTTTCCGGCTGCCGTTCTTGGAGCGATGGCGAGGACCGGTCAGCCACGCGACCGAGGCGCTGGAAGGCTAAGAAGAGTTGACGGCGCGCGCGGAACATTAGGCATCGCTAATAGTTATTGATGCGGCAGAGGTTCCAACGCCTCAGCAAGTCCCGCGATCCCTAGGGACGCCCGCCGCTGCCGTGAATGGGGCGGCGGGTTCTGCCTTCATCATATATTGCAAATAGCTAATATAGCGGAACGCCCGACGGACATTCACGGAACTAAAGTGGTAACATCAGACCATAGTTTGACGGTGCTCAAGACTTTAGTCCTGCCAACTTATACTTAAAACGCAAGTTATCCGCGAGCCACCTTAGGGGGGCTCGGTACTCTTCCGACCGGGAGAACCTGACCGGCCAGGTGCGCAACATCGCCGAGGTGACGACAGCCGTGGCACTGGGCGATCTGTCGAAGAAGATTACGGTCGACGTGAAGGGTGAAATTCTTGAGCTGAAATCCACAATCAACACGATGGTCGACCAGCTCAATTCATTCGCCGGCGAGGTGACGCGTGTGGCGCGCGAGGTTGGTACAGAAGGCAAGCTCGGTGGCCAGGCGCAAGTGCGCGGCGTTGCCGGCACCTGGAAGGATTTGACCGACAACGTCAACTCGATGGCGGAGAATCTTACGGGCCAGGTGCGCAACATTGCCGAGGTGACGACGGCGGTCGCTTCGGGCGACCTGTCGAAGAAGATCACGGTCGCGGTGCAAGGTGAAATCCTGGAGCTGAAGGACACCATCAACACGATGGTCGATCAGCTCAACTCTTTCGCCTCCGAAGTGACGCGCGTGGCGCGCGAGGTCGGCACCGAAGGCAAGCTCGGCGGCCAGGCCGAGGTCAAGGGCGTCGGCGGTACGTGGAAGGATTTGACCGACAACGTCAATCTGATGGCTGCCAATCTGACCGGTCAGGTGCGCAACATCGCCGAAGTGACGACGGCCGTGGCTCGCGGTGACCTGTCAAAGAAAATCACCGTCGACGTCAAGGGCGAAATCCTTGAACTGAAGGATACCGTCAACACGATGGTCGATCAGTTGAATTCGTTCGCCTCCGAAGTCACGCGTGTCGCCCGCGAAGTGGGCTCGGAAGGCAAGCTGGGTGGACAGGCCCATGTCGAAGGCGTCGGCGGCACCTGGAAAGATCTGACCGACAACGTCAATGCCATGGCCGGCAATCTGACCGTCCAGTTGCGCGACGTGTCCAAGGTGGCCACCGCCATCGCGACCGGTGACCTGACGCAGAAGATCACCGTCGATGCTCTGGGCGAGATCTTGCAGATCAAGGACGTCATCAACACGATGGTGGACCAGCTCAATTCCTTCGCCTCGGAGGTCACGCGCGTGGCGCGCGAGGTCGGCTCCGACGGCAAGTTGGGCGGCCAGGCACAGGTTCGTGGCGTCGCCGGCACGTGGAAGGACTTGACCGACAACGTCAATGCCATGGCCGCCAATCTGACCGGCCAGGTGCGCAACATCGCCGAGGTGACCACGGCGGTGGCGCTCGGCGATCTGTCGAAAAAGATCACCGTCGATGTCCGCGGCGAGATTCTGGAGTTGAAGGACACCATCAACACGATGGTGGACCAGCTCAATTCCTTCGCTTCGGAAGTGACGCGCGTGGCGCGCGAGGTCGGCACCGAAGGTAAGCTCGGCGGGCAGGCGCAGGTGCGCGGCGTTGCCGGCACGTGGAAAGACCTGACCGACAATGTGAACTCCATGGCCGAAAACCTGACCGGCCAGGTGCGCAACATTGCCGAAGTGACGACCGCCGTGGCGCGCGGCGACCTGTCGAAGAAGATCACCGTCGACGTGAAGGGCGAGATCCTAGAGCTGAAGTCGACCATCAACACCATGGTGGACCAGCTCAATTCCTTCGCTGGCGAGGTGACGCGCGTGGCGCGCGAGGTTGGCACCGAGGGCAAGCTTGGCGGCCAGGCGCGTGTCGAAGGCGTCGCCGGCACCTGGAAGGACCTGACCGACAACGTCAACCTGATGGCGACGAACCTGACCAATCAGGTGCGTGGCATCGCCGACGTCGTGACAGCCGTCGCGCAAGGCAATCTCAAGCGCAAACTGACGGTCGACGCCAAGGGCGAAATCGCGTCACTGGCCGACACCATCAACGGCATGATCGAGACGCTCGCCACCTTTGCCGACCAGGTGACCAATGTCGCGCGTGAAGTCGGCATCGAAGGCAAGCTCGGCGGCCAGGCGCGTGTGCCCGGTGCCGCCGGCCTCTGGCGGGACCTCACCGACAACGTCAATCAGCTGGCCGCCAATCTGACCACCCAGGTGCGCGCCATTGCCGAGGTTTCGACAGCGGTGACCAAGGGCGATCTGACCCGCTCGATCAGCGTCGAGGCCTCCGGTGAAGTCGCGGCGCTCAAAGACAACATCAACGAAATGATCCGCAACCTGAAGGATCAGACGCTGAAGAATGCCGAGCAGGATTGGTTGAAGACCAATCTCGCCCGGTTTTCGCGCATGCTGCAGGGCGAGCGCGACCTTGCCACCGTTTCGCGGCTGATCATGTCCGAGCTCGCTCCTTTGGTGAATGCTCAGTATGGGGTGTTCTACGTCACCAACCGCGACGAGGAGGAGTCCTATCTCGAGCTGGCGGCGTCCTACGGCGCCGAGAGCAAGGCCGCAATCAAGCAGCGCCTGGACCTGCGCGAGGGCCTGGTCGGGCAAAGTGCCGCCGACAAGCGCGCCATCATGCTCGACAATGTGCCGCCGGAATTCCTGCGCGTCACGTCAGGTCTCGGCAGTGCCTCGCCGGCCAACGTCATCATCCTTCCCGCCTTGTTCGAGGATGAGGTCAAGGCGGTCATCGAACTGGCCTCGTTCGGCGAATTCCGTGACACGCACCAGTCGTTTCTCAACCAGCTGATGGAGTCCGTCGGCATCGTTCTAAACACCATTGCGGCAACGATGCGCACAGAGGGCCTTCTCAAGCAGTCGCAGTTGCTGACCTCGGAATTGCAAGCGCGTCAGACCGAACTGACTAAGAAGCAGGAAGAGCTGCATGCGACGAACGAGGAGTTGCAGGAGAAGGCGCAGCTGCTCGAAAACGAAAAGAAACAGGTGGAAAACAAGAACCTCGAGATCGAGATGGCGCGGCGGGCCCTGGAGGAGAAAGCCGAGCAGCTGGCGCTGACGTCAAAGTACAAGTCCGAGTTCCTTGCCAATATGAGCCACGAATTGCGCACACCGCTCAACTCGCTGCTCATTCTCTCAAACCTGCTTGCCACCAACCAGCAGGGCAATCTCAATGAAAAGCAGGTCGAGTTCGCGCGCACCATCAACTCTGCCGGAACCGACCTTCTCAGCCTCATCAACGATATCCTCGACCTGTCGAAGATCGAGTCCGGTACCGTCTCCATTGACATCAACGATATGCCGGTGACGCATCTGCGCCAGCATATGGAGCGCACGTTCCGCCAGCTGGCCGCCGACAAAGGCCTCGGCTTCACCATCAAGGTCGATCCCGCCCTTCCCGAAACGGTGCGAACGGACGAGAAGCGGTTGCAGCAGATTGTCCTCAATCTGCTTTCGAATGCATTCAAGTTTACCTCGGAGGGCGAGGTCAGCTTGAATTTCCGGGTCGAGAAGGCCAGCCGCCGCAACGGCTCGGGGCACGCCATGAAGGCTTTGGCGATCGCGGTAACCGACACCGGCATCGGCATTCCAGAAGACAAGCAGAAACTGATCTTCGAAGCTTTCCAGCAGGCCGATGGCACCACCAGTCGAAAATACGGCGGCACCGGGCTCGGGCTCTCGATCAGCCGGGAGATAGCGCGTTTGCTTGGCGGCGAACTGCGCGTTGAAAGCACGCCGGGCAAGGGCTCGACATTTACGCTGGTCATCCCATTCGCCGGCCCCCGCGTGGCCGCAGCGCAGTCGGCGTTGCCTGCGCCGACGGAGGTTGCGCCAGCATCTCTCGGCAATTCGCCTTCGGCAGAGCTGATCGACGACCGCGATACCATCGCGCCGACCGATCGGGTCGTGCTGATCGTCGAGGACGACCCGACCTTTGGTGGGTTGCTGCTTGGTCTCGCGCGCTCTGCGGGTCTCAAAGGCGTCTTGTCGAATGCAGGATCGGGCACCTTGGCCCTGGCGCGCAAACTGGTTCCCGACGCCATTACGCTTGATCTCGGGCTTTCGGATATCGATGGATGGGTACTTTTCGATCTGTTGCGCCACGATCAGAAGACGAAGGGAATTCCCATTCATGTCATCTCGGGTGCCGAAGATATCGACAGTCTCGCCCGCAAGGGGGCGTCCAGCATTTCCACCAAGCCTGTCTCCTCCGATGAACTGATGAAGGTGTTTCAGGACATCCACTCCAAGAAGCTGCGCATCCAGCGCCGCGTCCTGGTCGCCGACCCCGATCCGGAGCGCCGGCTATCGCTCGTCGAAGCGATCCGCGACGGCGTGACCTCGGTCACCGCGGTCGGCCGTTTCGCGGCAAATGTGGACGACATCGGCATGGCTTCTTATGATGCTGTCGTGCTCGGTTTCGGGCGCTCGGCCAAGGACAACGCACAAGCATTAGACGAGGTCAATGCACAGTTCGGCGAAGCCTTGCCGCAGCTGTTGTTCTTTGCCCCACATCCAGATGCGCTTGATCAGGTGCTGGCGTTGAACCCGGCGCTCGCGAATGCGCCGCGGGCCGAAAATTTTGCACAGCTGGCGCTTCATATCTCGGCGGCACTGCCGGGAGAAGGACGCGAGGAGGTCGCAACAGGAACCGAACAAACCGGCAAGTCCGATCTGGCGGGGGCGAAGGTTCTCATCGTCGATGACGACATCCGCAACATCTACTCGCTCACCAGTGTCCTGGAGACATACGATATCCAGGTTCTGCATGCCGAGCGCGGTCGCGACGGCATCGCCCTGCTGGAACAGACGCCCGATGTCGATGCGGCCTTGATCGATATCATGATGCCGGAGATGGACGGCTACGAGACGATGCGGCGCATTCGCGGCACGCCGGCGATCGCTCACATTCCGCTGATTTCGGTCACTGCTAAAGCGATGAAGGGCGACCGGCAGAAATGTCTGGACGCCGGGGCTTCCGATTACATCGCCAAGCCGGTCGATCTTGATCTGCTGCTGGCATTGCTTCGTGTCTGGATAGGTCGTTCCCGGTCACGCGTGGAGACCCCGGAAAGAATACTCATGGCAGTGAACTGACGGCCGCTCCATGCAAAAGCTTGTGCGAAACAAAGTAAGAAAACTTGAGGTCGTTCAATTGGTCGAAAGACCGGCGAGAGCACGGATCCTCGCCGTCGACGACGACGAGCGAAATTTGCTGGCGATCAGCGAAGTGCTCGCCTCGACCGGTGACGTCATCTGCGCCCAATCGGGCGAAGAGGCCCTGCGCTTTCTGCTGAAGGAGGACTTCGCCGTCATCCTGCTGGACGTCCTCATGCCCGGAATCGACGGCTATGAGACGGCTGCACTTATCCGCCAGCGCGAGCAATCCAAGCGCACGCCGATAATCTTCCTCACCGCCATCAACAAGGAGGAGGCCCACATGCTGCGCGGCTATGATGCCGGCGCGGTCGACTATGTGTTCAAGCCGTTCGATCCAATCATGCTGCGTTCGAAAGTCGCGGTTTTCGTCGAGCTCCACGAAAAGACGCTTGAAATCCAGCGAAAGGCGGCGACCGAGCAGGGGCTGCTGGCCCAGGCGCTCCAGGCGCAGAAGGATAAGCTGCAGGCGGAGCGGGCCCTTCGCAACGCAGAGGAACGTCAGGATGCCATCCTGAGATCCTTGCCGGTCTGTTTCCATGCGCGGGCCGCCGCGCCGCCGTTCGCGGCCCGCTTTGTGACCAAGGGTGTCGAGCGCCTGACCGGTTTTTCCCCTGAAGACTTGACCTCGGATCCGGCTTTCGGCCTTAGCCGGGTCCACCCTGAAGATCTCCCACGGTTAAAGCAAGCCCTGCTGGAGGCAAAAACCAGGGGCTCCTATACCTGCGAATTCCGCTGGCTGTGCGCCAATGGCGAGTACCGCATCTTTCTTGACCAAGGCGTGATGTCAAACGGTTCTGACGACGGCGAGCCGGAAATATTGGGCACGTTGCTTGACGTGACCGAGCGGCGAGGCCTTGAGGACCAGCTGCTGCAATCACAGCGCCTTGACGCAATCGGCAAGCTGACGGGTGGCCTGGCCCATGATTTCAACAATCTGCTCGCCGCTATTCTCAGCGGATTGGGATTGCTCGAACGCCGCGGGATACTGGATGATCAGGGACGACAGGTTGTCGACCTGTTGCGGCGCTCCGCCAAACAAGGTGCCGATCTGGTCACGCGAATGCTCGCCTTTTCGCGCCGACAAACGCTGAAACCAGAAGCCGTGCGGCTTGCAGCCCTTGGCGACACGATGAACGGCTTGGTCGCCCCCGTTTTAGGGGGGCTGATACGCTTCGATTGGCAAATCGACGACACGGTATGGCCCGTGCATGTCGACGCCGGACAGCTTGAACTTGCCTTGATGAATCTGGTTTTTAATGCGCGCGACGCCATGCCTTCTGGAGGCACAATAACGGTTCATGCGCGAAACCATTCAGTTGCAAACCGATCGGAAGACGTTCCGACGGGTGATTATGTCGTGGTGACAGTCAGGGACACGGGCTCCGGCATCGCACCTGATATTCTGGCGAAGGTTATCGAACCTTTTTTCACCACAAAGCCCGTCGGCAAGGGAACGGGTCTCGGTCTCAGTACCGTCTATGGCTTCATGAAGCAGTCCGGCGGAACGCTACGCATTGACAGCGTCGTAAATCGTGGAACAGGCATGCAACTGTGGCTGCCACGCTCACTAGAAGAACCAGCCACTCCCTCGGTGGAAGCCGACGTCGGGCACATCCTTCTAGACGCCCGCACGGAGCGACCGTCGATCCTTTTGATCGATGACAGCAACGTCTTGCGGCAGCTTACGGCCGAGTCGTTACGCCAACGCGGTTTCGAGGTAACTTGCGCGGGGGGAGGGGCAGAGGCCCTCGCTATGATCGAACGCGCTCCCGACGAATTCGACGTCATCGTGACCGACTTCGCCATGCCACTTGTATCAGGAGTGGACGTCATCCGCTTCGCACGCAATCTGCGATCCGACTGGCCGGCGGTTATCATTACGGGCTATGCCGATGCCGAAGAGATCGCCGATCGGCCAGCGGACGTGCCGCTGCTCGGCAAGCCTTTCCGCGACAAGGATCTGTTCGAAAGCATTTTCCTCGCAATCGCCAATGCAGAGCCCCGAGAGGTCAAGACAGGCTAGTGGCATGAGGGTGCCGTTGGCAACGCGCGGTACGAATTTCCTACTTGGTGAAATTCAGATTTCCGACGATCGCTGCGCGATCATCCCGAGCCGGTCAATCAGGTCTTGAGCTTGTTCGCCGGTTACGCCCGTCGCGCATCGCGAGCGCTTCCACGGTCAGCGCGCCGGAACTCGCAACCTCGCGCGTTCCCGAAAATGCGCCGTCTGCTGTGCCTGGAAGGGCGGCCTCGCGAATGATCTCTTCCTGGGCGATTATGCCAGTGCCGTTTGTGGTCGCCATGCGGGCCACCTTCCCGCTGCCAGATGCATAAGCGCGCTGTTGGATCTTCGCGCTTCAAATGCGTCGATTCTTCCAGGCTTAAGCAGTCTAGTCTTCAAATCGAAAGCGCTCGTGGCTCTCGCCTCAAACTCATATGCTACGTGTCTTCACCGAAGAATCCAACCAGTTCACAAATCAGCCGGCGCCACCCAGCCGGAACATCGGGAGCTCTGGCGCATTGCTCATGGACGCCGTCACATGCCTACGGACTCACAATGCGATCATCGATCACAAATATATGGGACTTGGTCAAAGAGAGCGCAGTCGGGTTCCTCAACGACAATGCTCTGAGCCATGGCGCGGCCATGGCTTTTTACGCCACTACCTCCCTGGCTCCAATTTTGCTGATAGTCGTCGCTATTGCAGGTCTGGTCTTCGGTCAGGATGCTGCACAATTGGCATTGTCTGCTCAGATTTCCGGACTGATGGGGCCAGAAAGTGCCGATCTCCTACAGACCGCCCTGCAGAGTGCCTCGAGTAAATTATCCGGAACCTGGGCCGCGGTAATCGGAGTAATCACCTTGTTGGTGGCTGCATCGGGCGTTTTTGGCGAAATGCAGCAATCGCTGAACACCATATGGAAAGTTGAACCTCAGGGAAGTTCGTTCTCGCGTCTGGTCCGGGCGCGTGCGGCAAGTCTGGGTTTGGTCGCCGCGCTCGGTTTCATGTTGCTCGTGTCTCTCGTCGCCAGCGCAGCGATCTCGGCCTTGGGAAACATCATCAACGCTCAGCTGCCGTTTGGCACAATCGTCCTCGGCGTGATCAACGCCGTCGTTTCGTTTGTCCTGATTTCAGTGATGTTCGCCGCAATCTACAAAGTGTTACCCGATCGAACCCTTGAATGGCGTGACGTGGGGATCGGCGCTGTTATGACCGCCGCCCTGTTTACGCTCGGGAAGTCGCTTATCGGCTGGTATATCGGCACCAGCGCGATCGCCTCCTCATATGGGGCCGCCGGTGGACTGCTCGTCATCCTGCTGTGGGTTTACTACTCGTCGGAAATTTTTCTTCTCGGCGCCGAGTTCACGCGCGCCTATTCCATTCGACACGGCAGCAGGTCGGGTTTGGGAGCATTGGCTGACAGTCCTTTGCCTGCAGAACATGTCCCGATTCACCCAGAGCAGACTTCCCCCTCTGCGGGCGTGATCACGCTGTTGGCGGCAGCGTGCGCGAGCGCGACGATGACCGCTCTTGCGCTGGGTCATCGGCGTCAGGGATAGCTGGTGTCGGACGAAAAAAGCTTCGAACTCGGCTTTGTCTCGTCTCAATATCGCTGACAACTCGTTGCAAGCCTGAATCGCTGTGAAAGCGGCCAAAAGCCTTACTGCGGGAGATGGCCATCATCGATGGCGAGCTACCGCTATAATAAAGAGGTTTGAACTTCTGGAGATCGCGCCAGGCGGATCGCCGCTATCCTACCAATCATCCCGATGGAACATTAGGAGGTTCTAAGTGTTCATTACAGCGCGAGGGTTAAATTGCTCCGGCGCCAAATCCTCGAGAGCAGCGATGTGCTTGGCCCGCAAATTCTGAGGAGATGGACTCATGAACAGCATTATCTACATCGTCGGACTCGTCGTTGTCGTCCTGGCGGTCTTGAGCTTTTTTGGCCTCAGAAGATAGGCGACAAAGGGCGTAGCGATAGGCCCAACCGCCGGGCATCCTGGAACCTTTCATCCCTCGGTTTATTGGTGTGCATGTCCTTAACCGTCGAACCACCAATATTGCCAGCGGGTAATCCGGATCGGGAGGTCAATTGTGAAGTCGCGTTGGAAGCAGCATTCGCGGCGCTGGTGACCACCTCGGTAGCGCAGGGGTGGAGCTCGCGGGAAACGGCAGCGACCCTCCTCAAAATAGCTACAGAACATGCCCTCCGGCTTGAGACCGAAGCAGGGACTTTGTCTGAAGGCTAGTCGGGTTCACATGGTGCGCTACTGACTACGATCGTGGCGCCTTAAATGCTCCTGGGCCACGTGGCCCGTAGCGTCAAGGAGGACAGACTGTGCGTGTCATGGTGCTCGTTAAGGCGACTGAAGACAGCGAAAAAGGCATTCTTCCCACCGCGGAAGCGTTTGAGGCGATGGGCCGATACAATGACCTATTGCGCAATGCCGGTATTTTGCGAGCCGCGACGGCCTTGAGCCCTCGTCCCAGGCCAAGCGCGTTGCGTTCGACGGCTCCGGCCGCAAGATCATCGACGGCCCATTCGCCCAGCATCGTGAGTTGGTTGCCGGTTTCTGGCTTTGGGATGTAAAGGATATGGACGAGGCCCTCGCTTGGGTGAAGCGATGTCCGAACCCCATGCCGGGGCCGAGCGAGATCGAAATCCGGCCCCTACAAGAGTTGCCTGATTTGCGATGAGGCCTGCCCTCTGCGAGATGGCTGCGCAGGCGTATCGGGACGGTACCGCATGATGTCGGTTCAGCGCGTGGCAGATGATAATTCAGATGCCAAACGCGCGCTTGTGCTTGAGAAGGAACGCAAACATCAACACGGCTGCAGCCACGATTAGCGAACCGACAGCGACGATCGGCTCAAGGGCCGTATTGCCTTGCAGCATCAAATATAGTGCCGGCAGCATCACAACGAGTCCGACATTGTAGAGACCGTAGTGGATCATCGCGATTTTCCGCGCTGCCTTTGCCGGGTTAAGGGCGTAGTAGCCGCCGAAGATTGCGCTTGTGACCCATCCGAGAAGATTGATATGGGCATGTGCCGGAAAGGCGCCGTGGTCGCCTGAGATCGCCATTTGGAGGCCGGCCCCGATCCCCAAAATGAGCCACACAATAGCTGTCTTAAAGAAAAGATCCGAAACCTTAGGTATGACACTTCCTCCCTGCAAACTGTCATCAAAACTCGCCCGCAGTCGGGTTGATCGCTGCCGGCCGAAAGGCGCTGACGAAGCTTAAGGCCGACCTCTGGGCTGCCTTCCTAATTTAGCAGCCACTGTTACCTGAAGACCGGCAGTGCGTTGGCGACGATTGCTTTCCCTCGTTTCGTCTGCAGCAGATCCCGCTCAAAGGCTAGATCGACCCGCCGCTGCCGTGAACGGGGCGGAGGTTTTCTGGGATTTCTTCACCAGGTAAGGGCTATCGAGCGCAGGGATGAGGGAAGGACATGACGGTGCAAGTTGGATTCTGGCAACGCTGGCTTCGCGGAGGAGGTCGCTGGCATGTATCCCTGTCCCCGACGGAGGTAAGCTGAGCCGCTGCCCACGGCGGCTGGCTTTCTAATCTTTGTGCGGCACAATGTAACTACTGCTGACTCCGTTGATCCCGATGCCTCGGGTGACAACAACTTTTGAGTAACCGGTTGGCAGAGAGCCAGTCACCGTCGCGTCGATGCGGCGGCAACGGCCAATTATTTCACCCCTGGGGGCGCTTGCAAGCCTTCGCTTCAATGAATTTCTGCACTGGTCAAGCGATGAGTATACTGCCTGCGGCGTATCAATTGGTTTGCAGACAAAAGGCTCGTTCGGGTTGCACGAAAGCAGAATCATAACTGCAGCAGTTGCCGGGTCCATAGGACACTCCCATGTTGGACAGGGCTTCAACGCCGAAGGGAGGGCTTTGTTTCCTAGGCGCGAGACATGGCGTGGCGGCCCAGTTTCAGGCATCGGAGGAGCAATGGCGCTGCCGACATCCAGGATCCGTGGGTGAGGGGCAAGACGGGGGCATGGACTTGAGTGGCTGAGTTCGCGGCCGTGAAGCTGGTCGAACTTGCGCAACACTGAGGCTAGCCTTCATGAAGCAAGCTGGCATGGCTGGCACCACGGAGTGCCGGGTCACCTACACGGAAGTCTCGCCGCCCTGTCGGTTGGCCTACAAAACGTTGACCGATTTTGTGCCTGACGTAACACCATACGAAGTGGCCACGGTCGTTGATCTGCGGGCCACTGCCGATCGCGTGAAGGTCACCATCTTCTTCGATGCCATGCACGATGACATCTGGAAGACCGAACGGGTCCGCGCCGGCCACGAAAGCCAGCTGCGCTAGCTCGATGCACTGCTTGCGGCACTAAGCAACACGGTCCACAAATAAAACCTTGGCTCACCAGTGCAGCCGCCATAGTTCAGCTGCCCTACCCGAAATTCACCCTCCAGAACGGCGATGTCGAGTGGGCAGAGGGGGTGATAACACGATGTCTTCCTGCTGCCGGAGCAGGCTCCCCTTTTCGGCCAGTCGCTTGCGCCTCTGTTCGCGGAAGGCTGTCATGCCATAGCGGGTGATGCCATAGAACAACAGGCCAAAAATCAGCCCGAATGGCACCGCACCGCACAGCATGGGCTTTAAGACCGGTGCCCACAATTGCGAAATTGAAAGGGTCTGCAACATCTCACTCAGATGGGCTGGCCGTTCGTGACTTTGCATGTGGCCGTGCAACATGATCTTGCCGGTCTCCCAAGTCGCTCCCACAACAAACGGTAGGGTCAGCGGATTGCCAAAGACAAATGTTCCTAGACCTGCCGCCACCACGTTTCCTGAAATCAGCCAGCACACGATGGCGGCAATGGCGAAATGGGACCCTAGTGGAAAGAAAGACGCGAAAACCCCAGCCGCCACGCCCGCTGCGACGGCGTTTGGAGTGGCGTTCAGACGGAGGATACGCTTTGAAACATACCGAAACGATCGCGAGAAGGAGCGGCGCGGCCACATGTAAATGCGCAATCGCTCGAAGAGACCATCAGGATTTCGGCGTCCAAAGAGCACTTTCTTGCCCACTTCAAACGCGGTCGGTTGAACGGATGGACCTCGTCTCTGAAAAAACGCAGCCTGTGCTGCTTTGTTCCGAATTTGCTGATCAACCGGGTGTCCGAAAGCGCAAGGGCGGATAGTCGGGCAACAGTCGGAAAAAACCCAGGCTGAGAACGCGGCATAGTTTTGTACCGAGTTGAATGGGTAGAGCGTCTGGTTATCGGCATTCCGCCAATCCGCCCCTACGTCGGGCGCCCCTTTTTTCGGCTCCCGCGCAATGCGCCACGGGCCGCCGGGCTTCTGAAGTGGCAGCACTTTTCACCTCAACATCGCCCAGGACCAATACGCACCAATTGCCATTTGCACTGCGAACGCAGTGAACCTGAGACTGACTGCGATCTGGGTCGTGGAGACGAGGTGAATTATCGACTGAACTATTCGCGCGCCTAACAGTGTAGAGGCCAGCGGATCCGTGACATCTGTCTTTGAAATAATGATCGCGACTCCGAGCAGACCTCCGAAAATTGGAAGCCCTTCTATGCAGTTGGCGTGGGCGCGGGCTAACCTCTGCATAAAGGGGGAAAGACCCGCGTTATCTGGCGTAAAGCCGTTTGCTGCGGCCTTTCCAGAGATCACCAGATACGTACGGATCACTTCCATCACGATCAGCAGTCCCAGTGCCCACGAGATGAATCCAGTCAATGCAAACGCAGTCGCCGACATATGCCGTCCCCGTTGCTAACAGTCTCGGTCGTCGAACCAATCAACTAGTCTACCGCTATGCGTTGGTGGAGGCCAATGGCACACCAGTGGCGCATTGCTGACCGGCAGATTTGGGGCCGTGTATGGACGGCTCTCCGTTGGCAAGGGATTTGTGAGCTTTTGCAGTTGCTGGTTGGTGCGGCCATGTATCCGACCTCACATGATGGTTCTCCAGTCAATGTTTTTCCATGGGTGTAATCCGAGGTGAGCTCTCTTCCTGCAGGGCCTGCCTGCTAACCTCACATCCGGCGGGATGATATCCCAACCACTGTCCCGCATTCGGGACGGGAGAGCTCCAAAGGAACGGCACCACTCTGTGAAGACGGCACTGGAGCACCACGCCGGACAACGGCGACGTTCCCTCGGTCACCGGGCTGCTTTGCCGTCGCAGAGCTGCCCGATCTCGATAATTATTATACGGCGGGCTTCATGGTGGCTCCCTCGGGTACGACACCATCGACGGCGAAGCGCCACAGAGCGATCAGCAACTTGCGAGCGAGGGCGACCACTATGACCTTGCGGACGCGGCGGCCAGTAGAGCCGGTGCGTTCCCGGAACCAGGCAACCTGGGCAGCACCAGGCTGGTAGCGTTGCCAGAGCCAGGCCAGCTCCACCATCACCGTTCGAAGCCGCCGGTTCCCGGCCTTTCCGATCCCTTGCTCGCGTTCCACCCCACCACTGTTGTAAGGCGTCGCAGTAAGACCTGCATAAGATCCGAGCGCTTTGGCATTAGCGAAGCGACGGACGAAGGCCTCGCGGACCAATATTGTGGCACTCTGCACCCCTATACCGCGCAGACTGCAGAGCTGCTGGATCATCCGACTGGCATCATCCGAAGCGGGCAACTCCGCTACCGCATCGCGGTCGTGTTCCAGCGTGGCGATCTGATCGAGAACGAGCTCCAGCCGGCTCAGCAACCGTTCGATCTTGGCGAGGGCGTGAGGTGGCATTGGGTCACCCAGACCGGTACGAAGGTCGGCCAGACGCCGCCGGCGGTTTTTCAGGAGCGGGTTGTAATCCTCGACGCCGAGCGTCGCGAGGACAGCACCGATCCGGTTGGCAAGGCTGACACGTTCGGACACGAGCTCTGTTCGTTCGCGGACAGAGCGCCGTGCATCCTCATCGGCTTCGTCAGGGATCGGTACCATGGAGCAGACGCGCGGTTCGCCGCGAAGCCACGCCAGCAGCGTACGCAGGAGTAACTCGGCGTCGATCCCGTCCGACTTTGCGCGACGCATGCGACGATCGACGGGCACGCTGGAAGGCTGGATGACATGGACCTCCACGCCTTTGGCAATCAGCCATCTGGCAAGCCAGAACCCGGACCATCCAGCTTCGTAGGTCGCAACCACCCGATCTACCGGGTGGCCGGCAGCAGCAGCACGAGCACGATAGCCATCGATTGCGGACTGAAGAGCAAGCTTATCTGGCTCAATGGCACGCTTCGCCTTGGTCTGCGGCAGGCCGGGCACCTGGGCGGCCAAAACCCAGTTTTTGTTGCTTAGTTCGATAGCCAGCACGAGCGTACGATCGTATTGGACAACTTCTGCGCCGTTGAATGATTGCGACATGATCAGGCCTCCAGAGTTTGAGATGGCGCAGTCTAATCTGCCTGCGCCGCAAATCATGGGATCTGTAGGTGCGGCCTTTCATGTGCCGCTGGCCATAATGCCAGTCGCGCGTTTCAGGTCCCGATCGAAAGCTCGCACTTATAGTGCACGGCCCCAGTGGGTTTTCCTGATCCGGCGGTTTCAACCGGCTTTGTGCATTAGCTCCTGTCCGCCCTTTCCAACCTCGTTGGCGATCCCGCGCCTTGTTTCGTTCTATGCGATGACCGGCTCCCTGTAGCGCTCGCCGCCGGTCATCAATGCCCAGACCATGCGGGCTGTCTTGTTAGCCAGCGCAACCGCCGCGACCTTGGTTGTTCGCCGCGCCATCAGTTGCACCAGCCATGGCCGCCTAGTCCCGTTCCGTTCGGCATAGCGGATGACCGCCATGGCGCCGACCACGAGCAACTGTCGCAGGTAGCGATTGCCGGCCTTGGAGATGCTGCCGAGCTTCTCCTTGCCCCCGCTAGAGTTCTGCTTCGGCACGAGCCCGATCCAAGCCGAGAGGCATCGCCCCGACTTGAACGCGTGCGGATCGGCGACGGTCGCAACGAACGCACTCGCCAGCAGCGGGCCAACGCCCGGAATCTCCATCAACCTGCGACCCAGTTCGGTCTCTCGCGCACTCGCACGGACCCGGCGATCGTTTTCGAGGATCTGTTCCTTCACGACACGAAGCTGTGCTTCAAGCATCCTCAGGCAAAGCCGTGCGTCGGCCGGTATCCTGGCATCGTTCTCGTCGTTGATGACCACGAGAAGTTGCTCAATTCCACTACGCCCGATCGGCGCCACGACCCCGAACTCGGATAGGTGCGCCCGCAACGCGTTCGATATCTGTGTGCGCTGGCGGTTGAGCATCAATCGAACCCGGTGCAGCATCATCACACTCTGCTGCTCGGGCGACTTCACCGGCACGAAGCGCATCGTCGGTCTTGTCACGGCCTCGCAGATCGCCTCTGCATCTGCAGCATCATTCTTCTGCCGCTTCAGATACGGCTTCACATACTGTGCCGGCAGCAGCCGCACTGGCCACGTGCAGTCAGTTCTCTCGCCCAATAATGCGACGAACTGCAGGCTTCGATTCCGACCAGGCAACGCGGCAGACTCTCAAGGAACGGCAGCACACGCCCACGCGTCAACTTCCTGCGAAGTGCAACCTCACCAGCCGCATCCACGCCGTGGACTTGAAACACGGACTTCGCAATATCCAGACCGATTGTCGTAACGTTGCTCATCATAGCGCTCCTCCAGCTCTAATCCCGCGATCATACCGCAGGAAGGGAGGAGAGCCGTCCACCGCATCAGAAGCGGAACGTCGGCTTTCGGGATGACGGGGATAGAAAGCCGACCGTAGCATCCCGGTAGCGCCGACCGCTTGCGCCAGAAGCGGGGCGCTCGCCACGGCGAAAACGACCCCTACAGGCGATCGACGCGACGGGCGCTAAGGGCCATACCTGACTCTATGTTCCCTTCACGATTCTCGGTTTAGCCGGTCGGCGGGATTGCGTCTCGCTCTCAAGGGCCAAGGCCAACCGCTTCTCGTCTTCGATGGCGCGATCGACTGCCTCAATTTCCTCTTGGAGCGCCTTTAATTCGGCTCCGTAGCTGGCGCCATCGCTGTCCCCGATCTGAAAGCCACTGGCCCGCATTGCGTCGCGAGTATGGTGCACGTTGCGGACTCCTTCGCGTCGAGTCGCGACCAGGATTTCCCTGAACTCTCCAAGACGTTCAACGTGATTACGAGTCATTGCGTTCTCCTATTTCGTCGTCATCGTCGCCGACGGCGATTCAAAACGGCTAAACTTACGGCGCAGACGGTTTAAGTGATTACAGGGGTACCCTCGACAAAGCATGAGTGCGGAAGCTCAAATTTGAACGTTTTGCAATAACGTGGAGCGCGGCAGGCGGACATTGGCTTGGGAGGTCGGACCGATCACCGACCAGGTGCTAGACCCTTCGGCCGAGCGCGTCGGCTGCTCGCCGCGCTTGCTGATCCGTCTAGCAAACGATTCTGGATCGCGAGGGTCCGTTTCTGAGCGCACAGCGACGTTGGTCTCAATGCTCGATAAGAGGCGCATTGCCGTCCGGCAGCTTTTGGGCCGGAAGCAGATTGTCCGGTTCTGGAACAAATAGCCAGAAAACTGCCGTTCCGCAGACGACCTTCCTAGAGCAGCCAGAATAGCTTTGTCATTCAATCGAACTGCGCAGGGACTTCCTTGGGTTGAACTAAGGTGTCAGGCACAGAGGCGGGTCGCAAGCAATCGCCGAGTGACGAAGCAAGAAACACACCCTTGTCAATTTAAGCATCAGGCTGCAGCTCCAACACGAAATCCCTCAATTCGTAGCCGCCTCTCATGTCGGAAACAGCTCCGAACATATTTTGACGCCGCTGGAATATCGTGGCTTGAGGACTACCGTCGAGTTCATCGGCACTGCGACCTAAAACCAGCAAACCACCATCGACGACTGTCTTTGCAACGGCACGGAGCGCGCGTTCGATTTGACCACGAGGAAAGTTCCTCTCCCCAAGGGCGTTCATCACGCGCACGACATCATACTGCATAGGCGACGGCGAAAAGAAATTATCCCTGGTGGCCACGAAGCGGCTGTCAATTTTCGCTCTTTCAATGACGTCAGGATGAAAAAGTGACACGGGCGTAAGCGTTGAAAGGCTGGGCGACAACAGCCAGGCCAGAAACTCATTTGCCCGCTTGCTTCTCAATGCGATAGTGCCCAGCGCTACCTGGAGGACAACTTGGTCGTTGTCGTAGAAGACCCAGAACATCCCTTTGCGAGCCGCGCCAACCTCATCGTAGTAATCGCTTGCCGTCAGCCTGACAGGTCGCTCGTGGCTTAGCCTGTTGAACAGTTCCAAAGACGTAATGCCGTCAGATGCCGCCATATCGTGAACGGTGACTTCCTTGTCCATCGGTAGCCGCCGAATGGCCGATATGATGGACGCGTCCAAGTCCAGGAACCGGTTAGGCCGAGTCGTTTTCGACGTGCACGGTCCAGCTGACATTGATGCAAGTATGCGTTTTCGCTCCTTGGCGGTGGGTGTGGAAAGCAACCTCGCAAAAGACGGCGCTAATATTCGCATGGACAAGCCACTTACCACGCGGCAGGCTGCCTTTGAAGGCGAAGGTTGAGCCTGAAGGTCTGCTCAGGCGGGCTGATACACGGCCAACCCCGAACTCCGCGGCGCCTCTTGAAGTGCAAGCAGCGCGAATGGCGGACACATCCGCCGCGTTATTCGCTCATCGACATGAACTAAATTCGGTCGCCATTCGTTTAGGAATTGAAGAGAGGGCGGGCAGCTTGATACTCAGTCGACATCGTAGGTTCATTTTTTTCAAAACGATCAAAACTGGCGGCACGAGTTGCGAAATCGTCTTGTCGCGATTTTGCGGTCCCAAAGATGTAATCACCTATCTGCCGCCCCCCGATGAACGGCTGCGTCGCAGCTTGGGAGGACGCCCTGAGCAGAACAATCGGGATGCGTTCCACAAACGATTGGCGGGAAGGCTGCTCGGATGGGAACGCGGAAAACAGAAACGTCGCTTCGACCACAATATATCCGCGATTGAGCTTCGGGCGCAGATTCCGGAACAGGAATGGCATTCATTCCTCAAATTTACAGTCGCTCGAAATCCATTCGACCGCGCCATCAGCAAATATTTTCACGACCGGCATCACAACGCATCACTTGAGATCGTTCCGGGGTCACAGCCTTCCAAAGACGATATCAATGGGTACTTGCTGACTTTGCCAGACCGCGATCTGACAAACTGGCACATATATGCCGACGATAAGGTTCCGCTTGTTGACCGCATCATGCGCTATGAAAATCTCTCCGACGAGATCGCAAGCATGTTGCGATCGTTGGGGATTACCGATGAGTTCGCACTTCCGCGTGCCAAGGGCGCGTGGCGGACCAATCGTGAGCCATATCGATCCATCATAGGAGTGGAGCTCCGCCACAAGATTGAAGCCGCCGCCTCAAATGAGTTAGAGCTAATGTGCTACAAATGGTAGCTTGATTACGTCAACGGTCGGTCGACGTTTGAGGGACGCTGGCCGACATCCGGGAATGGGGTCCATGGGCGCTGCGAAAAGACATTTAGACCGCTTCAAGATCGCCAGCAAAATAGGCCAGGCACGGCTGCAGGGTATGTTCACATCCAGCCGGCTCGCTCCGGGACGCATAATTTCGGAGAGTAGCGGGGCGCCGCCTGACCAATTTCACCTTCTGGAACTGCACCGTGAATACGGCAATATTTTCAAGACTTGGTCGGGTGGAAAGCTGACAACGTGCATCGTCGGGCATGAACTAGGCCTGAGGTTTCTGACGGAAAACAAGGCCAAGCTGCGCGCCGCCACGATCGATATGACGCCGATCGTTCCAGAGGGCTTCCTAAGAGCAATGGAGGGAAGTACCCACGTCGATTATCGCCGCATGTTTTTAGCTGCTTTCCGAGCCGTCTCGCTTGAAGGTCGCAGCGCAGAACTTAGGACGATCCTTCACAGCCGCCTGGCGGAACTGACCACCGGCGAAGGCCGGCTGCGCTCCCAGGCAGCAGCTCGAATTCTTAAACAGGCGTCGACGGCGTTGATGCTGCAACTCGTCTTGGGTGCCAAAGATGGGTCCGAGATCGCTGGTGAACTCACCGACGCCTACAATGACTATGCTCCAAATGGCATGCATATTGTCATCACGCCCACCGAGCGCGCCAAATACGAGCGCATCAAAAGTTTAGTGCTTGTATTGGCGGACGACCTGAAACGATCGGAACGTCCGCCTTCGAGCTTACTCGAATACATGGTGCGGTCCCAAATGCTCGATGACACAGTCGTTGGCAATTTGATACATATGACCGAATTTGCTCGTTACGATTTTCACGGCTTGTGGCGTTGGATACTTCTCGAACTGGCGGGCGAGGAGAGTTACCTGAATTTGATAGCAGCCGAACCCGATGCTGGGCGACGCGAGTTGATGGCAAAATCAGCTGTATCCGAAACTCTCCGCATGCAGCAAAGCGAGTTTATCCTTCGGACTGCCACCATGCCGATCGTCTTCGAAGGCTTCCTTATTCCAAGGCGAAGTCGAGTCAGGATCTGCATTTGGGAAGCGCACAGAGACGCCAGCCAGTTTCTCGACCCGGAAGTCTTCAAGCCCGACCGGTTTGTCGACAAGAAATTCTCAAGCGCTTCTTATGCTCCGCTCGGACTTGATCATCACCGGTGTCTGGGTGCTGGTTGGACATTTCAGTTGAGCGGTATGCTTGTTGAGGAGCTCGCAGAAAACTTCTCCGTCAAACTCCTGAATTATGGGACCGTCAGCCGGGGTCATTTCCACTATGAGCCAGGTCCCGACTCTCAGATATCATTGACGGCAAGGCGATGATCGGCGAACTGCGTGATAGGGCCATGACGCGCGTCTATATCGGCATTGCCTCGCGAGATCGGCCGAAAATGGTTTCGGAACTTCTTGACTCGGTTGCTCGCCTCGACACCGAGGCGCACCTTGATCTGGCAATCATTCTTGTTGAGAATGGCAATGGCGAAGTCTTGCGGCAGGTAGTTGAGCGTTTTGCGGCAAACTGTGCCAGCATCAAGATCCACCATCTTGTCGAACCGCGCCTGGGTATTGTTTTCGCGCGCAACGCCGCCGTCGAGTTTGCTACCAATTCGAATTTCGATGGCTTGGCGTTCGTTGATGACGATGAGGTCGTCACGCCCACCTGGATTCTCGAACTGCTGGCGGAACAACAACGCGGCCAATATGACATTGTTGGAGGGCCGGTCAGGGCATTTGTTGACCCGCGTCCATTGACCTTCTGGAATCGGATCGTCTGGAAGGGTCTTTCATCCCGCGTCCAGCAGGTGGAGCAAACATGCGGCGAAAGGAAAGCCAACGGCAAAGAGTCACAGATTGTCCTCTCAACGAACAACTGGCTTGTGAGCCTGCCTTTCGTTCGAAAGGAGAACCTGAGGTTCGATGAGCGCTATAATTTGACTGGAGGAGAAGATACGCGGTTTTTACGTGATGCATGGCGACTTGGTGCCAAAACGGGGTGGGCGCCCAAGGCTGTCGTTCGCGAGCAGATCGTTCGCGAACGGCTGTCGCCATGGTATCAGATAAGACGAGCGCGCGACCACGCCCTTGTTTCCTTGAATGACAAATCCCATCGACGGCCGGCATCGAAATGGCTCCGTGCGCCTGTGTCGGCAATTTTCAAACTTCTGTCCGGCTTGGTGCTATTGTTGCTCGCGCCCTTTACGGGAGGGGCGACATTCTTCAATGCGCTAAGGGCTCTTGGCGAGGCCGCTGGCCGCACCCAGGGTCTCTTAGGCATCAAAAGCAAGCATTACAGGTTGACAATGGGCAAATGACACTTCGTCGCGCGGGGCCGCACATGACGCCCATTGCTTTGCCACGAGGCGCCCTTTTTTTCCGCCAGCCCGAAGTTGCCGTAGGCCTCGCTTTCTAAACGTAAGCGCTGTCCCGTTGGCACCTTTCGCGCGTTGTCGTGAGCGACGATGCTCGGGGCCTTTGAGGGCTTCGACACATGACGATTTCAGAACTTACGCTTAAGTCCAGGGACGAGGAGCCGGTTCGACGGCTTGAGATATTCACGGGTTCTGGACGGCGGCGCGAATGGTTGCCGGAGGAGAAAGCGCGGATCGTGGCGGAAAGCTACGATGCTGGCGAGACGGTGAGCGCGGTGGCTCGGCGACATGCATTGTCCCCGCAGCAGCTGTTCGCCTGGCGCCGGTCCGCGCGGGTGCCGTTGGCGAATGCGCCGGCACCGGAGCCGTTGTTTGTTCCAGCGGTGGTCGCGGCACAGGAGCCCGAACCGGCGGGGAAGCGCGCGAGATCGACACGGCAGCGGAAGGCCGCGCGAGAAACCGGCGTGATAGAGCTGGAGATTGACGGCGTCGCCATGCGGGTCGGTCGTGGCGCCGACGCCAGGACGGTGGCGGCGGTGATCCGTGCGCTGAAGGCGCCGTCGTGATCGGGCCGACGGGTGTGGTCAAGGTGATGGTCGCGACGAAGCCGGTGGACTTCCGCAAGGGGGCCGAAGGCCTGGCGGCGCTGGTGCGCGAGACGATGGGCGCCGATCCGTTCTCTGGCGCGGTCTACGTCTTCAGGGCCAAGCGCGCCGACCGGGTCAAGCTGGTGTACTTCGACGGCACCGGCGTGTGCCTGCTGGCGAAGCGTCTGGAGGACGGGAAGTTCTGCTGGCCTGCCATCACCGATGGCGTGGTGAGGTTGTCGGCGGCGCAATTGCAGGCGCTCCTGGAAGGGTTGGATTGGCGGCGCGTGCATGACGCCCGCGAGACGCGCGCGCCGGTCGCGGCAAGTTGATTCCATGGGAGGCTAGAGGCGCTCGCAAAGCATTGGAATGCATGATTGAATCGGCCTTGTGAGCAACCCGGCCGAGCCTCAGACCAACGATCCGATCGCGCTTCAGGCGATGCTCGCGGCGGAGCGCGCCGAGAACGAGCGGCTGCGCCAGATCATCAAGGAACTGCAGCGCCACCGCTTCGGCCGCAGGGCAGAGAGCCTGCCGGTCGACCAGCTGCTGCTGGGCCTGGAAGAGGCCGAGCAGATCGAGGCTGAAGGCTTCGCCGCGGAGGACACCGCCGATACTGCCAAGCGCGAGGCTCGCGCCAGGAAGCGCCGCGCCAACCGTGGATCACTGCCCGCGCATCTGCCGCGTATCGAGCAGATCATCGACATTCCCGACAAGATCTGCCCGTGCTGCAAGGGAATGCTGCATGTCATGGGCGAGGATCGCTCCGAGCGCCTCGACATCGTGCCGGCCCAATTCCGCGTCATCGTCACGCGCCGACCGAAATACGCCTGCCGGAGCTGCGAGGAGGTCGTGGTGCAGGCACCGGCTCCGCCACGGCTTGTCGAGGGCGGCATCCCGACTGAGGCGACCGTCGCCCATGTGCTGGTCTCCAAGTACGCCGACCATCTTCCCCTGTATCGCCAGGCGCAAATCTACGCCCGCCAAGGCGTGAACCTGGATCGCTCGACGCTTGCCGATTGGGTCGGCAAGGCGGCTTTCCTGCTCCGCCCCATCCACGAGCGGTTGTTCGAGCGGCTGAAGGCCTCCGGGAAGCTCTTCGCCGACGAGACCACGGCGCCGGTGCTCGATCCCGGGCGCGGCCGCACCAAGACGGGCCAGCTGTTCGCTTATGCTCGCGACGATCGCCCCTGGGGCGGGATCGCTCCACCTGGCGTCGCCTATCTCTATGCACCCGACCGCAAGGCCGAACAGCCACTGCGGCACCTTCAGGGCTTCGTCGGAATCCTGCAAGTCGACGGCTACGCCGGATACCGGGCGTTGGCCGAGCGCAATGCCGTGAGCCTGGCGTTCTGCTGGGCGCATGTCCGTCGACGCTTCTACGAACTGGCCCAGTCCGGGCCCGCGCCGATCGCCACGGAGGCGCTCCAGCGCATCGCCGAGCTCTACAAGATCGAGAACGAGATACGGGGACGCTCGCCCGAAGAGCGGCGCACCGCGCGCCAGGAGAGAAGCCGCCCCATCATCGATACCCTCCAGCCATGGCTGCGCGAGAAGCTCGCCCTGGTCAGCCAGAAGAGCAAGCTCGCTGAAGCAATCCGCTACCCGCTCTCGCGTTGGGCCGGACTTGGTCGCTTCCTCGACGACGGCCGCGTCGAGATCGACTCCAACGTCGTCGAACGCTCGATCAGGCCAATCGCCCTCAATCGGAAGAATGCGCTCTTCGCCGGTTCCGACGGCGGTGGCGAGCACTGGGCGACCATCGCCTCGCTCGTAGAAACCGCGAAACTCAACGGCGTCGACCCGTACGCCTACCTCGCCGACGTCATCACCCGCATCGTCGCAGGCCATCCGCAAAGCCAGCTCGACGACCTGCTGCCCTGGGCCTATGCCCCCGCGCCACTCAAGGCCGTGGCCTGAGAACAGCGGTTACTTCTAAACCATGTAGCTCTGGGACCTTGGCCTCTGAGCGGCCGAAGTCAAAAGCGCATGACCACGCTCGAGTTGCGGCGTTTGCGGGAGTTTGCGGAGCGGCCTCCGAGGGCGATAATGGATAATGACCTCCTGCAGGGTCTTCGAAGGTCAGCTGTCATGAATCAGTAAAGCAATCTCAACGACCGACATGAGGCGCATAGTTGTCCGGAGTTTTGAACCCGAAAGTAAACAGTGTTTGCTCGTGAGCGCTGATCTTCGCGCACCGCGCACCCCGAGAAATCCAATTTGCAGGCAACTCCTCAAAATGAGAGAATGGGTACTGCTTCCGTAGGTTTGCGGGCAGGTCAGTACGCGAGTGGCAGCGCTACTTCTCTCGCTTCTCAATCTTGAGGTTTGGGAGGTCGGGTCGCTTGGATTTTAAGCCGGCCTCCTTCAAGGCCGTGTATCCCACCTTTTGGAGGAGCTTCTCTGTTTTGGCGCGCTCCTTGTTGAGAGCGCTCTCACCTTTGGCCTTGGGCATCCATCCGTCCTCCCTTTGGTTGTTGTCGTTCGCCAGCAAATAAGATTGCAAGCGCTATCGCGCGCGATGTCAGCTTGAGGCTGTGGCAGAGACTACGTCAATGACCGAAATGAGGCGGTGGGTTCAGCCGGTCATCGCAACACCTTCTGTAGCCTATCGGCCGGCGTTTCGAAGTCCAGGGTTTTTCGGGGTCGCTGATTGAGCCGCAGGGCGACGGCGTTGAGTTGGGCCTGCGAGACATGGGAGAGGTTGGTTTCTCTCGGGAAGTACTGCCTGAGCAGACCATTGGTATTCTCGTTGCTGCCGCGCTGCCAGGGACTTCGCGGATCGCAGAAGTAGACCTGTAGATCGGTTGCAACGGTGAAGCTCTTGTGCCGAGCCATCTCCTTGCCCTGGTCCCACGTTAGCGAGCGCCGCAACTCTTCGGGCAATGTGCCGATCGTCTGGGCAAGGGCCGCCACGACGGTGGCCGAGTCCCTCCTCGCCACCTTTACAAGCATCGTGAACCGGCTGTGTCGCTCGACGAGGGTGGCGATGTGCGTGTCGTTCGCCCCGGTGAGCAGATCACCCTCCCAATGGCCTGGGATGGCGCGATCCTCAGCCTCGGCGGGGCGCTCGCGGATGGAGATCATATCGAGTATTTGTCCTTGCCCCGTCCGGCTCTGTGCGCCTTTGGCGAGCCGCATCTGTCGTTTGGTACGCAGGTGCGCTGTTAGTTCCTTCTTGAGCACCCCTCGCGACTGGATGAATAGACTGCGATAGATCGCTTCATGAGATATCCGCATGCTTGGATCGCCTGGGTACTCTCGCCTCAGCCAGCCCGCTATCTGCTCCGGGGACCATTGCAGCGCTAGCTTTTGCGCCACCCGCCATCGTAGCCGCCCAGAGCATGCCAGGCGACACTGCTTCGGGCGCAGCGCTCGCTCCCAAGCATACTTGTCGGCCCGGGTTGCACGATACGCTTGTGCACCGCCATTGCGCGAGATCTCGCGACATATTGTCGATGGGGATCGCCCGAGACTTCGTGCAATGGCGCGGATCGCAAGACCCGCCGCGATGCCGCGAGAGATCTCTTCGCGCTCCGCCAGCCCGAGCGCCAAGGCCGCTCTACGCCTAGCTGACGGAGCAATGCCGCGCGTAAGGATACGATCCGCTGAACGCCGGTCTTGTTCCGGCGGTCAAGTGCCCGCGAGATCGACGAAATGCTCTGACCTCGCTTCCATCGCTCCCAAAGCTCGACCTTCTGCGCTGACGTAAACCAGATCCGTGATGTCACCATGCAACACCTCTTCATCCTATCAGATTAAAGCGTGTTGCGACGACCGGTTGAACCCACCGGTCGAGAGTTGCCGTTCCGGCCAGAAGCTCGCCCGTTCAATGGATGGGCAAACGCGCCGATGTCCTGCATGGATTAATGTAGCACAACGTCAGCGAGTGCAGCCCGCCAGATACTAGGCATCTCTAAATGATCGATGGGGAAGCTGACCTAACAAAGCATCAGTGATTGACTGGCGTTTGCGGAGCAGGCTGCTTCGTGGGAGTTTTGACGCACACTGGTCCGCCGCTTCCGGGAAAAGCACAGTCCCAATCCGGTCCGAAGCCAAAATTTCCTTGCGTTTGTATCGCTCGGGTTTGCATCGGAAAAATCGACAACGCAATAATTGCGACAATCACCAACACCAACACCAACAGAATGCCCGTTGCGTCCCCTGGTCGCAGTGTGAGCCAATAGATCTCGCGTCCAAGTACCTTCATGTCGATCCCGCAAACCGAAACCACAATTATATAGCTGGGACTTGCCGAACTATCCTTCAAGAAAGTATATCGAATTTGAACGTCCGCAACGGTCGTCAGGCAACCGAGGAGACAGTCTGCAATGCCCAAAGGTCTCTATCGCTATAGTGGCGATGCCGTGATGGTTCTTTACGAGCAAAACTCAATGATTTTGGCGAACAGCGACTATGTGGAAAGAGGCTACAAGCCAGACCTCGACAAGTTGCCCAGCCATTCAGAGTGGGTGGCATGGCATCGTGCTAACGGAAGTGAAGGCCAGACGCATGCGGAATGGTTGGCATGGCGCGAGGCCCACGGAGTTGACCACTAGTCCGAGGCTTAGGACTCTGCCCTCTGCACCCATCCCCTGCCGAAACATAAACGCTGTCGCCATGGATGCGGCAGAGGTAGGTAGGCGGCACGGCACTTGTGATCCATCGATGTCAGGTTGAGTTGATTATCTGCTGAGAGTCGACTCCGGCCATTCGAGACAGTTCAGTGGGCCGTAAAATCCACGGCCGAAATGCGTTGATTAATGTAGCACAACGTCAACATGGCTGACCCGCCGGATTTCACCCGATTGGCAAGCGGGCCCACTCGATCCGCTCCGGCGCCGGTCGAGATCTGAGGGGAGAAGCGGTGGTTTGGCGAGGTGAGTAGAATGCTCGGGGTCATCCTAACGTGTTGTTCACCAATCCTAGAACGGTCTCGGTGGGAATAAATATGCGGCCTTGCTAATCTGTACTTTGCATGATCACGTTATCGCAATAATCCGACCTGGCATTTCGATTTATCGACGCCCAGTGACCGACGCAGCCCCTGATTGCGTACGATCAAAAGGCAACGCATTTTTCCGCTACGGTATCCGCAGGGGATGGTCCCTTTCTGGCGCCACAGAGCGAGCACCACTAGGCTGTAGTGACAAATTAACGACTTGGGATTCCCATCGCGAGGCAAATCAGATTCAAGGCTGACTTTTGGAGGTCGGCTTTGGAAGGTGAGGTTCTACGCGACGATCAGTGGGAGCAGATCAAGCCTTTTGTGCCGGGTGGGCGCAAGGGCAAGCGGGGTCCGCGTAGCGATGGTCGGCGCTTCTTCGATGCGCTTTTATGGATCGCTCGGTCAGGCGCGCGCTGGCGCGACCTGCCGGAGCGGTTCGGCCCGTATCAGAGGGCAAAGCGACGTTACTACCGCTGGATCGAAGCGGGCGTGTTCGACCGGCTGTTCGAAGCCATCAGCAGGCATCCAGATATGGAATGGCTGATGATCGACGCGACCGTTATCCGCGCTCAGGCCCAGGCTGCTGGAGCCCGGCGTAAAAGGGGGGATCTGAAGCCCAGGCTCTCGGCCGCTCGCGTGGTGGGTTCGGCACCAAGCTCCATGCCGTCGTAGATGCGCTCGGCCTACCGGTCCGCTTCGAGATCGGCCCCGGCCAGCAAAACGACATGGCAGCGGCCTGCGGTCTGATCGAGGGGATTGCAGCAGGCCAAGTGATCGCCGACCGCGCTTATGATGCCGATCGACTGCATGATGTGATCCTCGACCAAGGCGGTGAACCGGTCATCCCGCCGCGGCGCCATCGCAGATACCAACACAGCTATGACAAGATCGCCTACAAAAACCGCTGGGGCATCGAGGCCTTCTTTGCAAAGCTCAAGCAGTGGCGGCGCATCGCAACGCGCTACGACAAAATCGCCGCCAACTTCCTCGGCTTCGTCAAGCTCGCAGCCATCATGCTCTGGCTCAAATGATTAAATTGTCACTACAGCCTAATCACTTTCACGCAGCTGGAGTTATCTTATGACTTCAACGCTTGAGCTCCAGGTTAGCGCCAAAAAGTTCACCGGCCAGGTGCTCCAGACGCTGCTCGCGACACCGCGCCCGCTACCGGACCCCTACCTTGGCATGCAGCTACAGCGGGTGCGCTACCGCGGCGCGAGCCTCCGCCGCGACGTGATGGCGTCCTACCAACTATTGCATGTCAACGCCGGCCACGACCAAGGTCCCGGCTACAACGAAATCACCGCGCGACAGACGCAGCTGGCTGTCGACGTTACTGTCGATATAACGGCCGAAGCCAACATCGCAGCAAACCCGAACCGCCTCGCCACTCCGGATGTCACCATCGACGGCACGCTCATCTTCGACCTCGAGGTAAAGCAATCTTCGATTGGCGTGCTGGCGCTTGAGACGAGATTCCGCGACCTCCAGGTCGGCATCGCGTTCCCGTCGATCGCGGGCGTCGTCGACTCAAAGCAATGGGCGATGGACAAGCTGAAAGCGCTTCTCAACCTGAAGCCTCTCAAGTTGGATCTCTCGGACACGCTCGCCAAGGGCCTGCAGTTCTGGAATCAGGGGATCGCCCTCGACGCGACGGGCACCGCTCTTGTCATCCGCGCCGAGGTGGCCGACGACGGCAACGCCTATCGCTGGACCGACTTCTACAACGGCGTGATCACGGTGAGGCTCGGCGGCGCCGACTGGGCCGTTGTCGCACTTCCAAAGGACCTGAGCCTCACGATCCAGACGCAGATCTGGGGGCGGCTCACGCAGGCGCTCGGCCAGTATCGGGTGCGCACCGTCGATGTGCAGTATTCCGGCCACGGCGATCGCGCCTCCTTCACGATCACGCCGTATCTTAATGTGTGGGAGGACGGCGTCGAGGTGCTTGGCAACGTCGTCTCGGCCTCGTTCGGTATCTCGGTGGGATACGAGGCCGGCAAGGTAATAGTCGAAATCGACGCCTCCGCGGCCGACGACCTTGCCGACGGGATTCGGGCCGTGATCGCCGGCCTCGTCGCAGCGTTCGTCCCGCTCGTCGGTTGGCTGGCGGCGATAGTGCTCAACGAGGTGCTCGGCGTGCTGCTCGACGAGGTGTCCCACACCATCGCCGAGATCGCCTCCGGGATCGACGGTCTCCCGGAGGGTACGACGGTCGAGGAAATCGAACGCTTTAAGTACCGCGCCCGCATTCCGTTCACAGCACCGAGGGCGCTCCCTGGCGCGATCACGACGTTCTCGGCCGATGCCGAAGCGATGACCGTCGGCGGCTCATGGAGCGTGACGAACCTAAGCCCCGGAGAGTTGAAGGTGACAGCGTCGCGGTTTGCTCGAAATGCTCCGTTCGTGTCGTGCGGCGTGCTGGGCTACTCCACGCTCAAGGCATTCGACGACGACCCCGCCAGCTCGATCAGCATGCATGCCGAGGCTGGGCTGACGTCGACCGGCACGGCGCCCGTATCGGTCGACAAGGTCATTCCCGTGCGCATGCCCGCCACGGACGGCAGCACTGGGCTCACCTTCGTCCCCGGCGATAGCGCGCTGCCCTCGAAGCTCGAGCTCGACGGGCCAGGCTCGCTACAGCTCGCCGAACCGATCGTGGTCGAGGTCCGTACCAGCATCGGTGTGGTGCGGCTGAAGTTCGACCAGATCGCCAGCACAGTGATTACCTTGCCGGAACTGAAGCGGCTGCGATCGCAGATCAAGGCGAACCTGGCCTACTGCGACGCCGAGGAGCTACCGATCTGGTGGCTCAAGAAGCACGATCTGATTCCGGGAGGCCCCGACCTCACGGCCGAGGAGATTAAGGCGAAGCTTCAGGAGGAGACCGTCACCACCATCCCCGCCTTCAACTGATCCCCCCTGGTTGCGGCGCAGGGTGTCGTCTCGCACCATAATTCCGTTGCGGCCGCACTCTTTGGAATGGGGGAATCCCCGGGGGCATCCATTGCATGCAACCCGCCCCAACGTCCGCTCAGAGGTCGTTTGCTGATCGGCAGTTATCCGCCGCTCAGAGCCGGACTGTCTGGATATCCGCCCCACGAATAATGGGGTGAGCGATCTGTCCGCGCTTTCCTGCCTCGATCAACGCTCGCTGTTTAATTTGCCACAATGTCAGCGTGGTAACTCTACCAGGCGAACAGTTGGCAATCTAAGTGCGATGAAGTCCTTGATCCTTGGGAATGAGGGTATCCGACAATCGGTAGATCACGTCCAAGTAAATTTAAGTCAACAATCATGTAAGAACGAGACTCAGGTCGCTATAAGAAAATGCATCCATCAGAAACAAGAAAAAATGTCGAACACTCAGGATGGCCTTTTACAAAATGCAGAAATGATTCGGTGGAATCGGGACCGTATCCAATAGTAATGCTACAGGGGACAGATATAATAACGTGGCCAGCAGAAAACAGCTTTACCAAGATGATTTCGTTATTGGGGTCATATCGTCTGTAAGAGAGTAGAATCTCTGCCTGACAGAAAGATCGTCCAACACTAGGAGGCGTGCTAACGGGTTTTTGAATTGCCTGGATATTTCAAGGCGGCACCGAATGGAGGCAGTACCTGCTGCTCTACGAGAAACTGCATGACTTTGAGGACAGGGGCGGTGCACGAGTAATAAATTCTTTGCCCATCATGCCTCGTGGTGACCAAGTCAAAGCTGCGCATTATGGCAAGATGCTGAGACAGGGCGGACCTGCTCAATCCAACCCTGCCCGCCAGAGCGCCAAGCGATATTTCGCCCCTTGCCATAATCATGAGGCAGATAAGCCGCTTCTCACTGGCCATAGCGTCAAGAAATTTCGCTGGTGCCGCATAGCTCTCATCAAGCCGATGGTCGACCTTCACGGTAGACCTAACTGTCAGCGAAAACCTCGGACCGCACATCGTCGGCTGTCATCCACTCTTCTGCCGCGCGTGCAACCGCGAGTTCGATTGCGTCCGGCGCAAGAATTCCGTGGGCCAGGGCAAAGGCTTCAAAGGCAACGCGAGCCGCCTCAACGTCCTCCTTCCGGGCAAGTGCGGATTGGCAAAGCGCAACTGTCGCCGTGTACTTCGGGCTGTGCCGACCCGTCCATTCATCAAGGACATGACGGGCTTCCTGCACAGACGACACAGCATGGGGAAAGCCAAGTCCCACGAACACGTGAACAGGGCGGTTGAAGCGCTGAGCGGACATCGTTTGCGGCTCCGTTGCATTGGACGGTGGCCCGACTACCAAGTCTAGCGTTTGAAGGCGCATCTGGGCAGTCGGGCCGGGGACCATTGCTGGCGCTCGAATAGTCTCGTGCTCTCAGCAACGATACAAGTAAGTCTTACGGACTGCGCGTACCCTCCGAACGTAGAGTAGCCGCGACACCGGCAGCGTCTACGTGGCGATCCTCGACGCTATCGTTCGATCACGAGGAGCGAGGGAGAGGCTTCGGCGGTGTAGGACAGCGGTCGACGAGAACGCACGCTGGTGGGGCTGCTAGCCGGCCAACGCATGCAATGCCGCGCCGGAGTGCAGCCCAAGGGAACGCAACGCAGGCATCCGGCGTTTAAGAAGATGCTAATCGAAGTGGGGGCTATGGATGAGCTCTCTTCGTGAAAAGCCTACTCTAGCGCTCCACACAGAAACGGAACGCTATGCCCGTCTCGAAAAGAACGCCCGTCTGAGGGATCTACGATCTCATGCGTCTTGGTTAGTATTCGATCCTCATGCTCCATTTCATGATGAGATCGATTGCTCAGCCATGTTGGAAGAGAAAAGACATCCCACTTTATGAGCCCGATACCAGCCCGACCGGCTACGGCAAGGCCAAAGGTGGATGATGACGGCAAGCTGGCCACAACCTATATTTTCAACGTGTTCGAGGCGTCGCACTGGCGCACCGTGCTGACGACCGAGGATAGGGCTAAGGCTCTGGCGAAGGCAAAGGAGATCGGCGACAAGGTCAGGGTCCAGACGGTCACGCCAAAGGTGCAGCGGCGCTGAAGGATGCGCGCAAGCTTCGCCCCCGCAAGGGCGCGCTTGACGATTTCGGCGGCGTAGGAGAGCGGCCAGCGGAAACGCGCGCTGGTGGGGCGGCCGCGACCGGCGATTATGCCTCTGACAAACCCGGCCCTCAGCCTTGCGGTAACCCTGTAGTTGACAGGCCCGCCATGCCCGCCCAGATTGCAGGGGGATAGGGTATGGGCAAATGGACAATCAATCTTGGAAAACGGCGGTTGAACTCGACGCAGCAGGCGGCAGCCCGTTCGTTCGTGTGATCGAAAACGGCGTCATACACATCAAGGCATTCAGCGCGCAGTCTGAGGCCGCAGCCTTCGCGCAAAGCGAGAGGGCGCGACTAGGTGTTGCGCCGTTGATTACGGAAAGCAGGAGCGGCCTGTCATAGCGGAGGACCAGTCGGGCTTTGGAGAGTGCGGCCGGCGACACGTCTACCTCTTTCGCGGCGAAAGAAGTTGCGAGGCGACGCTCGCGCAATGGCACAAGGCGGATGAGTGATTTGATCAGTCTCATGGTTTCTCCCGCCCCGCAGCGCTTTGCTAACCTGCTTCAGCATCTTCCTTTGCCAAGCGTCTCGGCGCCATGGCGGCACGACGAGAGCCTTGCTCTGCTCAGTCATGATCTTTTGCCAGTCTGCAACGGTCGAATCCTATCGATGAGACCCATGCCCGGGGGGCGGCTTGTAAATCGGGATCCGTCTACTGCGGTATTGACGATATTTGGGCGAGCCGTGCTGATCGCGCTCCTACACGTCCTTAAGAGTCGTTCGAATGTCGCCTGAGCCCAAGTTGTCGCGTCTTAAAACTGGGATATTGGTCAAGTCCCGCTCCCCTAAGCGGGATGGATTACTCACTTATTGGCGACTAGGTCAATCCTTTACACCCGCTCGCCTTCTACGACCGTGACTTGCGCCTTGGGAACTGCTCACGTCTTCGTCTTAACGCTACCCGACGTTCTTTGTTGACATTGCCCGCCGCTTTGAAGGTGCCTTGCTATGCTCTATCTCTGGACTTTTACTGCCGGCGCTATCGCCGGAGGTATCGGCGCGTGCGGGCGTATGATCGCCCTTGGTATCCTGCACCTTGTTGCGTAGATCCGGCTCCTCGGTTACCTCTAGATGTGCGACTGCTTGATCAACAAGTTTGTTGACATCAACAGATACGTCCACGTTAAATTGGCAGTGGTTTAGGGCGAGCATAAGAACCAGTAGAACCGCGCCGAAAAAGCCGCGGCCTTTCCCTCTCATTGTTTTGACAAGCAAGCCTAGTTTTGGATCTATCTCGGCGGCCTGTTTTTCTAATGCGTCTTCTGAGATTTCCCTCAGTTGTGCCCGAGCCATCAGCGCGGCGAATTGCTCGAGGGCAACCTTTGGCAATTGCGAGGCTTTAAGCTCGTTTAATACGCCGTCTACAACGTCAAATACCCCGCTGGCGATGTCAGCCATATGCCCGCAACGAGGGCAACTTTCTCTGTTTCCCTGAAGAGTGATGCCCCGCACGTCGCCGCCAATCTTTATTCCCTGTGACGCGAAAATATTTCCGCAATTTCGACAGTAGACCGGAATATCAACCATTATCATCCTCAACCAAGCGGCTGCGATAGCTTCTTCTCGCCTACTGCAGACTATGCCTGCTTTTTATAAGCGCTGCTTCTCCGTTTTTATTGGATTCACAACAATGACTATCCAACTCGCCACCGCGCGACCGCACAGCCATGAAGTAAAGCCGTGGGGCCCTTTTCATTTTAGGAGGCCGGACTTCCGAATCTCCGCGAGCAAACTCGCTGCCAATTCGCGATAGCTGACGCGGACCTGCTTTGCCATCGGCAGGAAGGCCCATGCCGTTAATTCGGCAATCTGCTGCTCGCTGCTGGCTATCGGCGCGGACCTAAGTTGTCCGTCCTTGCCCAACAGGATTGCCACGGTGCCATCTTCATCAAACCCAATAGCGGCGATCCTTTGAAAGAGTGCATCGTCATCCACGCGGACATCAAATAAGACCAATCCGTCAGTTTTCTCCGCGACGTCACTCACTCGATCGGAAAACGGACGATTCATACCGCTCCCATTGGCCAGCGACTGCTCCAATAAGACCAGTTCGACCTCTTGCGGCTTCATGTCGGGAGTATGAGCGAGCGCTCATAGTCAGCAATCCTGCCAGAGCCTTTCACACAGGAAATATCATGTTCACACAACGCGCCAAGGCGCGAACGCGGAGCCGTGTCCAGAGTGGTACACCCGAGCGGTCGCGCACCGCTCTGGTCCGTCAATGGTACTAGCGGCGTGCTTGCTGCTTTTTAACGTTATGGCGACGGACCGCCCAAATCGATAGGGCCAGCCGTGGAGACCGGTCTGATAGCCAGTGCTTTCACCGCATGGCCTTTTTGAAAACTGTGAAACATGGGGTGCGGGCTTCCTCCTTATTGATGATGCTGTGTTTCGGCTGGCAGTTGTATGCTCGCAAAAAGGTTCGGGTGCCGCGGGAGGGTGCCATGCGACAATTGCCATTCGACATTGATGCAGATTCCGTGATTGAAGTCGGCCGATATCTGGATGATCACGCGAAGAGCACCGCAGTTTCGATGTCTGAGGCGCTCCGTGTAATCAGGCGTCGCGTCAACATTGCGCGCGTCGGCGACAGCCGCTTGGAGGAACTGATCGTAGAAAGCGCCGCAACCAGAAAGCTTGCTCTCTTGTTGGACAACCATAATTAAATGGGCGCTTGGCCGGGCAAGTCAATCGCCGTTGACCCCAGTCAAAGGCAGGCGTCACCTTCGCAGCCCGAACAGCCACGGGCGGGCGCTAGGCCGCGCGGGACGCTTCGGCGGTGTATATAGGGGGAGCGGCAAAGGAAAACGCTTGCTGGCGAGGCAGCAGACGCCGCGCTGGGGCGGCGGGCCTGGTGGGTCATCTTTCGATAGGAAATTGGGGGAGGCCCGACCAGTCTTCAATTTGACGAAGGATTCCCGGCCGGACCTGAACCGACCATTGGGAGGATCGGTATTGGATGGAATTTACCACTCGATTTCCTGCTCTCAACGACCGAATTCTCACGGACTTGTGAGGTGATAACCCCAGCCTCCGGTACGTTCGGAGCCATGTTAGCGCTCGCTGATTAAATTGCGGTCTGGTAAAAACCGGGTCTCAAAATGACACTTCGCGGGGGCTTATGGTCTCAAAAAAGTTGGTAGCCAACGCCGAGCATGTGGCTGATTTTCTGGCAGCGCTAGCCAGCCCGTGGCGGCTGTTGATCATATGCCACTTGGCCAATGTCGGCGAAATGTCGGTCGGCGCCCTCGGCGAAAAGCTGATGATAAGCCAATCATCCCTTTCACAGCATTTATGCAAGCTGCGCACGCTCGGTCTGGTAGAGACACGACGAGATAGCCAGTTCATCCACTATTCCTGCAAATCCGAAGCAGCACGAGAAATCCTGTCGGTTCTGGAGGGGATGTACGGCGACGGCGCTCCAGAGATGGAGCGGAGGCCCTTGTCTAAGGTAGGGTAGCGCCGCCTCAGAACGCAATCTGAAGCTGGTGGCAGTCGAGACTGAAGCAGGAATAACATAATCCTCCGTTGCGGCGACCCCTTCGACGGAGATCGCCATGCCTCTCAAGAGCCTTGCCGACACCCTGGCCGCCCGCGAACGCATCTATGATCTTGTCGGGACCGCGCCCAACCCCGGCCCCAGCGACACATGCGACCTTGAACTCGACGACAGTGACGACGAGCCGAACGGCGACGAGCGCGACCCTTCAGCGACTCCGGCCAAGGCGGCCACTGGTGCGAAGACGTCGAGGAAGAGAACGAGCACGGCGGCGACATACTACCGGGCGAGCACGACGCCCAGGGCGACGCAGAGCCGTCGCTAGGCTGGGGCAACGTCACCGGACAGACCGGTGTCGGCGTGGAAAGATGGGGAAGTGCCGATGCTGACACCGGCTTCGACAATGGCCTAGGCTTCACCGGTGACGGTCACGCCAAGCCCGACTTGAACAGTTGGAGGTGAACGGATGGCGAACGCTGTCAGTTAAGCTATTGAATTCACTTGCCTTGAATTTCCGGCGCGAAAATGTGTGGTAACAACATTTGTGCTGTTATCGTGGTTCTGTATGGATTTGACGGCATTTATTCGCTAACAACGCTGGCATGTTTGTCGTTGAGAGAGTCGCGCGCGGCCACCGCTATCTCTACCTCGTGGAAAGTGTCCGCGACGGCAAAACCGTTCGCCAGCGCACGATAAAGGCGCTGGGCCGCAAGGATGCGCTGGTTGCCAGCGGCGAACTTGACAGATTGGCGGCCTCGATTGCGCGCCATGGCGAACGCAGCCTCATCCTGTCCGACATTGACGCGGGGCGGATTGCCTCTCGCCGCATTGGCGGTCCGCTGTTGTTCGGGCGGCTGTGGCAGCGGCTCGGGATCGGCGATGTGCTGGAAGAGGTGCTGGAGGGGCGCCAGTTCGGCTTTGCGGTGGAACGGGCGGTGTTCATTGGCACGTTGCATCGGCTGTTCGTGTCCGGCTCGGACCGCGACTGCGCGAACTGGATGGCCGATTATGGTATCGAGGGCGCCGAGGGTCTGGCGCTCCATCACTTTTACCGGGCCATGGCGTGGCTGGGCGAGGAACTCGGCGAAAAGGCGCAAGGCGCGCTGGTGGCGCGCTGCGTGAAAGACGTGATCGAGGAAAAGCTCTTCGCGCGCCGGCAGGACCTGTTCACCGACCTCAGCCTTGTGTTCATGGACACAACCTCGTTGTCCTTCCATGGCGCGGGCGGCGAGACGCTGGGCAAGCGCGGGCATTCCAAGGACTTCCGCCCCGATCTGGCGCAAATGATCCTGGCGCTGGTCGTTGATGCCGAGGGCCGGCCGATCTGCACCGAGATGGTGCCCGGCAACACCGCTGACGTGACCGTCCTGTTGCCGGTGGTCGATCGGCTGCGAACGCGCTTCGGCGTCACACGCGCCTGCGTTGTCGCCGATCGCGGCATGATCAGCGCCGATACCATCGCCGCGCTCGAAAAGCTGGGCATGGAATACATTCTGGGGGCCCGCGAACGCTCGAGCAGCGTGATCCACAACGTCGTGCTCAATGACGCGGCACCGATGGTTCCGCTCGTTCTCGAGCGCCAGCGCGGTGAAACTCAGTTGTGGGTCAAAGAGGTCAAGGTCGGTAAAGACCGCTACATTGTCAGCCGCAATGACGCCGAGGCCGAGAAGGACAAGGCCGACCGCCAGGCGATCATCGCCGGCCTCGAGGCACAGCTCAAGAAGGGCGACAAGGCACTGGTCGGCAACTCGGCCTACCGGCGTTACCTCAAGGCCAGCGGCAAGAACTTCAAGATCGATGTCGGCAAGCTTGCCGAGGAAGCCCGGTACGACGGCCTCACCGTGGTGCGGACCAACGCGAAGGTGACCCCGCTCCAGGCCGTGCTGCGGTATCGCGATTTGCTCGAGGTCGAGAGCCTGTTCCGCGCCGCCAAGGCAACCTTCAATACCCGGCCGATCTTCCACCAATCCGATGCCGCCATCCGCGGGCATGTGTTTTGCTCGTTCCTGGCGCTCGTGCTCAGCAAGGAACTGCGCCGCCTCTGCCGGGCCAAAGGCCTGACGCCCGAATGGCAGCCGCTCCTACGCGATCTCGACCGCCTCCAGGAAGCCACCATAGAAAAGGATGGTCGCATCATCACCACCAGAACCCACGTTACGGGCCAAGTGGGCAACGTCTTCAAGGCATCTGGCATCGCTCTGCCACACAACCTCGACGAACAACTCGCCTGAGATCATCCCCAAAATGTAGTGGTAACACGCGCCGGCGCGCGCCTAACGTGCTGATATAATAACATATTCTTACAGGCGGTGTTTAAGTGGGGCCAAAGGCGGGAGATGCTTCGCGGCATCGGCCGTCGCCGCGATCCAGACGAGTTGACGATCATCGCGCCGGGCATAGCGAGGATAGGACGATGAGTGCTGTACAGACGCTTGATGATCTGTAGGCGAACGCGAAACACCTGCACGATCTGCTCGACGTCATCTGTGATCGTGTTTTCGGCAACGTCGACCACAACCGCGACCAAGCCGTCGATTCCATGCTCTGGATTGCGCGCGATCTCGCGGAGAAGATGGCGGGCGAAACCCAGGGACCGTGAAAATCCGCCAACGTTGGCGCTTTTGGCCCACTGCCGACGGTGGCGGGCTTTCCTTATCTTGTGGCAGAAAAGTCACGGAGCTTGAATATGCAGAGCTTCAACCTGCGCGAGCTTATTATCCAGGTAAGCGGGGCGTACCGTTAATTCACGGGCAAAGGGGGCCCCGTCCTCCCGAACTAGCGCCCGCTGCCTTACGGTGGCGGGCACTTTTAGGGGCAAGTACGGAACAAAGAGACCGGCGCCGAGGTTTCTTTGATATGGCAAACAAGATCAAAGATCCGCCACCGAAGCACGACCCTGAGACGACGCCAGTCCGTTGTCCCGACAAGGACGGTTCGCCAGAGCCCCAGCACGTCGATCCGCCACCGCGGGACGTGCGCGAGGCGCCGTCACCAAATCTAAACGGGGATAAGAAATCCTGATCGCCGGTATGCTCGACGGGCCAGCTGCCTCATGGTGGCGGGCTTTTCTCCGCGTGCTCAGCTGCCCTGATGCCGCGGTCGATCTTGGCAGTGAGAACGAACATAAAGATTCCCAGCGCCTCAGCAAACTCAACTGACTGCTTTGCTTCGTCGGACGAAACGTGGGGTCGCTTTTCGTCCGCATGCCTTGGGCGATTAGAGCCCAGCCTTACGGAATGCGCCCACTTGGCCATGCCCTCAGTGAGGAGGTTTTTCTTCAATGCCTCATCGATGCGCGTACAGGCTGCCTTCCGTAAGCCCATGTTTCTTCAGCATGGCGTCGACGGCACTGCCGGCCATCACCGCTGCGGCGTCTAGGCATGGATAGTCTCAAAAGTTTGCTGGAGGAATGTCCGGGCGGGCCCTGGGATATCTTCCTGCGCGATCTTAGCATCGGGAAAGATCGCGGTCGCTCGCATTTGACCGTCCTTTTCATAGCGCATTTGCATCGAGATAACACCTGAGCATGAGCTACGCCGGAAGGCTGCCCAGCGCTCCTGCCCAGGTTCAGTCCAGGTGTCTGACCAGAGTCGATTGAGTTCGGGCTTGCGATGTCACAGTGGGGACCGCGCCCGAGATCCAAGAACTTGTCGCCAGGAACTTTTCCTGCGCCTGTGGTCGATACTCTTGCATACGGCAACTGCGTATCCCCCGTGTCGCATCCATGTCGCATGGACCAGCCGACAGTATTCGGAAGCCCTTGGAAATCAACGGTAGTGGTTTGCAACATGGTGCGACATGAAGACGGCAACAAAGGCGCGCTCAACGTTGCATAAGTTACTGATTTTGTTGAATGAAATTTGGTATTGGGAGAGGGATACCGGCAATACCGTGCGGCCACTGAATTCGTTTGCTAACCCGATTGACCGCGCAAAGGCGGATGTTCGCAGGGATATCCACGAACCCCATTGTCCTCCGTGGCGTCCAGTTGGGTTGGGGTTCCTGGAAGCTTTTCGAACTTTCTGCGTCGCGCGTCAGCCCGAATTGCGGTTGCTTATGGACAAAGTGGGACACTAGATTCGGTTTTTGGATAGCTTTGAAGGCAGCGACTTCTGGCACATACGCCAGATAGCGCGTCGGCACGAACTTCCAAGCGTGCTACCTTTTTGAACGACAGCTTTGCGCCGGTTGAACCCACCGCCTGATGCCGGACGTTCAGTATCCCGTTGCCTCTGCCTGAAAGCGGACTGTCAGCGACAACACAGTTCGGTTCGAGGTTGCGCAAGGAGCGGGCACTCGGTTCTCATCGGTCGACTGCTGCCCTACGGTCGATCTCCGCGTCAAGGCTCGGCGATAGAGACGCGCTAGATCTATCGATATCGCCGCAACCAGGCGGAGCTTGGCTTTCCTGCAAACGTCCATTTTTGCTAGGCGCAAAATAGCCGTTCTCCTTGTGCAATCACAAAGACAGACCAAACGCCTCTGCTACGGTCTCAAGGTGGAGAGAGCCACGAAGGAAAAGCCCTTGCAGATCGATCCGAACATGTCCGTGGACGACGTCATGAGAAAATGGCCGGCAAGCATTGCCGTGCTGATCCGGCACGGGATGCACTGCGTGGGCTGCCACATCGCCCCCTTTCATTCGATCGCCGAGGCCTGCCGGGATCATCGAATTGACGAAGGCGATTTCCTGAAAGGTCTTGAACGCGCCGTTGCCGGCGGGCCGGTCAGCCGTCCCGATGCTCCGCCAGCATCACCAGGCGATGCGCGTCGGTGATGGTGACACGCTGGCGGCCGCTGACGATGATCCCGCGTTCCTCCCAGGCGCTCAGCAGCCGGCTCACGGTATGCAAGGTCGTCCCCGTCATCTCGGCGATATCCTGGCGAGAGATCGGGAAATCGATTTCGATGCCGGCATCGGTCTTGCGCCCCGTCTGCTTCACCAGCCGCAGCAGCGCACTGGCCACGCGTTGCTCGACCTGCTCGGTGGCCAGTTCCATGACGCGCGCCTGCGTGTCCTGAAGCCTTGTGCCGACCGTCTTGAATGTCCCCGCTGCAAGAACCGGAAAACGGGACGACAGGTCCGGCCATACGGCATTCGGCCAGACCAGAACCACGCAGTCGACCGCGGCGATCGCGGTTGCCGGATAGGTCAGCCGGCCGAGTGCGGCGGCAACGCCGAATATTTCCCCTTCACTGATGTAGCGGGCGATCACCTGGCGCCCGTCGGGCGTGGTCCGCACGACGCGAATGTGCCCCGCCAGGAGCACGTAGAACGAATGCGCCTCGGCCTCCTGCTCGAAAATCGCAGTTTCCTTGGCAAACCGCACGGACCGTGCATCCCCCAGAATGCTGTCCAGGTCCTCAGGCCCCAGGCCCTCGAACAGCGAAAGCCTCGCGATGATCGACCGGTCAAGCGGCAACCCCAAACCCTCGCTGCCCACGGCTCCAGATGACGCCGGCGGCCAGTCTATATTTCGTGCGCCGGTTTGCGCCAGCGCAAATCGCCTGTCCGCGCCGTCGTCTAGAAGGCTGCAACGGTTTGAGCCGTGATGCACCCCAGAAAGGACTTCCTCTTGAAATTTCACCTGATCGTCGCAGCCGCGGCCCTGCTCGCTCTCGCAGGCGTCGCAAACGCCGAAGAGCACTTCGTACAGATGCTGACCAAGGGTGAGAAGGGATCCATAGTCTTCCAGCCCGATTTCATCAAGGCGGCTCCCGGCGACACGATCAAGTTTGTGCCGGGCGACAAGACCCACAATGTCGAAACCATCAAGGGAATGCTCCCTGACGGCGCGCAGGAAATCAAAGGTAAGATGGGCGAAACCACAATCGTCACCATGACGCAGGAAGGCGTCTACGGCGTGAAATGCAATCCGCACTACGGGATGGGCATGGTGGCGCTGATCGTCGTCGGCAAGCTCGTGAACCTCGACGCAGCCCAGGCCGTCAAGCAGGTCGGCAAGGCCAAGACCGTGTTCCCCACGCTGTTTGCCCAGGTGACGAAGACGAACTAATCCCGACCCCACCTGAACTGGAAGGTTTTGTGGGAGTGGCGGTGGCTTAGGCGCCGCCACTCCCGCGCGGCGTTTCATCCCGCATCGCGACGCGCGCGCTGCGGGATTGCCATGCTCGCCAATCGCACGGAGCTCCAGGTCTCTCAAGCAGGTGTCGTCCGATTCTCCAGACGAACCCAATCAACGCAAATTGAGTTCCAAATTTGCGCCAGCGCAAAGAAGTCCTCGACGAAAGGCTTATTCTCAACGCATCGGATGGTTCAAAAAAGGAGCGGGAAATGCTTACGAGACGTGAAGCGCTGTTGGGATCTGTTCTTGCGACGGCTGCCGTCGCGACGGTCGGCCTGATGCCGGCAATGGCCAGCGCCAAGGAAGTCGCTGGGCTGCGGCGTGAAAAGGTGACGTTGGTCGCGCCGCCATTCGTCCATACCCACGACCAGGTGGCCAAGAGCGGTCCCAAGGTCGTCGAATTCACGATGACCATCGAAGAGAAGCCGATGGTGATCGACGCCGACGGCACCCAGCTCAACGCGATGACCTACAATGGCTCCATTCCGGGACCGCTGATGGTCGTGCATGAGGGTGACTATGTCGAGCTCACGCTGATCAACCCCGACACCAACACGCTTGCCCACAACATCGACTTCCATGCCGCCACCGGCGGGCTTGGCGGCGGTGCGCTGACCCTGATCAATCCGGGCGAGCAGACCACGCTTCGCTTCAAGGCGACGCGCTCGGGGACGTTCGTCTACCACTGCGCTCCCGGCGGTCCGATGATCCCGTGGCACGTCGTGTCGGGCATGAATGGAGCGATCATGGTGCTGCCGCGCGACGGGCTCAAGGACGACAAGGGCAAGCCGGTCCGCTATGACCACATTTACTATATCGGCGAGAGCGACTTCTACATTCCCCGCGACGAGCAGGGCAAATTCAAGAAGTATGATTCGGCCGGCGACAATTACGACGATACGGTGAAGGTCATGCGTGGGCTGATCCCGACCCATGTCGTGTTCAATGGCAAGGCGGGATCGCTCACCGGCGAGAAGGCCATGACGGCCAAGGTCGGTGAGACTGTCCTGATCGTCCATTCGCAAGCCAATCGCGACACGCGGCCTCACCTGATCGGCGGACATGGTGACTATGTGTGGGAACAGGGCAAGTTCGCGAACCCGCCCGCAAAGGATTTGGAGACCTGGTTCATTCGCGGCGGCTCGGCCGGCTCCGCTCTCTACACATTCCTGCAGCCGGGCGTCTACGCCTACGTCAACCACAATCTGATCGAGGCGGTGGAACTTGGCGCGACCGCGCATTTCGCGGTCGACGGAAGCTGGAACGACGACCTGATGACACAGGTCGAAGCTCCAAGGGCGATTACGTCCTAGTCGCCCGGCTCCGGCTTAATGGTCGACGCGGCCCCGCAATCTTGCGGGGCCGCGCATGCGCGGGAAGACTGCCATGCCCTTTAATCCCATCGTAGCTCTCGGAGGCCTGGCGGCGGCCACGCTGCTCACGCTAGGCGCGACAGGCACGGTCGACTGGCTTTCGGTGCCTGACCAGGAAACCCTTGCGCGGTCCGAACTCGTGACCCTCTCGCCGGGATCTTTCGCCCATCCGCTCCCCGGCGAATTCCTCAGACAGAACCATCCCGTCAGTGCCCCCGTGGTCCGGGCAACAGTGCAAGCACCCATCGAGATCATGAGATACCAGGTAAGTGCTTCGGAGTACGGGCGTTGCGTGACGGCCGGCGCCTGCAAACCGGCCGATGGCCGCCGCAGCGGTAATGTTCCGGTTACCGGAGTGAGCCATATCGACGCCGAGGCCTATGCAGTCTGGCTCTCGACCGAGACCGGATTTGCATGGCGCCTGCCGACGGACGTCGAATGGGCCTATGCCGCAGGCGAACGCTTTCGAGGCGACATCGAGGCTGGCGAGGGCGACCCGAACAACCCGGCGCAGCGCTGGCTCGTCCAATATCGCACCGAGGCTTCACTTGGACGGGAACCAGACCCGCAGCCGAGGATCAGGGGTGGATTTGGACCCAATTCCAAAGGGGTGGCAGACATTGCCGGCAATGTCTGGGAGTGGACCTCGACCTGCTACGTCCACGCGACGGAAGCCGCCGACGGCACGAGCATTGCGAGTTCGATCGACAATTGCGGCGTCCATGCCGTGGAAGGTTTTCACCGCACGTACATGTCGAACTTCATCCGGGACGGGAAAAGTGGCGGTTGCGCTGTCGGCACGCCGCCCGACAATCTGGGATTCCGCCTTATCCGTGACCGGCCCAACGTCCTGCAGACCGCGCTTCGGTGGTTAAGGTTTTCCTGATTCCAGCAACAAGAGCATGTGCAATGACAATGAAATCATCCGTGGCCGCGCATGCGCGCCCGGTCGCGGAACAACCTCTAAATCAGACCGGCGTTGATCGGGCATCGATCGGCCAGCTCGTCCGCCAATTTTATGCCCGGCTCCGCAAGGACGAGCGTCTTGGACCGATCTTCGCGCGCGAGATCACCGGCGACTGGGAGCCGCATCTCGAGAAGATGACCGATTTCTGGTGCTCGGTCATTCTCAAAACGGGTGACTATCACGGACGTCCGGTGCCGGCGCACCTGAAACTCAAGGACGTGACAGAGGCTGACTTCGATATCTGGCTGGCCATGTTCGGCCAGACCGCGACCGAACACTTTGCCCAGGAAATCGCGGCCGTGTTCGTCGATCGGGCCGAACGGATTGCGACGAGCCTGAAGCTGGCGATGTTCTTCCGCCTTGCGGATCAGCGCTAGTTCGCGGCTTAGCCGATGCCTCCAGTGTTGACCGCTCTCGACCAACGAGCATGGCCGTCAGACGTTAAGGCATGAGGCTGGCAAAGCGGCGCTGATCTCTAAGCAACCAATGAAGCAGGCCTTGCCGATCCGTCACGGCATCGCCTGCTCATTCTGGTCAATCAGGGCGCCACCACCAAACGCCCCTTCATGTTGGGGTGGAAGCGACAAAAATAGTCGACCGCTCCGGCGGTCTTCAATGTCAGGCTTGCGGACTTCTTCGGCGGGATCATCACCTCCCAACCACCCTTGACGGTGGCTGTGTGGGCGAACATGTCCTTGTTCACCCACTCGATCGTATCGCCAACCTTCGCCTCGGCCGTCGTTGGCGAGAACACCAACTTGTCGATGGTGACATGGATGGTTTCTGCCTTCACCGGCGCAACAATGACTATCAGCGCCAGTGCAATCCAAAGATGACGTTTCGGCACCATCAGCGCCGGCCTCATTTCAGCATACTGGCGACGTGTTCGGCATGCTGTTCATGACCCTGGAATATCTTCAGGCCGGTCTCCAGCAGGCTCTTCAGTTCGGCATTGCTGGCTGACGGGATGAGCAGCGTTTCGAGAGCGCCGTCGACCTGCTTGTGATAGGCTACCTCGTTTTCGACATAAGCCTTGTCGAAGGCCGCGCCCTTGAGCTTGGCAAGCTTGGCCCGCTCCTCCGTCGCGGCTTTGGTCAGCGCCTTGCTGGTGGCGTTGTCTTCCGGCGTCACCTTGAGTTTCTTGACCAGGTCGAGCGCCTGCACATTCACCGCCTCATGGTCGCGCACCATGTCCTTAGCAAAAGCGAGCACCTCTTTGTTCTTCGACTTCTTGAGCGCTTGCTTGGCCGCCTCGACATCGATCACGCCGGCTGTGTAGGCAATGTGGGCGATCTGCGGGTCGGTTGGTTTGTCGGCGGCTTGCGCGAGCGGGGCAGTCCCAAGCAGCAGCAAGGCGGCCAGGGCAGCGGTGTGACGAATAAGCATGACATCTCCTTCGCCCGCATGCGCAAATCGCATCGGGCATCGTTCTTAGTTGACGGTCATTAGATGCTGAGTAGTGGCAAACGTTCCCGCCAAATCAGCTGAATCTAACGAGGGTCAGCCTTCCAGGCCGAGCCGCTGCATTACGGCGCTGGTCAGCCTTTCACAGCGTCGGCCGGCGAAGGGGAACGCATCGAGCAGCACCGGCCCGATCTGGTCGTCCAGCGCCTTGCGCACCAATGCCCGTGCGCGGTGCAGTCTTGTCTTGACGGTTTCTGGTCGCACACTGAGAAGATCGGCGGTTTCTTCGATGCTCAACCCCTCGATCAAGCGCGCCATGAACACCGTCCGGTAGACATCGGGAAGGCTGTCGGTTGCCCGTTCCACCAGTTGCAGGATCTGCCGTTGCGCCATCGTCCGCTCCGGATCGTCGCTGGGGTTGAGAGGGAACCGGATGATCTGGGCTTGCGGATTTTCCGGCATCGCCACCGTTCGCCGCCCTTTGCGCAAGCGGCCGAGCGCCTCATTGATGACGATGCGCGACAACCAAGTGGCCAGCGAAGAGTCGCCGCGAAAGGTTTCGAGGCTGGCGAAGGCCCTGACGTAGGCCTCCTGGACGACGTCCTCCGCCTCACTGTCATTGCGCACCACGCCACGCGCGATCCGATAGAGCCTCTGGTTGTGTGTCTTGATGATGGCGCGGAAGGCATCGCCGTCGCGCGCTAGCGCCCGGTGCACAAGTTGCATATCGCCGGAAGCGACAGAAGGCGCGGCCGTCAACACGGCAGGCGTAGCCAGTTTCCTCAACTCAATCTCCTCACCGGAACCTTGCGTGAGAGATTGGACGATATTGTCGGCAAAAGGTTCCCGAACATTTTTCGCAAGGCCCGGAGACGGCTATCGTACCGCTTGCGCCGAAGACTTGTCAGCAGCCTGCAGACGAGCGATTGCCGCCAGTAGATCGGTCTTGGTAATTAGCTCGAGAATTCGCCTGTCGTCGTAGACGACGGCGTGACTGTGGCCATCGGTCAGTACGGGCAGTGGCCTATGGCCGCCGAACCAGCCGAGGCCGTTGCGGCGGGCGAAAGCACCGAACCAACCGCACCCCAGTCGGCGCCCCTTCTCTCGCGAGCGGAGTTTTTCGGAGCGGCTCCATGAGATCGGCCGCGAGCGGTGGTAACCGCAGGGTAGACGCCGCTGCACTCAGTGAGATGATCGTCACCTAAGAACCCGAGCGTGCCTTCGACTGCACAATCGGGATGTGGTGCCGATTTAGCCACCATCGCGAACCAGCAGACGCCTCAGGATCGGTTCTATGCGCGAAAGCTCGTCGAGATGCGCCGCCGACAGTTCGGCCAGGCAATCGTCTGCACGCTCGGTCAGCCGCAGCAGCACGCGGCGATGGTCGTCCTTGTCCTGATCCCGCACGACCAGTCCCGCCTCGCCGAGCCGGTTGACCAGTTCGACGGCGCTGTGGTGGCGGATGCGCAGGCGCTCGGCCAGGTCGCCGATCGTCACCGGTCCGCCGCCTGGGAAACCCTTGATCGCCAGCAGCGCCTGGTGCTGGCGCGGCGTCAGCCCGGCGTCTTCCGCCTGGATCTGGCTGAATTCGAGGAAGCGGCGGATCAGATAGCGGAACTCGGACAGCCGCTGGTAGTCGGCCTGTTTGATGGCGGGGCGTGATTTTTTTGGCTGCGTCATTCCAGACATTTGTTCCATTCCGGCAAAAGGCTCAAACGGTTTTGATGCAAAACCAGCTTGAATTTATATCGTGTTACGATACATAGCGACCCGTCAAAGCCGCCGGCGTCTTCGCCGTGCCGCAAATCCGAGATCCGGCCGCCGCCAGAAAGCCAGCCATGAAGCCCCACCATTCCGAAAACGGCCATCTCAGGGATTTCACCACCGACGCGCGTGTGCTGACCATCGCCACCATAGCGGTGGTGGTGGCAACGGCGGCGCTGTTCGCGGGCATTGCGCTGTTGAAACTGATCCGGCTTGCCACCAACATCGCCTATTTCGGCCAGTTCTCGCTCGCCGATCTGAAAATGCAGGATACGCCGCTGGGCTACGCCGCGGTGCTGGTGCCGGTGATCGGCGCAGTGATCATCGGCCTGATGGCTCGATACGGCAGCGAGAAGATCCGTGGCCACGGCATTCCCGAAGCGATCGAGGCGATCCTGCTCGGACGCTCCCGGCTCGGTGCCAAGGTCGCGATCCTGAAGCCGCTGTCGTCGGCGATCTCGATCGGCTCCGGCGGTCCCTTTGGCGCCGAGGGGCCGATCATCATGACCGGCGGCGCCATCGGTTCGTTGATCGCGCAGATGCTGCCGGTCAGCGACAACGAACGCAAGACACTGCTGGTGGCAGGGGCCGCGGCCGGCATGACCACCGTGTTCGGTACGCCGATCGCGGCCATCATGCTGGCGGTGGAACTGCTGCTGTTCGAGTGGACGCCGCGCAGCTTCATCCCCGTGGCGGTTGCGGCCGTTATCGCCGAGGTCGAGCGCACCGTGCTGCATCTGCCAGGGCCGATCTTTCCGTTCCAGGGCGGCATGACGGTCTCGTTCGTCGGGCTTGGCGGCTGGGTTCTGGTCGGTATCTGCGCCGGCCTGCTGTCGGGACTGCTTACCCAGATGGTCTATGCCTGCGAGGACGCCTTCCAGAAACTGCCCATCCACTGGATGTGGTGGCCGATGATCGGCGGTCTGGTGGTCGGCATTGGTGGTTTGATCGAACCGCAGGCGTTGGGCGTCGGCTATGACAACATCGCCGACATGCTGGACGGACGCACGGTCGCGGCCGCCGCACTGATGCTGTTGGTGGTCAAGGCTATCATCTGGTCGGTGGCGCTCGGTTCAGGAACATCAGGCGGCGTGTTGGCGCCGCTGCTGATCATGGGTGGCGCAATGGGCGCCGTGCTCGGCGGATTCCTGCCGACGGCGGATCCCGGTTTCTGGGCGCTGCTGGCGATGTCAGCGACCATGGGCGGCACGATGCGGGCGCCGCTGACGGCGACGTTCTTTGCCGTGGAACTGACCGGCAACACGCATGTCCTTGTTCCCTTGATCGCAGCTTGCGCGACCGCGCATGCGGTGACCGTCCTTTTGATGAAGCGCTCGATCCTGACCGAAAAGGTTGCAAGGCGAGGGCACCATCTGGTGCGGGAATATCGCGTCGATCCGTTCGCGCTGACCAGGGTGGGCGAGGTGATGACGTCGCAAGTCGAGAGCGTGCCGGCGACGATGACGCTGCATGGCGCGGCGGCCTTCCTGACCGCGCCGGAAACCCGGCATCCAAGTTTTCCGGTGGTGGATGAGAACAGACAGGTGCTCGGCCTCATCGATCCGCCGGCGATCCTGCGCTGGCGCCGTGCTGGCAGGCACCGTACCACGACGCTGGGCGAGTTGCTGGCCGGCAGCAAGGTGACGCTCGCTTTTCCTGACGAATATCTCGAAGGCCTTTCGGACAAGCTGCTGATAGCCAATGTCTCGCACCTGCCGGTTGTTACCCGCGAAGGCCTGCAATTGGTTGGCTATGTCGGCTGGAAGGATCTGATGCGCGTGCGGTCGAGGAAACAGGCCGAGGAACGCGACCGCTCGACCTTGCTTGGCTTCGGTGCCAGACGCAAAATTCAGAGTCTTACCAAATAGAATGACCCTACGATGCAGACCCGATGGGTCGAAAGAATGGCAGCTATCTGCGGAGCTCGCCCCGATAGCGGACGGACTGGTTACGGCCGGTGGGTTCAACCGGTCATCGCAACACCTTCTGTAGCCTATCGGCCGGCGTTTCGAAGTCCAGGGTTTTTCGGGGTCGCTGATCGAGCCGCAGGGCGACGGCGTTGAGTTGGGCCTGCGAGACATGGGAGAGGTTGGTTTCTCTCGGGAAGTACTGCCTGAGCAGACCATTGGTATTCTCGTTGCTGCCGCGCTGCCAGGGACTTCGCGGATCGCAGAAGTAGACCTGTAGATCGGTTGCAACGGTGAAGCTCTTGTGCCGAGCCATCTCCTTGCCCTGGTCCCACGTTAGCGAGCGCCGCAACTCTTCGGGCAATGTGCCGATCGTCTGGGCAAGGGCCGCCACGACGGTGGCCGAGTCCCTCCTCGCCACCTTTACAAGCATCGTGAACCGGCTGTGTCGCTCGACGAGGGTGGCGATGTGCGTGTCGTTCGCCCCGGTGAGCAGATCACCCTCCCAATGGCCTGGGATGGCGCGATCCTCAGCCTCGGCGGGGCGCTCGCGGATGGAGATCATATCGAGTATTTGTCCTTGCCCCGTCCGGCTCTGTGCGCCTTTGGCGAGCCGCATCTGTCGTTTGGTACGCAGGTGCGCTGTTAGTTCCTTCTTGAGCACCCCTCGCGACTGGATGAATAGACTGCGATAGATCGCTTCATGAGATATCCGCATGCTTGGATCGCCTGGGTACTCTCGCCTCAGCCAGCCCGCTATCTGCTCCGGGGACCATTGCAGCGCTAGCTTTTGCGCCACCCGCCATCGTAGCCGCCCAGAGCATGCCAGGCGACACTGCTTCGGGCGCAGCGCTCGCTCCCAAGCATACTTGTCGGCCCGGGTTGCACGATACGCTTGTGCACCGCCATTGCGCGAGATCTCGCGACATATTGTCGATGGGGATCGCCCGAGACTTCGTGCAATGGCGCGGATCGCAAGACCCGCCGCGATGCCGCGAGAGATCTCTTCGCGCTCCGCCAGCCCGAGCGCCAAGGCCGCTCTACGCCTAGCTGACGGAGCAATGCCGCGCGTAAGGATACGATCCGCTGAACGCCGGTCTTGTTCCGGCGGTCAAGTGCCCGCGAGATCGACGAAATGCTCTGACCTCGCTTCCATCGCTCCCAAAGCTCGACCTTCTGCGCTGACGTAAACCAGATCCGTGACGTCACCATGCAACACCTCTTCATCCTCTCAGATTAAAGCGTGTTGCGACGACCGGTTGAACCCACCGCCCCATTGCGGTCATTCTGGAACATGGCTCCGAAGGGTCGCGGATGTTCACAAGGAGATGTTCGGTTAGCTAAAATCGACTTCATGGCGTCACGGGACCATACGGAAAGATGCCGGAAGATTTCTGATTTTGGCCCACGAAAAACTCAACAAAATCAACGATTTTGATACGCCCTCCAGGTCCACCAAAACGACCGCTTAAGTGGCTGATTTTTATGAAATTTTCGGAAGGGGGCACGATGTGGACTCGAACCCCCTATGTCTCACTTACGACTCATCGGTCGCAGGTCAGGCAACCGACCCAAATCTGATCGTTTGTTGAGGTCGTGTGCGGCGCGTTGACGAACGTGTGCGATTGCAGGTTTTGCGAACACTAGAAATCCGAACACAGGTTCCAAAAAAAGCGCCTTCGCATCTCATTTTGCCGGCAAGGCGATCGGCACCGCCGCGCCGCGCGGCAGGAATTTGTCAGACGGCCTTTCCTGTCCTTTCCCAATGCCGGTCGTTATACGATTTGTATCGTGCTAACATGCTCAAGCTGTTGTAGTTTTCGCACTGCGCGGCTATGGTAGCGTAGACAAACCAACAGATCGAGTCTGATCTAACAGAGCGCAATTGTCGTACTAATCCCGTACTAATCTCATGACAGACCTTCGACTCCCCCTTACAGACCGAGCCATCGCAAGCCTTGATCTGGCATCCTCAGGGCAGTATTTTGCTCGCGACACCGATCTGCCGGGTTTCATGGTGCTCGTGGGCAAACGGAAAAAGACGTTCGTTGTCCAAGGTGATCGAATGAAGGCGGGGAAGCGTCTTTCCGTCCGAATGAAGGTTGCCGAGGTTGGAGAACTCACAACGCGCGCGGCGCGGGCGAAGGCTAAGGACATTCTCGGCAAGATCGCCAACGGCGTTGACCCTCGCGCGTCGACGCGCAAGCGGGACGGAGATGCTGAAGCGGTTGATCTGCCGTCTATCACGAACCCCACGCTGCGCACTGCCTGGGAGCGCTATCGCGACGGGCATATGAAGAACAAAGGCCGAAGCGATGGGACGATCAACAACTATCGCGATCACATTGAGCGGCTATTGGTCGATTGGCTCGACGAGCCGGTTTCCAAGCTGGGTAACGATCCGTCCCTCGTGACTGTGCGACACGAGAAACTCTCAAAGGAGAACGGTGCCTATATCGCCAATGGCTGCATGCGAACGCTGCGCGCCGTCTACAACCATGCTCGCAAGGTCGCCCGCACACTCCCTGCCGACAACCCGGTTTCAGCCATAGACTGGAATGCCGAACATCGGCGCAATACCGCGCTCGGGCTTTCGGATCTCGAGGACTGGTTCACTCAACTCGCAGCATTGAAGAACCCAGTTCGTCGGGAGCTCCATCTGTTCATGCTGCTGTCAGGCCATCGCCCTGAAGCGATCAGGAAGGCGCGGGTCGAGCATGTCGACTTTCGCGCGCGTGTCTTGCACATACCCAAGCCGAAGGGGGGCGAGGTCAAGGCATTCGATATCCCGCTTTCCCGAGCCATGATCCGCTGTCTGGTTCGTGTCATGCGCATCGGTAGGGCTCTCTATAGCGAGCAATCGCGTGAATGGCTCTTCCCGGCCGAAAGCAAAAGCGGTCACATTATCGAGCACAAGGAAAAGCGTTGCGATCTGTCGAAATGGGGCAATGATTTGCGGCAGACTTTCCGCACAATCGCCCAAACTGCGGGCGTTGCGGAGCTGGACGTTCACCTTCTGATGAACCACTCCATCCCGGGCGTTAATGCAGGCTACATCACACGCAACAAGCTGCTGAGCGACCACCTGCGCCAGCAGCAGGAAGCCATTTCACGGCGGATGATGGAGGCCGGTCGGTCGCGCCAGAAGGCCGCGAAACCCCTCGGTTGCGCTTGGCCTGCACTTCCAAGCAGGCGCGTGTTTTCTGATCTGGTGAGCGCGAAGGAATAGCGGCTTCAAACATGTTTGAGGTCGAGTCGGGAGGGCGTTTCAATCAGAATAGCCTCAATGTGGTGGCCACGATCGCACGGTTTGCAGTAGCGCTCACGCGCGGACACCCGCTGATATTCGCGCCGATGCTTGCTCGACGTGGGCGCCGGGGGCGGGCCTTCACCATCGGTCCGACAGGGAGACCGTCATCATGTGTGAGGGGGGCGTCGGGCGTCATGGAGCAGTTGCTCCAGCCTAACAATCGTGTCCCGAACAATGTCGTGCGCGCGACTGCTTTCGCCAAGGCGCATAGCGGTCTCGCACTCACGTAGCTGAGTCACCGCTCTGTCAATCTCTCGCTTCAGATCATCTTTTTTTCGCTCATCATCGATCATAATCTTACCGGGGCCCGTCGGCAACTTTTGGCGACTCCTTGGCGATCGTGTCCCGCAACGGGGTCGGCGGCGCGGTGTCTTTCCTTGCGGCCTTTGGGCGGGCTTTCTTAGCCGCCTTCATAAGCTGCTTTGGAGACATGTCGGTGTCACGACCTCATAAGGGTGCCGACAATCTCATCGCGTGCTCAGGCGACATTGCGGGTGCACTTGCTTCATTGCAGCGCAGGTTCAGGACTGACTAGGAGTTGCCGGGCACGTTGAGCAATTTCTCTATATCCCGTGCGGAGACCGGTTTGCTGAAATGATAGCCCTGCATTTCATCGCAATTGTTTTTGAGCAGGAAGGCGATTTGATCGTCGGTTTCTACGCCTTCGGCGATAACCCTCATGTTCAACTTTTGACCCAACGAAATCACGGCGCTGGCAACAGCTTGATCGTTTTCGTCTTCGGCGACGTCGTTGATGAACGATTTATCGATCTTCAGCCGGGCAACCGGAAATCTCTTGAGTGCGCTGAGGCTGGAGTAGCCCGTTCCGAAATCGTCGATCGATATCTGAACGCCGAGATGTTGCAGTTCGTTCATCGTCGCGACCGCCAGGTCGATGTCTTGCATGATGAGGCTCTCGGTCAACTCCAGCTCAAGATAGCTTGCCTCCAGGCCGCTCTCCGTAAGTGCATTGACGACACGTCCGACCAGGTTCTTTTCCTTGAACTGCCGTGCCGACACATTGACGCAAACGGTCATCGGCGGCAGACCCGCATCCTGCCAGGCCTTGTTTTGTCGACAGGCTTCGTGCAGGACCCAGTCGCCGATCGGCACGATCAGACCTGTCTCCTCGGCCGTCGGGATGAACGTCATCGGTGCTACCATGCCTAATGTCGGATGGTTCCAGCGTATTAGCGCTTCTACCGCAAAGACGCGCCCCGAGCGAAGATCGACTTGCGGCTGATAAAGCAAGACGAATTCCGAGCGGGCCACGGCGTTTCGCAATTCCTCCTGAAGCACGAATTTTTCATGCGCCCTGGTGTTGAATTCGGGAGCGTAGAACTGAAAATTGTCGCGGCCGAATTCTTTCGCTCGATACATGGCCGCATCGGCATTGGCCAGGAGCCTATCCGGGCTCGTCCCATCCTTGGGATAGTTTGCAATGCCGATGCTGGCCGTCGTCCTCAGGTGATGCTCTCCGATATGAACCGGCGCTGCAATCGCTGCCCGGATCATTTGCAAGGTCTCCGAAATGAGATCGACATTCGTAGGCTGGTCGAACAGAACGATGACAAATTCATCGCCGCCAAGCCGCACCACGGTATCGGTCGCCCTTACGCATTCGACCATGCGGCCGGCGACAGCCTTCAGCAGTTCGTCTCCGGCATTATGGCCCAGCGTGTCATTAACGAGTTTGAAATTGTCCAGATCGATGAACACCACTGTCACCCAGCGATCGTATCGCTGCGCGTACAGGATCGCTTGAGATAGCCGGTCCTCCAGCAAGGCGCGATTGGGAAGTCCGGTAAGCACATCATGATTGGCCATGAAGTGGATCTGATCTTCAGCCAATTTGCGCTCGATCGCGATTCCGGCGATGCGGGTCGTGAAATCAATCAATCGGGTCTCTGCTTCGGCCGGTTCACGCACCGTCATCGAATACATCGCAAAGACACCCAACACGGCACCTTGATGCGACAGGATCGGGGTCGACCAGCACGAACGATAGCCGTAGGGCGCCACAAGCTCGCGGTAATCTTCCCATAGGGGATCCTGCAGGATGTCGGCGACAATGACCGGCTCCCGCCGATCAACGGCGGTCCCACAGGACCCTACCTTGGGACCGATGGCGATCCCGTCGATGAGAACGGTATAGTCTTTCGCCAGGCTCGGCGCGGCGCCGTGCCGCAAGTGGATGCCGTCTTTGTCGAGCAGCAAGACGGAACCGAATATCCCGCTCAACTGGGATTCCACGAGGCGCATGAGACTATCGAGCACATCTTCAAGCGGAGCGCTCATCGCGATCATTTCCAGGATTTCCGCCTGTCCGTTGCGAAGGACGTCGGCCTGTTTGCGGGCGGTGATGTCGTGAGCAATGCCAACCAGACCGAAGATGGCATTTGCGGTATTGCGCAACGGCACTTTCGTCGACGAGAGCCATTTGCCGGCGCCCGACGCATCGACAATAAACTCCTCCTCGTCGATCATCGGTTGTCCGCTGTTGAGAACCTTTTGCTCGATGAGGCGGAATTTTTGGGCCAGTTCCGGAGCATGGAGATCAAAATCGGTCAAGCCGATCATGTCGCTGGTCTTATCCCGGCCACTGTCGGCTGCAAGGGCGCTGTTCACCACGACGAAACGGCTTTGCGTATCCTTGACCCAGAGATAGTCGGGCACCCAGTCTATCAACGTTTGCAGCGAGATGCGCTCGTCGACGATCTGGCGTTTGGTGGCAAGTTCGGTGATGTCCTCGTGCGTTGAGACCCAACCGCCGTCGGACATAGGTTGGTGACAAACCTGAATTGTCCGCCCATCTGCTAGGCTGGCCGTCCATGTTCTCGACGCGGTGCCCGAATTGACCGTCCGGGCCAATGCCAGATAGTCGTCGGCTGACATAGCAGATGTTCCGGCGGCGACGCGTCGTTCCACAATCTCACCGAGCGTCAGACCCGGCCCCATTTGCCCGGGCGCAATGCGATAGATCTCCGCATAACGTCGGTTGGACAATATCAGCCGTTCATCGGCGTCAAAAAAGCAGATGCCTTGCGAGATGTTGTCGATCAGCGTGGTTAATCGAAGCGCCTGGCCTTCGAGTTCGGCGATCCTAGCTCCAAACTCATGCTCAAGAGTTTGGTAGGAAGCAGTCGCCAGTTTTGCCAGTGCGGCTAGACTGGGCGAATCCGGCGCTTCGGCGGCTTTCGCGGATGATTTCGTGACCAAACAGAGCTCCTCCGGTTTGGTGCTTGGAGCAAAGCAAAGAGGAAGTTGTGAACTGAAGTTGCGAAGGCTACTCTCAAATGTACTAATCGCAGATGAATCGGCCTCAATGATTGAGGCCACTAGAGCCATATGCCTGCAAATAAACGCCATGCTCCTGAAAAGTAAGCTCTCGCCGCCCGGCGATGCGACTGGGCGACGGCCGGTCGGGCTTAGTGCCTCATCGGGACTAGGGTCGCCGCCAAAGCTGATGCGCGGCCCAGCATCTTGGCCGAAATTGACGGTGCCAATGCGGAGCCTCAGCGTATTGCCGATTACAAATACGGCCGCCATTCGTTGGCCTCAACTGGCTAGCGAGGCAACTGCCCTACAAGATACAAGGGATCGGTTTCTCTACTTTCTAGTGCGCAATGGAGGTCGCGTTAGACGCGGCCTCGATCCCGAGAATTTTGCCACTTGTCGACGAGGTCGATTGTCGCCGTAGACGCTGCGTTCCAACGCACTGATATAGATGCCATTTGGCTTCCACGCGGTCAGCCAGCTCTTCTTGCGAACGTCCAGCCGCCTGCCGATGCCGCCTCAGATTGAGCCCTGTGGCGCTGATCGAGTGAAGCAACTTAGGTTTGTCCTGGAACCTATGCCTATACTGTAGGTTGGTATGGCGAGTAAAGGCAAAAACAAATGAGCGAACTCAATCGGGTGCAATCAGAAATCATCACCACGGACCTACTATTCGCAAGGATCATGCACGATTATGATTATAAGTCCTTGCGGGATAGAGCCCATCATACGTCGTGGTCAGGTCCGTCTTCGGACGCCATCCCCTCCGTACTCTTGGCGAGGTGCTTTGGCGCGCTGGACCAAGCTAACTGTGACTTCACCAGAATCTTATCACGATCGCGCCGAGACCCTCGATAGCTATTCTCGGCAAGATCGCCAACGGTGTTGACATCGCGCTGCTCTCCCGTAGATCGGAGTTGAAACCAATCACCGCCGGCGGCGCCAATCAAGGTTCGGGAACGTACAAACCCGGCTTCGACGAATGGACCAACTTCCTGAAAGCTCAGCAATATTTTCCAAATGCCCGCATGCGCAGGATCGCGATGAAAATGTGCTTCGTTATTCAATGCTCTTAGTGCCAGCCGACGCGTCTGTATTCCGGCGTCCGAAATGACGCCAAGAACCGTGAGCGATTTGATGTCGGATAATGGCTTAGGGGTCGTCGTGCTGGCCATCGAGAAAGAACGAAGCTGCAATGAGGTCATCGCCGTCAATTCGACCGCTCCTGTCGCCCGTGATGGATGCGACTCTTTGGAAGGTGCTCATCTCAGTCTCTGTTATGCGGGCGTCGCCCATTCTGGCTTTGAGACTAGCCAATCGGCTATCGAGGGCTGGCGAAGTCTCGACGTCATTCATCATTTTAATCGTCCTGGTTCGCTATGTGAATCCGCAGCCCGCCGCCAGTCATGGCGGCGGGCGACAGCTATTTGATCAGTCGTAGACCTTGATGATTTTCCGGGTGCCAGGGTCGACCAGAACGGTGCGGTTGTCGACCACGACATAGCGATATTTGACGTTGGGAACCTCGTGAAGTCAACTGTGTCAGGCAAAGCCGTGCCGACATTCAGTTCCACACCCGGAAGCTTCAGGGAGGCCAGCGGCTGCTTCTTCACGTATTCGCGGACGACCGTCTCCTGTTCCGGTGTGATGATCACGTCCTGTGCTGCGACAGCGCCAGCGCCTGCCAACAGCATAAGCGCTGCACCAGCGCCGACAGCACCAGGCCAACTCGCCAGGAACCCGAACTGGAATGCCGAACTGGAATGCAGGCAGATTGTCCCTACCTTGGGACTTCGGTCCGAAGTCTATCAGACCAATGTCCTACCCTCTCTCAGACCCAAGCCCCCTCAGTGGAACGCTAACCCGTGGCGACCGTTGTTCAATGTAAGCAATAAAATAGGAGAGGAATTCATGGCTGACGGCCCAACTGTTGTTAATTCTGGTGGGGGCGGCGGCAGTGCGATTGCTGTCGTTATTGGACTTATCGCAATCGTAGTCTTGCTGATATTTGCCGGCGTCATCAATATCCATGGTGGCGGCGGTCAGGACATCAACGTCAAGGTTGAGGCGCCAAAGGCGGAAGCGCCAAAGGTTGAAGCGCCTAAGGTGGAAGCTCCAGCCGAACCGGCGAAGCCTGCTGCCCCAGCCCCGGCCAGTGGCGGTTGATCACTCGCATCCAAAGCTCTCAAACCGATTGTTGTGAAGGAAGACTATCATGACCAAATATTTCGTCAGCGCCGCCGGCGCCCTCGTTCTCATGGCCGGGATCGGCACTTCGTTTGCTGAGGACGTGATTGTTCTCAAGCCCGAACAGCAGACCGTCGTTCGCGAATACATTCACAAGCAGAAGCTAGCGTCGGTAAGCTTGCTCGGTGTCGAACTCAACGTCGGTACGGCGCTTCCCGATACCGTTGAGCTCCACACGATCGACGTTCCGGACGTCCGGTACAAGTACACCGTTGTCGGAGACCATGCAGTTCTCGTCGACCCAGAGACCCGCAAGGTCGTGCAGATCATCGAATAATCGGAATGCCCGCCGCTCCAAACAGGAGCGGTGGGTGTTGTTTGGGCGACTGCAGAGAACTTAAGAGGAGGATGTCCAATGCTTCGTAACAAGGAGACTTGGTTCCTGGAGGCGAGCTGGCTCGCGGCAGTGCCTATTTCCGTCGCCATCACGGCACTGGTCGTCCTCTTGACTTCAGCCTGGATATGAACCGCTACCTGTTTTTAGCGGGGGACTTCCTATCTCGCCCTCCGGGTTTTTATGTCCTGCTTATCGCCATGTTGCTTTGCACAGCGCTGGTCCCTTTCGGCCTGACAAATGTAGTCACTTACGCATTGTCGGTTGCGGCCATCGTGATCACTGGCGTGGTGCTGATCCAAGGCTATCGCGACACAGCTGCCATTCACGCTAAACTTGACGAAATCATCGTCTCCCTGGATGAAACCAGAAATGACGTCGTCGGATTAGAGCATGCCGAGCCGGAGAAGATTCGGGAAAAGCTTCATACGCTCGAAGAAGAGGCACTCGCACGGCAAGTAGGATCTACGTGACGCTTGGTTGCAGGTTCCACGAGGAGGACGCGTAGCCATGCCGATCAGACGAAAAGCTGTGGACGCGGGGATTTTTGATCCTGCCGAATTGGCCTTGCTGGGCCGAGTTTTCGAACAGCTGAAACTCGCAGACCAATCAGCTGATGCGCAGGCTCCCGGATCATCGCCAACTATATGGCCGGCGTGGTTGATGAAGCGGAGCTGATTACGCTTTCAAGGCTACCGCTCGGCCGCTAAAGGCGCGCATCCCGATCTGGCCCTATTGTCTTGGGAATATCATTTGTTGCTGATGGAACGGAATCGCAGGGCTACCCTTTTCCCGTCATGGTACGTTTTCTGCTGAGCCTCGTTCCGGCCCTATTTTGCAGCGCGCTTCTTCAGGCCCAGGCGTGGCAGCAGTTCGGTGTCAGGCAGTTCGGTTTTACATTTGATGTTCCGCCGGGTTTTATCCTAACGCAGCGTTCGGACCAAGGCGCGGCTTTTCAAGGCGAAAACGATGCCTTCCTTGCCGTGTGGGGTGCCAGACTCGGGAACGCCAGTTTTCCCGCTGAGATCGAGCACCGCATTATTGAGGACGAAAAGGTCGGTTGGAAGCTGACCTATCGGCGCGTCACCCCGAGGTGGGCGAGTTACTCGGGCATTAAGGATAGCCAGATTCGATATGTCCGCGCTATAGCGATCTGCAACGACCGTGCCGCACTCTTCACCATAAATTACAGCAGATCGGAAAAAGTCCCGTATGACCCAGTTGTTGTTCGGATGGTGCGATCCCTGAAAGCGGATGGTTGCTAGGTCTTGGGCTTTGAGCAGAACCAAGCCTGCGAAGGTTTGGACGTTCTCTGATCGACGCAGTCATACGGATGGACCGATCAGCCGAATAAAAGGCGCCTTTTCCCGGTGATGGTCTCGATCGATTTCAACAGGGCTCATGGACCTTACGAAGCGCGCGGTAGTGCACCGAACCCGATATGCCGGCAGGGCGTCAAATCACGCCGAGTTCGTTTCGTTGTCGCTGGGATCTAGACAGATTACCCAACGATGAAATCCAGACAGTTTTATCGATCTTGTCAACTTGTAGATAACTATGCTTCGTGTTGCACCGGACTTCCGCCCGAAGCCCGATAGGACTAAGTACCATTGAAATAAACGCAATGGTCCTACACCTGTGACTAGGCGGAACGGCTTAGGCTTTAGTTGGTTGTTTCTCCAAATTCGGAGAAAACAGATGGATAAAAGCATTGGTCAAGCGCGTTGGTTGCTCGCGCCAATTTTCGCGACAGCCGTCACCTTTCTGGTGATGGGTATGGTGCTTGGCTGACATGTCATGAATTGGCGCAGCCACGTCCCTTCCTGCGCTGATAGGACCCGCCAGCCACGGCGGTGGCGGCGTGTCCTCGATAGAGCTGCGCTGGAGCTTCATTCGGCAAGCCCTGCGCCTTGTTCCGCAAACGGTAACTTGGGAGGCATTAATGGATAGGCGATCCTTCTTGACAGCAATGTTTGGCGTGGCCGGGGCAGCAGCTCTCGCAGTTACTCTTCGGCCAATCGAAACCATGGCTGGTGTTCCAGGCGCTGGAAGCGGTGTCCTCGATGAACTTGACGCCCCACAAACCGAGGCCATCGACGAAGATCCCCAGGCAGAAGTGCAGCAAGTGTACCATCGGCACTGGCACCATCGCCGCTATCACCGCCGGCGGGGTTGGAGACGGGTTTGTAGGAGATACTGGCGACATGGTCGCCGCCGCGTCCGGTGCTATCGCAGACGCGGCCCTTCAGTCGTCCTGCGATTTTAGCTTGTGACTGTTGCTCCTTGGCCCGTTCCGGCTCAACGCCGAGAACGGGCCACGAGGTCTCCTCGATGCGATAAAGAACCGCGATGGCTGGGGATGGGCCTAGCCGCCTTGATGCACAGCGATGAGTTTTCGGCGGCCTGAAGCGACGATTTGGTCGCGATGTGGGTGCATTTTGACAAGCCTGGGCGGGCGGCGGCGGTGATCCGTCGTGATGGCAGGCGGGGTTTGCAGGTTGCGGTCGGCGGGTTCGTTTCGGGGCGTCTGCGCCCCTGCGGTTATGTCGCGAGCCGCGGGATGCGGTCGAGGACGATGCGCAGAATACGCTGGTCGGGGCAGGATGTCGGCAGGTGCAGGCGGATTTGCGTTTTGATCTCGACCACCCGCGCGGCGATTTTGATGAGGCGCAATCGCAGCGTGTCGAATTGGGCGACGGCAAAGCTCGAGCGTTTCGGCATCGCAGCGCGCAGGCCCCACATTAGCCAGTAGGCGCCGGCATGCAGGAAGAGCCGGAACTGGTTGGCCGTCGCTCTTGTGCAGGATGTGCGGTCGGCGGCAAGATGCGTCTTCCAGGACTTGATGTGGTTCTCGGCTGCGCCGCGCCGGCAGTAGAGGTCCTCGTAGAGCGCCTTGGCCTTGCCACTGGTCAGATTGGTGACGATGAAGCGGGTGTCGGCTCCTTTGGCGCCGACCTCGACGCGGGCGATGATGCGCTCGACGCGGCTCCAACTGGCGGCGCCGTCAAAGAACTCCTTGAAGCGGCGGACCTTGTTCGATTTCGCCGACGCTTCAAAGCGCGCCGTCGTGCGGGCTTCCAGGTCCGCGACATGCTCGCGCAGCGTCGTGGTCGGCGCTACGCCGAGGATGAAGTCTACACCGTTGGCGCGGCACCAGTCGATGACCTGCGGACCGCAGTAGTGGCTGTCGGCCCGGATCAGGATCCGTGTGTTCGGCCAATTGCTCCGGATCGCCCGCACGAGGCGGCGCAGGTGGGGGCAGATCTCAGCCCCGCGCGGCCGCCTGGCCGGTCGCAGGATCGCGCTGACGAACCGGCCCGCACCGTCGAACACTACGATCGGCTGGAAGCCGTATTCGTCGTAATGCGCGTTGAACAGGCGCAATTGCTGGCCGCCATGTACGGCGTCAAACGTGTCGTCGATGTCGAGCACAATCCGCTTCGGCACCTGCCGGAAGGAAGCGCAATAGAGGTCGACCATCGCCCGCCCCATGGCGACCAGCTCCCGCACGCCGGGCAGGTTCTCCAGCCGGCACAGCGTCGATTGCGAGGCCAGATCCCGACCCGACGGCAGCGCATCCTGGGCCATCTTGAAGACCGGATCGGAGCGCAGCCGGTTGGCGTCGTTGCCATCCTCATAGCCGGCGGCGATCATCTTCATGCGAAAGCCGATCATGTCCGCCAGGCTGTGGACCACCTGGTCCGGGCAGCGCGGATCATCGATGCAACGCGCCAGACGGTCGGCCACCCGCAGTCGTTTTTCCACCTCGGCCAGCACCAGAACGCCACAGTTGGAGGACAACATGCCGCCGTCGAAACGGGCGACGACGGACTTGCCGCCCACTGATGACAAACCGCTCAGCGGCAGGGTAAGATCATTCATGGCGGGTGTGGTCTCCGGGAAATGATTCGGATCGGCCTTAGCAACCAAATCCTACGTCATTTCAACGGCTTGCGCCACATCCGCCAACCCGCCGTGAATTTTTCGGGCTAGCTTGGCGGATTCTCACGCGCAGTAAGACTACGGCGCCGAGCGCGGTTATCAGGGTTGAGGCGACACGGTTGCCTCATTGCAGGATTCCAAGAAGCATGAGCGCTTGCTGCCGATCTCTCATCGTACGCACAATGGGCGCGCTTTGTCCCCCCACAATGGCCGGGGCATAGCCCGGCGTGCCAAATCCTGTGTCATCCTCGATAAGCAGGCCGGGCCATCTAAGAATTCGGAACATTGCTGGTTGCTAAAGGTTGATGCGAGCGGTAGGCGGTGCCCTCCATTGCCTGCCGAAGATCGGGCCTCCGATCGGCCCGCGCTCTCCCACAGAGGCGCGGGCTTTCACGATTTCTGTAATTGGTAAAAACCGTACAAAAACTCCACTTGAAAGACCGAAAAAATCGGTCTTATAAATCCCGGAATTTTTCCTGTCCTGGCGCGAGGCATTGCGATGGACGGCACAGTCCAAAACACCCAAAACTAAACGGTTGAAGTGAACGAAGCCTGCGGCGAAAGGTTTGTCCGCGTGGTCGAGGCAAAGCGGGCGAGGAAGACCCGCGCCTGCATCTCAACTAGGTCACGCGGCTATAGAACGCTTCGTTCACCTTGAGTACGGGATGCGTTCTTCCCTAGTGGAATGTCTTTAAACGGAACCTAATAAAAGCCGCGCGCTTTATCCACTCATGAGCACACGCGGCACCAACTTCCTTCACAAGTGGCTTCCGGCAACGTCGCCGAAACGGTCGGCGCCGACATCTATCTCAGTTGCCGAGTTCACTCAAAATCTATTCGCCGACCCCAAATGATCGGGATAAGCAGCGTCGAGATCTAGGAGGAGACCGGCTTGTCTACGAGTCTATCCCCGACGCGATCGTGCATCACGATGCCGGCTTGGCTGACTAAAGCCATGCCCTGCAACCCATGACCAGCCTCGGGGTCGCGTTCTGTTTCGTCGGCATCGTGGTGGCACTGGCGTGATATGGTGGATGGAGTTGTATTGGATCAGCCGCTTCACACCCTCACCACGCTTTCAGCCGACCATCAGGAGCATCACCCCCAAAGGCTACTTCTTGGTGATGTTGCCGTTGTTCAGGTCAAAGGCCTCGGTGCCGCGCGTCTGGGCATAAAAATCGTCCTGCAGTGCTCCCCATTCTCCGAGGTAGCCACCGCACTTCCTGCAGTGAATCGGCGTGTGCTCTTCAGCACCCGCGGGAATGTCCATCTGGATCGTCCCGCACGCCTTACAATCCAGTTTGTGGTCGAGCCGCTTGTTATCCATTGGATGTGTTTAGCGACCGCCCGGCGACCCGTCTACATGCCTATTGACGCATGGTCCGATGTGCTTTTCTCGCGGCGACCGGAACGAAAACAGTGCTCCGCCGTTCGCTCCTCGAATTGCAAGGGGGTACCTATGCACGACCCGTTTTTTGCAGTTCCAATCATGGTTGAAACGGAAAAGGTGGGGGAGTTTCGCACCTTGAGCAGCGTCTCCGAGGTCGCCATTTTCATGATGGAATGCTGGCCGGAATCGCACGGGCGAAGATATCGGGCTGCACTTCAGGCCTGCACGGGCCCTCTGGGTACAGCCGAAGATGTTGAGAATGCTCGGCGCGCCTTTCTGACGGCTGCCAAGGAAGCTGGGCTGAATGTGAAGGCTGTTCGGTACAGGACGATGCTCCATTGCCCCGCTCACTTGAGCAGCCCAAGTCGTCCTACATCGCCGATCAGAAACGACGCGACCGCGGGGATAGGGAGGAGCAGGAGGATTTTCTCGTCCGGTTCCTCGCGCGGGAAACAGGCATCACCGAGGCGCAGGCCCGTGGACTGATCAAAGTGATTGGCACGGATCGAGCATCATTGCTGCGAGAGGCCAGAATATTGAAGGAGCGGTAGTCATGCGAAGGCGCGGCGCCTCCATCAGGACGTCAGTATGGCATTCCAGTTCTAAGAAAGAGGAACGCCTTGCCGCCCCGTAAGCGAACATACCGTCTACAGATCATGCTCAATGCCGAGGAACTCGCCGTCTTGGACGCTTGGCGGTTTGAGAGAAGAATGTCGAGCCGATCTGGCGCGGTGCGGGAGTTGCTTCGGCTCGGTCAGTCGGCGACCGGATATGATGGACTGCAAGGGGCGCGATCCGTCGATTTCGGAATTCTCGATCCACCGCACCGAACCTCCTAAAACACCTGCTGGAAACGACGGCCTTGGCTAAGAAGGATTGGCTGCAGATGTCCCGCTCCAGTCCTTCACAGCGCCATCCAAGGCCATTCTGATGTCGTCCGGACTATCGATCCCGCCGCTAAAAAGAGCGATCAGGCGCCGCGCCAGATGCTCCCGTGCTGGGTGGGAGCCTTCGATCCCGGCCTGCTCGCAATAGTCGTCCAAAATCCTGGTGAGTGTTGCCAACTGTATTTCGTCAGCCGTTCCGCGAATGGTCATCTCGCATACTCCCTCAGAGGGCGAAAGCGTGATCGACTCTTTCAAGCGCTCGTTGCCGTTAAAGACCGAGCGACGGCCCAACTGTACGCTTCCGACATTCGGGTAGCGAGTCAAATCCGCAGGTACCGATGCAAAGTAAATGATCTGCAGCCCTATAGTTAATGGACGTGAACTTGTTTAAGTGCTTAAACAAGTTTGTCATCAGCCATTGTACGGGCGCTGGTGCTTGAGAGAGCATAACATTCTCCCGCCCCAGCGGGAGCTATGCAGTGACAATCAGCCAGCCAAACATATTTCGGGGATCCCGATCGCGAACAGGGACGGCACGATCTCAGTCCTTGCTACGCTGCCTCAAATGGCCGACGCCTTGGCGAACGACTGGCCATCCGATGGCCCAATGTTTCTAGCCGCGCTTGCTGCCTTGGTGGGGGAACGGGTGGGACGTTGCAGCAAAAGGGACGTACACCGAGCCTTCATAGCTGCGGCAATTGAAGCTGAATGTCTTCCCGACAGCTACATGAAGAACTGAGCGCGAAATGCCTCTCACGCTCCGAACGACACTTTGCGAGACGAGAGATGCGCTACACGTGCTGCGAAGGGCCTTGTTTGTCCGCGGGCATACCGCGGCAATGGAAGAGATCGATTCCCTCATCGGCGTTGCCCAAGATAAGGCGGTCCAGGCAATCGGCGCCATTGATCGGGCAGCGTTTCGAAAACCTATCCTCGTGGTGGTGGCAAATCCGGCGGACCCGACCGCTATTGTCCTGCCGATCGCTCAGCCCGTGAACCTTGGCGAACTTCGCGATCAAGGCATGGGCCTCAGCGTATATTGCGGCAATCCCCGATGCGGTCATCTACGCTCGCTCGATCTCGATGGTCTAATCGAGACCTACGGAACGCACTACGATTTCAACACCGAAAGGCGGTTGGCATCGAAGCTTGTCTGCAAACGCTGCCAGAATGTTGGAGGGAGGCTGGTCGTGGTTTCCGATAAAAGGCCGCGATATTAACATCGATGGTCAGCTAGCACGCCGGTGTCGTTCCGGCACAATGCATGCGCTTGGCGACCGCGAGCCGCCGCTGGTAAGCTTGCCGTATCTTCACGCTAATCCCTGTTGGAGCTGTGTTGTCGGAAAGGTTTCGGTGCGTGATTGGCGATGTCGAACGGCGGGCGTCATTTAGACATGAGCGCTCTGTTTAACATTCCTGCTAGCCATTTGAGATCACCATATCCAAGCGGCTCAAGCACCGCAGTTACAGGCAACTGACAAAGACGTCGCGCACGCCCGGCGGCCTTAGGGGCGGGCAGGTTGTCCATGACGACTACGTCGCCCTCCGTCAATGTCGGGACCAGCACCTGCTCGACATAGGCCAGGAACACGTTGAGCCGTCGTAGATGAAGGGCCCAGTCATGCCGTCAGCCGCAGCGCCCCGGTGAAGGTCGTGGTCTTCCAGTGGCCATGCGGCACGCAGGCCCGGCAGCGCTCGCCGCGCGGCGTTCTTCCACGCAGGCGGGCCATCTTTGTGAAGAGGCCGGTCTCATCGATGAACACGAGTTTCGCCGGATCCTGCTCCAGTGCGTGCGCGGACTCCTTTTTTTGAATGTCCAGCCGTGGCCGAAGCTAGGCGCTCAAGGTGCTGCGGCTGATCCGCACCGACTGCTCGGCGACGAGCCCCTCCGCCATCTCGTTCAGCGTGATGTCCTTGCGCTCCTCGATCACTCGACGATGAAGTTCATGCGCATCGAGGCTGGCGCGGCGGCGCCGCGGCGTGGCGCCAGTTCGCCGATCTTCGCCCGCGCAATCCAGCGGATCGCGCTGGACACCCCCACGCCGAACCGCGCCGCTTGCCGCGCCGACATGCCCTCGTCCGATGCCTTCAAGACCCGCAACCGAAGACCCACGCTCAATGCTCTTCCCATCGTCACTCCATCGAGGTGGATGTTGGATCAAGCACAAAACGCAGCCGTCACATCACAATCGATTCATCGATCAAGGACGTGCTCTAGGTGTCCACCTCTTCAGCAATAACTTCGAAGTGGGTCAGGCTCGACGACCCAAAGCTGGTCGAGAGGGCAACGTCAGTCGCGTCGCGGCCCGTCGCCATCAGGATTCTTCCGATGCGAGGGTGGTTGTGCCGAGCGTCGAAGGTGAACCAATGACCACCGAGATAGGCTTGGAACCAAGCGCTGAAATCCATTGGATCTGGCACGGGGGGAATTCCGATATCCCCGAGATAGCCGGTACAATAGCGCGCGGGAATGTTCATGCAGCGGCACAGTGTAATCGCCAGATGGGCAAAGTCACGGCAAACACCGGTTCGATCGATGAAGCCCCCATGGGCGGTGCGCAGCGCGTCGGCGTTCTGGTAGTTGAACGCTATGTGGTTGTGAACGAAATCGCAGATCGCCTGGACGCGAGGCCATCCAGGCCTTGTATTGCCAAAAGTCGCCCAGGCGAAATCCCCAAGGCGATCGGTATCGCAGTATCGGCTTCCTAGAAGAAAAGTTAGCACTTCATCCGGCAGGTCTTTTATATCGTGTTGTATGGCCTCGGGGGCGACGACGTCCGGTTTGCCACTGTCGTAGATTTCAAAGGTGGTTGAAATCCTAGTCAGTCCAGCAGGAGCCTCGATCCTCGTGCAGGCATTGCCGAAACTGTCGATGTAGCCCCTCGCTTCGATCGGCCGATCAAAACCGATCACCTGTTCCGTCAGAAGGTCGACCCGACGTGACGGGTGGATTTCCAGGACCAGCAGCATCGGCGTTGGCTTCGGACACTCGTAGGTCAGATTGTACCCTGCGCGTATCCGCATCGTCGCTCCAATGGTCTTGTTTGAGGAGACGACCAAACTCCGCTTTGACCAATCGGTTCCACGAAAATCAACGGGTGAGGATCTAGTCTGCTCTATTCCTTGGTAACTTTCACCTCGACGTCCATGCCCAGAAAACTCGAAGCACTTCCCGAATAGCTGCCGGAAAGTGGGATCGCCTGCCGTGGGTGTCGAGCGACTGCCACCCTGATCAGTTCACGATTACCGACAATGCCATTGGTCGGATCAAACTCGACCCAACCGGCTCCAGGCAAATAGACCTGGCACCAGGCGTGGGTCGATCCTCCCCCTCGTACCTCCAACTTGTCTCGGGTTGGGACGTAGATATATCCGGTCACGAAACGCGCAGCGAAACCAAGCGATCGAACAGCTTCCATCATAAAGAGTGCGAAGTCACGGCATGTGCCTCGCCGCAGATGTAGCGTGACAAGAGGGGGTTGCGTCCCGGGTTCCGTTCGACGGGAATACACAAAGCTTTCGTGGATGGCATAGCAGAGTGTCATCAACAGTGTGCCCGTCTCTGTCTGGCCACCGGCGCTCAAGAATTGTCGTGCCCATTTTCCAATCTCGTCGCCTTCATCGGGATGATGACGCACGATGGTTTGGGAAAGGTCGGCTGCCTCGTCAGATTCGTAGGAGAACGGATAGCTGAGTGCCGCTTCGTCGATGCGAAAATCGGGGGCGTGCTGAGGCGTATGATCAAGCCGAATGGCTGTTTCGAAGTGCAGTGTTTTAGCCGCCCCCTTGAAATCGAGCACCGCAACGCAGTTTCCAAAAACGTCGTGGATCCACCGGAGCTCTTTCGGCTCGGGATCAATGGACATGGCGTGGTCTAGAAGTCTCTGGTCGAAGCTGTCGCGCGGTCTGAATATCAGCCGGTGTTCGCCAAACCTTACAGGTCGGCTGTAACGATAGACAGTCGAGTGCCTCACTGAAAAAATTGGCATGACGTCGTTTAATGCCTTCTGCATACACACACCGGTTTCTCCGGGACGATCGAATGGCCTCGGGCGCGGAGAGACTCAACGCCTGACTAAACAAATCAAAGCGGCCAAAAACCGGTCGCTAGTCGGACAATGTCGCTACTGCCGGGCTTCCTACAATGTCGATGCCGGAGGCGGCAGGGCATCAAGACCCACGCGAGATCGGGATAGGCGCTGCCTCAAACCTGCTCACCTCTCGGTTCGAACTTTCCCGCCGAGATACGTCTGATCTATGGATTTGAAATATCCTGCCCAAGGCGTAATGTCCCGCCGGTCTCTTTCGACCGGTTGCGAGCGCGCGAAGAAAACTAAGGCAGAGAAGGACGCCGAAACGTTTGGCTTACACTGTGATTTGGTACGGCAAGCAAGGCATCGTCGAGAAAGCGTCGTTCGAGACCGAGAAAGCTGCACGGGATAACGCGCTGGCGACCTTTTCCGCTCGAAACATAGGCGGTATCGTAGCGGTCGAGGTTCGCAAGGACGACGGCACGGTTGTATTCAGCCAAGCTGGCAGCAACTAATCGTCCGCATCTTGTCAGGCTTAGAATGAGATTTTCCGTCCCCATCCCTGCTCCTTTGGCAAAAGCCCTCAACGGGCTAAGACGCAGCACGGCGCCGGCATCAGGCACTGAACGCCAACCTATCGAGACCTGGGGCTTAGCAGACCTTTGCCCTGGCCTGTAGACCAACGACGTATTGCTTCTGTACCGTCGACAATTCCGCTGCGCCTTACAGTCGGGGTCTCCCAGCTTGATCCACGACCGGTACCGTGATGTTGATCATCTCGCGTCCGAGCTTCGGTAATCCGGGTTCGCGCGCAAGGAACGGATCAGAGTCTTCTGGCTCCTCCCGGTCGGATCGCATGCTTTCTGAACGACGTCGGAACCCAGGGGCGTCACGGCGCTAACCCCCCCTCGCAGGTCTGCAGGCACAGTGAGGTTCAAGTGGACGTCGATGTTAAGAGATCAGTAACCAATCCGGAAGAATGTCGCTTGCGGCCTCTTTTCGCTGCCAGGAGACACTCCACATGCGTCGCGGCCTCGGCCTACTTGTACTCACCTTCAGCACGGCGCTTGGCACTGGCACGGCAACGTTGGTCATCTCACCAGCTCACGCCGCGTCATTGCTTACCCCCGATACCGTCAACGAAGCGCCCCTCGACGCAATTTCGCCGACGTATGCGCCCCGGGATTCGAAGATCGATCCGCTGACCACCGGTAGCACGTTCAATGTCGGTGCCGCCGCCCCTTCTACGGAATTCACCACGGCCGCCGTGAGCGACACGCCCTCACCGTCCATTGTCCGCCTGCAGGTATTGCTGGACAGGGCAGGGGCGTCGCCAGGAGTAATTGACGGTCTTGATGGGGGCAACCTGCGGCACGCCATCGCAGCCTTTGAATTGATGCGTGGCCTTCCGGTCGACGGAAAGATCGGGCCCCAGGTCATCGCCGCCATAGACGGGGACAAGCAGGTGATCGGCAGCTACGTCGTCACGGCGGACGATCTTTCCACGGTAGTGGGTGCCATTCCGAAGGACTACGCCAAAATGGCCGAGATGAAGTATCTCGGCTACGCTCGTCCAAGCGAGGCCCTGGCCGAGCGCTTCCACATGGACGAGGATTTTCTGAAGGCACTCAATCCGGGGGCGACCTTCGCCGAGGGCGAAACGATCTCCGTGCCCGATCTCGGCCCGGGCAAGCGCGGGAAAGCCGTCAGGCTCGAAGTGGACAAGGCCGAAGGCCAGGTTCGCGCCTACACGGAAGACGGGTCCCTTCTGGCGGCCTATCCTGCCACCATTGGCAGCGAGGAAAACCCATCGCCATCCGGAACACATACGGTCAGGGGGGTAGTTTCGAACCCGACCTATACCTACAATCCCAAGCTCAATTTCAAACAGGGCAACAACGACAAGGTCCTGACCCTTCCGCCCGGCCCCAATGGCCCCGTCGGCACGGTGTGGATCGACCTGTCTGAACCGAGCTTCGGTATCCACGGGACCTCCGAGCCCGCCCGTATCGACAAGACCGGGTCCCATGGCTGTGTACGCTTGACCAATTGGGATGCTGGAGAGCTTGGCAAGCTTCTCAGACCCGGCGTGCCGGTCCAGTTCCTCTGAGCGGCGAGGAGAATCCGGGCGTAGACCTCGACTATCAGCCCGATGTCGAGGAGCAGGCCCCCGAAACTGCGCTGGCGCCCGAATGATCGAGTCGAAGTCCAGTTCAATGGTACCGAGACGAAGCCAGAATTGCATTACGGCTGAACCTTGGATTCAACTTCACCACGCAGTCCGGGCCTCGCGCGACGATAGCGGGCAGTCTCCTACCGACATTATGACCAGGGTCGGCGTCGAAATCCGCGCGTCGCCGCCTTGCACCGCCGAATAAGCCGGAGATCTCGTCGCACGCTGTACACTTAAATCGCGGGGCGTTTGCGGAACAAGCATTACGAAGGAGCGTTGCCCGCACGCCACCCACCATCATGAAAGGACCGGTGCAATGCTGAAGGAACTACCTCGCAGGCGAGACGGCGCCCCCTCATGTGGGGTGCGGCGATTGCCAGTGCTTTCTTTGTCGTCCTGATAGGCTTGTTCGTTTTAGGCGTGCTCCAGTCGCAAGGTGGGGCGGAAGCCGAAAGATGTTGTTGGACCCTACGCTCGGCTTTCCGGCTGATCCTCTATTTGATTGGAACTTGATGGGCACCCGTGGGTTACGTCATGAAGAGGAGACATCGCCGTGAAATTGCTGCACCTTGCCCCCATCGCTATTCTTGCCTGCGCCCTGGCTCTGTCCGCTTGCGCTAATACCGTCCGAGGCGTCGGTAGGGACGTCAAATCGACGGCCAACGCAGTTGACGACACCGTCACAAAACCCTGATCGATGCAGCGGACCGTCACGGTTATCGAGAAGGCAACTGGTCGGGTGATCGGCGCACTGCCAATCGATCTTGCAGGCCAAGTTCACCAATCCTCGGATGATGAGTATTTCGCGAAGGCGTTCGAAGCTGCAGTCGACAGCGGCCTCATCAATGAGGCTGATGCGCGTTTGCTTGAATTCCGGCTCGAATAGGTAGGCCCCACCCAGGTCAGGGATAACTTAAGCAACCCGTCTGCACCGGACTGTCAATTCTTGCCGCGCCGCCTGCGTGGCGTTACGAAGTCACCTATTTCGGCGGAAACTCTGTGCGGGTGTGAATGATCTCTCTCGTCTGCGCGGCTGCATTGGCTACGGAACAAAACGTATGGTGCGTAGTTAAATATTAGTGGAGGCTAATGTGATGCTGCTGGCGTTGGGCAACGCCTGAGACCGAGGCACTGTCGTCCAGGAATGCCGACGCGGAAATTCTTGGAGTGCTCGACCTCAGCAACAAAACGGAGGCCAAATTCCCCATCGCCCGCCTCGGAGAGGCAATCCAGTTCGTCGCAAATGCCTCAGTGCTCGGATATGATGTCCGCGCGGCGATGGTCTTCTATGGGGAATCAGGCACACCAAGCCTTAGGTTGATTGACTGCGAGCGGTTATGGGCCAAGTACGGCGCTGCCCTGCTCGAGCCAGAGACCTCGGCCTGTGGAAGCTGAGGATAAAAGGTCGGGCCGGTAACCGTCGAACTCGCATGCTACGCCGTCTTGGCGCAAATCGATGCAGTGCTGGGGCCGCCGATCGGCTCACTTTTAGATCAATGTTTTGCTCGGGTCGAAGGGGAATTGACCGCGTTGACAGCGACAACCAATAAAAAGCCCGCCTAGGTCAGGCGGGTTTCGGACGCGAAGCATCACGTTATCCCAAATCCCTTGCCCGTCGACGCTAATAGGCCGCGAACTTCGGCTCTTGGCGTAAATGCTTGTATTGCAAGTTTTTGTGGAGCGATCTGGGCACAAGAGAGTTGTGGACCACCAGCATCATTTTGGCAGGAGGGTCCATTGGCGCCTAGCATCTGCGTGTTGGTTGTCGAGGACGAGCCGCTAATCCGCATGGACATCGTGGATTTCCTGCTCTGCGAGGGTTTCGAGGTATTGGAAGCTGCCAATGCCGATGAGGCAATCGACTTGCTCGAAGCCAATGCCCAGATCCAAATCATGTTCACCGACATCGACATGCCGGGGAGCATGGATGGCATAAAGCTCGCCGCTGCTGTTCGCGCCCGCTGGCCACCCGTCAGAATTGTAGCGACCTCAGGCCATCGTGCGGTGTCGGTCACGGACCTTCCGAAAGGCAGCCTGTTCTATGCCAAGCCGTATGACAACGCAGCCATAGCGGGAAGTTTACGCGACCTGGTCTCAACTTGACATGGCCAGCCAGCCAGTTCTTCCTCCTCCTCCTCCATGGCGTGGGTAGGTCGGGTCTCGATCACTAGCTTCGGCCTTTGAAGGCGAGCGCGCGGTTATTGTGCGAGGCGCTGCGGCTGGATTTTCAGCGTGACGACCAGGCCATGTTTTGACCAGTCATAAGCGATCGAGCCGCGCAGATGCCCAGTTACGCTGCGCTCGACCAATCTGCTGCCGTAGCCGGGCGGACCTGCAGGTGCCTCAACGAGCGGTCCGCCACTTTCTGTCCAGACGATGGTGACGTCGTCGTCATGCGCCGAGCAGGAAACGTCCAGCGTCCCCGTCTCGGCAGACAAGGCGCCGTATTTGAGAGAGTTGGTTGCAAGCTCGTGAATGATAAGCGCGAGGATAGTTGCCGAGGACTCGCCGACGCTCATCCTTGGTACCGACACTCGAATGCGCCCGCTGAACGCTCCCAGATCGTCATAAGGCGCAAGTAGTACCGTAAGCAGGTCGCCAAGCAGCGCTGAGGCGGCCTCGGTCTGGCCGGGCACAGGCCGCACCAGATCATGGGCTCGCCCCAAGGCAGTCAGCCGCTGTGTAAGCTCCCGCGCCATGTCATTGGTGGTGGTCGTCGAACGCGAGGTGATGGCAGTAAGGCCCGAGGCTATGGTCAGCAGGTTCTTGACGCGATGGCTCATTTCGCCGGCGAGAAGCTCGCGGCTTTCTTCCGCCTGTTTGCGGCCGGTCACATCAATGAAGATGCCGAACATCAGCCGCTGGACGATCCCTTCGTCGTCGCCTTGACCGCGGGCGGAGATCCATTTGAGTTCGTCGCCTATCATGATCCGGAAGTCGATCTCATAGGGGCCGACAATCGCCCGCGTGGCGTTGAAGGCCGCCCGTACTCGGTCGCGGTCGGCCGGATGGATGTGTGCGGACAGGTCTTCGAACTTGACGTCTGTGGTGCGAGGGATGCCCCACAGGTCATAGGCTCGGTCATCCATTGCCAATGCGTCGCTATCCACGTTCCATGACCAAAGGGCGACCCCTGCGGCTTCGATGGCTCGGACCAGGTTCTTGGGTTCCCAGAGGAGGGGTTTTAGATGTGCCGCAGTTGTCGTCATGGAAACTCGCAAAGATGTCGAAAAAGGAACGGTTGTGACGTCGTAAACAAGCAGGCTGGCGGTTCTATTAGCCCAATTCATCCGGCATATGAGAAAAAACCACAGATCATGCCACGAGTTACTTGAGGCACGGCTGTTTCGCCCTCAGTTTCAAATCAACCAATCCTAGCGCACGAGTGGCTATGTGGGCCTTGGGCAAGCCTCCTTGGCGAAAGCCTGCGCGCCTTCTACAAAGGGCGATGAAAAATTCACAACCTGTATATGTAGTCTACCATCCGCCAATGAACGGCTTCCCATACCTGGCGGTCGTTCTGGCACCTGACGGAACTGCGATCGCAACGCGTTTCGACACAGCCGAAGAGGCCTCTGCATTCAACAATCAAACGGCTATGAGGCTGCACGGCGACGGCATCAGGCACTTAACGTGGGGCTGTCCAGCACCCCCATCATCAGCCTAGGCGGCTCATTCCTTCGCGACCATTGCGAGATTCCGGGGTCTCAGCGCTGCGCCTTCAATATTCTGGCCTCTCGCAGGAGTGATCCACGATCAGTACCGACCATATTGATCAGCTCGCGCGCCTGGGCTTCCGTAATCCCGGTTTCGCGCGCTAGGAAACGGATGAGAAAGTCTTCTTGCTCCTCTCTATGTCCACGATCCCGTCGTTTCTCGTCGGCGATGTATGACGATTTTAACTGTTCTACCGAACGCCGCGATGGAGCGTCCTCGTTGTGGTGCACGCCTTGCACGGTCAGCCCTGCCTCCTCCGCAGCCGCCAAAAACGCCTGCCGGGCATTCTCCACCTCGTCCTCCGAAGCCAGTGAGCCGGTGCAGGCCTGCAACGCGTCTCGGTATATCGATCCGTGCTCTTCCGGCCACTTCTCCATCAGCAAGATCGCAGCCTCGGAGGCACTGGACAACCTGCGAAGTTCTCCATTTGGCAACTCAATCGTTACTGGAACCCTGAAAAAGGTCGCGTCCCCGGACGTGGTGTAGCTCGGCGGTAGCGAAGCCGCTCGCGAGCGCGCCCTCAACAGCGCCGTAGCGAGCGAGCGGCTTTGCGGCGGTCATCGATGTTCCCCGGTAAGGTCGGGTTGCTGACACCAACCTGATTCGAAGGAACCACCGATGACCGACGACATGATGAACCTGCGCACGCTCGTGGAGAAGACCCCCGACGCCGATATCTTGCGCGAGATGATCGGCTTTGCCGCCGAGCGGCTGATGGAGCTGGAGGTGGGCGCCGCCACCGGCGCCGGCTATGGCGAGAAGAACCCGCTGCGGACGGCTCAGCGCAACGGCTATCGCGATCGCGACTGGGAGACGCGCGCCGGCACCGTCGAGCTGCGCATCCCGAAGCTGAGGAAGGGCTCCTACTTCCCCGGTTTCCTCGAACCGCGGCGCATGGCCGAGAAGGCGCTGACCGCCGTCATCCAGGAGGCCTACGTCCAGGGTATCTCGACCCGCTCGGTCGACGACCTGGTCAAGGCCATGGGCATGAGCGGCATCTCCAAGAGCCAGGTCAGCCGGCTGTGCGAAGAGATCGACGGCAAGGTCAAAGCGTTCCTTGAAAGACCCATCGAGGGCGACTGGCCATACCTGTGGATCGACGCCACCTACCTGAAGGTGCGCCGCGGCGGCCGCATCGTCTCGGTCGCCGTCATCATCGCCGTCGGCGTCAACGCGGACGGCCGGCGCGAGGTGCTGGGCATGGAGGTCGGCACGTCTGAGGCCGAGCCGATCTGGACGGAGTTCCTGCGCAAGCTGACCCGCCGCGGCCTGCGCGGCGTCAAGCTCGTCGTCTCCGATGCCCATGAAGGCATCAGGGCGGCCGTCACCAAGGTGCTGTGCGCGACATGGCAACGCTGCCGCGTCCACTTCATGAGGAACGTGCTGGCCCATGCCGGCAAGAGCGGGCGCCGTGTCGTCTCCGCCTTCATCGCCACCGCGTTTGCCCAGGAGACGCCAGAAGCCGCAAGCACGCAATGGCGTGCCGTCGCCGACCAGATCCGGCCGAAGGTGCCAAAGCTGGCGACAATCATGGACGACGCCGAGCCCGACGTGCTGGCCTACATGACCTTCCCCAGAGAGCACCGCGCCAAGCTGCATAGCACCAACCCGATCGAGCGCCTCAACGGCGAGATCAAGCGGCGCACCGAGGTCGTCGGCATCTTCCCCAACGATGACGCCATCGTCCGCCTCGTCGGCGCGCTCCTGCTCGAACAGAATGACGAATGGGCCGTGCAGCGGGCGCGCTACATGACGCTGGAAACCATCAGCCAAATGAGCGATGATCCTCTCACCAGCCTGCCAGCCGTGGCACGCTGATCATCCCGGCCCTATGCCGGAGAGCGCGGCGACCAAGCCGTCAGCTACACCACTCCCTGGGACACGATCCTGAAAAAAGCATCGTGCATCGCGCCACCCCTGTCCCCACCATCTCTTAGCGAACGAGGCGCGACGACATTCGTTCCAGCGCAACATGTAATGCCGCCTATCCGTCCAACGTCAGGCAGCTGATGCCGTTATCACAATGAAGCCCCATGGTGTTTGGGGGGCTTTGCGCCCGGTCGGCGCGGCCCCTAGTCGGCCGGGCGTGGTGAAAGGCTCAGATACAAGCATCCATTGGCGGGTTGGGGAGTTAAGACTCACGTCAGCAGGCCTCCAAACCGAAAAGCCAAGGGCTGGCGCAATCTCGGAGAACATTCGCACATGGATATTCCTAAAGGCGCGACCGTTGCTGTGGCCGATGGCGAGAAGCTCAATCTGTTCCGCAATTCAGGAGACGAAGCCAATCCAAAGCTGACGGCCTCGGTCGTGGAAGACGTGGCAAACGAGAACAAGGGATCCGGTGCGCGTCATCAGAGCAGCTCCGCCAATCCGGACAGCAGCCAGATCGAGGAGGACAGTTTCGCAGCCGGATCCGCCGATCTGCTCAACCGACAGGTCCTCGGCGGACAAATCGCCAACCTGATCATCATCGCCGCTCCTCGGACGCTTGGCGAACTGCGCAAGCACTATCATCAGAAATTATCGGACGTTCTGATTGGCGAAATCGCCAAGGATCTCACCGGCCATTCGGCCCAGGAGATAGAGAAGGCAGTTGCTAGCGCCTAGGGCGCATCATCGACAGAAACCTGCATCGCGCTCGCGCTACGATCGTTTTCGCGCCTGCGCCAAATTGAAGGACTTTATCATGACAAAATCCATTGGATGGCTAGCCGCAGCAATGCTTTGCATTGCAGCGCCTGCTCAGGCCGCTGACGGCGCCTTTCTGAAATCGTTTGCCGGCAACTGGGTTGGCAAGGGCACGGTCAAAGTCGACGCCGATTCCCAACCCATCAAGATCAACTGCAAATTTGCATCTGACGCGACGGAAAGCTCTTTGGCGCTTAACGGCAAGTGTACAGGTTACGTGGTCTTCTCGCGGGCGATCGGCGCCGACGTGAAGACGAATGGCAAAACCTATACGGGCATATACACCGGATCGAGCACCGGCCCGGCCGGCCTCAGTGGCGGTCGCTCGGGCAACGCACTGGTCCTCGGCATCCATTGGGCAAAAGAAGTCAATGGCGACCGTGCCGCCCAGCTAAGGCTGGAAAAGGTTGGAGACAATGGCATGCGCTTGACGACGATCGATAAGGACCCGGCGACCGGCAAGACCATTGTGATCAGCCGGATTGATCTCAGCCGCTCCTAGCGTGGTTGGTTGGCCAAGATCCGGCGCCTCGCTAGTGGGAAGACGGGCTGCCGCGCCGACTATTACGTGAGCTCGTAGTAAAAATCGCAAATGAGGTCCGCAACTTTGACGGCTTCAAAATCCGTCATGTGCGCGGCTGTCTCCACAGCGACCGTTTCCATATCGTCCTGATCGACGGCCAGAAGATCCAGTATTTTTGCAAACTTGAACTTGAGCTCCCGGTCCCCATCGAACTCATCGAGAGTGACGTGCAAAATGTTCAGATTCGCATCGATCAGGCGCGTTTGTATGCTGTCGGAAGAGGCTGCGAGCGTGCGGATCGCAGCGAAGAAGTGCTCTCGCGCATTGGAATATTGTCCGCCCATTTTGATACCTTTGAAGGTGAAACCGTGCGCCTTTGGACGTGAGGCCTGAGCCACTTACGCTTTTGGCATTACGGGAGTCAACGATGGAGTACGAGGGGTGGGCGGCGACACGCGGCCTTCGATTTATCGCAACGGCAAAGTAAGAAGGCGCCCGTGGAAGAGTGGGCTCTAACCGGTTCCACCACGAACCTTGCTCGATTTGCATTGTGACCGCCGCATCGAGGCCATGCTTGGCCTCGAGGACTAAGGCGCTTCCGCACTCGCGGCAAGAGTTCAATACCCCGCATCTCGGAATTCGAAACCATGTGCTTATCTCGGTTTTCCCATCCCTGGAAGTAACTAACGCCTCGCCTGCAGGCGCGGTTGAACTGCCTAACGACCGAAAGCGCTTCGGAACGGAAATTAGCACAAGCAACCCTCCATCTGGTGAACTTTACGCCCACGAGAGCGTTGTCCGGGTGTAACGGAGAGTTTTAGATGGGCTGGGTTTTTGGGCTAGCGTTTGCGCTGGTCTTGTTGTTTGCGGTCTTGCTAATCGTTACGGCACAGATCTTCAGAGCTCTCCTACTTTTCATCGCCTGCGGCGTTGGAGAACGGACGCGGATAGTGAATAGTACTTATCGAAGTATCGCGAGCGGCGGCACGGAGCCGAACCTATGCAGCACAGGTTCCAGCCGGATTTCGCGTCTTCGAAAACAAGAATCCCGCAGCGGCCAGCGAACCGCGTAAGTGCCCGATTAGCGCATCTGTGCAGCCGCTGGGCAGATGGCGCCTGTCGGCCAAGCAGAGGCGCTTGTAACTTAGATGCCTCCGAGCACCGCGAAACGGCCCGTGGACATTGAAGCTCATCTCAGCATCTTCGGGGGCGGCTTGAGGCGGTGCCTTGCCGTAATCCAACAACAGTTGCTCGGCTGGGGCAACCAAAATCCAAGTCGCGCATTTTAGTGGATGCTGTTAGACCAATTCCCTATGTGCTGTTCTCGATGCGGTGCGCGCGACCATGGTTATGAACACTGCACGCATCTGAGCCATGGCAGCCTCTCCGAGGCGCATGCGCGTTCGAACAAGGGCGATGAACGGCACAAGCAACGGGTTCCAGTTCGCAATCCAGACCAGGTCCCCGAGCCGCCGATTTTTTTACACTGATTAAAGTCGTCTGCCTGCGGCGGGCAAGTCAGATCGCGGCGCCGAAGCCATTTGCCCGCTGGGTCCCTCCAAGCGGTCAAAAGGGCCGGAAGGCCCGTCGCCCGCTGGCTCCCGGCCAGCGGGCGTTTTTGATATAACAGACACAGATTGCCCCGGAACAGGCGGCCGTCCTTCGACTGTATCTCCGGCCAAGCCCGGCAACTTGCCGCCCCTCTTCCGAAGTAATCCCCGTCGTTTCTGTTGGGGAGCTTATCATTCGGAATGAGCGGAACGAATGTGGCAGTGCCCAGTTTGGATAGCGACGGGACACCACACGGAGAATTCAAATGACACGCCGACCAAAGATTTTGGCCAGCACCGCACTGGGTTTGCTGATCGCCTCAGCACCGTTCGGGGCACCACTCAGCAGCGCAGCCTTCGGTTCCGCACGGTTCGTCGCATCTGCACCGCCTATTTTTATCAAGCTGAAATGTAAGGAGGGCGAGTCCGCCGAAGCCTGCGCGCTGAGGCAACAGGCTCCGTCCGAAAATGCTGCTCCACTTCCAGCGACCGAACCACAGCCTACTCCAAAACCAAAAGAGGCGGCCCCGGCCTCTGAGGCAACTCCTATTCCAGAACCTACCCCACCGGTTGAACCGTCCGCGAAGGAACAGCCTGCTCAACCGGCCGCGCCCGCACCTTCGTCCGAGCCTGCTCCGGCTGGCGAGCCTGCTCCGGCCCTCGGCGAACAGCCGGCGGAAACCAAGAACAAACCCGAAAAGAAACCTGCCGCCGAGCAGCCTGCCGCCGAGGCGCCTGCACCAAAGCAGCCCGTGACTGGCGAGCAACCTTCAACCGACCAGCAGCCTGCAACCTCCGAAAAGCCAGCCAATGGTGAGCCGGCGGCGCCCGCCCAAAGCGAAAAGCCAGTCCAGGGCGAGGCGCCGGCAGATCCGAACGCCGCACCAATCCTCGACAGCGAAAAGGATGCAAAACGTCCGGGCAAGGACGGCAAACCGCCTGCTCAACAGAGCGATGGCGGTCAGGCCCCCGCGCCTGCGGCTACCCCCGTAGACGCCGGACCACCGCCTGCGGACGACAAGGCAGCGCAGCAGGAGATCAAGCCTGAGAAGATCGTTCCGGTGACGGAGGAAAAGGGTACCCGCCGGGACAAGGCGCCGGATGGCCAGGCGCCAGAACGCCCCAAGGGCGCCGATGTCCTTACGGAAATTGGCGGGCGCGTCATCATCCAGTTCAACAACCAGACGATCGTCGAAAGCAACGAAGCACCGCGAATGAACCGTGGTGCCAAGGATGTGTATTACGAGGATCTACCGGGCGACCGGACACGCGAGACGATCATCCGCGACAACGGCAACCAGATCGTCACAATCCGCAACCGCTATGGCGACGTCATCCAGCGCTCTCGCATCACGCCGGACGGCCGCGAGTATGTGTTAAGCTATGTCGACGAGAGGTATTACCAGGACGTCAACGATTGGCGCGATCCTGGAGATGACCTGCCACCGATCCGGCTCACCATCCCGCGCAAGCAATACATTCTGGAGGCGGAGTTGGTAGAAGATCCCGGCGACTACTACACCTTCCTTGAGCAACCGCCGGTGGAAAAGGTCCAGCGCCTCTACTCGGTCGACGAGGTCAAGCGCTCGGCGCGTGTACGCGATATCGCCCGGCGGGTTGATCTCGACACGTTGAATTTCGAGACCGGTTCGGCGGCGATCTCGGACAGCGAAGTCAAAAAACTGCAAGGCGTGGCGGACGCAATGGAGCGGCTGCTGAAGAAGAACCCGGCGGAAACCTTCTTGATCGAGGGCCACACCGATGCGGTCGGTAGCGAAAATGCAAACCTGGCATTGTCCGACCAGCGAGCCGAGGCAGTTGCCGAGGCCCTCACCAACGCCTTTGGCATCGCGCCAGAGAACCTGACGACCCAAGGCTACGGCGAGAGCTACCTTAAGGTGAATACGACGGGGCCTGAACGACAGAATCGCCGCGTCGCTATCCGCCGCATCACGCCGCTTGTGGCGCCCGTCGCCAGCGCCAACTGACCAAGGCATCTCGCGATCCGGTAAGCGCGCCGGATTGCGAGACCATTGCCAGCCAAGGGACCCTATGGCCGGCCGACCCAGATGATTTTAAGACTTGATTTACCGGGCGGTTTTAGCGTCCCACTTGCGGCTAAAGTTGCAGTTCCGCATTTCAGGCAACACCGCCCGTCGCTCTCAGTCCACCTAAGAGCGACGGGTACCTGCCTTAGGCACAAGCCGCCGGCTGTCAGGATGGACGGCTTATGTAGGCTGGCCGCCGCCCCGGAATATGCCCCGACTGGCTGCGTGGCTCGCGCAGGGCTTAGAGCCGAAACGGCGCGCGGCCGAGCGATGTCGCCAACTAGACCACCCGCGTTAAGTACCGTATCGACTGCGAGAACTGGAGTACCGAGCGCTCGTCGAAGGCGCAGGTCCGGCCAGATTGGCCGGACCTGTACCATTACCTCCTGCAGATGCGAACTCGCTCGATGACGCGGTGGTGATGACGCCAATGCTTGATCAGCACGACGCGGCAATGGTGCCGATGATGCCGATGGTAATAACGGGGCCTATAGCTGTTGTCATACATGTCGTAGTATTGGGAATAGCCTTGACCGTAGTAGTCTGGGTACCGATCACGACGGTAGTAGTCGTAATCGTCGTCGCCATAACCACCACCGTCGCCATAACCACCACCAAAGCCAATAATGACGCCGCCGGCGTTTGCCGGAAAGGCGGTAGCGGCACAAGTGACTGCGATCACCGATGAGAGGACTAGCTTCCTTATCATCACAACTCTCCTGAGCTGAGAGTGTCCCGTCGGGACAAAAACGCTCTGGAGCGGAGGTTGTTCCCTACAAAATCACCCGGTGCCGCCCTTGCCCGCGTTTTGGTCAGGAAGTGTCATTCCAGGTACGGAGACCGACGTTCCTCTTCATTCGCCACACCCGCAGCCTTGGATAGATCATCGTGCCAACCGATACGAAAGAACGCTGCGGCGGAAGCCTTGAGATGGGAACCTTTTGTCGGCGAGCCGCTTTCTGAGCATGTCCCAAGCCGTTGAAGCACCTATCTTGCCCGAGAATAGTCCAGACAGGGAGGTGAACTGCGAGGTCGCCTTGGAAGCCGCCTTCGCGGCCTTGGTGACTGCCGCAGAAGGCCAAGGGTGGACGCCCAATGAAACGGCTTTAACTCTACTCAAAATCGCTACGAACCACGCCCAAAAGACCGAGGCTGTCGTTGCGGTCCCTGATACTGACAAAACAGCGATCGAAACTCGGGCCTAGCCGGCAGGGACGCCCAGGCTCAGCCGGCTAATTCGCCCGCCTCAATACCCCGGTTGCCGATTGTCTGAAACCGACCTTTGGTTCGAATTTAACATCCCGGACCGCCAAGTGAGGCGCGTGATCGCAACAGATCACGCGCCTTAGGTATTGGTATCAGTAGCCGTCCGGGCACCGGGCAATGTAAACGCGCCCATTACGATCGCGATACCGGCACTGGCCGGCCTCACTGGCGTGCCCGATCACCGCACCGGCGATCGCGCCGACTGCACCACCAACGACAGCCCCTTGCACGGGATCGCCGGCCACCGCTGCACCGACCGCGGCACCTCCCAAGCCGCCTACGGCAGCGCCTTGTTCGGTACGGGAACATGCTGCGAGCGGAATGAGCAGGCTCAAAATGAGCAGTGTCTTTTTCATGGGTTCTCTCCTGAAGCCTTAATTGGCCGGAGCATAAATGCGCCAACGGTTTTTTCGATCCATGGCCCTGTTGCCTTTATGGAACGGCTCGTCTCCGCTCCATGGGCGGACTGCATAGGCTGAGGCACGCCGAGCCCTTCGTCGGGCGAAGGGCTCAGGTTGAGGTTGACCGCAATAGTTCGCGGATTAGCGTTTGATCGCTCGGGCCACCGCGATCAAGATACACGCGCCGATGAAGCCGGCGACGAGATAGCCGAGCCAGCCGGCCAACGATATGCCAAGCACGCTAAGAATGAGGTTGGCGACGATCGCCCCCACGATTCCCAAAATGATGTTCATGACGACGCCCATGTTGCTTTTCATGAACATCTCGGCGAGCCATCCGGCAATGCCGCCGATGATGATCGCTGCCAGCCAGCCAACGCCAGGATTCTGCATAGTTTTCCCCTTTCCGCGAACCGCAATTGGTTCGACCGGGGAACGTCAAGGAGCCAATAAGGTTCCCGCGATACAGGCGCGTGCGAGCTCGAAAAAATTGCGGAATCGCAGCAGCTTAATTGACTCTACGTCGGTCAGCGCCTCCCAGGCGCCTTCCGAATTCCAAGGGGAACTTCGCTTCGTGCGGCCCGTTGTGAGGTAGCAAACTGTGCCGCGCTCAGCCTCCCTGCGACGGTTCGGCCGAACGCGGCGTGCATCAACACTAACGCACAAAGGAAACGTCCATGATCAGCAAACTTTTGGCTACCACCGCTATTGCAGCCCTGCTGTCGTCTGGCCTGTGGGTCTCGGGGGCCGCCGCTGAAGATGCCACCAAACCTGCCGCCGCTACGACCACTGCGGCGACAGCGCCGGCGGCCGTTGCAGACGGCAGCCTCGTCACCAAGATCATAGGCGCCGACGTCTATGATAGCGCTGCAGACGATGCCGCGAAGATCGGCGACGTCAAAGACATCGTCCTCTCCAAGGACGGCAGAGCCAAGTACATCATCATCGGCGTTGGCGGGTTCCTAGGCCTGGGGGAAAAGAACGTCGCCTACGATTTCAGCAAAGCTGAGTGGGTCGAGAAGAAGGGTGAGCGCTGGTTGGTCGCGAAGACCACCAAGGAAGACCTTCAAGCGCAACAGGATTTTGACCTGAAGGTCTACGACACGGCAGCGGCCTCGAACTCCAATGATGTCGCAGCTACCACCGCCAACAATGAAGCTGCCCCAGCCACGACGGACAACACGGCCACCGCGGCAATCGACAAGTCTTCGCTGACCGAGATGCCGATAGACAAAATCAGCACCAAGGATTTCATCGGCACCACGGTCTACGGCGCCGACGATGCAAAAGTCGGCGAGATTGGAGATGTCGTCCTCAGTGGCGATAAGAAGGTCGACGCGGTCGTCGTCGACGTGGGCGGATTCCTCGGCGTGGGGGAAAAGCCGGTGGCCGTTGGCCTGGAGAAATTGAAGTTCCTGTCCGACAAAGACGGAAACCGGTATCTCTACACCAATTTCACCAAGGCTCAGCTTGAGGCGCAGACTGCCTATGACAAGGGCACCTACGCGCAGAATCGCGACAAGCAGCGGATCATTCTTGCCCAGTAGACCCCAACGTGGCCCGCGGTGTTAGGCGCGCGGGCCACTTTTTTCGATCGTGTATGTCGATCTGACTATCCCGGGTAGGTGAGCACGAGATCATCTCGATCTTCCGATTTGAATAACGTAGCACGTTCAGGGTTCCTTATCGGTTGCACGCAGCAGCGCTCTCGAGAAGGCCGTCCATCGGTTCTCGGAACTACATGTAGTGCAGGCGCTGTGGGGCGGTGGTGGCCTTGGTGGCTCGCTGAGCTGGACGGACGCTACGGACAACTCAAGGATTTCGCGACAGCCATCCTTAGGCGGTCAGGTTCAGCGTGAAATGGTAGCCGCAGTCGAGATAGCGGCGTTGGAAGCGTTTGCTTGGCCAAATCAATTTGGTGGGAGCCGAAGGCGCGTTCCTTCTGCCATCCACGCAGTGACACCGGCGCCGTGGTCACAGTTCGCTGAACTCGGCGTATTGTAGAACCAGGCCTAGGTTTCTAAGCTCCATTGGCAACAGAGGCTTCCACGGCAGCCAGCGGCGCTTCCAGGCTCCAGGTGATGCCATGCGGACCGTACTCGAGAATTCCGTGGCCTCCAACAGCTGCAGGCGCAACCCGCTTCAGCACCACGGTTCCAAACCCACCCTGTCTGGTATCCTGAACTTGCGGCCCATCTGTTTCGGCCCAACTAAGGTGAATGAGCCTCGAGGCACCGGAACCGGTAATGTTCCATCGAACCGAAATCCGGCCCAGGTCCGCTGAGAGCACGCCGTATTTGGCTGAGTTGGTCGCGAGTTCGTGGAAGGCGATTCCAAGATACTGCACAGCATTGGGACTGAGGACCACCGGTGGTCCCGACATATCGATAACCTCACCCCGTGGGAAAGGCCGGGCTTGGGCCGCCACGAGCTCATTGATGGTGGCTCCCTTCCAGTCGGCGGATACCAACAGGTCGTGGGATCGCGACAGCGCCATGATGCGCTCGCGCACCTGGCGTTCAAACTGCTCAGGTGCCTCCGATCGTTTGTTGGTCTCCCGGATCATTGACAGGATGACCGAGTATTGATTTTTAACGCGGTGGTTGACCTCGCGCATCAGCATGCGGATACGGTGCTCGTTTTCCTTTGCCGATGTGATGTCCCGCGCGATCTTCGATGCGCCGACGATCCGCCCGGTCGCGTTGCGCATAGGCGATACGGTGAGCGAGACCGGAACAAGGCTGCCATCCTTGCGCTGACGTATTGTTTCGTACGTTTCGACCCGCTCACCACGGCGAATGCGTCCGAGGATGCGAGGTTCCTCGTCCTGGAGATTATCCGGGATCAACATGGTCACCGGCCTGCCTATCGCTTCCTCGGCGGTGTAGCCGAACAGCCTTTCGGCCCCGTTATTCCAGCTCTTGATGATGGCATTCAGATCCTTGCTGACAATTGCGTCGAACGAGGATTCCACAATCTCTGACAGATGCTGCCTGACTTCTTCGGCACGTTGGCGGTCGGTCAGGTCCAGGAGCATGTTCACGGCACCAATCAGATTGCCGTGCTCATCCCGCAGCGGTGTGGGGTAGGGCAGGAACGGAAAAAAGGATCCGTCCGGACGGCGCGCTATGGCTTCCTGGTTGCGGACCGGCCGGTTTTCCTTGAGCGCGATGGCCATGGGGCACTCGTCATGCGGCAATTCCTTGCCGTCGGGAGTGAAGAGCTTGAACGTGACGCACCATTTGTCCTTGCCGACTCTTGGCTCCCTGCCAGCAAGATCGGCGGCGGCGCGGTTGTAGTAGGTGATCGTCCCGTGCTGGTCGGTCGTATAGATGGCAACCGGAAGGGCGTCGAGAATTTGGTGATAGGTGCTTCCCTGCTGCCTTAATTCGGTGCGTGTCCGCTCCAGGTCGGTAACATCGACCGTGAAGCACCTGGTGTTGATCAGCTTGCCGTCCCGAAAATGGCCGCTCGACGTGATTTCGACATGTTTGATCGATCCGTTACAGGCTCTCAATCGCGCCGGATATCGCGTGATCTTCTCGCCACGGGTCAGACGTTCGAGAATGTCGTCGATCACGTCCCGGTCGGGGTAGAATTCTGCAATGTGGCGGCCGACATAATTTTCGGCACTAAACCCGAGAAGGTCAAGCTCAGCCTGATTTGCGTGAAGGATGACACCATCCGCGCTTACCAGATGGAGCGCGACGGCCCCGTTCTCGAAGAAATCCTGGTAGTCGAAGGCCCGACTATCCTCCCCAGACAAGTCCGGACTCTTGAGGGCGACAACGTTCGCCTGCGATACTTCCTTCATCCGAGTCCCCGATCGCGACTTAACCGACCTAAATGTGGTTCATGGCAATTCGTTCCAAAACAGTCGTTCCGTCGATGGTTCGCACGACTCCTGTCGCCGTCGTTCGTGGGAGTGCGGAAGACTTTTCCGTCATCCCGGCAAAAGCGACTAGTCGGGCCAATCTCTCGACGGTGGGGATTTTGACTTCGGCCTCTTTCCGTGCGCGGTTATCGAGGCGATGTCGACCGTGACCAGACCGCCAACCTTCACGGTCACCTTGCCATCTTGGTCATCGACGCGGATGACACGCCCGACGAGACTAACCTTGTCGCCGGACCTTTTCTTCTTGGGAGCATCGATCGCGAAGGGGAAGTCATAGGTCGGAATACTGACGCTGGCGCGGCCGCTTGGCAGCACCTTTATGATGGTCGCTGTCAACGTAATCTCATCACCGATCTCTATGTCCCACGCCATGGATATGACTCTGGAGCGGTCACGTCGGTCGTCAAGCGAAATTTGATTTGAGATAACAACGAGACCGCTGCGTCACGCGTCTACGGTGATGGCGCCCTGAGCGTCGCAGGGGGCCGACCGGCTGCTTGATTGTGCAGGTGCGGCTGGCCGAGACGTTCCAGCGTTCGGATAGGTTTGCCGGCGTCGGCAGCCCGAGCGAGGGCTTGGCGATCGACTATCAGGTGATCGAGACCCGTTCATTCGAAGCGCGCGTCGACGGCTGCGACCATGCCCAGTCGACCTGTTCGTACGCATCCTGAACGACCGCAATGGCGAGGTTGCTTGCCTCGAAGTGCTTCACCGCTTCGGCGCCTGTCTCGGGCGGCGGCAATCAGGCCTATGTCAGCGCGATTGTGCCGGCCGCACATTCGTTGGGTCTGTGGAACGTTGAGCGCGTCGTCTTGACCCGCCGGCTAAATGCAGACTTCGACTGAGGCCGTGCAAAATCCGATTGCCGCCGTCCGTTGGGGCGATGGGTTCGAACCCCGGGCTACCGCCACCGACCAGATCGACCCCTCCATCCGCCCCCGAAACGACCGCCACCAGCAACCAACCGGATGATTAGGAGAAGTACAATCGCGCCGACGGTGGCATTGACGATCAAGCTGATCGTTCCGCTCCCGAGATGGACGCCCCAAGCGGGGCAGCAGCCAATCCCCGATAAACGCGCCGATGATTCCAATTGCGATGTCCCCGATTAGACCAAAGCCTGAGCCCCGCACGATCTTTCCGGCCAACCATCCCGCAATAAGGCCGACCACCATATGACTATGATGCTCTCGTTCGTCAGATGCATAGTGATCCTCCGGGCCTTCGTTTTCGCAGCGCGATTTCATGTCTGCAACCAGCGACTAGTTCCATAGCCGATCCTCTATCCCCACGAAAGCCAAAGCGCGTCTGTCGTTCGACGCGACCGCCGCGGCGCCCCAAAGCAATAGGACAGTCGACAGCATGATCATCAATTGCGACCGCTACTTATCGAACCGAGTCAGGGATCAACTTCTGGAAGATCGCATCGTTCTTCGCCCGCCATGCTTCATCTGCGAGCCACTGATATTCCTGGTCGGGCATCAACGGAACGGCTTTCACATCGGCACTGGAGATGCGCAGGTAAAAACTGTTCCGCTCCTCATCGACTTGCATATACCGAAGCGGGACGACGATGCTGTCTTTTCCGGCGATGAAAAAGCCGCCTGAGGCAATAACTGCGTAGTCCCATCGGTCCTTGGTTCCAATTACGACGTTGCGAACTTCGCCAACGATCTTGTCGTCCGAACTGCGAACCTCGGAGCCGACGATCTCGTCGACACGCAGACCGGGTCCAAGTTCGTCGATATTGATTAGAGGACGTGCGCCTGGAGCACCGCGATTGCCCTGAACTTCACCACCTTGATGCTGTTGTGGTTCTTCGGCGGCCACCTGTTCATCGGCAAGGTCCTCGTCGTTCCCCCCAAGCTTCGCCATTGATGGCGCGGCAATCAGCTGTCGGATATTGGCGAGCAAGCGTTCGCAGTCGTCCTGTAGGCCATACGACCACAGCAGGAAGGCGGCATCCCTAAGGGTTCGCAGGTCGCGAACGAGATAGCGATTTTCCGGATTGCGCAATTCCGGGCTCTTGAGGACAGCTTCTTCGAGCTTCGCATCGGATATATTACAGACGGCGAACGCCGGTTGGACGCCAAGCCCCAGCAACAACGCCACCGGCGCCGCGATCCAGACAAATCTCATTAAAATTCCCCATGGGCGGCTTTCCTTGACTTCGTGCTTGGAGCAGGCAAATCAGGTGGAAATGTACCGCAAGACATTTGTTCAGCTTGAAACAACGGACCGAATGCATTTCGGTTCCGGCAGCTTAATCATTGAGTGACAGAACATTTACTGGCTCCGCCGTGTCACGCGGCGCGAGTCCTCGCCACTCCTGCGCAGGAATGGACGACCCCTAGAACCAACCCCGCCATTTGAACCACGCCAGCGGAATAATTGCGCTGAGAGCGATGATCCCCAAACCATAGGGATAGCCGAATGCCCAGTCGTATTCGGGCATGTGCTTGAAATTCATGCCGTAGATACTCGCCGCTAGGGTGGGAGGAATGCCGACGATCGAGACGATGGTGAGGATTTTGAAGATGTCGTTTTGCGCAATGCCAATCAATCCAACCATGGCGTCGAGGAGGAACTGCACCTTGTCGGAGAGATGAACCTCGTAATTGTCGAGCGACGCTACGTCGAGCTTGAGGCCGTCCATACGCGACGCGAGTTCTCCATCACCCCAGCCTGCGGTCATCCCGCATGCGAAATCGATGGCGCGTCCAAGGGCAAGCAACGCATCGCGCTTTTCCGAGAGAGCGTCACCCAGCCTGCCGACATGGCGGAGTTGGGCTCGAATAACATTGTTTGAGCGGATCGCCTTACGACCTTGGCTATCCGGGACATGAAAGGCGGTTGCAGAGAGGGTGCGCAGGTCCGTCGCCGCCTGCTCAAGGCCGTCGGCGAGGCGGTCGACAAGCTCATCACAGAGATCGAGGAACACCTCAAGGCTCGAGGTCGGCGGCTCGCCGGAATCGGTGAAGCGCCTAGCAACCGCGTCAAAGGCCGGCAAAGCCGAGAAGCGAACGGTGATCAAACGGTCGCGCGACAGCACAAAGCCGAGGGGAGCAACCAGCGGCGGGCCGCCTTCGACATGGGTGACTATCGGAACGCTCATGGTAAGCACGCCGTCGCGGGCTTTTAGTCGGCTGGAGCTTTCGATCTCGCTGAGATTTTCCCGGCTTGGGAGGGCAACGCCGGCCACCCCCTCGACCTCTTTCACCTCGACCGTATCTGGGTCGATAAGATCCAGCCAGAGCGCCCTTATGGTCGCTTTCGGGGAGTTGCTCTGCGGATATATGCTCAACATTTCCGGAAGTGCCATGAAAGGCCGGCTTGCGTGGACGGGACTTAGGCAGTGAGCCAGATCGAACTGAGGGTCGGTGTACGAAGCAGGCTTCTGGCCATTCCTAAGCCGTCCAGTTGGACAATCCTAACCGTTGAGCCCTCCCATTTTGAACGACTGGTTGAGGGTAATGTTCCAGACCTTCTCATCTCGGAAGTTGTAAGTGCGGCAATCGTCAGTGGAACGCGTCGATTTCTCCGATGGTGCGCCCCTCGATTCCGGGATTGCCCGCGCACTTCCCTGATCGCCGTTATGAGCCGGCATAAGCAGTAATCGGCGACTGAGTGCGCCTTTGGTGGGAGGGCAGCACGCCTGGGCTGTTGCTATGCCCTGCTCGGATCGAAAAGCCGCCTCTGCATTTGTTGGGCCGGGGCTCCCTTCGCCTCCGTGCGTACCCCGATAGTGGCAGAACGGCTACACCAGCGCTCACCGGGGATCTCCATCGTTTATGATTTCACGTACTTGTGCCGAATAGCCGAGCGCCGATTACTTTTGCGCTTTCGTAGAGAGAAGGTCGCGCAAAGATGAGGCGATCGCTGCGTGATTACGGCTTTCACAGTACAGGCCGCGCTCCAGAAGATCCGTCTCCGCCACTGCCGACGTCCAATCCTGATAGGCGCCGGTCACGAACAGCTGCGGAGAGTTTAAGCCCTCCAAGCAGTTACGAAATCGGGGAACTGGATCTGGCATTGGCTCTCGCGAGCGAAATTGCCTAGTCGGGCCGTATTCATGGCATGAAAAACCCGCTGCCGGGAGGAGGTGGCAGCGGGCTCTATATCAAGCTCACCACGGGAGGAGGTGTGGGTCGCTTTGCATCGGCATCGCATCTGGGAGGAGTAGATGGCCGATCTGCGTAACATCGAGTGATGCGAGGCATTGTGCAATGCACAATTTTGCATGGCTGCCGTGTGGATCCAGACGCCGTTCTCTCCCAGTCACTGTCCTGAGGGTGGGAGGCCGATTTGCCTCCTCCTCGAAGAGGGCAACAAAAAGTTGAGGGCGCAATTTCCAAAACCAAAAGTTGACGCCGCCATCGAGGTAGGATATGAATAATCCTGTCGATATTGCTTGCTGAGCTTTGGTTATCGCGCGTTTGGCACCGCGCCCTGAACGAACCTTCCCTTCAAAATCGTCATCGTCACAGATCGGCAGCGCTCTCGCGTTGCCGTCGTCCAATATTGCTATGAAAGGGTTCATCATGACCACTGGCACAGTTAAATGGTTCAATTCCACCAAGGGCTTCGGCTTCATCCAGCCTGACAACGGCGGCGCCGACGCCTTCGTTCATATCTCTGCCGTCGAACGCGCCGGAATGCGCGAAATCGTCGAAGGTCAGAAGATCGGCTATGAAATGGAACGCGACAACAAGTCGGGCAAAATGTCGGCCTGCAACCTGCAGGCCGTCTGATCGGTTCAGCTTTCCTTTGACCACGGATGTACTGGCACTGTTGAAAGCATGAGACCAAGCGAGGTCAGGCAAAATTTGCCTGACCTTTTTTATGTCCGGCCGACCGACCCACTAATTTGCGCGTGTATCGCCGCCTCTTGTCGATGGCCGTCAAGATCAAGGAGATCTGGATGACCGAAACAACGAGCGAGCTTCAGACGATCAATACCGCCTGGCAGATCGCCATCCAGGAAATCCTGCGAATGGTCGTGCGGGATATTTACAGGACGGGCGACGAAACGGTGTTCAAGTCGCATATCAAGCGCATAGAAGAGGCTGCGGTGGACAGCATCTACACTGGCCTGATGCTCCGAGGCACGGACGAATGGACTGAGCTGCTCGTCAAGGAAAAAGCCAGCAATTTCGTCACTACGCTTCTGACATCCTTCACCTTCGATAGGGTCTAGAACCAAAGCCAGCCTTCGCGAACTCGCGCGAGCGCAGCTTTCCTCGCCTTTGAGGAATTTCCACTAGCGCGCAACCCGGCTGATCCACTCGGCCTCGGACCTACCGCGGAGCGCCTGCCCTGCCTGCACTCGCTCCCATTGCCGTTTGCGCATGTCGCCTTTCAACGTGCTGTGCCGCGAAGCTGGCTTCACTTTGCCCGCAGCGCCTGACTGAACTGGATGGCCGCCCTTCTCCTGCAAGAATGTAGCTACGCCAAAGTTACGCCGCCGAGTTGCTTGGTCATCTCGCGGAAATCGTCATGCGCCTTATCAAGAGCTTCGTCGCCGCTTTCCTGCATCAAGCCGGCGGGGGTCTCTTCCACCCTAGCCTTCCAGGCGGCCTAGGGAGAGTGGGCAGTAGCGCGTCGTCTTCTTGCTGAAGAAGTCGACTCGCCTTTTCGGCCAACCGTTTGCGTCTCTGTTCGCGGAAGGCAGTCATGCACCAGAGCGTGATGCCATAGAACAACAGGCCAAAGATCAACCCAAGCGGCACCGCGCCGATCAGCATCGGCTTCAGCACCGGTCCCCACAATTGCGATAAGGAAAGGTTATGCAACATCTCACTGAGATCCGCAGGCGGGCCGTGACTTGGCAGCGGTTGTGCAACATGATCTTGCCGGTCTCCCAGGATGCACCCCACAAAAAGGGGAGCGTCAACGGATTGCCGAAAACGACTGCGCTAAGCGCTGCCGCCACCAGGTTTCCTGCAATCAGCCAGCAGAGGACGGCGGCAATGGCGAAGTGGAAACCCACCGGGAAGAATGAGGCGAAGACCCCCGCCGCGACCCCAGCCGCCACGGCGTGTGGAGTGGTGTCCAGCCGCAGGATGCGCTTTGAAAAGTACTGAAGCGAGCGCGAGAAGGAACTGCGTGGCCACATATAGGTGCGTAAGCGCTCGAAGAGGCCATCAGGGTTGCGCCGTCGAAAGAGCACTCTCGTTCCTAACTTCGCCAACGCTGCGGACTTGTCCGCTGGAATGAAATCGGCTCTAAAAACAAAAAACGCGGGCTGCGTTGCTTTGTTCCGGTTTGCCAGGTTTAGAAAATATTCGGTAATAAGGGTGATCGCGTGTGAAATCGGTTAGGGTCAAATCGGACGCCCTCAACGCTAGTTTGGCGTTGCTTGCGCTGGCGCTCGCCGGCTGCGCGGCATTGGGAGGCAAGCCTGCGCCGCTCGATACGTTCGAGCTGTCCGCCCCCTCGATCGATGCGCGTGGCCACAGCCGCCGCCAGATCCTGATCGCCCAGCCTTCCGCGCTCAAGGCGCTGGACAGCCAGAATATCGTCATCAAGCCGTCCGACGGCTCGATCCAGTATCTCAAGGGCGCGCAATGGGCCGATCGGCTGCCGCTGATCGTGCAGGCCAGGCTCGCCGAAACCTTCCAGCGCTCCGGCAGCTTTGCCGGCGTCGGCAAGCCGGGCGAGGGGCTGGCGATCGACTATCAGGTGATCGTCGAGATCCGCTCCTTCGAAGTCCGCGTCAATGGCGGCGAGCATGCCGAGGTAAATCTGTTCGTGCGCATCCTGAACGACCGCAACGGCGAAGTGCGCGCTTCGAAAAACTTCACCGCATCCGCGCCCGTCGCGGGCAGTGGTAATCCGGCCTATGTCAACGCGCTCGACAGCGCTTTCGGCGAGGCGGCCAAGGATATCGTGCGCTGGACGGACACGACGATCTGATCCGGATAAGCCAACGGTTGCGGCTGCGTCCGATGCAAATATGCGTCGTATGAGCGGATTAGCATCTGGATTGGTAATTGAGACTCGCCTTAGCGTCAGGTGCTGCGCCAAGGTGAGGATCCAATAATCCGAAGACACCAGCGACTTTGAAGCACAAAGGGGTTTGCCCTCCCCAAAGGCGACGTAGGCAGGAGGTGCAAGTCAAGCGCAGCGTGACCGCGCTGCCGCGGACGGCTTATCGTGCAGGGTTTATCGCAGTCCTAGGAAGCCTAAGATAAAAAGGACAATTACGATCGCGCCAACAATCCAAATAATCCGATTCATCATCTTTCGCTTTCTGCTAAAGGAGCCCGCCAAATGAGCGACGGATGGCAATGCGGGCCCGCCTCCTACGCTAAGAAGCGGCATTCGAATAACTGCCTCAACAGTCCACAACCAGTAAGGTTCCAAAGCTCGTTCGCACTCCACACCCCTGAGTAACCACCAAACCTGAATCGCCACGCCCTGCCGGGGGCGCCAGTCGGCATTCGTCTACTGCTGATCTGATCGCTCATTTTTACTTCCTGCCGCTTGGAAAAGCCGGCGCCGCTCGCTGGAGGCTGCAAAGAAAGCGAGCTGAACCGGACGCCAGTCCCCGCGGTCTTAGGAACCTTACGCAGCCGTTGGCCGTTGAGGATTCACAATCAAGGAGTCTGAAGATGGCTGATGACCCAAATGAAGCCGCGACATCCAGGCCGACGCAGCGTGAAGCTCAGGAAGCATTGGAGAAGCAGGTTGCTCAGTTGAAGCGCGAGATTAACAAGATCAATCGGACGCTTGCTGAGCGCGCAGAAGAGGTCGTCGAGGAAGCCACAGGCTGGTATGACAGCGCTGCCGATCGGGCCGGCCGTACAGCTCAGGCGCTTCGGAGCGGGGCTCAATCTGTTTCGGGGGCCGTCCAGGACAATCCGGGCACTGTGTCGACAGCCTTCATAATCGGCGCTGCAATGGGTCTGCTACTGGGGGTCACCCTCAACGCTAGTGGGTCTAGTAGGGACCGATGGTTCTCTAACTAGCCCGGAGATCGTCGCGTCGGTGCACCAAACTTGACACGGCAAAGCAGACCTCGGGGAGGCATTCTGAATCATTTCAAAATGAACCCGATTGGCGCGGCATGCCTATTTAGGTTTGTCGCCAGAGTCGGCCATTTCGCCCTTGAAGGTAACTTTCGTGCCCTTTTGCACCATCGAGGCGAGGTCCTCGGCATCCCAGTTCGTCAGCCTGATGCAGCCATGCGAGAAGGTCTTCCCGATCTTGCCGGGTTCGGGCGTGCCGTGAATGCCGTAGCTTTCGATCGACAGATCGATCCATATCGACCCCACCGGATTGTTCGGGCCGGCAGCAATGGTGAAGGGTCGCTTGGTCTTGACGCCCTTGAAAGCGAAGTCGGGATCGTAGTGATAGGTCGGATTGTGCACCACGCGTTTGACCTCTGCCTGGCCACTCGGCGCCGGCTTTTCGTCGCTGCCGATCGAAGCGGGGTAGACTGCAAGCGCTTTACCGGAAGTATCAAGCGCGCGTAGCACGCGAGCCTCCTTGTCGACCTCGGCAATGGCTGCGGGAGGATCGCCCCGGCCAATATCGGGGACCAGCAGCTTCGTGCCGGCCTTCCTGAAGCCGATGCCAGGATTGAGCCTTCGCAACAGGGGTTCGCTGATATGGAAGCGCTCCGCCAGATTCTCGGCCGCATTGTGATAACCGAGCCTCGACAGCCGGGCCATCCGCTCCAGGCGAGCCGGAATTCGCTTGGTAAAAGGTCCGCGCACATCCTTGCGCGTCAGCTCATAGGTGATCAGGACCGGGCTCGCGGAGGTAGCCAGCAGCTTGTCCCAGGTCTCCTGGGTGAGGTTGCCATCGGACGGGAATCCGTTCGCCGTCTGGAAGGCGCTGACCGCCTTGGTGAAGCTCTCTCCAAGCCGGCCGTCGATCAGGCCCGGCGAGAAGCGCGCGCGATCTAAAAGAATTTGCGCCTTCAAAACGGCTGGGTTGAAGCCCTTTGGCGTGTCGGATGCGAATCGCGCCTGGTTGATTACATCCAAATCCTGCTTCGCCGCTTCGGCTGCCCCACAAGCGAGGAGGAACGCCGCCGTGACAACAAGGAGCCTGATCATCGAGTTCACTCCGGATGGCCTATATGACGCGGCACGCCCTGTTTGGTTCCGTCAACTCGGCCCAAGGCATTGGGATCCAAGGCTTTATCACAAGCATAACTTCGTAACGGCCCTCACATCTCAGTCGATAGATTGGTCGACCTTCCGGACAGCGCCGCAACGACAATAACCAACATTAGATCTCGCGGAACTTTTGTGAAGCTGAGCCCTTCCTCTTGTGAACCGTTGAGGAGACCAAAATGGCGAATCTGGGAAAATTGGCGATCGCGATGCTTGGCGTCCTGGCATACCAGAATCGCGACAAGATCGGCGACATGATCCGTGAAGCGGGAAATCGTAATCCCAACGACCCGCAAGGCGGGATTCTGGATCAGATATCGAAAGGGGTGTCCGGGACGGCCCTTGGCGACATCCTCGACCGATTCAGAGGGGCAGGGGCAGGATCGAAGGTCGACTCTTGGGTTGGCACCGGGCCGAACGAGCCGATCCAGCCAAGCGACGTGGAAGCGGCTATTGACGAAGACACGCTCACTTCCCTTTCGATGCAGACGGGTCTTTCGCGCGAGGACCTCATCCGCAGGATCACACGAGACTTGCCCGAGGCAGTCAACAAGATGACGCCAAATGGTGATTTGCCAGCTGAGGCAACGCAAGGCTCGGATGAGACCACCCTGCTCGACGACGTGCCCCCGCGTAGGCCGCAAGCCAAGAATTCAGGCGGCGATGTCTAGAGTCACAACTCTAGACCGGGGAGGTCTGGTAAATCGCACACGCCCGGCGGCCGGGACGCGGGGGCAGGGCCATCGCGACCCTGAGGCAGAAAAAGCAATCGCCGAGCTGGACCTATTGGCCGCTTTGCTTGATTCCCGCTGGCGCATTCCGGGGACGTCAGTTCGTTATGGACTGGATGCCCTGGTGGGTCTGGCGCCCGTACTCGGAGATGTGGCGACGGGCCTGGTCTCGGCCTATATCGTCTTGCGAGCCCGAAACTGCGGGGCTGGAAATGGCTTGGTCGCCCGCATGTTAGGGAATGTACTGCTTGATACTGTGATAGGAAGCGTTCCTATTCTCGGCTCAATCTTCGACGTCTATTTTAAGGCGAACAATCGCAATATAAGGCTGCTTCGCCGTCACCTCCAAAGGTAAGGCCGAAGCTTGGAGGCTGGCCTGCCGTGAAGTGGCCTCGCGTTACGATGTCATAACTCGCAATACAGCAGCCATCCCAATGGTTTAGCACTGTGGCTGTCGGGCCGCTGGCAGGCTCACCAGCGCCCGTTTCGGCCCGACAGCGTGGAAGTACCTCGCGCGTCGTGGTGGCCCGCCTTGGTTTAGCGTTTAGCCCGCCAGGCTCAACCCTTTGGGAGCATCCTTGTCAGAACTGCATCGCGGCGGACGAAGTGATGATAGAGCGCGGCTGCAGCATGTAAGCTGGCCGCGATCAATATCCCATTGGCGGATAACGAGTGAAGTTCTCGAATCGTGCGAGCCGTAGTTCGATCGGGTGCAAATGGTGCCGGCACTGTGAATAGGCCGAAGAAACTCAACGCATCACCCCTAAGCCATGTCAAAAGGATGCCAAGGACAGGGATCGCGATCAGCAGCGCATAGAGGACAAAGTGGCCGATCTTGGCTGCGGTCCGCTCGGGCGCCGACATTTCGTCTGGAAGACTTGGTGCCCCTCTTAGGCCGCGCAGAACAACCCGCCAAAGCAGCAATCCGGCCAACAGAAGACCAAATGAAATGTGCAGCCGCCAGATGGCACCGACTGTCGGGTCGCCACGAGGCAACAGGTCTTCGCCGTAGGTCAGTGCGTAAAGCAGGAGGACGAGCACGAAGAGCGCCCAGTGCAGAAACTTCTGGATCGACGTGTATGCGGTAGAGGTCATTCGACGACGGCTCCCGTTAAAAGGGTCTCTCCCACTTCAGTTGGCTTCCTGGCAGACTTGTGGCCGCTAAATTACGATTTAGTAATGCCTCTCGCTTTCTCAGCCCTGCCCGCTGGCCCGTTTGTATCGCCTGCCACTCCTGCCAAGCCTGCTCCGCGTCACTTTTTCCATTTCGCCGCCTTTGCCTTCTCCGCTTCGTCGGCCTGGAGTTTCACAATCCAAAGATGCCATTGCGATTGCGAACTGGGTTGTCAGCAACGGGGTCGCGACTATCGCAATTGATGATTTGTCGACGAGCTTTTCTGATTGGCTCCCGAGACGTTTGAACATCGCGGTAAGTTTTCTGGAAGGAGGCGCGTTGATCCAAGCTCAGCACATTATTATTCAGAAACCATGGGTGATGCGTTCCCTGACGGTGACCGACCGCATGCGGCGTTTCGTGCGAGATCATGGATAGGGAATGGTAGAATCGCTATCTGCTGGAATCGGGCACGTGGAGTGCGTAGCGCGTGTGTCTGCGTTCCCCTGTTTTTGTTAGCGCACCTTTGGCAACAAGGTTCTGTAAATCTCTGGTTGTCGTGGCGCGTGATGCCTGTGTGATGGCGATGTAATTCTCGGCGCTGAGCCCGCCTTTGAAGCCGTCGATACCTTCGCGGAACATCCGGGCAATGACCTTTTCCTGCCGCTCGTTGAACTGATCCCGGTAGCGTTCGTAGAACTTGGCCTTGGCGACGGAAAACTCGACACGACCGAGCGTTACGCGCTGCGCTTCAAGGATCGTGTTGGCGAAGTAGAGCAGCCAGTCCGTAACCGCGTTGTTCTTGTTGTTGGCCTCCAGGCTGTCGTAGTAGACCTTGCGGTGGCGTTCGATCGTGTACGCCAAAGCGATGAGGCTGGGCTCACCCAGGTTTTGTGCCAGCGCCTTCTCGCATAGGGCGCGCCCTATGCGGCCGTTGCCATCCTCGAACGGGTGAATGCTCTCGAAATAAAGGTGAGCAATACCGGCCCGCGTCAACGCAGGGAGCGGCGTCTTGCCTTTGGGTGAGGTATCGTTGAACCAAGCGGCGAAGGCGTCCATTTCGGTTTTCACCCGCGCCGACGGCGGCGCTTCGAAATGCACTTTGGCCTTATCCAGCCGATTGGAAACGATTTGCATGGCATCGGCAAAATGCAAGTAAACATCGGCCATCATTTCGGCGATGCCGCGCTCGGCAGGTGGAATGCGCCTGGTCTCGCTGCCCAGCCCAAGTTGCTGGCGCAGGGATGATTGCAGACTCTCGCGGTTGAGGTATTCCCCTTCGATCGCGGACGTCTTCAAGGCTTCTTCGCTGATAAGATCAATGCGGATCTGATCACGATCGTCGGCACCGACATGACGAAAGACGCCCAGGAACTCGCCCGATCGCAACAGGAACTCGCTTTCCAGCGGTTCCAATACCTTTTTATCGTAGGTAAAATGCGGCCAGTCAGCCTGCTCCCAATTCCATAGCATGAGTTATAGGGCACCTTTCTGTAGGCGCAAAGTTAAAATGTCCCACTTCTGCAAAGTAGGAATGTCGCTTCCGCTTTGCTGGATGCCATTCTCCCCGGCACCGATAGCGAGGGAGACTCTAGGTGGGATTGGTGTTGATGAGCGAACGCGAGCTGCAACGCATAGAGGTTCTATCGAAGATCATCGAGCGAAGGATGACAACGGTCACGGCGGCACATGTGCTCGGCTTGACCAGGCGTCAGGTCCAGAGGCTTTTGAAGGCATTCCAATTCGACGGTGCTTCCGCGCTACGACACAAGGCGCGAGGTCGACGCTCAAACCGTGAGATTGGCGATGGCATTCGAGATTTCGCCGTCTGTCTGGTCCGCGAACATTATCTCGATTTCGGTCCGACGCTGGCGGCTGAGAAGCTGGCCGAGGAACATGGCCTGGTCGTGTCGCGCGAGACGCTGCGCAAGTGGATGGCAGAGGCCGGAATCTGGCTGTCGCGCAAGCAGCGCCGGACATTTCATCAACCGCGCTTGCGGCGCGAAGCCTATGGCGAACTCGTGCAGATCGACGGCAGCGAGCATCGGTGGTTCGAGGAGCGGGGTGATGCATGCACCCTGCTCGTCTTTATCGATGATGCCACCGGCAAGCTTCAGCAGCTACGTTTTGTGAAGTCGGAGAGCACGTTCAGCTACTTCGAGGCGTTGGAACTCTATCTGGAGGCGCACGGCTGCCCGGTGGCGTTTTATTCCGACAAGCACACGGTGTTCCGGGTTGCCAAGGCCGAGGCGCGTGCCGGCCGCGGCATGACACAGTTCGGCCGAGCCTTGTCCGAGCTCAACATCGAGATCCTGTGCGCCAATTCGAGTCAGGCCAAGGGCCGGGTCGAACGTGTCAATCGCACGCTGCAGGACCGGCTGGTGAAGGAACTGCGTCTTGCTGGCATCTCAGATATCGAAGAAGCCAACGCTTTTCTGCCGGCATTCACGACCAGCTTCAACGACAAGTTTGCGAAGATCCCTAACCGGCCGGACAATCTGCATCGTGTCTTGAACATGCCGGCCGATCGACTCCGCGACCTGCTCTGCAAACGCGAGCAGCGCTATGTCGGCCAGCAATTGTCTTTCTCCTACCAACGCAAGCAGATCATGCTGGAGAAGAACGATATCTCATGCGGCCTGGTCGGTAGATATGTCGATATTTACGAGTTCGCGGACGGTCGCCTGGATGTTCGATGGAAGGCATCCTCCCTGCCCTACACTATCTTCGACAAAGAGCAGCGCGTCACCCACGCCGCGGTCACCGAGAACAAGCGGCTTGGCGAGGTTCTGTCATGGATCAAGAGCCAGCAAGATGAGGCTCGGCCCGCGCCGAAGATTAAGACGAACAGCGAACAGACTGGCTATCAGAAGCGCGACAGGAAGCCTGGCCGAAGGACGGATTTCATGAACGATCCAGCGGTCATCGTCCGGCGTGAACAGGCACTGGCGGGCCACTCAAAGCTAAAGCCGGGGAGCTTGGCTGGAGCCGCACCCGATCGGGCTGCGCAACCCTGACCAGCTGTCGCCCGATCGGGCGCTCTCGTCGGCGCCAAGAAGCGCGTCACTGTCGCATTTCTAAATTGCTGCGCCCCGCCCCGCCAATTGCCCCGTGGCGACATTTCTACTTTGCTGGCCAAGCGACATTCAAACTTGGTTGCAACACTTTCTATAACTCATCGTGCCATAAATGGTGAGCTATAGCAATCTTCCCTATGCCTCAGAAATCGGGTTTTACCCCGGCGTGATCCCACGACTACCATCCAGGTCGATTTTTTCGAATGCTTATAGCGCCGCGCGGCGAACGCTGTGGATCAGTATGGCGAGGCAGCCGACCAGGAGCAGGATGGCGCCAAGCAATGGCGGCATAGCCAGAAACTTTACCGCCGCTGTCACCGCCGCAATCAGGATCAGCGCCAGCAACGCCAGATTGCCGTCGTCGATGAACATGCCGACGAATTCCTTGATGACAAGACGGACAATGTTCATCGGGCGAGCCCTCCGGCGGGATAGGCGCTGCGCAGCCAGCGGACGACGGCAAAGGACGCAAGCGCAACGATAGCGAAAATGGCGGGAAGGGCGAGATCCGCGCCCGGCCAATCGGCACCGATGCCTTCGCCGGTCCAGAAGATGCCGAAGCTGGTCAGCATCAGCCCGACCACGAATTTGAGCGCATTCTCCGGCACGCGCGCCAGCGGCCGGTGCACGGCCAGGCCGATCAGCATCACCAGAACGAACGCCGCCAGTGCGCCCAGGCTGGCGTAAAGCGTCTGCCCATGCGCGGCACCGACCGCAATAACGATGAACACGACCTCGATCCCTTCGAGCAGCACCGCCTTGAACGACGCCACTCCCGCCAGATAGTCGGCGCGCCCGTCATTGGCCTGCTGCTGCAGGCTTGCTGTTTCCCTGGAAAAAGCCGCCTCCTCGTCATGCAGGGCGATGACGCCGACGCTGCGCAGGATGGCTTTTCGCAGCCAGCGCATGCCAAACAGGATCAACAGCACACCGACGACGAATTGCAAAATGGTGATGGGAACCAGCGCCCGCAGCGGTCCGAACGCCAGCACCAGTGCGGCCAGCAGCGCCAGCGCCAGTGCTGCGCCGGTCAGCGCCGGTCGCCAGCTGCGCGTCACCCCGACCGCGAGCACGATGGTAAAAGCTTCGACGACCTCGACGAAGGAAGCCAGGAAGGCGGCGGTGATGGTCGAAAGGATGGGGGTGAGACTGTGCATGAGGCATCCTGTAGTTTCAAATTATCTTCTTGTTTGAGCGTGATCTTTTACGAAAACCGGTTCCCACCTTACGGGATCATGCTGTATGCGGGCGGCCAGGATGAACCATGCTACGAGAAAAGAAATCGATCGGCTGGATGAGCATTAGACGATCCTCCTCGTCACTCGACCTTTTGCCGGAATTTCGAATGACAGCTGGAGCAATCTTGCAGGATGAGATGCAGGACGTGCTCGGCTGGAAGCTTCGCGGGATCGGCTTCCACCGTCCCCGGCCGTTTGCCAAGTAGGCTGCCACCACCCATCACCAGGCCGGAACCCATTCGCATCTCGTCGGTAATGCGGGGCGGCGCGCGCTCGGCATCGGCAGCCAGGGTGCCCGCCAGTGTCCCGATATGATGGGCCAGCGCCTCGAACTCTGGGCGAGCGGAGTCGATATCAGGCTTGGCGCCCGACGGCGCGCCCAATGTCGCGCTGGGGAATTCCGCAATCAGGGCAGGTCCGGTGCGGGCGCGGAGGGTCTCTGCCGCCGCCTTGAAAGCGGCGGCGTCATAGGCCAACTTGCCGTCGAACATCCCGGCGATTGTCTTTGCCGCTGCGGCCATCTCCTTCATCGAAGCTTGGCGAGCCTCGACGATCGCATCGCGGCTGGTGTGGGTGGCGGCGACCACGGCGGAGGCGCAAGCAAGCGACAGGATCGCTACAATAACTGATTGTGTCATCGGAACGCTCCTTTCAACCGGATCGTTTTCATTTCAGCGCGAGGATCGCCGAGGGCCTAAAGAATTCTTGTCACCAGATTGTCCAGCCGGGAGTTCTCCCGATAGGACAATCGCGCCACAACGGCACCTAAGACGCCAGTGACGGCTCCGCCGATCACGTCGGTCAGGTAGTGGGTGCCTATGTAAATTCTTGACCAGCAGATCAGGAACGCCATGATGGAAAGCACAATCGTCCGGCGCGGCAGACCCTGCATTGCGAAGGCCGCAACAATCGCAACGGTGGCTGTTGCGTGATCGGAGGGGAAAGACCAGTCAGCGCTTGGCGAAATAAAAAGGTGCGTCACGCCGGCATCGTAGGGCCGTATCCGGTGGACGAACAGAAGAATGAACTGGTTGATCGCAAGACCGAGCAGGAACGCCAAGCCGGCCGACAAGGCAGCATGGCGCACATGGTAGCGGTCGGCCTTTACCCACCATTGCAGGGCAACGCCCAGCACCATCAGCGGAACGCCGATTTGTGAGGCGGCGATCATTGCCTTATCAAGAAAAGGGCTGATCCCGGCTGCCGCGTAGATCAAGTGGGTTAGAGCTGCATCCATCGTTTCTCGTTTCCGCTGTTGTCGATCGCGAGGTGAATTTTGTGAAAGCAGTCGACGAACGCCGCATCCATCAGATTTTCGAGGTCAGCATCTGGCTCAAAGGGGCGCATGCCCTGATCGAATGCGTCGGCGGAATCCTGCTTTATGTCGTCACCACCGACGCCATTGCCTCCTGGGTCAATACATTCACCCAGGAGGAATTGATCGAAGATCCGAACGATTTCATAGCTGGCTATCTGTCGCAGATGGCAAGCCATTTTTCGATCGCCAGCAAGGAGTTCTACGCCTTCTACCTGCTAAGCCACGGCCTGATAAAGCTGCTGCTGGTTGTCGGGCTTCTGAGAGGCAAGCTGTGGTCGTATCCGGCTTCGCTCGCGGCGTTGGGTGCCTTCATGGTCTACCAAGTCTACCGTTACTCTTACACCCATTCATTCGGCCTGCTTGTCCTGACCGTCTTCGATGCGCTCGTCATGGTGCTGATCTGGGACGAATGGAAGTTCGTGCGACAGCAAAAGCCCACGTAACTGGGGAATTATCGGCCGCGCCTCTGCTCAATCCACTGGACCCCAGACCAGCACAGGATGGCCCAGGCTGAACCGACGCACCAACCGGCGAGCACATCGGAGGGGTAGTGCACGCCGAGATAGAGGCGGCTCAACCCGACCATGACGGTTAGGAATACCGCGAGTGAAACGAAATACCCCTTTACGCGGGGGTCCGGGTTCGCTTTGCCAGCAGCGCGCCAAGGGTCAGGAAAGTAACCGCCGAAAGCATCAAGTGCCCGCTCGGAAAGCTCGCGGTGAAAACTCTTGCGGAGTGCGCAATATCGGGCCTTTGGCGATCAAAGGCGATTTTGAGAAGTGTGTTGATGGCCTCTCCGCCGGCCACGGCTGCCGCAACCAGCACGGCATATCGTCGCTTTCCCGCTATCAGCAGATATCCCACTGCGGCGACAGAGACGAAGCCCAGGAAAACAAAGCTGCCTAGGGACGTAACGTCGCGCCCCATTTCTTCTAGCCAAGGCGGACCAATTGGGTTCGTCGCATCACCGGCAGTGCGGAACGCCATAAGCACTGCCTGGTCGAAACCGCTCGTGTCGCCCTCTGAGACTATAGCCAGGAGGCCGAATCCGAGGATCAGGCCGCCAGCGACGAGCAGTGAGGCTATCATCCACATGGCGTCGCTTTGAAAACCATGCAGAAAGCGGCTGGGCGAAGAGGGTGACTTGATCACCATGCGTTTATGATCGACCTATTTTGTAGAGGTCACAAGCGCGACGACTCGGCGAGAGTTTCCTATAGATGACGTCGGCAGCAAAACGGTGCCGGAGGCACGCAATCCGACCAGCTGGTGATCTTCCTGTCGATCTCGGCCAGCTTCGCTTCCGCAATTGCTTTTACGTCGGCGCTTTCGCGATCCTTGTCGCGGTAGAGCGACAGCAACTGGCGGCACAACCCGAGGCTCCGGGAGCGCACCGCAGGCGGTGGATGTCGGCCACCGAATAGTCGCGATAACCATTATCCGTCCGGGCTGGGCTGAGAAGGCCGATATCCTCGTAGTAGCGTATGGTCTTCGACGGCAGGCCTGATTTCTCGGACGCGATTCCGATGTTCATGGCTGGAAATCTCCTTTTGCAAGGAGCAATACACCTTCCAGCTATTGGGTTGATCGCAGCCAGTCGATCTAACTGCGCCTAGGGCTCAATGTCTCGGGCGCCGAAGGCAGAGATCGTCCTCGACCCGCGGTCGGACTTTCGAGCGCCGGAACTGCGATCTCGGTCCCGATGGAGTCTGACAGGCGTCACACGCTGCATCTGATGGAATAAGGCGTCAAGCAGCCGACCCTCCAAATCCGAGCGCATTATCCGCTCGAGAAGGTCGGCCTACCAATGCTCCTGAGGGGGGCATATTAACTCAACATTGATGCGTGCATCAGCCCGCGGGCTGACCCGCGTGGCTGGATTGGAACGTAACCGGAGCGATCGGCAGCGAGGCTACTGATCTACTCGTGGTGTCGAGGTGTACTCGAACGGTTCAGTCGCACCTACTGTGCAGTTGCCGCGCTCTCGATTATCTGCGCGACGGCCGCGGGGTTCGATATCATCACCACGTGCGAAGCCCCTTTGATGACCACCGTTTGCTTGGAGTGCGCCCGTTCCGCCATGAACCCCAGAGCCTGCGGCGGAATATTCAAGTCCTTGTCGCCATAGATGAACCACGACGGAATTTTTTTCCAGGCGGCATCACCTGATTCCTCTTTGAGAGCAGTTTCGGTGACTGGCCGCTGCGCCGCAGCCATCAAGGTTGCATCTGCTTCCGGAACATCCGCCGCGAATTGATCATGGAACTTGTCCTGCTGAATGTAGAGATCAACCCCGCCACTCGACAGCGTCACCGGCGGAGCTAGTTTGTCACCGAGCGTGCTTCCGGGAAACTTGCCAGTAAGTCCGAGCGCGGATTCTCCCGTATCGGGCGCAAATGCAGCGACGTAGACCAGCGCTTTGACGTTCGCATTGCCGTTAGCGGCGTTGGTAATGACACTACCGCCGTAGGAATGTCCAACCAGGACGACGGGGGTTTTGATGCCGGCCAGAATGTTCGAGACGTACTGCGCATCACCTTTGACGCTACGGAGAGGATTCGCGGCGCCTACGACAGGGTAGCCATCCTTCTCGAGAATCTTGATGACACCGTTCCAACTCGACGAGTCCGCGAATGCGCCGTGCACCAGGACGATGGTGGGCTTGGCCTGCTGCGCAACTGCACTACTCACGATGGCCCCAAATACGGCGCCAGCGATTGCCAATCCGGTAAGGAATGTCTTCATCCGATATCTCCTTCAGAGATCTGAGTGCCTGGTTGTGAGAGCGATTCGCCTGAGCCCGAGAACGTGTTCAGTGCATAAACTTCGCGCCCAAGCAGGAGCAGCCTTACGGAAGAGCGTCAAGCGATTAGGGAACCAGGGCCACACGCGCGAGCCGCATTTCAGCCCATCAATTCCGCACGAAGGCAGCTTGAAGACACGACCTTGCCGATGCTTCGGTCCAACAGGACCAGATTGCCCGGATGGGCGGGTTGGCCCACGCAGCAAGACAGTATATGCCGCACACAAACACGCAGGAATGGAAAAGAGCCTGTTTGGGCGTTGTGGGAAGATGCCTTCGGCTACGCACGGGCGATCAAGGTCGGAGGCACAATCTAGGTGTCTGGCGAACTCAGCCACGACGACAGCCGGACCCTGATCGCGCCCGACCTGATCGAAACCGTCGCCGTGTTTCGAGATCCATCAGGGATCGGCGGGATAGAAGTCGAAATCGCTGAGCGGCTAACAGCACTCTTGGGCGAGGGCTCTTTGCCCACGGCGTCAACTGGGTTGCGGAATGGTGGTAGCGGAGAGGGATACCTCCAATACAGCGCTGCAACCGAGTTCGTCTGTTGAAGGGACTTCGCAAGCGAGGTCAGCTGATTCAAATCCTGTCCGCGCAACCAATTCTATCATAAATCAATAACCGTCCCGGTCTAACCGGGGCGGTTTTTGCGTTTAGGGGCTATTCGCGTTCAGGATGGCTGAGTTACCGCCCCGACCCCCCCTCGGCGTGATCCGGCGGCTCGATACGCTGGGTGAGCCTGTCGCGAGCAACTGGTTCGGGCGGGCTGTGTCGATCGCTTGAGCCGGGTCGCATAACACTGAACATCTGCCCAAAGGCATGGCGGAAGAATCCCGCCAACGTTCGCAATGTCTTCCGCCGTGAGGCTGAGCCCGCGACTGCGAAACGGCGGGAGGTTGTCGAGATCCTCGTACCTCGATACGAAACACGCCGGCCCACCCCTATTGAGATCAGCAACGTTATCGCCGCCGTTCAGCTTGTCGTCTGGACTCATATTGAAAAAGCCATGCAGTGCGGCAAGAATTTGGGCTACCGTCAACAGCGGGAGATTGTGAAAAGTAAAGCTTACCTCACTAAGTGGGCCGACGCGAGCCTTTCTATCGCCGCCGCGTGTGTCTTGATTGCTTCGGCAGTCGTGAGTATTGCCTTCTTAGGGCCGCGCTTTGGTACTGCACGACCGCTGCCGGCAGGCTTGCTTGGCGGTGACATTGATATCCCCCCGCAGAGCACTCCGGATTAACATTCCGTGGCTTTCAAGAGAGGTATATTTCGTAAGGGAAGTTGTTGCAACTATTGAAAACTTGGTCAGATAAGGGATTTCTATAGTGGGATTCTACGCTCAACCTCCAAGCCAGGCCAGCCGCGAACTGGTTGGTCCTGCTGGCGGGTATTTCGGTGCTTGCGTCTCGTACGTCCTTGTTTGCTTTGGCCGGGAGAGAGGCGTGCGGTTCACTCTTCAAACGCCGTAACGCTCGGTGCGGATAATCCTTGCAGGGACGCCCGCGTCGATTAGCGCCTGGTTGGCGGCCGTTACAAACGCGTTGGACCCGCAGACAAAGGCGACGTCTGGCGGGCTGGGGAGGTATGCTATTGATTGTGTCACCATCGCCAAGTCGATCCGCCGGGAATGGTCGGCAGGGCGGCGGGCGGCCTCCCGCGTCAGCGCGAGCGTCAGGTTGAAACCGTCGCCGCGGCCGTCGAGTTCGATCAGCTCGTCGCGGAAGACGACTTCGTCCCAAGTCCGCGCAGAATAGACTAAGGCGACCGGTACCTCCGAGCTAAGAGTGGCGCGATGGCGGGCCATCGACGCCAACGGAACGACGCCGGAGCCACCACCCACAAGCAGGATCGGTCCTTGGTCGCCATCCGGCCAGACGAAGTGCCCGCCGAGCGGCCCGCGGACCTCGATCTCATCGCCGACCGCCGCCACGTCATGGAAGAACGGCGACACCTCGCCGTCATCAAGCCTCTCGATCGCGACCTCAACTTGCTCGCCAGCCTCGGGCGCGGAGGCAATGGAGTAGGAACGTCGCGCCTCGTAGCCGTCAGGGGCGGTGAGCTTGACGTCGATGTGCTGGCCTGCGCGATAGGCAAACGGCTGCGACGGCTGGAGGAAGAAGCTGACGACCCGAGGCGTACGCCTCAAAATGCTTGCGATTGTCGCCGTTTGCCAAGGCGACTGCGGTGCGCTGACCTCGCTCACGGGTCGTTCGTGTAGCGCTGCTCGCGCCATGGGTCGCCGTAGATATGGTAACCTCGCAATTCCCAGAATCCGGGCTCGTCGCGCTCCGTGAACTGCAGGCCGTTCACCCACTTCGCCGACTTCCAGAAGTAGAGGTGCGGCACCAGGAGCCGCGCCGGCCCCCCGTGGTCGGCCGGGATAGGCTTCCCCTCGTAAAGCAGGGCGACCATTGCCTTGCCCACCACCAGGTCTTTGGTCGGCACGTTTGTTGAATACCCGTCGAAGGAGTGCGCGAGCGTGAAGGCGGTCGGCGGCTCGACACCCGCGTCGGCGAGGATGTCGTCGACGAGGACGCCCTGCCATGGTGTGTCGAACTTGGTCCAAGACGTCACGCAGTGGATGTCGCGGGTCATCTTCGTCACGGGCAGGGCGTTGAACTCTGCCCAGTTCCACTTCTTGATCGGCCGCGGCCCGTGCTTGAGCGTAAACGACCAGTCCTCAGTGCGGACCCTCGGTGTCGGCCCGGCCGACAGGACGGGGAATCCGTGCTCGAGGTGTTGTCCTGGGGGTATGCGCGCGTCGCCAGCCGGCGGCCGGCGTCCTGAAAACCCGCGTGTGACCATCTTGGCGTTGCCTTTCATAGGGCCTTGCTGACTCCGCTTGGAATCATCCTCCAAAGAAGTGATGTCGAGCAACAAAAAAGCTAGAGTCAAGTTCCGCAACCGTTGGCAGGACTCGCCTGACTTGTCGTGAAACGGCTCGACAGCGTATCAAAAAGTCGGTCGCGCCTGACTTCATCATCTGCCTTGAAGACGGCAAGCGCTTCAAGTCCTTGAAGCGGCATATCGGCGAGGCCGGCAAGCCGGCCTTCGCCCTGATGGCCGATCGCACGACCGGTAAGTATGTCGGCTCAGCCTTCATCAATTCTAGCCAGGCGATCCGCGAGCGGCTGTGGCAGCGCGTCCAGGAGCACGCCGGGCCGGCGCCCAACGGCATGAAGCGGCCGGCGACGCAGTGGGTGAAGTCGGGTATCATAGGCCGCGTGAAGCACTTGCAAGGCGAAGAGGACCTGCGGCACGCTTCCTTGCAGGATTTCCGGGAGGAAGACGATGCCAATACGAAAAAAGGCGACTGAAGCCGGTGTTTTCGACCCATCAGAGTTGGCTTTGCTCGGCAGGGTTTTTGAGCGCTTGAGCCTCGACAATCAGTCGCCGGAAGCGCGAGACGCCACCGCCTCCCGGATCATCGCCAACTACATGGCCGGCATCAAGGACGAGGCCGAACTTGTCTCGCTTTCAAAGCGACCATTGGGACGTTAGCGGGAGGTAGACAATGGCGGTCGAGGAGCAAGCGCATGACGGCAACCATTCGTATAGCGATTGTCGATGATCACCCACTCTTTCGCGACGGCGTAACGCGCAGCCTGTCCGAGATCGGAGGCTTCGAGATCGTCGGCGAAGGTGCGACGGCGCAGGATGCCGAACGCATCGCCTCGACGGTGCATCCCGACATATTGCTGCTCGACATCTCCCTGCCGGGCGGCGGCCTTGCAGCGGTTGCAAGCATCCTTGCCGAAAATCCGGCCCAGACGATTGTCATGCTAACGGTTTCGGAGGCCAATGTGGATGTAGTGAAGGCTCTGAATCTGGGTGTGCACGGCTATATCCTGAAGGGTGTAGGATCGCGCGCGCTCGCCGACATTCTGCGCGGCGCGGCAGCGGGCGAGCGCTATCTTACGCCCGCACCTGTCAGCGCGGCTGGTGTCCGATCTGCAATCCCCGCAGCAGCCTGCCAACGGCGTGGCGGACCGTCTGCGTCAACTGACCGAACGACAAACGGAAATCCTGCGGCTGGTGGGAGAGGGTCTCACCAACAAGGAGGTCGCCCTGCGCCTGGATTTACATGAGAAGACCGTCAAGCATCACATGACCGGGGTGCTGACTAAACTCAACGTGCGAAACCGCACTGAAGCGGCGCTGGTCATGCGCGAGCTTCGCGATCCTTTTTAATTCGCAAGCGTCCTTCCTTACGAATCCGTAAGTCGCGTGCAAGACCGCAGTCGACTATGGCTGTCCCGGAGCAGCGAACCATTACCAGCTGCCCATTCGCTGCTCGTGGGGTGTAAGCCCACAGCCCGCTGCTACCCCCCAAGAGTCCCGGCAGCGGGCTGATTCTCCCGCATTAGGCGCCATTCGTGGCAGATCAATACCATCACGATCGCGTCGAACAGGGTCAGGACCAGGAGGCCGGGGGAATACGTGTAGGTGTAGCGATAGACCTGGTAGACCATGAACGCTCCCAATGCGACGAGCGAAGCGGGATACGACCAGAGCTTCCCCCGCAGAAGCCCGACGACCAAGAGCATCTTTATCATTCCGGGGCTAAGCAGGTAGAAGGCATAGAATTCTTTACTGGCGATTGAGAAATGGCTCGCAGCCTGCGACAGGTAGCCAGCTATCAAATCGTTCGGATCTTCGACCAGTTCATCCTGGGTGAAGGCCCTGACCCACGAGACAATGGTCGCCGTGGTTGCGAGATAAAGTAGGACGCCGCCAAAACATTCGATCAGGGCGTGCGCACCCTTGAGCCACACACTGACTTCAAAAATCTGATGGATGCGACGTTCGGCGACGGGTCTCATGCCTCGTGAGCCAGCTGGTTTCTTCGCTGGCTTGGGAGCAGGCGGCATGTGTGCCAGCTTCCCCATAGAGCGTCGGCAGCGGATTTGTCTTCGTCCGCGCTAAGAGCGCCAAAGCTTTCGCCCCAGGCTTCTCATACGGAACCTTATAGGCAGGCGCAGCTTATTCGCGGCATGACCACACGCGGAATCAACTTCTTGCATCGATGGCTGGCTAACAACGTCCCCGAGACGACGAAGGCCGATGTCATCTCTGTTGACGAACTCACGCACAAACTGATTGCGGACGCAAAAGCGCTAGGCATCAAGCGGGGCGAGATCGACGAAGAGGTGGACAGCCTCTATCGAACGATCCTTGACGCCATTGTGCATTACGACCCCGGCCTGCCCGAATAACCGCACCGACGACGTGCATGACACAAGCACGCAAAAAGCCCCGGCGCAGGGTGAATCGCCGGGGCCTTAGCCGATGTACGAGCTACTTATCATGTCCGCATACGACGGTGCGCTAATCTGCTCAACAGACGGTAAGTTCGGCACGCAACTTGAAGCTGATCGGCGGCGCAATCACGATTGGAAGCCGACGTTCGATCGAGGGACTTAGGGGTCATTTATGTCCGGTGAGGCATCGGCACGTCTATCCTGTGCGCTCTTGCAGAGATCGTCTAATTTGTCGCGGACCCGATCGTTATCAAGCAGTAGATTGGCGCGCGGGAACCCTTTGCTGCGAAGCTCCCGTTCAATGGGTTGCCACCCTTCATAGTCGCCCGACAAAGCAAGTCTCCCCGCCTCGCGCCACATACGCACGTCACGCCCTCGGGACACGCCTTTCGCCATGCTTTGCGCTAAAATCCCAATCCACACCTACCCAACTCCGCCCATGCGGCCCGGCATCCCTGCATCGGCGGAGGTGCAGCAGACCGCCGGGCCTGGCCGGCGTGGGGGCATATGATGGCGCACCGGCTGGCGCGTATATACGCCTCTGCTAATATAATCGGGACTCATCCATATGATCGGGATTCATCCATATGAACGATGAAAGCAGCAAAAGATGGAGCATAAACCGGCCAAAACTACGTCGTGAGGTGTCGACAAGCCGCATTGGCGCACCGTGCTGACTACGAAAGACAAGGCCGAAGCAGACTGCGTAACAGAGCCCGCTACAGATCGTGCCGCAGATGAACAGCCCCACGCCATAGTTCCGCTGATCGGTATGTTCTTGCGTGGTCCGGATTGCTGCGCGCAGGCGAAACCCAGTGAGTCGACCTGCAGACGGTCGTTGAGGACACTCTCCTGAGCAATGGGATTGTCAGCCGATGCGCGAGCCGTCCTTGTGGGTGTTTGGTCCGCGGATCCGTCTCCGTCATCGGACGACCCTTGGGCAGATTGGTCGCTTGTGGGTTTAAGCGGTAGCAGCTCGAACGCAAGCTCTAGGTCGCCGCGAATTACGGTCATTTCGATGTGAAGGCCGGCGCCAGAAGCACATCTGCGATCGGAGACTCTCCATCGCGTTAGGACCGCGACGCCCGGATCTCGCCGCCAACAATCGTTTCACCGGTTTCGACCGCTTGTTTGAGTGCGGCTAATGTCAATAGCGTTGTGGCGGGTGAGGAAGCCGGCTCGGCGGCTGGGTCAAGCCCGGGCTGATCGGCCGTGTAAAACACTTGCGGGGCGAGGAAGACCTGCGGCACGCTTCGCTGCAGGATTTCCGGGAGGAGCCTTGTAGCGCACGCTTACCATCAGATCGGCAGTCTGTTGGGGTAGGTCGCGATCGCGCAGCTAAGGCAAAATGAATGGGGCACCTCACTATTTCTGCAATCGACAGACGTAAGGCTGAAGGTTCTGCAGTTCCCTGCAACACATTGGGTCTGTACGATCATCGCGCCATTCGCCTGCCGACCGCGCAAAAAAAAGGATGGACGTTTTCTTATGGAAGCAGCCGAATTGCGGGCGATAAGCGACACTCTCATCCGGATTGTGAGGCCCGAGATGACGCCCAAGCAATTGATCAAAGCGGCACGCAGGGTGCATCCACACGCCTCGAAGAAGAATATCGTTCGGGCCGCGTTCTTCTTGATCATTTCCCATGCGGATGAAGACCTCGGCAAATCGAGGAAATTGTGGTGGCAACGGCGATGAGAATCGGCAAAGGGCGCCAAGATCGGAACTCCCGACCCGCCGGCAGCGATACGGCGCGCCGGGCTAGACCAAAGGTGTAAGGCCCGTCACATTGCGGCAGCGGGCGGATTGGAACATTTTCCCCGGTGATGACGTTTCAGCGACATCAGGGGGGGGCAATTGATGAACAAGCAACCGTGGAAGACTTCGGTCGAGATCGAGGAAGTCAAAGATAGGTATTACGTGCGGGTTATCGAGGACGGTGTGGTAAGCATCAAGGGCTTCAGTTCCAAGGAAGATGCCAAAGCCTTCGCCCAAGACGAACAGGCGCGGCTCGGGCTCGCACACTCCTGAAGACCATTTCCTAGAGGAGCGACTCACACGCAAAGGGGCCTCCCCGCAGAGGTGGCGGGCGCCAGGACGCGCGGGACGCCTCGGCGGCGTAGGAACCCGGCTGGCCGCCTGGCAGGTCTATTGCGCCCTATGTCTCTTGGCTTGTGCGGCAATAGCGCAGAGGAAAGCCAATGCCGCAGCGTCGCATGCCGTCCGCGACGGTCCTTTGGCGAAAAGCACGGCATCCGCAATTGGGATGGCTTAGCCTCGCTTTCCGGCGAGGCTGCTTGAGCACCTTACCGGCAGCATATGGTCTTACATATCATCTCCAGCAGCGCCTGTGGTCCATAGATGTCGGCAATCGTCGGGCGTAAGAACGCCCTTGGCATTGATTTCTTTCAGGATCCTCGTGACCATTTCTTCAGGAGTGAAAGGGAGGCTTTTAAGCTGGGCAGAAGAAAGTCGTGTCGATGCAGGAAGGCCGAAGTGAGTCGTGACCTTGCGGATCTGCTCGTCATTCATGCCGGTCCCGACGTTGGTCAAATGCAAAGCGGAAGCTTGCGTTCCCTTCCAGGGGAATTCTACCCAGCGGTTTTGTGTCTTTATGTAACTGCTGCCGACCCGCTGGCCCATCCAGAATAACCAGATATCATCGCCCTGGGGACAAAGTTCGATAAACCTGTCTTCGTCGATCGTTTCTGGCGATAGCGACTTTGGACCATAAAGAACCCCTCCCACACCGGTGGGAAAAAGCATCTTGGGTGTGTCCGAGACGTCATATGACCAGTTGCCATAAGGCGCGATTTGCCCCGCATCATTGAACGCTACCGAGTGGCCTCGGTGACAAACGATGGTGCTTTCACCAGCCCTTTCGACAAGTTGTTCGAGCCACCTGTGCCCATAGTAGACATCGTCATCTGCCGTAACGATGTAGGCGGTCGGAAAGGCCAGCAACGCAGGAATGATCTTCTTGTAAGAGCGAATATCCTTGCAAAACCGGATCTCGAGGCCTTGGGCTTTCAGGTTCGTGACAGCGGCCGGCAGCTGCGCCGCATGCTCGGAAGTCAGCCACAAAACAACTCGGTCCGGGGCAACCGACTGCGACAACAGACAGCGCAGCGTCAAATGCAGGGTATCGAAACGTTTGGGATAAGAGGTTAGCGAAACGATCAAATTGCCAGGCAACCCGTGCGAACGGCCCTTTCGTCGAAGCGGCCATCGCAAAGAAATCAGGCCTTGGGCGACATACGGCTTGGCAAAGCGAATAAGATTGTCCCGATACTTTTCTGCGCGCCAGCCAGTCGCGTTTCTGAGCGACGCAATTGCGCGACCTGGTGTTCCGGATCCGGTCCCCAAGAACCATGGCGAAAGTCGCGGGGATCGTTTCAAAATGAGGTAGATCGCGAATGGACCCGAAACTGCCACCACAAAGATCACCGCCTCATTGGAAATCCCGATATCACGAAGGGAAAATTGGAAAAATTGATGCAAGAACATGATCACCAACGAGGCTTCGCCAAGCTTCGCCATTGGCGCTGCAAACTTTCCAAATTTGGCTGCTTTCTGCACCGCCATGATGAAGGCCAAGGACAGTGCCAAAGCAATCAGAAGCCCCAGCACCGGCGGGCCGAAAATTGAATATTTCATGTTGAATTGGATGTCGGCTCCGCGTCCAGCTGCGGCGAGGGCTGACGCTCCTACAATCCCGATAAATATCAATCGAGTTACGGAGCGGAATTGATAGGTCTTAAGCAGATGACCAAACCAATAGCAGCAGAGCGCAATCGGCACTGCTGCGACAGCCCAAGGCGAGCGGTTCATTGGCCACTCGAATCCAATCGCATAGCCTAGGACGACGCATAGCGCGACGAACCCTAGCATACGGATGCTGCCAGGACCTCTCGCCCAATTCGCGATCTCATTGTAAATAAGCTGGGTGAAGAAAAGGCAGGTTACAAACCAGAAAACGCCAAAATCACGCCAGAGGCGCATGCCTCCCAAGACATCGTTGACAGCCATTTCACGTATCTGCCAGCGCGTGGGAACATCGCCCAGCAGTACTCTCCTGGATATGACCGCCAGCGTCAAGACCACCAGAAATGCTACGTATGGCACAGCCAGGCTGGAGACTTTCTTCCATAACATCTGGTCACGGTCGGCCGGTTTGTAAACGCAACCGGAGATGACAAAGAACAGGGGCATATGAAAGAGCAGCACGGAGTTGGCGAAGACCGGATCCCACGGATCTCTCCCCGCTCCGGCGATGTGGGCCGCTACCACAAGGAGAATGCCAACGCCCTTGGCGGCATCAATCCAAACTTCACGGTTCGCCATAGCTTGCCCCAGTCGCCCATAAGGACGAGCTAAACAAAGGCAAACTAAACTAACGGCTTCGCACCTGCAATACGAAATTGTGCATCGCAGCATCTTGCCATTGGATAGCCTCTAACGGATTTGCTCAGCGGCGCTGTAAGTTGAAGCATGGGAACTTCGGTCGGTGCGAAATTCGATGAGATGAATTTCCGCTGCGCAATCTCGTGCAGCCATCCAATTGCGTTCGCCCAGGTCTGATTTTTCATGTGCCATCACCGATCGCTTCCATTCCGCAATCCGGCCCAAAGCGGACGCCAGGCTGTTCTACTATGGGCTATCGACTTTGGTTCTTGGAAGCTTTTCGAACTTTCTGTTTTGCTCCTCCAAAATAGATTTGCCAAGCGAGGTGACTTACGGAGAACCTCGAGAATGTCGCGGTGTGCGATCAGGATCGCTGGCTGGTCGCGAAGACCACCAAGGAAGACCTTCAAGCGCAAAAAGATTTCGACCTGAAGGTCTACGACACGGCAGCGGCGTCGAACACCAATGATGTCGCAGCTACGACGACTAATAATGAAGCTGCTCCATCCACGGACAAGACCGCCACAGCGGCAATCGACAAGTCTTCGCTGACCGAAATGCCGATGGACAAGATCAGCACCAAGGACTTCATCGGCACCAACGTCTATGGCGCCGACGATGCAAAAGTCGGTGAGATCGGCGACGTGGTTATGACCGGCGACAAGAAGGGTCGATGCCGTCATCATCGACGTGGGGGGTTCCTTGGCATGGGCGAAAAACAGGTGGCCATTGGCCTGGAGAAACTGAAGTTCATGTCGGACAAGGACGGCAACCGGTATCTCTACACCAACTTCACCAAGGCTCAGCTTGAGGCGCAGACCGCCTATGACAAGGGCACCTACGCGCAGAATCGCGACAAACAGCGGATCATTGTTGGCCAGTAGACCCCAACGTGGCCCGCGCTGCTTAGGCGCGGGCCCCACTGCTTTCGATGGTGTATCCGCGATCGACAATCCGGATGCGTAATCCTAGGCAAGATCATTTCGATTTGCCGGTCGGCTGAACGAGTGGTGTCCTGATCGCAACACTCGTTTCGAGCAAGCTCATTTGCCCGTTTGCGATCGCTCACGAATAGCGTGGCCCGCGCGCCCGGGACGTCAGCCAGAGCCACTGACGGGCGCCCTTGATCGTGCGCCGCTCGTCGCGCCGCGGTCACCTCTACCGCAGTAATACCCCACGTCGGGTCTGGGGCGCGAACCGATGCCAGCAATTCCGCACAGCGGGTAGGTGTGCTTCGACGCCAGAAACTATCATGGGCGTCCAGTGCTGATACGGAAATTGTCGCCTCACGGTCCGTTTTTCGACCATTCCGCGCTTCTCTAATTCGACCAGCATTTCCACACCAATGCCACGCATCCACGCGCGGCCGCCACTATCCAAGCGTCAGGCATTCCAATAGCCTTTGCTCCGCGTAAGGCAGCACAAGAATTGGAGGCGTCCATGACTTCCACGTTCAATGTCGGAAAAGCCGCTGGCTATGAGCAGTTGATGGGCCGGTGGAGCAAACAGCTGGCTCCGCTGTTCATCAATTTTGCTGGGTTGGCAGATGGAGAACGCATCCTTGACGTTGGATGCGGCACGGGCAGCCTCACGTTCGCGCTCCCGCAAGCGGCAAATGTGCGTGAGGTCGCTGCGATCGATTTTTCACCCGTCTTCGTCGATGAGGCCAACAGGCTCAACACCGACCCGCGAATCCAGATTCAGCAGGGCGATGCGACCTCGCTTCCGTTCCCGGATGCGTATTTCGATAGGGCACTTGCGCTTCTTGTGTTGCACTTCGTTCCGGAAGCAGGCAGGGCAATCAGTGAGATGCGGCGGGTGGTGCGGCCTGGAGGCGTCGTTGCTGCTGCAGTTTGGGACCATCTCGGCGGCATGCCGGTTATGCGCATGATGTTGGACACACTCGCGGTACTAGATGAAAACGCGCGGGCGAAGCAGAGCTTCATCGATCAAGGACTGCACGACGTTGAGGAAACCCAGCTTTTCATCCGAATGGATTATGAATCCTTTGATGATTATTGGGAGCCGATCACTTCCGGAGAGGGGCCTCTTGGAAAGTACGCAGCGGGCTTGGAACCCGCGATGCGAGCCAAGGCAGACGCTGCCGTGCGGGATGCTTACGAAGCAGGCCGCCCAGACGGACCTCGTTCATTCGTTTCAGTCGCGTGGGCGTGCCGCGGGACTGTCGAGTAAAACCCTCTGGCACACGGGAAGGTGCTGAAGGCGGTAGCGGTCTGCATCGGATTGGCCGTCGCCTTCTTCGCGGGTGTGCGCCCGTTGCCAAGGCGGCGCTCATTGGCGGCGCCATCCTCTTGCTCACCCGCGCCATCAGACCGGCACGCATCTACCGCAAGATCGACGGTCCGCTGCTGTTCATGTTCGCTGGTCTGTTCGTGGTCGTTGCCGGTGCGGAAAGACTCTGGGGCATAGGGCCGTTTTGCCATCACCCTCGCGTCGCTTCGATCAAACCAATCAAGCAGTCGCCAGCTTGTTTGCCGCCGATGCCTAGATCCGCAACGCTGTTCATATGATGCTTATCGAGCAGACAAAGGTCGCTCACGGCGAGCGCACGCAGCCGCGTCGCGAACTCGGCGGCTTGCCGATGAAATGGCGGCGTTTCCTGTTCTCCGACCATGATGGTCACTGCCGTGCCCGGATCGGGCTGGCGCATCATTGGCGTAAAAACGGCAGCCTCCTCGTCGGCGATGCCGATCAACGGTTGGAGGAAGGACGTCTGCAGGGGCTTAAGATCGTAGAGGCCGCCCAACAGCAGCGCTGCACGGATCTGTGACGATGCTGGCGTCTTTTCGAACAGAAATGTAGCTAGATGCGCGCCGGCCGAATGACCGCTGACGCTTATCCGGCTGGGGTCGCCACCATAGCTGGCGATGTTGTCCAGCACCCATTGTTTGGCGCTCCGTTCCACGCCGCCATCCCGCATCAGCGCATAGTCGATGATCACCGCGATCGTGCCAGCCTCGGTCACGGTATGCGCGACGTGAGAATAGTCGGCTTTGGAGATGATGCGCCAGTAGCCGCCATGGATGAAGATATGAACCGGAAGATTGCCGCCCCGGGCCGGCGGAAAGAACAGTCGCGGAATGGCCCCGCTGGTCCATTTCGTCACTCATACTGTCTGCAAGTTGCACCCAGTACACGCGGCCGATGCCTGCGGATTGTACGTTTCAATCGTTTCGTCATTCGATCGGGTCATCTCGTACTGCAGTGACGGAATTTGAGGGCCATTGTGTACGAAGGCATCAGGCGCACTTCTTGCGCTCAGCCCACCTCGACGCCAAGCCGAAATGCCTGACCATCCGCGTACGAGCGGGCGTAAGTTTCGGCCTCGAAAGGGAAAGTCAGCGTGTTGCCGTAAGCGGTTACGCGCATGGTCCATTTCTTGTCGCGTATAATTTCGACTGCGTGCTCGGGCGATCCCACGATCACTGGTGAGGAGAACAGAGATAGCGTCGCAAAATTCGTTTGAATGCAAACAATTCGACACGACCATGTCGGAATGTCTGAATCCCTCCGCAGGGTATCGTTGCTGCGGCGAACCTGTCAGCGCCGTGTGAAGCGATTGGCAATCCCACTCCAAAGCGGCCGACGATTATCTGCCAAAACTGGACATTGGAACGAAAGCGACCGCTTTGCGTTACATGCGTCGTTGCTAAATAACTATTCGCCAAGGGAGGGTCGGCGTTGCAGTTAGGCGGGGGCAGCGAGAAGCTCACAGAACGTCTAGACGAACTCAGTGCGCTTTTTGTGCTGACGGATCGTCTCTACCGGGCACAGGCAAGTCACGAGGCTTTTGAAGCCGGTCTGGATGCCATTCGCGACGGCTTGGGCTGCAATCGCGCGTCGCTGTTGCTTTTCGACGAGGCGGGCGTGATGCGGTTTGTCGCCTGGCGCGGGCTATCAGAACGTTACAGAAAAGCTCTGGAAGGTCACTCGCCCTGGGTCGTCGGCGAACGCAACCCCGAGGCTATCCTTGTTCCACACATTGCCGAAACGGATGAACCTGCCGCCGTCAAAGAGATGATTGCCAGCGAAGGCATCGTTGGCCTGGCGTTCATTCCATTGACAGTCCGGGGCGAAGTGGTTGGGAAATTCATGACCTACCATGAACACAGGCATTCGTTTGCCAGCCAGGAGATCGACCTCGCCACGACGATTGCCAGACAGATAGGGTTCTATCTCGAGCGAACGCTGGCGGAGAAGGCTCGCAGGGCAGCCGAAGAAGAGCTGCGGGGATCCGAACAACAATTCCGCCTTATGTCGGAACATGCTCCTGTGATGATCTGGACATGCGACGCTTTGGGCAAATGCACAAATCTGAACATGATGCTTCGGGAGTTCTGGGGGGTCGAGCCCGATGATGTCCCGACGTTCAATTGGCACCCAACCATTCATCCAGGCGATGCTGCCGAAATTGGGTCTCGAATGATGCAGGCCTTGGCTACGCAGACAGCCGTCTCGGTCCAGGGGCGCTACAGAAATTGCAAGGGGGAGTACCGCGTCCTGCTCACAACCGCTCGTCCCCACTTCTCCGCAAATGGCATATTCCGTGGGTTGATCGGGGTAAATGTCGACGTCACGGAACGCGACCAGGCAGAGATGGCGATGCGCCATAGTGAGGAACGGTTTCGATCAGCGGTAGAGGCAGCCCCAAGCGGAATGGTGATGACAGACGAGGAGGGGCGCATCGTTCTCGTCAATCTTCATGCAGAAACTCTGTTCGGCTTTGGGCGGGAGGAGATGGTCGGGCAAGGTATCGAGATGCTGGTGCCCGACCGCTCTCGTAGCTCGCACCCGGTTTTTCGCCAGGGGTATGGGAGTTTCCCGCAGGCACGCCCGATGGGTGCGGGCAGGGATCTCTATGCACGCCGCAAAGATGGAAAAGAGGTGCCGGTCGAGATTGGGCTCAGCCCAATTCAGACAAGCGAAGGAATGATGGCGCTCGCCTCTGTGGTGGATATCAGTGAAAGACGGCGCTCAGAGGCACAAAGGGAGTTGCTGATGGCTGAGCTCAACCATCGTGTAAAGAACACTCTGGCGGTGGTACAGGGGATTGCGCATCAGACCTTCAGGGGAACGCAGGCCACCGATGCCCATACCGCGTTCGAAGGTCGGCTCATGGCCCTTTCGGCTGCACACGACATCCTGACGCAGACCAGCTGGGAACATGCATCGTTGGACCAGCTTGTTCGCGACAGCCTTCAAATTAGAGGCGCGTTCTCCAACCGTGTTTCGACAACCGGACCTGCAATTCTGTTGCAGCCCAACCAGGCTCTTTCGCTCGCGCTCGCTTTCCATGAATTGCTGACCAACGCCGTGAAGTACGGCGCCCTTTCAAACGAGGCTGGCAAAATCTCGGTTGAGTGGTTTCGCACCGACAAACCCAAGCCGAGGCTCAAGCTGGTTTGGAGCGAACTCGGGGGGCCTACAGTTTCCTCACCGGCCAGGCGAGGCTTTGGCTCTCGCCTCCTCGAGCGGGGACTAGCTGCAGATCTCGAGGCGGAGGTCGCGATGGATTTCCAACCCCAGGGCCTCGTCTGCAGGATCGATGCCCCCTTGGCAGAGGGGAGGTTGCCTCAATGACAACACTGTCAGGCCGACGTGTGCTCATCGTCGAAGACGAATCCCTGATTGCCATGCTGGCTGAGGATTTTCTGATTGAGCTTGGGGCCACTGTCATTGGGCCTGCCACCACCATCGACGGCGCAATTGCGATGATCGAAACCCAAGATATCGACGCCGCTGTCCTGGACATCAATATACGTGGGGAGCGGAGCGAGCGCGTTGCCGACGCCCTGCGGCTTCGGGGCATCCCAATCGTGTGCGCCACCGGATATGGCGAGGGTGCGTCAGACTTCGCGAAAGGGTCGATGATTATCGCCAAACCTTATTCCAAAGAGAAACTCGACCATTCGTTGCGGTTCGCGCTGTTCGGATAAGACCATCGGCGCAGCCGATCACGTGCGAACCGAGGCAGCGATTCGCGCCCCAGGGCGGAATGACTTTACCCAATCAGCCTCAAGGGCCGAGACTGCGGCGCGAATACGTTTCCTCTTCCGCAGTCGGTAATGCGCCTTTTTCCGAGGCCTCGGACGTTTCGGGTTCTGGTCGCCGCGGATACGCGTCTGCCTCCAGCCCATGCGCATAAATCTGCGTCAGCACAGAAGCGGCTGCACTTGCTCGATAGGACGTGCATCCTACCAGCTCACGGCCGCCGAGGCTGGCAGGTCTGTTGGTGACGCGATCCCATACCTTCTGGCAAGAGAAACGAGAATGGGAATTGTCCGTTTTGCTGATATTGGGGTCGGGTACTTCTTCATCCACTATGTCACCCAGAAAATGGCAATGAATGCGGGGTGAAATAGGGCATTTTCCAAGTCATCGCCTTGATCGGAATCAAAGGATGTCGGTGTCATTTCCGCGCCGGCACTAAAGACGGTGCAGAGGAGACGCCCTAGGAGGCCGGACTCAGCCGCTTTGCAGCCAACATCAACGCTGAAGCCGCTCGCGTGCGGTTCCAACCCGCCCGCTCTGCTCGGTTGTCTGACGACAACTGCACGGGAGCAGCGGCCGAACCCTGTCTGCGGCCGGTCTTCGCGTGTGCCGTCACCTGCTGGATCGGGATAACCCATGCTGATCAGAATCGCGCCAAGTTTTGAGATCTGCGCAGCTATGTCCCATCGTGTGATGAAGGGTCTGCATGGCCCTACCATTTCGCGCTGCGACGTCGCGGCGATCCTTGGTCAATGCTGATCCGGGATTAAACGACGGACCGCAGTTCGACGAGCACCGGCGAGGCTGTCTGCGACGCGACTAAAAGGTCCCGCACGGGGACAAACAAGAATATTCTGCGAAGCCAGGAACCGCCGGCGAGTGGCGAAGTTCACTTCCAATCAACAGGAGTGAAACATTGTGAAAACGCCAGACACAAACGGCTTCCCGGGAACCGGCCCATCCAACGAGACGGGATGGCAGGCTGACAACAAAGGTGCCGGGAAAAGCAAGGAAGCGCTCAGCAGATTGAAGACGAGCGCATCCGAGACCGCGACCCACTTGAGAACTGCCGCTGCCTCTGTGTCGACCGACGCCAAAGAATATGCTGGCTCTGTCGCTTCTGACGCCGCAGGTGCGTTCAAGGAAGCTGTCGAATCAAACAAAACCGCCGGCGCCGATGCGATCGCCAACATCGCGCACTCCGTAAAGGACGCCGCTGACGGCATTGAAAAGCAATCCCCTCAAGTCGCCGGCCTGGTGCGCACCGCAGCCGAAGGTGTGGAACGGATCTCGACCGACATCAGAGATCGCAACGTCGGTGAGCTGTTCGACTCCGTTACGAAATTCGCGCAGCGCCAGCCGGCGGCGTTCTTTGGCGTCGGGATCCTCGCCGGAGTGATGCTGACCCGCATCATGCGCAGTTCGGATAGGTCCTGAGACAGGCTGCTCAGATGGATGAGGGTATCGATCGCCGACCCTTCGGCAGCATCGTCGACGAAGCGATCGCGAAAATCGCCTCATTGATGCGTCTGGATTTTCGCCTGCTTAAGGCGGAAATGCGGAGCAAGATGTGGGCCATCGTGTCCTCGGGCGGATGCTTGGTGGCAGCCGCCATCCTCTTTGTGTTGGGAGCTTTCGCCCTGGTCCAGTTTCTGATCCTGGCGATGATCTCTTGGGTTTCGGCGCTATGTCTTCCTGTCTCGCAGTCGGCGTCATCCTGATAAGCGGAGGTTTGCTTTCGCTATACTCGGCCAAAAGAGCACTAGTTGGCTGGACCATCACACCCATCGAGACCGCGAACCAGGTACGCAGCGATCTGGCTGCAGTAAAGCAGGGGATACGCTATGGCACGACGCAACGATGATATCAGCGAGATCATGTTGAAAAGCCGGGCTGAAAGGCAGGCCCTTTTTGGGCCTGTCGCCGAGATAAGCCGTCGCTTCCAGCCTGGTCATCTGGTCGACGTTACCACGCGCTACGCAAAGGATATGCGCTGCCGCTCTTGGTTGGATTTTGTGTCTCGGCATGCATGCAATCGTTCTTGCCGCACCGTTCGCAGCTCATTTTGCTTCCCACCAATTCGGCCTCAACGTCCCTGAAGATTTCCCTCAGGTCACCCGGGTGATACCAGCGTTTGACGTTGCAGAGCCCGCAACGGAAAAGCACCAACTGCCCGACCTCATGGGCGTTGCAGAGTGTCCATGCGCCTCCGCGCTTCCGTCGTCCACCAGTGTCGGGCATGACCCAAAATAGGAACGCATTCCCCTCGCAGTCATTCATCCTTGACAGTTTTGTTCCTTTTTTGTTCACTGTGGGCATGCAGCGTTTGGAGCAACCTTAGTGGACCAGATCGCGATTGACGAAATCGGCCTTCAAAGGCCAGAACATATCACGGCACCGGGCATCCAGCACCATTGGTGCCAGCGCCTTGGCTGCGGCAAGGATGCCGGCTGGGGTTTCGCGAAGCCAAAGCAGGCACCACATTGGTTCTGTTTTGAGCATCGCGCCGACGGTGAGACGTACCTGTGAGACAGAGCGATGCCAGCCGAGCAACAGCAAGCCGATCCTCCCGCGATGGACTGGGAGCTTGCGGTCGATGAGGTCATTGCAACATGCGGCGGCGATGCCCGAGAGGCCGTGAAGGCGCTCCTTGTCGCCAACGCCACATTGGAGCGTGAGGTGGCGCTATGGGCTCCTGCGGTGAGCTATGGGTTCAGCCGGGGGTGGCATAGAGGGAAGCGCAGCGGGACCGACTAACGGCCAACGGAAAGCATCACCATGTCAGACAACATCCTTCCTCAGCAGAAGGCACCCAAGCTGATCGTCGTCACCGCCTTTGATCGAGATGAGACTGGCGACCTCCAGCCCGTCTACGGGCCAGCCGAGCAGCAGACCGAGGACCGGGCGATAAGGACCGCGAAGGGCTTGGCCGGGAAACATGCGGGTGTCATTGCATGGTCGCGCGAGGCCAATCCGGCTCTCCGGCGAATACGGGGAACCGACGACGCTCTTTATGGGTGGCGATCTGCCGTACATGGAGTGACGGTTGGGTCGGTCCGTCGCGCGTTCACTTCCTTAAGCGCCCAGTTTGCGGACAGCGCTCGCGATCCCTTTGAGCTTAGTCATTGCGTCGTCAAGTTCGCGCCGCGCCTTCCGGATGTCTTCCTTCTTTAGCGCTCGGTCGCAATCGTCGAGTTCTTGACTGACCACACTGAGTATTTGCGAGGCGAGGTTCGCTGCCGTTGCCATGATTTCCTCTCCCGTTTGCAACCGATCAAATGCTAATCAGACGTGGGGGTTGGTGGCAAGCGGGCACGGGTGGAGGCCTAAGCAGGTGGGAGGAGCATGCTCTCCTCCTTGGCCGCCGCCTCGAATGCCCTGCGGGCGTCCTGAGAAGGTACCTGTCCCTCAATGGCTGACATGCAGGTCTCTACGGCATGTTGCCACTTAGGGCCACGCTTAGTCCACTTCAGGAGCTGCTCGGCGGCACCCTCAACGTGGCTGACCCCAAACAGGGCGATCCGTCCTGACGTACACCGGAGGGTTGAACCAATGTAGAGCCATGAACCTTATGCGGTGGACCCATTGGTGACACAAGCCGCAACCGCATCGGTTAGATCAGAATGCCCATTGGGCTTGGGCACCCAACGCCCCTTTAGAAAAATGGGAGCTTCATTCCCCACATCGGGCGAGCTTCCGGTATGAACAACAAACGGAATGTTACGATCATAGAGCAGGCTGGCTATTGCCGCGCAGTTCCCATCCCGAAGCTCAATATCAAGGACGGCGACATCTGGAGAGTTCGTTTCAAGCCACTCGTGGGCGTCGGCGCAAGATGAGATGACTGCCAAAACATTGAAGCCTGCGTCACGCAAGGCCTCTTCCACGTCAAGCGCAATCAGCGCCTCATCTTCCAAAACGACAACCGACAACACCGATTGGCTGTCCATCGTCATCACCCTATTGAGGGCGGGGGGTTAAAGTCCCTTCCCACTCGCCAGCGCCCACAACTTCAGCCGGCGACGTTGCAGAATGAACCTCCCCTAAAGCCCGTCGTCAAGAGTTTTTTGCGCTGAGGGCCAGCGATCCACGCACGGAGTATTTAGCTGGGGATATCAAAGGGATCTTGAGGGTCAGGCTAGGGTTCAGTGGTTGTCCGCACTGTCCAGCGCGTGAAGCAACACGGACACGACCGAGGGCGTGCTGTAGTCTACCTCCTGCTTCAATACCCTCCGCAAAGCAATTCGATTTTGCTCGGTGAGGATCAACTGACGTAAGGACTTTTCCACGGCTATCTGTTCATCTCTGTTAATCATAGTAGGCTCCGAGTAGATTTAACCCGGTACGACAGCGATGGTTCCGACCCAGGAATATTTGGTAGAAAAGTGTGAGCGGGTGATCGGATAACTGGCACGTGCGCCGACCCCCCTTGCCACCCCCTTGGCCTCACAGTAGGGGACGCTCGAAATCATTGGCCAAGGGGGTCACCGTCTACATGCGAAATGCACTTATTCTCGTCGCCATGCTTCTCAGCGGGTGCGGGCAAAGCGATCCATCCTACTGGAAGGAAACGATGGCCCAGGTTTATGCCTGCCATGTTGAAGCTGCGCAGACGGTCGGTGTCGACTTCGAACAGCCGATGCTGCTTCGGGACCTCGAAAGGGTAGCCGAACTACGCGCCCAGTGCATCGTGGACGCCGGCCTTGTGCAGGAGAAGGCGGCGGCTTTCTGTCTTGTGCTGCACGACACCTACAACGACTACGCAGATTGTCTCAATGATAGCAGCCTGAAGAGCAGGACCGCCACCTGTCGGCATGAACACGAGTACGATGACGACGAGTACCGGGAATGCATGGCACAGCCGGTAGTTAAGCTGCGGTCCAGCTACACCCCGCGTCCAAAAGGAGGTAGCATCTAATAGACAGGGACCGATGACCAACGGCACCACACGCCTTTGTCGGTCGGTACTATTGGGTGTGCCCTTTCCGAACCGGGTCGAGGCTGGTTCGATAAATGCCTCGTGACCGGGCAAATCGACCCATCTATTAGCGAACCAGTCAAAACGGACTGGAGCGCAGACATGGCATTCATCCGAGCCTATCTCAGAGCCTCGACCAAGGAACAGGACGCAGGGCGCGCCCGGGGGGACCTTGAGGCGTTCTGCAAGGAGCGTGCGCTGACTATCGCTGCCACTTACGAGGAGAACGAGAGCGGGGCTTCGCTGCACAGGCCGGAGCTGTTCCGGTTGCTAGGAGACAGCAAGCCCGGGGACATCTTGCTCACCGAACAGGTCGACCGCTTGAGCCGCCTGTCAGACAAGGACTGGGACCAGCTCAAGCGCGAGATCAAGGACCGAGAGGTCAAGGTCGTGGCGCTGGACTTGCCGACCTCGCACATGATGCTGAAGACCGAGGACGCCTTCACTGGGCGGATGTTTGACGCGATCAACGGGATGCTGCTCGACATGCTCGCCGCCATCGCCCGCAAGGACTATGACGACCGACGCCGCAGACAGGCTCAGGGGATCGCTAAGGCGAAGGATGAAGGGCGTATGAAGGGCCGGCCCGAGGACGCCGAGCGTAATGAGGCGATCATGGACATGCTGCGGAAGGGCCAGAGCTGGAACACCATTGTGCGAGCCACCAACTGTTCGCGCTCAACGCTCGCAAAGCTGGCCAAGCGCCTCGAAGGAGCCGACACCGCCGGAGGGTGAGGTTAAGTCATCTTATCCGCCCCAAGGGCGGGGCGTTGGCGGACAGCTTGTAGAGCCGCAGGCGAACGGGACGGCCAGCCCCTCGGACACCAATACGTCGCCCACATCTTGGCCATCGGCAAAGAGTGAGCCGCAACTTCGCCCGTAGTTGCACCTGCCGGTGCCCTCAGTGCCTGCCGGGCAAGAACAGGGTACCATCTTCAACTCCAGCTTTGCAGTGGCAACCAACTCTTTGAGGCGCGCCTTCGCTCGACGCCCAAGCTCTGCCTCAGCGTCACACCTTGGCTCGATGCTTTCGGGCGCATTGAAGCCGACGAGCCGGGTCCCTTTCGCGGCACCAACAAGCCTTATGGTGTCCCCGTCCGTGATCGTGAACTGGCTCCTCGTCAATGGCATGGCGGTGATCATTTACCTTCTTCCGTGGTTCCTGTGTTTGGATCAACGCGGCACTTGAACCGTGCGCCGCGCGCGCCAGCTTTCCCTTCTCACCAATTGCCCGTGCGGTTATGCGCTACACTCTTGAGCACGCGGGAGGCGGATCGATCGAAGCTGTCGGCGCAGGCCGTTTCGACGTCTGCTTTGGTCAAGCCAACGTCGCGCAGAAGGAAATTGGACAGGTGACCAAGCTCGCGCTCTATGTTGCGGCGGGTCCGCCACTCATGGACAAGGGCAAACAGGCGTTCGAGCGGAAGATCAAGAAAAATCTCCGGCGCGCGCCGAGCGGCCTGGCTTGGTGCCATTTGCGTTGTGTTACGCCGACTCATGGTGACCTCCGTTGGTCAGGGATGCTCGAATGACGATCACCATGACGGCAGAGGGCGTGAAGGCGCCAGGGCAGCTTCGGAAGCGTTCCGCTTCAGATTGTGAACTGGCCTTAGACCTCCGTAAGGCCTAAACCTGCGGCAAAGGAGCGGTCAGCCATGACGCGACGGCCTTACGGACTGGTCTGCCCGATCTCGCGCGCCTGCGAGTTCCTGGAGCCGCGCTGGACGATCCAAATCCTGACCGAGCTCTGGAACGGTTCGACCCGCTTCAATGACATTCGCAAGGGGGTGGGCAACATCTCGTCCGCCCTCTTGTCGAGGCGGCTCAAGGAGATGGAAGCGTTGGGCCTGGTGGAGCGCATCGAGGACGAGGCGACGGGTGCCATCGGCTATTTCCGCACCGACAAGTCGATCAAGCTCGAGCCGGCGATGAACGCGCTGGCGGAATGGGCGCAATGCAACATCGAGGCGGAGATCGCGCTCGGGGACGTGGATGTTTCGACCCTCATGTGGGCCACCGAAGTGTCCCCATTACTGGTTTGTGGTCGAGCCAGGCGCGGACTTGCCCGAGCTATGCTCGCTCGACCCCCGCCGGGACGTCGACCTTTACGTCGAGACCGGCGTTGTTTCGCTGGGGGCCATCCTGGAGGGCCGCTCCAGCATCCAGCGTGAGAAAGAAAGGGGTGGCCTTTTCCTGAGCGGCGACCCCGGCCTTGCCCGCAGCATGGACCGTTGGCTGCGAACCTCGGTCTATGCCGCGCTTGAGGGGATCGTCCCGCTTTCTTGAAGACCATACTGAGGTTGCAGCCTCATTCGACCTGTCCGGGGTGGCCATGCAACGCCTAGAGAATAAGGGAGGAAAGACATGTCGGCCAAAATTCTGCAAATCAACTACAAGCTCAACGGGCCGAGGGCCGAGTACGAGAAAGAAAACCTGCCCTATGCTCAACCTATCGCGGACATACCTGGCCTGCGCTGGAAGGTCTGGATCATAAACGAGGCCCAAAGCGAAGCCGGCGGGATCTACCTGTTCGACGATGACGCCGCAGTGCAAGCCTTCGTGGAGGGGCCAATTATTGCGGAGATGAAAGGTGACCCGACGTTGACCATCAAGGCGTTTGACGTGATCGTGGAACTCACGTCCATCACACGGGGTCCGATGAAGTAGTATTCTTGGAGGTTACGAGGGAGTAGTAGCAGTAGTGCGGCCAGAGGCTCGACGATCCCTAGCACGCCGCGCGCAGTAGTGCAGAAGCGGACGGAAGAGCGCCGGATCGAGTTCCACATCGGGGTGAATGTGGCGACAACTATCTTTGAGAACCGGTGGCATCTATTGCGACGGCGGCAAGGTTGCTGCGTGTTTCGAGAGCATGCCAAGCCTGGCGCGTGCCGGGTGCGAAACCAGGTCGGCAATCGGCTAGAGAGTCCGGTTATGGCGATTGCGGTCCGGCAGCCTCTGGGCCGAAAGCCGAAGGGCGGCTTCCGGGACGAGGGGACTAGAAAGCCGACCGTCGCGTCCAGGGAAATGCGCCAACCTGATCGACCCGCGCTTCCGCGCGGACGCACAGCCGTGTCCAATAGTACCCTCAAACGGTCGCGCGCCGCTCGGAGGTCCGTCTATGGCCGATAAAACAGCGGCCTGCTCGGCTCGCCTTCATCTCTCGGCTGGCGTCGTGCTGGCGCTGGCGTGAGCCCTTTTGAAAACGATGGATCGACATGAAGCATCGTCGCGATCGAGCCGCTAATGCTCATTGCAAATTAGCGGTCGCTAAAATTTATCCTTTGCACTTAAGCACGTGGTAATGTGCCAGCAACGATAAGGTCGCGGTGGCGGCAAGTGGACATTGGAGAAAACGATGAAAAAGTTCCCTTTGCTGGTAGCGACTTCTGTCGGTGTGCTGGGCGTTTTCATGACTTCGGATGCCTTCGCAAGCCAGGTCTCCGACCATGGTGGTACAGCGACCGCCACCGCATCAAACGATGATAGCCAGGATGCCAGCACCGATGTTCAGAGCGATGATAATGCGGTCCAAAATGAAGCCAGTAGCGGCGACCAGAGTGACGGCAGCGTTGCCGCCGGCCAGCGACAGGGTGGTGACGATCAGGGCGAGAATTCTGGCGATGAGAGCGGCGACAACGGCGACCACCAGAGCGGCGGATCTGGCGGTGGCGACAGCGGCGGATCTGGCGGTGGCGGTGGTGGTGGTGGCGGTGGAGACAGCGGCGGCGGCGGCGGTGGTGACGACTGATAACTGGTTTTAACCCGCTATTGCCATTCCAATGCCTACGCCAAGGCCGATTGCAAGGCCCATGAGTAGCTTGCCGGCAGGGTCTAGGCAATGAGGCGGACAGGTCGCCAGGCGTCTACACGGGGCGCTCTGAGGGCGTTGGATAGGTCATCGAAGATCGTGTCCATGGCTCGATTCTAGATCGAACGGGACTCGATGTGAATCCCCTCTCTGTTCCGCACAGCTTGACAGACAGTAAGGTGCGGGCTCAATGATCTGTGACAGCAAAAGTGGGGAAGGCTCAATGAAAAAGAAATATGAGAAACCTGTTCTGGCCAAGCGCGAGCGCTTGTCGGCAGTGGCAGCGGCAACTACGATTTCCAAAACGGCAGGCTGACGTCATTCCACAGGGTTACGGAAGTTAAGAAGCCCTTGGCTCTCGGCCGGGGGCTTTTCGTTTTTGGCCGCTTGCCGGCGAGATCGACAGGAGGAACATATTCCTTCGTTGCGGCGAACCCCTCAAAACGGAGACTCGCCAAATGGCCACCAGAGCCTTCCCAACAGTTATCGCGGGCTGAAATCGAGTGCTTGCTGGTGGCAGCGGAAGCGCTGCACCTAGGTCCGCCGCACTGCACATATGGCCGATTCGTCAGTCTCGTGATCGCGGAAGCTACCCTACGCCCGTCCGTCTGTCGTTGTGTCGTCGTCTAACTCATAGACCGGCAAGTACGCGTTTGTCTCCAGCCAGTCTCTCAAGATCGTCGCGATAAGGTTCGGCTGGCTCATCTTCATTTCTGCAGCGATTGAGGTCAACGCATCCTGTGTAGGCGCCTCCAGCGGCACGCCAGAGACACTGCGGAGCATCAGGGCGGCGCGGCGGAGGATGATCTGCAGATCAGCACGCGAAATGTCCGCGATGCGATCGGCGGCGCTCTCAAGCTCCTCGACGATGGATGAACGGCTCATCTAGGGATGCTCGCGGAATTTAGGTCTTCTCGCAAGTAGGGTGTTCTCCAGGACACGCGCGGCAGGCTTCGACCATAGAAGCGGCGGCCTGCCGAGACGCCCCGCTGGTGGACCCTGCACAGACGCTCAATCGCCTAAGCCGGGAGTTTTGATGTCCAGTGTGAGGCTGATCTGCAATAGCGGCTTGTGGCCTTCCCGGACCTCTATCGAAAGAACTCGGTGTTCTGACCGCTCGATGCCCTTGGCAAGTTCGGCCAATATTATGACGGCGTCCTCCCTCGCTGTTTCGAGGTCGGCTATTTCGGTGCCCTCCTTATCGGGAACCCGCTTGTCGTTGTCGCGATAGTCGAAGTGGTAAATCGCCATTCTCGCGAAACGCCTGCAGCGTCCGCTAGTTGCGGTACGAATTTAACGAAAGCCTACGGCTGGGTAGCGCTCGCTAGGGACTCCGGTCTTAATTGAGTCATAGCCAATATTGAACAGCCCTGATCAGCACGATTCGCTTGCGCCATCAAAAAGGTAATCCATGAAGAATTACCGCGTTGAAGAGATGGACGGGGAATCCATAGTTTCGACGGTCGACGCGAAGGCTCGCACACCTTTTAAGGCGGCAGAGAAAGCGCTAGGGCAGAGGGTTACTTTGCGAGGCAATTACAGCAAATGGATACGGGTCACAGACCTTGCGGTCACACTGCCAACCCGTTTTAGGCCTCGCCACTTTGAATTCAGACGTCGGGAAGGTACTACGGCTGGGTAGGCCCGCTCTGTACGTTTCCGACCGCAACTATCGTCCCATGGATCACGTGCGGTCATATGGGAGCACAGTTGATGGTTGACGACACTGCCGCACCGGATGAGCTCGTCCGCCGCTTGGTAAGCGAGACCGGCATTACAGAAGCGCAGGCCCGCGAGCTAATCATGTTCTTGGGCCGGAACTGGCCATCGCTCGTACGAGAGGCGCGTCTGCTGAAGAAGCCCTAACGCCGCGACATTCTATATGGGACGGGCGCAGCTTAGGCTCGCTTTTCGTCACATCCAAAGCAACTGAATTCCCATTCATAGGCTTTTCGTGCGGCCACGGTGACATGGTCAACAGCGCCGGCAATAGACCCTCGCCGCGCTTTGCGCCATGGACATGAAGCGCGCGTAACAGCGAGAACATAGGGGGACCTCTTTTGTTAAGGTCGCCCACTCTCACGCTAGCCAACAGCCATCGCCACCCGTTTCCTGCCAACAGGCGAGGGTGCTTCTCTCCCCGCCAGTCGGCTCCCCTGACGATTTCAAGCAACTTTTTGGATAGCGGACTCGTAAATCAATTGGTCGGCCTGTTGTGTCCCTCATGCCAGGGCGGCTGGCACGCTGAGATTCGTTGGGGTTCTCGGCGAGCCTAACAACTGTGATCGGCAAGGAAGTGGAGTTCACAGTGTCACACCACGGGACCGGTACGGCCCCCTGCGGCTGGGTAGCGCCGTCGCGTTTGGCGGCATCACGCGATTGTAGAAAACAAAGCCCCGGCGCTGGGTGAGGCGCCGGGGCCTTTAGTCATGTACGAGCTACATTCCATGTCCGCGTATGATGGTGCGCTAGTATCCTCAACAAACGGTAAATTCAGCACGCAACCTAGGGGGCTGGTCGGCAGCGCAACCGCTTCCTGCGCGGCCTCACCGGCGTAGCCAGCCCTAAGAGAGTTCGGAACCGAATTGGGGGTTGGCCGCTTCTAGCATTCAAAGAAGCATGAGGCGCACCTAATGTTCAGTGACAAAGATACCCGATTTTTGGAGGTCGGGCTGTTCGTGGCGGTCCCGGTTTCCATCCTGATCGCGGTGGTGATGGTGAGCCTTACGTTCGGGTGGGTTGGATGAGGCTGTTTCTCCCGGGCGATTTTCTTTGGGTCTTGATTTGTTCTGTGTCTTTGCAACTTGTCGCAATCACGCAGTGGCGCATTGAGGCGAAAGCGCCCCTAGTTTTCACCTTACGTTCCTGCCATGAACGCTGCTGACCCGTGAGCGTCTTCAGTGGCGGAAAGGGAGATGACTGATACACTCTTCGAGAAGCTTCAGTCTGTCTTTACTTGCCCGTAGTTCGTGAGCGATGTCATGAAGTTTCCATTTCGCATTGGAGTGATTGGCGGCGTTTATCAGCTCGCCTTCGAGCAATATGATTCGCTCTCGAACCTGCTGAGCATCGACCAGCCGCAATTCTCTGATCAAACCTGGGCCACGCATCTTTCCGTATCGTGTTGGTGAACTGACCAAAAGTTAGCAGGCGAAAGCTAACGCCGTCGGATTCGAAATGATTGAATTTTAACTGTCGCTAATATGTGTGTAACCAGTGATCAACCGCCAGGCATTGGTCGAATGCGCGCTTCCTTCAGGCCACAGCGAGCCGCAAGGGCGCGGGAGACGCGTCGGTACTCTACGAGAGCGGCAAGCAAGAATGCTCGCTGTAGGGGCTTCAATCGGCCTTTGACTGAGTCCGCCCCGCCACTGCGGCGAGGAATGCCTTCGCTGCGGCGTCGCAGGCGACACGCGACGGCCCGTTCGCAAGCAAGATCACGTCTGCGGCCTTCAACGTTAACCCGTGCTTTTCGGCGAACGCTTCAACCTCGTAAGGTCGGTCGGCTGGGTCGGTTTCCACGGCGGGATGCTTGGTCATGAGCCACTCCATATTAGGAAGGGCTCAATCGCGCGACTTACGGATTCGTAAGGATCCCCGCATCTTCGCCACTGCCTGCCTCATTATGGGCACGGGAGACGCTTCGGCGGTGTAGGAGAGCTGACGGAGAAAGCGGGCGCTGGCAGACGTTTTACCAGTTCCTTTCGTCCCGTGCTTGACTGTCGATGGCTCGCTGCATGGCTTCGTCACGCCCGCATGAATACTTCTGAGAATAATGGGCAATCAGGGACTCTCGTCGATCTTCCGACATGATCCCGAAGACGCTGCGAAAACGCTTGTTTGTTGAGGGATCCTCATTGATCCGACCTGATTTGAAGACCGCCAGGATCAAGCTTGCTACCGATGCCGCTGCGAATGCTGCAAAAATGATGGTCATGGCAGTGATTAGATGTCCATGCAATCGCACCCTCTATGCGATCATTAGTTGACGCTAACATACAGCCAGCAAGCAAGGGGTTAACGCGCTACAGGCGGGCACGGCAGCGGCCGGCGGAAACCCGCGCTGGAGGGCTGCTAAAGGCCAAGTAAGAAAAGCCCGGCGCGGGGGAGCTCCGGGCTTTCCGTTGTAGGAGAGTGTGTGTCGCACTACTCAAAACCGGCCTCTGCGACGGCCGTCATCGTATATTAGAATCTATGAATAATTAGTTTCCGAGAGTGTCGCAGGCAGCGCGTCGCGCAGTTCGATCGCCGCTGTTGGTCTTCCGCTCCATCATCACATTTCGGCAGTGCCGGGCGGCGCTTTGGATGGAAGATTTGCAGCGAGAGCTTTAAGCGCCCTTTAATGCCAAGGAATGCCATCATTGGTTAAAGTGAACAGGACGGTTTAGCCGTTCGTTCATATATGCGTGTTTTCTAATTTATCGCATGGCATTCAGCGGCTTTCCCCAGATTCGGCGTATTGCGAGAGGTATGTGCCGTGGCACGAACGCGAATATCGCGACCATCTTTGCGCTTACCTTGCCGATCGTTGTCGGCGCCGCCGGCTTCGGTGTGGAGACCTCCTACTGGTACTACAACAGCCTGAAACTGCAGGCGACGGCCGATGCCGCGGCCTATGCCGGCGCGCTGGAGAAAATCTCGGGTTCCGACACGCCGACGATCGTCGCGGCGGCGACCCAGTCGGCGGCGACGAATGGGCTTGGCTCGGGCACGATCGTCGTCAACACCCCGCCGGCGTCCGGTCCGAACACGGCGAAGAAGGCGGTCGAGGTCATCGTCGGCCAGAAGCTCGACCGGATTTTCACCTCGATCTTCACGCAAGGCCAGGTTCCCGAGCAGGCGAGGGCGGTGGCACTTATCACCGAAGCCTCGAAGGCCTGCATCCTCGCGCTCGACCCATCCGCTTCGCAGGCGGCGCTGTTTTCAGGCAATACCAGCGTGAAAGTCACCGGCTGCTCGGTGATGGCCAATTCGATCGCTTCGGACGCCATCAAGCTTCAGGGCTCGGCGGGCCTCCAGGCCGATTGCTTGATATCGGGGGGCGGGGTCTCGCTCAGCAACCCCGTCACGACCATCTGCGCGGCGCCCGTCACCCAGGCGCTGCCTGCCGCCGATCCATTTGCGGACCTGCCGGCACCACCGGCTTCAAACCCCTGCCAGAACGCAAACAAATCGACACTGGGGCCGGGTACTTACTGCAATGGGCTCAGCCTAAGCGGCAACGTCACGCTCTCGCCCGGCGTCTATGTGGTCCAGGGCAATCTCAAGATAAACGCTAACGCTGCCATCACCGGCAGCGGGGTGACCATCTTCATATCGGGCAGTTCGACGGTGAGTATAAATGGCAATGCCTCCGTGAAGGTAAGCGCGCCGACCTCGGGCACCTATTCAGGCGTGCTATTCTATGGCGACAGGACCGGTAACAGCGCATCGAGCACCTTCAACGGCACCGCCGACTCGCTCCTGACTGGGGCCATCTACTTCCCAAAGCAGCAGGTCAACTATCTCGGCAATTTCTCCGGCAACAGCGGCTGCACCCAAGTCGTCGCCGATACGATCCAATGGTCCGGCAGTTCAACCATCAATCAGGATTGCACGAGCCTCGGAATGCGCGACATTCCGGCCACGCAGTCCGTGGCACTGGTCGAGTAGGCCTCCGTGGAACGCCGATCGATGCCGATGCTGAGGGACGATGCAGGCATTGCCGCGGTCGAGTTCGCGTTGGTCCTGCCCTTCCTGTGCCTGGCGTTGCTCGGCATCGTCGACGGCTGGTCTTTTGCAACGAGCTCTCTGTCGATGCGCGCCGGCGTGAAGACGGCCGCGAATCTGATCATGGCAGGCTCGACCAGTGATACGGCGACCCAGGCCGTTGCCATGTCGAGCTGGGAGAAGCGGCCGACGGATGGCCAGGTGACGTTGAGCCGGATTTACATGTGCGGGACGACCGTGGTCGACGCTTCCACCTTGTGCAGTGGGCCGAAGGCGCCGTCGGTCTATGTCCAGATCCAGGCATCGGCGACGTGGGTGCCTCCCTTCGCCTTCGGAGCCTTTTCCGCTCCCAGCGTCATCGGCCACCTGGAGGTGATCCGTGTCCGTTAGGGCAGGCGCGTTCAGGCGGGATCGATCGGGCGGGGCCGGGCTGGAATTCGCGCTGATCGCGCCCTTCCTCCTCATGCTGCTGTTCGGGATCTTCGCCTTCGGCTGGTCGATGAACTCTGTGTCCAGCGTTCGCTATGTGTTGGAGACATCATCACGCTCGCTGCAGCTTCAGAACACGCTGACCCAGGCCGACATCCAATCGATCGCCACGCAGAAACTGCTGGCCCTGGGTTTGAAGGATGTGAACGTCACGATTGCCGTCGATCCGGTGAGCGGCGGCTTCCGCATGGCGCATCTGACCGCCACCTATGCCTTCGTCATCGACTTCCCTTACTTCAGCGCCTTCCCTATCAACTACGCGACGACCGTTACCGTGCCGGTGGTCGGCGGTTAGATGTCTGCCTGTGAGCTGCTGCCGGTTTTTCGGACGCGAGGTTAAGTATGCCGGTGGAACATTAGGCGTCTCTAATAGTTCTTTTCAACGGCAGGGGCAAACCAACACCCCAGCAAGTCCCGTTAATCCCTAGGGGCGCCCGCCGCTGCCGTGAATGGGGCGGCGGGCTTCTATCTCTTCGGGAATTGGAGGATCGTTCCTTCAGGCTCCGGCTAGTCAAATCTCGGGAAATTGACGTTTGCCAAGAAGCCCGCCACCATCAACGCCCGAGAAACCATGTCTCATATCGTGAGCGTCGGTGCCCCCGTTCCGCCGCAATGCGACCGCACGGGACGATCGATAGGGATTTCAGACCTTTAAGGGAGACCTCCATGACCTTTCACAAAGCCATAGCCGCCATGCTCATGACCGCGGCACTTGCCGGCTGCCAGTCTCAGACCGAAGGACAACAGCGGGCCACGACGGGCGCCCTGCTCGGCGGCGCCGGCGGCGCCCTTGTCGGCCAGGCCATCGGCGGCAACACCAAGAGCACGGTCATCGGCGCGGCCGGTGGCGCGCTGCTCGGCGCCGTCGTCGGCTCGGCCACCACCCCGCAGCAGCCCCGCGGCGAACAGATGTGCCGCTACCAGGACCGCTACGGCCGCATCTACACTGCGCCCTGCGACGACCGCTATTACAACGGCAATTATTGATCGCATCAATGACGCGAGGCGCGCAGCGTATTGAAACTTCACGCCTCGCTCGCGAACTACGCTGACTGAGCCGCGGCGACCTCCGCCCGCATCTCAGCATGCTGCCCGACATGGTCCAGCGTCAGCTCGAGCCCGATATGCGACAGTTCGCTCGCAGCCGCTTTAGCGGCATGCGTGACGGGTTCCACCACGCGCTCGAACATCCATGTCATGTCGCCATTCGGCGGTGATGCCGCCGAACTGGCCCGCCATCTGGTCGAGGAGAGCGACTTCAGCGGCCGCAACACCGCGTGCGAGTTCTTCAGGCGCCGCGCCTTCAGTTCAAGCGAAGTTCCATGCTCCACCTCCTGTACCAATCCGCCAAGAAGTGCGCAAAACAAGAACATTGGAGTCAATAGGGCCTTGACTGCATAGGAATATATTCCCTATACTGGGACGATGTAGGCACCAACAGGCCTAGCTTGAGGTAGATCGCGCTGTGCTGTGGGCCGGTTGCCAACCGACTCAGGTTGGTGTGGTGCCGGTGTGTTGTGGCGTCGCGCTGTCCAAGGGAAGGGTTCATTGGGCGCAGGATTTTGTCCAGTCGATCGAACGAACGCGTTGCGAGAGCATCCATAGGCTGGTCTGGGTGGAATGGGCGAGTTGTTACCAAATTTGGGGCTGAAGCGATGCAAGACCTCATCGATTTCTTCCAAACAAACTCTGTGCTGGTGCTCGCCAATCCCATCGCCTTTGCTTCGTTCGCCCTGCTTTTTGGCAGCAGCGGTTTTATGGTGGGCCGCTATTTTTTAGCCGAGCGTATCGCCAACCTGGAGAGCCGCATCGCGCGGCGCGATGATGAAATCAAGGAACTCAAATCCCGGCATTTAGCGAACGCGGAGCCGCCGTTGATCCCCATCATCGGGACCTCCGCGATCGGCGAAAATAACTGGCCTGCGGCCAGACGGAATGGAGAGCCGGCGTCTTATGCGATAGAACGTCGGGGAGCTTTTGAGATCGCGCTCGGCGTGGGTCAAAAACAGGACCACAAACAGAATGAGCAACGCGAACGCGATCCCGGTGACAATCGGCATTGGACACTCTCTGAAAGTCGTACTTCGTGTTGAACATGATCCAGAATAGAACGGCACCGCGTGCCGTCAGCCAGACCGCATGACGCCTGGCTCTTCGGCGGGCGGGTCGCTGATGGGCTGCTCCTGGGAATCGTCGAGCATCACGTCTGAGAAATTGACTGTGGCGACCAGATAGCCCGCTTCATCATAGACCTTTGTGACGGATCCAGATTGATCGAGACCGGTGGCGCCACCTGCAAGCAGCGCCGCGTGAGCTTTTTCGATTGCCCGTGGACTTGCGAGGTCCGGGCTCGCCAACTCCGCCTCGGAGGTGGTGGTCTGGTCGGACCCGGTGGTCTCAAAGCGGAATTTCGGCATGGGCACCTCCTGTCGCCTAGCAATGTCCGTGGAGGCGTTGCGTTCCAAGAAACTGTTGGCCGCAGGTGCGACAGATCAATTGTCGGAACCGGTGGCGATCTATCCGGCATGCGGACCACCGTGGACGGGGACAGTCGGTCCCGCGTCCCGTCCTGCGGCCGGCGCTATGCTGACGCTCCTTCGGCTGTCCTGTTAACCGCCCGCAGCGGGGGCGAATTTCCTCCGTCCCGCGCGCGACAATGTCCGCATGATCGTGTCCCAGGGAGTGGTGTAGCTGACGGCTTGGTCGCCGCGCTCTCCGGCATAGGGCCGGGATGATCAGCGTGCCACGGCTGGCAGGCTGGTGAGAGGATCATCGCTCATTTGGCTGATGGTTTCCAGCGTCATGTAGCGCGCCCGCTGCACGGCCCATTCGTCATTCTGTTCGAGCAGGAGCGCGCCGACGAGGCGGACGATGGCGTCATCGTTGGGGAAGATGCCGACGACCTCGGTGCGCCGCTTGATCTCGCCGTTGAGGCGCTCGATCGGGTTGGTGCTATGCAGCTTGGCGCGGTGCTCTCTGGGGAAGGTCATGTAGGCCAGCACGTCGGGCTCGGCGTCGTCCATGATTGTCGCCAGCTTTGGCACCTTCGGCCGGATCTGGTCGGCGACGGCACGCCATTGCGTGCTTGCGGCTTCTGGCGTCTCCTGGGCAAACGCGGTGGCGATGAAGGCGGAGACGACACGGCGCCCGCTCTTGCCGGCATGGGCCAGCACGTTCCTCATGAAGTGGACGCGGCAGCGTTGCCATGTCGCGCACAGCACCTTGGTGACGGCCGCCCTGATGCCTTCATGGGCATCGGAGACGACGAGCTTGACGCCGCGCAGGCCGCGGCGGGTCAGCTTGCGCAGGAACTCCGTCCAGATCGGCTCGGCCTCAGACGTGCCGACCTCCATGCCCAGCACCTCGCGCCGGCCGTCCGCGTTGACGCCGACGGCGATGATGACGGCGACCGAGACGATGCGGCCGCCGCGGCGCACCTTCAGGTAGGTGGCGTCGATCCACAGGTATGGCCAGTCGCCCTCGATGGGTCTTTCAAGGAACGCTTTGACCTTGCCGTCGATCTCTTCGCACAGCCGGCTGACCTGGCTCTTGGAGATGCCGCTCATGCCCATGGCCTTGACCAGGTCGTCGACCGAGCGGGTCGAGATACCCTGGACGTAGGCCTCCTGGATGACGGCGGTCAGCGCCTTCTCGGCCATGCGCCGCGGTTCGAGGAAACCGGGGAAGTAGGAGCCCTTCCTCAGCTTCGGGATGCGCAGCTCGACGGTGCCGGCGCGCGTCTCCCAGTCGCGATCGCGATAGCCGTTGCGCTGAGCCGTCCGCAGCGGGTTCTTCTCGCCATAGCCGGCGCCGGTGGCGGCGCCCACCTCCAGCTCCATCAGCCGCTCGGCGGCAAAGCCGATCATCTCGCGCAAGATATCGGCGTCGGGGGTCTTCTCCACGAGCGTGCGCAGGTTCATCATGTCGTCGGTCATCGGTGGTTCCTTCGAATCAGGTTGGTGTCAGCAACCCGACCTTACCGGGGAACATCGATGACCGCCGCAAAGCCGCTCGCTCGCTACGGCGCTGTTGAGGGCGCGCTCGCGAGCGGCTTCGCTACCGCCGAGCTACACCACGTCCGGGGACGCGACCGTCCGCATTTGCGGACGCGCGCAGGACTGCGGTTTATGCGCCGTTTTTTCCTTAGGGCGCCGGCAGTCGCCGGCGCGGGCGTCCAACGGGACAGGTGGACTTCGACTGTATCGTCCTATCGGCAAACGATTCTATCGTGTCGCCAGGCAGCGGATCGCGCCAAACATTCCGCCACGCCGCCGCGAAGGCGTGTCGCTCTGCATCCCATTCAGGATGATCGTCGTCCCAGTAACGCATGACATCATACATTTGGCGACCATGCACACTGCCCAACTACCCCTGAGCCTCCTCGATGAAGGGGCGGAAGAGCAAACGGCTTGGCGCATGTTTTCGACCCGCGGCACATCGAGGACGTGCTCGATCGCGACCTACCGACCCTCTGGAGAGAACAGGATGCGCAAGACGTTGCCGAGAACAGGCGGCGCGGCGCCGGGAAGGCCGGGCTGACGCACGCTGGCAAGGGCAAGGGCACGAAAAGACCCAGCAAGGAAGAAGAGGCGCCGCCGGAGTTGGAGGGGTGGGACGCTTTCGAGGACGAAGGCTTGCTGCGCTAGGCCTGGATGCGGTCTGTTGCCTCGGCGGGGGTGAGGTCTGTCTTTTGCTCTCCCGCTTGGCCACGCAATGCGCCATTGCGGTCAGTCGCTCCCTTCTCGTACCGTTGCTGCCGCCAACGACCAGGCGGGGAGGGCCTTTGCTCACGCCCCGAAATCTTGCGCAACCCGCTCCAGCACCTTGCGCGGTTTGTTGGCAATGACATCGCCGTGGCTGACAATAATGCGCACAAGGTCCGGGTCTTCAGACCATTTGCGAAACGCCGCGCCCAACGCCTTTCCGTCCTTCACAAAGAACCATCTTGCAGCGCGCGGCGTGCTCGGCCGGTTGACGCCGAAGCCCAGCAGGCGCGCCATGATATGCGCGCCAATCCCATGGGGGTGGCGCACATTGGCGAGGATGTCGTTGACGACGAGGGTTGTACCCCCGTCGCGGCGCACGAACAGCGCCGCCTCTTTTTCCGCAACTCCCGGCACCGTTTCCATCCGAACGGAAGGATCGTCAAAGATATCCGCAGTCGAATCGACGTAGACCACCTTCTCCACGGCCTCCCGCGCGCCCGGCGGGCAGATAATTTTCGCTTGGGGATAGCGGAGCTTCCAAGGCTTGATGTCCAGCCGATGGCCGGCACCCGGCACGATGAGAAAGGCCGGCTCACCGAGCGCTTCGATCTCATGCATTTCCGGCTCTGCAAGGGGAATGCAGCTCCAGATCGCGGTGCGGTTTCCGCTCAGGCCGACCACCGTCATTCGCCGCGGAAAATGACCCAGCGGCATCTGGATCTCGCCGCTGACCGTCAAGAGACAGTCAGCGACCGCTTTCAACCGGCCGTGCGGCTCGACTTGCCATGTCTCATGGACCTTCGGCATGCAAACACCCACGCTTGGTTTGCATCGATAATTGTTACCTCTGGTTTTCGTTCCCTGCGGAAGTAGGCGTTGGAGCGGGCCCCACTGGGCGTCCCCCTGGCGGGGCAGGGCCGTCGGCGAAGCTGAAGCCCCGTCTGCGACGGGCCTTCCCCGTGCGGGCTTCCATCCCTGACGCGAGCCCTGCCATGCCGGCGTCTCTTCCTGCCGCCGATGGGTATCGAGACGGATCCGATGAGAGGCAGAGTGCGGACCGGGTTGCCGTGACGGGTTGAAGGCGGGAGAGAGGCTCCTAGCGCCCGTCGCGGAGAACCGCGATGTCCAGAAACACCGCTCGCGCCCGTTCCGGCAATGACCGCACGGGCCTCTATCAGGAAATCACCGACAAGATCATCACCGAACTGGAAGCCGGACGTGTCCCCTGGGTGCAGCCTTGGGGAACCGCCGCGGCAAAGGCGCCGCTCGCCATGCCGTGGAATGCGTCAGCGCATCGCCGTTACTCCGGCATCAACGTCCTGATCTTGTGGGGCGCGGTCATCGAGCATGGCTTCTCGGGGCAGAGCTGGCTTACTTTCAGCCAGGCGCTCGCACTCGGTGGTAACGTCAGGAAGGGCGAGCACGGTACGACCGTCGTATTCGCCGACCGCTTCATTCCCAGCGACGAGAAGAAGCGAGCCCGCGAGAGCGGTGATGAAGCGCAGGCTATTCCATTCCTAAAACGCTTCACCGTCTTCAACGCAGATCAATGTGAGAACCTGCCGCAGGAAATCGTCGCCCTCGCACCACCACCTCCGCCGGGGATGGTCGAACCGCAAGCAGAGACACTGATCCGGGCCACCGGCGCGGACTTTCGGATCGGCGGCAGCCACGCCTTCTACAGCCCGGCGAGTGACTTCGTGCAGGTCCCGCCGCCAGCCGCCTATTTCGAACCGATCAACTGGCACCGGACCGCCTTCCACGGATTGGGGCATTGGTCGGGTCATTCCTCCCGGCTCGACCGTGACATGACCGGTTCCTTCGGCTCCAAATCCTACGCGCGCGAGGAACTGGTCGCCGAATTGGCGGGCGCCTTCATCTGTGCCTCGCTCTCCATCGCGCCGACGGTGCGCCATTCCGACTATATCGGTTCATGGCTGGAGGTCCTGCGCGAAGACAATCGCGCCATTGTCCGCGCGGCCAGCGCGGCGTCGAAGGCCGCCGAATTCATCCTCGGTTTCCAGCCTGGTGTCGATCAGCATGCGACCTCGGCAGCAGCGACCGACAAAAGGGAGGCGGCGTGATGGGGCCATGCCGAACCGGAGTCGGGAACGCGCTTCGCCGGCTTCCCGGTTCGGTGGCCGGAGAGTGAGAGGAGTGCCGGGATTTCATGACGGGTTTGGGTCGAGAGAGAGGCTCTCGGCGCCCGTCGCGGAGAAAACATCATGGCTAATGCCGTTCAAAAGATCACCTTGCCGTCCTCGCGCGACATTCCCTTCAACAAGCTGGTGCTCGCCCAGACCAACGTCCGGCGCATCAAGGCCGGCGTCTCGATCGAGGATCTGGCAGCTTCGATCGCCCGGCGGGGACTGATCCAGAGCCTCCATGTTCGTCCCGTGCTCGATACCGGCGGCGAGGAGACGGGCATGTTCGAGGTGCCGGCCGGCGGCCGCCGCTACCGCGCCCTCGAAATGCTCGTGAGCCAGAAGCGGCTTGCCAAGACCGCACCCGTTCCTTGTGTCATGGGCAGCAGCGCGATTCCGGCGGAGGAAATCTCGCTGGCCGAGAACATCGATCGCGCTCCGCTACATCCGTTGGATGCCTTTCGAGCGTTCAAGGACATGCGCGACAAAGGCATGTCGGAGGAGGAGATTGCCGCCGCCTTCTTCATCTCGGTTAACGTGGTCAAGCAACGCCTCAAGCTCACCGCTGTGTCGCCAGTGCTGCTCGACACCTATGCCGACGACGATATGACGATCGCCCAGCTCGAAGCGTTTTCGGTCAGTGACGATCACGCGAGACAGGAGCAAGTGTGGGAGGCGATCAAGAACAGTTGGTCGAAGGAGCCATACCAGATCCGCCGCATGTTGACGGAGAACAGCGTCCGCGCATCTGACAAACGGGCCGTGTTCGTAGGACTCGACGCCTATGAGGCGGCCGGCGGTCAGGTGCTGCGGGACCTCTTCCAGTCGGATGATGGCGGATGGCTCCAGGACGCACCGCTGCTCGACCGTCTTGTCACCGAAAAGCTCCAGGTCATGGCTGACGAAATCGCCAATGAGGGCTGGAAGTGGATCGAAGTCGCGGTGAGCTTTCCCTACGGCGCGGCCAACGACTTGCGCGAACTCGAATGCACGCCCGTCGACTTGACCGACGAGGAGCAGGCAACGCTCGGCGCGCTGCGTGACGAGTTCGACAGGCTGCAGGCGGAATACGAAGAGGCAGACGAGTTTCCGGACGAGGTCGACCAACGGTTCGGCGAACTTGAAGCCGCCATTCGAGCGCTTGAGGCGCGCCCCGTCCGCTTTGCTGCAGTCGACATTGCCCGAGCCGGCGTCTTTCTCAGCGTCGATGCGGATGGATCGCTTCTCGTCGAACGTGGCTATGTGAAGCCGGAGGACGAATCCCCCGTCGCGACTGATGGTGAGAACGATTTCGGGGTGGAGAGAGCCGGCGATCCTGCGAAGACGGGCTTGGTGCAGCGCGCTGTCATCACCATCGGTGGCCAGCCGGTCCAGCAAGGGGATGATGAAGGGGATGGCATCAAGCCGTTGCCGGACCGACTGATCATGGAACTGACCGCCGAGCGCACGCTGGCGCTGCGCGACAAGCTCGCGAACGACCCAGCGACCGCCTTCCTCGCCGTGCTCCACAAATTCGTGCGGGACGTGTTCTCTCGGTACCGCTCACAGGGTGTCGCGATGGAGGTCTCTGTCCGCGGCACGGTCTTCCCTGCCCAGTCCTCCCAGCTTCGTGACACGCCCTACGCGCAAGCGATCGAAGCCCGCCATGCGACTTGGGAGACCCGCCTGCCGGCAGACGCCAACAAGCTGTGGGATGCGCTGGTGGCGCTCAACAATGGCGAGCAAGCCGCGCTGTTCGCCCATTGCGCCTCCTTCGGAGTGAACGCCCTCTATGACAGGGCCGATCGCTACGGCAACGGCGCCATCTCGGCGCATGGCGTCCGGCAGCGTCTTGCCGAAGCCGATCATCTGGCCCGGATGGTCGGGCTCGACATGGTTGATTCCGGCTGGCGGCCGACGGTCGGCAACTATCTCGGACGCGTCACCAAGGCGCGGATTATCGAGGCGGTTCGCGAGGGCGACGGTGAGCGCGCGGCCCAGCTTATCGACCACCTCAAGAAGGACGATATGGCCAAGGAGGCGGAGCGGCTGCTCGCCGACCGTGGCTGGCTGCCTGAACCGCTGCGGCTTGTCGACCTCGATGTCGAGGCGGTCGAGCACAATGCCGACGGCGTAGACGAAATTTTGCCGGACTTCCTCGCGGGTGAGGACGAGGGTGGATTGGCTGGTGACGGGAACGAAAAGCATCTCGACGCCGCCGAATAGTCACGGCTCTTCTGCGCCACCCACTGCCCGGCACTCGCAAGAGCGCCGGGCAGTTTTTGTGGACGGTGGTCAGAGGGAGAGTCCGGCCGAGACGGTTTGAGCCCGTCCGGTCAGAGAGCGCCGGCGGGGCTTCCCGTGTCGCTCTCCCGAGGACTTACCCAATGAACGTTTCGTTTTCGACACCCACCAACACGACCGAGCCGCGGCCATCCTCGCGGCAGCTCTTCTTCTCCTTCCCCATCTCGAACGGGGTCAACGCATCGACACGACCGTTTTGCGCGCGGCGATGGAAGCCTCGTTCGGCGCGTCCGACGCGAGCGGAGCCTGGGAAGGTCCTTCAGCGTTTATCCTGTGCAGCGCGTTGGTGAGAGGGAGGCGGCTTGATGTTTCCTCACACTGCTTCCGAATTGGCATGCCGTCTTGCCCAACAGGCCGAGGCGGTGTGCCGACGCTATCTTTCCAATGGTCACCGCGAGGGCCGGTATTGGCTGGTCGGCGATGTTCGCAATTCACCAGGGCGGTCAATGTTTGTCCGCCTTGACGGTCCGGATTCCGGTAAGGGCCAGGCAGGCAAGTGGACGGACGCAGCCACCGGCGAGCACGGCGATCTGCTCGACGTCATCAGGGAGTTTCTTGGTGCGGCGGAGTTCAAGGATGTCGCTGATGAGGCGCGCAGCTTCTTGTCCATGCCCCGGCCAATTCCCGACAAAACGGAACGCAAACGACAATCGGCTCCGGCTCCTTTCGGTTCTGTCGAAGCGGCCAGGCGCCTGGTCTGCATGTCGCAGCCGATCTCGGGCACGCCCGTCGAGACATATTTGCGTGCACGCGCCATCACTGCCTTTCACGAAACCGCAAGTCTTCGATTTCATCCGAGCTGCTACTACCGTCCCGACGAGCATGGGCCGGCCGAGACCTGGCCAGCGATGATCGCGGCTGTCACCGACCTCAGAGGCAAGCTCACCGGTGCACACCGCACATGGCTCGATCCTGGCGGCTTCAGCGAGGCCCATCTCGGCCGCGCTCCGATCGACACGCCGCGGCGCGCCATGGGCGAACTGCTTGGGCACGCGGTCCGCTTCGGTCTCGGCTGTGACGTGATGGCGGCCGGTGAAGGCATCGAGACCATGCTGTCGCAACGTTCAGCGCTGCCCTCCTTGCCAGCGATCGCAGCCCTATCGGCGGCACATCTGGCGGCCATCCTGTTTCCCGACACGCTGCGGCGGCTCTACATCGCTCGCGACAACGATCCGGCAGGGAACGGAGCAATGGCGACCCTCATCGAACGCTCCAGCTCGGCCGGGATCGAAGCGATGGTGCTGACGCCACAACTCGGCGACTTCAACGAGGATCTGCGTGTGCTCGGTCTGGACGCGGTCAGGGCGACCTTGCGAGTTCAGATCGCGCCCGAGGACGTCGCACGGTTCATGCCCCTCGCGGCCTGACCGGTTGGGGATGAGATAGCCGCATGTCGCTGTCGGGTGTCAGGCGCATATCGCATTTCTTCGGTGGGAAGCGGGCCGGCCCACGGCCTTCCAGAGGGCGATCGGGCAGCGGGCGGCCCGGACCGGCAATGGCTTCGCCTCAGCTATTTTCCGGCGGCCCTACCCACCCCGCGCGCGGGCCCCGGCTTCAGGCCTTTCCATCGCGAAACAAAATAGCCGGGCTCGCCATCCTCCACTGGCATTCCGGCCCTGCGCTGGCGCTGCGGGTGCAAGTCCGGACCGCCCGCCGCCTTCGTCGCCATGAAGGCCGCGATGGGCGCGGCCGATCCGCTGAGGAAGCCGACATGGATAGCCAGCACGACACCGAATTCGATCCGCAATCATCCCCAACCGATCATGTCCTCCAGGAGCTTCAGCTTTACGGCTACCGTCCCTTCGAAGACGAGCCAGATCCGCGCCCGCTTCCCGAAGGCCATGTTATCGCAGCCAGCATCGCCGACATCTTCGACGCCCTCGTGGTGGCGATGGCCGACACACGCCTCGAACCCGACCTCGAGGAACTGCTTTGGGGCATAGTCAACCTCTTCCATCGCGCATGCCATCGGATCGAGCGCGAACTCGACGAAAACGAAGTGGCCCAGCAACGCCTGCAGCGCGAACAGGACGGGTCCGAGGTCAAGTCCGTCGAACTCGAACGGCTCACAGCCCAGGGTCAGACGCTGCTCGAACGCCGCAGCGTCTTCGAACTGATGCGCGACCAGGCGGCCGAGCACTTCGAGCATCACACGCATTCCATCTGGCGACCGCGTTCGGGCTCCGTCGTCAACCATCGCAATCTCACCGCGGCAATGATCGACAGTCGCGATTTTCTTGCCGCCAAGAGCCATGCCGATAGCCGCGCACTTCTGCCTGCCGGGCCTAAAGTCGCTTTTACAGGTGGGCTTGACTTCAATGATCATCGGCTGATCTGGGCCAAGCTTGACCAGGTCCATGCCAAGCATCCCGACATGGTGCTTCTCCACGGCGGGTCACCGAAGGGAGCGGAGTTCATCGCGGCCAAATGGGCTCACCATCGCAAGGTTCCGCAGATTGCCTTCAAGCCTGACTGGACCAGGCACGCCAAGGCCGCTCCCTTCAAGCGCAACGATGCGATGCTCGATATACTCCCGATCGGCGTCATTCACTTTCCTGGCACGGGCATTCAGGACAACCTCGCCGACAAGGCCCGCAAGTTCGGCATCCCGGTCATGAGGTTCGGCGCGGCATGATGGGTCGTACGGGGTCAATCCCACACAAGGCCATGCCCGTCTGGGAGTGGTCGTCCCAAACGGGCTGACCAGCCAGCTCTTGGCAGTTCGCGACGAAGGCGAAGGCATGACGTCAGGCTTGAGTCCTCATCGGCTTCTGAAGCTGCACGAACCCATCGCCGCGTCTATCGGCGCAATTCCTTGGTCCGGTCCGAGGACCTGACGCCATCAACCCATAAGGGTCGGACTACGCAAAGCGTGCCGCCGTTTCGGCTTCGCCTCCACGGTGATTGCGGCCCTCGGCCGGACACATCGGGCGCCTGTCACGCGGGGATGGTCTCCGCTTCCCAGACAGGAGCCGGAAAGATGTCCCTCGCAGAAGCAAACGCCTTCGCCTTTAGCCTCGCCACCAGCATGATGATCAATATCGTCATTTTCCGAACCGGCGACGGCACTCTCTCGGTCGTGCCGGCGAACGAGTATGACGGCGACGAAGCTGCCATCATCGGTGAAATCGACCCGTTCGCCCCGTGAGGGGGCGAACACGCGGCTCGCGATGCGAGCATTTTCCGCGCGTTTTCGCCCGCGCTTTTTCTTTGTTATGCCTGCGCTGCGCCGAGGTGGTGGTGGAAGGCGCAATCGTCAGAGTTATTCTCGGAGACACCACCACGATCATCCCCGGCATTTTCCTTCGCATCGCGACCATCGGCATCTTGTACTGGTTGCTGTTCACCATTGCTGTTTGCGCCCTTCCGCTGTCGTCGGCGTCAGCACAGGCACATGGTCACTCAACACTGGGGTCGGCAGGCTTGGCCCGATCCTCGTCGCCGTCCTTGCGGCCGGGTTGACGCGTGGCGCGGCCCAGATTCTCCTCGGCGACGCTGGCGATCGCGCTGCTCTTCGTCACGCCAGCGATCGTTGCCGGATACCATGCTATCCATGGTATCGCGAAGCTTACGGTGCCTTCGGAACTCTGGCAGGTCGTCTTTTCCGTCATCGGCGCTATCACCATCGGCTTCATGGCATATCTGCGGGTCGCGGGCATGGCCGGCGCCGACAATCTGGTCGGGGCAAGGTTCGAGCATAAGACCCGCACGAGCGAGGCGGATGGATCAGACCGACAATGGCCTAGCTTCCTCATCGTCAACGGTTGGAGCGATCGGGCTGAGTGCCAATGATCGAGCAGTGGGCATTGCAGCGCGGACCCGATGTGGTCTTGGACTTTCTTCGGTCGATGCTGAAGGCAGGTCCGGCCAGTTGATAGCAGGAAAGCACTGCGGCCGGTGGCCGCGGCCGTCGGCGGTGCGCGGGATCTGGTGCCAGGGATGTGTGGGCGATGCCGGCGAATCTCGTAGCGACCTGCTGACGGCGCGTTGGGCGCCATTGTCCCCGTTGCCAATCCGTCCCAAGAGCACTCCAAACGGCCTCTTCAATGGCCTGATCTGGTCGAAGGACGGCTGAAGCCTCGACCGCCTGAGCCGCAACGGCGCGTCTCGACTTTCTTCCCCTGCCGGCCCCCACCCCATGCGATCCGCATGAGGCCCCGAGCGCCGCCATTCCTCGCGAGACAAGAAAGTCGATCCTGCGCCGTCCTCCGCCTTGCTCCGGTCGCAAGCGATGCGCCGTCGGTCGCCTCCGGCCAAGTGATCGCCATCGAGGCCGCATGGTGCGGGCTCGGGAACAGAAAACGGAGATTTACAATGGCTACCATCGGCACTTTCAAGAAGACCGCCTCGAACGAGTACACCGGCGAAATCGTCACCCTCAGCGTCCAGGCCAAGAACGTGCGCATCGTCCCAGATACACGCGCCACTGGCGAGAACGCTCCGAGCCACCGGGTGCTGGTCGGTCGTGCCGAGATCGGCGCCGCCTGGTCCAAGCAGTCCAACGAGGGCCGCGACTATCTGGGCCTCAAGCTCGACGATCCGAGCTTCAACGCCCCGATCTACGCCAACCTCTTCGACGATGAGGAAGGTGAGGGCTTCTCGCTCATCTGGTCCCGCCCGAACGCGCGGCGGGGCGATTGAGGACCCGCGCAGGCCCCGGCCGTAAGGCCGGGGCCTTCTTCTGCGGACGGCCGGTTCAGTCCAGTCCAGTCCAGTCAAACCGAGGCGATGCCCAAATCGCATCGCCTGATGCTGATCAACCATCCTCCGCTGGCAAGATTGTTTCTATAAAATGCGGGCTCACTCTGTGAAAACGAGGGCAAGCGATGATCGAGCCGTTTGACGATACCGCGCCGACGGGTGACGAACTCACCGAATACGATCGGGAGCACATCAAGCTCTATGCACGCCTGCTTGACGCCGCCGACGACGGCGCGGACTGGCGCGAGGTGGTCGAAATTCTCTTCGGCATTGATCTGACAAAGGAGCCACAACGCGCCCGGCGCATCCATGACAGCCATCTGGCGCGAGCGCGCTGGATGGCACGTGCTGGCTACCGCCATCTCTTGCGTCAACCCGGCAGCTAGCACGACCAGCTCCTGTCGTTCCCGCGTGATGCCGAAACAGCATCACCCGATGCCCGGTGAGGGTCTTCCGCCAATCGCTACAACCCGGAATTGTTTTGAAGCGGGGTCTACGCGTTTCTTGCGAGGAGCTCTTGGATGAGGCCGGATACGTCGCATTGGCGAGACAATGAGAGCTATGACTATTTCGATACATTACCCATCGAAGGGCTCGCCTGGGAGTGTCTTCGACGTCACGAACCCTATCAAAGGCACTATCAAGCGCTCCTGACCACAAGCGCCGAAAATGCACCTTTCCACCCTGAGGCGCAGCGGCAATGGGGGTTACGATTTCCCGGCCACGCCGGTTTTGTCCGCCTTGGCGCAAGACGTTTTCTGGTCGCCTGACGTCGATCCAGCAGTGGTTTCTCTCGTGCCGGCGCCGGCTTTCCTGTCATCGACGCCGCCTGCGCCGTTTACTGGTCTGGGCGTGGACCACGACAGCCCGGAAGGGTGCCACACTGTCCATAGTGCAGGTGTCGTCACTCAACTTTTCCTTCTGCCCGGCAGTGACCCGCACGGCCATCTGGCGGCGTTGATTCCCCTGGACGCAGACACGTTGGGACGGATCGAAGCACTCACCCGGTTCTGGCGTGCCTGGCAGGGGCGCCCAGCGCCTGCGGACACGCGGATGACCTCGCAGCAACGCCGCCGCTTCCGTCTGATGATGCAGGCCGCGGACGGCCGCGCCAATGGCGCGAGCTACCGCGACATCGCCATCGCCCTTTACGGGTTCAAGCGCGTGGCCGCCGATCCCTGGAAAACTTCCGCGCTGCGCGACGCGGCGATCGGTCTCGTCGAAGGCGCCACCGCCATGATCGGTGGCGGCTATTTGCAAATCCTGCGTCATCGCCGTCGATCCTAGCGGGTCTGGCCGCGCAGAAGGGGTGGAGTTTTAGCCCCCCTCAACTTCCCCATCCCTGACGAAGCTTACTCTCCGCCACCGTGGTCTCCAACCACCGCTGAACGCCAGCGGCCGTCCAAAACCCCACGGAGGCCCGATCCATGCGACCCGATATCGCCGTCTTGCCGCCACGCTTCCTGCGCACCAAGGAAGCTGCGGATTTCCTCAGCCTTTCCGCCCGAACGCTCGAAAAGCACCGTACCTATGGCACTGGTCCTTCCTACCGCAAGCTCGGCGGCCGTGTCGTCTATGCCGTCGACGATCTTCAGGCTTGGGCCGAACGCGGCGCTGTCACCTCTACATCCGATCCGCGTGGGTCGGTCCTGCCGGCCAAGCGTCACACACCGACGCCGCCGGCGCATGGCGGAGGCTACGCACGCTGACCGCGCGCGGATTTCAAATGGTGGCACGAAACCAATCCCTATCGGAGCGCGGGCAGCTCGACCTGTTCCGGGCGCTGCCTGGCGACTTCGCCCCACGAGACGCGCAGGATCTCATGGCCTATCCGTTCTTCTCCCTTGCCAAGACCCATCGCGTCTCCCCGATCGATTTTGCCGCGGGTAACGTCACGATCCGGGTCGAAGCCGTACCCGATCATGGCATGGCGACCATCTGGGACGCTGACATCCTGATCTGGGCCGCGAGCCAGATCGTCGAGGCGCGCGACACCGGCCTTCGCACTTCGCGCCTGATGGCCGCCACACCCTATGAGATTCTCACCTTCGTCGGCCGCGGCAAGAGCCTGCGCGACTATCAGCGCCTGAAGGCGGGGCTTGATCGGCTGCAGTCGACCACCGTCTCGACGACGATCCGTCAGCCCGCCGAAGGCCGGCGTCACCGCTTCTCATGGATCAATGAGTGGCAGGAGCGCATCGATCGCCATGGCAAAGCCGCGGGGATCGAGTTGATCGTCCCCGACTGGTTCTACCAGGCAGTCCTCGATGACGCGCTCGTGCTGACGATCGATCGCGCCTATTTCGACCTGACTGGTGGGCTGGAGCGCTGGCTCTATCGGCTCGTGCGCAAGCATGGCGGACGCCAGCCCGACGGCTGGCGCTTCGACTTCCGTCACCTCCACCAGAAATCCGGCAGCCTGTCACCCTACAAGCGCTTCGCCTTCGAGCTGCGCGACATCATCCGCCGACAGCCGCTGCCCGGCTACACGCTTGCGCTCGAAGTAGAGATTGGCGGCCGGGTGCTGCTCGCCTTCGAGCGTATCGCCTCCTGTAGGAAGCCTGTGGACGGCCTCGTGCTATCAGGAACCGGAGCTATCGTGCCATCGGGAACCGCAGGCTCGTGCTATCAGGAACCCAAACGGGGCCTAACCCTTGGAAAGCAAAGCCGAAATCACGCCCTTAACTTAGACTCTAACCAAGATTCTAACTTTGAAGCGCGCGCGTGTGGTGTGCAAAGGCTCATCCGACGAACCTGCGACGCACGCAGCATAGACACCCATAAGACCTCGAATGCGCCATCGGTTTCTGACGGCAGCAGCACGGCAACCAGCGTCTCCGAAGCCTCGGTTCCGCCTTTTGATCCGCGCTCCGGAGTCACCCGATGATCGCCGCACGCCTCAACCACAAGAGCGGTGTCGGCAAGGCAACTTTGACGCTGGTTCTCGCCGGTGAATTGATCTGCCGGGGAAATCGGTTCGCGCTGCTCGCCGCCCTCGCGCTGCTCAAGTGCAACCGTTGCCGTTCCATGGATTGGCTTTGGCCGAGCTTCTGGCTGGTCTGCGCGAAGTGTGTATCTGCCGGCCCGATCGGCGCGCGTTTCGTCGTCGACGGCGACAGTACTGCAGCGCGACACCACCGCACCCGTGAGCGAGATCGAGGGGATCGCGCGATGAGTGAGTGGTCAGGAAAGCGCTGCCTTGCATCGCGGCCGTCAGGTCCCGACACGCTTGCGCGCGAATTCCCCGCAACATCAGGACAATTCTCATGACTGGCATCGCGGCTCCTCGCGTGTGCGGCACGTTCCCGGCCACCCGCCACGCCTCCGACGATCTCGTCCATGTCGAACTGACCTGGCTCGAGAAGAGGCAAGAGAACTGGATACGGTTCGGCACCCACGCTCAGGAACAGATCGTTGATCGTCACCGGCGCATCTTGTCCTATCGCCCCGGCACGGTCTTTGCGTTCGTTCGCTGGGCCGCGAACGACTTCGGAACGATCATCTCACGCATCGATATCGTGCGTGCGATCGCACGTGGCGAAGCCTATCAGACACTGCCCTTCGTACGCCCCGGCGGCGACATCCTTCTGAAGGTCGAGAGCTGGCCCAAAGTCGAACACGTGCTGCAGGCGATCGACACCATCCAGCGCCTCGACATCGAGCCTGAGTTGGTGTCGCCCGATCATTGGCGACACATCCACAACCGGATAACCGCCGGCCACGCGCCGCGCGCCTACACGCTCGACCAACATCGCGCCTTCCTGCTGCGCAAGAGGATCGAGCCGTGAGCCGCGCCGGGATCATCCTCGCTGGCGTTCTTGCAACCATGGGCGTCGGCTATCCCGGCCTCACTTCGATGCCCACCAAGCTCATCTGGAATGCCTCAGCCAGCGCGCCGATCGGCTTCTACACGATCGACTTCGACGGACCGTTCGAGGTCACCGATCTTGTCGCCGTCGACGCGCCCGAGCCACTCGCCGCGTTTCTCGCTGAACGAGGCTATCTGCCCAGCGGCGTGCCACTCTTGAAGCACATCCTTGGCCTTGCCGGGCAACGGGTCTGTCGCTTGAACCTCACCATAACTGTCGATGGTATCGAAGCGGGCGCGGCGCTCGAGCGCGATCGGGCCGGCCGTGACCTGCCGGTCTGGCAGGGCTGCCGCCGCATCCCGACCGGCGAAGTCTTCCTGATGAACCGGCAGGTGCCCGAGAGCCTCGACGGACGTTACTTCGGCCTCCTGTCCACCAACCAGATCATCGGCCGCGCCGTCCCGCTGTGGACAGACGAGGATGGCGAGGGCCGGTTCGAATGGCGCGCGCCAACGCGGTGAGCGCGCGACCGGCGGCGCGCGTCGTGCCGCCAACCTCATCACCGCACCACTCCAAGACAGGAGCCTGACATGCAACAAATCGGAGAGTTCACGCGCCAGAAGACTGGCTACAGCGGGCGCATCCACACGCTCGCCCTCAACCTCGATATCGCCATCGTGGCGGCAGAGGCGAGCGATACTGAGAATGCGCCTGACTACCGTGTTCACGCCGGCAACGAGGACGGCCCCGAGATTGGCGCCGGTTGGAGACGCTCCAGCGAGAAGGCCGGAGACTATGTCTCGATCCAGCTTGATGACCCAACCTTCGCGCAGCCGATACGCGCGAACCTCTTCCGCAACGGCGACGACAAGACGTCCTGGTCGCTGCACTGGTCGCGCCCGCGCGAGCGCAGCGAGAAGGAGTGAACGATGCGCGCTCGCCCCCCGTCGACGAGCCTTCGCAGTGCGCCCGGGCCGCTTCGCGCCGCCCGGCGCATGGCTCTCTTCCTCCTTTGCGGCCTCTCCGTCGCGACCGTCATGCCGGCGGCGACATTGGCGCAGGACTTGGCCATCGCGCTACCGTCGCAGCGCGATCCGTTCGCCGCGCACATCAGCGAAGCCTCGCAGCGCTTCGGCATTCCGTCCGCGCTGATACGCGCCATCATGCGCAAGGAGAGTGCGGGCGATGTGCGCGCTGTCTCCAGCGCAGGCGCCCGCGGCTTGATGCAGATCATGCCCGGCACCTGGGATTATCTGCGCGCCCGCTGGTTGCTCGGCCATGATCCGTTCGATCCCCGGGACAACATCTTGGCGGGAGCCGCGTATCTGCGCGAACTGCGCGATCGCTTCGGCTTGCCGGGGTTTCTGGCCGCCTACAACGCGGGACCTGCACGCTACGAAGCCTACCTCGCCGGGCGTCCGTTACCGGCCGAGACACGCGCCTATGTCGCGACGCTCGCCCCCCTCATCGGTCAAAGCGAGGGTATGCGCCCTTTCGCCGTTACGTCTGTCGAGGCCATTCAATGGAGCCAAGCTCCGCTGTTCGCAAGGCAGCCAGAGCGCAAAAAAGCTGTCGCTTCCGTCACGGACGAGCGCCCGCAAAATGACGCCAGCTCTGCATCCTCCGTGCGCGAGGTCGTCGCTATCACGCGGCTGTCCGCGGACCTCTTTGTGGCGCGAGCGGGCGAAGGGATCCAGCCATGAGCAGTTATGGGCGTTTTCGTGCAACCGCAAGCTCCAGCGCACCGTGGCGTGGATGGAGGCGGAAGGCGGGCAGAACAACCGGAAGATGGCGAGATAAAAGGCCGCGAGGTGCGGCGTCGATCGGTCGTGTTGTTTCAAGAGGTTATCTAGGATTTCCGCGAGGTGCTAGCCAGCGGCGCACCGCGCCAGAACACCGATTTGCCTGTGATTTTCGTGCCTTGGCACGATGTGCGCGGCCTTCGCCATGACCAGCGAGGATGGTTTCCGCATCCGCCCTGGCGGTATCCGCTCGTCCGGTGCCCAGCGCGCCAGGCCCTTCATCGCGCAGGCGCTTGCCGCCGCGCAGAAGGCCGGCGCCCGTGTCTCACGCTCCGGCCGGATCACTCCGGGCAATCGCTCGACCTTCGGGCGCGGCCGCGCGGCGAGCGTGCGTGCCAACCGCCTTCTCACCGGCCGCTCGCGAACCGTGATCATCAAGACACGGCTGGTGCGCCATCACACGCGCTCCGCTCCACTCGCCGCCCATCTCACCTATCTTCGCCGCGACGGCGTCACCCGTGACGGGGAGAAGGCGAGGCTGTTCGGGCAGGAAGCAGGGGAGGTGGATGGCGGTGCTTTCGCCACGCGGTGTGGCGATGATAGGCACCACTTCCGTTTCATCGTCTCGCCCGAAGATGCCGTCGACATGGCGGACCTCAAATCCTTCGCCCGCGATCTGATGGGGCAGATGGAAAAAGACCTCGGCACGAAGCTCGATTGGGCCGGCGTCGATCACTGGAACACCGACAATCCGCACCTTCACATCATCCTGCGCGGCCAAACCGATGACGGGCAGGATCTCGTAATCTCGCGCGATTACATCAAGGAGGGAATGCGCGCCCGCGCGGCCGATCTCGTTACCCAGGAACTTGGCCCGCGCACTGACCTCGACATTCGCCGCAATCTGCAGCGCCAGGTCGAAGCCGAACGCTGGACGCAGCTTGACCGGCAACTTGTTCGCGATGGCCGCGACACAGGCGTTGTCGATCTTGCGTCCCTGGCGAACGCTCAGCCCGACGACTATCACGTGCTGAAGGTCGGGCGGGTGCGCAAGCTTGAAACCCTTGGCCTTGCCGAACAGGTCCGCCCGGGCCAATGGATGATCGACGACAAGGCCGAGGCGACGCTGCGCGAGCTTGGCGAGCGCGGTGACATCATCAAGCGGATGCACCGCGCTCTGGCAGAACAGGGCATCGAGCGCGGCTCGGCGACCTATGTGCTTGCGGCGGAGCGCATCGAGACGCCGATCGTGGGTCGGCTGGTCGACCGCGGTCTCGATGATGAGTTGAAGGGCAGCGCCTACGCCGTGGTCGATGGCACCGACGGCCGCACACATCACATCAAGCTGTTCGACCTCGACGCCGCCGGAGACAGCGCTCCGGGTTCAATCGTCGAACTGCGCAAGTTCAATGACACGCAGGGGCATGCGCGCGCAGCACTCGCTGTCCGTTCCGATCTCGATATTGAGCGGCAGATTACCGCCGCCGGCGCAACCTGGCTTGACCGTCAAAATATTGCCCGCGAGCCGACTGCGCTTTCGGACGGGGGCTTCGGCGCCGAGGTGCGGCAGGCGATGCAACGCCGCGCCGACCATCTCGTCGAACAGGGCCTTGGCGAGCGACACGGCCAACGCATCAGCTTCACGCGCAACCTGATAGACACGCTGCGTCGACGCGAGTTGGAGGCGCTCGGCGAAAAGCTCTGCGCCGAAACCGGCCAGCCCTTCAACCGCGCCCGCGGCGGCGAGTTCGTCACCGGTTCCTACCGGCAGCGCTTCACGCTGGCGTCCGGCCGCTTCGCCATGATCGATGACGGCCTCGGCTTCCAACTGGTGCCTTGGACGCCATCTCTCGAAAAACATCTTGGTCGCCACGTCTCTGGCGTCGCTCGCAATGACGACGGCATTGACTGGAGTTTTGGCCGCAAGCGTGGGCTCGGCCTCTAATCTCATAGGGAAGAAAGGACCGTTTCTATGTCCGCCACCAAGATACTTTGGGGCCAGATTCTCGCGGTCGTCGCGATCGTACTTTTCACAACCTGGGGCGCCACGGAGTGGGTGGCCTGGCGCCTGGCGTTCCAGCCCGAGCTCGGCAGGCCGTGGTTTCGGGTCCTGGGCTTTCCGTTTTACCTTCCGCCGTCCTTCTTCTGGTGGTGGTATGGCTTCGATGCCTACGCACCGTCGATCTTCGTCGAGGGTGCCTTTATCGCGGCTTCCGGCGGTTTTGCCTGCGTCGCCGTCGCCATAGGCATGTCAGTCTGGCGGGCGCGCGAGGCCAAGAAGGTCGAGACCTACGGCTCCGCCCGCTGGGCCGACAAGCAGGAGGTCAAGGCAACCGGCCTTCTCGGCTCCGATGGCGTGGTGCTTGGGCGATATGACGGTGCTTATCTGCGCCACAACGGACCGGAGCACGTACTGTGCTTTGCGCCCACACGTTCGGGCAAAGGCGTCGGCCTTGTCGTCCCGTCGCTGCTGACCTGGCCGAGCTCAGCCGTCGTCCACGACATCAAGGGCGAGAACTGGCAGCTCACCGCGGGCTTTCGCGCCAGGCATGGCCGGGTCCTGCTGTTTGATCCCACCAACCCGAAATCCTCATCCTACAATCCACTGCTCGAGGTGCGCCGTGGCGAATGGGAAGTCCGCGACGTTCAAAACATCGCAGACATTCTCGTCGATCCAGAAGGCTCGCTCGAAAGGCGAAACCATTGGGAGAAAACCAGCCACGCTCTTTTGGTCGGCGCAATCCTGCATGTCCTCTACGCAGAGCAGGACAAGACACTCGCCGGCGTTGCCGGCTTCCTCTCCGATCCGAAACGTCCGATCGAATCGACGCTGTCGGCGATGATGAAAACGGCGCATCTGGGTGAAGCCGGTCCCCACCCGGTCATCGCCAGCGCCGCCCGAGAGCTCTTAAACAAATCCGACAACGAACGCTCCGGCGTGCTCTCCACCGCCATGTCGTTCCTTGGCCTCTATCGCGATCCTGTCGTGGCCGAGGTCACGCGCCGCTGCGACTGGCGTATCACCGATCTTGTCGACGACAAGCGTCCGACGACGCTCTACCTCGTTGTGCCGCCGTCCGACATCAACCGGACCAAGCCGCTCATTCGCCTGATCCTCAATCAGATCGGCCGCCGCCTGACCGAAGATCTTCAGGTGAGGGCGCGAGGGCACCGGCTGCTCCTGATGCTCGACGAATTCCCGGCGCTCGGCCGTCTCGACTTCTTCGAATCGGCACTCGCCTTCATGGCCGGCTACGGCCTGAAAAGCTTCCTGATCGCTCAATCCCTCAATCAGATCGAGAGGGCATACGGCGCCAACAACTCAATCCTGGACAACTGCCACGTCCGGGTAAGCTTTGCCACCAACGACGAGCGCACCGCCAAGCGGGTGTCCGACGCTCTGGGAACCGCGACCGAGATGAGGGCCATGAGGAACTATGCCGGCCACCGGCTGTCGCCGTGGCTCGGTCATCTCATGGTCTCCCGCTCCGAGACCGCTCGTCCGCTGCTCACGCCTGGTGAAGTGATGCAACTGCCGGCCACCGACGAGATTGTCATGGTCTCGGGTGCGCCACCCATCCGCGCCAAAAAGGCGCGCTATCATGAGGATGCTCGCTTCCTGGAACGTATCCTGCCGCCTCCGGCGTTGGTGGCGGCAGTGGAGGGAAGACATGACGACTGGACCAGCCTGCCTCTGCCTTCCCGTCCCCGGATTGCCGAAGCCATGTCGGCGCCGTCGGCCGCGGATGAGGACCAAACTGATTCCGAACGTCGTCGGCAACCTGAGCTCAGTCGCGTCGAGTTGGTCGTGAAGCCTTCGACCGAGAACGAATTCGAGATCGATCACCAAGACGACGTCGAGGACAATGTTGCCCGCAACCGTCGACTGACGCGCCTCATGCAAGGCATTGCCCGGCAGGCGTCGCTCGACCCCGGCGACGGCGTGGATTTGTGAGGGCTCCATGGCAAAGCCACCCCGCAAACGACGCCTGTCCGTCTATCTCGATCCGAAGGTCATGAGCAGGCTGGCCGAACATGCGGCGCGCCGTGATTTTTCTCTGTCGCTCGTCGCGGAGGCGGCCATCGAATCGTTCCTCTCACCCGATGCCGCCGAGCGGCAGGAGGCGGCGATCACCAAGCGGCTCGATCAGCTCGATCGCCGTATCGCGCGCCAGGAGCGCGATGTTGGAATCGCGGTGGAGACGCTCGCCGTTTTCGTCCGCTTCTGGCTGGCGACCACACCAGCATTGCCAGAGCCTGCGGCGCAGGCTGCCCACGCCAAGGCCGGCGAGCGCTACGATGCCTTCGTCACCGCGCTCGGGCGTCGGCTGGCGAGAGGACCGAAGCTCCGTCAGGAGATTTCGGAGGATATCATTCCGTCGGACGAAAGTGGGGTGCGATAAGGGCGGACTGGCCACGTCGACCGCGGTGATGGCGACGATAGGCGCCGCTGCTGGCGATGCCGCGACAGGGCTGGCGGGTTGTGGCCGACAATGATGATCGGCCGTCACGAGCGCTTCTTCGCCGACCCTGTGACCATGGTCAATCTGCCTCAGCGAGAAGAATCGCGCGCTTGCCGATCGCCGCCCTGACTGAGTCGAGGAGCCGTTCGGGGAAGCCACGCTGCAATGAGGAGAACACCGTCTCCGCCTGCCTTTGCGCGTTCGCAGCGATGTCTTCGAAAATTCTGAGCGTGACGGGTGTCCCCACGCCGGCGATGTCAGCGGTCTGCATGAAGTGGCGAGGCATGATCTCATGGACTGAATAGTGCCGGCTGTTGCCGACCGACATCGCCAGTTTGAATTTTTTGCGCGGAATCTGTCCGGCATCAAGGCTGGGTTGTGCGGTGAGGACGTCGTAAAGGGGCGTAATGCGGAACCGCCCGCCGGGACCGAGAAAGATGCTGAAATTCTTGGCGTGACCGTCGGTGGCGCCAATCAGCCAGAATAAAACGCAGGCGCGCAAAAAGACGGCGATGTCCTCTTCTGGCGTGTCACTGCCCTTCAGAAGCTCGATAATATCAGCCATGCCAGGACCGCCATCGGACTGGTATTTGCGCGTCGGCGGCACCGACAGCGCCTGGCACATATCCTCCTGCGGCAGGCGCAGGAGACGGCCGTCGCGCGTCCACAGCCGGTCGAAACGCTCTACGATCAGTGTGCGGCGTTCCCCAAAATCACCTATCTCCGCCTGGGCAGCGGGGACGCCGAACGCCTCGAGCAGCTTAAGGCACAGATACTCGTTCTCAACGCTGTCGGAGAGATCGATGCCGTTCGGCATCCGCCCGATCTGCGGTTTCAGGATATGGGTGGTTGCCGCCGTGCCAACCGGCTTGAACCAGCCCCCGTCCTTGCGCAGCAGCGCCGTCTTTTCCTGGGCGCCAGCAATCGAAATGCGGAAATCCTCGTCCTCACCAAGGCCGAGAGGCGCGGCGGCAAGGTTCTTGATTATCCCGGCAATGTCCTCGTTGCTGACCGGCTTGCCATCGGTCCCGCCTGGAGCGCCGGGATCGATGCCATCGGGCAGGAACTGAAGGGCGCCAACGCAGTCATGGCCAAGGGCTGCGAGCATGCTGTAGGCGTCGGTACCGCCCGCGCCAACGCGTTCGGCAACGCGCTTGCGGATGGCGTCGCTGTCAGGAAGCAAATTGTCAAAGACGTTGATTACAGGCGCGCCGATATAGCGGTCTTCGCGCAAAGGAAGCGAAAGCGAGATCGGGAAGGTGCTTTGCCAGTCCAGCCATTCGCGGGCGTATTGAAAGTCTATCGCGCCGGTCGATTGCCGGCGCAGAACGCCCACATGGCGGCCGTTCAGGAAAACATTGAGCGGCGCGAGGGCGGCGCGCCGTGTCATCAAAACAGATCCTCGATGTCGGCAGGACTGCCTTTGCTTCGGGGACGAACGACGAGTTCAAGATCAAGTGCGGCGAGGGCCGCCATCAATGTACGCAGTTGGACCGCGGGCTCGCCTGCTTCGAGGCGCGACACCGTGCCCTGGCGCAGGTGGATCCGATTGCCGATCGCTCCTTGCGTAAGGCCTGCCTGGCGGCGGGCGCGACGCAGGATGGCGCCAAGTTGCTTCTCGTTGCGAGCGATCAGGTCGGTCATTATGAGCCTCCAGAGGTGATATACGTGATCGCGTATATGCAGTCAATATACGTAGTCGCGTATATCAGAGAAATATACGGTATCGCGTATAGTTGAAAAATATACGCGTTCTCGTATGAAGTCGGCCTAGACCGTCGCATAGAGTGCAAGAAGACGACTGCCCTGCGACAGGCACTCTCGGCTAGCCGACCAATCTTGAAGAGCCTCCGAGCCACGCCGCGTGGCTGCGTTGGGACAGATCTTACGCAACCACTCATTGGTCGCCGCCGGGCCGCGCCGCCGATCGCCTGTATTTGTACGCCACGCTACTACGCCTCGATATAGGTGTTGAATCCACTCGAGATACGGCTCTCTTAATCATCCCCGTCCTGGGGCCGTCCACGTTCCCCCGGTCGAAACGGGGACAAGATGGCAGCTTCGCATCACAATTCAGAAGGTCTGGCGCGCGGAGCACGCATGCTGCGTACCGCACTTGGACCTGCGATCGCGCGCTATCTCGACGATGCGGGCATCGTCGAAGTGATGCTCAACCCCGATGGACGTCTGTGGATCGATCGCCTGTCGGAGGGCCTGTCCGACACAGGTGAGCGGTTGTCGGCCGCGGACGGCGAGCGCATCGTTCGGCTGGTCGCTCATCATGTCGGTGCCGAAGTCCATGCCGGCGCCCCACGCGTCTCGGCCGAACTGCCCGAGACGGGGGAGCGGTTCGAGGGGCTGCTTCCTCCCGTCGTCGCAGCGCCCGCCTTCGCGATCCGCAAGCCTGCCGTCGCCGTCTTCACTCTCGAAAACTATGTCGCGACCGGGATCATGTCGGTGTCGCAGGCGGACGCTCTTCGGTTGGGCGTTGCCACCCGCGCAAACATCCTGGTTGCTGGCGGCACCTCCACCGGCAAGACCACGCTGATTAACGCGTTGCTGGCCGAAGTGGCCAAGACTTCCGATCGCGTCGTCATCATCGAGGATACGCGCGAGCTGCAATGCGCTGCGCGCAATCTCGTGGCGATGCGGACCAAAGACGGTGTCGCGTCGCTCTCCGATCTCGTCCGCTCGTCACTGCGCCTGCGCCCCGACCGCATTCCGGTGGGGGAGGTGCGCGGCGCCGAGGCGCTCGAACTGCTCAAGGCCTGGGGCACCGGCCACCCCGGCGGCCTCGGCACGATCCACGCCGGCAGCGCCATCGGCGCGCTCCTGCGGATGGAGCAACTCATCCAGGAAGCCGTCGTCACGGTTCCGCGCGCGCTGATCGCCGAGACGATCGACCTGGTTGCCGTCCTTTCCGGCCGCGGCGCCGCGCGCCGGCTGTCTGAACTCGCCCGTGTCGATGGCCTTCGCCAGGACGGAGATTACCAGATCGCGCCAGCCGTCATGGAGGGCGACGACAGCCTGACCTTGCTCATCCAAAGCCACGAAGGAGAAAATCCGTGATCCAACGCCTGCGCCTTGCGCGCCATCGTCTCGCCATGACCGTTTCGGTTGCCGCGCTCTTCCTGGCCGCGCCCGCGTATGCCTCCGGTTCGTCGATGCCGTGGGAACAGCCGCTGCAACAGATCCTGCAGTCGATCGAAGGTCCGGTCTCGAAGATCATGGCGGTGATCATCATCATCGTCACGGGCCTGACACTCGCCTTCGGCGACACGTCGGGGGGCTTTCGCCGGCTCATCCAGATCGTGTTCGGCCTGTCCATCGCCTTCGCGGCGTCGAGCTTCTTCCTCTCGTTCTTCTCGTTCGGCGGCGGGGCGCTGGTCTGATGGTGGGCGCTGTCGAACAAGCCGGCCCCATGCCGGATTTTGCGATGCCGGATTATGCAGTGCCGGGTTATGCGGTCGCCGTGCACCGGGCGCTGACCGAGCCGATCCTGCTCGGCGGCGCGCCTCGTGCGATTGCCATCATGAACGGGACGCTCGCCGGCGCGGTGGGACTGGGGCTGCGGCTCTGGCTCGTCGGCATCGCGATCTGGGCGATCGGCCATGTTGCCGCCGTCTGGGCCGCCAAGCGCGATCCGCTCTTCGTCGACGTCGTTCGCCGGCATCTGCGCATCCCGGCGCATCTCACTGTCTAAGCGAGGTCGCGCCGATGATGAACCTTGCCGAATATCGCAATCGTAGCAGCCGGCTCGCCGACTTCCTGCCCTGGGCGGCATTGGTCGGCGCCGGCGTCGTCCTCAACAAGGATGGCAGCTTCCAGCGGACCGCGCGTTTTCGCGGTCCAGATCTCGACAGCGCCGTCCCGGCCGAACTGGTCGCCGTCGCCGGCCGGCTCAACAATGCCTTGCGCCGCCTCGGCTCCGGCTGGGCGATCTTCGTGGAGGCGCAACGCCATGCCTCGACCCTCTATCCCGACAGCAGCTTTCCCGATGCAGCCTCGACGCTCGTCGATGCCGAGCGAAAGGCTGGCTTCGAGGAGGCTGGTGCCCATTTTGAGTCCAGCTACTTCCTGACGCTCACCTATCTTGCGCCCGCGCAAGACACGGCGCGCGCGGAAAGCTGGCTTTACGAAGGCCGCGAGAAGAAGGGCCTCGACCCCAATGAGGTGCTGACCGGATTCACTGACCGCAGCGACCGCGTCCTGCGTCTTGTCGAAGCCTTCATGCCGGAGTGCCGCTGGCTCGATGAGGCCGAGACGCTGACCTTTCTGCATGGCTGCGTCTCGACCAATCGCCACCGTGTCCGCGTTCCCGAAACGCCGATGTATCTCGACGCCATGCTGGCCGACCAGCCGCTGACCGGCGGGCTCGAGCCGCGGCTTGGTGCATCGCATCTGCGCGTTCTCACGCTCACGGGTTTCCCGACCGTGACCACGCCGGGTCTGCTCGACGAACTGAACCGGCTGGCCTTCCAGTATCGCTGGTCGACCCGCGCGATCCTGCTCGACAAGAACGATGCGACCAGGCTGCTGACAAAGATCCGGCGTCAATGGTTCGCCAAGCGCAAATCGGTCGCCGCGATCCTCAAGGAGGTGATGACCAACGAGGCTTCCGTCCTCGTGGACACCGACGCCGCAAACAAGGCCGCCGATGCCGACATGGCGCTGCAGGAACTCGGCGCCGACCATGCGGGCATGGCCTATGTCACCGCGACGGTGACGGTTTGGGACGAGGATCCCCGCACCGCCGACGAGAAACTGCGCCTGGTCGAGAAGGTCATCCAGGGTCGCGATTTCACAGCCATCATCGAAACCATCAATGCCGTCGACGCCTGGCTCGGCAGCCTGCCGGGTCATGTCTACGCCAACGTCCGTCAACCACCCATCTCCACGCTTAATCTCGCCCACATCATCCCGCTTTCCGCGGTGTGGGCGGGCGAGGTGCGCGACGAGCATTTTGCAGCGCCCGCTCTGCTCTTCGGCAAGACCGAAGGCTCGACCCCGTTCCGGCTTTCGCTTCATGTCGGCGACGTCGGCCATACGCTGATCGTCGGACCGACCGGCGCGGGCAAGTCCGTGCTCTTGGCGCTGATGGCGCTGCAGTTCCGCCGCTATGCAGGCTCGCAGGTTTTCGCCTTTGATTTCGGCGGTTCGATCCGAACCGCGGCACTCGCCATGGGCGGCGACTGGCATGATCTCGGCGGCGATCTCAGCGACGAAGCGATCGACAGCGTCAGCCTTCAGCCGTTCGCGCGTGTTCATCAAGTCCCCGAGCGCGCCTGGGCCGCCGACTGGATCGTGGCGATCCTGGTCCGCGAGGGGGTGACGATCACGCCTCAGGTCAAGGAGCATCTCTGGACAACATTGACCTCGCTGGCCTCCGCCCCTGTCGAGGAGCGCACGATCACCGGTCTGGTCGTGCTGCTGCAGTCAAATGATCTCAAGCAGGCATTGCGCCCCTATTGCGTCGGCGGTCCCTACGGGCGGTTGCTCGATGCCGAGCGCGAACATCTCGGATCCGCGTCGGTCCAGGCATTCGAAACCGAAGGGCTGATCGGAACGGGTGCTGCGCCCGCGGTCCTTTCCTATCTCTTCCATCGCATCGAAGACCGGCTCGATGGCTCGCCAACCCTCCTCATCATCGACGAAGGCTGGCTTGCGCTTGACGATGACGGTTTTGCCGGCCAGCTCCGCGAATGGCTGAAGACGCTCCGCAAGAAGAACGCCAGCGTCATCTTCGCCACGCAGTCGCTCAGCGACATCGATGGCTCGGCGATCGCGCCCGCGATTATCGAGAGCTGCCACACCCGGCTTCTCCTGCCCAACGAGCGCGCCATCGAGCCGCAGATCACGGCAATCTATCGCCGCTTCGGCCTCAACGATCGGCAGATCGAGATCATCGCACGGGCGATGCCGAAGCGCGACTATTACTGCCAGTCCCGTCGCGGCAACCGGCTGTTCGAGCTTGGGCTGTCGGAGGTGGCGCTCGCGCTTTGCGCTGTATCCGCAAAGGCCGACCAGGCCGCGATCGCCCGCATCATCACTGAGCACGGCCGCGACGGCTTCCTCGCTGCCTGGCTCAGCCACCGTGGCGTCGGCTGGGCCGCTGAACTCGTTCCCGCCCTGACCAGCCCCGCCCTCACCAACAAGGAGAAATTCCCATGAAACCGCATCGTTCCGTTCGGTTCGCCGCCGCGCTGCTGGCCACGCCCGTCGCACTCGTACCGATGGTGGCGACGCCCGCGCACGCCATCATCGTCTTCGATCCCTCCAATTATACGCAGAACGTCCTGACAGCGGCGCGCTCGCTCGAGCAGATCACCAACCAGATCACCTCGCTTCAGAACCAGGCGCAGATGCTCATCAACCAGGCGCGCAATCTCGCAAGCCTGCCGTTCTCCTCGCTGCAGCAACTCCAGCAGTCCGTGCAGCGCACGCAGCAATTGCTCAGGCAGGCGCAGAACATTGCATATGACGTCCAGCAGATCGATCAGGCCTTCCAGCAGAAATACGGCAACGTCTCGCTGTCGGCCTCGGACCAGCAACTCGTCGCCGACGCGCGCTCGCGCTGGGGCAACACGGTTGGTGGCCTTCAGGATGCCATGCGGGTGCAGGCGGGCGTCGTCGGCAATATCGACACCAACCGCAGTGAGATGTCGGCGCTGGTCGGCCAGAGCCAGGGTGCGACCGGAGCGCTTCAGGCAACACAGGCCGGCAACCAGCTCCTCGCGCTTCAGGCGCAGCAACTCGCCGATCTCACCGCAGTCGTTGCCGCAAACGGTCGGGCGCAGGCTTTGCAATCGGCCGAACAGGCCACCGCCGCCGAACAGGGCCGCGAGCAGCGCCGCCGCTTCCTGACGCAGGGCTCGGGCTACCAGCCCGGCAGTGCGCAGATGTTCTATGGCAAGAATTGAGGCCGGCGCGATGGACGGCAAGATATTCGCTTGCATCGGCGCGGTCATCTTCATCGCGGTCGCTTTGACAGGGACCGCGCTCGAGATGAGCAGCAGGGACGATGAGCCTGACGCCCCTTCGACGCCGGACCGTCCCTTAGCCTCACAAGACCCACTCGCGGCCGCATTGCGCCGCTGTTCCGGGATCGGCGAGGCCGGTCCTCGCGATCCCGGCTGTCTGAAAGCGTGGGCAGAAAGCCGGCGCCGGTTTCTCGGTCAGCGGGTCACGGCGACCGGTCCGGTAGCGCTGACAACGCTGTTTCCAAATCTAGCGGCGTCAACCGACCGGAAAGAAGGGGAGCGGAGGGATGTGACCGCTCCCGCGATGCAGGTCGAGCCGCCCCGGCCGGAGGTCCGCTGACATGGGTGGCATGGGCGTCATCGACCATTTCCTCGAAGTCTTCACGCGCTACATCGACGGCGGCTTCGGGCTGCTCGGCGGCGAGGTCGGCTTCATCGCCACGACCCTGATCGTCATAGACGTGACGTTGGCGGCGCTCTTCTGGTCCTGGGGGGCGGACGACGACATCATGGCGCGCCTCGTCAAGAAGACGCTGTTCGTCGGCGTCTTCGCCTATCTCATCTCCAACTGGAACAATCTCGCCCGCATCGTCTTCGAAAGTTTCGCCGGGCTTGGCCTGAAGGCTTCGGGTACCGGTTTTGCCGTCAACGATCTCATGCGCCCGGGCAAGGTGGCGCAGACCGGGCTCGACGCAGGCCGGCCGTTGCTGGACTCGATCTCGAACCTGATGGGCTATTGGTCCTTCTTCGAGAACTTCATCCAGATCGCCTGCATGTTCTTCGCCTGGGCGCTGGTGCTGCTCGCCTTCTTCATCCTGGCGATCCAGCTTTTCGTCACCCTGATCGAGTTCAAGCTGACGACGCTCGCCGGGTTCGTGCTGATACCCTTCGGTCTGTTCGGCAAATCCGCCTTCATGGCCGAGCGGGTGCTCGGCAACGTCATCTCGTCCGGGATCAAGGTGCTGGTGCTCGCCGTCATCATCGGCATCGGCTCGACACTCTTTTCCGAGTTCACCGCAGGCTTCAGCGGCAACACGCCGTCGATCGACGATGCCATGGCGATCGTGCTGGCCGCGCTGTCGCTGCTTGGCCTTGGCATCTTTGGACCGGGCATTGCCAATGGTCTCGTCTCCGGCGGTCCTCAGCTTGGCGCGGGTGCGGCGGTCGGCACCGGGCTTGCCGCCGGCGGCATGGCAGCAGTGGGCGCCGCGGCCGGGGGCGCCGTCATGGCGGGTGGTACGGCTGTTGCCGGCGGTGCTGCGAGTGCAACCCGTGGCGGAGCCGCGATTGCGGGCAGGGCATCCACCGCCTACGGCCTCGGCGCAGCCGGACAGTCAGGCTTTTCCAGCGTCGCGTCCGGGCTCGGCGGTGTCATCAGCGCCGGCGCCCAGGGTGCCATCTCACCGCTCAAGCGCGCCGCCAATCATGGTGCAAGCAGCATGAAGCACAACTTCCAGTCTGGCGCTCGCGCTGCCTTCGAGACGACGGGCGGATCATCCACCGCCGGCACAATCGGCGCGAACACTGGCGAGGCCGGCTCCGCTCCCGTCGCGTCCTCCGCCACCGAAAGTCAGCCCGCCTGGGCGAAGCGCATGAAGCGCTCGCAACAGATGACCCATGGCGTCCAGGCCGCCGCTCACGCCGTTCGCAGTGGTGACAGCCATGGCGGCGGCTCCTCGATCAACCTCTCTGAAAGTGACTGAGCATGTTCAAACGACCGTCCACGCATTACGGCAGATCCCCACAACCCGAGACGCCCTATCAACGCGCTGCCCAGGTCTGGGACGAGCGCATCGGTTCGGCTCGCGTGCAGGCGCGCAATTGGCGCACCATGGCCTTCGGTTGCCTGGCGCTCGCTGCGGGGGTCTCCACCGCACTCATCTGGCAGTCCGCCAATGGTTCGATCGTGCCCTGGGTGGTGCAGGTCGATCGTCTCGGCCAGGCGCAGGCTGTGGCGCCGGCGGTCGCCGACTATCAGCCCAACGATCCGCAGGTTGCCTTCTACCTGGCGCACTTCATCGAACAGGTGAGGTCGATCCCCGCCGATCCGATCATCCTGCGGCAGAACTGGCTGCGCGCCTATGACTTCACGACACAAGACGGGGCGTTGGCGCTCAACGACTATGCGCGCGGCAACGACCCGTTCACCAAGGTCGGCAAACAGCAGGTCGCCGTCGACGTGTCGTCGGTCATCCGCGCATCCCCAGTGAGCTTCCGCACCGCCTGGGTCGAACGCCGCTATCAGGATGGCTCACTCGCGTCCACGGATCGCTGGTCCGCCATTCTCACCATTGTCGTCCAGCCCCCGCGCGACGCCGACACGCTGAGGAAGAACCCGCTTGGCATCTACATCAACGCCATCAACTGGTCGAAGGAGCTTGGACAATGACGCCCGCACTCTTCAAGGCCGCCCACTGCGGGTGTCCGACTTTCCTCATCCACGCAATGCCGGCTTTCCGCAAGATGGCCATTCCAGCACTTCTGCTTTGCACGTCGGCGCTTGCAGGCTGTGCCACCAGGCAGAAGCCGCCGGAGATTTCCTATGACGATCCGGTCCCGGCCGTGCAGGCCATCGATCCGCCTCCGCCCGTCAAGGTGGTCGAGCTATCAAAGCCACTGCCGCTTCCCGGTCAGTTGAAGCCGGTCGGCAAGGAAGCAAAATTTGAGCCGGAACCGACCGATCCGACGGCGCGCGTGAATCTCGCCAACGCCGCCGCGCGCGTCCAGCCTGTCCGCAACGGCTTCATCAACTCGATGCAGGTCTATCCCTTCGTCGATGGCGCGCTCTATCAGGTCTATGCCTCGCCGGGACAGATCACCGACATTGCCCTGCAATCCGGCGAACAACTCGTCGGCTCCGGTCCCGTCGCCGCTGGCGACACTGTGCGCTGGATCATCGGCGATACCGAGAGCGGTCTTGGAGGGAACAAGCAAGTCCACATCCTCGTCAAGCCGACGAGGGCGGAGCTGACAACCAATCTCGTCATCAACACCGATCGGCGCACCTATCACATGGAACTGCGCTCGACGCCGTCGACCTATATGGCATCGGTTTCCTGGCAATACCCCCAGGACCAGCTGATCGCCTTGCGCCGTCAGAACCAGCTGGCCGAAGCTGCGCAGCCGGTCTCGACAGGCATCGATCTGTCTCGCGTCAATTTCCGCTACGAGGTGACAGGCGATCGCGCACCGTGGCGGCCGTTGCGCGCCTTCGACGATGGCAGGCAGGTTTTCATCGAGTTCCCGCGCGGGATCGGTCAGGGCGAGATGCCGCCACTCTTCGTGGTCGGGCCGGAAGGCGACACGTCCGAGCTTGTGAACTATCGCGTGCGCGGCAACTACATGATCGTTGACCGGCTGTTTGCCGCCGCCGAGTTGCGGTTCGGCGCAGGCAAGAACCAGCAGCGCATCCGCATCTCCCGCACCGATGGGGTGGGGAGCAGTCGATTTTCATGGATGCGTGGCCCTGGTGAGACCCCTCGAGCCACGAACCTGCGAACAGACAGCGGAGGGGCGCCATCATGAGCGACAGATTGGATCCCGGCAAGGAAGAGGGCCGGGGGCCGGTGGAGGACGCGTGGCCGCAGGCCCCGGCCGATAATGGTTCCCTGCCGTTGACCGGCGACCCGGCGGCGGCCATGCGGCTGCGCGCCGGGCCGCCGCGCGTAACGCGTTTGTCCCGCAAGGCCTTGGCCGGATTGGGGCTTGCCGCAAGCCTCGCAGTCGGCGGTGCGCTGATTTACGCGCTTCAGAACCGTCAACAAGGCGAGGGTCAGGAGCTTTATTCGACCGACAATCGATCGACGCCCGATGGGCTCGCCGGCCTGCCGAAGGACTATGCGGGCGTTCCCAAGCTTGGCCCGCCGCTTCCCGGCGATCTCGGTCGCCCGATCCTCGCCGCACAGAATGGCGGCCCCTCGCTGTCAACGGGCCCCATCGGCCCGGACCCGGAGGGGCAGCGCCGGGAGCAGGAACTGGAAGCGGCGAGAACCGCGCGCCTGTTCGCGTCCACGCAAACGCGGCCTGCGGGTGAGGCGACTGCCGCTCAGCCGATGACAGGCGCCCCACCACAGACCGACCTCTCCAACCTTGGCCTTGCGCCGCAGCCAGCGACGCCCTCGGCGCAAGACCGTCAGCGCGCATTCCTTGATCAGCCGCCGGACAAGCGAACCGTCTCACCTGATCGCGTCACGGCGCCGGTATCGAAAAACGTCCTGCAGGCCGGCGCCGTCATTGCAGCCGCCCTCATCACCGGCATTCGCTCCGACCTGCCGGGCCAGATTACCGCGCAGGTGACGGAGAACGTCTATGACAGCCCCACTGGACACATCCTTCTCATTCCGCAGGGGACGCGCCTCATCGGCCAGTATGACAATGGTGTCGGCTTTGGCCAGCGTCGCGTGCTGCTGGTCTGGGCCAGGCTGATTTTTCCTGACGGCCGCTCCGTCGTCCTGGAGCGTGAACCTGGCGCGGACGCCGAGGGTTATGCTGGCGTCGAGGATGGCGTCGATTATCATTGGGGCGAGCTGTTCAAGGCTGCGGCACTCTCCACGGTTCTAAGCATCGGGGCGCAGGCAGGCTCATCGGGCCAGGAGAGCGACATCATGCGCGCCCTGCGCCAGGGTGCTTCCGACAGCATCAGCCAGACAGGCCAGCAGATCGTAGAGCGACAGCTCAACATAGCGCCGACACTCACCATCCGACCGGGATACCCGGTGCGCGTCATCGTCACGCGCGACCTCGTGCTTGAACCTTACGGAGGCTGAAAATGGCAATGCTGAAACTGGGACCAATCGCCGACGACAAGCCCGTCAAGGTCATGGTGGAACTCCCCGCGGCATTGCATCGTGACCTGACCGCTTACGCCGAAATCCTCGGCCGCGACGCGGGGCAACGACCCGCCGATGCGCCGCGCCTGATCGTCGCGATGTTGGAGCGGTTCATGGCGACGGATCGGGGCTTCGCCAAGGCAAAGCGTTCTGAGGGTGGCTAAAGGCCGGACGGTTGACGTCGAACCGGGCCAGTAGCGTCTCCCAGTCACGATGTGATCTCGGAAAATCGCGTCTTCCGGCGTCCGCGATACTGCTGATTTCAAAAATGCGCTTCGACCGGTTTAACGAACTGGACGCCGGCCGCATCACAGGAACTAGAAGGCATTTCGCCCTCGACAAGCAAACGAGGGCGCACACCTATCGTCGCGATCGCCTGGTAAGCATAAAGAGTCAACGCGGTCGGTACTGCTTGCGCACTCCCTAGGATTCGTGAATATGGCTTCTGGGGTTGTGTAGGGGATTACAATGCGTCGCGTGTGGAGTGTGGGCGTTGCTGCTTGTTTGGCGGCCGCTTTTTTGCCGGCTATAAGCTTGGCCTCATCGCTCTCAGATTTTATCCAGATCATCCAGAATGGCCAGCAAATGACACGGCCGATGGGGTTCAGGCCTCCGCAGTCGAATGCATTTTGGCTCGTCGTATCGAGCCGGCCTAGTGAAGGAGAAGCCATAGCCCTTGCACAGTCCTATGCGCCGACACTGGGGCCAACGCTGGTAGCACATAGCAGAAACGGGGTTTTTGCTGTTGTCGCCGGGACGCTTTACCAGGACAAGGCGAAGGCGAATCTGACCGCGCTTAAGGAACTGCGCATCATCCCTCAGGATTCGTTTCTCTCGCGCGGGAACGGGTTGGACGGGTTAGTCTGGATGTCCTACCAGAGGGGAGCCTCGTTCGATTTCGCGACGCAATCCAACTATTTGAGGGTCGTTCAGAGGCTCCAGGCAGCGATGTCTAAGCTAGGCCTATATTCTGGCCCTGTTGACGGCCTAATCGGGCCAACGACAGTTAAGGCCTTCAGGGCCTACCTTTCGCGTTTCGACGTGCAGCCAAGTGAGTTGCTGACAGAATACAGCCTGACGGAAATCGAACGTAACGCAGGCGACGGTTTCCACAGCGACCAAGAGCGAAACGATGCCTTGGCGCTTGGCTACACCGATGCGCAGAGTTTCAGCGACGCCAGGTCTGGCGGCTTTACATCTGCGAGCGCGTTCACCCAGGCAAAAAGCATGGGCTTCCTCACGCAGCGCGACTACGATGCCGCCGTCTCAGGCGGCTTTCGCAGCAGCGATGAATATCATCGGGCACAGACGGGCGAATTCACGGCAGCCAACGAGTATCGAGCGGCTGTCCAGCTTGGCATCCAGACCAGAACGGAGCTAGTTGCTTATCGCGCGTCAGGGTTTTCCGACCCTGCCGCATACCGAGACGCCAAGCAGAAGGGCTTTGCCGACAAGGCCTCCTACGACAAGGCACAGGCCCGCAAGCTGAAGGCGGCGAGAGCCGCCGCGACGGCGCTGCTCTCCGATGCCGAGACATTCCTGAAGTTGAATCCTCAGACTTCGAACCTCGTCGATATCGCCGGGCAGGCCGCCGCGTTGAACGCGCAAGTCCAGACCGGTTCCACCGATCCCTTGAACAGTTCGGCGCTCCGGCTGACCAACCTACTCATGGCAGTGCCCGGGTATCCCGATTTTTCGGCATCGCGGGACAAGGAACGCGCCCAGGCGATCGAAAAGCAGAAGGCTGAAATCTTCGCTGAGCTCCAGGCCGACCGACAGGCCCTCAAGCACTGGATGAGCAGTCACCTGACTTCGCCCAAACTGCCCGAGGTCGTCCAGGAAGTTAAGGCGCTCGACGAAGTTTCCGACACCAACGACCTGGACACGCTGGCCGATGCACGAGAGGGCGTGCGGGCAATGATCGCAAGGCAGGCTCTGGCGGAAGAACTGGATACGAGCAAGACCGATGGCGGCCAGTCCGGAAATGATTCCTCCCAAGGCGGCAACAGCGCGGCTTATGCGGTCACCGTCCTGAACAAGGCGCTTCTTAGCGGCCCGTTGGAGGACGTCGTGGTTCTCTACAACGCAGGCCCCAAGGCGCCTTCAGTGCTGCGCACGATATCCGGCCAGTTCTCCCTGACGAAGAGCCAGGCGTGGATCTGCCTGCTCGGACTAAAGAGGACGCCAGCCTTGGACAGGGCACTCCTCGAGGCCATCGATCCGATGGGCGGCAAGGCGATAAACGTCAGTTCGGACTGTGGGGCAAACGACCTCGAAGGCGCCGATCTCTTCCTTGTTCAGCGAAAGACCTTCCTAGAGGCCCCGCCAACGCTTCAGGCGGCCTATCTCGAGGCGATGGAGGCCAAGACGATTCGTGTGTTCGATCCTATCCGCTTCGAAAACATCAAGGCCCGCATGGATTCGGACCAGGCGCTGGCCTTGAAGGTCGCAGAAGAGGTGTCGTCCGGAACGCGTGAGGGATATGGAGGCATCCTGTTGGCGAGTTCGTCCGACCGGATCTGCACCGTCGTTGACGGCAACGCAGCCGTGCACGAGGCGACCATCAGCAAGATAGCTGATTTCGCAGGCATGTCGGGGAGCACCGTCTCCTACCCGTCGATCGACAAGGCGTATGAGGACGTGCGGCACGAACAATGCCGCGTACTTTATGCATCGGCCGCCGACCTGAAGGCGACCTCGCAAGCGCTCGCGCGCGACGGCGTACAGTTTGCCTTCGCCCCGGTATGGCTCGGTAATAACGATGCTGACGCTGCCGCGGCCAAGCTGAATGCGGCCAAGCAGGAAGCTACCAAAGCCGCGGAGGCGAAGCGCGTGGCAGCCGACGAGGAAAAGAAGATCGCGGCCCAGCGCGAGGCTGACGAAAGAAACTCGAGGGCAGCCCGCCAGGCTGATCTGCGCCAGAAGAACGGGCCGGCCGCGACCGCACTTCTGAACCTCTTTTCGGATGGCCTAAAGCGGACCGTCCTGGGCCCGGCGGATAAGGCCAGCCCGTCTTCCGGGATCGATATCGAGACCCTGTTCCCTGACTTTGCAAAGTGGACTGCCGGCCTTTCACACGACAACTGGAAGCCCACGGACGTGGCCTCTGAGATCCAGAACTATGGCACCGTCAACTGGAAGGGCCGGAACCTTGACGGCATCGTCGTGAAGGCAACTGTCAAGATGGCAAGCGCAGAACGCGGGCAGTACAAGGACGAGTGCTTCCTATTTGGCGCGGTTATGGACGGCGAATTCCAGATGGTTCGCGACCCTTACGAGTCCAGGTGCACTGACACCGACGCATCCGCCCATTGGGCTGTCGGACACGAACTCAAAAGTCTTTGGGTTGCCAACTAGTTCGACATGCTTTCAGCATTTTGTCTGGCAGTGGTGGGCGTCGTTTTGAGGTTCGTTGTCTTCCTTCCTTGAAGTTGCTCCCATCTCCTCGGCGGTACCGCTCCACTAGCTCCAACGCTTCACCCTCTCCACTGGCGGCTTGTGCCTCAGCTTCGCTGCGCCGCAGCCACCAGAACAGCGGCAAACAGGAGTTATCCAATGCGCCGTCTGAAGATGGAGCGCTTTGAATCTGTCCTGAGAACGTCCACGAGTGATCCTTGTTAATCCAGACGAGATGACCGCTTTGCGCCTCATTTCGGACGTTGATCCGAAATTTCTTATCACCTGAAGCGGACAGGCGACGGCCGCCAACTTCGCGTAATCCTGGGCCTAGTCCACTACCGAAGCTGCTCCTTACCTTGCTATTTGCGACGCTGCCGACATCAGCTCCTCGGTGTTCGGGGCGCTGAATAGGCCGCCATCGAGCACTTCATTGGAAGTCCAGCGAACGACGCCATCGCGGTCCAGCAAGAACTGGCCGACGAGCTGCCCAATGCCGGTGGCCATCATCTGTTGATCCGCTTCTGTGATATCGTAGCTGTCCTTCTTGTTCAGATATTCGAGCGCCGCAAACGGGTCCATCGGCTCCGGCATCTCGCCCGGCAAGTCGACCCGCATCGACTTCACATCGGTCATCGAAACCTTTTGCGGCCATGCGCTCTCGTTTTCGGTGATCCGCATATTCGGCAATCCAAAGGCGCGGTGTGAAGTCCGCTCCGGATCGGACGCCGCGAGTAGACCGAGCATCGGATGGTACCGCAGATAGAGGCGCGCCCGCTCGATGGGCGTGTTGACCACCGTCAGGCTTTCGATGCCCTTCTCTTTGAGGGCTGGGGTGAGCAGCGAAACCGTCGCGATATGACGCCTGCAAAAAGGACAATGGAGACCTCGATACAACCCAACAAGCACTGGTTTCTCGCCTCGGAAATCGTCGATGGCGATCTTGCCCTCGCGGGTAATCGCGTCGAGCACAAAATTGGGCGCCGTTTCCCCAAGTTGCAGTGGGCCTATGTCGAGACGTTCTGACACGCTGATCCCTCCTCGCGGGTCAATCCACAACGGATGTGCGGGCGGGTGGCTTGGGCCCATGTGCTGCACATACGTCCTTGGGCTTGCTGAAATGGCGCTCGGCCTTAGGTCGGCGCTGGTAGTCCATTTATAGCACGGAGGGCAACGCTTTTACACCTAGATGGCGGGGTGGCTTGTGGGGCCCCTATTAGGTGCGCACCCGGCCGATATACATTCAGTTCAGCCCAGGCTAATGGCCCGCCGCTCTCACCCCCAAAACCAAATCGCTCCGAAAGACAGAATTCGACCCCAAGGGTGACATTGTCCGCGTTGGCAGAAATGCGCCTCATGGCAGTCATTCCTGCGGTATCGTCCGGTCACCAAAAGCGGACATCCCCAATGGACAGGCCACAGGCAGTTGTGCGCCCGACATTTGTCTCGAACGACTGGAGTCGATCCTACGCGGACCACCCGACCAATGGCTCGGAGCTATCTTCCTTTGGCTAGGCAGTAGTGCCAGACTGGATGAAGGGAGCACGACATGAGGGAGACCCGCAAAATAGCAGCGATCCTGGTGTCGGATGTGGTCGGCTACAGCCGGCTAGCCGGCGCAGATGAAGATCGCATCTTGGCACGGCTGCGGGCTCTGCGCAGCGATCTCATCGATCCCACCATCGCTGTTCATCGTGGTCGCGTTGTCAAGCGCACCGGCGACGGGAGCCTTGTCGAGTTTAGGAGCGTGGTAGAAGCAGTGCGCTGCGCGATCGAAGTGCAGAACGCCATGCTTGAGCGTAATGCCGGGGTGCCGGATGATCGCCGCATTGAATTCCGAATCGGCATTCACCTGGGCGACGTCGTGCAAGAACGCGATGGGGACTTGATGGGCGATGGCGTCAACATCGCCGCACGCCTCGAAGGCATCTGCGAACCCGGTAATATCTGTCTTTCCGAGCAAGCCTATTGGCAGGTAAAGTCAAGGCTTGATATCGCGATTTACGATCGCGGCGCGGTTCAGCTCAAGAACATCACTGAGCCGGTCCGGGTTTATTCGCTACAGGTCGGCGTTCCCACCAAGGCTAAGCCCGCAGCACCAACTGGGCCCCTTGATCTAAGGAAGCTTTCACAGCCGCTCGCGCTGCCCGACAAACCTTCGATTGCAGTGCTGCCCTTCGTCAACATGAGTGGTGACACCGAACAGGAATTCTTCACTGACGGGCTGACGGAGGACATTATCACCGATCTGTCGAATGTGTCCGGCTTCTTCGTCATCGCCCGCAACTCCACCTTCGCTTACAAAGGCAAGCCCACCGACGTCCGTCAGATCGCCCGTGATTTAGGGGTGAGATACATCCTTGAAGGTAGCGCGCGTCGTTGGGATGAGCGTCTCAGGATCAATGCTCAGTTGATTGATGCTGAGGGCGGTGGAAATCATGTCTGGGCTGAACGCTTTGATCGCGATCTCGCCGATATTTTCGTAATTCAAGATGAAGTTACGCGCCGCGTCGTGCAAGCCATTTCCGGCAAGATTGGTGCGAACAAGACCTCTACCCGGTCGAGGCCGTCAAATCTCGAAGCCTACGATCTCTGCGTTAGGTCACGAGAAAAATGGGCTATGTCGAAGTTTGAGAACAGAGAGGCGCTTTCAGCGCTGCAACGCGCGATTGCACTTGATCCAAACTATTGCGAGGCCCACGGCAACCTTGCGGTTTCACTGCTATTTGGCTGGATTAATTGGGGAGAACCAAGGATTCCGTACAAAGAAAATGCTCTCACACACGCACAACGCGCGGTAGAAATCGACCCCAACGATTCAGACGCTTGCAGTGCGCTTGGATACGTTCAACTATATGAGCGCAATTGGGATGAAGCAAAATCACTTTTAGAGCTTGCTATTCAACTAAACCCCAACAATGCAAACGCGGGGATATGGCTGGCTGAGCTTCACATCTACTTGGGCAGCCCGCAGGACGCGTTGACAGCTTGTGCTGAGGCTCTTCGTCTAAATCCCCGTCCGCACCACGCCTACTTTTGGGTCTTGGGGATGGCGCAATTTGCGACCGGTCATTACGAGGACGCTGTTGCGACCTTGAGCCGCGAGGAAACATATGGGACCGGTTCAAGGGTGAACTTGATTGGGGCTCTTGCCCTTGCCGGTCGCATGCCTGAAGCACGGGAGGAGGCCCGTCTTTTTGTTGCTGGGAATCCAGACTGGAAAATCGCTGATTTCACGACGAATTTGCCCTTTAAGAGTATGGCTGCTGCGGAGCCCTTTATTGATGGCTGGCGTCTGGCGGGATTGCCGGAATGACCGCCAACCGCCGCCTCACCGTGATTATGATGGCCGATGTAGTTGACTATTCTCGCCTGATGGAAGCAGACGAGGCGGGCACTCTGGCCTCGTTGAAGGAGCTGCGGGCAGCCATCGTCGAACCGACAGTGCAAGCGCAGGGCGGGCGCGTCGTCAAATTGATGGGCGACGGGATGCTCATGGAATTTGCCAGCGCGCTGAACGCGGTGACGGGGGCCATAGAACTACAACAGAAGTTCGCTATAGCGAACGCGGCGCTGGCGCAGGACCGCCAAATCGCGCTGCGCATAGGTATCAACCTTGGCGACGTTATCGGGGAGGAATCCGACATCTACGGCCACGGTGTGAATATCGCCGCCCGCCTTGAAGCACAGGCGCCCCGCAGCGGCATCTTGGTGTCGGATGCGGTTCATGCGCAGATTCGTGGCAGGATCAACGCAGATTTCACATTCGCCGGCGAACTTCAGCTCAAGAACATCGCCGTGCCTGTCCGCGCTTGGCGCTGGGCCGGATCGGAGACGACAGCGGCGGCGATGGAGCCGACGCCCCGCCCGGACGCCAAACGGTCGCCCGCCAAACCCTCGATCACTATCCTGCCGTTCACCAACTTGAGCGGCGACCCTAATCAGGAGTTCTTCGCCGCCGGAATCGGGCTTGATCTTGAGTCGGCTCTCAGTCTCATTGGCGGGATTGAGTTGCGCGCGCAGGGCGCCCCTTCCGACTTCCAACTGACGGGCAGCGTCCGCGCCGCGTCAAGTCAGATCCGCGTCACAGCAAGGCTGATCGAGGCGGCTGGCGGCAGACAGCTTTGGGGAGGCCGGTTCGATGGCCGTGCTGACGACATTTTCGCCTTGCAGGAGGAAATCACACGCCAGGTCGCGGTGGCCATGCAAATCAAATTGACCAGCGGGGACTACGCGCGGCTGTGGGATGGTCAAACCAGAAGCCTCGCCGCCTGGGAATGCTGCGTAGTTGCCAACGCGCATCACGAGCGGTGGTCCGAAGCCGACAACCGCCGCGCCCGTGACTTGCTGCAGGAGGCGCTCGAGATCGACCCGGACTATGTCGCCGCCAAGGTGCTGCTGGTTAAGACCTGGTGGTATGATGCCCGCTACTACATGCAAGGCGATGATCGTGAGAACGCCCTGGCTACAGCGGAACGTCTCGCCAAGGAGGTGCTGGAGCGGCGCCCGGAAACCGCCAATGCTATAATGTCCTTGGGCGCAGTGGCATGGCTCCGCGACCGGCACGACGAGGCCATCACACTCTGCCGCCGCGCCGCCAGCCTCAGCCCTAGCGACGCATGGACGCTCGGCTTCTTCGGCGTCATGTCGATCTATTGCGGCGACGTGCACGAAGGGCTGGTCGCACTTGAGCGCGCCGCGCGCCTGTCGCCGCAGACCTTCACCTGGATCGACTATCACATCGGCCATGCCTTGGCATGGCTCGGCGACGACGCCGGCGCGCAAGCCAGCCTGCATCGTTATATCGCAGCCAATCCGCAGGATACTTGCGGCTACCTGATGATGGCCGTCATCCACGGATTCGCCGGACGGACGGAGGACGCGCGCCAGGCCGTCGCGGAAGCTGTCGGGCGAAAGGCGGACATCGACCAGGACCAGGTCCGCCGCTCGAACCGCTACCGCGAGCCCGTACGGCTGGAACGGGTGATCGCGGTGCTGGACGCGGCCGGACTTCGTGCCTGAGCAGGGTTTAGGTTGATATCGTATCCGATGCTGGAGCCTTCGAGCGCTGGCGGCGCTGCGCCTCAGTTGCAACCTAGGGATCGATGGCTGGAGCCGTGCGGGCGCGCGCCATGGGAACAATTTCCGTCCTTGCGCCGAGGCGATGTGCGCGCTCGCCGGAGTGTCCGCCATCGTAGACACGCCGCCTGAAAACTGCCGGTCCGCTAGCGGCCCCAAATGAGACGGTTGATCGTCGAGGGCAGGGGCAGTTCAGGGCGCAAATGAGATAGAAACTGCGACCAGTTTTCGGCGTTCACGAAACGGTCGATTACTGATGAGATGTCGCTATTGGCCAGACGCGTAGGGTTACACCCCAGACGGCACGCGACGGCCCTCGGCGAGTACGCATTCATCAATTGTTCGGCGACAAATTCGTTCCGAATGGCCCCTATCGTCCCCGATGACAGCCTTTGAGTTAATGTTTTCATCCGGCCAATATCGACGCGATACGACCTCACGAGCGCGAACGGCGGCGTGGTTCAGAAGACTGTGCGTCGGGAATAATCGATAGTAAGCAAGCAACCAGATCCACGGTTTGGAGTTTACCAGCATCTGGTGAATTGGCGCTCGGACAAATCGCTCTCAGGAGAGCGGAGTTGATGCCTCAACTGGTAGTGTTTCTAATCAAAAACCTTGCTGTCGGGGCGCTGATCGGGCTGGCGGTGGCGGGCTGGCTTTTGGCCACTGGTGCTGTTGGCGGCCATCTGCGATCTGGCAGTGACGCCTATCTCGCCATTGGGATGGTCGCTTATTCAATGGCATCAACATTTGCCCTTGGGTTTTTGGCGACCGCGTTGCTGTTTTTCGAATAAGCCATTCACTTAGGGCTGAAGGATCGGAAATCTCAGCGAGCTTCGAGCCGATGCCCTTGGGCGTAGCTCAACCCGGCATCGGTTAAGATAAGCTCACCCCTGCCGGCCGCGAGCGGCGGCATCTGGCATCTGACCGTGGTTCCAAGTGGACATTGTCTTCCCTATGCTGCCCTTCGCAGCCACAGCGTCTTCACGTGGGGAGAACGCCGGACGACCGCTTCTGCCTAGTTCGATTCGAAAGCTGACTGTCAGCTAACGGCCCCCAATCTGCCGGTCAGGAATGCGCCTCATTTCGGCCTAACAGGCAAAGTTCGTCGTTGCCCGAAAGCGGACACCATCAAGCTGAGGGTCGTGATTGCGACTCTCCCCGATCCGGGAAACGTGGAAGGCACGAGGCGCGACCATGAGTGGGAACGGCTCAGCCCATACCAAAACGCAATAATTTAGGTTAGCTTTCTGGAACTGAGCTGTCGCGACCTATGGTCGGGTCGCATCACGTGGGAGACCTTCCTCCAATCTCAAAGCCGCATGCATGCGTCGATCGCTATTTCAGAAGTATTTCTTAGTCTTGTTCGCGGCGGCCATTTTTCCGATGGCCGCCGGTGGCATCAGCAACACTTGGTTCAGCTATGTCGACCAGCACGCGATCCTCAGTGCCCTGCTGCAGTCCGAGGCAACATCGGCGGCCGACAAAATTGAGAGCTTTCTTGACAGCATCCAGCTTGCGCTCGGCTCGACGATCCCCCCGGAAGGGTCGAATATGGCCAGCGTGAAACAGCTCCGGCTTCTTGCCGTACGAGCGATGCACCAGGCCCCGGGAATCCTCAGCATCAGTATTGTCGACGGTACTGGCGCGGAGCGGCTGCACATCTCTCGCACTGGCATAAACAGGACAGAAAGCGGGGCGGATCGCTCAGGCGATCCCGCTGTCGTGGGCGTCAGGACGGCGAAGGTCTGGTACGGCCCAGTCATTTATCGCCCGGGTTCCGAACCCTCCGTAACCATGGCGATGGCCAGTTACGACAATTTAGTCGTCGCCAACTCGGTCATCGCCGAAATCAGTCTGAAGCCTATCTGGCTCATCGTTTCCGAAATCCGCGTGGGCCGCAGCGGCCAGGGATTTGTCATCGACCAGGCCGGCCGACTCATCGCTCACCCCGCGATCAGCAAAGTGATGCAGGGCGCCGACGAGAAAGCAGCGTTGGCCCTGCGCGAACTGCAGGATGCGATCGCTGCCGCAGGCGGCACTGCGATTGCAAGCCGCAACGCCGAGAATGAACGCGTTGTGACTGCTGGCGCGCCGGTTACCGCGGCCGGCTGGACGGTAATTGTCGAGCAGTCGCAGGCAGAGGCTTTTGCACCTCAATACGCTTCATTGTGGCGGACCGGGGGGTTGTTGTTCCTCGCCACAGTCCTTGCGGCGGTGCTCGCATATTGGCTTGCCAGACGGATGAGCGGGCCTATCCTCCTGTTGGAGGAGGGCGCTCTCAAGATCGGTGCTGGACAGTTCGATCACCGGATCAACATCTCCACTGGAGACGAACTTGAGCGGTTGGCTGCTCGATTCAACCAAATGGCGCAGGAACTTGTCGCATCGCGGGACCGCGCGGAGCGACTGACGCGGTTGAAGCGCTTCCTTGCACCACAGGTTGCGGAACTCGTAGAGAAGGCCGGTGACGAGCGAATGCTCGCTGGACAGCGCGCAGAAGTAGTCGCTGTTTTTAGCGACTTACGTGGCTTACTGCATTTTCAGCGCACGCGGAGCCTGAGAACCTCATGCAGGTCCTGCGTGAGTACTATGAGGCGCTCGGCGCGATCATCACCAAGTACGAAGCAACGCTGACCAGTTTTTCGGCGGATGGATTGATGATCCTCGTCAACGCCCCGGTTCCACGTGAAGGGCCGGCGCTTCATGCCGTAAAAATGGCTGTCGACATGCAGGATTCCACACAAGAGCTCATATCTGTGTGGCGGCAACGTGGTTATAATATTGGCTTCGGCATGGGGCTCGCTATGGGGTGGGCAACGGTGGGTCGGATTGGCTATGAGGCCCGCGCTGACTACACCGCAATTGGCAATGTCGTGAACTTGGCATCGAGGCTGTGTTCGTCCGCTGAAGATGGACAAATCCTTATAGATTATTCCGTGGCACGCCATTTGCCTGGCAACACGCCGATTGTTGACCTCGGTACTCGCCAGTTCAAAGGCCTCGAAGGCCACGTTCGCGTCTACAATGTTGAGATGCAAAGGATTGAGCGGCCGAATTTAGATTCTGCTGAGAATGACGCCAGGGAAAAGGGCTAGGCTTCCTCTGCATCGACGTCCGCAATCGTTCTTCCCTGCACCACAAGCGGACCTACTGCTTCCGGCCCCAAATCTGCCGGTCAGCAATGCGCCGCAAAGGAGCCATCTGACATTGCCCGTTTAGCGCCACTGAGCGGACATTGCGATCCGCCAGTTCGAACGGCCAAACTCCGCGCAACGTCTGACAAGCGCGTCCAACTCATGTCTTGCATGCTGAGCAAGATCCCAAGAGTCTCGTGCCGGATGAAATCCCTGAATCGCTCGGGATGGCGATTATTATGACACGAAGCCTCTCCATGCAGGCGCTATGCGTGCAACTCGGCCACCTTGCGACGGAGATCGTCAATGTAGTCGTCGGTCCCTAGCACCTTGCCGGTTGCGGCCTTCAGGATTTCGGCTGGCGTCAGCGAGCGGCCGTGACGATGCACCTTGTCCGCCAGCCACGTTCTCAGCGGCGCACAGTCGCCGGTCTCGAGGCCACGCTCAACCTCAGGCATCTTGGTCGCCGCCTTGAACAGTTGCGAGGACATGATGTTGCCCATCGTATAGGTCGGGAACGATCCGATCATGCCTGCTGACCAATGCACATCCTGCAACACGCCCAGCGTGTCGGTCGGTACGTCGAGGCCAAGATAGCTGCGGACATTGTCCGCCCAGATCGCCGGAAGGTCAGGGACACGCAGGCTGCCGTCCATCAATCCGGCCTCGATCTCCGAACGCAAGATGATGTGCAGGTCGTAGGTGAGTTCGTCGGCCTCTACCCGGATCAGGCTAGGACGTGGCGCATTCACCGCGCGCCAGAAGTCGGCGACCGAGACGTCAGCGAGTTGGTCGGGGAACTCGGCGCGCAATGCCCCGAAATTCTGCTCCCAGAAGCGCCGAGAGCGGCCGACGCGGTTCTCCCATAGGCGTGATTGCGATTCATGCATGCCAAAGCTGGTGCCGCCGACCGCGTAGAGATTGACGAGATCAGTGGTGAAGACCGAGCGCGTGAACTCAGGAGAAATGCCCTGCTCATAGATGCCGTGGCCGGCCTCGTGCCAGACGGCGAAAAGGCCGCCAGGCAGCCAATTCTCCCGGAAGCGGCCGGTGATGCGCGCGTCGGCACGCGTGAAGGAAATCTCGAACGGATGAACTGTGTCGTCGAGCCGGCCGCGCTCGAAGTCGTACCCCATGGTGGTGGCCACTGTCTTCGAGAATGCTTTCTGCTTTTCGATCGGATACGTGCGTTCCAGAATATCGACGCGTGCCGGCCGTGCTTGCAGCGCGGCCTGGAGCAATGGCCCGATCGCGGATTTCAGGTCGGCATACAAACCCTTGAGCCGCGCCCAGGTTATGTCGGGCTCGAAGGTGCCGCACGCCGCATCGTAGGGATGGTCGGCATAGCCGATATGCTCGCAGATCTCGCGCTGCAGCGCGACGGTTCGCTCTAGCACCGGCGCGAAGGCAGGGAAATCGTTCTCGGCACGCGCCCTGATCCACGCCGCCTGGCCTTCGGTTCGCCGCTCTGCTGCTTCCTGCACCAGCCGCGCCGGGATGCGGCCGAGTATGGCGATCGCGGCCGCCGCGTCATTGAGCGCCCGCCTTCGAAGTTGCTCGCCGGGCATTCCCGTGAGTTCCATACGCGCAGCGTCGAGGGCCTTCAGCATGCTGTCGCTGGTTGCGATTTCGCGTGCGACTGCCGCCAGCGTGCCCAATTGCTTGCCGCGCGCCTCGGCTGCAAGCGAGGGCATCATGGTACGCGAATCCCAGACGAGCACGTTCACCGCGCACAAAATGTCGTTGACCTTGGCGACCTGGGCTTCGAATGCGGCGTAGCTCATCGGCGTCTCATCTGGTTGGAAATTTCAGCAGGTCATTGTGCCGCGGATGTTTCGGGCGCCTGTTTGCCGAATTCAGTCAGGTGACAGGCAGCAAAGTGAGCCGGTCCTCGGGCGGACAGATGGGGCCGCTCGGCAAAGCAACGCTCGAACGCGAACGGACACCGCGTGTTGAAAAGGCAGCCTGACGGCAAGTCAAGCGGATTTGGCAGTTCGCCACGTGCTGCCGCAACGCGCGTCCGTCGCGACGGGTCGAGTTCGGGCGCAGCATCGAGCAGCGCCTTCGAATAGGGATGCCGGGGGCCAGCGAACAGCGCTTCCGTTGGGCCGGTCTCGACCACTTTGCCCAGGTACATTACCGCGACTCGGTGTGAGATGTGACGTACGAGCCTGAGGTCATGCGCGACGAAGACAACGGTAAGCTTCAGCCTTTCCTGAAGGTCCAGCAGAAGGTTGATGACTTGTGCCTGCACCGAGACGTCGAGCGCGGAGACCAGTTCGTCGGCGACCAACACCTCCGGCTCGACAGCCAGAGCGCGCGCGATGCCGATGCGCTGGCGCTGTCCGCCGGAGAATTCGTGCGGATAGCGGTCGGCAGCGTCCGCCGGGAGGCGCACAAGGCCCAATAACTCGGTGATACGCGCAGGTATATCGGCCTTCGGCCGCATCGCATGGACGCTCAGCGCTTCGGACAGAACCTGTCGCACCGACATGCGCGGATTGAGCGAACTGTAGGGATCCTGGAAGATCATCTGAACACGGCGGTTGAAGTCGCGCCGTTCCGCCGGGCGCAGCAGACCGATATCCTTGCCGTCGAAACGCACCAGCCCTTCGTCTGGCTCCAAGAGCCGCACGAGACAGCGCGCCAGCGTGGATTTCCCGCAACCGGATTCGCCAACGATACCGAGCGTCTCGCCGCGATGCACTTCCAGATCGACATTGTTCAATGCATGGACAGCGGCTGGAAGTCTGCCCGTGAGTATGTCGGACGCGGTTCGGGCAAAGCGGAACTGCTTGGAGACGCCTTCGACGGAGATCAGCGGCATTTCCCGCATCAGGCAGCCTCGGAAATCGTGGCCACCGTGCGATGGTGGAAGCAGGCGACCTCTCTGCCCGCGGCGAAGCTTTCGAGCGGTGGGCGCTCGGCGCGGCAGCGGTCCGTGGCGAAGGAACAGCGCGGATGAAAGGCGCAGCCGTCCGGCAAATTGGTTAGGCTCGGTGGCGTTCCCTCGATTGACAAAAGCATGCTGCGCTCGGCGCCGATGCGCGGCACGGAACCGAGCAGCCCGCGCGTATAGGGATGATGCGGCTCGGCGAACACCTGCGTCACCGTGCCGGTTTCGACGATGCGTCCGGCATACATCACCGCCATGCGGTCGCAGGTCGCTGCCACGACGCCGAGATCGTGGGTCACGAACACCATGCTCATGCCGAAACGATCGCGCAGGTCGAGGATAAGCTTCAGGATCTGGTCCTGGATGGTCACGTCGAGCGCCGTTGTCGGTTCGTCGGCGAGCAGCAGTTTCGGCGAACAGGCCAGCGCGATCGCGATCATCACCCGTTGGCGCATCCCACCCGAGAACTGGTGCGGGTATTCGTCGAGCCGCCGCTCCGCGGCTGGAATGCCGACAATGTTCATCAGTTCCAGCGCGCGTTGATGGCGGCCGCGGCGGTCGAGTGTGGTGTGGGCGCTAAGGTTCTCCTCAATCTGCAGGCGGACCGGCAGCACCGGGTTGAGCGCCGTCATCGGTTCTTGAAAGATCATCGCGATCTCTGCGCCGCGCACCTTGCGAATCTCCGACTCGCTCATCGCCAGCAGATTGCGGCCCTGCCACTCTACCTGTCCGCTCACCTTGCCTGGTTCGTGCACCAGCCGCGCGATCGAGCGCAGCGTGATGCTCTTGCCCGATCCGGACTCGCCTACCAGGCCGACGATCTCGCCTGGGGCGACATCGAGATTGATGCCGTCGACAACCGTGACCGGGCCTCGTGGCGTCAGGAAGGTGGCGGTGAGGCCGCGCACCTTGAGGCCGACGCCGGGCATCGGCGCCGTCATCGGTTGACCCTCAGAAGATCGGCCAGCGCGTCGCCGGCAAGGCTGAAGCCGAGACCAGTGATGACGATGGCGATACCGGGGAAGACCGACACCCACCATGCGGTGGTCATGAAATTCTTGCCGTCGGCGATCAGCACGCCCCATTCGGCCGCCGGTGGCTGCGCGCCGAGACCGAGATAGCCGAGGCTGGAGCCGAGCAGGATGGCGAGCGCCATGTCGGTCATCCAGTAGACGACGGCCGGCGTTATCGCGTTGGGCAACAGATGCCGGAAGATGATGCGCATGTGGCCGTAGCCCATGCCTCGCGCCGCGTCGCCATAATCGAGCCGGCGCTGGATCTTGATCTCCGCCGCGACCAGCCGAGCATAGAACACCCAGCCGACGACACCGACGGCGATGTACATGTTTCCTAGACCGGGACCGAGCACCGAGACGATGGCGATGACCAGCACCAGGAACGGAAAGGTGATGACCGCATCGACCACACGTCCGAACACCGCCTCCACCCAGCCGCCCACATAGCCGACCAGGGCGCCGACGACTGTGCCGAAGATGAACGGTCCCGTCGTCGCGAACACCGCGATCTGCATGTCGATGCGATAGGCGTGGATGACGCGCGAAAGCATGTCGCGGCCGAAATTGTCGGTGCCGAAGGGGTGCGCCCAACTCGGCCCGTGCATGATGGCGTTGTAGTCGAAGGCAGTCGGATCGTAGGGCGCGAAGAGACCTGGAAAGAACGCCATGGCCAGGCTCGCGCCAAGCACGATGACCGCGCCCACAAGGGTGCCCGGCATTGCCCGGCGCCGTTTCGCCGGCAAGGCGATCTGGACCACGCTCCCGCTCATCGCGCCACCCGGGGATCGAGCCAGGCCTGGACAATGTCGGTCAGGAGAAAGGTGAACGATACGAGCAGCGCTAGCGCGATCGTCAGCCCCTGGATGACGGGATAGTCGCGGCCATAGATGGCCTCGATCATCAGCCGCCCCGCGCCGGGGATCGCGAACACCGTTTCGGTGATAACCGCGCCGCCGAGAAGCGTGCCGATCGAAAGGCCGAACAGCGTGACCGTCGAAATCAGAGCATTGCGCAGGACATGGCGCGTCATGATCACCCTCGCGCGCAGACCCTTGGCGCGGGCAAAGTCGACATAGTCGGCGCCAACAACCCCGATGATGGCGGCGCGCAGATTGCGCATGAGGACGGCCGAAAGGCTGAGAGCCAGCGTCGTGGCCGGTAGGAAGAGATGATAGAGATCGTCGAGGAAGTTCTCACCATAGCCGCCGACCGGAAACCAGCGCAACTTTGCCGCAAACACGGTCAGTAGCACCAGCCCGACATAGAAGACGGGCATGGACAGGCCGATTTGGAAGGTGCCGCGGATGATGGCGTCCGGCGCGCCGCCACGGTTGAGTGCCGAGACGAAGGACAGCGGCACCGCCACCAGCAGTGCGATCAGGGCGGCCATTCCGGTAAGCATCAATGTGACGGGCAGGCGGCGTGAGATCAGCTCGATCACCGGCAGCTTCAGGCCGATCGAATTTCCGAGATCGCCGGTAAAGACCGCCTTGGTGAAGTAGAGGAACTGCAACGGGATCGGCTGGTCGAGCCCGAGCTTGGCATTGATGCGCTGGACGTCGGCGTCGATGGCGCGGTCGCCGAGCATTGCGCTGGCCGGGTCGCCCGGCAAAAGCCGAACGAGAATGAAGGTGACCACCAAGATGAAGGCAATGGTGGGAATGGTCTGCAGAATTCGTCGGAAGATGAAGGCCAACAGTGGCAAGCGGCGATCCAGACCTTGTTGACTAGGAGCACGATGGCGGCGAACGCCGTGACGTTCGCCGCCTCAGGCGATCAGCCTACTTCTGCAGCCACGCGGCGCCAAAGATATTGTTGCCGAGCGGGATCTGGACGAAGCCTTGCACCTTCTTGCTCAACGCGACCGGATAAGGGGTTTCGTAAAGTGGGACGATCGGTCCACTGCTGTTGTAGATGTCCTGCATCTTGCCATACTGATCGGCACGTTTGGCGGCATCGATCTCTTTCTGCGAGGCTTCGAAAAGCTTGTCGGCCTCGTCGTTCTTCCAGCCGCTGTGCAGCGCGCCGATGGTCGGCGAATAGACGAAGTACGAAGCGATCTCGTTCGGGTCGGCGATATCATCGGTCCACGCCGCTTCGCGCATCGTGAACGTGCCGTCGCGGTACTGCTGCGTGCGGCTTGGATTGTCGACCTGTTGCAGGTCGAGCTTGATGCCGATCTGCCCCCACATCTGCTGCACCGCAGTGGCGATGCCGATCTCGTCCTGGTTGCCTGCAAGCACGAGCAGGCTGGTTTCGAACCCATTCTCGAAGCCGGCATCCTTCATCAACTGCTTGGCCTTGTCGAGATCGTATGGATAGAGCGGCTTGTCACCCTTGTGCAGCGGCGTCGCCGAGGACATGAACGAGGTCATCTGCGACCCCACGCCATGGGTCACCACCTGGATGATCGCCTCCTTGTTGGTCGCGTAGTTCATCGCCTGGCGCACTTTTTCGTTCGACAGCGGATTGTCCTTGTCGCCGATCTTCGGGCGCACGTTCATGGTGATGTATTCGACGCGGGTCGACGGGTAGAGTTTCATATCGATGCCGTCGGCCTGCTTCAATTCGTCGACGCGCGCATAGGGGATGAATTCGGCGCCGTCGATTTCGCCCGACTGCAATTTCAGGATGCGGGTGGCATCATCGGGGATCACCTCGAAATCGATGCCGTCGAGATAGGGCAGCGGCTTGCCGTCCTCGCCCTTCGCCCAATAGTTCTCATTGCGCGTCAGCTTCATCGACTGGCCGTGGTCCCAGGATTTAAGCACGAACGGTCCGGAACTGATCGGATGCGCTGAGAAGCTCTTCGCCTTTTCCTCGTCGGTCGTCCCTTCCGAGGCTTCGAACGCCTTCATCGGCAGGATCGCGGTGTTGAACACGGTGAGCGCGGCGAGGATCGCCGGATCGGTGTTCTTGAGCTTGATGATGACGGTGTGATCGCCTTCGGTGGTGACGTCCTGGATCGAGCCGACCAGGAAATTCCAGATGCCTTTCTTCGGATCGGCGGCGCGTTTCAGCGACCATTGCACGTCGGCTGGGGTGATCGGCGATCCATCGGAGAATTTGATGCCGTCACGCAGTGTCAGCGTGACGGTGAGGCCATCGTCGGAGACCTTCCACTCCGTCGCCAGGCCCGGCTTCAGGCCCTTGCCATCGTCGGTGGGCAGGATCAGCGTGTCGTAGAGATTGGACAGGATCCAGATGTCGACATTGGCATCGTTGAGCACCGGATCGAGAAAGAGGCTGTCCGCATAGCGGCCGTATTTCAGCGTGCCGCCGCGTTCGACCGCAAGCGCGCCGTAGCTGGTTCCAACGAGAAGTGCCGCGCTCAGCGCGGCCTTGACGAGCGTGTTCATGACGGCTCCCGTATCTCCAGAGGAATGTTAAAGTGTTCTTGTTGGCCATAACGTTTTCACGCAAGGCCTATCGTGTCAACGGGATTGTCCCAAGGAAAGCGGCACTCTGGCGCAACAACGCGCTTGTCACCCAAGTTCGGCCGGACTAAGCGTTATAGGTGGATAATACACTTGATTGGGACCTGAATGGAGTTCTCGGTTGATCGCGATCTGCCAGTTCCCCTGCGCACGCAGTTGCAGGGACTGATCGAGTACGGCATCGCCTGCGGCGAATTGGTGCCGGGAGAGTTGCTTCCCTCGGTCAGGGAACTGGCCGAGCGCGTCGGCGTGGCCCCGATGACGGTCAGCCAGGTCTATGGCGACCTCAAGGCTTCAGGCATGATCGAGACGCGTCCCGGGTCCGGCTCCTTCGTCACCGGCAGTGGGCGCGCGCGGCTCGCCGCCCGTCCGGAGGCGACGGAACTGCATAGGCGGATCGATGCGCTGATTGATGCCGGAACAGCCGCTGGAATTCGGCCGGCCGAACTCGTCTCGCTGGTCAGCGCGCGCGCCTTCTATCGCGACAGCATAGGTGCCAGGACCAGGGTCGTCATGATCGGGCTGTTCGCCGACGCCACGGCCAGCTATTCGCGCTTCATCGCCGCGCGTCTCGGAAATGGCGTGACCGTCGAGCCGCTGACAATCTCGGCCATCGAACGGGATCCCGCCGCGCGCGCGCGCGCCAACTCGGCCGATCTCGCCGTCACCTTCGTCAATCGCCAGCGCGAGGTGATGTCGCTGGTCACCAACACCAAGGTGGTGTCGATCAGCTTCATCCCTTCGGAAGAAACGCGGAAGGCGCTGGCCGCGCTGGATTCGCTGGCGCGCGTGGCGGTCATATCCAGGTTTCCGGATTTCCTGCCGATCATGAAGGCTGGCGTTCAGCGCTTCGCCCCCCATGTCGAGCATCTGACCGGTGCCACGCTCGAAACGCCGGACCTGGAGGCACTGCTCGGAGGATCCGATGTCGTGGTGTTCGCCAGCGGCGCCGAGGATGTCCTGGCAAAGTTGCAGGTGGGCGTCACCGCGTTCGAATACCGGCACGCCCCCGACACCGCCGAGATCGAGCGTGTGCTGGTGCCGCTGATCAATGCAACGGACGAGGAGAGGAAGGCATCGTGAAAATTTCCGAATGCAACTGGCGGCAGGTCGAGCAGTATCTCGGCAAGGACGACCGCGCGGTCCTTCCGCTTGGCAGCACCGAACAACACGCGCAGTTGTCGTTGTCGGTCGATTCGATCCTGTCAGAGCGCGTCGCGACGGAAGCGGCCGAGCCGCTCGGCATTCCGGTATTTCCGGTCGTCGCCTACGGGCTGACGCCCTACTTCATGGCCTATCCCGGTTCGATCAGCCTGCGCACCGAAACCTATATACGCCTCGTCAGGGACATTCTGGACGGCATGCGCGCGCAGGGGTTCCGGCGCATCCTGATCGTCAACGGCCATGGCGGCAACCAGCCGGCCGGCGCCCTGGCGATCGAATGGATGGCCGACAATCCGGACACCACGATAAAGTTCCACAATTGGTGGGCCGCCCCGGCAACGATGGGCAAGGTGCTGGAGATCGATCCGGTCGCCTCGCACGCCTCCTGGATGGAGAATTTCCCCTGGACCCGGCTTGCCGGCGTGAAACCGCCGACGCAGCAGAAGCCGATGATCGACCTCGCCCGCATGCGTCTGATGTCGCCCAAGGCGGTTCGCGACTATCTCGGCGACGGCAATTTCGGCGGTTATTACGAGCGGCCGGACGAGGACATGCAGGCGATCTGGGACATCGCGGTCAAGGAGACGCGCGATCTGCTCGAAGGGCCATGGTCATGACGGAGACCGGACCGATCCTGATCTGGGGTACCGGGGCGATCGGCGGCACGCTTGGTGCTGCCTTCATCCGCGCCGGCCATGCCGTCACCTTCGTCGACAGTGATGTCAGCCACGTCAAGGCGATCAACGCCGATGGCTTGCGCATCGCCGGGCCGATCCTTCAGGATGTGGTGAAGGCGCCGGCCTTCCTGCCTGTCGCCGTCACCGGCCGTTTCGAGCGGATTTTCCTGTGCGTCAAGGCACATCATACGCGCATTGCCGCAACCGCGCTGTTGCCTCATCTGGCAGATGGCGGCTGCGTGGTCTCGGCGCAGAACGGGTTGAACGAACTCACCATCGCCGAAATCGTCGGCGACCAGCGCACGATCGGTTGCTTCGTCAATTTCGGTGCGGACTACCTGGAGCCGGGCGTGGTCCATTACAGCGGCCATGGCGCGGTGGTGATCGGCGAACTCGACGGCAAGCGCACCCCGCGCATCGCAGAGCTTCACCGACTCATGCAGGATTTCGAACCGAAAGCGGTGCTCACCGACAACATCTGGGGCTATCTCTGGGGCAAGATGATCTACGGCGCGCTGCTCTTCGCCACGGCGCTGACCGACGATTCCATCGCCGACGTGTTTGCCGACAGGCGTTATCGCGCTGTCCTCTCGGCGGTGGGGCTGGAAGTCGGCGCTGTCGCCAAGGCGAACGGCGTCAGGGCAGAGGCATTCGACGGCTTCGACCCCGGCGCTTTCGCGCCCGGCTCATCCACCGCCGCCACCGACCGCTCCTTTGACGAGATGGTCGTGCACAACCGTCGGTCGGCGAAGTCCCACACCGGCATCTGGCGCGACCTCGCCATCCGTAAGCGCAAGACGGAGGTGGATGCGCAGATTTTCCCGATCGTCGAGATCGGGCGAAAACTCGGAATCGCGACGCCGTTGACGGCGCGCACCGTCGAGATGATCCACGAGATCGAGGACGGTAAGCGGCGGCTCGTTCTGACCAATCTCGATGAACTGGCCAAAGTCATGCCGAGCACTCCGGCAAGCGCCCAATGAACATATGCTTCGACAAGCGAACCGTCATCGTCACCGGCGCGGCGCATGGCTTTGGCCGTGCGATCGCCAAAGCATTCGCCGAACGCGGCGCGGCGGTTCATATCCTGGACGTCAACGACGCCGGCCTTGCGGAAACGCATCAACTCTGCGGCGAAAACTGCCGCTCGCATGTCGTCGATGTCGGCGATCGCGACGCTGTACAGGCGGTCGTCGGCACGATCGAAGCCGATGCTGGGGCGGTGGATATTCTCGTCAACAACGCTGGCGGCGTGCGCGGGCAGGTCGGCAGACCGCTGGAGGACATCTCGCAAGCCGACTGGCAGACAATTTTCGACGTCAATCTCTCGGGCGCCTTCTTCATGACGCAGGCCGTGGCGCCCGGCATGAAGAAGCGCCGCTATGGACGCGTCATCAACATTTCAAGCGGCGCCGGGCTCGGCATCAGCCTCACCGGCATACAGGCCTATGCCAGCGCTAAGGCTGGCCAGATCGGGCTGACGCGCCAGCTTGCGCATGAACTCGGCCCCTGGAACATCACCGTCAACAACGTCGCACCGGGTTTTGTGCGTTCCAATCCCACCACCGAGCGGCAATGGCAGGCGATGGGCGAGGAGGGTCAGCAAAAGCTCCTCCAGAACATCGCGATGAAGCGGCTTGGCTCACCCGACGACATCGCCGCGATGGTGATGTTCTTCGCCTCCGATTTCGCCGGCTGGGTTAGCGGCCAGGTGATCAGCGTGGACGGTGGAAAGTGAGCGCCGTCGAGGCCTATCTCGTGGCCCACGCCGACGAAGCCCTGGAAGACTTGAAGGCATTCTGTCGCATTCCGAGCGTCAGCACCGATCCAGCCTATCGCGACGGAATTCGCCAGGCGGCAAGCTTCGTCGCTGTGCGGCTGACGCAGGCCGGGTTCCCAACCGTCGAAATCGTCGAGACAGACGGCCATCCAGCCGTGTTCGGTGAAATCATCGGCGACGCCGCCGCGCCGACCATCCTCGTCTACGGTCACTACGATGTGCAGCCGCCGGATCCGGTCGAGAAATGGATCACGCCGCCCTTCGAGCCGGCTGTGCGCGACAACCGCCTCTATGGGCGCGGCGTCTCGGATGACAAAGGTCCGATGCTGATCCCGATCCTCGTCGTCGAGGCATTCCTGAAGACCGCCGGTCGCCTGCCGCTCAACATCAAGATGCTTGTCGAGGGCGAGGAGGAATCCGGCAGCCCGCATTTTTCGCCGCTGGTCGAAAAGATGCGCCAGCGCCTGGCCTGCGACCTCGTTGTCTCCGCCGATGGCGCCATGTGGCGCGCCGACCGGCCATCGATGACGGTGGCCAGCCGCGGCATGGTCGCGCTCGACGTGGTGGTGACGGGCGCGGCGAAGGACCTTCATTCCGGCCGCCATGGCGGCAGTGCGCCAAATCCCATCCGCGCGCTCGTTGCCATGCTGGCCAGCCTTCACGACAGCGACGGCGCCGTTACCGTGCCGGGCTTCATGGACGACGTCACGCCGCCCGATCCGGCCATTCTTGAAGCGATCGATGCCGCCAGCTTCGATACCGCCGCCTACCTCGCCGGGATTGGCGCTCCGGCGCCCGATCCACAGCCCTCCGGCCACGACCTTCTGGTTCGTCAATGGCTGGCGCCGACACTTGAATTCAACGGCATATTCGGCGGTTATTCGGGACCGGGCACCAAGACGGTCATTCCATCGTCGGCGGGTGCCAAGATCACCTGCCGCCTCGTCGCCGGGCAGGAGCCAGGCAAGGTTGCCGAGGCGATCCGTAGCCACCTCGAGACACGCTTGCCGACCGGCTATTCGCTTGACGTCAAGCGTCACGGCCCCGGCACCAAGGCGTTCTCGATCGATCCCGGCCTGCCCGCGCTTGCCATAGCTGAAACGCTGCTCGGTGAGTTGATGGGCGCGAAATCGCTGCGGGTTGCGATGGGCGCGACGATCCCGATCGGCAGTGTCTTCAAGGAGCATCTCGGCGTCGGCACAATCTTCTTCTCGTTCTCGACCTCCGACGAGGACTACCATGCGCCGAACGAATTCTTCCGGCTGGAGAATTTCAGCATCGGCCAGATCGCCTGGGCCCGGCTGTTCCAGCGCCTGGGCTTATCGATGGGCGGAAAGTAACCGGGCTCCGTGCATGGCACCGCCTTCCGTGAGGCAAACCGGGCAGTCATGCTTTCATCAGAGGGGCCGAACGCGCCTGCGGCCCCGGGGCTCGAAGTCACTGATGAGAAAGCCGTGCAATCGGCCGGGAATATCGACGGCCGAACTCATGAACGCCGTGCTGACGGCGCGCACCGCGCTGTGGAAAGTATTGCCGGCTGCACGATCTCGCCGTGAAGATCGTCGCGCGCAGCGAGTCACGCTGACGCTTCATGGCCTCCTTTAGCGCGCCAGAAGGATCGATCTTGTCGAGCCCAGGATGCGGCCGGCTGCGGGAACCAGGCGAATGTCACTCCAGCGCCTGCTCTTCGAGGTCCGATGCCCAAAGCGGATAGTCCGCTTGCGGCCCCGAAGTGGTCGTTGGAGGGACCGATGGGGGTTATGGAGCAGAGATCGGCCCTCGAGGTTGCTCGTTTCCCGTAGTGACGGTGACAGGCTCGCTTGGACCTGCGGATACCATGTTTCTAGCAGTCCCAACCAGCCGCAACAGCGCGCGCTTTGGGTTCGATTCGAGCCACAGTGCCTTGATCGTACTGATGCTGTTCTGCCCCTCGACAGGTTTCCACACCATGGCATCGATGGCGATTGTCCTGGCAAAGCCTTCGCCCGCCAGGGTCACGCCTTGACCGAGTTGCACCTTGAGGATGACCGTCGCTTCGCTCGCGCGACAAATTTGGACAGCCGGTCCACCATTCGCAGCGATATGCTTCAGCAAGCCCAGGTCCTGCGGCGATCCGATTGGGACCAGAAGACAACTCTCGGCAAGGTCTGTCCATGTGACCGCAGGCCTTTCGGCCAATGGATGCCGTTCAGCAAGGAGAACGAACAAGCGTTCGTGCGCGAATATTTCGCTTTGGCACAAGGCAGAGTTCTCAGGTTCGTGGGTGAAGACAATGTCGAGGCGCCGGCGGCGTATCGCCGCCAGGCACTGTTCATGTGGGACGTCCTCGATGGCGACGCTGACGTCGGGGTGTAAACGGCCAAAACGATCGACGAGGCGCGCTACGAACGCGCGCCCTGTCTGGGCGCATAATCCGATCCTGACCGTTTTGGCATCCTGGTGGCTACCACCACCGGCCAGAGCATCGTGCAAAGCTTCGTAGTGAGCCCGGACGAGGTCAATCCATGCCCTGCCTGCTTCGGTCAGCCGAACGCCATGGACGTCGCGATGAAACAACTGCATGTCCAGCAACTGCTCGAGAGCAACAATGTTGCGGCTAACACAGGATTCCCTCACTCTGAGAACTCTTGCCGCCTGCCTAAGGCTACCATGGTCGACAGCTGCGAAGACATGATCCAAACGGCGCAACGTGTTGTTGACCTGTCTCAAGGCTCAGGAGCCTTGCGGATATCGTTGCGGATGGCGCAAAGCAGCCGGGCCGACGCGAACGCCGCTCTTGCCGGCAATGTTCGACAGTGTCGAAAAGGGTTGGGCCACGGCACATCGGCCAAGCAGAGTTTCCGGGTCGCAGGGACCGCTTTTCATGATCGTTCCTGGGCGGCGGCGACGCCAGCAGGCGGGGTCGGATACAGACTGGGTTCGTAGATGTATTCGTGCGGAATGGCCGGAGTGGCCAGCTGGGAAAGGTACCGCTTCAGGTTTTCTTCGCTATTGCTCGCCGCGAGACTGCAGAAATTTCCGCTGTTCCACGTCAGGGAGGAGTAGCTGAAATGCGCGCGTATGGCGTCGCACATCTGCGCCAAAGTCACCTCATTGCCGAACATCGTATTCAAAACGAGGTTCTGCTTTTTCTCGATTTCGTCTGGGGGAAAATAGCGCGCCTTGAAGCCGAAATCCTTCTGGTATTCGCGCCGCCGGTAGTCGCTCTCCTCGGCCGCCCGGAACTTCTCGACGAAGACAAAGATACCGTCCTGCTTGAGGTGCTGGGTCACGAACTCGATCTGGCTTGCTCTTTTTGGCGAGTACATCTGAAAGGTCGTATCTTCGAGGATGATATCGAACCCGTGCGCGAAATTTGCCAGTCGCGAATCCGAGCTCAGGAAATCCTTGGTCAACTTATGGAAGGGGCCAATGAAGAAGTCGGCGTGCGGCGGTTGGCCATAGGCCATGAAGCTTGTGTAATTCTCCGCGTTCGGACTGCACGACAGAGTGCGTATCTGTCCCTTGGAGAGTTCGGACAACGTTCTCGCCATCGTGCCTTCCGCCGTTCCAAGGCTGTATAGCGATATTGGAGCGCCACGGTGCCGTGCGTATCTCAGCACCGCGTAGGCCATCCGGCACTCCTCTTCCAATCTGTAGGGAATGCTGCCGTGATAGTGCTGGTCAAAAAAGCCCTGGCGGGTCGCGTGCAGCGCGACCAGATCGCGCAGGAGTTCATCACTAGGCAGAAGGCGGATGTCGGCTGTGGGCTTGCGGATCGGCATCCCGCTCTTGCCAGCGGCCGTCGCCGCGAAAAAGCCGGCGAGCCCGTTGATCCGTGGGCCATGGTCGCACTCAGCCAGGAAGTCGTCGAGTCCACGCATCGCAGTATGCCTCCAACACCGTTCCATTGGTGAGATGCCGCTACGTCGATGGGGGAAATTCCACTAAGATAAGTGTGGTCTAATATTTCACCGGGCTCAAGTATTGGCTGAGCCAACTGGTAGGCCTGCGTTGTATAGGCGGCTTTCAGGCGATTGCCGTTTTTTCGCTAAAGTCACATTTTCTACCAATCCTGAGTTATTTGGCAATTTTACCGCAACCCAAAGTGGGCAAATGGGCACGAGAGCTAGCTAGGCTACAATCAGGAGGCCTTTTCGCTTCGTGCATACTTTTCACGTCGACCCAAGCAAGATTCGCCCATCACAGCACCAGACCCTTGCTCACCAGTATGAGGGCTGGGGGCAAGTGCGGGCGGATCTTGTCAAAAGGACTGGCCTGGAGCGCCAGGAGACAAGAATAACCTTTCCGGGCCCTGTGTTCTTGTTGAACCTGAAGGGTGTGGCGCGCAACGGAGAGGACTTCGTCAATGGGCGCAGAATCTCATTCTCGCAGCGGCGCGCTGGCTCGATCATCTTCATGCCGGGCGGGAATAGTTGGACCGGGTGGGATGAAGGCGACGCTACCGCCGCCTACCTGCTCGTTTCAATCGAACAGAGGTTCGCCGACGAGGTGTATGGAATGGCAGGCGGTCGCCAAGCAGACCTGCCGCCTTCGATCGGATTCCGAGACGGCACTGTTGAGATGGCGTTGCAGAGGATTGCATTGGAGCTCAAGCAGCCTGACCCATTCAGCGCAACGATGGTGGAGAGTCAGGCCACTCAATTGCTCGTGCAAATGTTCAGGTTGAACGGCGTCCATCAGGAACCGGTGAAAGGCGGTTTGTCATCGTTCGATCTCAAGCGCGCGGTGGGAATGATCGAGGCGTTGTCGGACGGCAGACCGTCGCTCGCTGATTTGGCAAAAGAGGTTGGGGTTAGCCGGTTCCATTTCTGGAGGGCCTTCAAGCAGTCGACAGGCATGACGCCTCACGCATTCATTGCGCAGCGCCGGCTGGAACAATCCGCCGACATGCTACGATCGACCAATTTGTCGGCGACGGAAATCGCGATGGAATGTGGTTTCGGCAGTTCGAGCCATTTCACGACCGCCTTTAAGCGGGCCTTCGGCACGTGCCCCACGGAATTTCGTCGTAAGTGTCGAGATCTAGGCCCCGCGTGTCGGTTCTCAGCAAGTATCTGATAATCCCAACATCACAGTAAAGCAGGCTTGACGGAAGACGGTATCCATCGGCGGTCAGCCCGGATACGCCGCTCATGTCAAACCTGGTTCGAATTCATCAAGGCAACGGACGGGCCGACCGGTCCAATCCCTGCCTCGAATTCCTGGCCAGCACGCTAGCGGCGGCTATTGCCCGAAACGGCTACTACATCGCATCCGCCTGGATTCTCGTCGAGCGAGGGTGCGGAACTGCCGGCGTGGCGACGTTCCTTGCGACCGCAAGCATTGTCGAATTCGTTGCGAGCCCTCTGGCTGGCGTAGCGGCGGATCGATTTGACAGGCGACGCCTGAACATTGCGGCAGACCTCAGCCGCTTCGTCATTATGCTGGCTACCGCTTGCGCGCTCCTCTACATGGACGTGTTTCTGATTATCTGCCTGTCTGCTGCCCTCTTTTCCTTTTGCGACCGTGTCGCGCTTACGAGCGCTCAATCAATGATCCCCGTGATAGCTGACGGCCGCGATCTTGTAGCCTCGAATTCCGCGGTCTTCTTCGTCGTGCAGGTCGGCAATCTCGGCGCAGCTCTGCTTGCAGGGCCTCTGCTGCATGAGCGATCACCAGCCCTGCCATTCACCGTTCTTGCTGCCTTCTTCCTGCTTTCAGCGGGCTGCCTTGCCTTGATGCGGCTGCAACCGGTTTCGCTCGATGTTTGCATCGCCAAAATCTCTGCGACCCAAATCGATCCGAGCCTGCGCCGTCTCATGGTCGTCTACGCGCTTCTCTATGCAAGCGCGGTGCTTGTCAGTGTTATGGGATCGGGTTTCGTCTTCCAGGAGGAGAAGGGTACTGCCGTGGATTTCGGCCACCTCGAGGCTGCATGGTCGGCGGGCTCCCTGATCGGCGCCGTCTCTCTAATCCGAATTGAAAGAGCGATGAGTGCCCATGCGCGGCATCTCATGCTTTTGGGCCTAACGGCATTTGTACTCATGGCGCTGACTTCTCTACGCACGCCCTGGACAATGATCCTTTTTGCCGCGCTCGGATTTTTATACAATCTTGGACGCGTCAGCGTCGAAGTCACATTGCAGTCGCGCGTGTCCGTTTATCTGTTGGGCCGGGCGAAAGGTATTATGCACAGTGTGGCCGGGGTGTTCGGATTACTCATCTTCGGCATCGCTGCCGCTGTAGGAGATCGAGCATCTCCTTCGACGATTTTCTTCAGCTTTGGCGTGGTGCTCCTCATCAGTATTTCATGTCTGAGCGTCTGTGTCGGCGAGACGCAAGAAAAAGGTGAACCGTGAGGTGGAAGAGCTGACAGCAGGTGCAGATGCGAAACAGGCAGTCCTGGGGTCGCTGACGGCACTCTACCCCTGGATGAGCCCATATCATTCCCGACCGATACGCGACTATGCGTTTCGCCTGTTCGAGGCGCCAGCTTCCAGGCCTGTGCCAGAAATCCGGTCTCGAGCCTTCACCAAACTACTCGACATCATCAGGAAGGCAGCGGCACGAAACGGGTTATCGACCGATGCTGCTTCGGAAATCTGTAGGGATTTCGAAAGGCGCTGCGTGTTGCAGACAGGCCCTCATTTGCTTCTCCTCATGGAGCCGGAAGCCTTTTACACGCATATCTTCAGCCTCCTTGGCCTCTCGGCGCATGGCTGTTCGACCTACGTTTCCTATGCCGTTTCGACGGTGAACCTTGTTGAAAAGGCACGTAAAGGGCCAGGCTGGCTCACTGTCGACGGGAAGCCGATCAACGTCTTCGGCCTCAGCGGAAGCCGGATGATCGGATACAGCCTGCTAGCCGGGCCGGGGTCCTATAGGCTCGAGTTGTTGCCGACGGAGCCAAGCGCTGAGAGAGAAGCGCTCACGCTGCTTCGTAGCCTTCTGCCGAAGAGGCAATTCGAGCGGCCCGCACACGCCATCAAGGCAGCCAATCTCATCCTTTGGCCAAAAATGTTCGGAGACCGCTTTGCCTTCCTGCAGATCGACGACGAGGATATTGCCGACCTGGTGGCGGACCATCTGTCGGACGCTGATTCCTGGTTACGCGTGAGGCTGCTGGAAGACCCGAAGTTCGCTTCCAATATCCTTGCCGGCCTCGACGCGCTCGCGTCCGGCCCCTGGAGTGGCTGGCTCCCGCGCGGTACTGATTTCTTCTGGTTCTATGAAAATGGCAAACGTCGTCCGCTGCGTCTGGTCGCCGGAGAACTCATCGATCCTGCGACCGGCATGAAGGTGGCGCGCTTCACAGCCTCCGACATCCTCGAGCGGCTGGCAAACCGCAGTCTTGTCCCAAATCTCCTGCTGACGTTTCTGGTTTTGTCGATCCTGCCCGGCGTGCGCGCGCTTGGAGGCAGCTATCAGCCGATCTACTACCCCCTGATGCGCTATGTCGTCTGCCAGGCGCTCGAGGCCGCAGGCGTGGATAAAGATCTTCGGCAGGCTCTCGCAACCGACGACATATCGGGTGCCTGGGGACATCGGGTCATTGAGTGTGATGATGATCCGCTCGAGCTATTCCTAAATGGCAGGAACGGCGCGATGAGTGATCTTATCGACCGTTTGGGCGACATTTCCTTCGCCGAGGCATGTGGAAGCATGAAAGGCTTCGTGACTGACCCGTCGTGGCATGAACTTCACAGCCGACTGCGGCAGGGAATGGTCACGCCGGCCGATGCGGAATGGGCCTTTTCCTGAATGCTTATGCGATCTAGCAGCTGGCATGTGTGCGCCGGAATGCGAATGGCTGCTTTGCACCGCCGCATCTCGGTCGTAGAGCAGACCCGTAAGCGCATCCAAAAGCGGACACTTACCCGAGCAAGCAGTCGAGGCTGCACCTTTTTCGCCGCAAGAAAAGGAAAGTGGAACTTAGCATGTTCAGTCCTTCGGCCAGTCGCGGCTATTGGATCGTACTCGCGGGCGGTCTTGACATCGTTTAGCCCCCTTCAGGGCTTCATGGTTTCAGGCAACGACGAGTGCGCGATAGGGCCCAGTCCCGCCACACGTTTTGACGCAAATCAAAGGCGCGGTAGCGAAACACGTTGTCAACGTGGACGTTTTCTCGGATCACTCACACGCCCAGTTCATCGCTTGCCAAACTTTCGCGGCTGCAATTTGCGCCTACGATCATGCGCGCGGCGATGTCTGATGAAATGAAGTCAAATTAGCTATCGCTACATGATGGCGCGCGCCCTTGAAATCGGGCAGGAATGCCCGGATGCAATTTTCCAACCGCAAGATTGTCCGCCTCACGTTCGCCTCCCTGCTGATAGGGTTTGCGGCGCTTATGGCCATTGTCGCTACCAATTTCTGGCTGGGGCAGCGCGCTCAATCCTATTTCGATAATGCGATCGAGGCGCGCGATACGCGTATCGCGGCCGTCGAGTTGAGAAATGCAATGCAGACGGCCGAGGCGAGTGAGCGCGGCTTTGTCATCACCGGGAACGAGATATATCTGGGTCCTTATCAAACCGCAAAGGCACAGTCACAGCGCCATCTGCAGGTGTTGCAGACATTGCTGACATCCTATGCCAATTTCGAGACGACACTTGAACGGCTGTCCGCAATCATCACCACTAAGTTCGATGAGATGGACCAGACGATCGCTCTCAAACGAGATCGGCGCGACGCCGAGATACTGGCGATATTCCGCACGAACAGGGGCAAGGCTTTGACTGACGAAGCCAACGTGTTCTTTTCGGGCATCATTGGACGAGCGGATGACCGACTGACCTCCGGTGTCGCCGAACAACGCGCCAACAGCGGGTGGCTGCGACTCGTTTCGGCAATCGGCGGGCTTGTCATCGTCGCCGTGGTTGGCGGAGCCGCCTATGGTGCCGCGCGCTACACCAGAGAACTTCGCGATACACGCGACGAGGTCAATGCGCTCAACAGCGAGCTGGAACAACGTGTCGCCACCCGGACCGAAGACCTGGCGAAGGCGCGCGATCGGGCCGAAGTGCTCTTGTCAGAGGTCAATCACAGGGTCGCCAACAGCCTGGCTCTCGTCTCGTCTCTGGTGAATCTGCAGTCGAAGGCTGTCGGAGATCGCGCCTCCAAAGATGCGCTCGCCGAAACCCAGGATCGTATCTTTGCGATCTCGCTCGTGCACAGGCGGCTCTACGGCTCGTCCGACGTTCGCTCGGTCGACCTGGACGCATATCTGACTGGGTTGCTCGACCACCTGAGTACATCGATGCGCAGCCAGGTTCACGGCGTTAGCCTGTCTTACAACGTCGAGCCGATCGACCTCGAAACGGACACCAGCATCAACCTCGGCGTTGTGGTCACTGAACTGGTCACCAACGCTTTCAAGTATGCCTATCCGGATGGTGTTGGAGAAATCCGGGTCCGGCTCAGCAAGCTGGCAGGCGAGCAGGCGGAGTTGGTGGTCGAAGACGACGGTGTTGGAAAGGCGGATGGCGCGCCTGCCAAAGGGACCGGTGTCGGGAGCAGGATCATCAATGCAATGTGCATCAGTCTGGGCGCCAAGATCGACTATCGAAATCTCCAGCCTGGCACCGCCGCTCACCTGGTGTTTTCGACAAAGCCACGGCGCGTCATCGCGGCCTAGTAGACCGCGCTATCACAAGGTGGAACACTGACTGCGACAGGACCACGAGCATTGACATGACAATCGTCACCGCCAGCGGTGGATGTCGAGGGGGCAAACGTGTTTGATCTGAAGAATATTGCCGATCGATGGCCGACCTGGTCAGCGATAGCTTTGCTTTCGATCGCGACAATAGGGGGAGTACTTTCGCCAGAGCCCAGCAGGGCACTCCTGGAATCACGCAGCGGACGGTATTTCCCAGCTTCAATCCGAACGCACCCTCCTGCAACGCGCCGGCTGATCTGACGAGGGTGCTTGCCTACGTGCAGGAGAACGACCGCGACTTCCTGCAAGGGGTCGACCATGGTCTGTCCACGGCAGCAAAGAATCGCGGCTTGGAGTATCGAAGAGTTTTGGCGGAAAACGATGTGGGCAAAGCGATAGCGCAGGTGCAGTCTTTCGTCGCCGCGAAGGTTGGTGCCATGGTTGCCACCTCTTCGGATCCAGTGGCTTTCAGTCCGGCTCTTCAGCAGGCGATCTGGTCGGGAGCGTTTGTCGGCACGATTGTGCCTCCACCGGCAACATTGCTGCTCAATGCTCCGCAATATCGGACCGGCAAGGTGCTGACCGATGCAGCGATCGACCATATCAACACCAAACTGGGCGGAAAAGCCAAGGTCGTTCTGCTGACCCAGGATACGATGGAGTTTCTGGCGCCCCGGTTCGCGGCAATGCGTGATGGCCTGAATGCGATGCCTGGCGTGACGATCGTAGCCGACATCGCCCCCAAGCCAGTTACGAAGGAGGGCGGCGCCACCACCATGAAAACCATCCTGCTGGCCAACCCGGATGTCGACGTCGTGCTCGGCGCGGATGCGGTCGTGCTGGGCGCACTGGAAGCGTTGCGCGCGGCAGGCAAAGACCGACCTGACCAATTTCTCGGCGGAATTGATGGGGAGCCGGAAGCTATCGTTGAAATCAGGAAAGGGAACAGCCCCTACAAGGCGAGCATCTCGTTGTCCTCGCCCGTCTTCGGATATGCCATGGGGCAGTTTGCGGCCGACTGGCTCGAGGGCAAAAGCATCCCGCAGGCTATGGACATCCTTCCTATAGCCCTGACAAGTGCCAACCTCGCGCAATACGAGGCCGATTTGCTGGACCCAGCCTCGGCGTATGCCGATGCGACGCGCCGGGATGCGTACCTGAAGATGTATGGAAACATCTGCTATGACAGCCGCGACCGATATATAAATTTCCCTTGGTCGTCTGAGCAGAAGTAGCCGCATCGTGCGGTGTTTCTCAATGTCCATCGTTCTTGAGCCGTGTCCAAGCATCAATTTCGACATGAAGCCCAACGTCGAAACGCGTTTGCGGTGAATCAAGGCCGCCCCGCGTTGCGAAGACCAGCTTTGCGCCTCAACGCAGCCGTTGAGATCAGACTCGTCCCTTCTGAAAGCAGACCTTCCGGCTTGGGCGGCCTTATGTCCGGCATTGACCCTGAGCGGACCTCCTCACACTAGGCCCATCATTTTCAGGAACAGCATCGCCAAGATGATGAATGCACCCACCATGGCCACTTTTACGGCCACGTTCTCGCCCTTCCTACCCGGATTGGCTGTTAGGCGAAGCGAGAGACCACGACCAAGATCCTTGCGGCTTGGCAGGCGAACCCAGCGAACTCAGCCAGGCAGCCGCGCCATGAAAATGGAAATCTCGCCCGGCGAAATACCCAACGAGGACCGCAAAGTCATCGTGCAGCGGATTGCCCGAGTTATCCGATCAGGCGTTCAGAAATTTCTACCAAATATTCCAAGGCCGGAACCATCACTGTCCTATCGGGTTAAATCTACGCGGAGACTACGATGATTAACAAAGATGAGCAGAGAGCCGTGGAAAAGTCTCTACACCAGCTGATCCTCACGGAGCAAAATCGAATTGCTTTGCGGAGGATATTGAAGCTTGAGGTTGATTACAGCACGCCCTCGGTCGTGTCCTTGTTACTTCACGCGCTGGACAGTGCGGACAACCGCTGAATCGCTTTTGGATTCGCCGTGCACCAAAGAGGTAATGCACGTTGGCTCTCCATTGGTTCACCCCCAGTATGCGCCAGGACTGCCGCGCTGGCGTCCACCTCGGACAGACTCTGGCCCGCCCGTGGTCCCATTCCGGGCGGGATATTTAGCCGTATAAAGCGGTCCCTCATATTAAGCGGTGGTTTCGACGCTGGCAGCCTCCTGGCGCCGAGGATCGTCGCAGCGTGCTCCGACTTTGCTACACCTCATGTCTGCATGTCCCTGCTCACGCCTATCGAAAACGCTCACGATTTAGGTTGTGGCCAGCTTATCGCCCATCCCCGTCCTCAATGGCGTGAAAGCCCGCGCACCTCTGGCGGAGAGAGCGCGGGCCGATCCTCGGCAAGGCAATGGAGGGTACCGCCCCTATCTCGCCCCGCGGTGTCTAGCGCCCGATGGGCGGCCCGCAAGAGCGTGCGCTGGCGAGGCTCGAAATCTGGAGCTTTACGGCAACGAAGCAAAAGAACGTCGCGGCGATGAAAAATGCCGTCGAAGTCGCTGGCGACACATGGACATGGACCGCGCTCGATAGCGACAGCAAACTTATCATTTCCTGGCTGGTTGGCGGTCGCGATGGCGAGTATGCGCTGGCCTTCATGGACGACGTGAAGGATCGTCTTGCCAATCGCGTCCAGCTTGCGACGGATGGCCATCGCGCCTATCTCAACGCGGTCGAGGAAGCCTTTGGCGCCGACATCGTACGCCATGCCTTGTGAAGCAGTACGGGGAGCCAGAAGGCAAGGCAATGCCACAGGAACGCCGCTACAGCCCCGCCGTGTGCACTGGCCCTACTAAGAAGCGGATTGAAGGCTCGCCCGATCTGGCGCACTGCACTCAAAATACCGGATGACTTAGGGGAATGGCTTAGGGCTTGTTCTCTTCCCGTTGGCGCCGCGCAAATTCCTTTATCTGTCCTGGGTCATCTTCTGGGCCTTGGCGGTCTTCTCCACCGCGGCTTCGAATACGGCGTCGGTTTGGTCGATTTTAAAACTACGCGACGCTTCCTCGAATTTTTCGCGTTGGGTCTTTTCTTTCATGGCGTCGCCTCACATTTTCTGTCTCAGCACCTCTTGAGCGCGACAGTGTGGCCACCATGAGCCAATTCTAAAGCGCTACCTGTCAAAGGACTACCACCAGATAATGGAATTTTTGAGCTGGATATGTCCTGTAAAAACCGAGTGGGTAAAGGGATCAGCTGGGGAGCGAGGCTAGCTGAAGCGGGCCCCGTCGCAGGAAAAATGGCCAGCGCTCGGGTTAGTTTGGCGGAAAGCCCCCGCGCTCGCACGGTACCCTCATATTAGAGTTCGCTTAACTAAGACTGACGTCCTGTCATGGGCGCTATCCTGCAGCTAGCGACGGGCTCGCCACTACCCGTGCAAACTCCGTTGTGGCGCTCGCGTGGCCAGCAGTCGATTGACCTCCGATTGGGCGACGGAAAACAAACTGTCAAGTGCCTCCAGGCGTTGTGAGTAGCCGTCTTCGGCGAACTCTTTGCGGAGCGCAGCAACCTGCATCTTGGCGCGGGAAAGCGTTGTCGCCCATCGGTCACCACCGGGCTGATGTTCACCGTCAATAGTTTCAACAATCCATGCTGAGGCGAAGGTCAATGTGGCCCGAAACACGTATCTACCCGTATCGTCGCGCACCTTGACATAGAAGGTCCTAGGGGGGCCGCCGGGTAGTGCCTCCCGTACGATTTCGGGTAACACGTCGACCGCTTGGAAGCTTAAATCCGACAGCGACCCACAGACTACCCCATCTTCGTCTTTGGTTAGCTCGGTACCATCATGAATATCAAAGAAGTAGCGTGCCATTGCGTCACTCCGTGCGGGTGGCGGGAGTCGCATACTCTCTGGCGTCAGTCGCCGTTTGTTTCCTGACGATATCTAGCAATCTTCGGAAACCCTGAAGGTTCCGCACAATTGTCGATTTCGTACAAAACGGCCGAAGCCGGTCATCGTTATCTTTCTTAATTGTGAGGACCAATTCAAAGGTCGCATAATGCCCGTTCCCAGTGCCTACGAGGAAAATTGCGATGGATAGCGTGGCACCGAATGGCAGCGCCCACCCTTGCGTCGAAGTGGTCGAAGCCTGCGGAGAGTGGTTCGTCCGTGTGTTAGAGGACGGGCCAAGAGCTTACCCGCTCATTCGAGCTGGAATCCTACGCTCTGGCCTTCGCGGAAGGTCAGCGGATACGCTTGCACCTCGACAAAGTAGTTCGCCTATAAGCGCTACCCGGCCGTGGCATCGTTTTGATTGATTGGGGGTTGCTCGTTCAGCAGGATTGAGAGAGCAGTAATGACCTGGGCGAGCACAAACGGCTTTTGGATCATGACGCTGTTTGGCACGCCTTCAGCACCCAATGGATAGCGCTATCGCCGCTGACGTAAATCACAGGCATGGTTGAGTTGGCTTGCCGCAAATGCCTGGCTACATCCCAGCCGGATTGGCCAGCCCCTAGGCGGATATCTGTCACAAGGCATCTGAACTTGTCGGGTTCCGCGTCGAAGGCGGCTATTGCTTCGGCTGCATTCGACGCGCCCACCACTTCGAAGCCCGCGTCCTCAAGGCCGGTCTGAACGTCCAGGAGAATAAGATGCTCGTCTTCGACGAGCAGCACAACATTTTGGCTCATTATGTTCCCCGGTGCCCGCTAGGTCACGCTTTCCGTTTGGCCGGCGCCTTCTTACCTGGAGCAGCTTTGCGACCAAGACCGGTGGCCTTAGCCATGGCTGATCTCTGAACGGAATAGCTAGGCGCGACCATTGGGTAGTCGTGTGGCAAACCCCATTTGGCGCGGTATTGATCCGGCGTCATGCCAAGCAAGCCCAAATGCCGTTTCATCGACTTGAGTTTGCGGCCGTCTTCGAGGCTGATGATATAGTCCGGGAAAACGGACTTCTTCGGATTAACAGCAGGGGTCTGTGGCTCGATCACCGGCGCCAGTGGGTCGTTGATCCCAGACAATGAGCGATGAACCGAGGCTATCAGATCTGGCAGGCCTGAAACCGGCATCGCATTGTTGCTCACAAATGCCGACACTACCTCAGCGGTTAGTTCAGCCAAGTCTGCTGCGCGGTCATTGGCATCATCGATCATTTATGATTCTCCTTGGCCTAGTCGGTGCTGTTATCTACCGCAGTCGGCAACGACGCAATATATTAGGACCTGCTAAATCGGGTCAGCCTTTAGCCCATCTGGGACTCATTGTGAATCTCCGCTTGGATTGAGCGTCCATCTCATGCAGTCAAAATTGGGGATTCTATTCGGCCTTTTGCAACGCCTCGGAACTTTTTGACCGGTTGAATCTTCTTGTCGCCGTCAGGCCAAGGAGGCTGTCATGAGGCGACGTGTTGACCGCGAAAAGATTGAAAGAGCGGACCGCGAAAGCAGATTGGTTTTGACGCGGAACGACAGGCGCGCGAGGCGAAGACTGCCCGTTTTAAGGAACTGCGTTTGCAGGTGTCCACTCTACCCGAACTCATGCGAATTAAGCCGTCGAAGCGCCCCAGCTAGCAAGGTGGTTGGTTCGTGAATAGCATGTTTCATATCCACCCGCGTCGAGCTATGCTAATGGCCGCCTTGTCTAACTTCTCGATTGTTGGGGTGTTGGCCATGCCCGAAAATCCGACGATACTCGTTCTAGAGGACGAGATGCTGATAGCGATGGATGTCGAGTCCATCCTCAGTGAGGCTGGGTTCAACGTCGCTGTCACCAGCTCATGTGCTGACGCCGAAAACCTTATCGAAATGCTGAGCCCTGATGCTGTTGTGTTAGATGTGCACTTGAGCGACGGCGAGTGCGTGGACGTTGCAGCGAAGTTGGTGTCGAGATCGATCCCTTTCGTGGTCCACACAGGCACTCACACCCCTACCCAGCACGAGATTTTCAGACATGGTTCGTTGGTCGGAAAACCGGCCACACCGGATGAGTTGGTCGAAGCGGTTAAATCCATCGTGACGCCTAGTCGCAAGGAAAGCGGAACCATTTCAGCGCAAGCTAATTGAGTCGCGTTCTGGGGTGTGTGGGTTTGCGTGTATGGGGTTGAAGTTCGTCGAGCCGTTGATGCCGACACTGGTGGAGAAGCCTCCCGAAGGCGACGGGTGGATTCACGAAGTCAAGTTTGACGGCTACCGGTCGCAGATGATCATCAATGAAGCTGGCACGCGCATCTATACGCGGCGCGGCCTCCCCCCTGGGTCTGAATAAACCTCTCAAGATTTAGGCGCCGCGTCCCACTTAGGCTTCATCTCTTTGCCCCACTTCTCCGGATCCTTGTTGTGCATTTCTTCCATCTTCTTGGCCACGTCCGGGTGCTTGTCCATGACGTGCTTGGTCATTTTCTTGACCATTTCGTCCCATGTATCCGCAGAAAGTTTCTGATCGCACTTACCGCCGAGTTCTTTGCACGTCATCGTCTTCACGGCCAATCTCCGCTGTTAAGTTCCGGACTTGTTGCTGATAGCCAGAACGCGGTTACCGAGACTATGTCCCGAGGGTTCCGCACCCACTGTTCACCTAAAAGGCCCTGTCCGTTCTTACCTAAGGGAAAGCTAATCTGCACGGAACCGAACGCCGTCAGAAAGGTTTCGTGCCGACAATCAACATCAGCGCGTAACCAAACCGCGCCGGCGACCAGTTCGGAATAGCCAAAATTTGCAGCTTTCAGGCGCGTACGGCAGCGACTAGCAAAATCGAGATCGGGCCCTGCGCCTAGTGCTATATGTCGCAGACTGACGGCTCTCCGCTAAGCTCGCTCGTAAAGCTGCTAGTCCGCTGTTGATGCGGTGGACGGCTCTCCTCCCTTCCTGCGGTATGATCGCGGGATTAGAGTTGGAGGAGCGCTATGATGAGCAACGTTACGACAATCGGTCTGGATATTGCGAAGTCCGTGTTTCAAGTCCACGGCGTGGATGCGGCTGGTGAGGTTGCAGTTCGCAGGAAGCTGACGCGTGGGCGTGTGCTGCCGTTCTTTGAGAGTCTGCCGCGTTGCCTGGTCGGAATCGAAGCCTGCAGTTCGTCGCATTATTGGGCGAGAGAACTGACTGCACGTGGCCATGATGTGCGGCTGCTGCCGGCACAGTATGTGAAGCCTTATCTGAAGCGGCAGAAGAATGATGCTGCAGATGCAGAGGCGATCTGCGAGGCCGTGACAAGACCGACGATGCGCTTCGTGCCGGTGAAGTCGCCCGAGCAGCAGAGTGTGATGATGCTGCACCGGGTTCGATTGATGCTCAACCGCCAGCGGACACAGATATCGAACGCGTTGCGGGCGCACCTATCCGAGTTAGGGGTCGTGGCGCCGATCGGGCGTAATGGAATTGAGCAACTTCTCGTGGTCATCAACGACGAGAACGATGCCAGGATACCGGCCGACGCACGGCTTTGCCTGAGGATACTGGAGCACAGCTTCGTGTCGTGAAGGAACAGATCCTCGAAAACGATCGCCGGGTCCGTGCGAGTGCGCGAGAGACCGAACTGGGTCGCAGGTTGATGGAGATTCCGGGCGTTGGCCCGCTGCTGGCGAGTGCGTTCGTTGCGACCGTCGCCGATCCGCACGCGTTCAAGTCGGGGCGATGCCTCTCGGCTTGGATCGGGCTCGTGCCGAAGCAGAACTCTAGCGGCGGCAAGGAGAAGCTCGGCAGCATCTCCAAGGCCGGCAATCGCTACCTGCGACAGTTGCTCGTGGTCGGCGCCATGGCGGTCATCCGCTATGCCGAACGGAACGGGACCAGGCGGCCATGGCTGGTGCAACTGATGGCGCGGCGAACAACCAAGGTCGCGGCGGTTGCGCTGGCTAACAAGACAGCCCGCATGGTCTGGGCATTGATGACCGGCGGCGAGCGCTACAGGGAGCCGGTCATCGCATAGAACGAAACAAGGCGCGGGATCGCCAACGAGGTTGGAAAGGGCGGACAGGAGCTAATGCACAAAGCCGGTTGAAACCGCCGGATCAGGAAAACCCATTGGGGCAAAAGCTCACAAATCCCTTGCCAACGGAGAGCCGTCCATACACGGCCCCTTTTTGGTCGTTCAATGTCGCAATACGCACCTGGCCCAAAGCGGCCGGAACTCAATCTCAGATTTCGACGACCGATCGAAACTGCGTGTTCGATGCCGCTAGGGTTGTTTGCCAAAGCGCACGCCAGCACCGCCGCCGTTCTCCGGGATAAATTCTATGCCGGCAGCTTCGAGTGCTTCACGAATGGCAACGAGGTTGTTGCGATGTGGTGTGCGCGATCCCCGTTCGAAATCCACAACCGTAGCGCGCGAAACACTTGCGGCTTCTGCCAGTTCGGCTTGGCTCCAGCCGAGCATTGCTCTGGCGCCTCGGCATTGCTCCACGGAGATTTGGCTCATTAATGTAAAATCAGTCTTTTTGGTTGACTTTGGAGCGAATGTCAGCGTAAATGACTGACGTTGGACAATTTGCAATCAAGTTGACGGACGGATGGTGCGGCATCTGCCCGGGCTGACCACAACGAAGCTTCAGCGAGCTCGGATCATGGCTGATTCCGACAATACCACGACTTTGCCTGTCGTCACCCGCAGGAGGGTACTTGTGCAATTGCAATTGCGAGAACCTGTCTCTCAGCCAACGGGACATTCAAACCAAAGGATCTAAGAGACGTACACCCTCGCCCTTTTGACCAGCGGACAAGAATTCGACACCTGCTTTTGTGAGAGCCGCCTCGATGGCCTGCAAAGTGCTGACCCGGGAATCGACCTTGCCGTTTTCCAATCGGGCCAGCGCATTCAGCGACACAATTGCCTTGTCCGCAAGCTCCTGCTGCGACCAACCAAGCAAAGCCCGTGCGGCTCGAATCTGTCGTGGACTGACCATGAGTCCACAATCGGCAGGGCGATATTGTTTGCCACCTATAGGGTCATTTTGCACCCTATAAGGTATATTAAATGGCGATTCGATCTGGAGATAACGTCGGTGCGAAGAGCCCGGAGCGTAGGAGACAGACTCTCTGTCCGGCTGATAGAGGAGCATCGAAAGGCCTTGTTGAAACCGCAACGCTCCGTCCTCCTTCGGGCGGGGCCGAAGCCAAAGATAGACAGTGACCCTCATCCCGCCGATCAGCATGTCGGCAGGCAGATTGCGACCGTTCGCGTCCAATCCGACGTATCGCAAGCCCAGCTTGCCCGATCCATCGGCATCAGTTTCCAGCAGCTCCAGAAATACGAGAACGCGCGCAATCGTGTGAGCGCGTCGATGCTTTACGAGATCGCAAATTCGCTCGGCGTTCCTGTCAGCCGCTTCTTCGCAGGCCTGCCGGGAAACGACCAGACGGGCGTCGAGGCGCGGCCGCTGCCGGTCGATGAGCGCCTGGATTTCATCGCCAGCGCGGAAGGCCGGCGTTTTATCGAAGGGTTGATGATCCTGCCGCCGCGCGTGCGCGGCCGCGTCTCGGCGCTGATCGCCGCATTGGGGGAAGAGCTGGCATCATCAGATGCAAACAGCAAGACGGCGGGCGAAGCGGGGCCGGCCGAACGCAAGATCGCTTGACGACTTGTTGCGCGTGTCTCTGCGCCGTTCGTGGCAATCGCGGAATGCGTTCCGCCCCGAAGTCGGTGGATACGTTTTGTCTGTTGGTTTGATGATCACGAGACGCATCACTCGCCGAATGGTCCAAACGCAGCTATGAGCATTGAAGGCCAGATCAAACCCGCCCAGAGACGAAATACCCCATGCGACTGTCCAGCGCTTTCCTGCTTGCGGCTGGCCTCGCCGCCAGCATGTCGGCGGCGCGGGCTGACGAGTGCGGCGATGTCGACACTCTTTTGCGGCAGGCCTATCCTGCCTCCACAAGAAGCGCTGACGGCGCCTCGTTCACGCTCGAACCACACACCAGGATCTCGGTTGGCGCGATTGCGGATGACTCGCCTTTTGGCCTGACCTGCAAGGCATGGCCCGCCCATGATGATCTGCTTCTGGTCGCCGTGCCTCTGATCGACAGTGCGCAGCCCACCGATGACGGGCATTTTGGCGATATCGAAATCCTGGTCGTCAGCCGGAAGGATTTGCGCGTGCGCCAGCGGCTGCTGCAGCCCGGGCTGTTGAACGACGATGCCATCGCCATCCGCAAGATCGAATTCGATACCGCCCGCTACAGGCTATCGCCAGATGTCACCGCCTTCGGCTTGCGCATCGCCGTGGCAAACCAGTCACAGCCAAATCCCTTCAGCGAAACCGACCTCAGGCTTTATGCGCTTGTGTCGGGCATGCTGCGCGTCGTGCTCGACGGCCTCGTCGTCTCGGGATCCGGCGGAGAGGGCGACGCCAATTGCGCGGGCTCCTTTCATTCCAGCGAGGTCAGCTTGTCGATGGGGTCGACAAGCCACCATGGCTATAGTGATATCACCGCCGTCGAGCAGGTCGATACGGACAACCCCGCGCTTGACGCCAACGGCGAATGCCAATCGCATCCGGGAAAGTCCGAAAGCAAAACCTACCGGCTGCGCTACGATGGCAGCCGGTATCCGGTTCCCGAGACGCTCAAGGCCCTGGCGAATTGACCGGTGCTGGCACCGGGCTCATCAGCCGAATTTTCGGGGAAGGGGCGCAGTGATGCGGCCGCAGGTCGAGGAAAGTTCGATTTCGACGCCGAACGCCCGCGAGCGGGTCGCGAATCCCTCAAGGATGTCTCGCGCCACGCTTCCCGTCACGGCAACGGGCACCAGTCTGTCCGTTGCTGATCCGAGGGACTGAGGGTCCCCGCCGATCGCTACGGGCAAGAGATCAATGCCTGCGAGGTTTCCGCCCGCATCATAGCGGCACGCGGCGACGATGCTCTGCCAGACTTCCGGTGGATCCCATTCGGTTTCGTCTGGGTGGACGTGGAAGAGGAAGTTTCCGAGGCCGTAGAAGATCGGCGCGCCATTGTGGATTTCCACGGCCTGAAGCACCGGCGCGCCATGGCTGACGAAGAGGTTGGCGCCGGCGTCGATGCACATCCGGGCAAAGGTCTGCACCCAGCGCGGCACGTCCTGCCAGCCTGGTTCCCAATGATGGTGGTGCAGATAGGCGATGACGAAATCGCCTTGTGCTGCCGCGTGCCGGATAGCGGATAAATGGATGGCCGCACTTTGCTGGTCGACCTCGATCTGCCGGCTGAAATCGGCGGCTTGCGTGAACACGGTGCCGTAGAAATTGATCTCCTTGCCGGCCGCTACCTCCACCGGGTCCTCCGGTTGCGCATAATTGGTCAGCTCAAAGGGGGAGCTTCGCAAATGGGCGCCAAGCTTCGCCAGTCTGCGGAAATGTCCGTCCGGCACCCCCATCTTGCGACCGGTGTTCAGACGATTGACGCCGGGCCGAGCCGGCCGGAAGGCCGTGCGGTCTTCGGCATACATGTTGGTCGGGCCGGGGCCCGCATCCATCGCAAGAAGCGCGACCTCGCGCGCGCCCAGCCGGCGGCGGCCCGGTTTCCTCGCTTCCGTCTCGTTGGCCCCGATGCCGGCATGGAGGAAGCCGCGCGCTTCCACCTCCTCCAGCGTCGAGAGGATGCCGCCAGCGCCGAGATCGAAGGCGTGGTTATTTGCCAGCGCAAGCGCGTTGAAACCGATGGCCTGCAATGCGTCGAGCACTTCAGCCCTGGAATAGCCGAAGTACTTGCCCTTGGTCGGCCACCCGCCGTGCTGGCCGAGGATCGTCGATTCGAAGTTGGTGAAGACGACGTCGCCCTGGCGCAGGAAGTCCGTAACCGCGATGAAGCGTTCGTCTTTGACGTCACGGACGTCGTGCGTGATCAGGGATTGGCCGGTAACGACCGCGCAGAACTGGTCTTTCATGGAGCTCGCCTTGAAGGAGGGGAGGGCGCTGGCGTTCCGGCCAGCGCCACGTCAATGTCGAAGTCGGGTGCCGGGCCTATTGCGAGACGGCCGGTGAGATATCGCTCTTGAACCATTTCAGGCTCAGCGCCTTGATCGTCCCATCCTTGATGGCCGCGTCGATGGCCGCGTTGAACTTGGTGAGCAGCTCGGTATCGTCCTTGCGCATGCCGGCGCCGACGCCCGGCCCCCAGAGGCCGCCCTTCAGTTCAGGGCCGAAAAACACCACATCTGAGCCGGAAGGCGTCTCCAGAAAATCCCGCCAGGTGAAATAGTCGGCGAGACCGCCATCGATGCGACCCGCGGCAAGGTCGAGCTTCATGTTGTCCAGGCTGTCGTAGCTGCGGATGGTCACGACATCGCCCAGGATTTCCTTCACGACGGCTTCCGAATTCGACGAGCGCAGGGCCCCGATCGCCTTGCCGGCGAGTGTCGACCTGAGGCGTTCACTGGTCGCCTTCTCCTTGTCCCCGATCGTCGATAGGTTGACCTTCTCCTTGATGTCGCCGGCGTCGAGACCCAGGTCCTTGCGCACGACGAACTGGTTGAAGCCGGCGGCGTAGGGAACGGAGAACGCGATCTTCTGCTTGCGTTTTTCCGTGATCGCCATGCCAGACATGATCACGTCGAACTTGCCGACAAGCAGTGCCGGGATGATCCCGTCCCAATCCTGCGGGACGAAGGTGCATTTGATCTCGATGCGACGGCACAGCTCCTGTCCGACATCGATATCGTAGCCGTAGAGTTGACCGTTCGCGTCGGTGCTGTCCCAGGGTGGCGAGGCGCCTTCGGAGGCGATCGAAATGACGCGCTCGTTGTCGGCGCTGGCCGGGAATGCCGACATCAAGAATGCGATAGAAACAGCAATAGCCAGGGGTATGCGCATGATGCACCTCTTCGTTGGTTTGGATGGAAAGGGCTGCCGAAAAATTCAGCGGGTCAGGGCAGGGGCGTCGTGATCTCGGGGCCAGGCAAGGGCGGCCGCAGTCGGGCTTTGCGTCGATGCACACGACTGCCGTCGGTCGACAGTCGCCGTTCCAGCAACTGGATCGCTTTCACGGCGATCGAGGTGAGCGACAGGTAAATCGCTCCGGCGACGATGAAGATCTCGTAAGGAGCGAAAGTGGTCGACACCATCTGCCTCGCCATGCCGGTGATCTCGAGCAGCGTCACGGTGCTGGCCAGGGACGAACCCTTGATCATCCCGACGATCTCGTTGCCGTAGGCCGGAAGCGAAATCCTGAAGGCGATCGGGAAGGTGACCAGGCGAGCGATCTGGAAGCGTTTCAAGCCGAGAGACGCGGCCGCCTCGGTGACACCCTTGGGCACGGACTGGAGACCGCGGCACAGGATCTCGGTGGTGTGTGCCGCGCTGTTTAGCGAAAATGTCAGGAGGGCGCACCAAAAGGGATCCCGCAGGACGACCCAGAAGATGCTGGCTCGCACCGCCTCGATCTGACCGAGGCCGTAGTAGAGCAGGAAGAGCTGAACGAGCATCGGCGTGCCGCGTATGACATAGGTGTATGCCAAGACCGCGAGCGAGAGGCCGGGACGTCCGAACGCGCGGACGAAGGCCAGCGGCACGGACAGCAGAAATCCGGCCGTCAGCGACAAGACCGTCAGGGTCAATGTGAGACCAACGCCCGAAGGCAGGACAACCACTGCGTCGAACATCAAGCCGAGGTTCATGGGTCGCGCCCTCCTACCGGCCGAGTGCCGGATAGCGCCGCTCGGCCAGCCGGACCGACAGCAGCGTGACGGTGGTCAGCGAGAGATAGAGAGCGGAGGCCGCAAGGTAGAAGGTCAACGGTGCGCGCAAGGATCCGGCCCCCACATACGCAACGCGCATGATGTCGGTCAGGCCGACGATCGAAACCAGCGCGGTGTCCTTGAAGAGCGAAATCCAGAGATTGCCATAGGCAGGCAGCGCCAGCCGCAGCATCTGCGGTCCGATGACGAACACCCAGCGCTGCCAGGCATTCAGCCCAAGCGACTTTGCCGCTTCCGTCTGACCCGTTGGCACTCCCGCAATCGCGCCACGAAACACCTCGGTCGCATAGCCGCTGAAGACGACCGACAGCGCGATAACCCCTGCGGTGAATGCGTTCACCTCCACGTACCGGCCGGCGATCTTGCTGGCGAGGGTCGTTCCGCCGAAGTAGATGAGCAGGATAATGAGAAGTTCTGGCACACCCCGGACCACCGTCGTGTAGGCCGTCACGACACTGTTGAGGCGCGGTTGTGCCGTGCCCTTCGAAATCGCCAGGAACAATCCAAATGCCGTACCCAGGCAGCCGCTGACAAGGGCAAGGCCTATGGTCACGGTGAGGGCGACAACAAACTGAGTAGCAAAACCACCCATGGGGCGCATTCCTCCACTCGCAAAATCGCAATATACGGCGGCCTTTGTCACTCAGACCAAGCCGTATAACCCAAGGTTGCGAATTGTTATATTTGTAATTTGGAGTTAATTGGAGATATTTCCTAACTCTAACGCCTGAAATTACACACTCAATCTATAATTTTTATTATTTTATCTATAAAGCGCCGTTATATACTGAGGCGGTTCGTTGCTCCCGGGGGTTGGCGTTATCCGCTGCCCTGGTGGCGTTATCAGGGAAAGGAGCGCAGGCAATGGAGTTGCTGCAGAGCGACCTGAAGCTCCGTCAGCTGAAGGTCTTCCGGGAAGTTTTGCGGGCCGGTTCGACAAGGCGAGCAGCGGCAGCACTCGGGATAAGCCAGCCGGCCGTCAGTCAACATGTCAAGCAACTCGAGACCACGCTCGGCATCACACTCTTCAAGAGATCAGCCAACCGCATCGTCCCCCTGCAGGAAGCCTGGGAGCTCCTGCGGAACGTGGAACTCGCCCTGACGTCCCTGGATCGGCTGGAAGCGTCGATCTTCGCGATGAAGAATGAGGAAAAGCAGAGGATTGCAATTGCCGCCCCCTCTGTCTTCGGTTTCGTGACCTTGCCCAAGGTCGTCGCGATTATCCACTCAAAGACCGCTTCGAACGTCCGGTCACTTTCGGGAAGCTATGACCAGATCGGCGAGCACATCCTGGCTGGACGCGCGGATCTCGGAATCTCGAGATTGCCGCTCGACCCAGGCCTGTTTGAGTGGGCGCCGCTTGGGTCGGCGCGCAATGTGTGCATCTTTCATCGCGACCACCGCTTTGCAAAGCAGACCTGTGTCGAGGCTCAAGACCTGGCAGGCGAAACGATTGTCGATATCGATCCCCAGTTCGCCGCCCACCAGATGAACTTCAATGCCTTGCGCTTCGCCGGCGTCGAGCCGGACATACTGGTGGAATTCGATTGCAACGGTCACGAAGCCGGATACGTTTCCGCTGGCCTCGGCATTTCGATAACCAACGAGATCATTGCGCGTGAATACGCGGCGTTCCAGTTGGGAATAAAGCCAGTGGAACCTTCCGCGCTCTATCACTACGTTGCGATTTGGCAGAAGGGCAGGACCTTTTCCAACGCATTGAATGTATCGCTCGAGGCGATCATCGCTGCGTTTTCAAATATGCCGTCTGTGAGGGGCTGATCTCCGAGGGAGCGTGTCCTCGGCCGCCGCTGCCCACCAGTGCCCGCGCCTCCTGCAACGGACGCGGGCCGTTCGAGCACAATAGCCTCGATGTCAGGTCGTCTTGATGCCGATCTTGCGGCGCTTCGCCGGCGCTGCGGGCTCAGGCGCTACGGCCTTGCGTCCCAGGCCGCTCGCCTTCGCCAGTGTCGATCGCGCCGCTGCATAGTTGGGTGCGACCATCGGATAGTCGGAGGGCAGGCCCCATTTCGCACGGTACGCATCCGGTGACAGATCGTAGTGAGTCCCTATGTGCCGTTTGAGCGATTTGAACTTCTTGCCGTCTTCCAGGCAGATGATGAAATCGGGCGTCACCGATTTCTTGATCGGAACAGCGGGTGTGGGCTTCTCTTCGGCCTTGGGCGGAGCTGCTCCGCGGAGTTTCCTGATCGCGTCATAGGTGTCGGCAATCACGCGCGCTAGTTCCGTGACTGGAACAGGATTGTTGCTGACATAGGCGGACACGATGTCCGTGGTCATCTCCAGCAACTCCGCGTCGGAGTTGCTAATATCTTCAGGCATGTGGCCAACCTTTCATCTGCTCTTCAGTTGCCGTGACCCCGACCTACGTCAGTAGCCTCGCTATAGAAAGTGCATCGGTTTCACAAGAGTGCGCGGTGCCGCCGAAACGGCGGCAACGCAGCTTGGCGTCAGATGACGGTACGGTATGAACGCCGCTGGGAGGTCAAAATCATCTAAGGAGGTTTTTCAACGCAGTTCCCCAAGGAGGTCTTGTTTTTAAGGCCCTATTCGATGACGACGCTGGATAAGGCATGCCGCCATGTCGATTTATGTCGTCCAACATCGAGTCTATCTCTGCGCTCAGGCGATGGATTGGCCTCGCTACAGCCGCAGCGCATATTCGGCGCAGCAGGCGAAGGCGGAGACAGGGAAGGTCGGCACCTGGGTAGGAGCCTTCCAGGCGCCTTGGAGTGGCGCACACAACATAGCGAAAGCGCTCCCGCATCGAAGTCCTTTGGAACCATCAAACGTCCTTTGGTCGCACAAAGTGGCTATGCATGCGAACCGCGGCGGTATTGCTCTCAAATCGGCTCGTGCGATGAGGCACGCCGGTATCTCGAGAACTGTTCTTGGGGCGGCAAACTCGGCCGCGACAAAGACGGGGTTCCTTGCGAGGGGCTCTGCTAACGATGAGCAACAGGCGCCTGTTGCTATCGCCACGGCTCCTTTACCCGCATAAGCTGTTGCGGTAACGAAGGCGCCGGTCGGACCTCACGACAATTTTCAGGTCGCACAACTCCAGCGGCAAGAGAAAATCAATGCCCCTTGTTTTGACTTCTGGAGTTCATGCGGGGGTAAAGGTTGCGCCTCGATGGCCATCAACCAGGGTCATAGTCGACGAGGCTGCTTTTGCCAGCCTACAGCTCGTCCATCTGAGGCTGCCACCAAACGTTCGACTGATCCTAACGCGCGGCCACGAACCATGCGGTTCGCATCTCAGCCTTCATCGAACTCTTAGCCGTTGCGCTGGAAGGAAGCTGTTCAGATTGTTGTTTCCCAACCGCCACAATGAAATCGACGAGATCTTCGGGGCCAATGGTCATGACCTGGATGGCACCCACATTGACATCTCAATCGAGGTGGATGGCCGAAGGCTGTCGTTCTTGCCCGTCAGCGTGTTTACTCCGCTTCGGTGGCAGGCACGGCGCGTGAAAAGATACCGCCTGCTACTCGAGCATGTGCGCGGTGCCCTGAGCATTTACGGGTTCCAGATTCATCAAAATCCGACCGAAAGCCTTCAAGTACACTGCGATTTTGTTCGCCTGGATCCCAACCCCGTGGCGGCCTTTGCCCGACAATGACTGGCGATATAAGCCCTGGATCGCCTTTAACTGAGGGATGTCATTCGGCAGCAGGCATTGCTGCGTCCCGCTGCTGGCCGAAAGTTCATGCGGAAGCCGGCGCCAGCCGTTCCCCCGTCACGTTCGGGCCTTCAGGGAACCAATCCTCCAAGCGTCTCCGGTTTCGGCGGCTCCGCATCATATCCCCGCCCTGGGCGCGTAGGGTCCGGTTCCAGAGCCAAGCCGGGGACTAGGCTTACCCGTACCCGGCCCGATTGGGCGATAGCGCGCGAGCAACGCAGCTAGGGAGCGCTTCACCTGGGCGACGTGAGAGCCTTCAAGAGCATCTTGGCAGTAGGGACAGCCGAACTATCACCAGTGAGAGCAACCGCGACTATTGCGTTTTCAGCAGCCGAAAAGGCGACGATCGCATTGGCGCCGGGCGTTCCGCCGGCGTGCCCAATCCAAAGGATGGAGCGGGCATCATCGGTCACGTCGAAGACCATGACGCCGAGTCCGTAGTAAGTACCTGGATCGAACATGGGGTAGAGCGTCTCGGTCATCTCGCGCAGCGCATGCTCTGGTAAAAGGCGTCCGCCGAGCAAGGCCGCCCAAAAGCGGGTCATGTCGGCGGCGTTGCTGACGATGGGACCCGCAGCCCCGGCCCAGCTTGGGTCTATTGGCTTTTCAATGGCTGTCACCAGCGGGGCGACGCCCACGGCGCCTCCACCTGGAGCAAGCGCGCGCATCGAGGTGAGCCCAAGCGGCGTGATGATCCGCGCGGTGATCGCTGCATCGATCGAACGGTGATCGACCTTGCGGACAATCTCGCCGAGCACGTCATAACCGGTGTTCGAATACCGCCAAATCTCCCCTGGGCAGAACATGGCACCATGCCTGCGCGTTGGATCGGCATGCGCTCTACTATCCTCATTCGCGCTAAAGAGGCCGCTGGTGTGGGCAAGCAAGTCACGGACGGTCGCGACATCGCCGTTGGGGACGCCCCGAGCCCACCGTGAAACGGGGTCGTCAAGCGACAACTTCCCCTCCTGGGCGAGTTGTAGGACTACAACCGCCGTGAAGGTCTTTCCGGCGCTAGCCCAGAACAGCAGTGGCGCGTCAGCCGGAGCAGTCGTCTCTTGCCATAGTCCCTTTCCGGGTATGGCAACCGCTGCCGTAATCGCCGATGCGGCGGTAAATTTCTGAGCACGCTTGTAGGCGCTGTCGAGGCGGTGACTGGTCTCCGCCGGCAGCATTCTAATTGGAACAGGGGCGGTCGTTGTGACGCCGAAGGGGGCATGCAGCGGCGAGCCGACGTAGGGGGCACGGGCAGCACAGTGGACTGGTCGGTAATCCGCCGCATGGGCGGGTATGCCGATCGCGGCGAGGCTCGCCAGTCCGAAAACGGCATGGATCAATCGGCGCAACAGGCGCGCGGCTTCGATTCGATAGAAACGGCGGCCGGGAAACGTGGTCAGATCGATGGAAAGGCTCATTGGCGCTTGCATCCCCCACGATTGAGCATGTCCCTGACGATCAAGGGTGTTGCGGGGGTTTCTGCCCTATCTTGACCTGCTGCAGCGGCCTTGAGCGCCTGACCGGCGTTCGCGGCATTCAGGCTCAACGATGTCCGGCAGCTCGCGCTGCCCATGCTGGCAACTGCGCTGGCGGCCTCGCCGACGCCGGCAAGGTAGGCGGTGAGAACTTGCTGCGCCGCCCGGTCGGAAGGAGCCTTGTCCAGCATCCGCATCACCTGAGCGACCGAAATCTGGCCACGGGAGGTGGATGGCGTGGCCATTGATGGGGATGCAGCCGGAAGGGCAGCGGCGAAGATGATAAGGGTGATAGCCAGTTTGGCCGGGCGATGAGACATGTGAGGGACTCCGTGTTGACTATGAAACTGTCTAATGAAAAGAAATTATTGTCAAACAATAATTTTTGTGTAGTTTGGCTTAACCGAGTGAGGAACAGCCCAGCCATGGTTCAATCGCAAACGATGATCCACATGACGGTCGAGCGAGCGCGCGAAAGGCGTATGGATCGCATTCGACGCCTAAGCCTAATGATGGCGACGATCTGCCTCCTCACATCCGGGCTGCTCGCGGTGACAATGTTTTTCTATTGGGCCATTACGCCGGCACGCACTCTGTTCGGCCAGGCTGGAATCCCAGATGTTCCAGCGATGGAGATCGATTTTTCTGCTCGGGCACTGGCGTTCGGAATTTCCATGGTTCCGCTCGGGACTTTGATCTACGGACTCCTGAGCGCCCGTCGTTGCTTCGACGCCTTCGCCGCGGGTCAAATCTTCTGCAGCGAACCGATCAGACGGCTCAAGGCGTTTTCAATCGCCGTGGCGGCTTCAGCCCTCTTGAAGCCGTTCGCCGGTGCAGCGCTCTCCGTCCTACTGAGTTTTAATTCGGCGGGAGCGAGGACCCTCGCGCTGAATATCGGATCCGATACGCCCATTGCCCTGATTTTCGCAGGAATGGTCGCGGTCATGGCTTGGGTGATGACCGAGGCGCTGGACATCGTCGACGAAAACAAACAGTTCGTCTGAAGGACACTGCATGCCGATCCGGGTGCGCTTGGGCGTGATGCTCGCTGAACGTAATGTGAAGTCCAAAGACCTGGCTGAATTTGTCGGGATCACCGAAGCCAATCTATCTCTTCTCAAGCAAGGGAAGGTGAAAGGCGTGCGGTTCGAGACAATCGAGCGAATTTGTGAGTTTCTAAACTGTCAGCCGGGCGATCTTCTTATATATGAGGAGGGTCCATCGACGGAAGTTGATATCGAGTAGAACAATGATATCTCTTGAGGTGCTCTGAATGCATAGATATCCAACTATGGCACTGCCTTCTTGCGATCGAATTGTCTGGTTGTTCCTCGCAAGGAGACGGCTGATGGCGGATGAGCAGACTGCGTCCAGCTTCGAACGACCCATAAAGCGAGGAGGAGGCCAGACCCTTGCCGGGCCGGCGATAAACGCCCTGGATCGCCTCAGAGCCGATTGACGGCCGTGCTCTCTCGCACAACCAGCCTGATTGCCAGTTCGCGTTGCCTCAGGTGAAGTCGTTGCGACGGCGAGGCGAGGATGTATTCGGCAGCAATGCGCCCCATGTCGCGCGCAGGCACCTCCAGCGTCGTCAGTTCGGGTGAGGTCAGTTCCGCAATCTCCAGATTGTCGAACCCAACGATCGAAACCTCTCCCGGCACCGCGATGCCTGCTCCGTGACAGTATTTGATTGCGCCGGCGGCGAGGATATCGCTGCCGCAAAAAACGGCGGTTGGTCGCCTCCTGTCCTCCATCACGCGTTTCATCCCGGTCTTGCCGTCGTCCAGCCTGTAGGCGCCCTCCACAACAGGCACCGAGGCGAGATCAATGCCCGAACGTTCGAGCTCGTTCAGGAAGCCGTCGCGGCGCCCGGCGGCGCGATCATTGTCCTGGGTGATACCGGCGATCATGCCGAGCCTGGTGTGGCCGAGATCGAGCAGGTAGCGCGCCGCGGTGCGCCCCGCCTTCTCGTTGTCGAAGCCCACGGCCGCGCCAGCTTCGGTGGCCCTCGACGTGTAAGTGTAGACATAGCCGATGCGCTTCTGCTCGAGCATGGCCAGCGTTTCGGGTCGGTGCGTCGAGCCAACGAGGACAATGGATTCAGCGCCTCGTTCGACCAGCAGGCGGGCTTGCTCGTATTCGAGGTCGATGTCGTAGGTCGAGGTGTTGATGATGAGGGAGACGTTCTTTTCGGCAAGCCGCGCCTGGAGCCCGTCAACCATCGTGGCATAGATGGCGTGGTCCAATGTCGGGATGATGGCGCCGACCAGCCTTGTCCGGGTCGACCTTAGGGCCCTGGCAGAGCCATTCGGCACATAGCCGAGATCGCGCGCTGCCCGGACCACGCGCTCCCGCACGGTGTCGTTGACGGTGGGATTGCCGTTGAGGACGCGCGAGACGGTGGCTGGCGAACAGTTCGCCAGCCGCGCCACGTCGATCAGTTTTGCACCACCATCCTCGGTATCCATCGAGCCTCGAATCCGCCGGTTTCGAGAAACCGTTTTCTAGATGACACACTTCTTTTCTCAACGCCACAATCATCTTTCTTTCACGAAAGGCCAATTTCAGGGCTTGACAGCCTCCAGAAAACTTAAGAAAACGATTTCACAAAACGCGCAGCCCATAGCGCGAGACCAAGGGGAGAGAGATGCTCAACGGCATAAAAGTCGTCAGCTTCTGCCATTTTCTGCAGGGGCCCGCAGGGGCTCAATACCTCGCGGACATGGGCGCGGATGTCATCAAGGTCGAGCCGATTGACGGCGCCCATGAGCGCCGTTGGTCGGGCGCGGACGTCTATGTCGAAGGTGTCAGCGGCTTTTATCTCTGCGCCAACCGCAACAAGCGCTCCATCGGCATCGACCTCAAGAGCGCCGAAGGCAAGCAGGTCGCCCGCCGCCTCATCGCCGGCGCCGACGTGGTGATGGAGAATTTCCGGCCCGGCGTATTCGCCAAGCTCGGCTTTGACGATGAAGCGCTCCGGGACATCAATCCCAATCTGATTTTCGCCTCGGCGAGCGGCTTTGGCGCGACAGGCCCGATGGCACTGAAGCCCGGCCAGGATCTTCTCGCCCAGGCGCGCTCCGGCCTGATGAGCGTTACCGGAACCCCGCAGCGCGGCCCCACGCCGGTGGGGGCTGCAATCGTCGACCAGCATGGCGGTGCATTGCTTGCAATGGGCATTCTGGGTGCGCTGGTGCGCCGCCTGCGCGACGGCAAAGGTACGCGCGTCGAGGCAAGCCTGATCAACTCGGCGATCGACCTGCAGGGCGAGGCGCTGGTCAATTACTTCGCCGGCGGCATGACCCGCGAGGTGCTCAACCGCGAGGCGAATCTGGCGACGTGGTTCCATGCCGCGCCCTACGGCGTCTACCCTGCCACGGATGGCCACGTGGTGGTGTCTCTGTGCGATTCTTCCGTGCTGGCCGAAGCGCTCGACAGTGACGGTCTGCGCGAGGCGGTTGATGTCGACCGCTACGTCGAACGCGACGATTATGCACGCCGGCTGGCCCATGCGACGGCGCGGTTCGCGGTGGCCGAACTCGCCGAGCGTTTTGATCGCCATGGCATCTGGTGGGCGCCCGTAAACTATTACGACGATCTGCTGGCCGATCCGCAACTCAGCCATGCGCAGGTGTTCCGGCAGGTCAGCGTGCGTGGCCGCACGATCCATCTGGTCAATCACCCCAACCGCTACGACGGCGAGGTGCCTGCGCTGAGATACCTCGCCTTGGAGATCGGCGAGCACACGCGCGAGATCCTGGACGAGCTTGGCTATGGCGATGGCGAGGTCCAGCGCCTGCTGGCGTCGAAGGCCGTGGTCGCTTCCCGGGAAAAGGATGATGCCGTGGCAAGGAAGGCGTCGTGATGCTGGACCAGACTTCCCCAACTGAAATCGGCATTGCTATGCCCGAGCAGGCAGCTTCCATCAACCGCGGACTTGCGCTCGTGACCGGCGGCCGTCGCGGCATAGGCCGGGCGATCTGTCTTGAACTCGCGCAAGCCGGTTTCGACGTTGCCGTCGTCGACATCGTCGATGACGCAAACGCAAGCGAGACCGTCGATCTCGTGCGCAAGCATGGGCGAAATGCCGCTTTCTACCACAAGGACATTTCCGAAACGGCCGACAATTCGGCACTCGTCCACCGCATCGAAGCAGATCTGGGAGAGCTGACCTGCCTCGTCAACAATGCCGGTGTGCAAGTGTCCGTGCGCGGCGATCTTCTCGATGTCACCGAGGAGAGCTTTGATCGTCTGATCGGCGTCAATTTGCGTGGCACATTTTTCTTCACCCAGGCGGTGGCCCGCGCCATGCTTGCCCGGCCGCAGACCCCGGTCGAGCGCTGCGTCGTCACGATCACGTCGGCGAATGCCGGTCTCGTCTCGCCGGAAAAGGGGCCGTACTGCATATCCAAGGCCGGACTGTCCATGGCCTCGCAGCAGTTTGCCATTCGTCTGGCGGATGCGGGCATCCGGGTCCACGAGATTCGCCCCGGCCTGATCCAGACCGACATGACCGCCGACGTCTATGAGAAATACTCGGCACAGGTCGAGGCCGGGCAGCTCTCGGCGATCAGGCGATGGGGCCAGCCCGAAGATATCGCCCGCGGCGTGGCGACACTGGCCATCGGTGGCATGCCATTCAGCACCGGTGACATCTACCACATCGGCGGCGGCATGCAGGTGCACCGTCTGTGAGCTTTTTTTGAGTGGGTCGAGAAAACGATTTCTCGGTTTGGAGATGACGTGATGAAGGACGCAGTTCTCGAAATGCGCGGCATCCACAAGCGCTTTCCGGGTGTGTATGCGCTGAACGATGTCAGCTTCGCCGTGCATAAGGGCAGCGTGCATGGCGTGATCGGCGAAAATGGCGCCGGCAAGTCGACGCTGATGCGCGTCCTGTCAGGCGCATTCCTGGCCAATGAAGGTCAGGTTGTCATCGACGGGAATGTGGTGGCTACTCCCACGCCCGAGCGCATGCTTGAGCTTGGGATTGCGGTCATCTACCAGGAGCTCGCCCAGGCTCCGCACCTGACGGTCGCAGAGAACATTTTCCTCGGGCGCCTCCCCAGAACACGGCTGGGCACCATCGACTGGGGCCGGGCGAAAACCTTGGCACAGGAGGTCCTCGACAGGCTGGGTTTCCGTGTCGATCCGGCCGCCCGCATCGACACCATCAGCGTCGCGCAGCGCCAGATGGTCGAGATCGCGAAGGCGATTGCGCGCGAGGCCCGTATCGTTGTGCTCGACGAGCCTTCCGCCGTCCTGGGCGACGCCGAGCTTGAACACCTTTTCGCGACGATCAGGCGGCTGAGCAGCGAGCACGGTGTTTCGTTCATCTACATCACGCATCGCCTGAAAGAGCTTTACGAGATCTGCGATGAGGTCACCGTGCTGCGGGATGGCCGGGTCGTCGCCTCCATGCCGATTGGCCAGACGACCACGACCGATCTCATCCGCCATATGGTCGGACGTGAACTCAAGGATGTCTTTCCACCGCGCCCACAGCCAGGCGGTCAACTCCGGTTGGAGGTGCGCAACCTGTCGCGGGCCGGCGTGCTGAAGGATATCTCCTTCGATGTCAGGCGCGGCGAGATCGTGGGCATCTGCGGTCTTGCCGGCGCGGGCCGGACCGAGGTGCTGCGGGCAATCGCCGGCGCCGATCCAATTGATGGTGGTGAAATCAAGATCGACGGCCAACTCGTCGTCCTCGACGGGCCGCGCCGGGCGCTTGCGCACGGCGTCGGCCTGCTGCCAGAGGATCGCAAGACCGAGGGGCTGTTCCTCGATCAGTCGGTCGCGTTCAACGTCACCGTTTCGCAGATGATGTCGTTGACCCGCGGCGGCCTGATCAGCGGCCGTCGCGAGCACGAGGCCGTCTCCCGGTTCATCCAGCAGATGCGCATCAAGACGCCAAGCCCCAGCACCAAGGTCCGCACGCTGTCGGGCGGCAATCAGCAGAAATGTGGCATCGCCCGTCAACTGCATGCGGGGACGGAAATCCTGCTGGTCGACGAACCGACGCGCGGCGTCGACGTCGCGGCCAAGCGCGAAATCTACGACCTGCTCGCCGAACTGACATCGAGGCAAGGGGCAAGCGTCGTGATGGTCTCGTCCGAATTGCCGGAAATCCTTGGCCTCTGCAACCGCATCATCGTCATGCGCGAGGGAACCATTTCGGCGGTTCTCGAGGGCGAGGACGCGACCGAGGAAACAATCATGGCCCATGCGGTTTGGCAGTGAGTAACGACATGAGCACGCGCAGCTATCAACAATTCATCGGCGGGCAGTTTGTCGAGAATTCAGGTTCCGGTTCGATCGAGCGCCGGTCGCCGGCCAGCGGAGACCTGGTCGCCCGCTATGCCGATGGCACGCCCGAGGATGTCGATCTCGCCGTGGAGGCGGCGCGTATCGCCTTTGAGGAAGGGCCGTGGCCGCGTATGAGCGGCATGGAGCGCGCCGAGGTTCTGAACCGTCTTGCCGATTTGATCCGCACCAACCGCGACAGGCTGGTCAGGATCGAGGTCGAGGAGGTCGGTAAGCCCATCCGTTTCGCGCGCGGCGACATCGATGGTGCCGCCGGCCTGACGCGCTACGCCGCGTCGCTCGCAATGCAGATGTCCGGCCTCACCTATACGAACATCGGCGACGGCAAGACGGCGCTGATCAGCCGCGAAGCGGTCGGTGTCGTGGCACTCGTCACGCCATGGAATTTCCCGGCGCTGATCCTGTCGCAGAAGGTCCCGTTTGCGCTCGCCGCCGGCTGCACGGTGGTGCTGAAACCATCGGAGTTCACTTCAGGCTCCGCGTTCGAGATCGCCACGCTGGCGGCGGAGGCCGGCGTGCCGGCCGGCGCCTTCAATGTCGTCAGCGGCTACGGCGCAACCGCCGGCGACCATCTGACCGGGCATCCGGGCATAGACTTCGTGTCCTTCACCGGTTCGACGCGCACCGGCAGCCGTGTCGTTGGCAACACGTCCCGTCACCTGGTCAAAACCTCGGTCGAACTGGGCGGCAAGTCGGCCAATATCGTCTTTGCCGATGCGGATCTGGAAGCCGCGGCGGACGGCGCACTGATGGGCGTGTTCTTCAACAATGGCGAGTGCTGCGTTTCGGGCTCGCGCCTGTTCGTGCAATCCTCCATCGCAGACGCCTTCATCGCCAAGGTGGTCGCGCGCTCCCGCAAGATGAAGGTCGGTGACCCGTTCGACGAAGACACGGATATCGGCGCGCTGATCGATCACAGCCATCTGGCCAAGGTGGCCGGCTTCGTCAAAGGCGGGGTCGAGGAAGGCGCCCAGCTCCTACTCGGTGGCAACGTAGCGACAAAGGCGGACGGTCACTTCCACGAAGCGACCATCTTCGACCGGGTCGAGCCGCATATGACGATCTTCCGCGAGGAGATCTTTGGCCCGGTGCTGAGCATCACCCGGTTCGATACGGTGGATGACGCGGTGCGGTTGGCCAACGACACCGCCTATGGGCTGTCCAATTACATCTGGTCCAAGAATATCGACACAGTTCTGACCGTCGCCAAGCGCCTGAAAAGCGGCTGGGTGCAGGCCAATACGATTATCGATGGTGCGCCGCAGTTGCCGCTCACCGGCGTGAAGGGATCCGGTTTCGGCTACGAGATGGGCCAGGCCGGCTTCGAGGAGTTCACCCAACTCAAGACGCTTCTCATCCAGACCGGGCCGCGCGCTCCGGTATTTCCGGTCTGAGGCGGGTCATGACCATTCCGCGCCTTATCGTCACCGATGTCGACCGCACCTTGCTGACGCACGACCATATACTGCCGCAGCGTGTGGCCGACGCGCTGGGCATGGCGGGGAAGGCAGGCATCACAGTTGTTCTGGCGACGGCGCGCTCGCCGCTTGGCGTGAAGCCCTACGCGGAACGGCTCGGAGTTGCCAACCTCGTCATCTGCTTCAACGGCGCCTGGATCGGCGATGTCTCGACCGGCATCGCGCTGTCGCAGCAGCGGATCGGTCGCGCTGATGCGCTGCAGGCCATGGCATTGGCTCAGGCTGCCGGTGTGCGGCCGATGTGGTTCACAGGCACCGCCATTCATGCGCTTGCCGAAGACCCGCTTATCGTCCGCGAAGCCGCCGTGACCAACGAGCCTTTGATCGTGGCGAAGGCGCTGGAAGACCTGCCGGGCGAACCCGGCAAGATCATGTGTGTCGCCGCGCAGCCCACAGACCGTGAAGCCTTTGGAGCTCTCCGCGTGCAGCTTGCCGGGTGCCTGTCGGTATCGGGATCGCATCCACGTCTGCTCGAGATCGGCCCGCTCGGCATCTCCAAGAAGACCGCCATCGCGACCGTTGCGGCCGAACTCGGAATGGCGGCGCAGGACTGCGCCGCCGCCGGCGACGCCGAGAATGATCTCGAGATGCTGGCCTGGGCCGGAACGGCGCTCACGGTCGAAAACGCGGTCGCGGAAGCCAAGCGGCTCGCGCTTTTCGTTGGACCGTCCTGCGACGAGGGCGGGTTGGCCGATGCGGTGGCCTGGCTGCTGCAACGGCAGTCGACCCTCGCAATGGCAGACGAAACGGGAGGAAGGAATGGTTGAGATGACAACTGGACAAGGATTGGCCTCGATCCGGCCGGGGTCGATGGGACGCCTGCGAGGCTGGGCGCAAAGCCTTGGACTGCTCTGGGTCCTGATCGTGTTGTGCGCCTTCGCGGTGTATCTGTCGCCGAGCTTCATCCAGACAGGCAACATCTTGAATGTCGGCCGCCAGGTCGCGCTGTTTGGCATCGTCAGCGTCGGCATGACCTTCGTCATTCTGACGCGCGGCATCGATCTTTCTGTCGGCTCCATCGTTGGCGTCGTCGCGGTTGCCACTGCGCTCCTGCTCTCGTCTGGCGTTCCGATCCCGTTGGCGGTGATCGCGGCGCTTGGGATGGGAGCCTTGTTCGGCGCCATCAACGGAGCCGGTGTCGTTTTCTTCGGCATGCCGCCCTTCATCATGACCCTCGGCACGCTGGTCATGGGGCGTGGCATCGCCATGACCATCGCCAACGGCGAACCGAAGACGCTGGGCGATGCTTCGGATGCTTTCTCCTATCTGGGCAGCGGTTTTCTCCTCGGCATTCCAGTGCCGATCTGGATCTTCATTGCCATCGCGGCCGCGGCTTTCGTCATCCTGCGACACACGCCTTTCGGTCGCCAGATCTACGCGGTCGGTTCAAACACCGAGGCGGCACGGCTTGCCGGCATCAACGTGCCGCGTGTGCTGATGTCGGTCTATGCCATCTCCGGAGTGCTGTCGGCGCTGACCGCCCTGGTGTTTGTCTCGCGGCTCACCGTTGGTGAGCCCACCGCCGGAACCAATCTGGAGCTCGAGGCCATTTCGATCGTCGTTATCGGCGGCACGAGCCTGTTTGGCGGCGAAGGCGGCGTGATCGGTACCGTGATCGGTGCCGCGATCATTGCTGTCATGGCTAATATATTGAATTTGCTAGGTATATCGCCTTTCACACAGCAGATCGTGAAGGGCGCCATCATCATCGCTGCGGTGATGTTCGAGGTCTACCGTCGCAAAAGACGGTCCTGACATCCACGCGCGGCGGCACTTACCGGGAGGGCCGGACGTCGCGCTTTGGAGCCTGAAATGAAAAACAATGGAGGAGTGAAAAAATGACCAGTCGCAGACATTTCCTACACACCACTGCAATAGCCGCAACCCTGGTATTGGGTGGCATGATGCCGGGTCCGGCGTTCGCTCAGGACAAAATCAAGATCGGCTTCAGCCAAGGCACCATGAACCATCCTTGGCGCGTGGCCATGGTGGAGGGCAACAAGAAATACGCAGCCGAGCATTATCCCGATGTCGATCTCATCGTCACCGACGGTAACAATGATGCTTCCAAGCAAGTGGCGGATGTCGAAAGCCTGATCGCACAAGGCATCAAGGTGCTGATGATCTCGCCTCTGACGGAGCAGGCGCTGACGCCGGTCGTCAAGGAGGCAATGGACGCTGGCATCAAGGTGGTGACGCTCGATCGCAAGGTCAACACGCCCGTTACCGTCCATGTCGGCGGCGAGAACCTGCCGCTCGGCGTTGGCGCTGGCGAATTCCTTGCGAAGAAACTGAACGGCAAGGGCAACATCATCGAGTTGCAGGGGACGGCCGGGGCATCGGCCACCATCGATCGCAACAAGGGGTTTGCCGAAGCCTTAGCAAAGCACCCCGACATGAAGGTGGTTGCATCGCAGAACTGTGACTACACCCGCGACAAGGCGGTGAAGTTCATGGAGGACATGGTGCAGCGCTTTGGGCCTGGCCAGATCCAGGCCGTGTACGCGCACAATGACGAGATGGCACTGGGCGCGATCCAGGTGCTGGAGGCCGCCGGGCGGCTCAATGAAGTGGCGGTGGTCGGCATCGACGGCCAGGAAACGGCCTTCGAGGCGGTCAAACAGGGCAAGCTCGCCGCAACCTTCGTCTATCCGTTCGTGGCGCCCGAAGGGATCGAGACCGCCTACAAGGTGGCCAAGGGTGAGAAGGTCCCTGAGACGATCACCCTGCCCACGGTTTCGGTGACGCCGGACAACATCGCCGACATGATCGGCAAGGGCTTCTGAGACAGTCTTCCAAGAACAGGGGACGCCGCCCTGTCACGCGGCGTCCCACAATCTCGAACAAGGAATTCCGATGACGAGCGACAAGAAACCGTTTGCTGCCCATGGCGTCATTCCCGCCTGCCTGATGCCGTTCACCGCCGATCTGGATGTCGACGAGAGCGCCTACCGCAAGCACCTCGCCGACGTCTCCTCGGTCGAAGGCATTTCCGGCATTACCATCAATGGTCATGCCGCCGAAGTGCATGCGCTCACCATCGACGAACAATACCGCGCGATCGTGGTAACCAAGGATGTGCTGCAGGACGAGCTTCCGACTATTGTCGGCGTCTATACAAACTCCAGCCTCGAGGCCGCACGTATCGCCGCCTACGCGGAGCGGGAGGGTGCCGACGCGCTGCTGGTTTTCCCGCCTGACTTCATGACCCTCGGTGGCCACCTGCGACCGGAGATGATCGTCGAGCATCTCAAGCGCATCACAGATGCGTCCAGACTGCCGATCATCCTGTTCCAGTATCCACTGGCATCGAACCTTGCTTACCCATTGCCGACGTTGCTCGAACTCTGCCGCCGCTTTCCCTCGATCGTCGCGATCAAGGACCAGTGCGGCGATGGCAATTTGCATGAGCGCCAGATACGCGAATTGAAAGCTCTCGACCGTCAGGTCAACACCCTCACCACCCACAGTGCCTGGCTGCTCGGCTCGCTGGCACTTGGCTGCGACGGGCTTTTGTCGGGTGCCGGCAGTGTCATCGCCAGCCTTCAGGTTGCGCTCTTCCGTGCCGTGCAGGCAAACGATCTCAAGGCGGCCAAGGCAATCAACGATCGCATCTATCCGACAGTCAGGGCCTTTTACGACGCGCCGCTTCTCGATATGCACAATCGCATGAAGGAGGCTCTGGTGCTGCTCGGACGGCTGGATGAATCCCATGTCCGTCCACCTCTGATGAAGCCCGCACCAGCCGAGATCGAGAAGATACGCGCCCTGCTGGCCGAGGCCGGCCTGCATTCGGACACGCTGTACAGGAAGGTTGCCTGATCGATGACGGATCGCCTTGTGCAGGCATTAGAACCAGCGCCGGGCATACGGCTGCTGACGCTCAATCGGCCTGAAAAGCTGAACGCGCTTTCCAAGGCGCTGCTCGGTGAACTGCGCGATTTGCTCGCCAGCTATGAAGCCGATGCGGCAGTCGGTTGCGTGGTGCTGACAGGTGCTGGCCGCGCCTTCGCGGCGGGCGCCGACATTTCCGACATGCTGGAGCGCGGCGTCGCCTCCTACACCGATCCGGATCGACTGGCCTGCTGGCGCGCGATGGAGGCATTCTCCAAGCCCATCATTGCCGCCGTCAATGGCTATGCGCTGGGCGGCGGGCTGGAGCTCGCGCTGCTGTGCGACATCGTCGTCGCCTCGGAAGCGGCGAGATTCGCCACGCCGGAAATCAAGATCGGTTCATTCCCAGGCGATGGCGGCACGCAGCGGCTGCCGCGCCTGGTCGGCAAATCCTTTGCCATGCAGATGGTGCTGACAGGCGACATGGTCGATGCGGTGCTCGCGGAGCGCAAAGGACTTGTCAGCGAGGTCGTGGCGGCCGACAGGCTCCTGCCGCGCGCTCTGGAGATCGCCGCTGCCATCGCCGCCAAGTCAGTTGCCATCACGCCCTATGCCAAGAAGGCCGTTCTGGCGGCATTCGAAACCGACCTGCAAAGCGGGCTCGAGATAGAGCACCGGCTGGCCGTCGAGGCGTTCGGCAAGGAGGACAGGATTGAAGGGCTGCGAGCCTTTGCCGAGAAACGGGCGCCGGCCTTCAGGGGCAAATAGGACTGAGGAGCAAGGGCTGGCGGCCGGTCTCGCGGCGCCGGCGGACGGGCGCCTTCGGGCGCGAGTGGAGGCAGAATATGTGGGATTACATCATTGTCGGCGCGGGCTCGGCCGGCTGCGTGCTGGCCAACCGCCTGTCGGAGGATCCCGACGTCAAGGTCCTGCTGCTGGAGGCCGGCAGCCGGGACTGGAATCCGATGATCCATATTCCTGGCGGTATCGGCAAGCTGTTCGGATCGGGCGTCAACTGGCGGTTCCACACGGTTCCGCAGAAGAACCTCGACAACCGCTCCATCTGGTATCCGCAAGGCAAGACGCTCGGCGGATCGAGCTCAATCAACGCAATGATCTACATCCGATGCCAAAAGGAGGACTACGACAATTGGGCAGCACTCGGAAACGACGGCTGGGCCTATGAGGATATCCTGCCCTATTTCCGTAAGTCCGAGGACAATGATCGGCTTGCAAATCGCTATCACGGGCAGGGCGGTCCGCTCGCAGTGTCGGACCAGGTCGGCCCACATCCGCTGACCCGGGCCTTTGTCCGCGCCGTGCAACAATATGGCCTGCCCTACAATTCCGACTTCAACGGCGACACCATGTATGGTGCCGGCTTCTACCAGGTCACCTGCCGCGACGGGCGCCGCCGCTCATCGGCTGTGTCCTATCTGCACCCGGTTAGCGGTCGCCCCAATCTGACGGTCATGACACACGCCCGGGTCGCACGGATCGTTGTCGAGAAAGGCCGCGCCGTCGGCGTCGAACTTTCCGAGGGTAAGTCGCGCAAGGTGCTGCGCGCCGAAAGCGAGGTCATCGTATCGGCAGGGGCCATCAACTCGCCGCGCCTGCTGATGCTGTCCGGTATCGGCCCGGCCGACGAGTTGAAAGCTCTCGGCATCGCGCCGGTCGTTGATCTCATCGGTGTCGGCCGCAACCTCCAGGACCATCTCTGCACCAACGTCCACCTGACGCTCAAGGAACCGATCAGCTATGACGGCCAGGATCGCTATCCCAAGGCACTCCTGCACGGCATTCGCTGGCTGCTCTATCGCAACGGTCCGGCTGCCTCCGTGATCGTCGAAGGTGGCGGCTTCTTCCAGAGCGACGGTGCGACGCGCCCCGATCTGCAGATCCACATCGCGCCCGCCCTGGTGGTGCGTGGCGGCCAGACGCGGCTCGACGGGCATGGCTTCACCATCAATTCGACATTCCTCCGGCCGCGCAGCATTGGATCCGTCAAGCTGCGCTCATCGAACCCGGCCGACGAGCCGCTGGTCGACCCCAACTATCTGTCCGATCCCTATGATCGCGGCATGGCGCTGAAATCAGTGCGGATCATCCGGGAGGTGCTGACACAAAGCGAGATCGCCAAGTTCATCAAGGTCGAACGATTGCCAGGGCCGACCGCGAAGACCGACGAGGAACTGATGGCCTACATCAGGCAATATGCCTGCTGCGACTATCACCCGGTCGGTACCTGCAAGATGGGCGTCGACGAGACCGCGGTCGTCGATCCCAAACTGCGCGTACGCGGAATCGACGGTCTGCGGGTGATCGACTCGTCGATCATGCCAGTCCTGATCAGCGGCAACACCAATGGACCGACGATGATGATCGGCGAAAAGGGCGCCGATCTGATCAAGGGGGTCCGGTCTGCACATGCCCGCCACGTGGTCGCGGCAGTTGCGTAAGTCTTCGGAGAGCCCGCCGGTGCAATTTCTTGTTCTGTCTCGCCGTCGCACGGACCAGTTCAGTGATGCTGATTTCGATCTATTGGTCCCAGACGAGGCCGCACAGGCGCGTCATCTTTACAAGATCGGCTTCACACGCCAGATCTGGCATCGTGGCGACAGGCCCGGCGCCTGTCAGATCGTCGAGGCGAGGGACGAGAGCGAGGTTCGCGAGAAACTGGCGACGCTGCCTCTGGCAAAGGCGGCGATGCTCGATTTCGAGATCATTCCGCTAAGGCCCTATGCCGGTTTCATTTCGTTGTGAACACCGCCTTGGCAATATCCTCTTGCTCGCGGCGGGGTGGCGCGCCTCTAGCGCTGCTGCCGCTGCGGTCGTTGAACTAAGGCAGGATCCGACCGCCCAAGCCGCTCATCAATTTGGAATGTCGGCGGCCAGTTCGAGCCGCAAGTGATCCTTGTTGACGGCATTTAGATCGGACGCGTCGGTTCCCCCAATGGCAGAGCCGCCTGCATATCCGTCATTGGTCAACCCCAATCAGCGACCGTATCAGCGTTGCTCTGGCCGAAGCCAGATGCGCTCGGCAGGCCCGCTCAATTCGCTCGGCATCGCGGCTTTCGAGTGCATCGATGTAAGCGAGGTGCTCGAGGATCGCCGCCTGGTTCCGCTGCTTTTCGTCCTGCTTGTTCCACTGGTAGTGGTAGTGAAAAATGAAGCTGATGATGTCGTAGAAATCGTCGATGAAGCGGTTCGGTGAAGCCTCGTTTATGAGTCGATGAAAGCGGTTGTCGAGGCCGGAAAAGTCATGATAGCGGCTTTCAATCCGCCCCAGCAATTCGGTATGTGCGACCTTGAGCGCGGCGAGCTTGTCCCACACGGGAGACGTGTTGGGTTGCCGTGAAAACAGATGCGCCGAGCGCAGCTCGAACATCACCCGGATCTCGAACAGCTCAAGAGCGAAATCTTCCGTGAAGCCCTTGAAAAGCCAGCCCGTGTTCGGCCTTTTCTCAAGCAGCCCAAATCGGCTGAAGCGGATCAGAAACTCGCGAATTCCGTTGGTTGCAACGCCGAATTGCCGCGCGAGCTCGAGCTCGTTGATGCCGGTACCAGGCCTGGTGTCACCCCGCAGCATCCACTCCATGAACTGCTGCTCGACATGGTTGGCGCGCGACGTGGTTTCGGCGTCGGGATAGTAGTCGCAGTCCTCGACCGCGCGGCCTGCCTTCCGGACGCCGCCGTGCTCGGCGACCAGTTCACGGTGGGCAAGTTCTCCCAGAACCTTTCGAACGGTCGTGCGGCTCACGCCTATGCGCCGTCTCAGCTCATTTTCGGAAGGGAGCTCCCCGGTCAATTGCCCATCCCGCAGCATAGTGGCGGCGCGGTTGAAGGCCTTCTTGTACACAGTGTCGGTTCGCATCGGATCTTCCTCTGAACAACACCTTGTCCTTTTTAGCGTGAACTTTATCCATAAAAAACAACTTGACCAAGCGATGACGGTTGTTTTTTATCGATAAGAGGAAGCTGAAATACAGCAAAAGTTTTGACGACGAGGGCTCGCACGAGCTTTCGGCGGGGAGGGGACTTTGCCTGAATCGGGACACACCGGCACCACTGCCGGCGAGGCCGCATTGCCGGAGCCCAGGAAGCAGGAAGCCGTTCCAGGCCTTGCGCTTGGCCTGGCCCTGCTGAGCGCCGGTCCGGTCGTCATCCTGGTGCTGCTGGTCGTCGTTCTCAGTTTTCTGTCACCTTATTTCCTGACAGGGCGCAACCTCAGCAACATCCTCGCCCAGACCGCCGTTATTTCGGTTGTCGCGATGGGGCAGCATCTGGTCATCCTGACCCGCGGCATCGATCTCTCCGTCGGCTCGAACGTTGCACTGGCTTCCGTCGTCGGTGCGCTCAGCTTTCATGCCGGCGCTCCCGCCTTCGTGGTGATCGCGGTGATGGTTGGATGCGGTGCGTCGGTCGGCGCCATCAACGGGCTCTTCTATGTCTTCGGCCGGTTGCCGCATCCTTTCATCATCACGCTGGCGACATTGAGCATCGCCAAGGGGATGGCGCTCCAATTGGCCGATGGGCGCGCCATCCCTGGAATGCCGGAGGCCATCGATGCGCTGGGCCGCGAGGCGGTCTGGGGTCTGCCGGGATCGGTCTTCGTCGTTGCCGGCGTTGCCGCGGTCCTTTTCGTCATGGCCAAGACGATGGTCTGGGGACGCTGGATCTATGCCGTCGGCGGCCGGCCCGACGCCGCCGTGCGCATGGGCATTCCCGTCTCCTGGGTCCTGGTTTCGGTCTATGTGATCTCAGGGCTGTGCGCCGGCATTGGCGCGGTCATCCTTGCCGGCCGCACCGACGCGGGTTCGCCCTTGTTCGGCAACCTTTTGGAACTGGATACGATCGCGGCGGTGATCATCGGCGGTGCCAGTTTTCTCGGCGGCCGCGGCCATCTTGGCCATGCCTTGATCGGCGCCATCATGATCGGCGTCATCCGCAACGCGCTCAACCTGCTCAACGTCAATGTCTTCTTCCAGCTCATCGTTATCGGCGTTGTCATCGTCATAGCGGTCGAATCTGACGTGCTGCGCAACTATCTCGAAGGGCGTGTGCGCGTCATGCAGGCCGGGAGGCAGTCATGAGCGCCGGTGTGGCCAGCGTCGATGATCGAGCCGCCACGGATCATCCTGTGCTGGTAGTGCGTGGCGCAACCAAGCGTTTTGGCTCGGTCATGGCGCTGGACGATGTCAGCATCGAGGTCCGGCGCGGCGAGATCCTCGGGCTTCTTGGCGACAATGGCGCCGGCAAGTCGACATTGACCAAATGCATCAGCGGGGTTCACCAACTCGATGCCGGCGCGATCCTTCTGGACGGTGCGCCAACGCAGATACGCTCCCCTGCGGACGCGCGCTTCGCCGGCATCGAGACCGTCTACCAGGACCTGGCGCTGTTCGACAATCTGACGCCTGGACAGAACTTCTTTGCCGGTCGCGAACTGGCCTGGCCGCGATGGCTTCCGCGCGGCCTGCGATTTCTTCAACAGCGCAAGATGGATGCCGAGACGCGCGTTTTGTTGGCAAACCTCAAGGTCACCTTGCCGCGGCTCGACGCCGTCGTTGCCATGATGTCGGGCGGCCAAAGGCAAGCCATCGCCGTGGCGCGGTCGACCGTTTTTGCCCGCAAGGTCGTGATCCTTGACGAGCCGACGGCGGCACTTGGCCTGCGCGAGTCACGCCAGGTTCTCAACCTCGTTGCTGCCCTGCGTGACCAGGGCAACGCCGTCATCCTCATCACCCACAATATGGAGCATGTCGTCGAGCTTGCCGATCGCGCGGCAGTGCTCCGCCAGGGGCGCAAGGTTGGTGAACTCGTGCCGACCAAGGACAACAAGCAGGAGCTGGTTTCCATGATCGTTGGAGCCTGATCCGTTCGAGATTTGGGGGCCGTCCCGGTCCGCAAATGCCTGAAGCGGCTTCCGCCGGAAGACGCCTCAATTCCAAGGGAGGAATGGAATGCCAATGAACCGAAAACTGTTCGCTGGGCTGGCGATCGCCGTTGCGTTTGCGATGCCCGCTTCTGCCGCCGACAAGATCAAGGTCGGCCTGATTACGAAATTCCCGGTGCCGTTCTACTCGACCATGGAGGATGCCGCCAAGAAATACGCGGCCGCTCATCCCGAGATCGAACTGGTCACCGGCCAGGGCCAGGCGGCGACCGACATCGAAGGCCAGATCGCCCTGATCGAGTCCATGATCACGCAAGGCGTCAAGGGTCTGGCAATCACTCCGGTCGATCCGACCGTTGCGCCGGCGCTAGATAAGGCGGTCGCCGCCGGCATCAAGGTGGTTCTAGTCGACAACAGCATCCCGAACTGGAAAGGTCAGTCAGCACTGGTTTCGACCAACAATCTCAACGGCGGCAAGATTGCCGGAGAGTATCTGAAGACCGTGCTCAAGAGCGGCGACAAGATCGGAATCCTGCAAGGGGTTCCTGGCGTGCCGGCGCTGGACGACCGGGTTACCGGCATGATGGAGGGGCTCGGTGACGTCAAGGTCGAGGTCGTTGGCAAGGGCGCAACCAATTGCACGCTCGAACTTGGCACGTCGGTGACGGAAGACATCCTGACCGCCAATCCCGATCTCAAGGCGATCTACTCTGCCTGCGGCCCGCCAATCCCGGGAGCTGTCAAATCCATCAGCAATGCCGGCATTGCCAACGACAAGATCATTCTGGTTGGCTTCGACGCCTGCTGTGGTGAGATCGAAGCGATCAAGTCAGGCGCGGAAGATGCCAGCGTTGCACAATTTCCAGCAAAAATGGGCGAGCTTGGCTTCGACACGGTCGTCAAGGCCATCCGCGGGGAGAAGGTCGAGGCCAATGTCGACACCGGCGCAGGCCTCGTGACGCTGCAGAACGTCAAGGACTTCGAGTGATCCATCAATGGTCCGGCGGATAGTTCCGCCGGACCATTTCCTGTTGGCGAATTTTGGAAACAAGAGCGCCGCAAGCGAGGGGATGAAATTACAGTCATGGACCCTGCCATCAAGATCGTCCGATGCGTCGAACCCGGCAGACTGGTGTTCGAGGAGCGGCCTGCGCCGGGCAGTCCGCCGGAGGGGTGGGCACTGGTCGACGTCGCCCATGTCGGCATCTGTGGAACCGACTACCACATCTTCGAGGGTAAGCATCCGTACCTCGCCTATCCACGCGTCATGGGCCATGAAGTTTCGGGAACAATCGCGGCAATCAACGCGCCAGGGGCCATCGCGGTCGGAGAGCAAGTTCTCGTCAACCCCTATCTTGCCTGCAGCAAGTGCGGTGCCTGCCGACAGGGCAAGCCGAACTGCTGCGTCGCCATCGAGGTGCTCGGCGTGCACCGTGACGGCGCCATGAGCGAGCAGATCCTGGTGCCGGCTCAGAACCTGATCCCAGCGGCAGGCCTGTCACTGGTCGAGGCGGCCACGGTCGAATTTCTGGCCATCGGTGCTCACGCGGTCCGCAGATCCATGGCGGGTCCGGGCAATCGCACCCTGGTCGTCGGCGCCGGGCCGATTGGCCTCGGCACCGCGCTTTTTGCCCGCATAGCGCAACAAAGTGTGACCATCATGGACGTCGACACCGAGCGGTTGGCCTTTGCCGTGCAATTGGGTTTCCTGGTGATCGACGCATCGAAGGGATTGATCATCGACACGATAGCGGAGCGAACCGTCAAAGCGGGCTTCGATGTCGTCTTCGACGCGACCGGAAACAGCCGTTCGATGCAGTCAGCCTTTGCCTATGTCGCCCATGGCGGCGTCATGGTGATGGTCAGCGTCGTGCCAGACAACATAACCTTCTCCGATCCAGAGTTCCACAAGCGGGAGATGATCCTGATCGGCAGTCGCAACGCGACGCATAGTGATTTCCAGCACGTCATTGCCTCGATCCGCGCTGGAAAAATACCGGTAGACCAGCTCGTCACCCACCGCACGACCCTGCGCAACAGCCCCCGCGACATCGCGATCTGGGCGCAGCAGAAGTCAGGTCTGATCAAGGCCGTTATCGATGTGGCAGGATCTGCGTGACTTCAAAAAACACGATGGTCACATTTCGAAGCAGCGGATCACACCTGGGCTGGCGGCCGGATGCGCAGCGCCTCACCTTTACGAAGCTGGTTGAGAACGAAGGCGATCGATGGTGAAGGAAATTGTCACGCCCATTTTCCACTTCGGCACCAGCCGCTTTTCTGCAGGCGCACGCAGCTCGGCGCCAAACGTGATATTTTCGCGGCTCCTCGGCATCCATACATGGAAGCTCTCATATCGGCCGTCCCGCTGCCGAAAGTGGGCGACCAGCGGCGGCGAACCGTCCTGAACGGCGATATACCCAGTCCGATCAACCCTCCAACCGGATGCTATTTCCACACTCGATGCCCCCGCGCTTTCGAGAGGTGCATTCGGGAGCAGCCGCAGTTGAAAGAGGTGGCGTCGGGGCACATCGCCGCTTGTCACCACAACGACGAGTCATTCGTGCCCGGCGCATCCTCGTGAAATGTCGCGACGCCGGTTACAGGCTCCTTGCTTCGTAAGTATTCACCGCTCCCAATCGGCTGGAGAAGCGTCCAGGCGTTTGGAGATCGAAACGATCCAGGCACGAAGTTCAGGTGCAAATGGTTTTTCCAGCGCCGCACGGTCCCAGGCGAGGAAATAGGCGTCGGACAACTTTATCCGCTGATCGAATGGAACGATGAGCCGGCCTGCAGCGATATCGTCAGCGGCCATGGACAATTGGGCAAGCACAAACCCCTTTCCATTTATCGCAGCGTCGATCGCCGCGCTCGACAACGAAAAGGCAACTTCGCCGGACGTCTTTCGATGCGACGCTCCGATGCTGCGCGCCCATTCAGCCCAACTTGGCGGTGATTGATGATCTCGTGCCCATTCTATGCCAAGGAGAGGAAAATCAAGGATATCCGCTGGCTTGCGGACAGGCCGAGTGGCCAGCAATCCCGGTGCGCAGGCAGGCACCACCCAATCTGTGAACAGTGCGGTGTAGTGATCGTAGTCGTGAACCTTGGTGCCGTATGAGATCCGGAAATCAACCTGATCCTGGTCAAAACGCGGCTCCTGTTCGGCGCCGATGAGACGCACCGTCGCACCGGCGTGGTCTATTTGCCAATCCAGAAGCTTTGGCGCGATCCATTTGCTGGCGAGCGAGGGAAGGCAGGAGATAGTCAGCGCACTTTCCGATCGCGCCCGCTCGACAATGTCTTGGGCGTTGCGAATCTGGTCGAACCCCGACGAAATCGCCGCATGGTAGGTTCGCCCCCAGGATGACAGCGCAACATTCCTGCCACGGCGCTCCAGCAGACTAAGCCCGAGCACATCTTCAGCCTTGCGGATTTGCTGGCTGACCGCGCCGACGGAAACGCCAAGCTCGTTGGCCGCGGCCGTCACGCTGCCGCATCGACCGAAAGCCTCGAAGGCCTGTATCGCGCGCAAGGGGGGCGTTTTCTTCACCTGGGGATGATCCTGGGGTCGGCCTGCTTTAGCATTTCTAAAATAGAACGCAGATGCAAGCCCTATGTCGTCTGCCGCCCGAGAGCTATTCGTTTTGGCGTTCACAAGCTCGGGAGGACGCCATGTTTCTTCGAAACTGTTGGTACGTTGCCGCATGGGACCATGAGGTCACGGACCAGCTGAAGCCCGTTCGAATCCTTGGCGAAGATATTGTCCTCTATCGCCGCACGGATGGTGCCGTGGCCGCGCTTGAAGATGCATGCCCTCACCGTAAGCTGCCGCTATCCATGGGTCGCATCAAGGGCGACACGGTCGAATGCGGCTATCACGGTCTGACTTTTGACAGCACTGGAACCTGCACGCGTGTGCCCGGTGCTGAAAAGATACCGCATGTTGCATGCGTTCGTTCCTATCCGATCGCCGAACGTTACGGACTGCTCTGGATATGGATGGGTGAAGCGGAAAAAGCGGATCCTGCACTGATTTTCGAGGTCGATCACTGGGGCGATCCGGCCTGGGGCGTCAATCGCGGCGAGTCCATGTTGCTCGATTGCAATTACCTCTACATGACCGACAACCTGCTCGATCCTTCCCATGTGTCATGGGTACACCAATCGTCTTTCGGCGGTGTTCAGGCAATGGAGGATGCGCCGCTCGAAACCACCGTGGGTACAGACGGCGTGACCGTGTGGCGCTGGGTGGTCGATGCCGCGCCGGCACCCTTCTATGCGCCTTTCCTCAAATTCTCCGGCAATTGCGACCGCAAGCAGCACTACGAGGTGCGCTACCCCTCCAATGCCATCATCAAGGCGATCTTCGTGCCGGCCCGCACCGGCGGCGAGGGCAAGCCGCTGCACCCGGACGTGTTCCTCATGGACAGCTACAATTTCATGACGCCGGTCGATGAGAACCAGACGAAATACTACTGGTTCCAGATGCGCAATTTCGCACCCGACGACCTGGAGGTCTCGCGTCAGTTCGCCACCTCCGTACGCGGCGCCTTTGACGAGGACCGCAACGTGCTCAATGCCGTGCACAAAGGCATGGCCAACAAGCGCACGCCCAATCTCGACCTTAAGATCGATGTCGGGCCGCTGCGCTTTCGCCGCAACCTGGCCAAGCTGATCGCCAGCGAGAGCCAGCAATTGGCGGCCGCCGAATGAACGCATTCACCGCTGGCGACACCATCGCAAGAAGCGGGTTTCGGGACCTGAAAGTGGTCGCGAAGGTGCGCGAAAGCGCCATCATCACGTCGTTCCATGTCGAGCCGGTCAATCCACAGGACTGGCGCGATTTCCAGCCGGGCCAGTTCCTGGTGTTCCGGATACCGGTAGCGCGGGAGGCCGCCGGCGAAAGGGGATATGTGCTGCGCAACTACAGCGTCTCCTGTTCCCCAGACAGCACTTGCTATCGGATCAGCGTGAAGCGTGAAGCAGCACCCGCGCCGGGGCTGCCGGAAGGGGTAAGCTCGTGCTTCCTGCATGACCGGATCGAGGTCGGCGACGTGCTTCAGGCGGAAGGGCCGCGCGGCGATTTCGTGCTCGACAAGGACAGCAACCGTCCAGTCGTGCTGCTCAGCGGCGGTGTCGGGCTGACGCCGATGGTGTCGATGCTGCATGCGCTGGCTTCGATGCCGGACCGCCGTGCCGTCTTCATCCACGCTTGCGAGAACGGCGATGTGCATGCCTTGCGCGACGAGGTGACCGGCTTGGTCACGACCCGGCCCGGCCTGACCGCGCACTACTGCTACCGGTCCCCGACCGAGCGCGACAAAGCCGAGCAGCGCTTCCACAGCGAAGGCATGATTTCGCGCGAGCTGCTGCAGCGCCTGCTGCCGATCGATGACTATGATTTCTACCTCTGTGGCCCACCGCCGTTCATGCAGGCGATCTACGCCATGCTTCGCGAGCTAGGTGTGCCAAAGCATCGCATTGCCTACGAATTCTTCGGCCCGGCGACGGTGCTTGAGCCCGATGCCGTGCGAGTTCCCGCGGTTCCGGCGCAGCCGGCAAGGATCGAACCGGTCGGGGAGGCGACAACCGTGGAATTCCGGAAGTCGGGCCTGACGGCCGTCTGGGATGGCTCGGCCGCATCGTTGCTCGACTTCGCCGAGAACCAGGGTCTGTTGCCGGAGTTCAGCTGCCGGGCCGGCATCTGCGGCACATGCAAGTCGCGGCTGATCCTGGGCGACGTTACCTATTTCGAAGAACCGCTGGATGAGCTTGGGACGGGCGAAGTGCTGCTGTGCTGCTCCAAGCCGCGCGGATCAGTCGTCCTGGATATTTGACAAGATCGTGATGCCGCGCATGGGCGTGGGGAAACGGAAGTCGGGATTTGGAACAGTCGGTCAAACCAGCGTCGAGCCTGCCGCTCAATCCACATATCGCCGCCTTGCCGCCCTACAATGCCGGGATGAACATCGCGATGGCGCGGGCGCTGAGTGGCCGCCACGATATTGCGCGGCTGGCCAGCAACGAGAACCCGGACGGGTGTTCTCCCGCCGTCATGGCCGCATTGGCCTCCTTCTTCGAGCCATGGCGCTATGCCGATCCGGCCTGCACGGCGCTGCGGGCAGCACTTGGCGAAAAGCTGGCGGTCGACCCCGGTCTGATCGTTGCAGGCAATGGTTCCGAGGAGATGATTGCCGCCATCTCGCGCGCCGTCCTGGTGCCGGGCGCATCGGTCGTCACGACGGTGCCGAGCTTCGGCCTGCATGAGATCGAGCCGTTGGCGGCCGGTGCCGATGTCGTCAAGATACCGATGACATCCGAAATGGGATTTGATCTTGCCGCCCTCGAAGCGGCGATCGCTGCCGGGCCGCGCATCGTTTTCATATCCTCGCCGTGGAACCCGGTCGGGCCGGGCCTCGACCATCCCAGCCTGCTTCGGCTGATCGGCTCGGTGCGGCCCGGCACGCTTCTTGTCCTGGACGAGGCCTATTTCGAATTCGCCGATCCCGGCGCGCCCGACGGCATCGAAGTCTTGCGCGACAGCGGCATCGATCATGTCGTGCTGCGGACATTCTCGAAGGCGTATGGCCTGGCGGGACTGCGCGTTGGCTATGCCGTCTGTTCCGGCCTCGAACTGGCAAGGGTGATCGCGGCCGCCAAGACGCCGTTCAACGTCAACGCGGCGGCGCAGACCGCCGCCATCGCGGCACTCGCTGACGAAGGCTGGATGAAGGCCTCGGCGGGCCGCATCAGGGCCGAGCGCGCGCGCATGACGGCCGCACTTGCCGGCCTCGGTTTCGCGGTTGCCCAGTCGCAAACAAACTTTCTGTTCTTCGACTGCAAAGGCGACAGTTCTAGCCTTGCCGCCGGTCTGCTGAAGCAGGGGATCATCGTAAAGGCGTGGCGCGAAGCCGGCTACGAACACTATCTGCGCGCCACCATCGGCTTGCCGGCTGACAACGATCGGCTGATCGCAGCGCTTCAGGGATTGGCGGGGCGATGAGCGGCTTCGCGTCTCCCAGGCAAACGAACGCGACGGAGCAGGCGGTGCCGCTGCCGGTTGTCGCCGCGATCCGCGAGGTCGTTGGCGCCCCGAATGTCCACACAGGTGATGATGCCGGGGGGATCGACCTAGGTTCGAACGAGACGGATCGCGGCGCTGGCATCGTCGTTGCGCCTTCATCGACCGACGAGGTCGCGGCGGTGGTGCGTATCTGCCGCCAGAACGAGATTCCCATCGTGCCGCAAGGCGGGAAGACCGGTCTGGTCGGCGGTAGCGTTTCGCGTCCGGGCGGGATCGTCCTTTCCCTGGTGCGCATGAACCGCATCGAGCGGCTCGATCCGCTCGAACGCGTGGCCGTGGTCGGCGCTGGCGTCACCCTCGAAGCTTTGCAGGCTGCCGCGCTCGAGCATCGGCTCGAGCCGGGCATCGACCTTGCCGCGCGCGGCTCGGCGACGATCGGCGGCATGGTGTCCACCAACGCCGGGGGCGTGATGGCCTTTCGCCACGGCGTCATGCGCCACCGTGTGCTTGGCCTGGAGGCCGTGCTGGCCGACGGATCGGTCTATTCCGATCTGACCAGGGTGGTGAAGAATTCCGCCGGCTACGATCTGAAGCATCTCTTCATCGGCGCCGAGGGCACGCTTGGCATCGTCACCCGCGTGGTCGTCAAGCTCGACCCTTCGCCGCGAGCCACGGCCACCGCGCTGTTCGGGCTGCCGTCTGTCGATGCGGCGCTGCAAACCATTCGCCTGGCGCTTGAATCGGATGCCGGGCATCTGCGCGCGGCGGAGGCGATGTGGACCTCGTTTTTCAGCCTGGCCGCCGCCGCGCATGAATGGTCCGAACCCGGCGTGCCGCTCGACCAGCCGCTGTTCCTGCTGCTGGCGCTTGGCGGCGCGCGCGAAGAGGCGCTGCGCGACGATTTCGAGCGGATCTATTCGGAAGTGATGGAGCGCTATCCCGAAGCCACTGGCATCATCGCCGGCTCGCGGCGGCAAGAGGACGATCTGTGGCGGTTGCGCGAGGACACCGGTGTGCTCTATCGCGCCCATCCCAATGCGCCTTCCTTCGACGTTTCGGTGCCTCTGTCGGAGATTCCGGCCTATCTCGACAGAATCCTGCCCGGGCTCGCTGCGATCGAACCGGGTCTGGCGCCCTATGTCTTCGGGCACCTGGCAGATGGCAACCTGCATATCATCCTCAACCGTCAGGGTCCGCTGGCGCCTGACATGGCGGAGGCTGTCGAGGGCGTCCTGTATCACCGACTGCGGGAGATCGGCGGTTCCTTTTCCGCCGAGCACGGTGTCGGGTCCAAGCGCATCCATTCGCTGCTGGCGACGGCCGACCCGACGAAGCTCGCGGTGATGGAGCGGGTGAAACTTGCGCTGGACGATCAGTCGATCATGAACCCCGGCAAGGTGCTTCCCTCTGACGCCTGGTTCGTCCGGTCCTCAAGGCCGCTCCTTTCCGGTAATGAGCGCCTATTGCCACCTCAGCACGCGAGCGACCAAAGATGAATAGCCCCACGGTGGAACGACAGGGAATGAACGGATTGACCGCAACCGCCAGCGGTCCAGTGGGATCGACCATGCGCCATGATGAGCCAGCACCAGCCTACGCCTGCGATTTCGCCATCTTGCGCCAGGGATTTCGCGACGCCGCTGAGCGGGCAGGCGCGGAACTGTCTGAATATGTTCATCCGCTGAACGGCCCGGGTGGCGAGACGCTGGCGACCGATGTGGCGCTGCTTGGCCGCCGCGATGCGCGCAAGCTGATCGTGCTCATCTCCGGCACGCATGGTGTCGAAGGCCCGTTCGGCTCAACCTGCCAGACCGCCTGGCTCGGTCAGAAAAACCTGCGGCGCCTGCCCGGCGACACGGCGATCCTTGCCATTCACCTTATCAATCCCTGGGGCACGGCATGGTCGCGGCGCGTCAACGAGGACAATGTCGACCTCAACCGCAACTTCATCGACTGGTCTTCGAGCGCCCCGGTCAACAATGGTTATGCCGGCCTGCACGACGCGGTGGCCTATAGAGAATGGGAAGGGCCGGACCGCGTAGCGGCCGACGAGAAGCTCGCGGCTGCGCGCAAGAGGCTTGGGCATGCCGGGCTCGCGGCGATCGTCGAGGCCGGCCAGTATGAGTTCGCCGACGGCATGTTCTACGGCGGTGGTGGCCCGGTCTGGTCGAACCGGACATTGAACGAAATCCTGAAGACCTTTGCCGGCGCGGCACGCCAGGTCATCGTCTTCGATCTGCATACCGGAGCAGGGCCTTATGGCTATCCGGCTCTGCTTTCGGTCGCGAGCTCCGAACATGCCGGCCTTGCCTGGGGCAAATCCATCTTCGGGCCGGCGCTGGCAACAGTGCTGACAGGCCCAGGCGCCAGGACCGATACCGGCATCGCGGCGACAGCGACCGGCTACGTCTCCGACGCCGTCCGCAAGGCAATGCCGCGCGCGCGCGTCCTGCCGCTTGTCGTCGAGTGCGGAACGCTGGACGGGCCTGCCGTCATGGAGGCGGTGCAGGCAGACAACTGGCTGCACCTTTTCGGCAAGATCGAATCGCCGCTGGGCAAGCGGATCAGGGACACGCTGCGCGCTGCCTTCCTTCCGGATGACCCGGACTGGCAACGCACCTGCCTGTCCAGCAGCCTGCGCTATTTCGACCGTGCGCTGGCGGATCTAGGGACTGTCGAGGTAACCCAGGACGCGGCCATCGGCAGCGAACAAACGCAGCCAACCGTTCCCGCGGTGGCGGCGGATCCGGCGCCGACTGAAGAAGCGAAGATCGCCACGCCGGCCGTGCAGATCGACGAGCTTCACAAGAGCTTCGGCTCGCTCCTGGTGTTGAAGGGCGTCAACCTCACGGCGCACGCCGGCGAAGTCATTTCCATGATCGGCTCGTCGGGTTCGGGCAAGAGCACGTTCCTGCGCTGCATCAATCTTCTGGAACAGCCGGATGGCGGCAAGGTCGCCATCGACGGCGAGGTCATCAAGATGAAGCCGCTGTCGAACGGCCGTGTTGGGCCAGCCGATATGGCGCAGGTCGAACGCATCCGTGCCCGCGTCGGCATGGTTTTCCAGAACTTCAATCTGTGGCCGCACATGACGGTGGTGGAAAACATCATCGAGGCGCCCCGGCATGTCTTGAAGGAGCCTCGCGAGAAGGCCGTCGAACACGCGCACGCTTTGTTGAAGAAGGTCGGCCTTGCCGACAAGCACGCTCACTATCCGGGCCAGTTGTCGGGCGGTCAGCAGCAACGCGCGGCGATCGCCCGCACGCTGGCCATGCGCCCCAAAGTCATCCTCTTCGACGAGCCGACATCGGCGCTCGACCCAGAGCTGGTCGGCGAAGTGCTGCGGGTGATCCGGCAGCTGGCGGAGGAAGGCAACACCATGATCCTCGTGACGCACGAGATGCAGTTCGCGCGCGAGGTCTCGCACAAGGTTCTGTTTCTCCACCAGGGAAAGGTGGAGGAAGAGGGCGCACCCGCGGCGCTGTTCGGCAGCCCGCGCTCGGAGCGTCTGCGTCAATTCCTGGCACGGACACTGTGAGTATAGGCCCGCGTCCTCGAAGCGTTCGGGTTAACCGGACAACGACAATGAAGATCAACAACAAGGGGAACTAACGATGAAACTGAAAATCCTGATGCTGCTCGCAGGTCTCGTGGGGGGCATGGCAAACGCCGTTGCCGCCGACGGTGAACTGTCCATCGGCACCGAGGGCGCCTATCCTCCATGGAGCATGTCCGACGCCAACGGCAACGTCACCGGTTTCGACGCCGATGTCGGCGCTTTGCTCTGCACCAAGCTTGCACTGAAATGCCATTTCGTCGTGCAGGCTTTCGACGGGCTCATTCCGGCGCTGAAGGCCAAGCGCTTCGATGTCATCATCTCAGGCATGTCGATCACCGCCGACCGCAAGAAGGAGATCAATTTCAGCGTCGGCTACGCCGAACTGGCCAACATGTTCGTCGCCGCGAAGGGCTCGGATCTCGCCGGCATCACCGACGTCGATACGCTGCTGAAATCGCTCGACGGCAAGAAGGTCGGCGTACAGGCCGGCACCACCCATGCGCATTTCATCGAGAAGCGGGCGCCCAATGCCGACCTGAAAACATACGATACGCTCGACCAGATGCAGATCGATCTTGCGAGCGGCCGTATCGACACCGCCTTTGCGGATCAATCCGCACTGCAGGACTTTCTGAACAAGCCGGATGGCCAGAATTTCCAGCTGGTCGGCGTGCAGATCAAGAGCACGTTCGATCCGACGCTTGGCGAAGGAATCGGCGTCGGCATCGCCCAGGACAATACCGAACTGAAAGCCAAGATCGACAAGGCGCTTTGTGAGTTGATCGCGGATGGCTCGGTCGGTAAGGCCAGCCAGAAATGGTTCAAGACGGATATTTCCCGGCCCTGCAACTAAGCCCTGGAATCCTCGCATGCGCCCGGAAAGCCGGGCGCATGCGCCCCGTTGGCACGACAGACTAGGGCACACAAATGGAATTCGGTCTCTGGCAGGTTTGGGAAGCGGGTTGGGTGACCGCTATTCTGCGCGGCGCGTCGATAACAATCCTCGTGGGGCTGGTCAGCATGGCGGCCGGACTGGTGATCGGCATTGCGTGCGGCCTTATCAAATGGGCCCGGATATTTCCGCTATCGCTGCTCGTTGACGCTTACACTTCACTGGTGCGCGGCGTGCCCGAACTGCTCATCATCTACCTCCTGTTTTTCAGCTCGGTTGAATTCGTGACCAAGGTCGTGACCGCTTTCGGTTATGCTGGTGTCGCGGAGAGCGGCTATGCGTTCGTCATCGCGGTCATCGCCATCGGCGCGATTTCCGGCGCCTATTCGACCGAGGTCGTGCGGGGGGCACTGGGGGCAATCCCCGATGGGCATATCGAGGCCGCTCGCGCGCTCGGGCTATCGCGTGGCCGGATCTTTCGCCGCATCATCGCGCCGCAGATGATGCGCATCGCGGTTCCCGGCATCAACAATGTCTGGCAGACCACGATCAAGGACACGGCCCTGGTTTCGGTGGTCGGCCTTCAGGAGTTGATGCGCATTTCTTTCATTGGCGCCAATTCCACCCGCCACCCGTTCATCTTCTACCTGATCGCGGCTGTGGTTTATCTGGCAATTACGCTCGTCAGCCAGGCCGGGTTCGACGGCATCGAACGCCTACTCAGGGTGAGGACGAGAAAGTAATATGATGGATCTCATCCAGCTAGCGGTTCCCGTCCTGCTCAAGGGCCTTTGGATCACTGCGGTGCTGACGTTCGTTTCGGTGCTGATCGGCTTCAATCTGGGGCTCGGCCTGGCGCTGATGCGGCTGTCGTCGAACCGCTTCCTGTCAGGCTTCGCCAAATATTATTCCAATGTCTTTCGCGGGACGCCACTGCTGGTGCAGATTTTCCTGTTCTACTACGGGCTTGGCCAGCTTTCCCTGATCAAGGATAACGCGGCTTTGTGGTGGGTGATCAGCGATGGCGCGCGCTGCGCCGTCCTGGCGCTTGCGCTGAACACGGCTGCCTACACGTCCGAAATACTGCGCGGCGGATTGATGTCGGTTCCGATCGGTCTCGTCGAAGCGGCCCAGGCGTGCGGCATGTCGCGCATGATGCGGTTCCGGCGCATCGAGTTTCCACTCGCTATCCGCCAGGCGCTACCGGCCTATGGCAATGAACTCATCCTCGTCGTCAAGGGGACCAGCCTTGCCTCGACGATCACTGTGCTCGAAATCACGGGTTATGCCAAACGGCTCATGAGCCAGACCTTCGCCATCTTCGAGATCTTTGCTATTGCCGGTGTTCTCTATCTGGTGATCAATCTGATGTTGATCGCGATCATCCGCGCCACAGAGCGTTTTCTTATGCGCCACGAGTCGCAATCCCGCCAAGGTTCTAGCGCACCGCGCTCAAAGGAATCTGCAGCAGTTTCGTAACGCCGTTCCTGTCGTTGGACACCGGCGCGCCTGCATCGCTCGATTGCCGAGGACAGGGTAACCCGATCGGGCGCAACCCAAGTCGGTCTCGAGCGACGGCTGCAAGCCCGCGGTGGAGTCTGCAGCACTTAAGTCTTAACAGCTTAAATATTAGCCGTTGTCTTTTTTCCGCCCAGAAAAAGCTAATATTTTAGTCGTTTTTCGCAGGTGCTTCGTCAAAAGCCTCCATCACATGGATCGTCTTTCCCTCGCAAAGCGAGCACACTCCAGCCTGCCATTCCCTGAGCATCTTTGCGCCGATCTCAGGGAAGCGGGATTCTTGAAAATAGGCCTTCACCCTTCCCGAAACGTCTGAGAGCGCGTCGCAGGTCTGCTCTACGATCTCCGCTACGCGCCCCGGTCGGAGGTTCGCGCGGGTGACGCCCAGACGGTCAAGCCTCTTTCGGTCGGGCCACGCGGTGGAGCCGTCGAGAGTGAGCGCCATTGCATCGTTCTTGATGTAGGCCCTTGTCGTGATGAGATCATACACGGGAGCCAGCCGCACCGGACTGTCCGTGTCTTTGTAGACGACGCCGAAATTCTTCAGGTGTGCGTCGCCATTACGGATGCCGCAGTTAATCACAAACAGGCGGAAGGCGACTTCCAATGACCCTACGGCATGTTCGGGCGAGACAAACTCTTTGATCCGCTTGAAGAGCTTTGTTTCGTACCCTCCGTTGTACTTGTCCTTGCTGGTTACGCCGTTCAGCGCACAGAAGTCCTCATATCCGGAGTACGAGCCGTCGGTCAGATCGAATCTCTCGACCACGAGTGCCAGACCATCCTCGGATAGCCGGAAGTCCGGCACCTCTAGACCAACTTCCCGAGCTGCCATAAGGCAGAAGAACTCATTTGCGGCCAATTCGGGATACTCGTCGGGATTCCACATTTTGACGATGTGGGTAGCTCCGCGGACGCTGAGTGACTGGCGCCCGTCCGACGGACTATCCTCCCTGGCTCTGACTAGGACCTTCGGCTGCACTCCAGCGACCCCTGAATGGACTGCGTATGTTTCCAGGAGCTCGTTATAGAGATCGCCCGCCCGACGGGCGCGCAGCAGGTCGTCAATGCTTCGGAAAGGGACATCCTCCACCAGCTCCTCGTCCATACCAGTGAAGCGGATACGGCCGATCTGCGACCGGCCGACAACGGCCAGCAGGTCAATGTCGTCGAAGTGGCCTAATGCCTTCGCGAAGGCCGTCCTGATCTTCCCTTCTAGTGCCCCCTCAGGAAGATTCATGTCGAAAATGGGAAGGAGCCCGAACTCCGAATTCCATGATTCGGTCCGCTTGGGCATTGTGAGCGACACCGCGTCGCGGCCGTCGGTCTTCACATCGTACGCGAAAGTCGAGCCACGCTTGCCGGATCTGTCCAAGACGCCGACTGGCTTGCTACCTACCCACACGCGCAGCATCGTCTTCCTCCATGATGTCTTCCAGTGTGGGTCGCTTGTTGTTGAAGGTCGTCAGCCGGAAATCGAGCCCTACAATGTTCATGAGCGTGAGCACGCCTTTGAAACCCATGTCGGATACCCTGCCGTTCTCAAGCGCCTCGATCCTCGCCCGACTGAGCCCGGAAAGTTCGGCGAGCTTTTCCCGTGTCAGCTTGCGCTGCTTTCTGGCATTCTTGATCTTATTGCCAAGATCGTTCAGGTCGATCATATTCGCCTCACAAATTAGCCGTTTCGAGCTAATATGCGGAAAATAGCTTATATAGTGGCTGTTTTCAAGAGCGTGATGACCATAACTTCAGACGGCATCATGCCGATCATAAGCAGCAAGCCGAACACGCTTTTGCTCCTGATCATCATCGGCATCATGCCGCCGGCGTGATCGTGCCGACATGACCATCGCTGATCTTCGGCAGGATAGATGGTCACCACGTCCGGAACGGTGCCCCCCATACGGTCCGAAGCTGTCATTGCAATGTCCACGTGACACTGATCTCCCCACCCGTTTCCTCACGCTTTATGGCGGGCGTTTGGCCGCTTCCGCAGATCAGGTGATCCGCGCCGACGGTCGCGACGTAGAACGCCATATGGCGCACGGAGACCTTGCCGATGAAAGGGATAACTGCATTCGCAGTGGCTATGCTTGTTTCAGAAATGGCGCGTGCCGACGTTTTATCCGACGCCTGCGGCGTGTGGTTGAGGGACGACGGCAATGCCCGCGTCAACATTGCTCCTTGCGGAGAGAAACTGTGCGCAACCAATCTGTGGATCAGGGATAGCAGCAAAGGCGAAGAAGTAGGCGACAAGCTGATCATGACGCTGAAGCCGAATTCCAGCAAAACGTTGAAGGGGACCGCCTATGACCCCAAGCGAAAGCTCACCTTTTCGATGACGCTGCGGGTCGTCAGCAAAGGGTTGACGACGCGAGGCTGTGTCATCGGTGGAGTGATCTGCAAAAATACCAGTTGGGCGCCGACAAAGTGAATAGGGCCACACAATGAATGGCAGGTCAGGTTCGGCGCCGACCATTGTACTGTTTCGACGTGACCTCCGCGTTGGCGACAACGCCGCTCTTGCGGCAGCGGTCGACCGCAATGGACCTGTTCTGGCGCTCTTCATTTTTGACGAAGAAGGCGAGAACATTAGGCCGATGGGGGCAGCAAGCCGCTGGTGGCTACACCATTCGCTAGCCGCACTTGGCCAGAAGCTGCATGGTTCCGGCGCGAAGCTGATTTTTGCCCGGGGCAGAACAAGAGATGTCGTCGTAACGGCCATTGCTGCGACCGGCGCGGACGGTGTGTACTGGAACCGCCGTTACCAGCCGGCCGAAGCGGCAGTAGACGCGGCGCTGAAGACGAATCTTCGCGAAGCCGGGCTGATTGCGCAAAGCTTCGGTGGCGCGCTGCTCCACGAGCCCTCCCTGTTTAAGACTTGCTCAGGCGGATATTACAAAGTCTACACCCCTTTTTGGAAGGCGCTGAATAGCGGGGGCGATCTTCGCGATCCGATCGATGCCCCGAAATCAATCAAGGGCTGGGAGGGCAAGTTCGACGGCCTGTCCCTGCACGAACTCGAGCTCCTTCCCAAAACGCCTGATTGGGCGGAAGGGCTCGCAGATCGATGGACCCCTGGCGAAGCCGGCGCTCGGCGACGACTGCAGGCCTTCCAGAATGAGGATTTGGCTGACTACGAAAACCGACGCGATATACCCTCCGTTCGGGGCACCTCGCGCCTCTCACCCCATTTAGCGTTCGGCGAAGTCACGCCAGTTCAAATATTTGCCGCACTGCAGCGATCGGACAAGGCTGGGGCGACGAAATTCCGCAAGGAAATCGGCTGGCGAGAATTCTCCTATCATCTTCTCTTTCACAATCCTCAACTGCACGAGCTCAGCTTCCGCCCCGAATTCCAAGGCTTCACGTGGCGCCGCGACCGCGAAGCGACAAAGGCTTGGCAGACCGGGATGACGGGTTACCCGATCGTAGATGCAGGCATGCGCGAACTTTGGCGAACTGGGTGGATGCACAACCGCGTGCGTATGATCACTGCCTCCTTTCTCATCAAGGATCTGATGATCGACTGGCGGGAAGGCGAGGGATGGTTCTGGGACACGCTTGTCGACGCGGACCCGGCAAACAATGCCGCAAGCTGGCAGTGGGTGGCCGGATCAGGCGCGGATGCCGCGCCCTTCTTTCGAATCTTCAACCCTGTCCTTCAGGGCGAAAAGTTTGACCCGCATGGCGACTATGTGCGCCGCTACGTTCCGGAGATCGCTGGCTTGCCCGACCGCTACATTCACCGGCCGTGGGAGGCGCCAGTTGCCTTGCTAGCACTCGCGAAAATACAGCTCGGCAAGACCTACCCAAAACCGATTGTCGATCATGGCGCCGCACGAGACCGGGCGTTGATCCTTTATCAGTCCATAAGAGACAAGGCCAAGGTACTAAGGGCCAAGGAAACAGCTTCATGATCCGCTACGCAATCGCCTATGCAACCACCCTGGTCGCCTTCCTTGCCATTGACGCGGTCTGGCTAACCACGATGTCGCAACGCCTCTACCGCCGCTATCTCGCCGACATATTGGTGGACGACGTCAATCTCGCGCCGGCTGCCCTGTTCTACCTCATCTACATCGGGGGCATCATCGTCTTTGCTACCGCCCCCGCCTTCTCGACCGGCAAGTGGACGACGGCGGCAGCATATGGCGCGCTCTATGGGTTTTTCGCCTACGCGACCTACGATCTTACCAACCAGGCAACCGTACGCGGCTGGCCGACAATCATCACGGTGGCCGATATCTGCTGGGGGTCCCTGCTCAGCGCGGTGGCGGCGGTTCTTGGCTTTCTGCTGACCCGCTATTTTCTGCGCGGCGCCTGATGTCGCGCTCCTCAGACGTTGCGACGGCGCCTGACAAAAGCAAGCCGACAAAGACGATCAATGTCGCGGCGCTCAACACGTTGAGCCCGACCATGCCACTATTGTCGGCAGCGCTATAATCGGCCAGTGGCTGACCAAAGACGCGTTCGGGTATGAAGTAGGCCGCAGCGCAGAGCGCAATGACAGCGAGCCCGATTGGCCGTTCAGAAGGCCTGAACAAAGCAGCGCCGATCAACGCGCAAGGAACGAGGAATATCTCGACCCCCGACCCGATACCGAACGCCTTGGTGCTGAGGATGCCATTGGCAATGCCCGTCAGCGGCAGCATGAGGCGCCCGGCGAGCGGATAGTGCCTAGCAACTGCTGGAACGGCGAGAAAGAAGGGCGTCGACAGAAAAGTGAGAAATGACGGCGCGATCTTATCGGCGCCGACCACCGCCCATAGATAGAGCGGGTAGAAGGGCTGGTTCCAGGCGACAACGAGCGCAATCCAGTTAGCGGCCACCGTCAGCGGATCGTCATGCGCGGCATAGGCGGCGATATTCCGCCAAAGGCGCGCGAAGCCCGGCATGTCAGGCAGCCGGCCGGAGCAGGTAGTGACTAACGCCCCACTCCTTGCCCCCGGCATGGCCGAACAGGCCTTCGGTGGCGAAGTAGAACAGCCGCCAGCGCCGACGCCAGAGCGACGCATCAGCGCCATAGACAGCCGAAAGGATGGCGTCGATCTGGCCGCGGTTTTCGTCGAAGCGCGCGAGCCAGTCGCGCGCGGTGCGTGCATAGTGCAAGCCGTTCCAGCGCCAGTCGCGCTCGACCGAAAAGCAATCCGGGAATTGGCTGATAAGGTTGTGGCTCGGCATGATGCCGCCGGTGAAGAAGTGCTGAGCGATCCAGTCGGCGTCATCGCGATGGTCGAAACGATAAGGGCTATGGTGGTGGCTGAAGACATGGACGAACAGACGGCCTTCGGGCTGGAGCCAGGTTCGGATACGGGCGAGCAGGTCGCGCCAGTTCGACATGTGCTCGAACATCTCAACCGACACCACGCGGTCGAACCGCACTTGCGGCTCGAATTCGTTCATGTCGGCGGTGATGACCTCGATATTGCGCAGCCCGAGTGCTGCCGCCTCCGCCTGAATGTAAAATCGCTGCGGAGTCGAATTCGACACCGCCACGATTCGGGCCGACGGAAAACGCTGCCCCATGAACAGCGTCAGCGAACCCCAGCCGCAGCCGAGTTCGAGGATCGACTGACCGTCGCGAAGCCCTGCGTGGTCAACGGTCTGCTCCAGCGCGGCGATCTCCGCCTCGGCCAATGTCTCGCTCCCCGTCGGATACAGGCAGCAGGAATATTTGCGGCGGGGACCAAGCGTTTGCGCGAAAAACTCAGGTGGCAGCTCATAATGCTGCTCGTTCGCGGCTGCCGTGTGCTCGGCTATGAAACGGCCGGCCATGTCTTTGGCAAAGCGCCGGTCGTCGACCAATGGCTCCGTCGCCAGCCGCCGCCGTGTCCGACCCACGAGAACATCGATGCCGTAGCGGGTGGCGGAGTCTGGCAGCGGGGCGCGCTCTACAGCGCGGATTGCGGTTGCGATCAGGCTCACACTTATCTCCCTCGCTTGACGGTTGCCGCCTTCGGCGGGCCAGGCCAGAACGCGTTGACGCGCGCCTGGTAACGGCGAAATTGCTCGCCACGCGAGCGCAGCATATGGGCTTCGAGCGGCGGAATGCCCGAGACGTGGACAAGCAGCCCGTACATCAGAACAGGCCCGACCAGCGCGACCCAGCCCCACGCATAACCCCCCGAAGGATCGATGGCGATCGCGACATAGGCGAGCCATGCCAGCCACTCGAAGAAATAGTTGGGGTGGCGCGACAGGCGCCAAAGGCCCACATCGCAGACCCGGCTTTTGTTGCTGGGGTCCGCCCGAAAGGCCGTCAACTGGCGGTCGGCCGTCGCCTCGCCGCCCACCGCCAACAGCATCAGCACGACACCGGCCCAATCATTCAAACCGAAGGCGGAGGCGGGATTGTGGGCAGCGGCCACGATGGACAGCACAAGCAGGAAAGCGGCCGCGGCCTGGGCCTGCAGAAACCAGAACAGCCTGGCGCGGAAGCTGGAGCCCCATTCCTGCTTGAGCTGACTGTAGCGCGGATCGTCCTGGCGGCTGCTTGCGGTCCGGTTGACGATATGGAGACCTAGCCTCACGGACCAGGCGAGCGCGAAAATGGCTACCAGCCACTGCCGGTGCACCGAGCTGTCACCGGCCGAAACGAGAAGTGCCGCCAAAGCGCCGAAGATGCCGACGGCGAATGACCAGATCGCGTCGATCCACCCCGACCGATCCGTTCTCAGAGCAACAGACCACGCCGCCACCATGGTCACCGAAAGACCGATGGCAGCAAGGACGAGGGGGTAGCGACGCTCATGGAACGTCTCAACCGCCAAGCAGAGGCTGGATCAATCGTCCAAAGAAGCCACGCAGCCTCATCTGCCCCTCAAGGGCGGCGATGCATATACACTCCCCGCTCTCGTCGACGACCGGCTGATGCTGAACCTCATCGTCAGCCTCATCCAGGTCGCCAGGACCGTAGCGGCCACGCGCGTCGGAAAGCGAGCCCTTCAGCACTTGAGTGTACTCGTAGCCGGAATGGGTATGCTCCGGCATCCTGCGCCCGGCCGCCACCTTCAGTAGCATGACATTTGCGCCAGCATCTTGCGGAACCGTCACGCGGCTCCAGCGCACTCCGGGACCGATCCAGCGCCATGGGCCAACGCCGCACCCGTCCAGAGCCTCAGGCAGGCGGATGCCGATATCGGCTCGCGCGGGCCTTGAATGCTCCTCGCGCCTTTCGCCGTCCACCTCGATCCTCGCCATCTGCTGGTCCAAGGCATCATCACTCATCGCTTGCGGTTCTATTTCATCGAGGAACAAGCCGCCTGTGGCTTCGAATTGCGCAATACGTTCGGCACAGGCCGGGCAACCGGCGATATGAACCGCCACGACAATTCGCGGTCCGGCCTCCAATGAGCCACTGGCTTGGCGGAGCAACGTCTCGTCGCTTGGATGATGATTGATCATTTGAGGTCGTCCAGGATCAGGCGGAGGCGGCTGAGAGCCAGCCGCACGCGCGATTTAACGGTACCGAGAGGGATGCGAAGCTGGCTCGCTATTTCCGATTGAGGTTTGTCGCTGAAGAAGGACAGCCGCAGTATATCGGCCTGTTCGGGAGACAACAGCGCAACCGCAGAGCGCACGCGTTCTTCGCGCTCTGCGGCCATCACAGCAGCCTCACCCGAAACCGGGCTGTCGGGCTCGTCCGAGGGGTCGAAGGCGCTGGCAACGGCCGCAGGTCGGCGTTCCCGGCGTAGCCGATCGATCCGCACGTTGCGGCCGATCGTGAATATCCACGTCGAGACCGCGGCGCGCGCCGGATCGTAGTATGAGGCCTTCTTCCAGACCAGCAGCATAGTCTCCTGCGCGATGTCCTCGGCGATGGAAACCGCCATGCCGGATCGCATCATAAAGGCCTTAAGTCGCGGGGCGTAGAAGCCAAAGAGTAAGGCAAATGCCGCGCGATCGCGTCCCTCCGCTACCGCGGAGAGCAGACGCTTGGCCTCCTCGGCCGATACCGACTCCGTATCAGTGCGCATGGTCATCGCTATTTCGATCCTCGTACGATCGAACGTACGCGAAACCGTTCCGGCAATGAACTCGTATCTCGATGCATACATGCGCCCTGATACGCGCTGCCAGGGCTTTCGGATCACAAGGTCCGCGGCATTCCACCCAACTGTGATCCATGCTGCCCGCGGCCGCGTAGAAGTTGAAGTTAGGATAGGAGGGCAACGCCTTCCACTGGAAACTGGAGCGTGCGTATGACGGCAGCAGGCAAGCGCCCTGTCACGGATCGGCCGATGGACATAGCGGTCGTCGGTAGTGGCATATCCGGACTGTCGGCGGCATGGCTGCTCTCGCAGCGCCACAACGTATCATTGTTCGAGGCAGACACCCGCCTTGGCGGCCACAGCAACACTGTCAATGCCGGTGGAACCCAGGTGGACACCGGATTCATCGTCTATAATGAGGTCACCTATCCCAATCTGACTGCTCTTTTTGGCCATATCGGCGTGCGCACCAAACCGTCCGAGATGTCCTTTGCGGTTTCATTGGACGGCGGCCGCCTAGAGTATTCTGGGACCGGTTTAGGCGGGCTTCTAGCACATCCCGGCAACGTCACGCGCCTGAGGTTCTGGCAGATGCTGCGGGAGTTGCTTCGATTCTATCGCGAAGCGCCGTACGACATTTCACGGATAGGCGAGAGCAGCCTTGCCGAGTATCTCGATGCGAAAGGTTATGGTGCAGCGTTTCGCGAGGACCACCTTTACCCGATGGCTGCCGCGATCTGGTCGACGCCGGCGGCGGAGGTCGGAAACTACCCGGCCGCCGCCTTCATACGGTTCTGCGACAATCACGGCTTGCTGAAGTTTGCCGGCCGCCCGATGTGGCGGACGGTTGATGGGGGCAGTTGCAATTACGTTGAGAATTTGGCTGGTCGATTTACCGGCCGGATATTCCTAGGTCGTGGCGTGCAGCGCATCGCGCGACGCTCGGGAGCGGTATGGCTCACCGATGTTGACGGCATAGAGCAACGCTTCGACCAGGCGGTGGTCGCGACCCATGCCAACCAGGCGCTGCGAATGCTCTCAGACGCAAGCCACGAAGAACAGCAGTTGCTGGGTAGTTTCGGCTACAGTCGCAACGAGGCCGTACTGCATTCGGATCCTCGCCTCATGCCGCGCAGGAAGCGGGCCTGGTCGAGCTGGAATTACATTGCTGAGACAAGAGGCGAAACCCGCCAGCTCTCGGTCACCTATTGGATGAACAGGCTACAGTCCCTACCGGACCGACAGCCGCTGTTCGTCACGCTCAACCCTGCTGAGGAACCGGAGGCCAGCGCCGTGAAACATAGCGTGATCTACGAGCATCCCGCATTCGACACGACAGCAATGCGCGCCCAAAAGAAGCTCTGGACGCTCCAAGGGGTTCGCAATACCTGGTTCTGCGGCAGCTATTTCGGCGCCGGCTTCCACGAGGACGGGCTGCAGTCCGGCCTTGCCGTGGCCGAAGCGCTGGCTGGGATGCGGCGCCCCTGGGAGGTTGCAGACGAATCGGGCAGGATTCACCTTTCGGCAGCCGTCGAGCGGCCTGATCTCGCAGCCGCCTGATGCCAGACCTTCAATCAGCACTGTATACCGGCAGGGTCATGCACCAGCGGCTGAAACCGCGCCGGCACAGGCTGTCGTACCGTATGTTCTTTCTGCTGCTTGACCTCGACGAGGTCGAGAGTCTCGCAGAAAGGCTGTGGCTCTTTTCGCGCAACCGCTTCAATCTCTTCGGCTTCGTCGACCGCGACCACGGCGACGGTTCCGGCGGGTCGCTCAAGGCCTATGTCGAGAGCCAGCTTGCTATGGCCGGCATCGAGACGGACGGTGGACCCGTGCGGCTTCTGTCTATGCCGCGAATGCTCGGCTATGCTTTCAACCCCCTCAGCGTCTATTTCTGCTACCGCCGCCAGGGCGACCTCGTCGCCATCCTCTATGAGGTCAACAATACGTTTGGGCAGCGCCACACCTATGTCATTCCTGTTGAGGATTGCGATCGCACAGGCGTCGTGGAGCAACATTGTGCTAAGCGCCTCTACGTCTCGCCTTTCATTGGCATGGGCATGCAATATCGCTTCCGGATCGGCCTACCCGGTGAGGCCGTGTCGCTTCACATAACCGGCAGCGACGGTCAGGGACCTCTGATCGTCGCCAGTTTCTCGGGTAAGCGGCGTCCGCTCAGCGACGCGACGCTGGCGGCGACCTTCTTGGCCTACCCTCTGCTGACGTTGAAGGTCACAATCGGTATTCACTGGGAGGCGCTGCTTCTCTGGGCAAAGGGAATGCGCCTCCATCAGCGCCCGCATCCCCCGCACCAGCCCGTCACTCATGTTGCCGTGGAGAGGCGTGGGGAATCGGAGCAGATCCCATCGATCACGGAAATTAGGGCTCATGTCGAAAGCTCATTGCGTCGCTGAATTAGCCGCGACTGGACCGATGTCCGTGCCCGACTCACGTCACTTCGCGTACACACAGAGCGCTCAACGTCCGCCTCTGACCTTCGGTTCCTTGAAGCCGGCAGTCCGCTCCCGGCTAATCCCGGCCAGGCGAGCGCCTTGGTGAGTTTTAACCTAAAGAGAAGCCCTTGATGACCGGCTTGCCGACGCATCGGTTACCCGGTTCTTCGCCCGGCCTTGGGCCTCAGAAGTGGCAGGCATGTTCAATCCTTTAGGCGAGGTCAAATCTAATCAGTTTGAGCGACCGACTTCGACCCAATGCAGCCGGGCGGCTTTGCGCCTCATGTCGGCCGTAGAGATCAGCTTCGCCGCTGCCTCAGTGCTGACGTGGTCAGCAAACAGGGTTGGCCCTTCACGGCCCACGACCGGTCATTTTTTCTACCGTGGTGCGAGTGTTTTCTAAAAGGCGGCCTGCGGTCCGCAGCACATCACTCAGCGCATTTCTTCGCTAAGGTCTGAGTGGTTGGTCGATGATCCTCCCGAAACTGAGCGTGACGATCCGTTTCAATGAGCAGGACGAAGACAATCCAACTTTCAGCTCTATCGGGCCTCCGTTGGAAATGTGCGGGTGAGATAGTGTTGGATCGCGTCGACTAGGCGGTCCGAATCGGCGCCCCAAATCAAGTGGTCATCGCCCGGCAGCTCGACAAGCGTGGCGCCAGCGATGCGCTCGGACAAGTAAAGCGCTTCTTCGGGCTTGATCCATCGATCGCCCTTCCTCTGGAGGATCAGAGTGGGCACATGAATCGCGTGCAGGATATTGCGGACGTCGACTTCCGCGCCCCAGCGCCACAGCGCGATCGCATCGGAAGGCGACGCCGAACTCCTCAGATAGGCTGCGAACCATTGTTGCTCGTGCGTATCGTTCACCAGGCTCGGCGCCCCGCGCCCCAGGTCCCAAGGCTCTCCCCAATTGCGCCCGATCGCCGCCAATTCTTCTTCCATTTCCTCTCGGGTCTTCGCCCAGGGGTAGTCCGGTGACCACAGTCCCTGGGCGTATGCGCCATGAAGAATGAGAGCTTTGGTTCGCTCGGGGTAGTTCGCCGCAAAGAGCATGGACAGGACGCCGCCTTCGGAACTGCCGAACACCACCGTTTGCCGCGATCCGATTGCATCTAGCACCGCCCGAACATCGTCCGCCCGCTCCTGCAACGTCGGAAAGCCCACATTGCGATCGGAAAGTCCGGTGCCTCGCTTGTCGATGCGGACCAGTCGACAAAATGACCCAAGCCGGCGCAGCACGTGCGTCAGCCGCGGAGATTCCCAGGCATAGTCGAGATTGGAAACCCAGCCCTGCACGTAGACGAGGTCGAACGGTCCCCCGCCGGTAACCTGATAGGCAATGCTAACCCCTCCCGACTTCACATAGCGCGTTTCGGGGCGTAGCGAGGCCGGCACTGGGCTATCGCCCGGGACAGTCCCTTCGGCCCTTACGCCTGGTGCTGGATTCTGTCTGGTCGGCCCGAAACGGCTCGCACGGAGCTTGTCATACAGCTCACGCGTCTCGTTCTCCGGGTCCAGCTGCAGGTGCTTGCGCAGCGCCTCGCGGCATTGCGCATACTGCTTCAATGCCATGTTCGATCGGCCCTGGCGCGCATAGATTTGCATGAGGCCGCGGTGAATATCTTCCCGGAGAGGATCGGACGCGAGCAAACGCGTTGCTGCCTGGATATAAGCGACCAGATTGTTCGTGATCGCATGCTGGTGGAGAAGGTTTTCCAGAACCCCGATCCAGATCGTCCTCAGCCTCTCACGTTCCACCCTTAGCCAGTCGTCAAACGGTTCCTCCCTCAGGACAAAGCCATCGAGCAGGTCACCGCGATAGACGAGCGCGGCCTGCTCAAGCTGCTCGGGCGCGCTTCCTGATGCCAGGCGCTCGAACTGTACCACATCGATCTCGAGGTCGTCGAGATTGAGGGTGACATTGTTGCCCTCTGCCAGGAGCCGTCGGTCGTCGGCCGATGGCAACGCCTTCCTTATCGCCGATAGGCCCTGTCTGAGGTTCATCCGCGCCTGCGGCTCTCCGGTATCACCCCATAGAAGCGCGGCGAGTTTCTCGCGCGAATGGGGTCGTCCAGGATTGAGGGCAAGATAGGTCACCAAACCGCGCGCTTTGCGGCTCAGCACCGCGGCGACAGGTCCGCTTCCAGCAAGAGTAAAGCCTCCGAACAGCAGAAGTTGAAGTTGCGCCATCGCTCCGTAAGCCAGCTTCGACGCTCGATTGTTCTCCGGACTTGGCGCGACTTCAACCACGATTTAGGGGGGCCGCATTTTTCACGAACCAATCACAGTTCCTCGTACGTATATCTCACGGCCATAGGAGAGAGTTCGTGGATCCACACTCCGCGGGAGGATGCTATGCTTAGTCCCAGCCTTTCTGATTGGCCCATTCAGCCCAGGATATTGTTCACCACGGCACAGCCGCTCGGCGGCTTTCGGCCGACACGTCATGACCTTGCACTGGCATTCTATCTGGAACGGCAAGACGCCCATCGAGCTGCGATCATCGCTTCTCGGCAGGCTGCGCAGATCCGACCTCATCCGTTCCTGCGTCTGACCGATCTTGGCCGCCTCTTGAAAAGGAAAGTTCTCGCGGCGCAATAGGCCTTTCGCTCTTCAGACCGCCTTCGGGGCTGAACTGAACGACTGCTTTGTGCCGCTCACATCGCAAAACAGACAGTCCGGTTGCGGCCCAATATCGGTCACTCAGTGGGAGGAAGTTCCTGGCGACCCGCAAACACAGCGTCGATATCTCGAAGCTAGAGCCTTTCACGTTTTGACGGAAGCGTAGCCTGCGTTTTGGAAGTAGTTCTTGCATTCGGCTGCCTCGATGGTTTCGACGAGGTGGCCGATGTAGCGCCAAGTGTCCTCGACGGTGCGTTTCTGAGCTTGGCGCATCCAGTGTTTGATCTTGGCGAAGGCCTGCTCGATGGGATTGAGGTCTGGAGAGTAGGGCGGCAGGTACCAAAGCCTGGCGCCGGCAGCCTTGATCATCTGCCTGATGGCCGCCGACTTATGACTTCCCAGATTATCCATGACGACGATGTCGCCGGGCTTCAGAACGGTGACGAGCTGCTGCTCGACATACGCGCGAAAGCATTGGCCGTTGATCGGTCCGTCGAAGACGCAAGGTGCTGCGAGCCGATCCCAGCGCAGCGCGCCAAGGAAGGTCAGCGTGCGCCAGTGGCCGTGCGGCGCCAGACCGCGCAGCCGCTTGCCCTTCGGCCCCCAACCTCGCAGCGGAGCCATGTTGGTCTTGATCCAGGTCTCATCAATGAAGACCAGGCACCGCGGATCGAGACCGGTCTGCCAGGATCGCCATCGCTGACGCCTGCGGGCAATATCAGCGCGTGCCTGCTCAAGGGCGAACAGCGTTTTTTTTGAAGCTCAGGCCCTCGCGGCGCAGGAACAGCCACACCGTATTGTGCGAGACCTTGACCCCGCGCGCATCCAATTCGTCCTTCAGCCGATGCAGCGTCAGTTCAGAGGTCTGATTGATCCGCTCCACGATGAAGGCCCGATGCGGCTCCAGAACGCGCTTGCGGTGTCCGCCCATCTTGCCCGGCGCCACCGATCCGGTCGCACGGTAACGCTGCGACCACTTCACTACAGAGGAAACTGCAACGCCAAAGCGCGAGGCAACCGCACGGCAGGTCTCCCCCTCGCCAACTGCCGCTACTGCACGCTCACGAAGATCATTTGAAAGCGCTCGCGTCATCAGATGCTGGCCTCCAATCCAGCCAGCATCTTGAATCACAAACACCCTTCTTTGGGAATCCTACGATTCTCTCAAAACAGGAAACGCTCTAGTAGTTAATCTCGCTCGTCCTCCTTAGGGTCGCCAGGCCATACGAGAACATACAAAGGATATGGCTTGGCGACCGCCCGGTAACTGATTGATTTTGTTGAAGAGGCGTCCCTCCAGACCCACCGTCCAGTCCGCCCGACTTGCGGGTTTTTGGACTGTCTCAGAGTCGACATTTCCGTCGGTTAGCGCGGAGTAGTTGGCAACACGTGGCTGAGACACCGCAGTCAGTGCCGAAAACACCTGAGTTTTGGCCCACCGTCTCTGTCGAGCCAATCGCGTAGCCAAGTGTTTGGAAGCTTGATCGCTCAGCGTGCGGGCCGAAGTGACCTGAAGGCGGCTCGGAGTTCGCTAGAGAAGAGCTCAGGTTCCTCCCAGGCGGCGAAGTGGCCGCCCCTGTCGACCGCATTGAAGTAGGCGAGGTTGGGGTAGACCGTCTCGACCCAACTGCGCGGGGCAGCCCAGATCTCGCCGGGGAACGTCGTAAAGCCGACCGGAACCGAGACTGCGGGAGGAGCCTTACCTGTCTCACGGGCTGCGGCCAGGACCCGGCCCAATTCCCAGTACCAGCGGGCGGCCGAGGCGCCGGTGCCGGTCAGCCAGTACAGGGTGATGTTATCGACGATGTTGTTCCGCGTGAGATTGCCCGCTGGCTTGCGGTCGACGAACGCGCGGGAGATCTTGTAGTAGCTGTCGGTGTCGTGGTCGAGCATCCAGGCTGCCAGCCCGACGGGTGAATCCAGCAGGGAGTAGCCGATCGTCTGCGGCCGAGTGGACTGCTCCAAGAAGTAGCCGTAGCCATCAGCCGCGAACATGTTGAGCTTGTCGTGCGCCGCGCGTTCCTGCGCGGACACCGCCGGCAGTTTGTCCTTGATACCGATCACCCCGGAAAGCAAGTTGAGGTGAATGCCGAGCAAACCATCGGGCGCTTGGCGGCCCATCGCGTCCGTGACGGAGGCGCCAACGTCGCCCCCCTGGGCCACGTAGCGCTTGTAGCCGAGGCGATCCATCAGCTCCGCCCATGCGCGTGCGATGCGGCCGGAGTTCCAGCCAAGCTCGGTCGGCTCGCCGGAGAAGCCGTAGCCAGGTAAGGACGGCAGCACTAGGTGGAATGCGTCCTCGGGGGCGCCCCCGTGCGAGGTCGGGTCGGTCAGGGGACCGACGGTCTCGAGGAGCTCGATGACCGAGCCGGGCCAGCCGTGTGTCATAATCAGCGGTAACGCGTTCTCATGCCGGGACCTGACGTGGAAAAAGTGGATATTCACCCCGTCGATCTCGGTTGTGAACTGTGGCAGTGCGTTCAGTCGTGCCTCGCACGCGCGCCAGTCGTACTCGGTCATCCAATAGCGGGCGAGCTCCCGCAGCGTCGCCAGCTGCACGCCCTGCGACCGATCCTCGACGAGTTCCATGGTGGGCCAGTGTGCCGCCGCGAGGCGCCGGCGGAGATCGACGAGTTGCTCCTCCGGGATTTCGACTTTGAAGGGCTGGATGTCATCCCGGTTCGCCGCAAATGCCGAATTTGTGGGAAGCCAGCTGGCCGCACCGGCAACGGCAATCCCCGTTGCGGTCGTCTTCAGAAGACGTCGACGATCGACGTCGACGGTTTCAAGCGGATTAGTCTTGACCATGAGACCTCTCCTGATTCAGCCAAATCCGGAGCGAACGGGACACACAGATCAACCGTCAGCCGAGGCAAATCTATTGTACCATGGCATGGACCATACCATGGTTTTCTGGCGCTTGAACAGGTGACGGCCGAGGCGGCGGCGCGCAATTTCGGGTCGCTGCGGATATTGGCGAAGCTCGGCTTCAATCGAGAGCTTCATCGACGAGCTCGACGGCGAGCGTTGTGAGGTCACTGTTGGCGAGCAACGCGATGCTAGACTGCTAGGCCTTGAGCCATCCGCCAATAGATTGTTTGTGCTCTTTGGTCCGCAACGAGGTTGCCAGCGTCAGGAAAAAGGTGGGCGCGGCGCCTGCAGGGATTTGCAGGGGCGCCGCGCCGAGGGCAGGGCTTTGGCCGGCACTAGGCCGAGCGCAGCGAGCGGAAGCCTTCGCGCAGGTCGTGGACCAGCAACTCAGGTTGTTCCCAGGCGGCGAAGTGGCCGCCCTTGGCAGGCTTGTTGTAGTAGATGAGGTTGGGATAGGCGCGCTCCGCCCAGGAGCGCGGGGTCTGATAGAGCTCGTCCGGGAATGAGCTCACCGCCACTGGGACCTTCACGCCCTTGGGACTGAAAAAGGCGAGCTTGTTTTCCGCGTAGAGCCGGGCCGAGGAAACGCCGGTGTTGGTCAGCCAGAAGAGCGTGACATTGTCGAGGACGTCGTCTGGCGTCAGACCTTCCTTCTGCCCGTCGAATGAACGCGCGATGAGTTCCAGACTGCGCGCATCGTGGTCGAGCAGGAAGGTGGCAAGCCCGATCGGCGAGTCCGCGAACGCGGCCCCGGTCTGCGGGCGTGTCGCCATCCAGAAGGCGTAGTACACGTGCTTGTAGAAGAACACGAGTTCGTCGTAGACGCTCTTCTCTTCCGCCGAGAGGCCGACCGGAGCCGGCGCTCCACCAAAGGCGGCTCCATCGATTTCTGCAGGGATCGCGCCTGGCATGTTGGAGTGGATGCCAAGCAGTTCCGGCGGTGCCTGGACGCCCATCAGGTCGGTGACGACGGCGCCCCAGTCGCCGCCTTGCGCAACGAACTTCTTGTAGTCGAGGCGCCGCATCAGCGTGGTCCAGGCGCTGGCTATCCGCTCCGGACCCCAGCCGACCGAAGTCGGCTTGCCCGAGAACCCGTAACCGGGCATCGACGGGATCACGACGTGGAAGGCGTCCTCGGCCCTGCCGCCATGGGCCGTGGGGTTGGTCAACGGCTCGATGATCTTCAACTGCTCAAGGATCGAACCGGGCCAGCCATGCGTCACGATCAGCGGCATGGCATTTTCGTGCGGCGAGCGCACGTGGATGAAATGGATATCCAACCCGTCGATTTCGGTAATGAACTGCGGGTAGCTGTTCAGCCGGGCCTCGACTTTCCGCCAGTCATAGTGGTTCCGCCAATAGTCGAGAACCTGCTCGATGGTCTTCAGCGGTACGCCCTGGCTGAAGTCCGCAACGGTTTCCTTTTCGGGGAGCCGTGCGTTCGCTAGGCGCCTCGTGAGGTCAGCGAGTTCGGCTTCCGGCACGTCGACCCGGAAAGGACGAATGGCAACGCCGTCGTTGGCGGAGCCAGCTAGAAAATCCTGCGATGTATTTTTGAGAAATTGCGAAGTCATGACCGTTCTCCTTTGCGCTGGGCGCTGATCAGCGAGTAATTCGACTGACAAGGAACAGTTTCGACGAATTCTGGCCGAAATAAATGGTACCAAAGGGTGCCGGACACTTAAGTATACTGTAATCCATGTGACAATCTAAAATGGTATACCAAAGTACCATATGCAGTTTTTTGCCATTTATCCGCATGAGCCTCCGCAATCGATACGCGGTCGAATTCAGGCCACCGATGGACACCTAAGGACCATGGACGAAAGCCGTTCGAGAACTGCATTGTCCCGAGGTGGAGCCAGCGTGAGGACCAGAATGGAAATCCAGCCCAGCCGCCAGTCGGACGACACAGACCTTCGGCGCGCCTATGTGCATCTGGCCGAAGCCCAGCGGTTGAGCCATACCGGCAGCTTTACCTGGGACTTCGATAGGGGCGAGCTCCTCTGGTCCGAGGAACTGTGCCGCATCTTCGAGCTTGACCCGGCTACCACCATCACCACGGATCTGGTTGGAAAGTTCGTGCATCCTGCGGACTTTCCTGCGTTTGTGGCCACGCTTGAGGGCGCCGCCGCCGGCGGGGACGTAGATCTGCCCTACCGGATCGTGACCGCCAGTGGCGCTTTGAAGCACCTGCACGCCGTGGGACATCGCATAGAACACACCGCTGAGCGGCCCGTGATCATCGGCGCCGTTCAGGACGTGACCGCGCGGAAGGTCGCCGAGGAGGCGTTGAACAAGGCGCGCGCCGAACTCGCCCACGTGGCGCGTCTCGCGACCCTGAGCGCGCTGACCGCTTCGATCGCACACGAGGTCAACCAGCCGCTTACCTCCCTCGTCACCAACGCGAGCACCTGCCTGCGCATGCTCGCGGCCGATCCCCCGAACCTGGACCTCGCCCAGATCACGGCGCAGCGAACCATTCGCGACGCCAATCGCGCTTCCGAGGTGATCCAGCGCCTAAGGGCAATGTTTGTCCGCAAGGAACCGGCTGCCGAAGCGGTGGATTTGAACGAGGCGGCGGCAGAGGTTCTCGCCCTCTCTTCGAGCGAGTTGCAGAGCGCGCGCGTGGAATTGCACGCCGACTTCGCTCGCGCGCTGCCGAGCGTTCGCGGTGATCGTATCCAGCTCCAGCAGGTCATTCTCAATCTGGTCCTCAACGCCAGGGACGCGATGCTCACGGTCGATGACCGGCCGCGGAACCTTTGGGTTACGACGACCTGGGGCGAGCCGGGTCAGATACGACTCTCGGTACGCGACGCGGGCAGTGGGATCGCGCCGGAGAATTTCGATCGATTGTTCGACGCCTTCTACACCACCAAAAGCGAGGGCATGGGCATCGGTCTCTCGATCAGCCAGTCGATCATTCAGGGCCACGAGGGACGGCTCTGGGTGGCACGCAACGAGGATGGACCCGGTGCAACATTTTCCTTCTCGATCCCCAGCGACGTCGCGGGGCCGGCTGATGCAGTCTCGAAAGAACTATGATGGCGAAGCGCAGACTAGTGTCGGTCGTGGACGATGATGAATTCGTCCGCGAGGCCTTGCCCGACTTGCTGAGGTCGTTCGGTCTGGAGGCGCAGCCGTTTTCCTCCGCCGCGGAGTTCCTGGCGTCGGATAGCCTGGACCTGACCGGATGCCTGGTGCTCGACGTGGCCATGCCCGGGATGACAGGCCCCGAGCTGCAGCAGGAGCTTGTCAGGCGCAGCTACGTTATTCCGATCGTCTTCATCAGCGCCAATTCCGACGAAGCCCTGGGTCCGAGAGTATTGGGGCGAGGCGCCGTGGCTTTTCTGAAGAAGCCCTTTAGTGAGACGGCCATGATCGAGGCGGTCAGTGACGCGCTTGATTTGAGCGAGGATTTGCTATGCAAATGACCGCCTCCGCGGATCGTCAAAAAAACGGTCGAGTACCATGGCTACAAAGTCAGGCCTGCCAGATGCCACGCCGACCGTCTTTGTCGTCGATGACGACGAGTTCGTGCGCGAGTCGCTTGAGACCCTGATTCAGGTTGCCGGCTGGCGCGCGCGCACTTTCGCATCGGCCGATCTATTTCTGGCATGCCCACCAGCGACCGGCGCAAGTTGTCTCGTGCTCGACGTGAACCTGCCGGGCCTTAGCGGCCTCGATCTTCAGACGGCCATCGCTGGCGAACGGGGCGACATGCCGATCATCTTTGTCACCGGGTTCGGCGATATACCGATGTCCGTGCGGGCGATGAAGGCCGGTGCGGTGGAGTTCCTGACCAAACCTTTCGGCGAGCAGGTTATGCTGGACGCCATCGGCGCAGCGCTGGAGCGCAGCCGGGCGGCTGTCGGCGATCAGGCGGCCCTGCAAGCGCTCCGCGACTGCTATGCGGATCTCAGTCCCCGCGAGCGCCAGGTTATGGCCGGTGTGGTCTCGGGCCGTATGAACAAGCAGGTGGCGGGCGACCTTGGCATCTCCGAGATCACCGTGAAGAAACACCGCGGCCGGGTGATGGAAAAGATGCACGCCCATTCATTAGCCGAACTCGTCAACATGAGCGCCAGTCTCGGACTTTCCGCTTCAGTGAAGGTTTAGTTCGTCGATGAACGGCGAGCGCAAAAGTGGCGCCAGCGAAGCTGCGCGCGCAGGAAGAAGCCGTGGCGGCCATAGTTCAGGTCGACTTCGGCGTCGATGGTCGGTCCGAGGCGAGCGTGACCCTGCACTTGCGATGACCAGGGGTCGAGTGCGTCACGACATCGCCTCCTGGCAAACGATGAACTCATAATTGACTGTGGTTGGATTTGCGTTTCGGGAGAAGCGACGATCTTGGTCTAGGCGGCAAATTGCGGTGGCGGTCGCCGAGGGGCGGCTATATTGTTTTCGAGGGCTAAACACCCGCTTGCTTGACGGTATTTTTGAGCTAGATTGTTTTACGTTGTCGGACGCCACGACGCGCGAAAATCGTCCGATTGATCTCGATAGTTGGTGAAACGTCAAAATATTTTTTGCGGCGATTTTCCCTTTAAATTCAAAAGCGTAACATTTTGACGCACCATGCGTCGGCTTTTCGGGCCTCAAGCAAGAAGAAACCCAGCTAGATCAATGACCTAGCTGGGTCAAGAACAATTGAGTGGGAATGATTCAGACCCACGCAAACGCCGCCGAAAATACGCCAGTTTGCGACGAGGCAGACGCATACTACGGCTTCGAGCCCGATTTTAGTTCCATCCAATAATTCAGCTGGATGTGATGCCGGCCTTACGTCTTCAAGGAATGCCGCAGACGATCCACGCTCAGGACTTCGGACGCGTTTCGATCGGTGACAGCATCCGGCGCATCTGTTCGACGATCGAGCCATCGTTATAGGGTTTGGGGAAAAAGTAACTTCCTTCAGGCAGCCGGCTTTGTTCGATGATCGACCTGCCGGAAGCGACGATCAGCTTGACCGGCGGCCATCGATTTCGGATGTGGTGGGCCAATTTGATGCCGTCCATGGTGCCGGGCATGCCAACGTCGGTGAACACCAGAACGATGTCCGTTCGTGCCTCCAGCAGCCGAATTGCCTCCTCCGCATTGCTGGCCTCGAGCGCCCCGTAACCGGCATGGACGACGAGGTCGACCGCTCCCATCCTGATGATGGCGTTGTCTTCGACGATCAGAATGACAGCCTTGCGGTTTGCCGTGATGTCTCCGGCCTGCGCGGGACCAAGTTTCGCATTGGGCAAGGCTTGCCCCGCGTCAGCGGATTTTGTTGGGGTCATCTGGCTATGCTGCCGCCTGCACGTTGTCGATGACGCCGGCAATGTGGGCAACCGATACGAGAGTTCCGGGATTTGCATCGGTCACGCTGATGTCACCTTGCAAGTTCCGTGCAAGCGCCTCGACGATACCAGTGCCAAGCCCGGCCTTTGCGTTACTGTCGGCCATGCCGATCCCGTCGTCGCGGACCGAGAGGGTCCAGTCTTCCCCGTGCGAACGGTAGTCGACCGAAATCTTGCCGGACCGCTCCTGCGGAAATGCGTGCTTCAGCGCGTTGATCACCAGTTCGGTGACTATCAGCCCCAGGCTGATCGAAATGTCGGACCTCACGACGCTGTCGTCGACGGAAACGACGATTGAAAGCCGGTCCCTGTCGGAGATCATCGACGCGCCAAGGCTTTCACTTAACTGCGTAAAATAGGTCCGAAGCGAAACGTTCTCCACACCGGACTGGGCAAGGTGCCGCTGCACAGCCGCGATCGACATGACCCTGTTGTGGGCGTCACGCAGATGGCCGCGAGCCTCTTCTGACTGGACCCTGCGCGCGCTCTGCATCAGCACGCTGGCGATGATCTGCAAGCTGTTGGCGACCCGGTGCTGCACTTCCTGCATCAGGATTGCCTTGTCGCGAATGAGATCGTCCTTTTGGCGGGCGTCCGCGCGAGCATCCGTTACGTCGGCTACGGCCACCAGAAGGCGAATTCGGTCAAGATCGCCGTCTTCGAGCACGCGCGCGTTCACGACCAACTGGCGGGTCTTCTGGCCCGCCCGCTTCAGGTCGACCTCATAGGCCTCGATCCTGGCGCTGCCGGCGGCGGTTGCCTTGAGCAATGAGTTCAGCTTGGGCATGTTCCATTCGCCCGCGCCGATTTCCGAGAGAAATTTGCCTGCGACCGTTGCGGGATCGATCTGAAAGGCCTGGCAAAACGAAGCGCTGACCACAATGACCCTGAGATCATCGGTCAGGAACAGAAGCGGCTCGTTCGATGAAACGACCACTGCGAGCGTGCTCGCAGCTTCCAGGTGGGATGCTGAAACGGATGCCATGAAATTTGGCCCTCAAGGGCCGAAAGCGCGCGAAGCGAGCCATCACTCGGCAGGAAAGCCGACCGGAATTCATGCCCGGTCGAAAAACATGATCCACCTTATCACATTATGGGTCGTTGGCCATGTTATTTAAGCCGTGTCTCAGACAGGCGGCTCATGGACGCGATATGAGGGCAAGAAGATCAGTCCCGGAGGCTCAGAAGGCGTGGAGAGCTTTTGACCCGAAGCTGCCGAACCGCAACCCGCCGCGAACCGGCGCAGCGGGTTGTTTGTGCCTTTCGGAAACCGCGAGGGGATCCGTCAGGCATAAGCGGGTTGGCGCTCAACCATCATATACGCGCCACTTTGGCCGCCGCCGGGTACACGTGGCGATACCGCCGCCGGGCAAGACGGCGGATCATCGTCATCGTCCCTGCCGGTAAAGCGCCATCGACGCGGCGATCCGTTGATGCGCCGGCCGCAGCGATCAAACGCCATGTTCCACGGCATTGCCCGACGCGAAAGACCCCGGCCGGCGGAGCCGACCTGATCCAGCGCCTTCAGGCATCGCAAGATATCGTCGACGGGGACGATCTTGCCATTGTCCAGTTTACGTAGGGTGGGGTGATTTTCGACGGCATGCACGTCCGACGCCCATGATGCGAGCAAGGCGCGCTTTTCGTCCAAGCCCATGCGTGGATGCGTGAGCACATCGCCCGGACTGTCGAGAAGGCAAAAAAGACCCTCGAACAGTCCGACGCGCCGGGTTGCGGCGCGGTATGTTTCAGACTGCTGATTCATCTCCAATCTCCGCAATCAAGGCCTCCCGACCGAAGCCGGGAGGCGACCGCAGTGTTCGTGTTGAAATATCGGCGTCAGGCAACCTTACGCGGTTTCTCGACGTCCTGGATGATCTGCTTGCTGACCGCCACAGCGTCGCCAGGGCCGATGTTGATGCGGCGAGGCTTCAGTTCCTCGGGGATTTCCCGCACGATCTCGACGCTGAGCAAGCCATTCTCCAGGGACGCAGCCACCACCTTCATGTGGTCGGCCAGCTTGAACACGTGTCTGAAGTTGCGCAAGGCAAGGCCCTGGTGCAGCACCTGACGCCCCTCCGTGTCGGTGGATTTCTGGCCGACAACCACAAGTTCCGGGCCATTCTGCGTCAACTCCACCTCTTCGGAACTGAAGCCGGCAATAGCCATGGCGATACGGTAGTCGTTTTCACCGGTCTTCTCGATATTGTAAGGCGGCCAGTCGGTCCTGGCGCTGTTTTCGAGCATGTCGAAAAGACGATCGAATCCGACGGTGGTTCGATAAAGCGAGTCAAAGGTTCTCATAGCCACATTCTCCTTGAAGCAACATGGGTACAAGGTGCGCCGCCCAACGGCGCCGCCCGTCGTCGAGCCATACAGCCTCGACGGCGGACGATTTGGGAAGCGTCGAAAACAGCTTCAAGACCCCTGCGCAAAAAAATTTACATGCATCTTGATGGCGTGAAAAACCAGTTGCCAGAAGGGGGACGACGGTTTGGATATCATCTCTGCCACGGAGCAGCATTGCGGCATCGCCTCCGGGAGGACCGGATGGTCGACGCGATGAGTATCGACAAGGTCAGGCCATCGGGCATGGGCAAATTCGAATGGGTGCCTGCATGGCTCAATGGCCGTTTCTATCCCTGCATCAGCAATTCATTCCTTGGGCGTTCGGTCGGATTGCATCCTCGACGGATACAACAAAAAGTTGAAATTGCATTTTCCAAAACCAAAAGTTGACGTAGCCATGGAAGCAGGATATGAATTTGCCTGTCGATATTGCTTGCCGAGCTTTGGTTATCGCGCGTTTGGCACCGCGCCCTGAACGAACCTTCCCTTCAAAATCGTCATCGTCACAAACGGCTTCGCTGTTGCGTTGCCGTCGTTAAATACTGCTATGAAAAGGGTTCATCATGACCACTGGCACAGTTAAATGGTTCAATTCCACCAAGGGCTTCGGCTTCATTCAGCCTGACAACGGCGGCGCCGACGCCTTCGTTCACATCTCTGCCGTCGAACGCGCCGGAATGCGCGAAATCGTCGAAGGTCAGAAGATCGGCTATGAGATGGAGCGCGACAACAAGTCGGGCAAAATGTCGGCCTGCAATCTCCAGGCCGTTTGATCGGTTCAGCTTTCCTTTGACCACGGATGTACTGGCACTGTTGAAAGCATGAGACCAAGCGAGGTCAGGCGAAGTTGCCTGACCTTTTTTATGTCCGGCCGACCGACCCATTTTAATTCGCGTGCGCATCGCTGCACCTTGTCGATGGCCGTCAAGATCAAGGAGATCTGGATGACCGAAACGACGAACGAGCTTCAGACGATCAACACCGCTTGGCAGATCGCCATCCAGGAAATCCTGCGAATGATTGTCCGCGATATTTACAGGACGGGCGACGAAGCAGCATTCAAGTCCCATATCAAACGCATCGAAGAGGCTGCGGTAGACAGCATTTACACGGGGCTGATGCTGCGTGGGACCGACGAATGGACGGAGACTCTCGTCAAGGAAAAGGCGAGCAACTTTGTTACCACGCTTCTGACATCCTTCACGTTCGATCGGGCTTAGTAATTTGACGACGGCTTAGGCCAGCGGCCGCCCGCGCAGTACACGGCGTCATTCAGATCGAGCTGATTTTCAGCTCCAGAGAATCGCTCAAACCAGTGATTCAAATCTTGCAGCGTCGACCGGCCGACCGAACAGAAATCCTTGCCCGAAATCACAGTCCATGTCGCGCAACAGCGTGCGTTCCACCTCTGTCTCGATTCCCTCGGCGACGACATGAAAGCCGAGTTCCCTGGAAATCCTGATGATGGACTCGATGATGACCCGCTTGGAACGGCTTTGCGCTAGTCCTTTGACAAAACCGCGATCGATTTTGATCTCCGTGAGGGGGAAGTCTTCGAGATAGCGCAGATTGGCGTAGCCGGTTCCGAAGTCGTCGATGGACAGGCCGACGCCCAGTTCGCGCAGGTGTCTCATGATCGACAGCATTTCCGCGGAACTTTCCACCATCAGGCTCTCGGTGAGCTCTAGCTTGATCCATGCAGCATCGGCGCCGCTGGCGGTGAGCACATCGGAGACAAATTTCGGCATGTCGCGAAGCTTGAACTCGAGAGGCGAGACATTGAACGAGAAGACTATCGGCACTTGTCGGTCCCGGTTCACGCGCGCGGCAAAGTCCGCGACGGTGCGAAGACCTCGGGCGCCGATATCGAGTATAAGACCCGTATCTTCGGCATGGCCGATGAACTTGTCCGGCGACTGCATCCCAAACAGCCCATGGTGCCATCGCAACAGGGCTTCGGCACCGACAATCGTTCCCGTGGCGAGGTCGACCTGCGGCTGGTAGTGAAAATCGAACTCGTCATGTTCCAGGGCCTGCTGCATTTCGCTGGTCATGCGCAGTCGGTTTCGGGCACGCTTATCGTCCTCGGAACTGAATGCGCAGATATCGAGGAACGCCGACGACTTCGACCGATGCAAAGCGGCACCGGCACGACGAACCAGCGTTATGGCGTCCGTCGTCTGGTTGCCAACGACATAGCCCGTCGCGAAACGGATCCTGATCGTCGCGCCCGCAACGAGATAGCGAGGCGCCAGGGACTGCCGGATCATTTCGATTGCCGCTTGGGCCTCGTCGGCATGGCCAAGCGGCTGAGCGAGCGCAAACTCATTGGATCCCGTGCGGCAGATCAGTGCAGCGCCTGTGTTGGTCAGGCGTCGGGCAATCTGCATCAGCACCTGGTCGCCAACGTCATATCCGTACCCTTCGTTGATGTCATGGAAACGAGCCATGTCGATCTTGACAAGCAGGATCGGCCGTTCCCCTTGACGCAGCAGGATGTCGACGTCCTCGACGAAGGCGTATCTGTTGAGAACACCGGTGAGCATGTCGGCGCGGGTGCTCTGGGCAATTTGCGCGGCGGCGACCCTGCTCGCCGTCACGTCCCGCATCAGTCCGATATAGTGCGTCGGCTCACCACCAGCGATGCTCATTGGCGCGAGGCGGAGTTCGTTCCAGAACCAGCTACCGTCCTTGCGGTAGTTCTTCAGCGTGACGGCAACATCCTCACGCCGCGCGATGGCTTCGCGAATGGACTGGATTTCGGGTTGAAGGCGATCGCTGCCTTGCAGGAAGCGGCAGTTTCTCCCGATCAGTTCGTCGCTGGAATAGCCGGTGATGTCCTGGAACGCGCGGTTGACGTAGACGAGCGCCATACCCTTTTCACGCAGATCGCTGATGGCCAAACCATCCCTCGATAGATCGGGCAGCCGGGCCGCGATCCCTTCCGGCACGCCATAGCGGCGCGGGTTCGCGACCGCCGTACTGCGGATCAGATTGCCGAACCCGGCCTTGAAAATCTCTGTCATGTTGGGGCCGCGGCTGATAGTGTCCGGAGATGCATGCCCCCATAGATGGCCAGCTATCGCGCATATTCTACTGGCACGATCAACAGGTTCCGTAACGGAATGGCCGACGTGGCGTGGGCCGCCGTCGGCTGCGACTGATTTAGTGGCTCAGTGACGTACTCGTACGCCCGGAAAGCGGCATCGACATGAACGATGAGCCTGCCCACGCGCTCCGCAAGTCCGGCATCCGCGTCATGGGCGAGATGTCCTGGGGCACACACATCTGCGTCTTCTACGAAGCGGAACAGGACCTGCTTGCCACGAACGCTTCCTATTTCGCGGCCGGGCTGGAGAACAACGAGTTCTGCATCTGGGCGGTCTCCGACCCGATCGACGCAGAGACGGCGAAGGATGCGCTACGGCAATCCATCCCCGACATCGATGCGCGCCGGATGGCCGGCCAGATGGAGATCATTGCTGCTACGGACTGGTACCTTCCGGGCGGCGAGTTCGACATACAGCGCATCACCGGCGGCTGGAATGAGAAGCTGAGCGCAGCGTTGGAACGGGGCTATGCCGGGATCAGAATCAGCGGTAACGCATTCTGGATCGGGACCAGCCACTGGCAGGAGTTTTGCCAATACGAACATGAACTCGACCACTCGCTGGCGGGTCAGAAGATGCTCGTTTTGTGCACTTATTCCCTGTCGAAAAGCAGGGCCGTGGACCTGCTCGATGTCGCGCGAGCGCATCAATTCACCATCACCCGACGAAACGGAGAATGGGAATTTCTCGAGACGCCGGAGCTCCAGGCCGCCAAGCAGGAAATCAGGAGGCTGAATGGCGCACTGGATATCCTGGCGGACACCGACCGCGCCGCTTTCACTGCCCGCGAGCGTATCGTACTCGCCCAAATCGTCAGGGGTTATTCGAGTAAGGAGATTGCCCGCACCTTGAAAATCGCCCCGCGAACGGTCGAGTTCCACAGGGCCAATCTTCTCAAGAAAACGAACGCACGAAGCACGGTCCACCTCTTGCATATGGTTCTTGGCGGGTAGCACAAGTCCGGGGTTGCTCTTGCGATGGGAAGCTGGACTTTGTCGCCGATTGCAACTGCAAAGATTTGACTATGACTGCCATCACGGGGGGCAGCTCCATGCACGCCAAAAACCAATTGCGAAGCTCAGGAGATATGGCTTACAACTGATTGCATAGTGCAATCGGATTTCCTGCGGGTAAGTCGCGCAAGGAAGGTGTGAGCATGGCCAGGCTTGTGTTCGGAATGAACCAGTCGCTGGACGGTTACGTCGACCATACGGGATTCGCGCCAGGCCCTGCGCTGTTTCGCCACTTTATCGAGGAGGCGGAGCGGCAGGCGGGCAGTGTGTACGGTCGGCAAATGTATGAGGTCATGCGTAACTGGGACGACGATCATGCTGAATGGAAGGCGGATGAGCACGCCTTCGCGGCGGCGTGGCGCAAGCAGCCGAAATGGGTCGTCTCGATGCTTGCAATCGCCGCACAATGTATTCAACGAACGCGTAGACGGCTGGATTAGACCCGACAAATCTTGATAGGCTGCCGGTCTGGAGATCGCACCATGAAGGAGGTCGAAAAGCTCGCAGTCGAGGTTGTTGCGACCGGCCTCGGCTGGCCCGAGGGCCCGACGGTGCTGCCTGATGGTCGCGTTGTCATCGTCGAAAGCTATCGCAGCCAGCTAACGGCGATCGATCCTGACGGAACTGCTCGGCAGTTCGCTTATGTTGCGGGAGCGCCCAATGCCTGCGTTCTCGGTTCGGATGGCATGCTCTATGTCTGCCAGAACGGTGGGACGACCGGACCCTGGCGGGCGGCGGAGATGACAACGCCATCGATCCAGCGAGTTGCCGAAGGCGGAAAGCCGGAAATCCTGCTGACCGAAGTTGCGGACATTCGGCTCAATGGTCCAAACGATCTGGTATTTGCCGCAGATGGCCGGCTTATCTTCAGTGATCCCGGCACGTACAATCCGGGGAATCCGGACCCCAGCTACATCTTTGCCGTCAACCCCGACGGCAGTGCGTACCTTGCTCTCGGCTTCGACGAGCCGACCTTCCCGAATGGAGTGGCGATCGAGGCCGATGGCTCCATCGTTTGGGGCGAGTCCTACACCGGGCACGTCAAGCGGAAGCGCCCGGATGGCAGCGTCGAAGACCTTGGCCGGTTGCCTGGGGTCAATCCGATCCCGGACGGCCTGAAGGTCGGTGCCGATGGCCGCCTTTATGTCACAGATATTGCCGCTAACGGCATTCATGTGCTGAAGCCGGACGGCACAGCTGAAGGTTTCTTCGTCTGCGGCAAGGCAACGACCAACTGCGTCTTCTCTGGCGAGATGCTTTGGGTGACAAATGCCGGTGTGCTGGCGACGGGCAGCGACCCCTCTTTTGAGGGTACGCTCTGCCGCGTAAGTGTTCCGGGTGGCGGAGGACCGACGCACTACGGTCGCATCGGCGGCAAGAAACCGTGAGAAGCATCTCAACCGTCCCGAACATGGGCCCTCGGCTCAACGGCGGGGCCGGCGTTGCGGCATCGCCTGCTTCGCGGGCTGCGCTAAAGCGCCTGTACAGCGTGGCCGCGGTCCGCGACGCCGCGCGGCAGACCTTGCCGCGTCCGGTGTTCGACTTCGCCGATGGGGGCGCCGAGGATGAGCGAACGCTGCGCCGCAACGAGCAGGCTTTCAACGAGGTTGCCATCCTTCCGCGCCCCCTCAACGGTGCAGCGATACGGGATCTCTCCCTTGACCTCTTCGGCGCGAAGCTTGCCATCCCGCTCGGCATCGCGCCGACCGGCTTGGCCGGGCTGTTCTGGCCCGACGGCGAGTGCGCGGCAGCACGAGCGGCGGCAGCCGCCGGCACGTTCTACTGCGCCAGCCACGGCTCGGTCTGCACATTGGAGGACATAGCGGCCGTCGGGACGAGCCCGCAGTGGATGCAGGTGTTCGTCTATACCGATCGCGGCTTCACCCGAGAGATGGTGGATCGGGCGAGTGCCTCAGGATACGACGCGCTGGTGCTCACCGTCGACAATCAGATGCTCGGCAACCGGGAACGCGACATCCGCAACGGTTTTTCTATCCCGCCACGCTTCGGTGTGGCAGGGACGCTCGCGGCCGCCACCAAGGCGGCGTGGCTGCTGCGTATGCGCACCCGGCTTCCGAAACTGACCTTCGGCAACTACGTGCGTCCCGGCGAGACAGCGACGGTCGGCGCGCTGGCGGGCCGAATGGCCGCACTGCTCGACCCTGGGCTCTCCTGGGCCGACATCGACTGGCTGCGCACCGTTTGGTCTGGACCATTGCTGCTGAAGGGTATCCTGCATCCCGCCGAAGCCGCCGAGGCCGTGGCGCGCGGAATCGACGGCGTCATCGTGTCAAATCATGGCGGACGCCAGCTCGACGGCGCCGCCGCATCGCTGGACGCGCTGCCGGCGATCGTCGCGGCTGTCGCCGGGCGCATACCAGTGCTGATTGACGGCGGCATCAGGCGAGGCTCCGATGTCGTCAAGGCGCTGGCGCTTGGCGCCTCCTGCTGTCTGATCGGCCGGCCACAGCTATGGGGGCTGGCGGTCGCCGGCGAAGAGGGCGTGCGACACGTGCTCGAACTCTACCGCAAGGAGATTGACCGGGTCATGGGGCTGATGGGGGCACGGAGCCTTAGCGACCTCGGTCCAGACTGTCTTTCGTTCGTTCAAGCTACGAGGCTTCCACATGATTGAAGACCCGCCGCTGCTCACCATCAAGCGCCGTTTCGAACGACCCGCGGCAGAGATTATCCTTGCCTTTTCGGGTGTGCCCGTCAGCCAGGTCGTAGACGCCATGGGCGGGCGGGGGGGCCTGCACCATGCGATCAAGCCGCTATCGCCAGGTACGGCGATGCTGGTCGGCGTCGCCATGACCTGTCAGTGCGGTCCCTCTGACAATCTCGCGCTGTTTGGGGCGCTGGAAGTCGCCGTAAGTGGCGATATCATCGTAGCGGCCACCGACAGCTTCGCCGGTGCGGCGGTGACTGGGGATCTGGTGCTCGGCATGGCGCGCAACAAAGGGGTCGCCGGCTTCGTGACGGACGGCCTCGTGCGCGATGTTGTTGGGATCGAGGCGGTCGGGTTGCCGGTTTACTGTGCCGGGGTCATCGCGAACTCGCCGGCGCGCAATGGTCCAGGCACAGTCGGATTTCCCGTGGTGCTGGGAGGCGTGACTATCTCGCCGGGAGACGTACTGGTCGGCGACCGCGATGGCGTCGCCGTGGTGCCCCGCCTGGAGGCTAAGACAGTGCTGACGCGGCTCGCCGCTATCAGTGCGGCCGAGCAGGCACTTGATACCCTGGTGCGCCAAGGTCTGGAAATGCCCGACTTCGCCAAAGTCGTCCTCAAGTCTGACAGGACGCGCTTCGTTGACTGAAATGGGTCGCGGAATTGCAAAAGAGATTTGAGGACAACATCATAGCCGATGAGGTGACGCCGACTGCCAGCTCGCGGAGGGCTCAGCCCAACAAGACGTAATCTACGCGGCGCGCCGTTGGGGCAAATGGAGACCCGAGCGGGCTCGACGAGGGTCGACGGCAGTCACGATGCTGTGGTGGTGATCGCAGTAGACGCGATCAGGCGAAGTTGGCCCGGCACAAAAACGGTAGCCGCCAGGCACTGACGGGTCTTCGCTCACCGGGAAGCGGCACTGATATACGCCGAGCTGAATGAGGGGGACGTCTCTCGACGTTAGTCTGATATTTTCAGGCATGATGGTTTCCAGGTTCCTTTATTTCATAGCCATTGCCGGCTGGCGACCGCAGTGCGACGTCGGGCGAGCTTCTCTCGTTTTGGAGGGCTGTGGATCACCATATGGTGCTTGTCGCGCCGTCAATGAAGCCCGACGCCCCGCTTCTGAGGCGAATAGTTTGCGACTTAAGGCCACACCTGCGAGGTTAAGAAAACACGGGCAAAGTGCCGTCGTAGGGCGCCTCGGCCGGGGTTTGTCCTTGGCGGAGGTGTAGTGGCTTTGTGAGCGCGCGCCGCCGTTCACGTTCAGGACCCTGATTGCCGCCGCTCTCGCCCCAAAACCCAGACCGCTCCGAAAGACGGAGTTCGACCCAACGGTGACCTTTTTCATTGTCGGCGTTGCGAATGGCAGCAATGCGCCTTGGGTCGTTCGTACCGCTTCGACTGAGTACCGAAAGCGGACATGTCGTGGAGCTAAAAACTAATGGTCGTTCGGAACTGCTTAGCCGCTGTTAGCCATTCTTTCTTGAACGTTGCCTGGGTAAGGCGGACATTCTAACTTTGCTCTATTCTTTACGATTCTGGTGCGTGGGGCGCATCGCCACGTCATGGGCGCCGGTGCTGGGTCGGCGGGGGCCTTTAGGCCTTTCCAAACCACCTGATAATGGTCGAGCGTCATCTTGTGGCTTCCCGTCCGAACCCAGCAGCTTTGCGGCCCCCGAAGGCGGCATAGGCAGGACGGCGTGTGACAATTGGGGCGCTACGCAGTTGCTATGACGGCGCTCAGGTAGAAGACCGTGAGACAGGTTTCTAGGCTAGCTGGCGACATTTGCTCGCTTGCGCAAAGCAACTTGCAAATCCGGTTTTTCACCAGGAAATTTTGATCGGGCACCCAAGCCATTCGTCACATCTTCATAGAGCGCTATTGGACGCGGGTGTCCCACGAGATAACCCTGAATCTCGGGACATCCTTCCGTCATCAAGAAAACACGCTCGTCTTCTGTTTCAACGCCCTCTGCGATGACAGGCAAGGTCAGCGCGTTTCCCAAGCTGAGAATCGTTCGTACGATGGCGGCCGACTGGGCATTCGAGTTGACGCCAGAAACGAAACTGCGATCAATCTTGATCTTGTCGAATGGAAACGCCTGTAGCGAGGAAAGGGAAGCATATCCGGTTCCAAAATCATCCATGGAGATCCTGACGCCCAATGCCTTCAATCGCCGCAAAACCGACAACGCGGTTGCCCGATCACGGATGAGAACCCCTTCGGTGATTTCCAGTTCCAGGCGTCCCGGCGTAAGGCCGGTCTCGTAGAGGATCGAATGAACGAGCCCCACCAGGTCCCCGAAACGGAATTGCACAGGGGAAAGATTGACGGCGATTTGCAGGGGCGCGGCCCAGGAGGCGGCCTCCTTGCATGCCTGCCGGAGCGTCCATTCACCTATTTCAACGATCGTGCCATCCTGTTCAGCAAGGGGGACAAACGCCGTCGGCGAGACGAGTCCAAGTCTTGGATGGTGCCACCGGGCGAGTGCCTCAAAACCAAAGATTTCGCCGTCTATCCGAGCTTGCGGCTGATAGTGGAGCACAAGTTCGCCATGTGCGATTGCCGAACGCAAATCTCGCTGCAAGGCGTAACGTTCTCTGAGCCGCCTGTCCATTTCAGGATCAAAGAACTGCAGCATTCGACGACCGTCCGCCTTGGCACGGTAGAGAGCGGCGTCGGCATTTGCCATCAAAGCCGCGGCACTCTCTCCGTCGCTCGGATAGATCGCCGCGCCGATGCTCAGCCCGATGGAAATGTGCTGGCCCCGGATTTCGAATTCGCCTGCCACCGATTCGAACATACGGTCGGCGACTCCCTGGGCTCCAGCGGGCTGTTCACCCATAGCCAGGACAAGTGTGAATTCGTCACCGCCCATGCGGGCGACAAAGGCTTCGGGCGCTGCAGTTTCAAGGCGCCGGGAGATGGCGCACAGAAGATCGTCGCCGGCCGCGTGCCCAAAAACGTCGTTGGCCTCTTTAAAATGGTCAAGGTCGATGCTGAGAATGGCAAAGTTGCCGTGCAATGCTTTCGCCTGCTCAAGCGCCCTGGCCAGGTGCGCTGCAAGAGCGGTGCGGTTCGCCAGACCGGTAAGCGGGTCGTGATGGGCAAGATGCTCGATTTTCTCGTGCCGTGCCATAAGTTCGGTGCGCGCTACGTGCATATTCTCACGCGCCTCGTCCAGGCCGTGGGCGGCTTCTTTCACTTCATCTTGAAGGAGGTTGAAGCTTTCAGCCATCTCTCCGAGTTCGTCCCGAGAGTTTACCCTCACCGGTAAGATGTTCACAGAGGCGTGCGCCGCTTCCAGGTCTCCTCGCCCCAGAGCAGCCATGGCGAGAGAGAAGTCCTTTAACGTTCCGGATGTCAGACGCTTCGCTGCATTGGTCACCTCGCTTGCCGAATGGGTAATCATTCCCGGCAAAACCAGGCCGACGCTGATGGTCAATAGCGCGACCACAACAAAAATGTCCTCCAGCGCTGCGATCAGTGGAGCTTGCACGTGGGAAACGCTGCTGATTGCCAAGAAATAGCCAGCACCGTCAAGCACGAGCACAAAAAGCATGGCTCCAGTAAGCTTCAGGTGAAGCGTGCGCGCCAGCAAGGGTAGACCCAGTGCGTGCCGATCCTCCATGGCGCGCCACGCGTAAAGCGCAGCGCCCGAATATGCCAACGCCAGACCGAACAATACTGTAGGAAGGCCAAACTGCTGGAATCCCAGTACGGCGGTCAATAACCATATTGCCGCCGCCCCTAAGCCAAGGACGATCGTACCCCTGGGAGCACGGAAGGGTCGCTTGGCATCGGCATGGTCTCGGCGCAAGAGCCAGACTGCGATGTTGGGCATGCAGATGCTAATCAGATAGGTAAAATTGGCGGCAGCAATCATCCAGAGCGGGTATCCGCAGAGCATGAAACCGATGGCGGCGCCAGCGGTGAGCAGGGTTGCCGCCCATGGACAATCCGTTGCGGTGCGGCTGGCCAGGAACCTCGGCAGCAGGCCGTCCTCGCTCAGTTGCGCAAGGGTCCGCGCGGCGCCCGCCAAGGGCTGCAACGTTCCATGAAACATGTTCAACATGATGAACCAGATGGCGGCGGCTTTGCCAAAACTGCCCAATAGGGGAGCAAACGTGGGGCCGAGGACCACCGCGAGGTCCGTGCCGAGCGGCCCTGGCCCAAGCACACCCAACCAAACAACCGGCAGGACGAAGAAATAGATGCCGGCCATTCCCGCGCTGGCCAACATCGCGCGAGGAATATTGCGATTAGGGTCGATGGTTTCGCCAACATGGCAAGCTGCGGCCTCAAACGCCGGCGCGGCGAATCCGATCAGATATAGTCCTGCCATTACCGACGTGATGTTGCCGAACAGCCCGGCAAACGGACTTGTCAGCGTAAAGTCAGTCGCCTGCCGCCAGTCAACCGCGCCGCTAATGATCGGGATAAAAGATGACAGAAACGCAAGCATCGCGGAGACTGTGGCGATCGGCATCGCCAGTCGTACCACCCACTTGATTCCACACAGGTTGACCGCCGTAAAAAACCCGATGAGCGCGCAGGCGACCGCCTCCACCGGGAGGTCCGGCAGGTACCATTGCTGGATTGCGGACGCTGAAAGAACCGCAGTCAGTCCGCACGTTGGGACCCAACCCCACCAGTAGCATGTGCCTGTCAAGGCCGAGAGGACGGGACTGTAGGGCCGGAAAGCTTCCGCGCACGCTGCAGAGATACCGCCAACGCGGTTTGGCCACATGAGAACCAATTCGGTCCACGCCGGCGCCGCAGCCCAACTAAGAAGCAGACCAACAACGAGCAACGGGACCGCTGCGCTTCCTTGACCGGGAATATTCCCTTGGCCGACAAAAAGGGCGGCGATCAGAAAGAGGCTTTGATTGCTGCCTCCCATCGCGAGCGCCGTCGTACCCGCCCATCCCAAGGTTCTTGGGTGCGGTCGACAAGGAGTGACGTCACGCATTCTGACGGGTCCATTCCAACGCGGTAGGCTTTCGAAGCGCGACCGGGATTGAGTAATCGCAGGCGACGCAATCGGATATCGTCTGTCTAACCCAGACAGGTACGGTGAGCTTGAAGTATTAAGATTCCGTACAACCCCTAGATGGCTACGGCTAGGGTTTGCCGCGGCATCAACCGACAACCGCATGCTCGTCTTGTTACGGGAGACTTGTATAAGCCCGTCATGGGCTGGGCAGGCCAGTAAGCACACCGAGATTTTGTTAAAAACGTACAATCGAATGACCTTGAACCAGCGAATTCAACGGAATTATTGAAGGGTATCTGGTTGCGTGAGGGCTGCCATTGTGGACTAGGACGGACAATTCTCCGCTTGTGATTTCGACATCGTGCGGGAGGCCTTCAGGAAGTCGGTTGCTGAGCTAAACCTGACAGAGCAGATTTGGCCGCTACTCGCCCACGCCAAGGCGGCGGCTATGTCAGTGAAGGCGGAAGTTTCTGCTTCGAGTGTCCGCCAATGGCGCAACTTGATCGTTCAGATCGACGAGAAGAATGGCAAAAATTCAAGCCTTTAGAGTAGCGACGTCGCCGCCGCGTAGCGGCAACAAAGGTTCTGCCAGCTACTGCGCCCCTGATGTCCATTCGGGCAGTGGCGCAAGGCTGCGATTGAACTGCTTCCACCACATGGACTCGTCTACCTCGCAGCAGGCGCGAAGCATAGCGTGCGCCTTCTCGAAAGCCTGGGTGGCGAGATCGTCGAACGTCATATGCGCGTCGTACGGCACGGACACCACCAGTTCCTGACCGGTCTGTGCCCCGCCTTCGTCGACTTGAAGATAAAGCCAAACGACGAATTGCGCGCCGCGGCCGCTCGCGTCCGCATTGCCGATCTTGATCCGGTCGATACCTGCTGCAGTGACTTTCATGCGGAGGCCCCTTCATTTGGTTGGATTCGCACTGAATCCAAGAAGTCCGCAGCAATCAGAAAGGTTCCGGGACCGTTGTCCCTATGGTGAAGTATTGATAAAGAGGTGGTGAGGCAGCCCTATCCTCCGTATGAATCTCACATCGGTTGGTGCGCGCCGAGCCGAGGCCTGCGCGTCCTGCGAATAGTAATTCATCCTTGATGTTGGAATGCGTCGGCGCCATTCGTCCTTGGAACAGCCCTATCATATCCTCCAAGGAAGGAAGAATTGGCCATGGCTACTGAAACGAATCCTTCGCATGAAGGCCTCCAATCCGCGACACTCTCGACGACTAGACGGCACCGCTCGGAAACGGCGGGATCGTGGATACTAAGAGGAGCAAGAAGACTTTCTGGTCCGATTTCTGGCTCGTGAAACCAGCATTACCGAGACGCAGGCTCGGAAGTTGATCGATATGGTTGGCAACGATCGTGCCTCACTGCTGCGCGAAGCGAGAATTTTGAAAGCGCAGCGTTGAGGCCGGAACTTGAGCCTGGACGCGTGAAGCACAAGAGCGGCTGTGGGATCGGCGTTGAGTGTCTGGGTGTCATGCCGCCGCGGTGACTGGTGATTGCCGAGACTCGAGCGGCCTCCTTATCCTCCAGAGGAGGGCTTTCGAAAGGCGTCGAATAGAGCGGGATGACGATACGGGAGGTGGGATTTGATTTGAATTTAAGTGCTGCCCGCTTGGCTGAACACAACCGTGCCATCATCCTTGCGAACTTCAACCGCTACGACACCTTCCAGATTCCTCTTGGAAAAATTCGCTGACGCGTGGTCCCGTGCGGCCTTCTCGGCGTCAAACATTTCTTTTTCGACGATGCCCTGTTTGCCGTACCAGATTAGTGTGTAAGACAATTTGAGCGTTCCTTTTCTCAGCAGTATTCCCGTGGTCTGGGCCAGTGTCGAACTGAGGCGATATGACAGTACGCTTTGGGCGGGATATCACAAGTTCGGCGATCGGGTTGTATCAGCCGGAAATTTGAAACCGGCTGCGCATCCAGTTTTGATGTATCCTGCCTGGGACTTGCTGACGAATTGATAGAGGGACGGCTACCCGGATTACAATGAATCCTTGCCGCCTTGAGACCGACTTCGGGTTCACACAACCTCGAACTGAGGAAACCGGCGCGGAAGGCTTTGGACGGCTCTATGCCTATTTTTTCAGTGAGACATTCAACCGTATATGATTATAGGCGACCGGTACGATTTGGCGAACACCGGCTGATGTTCAGGCCGCGCGACAGCTTCGACCAACGGCTTCTCGCGCATGCCCTGGTCATCGAGCCGGAACCAAAAGAGATCCGCTGGATCCACGACGTTTTCGGCAACTGCGTTGCGGTGATCGATTTCGTTGGGTCTGCCAAACGGCTTCACTTCGAAACCTTTATACGGCTTGATCATACGCCTCAGCAGACACCGGATTTCCGCATCGACGAGGCAGCACTCAGCTATCCGTTTTCCTACGACCCTGACGAGGCGCTCGACCTATCTCAAACCATCGAATGCCATCACCCAGACCAAGACGACGAGATCGGAAAATGGGCGCGCCAGTTCCTGAGCGCCGCCGGGCGGAACGAGACAGGCAGATTGTTGATGACACTTTGCTACGCCATTCACGAAAGCTTTGTGTATTCCCGTCGGACTGAACCTGGGACGCAGCCGCCTCTGGTCACGCTCCATCTGAGGCGGGGCACGTGCCGTGACTTTGCGCTTTTTATGATGGAAGCAGTCCGATCACTTGGCTTCGCTGCGCGCTTTGTTACGGGGTATGTCTATGTCCCCACCCGTGATAGTGCGGATGTGCGGGGCGGGGGCTCGACGCATGCCTGGTGCCAAGTCTATCTGCCCGGAGCCGGTTGGGTCGAGTTCGATCCGACCAACGGCATTGTCGGCAACCGGGAACTAATTAGGGTGGCAGTCGCTCGGCATCCAAGACAGGCCATCCCGCTTTTTGGCAGCTACTCTGGGCCTGCATCGAGTTTTGTCGGGATGAACGTCGAGGTGAAAGTCACCAAGGAGATAGAGCAGGCCCAACTTCCCGCTCTTTGATTTTCTTGCGGAACCGTTTGGCCGATGCGGAGTTTGCCCGGCTCTTGAGCAAAGCATTGGAGCTAGGATGCGGATTCGCGCAGGCTACAACCTCACCTATGACTGTCCGCAGCCAACACCGATGCGGCTGGTGCTTGAAGTTCACCCGTCGCGTCGGGTCGACCTGTTGACGAAGCAGGTCATCGGTTTTGATCGGCCTATCGAGGCCAGGGGCTACGTCGACGGTTTTGGCAACGCATGCACGAGAATCGAAGCGCCTGCCGGTCTCACAACGATCTCAACCGTCTTTGAGATCTATGATAGCGGCAAACCTGATGTTGTTGCCCGCGATGCCGTTCAACACGATATCAAGGAACTGCCGGACGAAGTGCTGAAGTTTCTTCTTGGTAGTCGGTACTGCGACACCGATCGCCTGGGCGATTTCGCCTGGGCTACTTTTGGCATCACGAAATCTGGCTGGTCTCGGGTGCAGGGCATCTGCGATTTCGTACACAATCACATCGCGTTCAATTACCAAAATGCCGATGCGTTGCGCACCGCGCATGGCGGCTTCACCGATCGGACTGGCGTCTGCCGCGACTTCGCCCATCTGGCAATTACTTTGTGCCGCTGCATGAACATTCCCGCGCGCTACTGCACCGGTTATCTCGGGGACATCGGAATCCCGCCGGTGCCGGATCCGATGGACTTCAGCGCCTGGTTCGAAGTCTATCTCGGCGGTCATTGGTTCACATTCGACGCGCGCCACAACCATCCTCGCATCGGGAGGATCCTGATGGCGACCGGCCGGGACGCTACTGACGTTGCCCTCTCAACGAGTTTTGGTCCCTCGAGATTGGCGCGGTTCGAAGTTATTGCCGATGAGATTGGGGGGTTAGGCGCTGATAGCGACGCAATCTCGATCAGCCGGCGCCTGGCCGTCTTGCCGGAATCCGCGCCGATCTCGGCCGTCGGGACGTGCGTCGAAAGGGGTGGCCTGGCCTGGTGATCTTCGGATTAGGAGTCTGAACCGCTTCAGCCGAGATGGTGGTAGCCTCGGAAGATGATCAATCCAAACCATGGGGGCCAGGGACGCGCGTGGAGGCCTTACGAGGTAGCGAGTAAAAGGCTGGGGTACGAGAAACCCCTGTACGGGGCTCTATTTCAGTTCGCACCCGATGTGGCACCAATTTGGTTGCAAAATTGGTGTAGCTCTTAACGAAATGGTGCCGCCTGGTGGGTGTTCCGTGACTGTGTGATGTCATAATGGTTACAACGGACCCTGCCTCAGGAATGTGCAGATAGAGGGCGGAATGCCTTGCAATTCAAGGCGTCAGCGGCTAATCAGACGCCCGTTGCTGCGGTAGCTCAGTGGTAGAGCACTCCCTTGGTAAGGGAGTGATGCCTGACCACGTAGAAGTGCGGCGAGGCTCAAGAAGCATCAAGATGCCCGCCAATCCGGGCATGCTACCTACGCCTTGCGGTGAAGGGTTCGTGTCCGGTTGGGCGGGTTCCACTCTCGCGCTCAACCCCCGCAGTGCTTTCGAAGTCGAAGAACTGCTGAATCGCGAGTGCCGAAGCGCCGCGGGACCAGACATTGTTGTCCCAGTCGATTTCGATCGGCGGCGGGGTCGCGAACGAGGATTCGCGGACAGTGGCAACGAGAGGCTCGATAAGCGCCGGACCAAAACGGACCGCTTCTCCGCCGACGATGACGACTTCCGGGTCGATGAGATCGATCAGGCCGCTGAGCCGACGACCGATCTCGCAACCGACTTCGCCAAGATAGTCCAGTGCGAGCCGTTCGCCTGCTTCGATGGCCTGCTGCAGGTTTATAGGGACCTTGCGGGAGCGCTTGCGGATTTCAATCCAGGCGCTCTCCATAGCCGGCTCGGAGAGACGCCGATCCCAATTCAAGCGGTCCTGCGTCGCAATCGAGTCATCGCCGTCCTCGACGGGGAACCCGATCTCGCCGGCCGCCGATCGCGCCCCGCGATGAATCTGGCCGTTGAAAATCAGCGCCGCCCCGACGCCCGTGCCTATGATCAACACCAGCACCGAACTGCGTCGCCGCCCGTGTCCGAAGAGTTGCTGGGCTATGGCGAACGCATTGACGTCGTTGTCGACCCAGACGGGCACGCTGATCTGCGACGCGATCATTTCCGCGATCGGCACGTCCCTCCATCCCAGACGCTGCGAGACCAGGCAGACGCCACGATTGACGTCGACCATGCCCGGCATCGCCATACCGATACCGACAAGTTTCTGCCGGCCCTCGCGCCGATCGCGCATAAGCATGGTCACGCCCTCCTTGACGGCATGGGCGACGGCCACGGGGCCGTGGTCGGGAAGCGGTAGTTCGCAGGCGCCTATCGCGCGGGTGGAAAGATCCGTGAGCGTGCCCTCCAGCCGACCCTCCGTCAGCTTGAACCCGATGGACCAATGTCTGGCATAGTCGATGCTGAGTGGTATCGGCCGGCGGCCGCCGCTGCTTTGGGTGCTCTTGCCTTCCACGACGATGCCTTCGTCGATCAGTGCAGCCGTGACGCCGGTCACCGCAGCTGGGCTTAGCTCCGTCATTGCAGCTATCTCGACCCGGCTTAGGTCACCTTCACGCCGAAGGCAGTTGAGTATCAGGCGTCGGTTCATCGCCCGTGTCGTATTTTGATCCGCCTTGAGTTTCATGACTTACTTCATTCTGTGAATTAAGTATTGCATTAGCGCACATGATGCCCTATGAAGGCTGACGAGATCAAGCCGCGTAACGAGTGGCTGCTCTCTCCCGGGGAGGGGTTCCGGACCGAGCTAACACGACTGTTGCCGCCCATGGGCGGCAATGGCAGGCGGTTTTTGCAATGCACGCCTCTTTCCGGCGAGGGCACGGAGCATCGCCTCCAGTTTGCCCGGACGGCGGAGCTGTGCGCGGAGGACAGACAGCTATGGCACCACAACTGAGGTCGTCTTCGCCCAGCATCCAATGGGCTACGGGCTGCGTTGACACGCACCAAACGTCGGACAGTCCGTCCGTTTGGGCGGATGGCGTGGTCACCCCCGACTTCAAGGGTTTTGGCGGCTGCTTCAACGAGCTTGGGTGGAAGGCCCTTTCGCATCTCGACGAAAACGAGCGCGGCGAGGTGCTTGGTGCGCTGTTCTCCACCGATGGCTGCGCCTTCAACTATTGCCGGCTGCCGATCGGTGCCAACGACTATGCGGAGAGCTGGTACAGCCACAACGAGACCGACGGGGACTTCGCCATGGAGACCTTCTCGATAGCGCGCGACCGGCAATATCTGATTCCTTACATCAGAGCCGCGCGCGCGGTGCGCGGCGACGACTTCCATCTCTTTGCGTCGCCGTGGAGCCCGCCGACCTGGATGAAGTTTCCGCGGGCGCACAACCACGGAACGCTGATCTGGGAACCGCGCTATCGCCACGCCTATGCGAACTACTTCGTCCGCTTCGTTAAGGCCTACCAGGACGAGGGGGTTCCGATCAATGCCGTGCACGTCCAGAACGAGCCCAACTCGGATCAGAAATTTCCGTCCTGCATTTGGACCGGCGCGAAGATGCGCGACTTCATTCGCGACGATCTGGGACCTGCCTTCGGGTCTGCCGGCCTTGATGCCGAGATTTGGGCGGGCACGATCGAGCGCGGCGACTTCAATGCCTGGGCGGGCACCATCCTGTCCGATCCGGCTGCGGCCGCTTTCGTCAAGGGGATGGGATTTCAATGGGCTGGCAAGCACGGCGTGCAGCGAACGCGCCAGGCCTTTCCAGACCTGCCGATTATTCAGACCGAGAACGAATGCGGTGACGGCGCCAACAGTTGGGATCAAGCCCACTACGCCTTCGACTTGATCCAGCATTACCTGAGCAATGGAGCCGAGGCTTACCTTTACTGGAATATGGTGCTGGAGCCCGGAGGCGTCAGCACCTGGGGATGGCGCCAGAACGCCATGGTGACGGTCGATCCCACCACGCGCAGCACCACTTTCAATCCCGAGTTTTACGTGATGAAGCACTTCGCCGGCCTCGTGCGACCGGGCGCGGCCGTATTGAGGACTGGCGGCCCGATGGCCGCAAACACGGTGGCTTTCCGCAACCTCGACGGCGGCGAAGTCTTCGTCGTGCAGAACGCGCAGGATACCGAGAAGACGATCACGGTCCGGGGCAGCCGTGAATCGGCAACTGTGAACCTCGCCCCCTTTTCTATCAATACGCTCACTCTTTGAAACCAAGCGGCGGGCGGCGAGCCCGTTCTCTAGGGAGGAAACCGAAATGAAAAAATTCTCAGGCTTGCCTATGCTGGGGGCAGCAACGCTTCTGGCGACGCTCTTTGCATCTGCGGCGTTCGCGGATGTGACGGTCCACGTTCTTCGGCCGGAGGTACCGAACACCGAAAAGGCTTACCACCAAAAAATGGTCTCGGACTTCGAGAAGTCGCATCCAGGTGTTGATATCGCTTTCGAATACATCGCCAACGAGGCTTACAAGCAGAAGCTCACAACGCTGCTGCAGTCGGATCAGAAGCCCGACCTCATTTTCAGTTGGGCGGGGGGCGTCCTCGCGCAACAGGCCAAAGCCGGCGTTCTCCAGGACATCTCCGCATCCGTCACCAGCGATTGGTCGGCGTCGATCGCGAACGCCGGCTTGTCGGCGTTCACGGTCAACGGAAAAGTCTATGGCATGCCGGTCAATGCGAGCGACGTGGTATTTTGGACCAACCTCGATCTCGCAAAGAAGGCTGGTATCGACCCTGAAAGCATCAAGACCTGGGACGATTTTCTGGCAGCGATCAAGAAAGCAAAGGAGGCCGGTGTCACGCCGATCATGGTTGGCGGCAAGGACAAATGGCCTCTGCATTTCTACTACGGCTATCTGTGGGTGCGCGAGGCCGGCAAGGACGGAATGGCGGCGGCCATGGGCGGCGAAGGCGACGGTTTCGCTTCGGCGCCCTTCGTGAAAGCTGGCGAGGACTTCAAGAAACTTGTCGATCTGCAACCCTTCGAGCCGGGCTTCATGGATACCACCTTCGAGCAGGCGACGGGCCAGTTCGGCGACGGCAAGGCCCTGTTTCATCTCATGGGCGATTGGGAGTACGGAACTGAGAAGCAGAATTCGGCCAGCGGCAAGGGCATTGCCGACGACAAGCTCGGCACGATCCGCTTCCCCGCGGTTGCAGGTGGGGCCGGCGAGGCGACCGACACGTTCGGGGGCATCAACGGCTATGCGGTCATTGCCGGAGCCCCACCGGAGGCGGTCGAATTCCTGAAATACATGACCGACGCCGAAAATCAGAAGCTGGCGGGCGCCCAGGGCCTCTTCATACCGATTGCCAAGGGTGTGGAAGAGAGCATTGCGAATCCCTTCTTCCGCAAGATGTCCGAGGCGCTCGCTGTCTCCAAATTCCATCAGATCTTTCTCGATCAGGCGCTCGGATCCGATGTCGGAGCCACGGTCACAGACGTAGCCGCGGATCTTGCCCAAGGTGTCGTCACGCCAGAGGCGGCGGCAAAGACCGTGCAGGAGGCCTGGTCCATGCGCTGATGGCTTCGGCCGGGCGCGAACTCCGCACCCGGTCTTTCAATCCATCCAGGGAGGATGAAAATGACCGAGCTTGCTGCGCCCGGACTGGCCCCGAGCATACGTAGTCGAGGGCGCTTCACCAGCCAAACCAGCGCACTGCTTCTGATGTTGCCGCCCGCGCTGGTGCTTTTCACATTGTTCGTGGCGTTACCTCTGTTCGACGCCGCGTACTACAGTTTGTTCAAGTGGGACGGCTACGGCACACCGACAGATTTCATAGGTCTGGACAATTTCAAGCAGGCCCTTGGCCATGCCGTCTTCTGGCAAGCGGTGCGCAATACGCTGATCGTGCTTGCGGTTTCCGTTTTCGTTCAGCTGCCCATAGCGCTGGGCCTCGCCTTGTTGATCTACGAGAAGACCCCCGCCAATACGCTGTTTCGCCTCATCTTCTTTCTGCCCTTCATCCTGGCCGAGGTCGCTTCGGGTCTGATCTGGAGTTTCGTATTCGACGGCAACACCGGGGTGGCTGCCGCTCTCTTCCATGCGCTGGGAATGGAGCCCGTTTTCATTCTTGCCGATCGCCACTGGGCATTCGCGGCCATTACGCTGGTCATCGTGTGGAAATACTTCGGGTTTCACATGATGATATACATCGCCGCCCTGCAGGGCGTGCCCAAGGAAATGCTCGAGGCGGCGCGGCTGGAAGGTGCTGGGCGCTGGGCTATCGTGCGCCATGTTCAGGTGCCGATGATCGCCTCGGCCATCGGCGTGTCGGTGTTTTTCTCCATCGTCGGCTCGCTGCAACTCTTCGACGTTGTGATCCCACTCACCAATGGTGGTCCGTCCAACTCCACGCATACGATTGTCACCTATCTCTACACGTTTGGCCTCACGCGAACGCGTATCGGCTTCGGCAGTGCGGTCGGCGTCATGCTGTTCGTTGCCGCGGTCGCTGTCGCCGTTCTCTACCAACGCCAGATAAGCAAAGGGAGCCGGTCATGAATGCGTTCAGATTTCTTCCAGCGCTTGGAAAAGCCGCCGTCCTGCTGGTCTTCACCGGTTTCGTGCTGGGACCGTTGACTGTCGCCGTCTTTGGCGGCTTCAAGAGCAATGGCGAACTCCGCGTCAATCCCTTCGGCATCCCGCAACAATGGGACTTCGAGTTTTACGCTGCCATGCTGGGCGATCCGGCGTTCTGGCGCTACATGGGAAACTCGCTGATCATCTCGCTGTCGACCGTGTTTTTGACCCTGATCGTCTCAGCGGCGGCGGCCTATGTTTTCGCTCAGATACGCTTTCTCGGGTCGAGAATGATGCAATCCTATCTGCTGGCGGGCCTTGTCTTTCCGTTCGCCACCGCAATCCTGCCGCTGTTCATCAAGGTGCGTGACCTCGGACTGCTCGACAGCTATTGGGCCGTTATCCTGCCCCAAACAGCTTTTGGTCTCTCGCTCTCGATCATGCTGTTCAAGACATTCTTCGAACAGTTGCCGAAGGATCTCTTCGAGGCGGCGCATGTCGAAGGCTGCGGCTATGTCCGGTTCTTCTGGCAATTTACGCTGCCACTCTCGACGCCGATTCTAGCGACCGTCGGGGTATTCGTCTTCGTTCAGAGCTGGAACAATTTCCTGCTGCCGCTGGTCGTCATCAACTCGCGGGAACTGTTCACCTGGCCGCTCGGAATGATGCAGTTTCGAGGCGAATATCTCGCCGAGTGGAACCGCACCCTGGCTTTCATATCGCTGACCATTCTGCCTGCGGTCGCCTTCTTCATCGCGGCCCAGAAATACATCGTTGCCGGACTGACGGGAGGGGCGGTCAAAGGCTGACCGGTTTTCGTGGGTACTAATAAACATAGGGAGGAATTCATGGCCGCCGTCGAACTTTCAAGCATCAACAAGACCTTTGGAGCTGTCGAGACCATACCCGACCTGACGCTCTCAATTCCCCATGGCTCTTTCACTGTACTGGTCGGTCCGTCCGGTTGCGGCAAGTCCACCTTGCTCAGGATGGTCGCCGGATTGGAAAGCCCGACGAAGGGATCGATCGCCATCGGCAATCGGGATGTCACCCACGAGGAACCTTCAAAGCGCGGCATCTCGATGGTCTTCCAGTCCTATGCGTTGTTTCCACACATGACCGTGGAACAGAACATCGACTTCGGTTTGCGGCTTGCCAAGGTGCCTCAGGCGGAACGTGAAGCTCGCGTCGCAGCCGCTGCTGAGGTGCTGCACCTCAAGCCGCTGCTGAAACGCAAGCCGGCGGCACTCTCCGGCGGCCAGCGCCAGCGTGTCGCCATTGGACGCTCGATCGTCCGTAATCCGGAGGTCTTCCTGTTCGATGAACCGCTTTCCAATCTCGACGCGGCACTGCGAACCCAAATGCGCGTTGAACTCGCGGATCTGCACAAGCGGCTTAACGCGACGATGATCTATGTCACCCACGACCAGGTTGAAGCGATGACACTGGCAGACCAGATCGTCGTGATGAATGCCGGACGTATCGAGCAGGTCGGGTCGCCGATGGAACTCTACGACGCGCCGAAAACCTTGTTTGTCGCCACCTTCATCGGGTCCCCGCGCATGAATTTGATATCGGGACAGAGCGCAAAAGCAGAAGGCGCCACCACGTTCGGCGTGCGTCCCGAACATATCGCGATAGACAGCGTCAATGGTATCTGGACGGGCAGGCTGCGTTTTGCGGAGCATCTCGGTAACGAGACGATCGCCTATGTGGAGTCGGATGTGGGCGAAATCATCATACGCCTCGCAGGGCACCACAGCCTCAAGGAAGGGACGCTGCGCATGACACCTGACCGGCTGCAGCTGCATCGCTTTGATGAGAACGGCCGACGAATTTCGGCTGTAAACTGAAACCCATTGCCGGATTATTGCTGATCCGAACGTTCAAATTTTGCCCCAGGATCCGCGCTTCCTGTGAGCGATACGCGTCGATTTTAGTAATCGACTCGGAACTGATCGAGGCGCGACTTACGCGGCCTGGCGTCTAGCGGCGAAAGCGCCGGGTGGTGTTCCGACATGTCGCGAAAAGGCCATGCTGAATGAACTGACCGACCCGTAGCCGACACGCCGCGCGAGTTCGGCCATCGCGATATTTCCCCTCACCAGCATGTCCTTTGCCACTGCCATCCGCCAAGCCGCTACATATTCCATGGGCGCGGATCCGACCTCGCTGTGAAAGCGGTCAAAGAAGGTGGAGCGCGACATGCCCGCTGCAACGGCCAGGCCTTGAACGGACAAACTCGCACCGGGGTCTGCATGGATCTGCCGCAGCGCCAAGGCAAGTTGTGGATCGGCAAGGCCACGGAGCAAACCGGGTTCTGCCATCGTGCTTTCGACGGAGCGCAAGGCCTCGACCAGCAGCAGTTCCAAAAGCCGCCCGAGCACCATGTCGCGGGCCGCACGATCGCTTTGCGTCTCTTCCTGGATCATCTGAACGAGCGCGATCAGGCGTTCCTGTGCGCGCACATGGATGACCGCCGGCAGGAGCGAAACGAGCAGTTCCCGGTCCGGCGAGGCAAAGCTGCAGTGGCCCACCAGGCACCGCACCTCGGTCGGTGCGTCCTGTTCGCCCAGGCGGAACATGCCTGGACCGGTCTCCAGCGGCAGGTGCGGGGCGCCGCTTGGCGGCGGATTGATGCTCGACATGGTGAAGTCGAAAACTTCCGGCACCAGCACGAAGTCTCCCGCTTCAAGGACAAGCGGCGCACGGTCCCGAATAGTCAGCAGGCAAGTGCCCTCGACCATGGCGCAGTAGAATGGACTTGCCATGTTTGTCCGCTCGACGCGCCAGCGGCCGCCGCCGTTAACAAGCTTGGCGATCGAGGGCTCCGGCTTGAGCAGCGCGACAACGCTGGCGAGGGGGTCAGTTGTCAAAATAGCCACAATTCGGACTTTCGCTAAAAGATTTCGGATTTTCGAATATAGGAAGTCCGGCGTTTTCGTCCATATCTCGTCGTAGCAACGACAGGAGATACATTAATGCCCAAAATTCTTATCACCGGTGCTTCGTCGGGTTTCGGTCTCGCCACGGCAGAACTCTTCCTTGCTCAGGGTTGGGAGGTCGTCGCGACCATGCGGACCCCGCAGGCACACACAATGCCGGTGCACGATCGCCTGCAAATCCTGGCGCTCGACGTCACAGATGCAGCCAGCATCGCGCAGGCCGTCGCAGACGCTGGTGTTGTCGATGCGCTCGTGAACAATGCCGGGGTCGGCATGTTGAACGTGCTGGAGGGCGTAGACATCGCTAAGGCCCGCGAACTTTTCGAGACCAATGTCCTCGGCACAATGGCTATGACCCAGGCTGTCCTGCCGGGCATGCGCGCGCGACAAACCGGAGTCATCGTAAACGTCAGTTCCAGTGTCACGCTGCGCCCGTTTCCGGCACTGTCGGTCTATAGCGCCAGCAAGGCTGCCATCAATGCGTTCACGGAAAGCCTCGCCCTCGAGGCGGCACAATTCGGCATCCGTACCCGGCTTGTCCTGCCAGGTTCAGCCCCGACGACCGCCTTTGGAAAGAACGCCGTGGCACGCATGGGAATGAACGTCCCGGCGCCTTATGAGGCTTTCGTGCAAGACTATTTTGCAACGATGCGCAACTCGACCGAGAAAACACAGGCTGACGACGTGGCGCAGGCCGTATGGCGAGCCGTGACGGAGCCGGATGCGCCGATGCGCCTGCCCGCAGGTGCCGACGCAGAAACAATCTTCAGCCAAACAACCACCCAGGCCGACGGCTGAGTGCACTGCTCTCTTTGACCCGGCGACCCGCTGGGGCGCCAAGAAAGGATGGCGTTGGTCACGGATTGGGCGGCATTACTGGTCTGGATGCAAAGGAAACCGAAATTGAAGCGCCCGATAGTCTCGAAGCGACGCGACGGCTAAGTCTCGCCTGGCTTCGCACCGCTCTCGACCTCGATATGGGCGCCTGGCCGGCCGCAATCGGTTCACTCGACGGACCAGCAAGCGCATTGGCGCAGGTAACGCTCGCCACCAACGCCTGAAGCCATGCCTGCCACTGCCGTCTTTCTCTCGCGGCGGTCAGGCCCGAAGTTGTCAATCGAGGAGTGTCTGCTTTCTTTTCGTTTGATCCAAAACCCGACAGTCCGCATCCCACCCCAACTGAGACATTCGCGACGTGGAACACCGTGACTATGCCGAGCCGCAGCGCGTTTTTTCCGAAAGTCCCGTGGCTTAGGCAGCTTGATCGGCATAGTCTCCGACTCGGGATGGGATCCCTATCCGCACATCGACCAGATCGAGATGAAGACACGGGATTTCAGATAAGCGCGTGGGATCGGATATACCCAATAGCCGCCGGTCGTGCGGAAAACGGTCGTTTCCGGGCACAAACACTGCTCTCACCTTATTTGCCGATATAAGCCGCCAGTTCGTCAGGCGTCCCCATTGGGAAGGCCTCTTTGAGATAGTTCAGAAACGCTGACACCCGAGCGCTCAGGAGCCGCTTGGACGGGTAGAGCGTCCAAAGAACAATGTCAGGTCCGTCGACCTCGCCCCATTCTACCAGCGTGCCGTCTGCGAGATCGTGGCTCACGAGCGACAAAGGTAGGCGGCCGGCGCCAACGCCGGCTCGCACCGCGTCCCGGACCATGACAAGGGATGATAGCGCCAGAACGGGCTCGATCATAATTGGGGTCGGGCCGGTGGCGGTCATCACCTGCCAGGTCAGTCGGTCGCTCGCCGATCGTACGACGGCGGGCGCTGTCGTGTTCCCCGTCGGCCGGGCGAGACCCGGGCTAGCGGCGACCACCAGTCGATCGTGCAGGAACGCCCGCCCGACAAGGGTCTCATCCGGATTGGGGTTTACCCGGATCACCAGATCAAACCCCTCCTCGATCATATCCACAGCGCGGTCATCCGTGGAGACCTCGAGCCGAACTTCCGGGTACTTCAGCGCAAAACCGGCGGCGATCTTGCCCATAGCGGTTTGAGAAAAAAGCAATGGTGCACTTATCCGCAGTTGGCCTCGCGGCCTCTGTCCGCCCGAGGCAATCGCTGCTGCGGTTTCGTCCAGTTCGGTCAGCAAGTGGCCTGCCCGTTCGTAGAGCGCCCGCCCTTCCTCGGTCAGTTTGAGTGCCCGCGCGCCACGCTCGACAAGTCGCAATCCCAGGCCAGCCTCAAGTTCTGCCACCCGTCGCGACAAAGTCGCCTTGGGGCGTGTGGCGGCCCGTGCTGCACGACCGAAGCCGCCGTGGCGGGCCACCAGCACGAAATCCGAGAGAGCCAGCAAATCCATCTGTTCCACCAATGAGACGTTGTGTCCAATATTAGCGCCTATCGCATCATCTGTGAACCACTCATATTCACGACAACAACCTACCCAACGGCAAACGTCTCACCCAACGAGGAACAAAGCCATGATCAAGTCCACAAACGACAATCCCCACGCCGCGCAGATCAAGATATTGGTTTTGGGGGCGACCGGGCCGACTGGCCGTCTCGTCGTCAGCCAGGCATTGGCACGCGGATATGAGGTGACGGCACTGGTCCGATCTCCCGAAAAAGCGGCGGACATCAAGGGTGTCCGGCTTGTTGTCGGCGACGCCCGCGACGAGAAGGCCATGCGCCAGGCCGTCACCGGGCAGGATGTCGTCATCAGTGCCCTGGGCACTCCGGCCAGCCCGTTCAAGCAGGTGACGCTGCTCTCGACCGCGACCCGCGCGCTCGTCAAGGCAATGAAGACGGAACACATCTCGCGCCTGATCACCATCACCGGGATGGGCGCGGGCGACAGCGCCGGCCATGGCGGGTTCCTGTTCGATAACGTGATTTTCCCGCTGCTCCTGCGCAACGTCTATGCGGACAAGAACCGGCAGGAAGCCGTCATCCGTGAGTCCGACCTCGATTGGACTATCATCCGGCCATCCGTTTTGAACAAAAAGGCAGGACGCGGCAATGTCCGCACTCTCACCGATCTGTCCGGCTTCCATGGCGGGACCATAGCGCGGGAGGACGTTGCGAAATTTGTCCTCGACCAGGTGCATAGCGACGCCTGGCGGCATCGTTCGCCACTGATTACATGGTGAAGCCCGTCACGCCCCATCGTCAAACCAGCGGCGGTAGCCGGCAACCCGTTGGCGCATAAAGTCGACGAAGGCTCTTGCCGCCGGGCTACGTTCCTTACCGGCGGGCATGACTAGACTGACATCCACGGCTGGTACGCTCCAGTCGGGCAGGACGCGAACAAGATTGCCGGCCTCGATCTCAGGCGCAGCCACATATCTCGCCGTAGCCGCGATCCCAGCCCCGTTAAGCACCATGCGATCTATTGCCTTGGGATCATTTGCGGTGAGCCGAGCGGTGGCCTCGACCTGGTGCTCCACGCCCCGTCCTTGTCGCGAAGCGACAAACGCCGGGGGAGACCATCGCCACGGGGGATGAGGAGCAGATCGTGGGTGCGCAGCTCGTCGATCGACCTGGGCCAACCGCGCCGTTCGAGGTACGAGGGTGCGGCGCATAACAGGCAGGCGATGATCGTGTCCCAGGGAGTGGTGTAGCTGACGGCTTGGTCGCCGCGCTCTCCGGCATAGGGCCGGGATGATCAGCGTGCCACGGCTGGCAGGCTGGTGAGAGGATCATCGCTCATTTGGCTGATGGTTTCCAGCGTCATGTAGCGCGCCCGCTGCACGGCCCATTCGTCATTCTGTTCGAGCAGGAGCGCGCCGACGAGGCGGACGATGGCGTCATCGTTGGGGAAGATGCCGACGACCTCGGTGCGCCGCTTGATCTCGCCGTTGAGGCGCTCGATCGGGTTGGTGCTATGCAGCTTGGCGCGGTGCTCTCTGGGGAAGGTCATGTAGGCCAGCACGTCGGGCTCGGCGTCGTCCATGATTGTCGCCAGCTTTGGCACCTTCGGCCGGATCTGGTCGGCGACGGCACGCCATTGCGTGCTTGCGGCTTCTGGCGTCTCCTGGGCAAACGCGGTGGCGATGAAGGCGGAGACGACACGGCGCCCGCTCTTGCCGGCATGGGCCAGCACGTTCCTCATGAAGTGGACGCGGCAGCGTTGCCATGTCGCGCACAGCACCTTGGTGACGGCCGCCCTGATGCCTTCATGGGCATCGGAGACGACGAGCTTGACGCCGCGCAGGCCGCGGCGGGTCAGCTTGCGCAGGAACTCCGTCCAGATCGGCTCGGCCTCAGACGTGCCGACCTCCATGCCCAGCACCTCGCGCCGGCCGTCCGCGTTGACGCCGACGGCGATGATGACGGCGACCGAGACGATGCGGCCGCCGCGGCGCACCTTCAGGTAGGTGGCGTCGATCCACAGGTATGGCCAGTCGCCCTCGATGGGTCTTTCAAGGAACGCTTTGACCTTGCCGTCGATCTCTTCGCACAGCCGGCTGACCTGGCTCTTGGAGATGCCGCTCATGCCCATGGCCTTGACCAGGTCGTCGACCGAGCGGGTCGAGATACCCTGGACGTAGGCCTCCTGGATGACGGCGGTCAGCGCCTTCTCGGCCATGCGCCGCGGTTCGAGGAAACCGGGGAAGTAGGAGCCCTTCCTCAGCTTCGGGATGCGCAGCTCGACGGTGCCGGCGCGCGTCTCCCAGTCGCGATCGCGATAGCCGTTGCGCTGAGCCGTCCGCAGCGGGTTCTTCTCGCCATAGCCGGCGCCGGTGGCGGCGCCCACCTCCAGCTCCATCAGCCGCTCGGCGGCAAAGCCGATCATCTCGCGCAAGATATCGGCGTCGGGGGTCTTCTCCACGAGCGTGCGCAGGTTCATCATGTCGTCGGTCATCGGTGGTTCCTTCGAATCAGGTTGGTGTCAGCAACCCGACCTTACCGGGGAACATCGATGACCGCCGCAAAGCCGCTCGCTCGCTACGGCGCTGTTGAGGGCGCGCTCGCGAGCGGCTTCGCTACCGCCGAGCTACACCACGTCCGGGGACGCGACCCAGGCGATTGCTCCAAGCCGTGTCGCGACCAGATTTGAATCGAGCATCGGACCCATTCGGAAGGCCACATCAGTCCGTTCTGCGACAAGGTCAACCGTCCTGCTCGTCAGTTCGAGAGACACATCGACGTCTGAAACGCGAGTGAAAACACAGGAAGAATTTCGGTCAGCACCTCCATGCCAAAGCCGATCCCAGCGGTAAGCGGCATGCGAAGTGCACGCTTGGGAAGGCATGGTCCACGTGTTCCCGGCAAACTTTGCCATGCCGGACGCCCGAGCCGCAGCACTCGACGCAGCCGCCTCGTTCCTCCGACCAAAGCTTCTATCGATCCACCAGTGAGACGGTGCGTCTACATTCGGCGGCTAGTGGGTATGAATTTGGGCCGTTAGATTGTTACCAGACTTAACAACCAACCAGGAGTAACCTCTATGACCATCCTCGTAACTGGCGCGACCGGCAATGTAGGCCGCAACGTTGTCGAACAACTTGTGAACCGTGGCGCCGACGTGCGCGTTCTGGTTCGCGACCCGTCCAAGGCCAATTTCCCGGCCGGCGTCGAAGTCGCCCAAGGCGACCTGCTCGACGTCGACGCGCTGCGTAGCGCCTTCTCGGGCGTGTCCACGCTGTTCCTGCTGAACGGGGTAGTGGCCGACGAATATACCCAGGCGCTCGTCGCCTTGGCCGTTGCTCGCGAAGTCGGCATCGAGCGGATTGTCTACCTCTCGGTGATCCACAGCGACGTCTACGTGAACGTGCCGCACTTCGCGGGCAAGTTCGGCGTCGAACGGATGATCGAGCAGATGGGCCTCAACGCCACCATCCTGCGCCCGGCCTACTTCATGGACAACGACATCACCATCAAGGACGTGATCACCAGCTACGGCATCTACCCCATGCCGATCGGCAGCAAGGGCCTTGCCATGATCGACGCCCGCGACGTTGGCGAGATCGCTGCGATCGAACTCATCCGCCGCGAACAGTCGTCCACGCCGCTCCCGCTCAACCGCATCAACCTGGTCGGCCCGGATACGCTGACGGGCGCTGATGCCGCGGTGATCTGGACAGACGTCCTCGGCCGCCCGATCGCCTACCCCGGCGATGACACCGCGGGATTTGAGCAGAACCTTCGACAGTTTATGCCGAGCTGGATGGCCCTCGACATGCGGCTGATGGCCGAGCGCTTCCTGACTGACGGCATGGTCCCGGAAACCGGCGATGTCGATCGGCTGGCCACCCTGCTGGGCCGCCCGCTGCGGTCGTACCGCGACTACGCCGCTCAGATCGCTGCCTGAGCGCTGCTGTCCACAACACCCAATCAAGGAACACACTATGATCTATTCAACTGCAACCGTTCCGGTGAACCCCGCCGGCGAGACCAAGCTCACGCGCGAACAGGTCTGGAAGGGCCTTGAGCTGAAGGCGCGTGATGCGCGCCTGTTCCTCCCGCCGGTCCTCTGCACGCGCTGCGACGTCGTGGAAGAGAGCGCGACCCACTTCGTGCGCGAAGCCACGATCGCCGGCGCCGACCTCCGCGAAATCATCACCCTCGAGCCGCAAAGCAAGGTCACCTTCTTCCAGGCGACCGGCCCACGCGAAGGCGCGATCATCAACGAGCTGTTCGAGGATGATGCCGGCGAGCTGCAGCTCAAGTTCTATTGCTACATCGGTCTTCGCGGCAAAGAGCCGAATGGCCCCGAGGAGCAGGCTGAGCAGACGCAGTTCGATAGCGAGGAGAAGGGCTACAAATCCGCCCTGCTGTCGACGCTGAAACGTACCCGCGAGCTGCTTGCCGCAGGCAGACTCTAATCCTCCGCCCCCCGATAGGAGAAAACACATGACCTACCTGGTCCACATTCAAACTCGGCAACTTGCAACTGCCGCATCGCCTCGCCATGGCGCCGATGACCCGAAGCCGGGCCAAGCCCGACGGAACACCCGGTGATCTGGCTCCCGAGTATTACGCACAGCGCGCGACGATGGGTCTTCTGATCACTGAGGGCACCCAGCCGTCCGAAGACGGGCAGGGGTATCTGGCCACGCCAGGGATTTACAACGACAATCACGTGGCAGGGTGGCGGAAGGTTGCCGACGCCGTCCATGAGGCGGGCGGTCGTCTGTTCATCCAACTCACGCATGTCGGCCGCAGATCCCATCCGGAAAACACGCCGCACCATCGCCAGCCGGTTGCGCCTTCGGCGATTGCCTCCGGTGAAAATATGTTCACGGTTAAAGGCATGCTGCCGGTTCCGGAACCTCGCGAGCTCACAACCGCTGAAGTTCGGCAAACTATCGCCGATTTCGCAAACGCCGCCAAGCGCGCGATCGAAGCGGGAGCCGACGGCGTCGAAGTTCACGGTGCGAACGGGTATCTAGTGTACCAGTTCCTTGCGCCGAACGCGAATAAACGCTCCGACGAATCGCAGAATACGGATGCGGCTGTCCGACCGCAGTTGAGCAGTCGATGAATCCGTCTCTTCGTGGAATGCTTCGAGCCCGGACGCCACATTGTATGAAATCGGAAAATTTGGCGGGCGGCGGCGTCCCGCCTCGGTGCCCTCGCCTTGCGGTCTGGCATGGTTTCGAATGCGGTCAGCGCGAAGATAGGACGATGTTAAAAAGCTCGGCGAAAGCGCGCAAATGCACTGGGCGACGGTCCTTTCTGAGGGCTGTGACCAAAGCCTTGCGGGAGAAAGTCATAAGCATCTAGGTGTAGATTGGCTTGTTCGGCGGGCATGGGATACGGCATGTCCATACATGTACAATACATCAAAGTGTAAATTAGACATAACTCATAGATCTAGTGAAGATTTCTTGGTCTGTTTCTTCGCTGCCTTAACAGCCAATCACGGATATGTTACCTCTGCGTGAGAGAGATGCCCTTGCAGCGGCTTGGTTTACCGCAGGTTTCGGGTTCTTCTATAGACGATAAACTCGCTCTATGCCGGGCGTATGCAGAGCGTGCGGGGTTGAACGTTGTTGCAACGTTTGTGCGGTGACGGTACTTTTCGAGATGGCTTGGGCACGTCGTCGAACGTTGCAAAGTGCAAAAGACCGCCCGGTTGGTCCCGATAGATTGGCTGCTTGTGACAGAAGGGCGGCGAGAAAATCTGACGGGTATTTCTGACGGTACATCCCGGAGTGCCCGAGAGGGCTTGGTTACATACCGCCAGATGATGCATCAACGCTCAGCGGTGGTTTGGATGTAGTCAGACGGCGGCCAATGGCTTCCGCACGACCCCCTAACATTCTCCGGTTATCCTCGTTCGTGGCAGACCTGCGCGGGTTGGCGTGCTCACACATACAGGGCTCAACCAGAGGCGAACTCGACGAGTTCGTCGGCCGCTTCACTGATACCACCCGCAGCCGCACGCTCGAGCCAAAGGCGACCGGCGACCGGGTCGCGCTCCCCGGCAAGACCTTTGGAGAGATAACGCCCGAGCATGAGTTGGCCTTGGCCGTGCCCACGCTCGGCAGCGGCGGCGAACCATTTCTGCGCTGCTGTTTGGTCGACCGGCAGGCCCTGGCCGGCTCCATACAGCGCACCAAGCGCAAACATCGCCCCGGCGTGACCGTCGTCGGCGGCCCGTTCGAACAGCTGCATTGCAGCCTTTGGCTCACGCGTGCCTCCACGCCCGTTGAGCAGCATCTCGGCGAGCGCCACCCGCGCGTCAAGCACCCCGGCGTCGGCCGACCGCGCAAACCATATGCGGGCCTGCGTTGGGTCGGCCGCAACGCCGCGTCCATCCTGGAGGAGGCGAGCATACATATATTGCGCCTCGGCGACGCCCTCGGCCGCGCGCCGCAGCCAATGTGCCGCTTGCCCCTCGTCCTGACGAACGCCGACGCCCTTGGCGAAACAGAGCCCAAGGTTGAATGCCGCGATGAGGTCACCCGATGACGCTGCTGCCTCGAACCATCCGGCAACGCTTGCACCGTCATCCGTCTCGCCGGCTCCACCGAGGACAAGATTGGCGAGGTCGATCTGCGCTTCCTGATTGCCGCCATTCGCGGAAGCGCGCAGCCAGCGTGCTCCCTCTTCGACGTCCTCGGCCACACCGTTTCCCGTCAGGTAGAGGGAGGCCAAAGCGCGGGCGGCGGCCTGGTGACCCGCTTCGGCAGCCCGCCGATACCAGTTCGCGGCTTCCGCGAAATCCGGCGGCTGCGTCTTCACATAGCGGTCGCCGAGGAGATAGGCTGCCTCGACATTGCCAGCCAAGGCGGCACGCCGCATCCACGCCTCTCCGGCGGCGATATCATGGTCGATGAGTCCACCATCGATCAGCGCCAATCCCAACCGGAACTGAGCTGAGGGAAGGCCCTTCTCCGCGGCGGCCTGATAAAGTCTCGCGGCTGCAGCCATGTCGCGTGTCACGCCGAGCCCGTGCTCGCTCAAGACCGCGAGAAGATAGATCGCGGTCGGCAGGCCAGCATCGGCCGCGCGTCTTACCTCGTCCGCGATCCTGACCCGATCGTCTTGCCTGCCGCGCCGGGCCAGCGACAAGGCAAGGCCGAGACATCCTTCGGCGCAGCCGGCGGCAGCCGACTTCTCGTACCAGCCGTGGGCGGCATCCGCATTGCGCAACGGTTCGGGGCCACTGGTCAGGATATAGCCGAGGATCGCCTGTCCCGTGGCCGAACCCGCCTCGGCCGCCTTCGTGGCAAAGCCGAACGCAGCCGTGAAGTTCGGTTCGCCCGCGGAATCCCGTTTGAACAAGTGCTGCGATCCGGCGCCCTCACCGTCGGCTTCCGCCGTCACCAGCCCGGTGACGTAGAGAGCGGCGAGGAGCGCCTGGGCATCGGCGTTGCCGTGGTTGGCTGCCCGCAGCAGCCATCGCGCGCCTTCCATGCGGCTAGGCGGCACACCCGAGCCTTCGAGATAGCAACGCGCGACCCGGTACTCGGCGTCGGCGATCCCCGCGCGCGCCGCTGTCGCCATGAGCGGAAAGGCTTCAGCGGCCTTGCCGCTGTCAGAGAGCTGGATCGCCCGGCGCAACGCCGCCGCCGGGAAGGCCAGACCAGTCAGCCGATCCAGGATTGTCATCGATCCGCGCCCCTGATTCTTCCAGTGCCCTATGGCTCCCGCATCGCCTCCTGGCCGATCGGGAGCATCACACCGAGAATGTACTTGAGTATCGTGCGCCGGCCGACCTTGACGTCGGCGGTCACCGGCATGCCGGGGCTGACGGCGAAACCGGCGGGCACGCCGTGGAGGGCGATCTGGTCGATGGAAATCCGCGTGCGATAGAACGGCTCGGAGTCGGAAGGCAGCATGGCCAGCGAGCTGTTCGGATCGCGCGCTTGTTCCTGCGCCGAGAAGGAGTCAGGGCTCAGTGCCCGCACGGTGCCATGGGCGAGGCCGTATTGCGAATAGGGGAAGGTGTCGAATTTGATGACCACGGGGTCGCCGACATGCACGAAACCACTGCTCCTGCCAACAATGTTTGTCTCGATCTCGAGCGGTGCATCGGCCGGTACCAGCGTGATGAAGCGCTCCCCTGACTGCATCACCGAGCCGACGGAGACCTTTGCCACCGATTGAACGATGGCGTCCGATTGGCTCTTCAACTCGACCAGCTGTTTGCGAAGCTTTGCCTTGTTGAGGAGTTCGCGGGCGTCGGAGATCCGCGAGCTCGCCTCCGACAGGCTCTGCGAGACCTCAGCTCGCCAGCCCTGAATATAGCCGTCGCGCTCGGCGGCCACCGCTGCCTGCTGGCGCTTGGCGGCTTCCGCGGTCTGCTCGGCATTGCCAAGCGCGCGGGACATTTCCGCCCGGTTGTCCTCGGCGAGGAGCGTATTGAGGCGGCTTCCTACCTGCCTTGCCTCGAGCTGCTTGCGCATCTGTTCGATCGAGTCTGCGACCGTGAGCCGCTGGCGGTAGCCGTCGGCATCCGATTGCGATCGCGAAATCACCGAGCTGAGTTCGTCGCGCTGGCGTTCGAAATTCTCGACCTTGGCGTCGTAGACCGCCTTGCGTTGCTCGAATATCGACACCTGCAGGGTCCAACTCGGGTCGAGGCCGTTGTAGGTGAACGCTTGACCGCTGGCCTCGGCCTTCAACCGCGCCACCTCGGCTTCAAGCGTCGAGACCTGCATCGCCAGTGCCGCCAGGTCGGCGGAGGCAAAGGTCGCATCGAGGCGGGCAAGCAATTGGCCGGCCTGGACACGCTGTCCCTCCCGCACCTCGATCGAGCGGACAATCGCCGTCTCCAGTGGTTGCACGACGATGTTGGGGGATTGCGAGACCACCAGCCCCCTGGTCGTGACGACCTGATCGACCGGTATCAGCCCCGCCAGGGCGATCAGCGCGATGACCAGGCTCGAAACGATCCAGACGATGCCGCGCGCCGCTCGCGGAATGGGCGCATTGGCGACAGCCGTCGACGGCCACTGGAACTCGAGTATGGCCGGCGTCGTCGCATCCCTCGTTTCCATCCGATGCCAGCGGGCGGGGAGGGCGGTGAGAGAGGTGCTGCTACCCATGATTACCGGACCTGATGCGAATATGAGCCGCGCGACATGGTCAAACCAACCGCGGCGGAACGGCGACCGGGCGGCCGTGGCGGCCGTCGAGGTGCCGGTTCTGCTGCGACCACAACTGCCGATAGAGCGCGCATCGTTCGAGCAGGGTCGCATGCGGCGCGACGTCGAGGACCTTGCCCTGATCCATGACCAGTATGTTGTCGCACTCGGTCAGTGAGGACAGCCGGTGCGAAACGATGATCATCGTGCGTCCGCTGGCGATGCGCATGAGGTTCGCGCTGACCACGGCCTCGCTCTCCGGGTCAAGTGCGCTGGTCGCTTCGTCGAGGATGAGGATGGTCGGATCGTGGATGAGGGCGCGCGCGATCGCCAGCCGCTGCTTTTGACCGCCCGACAAATTGGGCGAACCTTCCTCGATGTAGGTGTCGTAGCCATTCGGCATCCGCTCGATGAATTCCTGGGCGCCGGCGAGGTGCGCGGCACGCATGGCGTCGGAAAGCGTCAGGCCTGGGCGCCCGGCGATGATGTTGTCGCGGATCGACCCGCGGAACAGAAAATTGTCCTGGAGGACCACGCCGAGCCCCTGGCGAAGATGGCGCAGGTTGATTTCCTTGAGATCGACGCCGTCAAGCTTGAGAAAACCACTGTAGTCGCGGTTTATCCCTTGCAGGAGGCGCGCGATCGTCGATTTTCCCGAGCCGCTGCGGCCGACAATGCCAAACATGCTGCCGGCTGGAATGTGGAAGCTGACCCGATCGAGCGCCGGTGTCTTGGTGGCGATATAGCTGAAGGTCAGGTCGCTGAACGCGACCTCGCCGACCAGCCTGGGTCTCAGGCCGGCTGAATTCGAACTGCTCTCCAGCGGCCGGTTGAGCACCGACGCTGCCTCGCCGATCGCCGCACCGACCTCCTCGTAGTCTTCGACCAGTCGCGCCAGGCCAACCAGTGGCTGCGCCACGCGCTGGGCGATCATCATGAACGCGAACAGGCCGCCGACCATGTAGCCCGTGCGGTCGTTCATCGCGAGATAGGCGCCGATCAGCATGGTGCCGAGCACCATCACACGTTCGATCGGCGTGACCAGGGTCTGCGGCCAGCTTGCCAGCTGACCGAAGGCGAGGCGCGCCTTTCCGGATTCCGCCACCCGCTCGTCCCAGAGCGCCTTGCGCTGCGGCTCGAGACCGAGCGCCTTCACGGTCTTGATGCCGACGACTGTCTCGCCCAGCGCCGCCGACTTCCAGGTCTCGGCCTCGACCACCCGCTGGTATCTGCGGCGCAGCGGCTTGAGGAAGGCGAGGATGATCAGCATGATCACCACCGCACAGGCCAGCACGATCCAGGCGAGGGAGGCGTTGATGTAGAACATGACCGGCACCAGCACGCAGAGCGTGATCATATCCAGGAACGTGCTGAGCAGTTTTCCGGTCAGGAACTCGCGGATACGATAGACCTGGGCGAGGTGATACATCGTCTCGCCGGCCGGATGCCGCTCGAAATAGTCGAGCGGCAGGCGCAGGAGCCGGCTGAAGACGTGCAGTTGCAGCTTGGTGTCCAGACGGGCGCCGACGACATTGATGATCAGTCGCCGCGCATGGCCAAGCAGTGTCTCGTAGGCGAACACCACGGCGATCACCGCCGACAGCAGCACTAGTGTCGAGATGCTGTTGAACTGCAGCACCTTGTTGACCACCGTCATGACGATGAGCGGCGGCAGGATGGTGAGGACGCTCAGCGTGAACGAGGCGATGGTGATATCGCGCAGCGCGTGGCTTTCGAGCCGCACCAGTTCGGCGAGCCAGCGAAGGGTGAAGGGCGCGTCCGCCGCGACATAGGACCGGGCGGCGCGCAGCAACAGCGCCTCGCCCGTCCATACCTGCGACAGTCGCAGCTCGTCGATGGCGGTGGCTTCACCATCGTCGGGTGCATCCACACTTTTGAGGAAGACGATGTTTCGCTCGGCGCTCGCCCCGGTAAGGAGAGCCGCGCCGCCATCGTTGAACAACAGGACGACCGGTCCGGCTTCCTGGAAACGCAAAAGGTGAGACCAGCGGATGCGCACGGCGCGTGACCACATACCGGCGTCCTGCGCCCACTGCGACAGGTCGGCGGCGGCCGGAACCGCGCTCGCGGACCTGAATTCGTTGGGGTCGAGCTCGACACCGTGATAGCGGGCGGCCCGCAGCATCGCCTTGAGGCGAGGCGCGATCTTGTCGAATTCGGCGGGGCCGCCAGGAATCCGCCCCACGTCGCTCACACCCCCGCCCTTGCCGGCCGTGTCGGCTTCGATGCCGGCGCGTATCGGGACCGGCTGATTTTCGGCATTCAGAGGGATGTTCACCATGGACATGCCTTCCGGCAGGCGAGCGAACTCGACAATGCCCGGGCCGAAGTGCCTCTGCCGAGGTTTTCGATCATGCCTCCATTGTACTCCGAATTGATCGGCCGCGCGACTCTCCTGCCAATCGGTGTCCGGGCATGTTTAACGCGCGAACCTCGCTCTCCCGCGACGTTCGCGCGTTTCCCTTCGGTGGCCTGTCGCCAGGATGCTTGCTCACTCATGCGGCTTCAGAAGATCCTTCAGGGTCGTCTTGGCGGTGTGGTCGGTACTGGCATAGCCGGTACCGTGCTTGGTCGCATCCAAGGTCTGGTCCGTACTCGCGCCCGACGGCTTGTTCAGGTTCTGACCAAATCCCTTGATCGTATTGAGGATATTCAGGAGATCGGTCGTCATCGAACCGGCCGCCAGGCCGATCAGGTGGTGTAGCGACGGCAGGCCGCCGCTGCCATTGCCGGTCGAGCCCGACTGCAGGAATTGCCCGGTGTCCTTCAAGCCGAGCGAGTCGGACGTGACCTTGGTGGTCGTCTGGGTCGTCGTTGCCAGGGTTGTGGGCGAAGCGACAACCGAGTTTTGGTGACCGCTCGAGGGGCCAGTCGGACCGGTTGGGCCGGTCGGACCCGTCGCGCCCTTGGGTCCGGTGTCGCCCTTGGGCCCGGTATCGCCCTTGGGTCCGGTCGCTCCGGTCGAACCTGTTGCGCCCGTCGCACCCGTGGTGCCCTTGGGTCCGGTGTCGCCCTTCGGCCCGGTCGCTCCGGTCGAGCCCGTGGCGCCCGTCGCACCCGTGGCGCCCTTAGGCCCGGTATCGCCCTTGGGTCCGGTGTCGCCCTTGGGTCCGGTCGCTCCGGTCGAGCCCGTGGCGCCGGTTGCACCGGTGGCGCCCTTGGGTCCGGTATCGCCCTTCGGCCCGGTCGCTCCGGTCGAGCCCGTGGCGCCGGTTGCACCCGTGGCGCCCTTGGGTCCGGTATCGCCCTTCGGCCCGGTCGCTCCGGTTGAACCTGTTGCGCCAGTAGCACCTGTGGCGCCCTTGGGTCCGGTATCGCCCTTCGGTCCGGTTGCTCCGGTCGAGCCCGTGGCGCCAGTCGCCCCCGTGGCGCCCTTGGGTCCGGTGTCGCCCTTCGGCCCGGTCGCTCCGGTCGAGCCCGTGGCGCCAGTCGCACCCGTGGCGCCCTTCGGTCCGGTGTCGCCCTTCGGCCCGGTCGAGCCAGTAGCACCCGTGGCACCAGTAGAGCCCGTTGCTCCGGTACTGCCAGTTGAACCTGTGGCACCGGTTGCGCCGGTCGATCCGGTTGCACCAGTCGAACCCGTGGCACCAGTGGAGCCCGTGGCTCCGGCTGCGCCGGTTGCGCCCGTTGAACCGGTTGCTCCAGTATCTCCGGTCGCACCAGTGGCACCGGTTGCTCCAGTCGAACCTGTGGCGCCTGGATCGCCGGTTGCTCCAGTCGAACCTGTTGCACCGGTATCGCCAGTCGCACCCGTGGATCCGGTTGCTCCGGTCGAACCCGTGGCGCCCGTATCGCCGGTCGCGCCCGTGGCACCTGTTGCTCCGGTCGAGCCAGTTGCTCCGGTCGAACCCGTCGCTCCGGTATCGCCGGTTGCGCCTGTGGCACCGGTTGCTCCAGTTGAACCTGTGGCGCCTGGATCGCCGGTTGCTCCAGTCGAACCTGTTGCACCGGTATCGCCAGTCGCACCCGTGGATCCGGTTGCTCCGGTCGAACCCGTGGCGCCCGTATCGCCGGTCGCGCCTGTGGCGCCGGTTGCTCCGGTCGAACCGGTGGCACCGGTATCACCAGTCGCGCCAGTCGAACCCGTGGCGCCCGTATCGCCGGTCGCACCTGTGGCTCCAGTGGCTCCAGTCGAGCCCGTGGCGCCTGTATCGCCAGTCGCACCAGTGGCTCCGGTTGCTCCAGTCGAGCCAGTGGCGCCGGTATCGCCGGTCGCGCCTGTGGCGCCGGTTGCTCCAGTCGAACCTGTTGCACCTGTATCGCCGGTGGCACCTGTGGCGCCGGTTGCACCAGTCGAGCCCGTGGCGCCTGTATCACCAGTTGCGCCTGTGGCTCCGGTTGCGCCGGTCGAACCCGTCGCTCCGGTATCGCCGGTCGCACCTGTGGCACCGGTTGCTCCGGTATCGCCGGTCGCACCTGTGGCACCGGTTGCTCCGGTATCGCCGGTCGCGCCTGTGGCCCCCGTTGCCCCAGTATCGCCAGTCGCACCTGTGGCGCCGGTTGCTCCAGTCGAACCTGTTGCACCTGTATCGCCGGTGGCACCTGTGGCGCCGGTTGCACCAGTCGAGCCCGTGGCGCCTGTATCACCAGTTGCGCCTGTGGCTCCGGTTGCGCCGGTCGAACCCGTCGCTCCGGTATCGCCGGTCGCACCTGTGGCACCGGTTGCTCCGGTATCGCCGGTCGCACCTGTGGCACCGGTTGCTCCGGTATCGCCGGTCGCGCCTGTGGCCCCCGTTGCCCCAGTATCGCCAGTCGCACCTGTGGCGCCGGTTGCTCCAGTCGAACCTGTTGCACCTGTATCGCCGGTGGCACCTGTGGCGCCGGTTGCACCAGTCGAGCCCGTGGCGCCTGTATCACCAGTTGCGCCTGTGGCTCCGGTTGCGCCGGTCGAACCCGTCGCTCCGGTATCGCCGGTCGCACCTGTGGCACCGGTTGCTCCGGTATCGCCGGTCGCACCTGTGGCACCGGTTGCTCCGGTATCGCCGGTCGCGCCTGTGGCCCCCGTTGCCCCAGTATCGCCAGTCGCACCTGTGGCGCCGGTTGCTCCAGTCGAACCTGTTGCACCCGTATCGCCGGTGGCACCTGTGGCGCCGGTTGCACCAGTCGAGCCCGTGGCGCCTGTATCACCAGTTGCGCCTGTGGCTCCGGTTGCGCCGGTCGAACCCGTCGCTCCGGTATCGCCGGTCGCACCTGTGGCACCGGTTGCTCCGGTATCGCCGGTCGCACCTGTGGCACCGGTTGCTCCGGTATCGCCGGTCGCACCTGTGGCACCGGTTGCTCCGGTATCGCCGGTCGCGCCTGTGGCCCCCGTTGCCCCAGTATCACCAGTTGCACCCGTGGCGCCGGTTGCACCGGTCGAACCCGTCGCTCCGGTATCGCCGGTCGCGCCTGTGGCCCCCGTTGCCCCAGTATCGCCAGTCGCACCTGTGGCGCCGGTTGCTCCAGTCGAACCTGTTGCACCCGTATCGCCGGTGGCACCTGTGGCGCCGGTCGAACCCGTCGCTCCGGTATCGCCGGTGGCACCTGTGGCGCCGGTCGAACCCGTGGCACCCGTATCGCCGGTTGCACCTGTGGCGCCGGTGGCACCGGTTGAGCCTGTTGCGCCGGTATCGCCAGTCGCACCTGTGGCGCCGGTTGCTCCAGTCGAACCTGTTGCACCCGTATCGCCGGTGGCACCTGTGGCGCCGGTCGAACCCGTCGCTCCGGTATCGCCGGTGGCACCTGTGGCGCCGGTCGAACCCGTGGCACCCGTATCGCCGGTTGCACCTGTGGCGCCGGTGGCACCGGTTGAGCCGGTATCGCCGGTTGCACCTGTGGCTCCGGTTGCTCCGGTCGAACCAGTCGCTCCGGTATCTCCGGTCGCGCCCGTGGCACCCGTATCGCCGGTTGCTCCAGTCGAGCCGGTGGCACCCGTATCGCCAGTCGCGCCTGTGGCACCGGTCGCTCCAGTCGAACCCGTGGCACCCGTATCGCCGGTCGCACCTGTGGCGCCGGTTGCTCCGGTCGAACCCGTGGCACCCGTATCGCCGGTCGCACCGGTGGCGCCGGTTGCTCCGGTCGAACCCGTGGCACCCGTATCACCGGTCGCGCCCGTGGCACCGGTTGCTCCGGTCGAACCCGTGGCACCCGTATCGCCGGTCGCACCTGTGGCTCCGGTTGCTCCAGTCGAGCCTGTCGCTCCGGTATCGCCGGTCGCACCTGTGGCTCCGGTTGCTCCGGTCGAGCCCGTGGCTCCGGTATCGCCGGTTGCACCGGTGGCGCCAGTAGCTCCAGTCGAACCCGTGGCACCCGTATCGCCGGTCGCGCCGGTGGCACCGGTTGCTCCAGTCGAACCGGTGGCACCCGTATCGCCGGTCGCACCGGTGGCGCCGGTATCGCCGGTCGCACCAGTGGCACCGGTAGCTCCGGTTGAACCCGTTGCGCCGGTATCGCCAGTCGCACCGGTGGCTCCGGTCGCTCCGGTCGCTCCAGTGGCGCCGGTGGCACCGGTCGAGCCCGTGGCACCCGTATCACCAGTCGCGCCCGTGGCACCGGTAGCTCCAGTCGCACCGGTGGCTCCGGTATCGCCGGTCGCACCAGTCGAGCCGGTGGCACCAGTCGAGCCTGTGGCTCCGGTATCGCCGGTCGCACCTGTGGCTCCGGTTGCTCCAGTCGAGCCGGTGGCACCCGTATCGCCGGTCGCGCCAGTGGCGCCGGTAGCTCCGGTCGAACCCGTGGCACCAGTATCGCCGGTCGCGCCTGTGGCGCCGGTTGCTCCGGTGGAACCTGTAGCTCCGGTCGAGCCCGTGGCTCCGGTATCGCCGGTCGCACCTGTGGCTCCGGTTGCTCCGGTTGAGCCGGTGGCGCCCGTATCGCCGGTCGCACCTGTGGCACCAGTTGCTCCGGTCGAGCCTGTGGCACCGGTATCGCCGGTCGCACCTGTGGCACCAGTTGCTCCGGTCGAACCCGTGGCGCCTGTATCGCCGGTCGCACCCGTGGCTCCGGTTGCGCCGGTTGAACCCGTTGCACCCGTATCGCCGGTCGCACCGGTGGCGCCGGTTGCTCCGGTCGAACCCGTGGCACCCGTATCACCGGTCGCGCCCGTGGCACCGGTTGCTCCGGTCGAACCCGTGGCACCCGTATCGCCGGTCGCACCTGTGGCTCCGGTTGCTCCAGTCGAGCCTGTCGCTCCGGTATCGCCGGTCGCACCTGTGGCTCCGGTTGCTCCGGTCGAGCCCGTGGCTCCGGTATCGCCGGTTGCACCGGTGGCGCCAGTAGCTCCAGTCGAACCCGTGGCACCCGTATCGCCGGTCGCGCCGGTGGCACCGGTTGCTCCAGTCGAGCCTGTCGCTCCGGTATCGCCGGTCGCACCTGTGGCTCCGGTTGCTCCGGTCGAGCCGGTGGCACCCGTATCGCCAGTTGCACCTGTGGCACCGGTTGCACCAGTCGAGCCAGTCGCTCCGGTATCTCCGGTCGCGCCCGTGGCTCCGGTTGAACCCGTTGCGCCGGTATCGCCGGTCGCGCCTGTGGCACCGGTTGCTCCAGTCGAGCCCGTGGCACCCGTATCGCCAGTGGCACCTGTGGCTCCGGTGGCACCCGTATCGCCGGTCGCACCAGTCGAACCGGTTGCTCCGGTCGAACCCGTTGCGCCAGTATCGCCAGTCGCACCTGTGGCGCCGGTAGCACCAGTCGAACCCGTTGCACCCGTATCGCCGGTCGCGCCTGTGGCTCCGGTTGCTCCGGTCGAACCCGTGGCGCCCGTATCGCCGGTCGCACCCGTGGCACCGGTTGCTCCAGTCGAGCCTGTCGCACCGGTATCGCCGGTCGCACCCGTGGCGCCGGTTGCTCCGGTCGAACCCGTGGCGCCTGTATCGCCGGTCGCCCCGGTATCGCCAGTTGCCCCTGTGGCACCCGTATCGCCAGTCGCACCTGTGGCGCCCGTTGCTCCAGTCGAACCCGTAGCGCCGGTGTCGCCGGTTGCTCCAGTCGAGCCAGTTGCGCCCGTGGCACCGGTTGCGCCGGTCGAACCCGTGGCACCGGTATCGCCGGTGGCACCTGTGGCGCCGGTTGCTCCGGTCGAGCCTGTCGCTCCGGTATCGCCGGTCGCACCGGTGGCGCCGGTAGCTCCAGTTGAGCCCGTGGCACCCGTATCGCCGGTCGCACCTGTGGCTCCGGTTGCTCCGGTTGAGCCTGTGGCGCCGGTATCGCCGGTTGCGCCAGTGGCGCCGGTTGCTCCGGTCGAGCCGGTGGCGCCGGTATCGCCGGTCGCGCCCGTGGCACCGGTTGCTCCGGTTGAACCCGTGGCTCCGGTATCGCCGGTCGCACCTGTGGCACCGGTAGCTCCAGTCGAACCAGTGGCGCCGGTATCGCCGGTCGCACCTGTGGCACCGGTTGCTCCAGTCGAGCCTGTGGCGCCGGTATCGCCGGTCGCACCTGTGGCTCCGGTTGAGCCTGTGGCGCCCGTATCGCCGGTCGCACCAGTGGCTCCGGTTGCTCCGGTCGATCCGGTGGCACCCGTATCGCCGGTCGCACCAGTGGCTCCGGTTGCTCCGGTATCTCCGGTCGCACCTGTGGCTCCGGTTGCGCCGGTCGAACCGGTGGCGCCGGTATCGCCGGTCGCTCCTGTGGCGCCGGTTGCTCCAGTCGAACCCGTGGCGCCTGTATCACCGGTCGCGCCAGTGGCGCCGGTTGCTCCAGTCGAGCCGGTGGCACCCGTATCGCCGGTCGCGCCAGTGGCACCGGTTGCACCGGTTGCACCGGTCGAGCCTGTGGCGCCCGTATCGCCGGTTGCGCCTGTGGTGCCGGTTGCGCCAGTCGAACCCGTGGCACCCGTATCGCCGGTCGCACCTGTGGCTCCGGTTGCTCCGGTCGAGCCGGTGGCGCCCGTGGCGCCGGTCGAACCGGTGGCACCCGTATCGCCAGTCGCGCCCGTGGCTCCGGTTGCACCTGGGGCGCCTGTGGCACCGGTTGCTCCAGTGGCTCCGGTCGCGCCAGTCGAGCCCGTGGCGCCTGTATCGCCAGTCGCACCTGTGGCGCCCGTTGCTCCAGTCGAGCCCGTGGCACCCGTAGCGCCGGTCGAACCTGTTGCGCCGGTCGCACCCGTGGCGCCGGTTGAACCTGTGGCGCCAGTCGCGCCCGTAGCGCCGGTCGAACCCGTGGCGCCCGTTGAACCCGTCGCACCGGTAGAACCTGTGGCGCCGGTCGCACCTGTGGCGCCGGTCGCACCTGTGGCGCCCGTTGAACCTGTTGCGCCGGTCGAGCCCGTAGCGCCGGTGGATCCAGTAGCGCCGGTGGATCCCGTGGCGCCGGTCGGACCCGTGTTGCTTGTGGAAGAAGCCGAGGTGAGTGTAAAGACACCGTCGTTGTTATTCGCTGCAGCCGACGAAATCGCCGTAACCGCACCCGCCGTAATCGTAAACGAGCCTGCCGAAATAATATTCTGGTTTGCGTCGTTACCATTACCGGAAGAAGGGGTGAAAGCGGTAATAGTATAAATCCCGCTCACTGCCGGAACGTTTACTATAACCGCAACAGATGTAAATTGACTAGTAACTGCGTGTGATGGCAGAGAAAAGCTATCGACAATAATGCCAGCCGAATTAGTGATATAATACTGCACAGAAAACTGGTTGACGCTGCTGGCCGTAGTATCGAGCGACCCCGTCAGCGTCACTTCAAGACTCAACACCTCGGCGTAACTTGCCACCCCGGCGTCGGTCAGCGGCGGCGCAATCCGCTCGCCAGACGATACCGCCAAGTCCCACCGCCCACCCAGTGTCGCGGCGCCCACCAGCGCCGTCGCGGCCGATACGTCAGTGTCGGCCGCCTCGGAGAGCGCCTCGATAAATGCTTGCCCAGCCGAACCTCGGCCCGTCTCGCAGCTCCACAGCCGCAGGTCGCCATCCTCGGCCAGCGCCCGGCTGATGGCGGCCAGGTCGCCGGCGTCGCGCGCCAGAGTTTCAGCCGACCATTCGCCGGCCGTGAAGCCGACGCGTCCAGGCGCGCCGTGGGCGATAACATGCACCGCCGCAAGGCCCCGCTGGCCAGCCAGCGCCGCCGCCATCTGTGCCGCGGCGGGCCGCGTGGCATCGAGCAGCACCGGCTGCACGCCGGGCCGCAGTCCAGCCAAGAGGGTCCCGATGTCGCTGACGGCGGGATCGATGAACACGATTTCGGTGGCATGATCGCCCCTGGGGTATTCGGGCGAAACTTGCCGTGTTGATGCACCAAGGCCCGGCCGCGTGGCGACCGGGCTATGGAAGGGAATTGGGGCGTTCAACATGACATCACCCCTTCGGCCCGACGGCGCCGGATGGAGGCGCGGGCACATCCACGGTGAAGCCGGCCGAGGTGAACTTGCCGGCGTCGTCGAAGATGCCGACATCGAGGCCGGTCGATCCGCCGGGCACCCTGATGGCGATCCGGAAGGCGTTGTTCGCCATGTTCGGCAGATTGATGTTGCCGACGATCGTGCCGCGGTCCCTGTCCACCACGAAGTAGGTCGTCGAGCCGGCCGCCAAGCCGCTCGGGACCAAGCCGGATACGGTGATCTCGATCGCCGCCAGAACTGCTGCGTAGCTCATGATGCCCCCCGGGTCAGCGGCGGCCGCGCCGCTGCGTCCTTTGTTTGAATGTTCAGTTTCCAGTCGCCGCCAAGCGCCGGCGACCCAACCAGGTCGTTCGCCGCCGCAACCGGCGCTGCCGCCGCGCGCGACAGCGCATCGATGAAATTCGTTCCGGCCGCACCAGCGCCGGCGTTGCAGCTCCAAAGCAGCAGCTCACCGGATGCGCCCAGGGCCTGGCCAATCGCGGCGAGGTCGACCCCGTCGTCGTCCAGCGTCTCGGCCGACCATTCGCCCGCCGCGAAGTTCACGCGGCCAGGCGCGCCGTGCGCGATGACGTGCACGGCGTCGAGGCCGTCGCGGCCTTCGAGCGCCAGCGCCATCTGGCGCGCGGCCGGGCGTTCGGCGTCGAGCACGATCGCGTCGACCCCCGGCCTCAGATTGCCAAGAAGCGTGCCGAGATCGGATACCGAGGCATCGACGAAGACGAGTTCGGTGGCCATGGCGAGGTCCTGTCGGTTGGTTTCAAGCTGAAAACCGGCGACGCCGGGCGTGGCCGGTTCGAGCGCGCGGGCAGGGCGTGCGGTGGCGTCGTGATTTTCGGGGAGGTCGAAGCAGGCCAGCGGCCGGTCGCCGGTTGCGGCAGCCCATGGTCGCCATGGTGCAGCCAGCCTATCGACGCCGGAATTGGCTCCGCGCCTGACCTCTCGCAATGTCACTCGGCCCACTACACACCCCTACAACCGGTCGCGCCGACGGATCGGCGTCAACACGCGAGGGAACTCCAGAACGGGAAACCTGTCCGCCTCCGCCGACGGGCAAACGTACATGCGGCTTTCAAGGCGCACCTCAAATGCGCGCCTTTTTCACAAATCCGCGATGTGGCTTGCGGCCCTAGAACCCCTTCACCCAACTCTCGCAGATTTCCGGCCACCCGACCGTCAGACCTGCGGACCCCCCTCATGCCGAATATATTAGTAACGACAAAATTAGCGATTTGTAAACTATTAAGTGGGGAACTGGTAAATGGCCAAGACCAAGGCGGCGAAGCCTGGTCAATATCGAAGGGCCAAAACGGCGCGAATTGTTTTGAAAACAGCCGGCTTGGCGGCTTCGCTTCAGTTCCCGCCAATCCGCCAACAGTCGTCATCGCCAGAGGCGGAAAGAACAACGGGAAACGCGCGGACCGCTTTCCAGCGAAACCCGCGCGCCCCATTTTTTCAACTTGGACCGACCCGGTCCGTACTCCGTTCTTGCTCACTCGTGCGGCTTCAAGAGATCCTTGATGGAAGTCTTGGCCGTGTGGTCGTTGCTGGCGTAGCCGGCGCCAGGCTTGCTCAGATCCGAGGTGAGATCCGTGCTCGCACCAGCCGGCTTGTTCTGGTTGCCACCAGATCCGCTAACCGTCTTGAGGACGTTCAGCAGGTCCGACGACACCGAAGTCGCCGCAAGGCCGATCAGGTTGCGGACCGACGCATGGCCGCCGGAACCGCCGCCGCCATCAGTCGAGCCGGACTGCAGGAATTGCGCCGTGTCCTTGAGCCCGAGCGTATTGGCCGTGACGTTGGCTTTGTGACCAGGGCCGTTTTCGGCATTGTTATTGTTCCCGGAACCGCCAGGTGCATCCTGATCTCCATTGCCAAAGCCGTTATTGCCATGACCACCAGTACCACCACCGTCCGAACCGGTTCCTCCGGTCGGGCCTGTCGGACCTTGCGAGCCTGTTGCACCAGTCGCACCCGTGGCACCAGTCGAGCCGGTAGCTCCGGTTGAGCCGGTCGCACCAGTCGAGCCGGTCGCTCCAGTCGAGCCGGTTGCACCTGTCGCTCCGGTATCACCAGTCGCACCCGTGGCTCCGGTTGCTCCGGTATCGCCAGTTGCACCCGTGGCCCCGGTCGCACCAGTCGCTCCGGTATCACCTGTGGCCCCAGTCGAGCCGGTAGCTCCGGTTGAGCCGGTCGCACCAGTCGAGCCGGTCGCACCAGTCGAGCCGGTTGCCCCGGTCGCACCGGTATCGCCAGTTGCACCCGTGGCTCCGGTAGCACCAGTCGCTCCGGTCGATCCGGTTGCTCCGGTCGAGCCGGTTGCCCCGGTCGCGCCAGTCGCACCGGTTGCACCGGTCGAGCCAGTCGCACCGGTTGCCCCGGTCGAACCGGTTGCGCCGGTCGAGCCTGTCGCTCCGGTCGAGCCAGTGGCGCCGGTCGAGCCAGTCGCACCGGTCGAACCAGTAGCACCGGTCGAGCCAGTCGCACCAGTCGAGCCAGTCGCACCGGTCGAACCAGTAGCACCGGTCGAGCCAGTCGCACCAGTCGAGCCAGTCGAACCGGTTGCTCCGGTCGCGCCAGTTGCCCCGGTCGATCCGGTTGCCCCGGTCGATCCGGTTGCTCCGGTCGCGCCAGTCGCTCCGGTCGCGCCAGTTGCTCCGGTCGCGCCCGTTGCCCCGGTCGAGCCGGTTGCTCCGGTCGAGCCGGTCGCTCCGGTCGCGCCCGTTGCCCCGGTCGAGCCGGTCGCTCCGGTTGCCCCGGTCGCGCCCGTTGCCCCGGTCGCGCCAGTCGCCCCGGTTGCCCCGGTCGAGCCAGTCGCACCGGTCGAGCCCGTAGCGCCGGTCGAGCCAGTCGCACCGGTTGCACCGGTCGAACCGGTTGCCCCGGTCGATCCTGTCGCTCCGGTCGAACCTGTAGCGCCGGTCGAGCCGGTTGCGCCGGTCGAGCCGGTTGCCCCGGTCGAGCCTGTTGCTCCGGTCGAACCAGTGGCGCCAGTCGATCCTGTCGCTCCGGTCGAACCAGTGGCTCCGGTCGAGCCTGTTGCGCCGGTCGAACCCGTTGCACCAGTCGCACCTGTCGAGCCAGTCGCACCTGTCGAGCCAGTTGCGCCGGTCGAACCCGTTGCACCCGTCGAGCCGGTCGAACCAGTCGCTCCGGTCGAGCCGGTTGCCCCGGTCGAACCAGTGGCGCCGGTCGAACCAGTGGCGCCGGTCGAGCCTGTTGCACCCGTCGATCCGGTTGCCCCGGTCGAACCCGTTGCCCCCGTCGAGCCGGTTGCTCCGGTCGAGCCCGTTGCTCCGGTCGAACCAGTAGCGCCGGTCGAGCCTGTTGCACCCGTCGATCCGGTTGCCCCGGTCGAACCAGTTGCTCCAGTCGATCCGGTTGCTCCGGTCGAGCCTGTTGCGCCTGTCGAACCAGTTGCCCCGGTCGAGCCTGTCGCACCGGTCGAGCCCGTGGCACCGGTCGAGCCCGTGGCACCAGTCGAGCCGGTTGCTCCGGTCGAACCGGTGGCACCAGTCGAGCCCGTGGCACCGGTCGAGCCGGTTGCTCCGGTAGAGCCAGTTGCACCGGTCGAGCCGGTCGCACCGGTCGAGCCAGTTGCACCGGTCGAGCCGGTCGCACCGGTAGAGCCGGTCGCACCGGTCGCACCGGTCGAGCCCGTGGCACCAGTCGAGCCGGTTGCTCCGGTCGAACCGGTGGCACCAGTCGAGCCAGTTGCACCGGTCGAGCCGGTCGCACCAGTCGAGCCGGTCGCACCGGTCGAGCCCGTGGCACCAGTCGAGCCGGTTGTTCCGGTCGAACCGGTGGCACCAGTCGAGCCAGTTGCACCGGTCGAGCCCGTTGCCCCGGTCGATCCGGTTGCTCCGGTAGAGCCAGTGGCGCCGGTCGAACCCGTTGCACCCGTCGAGCCTGTTGCTCCGGTAGAGCCGGTCGCGCCGGTCGAGCCAGTCGCACCGGTCGAGCCAGTTGCTCCGGTAGAGCCCGTTGCCCCGGTCGATCCGGTTGCTCCGGTCGAGCCAGTGGCGCCGGTCGAACCCGTTGCACCCGTCGAGCCTGTTGCTCCGGTCGAGCCGGTTGCCCCGGTCGAACCGGTCGCACCGGTCGATCCAGTTGCGCCGGTCGAGCCTGTTGCGCCGGTCGAGCCAGTCGCACCGGTTGAGCCCGTTGCCCCGGTCGAACCAGTGGCGCCGGTCGAGCCCGTTGCCCCGGTCGATCCGGTTGCTCCGGTCGAGCCAGTGGCGCCAGTCGCTCCGGTCGAGCCAGTCGCACCGGTCGAGCCAGTGGCACCGGTCGAGCCAGTGGCACCGGTCGAGCCGGTTGCCCCGGTTGCCCCGGTTGAGCCGGTTGCCCCGGTCGAACCAGTAGCGCCGGTCGACCCAGTCGCACCAGTTGAGCCAGTCGCTCCGGTCGAGCCCGTGGCACCGGTCGAGCCAGTCGCTCCAGTCGAGCCGGTTGCGCCGGTCGAGCCTGTGGCACCAGTTGAGCCGGTCGCTCCGGTCGAGCCCGTCGCACCAGTTGAGCCCGTGGCACCGGTCGAGCCAGTCGCCCCGGTTGAGCCGGTCGCACCTGTATCGCCGGTTGCTCCAGTCGAGCCCGTCGCGCCTGTAGAACCAGTTGCGCCGGTCGAGCCTGTTGCACCGGTCGAGCCAGTCGCTCCGGTGTCGCCGGTCGCACCTGTGGCTCCAGTTGCACCAGTCGAGCCGGTTGCTCCCGTATCCCCTGTGGCACCTGTGGCTCCAGTCGACCCGGTTGCGCCGGTATCACCCGTGGCGCCAGTAGAGCCGGTCGCGCCAGTCGAGCCGGTTGCACCGCTCGCTCCGGTCGCGCCGGTCGAACCTGTGGCGCCGGACGAACCTGTGGCACCCGTATCGCCGGTCGCACCTGTGGCTCCGGTCGCGCCGGTTGCACCGCTCGCTCCGGTCGCGCCGGTCGAACCCGTGGCGCCAGTCGAGCCGGTTGCACCGCTCGCTCCGGTCGCGCCGGTCGAACCCGTGGCGCCGGTCGAGCCAGTCGCACCCGATGAGCCGGTCGCGCCAGTAGAGCCTGTGGCCCCAGTCGCACCCGTGGCGCCGGTCGAGCCAGTCGCACCCGACGAGCCACTCGCGCCAGTAGAGCCCGTGGCTCCTGTCGCGCCCGTGGCTCCGGTTGCACCCGTTGCGCCGGTCGAGCCCGTTGCGCCGGTAGCACCCGTGGCTCCGGTCGGGCCCGCGGGGCCAGTCGCCCCCGGGGTGCCAGCACTGGCGACAGTTAGGGTGCCACCAGAAAAGTGATTGCCATCATTGCCCGGCCCGAATTCGTTGATAGGCGTGGTGTCGAAATGATAAGTCGGCGGGTTGGTCAGTTGGAGGCCATTGCCCGGATTGTTGTCGGCGTCGACAGGAGTAAGTGTACCGTACAGGTCGAATCCACTATCGTAAATTAAATAGGTATGAGTAACGTCTGGAACTGTAATAGTTGCGGAAAAAGTTGGGACTTTTCCGTTGCTTCCAGATGGAAGGTTAAAGCTACCGACGACTGTGTCGTCGGTATTAAGGGTCGTACCATTTGTGTCGACAAGGTAGTACGTGTTAATATTGTTTCCGTTACCAGTAGCTATAAGTCCAGCAAGTGTCAGATCGCCCGATGTTGCAAGCACGCCGGTGTAACTTGCCACACCATGCGAAGTCAGCGGCGGCAAAGGCGCGGAGGCTCCAGCCTGTGCGGATAATTCCCAGATGCCGCCCAAAGCCGCTGCGCCGACCAGCGATGCCGATGCGCGGACGTCCGCGCCGACGGCCTCTTCCAGCGCAGCCACGAAGGTCTCGCCAGCATTCCCCAAAGCCGTCTCGCAGCTCCACAGTCGCAGTTCGCCATCCGCGGCAAGCGCGCTGCCGATCGCGGCAAGATCCTCAGCCGCTTCCTTCAGCGTGGCGACCGACCATTCTCCCGCGGTGAAGCTAACCCGGCCAGGCGCGCCATGCGCCAAGACGTGCACCGCGTCGAGCCCATCGTGCCGCGAGAGCGCGGCGGCAATCTGCCGTGCCGCCGGTCGGCGGCCGTCCAGCACTATTGCCTGGACTTCGGGTCGCAAGTTGCCAAGAACTGTCTGGAGGTCGGAGACTGATGGATCGACAAAAAGAAATTCAGAGGCGCGGGCCATGTCTGGCTCCTGTTGGCTTCGAATTCAGTTCAAGGGAAAACCGCCCATCGGCTTGGCCGGCGAGCGGTCGCGGTAAGGACAAGGCGATTGGGCGGTCATCTTCCGGACGGGCCGACGGCGTCGTCGGGACGTGCAACAGTGGGGCTCTCTACGCGGAGGAAGCTGCAGGTCTGGAAAGTCCCGCCATCGTCAAACGTGCCAATCGCAAATGAACCGGCCGCGGCCGGAACCTTGACGGTGACAGCGACGGCGAGGCTTCGCTTGACAGCCTTGGGAAGAATGACCTGACCGACGATTGCGCTCTTGGCCGTGTCGACGATAAAATAAGGCACATTTTCGGTCGTGTCGCCGATCGGCAAGACGCCTCTAACGGCAACTTCCATGACCGCAAACCCTGTTATGTAGCTCATCTAATCCTCCTTGGTCAGCGGCGACCGTGCCGCCCCGTCAATTTCCATTTGCTGCTGAGTGCCCGCGGCCCGACGAGCTCGCCGGCATCGGGTGCTTGAGTTGAATGCGACAGTGCATCGATGAAATTCGTTGCGGCCGCGCCCGAACCCGCCGCGCGGCTCCACAGCAGCCCGCCAAAGCCGGCCGGCGTGCCCGGTCGATCGACGCGAGATCGACCTCGTCGTCCTGCCTCGGGTTTCGGAAGATCGTGCCAAGATCGGATGCCGAGGCATCAACGAAAAAGAGTTCGGAAGCGCGGCGCCGAGGCGCGCCGGTCGGCCCGTCCGCGCAATCGGCTCTGACGCCTCCTGCACGGCGCTTACGGTGCGCACGCGACACAACCAGATTCACAACCCACTCCCGTTACCGTGACGCTGACGTCTCGGCGATAACTCTCGAGGGAAGGGGCAGCCGTCCGCCTCCAAAGCGGAGATTTAGGCACAACTTAAAAGTGGCGCGCCCAAGGACGCACCCTCCAAACTGCCAAACGGCCCTGATAACCCAGACCCTCTAACTCAACTCCCTGAGAGGCTTTCGCGGAATTTCAGGCACGCGGCCGTCCAATCCAGAGGCGCCCCTCGGTACAGCATTTTAGTAAATTCTAAAATTAGTAAGTTGTAAACTATTAATTAAGTAACTTCTAAATTAGCTGCAAACAGGATAACGGCGTTCGAGCAATACCGGCGGGCCAGATGGAAAAAATCGTTCTGAAAATCATATACTTAACAGTCCCGCCTCGAATCAAGCCGGCATCAGCCTTCAGTTCAAGGTCCGCGTCGTCCATGCAAACGCACCGACTATGGCGCGTACAGACGATGTCGGACAGGTTGGCAACGTGTCGGCGGATGTGGATGTCTCAACCTTGACGGCAGCCTGCAAATGGCGGCGGAATGCACAGCCTAAACCGGACGGAGCGGTAAATGCCGGCGGTTGCAGTTCGAACACGATCCTTTCACGATAGTGGTTGCCGCGCATGCCGCCGCGACGGCAGGCTGCTAACCACGATGGATAAGGTTAAGCGCGGTTTCCAGAGGACGACCTGCACGATCCGTGAGAAGGAATGATCGGACTTTAGGAATATAGGCTGTTCCGGCGGCCGGACCGGCAAAAGGGTGGCGACTGCGGGGGGGAATGTATGAGCGATCGAAGCCTGTCAAATCCGCATCGAAGCGGATCCCGCAAGGCGAGGCGGCACGCCAACCGTCCCCATCACCAACAGTCATGTTGAGGGCCGATGGAGCACGAATGACAAACGGCAAGCGGCTCTGCCTCAACATGATCGTCAAAAACGAGATGGCGAACCTTCAACGCTGTCTCGGGGCGGTTGTCGACCACATCGACTGCTGGGTCATCGGCGATACCGGCTCGACCGACGGGACCCAGGATTTCATCAAATCGTTCTTCGCTGCCCGCAACCTGCCGGGCGAGTTGCACGAATTCCCATTCCACAATTTCGAGCAGGCGCGCAACGCGGCACTCGATCACGCCTATGCCTCGCCTCTCGCCTACGACTATCTGCTGTTTGACGACGCCGACATGGAACTGATGGTCGAGGACGCAGGCTTCCGCGAGCGGCTCGACAGTTCGGGCTACCGGCTGCTTCAGCGGTCGGATTCGGGCCTCGCCTATTGGAACACGCGCCTGGTCAGGCGCGACGCCGGCGCGCGCTACCACGGCGTGACCCACGAATATCTCGACGTGCCCGAGGGCGTGCAGGAACTGCGCGGTGCCTGGTACAAGGACCACGCCAGCGGATCGAACCGCGTCGACAAATTCGAACGTGATGCGAAGCTTCTGCTGGCGGCCCTCGAAAAGGATCCGGAAAATCAGCGCTACTGGTTCTACCTGGCGCAATCCTATCGCGATGCCGGGCGGACGGCGGAGGCCGCGGTGGCCTACGCCAAACGCGCCGCCATGGGCGGCTGGGACGAGGAGGCGTGGAACGCCCGCCTGCAAGGGGCTCGCTGCCTGCGCAAACTCGGCGACGAGCCCGGCTTCATTGAGCAGGCGCTTGCCGCCTTCAATCAACGACCGCAACGTGCCGAGCCGCTCTATGACCTGGCCAGGTTCTACCGCGACAAGGGGATGAACCACACCAGCGTGCTGTTCTCCGAAGCGGGGCTGGCGATCAAGCGACCGGAGCAGGACATCCTGTTTATCGAGGATTACATCTATACAACGGGCCTGATGGAGGAGTTTGCGATCGCGGCAAACTATGCCCGCGATCCCGTGCGCAAGGACCGTGGTTTCGCAGCCTGCAACTGGCTGGCGCTGAACCGGACAATCGACGACGGACCGAGGGAGCTGGCGTGGTCCAACCTGTTCTTCTATGTGCAGCCCGCCAAGACAATGATGCCGTCCTTCAGCGCGCGTCCGGTCGGCTTCGAGGCGCCCGATGGCTACCGGTCGTCAAACCCGTCAGTGGCTCGATTGGGCGACCAGATCGTGCTCTTGCAGCGGACGGTTAACTACACCCTGGCCGAAGACAACCTCCAATACGACACGCCGGGCGGAGCTCCGGTTCACACGCGCAATTTCCTGCTCCGATTGAGCGATGAACTTGCCATTCAGTCCGCAAGCGAGATTTTGCCGCCGGTTGACATGCCGGACCCCGCTAATGGCCGGGTTCTCGGATTCGAGGACTTGCGCCTGTTCGCTTGGCGCGATGCGCTGTGGGGTGTCTCCTGCGTACGCGAGCTGACAGAGGAGGGCTGGTGCGAGCAGGTCGTCGCGCGCATCGACGAGAGTGGCGCCTGCCGGCTGGCTGACTGGCGCGTGCTCCATCCGGCAGGGCCGCGTGTGCACGAGAAGAACTGGATGCCGCAAGTCAAGCCAGGCACGGCGAAGGCAGGGGCAGAGACGCTGCAGTTCATCTACCTCTGCGACCCCACCCGGATTGTGGACGAGCAGGGCTCGACTCTCAGCGAGACTTCTCCCGCGATTGCCGCCCAGAGTTTCAGGGGTGGAACCCAGCTGATCGCATTCGCCGGCGGATGGCTCGCCTTGATTCATGAAGTCCAGTGGCGGACCGCGGAGAAGCGGCGTTATTACCTGCACCGGTTCGTCTGGTTCGATGAAGCCAACGCCTTGCGAAAAGTAAGTCGTCCATTCTTCTTCGACAAAAAGGGCGTCGAGTTCGCCGCCGGGCTGGCGTGGCACCCCGACGAAAGGCGTTTGCTGATATCCTACAGCGTCACCGACAGCGAGTCCTGGATCGCGACCGTCGACGAGGCGGAGGTGAGGTCGCAGCTGGAGGATGTGAATGGCCTGCCATCGGGTGTGGCTGATAAAGCGTCGAGGCTGACGCCGGCCGGTGGGCACAGCAGCCCGCCAACGAAAACAGGGATCAAGCCTAGCCGTGCTGAAGACGATGGGGCCATGGGTGATGCCAGCCAGACGGCGTCGGAAAGCAAGGACCTCGGCGCCAGCGGCATCAAGTCGACAGACGAAATCTTTCATGAGCTAGCGCCGTTTCTGCGCGACGTCGATTCTCCGCTGCAACGACGGGAAGGATCGCGCCAGTTCGACGCACGGATTTCCCATTTCCTCGGCAGCAACGACACGGCACTTCCGCAGATCAACTGCTTCTACCAGGTGATGTCCGACAAGGCCGAGCATCGCACCTTGATTGCGGCCACGACGTCGATGCGGGCGGCAGGGCATCCGGTGCGGGTATGGAGCTACGCACCGGAGAAGCTTGCGTTCCTCGTCGCGCATGGGGTCGAAGTCCGCAATGCCGATGACGTCATGCCGCGGGCCTTGTTCGAGCGGATCGTCGCCGGCTCCGAGATCAGGTATTTCAGCGATATCTTCCGCTACGCCCTGCTCTATGAGCATGGCGGGCTATGGATGGATTCAGACGTCATCCTGCTGCGGCCGTTCCCGTTTCGCGGCGATCATTTCTTCAATCTGCAATGGCGCGGATCGCACAAAGGCCATTTTGTTTGCGGCAATGTCATCTATGCCAGGCCCTACAGCAGTCATCTCAGGGCGCTGTATGAGTTGTCGATCTCGCGCTTCCATGACGCCAGCGGCAAGGAGTTCGGAGACATCGGCCCCAAGCTGCTGTCGGACTACATTGCCTCCGATGCGGGAGCCGAACTGCGAGAATGGGTGTTCAGCCCGATGTTCTTCAACACCATCGATTGGAATGAGATCGACCGGTTCGAGAAGCCGATAACGGAATTGGCCGACTATCTGAACGACGAGAGGGTGTTCGGCATCCACCTGTGGACGGCGCGCAACGACGCCCGGCCGGGCGGCGAAGGGGCGCCGCTGATCTCGTCGCTGGTCAGCCCGCTCGACAGCCTGCCTAGCTTCACCAGTCTCGCCGACCGCTTCAACACCGACAAGAACCGGCATACCGGCAACCGTCACTGCTACGCGAGGATCTACGATCGCCTGCTGTCGTCCCGGCGCTTGTCCATGCAGCGGCTGATGGAGATCGGCCTGTGCCGTGGTTTGGCCGAGGGCAACCAGACCGAGACCCCATCCGTGTCGCTTTGGCAAAGCTATTTTCCGTTCTGCCAGGTGATCGGTGTCGACCTGACGGATTTTTCGCAGTTCAACAATGAACGGTTCAAGTCGTTTGTCGGTGACCAATCCAAGCTGGACGATCTGCGCGGCGTCGCTGCAAAGCTAGAACTGGGATCGCTCGACGTGATCATCGACGACGGCAGCCACGCCTCGTTCGATGAGCAGTTGACGCTGCGCGAGTTCTTCCCGCTGCTCGCCGAAGACGGCTGGTATTTTCTCGAAGACCTCGACTGGCAGCCGCCCGGCGAGGATGCAGGCAAGATCACGCTGACCAAGACCCTGCTGCGCGAAATCAAGGAGCATGGCACGGCCCGCTCGGTCGATCCGCTGGGGGTGAGCGCGATTGCCGGGCAGTTCGCCGAGATCCTGTTCTTCGACAGCCACTATGAGTTGAACCGGGCGAGGCTGATGGGCGGCCTCGTGGCCATACGAAAGCGCGCAGAAACAGGGCATCTTCGGTAAAAATCGCAGCGAGAACCCTCGTTGCCGCATCGGACCAAATTGAATGTTTGAGAATTCGAACGATATTCAGCTCCTGTCCGTCCCGCCTGACCCAAGGCGCTATCTGATTCTGATACGAGCCGGATCGAAGCGCCGCCCCTCCTTTTTTTCCGAGATTCCGCAAGAGAAGCGCCAGTACGACCTCGCCGTAAACTACTACGCCACGCCCCACCCGGATGATATTCTTCGAAATAGGGCCGAAATTGTTTTTGCCGGCGGCCAATCAAAAATGCATGGCGCTAAACGGTTCTTTGAGGTTACAGGCCTTCATTACATCTACGAGGGAGTCTTATTCCTTGATGACGATATAGAAATTCTCTTCAATCCTGATGCGTTTTTTACCATTTGCGATGAGTATTCGCTTGATCTCGCCCAACCCGCCTTGACCCCGGATTGTATCGACGCGATTGGGCTGACGCGCGAGCATCCTGGCCTCAAGCTCCGGACCACGAATTGGGTCGAGGTCATGGCCCCGTTCTTCAGGCGCGCGTTCCTAAAGGAGATGCTTCATTCCTTCGACCTATCGATCTCGGGATGGGGACTCGATCTATATTGGGGTCATCACCTCGCGGATCGCTGGACTGCCGGTATCGTCGACGAATTTCTGATGCGCCATACCCAAGTAAGCAATCACGATACGGGTGCATTTTACTCATATCTTCGCTCGATCGGTATCGACCCCTATGAAGAGATGAAGTCAATTCTTACCATGATTGATACCAATCCATATATCGCTAGGCCAATACGTTTTGTCTACCGCACGTACTCCTTTCGCGCATAGATTCTATGGAAGGTTTCGGGTGAAAGTCGCCGTCTACACCATTGCGTTGAACGAGGCCGCAAACGCGGAGCGCTGGGCCAACTCGGCCGTCGACGCCGATTATCGCATTGTCGCCGACACCGGCAGCACCGATGACACGGTGGCGCGGCTGACTGCAGCCGGCGTCACCGTGCACAGGATAGCGGTCCGTCCGTGGCGTTTCGACGATGCCCGTAACGCCGCCATGGCACTGATCCCATCCGATGTCGATGTCTGCTGCACGATGGACATGGACCGGTTCCTCGAACCCGGCTGGCGGCCGAAGCTCGAAGCGGCCTGGACCCCCGAGACGACAGCCCTTTATTGCCAGACCATCTACAGATCGAATGTCGATGACCCGACGCCGCTGCGAAGCTGGCCAGCGAAAAACTTTCATCATCGCTGGGGATATCGCTTCAGGCGGCCAGTCCACGAAGCCCTGGTCTTCACTGGAGAAACGGAAGTCGCCGCGAACAGCAGCGACATCGTCATGTTCGAGGTACAGGATCTCGCCAAGCCAACGAGGAGCAGCTACCTGCCGCTGATGGAGGTGGCACACAAGGAAGACCCCGACGACGCGCAGATTTGTTTCTGGCTAGGGCGGGACTTGATGTGGGCGAACCAGCAAGAGCGGGCCGTCCAACTGCTTGAGCGCTACCTTGCATTGCCGACAAGCAAGTGGGCGGAAGAACGCTCCGAGGCGATGCGCTACATCGCGCGCATGCGGCCGGAGCAGAAATTGTCCTGGCTGGACAAGGCCAGGATGGAAGCGCCGCACCGGCGCGAGATCTGGCTCGATCTCGCAGAGGAATTCCATGGCAAGGCCGACTGGCTGAACCTGTTCTGGACCTGCACCAATGGGATCGAGAAGACACACCGCACCGGGAGCTACCTGGACGACGCGAACTGCTGGGGGTTTCGATTGTATGATCTCGGTGCGATCGCGTCGTGGCGCCTCAATGCCATGGACCGGGCGGTCGAATGGGGGCGAACAGCTCTTGAACTCGATACGGGGAACCAGCGGCTCAAAGACAACCTCGATTTCTTCATCCGGCGGCAGGAAGAATTGCGGGCCGGCGCATGAACGAGGTTTCGCTCAAACCAGCCCAATTGTTCACAGCGTTCGGCACCGTGCTTTTTGTCGATGCGGCCTCAGGCGAACTACGCCATGGTCCGACAGAGAGCAGCCCGGCCAACGTGCTGTTCGAACCAGACAAAAATTTGCCAGGACACTTTCGGTGGGGGCGCTTGGTTCATGCTGCTGACGGCTCGTCAGAACCCATCGATTGCTATCCTGATATCTGTCTATCCGCCTCCCGGTCGCAACACGAGAACCGGCCATCTGGTTCAACAACGCTCGAATTGATCCCTCTCGAACGTGGTCTGCTGACGCTAAAATCTGGTGGGTTTTTTCTGTCGGCTATACCAGACGGACAGATGATGCTCAGGGCACCTGTTTGCAGTACCTGGGAATTGTTTATTGCTTCGGAGAATTGGTGCACCGAAGTCAGTGCTGGACTAAAAGGCGCATGGCGCACCGCGGAGGATGAATACGATAAGGCCAGAATACAAAACCACATTGTTCATCCGGCTCTAAGAGCAAAGTCGAATAGGCGGCCAAACTGCGCCAGGCTGTTGATATACGGATATACAAAATGGTCACACGGCAGGGTCTATTATGACGTCGCATGCCAGCTTAATGACAGAGGTTTTGTCGTCGATATAATCGATTGGCAGCAGGATAACGGTATTTATTTCGATAGCGTACGAGATTATTACGATTTGTACCTAACTGCCCTCGATGGCGTATCGACCTTGGTCGACAGATATAAAATTCCCTTCGATAAGATAATCGCGATATCGCACCATGAGTTCGATATCCGTATGCTGGTCGAACAGAAGGGTTCTGGCGTTTTCGACAGATTTGCCAGTTATGGCGTCGTTAGTGAATCAGTATATTCGGCATCGATTATGCTGGGTATACCTCGATCGCCAAAGGTAGCATCGCTCGGCATTGACTATGAAAGTTTTTTCAGCGCTTTGCCGGAAAGGCTAGCGACAGTTGGCTACGCCACATCGATGTCTGTAAAGACTTTCGGCGTTGAGTGGAAACGCGGCGACCTCGCAGAGGCGGCAGCGCGTGAGGCCGGCTTGGCATTCAAGGTGGCAGGTTCCACGGCAAATCAGATTTCATTTCACGACATGCCGAACTTCTATCGAAGCGTCGACGCTGTGGTGTCAAGTTCCGTGAATGAATCCGGCCCGTTGTCGGTCATGGAGGGGGCGGCTGCCGGAAGGCTCGTGATAGGCACGCCGGTGGGTCACTTTCCCCAGAAGGCCTATCTAGGCGGCGGCATCATCGCGCCCATCGAGCCCGACAAATTCAAGGCTTTCACTAGCGCCACACTCCGCTACTACAAGGAAAATCCCGCTGCCTTTGCCGAGAAATGTCATCTAATCCGGGAGGCTGCGCGGAAATTCGATTGGCAATATATGATCGATGACTGGGTCAATTTGATTCAAGCGGCCTATTCTTCGAGATATAGTACCCATGCCGCGCCTCGGCTGGAAATGAGCAATCTTAAATCGCGCTCTTTCCGCAAAGCCGTCATCTGCGATATCGGCTGGCTAACGTCCTATCTTGCCTACGAGCACTTCTATCTGGTTCGACTGTTGAACGAAGATCATGGGTTTGATATCATAGATTCAAAGTCGACGGACTTTGCATCCGAAAGCACTATAGAGCGATTGAACTCATATTCGGCCCTCCTGATTGCTTACCAGGGTAATATATCGATATCTCTCGATGCTATTTCAGCACTTAAATTTCTGAAAATAGACGACCTTGTGAGCTACAATGCAGATTATGATACGTTGCTGCGTTCCCTTGTGGCTTCATCAGATGTCGTCATAAGCCCATATGCGTACGAATTTCAGAACTACTTCGCCCATGGCGCAGTGGAATGGGTTCCATATTCGTCAGCGCTGGAAGGCTGCAAGGGCTTTGAGCGTGTTGTGTTTAATGAAAGCCCGATTGCTAAGGTGCTCGTATCAGGAAGCATCGCGGCGGATCGACCTCTGAGGAAATATGCGGTCGGCCTCGACACCAGCAAGGTGGCCGTATTGGATCACCCGGGTTACGGAGGAAAGTACAACGACGATAGTCAAGCTATTGTCAGAACACGATACTACGAAGAGCTCTCGAAATATCTTTGCTGCTTTTGCGATGGTCATTCGTATCGTTATATTCATCTCAAGAATTTCGAGATAGCGTCGACGGGATCCTTGCTGTTGGCCGATCGCCTCATTGAAAAGGAGATGAACGAACTGGGTTTCTTGGATCACGAAACATGTATTTTTGCTGCAAGAGAAGATTTTCTGGAAAAGGTGGACTGGATCCTGGACGAACAAAATCGACCAGCTGTGGACAAAATTAGAAAGGCTGGAATGCAGCTTGTAAGAGAGCGGCATATGACGCGACATCGTGCGCTACAGATCAACAATCTGGTCAATTCGTGCCTAGCGAATATCGGCTTTGAGGGAAGTGCTGTGCTATCGACGAACTCGCATTCCACGAAATCGGATTAGATGTATGGGGGAATGCCCAATACATCAGTGATCAGATGAAATTTACGCCTCGCTCGCTCCGAGAGCGCGATGACTCTATCTCGTCTCTTCGTAAACAGCGCATCAAACTCGACAGCATCACCATCGAAATTCGGTACCTGCCTAACCTGCCGTAGTGCGAAGCCGAATTCTCCCAACATGTTGACAATGTCGCCGATTAGTTTCTGCCCTCTATATATTGGTACGAAGTGTGTCTCCAGTTCTATGGCCAGACAGGACTCGAGAAGGTGTCCAAATCCGACCAGAACTTCGTACTCAAAACCTTGCACATCGATTTTTATGACGTCCGGAGAGGGCGCAGCCTGCATCCGGAATAACTCGTCGTATCGAACGCATTCGACGTCTTGCTTATCAATTGTACGGAAGATCGGTCCAATAGAATAGTGCTGCAAGATTTCGAAGTTCGGCTCCCTTAAGGATGAGCAGCCCGACGCTGCCGCAATATGTAGTTTCTGAATGCCAGCGGCATGCGCTAGCGCCTTTTCTACAACCTGTGCGCCTGGGATACGGCTGAGGGTTTGCCTAACCAGTGCTGCCTCCGAGCGTATGGGCTCGAACACCACCGGTGTGATCTGTTCAGCTTTCAGCATCCACTTGAGTTGCAGCCCCTCTTGGCCGCCGACGTCGACCAGCGTGATGCGCTCCTCTGCTGGTGTGCGGGACAATTCACTATGTGCGTCAAACGTCTCAACTAACACGCTCATAAGGCCGAACTGCTCGCGTCCAGTGCCAGAATAGACAGGCTGGTGGTTATTGGAGCAGCCAATTGACAATGTTGGATGGAAGCTGAGAAATGTCACGTCGACATCGAACAAGTCGGCAGAAATTCTATTGACAGAGAAATCTTTACTAATCCCACCGTTAACTATGGTGCCGTCGGCGTATATCTCTGCGACGTCCAAATTACCATAGTGATGGATGTAGAAATTGGCGACAGTATTAGCGTAGAATTTAATGCGACACGTCAGTCTGACAATTCTGAATAGAAAAGCCGAATCATACAAACGCAAGAGATGCCAGCTGTGTTTTTCCGTATCTGATACAACAAGAACGTCGTCTTCTAGCCGGACTGACATCTCGTGCGCCACCTGCCAACTTGACAAAGTTTCTCCGCTGTACATTTTCGAAAAGATAGCCTCGCCCACTCCTGATGCCCTATCTGCTCACTGAGCCTTTTCCATTGGTGGATTATCATGGTAGTTAATTTGCGATCGGTCGGACATCAGGAATCGAAGTGCGGCGAAGAGATTTCGTTACGCTTTTTGGAGGATCAGCGGCCGGAAGCTTGATTCCTGCAGCGTTGACGGGTCGGCCCGCCCTCGGGGAGAGCTACGCGACCATGGCACCGACTACCCCGTCCCCATCCCTCCTTTCCGCCCCAATCGAACTCGCCGGCGATTGGGGCCACATGCTGCCACGCGCGGCTGATCAAGTCATCGAGCGCATGCGGCACGCCTGCTTGGACGGCGTTCGCCTCGTCTCCGACCGCCAGCCGACGCGGCTGCGCGTCGACGAGCACCCTTCGGGGTCCCCGGCCGTCTGGTTGCACGCAGACGGCACCACTATGGCATGGATCATCGTCGACATCGGCGAGCGAGACTGGTCGAAGCTAGCCTACCAGTTCGGCCACGAACTCGGTCATGTCACGGCCAACAGCTGGCAAGCCGACGCCAGGCCGGCGCCGCCCTGCCAGTGGCTCGAGGAAGCGATGGTTGAAGCCTTCTCGCTGCGTGGGCTGGGGCGCCTGGCGAAGGACTGGAAGGAGAACCCGCCGTTCGCCGGCGACAACGCCTTCGGCGATGCCATTGCCGAGTATCGCCAGAACATCATTCGAGGCTATACCACGCTTGCCGACAGCCAGGGGCTCACCGACGACGCCGCGGCGTGGTTCGCCGGCCATCGCAGCGAAATCGAAATACCCGGCCTCAATCCATTCGCCCAGGCGATGTCGGTGACCATCCTCGCCGAATACGACCGCGCGCCGGACTGCGTCGAGGCGCTCGGCGCACTCAACCGCTGGCCCGGCCGCACCGGTATCCCGATCGCCGACTATCTGAAGCGATGGGAGGCGAGCTGCGCCGAGCTGCAAGCCTCGCCGCGATTGCCACTCCGCCTACGTGAACTGTTGCGTATCGCCTGACCAGCCAGAGGTGAGCGAGGATCGCCGGAATTCATCAAGCGCAAATGGGAGACAAAGCCGCCGCAGCGACTGCGGAGCGAGGCCGTGACCGTGATTTGAACGTACACAAACGGCAGGCTGTGCGGCACTTCCGCGCCTTGGCACGATATCTGACGGTACTTTTGGAGACGGGATTGGGCGCGCTGTCGAATGCCGCAAGGTGCAAAAATCGCCCGATTGGTCCCGATAGTTGGTGAAACCTCAAAATATTTTTTGGCGGCGATTTTTCCTTTGAAATCAAAACGGCGGCCCCTACAATTCCGGCATCCTGGCAACGGGTGCGGTGAAGGGCGCCACCTTCAACACCAGGCCAGCACCAGAGTTCGTGCTTGAGCGCGTGCACCGCATCGAGACCGTCTGTATCAGCCATAAGGTATCGTTGCCGGCGGCCGCACTCCAGTTCCCGCTCGGCCATCCCTTGGTGTCGAGCGTCATCCCGGGCACCCGCTCTGCCAAGGAATTGAAGCAGAATCAGGCCTACCTGCGGGAGGATATTCCCGCGGCTCTATGGGCTGATCTCAAGGACGCTGGATTGGTTGCGGCCGCCGCACCGACCACTTGAGCGCCCACCGATGACCTGAAGCGAGGCCGCGTGGAGGCATCTCGATAAACCGCATCCAACGTTTCTGTCACGAGGAACAGCTGACGATGCGCAAGCCTCGGCGAGCGGGCGGCACTGCGGAACCCGTCCTGGGCAAGGCAAAGCGAACGCGCCCTCTGGCACGGGCGGACGCAGTCCTCCTCGGTCAACCCGCCATCCAGCCGCCGTCCACCATCAGGTTGATGCCGGTGATGTAGCTTGCCATGTCGCTGGCAAGGAAGAGTGCGGCTCCTGCCGGGCGCCCGAGCCGCGGCCAAGGCGTGCGACGGTGTGAATAGTCGAGCGCGTCGGGATCGTTGGCCACACCCGGCTTGCCGGTGATGATCTTGCCGGGTGCGATGGCGTTGGCGACAATCAGATCGTCGGCGTGGTCGACGGCGATCTGCCGCGTCATCTGTACGATACCGCCCTTGCTCACCGAATAGGGAAAATCTCCGGGGCAGGCGACCATCCCGTGCTGCGAGGATATGTTGATGATGCGACCCCGCACGTCGTCGACCGGCGTCTGGTCGAGCATCTGCATCACCGCCCGCTTCGAGCAGTAGAAGAAGCCGGTCAGGTTGACGCCGATGACGCGCTGCCATTGTTCCGGCGTGGTGTCGATCAGATTGGTGCTGGTGTAGATCGCGGCGTTGTTGACCATCACGTCGAGCCGTCCGAACTGCGTGACCGTAGCACCGACCAGCGCATCGACGGCCCTCCAGTCAGAGATGTCGGTCCGGATGTAAACAGCAGCTCCGCCGGTTGAGTGGATCAACTCCACTGTGCTCTTACCGCCTTCGATCGGCTGCTCGACCGTGTCGGCGATGACGACGCTGGCACCCTCGGCCGCGAATTTCAGCGCGATCGCGCGGCCGATGCCGGAACTGCCTCCGGTGACGATGGCGGTCTTGTTGGCGAGCAGGGGCATGGTCCTCAGCTTTCCTCCCGGGTGACGATGGTTCCAACTTTCGGGCCGATCAGTTCTCCCTCGCGCACGCTCTCGCGACCGCGCAGGAAGACGTTTGTCAGCCGCGCTTGAACGGTCCAGCCGTCGAATGGCGTGTAACCTGCTCGCGACACCTGGTCGGCATTGGCGATCGCGCTGGACTGGCGCGGATCGAGGATGAGGATATCGGCATCGTAGCCGGCGGCGATCCGTCCCTTGCGCCGGCCAAGCCCGAAGCGCTCGGCCGGATTGCGGGCGCACAGGCGCACCAGGTCGGGCAGCGCGATCAGGCCCTCATCGACCAGTTTCAGCATGGTCTGCAACAGTGTCTGCAGCCCTGGGATGCCGCCTGGAATGTCGGCGAAAGCCGCATGGTGCGCTGCCTTCTCGGCCGGCGTGTGCGGCGCGTGGTCGGTGGCAACGATGTCGATCAGTCCTGCGCGCAGCGCGGCGCGCAGCGCATCCACATCATGGGGCGAGCGCAACGGTGGCGAGGCCTTCAGATGGGCGCCTTGCGTCTCGTAATTCGCAGCGGTGAAGAAGAGGTTCTGCGGCGTGGTCTCGACGCTGGTGTCGGCCATGCCGCGCAGCCGGCTCCACGTCTCGACGCCGAGTTCGGAATTGATCTGGCGGACATGAATTCTGGTCTCGGCCGAGGCGGCGGCGATGAGCGCCCGGGCGATGCCGTTGGCCTCGGCCAGTGGCGGCCGGCTGGCCTGAAAGGCGGCGATGGTGCCCGAGCGGTCGCGCGCGGCGCTGCCGGTCAGGATCGATTGATCGCCAGGCGAGATGCCGATTAAAGTGTCGCTGCCGGCGAAAGCCTTCAACGCCTCGGCCACGGCGTCGAGCGTCGCGAAGAGGAAGTCATCGGGTACATCGGCGGTGAACAGCTCGAACGAGACCGGTGCGAGGTCGAGCAAGGCAGGGATGCGGGAAAGGTCGCGGCTGACAGCAACCTGGAAGCCGACATCGGCATGGATGCGTCCTGCCGCCATCGTCACCTTGTCGGTAAGCTGCCCGGCCGTGGCCGTCCAAGGATCGTCGGTCGGCATGTCCAGCACCGTCGTCACACCGCCGAGGGCTGCGGCATGCGTGCCGGAGGAAAAGTCCTCCTTGTGCGTCAGTCCGGGCTCGCGCAGATGCGCATGCGCGTCGACCAGGCCAGGCAGCAAATAGGCACCGGAAGCATCGAAAACGGTTCTCGCCGAAGCCATCTCGCCCGGTTGGACGAGCGCTGCGATACGGCCGTCGGTGATGCCTACATCGCGCCGCTCGAACCCTTCGGCGTTGACGATGGTGGCTCCCCGGATCAGCGTTTCGAACATGTCGTCTTGCTTCCGTTAGCCGCGCCGCTCGAAGCCGACATGGTTCTCCAGCCAGAATCGGGCAATGTCTTCGCGTCGCATAAAGGCAGCGGCTGGCTTTTTCTTCACGTGCTCGATCACCTCGCGCAGCCCGGACGCGCGGTTGGGCTGGCCCATCCAGCGTGCATGGATGCCGATCGTCAGCATGCGGCCGCCGGTCTCGTCGGCCTCGTCGAGCATGTAATCGATCGCCGAGCGGCAATCCTCGGCGAAGTCGCGCGGATTGCTGTAACCCGGCGCCACCAGATAGCGACTGTCGTTAAGCGTCTTGGAATAGGGCACGACGAGGATCTCTGTCCCCCTATGATCGAGGAAATAGGGCAGGTCGTCGTTGCAGGGATCGGAGTGGTAGAGGAAGCCGCCTTCCTCCACGAGCAAATCGCGCGTGTTGACGCTGGGCAGCGAGCGGCAGTTCCAGCCGAGGGGGCGCCTCTCCAGCAGTTTCTCGTAAAGCGCGATCGCTTCATGCAGCTGGCGCTGCTCCTCGCTGCGCTCCATGGTCGTATAGTCGATCCAGCGCAGGCCGTGGCCCAGTAGATCGTGCCGTCGCGTCTTCATCCATTCGACGAAGGGCGGGTTGCGCTCCAGCGCCACCGCGCAAGCAGAGATGGTGATCGGGATGTCGTAGCGATCGAAGAGCCGTGCCAGGCGCCAGACACCGGCGCGGCTGCCATATTCGAAATGCGTCTCGGTGCCGAGGTCGCGCACCGGCGGGCTCGAGGTGAGATTGTATTCGCCCCAATTGTCGTTGCGGCCGTCTTCCAGCCATGAGTACTCCGAGCCTTCCTCGTAGTTGAGCACGAGGTTGATGGCGAGCCTGACGCCGCCGGGCCAGGTCATGAAGGGCGGGCGCGGACCATAGCCGACGAAGTCGCGCGGCTGGGGCGGTTGCGAGGCAGCGCTCGGCGTCATGGCAAATTCCCCTCAGCTCGTTTCGTTGGCGGCTATCCAGTCCATGTAGGCGTGGAAGGCTTCCTTGCCGGGACGCGGCCGCCATGTGGTGTCGCGCAGGATGCGGGCGATGTCATACTCCCCCACATGCCGCCTTTCAGTCTCACATCCTGGACGATATTGGCCTCTTCTCCTGATGTCACTTCGGCCTTCAGTCCGGGCACGCGGTCCCTTGCCCAGCCGATGATCTCGCCGATCGTCTGGCTGGAGCCGGAGCCGATATTGTAGTGGCGGTAATTGAGGCGCGGTGCATCGATCAGCGCGAGGATCGCGGCGGCAACGTCGGTCGAGGCGATATAGTCGCCGACTGGCTCCAGGCTGTTCGGCCTGATCGTCTCGCCGGTGAGGGCCATATGCGCGACGCGGTTGGGAACGTGGCGAAAGTTGCGGCTCTCGGTCGCGCGATCCATCGGGCCGTAGACCGAAGCAAGCCGCACCGATACCGCCGACAGGCCGAACAGGTCGGCATAGCGGTTGGTCACCATCTCGGAGGCGAATTTCGAGATGCCGTAGAGCGTCAGCGGCGCGACATAGCCGTCTTCGGGCAACGGCTCGCTGCTCCAGTCTGGCCCGTTATGACGGTAAACGGAACCGGAACTGACATAGACGAAGCGCTTGAGACCTGGTCTCGCGCGCGCCCAGTCCAGCATCCGCACGGTACCCATGAGATTGACGTCGACGATGCGGGCGGGGTCTTCGGCCTCCGGCTGGCGTTTTGCCTCCGAGGCGCTGCCGCGCGAGATCGGCGTGATCGTCGCACCATGCACGATTGCCGTGATGCCTTGCCTGTCGAGCGTCGCGGACCAAGCCTTCGGGTCGACGACATCGGCGGCGATCACTGTGAGCCGGTCGCGCACCGGGGCGAAATGCTTTTCGGCCGCCGCGTCAAGGCTGGACCGGTCGAGAATCACGGCACGGGCTTGCGGATCACGGTCGAGCCATGCACGCGCAACCACGCTCATGACAAAGCCGGTGCCTCCGGTGACGAGCAGCGTCATGTGAACTCCTTTGAAGCTGAACGAAGAGGGTCAGCGCGTCGCATAGCCGCCGTCCACGAGCATGTCGGATCCGGTGACGAAGGATGCGTCCGATGACAAAAGGAAAGCCGCCGCCGCGGCGATCTCATCCGGCTCCGCGATGCGACCGAGCAGATGGGCGGGCCCAAGACCTGCATTGGCGGCCTCGAAGTCTGGAAATCTGCGCAGCAGGCGCGTTGTCGCCACCGCGCCCGGCGACAGGCTGTTGACGCGCACCTTGTCCGGCGCATGATCGACCGCCATCGCCTTGGCGAGATGGATCAGTCCTGCCTTGGCAGCACAATAGGCGACGGCCCTGGTGGTCGCGACCCGTCCGAACTGCGAGCCGATGAACACCACCGAGCCGCCTCCACCCGCCGCGATCAATGGCATTGCGTATTTGCTCATCAGGAACGCACCGGTCAGGCTGACGTCGAGCTCGCGGCGCCAGGACTGTTCGTCTAGATCGACGACGGTGGCGTTGGTCGATGGTGCGGCGGCGTTGTGCACCAGTCCGTCCAGCCGGCCGAAGCGCTCTTTCGCGATATCGACGGCGTTCCTGGCGGAGTCGGTATCGGTCACATCGCATTGGCAACCGACCGCCGAGGAGCCGAGCCTATCGGCAAGTGCCTGTGCCGCTGCAAAGTCGTAGTCGGCGCAGACCACGCTGGCGCCTTCTGCAACGCAGCGCCGGGCAATGGCGGCGCCAATGCCGCTTGCGGCGCCCGCGATCAGCACGATCGTTCCCTGCAGTCGGTTCATAGCGGCAACCTCAAACCCGTTCCTCGACACTTTGCATGACCGGCGCTCTGACCGGCCGGCGCACAAGATTGTATGAGGCCGCGAGCGTCACCAGTGCTGCGCCGCCACCGAGCAGCAGGAACATGGCGGGAGGCCCAAGATGCGCCATCAACCCTGCTGCGACACCCGGTGTCGCCACATTGCCGATCGAGTAGAGCAGGAGCAGCGTGCCGGAGGCGGCGACCATGTGCCGGCTATGAAGCTGCGATGCGCCGAAGGCCATCGCCACCGGATAGATCGTCAGCGCGGTGGCGCCATACAGGAAGAACAGCACAAACAGCAGCGGCACCGACAGGGTGCCGACCCATGCGATCGCGGCGCAGGCCGTCACCGACACCAGACCTTGCACCAGCAGCATCAGGCGGCGGTCGAACCGGTCCGACAGCCAGCCGACCGGGGTCTGCGCCAGCATGCCGGCGATGCTTATCGTAGTCACCAGCCAGACCGTGGCCGCCGCCGACAGACCGATCTGCGTCCCATAGAGCGGTGTCAGCACGAAGATGTTCATGTTGGTGATGCCGGCCTGGAAAATCGCGACGACCGTCACCGGCGCCAGCCTGAAAAGCGCCAGCGGTCCGAGCCGCCTTTCCGCCTTCGCTCCGGGCGTGGGCGCCGGATCGGCCGGCACTGAAGGCAGCGTCGGCCAGCGCAGCCCCGCGAACTTTGGCGCAAAGGCCAGAAGCACCGTCGCCGTCGCGACCAAAAACAGATGCGGAGATTGCGGACCGACCAGCGCCACCAGGATCTGACCGAGCAGCACGGCGATCGCCGTCGTCAGCATGTAGATCGAGAACATCGCGCCGCGATTGTGCTGTTCGGCATAGAGATTGATCCAGCTCTCGCAGACGACGAACATCGAGGCCATCGACATGCCGCCGAGCAGCCGGAAGCAGAACCAGCCCGGCATGAAGTCGGTGAAGGCGAAGGCCACGGCCGACAGCAGCGCGGTTGTCAGGATCAGCAGGAATGTCCGCTCGTGACCATAGCGGGCGACCAATGGACGTGTCATCAGGCATCCGATCAGGAAGCCGACCGGATAGGCGGTCAGCACGATCTGCACGATTTCGGGGTCGACGCCGGGCTTGCCGAGGTGGAACGACACCGCGGTCGTCAGCATGGCGCTGCCGATGCAGGCGAGCCAGACGCTGGCCATGATCGGCAACGTGGCGCGGGAGCGCTCGGCGTTCCGCCACAAGCGCATCGCGGATTGAGCGATCGACCCCATAAATGCCGCTGTCGGCCGGCTAGGACGGGCGCCAGAGATCGCAAGCAGGATCGATGACCGGCGCTGGACTCTTATGCATTGCGACGGCTCCCCTTGGCAGTCCCGCTGGCCAGCGGCTGCTCTCCCAGACAGAAGCTACACCTCGTCATGCATGCTACAAGCGAAGATTGACACGGCTATGGCGTCATTTTTTTTGGCCATCCCGACGGCGGAAAACGGCGTTGCGCCGTGCGACAGGCTTTACAGTCCTTTTGCACGCTCCCTACGATAGGTCGCCTGCCAAAGATCGAGAGGAGACCAGGAGATGACGATCGAACGTCTTGAGAATGGCCAGCGCTTCTGCCGGGTGCTGCGCTACAACGGCACCATCTATGTCTCCGGCCTGACGGCGGACGACCTTTCCGGCGACACCACCGCGCAGACGAAGCAGATTTTCGCCAAGATCGACACCCTTCTGGCCAAGGCCGGCAGCGACAAGTCGAAGCTTTTGAGCGCCCAGATCTGGCTGCGCGACATCGCTGACTTCGACATGATGAATACGGCTTGGGATGCCTGGATCGACCGCAGCGCCATGCCGGTGCGCGCGACGGTGGAGGCGCGGCTTGCCGGCGACCAATATCGCGTCGAGATCATGGTGACGGCGGCGGTTGGCTGACGCCGATTGGGGTGGGCAAACCGAATGCATGAGCTGGTGATCAAAGGTGGACGGGTTGCGCTCGACGACGGTTGGGCCGAATGCGACATCGCCATCGACGACGGCCGCATCGCCGCCATCGGGACAGGCCTGACCGGCAAATCCGTGATCGGCGCCGGCGATCGTTGGGTCATGCCCGGTGGCATCGATGCCCATTGCCATCTCGACCAGCCGGTCTGGGGCGGGGCCGGTAATGCCGACGATTTCGAATCCGGCACCATCTCGGCGGCCTTCGGCGGCACGACATGCATCGTCCCGTTCGGCATGCCGGGTCCGGAGATGAGCACCGTCGCTGCCATCGATCGAGCGCTCGACCGCGCCACAGGGCGCGCGGTGATCGACTACGGGCTGCACGCGGTGGTGACCATGGGCACCGGCGCGGATGTCGAGAAACAGCTTTCGCAGCTCGCCGGCGGCGGCATCGCTTCGGTCAAGCTGTTCATGACCTATCAGGGTTTTGCCGTCGACGACGACCTCTTCTTCAGGGTGCTCGATACTGCCCATAGGCTTGGCTGGATCGTCATGGTCCATGCCGAGAACGACGCTGCCATAAGGCGCACGCGGCAGCGCCTGATCGATCTCGGCCGCACCGATATCCGCTACCATGTCGTTGCCCACAGCGAGACGATGGAGCGCGAGGCAACGCATCGGGCGCTGGCCTTCGCCGAAATGACCGGCGCGCGCATGACCATCGTTCACGTCTCCTCCTGGCAGTCGGCCGAGGAGGTGGCGCGCGCGTGCGGGCGCGGCGTCGACGCGATTGCCGAGACCTGCCCGCAATATCTGTTCATCGGCGCTGCCGACCTCGATCGGCCGGCCATCGATGCGGCGCGTTTCGTGTTTTCGCCGCCGCCGCGCTCGCCGCGCAGCCATCAGCATCTGTGGCAGGCACTGATCGATGGCGGCATCGATCTCTGGTCCTCCGACCATTCGCCCTATTTCTTCGCCGACAAGATCGCGCGGTCGCAGACGCCCGGCTTCACCACCACGCTGAGCGGCATTCCCGGCATCGAGACCCGTCTGCCGCTGCTCTTCTCGGAAGGGCTGCTGACCGGCCGCCTGACGCTCGAGCGCTATCTCGATCTCACTTCGCGCAATGCCGCCGCGATCTACGGTCTGGCCCACGCCAAGGGCAGGATAGCGGTCGGCCTCGATGCCGACTTGGCGCTGTGGAATCCCGAAGCGACCTGGACACTCGGCCATGCCGCCTTGCATTCGCGTGTCGACTTCACCCCTTACGAGGGCAGGAACGTGACCGGCAAGCCGACCACCGTGCTGGTGCGCGGCGTGCCGGTGGTTGCCGACGGCGTGCTGAAGGTGCAGCCGGGGTTCGGACAATTCGTAGAGCGAACCGCGGCCGATCCGGCCCGCTCGGGAAAACCAGTCGAGGAGACGACGCCATGGCTCGATGCCTGACCATAGCGGTCGCCCAGACCGGACCCGTCCAGCGTAGCGCCTCGCGGGCCGAAACTGTCGATCGCCTCGTCCATCTGCTGGAGCAGTCCGCTGCCGCAGGTGCGGAAATTGTGGCGTTCCCCGAGATGGCGCTGGCCACCTTCTTCCCGCGCTGGCGCATCGACGATCAGGCGGAGATCGACGCCTTCTTCGAACAGTCGATGCCGGGCTCCGAAACGCAGCGCCTCTACGATGCCGCCGCGCGCCTGAAGGTCGGCTTCGCGCTCGGCTACTGCGAGATCGCACGGGAAGATGACCGGACGCGCCATTTCAACACCATGGACCTAGTCGGCCCGGACGGGCGCTTCATCGGCCGCTACCGCAAGATGCATGTGCCGGGGTCGAGCGAGCCGGAGGAAGGCACCACCACGCATCTCGAACGCCGCTACTTCGAACCCGGCAATCTCGGCTTTCCCGTCTTCGACTATCGTGGTGTGCGCGTCGGCATGGCGATCTGCAACGACCGCCGTTGGCCCGAGACCTACCGGATGCTGTGCCTAAATGGCGCTGAGGTGGTGCTGCTCGGCTACAACACGCCGCTGCTGCTCGACGAAGCGCCGGCGCTGGCGCATCTCAGAATGTTCCACAACCATCTGCCGATGCAGGCCGGCGCCTACCAGAACACGCTGTGGGTCGCTGCCGCCGCCAAGGCCGGGCTCGAGGACGGCCAGGCACTGATCGGCGGCTCCTGCATCATCGCGCCGACCGGCGAGATCGCCGCCCAGGCGATGTCGCTCGACGACGAGATTATCGTCCATCGCGCCGATCTCGACCTGATCGAGGTCTGCCGGAAGGTGAATTTCAACTTCGCGCTCTATCGCCGCCCCGACCAGTACCGCCTGATCGCGGAACCGGTCTGAGATCGAAACGAGATGGGCGAACCCAATCAGGACACAATGCCGCGTGCGGCCGATCCGCTTTCTCTCGGCGAGATCGTCGAGAACGGCCTTTGCATCGGTTGCGGCCTCTGCCGTTCGATCGTCGCACCCGATGCCATCGAGATAGTGATGACGCCAGGAGGTCGCGAGCGGCCGGTGGCGAGGCAGGCATTGGACAGGTCAACACTGATGCGGATCAACGCCGTCTGCCCGGGGACCCGGATCGCCGGTCCGCCGCCGGCGCAATCAAGCGAAGCCGCGTTGGTGGACACCGTCTGGGGGCCGGCCGAACGACTTGTGCTCGGCCGCGCCGCAGACCCGACCGTGCGGTTTATCGGTTCCGGCGGCGGGGTGCTGACGGCGCTCGGCCAGTTCCTGCTGAAGTCCGGGCGCGTCAAATTCGTGCTGCATGTCGCGGCATCGCATTCCCAGCCGATGCGCAGCGAAAGGCGGCTGAGCTTTGATGCCGCTTCGATGCTTGAGGGCGCGGGCTCGCGCTATGGCCCGGCGGCGACCCTGGTGGATTTCGGCGAAATTCTCGATCGCGGCGACCCCTTTGCGCTGATAGCCAAGCCTTGCGACGTCACCGCCGTGCGCAACCTGGCGCGACTCGATCCGCGCGTCGACCAGTATTTGCGCTACGCCTTGGCCTTCGTTTGCGGTGGCGCATCGGATTTGTCGAAATCGGAACAGGTGCTGCAGCGTTTCGGCCTCGCAGAGGACGAGCTCACGCTGTTCCGCTATCGCGGCCATGGCAATCCCGGCCTCAACCGGATCGAAACCAGGGACCGCCGCACCTTCGAACTCACCTATCGGCAGCTGTGGGAGGATGAGGACAAATGGATGATCCAGCCGCGCTGCAAGATCTGCCCGGACGCGATCGGGCAGGCGGCGGACATCGCGGTCCATGACGCCTGGCTGAATGGCGGGCCGGCGGTCGAGGACGAGGCGCTCAACGGCATCATCGTGCGCACTAGGCGCGGCCTTGAGCTGTTCGATGCGGCCGTCGAAGCCGGCGCGCTGGAGATCAAGCGCGAGACCGGCATTGCCGAAATCAGTGAGTTGCAGTCGCATCAGGTACGCAAGCGGCGCGCCGTCTGGGCACGGTTGAAAGGCATGGCGATTGCCGGCAAGCCGGTGCCTCTTGTCACCGATCTCGCACTTGAAGATTGCGCCGCGCAGAATTCGCTGGCGGAGAATCTAGCCGAGGGCCGCGGCGCTCGCGACCGTGCGCGGCGCGGACGCCTGGGGGAGCCGCCTGCCGTTCCGCGCCAAAATAACGCTGTGCAGTCATGTTGAAGGATGGGTCGATATGAATGCCGAGGAAACCGAAATCATCGTCATTGGCGGCGGCATTGCCGGCGCCGGCGCCGCCTTCGAGATTTCGCCCTCTGCCAAGGTGGTGCTGCTCGAGCGGGAAAGCCATTGTGGCTACCACACCACCGGTCGCTCCGCGGCGAGCTTCACCGAAAATTACGGCAACGGCATCATCCGTCGTATCGTGCTGGCGAGCCGGTCTTTCCTGACCGAACCGCCGGCTGGCTTCTCGGATTATCCGCTCCTTAGCAAGCGCGGCATGATCACCGTGGCGCGCGCCGACCAGCTCGAACTCCTGCGGGAGGATCTGGAGGCCGCGCAGGCCTTGGTCCCCTCGATCATCGCCATGACGCCCGCCGAGGCGATCGCGCGCGTGCCGGTGCTGCGTGCGGACTATCTCGCGGGCGCCTATATCGAACCGCATTCGATGGATATCGACGTCAACGGCCTGCACCAAGGCTATCTGCGCGGCGCCCGCTCGCGTGGCGCGCGCATCGTCACCAATGCCGGCGTCAAGGTCATCGGACGGCAAGGCAGCCGATGGCGGGTCGAAACACCAGCGGGAACCTTCCTTGCGCCAACGCTCGTCAATGCCGCCGGTGCCTGGGGCGACGAGATCGCTCTCATGGCCGGGGTGCGCCCAATCGGCCTGCAGCCGAAGCGCCGCACCGCCTTCAACATCCCGGCGCCTGGCGGCGTCGACATCACCGAGTGGCCGCTGGTCAACGATGTCGGCGCTGAATTCTATTTCAAGCCGGATGCCGGGCAGCTGTTCGTCTCGCCGGCTGATGCGACGCCGTCAGTGCCGATGGACGCATATGCCGAGGACATCGATGTCGCCATCGGTGCCGAGCGCCTTGGCCAGGCGACGACGATCGAGGTGCAGCGCGTGTCGCGCTCCTGGGCCGGCCTCAGAACCTTTGTAGCCGACGGCTCGCCGGTGATCGGACCGGATGACGAGGTGCCGGATTTCGTCTGGCTGGTCGGGCAGGGCGGCTACGGCATCAAGACCTCGCCGGCGCTGTCGCGCGTCTGCGCCAGCCTGATCGCGGGCAAGGGCTTTCCAGACGATGTCGCAAGGCAGGGCGTGTCGATGCATGATCTCACGCCGCACCGGTTGCGCGGCGGCGGCGAGTCTCAAGCCAGGCAGGTTGCTTCATGAGCAGTGCCGCACTGACGGCTGGCGGCAGGTTGGCCGGGCATCTGCTGGAGGGGCTTGCGCAAGCCACCACCGAAGCGCCGGGGATCACACGCGTCGCTTACGGACCCGGTGAACGCTTCGCCCACGATCTCGTGCGCGACGAAGCGGAAAAGCTCGGCGCCACGGTGCACGTCGATGCCGCCGGCAATCTCTATCTTACGCTGAGTGGCCGAAACCCCGATCTGCCGGCGATCGTCATCGGTTCGCATCTCGACAGCGTGCCGCATGGCGGCAATTTCGACGGCGCCGCGGGTGTCGTGGCGGGGCTGGCGGTAATGGCCGAACTGGTCGGGCAAGGCATCCAATTGCCGCGCGACCTGATCGTGCTGGCGACACGCGCCGAGGAAGCGGTCTGGTTTCCGCTGTCCTATCCCGGAAGCCAGGCGGCGCTCGGCCTGCTCCAGCCGGCAGCGCTGGATGCGAAGCGGTCGGACAGCGGACGCACGCTTGCGGATCACATGCGTGAGGAAGGTTTCGACCCCGATGCCGTGCGGCGCGGCGTGCCGGGTATCGATGCCGGCCGGATCGCTGCTTTCCTCGAAGTGCATATCGAGCAGGGACCGCGCCTTGTCGCATCCGGCGCGCCAGTCGGCATCGTCACCGGCATTGCCGGTGGCTTTCGCTATGTCAATGCGACCTGCCTCGGCGCCTACGCACATTCTGGCGCCGAGCCACGTTTCGCCCGGCATGACAGCGTGCTTGGCTTTGCCGATCTGGTCGCCGGCCTTGAAGCGGAATGGGACGCGCTCGAGCGCGAAGGCCATGAAGCCACCATCACCTTCGGTCGGGTGGAATCCGATCCCAGCCAGCACGGCGGTAGCCGCGTGTTGGGCGAACTCGGTTTCACGCTCGATGTGCGCAGCGCGGAGGGAGCCGTTCTGGATCGCATCGAAACGCGGCTTCAGAATATTTTCGCCGAAGTCGGTGCTAGGCGCCGCGTCAGCTTCGAGGCCGGGCCACGCTTCACCTGGGAGCCGGCGACCATGTCGCCGGCGTTGATCGCGAGGCTGGACCGCGCTGCCACCGAACTGCAAATGCGGGCGCCGCATGTGCCGAGCGGGGCGGGGCATGACGCGGCCACCTTTGCCGGCGCCGACATTCCGACCGCCATGATCTTCGTGCGCAACGAGAACGGCAGCCACAACCCGCATGAAGCGATGGAAATCGCCGATCTCGATCAGGCGATCCGTTTGCTTCTCCAATTCGTCATTTCCTTCGACCACAGCAGGACAGAGCCGTGAACCTTGCCAAGACCGCGATCATGCCCATCGATCTCCAGAACGAATACCGGCCCGGTGCAGCCTGGCCGATCGTCGACTACGACGGGATACTCGCCCGGACCGCTGCGATTCTCGAAGCGGCCCGGGCTGCTTTTGTGCAGGCCTTCCATGTGCAGGCGTGGGTTGACGAGGATAAGAGGTCGAACTATGCGCGCCTCGACGAGGATGTGTCAGGCGAATTCCGCTATGCGGTGGCCGGCAGCATGGACTCCGACATCTGCGAGGAGGTCGCGCCGGTGTCGAGCGAGATCGTGGTGCGCAAGACATGGCCGACGGCCTTTAGGGATACGAATCTCCAAAGGGATCTAACCGACCTTGGCATCGAGAACCTGATTGTCACCGGGATCCTGACCGACAGTTGCGTGCGCGCAACCGTCTTCGACGCCGTCTATGCGGGGTTTCGCGTCTGGCTGGTCAAGGACGCGATGGGCAGCATGACCACTATGATGCATCGCACCGCCACCCTCGACATGGCGAATCGTCTCTACGGCGGCGGCGTGCTGACGACGTCGGAGGCGATCAAGGTGCTGCGGGGTGAGCCCTATCGGGCGTGGCGCTGCACGCGGCCGGTGGAATTTGCCTACACGCTGGAAACCATCGACCGGCTCTACGAAGCCTTGTGATGGCCACCGCAACTGCATGCGCCTCTGACAACCTTTGAAGCCGAGGGCTTGAGAACCGCGCCCGGCAGCGCGCCGGTCGCCCTGCCGCCGCGCCAAACAGAGGCGCCGTTGACGAAGACTTGTTCGATGCCGGCGGCGGGCCGGCGCGGCTCCTCGAAGGTGGCTGTATCTATAATCGTGTCCGGATCGAAGATGACGAGGTCGGCGAAATTACCTTCGGCCAGCAGACCGCGCTGCTGGATGCCGAATTCACGCGCGGGTAGGCCGGTCATGCGGAACACAGCCTCCTCCAGGCTGAATAGGCCGACATCCCTGGCATAGTGCCCGAGCACACGCGGAAATGTTCCCCACAGGCGCGGATGCGGATGGATGTCGTGCGGCAGGCCGTCCGAGCCGATCATGGTTCGCGGATGCGCGATGATGGTGCGCACGTCCGTCTCGTCGAGCTGGAAATAGACGGCACCTGCCGGCAGCAGGCGCTGACCCGCCTCGCGCTCACTGCAATTCCATTCCCGCGCGATGTCGGCGATCTCGCGCCTGGCCATCTCCGGATGCGGATCGGACCATGTCACGAGGATTCTGAGGCCTGTATCGCAGCGCTCCAGGCGAAGCACGGTCGAGCTCGCGGCATAGGGATAGACATCCATGCCGATGTCCATCGTTTTGCGCGCCCGGTCGATCCTCTCCAGGGACCGACGGCTCTTGCCGAAATTGGCGCGACCGGTGCACTGGTGGTGCGAGATGACCAGCTTGCCGCCGGCATAATCGGCAATGTCGATGGCTTCCTCGATTGCCTCGTCCATCGTCTCGAAATAGTTGCGCGTATGCGTGACATAGGGGCCGCCGAGACTTGCCGCCGTGGCAGCGAGTGCCTTGACCTCTTCGGTCGAGGAGTTGACCGCCGGCGGATAGTCGAGGCCGGTGCTGAGACCGAAGGCGCCTTCGGTCATCGCTTGCGCCACCGCTTTCTGCATCGCCACCGTCTCCGCCTCGTTGGCCGGACGGTCGGTCACCGGCATGCAGCGCTGGCGCAAAGTGGTGTGGCCGACCAACAAGGCCGCGTTGGTCGCGATGCCGCGCTTTTTCAACTCAGCGACATAGTCGGCAAAACGATCGAAACGGAAACTCTCCCGGCCGCCGACGAGCGTGAAGGGCGGCGGTGGTGTCCTGTCGAGCAGCAGCGGCGCCAGGCTGACGCCGCAATTGCCGGCGATCACCGTCGTCACGCCCTGGCTGATCTTCGGATCCATGCCGCGTGGCGCCAAAAGCGCGCCGTCGTCATGGGTGTGCACGTCGATGAAGCCGGGCGCGACCACCTTTCCCCTGGCATCGATTTCCTCGCTGCCCTGTGCGTCGTCCAGCCGACCGATGGCTGTGATCCTGTCGCCGGTGGCGGCGATGTCGGCCTCGAAAGATTTCGAGCCGTCGCCGGCGATCAGCGTCGCATGGCGGATGACGAGATCATAGGGCATCCGAAGTCCTAACCTTCCGGGTTGGCGGCGATCTCCTCGCGGCGGCGCGCGACATAGGCGTCGAGCTCCTCGCGGATCGCGGGGTCCATCACCGGTTCTTCGTAGTCGTGAAGGGCCTGCTGCCAGAGCTCGGTCGCCCGTTCGAGCGCATCCTTGCCGCCGGCTTCCTCCCAGGCGCCGTGGTTCTGCCAGTTGGACAGCATCGGCTGGTAGAAGGCGGTGGTGTAGCGCGACATGGTGTGTTCGGCGCCGAAGAAATGGCCACCGGCCGGCACCGACTTGATCGCCTCGAAGCCCAGATCGTCCTCCTGGAACGGCAGCGGGCGCAGGAACTCCATCATGTTCTGCAGGATCTCGACATCGAGCACGAGTTTTTCATAGGAAGCCGTCAGGCCGCCCTCCAGCCAGCCCGCCGCATGGTAGATCAAATTGGCGCCACCCAGCACCGCGCCCCACGTCGCCATTTCCGTCTCGTACGCGGCCTGCAGATCAACTACGTTCGAGGCATTCGCATTTGAGGTGCGATAGGGGAGATTGTAGCGCCGCGCCAATTGGCCGGCGATGATGTTGGCCTTGGCGTTCTCCGGCGTGCCGAAGGCCGGCGCGCCCGATTTCATGTCGACATTGGAGGTGAACGCGCCATACATCACCGGCGTGCCGGGATTGACGAGCTGGGTCAGCACCACGCCGAACAGCGCTTCCGCATTCTGCTGGCAGAGCGCCGCCGCGAGCGTCACCGGCGTCATCGCGCCCATCAGTGTGAAGGGGGTGACGGTTACAGGCTGGCCGTGCTCGGCCATCGCGATCAGGCCCTCGGCCATGGCGTCGTCGAACAGGCGTGGTGAGTTGATCGAGATGATCGTCGTCACGCCCGGTGAGGCCCGCATCGCCTCAACGCTGATGCCTCGCGCGATCGCCATCATGTTGATCCCATCCATGGCCCTGGCGCGGCCGATCGCCGTGCAGTGGAAGGAGAGATCGCTAAGCGTCAGGTTTGCGCAGTAGGTGTCGAGATGGCGGGAATTGGCCGGCAGCTCCATCGGCGCCACCACCTGGTTGCCGATGATGTGGATGGCGTTGAAGTGGTGCGCCAGCCGAATGAAATTCTGGTAGTCGGGCAGGTTCCCCTGGCGGCGGCCGTTGATGCGGTCATGCACATTGGGCGGCCCGGCGACCAGGCCGAAGATCAGCGAATTGCCGCCGAGATGCACCTGCTTTTCCGGATTGCGGCTGGTCAGCGTGAAGGATGACGGCACCGCCCGCAACGCCTCGCGCACCAGGCTTTCGTCGATCCTGATGGTCTTTTCGTCGCGATCGACAATGGCGCCGGCGGAAGCGAACAGGTCCATCACCCGCTCGCTCATGACACGGATGCCGAGTTCCGACAGGATGCGCATTGAGGTGTCGTGTAGCCGCTCCATCCGCTCTTCGTCGAGCAACTGCATCGGCGGGTAGGGGTTCTCCACATGTTGCCAAGGCAGTTGCGCGATACCGCCGCCGCTGCGCCCCAGCCTCGATCTGCGGCCACCGCCGCGCCTGTCCTGCGTCATCAAACTCTTCCCTCTCGGCTCAATAGCCGCGCTCTGGGTTCACGACGTTCTGCAGCGGCACGCCGCTGCGGTAGCGCTTCAGATTGTCGGCGAACATGCCCACCGACTTGACGTCCCAGCCTTCGTAGACTGCTGCGCAATGCGGGGTGATGGCGACATTGTCGTAGCCCCACAGCGGATGGTCCGCCGGCAGCGGCTCGGTCGCAAAAACATCCAGCGCGGCGCCCTTGATCGTCTTGCTGTCGAGGGCTTGGAGCAGGGCGGTCTCGTCGACCACGCCGCCACGCGAGATATCGATGAGCACGGCGGAAGACTTCATCGCGGCAAAGGCCGCTTTGGCAAGCAGGCCGCGCGTACTGGGCAGCAGCGGCACGCAACAGATGATGAAATCGGCGCGGGCGATGAGCGGCAGCAGCGCGTCAACCCCATGAACCTCGCCCAGGCACGGCGTCGGCTTGGGGCGCGCGCGGATACCCAGGGTGCGCATACCCATCGCCTGCGCCCGTTTGGCGACTGCCTCGCCGGTCTTGCCAAGGCCGATGATCAATACAGTCTTGCCTTCGATCGGCTCGACGCGACCGCCACCCCATTGCCGTGCTTGCTGGCGGCGTTCGAAGCCGCGCAGGTCGAGCGAGAAGGACATCATGGCGCCGAGCGCGTACTCCGCCAGCATGCCGGCGGCGACGCCTGCGGAATTGGTCACCGTGACGCGCGTTGGATCCCAGCGTCCCAGATGATCCGTGCCGGAGCCGCCGATGGACACCCATTTCACGGTCGGGCTTTCGACGAGGGCCTGGCGTGGGTAGCGCGGCGTACCATCAAAGCGGATGGAATAGACCACTTCCGCCGCCACGCGCTCGATGAGCTCGGGAAGCGCAGCGTAGCTGTCGCAGGGGTGGACCGGGAGGTCCGGGTGCGTCTCCACGAGCACGGCCAACGCGCCGGCCGGCTTGTCGGTGTGCAGAATGACGGTTGGGCGGGCCGACATGGCGCGGGCCTCAGCCGTGGCCGATGTGATCGGCGGCACTGCCCAGCGCGGCAAGCAGCGCTTGTCCGTTCTCCAATGTCGTATTTTCATGCGGCGCGCGCAGGTTCAGCCAGCGCTGGTCGCCCGAGCGCACCGCCAGCACGGCCTTCATCGCCGGGATCAGGCCGGCATCCTGGATGATCTTGCGGAACGCCTTGATCGCAGTATCCGCCTCGGCAACGTCCTCACCGGCCAAAGTGCGATCGTAGAGGGAGCGGATCGCGGCGGCGTTGAGGTTGACGGTGGCAGAGATGCAGCCTGCCGCTCCGCTGGCAAGGCCCTTGGTCAGCTGTGCTTCCGAACTCGGGAAGACCGCGACCTTCGGAGCCGCGGCAACCACCGCTGCCGTGTTGTTCCAGTCGCCGGCACTGTCCTTGTAGGCGACGACGGTGTCGGGAAACGCCGCGCTCAGCCGCGCGGTCAAAGCCGGGCTCACCGGCACGCCGGAGTTCTGCGGGATGTGGTAGAGGATCATCCGCATCGCAGGGTTCGCCACGCGCTCGATCAGTTCGCTGTAGTAGCGGGCCTGGCCGCTGTCGCCGGCAGCGGTGTAGAAGAACGACGGCAGCACCATCACCCCGGCGCAGCCGAGCCCGACCGCATGCGCCGACAGCTCGACGGTTTCGGACAGCGCGGTGACACCGGTGCCGGGCATCAGCCGGCTCGGCGAGATACCGGCCTCGATCAGCCATTCCAGCGCCTGCATGCGCTCGCGCAAGGACAGCGACAACGCCTCGCCGGTGGTGCCGAACGGCGACAGGAAATGCGCGCCCTGGCCCAGCACCCATTTGGCATGCGATATCCAGAGGTCGCGCGCGATGCGGCCATCGTTTTCGAACGGCGTCAGGATCGGAGCGATGGTTCCTTGCGGGCGGGTCATGTGTGTCCTTCCGTATCGATCAGAAAATCCATGCAGTGTCTGGCCGCCGCCGCTGTCGTCCTGGCGAAGTAGGCCGACGCCGTGACGTCGAACAGTACATCGAAACCTGCTTGCGAGCGGAATGTGACGGCCTCGATGTGACCGACGCGTGTTTGCGCAATGTCGTCGACACCGAATCTATCGGCTCTGAGATCAAGCGCGCATAGCCGGCTCATCGCTTGTGGCGCGTGCGGGCCAGAGAGGCGCAGCCATGCCCAGCCTTCCTCGCGCCATGATGAATAGCCTTTCGGCCCGGCATCGTTCGCCCAGGCAGCTTTGAGTTCGGCAAGCGCCTCGCCGGCAGCTTCGGCAAGCAGCAGGATGTCCTCGTCGCCGAGACGCAAGATCCGCATGCCGCGATATGCGCCGAGGCGATTGACTGCAGGCAAGGAGATGCCGTGCGCCGTGAGCCAGGCGGCGCTGCCGCCGCCCTTCAGGCCAAAACGCGGACTGGCCGTCAGGTCGCTCAGTGTCACCGCGCCGATGGGCAGCTTCGTGCCGTGCGCCGCGCCGCCGGCCATGAAGGGAAACACCGCACTTGCCACCATCTACATCTCCTGCCGTGCATTGGCGGGATCGAAGAAAGCGTGAGCAACCACAGGCCCGTCGACCAGATTGCCGTTCCGGCACTTTACCGTCACCAGGCTCCCTTGCCTGGAGTCGTCGACATGGACGTAGGCGAGCGCGATGGTACAGCCGAGCGTCGGCGAGAAGCCGATCGAGGTGACCTGTCCGACGGGAGTATTGCCGCGCAGCACGAGGCAGCTTTCGCCGGGTATATCCCTGGCATCGGCCGGAAATCGCAGGCCGACGAGCTTGCGCGACTGGCCCAGCCTGGCGCGCATCTCGATCGACCGTTTGCCGATGAAGAATGGCTTCTTCTTCGACACCGCCCAGCCGAAGCCGAGTTCGTCCGGCGTGGTGATTGCATCGGTGTCCTGGCCGATCAGAATGTGCCCCTTCTCCAGGCGAAGGATGCGCGAAGCCTCCAGGCCGTAGGGTTGCAAGCCGTAGGGCTTGCCGGCAGTCATCACCGCGTCCCAAAGGGCCGGTGCGAGGCTGGATGGACAATGCAGTTCGTAGCTCAGCTCGCCGGTGAAACCGATCCGCATGACGCGCACCGGCACGCCGGCAACGAAGCCTTCGCGGCCGCTAAGATAGGGGAACGCCTCGCGATCGAAATCGATGTCGCTGTCCAGCGCCTCAAGCACCGCCCGGGCTTTCGGCCCGGTGACATTCAGACCGCAGAAGGCGCCGGTGAGGTTGAGGACATCGACGCGCAAGCGCCATTGCGCGTTCCAGAACAGCATGTCGGCATAGACGCGCGCCACCGCACCCGTGGTGGCCGTCACATAGAACCGGCCGTGCGCCATGCGGTAGGCGACGCCGTCGTCGACCACCGAGCCCATCTCGTTGAGCATCAGGCAATAGCGCACACGCCCGACAGCCTGGTTGGCATGCGCCATGGTGTAGAGGCGGTCGAGGAACTCGCCGGCATCCGGCCCGCGCAGCTCCAGTTTGCCGAGCGTCGAGACGTCGAGCAGGCCGACCCCTTGCCGTACCGCCGTGATCTCGTCGCGGATCGTCTTTTCGGCCGCGCCGGCATCGCCATAGAAATACGGCCGCCACCATGCGCCTACCGGCTTCATCACGGCGTTGAGCGCCAAGTGCCTGGCATGCAATGCGGTGCGCCGCTCGAGCGGTTCGTGGTGGCCGGCAAGCAGGCCAAGCGTCTCCGGTCCGACCGGCGGTCGGGCAGTAGTGATGCCGACTTCGGCGACCGCGCGGCTGGTTGCCTCGGCAACGATCCTGGCTGTCGCCAATGCGGAATGGCGCCCCTGACTCGGGCCCATGCCGACGGTGCTGAAGCGTTTGACCAGCTCGATCTCGCGATAACCCTCCTTGACCGCATTTTGCAGATCCTTGATTTGCAGATCTTCGTCGAAATCGACGAAGTCGCGGCCCTTCCGGTGGGCGACGATCGGCAGCACATGGACCGGTCTGGTTACCATCGGCCTAGTGAATATCTTGTCCTCAGCAACAGCGTGGCCCAGCCCCAAAAGCGCGGCTACCGCCGCGCGACGGCCGCCGGCAATCGCGTCCTGCAGATCGCTGTCTCCGGCGACAGAGCCGGCAAGGTGGACCGGCGCTTTCGGCAGGCTGAGCGTCATCGATCCGCTAGCCGCGTCATAGCCGACCTTTGCTCCGGCCTGGCAAGGCAGCTGCCAGGCGGGCACCTGGCCAGCCGAGACAGCCAGCAGGTCGCACTCGATCCAGCGCCCGCCGACACGAACCCGCGCAAGGTGACGATTTCCTGCTGTCCCCTCGGCGGCTTCGATCGTTGCGGCCTTCCGGATGGCCACGCCCTTGCCGTGCAACTCGGCTTCGAAGGTGCCTGTCTCGCCGCTGGATCTCGGATCGGCGACCAGCATGACCGAGACACCGGCCTCGACCAGATCGAGCGCGACGCAATAGCCCTCATCGCCGGTGGCCAGCACCACAGCCTTTTGTCCGGGGCGCACGCCGTAATGGCGGATCAGGCGCTGCGCGGCGCCGCCGAGCATGATCCCCGGCAGATCGTTGTTGCGGAAGATGGCGGGCTGTTCGATCGAGCCGGTGGCCAGGATCGCGACGCGGGCGCGGGTGCGATAGAGCCGGTCGCCCTGGATCAGCGGCAGCCAGTTGTCCTCGTACCATCCGTTGCAGACGGTCCCGGTCAGCACGTGCAGCTTGGGCAATGCCCGCAGCCTGGAGGACAGGTCAGCAAGCATGGCCGGATCATGCCGGCCATAGGTCAGTGATCCGCCGATCTCCGGATTCTCGTCGCAGAGCACGACATCCGCGCCCGCCTCGGCGGCAGCGATTGCCGCGCTGAGCCCAGCCGGACCGGCGCCGACCACGAGGATGTCGCAGTGCAGGTGCGTCTGGTCGAAATGCCGGTGCGGTGCCTTGGTGTCGACCATGCCCAGTCCGGCCTTGCGGCGGATCATCGGCTCCCAGAATTTCAACCAGCTGTCGCGGCGCGGCCCCATGAAGGTGCGGTAGTAGAACCCGACAGGCAGAAACCGTCCCAGCCTGTCGATGATCGCGTCGCGGTCGCGTTCGAGCGTGCCGTTGACGTTCTGCGCGCTGACCCGCAGCCCTTCGCTGATCGGCGTGCGATCTGCGGCGACGTTTGGCTCGAACGGCAACTGCACCAGCGTGTTGGCGTCGGCGCCGGTCATTGAGAGGATGCCGCGCGGCCGATGATATTTGAAGGAACGCGACAGCACCCATTGTCCGGAGGCTGCGAGCGCGCTGGCGATGCTGTCGCCGGCATAGCCCTCGAAGCCCTTGCCTTCGAAGCTGAAGCGTTGGGGACGGCTTCGATCGATCCGGCTTCCCCAGGGCTCAGGCAGCCGGTTCATGATTGGCCCCGGCGTTCGGACGGATCAAATGTCCGGATGACTTCATTGGTGACGAGATCGCGCTCGGCCAGAAAAAAATAATTGCTCGGCACGTGGCGCCACCACTCGACCACGATCCCCCTGCGGTTCTCGGTGCGGAACAGATGCCGCGACCAGTCGGCATCGGCGGTCCGGTCCGGATCCGGCTCGGCGCGGACCGGTCCGAAGGACTGGAATTCGTCTATGTTGCGCGGGCCGTTCATCGGGCAGGTCAGCAGTTTCATGGTCAGTGGCTCGCCGCCGTCGCGCCCATTTCGTTGAGCAGCTGGAAGGTTTCGAACCGCTCGAGCGCGAAAGGCTTCAGGATGTCGGGCACGCGCCCCCTGGCGATCGTCTCCGCCATGCGTTTGCCGGCGACGGGCGTCGCCTTGAACCCCCATGTCCCCCATCCGCAATCGAGCCACAGATTGGCGAGTGGACTGGCACCCATGATCGGGCTGTAGTCCGGCGTCATGTCAGTGATCCCGGCCCATTGCCTCAGCAGCCGCACGCCCTGCAGGAACGGAAAGAGGTGCACGGCGCCCTCGGCGAGGTGTTCCTTCATGTCCAGCGTCGAGCGCGTCGAGTAGAGCTGGTAGGGATCGGAGCCGCCGCCGATGACGACCTCGCCGCGCGAGGACTGCACCAGATAGGTGTGCAGCGAGACCGAAGAGACCAGCGTGTGCAGCCACGGCTTCAGCGGCTGCGTCACCATGGCCTGCAGCGGATAGCAGCGGATGGGAAGCTCGACGCCGGCCATCAGCGCCACATCGTAGTTCATGCCGCCGGTCGCGATCAGCACCTGACCGCAGGCGATACGGCCCCTGTTCGTCCTGACGGCCTGGACCCGGTCGCCGACGACTTCGAAGCCTTCCACTTCGGTCCGCTGGTGGATCTCGACGCCGCGCCGCGACGCCTGCGCGGCATAGCCCCAGGCAACGGCATCATGCCGCGCGGTGCCGCCATCGGCATGCCAGAGCCCGCCGAGGATTTCGAGCGAACCGCCATAGTCCATGTTCAAGGTTGGGACGAGTTCCTCGACCGCCTTCTGGTCGACAACTTCGGTGCGCGTGCCCAGATGCTTGCCCATCTCGGCGCGCGCATGAAAGCTGCGCAGGGTCGCCTCCGTGTGCGCCAGCGTCAGCTGGCCGCGTTGCGAGAACATGACGTTGAAGTCGAGTTCCTGCGACAGGTTCTCGAACAGCTCGACGCCTTCCTTGTAGAAGGCGATGCCCTCCGGTGTGATGTAGTTCGATCGGATGGTGGTGGTGTTGCGCGCCGTGTTGCCGCCGGCAAGGTAACCCTTCTCGATGACCGCGACACTGCTTATGCCATGATATTTCGCAAGGTGATGCGCGCATGACAGTCCGTGGCCGCCGCCGCCGACGATGACCACGTCGTAGGAGGGCTTGAGGTCTGGCGTTGCGGGAATGTCGCCGCTGACCGGATAGTCCCTGCTGAGACCGTATTTCAGAAGCCTGAGCGGCATCTCAGGCTACCACGCTGGCCGTTGGAGGATCATGCTGACGACGGGGGGATCGTAGAGCAATACCGAAAGATCGGAGAACCGGCTGTCATGATCGGCAAGCGAGAGGACAGCGTCGCGGATCGCCATGGCGCGGCCCTGTCCGAGCACCGGTGTTGCGAACTCCAGATATTTCGCCTCGATCTCAGCCGGCGTCAGCGGCGCCTCCGGCCCGCCGCGCGCATGGACGTCGCCGGAGGCCAGCACGCGCCCATCGGTGGTCGTGATCGTCACGTCGGCCCAGCGGCCTGCCGGGAAGCGAGCGCTGTGGCGCTCCGATTCCAGGACCGTGATACGGCTCAGAATCTCGGCGACCGCGGCATCCCCGAGCCCGCTGCCGGAAATGTGCTCCAGTCCGATACGGCCATGCATGATGAAGGTCGCAACGGCGAAGCGCAGGCTGTATTGCGCTTTCGACGTCGTGTCCGGCATGCCGTCGAACAACGTGGCGGCGTAGTGGAAACTGTTGACCTCGACGTGGCTGATCTCTGACGGCGCCAAATGATGCGTCAGGACGAGCCCGCGCGTCGCGTCGATGGCCGCATGCGCCCAGCGGCAGATCGGATAAGGCTTCACATATTGGTGCAGCACTTGCCAGAAGGCACCGAGATCCTGCCAATGACCAGCGACTTCGGGCTCCTCGACCGTGATCGCCGGCGCGCCGGTGAAGCCGCGCTCAGCCAGCACGGCGGCGGACAGGCCAATCAGCGCGCCGATGCCCGAACCGTCGTGCAGCATCGTCGGCGTAGCGATCTCGCGCATCATCTGGCTGCGCGGGCCATGATATTCGGCAATGCCGAGCGCCTCACGGAATTGCTCATCGCTGAGCCGCCGCAGCCTTGCCGCAACCGCGGCCACGCCCAGACCATTCCATGCGCCTGATGTGTGGTAATCCGACACCGTCGCATGCAGTGCGATGCCGGCCCGGCCAGCGACTTCGTAGCCGACGACCAAGGAGGCCAGCGCTTCCGGACCGCTGAGGTCGGGGAGCGCCTCGGCAAGCGCTGCCAGCGCCGGCACGACGGCGACGCCGATATGACCCTTGGTCGGGCTGTAACCGTCGTGGCCATCGAGATTGTCGATCTGCGTTGCGGCCGCATAAGCGGCTCCGGCGATGCTGGCGCGGCGGCCGTCGAAAAGCATGCGCGCTGAATGCAGAAGATCGGCCGAGCCGTAGAGAAGGGTGGCGGTGTCGCGGGCGATCCGGCCGGCCTCCATACGGCCAGCCGCAATGGCGATTCCGAGCGTGTCGAGCAGGAGATATCGCGCCTGTTCCAGGACAGGCACAGGGAATACGGCTGCCGGCCGCCGCAACACGAAATCGGCCAGGCGAACGGCGACGCTGGTACTCGCGTCAGGCCCTTCACGCCTATGCGACGGCACAGCCACTGGCATTACTCCCCTCTGCGTCACGACATCATTAATTTGGGTTCATCGCCCTTTCACGCAATTAGTTCGGCGGCTTTGGCCAAAAATATCTATGTCTTGTCGCTTGCCTGCAATTGAACGCCGCCGCTTCCATGGTCTACCTATCCTTGCAGAGCGCAGGAGCCGGAGATGAAGCCACCACCCCCTTTGAACTATATCAGGTCGTTCGAGAGTTCGGCCCGGCACCTCTCCTTCACCATGGCTGCCAGGGAGCTTGGATACACGCAGGCAGCCGTCAGCACGCATGTCCGCGCGCTTGAACATTACATCGGCCGGCAATTGTTCATCCGCTATCCGCGCAGTCTCAAGCTCACCGAAATGGGGGAGGCCTTCCTGCCCACCTTGCGCCAGGCGCTCGATCAGATCGATCAGGCGACGGAGGCGATCGTGACCTCATCGCGCAACCGCACCGTGGTCGTCTCCTGTCCGATGAGCCTGGCGGAGAACTGGCTAGCGGGCTGCATGGCTGCCTTTCGAAAGAAACATCCCGAGATCGAGATCGTGCTGCACGGCACGATCTGGGAGGACATCAGCGAACAGATCGCCGACATCACGATTTCGACGCGGCGTTTCGACGACCGCCCGCCCGCGGGCATCCCGCTTTGGAACGACGAGCTGTTGTTGCTCTGCGCTCCGGCTCTGCTGGATGGCGAACTTGCGCTGAAGACGCCGCGCGATATCCTCAAGGTGGACTGGATCTTCGTGCACGGCCGTCAGGAATACTGGCAGGTCGTCACCACGGCGCTTGGTCTCGACATGGACGAGCACGACAAGGGGCTGTCGACGAACGCCTCCAACATCGCGCTCGAACTCGCTGCCATGGGGGCCGGACTGGTCGCCACCCAGCGGTCGCTTGCCCACGCCTATCTGCGTCGCGGGCTGCTCGTGGAACCCTTTCCGGTTCGGCCGCCAAGCCCCTGGAATTACTACCTCACCGAAAGCCAGCTCTCGAAAGGCAACATCGCGCGCATCGTGCGGGAATGGATCCTTTCACGAGCGCGCGAAGACGGCGCCTGATCACCGTCCGCGAGCGGGCAGCAGGCCCGCGCTCAAAAAATTGACACGCCAATGACATCGTTTTTTTAGGTCTTTGGCGCCGAGTTTTGGCGGTTCTCTAGGGTTTGAGCCCTTCCGGGATTTTTGCATCGCCCCTAACATGCATATCGCAAGGGGAATGTAACGGGCGGAAAGCCCTGAACCGGAGAACAACGATGACAATGTTCAAGAGCAACGGTGATCGCGTCCCGGCGGTTATCGAAAGCTACGCAGCCGAAGTCAGAAGCGGCAGGATGGATCGCCGCGAATTCTTGGCCATGGCAAGCGCGATGGGCGCTTCCACGGCATTCGCTTATTCGATGGCCGGCATCACCCCGGCCAAGGCCGCGGCGATCGTGCCCGGCAAGAAAGGCGGCATCCTCAAGATGCAGATGATCATCAAGGACATGAAGGATCCGCGCTCCTGGGACTGGTCCGAGATCGCCAACGTCATGCGCCAGTGCAACGACTACATGATCCGCTACACCACCGACTTCACCTTCGAGGGCCACCTGGTCGAGAGCTGGGAGGTGAGCGATGACGCCACGCAATACACGCTGCATCTGCGCAAGGGCGTGAAGTGGTCGAACGGCGACGACTTCAACGCCGACGACATCGTCCACAACATCGAGCGCTGGTGCGACAAGGCGGCCGAAGGCAATTCGATGGCCGGGCGCATGAGCTCCCTGATCGATCCCGCCACCAAGAAAGCCGCAGCCGGCGCCATCACCAAGCTCGACGACCACACGGTGAAGCTGACATGCCATCAGTCCGACGTCACTGTCATTCCGGGCTTTTCCGATTATCCGGCGGTCATCGTCCATCGCGACTTCGACAAGAACGGCGCTGACATGCTCAAGACGCCCGGCACCGGTCCCTATGAGCTGATTTCGTACAAGGTCGGCGAATCGGCCTCGGTGCGGCGGCGCAAGGACTTCACCTGGTTCGGCGGCGAGCCCTATCTCGATGGCGTTGACTGGACCGACTACGGGTCGGACGCCTCCAACCCCGCCATCGGCAGCGCCTTCGAGGCCGGCGAGATCGATTGCAACTACCAGACGGTGGGCGGCACGGTCGACCTCTATGACAGCATGGGGCTGGTCAAGGAGCAGGTCGTCACCGCCGGCACCATCGTGCTGCGCACCAATGTGACCAACAAGCCGTATGACGACAAACGCGTGCGCAACGCCATCCAGCTCGCGGTCGACAATGAAACGGTGCTGAAGCTCGGCTATAGCGGACTCGGACAGGTCGCTGAAAACCACCATGTCTGCCCGATCCATCCGGAATATTACGCTTTGCCGAAAGTTCCGCGCGATCTTGCCAAGGCCAAGGCGCTGATGGCCGAGGCCGGCCAGACAGATCACGAGTTCGAGCTGATCTCCTACGATGCGGACTATGTAAAGGACCCGGCCGACGTCGTCGCCGCGCAGATGCGCGAGGCCGGCTTCAAGGTCAAGCGCACCATCATTCCGGGCTCGTCGTTCTGGAACGACTGGACGAAATATCCGTGGTCGACCACCGATTGGGGCATGCGGCCGCTCGGCGTCCAGGTGCTGGCGATCGCCTATCGCAGCGGTGAGGCCTGGAACGAGTCGGGCTACGCCAATCCGGAATTCGACAAGAAGCTCAATGCGGCGCTCGCCGTGGCGGACGTCGACAAGCGCAAGGAACTGATGAAGGACGTCGAGCTCATTCTGCAGGATTCCGGCATCCTCATCCAGGCCTTCTGGCGTTCGCTCTACCGGCATCATGCGACCTATGTGAAGAACCTCGGCATGCATCAGACATTCGAACTGCAGCTGGATAAGGTCTGGCTCGACAAGGCCTAGGCCGGGCCGGTCACAGCAAATATCTCAGGGGCGCTTGTTGCGCCCCTGACCTCGCCGGGCGACTGCGATTGACCCATCAGCTAAATCAAACGCCAAGATAAAGTCGCCGAACAAAGGGAAGAAACATGCGTACTCATGCACAAGCCGTCGTCATCGGCGGCGGTCTGATCGGCTGCTCGATCCTCTATCACCTTGCCAAGTTCGGCTGGACGGATGTCGTCCTTCTGGAGCGCAGCGAACTGACCTCCGGCTCCACATGGCACGCGGCGGCCAACATTCACGGCCTGCATGATTCCACCAACATCAGCCGCCTCCAGCACTACACCATGGCGCTTTACAAGGAACTGGAAGCCGAGACCGGCCAGGGCTGCGGCATCTTTCAGCCGGGCTCGCTCTATCTCGCCCAGACCGAGGCGCGCGAGCATCAACTGAGGCTGCAGGAGGCCAAGGCGCGGCGCTACAAGATGAATTTCTACGAAGTCGCGCGCGACGAGGCTGAGAGGCTGCACCCGCTGGTCGATTTCGACGGCATACGCTGCATCATGTATGAGCCGGAAGGCGGCAATGTCGACCCGTCCGGCGTCACCGCCGCCTACGCCGCCGGCGCGCGCCAGCGCGGCGCGGAGATCCATCGCTTCACGCCGGTCACCGCGACCGAGGCGCAACCCGACGGCAGCTGGATCGTGCGCACGCCGAAGGGCGACATCCACACGCAATGGGTGATCAATGCCGCCGGCCTGTGGGGTCGCGAGGTCGCCGCCATGGCAGGCCTGCAACTGCCGCTGATCCCGACCGAGCACCAGTATTTCGTCACCGAGACCATCCCGGAAATCGCCGCCATGGGCCGCCGCCTGCCTTCGGTCGCCGATCGTGACGGCGAGTACTATTTGCGCCAGGAAGGGCTTGGCCTGCTCATCGGCGCCTACGAGCGCAAGATGAAGTTCTGGGCCGAGGACGGCACGCCGCTGGACTTCGGCCATGAACTGTTTCCCGACGATCTCGACCGCATCGAGGAGAACATGCTGCGCGCGATCGCGCGCGTTCCGGCCGTCGGCACCGCCGGCGTCAAAAAGGTGATCAACGGGCCGATGATCTGGTCGCCGGACAGCGCGGTGCTGTTCGGACCGGTGCCCGAACTCAGCAACTATTTCTGTTGCAACGGCATCATTCCCGGCTTCTCGCAGTCGGGCGGCATGGGCAAGTTGGCGGCCGAGTGGATGATCGAGGGTGAGCCTTCGCTCGACATGTTTGCCTGGGACATGGCGCGCTTCGGCCACTGGGCCGGAAAGGCCTTCACCAAGGCTCGGGTTCAGGATCAGTACAGCCATCGCTTCAAGATCCACTTCCCCAACGAGGAACGCGCCGCTGGCCGACCGGTGCGGACCCGGCCGGCCTACGACAGGCAAAAGGCCATGAACGCCGTTTTCGGCCTCAATTTCGGCTGGGAGCACCCGCTGTGGTTCGCCGCCGAGGGCGAGCCGCGCGAGGAAACGATAGGCTTCACGCGGCAGAACTGGTGGGAACCGGTGGGCCGCGAGGCGCGCATGCTGCGCGAACGCGCCGGCATCATCGACATCTCCAATTTCGCCAAATACGAGGTCAAGGGCACGGGTGCCGAGGCCTGGCTCAATGCGCTGTTCGCCAACCGCATGCCGACAACGATCGGCCGCTCCTGCCTCACGCCGCTGATTGGCAAGCGCGGCGGCATTGCCGGCGACTTCACCGTGACCAGGCTCGCCGACGACGAATTCATGGTCATCGGCTCCGGCATGGCCGAGCGCTTCCACCAACGGTTCTTCAAGGCCGTTCCCTTGCCCGAGGGCACGACGTTCCGCTCGCGCACCGAGGATCTCTGCGGCTTCAACGTTGCGGGACCAAGTTCGCGCGAGCTGCTGCAGCGCCTGACCAATGAGGATCTGTCGAACGAGGCTTTCCCCTTCATGCAATCGCGCCGGATCACCGTCGCTGGCATCGATGTGGTGGCGCTCAGGGTGTCCTTCACCGGTGACCTTGGTTGGGAACTGCATTGCAAGGCCGCCGACCAGGTCGAGCTTTACGATGCGCTGCTCAAGGCCGGCAACGAAGTCGGCGCCGGACCGGTCGGATCGCGCGCGCTGATGTCGCTGCGTGTCGAAAAGGGTTACGGCAGCTGGAGCCGCGAATACTCCCCCGAATATTGGCCGCAGGAGGTCAAGTTCGATCGCCTTGTCAAACTGGACAAGGGCGCGTTCCTCAACCGCGATGCTTACGCTGCCATCGCCAACAAGCCGGCACGTGATGAACTCATCATGCTGTCGATCGACGCCAGGGATGCCGACGCGACCGGTGGCGAGCCGATCTTCCTCACCGACGGCACGCCGATCGGCCAGGTGTCCTCAGGCGCCTACGGCTATTTCGTCGAGCAGTCCCTGGCGCTTGGTTATGTCAAAGCAGGCTCCGCCAGGCCTGGTGACAAGGTCTCGGTCGCAATATTGGGAAGACCGCATGAGGCGATCCTGCTGCCGCATCCGCCATTCGATCCCGAGGGCAAGCGGTTGCGCTCGTAAACGCTCGGCCATCGGTTCATATGGCGAACCAACTGACGAAAACCGTAGCCGGCCGGAGACGCCAGCGAAGCTGAACGAGGAAGATTTAGACCACCTGAAAACAAAGGGGAATCGCATGATCAAACGGCATCTGCTGGGCACCCTGTTTGCCCTGGCCCTCACATCTTCCGTGTACGCGGGAGACGTCAAGGTCATCAATGAAGACGCGTGGTTCGCCGAAGGTCCGATCTGGTATCAGGACAAGCTCTTCTACGTCGAATATGGCCGCGGCACGGTGACCGTCTGGGACGGCAAGAAGAACGGAATCTTCTGGAAGATGGACGGTTGTGGCCCTTCAGCGGTGTTGCCGACGACCACCGGCGAGTTTCTTGTGACCTGCTACGACAGCAACTCGATCGGCCACATCTCCGCCGACGGCAAGACGCTGCCGGCCTATGACAAGGACACGGACGGCAATCCGTTCAGCGGACCGAATGACTTCGCGCCCGACAAGGATGGCGGCATCTATTTCACCGGGTCCGGCAAGGGCGGACCGCTGATCGACGCCTCGGCCTATTACATCGGCAAGGACGGCAGCGTGAAGAAGGTTGCCGGCGACTTGCACAATGCCAATGGCCTCGTCATGTCGAACGACGGAAAAATCCTGTACCTGGTCGAGACCGAGGATAACAGGATCATTGAGTTCGACGTCCAGGCCGACCACAGCCTGGGCAACCGCCGCGTCTTCCTGCGCCTCGACGATCTGTTTCCGAACCAGCCGCATATCTGGCCTGACGGCATCAAGATGGACAAGGCCGGCGAGATGTATATCGGCCAGAGCCCGCGCTCGCTCGATGCGCCGGGCAAGATCATCGTCGTCGACAAGGATGCGAAGCTGCTGCGCACGATTTCGGTGCCGTCGCCATCCATGCCGAACTTCGCCTTCGGACCGGATGAGAAGGTGCTCTACGTCATGGCGCTCGACCAGATCGATGCCGCGCCCTGGCACGGCAAGGTCTACGAGGTTCCGAACAAATAGGGGTAGTGCCGACGGCCAGAGCAGCCGGACAACGCCTCAGCCGCCGAACCGATCCAGCCAATGTTGGGCAAGGTCGGAGCGGCGGCAAATCCAGATGTCGGGATTGGCCTTGATCTTGTCGAGGAAGCGGGCGAGCCCGATCATGCGGCCCGGCCGGGCCGCCAGCCGGCAGTGCAGCGACACGGTCATCATGCGGGGCGTATGCCCGCCTTCGGCCAGCAGCCAGTCCACCCCATCGCTGACATATTCGAAGAACTGGCTGCCTGTCTCCAAGCCTGAACCGCGCGAGAACCGGCTGTCATTGTTGTCGAAGCTATGCGGGACGACCAGGTGCCGCTTGGCATCGACGTCGACAAAATAGGGCAGGTCGTCATTGTAGTCGTCGCAATCGAACAGGAAGCCGCCGTGCTCTACCACCAGCCGCCGCGTGTTGAGGCTGGGCCGGCCGGTGTACCAGCCGAGTGGACGGATGCCGGTCAAGCGCTGGACGGTATCCACGGTCAGCGCGATGTGATTGCGCTCCTCGGCCTCGGTAAGCAGTCCGTAATCGATCCAGCGCCAGCCATGGCAGACGATGTCACTGCCAAGTGCTGCCATCGCCTTGCCCGCCGCCGGATTGAGTTCGAGTGCTCGCCCGACGACATAGAAGGTGGGAATGATGTTCTTTTCCTGGAACAGCGAGGCCAGCCGCCAGACGCCGACACGTGAGCCGTATTCGTAAAGCGATTCCATGTTGCGGTTGCGCAGGCCGGGCACCGCCGGGGACACGGCCAGGTCCGACAGGATCGCCTCGGAGACGCCGTCACCCTCGCCGATGCTGTATTCGGCGCCTTCCTCATAGTTGATGACGATGTTGAGTGCCAACTTGGCGCCGCCCGGCCACTCAGCGGCCGGCGGCTTGTCGCCATAGCCGATAAAGTCACGAACAGGCAGGTACGGCATTTCTCAAGTCTCCCGGGGATTCAGTCGCAAAACATGCGGTCGCCAAAGCCTATCCGCCGCGCATGTCGATCAGTATGCGCAAAGCCCGGTCCATCATCTCTTGTGGACCGACCGTCGCGCGCAGACAGTCCGTGAGGCCGTAACCGCCTAAGCTGCGAACGATGATATCGGCGCCGCGCAAGGTTCTCTCGGCTTCCTCCGCAGCGGCTGCGCTGGAGAAGCGGATCAGCACGAAATTCGTTCGACTCTCGGGAACATGGTAGCCGGCAGATCGCAGATCATGCGCAAACCGATCGCGAATTCCGGCCGTCCGGGCCACCGTTTCGCGCATATAGGCTTGGTCCTGCATGGCCGCGACGGCCATTGCGAGGCTTGGCGTCGTGACCTGGTTCGAATTCTGCATTTTGCGCACCTCGGCCGCGACCAAAGGCGGAAACAATCCCCAGCCGACCCGCGCGCCAGCTAGGCCATAGGCCTTGGAAAGCGTGCGCAACACGACGGTATCGCCACGCGCGACAAGTGCAAAGACAGGTTGTGGATCCTGATCGTCGAATTCGCCATATGCTTGGTCGATAACCAGCAGCACATCCCCTGGCAAGCTGGCGCGCAAGCGCAGCAGTTCGGCGTTCCGGATGACTGTGCCGGTCGGATTTCCGGGATTGCAGACGAAGACGATCCGCGTTGCCGGCGTGACGGTCGTGAGAATATCGTCAACCGAAACGGCGAAATCCCGTTCAGGGGCCTTAACATAGATCGCATCGACGCGCGCAACGGCGGAGGCCACGAAATTGTAAGCGTAAGAGGTGCCCAGAATCTCGGTACCCGATCGCGAAAAGGCTGCGATGGTGCAGCTTATCAGATCCATCGACCCGGCGCCGCACAAGGTCAAATTCGGCTCGATACCATAGGCTTGCGCAATCGCTTCGCGTAATTCCGTCCAGTCCGGATCAGGATAGAGATGGCTGCGAGTCACCGCGTCTCTGCCGGCAGCAATCGCTCCAGGGCTGGGCGGAAATGCGCTCTCGTTCTGTGCAAGGGTGGTCCGATCGTAGCCGCCGAAATTCGCGAGTGCGAACGCAGACATTGCCTCTACGTGGGCCGCTGCTTTCAGAGGCATGATTGGTTCCTGGGAAACATGCTGGCGGTCACCTCGCGAGCTAACCCTGCCGAACGACATACGGGCAAGCTACAATCCGCATGCGCATCCACAAGCAAAAACTAACTGCGCAATGGCTTGGAAATTCTGGCCCTCGCTAGACAAGCGGTCACCAAACTTGGCCGGTGACCTCCTCCGTCGACGGAGAAGGATCCCGACGAGAATTTTAAACCTAAGCCAGCTACGGGCGGCGACTTTGTCCTTGTACTCGTCTCTGGGGTCGTACCCGAGAAACACCTTGATTCCTGCCATCACGCTCGATCCGCCCAGCCAAGTCTCCGCCTCCTGCGGATCGAACCGCAGCGCTAGGCGGCGGCAACTACTTTCTCAATCTCCTGCGCCGAATGCCCGGTAAGATCCTTGGGAATCTCGCCGACAAGCACGGCCGATAGCTTTTGGTGATAGTGCTTACGGAGCTCCCCAAGCGTTCGAGGGGCGGCGATGACGATCAGGTTGGCGATTTGACCGCCGAGAACCTGGCGATTGAGCAGGTCGGCCGTGCCGGCCGCGAAACTGTCTTCCTCGATCTGACTGCTGTCCGGGTTCGCAGAACTGCTTTGGTGACGGGCGCCCGACCCCTTATTGTCGTTCGTCACATCGTCGACCGCCGCAGCCGTCAGCTTTGGATTGGCCTCGTCTCCAGAATTGCGAAATACGTTGAGCTTCTCTCCGTCAACCACAGCGACAGTGGCGCCCTTGGGAATATCCATTGGTAATCTCCGAAATTGCGCCAGTCGTTGCCGATCCGAGAGATGGCCTGCTGACGTCACCCTCAACGCGTGAAGGCGCTATTGGATGCCTTGAGCTCACCCTTTCTACGAAGTCGTCTCTGACCGCGCAGGGGGAATCAGTCGCTCCCTTCTCGTACGGTCTCTACCGCCAACGACCCGGCAGGGAGGGCCCTCAGGAGCTCGGCCTCGGGTTTCGTGAGATGGATCCATGCCGCCCAGTCCTCCGGGCGCAGCACCACAATCTGGCGATTGTGGATGGGCGCTACATCAGGCCCGGGCGCAGTCGTCAGCATGGCGAAGGTCGGTGGCTTATTGCCTTCGCCATCACGCCACAGCCCGGCGATCGACATGAACGGGGCGCCATTGAGCGTGAAGCGATGCTTCGCCTTTGGCGACTTCTTCCCGGTGAATTCGAAAAAAGCCGATGCCGGAATAAGGCAGCGCTTGCTGTTGGAGAAATTCCGTCCTTCCGAGCGGAAGTTGAAGACCGGCCCGCCTTTAGGCCCGGAGGGCGGAAAGGCAAAGGTCATACGGGCGAGTTCGATCGTGTCGCCGGCGGCGCGCATGATCGGGGCGGGGTCACTGATGCGGATGTCATCCGCCTGTGGCAGATCCAGTTCCGTTTGATGAGTGGGAATATCGAGCGCCAGCGATTGCATCACCCGGCAATATTCGGCCCAGGCGATATGCTGCTCATAGTCATTGCACATAGCTGCCCCATAAAGTCCGGTATATTGCAGAGTTACGCAAAATAGCTCGGCTTGCCCACAACACCACCGTCCAGAGATCTTCTGCTATTCCCCGAAATCGTGCGCAACCCGCTCGAGCACTTTGCGGGGCTGGTCGGTTATGACGTCCCCATGGCTGACGATGATGCGCTCGAAATCTGGCTCTTTCGACCACTTCCGAAAAGCTGCTCCCAGCGCCTTGCCGTCCTTCACAAAAAACCACCTGCCCACGCGCGGCATGCTGGGCCGGTCGACGCCAAAGCCAAGCAACCGTGCCATGATGTGAGCGCCAATCCCATGGGGGTGGCGCACATTCGCCAGGATGTCGTTGACGACAAGGCTCGTACCGCCGTCGCCGCGCACCAACAGCCCGGCTAGCTCGGTTTGCTAGCGCTTTGTCTTGCGCCACTCCTCGTACTCTGCGCGGGCATCGTCATGCAGCGGATAGTAGCGTTGCAACGGCGCGCCCTGCATGAGTTTCTCTCGCGAGAACTCTTCCCAGTCGTGATGCGCCTTCGATTCTTCAATCACTTTTGAGGCCATTGCGACCGGAACCACCACGACCCCGTCGTCGTCGGCCACGATAATGTCGCCTGGGATAACCGTGACACCGCCGCAGGCGATCGGAACGTTGACGGCATTTGGATAGATACTGGTCTGCACATGATAGTTGGGCGTCCAACCGCGCAGCCACAGCGGCAGATCGAGCTTCTCGACATTGGGCCTGTCCCGCATGCATCCGTCGATCACAATGCCTGCGCCGCCTCTGCCCTTGAAATAGGTCGACATCATATCGCCGAAGACGCCCGAACTCATGTCGCCGCGCGCGTCGACAACGACCACATCACCCGCCTGCGCATGATAGAGCACGTGCCGATGCAGTTGCGTCTCCGGATCGGCGTATTCTCCCTCGTCGAAGAGATCCGGCCGTTGCGGGAGGAACTGCAGCGTTAGCGCAGGCCCGACGATCGACTTCCCACGATTCTGCGCCACCGGTCCGACCATATGCGGATTGCGGAAGCCCATATGGCCAAGCGTGCCGGCAACCGTCGCGGCACCGATCTCCCTCAGCGCGTCGATCAGGTCTTTGGGCGGCCGTGTGATGTCGGGGGTATGCGTCATGATGGACTCCGGTTGAAATTGAACTACCAGTTGGTGACAGAACCATCGCGGCGCTTGAGGTGGGGGGCTTCCCAGAAACGGAAACTCTGCGCCCGGATCGCCTCCTCGTTGACCTCGATGCCGAGCCCGGGCAGGTCGCTGACCGGATAGTCAGGGCCGTCCAGCCGTGGTTGCACGGGAAAGAACTCGGAATTGTCGAAGCCCAGCTTCCTTTCCGGCGCCCTGGTCTCGAGCCACGCGAAATTCGGCACCGCCGCGCCGAGATGGATCGTCGCGGCGGTGCACACCGGGCCAAGGGGGTTGTGCGGCATCAGGTCGACATAGTGCGCCTCGCTCCAGCCAGCGACTTTCATCGCCTCGGTGAACCCGCCGACATTGCAGATGTCGAGCCGGTTGAATTGGTGGATGCCGCGCTCGATGTAGGGCAGGAACTGCCACTTGCTGGCAAATTCCTCGCCGATGGCGAACGGAATGCCAGTCATCGTGCGCAGCGATTCGTAGGCCTCCGGTGTCTCGTCGCGTATCGGCTCCTCGAGGAAATCAAGCACGCCGCGGCCGAGCTTGTTGCAGAAGCTAGCCGCCTCGGCCACCGACAGCCGATGATGATAGTCGATGCCCAGGACGGCGTCGTCGCCCAGCGCCTCGCGGGCCTTGTTCATCATCCTCGCGCTAGCGCCAATCGACTCGCGCGGCTCGAAGAGGTTCTTGCTGCTTTGCCCGGTGGGGAAGAAGCGGATCGCCTGCCATCCCTGCGCGCGCAGCTCCCGGGCTCGTTCGATGGCGGCATCACCCTCGGCCTCGTCTCCGGTCGAGGCGAAGGTGGGGATGCGGTCGCGCTGCTTGCCGCCGAGCAGCTCGTAGACCGGCACCCCCAGCGCCTTGCCCTTGATGTCGTGAAGGGCGATGTCGATTGCGGAAATCGCTGCCTGTAGAACGCGCCCGCCTTCGAAATACTGGCTGCGATAGGCCTCCTGCCATATCCGGCCGATCTGCTTGGGGTCGCAGCCGATCAGAAACTCGCGATAATGCTCGACGGCGCCGGTCACCGCCCTCTCGCGGCCGCTCAAGCCGCTCTCGCCCCAGCCGAAGATGCCTTGGTCGGTCTCGATCTTGACGAGCATTTGGTTGCGCGTTCCTACCCACACTGGATAGGGCTTGATCGCGGTAATCTTAAGCGTCTCGGTCATCCGGCCCCCATTCCAAACGCATCCGCCTTGTCTCAGTCAGCCTCGAGGGCCATTTCGGTTTCGCCGTCGAACAGATGCATCCGCTCCTGGTCGAACTCGAGCCAGATCTGCTCGTCGGGTGCGACCGCAATGGTCGGAGGCACACTGACGTTGACGATGGCGCCGGACAGCAACGCCTGCACGAAGGTGACGTCTCCGGTCGGCTCCACCGTGTAGGCCTTGGCCGGGACACTGCCTCGCACCGCACTTTTGAGGAGCTTGATCGTCGAGTGACGTGCGCCGAGCACGACTTTCCTGGTCGTTGCACGCGCGACTTTCTGGGCGTTGCGCGGCGATAGCTCAAGGCTCCAGCCCTCCGCGCCGGTCAACACAGTGTTGCCGTTTGCCGTCGATGCCTGCAGCGGAATAAGGCTCATCGCCGGGCTGCCGATGAAGCTGGCGACGAACATGTTCACCGGATGGGCAAAGACCTGCGCCGGTGAATCGTACTGCTGCAGCAGGCCGCCGTTCATCACCGCCATCTTGTCGGCCATGGTCACGGCTTCCAGCTGGTCGTGCGTCACATAGATGATCGTCGCCTTGAGGTCCTGGTGGAAGCGCTTGATCTCCGACCGCATCTGCACGCGCAGTTTGGCGTCGAGGTTGGAGAGCGGCTCGTCCATGAGGAACACTGCGGGGTCGCGCACGAGGGCACGGCCCAGCGCCACACGCTGCTGCTGCCCGCCTGAAAGTTCGCGCGGCTTGCGCTCGAGCAGGTGCGTCATGTCGAGCACCCGCGCCGCTTCCTTGACCTTCCTGTCGATCTCGTCCTTGGGCAATTTCCGCATTTGCAGCGGGAACGCCAGGTTCTTGTAGACCGATTTCTGCGGATAGAGCGCGTAGTTCTGGAACACCATTGCGATGTCCCGGTCCTTGGGGTCGAGATCGTTGACCACCCGGTCACCGATGACGATGTCGCCCGATGTGATCGGGATCAGCCCCGCGACGAGGTTGAGGGTCGTTGTCTTGCCGCAACCTGAAGGGCCGACCAGCGCAACGAACTCGCCGTCATTGACGGTCAGCGAAACGTCGTTGACAGCTTTGAAGCTGCCATAGGTCTTGACGAGATCTCTTAGGACCACGTGGGCCATCGGCAACTCCTTAGTGCTTGACCGCGCCTTCTGTAAGGGCGCGTACGAAGTATCGTTGCAGGACGAGGAACAGCACAACGACGGGCACGCTCATCATGAAGCTGGCCGCCATCAAGCCCGGAAAGTCCGTCGTATTTTCCGAGAAGAAGCGCTGGATGCCGACCGGAAGGGTCAACTGCTCGTTCTTGGAGAGGAAGGTGTAGGCGTAGATGTACTCGTTCCACGCGCCGATGAAGGAATAGATCGCGGTGGCGATGATTCCGGGCGTCGAGAGCGGCATCACGATCAAGATGAAGGCCTGGAACCGCGTTGCCCCATCGATGCGCGCCGCCTGTTCGAGCTGCACCGGGATGTTGTCGTAGAAGCCCTTGAGCAGCCAGATCGCCAGCGGCAGTCCGAAAGTGAGGTAGGTGAGAATAAGCGAGCCATGCGTGTTCACCAGCCCGATCGCGCGCATCAGGATGAAGAGCGGCACCAGAAAGATCACCGCCGGGAACATGTTGCGCAGCAGCACGGTGAAGAACAGGAAGTTCCGGCCGGGGAAACGGAAACGAGAAAACGCGTAGGCCGCAGGGACAGCCACGATCACCGAGAGGATTGTCGTGACGGTAGACACGAAAAGGCTGTTCCAGAAGAAGCGGAGGAAGTCCTGGCCGACGCTGTTTTGCGGATCGAGCAGCTTCTGGTAGCTGGCGAGCGTAGGCTCTTCCGGCCACCATTGCGGCGGGAATTGCATCGCTGCGAACCCCGACTTGATGGAGGTGATCAGCATCCAGATCATCGGCAACGCAGTGTAGAGAAGCATGAACACGAGGAAGATGCGCCCCGCCCACCGCCATCCGTCGATGCGCATGCGCCCACGCGTCTGACCTCGAGGGGCTGTCTCGGCAATCGTGCTCATGGGCTCCCCTCTTTCCGCTCGTTGCCGCTCAGCGCACGGACGTAGAAGTAGCCCAACACCATCAGCATGAGGAACAGGAGCACCGAATAGGCCGATGCGACGCCCCAGCGCTGCCGGCCGAAGGCGAGCTCATAAATGTGCGTGATCCAGATATGCGACGCGTTCGACGGCCCGCCGCCGGTCATGATCCACGGGATGATGAAGGAATTGAAGTTGGCTACTGCGAGCAGCAGGATCGTCACCGTTGAGACGTTGCGCAAGTGCGGGAAGGTGACATGCCAGAAGCGCTGCCATGCATTGGCTCCGTCGACCTTTGCGGCGCTCAGCAACTGTTCGGGGACTGTCTGCAGGCCGGCCATCATCATGATCATGGCGAATGGAAACTCGCGCCAGATATTGACGACGATCAAGGAGGGCAGCACCGTGCTGACATTGTCGATGAAGTTCGGCGGCCGGTCTGCCAATCCGAGGCCGACCAGCACCGCGCCGATAATCCCGAAGTCCGAATGGTAGATCCACTTCCAGATATAGGAGGCGGCGACCGCGCTGATCACCCAAGGAATGATCAAGATAGCGCGCAGGACACCCCGGCCGATAAAGTCGCGGTGGAGCGCCAGCGCGGCGGCAAACCCCAGGACGAAGGAGATGAAGGTGGATGCCAGTGTCCAGATCAGCGTGTTCCAGGTGACTCTCCAGAACACCTGGCTGGTGAGGATGGCCGTGTAGTTGTCAAAGCCGATGAAGGTCTTGTCGCGAAGCTGCAGGCCGGGCGGCGTCTTATAAAATGAAAGCTCGATCGTGTAGTAGATCGGATAGGCGATGACGATGAGCATCACAGCGATCGCAGGCAGCACGTACGCGTAGTCGGCGCGGTGCTCCCAGATCTCCCGCAGCACGCCGGACCTGCCGGGTTGCAATCTTCGGCGAGCTTCGGCCTTGCCGGTCACGATCGTCACAGTGGCGTGCCCTTATTTTTCGGAACGAACCGGCTGCACCCATATCGGCACAGCCGGTCGGATCGTAGGTCCGGCCTGGACTAGAGTCCGCCCATCAGGTCTTTCACCTTCTGGGCCGCATCGTCAGCCGCTTGGTCGACCGTCATCGCTCCGGTCAGGGCATTCTGCAGCATGTCCGGGACGATGATGTTCATGATCTCGGGGGACTGTGGCAGCGCCGGAAACGGGATGCCATATGGCAGCATCGAGGTCGTGACATCGAGGAACTTGATCTTGTCCAGACGTTCCTTCATCCATTTGGTCTTGAAGCCATTGAGGTTGCCCGGGTTCGAGCCGGCATAGGCCATCTTCAGCGACCATTCCGGGCTCGTCCACATGCAGATGATAGCCTTTGCAGCCGGCTCATCCACCTTACCGCCCTCGACATATTCGGGCTTCAGGATGTGAATGTTCGAGCCGCCAAACACGACGGCGCGCTTGCCGTCGGGGCCGGTTGGAATGAGACCGTAGCGCATGTTGTCGATGACGGTCTGCGCCTTGTCTTTGTCGGCGCCCGTTGCCTTCTTCTGCAGGTCGAGCATGACATTGTAGTCGGACGGGTGCGAGACCATCATGCCGAGCTGGCCGGCAACGAACAGGGGCTGGTTATCGGCCTGCTGGTTGGTGAGTGCCGAAACCGGAACCGACTTGTCGCGAACATACATATCATAAGAGGCTTGCAGCGCCGCCTTGCTCTGCGGGCTATTGAGCTCGACCTCCTTGTAGGTCGGGTTCGCTTTGGCTTCGTCGAAGACGCCGCCGCCATAGGCCCACAACTGCGGCATGAAGCGGTACGGCGTATTGCCGGCGTTCTTGCGAGCCACCAGGCCGTAACCGGCAATGCCGAGCTTGTCGTGGATCTGCTTGGAATACTTGACGACGTCGTCCCAGGTAGCCGGAGCCTTGTCCGGATCGAGGCCCGCACGCTTGAAGATGTCGGCGTTCCAGATGAACGCCATCGTCTCGTTGTTGGTCGGAATGCCGTAGGTCACCCCATCCCAGGTTACGGCTTTCATGGCGCCGGGCCAGAAATCCTCGGTCGAATACCCCACATCCTCTGGCTTGAGCGGCTGCAGATAGCCCTTTGATGCGAACTCGGTACCACCCAGGATTTGCAGGCGCACCGCCATCGGCGCGGCATTGCCCAGCAGCGCGGTCCGGAATTTGTCAAGCAGGTCGTTGTAGGTGAGGGCTTGGTCCTCAAGCTGGATGTTTGGATAGGTCTTGCGGAAGGTCTCGAAGAACTCCTTGTAATACTGGCGCAAGAGGTCGGGGTCGCCCTCGAACACGCCCTGATACCAGAACGTCAGTCGCCCCTTGTAGTCGAGCGGGGTGACCTTGGCGCAATCGGCGGCCGTGTCAAAATCCTGTGTGCCTGCAATGGAGCGCACATATTCCGGCGACCACTTGCTCAAGTCGACCGGCGCTGCACCCAGCGCCGGTGCGGACATCAACGATGCCACTAACGCAGTGGAGACAGTGCCGCGCAGGACGGCACCGCCGAGTGTAATCCTCGTCATAGGTATCCTCCAGGTTTCTCTCCCATGCCGCTCTGCATCGAGGCGAGCGGGCTTACTCGTCGGCTGCGGGGACATCTCCTCAAATGTATCCCTTCGAGCACTTTATACGTTTTCAGATCAGAGATTGGCTGTCAACGCAACAAATCGTACATTGTTTATGGAAATCGTGCGTGATATCGAGAAAGATATGTATTCACGGAAGGGGGAGCCGGCCTTGGCCGAAACGCGGGAATTTAAAGCAGAGCCACCCGAGGGGATCGATCCTCTTGGGGCCTCGAGCGAGGGCGCCTCGCTGTACGAACTGATCAGGGAGGACATTATCGAGGGGCGGCTCGCCGCCAATGAACGGCTGGTGGTCACCGATCTGGCCCGGCGTCACGGCACCTCGACCAATCCCGTGCGCGAGGCCCTGCAACTGTTGCGCGGGGAAGGCTTTGTCACCTTTCTCCCCAACCGCGGGGCACGGGTGCGGCCCATAGATCAGGATTTTGTCCGGGATATATACGAGATCGGTGTGCTGATCGAGCCAGCCCTGACGCGATGGTTTGTGAACATGGCCACCGACGAGGACATCGCCGAACTCGAACGTCTCCAAGGACTGATCGAAGAGAACAATTTTGCCGACACTTTCAGGCACAGCGAGCTGGATACGGCTTTCCACACCGTGATGTACCAGCGGCACTATAACCGCCATGCAGCCGAGCTTTGGTGGAAGCATCGCGAAGTGCTGCGAGCCGTAAGCCGGCGTTTCAATTTCACGCTGGCGCGGCGTGCCGCGATCATTCGCGAGCACCGCGAACTCATCGCTCATGTAAAGGCCGGAAATGCGGACGAGGCAGCCGAACTCATTGCGCGCCATGTCGAGGGCTCCGGCCGGCATGTGCTCGAACACATGCGCGCGCGTAGCGCGGCCCGGGCTGGATAGCCGGCCAGGGCCATCGTTTGCCTGGCCATTCAGACATAGGGAGTTGAGATGAAAATCACGAGCATCCGGCCATGGCTGATCAAATCCCCGGCCTCATATTGGGGAGAATATCTGTTCGTCGAAGTGATCACCGACGAGGGGGTTAACGGCTGGGGCGAGATCACCACCACCACAAAGCTGGCCAACCGCGCGCTCTGCACGATCTTGCGGCAGATAGGCATCGCTGTGACTGGCGAGGATCCGGCGCGTATCGAGCATCTGTGGCATAAGATTTTCCGCAGCTTCACTTATATGGGCAGCCGCGGCGCCGCCGTTGAATGCGTGAGCGCCATCGACATTGCCCTGTGGGACATCCGCGGCAAAGTCCTCGGCAAGCCGATCTACGAGTTGCTGGGTGGGCCGGTGCGCGAGGAAATCGCGCTTTACACCCACCCCAACCAGGCCAAATTCACCAGCAAGGAGGCTGTCGTTCGCGAAATTCGCGACATTGTCGAATCCGGACACACTGGCCTCAAATTCGATCCTTTCCCCCATCAGGGCCGCACCGCGGATGGCCTGTCGCGCGAGCAGCGCGACGGCTACCTCGACGGCAGCATGACCCGCAAGGATGAACGCGAGGCGGCCGAACTCACGGCGCTGATCCGCGAAACGGCAGGCCCTGATGTCGACATCCTCATCGATGCGCATGGCCGCTTCGACGTGCCCACCGCCATTCGCCTGTGCCGCAGCCTCGAGGAAGCCGGCCAGATCGACTGGTTCGAGGAGCCCTGTCCACCCGAGAGCCTGAACGCGCTCAAGCAGGTGCGTGAGAAGGTCAGTGCCGCGATCTCTTGGGGCGAACGCGGCCACACGAAGTGGGATTTCGTACCGGTGCTCGAAAACAAGCTCGCTGACTACATCATGCCTGACGTCACCTGGACCGGCGGCATTACCGAACTGAAGAAGATCTCCGCCCTGTGCGAAGCCTACTACATCCCCGTCTCGCCGCACGATGCCGCGGGGCCGATCAACGTGGTTGCCGGAGCCCAGGTGATGATGACCGTTCCCAACTTCTACAAGCTCGAGACGTCGGAGTGGAACCTCGGCAAATATGATCACCTCATCGACAGACCGCTCGACGTCTCGAACGGCAACCTCAAGCTGACGTCGAAGCCTGGTCTCGGGGTTGAGATGAATCGCGAGTATCTACAAGCGCACGAGATTGAGCTGGGCTAGCAGCGCCCTGCGCTCCAGCGACAAGCCCCCGCCGATCAGAACGAGGATAAGTCATGCCAAAGACGGGTGGAGCCGACGCGGCGCTCAATCGGGTGAACACGAACTCCAAGCCATCCCAGCTTCGCATCACAGATATGCGGGTAGCCGAGATCGTCGGCGCGCCGTTCACCTCAGCGCTACTCAAGATTTACACCAACCAGGGCATCGTCGGGCTTGGTGAGGTGCGCGACGGCGCCAGCGCCACTTACGCGCTGATGCTGAAGAGCCGGCTGCTTGGCGAGAACCCTTGCGATATCGATCGCCTGTTTCGCCGAATCAAGCAGTTCGGCGGACATGGCCGCCAAGGCGGCGGCGTTTCGGCGGTCGAAATCGCCTTGTGGGATCTCGCCGGCAAGGCTTATGGCGTCCCCATCTACCAGATGCTCGGCGGCAAGTTTCGCGATCACGTGCGCGTCTATTGCGATACCGATGCCGAAAAACCGAGCGGCACCGAAACCGGAAAGCGCCTCAAGGAGCGCATGAACCGCGGTTTCACTTTCCTCAAGATGGACCTAGGCTTAATGCAGATCGCCCATGTCCCGGGCGCCGTGGTCGCGCCCGCCGGCGTGCTCGAAGGGTTTCACGCCAATCCACGCGGCCGTGGCGGCGCGCTCGAGGAGCGTAAGGCTCGCAATCTCGCTTACGATGCGCAGAACGTGCAGCACCCGTTCACGGGCCTGCATTTCACCGAAAAGGGGATCGACCTGCTCGAGCAGTATATCCACGAGGTTCGCGAGGTCATCGGATACGAGATTCCGCTCGCCATCGACCATGTCGGCCACATCTCGCTGCAGGACGGTATTCGCCTGTCGCGCCGTATCGAGAAATATGTTCCTGCCTGGCTGGAGGACGTGATTCCCTGGCAATACACCGAGCAGTACCGGCAACTGCAGGAGGCTACCACGGTGCCGATCTGCACCGGCGAGGACATCTATCTCAAGGAGGCGTTCGAACCTCTGCTTAGGAGTGGCGGCCTCTCCGTTATCCACCCGGACCTGCTCACCAGCGGAGGCATCCTCGAGACCAAGAAGATCGGCGATATGGCACAGGACCACGGCGTCGCCATGGCGATCCATATGGCTGAAAGTCCAATCGCCGCTATGGCCGCCGCACATGTCGCCACCGCGACCGAAAACTTCATGGCGCTCGAATACCACTCCGCCGATGTCGACTGGTGGGACGATATCGTCACCGGCCTGCCCAAGCCGCTCGTCAAGGACGGCTTCATCACCGTGCCCGACAAGCCGGGGCTGGGCATAGACGATGTGGTCGACGAGGTGATCAGCCAGCATCTGCAGCCCGGTGTCACGGGGATATGGCAATCCACCGAGCATTGGGACAATGAATATAGCTGGGACCGGACCTGGAGTTAGCCTAAACCCCTGCATTCATTCCCCCAGGTTCACAGGGCCAACGACCGACCATTCGTGTCGACCTCTCCCAGGGAGAGGCGAAGAAAGAAACGGACGAAACCATGATCTACGAACTGCGTATCTATGACTGCCTGCCGGGCAGGCTGCCGGCTTTGCTCAAGCGCTTTTCCGAGCAAACGCTGGCCATCTGGGATAGGCATGGCATCCGCCAAGCCGGGTTTTTCACCACGACGATCGGCGAAAACAGCAATCGCCTCACCTATTTTCTTGCCTGGGAATCGCTGGCCGAGCGTGAGGCGAAATGGGCGGCATTCGTTACCGATCCGGCATGGCACAGAGCCCGGGACGAGTCTGAGCGCGAGGGGCAGATCGTTGCCAATATCAGCAGCCAGCTGCTCACGCCGACAGCTTTCTCGTCTGTGAAATAGAACTGCGCCATGAAGATCACCGACCTGCGCTGCGCTGTGATAGGCAGGCACCCGATCGTCCGCATCATCACCGACGAGGGCCTCTATGGCCTTGGCGAAGTCGAGTTCACAAAGACCTACCTCAAGCCGTGGGTGCTGCATTTCCGCGAGGCGTTGATCGGTGAGGATCCGACCGACGTCGAGCGTGTCATGCTGAAGATCCGCCAGCGCGGTTCATTCAAGCCCTATGGCGCTGCCGTCTCCGCCATCGAGCATGCGCTTTGGGACATCGCCGGCAAGGCGGCGGGCGTTCCTGTCTACAAATTGCTCGGCGGCAAGGTCCGTGACAAGGTGCGCGTCTATAACGGCTCGATCCGCCAGAAGCGCACGGGCGACCGGCCGGAGGATTATGCCGCCGACGTCAAATGGATGATGGAGCAGCCGCAGAACTTCTTCATGGTCAAGCAGGGAATCTCGTTCCACTCCAACATGAAGGACAGCATCGACGGCTTCCACTACGGCGTGACGCAGAAGAAGGCCGGCTATCACGGTGCCATGGATCAGGGCGTGATCAGCGAGCGTGGTTTCAATCACATGCTGGACTGCGTGATCGCGATGAAGGAAGTGCTGGGCGACAAGGTCAGCCTGGCGCTCGACTGCGGCCCGGGCTGGATGCTGCCCGATGCGATCAAGTTCGCTCGCGCGGTCGAGAAGTACAATTTGATGTGGCTCGAGGACATGCTGACCGGCGACTATGTGCCGTGGGTCAATCCGCAGGCCTACCGGGAACTGACGACCTCCACCTCGACGCCGATCCATACTGGTGAGCAGATCTACCTCCGGCACAATTTCAAGGAGCTGATCGAGACGCAGGCGGTGCGCGTCATCGGTCCGGATCCGGCCGATATCGGCGGCATCGCCGAACTCAAATGGGTCGCCGAGCACGCCTATATGCACTCGATCCTGATGGCGCCGCACGGTACCGCGAACGGCCTGCTCGGCCTCGGCGCGCTGATCAATGTCTGCGCCACCTTGCCCGCCAACTACATCGCCTTCGAATATCCGAGCGCCTCGGACCCGTGGTGGGAGGATCTGGTGATCGGCTTGCCATCACAGATCGTGAAGGACAGCATGGTGGACCTGCTGGAGGCGCCGGGCCTGGGTCTCGATATCGACGCAGAAGCGGCCAGGAAATATCTCGGGGAAGAGGATGCGGGCTTCTTCGATCGCTGAAGTGCCCGGGCGCGTGTAACTGGTATGTTGGGCGCTTGCTTGCCCAGAAACTCCGCCGTCGGCACTTCAGCCACGATGTTGTCGTTGACGGCGTTGAATATCTGGAAGCCCAAGCCATCCCGCTCGATACACAGATCGACGATCTGGCCGAGATCGCGCGCGTCCATATAGGTCCAACCGTCGCGCCGCCGTTTTGAGCCTCTCCACTCTACATGCTGCAGATCTACGACCGGGTTGTCACCAGCGGCAGCGAAACCACGCTGGCGATGCTGACCCTGGTGTTGCTGGCGGCCTTTCTTTCGCTGGCCGGCCTCCGACCTGGTACGCGCCTGCGGTCTTATGTAGCAAACGCACCGTGCCGCTACGGCGCACGCCAAGCCGTTTCCGCAAGGGCGAGCTTTACCGGCTGATCTTGAGGCGTAGACGCCACAGGGCCAAAGCCGCCCGCGCGATCACCGCGCCTCTCCATGTTTTCCGGCTGTTGGTGCGTTTGCTACATAAGACCGGACAAAAGTACCCCCACCCGCAATGATCCTGTGCCTCGGCCTGGTGACCCTCATCATGGCTGCTGCCGTTCGAGGCAGACGGTGAACATCAGTGCGGCCAAGTAAGATGTGGGCGCGGGGGCAGGTGGTACTGGCGGTCGCACGGCGACCTGCGAGCCATCGCCGGGACGTTTTGGCCAATCGCGACGGCATGGAACGCGAGCCAACTGCCAAACGACCACATAAGTTTATTCGTTTTTGACCAATACGCGCGGGCGGATTCCTGTAATCTTCGGAAAAACACCGGGACAACCGGGCCAACCAGAAAGGTCGGGGAATGAAATACGTCGTCGATACGATCGGCGGTCCCGCAGGCGGTGATGCCTGGCAAACCGCTGTTACCGAAGCCTATTTTCCGCTCGACACCGAGTATCGGAACCGTCGCGAATTTTCAGGCACGCTGGAAACCTTCTCCCTCGGGCTCGTCAGCGTGTCTAAAATGCGCTGCGATGCCGTAAGCTATCGCCGCCATCGCCGCCATTTCCTCAACGAGCGTGACGCCAGCCTACTCATCACCATCCCGGAGATGTCGGAGGTGAATTTCTCGCAAGGGTCGAGAACCGTCAATTGCAGCCCCGGGGGCTTTCTCGTCGAGCGGGGAGATGCGCCTTACGAATTCTGGCACGGCAAGCCAAATGCGCTGTGGGTCCTGAAGGTGCCGTCATCGAGCGTTCGGGCCCGGATTGGATCCGCCGAACGGCTCAGTGCGCTCAGTTTCGACGCGACCCAAGGCATCGCCGCGCTCTTCCTCGACACGGTGCGAACCACGATCGGCCATCTCGATGAGATCACTGAAGTTGCTCGCGAGATGATGGGCAGGCACATCCTGGAAATGCTGTGCCTGTCGATCGTGAGCGACGATCGCGTGCTGGACAGCAGCATCTCATCGATCCGGGCCGGCCATTTGCACCGCGCCGAGCAGTACATTCGCGACAATTTGAAGAATTCCGGCCTCGGCCCGCAGGCGGTGGCTGATGCCTGCGGCATCTCGCTCCGTTACCTCCAGGTTCTTTTTCAGGACAGCAACCAGTCGATCAACGGCTTCATCCGCGACGCCCGGCTTGAACTTTGCGCCGAGGAGCTGATGTCGGTGACCAACATCAGCAGCGTTGCCGAGATCGCTTACCGCTGGGGCTTCGCCGACCAGTCCCAGTTCTGCAAGCACTACCGGACGCGGTTCGGCTGCGCACCGACGGATACCCGTCGCGAAGCAGCGAGCCGGGCAGGCCGCGCCTCGGCCTCGAGAGAGCGCCACTAGACCCGACGAAATCCGGGCCAATACCACCCATTCATCGACGTCACCCCGACAAGGGGCGGCGATAGCCGGGCCTTGCCCGCAAAGACCTTGCGAAGGAATTGTCATGAGTCGAATCAGAGTTGCCGTCGATGTCGGAGGGACCTTCACCGACATCTGCATCATGGACGAAGACAGTGGCGCGATCCGTATCGAAAAGACCGCCTCCACGCCTGACGATCCCATGCAGGCCATCATGAATGGCGTGGAGCAGGGCCGCATCGATCTTTCGCAGGTGACCATGTTTTCTCATGGCACGACGGTCGCCACCAATGCGTTGATCACCCGCCGCCTGCCACGCACCGCGATGGTTTGCACCGAGGGTTTCCGTGACGTTGTCGAGATCCGTCGCGCCAACAAGGAAGATCTCTGGGACACCTACAAGGATGTCGCCAAGCCCTATATACCGCGCCGCGACCGGCTGACCGTTCGGGAACGGGTCAGTGCCGAGGGCACGATCCTGGAAGCGCTGGACGAAGAGGCCGCGCGACGCGTCGCGGACGTTCTCAAGAGACGGCAGGTCAAGTCCATCGCCGTCTGCTTCATGAACTCCTATGTCAACGGCGCCAACGAGCGGCGCATGCGTGAGATCCTGAAGGAAGCCATGCCGGATCTGCCGGTCTCGATCTCCTCGGAGGTCATGCCGGAAATCTTCGAGCACGAACGGTTTTCCACCACCATGGCCAACGCCGTCTGCGCCCCGGTGGTCGTCGACTACGTGTCGCGTCTCGGAGAAAAGCTTGCCGCGGCCGGATACAAGCGGGATCTCCTGCTGCTGCACAGCGGTGGCGGGGTCATGACACCCGCAAGCGTCAAGGATTTCTCGGCCCGGCTCGCAGGGTCGGGCATCGCTGCCGGCGCGATCGCAAGCCGTTTCATCGGAAATCTCTGTGGCTTCCCGAACTCGATCGGCTTCGACATGGGCGGCACCAGCACCGACGTCTCGCTCGCGTGGAACGGGGAGTCGCGCATCACAAAAGACTGGTACATCGAATTCGGATATCCGATCCGCTTCCCCTCCATCGAGGTGCTGACCATCGGTGCGGGCGGCGGGTCGCTGGCGTGGCAGGACGAGGGCGGCAGCCTGCGCAACGGACCGCAGTCCGCCGGCGCCTTTCCAGGCCCGGCCTGCTACAAGAACGGCAACCGCACCGCCACCAACACCGATGCCAATGTCGTGCTCGGCCGCCTCGGCACCAGCCTTGCGGGCGGCAAGATCACGCTTGACCCCGCTCTGGCCGCCCAGGCGGTGCAGGAGACGGTTGCGGCACCCTTCGGCATGGAACTCCACGAGGCGGCCGAGGCGATCATCGCCGTCGCCAACGCCAATATGGGCAATGCCGTCCGGCTTCTCTCCATCAGCCGAGGCTATGACCCGCGCGACTTTGCACTCGTCGCATTCGGCGGTGCGGGCGCTTTGCACGGTGCGGCCGTGGCCAAGGAGCTTTCGATTCCAACCGTGATCGTGCCGCCCAATCCCGGCGTCACCTCCGCGCTCGGTTGCCTTCTCGTCGACGTGCAGCACGATTTCTCCGAGAGCTTCATGGCGGATGCCTCGACGGTTTCACCAGCCGAGATGCAGACGGCCTTTGTTCGGATGGAAGAACAGGCCGTCGAGCGTCTGACCCATGAGGGTGTGGCGCAGCAGGACATGGCGCTGCAGCGTACGGTCGAGATGATGTACCAGGGCCAGTGGCGCTCGCTTGCGGTGTCAGCGCCGGCGCGGATCGAAAGCATCTGCTCGCTGATCGAGGCGTTCCACAACGAGCATGAACGCGAGTTCAACTACCGCCGCGAAGAGGCGCCGGTGTCGATCTTCCGCATCGCGGTCAAGGCGATCGGCATCGTCCCGAAGGCTGAGATACCCCGGCACGAAGTCTTGCCTCATGTGCCCGAGCCGCTCGGCCGCCGCGGGGTCTGGTTCGACGGCGTATCTCACGATGCAGCCGTCTATGAACGTGACCAACTCAGCGCCGGCGCCGCTTTCGCAGGGCCTGCCATTGTCGAACAGTTCGATTCCACCACCGTGGTTCCGCCGGGAATGAGCGCGACGGTCGACGGCTTCCTGAACATTCTCATCGTGACGAAAGGCTGAGACATGACAAAGCTGATTGAAACGAGCCCTGGCCTCGATCCGGTGACGTTCGAGGTGCTGAAGAACTCCTTCATCACCACCGTCGACCAGATGGCCGAACAGATGCTTCGCACCTGCTATTCCTTCGTCATCTACAACAGAGACTTTTCGAACGCCCTCCACGACGCCGATGGCAACTCCGTTGCCCAGGGCAACTACGACATCGCGGTCCATGTCGGCACACTGCACAACACGTGCAAGGAGGTGATCCGGGTCTTTGAAGGCGATATGGCACCCGGCGATGTCTACGCGATCAATGATCCTTATGCCGGCGGTACGCATTTCAGCGATGTTCGGCTCGTCCGGCCGATCTTCGACGAAGACAAGCTGATCGGCTTCTCCCAGTCGAACGGCCACTGGTCGGATCTGGGCGGCTCCGTGCCGGGTTCCTTCGACGTCACCGCCCGCGACATGTTCCGCGAAGGGTTGCGGATCACGCCGCTGCGCCTTTTCCAGCGCGGCCGCTTCTGCTCCGACGTTGCCAACATGATCGCGGCCAACACGCGCGATCCGGCATCGATCATTGGCGACATTCATTCCCAGGCGCAGGCGACGCAGGCGGCCGAGCGCGAGCTGTTGCGGCTGGTCAGGAAGTACGGGCGTGGCCAGGTCATGCGCGGCATGGAGGAGGTTCAGGACTACGTCGAACGCGCCGTGCGAAAGCGTCTCGCGGAGCTGCCCGACGGCACCTGGGAGACGGTCGACTACATCGATCGCGATCTCGGTGCCGGCGAGGGCATGATCCCGATCCGCATCAAAATGACGATCAAGGGCGACACGATCCACTACGATTTTACAGGAAGCCATTCGACCATTGCCTCGATGTACAATTCCGCCCCGGGCGCGACCTTCTCGGCCGTGGTCGCCGGTATGAAGACGTTCTTCCCGGACCTCCCACTCAACAGCGGGTTTTACCGGATGATCGAGGTGACCGCGCCGAAGAACAGCGTCGTCAGCGCGGAATGGCCGGTGGCCGTGACCGGGTTCCTGATGCCGTTCGAAAAGATCATGAATGCGATCTTCGAGATGTGGTCGAAGATCATGCCCGAACGCGCCATCGCCTGTGCCTTCAACCTCGAATATCTGTTGGCCGGGGGACGGGACGCGCGCAAACCCGAAAAACCGATCTTCATGTTCTACGAATGGCTGCCCGGCGGCTGGGGCGGGCGCAACGGCAAGGATGGCGCCGATGTCACCACTGCCTGCTTCGGAACGGGGCTGATGTCGCAACCGAACGAAGGCAATGAGCGGGTGAACCCTACGCGGACGATCGAGTTCCAGATCAAGCAGGACTCAGCCGGTCCCGGCAAATGGCGGGGCGGCGTCGGCGTGCAGAAGACCTCGTTGCTGCTTGAGGCCGAAAATGCCGTCATGTCCTACATTTGCGACCGCGAGCGCGCCGTCGTCTGGGGTGTCGAAGGAGGCCTGCCGTCGATGCCCCACGGCTTGACCATGAAACGCGCCGGAGAGGGGACCGAGATTTGGCTCGGCTCCGTATTCTCCGATTACCCCGTCCACACAGGCGACCAGTTCGCTCGTCCGACGGCCGGCGGCGGCGGGTTCGGCGATCCACTGCAGCGCGAGCCGCGCAAGGTGATGGAGGACGTGATCGACGATTACGTTTCACTGGAGCGTGCCAGGACCGACTACGGCGTGGTCATCCGCGAAATCGACCGCGACCTGTGCCAGTACGAAATCGACGAGACGGCAACCGAAACCTGCCGTGCCGACATCCGGGCGAAACGGAAGGGCTGGGCACGCATGGATCCCGAAGAGGTCGCGCGCAAGTACCGCTCCGGCGAGATCGATACGCTCGATGCGGTTCGACACTATGCGGTGATCATCGACTGGGAGACTGGTAAACTGCTTCCCAAAACCACCGCCCAGTTCCGTGAGAGCTTTGAGAAACGGACCGTCGCCCACTGGGGCTGAGCGCTAACGAGCGCGCCGCAACCTTGCAGGCGCTCGCATGGTGCTATCTGTTTTTTCGATACCATTTTCAAAGAATTACTATTTCACAGGAGCCTGAAGCTGGAGCAACAATGTTGCAGGGCCGCGAAAGTTGGCTGCTGCCGAGGGGTATGACAGATGGCACCAGGCGTGGAACGATCGTTCACCGCGGCCAGCACACTTGAAGAGGCATTGGCCGCGCGCCGGCAAGGCGCGGCGGTGCTTGCCGGCGGCACCTGGATGATGCGTGATCCGCGGCGCGGGATTGATCTTCCCCAGGCGGTGGTCGCACTCCCCCGAATACCGGCCTTGTCCAGGGTCGAAATCGAACCGGACCATGTCGTGATCGGCGCAGCTGTCACCCACGCGGTGCTGGGCCGCGCGTTGTACGGGGTAGTGGGCTTCGAAGGTCTGCTTGCCGCGGCCGAGGGGGCGGCCAATCCCGGCATCCGAAGGGTCGCTACCGTGGGCGGCAATCTCTGTGCCCCCGACTTTGCCGCCGCCGATCTCGCCCCTGCGCTTCTCGTCTGTGAGGCGACGGTGGAGCTGCAGACGTTCGATGGCCCAAAACTCCTCGGGATTTCAGATTTCCTCAAAGACAGGCATGCGCTGCTCACCGAAGCGATCGTGGCGAGAATTCATCTGCGCCGCGACCTGATCGCAGGTGCGCATATCCGCCTGCCGCTTAGGAGAGCCGGCGACTACCCGGTCGCCATCGTCTCGCTTGCGGTGGACAGAAACAAACGATGTCGCATTGCCGTCGGTTCGGTGGAGCCAATAGCGCGGCGCTGGACGGCTCTCGAACAGGCCATGGCGGCAGGGCTGGCCTCAGCGCTCGATCCGAAACGCGCCGCCGAGCTTGCACTTGCGCACAATGATTTTCAGGGGCGCGACGGCACGGAAGCGGAGAGTTGGTACCGGCGCCAGGTTCTTCCGCCACTGGTCAAGCGAGGTGTTGCCGCACTTCTCAAGACGGAAGGCCTGGCATGGTTGTGACATTCCAGTTGAATGGCGAGGACTGCCGCTTTGATGGCGATCCTATGACGCCGCTCGTCGACATCTTGCGGCGGGAACAATTCCTGACGGGGACCAAAGCCGTGTGCCGCGAAGGCTTCTGCGGCGCGTGCACGGTGCATGTCGACGACGAAGCGGTGCCGTCCTGCCTGAAGCCCATTGGTCTCGTCCAGGGATGCGCGGTGACGACCATCGAGGGTTTAAGTTCCGGAAACCAGGCGCTGCACCCGCTCCAGGCCAGTTTCGAGGCGGCCGATGCCGTGCAATGCGGCATGTGTTTTCCAGGAATGGTCATGAGCCTTTCGGCGTTCGTGCGTGACAATCCGCATGCGAGCCGGCCCGAAATCAAGGCCGCGATGGTCGGCAACATCTGCCGTTGCACCGGATACGAGCGGATCGTCGACGCCGTGGCCGACTGCCTCGACCAAGCCCGCAAAGCGGGCCAGTTGGTGGGAGGCATCAATGTCTGAGCTGGCCGCTACGGTGATGAATCTTCCCCGCCGCGATGCGCAGGACAAGTTGCGCGGGCGGACGAAATACACCAACGACCGGGTTCGCCCCGATATGCTGCATGCCGTACTGCTGCGGTCGACCGTTCCCGCAGGACGTATCCGCAAGCTCGACGTTTCGGCGGCACGTCGCTGTCCTGGCGTGCGCGCGGTGGCGACCGGCGCCGATGCGCCGGGGCTCTACGGCATCGGCATTGCCGACCATCCGCTCCTTGCCATCGACACGATCCGCTATCACGGCGAGCCAATCGCCGTCATCGCCGCCGAGACGGAGCAGCAGGCGCGGGCGGCACTTGCCGCCATCGTGATCGAGGTTGAACCGCTGGCACCGGTGTCCACCATGGCCGAAGCGCTCCAGCCCGCCGCCCGTCTCGTCCACGAGGGCTGGCGTGGCTATGAGGTGATTTCCGAAGGCGGTGCGCGTGCCGGCAACATCGCTTGGGAGGCAAAATCCAGTCGCGGCGACGTCGATGCTGCCTTCGCCCGTCCCGATATTCGCATTGTCGAGAGCAGTTTCACTGTTGGTCGGCAGAGCCATGTGCCCTTCGAACCGCGCGTTGCCATCGGCTCCTGGGAGGACGGCCGTGCTCACATCCAGACCTCGACGCAGGTGCCCTGGACGGTGCGCAACGTCACCGGACGGGTCATGCAGCTTGCGCCCGGGCGTGTGCGGGTCACTGTACCGCCTGTCGGTGGCGGGTTCGGCCTGAAATTCGATGCGTCCATCGAGCCGATCACGGCACTTCTGGCGCGGATGACCGGGCGCACCGTGGTCCTGGAAAACACCCGGCAGGAAGAGATGGCAACCTGCCTCTGCCGCGAGAATGCGGAAATCCGCATTCGCTCCGCTGTCACCGCCGAAGGATACATCGCCGGGCGCGAGGCGGTCGTGCTGATGGACTGCGGTGCGTATGGCGGCGAACAGGTTTTTCTGACGACGATGACGGCGCATACGCTGGGCGGCAATTACCGGGTTGGCGCCACGCGGCTCGTCAGCCGCGCCATATACACCAACACCCCACCCAACGGTGCTTTCCGAGCCTGCAACGGCGTCTACAACACCTTCGCGTTGGAGCGACATACCGACGAGATCTGCGAAGCCCTAGGCTTCGACCCGATGGAGTTTCGGAAGAAGAATGTCCTGGGAGATGGCGATCTCGGTGCCACTGGCCAGGTTTTCGAGGCCGACGTGCTGGGTCCGATGCTCGATCGCATGGAGACATTGCGCGCCAGCACCGGCACATCGGAAGCGAAGGCCGACGGCAGGCTCTATGGAATTGCAACCACGGTCGGCACATGGTTCGTTTTCGTCGGCCCCTCGGCGGCAACGGTGAATTTGAACGCCGACGGCAGTGCAACACTGGTCACGTCAGGTGTGGAGATTGGTTCCGGCACGATGGTGCAATCCCTGCCGCAGATCGTGGCCGGTCAGCTCGGCCTCGCTCCCGAGCAGGTGATCGTGCGCGAAGCCGATACGGATGCCGCCGGTCTTGATGTCGGCGTTGGCGGCGGGCGAACCACCGTATCCATTGGCGCGGCAAGTGTGGCCGCCTGCGCGGAGGTGCGGGAGAAGCTGCTGCGGACCGCCGGCGAGATGCTGCAGACCCGACCGGAAGACTTGGTGCTGCGCGACGGTCGTGTCGAGATCAAGGGACGTTCCGGGTCCGGCATGTCGATCCCCGCTGTCGTCGCCCATGCGCAGGCCACCACCGGCCCGATCACCGGAAGCGGAGCCTTTACGGCCAGGAACACGCCGGCCATGGCGGGCTGCGCCATGGGGCATTTCATCGATGCGCTCGACATCCCCGTCTTCGTCGTTCATGAGGCCGAGGTGGCGGTTGATGCCGACACCGGTCATGTCGAGGTTCTGGCCTATCGCGTGGTGCAGGATGTCGGCCGTGCGCTCAACCCGCGCGCCATCTTGGGCCAGATACAGGGCGGCGTGGTGCAGGGGCTGGGCTACGCCTTGCATGAGGAGGTGACGCTCACGGCTGATGGACGCATCGCGCAAGACGATTTCGAGACCTATCGCCTGCCGCTGGCTCAGGACGTGATCCCGGTCGCCGCCGATCTCTACGAGGGCGCGCCGTCGATGGGGCCGCTCGGCACCAAGGGCGCGGGCGAGGTGCCCATCCTGGCCGTGGGCGCGGCGATCGGCTGCGCGGTGGCACGCGCGATCGGCAAGCCGGTGCAGCGGCTGCCACTGACGCCGCCGCGCGTGCTTCGACTGCTGCACGAGCGCGAACCGCCGCCGGAATTCCCGCACATCGCCCCCGGCTGGGCGTCGAACACTCTGGGTTGAGGCAAGCAAACCATGGTCACCCTGAACTGCGACATGGGGGAAAGCTACGGCAACTGGCGTTTCGGCGACGATGCCGGCATCATGCCTCATATCGATTGCGCCAACATCGCCTGCGGCTTCCACGCCTCGGATCCATGGACGATGCTGAAGACCGTGCGGCTCGCGCTCTCGCATGGCAAACAGGTCGGCGCGCATCCTTCCCTTCCCGATCGCGAGGGGTTCGGCCGGCGCGAAATGAAACTTCAGCCGGAGGAACTGACAGCCGCCTTCCTCTATCAGATCGGTGCTCTGACAGGGATCCTGGCCGCCGAGGGCGGGCGGCTCAGCCACGTCAAGCCGCATGGCATCATCTACGGCATGGCCGCTAACGACATGGACACCGCTCGGGCAATTGCCACGGCGGTCAGGCCGTTCGGTGTCCCGCTCTTCGGCATGGCGGGAACCTGCCACGAGACGGCGGCAGCGGAACTCGGCGTTGCCTTCGTGGGCGAGTTCTTTCCCGATCTTACCTACGCTGCCGGTGGCAGCCTGATCATCCCGCGCGTCCAGTCGGCCATCGACCTGACGCTTGCCGAGCACCGCATGGTGGGGGCGCTTACCCGACGCGAACTCGTCACGGTAGACGGCACGGTCCGCCCGGTTGACTTCGACACCGTCTGCATCCACTCCGATCCGCCGAATGCGCGCGACGTCGCCGCGCTGATGCGGCGGACCATCGACACGCATTCCAAAAGCCTCCCATGATTCATTTTTCTGTATCGTGAAGGCTCTGCGCATAGGATCGAGGACTATCTCGAACCCACAACCCGAACCATTTCCACAAGCCGCTGAGGACTTCCATGGATGCGCTTTCCAACTCTCTCGCCGCCGCCGACATCGCCACCACCATGCACCCCTACACCAACCTGCGTCAGCACGAACAAACCGGTCCGCTGATCATCAGCCGCGGCGACGGCATCCGTGTGTATGACGAACGCGGCAAGGAATATATCGAAGGGCTCGCCGGGCTGTGGTCGGTGGGCGTCGGCTTTTCGGAGAAGCGGCTGGCCGACGCTGCCTATCAGCAGATGCTGAAGCTGCCCTACTACCACACCTTCTCCTCCAAGGCGCATGAGCCATCCATCCGGCTCGCGGAGAAACTCGTGGAGATGACGCCGCCAAACCTGACGCGTGTCTTCTTCACGTCGTCGGGTTCGGAAGCCAACGACACCATCGTCAAGATGGTGTGGTTCATGAACAACGCGCTGGGCCGGCCCAAGAAGAAGAAATTCCTGGCGCGGACCAAGGGCTATCACGGCATCACCGTCGCCTCCGGCAGCCTGACCGGCCTGCCGATCAACCATCGCGACTTCGACCTGCCGGCGATTCCCGTTCGCCACCTGACCTGCCCGCACTTCTATCGTTTCGGCATGGAAGGCGAAGACGAAACCGCCTTCACGGCGCGCCTGCTCGCAGAGCTGGAAGCGGTGATCGCGGAAGAAGGGGCTGATACGATCGCGGCCTTCATAGGAGAGCCGCTGATGGCGGCTGGCGGCGTTCTGCCGCCGCCGGTCGGGTACTGGGAAGGCGTGGAGAAAATCTGCCGGGCAAATGATATCATTCTGATAGCGGATGAGGTGATCTGCGGTTTTGGCCGTCTTGGAACGCCCTTCGGCGCTCAGAAATACGGCTTCACGCCTGATATCATGACGGTCTCCAAGCAAATCACGTCGTCTTATATGCCGCTTGCCGCCGTCATTTTCTCCGATGCGATCTATCAGGCGATTGCAGACAACACCGCCACGATCGGCAATTTCGGCCACGGCTTCACGGCGTCGGGTCATCCGGTCGCGACAGCCGTTGCGCTGGAGAATCTCGCCATCTTCGAGGAACGCGATTTGATGGGCAATGCGGCCCGGATGGAAGCGGCCTTCCAGGCGGGCATTCGCTCGTTTGCCGATCATCCCCTTGTCGGGGAGGCCCGCGGCACTGGCCTGATCGGGGCGGTCGAGCTGGTTGCTGACAAGGCGACCAAGCGGCCTTTTGCAAAAATAGGCCGCGCGGGCGCGATAGCGTCGGCCATCGGTCACGAAGAAGGTCTCATCTTCCGCAGCATCGGCGACCAGCTGGCGCTTTGCCCGCCGATGATCGTGACGGGAGAGGACATCGCGGAAATCATGACCCGCATGTCGAGATCGCTGGACCGGCTAACCGGAGCCGTCGCGAAGGAGGGGCTGGAATGACCGGCGGACCTGCGGACCAGACCGGCATGACCGGAGGCGATCTTGCGGCACAGCGGCTCGCGGTTCTTGGCCGGTTTATGGCGGCGTGGAATGCCCATGACCTCGACGGCTTGATGGCCTGTATGGCGGAGGATTGCGCCTTCCATGGCTCGGCTGGACCCGAACCGAGCGGTCGCCGTCACATTGGACGGGAAGCCGTGCGGGCTGCCTATGCGGCTATCTTTTCAACCTTTCCGGATGCAGCCTGGTCCAATGGCAGCCACGAGGTCAGCGGAGATACCGGACTGTCTTCCTGGCGCTTCACGGGAACAACGGCCGCGGGAGACAAGATAGAGGTCGACGGCTGCGATATCTTCGTTTTCTCAGGCGCGCGGATTGCGCTCAAGGATTCCTATCGCAAGGCCCGGACGTAGAAGGTCATCGACCGATAAATTAAACCCGGCCCGCATCAAGCGGGCCGGGTTTCTTGCTTTGCGGGATGATGGGGGCCGAGCCGGCCGCCACGACTACTTCAAGAGCGCGTCAAGCGGGATCGGTTCGGAGATCGTCCAACTGTCGATGATCGCTGGCTTGCCTTTCTCGGTGTCGGCGACCAGGTATTTGGTCTGGTTCTGGTGGTGCAGTTCGGAGGTGAAGGTGCGGGGACCGAAGAGGGTCGGCTCGTTCTTCATTTTTTCGAGTTCCGCGACAACCGCATCGGCATCGATGCTCTTGGCGCGTTCAACGGCCTTTGCCCAGACGTCGATCATGACATAGCCTGGATAGACATACATGGAAGATGGGTCGCCGCCGGTCTTGGCCTTGTAGGCTACGTTGAACTTGGTGACTTCGGGGTTCGGGTCGTCGCCATAGATGGAACCCTGAACCGGAACGTAGAAGTTGGAAAGGTCAGGGACAGCCGACAGCCAGTAGCTGCCGTCCATGCCGGAGCCGTTGAGAATCATCGAATTGATGCCAGCGGCACGGATCTGTTTTATCGCCGAAACACCGCCCGGCATCATGGTGCAAAGCATGATCGCATCGGGTTCTTTTGGCAGGGCCTTGATACGGCTGATCTGGGCAGCGATTGAAGGGTCGTCGTTCTTGAAGGTGTCTTGACCCACAAGTTTGGCGCCCTTGGTCTCCAGCTTCGGCATCATCCAGTCGAAGCCATCGCAGATGCCCTTGTTGTATTCGGTCCAGGTGTCGAGCAGGCGATAGAAGGTCTTGGCCTCCTTCTTGTTGTATGCCCATTCGGCCATCGTCGCTCCCTGCACGGCCGCCAGCACCGATGCGGAGAAGCTGTGCGGGCCCACGCCCTGGATGCCTGCCTTGACCGATTCAGCGCAGAGGAAGAAGGAAACCTTGCCAGCCGCCTCGGCGGCGAGTGCCGCTGGCGAGCCGAAGTCGTAGTCGCAGGAGACGACGACGAGGTCTGCGCCCTGGTCGAGAACGGAAAGACCGGCCTTGGCGCCTTCGGCACGGTCGGACTTGGTGTCGGCTTTCACGACTTCAATCTTCTTGCCCAGAAGACCGCCAGCGGCGTTTATTTCGTCGATGCGGATCAGCGCGGCATCGGTGGCAGGCTTGTCGTAAGCCTCCATGAAGCCCGATTCCGCCGTGGCGAAACCGACCACGATCTTGCTATCGTCCGCCAAGGCTGGAAAGGCAGCCGTTGCGGTGAAGAGCATCGTTGCTGTCGCTATTTTCAGTTTGTTTATCATAGACTTCTCCTTTCAAGGTTACGGCGGCTTACAATCCGCCGGTCAGTCACCGCGGTTGCGGGTTAAAGAGATCTCGCGATTGCCGAAAACGCCTGCCGGACGAAGCGCCAGAATGATGATCATGATGATACCCAGGGCGATCTCCTGAAGGCCTTTCGGTATGGCGAAGGCGACGTCGCCAATGGAAACCCCGGCTTCCAGCCAGCGCAGGGTCTGGATGAGGGCCGAGAGGAACACGACACCGATCACGGCGCCCGAAAGGCTGCCCATGCCGCCAACGACAAGCATGGCGATGGTGATGAAGGTGAGACCGAGATAGAAAGTATCGGGCGTTACAACCCCGATGGAGTGGGCCATCAAGGCGCCACCGAGACCCATTATGGCACCGGAGATCACGAAGGCGACAAGCCGCTCCCTGGGGATATCGACGCCGGAGGCCGCTGCTGCCGTCGGCTCGTCGCGAGCGGCACGCAGCGCCAGACCGGAACGCGATATTGCATGTGCCCAGGCAATGAAGATCGAGATGATGGCGGCGATCAGATAGGGCCAGATCGAGCGGATGATCGGGATCCCGACGACCGACGATGTCCCGCCGGTGACGGTTTCCCAGTTGGAGTAGATCGTGTTGATCATCGCCAGCATGGCGAAGGTCGCGATGGAGGCGGCGATGCCCGACAGCCGCATCAGGACCCGCCCGAAGATCAGCGCAGCCAACCCCGCGAAGAGCGCGGCGATGATAGCCGCCTCCCAATAGGGCATTTGGGTCTTTATCAGCCAGCCGGGAAGACCGGTAAAGGCCATCTTCTTCATGATGGGATTGATCGTCAGCCACGCCGCCACATAGGCGCCGAGGCAGGTGAAGCCGATATGGCCGAAGCTCAGCACGCCGGAATTGCCGATAAATACATAAAGGCCGACGACGAGGATGACCCGGAGGAAGACGTCAATGATCACCTGATTGAATGGTCTCGATCCGGTCATCATCGTCAGCAGTGCGATGGCGATCATCAACAACGCCAGCAGGATCGGCGTGATGATGGTACGGCGCGCCAGCACGAAGGGCCGAGGGGGTTTGGCGACGATGGCGCCGGTGGTCAGGTGTGGCTCGATGGCCGGGGATGCTGCTGACATGGATCAGACCCTTTCCTTTGTGCCACGGGCCGAAATCAGGCCTTGCGGACGGAAGAGGAGGACGAGGATGACCGCGCCATAGACAAAGGCATCGCGGAACGGCCGGGCGTCGATGGGCAGCAAGACCTGCATGATCACCGACGCGGCACCGAGCAGGAACCCCGCCAGTACGGCGCCAGCCAGACTGCCAAGGCCGCCGATAACCGTTGCGATGAACGCCATCAGCATGATTGCCGCTCCCATCTGGATATCGGCGGTGCCGGTCTGGGCCACGAAGATCAAGGCAATGGCGCCTGCCAGCGCGCCAGACAGCGCGAAAGCCCCCATGATGACCCGGTTGGCGCGAACGCCGAGCATGCGCGCCATGGAGAAATTCTCCGCCGCCGCCCGCATTTCCAGTCCGAACCGGGTCCGGCGCAGAAAGACGGTGAGGCCCAATAGGATCAACATCGTCGCGATGATGGTGATGAGCTGGAGAAGCGGCAGCCGGGCGCCGAAAATCTCGACGGGCTGGGAGAGTTCGGGGAGGAGATTGATCGACTTCGGCCGGCTTGAGAAAAGCATCAGCAGAAAATAGCGAATGACGAAACCGAGCGCGAAAGAAGCAATCATCATCGTTGCCGGATTTGCCTTGCGGAACCGCCTGAAGACGACGATTTCGCACAGCACCGACAAGCCGGCCCCGCAGAGGAGCACGAAGGGCACCAGCAGGTACCACGGCAATTGGCCAGCGAAGACGATGGCCATGGCATCCGTCGACGGCCACAGCAGCGCGAAGACGCAGAAGGCGATGACGTCGCCATGCGCGAAGTTCACAAGCCGCATGACGCCGAAGATGAGGGCAATGCCCAGCGCGCCCAGCGCGTAGAGCGAACCCAGCGAGAGTGCGTCGAACAGGATCTGCAGCATCTCAATGGTCCTCGTAGCCGAAATAGGCAGCCTGGATCGCCTCGCCGTTGCCGAGTGTCCGGGCGTCGCCATCGAGCACGATCTGCCCGCCGCGCATCAGGATCATCCGCCCGCCCACCATCATCGCCCGGGCCGAACTCTGCTCCACGATCAGGAGCGTGAGCTGGCGCTGCGCACGCAGCGCGATCAGCCGCTCGTAGACCTGGTCGTTGATGTTGGGAGCGAGGCCCAGCGAAGGCTCGTCGATGGCTATAAGCCGCGGATTGGTCATCAGCGCGCGTCCGATGACCAGCATTTGCTGCTGCCCGCCGGACAGCAATCCCGCCTGCCCGTGCCGCCTTTCTTTCAGCATCGGGAAGGTTGCGTAGACGGCTTCGAGTTCGTCGGCCGCTCGGCTGCGCCAGCCGCGGTCGCGGGCGTGCATGCCAGCGCCAACCAGAAGGTTCTCTTCGGTCGTCAGCGAGCCGAAGACATCGCGCCCCTCAGGCACCATGGAGAAGCCGAGCCGGGCGATGTTCTCCGGCGCCTGGCCGGTGATCTCGTGGCCCGCAAGGCCGATCCGGCCGCCCGCCACCGGTGTCACGCCGGCGATCGCGCGCAGCAGCGAAGACTTCCCGGCTCCGTTCGGGCCGGTGATGAACAGGATTTCTCCTTCATCCATGGAGAAGGAGACGTCGCGGACCGCGGTCAGACGGCTATAGCGGATGGTGATATCGGACAGGGCAAGCAGGCTCATTCCATCACCTCCAGCACAGGCAGGTCGGTGTTGGCGGCCGTGCCCATATAGGCGTGGCGCACCTTCTCGCTGTCGCGGATCGCGGCGGGTGGGCCTTGTTCGATGATCGCTCCGGAATCGAGCACGACGATATGCTCGCAAAGGCCGAGCACCAGCCCGACATTGTGCTCGATGAGCAGGACACCGCAGCCTAGATCGCCGGCGATCTGTCTTATCAGTGCCGAAAGCTCCCGCGCCTCCGGTGTGCTCATGCCGGCGGCGGGCTCGTCGAGCAGAATGTATGCGGGTCGTCCCATCAGGGCACGGCCAATGGCGACACGGCGCTCATCCGTATAAGGCAAGGTTCCGGCGATGCGGGAGCCCAGCGCGCCGATGCCTATCCAGTCGAGCATCGCTTCCGCTTCGGCGACGGCGGCGCGCCGGCTCATTCCCAGACCAACGCCGGTTACCTCCAGATTGTCGAGCACCGGCAGGTCGCGGAAGAGCCGCCCACCCTGAAAGGTGCGGGCGATGCCGCGCCGACGGACCTGATGCGGCTTGAGACCCGTGAGTGCCGCCCCGTCGAGCTTGACGGTGCCTTCCGTCGGAGCCTGGAAGCCCGTCAGCACGTTGACCAGCGTGGTCTTGCCGGCACCATTGGGGCCGATGAGGCCAACGATGCGGCCAGGCGTAATCTGGAGGTCTACCGATGACAGGGCCTTCAGCCCCGCAAACGACACCGAGACGTTCTCCGCGCTCAGATGACTCATGTCCCTTTCCTTCTTTTGACCGACGGAAAGGCGCGAAGCATCCGGCCTTGCGGCCAGTCACGTTGCTAATGTCTTCCCCTGTCGGTTCCGGCGGTCTCTAACGGACTGCTCGGATGCCAAATTCACGCCGTTGCCCGGCGTCGTCTTGTCGTTTCGCGCACCGGATTTTGTCTTCCGCCACGCGCGGTCGGTTTTGGCCGACCGATCTCCTCGCCTCCGGCTCCTCCGCCGGCATTCTCCCGGCCGACGTCAGCCGGCCAGGTAGTCTTCAGCGCGCGCCAGCGCCGCGCGCTGTTCGGCTCGCGCGGCAAGCGCGCCTTCCAGCGTCACCGAAACGAAGCGCGCCGGAGTGTGCGGCTGGAGCTGGGCGATCAGATCCATGTCGGCCGATATCACCACGCCCAGCATCATGTAGCCGCCGCCCGAAACCGCGTCCCGGTGAAGAACGATCGGCTCCGTGCCACTCGGCACCTGGACGGATCCGTAGGGATAGCAGGCGTCGACGATGTTCGAGGGGTCGGAGCCCGCACCGAAAGGCTGCTCGCGCTCAACGAACTCCAGCGGCGTTCCACCACGGAAGCGATAGCCGATGCGGTCGGCTTCGGGCGCGACCTTCCAGGTTTCCTCGAAGAACCGATTGCCGGCGGCTTCGGTAATCCGATGCCAGTACAGGCCAGGAAGCATTCTGAGTTCCGCCGGATTGTTCCGCGCGCGGTGCAGATTTGCAGGCAGCGAAAGACCGGCTTTGCCCGAGCCTTCACCGATGGGAAGCTCATCGCCCGCCTTCAGCGTGCGGCCCTGATGGCCGCCGAGCGCGCCCAGAATGTAAGTCGAGCGCGAGCCGAGAACCACCGGTACGTCGATGCCGCCGGAGATGGCTAGATAGGCGCGCGCACCGCCCTTGAGAAAACCAAAGGAAAGCCGGTCTCCCGCCTTCACCGGAAAGCTCTCCCAGGTCGGCCGTTCCTCGCCGTTAAGTTTAGGGGGAGCTCTCCTCCCGTGACGGCGACGACCGCGGATTGGGTGAATTCGAGTTCGGGTCCCATGAAGGTGGCTTCCAGCACCGCGGCACCCGGATCGTTGCCGACAAGCAGGTTCGCGATGCGTGTGGCAAAGCGGTCCATGCCGCCGCCTTCGGGGATGCCGACATGATAGTGGCCCGGTCGGCCAAGGTCCTGCACGGAGGTGGAGAGGCCGGGAGAGATTACCTTAACGGCCATTGATAAGCTCCATCAGCTTTGCATTGGTGCCGTAAATGTCGCCGTTGAAGTCCTTCAGGCTGAAGGTGCACTCGCGAACCGTCGGTTGCCACCGATTGGCTTCGATTTCCTCCAGCGTGGCGTCGTAGTCATCGCGGCCAATGGCCTTGAACTTCACGATGTCGCCCGGCTTGAACAGGCACATATCATCGGAGAGGTAGCGCACCTTCATGGTCGGGTCGTAGATCGGCGCCGGGGTTATGCCATACATCTGGTAGCCGCCAGCGCCGCGCACCGAATAGATCGCAGCAAAGCAGCCGCCGTGGCCGATGGTGAGCTTGGGAGTGTCAGTGCGTGGACGCAAATATTTCGGCGCCTGAATCTGTTTCTTGCGCTCCACCATCTGGTACAGGAAGGGCAATCCGGCGACGAAGCCGACCATGGATACGAACCATGGCTGGCCGGAATAGGCCGCGACAAACTCTTCCACCGTGGCGTAGCCGTTGATGCGTGCCGAATATTCAAGATCGGTGGAGGATGGGTCCTGGTGGCGCTCGCGGAAGCGCAAGCAGGTTTCACGCGTCCATGGATCCTGGAAGTAAACCGGCAGTTCGATGATCCGGGTCTTCAAAACCGGGTCTGCCTTTGAGGCCGCCTCTTCCATCGACTTCAGTTCGCTGAGCAGATCCTGCGGCTTGACGATGTCCGGGTCGAAGCGAATCTGGAAGCTGGCGTTGGCCGGACAAATCTCGGTGACGCCTCTTATGCCTGCCGCACGCACCGCGTTGGTCATCGAAAGGCCAGTAAAGAAGGAAGTGAGCGACATCTCCTCGGACACCTCGCCGAAGATATGTTCGTCACCGCCGAAGTTGAATCGTATCGACATCGGTCCTCCTTAACCCGCCAATGCTGCGGCGTTTTCGATAAGCCAGCCTTCTAGCCAGCGTGTATGCACGTCTCCTGTCCGCACCGCGGGATCGGCGGCCAGCGCAAGAAACAGCGGCTTGGTGGTCTTGAGCCCGCCGATCCTCAACTCGTTGAGCGCGCGGATCAGGCGCATGATCGCCGCCTCGCGCGTCTCCGCATGCACGATCAGCTTGGCAAGCAGCGAGTCATAAAAGGGCGGCACCTGATAGCCTTGGTAGAGCATGGAATCGAAACGTACGCCCGGCCCGCCGGGAATGCGAAGCTCGGCCACCTGCCCGGGGAAGGGAGCGAACTCCTTCGCCGGATCTTCGGCATTCAGCCGTACTTCGATCGCATGCCCCTTGACGGAGACATCGCCCTGCCGAATCCGCAGCTTCTCGCCGCCGGCGATGCGAAGCATCTCCGCAACGAGGTCGATGCCGGTGATCGCCTCGGTGACCGGGTGCTCGACCTGAATGCGGGTGTTCATCTCGATGAAGTAAAAGCGGTCGGCGTCATCGTCATAGAGATACTCCACCGTGCCGGCACCGGAGTATTTGACCGCCTTGGCCAAAGCGACCGCGGAAGCGCAGAGCTCCTCGCGCAGCCCGTCGGAAAGTGCGCGCGACGGCGCCTCCTCCCAAACCTTCTGGCGCCGCCGCTGCAGCGAGCATTCCCGCTCGTAGCAGTGGATGGCATCGCTTCCGTCAGCCAGTACCTGCACCTCGATATGGCGGGCTTTGCCGATCACCTTTTCCATGTAGAGACCACCGTCGCCAAAAGCGGCGAGGGCTTCCGCTTCGGCCTGCGGAAAGGCCTGTTCGAATTCGGCGAGCGAGTTGGTAATGCGGATGCCCCGCCCGCCGCCGCCCGCCGCAGCCTTGATCATCACTGGAAAACCGGTTTCGGCCAGAACCTCGCGGCCGGCCTCGAGGCCATCGACCCGGCCAGCCGAGCCTGGCACCACCGGGACACCCGCGGCGGCAGCGGCCGATCGCGCCGAGACCTTGTCTCCCATCATCCGGATCGCATCTCCCGAAGGGCCGACGAAGACCAATCCAGCGCCTGTGACCGCATCCGAAAACGCGGCATTCTCGGCAAGGAAACCATAGCCAGGGTGAACGCTGTCACAGCCGGTATCGCGGGCGGCCGTCAAAATTGCTTCGATGTTGAGATAGGACTTCTTTGCCGCGGGGGGGCCGATGTTGACCGCTTCGTCCGCAAGCTGGACGTGGAGCGCCCCAGCGTCCGCGGCTGAGTACACCGCCACGGTGGCGATGCCCAGATCTTGTGCGGCCCGGATGATCCTGACCGCTATCTCGCCCCGGTTGGCAACCAGAAGCTTTTTCAGCATCAGTCGAGATCCGCAAGAGGTGCGCCGGCCATGATGGGTTCCTCATTGTCGGCAAGGAAGCGGATGTTGGTACCGGCCGTCTCGGCCCTCACTTCGTGGAACGACTTCATCACTTCGATGAGACCGATTACGTCGCCGGCGGCGACCGCGTCGCCATCCGCCTTGTAGGGCGGCTGATCTGGCGAAGCGCTCCGGTAGAAAGTGCCGGGAAGAGGCGAAAGAATCTGGGCCATAAAGAGCTCCGGAAAACTGCAGACAGGCTAATCTGGAACCGCCTGGGGGGCGGGTTTTGATAGATAGACTTCAGTGCCAAGGGGCGATTGCAGTGCGCACGGCCCTGGCTATTTCGATAGCGTTCGGCGTATCGGAATGCACGCAGATGGTGTCGCAGCGTACAGGGAAGAAACTGCCATCCTCTGCCGTTCCCTCGCGCTTGCTGATGGCGCGCACGCAACGCTCGGCCATCTCGGCGGGGTCCTTGGCGTCATGAACGCGTGTCAGGATCAGCTTGCCGGAGGCATCGTAGTCGAGATCGGCATAGAATTCGGCGACGAATGGGATACCGCGCTCCTGGTAGATCTTCTCGTGCAGGGTGCCTGTCATGCCGAACAGGGGCACGCCGAAGACCTCTGCCGCGTCGCACACGCCATGGGCGACTGCCTCCTGCTGCATGGCCATGAAGTAAAGGCTGCCATGCGGCTTGATATGGTGGAGCTCCACACCCTCGGCCTTGAGGAAGCCGGCAAGCGCTCCCACCTGGTAAATGATGGTGTTCCTGACTTCGTCGCGGGTCATCCGCATCTCGCGCCGGCCGAAACCCTGAATGTCCGGCAAGCCTGGATGGGCGCCGATCCTTACGCCACTCGCCTTGGCGCTGCGGACGGCGGCGTACATGTGATCGGGATCGGAAGCGTGAAAACCACAAGCGACATTGGCGACGTCGATGATCGGCATCATGCCTGCATCATCGCCAACCTTATAAAGACCAAAGCTTTCGCCCATGTCACAGTTTAGCGTCACCGCCATCGCATTGTTACCCCTCGAAGCTGCCGTCTTTGCGGCGTTGCAGCATTTTTTGCGCATGCGGGGGCACTTGTGAAATAGTAGTTTATTGATTGTGATATCAAAAAAACAGATAATGGTTCTGGGCCGGAGTGCGCCATGACCATCACCTTGAAACAGCTCGATTATTTCATCGCGACCGCCGAGAGCGGACAGGTCAGTCATGCCGCGGTGGAACTCAACATCTCACAATCGGCAGTCACCGCGGCGATAAAGACGCTGGAGGCTGACCTAGGCGTTCGGCTTTTGGAGCGTAACCACGCTGGCGTCAGGTTGACGATGGAGGGCGCGCGGTTTCTTGACCATGCGCGTGTTATCACTGGGGCCGTCGCTGCCGCTGTCCGAAGCCCCTTGCGCGACAGGAAAGGCCTGGCGGGCAAGCTGCGGCTGGGCATGACCTACACCGTCGTCGGCTACTACATGTCGCGCCACTACACGCGGTTCCGAAAGACCTATCCCGAGATTGAGGTCGAGGTGCTGGAACTGCCCCGAGACGCTCTTGAAAGCGGCTTGATGTGCGGGGAGATCGACATGGCTGTGATGCTGGTGTCCAACCTGGCGCATACCGAGGAATTGGCGCAGGAGGTCTTGATGCGGTCGAATCGCCGGCTCTGGCTTTCGGCTGACCACCACCTGCTCGCACGGCCGGAAATCAGCCTCGCCGACGTGGCGGCGGAAGATTATGTCATGCTGACGGTGGATGAGGCACGCACGACGGCCGCCCGTTACTGGGATGCCGCGGGGCTTTCGCTCCGCACAGTCCTTACCACCAGTTCGGTCGAGGCCGTGCGGTCGCTCGTGGCTGCAGGCATGGGGGTCACTGTCCTGTCAGACATGGTTTACCGACCCTGGTCCTTGGAGGGGCAGCGCATCGAAGTGCGCCGGCTTGTCGAGCCGATCCCCAGTATGGATGTCGGTCTGGCATGGTCGCGTGACAGACCAATCGAGCCGGCGGCGGCGGCCTTCCGGGCCTTTATGTCCGTGACCATGGGCGGCGGCGGCTAAGCTGCGGCCGTCAGACGGTCGATTTACCTTCGGGCTCGCTGGTTGCGTATTGGGACAACGTGCTCACGAGGAACAAGGTCCACTGATCGATGTTCAAGAACAAGCCGGATAGGAAGAAGGACGGCGCTTGGCCAGTGCGTCACGTTAGGCGCTTCGGAGACGGCATTCCGGCGCTGTGGGCGGCGGCGCCGCCGTCGACAGGGATAATCGTGCCGGAGATGGAGAAGCGACGATCTTGGTCCAAGCGGCAAAAGGCGGCGACGGTCGACAACAGGGGCGGCGATATCGTTTTCGAGGGCTAAACACCCGCGCCGCGGTGCACGAGGGGGATTGCCGAGGCCCGGCGCGGCAATCCCATGGTGACTCAGGCGCGGCTGTTCATCCGCTCGAACAAGGCTTCGCCTAGCTGGCGCGTTTGGGCGGAGATACCGACAAGCACCTCATCCTTGTCCGTTTCGAGCTGCGCAAGCGCTTCCGTGGCGAATTCTTCCGGACTGACCATCATACGGTTGGCTGTACCTTCACTGCGCGTGTTGCCACCAAGGTCGGTATCGACAATCGGTGGGGCCATCTCCACCACACGGATACCTGTCGATTTCAACTGATGGCGCAGGCTGAGCGTGAAGGAGTGAATCGCGGCCTTGGTGGCGCAATAGACGGGAACATCAGCCATCGGCGAGAAGGCCAGCCCCGAGCTGACGTTGATGATGCAGGCTTGCTCGTGCTGCCTGAGGGTCGACAGCAGCTTGGCGATCAGATGGATCGGCGCCGTGAGGTTGATCGCCACTTCCTGATCGAGAGTTCCGACCTCCGGATCCCTATTGAAGTCGCGCCGATGCTGAACGCCGGCATTGTTGATGACCACATTGAGGGCCGGATGGTTCGCTTTCAGCCAATCGACCATCGACCGGCGACTTTTGGTATCGGCGACATCGCAGATGCGGGTGACCAGCGCGGGCACTTCTTCTTGCGCCTTGTCAAGAACGGCTTCGTTTCTGCCGCAGATGATGACCTGGTTGCCTTTTTCTGAAAGGCGTCGTGCAAGCGCAAAACCGATGCCGGTCGCGCCGCCTGTGATGAGGATTGTGTTTTCTGTGAGCTTCAAGATCGTGCGTCCTTCTGATGAATCGAAGGTGCGCCGACCAAGCCTTAGGCTTTTCGATATGCACACCTCTATGACCGGCAAACCGGTCAGGCTACGCGCCGGACAGGATCGCGCCAGGTTCCGCGCCCGGATTCCTGGTCAAACGCTCCCAGTTTTCATGGGCAAGCTTCGCCTTATCGGCGCTGTCGAGCGTCAGATCTTCTACGAAACGCCGTGCGTCGCCTCCTGGGCGATACTGGTAGGGATAGTCCGTAGAAAACAGAATGCGGTCGGGGCCGACAGCACTGATCGCCTGCTGCAGATAGGCCGGACTGAACATGCCGCTGGCGGTCAGATAGAGATTGTTGCGGACATAATCGACAAAGGGCCGCTGCAACCCTGACACCCGATCGAGCATTGCGAGCCGCTCGAGATAGAAGATCACCATTTCTCCCCAGTGGCCAAGAATCATCTGAAGGTTGGGATGGCGGTCGAATACCCCGGCCAGGACGACGCGGACGAACTGGATGCCGGCCTCGTAGTGCCATCCAAGACCAAAGGTCGATAATGCAAGGTCAATCGGCGCGCTGAACCCCGCATAATAGGCGTTGCGAATGCTCGTCTGCGGAATCTGAGGATGGATCAGCAGCGGGACACCCAGCTCCGCCGCACACGCGAATGTCGGTTCGAAGATCGCATGGTCCAGATTTTTCTCACCGACGCGGCCGTAGAGAATGGCGCCCTTGCAGCCGAGCTCCATGACACAGCGCTCGAGTTCCTGCGCGGCTGCGTCAGGGCTCGCCGATGGCAGCACTGCCAGTGCCTGGAATCGGGATGGCTTCGAGGCCACGGTTTCGGCCAGGAGATCATTGACCCGGCGGGCCAGATCGACGGCGTGATCCGCAAGGTTGTTGAGGCCGGGCGTCGTCAGGGAGAGAACCTGCACGTCGACACCCGTTTCGTCCATAAGCGCCAGGCGCTGCTCACCAAGATCAGCGAGGCGATTGCCTAGGATCCCGGGATTGAGCCCGAGTGTTCCGTCATCGGCGCCGGGAATGGTGTTCCACGCATGTTGCACCTCCTCGGGGAGTACATGCTCTTCGATCGCGATGATCTTCATTTCTGCTCCTTCTAACACTTGCGGCCATTCTCGTTGGCTTGACAGCGGGCCGCCCTGCCGAGGCAGAGCCGCCTTGCGGCCAAATGGCCCGGATAGTGGCGCTCAGGACTTGGCGGTGAGCTGATCGACGACTGCCTCGCCGACGCCGTGCGCGGACGCCGGGTTCTGGCCGGTGATCAGGCGGCCGTCGACCACAACCTTCTCCGTCCAGTTCGGGGCCGGCTGGTGCAGCGCACCCCGCTCCTTGAGAGTGGTCGCGAGCAGATAAGGCACGACTTTCGTGTACTTGACCTCCGCCTCCTCCTCGTCGGTAAAGGCGGCGACCTCCTTGCCGGCGACGAGATAGCTGCCGTCCGAGAGCGTCGCGTTCACCAGCGCGGCCGGGCCATGGCAGACGGCGGACACGATGCCGCCTGCTTCGTAGATCTCGCGGATGACACGCTGGACAGCCACGTTGTCAGCAAAGTCCCACATCGTGCCATGGCCGCCGGCGAAGAAAACCGCCGAATAGCGTGACGGGTCGAGCTCGCCGAGGATCAGCGAGTGGGCGAGCGCGTCGCGGAATTCCTGGTCGTGCCAGAAGCGGTCGTTGACCGGATCCTTGAGGTCGAAGAAATCGATCGGCGGATGTCCACCGCGGATCGAGGCGATCTCGGCCGGAATGCCGGCCTCGCGGAACACTGCAAGCGGATGCGTGAGCTCGACCATGGCAAAGCCTGTCGGCTCGCCGCTGTCGCCGCGGATCGGATGGCTGGTGACAACGCAAAGAATGGGCTTGATATTGTCTGGCATTGTTATGTTCCTCGTGATTTGAGCGAGGTCATATCGATGACGAAGCGATACTTCACGTCGCTCTTCAACATGCGCTCATAGGCTTCATTGATCTGTTGGATCGGAATGATCTCGACATCCGAGATGATGCCGTGCTGACCGCAGAAATCGAGCATCTGCTGGGTCTCGGTGATGCCGCCGATGAACGATCCCGAGATTGCCCTGCGGCCGCGCACAACGCCGCCGGCATTCACAGGCGTGCCAAGTGGCCCCATATAGCCAATCAGGACAAGCACGCCTTCCAGCGCAAGCGTCGGCATGTACAGGTTGACGTCGTGGTCGTAGGGGACTGTGTCGATGATCACGTCGAATTGGCCGGCAACGGCCGCCATCTGCACTTGATCGCTCGACAGCACCACATGATCGGCGCCGAGGCGAAAAGCGTCCTCATCCTTGCCGGTTGACCGGGTGAACAGCGTTACGTCGGCGCCGAGCGCCTTGGCGAGCTTCAGCGCCATGTGGCCGAGGCCGCCAAGACCGATCACGGCGACCTTGCTGCCTTCACGGACATTCCAGCGGTGAAGCGGCGACCAGGTGGTGATGCCGGCGCATAGGAGCGGCGCGGCCCCGGCCGGATCGAGTCCATTGGGCAGAGCGAGAACAAACTTGTCCGACACCAAGATCATGTCGGAATAGCCGCCATAGGTTGGGCTGCCATCGTGCCTGTCGATGCTGGCATAGGTAAAGGTCGCGCCTTCGGCGCAGTCCTGCTCCCATCCCTTGAGGCAGGGTTGGCAGTGCTGGCAGGAGTCGACCATGCAGCCGACGCCGACCATGTCACCGGCCTTGAAGCGGCTGACTTTGTCACCGACCTGTCGAACCCTTCCGATGATCTCGTGCCCGGGAACGATGGGATAGGTCGTGAAGCCAAAGTGATTGCGGGCCAGATGCAGGTCCGTATGGCAGACCCCGCAATAGAGGATGTCGATCACGACATCGTCGGGTCGCGCAGCGCGCCGCTCGAAGGCGAAAGGCTCGAGAGCCCCGGTGGCCGATGGTGCGGAATAGCCCAGCACATTCATTGTCCGTATTCCTTGTCGATCCAGGCGGGGTTGAAGCGCTTGACGAAACCTGCTGCGCCCGCCGAATACGGCGGGCGCGAAGTGCTCCCTGATTTTGCGCAGTCTCAGGCGTTCCCGGACGCGAACAGCGCTTCCCAATTGAGGAAAGGGCCAAGCGGGATAACATCCCAGTCGATGAGCCCGGCCTTGGCCAGCGGGAACTCGCTCAGAGCCTCTTTGGCGGCTTCGATCGAGTCGCATTCGGCGATGATGGCCACGCCCGGACGGTCCTGGCGGAAATAGATGTCGCGCACGATACCGCTCTTGTAGGCCTGCCAGGTATGGCGGACTTCATCCGCCATATGCGGTTGATACCGTTCCATGGTGGCGCCGGGTTGAGGAATGTCGAGGCAAAGCAGTTTCATGGTGAGGCTCCTGGGTTGGGGAAAAGCGGATCAAGCGGGCTGGAGCCGGCGCACGGTCTGGGCAACGCGCCGACCCATATAGGCAGCCGTCTCCAGATCGCTGTTGCCGGGAGCAACAATTCGGTGGGTGACCGCCGGACCGCGACCGTCCAAAATCGTTGGCGTGTTTTTGTTCTTAGCGTAGAATGAGCGTTAGCGGTGGCGACAGTTCTTCCCGTTTTTGGTTCCCACCATTCTACAATGCTCATACCCTTCCTGGGACCAGTCGCTAGATGCGTAATCGATTTGACGGCGTGCCGGTATTCGTTGAGGTGGTTGAAGCGGGTGGATTTGCCAAGGCTGCCGAACGGCTTGCGCTCACTCGCTCTGCTGTCGGAAAGTCCATCGCACGGCTGGAAGAACGGCTCGGTGTTCGCCTTTTTCACCGGACGACCCGCACGCAAAATCTGACGGAGGACGGCCAGCAATATTACGAGCGGTGCCTGCGTGCGATGGCGGAACTGCTGGCCGGTGAGTCCCTTCTCGAATCGGGAAGACGCGACGTCGTGGGAAGGCTGCGCGTTTCCATGCCGGTGCTGTTTGGCCGCTATTGCGTAGCGCCTGTTCTTCTCGCTTTCGCCCGCGAGCACCCACAACTCGAACTCGATCTGAGCTTCAGCGACAGGCAGGTCGATCTGATTGCCGATGGCGTGGACCTCGCGGTTCGCAACGGTGTCTTGGGCAATGGTGCTGGATTGCAAGCGCGGCGCATCACCAGCCAACGCAAGGTCCTCTGTGCCGCTCCCGCCTATCTGGCCTCCAAGGGTGCTCTCGATGAAATTGCGGATCTGGCAGCCCATGACACGTTGCTCTATTGGCGCGCCGATCATGGACAAGCCTGGCAACTCCCAGACGCAAGCGGCAAGCTCATCGACGTCTCGGTCACGTCGCGGCTTCGGTTCGACGACCTCGAGGCCATCGCTAACGCCGCCGTCGACGGTATGGGTCTGGCCTGGGTTCCCCACTGGCTCATCCGCGATGAGTTGCTTGCCGGCTCTCTCGTTGCATTGTGGGCCAATCGTCCAAGCGCCTCGATGGAGTGCTACGCTGTCTGGCCGGCCACTCAATATTTGCCGCTGCGGTCACGACTGGCAATCGATGCTCTGGTCTCCGAGTTGCCGAAACGCGTGGCTGGCTGATGCCGCAGCTTTGCCATCTGTCCGATCACGCTCTGAGGCAGAGTTACAAGAGCGGCATCGCGGTCGCCGCCGCGATGCTCTGCGCGAACCTGCCCGACATTCCTTCGTAGGCGGTGTTCGTCATCGAGATGACGCTTCTCCTCCTGGCGAAATCGATACCCCACCAATTGCCATATGTTCCGCCCCAGGAAACCGATCCTTTGCTCCAGTTGCTGCCGGTGGACGCGGGGTCGATCAGGGCAGCGCCTAGCCAGGAAAAACCCCAGCCCGGGCCCATCGCCTGAGCCTCCGCGCCGACTCTGGGCGTCCTCGCCGCTTCACGAAGATCCTCGCCCAGCAAAGCGCCGGTGCGGTAAGCTTCAAGCAGGGTCAGCACGTCGCGCGCGCGGCCGGCCATGCCCGAACCGCCCGATGGCCAGGCGGTCGCGTCCCGAATGCGCTCCGGATCGAAGCGAACGCCGGGGCCTTCAACGTAGCGCTGCGGCACCTCGACACCTATGGTCATCCGCACTGGCGCCGGTGAGCCATCGTGGTAGGGGACGGCAATATTCGCTTCGGGCCAATGAAACGCAGCACCCAATTGTAGCGGCTCCGTGACGAGGGCGCTGATCGCGCCGTCAAGGGTCGTGTCGGTAATTGCCGCAATCACGCCGCCCAGAACGTCCGTCGCAATGGAGTAGCGCCAGCCTTCGCCGGGAATGCGATCCAATGGCACGCTAGCGATACGGGCGAGATTTGCCTCGAGTGAGCCGCGGCTCTCATCAAGACCATCCGACACCCCAGCACGGGCATAGGGTCCATCGGCGGGTTGCTGGTTGCGGTAGTCCAACCCGGCCGTATGCGCCATCAACTGACCAATTCTGATGTCGGCGATCGAGCCATCGGCGAGACGAGGCGTAAACCCGGGCAGATATTTCGTCACCCTGTCTTCGGGCGACAAACGTCCGGCCTCCATCAATTTCAACGCGGCCATGGTTGTGAAGGCTTTCGTCACAGAAGCGAAACGGAAGGGCGTCTCGACGTGCATCTGTCTCCCTGTCTCCCGGTCAGCAAGGCCCGCCGCCCGCTCGTAAACGATCTCGCCGTCCTCGGCGACGAGCACGACGCTACCGGCGATCCGGCCCTCGGCAAGCGCGTCCTCGATCGCAACATCGATCGCGTTTGCCAGGCTGTTCGACCGTGCCTTTGGGGCCAACTCTTCGGTCATATTTTTAACTCCTGTGAAAGATGCTCCCTAGATGCTCCCGCTTGATCGTGAAGTCGAGTTAGGGCATGCTTCAAGAGCCTTGAAGCAGGGATTAACGATGGGCCCCGATCTTTTCTCGCTGCTGCCGACATTCCGCATGGTCGCCACGACCAGCGGCTTCACCGCCGCCTCCGGCCCGTTGGGGATAACGCCGTCAGCGGTGTCGCAGAAGATTCGGCAGATTGAATCCCTTGTCGGGGTCCGGCTTTTTGAGCGCACAAGCCGTAGCGTCCGGCTGACCGAGGCGGGCCGCCTCCTGCTTGAAAACACGGACCGAGCGTTCATTGACATCGCGGACGCACTCGACCGGGTTCGGACGGTTGGCAAGCGGCCGGCAGGAAATTTGCGGATCAACCTGTCGCGGCTGGCGGCCCAGGTCTGCATCTTGCCGCGACTGGTCGCCTTCGTCCGGCACTATCCGGACATCACAATTGAACTCGCAACCGACGATCGATTGTCCGATATCGTAGCTGGTGGCTTCGACGCTGGCATCCGTTTTCAAGATACACTGGAGATGGATATGATCGCTCGCTCCATCGGTCCACCCCTTCGCCGCTCAGTGCTGGCATCGCGCTCCTACCTGGAAGCTTTTGGCACCCCTCAGCACCCTAATGATCTGGGGAATCACCAGGTTATCCGTTACAGGTTTCCGGGGAGCCAGCGATTGGAGCCGTTGACCTTCAACGTCGACGATCAGGTTTTTCGTCTCGATCCGCCACCGCGACTGGTGTTCGACGACAATCACCATTTCGACTTTGCCGTTCGCTCGGGCCTGGGTGTCGCCCAACTCTACAGAGCGACGGAAATACCTGCCATCGAGGCAGGTGAACTGGTTGAGCTTTTGACAAGATTCGAGCCGAGTCCTGTCCAGTTCAAGCTGTACTATCCCACACGCAATCAGCCGCAAAAACTTCGAGCATTCATCGATTGGTTTTGCGGTTAAGTCCATTCATTGCACAAGCCGCCAATACCACGCAGCATGGCGGCGTCCGCAGGCCGTTTCGAGAGCGGTGATCCCTCAGCTCGAGTCCTTCATCTCAATCGAGTGTCGTTCGACGGTGCTGCCAACCGATGACGGTCGGCGTAGCTGGCGGCAATTGCATGCACTGATGGAGCGGGGCCTGATCAATCGGACCTGCCCCGCGTCATCATCCTGCCGCATCATCGCCTGTCGAGACACGGCTGCCGGACTCGCGCCTTTTCCCATGGCAAGATTTGTCGCGAATTGCTGTTTGCGCCAGCGACAAACTGGTCCCTATCGGCGTCTTGCGCATTTCGGGAGGCGAAATCGGATTGGACGAACAAGCGGTTCAGAAAATCCGCCGTCTCCGAAACGGTGCTCTCCGCTCGTGCCTCCGATATCTGCGAACAGCGTTCCTGAAGTGATCGAATGTGAATTGCTCATCCCAGATCACTGGTCGATGGAACCGAGGAGGGCCACGCACACATCCTGGAGAACCCGTGGTAGGACATCAAAGGCATAGCCTGTGTGCAAACGTTCGAGCGGCGTGTGGTAGTCTCGACCCCATGGGCCAATGTTAATGGTCGGTATGTTCGCAAGCCCGTGCGCCCTGGGCCATCGGACGCCGTCTCTCCACATTGGCGTGTTCTTGCCGACCGCATCGAAACCCGACGCGGCGGCCTCGCCAAAGAAGCTCATGTCCGAAATGCCGGCGAAATACTCCGTGCAACTGATATCGCTGCCGTAACAGACGCTCGATCGAGCTGCTATGTCGGCGGCGATTGCCCTCAGCCTCGCTGCTATTGGCGCATCTGAAAGGTTCGTTGCCAGATAGGGGACCGAGCCAAACCCCGTGATGATTGCCGGGCCTGGGAGCTGGCTCAGCTTCCAAGCCTCCTCGGTCACGATCCGGCACTGTTCGGGCAAAGGGAAATCGCCGGCGGCGATGGAAGTGCTGAGCGCGTCAAGCTTCGAGATCGCTCCCGCATCGAGACGGCTCAGCACGACATCGTAGCGATACGACGGGATTGTCTTGGCGATGAAATTGCTGGCCCTCGAATCGAGGCGTCGGGTGAGTTGCGCCTGATAGTCGCTCGCCGCATCGAGGCATAGCCTGTCGAAACGCTCCAGCACCTCATCTGGCGCTCGGCGATAGCTCAGTACATTGAACGTGGCAAAGGCTGTCGCTGGCGTGGTCACGTCATAGCCGGCCTTGCCATCACGGATGCTGAGAAGGCTTGGCGGTGTTCCCGCCAGCGACTGGGAATTGTCAGTAAGCTCCGTCGCCCATTCAACGCGCGCCGCGATCGCGGCAGCGAGTGTACCCGCATTGAGCCCATTCAAGGGAAAGCCGCTGTGGGCGGGGACGCCAACCACGAAAACGGTCGGCAGCAATTTGCCGACAGTTCCCAGCGCGATGACCCGACCCTTGCTGCCGTCGCCATCGTCGGCGATGGCGTCAAGATTGATGGCGGCCGCAATATCGAGGTCGTGCTCCCTGGCAATTTCAGGCAGCATCTGGACCGCCTTGCGCGCCCCCGCGGAATTGTTCTCTTCGTCGGGCACGCCGATGAAGAGCAAATTGCCGACAGGCCGGACACTCTCGGCAAAATTGGCGCAGACGGCCAATCCGGCGCCAAGACCAGCCTTCATGTCGAGCAGGCCACGGCCGGCAAGGAATTCTCCTGAGGCGAGATCCGTTTTCGCCAGTTGGCCGGCGGATGTCTCCGCCCTGCTCAAGCTCTTGGCCAGGGCACGGGTGAGGTGTTCCGGTTCGGTCGCCAGGTCTTCCAATTCACCATAGTCATGGGTCGAGACGGTGTCGTAGTGCCCGGTCAACACGATGGTGCCTCGTCCCGCACCCCGGACCAGCATTGCCACGCAGTGGCGGCCATCCCCGGGTTCAACCTCGATCGTCCAGATTCTTGCGTCTCGAAACACAGTCTCCGCGCTAAGCGCGTCGGCAAGCCACAACCCGAACGACGCCTCGCCATCCGTTCCGGTGACACTTTTCTGCTGCGTCAAGGCAATCGCCCAACGCTTGGCGCGCTCGAACAGATTGCTTGTTGTCGAGTTGCCCATCATGTCCCCGGTCAAATGGCAAAATTCGATAGTAGAGGTTGGGGACGGGGCCTCAAGTGCATGCGTGGCCGTGTGTGATGGGCCACCGCCCGTCGCCCATCGACCGCTGTGGACCTGGATGGTTGACGGGGCAGGACACGCCTGTACCTCGTATCCATGGTTGGCGGACAACCAGGCACAGTACTGGTCGCACCGACCCGCTCAAATTATTGATCTAGCATAAATTGGCATATTGCCCGGCGAGGAGCCGTTCTAGGGCGGCGGTACGGGCATCGCATCCGGAATGATGTCGACGGCCAAAGTTCGCCTTGACGTGAAGCCAATGCAGGGCCTGACCCTGTTCCTCATCGCGACTTACGGCGCAGACCAGCATATTGCCACAAACTTCTACGAGCCCTGGACTGGCAGTCGGGCTGTGTGGGGGCGGAGGTCCTACCTCATCAACAAGGGGACCTCGCTCAATGCGCCGGTCTCTTACACAGATGCCAAGGACTTCGGCCTGGCGTGAAGAGCGCGCTCGACCATGCGTCGGCTTTCGATGCTGTAAGCAAGAAAAACTCATCTAGATCAACTACGTAGCTGGATTGAAAACAATTGTGGATAGCCATCCATGGCCTATTGGTCCGGCGCGACCCGCCGGGCACTCTCACGGCATGCAGGCGGAGTATGTTGAGCTGGTCTTACTGGAGCAGTCGCTCGCCAACACAGACGGCATGTATCGGCCGTTTTCGGATCGATTGGGTGATGTTGCGGAGAAAACTGGCGGATCTGTCTTGTTCGATGTTCGCGTAGAGAACGACATTCGAATTCAGAGAATGGCGGCCATTGGGTTTGGTGTAGACGGCACCGTCGCTATCATGATGGATAAGAACGGACAGCTTATTTCTGCGCCAATAAACGCAGACAACGCCCCCCTGGTTGCCGAACTAACCGCCTGGACTTCGCTGCCGATGGCCGAGCAGGTTTGTGTTGGTTACGGCGGGGCGGCAGCGAAGTTGCTTGTGGAGCTTCGTAAATCGGGCCGACCCGGCCTAGTGAACCATGCATGATAGTGAAAAGGCCGCCTCGATGGGCGGCCAGCGTTGGGATTCGAGGTCCAAAGCGGCGACATTGTCTTTCACCAAGTTGTTGTATTCGGCGTTTTTGAAGTGCGTGGAATTCCAGGTGCCGCTGCTGATAAGAGGCGCTGCCAGGATCACGTTCGGCACGCCGCGGTGGCCGTAATCGGCAATTCCCATGTCGCAGTCCAACCACGGCGATTTCCGCGTACATGGCGGCCCCGGGTGTGGTCTGAGGCCGCCATTGGAGCAGTCATTCCCGGAGTGTAGACTATGGTGGCGATGCGCCTCATATCAGTCATTACAAAGATCATGCCGTTGTCCCATATGCGGTCGTCGCGAATGCGCAGGCCACAGGCGGAGCGAACACAACCTTCTCACAATTACAACAAAGAACCCGGCCGCTTGCTCCGTGCTTGCCGAAGAATTGGTCATGAAGTCATCCATAACTCCAGGGTATGGATCACTCCACTTTATTTGCACTGATCCTGGCGACCGCGGTCATCTAAGGTGACCCTAATAATAAGGGAACTGCCTGGATCAAGCCCGCAGAGTCGGGCCGAGCGGGCCAGCGCCGGAGCCATTGTCGACCTGACTTGATGACGTCGAATAGCCCGCCGTGAGCCGAGGTATATGTCGCCTATGGCAGCACGTGGGCTTTTCTGGATGTGAAATCCGACGGGGGGAGATGGCTACCGTGTCCAAGGCGAAGGACCAAATATGACGGATCGCGGATACGAGAGGTCTGGGGCAGCTGCAAATGTCGTGAGCCTAGTCGACGGGCTTGCCATCGCCGGCGCGCCGAAGCGGCCGTTGATCCAGCTTGACAACCTTAGCAAGCGCTATGGCAGCCATACAGTCCTCGATGGCATTGATCTCGAGGTTATGTCTGGGGAGGTCGTTGCCATTATAGGGCCGAGCGGCTCTGGCAAGAGCACGCTGCTCCGTTGCATCAACTATCTTGAACCGCCGGATGGTGGCCTTGTCACCGTCGGCGACATCACCCTCAGCGCCACGATACCAGCTTCTTCGGCCGAGCTTGCGAGGTTGCGCCGCTCCGTTGGCATGGTGTTCCAGTCGTTCAATCTCTTTCCCCATATGACGGTGCTCAGAAACATCAGCCTCGCGCAGGAGCGCGTGCTCGGGCGCAGCCGCGAGGAAGCTGAAGAGCGCTCAATGCAGCTGCTGAAACGCGTTGGACTTGGGGACAAAGCGGAGCAATATCCTGCTCGCTGCTCCGGTGGCCAGCAGCAGCGTGTCGCGATCGCCAGGTCGCTGGCGCTCGACCCTCAGGTCATGCTCTTCGATGAACCGACGTCGGCTCTCGATCCGGAACTTGGCCTCGAAGTGCTTGCGGTCATGCGCGAGCTTGCCGAGACCGGCATGACGATGATCGTCGTCACTCACGAGATGAGCTTTGCTGAAAACGTGTCCGACACGGTCATGATCATGGCCGATGGCAGGGTAGTCGAAAAAGGTCCCTCCACCGAGGTCATGCGCAATCCGCAGCACGAGCGCACGAAACGGTTCCTTCGTGCGGTTCACGACCGATGAGTGCCGCCGACCTGTTGCCGATCCTGCGCGGTTTGCCCTGGACGCTCGGCCTGACCCTTGGGGCCTTCCTCATCGGCGCGCTTCTCGGAATGCCGCTTCTCGCCGCTCGCCAGAGCCGCTCGGTACCACTGCGGGCGCTTTCAATGACAATCATCCAGATCGTGCGTGGCATCCCGCCAATCCTGTGGCTGTTTATCGTCTTCTTCGGACTTGGAACAGCCTATCTTCCGATCAGCCCATTCGGCGCGGCAGTCGCCAGCCTCGGCCTGATCTCTGCCGCCAACATGGCGGAAATCTATCGTGGAGCGCTTGCCTCAATCCATCCTGGCCAGTGGGAAGCCTCTTCCGCACTCAATCTCGGACGCTGGTCGACCCTCGTCGATATCGTCGCGCCACAGACGTTCCGCGTCGCACTCCCTTCCGCGGCGAGCTACCTTATTGGTCTGATGAAAGAAACCGCGGTCGCCTCGACCATCGGCGTCACCGAACTCACCTTTTACGGCAATCAGCAGTCACAGTTGACTTTCCGCGGTCTGGAAGTCTTCGCCGTGGTCGGTCTGATCTATGTGCTGATCAGTCTGCCGGTCGCGTGGCTTTCCCGTGTTGCTGACAGCTATCTGCAGGCGAAGGTAGCGCGCTGATGTTCCCGTCCTCCGATGAACTTGCGGCTTGGATGCCGGACCTTATTTCCGGCCTGTCGACAAGCCTGCAAGTCACGACCTTCAGCCTGTTGTTCGGCATTCCCTTTGGGCTCTTGCTTGCACTTGGCGTACTGGCCAAGAGGAGACCCGTTAAAGCTGCATCGCTATTCCTCGTGGAGGTCGGCCGCGGCGCACCGGCCCTTGTATTGCTGCAGTTCATCTACTTCGGATTGCCATCCGCCGGCCTGGCACTGGAATCCTTTGCGGCTGCTGTCATAGCGCTCACCTGGAACACCGGCGCCTATACAAGCGAGATCATCCGCGCCAGCCTGCAATCCATCCCGGACGGCCAGCGCGAGGCCGCGCTGTCGATCGGCCTCAATCGGCTCGACACGCTACGCTACATCTTGTTGCCGCAAGGCTTACGCGTCGCGCTCCCCGCGCTGCTTGGTTTCTCCATCTTGATCTTTCAGGGGACGTCGCTCTGTTTCACGATCGCTCTGCCGGAGCTCGTCAGCCGCGCCTATGAAATCGGATCGAACACGTTCCGCTACTTTCCCGTGCTGCTCACCGCCGGCGTCCTCTACGCTTTCATCTCCATCCCCGCCTCGCTAATCGTCAGCCACCTCGAAAGGCGGGCGGGTTCGTATGCTCTTCGCTAGATCTTCACAAGGAAAGGATCCTACCAGTATGGCCTACTCACTGAAGAACGCAGTCCGTCTTTTTCTTACCGGTATTACAGGTGCCCTTGCCTTCGGCCAGGCAGCCCTCGCTCAGGACTGCACTCCAAAGCACAAGTTCGCGACAGTTTCGACGGGCTCATTGACCGTTGCCGTCACCACCCTGGTTCCCCACTCCTACCTCGAAGCAAATGGCAACTTGAAGGGTATTGACGGCGACATCGCCAACGAGTTCGCCAAGCGGGAATGCCTGACCGTCAAGGCGATCGCTGTCGATCCGGCGGCCGCCATTCAATACGTCCTTTCGGGACAGGCCGACATTACTGTCGGTGATTGGTATCGCACCGCCGAGCGCGCAAAGGTCATGAACCTCTCGGGTCCTCTCTATACCGATCAGATGGGCATCTATTCGAAAGACGGCCTCACGAAGCTGGCCGATCTCAGCGAAAAGCGTGTCGGTACCGTGCAGGGCTACCTCTGGGTCAGCGACCTGAAGGCGATGCTCGGCTCCAAGCTCAAGCTCTACCCGAACTCGGTAAACTTGCAGCAGGACCTCCTGTCAGGCCGCATCGACGTTGCCTTCGATGGCTACTCGACCGGTGTCGTCGCGCAAAAGAGCGGCGCTCTGAAGGACGTCCAAGTCAAGGTCACAGCTCCGGACGAACGCGTGAAGGCGACGAAAGAGGCAGCTCAGGCGGCTTTCCCCTATGCTTCCGCCGCCAAGGATTTCGGTGCCGCGCTCGATGCTGACATCGAAGCCATGCATGCCGACGGAACGATCGTGACGATTATCAAGTCGTATGGCCTGGACGGTACGGCTGCCGACACGGGTGCGCCGCGTCTCATCCACTGAGAAATAAGTCCCCAGCCCAAATCTTCCGCCCCGCATTTGGCGGGGCGGAAAACTCGAAACAAGAAGTATTGCGGAGACAAAACGATGGCTGTCCACTCAGTCACTCGCAAGACCCAGTCGTGGTATGGTGAATCGATCGGCATCCTAATTCTTGATGCTGCCTATCCATGCGTGCCAGGCAATGTCGGCAACGCGACGACCTATCAATTTCCGGTCCGCTACCAAGAGGTGCGAGGCGCCACAAGCAAGCGGCTTATAAACCAGCGCGACCCGGCACTCTGTGAGGTTTTCGTAGAGGCTGCTCTGGAATTGCAGAACCGTGGTGTCAAGGCGATCACCGGCGCGTGTGGGTTCATGGCGTACTTCCAGAAGGAAGTGGCAGCCGCCGTCGACATCCCGGTTTTTCTCTCAAGCATCATGCAGGTTCCCTTCATGCATGCGTTCTCTGGCGGCACTGTCGGCATTATCACCGCCAATGGCGCTTGTCTGACGCCCCGTCATTTCGAGTCATGCAACGTGCCGGGCAACATCCCGATCGCCGTTGCCGGCATGGAAGCGCAGACCGAATTCCGTGAGGCGATCCTCGATGAAAAAGGCACGCTCGATTCCGCCGCGATCGAACGCGAGGTCACCGAAGTTGCCCGCAAGCTTGTGAAGGACAACCCCGATGTTCGCTCGATCCTGCTCGAATGCAGCGATCTGCCGCCCTACGCTCACGCGGTCCAGGCGGCGACCGGGCGCCCGGTCTTCGATTTCATCACCATGATCAACCACGTGCAGCAGAGCGTCACCCGCAAGGCCTATTCCGGCCATATGTGACAACAAGCAAGATCGGCGGAACACCAAACAGGAATACCATCCAGGTCTGCTGGCCACCACTATCTCCTCGGCCGTTCGGGCTTGCGGTGAGCCGCATCGCGCTTGGAACGATGACCTTGGCAATGGCGGCAGAAACGGAACGCGTCGCTTATGCGATGACGGTCGACGATCTCGTCACGCGGGCCGTAAGGCGGGTGCTGACGCGTGGGGTGAAGGTGCATCTCGAATGTCGTGTCCATGCTCAACGTGCGCCTGAGTTTGTCCGCCGTCTTAAGGACTCGACGATCCCCGTTCTCACGTCTCCGAGAAGAACCATGCCACCAGCACCGGACACCTGCGCTACGGCGATGTTTCTGACGATGTCCGGGTTTCTAGTCGGCGGAATAAGTTAGGTGGCAATTAAGGCGTCGGCGTCCTGCTCCAGAAGCCAATCACGGAACAGCTCCGCGCCGCGCTTCGGGGGACGCTGTGCCGGCATGATGATATGGATGCTTTGGCCGGACCGATAGTTCGAGCGAATTGGGCAAACAAGCCGCCCCGCCCGCATATGGTCGCGCACCAGATGCTTCCACCCAAGGGCGACCCCCTGGCCAAGCACAGCTGCCTCAATTGTGTTCAGGGCGTCAGTGAAGACAAAGCCCTGCGTTAGCCTGGTGACGGAGACATCGTTACGCTCCAACCATTCTCGCCAGCCCATACGCGAACGATGGCGCTCCTCGCAATGCAGCAGCGCGTGATTGACGAGTTCGACTGGCAGATGGATCGGCCCATGTTCCTTGAGATAAGCCGGGCTACATACCGGCCATACCTCTTCCGTTGCGAAGTGCCAGGCATGGACCCCCGGCCATTTGCCCGTCCCCAGCCGCGCCGACAGGTCAATGTCCTCCTCCATGAGGTCCTGATCGTCGCGACCGCTTTCCTCGATGCGGAGGGCGACATCTGGATATTGCGCCTTGAAGTCATTCAATCGCGGCAGCAGCCATAGCTGCACGAAAGAGGCGGAGAAAGAAACGCGCACGATATCCTTCGAATGCTTCTGCCTGAGTGCTGAGATCACCATGTGCAGGTGGTCGAACGTCTCCTGCGTTTCCTTATAGAGCCGCCGGCCTTCGGCCGTGAGTTCCAGACGTGCGTGCTCGCGCCGGAAAAGCTTCAGTCCTGTTGCATCCTCCAAGAGCCGAATCGTCTTGCTTACAGCAGGCTGACTTATGTTCAACTCTTCGGCGGCAGCCGTAAAACTCTGCCGTCGGGCGGCGGCTTCGAACACGAAAAGATAGTTGGCCGAAGGCACAAGAGACCGAAGTCGATGCATAAATCAAAGTTATGCCTCTGGACATTTTTTAGCAAGATCACAAGTGCCGCCGCCGTTTGTAAAGTGGCTGGAATTTCAAAAAAGGATCCTGTTCTCATGCAAAGTCATGCTCGAGCCGTAGTTGTCGGTGGCGGCTGCGTTGGCGCGGCCATTCTCTACGGTCTGACAAAACGCGGCTGGACGGACGTTGCGCTACTGGAACGCACGCAACTGACGGCCGGCTCCACCTGGCACGCCGCCGGCCTAATCCCGTCCTACGCTCGCAGCATCAACATCGGCCGGATGATCAAGAAGACAATCGAGATCTACGAGGATCTCGAAGCCGAGACAGGCCAGCATGTCGGCTGGCACAAATGCGGCCAGCTTCGCATTGCGAATACGCGCGACCGATTCGACGAGTACAAGAGCTACATGAGCGTTGCCGAGGTTCAAGGTATCCGCGCTGAACTCATATCGCCTGCTGAAGCGCGTGCACTCTGGCCGTTGCTTGAAAACAACAAGACCATGCTCGGCGCCCTCTATCATCCCGATGACGGCCATATCGCACCGGCCGACGTGACACAGGCCCTGGCCAAGGGCGCGCGTGATCGCGGGGCCAAGATCTACACGAACACCGAGGTCCGAAGCTTTGAGCGTATGCCAAATGGCGAGTGGAAAATAAAAACCGATCAGGGGGAGATCATCTGCGAGCACGTCATTTCCGCCACAGGCAACTATGCTCGCCAAACGGGTGCGATGCTTGGTCTCGAAATTCCGGCGATCCCGATCGTGCATCAGTATTGGATCACGGACGCTGTTCCCGAGGTCGTCGAACGCAAGCGTCAGGGATTGCCGGAAATGCCGATCCTGCGCGACGAGGGTTTTGAAGGCTATTTGCGCGAGGAAGGCGATGGGCTGATGTTCGGTCCCTATGAAAAGACCGAGCATCTGAAGCTGTTTGCCGAGAACGGTGTGCCGGAGTGGTTTGGAGCCGATCTCCTTGAGGAAGATTTCGACGCGGTCGCATGGAACTGGGAGAGGGCGATGGACCTGGTCCCGGCGCTGGGCCGTGTTGGCCTCAAGGCCAATGTGCGTGGCCCTTTTCAGATGACCGCGGACGAACTGCCGCTGGTCGGTCCTGCCTGGGGTCTCGAAAATGTCTGGATTGCCGAAGGTGTGCCGGGCGGCATCCTGTGGGGCGGAGCGATCGGCTACTATCTTTCCGAGCGCATCGTGGAGGGCGCTAACAGTCTTGACACATCCGAGATCGACCCGCGCCGCTTCGGCGACTACGCCAACAAAAACTGGACGCGCGAGAAGGTCCGTGAGGCTTGGGGTACCCATGCCGAGCTGCATTATCCGGGTCAGGATATGCCTGCCGCCCGGCCCCAGAAGACCGCGCCGTCCTATGACAGGCTCTCCGAGCGGGGTGCCGTCTGGGGCGTGCTCAACGGTTGGGAAATGCCGAGCTGGTTCGCGCCGAAAGGCGTCGAAGCCAAGGACCAGTACAGCTGGCGCTGGACTGAGAAGGGCAGGTACATCGGCGAGGAGGTTCATGCGGTCCGCAACGCCGTCGGCCTTGTGGAAATGACGCCGATGACCAAATTCGAGGTCAGCGGCCCTGGTGCCGAGGCTTGGCTGGACTGGGTTCTTGCAAATCGACTGCCGAAGACTGGTCGTGTCAATCTCAGCCATCATCTGACACCGAAAGGCGGCGTCCAGGCAGAGTACGTAGTTGCCCGCCTTGAGGCAGGAACCTTCTATCTCATCTCTACGCCGCGGGCGGAGCGCTGGAATTTCGACGACCTTTCGAAACTGCTGCCGAAAGACGGCAGCGTCCATCTCCGCAACGTCACCAATGACCGGGGCTGCTTTACCATCGTTGGCCCGAAGGCGCGCGACGTGCTGCAACCATTGACGGAGATCGATCTTTCGAACGACGCGTTCCCATGGTTCGGCGTGAAATCGGGCACGGTTGGGCTCGCCAGCGACGTCCGGATGCTCCGTGTCAACTACGAAGGTGAACTCGGTTGGGAACTCTACCATCCGCTCTGCTACCAGAGGCATCTGCTAGATGCGCTGCTCGCTTCCGGGGAACCACATGGCCTTCGTCTGATCGGCATGCATGCGCTGGAATCATTGCGCCTCGAAAAATCCTATCGGGCGATGTATCGCGACATGAACCCGGAGCTTTCCGCGTGGGAAAGCAACCTCGACCGTTTCATTCGACTCGACAAAGGTAATTTCATCGGTAGCGATGCCCTTGTTAAGGAGAAGGAAAGGGGGATCGCTCGCCGCTCGGTCACGCTTTCGATTGACACCAACGAAGCAAGCTCGCTGATTCACGAGGGTGTCTACCACCAGGGCAGCCTCGTCGGTCGCATCACCTCCGGCACCTACTCCTACACTCTGGGTTGCGACGTAGCGATCGCCCTTCTTCCGACCGACCTTGCCGTTCCCGGCACAGAACTCGTAGTGCCGATCCTCGGCGAGCGTCGTAGGGCGTGCGTGATCACGGAGTCGCCCTACGACCCGGAAGCCAAGCGCGCCCGTATGTGACCGTGCAGGCAATGGAAGTGTCAGCAAAATTCTCCGAAGGATAAGCAAATGAAGATCCTTGTGCCCGTGAAGCGGGTTGTGGATGCGAACGTCAAGGTTCGTGTGAAGGCTGATGGTTCGGCGGTGGAACTCGCCAACGTCAAGATGGCGATGAACCCGTTCGACGAGATCGCGGTGGAAGAGGCGATCCGGCTCAAGGAAGCCGGCAAGGCCGAAGAGATCATCGTCGTGTCGATCGGCCCGCAGCAGGCGCAGGAAACCCTGCGCACCGCGCTCGCCATGGGCGCCGACCGCGCCATCCTGGTCAAGACCGACGAGCAGACCGAGCCGCTCGGCGTCGCCAAGGTGCTGAAGGGCGTCGTCGACGCCGAACAGCCCGGCCTCGTCATCCTCGGCAAGCAGGCGATCGACGACGACTCGAACCAGACCGGCCAGATGCTGGCGGCCCTGCTCGGCTGGGCGCAAGGCACCTTCGCCTCAAAGGTCGTGCTCGACGGCGACAAGGCCAAGGTGACGCGCGAAGTCGACGGCGGCCTGCAGACGGTGGAACTGAAGATGCCGGCGATCATCACCGCCGACCTTCGCCTCAACCAGCCGCGCTACGCCTCGCTGCCCAACATCATGAAGGCCAAGAAGAAGCAGCTCGACGAAAAGAGCCCGGCCGACTACGGCGCCGACGTCAAGCCGCGCCTCAAGGTCATCAAGACCGAAGAGCCAAGCGGCCGCAAGGCGGGCGTCAAGGTCAAGAGCGTCGCCGAACTGGTCGACAAGCTGAAGAACGAAGCCGGCGTGCTCTGAGATCGGAAGGAACAGATAAAATGGCAATTCTCCTCATCGCAGAACACGACAACGCCACCCTTTCCGACCAGACCGCCAAGGCGCTTTCGGCGGCCCTGCAGATCGGCTCGGACGTGCATGTGCTGGTGGCCGGCAAGGGCGCCAAGGGTGCAGCCGACGCCGCCGCCAAGCTCAAGGGCGTCAGCAAGGTGCTGCTGGCCGAAGCCGACGAGCTCGCCGAGCGCCTCGCCGAACCGACGGCGGCGCTCGTCGTGTCGCTCGCCGGCGCTTACGACACCATCATCGCGCCCGCCACCTCGTCGGGCAAGAACGTCGCGCCGCGCGTGGCGGCCCTGCTTGATGTCGCACAGGTGTCCGAGATCATCGAAGTGGTCTCGCCGGACACCTTCAAGCGGCCGATCTATGCCGGCAACGCCATCCAGACCGTGCAGTCGACCGACGCCAAGAAGGTCATCACGGTGCGCACCGCCTCCTTCCAGGCAGCCCCCGAGGGCGGCTCGGCCGCGGTCGAGACCGTCAAGGCGGCGGCCAATCCCGGCCTCTCCACCTTCGTCGAGAACAAGCTGTCGGACACCGACCGTCCGGAACTGACCTCGGCCAAGATCATCATTTCGGGCGGCCGTGCTCTCGGCTCCTCGGAAAAGTTCCAGGAAGTCATCCTGCCGGTTGCCGACAAGCTCGGTGCGGCGGTCGGCGCTTCGCGCGCCGCTGTCGATGCCGGCTATGCGCCCAACGACTGGCAGGTCGGCCAGACCGGCAAGGTCGTCGCTCCCGATCTCTACATCGCGGTCGGCATCTCCGGCGCCATCCAGCACCTCGCCGGCATGAAGGATTCGAAGGTCATCGTCGCCATCAACAAGGACGAAGAGGCGCCGATCTTCCAGGTTGCCGACTACGGCCTCGTCGGCGATCTCTTCGTCATCCTGCCGGAGTTGCAGAAGGCGCTTTGACGCTCTCTGCGGGAGGGCGGCTTCGACTGCATCGTCGTGTGCCTGCAAGCGCAATCCACACTGTTGCAGTAGACGGCGACCCAGAGACTACAGTCGATGGTTCGCGCTGGGGTGCCACTTTCCTCGCCCGCGATGCCGGCTGCTATGGCATCGGTCTGGGCAGCTGGCTCTGCTGGCCATCCCGACGACGAGCCGAAGCCGTAAACACAGCTACGAAGGCGGCTATCTGTTCCTTGCCAAGACGCCAGACCAGACACGGACATTGATGGAAAACCACGCCGTACAGCGCGCTTGCGGCGCCGACGTGGTACTGTGGGGAGAAGGACGAGCTTCAGCATCTCAACGTGGACGACAGCGCTGTGGCTTCCCTATGGCCGGTCCGGCGAAGGCTAGTTCAACAACATCGAACTGATGTACGGGTTCAAGAACAGGGGCAGGCGCTCGGTGTCACCGCCGTGGTCGTTGCCACAGGCAGGCAAGGCGACAGCTCACCGACGTCACCTTCAAGTTCGGGGCGGCGGTATCGGCAGGCGAATGCCTCCGGCCCTGCAACAGCACCTGTCGAACGCCACCGCAGGCGTGGAACGTGTGTTGGCCGGTGCGAGGCTTGTGAGCACGACGGCGGCTCTCACGCCATCAGGACGAGACCGGCGTGATCCTTGGCCGGGCGCCTCGCGACAGCTTGTCCGATGCCTTTCCCAGCTCCTGTGATCAAAGCCGTCATGTCTCCTCGGCGTGGTCGATATCGAAGACCGTTTCGTATTCAATCTTCAACGTACGCCATCCGCCGTCAAGGCGTCGCGGCGGCACGGGCGCTCTTGGCTGGCGTGTTGATGAGCAGTCTGGTCGTCGTCAGGCCTAGTGGGCGGCGATCCGCGTCGGTTTGAAGCAAGGACAGGTCGGCATGCGCCGCGATCCAGTCGCTGTCGGCGGTCAGATCAAAGGACGGTGCAGCACCGAGCGAGAGCAGGGGCCTCGTCAGGGCGCGCGGCGGTTCGGCTGCGTGCGTCCGGGGATCGACACGAATGGAGGCGAGACCGCCCGACGTCTCCGCCAGCAGGTCCCATTGTGAGCCGGCATCGTCAAGCGCCAGTGGCCGGGCGTCGGAACCGGCGACCAGAGTGACAGGCGCAGCCGAACCAATCGCGGCAACGATGCCTTTTCCTGCCGACCAGATCCTTTGCACGGCGCTCGAGGGTGCGATCGACCCCGCCACGCCGGCCGGCCCGGCTTCGACGACATCGGCCGATGCGGCGGCCCAAGCGCGGGATTGATGTGTGAAGCTGATGATCGAGCGCTGGTTGCGAACCGTGCTGTCAACGAGGATCAGGGCTCGATCAGCGCCTTGCGCCACCAGGCCGGCCAGACCGGTTGCGGCAATCTCGATCGGCGACCAGACAGCACCTTCAAGCCGCGAGGTCATCAGCGAGACCGGAGATTCCAGATTGTCCCGCGTCAGGTTGCTCGATTTTTGCCAGGCAAGCCAGATCGAGCCATCCTTGCCGCGGGCGAGTTGCGGACTGAGGTCCGGCAACGTGTCGTTGGTCAGTACGGCGCGGGCTTTCACAGCGCCGGTGGCCCCGTCGCAAACCGCGGTGGCAATCTCATGCCCGGTGAGATCGGCACCGGTCACCACCTGGCCGGCGGCCAGCCCTTGGCGCTTGCTTTCCGTCCAAGCTGCAACCAGGTCGCCATTGCCGGCAAAGGCAACGGCCGGCACGAAGTCCGGCCGTTGCCCATCGCCGAGCGTGACGGCGCTGTCGCGCCAGGCATGCCCGTCGAAAAGCCGCAAGCGAAGCTGCCACGATGACGGGCGCTGTTTTGCCAAGTCCTCGCCGATCCAGGCATAGGCCAGCCGCCCATCCGGTCCGGCCGCCACGGCCGGTGCCGCGACAGGCGAAGGGGCGGCATCGACCAGCGCCGTCTCGGTGCGGCCCGGTGGCGCGTCGTAGGCTTTCGCGACCGTCACCAAGGCATCGCGCACCGACGCCGGCCGCTCCGGATCCGGAACACGAGGGACGGCGGCCCGGTGTCCGCGACGAGGGTAGGCTTGAGGGAGACGGTGGAAGCCCTATCATCGCGCGGAGCAAACAGCAGCGATGTGAGGTTGGCCAGCATCAACCCTGGAATACCAGGTCTTTCCAGCATCGCGGCCTGGCTGCTCTTGCCCGGACTGTCCGTATCGCGCGACTGACGCGGCAGGTCGCCCCGCAACGCTTGCCGTAAACCAGTCAGAAGCCGAGCTGCGATCGCTTGAAGCAGCGTCGTTCAATTCGCGAATATTGCGCCGTATCGCAACCGGCTCTAGGCCGCGCGGCCAAAGCGATCGATCCTAAAATCGTCGAGCGGCGTTTCGCAACGGTCGGTCGTGATGAGCTCGGCCATGGCGTCGCCCACGCCTGGACCAAGCTGGAAGCCGTGTCCGCTGAAGCCGAAGGCGTGGAACAGGCCCGGCGTCGTTGCCGAGCGCCCCATGACCGGCAGCATGTCCCTGATATAGCCCTCGCAGCCGGACCAGGTGCGGATGACCGTGACCTTTGCGATTGCCGGCAGCAGCCGTGCGACGGCGTGCAATTGCAGGGGAAGACGCATGGGATCGGCGACCGCATGGCCTGGATCGAGGTTCACCGGCGCCCTTTCGGCCGCGCCGCCGAAGACGATGTTGCCCCGCTCGACCTGACGCAGATAGGCGCCATGGTCCTTGTCGCGCGTCCAGATGCCGACCACAGGCAGGATCCGATGCGGCAGCGGCTCGGTCACGCCCATCTGCGGGCCGCGAGCGTTGAGCGGAACCTCTTCGCCGAATTGCGCGGCAATGCGCGCGCCCCAGGCTCCGGCGGTGTTGAGCAAGCAGTCGGCGGCGAATGCACCTTTCGAACTGGCGACAAGGAAACCGGAGCCCGTATAGGCGATCTTCTCGACCTCGGCTCCCTCGATGATTTGCACCCCCAGTTTGCGGGCCGCCTCGGCAAAGGCGGGTGCGATCAGCCGTGGATTGCCGCTGCCATCTTGCGGAGAGAACGACGCTCCGATCGCGTCAGGGCCGAGGCCGGGAAACCGGGAACGGATCTCACGCGGGCCGAGTTCTTCCAGCTCGAGCCCCCACGGCCGCGCGGCTTGGGCATAGGCCCGCATGTCGGCAAGGCTTCCTTCATCGAAGATCAGCCGGATATGGCCGGTGGCGCGGAACTCGACGTCGCGGCCAAGCATCTCTTCAGCCTCGCCCCACAGCCTGAGCGAGCGATGGGCCAGCGGAAGCTGGGACAGATGGCGCCCCGTGCGCCGGATGTTGCCGAAGGAGGCGACTGTCGCTCCGGTGCCGACCCGGTTGCGCTCGATCAGCGTCACGCGCGCGCCGCGCCCGGCGAGGAAATAGGCTGAAGCCGTCCCCATCAGTCCGCCGCCCAGCACGATCACATCCATAGTCGTTCCCTAGCGCAGAGCGGCTGATCCTTGGATGCGCCCATCTTGTCGGCGCCGGTTCATTGCGTCAAAGATGGGTTTGGACAACAGCCATAAGCTCAACCTATGGAGTGGCAATGCGGGCCCGTCAGCTCGAAGTGTTCATCGCCGTCATGCGCGCGGGTACGGTGACCGCCGCGGCGCGGATGCTGAACATCTCCCAGCCCGCTTTGAGCCAGATCCTGCTCCACACCGAGGACGAACTCGGCTTCACGCTGTTCGAGCGGGTCAAGGGCCGGCTGCGGCCAACCCCAGAGGCGCTCGAGATTTTCGCCGATGCCGAGAGGGTGTCGGCGGGGCTGGAGGGCTTGCGCCGCAAGACCACAGACCTGCGTCTCGGCCGGACGGGGCTGGTGCGGGTGGCGGCCTCGCCGCCGCCGGCCATGGCCATCTTGCCGCGCGCCTTCACCAGCTTCCGGGCGCAGCATCCCGATATTTTGCTGCGCTCCCACATGGCGCCGATCGCCGCGATCGTCGACATGCTGCGCGCCGGCGATGCCAGTCTCGGCGTGGCCTTGGACGACCGCCTGCCTCCCGATATCGAGGCGGAGGTGATCGGCAGCGTCGGCTTCTCATGCCTGCTGCCCACCGGGCATGCATTGGCCGGGAGAACCGAGCTGACGCTCGCCGATCTTGCCGGCGAGGACTTGATATCCTATCGCGCAAACACCCGCCCCGCCGACGAACTGGCCCACGCTGCCCGTGCGCAGGGTGTGGTGCTTTCGCCGTCGCTCGAGATCGATGTGTCCATCTCGGCAGTCGGCTTCGTCCAGGCCGGCCTGGGTGTCGCCCTGGTCGACGCGCTGCTGCCATGGCAGCAGTTTGCCGGGCTTGCCGTCCGGCCGCTCGCGAATGGGCCGGAATTTCCGATCGCGCTACTGACCTCGCGCACACGGGCCCTTTCGCGGGCCGATGAGTTGATGCGCGACCAGATCCGTGCGGCCTGTTCCGCCGTGTTGGGCGGTGACAAAGCAAGGGCATAAGCAAGACTTATATCGTTCCTCGTCATCCATCTTGGACACTGGCCATCCTGCGTGTCAGCTTTGGTTGGCAGACAGGAAGGGACGTATCATGGACGGTGCCATCGCGATGGAAGAGGCGCGCAACGAAGCCGACTGGAAGGTCGGCGTCGATATCGGTGGGACATTCATCGATTTCTGCGCGCTGGAAGCCCTTTCCGGACGCGTCGCCTCGCTGAAAGTGCTAACGACGCCCGAAGATCCGGGCGCCGAGCTTATGACGGGTCTCGCCCTTCTGGCCGAGCGCGAAGGCTTTGATCCTGCCCGTATGACGCGCTTCGTGCACGGTACGACTGTCGGCATCAACACCATCATCCAGCGCAAGGGCGCGCCGCTGGCGCTGTTCACCAATGCCGGCTTCGAGGACGTCATTGAGCTGGCGCGGCTTCGCATGCCGGACATGTATTCGCTGTTCTGCTCGCGGCCGGACCCGCTGATCTCGCGCGACATGGTGTTCGGCATTCCGGCCCGCATGCGTGCCGATGGCAGCGAATCCCGGGCGCCGGACATGGCGGCGGTGGAAAGGGCGGCGGCAGCGGCGAAAGCCAACGGGGCGCAAGGCATCATCGTGTCCTTCCTCCATGCCTGGCGCAATGCCGCTCAGGAAGCTTCGGTGAAGGCGGCGATCGCGCGTCTTGCGCCCGACCTGTTCGTCTTCTCCTCGGCCGAGGTGTGGCCGGTCATCCGCGAATATGAGCGCAGCTCGACGGCCATCCTCAACGGCTATGTCCATCCGCGCGTCTCCGGCTATCTGACGGCGCTGGAAGAGCGGCTGAAGCAGCACGGCGTGCCGGCCCGCCCCATGCTGACGAAGTCGAACGGTGGGCTGATGAACGCCGCCGAAGGCAAGCGCTCCTGCGTGAACATGCTTTTGTCGGGAACGGCCTCCGGCGTCATCGGCGCCTCGTGGCTGGCGCGGCAGGCAGGCGAAGACAAGGTTCTTACCCTCGACATTGGCGGCACCTCGGCCGACTTCGCGCTCATCATCGGCGGCGAGGCGCAGTTCGGCACCGGCGAACTGATCGGCGAATTTCCGCTCCATATCCCTTCCGTGTCGGTGAGCTCGATCGGTGTCGGCGGCGGCTCGATCGCCAGTGCCGATGCGCAGGGTGTGCTGCGGGTTGGGCCGGAATCGGCCGGTTCGACACCAGGACCGGCATGCTACGGCCGTGGCGGCGAGAGGCCGACGGTGACGGACGCCATGGTGGTATGCGGATGGCTCGGTCACAGCGAAATGGCCTATGGCCAGCTCAGCATCGATACCGGCCTGGCGCATCGCGCCGTCGGCGAGCTTGCCACCCGGCTCGACCGCCCGGTCGAGCAGACCGCGCAGGCGATCCTCGACATCGCGGTGTCGGAGATGTTCGTCGAGGTCGAGAAGCTTGCCTCGCGCGCCGGCGTGGACTTGCGCGATTTCACGCTGATGCCCTTCGGCGGCGGTGGGCCGATGCTGGGCGCCTTCCTTGCCCGCGAACTCGGGATGAAGCGCGTCATGGCGCCGCGCCGGCCCGGCGTGGTGTCGGCGCTTGGCGGACTGGTGGCGGATTTGCGCGGGGATTTCATTCGCACCATCTTCAGTCCGCTGTCGGGCGTGTCGCTTGCCGGAATTCGCGAGGCCTTCGAGGCGCTGGCGCGTGAGGGCCGCGACTGGCTTGCGGCGCAGGGGCACGATGCGGCGGCCGAGCTCAATCTCACCTGCGACATGCGCTATGTCGGGCAGAGTTATGAAATCGAGGTCGTCCTTCAGCCGGAGTGGCTGGCGGACGGCAATGTTGCGGCCATCGAGCAGGCCTTCCACCTCACTCATGAGCGGCTCTACGATTTCCACGATCCGGAAGGCGAGATCGAACTTGTGAATGTCCGGCTATCGGCCATAGGCGCAGGGCCGAAACTCTCCCTCCCTGAGATCGACGAGACCGATGCTCCGGCCATTCCGGCGCGCCGGCTCTCCGTCTACACGGGTGTGACCTTCGAGACCGTCGACCTCCACGACCGACACGCCCTCGTGCCGGGCAGCAGGTTCCACGGGCCTGCCGTGGTCGTTCAGGAAGACACCACCTTCGCCATTCCCGCGGGAGCGCAGGCAAGGGTCGACCGCCATCTCAACCTTTTGCTGACCTTCCCGGAGTGATGCCATGTTTGACCGGACAAACCTTCAGGTTCTTGCCAACCACGCCCGCGCGGCTGCCGAGAACATGGCCCACACGCTGCACCGCACCGCGCACTCCGCCTTCGTCAAGGAGACGCAGGACTTTACCGTGATGCTGATGGACCGTTCAGGCGCGACCTTCGCCGTGCCGATGGAACTCGGCGCCACCTGGTATCCGGGGCTTTCGTATCACCGCGCGATCGCGATGGTCGACGACTACCGGCCGGGAGATGTTGCCTTCACCAACGATCCCTATTCCGGCCACGTCGCCACGCACGCACCCGACACGCATCTTTGGAAGCCGGTCTTCGTCGACGACGAGATCGTCGCCTGGACCGGCGGGCATATCCACAACACCGACATGGGCGGGGCGGTGCCGGCTTCGCTCAGCCGGGCACTGACCGAAATTCATCAGGAGGGTATCCGCTTTCCTCCCATGAAGCTGGTGCGAGAGGGCGTCTTCGACGACATGATCCTGCGGATCATGAGCACCAATGTGCGCAAGCCCGACCTCAACATCGGCGACATCAAGGCGCTGGTCGGGGCGCTCAACACCGGCGAGCGCAAGATCCAGGCAATGGTGAGGAAGTTCGGTAAGGCCGGCTTCATCGAAGGCGTTGCCGCGCTTCTCGACCAGGCGGAAGCGCAGGCGCGCGACGTGCTGCGCGCCATGCCCGACGGCACATGGGAATTCTGCGACTATGCCGACGAGGATTCCGTCGAGGCCAATCCGTGCCGGCTGAAGCTGACGCTAACGATCAAGGGCGACGAGGCGGTGCTCGATTTCACCGGCTCCGATCCGCAGCTCGGCTCCTCACTCAACGTGCCTTCCGGCGGTGATCCGCGACACACCATGCTGCTGGTGGGCGTCTACTACGTGCTCTATACGCTGAACCCGAAGATCCTGCTCAACACCGGCCTGACCCGGCCGTTCACTTGCATCGCACCCACGGGTTCGGTGCTGAACCCGGTACACCCCGCCGCCGTCGGCATGCGCTCGCTCACTTGCGCCCGGCTGCGGTCGGTCATCTTCGGCGCCTTCTCGCAAGCGGTGCCGGAGCGCCTGCCAGCAGCTCCGGCCGGCAACAACTGCATCGTCAACGTCATGACCACGGACGAGCGCACGTACCGGACCGTCATCACGGCGGTGAATCCCGTGGTCGGCGGCGGCGGCGCGATGCCGCATCGCGACGGAACCAATGGATCGGGCGCGGATGCCGCCTATCTCAAGAACACGCCGATCGAGATCACCGAGACCGAGACCCCGGTCGAATTCGTGAAATACGGGCTCGCCAGGGACAGCGGCGGTGCGGGGCGTTGGCGCGGCGGCCTGGCGACCGAAATGGCCTTCCGTGTCTTTGCCCCGGATTCCAGGATCACGGCCCGCAACCGCGACCGCAGCTTCTTTCGCCCCTGGGGTGTGCTGGGCGGCAAGGCGGCCGGCCTGTCGGATATGGTCGTCAATCCGGCGACCGAGTACGAGCGGCGGCTGGGCAACATCGACACCACTGTGCTGCAGCCTGGCGACGTGCTCGAGATCCGCTCCGCCGGTGGCGGCGGGCGCGGCGATCCGCATCAACGCGAACCCTGGCGGGTCGCGCAGGATGTGCGGCGCGGCTATGTCTCGCCGGCTGCGGCCGAGGCCGACTATGGCGTCGTCATCCGCGGCGGCGAGATCGACGAGCAGGCAACGGCGCAACTGCGTGCGCAACAGGGGCCGGCCGCCGGCCATTTCCATTTCGGTCCGGAGCGCGACGGCTACGAAGCGCAGTGGACGCCGGTCGCCTATGACCTTCTCACCGCCATATTAAGGGACCTGCCGATCCATTGGCGGTTCTTCACCAAGACGGAGATATTCCGCCGCATGCAGGGGCGCTCGGGACCGGAGGGCGTTCAGGCGGCCTTCGATGCGGTCTGCGAACGCTTCCCCGAGCTGCCTCGTCCTGGCGCGGTGCGGGAGGCGGCGGAATGATCAGCGCCGGCCGCATTGTCCGGCTGGCCGAGTTCGACCGGGCGCAGCTGCATTTCTTTCTCGACGGGCAGATGTGCAGTGCATTGGCGGGCGATACCGTGCTGACCGCCATGCTGGCTTCGGGGCACGCGCTGCGAAAATCCGAGTTCGGACCCGAGTGGCGCGCCGGCTTCTGCCTGATGGGAGCCTGCCAGGATTGCTGGATATGGCAGGACGAGGGACCGCGCATCCGGGCGTGCTCAACCCCGATCACCGAGGGCATGCGGTTGCGCGCAACGGAGCCGGAGAGCTGGCCGTGAGCGAGACCTTGCCGCGGATCGTGATCGTCGGCGCTGGCCCAGCCGGCATAAGGGCGGCGGCCATGCTGGCCGAAGCCGGGCTCCACCCGGTAGTGATCGACGAAGGGCAACACGCCGGCGGCCAAATCTATCGCCGCCCGCCTGCCGGGTTCGTCCGCACGCCCGAGCAGCTCTACGGGTCGGAGGCGGCGAAAGCGGGCTCATTGCATACGCTCTTCGACCGGCTGGCCGAAGAGGGGCGACTTACCCATTACGCGGCAAGCTCGGTCGTCGCCGTTCATGAAGGTCGGCTGCATGTGCTGGGGGAGCGCGGCGTGCAGCCAGTCAGCTATGACCGCCTGATCCTTGCCACCGGCGCATCCGACCGTGTCGCTCCGGTCCCGGGCTGGCAGAGCGCCGGCGTCTACAGCCTTGGCGCGGCGCAGATCGCGCTCAAGGCGCAGGGCGTGGCGCTGGGGCAGCGGATCGTCCTGATCGGATCGGGGCCTTTGCTGACGCTGGTCGGAGCCCAACTCGTCAAGGCTGGAGCGGATGTGGCGGCGGTGCTCGATACCTCTTCCCGGCGCCAGCAGATGCGGGGGCTCCGGGATCTTGCCGCCCGGCCGTTGGTCGCGCTGCGCGGCCTGGCCCTGCGGGCGAGGCTCGGCGGCCGCTACCATGCGGGCGCGATGCTCGAAGCGATCGAGGCCGACGGGAAGGGTGTCACAGCGATGCGCTGGCGCGACGCCGGCGGAAGGCAGCAGCTCACCCCATGCGACACGATCGGTATGGGCTGGCATTTGCGGGCAGAGACGCATCTGGCCGACCTGGCGGGATGCGCCTTCATTTATGACGAGCAGTGGCGGCAATGGCTGCCGAAGACCGACCGTATGGGTCGTGCCGGCAACGGGGTCTATCTTGCCGGCGATGGAGTTCGTCTTCTGGGAGCGGACGGCGCGGAGATCGCGGGGCGTCTTGCCGCGACGGCGTGCCTTGCCGATCTCGGATTGCCGACGCCTTCCCTCGGTGCCGATCTGCGCAAGCTCGCGCGGCTCGAACGCTTTGCCCGCGGTCTGGCTCACGCCTTTCCCTGGCCGGCGGCGATGGCACGGGCGCTCCCCGACGACGCGGTCGTCTGCCGCTGCGAGAATGTGACCGCCGGAGCCGTACGTCAGGGTGTGGATGTCGGCGGCGGCGAGGCCAACAGGGTGAAGTCGCTGTCGCGCGCCGGCATGGGCCGCTGCCAAGGGCGTTATTGTCTATTGGCCGCCGTCGAACTCATCGCGGTGCAGACCGGCTGCTCGCCTGGCGCTGTCGGCCGGTTCCGCGGCCAGGCGCCCGTCCGCCCGGCGCCTATCAGTGCTTTTCTCGGGCAAGATTGATGGCGTTCCGGAGACCATGTCTGGATGTCGGAATGCATCGCGTCTTAGAAGTCGGCGACCTTCCCCCAGACTGAAGCGTCGAAGCGCCTGGGATCGTAGGATTTCGGATCGACGATCGGTTGCGACCCGGTCATCAGATCGGCGATGAGATGCCCGGCACCGGGTCCGATGCCGAAGCCATGCCCCGAGAACCCGGCAGCCAGGAAGAAACCTGGAACGGTATTGATCTCGCCGATGGCAGGCACGCCGTCCGGCGTGCTGTCGATGTAGCCGGCCCAGGTCGCGCTGATCCTGGTCTGGCGCAGTGCCGGCAGCAGCTCGAGCGCCCGGGCGTGGGCCAGGCGGATGGTTGCCTGGTCCGGAACCGGATCGAGGATGCGCATCCGCTCCATCGGTGTCGGCTGGTCGAGCCGCCAGTGTCGCAGCGTTTCGTGGCCCGAGCGCATACCCTGCAGGCCGCCGGGCGCGAGGCTGCGCCACCGCTTCAGAAACATCGGCAGGAACTGCGAAGAGAAGCGCAACTGCTGCGACGTCACGTCCACACGGCCGCGTCCACTTATGGCGAGCGTATAACCGCCATCGCCGCGACGCGTGACCGAGATCCCTTTCGTGTGCAGCGCATCCGGCAGACCTTCCGCGCCTGGCGAGACGGACAGAATGGAGGAGCGGATCGACGCCTGCGGAAAACGGAAACCGAACTGCCGGCAAAAGGAGGAGGCCCAGGCGCCGCCGGCCAGCACCGCCACCTTGGTGCGGATCGTTCCGCTTTCGGTGACCACACCGCTCAGGCGCCCGCCCTCGGTCTCGATGCCGCGCGCAGCGCAATTCTGGTGTACGGAGCCGCCAAGCTTGAGGATGGCGCGGGCGACGGCGGGTGCTGCCCGCGACGGATCGGCGGTGCCATCGGTCGGCGAGAAGACGCCGCCCTTCCACGTTCGGCCCGTCGCGTGGCCCCGCTCGCTGGCCTCGGCGCTGTCGAGCATATGGGTGGTGACGCCGGCCGTTCTGGCGAAATCACGCCAGCGCGCCCAGCCGGCCAGTTCCACCTCGTCATTGCTGAGATAGAGCAGGCCACAGCGGCGAAAGCCGGTGTCTTCGCCAGTCTCTGCCGCAAAGCTGCCCCACAGGTCGATGCTTTTTGTTGCCATCGGCAACTCGCGCGCGTCGCGGTTCTGCTGGCGGCACCAGCCCCAGTTCCTCGAGGACTGCTCGGCGCCGACGCGTCCCTTTTCGACAAGCGCGACCTTCAGGTCGCGCCGTGCCATGTAATAGGCCGCGAAGATGCCGACGATACCGCCGCCAATCACCACCGCGTCTGCGGTCTGTGGCAGTTCGCCGGATGTCTCGATTTTCTGTAGGGGTGCGCGCATGGTCTCTCTGCCTTGACGCGCCAATTTAACGCGTTGCGCAGGCAGCCGCTGCCGCAGTTGCGGCCGTAGCAGAATTTTATTCCGGTAGCCCGGTCAAAATCGGGAGCCGCTGCGTTTCAAAGCGCTGTCCGCTTGGATGGACAGGCCAACGGGCTGTGGTAGTGTCAATGTCTATGAGCAAGGCAGCATTTTGTGCTGCGGCGTGTTCTGCGGAGACGACCGTGAAACTGGATCGGATCGATATCAAGATTCTGTACGAGTTGCAGAAGAACGGCCGCATCACCAATGTGGAACTGGCTGATCTGGTGCACCTGTCGCCAAGCCCGTGCCTGATGCGGGTCAAGAGACTGCAATCGGAGGGCTACATCGAGGGCTATTCCGCGCAGATCAATATCGGCAAGCTCGGCCAGACGCTGACCGTGTTCACCGAAATCACGTTGAAGAACCATCGCCAGGTGGACTTCGCCCGCTTTCTCGCCGTGGTTGAGAAGATCGACCAGGTCATCGAATGCCACCTCGTGTCGGGCGGCTACGACTATCTGATGAAATTCGTGACCGCCGGCATCGCCGAGTACCAGACGATCATGGAACGGCTGACCGACATGGATATCGGCATCGACAAGTATTTCAGCTTCGTCGTGCTGAAGTCCCCGATCGTCAAGGCGCATATGCCGCTGCCCAGCCTCTTTCCAAGGTGAGGCTCTGCCGTTTTCAATCTTTGTTTTGATGCATGTCGTTGCCCCAGAACCGCTTCACATTTCTGGGCGACATGCATTAGTTTCGACGCAATTCCGGACGGAAAACCGTTCACACTTTTCCTGGTTTGGCTCTAGCGATGGCCGTACTGGCTGACGAGCTCGGGGTCGCGGACGAGGCCATCGAGCCATGTCGTGTCAAGCTTCGGCACGGAGGAGAACAGAAGCTTGGAATAGGGGTGGGTAGGCGCCTGCAGCCTGTCGGGCGTGATCTGCTCCACCCGCTGCCCATTATACATGACCATGATCTCGTCGCAGATCGCTTCGACGACGGAGAGGTCGTGGCTGATGAAAATGTAGGAAAGGCCCAACTCGCGCTGCAACTCCTTGAGCAATTCGATCACGGCCGCGGCCACCACCGTGTCGAGCGCCGAGGTGATTTCGTCGCAGATGATCAGCTTGGGTCCGGCCGCCAGGGCGCGCGCGAAGTTCACGCGTTGCTTCTGACCGCCCGAGAGCTCCGACGGGCGGCGGTAGCGCAGCGTCCTCGGCAGGCGAACCATGTCGAGCAGTTCGTCGACGCGCTTCGAGCGCGCCTGCCTGTCGAGCCCGTGATAGAAGGCCAGCGGGCGGGAGATGATGTCCTCCACAGGCTTGGCCGGATTGAGCGCGGTATCGGCATATTGGAACACGATCTGCATCTCGCGCAGTTGGTCCTGGCTACGTTTCCTGGCGCTGCGTTCCAGCTCCCTGCCGTCGAAGACAATGTCGCCGGCCGCCGCCGGATGGATGCCGGCGATGACGCGCGCCAGCGTCGATTTTCCGCAGCCGGATTCGCCGATGACACCGAGATTGCGCCCCTTCTCGACGACCAGGCTGACGGAATCGACCGCGCGGATAAGCGGCAGTCCGTCACCCCGCACCGCGCCATAGCCGGCGGTCACATGGTCGATACGCAGCAGCTCCTTAGTCCCGGCATCCGCGTCCGCATGTGCTTGCCGCGGTTTCGGCTCGAAGGCAGCCAGCAGTTCGCGCGTATAGGGGTGCTGGGCAGCCGAAAGTATTTGAGCCGTGGTGCCGGTCTCCTGCACTTCGCCGCCCTTCAGCACCACGATGCGGTCGGCGATCTGGGCGACGACCGCGAGGTCGTGGGAAACGTAGACACCCGCTATCCCGCCGGCCCGCATGACCGATTTGAATGCCTTCAGCACGTCGATCTGCGTCGTCACGTCGAGTGCCGTCGTCGGCTCGTCGAAGATCATCAGCTTGGGATCGCCGATCAGCGCCATGGCCGCCGACAGCCGCTGCAATTGCCCGCCTGAAACCTGGTGCGGATAACGCGCGCCGATCCCTTCCGGGTCCGGCAGCGACAAGGCCCTGAACAGCTCGACCGCGCGCTTCCGCGCCTGCTCGGGCTGCATAAGCCCGTGGATGCGCGTGACCTCGATCGCCTGCTCCATGATGGTGGACGAGGGGTTGAAGGAGGCGGCGGCACTTTGCGGAACATAGGCAATGTCGGTGCCGCGCAATTTTGCGCGCTGCTTTTCGGACAATGCGGCCATGTTCTTGCCGTTGACATTGATCTCGCCGCCGGTGATCCGGCAGCCAGGCCGCGCATAGCCCATCAGCGACAGCGCAATCGTGGTCTTGCCCGAGCCGCTCTCGCCGATCAGGGCGACGATCTCGCCGTCGGCGATGTCGAGGCTGACACCCTTGATGATTTCGACGACGCGACCGGCGTCGGTGGTCGCCTCGATCCTCAGGTTCCTGACCTCGACGAGATTGGTCATGCGTCCCTGTCCCTGATCTTCTGCGGCAGGTTGTCGATCAGCAGGTTGACGCTGATGGTGAGGCTGGCGATCGCCAGCGACGGAATGATGACGGCGGGCGCCGCGAAGGGCAGGCCGCCAATGTTCTCGCGCACCAGCGCGCCCCAGTCGGCGAGCGGCGGCTGCAGGCCGAGGCCGAGGAAGGACAGGCCGGAGAGCAAGAGCACGATGAAGACGAAGCGCAGACCGAAATCGGCCAGCACCGGGCGCATGATATTGGGGAGGATTTCGGATCCGATGAGATAGGCGGTGCTTTCGCCGCGGACCCGAGCGACGGTCACGAAGTCCATGCTGTTGATGTTGACGGCGAGCGCCCGCGCGAAACGGTAGGCGCCGGGAATATAGATGACGGCGAGCGTCAGGATCAGCGCCGGGATCGACGAGCCGACCGCGGCGACGACCACAAGACCGAACAGCTTGCTGGGGATGGAATTCATGGCATCCAGGAAGCGGCTGAGGCAGCTGTCGAGCCAGCCGCCGGTGACGGCCGCGATCATCCCCAGCACCACGCCCGAGACGCAGGCGATGACGACGGCGGCGAGCGATATGCCGACGGTGTAGCGCGCGCCCATCAGCACCCGCGAGAGCATGTCGCGCCCCAGATAGTCCGAGCCGAGCCATAGGCCTTGACGCATCGGGCCGAAATAATCGTCGTCGACGATGTCGCCGATCGAATGGGGAGTGATATAGGGCGCGAAGATGGCGATCAGCGTCCACGCCAGGATGACCAGCGCGGCCACGACGCCCACGAGATTGTAACTGTGACCCAGCAAGGACCGTCGGGAAGCTGCCACGCGCGCCATCGTCACCTGAGCCTCGGGTTGGACATGATGGCGATGATGTCGGCGACGGTGATGAGCAAGAGATAGCCGAGGCAGAAGATCATCGCGCAGCTCTGGATCAGCGGCAGGTCGCGGGTAGCGACCGCATCGACCATCAGCTTGGCGATGCCGGGATAATTGAAGATCGTCTCGACGATGATAACGCCGCCGACCAGATAGGACAGCGACAGCGCAACCGCGTTGACGATCGGCCCGAGCGCATTGGGAAGTGCGTGCTTGAGCACCATGCGGCCGCGTGAGGCGCCTTTGAGAAGCGCCATCTCGACATAGGGCGTGGAGAGCGTTTCGATCACCGCGGCGCGGGTCATGCGGATCATCTGGGCGGAGATGACGAAGGTGAGCGTGAACACCGGCATGGCATAGATGCGCACGAGGTCGGTCAGCGTATGCGCCTCATTGACCGAGGACAGCGCCGGCAGCCATTTGAGATAAACAGCGAAAAGCAGGACCGCCAGCGTCGCGACCATGAATTCCGGCACCGAGATGACGCCGATCGCAAGAATGGTGACGGTGCGGTCGTAGAGGGAACCGCGCAGCATCGCGGCGGTGATGCCCAGCGTCAGCGCCAGGGGGACCGAGAGCAGCGTGGTGATGCCGGCGAGCTCCATGGTGTTGACGAAGCGTCCGCCGATCAGCGCCGCGACCGGCATCTCATTGGCATAGGAAGTGCCGAGATCGCCGTGGAGCAGGCCGAGAAGCCAGCGCAGGAAGCGCAGGATTGCCGGATCGTTGAGATGCATGGCCTCGCGCAGGCCGGCGACGGCTTCCGGGGTCGCCGCCTGGCCAAGCAGGATCGACGCGGTGTCGCCGGGCAGCATGCTGGTGGCGAAAAACACGGCGAACAGGACGATCAGAAGCGTGACGACCGCGATCGCCAGCCGCTTCAGCACGAGGTTTAGAACCCCAGACGTCATGGAAGCGCTCCTGCGGTTGCGTTCGGCCAAGCCATGTTGCGCAATAGGTGCCAGGGACCGGCTGTCCGGTCCCTGGCAGACGCCTCTCAGGCTTCGAGCCAGAGATATTCCGCCATTGCGTAGCCCATCATGCCACCGAGCGGGTTCGCCTCCAAACCCTTCACCTTGCTGGAGAGGGCATCCACGTTGGAAATGTAGGCCGGGATGATGGTGCCGGCCTCCTCGGAGATCATGGTCTGCATCTGGCCGTAGATTTCCTTGCGCTTGGCCTGGTCGAGCGAGCCGCGCGCCTCGATCATCATCTTGTCGAACTTCTCCGACTTGTACTGGCTTTCGTTCCAGGGCGCGTTGGAGGCGTAGAGGAGCGAGAACAGGATGTCCGGCGTCGGGCGTGGATTGATGTTGCCGAAATGGATCGGTGCCTTGAGCCAGTAATTGTCCCAATAGCCGTCGGACGGGACGCGCTGGACATCGAGCTTCATGCCGATGTCCGCGCCGGCGGCCTGGATGATCACCGCCATGTCGATCGACGAGGTCGCGGCGTCGGAAGCGATCACCGGGATGGACTGGCCGAGCAAGCCCGACTTCTGGAAGTGGAACTTGGCCTTGTCCGGGTCGAATGCCTTCGGCTTGAGGTCGGCATTGTGGAAGATGTTCGCCGGCGAGACGGGCTGGTCGTTGCCGACTTCGCCAAGGCCGCGCAATGCCGATTTGACGATCTGCTCGCGGTTGACGAGGTATTTCATGCCGGTCACGAAGTCGGCCTTGTTGCCGGGATCCATATCGAGCCGAATGTTGAGGTCGGTGTAGTTGCCCGACGTCGTCTTCGACAATTCGAAGCCCTGCTGGCCGCCGATAAGCTTCATCGCGCGCGGATTGATCGAGGCGGCGAAATTGATGTCGCCTGAAAGCAGGGCGTTCACGCGGGCGCTGTCATCGCTGATGGCGATGAATTCGAAGGAGTCCAGGTAGGGCTTGCCGGATTTCCAGTAGTTCTTGTTCTTGGTGACGACCGACCGCACGCCTGGTTCGAACGTCTGCAGGACGAAGGCACCCGTGCCGTTGCCCTTGGAGAAGTCCGTGGTGCCGTCCTGGACGATCATGAAGTGGTGCAGCGCCAGGATGGTCGGCAAGTCGGCATTCGGATCGGCGAGCGTGATTTCGACGGTCGATTTGTCGACCGCCTTGAAGCCGGTCATCTGCGCGGCGATCTTGGCGACCTTGGAACCGACCGCCGGATCGAGATGGCGCTTCATCGAGAAGACGACGTCGTCGGCGGTGAGGTCCTTGCCGTCGTGGAAGGTGACGCCCTTGCGCAGCTTCACAGTCCAGGTCTTGGCGTCCTTGCTGTCGAAGCTTTCGGCCAACTCCATCTGCGTGACGCCATCCTTATCGAGGAAAGTCAGGCGGTTGTAGAGCGAGCAGCAGCGGACATAGTCGGTCGAGAGCGACGCCTTTGCCGGGTCAAGCGTGTCGGCGGTCGAGGACGACCAGCCGGCGGCCTTGAAGCTGCCGCCGGAGACCGGCGTGGCGGCGACGGCATTGGTCGCGCGGCCGAGCACCATGCTGCCCGCGGCGACCGCGGCGCCGCCGGCCAACAGCATCTTGAGGAGTTCGCGGCGGCTCGCGCCCCGCCGGATGGCATTCTCGACCATGGTATCGTCTGCGCTGGTCCAGTTCGTGATCTTGTCGGTCATAATCATTCCCCTTTCTGTTTGTTTTCCGGGTTGCTCGTCTTGACGCGGCTTTCCGGGCTTGGGCTCAGGTTCGTTCCTTCAGGCTTTCCCGCGCGGCCGACGCCAACGCGGCCATTGAGGTGAAGTGGTGGTCCGGCACGGTGAAGCGCTCGGGTTCGATCGTGCCGCCATAACCCTTCTGGGCATGCCGGCGCTCGATCCAGCAGTTGGTCAAGCCAAGCGCCCGGGATATGCCGATATCGTGGTACTGGCTTTGCGCGACGTGCAGGATGTCGTCCTTGCTGTCGCCTCTTGAGGCGACGAAATCGAAGACCTTCTGGAAGAACGCCGGATCTGGTTTCTCCGTGCCTGTATCGTCGGCCGTGAAGGTGGCGAAGAAGGGCGATCCGAGCTGCTTCTCGAAATGATCGAGCGCCCAGCGCCTTGCATTGGTCATGGCGATCAGCCTGTGCGATTTCGCAAGCTCGGCCAATGCCGCCGCGCTGTCCGGGAAGCCTTGCCAGAGGCTGGCCGAATCCCGCAGGCGGACGCCGTATTTTTCGTCAGCCGGCAGGCCGAGCCGTGGCGCGATGACCATGTAGACACGCACGAGATCGTCGGGAAACAGGCTGGCATCGGGCATGTAGCGGGCCTGCCGGTAAAGGCTCAGCGCTTCCTCACCATCGAGCGAAACGCCGGCCTCGGCGGCCATTCCCGCCAGGCAGGTCGTTATCCCGCCTTCGAAGTCGATCAGCGTGCCGACGACATCGAAGGTCATGTATTTGAATTCGCTAAAGCCCCTGGCCAAGACTGGGTCTCCTCTGCGTACGGCCGAATTGCATGTGTTGAACAGAACAAAATTCCGTGCTGTCCGGGGCGTCGGCCTTTTTCGAAGGCCCGGATATCTGGGCTTTCTGGCCTTGTCTTAACTGCAGTCTGGCACTTCCCCCGCGCTGGATTCGCCGAAAAGGCGCGAGGGGGCGGCACAAAATTGCGAAATCGTCTGCCCCGGCGCTATTTCGAAACACACGGTATTCGTCCGCTGTCATGCCAGGGCCTGGCGGATATCGGGATCGTCCAGTGTCTGGTCGAGCGTCCGGCGCGTGCGCTCGATGATCGCGTCGATGTCGGCGTCGGTGCAGCAGAGCGGCGGTGCATAGCCGATCACCCCATGCGCAAAGGCACGGATGATGAGGCCGTTGTCCCAGGCCCTGTCGAAGACGCGCCGCGCCGGCATGGCTGACGCCGGAAGCGGTGTTTTCTTCCGTTTGTCGACCACCAGTTCGATCGCGGCAAGCATGCCGCGGCCGCGCACGTCGCCGACGAGCGGGTGGTCCCTCAGGCCCTCCAGGCCCGCCATCAGCCGAGCGCCGGCCTTGATGCCGTTCTCCAGCAGGCCGTCTTCGTAGAGCTTCAACACCTCGAGCGCGACGGCGGCGCTGACGGGATGGGCGGAATAGGTATAGCCATGGCCGACCGCCGAGGCGCCCGCACCGTCGGCGATGACGTCGTAGACGTGATCGGCCATGAACACGGCGCCCATGGGAACATAGCCCGAGGTCAGCCCCTTCGCCGTCGTCATGAAATCGGGAACGATGTCCTCATCGGTACAGGCGAACAAGGGTCCCGTGCGGCCGAAACCGGTGATCACCTCGTCGGCGATGAACAGGATGCCGTACTCCCGGCAGAGTTCGCGCATCGCCTTGATCCAGCCTTTTGGTGGAACGATGACACCGCCCGAGCCCTGGATCGGCTCGGCATAGAAGGCAGCGACCCGCTCCGGCCCGATCTCCTCGATCTTGCCCTTCAGCGCGGCGAGCGATGCGGCGATGATCGCGTTGCCGTCCGCGCCGACCGGGTTGCGATAGGGATAGGGGGAGGGGATCTTGTGCTGCCATTCAAAGGGAATACCGAAACCGGCGTGGAAGGCGGGCAGCGCGGTCAGGCCCGCGCCGACCACCGACGATCCATGATAGCCCTGTTCGATGGAAATGAACTGGTCGCGTTGCGGCTCGCCTTTGGCATTCCAGTAGTAGCGGACGAAACGGATCGTACTGTCGACCGCGTCTGACCCGCCAAGGGTGAAAAAGACGTGATTGAGGTCGCCCGGCGCGCGCTCGGCCAGCTCCGAAGCGAGCCGGATGGCCGGCTCCGAACCGAGGTCGAAATAGGCGGTGGCATAGGGAAGCTCTCGCATCTGCCGGGCCGCCGCCTCGACGATGCTGTCATGGCCATAGCCGGCATTGACGCACCACAGCCCGGCGAAACCGTCGAGAAGTTGCCGGCCGGACGCATCGGTCACGGTCGCCCCCTTCGCCGATTTCAATACGCGCACGCCTTGCGCCTCATGACCACGGTATGAGGAGACCGGATGGATGAGATGAGCGCGGTCGAGTTCGACCAGGGAATTGGCGAGCATTGTTGTTCTCCGACTAGCCCAGCGCCTGGTTGGCGAGGGCGTAAACTTTCGGTCTGGCCTGTTCGGCGCCCGTCTTAGGGGGACGGTCCATGGCCACGCCGCCGCCGACATGGGCGAGACCGATTTCTTCGAGCCAGCCGGCCATGCCGGTCCCGCTGCCGGTATCCACGCGCAGGAAGGCACCGGGACGCGAGGCGGCAAAGAAGCCGATCAGGGCCTTCGCCTCTTCGGCGCTTCCCGCGATGACCGGACCGATCACCTCGCCGCGTCCGAACGGGCGGATCGCGGCATAGGCCTCGATGGCGCCGTTGCGGCGGATGACGGCGAATTGGCCGCGCTCCGCCAGCGCATCGATCAGGGCTTCGCGGTCGGCGCCATAGGCATCGCGGTCCAGCGCCTTGATTTCCGGGAGATCGGCGGCGCCTGCGGCTTCCACGCCGCCGGGCGCACCAAGCTTGGCAACGCTGCCCTGATGTTGCCGGATCGTACCGGACGGCACGAAGCCGAGCTTTTGATAGAGAGGCATGCCGTCCGCTGTCGCCACGAGCCGCAACGGACGGTCGCCGGCAAGGGCGAAGGCTTGATCCATCAGCCGGCGCCCAAGCCCCTTGCCGCGCGCATTCCTGTCGACGATCACCATGTTGATCATGGCGCAATCCATACCGTAGGGCGTGACCAGGATGGTTCCGGTGACGCGGCCCTGGTCGTCGAGCGCGACCGCACCGGTCGAGAGCTGCAGCGCCATCTGCCAGTCCTGCGGCCGATGTGGCCAATTCTCCTGGCGAGAAAGCACCACGGCGCCCTCAATATGGTCCGGCCCGAAGGCCTGGAGTTCGATCTCGCCCTGCTGCATGAGGCATCCTTCCGTCTAATGCCCAAGTCTCGGCCATCGGCGCGCCGCAGATCATCTGAAGGCATTGGCTTCGGCGGTATCTTTCGCCGTAGCGCAAGCGGTGCGCCGCATCTTGTGCTGGCGCTGTCCGCGGCGGATGCGTTTCACGCCGATCGCGGCGCCGGGATCGGCACGCCGGATGCTACAGCGTGCCAAACCGGATGGCGGATACGGAACTTTCTGCTTTCGCGAGGGCGATTTCGGTCAGGTGGGCCGCTGCCTGCCGTCTTATGATGAAATGCATCCCAGCACGGACGTGCTTCCACCGGAGATCGACGGACATGGCTTCCTTCAGGCCCAAATACATCACCTTCGACTGCTACGGCACGTTGACCTTTTTCCAGATGGCGGAAGCGGCGCGCGATCTCTATGGCAGCCGGCTCGATGAGCCGCGCATGCAGGAGTTCATCAAGAATTTCGCGGCGTATCGGCTCGACGAGATCATGGGCGACTGGAAGCCCTATGCCGAGGTCGTCCACAACGCGCTCGAGCGCGCATGCAATCGCAACGGCGTCGCCTTCAGCGCCGACGACGCCAAAATGGTCTATGAGCGCGTCCCGACCTGGGGGCCGCACGCCGACGTTCCGGCCGGCCTGGCGAAGGTTGCCAAGGAAATTCCGCTGGTCATCCTGTCCAACGCCATGAACGCGCAGATCATGTCCAATGTCGAAAAGCTCGGTGCGCCGTTCCATGCCGTCTACACGGCTGAGCAGGCGCAGGCTTACAAGCCACGCTTCAAGGCCTTCGAATACATGTTCGACAGCTTGGGTTGCGGCCCGGAGGATGTTCTTCATTGCTCGTCTTCGTTCCGCTACGACCTGATGTCGGCGCACGATCTCGGCATCAAGAACAAGGTATGGGTCAATCGCGGTCACGAACCGGCCAACCCGTATTATGGCTATGTCGAAATATCGGACATTTCGGGTCTTCCAGGCGTCGTTGGGCTCTGAAACAGGCGGATTGCCGATGAAGTTCGTCTCCTACTGGCACGACACCGCCCCTGTCTTTTCCGGCGGGGCGCAGGGCCCGGTCGAGGGGCACTACGATGCCGCCATCATAGGCGGCGGCTTCACCGGTCTCGCCGCCGCGCGCCAACTGGCGAAGGCCGGCGCTAAGGTGGTGGTGCTGGAGGCGCAACGCGTGGGCTGGGGCGCATCCGGCCGCAATGGCGGACACCTCAACAACGGCCTCGCCCACAGCTACCTGTCCGCCAAGGCGGAGCTCGGCAAGGACCGCGCAATCGCGCTCTACCGGGCTCTGGACGACTCCGTCGATACCATCGAGGCGCTGGTCGCGGAGGAAGGCATCGACTGCAACTTCCGCCGCGCCGGCAAGCTGAAGCTCGCCTCCAAGCCGCAGCATTTCGATGCGATCGCCCGCAACTTCGAAGCCCTCAATGCCGAGGTGGATCCGGACACGGCGCTGCTGTCGGCGGCGGATCTCAAATCCGAGATCGGCTCGCCCTTCCATGGCGCGATGCTGTCGAAGAAGAGCGCCATGATGCATATGGGCGGCTATGTGGCGGGTCTCGCCACTGCAGCCGCTCGCCATGGCGCCGTCATTCACGAGAACGCGGCGGTGACGGACCGCAAGCAGGCCGGCGGCAGGCATGAGCTGACCACTTCGCGCGGCCGGATCAGCGCCGACAATGTGCTGGTGGCGACCGGCGCCTACACCACGCCGAATTTCAATTATTTCCGCCGCAGGATCATCTCCGTCGGCAGCTTCATCATCGCCACACGCCCGCTAAGCGACGCCGAGATCACTGGCACCATGCCGGGCAACCGGACATGCGTGACCTCGATGAACATCGGCAACTACTTCCGGCTGTCGCCGGATAATCGGCTGATCTTCGGCGGCCGCGCGCGCTTTTCGGCGACATCGGACCAGCGCTCCGACGCCAGGAGCGGAGAGATCTTGCGGGCAGGCCTCGCGGCGATCTTCCCTCAACTCGCCAAGGTCGAGATCGATTATTGCTGGGGCGGGCTGGTCGACATGACCAAGGATCGCTTTCCGCGGGCCGGTTACCATGACGGTGTCTGGTTCGCGATGGGCTATTCCGGCCACGGCGCCCAGCTTTCCACCCATCTCGGCATGATCCTGGCCGATGCCATGCTCGGCCGCGAAGATCGCAATCCGCTGAAGGGGCTCGAATGGCCTGCTATTCCCGGCTATTCCGGCAAGCCCTGGTTCCTGCCGATGGTCGGCCTCTACTACAAGGCGCTCGACCGGGTGAGGTAGGCAGTAGGCAGTAGGCAGTAGGCAGTAGGCAGTAGGCAGTAGGGCGGTGTCTCCCAATTCCCTACTGCCAATTACCTACTGCCTATTCCCATGTGGAACGTTTTCATCTCGAGATATTCCTCGATGCCGGCCTGCGCGCCTTCTCGCCCGAGGCCGGACTGCTTGACGCCGCCGAAGGGGGCGACCTCGATCGAGACCGAGCCGGTGTTCAAGCCCACCATGCCGAACTCCAGCGCCTCGCCGACGCGCCAGGCGCGTTTCAAATTCTCGGTGTAGAAGTAGGAGGCAAGCCCGTAGGGCGTGCCGTTGGCCAGAGCGATCGCTTCCTCTTCCGTCTCGAACCGGAAAAGTGGCGCAACCGGGCCGAACGTTTCCTCACCGGCAAGCTGCATCTCTTTCGTGGCGCCGGTCAGGACCAGCGGCGCGACATATTGAGGGCCCTCCGGCAGCACCGGCTTCTCGGTGATGATCGCAGCGCCCTTGGCGAGCGCGTCCTCGACATGGCGGTTGATCTTCTCGACCGCCGCCATGTTGATCATCGGCCCGATGGCGACGCCTGGCTGCGTGCCAGGCCCCACCGTCATGGCGTTGACGCGTGCGCTGAGCTTCGCGGCGAAGCTTTCGTAGACTCCGGCCTGGACGAGAATGCGGTTGGCGCAGACGCAGGTCTGGCCGCCATTACGGAACTTGGAGACCAGCGCACCCTCGATCGCTAGGTCGAGATCGGCGTCGTCGAAGACGATGAAGGGCGCGTTGCCGCCGAGTTCGAGGCTCAAGCGCTTCACGCTGTCGGCCGCGCCGCGCATCAGCAGCGAACCGACCCGCGTCGAGCCGGTGAAGGAGATCTTGCGAACTGTCTCGTTCGCCATGATCTCGTTGCCGATCTCGGTCGGCATACCGGTGACGATGTTGATGACGCCGGCGGGAATGCCGGCGCGTTCGGCCAGCACGCCGAGCGCCAGCGCCGAATAGGGGGTGAACTCGGACGGCTTGATCACCACCGTGCAGCCGGCGGCAAGCGCCGGCGCGACCTTGCGGGTGATCATCGCATTGGGGAAATTCCACGGCGTGATGATGCCGCATACCCCGACCGGTTCTTTCAGCACGATGATGCGGCGGTCAGACGTGGGCGAGGGGATGGTGTGGCCATTGATGCGGCGCGCCTCCTCCGCGAACCATTTGACGAAGGATGCTCCGTAGCGGATCTCGCCTTTGGCCTCGTCCAGCGGCTTGCCCTGCTCGGTCGTCAGGATCAGCGCCAGATCGTCCAGATGCGCCAGCATCAGGCCATGCCAGGCCTCCAGCAGGGCAGCGCGCTCGGCATTGGTCTTCTTCTTCCAAGCCGCATAGGCGGACGCCGCGGCCTCTATGGCCGCACGGGTCTCCAGACCGGCCGTGTCGGGCACGGTGCCGATCGCCATCTGGGTTGCCGGATCGATGACATCGACCGTCCTGCCGCAGCCGGCATCGACCCATTTGCCGCCGATCAGGCCGGCTTCGCGGAAGAGAGTTCTGTCTTTCAGGTTCTTCATTGGAAACGACCTTGCAATCAGGTGAGCGCCGCGACGACGGCGGCGGTGATGGCCTCCGTGCGGTCCTTGCCGGCGATGGTGCCTATGCCTCTGGCGGTGGCGGCTTCGACCGCCTGCATAACGCGGTCAGCCGCAGCCTTTTCGCCGAGATGTTCGAGCATCATGGCGCCGGACCAGATGGTGGCGATTGGATTGGCGATGCCGAGATGGGCGATGTCGGGCGCCGAGCCGTGCACCGGTTCGAACATCGACGGCGCCGAGCGGTCGGGATTGATGTTGGCGGAGGCGGCGTAGCCGAGCCCGCCCTGGATGGCCGCGCCGATGTCGGTGAGGATATCGCCGAACAGGTTGGAGGCGACGACCACGTCGAGGCTCCCCGGCGCCATGATCATGCGGGCGGCGAGCGCATCGACATGATAGCTGGTGACTTCGATATCAGGATAATCCGCGGCCAGCTTTCGCGTGATCTCGTCCCAGAACACCATCGAATATTTCTGCGCATTGGACTTCGTAACGGAGGTCAGCTTGCCGCGCCGTGTCCGCGCCTGCTCGAAGCCGAAGCGCAGGATGCGCTCGACGCCGGCGCGGGTGAAGATCGAGGTCTCAACCGCGACCTCGTCCAGCGTGCCTTGATGCACGCGCCCGCCGGCGCCCGAATATTCGCCTTCGGTGTTCTCGCGGATGCATAATATGTCGAAGCGCTCTGCACGCAGCGGGCCCGTCACGCCTGGCAGCAGGCGATGCGGCCGGATGTTGGCGTATTGCACGAATGCCTTGCGGATCGGCAGCAGCAGGCCGTGCAGTGAAACGGAATCCGGCACCTCCGCCGGCCAGCCGACCGCGCCGAGAAGGATGGCGTCGAAGCCGCGCAAGCTCTCGATGCCGTCCTGCGGCATCATGCGGCCAGTCTCCTTGTAGAATTTGCAGGACCAGGGGAACTCGGTTGCGGTCAAGACAAAGCCCGCCTGTTTGGCTGCGGCCTCCAGCACCGTCCAGGCGGCGGCGGTCACGTCGCTGCCGATGCCGTCACCGGGGATCAGTGCGATCGAATAGGATTTCATCGGCATCTCTCTAGAGGCTGATCAGGACGCTCTTTGTCCTGCGGTTGGCGAGATAGGCCTCGCGGCCGAGATCCTTGCCGATACCGGAGCGCTTGTAGCCGCCGGTCGGCAGGATATGGTCGCGCGAGCGGCTGTAGCGGTTGACCCAGACGGTGCCCGCCTCGAGCTTGCGTGCGAAACGGATGGTGCGGGACAGATCTGAGGTGAACAGGCCGGACGCCAGCCCGTAGGTCGGATGGGTGGACAGCGCCAGCGCCTCTTCCTCGGTCTCGAAGGTCTGGATGGTCAGGACCGGGCCGAAGATTTCCTCGACGATCGCCGGATTGGCCTGGTCGACATCGGCGATCAGCGTCGGCTGGTAGAAGTAGCCGGGGCTGTCCATGACGGCGCCGCCGGTCAGGCACTCGCCGCCGGCCTCGATCGCGGCCCGCACGATGCTGTCGACACGCGCCCGCTGCCGCTCCGAGATAACAGGCGAATACTGCGTCGCCTCGTCCCAGGTCGGGCCGGGCAGCACCGCCTGCATCTTCTCCAGGATGGCGGCCGTCAGCCTGTCGGCCACGCTGTTCTCGACGATCAGGCGCGTGCCGGCCACGCAGGCCTGGCCGGCATTGAAGGTGACGCTGCCGGCGATGGCCGTCGCCGCCTTGTCCAGATCGGCATCAGCAAAGACGATCTGCGGGCTCTTGCCGCCGAGTTCCAGCGTCATCGGCTTGACGCCGGTGCGGGCGACATTCTCCATGATCGCCGAACCAGCGCGGGTCGAGCCGGTGAAGCTGACCTTGGCGATATCGGGATGGCCGGTCAGCGCCGTGCCGGTCGTCGGACCGTCGCCCAGCACGACGTTTATGAGCCCGGCCGGCAGGCCTGCTTTGACAGCGAGTTGCGCCATATAGACTGCCGAAAAGGGCGTCATTTCCGATGGCTTCAGCACGACCGCATTGCCCGCAGCCAGCGCCGGACCAAGCTTCCATCCAGCCATCGAGATCGGAAAATTCCAGGGCGTGATTGCGCCGACCACGCCATAGGGCTCGCTCATGATCATGCCGAGAGTGGCGTCGTCGGTCGGCACGAGCTCGCTGCCTTCCTTGTCGGCGAACTCGGCGAAGAAGCGGATCTGCTCGGCGGTGATGGCGATGTCGCCGGCGATGAGCTGGCCGACGGGCCGGGTCGAGCTCAGCGCCTCGATCCGCGCCAGCGTTTCGGCCTCCGCCTCGATCAGGTCGGCCCAGGCCTGGAGTGCCCTGGTGCGCTCGCGTGGCCGGATGCCGCCCCAATTGCTGGACTTCAGCGCCGCCTTGGCGCTTTCCACCGCACGGTCGACCATATCGACGCCGGCCACGGGGCAGGCGGTGTAGGCTTTGCCGTCCGATGGGCGGTGCATCTCGATCGCACCCTCGGCCGCGATCAGCTCGCCGCCAATGAAATGGCCGACGGGAAGGGAGACGGTATCGGGGTCGAAGCTCAGGCCCATGGCACCCACTCTGGACTGTTCTGCAGGAGCCTAGCGCGGGCTCTGGCGCAGCATGCACCGTTCGACGATCGGTCGCGGATGATTGTTGTGTGCCGGCGATGACAGACGGCAAAATCTGTTGCGGAGGCCGGCGCCTCCGCGCTCCCGTCACCCTACGGTTACGTAGATCTTGCGGACCGTTTCGATGGTCTTCCAAATCCCGGTGAAGCCAGGTTTCATCACGAAGCTGTCGCCGGCGCGGTAGGTCACCGGTTTGCCGCCGTCCGGCGTGATTTCGATCACGCCGGAGAGGATGTGGCAGAACTCGAAAGTCTCGCCCTTGATCGAGCGCGTTTCCCCAGGCGTCGCCTCCCAGACGCCGGTATGGACGAGGTCGCCCTTGGCGACATCCTGCGCCCAGGTCTTGAAGGCGGGGTTGCCGGAAATCAGCCGTTCGGGCAGCGCCCCGGATTCGCGCGGCTGGAAGGCAGGGCTGGTATCGACGGTCTTGAGCAGGGACAAGGGATGGCCTTTCATGTTGGACTTCAATAGCCGCGCGACCGGTCGACGAGCCCGATGGGGTCGAGACCGGTGCGGTAACGCCGGATGTTTTCGACGACGGCCCGCGCAGCGCCGGCGGGCTGGGTGACGCTGGCGACATGCGGGGTCAGGATGACCTTCGGATGCGACCAGAACGGATGGCCCGCCGGCAGGGGTTCGGGATCGGTCACGTCGATCATCGCCGCCGAAAGGTGGCCGCTGTCGAGCGCGGCGACAAGCGCTTCATGATCGAGCTGCGGCCCCCGGCCGGTGTGGACGAGCGCCGCCCCTTCAGGCAGTTGCGCAAACAGGCCGGCATCGAGGAAACCGCGCGTCTCCTCCGTCAGCGGCAGCAGGCAGATCAATATGTCGCTGACGGCGAGCATCTCCTTCAGTCCGAGCTCGCCATGATGACAGGTCACGCCCTCGATCCGCCGCGGCGAGCGGCTCCATCCGGCGAGCGGGAAGCCGAAGGGCTTCAGGCGGTCGAGGACGGCTTGGCCGAGTTGCCCGAGGCCGAGCACGCCGATCCGGCGCGATCCGGCCTGGAGCTGCGCGATATCAGCCCATTCGCCGGCGCGCTGCTGTGTCAGATATCGAGGCAGGTTACGGTGGAGCGCGAGCACGGCAAGCGTCACATATTCCTGCATCATGCGCACGATGCCGTCCTCGATCATGCGCACGACCTTCACGTTCGCAGGCACCGCATCGAGGTGAAACTGATCGACGCCGGCGCCGATGGAAAACAGGATTTCCAGGTTGCCGTAGCGGGCAAGGTTATTCGGCACGGTCCAGCTGATCAGATAACGCACGGCGTCGGGATCGACCGTTGCGGCATCCATCGTGAAGAGGACGTCCGGCAGTTCTCTCGCGAAGGCATCGGCGAAGATCGCCCCGCGGCGCGCATCGGAATTGAACAGGAATGTCATTCCGGTTTCCTCACGTCGCGCAGCGGGCGCCCAGCGTCTCGATCATTCGCTGGCAGGCGGCGAGTTCGCTGGTGACAATGTACTCATCCGGCTTGTGGGCGCGGTCGATGTCGCCGGGTCCGCAGATGATCGCATCGAGCCCCACGGCCTGGTAAAGCCCGGCCTCCGTGCCGTAGCTGACGGCGGCAAGCGGCGCTTCGCCGGTCAAGGTATGCAGCAGTCCCGCAAGTGGTGCGTCTGGCGGCAGCGACATCGCCGGATAGGCGCTCATCGGGCTCCACTCGACGCGAAAGCCATCGGCCGCGAGCGCCTCTGCGCGTGCCCTCACAGGTGCCAGCAGGCTCGCCGGGTCGACGCCAGGTATGGCGCGCGCCTCCAGGTCCAGACTGCAGGTGCCGGGAATGATGTTGACCTGATGTCCGCCCGCCATGACGCCGGCCTGCAGCGAGGAGTAGGGCGGCTCGAAGGCCGGATCGAACGGACCGTGCGTCAGCCGTTCGGCCTCGTTGACGGCCGCGCTCAGCGCAGCGGCCATGGCATGGATGGCGTTGAGGCCGAGATCGGGCCGCGAGGAATGGCCGGAGCGTCCGTTGATGATCACGCGGGCGGCCGCCTTGCCCTTATGGCCGCGCACAGCACGCATGCCGCTCGGCTCGCCGACGATGACGCCGAGCGGCCTCGCGCAAAGTTCGGGAAGGCGGGCGATCAGATGCGGCACGCCCCGGCATCCCACTTCCTCGTCATAGGAGAAGGCGAGGTGGATTGGCCTGGCAAGGCGCAGCCGCGCCAACGCAGGCACGGCAGCGAGCACCGCGGCAAGAAACCCCTTCATGTCCGTGGTGCCACGTCCGTAGAGCCGTTCGCCGTCGCGGCGCAGCGCGAAAGGGTTCGAACTCCATTGCGGTTCGCTGGCGGGAACAACGTCCATATGGCCGGACAGGATGTAGCCTGGGACGTTGGCGGGGCCGATCGTCGCGAAAAGATTGGAACGATCGCCTTCCGGTCCTGGAAGCACGGTGACCCGTGTTCCGTGTTCCTCGAGATAGGCCTCGATCCAGCTGGCGATATCGCCATTCGGCCTGCCAGCGACCGACGGAAAGGCGACGAGACGATCGAGGATGTCGAAGACGTCCATTCCAGCCCTCAAAACGTTCGGGTTCGCCGGGATCCGTGCCGTCGACCATATGCTGCTAGATTTCCGGAGAGAGTGTGTGCATTCTTTCGCGATTGCATGCCGAAAGCTGAAATGTTTCAGTTGAATCTTGCGTTGCTGCGCGGCTTTCGAGCTAATCGTACCGGTCCGCTCGTTTAGCGTTGGTGGGCAAAGGGTGGCCATCAGTGTGTCGCGCCCGGTACGACAATCTTTTAGGGGCATGGACTTGAAGCCGTCCGGAAGCTTGAAAATCGACACTTTCTCGATGCGGATCGGCGACATCGAAGGCGTCGAACTGGACCGCTTGCACGCGCACTCGCTCGCCGTGGGATGGCCGCATCGCGCCGAGGACTGGCAATTCCTGCGTGAATCGGGAGAGGGGTTCGTGGCGCTCGACGAGATCGGCCGGGTTCTCGGTTCGGCCATGTGGTTCGCGCATGGCGCCGATTTCGCCACCGTGGGGATGGTCATCACCTCGCCGCGACTGCAGACGCTGGGGGCGGGGCAATGGCTGATGAAGCGGGTCTTCGAGAAGGTCGCCGGGCGCGATCTGCGCCTCAATGCAACGCGCGCGGCGAGGCGGCTCTATCTGTCGCTCGACTTCCAGCCGGAGAAGACCGTTTATCAATGCCAGGGCATCGCCCGCTTGCAGACGACGGGGAGGCCGGCAAATGTTCGAGGCGATGTGCGGATTTTGGACGCAAGCGATATTCCTGCAGTGATCGCGCTCGACGCGGCCGGTTTTGGCGTGAGGCGGACGGCGCTCATCGAAAGGCTTTTCGCGCACTCGGCCGGCTGTGGGCTGTTCAAGGGGGATACGCTGACCGCTTTCGCGCTCTGCCGGCCGTTCGGGCGGGGCCATGTCGTGGGGCCGGTCGTAGCGGAAAGCGACGCCGACGCCGTGGCGATAGTGCGGCCGCACGTGGCCGACCATTCGGGGTCTTTCCTGCGTATCGACACCCACATGGACAATGGCGAGTTCGCCGCCTTTCTGTCGCACAGCGGAATGCCGGTTTTCGACACGGTGCTGACCATGTCGCTGGGCAAACGCCTTTCCGATTTTGCCGTCGGCACCGCAGTTGCACCGATGACTTACGCACTCGCCAGTCAGACTCTCGGATAGTTGATTCCAGGACCCGAGCCACCGCGGCAGAGGGCTCCGGTTTTTTCCAGCGCCATTTTGGCGACCTTGGCCTCAGATCCGAGCTTGGCTACAGTTGGCAGTATGTTGAATGCTATTCACCACGTCGCGCTCATCTGCACCGACTACGCCCGGTCGCGACGGTTCTACGTCGAACTCCTCGGCCTCGATCTGATCCGAGAGGTCTATCGGGAGGAGCGGCAGTCATGGAAGGCGGATCTGCGGATCGGATCCGTCCAACTGGAATTGTTCTCCTTCCCCGCACCAGTGATGCGGCCCTCCCATCCTGAGGCGACAGGCTTGAGACATCTGGCATTTGCCGTGGCGGATCTTGATCCGGTAGTAGCGCGGCTGGAAGCCGCCAACGTTACCGTTGAGCCAATCCGGATCGACCCCTATACGGATCAACGGTTTACATTTTTTAGAGATCCGGATGACTTGCCGCTGGAACTGTACGAAGTCCCTATAAGCAACGGGTCGCTTTCGTGACGACGTCATCGACGCGGGAATGGGGGTGACGCGGCCATCCGTTGCACGGCACTTTGTACCGAATGCAGCGCTTGCCGATGCATACGCGCGGCGCTATCGCCTGTACGGTGAGATCAACCAGGCGATGACCCCGATGTGGGAGCGCATCGCCGGACAGCAGGCACGCACGTGACCGAAGTTTCACCATCTCCGTTCGGCGACTACGACTATGTCATCGTTGGTGGGGGTTCGGCCGGCTGCGTGCTCGCCAACCGGCTCTCCGCGGATCCGCGCAACAAGGTGCTGCTGCTCGAGGCTGGCGGCAGCGACCGCTATCACTGGGTCGATATCCCGATTGGCTACCTCTTCTGCATGGGCAACCCGCGCACCGACTGGATGATGAAGACCGAGCCGGAAGCTGGTCTCGCCGGACGCAGCCTCAACTATCCGCGCGGCAAGGTGCTTGGCGGCTGTTCGTCGATCAACGGCATGATTTACATGCGTGGCCAGGCAGCCGACTATGAGGGCTGGCGGCAGGCCGGCAATGTCGGCTGGGGCTGGGACGATGTGCTGCCGTATTTCCGCAAGTCGGAAGACTATCATGGCGCCAAGAGCGCCATGCACGGCACCGGCGGCGAATGGCGGGTCGAACGGCAGCGTCTGTCCTGGCCAATCCTCGACGCATTCCGGGACGCCGCCGAGGAACTCGGCATTCCCCGCACCGATGATTTCAACACCGGCACCAATGAAGGTTCGGGCTATTTCGAGGTCAACCAGCGGCGGGGCGTGCGCTGGAACACATCGAAGGCGTTTTTGCGCGGCATTGCGGCGCGCAAGAACCTGCGCGTGATGACCGGAGCTGAGACGGAACGGCTCGAATTCGACGGCCGGCGTGTCACGGGACTCGTCTTCCGCCAAGGCCACCGCTTGCACAGGGTCAGCGCCGGACAGACGATCCTCGCAGCCGGTGCCATCAATTCGCCGAAGCTGCTCGAACTGTCGGGGGTAGGGCGTCCAGATCTGCTTTCGGACATTGGCGTGGATGTTCGTCATGCCTTGCCGGGCGTCGGCGAAAACCTGCAGGATCATTTGCAGCTCCGCACTGTCTTCAAGGTCGCCAATGCCGCGACGCTCAACCAGCGCTATCACAATCTGATCAGCCGCGCGTCGATGGGTGTGGAATACGCGCTCAAACGCAGCGGGCCGCTGTCGATGGCCCCGAGCCAGCTAGGCATTTTTGCCAGGAGCGATTCTCGTCTCGCGACACCTGACCTGGAATACCATGTGCAGCCGCTGAGCACGGACCGGCTTGGCGAGCCGCTGCATAGCTTTCCGGCGGTCACTGTGTCGGTCTGCAATCTGCGCCCGGAAAGCCGCGGTACAGTGCATATGGGATCGTCCGATCCGCGCGAGGCGCCGAAGATCCGGCCGAACTATCTCTCCACCGAGGGAGACCGCGGCGTCGCCGTCGCGTCGCTGCGCCATGTCCGTAGCCTGATGAAGGCACGGGCCGTGGCACGCTTTGCGCCCGAAGAGATGCTGCCCGGCACGCAATATGAGAGCGACGAAGATCTCATCCGCAAGGCCGGCGATATCGGTACGACGATCTTCCATCCCGTCGGCACCTGCAAGATGGGCTCGGACTCGATGGCAGTGGTCGACGACCGGCTGCGTGTTCACGGGCTTGCCGGACTGCGCGTGGTCGATGCCTCGATCATGCCGACAATCGTCTCGGGCAACACCAACTCTCCGGTCGTCATGATCGCGGAGAAAGCAGCGGAGATGATCCTGCTGGATCCGCGCCAATAATGTTGTTGCGATATGCGGCGCTGTGCCTCGAAACCGGACAGCCACGCCGGGGCGGTTCGACACTCATTGCGGATGGTTCGGCACTGAGGTAGTTTACACATTCGGATGAGGAAGGTGCCTGCTGCCGTGACGGATTTCACGCTTTTTTGTGTTGCTGTCTCGGCGGATTGTGAGTTCTTCAACAGACCTTGATGCCACAACCTGGGGGCTTGTGGTCGTCGGGTCGCGGCGGTTGAGGCAGTTGCCATGCTCCGACTTTGCGGATTGATCGCTATCTTCGTCGTAGCGGCCTTGACGAGTTTCGATGCGTTGGCCGATCGAAGGGTCGCCCTGGTGATCGGCAATTCCGAATACCGGGAAATCCCCGTTCTCAAGAACCCTGACAAGGATGCCGAGGACGTATCCAAGACGTTTCGGCTGGCAGGCTTCGAAGTGTTCGTTGCCAAGGATCTCACAAAGCTGCAGTTCGAGGAGCAGTTCCGCAACTACCTCGCTGCGGCGGACGGTGCCGATCTTTCCGTCGTCTACTATTCCGGCCATGGCTTTCAGATCGGCGGCGAGAATTTCCTGATCCCCGTCGATGCCTCGCTGAAGAATGCGGCCGACATAGAGGTCCAGGCGGTCAAGCTCGACGATGTGCTGCAGCAATTGCGCGCCAAATCGAAAATCCAGGTGATCATCCTCGATGCCTGTCGCAACAATCCGTTTCCGCGCAAGGATTATTGGCTGAGGGACCAGCTGATCACGGCCGGCAACACCGGCCTTGCGCAGGTCAAAAGCTCCTTGAACACGCTGATTGCCTTTGCCACCGAACCAGGGGCGGTCGCCTATGATGGCGCAGGAGACCTCAGCCCGTTTTCATCCGCATTCTCGCGTCGCGCCCTGGCGCCGAACCAGGAGATACGCTCAGTCATGGCCGCGGTGCGCCGCGATGTGGTCGAGGCTACGGAAGGCAAGCAGGTCCCTTGGGAAAACTCCTCGCTCATCGACGAAGTCGTGCTGATGCGCCGCGCCAGCCGGCCTTCGCTGCCGCCGGTTCTGGAGAAGGTCGTGCCGTCGGGTGTCGGACCTGTTGCCCTGGACCTGCCGGAACCGGTCGATGTCGATGGCGGATCGATCACCGTCAGCATCGAAAGGCCGCCGGCACTTGGGCGCCTGCTGCTGGACGGCAAGGCCGTGGCGGTCGGCGAACCGATCGAGGGCAAGGATCTGCCGCGCCTGAAGATGGAAGTGCCCAAGGGCGCCGGTGCGCCCGAAGAGGTCGACATGCTGGCCTACGCCACGCATGACAATTGGGGCGGCCAGGCCCAGGGCATCATGGTGTTCCGTGTCAAAAACGGCCAGGGCGCCGAGGGCGAACAGATTGTCGCCTCGCTCGAGACCGAGCAGAAACAGCAGGTGCTGGAGCGCGGCATACATATCACCGGCGCCGCCGAGGCGATCGAAAATCGTGAGATCAGCGTCCCGGTCGGTGTTGGGCCGGTTCCGCTGAAGCTGGACTTCCCGACAAACGATCCCGCGGTCAGCCTGAAACTGGCGAGCTATCCGGCAACGGGAACCCTGTCCCTGCCGGATCGTGCCCTGTCGCCGGAATCGAGCCTGATGGCCGATGAGGTCGACCAGTTGCGCTACGAACCCCAGATCGGTGCCGCCCAGCCGGTCGAGGTCGGCTTCGAGATCCGCGCCGACAGCAGTTCGTCCAAGCCCGCCACCATGAAGCTGTCGCCAAGCGTCGATCCCTGCGACCAGGCGGCCGGCGAGCCTCTCGATCTGCAAGGTGTCGTCCCCGGCCTGCTGCCAAATGAAATCGGCACCAAGGCCGTGAAGGCCTGCGAGGCGGCGGTGAAGGCCTATCCCGACGTCGCCCGCTTCCGCTACGAACTGGGCCGGGCGCTGCTTGCGGCCGGCAAGGTCGAGGACGCGAAGAAAGCCGTCAAGGCGGCAGCCGACAAAGGCCACGTACGCGCCGTGTTCGAGCTTGGCTACTTCAACGCGACGGGTACGGGAATGCCTGCCGACCGCAAGCAGGCCAATGCCCTTTATGCGGCGGCGTCCGACAAGGGCGATCCTTACGGGATGACGTCATGGGGGCGTGCCCTGTTCAACGGCTATGGCGTAGAGCGCGACACCGGCAAGGGGCTGGACCTGCTGCTCAAGGCAGCCGCCATGGGCCATACCTACGCGATGAATGATCTTGCGGCGATCTTCACGGAGGGCCGCAATGGCGTGCCCGCCGATCCGGCCCGCGCCGTGGCCTTTCTGAAGGCGGGCGTAGAGCGCCAGGACATGTATTCAATGAACCTGCTCGGCCGCAACTACCTGGCCGGTGTGGGCGTCGGGAAGGATCCCAGCCAGGCGCAAGGGCTTTTCCAGAAGGCCATGGATCTCGGCCAGCCTTACGCTCCGGCCAGCCTCGCGCGCATGTACCGCGACGGTGTCGGTGTCGGGCAGAACCTCGATGAAGCGCAGAGGCTATTCGAGCTCGCAACCGCACGCGGCGATCAGTCCGGCGCATATGATCGCGCGGCTCTCGAAATGCAGAAGGGCGACAAGGCCGACCAGGCGATAGCGGTGCGTTATCTGGCCTTCGCGGTCGCGCTTGATCTTCGCAAGGAATTGCCGGGCGCCCAGGCGACGCTGACGAAATTCGCAGTGAAGGCGAAGACGGCGGCGCTCAAGCAATTGCGCAGCGAACTCAAGTCGAAGATCGCGGCGAACGGCTCGCCGGACGACCAACTGGTCAAGACGGCCAGAGCGGTCTGGGAGCAAGCCAATCCGCGTCGGGACTTGTTTTGATCCACAAGGAGGCGATGGTGGGCAGGGCAGTGAAGCAGGCATTGATTGCAACAGTTCTATCCGGTGCCCTGGCGGGGCTAGCGGGCTGCATGTCCGTCGCACCCAAGCCCGAACCGGTGCTGACGACGACGAAGCACAAGCCGAAGCTCGTTCGCACGACGTCCACGCCGAAGATCGGCCAGCAGAAGAAGGTCACCGCCAAGAAGGTGATCAAGCCGGTTGAGGAAACCACTGTTCCCCCGCCTGTGGTGCCTACCGGGGGTGGAGGCAGCGGCGGCAGCAGCGGCGGTGGCTGGGGAGGTTGACCAAGCCTCGAGCGGTTAGCGGTAGCTACGACCATATTCTGGTCGTAGCAGAACGGACTCCTACACCGTTTTTCAAAGGCTTGGGGTCTCGGCAGCACCAGTTCTTTCGCCGATTATCCGGCCTTTTCAGGATTACCGGGAGTTGCTCGCCAACCCGTCGCAAGTGCTCTATGCTCGTGCTTGGTGTCGTGTCGATACGGTGGTCCTGGGCAGGGGGTTCCATGTTCGAAGTCGTCGCATTGTGGTGGAAAACGGGGTTCAGGAACCTCACCACGAGGACCATTGGCCTGGTCGTAGCCCTATCCGGCCTGCTGTTGCTCGGATCGCAAGCCGCGAGCGCCGCGCCGAACTGGACGCTCGATCCCGCCGCTTCGGTGATCACCTACCAGTCGGTCAAGAAGAACACGATCGTCGAGACCAACAAGATCAGGAACATCACCGGCACGCTGAGCGCGGCGGGTGATGCCAAGGTCACGTTCGACCTCAATTCGGTCGATACCGGCGTCGACCTGCGCAACGTCCGCATGCGCTTCCTGTTCTTCGAGACATTCAAATACCCGACTGCCGAACTGACGGCGAAGGTGGATCCCGCTGCATTCGCCGATCTCGCGACAAAGCGCAGGGTGAAGGCAACGCTACCGTTCCGCCTCAATCTGCATGGTGTCGACAAGGACCTCGAGGCCAGCGTCGTCGTCACCATGATCAGCGACACCATGGTTTCGGTGGCTTCGGAGGCTCCGGTCGCTGTCCATGTCGAGGATTTCGGCCTGCTGCCGAACGTCGACAAGCTGCAGCAGGCCGCCAATGTCACCAACATCGTGCCCACCGCGTCGGTGTCGTTCGATTTCGTCTTCGCCGCCGACGGCAGCAAGCCGGCAACTACCCAGGCCGCCGCGGCGAGCTCCACCGATGTGGGACCTGTCACCACCGATGCCGCCAAGGCGAACTTCAGCGACGAGGAATGCCTGAACAGGTTCGCCGTGCTCTCGCGCACCGGGGCCATTTACTTCCGTCCCGCCAGCGCGCGGCTCGACGCAAAGAGCCGGCCGCTGCTTGAAGAGGTCGAAGGTGTCGTCGGCAAATGCCCGAGCCTCAAGGTCGAGGTCTCCGGTTATACCGATTCCGACGGCTCGCCGGAGGCGAACAAGCAATTGTCGGAACGGCGAGCCCAGGCGGTCGCCGATGCCATTGTTGCAGCGGGGATTCCGCGCACGCAGATAACGGCTACCGGGTATGGCGAGGAGCGGCCGGTTGCCGCCAACGACACACCCAAGAACAAGGCGCTCAACCGGCGGATCGAATTTTCCGCGACCAAGCTCTGAGGCGGCGGTGAGGTCCGTTCTGATCGCCCGTTGCGGCGGCTTCTTTCGCGCCGCCGGCCTCGTGGTGCTAGCTCTGCTGTTGACTGTGACGGCCGCCAGCGCCGAGCGTCGCGTCGCCCTGGTCCTCGGCAATGCCCAGTATCAGCACGCAGCACCCCTCGCCAATCCGGTGCGCGACGCCCAAGCCATGGCCGATCGCCTGAAGAAGCTCGACTTCGAGGTGGTTTCCGGCTTCGACCTGACCAAGCCGCAGACGCAGGCGACGATCGCCCAGTTCGCAAAACAGGTGCGCGGTGCCGATATCGCATTGTTCTTCTACGCCGGCCATGGCTTGCAGGTTTCGGGCAAGAACTACCTGCTTCCGGTCGATGCCGCGCTGGAGGACGAGACCTCCCTCGACTTTGAGGCCGTGTCGGTTGATTTCGTTTTGCGCCAGATGTCGCGCGAGACCAGCATCAGGCTGGTGTTTCTCGACGCATGCCGCGACAATCCCCTCGCCGAAGTGCTGGCCAAGACCGCGGGCGTCAAGGGCGCCAGCAGCGGCCTGGCCGAGATCCCGATCGAGAATGGTGGCGCCGGCACGCTCGTCGCTTTCGCCGCTAGTCCCAATCAACTCGCCTATGACGGGTCGGGCGAGCATTCGCCTTTCACCGCGGCGCTGCTTCAGCACATCGGGGCATCCAACGTCTCCATCACCGAGGCGATGAACCGGGTGACTGGTGACGTCTTCAAGGCAACCGCCGGCAAGCAGCGCCCCTGGCTCAATGTTTCGCTGACCACGGAGGTCGTCCTGCACAAGGTAGATCTCAATGCGCCACTGATCGTGGGCGAGGCGAGCACGCCTCAGGCCGAAGGTGGCTCCGAAGCGCGCAATACCGGCGCGGCCGCTGCGTCAGGCCAAAGCAACGATCAGCTTGCGCTCGATGTGCTGCGCCAGAAAATCCCCAAGCTGGCGTCTGATGCCCCGATCCTTTTCAACCATCCGGTCGACTTCGGCGATGCGGCAATCGACGGCAAGAGCATCGCCGAACTGATCAAGGGCAAGCCCCTGTTCAGTCCGGTGGAGGGGCTGGACAAGTCGGTCTGGGAGGGCAAGCACTGCGACGGCTGCCACGAATGGAACGAGGCCCGGCTGTGCGATCAGGCGAAGAATTTCGCCGCCAACGATGTCTCTGTCTTGCGCCTACAACATCCGCTGGGAACACGCTTCAAGGTGGCGCTGGCCAAATGGGCGCAAGGCGGCTGCAAGTAGCGGCTCTAATATGCATCCACTGATTGGCCTGCCTCGATCTCGGCCATCTGGATGCCCATTTCGACAAATGCCGAAAGAACGGCAAACCTGTCCGCGAGAGCGACGCGGGCCAGTCCGGCCAGTATCCCGGCATTGACCGCATGGGCAGCAGGAAATGGTTGCAAGGTCGGTGCCATCGTCGCGGCCATGGCCGAACCATTGTCCCGCCATCCAGCAGCGAGCGCAATCCAGCCGACCGGCGTTGTTGGGGGTGTCGCCGCCGCTGTACCGAGGGCCAAGCGATGGCGGGGATTGTCCGGTTCACCCACCCAGTCGCCAATACGCGCAAGCAATTCCTGATCGGTCCCATCGAACAGCTCGGTCAGATGGCTCAGGCATTCATGCGCCCACCAGACAGCGGCCCGCTCGGGAAGCAGGTAGGCACAGAAGGTTATCGCTTCTTCGGGAACGCGTCCGGCCAGCAGGTCGCGGCAAAACGCGATCGGGTTTTGGTCGGTTGGAAGGGTTCTCATGTCCCGGGCAATAGCGGGGCAGGCCGTGAAAAGATCTCGTGCCGTCTTGAATCGGAGCCCATTGGCCATGACCGCCACGCTTTCATCGAGAAGCCTTGACCACTCAAGCCTCAGGCGCGGCGCGGGTCAAGTCTGAACCGGTGCCGCTGCAACACCCCCTCGGCACAATCATGCCCAAGAGCGTTTATCGACAGACAATTGCCATGAAATTTGGTATCGTGGCGATCGTCGAAATCGGATGCTCAAACAGGAGTAACCGCTATGCAGTGGGGCAGGTCAGCCTTTGTGTTGGCGGTCGTGTTTTTCTCGACCCACGTTTCCGCCGACCCCGTTCAGAAATCGGAAGACATCGTGAAGTTTTTTGCCGGCGCCGCCGATCTCGGCAAGTCGCGGGGAATTTGCGTCGGTACCGAGGAGGAGTGCAAGAGCAAGACCAAGGCAAAAGACGCGCCGGGAGAAAAATCCAGCCTCGATATGCTGATCAATTTCGGCCTGGATTCGGCCACACTCGACAACACCGCGCGCGCTGAACTCGACGAGTTCGCCAAGGCGCTGAAGGACAGCCGGCTGAGCACGTTCAGCTTCGTCGTCGAAGGTTACACCGACGCCACCGGCACGGTGCACTACAACGAAGGCCTTTCGCAACGGCGGGCGAAATCGGTGGCAGCCTTCCTGACGGCCAGTGGTGTCGATCCCGCCCGCATCAACGCGATCGGCATGGGCGAAAAGAATCCGCGCAGTCCCAACCCGTACGATCCGCTTAACCGCCGCGTGGAAATGCGAATTAAGACGCAGTAGCGCGTCGGTCAGTGTTTGAGCACGCCTCCTATCGCCACGCCGGCGCCGAAGATCAGTGCCTTTGTCAGGAACTCGTTATCGCGCCGGCGTGGTTGAGGATCATCCTGCCGCACCATGATCTGGCGGTCGCGCCACTTCTGAACGACCTGCCGTTGTTTGCGGGGTTTCTGTGCCACCGGCCTCATCGTGCGGGCCTTCTGCACAACGGGCTTCTTCGGCTGCGCCTTAGGGGCTTGATCGGCCGCATAGCTGGCACGCACGGCTTCCATCATCGGATCTGACTGGATCACGAGGAACGCCAGTTGCTCGCGCGTCAGATAGGTGGTTTGCGGCAGTCCGTTATCGGCTTGCCAGATGCCGATCGCCTCACGGGTCTGTGAGCTCAGGGTTCCGTCGATGCGCCCAATCTCGTTGCCCAACGCTTCGAGCCGCAACTGCAGGTCGACGCGGCCCTGGCGGTCGAGGCCGATCGCACTTTCCGTCAACTCGGTGCCCGGCGTCTGCTTCATCTCGTCCGGGACGCTGCCAGAGGTCTGCTCGGCGGAGCCGGAACCGGCGGTCGCTTGGTTCGTATCGAGGGCCGCGACCTGCCGGTTTTGAGCGTTCGGGCCGTTCAATTCGTCGATGTTCAACCGCGCCACGGTGGCGAAGCGACCGTTCGGAAACTGGTCGAGATAGGCCTGGTAGAACGGACCGGAATTGTGCTTCGAAGCCTCATCCCAAAGACGTTGCTCGACTTCCCAGGAAGGAGAGACATTGGCGACAGGGGCAGGGGCGGATGTCGCGGCTGCGTTCGATGCGTCGGCCACGGGATTTGCAGCCGCCGCCGCCGCGGCGACGGGTTTTCCCAGGAAAACCTCGCGTCCCAGCGATGCATTGTGCCACGGCCGCTGGCGACCTTGTGTGGTTTCGGTCACTTCGCCGCGCACGCGTGTCAGCGCGCCCTGGATTTCGACGCCAGGTTCGGTCAGATGCTTGGCGAGCGCGGTGGAGTAAGGACTGTCGGCCCCGTCGCCGTCGAAAGCGATGGCGCCAGGATCCGTCGCATAGGCAATCAGCAGACCGCCGGTACCGACGCCGTCCGATCTCGCTTCGACCGGCGCCAGGCCGGTGCCCAGCGAGGTGGAGCGGCTTTTCGGCAGTGAGGCCGCCAGCGTCCTTGCCAGCGGATTGTCGCGGCAAGCATCGAGGATGATGACGCCAATCGCCGGGTCGGGCGGCAATGCAGCCATGAAGTCGTCGATCTGGATGGTCCGGGTCTTGAGATAGGCCGGCGACGTCAAATCGGCGTCGATTGGGATCAGGTAATTCTTGCCGTCGACCTGCATGCCGTGACCGGCATAGAAAATGACCGCGAGGTCGGCGTCGTAGGCTTGCTCGGTGAACCGGCTGATGAGGCTGTGCATGCCGGCATTGTCCTGATCGACCCCTTCGATCACCTCGAAGCCGGCATTGCGCAGCGTCGATGCGATGAGGCGGGCATCGTTGGCGGGGTTGGGCAAGGTAACCGCATGGACATAGTTGCTGTTGCCGATCACCAGCGCGACGCGCTTGGCGTCAGGCGCGGCGGCCTCGGCGCCGAAGGCGGCAAGGAAAACCAGGATAATCCCGCTCAGAAAGACTGTGATCGTTTTCATGGACCAGCCCTCTACCCACCAGGGTGCTACATTTCGTCGGCGACTAGGTCGCCTGTGCCAAAAATGGCTCCTGGACTTGTGTGGTCCTGGCTGCGGCTTTGGTTCACAAAGGCCCGAGAAATAGTGACACCAATGGCCTGAGAGACTGATGCCGCACAGGCAGGCTCAAAGCGTTTTCTGAATCGAGCTGATGAGGGCGGTAACGGCCTGCTTGTATTTTTCGAACTCCGGCGATGTCTGGCGGATTTCCGTCGTCGTCGGTGGCGGGGTGGCGTCGGTGGCCACACGGCTCAGCTTCTGGCCCATCTTCCTTTCGGCCCAGTCCACCACATAGCTGGCTGTCTTGCCGGTGAGAAACGGGTTGGCCTGGATGACGGCCGACCCCAGCACGGCACTCAGTTGCGCCGAACCTGGCGCCGACAGCACCTGATGCGCGCCTTCCATGCCCAGGAAATGGCAGAGATAGAGCCGGCCGGCTGTGATCTGGTGGCCGCGCGCCCGCAGATAGGCCTCGCCTTCGCGTGCCAGATTGCGCACCATCTCACGCGAGATCGTGGCGTCGTAGCGCAGGGCGAGCAGGTCGGCGGTCGACAGTGTGCGCGCAAGTTCCGGGCGATAAGTGTTCATCATCCGGATCCAGGTCTTGGTTATGAACTGGCCGGCGCCGGTCGCCGAGGAATTCGGGTTCTTGGCGCGGGCGCTGCCGCCGCTTTCGACATGAACGATACGCTCGGTGAGCGTTTCGACAGCGACATCGCCGGAATTGCCAGAATTGCCGGTATCATAGGTGGCGACCGTGGTGACCGTCCCCAGCGGATCGATCGCCTCGCCGTTCTGGTAGAGCTCGAAATGCAAATGCGGGCCGGTCGAAAGCCCGGTGGTGCCGATATAGCCAATGACGTCGCCGGCCTTCACCTTGGTGCCGACGCCGCTCGCAATGGCGAATTTCTGCATATGCGCGTAGCGCGTCTCGCGCCCGTTCGCATGCGAGATCTTCACCAGATTGCCATAGCTGCCGCCATCGCCCTGGAAGCTGATCTCGCCGTCGAAGGCCGCCATGATCGGCGTGCCGACAGGGGCTGCCCAATCGACACCCTTGTGGATACGAACGACGCCGAGGATCGGGTGCTTGCGCGGGCCGAAGGTCGACGTCATGACCCCGTTCACCGGCGTGACCATGCCGTTCGCGACAGTCAGCGAACGCACCTCGTCATTGCCGGTGACGCAGGCGAACTGGCCGTCGCTCTGCTGGTAGACGAAACAGTCAATGGTCTTCTCGCCGCCCTGGACGCCGACATAAAGCACCCGCCCGGACGTCTCGTCCTTGCCGCGCGGCGTCTGCGAGTAGATCAGCACCAGGCGCTGGTCCTCGCTGGCGAAAGCATCGAGGTCCTGTCCTCGCGACAGGTACATGATCGCCTCGCCGATGACGCCGGTTGGAACCTTGTTGCGCGCAGCCGTCGAATAGATCGCGTCGAGCAGGCGGTATTGCCGCTTGGGCCCGCCTTGATCGGCACCGGAGTAGTTGAACAGGTCCTCGCGCACCCAGGGATCGACACCCGACACGAAGGCGCCCGCGGCGTTGCGTGTCAGCGTGCCGACAAAGACATTCTTGGCGTAGATCGAGACCTGCATGAGTGACATCGTCGTCGTCTCCCGGTTCGGCCGGAATCCGCGCATGGCGACGACATAACCCGGTTCCAGACCGTCGCGGTTGAAGAGCGCCTTCAGGGCTTCGCCTGCCAGCTTGGCGTCATCGGCGGAGAAATGTGCATCGAGCGCAACGCTGTCCAGGCTGCGGTCGTTGAGGATCTTCACGAACGTGTCTTCGGTCGCCTCGAAGCGCTGGTACTCGCTGGTCACGGTTGCGACGGTGGTATTGTTCTCGATCTGGGTCTTCTTGAAGGCGGGCAGCGCTGCCTCGCCCTGATCGATGGTCTCTCCCCAGCCGGCCTCCGGGTCGTCGGCATTCGGCTTGGGCGCCGAACCGGCCGGGGCCTCGCTCGCATCGGGCGCCGCCAGTTCATTATCCAGGTCGCCCTGCTGGTCGTCCGGTGCCACCGCCGCGGCAGGCGGAGCGGCCGGCTCAGTGGGTGCAGCAGGCGGAGATGTTGTCGGAGCGGTCCGCCGCTGTGCCTGGAAGAACGCGAAGTCCTCCTGCGTCGACGGGATCGTCGTCATGAACTTTTCGCTGGCACTCAGCATCACGTCGGAGAGGATCTCGATCTGCGGCGAGGCGCCGGAACTGTCGAGCTCGGCCGGGCGCGCTACCGCATGGCCCTTGCTTGCCGTGTCGGCATCGGGCGCTAGCGTGATCCACATCGGATCTCCGGCCAGATCGATAATGGCCGGCACATAGACGGATGCATCGGCCGGCACGTCGTCCGCGCCTTCGACCGCGTGCAATTCCTCGTCTTCGTCGCCGAACGACCAATAGTCCGCAGTGAGGTAGAAACCGGCGGCGATCGACAGCAGGACAATTACCGCGAACCCGGCAATGAGCCGGCGCCAAAGCGTGCGCCTGCGCAGCGCGGCGCGCGCCTGCTTTTTCTCTCTGAAGCTGGTGTCGATACTGTGCGTCACGGATTGCTTCCGGTCAGGAAGAAGGTCCACCGCACCTGTTCAAGCGTATCGACTTCGAGAAATTGCGCAGCGATATGGCCGCGCTGCCAGCACTCGTCGATGCCGCGGATCGAAAAACGCCGCCGCTCGATGCACATCTCGGTCGATCCGGTCAGGATCGCATGGCCGAAGACATCCGTCGCATAGATGTAGATGTAGCGGTTCGTCAGTTCCTCGCGGATGACGTTGACACATTGGTTTGCACCGATGGTCCACCAGCCGTCGGTCTGGTCCGCATTGTCGACCTTCTGGCCGACGGCGAGATTGACGACGTCGAGCGTCTGGTTGCAGACCGTGAATTCGGCGCGCGCTTCGCTGGACGTCAGCACGGCCAGCAGTGCCGCCCCTGCCATGACCGCAAGCTTGATGCGGCCCGTCAAGCCAGGCAGCGCTCGAGCCGGATCACGCTGCTCTATGGGCAGGTCGGCAGACGAGTTGGGCAGACACGAGCGGCAGCGTTCCATCGGCCCATGCTATCCGCCCAGCCGGAAATACTTGGCAGTGGCTGAAAATTGCGATCCGTCGGTCTCGATCTCTTCGAGAATTTTGGGCAGCAGCACCGAGGCCGGCGTCGGCGTGGAAAACGCAGCCGCCTGGATATCCTGCGGGCCCGTGATCACCATGATGATCTGTGGCACGGCCTTCCCGGCGGCCTTGTCGGCGGCGCCGAGGCCGATCGGGATGCTGAAGGTAGCCTTGTCGGATTGCGCGACGATGCGATCGTCGAGATTGAACACCATGCCCTTGTGATCGATCAGCAGGACGCTGGAAATGAGCCCGCCACGCGTCACCAGCGTACCGCTGATCGGCGTCCCGTCCGGCACCGATGTCCGGTCGAGAACAAGCTGCGGCTTGTCGGCCGTGGTCTGCCCGAGAAAGCGCAGAAAGTTGGTGACCTCGCATTGGCTCGGCTTGATGAGGCGAACGCTGATGTCCGGCTCGACATGGAATTTTGCCTGGAAATCGCTGAGCATCCGCTCGAATGGCTGGACCGCCGTGCCAAAGCCTTCGATCGCGGCGGCCTTGTCGGTCGACGACGTCATGGTGGCGTAGAAACAGTCGCCGCCGCCGAAGTCGCGAACCCACGAGACCCGTTGCGCACTGTCGTCGACAACCGGGGGGACCACCGGTTTGGGCAGGTTCAACGCGACGACTGGTTGGTCCGGCTGTTTGGCCGGCGGTGACGACGCGTTTTGGTCCTCGGCGTTCGCGGCATCCGTCTGGCTCGCGTTGGGCTTGGGCGCCGGCTCGGTCGCCTTGGGCGCTGCCGGCTGGCTGATCTGAGGCTTGGGCTTCGGGGTCTCCACCGCCTCTGGCTGGGCCGGCGGCGGCGTTGCGACCTTCTCGGCCGCCGGGGCTGGAGCGGTCGTCTCAGGCGCTGGCGCTGCCGTTTGACTGTTGCTGGCCATCTTATCTGGCTGGATTGCCGGCGATGCCGTTTCGGGCGGCTGCTTCACCTCCGTTACGGATGGCTTCGGGGGTTCTTCGGTTTGCGCAGAGGCAGTGGGCTTCGCCGGCTCCGGCGCTTGCACAGGCTTGGCATCTGACTGGCTTCCAGCCGATGGCGCGCTCGCCTCTGTTTGCGGCTGCGCTGCCATTGCCGGCGGCTTCGCGGGCTCCTCGGCCTGCGAGGGGATTTCGGCTGGCTTGGCCGGCTGCGGCTTTTGAGCTGCCGCGGCATCTGCCTGTTTTTCTGCCGGAGGGACGCTGGCCTCCGGCTGCGCTGATGGAACCGGCTTTGCCGGCTCGGGGGCGCTCGCGACCTTGTCCGTGGGGGGCGGCTTCGACGTTTCCGCTACCGGCTTTGATGGTTCGGGCGAAAGCGATGTCTTGCCGGCAGTCGGCGTCGCAGGCGTCATGAAGCCGCTCAGATACAGGCCCGCACCCGAGGCGACAGCCAGCGCCGCCAAGGCAGCAATCGCGATGGTTCGGATCTTCGTGGATTTTCCAGGGACATCCGCTGCGCGAACACGCGGCGGGCCGGCGATCGGCGAAGGCTTCGGTTCGGACAAATGCGCGGGCCGGACATGCGGGACGAAGCGCTGCTCGCTCGGGTCCGTTACCGTCGGCGCGCTGTGTCCGGCGACATTGGAGGGCTGGGCCGTCGGGGCAGGAACAAGGGTTTGCCCGGCAGGTGGCAGAGCCGGACGGTCGCGGGGTGTCCTGGATGGCGGCGGCGTTGTCGCTTCCTCTTCGCCGCGCGTCATCCGGGCGATGTCAGCCATGCTGACCGGCCGGTCTTGCGGATCCGGCTGCAGCATGGCTTCGACAATGCCGCGAAAATCCTCGTCGATGTCTGAGAGATCAGGCACGGTCCGGCGCTTTTCGATGATCTCGTACTGTGAGCCGCTCATGTCGATTGGCTTGCCGCGCAAGGCGGCAGCCAGCACCAGCCCAAGGCTGTAGATGTCGGACTGCTCGCTGACGTCGCCGCTGTACAGCCCGAGCTGCTCGGGTGAAACGTAGTTGTATTTTCCCGCGAACTTTCCGCCGATCAGCGTCTCCCCGCCCACGGTCGCCGATCGCGCTATGCCGAAATCGATGATCTTTGCGCGGTCGACCCGGCCCCCGGGCAGGATGATGTTGTCGGGCGAGAGGTCGCGATGGATTGCTCCAGCCTGATGCACGGCGGCCAGGCCGGATGCGAGGCGATGACAGAGCTTGCGCACCGCTTCTGTCGGCATCGGCCCACGCCGCATGATGTCGAACAGCGACTCGCCGTCGACGAATTCCATTGCGAGGTAGGGACGGCCGATCCCGGGATCGATGGTGAAGACGTGGTATCGCACGACCGCGTCATGCGACAGATGGTTGAGGATCGAGGCTTCCTTGCGGAACAAGGACAGGATCGTCTGGTCGCGGGCAAACTCGGGCAGCACGATCTTGATGGCGACGTGGTCTCCGGTCTGGATGTTGTGGCCACGGTAGACCTCACCCATGCCGCCGAATGCGATCCGTTCGTCCAGTTCGTAGATGCCGCTGAGCTGCGTGCCGACCGCGGTGTTGGCCACCTGCGGCGATATTCGCGTCTTGTCGTCGGCGCTCATCAGCCTCGGCCCTCCGCTCTGGACAGATCAGGATGGAGCGATTGTCCATTGCGCTCGTTTGCGATCTTCACCAGCACAATGGTGACATTGTCCGTTCCGCCCCGCGCCAGCACCGTTTCCAGCAGATTTTCGCAGGCAGCCTGAGGCGTTGCCGACACCACCGCGGCCTCGATCTCGGCGTCGGTGACATGCGCCGTCAGCCCGTCAGTGGCGAGCACGAAAATGTCCCCCGGCATCAGTTCGCCCTGCTGGAAATCGATGACGAAGTCGTCGCTCACGCCGACCGCATGCGTGATGACATTGCGGCGTGGCCAGGTGAGCGCCTCGGCCGCGCTGATCATGCCGCGATCCAGCAACTCTTGCACTTCGGTGTGGTCTTTCGAAATCTGCGAGATCGCGGCGTTACGGATCAGATAGACCCGGCTGTCGCCCGCCCACAGACAGGCAAACCGTCCGTCCATCGCCAACAGGGCCGCGACCGTGGAGCCGATGGTGATGCCGCGCGATTCCGATATGCTGCGGATCTCGGCATTGGCCCGGCTCAGCCTGTCCTCGAAGCGCGCCCTCAGGTCCGGAGCCGAGCTTGCGATGCCGATCGTGGCCAGGTGGTCGACAATGCTGGCCGAGGCAACCTCTCCGGCATCATGCCCGCCCATTCCGTCGGCCACCACCCAAAGCCCGGTTCGTGGCTCGAGCAGGTAGTTGTCTTCGTTGACCTCGCGGACACAGCCCTTGTGGCTCACGCCGAAACTGTCAAAGGGAAGGGCGACATCGTTCACCTTGCCACCAAACGCGTCTCACGCGTCCTCTGCGGCGCACTCCCGGGCGCCCGCTTAGGGCAGTCTGCCACAGGCTCGGCCATTAAAGTATCGAAATTAAGGTCTGGGCGCCTGGGGCTCGTGCAGGGCGTCAACGCGTTGAAAAGTTCGAAGCCCATCTCAAAACGCCTTCGGACAGCTGAACCCGGAAAGTGCCGGAAGCAGGAACGGGTTGGGGCCGGAGCCGGTCTGGATCGTATAGGTGACGTCGCGCCCGCCGATCACGAAGCGCGCTTCGACATTGTTGTCGGTGCCGGTGATGGTCGCCTTGTCCATGAGTCGCTTCAGCGCCCACGGCCCTTCGAACTTGATGCTGGATTCGCGGCCCGGCATCTCCGGCGTCAGGCTCAGACTGGCAGACCCGGAGGCCGCGCCGCTCGGCCAAGTCACGATGCTTGGCGCATTGCTCGCCTGGTTGCTCTGGACGGTCTGACCATCGACATCGAGCACCGCCGCATCGGCATCGCCATGCAGTGAGAACGGCGTGAAGGTGATGCTGATCGAGGGCGTCGAACCGCCTTGAGGAAAGAAGGCGCTGCGGATTTCGGCCGCCTTCTGGAAGTTTTTCAGCGTCGATTTCGACAGGTCGCGGCCGAAGCGCGCATCCTGTTTCCAGCTCCAGTCCTGGCCGCTCATGTCGATCAGCGGTGCGAGATTTTGCGCGAAGAACCGGTCCATCAACCCGCCCGGAGCGAACAGTTTGGCGAAATCGGCCATCGCCATGTCCTCGGCGCCAGTGCCGGAGAACGGATAACGGCCGTTCACGGCCGCCTCGCACGGAGCCGTAACCGTCTGGTCGAGCAACTGGTTCAAATTCGTCACCGAAGTCTCGGCGACGTTGCCTTCGAACTCGTCCGCCGTCGCATTGACCATTCTGGCGAGCGGCTTGGGCAGGCGCGAGGAATTGGCGCGAAGGGTGGCTATCTGCAGCTGCAGATTGGCGTTGACGCGTTCCGTCTGCGACGGCACGTCGGTCGCCAGTTGCAGGCTCTGGTAGATGTCGCGGAAATTCTGGGTCAAGGCATCGACCGGTCGGCGTCCGGCAGGGCCGCTCACCAGGGCCTGGAACGACCTGAACTGCGCTTCGATGTTGGCCCCGGGATTCTGGTTTGTTGCGGATCCCGTGCCGGCACGGCTTTGCGATTTTCCGGTGGCGATTTGTATGCCGATGCGCGCCAGCCCCTTGGCCATCTTTGCTGCGTCCGGAGACTGGCCTTGAACCATGCCGGCCTCAACCCCGGCGCCTGAGTCTTTGGCGTCCCGCGTCAGGGCTGTTTCGTCGGCGATAGCCGTAAACAGCTGTTCGATTGGCGAGCTTGGCGAGGCGACGGCGGAAAGCGCGATGTAGTGCGGCTTGTCCTTCAGCATCGCCTTGAATTTCAACCCGTCGAGCACGCTGTTCCAAGCCGTTGCGAATTCCTTGCCATAGCGATCGAGAAGTTCGGGGCCGAGCTTGAGCAATTCCTGATCGATGCCGCCTTGCTCGCCGCCACCGCCGAGGACCCACTGGTCGTCGACCAGGGTCTGGGCAATGCGCGAGAGCTGACCGAGATAGAAGGTGTTGAAGCCGGCATAGGTATAGAGGCCGGGAACACGAAGGCCTGACAGGTCGCCGCCGTCGACACGCTCGAACAGCAGCTGCGCCTCCGGTCCGCCTTTGACGGAAACGGAAAAATCCTCCAGCGCTGCCGCATAGACCGCCGACTTGATCAGTGCGGAGGCGCGGTCGGCAAGGCTCATGCGGCCGAGCGAGCGCTGAGCGGCTTCGACCAGCGGCTGGTTCAGTTCGAAAACCGGATCATAGGCGTCGTCCAGGGCAAGCATGGCGCGCAAATGCTTTTCGAGCTGCTCGCGTCCTGCGCGGTTGTTTTCGCCCGGATAGCGGTTCTGCTCCCAATCCTGCTTCATCCAGGAAACGATCAACGCGTCGTCGACCTTCGGCGCCTTGCCGCCAAGCATCAGATAGATTTTCAACGGTTCATAGAGCGCGGCGGGATCGGCCATTTTGGCCTGGATCGTCCGCTCGGCCTGGATCAGCAGGCGTGACCGGAACATGCGTTCCAGCGCTTGCCGGTAAGCCGCTTTGGATGCCGAAAGCAGTCGCTCCCGCTGGCTGAGGCCGAACGTCTCCTCGATCGGTGTCGGCACGTCGCCGGTTTCGAACCCGGCCGGCAGATCACGCAGCTGGTCGAGCGGACCGATGACGTTTTCGAGGTCGACATCGGTGACCTCGGTGCTTTTCAGCAGCGCGTCCGCCGTCGTGCGGTACTGGCTCATGGCCTGCGTGGTCGAGGCGATCAGTGACCTGTTCGCCGTGAAGCTCAGCGCCAGGGTGCCGAGAGCCGCCGTCGCGATCAAGGCGATGGCGCTAAGCCCGGCAAATCTGCCGATCGCCGCCCGCCTTGCCGCCGATTTGTCGTACGAGACCCATCCGGATTCAGCAAAAATGACGCTTGTCAGCAGATCATGCAGAAAGAAGCTTTTGCCGCTTCCGGAAAGATGCGCGCGGGAATTGCTGCCGAAGCTGCGGCCGATCGCGCCCAGCACCTGATCGATCGGCGTTCCCTCTTGCGTGCCTGACGAGAAATAGAGTCCACGCAGGCTGGCATTCGCCTGGCTGCGGCCCGGATCGAACAGGCCGGCGATAAAACTGGCAACTCGGCCCTTCAGCGCGCCAAACTGCGCCGGAAAGCCAAAGATGGATATGCGCGCGACGGGATCGGTCTCGTCCTGAAGGCGGTCGGGCATCTCCTCGACCAGGCGTCTTGCCAGCGCATCGAATTCGGTCGGCGCCTCGGCGGCCATGTTCTTGGTGCGATCCGTGGTCTGGAACGTCGCGCCCCAGACCTTGCGCCGGCGCGGTTCGTCGAAACCGCCGAAATAGTCCATGAACCCGACGACAAGATCGGCCTTGGTGAACAGCAGATACACCGGAAACTGGATTTTCAGCGTCTCGTGGATTTCCCGCAGGCGGCTGCGTATCTCGATGACGTGAGCGTCAAGCTGCTGATCGTCGAGGCCGATGAGATCGGCAAGGCTGATCGCCAGGATGACGCCGTTGATCGGTTGGCGTGTGCGGTATTTCTTGAGCAGCGACAGGAAGGCGAGCCAGCTCTTGCTGTCGCTCTCGGCATTGGACTCCTGCGTCGTGTAGCGCCCGGCGGTGTCGATCAGCACGGCCTGGTCGGTGAACCACCAGTCGCAGGCGCGCGTTCCGCCCACGCCGGCGACTGGCTGGGCATCACCCGAACCGGCCAGCGGAAAATTCAGGCCGGAATTGACCAGTGCCGTTGTCTTGCCCGCGCCGGGCGGACCGATGATGATGTACCAGGGGACCTCATAGAGGAAATTGCGCTTGCCGCTCGACCGTTTGAGCGCGGTGATCGCCTCGTTCATGCGCGCCTCGAGCACCTGCGAGTCGTCGTTCCTGTTGTCGTTGCGGGCAACGGCCGTCTCCAGCGCCTTTTGCGCCTTGCTCATCCGCCAGAAACGCAATCCATAGAACAGCGCCACGGCCGCCACGATCACGCCGATGATTGCCGCGCGCAGCCAGACAGGTCCGAGAGGACGGCTATCGGCGAAGCGGATCAAGGGCCCGGCAAACCACACCGCCGCCGAAAAACCGGCGAGCGCGATCATGCTGAAGATCCGCAGCAGCCAACGCGTCATCGGCGCTTCCAACCGGCCGTGCTCACAATGTTTCCTCCTTGGCGATCATCACATCGACACGGCGGTTCTTGGCGCGCCCTTCCGGCGTTGCATTGTCGGCGATCGGCTCGTCCTCGCCCTTGCCGTCCACCGTCAGCCGGGAAGGATCGCTGAACTTCGGCGCCATCATGGTTTCGACGACCTTCGCCCTGGCGACGGACAGGTCGAAGTTGGACTTGAACGGGCTCGATTTTCGCGGCTTCACATTGTCCGTATGGCCGACAATCCTGATCGGCCCGCGCTCGGGTTCCAGGGCGGCTGCGATATCGGCGGCTATGGGCTGGAATTCCGGTTTCGCATCGGCCCTGCCGGACTGGAACAGCACGAGATTGTTGATTTCCACGACGACGAAGTCGCCCTTCGTGCCGACGGTCAGCCCGCCGGCTTCGACTTCCTTGGCCAGCGCCGAGCGGATGCGGTCGATCTGCGTGGTTGTGGCGGCAGGCGGGGTGACTTTCACCGGCTCGGCCAGCGGCGCCACGCTGGCGCGCTCGATGGCGATCGGCGTTGATGGGTTGAGTGCCAGCAATTCGCCGGCGGCGGCGTCGCCTTCATTGGTGATAAAGACCCGCAACGCGAAGAATGCAGCAGTCAGCAGTGTAGTCGCCGCTGCCGCAACGACCCAGAGCGGCAGGCGTGTCGACGATTGCGACATCGTCGCCGCCAGGCCCTGCCAGCGCGGCGAGATGTCCGCGTCCGCACGAGGCTTGAAATAGCGAAGCGTTTCGTAGACGTCGCGCCGAACCCGTTCGAGATTGGTGTCCTCGCGTGTCAGGCCGCGATACTGGCCCTCGAACCCCAGCGACAGGCAGACATGCATCAGCTCGAGAAGATCGTAATGTGCCTCCGGGCTGGCCAGGATTTTGTTCAGCGCTTCGAAAAAGCCCGTGCCGTTGGGCTCGACGTGGAAGAACTGCAACAGCATGCTGTGCTGCGCCCAGGCGTCTTCGCGCGGCCAGGGCAGGTTGCCGATGAGGTCGTCGGCGGTTTCGCTCAGGACAAATTTCGCAATCCGCGCATCCTCTTCGGCAACGCCTGATTTCTCCAGTGCCCTGTCGAATTTATCAATCGTCTCAGCGACATGGTCGGCCAAGGGCTCCGCCTGTCTCTCGACGGGGATAAGCCTGAGCTGGCCGAACAGCATCAGCAATGGTGCGGCCGCGGCAAGGATCGGGTTTGCCGCGGAATATCGGACACTGTCGGTGATATCGAGCAGAGTCTCCTGCCGCACGGCAGGCGTCGGCGCGGCCGCGGGAGGCGTTCCCTGATAGATCACCGTCCCGGATGTCCAACCCGGCGGCGTATGTCGGCCGACGCCGGGATCGAACACGGTCGACTCCTTGACCTGCGAGGGTTGCCCGCCATCCACGGCGGGCTCCTGAGCGACGGGCACCGGCTTTCGCTCACGGCGTGGCGTGGCGCGAATGACGGTCTTGCCCGCCGGGCCGAAAGGATCGTCCTTCGAGTTCATGGCCGATTGTCCGTTGGCGCGGGTCGCCCGCGCTCTTGCCGGTCAGGCGCAAGGCAGCTCGCGGTCAGGTAACGCAAAAGCGAACCCCGCGGAGCAGGGCAGTGTCTTGAGGACGGTCGGCTACTCCTTACTATCCCGCCGTAAGATGACATTGCCGCAGACCCCCAGGTCGATCAGCCTTACCCGCTTGGCGAATTGTCGTATGCGATCGTAATCCCGGAAACTCCCGATTGGAACCGGATGCCGCGCACCGAAGAAGTGTCTTCTTCGGCTGTGGCGCCGCGGCTCCCCTGAAGCGCCTATTTCTGCTTGTCGGCTTTGGCATAGGCTTCGCTGAAATAGGCCAGGAATATGTCCAGCATGCCGTTCTCGTGTGCTTCCTCCATGGTTCGCCATGTCGCCACAAAAGCGTCCCAGGCCTGGCTCTTTTTCGACGAGAACGACGTCGGCGGAAGCTTTCTTCCGATCGCTTCCGGAGACAGGTCGTCAAGCAGCCGCGACAGCGCGGCCTGCATGGCGGCATAGGTGGCGAATTCGTGAGTCTTGAGATCGCGGAATGCATCTTCGATGCTGCGCCTGGCATCGAGATAGCCGGCCCGGCGCCGGGCGAACATGATTTCGAGGATGTCGTCGGTTCCCGGAACGAATTTCAGCGGGTTGTTGTCGGCGGCGCTGATCATCGTTCGTTGCGTGCTCTTGGCCAGCATCTTCGCCGCCGCGCGCGCCTTCAGCAGCAAGGTCAGTTCCTCGACCACCGTCCGCAGGACAGCGCCGATTTCGGCGGCAACTTCATGCGGGTCGCGCGATTGCAGCAATTCCGGCGAGATGCCGGCTCCGATCGCGATCTCCCGCAGAACTTCATCCCTGGTCGAGGGCAGGGGCGGTTGTGACGGGAACGTCGATGCCGCAACGCGCTGCCCAGACCGTTGCTCCGCGGGGTCGAAGAACGGCCCATCTCCGAATTCCAGCGACCGACCTGCCGCGACAGGCATTTCGCGCTGCGTCGAACCGTGGCTGGGATGGCCGGTCGCGGCGCGCTCCTCGTCGATCGACACGAAGATCACATAACGGCCGATGAGCATCCGGTCGCCGTTGGCCATCCGATGCGGGCCGGTCATGCGTTGGCTTGATCCATTGATGTAGGTTCCGTTGCGCGAGACGTCGTGCAGCCAGAACGCGCCTGCCTCGTAGCGGACCTCGCAATGCCGGCCCGAGATGAACTTGTCGGGGTCCGACAAGGTCCAGTCGCAAGCATCGCGCCCGATCTCGAAGCTGCGATCCCGCGCCGCGTAGCCGGTCGAGATGCCCGCAGGCAAGGCGTCGACATTGTTGATTTGCAGACTGATGTACATCCCGGATCGCCGTCGAACACTGACCGATACTCCACATTCTAGCAGTTTGCACATCCAACAGGACAGCAGCGTTTCGAGGCAATGCATCGACAGGTTAAGGTTTTCCGCCGTGCGTCCTCTTTGGTCGGCGCGACAACATGTGGTAGGCTCAACATGGCCTGGTGCGGCGGGCCTGAAAAGTTCCTTATGAGATTGCGGGAACTTCAAATCCACCGCGCCGGGGCCGCGTCCAGGAGGGGCACGACCCATGCCGAACGAACGTGCCACGGTTGTGCAAACACCCGTCGGCGCCGAACTGACCTTCACGCATCTTGTCGGCCGCGACGAGATCAGCCGCTGCTTTGCCTATACGGTTGGGTTCGTCAGCCCGAGCCACGATATCGATCCGCTGAAGATGCTGGGAGGCATGGTTTCGGTCGAAGGCGAATCCGATCCGAAACGGTGGTTCAGCGGCCTGGTGTCGGAGTTCCGCTTGACCCGCATCGAGGACCGGCTGGCCTACTACGAAGCGGTCGTCAGGCCGTGGCTCTGGTTCCTCGGCAATGCCACCGATTGCCGGATTTTTCAAAACATGACCGCTGTCGAGATCGTCGAAAAGATCTTCTCGAAATACGGTACGGCGAAATTCGAGAAGCGGCTGCAAGGGTCGTATCCGTCGCGCGAATATTGCGTGCAGTACGACGAGAGCGATCTCGATTTCGTGCAGCGCCTGCTCGAGCACGAAGGCATCTTCTATTTCTTCGAGCATGACGAGGGCAAGCACACGCTCGTGCTTTGCGACGCGATGAGCAAGCTGAAGCCGGCGCCGGGCTACGAGAAGATACCCTATAATTTCGAGGGACAGGGCTCGCGGCGAGACGTTGAATACATCACCGAATGGATTCCGGGCAGTTCGGTGCGGCCGGGGGCTTATGCCCATACCGACTATGATTTCAAGAAGCCTGGCGCCGACCTGATGGCGAAGTCCGCCCAGCCGTTCAGTCACAAGGAAGCCTCTGGCGAGAATTATCGCCAGCCTGGGGCGCATCTCGATGTCGGGCGCGGCGACACTCTGGCCGGTATCCGACGCGAGGAACTCCAGGCCGTGCACCAGCGCAATACCGCGGTCGGAACCGTGCGCGGCCTCCACTCCGGCTGTACTTTCAAGCTGGAGAGCTTTCCGCGCGATGACCAGAACCAGGAGTATCTGGTGGTCAGCGCCGAATACAGGTTGTTCGATCCGGGCTACAGAACCCAGAACGAGGCCCACATCGAGAATTACAAGATCGTTCTGGGTGTCGCGCCGACTGCCTTGCCCTATCGCCCGCCGCGGATCACGGCACGGCCGATCATGCGCGGGCCGCAGACGGCGACGGTGGTCGGGCCTTCCGGCGAGGAGATATTCACCGACAAGTATGCCCGGGTGAAGGTGCAGTTCCACTGGGACCGCCTGGGCAAGAAGAACGAAAACAGTTCCTGCTTCGTGCGTGTCTCGCAGACCTGGGCCGGCAGCGGCTGGGGCTTCATCCAGATACCGCGCATCGGCCAGGAGGTGATCGTCGACTTCCTCGAAGGCGACCCCGACCTGCCGATCATCACCGGCAGGGTCTACAATGCTTCGCAGATGCCGCCCTACGGCTTGCCGGGCAACGCAACGCAATCGGGCTGGAAATCCAATTCCTCGAAAGGCGGCGGCGGTTACAACGAGCTGATGTTCGAGGACAAAGCCGGCTCCGAACTGGTCAATTTCCAGGCGCAGAAGGACCACAACCTTCTGATCAAGCACGACCGCACCAAGCTCGTCCAGCACGACCAGTCGGACCGCATCGACCACGACGCCAAGCATTCCGTCGGCCACAACCTCGACGAGGACGTCGGCAACAACAAGACGGTCAAGGTCGGCGTCGACCAGACCACGAATATCGGCAACAACGACACCGAGACGGTGGGCAAGAACCGCTCACTGACGGTAGGGTCGAACGAGACGATAGGCATCGGTTCGAACTCGACGGAGACGATCGGCTCCAACCATTCGCAGACGGTGGGGATTGTCCAGACGGTGACTGTCGGCGCTGCCCGCATCGATACGGTCGGCGCATCCGAGACGCGAAGCGTTGGCGGCCCGCAAACGAATACAATCGGTGCGACGCGGTCGGTGACCGTAGGCGCAGCGCAGAGCCATGACATCGGTGCAGCGGACAGTTGGAACATCGCGGCGGCGCAAAGCGTCAATGTCGGCGCCGATCAGAGTTTCACCATCGGCGGCGCGCAGTCGTCGCAGATCGGCAAGGGCAGGTCAGCAAAAATCGCTGCGGACGACGCAACCGATGTCGGCGGCGGGCACGCGCTCACGGTCGGCAAGGGCAGCGGAATCCAAATCGCGGAAGACAGTTCGATCAAGGTTGGCAAGAATCTGATGATCGATGCGGGCGACTCGATCACGCTCAAATGTGGCTCAGCGTCGATCACGATGAAAAAGGACGGCACCATTGTCGTTGATGGGAAGGATATTACACTCAAGGGCAGCGGCAAGATCACCGTCAAGGCCGACGGCGAGGTGATCGTCAAGGGCAGCACGATCAACAACAATTGAGGGCGTCATCATGGAAGTGCTCGAGCGTATCGACGGCGTCGTGATCGGCCTGCTGATCGGTTTCGAAGGCGGGGCGCCACTGGTTGTCTTCGTCGGCAATCCGCGCGAGACCGCGATTGCTGCGCGCAGCCTGACGGAACTGGACGTTTCGGCCATCGGGTCCGAACTTGCCTTGCTTTTCGAGGGCGGCGACCCGGCGCGGCCGCTGGTCGTCGGGCGCATCGTCGATCCGGTGCCCCGCAGCAGGAGCCTTGAACTTGTCCGTGACGGCGAGCGCATCGTCATCACTGGCGATGAGCGCATAGAATTACGCTGCGGCCTGGCATCGATCATTCTGGAGAAGAATGGCCGCGTGACCATTCGTGGCACCCAGTTGACCAGCCAGGCCAGTGGCACCAACCGCATTCGTGGCGGGGCCGTGCATCTCAACTGAGGCATTGCCGATGCACAGCATCGCGACCATTGCGGCGATCGTGGACCAGCACGCCGAGGACGCGGCTTTCCTGTGGCTGCGCCGTCGTCGGGAGATCGACGGACCAATCCTCGACGAGGTCGATATCGGTCGCATGGACCAGCGTCTCGAAGCCAATCTCGAAGGGCTCATGGCCGCCGGCAAGACCGGTTGGGAAGCTGCTCAAGCGCATTTCGCCGACTACGCCGAACCAGGCGAACTTTTCGTCCTCGGCACTCTGGCAATGCGTTGGAGCGATGCCAAACTGGTGACTTCCGCAATCGACGCCGGCGCAAGCCTGGGTGAAGCCGGCATTTCGAGCTTGTCCGCTGCGATCGCGCGCACGCCGCGCGAAAACCTGCGTCCCTTCGTGGCGCAATGGCTGGACACAAGTGATGCGCGACTGCGCTGCCTTGGGCTGTCTGCGCTCTGGCATAATCGCGTCGATCCGGGACCTCGCCTGCATGATCTGGTCAGCCATTCCGACGCGAACGTGCGCCGGCGCGCCATTCGGCTCGCTGGCGGGCTCCGGCGGCGCGACCTGCTTCCGGCAGTCCTGACCCGTCTTGATGGCGAGACGGCGAAAGAACGTCTTGCGGCTGCCTTCGCCGCTTGCCTGCTTGGCGAGGTGCGGTCCGCGCACCCAGTGATCGACAAGATCGTGCTGACGGAGACGGACCAGGCGGAAGCGGCGATCGAGCTACGCCTGCTCACGACGCCGCCCAAGGCCGCGAAAGCCTGGCTGCAGACGCTCCTCGGCCAGCCCCTGCTGCGCGCAGCGGCAACCGCGTCGATCGGCCTGCTTGGCGATCCGTCCGTAATGCCCTGGCTGATCGAGAAGATGCGCGAGCCGGGACTTGTCTTTGCGGCCGGGCTGGCGATGCGCGATCTGTTCGATGTGGACTTCAACGACACCGACCTGTTCACGATAGACCCGGCGGATTTGGCGAAGGAGTTTGAATCTCTGACCGACAGCCCGTTGCCGGTCGCCGATCGCGTTGCCGCATGGTGGGACGAGGGACGGGGCGGGCGCAACCACAGGCCTTTCCATTCGATGCGCAGGCTCAGGCTGGATGCGCTGCGCGCGGCAATCGCCACGCCCGAGGCGCCGCTGGCAGACTGGCGCATGACACGCAAGTTCCCGGCCTGGATGTGATCGTTTTCGCCGAGGGAGGCCCGTCCCTTCCGTTCAGCGTTGGCGGAGGCTGGCAAGCGCGATCGCCGACCGGTTGCCACCCTCGGATGCGAGCTCGCACGCCGCGATGCGGCCGGGCGCGTAACCGCTTATGAAACTGTCGGCCGCGAGCGTCAGGACAAGTGCCGCGCTAGCGGCTCCAATGTCGCCGACCGTCATCGCAGGGTAGGCCGTCGGGAATATCTCGCGGTGCGTGCGGTAGAAGCGCGCGCGACCGACTAGTTGTTCGAGCCCGCTGTACCGTTCCCCGTTTCCATTGCTGACAAGGAACTCGATATCGGGTTCCTTGGGTCCGGATCCGCTGAAGGCAGCAACCAGCGAAGCCACCATCGCACGGCCCTGACTCTGGCGTTCGGAAAGAACGCTGTCGATCTCTTGAGCCATGCCCGCCCCGCAAATCATTGCAGCCGGTCTGCTCCCCGGCGCTCGCGTCAGGCGCACGAAGACAGCGCCCTCACCAGGGACTGCCCCTTGAGCATTGCTTTCGGATTTCAGACGATTGGCTCGCATCAATCGCGCAATGTCGGTCTCGTTGACGAGGCTGTCCACACCGCCGAGTAGCACCTGCGTGACAGCCCCGGATTCCAGCATGTCGCCGGCATAGTCGAGCAGCCCGGCGCAGGCTGCGGCACCGCCATCAAATACGCGCGAGCCGGCATTGAAGCGCAGGCCGCATCGCTCGAAAATGGCATTCAAAAGGCGGCCCCGCTCGATATCTTCATACGCCGGATGGTCGCGGAAACTCTCCGGCAGCGCGAGCAGGACAGCGGTCTGGTCCGGCGTTGCCTTGTCGTCAAGCATCGCCTCCTTGAGTGCGCGGGCGCCCATGCTGGCGAGCCATACCCCGTCATTGCGTCGCAGACCCGCCTTGGCTGGAATGCGTGCGACGATCTGTGTGGTGGGAAACGGCTCTGAAAGAGGCACCTCCTGAAATGCAGACAGGTTGGCACGAATGGCTGAGATGGTCTGCCGCGCGTTCAATCCAGCAGGCGTGACGGCGCCACCGACTGAGATGTAGAGCGGCCGCTTCACGGCTGCCACACCGGGCGATCGCGCAGGGTTCCGTCACCGCCGAGAAGGTTGAGATAGAGTTTTCGCTTGCGGCGCGCACTGATCCAAACGGGAGAAATGTGGCCGAAGGCGATTTCCCGCAGCGCCGGCACATTGCGCCGGATCACCACTGCCAGGCGAGCCTTGAGGGTCACGCGCTTCAAGTCAGGCTCGATGAGCACGGTGTCAGTCTTGAACGCGTGTTCCTCTACACGATCGTCATAAATGAGCCGCAGCGGGGCCGTAATGCGCGGCAGGCGGAAATCCCATCTGCCCGAAGCCGTCATGCCGATCACCGTGATATCCTCGCCGTCACCGATGCCCGCCAGCTGCTGGTCGGCTGGGGCGCACATATAATGCCGCGTGTCGAAGTCTTTGGGAGCGAGCGGCCATTGGGTTTCGAGCCAAGTCTTGTCATAGGTTCCGGCGAAAGCCAGGCGCGGTTGCCAGCCCCGGCCAATCGTCCCGAATCCCGCCGGCCTCAGGGATTCCCCAGCTCGGGCCTGCGCTTCGCCCGGATACGTGACGTTGGGCGCCTCGGTTCTGACCGCGGGATCTGCGGACCGGGCGTTACGGAACCCCACGCCGACCGGGTTGCGCTGGTCCGTGCGCAAGTCTTCCAAAGTGCCGCCATAGGCGCGCTCATAGACGATCGGCATGGTCCGGAAAGGCGCTGGCGCGCTGTAACCGCCGGAGTCGTAGATCCGGTCCCCCACGACCTGCAGCACCTTGCGGATCGAGTTACCGACACGCAGTCCGACCTGCATCTCGCGTACCGGCCTTCCATCCGGCGCGTGCGCGGCGCCATTCACGATCACCTCGGCGCCAGGCTTGACGGGTGCGATGTCCGCTTCGTAGCGGGTCGATGAAAGGGCCGGATTGCCAAAAGGCTCATCGCCAAAGATCACTGGCATCTGTTCGGCCGCTGGCTGGAATTCCTTTCCCTCATCAGTTGCCGTGAAACTTGCCGATAGCATCACAACCAGAGTTTCTTGGCCGTCGGCATTCAATTGGACGTGGGTCGCGGCGGCGAAAGGTGTCCTGTTTTCCAGCCAGACATCGAAGGCCATCGTTCAGCACCACCGGCCGTTTTCGTCAAGCCCGATCGGCCAATAGGGCATGGCCGTCAGTAGTTCGACATATTCCTTGTGGCCCTCATCGTCGACCCATTGCAGCAGGAACACCTCAGGCGCGATCCGGTCGGCCACGGGCAGTGTTTCTCCCACCGCAACGCATCGCAGCCAATATTCCCGCACGAGCCATACCACCGCCGGATGATCCGCCGGGCCGGCCGCCGCGTCATCCAGCTGTTCCGTGATCGCCTGATTGATTGTCAGGCCGCTATCGACCAGTTCGTCGAGGCCGGCTTCCCAGATTTCGGAAGCCACGTCGAACGTCTCCTCCAAGTCAGCGAGGTAGGCCTTGAACAGGGGCTTATAAGCGGCAGCGGCCTCGCGGCGCGAAAGGCGGACTCCATGATCAGGACCGACAACGTCCTGGGGTGCATTGAGAAGCCGGCTTAGGCCGAGTTCGACACTATGGGCAATCCGCATTGCCATCTTCTTTCAGCCTCAGCACATTTCGAGAGATGGATCTTCGCCGATCGGGACATAGACGAAGTACTTGAAGTGCTTGAACAGTTCTGCGTCGTATTCGGACATCATTTCGACCAGCAGCAGATTGGGCGGCACGGGGCCGCTGGCGCCCTCTTCGTCGCCATCCTCACCCCAGTTCGATTCATCGTCCTGGTCGTCATCCTCGGTCTGCTGGGCGGACCGTTCAAGGTTCAGGCCGTGAACTTTGAAATAGTGCTTGCGGTAGATCGCCAGAATCCGTGGATGGGCCACCAGCCCGGCGGGCCAATGCAGATTGGCTATGTTCTCGCCGGAGGCATTAAGGCGCTGCTGCAGTGCGCCCCACCACGCCTCGATCGCGGGCATGACGGCGTGGAGCTCGGCGGTCCACGCATCGATTATCGCCGTATAGTCAGCGTCGAGATCGGCAAAACCCGCTGCGCTCATCGCCTAGATCCCCCGAGCCTTCATGAAGTCCGTGACCGCCTTGTTGTCTACCTTCGACTGCCGGCCCGGCTGGCTTCTACTATGGGCATCGCAATGCGGCCTGACATAGAGCACTTTCATCGCATCCTTGAAGCCTTGCGGAGGGGTCGCGATGTTGCATCCCCCAGCATACCACGCAGCCTTCTGCGTGGGCTGGTGATCGGCGATAATCGGCAGTTCCTTTCCCGAGATTTGACGGTTGACTTTGGCCTGCAGTCGTTTGATTGCGGTTTTGTTCTTGCCGGTCTTGCGATTCATCAGCCTGCCAAGGTTTCGTTTGCACTCCCAGCATGGCCGGTTCTGGACGCTGGCCTTCTGTGGGCCTGTCGGTGGGGTGTAATGGTCGTTGTAGCAATAATCGGTCGTGCATTTCTTCTTGTCTTTCACCAGAAGAGAATTGCGGAAGTTGACCAAGGCGGCGGTGTCGATGGTGTTCGGGAGCGGACTTGCCGTGTTCTGCTCCATGGTGTCGCCATGTCGGCAGACACCCTTGCCCTCCACCTTGACGACGAACGACCAGAGCTTGAACACCCCCTTGCCCTTGATCTTGTGCGTCACGACCCCCGCGCCGAGGCCCTGGGTGGCCGGCTCGTTGCCGGTGCTGGTCGCAACCTCCGACGAGCTTTCGAGCGCGGTCGGGTTGCCTTCGATCTTTACGCTCTTGCTGCCTTTGGTGAGATCGCTGGAAGACAGCATGTTGACGTATGGAACCGGAACCGGGCCTGCCGGGGGGGAAGGCGGGCTCAGGCACACATCTCCCGGCGCCACGCCCTTGCCGCCGCTTCCCTGGTGAAAGAAGCCCATGCCTTCTGCAAAGACTGTGCTGCCCATCAGAGATATTCCGTCTCAGGGCGCGGGGCGCGCATTTTCGGCAGGGCGTTGGTCGCCAGGTCGTGAATATCCGAGAACGCGAACTCATGTACCGACCAGTCGTCGAGCCAAAAGCCAATCCGGTTCGGATCGCCATGGCTGGTGCTGGGCGCGGCAAGGTTGGCCAAGCCTTCGGCGATCCAGGACTGCGTCCTCTGCGATTCGACCGCTTCATCAACGATTGACGCAACGCCGTCGAACCATGCATCGTCAGGCGTCGGTGTAGCCCCAATCCCGATGATCGCGAACGGATAGCGGCGTCCCACGCGGTCCTCGCTCATGCGCCAGGCGCCGGCACAGGGCTGGTCGCTGAAAATGCCGCCCTTGACGATGAAGCGCCAGACACGCGAATCCAATTCCCCCTCATCGGGCCGCGCGCGCAACTCCATCGACATCCAGCGGTCCCAGCGGTCGATGAAAGTCCGCGGCAGGTTGGCGGCGACGAAATCTCCGGTCGCCGGGATCTTGCCGAAGAATCCAATATTTATATCTGCGGCGGACATGAGAATTTCTTGAACATCTGCAGATTGTAGGGGTTCTCGACGCTGGCGGCCTTGAGTTCGAAATCGGCCCACATTCCCTTCGTTCCCAGGCGCAGGCTGTAGACATCGGAGAGCGACGTGCCGGCGAAACGACCGTTGCGCAGCATCCTCAGCCACGCCCAGCTGCCGGTCTCGTTGAGCATGATTTCGGGCGACCCGTCGATGGGCTGGAAGGCGAGTGAAATGACGCCGGTGCCGTCCTTGCCCGGCCACGTCATCGGTTGCGGCCGCGTCGCGTTGTTGAAGTAGACCAGCGTCTGACCATCGAGATTGAGCGTGACGCGCGTGACGTTGGGAGACAGGTCCTTCGGTTCGAGCGTGAAGCTCATCACCGGTCCGGTGCCGCCGGGAAAGAGATCGTCGCGGATATGCCTGGCCTGCTCGAAAGCCGCCAGCGCCGACGGATCGAGGCCGAAATCGGCGCGCCATTTCCATGGCTGGCTGGTGGTGTCGACATAGTTGATCAGGTGGTCGTTGATGAAACCGTCGATCAGCCCGGCCGGTCCGAACAGGCGGGCGAAATCACGCACATTGACGTCCACCGCGCTGTCGGCGCTGAACGGATAGCGGTCGTTCAGCGCTGCCTGGCAGAACGGCAGTATGTCCGCCCGCCAGATGGCGTTGAGCTCCGATGTGACCGCCTTCTGCGTCAAATTGCTGGTGTCACCGGCAATGCCGCTAAGCCAGACGTTGATGGGGTCGGGCAGGATCTGTGCTTGCCTCGCGACCGCACCCGTCAGCTCGGCAAGACCGCCTTGCTTCTTGATGGCATCCTGCGGATTGGGGTTGGCGGTGACCGTCTGCAGCACGTTCGACAGCGCGGTCAGCGCGACAACCGCGGCATCGAGCGCCGGCGGTTGGCCGTCGACCTCGGCAATGGTGCTCTTCAGCGGCTTGAAATGTTCGGCCACCAGATTGCCGGTCAGGTCCACCTCTGTGGCTGAGCCGGCGCGGGGCAGCAGCTTCGCACCGCTTGTCGCCAACTTGCCGAGTTTGCCCAACTTGCCGAGCAGTTTGGAGGCGCCCTTGGCTGCCGCCTTGTCGTCGGCGGGCGCCTCGTCGGAACGCGTCAGTTCGGTCTCCTGGACGATCGCCGTCAGCAGCCGCTTCAGCGCTGAATCCGCACTCGAGAGATCCTTCAGATTTTCGCTGGCGACGTTCAGATCGGTCAGTGGCGCCAGCCGCATGTCGCGCAGGAAGCTGTCCCATTGCGCGATGTAGTCGTCATAGTAGAGCTTCAGAATATCCTCGGACAGAGCCGAGACCGAGGTCTCGGAATTCTCCGAGCAGCCGCCGGCGAAAACCGCACGATCGAGTGCCGCCTGGGCGGCGACATCGTCGATGCGGTCGAGAATGGCGTCGTGGAAGCCGGCATAGGTGAAGGCTCCGGCAATGCCGACGCGAAGCGTCTTGTCGGAGCGTCGCGCAAACACCTTGCCGCCATTGGGGCCGGCGAAATTGGCCGGGATCCACTCCTTCAGCCCGGCGACCTCCGGATCGGCCAGCAACTGCTTGTAGGCCCGCGCCGGCAACGAGATCGTGCACACCGTCTTCAGCGCTTCGGCGACCAGCGCCTGGTCGGGCGCGACATAGCTTTCGTCGACCGCCATGCGGCGGATGGCGGCAAGCTGATGCTCCTCGGCATCGGCGGTCGGAAAGGGTGCCGCGGCCGCGAATTCAGGCAAACTGTTGACCCACCAGTTCTGGGCGAAGTCGGGGTCCATCTGCGACAGGCCGGTCATCATGCGATAGGTCTTCAGCGCGCCGAGCATGAAATCCGGATCGCGGATCTGCCGCCACATGGTCGCCTCGAGCAACGCGACCATGCGCGGCTCGAGCACGTTGCGCAGGGCGTGGTCGTAGGTGTCGGTCTGTGCCCGCACCAATTCCGCCGAGGCCGACGGCCCCAGCAGATCCTGGGCGCTGGCAGGCGGTGCTGTCCGGGCATTCGCGACCGCGTCCATCGCTTCGAGCGCGCCGTCTATGGCAGGCTGCTGCACCGACGCCGGATTTGCGGCAGTTGCGGTCAGGGGCGTTTGCAACGCCTCGAACTGGCTCGCCTGCGCCGTGATCGCGTTTCGGTTGTCGAAATAGGACCAGGTGAACAGCCCGCCGGCCAGCAAGGCGGCCGCAGCACACGCAGCCGCGGCACCGCGCCAAATCCAGGCGCGGCGGCGCTGCGCCAGCGGATCGAACGTGCCGAGGCCGGCTTCCCTGAAGATGACCTCGGTGAGCAGGTTCTTCAAGAAGAAGCTGCGTTTCTCGACCCTTGGTGCGGGCAGGGCTCGCCGTGGCGGCAGGCCGAAGGACGACGACAGCGCTGCCGTCAGTCGGTCGATGGGCGCCCCTTCCTGCGTCGCCGATGTCAGGTAGAGACCGCGCAGCCAGGCGGCCTCTTCATAGCGGCTTTCGCCGAACATTGCCTCGACCAGCACCTGGATCGGTTCGGACAGGCTGGACAACTGGGCGGGGAACCTGAAGATCTCGGCGCGGGCGGCGAGTTTGTCCTCGTCCTCCAGGCGCGGCACCAGCCGCCGCTCCAGCTCCGTCGCCAGCGTTGAAATCTCTCGTTCGATGGTCTTGGCATCGACCCGCGCATCCAGCGCGAAAGTCGTTCCCCAGACCTGTTCGCGCGAAGCGGTAGACAGGCCGCCGAAGAACGCCTCGAAACCCTTGATCAGATCGGCCTTGGTCAGCATCAAATAGACCGGAAGGCGGATCTCGAGCCGGTCGTTGAGCTCGGCCAGCCGGCGGCGGATTTTGCGGCCATGTGCCTTGATAGCTTCGTCGCCTTCCGAAAGCACGTCGATCGAAAGCGCGACGATCACGCCGTTGAGCGCGCGGCGGCCGCGATGCTTCTTCAAAAGATCGAGGAAGCCCAGCCATTCCGCCGCGTCGACATCGGGCTGGCTCTCCTGCTGGACATAGCGGCCGGCGGTGTCGATCAGAACCGCGCTCTCGGAAAAGAACCAGTCGCAGTTGCGCGTGCCGCCGACCCCTTGCAAATCGTCCGTAAGGTCGATCGGAAAATTCAGTCCGGACTGCCGCAAGGCCGTGGTCTTGCCGGTGGCCGGCGGCCCGACGATAACGTACCACGGCATCTCGCGCAGGAACTTGCGTCCGCCAAGCTTGCGGCGTTTCAGTTCGGCCATCACCTCGGCGAATTTGGCACCCACGGCCGCGACGTTCTCTTCGCCGGGGCCGAGGGGCTTCTCCGCAACCGGCGCGGCGATCTCGGCGACGAACAGGCGATTGGCGCGGATGGCGCGGCGCTGCGCGATAATCAGCCAGACCAACCATAGGATGATCAGCCCCGCGATCATGGCAATGCGCACATTGTCGGAATCGAAAGGCGAATAGGGACCGACCCTGACGATCGGACCGAACACCCAGATGACCAGGGAAAGCAGCGTGATGCCGATCAGCGTCCACAGCCAGCGCGATGTCAGGACCGCCCAGAGGAAGCGCAGGACGAACATCTCACAGCCTCTTTTCGACGAGCACCTCGACGCGGCGGTTCAAGGCCCGCCCCTCGCGCGTGCTGTCGCTGGCCACCGGGTCGGTGGCCGCGCGGCCTTCGGAATGGACGCGATCCTGCGGCACGCCGTTCTGGACCAGCATGTCGGCGATCGTCTGGGCGCGCGCCTCTGACAGCCGCTGGTTGGTCGACAGCGGATTGGTCTTCTGCAGGGGAACGCCGTCCGTATGGCCGATCACCGTGATGTTCCCGATCAACTCCTGATTGGCAAGGATCACCTTGGCGATCGAACCGATCAGCGGCTCGAAGCCGTCGCTCAGTTGTGGCCGCGACGACTGGAACAGTTCGGGGTTGGAGGCCTGGATGATCAGCTTGGCCAGCGAAACGCTCTCGGTGCCGCTGAGGGCGGATTTGAGGTCAGCCGGTGCCCCGGCCTGGAATTCCGGCAACAGCGCAAAATCCACTTTTTCCGGCGGTGGGGCGTCGACCTTGGGCGAGGTCCGGCTGATGTCACCGCGTTCAGGCGGCGGCAACGCGCGCACAAGGGCTGATAGTTCAACCGCCTGGCTGCTTAGCCCCATCGACAGCCCGATATGGATGGCCGTGGCGACGACCGCCGCGCCGAGCGCCATGACCCAGATCGGCACAATGAAACGCTGCGGCTCGTCGGAAGCGATGACGCCCTTCCAGTTTGGCGACAGCGGCGCGCCTTCGGCGTCGGCATCGCGCAGGAAGCGTGCCGCCGCCACGCGAACCGCATTGAGCGAGCGATCGCCTGACCGGCCGGGCACGCGATACTTGCCGCGGAAGCCGAGCGCCATGCAGTCATACTGCAGCTCCAGCAATTCGCGGTCACGGTTGGGATGGCGTTCCAGCTCGTCGAGACGCGTAAAGAACTGCGTGCCGGCATCGACATCGCCGCGCAGCATGACGACAAGCGGCTGGCGTGGCCAGGCGCTGGCCCCGCCCCAGGGCGTGTTCAAGGCGAGATCGTCGAGCAACGCCGCCACCACCCAAGCCGCCTGATCGGCCCGCTCCATCGAGGACCCCGTCGCCATTGCCGTGTCGCGTGCCCGAACCAGTTCTTCGAGCAATCGGGTGCGCAGCGCTTCCGGGTTCTCCGGCGCCAGCGCGCTTTCAAGCTCGGGCGCGAATTCGAGCAAGGGCGCGAATGCGTTGACGAGTGCGTTCGGGTGGGTGCGAGAGCGCTTCACCGCCGCGCCCGGCAACAGCGGCGCCATCGGCCGCGGCATCGGCGCGCCGGTCAGCCGTATGCGGGTGCGTTCGCGATCCTCCGACAGTCCGAAAGGATCATCGCGGCTCATCATCTCACCTGTTCACCGAGTAGCAGTCCACCTGCGGCTCGCTTGGCAACACGCCCGAAACGCCGATGACGAAGCCGGGGGCATCGAGCAGCGACGCCCAGTGCTCGCTTTTCTGGTCCAACTCGAGGCACAGCCGATCGCCATCGTAAGGGATTTCGCGCGGCTGGGAATGAAGCGGTTTCAACGGAATGCCGGGCAAACGCGATTTCCACAGGCCCTCGAACTGGTCGGCGGAACCGACAGTCGCCTGATTGACGAATATCTTGCGCAGCGCGTCTTCCGACAGCTCCGAACCGACCCGGATGACGATGCGGCTGGCCACCAGCAGCTTCGGATTGTCGATGCGGATTTTCCAGACATTGGTCGAATGCCGCATGACCGGCAGCGCACGCGATTTCGGCTCGATGTAGCGCAGGCTGAGGATCAGCGAGCGCAGCGCATCCGCCAGCGCCATATAGGCGGGGCCGGGCGCCATGTGATCGTAAGGCGGCAACTCGCCCAGCCGCCGCGCGCTCGATCCGTAGGTCGCCATCGAACCGGCGAGCCCGGCAAGCTCCAGGTAAAGCTCGGCCGGATGGAAGACATCCTGCGCCAGCATGTGGGCCAGTCGCGGCCGCGCCGCATTGGCGAGGTTGAGCATCAGCAGATCTTCGACGCTGCGCCCAGGCCCGCCCATCACCATCTTGCCATGCGCCTCGGCGATCTGGTCGAGGCCGGTGACGACTTCCAGCAGCAATTGCCGGTACCAGGCCACCGCGCCGGTCACCAGTGTCGGTGGCAGGAAGGTCTCGTCCAGCGAGACGCCGCCATCGGCTCGAACCCCCTTGAGGTCGGCGATCGGCAAGGCCGTGTAGCCACCGACCGATTTGCCAGGCGCCAGCAGCAGCGCCTGCGGACGGGCGATTTCGATTTCTTCAGGATCCGAACCGCCCTGGACGGCGTCGCGCACCGAGACGATCCGTCCGTGATAGCGCGCTCCCGAGGCGGCGGCGTGTGCCGGATCGAAGCCGACACCGCCGGGCGGCTCGAGCGGCAAGGCGACCAGCACCGGTCCCGCAGCCGTATCGGAGGTGACCGGCAACGGCCGCGGTGCGTCCATCATCTCGGGAATGGCGAAAGGTGTCCCGTCCGGGAAGATGCCCCGTGCCGACAGGATGGCGACCTGGCCGGCGTCGAGCAACGCCTGGTCCAGCGTCAGCTGCTGGAAGCCGAACGTATGCAGCTGCCCGGCCTGCAACGCGCCGCGCACCGTCGCTTCGAAAAAGCGATCCTGCTGCTGGAAATGCTGGGTCCGCAGGAAAAGTCCTTCGGACCACAGCACCCTGTTTGCATCGCTCATGCCGCTACTCTCTGCATCGAGCTCCCCTTGCTTTGGCCGTCAGGCGGAAATACCGCCGCTGCCAAGCGAGACATTGATCGTGAATTTCGATCCCGACGACACGGACTTGGTCGTGCGCCAGTTCCTGCCGGTAGGCTCGCGGATCAGTGCAACGAAGCCCAGCGCCGTCGCGTCCGGTTCGACGGTGATGGTCTTGGACGCGGATTTTCCCGGCCCGACGGCGATCTGGTCGGATCCGATGAGATCGCCTGCCAGCGCCGATCCGGCATCGCCCTGCAGGGCAAAGTAGTCGGCGGAATTGAATTTGCCGGTGCTGCGCAGCCGCATGACGAGAACCGTCACCGGCCGGTCGCCACCGCCTGGTCCAGGGTTCATGCCGGCCCCGCCGGTCACGTTGATGGTGATCACCGAGGGTTTTGGCGGACCGCTCTGGCAAGCCGTAAGCAGCCCGGTCGCACCCAGGGCAACGATAAATTCGCGTCGGTCGATCATGTCTCACTCCTCCTCATATGCGTCCCGAAAATCGGCGCCGATTTCGCCAAGAAAGCTTTTCTCCGCGCTCTCGGCGATTTCACGATGGCGTTTCTGGTAGAGCTCCCACAGCTTGGCGCCGCGCCCCCCGAAAACAGGGTGCCGATCGCCGAATTCGATTTCAGCTCTTCCTCGATCGCTGCCGGATCAAAACGGTCGACCATCCGCCTTAGGGCCGCCTGCACGCCGCGCCAGGCGCGCACATGGTGTTGCGCGAGATCGCGGACCGCGTCGGCGATAGCCGCTTCGCCGGTGAGAAATCCGGGGCTGCGCTCGGCGATAAGCGTGACGATGGCGTCGTCGATCGTCGGCAGGAACTTGAGCGGATTGACTTCGGAAGCCCCGACCATGGTCTGGGCAACGCGGGCGTTGCCCTTTTCCTCGGCCCGCTTGCGCAGAAGCTGCATCAGGCCTTCCATCATCAGCCGGTATTCGCGGCCGAACTTCTCCATTTCCGCGATGCTGTCGCGCCCTGGAAAATCGGCTTCCTCGACGCCCATGCCGCGCAGGAATGCGGAGCGAAGCGCCATGTCGCCCAGCTGTGCCGCTGGCGGCATGCGGGCGGGTTTGGCGGCAGCACCAGTGCGCGCCGGAGGCGGGGCATCAGCTGCCTGCACAGGCAGATCCCATGGATTGGCGGATTGCGGTCGTGGGGCGATGCGCTCACGCTGTCCGTTCGAGCTGACGCCGTTTGCCGAACTGGGCGCCGCGGCTGGTCCGAAGCCAAAGTCGTCCTTGAAGTCGGATGGCTTTCTGGCGGAAGGTTCGGTGGACCCGTTAAGGGGAGGCACCGGGTCGAGGCTGAACGGGTCCGCGAAGCTTGGCGTGCCAGTTTCGGGACGAGGGCCAACGCCCGTCGACACAGGCGTCGAAACCGGATCGAGGCTGAACGGGTCATCGAAAGCAGGCGAGCTGCGCTGGTTGGAGGAGGCACGCTCGAACGCGCCCGCAACCGGCTGCTCGAACGGGTTGGGCAGATCGGCCGGACGTGGCCGTCGCGGCTCTTCCTCGACCTTGGCGGAAAAGAAGTCATCATTGCCGATGCTCAGCGGCGCTCGCGCTGCCGGCGGCAAGCGTTCCGCAACCGGCTGGCTGGCGGCAGGTGCCTGGGCGGTTGGCGTCTGCAGGTCGACATAGACGACATAGTCGCCAAGTCTCAGCCGCATGCCGCTTTGAAGCCGCGTCGACTGGCCGGCGCCAAGCGGGCTGTCGGAGTCGTTTATGTACAGTCCACTGCTCGACGTGTCGGTGACGAAGTAGCCATCTCGCCCGCCCGTGATCCTGCAATGGGCGCGGGAAACGAACATGTCAGGATCGTTGATCTGCCACCCTGCGTCCGCGCTGCGGCCGATCACCAGTTCGCCTTCATCCAGCCGGGTCTGCCGTACCGCCTGGGTGCGTGGCCCTTGCTCCAGCATCAGCAGCAGGCTCATGCCGCGACCCCCGCCATTTCCGGCCGCCATCCGACAATTGTCCGCAGCCGCAGGTCGTCAGCATCGCCCCTTTCGGCGGGCCGCGCAAGCCAAGCGGTTCGGCCGAGCTGGACCGCTCCGATTCGGGGCGGCGGCACGGCTTCACGCGCCAGCACGATGCGCAGGTCGACGTCGAGCGATTCTCCGACCATGTCGCGAACGGCCTGCTTGAACAGTTTGAGGCGCGAACCTCCCGGCAGGAACGCCTTGAACTCCTCGAAACCGAGAGGTCCGACGCGCAGCTCGATCCTGCTTTGGCGGTTGAAGACGCGCGGGCCGATCGTCGCCCCCCGGCCGAGCCCCGCATAGGCTTTTGCGAGGCGGGTCTGCAGCCCGGTCGGTATGGTTATCCAGGCGGCGATGAACTCCTTGATCTGGACCGGCACCTTGAACGCTTCGACCAGGAATAGAGTCAGCCGTTCCGGCCCGTCGACCTGGCTGGCGAGCGACGCCGCCTGGCGGAGCTTGACGGTGTCGAGATCAGGATTCTGGGTGCCGGGAAGCCCGATCCCCGCCATCGCTTCCAGCATGGCACGAACGCGGCCCCCGACCGCGCGCTCGACCTGGACCGCAGGATGCGCATCCGCCCAGGCCCGGTAGAAGAGCGCAATCATGCGGTGCTGAAGGATGTTGACGAAGTCCACGAAGGTCGTGTCGCTGGTCTGCTGTGCGTCGGCGCCGGCAAACCAGCGCTGCGACAGGCGGTCGAGCACCCAGCGCGTCAGATGCAGCGGCATCGGGCCTTCAGGCCCTAGCAGGCCGAGATTTGCAACCGTGACCCGGGCCGGCGTCTTGTCGCTGGCTTCGCGGAATTGAACCAGGTCCCGCGCGGAAAAGGCGAGGCGCACATGCTGGCCAAGCCTTGCCGGCTCGCGGTCCGGGCGTCCGGAATGGCCGAACAGACCGCTCCGCTGTTCGAGACGGCGCAGCAGTTCGAAAAAGTCGAACGCTTCGGACAGACCTTCGTCCCTGTCCGGACCGGTCTTGTCCAGATCAGGTGTCCTGTTTAGATCAGGTAGCGATTGCCGGGCGTCATCGGCCATGGCACATCCTCCTGCTTCTGCAGCAACCGCGTGCGGGTTCGCACGAAGCCGTTTATTCCGGCATGACGGGCAAACAGCCGCGCCAGCAAGGCCGAAAGCAGCAAGGTGCTTTGCCCCGCCAGAACCGACTGATCGACATGCAGCGTCACTTCAGTGCCACGCCCGAAGCACATCGGCCCGTCGATCTGCAGCCGTTCGATCACCGACCGCGAGTCGATGCGCACGATCGAATGCACGTTGCGGGCAAGGCTCGGGTCGCCGCGGTCGGCATAAAGATCGAGCAGCGCATGCAGCGGATCGACGCCGCGGCCTTCCTTGGCGAGGCTCAAGAAGTTCAGCGCCAGCTGCGCCACCAGCCGCCATGCGAGATCGTCGGCGCGGGATTCGCCGTCGGCCCCTGTGGGCAGTGCCGCCGGGATGGCCGGCTGCGGCGGACGCAGCGCACCGAGCAGCCGAACGGATTCGACCGGGTCACCGGCCTCCAGTGTCAACGTCGGATTGTCATCGAGGATTGGCAGATCGCGGTTGGTGCATAGCGCCATGATGTCGAGCCGCTTCAACGGCCGGTTCGCGGGACTGCCAAGCGGCCGCGACACGGCCAGGAAAACATCGTCCCCGGTGTATGACGTGCGGGTCAGGCCGTCGCTGCGCTCATCTTCCGTCGCCCGGCGTGGGCGCCGTTCCGTCGAATAGACCCAGCCGCTGCCGCGGTTCTGCCCGAGGCTGAACAGCTCCGGTATCTCGGCGTCGCTGCCTTCACTGTCGGCATCCTCGACACGCAGCACACGATAAATCTCGAAGTCGCGCGCCCGCGTGCGGTCGGCGTGCAGCACCTGCCGCGTCTTGCGCTGATCGAGCTCGACGACGTTGCACTCACGCTCGAACAGATTGATGATCGGCGTCGCGAAAAGTTCGAAATCCACTGGCGTCAGGTCGGCGAGCTCGGGCGCCGGGCGGCGAAACAGGAAGATGATCTCCAGTCCACCATCGCATGTGCGCACCACCGGCTGCAGCCCCAGGACCCGCACGTAGTGAAAGCGCTCCGGCATGACGAAGTATTCGCGCAGCAGGCGGTAGCCTTCGAATGTCGGGCGGGTGCGCGGCATCAGGGCCTCGTCGTCGCTGATGCCGACCATTTCGGGCGCCGGCAGAGGCGACAGCCGGTTGGCCTTGCCTTCCGGTCGCGCGCCAATGGCCACGCAGGCGCCGAAAATCGCGTCGAACAGAAGCGGCGCCTTGGTGCGCCCGGCAAAATAGAGGTCAAGCCGGTCGAGCGCCAATTCGTCGAGTTTGCCTTTTCCGGTCCGCGTCAGCGCCAGACGCAGCGCCGCCTCGCCGGCGACACCGCCGATCGGTCCGATGCCGGCCGCCGCCAGCGCGCTGCGATCCTGAAAATAGCTGACCGAAGTGATGGCTATCGGCCACAGCGTCATGTCCTGCGCAGTGGAGAACGTGCAGCGCGTCGACAGGCCGGGTTGCAGGCTGGAGACCAGCCGCGTGTTCCGCTTGACGACGTGGCCGGCGGGCATGGTCTGCACCTGCTGGCCGGGTTTCAGCACGGCCATCGCCGTTGCCGGCGCCGGCGTGACCAGATCGGGATAGAGGACATCGAGCACGCTGCGCGAAAATCGCGAGCGCTCGGCGTCGACTTTCAGCCGGGTGCGCGCGGCGAGGAAGGCGACGCCGTCGAGCAGCCGTTCGACATAGGGATCGGGGCAGGGCACCGTATCGAGGGAAAGGTTGCGCGCCACCGCCGGATGCATGTCGGCGAATTCCGCCGCAAGGCCGCGGATATGGGTCAGTTCCTCCTCGTAATATTCGACGAAAACCCGATCCATCTCAGGCGTCCCTAATTTCGGTCCGCGCCAAGCCGTTGTCGAGATTGATCGTGGTGCGCAGGCGCATGCGTTCCGGTGTGGGCGTCATGATCAGCACGGCGTCGATCTCGATCTTCAGGCCCACGGTCTTGTCGCCAAGGGTGACGGTAACCTTCGTCGCGCTTTCCTTGAGGCGGGGCTCGAAGGTGGCGAGCACCGAGCGGATTTCGCGCGCCAGCACGTCGCGGTCGAAGTCGCGCGACGACCGGCCCGAGAAGGACGGCACGCCGTAATTGACCACGCTTCGGCGCACCTCCGGAAATTCGGCGAGCGACGGCGGATTGTCCGCCATCTGCTCGTTTTCCAGGTCGGAAAGCAGCGGCGTGGCCTCGAATCGCTCGGTGTTGAACAGCGCCTCGATGTCGCGCCGCACCGCTTCCCTGAGCACGCGGGCCGATACCACCACGCCGCGGCTTTCGATCTCGACGCGATGCTGGGTCTGAAAGGCCAGGCGATGCAGACGCCGTTTCTGGTCGGGCGTCAGCTCCGCATCTCCGTCGATGGTCCGCGCACTACCGGCAACGAGGGTTTCGAGACGGTCCGCGCCAAGCTCGTCCACCAGGACATGGCGCAGCCCGTCTATCTCCGAGGTCAGGCCCGGCAGGTCGTTGACGAGGCGATCCCACAGCGACGGCTGGACCGCCTCGCTTTTCGCCCGCAGGCTGCCCGCGATCTGTTGCTTGCCCGCGCCGGGCCGCCGAACCTCACTTGCCGACATAGACATCCATTTCGGCTTCATCATTGCCGTCATAGACGAACTTGATCTTCTTGTAGGCGAAGCTGACCTCCTCCTGGATCAGGTCCTCCTCGTCCTCGGCCTGCGACATGTCGTATTCCATGATCGAGGCGTCGGTGAGCGTGACGACCAGATAATCCTTGGTCTCGCCATCGATGGTCCGCCGTGCGGAGAACACCACTTCATCCAGCGCCTTGTTCTCGAACAACGCCTTTGCCAGGTAGGGCGAGGATTTGTCGTAGTGTTTGGTGAACTTGATCATGCCCATGGACACGCGGCCACGGCGTGAGAGCGAATTCGGATCAAAGGGTGCGATCATCTTGTAGTCGACGCCATGGATTTCGATCTCGTCCGAGTGGCCGTCGCGGGTGCTTGGGCCCTTGATGTCGGGAACCTTCAGAAAACCATCGATCTTGACTGGCATTGTCTTTCTCCACCGCTTTCAAACAAACAAGGTCAGGTTGCTGCAAATCAGGTCTTTACGGACGGCAGTTCCGACACCAGCCGCAGTGACGCGTTGATGCCTTCCAGCTGGTAATGCGGACGCAGGTAGAAACGGGCGTTGTAGTAGCCCGGCCGTCCTTCGACGCTGTCCACCTGGACTTCGGCCGCGGCAAGCGGGCGCTTGGCGCGTGCCTTGTCGTCGGCGAAGGCCGGGTTGGCCAGCACGTAGCGGTTGATCCACTCGGTCAGCCAGATCTGCATGTCGGAGCGTTCCTTGAACGAACCGACCTTGTCGCGCGCAATCGCCTTGAGGTAGTGCGCGAAGCGCGAGACCGGGAAGAGGTAAGGCAGGTTGGCGCTCAGCCTTTCGTTCGACTGGGCGTCGGGGTCGACCAGCCGGCCGGCGCGCGTTTCGTCGTCCTGCAGCGAATGGGCGCCGATGAAGGCCGCCAGATCGGTGTTCTTCCGGTGCAGGATCGGCATCAGGCCGAGCTTGGCCAGTTCCGCCTCGCGCCGGTCGTCGATGGCGACTTCGGTCGGGCATTTCATGGCGATAGAGCCGTCATCGGTAGGGAAGCTGTGCACCGGCAAATTGAGCACGGTGCCGCCATTTTCGACGCCGCGGATCTGTGTGCCCCAGCCGAACAGCTTGTGGCTGCGGTTGATGTTGACGCCCATCGGGAAGGCGGCGTTCATCCAGACATATTTGTTGTGATCGCCCTGCACCTCTTCCTCGAAGGTGAAGCCCTTCACCGGAACGGTATCGGTGCCATAGGGCAGCCTGGCCAGAACGCGAGGCATGGTCAGGCCGATATAGCGGGCGTCCTCGCTCTCGCGCAGCGACTGCCACGAGGCATAGGCCGGGTTGGAGACGATCTGCTGCAGGTCTTGCGGGTTGGGCAATTCCTGCCAGCTGTCCATGCGGAACAGGCGCGGCGAGGCGGCTGCGATGAACGGCGTATGTGCCGAGGCGCAGATGCCGGAGATGTTGCGCAGCAGGCCGACGTCGCGCGGGTGGTTGGAGAATTCATAGGCGCCGATCACACAGCCGATCGGCTCGCCACCCAGCATCGAATACTCGTCCGTATAGACCTTCTTGAAGATCGGGCTCTGGTCCCACATCTGGCCTTCATAGTCTTCGAGCGTGTCGGCCAGCTGCTCCTTGGAGATGTTCATCACCCGGATCTTCAGCTTCTGATCCGTCTCGGTGTTGTTGACGAGATACCAGAGGCCGCGCCATGTGCCTTCCATCTCGCGCACTTCCGGTGCGTGCAGGATCTCGTTGACCTGTGTCGTCAGCATCTTGTCGATGCCCGCGATCAGCGACTTGATCGACTTGATCGCATTGGACGAGATGGTCGTGGTGTCGGAACGCGACTGTGCTGCGAGCGCGAGATTGCGCACGAGTTGCTGCAGCTTCTCGCTGTCGTCCTTCTTGACCTTGAAGTCTTTCTCGAGGAGCCCGCTGAATTCGTCGAGGTTTATGGCTTCGGCCTCGGCGGTGACGGCGGCGGTCTTTTGCTGTTCGGCCATGGTCTACTCCCCTGCCTTGTCGTCGTCGGCCAGTGCCTGGCTGGCGATCTTGCCAAGAAGCGGCTCGTTGTTCAGAAGCTGCGCGATGCGTTTTTCGGCGTCGACGCGGCCGTCCATGAAGCCAAGCAGTTCCTCGAGCTGGCGACGCATCTTGAGGATCTCGGCCAGTTGCGGCACCTGCTCGGCGACCTTGTCGGGGGCGAAATCACCCATCTTGGTGAAGGTGAGATCGAGCGCCAGTTCCTCGTCGCGCTCCTGGCCTTCGGCTTGCGGCAGCGTGTTCTTCACCCGGGCTTTGACGCGCGGTCCGAGCGCCTCCATGAATTTGGGGAAGCGGTTCGCGTCGGTCTCGACGAAGGCTCGGTCCAGCACCGATTTGGAAGCTTCCTTGGTCTGCGAAGCGCCGGAAAGGTCGGCCATCACGGCCATCACAAACGGCAATTCGATCGTCGTCGGGCTACCGTAGGTTTCCACGTCATAGGCGATCTGCACCCGCGGCGCGCGATTTCGTTCGATGACCTTCGCTTTGCTTTCGGCTGGCATGTGCTGTTACCTTTCATCCTTCTGAGCCGTCTTCTTGACATCGGGAACGCCGGCAAGGAGCCTGAATTCCTTCAGCCCAGACGGGGCGAGATCTTCCATCAGTTCAACGAAATCCATGTGCACCATGCGGCGCACGCGCCGCGCCAGATGCGGTATCGGGCTCGACGGTTCGGTGCGGTCATAGAAGGCGACGACCAGGTCGAGGCACTTCACCACGTCGTCGCGCGAGGAGATCCGGTCGGGAAGCCCTGTGCTCGAGTCCGTGTAGCTTGCCGCACTTGCCATAGTCTCGGCTCCATGACCGTTTCGAGCAGGCGTTGCCGGTTCTGCCGGGTTGGGCGGCTTGGCCGCGCCATTGGCCGCCGCACCCGCTGCCGCGTTCCGTTCGAGGGTCGTCAGCAAACGCTGCAGAAACCGCTTTAATTCCGGAACGGGAGCGCCGCCGCCTTCGAGGCGGGCGTTCAGCGCCGTTTCGACTGCGTCAAGGGCTGCGATCGCTGCCCGGGCGTCGGTGACCAGCGAGACCATCTCCGCACCGGCCTGATCGATCTGTGCCGCACATCCGGCGCGCACCCGGTTCAACAATTGCCCGTGCGCGCTGACCAGTGCGGCCTTTTCCGCCGTGTTCAATCCCGAGGCGGCTTCCTGGAGCATGACACGGTCGTCGAGCGCGCTCTGTTCCAGGTCGCGTCCGCTGATTGGTCCGATCGAACGTGGCGTAAAGAAAATCATCTGGCGCAGGTTCGCCAGCAGCCCGTCCTGGCCATTCTGCAGGTCGAGCAGCGCGTTGATGCGGCGCAAGGCGGCATCGCGAGGCGAAGCGCCGGGCCGGAGGACCGGATGCATGGTTTCCCAGTGCTGATCGAAGGTCTGCGCGATGAGCGTCAGACCTTGCGCGAGCCCGGCCAGCCCTTCTTCATTGGCAAGCGCACGCGTGACGATGACGAGCAGGCGCAGGTCGCGGCCATGCGCGCGCAAGTCCGCCGCTTTTGCCAGCACAGCGGACCAGTCGACGGGAATGGTGCTTTGCGACGTGGGCTTGTTGTTGCCGTCGTGGACGACCTTGACCTCGGGCTCCGTCAGGCGCTCCAACTCATGGAAAGCCGGGTCGTTGCGCAAATCCTCCCCTGACGGGTTTCCACCGTCGAGCGGGCTAAGCCAGAGCGCGGCATCAATCACTCAAACCCCCAGCGACCGACCTCAAACCGTACGTGACGCGACGTTAGCACACGGTTGCACTTTACCACAATTCAACGAGCGCTCAAAAATTAACAGAAGCTAAACGCAACCGCCTGCAGAGTGCCGGAATCCTTGGTGTGGTTGCCCAAGCTGCAGGCGAACCGCATCGCGGAGCCGCGCCCACATTCGTGGCTGTTTGCAGTCGGTGGTGCGGGACTTTCCACAAATGGAAACGAGCCGGCTAAATCGGCATCGCGACAGCGGCCCACCAGCCGCTTTGTCAAGTGACGGCTTATGTGGCAGTTTATCGGCTGGCAGATTGCTGGAGGGGGTTCGATGGAACAGCGCCGGTCATCGCAGACTTTCAAGCGCAAGGAACTGGTCGGCAAGCTCAATCCTGTCGGTGTCCGCGCCTTCAAGGCCGCCGCCGACACCGCCAAACTGCGCGGCAACCCCTACGTCGAACTCGTCCATTTCATCGAGCAACTGGTGCTTTCCGACCGCTCGGATGTGCAAATGATCATCGCCGACGCGGGCGTTGACGCGAGCCGGATCACGGCCGATATGACCCGCGCCGTCGACAAGCTGCCTTATGGCGCCACATCGATCGAGGAATTCTCCGACCATATCTTTCATGCCATTCAGGAAGCCTGGAACCTGGCGACGCTGGAGTTCGGCGTCGAAGAAGTCCGCAGCGCCCATATTCTGCTTGCCTGCCTGAAGACGCCGGTGCTGGAAGGCCTGCTGTCGAAGATCAGCGGCGAGTTCGACAAGATCGACGCCGACGCGGTCATCGCGCGGTTCGCCGATGTCGTGGAGGGCTCGCTCGAAGCCGGCGCCGCTCCGACGACGCCCGCCGCCGAAACGCCGATGAAACGGGCTCCGGGCGGAGATTCGGCGCTGGCGAAATACGCCACCGACCTGACGCAGCGCGCCCGCGACGGCAAGATCGATCCGGTCGTCGGTCGCGATCCGGAAATCCGGCAGATCGTCGACATCCTGATGCGGCGCCGGCAGAACAACCCGATCCTGACCGGCGAGGCCGGGGTCGGCAAGACGGCGGTCGTCGAGGGCTTTGCCTTGCGTATCGCCCAAGGCGACGTGCCGCCCACCCTGCAGAATGTCAGCGTGCGCATGCTCGATGTCGGATTGATGCAGGCGGGCGCCAGCGTGAAGGGCGAATTCGAAAAACGGCTGAAGGCCGTCATCGACGAGGTGCAGTCGTCCGAAACGCCGGTCATCCTGTTCATCGACGAAGCCCATACGCTGATCGGCGCCGGGGGTGCCGCCGGAACCGGCGATGCCGCCAATCTCCTGAAACCGGCGCTGGCGCGGGGCGAACTTCGCACCATCGCGGCAACGACCTGGGCCGAATACAAGCAGCACATCGAGAAGGACCCGGCGCTGACCCGCCGTTTCCAGGTGGTCAAGATCGACGAGCCGTCTGAGGCGGTGGCCGTTCTCATGTTGCGCGGTGTAGCCGGCGTCCTGGAGCAGCACCACAAGGTGCAGATACTCGACGAGGCGATCGAGGCGGCGGTGGGCCTGTCGCATCGCTATATCCCGGCACGGCAACTGCCTGATAAGGCGGTGAGCCTTCTCGACACCGCCTGCGCCCGTGTCGCCATATCGCAGCACGCCACGCCGGCCGAGGTCGAGGACATCATGCGCCGCCGCCAGGCGCTGGAGGTCGAGCGCGGCATCATCGGCCGCGAGGCGGCGATCGGCATCGAGGTGACCGATCGCCAGGCGCGGGTTGAAGCCGGGCTCGCCGAAGCCGAGACCACGCTGGCCGCCGCCGAGGGGCGCTGGGAGCGCGAAAAGGCGCTGGTCGCCGAGATCCTCGAATTGCGCGCGCGGCTGCGCGGCGAGGGCGTGCCGCTCGATACGGCGACCGCTGAGGCCGATACCGAAACGGCAGCGGCGGACGCAGAAAAGACCAAGGTGCCCCATACTGAGCCGCCCAAGGCCGCGCCACCCAAGGCTGAAACGACGAAGACGGCGACGGCGAAAGCGGAAACGACGAAGACTAACGCGGCCAAAGCCAAGGCCGAGGTGCCGGCGGTTGCCGATCCTGTGCCGTCAGATCCTGCCGCCGATCTCGCCCGGCTGCGCGAGCTGATGGCCGAACTGGCCGAGGCGCAAGGCGAAACGCCGCTGATCCTCCCATCCGTCGACCGCAATGCGGTGGCGGCCGTGGTCCAGGACTGGACCGGAATCCCGACCGGAAGGATGCTGTCCAGCCAGACCGAAAAGGCGCTCAAACTCGCCACCACGCTTTCGGAGCGGGTCGTCGGCCAGGATCACGCCATGGAGATGATCGCCAAACGCGTGCAGACCAGCCGCGCCGGGCTCGGCGCGCCGGAAAAGCCGGTCGGTGTGTTCCTGCTCTGCGGCCCCTCGGGCGTAGGCAAGACCGAAACCGCATTGGCCTTGGCCGAAACGCTCTACGGCGGCGAGCAGAACCTGATTTCGATCAACATGTCCGAATTCCAGGAGGCGCACACCGTCTCGACGCTCAAAGGCGCGCCGCCCGGCTATGTCGGCTATGGCAAGGGCGGCATCCTGACCGAAGCGGTGCGCAGAAAACCCTATTCGGTGATCCTGCTCGACGAGGTCGAGAAGGCGCATCCCGACGTGCACGAAATCTTCTTCCAGGTCTTCGACAAGGGCATGATGGACGACAGCGAGGGCCGCCGGATCGATTTCAAGAACACGCTGATCCTGCTCACCTCGAATGTCGGCTCCGAGGTCATCATGGACCGCACCAAGAATGGCACGCTGCGGGCCGGGCTCGACGATCTCGATACCGCCTTGCGCAGTCCATTGCTGAAGGTCTTCCCTGCCGCCTTCCTCGGCCGGGTGGTGACCATTCCCTACTATCCGCTCTCGGATTCGATGATCGAGGCGATCACCCGTCACCAGTTTGCCAAGATCGCGCGCCGGCTGCGGGCAACCAATGACGCGGAATTGGTGATCGGCGACGGTGTCATGGATCTGGTCAAGGCCCGCTGCACCGAGATCGAATCCGGCGGACGGATGATCGATGCCATCCTGACCAACACGCTGCTGCCGGAACTGAGTCGCGGCGTGCTCAACCGCTCGCTCGGCGGCGAGAAGATGACGAAGGTCACCGTCGGCGCCTCCAAGGAAGGTTTCACCTATTCCTTCGAGTAGGCTCGGGTGAATGGGGGTGAAGCATGCTTCGGTGCTGCGGCTCGCCTGTCAGATGCGAGGCAAGGTCACCGCGGCACGGAGGAGATGACGGACAGACCAGCGGCATGTCGGAGAAATGCCCGGACAGCGTATCTGCTGTCACGCAGGCTTGTCGTCGGGGTGGCCAAGTTCGCAGAACCAGCCGCCTAGATATTTTACCGACGGTCTTTTCGGATCGGGAATGGGGGTCTTCGCTTCCACGGCGGTGCGGAATGGCTCGGCGCTGTCCTGTGGGATGAACCCGAGATGGTTGGCGCCGCTGTTGTCGACCATCTTTAGCTTGTTGTCCGAAATGCCGAAGGAGATCGTGTGGCCAACGCGCGGCGCGGTGAGTGCTGCCTCGACCAGGCGCACGCAATCGGCAAAGGAGAGGTACGACCACAGCATGCGTCGGTCCGCCGGTTCGGGGAAGGACGAGAAGATGCGCAGGCACGCCGTCTCGATGCCGAACTTGTCCCAGTAGAGCCGGCTGAGGCTCTCGACGAAATTCTTCGAGACACCGTAGAGGCTGTCTGGCCGCACCGGCGCGTCGACGCCGATATGCGCCTCGACCTCGTGATAGCCGATGGCGTGTACGGAGGAAGCGTAGATGACGCGCTTCACGCCGTGTTTCCGGGCGCCTTCGTAGATATGGTAGGAGCCGCGGATGCTGGAATCCAGGATCGTCTGCCATTCGCATTCGAGCGGCGCGCCGCCGAAATGCACGATAGCGTCGCAGTCCTTGGTCGCCGCGATCGTCGCCTCCATGTCGGCGAGATCGAAGACTGCTTCCTCCTCATGCGGCGCGAGATCGCCGAACGGTTCACGCCCCGCCAGCCGGATCGTCTTCGCCAGCGGCACCAGGCCCTTGCGCAGTTCCGAGCCGAGGCGGCCGGCGGCACCGGTGATCAGGATACGGTCGTAATGCGGCATCATCTACTCCACTTGCGCGACGGCGGCGTTGATCCGCGCGATCGCCTCGCTCAGCACCTCTTCGCTGGTCGCGGTCGAGATACGAAAATAGGGTGAAAGTCCATAGGCAGCACCCGGCACCGACGCCACGCGGCCTTCGTTCAAGAGATAGTTTGCCACTGCCGCATCATCCTCCAGCACAATGCCCTTCGGCGTCTTGCGGCCGATTAGGCTGGCGCAGCCGATATAGGCGTAGAAGGCGCCGTCCGGAGGCGACAGCGCGAGGCCGTTGATCTTCCTGATCCCATCGACGACCAGATCACGGCGCGCCTCGAACGCTTGCCGGAAGCGTGCCACTTCGTCCTGCGGGCCGTTGAGCGCGGCGACCGTCGCTGCCTGCGCGATCGAGCAGACGGAGGTGCAGGACTGGCTCTGGATAGTCGACATCGCCTTCACCAGCGGCGCCGGTCCGGCCGCATAGCCGACACGCCAGCCGGTCATCGCATAGGATTTCGAGACACCGTTGACGATCAGCGTGCGGTCCTTGAGCTCTGGGCAGGCCTTGCCGAAGGAAACGAATTCGCGGCCGTCGAACAGAATGTGCTCGTAGATCTCATCGGAGAGGACAAGCACCTGAGGGTGCCTTGCCAGCACCGCACCCAGCGCCTGCAGATCCGATTGCGAATAGACCGCGCCGGAGGGGTTGCCCGGCATGTTGAGGAACAGCCATTTCGTCCTTGGCGTGATGGCCTTCTCCAGCGCATCTGGCGTCAGCCGGAAGCCTGATGTCTCCGGGCACTCGACGGTGACGGGCGTGCCGCCGAGCAGCTTCACCATTTCGGGATAGGAGACGAAATAGGGCGCCGGCAGGATGGCCTCGTCGCCGCTCTCCAGCGTTGCCATCAACGCATTGAAGATGATCTGCTTGGCGCCGTTGGCCACGACGATGTCGTCGGCCGTGTAATCCAGCCCGTTCTCGCGTCGGAACTTGCCGGCGATGGCTTCGCGCACCTCGGCCGTGCCGGCCGCACCCGTGTACAGCGTCTGTCCGGCCTTCGCAGCAAAATGGGCGGCATCGATGATGTGGTCGGGTGTCGGGAAATCCGGTTCGCCCAGGCCGAGATCGATCACGTCGACACCCTTGGCGCGCAGCGCCTTGGCGGCCTGCGAGGCCGCCATCGAAGCCGAAGGCTTCACCGCCGACAGGCGCGAGGCAATGTAGCTCATTTGCCGTTCTCCGAAATATATTCCTTGGAGCGGTCGTTCGCCCGCGCCTCGGTGCTGCGTTTGGCCGGATCGCCATAACCGCCGCCGCCCGGCAATTCCAGGATCAGCCGCCGGCCGGCCGGAACATGCTGCCAGCCCTTGGGCCGCATCTGCGTGCCGTCGTCCAGCTTCACCACGCCGGCCACGCCAGGTCCACCGCCATTGCGTCCGTGGGCAGGGTGATTGACGCGGTCGAACATCGCCGAGAAATCGAATTCGTGGCCCTCGATCGCCTCGATCTCGATAACCTGTCCGAGGCCGCCGCGGAATTCGCCGTCGCCGCCGGAGTCAGGGCGCAACTCTTTGCGCCAGATGACGATCGGACCGGTATGCTCCGTCGCCTCGATCGGCATGGTGTGCACGCCGGAAGGGAAAGCCGTCGCCGACAGGCCGTCGAGGCCGGGCCGGGCGCCCATGCCGCCGGAGTTGAACATCAGCACTTCGGCACGGCGGCCCTGGCCACCCGCGACCGGCCGCACCGAGATGTGGATGTTCCACAGCGCGCCGGCGCCTTCGGCAAGGATCTTGCCGGGCATGGCCTGGGAGATCGCGCCCAGCACGAGATCGGGAACCATGTGGCCGAAAATGTGCCTGAGCGCCACCGGCGCCGGCCGCACCGCGTTCAGGATGTTGACCGGCGACGTCACGGTGAAGAAGGCGAGCGAGGCGGCGTTGTTGGGAATGTCGGGTGCCACCACGCATTTCAGCGCGTAGCAGGCATAGGCCTTGCTGTAGATGATCGGGCAGTTGATGCCCCAGCGGCTCATCGGGTCGGTGCCGGTGAAATCGACCTCGACATGGTCGTCGCGGACCGACACTCTTGCCGCCAGCTTCACCGGCGCGTCATAGCCGTCAGTGACGAGTTCGTTCGACCAACTGCCCTTCGGCAGCGCCTTGATGCGTTCGAGCATGGCGTCGCGTGTGCGCGAGAAGATGAAGTCGCCAAGCCCGTCGAGCGAGGAGAGCCCGATCTCCTTCATCATGTCGACGAGTCGGCGATGACCGACCTCGTTGCAGGCGGCGAGCGAATAGAAATCGCCAACCACCTGGTTCGGCTCGCGGACATTGGCGCGCAGGATCCTGACAAGGTCGAGATTGACCTTGCCCTTCTCCGCGAACTTCATGATCGGGATCTGGATGCCTTCCTCGTAGACCGACTTGGCGTCGGCGCCGAAGCCGCGTCCGCCGACATCGACGACATGCGCCGTGCAGGCGAAGAAGGCCACCAGTTCGCCGTTCAGGAACGACGGCGACACCATGGTGATGTCGTGCAGATGGCCGGTGCCCAGCCAGGGATCGTTGGTGACGTAGGTGTCGCCCTCGAACATGGTGTCGCGCGGGATTTCGTTCATGAAATGCAGCACGGCCTCGGCCATGGTGTTGACGTGGCCGGGCGTGCCGGTCACCGCCTGCGCCAGCATCTGGCCGCGCGGATCGAACACGCCGGCCGACAGGTCGCCGGACTCGCGCACCGAGGTCGAGAAGGCGGTGCGCAGCAAGGTGAGCGCCTGCTCCTCGACGACCGAGATCAACCGGTTCCACATCACCTGCATGCGGATGTCACTGATGTCGCTCATGACTGGCTGCCTTTGCGGATCAGAAGGATGGCGCCGTCGCTCTGGATGACGGCGTCGAAGCTGGTGGTGACGACGGTGGACGTCTCGCGTTCGACGATGACCACCGGCCCGGCGACGCGATCGCCGGCGCAGAGCGCCTCGCGTTCGACGATACCGTAGGTTTGCGGCTCGCCGCTCGCCGGATCGAAGACGGCGCGGGTCGTGGTTGGCGTGCTGGTCCGGTTGCCGCTCGTAAGCTCGTGCCTGGCGACATCAGGCCTTATATCCGTCGCCTTGACCGACCAGGTGACGATCTCGATCTCCAGCCCGTCGAGCCCTTCGATGGCGCGGCCGAAGAAGCGCTGGTAGTTCGCCTCGAACAGGTCCTTCAGCTGTGTCACGGCATCCTCGCCGAACGGCTCATCCGGTACAGCCACGGGGATTTCCCAACCCTGGCCGGCATAGCGCATGAAGGCGGTGATTTCGCAGGTGATGCTGCCGCTGGCGCCGCTGCGCACGAAGCTTTCGGCTGATGCCTTGAGGTCGCCGAGCAAGGCATTGATTTCGGCCGGCTTGAACCGCGACAGGCGGGTCAGCTTCGACGCCAGCGCCTCGTAGCCGAACGGCGCCTTGAGGAAACCGATCGCTGATCCGACGCCCGCACCCTTGGGGACGATGCAGCGTTCGATGCCGAGTTTTTCGCAGAGCCTTGCCGCGTGGAGGGGAGCAGCACCACCAAAGGCGATCATCAGATTGTCGGAAATGTTCTTGCCGTTCTCGACCGCGTGGACGCGGGCGGCATTGGCCATATTCTCGTCCACGACCTCGCAGATGCCGAAGGCCGTCGACATGGCATCAAGCGACAGCCGCTCGCCGACATCGCGCATAATGGCCTGTTCGGAGGCGGCCGTGTCGAGCCGGATCGCGCCGCCGGCAAAATTGTCGGGATCGAGCTTGCCCAGTACCAAATCAGCGTCGGTGATTGCCGGGCGCGTGCCGCCGCGGCCGTAGCAGGCAGGTCCCGGCTCCGACCCGGCGCTTTCCGGCCCGGTCTGGATCCGGCCCATGGCGTCGACCCAGGCGATCGAGCCGCCGCCGGCGCCGATCTCGATCATCTCGATGACCGGGATCGAAATTGGCATGCCTGAGCCCCTGCAGAAGCGATAGGTGCGCGCCACCTCGAAGGTTCTCGCCGTGCGCGGCGCAAAATCCTCGATCAGGCAGATCTTCGCGGTTGTGCCGCCCATATCGTAGGAGACGACTTTTTCCAGACCGAAGCGCCGGGCAATGTCGGCGGCGAAGATGGCGCCGCCGGCCGGGCCGGACTCGACCAGGCGCACGGGAAATTCGGAAGCCGTCTCCACCGAGATCAGGCCGCCGCCCGAATGGATCATGAAGACCGGACACTCGGCGCCCATCTCTTTCAGCCGCGTCTGGAAGCGGGCGAGATAGTCGGCCATTTGCGGCCGCACATAGGCATTGGCGCAGACCGTGTTGAAGCGCTCGAACTCGCGCATCTGCGGTGACACTTCGGCGCTGATCGAAATCGGGATGCTGAGCTTGCGGGACAGGATTTCGCGCGCGCGGCGCTCGTGTGCCGGGTTGGTGTAGGCGTGGATGAAGCCGATCGCCACGGAGGCGAAGCCGCCTGCCGCGATCCGTCCTGCAATCTCCTCCAGGGCCGCTTCATCGAGCGGCTGCAGTTCCTGCCCCTCGGCGCCGATCCGGCCCTTGACCGTGAAGCGATGCTCGCGCGGGATGAGCGGCGTCGGCAGTTGCAGGTTCAGATCGTATTGTTCGAAACGGTTTTCGGTCCGCATCTCGATCACGTCGCGAAACCCTTCGGTCGTGACCAGCGCGGTCTTGGCGCCGCGCCGCTCGATCAGGGCGTTGGTGGCGAGCGTTGTGCCGTGAATGATGATGCCGATCTCGGCAGGCGAAATGCCGGCATCGCGGGTGACGACGGCAATGCCGTCGAGGATCGCTTGCTCGGGCGCCGCATAATTGGTCAGCACCTTGGTGGAGAACAGCGTTCCCCTGAGGTCAAGCGCGATGTCGGTGAACGTGCCGCCTATATCAGCGCCAAGACGGATGTCGTCGATTCCTGAGGTCATGCCTTGGCCTTCTGCGAAGCGAGCGCGGCTTCGCGCATCTGGGAAAGGGTCTGCCGGGGCGTCAGCGCTTCGGGCGAGATGGCGATGTCGAGGACGGCGCCCGTCGCCGAGCTGAGCGCCCGGCCGAAGGCGGCTGCGAAATCCCCTGTGGATTCGACCCGCTCGGCGTGGAAGCCATAGGCCTTCGCCAGCGGCACGAAGTCCGGGTTCTCGAGCGAGGTTCCCGAAACGCGGGCCGGATAGTGGCGCTCCTGATGCGCGCGGATCGTGCCGTAGATGCCGTTGTTGAGGATCAGCACGATCGGCTGCGCGCCCGCCTGCATGGCGGTGCCGAGCTCCTGGCAGTTCATCTGGAAATCGCCGTCGCCGGCAAAGCAGACCACCGTGCGCTCCGGGAATGCGACTTTTGCCGCGACTGCCGCCGGCAGCCCGTAGCCCATCGCGCCGGATTGCGGCGCAAGCAGCCGCGCCTGTGGCCCGAACTTGAAGAACTTGTTTGGCCACACGGTGAAATTGCCGGCGCCGTTGGTGAGGATGACGTCGGCGGGCAAAGTCTTGCGCAGCCAGGCGCTGACCGCCACCATATCCACCGGGCCTGGTTGGACGGGAGCGGCGAATGTCCCTTCATAGGCCTTGCGCGCCGCCGCGCGCCACGCCGCCCAGGCGCCCTTCACCGGCGTCAGTGCTTTGGCGAAAGCGTTCGGGCCGGCATGGATGCCAATCGTGGGCACATAAATCTTGCCGATCTCGCGGTCGGAGCCATGGACATGGATCAGCTTCTGGCGCGGCTGCGGCACCGACAGCAGCGTATAGCCGTCCGTGGTCATCTCGCCGAAGCGCACGTTCACAGCCAGGATCACGTCGGCGTCGCGGATCATGCTCTTGACATGCGCCACCATGCCGACGCCGGCTTCGCCGACGAAGGCGGGCGAATGGTTGTCGAATTGGTCCTGATAGCGGAAGGCCGCCACGACCGGGATGTCGGACGCCTCGGCGAAAGCCTGCAGCGCCGTGCGTCCATCCTCCGTCCAGTTGGCGCCGCCCATGAGCAGGACCGGCTTTTCCGCGGCCGCCAGCAACTTGAGCGCCGCAGCCATCGCATCCTGTGCCGGAGCGGCTTCGAAGATTGCGGCTGGCCCGCTGAGCGGGGCAGCCTCGGTCAGGCTGGTCAGCATGTCTTCCGGCAGGGCGACCACCACCGGGCCGGGCCGCCCGGTCAGGGCGGTGGTCCAGGCGCGCGCCACGATCTCAGGCAGGCGCGCGACGTCGTCGATCTCGACCGCCCATTTGGCGACGGTGCCGTAGACGGCGCGGTAGTCGATCTCCTGAAAAGCCTCGCGGCCCTTCATGTCGGTGCCAACCTGACCGACGAACAGGATCATCGGCGAACTGTCCTGCATGGCCGTGTGGACGCCGATGCTGGCATTGGTGACGCCCGGGCCGCGCGTTACGAAGCAGATGCCTGGCGATCCGGTCAGCTTGCCGTAGGCTGAAGCCATGAACGCCGCGCCGCCTTCATTGCGGCACAGCACATAGTCCAGCCTTCCCTGCGTGTCGTGCAGCGCGTCGAGAACGGCCAGATAGCTCTCGCCGGGCACACCGAAGCTCTTGGTGGCACCGAGCGCGATCAGGCATTCGACAAGAAGGCGGCCGCCATTGCGGATCATGTTTTCGACATCCTCGGTGTGGCGGCAAGGGGACCGAGCCTGCCTTTCAGATTTATACGTGCACGCTGGCGGGTCGGGGCGAAATCAAGAAATGCCGTCCATTCGAAAGTTTTTCTTTACTGTGATGATCGCAGCAGAACGCCGGGGTTCATCGTGTCCAGTGGATCGAACGCGCTCTTCAGCCACGCCATCAGATCGCGCTCCACCGCGCCCCGATTGCGCTCGGCCAGGGCGATCTTGGCACGGCCAAGCCCATGCTCCGCCGCGAAGCTGCCGCCCATTTGCGTGGCAAGCGCCGACAGCGCCTCGGCAAAAGCGCCGGCCTTGCCGCCGAAATCGCCACGGCCTTCCGGCGGCGACAGATTGTAGTGGATGTTGCCGTCGCCGAGATGGCCGAAGGGGTTGACCCGCACGCCAGGCAGAATGTCGTCGCAAATTTTCCCGCCCGCCTCGATGAAGCGGGCGATCGCGCCTGGCGGCACCGATATGTCGTGCTTGAGCTGTTCGCCTTCCAGACGCTGGCCTTCCGGCTGCTCCTCGCGCAGCCGCCAGAACTGCGCGCGGTGCGCGCCCGATGTCGCCAGCGCGCCATCCAGGACCAGGCCTTGCTCCATCCCCCATTCCAATGCCGAATTCAGAATCTCGTCCAGGGAACGCGTTGCGAGCCGGAAGCCAGTTCAACCAGCAGATAGACATCGCCTCGTGTCCCCAGCTGATAAGTGAGATCAGGCAGATGCTTGAGCGCCAGCTCCAGTCCGACATCGCTGAAGAATTCGAGGCCTGTGAGAAATTCGCCGGCCTCGCCGCGCAGGAAGGCGCCGAACGAAACGGCGGCGGCAAAGTCGGGCATGACGAGAAGCGCGCCTGCATGTTGCCTTGGCGTGGGGTAGAGCCGCAGCACCGCGCGCGTCACGATGCCGAGCGTGCCTTCCGCGCCGCAGAACAGCTTGCGCAGCTGATAGCCGGCATTGTCCTTCTGCACCGCGCGCATCCCGTCCCACACGGCGCCGTCAGGGGCCACGACTTCGAGGCCGAGCACCAGATCCTGCATCATGCCATAGCGGAAAGCCTGGCTGCCGCCGGCATTGGTGCCGATCAAGCCGCCGATCCGGGCGCTGCCTTCGGCGCCGAGATGCATGGGAAACATCAGGCCATGCGGTTCCAGCGCCTCGTGCAGGGCGGCGAGCACGACGCCTGCCTCGACAGTGATCGATCCGCTCTCCCGATTCGGTACGCCGATCGCCGTCATACGCGAGAGCGAGACGATCACCGCGTTCGGCTGCTCCGCGACGGCACCACCGCAAAGCCCGGTGTTGCCGCCTTGCGGCACCACCACCAGCCCGGCCTCCCGGCATGCCGCGATGACCGCGGCCACTTCAGCGGTGGCCGCTGGCCTGGCGACACCCAGAGGTGCGACGCCATAGCGGTTGAGCCAATCGCGCTGATAAGGCTCCGCATCGGCGCCCGAAAGCCAGCCTTTCGGTCCGAGGATCGCGCGCAGTGCGGCTGTGGGGTCAGTCATGGAAATCCCTGAAGATGTGTGCTGCTTCAAACCTTGCATCTTCAAAAATGCCGTTCAATGGCCCAGGACCTGCGACAGGAATTGTCGGGTGCGCTCGTTGCGGGATGCGATGAAGAATTCTTCCGGTGGCGCCTCCTCGACGATCTCGCCGCCATCCATGAAGACCACCCGGTCGGCGACCCTTCGGGCAAAGCCCATCTCATGCGTGACGCAGATCATCGTCATGCCTTCGGAGGCGAGCGTCACCATGACGTCGAGCACTTCCGAAATCATTTCGGGATCGAGCGCCGAGGTCGGCTCGTCGAACAGCATGATCTGTGGCTGCATGCACAGCGCCCGCGCGATCGCGACCCGCTGCTGCTGGCCGCCGGAGAGCTGGCCGGGAAACTTCATCGCCTGCTCGGGAATGCGGACCTTCTCCAGATAGCGCCGTGCGGTTGCCTCGGCCTGCGCCCGCGGCTGCTTGCGCACGATCATCGGCGACAGCATGCAGTTCTCCAGCACCGTCATGTGCGGAAACAGGTTGAAGTGCTGGAACACCATGCCGACCTCCCGTCTGATCTCGTCGATGTTGCCGACATCGTCGTTGAGCTCGGTGCCGAGCACGGTGATGCGGCCGCCATTGTGCTGCTCAAGCCGGTTGATGCAGCGGATCATGGTCGACTTGCCGGAGCCCGAGGGACCGCAGACGACGATCTTTTCGCCGCGCTCCACGGACAGGTTGACGCCCCGCAGCGCGCGGAAGGAGCCATAATATTTGTCGAGGTTTTCGATGCGGAGCGCGGGTCCAGCCGATTGCGTTGAATTGTCTGAAATCATGTCCGCGCCCTTAGCGTTCGCTGACCGACATGCGGCGCTCGAGGAAGGCGCCGTAGCGGGACAGGCTGAAAACGAAGACGAAGTAGATGAAGGCGATGAAGGCATAGACCTCGACATAGGCGAAGCGCCATTCGCCGGTTCCATAGGCGGCATTGCCGGAAGCCAGGATCTCGAAGAAGCCGACGATGACCACCAGCGAGGTCTCCTTGAACGAGATGACGAACTGGTTGATCGTTGCCGGCAGCGCGTTGCGCATGGCCTGCGGCAAGAGAATGCGGCCGATGCGCTGCCAATAGCGCATGCCGAGCGCCATGGCGGCCTCTTCCTGGCCCTTGGCGACGCCCTGCATGCCGCCGCGCACGATCTCCGCCTGGTAGGCGGAGAAGAACAGGGCCGAACCCAGGATCACCCGGTACAGCTTGTCGCCCTGCAGCCATTGCGGCAGCGCGAACGGCAGCACGATGGCGAATGTGAACAGGATCGAGATCAGCGGCAGCGAACGCACCCCGTCGATGATCAGGCCGGTGGTGCGCGAAATCCATGGCAGCTCCGACCGGCGCAGCAAAGCCAGGCAGATCGCCAGCGGGAAGCCGATCAGGCAAGTGGTGACGAAGATGAACAGGGTCAGCGCCAACCCGCCCCAGGCTTCCTCGCCGACGAAGGGCAGGCCAGGCACGCCGCCTTTCATCAGCACGTAGAAGACGGTGGTGCCCATCCCCCAGACCAGCGCGATGCGGCGGCCCGTCCAGAAGGCTGGAATACAGCTCAGCACCGTCATCACCACCACGGCCACGCAGGCGAGCGCCGAGCGCCACTGCTCCTCATAGGGATAGAGGCCGAAGAGGATGATGCGCCACCTCGCCGCGATGACCGACCAGCAGGCACCGGCCGCGGCCTGGCAGGCCTCGGGTCCGCCGCTGGTGGTGAAGACGGCGGAGAAGACAGCCCAGTTGAGCAGCTTCCAGACGATGAAAGCCATGATCGCCAAAGAGATCAGCGACATCACGGCCTGAAGCGGCGTCGCGAAAAAGCGCCGTCTCAAATCCTCGAGCTTTCCGGGGGCGGGAGGGACGAGAATGTCCATGGCTCAGCCCCTCAACTGATTGCCCTTGAGGGCAATGGCCTTGTTGAGGCGATTGAACAGGGCGGCCAGCGAGAGGTTGATGGCGAGGAAGCCCGCCATCAGGATGCCGATCACTTCGAGGGTCTGGCCGGAATGATTGATCGTCAGGGCAACGATCATGAAGAAATCCGTGAAGCCGACCGCGATGCCCATCGTGGTCGCCTTCATCAGCCAGACATACTGGTTGGCAAGGATCGGCAGCATAGCGCGTAACGCCAGCGGCAGCCGCACCAGCGTGAACACCCGCCAGGGGCTGAGGCCCAGCGAGAGTGCGGCTTCCATCTGGCCCTTGCCGACAGACTTGAAGCCACCACGCACGATCTCGGCAATGTAGGAGCCACCATAGATCGCGATGGCGATGGCGAGCGCGGAAAACTCCGGCGGAATGCGCAGGCCACCCCTGAGGTTCAGGCCCTGCAGTGCCGGAAAGTCGATGAACGGCGCGTCGGGCAAACGGCCGATCGCCAGGATGACCGCCGCGCAGGCAAGTGCTGCCGCAGCGCCTACGAATTGGATGCCACGCCGCTGGCCGATTGCCTGGCTGAGCCGCGATGTGCTGCCCAGCCAGAGCGGCAGCACGATAGCGGCGACGAGACCAAACAGGGCCAGCGCCATTGTCACGCCGCCGACATTGGGGAACGGGATGTAGAGCCCCCGGCTGGTGAGCAGAAAGCCCCAGGCTTCGTGCGCGGCGCGCGGCGGCGGCAAATGCGTGATCAGCGCATACCAGAAGAAGACCTGGAGGATCAGCGGGATGTTGCGGAAGATGTCGACATAGGTGCGGCCGAGCAGCTGCGCCAATTCGTTGGAGGAGGTCCGTGCCAGGCCGACGATGGTTCCGACGATCGTCGCCAAGATCAGGCCGACGGTCCCCAGAAACAGTGTGTTGGTGATGCCGATGAGGAAGAACCACCAATAGGGGTCATTGGCGGTGGCGGGCAGCAGCGTGAAGTTCACATCCCAGCCCGTCGACTTGAACAGGAAGTCGAAGCCGGAGGTGATGCCTTGCTCAGCCAGATTCCGTCGCGCGATCACGACCCCGGCGAGCACCAGTGCCGCGATCGAGCCGACATAGAGAACCTGCAACAGCGTGTTGCGGACCTTCTGATTTCTCAGCAGGCTGACCATCGATCAATCTTCCTCGAAATTGCCGTTGGCTCCGCCCGGCAGAGGCCGGGCGGAGCCTGGACCAGGATGGATTCAGACCCGATCAGTCGATGACCAGCGGGAACAGGACGCCGCCATTGTTCCAGAGGTTGGTCAGCTCGCGGTCCATCTTGTAAGGCGAATCCTTGCCGAGATCGCGCTCGAAGATTTCGCCGTAATTGCCGACGTTCTTGATGACCTTGTAGGCCCAGTCGTCGGAGAGCCCGAGACCCTTGCCCATGCCGGGCGTCACACCGAGGAACTTGGCCACTTGCGGCGAGGTCGGCTTGGCCTTGATCTCGTCGACATTCTTGGAGGTGATGCCTTCCTGCTCGGCGAAGATCAGCGTGCTCAGCGTCCAGTTGGCGATGTCGACCCAATTGTCGTCGCCTTGCCGCATGATCATCACTTCAGGCTCGACCGCGAGCACGTCGGGCAGGATGACATGGTCTTCGACCTTGCCCTTGGCGATGCGCGCGATGGCCAGCGTCGGACCCCACTGCGCATAGAGATCGCAGCGCCCCGAGAAATAGGCCTGCTCGAGTTCTTCGGTCTTTTCGATGAGCACGGGTTCGAGCTTGATGCCGAGCTTGGCCGAATAGGCCGCGACCTGCTGTTCCTGCGAGGTGCCGGCGGGAATGCAGATCGTGCCGCCTGCGGCATCCTTCAGCGACTTCAGATTGAGTTCCTTGTGCGCCATCACCTTGGTCGTGCCGAGGTAGTAGGACATCGAGAATTGCAGCCCGAGTTCGGTGTCGCGGCTGAGCGTGCCGCCCGATGCCTTGATGATGATGTCGACATCGCCCGACTGCAAAGCCGGCCAGCGCTGCGCCCAGCTGATCGGGACGACCTTCAGCTTTGTCGGATCACCAAACACTGCCGTGGCCACTGCCTTGCAGAGGTCGATGTCCATGCCCTTCCAGTTGCCCTTGTCGTCCACCTCGGCAAAGCCAAGATAGGAGCCGTCATGGCCTGTGCAGTTCAGCACGCCGCGTGCCTTGACCGTCTCGAGTGTCTTGCCGCCGGCAGCTTGCGCCGGCGCCGAAAGATGCACGAGGCCAAGGGCCAGGGCCGCAGCCCCCCATTTCACCGTCTTCATGTTGTCGTCTCCGCTGTTGAGGTTGTTCCGTTTCTTGTTGTTGGAGCCGCGAAAGAAACTCTTCGGAGCCCGGTCTCGAAGCCGCTTCCTAGTCGGAAAGCGGGGTCGGTTTCGGCAAGGAGATCGCGAGGTCGCTCCGCCAATCCTGCTGGGCCAGCCATCGATGCAGGGCGGCCACCGCTTTCACGCGCAGATGCCCGCGCGGGACGACAAGATAGAAGCCGGGGACTTCCTCCGGCCGCATATCGGCGATGGCATCGCGACCGATCGGCGCGACCAGCGTGCCCGCCCGAAAATCTTCCTCGGCGTCGATGACGGAGACCAGGCCCACGCCTATGCCTTGCAGGGTCGCCCGGCGCATGGTCGCCGCGTCGTCGAAGCTGATGCTGCGGTCGCCTTCCGTCAGCTCGACGCCAAGATGGCGCAATATGTCCGGCCACAAGCGCTTCGACTTGACGGTGTCGAGTAGCGTGAACCGGGTCAGCTCGTGCGCCGACTTGATCTGTTCGCCGATCGCCGGCGTGCAGCAGATGATCTTCGGGTCCGGCACCAGCAGCGTGGTCTCGTAGTCCGGCCAGTTGCCGTAGCCCCACTGCACCGTCATATCGATGTCGTCGCGCCCGAAATCGGGCAGGTCGACCATTGTCGTCAGGCGCAGATCCGCCCCCGGCAGGATTTCGCGGAACAGCGAAAGCCTGGGCAGCAGATAGTGCGTGGCGAAATACGGGCTCGCATTGAGGTTGATGCGGTCGCGGTAGGTCGATTTGGTGACGCGGCGCACGCCCTCCGAGAACTCGTCGAAGCCGGCTTTGATGTAGTGCGAGAGAAGGATGGCGGACTCGGTCAATTCGATCGACCGGCCCTTGCGCTCGAACAGCGTCACCTGAAGCGTGTCTTCCAGAAGCTTGATCTGCTGGCCGACCGCCTGCGGCGTGACCAGCAATTCATCCGCGGCCTGCCGAAAACTCTTGTGCTGCGCCACGGCGTGGAAGACGCGAAGCGCGTTCAGCGAGGGAAGGCGCAGCTTGCCGGTCATCGAAAATTCCGCTCCTTCCGCTCGAGGCTCCGTTGATCATGCACTGCCGTATTCAGTCGCCGCCGGTTGCGGAAAACCGCCTCAGGCGTAGATATAACCACCTGAAACAATGACGTTTTCGCCGGTCATGTAGGTGTTCTTCGGGCCACCCGTCATCAGCACCCATTCGGCAATCTCGGTCGGCTCGGCGCCGCGGCCGAGCGGGCTTGCCTTGGCCAGTTCCTCCAGGAAGCCGAGCGCTTTCGCCTTCTCCGTGGCCATGCCGGCGGGCGCCACCGAGTTCACCAGAATGCCGTCCTTCGCCACGTGATGGGCGAAGGAGCGCGTCAGACTGACGACCGCGGCCTTGGTTGCCGCATAATGGGCGTTCTGCGGATGCGCCTTGAAAGCGTCGACCGAAGTCAGGTTGACGATGCGGCCGCGAACATGTGCCTTCGGCTCCTGCGACTGCATGTGGCGAACGGCCGCCACCATCATGTGATAGGTGCCCTTGATGTTGATGCCGTTGGAGGCGTCCCAATCGGCGTCGCTGATTTCCAGAAGCGGGCGGCGCGGATAGATCGCAGCGCAATTGATCAGCGTGTCGACGCGCCCGAGCTTCGCAACGATGGCGTCGAATGCGGTATGGCATTGCGGTCCGACCTGGATGTCGCAGGCAGCGGCCGCAGTCGGCAGGCCCTTGGCCTTCGCCGGCGTGAGCGCCGTTTCGGCAGCTTCTTTGTTGATGTCGATGATGCCGATCTTTGCCGCCCCCGCCGCGACAGCCATCTCAGCCAGGAGGGCGCCGAGGCCGGCGCCGCCGCCAACGATCAGAACGGAAAGATCCTTCATTCCAGTTTTCCTTACTTGGTGCCGCTCGGCGAGGTTGGCCAGGTCGGCATGATGTCGAAACGGGTGACGTCGGCCCATGCAGGGAGCGCAAGCACCCCGACGACCATCCTGGCCACGTCGTCCGGCTGCACCACTTTGCTGGCGTACATGGCGGCACGCGCCTTGGCGTCGAGTATGTCCTGGTAGAGCTGCGTCTCGACACGGCCGGCGACGATCTCGGTGACGCGTATGCCTGATGGGGAGAGGTCGGCGCGCAGCGCGGCGGCAAAGCCCGATATCGCCGCCTTGGTGGCTGAATAGACGGCAATGTTGGAATAGGCCGCGTGCCCCGCGGTGGAGCCGGTGAACAATATGTGGCCAGACTGCCGATCGCGCATCTGCGGCACGACGAGGCGGGTGAGCAGGATCGCCGCGCTGAGGTTTATCTCCAACGTGGTGTCGATGTCTGATATCTTCATGTCGGCGAAATTGCCGAGTGGCGGCATGATCCCGGCATTGTTGATCAGCACGTCGATGGTGAGATCCGCCAGGACCGCCTCCAGCGCCTCGCGATCGGTGATGTCGACGGCGATCGGCACGATGCCGGGCCGTTCGCCTTGCAACGCCTTGAGCGCGGCCTGGCTGCGCCCGACCGCATAGACCTCGTAGCCGGCATCGCTCAACGCAATCGCCATGGCCCGCCCTATGCCGCTCGTCGCTCCTGTGATGAAGGCTGTCGTCACCTGGGCTTCCCCGTTTGCCTGGATTTCAATGTGCGGCGCTGGCCGGCGCCGCGAAACCAAGAAAACCAGCAAAAAGGAAAGATAAACTTTCGAATTCTCTTTTCCCTCCCGAAAATCGTTCAAGGGGTCACTCCGGCGCCGAGGCGGAAAATCCGGCGAAACGGCAGGAAAACAACATTTTCTGCCTGCTGAAAGCGCTTTCGGTCAGCCAGCGCTACAAAAACATGGCTTTCGCAATGCGTGGCTAATCTGGTTACCCCACGAATGTCCGTGCGATCGAAGTCGCCAGCTATCCGCTGGCTGGGGAAGGCCTCTTCATATCGGTGAACAGCGAGGCGGCCGCCGCCTTCTGCTCCGCCTCCGTTGCCTCGACGCCCGAAGCCCGGGCCAGCGCCCGCACACGCCCGAGGCTGTTGTGCAAATGCTTGCGCATGGCCTGGCGCGCGGCGCGGCCGTCCTGTCTTTCAATGGCGTCGACGATGGCTTTGTGCTCGTTGTGGATGCGCGTGTAGTAGCTGTCCTTGCGCTCTGGCGTGACCACGTAGCCGAGCTGAAAACGCGGAACGATCATCGGCCTGAGATAGGCGAGGAAGCCGTGGATGAATTCATTGCGCGCCGCCCTGGCGATCGCCAGGTGGAAATCATAGTCGTAGTGGATCTGGACGACGGCCGGATCCGCCTGCTGGGCGTCGACCTGTTCCATCAGGGCGCGGATGCCGTTCGCCTCCGCGTCGGTTCGCCGTTCCGCACACAAGCCGGCGGACTCTACTTCGACACTCAACCGCAGCTCGAGCAAAGCGATGGTTTCCGGCAAGGTTCTCAACGCCTCGTCCGGGATCGAGAAATTGCGCGGCACTGGGGTTTCGCTGACGAACATTCCGCGCCCCTGCTGCGGCACCACCATGCCGTCGGAGCGCAACCGCGCCACCGCCTCCCGCACCACGGTGCGGCTGACATCGTATTCGGCGCAAAGCTCCGCCTCGGTCGGCAATTGCGTGCCGGGAAGCAGCTGTCCGGAAAGGATCTTTTCGGACAGGCTTTCCGCTACGACGGTGGAAAGCGGCTTGCGCTTCGTCATCAGTTCCCTCTAGAGCGTTTCACCGTTTCATGGAAACGGCGAGCCGCTCCAACTCTTTGTTTTGACGCAATTCCAGACGGAAAACCGCTCACACTTTTCCTGGAATTGCTCTAGCCAGATTCGCGATGATGCCCGAACCGGCAGGACCATTCAAACCGCCGCTGTGACGATCAACTCGACCAGCATGCCGGGCTTGGCCATCCTTCCTTCGCCGGAAGAACGCGCCGGCGCATGCTCTTTCGGTATCCAGGCGTCCCACACCGTGTTGACCTCATCGAAATCCCTGACGTCGTCCAGCCACATCTGCACATGCAGAATGCGGGTCTTGTCCGTGCCTGCCTTGGCCAGCAGCGCATCGATCTTGCCGAGCACCTCGCGCATCTGATCGGCGGCGGACTGGCCCGGTCTCGCGACCTGGCCGGTGAGATAGAGCGTACCATTGTGGATGACGCCGTGGTGGATGCGGGTGTCGAAGTTGAAACGCTTGATGTCGCTCACGGATTTCTCCCTCGTCAGATTGCCGGCGTCTGCCGGATGGGATTGCCTTGCAGGTATTGCGCGTAGGGCGCCTGAACCAACCAGCCGGCGTCGACAGGCAAGGTGACGCCGGTTATCGACGCGGCGCGGTCCGAGCAGAGGAACAGCGCCGCTTCGGCAACGTCGCGCGGCTCGACGAAGCGGCGCAATGCCGTGGTCGCCTGGATCGCCTCGGGGTTGCGCTCGCCCTTGGCGATCCTGGCCTTCAGCCCATCGGACAGTGTGTAGCCGGGCGCCACCGCATTGACGCGCACCCCGTGTGGACCAAGTTCCGCGGCCAGGATCTGCGTCAGCGCCAGAACCGCGTGCTTGCCGGGCGTGTAGGCCGGCAACGACAGCGGCGCGAAGGAGGCGAGCGAGCCGACATTCAGGATCGCGCCGCGTCCGGCCGCCGACATCAGCCGGCCGAACACCTGGCAGCCCAGCAGCGTGCCGCGATAGTTGACGCGCCACATCTTCTCGTCTTCGTCCAGGTCCTGGTCGAGCACATGCTTGCCGCTCTGCAGGATGCCGGCGCAGTTGACGACGACTTCAGGCGTGCCGAACGCGACGACGACCGCTTCGGCCAGCGCCTCCACCGAGCCGGCTTCGGCGACATCGGTTTGGACGAACAAAGCGCGCGGCGCGCCCGCCGTCTCGCAAGCGCTGGCCGCCTCCTTGCCTCGTGTCGTGTCACGGCCGGCGACGACGATTTGGTAGCCGTCCTCGGCGAAGCGCAAGGCAATCGCGCGGCCGATGCCGGAGGTGCCGCCGATGACGACGGCGGTCAATGGCTCAGCCATCGCTGCGGTCCTTGCGCTCGATGTCGAAGAATTCGGCCATGGCTTCAACCTGGAAATCCATCATCGGGCGTCCTGGCTGGACGCGGCAGCCGATCTCCTTCGCTGCCTTGAGCAGCGCCGTCTCGGCCGGTTCCATGATGATGTCGACGACCGTCATGCCAGGCGTCAGTTTGGTCACATCCATCGGCAGCGGATCGCTGGCCTTCAGCCCGGAGGGCGTGGCGTTGATCGCCATGTCCATGCCGGACGGATCGGGTTGGCCGACCTCGATACGGCATTTTGGAAAAGACTTGCCGACCAGCGCGGCCAGCTTCTCCGCGCGTCCCCTGTCGATGTCGGTCAGCCGGATCTCCGCCGCGCCTTCCTCGGCTAGGCAGTAGGTCAGCGACGCGCCGGCGCCGCCCGCTCCGACCTGGAGGATGCGGCGGCCGGCAATCTGGTGCCCGCCCGCCTTCAGCCCGTCGATGAACCCGACGCCGTCGAAATTATCGGCGTACCAGCTTCCATCGGGCAGCCGCCGCACCGAATTGGCGCTCTCAACCCGCGCGGCGCGGTCATGCGCGGCCGAGCATTTGTGGAAGACCGCGACCTTGTACGGCACCGAGATGATGACGCCGCGGATATTCTCGGCCGCCGTGAGCCCGGCCCAGAAGGTGTCGAAATCCTCCGGCCGGCAGCTCAACGGCACCATCAGGCTGTCGAGGCCCTTCTGCTCGAAGATCTCGTTGAACATGCCGGGGCTCTTGGCGTGGCCCACGGGATGGGCGAGCATGACGAAGACATCGGCCTTGCCGGTTCCGCGCATCGATTTATTCCTTTCCGTTTGAGAGTTCATGGTCGCTCAGCATCTCGAGCGCCTTGACGAGGGAGGAGTGGTCGGCCTCCGCACCGGGCGGCGAGATGGCGCGCCATCGGCGCTCCCATGACGCCTAGCCCGATGAAGCCGATCTTCATGTCCAAACTCCCTGAGATACACCGCTGGTGAAACCGGCCTTGCAGCCAAACCAAGCCATATGATATAGGACATCATACAAATTTCAATGCACCTTCTTGGGTTGGAGACCGATCGCGAAATGCAGGAGCGCCGCAACATTCTGAGGGCCGCCGTGACGGCCGGCCAGGCCCATATCGGCATCTGGTGCTCGCTGGCTTCCGCCCTCACCACCGAGATCGTTGCCGGCTCCGGGGCCGGCTGGGTGCTGATCGATGGCGAGCATAGCCCCAACGATCTGCGCAGCATCATGGCGCAGCTTCAGGTCATGGGTGGCTTCGATAGCGAGGCCGTCGTGCGGCTGCCTTCCGATGATGCCAATCTGATCAAGCAGGCCCTCGATATCGGCGCACGCAGCCTGATGATCCCCAACGTGCGGACGGCAGAGCAGGCCCGCGCCATTGTTGCAGCTATGACCTATGCGCCTGGTGGCGTCCGCGGCTACTCCGTTGGCCACCGCGCCAACGCCTTCGGCCGCATCGCCGGCTACCACGCCAAGGCGCGGGAGCAACAGCTTCTCGCCGTCCAGATCGAATGCGAGACAGGCGTGGCCAATGCCGCCGAGATCGCCGCCGTCGATGGCGTTGACGTTCTCTTCGTCGGCCCCGGCGACCTCTCCACCAATATGGGCGCGATGGGCAATCCGGGTGCCGCGCATGTGCAGGAGGCGATCGCCTCGGTGTGCAAGGCGGCCGCCGCGGCAGGCAAGGCCAGCGGCATACTGGCGCCGGCAAGGGCTGATGCCGACCGCTACCTCGCCGACGGCTTCACCATGGTTGCCGTCGGCTCGGACCTTGGCCTGCTGGCACGGGGCTCGGATGCCTTGATCGCTTCATTCAACCAGTAGACCGGAGACAGACCGTGGCAATTCCTCCCTACAAGGCGCCGTCGCGCGCCGCCTATGACATCGTCATCGTCGGCGGCGCGGTTGTCGGTTCGTCAACGGCCTATTGGCTGAGCCAGGCGCTGGGCAATGGCGCCTCGATCCTCGTGGTTGAGCGCGACTCGAGCTACACCTTCTCGTCGACCGCGCTCTCCACCAGCGCCATCCGCCAGCAATATTCCAATCCGATCAATGTGAAGATCAGCCAGTTCGGCATCGACATCATCCGCAATTTTCCGGAACGGATGGCACCGTTCTACAAGGACGAGCCGGCGCCCGATCTCGGTTTCAAGGAATATGGCTATCTCTACTGTTGCTCGCCTGAGGGCGTGGAAGCTGCGCGTGAGCGCGTCGACCTCCAGCGCAGCCTCGGCGCTCACACCGTCTTCCTCGAACCGAGCCCGCTGAAGGAACGTTTCCCCTGGCTCAATGTCGAGGATCTCGGTGGCGGCTCCTGGGGGGCGCGCGAAGAGGGCTGGTTCGATTCCATGGGCCTGCTCAACGGCTTCCGTCGGGCGGCGCGCGCCAGCGGCGTTGAGTATATCGACAACGCCGTGACCGGACTGGATATCGCCGATGGGCGGGTCGTCTCGGCCCGCCTCGCGACCGGCCAGACGATTTCTTGCGGAACCTTGGTCAACGCCGCCGGCCCGCGTGCGCAGCAGGTCGCCGCCATGGCTGGCCTGTCCATCCCGGTCGCACCCTACAAGCGCTACAGCTTCGTCTTCGCCAGCGCCAATCCGATCCCCGGCCGGATGCCCAATGTCATCGACCTCTCCGGCACCTTCGTGCGGCCGGAAGGCGAGCTTTTCCTCACCGGCAACACGCCGCAGGGCGACGGACCGGCAGACTATGACGACTTCGAAATGCACTTCGAGGAGTTCGACGATTACATCTGGCCAGCGCTCTGGCACCGCATTCCGGCCTTCGATGCGCTGAAGGTCCAGACCAGCTGGACCGGCCATTACGAATACAACATGCTCGACCACAATGGCATCGTCGGCTTCCATCCGGAGGTAACCAACTTCATGTTCGCCAATGGTTTTTCGGGACACGGGCTGCAGCAGTCGCCGGCCGTGGGCCGGGCGGTGTCGGAGCTGATCGTTCACGGCGCTTTCCAGACGCTCGATTTGTCGCCGTTCTGCTACGAGCGCATTGAGCGCAACGAGCCGTTCCTGGAAGAAGCGGTGATCTGAGGCGACGGGCGCTGGACTTTGCACACCTGGCGACGGCGGATGCGTGGGCGCCGTCGCCTAAAAGCCTCGCTGCTGTTTCTGGTATCGTTTGACCAGCCGCTCCCGCTTCAGGCGGGAGAGCCGCTCGATCCAGAACAGCCCGTTGAGTTGGTCGATCTCATGCTGGTGGCAGACAGAGAGCAGGCCCTCAGCCTCCTCGACAGCTTCGCCGCCGTCCAGAGTCTGGTAGCCGATACGGACGCGTGCATGCCGTTCGATTTCTTCCGTGACATCAGGCATGGACACGCTGCCTTCGATATGGCGGATCATTTCCGCGGATGCCCAAAGAACGGTGGGGTTGACGTAGCTGCGCAGGCCCGCCGAGGGCGACAGTTCGATGACCACCAGCCGCTTCAGGATGCCGATATGAGGGGCAGTGATTCCGATGCCTGGAGCGGCGCGCATCGTGTCGGCGAGATCGCCGGCAAGCCGGTGCAGATCCTCGTCAACACCGATATCGGCTTGGCGACGGAGCGCAGACGAGGATCGGGAAATCTCACGATTGGCCGTATCGTCACATGTCACTCCCGCGTTCAGCAATCGCAGAGACCAGCCTCGGGCGGTTCTTCCTCGCAGAGTAACTGGAATGACCGTGCCCGCAACGTAAAAGAAGGCAGGCAAGCAGGTTATGGCGGGTCACCCATTCCATGCGCCTAGGCCCGAGCGCGGTCAGCGCCGGCCTGGTTAGGCCCAGCCTAAGCAGAATTATCGAAAATCATTATTTGTGCATCGCACACAGCGTGCTTTGCTCCATCCGCCGGCTGAAAGAGAACAAAAAGAACGTCAGGCGGCAGCCTTCGGCGATGCGTCCGAAGCGGGTTGTTTTGGCGCGGACAGCGCCTGACCTCAGAAAAAGACAGGGGAACGTGATGACGACAATACTCTCGAAGTTTCGCCGCGCCGCGCTTGCGGCCGGCATTGCCCTGAGCGCCTTTTCGGTGAGCCTCCACGCCGAAGCCGGCAGCTTGAAGCTGGGCATGACGACCTGGGTCGGATACGGCCCGCTCTTCCTTGCGCGCGACATGGGCTACTTCAAGGAAGGCGGCCTCGATGTCTCGCTCGAAATCATCGAGGAAGCATCGATGTACATGGCGGCCGTCGCCGCCGGCGAGCTCGACGGCAGCGCCTCGACCATAGATGAAATCATGAAGTACCGTTCCAAGGACGTTTGCTTCAAATCGGTCTATGCGCTGGACGACAGCCATGGCGGCGACGGCGTTCTGGCGCCCACCGAGGTCAAGAGTGTCGCCGATCTCAAGGGCATGGAAGTCGGATTGAACGAAGGTTCGGTGTCCCAGTTCTGGTTCAACATCCTGCTCAAGCAGGCCGGTCTCACTCAGGCCGACGTGAAGGTCACCAACATGACGGCGGATGATGCCGCCGCCGCCTTCATGGCCGATCGCATTCCTGTTGCCGTCACCTGGGAGCCGCATCTGACGCTGGCCAAGAAGGCAAACAAGGGACAGGTCCTGATCGATTCCTCGAAGACGCCGGGCTTGATCGTCGACGTCGTGGCGCTGAACTGCGATTACATTGCGAAGAACCCGAAAGATGTCGAAGCCTTGGTGAAGGGGCTCTACAAGGCCAACGAGCTGATCAAGGAAGATCCTGCGAAGGCTTACGAGGTGATGGCCAAGGGTGTCGGCGGCTGGTTGAAGGATCCGAAGGACTTCGCCTCCTCGGCCGCGGGCGTGAACTTCTACGGCAAGCAGCGCAATGCCGAATTTTTCGCCGGCGGCGAGAGCGGTGAAGCCGGCAAGCTGATCAAGCTGGGCGGCGATGTCTGGGGCGGCTTCGGCAAGCTCAAGATGGACATCAAATTCGACGACCTCGTCGATCCGTCCTTTCTTGCGAAGTGATCTGACCTTGTAAAGTGAGCTCGCTGGACCGCAGGCCGAGCTTTCGCGCCTGCGGTCAATCCAGCCCAAAGGGTTTCCCTGTGACATTGGCACCGAATGCAACGTCTCCCATCAGCCATATCGTGACCATGAGCGTGGATAAAAATCAGCCCGGTCGATCCGCCTGGAAAGCTGTCACCACGCCCTTTCGGGCCGTGTCGCGCCCTCTCTCCATCACGCTCAGCGTCCTGGTCTGGGGCGCGGTGATCGGCGGCTGGTTCGCCTTGACCTATTCCGGAGCGGTCAAGGAAATGTTCCTGCCGCGCCCCGAATCCGTGTTGTCCACCACCATCAGCATGGCGCTTGACGGGTCGTTGTGGGAGCACGTGCTCGCCAGTGTCCAGGTGGTGCTGATCGGTTTCGTCATTTCGAGCATCGTGGCGGTGCCGCTCGGATTGACGATGGGCACCTACCGCATCGTCCAGGCCGCGCTCGACCCGCTCGTCAATTTCATCCGCTATCTGCCGGTAACGTCCTTCGTGCCGCTGTTCATCCTGTGGATCGGCATCGGCATCGAGCAGCGCGTCGCCGTCATCATCTTCGGCATCTTCTTCCAGCAGCTGGTGATGATCGCCGACAGCGCCCGCGGTGTTCAGCGCGACCTCGTCAACGCAGCCTACACGCTCGGCACGAAACGCGGCGACACGGTCTTCCACATCGTCTTTCCGGCCACGCTGCCGAACGTGCTCGACGTGCTGCGCGTCACCATGGGCTGGGCCTGGACCTATCTCGTCGTTGCCGAACTCGTCGCCGCGCGCAGCGGACTTGGCTACATCTCGCTCAAGGCGATGCGCGGCTTCCAGGTCGACGTGATCTTCATGGCCATAGCCATGATCGGCATCCTTGGTCTTTGCACCGACCAATTGTTCCGGGGTATCCGTCGCCTCGTCGCTCCCTGGGCCAATTGAGGAGTTCGCTGACATGGACGCCCTGACACTCGCGACGAAACCGAAGAGTTCCGACATCGCCATCGACAATGTTGTCCTGCGCTACGGCAAGGGCGACAATGCCGTACTGGCGCTGGACGGCATCTCCTTCCATGTCGTGCCCAATGAGTTCTGCGTGATCGTCGGTCCATCCGGCTGCGGCAAATCGAGCCTGCTCTATCTCATCGCAGGCCTCGAGGAGCGCACCGGCGGTATGATCTCTGTCGGCGGCAAGCCGGTTACCGAGCCGGGCCCGGATCGCGGCATGGTGTTTCAGGCCTACACGCTGTTCCCCTGGCTGACGGTGGCGCAGAACGTCGAATACGGTCCCAAGCGCAAGGGCATGTCGGCGGCCGAGCGCAAGGCCATCGTCGAGCATTTCCTCCACGAGGTCGGCCTGGCGAAATTCGCCAACCATTATCCCTCGCAGCTGTCGGGCGGCATGAAGCAGCGCGTGGCGATTGCCCGCGCGCTCGCCAACGATCCGCAGGTGCTGCTGATGGACGAACCCTTCGGCGCGCTCGACAGCCAGACCCGCCACTCAATGCAGAAGCTTCTCTTGAGGATCTGGGACCATTCCAAGAAAACGGTCCTGTTCGTCACGCACGACATTGACGAGGCGATCCTGCTGGCGGACCGGGTGCTCGTCATGTCCGGCCGGCCCGGCCAGATCAAGAAGGAAATCCGCGTCAGCCTCCCGCGTCCGCGTAGCATGGACCTGGTCATGGAGCCGAACTTCATCGCCATGAAGCGGGAAATCCTCGAGCTCTTGAAGAACGACGAAGACGATGAGCACTAATGCATGTCGCCCAAAAGTGACCCTCGGTTTTGGGAAGACGACATGCCTGAAACGAAGACCGGCATGAGCATCGCGACCGCGGAATTCGACTATATCGTCATCGGCGCGGGCTCGGCCGGTTGTGTTCTGGCCAACAGGCTGAGCGCCAACCCCGCCAACCTCGTCTGCCTGATCGAGGCCGGCGGCAGCGACGACCGCACCAGGGTGCGCGTGCCGGCCGGCATTCTCTCGCTCTACGGCAATCCGGCTTTCGACTACGGATACAAGGGCGTGCCGCAGCCGCAGCTCAACAACCGCCGCATACCGGTCAACCGGGGCAAGCTTCTTGGCGGGTCGAGTTCGATCAATTCGATGGTCTATATCCGCGGCGCCGCCCAGGACTACGATGAGTGGGCGGCACTCGGCTGCGCGGGCTGGTCCTATGCCGACGTCCTGTCGGTGTTCAAGAAGCTGGAGCTGAACCTCCTGTCGCAGAACCCGGCCTATCATGGCTTCGAGGGCGAACTGCTGGTCGACAATCCGCGGGATCCCAACGGCGTATCCCACCTGTGGGTAGAGGCGGGCCGGAGCATAGGCCTGCCCGAAAACAGCGACTTCAACGGCAATGGCCAACTCGGCCTCGGCATCTACAACGTCACCCAGAACAAGGGGGAACGGTTCTCGGCCTACGCCGCCTTCGTCCGGCCGGTTCTCGGCCGTCCGAACCTCGAGGTCCTGTCAGGTGTCGAGGTGCTTGATCTGGCAGTCGAAAGCGGGCACGTCGCCGGCGTTAATGTGATCAAGGACGGATCGGCCCAAAGGCTGACATGCCGCGCCGAAATCGTGCTCAGCGCGGGCGCGATCGGATCGCCGCGCATCCTGCTTGCTTCCGGCATTGGCCCGGCCGACGAACTGAAGGCGGCGGGGGTGGAACCGGTCATGAACGTACCGGGCGTCGGGAAGAATTTGCGCGACCATGTCGACGGCATGATCACCGTGCGGTCGAAGAGCACCAGGACGCTCGGCCTGTCGCTCGCCAATCTGCCGGCAATGCTGGCCGCACCCTTTCAGTATTTCGTCCGGCGCAAGGGCATGCTGACGACCAATTACGTCGAGGCCGGCGGCTTCGCCAAGACGAAATATGCCGGCGATATTCCCGATGTCCAATTCCACTTTGTTCCGGGCTACCGCAGCCATCGCGGCCGGCTTGTCGAATATGGCCATGGCTATGCCGTGCACACCTGCGTGCTGAGACCCGGAAGCGTCGGCGAAATCACGCTCGAGCGCGACGGCACCCGCCGCAACGTGCTGATCGATCACCGCTTCTTCAGTGACGGGCAGGATGCACTGACCCTTGTCGAAGGCATCAAGCTGGCGCGCTCGATCCTGGCTTCGCCGGTCTTTGCCGATATTCGCGGACCGGAAATCCTGCCTGGACCCGATGTTGTCACCGATGACGAGATCCTCGCCTATTTGCGAGCCGAGGCGCTCACCGTCTATCACCCGGTCGGCACGGCCAAGATGGGCACCGACACCATGGCGGTGGTCGATCCAGCCGGCCTCAAGGTGCGCGGCTTCGACAATCTGCGCGTGGCGGACGCCTCGATCATGCCGACGCTGATTGGCGGCAACACCAATGCGCCGTCCATGATGATCGGCGAAAAAGCGGCGAGGGCGATGCTGTCCTAGTCTCGCCTTGGCCAGTATTCTGGGCATTTAGGGACAAGCTAACCACTGCCACGTCAAATCGTAATTTTCGCTAATCAGTCCCTCCAGTACACCAGCGATCTGACCTCCTCGCATCCGCAGAAACTCTTGGGGGGAAAGGACGCAGAAATGTCGGTGGAAAAAATAGACACGCTTGTCGTCGGCGGTGGCCAGGCGGGAGTGGCTATGTCTGAGCATCTGAGCAAATGCGGCGTGCCGCATCTCGTTCTCGAGCGTGGCCGGATCGCCGAGCGCTGGCGTTCGCAGCGATGGGACTCGCTCGTTGCCAATGGCCCGGCCTGGCATGACCGTTTCCCGGGCATGGAATTTCCCGTGACGGGTCCCGACGGCTTTCCCTCCAAGGAGGAGGTTGCCGACTATTTCGCCGCCTATGCAAGGCAGATCAATGCGCCGATCCGCTGCGGTGTCGAGGTCAAGCTCGCGCAAAGAAATGTCGGACGGCCCGGGTTCCGTGTCGAGACATCGGCTGGGGTGATCGAAGCCAACAGCATCGTCGCAGCGACCGGACCGTTCCAGATCCCCGTCATCCCCGCCCTTGTCCCCAGCGATGCCGGCATTCCGCAGATTCATTCCAGCGCGTACCGCAACCCCGGACAATTGCCAAAGGGTGCGGTGTTGGTGGTCGGGGCGGGATCGTCAGGTGTGCAGATTGCAGATGAGCTTCAGCGCTCGGGGCGGCGCGTCTACCTCTCGGTCGGCGCGCACGACCGCCCGCCGCGCGCCTATCGCGGGCGCGATTTCTGCTGGTGGCTTGGCGTTCTCGGCAAATGGGATCTTGAAACTCCAGGGCCTGGCACGGAGCATGTCACGATTGCGGTGAGCGGCGCGCGTGGCGGCGAAACGATTGATTTCCGTCGGCTGGCCGCTCAGGGGCTTACCCTGGTCGGCATGACCAAGACATATCAGGACGGCGTGCTGACCTTTGCGCCCGATCTGGCAAAAAACATTGCCCGCGGTGACGCCAACCTGATGTCGCTGCTGGACGAGGCCGACGCCTATGTCGCCCGCAACGGCCTCGACCTTCCAGAGGAGCCCACGGCCCGTCGCATCGACCCGGATCCGGACTGCCTGACCAACCCGCTCCTTGAACTCGATTTGGCTGAAGCCGGGATAGCGGCGATCATCTGGGCGACAGGCTTTGCCGTCGATTACAGCTGGTTGAAGGTCGATGCTTTTGACGAGAAGGGCCGGCCAAGGCATCAGCGCGGCGTCTCTGTCGAGCCTGGACTCTATTTTCTGGGCTTGCCTTGGCAGTCGCGAAGAGGGTCGAGTTTCATCTGGGGTGTCTGGCATGATGCCAAGCATGTCGCGGACCGTATTTCGACGCAGCGCAAATATCTGGCCTACCATGCTGCAGCACGGCGCGAGACAGTGGATGCCTGACCGACGCTGACAACAGCTGCGAGACCGACCTTATGGAGACCAGGATGGCGCATACGAGAATCCGCAAATTCAACACCAAGGACACCTATCCAGAGCAGAAACTCGACAATGATCTGTGCCAGGCGGTCGTCACGCGGGGTGGCCGGACGGTCTATCTGCGTGGCCAGTGTCCGCAGGATCTCGACACCGCCAAGAACATCGACAGCCACGATCCGGCCGAGCAGACGCACAAGGTGATGCAGAACATCAGGCAGCTCATCGAGGAGTGCGGCGGCACCATGGAGCATCTGGTCAAGGTGGTCGTCTACATCACCGACGTGCGCCATCGCGAGGCGGTCTACCGCACCATGGGCGAGTACATCAAAGGCGTGCATCCCGTTTCGACCGGCCTCGTCGTGCAGGCCCTGGCACGGCCGGACTGGCTGGTCGAGATCGACGGCACTGCCGTAATCCCGGACTGACAATCATGACATTTTCCATTGTCGCGCGGTGCAGCCGCACCGGCATGTTCGGCGTCGCGGTGTCCTCCTCCTCTCCGGCGGTGGCGGCGCGTTGCGCCTATGCGCAAGCGGGCGTCGGGGCTGTCGCCAGCCAGAACGTCACCGATCCGACGCTCGGCATAAGGGGGCTCGAACTGCTGGCGCGGGGTGCCTCGGCCGCCGAGGCGGTCGCCATCCTGAAGCGCACCGGCGCCTACAGCGAATATCGTCAGGTGCTGGCTGTCGATGCCGCTGGGACCACGGCGATCCATTCCGGGCCCAAGGCGCTCGGCATCTGGGCGGAAGCGCGTGCGGACAATGTCGCCTGCGGCGGCAACATGCTGGCCCATGATGGCGTGCCGCAAGCCATGGTCGAGGCCTTCCTCGCCTCGGAAGGCCATCTCGGCGACCGCCTGATCGCGACCATGCGCGCCGCGCTGAAGGCGGGTGGCGAGGCGGGTCCGGTGCATTCGGCTGGAATGAAGCTGGTGCGCGAGGTCGCCTGGCCCGTCGCGGACCTGCGCTGCGACTGGACCGACGACTGCCCGATCGAGGAACTGGCAGCCTTGTGGGATCGCTACAAGCCGCAACTCGATGCCTATGTGACCCGCGCGATCAATCCGTCCGACGCGCCGAGCTACGGCGTGCCGGGCGACGAGTAGCCAGGACGCGAGTAGCCGGCATACAGGGGGAGGCATCCGCATGAGCGAACTCAGTCACAAGGACTGGATCGGCAAGGCATCCGCGATCCGTTTTCGCGACAAGGCGTTCATCGACGGCAAGACGGTTGCCGCGCGTTCGGGCCGAACTTTCGCCAGCATCAATCCGGCCACCGGTGAAACGCTGGCCGAGGTGGCGTCCTGCGGCGAGGAAGATATCGATCTGGCAGTCACCGCCGCGCGCCGCAGTTTCGTGGCCGGTGTCTGGTCACGCACGAGCCCGGCGCACCGCAAGGAGGTGTTACTTAGGCTGGCGCGGCTGCTGCGCGAAAACCTGCAGGAGCTTGCCCTGCTCGAGTCGCTCGACATGGGCAAGCTGGTCACGGATGCGGCGACTGTCGACGTCCCGGGCTCGGCGGCGATCTTCCAGTGGTATGGCGAGGCCATCGACAAGATCTACGACGAAGTGGCGCCGACCGGCGCAAGCGATCTGGTATTGGTGCGGCGCGAGCCGCTCGGCGTCATCGGCGCCGTGGTGCCATGGAATTTCCCGCTCGACATGGCGACCTGGAAGTGCGCGCCGGCGTTGGCGGCGGGCAATTCGGTGGTGCTGAAGCCCGCGGAGCAGTCGCCTTTCTCGGCGCTCAGGCTGGCGGAACTCGCCATGGAGGCGGGCCTGCCCCCCGGTGTGCTCAACGTCGTGCCAGGCCTTGGCGAAACGGCGGGGCAGGCGCTCGGCCGCCACATGGATGTCGATTGCCTTGCCTTCACCGGATCGACCTCGGTCGGCAAGATGTTCCTGCAATATTCCGGTCAGTCGAACATGAAGCAGGTCTGGCTCGAAACCGGCGGCAAGAGCCCGAACCTTGTCTTCGCCGATTGCGGCGATCTCGATGCGGCGGCCGACATGGCCGCCTTCGGCATCTTCTTCAACCAGGGCGAGGTCTGTTCGGCCAATTCGCGCCTGCTCGTTGAACGCTCCATCAAGGATGCCTTCGTGGAGAAACTGGCTGAGCGTGCGTCGGCCACCCAGCCTGGGGATCCGCTCGACCCGGCCTCGAAAATGGGCGCCATGGTCGATGCCCGCCACACCGCCAACGTCATGCGCTTCGTCGAGGCCGGCAAGAAGACCGCGCGCCTGGTCGCCGGCGGCGATCGCATCACGATCAACGGTCGCGGCAGCTTCATACAACCCACCATCTTCGACAATGTCGCCCATGACGATCCGATTGCCAGGGAGGAGATATTCGGGCCGGTACTCTCGGTCATCGCCTTCGATGACGAAGAGGAGGCTGTCCGCATCGCCAATGACAGCCCATACGGGCTGGCCGCATCGCTCTGGACCGACAGTCTTTCGCGCGCGCACCGCGTCGCCGGCCGGCTCCGCGCCGGCACGGTTTCCGTCAACACGGTCGATGCGCTGAGCCCGATGACGCCGTTCGGCGGGATCAAGCAATCGGGCTTCGGCCGCGACCTGTCGCTGCATGCGCTGGACAAGTACACCGCGCTGAAAACGACATGGATCAAATACTGACGCAAAGCGATCGCTTGATCGCAGCGCCCAAACCGGCAACATAGAAGCCCATGCCGTTACGCTTCACGCTCAGACAACTGGAATATTTCGTCGCCGTCGGCGAAGCCGGTTCCATTACCAAGGCGGCTGAGCAGGTCAATGTTTCGCCGCCTTCGATCTCGGCGTCGATAGCGCAACTCGAGGCCGAATTCGGCGTCCAGCTTTTTGTCCGCAAGCACTCGCATGGCCTGTCGCTCACGGCCGGCGGGCGCGTTTTCCTCAAGGAAGCCGCCAGGCTGCTTGCCGACGCCGACGCTCTGCACGATATCGCCGGCGACATTGCCGAGAAGGTGCGTGGGCCGCTGGCGGTCGGATGCCTGCTGACCTTCGCGCAGATCGTCATGCCGACCCTGCGCATGAAGTTCGAGCGCGCCTATCCCGAGGTGCGGTTCCGGCAGTTCGAGCGCAACCAGGGGCAACTGCTCGAAATGCTGCAGCGGGGCGAAATCGACGCAGCACTCACCTACGATCTCGAACTGTCGCAGGACACGACGTTCGAACCGCTGATGCTCGTGCCGGCCTATGTCATGCTGCCGCAGGGGCACCGCTTCGCCGGCAAGGCATCGATCACGACGGAAGAACTGGCCGATGAGCCGATGGTGCTGCTCGATCTGCCCTACAGCCGCGAATATTTCCTCTCAGCCTTTCAGTCGCGGGGTATCAGGCCGAACATTGCCGAGCGCACCGGCGACATCGCGGTGATGCGGTCGATGGTCGCCAACGGCTTCGGCTATGGCATCGCCAACATGCGGCCGCTCAACACGCTGGCGCCAGACGGCAAGCCGCTGGTCTTCGTGCCTCTGGCGGGGGATTTGCGGCCTCTGACCATGGGGGTCGCCTTGCCCAACGCCGAGCACCGCACGCAGACGGTGCAGGCATTCATCGATCATTGCCGCCGTTTCGTCGTCGAACAGGGCGTGTTCGGCAGTGGGCGGGTCGTAGAATAGCAGCGAACTTTATCACGCCACCTGAAGCCGGTGATCGGCAAGCCGCCGCAGCAGATTGTCCAGCATGCCGTCGCAACGACGCATCTGTTCGACGCTGACGAATTCGTCCGGCCTGTGCCCTTGCGCCATTGAGCCCGGCCCGCACACGATGGTCGGCGTGCCGAGGTCGCGGCTGAACAATCCACCTTCGGTGCCGAAGGCAACCTTGATGGTGTCATTGGCGCCGGTCAGCGACTTCACGAAGGCCACAGCCTGCGAATTCGCCGGCGTGTCCAGCCCCGGATAGGTGTTGGTGATATCGATGTCGATGGCCGCCTCCGGCGCGATCGTCGAAGCGGCAGCGGCAATACGCTGCGCCTTGGCGCGCAGCCCATCGAGGATTTGGTCGGGATTGTCAGCCGCGACATTGCGGATCTCGAAATCGAGCTGGCAGAGGTTCGGCACGATGTTGAGCGCCACGCCGGCATTCATCTTGCCGACATGGACGGTCGTGTAGGGAATGTCGTAGTCGCCGTCTCGCGCGCCAGCGCTGGCCAACCGGTCCTGTTCGTGGCGCAGTGCAGCGACGAAGTCGCAGCCGAGATGAATGGCATTGAGTGCCAGGGGAGCGAGCGCCGAATGGCCTTCGCGCCCCCTGCAGATGGCGCGTGCCGCGAGCTTACCCTTATGGCCAGTCGCCACCTGCATATTGGTCGGCTCGCCGACGATGCACAGCAATGGCCGGTGCGGCGCCGTACGCAACATGTCGATCAGGCTGTGCACACCGATGCAGCCGATCTCCTCGTCATAGGAAAGCGCCAGATGCAAGGGCGTTTGCAGGCTCATTTTCGAAGCCTTGAGACAGGCAGCAAGCGCGCAGGCGACGAAGCCCTTCATGTCGGCAGCTCCACGGCCATAGAGCCTGCCGTCGCGCGCGGTCATCTCGAAAGGCGGCAGCGTCCAGTCCTGGCCGTCGATGGGGACGACATCGGTGTGGCCGGACAGCATGACGCCGGGAGCATCGGCCGGCCCGATGGTGGCGAACAGGTTGGCCTTGTGGCCGTCCGCGCTGCGGATCATCTGGCAGGCAACGCCCCGTGCGCCCAGCAGCTCCGTCACGTAACTGACGAGGTCGAGGTTCGAGTCGCGACTAACCGTCGGGAAGGCGATCAGCTTTTCAAGGATCTGGTTGCTGTCCATGCGTCGTGTGTCTCATTGGCCGTGTGCGTTATCTAGCATCGCGCGACCATGCGCTTGAAGTCGCATTTGGCTCAGCCGGGATTCACTCGATGCTAATCCAGGCGGCAGGGGCGGATTAGGCGCGTCCTAATCGGCACAGAAGAAATCTGTAGTTTTCCGGCACGCGCCGCAACTTATGAGTAGGGTCACGGCATCTACCCACCGGGCGGACCGGCTTGCGCCAAAACCATCACAGCGCATGCCGCGATGCGACGCTGGCAGAAAGGAAGCACCATGCGTGATCCACGCTACGACATTCTGTTCGAGCCCGTGAAGATCGGTCCGGTGACCGCCAAGAACCGCTTCTACCAGGTGCCGCATTGCAATGGCGGCGGCTATCGCGATCCCTCCGCTGCGGCCGAGATGCGTCGCATCAAGTCGGAAGGCGGCTGGGGTGTCATCTTCACCGAGCAGACGGAGATGCACCACACCTCGGAGATCACGCCCTTCATCGAACTCAGGCTGTGGGACGACGCCGATATTCCGGCGCTGGCGAAGATGGCCAAGGCCATGCACCAGCATGGCGCGCTGGCCGGCATCCAGCTCGCCTATTCCGGCATCAACGGCCCGAACCTCTACACCAAGGAAGTGCCGCGCGGGCCGTCGGCCTTGCCCATCCGAACCTTCACCAAAGACCCGGTCCAGGCGCGGGCTATGGACAGAGAGGATATACGCGACCTCAGGCGCTGGCACCGCAATGCCTTCAAACGCGCCAAGCTGGCGGGTTTCGACCTGGTCTGTCTCTACGGCGCGCATGGCTTCGGCATCATCCAGCACTTCCTGTCCACCGCCACCAACCAGCGCAGCGACGAATATGGCGGCTCGCTGGAAAACCGCTCGCGGCTGATGCGCGAGCTGATCGAGGAAGGCCGCGACGCCATCGGCGACACCTGCGGCCTGACGCTGCGGCTGTCGCTGGACGAGATGATCGGCGAGCTCGGCTTCGCCAATTCCGAAGTGCGCGACATGATCGAGATGCATGCCGATCTGCCTGACCTCTGGGACCTGGCGCACGGCGCCTGGGAGGACTGCTCGGGGCCGTCGCGCTTCAAGGAGGAGGCAGCGCAGGAGAGCCTGGTCTCCGGCATCAAGTCGCTGACCTCTAGGCCAGTCGTCGGCGTCGGCCGCTTCACCTCGCCGGATGTCATGGTCAGGATGATCAAGTCCGGCACGCTTGATTTCATCGGCTGCGCCCGTCCATCGATCGCCGATCCCTTCCTGCCGAAGAAGGTGGAGGAGGGCCGGATCGAGGACATCCGCGAGTGCATCGGCTGCAACATTTGCATCACCGGCGACATGACCATGTCGATCTCGCGCTGCACGCAGAACCCGACCTTCATGGAAGAATGGCGCAAGGGTTGGCATCCCGAACGCATGCAGGCCAAGGGCGACAGCGACAGCGTGTTGATCGTCGGCGCCGGCCCCGCTGGGCTGGAGGCCGCCCGTGCACTCGGCCTGCGCGGTTATCAGGTGGCCATTGCCGAGGCCGGCACAGAACTCGGCGGCCGCGTCGCGCGCGAATGCCGCCTGCCTGGGCTGTCGGCCTGGGGCCGCGTGCGCGACTATCGCCAGTACCAGCTCAGCCAGATGTCCAATGTCGATGTCTACTTCCAAAGCCGCTTGTCGGCGCAGGACATACTGGCCTTCGGTTTTCAGAACATCGCCCTTGCCACCGGCTCGACATGGCGCCGCGACGGCGTGGCGCGCGCCCATGTCGTGGCGATACCGATCGACCCGGCGATGCCGGTCTACACGCCGGACGATCTGATGGGCGGCAATGTGCCGACCGGCAATGTCGTGCTTTTCGATGACGACCACTACTATATGGGTGGCGTTCTGGCCGAGCTGATGGCGCGCAACGGCGCCAAGGTGACGCTGGTGACGCCGTCCGCCTATGTGTCGGATTGGACCCGCAACACGCTGGAGCAGGGCGCCATCCACCGCCGTCTGGCCGAGCTCGGCGTCGAGATCGTGCTGAACCGGACCGTGACGCGCGTCGTGCCGGGAGGCGTTGCCACCGCCTGCGCCTATACCGGCGCCGAACGCAACATCCCCGCCGATGCGGTGGTGCTGGTGACGTCGCGCCACCAGGACGACGAGGTCTGGCGCGAGCTGAAGGCGCGGCGCGACGAATGGGCCGACAATGGCATTCGCTCGATCAAGGTCATAGGCGATGCAGAGGCGCCAGGCCCGATCGCCTGGGCAACCTATGCCGGCCACCGCTTCGCACGTGAACTGGACGAAGACGATATCGGCGATGCGCTGCCGTTCCGGCGGGAAGTGACGGCTTTGGCGGCGGAGTAGGCGGGACTTGCGCCTGGCAATCATGGTCCTTAGACAGGCGGCCGTGACGTTTGCCGATGGCGGAGAAGAAACAAGATGTCGGACCGGATGAAGACCATCTCCTCGGCCAGGTCGCATGGCGGCGTGCAGGGCGTCTATTCGCACGCTTCGGATGCCTGCGCCTGCGATATGATTTTTGCTGTCTTCGTGCCGCCACAGGCCCGTGAAAAGCCTTGCCCGGTCGTATGGTATCTCTCCGGCCTCACCTGTACTCATGCCAACGTCATGGACAAGGGCGAGTACAGGCGCATGGCCGCCGAGCTTGGCCTGATCATCGTCTGCCCCGACACCAGCCCGCGCGGTGCCGACATTCCCGACGAGAAGGACAATTGGCAGTTCGGCAGTGGCGCCGGTTTCTATGTCGATGCGACCCAAGCGCCTTACGCGAAGAACTATCGCATGTTTTCCTATGTCACCGAGGAATTGCCGGCGTTGATCGCACAGGAATTTCCGGCCGACATGACGCGCCAGGCGATCTTTGGCCACTCGATGGGCGGGCACGGCGCCCTGACGATAGCGCTCAAAAATCCCGAGCGCTTCAAAAGCTGCTCGGCCTTCGCGCCGATCGTGCAGCCAAGCACCGCCGGCTGGTCGCGGCCGGCCCTCGAGAAATATCTCGGCGCGGACGAGACGTCATGGCGGGGTTACGATGCCACCTTGCTCATCGAGGACGGCCGCCGCTTCCCCGAGCTTTTGGTGGATCAGGGGACGTCGGACGGCTTTCTCAAGGACGGGCTGAGGCCCTGGCTTTTGGAAGCGGCCTGCGCCAAGGCCGGCATCCCTCTGACACTGCGCATGCAGGACGGCTACGACCACTCGTATTTCTTCATTTCGACATTCATGGACGACCATCTGCGATGGCACGCCCAAAGACTGTCTGACCCGGTCGTCGGCACCGGGTCACGCTGAAGCAAGGGAATATCCCCGAGCGGGCTAATCCCGAAGCAGGTCGAACATCAGCTTGAAGAAACGGTCTGCGTCGACCTCATGGGCGATACGCGCATTGTCCTTCTCGCCGCGCTCGCTCCAGAAATCGGCGACCGTCGCGCCAAAGGCATAGGTACCTGTGAGATCGACACCGATATGGGCCGGGCGCGTGCGCACCAGCGTCGGGTCGATGGCCAGCGCCAGGGCCAGCGGATCGTGCATGGCGCCGCCCACGCCCATCGAGTTGCGGTGCAGCTTCTCGTAGAACAGCAGCCAGTCGTTGACGAGCTTGCCGAGCGGCGTGTCGATGGTCGCCAGTTCGGCATATTGCGGCGCCTCGATCAGCACCTGCATGGTGACATCGAGGCCGACCATCAAGATCGGCACGCCGCTGTCCAGTACGATCTTCAGCGCCTCCGGATCGCAGAACGCATTGAACTCGGTCGGCGTGATGATCTCGCTCTTGCGGTAGAAGACGCCACCCATCCAGATCAGTTCCTTGATCTTGGGCAGCACGTCGCGATGTTTGAGGATCATCAGGCCGATATTGGACAGCGGGCCAGTGGCGACGACCAGGATCGGTTCCGGGGCGGCGCGCAGCTTGTCGGCCAGGAAATCGACAGCGTGCTGGCCGACCGGCTTGATTGTCGCCTGCGGCAGATAGGGCGAGCCTTCGAGGCCGCTCGGGCCGTCGGCCGTGCCGAGCACCAGCGGCCGTGCCAGCGGACGGTGACAGCCCTGCGCCACAGGCACGTCCCCGGCGCCGATATATTCGAGGATGCGCAGCGCATTGGCGGTGGTCTTCTCGACCTCGGCATTGCCGCAGGTGGTGGTGACGCCGATGAGGTCGATGGCCGGCGAGCGATACGCCATGACCAGCGCGATGGCGTCGTCATGGCCGGGATCGCAGTCGAAGAGGATTGGAGTTGCAATGGTCATTTTATCGGTCCTCACGCCGCTTGTTCGTAGCGCGCGATGGTTTGCTTGAAGATGTTGAGGAAGCGGCGGCCGTCGAGATCGGTGCAGATGCGCGTGGTCTTCGGTCCGCCGCCGGGCAGCAATTGCCGGCCGCGATGGGCAACCGTCTGTCCGCGGGCGAGGCGGCCATCCAGCACGACATCGACGAAGAGCGGTTCGGTCATGGTGGCAAGGCCCGGGTCGAAGGCCAGCGCCACGGTGATGACGTCATCCATCGGGAAGCCGACAAGGTCGAAGAACTCGCGCCAGATGTCGATGTAGATCGGGAAGCTGTCGGCGATCATGTCGAAGACGGGGTTCTTGCGGGCAACGGCCTGCATGTCGGCAATGTCGTCGCGCGTCAGCATCGAGGCGGCGACGCGGTTGTCCTCGCAGATGTCGAGCGGCACCAGGATCTTGTCGACGTCGGCGTTGACCACGATGCGCGACGCCTCCGGATCGGCCCAGATGTTGTATTCCGACAGCGGCGTCATGTTGCCGGGCGTCTGGAAGTTGCCGCCGAGCACCAGGAGCCGCTTGAGCGCGCCCGTCAGGCGTGGCTCCTGCAGCAGCGCCATCGCCGCATTGGTCAGCGGCCCCGTCGTCACCAGCGTGATCTCGCCGGGATTGGCCGTCACCGTCTCGATGATGAAATCGACCGCATGTCCCGGCGTCGCCGGGCGGGATGGCGTCGGCGCCGGTGGGTTGAATTTCTTCAGCCGGTCGCCGAAGCGGGCAACGAGCCGCTTTTCGAAATGCACCGGCGCCTCCATGTCGGCCTTGGAATTGCCGACGATCGGCCGCCAGGCGCCGGCATGCACCGGTATGTCGTCGCGCCCGGCCAGGGTCAGCGTGTTGAGCACGACATTGGTGACCTGCTCGATCGGGCCGGCGGCACCGGTGACGGTGGTGACGCCTTCGAGCCGAACATTCGGGTTCGCCGCGGCAAACAGCACGGCGAGAATATCGTCGCCGGCAGAATCCACGTCGAGGATTATGCGTTCCATGAGAGTTCCTTCACTAGGGATTTTTGTCGACCGGGGCGCTGTTCCTGTCCACCGACAGCAGTTTCTGCATCGACGCCAGCGTCTCCTTGATGATCCTTGGCCGCGCCCGGTAGGACAGCGCGAACAATGCCGTCAATGCGACGACATAGGGCACGGTCAGCACCAGATAGGAGGGGAAACCGAAGGTCTGCAGGCGCAGCGAGAAGGCATCGGCGAAGCCGAACAGCAGGCAACCGGCCAGCACCTTCAGCGGATCGCCATTGGAGAAGATCAGGATCGCCACCGCCATGAAGCCACGGCCCGAAGACATGTTTTCGGTGAACATGGTGATGTAGCCGAGCGACAGATGCGCGCCGGCCAGTCCCGCCAGCAATCCGCACAGCAGCGAGGCGATGTAGCGGACGCGGGTGATCGAGATGCCGAGCGCTTCGGCGGCTTCGGGCTTTTCGCCGACGACGCGGATATAGAGCCCGAGCCGGGTGCGGTTGTAGAACAGCACCAGCAGCGGCACCGCGATGAACGCGACATAGACGATCGGCGTGAAGCCCGAGATCAGCGGCGCCCACGAGCCGAGCAGTGCCTGGGCGCCGGGTATCTGCACCTTGGGCAGGCCGACAATGCCGTGGCCGACGATCGATCCGCGCGTGCCGAAAATGGCTTTCATCAGCGAGATCGTCATGCCGCCGGCAAGGATGTTGAGCGCCAGCCCGACGACCACTTCATTGGCTCGGAACGTCACCACCAGCACGGCAAAGGCGAGCGCGAAGGCAAGGGCCGCGGCGACGCCGCAGGCGACGCCTGCAAATGCCGAACCCGTCCAGATCGAGCCGATGACGGCAAAGAAGGCGCCGGCCAGCATCTGCCCCTCGAGGCCGATGTTGAAGATGCCGGCCTTGGTGGTGAACGACCCGCCAAGCGCGACCAGGAGAATTGGCGCGGTGGTGCGCAGCGTCGCGGCGATCAGCGCGACGTTGATGAGCTTGTCTAGAATTTCCATCGCCGCTCCCCCGCCTGGCTGTCGCCACGGCGTTTGATCAGAACCTGCGCCGAGACGCTGAGGATGATCAGCGCCTGGATCACGGTGATGATTTCGCGCGAGGCGCTGGTGTCGACCTCGAGCAGCAGCGACCCGCTGCGCAGCGCGCCGAAGAACAGTGCCGTGACGATGGTGGCGACCGGCGAGCCATTGGCGAGCAGGGCGGCGATCAGCCCGTCGAAGCCGAAGCCGGGGGCAAAACCCTCCATGAACCGGTGATGCACGCCGAGCGTCTCGACGCCGCCGGCCAGGCCGCCGACGGCGCCTGAAAGCAGCAGCACGACAAAGCCCTGCCGTTTCACGTTGACGCCGCCATATTCGGCGAATTTCGGCGCCGATCCGACCATCGTCACGCCGTAGCCCCAGCTGGTATAGCGGAAGACCAGCGCCACGCCGACCGCCAGCAACAGGCCAATCACCAGCCCCCAGTTCAGCCGCGAGAAGCAAAAGATCTCCGGCAGATAGGCTGTCGCCAGGATCGGCGGCGTCTCCGACCAGCCGCCGGGCCGCTTGAACAGGAAGATGGTGAAATAGGAGGTCAGCAGCACGGCGATGTAGTTCGACAGGATCGTCGAGACGACTTCGTTGGTGTTGTAACGGGCGCGGAAATAGGCGGGAATGGCGACCCAGGCCGCGCCCGCGACGACCGCGAGCGCCAATGCCGCCAGCGTATGAATGCCCGCGGGCAGGGAAAAGCTGAAGCCGACCCAGGCTGCGGCGAACCCGCCGAGGAACAGCTGGCCCTCGATGCCGACATTGAACATGCCGCCGCGCAGGCCGATGCAGGCCGCGACGCCGCAGATCAGGATCGGCGTCGTCTGCAGCAGGGTGCCGGCAATCTTTTCCTGGTCGCCAAAGGCGCCGCGCAGCAGCGTCATCAAGACACGCCCCGGGCTTTCGCCGACCAGGAGAATGATGATTGCCCCCAGCAGCAAGGCTACGCCTACGGCGATGATCTGGCCGGAAAAGGCGCGCAAACGGTCGCTCATCATGCGGGCTCCAGCTGCGGCGTAACACCCGCCATCATCATGCCGATCCTGTCTTCGTCGGCATCGTCGCCGGCGACTTCGCCCATGATCCGCCCATTGAACATCACCAGGATGCGGTCGGCGAGCGCCGCCAGCTCGTCAAGCTGCACGGAAATCAAGAGGATGGCACGGCCGGCCGCGCGCTGGCGCATGATCTCGTCATGGATGGCTTCCTGGGCGCCGATATCGACGCCGCGCGTCGGCTGATCGATCAGCAGGAAGTCGGCGCCATTGGTGAATTCGCGCGCCAGCACGACCTTCTGGATGTTGCCGCCCGAAAGCCGCTTGACGGCGTCGTCCGCTCCTTGCGCGCGGATATCGAAGCTCTTGATCAGCGCGCCGGCATTTCCGGCAATCGCCTTCCAGTCGAGCACGCCATTGCGGCTCCACGGCGCGCGATGCTGGCGGCCCATCAGCGTGTTCGCCGCGATCGACGCATTGCGATCGACGCCGCGCACCATGCGGTCGCCCGGAACATGGGCAAGGCCCGCCTCGCGTATTGCGGCGGTGGAGAGCGTGGTGAGGTCCTGGCCCTTCAGCCGGGCCTCGCCATGGCTTGCCGGCCGCAGGCCCGAAAGCACTTCCGCCAGTTCCGTCTGCCCATTGCCGGCGACGCCCGCAATCCCCACCACCTCGCCGGAGCGGACAGTGAAATTGGCATTGCGAAGAGCCGGCAAGCGGCGATCATCACGCGCCCACAAATCCTTGACCTCAAGGATCACGTCACCCTGCAGCGTCGCGCGCGGCCGCCGGTCGAAACTGACGTCGCGGCCGACCATCATGCGCACCAGCTCGTCCTTGTTGAGTTGCGATGTCGGGCGGGTCGCAACCTTGCGGCCGTTGCGCAGCACCGTCACCGTGTCGGACACCTCCATCACCTCTTCCAGATGATGCGAGATGAAGATCACCGTCATGCCCTCGGCGACGAAGCTGCGCAGCGTCAGGAACAGTTCGCGGCTTTCCTGCGGCGTCAGCACGGCGGTCGGCTCGTCGAGGATGATGGTGCGGGCGCCACGCACCAGCACTTTCAGGATTTCGATGCGTTGCTCGATGCCGACCGAGAGCAGCCCGACGCGCTCGGTTGGATCGACATGCAGCCCGAAGCGCTTCGACAGTTCCTGTGTGCGCGCGATCTGCGCGGCATGGTCGATCAGCCCATGACGGCGGATTTCCATGCCGAGAAAGACATTGTCGGCGACCGAGAGCGAGGGAACCAGCTTGAAATGCTGGTGCACCATGCCGAGCCCCGCCTTGATGGCGGCGGCCGGGTCGGCGACCACCGTCGCCTCGCCATTCAGCCGGATCGAGCCTTCGTCGGGCTGCAGCAGGCCAAACAGGATATTCATCAGCGTCGTCTTGCCGGCGCCGTTTTCGCCGATAATGGCGTGGATCTCGCCCCGGCGCACGGCAAGATCGATGCCGTCATTGGCAATGAAGGCGCCAAAACGCTTGGTGATAGCCGTCAGCTCGACGGCCATCGCGGCAGTGTTGTGGAGGGTCGGGGACCCCGGCGCGTTCGACACCATTGCTCTCGCAGATTGGGGCTCTCGCAGATTGCGAGCTCTTGAAGATTGGACACTGATCCGCCGCGGCAAGCCGCGGCGGATCAGTGTAGCGCTTTCTTGGGAGGGATGCGCTGTTGCTGGCTTACTTTGCCTTGGCGATCACGATCTTGCCGTCGAGGATGCCCTTCTTGATCTCGTCCAGCTTGGTCGTCACGTCGGCCGGGATCTTCGGCGCGATGTCGTCGCAGACTTTGAACTCGACGCCGCCCGAGGCCAGGTCGAAGGTGCGGGTGCCGGCGGCGACCTTGTTGCCGCCGACCTCGTCCTTGATCAGCGTGTAGACGGCGATATCGCCGCGCTTCAGCATGCTGCCGAGCACATTTCCAGGCGCCGTGCCGCACATGTCGATATCGACGCCGATCGAGTATTTGTCGGCGGCGGCACTCGCCTGCATCACGCCTTCACCGGTTGGGCCGGCGACGTTGTAGACGATGTCGGAGCCCTGGCCGTATAGCGCCTGGGCAAGCTCGCTGCCCTTAGCTGGGTCATCGAAGGTCCCGGCAAACACCGAGTTCACCTTGACATCGGGCGCGGCGTATTTGGCGCCTTGCTCGTAGCCGCCGAGGAAGTTGCGGATCACCGGGATGTCGCGGCCGCCGACGAAGCCGATTGCCTTGCCGTCGCCGATCTTGGGAAATTCGCTGCCCTTGGCCTCGATCATGCTGGCCAGCGCGCCGGCGACGAAGGAGCCCTGTTCTTCGGCGAAGTTGGCGTAGATCATCTTGGGATTGTCGAGCACGCCATCGATGAAGACGAAGCGCTGGTCGGGGTATTCCTTGCTGACCTTCTGCAGCGAATCCACCAGCTCCCAACCCATCACGAAGATGAGGTCGTACTGTTTGCCCTTGGCGAGGTTTTCGAACTGCTCCTCATAGTCCAGCGCGCGATTGCCGGTGTCGACCAGCTTGAGGTCGATGCCGAAATCGGTCTTGGCCTTGTTGAGGCCGTTGACGATCGAAACGCCAAAACCCTGGGCAAAATATCCCGAGATGGCGGCCACCGAAACCTTGGCCTGTGCGGCGGCCGATCCCAACGAAACGGCCAGCATCGTGCCGGCCAGAAACAAACTCTTGAGCGCCCTTGTCATGTTATTCCCCTTCAGCTTTTTTCAGCTTTTGAAGCCACGCCTTGACCATCCCCCACATATCGCCGGAATGCCGACGAGTTCGTTGATGGTCATATGAGTTTAGGAGCGGCTAAACAGGCTGTCAATCGTCATCCGATGCAGTTTTCTTGAGCTCGTCATCCGCGTCCTTCACCTCTGCGCTTGACAAATATCGCGATGCATAATTGTTGATACTCTAACGAATTTTCGCAAGTGACGGGACGAAGGATACGCGCAATGCCAGCTGTGGTGGTCAGGAAATTTCTGGTCCAGGTCGAGGAGATTTTCCATGAGGGCGGGCCGCCCGCGGCACGCCCGCCCAAGCGCGGCGCGATCGTCGCCGTCATCGCCAACCCTTTTGCCGGACGCTACGTCGAAGAGATCACCGGCTTCATGGAGGATTTGAAGCCGCTCGGCCTCGAAATGGCGCGGCGCCTGATCGACGCCATGGGCGATGGCGTTGCCGCTGTCGAAGGCTATGGCAAAGGCGCCATCGTCGGTGCCGCCGGCGAACTTGAACACGGCGCGCTGTGGCACAATCCGGGCGGCTATGCGATGCGCGAACTTCTTGGCGACGCCAAGGCCATCGTGCCCTCGACCAAGAAGGTCGGCGGCCCCGGAACGCGCATCGACATTCCGATCACCCACATCAACGCCTCCTATGTGCGCAGCCATTTCGATGCGATCGAGATCGGCGTTGGCGATGCGCCGCGCAGCGACGAGATGGCGGTCATCCTGGCGATGACGACCGGCGCGCGCGTTCATGCGCGCGTCGGCGGTCTGGCGGCGGCCGACATCAAGGGCGAGGACGGATTGCGATGAGCGTGGAAATCCGCCGCATCATCACCATCGTCGAGGAGACCCGGATCGAAGGCGGCCGTCCCGTCGACCCGCCGACGCGGCGTGCCGCGGCGATCGCGGTGATCCGCAACCCTTATGCCGGCACGTTTGTCGAGGATCTGTCGGCGTTGAGCGCGATCGGCGAAACGCTGGGCGATATCCTACCCAGGCGTGCGGTGGCTGCGCTTGGCATTGCCGGCGACCAGGTCGAGAGCTTCGGCAAGGCAGCCGCCGTTGGCGCCGACGGTGAGCTTGAACATGCCGCCGCCATCCTTCACCCAACGCTCGGCGCTCCGTTCCGCGACGTGCTGGGCAAGGGCGCCGCGCTCATTCCCTCATCGAAGAAGCGCGGCGGTCTCGGCGTGCCGCTCGACATTCCGCTCGGCCACAAGGACGCGGCGAAGGTGCGCAGCCATTTCGACGGCATGGAGGTCCGCGTCCCCGATGCACCGCGCGCCGACGAGATCGTCGTCGCCATCGCCGTCACCGATTCCGGCAGGCCACACCCCCGCGTCGGCGGGCTGACCAAGGACAAGATTATCGGGGTTGACGGTGTGAGCTGACCGTCAGGCAGCCCTGACTTCCGGCACCCGCATTGCCGGCGGGGTGTTGCGGCTCCGGCCGGTGCGCACCTCGCCGTCGATGACGACCATGCCGATGCCCGGCAGATTGCCGAGCGAGATACTATCGAGCAGCCCGTCACCGGCACCGCCGATCGCCTGATCGATGAAGATCAGGTCGGCGGCGCGGCCGACCTCGATGATGCCGCGGTCGGTCAGTCCGCGCACGCGCGCCGTGTTGCCGCTGGCAAGACAGAACGCCACTTCCGGCGCGATGCCGCCCAGCGAAGCCAGCATGGTCAGCGTCCTTAAAATGCCGAGCGGCTGCACGCCGGATCCGGCCGGGCTGTCGGTGCCGAGGATGACGCGCGAAAGTTCGCCGCGCTGCCTGGCCAGGTCGAGCACGAACAGTCCGGTGCGCAGATTGCCGTTGTGGACGATTTCAAGCGCACGCGCGCCGTTTTCGCAGATCTGCCGGATCTCGGCTTCCGGCAGGGCCGTCGGTCCGCCGTTGACGTGGGCAACGATGTCGGCGTCGACTTCCAGCACCACATCGGCGCCGATGCGGCCGGAGCCAGGCAGCGATGGTCCGCCTGTGTGGGTCATCGAGGTCATGCCGTATTTGCGCGCCCAGGCGATCATCTGCCGGCCGGTCGGGCCATCCTTGACGCCGCCGAGACCAACCTCGCCGACAAGTGTCACGCCGGCCTCGGCGAGGTATCGAAAGTCATCCTCGACCAGGCCGTGTTCCAAGATGGGGGCGCCGGCAAGGATCTTCATGCCGTTGGGACGGAAGTTGGAGAAGGTGCGCTGCGCCGCGATCGCCAGTGCCTTCAGCCCGACCAGGTCGCGCGGGCGGCCCGGTGTGTGGACCTCTCCCGCCGAAATGATCGTGGTGACGCCGCCATGCACGGTCGAATCCATCCAGCCGATCTGGTTCTGCCGCGGCGTCCAGTCGCCGGCCACCGGATGGGCGTGGTTGTCGATGAGCCCCGGTGCGACCGCGCAGCCCATCGCGTCGATGATGGTCGCCGCATTGCCGCTGTCGACGTCATCGGCCTTGCCAATGCCTGTAATGCGCCCGTCGGTCACGACGATGGTGTCGGCGTCGAGGATCGGCAGGCCGAGGTCGCCGCTCAGCATGAGGCCGATATTGCGGACGACGAGCGTGTTGGCAGACGACTTGGGGTCGGACGACATCGGATCTCACTTCTGCTGGTGTGGAAAGGTCTGGACGCGGCTTACTTGCCGCCGTCGCCATTCGATGGATCGTCGTTATTGATGCGCTTGAGCAGGCGAAGCAGCGTCGCCTGCTCGGCGGGTGACAGCGGTGACAGGAAGCGGCGTCCGACCTCGACGCTGCGTGCGAGCCGCTCGAGCGTGTATTCGGTGCCTTTCTCGGTCAGTGCGATCATCGACAGGCGCTGGTCGGTGTCGGAGGCGCTGCGCGTGATCAGCCCGTGTTTGAGCAGCTTGCGCATGACGATGCTGATGGTCGACGGGTCCATTGCCGTCAGCCGGCCGAGATGGTTCTGCGATACCTCGCCATGTTTGAGGATCGTGGCAAGGGCCGCGAACTGGGTCGGCGACAGGTCTTCGCCGGCCATGACCTGCTGGAAACGCAGCGTCGCGCGCTGATGCGCCTTGCGGATGACGTGCGCCGGGTGCTGGTCCAACGCGTATCCGGTCTCGGCGTACCGCTCCAGCACCTGCTCGCGGGTCAGTGGTTCCGCGTTGCCGCTCGGTCGCTTCGGTGTCGCGTTTTTCTCGGATTTCTTTTCGGTCGTCAAACCGCACTCCTGTTGCCTGTCTCGGATGCCGCTGGCCCTAGCTCAAGCCGCGACTTCGGTCGGTTGCAGCGACGTCCCATCGCGAAGGGCCGCGACGACATCAGCCGAATCGCTGACCACGCCGAAATGCGTCGCTATGTCGTAGAGCGAGCTTTCCTGCTCGCGCGGTCCGGTCGCCGCGCAGCAATCGCTCGGCACCACCACTTCATAGCCCTGGAAAAAAGCATCGTGAACGGTCGATCGCACGCAAATGTTGGTGACCACGCCGAAGATCACCAACTGGTCGACCTGCATATCCTTGAGCGTCAGGTCGAGATCGGTCTGAAAGAAGGCCGAGTAGCGCCGCTTGATGACGTGGATCTCGTCATCGCGGGCGCCGAGGTCTTCGATGATTTCCGGCCCCCAGCTGCCCTCGACGCAATGCGGGGTGCGCTTGACCCATTCGCGCTCGCGGCGCATGCCCGGCCGGTGCGCATCATGAACCCAGATCACCGGCACGCCGCGCGCGCGGGCGGCCTCGATAACAGCCAGCTGCGGCGCCACCAGCGTCTCATATCCCGGCAGGACCATGGCCCCGCCGGGTTTGCAGAACTCGTTGACCATATCGATGACGATAATGGCTGCGCGTTGCGGATCAAGGCGCATTGCGTCATCGTGCCGATGTGAGGAAAAAACGTCCACGGCCATGGCGGACTCCTTTGGTCGATCGTTGATGCTCATACAAAAAACCCTGGCGGGTGCCAAGTCAATCCCGTTCGATGCAAAGCTGTGGCCACCGGCCTTGCGCATGCCGCTCTGACAAGCGTATGCGCTATTTGTCCAGCCGGATAAGGCCTTGACAAGGGGTGGCAATCATGGACTCAATTTGTATGACCATCAATGATATCCAAGCCTCTGTGCTTGCGAGCCGAGGGCCGTGATATGAGGGCGATCGTCACCGGTGCCAGTGGCCTGCTTGGTCGCCACGTTGCCGAGGCCCTGCTTGCCGCCGGCCATGACGTGCTGGGCATCGATACTGTGGCGCCGGTCGGGGGCGCATGGCGTCACGTCACCGCCGACCTGACCGATCTGGGATCGACCCTGCAGCTGGTGCGCGACTGCGACGCCGTCGTGCATGTAGCGGCGATTCCGCGGCCGACCGGCCGGGCCGGCGGCGAGGTCTTCAAGACCAATGTCGCCACCGCCTACAATGTCGTCGAGGCCGCCGCCACGGCTGGCATCAGCCGCTTCGTCTATGCCTCGTCTTTCAGCGTCTTCGGCTATCCTTTCTTCGAGAAGACGGTCGTTCCGCCCTATCTGCCGGTCGACATGAACCATCCCGTCGGCGCGCAGGATCCTTACGGCCTGTCGAAATGGCTTGGCGAGGAAATCGTCGACGCGGCGGTGCGCAGAAGTGCCTTTTCGGCGGTCAGCATCCGCATGCCATGGATCCAGACCCCGCAATCCTTCTTCGCCGGCGTCGGTCCGCGCCGCGCCACCGCCGACAGCGCCCGCGACCTGTGGGCCTATCTCGACGCGCGCGATGCCGGGCAAGGCTTCCTGCGGGCGCTCGAATGGCAAGGCGATGGCCATCTGCGCGTCCTGCTCAGCGCCGCCGACACCTTCATGGACGAGGAGACCGAAACGCTGGTGCGCCGGGTCTATCCAGGCGTTGCCCTGTCGCGGCCGATCGCCGGTTTCGGGTCCGTGCTCGATACGATCCATGCGCGCGAAACGATTGGCTTCGAGCCGGAGCATTCATGGCGTTCCTATCCAAAGCCGGAGACCGAGGGATGAAAAGGTTCGACCAGAAGAAGGTCCTTGTCACCGGCGGCGCCGGCGCCATCGGCAGTGCCGCGGTCCGGCGTTTCCTCGACGAAGGCGCGCGCGTCGCCATTGTCGACCGCAACGGCGCGGCGGCCCGCGAGCTGGCTCGCTCTCTCGGCGACAACGCTATCGCCATCGACGCCGACGTCACCGACGAGAAGGATGTGCGCAGCGCCGTCGCAACGACCGTCGAGACATTCGGCGGGCTGGATGTCGTGTTCAACAATGCCGGTATTTCTGGCGTCGTCGCTCCCGTGCACGATTTGCCGGTCGAGGACTGGGACACCATCATCCGCATCAATCTGCGCGGCATCTTCCTTGTCCTGCAGGCATCGCTCCAGGCGATGATCAGGGCCGGAACCGGCGGCTCGATCGTCAATATGGGCTCGTCGATGGCCGGTTGGGACGTGCTTGCGGGCGGCGCCGGCTATGTCGCCTCCAAACATGGCGTGGTCGGGCTGACGCGGGTCGCGGCGCTCGATGCCGCGCCCTACGGCATCCGCGTCAACGCCATCTGCCCCGGTGTGATCGAGACGACGCTCGGCGTGCCGGCTTCAGGCGACGGCGATTTCAAGAGCAGCGTCCAGCATTTCGCCGACCGCATCCCGCTGCGCCGCATTGGCCAGCCGGACGATGTCGCGGCCGCGGTGGCGTTCCTAGCCTCGGACGAGGCAAGGCATGTCACCGGCGTCGACTGGCTGATCGACGGCGGCCAGACTTTGCAGAGCTGGGCCAACGCGCCGGCCGGCGACGCGTTTCCGAAATTTCGCTAGACCTGGATCTCACGTCTCAGCTGGCGTCTCAAAGTCTCTTCGGCGGCATTGCCTGGATGATCCGGACCGCAAGATCGAGGTCGGCAAGTCCGCCCGAAAGCGGCGTGCGCGGTTTTGCTCCGGTCAGGATGCAATCGGCGAAATGCTGCCATTCACGGCGGAACGAGGTGTCGGGGACACCCGGTATGACGCGCTCGGACGCGGTCTCGCCTGTGGCCTCGCGCACGCGCACCATGGCCGAGGCGTTGCGGAAATAGGGGTTCTGGAATTCGATCCGCACCTCGTCGCGCTCGCCATGCACATGGATCCACTCGTCCCACCATTCATACTGGGCAAGCGCCATGTCGAACAGGCAAGGCGCGCCGCCATAGTCGAGCACGGCCAGCAACTGGTTGGGTCCGGTCTGTTGCGCATGGACGACGCGGTCCGGCGTGCCGAACGCGCCGCGCATGACGGCAAGGTCATGGCTGCTGAGACCGAGCAGCAACAGATAGAGGTCGCGATAGCCGGCATGATTGGCGCCGAGCGCCGCCTCGACGCGCCGGGCGACCGCATCGCGTCCCGCCGCCAACATCTCGGTCGGCACGTCAGCGATGCGGGTCTGCGTGTAGAGCTTGCCGTAACGGTCGAAGCGGCCGGCGAAATCATGGACATGGATCGACTTCGGCCTGCCGATCGCGGCAATTCGCTCCAATCCGGTTTCGTAGCCGGGATCATAAAATTTCATGTAGCCGACAAGGGCGACGAGGCCGCTTCGCTCAGCCTGCTCGACCAGCGGGCGCGCTTCTTGCGGGGTGAAGGCGAGCGGCTTCTCGACGATCAGGTGCTTGCCGGCACGGATCGCGTCGGCGACCATCTCGCCATGGTCGTAGGTGCAGATCACCACAGCATCGACATTGGGATCGGCAAGCAGGGCGCGATGGTCCGTATAGCGGGCCGCGACACCGTAATGCTCTCCGACCGCGTCGACCGTGCCGGGCGAGATGTCGCACAGGGCGGCAATGCGAAACGCCGGCAATTCCATGAGATAGGGCAAATGCATCAGCTGGGCGATCTCGCCGCAACCGATGACGCCAACGCCGATAGTGCGATCCTGCATGTCAACCCTTCACGGCGCCGGCTGTCAGGCCGGCGATGAACTGCCGTTGCATGGCGAGGAAGACGACGATCACCGGCAGTGTCGTGATCGTCAACGCGGCGAAATAGAGTGTCCATAGCGAATCGTACTGCTGGAAGAAGCTGACCAGGCCGAGCGGAATGGTCTGCACCGAGGGGTCGCGCAGCAGCAGGAAGGCGAGGAAGAAATCGTTCCAGATCTCGATGAAGCCGAAGATCAGGATCAGCGCGACGCCCGGCCGGACCAGCGGCAGCATGATGTGGATCAGGATTTCGAGCCGGCTCGCACCGTCGACGCGCGCGGCGTCCTCGAGATCGGCGGGCAAGGTGACGAAGAAGCTGCGCAGGATGAAGACCGACAGCGGCAGCGACGTCGCCGCATAGACGAAGGCGACGCCGAGCCGGTTGTTGATCAGGCCGAGGTCGCGCGCCACCATGAACAGCGGAATGGCCATCACCTGCGGCGGCACCAGCATGGCCGCCACCGCCACCGCCAGCACGACGCCACGCCCGGGAAAGCGCAGCCGCGCCAGCGCATAGGCGCAGGGCGTAGCCACGACGACCAGGATGATCAAGGCCGAACCGGTGACCAGCACGCTGCTGACGATGCGCGACCCCATGCCGGCGATGCGCCAGGCATCGGCATAATTCTGCAGCACCAGGCTCGATGGCGGACCCCAGATATTGCTCAGCATCTCCTCCTTGGTCTTGAGCGAGCCGAACAGCACCCAAAGCAGGGGATAGAGTGTCTCGATGAGCACCAAAGCGAGCGCCGCATAGATGCCCGCGACTTCGAGCAGGCCGCGTCTGCCGAGGCGCCGGGGCCGGCGGGCCGCGCCGTCATCTTGGGTGAGCGAAGGCTTGGCCGCGGCGCTCATCAGACATCCAGCCTCTGCCGCCGCATCAGCGCGAGCAGGCCGACGCTGGCCAGCCCGACGATCAGGAACAGCACATAGCCGATCGCCGCGGCATAGCTCATGGCGCCGTCCTGGAAGGCCTTGCTCATCATGTAGGTGAGAACGACTTCGGTGGCGTGGTTCGGGCCGCCCTTGGTCAGCACATAGACGATGTCGAAGTTGCGCACGAAGGCGCCTGACAGGCCGAGAATGGTGTTGATGAAGACGATCGGCATCATCATCGGCAAGGTGACGTGCCGGAAGCGCTGCAGCGGACCGGCGCCGTCCATCTTGGCCGATTCATAGAGTTCCGAAGGGATCGTCTGCAACCCCGCAAGATAGATGACGGCATGGAAGCCCAGCCATTTCCAGACGTCGACGACGATGATCGAGTAGAGCGCGATGTCGGCATCGCCAAGCCATGACTGTTTCAGGCCGCCGAGGCCGAACAGATCGAGCGCCCCGTTGAGCAGGCCGAAGACCGGATTGTAGATCCACGACCAGAGCAGCCCGACGGCGACGAAGGACATCGTCACCGGCACGAAGGCGGCGGCGCGAAAGAAAGCGCGGCCGACCAGCGCCCGGTTGAGCAGCAGCGCCAGCCCGAGACCGAGCACATTCTTCAGGATGACGACGGCAATAACGAAGATCAAATTGTTGCGCAGTGCGCCGAGGAAGATGCGGTCATGCAGGAGGCGCTGATAGTTGGAAAAGCCTGCCCAGGTCGGATCGGAAAACCCGTCCCAATTGTGCAGGCTGAGCCAGAAACCGTTGACGAAGGGCCAGAGGTAGAAAAGGCAAAACAGGATCGCGGCGGGCAGGATCATCAAGAAGGCGACTGCACCGTCCCCGGCAAGAAAGCGCCAGGCGTCGGAACGGCCCGGAGCAGGAGCTTCTTGCGATCGCGCGGTCATGCGGCCTTGGCGCTTTGCGGCGTCAGCGCCAGCCCGAGTGTGTCCCTGACATAGGCGATGCTCTCTAGCGTGCTCTGCTCGGCGGTCTTCTTCGATGCATCGAGCTCGATGATGGCGAGACCGTCGTAATTTGCCGCCAGCAGCACGTCGACGATGCCGGTGAGATCGACGACACCGGCGCCGAGTTCGCAGAAGGCGCCGTAGCGGTCATAGCCCTTGAGCGCCGGGTCCACCCTGGTGTCCTTGAAATGCATGTAGCGTACGGCCGAGATGTAGGTTCGGACCGCGTCGACCGGATCGGAATTGGTGTGGGCAAGATGCGCCGGATCGATGCAGAGTCCTGCGAGATCGGTATCGAGTTCATCCATCATGCGATCGAGCTGGTCACGGCGCTCGATAAAGGTGTCGAGATGCGGGTGATAGACCGTCTCGATGCCGAGGTCCTTTGTCCGCTTGCCGATATCTTCCAGGGCCCGGCAGAAGGCGCGGTAATCGTCGGTGGTGTGGGGGCCGGCAATGGCTTCCGAGGGACCGCCGCCGAGAACCAGCACCGGTGAGCCAAAACCCTTCAGCATCCTGGTCAGCGCCACCAGCACGTCGCGTTCGTAAGGCCAGGCGACAGGGTTGGTGAAGATCGCATTGACGTAGAAGGACGAGAGCTTGATGCCATATTCGCTCTGGCCTTCCGACAGCAGCGCGTAGCGCCGCAGGATATCGGTGTCGGTGGTCACCCCCATCGGCGCCTGGTTGCCGAGCTGCATGTATTTGCGGGCGTACTGGTCCGACAGGCTGGTGAAGGCGAGGATCTCGAACCAGCCGAAACCCTGTTCGGCCAGGAATTTTATGGCTGGCCTCAGCGGAAGGCCGGTCAGGTCCCAGCTGTTCAGGTGGTAGCCGATCGAAAAACGCTGCCGTTCGGCACGAGGTTGCGTCATGTGTTGTCTCCGATTGGCGAGGCTGCCCGAAACGGGCGGCCTCGTTTTTTCTGGGTGCGCGTCAGCCGGGCTGGATGCGCGCTTACTTGTCTACCCTCACTTCGGCGGCCAGTTGCCCTGGGCCTTGAGATCGTCGAAGGTGGTCTGGATCGAGGCGGCGGCATCCTCGGGCGTCGTCGTGCCGCCGACGATGCCGGCAATGGCCGAGGCCGTGGCTGACGCGACTTCCGACGGCCAGATCCAGTCGAGGAACTTGATCGTGCTCGGGAAGGCTTGCTTGCGCAGTTCGACGGCGTACGCATCCTCGACCTGCGGCACGCCCTTGATTGAGGCGGCGATCGGCTGCTCCGGGGCGAGATAGAGCGTCGCCACCTCCGGCCTTGTCAGATACTCGATGAACTTGACCGCCGCATCGAGCTTTTCGGGCGGGATCGACGAGGCGACGCACATGCCGTTGTCGGCGCCGCCGCCATGGCCCGGCGCGCCCGGCGTGCCGTCCATTTTCGGAAAGGCGAAGACACCCCATTTGAATGCCTTGACGCTGGTCTGGAGCGAGGGGACTTCCCAGGTGCCGCCATAGTACATGGCGCTCTTGCCGGCGGCGAAGGCAGCCCGCATGCCGTCCTGGTCGACCGAAAGCGAATCCTTGGACAGGATGCCGTCGTCGACCCATTGCTTGATCAGCTTGAAGCCTTCGACATCGGGAGCATCGGTGAACTTCGCCGTGCCTTCGAGATTCTTCTGGGTCTTGCCGATGGCATCGCCCGAGGCCTGCGAGAAGGTTTCGAAATACCACATCGGCCACATCACGGTGTTCGAGCCTTGATGCAGCAGCGGGATCACGCCCGCCGTCTTGAATTTCGGCACGGCGGCCTTGAGATCATCATAGGTCGGCGGAACGGGGATGCCGAGCTTCTGAAAGAGATCGACATTGTAGAAGATCGTCGATGTCGAGAGCGTCGAGATCGGCACGCCATAGACCTGGCCGCTAATGGTGAAGGCGCCGAGTGCGGCGGCGTCGATCCGGTCCTGGAAAGGCTTGATCTTGTCGGTGATCGGCATGACCAGCTTGCGCCGGACATAGGCGCCATTGGTGTAGAAGGCCGGGCAGGCGATCAGGTCCATTTCCTGGTTTGCCAGCTTGGCGGTCATCAGGCGCTGGATCGAATCGGTCTGCGGCCCCTGTGCGTCCCACTCGACAGCGGTGATGTCCGGGTTGGCCTTGAGGAATCCGTCGATGACCTGCTTCTGGATCTTCTTCTGCTCGTCCGGCGGCTGGCGCGGCGCGAGTTCGTCAAGCGCCGAGCCGCCGAAAACCTTGAGCGTGATCCCGTCGGCATGGCCGATGCCGGGCAGTGTGATCAGGCCGAGGCTTAGCAGTGCGGTGGCAAGGATGGAGCTGGCGGGGCTTTGTTTCGAACGATGGGTCACTCTCTGCTGAACGGGCATCTGGCTCTCCTTTTCGCCAATGCCGAGGGGCAACCTCGGGACCAAATATCGTTGATGGTCATATGATCTTGGTCGCCTGTTATGATTTTTGTCAATCGGCAAGTGTGCCTATAATTTGATCGGCATGATGAGAGCGCCCCGGGAGCGAAAATGGCCGGCTTGGCGTTCGAGTATGAAAAGGCGCCGACGCAAGACCGCTGGCCGAAACGCCAGGCTTGCGATCCCACGGCTTGTCAGGCCGGGTGGGCTCTTCGCGTTAGAGGCCGAAGCGGTCCTTCAGCCGTCCGGAAAGGATCGCTCCCTTCACCCCGAGCGGCCAGAAGCGGTGAAACCGGATCGGCTGGAGCGGCGATGTAGGCATGGGAAATGGTGAGGTCTCGTTGCCGCGCAGGCGCTGCGCCAAGACAGCGCCCATGGCCGAGGCCATGGCGACGCCACGGCCGTTGTAGCCAAGGCAGATCAGCACGCCGTCTTCCGGCTCGTGAATGTGCAGAAGATGGTCCTTCGTGATCGCCACCCGGCCGTTCCAGGCGTGTGTCCAGCGTGTTCCCGAAAGTGCTGGCCAGAGCCGCAGCGCATAGTCGGTGAGGTAGCGGATGGCGGAAGCATCTCCGATGGGTTTCATCGGCCCCCGGCCGCCCATGAGCAGGCGCCTCTCGGCGTCGATGCGGTAGTAAACGGTGATGTTGCCGGCTTCGTAGAGGACGGGCCTTTCGGGGAGGATTGCTCCCGCGACTGCCGGTGAAAGCGGTTCGGTTGCTGCAATCGCGCTGAACACCGGGACGAGAGACTGCTCCAGGCCCGGCCACAGGGCTCCGGTATAGCCATTGGTCGCGATAAGAACCTTCTCGGCGCTGACAGAACCGTTCGCGGTTTTGAGGATCCATCGTCCGGCATCCCTGTTCAGCGAGAGCACTTCGCTGCCGCCGAATATCCGCGCGCCGGCGCTCTGCGCGGCGGCTGCCAAGCCAAGTGTGTATTTCAAGGGATGGAGGTCGCCGCCGCGGGCGTCGAACATGCCGGATATGTATCTGTCCGTTCCAGTACGCGCCGCCATCGCCTTTGCCTCCAGCAGGCTCACCGGCATTCCCCGCCGTTCGCATTGCGCGGCCGTGGTCCGCACCGCGGCTTCCGGCTTTGGCCGGATGGCTGCGCGTATCGTGCCGTTCTGCCGCGCCTCGCAGGCGATCGACAGGCGCTTGATGAGGCCGAAGGTGAAATCCGGCGCGCCATAGGAGAAATCGATCATCCGCGGCCCAAGCTCAGGGCCGAACATCGCCTCGATCGTGTCGGGATCGTATTTGAGGCCGGGATTGACCTGGCCGCCATTCCTGCCCGACGCGCCCCAACCCGGCTGCTGGGCCTCGAGCACGGCAACATCGTCGCCGGCTTCCGCCAGATGCAAGGCGGCCGAAAGGCCGGTGAAGCCGCCGCCGACAATGGCCACTCTTGCCCGCTGGGCGCCGGCAAGGGCAGGGTAGTTGGCGGTGCCGCCGGCCGTTTCGCGGTAGAGGCTCCGGGGCGGGCTGCTTTCGAGCAAATTGGGCATTGTCAAGGGAACACCGGAAGAGACGCAGGTCAGAGAGGCTGGCGAAAGCCGTCGGGCGAAAGGGGATGCGCTACCTGCGAGAAACTCCAAAACGGCAGACTCTCGAATACCGTGCCGGACGCGCCACGCAATTCAGCATGGCTTTCGGGAAATCACAACAGTTGCGACAGCGCGGCCATAAAGTGGTCGTTCTCCGATGGCGAGCCGATGCTGACGCGCACATAGCTGTCGAAGCCTTCCTGCTTCCAGGGTTTGACAATGACGCCTTCGCGCAGCAGGCGCTCGGCGAAGGCGGAGGCATCGTGCCGGCAGTTGAAGAACAGGAAGTTGCCTCGTGAAGGGGCGAATTCGAGGTCTTTGCTCCTGAGAAAGCTCGCGATACGCGTTCTTTCCGCCTTGGCCAGCGCGACGACCCTGACAAGGTGTTCCTCATCCGCGAGCGCCGCCAAGGCTGCCGCCTGCGCAATGCCATTGGCGTTGAAGGGCGTGCGCACCCGGTCGAGCAGCGCGCGCAATTCCGGGTCACCGACGATGCCGAAGCCGATCCGCAACCCGGCAAGCCCGAACGCCTTGGAAAATGTCCGCAGCACGATCCAGGACCGGTCGCGTTTGCCGAGGTCGGGCAGGGACGAAGCATAGTCTTCGCCCTCGGCATATTCGGCATAGGCCTCATCGATGACGATCAGCGTCTTGTCGCTCACCGCATCCAGCACTCTCGACAGATCGCTGCTCGACAACCAACTGCCGACCGGGTTCATCGGGTTCGAGAACAGCAGCATGCGGGGGCCTTCGCGTACCGTCTCGATCAGCGCGTCGACGTTGATGGTGAGATCGTCGTTGACGGCCACGCGGTTGATGGTCGCGCCCATCAGCGTCGCGTAGTCTTCGTGCAGCGGGAACGACGGATAGAGCGTGACGACAGCGTCGCCGGGCCGCAACACGGCACGGCTGATGACGGAAAGAAGATCCTCCGAGCCATTGCCGAGGATGATTTGATCCTCGCCCACTTCATATTTGGCGGCGATGGCCTGTCGCAGCTCGCGCCCGGCCGGATCCGGATAGAGCCGGAATATCTCGGCGCCGTCCTGCATCACCGTGGCGAGCGTCGGGCTCGGGCCAAGCGGGTTTTCATTCGAGCCCAGCTTGGCGATCCTGACTGGGGCGTATCGCTGCATGACCTCGGCGATGGTCAGCCCGGAATTGTAAGGCGACAGGCGCGTGACTTCGGTTCGGACCATGTCTGAAGCTTTCGACACGAGCGGGCTCCTCTGCGGTTGGCCAAGCGACTTCCGCCTTCGGCCGGGTTCTCAAACACCGGGTTTCGCGGCATCGTCCCTGGGGCAAGCCAGGTCACCGACGGGCGCGCTGGTGCGGCGATTTTTGTCAGGAGTAGCGTAGCCGAAACGGTTTGTATATGCTTGTATATGTAACCTGATCTGATAGTCTCGGCATCGAAGCGGGAACCGACACCGGCAAGGAGGATCACATGCGCAATGCTTCTCTCTTCGATCTCGCCGGCAGGAAGGCGCTTGTCACCGGCGCCAGCCGCGGCATCGGCCGCAGCATAGCCGAGGCTCTGAGCGCTGCCGGCGCCGACGTCGCGGTCACCGCGCGCAGCCTGGCCTCGCTCGACGAGACGACAGCGGCAATCCGTGCGGCCGGCGGGGTGGCGCATGCCGTCGCCCTCGACGTCACCGATGTCGGCCGCTGCCATGCGGCCACCGCCGAAGCCGCGAGCCTGCTTGGCGGTCTCGATATCCTCGTCAACAATGCCGGGATGGAAGAGGTCCGGCCCTCGCTCGATGTCGACGAGGCGCTGTGGGACCGGATCGTCGACACCAATCTCAAAGGCGCGTTCTTCTGCGCCCAGGCCGCGGCGCGGCAGATGCGCGACGCCGGCCGGCCCGGCGCCATCATCAACCTCTGCTCGCTGACTTCGGAAGTCGGCATCCCGACCGCGGTGCCCTATGGCTCGTCGAAGTCGGGCCTGCTCGGCATGACGCGGGCGCTGGCGGCGGAGTGGGCGGATCTCGGCATCAGGGTCAACGCCATCGCTCCGGGCTATTTCAGGACGGCGATGACGGATGTGTTCTACAGCAACGAGGCATGGCAGCAGTCGATGCTGGCCAAGATCCCGCAGCACCGTTTCGGCGATCTCAGCGATCTGCACGGCGTTGCCGTGTTCCTTGCCTCGGATGCGGCCGCCTACATAACCGGCCAGTCCATTCCGGTGGATGGCGGGTTTCTCGCATCGATTTGAGGCGGCTCGCAGTAAGTTCGAAACCAAAATCTTCCGCACTGTGACCGGCTGGCACGTTGCGTTCCAACAAAGAGGAATACCCATGTCCGACATCAGCTTCCACGATCTGTCATCGCTCGATGCCACCCAGCGGGCCAGTCTGCTGAAACGCGCCGAGAGCGATCTGTCGGTCTTCGTCGAAAAGGTCCGCCCGATCATCCAGTCCGTCAAGGACGAGGGTGACGCCGCGCTGATCCGCTTCGCCAGAGAACTCGACAAGGCCGATGTCGCCGAGGGCGGACTGAAGGTCTCGGAGGCCGAGTTCGATGCGGCATTCGACAAGGTCGAAAAGGATGTTGTCGAGAGCATCGGTTTCGGCATCGACAACATCAGGCGTTTCCATGAGGAGCAGAAGCCGGAAACCATGTGGCTCAAGGAAGTCCGGCCGGGCGCCTATGCCGGCGACCGCTACACGCCGATCGCCTCCGTCGCGCTTTACGTGCCGCGCGGCAAGGGCGCCTTTCCGTCGGTGACGATGATGACCTCGGTTCCGGCGGTCATTGCCGGCGTGCCGCAGATCGCCATCGTGACGCCGCCGACAGCGGACGGTTCGGTGGATGCGGCAACGCTCGTCGCCGCGCGCCTGGCCGGCGTGCAGACGGTGTACAAATGCGGCGGTGCTCAAGCCGTCGCTGCCGTCGCCTACGGTACCGAAACGGTGAAGCCTGCGCTCAAGATCGTCGGCCCGGGCAGTCCGTGGGTGGTGGCGGCCAAGAGCGTGCTGTCGTCGATCATCAACACCGGTCTTCCTGCCGGTCCGTCGGAAGCCATCATCTTTGCCGATGACAGCGTCGACGGCGGTCTTGCAGCGCTTGACCTGTTAATCGAGGCCGAGCATGGGCCGGATTCCTCGGCATATCTGGTGACGCACAGCCGCAAGGTCGCCGAAGCAGCACTCACCGCACTCCCGGAACACTGGTCGCGCATGACCGAGCAGCGCGTCGAATTCTCGCGCGCGGTGCTGACCGGCAAGCGTGGCGGCATCGTGCTGACCGCGTCGCTGGAAGACAGCTATCGTTTCATCAACGACTATGCGCCCGAACATCTGGAAATCCTGTCGAAGGAGCCGTTCGCGCATCTCGGGCACATCACCGAGGCGGCCGAAATCCTGATGGGCCCGCACACGCCGGTGACGCTGGCCAATTTCGTTCTCGGGCCGAATGCCGTGCTGCCGACCAGCCGCTGGGCGCGAACCTATGGGCCGCTCTCGGTGACGGATTTCGTCAAGCGCTCGTCGGTCGGCTATGTCACCTCGGCCGCCTATCCGGAACTGGCGATGCATGCCCGCAGGCTCGCTCGCTACGAGGGCTTCAGCTCGCATGAAAACGCGGTCTCGGAAATCCGCGACCGCTACCTCGCCGGCTGAGCGGAGACGATCGCGATGAAGGCGGCAAGGCTTTATGGACCCGGCGATCTGCGGGTAGAGGACATTGCTTCGCCGGGCGCGCCGGATGCGGGCTGGGTGAAGCTCAGGGTCGATGCCGCCGGCATTTGCGGGTCGGACCTACACAATTTCCGCACCGGCCAATGGATAAGTCGCTCGCCTTCGACGGCCGGCCACGAACTGACCGGCACGGTGATCGCGCTCGGCGAGGGCGTCGACACCGTCGCCGTCGGCGACAGGGTGGTCGCCGATTCCCGTTTCTGGTGCGGGGAGTGCGCGCAATGCCGTGCCGGCAGGCGCCATCTCTGCGCTTCGCTGGGCTTCGTCGGCGAAGTCTGCGACGGCGGCTTTGCCGAACAGGCGGTGTTGCCCGCACGGCTGCTGCATGTCGTCGATCCGGCGCTGGATGAGCGGGTCGCTGCCATGGCCGAGCCGCTCGCGGTGGCGTTGCACGCGGTGCGGCGTCTGCCGAAGACGGCAGGCTCCGTGCTTGTCGTCGGCTGCGGGCCGATCGGCGGTCTTGCCGCGCTGCTGCTGTCGCGAAGCTTCGCCGGCACCGTGCTTGTCGCCGACCGCAATCAGGCGCGCTGCGCCCGCGTGGCGCAGGTGACCGGCGCAACGAGTGTCGACCTCGACCGCGATGCCATTGCCGCCGCAACCGGCAATGCGCCATTGCTGGCCGCCGTCGAGGCTACCGGCAGCATTGCCGCATTCACTCAGTTGCTCGGCGTTCTCGATTCCGGCAGCGCGGTGGCGATGGTCGGCATCTTCCACGACCGTCTCGACATCGACCCCAATCTTCTGGTCGAACGCGAGATCGCGTTGCTGGGATGCCATGCCTTCGCCGACGAACTGCCCGACGCCGTGCGGATGTTGAGTGAGTTGAGCGACCCGCTGCTCACCCTGATCGATCGCGAGATCAGCCTGGACGAGATACCGGCAGCCTATGAGCGGTTGTTGGCGGGCGAGAGCGACGGCTTGAAAACAATCATCCGCATGCGGCAACCTGTTGAGCCGGCGTGATTTCCGATAAATTGCCGGAAAGGATTTTGAAATGATCGAGTTGCCCGATACGGCGAGCCCCCTTTACGAGAAGGTGAAGGACTACATCCTGGCCAACATCGGAACGGGCCGGTGGGGCAAGGATCGCAAGCTGCCGTCCGAGAACGAGCTGGTGGTTTCGCTTGGCGTCTCACGGATGACGGTTCACCGGGCCTTGCGGGAACTGACCGCTGCGGGATTCCTGATCCGGCTGCAAGGCGTGGGCACGTTCATCGCGCCGCCCCGGCCGCAATCGACGCTGATCGAGATCAACAACATCGCGGCCGAGATCGTCGAGCGTGGCAACCGGCATCGCTCCGAAGTCCTCGTGCTGGAAACCATCACGCCGACGAAGGAACTCGCACTGTCGTTCGAGTTTCCAAAGCGGGTCTCGATCTATCATTCAGTCGTCGTCAATTTCGAGAACGATTTGCCGGTGCAATTGGAAGAGCGCTTCGTCAATCCGAGCCTGATCCCCGACTACGACAAGCAGGATTTTTCGAAGACGGCGACCTACGACTACCTAATGCAGAAAACCCCGGTGACCGAGGTCGAGCACATCATCTCAGCAATCCCGGCCGACGCCGAGACCGCGCGGCATCTCAACATTGATGTCGGCAGCTGCTGCCTTTTTCTGCACCGTCGCACATGGACGGGCGCGATCGTCGCCACCATCAGCAAGCTGACCTATGTCGGCAGCCGCTACTCGCTCGGCAGCCGCTATTCCCCCTCCAAGCCCAACTGACTGCAGGGTGAATGCGTGACAGATGGCGGGAGGCTGATGGGCCGAATCGGTAGGAAATTTGTGCCAGTCCAACTTGTATATGCATGTATGTATTTTAGCCTTGACATCCGCTGTCGCTGACGCTGAAATATCCCTGCACTTCACCATGAAGTGGTGGGCAAGACGCCGAGGCACAGTGCCGCGAGAGCAGAAACCCGCAGTCTCACCAGACCGGATGCCTGGGTAAAAAGCGGTCTGATCATCAAGGGGAACGAGATGATGCGTAACCTAGCAGGACAATTTCGCGCGCTCATGATGGCCGCCGCCATCGGGCTCGCCGCCGCCCCCGCAGCCCATGCGGCCGATGCGGCCATTCCCACGACACCCGAGGCAGGATCGTTCAAGATCGGCATCGAGCCTTGGCTTGGCTATGGCCAGTGGCATGTCGCCGACGCCAAGGGCCTGTTCAAGGCAAATGGCCTGTCGGACGTCCAGATCGTCAACTTCGCCGAGGACAAGGACATCAATGCGGCACTCGCCAGCGGCCAGCTCGACGCTGCCAACATCGCCACCCACACGGCGATGGGCATGGTTGCGGCCGGCCTGCCGGTGAAGATCGTGCTGCTGCTCGATGTCTCGATGACGGCCGACGCCATCATCGCCGGCAAGGACGTCACCTCCATTAAGGACCTCAAAGGCAAGCAGGTCGCCTTCGAGGAAGGCACGACGAGCGACATCCTGCTCAAATACGCGCTCGCCAAGAACGGCATGTCGATCGACGATGTGAAAGCCGTTCCGATGCCGGCGTCCGACGCCGGCGGCGCACTGATCGCGGGTCAGGTGCCCGTCGCGGTCACCTACGAACCTTACCTCACCGTCGCCATGGCGCAGAACAAGGACGTCAAGCTGCTGTTCACCGCCGGCGAGGATCCCGGCCTGATCAGCGACGTGCTGGTAGTGCGCGACGAGGTGATCAAGTCGCGGCCGGGCCAGGTGCTGGCCATGATCAAGAGCTGGGATGGCGCGCTCAAGGATTACAATGCCGACACGCCCGGCGGCCGCGCCATCATCGCCAAGGCCGTCGGTTCCGACGTCAAGGACCTCAACACCGCTTTCGACGGCGTGCGCTACTATTCGCTCGCCGAAAACAAGACGGCGCTGACCGGCGATTTCACCACCAAGACTTTTGCTGATGTCGAGGCGGCCGCCAAGAACGCCAAGCTGCTGCAGGCCGATGTGACGCCGGAGCAGATGATCGACCCGGCCTTCGTCAAGGCAGCCGAATGACAAAGCCCGGATCGCGGTGGTAACGCAGATGTCCGCGGAGCCCCCCGCGAAAACCGGCTTGGCGCGCCCCGTGCCAAAGGCGGCCACGAAGCAAGCCGGGCGCCGCCGATCCTCCGGGATCGGCATGCCCATCGCCAGGTCGCATTTCCTGATGATTGCGGTGGCCGTCTTTGTCGGGATTGGCCTCGCCTGGTGGGCGGCGACCGGGCTGGAATGGGTGAAACCGATCTTCCTACCGTCGCCCGGCAGCGTCGCGATCCAGATCGCCAAGCTCGCGACTGACGGCACACTGTGGGTGGACCTCACGGCCTCGGCGTATCGCATTTCCATCGGCTTCCTCATCGCCTCGGCACTGTCGATCCCGATCGGCGTGCTGATCGGCAGTTTCCGCTCCTGGGAAGCGGCCATCGAGCCGCTGGTGGATTTCATCCGCTATATGCCGGTTGTCGCTTTCGTGCCGCTCTCCATCCTGTGGGCCGGCACCGGCGATACGCAGAAATTCCTGATCATCTTCATCGGCACCTTCTTCCAGCAGGTGCTGATGATCATGGACAATGTGAAGCGGGTTCCCGCCGATTTCATCGGCCTTGGGCGCACGCTCGGCCTGCCGGACCGCAAGATCCTGACGCGCATCGTCGTGCCCAGCGCTCTGCCGGGCATCTGGGACACGCTGCGCATCAGCCTCGGCTGGGCGTGGACCTGGCTGGTGCTGGCCGAGCTTGTCGCGGCGACGTCGGGGCTCGGCTATCGCATCACCGTGTCGCAGCGTTATTTCCAGACCAACACCATCATCGGTTACATCCTTCTGCTGGGCTTGCTCGGTCTCATCACCGATCAGGTCATGAAGGCCCTGGAAAAAGTGCTCTTCCGGCAGGATGGCCACTCGCAATGAGGAACCGCCGATGACTGGTCCCAAATTGCGCATCGCTGGTCTCGACAAGAGCTTCGGCACGGGCGAGCGGCGCACGGAAGTGCTGCGCGACATCAACCTCGATCTTGCCGACAATGAGTTCGTCTCGCTGGTCGGCACGTCCGGCTGCGGCAAGAGCACGCTGCTGTCGATCGTTGCCGGACTGCAGGATTTCGACGCCGGTGATCTCAGCATCGATGGCGCGCCGATCCTGCAGCCGGGTCTCGACCGTGGCGTCGTCTTCCAGTCCTACACGCTGCTTCCCTGGCTGACGGCGCGGCAGAACATCGAGTTTGCCCTCAAGGCCGCCGGTTACGATCGCACGGCCTGCCGCGAGATCGCGCTCGAGCATCTCGACCTCGTCAAGCTGTCGCAGAGTGCCGACCGCTATCCGTCCGAACTGTCGGGCGGCATGAAGCAGCGCGTCGCCATTGCGCGTGCGCTGTCCTATCGTCCTAAGATGCTCTTGATGGACGAGCCATTCGGCGCGCTCGATGCCTTGACCCGGCATCAGATGCAGGAGCTGCTGACCCAGATCTGGGAAGAGCACAGGCTGACCGTGCTGTTCGTCACGCATGATGTGGAGGAGGCGGTCTATCTGTCGGACCGCATCGTCGTCATGGGGATCGGTCCGGGACGCATCATGCAGACCTTCAATGTCGATATCGAGCGCCCGCGCCGGGAAGAGGTGATGGAAACCCCGGCCTTCATGGATTTGCAGCGCGGCGTGCACAAGGCGATCCGCGAGGCGTCAAGACGTCCCGAAATGGCTTAGCATCTGGGCACCCTGCTGGTTCCGATGGAGCCATGGCACCCGAGCGGCTGCCATGGCCGGATAGAGATCAGAGGATTCCGAAGGGGCCATAATAATAGGACCGGTATGGGACACACAGTCCGAGCGCCAGCTGGACCGGTCCACAATAATCATAGTAGCCGCCGTAATAGCCGCCTCGCCAGCCGCCGCCAGCCCAGTGGCGACCGTGTCCATATCCGCGGTGAAAGGCGTATCTCTGCCCGCCACCGAAATGGCCGCCGCCGCTGAAATGGGCATGGCCGCCGCTGTTGTGCCTGACGAACGCGGCGTCGGCCGTGGTGGCGAATGAAATCGTGCCTGTTGCCAATGCCAGCACGATCGAGCTTGCGAATACCAATTGCCTTTTCATGAGCGTTACTCCCGTTTGTTTTGCGACACTTGCGCATGGGAGAAAAACGGCCTCCTCACGGCACACGTTCCTTCACGAAATCGGGACGGAGCGTCGCGTGGTATGGTCAGCAATCAGGGGCCGTGGGGACCACAGAGGTCGAGGGTCCACTCGATGGTTCCGCAGAAGTCACCGACGTAGCCATGGTAACTGCCGTAGCCATTGTAGTAGCTGTCCATCCAGCCATTGCCGGTGGCCGAATTCTCGGCAGTCCAACCGCCGCCAACCCAGCCACCGTGCCTTGCGCGTCCACCGTGCGCGGCCTGCGTATAGCCGCCATGGGCAGCGCTGACGTGGACAAAATGGTGCCTGACGACGGCGGCATCGGCGACGGTGGCAAACGGGATCGCGCTCGTGGCCAAGGCCAGCAGGATGGAGCTGATGAATACGAGTTGCCTTTTCATGGGAATGTCTCCTTTCCGTTCCAGAGATATGGGGAGGAAGGTGGTCCCTCGCCGGACACGTTCCTTCACGAAATCGGGACGGAACGTTCGCCGATGTCCCTGTCGAACTGATGGCTCCGGTCAAGATTTGTTGACTTCCGGCAGGGTCGAAATGACTACCCCTGACCTATTTGTCGGACCATAAGACGGGCCGTGCGATCAGGCCCCAGCTGGCTGGCGCACTATCTTGCCTTTGAACCGGGATGCGCCACTTTGGCTAAAGCATGTAAGCAGCCTGCATGACGGAATTGGCCGCAGCATTGGAACAGCCTCAATTCGCCACCGAGCGTGATCCCCGGCTGAGGCTGATCATCCCGATCATCGTCGCCATCGCCTTTCTGATGGAGCAGCTCGATTCCACCATCATCACCACTGCGATCCCGGCCATCGCGCAAAGCCTCGACACGACGCCGGTCCGGCTCAACCTGGCGATCACCACCTACATTCTGACGCTTGCCGTGTTCATTCCCGTCAGTGGCTGGTTCGCCGACAGGTTCGGCGCGCGCAGTGTGTTCGCGCTGGCGCTGTTCACCTTCACCCTGGGCTCGGCACTGTGCGGCATGGCCAACAGTTTCGGCATGTTGCTGGCCATGCGCGCGCTGCAGGGGCTGGGCGGCGCCATGATGACGCCGGTCGGTCGGCTGATCCTGCTGCGCAGCTTTCCGCGCAGCGGGCTGATCACCGCCATGACCTACATGACCTTGCCGGCCATCATGGGGCCGGTCATCGGGCCACTGCTCGGCGGCCTGCTGACCACCTACGCGTCGTGGCGCTGGATCTTCTACGTCAATGTGCCGTTCGGCTGCGTTGGCATTCTGGCGGCGCTGCGCTTTGTCGACGATTTCCACGAGGAAGCGGTGCAGCGCTTCGACTTCGCCGGATTCCTGATGGTGGGGTTCGGCGTCGCATTGCTGCAATTCGGACTGGAAAGCATCGGCCGGCCGATCATTCCCGTTTCCGCGACGGTGCTGGTGCTGGCCGCTTCCGTCCTGCTGCTGCTCGCCTTCGGACGCTACGCGCGCCGCGTCGTGGCGCCGGCCGTCGACCTGACGCTGTTTCGCTTTCGCTCCTTCTGGGTCGGCACGCTTGCTGGCGGCCTGTGCCGCGTCGGTCTCAACGGCGTGCCGTTCCTGCTGCCGCTGATGCTGCAACTTGGCTTCGGCATGAGCCCGGTCACCTCGGGCTCGCTGACATTCGTCGGCAGTTTCGGCGCCTTGCTGATGCGCCCGCTGCTGTCACCGCTGCTGCGGCGCTTCGGCTTCAGTGTCGTGCTGATCGGCAGCGCGGTCGTCGGCTCGGCCACCGTGGCCGGTTTCGCCTTGATGGGGCCAGACACGCCGCACTGGATGATCGGCGTTTACGTCTTCCTGTTCGGCATCGTTCGCTCGGCGCAGTTCATGACCTCCAACACCTTATCCTATGCCGACCTGCCGGCCGACAAGCTCAGCCGTGCCACCAGCCTTGGCGGCGTGCTGCAGCAGCTCAGCGTTTCGCTCGGCGTCTCGATCGCCGCCATGCTGCTGGGCCTGATTGCGGGGGAGACCCACGTGCTCACGCCGGAGCGCTTTCACCAGGTGTTCCTGCTGACCGCGATCATCCCGCTGATCTCCATTCCCGGCTTCCTGTACCTGCGCGCCGAGGACGGCGTGCAGGTCAGCGGCCACGTCAGGGGAATTCGCAAATAGGTTCTCTCAGGCGGGGCAGGCGATCCGTTCGGTTCGAACCCTGCCGTACCCCCTCACGTCGCTTTGCCGACCGCCGCGTCCATGCCCATTTCTTCCTGCGAAATGTCGTCGAACGAGGCGTAGTTCATGTTGTAGAGGCGGGCGTAGAGGCCTTTCTCCTGCATCAGCTGTTCGTGGTTGCCGCTTTCGACGATCTCGCCGTTCTGCAGCACAATGATGCGGTCGGCGCCGCGTATGGTGGCCAGCCGATGGGCGATGACCAACCCGGTGCGACCCTCCAGCAGTTTGATCAGCGCCTTCTGGATCAGCATCTCGGTGTAGGAATCGATGCTGGCGGTGGCCTCGTCGAGCACCAGGATCTTGGCGTCGGCCACCAATGCGCGCGCGAAACTGATCAACTGGCGTTGGCCGAGCGAGAGGTTGCCGCCGCGTTGCTCGAGTTCGGTGTCGTAGCCATCGGGCAGTTGCTCGATGAAGTCGTGCGCGCCGACAGCCTGTGCGGCGCGCACCACTTCGTCGCGGCTGGCGCCGGTCTTGTGATAGCGGATGTTTTCCAGCACCGTGCCGGAGAACAGGAACGGCTCCTGCAGCACCATGGCCACCTGATCGCCGAGCGAATCCTGCGTCAGGTCGCGCACGTCATGGCCGCCGACCAGCACCTCGCCTGACCAGACATCGTAGAAGCGGTGCACCAGCGCCATCGAGCTCGACTTGCCCGACCCGGTCGGGCCGACAAGGGCGACCGTCTCGCCCGGGTTGACGCGGAAGGAGATGTTCTTCAGCACCGGCTGGTTCGGCCGGTAGCCGAAGGTGACGTTCCTGAATTCGACCGAGCCGTCCATGTCGCGCGACAGCGCCACCGCATTGTCCTTGTCGCTGACATCCACCGGCACGTCGAGCACTTCGGAGATGCGCTGGCCCGAAGCCATGGCGCGTTGCATCACGCTGTACTGCATGGTGAGCGAGCGGATCGGGTCGAAGAAGCGCTGGATGTAGAACAGGAAAGCCACCATGACGCCGACATCGAGGCTGTGCGACAGCACCATCGAGCCGCCGACGACGATGACCGTCGCCATGGCGATGCCGGTCAGCGTGTCGACGATCGGCACCATCACCTGCGCGTATCTCGCCGACCGCAGATGGGCGTTGAGGTTGGCCAGCACCTTCTCGTCATAAAGGTCGAAATTGACATGCTGGCGCTCCAGGCTCTGCACGGTGCGCACGCCGTGGATGCCTTCCGCCAGCGCACCATTGGCGATGGAGTTGGTCTCGTGCGCGGCCATGAAGGCAACCTTGGCGCGCGGCAGCCAGAACAGGCGCACGATGAACAGCACCGGCATGGTCGACAGCGTCAAGAGTCCGAGCCGGAAATCGAGCCACAAAAGCACGGTGACAATGCCGAACAGCAACACGATGTCGCCCACCGACATCACCGAGGTTTCGAGGAATTCCTGCATCGAATTCACGTCGCCCTGCAGGCGCGACATCAGCCGGCCGACCTCGGTCTTGTCCATGAAGCTCAGCGACACACGCTGCAGATGGCTGAACATGGCGCGGCGCAGGTCGGACAGCACATTCTCCGCGACCTTGCCGACGACGCTCTCCTGCACATGGCTGGCGGCATAGTTGATGAGGATGATCACGGTGAAAGTGACGGTCGCGGAGATCATCACCGAACGGTCGAGCCTGCCCGCCGCCATGCCGTGGTCGATCGCGTAGCGGATGACCAGCGGGATCGCCAGCTGCGTCAGCGTGAACACCAGCACCGCCGCGACCGAGATGAAGATCCGGCCCTGATACGGCTGCACAAAGCTCCAGATGCGCCGCACAATGCGCGGATCATAGGCCTTGCCGAAGACCTCTTCCTCGTCGCGATGCGAGCCGACAACCGCCTTGGTCGGCCGCCCCCTTTGTCGTCCTTCTCGTCGTCGTCCCGCGTTGACATTACGCGGCTCCCTCGAGCCGGTCGTCGTCCGGCCGCAGCTGCAGGTCGTAAAGCGCGCGATAGCGTCCACCAAGCGCCAGCAACTCCTCATGCGTGCCGCGCTCGACGATGCGGCCGCCTTCGACGAACAGGATCTGGTCGGCATGCATCAGCGAACTCAGCCGGTGCGAGATGATCAGCGTCACGCGATCCCGGGCGAAGCGCTTCATCGCCGCGCGGATGCGCTGCTCGGTGCCGGCATCGATGGCCGCGGTGGAATCGTCGAAGACCAGAACCGAAGGCCGCAGCATCAGGCTGCGCGCGATGGTCAGGCGCTGGCGCTGGCCGCCGGAAAGCGAGGCGCCGCGTTCGCCGACGACGGTGGTGTAGCCGGCCGGAAGCCCGATAATGTAGTTGTGCAACTGGGCGTACTCGGCGGCCTGGCCGATGCGGGTCTCGCGCGCCCAGGGGTTGCCATAGGCGATGTTGTTCTCGATCGAGGTGGTGAACAGGAAGGCGTCCTGTTGCACCACGCCGACCACCTTGCGCAGCGATTGCAGTGTGACCTTGCGAATGTCCTGGCCGTCGATGGTAATCGCGCCCGAGGTGACATCGTAGAAGCGTGGGATCAGGTGCGCGATGGTCGACTTGCCGCTGCCAGGCGGGCCGACAATGCCGATCGTTTCGCCGGGCCTGGCCTCGAAGGAAATGCCCGACAGCGTTGGACGGTCGCCGGCGCCCTCATAGCGGAAGCCGACATTGTCGAAGCGCAGCACGCCCTCGGTGATGACGAGATCCCTGGCGTCGGGCGCATCCTTGATGTCGAGTTCGGTGTCGAGCAGTTCGAACAGCCGCGTGCCGCAAGTCGAGGCGCGCGCGAACGAGTTGACCATCAGGCCGAGCTGGCGCACCGGCATCTGCAGGATGGTCATGAAGGTGAGGAACTGGGCCAGCGTGCCGACGCTGATCTGGCCCGCAATCACCTTCTGGCCGCCGAACCACAGCACCAGGCCCATGGCCGCCAGGAAGGAAAAGTTCATGGCGCTGGTGTTGGAGACGCGGATGTCGACGCGCTGATTGGCCAGCTCCAGCGCATCCTGCTTGGCGCGGTCGAATTTCTTGAGCTCATGGCGCTGCGCCGCGAAGGCGCGAACGACACGGATGCCGCCGAGATTCTCGTCCATCACCCGGCTCAGCACCGACAGCCGCTCCTGCAGCGTCAGCCATGTGCTGCGCAGCTTGAGCTGGGTCACCGAGGAACGCCAGGCGACGAACGGCACGAAGCTCAGGCTGAGCAGACCGAGTACGAGGTCGGTGCTGATCAAGAGATAGGCGCCGACGCCAATCAGCACACCGAGCAGGACCACGCGCAGGATGCCGGTGGAAAAGAACATGCGCACGCCGTCGAGATCGAGCAGTCCGAGCGTGATGAGATCGCCAGTATGGACCTTGTCGTGGTAGGAAAAGCTCAGGCGCTGGATCTTTTCGTAGAAAGCCAGGCGCAGTTCATAGCCGGTGCGGTGGCCGACGGCCTCGCCATAGTAGTTCTGCGCCATGGTGAAGAGGCCGCGCAGGATGCTGACGACAAGCAGGGTCAGCGCCGTGTGCCACAGCGCCTGCTCCGCGGCTGTGCCGGCGCCCGCGGCCATCACGCCTTGCGCCTGGTCGATGGCGCGCCCCAGCAGGCGTGGGATGAAAAGCTGAAGCGTTGCGGCGATAAAGGTCGAGACGAGGGTGATGGCGACTTGCCAGGGATGGCGCAGCGTCATGCGCACGATGCGCAGCAAGGTGCTGAGGCCCTTGCCCCAGGAGGCTTCCGCCACATGGGCAAATGATTTGCCGCGCTTCGCCGCGCCGCTGGTTGCATCCATTGCCAAGGAAAATATCCAGTCCAATCCGGACATTAGCCCGGACGAATGAAGCAGACTCAGTTCTGATGGCACGATGTTACGCGTGTGCGACTTGACCCTTCAAGGGGCCAATGGCGGTATCGCACTGTGCCTGACAGGCGGTGCCGGCGTTCGCGGTCTTGCCGTCAAAATTGATGTCATGGTGTCGAGGCGACTTTCACTGGCACAAACAATTTCATGGCATTGACGCGCAGATTCTCCAGCTCGACCCAGCCTTGACGGACTATCAGTTCTGTCACGCAGCGCCGAGATTCCACGGAAGCGGACAGTCCGGCAGCGCGGGCCGGCACCGCCGCGAATAGCAAGAGGTCAGTCTTCCTTGACACATTTTCCCTTCACCGAAGCCATGCCGATCCAGTTTCAAGCGCCGTTGCCGAAGGCTTCGGAGGTTGTGATCGTTGGCGGTGGCGTCATCGGCGTGACCACGGCTTTGTTCCTGGCGCGACGGAACATTTCGGTGACATTGCTGGAAAAGGGGCGCATCGCCGGCGAGCAGTCGTCGCGCAACTGGGGCTGGATCCGGCAGCAGGGTCGCGATGCCGCTGAACTGCCTGTTGTGATCGAAGCGCAACGCCTCTGGCGGCAACTGGCCGAAGAGTGCGGTGAAGATATCGGGTTGAAGCAGACGGGCGTCACCTATCTGGCGCGAACGGACAAGGAGATGGCCGGCTTCGCGAAGTTCCTGAAGATCGCCGAGGCGCACGGCGTCGACACGCGTCTTCTTGACCAAGGCGAGACAGCCAGGCTGATCCCGGCCATGTCGCGCTCTTTCAAGGGCGCAATGACCACCCCATCGGACATGCGCGCCGAGCCTTGGGTCGCGGTGCCGGCGCTTGCTCGCCTAGCCGCCCGGCAGGGCGTCACCATCATCGAGAATTGTGCGGCGCGCATGCTCGACATATCGGCTGGACGCGTCAGCGGGGTGTGGACCGAGCAGGGCCGTATCGCCACCTCGAACGCTGTCGTCGCCAGTGGTGCGTGGACGTCGCTATTTCTGCGTGCACATGGCGTCTCTATCCCGCAGCTCAGCGTCAGGGCGACTGTCGCCGCGACCGGACCGATGCCCGAAATCCATGCGGGTGCCGTCGCCGACAGCCATGTCGCATTCCGGCGCCGGCAGGATGGCGGCTACACGCTGGCATCGGGAGGCTCCAATCAGCTCTATGTTGGGCCTGACGCGTTTCGTCACGCGCGCAAATATGTTTCCGCCCTGATGGCCAATCCTTTTGGCACCCGCTATTTGCCGGCGGCGCCGCGAGGGTTTCCGGACAGCTGGTCGACCCCACGCAGGTGGAACGCCGACGAGGAAAGCCCGTTCGAACGGATGCGCATCCTCAATCCCGCCCCCAAAACCTCGGCGCTGCGCGACATCGACCGCGAATTCAAGGCACTTTTCCCACAGTTCAAGACAGTGCCGCTCAAGTCGAGCTGGGCGGGCATGATCGATGCGATGCCGGATGTCGTGCCGATCGTTGATCGTGCCGCCGAAATTCCGGGTCTCGTCATCGCCACCGGGATGAGCGGTCACGGCTTCGGCATCGGCCCTGGGATGGGCCGTATCGTGTCCGACCTCGTCCAGGGAAACGAGATCGGACATAATCTTCACAGGTTCCGTCAATCGCGCTTCAGCGACGGCAGCCCGATCGAGCTGGGACCCAGCCTCTAGATCGTGTCGCAACTTGCCGCCGGTTTGCCGCCGGTGATCGATCTGACACCCTTCCGGGCGGATAGGTTCTGATTGTTCAGGCTGCTGCTGCAGCGGGCCTGCCGTTCTTGCATGAGGGAAACGACGTGACGGCAAACACCAGCCCACAGGCCGCGGAGCCGATCGACCCGAAAAGCGTCTACGCCGTGCTGATCTGCGATCTGGTCGGCCTGCGCTTCGGACCTGACGGCAAGCCTGACCCGAGCGAAGTGCGCGCGCATATCGAGGCCAAGGGCGGCCGCTTTCATGCGGCAGCACTTGGCGACAAAACAGGCCTCGAACAGGGCCGGGTGCATTTCTTCTACCAGCCCGACCTCAGCACCCGCGACAAGCTGATCGAAGCCGCTGGCGACGGGCGCTATGACGCCGTCATCGCCGCTGCGACCTTCCTGCCCGCCGAGACCGTTTTCCCGCTGGCCGGCGTGCGGATCGGCGCCGGCACCGGCAATATGGGGTCGCGCTCCTGGGGCGGCGGCAGTGGTGAGGGTGGCACCGCCGTGCTGATGAACACGCCCGGCATCAACAGCCGTGCCACGGCGCAGATGGTGATGAAGGCGATTTTGAAAGTGCTGCCGGATCTTCCGGTCGACAGGCTTCACGAGCGGGTGGCGCGCGGCGATTTCGACACCGGCAGGGAACTGCGCGATTTCCCGACTGAAAAGCTCGAAGGCAAGACGATTGCCGTCATCGGCTACGGCAATATCGGCAGGGAGGTCGCCAAGCTCGCCCGCGCCTTCGGCATGCGCGTCGCGATCCACGCCCGGCCACGGCACCGCGACTGGGTGGAAGCCGAGGGCTTTGCCTTTGCGCCAGACCTTGTCGAAGCGGCTGAAGGTGCCGATGTGCTGAGCGTCCATGTCGGACTGGGCAAGCAGGATGCGCAAAGCGGGCGCTATGCCAATGCCGGGATCATTGGCGCGGATGTCCTGGCCCGCATGAACAAGGGCGCGGTTCTGGTCAATTACGATCGCGGCGAGCTTGTCGACGTTGCGGCCCTTGGCGTCGCGCTGGATGCAGGGCAGGTGCGCCATGCCGCCATCGATGCCGATCTGTTCAAGGATGCCTCGACCGGGCGTCTGTCCGGCCCGATGCTGCCCTATCTCGACCTCGTCGAAAGGCATGGCGACAAACTTGAACTTCTGCCGCATGCGGCAGCCGATACCGACCATCCCTCGCGCGTTGCCGGCGCCAAGCAGGCTGTCGATCAGCTGTTCGATGTCATCTGCCGCAAATCGGTGGCGAATGCGAAGGGCACGGTGCCGCCGGGCTATCTTTCCCGTGGGGCGACGACGCCTCCAGGCATCGGACCGGTGACGGCGGATCACCTTTTGAAATTGACCGCCGACGACTGCTCTGAACTGGCGGATGTCTCCGATCAGCAAAGCCGGTTGTGGAAAGCTCTGTCGGACACGCCGCCCGCCGAGCGCGGCACGATCGTCACCGAACAGGGCGAAGAGCTCGTCCGGTTGATCGACCGTTTTTGCCTTCTGGCCGAGAAGCTGAACCTCAGGGGCCCTTATCAATAGACTCGACCTGCCGCAGCGGATTTAGAATCGCGGCGGGAAGAAGTGCCGGCTCAGTACCGTGGTCCCGCCACCATCCGCGCCATCCGCGTCATGTCCGTGCTCATCTCGCGATCGTCGTCGAGCGGGCTGACGAGCGCGCGGACAGCGGCGAAGGTGCGTTGCGGTCCTTCGCCCATGTTGTCGACGACGCCGCGCAACTCGACGCCCGTCGCCGCGAAGATCAGTTCCATCGCCACGAGATAGCGCATGCGCTTGATGATTTCGGCGGTCTTGGCCACTACCCTGGGCGCCATCGACGACTGATCCTCGATACCGTCCGAAACGGCGAGCGGGCTAAGCGACATCGGATTGGCCAGATGCCGGATCTCGGCTTCCAGCGCCGACAACGGTTTCTGCAGTTCCGCATAGCCCTGGCGGCTGCCGCCTCTGGCCGACAGGAAGCGCGGCAGGTCGGCGATAACAGGCGACATCAGCTTCATGCAGCGATTGGCGGTGCCGACGGCGCAATGCGCCAGAGCCTGGCCCAGCTGTTCGAAAGCCAGCGTCATCGCCGTGAGGTCGAAATTGCCGTTAGAAATAACCCGTTCACACTTGGCCAGGATGACGGGGTTGTCGCCCGAATGGGTCAGTTCGATCTCGGTCGCCAGCCGCGCCTGTTCGAAGGCGTTGAGGAGGCCGCCCCATACCTGCGGCACGCAGCGATAGCTGAGCGGATCCTGGAGGCGCCGCGCCGCTCTGTCCTTCCACAGGCCGCTTCCCGCCAGCTCCGTGCGCAGCCGCGCGCCGATCTCGCGCTGGCCGAAGGCCGGCCGCGCGGCCAGCGCCTGCTCGTCGATCGCCGTGAGGGAGGAGCGGAATGCCTCGTAGTTGAGCGCCACCGCAGCCAGCGCCCAGTCGATGAGATGGGCGACGTCCTCAAGGCATAGGCACGCCGTTCCGGTCGACAGGCTGTTCGCGACGATAATGGCGTGGCCGTCCTTCTCGCGCAGGTCCAGCGGCTCGAGCCCGGCCAAGGCAAGCGCCTCGGCGGAGGGCATGATCCTGCCCTGGAACTCCGCTTCGCCATCGCCGCGCAGCGACCTTGCCATATGGCCGAGATGGGCAAGGTCGGCCGCGCCGATCGAACCCCAGGTTGGGATCACCGGATGCACGCCGGCATTGAGCGCTGCGACAAGGCCCAGGACCACGCGTTCGGAGGTGCCGGTGCCGCCGGCGGCCATGCCCGAGATGCGCGCGGCCATCAGTGCCCGCACCGCCTCGGTGGGCAGCGCCGGTCCGATGCCCATGCTGTGGCTGAGCGGTACGCTGTGCTGGAAGGCGATCAGGTCGGCCTGCGCGAGCGGCGTGTCGACGCAGGCGCCGAGACCCGTGGTGACGCCGTACATCGGCTTGCCAAGCCCGGTGAGATGCTCGATCAGGGCGCGGCTTGCCCGGATGCGGCGCATCGCCTCCTCGCCCAGCACCAGCCGGGCATTGCGGCGTGCGATCTCGGCGACGTCAGCCACGCCAAGTGGCTTGGCGTCGAGCAGTATCATCCGGGCTGTCATGTCTCGGCTGTATCCTGTGACCAGAGGCCCGGACCAGCGGCGCGGCGGGCGTCACTGTTTGTGGCGGCTCGCTGGCTGAACTGCAAGCCATTCCCATTAGGACAGCGGTGACAGGGCAGGCAGAGGCGAGGACGCTGGATTTCTGAAACTACGCCGATCGCTCCGCAACGGCGTCGGGCACCACCACCAGCTTGCCGACAAAATCCTTGGCGACGAAATCCGCTTGCGCGTGGTGGAAATCCGAGAGCCTGTAGACGCCGCCGACCAGCGGGCGGATCTTTTTCGCCTCGATGTAGCCGACGATGCGGCGGAAATCGGCGCGCGTGCCCTGGCTCGAGCCATGCAGTTGCAACTGTTTGAGATACATGGTCCTGAGATCGAGCTGGACGACCGGGCCGGCGATTGCGCCAGCGGTGGTGTAGCGTCCCTCGGGCCTGAGAATACGCAGCAAGTCGTTGAAGATCGCGCCGCCGACGAGGTCTGCAACCACGTCGATCGGCTTGCCGCCGGTGGCCTCATGCACGGCTTGCGGCAGGTCGGCGACGCCGCGGGTGATCACGGTTTCGGCGCCGATGTCGAGCACCGCCTGTTCCTTGCCCTTGCCGACGACCGCATAGGGAATGGCGCCGCGCGCGCGTGCCAATTGCACGATGCCGGAGCCGACACCGCCCGAGGCGCCGGTGACCAGCACGCGCTCGCCAGCCTTGAGTGCTGCGCGTTCCAGCATCTGTTCGCCTGTCAGATAGGCGCAGCAGAAGGTGGCGAGTTCGACGTCGCTCATCTCCGTATCGACGACATGCGCATTCTGCGCCGGCACGGTCTGGTACTCGGCGTAACCGCCATCGCGGCCATGGCCGATATAGTCGATGTCGGCCAGCGAATCGTCGTCGCGGTTGTAGATGGAGAAATCGACCATCACCCGCTCGCCGACACGGTTCGGCGAAACGCCTTCGCCGATCGCAGCAATGGTGCCCACCGTGTCGGTGCCCTGGATGCGCGGGAAAGCAAGCGTGTTGCCCTGCCTCCGCCAGGTCGACACGGCGGCGGCGTCTTCTTCCGTGCCATAGGCGCCTTGGCGCACCCAGACATCGGTGTTGTTCATGCCGCAAGCGGTGACCTTGAGCAGTACTTCGCCGGCGGCGGGTACAGGCACTTTCACATCGGTGCGGTAGACGAGCTTTTCCGGTCCGCCGTGCCCGGTGAGCAGCACGGCGGCCATGGTGGCGGGTATGGTTCTGGTCATGGCAGTCATCGTCGATCTCAGAGATTGGCGAACACGCTCTTCACCGCATCGGCCGTCTTCGAAACGACGATGTCGGCTTCTTCACGCGTCAGGCAAAGCGGGGGCGCAAAGCCAAGGATGTCGCCCTGCGGCATGGCCCGGCCGATGACGCCGCTTGCGGCCAGCGCTGTCGCCACTTGCGGTCCGATCTTCTGCGACGCATCGAAGAACACCCGGTCGTCCTTGTCTGCGACGAACTCGACCGCCGCCAGCATGCCGTCGCCGCGCACATCGCCAACGTTCTTGTGGCCGTCGACCGCCCTGGCGAGTTCGGCGCGGAAATAGGCACCGGTATCGCGGGCATTTGTCACCAGGTCCATCTCGTCGATCAGTTCGAGATTGGCGACGCCGGCGGCAACGCAGATCGGATGCGCCGAATAGGTCCAGCCATGGCCGAGCGACCCGAGCTTGTCGGAGCCCTGCACCAGCACCTGCCACATCTTGTCGGCGACGATGACGCCCGACAGCGGCGCATAGGCCGAGGTCAGGCCCTTGGCGATGGTGATCAGGTCTGGCTTGATGCCGTAATGGTCGGAGCCGAACATGGTGCCCAGCCGACCGAAGCCCGTCACCACTTCGTCGGCGACCAGCAGCACGTCATATTTCTTCAGCACCGCCTGGATCTTCTCCCAATAACCGGCCGGCGGCGGCACGATGCCGCCCGTGCCGAGGATCGGCTCGCCGATAAAGGCAGCGACGGTTTCTGGCCCCTCCGCCAGGATCATCTCTTCGAGCTTGTCGGCGCAATGCTGCGAAAACTGCTCCTCGCTCATCGAGCGGTCGGCGCGGCGGAAATAATAGGGCGCCTCGGTGTGCAGCACTGGCGCACGCGGCAGGTCGAAAGCGTTGTGAAACAGGTCGAGCCCGGTCAGCGATCCCGTCATCACGCCCGAGCCGTGATAGCCGCGCCAGCGCGAGATGATCTTCTTCTTCTCCGGCCGGCCGAGCACATTGTTGTAGTACCAGATCAGCTTGATGTTGGTTTCGTTGGCGTCCGACCCGGAGAGGCCGAAATAGACCCGCGACATGCCCTTGGGCGCGCGGTCGATGATCATCTTGGCCAAAGTGATCGAGGCCTCGGTGCCGTGCCCGACATAGGCGTGGTAGTAGGCGAGATTCCTGGCCTGGGTGGCGATGGCATCGGCGATCTTCTGGCGGCCATAGCCGACATTGACGCAATAGAGGCCGGCGAAGGCATCGATGCTCTTCCTGCCATTGTTGTCCCAGACGGTGACGCCTTCCCCGCCGGCCATGATGCGGGTCGGCGATTCACCCCGTGCATGCGTGCCCATGTGGGTCGAGGGATGGAAGAAGTGGTCGCGATCCCAGGCGGCGAGTTCGTTGGACTGGTCGAGCATTTTTTCTACTCCTTGAGATGTGGCCGAACGGACTTATGCGACGTCCAGGCAGAGATACTTCAGATCGGTGAAAGCTTCGAGGCCGTGGCGCGAGCCTTCGCGACCGATGCCGGATTGCTTGACGCCGCCGAACGGGATCGGCGCGCCGGTGATCTTGACGCGGTTGATGGCGACCATGCCGTAGTCGAGCGCGCGGCCCAGGCGCTGCTGGCGCGCGCCGTTCTCGGTCACGACATAGGCGACGAGGCCATATTCGGTGGTGTTGGCGCGGGCGATGACCTCGTCCTCGCTGTCGAACGGGGTAACTGCCGCGACCGGCCCAAAGGTCTCCTCGCGCATGATCAACGCCTCGTCAGTGACATCGGCCAGCAGTGTCGGCTGGTAGAACAATGGCCCGGCCTGATGCCGCTTGCCGCCGGCGAGGCAGCGTGCGCCATGAGCGATGGCGTCGGCGACCTGTTCTTCGACCTTCGCCACGGCGCGCTCATGCATCAGCGGCCCGATATCGATTTCCTGGGCAAGGCCGTTGCCGGTCCGCAACGCCTCGATGCGCCTCGCGAAAGTGGCGCAGAAGCGCTCGTAGACCGGGCGCTGGACATAGATGCGGTTGGCGGCGAGGCAGTCCTGGCCCGACGTGGCGAATTTGGCGTCGATGGCGATGCTGACCGCCTTGTCGAGATCCGCGTCGGCAAAGACGATCAGCGGTGCGTGGCCGCCAAGCTCCATCACCAGCCGCTTCATCGTCGGCGCACTCTGGGCGGCGATCAGCCTGCCGATCTCGGTCGAGCCGGTAAAACTCATGGCGCGGACGCGCGGGTCCTCGCACATCCGGCCGACAATCGTCGCGGCCTTGCCGGTGACGATATTGAAGACGCCAGCGGGCAGGCCGGCACGTTCGCCAAGTTCAGCCAGCGCCAGCGCCGACAGCGGCGTTTCGGAGGACGGATGCGCGACAATGGTGCAGCCGGCGGCGAGAGCGGCGGCCGCCTTGCGGGTCAGCATCGCCGAGGGAAAATTCCACGGCGTCACGACGCCGACAACACCGAGCGGCTCACGCCGCACCATCATTTCCGCGTTCGGCAGATGGCTGGTGACGCTCTCGGCGTTGAGGCGTTTTGCTTCCTCCGCATACCATTCGACGAAGGAGGCGGCATAATCGATTTCGCCGAGCGATTCCTGCAGCGGCTTGCCTTGTTCCAGTGTCATCAGCAGAGCGAGGTCGTCATTCGCGGCGATGATCAGCTCGAACCATTTTCGCAGAATTTTCGAACGCTCCTGCGGCAGCAACGATCGCCAGGCGGGGAAGGCCCGCGCAGCGGCATCGATCGCTTTTGTCGTTTGCCGCGCATCCAGCGCGGCAACGAAGGCGACTGTAGTGCCGGTCGCCGGATCGGTGACTTCAAAACTTTCAGCGGCGTCGCTTGCCGTCCAGTGCCCATCGACATAAGCGAGTTCGCGCAGCAGCCGGCGGTCGGCGAGGCGGTCGAGCGCGTCATGGCGATGCGAGCGGGCGAAATGCGCGGACATGGTCGAGGCCTCCCGGTGCGGTCTGATGCCGGGAGACTATCCATCGTGGGCAGACAGAGAGGCTGTTTGGACAGCTCTATGGAGAGAGGTTGTCTCTATTAGCCTGCGGGCGCAGACGATCTCTCTGGCTAACCAGCGGACTGCTGCTCCCAAACCGTGATAGTTGGCCGAAGCTTCCCCAACGTCGTCATCCACGGGCGGAGCAGGAGCGTAGCTCCGTCGCGGAGACCCGAGGATCCATGCCGGGACGCTGACGTAGAGTGCAGCGGAGCAGAATTCTGCACCGTTGTGGCGCTTTCGAGGTCGCGGCATGGATCCTGGGGTCTGCGCTGCGTCGCTTCGCTCCTTGCTCCGCCCCAGGATGACGAAGTGATGGACGTTTCAGCCATCTCCTGGATGCGCGGTGATAAGGGAGATCGAGCTCACTGCGACACCGGCAACAGGTCGGCTATGGGCAGCGCAATATCGTCCTTCACCGTCTTGATGACGATGTAGGTGAAGTAGCGGTCGATGCCGATCTCGCGCTCCAGCAGGCTATCGACCAGCCGCTGGTAGGCATCGATGTCGCGCGCCATCACCTTCAGCACATAGTCGACGCCGCCGCCCACCGACCAGCAGGCGACGATCTCAGGAATGTCGCGGATGACGCGCTCGAAGCGGTCGAAATCCGCCTGGCGATGGCTGGCCAGCGTCACCTCCATCAGCACGGTGGCGACCGGCGCCACGGCGCGCATGGCGATGCGGGCGTGATAGCCAGAGACGATGCCGGCCTTCTCCAGCTTGTGCAGCCGCATCCAGCAAGGCGTCGGCGACAGCCCAACTTGCTCGGCCAGCGCCAGCTTGGTGATGCGCCCGTCGCGCTGGATGGCGTCGAGGATTTTGAGGTCGATCGGGTCGAGTTTCGCAGCAGTCATCAGCGCCCACTTTTTCGTCCACAGTACCATGATGGCGCATTATTTCGATTGTCAATTGCACTGATTTCGATCTCTAATAAGTCATGACATTGTGGCAACCCGATCCCGCGCTCATAAGGCGGCCTGCCTATCAATCGCTGGCCGACCAGTTCGCGCGCGCCATCCATGACGGCCGCCTCGCCAATGGTGCGCGGCTGCCGACGCATCGCCGGCTGGCCGACGATCTCAAGCTGTCAGTGCAGACGGTCAGCCGCGCCTATGAGGAATTGATTCGGCGGGGCCTGATCTCCGGCGAGATCGGCCGTGGCAGCTTCGTCCAGACGCAGCGCCGCGAGCCGGAGCCGCCCTATCTGCCGGAGCGCCTCGGCGAGGTCATCGATCTCTCCATCCTGAAGCCGGTTTGCGAGCCGATGCATCTGGAGCGGCTGAAGCAGGCGTTGGGCTGGCTGGCCGAGAATCTTCCCTCGAGTTCGGCGCTATCCTTCCGGCCCAACATGGTGTTCCCGCGCCACCGGACGGTCGCTGTCGAATGGCTGAAACTGTGCGGACTCGACATCTCCGCGCAGAACATCAGCCTGACCAATGGCGCCACCGCCGGCATGACGGTGGCGCTGATGAGCGTGGCGCCGCCGGGCTCCACCGTCGCCACCGAGGCGATCGGCCACCACACGCTGGTGCCGCTGGCGCGCTATCTCGGCTTCAACCTCGAAGGCCTGCCGATCGACGATAACGGCGTAATCCCCGAGGCGCTGGACGAGGCCTGCCGGCTGTCCGACATCCGCGCGGTGTTCGTGCAGCCCTCGGTGATCAATCCGACGGCAACCCTGATGGATGCACGGCGGCGCGAAGAAATCGCGGCGGTTGCGCGCAAGCACGACATAGCCATCATCGAGAACGATGTGCTGGGCCCGCTGGTCGAGGACCGGCCGCCGCCGGTCGCCGCCTTCGCCCCGGAGCGCACGCTCTACGTCACCTCCTTCACCAAGATCACCGTGCCCGGCCTGCGCATCGGCTATCTCGCCGCGCCCGACCGCTATGTCGCCGCGGTCGCCAACCGGCACCTGGTTTCGAACTGGATGGCGACGCCGCTGGTGGCCGAGATCGCCACCAAATGGGTGATCGACGGCACGGCGATGGAACTCGTCCGCTGGCAGCGCACCGCACTGCGGCGGCGGCAGGACATCGCTGCCGAAGTGCTTGCCGGGATCGACTATCGCGCGTTGCGCGACGGGCTGCATATCTGGCTGCAACTGCCCAACGACCGCGCCGAGGAGGGCTTTGTCGCCCAGGCCCGGCTGCAGGGCGTCGCGATCGCGCCGGGCACCTCCTTCCGCATTTCGGACGCGCCATGGCATCCAGCGGTGCGCATCTCGCTGGGCTCGACCACCGAAGGGGAACTGCGCGCCGGCCTTGGCGTTGTCACCAAGCTCTTGCTTGGCGATCCAGAGCATTTGCTGCTTGCCATTTAGGAGTGCGCCCCTATTCGGGTGATGCCGGCCTGCAAAAGGCAGCCTCCTGCGCTTCCGGTACTCCGGTACGAAAAGTACGCTCCGTTCCGGTTCTCGGAGGCTCCCATTCTCGGCTCGGCCTGACCCGAATCCCGGCACACTCCTTGGCCCCGCTTGCTCAAGAATTGTGCGGAATGGGAAATATTGTCATGATATTATTTTCCCAATTGACATGATTTGGTGCGTTCCGCATCGTTAAGGGCACAGGCTTCTCCAGCACGGGGAAATTCATTTGTCCGCAACCGCCACTCCAATCATCAAGATCGACGGCATCTCGAAGAGCTTCGGCAGCTTCAAGGTGCTGGACGGCCTGTCGATGCAGGTCATGCCGCGCGAGAAGCTGGCGCTGATCGGCCCGTCCGGTTCGGGCAAGACGACGATCCTGCGCATCCTGATGACGCTGGAGCGCATCGATGGCGGCCACATCCAGATCGAGGGCGACCAACTCTACCACATCGAGCGCAATGGCCAGCTGCTGCCGGCCGACGAACGGCATCTGGCCAGGATGCGGCAGAAGATCGGCATGGTCTTCCAGCTGTTCAACCTGTTTCCGCACAAGAGCGTCATCGACAATGTGACGCTGGCGCCGATGCTGACCAAGGGCATGCCGCGCGCCGCCGCTGAGAAGCGGGCGATGGAACTGCTTGACATGGTCGGCATGGCCGACAAGGCCAAGGCGATGCCGGCGCAGCTGTCGGGCGGCCAGAAACAGCGTGTGGCGATCGCCAGGGCGCTCGCCTTGCAGCCGAAGATCATGCTGTTCGACGAGGTGACGTCGGCGCTCGATCCGGAACTGGTCGAGGAGGTGCTCAATGTTCTGTGGCGGCTCTGCGCCGAGACCGACATGACCATGCTGCTGGTCACGCACGAGATGGGGTTTGCCCATGACTTCGCCGACCGGGTGCTGTTCTTCGATCGTGGCAGGATCGTCGAGGAAGGCAAGCCCGACGAGATATTCCGCAATCCCAAGCAGGAGCGCACGCAAGGCTTCCTGAAGAAGATCATCGCGGCCGGACATCGGGTCTGACCGCCGTGGAAAAGGGTGGCGGAAGGCTGCCCTTTAACAACACCAGAATCAACAAAACCAAGACAAGAAACAAGGAGTTGGGAACAATGAAGAAACTTGGCATTCTGGCCGGCGTCGCCGGCCTGGCACTGACGGCGGTTCTGGCCGCCTCGATTCCGGGGTCGGCCGACGACGGCAAGCTCGATCAGTTGAAAGCACAGGGCTTCGCCCGCGTCGCCATCGCCAACGAGCCGCCCTATACGGCTGTCGCCGCCGACGGCAAGGTTTCGGGCGCCGCACCCGACGTGGCGCGCGAGATCTTCAAACGGCTTGGCGTTGCCGACATCGTCGCCTCGATCTCCGAATATGGCGCGATGATCCCCGGCCTGAAGGCCGGTCGTTTCGACGTCGTCACTGCCGGCCTGTTCATGAAGCCGGAGCGTTGCGCGGCGGTTGCCTATTCCGAGCCGGTGCTGTGCGACGCCGAGGCGATGCTGGTGAAGAAGGGTAATCCGAAAGGTTTCAAAAGCTACGAGGATGTCGCCAAGGACACGACAGCCACGATCGGCGCGCCGGGTGGTGGCACCGAGGAGAAGCTGGCCCTCAATGCCGGCGTGCCGCGCGAACGTGTCATCGTCGTGCCGGATGGCCAGAGCGGCCTGAAGATGGTGCAGGACGGCCGCATCGACGCCTATTCGCTGCCGGTCCTGTCGATCAACGATCTGATGAAGAAGGCCAATGATCCGACCCTCGAAGTCATCGCGCCGGTGCAGGGCGCGCCAGTCTATTGCGACGGCGCCGCCTTCAAGAAGGGCGACGAGGCGCTACGCGATGCCTTCGACGTCGAGCTGGCCAAGATGAAGAAGTCGGGCGAGTTCGCCAAGATCATCGAGCCCTATGGTTTCTCGGCGGCTGCCGCGATGTCGACGACACGCGACAAGCTCTGCTCGGCGAAGTAGGGCGCACTTTTTCCTTCTCCCCGTTCACGGGAGAAGGTGTCACGAAGTGACGGATGAGGGGCGACGCCATGCTCTGCTCAGTTTGCGCCGCCCCCTCATCTTTCAGAATCAAACGTTGGAACCTCGAACTTCATGACCCAGTGGTCCGGCTATCTCGGCCTGATATTCCAGGGAGCGCTTGTCACCATCGAGCTGACGCTGATGGGGTCGGTGCTTGCCCTGATCATGGCCTTTCTCGCCGGCATGGGGCGGCTGTCGCGCTTCTTTGCGCTGCGGGCGCTCGCCACCGCCTACATCGAATTCTTCCGCGGCACATCGATCTTCGTGCAGCTGTTCTTCGCCTATTTCGTGCTGCCGCTGATTGGCCTTGAGCTCACCCCGCTGCAGGCCGGCGTGCTGGCGCTGGGCTTGAATGTCGGCGCCTATGCCGCCGAGGTGGTGCGCGGCGCCGTGCAATCGATCGGCCGGGAGCAGCATGAGGCCTGCATCGCGCTCAATCTCGGCCGCTGGCAAGGCATGCGCCACGTCATCCTGCCGCAAGCATTTCTGGTGATGCTGCCGACCTTCGGCAACAACGCCATCGAACTGCTGAAAGCCACATCTGTCGTCTCGCTGATCTCGCTCGCCGACCTCACTTTCCAGGCCCAGGTGGTACGCGCCCAGACCGGCAACACCATGGTGCCGTTCACCACCATCCTGGTCATCTATTTCATCCTGGCGCTGCTCATCTCATGGGGTGTGCGCTCGCTGGAACGCCGTTTGGCGCGCGGCCTCGATGGGGTGCGCGTCTGATGGCCAATGCCCTTCTGATAAATTGGGTCTGCTGATGGAATGGGATTGGGATTTTGTCCGGCAGATCATGCCGACGCTGATCCAGGGGGTGAAGATCACTATCCTGGCGACGCTGCTCGGCTCGGTGCTGGCGGCGATTGTCGGGCTTGGCATTGCACTGGCGCGCCGCTCGCCCAACAAGGCCTTGTCGCGCACTGTCGGCTGGGCGGCCGAATTCATCCGCGGCACACCGCTTCTGGTGCAGCTCTATTTCATCTTCTACGTGCTGCCCGACATCGGCATTCTGCTGCCGCCGCTCGTCGCCGGTGTCATCGGGCTCGGTCTGCACTACGGCACCTACACGGCCGAGGTCTACCGCGCCGGCATCGACAATGTGCCGCGTGGCCAGTGGGAGGCCGCCAAGGCGTGCAATCTCAGCGCCACGCAGACCTGGACGCACATTATCATTCCGCAAGCCATCCCGCCGATGATCCCGGCACTGGCCAACTATTTCATCGCCATGTTCAAGGAGACGCCGCTGCTCTCGGCGATCACCGTGCTGGAGCTGATGAACCAGGCGAAGAGCGTCGCCAACACCTATTATCGTTACATCGAGCCGATCACGCTGGTCGGCGCATTCTTCCTCGCCATCAGTCTCTGTTCGGTCGTGCTGCTGCGCTGGCTGGAACGCCGCTACGGCAAGATCGAGAGGTAGTTCGTGAAACCCTTGCCCGACATCAAAGTCCACCCGAAACGGCCATCGCTTGATGATCGCCCGCTCGAGCGGCGCGTCGGCCTGATCATCCTTGCCACGGATCACACCAGCGAGCCGGATTTCCGCCGCATGGTGGCGAGCGAGCGCATCGGCGTCTATGTCGCGCGCATTCCCTATGCCAACCCGACGACGCCGGAAAATCTGCGCAAGATGCAGCCGGCGCTGACCGCGGGCGCGGCGCTGATCCTGCCCGACGAGCCACTCGATGCGATCTGCTACTCCTGCACCTCGGCCTCGGTGGTGATCGGCGATGCCGAGATCGAAGCGGCGATCCAGGCCGCCAAGCCCGGGGTTCCCGTCGTCACGCCGCCAATGGCCGGCGTGCGCGGATTGAAGGCGCTGGGGGCGAAAAAGATCAGCATCCTCACCCCCTATACGGTCGAAACCTCCAGGCCGATGGCAGCCTATTTCGCGGCGCGTGGTTTCGAGATCGCCAGCTTCACCTGTCTGAATTTCGAGGATGATCGCGAGATGGCGCGCATCGCGCCGGCGACGCTTGTCGATCTGGCGCGCGAGGCAACACACGCGCAGGCTGACGCATTGTTCGTGTCCTGCACGGCGCTGCGCGGTGCGCTTGCGGCCACCGGCATGGAAGAAGCGATCGGCCGCCCGGTGGTCACCAGCAACCAGGCCAGCGCCTGGAATTGTTTGCGGCTTTGCGGCGACGAGACGGCTCATCGCGAATTCGGGCGGCTGATGACGCTGCCGCTGGTTCAGTAAGACGATGTCCCACATTCACGAGCGACCCCCTCTGGCCTGCCGGCCAGCTCCCCCTCCAGGGGGAGAACAGCTGCGGCTCGACTTTCGCCAATCACTGACGTTGCAGGAGGTGCGCTGGCGCCGAAGCTGCCAATCTCCCCCTCGAGGGGGAGATGGCCGGCAGGCCAGAAGGGGTCGCCCGATGACGAGCGCCGTCGCCCTTCAGGACATCCGTATCGCTCGTGACCGTATCGCCAACAAGATCGAGCGGACCCCAACCGTATTGTCTCATAGCCTCTCGGAACGCGTTGGCGTCCCCGTCCATCTCAAGCTCGAACACCGCCAGACCACCGGCAGCTTCAAACTGCGTGGCGCCTCGAATGCCATCGCTTCGCTGAGCGCGAAAGAAAAGGCACGCGGCGTGGTCGCGGCGTCGACCGGCAATCATGGCCGGGCACTGGCGCATGCGTCAAAGCTCGAAGGCATGCGCGCGGTGATCTGCATGTCGCGTCTGGTGCCGAGCAACAAGCTCGACGAAATCCGCCGGCTCGGAGCCGAGGTTCGCATCGTCGGCAACAGCCAGGACGACGCGCAGCAGGAGGTCGGGCGGCTGGTGGCGCAGGAAGGGTTGGTGATGCTGCCGCCCTTCGACCATCCCGCCATCATCGCCGGGCAAGGCACGCTCGGGCTGGAGATGATCGAGCAGGTTCCCGACGCTGCTCTCGTCCTGGTGCAGCTTTCCGGTGGCGGCTTGGCCTCCGGCGTGGCGGCGGCCATCAAGGGCGTTAGCCCGGGGACAAAAATCATCGGCGTCTCGATGGCGCGTGGCGCGGCGATGAAGGCCAGCCTCGATGCCGGCCGGCCTGTCCTGGTGGAAGAACTGCCAACACTGGCGGATTCGCTCGGCGGCGGCATCGGCCTTGACAACAGGCTGACCTTCGCCATGTGCCGCGATCTGCTCGACGACGTCATTCTGCTGAGCGAGGACGAGATCGCCGCCGGCATCCGCCATGCCTATGTGCAGGAGCGCGAGATCGTCGAAGGCGCCGGCGCGGTCGGCATCGCCGCGCTGCTCGCCGGCAAGGTCAAGGCGAACGGGCCGGTGGTGGTTTTGCTCTCCGGCCGCAACATCGACATGAATACGCACCGCAAGATCGTTTGCGGCGAGGCGATCACGGAGCGCGCTGCATGAGCCGGATGACGATCCTCACCGAAGCTGAACTGCGCAAGATCGTGACACTCGATCTCGACGCCGTCGCCTGTGTCGAGAATGCTTTTCGCGCACTTGCCACTCTGCCGGTGGCGATGCCGCCAATCCTGCGGCTCGATATCCCGGAGCATCGCGGCGAAGTCGATGTGAAGTCCGCTTACGTACCCGGTATCGACGGCTTCGCCGTCAAGATCAGCTCCGGCTTCTTCGACAATCCAAAACTCGGCCTGCCGAGCGGTGGCGGCATGATGGTGCTGCTTTCGGCAAAGACCGGTGTGGTCGAGGCGCTGCTGCTCGACAATGGCTATCTGACCGATGTCCGCACTGCCGCGGCAGGTGCGGTCGCGGCAAAGCACTTGTCCCGCGAAGACTCCACCGTAGCAGCGATCTTCGGCGCCGGATTGCAGGCAGGCCTGCAATTGGAAGCACTGCGCCTTGTCAGGCCGATCGAGGAAGCACGCATCTGGGCGCGTGACGCCGCCAAGGCCGAAGCCACTGCTGCCCGCTTGCGCGAGAAGCTTGGCATCGTAGTGCGCGCCGAGCCCGACGCAGCGAATGCGGTTGCCGGCGCCGACATCATCGTCACCACGACGCCGTCGACCGGGCCGCTGATCAAGGCCGGCTTCGTTTCTGCCGGCCAGCACATCACTGCCATGGGCTCGGATGCCGAGCACAAGAACGAGATCGCGCCGGCGATCCTACGCATGGCCGATCTCTATGTCGCCGACAGCGCCCGCCAGACACGGCGTCTGGGCGAACTGCATCATGCCATCGCCGCAGGCGTGATGGCCGCAGATGCAGAGGTGACCGAACTCGGCCAGATCATCGCCGGCGCAAAACACGGCCGGCGCTCGGCCAGCGACATAACCATCGCCGACCTGACAGGCACCGGCGTGCAGGACACGGCGATCGCCACGCTCGCCCGTGACCGCGCGCGGTCGGCCAATGCAGGAACCATTTTCGAAAGCTGATGCTGGCCAAAGCGTGATCCGGAAAAGTGGGAACCGGTTTTCCGAAAAGATCACGCTCAAACAAGAAACAGACGACGAGCCGGATTCAACGAAGTTGAAACAGGCTCCAGGCCCAAAACGAGGACCAACAAAATGCAGCCAAATTTGAAATTCTCGCGCGGCGAATTTGCGGAACGCCTCGCCAAGACGCGGCAAGCCATGGCGGCGAAGGGCGTCGATCTCCTCATCGTCAGCGACCCCTCCAACATGGCTTGGCTGACCGGGTACGATGGCTGGTCGTTCTACGTGCATCAGGCGGTCATCGTGCCGCCTTCGGGCGAGCCGGTCTGGTACGGCCGTGGCCAGGACGCCAACGGCGCCAAGCGCACCGCCTATCTCGCGCATGACAACATCGTCGGCTACGCCGACCATTACGTGCAGTCGACCGAACGCCATCCAATGGACTTCTTGTCCAGCGTGCTGGCCGATCGCGGCTGGGGCAAGCTGACCATCGGCGTCGAGATGGACAGTTACTGGTTCTCCGCCGCTGCGTTCGCATCCCTGCAGAAGCATCTGCCCAATGCCCGCTTTGTCGATGCCACGGCGCTGGTCAACTGGCAGCGCGCGGTGAAGAGTGCGACCGAGATCGACTACATGCGCAAGGCCGCCCGCATCGTCGAAGCCATGCACCAGCGCATCGTCGACAAGATAGAAGTCGGCATGCGCAAATGCGATCTCGTCGCCGAAATCTACGATGCCGGCACGCGTGGTGTTGATGGCATTGGCGGCGACTACCCTGCGATCGTGCCGCTGCTGCCGTCGGGCGTCGACGCCTCGGCGCCGCATCTGACCTGGGACGACCAGCCGATGAAGCGGGGCGAGGGCACCTTCTTCGAGATCGCCGGCTGCTATAACAGGTACCATTGCCCGCTGTCGCGCACCGTCTTCCTCGGCAAGCCGACGCAGGAGTTCCTCGATGCCGAGAAGGCGACGCTGGAAGGCATGGAGGCTGGGCTTGCGGCGGCGAAACCCGGCAACGCCTGCGAGGACATCGCCAATGCCTTTTTCGCCGTCCTGAAGAAATACGGCATCGTCAAGGACAACCGCACCGGCTATTCGATCGGCCTGTCCTATCCGCCGGATTGGGGCGAGCGCACCATGAGCCTGCGCCCCGGCGACCGCACCGAACTCAAGCCGGGCATGACCTTCCACTTCATGACCGGCCTGTGGCTGGAGACGATGGGATTGGAAATCACCGAATCCATCCTGATCACCGAAACCGGTGTAGAGTGCCTGGCCAATGTGCCGCGCAAACTGGTGGTGAAGAATTGAGCCCGATGTCCAGCCTCCGCCCGTCGCCGATCGCGCCGACCGTCGATTTTGAGCGCGACGGCGTCCAGCATGGTTTCCTGCGCCTGCCCTACAGCCGCGACGATTCGGCCTGGGGCTCGGTGATGATCCCGATCTGCGTCATCCGCAACGGCAACGGGCCGACGGCTCTGCTCTCCGGCGGCAACCATGGCGACGAGTATGAGGGGCCGCTGGCGCTCTACGATCTCGCCCGCACGCTCGATCCGAAGGACGTCAGCGGCAGCGTGATCATCGTGCCGGCGATGAACTATCCGGCCTTCCGCGCCGGCACGCGCACGTCGCCGATCGACAAGGGCAACATGAACCGCAGCTTTCCCGGCCGGCCGGACGGAACGGTGACCGAGAAGATCGCCGACTATTTCCAGCGCGAATTGCTGCCCCGCGCCGACATCGTCTTCGACTTTCACTCCGGGGGAAAGACACTCGACTTCGTGCCCTTCTGCGCCGCCCACACTTTGCCCGACAAGGCACTGGAGCAGAAAGCTTTCGACGCGGTCGCGGCATTCTCCGCACCGTTCTCGATGCGCATGATCGAGATCGACTCGGTCGGCATGTACGACACGGCGGCCGAGGAGATGGGCAAGGTCTTCGTCAGCACCGAACTTGGCGGCGGCGGCACCTCGCGCGCACAAACCGTGCGCGTCGCGCGTCGCGGCATTCTCAATGTGCTGCGCCACGCCGGCATTGTCGCTGGTGCGGTCGAGAAGGGCAGAACCCAATGGCTCGACATGCCCTCGGGCGATTGCTTTTCCTTCGCCGAGGACGACGGGATGATCGAAACCATGGTCGATCTCGGTGAGCCCGTGGAGCAGGGCGCGGTGCTGGCCCGCATCCATTCCACCGGCCGCACCGGCATCGCCCCGCAGGAAATCCGGGCAAAAATGTCGGGCATGCTGGCGGCGCGCCATTTCCCCGGCTTGGTCAAGGCCGGCGATTGTGCCGCGGTGGTCGCCGTCGAAGTCGATTGAGGAAGCGGTTTCGGGTCGAGGCTAGTCTCGTACACGAGGATACTCATATCCAGTCCGGTGGTTTTCCACTACGCTGGCTCCGCGTGACAGTGGAGCATCGATTGCGCGGATTTGCGGAGAGCCTGATCGAGAGACCGCAGACGGTGGCGGAGCAGGTCGCCAACGTCCTGCGCGAGGCCATTGCCAGCGGCACCCTGAAGGCCGGCACCGCGCTCCGCCAGGACGAACTGGCCGAGCAGTTCGGCTTCAGCCGCATGCCGATCCGTGACGCGCTTCGCCAATTGGAAGCCGAGGGCATCGTTTCCATCCACCCAACCAAGGGCGCGCATGTCGCTCGGATGGACGGCGCCGAAATCAGCGAAATCTACGCCGTGCGCGAACTGCTCGAATGCGAAGCGCTACGGCTGTCCGTGACCACCCTGTCCGGCGGCAAGCTCGACGAGGCTGAACAGGCGCTCGACCAGATCGACGCCGAGCGCAATGTCGGCCGCTGGGGCGCGCTGAACCGCGCCTTTCACCTGTCGCTCTACGCTGCCTGCGGCAACCAGCGTCTGCTCAGTCTGATCGAGGCGCATCACAACGCCGCCGATCGGTATGTCCGCATCCTCTTGTCGAACCTCGACTATCGCACCCGCTCGCAAAGCGAGCATCGCGACCTGCTGGCCGCTTGCCGCCAGCGCGACGGCAAGAAGGCCGTGAGCGTTCTGCGGCAGCATCTTCGCGAGGGCAGCAAGACGCTCGTCGATGCGATAGAGGGCGGCGGCCTGTCGCGGAAGCCCTAAGCCTGGCCGAACGCGCGGTTGCGTACGCAGGTTCGCTGCCACATATTGCAACATCAATGCTCGACTCGAGGATCGCCATGTCTCCCGTCAGTCGCTTGCCGGCACGCGCGCTTGCACCGCGCCGCCACGACGAGATACTGAGGCGGCTGAGCGCCCAGGGTTCAGTCAGTGTCGCCGAGCTGGCCGAGTTCTTCGATATTTCGCGCGAAACCATCCGTCGCGACCTGAAGCTGCTTTCGGACCAGGGCAGGCTGGGCATCGTGCATGGCGGTGCCGCTCGCTTCGAACCGAGCGAACCGGCGATGAGCCTGCGCAGCCAGGAAAATGCCGGTGGCAAGGCGGCGATCGGCAAGGCGGCCGCCGGCCTAGTCAGGGATGGAATGGTGGTCTTTCTCGATTCCGGTACCACCACCTTGGCCGTCGCCCAGGCCATGGCCGGGCTGCGCGATCTCACCATCTGCACTGCCAGCCTGAAGATTGCGCTGCATCTTTGCCATGTCCCCGGCATGCGCGTGCACATGCTGGGCGGCGAAATCGATCCGAGCGAGGAGGCGGCTTCCGGCATCGACACGCTCGATGCCATGGACCGCTTTCGCGTCGACATCGCCTTTCTCGGTGGCGGCGCCCTGTCCCCCGACGGCGAGGTCACGGACTTCACCCGCGCCGGCGCCGAGCAGCGCGGCCGCATGATCGCGCTCGCGGGGAAGGCCTATTTCGTGCTCGACAGCAGCAAGTTCGGCAAGCTGACGCCGCTCAGGGTTCCGAATTTCGAACGCGCTGCCGGCGTGATCGTCGACGCCAGTCCCGAACCCGCCCTTGCCGAGGCGCTTTCGCAAAAGGGGCCTGAACTCATCGTTGCGAGTTTGATGTGATATTTTGTGACTTTTTGAGTTGATATTTGGTTTTTCTGTGCTAGTGTCCGCCATCCCTTTAAATGGCGGAACGCTCATGGCACATGAATTTCCCACCCAGGCTCGAATTGTCATTGTCGGCGGCGGCATCATCGGCTGCTCTGTCGCCTATCACCTGACCAAGCTAGGCTGGACCGATGTCGTCTTGCTCGAGCAGGGCCAGCTCAGTGGCGGCACCACCTGGCATGCCGCCGGTCTTGTCGGGCAGTTGCGCAGCCATTCCAATATGACCAGCCTGATCCGATATTCGACGCAGCTCTACGGTGAGTTGGAGGCCGAGACGGGGCTCGCCACCGGCTGGAAGAATTGCGGCTCGCTGTCGGTGGCGCGAACGGCCGATCGAATGACCGTGCTGAAGCGCACGGCCGCGTCGGCGCGCGCCCAAGGGGTGGAGATCGACGTGATTTCGGCGAAGGAAGCCGGCGATCTCTGGCCTGTCATGGCGACGGACGATCTGGTCGGCGCTGTCTGGTTGCCGGGCGACGGCAAGGCCAATCCAACCGACCTGACGCAATCGCTGGCGAAGGGCGCGCGCAATGGCGGTGCGAAAATTTTCGAGCGGGTCAAGGTCACCGGCATCAGCGTCAAGAATGGCGTCGCCTGCGGCGTCGAGACGGATCGTGGAAACATCGCCGTCGAGATCGTCGTCAACTGCGCCGGCCAATGGGCGCGCAAGGTTGGGCTGATGTGCGGCGTGTCGGTGCCGCTGCACTCGGCCGAACACATGTACATCGTCACCGGCAGGATCGAGGGCGTGCATCCGGACCTGCCCGTGATGCGCGACCCCGACGGCTTCATCTACTTCAAGGAAGAGGTCGGTGGCCTGGTCATGGGCGGCTTCGAGCCGCATGCCAAGCCATGGGGCATGAACGGCATTCCCGACAATTTCGAGTTCGCGCTGCTGCCGGACGATTGGGACCAGTTCGAGATCCTGATGGAAAACGCATTGATCCGTGTGCCGCAACTGGCCGAAGCCGAGGTCAAGAAATTCTACAACGGTCCCGAAAGCTTCACGCCGGACAATAATTTCATCCTCGGTGAGGCGCCGGAGCTCAAGAATTTCTATGTCGGCGCCGGCTTCAACTCGATGGGCATCGCCAGCGCCGGCGGCGCCGGCAGGGCGCTGGCCGAATGGATCGTCAACAGCGCGCCGACCATGGATCTGTGGCCAGTCGACATCAGGCGTTTCGCCTCGTTCAACAACAATCCGCGCTGGCTGCATGACCGGGTCAAGGAGACGCTCGGCCTGCACTACGCCATGCCGTGGCCGAACCGCGAACTGGATACTGCGCGGCCTTTCCGCCGCTCGCCGCTCTATGACCGGCTCTCGGCAAAAGGCGCCTGCTTCGGTTCCAAAATGGGCTGGGAGCGCGCCAACTGGTTCGCCGCACCGGGCGAGAAGGCCGAGAACGACTACGCCTTCGGCCGCCAGAACTGGCACGAGGCAGTCAGGCGCGAGATGAAGGCGACGCGTGAGGCGGTCGCCATCTTCGACCAGACCTCCTTCGCCAAACTGCTCGTCCAGGGCCGCGATGCCTGTGCGGTGCTCAACCGGATCTGCGCCGGCAATGTCGACGTGCCGGTCGGTACTTCGGTTTACACGGGCGTGCTCAACGCGCGCGGCGGCTATGAAAGCGATCTCACCGTGATGCGGCTCGGTGCCGAGAAATTCCTCATCGTCACCGGCTCAGCGCAAGCGGTTCACGATGCCGACTGGATCGTCAAGAATATTCCGTCCGATGCCCATGCGGTCCTGACCGACGTCACCTCTTCCTATGCGGTGCTGGCTGTGATGGGACCCCGCTCGCGCGATCTCCTGAGCAAACTGTCCTCGGCGGATCTCTCCAATGCCGGCTTCCCCTTCGCCACCATTCGCGAGATCGATATCGGCTACGCCACCGCCTATGCCAACCGCATGACCTATGTTGGCGAGCTCGGCTGGGAATTGATCGTGCCGACCGAATTCGCCGTCGGCGTCTACGAGGCGCTGCATGAGGCCGGCCGTGAATTCGGCTTGGCTGACGCCGGCTACTACGCACTCGACGCATTGCGCATCGAAAAGGGTTTTCGCGCCTGGGGCAGGGAATTGACGCCCGATATCGACCCCTGCCAGGCCGGGCTCGGCTTCGCGGTCGCAATGGACAAGCCGAGCGGTTTCATCGGCCGTGACGCACTCGTCGAGGCAAAGCCTTCGGCGGCACCGGCAAAGCGCGTGGTGCTGCTCACGCTCGACGATGCCGAGCCGATGCTGTGGGGCGGCGAACTGATCTTGCGCGACGGCAAACCGGTCGGCGAAGTCAGCTCGGCAGCTTTCGGCCACACGCTCGGCCGCTCGGTGGCGCTCGGGCTGATCGAGAATGAAGCCGGCGTCGACGCGGCGTTTCTCACCGGCGGCCGTTTCGAGATCGACCTTGCCGGCATACGCCATGCCGCGACAGCGCATCTGCGCAGTCCTTACGACCCAAAGTCCGAGCGGGTGAAGGCGGATGTGCTGGAGGTGAGAGCGGTGGCGGCTTAATCCACCGACATCGAACGCGCCATGTCGAGAAAGGCGCGCACGAGTTTGCCGCTGCTGCGTTCGCGCAAGCAGATCAGCGCTTCGTCCATCAGCGTCTCCGGAGCGTCGATGGTGATCGGCACCAGCCGCGAATCCTGGCCGAACTCGGCGGCCGAGACAAAGCCGATGCCGGCGCCCGAGGCGACGATCTCGCGGACCGCTTCGCGGCCTTCGGCTTCGATCACGGGCCTCAATTCGATCTTCGAAGCCGCAGCGAGGTCTTCGAGTTTCTGGCGCGTCTTCGAGCCGCGCTCGCGCATAACAAGCGATTCCTGCGAAAGCTGCTTGAGCGTCAGCGATTTCTTGCCCGCCAGGGGATGATCGATGGAGGCGAAAGCGATGATCGGCGTCGAGTTCAGTTTCAGCACCTCGAAATCGCGCCCCGTCGGTATTTCGCCCAGGACGCCGATGTCGGCATCGTAGCTGTAGAGGCTGCTGATCACCGTCTCGGTGTTGCCGGCGCGCACCGAAACCTGGACGCCGGGATAGCGGGCCCGAAAGCTGCCGAGGATGTGCAGCAGGTGATGCGCGGCATCGGCAACGATACGCAGCGTGCCTGAGCGCAGCGCGCGCGACTCCGTCAGCAGTTCGAGCGCCTGCTGTTCGGTGTCGAACATGCGGTGGGTTATCTCGAGCAGCTTCTGGCCCGAATGGGTCAGCGTGACCTGCTTCTTGTTGCGGTTGAACAGCAGCACATCATACTCTTCCTCGAGCTTGCGCACTTGGTCCGATATGGCCGGCTGGGTCAGGAACAGCGCTTCGGCCGCCCGTGAAAAACCGCCTGAGATGGCCACCTGATGAAAGGCCCGAAGCTGAACGTAGCGCATCGTCTGTGCCTCCGAGACGCTGAAATCGACCACAGTCTACCATAAGGCGTGCTAACTAAAAGATAGAAACGAACGATTTGACTTATGTTTAGCCGACCATCAACCTGAGCGTGGGTCGACGTCTCTGCCGGCCGTTGGAGGCGCCGCCATGCAATTTTCCATCATCCTGCTGCACCTGGCGGGTGCCGTCATGCTGCTGCTCTGGGCCGTGCGCATGGTGCGCACGGGTGTCGAGCGCGCCTGCGGCCCGGCATTGCGCGATGCGCTGAGACAAGCCCGGAGCGCTCGGGTTCGGTCGGCTTGCGTCGGCACGGTGCTTGCCGTGTTGCTGCAGAGTTCAACTGCCGTCGCCATCCTGGCGGCCGGCTTTGCCGCCAGCGGCATGGTTTCAGTGTCGGCCGGGCTGGCGATCCTGCTTGGCGCCGACCTTGGTTCTGCCTTGGTCGTACAGGTGCTGTCATTCGATCTCAGCTGGCTGGTGCCGGCGCTGATCCTGGTCGGCGGCGCGATGTTCCTGAAGTTCGAGGCGCGCGGCATCAAACAAGGTGGGCGCATCCTGATGGGCATCGCCTTCGTGCTGTTGTCGCTGCACATGATCGGTGAGGCGACCGCGCCGATGCGGCAGAGCAATTTGCTGCCCCTGGTGATTTCCTATCTGCGTGCTGACTATTTCACGGCGTTTGCTGCTGCCGCGCTGTTCACATGGCTGATCCACTCCAGCGTGGCGGCGATCCTGCTGTTCGTCACGCTTGCGGCGCAAGGCGTCCTGCCCGTCGAAGTCGGCCTGTTCTTCATCCTCGGCGCCAATGGCGGCGGTGCGCTGATCGCCGTGTGGCTGACGCGCGGCGAGGCCGTCGAGGCGCGCCGGGTTCCGCTTGGCAATCTGATCTTTCGTGGCACGGCTGCGCTCGGTGCCCTGTTCGCGCTTCAAGCTGTGGCGTTCCCCACAAATGTGTTCGGCGCAACCGAGGGCCGGCAACTGGTCAATCTGCACCTCGCCTTCAATCTGGTACTGGTCGTCTGCTGCCTGCCTTTCACCGGCATGATGGAAAGGCTGGTCACCTTGCTGATCGCCGACAAGCCGCCGGCAAAGGCGGAGGAGGGGACGGACCTCATGTCGCGTCGCAGCAGCGCACTTGATCGCACCGTCATGCGCACGCCTGGTCTTGCGCTGGCCAGTGCGACGCGCGAGTTGCTGCGCATGGGCGAGGTCGTCGAGGTGATGCTTCGCCCGGTGATGGATTTCTTCGACGCCGGCACCGCCGACCGAATCCGCCAGGCACAGAAGCTCGATGAAGAGGTCAACCGCGCCCATACCGACATCAAGCTCTACATCGCCGAGGTCAATCGCGGCAGCATGACCGCGACCGAGGCCCAGCGCGGCATCGAACTCACCGATTTCGCGATCAATCTCGAACGCGCCGGTGACATCGTCGCCAAGAACCTGCTCGTGCTTACCCAGGAATTGCGCGACAAGAACCTGCGCTTTTCACGCGATGGCTGGAGCGAACTGGCCGAGCTTCACAATCGTGTCATGGCTAACATGCAGCTTGCGCTCAACGTGCTGGTGTCAAGCGATCTCGAGTCGGCGCGGCAACTCGTCGTCGAGAAGGAGCGGATGCGCAAGCTGGAACGCATGAGCCATGACCGTCACCTCAAGCGCCTGCAATCGGGAATGCCGCAAAGCATCGACACCAGCGACATTCACCTGGAGGCGGTGCGGGCGCTGAAGGAAATCAACTCGCTGATGGCCTCGGTCGCCTATCCCTTGCTGACGCAGAGTGGTGATCTGCTCGAAAGCCGGCTGGCGAAGGGCGGCGGGGTCGCGGACGAAATGGCTTCCGCAGTGGCATGACAGGGCGGAACTGCTCGATGGAAGCCGGCAAACTCTACCATCGCCTAAATCGATACTTCGATACAAAATAACGATTTTACAAATATGTCGTTCAAGCCGAGACTAAGGCCATATCAAAAAGCAGCGATCTGTCGGAGGACACCATGCTCGCCGAGACCAAATTTGCCGCGGAGCCGCTGGCCAGTCCGGCACTGGGCGAGCCCTATCTCCTGACCCCGGGTCCGCTCACCACGGCCTATTCGGTCAAGCAGGCGATGCTGCGCGACTGGGGATCGTGGGACGGTGATTTTCGCGGCATGACTGCTGACATGCGCCGCCGCCTGCTGGCACTGACCGGCGACGCGAACGGTGAATTCGACTGCGTGCCGATGCAGGGCAGCGGCTCCTTCTGCGTCGAGGCGATGCTCGGCTCATTCGTCCCCAAGGACGGTAAGGTGCTGGTGCTGGCCAACGGCGCCTACGGCCTGCGCGCCGCGCAGACCATGCAATATCTTGGCCGCGCTTACACGCTGATCGACAAGGGCGACTATCTGCCGCCGCGCGGCGACGAGGTGGCGGCAGCCCTTGAGGCCGACCCCGCCATCACCCATGTCATCGCCATCCATTGCGAGACCAGCTCCGGCATTTTGAACCCGGTCGCCGAGATTGCCGAGGCGGTTCATGCCAAGGGCCGCAAGCTGCTGGTCGACTCCATGAGCGCCTTCGGCGCTGTCGCGCTCGACGTCAATGAAATCCGCTACGAGGCGATGGTCTCCTCCGCCAACAAATGCATCGAGGGCGTGCCGGGCTTCGGCTTCATCATCGCCCGCAAGAGCGAATTGGAGGCCGCCAAGGGACGCTGCCATTCGCTGTCGCTCGATGTCCATGCGCAATGGGCGCACATGAACAAGACCGGCCAGTGGCGCTACACGCCGCCGACGCATGTCGTCGCTGCCTTTCTCGAAGCGCTGCGCCAGCATGAGGCCGAGGGCGGCGTCACTGGGCGTGGCGCCCGCTACACCAGGAACCGCGACGTGATGGTGGCCGGTATGCGCGACCTCGGCTTCGAGACCTTGCTTGGAGATCGCTGGCTGTCGCCGATCATCGTCACCTTCTTCAACCCGGCCCACGCCAACTTCGCCTTCGACCGCTTCTACGAGCTGATGAAGGACAAGGGCTTCATCATCTATCCGGGCAAGCTGACCGCCGTGGATAGCTTCCGCGTCGGTTGCATCGGCCAGATGGACGAACATGTGATGCGCCGCGTCGTCGAGGCGGCGGCTTTCTCGCTTCATGAAATGGGCGTCGACACCGCCGCTCCACCCGCAGCCGCACTCGCCGAGCGCGCCAAACTCGCCGCCTGAAGCGGCCGATCTCGAGGATTTTTCGATGAACCAGATGTCTCCCATCAACGTCGCCGTCAACGGCCGCACCTACGCCTGGCCGCGTGTGCCGGCCATCGCCATCTGCCTTGACGGCTGCGAACCCGCTTACCTCGATGAAGCGATCAAGGCCGGGCTGATGCCGGCTTTGGTCAGGATCAAAGAGAAGGGCACGGTGCGCTTTGCCCACTCGGTCATCCCGAGCTTCACCAACCCCAACAATCTGTCGATCGCCACCGGCCGTCCGCCGTCCGTGCATGGCATTTGCGGCAACTATCTCTACGAGCGCGAGACCGGCAAGGAAGTGATGATGAACGACCCGCGCTTCCTGCGCGCGCCGACCGTCTTCCAGGCCTTCTACGATGCCGGCGCAAAGGTCGCGGTGGTCACCGCCAAGGACAAACTGCGTGCTTTGCTCGGCAAGGGTCTGGCCTTCGACGAAGGCCGTGCGCTGTGCTTCTCGGCCGAAAAGTCGGACACCACGACTGTCGCAGAACACGGCATCGACAATGCCTCCAAGCAATTCGGCCTGCCAGTGCCCGAGGTCTATTCGGCCGAGCTGTCGGAATTCGTCTTCGCTGCTGGCGTCCAGTTGCTGAAGGAGTTCCGCCCCGACATCATGTACCTGACGACGACAGACTATGTGCAGCACAAATACGCACCGGGCGTGCCGCAGGCCAACGCCTTCTACGAAATGTTCGACAAGTACCTGACCGAGCTCGATGCGCTGGGCGCGGCGATCGTCGTCACCGCCGACCACGGCATGAAGCCCAAGCACAAGGCAGACGGTTCGCCCGACGTCGTCTATGTCCAGGACCTGCTCGACGAGTGGCTGGGCAAGGACGCCGCCAGGGTCATCCTGCCGATCACCGACCCCTATGTCGTGCATCACGGCGCGCTCGGCTCGTTTGCCACCGCCTATCTTCCTGATGGCGCCGACCAGGCCGGCATCATGGCGCGGCTGGCGGAGATTGACGGCATCATGCTGGTCGTCGACAGCCCGACGGCTTGCGAGCGCTTCGAACTGCCGGCCGACCGCATCGGCGACATCGTGCTGATGTCGACCGAGAACAAGACGATCGGCACCAGCGAACACCGACATGATCTGGCAGCGCTCAACGAACCGCTGCGCTCGCATGGCGGGCTGACCGAGCAGGAGGTGCCGTTCATCGTCAACCGCGTGCTGCCGGACCTGCCGAATGAGCCGACGCTGCGCAATTTCGACGCCTTCTACTACGCGACGATGGCGGCGGCGCTGGCGTGATGTCGAGCGTGATTGTCGACCCCCACTCCGCCGAGCTTCGCTCGGCACCTCTCCCCCGATCGACGGGGAGAGGAAAGGCGCCAGGGCTAGCCACGGCTTAGCCTGGAAACGTGAGGGCGCCGACTTCGCCTGATTTCCTCTCCCCCGTCGATCGGGGGAGAGGTGGCCCGAAGGGCCGGAGTGGGGGTCGATCCCCGACCACGACGTACCCAAGAATCTGCTGGAGCAGAGCCGATGACCAAGCTTGACCCTGCCATCAAAGTTCGCCACGAGCCGATGCGTATCGCCGGCAAAAAGGTCGATGCCGATGATGTCGTCGAGGTACGCTACCCCTGGAACGACACCGTTATCGGCACCGTACCGGCCGGCCGCGCCGAGCATGCGCGAAAAGCCTTCGAAATCGCCGCTGGCTACAAGTCGAAGCTGACGCGCTACGAGCGCCAGCAGATCCTGTTTCGCACCGCCGAAGCGCTGGCGTCGCGCCGCGAAGAAATATCCGATCTCATCACGCTTGAGCTTGGCATCTCCAAGACGGATTCGCTGTACGAGGTCGGCCGGGCCTACGACGTGTTCACGCTGTCGGCGCAGATGTGCATCCAGGATGATGGCCAGATCTTCTCCTGCGACCTGACCCCGCACGGCAAGGCGCGCAAGATTTTTACCACGCGTGAGCCGCTGAAGGCGATCTCGGCGATCACGCCGTTCAATCATCCGCTCAACATGGTCTCGCACAAGGTGGCGCCGGCGATCGCCACCAACAATTGCGTGGTGGTCAAGCCGACCGAACTGACGCCGATGACGGCGCTGCTTTTGGCCGACATTCTCTACGAAGCCGGCCTGCCGCCGGAAATGCTGTCGGTGGTGACCGGCTGGCCGGCCGACATCGGCAACGAGATGATCACCAACGACAACATCGACCTGATCACCTTCACCGGCGGCGTGCCGGTCGGCAAGATGATCGCCCGCACCGCCGGCTACAAGCGGCAGGTGCTCGAACTCGGCGGCAACGACCCGCTGATCATCCTCAACGATTTGTCGGATGAGGATCTCGCTAAGGCGGCGGACCTGGCGGTGGCCGGAGCGACGAAAAACTCCGGCCAACGCTGCACCGCCGTCAAGCGCATCCTCGTCCAGGAAAGCGTCGCCGATCGTTTCGTGCCGCTGGTGCTGGAGCGGGCGAAGAAGGTCCACTTTGGCGACCCGATGGACCGCTCGACCGACCTCGGCACTGTCGTGCATGAGAAGGCAGCGGCGTTGTTCGAAGCGCGCGTTCACATGGCCGCTGAGCAAGGTGCCGACATCCTTTACAATCCCGGTCGCCAGGGCGCGCTGCTGCCGCCGATCGTCGTCGATCGCGTGCCGCACACATCCGAACTGGTGATGGAGGAAACGTTCGGGCCGATCATCCCGATCGTGCGCGCCCCGGACGATGACGAGGCGCTGATCGCGCTCTCCAACTCGACCGCCTTCGGCCTGTCGTCGGGCGTCTGCACCAACTCTTTTCCCCGCATGCAGAAATACATCGCCGGCCTGCAGGTCGGCACGGTCAACATCTGGGAAGTGCCGGGCTACCGCATCGAGATGTCTCCCTTCGGCGGCATCAAGGATTCGGGCAATGGCTACAAGGAAGGCGTCATCGAGGCGATGAAGAGCTACACCAATGTGAAGACCTTCTCGCTGCCCTGGTCGTGACCGGGCAGCCCGATTGGCAGTACACGAGGGGGCGTTCCACGCTCCCTCATTCGCGTTTTCGGAGAGGGTGATGGCCGCGATCAAAGAACTTGTGCACACCGAGGGCGATTCCAACACGACCGCGGCACGCGGCCGCTGGGATGCCGGCCAGGACGATCCCCGCATTCGCGGCCTGCTTGATCGCGACGCCTCAGCGTTCATGCACCAGAGCCTGTCCAGCCCCTGCCTGTCGACGATCGCCAGGGCGGAAGGCATATGGATCGAGGACACCGCCGGGCGCCGCTTGATGGATTTCCACGGCAACAGCGTGCATCACCTCGGCTACGGTCATCCGAGATTGGTGGCGGCGATCAAGAAGCAGCTTGATGACCTCTGCTTCGCGCCGCGCCGCTTCGCCTGCGAGCCTGCCGTCGAACTGGCGGAGAAGCTGGCGGCACTGGCACCCGGCAATCTCGGCAAGGTGCTGTTCACGACGGGCGGTTCGGACGCCGTTGAGGTGGCGCTGAAGATCGCGCGCGCCGCGACTGGCCGCTTCAAGACGGTGTCGTTCTGGGATGCGTTTCACGGCGCCGGCTTCGGTGCCGCAAGCGTTGGCGGCGAGGCGACCTTCCGCTCGCACATATCAGGCCCGATGATGACCGGCACCGAGCATGTCGCGCCGTGGGACGGCTATCGCTGTCCCTACGGCCACGAGTCCCTCGAAGCATCGGGTCTCGCCTGCGCCAACATGATCACCTACGTGCTGGGCCGCGAGCAGGATGTGGCGGCGGTCGTCGCCGAGCCGATGCGGGCGACACCCAACCCGCCACCGCCCGGCTTCTGGAAGCGGGTGCGCGAGGCCTGCGACCGACACGGCACGCTGCTGATCTTCGACGAGATCCCGACTGGCCTCGGCAAAACAGGAAAATTCTTCGCCCATGAGCATGATGGCGTGACGCCCGACATCGTCGTGCTCGGCAAGTCACTGGGCGGTGGCATCCTGCCGATCGCCGCCGTCATCGCCCGCCGTGACCTCGACGTCACCGGCGGCTTCGCCATCGGTCACTATACCCACGAAAAAAACCCGGTGACGACGCGCGCCGCCCTGACCACTATCGACATCATCTTGGAGGAAGGGCTGGTCGAACGGTCGGCCGAGCTTGGCCAACATATGCTGGGACGCATGCAGGACCTGATGAACCGCTCGCCCCATGTCGGCGACGTCAGGGGCAGGGGGCTGATGGTCGGCGTCGAACTGGTCGAGGACCGCGCCACCCGCCAGCCGGCGCGGGAGCTTGCCGAACGGGTTTTCTATACGTGCCTGGAGCAGGGCCTGAGTTTCAAGGTCAGCCAGGGCAATGTGCTGACGCTGTCGCCGCCGCTGGTCATTTCGAAGAGTGATCTCGACCGTGCCCTCGACATCGTCGAGGCCGCCGTGCTGGTGGCTTGATTGTGAAGGCTATCCGCACCGATCGGGAACTCGAATGTCCAGGCATTGATGCCGGCTTGCGGGCGCGGGGCGTCGAGCTGATGACGCTGCCTGACGGCATTGCCGAGGCCGATCTCGTTAGCGCTGTCGCTGACGCCGATCTTCTGCTGATGTGCTACACGCCGATCACGGCGCGGGTGATCGACGCAGCGCCGAAATTGAAGGGCATCGTCAAATACGGCGTCGGCATCGATGCCATCGACATCCCTACCGCGATACGGCACGGCATTCCTGTCGTCAATGTGCCGGAATATGCCGAGGAAACCGTCGCCGAAGGCGCCTTCGCCCTGATGATCGCGCTCGCCAAGCGGCTGCCGGCGATCACGGCGGCGGTATCGCGCGACGGTTGGGTCTGGCCCGAGCAGCGCTGGCTCGGGCGCGACATTTCCGGCGCCACGCTTGGCCTCGTTGGCTGCGGCAAGATCGGCCGCAGCATGGCGCGCATGGCTGGCCAGGGATTTCATGCCCGGGTCCTCGGCTTCGATCCCGGTGTCGATGCCGCGACCATGCATGCCGCCGGCATCGACAAGGTCGACGACCTGCAAGCCATGCTGCGCGCCTGCGATTTTGTCTCGATCCATTGTGTGTTGAACGACAAGACGCGCGGCCTGATCGGCAAGGCGGAACTCGCCTGCCTGAAGCCTTCCGCCATCATCGTCAACGTCTCGCGCGGTGCGCTCATCGATGAGGCGGCGCTTGTCGAAGCTGTTGTCGCCGGGCGCATCGGCGGTGCCGGGCTCGATGTCTATTCGGTCGAACCGTTGGCCAGATCAGGCCATCCGATGAGCGCCCTGTTCGATCGCGACAACGTGATCTTGTTTCCGCATCTCACTTTCTTCACGCATGGGGCAATGCGCCGCCTCGAGGACGACACGCTCGCGCGCTGTTTCGAGATCCTCGATGGCCGGCCGGTGACCATCCGCTCGCATGACCCGCGTTTGCTGGCGCAGACATCAGGCGTTCAGTTCAGCTGATAAGGCATATCTTTCAATGGGATAGATGCCTTTCGCGTGGCTGCGATCGCGTCCGCTATAGCGATGCGACAGTTCCATGACAAATATCAGTAGAAATTTGCCTGTCATAAAATAAATAGATTTTACTTATCGATCGCCGATCCCCAAAGTTGTCACAACGACGACATCCAATCGGCTCCACGTCCGCCAGAGACAAGAAGTCGATCGGTCCTAGTGCATCGCAGAATGTGCCATCAATCACAGGGGAACTGATCCATGAAATCGCGAAACGCAACCATCGCAATGGCCTTCGCCGCGTCGCTCTTGGCGTCGTCGGCTCTCGTCGCACCGGCATTCGCCGATGGCGTCGTCACCATCTACTCCGCCGACGGCCTGCATGACGGCAATGGCAGCTGGTACGAGACCGAATTCGCAGCCTTCACCAAGGCCACCGGCATCACCGTGCAATATATCGAGGCAGGCTCCGGCGGTGTCGTCGAGCGCGTTGCCAAGGAAAAGTCGAACCCGCAGGCAGATGTGCTGGTGACCTTGCCGCCCTTCGTCCAGCGCGCCGCCGCCGATGGCCTGCTGCAGGACTACAAGCCGGCAGGCGCCGACCAGATCGACGGCGGCACCGACAAGTACCGGCCTGTCGTCAACAACTATATGAACTTCATCTACAACAGCGCCGTGCTGTCGGAAGCGCCGAAGAGCTACAACGACCTGCTCGATCCCAAGTTCAAGGGCAAGATCCAGTATTCGACGCCCGGCCAGGCTGGCGACGGCACCGCTGTGATGCTGCAGGTCATCCATGCCTTCGGCGGCGAGGATGCCGGCTTTGAATTCATGAAGAAGCTGCAGGACAACAATGTCGGTCCGTCCGCTTCGACCGGCAAGCTGACCGCGCTGGTCAACAAGGGCGAACTGCATGTCGCCAATGGCGATCTGCAGATGAACATGTCGCAAATGGCCGACAACCCGAACATCAAGGTGTTCTGGCCTGCCGGTCCCGACGGCGTGCGCTCTACCTTCGCGCTGCCCTATGAAATCGGCCTGGTCACCGGTGCGCCGAATGGCGACAACGGCAAGAAGCTGATCGATTTCCTGCTCGCCAAGGAAGTCCAGTCGACCATAAGCTCGGTCGCGCTCGGCATGCCCGCCCGCAAGGACGTGAAGCCGGACGACGCCAACTTCGCCAAGGCGCAGGAAGCGATGAAGGGCGTCACCATCTGGTCGCCGAACTGGGACGAGGCGCTGAGCAAGCTTCCCGACTACGTCAAGAAGTGGAACGAGGCGACCGGAAGCTAACACCCGAGGGCAGAAATCCGGAGGACCAAGCCATGTCGGCCGTCGCCTTTACTGGTACCAGTGTCATGGACATCGACGCCGCGAAAATTCGCGGCGCCGGTTCCAATGTCCACTTCGACAAGGTCAGCGTCGCCTATGGCGCGCATGTCGTCCTGCATCCGCTGACCCTGGATATCGCGCCGGGTGAGATCCTGGCGATGATCGGCCCGTCCGGCTCCGGCAAGACCACCGCTCTGCGTGCGGTCGCCGGCTTCGTGCGGCCGGCGAGCGGCCGCATCCGCATCGGCGCCACCGATGTCACCGATCTGCCGCCTTATGAACGCGGTCTCGGCATGGTGGTGCAGAACTACGCGCTGTTTCCGCATATGCGGGTCGAGGACAATGTTGCCTTCGGCCTCAGGGCACAAGGCGCCGACAAGGCGCTGATCGGCGAAAGGGTGAAAGATGCGCTCGCCACTGTCGGCATGGCGACTTTCGCACGGCGTTATCCCCGCGAGCTTTCGGGCGGCCAGCAGCAGCGTGTCGCGATTGCCCGCGCGCTTGCCGTGCGGCCCCGCGTGCTCCTGCTCGACGAGCCGCTGTCGGCGCTCGACGCGCAGATCCGCCGCAACATGGTCGAGGAGATCGCCCGCCTGCACCGCAGCCTGCCGGGCCTCACCATCCTCTATGTCACCCACGACCAGACCGAAGCGCTAACGCTTGCCGACAAGATCGCCATCATGCGCGACGGCAGGGTCTGCTCACATGGGCCGACGACGGAACTCTACCGCCGCCCGCCAAACCGGTTTACCGCAGAATTCCTTGGCCGTGCCAACCTTCTGCCGGTGACCGTTGCCGAATCCGTTGGCTCGAAGGGCTTTGCCACGGCAAGGCATGGCGACGCTGTGCTCACAAGCGCCGGCCGTGACGAGAAGGCCGGCGACAAGAGCCTGCTCTGCATCAGGCCACAGCACCTGAGCCTGACGGCCGACAGCGAGCACACCAACCGCATCGTCGGCACGCTGAGGGAAGTCCACTGGCAGGGCGAACTCACCCATCTCGTGCTCGATGTCGACGGCACGCCGGTGCGCGTCTCGGCAACCAAACTGCCGATCGCCTTGCCCGAACCCGGCGCCAAGGTGCCGCTGTTCTTCGCACCCGCCGACACCTCGCTGCTTCCGGAAGACGCCGGTGTCTGACGCCATCGCACTTCGCGCGCCGGCGATCAGGAGAGAGCCCGGCAAGTTCTGGATCGTGCCGCCGGCGGCTCTGCTGGCGCTGCTGTTCTTCTATCCGCTGGCGCTGATTGCCCGGCAGGCCTTCCTAGACGACAGCGGTGTCGTCAATGCCGCCGAGATTTTTCGCGTGCTGCATTCGCGCTTCTTCCTCAACGCGCTGATCAACACCGTGACGATCTCGGTCACGGCGACGGCCGGATGCCTCATCGTCGGCCTCGTGCTGGCGCTGATCCTCGCCTTCGTGCCGTTTCCCGGCAGCGGTTTCATCGCTCGGTTGATCGACACCTTCATCGCGCTCCCGACCTTCCTGGTGACGCTGGCCTTCACCTTCCTCTACGGCTCCGCCGGCATGCTCAACACCGGGCTGATGGAGACCTTCTCGCTGCCACTGCCCCCTGTCGATTTCCTCTACTCGACCTGGGGCGTCGTGCTCGCCGAAGTCACCGTCTACACGCCCTTCATCCTGCGCCCGTTGCTCGCCGCCTTTTCACTCGTAGACCGTGGCCAGATCGAAGCCGCGAGCGTGCTGGGCGCGAGGCCCTTCCGCATCGTACGCCAGGTCATCCTGCCGGCCGCGATCCCCGCGCTCATCGCCGGCGGCAGCCTCTGCTTGCTGTTGACCGTCAATGAATTCGGCATCGTGCTGTTCATCGGCGCCAAGGGTGTCATCACGCTGCCGCTGCTGATCTATGGCAAGGCGATCCAGGAATCGGCCTATCAGGTCGCCTGCATCATCGCCGTGGTCAACATCGCGCTGTCGCTTGGCCTGTTCGGTCTCTACCGCTTCGCTGCCGGCCGGTTGGGAGTCTAGCCATGCTGGTCTGGTCGCGCCCTGGTCGCATCGTGTTGTGGGTGCTGTTCGCGCTGATCTTCGGCGTGCTCTTTTTGGCACCGCTGGCGGTCATTCTCCTGTCCAGTCTCGCCGACCAGTGGAACGGCGTGCTGCCCAATGGCCTGACGACGGAGCACTACACCGATGTCATCAGGGGCTCGGCGTGGAATTCGGTCAAGGCCAGCCTGATCACCGGCTTCCTGGCCAGCGCGCTGGCGTTGGTCAGCGGCACCTGGGCGGCACTGTCGCTGCGCCTGCAGGGGCCTTCCTTGAAGCGGCTGCTCGGCCTGCTGTTCTTCATTCCGAGCGCGGTGCCTTCGGTGTCCGTTGGCCTCGGCCTGCTGGTTGCGTTCAGCCATCCGCCGCTGTTGCTCAACGGTACCATCGCCATCGTCATGATCGCGCATTTCGTGCTGATCTCGGCTTTCACCTTCGGCAATGTCTCGGCCGGCCTGGCAAGGCTTTCGCCAGACTTCGAACAGGTCGCATCGAGCCTCGGCGCGCGGCCGGCCTACCGGCTCTGGCACGTCACGCTGCCGCTGCTGGCGCCCTATCTGGTCGCCGCCTTTGGCTTGAGCTTCGCGCTGTCGATGGGTGAGCTTGGCGCCACCGTCATGGTCTACCCGCCGGGCTGGGTGACGCTGCCGGTGTCGATCTTCAGCCTCACCGACCGTGGCGACATTTTTGCCGGTGCCGCGCTCACCATGATCCTGGTGGCGGCAACGCTGGTCCTGCTGCTCGGCTTGGAGCGCGTTGCGAAGCGCGCCACCGGCGCATAGCGCGGACTTCGTCAGGCCGGTTTGCGTTCGACGATATAGATGTGGTCGGCCGCCAGCACGACCTCGCCGCGCTGGTTGATCACTTCGCAGCGCTCGATTACCCGTCCGGAGCCCGGCCGCTTCGGGTCGTCCTCCTTGGCCGTGATGGTGGTGCGCGTGCGGATCGTGTCGCCGATGAACACCGGCTTGATGAAACGCAACCGGTCGTAGCCGTAGGAGAAGGCGACGGGGTTGACGATGCTTGCCGTCAGCCCGATGCCGACCGAGAACACCAGCGTGCCATGCGCGATGCGCTGGCCGAACGGCGTCGTCTTCATGTACTCGGCATCCATGTGATGCGGGAAGAAGTCGCCGGTGTGGCCGGCATGTACGATGAAGTCGGTCTCGGTGATGGTGCGACCGCTGGTCAGCCGCGACGAGCCGATTTCGTAGTCTTCGAAATAGGTGATCTGTTCCATCAGGGCCTTTCCGCGATCGGCGTCGCCGGCGCCGCGCTCGATTTATAGGCGGCTTCCACCAGCGCCATGGTGTTCCAGGCGTCCTCGACCGAACTGACCAACGCGTCGTCCTCGCCCGTGGCAAAACGCTGGACATTGGCCATGCGGCCGACAAAGGCGTCAGGGAACCATTCGCCGGCGAGTGGTACGGCGACCCAGTCCGTCCCGCCCTTGGGATAGATCTCCAGAATGTCCGGTTCACCCCGGGGATAGTCGAGGTTGAGGCCGAGCTTGAGGTGGGCGGCACCCTCGGTGCCGCAGATGCGAAATTCGCAGGCCTGATGCCGGCGGCCGAATTTGTGATCGTGGTTGATCGACAGCGCGCAGCGCACGGTGTCGCCATAGTCCAGAATGGCGCTGGTGCGCGTCTGCGCCACCTTGTGGTTGGGGTGACCGAGCGTCTTGGCGTGGACGCCCTTGGGGTCGCCCAGCAATTGCCTGATGAGGTCGAGATAATGGATCGAGTGCATGGCGATCTCGACGCGCGGCGCCTTGAGCAGAAATTCCCACAACTCCCATGGTGTCGCCAGCGCCAGCCAGGCATCGAAGTCGACGACCTCGCCCAGCCAACCCTTGCCGATGGCATCCTTGAGCGCCAGCATCATCGGTGCGAAGCGCAGCTGGAAGTTCACCGCCGCCTTGAGCTCCTTGGCGCGGCAGATTTCGAGGATTTCGGTCGCCTCGCCGAGATAGTTGCCCATCGGTTTCTGGATCAGTGCGACCGCCCCGTCGGGCAAAGCCTTCAGGATCTCGGCGTGCCGTCCCGGTGGCGTCGCCAGATCGCAGATCGCATCCTTGACATCAGCGGCTTCATCGACCGAGCGGAATGCCGTCACACCCCATTTTTCGGCCAGGGCCTGAGCCTTGGCCTGGTCCGGATCATAGAGGCCGGCAATTGGGAAGCCTGCTTTGCGATAGGCGGGAAAATGCGCGTCGCCGACGATCGATCCGGCGCCGAAAGTGACGATCGGTCGGGGCTTTGAGGGCTTTGGCCAGGACTGGGTGAGCGAGGCAGGGTCGAAACCGCCCTCAATCATGATGGAAGACCTCGTCCATGGAGGCCCACCACTCGCCCTCCTTGCGGGTTGCCAGCGGCTCCTGGCATGGCATGCAGACGGCCCACCATTCCTGCGTCCTGGGGTCGGCTGCCATCTTGGCCATGTCGGCTGCATAGTCGGTGCCGTGGTATTCGAAAGTGGAAAACAGCAGATTCTCCGGCCGCTTCAGATAGATCGAGTAGTTCCTGATGTTGCAGGCCGAGATCATGGTCAGCACGTCGGGCCAGACGGCGGCATGGAGGCGGACATACTCCTCGACCTTTTCCGGCTTCAGCCCCAACACCATCCCCATCCGCTGCATGTCCGTTCCCCTATTTCGTGATCGCCGTGGTGAATTCGGCGATGCTCATGGCCTTGACCGCGTCCCAGTCCCAGTCGATGCCGATGCCGGGCTCGTCGGGCGCCAGCGCATGGCCATCCTCGATGCGCATATGCTTGCCGGTCAACTCATCGAGTTGCGGAATGTACTCGACATATCGGCCGTTCTGAACAGCGCAGGTCAGGCTGACATGCAGTTCCATCAGGAAATGCGGACAGACCGGAATGTCGAAGGCCTCCGCCGCATGGGCGATCTTGAGCCAGGGCGTGATACCGCCGATACGGCCGACATCGACCTGCACGATCGAGCAGGCGCCTTTTTGCATGTATTCGCGAAAATGCCGGATGGAATAGAGCGACTCGCCGATGGCGATCGGCGTCGGTGTCGAGTTCGACAGCCTGATATGCCCGTCGATGTCGTCGGCCGGCAGCGGCTCCTCGATCCAGGCGAGGTCGAGTTCGCGCAGCCTGGCCGCGCGCCGGATCGCCTCGTCGACGGAAAAACCCTGGTTGGCGTCGGTCATGATCTCGTAGCCGTCGCCGACCGCCTTGCGCACGGCCGACAGCCGCGCGAGATCCTCCGACCCGTGCGGTCTGCCGATCTTAACCTTCGAGCCGCGAAATCCCTTGGCCTTGGCCGCCAGCGCATCGTCGACAAGTGCTGCCGTCTCGATATGCAGCCAGCCGCCCTCGGTGGTGTAGAGCGGGCAGCGGTCCTTGGCGCCGCCGGCCAGTTTCCACAGCGGCAGGTTATGCTTCTTCGCCCTGAGATCCCAAAGTGCCGTGTCGATCGCCGCGATGGCGATGGCGGTGATCGCGCCGATGGTGGTGGCGTGCGTCGCGAATTCGAGATCGTGCCAGATCGCCTCGATCATGTCGGGGTCGCGACCGATCAGGCGCGGCACCAGATGGTCTGACAAGAGCCGCATCACCGATGAGCCGCCGGTGCCGATCGTATAGCTGTAGCCGGTGCCGACCGCGCCGTCGGAATCGGTGATGGTGACGATCGGCGTTTCCTGGCTGACGAAACTCTGGATGGCGTCAGTGCGCTTGACCTTGGGCACAAGGTCCACCATCCGCAGTTCGACTTTCTCGATTCTGGCCATGTCCCTCAGCTCCGCAATGTCTTTCCGGTGTCGGTGGCAAACAGATGCGCCTGCGACATGTCGAGGCTCATGGCCACCCGCTCGCCCGGCCTAAGCGGCCTCGGGTTCAGCATGCGCGACACCCAGTCGGTGCCGTTGAACTCGACAAACACCAGCGTCTCGTTGCCGAGCGGTTCGGTGACCGTGACCGGCAGTTCGATCTGGTGGACGTCGGCCGCACCGCCCGAACTGATGCCATGGCCAGCCGGATAGATGTCGTCGGGACGCAGCCCGAACACGACCTTGTCGCCGGTCGCGACATTGGCCTTGAACTGGCCGGGCAGGGGCAGCTTCTCGCCGCTGGAAAAAACCATCTGGCCGTCATCGATCGTTGCCTCATGCAAATTCATCGGCGGCGAGCCGATGAAGCCGGCAACGAAGCGCGTCGCCGGCCGCCGGAACACCTCGTCGGGCGTGCCGACCTGTTCGATGTGGCCGTCGCGCATGATGACGATGCGGTCGGCCAGCGTCATCGCCTCGACCTGGTCGTGCGTGACGTAGATCACAGTCGACTGCACCTTGGCATGCAGCTTCTTGATCTCGGTGCGCATCTGCGTCCTGAGCTTGGCGTCGAGATTGGAAAGCGGCTCGTCGAAGAGGAACACATCGGGATCGCGCACGATGGCGCGGCCCATGGCGACACGCTGGCGCTGGCCGCCGGACAGTTGCGACGGACGGCGATCGAGCAGCGTATCGAGGCCGAGGATGGCCGAGGCTTCGGCAACGCGGCGCTCCATGTCTTCCTTGGCGGCACCGGCGATCTTCAGCGAGAAGCCGAGATTCTCCCGCACCGTCATGTGCGGATAGAGCGCGTAGGACTGGAACACCATCGAGATGTTGCGCGAGCGCGGCGGCAGATCGTTGACGACGCGTCCGCCGATTTCGATCGAGCCGGCGCTGATTTCTTCCAGTCCGGCGATCATGCGCAACGTCGTCGACTTGCCGCAGCCGGACGGGCCGACCAGCGCGATGAATTCACGGTCGGTGATATCGAGATCGATGCCATGCACGATCCCGATATTGCCGTAGCGCTTGGTCAGTTTTTTGAGGGAAACCGTTGCCATGGGATCAGCCTTTCACCGCGCCGGAGGTCAGGCCGCCGACAAGGTGTTTCTGGACGATGTAGGTGAGGGTGAGCGCCGGAATGATCATCACCACGGCGAGCGCGCACATGCCGCGCCAGTCGATGGTGAACTCGGCCGTATAGTCGAGCAGGCCGACCGGCAGCGTCTTGGCGCTGACCGAACGAGTCAATTGCGAAGCCAGCGCAAACTCGTTCCAGCAGGTCAGGAAGGCGAAGATAGCGGCCGAAGCGATGCCTGGGCCGGCGAGTGGAAACTCGACCTGCCAGAACGCCTGCCAGCGCGTGCAACCGTCGATCTGCGCTGCCTCCGCCAAATCCTTTGGCACCTGGCGGAAGAAGCCGTCGATCAGCCAGATCGTGAACGGCACGTTGAGCGCGACATAGGCGAGGATCAGCCCGAAATGCGTGTCGATGATGCCGAGCCGCACATAGAGGAAGAACAGCGGCAGCGACAGCGCGATGCCCGGCACCGTGCGTGTCAGCATCAGGCCGAGGAAGACGCTGGACTTACCGCGGAAACGATAACGCGCGAAGGCGTAGCCGCCGGCCATGCCGATGGCCACCGCAATGATCGTCGACGTCACCGAGATGATCAGCGAGTTGCGGAAATATTCGATGACCGGGATGCCGCCCTTGCCGATGCCGCTGAACATCGAAACATAAGCGTCGAACGAGAGCTCTTGCGGGATCCACACCGGCGGCTTGGCCATGATCTCGACGGTCGGCCGCAGCGACGAGATGACGATCCAGAGGCCGGGCAGGCAGATGGTCAGCATCGCCAGGAACAGGCCGATGCGGTACACGATGCCGAGCAGCCGGCGCTTCAGGCGGGCGGAAGAATTCTCGTCCATCACCACTCCGCACCGATCTGCGTGCGCGCCGCAGCGAGCTTGTTGAAAAAATAGACGGTGAAGGCGATCGACAGCAGGATCGAGAAATAGGCCATGGCGTTGGCCATGCCCATGCGCCCGTCGCTGTAGGCGGTGCGCGCCACCAGGGTCCACAACAGTTCGGTACGGCCCGCCGGTCCGCCATCGGTCATGATCTTGACGATGTCATAAGCGCGCGCAACGTCGAGCGAGCGGATGGTCATGGCGATGTAGGCAAAAGGCATCACAAACGGCCATGTCACATAGCGGAATGTCTGCCACGGCGTGCAGCCGTCGACGCGCGCAGCCTCGATAGGCTCCTTGGGCATGGCGAGCAGGCCGGCGAGGATCAGGATGGCGAAGATCGCCGTCGACGACCAGATCTCGGCGATCGAAATGGCGATGAAGGCGAGATGGCCTTCGATCAGCCATGGGATGGCGTCCTGCGTGATGCCGAGCGACTGCAGGGCGTTGTTCACCAGGCCGATATTGTCGTTGAACATGAACTTGAACTGGAAGCCGACGAGGATCGGCGAGAACATCATCGGAAACATCATCAGCGTGCGCAGGATCCGCTGGCCGTGCGTCGCCTTCTCGACCAGCATGGCGAGGCCGAGGCCAAGCAGCATTTCGAGATTTAGCGCGATCGTCAGCAGCAGCACCGTGCGGCCGAACGCCCACCAGAAATCGGTGTTGGCCAGGATCGACAGATAATTCCGGAAGCCGATGAAGACATAGAATGTCTCGGGCTTGGTCAGGCGGAAAGGCGTGAAGCTGGAATAGAGCGACAACAGCAGCGGCACGACGACGACCGCCGCCAGCACGATGAAGGCCGGAAGCAGCAACAGGAATGGCGCGGATGGCTTGAAGCCCTTCATCAGAATTCCTGCAATGTTGCATTGGACTGGCGTCGAAGCGGACGCGACGAAAGGGCCATGTATCGCCGAGCATACGCCAGGACGCGATCGCCTCCCCCATCACGATGGGGGAGGCAGCCTTGGGAGCACTGATTAGAGCTTGCCGGCGTCCTGGAGGATCTGCGTCGCCTTGGCGGCCGCTTCATCCAGAGCCTGCTTGGAGGTCTTGTCGCCCAGGATCGCCGCCTGCAGTTCGGGGTAGACGGCGTTCGAGATTTCGATCCATTCAGGCGTCTGCGGCACGGCGAAGGCGTGCTTGGCTTCTTCCTGGAAGGCGGAGAGAACCTCCTTCTTGTAAGGATCGTTTTCGGCCTGCTTCAGGTCCCAGTCCCAGACAGCGGTGCGGGTCGGCAGCGGGCCTGCGGCAGCCTCGAGCTTCTGGCTGTCCTCGTTGGTCAGCCACCAGACCAGGGAAGCCGCGGCCTCTTTGTTCGGGCAGTTCTCGGTCACCGAGAAACCATGGAAACCCGACCAGCCGGTGCGCTTACCGGAAGAACCCTTCGGCGCGACTTTCACGCCGACATTGCCCGCGACCTTCGACGACTTCGGATCGTTGAAGAAACCGGCCCAGCCAGGCCAGTCGAGGTTGATGGCGACGGTGCCCGAAGCAAAGCCCTGGCCGAGATCGTCCCAGAGGTAGTTGGTGGTTCCGGCCGGTACGGCCTTGGCCTTGTAGAGGTTGACGAACCAGTCGAGCGCCCGGATGCCGGCCTCGGAGTTGAAGACCGGCTTGCCGTCCTTGTCCAGATATTCGCCGCCCTCGGCGACCACCATCTCGTAGAAGCGGCCATTGATCGCCTCTTCCTTGCCGGCAAATTGCGTGCCGTAGAAATTGGGCGGGTTGGCGAAGAACTCGGCCTGGTCGGTGACTTCCTTCCAGGTGTCCGGCGGCACCAGGTCGTAGCCGTATTTCGCCTTGAACTTGGTCTTGTTGTCGGCGTTGTCGTAGAGGCTCTTCTGGTAGTAGAGCGCCGAAACGTCGAACTGCGCGCGCGGCAGCATTTCCAGCTTGCCGTCGATGGTCGCCGACTTGATCGTCGACGGCACGAAGGCATCGATCTCCGACTTGGGCAGCAATTTGCTGAGGTCGGTATAGAGGCCCGTATATTGCGGCGCGAAGGACGAGTGGTTCCAGCCGACGCACCAGTTGGTGCTGCCTGAGGCGATGTCGGACTTCAGCTCCTTGTCGATGTCGAAGCCGTTCTTCTTGGTCAGGATGTTGACCTTGGCGCCGGTCGCCTTCTCCCATTCGGGGATGCGCTCGTAGAGCTTTTCATATTGCTGGCCGCCGATCAGTTTCACGTCGACGGTCACGCCTTCGAACTTGCCGGGCAGGTCGCCGGCAAGGGCCGTGCCTGCACCGAATGCAAGCAACAATGCGCCGGCGGACACGCGGGAAAGCAGTCTGTTCATTGGTATCCTCCCTTGGTGCGCCTTGGCAGGCGACCGCAACTCGTCTGATGACAACAAGTGCTACATTCATATACAAACAAAACATTCATGGATACGTCAAGGCGAAATTTGTTTCCGCCGGCTGCGTTCCTGCGTATATGAAGGGAACAATTCACTGGAGAGATGACCCATGGACGACAGCGAAGACGAGCGCTACCGCGCGCCGGCGCTCGACAAGGGGCTCGACATCCTTGAGTTGCTGGCTGGCGTCGACGGTGGCCTGACCCAGGCCGAAATCGCCAAGAAGCTCGACCGCAGCCCCAACGAGTTCTACCGCATGCTCGACCGACTGGTGCGGCGCGGCTATGTCACGAGGCTCGACGGCGACCGTTATTCGCTGACGCTGAAACTGTTCGGCCTGGCGCAACTGCACGCTCCGGTGCGGCGGCTGGTCTCCTACGCCACGCCGCTGATGCGCGAGCTGGCCGAGACGTCGCAGCAGGCCAATCAACTCGTTGTTTTTGATCGTGGTTCCGCCGTCGTCATCGCCCAGCAGGAGGCCCCGGATTACTGGGGCATCTCAATCCGGGTCGGGTCCCACATCAGCCTGTTCGACACCGGTTCGGGCCATGTGCTGCTCGCCTTCCGCTCGCAGGAAGAGCGGCAGATGATGATTTCCGAATACGTCCGCAGCACCGACAAGACACCGCAATCGGCGGAGTTCTTCACCCGGCTCGACCAGATCCGCGACCGCGGCTACGAGATGATGGCCTCGATGCAGACGGCAGGCGTCTTCAATCTCTCGGCACCGGTGCGCAGTTCCGACGGCAGGGCGATCGCCGCGCTGTCGATTCCCTACATCACTGTCATCAACACGCCTGCGGCACCTGACATCACCCGGACCATCGAGCTCTTGCTTGCAACGTGTGAGAAGCTGTCGCACCTGGCAGGCTCGACTGTCGGCTCGTCGGCGTAAATTCTTATTTGAATGAAGAATTCCTCCGTGAGATGATTTGAACAACGCCGGAGGAGGAGCCTCGCCATGATCATCGACACCCATCTGCATCTCATCGATCGCTCGGCGCTGCGTTATCCCTGGCTTGCCGGCGTGCCGGCGCTCAACCGCGATTTCTCTTACGAGGAGTACGCCGCGCAGGCGCAGCGTGTCGGCGTCGAGCGCGTGCTGCATATGGAGGTCGATGTCGATCCGGCTGACATCGAAGCCGAGACCGCACGGGTCGAAGGTCTGTCGCGGCAGGCGGGCAGCATGCTCACCGGGGTAATCGCATCGTGCCGGCCGGAAGAGGCTGACTTTGCCACCTATCTCGAACGCCAGCAGACAAATCCTTTCGTCAAAGGGTTTCGCCGGGTTCTCCATGTCGTGCCCGACGATCTCTCGGAAGGCGCGCTGTTCCGGGAAAACATCAAGCGGCTTGGCGGCACCGGCCTGACTTTCGACCTCGTCGTGCTGCCGCACCAGATCCCCAAGGCGATTGCGCTGGCCGACTTGGCGCCGGATGTCCAGTTCGTCCTCGACCATTGCGGCGTCCCCGATATCAACGGCAACGCCGAGCATCCCTGGCGCGAGCATATGAGCGAGATCGCGAAGCGTCCGAATGTCATGGCCAAGATTTCCGGCGTCGTTGCCTATGCCGGTCCTGCCTGGACGGTGGAGACGCTGCGGCCCTATGTCGAGCACACCATCGCTGCGTTCGGCTGGGACCGTGTCGTCTGGGGCAGCGACTGGCCGGTCTGCACGCTCGGCGGTGGTCTCTCGACCTGGGTGGCGGCGACCCATGCGCTGGTTTCCGGTTGCAGCGCTTCCGAGCGCGACAGATTGTTGTCGGGCAATGCCCGCAAGCTGTGGCGGTTGAAGTAACCGCCGTCAGATCGTCGTCGAGACGTGCCGCTCGCGGCCGTAGAGCGAGACCAGCAGCACGATGATCAAGCCCAGTGCCGCCTGCACCGCTGAGGGCTGGAAGCCGAGGCCGATCAGCAGCGTGTTGATCTCGGTCAGCACCAGCACGCCGGCGATGGTGCCGAGATAGCTGCCGCGGCCACCGACCAAAGCCGCGCCGCCGACGACCACGGCTGCAATCGTCTGGAACAGATAGGGCTGGCCGACATCGCCATAGGCCGAGCCGGTGAAGCCAAGCAGCAGCACGCCCGCGACGGCAGCGAAGAAGGCGCTCGCGGCATAGGTGATGACCCACATGCGAACCGGGTCGATCAGCGCCAGCGGTGCTGCCCCTGGATTGCTGCCCAGCGCATAGAGCCGGCGGCCATAAGGCGTCCGCTCCAGCACCAGCACGACGAGTGCCGCCAGCACGACGAGGCTCGGCACCAACCACGGCACCGGCAGCGGTCCCGCCAATCCACCGATCGACACGAAGCTGGAAACCGCCTGCGGCGCGGAGCCTGAGGGGAAGCCTGCCGTCCACAACAGCACCAGCCCTTGCACGACCATGCCGATGCCGAGCGTGACGATCAGCGGCTGGATATCGAGGCTGCGCGCGATCAGCCCGTTCAGCCCGCCGATGATGATCGCCAACACCGCGACAAGGCCGCAGACCAGGACAAAATTCCAGCCATCGCCGTAGAGCTGCGCGGCCACGACATTGGCGAAGCCGATGACGAAGGGAATAGACAGGTCGATGCCGCCCATGATGACGACCAGCGTCTGTCCGATCGAGGCGACGGCCAGCAGCGAAGCAAGCACCAGCATGGCGCGTATCGCAAACGGCGCGGAGTAGCCGGGAATGAGGATCGTGCCGGCCAGATGCAGAAGGGCGGCGACGCAGAAAGCGCTGACGACGCGGGCATTGGTTGTCGCAAACAGGTTTCGCCCAGTCATGTCAGCGCCCCCTCGTGGCAAGACGTTCCTGCAGCGCGGTCAGCATCACCGCCAGCACCAATATGGCGCCATAGGCGATCTGCAGGACGAAGGTCGAGACGTTGAACGTCGTCAGCACGCTCTGCAGCAGGAAGATGTCGATGGCGCCGATGGCAGCACCGGCGACACCGCCACGCCCGCCGGCCAGGCTGACGCCGCCAAGCGCTACGGCGGCAATCGCGATCAGCGTGTAGGTTGGCCCGATATTGGGATCCGCCGAACCGATCAGCGCCGTCAGCATCAGCCCCGCGCATCCGCCAAGGATGCCGGTCATGACATAGGCGATGAAGCGTACGCGTGTGACATCGACGCCGGCGGTGTAGGCGGCGCGGTCGTCGCTGCCGACCGCCATCAACTGGTCATAATAGGGAAGGCGCTGCACCAGCCACCAGGCAAGGAACATCAACAGCAGCGGCAGCATCGACCAAGGACCAGCCAAGGCCTTGAGCCAGGCTGGCGCCGGGCCGATCGGCGCCGGCAGGATCGTCAGCGTGACGCCGGTGAGGATCAGATAGGTGCCGAGCGTGGCAACGATCGGCTGGATGCGCACGATCGTCGCCAGAAAGCCGTTCGCCGCGCCGACCAGCGCGCCGACGAGCAGGGCTGCAGGAACGAGCAGCAGCGGCGAGGAGATGCCGGCCCTGAGGAACAGCACCTGGATCACCATGGCGTTGACGAAGCCCATCAGCGGCCCGACCGAGATGTCGATGCAGCCACGGCCGGCGAGGATCACCGGCGTCGAGGCGATGGCAGCGCCGATCAAAGGCGCGGCCAGTCCGACCAGGGCCCCCCATGATCCCGGCTGGAATCGTCCCGGGCTGAGAATGAGATTGACCGCAAGCAGGACGACCAGCAGCACGACGGCGAAACCGACGCTTCGTCCAAGCGATAGGAGGCGCGTGAGAGGGCTCATGCCGCGCGTCCGAACATGGCAGAGATCACGCTGTCGGTGGTCATCGCTTCACCGGAGATTTCCGCAGCGACCTCGTTTTCCCGGAACACCAGCACGCGATGGCATAGCAGAAGAATCTCCTCGATCTCGCTGGACAGGATGACCAGCCCCATGCCGTCGGCGGCCAACCCGCGAAAGACGTCGTAGAGAACATGCCGCGTCGCCACGTCGACGCCGCGCGTCGGGTCGTTGAGCAGCAGGATGGCGGGCTCCAGCGCCAGTGCCCGCGCCAGCAAGACTTTCTGCTGATTGCCGCCGGACAAGGTGGTGATCGGCGCATCCGGCTGGGGCGCCACGATCGACAGTTTCTCGCGATAGATGTCGTAGCGGGCCTTGCGTGCCGCCGGGCTGATCAGGCCGAGACGGGTGTCGCGCGATAAGGTCGAAATGGCGAAATTGTCGAGCACCGACTGCGTCGGGAAAATGCCGTTCGCACGCCGGTCGCGCGGCAAATAGGCGATGCCGCTGGCGACGGCTTTGCGGAACCCGGTGATCTTGCGGGATGCGCCCGGCGTACCGAGCTCGATCGAGCCGCCAAGCGGCGGCGCCAGGCCGGCGAGCATCTTGAGGAACAGTTCCTGGCCGTGGCCATCAAGGCCGGCAAGGCCAACGATCTCGCCGGGAGCGATCGCTTGCGTGATTGCGCTGGCGCCGTGCGCGATGACGATATCGCGAATGGCGAGGCCGCGAAAATCGGGGGTGTTGTGATCAGCCATGCGCCAGCTCCGCTGCAGTGCGTGGCGCCATGGCCTTGAGAAGTTCCGCCGGTGTCGAGGCGCCGCGCTCCTCGGTGCGCAGCACGCTGCCGCCACGCAGGATCGAGATGCGATCCGACAGCGACATCACTTCGTCCATGCGATGCGTGATGAACAGGATGAGGCAACCTTCGCCGGCCAGCGCGCGCATCAGCGAAAAGACGGATTCGCGATCGGCGAAGTCGAGCGCAGCGGTGACCTCGTCGAGGATCAGGATTTTTGGGTTGCGCACGACCGCACGAGCGAGAACCACCAGTTGCTGCGCGGCCAGAGGCAACAGGCCGGCGGGCGTGTCGAGCGGAACGTTAGTCACGGCGAAGCGCTTCAGTGCGGCTGCCGCCCAGTCGCGGCGCTCGTTGCGCGGAACGGCACGCCGGAGCAGCCCATCGAGACCGAGCAGGATGTTGTCCGTCACGCTACGGTCCGGTGCGATCAGCACTTCCTGGAACACCGTGGCGAAACCTTGCGCCTGGAAAGTCGAAGGATTGGTCCCCGAAAACGGCTTGCCCTGCAGCAGGATCGCACCACTGTCCGGCTGGACGATGCCGGACAAGAGCTTGACCATCGTGCTCTTGCCCGAACCGTTTTCACCCAGGATGGTGTGGATGGTTCCGGCCCGGAACGCGATCGAAGCGTCCGCGAGCGCGACGGTCTCGCCATAGCGTTTGGATATGTTTCTGATTTCAAGCATGCCGTGTTTCGAAGCTGGCAAGCCGGCTCCGCGAAAGGAGCCGGCTTTCTGGGTCTGTCGATGGTGTCACTTCGCGCAGGCGTCTGGCACTTTGGAATAATCCCAGCCCTTGGTCGGCGCCGGGTTCGAGAAATAGGCGTCGAGCCATTCCTCCGGCATCGGATCTTTTGGTGGGATCGGGAAGATCGAGACGGCATCCGTCGTCATGCAGTCCTTGTACCATTGGCCGAGATCGGCACTGTGCACAGGCGGGATCGGGATCAGCAGCGTGTTCAGCTTCGGCTTCTGGCCGTCGAGCATGCGCTCGCCGACACGAAACAGCGTCTCGGCGGTCCAGTGCGGCAACACGGCATGGCCTTCGAAACGGTACTTGTCGGGGTTTGCCTTCCAATAGCCGAGCGCGTCGCCGGTGATCGAACCAGTGATCAGCGGCGCCGGACGGCCGGCTTCGGCGAAGGCTTCGGCAACGACGCGGCTTTCGCTGCCGGTCGTCCAAACCGCATCGATCGGCGCCGGATTGGTGGCGATCGCCTGCAGCACGACGGTCTTGGTGACGTTTGCCGTCCAGTTGCCGTTGACGTTGCGCGAGATCTTCAGCTTGGGATTCTCGGCCAACGCTTTGTCGGCACCCTGGCGTTCCTGCACCACGATCGGATGGCCGGCAATGCCTTCGACCAGCAGGATGCTGGCGCCGTCCGGCTGCGCCTTGCCGATTGCCGTCATCATGTCATAGCCCCAGCGCGCATAGTTGGAATCGACATTGATCGCGTTCGGGCTGGTCACCGAACCGGCGGCGGTGATGAACGGAATGCCGGCTTTGGCAGCGGCATCGATGGCATCGTCGAGCGCCGTCGCCGAGCCCGGGATCGAGGTGATGATCGAGCACTTCTTGTCGATGAAGGCGCGGATCTGGTTGATCTGCTGGCTGGCGTCGTTGTTGGAGTCGGAGACTTCGAAGCTGGACACCGTGCCGTCGGCGATCAGCCCGTCGACCAGACGCTTCAACTCCTTGGTGACCGTCACGCGCCAGGGGTTACCCTGGTAGGATTCCGAGTGGCACCATTTCCACGGCTTCGGAGGCGGGGTGAAATTGTCCCAGGCAGAAGGCAACACCTTCTGCGGCGCGCCGTCATACTGCGCCTTGAGTTCGGTCGGCAGTCCGCCGATGACGCCTTGCACGTCCTGGGCATAGGCAATTGTTGTGATGGATACAAAGGCGGTTGCGGCCAAAAGGCCGCGCATCACGTTTTTCATTGTCTCTCCTCCGTTCGGTTTCGTTCAGGCTCCTCCACCGGCAGCGCCGGACACCTGTGCAGGGGCACTCTCCCGGAACAGGCGATTGAGATCGGCAACGACCTGGGCGGCTCTGTGCCGGGAGGTCATGCCGGAAAGGATGCGCTCGGACGCCACCTGCTGGAACGCCATGTAGCCGTCATAGCGCGGCCGCACCCATGCGCCCTCCAGCGTCGTGCGCGTATCGCGATAGAAATTGCCGGTCGCGGCGTTGACCGTCTGATCCTCCCAGGCCGCCGCATGGCCAGGCTGTCCGCCGGCAGCGGCATAGGCGCCGCGCTGCACGTCGACGCTGGCGACCCAATAGGCAAAGTCGATCGCGGCATCTTTTGCCTGCGAAAAAGCCGACACCGCTATGCCTGTGCCGCCGAGCGCCGAGCCGATTGGGCCGCTGGAGCCGACGGCCGGGATGTCGGCGAAGGCCAGCCGGTGCGCGCGAAACCCTGATATCGCATAGGAGACGTAGCCATAGATCAGCGGTGCGCAGATAATCTTGGAATCAGCCGCCGCCATCCGTTCCGAAACGGCGATCGGATCCATCTCGAAACAGGCCGGCTCGACCAGGGCGGCGATCTCGCGCATCGCTTCGAAGACCTGGCTGCCGGTCTCGATATCGATGAGATCACGGGACGGATCGGTGGCGCAGGGATGACCAAGATTGCCGGCCAGCGTGTAGAACACCATCAGCACATGAGGCGGCCGCAGCGGCAGCAGCACGCGGCCTTGCCGGGCGAGATCGAGCACGTCGCTCCAGCGCGCCGGCGGCGCATCGAGCACGTCCGGCCGCCAGGCCTGGACCTGGCTGGCCGCATCGATCGGGAAGCCCCATTGCCGTCCCTGCCAGTTGTAGCTCGGATAGGACTGGCCGACACTGCCTGTGGCAAGTGCAGCGCGTTCCACCTCGCGGCCAGGGACATCCAGCGGCGCGAGGCAACGCTCCGCCGTGATCTGGCCGACATGCGGATGGTCGATGACGATGAGGTCATAGGCGCGCGCCAGCTCCTCGACCGGGAAGGACTCAAAATCCTGCAGCGATCGCTTGTCCCATTCGATGGCGACGCCGGTTTTTTGCTCCCACAGCGCCGAACAGGCGACCATCGGATCGTAGCCGCGCGGATGGCTCCAGGTCATGCCTTTGAGCGTGGTCACAGGCCGAACTCCGCGCGGATTGCGGCACTGTGCTCGCCGATGCGCGGTGCCGCGCGATCGACCTTGGCCCTGATGCCATCGACCCGAAGCGGCGAACTTGTGGTGAGGATCGAGACATCATCCTCGCGCGTCACCGTCTGCAGCATGTCGAGCGACTGAAAACCTTCGCTGGCCAGCATTTCCGGCCAGGTCAGCACCTTGGCGCACCAGATGTCGGCGGGCTCCAGTATGGCCAGCCACTCGTCGATGGTTTTGGTGGCGATCCTCTGCGCGATGATCGCCTTGATGTCGTCGCGCGCGGTGAACCAGGATGCCGGTTTGTCGCGATAGGGCGCCAGCTCGCTCAGCGACAGCAGGTCGGCGAGTTTCGGGATCGGTGTCATGGCAATGGCGAGATAGCCGTCCTTGGCCGGATAGACGCCATAGGGCGCCGACAGATAGGCATGCGCGCTGCGGAAATTGGAGCGCTTGGGCAAGCGGCGGCCATCATTGAGATGCGTCGTCAGCACCTCGAACTGGAAATCGACCAGCGCTTCCAGCAGGCTGGTCTCGATATGGCTGCCCTGACCGGTGATGCCGCGCCGGACGAGCGCCGCCAGGATGCCTTGCGCGCAGGCCGCGCCCGCCAGCATGTCGCCAATGGCAAGCCCGAACGGCACCGGCCCCTGGTCCTCATCGCCATTCAGCCACATCACGCCGGAGCGTGACTGCGCCAGCAGGTCCTGGCCGGGCCGTTTGACCCACGGGCCTTCTTCGCCATAACCGCTGATCGAGGCATAGACGAGCCGCGGGTTGATTTTGCGCACGGCCTCGTAGTCCAAGCCGAGCCGCTCGATGACGCCTGGGCGGAAATTCTGAATCAGCACGTCAGCCTTGACCAGCAAGCCGCGCAGCGCCTTGAGATCGGCCTCGTTCTTGAGGTCGATGGCAAAACTTTCCTTGGCGCGGTTGATGGCGTGGAAGATGGTGGAATCGCCGCCGATCTCCGTGTCGCTGAGATAGAGCCGACGCGACAGGTCGCCGCCATCCGGGCGCTCGATCTTGATGACACGGGCGCCGAGATCGAGCAGCCGGAGCGAGCAGTAAGGCCCGGACAGGAACTGGCTCATGTCGACGACGACAAGACCGGCAAGCGGCAATTCGGCTGGCGCCGGCATCTCTATTTCTCCGTCTTGCCGACGAAATCGGCCGGGTTGCGGTACTTCACCGTCTGCAGATGCTCGCAATAGAGGACGAGCTCGCCTTCGCCCTTGAACACTTCGTAGCTGGCGCGGATCAGCCCCATTTCCTTGTAGCGGGGCTTCTTGTCGAGGTTGGAGCGGATCGAATAGATCGTGTCGCCAATGAAGACAGGTTTTATGAAGCGGAGCTTGTCGTAGCCATAGGAAAAGGCGTTGACGCAGTTGGTGGCGACCAGCCCCAAACCCGCCGAAAAGACGAAAGCGCCGGCGATCAGCCGCTTGCCGAAAATGCCTTCGCTCTCGGCAAACATCTGGTCCTGCACGTAAGGGTGGATGTCGAGCACCAGCGTGTTGAACAGGTGGCTGTCGCCTTCCGCCATTGTGCGCCGCAACGAGCGGATTTTCTGGCCGACCGGCCAGTCCTCATAGAACCAGTTCTCGGCATTCCACACCGGCAGCGCGGCGTGATCGGCTGGCATGTTCTTGGGATACGTCGAAGCAATGCCGACAGTGGGGGCGAAGTCGTTCATGGCTGGCTCTGTCGCTCTCGCGGAAGGGTCCGGGCAGCCGTTAGAACGCGCGTCAAGGCGCCTGATTGCACGACGTCTCCTCCCGTCAATCTTCTTTTGTAAATAGTATTTTCACATATGGGGTTGCGTTGCAAGCGAGGACAGGCGAAATTTTGGCCAATCCGCAGCCCTTGGGCGCAGGCGGGCAGGGGAGGAAAAGATGAGCAGGGATAGTCTGGTGTTTGTCGGCAGCCTGAACCGGGAGGCGCCTTATTTTCAGGGCGCGCGCGGCGTTGGTCTCAGCATCTACAGCTTTGACGAGGAAACGCTGGAAACCCGAAAACTGGCCGAGACAAATGACGTCGACAACCCGACCTTCCTGTCGGTGACACCGGACGGTTCGCGCATCTATGCCAATTCGGAAGTCTTCACTTGGCGCGAGGGCACAGTCTCGGCCTACGGCTTCGATCGGGGCTCCGGCACGCTTACTTATTTGAACAAGCAGCCATCACTTGGCAGCATCACCGCCCACAACACCATCACCCGCGACGGCACGAAACTGCTGGTCGCCAATTACGGCATGGGCGAGGGCGGCCCGGACCGCGCCGTCGCGGTCTATGGCTTCGACAGGGATGGCGCCTTGACGGCGCCGCTGGCCAGTGTTTCGCACAAGGGCAGCGGCCCGAATGCGGCGCGGCAGGAACGCTCGCATGCGCACAGCGTCACCGAAACCATTGCCGGCGGAACGGCCATCGTCGCCGATCTCGGCATCGACCGGCTGGCGTCCTACCGTATCGAGCGGGATGGCAAACTGACGAAGCTTGCCGAGTCCGCACTGACGCCGGGCGCGGGTCCGCGCCATCTCGCGCTGCATCCGAACGGGCGCTTCGTCTTTGTCATGAACGAGCTGGATTCGACCGTCGTGTCATTGGCACTGGACGAGACCTCAGGCAAGCTGTCGATCATCGACGCCAAGCCGGCGGTGCCGGCCGAGGCGCGCGACAGCAATCATTGCGCCGACATCCAGATCTCGTCGGATGGCCGTTTCATCTACGGCTCCAACCGCGGCCATGACAGCGTCGTCATCATGACCGTCGACCAGCAGACCGGCTCGCTGGGCCTCGTTGGCTATGTCCCATGCGGCGGTGCGACGCCGCGCAATCTGGCGCTGACGCCGTCGGGCGGTCATCTGTTTTCCGCCAACCAGAATGCCGACCGCATCTCGATCTTCGCGCGCGAAGCCGACAACGGCATGCTAACGGACACCGGAAACACCATCGAGATCGGCACGCCGATGTGCGTCAGGATCGTGCGCTGAACGCCGGGGCTCAGGCCTGTTGTATGGCCGAGAGCCTCCAGTTGGAGCCGTTCTCACGCATGAATGTCCACAGCTCGGTCGTCTCCGTCGGGTGATCCTCGTCGCCTTCGACGACCTTGTTGGTGGCCCGTTCGCGCATCACGTCACGAGATTCGTAGCGCAATGCGGCCGTGGCGTAGTCGCGGTCATCCTCGCGCCAGCTTTCCGCGACGTCGGCCTGCAGCAAGCTGATATCGGACACCTCGTTCCTGAGACCCTTCTGGGCGTTGTCGGCCAGCTCTTCTGAGAGATAGGACACCATTTCGGGCGTCGTCGCGCGGCGGAGCGCGGCATGGTCTTCGCGCCCGAATGCTTCCTGGACATCGGTCAACAACTGCTGGAACGCATCGAGATCGGTCTGGGCCAACGTGATCTCCTCGGAACCGGTGGCCGGCGAGCCTCCGCCCGAACCGCCGCCAAAACCGGGAATTGCAAAGGAGCCAGCGGTCTGCTGCGGTGCCGCAGCGCGGTTCTCAAATATCGACGCCTGGGCATTGCCGGCACCAGCGAGCGCAGGCGCAGGGCCTCGCGCCGATTGCGAACGGAAGAAGCGGATGGCCAGCATGATCGCGCCACCGATGAGCAGGGCCTGAAGCAGGAAACCAAACATGCCGGCCAGGCCGCCAAAGCCTTGGCCCAGCAGCAGGCCGATCAGGCCACCGATCAGCAGGCCGCGCATCATCGTTCCACCAAAGCCGCTCATGAAGCCGGGCCTCTGCACCTGCGGCTGCCGGGCGGCAGAGTTCACGCCGGTGTTGGGCGTCATCGAACGCTCGACCGGAGCGGTTGGCGCCGGCGCGGTCCGGGTCGGCGGCGCCGACTGGAACGTGCGCGTGCCGCGACTGCCGAAGCTGCCGCCGCGCCGAGCCTCGGCATGATCGATCGCGACCATGGAGAACGCGAGAAACAGTCCTGCAAAGAGGGTGGCAAATCGGCTGGTGCGAGACATCATCGGAGATGAACCTTTATCGATGTGGTTTTAGAATTTTCAGCAAACGTCGACCCGCGACCGGGCGGCGTCATGCGGTCAATCGAACAATTCTTCGAAGAACGATTTCTTCCGCTTCGGATAGCGGTGGCCCTGCGAGTGGGAATAATCGTCATCGCGGCGCTGGCCGTGCTGCGGCTGAGAGAAGGCTGCTGGCTGCGGCTGCGGCGCGGGCGAAGCCTCCCTGCCGGAACGCTCGATGATCTTGTCGAGTTCGCCTCGATCAAGCCAGACGCCGCGGCACTGCGGACAGTAATCGATCTCGATACCCTGGCGTTCGCTCATTGTGAGCGCGACGCGGCAGGAGGGGCAAACCAGGCCAAGGAGGGAAGTCGTCATACGGGGCTCCAAACCGAAAGGAATGAGCCCGCTTGACCGAAAAGGATGGAAACGGGCCCGTTAAAGCGGTCCGACATCACAATCACAGAAGCGATCGTCAGAGGGGCCCGGCCCGCACCAGACAGTTAGGAATGCGGAGCCGCGCCTTCAAGAGCGATAGTGCCGGCAAGGATGATTTGTTCGCCGTTGCTCAGATCGTCACCACGATCTCAGATCGTCACCACGATCTTGCCGAACTGCTCGTTCGATTCGAGATAGCGGTGCGCCTCGACGATCTGGTCGAAGGCAAAACTCCGGTCGATGATTGGCCTCAACGTGCCCGTCTCCAGGCCTTCGAGGATGAACGCCTTGGCGGCCTCCAGCTTCGCCGGATCGCCGGTGATCTCGTGGACGAGGTAGCCACGCAGCGTCAGCGTCTTGCCCAACACAGCAGGCAAGGGGAACGGCGTCGGCTCGCTGCTGAGGCCGCCATATTCGATCAGAATGCCGCCTCGGGACATCGCGGCCGTCAGCGGCTCGAAGATCGGACCGCCGACGGCATCGAGCACGACTCGCGCACCTTGCGATCCGGCGATCTCGTTCAGCCGCGCCGCCAGATCCTCTTCGGCTGAGGCCACGACATGTGCCGCTCCGGCGTCGAGCAGGGCCTGCTTCTTCGCCGCTGTCCGCGTCACCGCGATCGCTGTCGCGCCGATGCTGTTGGCGATCTGGATCGCCGCAAGCCCGACGCTGCTTGAGGCCGCCGTGATGACGACGGCATCTCCACTTCTCAGTTTGGCGATGTCGATCAGCGCGCCGTAGGCGGTGAGATATTGCATCCAGATGGCTGCCGCCGTCTGCCAGTCGAGCGATGGCGGATGCTTGACGATGAGCCCGGCGGGATAGGTGACCAATTCGCCGTAAGCCGGCCAGCGAACCATAGGATGCGGCGGGATGATACTGACGGCATCGCCCGGTGCGAAATCCTTCACGCCGTCGCCCACCGCCTCGACAACGCCCGCCGCCTCCAGGCCAAGCCCGGAGGGCAGGGTGGGTATCTCGATATAGGTGCCGGCGCGCAGCAGCGCCTCGGCGCGATTGAGGCCGAGCGCCTTGACGCGGATCTGAACCTGGCCCGAACCCGGTGGGGGAAGGTCGGCATCCTCGATGCGCAGAACCTCGGGACCACCATGCTGGTGGAAGCGGACAATACGGGTCATTCGGGATACTCCAAATCATTTGAACCGAATGACCTATGCAGCCGAGGATATCAGGGATAAATGGCTGTTCAGATAAAGCAGTAGAAACCATGAGTTCCGAATATGGATCGGCTCGAGAGCATGGCGGTGTTCATCAGGGCGGTCGACCTGGGCTCGTTCGCCGCCGCGGCGGTCGGCTCGATCTCTCCGGACCGATGGTTGGAAAACATGTCCGCTTTCTCGAGGAGCGGCTCGGCGTGCGCCTCATCAACCGCACCACGCGCCGCCAGAGCCTGACCGATTTCCGCCGCGCCTATTATGAACGCTGCCGCGTCGTGCTGGCCGAGGCCGAAGCCGCCGATGCGCTCGCCGCCGACCAGTTTTCCGAACCGCGCGGCAAACTGCGCGTCACCATGCCGGCGCATTTTGGCCGCCACTGCGTCACCCCCGTGCTGCTGCAACTGGCGCGGCAAAATCCGATGCTGGAACTCGATTTGTCGCTCAGCGACCGCTTCGCCGATCTCGCCGAGGATGGCTTTGACCTCGCCATCCGGACCGGCGCTCTCATCGACAAGGCCGGCGTGATCGCGCGCCGCGTTGCGCGCCAGGACATGGTTGTCTGTGCCGCGCCCTCCTATCTCAGAATTCATGGCGAACCGCGGCGGATCGAAGACCTCGCCGATCACCAGTGCAATCGTCTATCGCCGGCTCGGTCAGGTGGTTCAGCCGTGGCTCTTCCCGCGCGAAGGACAACCCACACAGGAGATCATGCCCAGCGGCCGGCTGCGGCTCGACGATCTCGATGCCATCGCCGACGCGGCGGTCGACGGCATGGGGCTGGCGTGGCTGCCCTGGTGGCTGGTTCGCGAGCGCATTCGAGCCGGCGCGCTGGTGACGCTGTTGCCGGATCAGCCGCGCTATCCCTACGACTGCCACACCCTTTGGCTGCAAACGCCGCATCTGCCGCTCAAGGTGCGGCTTGCCGTCGATGCGCTGGCGGCCGCCTTGCCGAAATTGATGGCGTGATCACTGCACGCGCGGCGCCCACCAGCCAATGGTCCGGGCCGGCACAGCCTTTGCCTCGCCCAAGGCAGCGGATTGCAACACGCGCCTTTGACCCGCGGTCGAAGACAACCTCTTTGCGGCGTGGCCTTCCCTGCCATATGAAGGTGGCTGACGGAATGTGCGTATTGCAGGAGAGGCGGTTCATGACCAAAGGTTCGGATCTGTTCGTCGCGGCCCTCGAGAACGAAGGGGTCGAGCGGATTTTCGGCATTCCGGGCGAGGAAAATCTCGACATCGTCGAATCGATCCGCCGCTCGTCGATCCAGCTGATCTTGACCCGCCATGAACAGGCGGCGGCCTTCATGGCCGCCACCTATGGCCGGCTCACCGGCAAGGCAGGTGTGTGCATCACCACGCTTGGCCCCGGCGCGCTCAATCTGACGACCGGCTCGGCCTATGCGCTGCTCGGCGCGATGCCGATGATCATGATCACCGGTCAGAAAGGCATCCTGTCGTCGCGGCAGGCGCGCTTCCAGATCGTCGACATCGTCGCGGCGATGAAGCCACTGACCAAGCTGTCGCGCCAGATCGTCTCGCCGACGATGATCCCCTCGCTGGTGCGTGAAGCGTTTCGCGTCGCCCAGGAAGAGCGTCCCGGCCCCGTGCATCTGGAACTGCCGGAAGACATTGCTGCGGCGGAGTGCGAGCCGATCGCACTGGTGCCGACGCACCCGGTCGAACTGCCGCTGGCGAGCCCGGGCGCGCTCGATCGCGCCGCCCGTATGCTCATGGAAGCCAAACGTCCGCTGTTGATGTTCGGCGCGGCGGCGTCACGGCCGCGCGTGACCCCCGATGTCGCCCAGTTCGTGCTGCGCACGCAAATTCCCTATTTCACCACGCAGATGGGCAAGGGCACTGTGCCCGGCGGCACCGAGCTCTATATGGGAACGGCAGCCCTTTCGGAGCGCGACTATGTGCACGAGGCCATCGAGCAGGCCGACCTGATCATCACCATCGGTCACGACACAGTCGAGAAGCCGCCCTTCATCATGGGGGCGAGGGGGCCGAAGGTTATTCACGTCGGCTATCAAACGGCCGATGTCGAGCAGGTCTATTTCCCGCAAGCCGAAATCGTCGGCGACCTCGGCCCTTCGCTGGCGCTACTGGCCGACCGCATCGAGGGCAAGATTCCCAATGCGCAGGCCCTGCTGCCGCTCAGGGAAGGCATTTTGAGTCGGATCGCAGCGCGCGCCACCGAAGACCGTTTCACGCCGCAGCGCATCGTGCATGACGTGCGCGCCGTGATGCCGGCGGACGGCATCCTCGCCCTCGACAACGGCATGTACAAGATCTGGTTCGCGCGCAACTATCGCACGCGCATGGCAAACACACTGCTGCTCGACAATGCGCTGGCCACCATGGGCGCCGGCCTGCCATCGGCGATGATGGCGGCACTGCTCTATCCCCAGCGCCGTGTCATGGCCATTTGCGGCGATGGCGGCTTCATGATGAACAGCCAGGAACTGGAAACCGCCGTCAGGCTCAAGCTCAACCTCGTCGTCCTGCTGCTCGAAGACCACGCTTATGGCATGATCCGTTGGAAGCAGGCGGTCGATGAGTTCCCGGATTTCGGCATGACCTTCGGCAACCCCGACTTCGTCAAATACGCCGAAGCCTATGGCGCCAAGGGGACCAGGGTTGCAGAGATCGCCGACTTGCGTCCGGCGCTGGAACAGGCTTTTGCCGGTGGCGGCGTGCATCTCGTCGTCGTGCCCATCGACTATTCCGAAAACACCAGGGTGCTTGTCGACGAACTGCGCGAGCGATTGCCGGCGCCGCAGACGCCCTGACGGCAGCGGCAAAGCCGCCGTCAGGATCGCTTGGGTGTAAGACCCTATACCTTGCAGTAAGGCGTGACCGGCGCGATGGTGCCGAAATCCTTGACGATCTCATAGCCGATGCCGTCTGCCGCCGCCTTGCCGACATAGGAATGGCAGAGCGTGTGGTTGTTTGAGGCATCGACGCGGATCTTGCCTTGCGGCGCGTCGAACTCGATCGTCGGCAACGCCTTGAGCACATCGTCATCTTTCAGCGATCCGGCCTTCTCGGCGGCCAGCGCGTAGAGATGCAGGCCGTTATAGCCGGCCTCGCCGATGCCGTTGACCATCTTTTCCTGGCCGAATTTCTCGCGGAAGCTCGCGATGAACTTCTTGTTGACCGGATTGTCGAGCGCCATCCAATAAGGCTGCGGCGCGTAAGTGCCGGCGGCCACGCCGGGCGGCAGCGCGTCCTTGTTGAAGACCTCGTCAAGCGGCGCGATCAGCGGCTGCTTGATGTCGAAGCTGCGATACTGCTTGAGCTGGGTAACGGCGTCGTTGCCGACCACCATCGACCAGACGACATCGGGTTTCAGCGACTTGATCTTCTGGAAGGCCGGACCGAAATCCGTGGTGCCGAACGGATAGTAGTCGGCGCCGATGATCTTGCCGCCGGCCTTTTCGTAGGCGGCCGTGATCGCCTCGGTCATCTTCTGCGGCCAGGCATAATCCGAGGCCATGACATAGATCGTCTTGCCGAGATTTTCCGCCACCCACGGCATCATCGGGTCGACCTGCTGCATCGGGATAGGGCCGGTGGCGACGAAGTAGCGGTTGCATTCGCCGCCCTCGAAATTGGTCGGATAGAAGAACAGCTTCTTGGCCTTCGAGGTCACCGACAGCGTGGCGCTGCGCTCGGGCGAAATGATCGTGCCCATGACCACGTCGACCTTGTCTTCGTTGAGGAGTTTTCGCGCCTTGTCGATGGCGCCCTTGGTCGTGGTCTGGTTGTCCTCGATGAACAGCTCCACCTGGCGGCCGCCAATGCCGTTGGCGGCGTTGAGCTCGGCAGCGGCGAGCTTGTAGCAATTGAGCAGCGTCTCGCCGAGGATCGCCTGCAACCCGGTGATCGGGATCGACAAGCCGACCTTGACGGTATCGGCGGCGCGCAGGATCGACGGCGCGCCGACCATGGCGAAGGCGGCGGCAGCGCCGCCGGATTTGAGGATCGTTCTTCTGCTTATCATTGTTATGTTCCCTTCCAGTCCAGGCGCGCCCCATGCACGCCTTACAAAGCCAAGAGGTCCCAGGCGCGCTTCAGACGCGCTCTATAGGGCCAACAAATCCTTCAGCAGGCTCTCGTCGGCGAACGCCTCCGGCGTGCCTTCGTGCACGATCCTGCCCTTCTCCATCACCAGGCAGCGGTCCGCCGCCTTGAGAACGAGATCGAGATTCTGTTCGACCAGAACGATCGCGATGCCGCGCTCGCGGGCGATGCGCGGCACCAGCTCGGCGATCGACTGCACGATGTTCGGCTGGATGCCTTCCGAGGGCTCGTCGAGCAGCAGTACCGACGGCAAGCCGCAGAGCGCGCGACCGATAGCCAGCATCTGCTGCTGGCCGCCCGAAAGCGTGCCGGCGACTTGCGCTTCGCGTTCGCGCAGGATCGGGAAATAGCCGAAGATGTCAGCCGGAATGCCGCCGTCGCTGCGATCCCTTGCGGCACGGGTGCCGACTTCCAGGTTCTGCTTCACGGTGAGCTGGTTGAAGATGCCACGCCCCTGCGGCACGTGCGCGATGCCAGCTCGCGCCCGCCGGAAGGCCGGCGCATTGGTGAGGTCCTGATCGCCGAGAACGACCGCACCACCGCTCACCTTCAAGCCACCGGCGATGACGCGCAGCAGCGTCGTCTTGCCGGCGCCGTTGCGGCCGAGCAGGCCGACGACTTCACCCGGTGCCACGCTGAGGTCGATGCCGTTCAGCACCGGGAGCAGGCCGTAGCCGGCCGAGATCGCGAGTGTCCGCAGCATGGTCAGCGCCTCCCCAGATAGACATCGCGGACCATCTCGTCGGTCTCGATGTCATGGAAAGGACCACTGCGCAGCCGGCGCCCCTGATGCAGCACCAGCGTCTCGCAGTTCAGCGCCCGCACGAAACGGATGTCGTGTTCGACGGCGACGATCGAGAACTCGCCCTTGAGCTGCAGCAGCATCTCGGCGGTCGCCAGCGTCTCCTGCGGCGTCATGCCGGCGGTCGGCTCGTCGAGCAGCAGCAGCCGAGGTTCGATCGCCAGGGCCATGCCGATCTCCAGCCATTGCTTCTGGCCGTGCGCGAGTTCCCCGGCTAACGTCTCGGCACGATTGCCGAGCGCGACCAGTTCCAGCAACTCGCCGACAGGGCGCGCCGGCGAGGGCGCACCCCATCGTGCGACCTTCAGATTGTCCTCGACCGAGAGACTGGGGAAGACCGACGGAATCTGGAATTTGCGGGCAATGCCAAGCCGGGCGATGCGGTGCAGCGGCAGGCCGGCAATGTCATGGCCGAGGAAGCGCACGCTGCCGCTGGTCGGGCGCAGCGTGCCGGTTAATACGTTGAGGAAAGTGCTCTTGCCGGCGCCGTTCGGCCCAATGATGCAGCAGAGCTCCTTGTCGCGCACAGTCAGGTTCAAGCCTTCCAGCGCCTGCAGCCCGCCAAAGCGGATGCCGACATTCTCGGCCTGGAGCAGGACGTCGCTCATTGTGCGCGCCTCCTGCCTTTGAGCAGGCTCTTCAGCCGCGCGTAGATCGACAGAATGCCATCGGGCAGAACGAAGACGATGATGACGAAGACACAGCCGAGCAGCAGCGGCCACAGGCTCGGGTTGAAGCTGCTGATCGTCTGCTGCGCACGCTGGATGAAGATGGCGCCCAGCACCGGACCGAGCAGCGTGCCGCGCCCGCCGACCGCCACCCAGACGATGACCTCCGTCGACAGCAGCAGTCCGGAGAGGTCGGGCGCCACCAGCCCGGCCATGCAGACATAGAGCGCGCCAGCGAGCCCGGCGATCGCGGCGGACAGGATGAAGGTGACGAGCAGCCGCAGCGGCGCGTTGTGGCCGAGCGCGGCCGCCCGGACCTCATTGTCCTGGATGGCGGTCAGCACCGTGCCCCAGCGGCCACGGCTGATCGACCACAGCGCCAGCACGACCACCGCGACGATGGCCGCGACGAAGATGTAGGAGGGCAGATCCTGGCTGAGATCGACATGCGTGCCGCCGAGATCGAATTCGATCGGCGGGATGCCGATCAGGCCGCTGTCGCCGCCGGTGACCGAACTCCAGGAGACGGCGGCCTGCTGGCAGATGACGCCCGTGGCGAGCGTCACAATAGTGAAATAGCTGCCGCGGATGCCGCCGAAGAACAGGAAGTAACCGATGATGGCGGCGACGAAGGCAGCTCCTGCCACCGCGCCCATGATGCCGAGCAGACTGCCGAAGGGAATGGCATCGTTGAGCGTGACCAGCGCCATGATGTAGCCGCCAATGCCGAAGAAGGCGGCGTGGCCGAAACACAATATGCCGGTGCGGCCCCAGAAGAAGTCGAGGCTCGCCGCGAACAGGCCGAAGATCAGCGCGTCGCGGATCACCGTCAACTGGTAGCCGTCGGCGAGGAGCGGATAGAGCACCGCGAGCACCACGCAGACGGCGAAGATCAGCAGCCAGTTGCGGTCACGGGCGATCATCGCGACGCTCCGTTGAACAGGCCGTTGGGTCGCAGCCGCACGGCGACGATCGCCGCGAGCAGCACGATCGCCTGCGCCAGGGAAGGCGAGATCTGGTAGTTGAGCACGCTGGTCAGCCCGCCGACGAAGACACTACCGGCGACGAGACCGCCGATCGAGCCGACGCCACCGACGATGACGACGAAGAAGGCGTTGGCGAGGTAATTCACCCCCATCTGCGGCAGCACGATCGCCAGCGGCGCGACCAGCCCGCCGGCAAGCCCGGCGATGGCTGCGCCGAAGGTGAAGGCGATGGCGTAAGTGCGCCGCGTGTTGATCCCGACGCCTTCAGCCATTTCGCGGTTCTGGATGACGGTGCGGATATCGAGCCCGAACGACGTCCGGCTGATCAGCAGGATGACGCCGAGCAGGGTCAGCATGGCAATCGCGATCAGGATCAGCCGGTAGGCCGGATAGACGGTGAAGAACAGGTCGAGCGTGCCCTCGATCGGTGGCGTCACCGGCTTGGCGCCGAGCCCGAAGGTCAGCTCCAGCCCTTGCTGCAGGATCAGGCTGACGCCCCAGGTGGCAAGCACCGTCGAGACCGGCCGCGAATAGAGGTGGCGGATGACGGCGAATTCCAGGATGCAGCCGACCACCGCGCCGGCGATGGGTGCAGCGGCCAACCCCAGCCAGAACGAGCCTCCGATGCTCTGGACGAAATAGACCGCGAAGGCGCCGACGGTGACGAACTCGCCATGCGCCAGATTGGTCACGTTCATCAGGCCGAAGCTGATCGCCAGCCCGAGCCCGACCAGCATCAGGATACTGATCAGCGTCAGCGCATTGAGGAGCGTGGTGATCAGAAAATCCATCGCGTCAGGCAGCACTTGCGAGGCGTTGGCGTAGGCCGGCGAGCACGCCCTCGGCGGCGTCGATCACCGCTGCCTGATGCGGCTGCAAGTCCTGCCCGGCCCACTCGTCGATATGGTCCGACAGCGGGTCGACCACTTCGGTGCGATGGTTGGCCAGCGTCTCGATGACGGCATGGCCGCAGAACGGCACATAGCCCTCGGAGTAGCCGCCTTCATGGCTCATCATCAGGCGGCCGCTCGACGTCTCGGCAGCCAGCGCCACCATGCGCGCGGCAAGCCGCCGGAAGCATTCGCTGTTCAGCATCATGCGGCCGAGCGGGTCGAAGCCCGAGGCATCGAAACCGGAAGCGACAATGACGAGATCCGGCTTGAAGGCGCGCAACGCCGGGGCGACGACGCGGTCGAAGGTCGCTTCATAAGCGCCGGTGCCGCTGCCCGCCGGCAGCGGGATGTTGATGTTGTAGCCTTCGCCTTCGCCCTTGCCATTGTCAGCCAGCGCGCCGCGCCCGGTTGGATAGAGATTGTCCTGATGCAGGGAAATGGTCAGCACCGACGGGTCGGAATAAAACACCGTCTCGGTGCCGTTGCCGTGATGCACGTCCCAGTCGACGATCGCGGCGCGGCCGAGCAGGCCTTCATGCTGCAGCCGGCGCACGGCGACGCCGATGTTGGAGAACAGGCAGTTGCCCATCGCCTGGTCGGGCTCGGCATGATGCCCCGGCGGGCGGGCCAACGCATAGGCGTTGTCGACACGGCCGGTCAGCACCGCGCGCATCGCCGCATAGGTGGTGCCGGCGGACAACAGCGCGATGTCGAAACTGTTGAGCCCGATCGGCGCCTGCGGCCCGGCGAAACCGGAACCGCGTTCGCTGAGCATCCTGATATCGTCGACATGGCGCTGCGTGTGTACACGCAGCAGGTCCGCGACCGTCACCGGCTCGGCGACGATCGGCACCAGATGGCGAGCCAGGCCGCTGACCTGGATCAGATTGTTCAGCCGGCGCTTTGACCCCGGTGATTCCAGGTGCCGGCCCGGTTCCACGAAACGGCCGGGAGGCATCATGTCGGCGCTGGAGCCGGTGTCATGCCACATCAGCTGTTCGTGAAAAACGTAACCTGTCGCCATAAGCAGCGTCCTCTGCAATCCAGAGGAGGCTAGCAGGCTAACGATCCCATGGCCCGACCCGAAAGAGGGGGTTGTGCCAGATGCCTATGCCCCTCCTTTCGGAGGGGAACGGAGGTTCGCGGCGGCCTGCGCGGCGCGCACGGCCTGGACGCGGTTCGATACCGAGAGCTTGCCGAAAATGTTCTTCAAATGCCATTTCACCGTCGTTTCGCTGACCGACAGCGCCACCGCGATATCCCTGTTGGATAGGCCTTCCGACAGACAGCGCAGCAGTTCGGTCTCGCGCTGGGTCAACTGTTCCTTCTCGGCTGGTGCGGCGGGCTTGCGCGTCGCGACAGGCATGGTATGCGCGGCATCGATGATGCGCGTCGCATAGGCCGATAGGGTGGGGTCGATCTTTGCCTGCGCCGCGCGCAGCCGCATCAGCCCTTCGACAACAGGTCTGCCCTCGTCGACGAAGGAGCGGATGAAGCCGGAGGGCTGGGCAAGGCGCAGCGCTTCGAGAAGATGGCGATCGGCCTCGCGCTGGTCATGGCCGGCATTCTTTGCGCGCAGGATCAACGCCAGTATGTGGCGGCGCATGCGCCCGCTGCTCTTCGTTCGCTCCAGCAGCGTGTCGAAAAGCGAGGCGGCGGCGGCGTAGGATTTCTCCGCCGTCAACAGCCGGCCTTCGGCGAAGAACTCGAATTCGTTGGCGACAGTGGGGGCGGCTTCAGCGCTTTCGCGGCGATGCTCGCTCAGCAATGCGCGTGCCTCGGCGACGCGGTTCTGGTCGATGAGCAGCCGGATGCGATCATGCACCAGCACCGAAGCGAGGCGCCGGTAGACGGAGCCGCGCACACGCTGGTAGACGCGCTCCAGCATGTCGAGTGCGGCGTCGCCGCGACCGGTCAGCTGCAGCACGCGGGCATAGGTCGGCACGCTGGCCAGGGGATAGACGATGACCGCGGCGCCCTCGATCAGCGGCCCGAGATTCTCGACCAGCGTCAGCGCCTCGCCGGATGCGTTGGTTTCGTAGGCGAGTTCGGCCAGCAGCGTTCCGGCGAGTGCCTCGGCATAGGAATTCGCCCCGATCCGCGTCCTGGCCTCGATGATGGTGTTGCGCAGCAGCTTTTCGGCGGCGGGCAGGCGGCCGGCCGATCGCTCGATGACGGCCATGTAGCAATTGGCGATGGTGACGCCGAGCAGGCTGCCGCTTCGCTCATGCGCCTTGCGCGCCGCGTCCACCGCCGCCCAGGCGCCCTCGAGGTCGCCCAGCGCGTAGAGATTGTAACCGATGACATTGGCGGTCGCGCCTTCCATGAACCAGGCATCGGGCGCGATAACGCGCAGGGCAGACAGTGCGGTATCGCGCGCGTCCTCGAACTGCTCCAGCGTGCTGTGCACGGCGGCATCGAGGACAGCGATTTCGGCCTCGATCGTCGTGCCGGTCAGCGTGCCCGGATCCTTGCCGTCGGCCGGCCCGGCCTCGACCAGCTCGCGCGCATTGGCGAGCGTCTGCTGGGCGATCTCGGGCTGGCTTGAGTGCACCGCCAGCCACAGCACGACCAGTTGCAGCCGGATGCGCTGGTCGACCAGTTTCCGGGGCAGCAGTGCCAGCAACTGGCGCACATAAAGCAGCTGGCACTGGGCGATGAGTTCGAGCGCGTTGTTCTCGACGAACACCGCCGCGCGGGCCTGGTCGCCGGCGGCGAGCGCATGCCCGATCGCCTCGGTCAGCATCTTGCGTTCGCCGAACCATTCGGCTGCTGCCAGATGCAGCGGTGCGATCATCTCCGGTTCGCGCCGTTCCATTTCGCGGCTGAGGAAGTCGTGGAACAGATGATGATAGCGGAACCAGCGCCGCTCCTCGTCGAGCGGCACGAGGAACAGATTGCGGGTCTCGATCTCGGTGATATCAGCCTCTGCGTCCGCGGCGCGCATCACCGCCCGGCTCGCCTCGGCGCTGAAGCGCTCGAAGATCGAACTGTGGAGCAGGAATTTCGCCAGCGTCGGCGGCAGCCCCAGGAAGACTTCGCCCATCAGGAAGTCGGCGACGTTGCGGTTGGCGCCGGTGAAATTGCCGATGACGGTTTCCGGAGCATGCGCGGCACTGAGCGACAGCGACGCGAGTTGCAGGCCGGCGGCCCAGCCCTCGGTCCGCGAGCACAAGGTCTCCACCGTGCCGCTGCTGACGCTGAGGCCCAGCTTTTCATTGAAGAAGGCCTCTGCCTCGGAAGACGCAAAACGCAGATCGTCCGGACCGATCTCGAAAACGTCGCCCAGCACCCTGAGCTTGCCGAGCTGCAGGTCAGGCAGGTTGCGTGAACCGATGACGAAGGCGACGTTGGCCGGTGCTTGCCGGGTCAGGCGCTCCATGAAGCGCTTCACCGCAGGCGCTTCGATGGCGTGGTAGTCGTCGAAGAACAAAGTGATGTCGGCATCACGCGCCGCAAAACCCGCTACCAGTGCCGCGAGCACCACATCGAGCTGCGGGATCGGGCTCGACTGGAAGGCAAGGTCGAGCTCTGCCGGGTTCTGGACGAGATGGCGTAGCGCCCCCACCAGATGCGATAGGAAGGCGCCTTCGTCATTGTCCATCGCTTCGCAGGACAGCCATGCGGCCAACCGGCCGTGGCGCGCGACTTCCGCCGCCCACTGCGCCATCGTCGTCGACTTGCCGAAGCCGGCGGGTGCGGCGAACAAAACGATGCGCGTGTCGACATGCCGCTCCAGCCTCGACAGGATGCTCTCGCGCCGCACCCACCGGCGATGGTGCGGCGATGCCTGGCTGGCGGGTTGCGAAGACGGTTTCATCTTGCGCCGGGCACCCATTCCCTTTCGATCAGCGGGATCTGCGGGGCCGCATCGCGCGGCAGGGTTCCCTTGACCCGGGGGTCGTCGGTGATTTCGAAACCGGCCGCATAGGGTTCAAACCCGCAAGCCCGGTAGAAGCCGATGACGCTGTGATGATCGATACTGCTGGTGTGCAGCCAGATGCGGCGGGGGCCGAGGCGCCATGCCTGATCAAGCGCGCCGGCCATCAGCCGCTTGCCAAGGCCGCGGCCGGGCAAGGAGGGGAACAGGCCGAAATAGGTGATCTCGATCTCGTTGTCGTCGGCCACGCAGAATTCGACCATGCCGACATGGTCGCCGCTTTCATCATGGCCGTAATAGACATGCTGGCGCGCATCTGCGAAATGTGCGGCGACTTCAGCATCCGACATTTCGGCGGCGCGATCCCACAGCCAGGGAGCGCCGATGTCGAGGAAGATCGCGCGGTAGGCGGCACTGTCGGGCTTGGTGATCCGGGTCATTGCCAACGGCTGGGCGAGACCCGGCATCGGCGCGCGCGCTTCCATCCAGGTCACCGCATTGACGATCTTGCCGGCCGGCACGCGCCGATAACCGGACGAGAGATCGGTGATTTCATCCGGCAATGCGCCTTCGGTGACCAGCATCTGTCCTCGATCTCTGCCACGCAATTTCGCTGGCATGCGTTAAGCTGATGCCAACTCTGCGCCCGCCTGCCAAGAGGTTCCCGGGTTGGGCCATCGTTTTGGCCCGACCTGTCCCTTTGGCTTTCCCCAGAATGGCATATGAGATATGATACACCATTCACGGGAAAGCGGAATATCATGCCTCAGCGAATTGCCGACGAAGCCATTTTGCGCGCGGTCGATGACGGCTTCGCGCGGCAAGTCGCATTCCTGGCGGACCTCGTGCGCTTTCCTTCCCAACGCGGCGAGGAGCATGCCGCGCAATCCTTCATGGCGGCTGCCTATCAGGCCGATGGCTACGCGGTCGACATGTGGCGTGTCGATGTCGACGCGATCCGCGACCTGCCGGGTTTTTCACCGGTTGCGGTTTCCTATGATGACGCCTTCAACGTTGTTGCCACCCACACGCCGCGAAACGCCACTGGCCGATCGCTGATCCTCAACGGCCATATCGACGTGGTGCCGACGGGACCACTCGACCGCTGGGTCCGCGATCCCTACGATCCGGCGATCGAGGATGGCTGGATGCATGGCCGCGGCGCCGGCGACATGAAGGCCGGCCTGTCGGCCTGTCTCCACGCGCTGGCCGCCTTGCGCAGCCTCGGCTATCAGCCGGCCGCGAATGTTTACCTGCAGTCGGTGGTCGAGGAGGAATGCACCGGCAATGGCGCGCTCGCTTGCCTGCAGCGCGGCTACCGCGCCGATGCAGCCTTCATTCCCGAGCCACTTGAGCCGAGGCTGATGCGGGCGCAGGTTGGACCGATCTGGTTCAGGGTCGAGGTCGATGGCGATCCGCAGCATGCCTCCGGCGCTTTCTCGGCCGGCGCCAATGCCATCGAAAAGGCCTTTCTCATCATCCAGGCGCTGAAGCAGCTCGAAATCGTCTGGAATGCACGCAAGGTCGACGACAAGCATTTTTGCAATCACCCGCATCCGATCCGCTTCAACCTCGGCAAGATCGAAGGCGGCGAATGGACATCGAGCGTTCCGGCGCGCTGTGTTTTCGAGATGCGTGTCGCGACCTATCCCGGCCAGAAGCTCGAGGATGCGAGAGCCGAACTCGAAGCGTGCATCGCCGATGCGGCCCGTGCCGATCCGTTCCTGGCCAATCGTCCGCCAACGATGACCTATAACGGCTTCATGGCCGAGGGCTATGTCCTGGAAGGTGCCGACGAGATGGAAGCCGTGCTGCGGCGCAGCCATACCGCCGTGTGGGGCGAGCCGCTGACGGAACACGTCACCTCGGCGACCACGGATGCGCGCTTCTTTGGCCTCTATGCCGATACGCCGGCGATCGTCTACGGCCCGATCTGCCGTATGCCGCATGGCTATGACGAGGCCGTCGATCTGGATTCCGTGCGCAAGGTCACCCAGACCATCGCGCTGTTCATCGCTGACTGGTGCGGTCTCGAACCCATCGATCCCGAGGCTAGGCCATGAACGCCGTTCCCGATGCTTTCGGCGAAACGCTCGCAGAGGACGCATCGGATGTGTCGACAGCCGACGCGCTTGCCATATTGCGCCAGTATTACGGGTTGACCGGCACAGCGCGTCCGCTGCCGGGCGAACGCGACCACAATTTCCACATCCAGACCGACGGCGAGGGCGAGTTCGTCCTCAAGGTCTCCCACCCGGCGGAAGAGGCCGGCTTCACCGATTTCCAGAACAAGGCGCTCGACCATATCCTTGCGGTCGATCCGACCTTGCCGGTCCCCTCGGTGCGCAAAAGCCTTGAAGGCGATGCACAGTTCACGGTCAGCCTCAGTGGATCGGCGCCGCGCATCATCCGGTTAGTCACCTATCTGCCCGGCCAGTTGCTGTCGCGCTCGCCAACGTCAGCCGCACAGGATCGCAATCTCGGCATCTTCCTCGCCCGGCTTGGCCGGGCTTTGCGCGGCTTCTTCCATCCGGCCGCCGGCAGCGACCTGCTCTGGGATATCCGCAAGGTCGCCAAGACACGGCCGATGCTGGCGCATATCGCCGATGGCGGCCACCGGGCCATGGTCGAACGTGTCATGGACGCCTTTGAGGAGCAAGCGGCGCCGGTCATCCCGACCCTGCGTGCCCAGATCGTCCACAACGACATGAATTCCTACAATGTGGTGATGGACGCATCGCGGCCGGAGGTCGTGACCGGCATTCTCGATTTCGGCGACATGATCCATTCGCCGCTGATCTGCGACATCGCCATCGGCGCCGTCTACCGCTGGCCGGCGCAAGGTCATCCGCTGGCATCGGCCGCACGCTTCGTCGCCGGCTATCAATCGGTACAGCCGTTGGAGGCCGAAGAGATTGGCATCCTTTTCGATCTGATCCGCGCCCGCCTTGCGCTCATCGCCAACATCGCCAGCTGGCAGGCGGAACGGTTCCCGGCCAAGCGCGACTATGTGCTGCGCCTCATCACCGAGGTCTGGGCCTCGCTCGAACGACTGGAGGGGCTCTCGTCAGATGAGGCCCGTCGCTATTTCCTCGACCATTCCAATCCGGAGTAGATGCTCGTGTCCCAGTCCTCGCCATATCCTGCAAATGCCGCCTCGACGGCATCCGAGCAAGCCCTGCTTGAGCGCCGCGCCAGACTGCTCGGGCCGACCTACCGCGCCTTCTACCGCAACCCGATCCATCTGGTGCGTGGCAGCGGTGTGTGGCTCTACGACGCGCAGGGCCGCAAATTCCTCGACGCCTACAACAATGTCGCCTCGGTCGGGCACTGCCATCCGCGTGTCGTCGAGGCATTGTCGGGGCAGGCCGCGACGCTCAACACGCACACGCGCTACTTGAGCGAGATCATCCTCGACTACGCGGAAAAACTGCTCGGCACCGTTCCGACCCATCTCGGCCACGCCATGTTCACCTGCACCGGCAGTGAGGCCAACGACCTCGCCATCCGCATCGCCCAGAATGCCAGCGGTGGCACCGGGGTGATCATCACCGACTTCGCCTATCACGGCGCCACGATCGCCACCGCTCAGCTGTCACCGGCGGCGGTCGGGGCAAAGGGCGTGCCCGCACACCACCGGACCGTGGCAGCGCCGGACACATTCCGCGACCATGGCCGCGCCGCGCATGTTTTTGCCAGGAATGTCGTCGCCGCCCTCGACGATATGCGTGCGCAAAACATCCGCCCGGCGGCGCTGCTGCTCGACTCGGCCTTTTCCAGCGACGGCATTTTCTTCCCCGACGCGGCGGTCATGCGCGAGGCGGCCGATCACGTCAGGAAGGCCGGCGGCATCGTCATTGCCGACGAGGTCCAGTCCGGCTTCGGCCGCCTGGGTCAGGGCATGTGGGGTTTTGCCAATTATGGCATCGAGCCGGATATCATCACGATGGGCAAGCCGATAGGCGATGGCCACCCGATGGCAGCCGTGATCGTTCGGCCGCAGCTCGTTGCCTCCTTCGGTTCTAACACCGGCTACTTCAACACCTTCGGCGGCAATCCGGTCGCGGCCGCCGTCGGCATCGCGGTGCTCGAGGTGATTGAAGGCGAGGGGCTGATTGAGAACGCCCGCAATGTCGGCGCCTATACGGCTGACCTGCTACGCGCGCTGCAGAGCCGGCATGGCAAGGTTGCCGATGTCAGGCACAACGGCCTCTATTTCGGCGTCGAATTGACGGCGGATGGCGACGAAGCCTTGGCCGCTACCAAGACATCGGCGGTCGTCGAAGCCATGCGCGAAGACGGCGTGCTGATCTCGTCCTGCGGTCCGCGCGGCAATGTGCTGAAGATCAGGCCGCCGCTGCCCTTCGCCAGGGACAATGCCGAGCAACTGGCCGAGACGCTCGATCGCGCTCTGTCGAACTGGTGATCGGGTCTGATCGCGCATGCTGAAGCTCGAACATCAAACCCTCAACGATCGCGCCTATGGCGCGCTCAAGCAGGAATTGATTTCAGGCGGCTTCAGCCCGGGCCAGACGCTGGTCATCCGCAAGCTCGCCGAGACCTTCGGCATCTCGACCACGCCGATCCGCGAGGCGCTGCAAAGGCTGGTCGCCGAGCGGCTGCTCGAAATGCAGAACAACCGCTCGATCATTGTGCCGCTGCTGTCGGCCCCTGCCTTCGAGGAACTGACCCATATCCGCATCGCCGTCGAAGGGCTGGCGGGTGAGATGGCGGCGTCGCGGATGAGCGAAAGCGGACTGGTCGACATACAGGCCACACTGGCCGGCATGCAGCGCGCCATCGAGGCCGGCGATGCCAAGGCCTATCTCTCACTGAACGAGGCCTTTCATTTCGCCATCTACCAGCATGCCGGCGCGCCGATCCTGTTGAACATGATCCGCGACCTCTGGGGCCGCGTTGGCCCCTATCTCAAGCTGCTGATGCAGGCCGATCGCTACATTCCACAGTCGAACGACGCGCATCGCAGGATTGTTGCCGCATTGGAGCAGCGCAATGGTCCCGCCGTCCGGGTCTCCCTCGAACAGGACATCGCCGTGGCAGCCGCGGTTCTCTCCGAAAATCTTCGCATGACGGCCTGATCGGACAGCAGGCCGGGTCGGCCTATCTCGCCTCGTCCAGCCGGTCGCGCAACATGCTCCAGCCGAGCAGCATGTTGGGCGCGTGCCGCAACAGGGCATGGAAGGGGATCGGTGCCGGCAGCGCAAAGGGCAGCGGCAAGTCACGCGCCTCGGTTCCGGCGGCCCAGTCGGCCAGCACCTTGCCCATCGCCGTCGTCATGGCGATGCCGCGCCCGTTGCAGGCGCGGCCAGCGATGAGTCCCGGTCCGAGGTCCAGGAGGTGCGGCAGGAAATCCGGTTCGACCGCAGCCATTCCCGACCAGCCATAGGCAAGCGGCGGCAGGTCAGGCAAATCGAGATGCCGAGCAAGCCGCCGCCAGATTGTGTGCGGCACGCGTGTGTCGGCGCCGGCACTCAGAATATGCATGCCGCCGCTGATCAGCCGGTTGTCGGGATCGAAGCGGAAGGTGAAGAGATTGCGCCTGGTGTCACCGGCGCCTTGCCCGCCGGGAAGCAGCCGTGTGCGCACTTCGCGCGGCAGCGGCTCGGTCGCGATCTGAAAAACCTTGAGCGGAATATAGGTTCGCTGCAGCAGCGGATTGAGCGACGCGCCATAGGCGTTGGTGGCGATCAGCACCTTGCCGGCACGCACCGAGCCCGATGGTGTTTTCAGCGTCCAGCCATCGGTCATGCGATCGACCGAAGTGACCGGCGTACGCTCGAATATCTTCGCGCCGGCCCTCTCCGCCGCATCGGCCAGTCCGTTCGCGTAGGCGACCGGATTGAGCACGCCGCCCGAACGATCCATCCAGCCGCCGGCATAGCCGCGAACGCCCGTCAGCGCTTCGACGTCTTGCCGATCCAGCGTGACAGCCGACCGGCCGCGCCGCGCCCATTGCCCGGCTCGCGATTTGACCTTCTCGAAGGCAGCGGGCGAATGCGCCGGCTGGATCCATCCGTTCTGCACGGCGTCGCAGTCGATGCTGTGCTGTTTGATAAGGCCGAAGACCAGCTCGGCGCTGCCGGCGGCAAAGTCGATCAGCCTCTCGCCGCGCTCGGGGCCGAGATGCGCAAGGATGTTGTCCGGGTCCATCTTGGCAAAGTTGGGCACGACGAAGCCGGCATTCCTGCCGGTCGCGCCCCAGGCGATGATTTCCGCTTCGAGAACGACGACGGACAGCCCTTTCCCGGCGGCGTGCAGCGCGGTCGACAGGCCGGCAAAGCCGCCGCCGACAATGGCAAGGTCGACATTGATCTCGTCGTCCAGCGCAGGCCGGTCGCGGCGGTTGCGGCTGACGGCGTGCCAGAGTGAAGCGCCATGCGCTTCCTGCCGGATCGCAGCGGTCATGAGCCGGAGCTGCTCTTGGCTGTGGTCACCTTCGCCCGCTTGCCCAGACGTGGCCGCCGCAGCCTGTCGCCGAACAATCCGTTCGGCCGGATCAGCAGAATGACGCAGAGCATGACGCCGATGGCGACGATCTGCAGCGAGGCCGCGCGTGCCTGTTGTTCGGGTGCAAAAAGCACGCTGGTCAGCGTGCCTGACCCGGCCCATATCCCCCAGACCAGAATGCTGCCGATGACGGCGCCGAGATTGCTGCCGAGCCGCCGACGATCAGCATCACCCAGACCTGGAAGGTCAGGATCGGCAGATAATTGTCGGGCGCGATGAAGCCGGTGAAATGCGCCTGCAACGCGCCGGCCAGCGCCATGATGGCGCCGCCGACGGCAAAGGCCTGGACGCGGTAGAAGCGGGCACTCTTGCCGAGCGAGATGGCTGCCCGCTCATCCTCGCGCAACGCCTTCAGCACGCGTCCCCACGGGCTGCGGGACAGATGTTCCAAAGCGAGATAGGCAATCAGCGTCACCGCCGCGACCACGGCAAGGTTCGACAGGTTGAACAGCAGCGGCGTCTCGGCAAGGCTGCCGAACGGGCGCGGGATGAAGCCGATGCCGAACGGGCCGCCGGTCAGCTTCTGCGCGTTGAGCGCGACGAGTTGCACGACGACGGCGACACCGAAGGTGGTGATCGCCAGATAGTCGGACCTCAGCCGCAGCGTCGCCATGCCGGTCAGCGCTGCGGCGATGCCGCCGACGATCATGGCGCCGAGCCAGCCGACCAGGATCGGCAGGCCGAAGCCGCCCAGCCGTGCGGCATCGTCCGGTGTCGTCAGCAGCGCCGACGTATAGGCGCCGATGGCGACGAAGCCGGCGAGGCCGACATTGAATAGGCCGGTCAGGCCCCACTGCAGATTGAGCCCCAGCGTGACCAAGGAAAAGATCAGCGCGGTGGTCAGGAAAAAGGCGCCGTAGCCGAGCAGGTCCATCAGCGTTCCCTCACTCCAAACAGGCCGACCGGCCGCACGAACAGCACCGCCATCAGGATGATGAAGGAGACGGCGGCGCGCCATTCGGCGCCGATCAGCTGCACCGCGCCGGCTTCGGCGAGCCCGATGATCAGGCCGCCGAGCACCGCGCCTGGAATGCTGCCAATGCCACCCAGGATGGCTGCGGCAAACATCGGCAGCAGCATGTCGAAGCCCATGAACGGACGGATCTGCACCAGAATGCCGATCATCACGCCGGCGACGCAGGCGAGCGCCCCGCCGATGATCCAGGTGACGCGCACCACGGAGGCGACGTCGATGCCGACGATGCGGGCAAGTGCTGCGTTCTGGCTCAGCGCTTGCATCGAGCGCCCGGTCTGCGTGCGAGTCATCAAAAGATGCACGCCGAGCACCAGCACGGCGGTCAGCAGCAGAAGCGCAATCTGGTCCGGCGTGATGCGGATGCCGAAGCCGACCGGCATGGCGATCTGGATCGCCCGGCTGAAATAGGTCGGCCGCGAGCTGAAGGTGAATTCGAGCAGGCTGCGCAGCGCCATCGAGGCACCAAAACTCGCCATCACGACGATGATGGCTTGCCCCTGCGAGCGCAGCCGCGAAAACAGCACTCTGTCGAGCAGCAGCGCCAGCAAAGCGGTGAAGGCCATGCCGACGAGCAGCGCGACAAGCAGCGGCCAGCCGAAGGACAGCGGCGCGATCGGTGCCACCTTGCCGAAAGTCGCACCAATGGCGCTGACCACGGCCAGCGTCGCATAGGTGCCCCAGGCCATGAAGTCGCCATGGGCAAAATTCGAGAATCGCAGGATCGAATAGGTCAGCGTCACGCCGATGGCGCCAAGGCCGATCATCGAGCCGGTCAGCAGTCCATCGACGACAAATTGCAGGCTCATGCCGCGCCTCCCTTGCCGGCGTGAGAAGGGCGTTGGCCGAGATAGAGTTCGGCGACAACCGGATCGTTCCACAGCTCCGAGGCAATGCCCTCGTGCCGGTCCTTGCCCTCGACCAGCACATAGGCGCGGTCGCCGATGGCAAGGGCCGCCTTGGCATTCTGCTCGACCAGCAGGATGGTTACGCCGGATTTGCGGATGCCGGCTAGCATCTCGAACACCATCGAGACGAATTTCGGCGACAGGCCGGCCGACGGTTCGTCGAGCACCAGCACCTTGGGGTGGACGATCAGGGCGCGGGCGACGGCGAGCATCTGCCGCTGTCCGCCCGACAGATTGCCGGCGGCGGTGCGGCGCTGGCGGACGAGGTCGGGGAAGGCCGCATACATTTCCTCGATGCGGGCAGGGATGTCGCGCCGTTCGAGAATGCCACAGGCAACTCTGAGATTGTCCTCGACCGACATCAGCGGAAAGATGTTTTCCGTCTGCGGCACGAAGGCCAGACCAAGCCGCACCATGGTGTGGGCGGGCGCGGCCGTGATGTCCTTACCATCCAGAAACACCGTGCCGCCGGTGATCGGGACGAGACCGGCGATCGCCTTGATGAAGCTCGACTTGCCGGCGCCGTTGGGTCCGAGCACGACGACGATCTCGCCCTTGCTGACGGTGATCGAGGCGCCGCGCACGATCGGCACGCCGGGCTCGTAGCCGGCCTGGAGGTCGCGCACGTCGAGGACGATCTCGCTCATGCCGTGCCCCCGAGATAGGCCTCGATGACACGCGGGTCGCGGGCGACCTCTTCCGCCGTGCCTTCGCTGAGCAACTGGCCACTCGCCATGACCAGAACGCGGTGGCAGAGCCGTGTCACCATGTCGATATTGTGCTCGATCAAAAGGAAGGTGATGCCGCGCGCGTTGATGTCGCGGATGCGGTCGATGATGACTTCGAGCAGCGTTGCGTTGACGCCAGCCGCCGGTTCGTCGAGCAGGATGATCGCCGGGTCGGCCATCATCACGCGGGCAAGTTCGAGCAGTTTTCGCTGGCCGCCGGACAGCACGCGCGCCGGCTCATGCGCGAGATGGGTGAGGGTGACGAGTTCCAACAGGTCGAGGGCCTTCGCCCTGGCCGCTTTTTCCTGCGCCGCCACTCGCCACGGCGTGACGAAATTGGCGAGCAATTTCTCGCCGGCCTGGCCCTGTGCCGCCAGCATGATGTTTTCGATCAGCGTCAGATTGGGCAGCGGGCGCGGGATCTGAAAGGTGCGGCCAAGGCCACGGCCGATGCGCAGATGCGCGGCTTCGCCCGAAACGCGCGTGCCGTTGAGCAGGATATCGCCGCTGGTTGGCAGGATGCTGCCGGCAAGCAGGTCGAACATCGTCGTTTTGCCGGCGCCGTTCGGTCCGATCAGGCCGAGGATCTCTCCGGCCCTGACATCAAACGAGACATCGTTGACGGCGACAAGGCCGCCGAACCGCCTGACGACATTTCTTGCCGTCAGAACCGGTGCCCGGGTCTCCTGCCCTTGGCGCTCCGCTGCCTCGCTCATCAAACCCTCTGGCCGAAGACGATCGTTGTCGCCTCCTGATTTTTGATTTGTGATCACACTTGCTTTGATCACGCTATTCGGCTTTAATTTCATCCGCAAGCCGAAAACGGGGCAAAAGCCGGGTAATGCAGAAGGCTGCCGTCGAAAAGAACAACGAAACGATCGCGGCCCAGCTTACGCCGGTCGGCCGTGAGACCGTGCAGGATCGCGTCTATTCCGAGCTGCGCCGGGCCTTGATCGGCGGCCTGTTCGAGCCGAACCAGGTTCTGACCATCCGTGGCCTGGCCGATGCGCTGGTTACGTCGACCATGCCGGTGCGCGAAGCACTCGGCCGGCTGATTACGGAAAAAGCGCTGGAAGCGCTGCCCAACCGCTCGGTGCGCGTACCGCCGATCACGCTGGAGCGTATCGACGACCTCCTGCGTGCCCGCTCACTCATCGAAGGCGAAGCGATAGCGCTTGCCGCCACGCGCATGAGCCCGCGCCAGATCGCTTCCATCGAAGCCATGCTCGGCGAGTGGGACGAGATGCGGGCACTGAAGCACAAGAAGGATATCGACCGCGAAGCAACGCTCAACCAGAGCTTCCATTTCGAGATCTACCGCTGCTGCGGCTCGGCCGTGCTGATCCCGATGATCGAAAGCCTGTGGCTGCAATCGGGCCCTTGCATACGCGTCGCCATCTACGCCTTTTCCGAAGCCGGCGAGGTCGACACCGCGCACTATCACCGCGGCATCGTCGCGGCTCTCGCCAAACAGGATGCGCAAGCGGCGCGCGAAGCACTGGTGGCCGATATCAGCCGGCCTTTTGCCTTCCTGCGCGACAAGCTTCAATCCGCAGGGAAAGACCAGACATGACGAAGCCAGCCATAAGCATCACCGAGTCGCGCTCGAAGCTTTCCGTGACGGCGCTGTTGCTGCCCGAAAAGGCGCCGGAAAACGCTGCCTTTCTCCAGGCGTATCTCGCAACGCCACGTGTCGTTCCCGGCATCCATGCGATGTGGACGGGACCCGAGATTTCCTGCCCGGTTCCGTCAGCCGATCTCGAGGGTCAGGCCTATGCCAGACCATTGCCGCCGGAGAACGCAACGCTGACGCCGCAGCCGGGAGACATCGTGCTGTCTTACGTGCCGCCGCGCATGTGGGGCGGCAATCCCAATGCGATCTTCGATATCGGCCTCTACTACGGGCAAGGGGCGCGGCTTTTGTTCCCGATCGGCTGGCTCGCCGGCAGTGTTGTGGCGCAGGTGCGCGCCGACCAGCGCGATCAGTTCGCCGCTGCCTGCGGCGTCATCCGCCGCAACGGCGCCTGCGACATAACCTTCAGCCTGGTGGAGGCCTGACATGGCGGACGACAGTTTCGAGCTCTTCGATCTTCGCGTCGAGGCGGTCATCCCCGAGGGCAAGCCGATCTATTGCGGCGCCAAATCAGGCGACTATTTCGAACTCAAGGGCGAGATGCTGTCGATGCCGGCAGGGCAGAGTTTTTCGATCTATTCGCTTGCCTCCGTATTGCCGTTTCTCGCGGCAAAGCAGCGCCCGACCGACCGGAATGACTGGATGACCTCGGACGCCGAGATCGCCTGTCCCGATCCCAATTGCGCAAGCCGGCTGCGGATCGTCAGGCTGGCCAAGCGACGGTTCAGCCACGCCGAAACCACGGCCGTGCCGCTGCCGAAGGAGAACGACCAGACATGACCGCCAAGACCTTCGAACTCGGGCCAGGCTACACCATCTCGCGCGTCATCCGCGGCGGCTGGCAGCTCGCCGGCGGGCATGGCGCCATTGATCGCAACCAAGCGGTGACCGACCTGATCGCCACCTTCGATGCCGGCATCTGGACCTATGATTGCGCCGATATCTATACCGGCGTCGAGGAGCTGATCGGTGCCGCGCGCCTCAGGCTGGCCAGCGAACGCGGCCTCGATGTCGCTGCAAAAATGAAGGTGCACACCAAGCTGGTGCCCGACCTCGAACGGCTCGCCGGCATCAGCCGCGATTATATCAGAGGCATCGTCGACCAGTCGCTGCGCAGGCTGAAGACAGAGCGCCTCGATCTCGTGCAGTTCCATTGGTGGGACTATGATCAGCCTCGCTATGTCGAGGCGATGGGTTGGCTCAACGAACTTCGGTTGGAAGGCAAGGTGCGCAATCTCGGTACCACCAATTTCGACACGCCGCGGCTCGCCGAAATCCTCGCCGCCGGCATCCCGCTGGTCAGCCAGCAACTGCAATACTCCGTGCTCGACCAGCGGCCGGGCAACAGCCTCGCCGCACTTGCTGAGAAAAACGGCGTCAGCTTCCTCTGCTATGGTTCCGTCGCCGGCGGCTTCCTCAGCGACAAATGGCTTGGGGTCACCGAGCCCGCCACGCCGCTCGAAAACCGCTCGCTGGTCAAATACAAGCTGATCATCGACGATTTTGGCGGCTGGGACCTGTTCCAGCAACTGCTCGGGGCATTGAAGGCGGTCGGCGACCGCCATGGTGTCGACATCGCCACCATCGCCAGTGCCTGGGTGCTGGAACAGCGCCAAGTGGCGGCCGTCATCGTCGGTGCCCGCAACCAGGCGCACGCGCTGGCCAATGCGAAAATCATGGACGTCGCGCTCGACGCCGACGACCGCGCGAAGATCGCGGCCGTGATTTCGCAAAGCCAGGGTCCATTGGGCGACGTCTACACGCTGGAGCGCGACCGCCATGGCCGCCACGGCTCGATCATGCATTACAATCTGAACGCAGGCCGCACATGAGCGCCGTCAACGATACCCTGTTTTCCAAGGCCAGCGCCGAGGTCATCGACCTGCACCGCTTCTTCGTCGACTGGTTCGTCGCCGCGCGCGCCGACACGGTGGATTTCAGCCGCTTCGAACGCGCCATGGGTGATGGCCTCAGCATGGTCGCGCCGGACGGCAAGGTGCTCGATCGCGCTGCGGTCGTCGACCATGTCCGGACAAGCCGCGCCACGTGTGACGACGGCTTTGCCATCTCGATCGAAGACATCCGGCCGGGCTGGCAAAGCGCCGATACGATCGTTGTCTTCTACGTCGAGGCGCAGTTGCGCGGCGGCAAGCGCAGCCGCCGCCAGTCGAGCGCCGTCTTCACCACCAGTTCATCGGCGCCCAACGGCGTCGAATGGCGACATCTGCATGAAACCTGGCTGCAGGTGCCGGAACGCTGAACAGGCTCCAGAGATCAAATTAGAGTCGAGTAACGAAAGGGGAACAACAATGACAAAGACGATACTCCAACTCACCACGGCACTTGCCCTCGTGACGATGGCCGGAGCGGCGCAGGCCGCCGATTGCAAGATCACCGTCGGCCTCGTCATGGAACTGACCGGCCCGGCCGGTGAATACGGTCAGGCCGGCGCCAAGTCGGTCGAAATGGCTTTTCGCGATATCAACGCAGCCGGTGGCGTGCGCGGCTGTGATCTCGCCACCGACACGCGCGACAGCCAGAGCCAGGGCAACATCGCGGTCGACGCCGCGACCCAGCTGGTTCAAGTCAAGAAAGTGCCGGTCATCATCGGCGGCATCATCTCCTCGGTGTCGATCCCGATCCTGACCTCGGTCACCGCCCCGGCCAAGATCGTCCAGGTCTCGCCGGCTTCTTCGTCGCCGACGCTGACGGCGCTCGGCCGCGACGGCAAGACCAACGGCATCTTCTTCCGCACCATCACCTCCGATGCGCTGCAGGGCGTCGCCGCCGCCAAATACGCCATCGACAAGGGCTTCAAGAAATTGTCGATCATCCACGTCAACAACGATTTCGGCGTCAACATGGTGGCCGAATTCTCGCGCGCCTACAAAGCGCTCGGCGGCACCATCGTCTCCGACACCCCCTACAACGAGAAGCAGTCGAGCTATGCCTCGGAAGTCACGGCGGCGATGGCCGGCGAACCGGACGGGCTCTATCTGGTCAGCACGCCGGTCGATGGCGCGACCGTTGCCCGCACCTGGATTTCGCAAGGCGGCGTGCAGAAGTTCCTGCTCAATGACGGCATGAACAGCCCTGATTTCATCGAATCCGTCGGTGCCGATTATCTCAAGGAAGCCTATGGCACCTCGTCGGGCACCAGCCCGACAGCCTCCACCGACTATTTCATGAAGAACTACAAGGAATTCTCCGGCATCGAACCGTCCAATCCTGCGGCCGACCGTTCCTATGATGCCGGCGCCATCGTCGGGCTTGCCATCGCCATCGCCGGCTCCGAGGATCCGGCCAAGATCAAGGATGCCATGTACAAGGCGGTCGATCCCACCGGCACGCCGATCTTTGCCGGCAAGGACGAGTTCGCCAAGGCGCTCGGCCTGATCAAGGACGGCAAGCCGATCCGCTACGAAGGCGTCATCGGCCCGGTCGCCTTTGACAAATATGGCGACATCACCGGCCCGTTCCGGCTGTGGAAGATTGTCGACGGCAAGGTGACGACGGATGGTGAAATGACCACCGACGACGTCAACGCGCTGCAGGCCAAGCTTCAGTAAGGCCGCGCAATTCTTCCGGCATCAATCGCGTCACATCGCGATTGATGCCGGCATCGCTTAGGGCAGGCCGATATCGCTTGCACGGCAGGCGATCCCGAATAGGATCGGCCGGCTGCAATTGAGGGATGGCGAGCGTGTCGGACGGAAATACTCATCGGGCCATCCGGTCGGCGGATGCCGACGATGCGCTTCGCCACACAGGCGCCTGAGCCCGATGTCGCCTGAAACGCAACGGCTTCTGTCCGCTCTTGGCGATAGGCTGGGCGCCGGCGGCGTGCTTGCCGGCTCTGATGTCGACCAGCGCTATCGCGACGATCCCGACGGCAAGCTTGGCGTGCTGCCCGAAGTGGTGCTGCGTCCGCGCGATACCGTTGGTGTCGCGGCGGCACTTGCAGGGTGCAACGCTCTCGGCCAGCCGGTTGTGGTCCAGGGTGGACGCACCGGGCTGGCGGGCGGCACACGCGTGCAGCCGGGCGAAATCGTGCTGTCGCTGGAGCGCATGACCGGCCTGGCCGCACCGGACAGCCAAGCCGCCAATATCGTCGCCGAAGCCGGTGCGACGCTGCAGGCGGTGCAGGAGGCAGCCGATGGCGCCGGGCTGATGTTCGGTGTCGATATCGGCGCGCGCGGTTCGGCCACGGTCGGCGGCAACATCGCCACCAATGCCGGCGGCATCCGCGTGCTGCGCTACGGCATGTACCGCGCGCAGGTGCTGGGGCTGGAGGCCGTGCTGGCCGATGGCAGCGTGCTGTCGTCGCTGAAAGGCCTGCCCAAGGACAATTCCGGCTACGACCTCAGCCAACTCTTCATCGGCGCGGAAGGGACGCTCGGCGTCGTCACCCGCGCCGCGCTCCGGCTGCATCCGAAGCCGGCCTCCGAGGTGAATGCCTTCTGTGCGCTTGCTTCGCTCGATGCGGCCATCGCCTTGCTCGGGCTGCTGCGGCAAAAGCTTGGCCCGTTGCTGTCTGCCTATGAGGTGAATTTCGCACCGCTCTATGACGTCATGGTTGCCAGCATGGCCATGCCGGCGCCGTTGCCTGCGGGCTCACCCGTCTATGTGCTGGCCGAGATCCAGGGCAGCGAGCCCGAACGTGACGGCGAGCGCTTCGCCGAAGTCCTGATGCAAGCGGTCGAGGACGGCCTGGTCGACGATGTCGTCGTCTCGCAGTCGCCGCGCGAATTCCGGGCGCTGTGGGACGTGCGGGAGGACGCCAACCGCATCCTGTTTTCGATAAAGGGCCTGATCGGCGTCGACATCAGCATTCCCTTGGCGCGCATGGGGACATTCCTGCAGGAAGCGGACGCCGCCATCCGTGCCGTCGATCCCGCCGCCGACATCTACGTCTTCGGCCATCTCGGCGACGGCAATCTGCATTATCAGGTGCTGACGGCGGATCCGGCGGCGGCCTACGGCATCGTCTATCGCGGCGTGGCCGCGGCGGGAGGCGGCGTTTCGGCCGAACATGGCATCGGCCTCGACAAGAAGCAGTGGCTGCATCTCGTGCGCAGCGACGCCGAAATCGCCGCGATGCGGCGGCTGAAGACGGCGCTCGACCCGAAGAACATCCTCAATCCGGGGCGCGTCTTCGACCTTGATCCTGTTCGGTAACTCAGCTCCGTTCCATCGCCATCTGCCTGGGGATCAGGAAACGGGCGGCGAGCACGCAAAGCAGTACGGTGAACATCAGGATCAGCGCCACCAGTGCGTTGATGTCGGGTGAGAAGCCAAGCCGCATCATCGCCCATAGCCTGACCGGCAGCGTGCTTTGCGTGCCGGTGACCAGGATGGTGATCATCGTCTCGTCGAACGACAACGCGAAGGCCAGGATGGCGCCGCCCACCATGGCACTCGACAGGTTCGGCAGGATGATGCGCCAGAAGGTCTGCCAGCCGGTGGCGCCGAGATCGTAGGAGGCTTCGACCAGCGTACGGCTCATCGACTGCAGCCGCATCAGCACGGTGCGGTAGACGATCGCCAGCACGAAAACGGTGTGGCCGATGACGACCGTCAGGAGCGAGCGTTCGAGGTGGATCTCGCGGAAGAAGATCAGCAGCGCCAGGCCGCTGATGATCGGCGGCATCAGGAACGGCAGGAAGATGATGAACTGCAGGAAAGAACGTCCGGAACGGCGGCTGTGATAGTAGAGCGCCAGCAGCGTTCCGCTGACCACCGAGAGCACCACGGTGCAGACGCCTACGATCAGCGTCGTGCGCAAGGCAGCCAGGATGTCGTGGTTTTCGGCCAGCGCGACATAGGTCGAAAGCGTCGGTGACGACCAGTCGACATTGCCATGCGAAATGGTGAAGAACGACGACACGATCGGCACGAACAGCGGGCTGTAGAGCAGCACCGCAACCAGTGTCGTGATCGCGGCCAGGAAGACGGTGGAGGGCCGGGGGAGGGCGTTCATACCGACGTCCCCCGATTACGTCCGAACCGTTCGCCGACGAGTATGGCGCAGATCACCACGATCGCCAGCGCCACCGAGAGTGCGGCGCCGAACGGCCAGTTATAGGCCGTGCCGAACTGGCTGTAGAGGATGCGGCCGAAGGTGAAGCCGCTGATCCCGCCGACCATCTGCGGCGTCAGGAAATCGCCGATCGCCAGGACGAAGACGAAGCTTGCCGCCGAGGCGACGCCGGGCAGGCTGAGCGGCAAGGTGATGCGCAGGAATGTCTGCCAGCCGCTGGCGCCGAGGTCATCTGAAGCGCGCAGCAAGGTCTGTGGGATGCGCTCCAGCGACAGGAAGATCGGCAAGATGGCGAAGGGGATCAAAAGCAGGCTCAGCGTCAACAGGATGGCGTTCATGTTGAACACGAAAAGCGTCGACGGCTGATCCAGGATGCCGACCGCCACCAGCGCCTTGTTGAGGAAGCCGTTGAGGCCGAGGATGCTGCGGATCGCATAGATCTTGATGACGTAGCTCATCAGCAGCGGCACCAGAAGCAGCATCAGCAAGGCATAGCGCCAGCGCCCCTTGAGCGTCGTCAGGAAATAGGCGGCGGGATAGGCGAGCAGGATGCAGATGACGGCCACCGACACGCACAGAACGATGGTGTTCCAGAACACCGGGAGGAAGATCGGATCGGTGAAGAACCTGATATAGTTGCCCAGCGACAGTCCGTAGACGATCGTGCCCTGGTCGACGCTGAAGAAGCTGTAGCCGAGGAAGATCGCCAGCGGCACCAGGACAAAGACCACCGGCAAGGCGAAAGCCAGCACCGTCACCAGCAGCGACAATCGCCTTTCCGCGGGATGTGTCGAGCCGGCGCTCATGCCAGCACCAGATGGCCTTCATGCGGCGCAAACGAAAGCGAGACCGTCTCGCCTGATTTGAGCGCGCTGCCGTCGATCCGGCTCGGCATGCGCAGCCGCAGCCGTTGCGCGGCATTGCCGCCAGCCGTGATTGTGGCGACGGTGGACGAACCGGCAAAGCCCAGATCGGCGATGGTGCCGGAAAAGCGGTTGCCGCTGTCGGCTGCATCCGAAAGACGCAAGGCCTCGGGACGGAACGCCGCGAAGGCGCTGGCGCCATCGACCGCAGCCTTCAGATGCGGCTGGCCGCTGATCGAACAGACCAGGCGCCCAAGTGCGGTCTCGATCGATCGCTGCTCGCCCTGGACGGGGCCGAGCTTTCCGGCCACCAGATTGTTCTCGCCGAAGAAGCGCGCCACGAACTCGCAATTCGGCTTGTAGTAGAGGTCGTGGGGCGTGCCGAGCTGGCGGATATGGCCGGCCTGCATGACACAGATCCGGTCGGCCATGCCGATCGCTTCTTCCTGGTCGTGGGTGACGAACAGGAAGGTGGTCTTGATCTCGCGCTGGATGGATTTCAGGAACTCCTGCATCTGTCGGCGCAGCTCCAGATCGAGTGCCGCGAGCGGCTCGTCGAGCAGGATCAGGCGCGGCTGGCAGATCAGCGCCCGGGCGAGCGCGACGCGTTGGCGTTGGCCGCCGGAAAGCTGCGCCGGAAAACGATCGGCGAAGCGCCCGAGCTGTACCAGCTCCAGCGCCTCCGCGACACGGCGTGCGATCTCCTTGCGCTGGATATGGCGCACCGAAAGCCCATAGCCGACATTGCCGGAAACGGTCATATGCGGGAACAGCGCATAGTCCTGGAACACGGTGTTGAACGGCCGCTTGTTGATCGGCATGCGGCTGATGTCCTGGCCGTCGAGGCGGATCTCGCCCGCGGTCAGCGGTTCCAGCCCGCCGATCAGCCGCAGCACCGTGGTCTTGCCCGAGCCCGACGGTCCAAGCACGGTCAGGAACTCACCGTCCTTGATCGACAGGTCGATGTCGTGCAGCACGGGAACCGTGCCGTAGGATTTCGAGACGGACCGCAGCGTCAGCAGGTCGGCGTTCTGGTTCATAAGCTATTCTCGCATACGCTGCGGCGGTCCGGAACGTCCGGACCGCCGGGTCCTTCGAAGTCAGGGTGCGGAAAAGATCAGGGCGTCGCCTTGATCTCATTCCACAGATCCGAACGCTTGAGCGGATCCTCGACATTGTTGAGCCAGACCAGCTTGTCATTGCCGCCGGCGCTGCTCGACTCGACCACGGTGTTGCCGAAGCCGGTACGCTCGGAAAGCTCGCCGCTGACCTTCTTCGTCAGCATGAAGTCGATCCATTTCTCGGCCGCCGCGTTGTCGCGGACGCCCTTGGAGATGACCCAATTGTCGAGCCAGGCCAGCGCACCTTCGCTTGGATTGACGTAGGCGACATGGGCACCGATCTTCTGCAGCGCCTTGACCTGCTGCTGGCCATAATTGGCCCAGATCAGGGCGACGTCATTGTTCTGGTAGATCTGCTGCGCCTCGTCGGCGGTGGTGTAGAAGCTCAGCACGTTGCGCTTGAGCTCGACCAGCTTGGCCTTCACCGCCGCCATCTGCTCCGCGTCGAGGTTGAACGGATCCTTGTAGCCGAGCGTCAGTGCGGTGAACGAGAAATTGTGCTCGCCATTGTCGTAGGCCAGGATCTTACCCTTGTAGGCCGGATCCCAAAGCACCGACATCGATGTCGGCGCCGGCTTGACCTTGTCGGTGTCGTAGATCAGGCCGATGGAGTCGAAGCAGAATGGAATGCCGTAGACCTTGCCGTCCTTGGTGTCGCCGCTGACCTGTGACAGATCGCGGAAGCGCGGCAGCACCTCTTTCTGGTTGGGCAGCTTGGTGATGTCGATCGGCGACACCAGATCGGCCTTGATGTAGCGCTGCAGCTGGGCGGTGTTGACGGCGAAGACGTCGAAGTCCTGCCCTTCGCTGCCCTTGATCTTGGCCCAGATCTCATCATCGCTGCCGATGAAGACGACATCGACGCCGATGCCGGTGGCGGCGGTGAAATCCTTCACCCAGTCCGGGTCGGCATAGCCGTCCCAGGCCAGCACGCGAAGGTTCGCGGCCAGCGCCGCCGATGTCATCAGGCCGATGCCGAGTCCGATGGTCGCCAGTCTTAGAAACGCTTTCTTCAGTCCCATTTTCAATCTCCCATTGTCGTTCTGGTGGACCGTAATTTTCGGGCCTGCGCCGTCACAGCGGGGTGACGGTGACCAGTCCCTCGTCCGGCACCGAGACCATCCGGTTGCGCAATGGCTTGCCGAATGTCTGTGCCTGGATTTCATATTCGTCGCCGGAAGCCGTCTTGACGCCGGAGGCGTAGCTCATCACCGCCGCGCCGAAGAAATAGGCATGCAAATCGCCCGCCCTGCGGTGCATCGGGTAGCGGAAATGAAAATGTTCGAGATTGGCGATCGAGTGCGACATGTGCGTCTCGCCCGACAGGAACTCCTGCTCCCAGATAACAGTACCGTCGCGCAGGATGCGGGAATGGCCGCGCACTTCCTCGGGCAGGTCGCCGACCAAAAGCTCCGGCCCGATCGAGCAGGAGCGAAGCTTGGAATGGGCGAGATAGAGATAGTTTTCGCCTTCCGTCACATGGTCGGAATATTCGTTGCCGAGCGCGTATCCGATGCGGTAAGGGCGGCCATCCGGCCCATTGAGGTAAAGCCCGACGATCTCGGCTTCCTCGGCGCCGGCACGTGCGAAGGCCGGCATGGGCAGATCGGCACCAGGCGGCACGACGCAGGTGCCGACGCCCTTGAAGAACCATTCCGGCTGGATTCCGATCTTGCCGACGCCGGGCTTGCCGCCTTCCAGGCCCATCTTGAAGATCTTCAGCGAATCCGATTCTTCGGCGTCCTCGCCATGTGTCAGCAAGTGCATCTGGTTGCGCGCAGAGGCACTTCCGGTGTGCGTGAGGCCGGTGCCGGTAACCAGGAAACGCGCCGGCTCGGGGTGATCGACAGGAGCCAGCACGCGGCCATCGCGCAACAGCTCGTCATAATCGACCGCTGCCGTGCCCGTCCGCTTCTCGACCAGCGAGGCGATGGATGCACCCTCGGCGATTGCCGCTTCGGCAAGCTCCAGCACGCTGCCGGTCTTGTCGAGCGGATGCAGATGATTGCCGTCATCGGAGACACGGCCAACCCGCCTGCTGCCATCGACCATCGTGTACTGAACAAGACGCATGAAACTAACCTTCTTCCCTTGTGGCACGGTGCGGGTCACACCCAGCCCGCATCGACGATGAACTGCTGGCTTGTGCACATCAGGCTGTCGTCGGCGGCGAGGAACAGCGCCATGCGCGCGATATCGGAGGGCTGCAGCCGGTCGGGTAGGCACTGCCTTTCCGCGATCTGGCGCTCGCCGGCCGGGTTCAGCCACAGGCGCATCTGGCGCTCGGTCATCACCCAGCCAGGCACCATGCAGTTGACGCGGATGCGCTCGGGGCCGAGTTCGCGGGCCAGTGCCCGCGTCATGCCGTAGACCGCGGCTTTCGCGGTGACATAGGCCGGGCAATCGGGATCGCCGACCATCCAGGTGATGGAGCCGAAATTGATGATCGAGCCGCCGCCCTGCGCGCTCATCTGCGGGCGCACCGCCTGGGCGGCAAAGAACTGGTGGCGCAGATTGACCGCCATGCGGTCGTCCCAGTAGGCGACCGTCACGTCCTTGGTCTGATGACGGTCGTCATTGCCGGCATTGTTGCACAGAACCTGGATCGGCCCGTTGTGCAGCATGGCCTGGGCAGTTGCTGCCTGCAGCGCCTCGACATCGCGCAGGTCGCAGGGAATGAACAGCGGCGCGGAATGTCCTTCGGCCGTGATCGCATCGACCAGGCGCTTTGAAGGTTCCTCAGTCAGATCGACGAAGGCGACGCGGCTGCCTTGCGCGCAGAAATGTCGCACCAGGCTTTCGCCGATGCCGCTGCCGCCGCCGGTGATGAACACACTGCGGCCCTTGAGGCTCGGGTAGGTCGCGTAGCTGCCGATCTGATCCGTCATCGCGCGCCTCTCTAGTGGGAGTGCCGGGGGATGCCGGCATCGCGCCGGCCGACGAGAAAGTCGAAATCGCAGCCCTTGTCGGCTTGCAGCACGCGCTCGACATAGAGGCTCTGGTAGCCGCCCTCGGGTGGCGCCGGCGGCTTCCAGTCGCGGCGGCGGATCGCCAGTTCCTCGTCTGACACCAGCAACTCGAGCCGGCGGCCGGCGACATCGAGCTCGATGAGATCGCCGTCGCGCACCAGCGCCAGTGCGCCACCTGCCGCGGCCTCAGGCGCCACATGCAGCACGACGGTGCCGTAGGCGGTGCCGCTCATGCGCGCGTCCGAAATGCGCACCATATCGGACACGCCCTGTTTGAGCAGCTTGGCCGGCAGCGGCATGTTGCCGACCTCGGCCATCCCTGGATAGCCGCGCGGTCCGCAATTCTTCAGCACCATCACCGAGGCGGCGTCGATATCGAGCTCCGGATCGTCGATGCGGGCGTAGTAGTGCTCGATGTTTTCGAACACGATAGCCTTGCCGCGATGCTGCATCAATTCGGGCGTTGCCGCCGACGGCTTGATAACCGCCCCGTTGGGCGCCAGATTGCCGCGCAGGATCGAGATGCCGCCTTGCTCGGTCAGCGGCGCGCTCAGCGGCCGGATGACCTCGCTGTTGTAGTTGGGTGCCCCGTCGATCAGTTCCCCGATGGTCTTGTCGCTGACGGTCATGACGTCGCGATGAAGAAGCCCCACTTCATCAAGCGACGCCATGACCGCAGCTAGCCCCCCGGCATAGTAGAAATCTTCCATCAGGAACCGGCCCGACGGCATCAGGTCGACAATGGTCGGCACGTCGCGGCCAAGCCGGTCCCAGTCCTCGAGGCTGAGATCGACGCCGACCCGGTTGGCGATGGCGATCAGATGCAGCACCGCGTTGGTCGAGCCGCCGATCGCGCCATTGACGCGAATGGCGTTCTCGAACGCTTGCCTGGTCAGGATCTGCGCGATCGTCACGTCGCGGCGGACGAGCTCGACGATCTGGCGCCCGGCCATCTGGGCGAGCACGCCACGGCGCGAATCCACCGCCGGGATCGCGGCATTGTCGGGCATGCCGATGCCGAGCGCTTCCACCATGCTGGCCATGGTCGAAGCCGTCCCCATCGTCATGCAGCTGCCCGCCGACCGGCTCTGGCCTTGCTCTGCGGCGAGGAAGTCGGCGACCGGCATACGGCCGGCCTTCACCTCTTCGGCGAATTTCCAGACATGGGTGCCCGAGCCGATATCCTGCCCGCGGAACTTGCCGTTGAGCATCGGTCCGCCGGAGACGGTGATGGTCGGCAGATTGCACGAGGCAGCCCCCATCAGCAGCGCCGGTGTGGTCTTGTCGCAGCCGACCAGCAGGATGACGCCGTCGATCGGATTGCCGCGGATCGATTCCTCGACATCCATGCTGACCAAATTGCGAAACAGCATGGCCGTCGGGCGCATGTTGCTTTCGCCCAGCGACATCACCGGGAACTCCAGCGGCAGGCCGCCGGCCTCGTAGACGCCGCGCTTGACGTGGTCGGCCAGCGCCCGCAGATGCGCATTGCACGGCGTCAGTTCCGACCAGGTGTTGCAGATGCCGATCACCGGACGGCCGTCGAAAGCATCGGCAGGGATGCCCTGGTTCTTCATCCAACTGCGGTGCATGAAGGCGTTCTTGCCCTCACCGCCGAACCAGGCCTCGGAGCGCAGTTTGCGTCTGGTCTCGGTCACGATGTCTGTTCCCGATCTTGGCGGCGCTTGTTGCGGTTCTCGACGCTGCGGCGCACGTCGTCCTCGGCGTTGTCGATGAGCACCAGCAACGCCCCTTGCGCACCGGCGGCGTCGCCGGCGGCGATCTTCTCGGCCACCTCGCGATGCAGCGGCAAGGAGTGGCGCTGCCCTTCCGGATTGTCGTTGGAGAGGCGAAAACTCATCACCAGCGCGGTTTCGACCAGCGCGGCCAGAGAACCGATCAGCTCGTTGCCGGTCATGCGCAGGATGGTCTGGTGGAACACCAAATCGGGCTTGGCGAAGCGGTCGCCGTCATCGCTCAGCGCTTCCATTTCGGCGAGTGCGGCGTGGATCTCGGCGATCTGCGCCGGGGTGGCGCGCTGGGCGGCAAGTGCTGCCGACATCGGCTCGATGGCGCGCCGCAATTCGAACAGTGCGCGGACATCGTCGGCGCTGACACCGCCGGCGTAGCGCCAGGACAGCACGTCTGGATCGAGGAAGTTCCAGTCGGCGCGTGGGCGCACCCGTGTGCCGGTCTTCGGCCGCGATTCGACCAGCCCCTTGCCCGCCAGCACCTTGATCGCCTCGCGCAGCACCGTGCGGCTGACCCCCAGCATCTCGCTGGAATCGTCGGCGTTGGGCAGGGCTTCTCCGGGCAGGAAATCGCCTTGCACGATGCGCAAACCGATCTGCTCGACGACGGTCGCGTGCAGCGCGGTAGAGCCGCTGGAAACCGCCACGGCAACCCGTGACGTGCGCGCCGTGCTGAAAGATTTCTTATTCTTCATACTATTCATATGATATGTCTTATAGCCGTGGCGATTGGAGTCAAGGGACGGGGGAGTGTCGATGACAAAGAATTCCGCTGCCGTTGCCGCGCAGCACACGCAGCTGATTTCGATCAGCGACGGCATCGCGACGGTCGAGCTTGCTCCGGCCGCCGGTGGCGCTGTCGCGTCGTATCGCTGGTGGCACAATGGCTCGGCGGCGGATTGGCTACGGCCGGCCGATCCGGCGGCGATCGGCCGTCGCGATGCCAGCGCCATGGCCTGCGTCCCACTTGTTCCCTATTCCAATCGCATAAAGGGCGGCTGCTTCGAATTCGCCGGTCACACCATCCAGTTACCGACGACTGCCGCTGATCCCCATCATGAGCATGGTCACGGCTGGCGTCGGCCTTGGACGGTCGTCAGGCATGAAGCCAGCACGATCGTCCTGCGCCATCGCCACGCCGCCGATTCCTGGCCATGGAGCTATGAAGCCGAGCAAGAGATATCGCTGGCCAATGGCAGGCTTTGCATGACCATTACAGTTCGCAACCTGTCGGGCGCTCCGATGCCAGTTGGCTTCGGCCTCCATCCCTATTTTCCGTCTACGCCGTGGACGCATGTCCAGGCGCCGGTGTCCGGCATGTGGGAGACGGATACGGAGGTTCTGCCCATCCAGCATGTCCTGCCGCCGGTAGGAGCCGATCCATCCATCGGCTTTGACGTATCGGAGGTGGATTTCGACACGGTTTTCACCGGATGGGCGCGCCGCGCCCGGATCTCCTGGCCGGAGCAGGGGCGGCAGCTGGACATCGAGGCCGAGGCGCCGCTCGATTTCCTCGTCCTCTACACGCCGCCGGGTCAGCCTTTCTTTTGCGCCGAGCCGGTCAGCAACATCACCGATGCCTTCAACCGGGTGGACGGTGAGGAGACCGGCTGCATCGTGCTGGCGCCCGGGCAGATGCGATCCGCCAGTGTCCGCTTCACGCCGTCAATGGCTGTTTGACCTTCGTTATCGGGTACCGAAGCGGGGCCAGGTCAGAACGGGTAGTGCTGGCCCGGATCCTCGATCGTCACCCAGCGCAGATCGGTGAATTCGGCGATCGAGGCCTTGCCGCCGAAGCGGCCGTAGCCGGAGCCCTTGACGCCGCCGAACGGCATCTGCGCTTCGTCGCCGACGGTCGGACCGTTGATATGGCAGATGCCGGCCTCGATGCGTGCGGCTACAGCCATGGCGCGCTTGATGTCGCGGCTGAACACGGCTGACGACAGGCCGTACTCGGTGTCGTTGGCAACACGTATGGCCTCCTCCTCGCCCTTCACCCGGATCACCGGCTTGACCGGCCCGAAGGATTCTTCCGCATAGACGCGCATGGCCGGCGTGACATGGTCGAGCAGCGTTGCCTCCACCACGGTGCCGGTGCGCTTGCCGCCGGCCACCAACTTGGCGCCCTTGCCGACGGCGTCGGCGACGAGCTCTTCCATCTTGTCGGCCGCCTGGCTGCTGATCAGCGAGCCCAGCACGACATGGCCGCGCGGATCGCCGGCCGGGAGCTGCGACGCGCGGGCTGCCAGCTTGGAAACGAACTCGTCGGCGACCTTGTCATCGACAATCAGGCGCTCGGTCGACATGCAGATCTGGCCCTGATGCATGAAGGCGCCGAAGGTCGCTGCGTTGACTGCGGCGTCGATGTCCGCATCGTCCAGCACCAGCAGCGGTGCCTTGCCGCCGAGTTCGAGCAGCGCCGGCTTCAAGTGCCGGCCAGCGAGTTCGGCGATGATCTTGCCGACCTTGGTCGAGCCGGTGAAGTTGACGCGCTTGACCAAGGGATGCGCGACCAGCGTCTCGACGATTGCTGCGGCGTCCTTGGGGTCATTGGTGACGACATTGATGACGCCCTTGGGCAGGCCGGCCTCGACCAGCACCTGGCCGATCAGCCGGTGTGTGCCCGGGCACATTTCCGAGGCCTTCAGCACCACCGTGTTGCCGCAGGCGATCGGCATGGCGATGGCGCGGGTGCCGAGGATGACCGGCGCGTTCCACGGTGCGATGCCGAGGCATACGCCAGCCGGCTGCCGGATCGCCATGGCCAGCGTGCCCGGCTTGTCGGAGGGGATGATCTCACCCGAAATCTGCGTCGTCATCGCGGCTGCCTCGCGCAGCATGTTGGCGGCCAGCATGACGTTGAATCCGGCCCAGGGACCGGTGGCGCCGGTCTCTTCCATCATCAGCTTGGTGAATTCGCCGACCTTGGAGGCCATCACGTCAGCTGCCTTGCTCAGCAAGGCGCGGCGCTCGCCCGGCCCGGTCTTCGACCAGGTCGTAAAGGCAGCGGCAGCGGCTTCGACGGCGGCATTGGCATCGGCCACGCTGGCCGCCGCGGCGCGCGTTGCCAGTTTGCCGGTGAACGGGTCCATGCGCTCATAGGAGGCCGAACCGGACGCATCCCTTTCGTCGCCGTCGATCAGAAGTCCGATATCCATGATTGTCTCCCTCGCTCCGTAAGGAGCGTGCTCATTGAATTAGAAGCCGAACATCTCGGCATTGATCGATGCTTCGAGGCCACCGTCAACCGGCACATTGGCGCCGTTGACCCAGCGCGCGCCGTCCGAACACAGAAACAGCACCACCGGTGCGATGTCGCCCGACGTGCCGGCGCGCCCGACCCTGGCAATGTCGCTGTCGACGCGGGCATCGCCAAGCACGGTGCGGAACTGTTTCAGGATCGGTGTCTCGACTGGACCGGGGCTCACCGCATTGACGCGGATGCCACGGCGTTTGAACAGATCCTGATGCGCCGCTCTGAAGGTCCATAGCAGCAGCAGTTCCTTGGAAACGGGATAACCTTCCTCGTTCCTTACCGCGTGCGTGCAGACTAAGTCGGTGACATCGGGAAAGCCCTCGATGCCGGCCATGGAAGCGGCGCGATTGAGATTGGCGCGCCAGCCATAGCCGGCGATCGAGGCGACGTTGACGATGGCGCCACCCTCGCGAAGCTTTGGCGCGAGGCCTTCGGAGAGCGCCCTGAGGCCGAAGAAATTGACAGCCAGCGTCGACGCCGCGCCGGTGTTGCCGGAAAGGCCGGCGACGTTGCAGAGCGCATCGAGACGCAGCGGCAGACGCGCGATGAGGTCGTCGACGCCGGCCTTGGATGAGATGTCGGCCTTGACGAAGCTGCCGACCACTGCCGCCGGCTCGCGCACATCGACACCGATCACATCGGCGCCGAACTGGCCGGCGAGTTCCGCCGTACGCGCGCCGATGCCGGAGGCGACACCGGTGATGAGGATGGTCTTGCCGAAAAGCATGGTCATGCCTTCTCCCGAGATGTCGTGGATTGTTGTGGCGAGGGCGTCGCTTCGCCGTCGGCAGATGCCGGAAGCCTGACGCGGTAGCCGACCGGCAACAGGCGCAGGCCAAAGCGCTCCTCGATCGTCCCCCACAGGCCGCGCGGCAGGAAAAGCGAGAACAGCACGGCGGTGGCGCCGAGGCCGACCAGGTACCAGACGCCGGTGCCGCCGAACCAGGTCTCGATGAGGAAGAACACCAGCGCGCCCAAAATGGCGCCCTCGAACGTGCCGATGCCGCCGACCAGCACCATGAAGATCATGTAGGCGGTCCACTGCACGTTGAAATAGGTCTTCGGCTGGAAGGTGATGGAGGTTGCCAGCCACAGCGCGCCGGCAATGCCGATGCCGAAGGCGGCAAGCACGAACAGCAGTCGCTTGGTGCCGGTGACGCGCACGCCGACGGAGGCAGCAGCATCCTCATTGTCGCGGATCGCGCGGATCGCGGCACCTGTGCTGCCGCGCAGCAGGCCAAACAGGATCGCGAGCAGCGCGGTCATCGAGGCCAGCGCTAGCCAGTAGATGACAGCCCGCCTGGTGCCGGCGTCATAGACATTGAGCGAGATCAGCGACGTGCCGGTTTCGCCCTGCACCAGCCGGTCGAGATTGACCAGCAGATGTGTCAGCGCCGCGATCACCCACATGCCGATGGCGAACTCGCCGTTCCGCAGCCGCAGCATGAACAGCGACAGCGGCCAGGAGATCGCGCCGACAATGATCGCCGAAACGAATAGCGAGGCGAAAGGATTGAGGCCGGCATCGGCGAGCCGGATGGCGAAATACGCGCCCAGTCCGAAGAACACTTGCTGCCCGACCGAGACCAGGCCGCCGAAGCCGGCCAGCGCATTCCACATCGCCGCCAGGATCACATAGATGAACAGCGCCGTCATCCGGTCGACCGCGCCGGCCGACAGGAACTGCGGTGCGATCGCGAGCAGCGCGATGATGACGACGACAGCCACTGCTGCAATCCGCGACGTCGCCGTACCGCGCTCGATGACCGGCGAGGACGAAACGGCGCTCATGACGCGCTCCGGGACGGCAGGCGCAACAGGCCGCGCAGGCCAAGGCCTGATGTCGACAGCCGCACGAACAGCACGACGAGGAACACGGCATGGCCGCCGATCAGAAAGCCCTGCGGATGCACTTGCGCGCCGAGTGTCTGGGCGAGCGCCAGCACGATGCCGCCGATCAGCGTTCCCCACAGTGAACCGGCGCCGCCGATCACCGCCGCCTCGAAGGCAAACAGCAATTGCGGCGCGCCTGCATAGGGATCGAAGGTAGCGCGCATGCCGAGGAAGGCGCCGGCAAGGCCGACCGTGACCATGGCGATGGCCGCGGCAATGGCGTTGGCGCGGCGCGCATCGACCCCGACCAGTCCGGCTGTATCGGGGTCTTCCGAAGTGGCGCGGATCGAGCGGCCAAGCCTGGTGCGGGTGAGGAAAAGCTGCAGCCCGCCGAGCAGGATCACGGCGGTGGCGAACATGATGACGGCGAGCTTGCCGACATAGATGCTGCCCGGCCATTCCCAGGAATCATAGGACAGGCTGCCGATATAGGGCGCCAGCGAACGCGTGTCGGCGCCGAACTGCTCGAACAGCATGTTGTCGATGACGATGGCCAGCCCAAACGTGGTCAGGATCGGCAGCAGCGCCCCGCCGCGCGCGCTGCGTTCGAGCAGGAAGCGCTGCAACGCCCAACCAATCGCCGCCATCAAAGGCAGCACGATGAGCAGGCCGAGAAATGGCGAGATATGGAACCGCGAGGCGAGCCACCACAGCGCGTAGGCAGCGAACACGGCAAGGCTGCCATGGGCGAGGTTGATGATCCGCATCACCGAAAACATGAAGGACAGGCCGCAGGCGATCAGCGCATAGTAGCCGCCAAGCAGGATGCCCTGGATGATCTGGTTGCTCATGCCGGAACGCTCCCGGTGCCTTTCCGGTGCAGGCCGAAATAGGCTTTTGTCACATCGTCGCGCGAAACCTGCTTGCTCGGCCCTTCCAGGGCGACGCGCCCTTCGAGCATGCAGATAACCCTGTTGGATACCGAAAGCGCGCGGTTGAGGTCCTGTTCGACGAGGATGATCGTCGTGCCGGAAGCGATCAGTCCCTGAAGGGCTGCATAGACGCGATCGACGATCAGCGGCGACAGACCAAGCGAAACCTCGTCGAGCAGCAGCACGTCGGGATTGCTCATCAGCGCCCGGCCGATCGCGGTTGCCTGCTGCTCGCCGCCCGACAGGTGACCTGTCTTTGCGTGCCGACGCGGCTTCAGATTGGGGAACATCTCGAGCACTCTGTCGACGCTCCAGTCGCCCGGCCGGCCGGCGGTCTTGCCGAGCAGAAGGTTCTCTTCGACCGTCATCTGCACGAACAGTTTTCGGCCCTCCGGCACCAGCGCGATGCCCATGCCGACGCGTCTATGCGACGGCACATCGTTGAGGTCGGCGCCGTCCAGCAGCACGCGGCCGGCCGCCGGCTGGTGCGCGCCGGCGATTGCCCTGAGCAGCGTCGTCTTGCCGGCGCCGTTGGCGCCGACCAGCGCCAGTGTCTCGCCGCGCTCGACAGAGAAGCTCACGCCGCGCACCGCCTGCAGCAGGCCGTGCCGGACAACCAGGTTCTCGACCGACAGCAGGCTCATTTCGGGCCTCCGCCGAGATAAGCGCGCACGACCTCGGGATCGGCCATGACGGCCTGCGGCTCGCCATCGGCGATGATTTTTCCCGCATCCATGCAGATCAGCCGTTCGGCCACCTGCAGCAGGATGTGGACGATGTGCTCGATCCAGACGACGCCGATCTTGCGCCGGCGCAATTCCTTGATCGTGTCGACAAGTTCGCTGGCTTCGCCGTCGGTCAGCCCGCCGCCGATCTCGTCCAGCAGCAGTAGCGTCGGTCGCGCGGCAAGTGCCCGTGCCAGTTCCAGCCGCTTGCGGTCGAGCAGGCCGAGCGTCTCGGCGCGCCGGTTGGCAACGCCCAGCATGCCGCACAGTTTCAGCGAACCAAGCGCCTCCTCATAGGCCTCGTCGCGGCCAAGGCCGGCACCATGCGAGGCGGCGACGAAGACATTCTCGAAAGTGGTCATGCCGCTGAATGGTTTGGGCACCTGATGCGTGCGCACCAGGCCGAGCCGGCAGCGCTGCGTCGCCGGCAAGGCCGTCACGTCACCACCCTTGAAGCTGACCGTGCCCGAGCTTGGCGGAAAGGCGCCCGAAAGCACGCTGAGCAGAGTGGTCTTGCCGGCGCCGTTCGGGCCGACAATGCCGACCGCTTCGTCGGCCGCCATGGCGAAATCGACCGCATCCAGCACCACAAGCGCGCCGAAGCGCTTGTGGATGCCGGCAGCGGCGAGAACAGCCTGTTGTTGCGGATGGGTCACCAGACGGTCCTCGTCAGCGGTCCATCAGCCGTTGTAAGGCAGAAGCTTGGCTTCGACGGGCACCTTCGGGTCGGTGGCGTTCTCGGTCACCACATAGTCGAGCGGGAATTTGCTGCCTTCCTTGGCGGCCACCCACTGCGTGCCGATGATCGGACCTGGCGACACATTGGCCACCGGGCCGTTGGTGAAATCGACCTTGCCGATCATGGTCTCGGTCTTCAGCGTGCTTAGCGCCTTGGCCACGGCCGCCTTGTCCTTGGCGTCGGTGCTGGCCTTCAGCGCTTCGAAGCCGGCGTCGAGAAGCGACATCGAGGCGCCGAGCTGCTGCGTCCACTGCTTGCCGCTCGCCGCCTCATAGCCGTCGGCCAGCTCCGTGCCCGAAACGCCGGTCAGCGGCGACTTGTAGGGGAAGGCCTTGTGCCAGTAGGCGGCGCTCGAAATCTTTATGCCGAGATCGCCGAGCGCCTCGATGTCGGACGGGAACAGCCCGGTCTTGGCGACCTGGCAGATCTTGATCTGCTTGATCAGCCCCTGCTGCGCCGCCTGGCGCCAGAACGCGGCAAAGTCAGGCGGGATCGGGAAGGAGTTGAAGATCTCGACACCCTCCTGCTTGAACAGCGCGATCTGCGAGGAATAGTCGGTGGTGCCGGTCTCGTAGGCACCCGGATCGACAATCGTAAAACCCTGCTTGGCCAGCAGCGGCGCCAGATTGGCACGGATGGCGTTGCCATCGGCGTCGTTGGGATACATGACGCCGACCTTCTTGTTGGTCTCGATCAGGTTCCATTGCGAGATGTAGGTCTTGAAGAATTCGCCGACGCCGAAGCCGAAATGATAGGTCCATTTGAACGGCGAGGGCGCGCCCGGCTTGGCGCCACGGCCGAAATACCAGGCTTCCCAGGGCATCACCGTCGACAGGCACGGCACGCCGGCGGCCTCGCAGGCGTCGGCCACCGGATTGATCACCTCCGGCGTCGAGACCGCCAGCATCAGGTCGATGGCCTGGTTGTTGATCAGGTCCTTGGCGAGTTGGCCCGCGCGGGAGGGATCCGATTGCGTATCCTGGTCGAGGATTTCCACACTGTATTTCTTGCCGCCGATCTCAAGACCGCCGGCCAGCGCCTTGCGCGCCAGATCCAGCACGTAGCCGTCGGTCTGGCCGAAACCGGCCAGCGGCCCGGTGCGCGGACTGACGAAGCCGACCTTGAGCGTGTCGCCGGCTTGCGCGAAGGCCTTGCGGCCGCCAAGCGCGAGCGCCGCGCCGCCGGCAATCGAGGTGGCGATGAACTGGCGCCGCGAAATACCGCGAATACTGGATTTGCTGCCGATAGAATAGGTCATGCGTTCCTCCCTCTGTGGCTCCTCCATTGGCACAGTGCACCAGCGTTTTGGTTCGGTAAAATGATATTTTGCGGTGTTTCATTAACCCCAGGGTTATGAGATTCGCGATCAGGGACCGAGCCGGTTTGAATGGCCTAACACTCATTTGCCCGGTCTGGCCGCCTCGCGAATGGTTTGCAGCAGGATGGTGAAAGCGGGCGAGGGGGCGGTGTCCGTGCGCATCGTCAGGCCGACCGGTCCCTTGGTTTCGTCGGTGTCGACCGGCAAGGCGACGAAAGTGCCGCTGGCGATTTCGTTGGCGACGACGCCGGCCGAAATGATCCACACCGCATTGCTCTGCCGCATGAAGGAGCGGCCAAACGAATCCGAGACGGTTTCGATCTCGGTGGCCGGCGCGGTCATGCCGTTGGTGATGAACAGGCGGTCGACAAAGGGACGGATCACGGACTCCCGGGTCGGCATCAGCACCGGGAATTCGTCAAGCCTGGCGAAGATGTCCGCCTCCGGCTCCAGCAGCGGATGTCCGGCCCGCACCACGAACAGCACCTGTTCGGAATAGAGGTGCTCGAAGAAGAATCCGGTCATGTTTTCGGGCGCCGCCAGCCGTCCGACGACGAGATCGAGTGCTCCGGTGCGCAACTGCTCGAGCAGCACGGCATTCTCGCCGGTGACGATCTTGATCGCGGCGCCGGTGTTTTCCCCGAGGAACAGGCTCATGGCCTTCGGCATGACCTTTGCCGACACTGTCGGCAGCGCTCCGATGCGGATCGGATGGCGATTGATGGCGCCGTCCTGGCGAACGGAATCGACGCCGCGCTTCAAAGCCGTAATCGCCGAGCCGGCATGGCCAAGAAAGATCTCGCCAAGCCTTGTGACGCGGATGCCTCGCCCGTCACGCTCGACAACGGCGACACCGAGCGCCTCTTCCAGTTCACGCAGGGTCTTGGTCACCGCCGGCGCGCTGACATGCAGGAAGTCGGCAGCGCGAGCCACGCTTCCCTGCCGCGCGACCTCCAGGAATGCCTGCAGGTGACGGAAGCGGATGCGGCTCTCGGACATGGATCTGATAACCCCTGAGTTAATGAAACGGCGCAAAATATCATTTTACCGAACCAAATGCCTTGTGCAATGTGGGGGCGGAGGATCGAAATCGTGCCATTCGTCACCATCGGCGGCATCACGCTGCATCACCGCCACGTCAAGGCGACCGGCAATGCGCGCACGGTCATATTCATCAATTCGCTTGGCACCGATTTCCGCATCTGGGACGAGATCGTCTCGGCGCTTGATGGCGAGATGCCCTTGCTGGTCTACGACAAGCGCGGCCATGGGCTGTCCGATATCGGCGACATCAGGTCGATCGACGATCATGTCGACGATCTCTCGACGCTCATCGATCATTTCGGGCTGGAGAGGGTGGTGCTGTGCGGCCTGTCGGTCGGCGGCATGATCGCGCAAGGGCTCTATGCCAGGCGGCCGGAGATCGTCGAGGCGATGATCCTGTGCGACACGGCTCACAAGATCGGCACCAACGAGAGCTGGAACACCCGCATCGCAACGGTCAAAAGCAAGGGCATCCAGGCCATTGCCGATGGCGTGCTCAAAGTGTGGTTCACCCCCGCCTTCCACACCGCACGGGTGGCCGAACTGGACGGCTATTGGAACATGATGACCCGGCAGGCTGTCGCCGGTTACATCGGGACGTGTGCAGCGGTTCGCGACGCGGATTTCACCGACGCAGCACGCCGCATCGCCGTACCGACGCTTTGCATCGCCGGCGACCAGGACGGCTCGACCCCGCCCGCTCTTGTCCGCTCGCTGGCCGATCTGATCCCCGGCGCGCGTTTCGAGATCATCCGCGACGCCGGGCATATTCCTTGCGTCGAACAGCCTGAAGCGCTCACCACCCTGATCCGCGATTTTGTCGCATCGCTTGCCTCTGGAGCACAAACCCATGGATGAAGTCCCCGGCAACGCTGCCAGATATCGCACCGGCCTCGGCGTGCGGCGCGCGGTGCTCGGCGACCGCCATGTCGACCGGGCCGAGGTCACCGCCACCGATTTCGACCAGCCTTTCCAGGAGCTGATCACCGAGGCCGCCTGGGGAACGGTGTGGGCGCGGCCGGGTCTCAGCAAGCGCGAGCGCTCGATCGTCACGCTGGCGCTGCTGGCCGCACTCGGCCATGATGAGGAGGTCGCCCTGCATGTGCGCGCCACCGCCAACACCGGTGCGACGCGTGAGGATATCTGCGAGGCGTTCCTGCATGTCGCCATCTATGCCGGCGTGCCGGCCGCCAACCGTGCCTTCAGAATAGCCAAGGACGTGTTTTCGGAAATGGACGGAGCCGACAATGCCAGCTGAGTCCGGCTCGAACCGGAGGCCCGAGACCAGCGCCTTCTTCCAGCGCGACCGGACATGGCATCCGCCGGCACTGACGCCGGGCTACAAGAGTTCGGTGCTGCGCTCGCCGCAGAAGGCGCTTTTGTCCTTCGACAACACGCTGTCGGAAATAGCCGGACCGGTTTTCGGCCACGCCATGCTTGGCGAACTCGACGCCGATCTCATCCACAATTTCGCCAGGCCAGGCGAGAGCGCCATCGGCGAGCGCATCATCGTCCACGGGCGGGTGCTCGATGAGCGCGGCGTTGGTGTTCCCGGCGTGCTCATCGAATTCTGGCAGGCCAATGCCGGCGGCCGCTACCGCCACAAGAAGGACGGCTATCTGGCCCCGCTCGACCCGAATTTCGGCGGCTGCGGCCGCACCATCACCGATGAGCACGGCTTCTATGCCTTCCGCACCGTCAAGCCCGGCCCCTATCCCTGGCCGAACGGGCCCAATGACTGGCGCCCGGCGCATATCCATTTCTCGGTTTTCGGTCATGGCTTTGCTCAGCGGTTGATCACGCAGATGTATTTCGAAGGCGATCCGCTGATCTGGAAGTGCCCGATCGTTCGCGGCATCGCCGACAAGGCGGCCATCGAGGCGCTGACGGCCAGCCTCGACACGCAGGCGACGATCCCGATGGACGCGCTCGCCTACAAGTTCGACATCGTGCTGCGCGGGCGTCGTTCGTCGCTGTTCGAAAACCGGCTGGAGGGCAATTGATGGCCCAGTCGCTCGACCGGCTGAAGGAGAGCCCCTCGCAGACTGCGGGACCTTATGTCCATATCGGGCTGACGCCGAATTTCTGCGGCATCGGCGGCGTTTATGCGAGTGATCTCGGCACGACCATGGTCAACGACAAGACCAAAGGCGAGCGCATCGGCCTGCGTATCCGGGTGCTCGACGGCACCGGCACGCCGCTCAAGGATGCGCTGATCGAGATCTGGCAGGGTGATGCGGACGGGCTCTACAATTCGCCGGCCGAATTGCGCGGCACCGCCGATCCGAACTTTTTCGGCTGGGGCCGTTGCCCGACAGACATGGAAACAGGCGTCTGCTCCTTCGAGACGATCAAGCCGGGCCGCGTGCCGTTCAGAGATGGCAGCCTGATGGCGCCGCACATCACGCTCTGGATCGTCGCGCGCGGCATCAATCTCGGCCTGCACACGCGACTCTATTTTTCCGATGAGGAAAAGGCCAATTCGCAAGATCCGATCCTGGCGCGCATCGAGCACCACATCCGCGTGCCGACGCTGATCGCCGAGCGCCAGGGCGACACTTACGTCTTCGACGTCCATCTCCAGGGGGAGAAGGAAACGGTCTTCTTCGACAGCTGATGGTCAGGAGGAGCAGGACATGACCGTATCGCCCTTCGACCATCCGTTACTTTCCGCCCTTCTTGGCGACGAGGAAGCATCAAGGCATTTTTCCGTCGACGCGGAAATAGAGGCGATGCTGGCCTTCGAACACGCGTTGGCCGAAGCGGAGGCGGAAAACGGCATCATCACCAGGGATGCGTCGACAGCGATCGTGTCGGCACTGGCTTCGTTCCGGCCAGACACCGCCCTGCTCAGGGCTGGCGTCGCCAGGGACGGCGTCATGGTGCCGGAACTGGTGCGCCAGATCAGGGCTGCCGTGGGCGAACCGCATGGCCAGCAAGTGCATTTCGGCGCGACCAGCCAGGATGTCATCGATACCGGCCTGATACTCCGGCTGAAATCCGTCGTCGAGCATCTCGGCCTGTTGCTGACCGAGATCATCATACGCCTCGCCTCGCTCGAAGAGCGCTTCGGGGGAGGGCGCTGACCGGCATGACGCGCATGCAACCAGCAATTCCGATCAAGGTGGCGGATCGTGTGACGGCGTGGCGGGCACCGCTACAGCGACATCAGGAAAGACTGTCGGAACAATCGCGGCGCCTGCTCGTGGTGCAGTTCGGCGGTGCTGCCGGCACGCTGGAAAAGCTTGGTGGCAAGGGGCCGGCGGTGCGTGCCGCACTTGCCGAAAAACTCGGCCTAGGCGATGCGCCGCAATGGCAAAGCCAGCGCGACGCGCTCGCCGACTTCGCCGGCTGGCTGTCGCTGCTGACCGGCAGCCTCGGCAAATTCGGCCAGGACATTGCGCTGATGGCGATGGCTGGAACCGACATCGCGCTTTCCGGCGGTGGCGGCTCGTCAGCCATGCCGCACAAGCACAACCCGGTGAAGGCCGAAGCGCTGGTGGCGCTTGCCCGCTTCAACGCCACGCAGCTTTCCGGCATGCACCAGGCGCTGGTGCATGAGCAGGAGCGGTCTGGCGCGGCGTGGACACTGGAATGGCTGCTGCTGCCGCAGATGGTCGTCGCCGCCGCCGCATCGCTGCGCCTCGCCGCCGAACTGGCCGCGCAGGTCGAAAGCCTCGGCCACTGATGCGCACCCAGGTCGCCATTATCGGGTCCGGACCGTCCGGCCTGCTGCTCGGGCAGCTTCTGGCCGGCATCGGTGTTGAGACAATCATTCTGGAACGCTCGAGCCGCGATCACGTGCTTGGCCGCGTGCGGGCAGGGGTGCTCGAACAGGGCACGGTCGAATTGCTGGAAGAAGCTGGTGCTGCCGCAAGGCTGCATGCCGAAGGGCTGCCGCATTCCGGCATTTCGCTCGCCTTCGACGGGCGCCTGCACCGCATCGATCTCGCGGCGCTAACCGGCGGCAAGCATGTCACCGTCTACGGCCAGACCGAAGTGACGCATGATTTGATGGACAAGCGCGAGGCGGCAGGGCTCGTCACCGTCTACGAGGCCGTTAATGTCGCGCTGCACGATTTCGACGGCGGCACACCTTTCGTCACCTACGACAAGGACGGCATCAGCCTTCGTATCGATTGCGACTTCATTGCCGGCTGCGACGGCTATCACGGCGTCAGCCGCAGGTCGGTACCTGAGGGCTCACTGAAAACCTTCGAGCGGCAGTATCCGTTCGGCTGGCTCGGCGTGCTGGCCGAGGTGCCGCCGGCCGATCACGAACTGGTCTACGCCAATCATGAGCGGGGCTTTGCGCTGTGCTCGATGCGCTCGACGCATCGCAGCCGCTACTATGTGCAATGCCCGCAGGACGATCGTGTCGAGGCGTGGTCGGACGACCGCTTCTGGGATGAGTTGCGCCGCCGCTTGCCGGAACAGACGGCGGCAAGCGTCACCACCGGGCCGTCCTTCGAGAAGTCGATCGCGCCTTTGCGCTCCTTCGTTGCCGAGCCGATGCGCTTCGGCCGGCTGTTCCTGGTCGGCGACGCCGCCCACATCGTGCCGCCGACCGGCGCCAAGGGCCTCAACCTGGCCGCCAGCGACGTGCGCTATCTCTTTGCCGGTTTTCGCGATTACTACCGCGACAAGTCCACCGTTGGCATCGACACCTATTCAGCCAAGGCGCTGGCGCGGGTGTGGAAGGCAGTCCGTTTTTCCTGGTGGATGACGACCATGCTGCACCGCTTTCCCGACACCGGCGACTTCGGCCAGCGCATCCAGGAAGCCGAACTCGACTATCTCGTGCATTCGCAGGCCGCATCGACCGCGCTCGCCGAGAACTATGTTGGGTTGCCTTACTGACCGGCGGCAAGCAATCCGGCGGCTACCGTCCCAGCAGATTGCGCTCGACGGTTCTCAGATGCGCCAGCATGGCCTGGCTGGCGCTTTCGGGATCGCGCCGCAGCAGCGCGTCGAGGACGGTCTGGTGTTCGCTGCAATAGATGCCGCGGCGCTCCTCGGAAAAGGAGCGCTTCTTCATTTCGAACCATGGCGCCTGATTTCGCAGGATGCGCATCAGATTGTGGATCTCCTTGAGGAAGTCGTTGCGTGAACAGGCGAAGATGCGGTGGTGGAACTCCGCGTCCCAATGCTCGAAGGTCGGCATGTCCTGAGACTCCGAAGCGATCTTGTGCGCCTCGCGCACGGCGTTGAGCTCCATGGCGCTGGCATTGGTGGCGGCGAAGGCCGCCGCCGCCGGCTCCAGCAACTGCCTGATCTCCATCATGTCGGCCGGGCTGGTGCCTTCCATCCGGCCGACAACCGCCGCCATCGAAGCGGGGTTGGTGGTGGTCAGGAACGTGCCGCGTCCGACATGCCGCACGACGGTGCCGTCATCCTCGAGGAAGGAGACGGCGCGCCGCACCGTGTTGCGCGCCACGCCGAATTCGCTCGCCAGGTCGCGCTCCGGCGGCATGCGGCCATTCTCGATCCATTCGCCTGATGAAATGCGTTTCTTCAGCGCGGTGGCGATATCGTTGGCGACGAGCTTTGGCATGTCTGGCAACTTTTATCTGATCCGATACTGAACCATTGATAGCAGCTTCAGCTACCCTCGTCCACCGCATGGCGTTCTTCGACATCCTATGAAGCGGCAGGGATGGCGATCGAATCCTTTTTGGTATGACCAGCCTAGATTCCTCTTGCGGGCTAAACCAATCGGCGATAGCGTGTAACAAAAGAGCGAATAATTGGCTCAATATTGGTTCAGGGAGGAACTGGATGCGGGTCGCGACTTTTTCGATCGCCGGTGAGCGTCGCGTGGGTCTCGTCGACCTCGATGCCCAGGCTATCGCCCCTTTCGATTTTACCGTCGACCAGGCCAGATCAGGCATTCTGGCATTGATCGAGCGCAACGGCGCCGGTCTGCCGCGCACGCTGTCGCCGATCCCGCTGGCGCAGGTCGAGATCGAAGCGCCGATCCCGCAGCCGCGCCGCAACATCTTTTGCGTCGGCAAGAACTATCACGAGCATGCGCATGAGTTTGCCCGCAGCGGTTTCGATTCCAGCGCCGGTGCCGGGGCCATCCCAAAACATCCGATCATCTTTTCCAAAGTGCCTGAATCGGTCGTCGCCAACCACGCCAGCGTGCTGATCGACCCCTCCGTCTCGACGGCGATAGACTACGAGGCGGAACTGGCGGTGATCATCGGCAAGGGCGGGCGCGGCATTTCGAAGGAGAATGCGCTCGACCACGTCTGGGGCTACACCATCGTCAACGATGTCACGGCGCGCGACCTGCAGGGAAAATACAGCCAGTGGCTGATCGGCAAATCGCAGGACACGTTCTGCCCGATGGGGCCGTGGGCGGTGACCCGGGACGAACTCGATCTGGCGACTGCCGGCATCCGCTGTTTCGTCAACGAGGATCTGCGCCAGAATTCGCAGATATCGCTGCTCATCTTCGACATCCCGACCATCATCGCCACGCTGTCGCAAGGCATCACACTGAAGCCCGGCGACATCATCGCCACCGGCACGCCGGTCGGCGTCGGCATCGGTTTTGACCCGCCGAAATACCTCAAGGCCGGCGACGTCGTGCGCATAGAGATCGACGGCATCGGCACGCTGGAAAACCGCTTCGCGGAGCATGCGCAATGACCACGGTGACGGTTGGCCAGGTCGTTGCGGAAGTCGTCGGCGAAGGCACGGCCGTGGTGATGATCCACGGTCTCGGCGGCACATCCAATATGTTCCAGCCGCAGATGGCGGCGCTGTCCGGCTATCGCATCATCCGGCTCGATTTGCCGGGCTCCGGCCGTTCGCCACGCCCGATCGAACCGCTGACCATCGAGGGGATAAGCGAGGCGGTGATCCACGCCATGGACGGCATGGGGGTCATATCAGCACATTTCGTCGGTCATTCGATGGGCACCATCGTCTGCCAGCAGATCGCCGCGACGCAGCCATCGTTGGTTAAATCGCTGATCCTGTTTGGTGCGCTGGCGGAACCGGCCGAAGCAACCAGGCAAGGCCTCGCCAATCGGGCACGGCTGGCGCGCTCGGGCGGCATTGCCGACATCGCCGACCAGATCGTGGCCAATGCGATCTCGGCGCATACGAGGGAAACCTCGCCTGCCGCCGTCGCCTTCGTGCGGGAATCGATCACCGGGCAGGATCCGGAATCCTATGCCCGCACCTGCGAGGCGCTGGCCAAGGCGACCGCTGTCGATGCGCGCCGGATCTTGGCGCCGACGCTATTGGTCACGGGCGATGCCGACACGGTCAATCCGGCTGGTGTCGGGCAGGCGCTGGCCGACAAGATCAAGGGAGCCATATTCTCGTCGCTGGATCGGTGCGGGCACTGGGCCACGGTGGAAAGCCCGCGTGAAAGCAGCCAGAAGCTCGCCGATTTTTTGAGACGGGTTGATAGGTGAGGATTTCAGATCGGGCGTAGAACTATGCGCTCGGCAAGTTGGGAGGCTTGTGATGGCAGACGACAGTTGGAACGGCAACGGTTCGGGCAGCACGCTGTTCACCAATGTGCGCGTGCTCGACGCCACGGGTGAATATCCCTACACCGGCGAGGTGCTGGTGCAGGGCAACCGCATCAAGCAGATCACCAAGGGCTCGTCGCGCTTTGGCTCGTCCTCGTCGACCTCCTACAGCGGTGGTGCAACCGTCATCGACGGCATGGGCGCGACGCTGATGCCCGGCATGATCGATGCGCATCTGCATCTGTCCTGGAACAACGCCCCCGGCATCGATCCCATCCAGATGATGGAAGTCGAGGAGCATATGCTGGTCACCATGGAGATGGCCAAGCTGGTGCTCGACGCCGGCTTCACCGCCGGCCGGGGTGCCGCTGCCGCCAAGCCGCGTCTCGATGTCGTCGCGAAAAAATTCATCAACCAGGGGCGCTTTCCCGGACCGCGCTATCTCGCGGCGGGTCCAGAAATCACCACGGTCGGCGGCCTCGGCGATTCCTCGCCGTCGCACATACCGCATGAAGGTCTCAATCTCGGCATCGTCGTTTCCGGTCCTGAGGAAATCCGCCGCACCGTGCGCCAGCTGATCAAATACGGCGTCGATTCGATAAAACTCAATTTGTCGGGCGAGAGCATCACCGGGATGGGCGCCGAAGAGACGCCGATGTCGGAAGAGGAGGTCGCCATGGCCGCCTCCGAGGCGCGCTGCCGCAACAAGGTGCTCTCGGCGCATGCGCGCTCGTCCGGCTCGGTCAAGCAATGCGTGCGGCACGGTATCCAGAACATCTACCATGCCTCCTTCGCCGACGAGGAAGCGCTCGACATGCTCGAGGCGGTCAAGGACAAGCATTTCGTCGCGCCCGGCATCGCCTGGCTGATCAACACCGCCCGTCACGCCGAGCAATGGGGCATCAAGCCGGGCTCGCCGCTGTCGCTCGAATATGAGCGCGAGCTCGAAATGTGCATCGACACGATGAAGAAGATGCACCGGCGCGGCATCCGCGTCCTGATCGGCGGCGACTACGGCTTTGCCTGGACGCCGCAAGGCACCAACGCCAAGGACATCCAGACCTTCGTCGAGATGCTCGGCTTCTCGCCGATGGAGGCGATCCAGGCCGGCACGAAGTATGGCGGCCAGATCATGAACATGGGCGACGAGCTCGGCATGATCAAGGAAGGTTACCTCGCCGACATGCTGCTGATCGACGGCGACCCGATCGCCGACGTGCGCATCCTGCAGGACAAGAACCGCATCCTTGCCATCATGAAGGACGGCAAATTCCACAAGGCGCCGCGCATGAATGAGCAGCGCCGGCGGCTGACGGCATGAGCCTGCTCGACCAGCCATCTCAGTCGCTCACAAGCGGCGGCATGACACGCCGGCAGGCCTGGGGCCTCGTCGGCCTGCTTGCCGCCGCCGTCATCGCGTGGCTGGTCTTTGCGGTATGGCCGGATTGGCTGAATGCGATCCTGATCTCGAAAAAGGCCTTCGTCAGCGCCATCCTCAACGGCATCACCCTGGCCGGCCTCTATTTCCTGGTCGCCAGCGGCTTCACGCTGATCTTCGGCCTGATGCGCAACGTCAATCTGGCGCACGGCTCGCTCTATCTGCTCGGCGCCTATATCGGCTATGAGGTCACCAACCGCACCGGCTACTGGCTGCTCGGTGTCGCAGCCGGTTTCGCTGCGCTCGCCATCGTCGGCGTCGTCATGCAGGTTTTCGTTTTCCGCCGCCTCGAAGGCGATGATTTGCGCCAGACCCTGGTTTCGATCGGCATCTCGATCGTCGCCGCCGATTTGATGCTGGCGGTGTGGGCCGGCGGCACCTATCAGATCACCACGCCGGAATGGCTTGACGGTGCCTTGACGCTGCCGATCATCACTGCGGTGCGCTCCAACGGCGCCTCGGTCTTCCTCACCTATCCGCTCTACCGCGTCGTCGTGCTGGCGGCGGCGATCGTCATCGGCGTCGGCCTCTGGCTGATGCTGCACAAAACCCGCGTCGGCATGATGATCCGCGCCGGTGTCGACGATCGCGCCATGCTGCAGGCGTCCGGCGTCAATGTGCATGCGGTGTTCGCCATCGTCTTTGCGGTTGGCGCCGGCCTTGCCGGCTTTGCCGGCGTCGTCGGTGGTTCAGCACTTTCGGTCGCGCCTGGCGAGGATGTCCGCTATCTCCTGGCCTCGCTGGTCGTCGTCATCGTCGGCGGCATGGGTTCGATCACGGGTGCTGCGATCGGCGCGCTGCTGATCGGCCTCGCCGAGCAGATCGGCCTCGTCTACTTCCCGACCTACGGCATCGTGCTGACCTTCGTCATCATGGTGGTGACGCTGGCGGTGCGGCCGCAAGGCATCATGGGGAAGGCAAGATGAGCCTGGCCATCGCCACCACCAGCGCAAATCAGCAGAACTGGCTGGAGAAGCTTGGCGCCGGCCACATCATCCTTGGTGTCGCGCTGGTGCTCTATCCCCTGGTGGCCTCGGATTTCTTCCTGACCCAGATCGGCGGCTATTCCTTGATCTTCGGTATGCTCGGCCTGTCGCTGATGCTGCTCGCCGGCTATGGCGGCATGGTCAGCCTGGCGCAGATCACCGTCGCCGGCATCGCAGCCTACGCCATCGCCATCCTCGGCAACAACAATTCCAACATCCTCGGCTTCGGCTGGCCGTGGTGGCTGGCGGTGCCGTTCGCGCTTGTTGCGGCTGCCCTGGCATCAGCGCTGATCGGCTGGATCTCGGTGCGCACCGAGGGGATCTACACCATCATGATCACGCTGGCGATCGCCACCGCGACCTACTATTTCGCACAGCAGAACTACGCCATCTTCAACGGCCATTCCGGCTATGCCGGCATCCGCGCGCCTGTCTTCTGGGGTCTCAACTGGCGTGATCCCAGACCTTTCTACTATCTCTGCCTGGGCCTGGCCGTGCTGTCCTATGCCGCCGTGCTCTATGGCTCGCGCTCGACCTTCGGCATGACCTTGCAGGCGATCCGAGACAATCCGCGCCGGATGCGTGCGCTGGGCTATCACGTCACCGCACACAAAGTCTTCGCCTGGCTGCTGGCCGGCGTCATTGCCGGCTTGGCGGGCGTGCTGCTGGTCTGGTTCAACGGCCGCGTCTCGCCCGGCACCATCGGCGTCGATGCCGCGATCGACGTGCTGATCATTGCCGTCATCGGCGGCCTTCGCCATCCGATCGGGCCATTTCTCGGCGCGGTCGTCGTTATCCTGATGCAGACCTTCGCCATCGACATCGTCGGCGCCGAGCGGTTCAACACGCTGATCGGCATGGTGTTCCTGGTGATCGTCTTCGTCTCACCGGATGGAATTCTTGGGTTGTGGGGGAGGATCAAGCCACATCTTGTCCAGGAGTCCTTGCGTCCCGGACCGTAGCAACCGGGATGGAATGAACCACTGCAAAATGAAATCAACGGGAGGAAAATCATGAGGATGCATAGACGTACTTTACTGGCGCTTGCGGTGTTCACCGGACTGACGGCCCCTTCGATGGCGCTGGCTGCCGACGACACCATCAAGATCGGCCTGCTCGCCACTTTCGAAGGACCGTTCACGGTGCTGGGCGAAGACGGCGAGCGCGGCGCCATGACCGCGGTTGCCGAGATGAACGGCGCCGTCGCCGGCAAGAAGATCGAGATCGTCAAGGGTTCGTCCGACGCCTCGCCCGACAGTGCGGTGCGCGCGGCGCGCAAGCTGGTCGAGCAGGACGGTGTCAAGGTGCTGGTCGGCCCGCTCTCGGGCGACGAAGGCCTCGCCGTCAAGGACTATGCCAAGACACAGCCGAACGTGACCTTCATCAACGGCACCTCGGCCGCGCAGGACACCACGCTGCGCGATCCGGCGGAAAACTTCTTCCGCTTCTCGACCGATGGCGCGCAGTGGATGGCCGGTCTCGGCACTTATGCCTTCAAGGACAAGGGCTACAAGAAGGTCGCCACCGTCGCCGAGGATTATTCCTTCCCCTACACGCAGGTGTTCGGCTTCATGGCCGAGTTCTGCAAGGCCGGCGGCCATGTGCCGTCGAAATCCTGGGTGCCGATAGGTAACAAGGACTTTTCCTCGGTCATCGCCGCGATCCCTGAAGACGTCGATGCGATTTATGTCGCGCTCGGCGGCGCCGATGCCGTCAACTTCCTGACCCAGTACCAGCAGGGCGGCGGCACCGCGCCGCTGATCGGCGGCTCGATCACCGTCGACCAGACCGTGCTGACCTCGAAAGGCAAGTTGAAGGATGTGCTGAAGGGCACGCCGTCGGCCGGCCCGACCGCCGACACCAATGACGCGCCGGCCTGGAAAGCCTTCGTCGAAGCCTACAAGAAGCAGCCGGGCGCGTTTCCGTCCCCCTCGCTCTTCGCCCATGGCTACTATGTCGACATGAAGGCGACGCTGCTTGGTCTCGACCAGGTCGGCGGCGATGTCTCCGACGGCGGCAAGAAGCTGCGCGAGGCGCTGTCGAAGCTGTCCTTCGATACACCGACCGGCAAGGTGTCGCTCGACAAGAACCGCAACGCCATCGCCGACATCTTCCTGACCGAGGTCACGGAAGGCGCCGATGGCAATCTCCTGAACAAGCTGGTCAAGGTCGTGCCGCAGGTCAACCAGACGCTCGGCATTCCCGAAGACGAGTTCATGAAGCTCGGCGCGGTCAACCGCGACAATCCGAGTTGCCCGTAAACCTGATTTCGAGTGCAGCCGCCAGTGACCGAAAGCTTCGCAGCAAACCGTCTCCAGAGCACCGGCGCCTATGCGCTGGAGCTCGATGGCGTGGCGCGGCATTTCGGAGCGCTGGTGGCGCTCTCGGGCATCACCATGAGGATCGCGGCCGGCGAACGGCGCGCGGTCCTCGGTTCCAACGGCGCCGGCAAGACCACATTGTTCAACGCCGTGACCGGCGACTTCCTGCCGACGGCGGGGCGCATCCGTTTCTTTGGCGAGGATATCACCGACCTGCCGCCGCATGAACGCATCCGGCGCGGCCTGCGCCGCACCTATCAGATTTCGCAATTGTTCAAGGGCCTGTCGGTCCTCGATTCCATCTTTCTCGCTTGCCGTGGCGTCTCGCGCCGGCGGTTTTCGCTGCTGCGTCCGGCGGCCACCGACGTCAACATGGTGCAGGCGGAATCGATCCTCAATGCCGTGCATCTCGAAGCCCTTCGCGACACGCTGGTGGCGACGCTGAGCCACGGCCAGCAGCGCCAGCTGGAGATTGCGCTGGCATTGGCCGGCGCACCGCGCTTCATCCTGTTCGACGAGCCGGCGGCCGGCCTGTCGCCGACAGAGCGCCGCGACCTCGTCGCCATCCTCAACGCGCTGCCCAAGCACATCGGCTACATCATCATCGAGCACGATCTCGATGTCGCGCTGCGCGTCTCAGAATATGTCTCGATGATGCACAATGGCCGCCTGTTCAAGGAAGGCACGCCGCAGGAGATCGAAGCCGATCCCGAGGTCCAGGAGATCTATCTCGGGGGCAAGCATGGCTGAGCGTCCCTCCCACCAAACGACCGGGAAGATCGCCAAGGCAATGCTGCGGATCGACGACCTTCAGGTCTTCTATGGTGAAAGCCATGCGCTGCAGGGCGTCTCGCTGACACTGGAAGGCGGCGTGCTGTCGGTGGTCGGCCGCAACGGCATGGGCAAGTCGACGCTCTGCAACACCATTGTCGGCCTGAAGCGGGCGAAGTCCGGCTCGATCCGCGTCGATGGCCGCGAGATCACGGCGCTCGAGCCGCACGAAATCCATCGCCTCGGCGTCGGCTATGTGCCGCAAGGCCGCCGCGTCTGGCCAAGCCTGACGGTCGACGAGCATCTGCGCCTTGCCGCCGGCAACAGGCGCGACGCCAGCTGGACGGTCGAGCGCGTCTACCAGACCTTTCCGCGCCTCGCCGAACGCCGTGGCAATGGCGGCTCGCAACTGTCGGGCGGCGAACAGCAGATGCTGGCGATCTCGCGCGCGCTGCTCAGCGATCCGAAGTTGTTGGTCATGGACGAGCCGACCGAAGGCCTGGCGCCGGTCATCGTCGACCAGGTCGAGAAGATGCTGGTCGACCTCGCCGCCGAAGGCGATATGGCGGTGCTGGTCATCGAGCAGAATATCGGCGTGGCGACCGCGGTGTCGAACCAGGTCGCCATCATGGTCAACGGCCGCATCAACCGGCTGATGGACGCCAAGGCGCTCGCCGCCGACCGCGAATTGCAGCAGCGGCTGCTCGGCGTCGGACGCCATGCCGAGGAAGCCCCGGTCACACCGGCGGAAGTGGCGCAGGCCAGGGAACAGCTGGCGGAAGTCTATCGCGTCGACCGAACCGCCAACGGCTCTATCGAGGCGGCGCCACAGAATGGCGTCTATCGTCCGGTCATCGAACTGCCCAACCGCTGGAATGTGCCGGTCACCGAACTGCGCCAGGCGGCTGTCGACAAGACTGCGCCGCAGGACGACCTGAAGAAAATCTTCGCCATTCCCTTCGCCGAACGCATCGGCAGGACCGTGCTGGTGGTCGGCACCTTCGACACCAAGGGCAAGGAATTGCGCTTCGTCGCCGACCGGCTGAAGTCGCTCGGCCTGCCCGTGCGCACCGTCGACCTGTCGACATCGGGAAAACCGACCAGCGCCGATGTGCCCGCCATGCAGGTGGCCGGAATGCACCCGCGTGGATCCTCCGCCGTCTTCACCAATGATCGTGGCGGCTCGGTCAGCGCGATGGCCGACGCCTTCGCGCGCTGGATCGAGCGCGAGCCGCGCATCGGCGGCGTCATCTCGGCCGGCGGTTCCGGCGGCACCACGCTAGCGACGGCAGGCATGCGGGCGCTGCCGGTCGGCATTCCCAAGCTGATGGTCTCGACCGTGGCTGCCGGCGATGTCGCCCAATATGTCGGTGGCGCCGACATCATGATGTTCCATTCGGTCGCCGATGTGCAGGGGTTGAACTCGATCACCGAACAGGTGCTGTCCAACGCAGCGCACGCCATGGCCGGCATGGTCGCGCAACTGCCCAATGCCGAGGCCTGGGAAGCAAAACGCAAGCTGGCGCGGCCGGCCGTCGGCATCACCATGTTCGGCGTCACCACGCCTCTAGTGCAAGCGGTCACCAAACAGCTTGAAGCCGACTACGACTGTCTCGTCTTCCATGCCACCGGCATTGGCGGGCGGGCGATGGAAAACCTCGGCGACTCCCACCTGCTGTCCGCCTTCCTCGATCTCACCACCACGGAAGTCGCCGACATGATCGTCGGCGGCGTCTTCCCGGCGACGGAGGATCGTTTCGGCGCGGCGATCCGCACCGGACTGCCCTATGTCGGCTCGACTGGGGCGCTCGACATGGTCAATTTCGGCCCGCGCGACAGCGTTCCGGAGAAATTCCGCAGCCGCAAATTCGTCATCCACAATCCCAACGTGACGCTGATGCGCACGACACGCGATGAGAACCGCGCTTTCGGCGAATGGATCGGCGCGCGGCTCAACGCCATGAACGGCCCGGTGCGCTTCCTGCTGCCCGAAGGTGGCGTCTCGATGCTCGATGCACCCGGCCAGCCCTTCCATGATCCGGAAGCCGACAACGCTCTGTTCGAGGCGATCGAGAAGGCGGTTCGCCGCACACCTTTGCGCCATGTCGAGCGGGTGCGGGCCAACATCAACGACGCGCCTTTCGTCGACGCGGCGATCGCTGCATTTCACGCGATCACGCCTAAGCTGAAGAGGCGGGCATGAAGCATTGGACTTCACCACCCTGCGGGTGGATGTTTGAAATCGGTCGCCTCGCGCCGACCGTATTGTCTTGGGGAGGATAGATCATGGACGCGCAAACCTTTGGCGCTTTCCTGTTGTGGCTGATCATTGCCGCGGTCGTCGTGGTGATCGCCGTCTACATCTTGCGCTGGCTGTATCGCCGCTCGACCAAGGAGACGGCGTTCGTGCGCACCGGCTTTATGGGCGAGAAGGTGGTGGTCAATGGCGGCGCCTTCGTCATTCCGGTGCTGCACGAAATCACCCCGGTCAACATGAACGTGCTGCGCATCGAGGTGCGCCGTGAAGACGGGCATGCGCTGATCACCCGCAACCGCATGCGTGTCGACCTGATCGCCGAATTCTTCGTGCGCGTCGGCGCCAGTCGCGAACTGGTCGCGGCCGCCGCGCAGACGCTCGGCCGCCGCACGCTGCAGCCGGACAGCCTGCGCGAATTGCTCGAAGGCAAGTTCGCCGGCGCCTTGCGCACCGTTGCCGCCCAGATGACGCTGGAAGAAATGCACGAGTTGCGTGGCGACTACGCCGCCAAGGTGCGCAGGCTGGCCGAGGAGTCGCTTGCCGCCAACGGCCTGGAACTCGAGAGCGTCGCCATCGTCGATCTCGACCAGACCAGCCTCGAATATTTCGACCCGTCCAACGCCTTCGACGCCGAAGGCCTGACCCAGCTTACCGAGTCGATCGAGACCCGGCGCCGCATGCGCAACGAGATCGAGCAGCGCACGCTGGTCGACATCCGCAACCAGAACCTCGACACCCAGCGCAAGGTGCTGGAGATCGATCGCGACAGCGAATATGCCCGCCTCGAGCAGGAGCGGGAGGTCGAGATCCGCCGCGCCGCGCAACGATCCGAATTGGCCATCGACCGGGCGCTGCGCGACCAGGAGTCCGAGCAGGCACAGCTTTCGTCGCGCGAAGCGGTCGAGAAGTCGCGGCTCAACCAGGAGCGCAACATCACCGAGGAACGCATCAAGAGCGAGGAAGATACGCAGCGCCGCGAGATCGCGCGCCGCCGCTCGCTCGACGAGACCGAGATGAAGATGCGCGAACTGACCGAGCGCGAGCAGATCGCGCTCGAACTGTCGCTGGAGAAGGCGCGCATCGAGCGCGAAGGCACGCAGAGCCAGCTCGAGATCGAGCGTAAGAAGCTGCTCGAGGTCGCCGAACTGGAACGCCAGATCGCGCTCGCCGAGAAGGCGCTGGAGGTAACGAAGGCCGAGGCGGAAAAGCGCCGCGCCGAGATCGTCGAGAACCAGGCCACCGAGACGGCGCGGATCGCGCAGGACCGTGCCATCGACGAGGTGAGGATCGCAAGGGAGCGTCATCTCGAGGCGCTGCAGATCGCCAAGCGCCAGGCCTTCGAGGAGGCCGAGATTTCGGCCGGCGAAGAGGTCGAGCGCGCCCGCATCACCACCGAGCGCGGCATCGAGGAAGCGCGGCTGATCAAGGACCGCGACATCAGGCAGATGGGCGTGGAGCGCGACCAGAAGATCGAGATCGCCGAGATCCAGAAGGCGATCGACATCGCCAAGAAGACGCAGGAGCGTTCCTCCGCCATCGCCGCTTCCGAAGCCGTGCGCGCCAAGGCCGTCCAGGCCGAGGAGCAGGCCTTCACCGCCCGCGAGCGGGAGATCGCCGAGCGCCGCAAGCTGACCGACCTGATCGGTGCACAGCGCGAGGCCGAGCGCGAAGCACTGCGCATCACATCCGCAGCCGACGCCGAGATGAAGGCGGCGAAGAGCCTGGCGGAGGCGCAGAAGATCGCCGCCGTCGCCTCGGCCGAGTCGGAGAAGATCCACGCCCTTGCCGCCGCCCAGCGCTACGAGGTCGACGCCGCCGGCCATCGCCAGCTCAACGAGGCCGAGAACATCCTTTCCGAGGGTGCGCGGGCAGGGCGCCTGCGTGGCAAGCTGCTCGACCACATGGAAGGCATCATCCGCGAAAGCGTCAAGCCGATGGAGAAGATCGACGGCATCAAGATCCTGCATGTCGACGGCCTCAATGGCGGCACCGGCGGCAATCGCAACGTCACCGACGAGGTGATCGACTCGGCACTGCGCTACCGCGTGCAGGCGCCGATGATCGACAATCTGATGAAGGAGATCGGCATCGAAGGCGGCTCGCTCGGCCGCATGACCGACGTGCTGCGCGACGCCAAGGACATTTCCAGCCTGACCCGCGACAAGAAGGGTAAAGGCAAACCCGCCAAGGACGACGATGACGACCGCGATCACTGACGGGATGATCGTGCGGTGGCAAATATCGGCGGCTATTTGAAATGACCAAGGTCTATGTCTCCTCGGTCATTCCCGCACCCGCAGCGGAAGTGTGGAAGCTTGTGCGCAACTTCAACGCATTGCCAAGCTGGGCGCCGTTCGTCGCCGAGAGCCGCATCGAGCAGAATGCGCAGGCAGACCAGATCGGTTGTATCAGAAGTTTCACGCTGAAGGACGGCGGGCGCATTCGCGAAAGGCTGCTGGCGCTGTCCGATTACGATCTGTCCTGCAGCTATGCGATCCTCGAAAGCCCGATGGCGGTTGAGAACTATGTCGCCACCCTGTCGCTGACGCCGATCACCGATGGCAACCTCACCTTGGCCGAATGGCAAGCGGAGTTCGACTGCGCGCCGGATCGCGAGGCCGCCCTGATGCATCAGATCGGCCATGGCGTGTTCCAGACCGCCTTGACTGCGCTGAAACAGCGGTTCGGGCGCTGACGCCGGCCGATGATCAAGGTTTGCCAGAGCACGATCATCGAGGCACCGATCGACGAGGTCTGGGCGATCCTGCGTGATTTCAATGGCCATGACCGCTGGTATCCGGCGATCTCCTTCAGCGAGATCGAGGGCGGCGAGCCGGTCGATGCGGTAGGCTCCGTGCGCCACTTCAGGCTGAACGATGGCGGCGAATTGCGCGAGCAATTGCTGGCGCTGTCCGACAAGGACCGGCGGCTGAGCTATTGCCTGCTCGAAGCGCCGCTGCCGCTGATGGGCTATGTCGCTTCGCTGCGGCTGAAGCCGGTGACCGACGGCAATGCCACTTTCTGGGAATGGCGCTCCGAGTTCAACCCGCCGGCGCATCGCCGCGACGAGCTGGTCAGGTTGGTCACCGAAGGCATCTATCAGGCCGGTTTCGCGGCGGTGCGCAATCTTCTGCGGCGCAGGAGCGTGGGCTCTTCAGTCGAGACGCGACCGCCCCAGGCGATTGTCGCGCCTGCGGTGTCCATGGACATGCCGCGTGCGGCGTCAATGGTTGCGCCTGGCCAGGCCGCAACGACCCGTGCGATCGTCGTCGAGCGCTATGGCGGACCGGAGGAGTTGCGGCTCAGGGAAATCGGGCTGCCGCCGCCCGCGCCGAACGAGGTGCGGATCCGCCACACGGTGATCGGCGTCAATTTCATCGACGTCTACTGCCGCACCGGGTTTTTCGACCTGCTCAAGCCGCCTGGCGTGCCGGGCATGGAAGCGGCCGGGATCGTCGAGGCGGTCGGACCGGCGGTGTCTGGCTTTTCGATTGGCGACCGTGTTGCCTATGCCTGTCCGCCGGTCGGCGCCTACAGTGAACGGCGCAACATGGCGCCCGAACTGCTGGTTCACCTCTCGGACGACATCGCCGATGAGATTGCTGCCGCCGGCCTGCTCAAGGGCGTCAGCGCGAGTTTCCTGCTGCATGATGTCCATGCCGTGAAGCCGGGCGATATCGTCCTCATCCATGCCGCGGCCGGCGGCATCGGCCAACTGCTGGTGCAGTGGGCACGTCATCTCGGCGCGACGGTGATCGCGACGGTCTCGAGCGACGACAAGGCGCGGGTCGTCGAGCGTCTCGGTGCGCACCATGTCATCGTCTATTCCCGTGAGAATTTCACCGAGGCCGTCATGCGGCTGACAGCGGGCAGGGGCGCAGATGTCGCCTATGACGCGGTCGGCAAAGACACGTTCGGCGGCTCGCTCGCGGCCCTTGCCGTGCGCGGCCATCTCGTCAGTTTCGGCCAGGCTTCCGGGCCGGTCGGCAATTGGGATATCGACCGCTTTGCCTCGAAGTCGCTGACCATTTCGCGGCCGAACTATGCCCACTACACCGACACGCCGGACAAACTTGCGCCACACGTCGCCAGGTTCTTTCAGGCGCTGCGCCAGGGTGTGGTCCGGATCGAAGCGCCGACGCGTTACACCCTCGCCAACGCTGCCGATGCGCACCGCGATCTGGAAGCCCGCCGCACCACGGGAGCCTTGGTCCTTCTGCCGAAGCCGTAGTCAAAGCCCGGATTTCAGTTTTAAAGCGTCAATAAATAATTTGACGCGCGCAACTCTTTTGCGTTGTACTGGAAACGCTGAAATTTGACTGAACAAATTTGGTCAAGCAATGCTGCCTCTCGGCAACGGCCGCAAGACTGATTCTGGCTGGAAGGTCGGCAGCGAGGGCAAAGGGGCCTGGAATATTGATGGCTGAGAAAACCCACCGCACGATGGATGATTTCGCCAGGGCGTCCGGCGTATCGCGGCCGACCCTGTCGAAGTATTTCGACGATCCGGCCAGCGTGAAGCCGGCGACCCGGGCGCGCATCGAGGCGGCGCTGCGATCCTCGGACTATCAGCCCAACGTTTTCGCGCGCAATCTCAACCGCAAGCGCACCCGCAATGTCGGCATCGTCGTGCCGACGATTACCGATCCGTTCTATGCCGAGATGGTCAGCCGCATCGAACTGCGCTGCCGCGACGAGGGGTTCTGGCCGATCGTCATCTCCTCGCACGGTTCGCCGAAGCTGGAGGCGGAATCGGTCAGGACGCTGATGTCGCTGAAAGTCGCCGGCGCCATCGTCGCGCCCCTGGGACTGGTCTCCGAACCCGGCGTCTTCGAGCGGATGAGCGAAGAGATTCCGATCGTCTATTTCGACACCTACATCGAGGGCGATACGCCGTTCGTCGGCAACGACAACCATCAGAGCACATCCACCATCGTCGACTACCTCTGCCGATCCGGCGAGCCGCCGGTCTATGTCGACATTCCGCACGTCAATCACAATTCGGGCGAACGCCTGCAGAGCTATATCGAGACGATGCGAGCCGCCGGCCTGGAACCTGTCGTTCTTGAGGCGGCGGGCGGCTACAACTGGGATTTTGAGCGCATCGGTCATGAGTGGATGGAGAGGACGCTCGAGAAGGGCGGCCTTCCGGCCCGCACATTGCTGTGCGCCAATGACCGTCTCGCCTTCGGCGTCATGGCGGCGGCTTTTTCGCGCGGGCTGAAGATCGGCCGCCGGGCCGATTGCGACTTCCGTGTCGCTGCCCATGACGATCATCCGCTGAGCCGCTACACCTGCCCGGCGCTGACCACCATGGCGCAGGATTTCGCCGCCATGGCCGGCCGCAGCGTCGAGATGTTGCTGGCCTTGCTCGATGAGGCCGATCCGCCCGGCCAGGGTCTGGCGCGCAACGTCAAGCTCGGCGCGACCCTGGTGATGCGTCAGTCGGCCTGAGCGGGCGTCTGCAGTTTGAACCAGGCCGCCGCCTCGCTCGCCACTTGCCTCGCGGCCGGTATATGGCGGCCCATCGAGACGAAGCCGTGGATCTGTCCCGGCCAGTGCCGCAGGACCAACGGCACGCCTCCGGCCCGCAGCCGTTCGGCATAGGCCGTGCCTTCGTCGGCAAGGATGTCATGGCCGGCGATGGCGACAAACGCAGGTGCAGCACCTGCAAGGCTTGACGCTAGCAGCGGCGAGACGCGCCAGTCCGTGATGTCGTCGGGTGTTCGCACATAATGGTCGCGGAACCAGGCCATGGTGGTGGCGGTGAGCCCGAAGCCGTCACCGAAGCGCCGATAGCTGTCCGCAATCTGGCGGGCATCGGTGTTGGGATAGATCAGGATCTGGGCGGCAAGCGGCGGCGCCAGCCCGTCACGGGCGAGCAATGCCAGAACGGCGGCAAGGTTGCCGCCGGCGCTGTCGCCGGCGACGGCGATACGGGCTGGGTCGATGCCGAACTCGCCGGCGTTTTCCGCCATGAAGCGGAGCGCCGCCGCGCAATCCTCGAGCCCTGCCGGGAATTTGTGTTCAGGCGCCAGCCGGTAATCGGGGCAGATAACGACGGCGTTGCCCAGATTGGCCAGCCAGCGGCAAATCTCGTCATGCGAGTCGAGATTGCCGATCACCCAGCCGCCGCCATGCAGATAGAGCACGGCGCGCGCCCCGGTCCGCGGCGTGCCGATGCCGCGATGGATGCGGATCGTGACCGGGCCGTTCGGCCCGTCGATCTCTTGTTGTGACGTTGCCGCCACCGGCTCGTGCTCGCCCTGCTGTGTCGGGAACGAGGTGATGTAGGCGGCCCGCGCCGCCGCCACGCTGCCGTTCTCGAACGGCTCGCCGCCGGCCGTCTGGGCGATTTCGAGGACGCGCAGCGCATCCGGATCGAGCGTCATCACCATCTCCGCCGTCACTGCGCCTAGGCGAGCAGACTGCTTGCCTCGTCCTCGGTCAGCAGTGCCGGCTGGACGACATCGCCGGCAATGGCGACCGAGCTCTTCGTTTCGCCCGAATGCAGGATAGCCTCCATGATCTCCAGCACATGCAGCGCCAGAGTGCCGGACGCGCGCGGTGTTGCACCAGTCTTCAGCGAGCGCACCAGATCGGCGACGCCGAGCATGCGGTAGTTGGCGCGGTCGGGCGCGGCATAGGGCCAGTTTCGGGCGCCGTAGAGTTCGCCTTCACTGGCGAAATTCTTCCACTCCGCGCCGCGTTCGGACAGCGAGACCGTGCCGCCGAACGTGTCGGGATCGGGCAGGCGCAGCGATCCTTCCGTACCATGCAGTTCGATCGGATGGTTGGAATGCTTGAAGACGTCCCACGAGGCGCCGAAGGTGACGGTGGCGCCGGAGCGGAATTCGAGCAGCGACAGCACGTTGGTCGGCGTGCCGACCTTGAACGTCGTGTTCTTGAACGGCCCCTCGGCAGTGATCAGCCGTTCCTCCTGGCCCTTGGTCGCCATCGCCATGACACGCGCGACAGGGCCGAGCAGATTGACCAGCATGGTGAGATAATAGGGACCCATGTCGAACACCGGGCCGCCGCCCGGCTGATAGTAGAATTGCGGGTTCGGGTGCCAGTGCTCCATGCCGCGTCCCATCATGAAGGCGGTGCCGGTGACCGGGCGGCCGATGGCGCCTTCATCCATCAGGCGCCGCGCCCGCCGGCCGGCGGCACCGAGGAACGTATCAGGCGCCGAGCCGAGCAGCACACCGCGTGAATTCGCCTCGCGGACCAGCCGTTGTCCGTCGGCAGCCGATGTCGCCAGCGGCTTTTCGGTGAAGACGTGTTTTCCGGCCGAAAGCGCTGAGAACGAAATGTCGAAATGTGCGGCAGGAATGGTCAGGTTGAGGACGAGATCAATCTCGGGGTCGGCGAGCAGCGCATCGACGCTAAGCGCCCGGATGCCATATTCCTTGGCCCGCAACGTTGCCATGTCGGCGGAGATATCGGCGCAGGCGCTGAGTTCGATTCCACCAAAGAGGGCGGCATTGCGCAAATAGGTCATCGAGATGTTGCCGCACCCGATCACGCCAATTCCGAGCTTGTCCTTTGATTTTCCCTGCATTTCCGGCCGTACCTCCCAACTTCGTCATGCTCTGCCGGATCCGCCGCGCCGGCAACGGATCATTCTGGAAAAGCGCTATACAACATTTTAAATATTGACGCGCGTAAAATTTTTATAGAACATGCGAAAATGCTGGCCGATATCGGAGGCTGCCAGCCCTGGGAGGAGAAAATGACAGACATGAAAAAGCGGCCGACCGCCGATGCGAATCCCGTGGGCAATGCGCGCATCGGATATTTCGGTCGCGGCCAGGGACCGCGACGGGGTCAGGCATAGATCACCTTGGCCCCGGTCCTATCAAGCTGGCTGCGTATCGGGCCGGAAAGGCCATCGTCGGTGATCACAACATCGACGCTCGACAGCGAAAATGCCTTGGAGGTTCCGCTGACGCCCCATTTGCTCGAATCCGCAAGGAGGACAACGCGCCGGGCCATGCGCACGAGGTTTCGTTTCGTTCGCGCCATGTCTTCGTTCACGTCGACCACATCCAGTGACGAGTCAATCGCATGCGCTCCAACAAAGACCTGATGCGCTACCAAGCCGCCGAGAGCCGTGTCGGCATCGGTGATCAGCGTGCTCACCGTGTCTGGATAGACCCGGCCACCGATCATGTGAACGTCGAGCCCGGGCCGATGCATCAGATGCTGGACGATATTCATCGCCGTGGCCGCGACCACGACATTGCTGAGCGGCGGTAACAGCATGGCAACCTGCATCAATGTGGATCCGCCGTCGAAGATGACCGATTGGTTGTCCTCGAACAGCTCTATCGCCGCCCGGGCGATGCGTTTCTTTGCGTCGAGGTTCGTTTGCATCCGCCGGGCGAAAGCGGCCGTGGTCGAATCCGTGGTCCGGGTCACCGCCCCTCCACGGGTCTTGGTCAGCAGCCCCTTGCGGTCCAGGATCTCGAGGTCGGAGCGCACCGTGACTTCCGACACGCCAAAATCGTCTGACAGGTCCTTGATGCGAACCTGTCCGCTGCGTTGCACTTCACCCAGGATCGATTGGCGTCTCTGCTCTGACAACATTGCCTTGTCCTTGCCTCCATGCGCCAAGCGATCGCCCTGGCCTCGGTTCACTCTACCAAAAATATGCGAATTCGAAAGATTTCGAAAGATTGCATTTATTCTTTCTTTCGAAAACACTGGGTCCAGGATTTTGAAGTCAATCAATTGGAGAATTTTGGACTCATGAGCCTCGGAACCAAGGTGCGCCTGGCGCGCCTCTTCTCACATCCATCGGGGAATCTTTTTGGCGGCGCGGTCGACCACTTTGTCGGCTATGGCGATGTGCGCAAAGGCGGTCTTGCCGACCTGCCGGGCGCGCTTGCACGCGTCATGATGGGCAAACCCGACTACGTCAGCATCCAGCCCGGCACCGCGCGCCATCTGTGGCCGCAATATGCGGGCAAGGCTGCCCTGGTGATCCAGGCCGGCTGCTTCACCCCGGACGATCGCATCAGTGAACTGATTGCAACGCCCGAGGATGCCGTGCGCGCTGGCGCCGATGCGTTGGCCGTGGCCATTCCGGTGCGCGGCGCGACCGAGGGCAAATACATACGCTGGCTGACCGATTCGGTGAATGCGGCGGCCCGCTACGGCATGCCGGTGGTGGCGCATATCTACCCTCGCGATTTCACCGATGGGGCAAAAATCGTCTTCACCCCCGACGAGATCGCCTATGCGGCGCGCATCGGCTACGAGTCCGGCGTCGACGTGATCAAGATCGGCTACACCGGCGATTTCGACTCGTTCCGAGAGACCGTTCGGACCTGCCCGGTGCCGGTTGTTATCGCCGGTGGTCCGAAGACCGACACGCTGCTCGGCGCGCTTCAGCAGACGGCGGACGCCATCCGTGCCGGCGCGCGCGGTGCCGTGGTGGGCCGCAATCTCTGGGGGCATGGCGATCCGGAAAAGGCAGCGATTGCCTTTCGGGGTGTCATCCATGACGGCCTTTCGGCGCAAGACGCGTTGGCGAAGGCGGGTGCCTGAACGATGCCCACCGTCCCTTCAATCCTCGGCTTCGGAGCTATTGCGATCGACGACATCGTCTATGTCGATCAGCCGTTGTCGGCGGGCAAGGGGAAGGTTCTGCAAAGTGCCCGGGCGTTCGGGGGAAATGTCGCGACGGCCCTTGCCGCCGTCGCGCGGCTCGGCGGCAGCGCCGGCTTCGTCGGATGGCTGGCCAGTGCCGCCGACGACGCCGTGCTGTGTGATCTCGTTGCGAGCGGTGTTGAAACCGCATTCGCGCCGCGCCACGCCGACGCGCGCCCGGTGCGCTCGCGTATCACCGTCGGTTCGGACGGAGAGCGGTTCATCGCGTATGACGACGAAGCGATGCTGGGCACCGCGCCGGACTTTCCGGACGAGGTCCTCAGCCGCGCGACCGTCCTGATCGTCGATAGCTATGCGATCCGGTCGCTGGATGTCGTGGCTCGGGCACGCGATCTCGGCCTTGCGATCCTCGGCGATATCGAATGGAGCAGCGGCCCGGCCACGGAGCGGCTGATCGCGCTCTGCGACCATCTCATTCTTCCACTCGCCTTTGCGCGGACTGCCACGGGGTGCCGATCGCCCGCCGAGATGCTCGATGCATTGTGGTTGCCGTCGCGGTCCGCCGTGGTTCTGACCGATGGTGGCAGGGGTGTGTACTATCGCGGACGCGATGAGACAGGGCTCTGGCACCTGCCTCCGCACCGGGTTGTCGTCGTCGACTCGACCGGTGCCGGTGACTGCTTTCATGGCGCCTATGCCCATGCATTGACGCGCGGTGCCGACACCGCCGGCCGGGTGGCATTCGCTGCCGCGGCGGCGGCCTTTTCGATAACGGGGCGTGGTGGGCGCGAGGCGCTTCCGACCGAAGACCAGGTCACGGAACTCCTGGCGTCGACGAACGCGCCGTCGGCAGTCGAACTCAGATATGCGCAACTCGATACCGGAACATAGCCCGAACTATCCGAGGAAACATTTCGCAGGTGAATATAAGCCGAGGACAATCATAAAAATCAGTGGCTTAGACTTGTGGAGGGAGGAATATGGCAGAAGTCGTTCTTGAGAATATCTGCAAGACCTACGGGAACAATTTTCACGCAATCGACCAGTTGAACCTGTCGGTCGAGGACGGCGAGTTTTTGATTCTCGTCGGGCCGTCCGGCTGTGGAAAATCCACCGCGTTGCGGATGATCGCGGGATTGGAGGACATCACCAGCGGCAGCCTTCGGATCGGCGGTACCGACGTCGTCGACATGCCGCCCAAGGACCGCGACATCGCGATGGTCTTCCAGAGCTACGCCCTTTACCCGCATATGACGGTATTCGAAAACATCGCCTTTTCGATGCGGCTGGCAGGTAAGCCGAAGGCCGAACGCAAGAAGCGCGTCGACGAGATCGCCAAGACCCTTCAGCTGACGTCTTTGCTGGACAGCAAGCCCGCCAACCTTTCCGGCGGACAGCGTCAAAGGGTTGCCATGGGCCGCGCCATGGTGCGCGAGCCGGCCGCCTTTCTCATGGACGAACCCCTTTCCAATCTGGACGCGAAACTGCGCGTGCAAATGCGCGCCGAAATCACCCGCCTGCAAAAGCAGCTCGGCGTGACGACCATATATGTGACCCACGACCAGACCGAAGCGATGACGATGGGGGACAGGGTCGCCGTGCTGAAGGGCGGCGTGCTGCAGCAGGTCGACACACCCAAGAGGCTCTACGAATCGCCGGTGAACGCCTTCGTTGCCGGCTTTATCGGTTCTCCCTCGATGAACCTTTTCGAGGCGACCATGACGGGCGGCGAACTGATGTCCGGTGCCTTTGCCATTCGGCTGCAGGATGCAGCCTTCGTGCGCAGGCCGGGTTTGAAGTCGTATGCGGGGCGCAAGGTCGTGTTCGGGATACGACCGGAGGATCTCTATGACAGCAGCCTCGAATCCGGCCGCAGGTATCAGACGATACCGGCAAAGGTGACCTCGATCGAAGAACTCGGGTCGGAACATATCGTCCATCTGAACATCGACGCGATCAGGGTGGACTCCGGCGACCCCGACGCGGTGCAGGATTTCGGCCTGACGTCGAATGCGGTGGCGAGATTCGAACCGGACAGCACAGTCCGCTCCGGTTCGGCAATCCGGTTGGCCCTGGATGATACCAAGCTCCATTTCTTCGATCCCGAGACGCATCTGGCGATCTGAAGAATTGTGGCAGAGCCCGCAGGCGAGGGTGAGGCGCCTGCGAAAGTACGCGTGAGAAGACTTCTGAATGAAGCAGACGATCGGCCGCATTGTGCGGTCGATCCCAGAGAAGGAGGAGAACAAAATGACGTTTCGGATAAAGCCCGCGATGCTGAAAATAGCCGCGGCAGCCTGGTTGCTTGGCGCAACCGCCGCCATGGCGGACACGACGCTGGAATTCACCCAATGGTGGGAGCCTGAGCTGCCCGCAGGCTCCTTGCGGAAAATCATGGACGATTTCGAGGCCGCGAATCCCGGCATCAAGGTGACGCTGGTCAGCGGTCCCTATGCGACCACTCGAGACCAGATCTCGGTTGGCGCTGCAACCGGAACGCTCAGCGACGTCGTCGGTCTCGACGGCGCCTGGGTGAACAATCTGAACGCGCAGGGTGCGCTGGCCGACATGAACCCGATGATGGATGCGAGCAAGTTCGACAAAGCCCAGGTCGCGGACATCATCAAGGTGGATGGCAAGGCGGTGATGTTTCCCGTCGCTTCCTTCGTCTATCCTGTCTTCGTCAATCTGGACCTCGCCGCCCAGGCAGGCGTGACCAAGCTGCCGTCGACCCGCGCCGAGTTTCTCGAAGCTGCCAAGAAGATGACCCATGCCGACAAGAACCAGTATGGCTGGGTGCTGCCGCTGTCGCTGCAAACGCCGTCGGGCGTCCAGAACGACATGATGTCGTGGGTCTGGGCATCGGGTCAGTCGATGATGGCGGACGGCAAGCCCGCACTCGAGGGCAAGCCGGTGGTCGACATGCTCACCTTCGTCAAATCGCTCAACGACGCCGGCACCATCTCGCCCGGCATCGCCACCAAGACCGAACAGGAAAAGGTCGAGGAATTCGTCAACGACCGGGTCGGGATGATGATCGACTCGCTCGCGCATGTGAACCTCATCCGCAAGCGCAATCCCAAGCTGAACTTCGACCTCATCCCGGTCCCGGTCGTGGAGGGCTATACGGGCAAGCGCGGCCTTCCCTATGCCTCCTGGGGCATCGGCATATCTGCTGCCTCGAAACATCAGGAAGAGGCCTGGAAACTCGTCCAATATCTGATGAGCGAAAAGGTGAACGCCAAGCTCGTGTCGCTTGCAAACGCCTTCCCGGGCAACGTCAACGCCAAGCCCGATTTCGTGACCTCGGACAAGGCTTTCGCCAAGGCTTTCGAAATCTTCAAGACCGGTTATCTCGCCAATGAGTTCACCGGCCTGCCGGTGGCTGAAGACCTGATGACCCAGTTCGACGTGCAAGCCCAGAAGATGCTCGCCGGCGAGCAGTCTCCGGAACAAGCCGCCGCCGCCGCTCAGAAGGGCTGGATGGCGAAATTCTGATCGGCCTGTTCCCGTTTCTTCGACCGGGTGGCCTGACTTCGGGCAGGCCACCCGGCAACAACGGATCGGCAATTTGAAGATGGATCTGTTTTAGAAGCTTACCTTCTCTTGAAGGCGTATCCCAAGGTTGGCACATGACCCGGCAAAAGCGCTCCCACCACAAGCTGAAACGAGCGGTCGCACCCTACCTCTATCTGTCGCCCTCGCTGCTCATCATCGGGCTTCTGATGCTGCTGCCGATGGTGACGGTGATTGGCTATTCGTTCCAGAACAGCGCGGTGCTGCGTCGCGACCCGTCCTTTGCCGGGCTGAAACACTACCAGGCGATCTTCAACGATCCGGTGTTCTGGGCTTCGCTGTGGCACACGCTCTACTTCACTTGCATGAGTGTCATTTTCCACATGACCATCGGCATGATCTTCGCGCTCATGCTGAACAGCGACCGCATCAATCCGATGCTGCGCAATATTCTGCGTGTGCTCTACATACTGCCCTGGCTGTTCACCGCGGTGATTATCGCCGTGATCTGGCGCCTGCTGCTCGAGCCGAACGGCGTCGTGAACAGCATTCTCCTGCAATTGGGCATCATCGGTTCCAAGGTCGAATGGTTTTCTTCGCCTGAGACCGCGCTGCACGCCGTCACCTTCGCCAACATCTGGGCGGGCTATCCGCTCTTCATGGTCAGCCTGCTCGCGGGTTTGCAGGGCATTCCCAAGGATTTCTACGAAGCAGCCGATATCGACGGGGCAAAAGCCTACCAGAAGCTGATCTTCATCACCATTCCGCAGCTGATGCCGATCATCATCAGCATCTCGCTGCTCGACTTCATCTGGACCATGCAGGTCTTCCCGTTGATCTGGATAACGACGGGCGGTGGCCCGATCTACTCGACCGAGGTCCTCAGCACCTACACCTACAAGCTGGCGTTTTCGAGCTACAACCTGTCGCAGGCTTCGGCGAGTGCCGTGGTCATCTTGTTGATCTCTCTCGGCCTGACGCTGTTCTACATCCGTTATCAGAAGGCTCGGTAGTCACCATGAGGAAACGAAACTCTGGCAAAGACAAGCTGATCACCGTCGCGCTCCATGTAGCGCTTGCAGTGGGGCTCTTTTTCGCGGCATTCCCGATCTACTGGATGCTGAGCAGTTCGTTCAAATCGAATACCGAAATCTTTGCCTTGCCACCAACCATCCTGCCAAAGGCCTTCACGCTGGAAGCGTATGCAGCCATCCTTGGCGACCCGGTAAAGCTACGGTTTTTCTTCAACAGCTATTTCGTGGCGGGAGCGGTGACCGTGCTGACGGTGCTGATCGCCTTGCTGGCGGCTTACGGGTTCAGCCGCTTCAACTTCCGCGGCAAGGGCAGCCTGAACACACTCATCATCAGCACACAGACGATTCCGCCGATCACACTTTTGATCCCCTTCTTCGGGCTTGTCGTCTCATACGGTATTTTCGATACCTACGTCGCACTGATCCTGACTTACCTGGTGTTTACACTGCCCTACGCGATCCTGCTGATGACGGGATATCTGAACACCTTGCCCCGCGATCTCGATGAGGCCGTGGCTGTCGATGGCGGCACCAGTTGGACAGCGCTTTGGCGGGTGGTCGTCCCGATTTCATTGCCAGGTATCGTGGCGACGTCGGTCTACACCTTCCTTCTGTGCTGGAACGAATTTCTCTTTGCGCTGACGCTGACGAAGTCGACCTCGATGCGCACCGTCCCGATCGGCATCCAGCTGTTGATGGGGCAGCACGCCTTCGAATGGAACCAGATGATGGCGATGAGCGTGCTCGGCTCGCTACCGCTCTTGATCATCTACCTCGTTGCCCAGAGGTACTTCCTCGCCGGCATGACCGCCGGCTCGGTCAAATAGGATGTCCTTCCCAGGGCGACGCAGGTGGCATCAAGTAATAAGCGGTATCAAGGATTGAAAGGATGAACGTGAAAGACCTCAAAGTCGGCTGCCAGACCTTCACCTGGGAAATGCTGGGCGACCGTTTTACCGGCGGCCCCGACGATTTGTTGAAGGCCATCGCCGATGGCGGTTATTCCGGCATCGAGATCACCGACACCATGATCGGCCGCTACGCCGACCGGCCGTCGGAATTCGCCGCCGCGCTGAAGTCGTCCGGCCTGACGCTCGTTTCCTTCGCCTTCGGCTCGGACAGCGGTTTTACGCTCGAGGAGGAGATCGGCGCCGACCTCGAGGCGGCGCGGCGCTGGATCGATTTCGCTTCCGCCTTTCCCGGCGCGCTTGTGTCGATGGGGTCGGCAACCGTGGTGTCCGACGGGCCGCGCGACGACAAGTTCGCCATCGCCGCCGAGGTTTACAACAAGGCCGGCGAACTCGGTCGCAAGGCCGGCGTCCAGGTGGCGGTGCATCCGAGCTCGCACCACAACACGCTGCTGTTCGACCGCGCCGACTATGACAAGATCTTTGCCTTGCTCGATCCAGCCCTCGTCGGTTGGGTGCCGGATACCGGCCATATATTGCGCGGCCACAAGGACATGTCCGACACGCTGCGCACCTATCGCGACCGCATCCGCTACATCCATCTGAAGGATGTCGATGCCAACGGCACCTGGGCGATGCTGGGCCAAGGCGTCTGCGACACATCAGCGGTCATCGAGATCGCGAACACCGCGCCACACTTCAACGGCTGGCTGGTGCTTGAAGAGGAATCCGACACGGCCGCCGCCGATCCCGCCGGCGCGGTCAAGACCAACCGCCAGACAATGCGCAGCTACGGCGCCTGAAGAACGAGACGATGATCAAGAAACAAGACAGACGCCTCAGGGTCGGTGTGCTCGGCTGCGGCCCCATCGCGCAGTTCGCGCATCTGCAATCCTGCACGAAGGCCGCCAATGCCGATCTCTACGCCATCTGCGACGCGGCGCCTGATCTGCTCGCCCGCATGGGCGCCACCTACGAACCGCAAAAGATGTATGCCGATTACGACGCCATGCTCGCCGATCCGGAGCTGGAAGCCGTGATCGTCGCCACCTCTGATGCCTATCACGTGCCGATGTCGATCAAGGCGCTCGACGCCGGCAAGCACGTGCTCTGCGAAAAGCCGATCGGCACCTCCGTCGAGGAAGGCGAGGCGCTGGCGGCGGCGGTGAAGCGTTCGGGCAAGGTGCTGCAGGTCGGCCACATGAAGCGCTTCGATCCGGCGCTGGAGGCGGCCCGTGACTTCGTCCGCGACGAGATGGGCGAGGTGCTGGCGCTGAAGGCCTGGTATTGCGATTCCACCCACCGTTACACCAACACCGACGCCATCCAGCCACTGCCGGTCACCAGCAAGCTGGCGAGGAAGCCGGGAGGCAATCCCAAGGCCGATCTCAGGCAATATTTCATGCTGGCGCACGGCTCGCATCTCGTCGACACGGCACGTTTCCTCTGCGGCGAAATCACCGCCGTGCGCGCGCGCCTCAACGAACGCTTCGGCGCCTATTGCTGGTTCGTCGAGACCGAGTTCGCCAGCGGCGCGCTCGGCCATCTCGACTTGACCGTCGCCGTGCGCATGGACTGGCACGAAGGCTTCCAGCTCTATGGCGAGAACGGTTCGGTGATCGCGAAAACCTTCAATCCCTGGTATTTTCGTGCCAGCGAGGTCGACATCTTCCACGAGAAGGATGCGACCGCGCGCAAGCCGCTCGGCGCCGACGGCCATTTCTTCCGCCGCCAGTTGGAAGGTCTTGCCGATACGGTGCTGAACGGCACGCCGATGCGCGGCGCCAATGTCGAAGACGGCATCGCCTCGATCCGTGCCATGGTCGCCATTGCCCGCTCTGTCGAGACTGGTGAGCGGGTCGAACTCGCCTCGGTTTCGGGTGCGGTCTGATGCGTCTGGGCATCTTCGCCAAGACTTTTCCCGGCGCTGACCCGACCGCCGTGCTGGCCGCGGTGAAGCAGGCGGGCTATGAGACGACCCAGTTCAATCTCGCTTGCGCCGGCCTGCCGTCGATGCCGGATGCCGTGCCTGATACAGCCATCCTGGACATCCGTGCCGCCGCGCGATCGTCCGGTGTTTCGCTCGCCGCTCTGTCGGGCACCTACAACATGGCGCATCCCGACAAGGCGGTGCGCGACGATGGCCTTCGCCGTCTCGCCGTAGTCATCGAGACGGCAGCAGCCCTCGGCATTCCGCTGGTCACGCTTTGCACCGGTTCGCGCAATGCAGCCGATCAATGGGCGTATCATCCCGACAATGCGACACCGGCCGCCTGGTCGGACATGGCTGCTGAGATGGCGAAGGCACTGGCGCTGGCCGAAGACGCCGGCGTCGATCTCGGTATCGAGCCCGAGCAGGCCAACATCGTCACCTCGGCCACGGACGCGACGCGCCTGATTGCCGATATGGGCTCGAAGCGTCTCAAGATCGTGCTCGATCCGGCGAACCTGTTCGAACACGCGACGCCGGACGAGGCACGCGCCATCGTCGCTGCCGCGATCGACGAAGCCGCCAGCCACATTGCAATGGCACACGCCAAGGACCGCCATGGTGACGGCCGCTTCGCCACGTCAGGGCAAGGCATCGTCGACTTCCCGGATTTAGTCGCGCGTTTGAAGGCCGTAGGTTTCGACGGGGCGCTCGTCACCCACGGGCTGTCCGCCGATGAGGCTCAGGGCGTTGCCGCCTTCCTGCGAGGGCTGCTCCGATGAGTGCGGCGCCGACGATCCTGCTGCGCGATGATGCCGCTCTTCGTGTCTTCGACACGGGGCAGGGCGGGCTTTCTACCGTCTTCCAGCATGGCCTCGGCGGCGATGCCGCCCAGGTGGCGCAGAATTTTCCCGATGGCCCGTCACGCCGCCGGCTGACGGTGGAATGCCGCGCGCAGGGCGGCGCCAGTGCCGGCAGCAAGCGTCCGTTTTCGATCGCCATGTTCGCCGATGATGTGCTGGCTGCCGCGGATGCGGCTGGGCTCGACCGCTTCGTCGTCGGCGGCATTTCGATGGGCGCGGCGATCGCGATGCGACTTGCCGTCCGCCATCCGGACCGCGTCCTTGGCTTGGTGCTGGTGCGCCCTGCCTGGGCCTTCGACGCGGCGCCGCAGAACATGCGCCCCTATGTCGAAGTGGCCGAACTCATCCGCCGGCTTCCGCTGGCTGAAGCCCGCGACGCCTTCGCGTCCTCCGCGACATCGACCCGTTTCCGCGCCGAGGCGCCGGACAATCTCGCCTCGCTGCTCGGCTTTTTCGCACGTGAGAACGCGACCGTCTTCGCCGAGGTGATGCAGGCGATCGCAAAGGATGGGCCTGGTGTGACGCGGGCCGAAGCCGCTGGCCTTGCAATACCCACGCTGGTCATCGGCAGCGGCGTCGATCTCGTCCATCCCTTGGCGACCGCGCGCGAGCTTGCCGAGACCATCCCCGACGCAGCCTTTGCCGAGGTGACACCGAAAGCCACAGACAAGGATCGCCATTTCGCCGAAATCCGCGCCGCCATCGGCGGCTTTCTCGACAGACATTTCAACAAGCAGGACCCATCATGACTTCAAAGCCCCTGTCAGGCCCCGCCGCCATCGCCGCATTGCCGCGCGATCGCTTGATCGCCGAATTCTCGCTCTGGTCGGCCAATCTCGCCAATTTCGAGAGCGACCTGAAACGGATCGAGCCTCATGTCGATCTGCATCACATCGACGTCGCGGACGGCCACTTCGCGCCGTCCTTCCTGTTCTTCCCCGATCTCGTCGCCCGCATCGCGGGGCTGACGGCCAAACCCATCCATGTCCATCTGATGGTCGATGACGCGATCGTCGAGGCACAGACGCGCCAGTTCATCGAGGCCGGCGCCGACATGATCAGCGTCCATGCCGAAAATGGCGAGGCGGGATTGCGCGCCGTGCGGCTAGCACGCGAACTCGGCGCCGAAGCCGGTGTCGTGCTCAGGCTGGAGACGCCGGTCGAGGCGGTGACGCCTTTTGTCTCCGAGGTCGCCTTCGTCACGCTTCTGGGCACCGCGATCGGCGTCAAGGGCCAGAGCCTGTCGGAGAAGGCCTGCGACAGGCTGGGCGCCGCCCGTGCGATCCTGAGAAAGGCCGGCCGCGAGGCGGAAGTGGTTCTTGCCGCCGACGGCGGCATCCGCCACGAGACGGTGCCCTTGCTGCGTGCCGCCGGCGCCGAGACGGTGGTGCTGGGTTCGCTCGCCTTTGGCGACAAGGATCTCGCCGGCCGCATCGGCTGGCTGCATGGTCTGAAGGTTGCGGCATGACCACTGAAGCCGCCCTTGCGATCGATCTTGGCGGCACAGAGCTTCGTGCCGCTCTGGTCGACCGTGACGGCAAGATCCTGGCCTTCGCGGCGGTGCCGACACAGGCGCAGGCCGGACCCGACGTGGTGATCGGTCAGATCGAGGCGCTGGCCGCGACCGTGCATGCCGAGGCGCCAGGCCTCGCCATTGTCGGCGTCGGTGTCGGCGCGCCGGGACCGCTCGATCCGCTGGCCGGCATTGCCGTTGGGCCGCCGACGCTGGCCGGCTGGCAGGACGTGCCGCTGGCCGACATCCTCGAGCGCCGGCTCGGCCTGCCGGTGCGGCTGGAGAACGACGCCAACGCTGCAGCACTCGGCGAATGGCGCTTCGGTGCCGGCCATGGCGCCCGCTCGCTGGTCTTCGTCACGGTCTCCACCGGCATTGGCGGCGGTGTCGTTGCCGACGGGCGCATCTTGCATGGCCGCCGTGGGCTGGCCGCCGAGATCGGCCATATGACCATCACCAATGAGGGCGAGCGCTGCGTCTGTGGCGTCGTCGGCTGCTTCGAGGCCATCGCCTCGGGCACGGCACTTGGCCGCCGCGCCAATGCCGCGACATCGGCCTTCGATGGCTCGACGCTGCGTCGTCTTTCGGCCAACGGCGAGGTCACCGGTCGTCACGTGGTCGAGGCGGCGCGGCTGCAGGACGACCTTGCTGCCGTCTTGCTCGAGGAGGAGGCGCGCTGGCTGGGCGTCGGCTTCACCAATCTCCTGCATCTTTATTCGCCCGACGTCCTGGTCGTCGGCGGCGGCATCGCCAATGGCCTCGACCTGATGCATCCGGTCATCGAGGCGACCATCCGGCAGCGCGCCATGCGCGCCTATCGCGACGTGCCTGTCGTCCAGGCCCAGCTCGGCCGCCATGCCGGGCTGGTCGGCGCCGCCAGCCTTGTCCTGTTCGACGATGGCAGCCTGGCGGCCCGCATGCCGGTCGGCCCAAGCACGTTCCCGGAAGCGCGGAGGGACTTCAATGGCTGACACGTCAAGGTAAAAAAATGGCCGGAGGCGCGATGCCTCCGGCCATTTGCATTGCTGTGCAAGCGCCTGGATTACTCGGCGGGAACGACATCCGCCGGCAGGCTGTCATCGGCCGTGCCGGCCAGGGCTCTCGCCAGCTTGGCCTCGTCGAGTTCGCCTTCCCAGCGCGCGACAACCAGCGTGGCGACGGCATTGCCGACGAAGTTGGTCAGCGCCCGGCACTCCGACATGAAGCGGTCGACACCGAGAATCAGCGCCATGCCGGCGACCGGCACCGAGGGAACCACCGAAAGCGTGGCGGCCAGGGTGATGAAGCCGGCGCCGGTGATGCCGGCAGCACCCTTGGACGAGAGCATGGCAACCAGCAGCAGCAGGATCTGGTCGCCCATCGACAGATGGATGTTCGTCGCCTGCGCGATGAACAGCGCGGCCAGCGTCATGTAGATGTTGGTGCCGTCGAGGTTGAAGGAATAGCCGGTCGGGATGACCAGGCCGACCACCGAGCGCTTGGCGCCGGCCTTTTCCATCTTCTCCATCAGCGAGGGCAGGGCGGCTTCCGACGAGGAGGTGCCCAGTACCAGAAGCAGCTCTTCCTTGATGTAGCGCAGCAGCGATAGGATGGAGAAGCCGTTGTAGCGGCAGACCGCACCCAGCACGACGAACACGAACAGCAGCGATGTCGCGTAGAAGGTGCCGACCAGCATGGCGAGGTTGATGACCGAGCCGATGCCGTATTTGCCGATGGTGAAGGCCATGGCGCCGAACGCGCCGATCGGGGCTGCCTTCATCAGCACGCTGACCAGCTTGAACATCGGCGCCATCAGCGCCTGCAGGAAGTTGAGCACTGGTGCGCCCCTGTCGCCGACCAGCGCCAGCGCGATGCCGAACAGCACCGAGAAGAACAGCACCTGCAGGATGTCGCCATCGGCGAAGGCGCCGACGATCGTGCCGGGGATGATATTCATCAGGAAGCCGGTGACCGACTGGTCATGCGCCTTGGCGGCATAGGTGTTGACGGTCGAGGCATCGAGCGTCGCCGGGTCGATGTTGAAGCCGGCGCCCGGCTGCACGACATTGGCGACGACAAGGCCGATGATCAGCGCCAATGTCGAGAAGGTGAGGAAGTAGAGCATTGCCTTGCCGGCGACACGGCCGACCTTCTGCAGGTCGCTCATGCCGGCAATGCCGGTTGCGACGGTCAGGAAGATGACCGGGGCGATGATCATCTTGACCAGCTTGATGAAGGCGTCGCCGAGCGGCTTCATGCTCTCGCCGACAGAGGGATAGTAATGGCCGAGCAGGATGCCGACGGTGATCGCCACCAGAACCTGCACGTAGAGTTGGGCATAAAGAGGCTTGCGCTGCGCGGCGGGCGCGCCTGATTGGTCTGCGATGTGCATCGATCTCTCCCTGGCCGGATGGACGGAAACCGCCCTGCGTGACTTCTCCCATCGCGGCGTTCCGGTCGCCCGCCGCTGGAAGGAGTTTTGCAAGCGCTGTGCCAGATGGGGGAATGCCCGGAATCCCGGGATTCCGGGCATTCTTCGGCGCCCTTCGGTGGAGGTTTGTGCGGATTTCCGCACGCGAAACATTTTGCCTGGGCGGAATTTCGCATTACAGTGACCTCGAGGCCGCTAGCAAAGGGAGAGGGCAGACGCTGCAAGCAGGCACCGATAGCAGCTCAGCCGGGTTTGCTGGCCGCGAACTGCTGCGCGAGGCGGTTGGCCGGCTGCGCGATGGCCGCTGGCTTGTCGCGGTCATCGCCTTGGCCATACTGGCTGGCGCGATCGTCATCGCGGGACGCATCGCCACCGGCCAGGCGACCGATGATCTGCGCGACACAGCGCTTGCCGCTCTGCCGCTGGCAGCGGGAACGCTGACCGGCGAAATCGAAAAACAGCGCCTGGTTCCCTTGGTGCTGGCCCGCGACGATGCTGTGCGCGGGGCGCTGCGTCGGGCCGGGAAGATGCAGGAAGCGGCCCTTAACGACAAGCTCAAGGCGATTGCCGGCGATGCCTCGGCATCCGCCATCTATGTCATCGATACGGCAGGCATCGCGATATCAGCCAGCAATGCCGGCGAGCCGACGAGCTTTGTCGGCATCGATTACAATTTCCGCCACTATTTCAACGAGGCGATGGCGAAGGGCTCCGCCAGCCAGTATGGCCTCGGCACGATCAGCGGCCGGCCGGGACTCTATCTTTCGAGCCGGGTCGACGACAACGGCAAGCCGCTGGGCGTCGCCGTGCTGAAGGTCGAACTCGACGGCGTCGAAGCCAATTGGCGCTCCAGTGGCTTTCTCGTTTTCGTCACCGACGAACGCGGCGTCGTGCTGGCCACCAGCCAGCCCGAATGGCGGTTTCACGCGCTGGCCCCGCTCTCCGCCCAAGACGCCGCCGCTGCCCATGAGCAGCTTCAGCTGACGGACGCCGCCTTCGAACCGCTGCCGATACGGCGCGGTGCCGGCGACGGCCTGGCGACGATAGAGAGCCCGGGCAAGCCGCGCCAGTTCGTCGAAGTGGTGCAGGATCTGCCCGGTGCGGTCCCCGGCTGGCGCCTCTGGCTGCTGACACCGGCGGACGCCGCTCTCTCATCGGCCGCCAACACGGCACGTTTGACCACGCTGCTCGGGCTGCTGCTGACCGGTCTGCTTGCCTACGTGCTCACAAGACGCCGCCGCACACGCCTGCTGCGGCAGGAGGCGCTGGCGCGTATGAATGCCGAGCTCGAAAGCCGCGTGTCGACGCGAACCGCCGAGCTGACCCGCTCCAACACCGCGCTTGCCGGCGAAATCGCCGAGCGGGAGAGCGCAGAGGCCAAGGTGCGCCGGCTGCGCGACGATCTCGCCCAGGCCAATCGGCTTTCCATCCTCGGCCAGATCGCGGCCGGCGTGGCACACGAGATCAACCAGCCGGTCGCCGCCATCCGCACCTATGCCGAGAATGCCGGCCGCTTCCTCGAAACCGGCAAGACCGAACCGGCAAGCGGCAATCTGACCTCGATCATCTCGATGACCGAACGCATCGGCGCCATCACCAGCACCTTGCGCACCTTTGCCCGCCGGCCCGGCACTGCGGCTTCGCCCTTGCCGGTGCGCGAGGCGATCGATGGCGCGCTGTCGCTGCTGTCCGGCCGCATCCGCGATTCCGGCGTCACCATCGTCAAGCCGCGCGGCACTGCCTCGCCATTGGTGATGGCCAGTCGTATCCGGCTGGAGCAGATCCTGGTCAACCTGCTGCAGAACGCGCTCGACGCCATGAAGGACCAATCCGATCCCCGCATCGAGATCCAACTCGCCGAGCGCGGCGATCGGGTGCTGATTTCGGTGCGCGACAATGGCCCCGGCCTCGGGCCGGAGGCGGCCGGCAATCTGTTCATGCCGTTCCAGACCACCAAGGAGAAGGGGCTCGGCCTCGGGCTGGTGATCTCGCAGGAGATCGCCCAGGAATTGGGCGGCACGTTGCGGCTCGATCCTGACAGCGCCAAAGGCGCGTCCTTCACCATCGATTTGAGGCGGATTGAATGACCGATAAATCAGGGTTGGTCGCACTCGTCGATGACGATGCCGACCTTCTGCACGCCACCACGCAATTGCTCGAACTTGCCGGCTTCACGGTCGTCGCCCGCGATGCCGCCGAGGCGGCACTTGCCGTCGTCGACAGGGATTTCGACGGCGTGGTCGTCAGCGACATCCGCATGCCGGGCATGAACGGGCTGCAGCTCTTCGATCGCATCAAGGCGATCGACCCTGATATACCCGTGATCCTGGTCACCGGGCATGGCGATGTCGATCTCGCGGTGGCTGCGCTCAAGGATGGCGTCTACGATTTCATCCCGAAACCCTATGCTGGCGACCGCCTCGTCGAGGCGCTGAAGCGGGCGAGCGAGAAGCGGCGGCTGGTGATGGAGAATCGGCGGCTGCGCGAAGCAGCCGCTCTGGCCGCCGACGGCCTGCCGCTGATCGGCGAAGCGCCGGCCATAAGGCGGCTGCGCGAGACCTTGCGGCAGATCGCCGACATGGATGTCGACGTGCTGGTGGAAGGCGAGACCGGAACCGGCAAGGAAGTGGTGGCCGACCTGCTTCACCGATGGGGCCGGCGCCGCGCCAAACCCTTCGTGGCGCTGAATTGCGGCGCCTTGCCCGAGACCGTCATCGAAAGCGAGCTGTTCGGCCACGAGGCCGGCGCCTTCACCGGCGCGCAGCGTCGACGGATCGGCCGCGTCGAACACTCCAGCGGCGGCACGCTGTTCCTCGACGAGATCGAATCCATGCCGCCGGCCCTGCAGGTCAAGCTGTTGCGGGTGCTCGAGACGCGCAGCCTCACGCCGCTTGGCTCGAACGAGATCCGGCGCATCGACCTGAGGGTCGTCGCGGCGACCAAGGTTGATCTCGGCCGGCCCGACCAGCGCGGCGATTTTCGCGAGGATCTGTATTTTCGCCTCAACGTGGTGACGCTGCGCATCCCGCCTTTGCGTGAGCGGCGCGGCGACATTCCGATGCTGTTCGGCCATTTCCTCGGCAAGGCGGCGGAACGCTTCGGCCGGCCGGTTGCCAAGGTCAACGCCGCGGTCAGCGATCATCTCCAGTCGCATGCCTGGCCGGGCAATGTGCGCGAGCTTGCCCATTTTGCCGATCGCGTTGCACTTGGCCTCGGTCCGGACGACGAAACGAAGGCTGTTTCCCCGCAGTCACCGGAGCCAGCGGCCGCCTCGCTGCCCGAACGCGTCGGCCACTACGAGGCGCAGCTCATCCGCGACGCGCTGCGTGACCATGGCGGCGATGTGCGCGGCGCCATCGACGCGCTCGGCGTGCCGCGCAAGACCTTTTACGACAAGCTCAAGCGCTACGGCATTGCCGCATCCGAATTCCGCAATGGCGGCGATCCGCAGCCTGTTCGAGAGCAGACATAGATTGCGCGGGCCCCACGCTTCATAACCCCTTCATCCCATCCAGCCGAGTCTTCCGGAAAGAGCCATGAACACGACACTCGAAACAACGGCAAACCCCTTGCCTGATGACCTCGCCTTTCTCAGCGAGCGCCTGACGGCGTTCAACGACGGCGATGTCGGCGCGTCGGAAAGAAAGGCGCTCGCCGTGTTCGTGCGCGACGAGGACGGCACCGTCGTCGCCGGGATTTCGGGTTACACCGCCTGGGGTTGGCTTTACGTGCAGTGGCTGTGGGTCGATGAAAGGCTGCGCGGCCAGCACATGGCAGGCCAGATGCTGGCCGCGGCCGAGACGGAGGCCGTGGCGCGCGGCTGCCACGGCGCGTTGATCGATACCTTCAACCCGAACGCCGCCAAGGTCTACCAGCGCCAGGGCTACCAGTCCTTCGGCACGCTGGCCGATTTCCCGGTCGGTCGCAGCCGCATCTTCCTGCAGAAGAAACTGGCTTAACCGGCGAGCTTTCCGCCGCGCATTGGCTGCGGCGCGCCGGTGGTGCTTGGAAAACTGATGGGCAAGCCGCGCAGCACGCGCACGGCGAGGAAGGCAAAACACTCGGCCTCCACCGCGTCGCCGCTCCAGCCGAGGCTTTCGGCCTGCACCACCTCGACGCCGGCGCGGCTGGCCAGCATGGCCATCATCGTCGGATTGTGGCGACCGCCACCGCTGACCACCAGCTTTTTCGGTCGGCTTGGCAAGAGGTCGAGCGCCTTGCCGACGGCGCCGGCGGTGAAGGCGGTGAGCAGGGCGGCACCATCCTCGGCGTTGAGGCCATCGGCCATGGCGGCGCCGAAATCGAAACGGTCCAGCGACTTGGGGTAGGGCTTGCTGAGATAAGGGTGCTGCAACAGCTTGGCGAGCCTTGCCTCGTCGACCGTTCCCGCACGGCCAAGCGCGCCGTCGCGGTCCATTTCGCCGAGCCCCTTCGACTTGATGAAATCGTTGAGCGGCGCGTTGGCGGGGCCGGTGTCGAAGGCGACGACATTGTCGGCGCCATCCCACCAGGTGACGTTGGCGACGCCGCCGAGATTGAGCACGGCCACCTCGCCGCTGGCGCCGGCGCTGCGCATCAGCGCGGTGTGATAGGCGGCGGCCAGGGGGGCGCCTTGGCCACCGGCGCGCATGTCGGCCGAGCGGAAATCATAGGCGACCTTGGTGCCCAATATGCTGTGCATCAGCTCGCCGTCGCCGAGCTGCCGCGTCTGGCCGAGCCGCCCGACCTGCGGCGCGCGATGCAGCACCGTCTGGCCGTGAAAGCCGACGACGCCGATATCGGCCATGGTCATGCCATACCCCTCGACCAACTCCTTCACCGCCGCCGACTGGGCGCGCGTCAGCGCTTCCTCGGCCTTGCGGAAGATAGCCGGTTCCGGCCCGACGAAATTCCAAGCTCTGGCCGCCGTCAGCGTCTCTTCCAGCAGCGCCCGGATCGATTGGGGATAGGGCATCAGCCGGTAGGTGCCGAAATCGTCGATCCGCTCGCCATCGGTCTTGATCAGCGCAACATCGATATTGCCGTCAAGCACGGTGCCGGTCATCAGGCCGACGGCCCAGATTGGTTCCATCATTGAGCTCCTACAGTCCGTTGACGAGATCGCCGACCGTCTGCCGCAGCGAGATGATTCCGCTGTCGAAATGACGTGTCGGATGGATCCTGTTGGTGAGCAAGGTCCAGGCCCTGCCTTGATCGAAGTCGATCCACAGGCCGGTGCCGGTAAAGCCGGTGTGGCCGATGGTTCCCGGGCTGCACAAGGCCCCATCGGACCAGCCGTCATAAGGGCGCTCCCAGCCATGGGTGCGGGTAGCGGCCAAGGGGGTGCGCATCAACGCGATGGACCGTTCGGAAGCGCCCGTGCCGTCCAGCAGCCCCTGCGCGAAATCCAGCACCGAAGTGGCTGTGCCGAACAGCCCGGCATGACCGGCTCCTTGCAGCGCCGAGCAATTGTCGTCGTGTACCTCGCCGGAGAGCACACGATGACGCCAGGTGCAGTCCTCGGTCGCCGCGGCGACATCCGGCGCTGTCGACCAGGCAAAACCCGGGCCGGGGTCCATGTCGCGGATGGTCTTGCCCGACAACCGCTCGAGCGCGAAGCCGAGCAGGATGAAATTGATGTCGGAATAGACGGGGTCACGGGCGCGCCATTCGCGCTGCAGGATGAAGGCGCGCAACAGCTGGGGGTCCCGCCCGTAAGTGTAGATCGGCTCGACGGCCGGAAACGGTGTCTGGTGGCCGAGACACTGGCGGAACGTCACCTTCCGCTCCCAGGCCTCGGCATCATATTGGCGCAGGTCCGGCAGCACCGAGATCAGCGGCGCGTCGAGATCGATGACGCCGTCTTCCGCCAGCGCCAGGATGCGCGGCGTGGTGAAGATGATTTTGGTCAGGGACGCCAGGTCGAACCAGGTTTCGACCTGCATGGGGCGCTGCTTCGGCACGAGTTGCGCCGAGCCGATTGCCCTGATGATGCGGTTGCCATTTTTGTCGACGATGCCGAGCACGCCGCCGGGGATGCGCTTGGCTGAGACCGCTGTTGCGACAGGCTGGAATGCGCGGTCGAAGAGTGGGGCGAGGGCGCTCAATGCCGACCTCTTTTCGAAAGGCCGCGATCCGTCACACCCCCTCTGTCCTGCCGGACATCTCCCCCGCAAGGGGGGAGATCGGATGTCGCCTCGGCTTTCGCCAATCTCCAACGTTGGAAGGTTGGCGGAACATCAACGCTGCCAATCTCCCCCCTTGCGGGGGAGATGCCCGGTAGGGCAGAGGGGGGTGCTGTCCCGCCAACCTCGGATATCCCAGGGTACCGTCAATCACCCTTCAACCCTCGCCATATGATCCCTGCCAAACTGCTCCCACCGCGCCGGCGCCGGCTCGAACCCCTGCGGGCGCACAAGCGACGGCACCTGTCGTGTGTCGATCTCGAAATGCTCGCGCCGCCGGTCGATGGTCGGAACGGCGGCGATGAGTTTCTTCGTATAGGAATGCTTCGGCCTCGACAGCACCGAGGCCGCATCGCCGATCTCGACGATCTGGCCGGCATAGATGACGGCGATGCGGTGCGCGATCCGCTCGACCACCGCCATGTCATGCGAGATGAACAGATAGGCCAGCCCAAAGTCGCGCTGCAGGTCGACCAGCAGCTCCAGCACCTTGGCCTGCACCGAGACGTCGAGCGCCGACACCGCCTCATCGAGCACGACCACGGACGGGTTGAGCATCAGCGCACGGGCAATGCACAGCCTCTGCCGCTGGCCGCCGGAGAATTCGTGGGGATAACGCTGCAAGCTATTCGCAGGCAGGCCGACACGTTCCAGCAAGCTCGCCATCCTGGCACGCGTCTCGGCATTCACGCGACCACCGGTGGCGATCACCGGCTCGGCCAGGATGCTCTCGATGCTGAGCCTCGGATTGAGCGAGGCATAGGGGTTCTGGAACACCATCTGCACGGGCTTGGCGCTTTGCTCGGCTGAGGCCTTTCGGGCGCCGACCGAGAAACTGCCACGCGTCGAGCGCACCAGGCCGAGCACCGCCTTTGCCGTTGTCGATTTGCCCGAGCCGCTCTCGACGATGGCCAGCGTCTCTCCCGGCATCAGGTCGAAGTCGACGCCGTCGACGGCGTGCACGGCGCCGGTGGCGCGGCTGAAGAAATTGCTCTTGAGAGGAAACCGCACCACCAGGCCATCGACCTTCAAGGCCGGTTTTGCGGGTATGTCGTTGTCGCGTCGTCCGTCAGCGCGCGTCGCGCTTCCGTTGGCGAAATGCGGCACGGCATGCAGCAGATGCTGTGTGTAGGGATGCTGCGGCCTGTCGAGGATCTGGTTCAGTTCGCCTTGCTCCACGGCCTGCCCGTTCTGCATCACCATCACCCTGTCGGCGATGCCGGCAACCAGGCCGATATCATGGGTGATGAAGATCATCGACATGCCGGTCTCGCGCTTCAACTCGGCCAGCAATGCCATGATCTGCGCCTGCACGGTCACGTCGAGCGCAGTCGTCGGCTCGTCGGCGATCAGCAGGCGCGGATTACAGGCCAGCGCAATGGCGATCATCACCCTTTGCAGCATGCCGCCCGACAGCTGGTTGGGTGTGTATTTCAATCGCCTTGCTGCATCGGGAATGCGCACACGGTCGAGCGCATCCTTGGCTGCCGCCGTGGCCTGCCGGCCGGTCAGCCCGCGGTGCAGCCGGAACGATTCCTCGATCTGTGTGCCGATGGTCAGCACCGGATTGAGCGAGGTCATCGGCTCCTGGAAGATCATGCCGATCTCGGCGCCACGGATGCCGGCCAGCTGCGGCTCGGTCGCGCTTATCAGGTCGAAGATAGTCCCATCGGCACGCTTCAGTTTCATCGCGCCGCTGGTGATGCGGCCACCGCCGAAATCGATGAGACGGTTGATCGACAGCGCGGTGACGGATTTGCCCGAACCGCTTTCGCCGACGATGGCCAGTGTTTCGCCATCCGCCAGGTCGAAGCCGACGCCGCGCACCACTTCGTTGGCTTGAGGATTGCGGCCGAAGCCGACGCGCAGATCGCTGACCGACAGCAGCGGGATCATGCCGGCGCCCTCCGCATCTTCGGGTCGAGGATATCGCGCAAGGCGTCACCCAGCAGGTTGAAACCGAGGATGCTGATCATGATAGCCAGCCCCGGGAAGATCATCAGCCAGGGCGCGGTCTCCATCAGATTGCGGCTGTCGCTCAGCATCAGGCCGAGCGAGGCGGCGGGCGGCTGTGTACCAAGCCCGAGAAAGCTCAGACCAGCTTCCGTCAGCAGCGCCCAGGCCAGCGCCAGCGTCACCTGGACGGTCAATGGCGCCACCAGGTTGAGCAGCAAATGGCGCGTGACGATGTGGAACGAACTGCTGCCGAAGGTGCGCGCGGCGTCGACGAATTCGCGTGCCTTAAGCGACAGGGCAGGGCCGCGCACCACGCGGGTGAAGATCGGTGTGTAGACGATGCCGATGGCAACGACACTGGTCCATGTGCCCGGTCCGGCAACGGTGACGATGAGCAGCGCCAGAAGGATCGCCGGGAAGGCCAGCAGCACATCCATGATCCGCATCACCACGCCGTCCCAGCGGCGTCCAAGCCAGGCGGCGGCCAGCCCGAACACGGTGCCGGCCAGGGTGGCGAAGGCCACCGAGAAGAAGGCAACCGTGAGCGACTGCCCGACCCCCGCCATCAGCCGGCTGGCGACATCGCGGCCGAATAAGTCGGTGCCCATCCAGTAGGCGCCATTGGGCGCATGCAGCCGGTCGACGCGGAACTGCGTGATCGGGTTGTGCGGCGTCAGCCCGACCAGGCCGAGGATGGCGATGAGCAGATAGACGCCGACGATGACGCCGCCGATGCGGCCGCTGCCATGGCCGAAGATGGCGCGCAGAATGCGCATCACTGCTCTCCCAGCCGGATGCGCGGATCGAGCGCGACATAGGCGAGGTCGACCAGGAGATTGACGATCATGAAGTTGAAGGCGATGAACAGCACGGCTCCCTGCACCAGCGCATAGTCGCGCTGCAGGATGGCATCCAGCACCATGCGTCCGAGGCCGGGCAGGGCGTAGATCTGCTCGACGATGACGGCGCCGCCCAGGAGATAGCCGAACTCGATGCCGCTCAGCGTCACCACCGGGATCAGCGCATTGGGCAAAGCATGCCGCCAGATGACGCTGCGCGCCGAGGCGCCCTTGCTGCGCGCGGTGCGGACATAGTCGTCGCTCAACACGTCGAGCATTGCCGAACGCGCTATGCGGGTGACCGACGCGGCGAAGGCGAAGCCCAGCGTGATGGCGGGCAGGATCAACTGGCTGAGATTGCGCAAGGGATCCTGCCAGAGCGGCGCGAATTCGCCCATCGCCGGCAACACGCCGAAACCGGCCGACAGCGTGTAGATGATCAAGAGGCCAAGCACGAAGCTCGGCGTCGACTGGCCGATCATAGCGGCGATGCGTACCCCAAGGTCCGACAGTTTCTCATTGTGCGTGGCGGCGAAGATTCCGGCCGGCAGGCCGACCACCAGCGCGATCATCATCGACAGGACGGCCAGCTCCAGCGTCAACGGGAAGCGTTCGAGAATGACGTCGAGCACCGGCCTGCCATAGGTGACGGAGATGCCGAGATTGCCGTGCAGGATGCCGCCGATCCAGCGCCAGTACTGGACGAACCAGGGCTGGTCGATGCCGAAATAGGCGGCAAGCGAATCCCGCTGTGCCGGGGTCAGCAGGCCGGCCTCGGTGCCCAGCATCGCCGTGATCGAATCGCCCGGCACCATCCGGATCGCCACGAAGACCAGGATGGACACGCCAAGTAGGACGAGAGGAAACGTCGCCAGTCGTCGCATCAGATAGTTCACGCGAAGAAGTCCTCTCGTCCAATGCCTGTGCCGGCTACTGCTGGATGGTAACCTTGCTCAGGCTGAACAGCGTGCCCGTCGGCGTCGGCACGAAGCCGGCGATGTTCTTCTGCTGGGCCGTGTAGCTGTAGGACGTGTAGAGCCAGATCCATGGCGATACCTCGGCGAGGTGCTTCTCGAACTCGGCGAAGATCGCCTTGCGCTTGGCCGGGTCGGTCTCGGCGCGGCCCTGCTGCATCTGGCTGTCCAGCGTGTCGTCGATGTAGTTCGCCACCTTCTGCAGATTGCCTGCCTTGGTCCAGTAGCGGTTGTACATGGTGTAGGGGTCAGCGCGGCCGCCATTGAGGGCGATCGCCATGTCGAAATCGCCCTTCAGCCAGGCGTCGACATAGACGTTGAGCTCCATCATCTTGATGTCGAGCTTGACGCCGATTTCGGCGAGCTGCGACTGGATGACCTGGGCTTCCGCCGCCGCCGTCGGCGGCTCGCCGGTGGCGCCGATCACGGTCGCCGAAAAGCCATCGGCAAAGCCGGCCTCGGCCATCAGCTTCTTGGCCTTTTCGACGTCGCGCTTGTAGCAGAACAGCTGGCTCGGATCGGTCGCCAGCGCCGGGATGGTCAGCGGGCCGGTGACCTTGCCTTCGCCGAGCGAAGCGGTGTCCAGCACCTCCTGCCGGTCGATGGCGCAGGAGATCGCTTGGCGCACCTTGAGCTCGGTCATCGGCTTGCGCGACGGATTGAGCTGCAGCACGTGATAGGAGAGCACCGGCACGCGGTTCAGCTGCAGGCTGGCTTCCTTCGGCACCAGCGTCGCGACCAGCGGGTCGTTGAGCAGCGCGAAATCGATCTGCTTGGTGCGCATGGCAGCCAGGATCGCCGCTTCGTCCGGCAGCACGCTGATCTCGATGCCGTCGACGCCGGTCGCACCGCCGCCCCAGTCCTTGTTGGCACTCAGCACTTCCTTGGCGTTGGGGTCCCATTTGTCGAGCTTGAACGGACCGGAGCCGACCGCCTTGGTGCCGATCGAGCCGGCCTTGATTTCACTGGCCGGGACGATGGCGGCGTTGACGTCGCTCATCGCCGTCAGGATCGGCACGTCGGGCTGCGACAGATGGAACACGACGGTTGCCGCATCCGGCGTGTCGATGCTGGCGATCGACAGGAAGTTGGCGCGGGCGGCAGCCCCCGTCTTCTCGTCGAGGATGCGCTCGAACGAGGCCTTGACGTCGGCCGAGGTCACGGCCGTGCCGTCCTGGAATTTCGCCTTGGGATCGAGCTTGAAGGTCAGTTCCTTGCCGTCCTTGGAGAATTCCCAGGACGTGGCGATGGCGGGGATAATCTGCAGGCTGGCGTCGACCCGCACCAGCGGCTCATAGATCAGTTCCAAGAGCCTCAGCGACGAAAACGCCGTCTGCTTGTGCGGATCAAGCCCGGTGGCGTCCTGCGACCAGGCCATGTGCAGCGTCGCCGCCTGCGTCGAAACCGCAGCCACGCCGAGCATCGTGGCAACCGTGATGCCCGATAGCAGTGTTCTTGTGAGATGCCCTATCATTTTCGTCTCCCATTATGATTTGACTTGATGCCTTGCAGTTCTGCGGACCGCTTCCAAGACACACATGCTTTGGAGTATCGGCCCAGTCTATGCGGCCTCACGCCGTCTTGTCGCTGATTGCCTTTCGCAGGAAGCCTCCGGCCTTGCCGAGGGCGGTTCGCGCCGCCTCGACATCAAGGCCAGTGATCGTCACCAGGATTGCCAGCTTCACATCGTTGCCGGTCTGGGCGAGCGCCTGTTTGGCCTGCTGCCCCGAGCAGCCGGTCGTCTGCATGACGATCCTGATCGCCCTCGCCACCAGCTTCTTGTTGGACGGGTTGAGGTCGACCATCAGATTCTGAAAACTCTTGCCGATGCGGATCATCGAGGCCGTGGTCAGCATGTTGAGCACCAGCTTCTGCGCGGTTCCCGATTTCAGCCGGGTCGAGCCGGTGAGCACTTCCGGACCGACGACCGGCGAGATGGCGATGTCGGCGATGTCGGCGATGCCGGCAATGGTCGAGGCCGGATTGCAGGACAGGGCGACCGTCGCCGCGCCCACCTGCTTTGCATAGTTCAATCCGCCGATGACGTAGGGCGTGCGCCCGCTGACTGCGATGCCGACCACCACGTCATCCGGTGTGAGCCCGATCTCCTGCAATGCCCGAGCGCCCATTTTCGGATCGTCCTCGGCGCCTTCCAGCGACCGTACCAGGGCATCGGGACCACCGGCGATCAGGCCGACGACCATGTCTTCAGGAACGCCGAAAGTGGGGGGACACTCCGAAGCATCGAGGACCCCGAGGCGCCCACTGGTGCCGGCGCCCATATAGATCAGGCGGGCGCCTTTCTGGAAGGCAAGCACAATCCGGTCGACCGCTGCGGCGATTTCCGGCAGCACCTTTTCGACAGCCGCCGGGACAAGCCTGTCCTCGTCATTGATCTTGCGCAGCACATCGACGGTCGGCAGCAGGTCGATGTCGACAGTCCTCGGGTTGCGGCCTTCGGAAACCAGCCCGCCCAGCTCAGACATCAACCCTTGCTCGGTCATTCCAGTGCTTTCAAAATCATGCTGCCCGGCATGGCTCAACGGGCCAGTGCAGACGGACCTGAGGTCCGTCATCTCGGTTTTTCTTTGTTAACTTTTTAGAATTGAATATTCACATCGTCAACAGAAATTTGGAATATTTTATTCCTATCTGCGAAGCCTACCGAGTGCAGAGCGAACGCTTGGCAAGGATGATCGCGCCGGACACGGCGTCGCCGTCGGCGGGCTTCAGCCTGCGCCGCACATCGGGCGAAAGCCAGGGTTCCAGCGGGCTGGCCAGGCCGCCCAGCAAGGTGACGCGCGGCGCGCCTTTTTCGAACAGCACCCGCACCAGCGTGTCGATCTGCTCGGCCGCACTTTGCACGATGCGCCGTCCGGCCGGATCGCCCTGATCGGCGTGGCGCATCACCATCGGCGCCAGCGCCGCGTAGTCGGTGGCGCTGGCGCGGTCCATCCAGGCGACCGCCTCCATCGCATCGCCCTCGAAGCGCTGCATCACCTCCGCCAGCAGCGCCGTCCGCTCGTGCCGGCCGTCATGGGCGCGCAGCGCCAGCTGCACGGCCTTCAGGCCAAGATCGGCGCCGCTGCCTTCGTCAGAGATCGGAAAGCCGTAGCCGCCGACACGCAAATCGCGGCCTTCGACAAAGCCAAGGCCGATCGAACCGGTGCCGGCAATAACGATGGCGCCGTCCTGGCCGGAGTGCGCGCCCAGGCAGGCGCCGACGCCGTCGCTGACGAAATCGATGCTGGCAAAGGGATGCGCGATCGCCCGCAACGCCTCCAGCGCACCCTTGCGGCCAATGCCGGCAAGGCCAATGCCGGCGCGGATACGGGCGGTCTCGGCCGGCCCGAAGCCCGTCTCCTCGATTGCCGAGCCGAAGGCTTTGGCAATGGAAGCCCAGGCCGCGTCGATGCCGAGCCGTGTCGTCGCCGGGCCGGAGAGACCCTGTCCCAGCACGGTTCCCTCCGCATCCTCGATTCGGGCCCGGCAGCCGGTTCCGCCGCCATCGACGCCGAGAAAATAGCCCACGCCGCTCATGCGATCAGCCGCTCGATGTCGGCGCCGCACAGGCGCAGCTTGCGGTCCAACTGCTCATAGCCGCGGTCGAGGTGGTAGACGCGGTTGATGATGGTCTCGCCTTCGCAAACCAGCGCCGCCAGCACCAGCGACACCGAAGCGCGCAGGTCGGTGGCCATCACCTGCGCACCATGCAGCCTCTCGCCGCCGCGCACCAGCGCCATGGTTCCCTGCAACTTGATGTTGGCGCCGAGCCGCATCAGTTCCGGCACATGCATGAAACGGTTCTCGAAAATGGTTTCGCGCAGCAGCGACGCGCCCTCGGCGCAACACATCAGCGCCATGAACTGCGCCTGCAGATCGGTCGGAAACCCCGGATAGGGCTCCGTCGTGAGATCGACGGCCTTGAGCGGCCGGTCGCGCGACACGATCAGCCCACGGTCGCCGGGCCAGACGCTGACGCCGGTGGCCTCAAGCAATTGCACCACCGATGCCATGTGCTCGAGCCGGGCATGGGTCAGTTCAAGCTGGCCGCCGGTGATCGCCGCGGCAATGGCATAGGTGCCGGCCTCGATGCGGTCCGGGATGATGTCATGCCGGGCCGCATGCCAGCTGGTGTCGCCGGCAATCAGGATGCGATGCGTGCCGGCGCCTTCGATGCGCGCGCCCATGGCGTTGAGGCAAGCGGCGAGGTCAGCCACTTCCGGCTCGCGCGCGGCGTTGAGGATCTCGGTTTCACCCTTGGCCGTGGTCGCCGCCATCATGGCGGTTTCCGTTGCCCCGACGGACGGCGAGCTGAGCACGATGCGCGTGCCGACAAGCCCGTTCGGCACTGAGGCGACGATCGAGCCGTTCTCGACCGCAATCCTTGCACCCAGCGCCGCGAGCGCGGCGACATGCATGTCGACCGGCCGCGCACCGATCGCGCAGCCGCCGGGCAGTGAAACCCGGGCGTGGCCGAACCGGGCGAGCAGCGGCGCCAGCACCAGCACCGTAGCCCGCATTTTCCGCACCGTGTCATAAGATGTTTCCTTCGAAACGGCGGCACTGGTGTCGATCGTCGCGGCATGCGCCGACCGGGTCACCTCGGCGCCGTGAAGCCGCACTACGCCGAGCATGTTTTCGACGTCGGTCACATCTGGCAGGTTGGTCAGTTCGAGCGGGTAGGGGCTGAGCAGGGCGGCGGCTATCTGCGGCAGAGCAGCGTTCTTGGCGCCGGATATGGTGACCGCGCCTTCCAGTCTTCGTCCGCCGACGATCCGCAATCTGTCCATGGCTGAACCCTTGTATGGCGAAAGCCGGTCCGGTCTTTCCGGAAGACCCACTCGATTCCCGAACTTGGCCGGTCCAATCGAGAATTAATTCTGCGTTCTTGGCTGTCAATCGAAATTGGAATAATTTATTCCTCTGACGAGCACCCAAGCGCTGTAGAGGGTTCATGTCCGTTCTGAAGACGATCAATGCGAAGCTCGACGGCATGGCGGCCGGCGATCGTGAGATCGGCCAGTACATCGTCGACAATCCCGACCAGATGCTGCGGCTGTCGACGGCTGCGCTTGCGGCCGAGATCGGCCGCAGCCAGTCGAGTGTCGTCAAGTTCAGCCAAAAACTCGGCTATGCCAGCTATCAGGAGCTCAAGCTCGCCGTCAGTGAGGCCAAGGCGCAGGACTGGCAAGTTCCGGCCGGCGTCATCCACGGTTCGATCGATGTCGGCGACACCTATCCGGTCATCCTGAAGAAGCTGATCGGCAGCAAGCTTCTGTCGATGCAGCAGACCGTCGCCGCCAACAGCGAGCGCATCATTTCCCGGACGCTGGAACTGTTGGATGGCGCGCGCCGCATCCATCTGGTTGGCGTCGGCGCTTCCTCGCTGGTGGCCCGCGATTTCTCCTACAAGCTGATGAAGCTCGGCCGCAACGTGCTGCATGACAGCGACAGCCACATCCAGATGGCCAATGCCGCGACGCTCGGGCCAGGCGACGTGCTGTTCGCGCTCTCCTATTCCGGCGCCAGCATCGAAACCTTGCGCATCGCCGAGCTTGCCCGCAAGCGCGGCACGACGGTGATCGCCGTCACCGGCCTGCACGACAATCCGCTGAGCCGTGTCGCCGACATCCGCCTCTACACCATCGCCGATGAAGAGCGTGCGCGCTCCTCCTCGATCACCGCGCGCGACGCGCAGCTGACGCTGACCGATCTGTTGTTCATCCTGCTCGTGCAGAAGCAGCCGGACGCCAACGACTATGTCCACAACAGCGAGATGGCGGTCTCGGTGCTGAAGGCCGAGCGCTCCTCGTAAGCGCTACCAGGTCGTGTGCATCTTCAGCTTGAACGAGCGTCCTTCGCCGTAGGAACAGGTCAGCGTCGTCTGGCAACTGGCGACATAGGTCTTGTTGAAAAGATTGGTGACGTTGAGATCGACGCCCCAATCCTCCTTCTCGTAGCCGAGTTTCAGGTCGGCCAGTGTCACGGCCGGCACCTTCGCCGTGTTCTCATTGTCGGCCCATGACGAGCCGATATAGCGCAGACCGCCACCAATCGAGATGCCGTCATACCAGTCACCGCGGAATGTATAATCGGCGGAAGCCGAGGCCATCACTTCCGGGACGATAAAGGGCGTGTTGCCGATGAGCGCCGAGTTGGCGTCCTTGGTGATGTCGATATCGTAAGCGGTGAAGGCGCCCGTCACCCGGAAATCATCGGTAATGTCCACCTTGCCTTCCAGTTCCACGCCGCGCGAGCGAACTTCGCCGGTCTGCATCTGCGTGAACAGGGTGACATTCGACGGCACGTTCTGACGCGTCAGGTCAAACAGCGACACAGTGAACAGGCCATCGACAAAGGTCGGCACATACTTCACGCCGACTTCATATTGCGTACCCTCTTCGGGCTTGAAGAGATTGCCCATCGCGTCGGTGCCGATGATCGGATTGAAGAAGGTTGCGATGCTGGCATAAGGGGTGACGCCGTTGGCGAACTCATAGGCGAGGCCGGCGCGGCCGGAGAAGTCGCCGACGGTTTGGCTCTGCGTGCTGGAACTCGCCGAGTAATAGGTCGGACGATTATCGGCGTCGAGCCAGCCACGGTCGTAGCGGCCATTCAGCGTCACCAGCCAGCCATCGCCAAAACGCAGCTGGTCCTGCGCATAGAAGCCAAGCTGCTTCTGCGTCAGGTTCTGGTTGAGGTAGCTGACACGCGGCGTCAGCGGCGAGCCGTATACCGGATGGAAGGCGTCGATGGGATTGTCGTAGTTTGGATCGTAGAGGCCAGACGACTGGACCTGGTCGATGTTGTAATATTTGAAATCGATGCCGGCGAGGATCGTGTGCTCGACCGGGCCGGTCGTCACCTTGCCTTCGATCTGGTTGTCGAGAAGGAAGGTCTTTGCCGTGGTGTCGTGGTCGAAGTTTATTCGTGCCAGGTCGGTAGGCCCGCCGGTCAGCGACCAGCCGTTCGGATAGACACTGACCTCATTGATATCGGCGGCGGTGAAGCGGGCGTTGGAACGCACCGTCCAGAAATTGTCGAAATCGTGTTCGAACTCATAACCGATCGAGCCCTGTTCACGCTTGTAGAGATCGATGCTCGGTTCGGTGAAATTTGCATCGGGGTCGATGCGCCCGTAGTTCACCCCGCCGACTATGTGGTCCGTCACCGTGCCGTCATAGGGCAAGAAACTGCCGCCATTGTGGTTCTCGTCGATGTGGCTGTAATTGGCCAGGATGGTCAGCGTGGTCGCTTCGTCCGGCTTCCAGGTGATGCTGGGCGAGATGAAGCCGCGCCAGCCGTTCTGCAAATCGCTGTAAGTGTCGCCGCCAGCGACTTTGCCATTGATGCGGTAGCTGACCGTACCATTGTTGGCCACGTCGCCGACGTCGAAGCCGAGATAGACATTGCCGGCATCGTTGACGCCGGTTTCGACATAGCGCTTGCGTTCGAAATCCGGCCGCTTGCTGACATAGTTGACTAGGCCGCCGGGATTGCTGCCGCCATAGAGCACCGAGGCCGGGCCTTTCAGCACCTCGATGCGCTCGAGCCCGAAACTGTCGACATAGAAGCCGCCGAAGCCGTAGCTGAACAGCTGCAAGCCATCCATGTAGGAGCCGGTGGCGGTCGCCTGGAAACCGCGGATGAACAACCAGTTGGTGTCGCTGTCCGGGCCGAAGGGCTGCGCAAAGACGCCGGCCGTGTAGCGCAAGGCCTCATCCACTTTCTGCGCACCCTGATCGTCGATCTCCTGACGGCCGACCACCGAGACCGATTGCGGGATGTCCTTGATGTCGGTCGCCGTCTTGGAGCCGGTCGTAGCCTTCTTGGCGACGACACCGTCGACCGGTCCGGTGGCGCTGCCGCCAGCCTCGCCCTCGACCACCACCGGTTCAAGCTGGGTGCTCGCAGGTGCTGTTTGCGCGAACGCGGCCATCGGCGGGATAATCGCGGCCGCGGCGACGCTGGCCGCCAAAAGCGCCTTCATCCGGTAAAGTCTGCTCATCAGGAAAGTCCCCGCCTGTCGTCGTTGAGATACTTGATTATTTATATCAACTTATCTGCGGGTCATTGGACGGATTTGGGCGGCTTGTCCATTCTTGTCCAAACGAGGGACATCGCGGTGCCATGTTGCGGAAATGTCACTGGCGGTCGGCGCTCTTCATCCAGGCGCCGGGCGTCACGCCGACCACCGACTTGAACACCCGCGTCAGATGCGCCTGGTCGAAGAAGCCGGTCGCCTCGGCGATGTCGGCAAGCGAGGCGGCCTGACGCGCCATCATCGCCTTCGCCCTGTCGATCCGCGCCTGCATCTGCCAGCGGTGCGGCGGGACGCCCGTCGCCGCCTTGAAGGCATGGCTCATCGCGGTTTCGGACAGGCCGGTCAGCGCGGCGAGATCGGCAAGCCGGATCCGGTCCAGGCAGTGCGCGTCGATATAGTCGGTGACTAGGCGCAGCTTGCGGCGCGACAGCGGTGACCGACGCCTAGCGGCATCTGGCTGATCGATCTGGAACAGGCTTGAGAACAGAGCGTTGAGCAGGCCCTCGCCATAAAGATCGTGCAAAGGCTGGTCGCTGCCGCATTCGGCGGCGATCAGGCCGGCGAGCATGGCGATGCGGTCGTCGCGAAACTGGAAGCGCGACATCTGCAAGGCTTCGCGGTCAAGGCTGCGGCCGAAGCGACGCGTCAGCGTCGCCACGTCGAAATGCAGGTCGAGATGCCGGATGCGGTGTAGCCCCTCGACCCGGCCGCGGATTGGCACACCGGCCGGAATGTAGGCGATGGAGAGGGCCCTGTCATGGCGTGACAGTTCACCCTTGGCGCCTTCGACGAAGAAGGCGCCGTCGCCATCGACGTCGAGCGCGACAAACAAGCGGGGATCGGGGGAGACATAGTAACCCCCGGCCCTGTCGCCGCACGAGACATCCCAGAGGTCGGCAACCACGCCGTCCCACAGATGCCATTTCAGGTCGCCGATGACGGAAAAGCCCTCTATCCGGCTTTCCATGCGCGCAACGAAGGTCAAGTCCTGTCTATCCCCGGGCATAATACATGACAAAAATTATCATGTTTATGCCCGGTTGACGACGTCACCGCAAGTCCCTTGCGTCCCGGCTTGTTCGAAGGTCGTCCGCACCGATGCTGTCGGTCAGGGGAGCCTAAACGCTTTCGAGATAGGTCTCGATCTCGAAGTCGCTGACATTGAGGGCGAAGGTGTTCAGCTCCTGGCGTTTGCAGGCGACGAAGGAGTCGCGCAGGATCGCCGGGAAAATCTCCGCCACATGCGTTCCGCTCTCGAAGGTCGCGATCGCGGAGGCCCAGTCCGGCGGCAGCTTGGCCGGCACAACGCCTTGCCCATCGCTGCCTGTCGGGTCACCCGGCGACATCTGCCTTTCAATGCCGATCAATGCCGCGCCCAATATCGCCGCAAGCACCAGATAGGGATTGGCGTCCGCTCCCGACACGCGATGTTCGATGCGGCGCGCGCCGGTTGGGCCGCCGGGAATGCGAATCGCGACCATGCGGTTCTCGTAGCCCCAGGCGACCGCGGTCGGTGCATAGGAGCGCGGGCGAAGCCTGCGGTACGAATTGAAGTGCGGGGCGAACACCAGCGTGCTCTCGGCCATTGCCGCCAACAACCCGCCGACCGCATGGCGCATGATTTCGGAGCCCTGGTCTGTGCCGTCGTCGAACACGTTGCGCCCTTCGGCGTCGACCAGGCTGAAATGGACGTGAAAGCCGTTGCCGGCCCGATCGCCATAGGGCTTGGCCATGAAGCAGGCGGCAAAGCCGTGCTTGCGCGCAATGCCCTTCACCGTGCGCTTGAACAACACCGCATCGTCAGCCGCCCGCAAGGCGTCGGCGACATGGTTCAGGTTGATCTCGAACTGGCCGACGCCATTTTCGGCAATGGCCGTATCGACGGGAATGCCTTGCGCCCGGCAGGCCTCGTAGACGTCATGGATGAAGGATTCGAAATCGTCGATCTCGTCGATCGACAGCGCCGCGTCGGAATCGAGACGGCGCCCGGTGACCGGTGACACCGGCCCAACCGGCCGTTGCGATTGCGGATCGACCAGGTAGAATTCGAGTTCGGTCGCCGCGACCGGGGTCAGGCCGAGCGCCTTGTAGCGGTCGAGGATGCGGGCCAGCGCCCGCCGGGGATCGCCGAGATAGGGCGCGCCGCTTTCGTCGGCGAGCCAGAGCGGGACGAGCGCCGTCGGATGCGCCGTCCAGTCCACCGGCAGGATGCCGCGTCCCGTCCATTGGCAGAGGCCATCGGCGTCGCCGGTCGAGAAAACCAACGTGTTGCCTTCGATATCCTCGCCCCAGATGTCGAGCCCGATCAGCGAGTAGGGCATGCGCAGCTTGCCCTCCAGCGCCTTGCGGGCCTGCTCGACAGGAATGCGTTTTCCCCGCATGACGCCGTTGAGGTCGCACACCGCCGCCCTCAGGCTCTGGATGTCGTTTCTGCTTTCAAGCCAGCTCAAAACGTCCGCAATTGCATCGCTCAATTTAAAACCTCTGGTTTTCGAAGGTGCCTCAGCCTGATCGGCTGCACTGTCCCTGGTAAAAAATGCTTGTGAGTTTTCAGGAAGCCTATCCGGCTGTTGCCGAATATTTTTCCTTATTTTTTCAAGTCACTAACCGGGATGTCGGGAGGCATTTTCAAAACCAATTTCGCGATCTGCGATCGCAACATAGAGGCAAGAAGATGGAAAGCCAAGGGGGCATTTCGATTGCTTGCACTGCCGAACCGCAGCCTTGGTGATGAGCAGAAACGCCCATCGCGTCGTCATCCACGGGCGGAGCAAGGAGCGTAGCGACGCGGCGCAGACCCGAGGATCCATGCCGGGACTCCTGAGCGCTGCCACGGTGCAGAATTCTGCTCCGCTGCACCCGTCGGCAAGGTCGCGGCATGGATCCTATGGTCTGCGCCGCGTCGCTTCGCTCCTTGCTCCGCCATAGGATGACGAAGTTGGGGGCTGCAGCCTATCTCCAAGGTCTGCGATGGTCCGCTGAAAGGACGGTAGGCGCCTTTCACCCTCCAATCCTAGCTTCTTGCGTCCGGAAATCTGGCCTGCCGCAGGATGTGTGCAGCGCCTTCTTCGATGTCGCGCACGATGGCCCCGCGGGCACGCGCGCCGTCCTGCGCCTCGATCGCCGCGACGACCTCCTCGTGATAGTCGATGTCGAGGATGGAGGAGAGGTCGTCCTCGAACCCCATGGCGAGATTCCTGAGGAAGGGGCCAACCTGCATCCACACGGTCTCGATCAGGAAGATCATCTGCTCGTTGCCGCAATGGCGGTAGATCGAGAATTTGAAGGCGTAATTTTTCCTCAGATAATCGTCGATATCGCCCTGGCGCGCCGCCAGGGTCAATTCGGTGCTGTGGCGCCGGATCGTCCGCAGATTGTTGCCGTTGATGCGTTTTGTCGCGAGCTCCGTCGCTGACCCTTCGAGGATCGTGCGCACGGCGGTCAATTGCGAGAACCGGTCGGCGGAGATCACCGGCACCTCGACGCTGCCGTTCGGCATCGGGCTCAGCGCCCGCAGCGCCTGCAGCCGCATGAAGGCGCTGCGCACCGGCATGTCGCTGGTGCCGAGTTCCTTGGCGAGCTTGCGCGAGGTCAGCTTCTGCCCGGGCGTGAACTGACCGGACATCAGGGCCCTCACAAGCTCCAGATAGACCTTCTCATGCAGGGGCACGCTGTCGACGGCGCTCAACCTGAATTGTGTTCTGTCGGCCATTGGCAGGGGCGCTACTTCATTCGTTCTGAGATATGGCCTGACGACCACGGACAATCGCGATCGTGCCGAGCGTGGCGGGAGGCCGAAGCCCTGCGATCTGTAGGACCATGATAGACGCTTCAATCCTTGCACGGCAAGACTTGGCGCGTTGCCCGGATTGCCGGGTTTTTCGGCCTGGCTTGCAGGCGCGCGGCATCGCCGGCGCCGTCTGCAATATCGTCATCACAAATCTTGAGCTTTCGCGCACTTGCACGTCCGGCCGCTCTCTGGCTTTTTGGGGCACCCATCCGAACGGACTGATTCGCGTCATGCCGCTCGATTGCAATGTCCTAGAGGCAGTCTGCTCGTGGGTCGTGAAGCGCGCGCAATTGGCGAAGGAGAAGCAGGCATGGCCGAGTTCAAGAAGCCGGAAATCTCCGAGATGAGACCCAAGATCACTGTTATCGGCGTCGGCGGCGGTGGCGGCAACGCCATCAATAACATGATCACGGAGGAGCTTCAGGGAACCGAATTCATCGCCGCCAACACCGATGCGCAGGCGCTGACCATGTCGAAGGCGACGCGGCTGATCCAGCTTGGCGCCCACGTCACCGAAGGCCTTGGCGCCGGCTCGCTGCCCGAGATCGGCCGTGCCGCGGCCGAAGAATCGCTTGACGAGATCATGGATCATCTGGCCGGCACGCATATGTGCTTCGTCACCGCCGGCATGGGCGGCGGCACCGGCACCGGCGCTGCCCCGATCATCGCGCAAGCGGCGCGCAAGGCCGGCATACTGACGGTCGGCGTCGTCACCAAGCCTTTCACCTTCGAGGGCAGGCGCCGCATGCAGATGGCCGAGGAGGGCATCGAGCGTCTGCGCGAGGCCGCCGACACGGTGATCGTCATCCCCAACCAGAACCTGTTCCGCATCGCCGATGCCAAGACCACCTTCGCCGACGCCTTCGTCATCGCCGACCGGGTGCTCTATTCCGGCGTCAGCTGCATCACTGACCTGATCGTCAAGGAAGGCCTGATCAATCTCGACTTCGCCGACGTCAAATCGGTCATGCGCGGCATGGGCCGCGCCATGATGGGAACCGGCGAGGCGTCGGGCGAAAGCCGGGCGATGAAGGCGGCGGAAGCCGCGATCGCCAACCCGCTGCTAGACGAAGTGTCGATGAAGGGCGCCAAGGGCGTTCTGGTCTCGATATCGGGCGGCCGCGACATGACCCTGTTCGAGGTCGATGAGGCCGCCACCCGCATCCGCGAGGAGGTCTACGAGGACGCCGACATCATCGTCGGCGCCATCTTCGACAAGAGCATGGAAGGCCGCTTCCGGGTCTCGGTGGTGGCGACCGGTCTCGATAGGGCGATCGGCGCCGAGGATGCCGGTCTCGGCGTCGCGCATGATCGCGCCGCCCAGTCGCCATTGCGGACGCTGCAGTAAGTCGTAGGTTGGCTGGCGCAACGATCGCGGTCAGCTGTATCGATCTCTGTGCCGCTGCTGCTACAAGAATCCGTCATAGGCGGTCCTCTATACTGGCAGTCCGTATCGTTCGAGCGACGAGAGGCGCGGCTTGGAATTTGACTTGAAAACCATCGAAGCGCTCGCGCCTGATCAGGCGTCGCTGAGCTCCGCTTCCAAGTTGACCAAGCAATCGAACTGGCCGCGGCTCGAAAAGAACGAACAGCTGGCGCTCATCTGGGGAGAATGCCAGGGCTCAGGCTCCAATCCCTATCGCGTGGTCGTCGACACCGGCGACCACGGCTACAAATGCACCTGTCCGTCGCGAAAATTTCCCTGCAAGCACACATTGGCGCTGATGTGGATCGCCGCCACCACGCCAGCGAGTTTCACCGCCGCCGGCTCGACGCCGGAATGGGTGAATGACTGGCTCGGGCGTCGCCGGAAAACCACCTCGCAGCCGGCTGCACCGGCCCCCGGCGCGGCAGGCAAGAGCATTGGCGAGGCCTCGCGCGACGACGAAAGCGCCGTTGTCGAGGACGCCGCCACGGTCGAGCGCCGCGAGGCCGCGCAGCGCAAGCGCGCCCAGGATACGCGTTCCGCGGTTGCGACCGCACTGGACGAGCTCGATCAATGGATATCGGATCAGCTGCGGCTCGGCCTTGCCGGCTTTGTCGACAACAGCAGCGACCGTTGCCGCCGCATTGCCGCACGGCTGGTCGACATGAAGGCGACAGCACTTGCCGGCCGCATCGACGAGGTTCCGTCACGGCTGATGGGGCTGCGCAGCGAGGAACGTCCGGATGCCGCGATCCGCGAACTCGGCAAGCTTGTGCTGCTGGCCAAGGCCTGGCGATCGACGCCTGATGATGCCGAACTGCGGCGGCTGGTATCGACGTCGGAAAGCCGCGAGCAGGTTCTGGCCAATTCCGGCGCGATCCACGTCGACAGCGTCTGGGAGGTGCTCGGCGAGAAGATCGAGACGCGCCGCGACGGTCTTGTCAGCCATTCGACCTGGCTGCTCGATCTAAACAGCGCCAGTCCGCGATTCGCCCTGCTGCTCGACTATTTTCCGGCCTCTGCCGGCCGTCGGTCCAACGCTTTCACGCCGGGCGATCGTTTCGATGCAAGGCTGGTCTTTTATCCGGCGCGCCAGCCGCTGCGGGCGTTGGTGGTCGAGCGCAAGGGCGATGTCTCGTCGAGGGACTGGCCGGCATTCGGCTTTGACGCGGCCGATCCGCTCGCGGCCCATGTCGCTCACCAGGACATGGCGCCCTGGCTCACCGATTGTCCCGTCATGCTGCCGCCCGGCGCGATCCTGCTGGACGACCGCGGCGATGCGTGGTGGCAGTCCGCCGACAATCCGCATGGCATCGCCTTGCCGATTGCCGATACGGTCAACCCGACGCTGCTTGGGCTGGACCTCGCGGCGACGGCAGCGCTTTGGAGCGGCAGCCGGCTTCATCTGCTGGCGGCGCAAAGCGGCTTCGGGAGGCTTGATCTGTCGTGAACGAGATCGAGCAGACGGGTCTGGCGACCATGCGTGATTGCTGGATCACCGGCGGCACCAGCTTTGACCTGGCTCCAGCCGCGTGGAAGGACATCGCCGCCGGTGCCAACCCCGACGAGCGCGAGCGGCGGCTGCTGGCGATCGCCGCGCAAGCCCTCGAAATTGCCTTGCGGCCGGCAGCGCCGAAGACGCTGAAGCGTCGCCCGCCACTGCCCGAGCTTGCCTTGCCCATGCTGCCTGAGCGGCTGCGACCGCTTTTGCGGGCAGCGCTGAAACACGCGGCCGACGCGAGAGCCAAGTCGCGTGTGGTGGCCCTCGTCGCCAGCCGCGGCTTTGTGCTGCATCCGATGGACTGGATGCCTGCCGCGTCGGACCAGACCAGTCCGGATGTCTACGCACCCTGGATCGACTGGCAGGCCGGCGTGGATGGCGAAAAACGCACAGACCGGGAGCAACTGACGGTGCAGAATTGGGACGATTTCTATCCCGCCGCGCGCCGCAGTGCGCTGGCCGATATGCGCCGCACCGCACCGGCTGTGGCCCGGCAACTGATCGAGACCAGGGGATCAAGCGAACCGGCGGAGGTCAGGCTTGCGCTCATCGCACTCATGCACTTCGGCCTGGGCGCCGATGACGTGCCCTTCCTGAAAAGCCTGTCCGCCGATCGTTCCGGCAAGGTGCGTGAACTCGCCGGTCGACTGCTGGCGCGGTTGGGCGAGCACGGCCAGCCAGGCGATAGCGGGCCGGAAGACCCGATAGCCGAACTCGCTGCCTTCATCACGGAAGGCAAATCCGGCTTCATCCGCCGCCGCACCACCTACGCGCCGGCAAAGCTGAAATCGCCGGCGCAGGAACGACGCCGCGCCGAATTGTTCGAGACCTGCAACCTGGTCGACCTTGCCGCGCGTTTCGGCGTCTCCGAATCCGACTTCATCGGCGCGTGGCAGTTCGGCGACGACAACAATGTCGATATCCTTGTCGCCCGCATGGTCGCGGCGTCAGGCAGTGACGCCGCGGTCACGCACATGGCCGATACGCTTGTCGCTGAAGGCGGCAAGCCGGCGCTTTTCGTCCTCCATTTGATGCCGCGTCTAGACAGTCGCCGGCAACGTGTCCTGGTCAGGCTGATCCTGAAAGACACGCAATATCTCGGTGCGCTCAGCCTGGCCGAGGGCGTCGAAGCAGGCTGGCTGGACTGGGCCGACCTGACCAACGGCAAGACGCTGCCGGCACTGCGCGCCGCCGTCGCGGGAAGTGATGATGCCGCTAAGCGCGGCGTCGACCAGTTTCTGGAAACGCTGGGCTTTCTCGCCACCGCGGAGGCGGCGGAAAAATTGATCGGCGATGTCGTCGCGGCCGGCATGGCGCCGGCGGCACCTTCGCTCGCTCTTCTGCGCCTCAACGCATCCCTGGCCGGGCCCTGAACCAACATGATCAATCCGGAGAACAGCAAATGAACGCAGCCATCCGTCTTCCGGTCGAGCAGGCCTACGCCACCGAATTGCAGGCGCTTGCGCGCAATGACGACCGGCAAAGACCCGCCGGCTGGAGCCTGTCGCCAAAGGCGGTGCTGACCTATCTGCTTGGCGGAAAGGCTGACGACGGCACGCTGATCACGCCCAAATATGTCGGCCGCCGCCGGCTGATGGAAACCGCGGTGGCGACGCTTGCCACCGACCGCGCGCTGTTGCTGCTCGGTGTTCCCGGCACCGCCAAATCCTGGGTGTCGGAGCATCTCGCCGCCGCCATCATGGGCGACTCGACGCTGATCGTGCAGTGCACGGCCGGCACCGACGAAAACCAGATTCGCTATGGCTGGAACTATGCGCAGCTGCTGGCCAAAGGCCCGAGCCAGGAGGCGCTGGTGCCGACGCCGCTCTACCGCGCCATGCAGGACGGCAAGCTCTGCCGCCTCGAGGAGCTGACGCGCATGAGTTCTGATGTGCAGGATACGCTGATCACCGTGCTGTCCGAAAAGATGATGCCGATCCCGGAACTCAACACCTCGATCTACGCGCAGCGCGGCTTCAATATCATCGCCACCGCCAACAACCGCGACAAGGGCGTCAACGAGCTGTCGTCGGCACTGAAGCGCCGCTTCAACGTCGTCGTGCTGCCTTTGCCCGAAGACATGGCGGAGGAGGTGGCGATCGTCTCCAAGCGCGTCGGCGAGATGGCCGGCGGCCTCGACTTGCCGGTGCCGAAAAATGTCGGCGAGGAGATTGCGCGGGTCCTGACCATTTTCCGCGAGCTGCGCTCCGGTGCAACGGCAGATGGCAAGGTGACCTTGAAGACGCCGTCGGGTTCGCTGTCCACGGCCGAGGCGATCGCAACCATGGTCGGCGGCCTCAGCCAGGCGGCCTGGTTCGACAGCGGCAAGCTCGGCGCCGAAGGCCTTGCCGCCAGCCTGGTCGGCGCGATCGTCAAAGATCCGGTGCAGGACAAGCTGGTGCTGGAGGAATATCTGGAGACCGTGCTCAAGAAGCGGCCCGATTATGCCGGCTACTACGCTGCCTTGAACGCAGCGATCTGACGCCATGGCGCTGGGCGACGTTTCCTATTTCGGCATACGCCATCACGGGCCCGGCTCCGCCGCCAGCCTGGTGCAGGCGTTGCAGGAGTTGAAGCCGGTCGCCGTGCTGATCGAGGGGCCGGCCGACGCCTCGGCGTTGCTGCCATTGCTCGCCCGCCCCGAAATGCAGCCGCCGGTGGCGCTGCTGTGCTATCCCGAAGACGATCCGGCCTCGACGAGCTTTTGGCCCTTTGCCGAGTTCTCGCCGGAGTATCAGGCGACGCTGTGGGCCGTCGCCAACAACGCGACAGTGCGCTTCATCGACCTGCCGTCGTCGGCCCGAGTTGCGTCGGCTGAGGCCACGCAGGAGGCCGAGGCCGATGAGACGAAAGCCGAAGTCGAGACTGAGTTGGCGCCGCATTTGCGCGATCCGATCGGTACGCTGGCGCAGGCCGCCGGCTATGAGGATGGCGAAAGCTGGTGGGCTGACATCATCGAGCAGAACCCTGAGCCCGGCCCGATCTTTGTTGCCATAGCCGATGCGATGACGACGCTGCGCGAGGGTGAAGGTCCGCTTGCCGAATTCGAGGCAAAACGCGAAGCGCATATGCGGCTGGAGATCGCTGCCGCGCGCAGGGAATTCGACGGGCCGGTTGCTGTCGTCTGCGGCGCCTTCCATGTGCCGGCACTGCAGGCGGCACGTCCGCTGAAGGAGGATCAGGCGCTGCTCAAGGGGCTCGCCCGGCGCAAGAGCACGATGACCTGGGCGCCATGGACGGGGCCGCGCCTGGCGCTCGGCTTCGGTTATGGCGCCGGCGTCGTCGCGCCCGGCTGGTGCAAGCATCTGTGGCAGACGCGTGGGCAAGGCGACGCCTCGGTCCTGTGGCTCGCGCGCATCGCCACGGTGCTGCGGGCGAAGGGGCACATGGTGTCGACCGCCTCGCTGATCGAGGCCGAAAGGCTGGCCCGCACGCTGGCTGTGATCCGCGAGCGGCCAAAGCCCGGTTTCGAGGAATTGCGCGATGCAGCGATCGCCGCTCTGTTCAACGGCGAAGCTATATTGTGGGCACTCGTCGAAGCCGAACTGTTGCTCGGCGCCGATGTCGGTGAAATTCCGCCTGATACCCCGCTGGCGCCGCTGATCGAGGATCTGCAGCGCAACCAGAAGGCGGCGCGGCTGAAGCCGGAGGCGCTGGAGCGCGAATTGTCGGTCGACCTGCGCAGCGAAAGCGGGCTGTTCCGGTCGACCTTGCTGCACCGGCTGAACGTGCTTGGCGTGCATTGGGGCAGACTGACCGACAGCGGCCGCAGTCGCGGCACGTTTCGCGAGCGCTGGACGCTGGCGTGGCAGCCGGAATATGCCGTTCGCCTGGTCGAGAACCTGATCTACGGACCAACCATCGAAAAGGCGGCCAATGGCCGGCTGATCCAGATGATCGGCGCCGCGACCTCCCTCGATGCGCTGGCGGCTCTGGTTCAGGGCGCCATCACGGCCAATTTGTCGGAGGCGTCGACGGCTGGCCTGGCGACATTGGAGGAACGCGCGGCACGCAGCAGCGAGTGTCTGGAAATCCTGGCATCGGTGCCGCCGCTCGCCGACATCATCCGCTATGGCGAAGCCCGCAAGACCGAAACCGCGCGCCTGTCCGGCCTGCTGGAGCGGCTGATCGTCGAAGGCGGTATCGCGCTTCCCTACGCCGCCCGCGACCTCGATGCCCAGGCTTCGACGGCGCTGGTCAGCGCCATGCGCAAGGCCGACGAGGCGATCAAGCTGGTCGAATCGGAACAGGATGTTCTGGACGCCTGGCGCAATGGACTGGCGACCGTGCTCGACGGATCGCGATCGACGGCGCTGGTGGCCGGCTGTGCCGCGCATCTGCTTTACGAAGCCGGCCATCTGTCCGCCCACGCCGCGGCGGGCCTGATCGCGCGGCGCCTGTCGCCGGGAACGCCGGTCGCCGAGGCCGCTGGGTTTTTCGAGGGCTTCTTCAGCACCGCCGGTCAGCGGCTGATCTATGATGAAGGCCTGCGCGGAGCGGTCGATGCCTGGCTCAAATCCCTCGACGAGGATGCTTTCATCGCGCATCTGCCGTTGCTGCGCCGGGTCTTTTCGCATCTGGATTCGATGGAGCGGCGTCGGTTGATCGAAGCGGTCCTCGGCCGAGCCAGGCGCCTGCCGGCCGGGCTGACACCGACGCCGAACGACGACGAGGCCTGGCGCCGGCATCTGGAACGGCTTGCACCTCTGCTGATGAGCGAGAATGGCAATGGATGACGAGGCCGACATCAGCGAAACCGGGCCGACCGGCGACGGACGCGAGCGCCGCTGGCGCCTGGCGATCGGCGCCGATGACGAGAACTCTTCAGCGCTTTCCGACACCGACAAGCGGCTGTCGGCAGCGCTTGATGCTCTCTATGGCGATGGCGCCGGCGATGCGGCTGCCGATGCGCGTAAGCGGCGCGGCGGGCTTGGTCGCTCGGCGCCGAAGGTGGCGCAATGGATGGGCGATATCAGGTCGTTCTTTCCCGCGCAGGTCGTGCAGATCGTCCAGAAGGATGCTTTCGAGCGGCTCAATCTGAAGCAGATGATGATGGAGCCGGAATTCCTCAAGGCGATCGAGGCCGACGTCAATCTCGTCGCCGACCTGATCTCGCTGCGCTCGGTCATGCCGGCCAAGACCAAGGACATTGCGCGCACGATCATCGCCGACATCGTTGCCAAGCTGATGCACCGGCTGGAGCAGAAGACCGCCGAGGCGATCCGTGGCGCGCTCGACCGGTCGCAGCGCACCAACCGCCCCCGGCAGCGTGACATCGACTGGCCGCGAACCATTTCGGCCAACCTTCGCCATTACCAGCCCGAGCACAAAACCATCGTCCCGGAGAAGCTGGTCGGCTTCATGCGCAAGCAGCGCAGGCTGGTCGATCTCGACGAAGTCGTGCTCTGCGTCGACCAGTCGGGCTCGATGGCAAGCTCGGTGATCTACGCCTCGATCTTCGCCGCCGTGATGGCCTCCTTGCCGGTGGTGCGCACCAAGCTCGTCTGCTTCGATACGGCCATCGTAGACCTGACCGAGGAGCTCAGCGATCCGGTCGAAGTCCTGTTCGGCGTGCAACTTGGCGGCGGCACCGACATCAACCAGGCCGTCGCCTATTGCGCCGATCGCATCGAGCGGCCGACCAAGTCGCATATGGTGCTGATCACCGACCTGTATGAAGGCGGCAACGGCCAGGAATTGCTGCAGCGGCTGGCAGGGCTGGTTCGCTCCGGCGTCAATGTCGTGGTGCTGCTGGCGCTGACCGATCAGGGCAGGCCGGGCTATGACCCCAAGATGGCAGGGTCGGTGGCAGCGCTCGGCATTCCGGTCTTCGCCTGCACGCCGGATCTGTTTCCAGACATGATGGCGGCGGCCTTGCGACGGGAAGATGTCGGCGCATGGGCGGCAGGCGCCGACATCAAGCTGGTTCGCGCCGAGGCCGACAGCCCGGCGGCCGACGTCTAAGGCGCGCTCAACTCGGCGTTGTCAAAAGCGGCAATCCAAAACCTGGCTTGAACAGCCGGCAGTGCTGGCCTGCACGCCGGATAGGGCTCGTCGCATCGCCATTCACTGACATCGCCAGACAGTCGGCCGAAAGCCCGCTGCGGCCGTCATGTCGTGATTTGCACCAATCGGTCGCTTGACTCTGAGCGCGCCTTGTGAAAAATTTTGCAGCAACTGATAAAAATATCAAAGGGTGGAAATGGTAGGGTTCGGCAACGGTCTCCTGCGCGACGATGAAACCAGCATGGCGACACGCGCCGCGTGGCTTCACTATGCCGGTGGCCTGACCCAGTCCGAGGTCGCCAAGCGGCTCGGGTTGACCAGCCTCAAGGCCCACCGCCTCATCACCAAGGCCAACCAGGAAGGGTTGGTGAAGGTCTATATCGACGGCGAAGTGTCGGAATGCGTCGAGCTTGAAGACGAGTTGTCCCGCCGCTACGGCCTCGACTATTGCGAGGTGGTTCCGGACTTCGATTCCGAGGATCTGCCGCTCAAGGCGCTGGGCATTGCCGGCGCGCAGTTCCTCAAGCGTGAGATCGAACGCGGCGAGGAGGCGCTGATCGGTGTCGGCCATGGCCGCACGCTTGCCGCTTGCGTCGAATATCTGCCGCGCACCTCGACCGACAAGATCCGCTTCGTCTCGCTGCTCGGCGGTCTGACGCGGAAATTCTCGGCCAATCCGCACGACGTCATTCATCGGCTCGCCGAACGCACCGGCGCCGAAGCCTATGTCATGCCGGTGCCGATGTTCGCCAACACGGCGGAGGACCGGACCGTCCTGCTCGGGCAGAAGGGCATCAGCGAGGTCTTCGATCTCGCGCGCTCCGCTGACCTGTTGTTCGCCGGCATCGGCACCGCCGAACGCGAGGCATCGCTGGTCGCCACCGGCATGATCGAAAAGGGGGAGATGGAGGAGATCCGCCGCAATGGCGGCGTCGGCGAATTGCTCGGCCATTTCTTCGACGAGGCCGGCAAGGCGGTGGCGACGACCGTTTCCGACCGGGCGCTGGCCTTGACGCGTGAGGACATTGCCAGCCGCCGGATCGTCGCCGTCGCCGGCGGCAAGATCAAGGTTCGCGCCATCAAGTCGGTGCTGGAGGGCCGCTATCTCAAGGGCCTGATAACAGACGAGCGGACGGCGCGATCGCTCGTGGAAGAGACGCCGGTCGGGTAGCCGGTTTCAGTTTGGTTGAAACTACCCTGTGGAGGAGAAAACGAAATGCATGAGAAAGAGAAAGACCTCATTGACGCCTTCCTGCGCGGACAAGTCGACCGTCGTGGGCTGATCAAGGGCCTGGGTGCCATGGGCCTTGCCGCCGGCACCGCCGGTACGCTGCTCAATCTGGGACAGACCCGCGCGCTTGCCGCGGATTTCGACTGGCAGGCACACAAAGGCAAGACCATCAAGCTCCTGCTCAACAAGCATCCCTATGCCGATGCGATGATCGCCGATCTCGAAAACTTCAAGAAACTGACCGGCATGGAAGTCGTCTACGACGTATTCCCGGAAGACGTCTATTTCGACAAGGTGACGGCAGCACTTTCGGCCAGCTCGCCGGAATACGATGCCTTCATGACCGGCGCCTACATGACCTGGACCTATGGCCCCGCCGGCTGGATCACCGACCTCAACGAATGGATCAAGGACCCGGCCAAGACCAACCCGAACTATGCCTGGGACGACTTCCTGCCCGGCGTCAAGAACTCCTGCGCCTGGAATGGCAAGCCGGGCGGCGCGCTGGGTTCGGAAGACGCCAAGCAGTGGTGCATTCCGTGGGGCTTTGAACAGAACAACATCACCTACAACAAGGCGATGTTCGACAAGGCCGGCGTGGCCATTCCCGGCAATATGGACGAGATGGTTGCCGCGGCGGCCAAGCTCACCAAGGATGTCGGTGGCGGCGTCTACGGCATCGGCGTGCGTGGCTCGCGCTCCTGGGCGACGATCCATCCCGGCTTCCTGTCGGCCTATGCCAATTTCGACCAGAAGGATCTGAACGTGTCGGCCGACGGTAAATTGTCGGCCGCCATGAACACCGCCGAATCCAAGGCCTTCCACAAGCAGTGGGTGCAGATGATCCAGGAGAGCGGCCCCAAGGACTGGTCGACCTACACATGGTACCAGGTCGGTACCGATCTCGGCGCCGGCGCCTCGGCGATGATCTTCGACGCCGACATCCTCGGCTACTTCATGAATGGCGGCGACAACAAGATGGCCGGCAAGCTCGCTTTCGCGAACTTCAAGGCCAATCCGGCAGCCAAGGCGGCGACACCCAACATCTGGATCTGGTCGCTGGCAATGTCCAACTTCTCGAAGGACAAGGACGCGACCTGGTACTTCATGCAATGGGCCTCCGGGCCGGAGCATGGGCTGTTCGGGGCGACCAAGATGGACTTCGTCAATCCTGTCCGCCAGTCGGTCTGGAAGGATCAGGGGTTCCGCGACAAGCTGAACAAGAGCTACCCGGGCTATGTCGAGATGTTCGACGCCTCGGCGCCGGGCGCCTCGATCAAGTTCACCGCGCAGCCGCTGTTCTTCGACCTCACCACCGAATGGGCGGCAACGCTGCAGAAGATGGTGGCCAAGGAAGTGCCGGTCGACGAAGGCCTCGACAAGCTGGCCGAAAGCATCAACGGCCAGCTCAAGGAAGCCGGTCTCGGCTAAGTCGCAGCGAGGGCCGGCCTGCTTGGCGGACCGGCCCTCATCACACCTTTTGACGTTTGCGATGCGGTGCCGGAAGGTGGCCGCTATTTCGCCCGACCGGTCGCCTTGCTCCCTTGGGCGGCCGGCAGGGCGAAGCGACAGCAACAACGGAGCAGCTCGATGACTGCGGTGGTATCGCAAAGGCCCAAGCCATCCGGCTTCAGGATCAGCAAGCGGGTGTTGCCCTATGTGCTCAGCCTGCCGGCCTTGCTCGTCTGCATCGGCATTCTGATCCCGTTCCTGACCTCGGTCGTCTATTCCTTCCAGCGCTACCGGCTGAGCCAGCCCTGGGCGCGGCAGTTCAACTGGGGCGACAACTACATCTCCTTCTTCACCGATCCAAAATTCTGGAACACGCTGAAAGTGTCGTTGCTCTATGCCGGCACCACGGTCGTGCTGGAACTGCTTCTCGGCCTCGCCATTGCGCTGCTGCTGCAGAAGCGCTCGACACTGAACAATTTCATCTCGATCATGCTGTTGATGCCGCTGATGACGGCGCCGGCGCTTGCCGCGCTGATGTGGAAGCTGATGACCAATCCCGGCTTCGGTGTGCTGAGCTATCTCGCCAGCCTCATCGGGCTGCAGGATTTCCGCTGGGCCTCGTCGCCGTCGACGGCGCTGTTCACCGTCGTGCTCGTCGACATCTGGGTCTACACGCCCTTCATCATGATCCTGCTGCTCGCCGGCCTGCGCAGCCTGCCGACACAGCCTTTTGAGGCCGCCGCCCTCGATGGCGTGCCGAGAAGCTTCGTCTTCTTCCGCATCACTTTGCCGATGCTGACGCCCTACATCCTGACGGCGACATTGTTCCGCCTGCTCGATTCCATCCAGCAGTTCGATATCATCTACGCCATGACGCAAGGCGGGCCGGGCGACACGCTGACCGTGTTCCAGGTCGAGGCCTATCTCAACTTCTTCCAGTCGACCAATGTCGGCCGCTCGGCGGCGCTGATGATCATCCTGTGGGCGATCACCTACTTCCTCTCCAACATCTTCATCAAGAACTGGCTGCGGCTGCGCGAACGCGCCCGTGGTCAGGCATAGGAGGCCGGGATGGAACACACATCTTTGCTCGAACGCATCCTGCGCGGCGCCGCGCTGACACTGGTCGTGATCTTCTTCATGTTCCCGATCGTCTGGATCTTCATGATGTCGTTCCAGACCAACGAGACCATCCTGCGCATTCCGCCGCAGCTGATCTTCGAGCCGACGCTCGCCAACTACACGGCGCTGATCACCGGCAAGCTGATCACCGCCGCCGGCACACTCGACATCGCCTTCATGCGCAACCTCTGGAATTCGGTGTTCCTGTCGGTGACCTCGGTGGCGGTCGCGCTGCTGCTCGGCGTTCCCGCGGCCTACGCCTTCGCCCGGCACAAATTCCGCGGCTCGGAGGACATCGCCTTCACGCTGCTGTCGTTCAAGTTCGCGCCGGCGCTTCTGGTGCTGTTGCCGCTCACCCTCTATTTCCAGAAGCTCGGTCTCGCCAACACCTATATCGGGCTGATCTGGGTCTACCAGCTGATCTGCCTGCCGCTGATCCTGTGGATCGTGCGCGGCTATTTCGAGGATATTCCGGCCGACATCGAATATGCCTACCGCATCGGCGGCCATTCCTGGTTCGCCACCTTCCGCAAGATCGCGCTGCCGCTCGCCGGTCCCGGCATCGCCGCCGCCGGCCTGCTTGCCTTCATCTTCGCCTGGAACAATTTCGTCTTCGCGCTGGTGTTGGCCTCGGCAGACAAGCAGCCGGTGACGGTCGGCGCGCTCGCCTTCATCACCTCCTCGGGCATACAGTACGGCCAGATTTCGGCGGCCATCGTGCTCTCGATCACGCCGACGCTGGCGCTCGCCCTCTATGCACAGCGCTATCTGGTCGAAGGCCTCTCGCTTGGCGCGGTGAAAGGATAGACATGGCCAGCCTCGAACTGAAAAATGTCGTCAAGCGCTACAAGAGCCAGACCGTCCTCGACAATCTGTCGCTGACCGTGGCCGATGGCGAAACCCTCGTGCTGTTCGGCCCGTCCGGTGCCGGCAAGACAGTGCTGCTCAGGCTCGTCGCCGGCGTCATCGATCCGGATGAGGGCAAGATATTTATCGGCGGCGACGACATGACCGATGTCGATGCGGAGTTCCGCGGCATCGGCATGGCGTTCCAGAATTTCGCGCTGTTTCCGCATATGACCGCCTTCGACAACATCGCGACGCCGCTGGAGGCCAAGCGGTCCTCGCAGAGTGCGATCAAGGCCGGCGTCGAGAGCGTCGCCAAGCTGTTGAAGATCGCCCATGTGCTCTCCCACAAGCCGCGCGCGCTCTCCAACGGCCAGAAGCAACGCACCGCACTGGCTCGCGCGCTGGTCGGCTCGCCGCCGCTTCTGCTGCTCGACGATCCGTTGCGCAATGTCGACGCCAAGCTGCGCTTCGAGATGCGGCTCGAACTGCCGCGCCTGCTCGCCGATCGCGGCGCCACCGTCGTCTACGTCACCCAGGACTACAAGGAAGCCATGGCGCTCGGCGACCGCATCGCGGTCATGTCTCAAGGCGTCATCAGGCAGCTCGGCACGCCCGAGCAAATCTATCGCGAACCGGCCAATATCGAGATCGCCCGGCTGTTCGGCGACCCCACCATCAACCTGCTCGACGTTAAGCCTTCGCGCGACGCCAAGGGCATCTATGTCGGCCTGTCCAATGTCCAGGTCCATCTCGCCGGTGCCTACGACACGGCGGTCGGCCGCGACTGCGTGATCGGCCTGCGGCCCGAAGCGCTGAGCTTCGTCGAGGAGGGCACTGCCGCCGCCATTCCGGTGACGGTCGAGGCCGAGACGCCGCTCAACGAAAAGATCGTCACGTTGGTGCGCACCGTGCGCGGCCGCGAGATCCTGGTTTCGCGCCCGGCCGGAACGCCGGGCCGCAGCGAGGGCAAGGCCCATATCGCCGTCGACGGCAAGAGCGCCTTGCTGTTCGATCACGCCAGCGGCGACCGCATCGGTTCGAAGAACGTCGTCGCTTTGCGCAATGGAGAAGCGGCATGAGCCAGAGCGCACTCACCATCTCCGGTGTCGACAAGTTCTATGGCCCGATCGACCGGGGCGTGCACGCCGTCAAGAACCTGACCATGGAAATCGCCAAGGGCGAGATCGTGGCCCTGCTTGGCTCGTCCGGCTGCGGCAAGACCTCGACGCTGCGTATGATCGCCGGCTTCGAGGATGTGTCGCGCGGCGAGATCGCCGTCGCCGGCCGCAAGGTGCACACTCTGGCGCCGGTCAAGCGCAATGTGGCGATGGCCTTCGAAGGCTATTCGCTCTACCCGCCGCTGACCGTGCGCGAGAACATGGCTTTCGCGCTGAAGGCGGCGAGGCTGCCGAAGACCGAGGTCGACGCCAAGGTCGCCAGCATCGCCAAACTGCTTGAGATCGAGGACATACTGGAGCGCTACCCCAGCTCCATATCGGGCGGTCAGCAGCAGCGCGCCAGCCTCGGCCGGGCGCTGATCCGCGAGGCCGACCTGCATCTCCTGGACGAGCCGATGGGGCAGCTCGAACCGCAGCTGCGCGCCGTGCTGCGCGGCCGCATCAAGCACTTCATCAAGGAGCGCGGCCTGACTGCGATCCTGGTCACCCACGACCAGACCGAGGCCAATGCGCTTGCCGATAGGATCGCGGTGATGGAAGGCGGCGTGCTGCAGCAGTTCGATACACCGGACCGGATCAAGGAGCGCCCGGCGAACCTGTTCACCGGAACTTTCGTCGGCGAACCGCCGATGAATGTCTTCGAGGCCTATGTCGGCGCCACCGCCAGCCGCATCAATTTGCGGCTGCCCGACGGCCTTTCGCTCGATTACGACAAGGACGCCTTCAGCGCTCCGGTTCGCGATCAGTTGCTCAGCCGCGAGCGGGTCGTCATCGGCATCAGGCCTTACGCGGTCCGGCGCTCGAAGGAAGGTGTTCCGGCCAGGGTATCGGCCAACCAATGGCTCGGCGACCAGACCCATATCGCCGCCGACTTCGCGGGCGGCTCGCTGGTCCTGGTCGAGCATGACCGCACGCGTCTCGATCTGGGTGCGCCGATCAATGTCAGCATCGATCCGAAGAACCTGCACGTCTTCGACCAGGCGAGCGGCGAGGCGATTTCGCACGGCATGGAGCTTGCCTGATGCGTGACATACTGATCGGCATCGACGCCGGCACCTCCGTCATCAAATCCATCGCCTTCGACATAGCGGGCCGGCAGATCGCCGCCGCCGCACTGCCCAACCACTATGAAACGCTGCCGGGCGGCGGCGCCGAACAGGATCTTTCGCGCACATGGAGCGATGCCGCCACGACCTTGCGCCAGCTCGCCGACAAGGTGCCGGACCTCGCCAGCCGGACGGTGGCGATCGCGGTCACCGGGCAGGGCGACGGCACCTGGCTGATCGACGCCAAGGGCGAGCCGGTGGCGAAGGGCTGGCTCTGGCTCGACGCGCGCGCCGCTGCCGTCGTGGAAGAAATCCGCGCACGTCCCGAGGACCGGCTCCGCTTCGAAAAGACCGGCAGCGGTCTTGCCGCCTGCCAGCAGGGTTCGCAATTCGTCTTCATGAAGCGCACCATGCCTGAAATGCTCGGCAAGGCGGCGACGGCGTTTCACTGCAAGGACTGGCTCTATTTCAGGCTGACCGGCGAACGCGCCACCGATCCGTCCGAGGGCACCTTCACCTTCGGCGATTTCCACACCCGCGACTATAGCGACGAGGTGCTCGACGTGCTTGGCGTCGCCGATCTCAGGCATCTGCTGCCGCCGATCGTCGATGGCACCAGGCACAGCACCGGGTTGTCGCAAGCGGCCGCCGACGCCACCGGGATGTTGGCCGGCACCCCCGTGGTGCTTGGCTATGTCGACGTCGTCTGCACCGCTCTCGGCGCCGGCCTGCTCGACCGCGAGCGCAAGCCGGGCTGCTCGATCATCGGCTCCACCGGCATGCATATGCGGCTGGCCGAGACCCCCGACGATGTGCAGCTGAACGACGCGGCGACGGGCTACACAATGGCGATGCCGGCGCCCGGCGTGTTCGCGCAGATGCAGTCGAACATGGCGGCTACGCTCAACATCGACTGGGTGCTCGGGCTCGCCTCCGGCATTCTCGCCTCGCAAGGCATTTCGCGCAGCAATGGCGAGATGATCGCGCTGGTCGATGCCTGGATAGCCGCCGCGCAGCCAGCCTCGCTGCTCTATCAGCCATACGTGTCGGAGGCGGGTGAGCGCGGGCCGTTCGTCGATGCGAATGCCCGTGCGGGGTTCGTCGGCATTTCTTCGCGGCACGGCTATGCCGACCTCGTCCGCGCCGTCTTCGAGGGCCTGGCCTTTGCGGCGCGCGATTGCTACGCGGCCATGGGACCGCTGCCGCGTGAAGTCCGCCTTACCGGTGGCGCTGCCAGAAGCCCGGCGCTGCGCAAGATCCTCGGTGCAGCGGTGGGGGCCGACATTCGCACCAGCGCGCGCGAGGAAGCGGGCGCGGCGGGTGCGGCAATGATCGCCGCGGTCTGCGTCGGCCTCTACCCGTCCATGGATGCGTGCGTCGGCGAATGGGTGACGCCGCTGCTTGGCGAAGCCGAGCCCAGCGACCGCAGCCTCGCCGCGATCTACGACAAGATGACCCCGTCCTACATGTTGGCGCACCAGGCGTTGCGGCCGGTCTGGCGCGCGATGGCTGCAGCGCAGGAAAATTGAGAAGTTGAGTATGCGTAAGAGAATAGCGATCATTGGCGACAACTTCATGCTGCCGGAGGTGTTTCGCGCCAAAATCGAGAACGTTGCGACCGGTGACCTCGACATCAGGACATTGCAGACGGCGTGGCCCGACGAACCGATGGAGTTCGGCAATCCGGCGCTCGGTCTCGACAAGGTCAAGGAGTATTTCGGCCACCCCGACGAAGTTGTCGATTTCATCGGCGATGCCGAGATCCTGGTCACGCAGCTCGCGCCCCTGTCGGACAGCATGATGCGGCGCCTGCCTGATCTCAAGCTGGTCGCGGTTTCGCGTGGCGGCCCGATCAACATCGACATGGCTGCTGCAAGGGCGCACGGCGTCACAGTGGTCAATGTGCCTGGCCGCAACGCCACTGCCGTCGCCGAGTTCACTCTCGGCGCCATCCTGGCCGAGACGCGTCTGATCCGGGTCGGCCACGAGGCCTTGCGCAAGGGCGAGTGGCGCGGCGATCTCTACCGCGCCGACCGCACCGGCCGCGAGCTCAACGAAATGACCGTCGGTGTCATCGGCTACGGCAATATCGGCACCAAGGTCGTCCGCCTGCTGCGCGCCTTCGGTTGCCATGTCCTCGTTTGCGACCCTTATGTTCAATTGAGTGCCGACGATCGCAATGCCGGCGTCGAACTCGTCGCGCTGGACGATCTGCTGTCCCGCTCCGATGTCGTCACGCTGCATCCCCGGGTGACCGAGGAGACGCGCGGCATGATCGGCACGGACACCATCGCGCGGATGAAGCCGGGCGTGATTCTCATCAACACCGCGCGCGGGCCGCTGGTCGACTATGACGCACTCTACGAGGCGCTGGTTTCAGGGCAGATCGCCAGCGCCATGCTGGAGACGTTCGCGGTCGAGCCGGTGCCTGCCGACTGGCCTTTGCTGCAGCTTCCCAATGTGACGCTGACGCCGCACATCGCCGGCGCTTCGGTGCGCACCGTCACCTATGCCGCCGAACAAGCCGCCGAGGAGGTGCGCCGCTATCTCGCCGGACTGCCTCCGGTCAATCCGTGCTGAGGCAGCCGCCATGACACATCACATCGGCATCGAGGCCACGGCGACATGAACGGCGGTCCTGAAATCGTCGACCTCTTTGTCATCGGCGGCGGCGTCAATGGCGCCGGCATAGCGCGCGATGCCGCCGGCCGCGGCCTTTCGGTCATCCTGTGCGAAAAGGACGATCTCGCCGAAGGCACCAGTTCACGCTCGGGCAAGCTCGTCCATGGCGGCCTGCGCTATCTCGAATATTACGAATTCCGTCTGGTGCGCGAAGCGCTGATCGAGCGTGAGGTGCTGCTGGAATCAGCGCCGCACATCATCTGGCCGATGCGCTTCGTGCTGCCGCACAGCCCCGACGACCGACCGGCCTGGCTGGTGCGGCTCGGCCTGTTCCTCTACGACCATCTCGGTGGCCGCAAGCGGCTGCCGGCGACCCGCACGCTCAACCTGCGCACCGCGCCCGAGGGTGCGCCGATCAAGGACGCCTTCCGGCGCGGTTTCGAATATTCCGACTGCTGGGTCGACGATGCCCGCCTCGTCATCATCAACGCGCTCGACGCCGCCGAGCGCGGCGCCAGGGTTTTCACCCGTACCGCCTGCACCGCCGCCCGCCGCGAGAACGGCCTGTGGGTTGTCGAGATGCAGGATGGCAGGACGGGCATCAGGACGGTGGTTCGGGCCCGCGCGCTGGTCAATGCCGCCGGCCCCTGGGTCAACGACATCGTCAACCGCGTTGCCGGCCAGAACTCCAGGCGCAATGTGCGCCTGGTCAAGGGCAGCCACATCGTCGTGCCCAAATTCTGGGAGGGGCGGCAGGCCTATCTCATCCAGAACAGAGACAAGCGTGTCATCTTCATCAACCCCTATCAGAACGATCTCGCTCTGATCGGCACCACCGACATCCCATATGAGGGCCGGCCCGAGGATGTGGCCGCGGATGAGAGCGAGATCGATTACCTGATCAAGGTGGTCAACCGCTATTTCAAGCGCGGCCTTGCACGCGGCGATGTCGTCTATTCGTTCTCCGGCGTCCGGCCGCTCTATGACGACAATGCCGACAATCCCAGCGCGGTGACCCGCGACTATATTTTCGAGCTCGACGCGCCGGATGCGCAGGCGCCGCTGCTCTCCGTCTTCGGCGGCAAGATCACCACCTTCCGCAAACTGGCCGAGCATGCGCTGGACAGGATCGCTCCGTTCTTTCCCAAAATGGGCAAGCCCTGGACAGCGAAGGCGCATCTGCCTGGCGGCGACATCGCCAATGCCGATTTCGAACAGTTTCTCGGCGACCTCGGACGCGAATATCCATGGATGCCGGCATCGCTGCTCAAGCATTATGGCCGGCTTTACGGCACCAGGACGCGGGCTTTGGTTGGCGCTGCCCGCTCGCTCGATGACCTCGGGCGCTGCTTCGGCAAGGATTTTTTTGAGCGCGAGGCCAACTATCTCTTCGACCGGGAATGGGCGGTGACATCGGCCGATATCCTGGAGCGACGCACCAAGCATGGCCTGCATCTGTCCGCCGAGGAGAGGGCGGCCTTCGAGCATTGGTCCGCAAACCGGTTGGCGAGGGCAGGCTGATGGCGCATACGGGCGACAACCACTCCAGCGAATTCTGCATGCTGCGTTCCTTGTCCGCCAGCATCGGCGCCGACCCGCTGCTGGTCCAGGGCGCCGGCGGCAACACCTCCATCAAGCAGGCCGGCGTGCTGTGGATCAAAGCCTCGGGCACCTGGCTGAAGAACGCGCGCGACGATGAGATCATGGTGCCGGTCGCGCTGGCGCCGTTGCTCGATGCCGTGGCTCAGCGGAGCCGGGCGGCGGAGACGGCCGGTCAGTTCACGCTGGCGGACCTCAACCCTCGCCAACTGCGGCCCTCCATCGAGACGACGGTGCACGCGCTGCTGCCGCAGAAGATTGTCGTCCACGTCCATTGCGTCGAGACGATTTCGATCGCCGTGCAGGCCAATGCTGAAGCCTTGCTGGAGGAGCGCCTGCGTGGGCTCGATTGGGCGTTCGTGCCCTATCGCCGGCCCGGCCTGCCGCTGGCGCAGGCAATCGCCGAGCGGCTGAAGCCCGCGACCAACGTGCTCGTGCTTGGCAATCACGGGCTGGTGGTCGCCGCCGACACGGTCGGCGAAGCAGCCTTGCTGCTGCAACGGGTGACCGGGCTGCTCGCGCGCCCGCCGCGACCGGCCCCGCTAACCGATCTTGACGCTTTGCTGCGGCTCGCCGCCGGCAGCGACTACCGGCTGCCGGCCTCGGCGGCCGCGCATGCCGTCGCGACCGATCTCGCCAGTTGCCGCATCGCCGCTTCCGGCAGCCTTTATCCGGATCACGTCATCTTTCTCGGTGTCGGTTCGGTGATCGCCGGCCCCGCCGAGAACGCGGCGGCGGTCGTCGCCCGCACTGCGGCCGCGCCGACGTCCGTCCTCTTTCCCGGCAAGGGCGTGCTGATGCGCCGGGATGCCAATGCCGGCGCCGAAGCGATGGCGCGCTGCCTGGCCGATGTCGCCGCGCGCATCGATGGTGCCGCGCGCGTCAACTATCTCAGCCCGAATGAGAATGCCGAACTGTTGAACTGGGACGCCGAAAAATACCGCCAGCAACTCAACCGCGAGGGGACGACGCTGCAATGACGGCCGTCACCGCCCCGCGCCAGCGCTGAGGAGGGATCGCCTCTTGGCCTTCACGCTCTCTCTCAACACCAATCCGCTGGTCAACCGATTTGCCGATCCGGACGACCTGATCGACACCATCGCCTATGATATCGGCATAAGGGACGTCCAGCTCACGCATGAGTTCATCAACCCCGGCTGGCCGGCGGCGACGATCGTCAAATTCGTCCGCCTGTTCCGCGGCGCGCTCGCCCGCACCGGCGTGCGCGTCACATCAGGCATGACCGGCCCCTACGGCCGGCTCAATCATTTCGGCCACCCCGACGCCGATGTGCGCCGCTACTATGTCGACTGGTTCAAGACCTTCGCCGACATCTCCGCCGAGCTTGGCGCCGGCGGCATGGGCACGCAATTCGCCATTTTCACCCACCGCGATTTTGACGACCCAGAGCGCCGTGCGCAGCTATTCGACATCGCCCTGGACTGCTGGCGCGAGGTCGCCGAGCATGCCAAGGCGGCAGGCCTGACCTATTTGTTCTGGGAACCGATGTCGGTCGGCCGCGAGTTCGGCCACACCATCGAGAACTGCCGGCAGATGCAAGGCGCGATCGACGCCGCCCGAATGGCCGTTCCGCTGGAGATGATGGTCGACATCGACCATGGCGATGTCACCTCAAGCAATCCCGCCGACATCGATCCCTATGCCTGGGCCGAGGCCTTTCCCCGGAAATCGCCGATCATCCACATCAAGCAATCGTCGATGAACAAGGGCGGCCATTGGCCGTTCACCGCGACCTACAACAGGGATGGCCGCATCACGCCGGAAAAACTGCTGGAGACGGTGCGGCGCGGCGGCGGCACCGACAACGAGATCTGTCTCGAATTGTCGTTCCGCGAGCGCGAGCCGGTCGACCATCAGGTCGTCGCCATGATCCGCGAGTCCGTCGACTACTGGGCGCCGTTCATCGACGCCGGCAGGTCCGGTCTGCTGCCAAAGGCCTGATAAAAAAGGGCAGGAGCTGATGCAGCTCCTGCCCGTCGAACTCTGCAGATTTGAAGTCGCCAGAACCTCAGCCGAATTTCGGGTCGAGGCTGCCCGACTTGTAGCGCTTGGCCATCTCCGAGACCGGCAGCGGCTTGATCTTCGGCGCGTTGCCGGCGGTGCCGAACTGCTCGAAGCGTTCCTTGCAGAGCTTGCGCATGGCAGCCATTGCCGGCGTCAGATATTTGCGCGGGTCGAACTCGCTCGGGTTTTCCGTCAACACCTTTCGGATCGCGCCGGTCAGCGCCATGCGGTTGTCGGTGTCGATGTTGATCTTGCGCACGCCATGCTTGATGCCGCGCTGGATCTCTTCCACCGGCACGCCCCAGGTCGGCTTCATCTGGCCGCCATACTTGTTGATGATCTCCTGCAGATCTTCCGGCACCGAGGACGAGCCGTGCATGACCAGGTGCATGTTCGGCAGACGGCGATGGATCTCCTCGATGACGTTCATGGCCAGCACCGCGCCATCGGGTTTGCGCGAGAATTTGTAGGCGCCGTGGCTGGTGCCCATGGCGACCGCCAGCGCATCGACATGGGTGTCCTTGACGAATTCCACCGCCTGTTCCGGATCGGTAAGCAACTGGTCGTGGCTGATCGCGCCTTCGACGCCGTGGCCGTCCTCCTGCTCGCCGCCGCCGCTCTCCAGCGAACCGAGCACGCCGATCTCGCCTTCGACCGACACACCGCCCCAATGCGCCATGTCGACGACGCGCTTGGTGATGCCGGAATTGTAGGCGTAGTCGGCCGGCGACTTGCCGTCTTCCTTGAGCGAGCCGTCCATCATCACCGAGGTGAAGCCGTACTGGATCGCGGTGACGCAGGTGGCTTCGTTGTTGCCATGGTCGAGATGCATGCAGACCGGGATGTCGGGGTGGATTTCGACCAGCGCATCGATCAGCTTGGCCAGCACCACGTCATTTGCATAGGCGCGCGCACCGCGGCTTGCCTGCAGGATGACGGGCGATTTGGTCTCTTCCGCCGCCTCCATGATGGCGAGGCCCTGTTCCATGTTGTTCATGTTGAAGGCCGGCACGCCATAGCCGTATTCGGCGGCGTGATCGAGCAATTGTCTCAGTGTGATGCGAGCCAACGAATAGTCTCCCGTATCTGGTTTCAAACCTGGTGGTTGCGAACTGTCCGCGCATCGTCCAGCCCACCGATGCTTCTGGCCGGATTTCCGCGCAACCGCAACCGTGACAGACCGTCCCGGCAGCAATTCTTGTTACAGGGCCGCGATCGGGGCAACCGGAATGTCCCAGAGAATTATCTCATTATCACAAAATATTTGATACTTTTGCGACGATAGCTGTTATATCTTCGACCCCATCAAGGAGCCACGCTGCGGCGTTGGCGGTCAGCGGCGATGAAGAGCGATATCAGGCGTCAAGGCATCATGGAGTTTCTGATGGATGCCGGTCAGGCCGGCGTCGACGATCTCGCCTTGCGCTTTGGCGTCTCCAAGATGACCGTGCACCGCGACCTCGACGAGCTCGAGGAAAGTGGTTTCCTGCGCAAGGTGCGTGGCGGCGCCTCGATCCAGCCGAGCAGCCTGTTCGAAAGCGATTTCCGCTACCGGCAGAAGCAGGCGATCGAGGAAAAGCAGCGCCTGGCCGCGGCCGCCGTGGCCATGATCGAGCCCGGCCAGACGGTGATCATCGACGACGGCTCGACGGCGGGCGGCATTGCGCGCCATCTCGCCGGTCTGCGGCCGCTGACGGTGATCTCCAACAATCTGGCCGTCATCCAGGAACTGGCCGGGGCGGGAGGCATCAACCTGATCGCGCTCGGTGGCGAATACAGCAAGAAATTCCACGGCTTCTTCGGCCTGCTCGCCGAGGACATGCTCAGATCGCTGCGCGCCGACGTCGCCTTCCTGTCCTCATCCGCCATCCATGGCGCCTCCGCCTTCCACCAGGACCAGGAGGTGGTGCAGGCCAAGCGGCTGATGATGACGGCGGCAACCCGCAAATACCTGCTGGTCGATCACGGCAAGTTCGGCCGCACGGCGCTACATTTTCTCACCGACCTCAAGGCGTTCGACACGGTCTTCACTGGCCGTGAGCTCGAGCCGGGGTTGTACGAGGCGCTGGATGCCGCCGGTGTGTCGGTGGCCCTGGTCGGTAACTGAGTTCGGCACTGAATAAGGAGCACGCGTGGTGTATTGGGTCGGTACAAGCTGGAAGATGAACAAGACGCTGGCCGAGGCGCTGGATTTCGCGGAGCGCCTGGCCGGCTTCATTCCCGGTTTCGATGACCGTATCCAGCCCTTTGTCATCCCGCCTTTCACGGCGGTGCGCGAGGTCAAGCAGGCGCTGTCGTCGACGCGCATCAAGGTCGGTGCCCAGAACATGCATTGGGCCGATGCCGGCGCCTGGACCGGCGAGATTTCGCCTGTGATGCTGCGCGACTGCGGGCTCGATCTGGTCGAACTCGGCCACAGCGAGCGGCGCGAGCATTTTGGCGAGACCGATCGCACGGTCGGCCTGAAGACGGCGGCCGCCGTGAAGCACGGCTTGATCCCGCTGATCTGTGTCGGCGAGACGCTGGCCGAGCGCGAAAGCGGGCAAGCCGATACCGTGCTGACCGCTCAGGTCGAGGGCGCGCTGCAATTCCTCGAAGGCGAGAGGAAGGGCGCAAAAGTCCTGTTTGCCTACGAGCCGGTCTGGGCGATCGGCGACAAGGGCATTCCGGCCAGCGCCGACTATGCCGACAAGCAACAGGGACTGATCAAGACGGTGGCCGGCGGCCTGCTCCCGTCCGTGCCGCGGGTGCTCTATGGCGGCAGCGTCAATCCCGGCAATGCCGCCGAACTGATCGGCCAGCCCAATATAGACGGCCTCTTCATCGGCCGCTCCGCCTGGCAGGCGGAGGGCTACATCGACATCCTCGGCCGCGCCTCGGCGGCGATCTGAAATCAATCAAACACGAAAGGGAAAACCCATGAAAATAGCCATTGGAGCCGACAGCGCCGGCAAGCCGCTGCTCGATGTCATCGCCGCACACCTCGCGACCAAGCCGGGCCTCACGGTCAGCGACCTCAGCCAGGCCGGTTACTATGCCGACCTCTCGCAAAAGCTCGCCCAGACCATCATCGACGGCGAGAACGAGCGCGGCATCCTGTTCTGTGGCACCGGCATCGGCGTCTCGATCTCGGCCAACAAGGTGCCGGGCATCCGCGCCGCACTTACCCACGACACCTATTCGGCCGAGCGGGCGGCGAAATCCAACAACGCCCAGATCATCACCATGGGCGCCCGTGTCATCGGCCCGGAGCTGGCCAAGGCGATCGTCGACACCTGGCTCGCCTCGGAGTTCGACGAAAAGGGACCGTCGGCCGGCAATGTCCAGGCGATCGACAGGCTCGACGCGGCGAAGATTTAACCCAGGCTCTTGCGTATCGCGCCGATGACGGTGACGGCCGACGCCGCGCCCGGATCCATGTGGCCGAGCGATCGCTCGCCGAGCCGCGAGGAGCGGCCCTTGGCGGCGATCATGTCCTTGGTCGCTTCAGCACCAGACTCGGCGGCGGCAAGGGCCGCCTCGAGGCTCTGAGCCAAGGTCTTGCCGGTGAGATTGGCTGCGGCGGCCGCTTCCGCCGCCGGTTGCCAGGCATCGACCATCGTCTTCTCGCCAGGTTCCGCTTTGCCGCGATCCTTGATGCCTTGCGCCATGGCCTGGAACAGGGCGATGAAATCCGCGTCCGCCAGCGTCGCCTTGCCCTTGACGGCGGCGGCGGCGCGCATGAAGGCCGTTGCGTAGAGCGGGCCTGACGAGGCGCCGACGGCATTGAGGAACGACTTCGCCGCCGTGTTGAGCAGCGCCGTCGGCTCGGTCGTTGCAAGGTCGAGTGGCGCCAGCGCATCGCGCACGGCATTGAAGCCGAGCTCCATGGCGATGCCGTGGTCGGCGTCGCCGATGACGCCGTCGAGCTGGCAGAGCCGGTCCTTGTCGGCCTCGATCGCCACCGCGATCGTATCGAACATTCTTTTCAGGTCGGCGGCATCGATGGTCACGGGAATGCTCTTTCGTCAGCCGGCACGGAACATGGCGCAGTCGCAGGGATGGTCGAGCATGGCCTGCAGCTCCTCGTCGAGATGAAGAAGCGTCACCGAGGCGCCCGCCATTTCAAGCGACGTGCAGTAATTGCCGACCCAGGTCGCGTGAATGGAAACGCCGAGCGCGTCGAGCCGCTGCTTGACCCGGCGGTTCATGATGTAGAGCTCCATCAGCGGCGTCGAGCCGAGCGAGTTGACCAGCACCGCGACCTTGTCGCCGTGCTTCGGCGCCATCTCGGCGAAAATCTTGTCCAGCATCTCGTCGGTGATCGCGTCGGCGGTGCCGAGCTTGCCGCGCGCGATGCCGGGCTCGCCATGGATGCCCATGCCGATCTCCATCTCGTCGGCCCCGATCTCGAAATTCGGCCGCCTTGTCTGCGGCAGCGAGCAGGGCGACAGCGCCACGCCCATGGTGAAGGTGTGGTCGTTGGCCTTGCGCGCGATGCGCTCGACCTCGTCCAGGGAGAGCATGAGGTCGCAGGCGGCACCGGCGGCCTTGAAGATGAAGAAATTGCCGGCGACGCCGCGGCGCTTCTGCCGCTGGTCGCGCGGCGCCGAAGCGACGTCGTCGGTGGTCAGCACCGTGCGCACCTCGATGTCGTCCATCGCTGCCATCTCGGCGGCCATGTCGAAATTCATCACGTCGCCGGCATAGTTGCCGTACATGAACAGCACACCGGCGCCGCCGCTCACCGCCTTGGCGCATTCCAGGATCGGATCGGGCGGCGGCGAGGCGAAGACGTTGCCGATCGCCGCCGCGTCCGCCAGGCCCTTGCCGACAAAGCCGAGAAAGGTCGGCTCATGGCCGGAACCGCCGCCGATGACGAGGCCGACCTTGCCGGGTCGCGGCCCGTCGCGGGCGATGATCGAGCGCGGGCTGCCGTCCGCGCTTTTAAGATGGCGAGGATGCGCGGCGAGAATCCCTTCGAGCATCTCGTCGACTGCGCGATTGCCGTCATTGATGATCTTCTTGGTCTGCACCGGCATCCTCCCGATTTCTGGCAAATACTACCGGGTGTTATCGCGATTTCCACCCGGCCGGGAAGATTTCATGCCGCGATCTTTTCCCGTGCGGCGAGAATTTCCACGCAGGCCTTGGCCGCTTCCTTGCCCTTGACGGTGAAGTGCTCGAAGAAGAAGCGATGGTGCTCGGCGCTGTCGTGGTAGTTGTGCGGCGTCAGCACCGCCGAAAGCACCGGAACGCCGGTCGACAGCTGCACGTTCATCATGCCGTCGATGACGGCGCTGGCGACGAACTCGTGCCGGTAGATGCCGCCATTGACGACGAAGGCCGTGCCGAGGATCGCGGCATAACGGCCGGTCTCAGCCAAGGTCTTGGCATGCAGCGGGATTTCGTAGGCGCCGGGCACGTCGAAGACATCGATGGCGAAGCGACCGCCGCCGATATCGGCCAGTTCCGCCTCGAAGGCGTGCACGCACTGATCGACGATGTCCGCATGCCAGCGCGCGCGAATGACGGCGATACGAACAGTTTCATAGTCTTTGTGGGAATGCTGATTCATGGGTCCATCCTTCCGTTTCGAACCAGAATCAGGACGCACGATACGGAATCCGGCCCGCCAAGGCGGTCCGTTTTCCGTTTCGTTCTCTTTCATCCGGACTTTAACCGTCGGCTCCGGAATCACACCGGATCTGCTGACCTTTCCGATTTTGCCGGAAAGCGCTCGCGGGCTTGGGTCGAGACCCCTACCGCCGGTGGGGACTTTCACCCCGCCCTGAGAACATTAACGCCGTTTGTATGGAAGGGCAGGGGTGCTGCTGTCAACCGCGCGAGGCCAGTGGCCAATCACGTTCTGTCGACTGGAGCAATTGCGCGAAAGAAGCGTTTATCGCGTGCGCCACGCCGCCGCCGAAGCGGCAACCAGCATCAGCAGCGCCGCAACCATCGCGCAGACGGCAAAGCCGAAGCTGGAATAGAGCGGCCCGAAGCCAGTGGTGCCGATAAAGACCGCCAGATAGGTCACCGCGCTGTTCAGGCCCATGATCGTGCCGCGCCGTGAGGGATCGAGCGCCGACAAGCGCATCACCAGGACGTTCAGTCCAAAATGATTGGCAAGCCCCCATAGCGCCACCATGGCCAGGGTCAGTCCAAAATTATTGCTCGCTGCGGCAATGGCAACGTAGACGATGGCGACAAGAAGATAGGCGAACGGCATGACGCGCGGGGCGCCAAGCCGGTCGATGACACCATCGAGAAGCGCTGCCATGCCGAAGCCCACGCCATAGGCAAGCGCGGCCAGCCCATTGGCGCTGACTGGCTCTCCCAGGCCGACATGAAGATGGTCGCCCAGATAGCCATAGACACCGTAGAACGAGGTCATGAAGGCGGCGCAGGCAACCAGCAGCGGCAGAATTCCGGGAATGCTCAGTGCCTCCAGCGGGGCGGGCGCAGGTCCCGCCTTCCTGGCGTCGCTGAGCGACGACATCGTCAGCCCGACCCAGGCCAGGGCGGCAAGTACCGCGACGGCGGCGAAGACGGCGCGCCAATGCACGAGATCAGCAAGCACGGCCGACAGCGAAACGCCGGCCACCATGCTGAGCGTCCATCCGGTCAGCACGACGCCGATGGTCCCGCTTTCGCGGCCAGGCGGCGCGATCGCCGCCGAACTCGCATAGATCGCCGGCATGGCGACGCCGGCGGCGATGCCGGCGACCAGCTGGGCCGCGACCAGCATGATCAGTATCGGTGCGGCTGCACTGGCGACAAGAGCAATGGCCAGCAACAGCAGTGCACCCTGCAGCATCCGGCGGGCGCCGAGCCGGTCGATGTAACGAGCCAGGAACAGGGCGCTTGCCGAAGTGCCGAGGCCGAATGCGGCCGCCGCGATCATCACCACCGGTACGCTTGTTCCGAACGAGGCGGCGACGGCTGGTGCTATTGGCCCCAGCACAAGCGAATTCGAGCCGATGACGGCAATGCAACCTGTCAGCAGATAGGCAAGCGCCGGGATCGGCGCACGGGCGCTCGCCACCACCAATGTAACTTGATCAATGTTCGACATATCGACATAATGACCGTATTCTATTCAGCGACAATCGGGAAATTGGCTATGGATGAAGAAACAGATGGCATTCCGCAGAACAAGCCTGCTGCCCGCGACCTCGACGCTATAGACCGAAGAATATTAGGCGTTCTCGTCGACGACGCCACCATCAGCTACGCCGAACTCGGCGATCGTGTGGGCTTGTCGCCACCCGCTGCACATGAGCGCGTCAAGCGTCTTCGGCGCAGTGGCGCCATTCGCGGCACCGCTGTCATCATCGACCCCAAGGCGGTGAAGAAGCCGCTGCTGGCCTTCGTGCATATCGACACCAGGGGCTGGGGCAAGACCCCGGAATTGATGGCGGTTTCGCAATATCCGGAGGTCGAGGAGATACACACCGTCGCCGGCGACACCTGCATGTTGCTGAAGGTCCGTACGGAAGATACGAGGGCGCTGGAAGGCCTGCTCGCTCGCCTCTACGAAACGCCCGGCGTCACGTCGACGCGAAGTTATGTCGTTCTCTCGACTTATCTCGAAAGGCCGGTGCAGCCTGGCATCACCGAGACGTGGCCGACGCCCAACCATATGAGCAAGCCGCTGTATTAACCACCAAGCCGAATCGTCTCGAAATAGGCGTCGGTGCCGACCTGGCCGCCCTTCAGCGCGATTTCGAGACCGTCGATGTCGCCGCCGCCATGGGCAAGGCAAAGCGGCGAGCCCGGGGATTGCGGCAGCGGCATGCGCACGGTCAGCGCATCGATGGAGAGCTGTCCCAGCGCATGGCTGGACGTGTCGCCGCCGGCGATCACCGCGCGCTTGAGTTTTTGGTCGACGACCAGCCGCCTCAGAATGTCCCCCAGTGCCCGGCCAAGCCTGTTCCGCGCGCCTTCGATATGGTCGATCTCGGCACTGCGATCAGCCTGCGGACCAAGGGCGGTGTAGAGGATGACGCTGCGCCCTGCCGCCAGGCTCGCCAGGCCGCTCGCGACAGCGCTCTCGATCGCCTCGCCGGCGCCGTCCGAGACCAACTGCATGGCATCCGTCTGGATACCGTCGAAGCCATGGGCGAGCGCGAAGCGGATCTGCTTCTCGGTGGTTGGCGACACACTGCCCGAGACCACGGCGAGCCGGTCCACCGGACCGGGCGGCGCGAAGGATGCGTGCCCAGCGGCGATGCCCGTGCCGGCCCATTCGGTAAGCAGCGCATATTCGACGCCCGAGGATCCAACGACGAAACCATGGCCTTGTTCGCAAATGCGCCAGATCTGTTCGCCGACGCGTGCCTGCGTCTGGCGGCTTTCGACGTCGAAGAGGACGATCGCCTTGTCCTGCAAGACATGGTCGACGGTCTGCGAACGATCATCCGCCTGCAGCGCCGCCAGGTCGACAAGGCCGGAACCGAGATCGGTCTGGCGCGAGAGGTGGACGAGCAGGTCCGCCTCGTTCATCGGCGTCACCGGATGCCGGCTCATGACCGGATGGCGGTCGATGCGGAAATAGGTGCCGCGAAATGCGGCGAAGAGGTTTCCGAACGCCGTGTAGCGTTTGAGCTGGGGCGCTCCGACAACCACCGGCACGGCCTTCTGGTCAAAGACACGCCGGCCGATCTCGATGGCGCGGCCGATGCTGCCGACCGTCGGGCTGGAATCGAAGGTCGAGCAGATCTTGTAGTGGCAAACCGCCGCCTCGAGGCTTCTCAGCCATTCGAAGGCCGGCGCCAGATTGTCGTCCATCCATTGCGGCGTTTCGCTGCGGCTGGTGCCTGCCAGCCCCATGGCGCGGCACTGCGAAAACCGTGAAAGCAGTTGCTGGTCGGGACGGCGCATGAACAGCACCGTCGGCACGCCGCCAAGCTCGAGCGCCTCCATGACGTCGGTCGAACCGGTGAGGTCGTCGCCATAATAGCTCAGCAGCAGGTTCTGCATGACCTCGCTCACGCCGCCTTGCCGTCGCCGAACTTTTCGATCGATCGCGCCAGTTCGGCATGGTCACGGGCATAGTCGGCCAGCGGAATGCCCACGACAGCGGCCTGCCAGGCCTGCTGGACGGCGCGCACGCCTGCACCCGGGCCATCGGGATGGCTGACGATGCCACCGCCGCAGAGATAGAGCAGATCGACCGTCCGCCCGGTGCGCTCATAGGTCTCAGGTGCCTGTCCGCCCCATTGGCCGGAACCGGCGACCGGCAGGGCGCAATCGTCCGGCGAAAACAGCGGCGTCGTCACCGCCTCGAAGGAGCGGACGAAAGACGCGTCCGGCTCCCAGTATTTCGAGGCGATGCCGTTGATCTGGAACTGGTCGACGCCGAGCAGGCGCCAGAACTGCTGCCAGACCTTGAAGTCCATGCCGAGGCCGGGATGGCGGGTGAGGATGTCCCAGCCATTGCGGTGGGCGTGCAGCACCAGGCCGGAGCGTTTCCTGAGATAGGCCATGCCGCCGAAGCCGATGGAGTTGATGTTGACCACGGCGCAATTGCCGCCTGCCGCAAGCACCAGATCGTGGTTGCGCGTCATCTCGTCCGGGTCGGCATGCGAGATGCCGAAGGCATACATCACCTTCTTGCCGGTCTTCTGCTCGTGGTCGAGGATCAGCGGCATGATCGCCTTCACCCGTTCCGCCAGCGGCGAGTAGGCCGGGCTCATCAGTTTTTCATCGTCCTTGATGAAATCGACGCCGGCCGCGATCAGTTCGCCCACCATCGCGGCCGTCTCGGGTGGCCGCAAGCCCAGCGCCGGCTTGACGATGGTGCCGATGATGGGGCGGCCCTCGACGCCGGTCAGCCTGCGGCTGCCGGCGACGCCGAATTGCGGGCCGGGATGGGCGCCCCTGAATTCGTCCGGCAGCTTCATGTCGACGACGCGGATGCCCGACAGGCCCTTGATCGAATAGGTGCCGCCGATGGCGATGGTCATCAGCGCCGACAGGTCGGTGCCGATCGCATCGAACGGAAAGCCGATGTCGACATCGGCGCGCTTGAAAGGTCCGCTACCGGCCTCGGGAATGGACGGCTGCTGCGCATCAGGCAGATGCCGGATCGCCAGCACCCGCGCCGCCACGCGTGCCTTCAGCTCTTCGGTCTCACCGGGCAAGGCAACGAAGGTGCCGGTCGATTGGTCGCTGGCGATCTTGGCCGCCAGCGCCTCGGTGCTATCAGGTGTTTCGATGCGATAGGTGAAGGTGATCATGGGGAGCCGGCCGGTCGAAAAGGGTCCGAAAAAGTTTCGTCGCGTCTGAAATCTGGTATAATGAGTACATAAGTATTGCAAGCAAATATCCGGACCTCGTGCGACGCGGCGGGCAAGGCGCAGGCATTCCGGGAATCACGCCGGCAATGCTAAACAGGAACCGGGCCAGGGAGTGATTCGTCACGATGAACCGTTCGGAGCCGATCGTCCGGCGCAAACTTTCCGACGAAGTCTTTGCAAGGCTGAAGCGGCTGATCACCAGCGGCGAATTGCAGCCGGGCGACGACATGCCGTCGGAGCGCGAATTGATGGAGCGCTTCGAGGTTGGCCGGCCGGCCATTCGCGAGGCGATGCAGGCGCTGAGCAATATGGGCCTCGTCGCCATTTCGCATGGCGAGCGGGCCAAGGTGCTGCAACTCACCGCCAAGTCGATCATCAAACAGGTCGACGGCGCGGCCAAGATCATTCTGTCTTCGTCGAAGGACACGCTCGAGCACCTCAAGACCGCGCGCATCTTCTTCGAGCGCGGTATGGTCAGGGAGGCCGCCGAAAAGGCCACCGTCGAGGATGTGCAGCGGCTCAAGGCAACTGTTGCCGAGCAGCGTGCCGCGCGCGGCGATTCCGACGCCTTCATTTCCGCCGACATGAACTTCCACACCCAGATCGCGGCAATATCGGGCAACCCGATCTATGTCGCCGTCAGCGAGGCCATGCTCGGCTGGCTGAAGGAATATCACACCGAGATGCTGATCTGGACCGGCAAGGAAAAGTTCACGCTGACCGAGCACGAAGAGATCGTCGACCGCATCGGGCAGAGGGACCCCGAGGGTGCCGAGAAGTCGATGATCAAGCATCTCGAACGCTCGCGCGCGCTCTACGTGATGAACTCCGAGAAGTAGGCTCTTAGCCGATCCGGGTAATGGCGTAGGGCGACATGATGAGATGACCCTGGCCAAGCGCCGACGCGTCGACCGGGACATCGTCCGCCGTCAGGTTCGCCAGCCACACGATGGTCTCGCCCGACGCGGAGCGGCCGGCCAGCGCCGCAATCCTCGTCTCGTCGCTTGTCCTCGCGGACACATGGGCGAGCCCAGCCAGCTCGCAAAGCCCTTTGATGGCCTCGAAGATCGGCCGCGGTGACCCTTCAGCGACGGCTTCACCGGATGCCGCCAGCAGACCGAACGGCCCGCTGAAGCCGGACAGCGTCAGCATCTCCAGCCCGGCCGGTGCGACACGCGCGGCATAGCCGATGGTCCATGCCGCGGCGAACAAGCCGTTGTGTCGCGGATCGCAGTTCGCCATGGCGATGCGCTGTCCCTGCGGATTGTCCTTGGTCGCGCCGCCGTAAGGGTTCTGCCGCATGGCAATGGTCGAAGGCCCGATCCTGTAAGGCTTGTCGCCGAAGATCGCCCGCGCCGACCGGGTGATGAACGGCAACGCCTCCAGCGACTGCATGACGCTGAGATCGTCGGCGGCATGCACGATCGGGCAGGTGCAATGGGTGACGAAATCGAGCAGCCCGGCCGGGACGAGTTTGCGGTTGAGCTCGGTGAAATAGCTGAACATGCCGCCGCCGAGACGGATATCGGGAAAGGCGCGCCGCGCCGCGGCATAGACATCTTCGAGTGGCGGGCAGGGCGGCCAGGCGCTGCCCGGCGGTGTCGATTGCCGGTCGACCGAAGGCGACACCGCGATGGCGTCGAGCCGCAGACCTGCCCGGCGCACCATGTCGGCGACCTCTGCGAGTTCGGCATCGAGATCGCCGCTGCAGGCGACCACGCATTCGAGCGTTGTGCGGGCGCGATAGCTGTCGGCGAGCCGGGCGAAAGCGTGCAAGGCGTCGAGCCCGTGACCGCGCGTCGGATCGTAGTGAAACAGCAATTGTTGTGGCCCGAGCGCCGACAAGGTGGCGAGGTTCGCCAGCACCGTCTCGACATCGCCGGGATAGATGATCACGCCGACGTCCGGCAGCGCCGGACCGGGCTCGCCGAGGGTCACGCGCACCGCGCCGGATGCCTCGGCGACGGCTGGCGTCCTGCCGACGCTGGCAATGCGCAGGCTGATCGTCTGGCGGTTGGTTTCGCCGGCCGGCAAGACATAGGGCCACGGCAGCGCCAGCGGCCGCACATAGGTCTTGTAGGAGGCGTCGGACCAGTTGCGCTGGTCCTCCATCTCGAAAACGTCGCCTTCCATCCGGCATTCGGCGCTGACGCCGGGACGCACCTCATGCGTGATGGCGCGCAAATCCTTGAAAGGCTGCCAGGGGTCGATCAGGTCAGGCAGTTTCGTCGCCACCACGCTGCCATCCGTGTGCTCAACCGTCACCGGGCTGCCGGCCAGCCCGGCGATCGGATGCAGGATGCAGAAGCCGCAGCGGTTGGTCTCGAAATCGCTCTCGGGTAGCGCGCTCACGTCGAACACCAGCTGTCCGTCCGCCGAGCCCTTGATGGTGGCGCGGAAGACGAGCCGGCTTCTACTCGTCCCGGCGCAGCTCGCCGTATAGCTGACAGAGAACGCATCGGCGCCTTGGTCGATGACAAGGTCTGCCAACACGGGCTCGTAGGTACCCCAGTCGCGGTCGCGCACGATATAGGCGATGGCGCGCAAGACCTCCGTGCCGCCATGGCGGATGGTGCGCAGATTGCCGTTGACGAAATCGGCGCTGAGCGGCCCGGCGCTGAGCCGGACCGGTTCGGCTTCCGCCGCGCGTGTGCCGCAAAGCAGGAAGCGATCCGCCGTCATTTCAGCAGGCCGTCGATCACCACCGGCTGCCGGGTTGCGGCGCCGGCATAGGCGGCCTCGACCAGCGCGAATGTCTTCAGGTTGTCGGCGCCAGAGGTTGCCGGCGCCTTGCCTGATGCAAGGCTGTCGACCCAGTGGCGCTGGATCGCCAGCACGCTCTCCTGGATGTTGTGCCATGGCCGCGAAGCCCAGGGCAGCAGCGGCGGCGAGACATCCTTGACCGTTGTGCCGCTCTTGCCGGTGACGGTGAGCTGGTATCCCTGCGCCAGCCGCAGGGTCCCGTCGCTGCCGTCGATCTCGATCAGCGTTTCGGGAAACGGCTCCACCGCAAGCCGCGTCGCATAGCTGCAATCGACCACCGAAGTGGCGCCGCTCTTGTGATCCAACAGCATGGTGGCGACATCCTCGCCGGCGATGGCCGGATTGATGCGTGCCGTCCGGGCGGTGAGGCTCGAGACGTCGCCCAGCAGGAAACGCGCGATGTCGAGGATATGGATGCCGAGATCTTCGATGATGAAACGCTTGCCCGTCGCCAGGTAGGGCTGGCCGGAAAACACGTCATAGGCGGAGCGGAAGGAGATGCGCCCGAAGAAGGGCGTGCCGATCTCGCCGCTGTCGAGCACGGCGCGCACCGCCTGGATTGGCGACTGCCAGCGGAAATTCTCATGCACCATCAGCGGCACGCGGGCCTCGGTGCAGGCCGCGACCATCGCTTTGGCGTCGGCCAGCGTCGGCGCGAACGGCTTCTGGCAGATCACCGGGATGCGGTGAGCGGCGGCCATCTCGACCAGTGGCCGATGGCTGCCGACGGTGGTGGCGATGTCGACGAAATCGAGCGTCTCGGCCGCGAACAGTGCTGCCGCATCGGTGTAGCGCCGCGCCACGCCAAACTGGTCGCCGACGATCCGCAACCTTTCCGGATCGCGGTCGCAGATTGCGACGATGGAGGCGCCGTCGATGTCGCGCCAGGCATGCATCTGGTTGACGGCGAAGAAGCCGCAGCCGATCAGCGCTCCACTCAAGCTCGCCATGATCAACCAGCCTTTGCCATCTGCATCAGGGTAACACGCTGCTGAAGCCGGCGCTGCGCCTGGTCGACGACCACGGCGACGATGATGACGAGGCCCTTGATCACCATCTGCCAGAAGGAGCTGACGCCCATCATCACCAGCCCGTCCGACAGGATGCCGATGACGAAGGCGCCGACGATGGTGCCACCGATCGTGCCGCGGCCGCCCGACATCGAGGTGCCGCCAAGCACCGCTGCGGCAATGGCATTCAGTTCGAAGCTTTCGCCCGTGGCCGGATGCGAGGCCATCAGCTCCGACGAGATGATCAGGCCGACGATCGCCGCGCAGAAGCCGGAGAACATGTAGACGAACATCTTCACCATGTTGACGCGCACGCCCGAGATGCGTGCCGCGCGCTCATTGCCGCCGACCGCGAAGATGTGGCGGCCGAGCGGGGTGTATCTGGCGAGATAGGCTGCCCCCAGCGCCACGACGATCAGGATCCAGATCGAGACCGGCAAGCCGGCGAGCCGGCCGGCACCGAGGAAGCCGAAGCCAGTGGTGCCGAGTTCCGGCTTGCCGACCAGATTGGGGAAGGTGCGCCCGTCGGACGACAGCAGCGCCAGGCCGCGCGCCACGTAGAGCACGCCGAGCGTGGCGATGAACGGCGCGACATTGAGCCTGGTGATCAGCAATCCGTTCACGGCGCCGATTGCTATGCCGACCACTAGCGTGATCAATGCGATCTCGACCACGTTGAAATAGATGGTGTAGCCGATCTGCAGATCGATGCCGTTGAGCACGAGATAGCCGGCCACCATGCCACACAGGCCGACGATCGAGCCGACCGAAAGGTCGATGCCGCCGGTGATGATGACGAAGGTCATACCCATGGCGAGGAAGGCGTTGAGCGCCACATGTTTGGCCATCAGGATCAGGTTCGCCGCCGACAGGAAGTTCGGCGCTGCGATGGAGAAGAACACCAGCACGGCAATCAGCGCGATGAAGGTCCTGAGCTTCATCAGGGTCAGCAGCGCCGAGCCGCTGGAGGCCGAAGAGTGAGCCGCCCTGGCCGGAATATCAGTCATCAGCGTTGCTTTCCATGTGCGGGGGCAAGATGGGCGGGTCCGTGGCCGAGCGCCGATGCGGCGACGATCGCGGCTTCAGTCGCCTCGGCGCGGTCGAACATGCCGGTCAGTTTGCCATTGCTCATCACCGCGATCCTGTCGGACAGCGCCATCACCTCGTCGAGGTCGGACGTGGCGAAGAGGATGCCGAGCCCATCGCGCGACAGCTTGCGCATGGTGCGGAAGACATCGGCCTTGGCACCGACATCGATGCCGCGGCTGGGCTCATCCATCAACAGCACCTTCGGTCCGGTGAGCAGCGCCTTGCCGATCACTACCTTCTGCTGGTTGCCGCCGGAAAGCGACGAGACCTCTTGCGCCGGATCGGCGACCTTGATCGCGAGTTCCCGCACCATCTGCGCCACAGCCTGCCGCTCGGCACTGCCTCGGATGTGGAACAGGGTGACGAAGCGCGACAGGCTGGCCAATGTCAAATTGCTGGCGACGGACAGGATCGACACCAGGCCCTCGCGCTGGCGGTCTTCCGGGATCAGCGCCAGCCCGCGCCTGATGCGCCGTGTCGTGTCGCGCTCCCTGATATGGTTTCCGTCGATGAAGATCTTGCCGCTGGCATGCCCATGGCGGCCCATGATGCAGTCGAACAGCTCGCTGCGCCCGGCGCCCATCAGGCCGTAAATGCCCAAGATCTCGCCGGCGCGCAGCGACAGCGAGACGTGGTCGACCGCCAGTCCGCCGGTGGCGCGCGGCAGGCAGATGTCCTCGGCGCGGAAGATCTCTTCGCCCGGCACATGGCCGTCGGCCTTGGCAAAATCCTTGGCGTCCGAGCCGATCATCTGCCGCACGATCCATTGCGTGTCGACGTTTTTCACGTCCTCCTGGCCGGTGATGCGGCCATCGCGCAACACGGTGATGTAGTCGCCGATGCGGATCAGCTCCTCGAGCCGGTGCGAGATGTAGACGATCGCCACGCCGCGCGCCTTGAGGTCGGCGATCACCTTGAACAGGATCTCGACTTCGGACGCGCTCAGCGCCGAGGTCGGCTCGTCCATGATCAGGATGCGCGCATCGAGCGAGACGGCCTTGGCGATCTCGACCAGCTGCTGCTGGCCGATGCGCAGATCCTCGACCAGCATGTCCGGCCGAATACCGGCTTCGAGTCGATCGAGGAATTCACCGGCCCGCCGCTCCTGCTCCTTGCGGTCGATCTTGCGAAACCGGTTGGTGATCTCGCGCGTGGCGAAAATATTCTCGGCAACGGTCATGTTGCCGAACAGATTCAGCTCCTGGAACACCATGCCGATGCCGCGGTTCACCGCGTCACCCGAGGAGGAGAAGGAGACCTCGTTGCCGTCGAGGAGGATGCGGCCGGCTGTCGGCTGCTCGACGCCGGCGATGATCTTCATCAGCGTCGATTTGCCGGCGCCGTTTTCGCCGACCAGCACATTGACCGCGCCCTTGCGCACCTCGAAATTGGCCTGCTTGACCGCGACGGTGCCGGCATAGACTTTCGAGACGTCCTCCAGCTTCAGGATGATTTCGTGACCGGTCGCCGTGCTCATGGCTTCGGCCCGATCTCGGCCTCCGCCGGGGTCACCAGCGGCAGGTCCTGGCCGGCTTCGATCGTATAGGCGCCGAGCACCTTGGCGGTGCGGCCCTCCAGCGCCTCACGCGGCAACTTGGACAGCACGCTCTTGTCGGCGTAGGCATTGAACGCCTTGCCGAACTTGGCGAAGTCGATCTGGTTGGTGAAATCGTTGAACTGGACGAAGTCGAGGCTGTCGCGCAGTGCGGTTCCGCGCATCGCCGGCCCGATCTGCACGCGCGCATCCGCCTTGCCGTCGCCGTCGACGTCGATATCCATCGTTGCCGCGCGCGACTGGGTGTTGGCGGCGACGATCTTGCCCTCGACGCGGACCGCGAAGGTCCACGGCGAATTCGCCTGTTTCTTGGGGTTGCCGTATTTGGCGCCTGCTGCCGCCTGATCGGTCTTCGCCAGCACATGGACCTCGGCGAACGGCCCGGCCTTCTGCTGCAGGTAGGGGATGACCTTCGCCACCCAGATATCCTCGACCATCTTGTCCGGATTGAAGCCGGTCGCATTGGCGCCGTCTTGCGCGGAGGGCGTCGGCAGAATCTTGCAGGCGCTGAGGCTAAGGCCGGCGAGCGCGACAAGGGTCAGCCAGGTCAACTTCTTCGGCATTGCGGTCAAGCATCCCAGGGAAATGGAGACGAGGGACGAACCCTAGGTTCGCCCCTCGCGGATTGCATTGCGCCGGCTCAGTTCTTCAGCGCGAAGGTTTCCAGCTTGGCGGCATTGTCGCCATTGACGAGCACGCAGTCCATCAGCTGCTTTTCCTTCTCGGGCGACTTCTTGTTCTTGATGAAGTCGTTGGCCTGCTCGACCGCCATCTGCGCCTGGGCATAGGCCGGCTGCAGCACCGTCGCCTTGATGCCGCCTGAGGTGATGGAGTCGCGCACGTCGTTGGAGCCGTCGAAGCCGACGACGATGACATCCTTGCGGTTCGCTGCGGCAAGCGCCGCATAGGCGCCCATTGCCATCGTGTCGTTGCCGGAGATCACGCCCTTGATGTCGGGATTGGCCTGCAGGATCGATTCCATCTTGGAATAGGCCTCGGTCTGGCTCCAGTTGGCCGACTGCTGCGCCACCATCTTCAGGTCCGGATAGTCGTCGATGACGTCATGATAGCCCTTGGAACGGATGCCGGCATTGGTGTCGGATTCCTTGCCGACCAGCTCGACGAAATTGCCCTTTTCGCCCATCAGCTTGACGAACTCCTGCGCGCCGAGCTGGGCGCCCTGGTAGTTGTTGGAGACGATCTGCGCCACGGCGACGCCGGTGGCGTTGATCTCGCGGTCGATCAGAAAGGAGGGGATGCCGGCATCCTTGGCCTTCTGCACCGCGGCGACGGTGGCGTCGGCGCCGGCATTGTCGAGGATGATCGCCTTGGCGCCACGGCCGATCGCGGTGTCGATCAGTTCGGACTGCTTGTTGGCGTCGTCGTCATGCACCAGCACAAGCGCCTCGTAGCCGAGCTCCTTGGCCTTTGCCTCGGCGCCGACGGCCTCCGCCTTGAAGAACGGATTGTCGTGCGAGGGGGTGATGATGGCGATCAGGTCGGCCGCGAAGGCTGGCGCCGCCGTGCCGAGTGCCAATACGCCGGCGAAAGCCGCAAGCGTCATTCTGCGAGTGAGTTTCATGAAGTCCTCCCGTTGAAAAGACATCGCCTCGACCAACCGAGGCCATTGTCTGCATTTTGAATTCATCAGGCAGTGCGGGCAGCACAGGCTCGGTCAGGCAAAGCCGCTTGCGACTTTCCAACCGAACCGATTTTCGCTCCCGTTCCCCGCCATCCTCCGCTCGTCCCGGCTTCAATCCGAGCGCAGGAGTAGCTTAGCCAACTGGTATAATGAGTCAATCACTAATTAAGGTGATCTGTACCTGACAAGCCGCCGTGGCTCTCCCTTCCCCGCAGGCGAGAAGGAGGGGCGGAGCCCCTCAGGTAATGCGCTGGATGCTGGCGGCGATTTCTTCCGGCTCGAAGACGCGCTTCCAGTCGTCGCGCATCAGCACCGGCTTGCCGAATTCGATGGCCTTGTTGCAGGCATCGGAGAACACGCCCTTGGTCTCGCCGAAGATGACGGCGCCGAGCACATTCATGTGCCCGAGCAGGAAATCCAGTGCGGCCTGCCGGTCGACGCCGCGCGCCACGACCTCGTCGAGGGCTTCCTTCATGACGACGAGCAGCGAAGCGCACACCGTCTCCGAAAGGCCGGGCTCGAGCAGCGCCATATGCTCGACCGTGACGCGGTGCGAGCGCATCACCGGCGCCCAGATGATCTGGGCGATCTTCTCACCCTTGGCGTAGTCCGCCTCTGGCCCTTGCATCAGGGCGCTGACGAAATGCTGCTTGGCTTTGACGCCGCCGAAGAAGTCCTTCTTGGCGGCCATGTCGGTCTCGTCGTTGAAGATCGGGGGATGGCAGGGATGGGTAACGAAATAGGTAAGGTCGGGACGGTCAGGCAGATGCCCGGCGAACGGGGCCGCCGCATCGAGCACGATCACCATGGTGCCTGACGCAAGCTTGCTTTCGATGCTGGCGGCGACCTTGCCGATATGCGTGTCCGGCACCGCCAGGATCACCACGTCGGCGCCCTTGAGTGCCTCATCGACACCGACCGCGTCGAAGCCCAGACCGGTCTTCAGCCGCTCCTTGCCCGCTTCGCTGATCTCGACATGGCGGATCGTGTAGTCCGATCCGCGAAAATTGGTCGACAGGCGGTAGCCCATTTTCCCGCCCGCACCGAACAGCGCAATCGTTGTCATCTGACCTTGCTCCTTGAACCCTGGGCGATCGTCGTGCGATCGTCACCTTATATACTGGTATGATCACTCTACCATAATTTGGCAAGAGGAATCCTTGGCTTTGGTCGTCACTCCGGCGGGGCCGTGGCCGAGCTCGCCTGCGTCTTCGGCAACGCCCCAGCATCGACAGTGGCGCGCCGCGCCATTGCCTGTCGCCCCGCTAGCGCCAGCACGAAGATGACGACGATGCCCTGGACGATGTCCTGGGCCGCCAGGAGGCAGCCCGATGATCTGCATGGTGGTGACGATCAGGATGAGCAGGATGCTGGCGAACAAGGTGCCGAGCGCGGTCGCCGAGCCGCCGAAGATCAGCGTGCCGCCGAGCACCACGGCGGCGATCGACTGCAGCAGATAGGGCTGGCCCATTTCGAGGAAGGCGCCACCGATATAGGCGCCGAGCAGCAGGCCATCGAGCGAGGCCAGCACCGACGAGATGATGAAGGCCGCCGCGATCACCCGGCCGTTCTTGATGGCGGCGAGCCGGGCAGCGGTCCGGTTCTGGCCGACCGCCGACAGCAGCTGGCCGAACACGGTGTAGCGCAGCACGAAGGAGGCGATCGCCACGCCGAGAATGGCAATGATGGCCATGATCGGAACACCCGAGATGCGGCCCGTCGCCAGATCCTTGAGCGCCGGGCTGACGGCGAAGCCAGGGATTGCCTTGTTCGACAGCAGCGTCGCGGTCGCCAGCACATAGCCGGTGGCGAGTGTCGCGATGATCGCCGGAATGCCGAGGCCGACGACGAGCAGCGAATTGAGCAGCCCGACAGCGAGGCCGAGCAGGACGGCGGCCGCGACGCCAATGGCAAGGTTGGCATCCTGGCCCTTGATGGTGAGCAGCGCGACGAAGGCGCTGAGCGTGATCACCGAGGCGACGGAAAGATCAATATTGCCGCGCCCGGTGGTGACGACGAACATCTGGCCGATGCCGACGACCGTCAGGAACGAGGCCGACAGGATGATGCCCGACAGGCTGGACAGGCTGAACCGGTTGGTGACCACGGAGAGCACCAGCCAGAGCAGGAGCACGCCGATCGCCGCCCAGATCCAGCGGTTCCTCTGGGCCCACAAGGTGAAGGCGGACAGCGCGTTCATTGCTCGCTCCCACGGTCCGCCGTCAGGCCACGCAGCGTCAACAGCGCGATCAGGATCAGCCCTTGCGTCGCGGCGTTGTAGTCACTGCTGACATTGAGCGTGCCAAGCAGCGCGCCGATCAGCGACAGCGTCACCGCGCCGGCAATGGCGCCAACCGGAGAGACGATGCCGCCGAGCAGCGAGCAGCCGCCCATCACCACGGCGGCGACGCTGAGCAGCGTGAACGAATTGCCGGAATTGATGTCGCTCGCCGTGTTGATCGCCGTCAGCGACAGGCCGGCGGCCGCCGCGAACAGCCCGGCGATGAGATAGCGCACCAGTGCGTAGCGTGTCGGCGACCAGCCCGAGCGGATCATTGCCGTCGGATTGTTGCCGAAGCCACGCAGCACCACGCCGAGCGGCAGGCGGTCGATCACCAGCACCACCAGGGCGACCGCGGCGATGAGGATGATGGATGTTGGCAGGAAGTCGAGCGACCAGCCGAACAGCGCCGTCAGCCATTCTGGACTGGCGCCGCCGGGCGTCGGCTGCAGCGCATAGCCCAACCCCACCCAGATGAAGGAGGCGCCGAGCGTGACGACGATGGCCGGGATCTTTCGCGCCTGGATAAGCCCGCCGAGACTGGCATAGGCAACGACCGCAGCCAAAAGCGCCAACGCGCCAAGCCATGGCTGGTCGTAGAGCAGCGTGGCGCTGAGCACGCTGACCAGGCCGGCGAAGGCGCCGACGCCGAGATCGATTTCGCTGCCGCCGACGATGAACATCTGCGCCGCCGTCACCAGCACCAGCGACAGTGCCGGCATCAGCAGCAGGTCGAACCCGAAGAGCGAGGCGACCGCCGGATTGGCCGAGATCATCACCGCCAGCACGGCGGCGAGGCCGATGAAGGGAGCTGCGTTCACGAGCTTGCGGGCAAGCGCGGCCGCGCCGGCTTTACCCTGCGCGGCGTCGGCGCGCTTGTCCGCTTGCTGGACGAAGGATGCCCCGACGATCGCCGCTTCGGTGATCGCCTCGCCGGTCAGTTCCTTGACGATCCGGCCTCCGGCAAAGACCAGCACCCGGTCGCAGGCCAGCAGTTCGGCGTCCTCGGTCGTGTGCCAGACAAGGGATCGCCCGCTGCGCGCAATATCGTTGCAGAGCCGATAGAAATCCTGCTTGGTGGCGATGTCGACGCCGCGCGTCGGATCATCGAGCAGGATGATCGGCGTATCGGCGACGAGCGCGCGGGCAACCAGCGCCTTCTGCTGGTTGCCGCCGCTCAGCTCCAGAATGTTGGATCCGAAGCGGTTTTCGTCGAGCCGCAGCCGGCCGGCGGCGTCGGCCGCGGCCTCGCGGTTGACCCGGTCCGAAACCAGGCCCAGCGCCGGGCGGCGCGCGAGGCTGCCGATGGAGATGTTGCCCAGCACGCTCCACAGCGGGAACACGCCTTCCTTCTGACGGTCGCCGGCAATGAAGCCGGCTTCGCCGGTGCGGGTGACGGCTGCATCCTTTCCCGGCTTGAAGATGGCATGCAGCAGGTCCTTCTGGCCGCTGCCCTCGAGCCCCGCCAGTCCGACGATCTCGCCGCGCGCGATCTCGATGTCGTGGCCGAGTTCGGATGTCAGCGCTCCTGACAGGTGCACCAATGCGCCTCCGGTGCTGGCGACGGTGGCGCCATGCTGGTGGACCGTATTGGCGTCGCCGCCCATGAGCTGCACCAGCTTGCCGATCGACGTGTCCGCCACGTCGCCGCGCCAGGCAGAGCGTCCATTGCGCAGCACGACCACTTGCGCGGCGATGTCGATGATTTCCTGCAGCTTGTGGCTGATGAAGATGAAGGCGAGGCCGGCCTTGGCCCGCTCGCGGATGAAAGCCCGCAACTGCCTGGAGCGATCGAGATCGAGCGAGGAGGTCGGCTCGTCGAGAACGATGAGCCTGACGCCCGGTGTCGCGGCGGCGCGTGCAATCTCGACCATCTGCCGTTCGGCGATGGACAGCTGACCGACATCGGCATCCACATCGATGCCGTTGCCGGGGAAGACGGCGTCCAATGCCGAGCGCGCGCGGCCTCTGTAAAGCTTCCGCCAACCCGGCCGGCTTGCCGCGTCCTGCGGCGTCTCCAGAAAGAAGTTCTCGGCAACCGACAGGTTGGCGCACAGCGACAGTTCCTGATGCACCATGCGGATGCCGCGCCGTTGCGCTTCCGCCGTGTTGTAGTCGGTGAAATCAAGCGCCTGGCCGGCGAAAGCGATCGACCCCAGGGTCGGCCACATGGTGCCGCAAAGAATGCGCATCAGCGTCGACTTGCCGGCGCCGTTGCCGCCGACGAGGCCGATGATCTCGCCGGCCGAAACGGCGAGATCGATCTCGGCATTCGCCAGCGTCGGCCCGAAACTCTTGGTGATCTGTGAAAGCGAGACGATTTCCTGCCGAGCGGCGGGTGCCATGGCGGCTGCACCCTTCTGATCGGCAACGGCAAGATGGGACATTCGTCCTCCGTTTCGTCACGGCCAAGGATCGGGCGCCATCCGGCGTCCGATCCATTGTGCTGGTCGCGTTACTTGCTCAGCAGGTTCTGCTTGACCCAATCAAGCGAATAGCTCGGGCTGATGATCTGGCCGCCCGGCAGCTTGGCGTATTCCTTGAGGTTGCTGGCATCGACGGTTGCCACAGGCATGATCATCATCTTGGGTGCCTTGGCGCCCTTGAGTAGGGACAGGCCGAGCCAGAAAGCAGCGCCGCCAATGCCCGGCGTCGTGTTCATCGACACCGTCTGGTAGCCATTCTTGGCGTTTTCGTCGGCCCACCATTTGACGAAATCGGTGCCGCCGCCGCCCTCGATGATCGGCATCTTGCCGGCATAGTCGCCGCCATACTGGACAAAGGCCTGGGCGATGCCGACATCGTCGCTGCCACCTTGGCCGAGCACCGCATCGACATGCGGCAGCGAGGGCAGGACATTGGCGATGGCTGCCTGCGCCACCGAGGCCGTCGCCCTGGCCATAGACGGTGGCGACAACCTTGATGTCGGGATACTTCGCCAGCACCGACTGCTGCGCGTTGAACATGTCGTTGTCCGGGGCAGAGCCCTTGACGCCGCGCACCTGGATGACATTGCCCTTGCCGCCGAGCATCTTGAAGACGGCCTCGGCCTGGGTCGCCTTGTAGCCCTTGAAATCGAAATTGAGCTGGTAGTTGCAAGGCGCTGACGCGACCGAATCGAAGGAGACGACGATAATGCCGGCCTTGCAGGCTTTTTCGATAATGCCGTTGACCGCGGTTTCCGAGGCGGCGTCGACGGCGAGCACATCGACCTTCTTGAGGATCAGCTCGGCGATCTGGCTGTTCTGCTGTGCCACCGAGCCATCGCCGTTCATGACGATGTAGTCGGAGATCTGCCCAGCTGCTTTTGCTTCCTTGGCCGAGGCTTCGAAGGCCTCGACCATCTGGTGCCGCCAGGTGTTGCCGTAATAGGCGTTGGTCAGCGCGATCACCGGTGCATCCGATGACGCTGCTGCCGGCAGCACAAACACACTCCCCAGCGCGGCGCTGGCAAGCGCCGCCACGATTGCAAACTTCATGATACTTCCTCCCAAAAAACACCGACCTGCATGGTCGGCTTGCATGCCAACCCGTAATGGCGTCCCGCGAAAGACACCATACCATCTACATGTTATACCAGCATACCAAATAGGCAAGCCGGTACCCAGAACTGTTGATGCATTGACGAGAGCGAAACGCGGCCGATCGTTTCGTCTTTCTTGCCTTTGGCCAGTCGGGCCGGTTCGCGCCGGTAAACCCGTTTGCCGGTCGCGTAGCCAACCAGCATCGACCACAGGCAGAAATTATGTCATCATATATGTAATGTCAATTAGCCATGGGGCCTTGCCTGTCGCTGCGACTTGAGGTCGATAATGCCAAAGAGTGAATAGCGGAGGGATGGATGGAACCGGTCCAGAAGAAGAAGCTGTATGTGGAAGTGCTGGACCGGCTGATGGCGGCGATCTCGACGTCCGAGTTTCCGCCTGGCTCTCAGTTGCCGTCGGAAAAGGAACTGATGACGATGATCGGCGTGGGACGGCCGTCGATCCGTGAAGCCATGCTGACGCTGCAGCAGATGGGGCTTATCAAGATTTCCCATGGAGAGCGTGCGCGCGTTATCAATCCGACGCCCGAGGTGATCGTCGATCAGGTTTCCGCAGCGATGGTCATGATGCTGGCGACAAACTCCCGTGGCCTCGAAGAACTGAAGGAAGTCAGGCTCTTGCTGGAAACCGGTCTGGTGCGGATAGCCACGCGGCGCGCCACCGCCAAGAGCCTGGAACGACTTGCCGAGACCTTGCGCCAGCTGCGGGATGCCCGGGGTGACCAGGCGCGCTTTGTGGCCGCCGACATGGAATTCCACGCGGTCATTGCCGAGATGAGCGGCAATTCGATGATAGCGGCGGTTGCGAAGGGAATGCTCGAATGGCTGTCCCGCTTCAAGCGCGACCTTGTGGCGGTCAAAGGTGCCGAACGCCTGACGGTCGAGGAGCACGAGCGCATCTACAAGGCGATCGCCAGCGGGGATCCGGAAGGCGCGAGCCTTGCCATGGCCGAACACATCGGCCGCGCTAATGAGCTCTATTCGAAACTGATCGGCGGCGAAGCCGGCTGAGTGTTCTGATCACTCAAAAAATTTTGAGTGCCAAAACTCATGTGATGACATGATATCTTTTTGGTGCTAACGCTCGTGTCCATTGAATGTCCGTCCAGCGTGGACGCTGCATTGACCGGCCGGGTCTCCGGGGCCGCGCCGCGGGGTTCGACTGAATCGGCGCCACAGGCGCACAATCAAGGCAATTGGGAGAGATACGAATGACAATATCCGTGGCGTTGCTGGGAGCAGGCGGCAAGATGGGCTTCCGCGTGGCGCGCAAGCTGATCGAAGCGGGCTACGATGTCCGTGCCGTGGAAGTCGGCGAGGCCGGCCGCAAGCGGCTGTCGGAGGCCGGCATCAGCGCCGTCTCCATGGAAGAGGGCGTGCCCGGCGCCAGGGTCGTGGTCATGGCCTTGCCGGACAATATCATCGGCCAGATCGCACGGCAGATCTCGCCGATGCTCGCCAAGGACACAATGCTTCTCATCCTCGATGCCGCCGCACCCTATGCCGGCGATCTGCCCAAGGATCGGCCCGATCTGACCTATTTTGTCGGCCACCCCTGCCATCCGCCTTTGTTCGGCGACGAGACGGAATGGGCGGCCCGCCGCGATTATCATGGTGGCATCGCCGTGCAGTCGATCGTCTGTGCTCTGATGCAGGGCCCGGAAGAGCATTACGCGCTTGGTGAAGAGGTGTGCAAGGCGATGTGGTCACCGATCATCGACAGCCACCGCGTCACGGTCGAACAGCTGGCGATCCTTGAGCCGGGCCTGTCCGAGATGGTTGCCATGCCCTTCGTCGACACCATGGTCGAGGCTGTCGAGGAATGCGAACGCAAATACGGCATTCCCAGAAAGGCCGCGCTCGACTTTCTGATTGGCCACCTCAATGTCGAGATCGCCATGTGGTTCGGCTTCTCCCCGAAAGTGCCGTCCGACGCAGCGCTGCGCCTGATGCGATTCGCCAAGGGCGTCGTCGTCCGCGACGATTGGCGCGAGGCCTTGTCGCCGGCCAAGGTGAAGGAAGCGTCCGAACTGATCGTCTACGGCAAGGGAGCCTGAGCGCCGTTGTCGTCGCCACGGATCATATCGGTATCGACCGCGCTCTTCGACGGCTATTCCATGGAACTGGCCATCGAGGAGATATCGGCGGCTGGCGGCGGCTATGTCGAACCCGCCTTCATTCGCGGCTATGTCGATTTCGATGAAAGCATGTTTGCCGACAGCAAGGCTTCGAAGCTGCGTCAGACAGCAGACAATGCCGGGCTTGGGATCAATGCCGTATCGGGTCATCTCGACCTGTCAGGCCCGGATGCGCTGGATGCCTTATCGCGACGACTGACCTTTGCAGCCGGGCTTGGCGCTAAATTCCTGATCACCAATGCCGGCCCGATGACAAATCGGGCTGACATCCGCGGAAAGATCGATGCTGTCCTGCCGAGGCTGGAACAGGCCGGCATCGTGCTCGCGCTCGAGAACCCCGGGCAAGGCAAAGGCGATTTGCTTGGCAACGCTCGATTGGGGGCGAGCTTCATCCGCGACATCGGATCGCGGCATGTCTGTCTGAACCACGACGCCGGAAATGTCTTCACCTATAGCGGCGAGGCAACACAGCCGGCGCAGGATATCGCGGCGGCCCTCGATGCGGTTGGTCATGCTCATCTGAAGGATGTCATCAGCACCGACGCAGGGTGGGCATTCTGCGCCGTCGGTGACGGCTCGATCGACTACGAAGCCTATTGGGCAGTCCTTCCGCCAACGCTGCCGGTCAGCATCGAACTGCCGTTGCGACTGGAGCGCCCGCAGCGCCGCGATCCCCAACGGCGAAACACACCTGTCGATATCGCAACCATTCGTCGCGCCCTGCAGCGCTCGTTGCATTTCGTCAACTCGCTGGAGACCGCAACGGGCAGCGCTTTCTGAACTCCGAATTGGCCCTGCGAGCCCGGCGTATAAACGCCTATCCGCGTTCGGGGAACATCGCCTTCAGGCCCTCGCGCGAAGCCTTGGCGATGCCGCGTTCGGTGATCAGGCCGGTCACCAGCCGCGCCGGGGTCACGTCGAAGGCCGGGTTCGCAGCCGGCGTCGCTTCGGGTGAGATGCGCACCTGGGCGATCTCGCCACTGGCGGTTTTGCCCCAGACCAGTGAGACTTCATCGGCCGAACGCTGCTCGATCGGGATTTCCTCGAGCCCGTCATGCACCGTCCAGTCGATGGTCGGCGAGGGCAGCGCGACATAGAACGGCACGTCATTGTCGGCGGCGGCGAGCGCCTTGAGATAGGTGCCGATCTTGTTGCAGACATCGCCGTCGGCGGTGGTGCGGTCGGTGCCGACGATGACCATGTCGATTGCGCCGCGCTGCATAAGGTGACCGCCGGCATTGTCGACGATCAGCGTGTGCGGCACGCCATGGCCGGCCATCTCCCAGGCTGTCAGCTGGGCGCCCTGGTTGCGTGGCCGCGTCTCGTCGACATAGACGTGGACCGGGATACCGGCTTCGGTCGCCAGATAGATCGGCGCGGTGGCGGTGCCGTAATCGACGGTCGCCAGCCAGCCGGCGTTGCAGTGCGTGAGAATATTGACCGTCTCGCCCGGCTGCTTGCGGGCGGCGATCGCCTTGATGATGGCAAGACCGTTCTCGCCGATGGCGCGGTTCAGCCCGACATCCTCGTCGGCGATCTCACCGGCGCGCCGGTAGGCGGCCGCGGCGCGTTGTTCTGTCGGCAGCGGGCGCAGGAAGCGCCGCATTTCGTCCAGCGCCCAGCGCAGATTGATCGCGGTCGGACGCGTCTCGTGCAGCGTCTCCCACACGGCATCGAGCGCTTCGTCGGACGGATCATCCGCCATCTGCATGGCCACGCCGTAGGCGGCGGTGACGCCGATCAGCGGCGCGCCGCGCACCCACATGTCGCGGATCGCGATGGCGATGCCGGTGACGGTGCCGATGGTCTCGACGCGGAAATCATGCGGCAGCCAGCGCTGGTCGATGATGTCAACCGAACGCCCGTCGTCGCTCAGCCAGATGGTGCGATAGTGGCGGTCGCCGACGTTCAAATGCTGTTCTCCTGTTCGATCAGCGTGGCCAGGGTGTTGACCTCGTCGATGCTGTGTATCTGGCGCCGGTTGACGGCGATGTGACGGCCGAATTTGAGCGCCTTCGCCTCGCACGAGGCGCGCAGGTCCTCGTCGGCGATGGTCTCGAAATCGGCATTGTGGGCGAGGCCGAGGATGCGCCGGTGCACCTCGATACCGGCAAAGCCGAGCAGATCGGTCCAGATCTGGTGCAGCACATGATCGAGCGCCTGTTCCGCGCCCAGCCTGTCGCCCTGATCCTCGAACAGGCTTTTTTGATAGAGCATGCCGGTGCGCTCGCTGCGCCACAGACGCGAGAACTCGGTACGGAACACCGCCCATGTCTCCGCGGTGACTCCGAGCAGATAGGAACGCATGGCATCGCGCTTGCCCTTCTGCTCATGCCCGCGCTGCGAGAAGAACGACATCCAGAAATTGGCGAGCAGCATGCCGACATCGAACGCCATCGGGCCGTAGAAGGCGAACTCCGGATCGATCATCCGGGTCTCCTGGTCGGTGACCATGATCGAGCCCGAATGCAAATCGCCATGCAGCAGCGTCTCGGCATTGGCGGCGAAAATATGCTTCAGCCGCTGCGCCTCGACCTTGAGGTCGCGATCGGCACGCAGTTGGGCGACGAGCCCGTCGAGTTGCGGCGACGTATGCCGGTTCATCTTGGCGTCGAAATAGGGATCGGAAAACACCAGGTTCTCGGTGATGTCGCAGAGGTCGACATTGTCGGCGAACAGCGCCAGATCGGCCTTGCGGTCCCTGGTCACCATCGACAGGTCGGAACCGCGAAACAACGTACGGGCCATGAACAGGCCGATATCCCTGGCGATGTTCGGAAGCTGGCGTCCGTCGATCAGGGCGCGCCTGAGGATGATGTGCGGCGGCGCCAGATACTCCATGATGATCAGCGCCTGGCCTTCATCGAAATAGTAGATCGCCGGCACCGAGCCCGGCGCACGGGCCTCCTGGCGGGTCAGAGCGTGATATTCGAAGAAGGAGCGCTTCAGCGGCAGTGGCCAGCTGTCGCCGACCAGGCGGACATAGGGCAGGGCCTGCTTGACCACCGCGGCACCGCTGGCGCCCTCGACGATGAACACCAGGTTGAGATTACCGTCGCCGACCTCACGGACCTTCCATTGTGCTGTGTCCTTGCCGATCTTGGCGCATAGCGCCTCGTTGGCGCCAAGGCGCGTTGCAAGCGTCTCGACCGACAGTGCTTCGAACGGCAATTTCTGCGTCATCGTCATCCTCCCGCATATGCGCTCCGAACATAACGGAGGCATGGCGGCGCGGCCAAGCTAGGAAGCGATTTGGCAATTGTCAATCGTGTTGACAATTGCCGATATTGACCATAGCGTCGTGGTCAGGGAGGAGCGCATGGTCGGCAATGCCGTGTTCCGCGTAGAGGGACTGAGGAAATCCTTTGGCCGCAACGAGGTGCTTGGCGGCATCTCGCTTGAGCTGCATTCCGGCGAAGTCACCGTGCTGATGGGCGCCAATGGCGCCGGCAAATCCACCCTCGTCAAGATCATCAGCGGCGTCTACGAGCGTGGCGGCGGCACTATGACGCTTGCCGAGCAGGACTTCGCGCCGAACACGCCGGCGGAAGCGATCCGTGCCGGTGTCGTCACCGTGCACCAGAACATCAATGACGGTGTGGTTGCCGACCTCGATGTCGCGACCAACCTCACGCTCGACAGGCTGAGCGGCCGAGGCGTGCCGACCCTGTTCAATCCCGCCCGCGTTCGCCGCGAGGCCAAGGCGGTCGCCGACCGCATGGGTCTGGCCATCGATCTCAAGGCCCGCGTCAGTGACCTTTCGCTGGCCGATCGCCAGATGGTGGCGATCGCGCGTGCCCTGGCGCATCAGCCGAAGGTGCTGATCCTCGACGAGCCGACCTCCTCGCTCTCCAGCGCCGAGGCCGACCGGCTGTTCGCGCTGATCGACAGGCTGCGCGAGCAAAACGTGGCGATCCTCTACATCTCGCATCGCATGTCCGACATCAGGCGGCTTGCCGACCGCATCGTCTCGATGCGTGACGGCGTCATTTCGGGCGTCTTCGATACCAAGCCGCTCGACTATGAAGGCGCGGTCAACGCCATGCTCGGCCGCAAGATCCATCTTGACCAGATCGTTGCCAGGGACTCAGTCAAACCGGTCCTGACCGTCGAAGGTCTGCGTATCGCGCAGGGTGCCAAGCCGATCTCGCTGACGCTTGGTGATGGCGAGGTCGTCGCCATCACCGGCCTCGTCGGTGTCGGCAAGACGGCACTTGCCGAAACGCTGTTCGGTGTGCGCAAGCCGCTCGCCGGCACCATGATGATGAACGGCAAGCCCTATGCGCCGCGCTCGGCAGGCGATGCGATCGCCGCCGGCGTGTTCCTCGTCGCCAAGGACCGTGCCACAAGCGGCATCGTCGGCGGCTTCAACATCGAGCGCAATGTCAGCCTGCCGTTCCTGAAGCGGATGTCGAATCTGAGCGTGCTCAAGCGCCGGCTCGAACGCGCCACCGCGCGCCGGCAGATCGAGGAACTCAGCATCGTCTGCCGCTCCGAGAAGGACGAGATGTCGGCATTGTCCGGCGGCAACCAGCAGAAGGTGATGGTCGCCCGCTGGATGGCGCAGGATGCCGCGCTGTTCATCCTCGACGAGCCGTTTCAAGGTGTCGACATCTCGGCCAGGCGCGACATCACTGCCAAGCTGAGGGCGTGCGCCCATGGCCGCGCGACGCTTTTGTTCGTCACCGAACTCGACGAGGCGCTGGAGACGGCCGACCGCATCCTGGTGATGTCGGAACACACAATCGTCGGTGAACACCGCAATGCCGAAGTCGATCTCGATCGCCTGCTGGCCGAGGTCGCCGGCGGGCCGCTGCACAGCGCCGCCTGAGCGTGGCGGCGGGTAGAATTGGAATGGAGAGACTATGGGTTTGAGTTGGGTAAGAATGGTCGCGTCGCGCGGGTGCGCTGAATGACGCTGCGCGACTACGCCATCCGCTATGGGTTCATTGTCCTGTTGTTCGGGCTGGTCGCCTATTTCGCGATCGCCGCCGATGGGTTTGTCTCGCCGCAAAGTGCCGTCTTCATCTTCCAGTCTGTCGCCATCACCGGCGTGCTGGCGCTCGGCGTCACCGCCACGCTGGTCGTTGGCGGCTTCGACCTGTCGATCGGCTCGGTCGCTACCTCGGCCATGATGGCGGCTGCCTATGTCATGGTGGTGCTGGAGCAGAACGCCGTCGTCGCGGTCGTGGTCTGCCTGCTCATCGGTGCCATTGTCGGCCTGATCAATGGCTGGCTGATCGTCTATATGCGCGTGCCGGATTTGCTGGCGACCCTCGGCATGATGTTCCTGCTCGTCGGCCTGCAGCGCATCCCGACCGAAGGCCGCTCGATCGCCACCGGCATGACCATGCCCGACGGTTCGGTCGCCAATGGCAAGTTTGGCGATGCCTTCCTGGCGCTTGGCCGCCACCGCTTCGACTTCTTCATCCCGAACCTCATTCCGGTATCGGTCGTCGTGCTGCTGGTGCTCGCCGTGCTGATCTGGTTCTTCCTCGAATACACCCGCTTCGGCCGCATGATGTATGCCGTCGGCTCCAATGAGCGCGCTGCCGAACTCGCCGGTGCGCCGGTCAAGGCATACAAGATCTGGGCCTACGTCATTTCAGGCGTCTTTGCCTCGATCGGCGGCATTTTGCTCGCCGCCCGGCTTGGCCGTGGCGACATCGCCTCGGGCAACAATCTGCTGCTCGATGCGGTCGCCGCGGCGCTGATCGGCTACGCGGTGCTGGGTGCCGCCAAGCCGAACGCCTTCGGCACCGCCATCGGTGCGCTGTTCGTCGGCATCCTGCTGCAAGGCCTGACGATGATGAACGCGCCTTACTACACGCAGGATTTCGTCAAGGGCGTGGTTCTGGTCGTCGCCCTTGTCTTCACCTTTGCCCTTTCGGGTCGGGGCAGGGGATAGTTTCGACCGGGACAGGATTTTCGAGTTCAACACAAGTGGAGGAAACAAGGTGAACATCACAAGAAGACTTCTGGGGAAGGTGGCGCTCGGACTGGCCGGCGCAACCATGCTGATGCAGTTCCCGGCGCTGGCCGCCGACAAGCCGGCGCCGTTCGACAAGCCCGGCGTCAAGATCGCGCTGGTGCGCTATCTCTCGACTGGCGACTTCTTCCAGGCCTATCTCTCGGGCGTCGAGGCGCAGTCGAAGGCGCTCGGCATCGACCTGCGCGTGCTCGACAGCCGCCAGGACGCGGCGCTCCAGTCCGACATGGTCGACCAGGCCATCGCGCTTGGCGTGCAGGGCATCATTATCCAGCACGGCCTGACGGAATCGATGAAGGACGCCGCCCAGCGCGCGGTCGATGCCGGCATCAAGGTGGTGGCCTTCGACGTCAATGTCGAAAACCCCAAGATCCCGCAGGTCGAACAGTCGGACAAAGACCTGGCCCGCCTTGCGCTCGAGCAGGCGGTCAAGGACAATGGCGAGAGCTGGAACGCCGGCTATGTCTATGTCGCCGGCATTGCGCCGCTCGACCGCCGCAACGAGACCTGGGTCGACGTCAAGAAGAAGTACGCGGGCATCAAGGAAGTCGCGATGTTCGGCACGCTCGATAACCCGATAGCCAACTCCGTCGCCAACCAGGCGCGTTCGGTGCTGTCGGCGCATCCCGATATCAAGGTGATGTTCGCCCCCTATGACGAATTCGCCAAGGGCGTGAAGATCGCCGTCGACGAGGCCGGCCTGAACAAGGGCATCAAGATCTATTCGGCCGATATCTCGACTTCCGACATCGCGGCGATGCGCGAGCCAGACAGCGCCTGGGCGGCGACCGCCGCCACCAACCCGGCCGTCGTCGGCCAGGTCTCGGTGCGCGCGCTGGCGCAGCTGCTGGCCGGTGAAGATCCCGGCCACAACGTCATCGTGCCACCGACGCTGATCACCCAGAAAGAGTTGATCGACAAGGACATCAAGAACATGGAAGACCTATCGGCGAAGTTGCCGCAGTTCGCCCATGCGGATGTCGCCATGCCTGCCTGGATGCCGAACCCGAACGCGAAGTAAGTGTGGGTCCGATAGAACCGAAAGGGCGGCCACGAGCCGCCCTTTTAATATGGAGGTAGGCTCTCGGTTGCGGTTCGTAGATGACGATGTAGCGGCCTTCGATGAGCACGCGGGCTGTCGCGCTCAATTCGGGCCGGACCGTGCCCATCTTGGGGTGCTGTGCCGCCAGGTCCAGCTTTTCAAAAATGCGCATCAGCAGCCTGTCCGCTGCCTTTTCATTGTCGATTGCTATCGTGTGCCAGATGTCCCGCAAATCCTGCGAGGCGCGCGGTGTGAGCCGATATCTAGCCACGAGCGCGGCGTTCTGCTTTCAGATTGCGTAGAAACTCGGCGGGGTCGATTTCCACCGGCTTGCCGCTGGCCATGCCGTCGGCATAGGCGCGTTTCAGGTGCTCGAGCTCCAGGGCACGCAATTCCTCGCGCTGCTCCCACAGGCGCAAAGCGTCGCGGACAATCTCGCTGTTGGAGGCATAGCCACCACCTTCGATGGCGCTTTGCAGGCGCGCACTCTGCTTCGCGGTGAGGGAGATGGTGAGGGTGCGCATCGGTTCAGCTTTCATGCCGATCCTGTATCATGACTCACAAGAACTAACAATATTTGTTAGGATTCCGGTGTCTCATGTCTTGATCCCCTGCCTTGTGGCAGGGGATCACAAGGTTTTCCCTACCGCAGCGCTGCCGCGATGTTGCCGCCGTCGACCGTCGTCACGTCGGCGGTGGTCCGTTCAGCCAGCGCGTGATGCAGGAAGGCTTGTGCCACGTCCTGTGCCGTCACTTCTTGGCCAAGCAGATTGCCGGACATGTATTCCTTCTCCGACACGCCGCGCGCGCCGGAGCGGCTGGCGATCATGGCATCGGTCAAAATGCCCGAGCGTATGCGGTCGGCGTTGACGGCGTTCGAGCGGATGCCATGGGCGCCATAGTCGAGCGCATATTGCCTGGACAGGAACAACGTCGCCGCCTTCGGCACGCCATAGGCGCCGAATTTCGGACCCGGATTGACGGCCTGCTTGGAGGTGTTGAACAAAAGCACGCCGCCGGTGCCCTGTTCCAGCATGATGCGCACGGCGTTCTGCGCCACCGACTGGTGAGCGAAGAAGTTGAGCTCGAAACTCTTGCGCAGCAGCGCATCGTCGAGCTCGCCGATACGGCCTTCCCAGGCTGCACCCGCATTGGAGACGAGAATGTCGACGCCGCCGAACACGGCGACCGCTTTGTCGAAGGCGGCGCGTACCTGGGCCGGGTCGGTGATGTCGGCGCCGACGCCGATCGAATTGTTGCCGGCTTTCTTGGCGGCGTCAGCCGCCTTTTCGGCGTCGAGATCGACGACGACCGCATGGGCGCCATTGTCTGCGAACAACTTCGCGGTTGCAGCACCAATCGCGCCGGCGCCGCCTGTGATCAGCACCACCTGGCCGGTCAGCGGCTTCGGTTTGTTGGAGGCAAGCTTGGCCTGCTCCAGCGACCAGTATTCGAGCGGGAAGAGGTCGGCTTTGGACAGCGGATGGAACCGGCCGACGGCTTCCGCGCCGCGCACCGCCTCGATCCACATCTCGCCGACATCCGACGCGATCCTGGCATCCTTCAGCGTGCGGCCATGGCCGAACATGCCGAGCCCCGGCACCAGCGTCAGCCGCGGCATCGGGTCGAGCATGGTGCGCTTGACGTCGTCGAGGGCATCGTTGGTCTCGAAATAGGCACGATAGTCCCGGGCGAAGGCTTCGACATGGCTCTTGATGACGGCCTTGTAGTCGCCGGCCTTGTCGGCATCGGGCGCCGGCACCGCCATCGGCCCGGTCTTGATGCGGATCGAAAGATCCGGCGTCGACACGCCGCGTCCGGCATAGTCGGCAATCTCTGCCGAGCTGATGAAGTCGACAATTGCATCCGAGGTGCGGAAATCGGAGATCATGCGGTCGAAACGGCCTTCGCCACGTGCCACCGCGACGGCACCGCGCAGCATCGGAGCGATGGAAGCCGGCGTTGAAAGCTTTGCCGGCAACGCCGCCTTGGCAGCCTTTGGCTTGGCGTTCTTGGCGACATACTCCTCGGCGACGTTCACATAGTGGATCATCCGGTCGTAGGCCTGTTTGGCATCGTCGCCGAAGGTGAAGATGCCGTGCTTGTCGAGGATCAGGCCCTCGACCGTAGGGTCGGCATCAAAGACGTCGGCTGATGCCTTGGCGAGGTCGAAGCCGGGCATGATGTAGGGCACGTAGCCCATCTTGCTGCCGAACACCGTTTTCACCAGCGGCTTCGAGTCTTCCTGGTCGACGATGGCCAGGATGGCGGTCGAATGGGTGTGGTCGACGAATTTGTGCGGCAGGAAGGCGTGCAGCAGCGTTTCCACCGAAGGATTGGGCGATGAGGGGTCGATGAGGTTCGCCCGCTGCAGCGCCACCATGTCCTCGTCGGCCAGCTTGTCCAGCGCGCGCGCCTTGAGCAGGGCGCCCATCTTGACCGCTGGCAGGCCCTGCGGCTCAATAACGGCCATGTCCCAGCCGCTGCCCTTGACGCACAGCACGTCCCATTCGTCGCCGACGAGATCGGTCGCCTTGATCTTGCAGGAGGTGTTGCCGCCGCCATGCAGGACCAGTTGCGGCACGCCACCCAGCAGCCGCGTCGTGTAGACGCGCAGCGCGAGATCGCGGCCAACGCCCTTCTTCGCATAGTCGGCAACGAGTTTCTCGGCCGCGTCGTCGTTCCACAAATTCTTCATGTTCGCTTCGTCCAGTTGTTGTCTTGGGTGGTGAAACAGGAATGCCGCGACGCCTTGATGACAATGCGCCGGCGAAGGGTTGTTTTTCAGGATGCTTTTTGTGGCGCCGCTCCGGCATGATCGAGCAGCCGTTGCGCCATATGCGCCCCGACCACCAGATGCGTGCAAAGCCCGCCGGCGATCGCCGCCAGCAGCGGTTCGAACTTGCTGTCCTCCTGCACCACCATCAGCCGCCTGGCGATGGCACGCAGCGAGGCAAGCTCGGCGGAGATCACCCGGCGGTTGTAGCTGCAGTCGAGCACCGTGCCTTCGGCGTCGATGATTTGCCCGGCAATGACGCCTGCGGCACCACGGCTGCGCAGCTCCGCCATCTCATCTGATGTCAGCGCGCCGCATTTGACCAGATGGCTGTCGGCGTCGACCGCGCCAACCGAGTAGAGCGCCAGGTCGCAGTCCTTGACCCCCGACAGCTGCTCGCGGATCACAGGCTCGGCCCGCAGCGCGCGCGCCAGCTCTTCCGTCGACAGCACCAGTGGCGCGTAGAAATTGAGGCCCTTGGCGTTGAGACGGCGCGCGATTTCCATCGTGCATTGGTCGGGCCGGTAGGAATAGGGCGCGCCGAGATTGCCGCAGAGCTGCACCACCGTGACATCCTGCAGATCGGCATAGGACATGATGTCGGCGATCGTGTAGACGGTGCGGCCCCAGGCGACGCCGATGCGGTCGCCCTTCTTGACCAGTTCGAGAAAGACGCTTGCCGCCAGCACGGCAATGTCCGTCGATGGGTCGGGGATATGGCCGTTCTCCGGTGCGATCCAGACCGCGTCGAGGCCCAGCGCGTCCTCGAGCTTGCGCGCCATCACGTCGTCGGTGAACAGCTGCGTCGAGGTCGAGATGTTGACGATGCCGGTCTCGCGCGCCTTGCGCAGATACATGGCCACCGAGGCACGGGAAATGTTAAGCTGGCTTGCAACCTGGTCCTGCCGCAGGCCATGCGCATAATAGAGCCAGGCGGCTTTGTGTATGAGCTGTTCTGCCGGTCGGATCGCCATGCCGTCTCCTCGGCTGACATTAGTCACGGCTCTCGACAAAAGTCAAATTGGCATGCGGGGACGCGATCGCCCCTCAGCAAGGCGCATCCGGGATCGCCATTCTGCAAAGCCAGCATAGCATAGCATTTTCGGCCATTCAGGGGGATGGCCTGACGAGAGTCCTAAGGTTAGAAAGTCGAAAAGGACTTTGGGGAGAACGGGATGGGCAATCCTTACGAACAGGATCTCGACAGGAACGCGGCCAACCACCAGCCGCTGACGCCGCTCACCTATCTGGAGCGCGCGGCAAGGACCTATCCTGACCACATCGCGATCATCCACGGCCGTCAGCGCATCTCCTATCGCGATTTCTGGCGCCGCTCGTTGAAGTTTGCCTCGGCGCTGCAGAAGCGCGGCATCGGCAAGGGCGACACGGTCACCGTCATGCTGTCCAACACGCCGCCGATGCTGGAGGCGCATTTCGGGGTGCCAATGACCAAGGCGGTGCTGCACTCGCTCAACACCCGCCTCGATGCCGCGGTCATCGCCTTCCAGCTCGACCACGCCGAAACCAAGGTACTCATCGTCGACCGCGAATTCTCAGGCGTTGTCCGGCAAGCGCTCGATCTGGCCAAGGTCAAGCCGCTGGTCATCGACTATGACGATCCCGACTACGCCGCCGACGCGCCCTATCTAAAGGGTGAGCGGATCGGCACAGCGGACTATGAGGATTTTGTCGCCAGCGGCGACGAGGATTTCGCCTGGTCGATGCCGGACGACGAATGGGACGCCATCTCGCTTAATTACACCTCCGGCACCACAGGCAATCCGAAGGGCGTCGTCTATCACCATCGCGGTGCCGCCCTGATGGCCTACACCAACACCATCCATGCCGGCATGGCCAAACACGCTGTCTATCTCTGGACGCTGCCGATGTTCCATTGCAATGGCTGGTGCTTCCCCTGGACGCTCGCCGTCCAGGCCGGCACCCATGTCTGCCTGCGCTGGGTGCGGCCAAAGCCCATCTATGATGCGATCGCCGATCATGGCGTCACCCATCTGTGCGGCGCACCGGTCGTGATGTCGGTGCTGATCAACGCGAAGGACGAGGACAAGCGAACGTTCGCCCAGACCGTGACCTTCAACACCGCGGCCGCACCGCCGCCGGAAGCCGTGCTGTCGGGCATGGCCGATGCCGGCTTTGCCGTCACCCATCTCTACGGCCTGACCGAGACCTATGGTCCGGCGGTGGTCAACGAATGGCACAGCGAATGGGACGGTCTCGCAAAGGGCGAGCGCAGCGCCAAGAAGGCACGTCAGGGCGTGCGCTATGCCGCGCTCGAAGGGTTGACCATCATGGACCCCGAGACGATGCAGACAACGCCGGCCGACGGCGAGACGATCGGCGAGGTCATGTTCCGCGGCAACATCGTCATGAAGGGCTATCTCAAGAACCGCAAGGCAAGCGACGAAGCCTTCGCCGGCGGCTGGTTCCATTCCGGCGATCTCGGCGTCATGCATCCCGACGGTTATATCCAGCTCAAGGACCGCTCCAAGGACATCATCATCTCCGGCGGCGAGAACATTTCGTCGATCGAGGTCGAGGATGCGCTCTACAAGCACCCGGCTGTGGCGTCATGCGGTGTGGTTGCCCGCGCGGACGACAAATGGGGCGAGGTGCCGGTTGCCTATGTCGAGCTAAAGCCCGGCAAGGCCGCGACCGAGGTCGAGATCATCGAGCACTGCCGCGCGCTGCTTGCCCGTTTCAAAGTGCCGAAAGCGGTGATTTTCGCAGAGATACCGAAGACCTCGACGGGCAAGATCCAAAAATACCGGCTGCGGGAAATGGCCAAGGTGGCGTGAGCGCACCGTCATTCTTGCAGGCCCCGACAATTTGCCGCAGACCTGGACGACTTCGTCATCCTAGGGTGGAGCAGTCGCGAAGCGACGTCGCGGAAACCCTAGGATCCATGCCGTGACCTGGCCGCTGTGCTCCAACGGCTCTCCGCAAGCTGCCGGCGCTGATCGGCGTAACTCTTTGATCCGCCTCGTTCTTCGGCAGACGTCGCGGCATGGATCCTAGGGTCTGCGCCGCGTCGCTTCGCTCCTTGCTTCGCCCTAGGATGACGAACTCATGAGACGTGCGCCGCCAATCGCGAGCGCCGGTTGTCATACCCGCTCACTGTCACCATCTGTCACTATCTTGTACACGTACGTCGATTTCGCGTTGACATCCCGCTCCCTTCAATTTACGACTGACGAAAATTGAAATTCGTCACTTGTCAAACGAAAGAGCCATGTCCGAAGCCGCCAACATAGTCGCTGATGCCGCCAGGCAGGAGAATGTGACGCGCATTCTCGACTGCGCCGAGCGCCTGTTCCGGCACTATGGCTACGGCAAGACCAATGTCGCCGACATTGCCCGCGAACTCGGCATGTCGCCGGCCAACATCTACCGCTTCTTCGCCTCCAAGGTCGAAATCCACCAGGCCGTTTGCGGCCGCATGCTCGGCGCCAGCTACAAGATGGCCTACGAGATCATGCACCTGCCGGTCGGTGCCGAGGAGCGGCTTCGTCGCTACATTCACGCCCAGTACAAGATGACGCTCGAGACGATGCTCGACGAGCAGAAGGTGCATGAGATGGTCATCGTCGCGCTCGAGCGCGACTGGGCCGTCATCGACGCGCACGTCAACAGCATCCACGACCTGTTCGCCGAGGTGATCCGCGACGGTGTCGAGACCGGCGAGTTCAGGCAGCAGGATCCCGAAGCTGCCTCGCGCTGCTTCGGCGCCGCCACCGTCATCCTCTGTCACCCGCAGATGGTGGCACAGTGCCTTGCCAAGACCAACCGGGCAATGCCCGACGAACTTATCGACTACGCCATCAGAGCCTTGAAATAGCCGCCGCTCGCCGGTGTTGCCAGTCCGCCTCCAGTCGGGAGTACCACGATGTCTTTGTCCAATTCCATCATCAGCCGGTTGCCGGTCGCGGGCTTGATCGTCGGGGCGCTCGCTCTGGCCGGCTGTAGCCAGGAGAAGGCCGAGGTCAAGGACATCATCCGCCCGGTCAAGGTCGTCGAGATCGCCCAGGCGCATGACACCCGCATGCTTTCCTATTCCGGTTCGGTGCGAGCCCGCACCGAAAGCGCCCTGGCTTTCCGGGTCAATGGCAAGATCACCGAGCGTCTGGTCGACATCGGCCAGCATGTGGCGCTGGGCGATGTGCTCGCCCGCATCGATCCCACCGACTATGACCTCTCGGTCAAGAGTGCCCAGGCTACGCTCGATGCCGCCGAACGGCAGGTCGAGACGACAGAGCTTGCCCGCAAGCGCGCCGAGCAGCTTTTCGCCAAGAATTTTTCACCAAAATCGCAGCTCGAACAGGCAACGCTGACCTATGACCAGGCGGTCGCCACGCGCGACTCCGCCCGCTCGTCGCTTGACCAGGCGAAGAACCAGGTTGGCTATACCGACCTCAAGGCTGACAAGGACGGCATCGTCACCGCTGTCAACGCCGATGTCGGCCAGGTGGTTGGCTCCGGCACGCCTGTGGTCACTGTCGCGGTCGATGGTGAAAAGGAAGTGCTGATCGCGGTCCCGGAAATGGAAATCGCCGAATTCAAGCCAGGCAAGTCAGTCAAGGCCGGCTTCTGGTCCGACAACACGCTGACGCTCGACGGCAAGGTCCGCGAAGTCGCCGGCAGCGCCGATACGCAGTCGCGCACCTTCGCCGTCCGCGTCAGCCTGCCCAACGATCCGCGCGTGCTGCTCGGCATGACCGCCAATATCGAGGCTTCGGCGGCCAATGAAAAGCAGCTCGTATCGATCCCGCTGAGCGCGTTGGCCGAGAAAGACAGCCAGTCGATCGTCTGGACCGTCGATCGTGGCGCCGACACCGTTCATGCCCGCCCGGTCAAGGTCGCCGAGTTCGCTGCCGATGGCGTGCGTGTCACTGAAGGATTGAAGCCCGGCGACATCGTGGTCGCCGCCGGCACACAGTTCATGACCGAGAATCTCAAGGTGAAGCTCGCCGGCGGCGTGGCGCAGCAATCCGCCTCCGCCGAGGGCGAAGACGCCAGCCAGCTGCGCTGACGACAGACAGGTTGGCCGCGCGTTCCCGCGGCCGCAGGTTTCCGGGCGGCGTGCGCCCGAAGGTCGAGACGTCAAGGCCGATGTCCCCCCGCATCGATCCTAGCGTCCCACCGCGATGAGTGTCTCTCCACTTGGAAAGCCTCGCCGCCCGGAAGCCTGATCGAAGGCAGATGATTTTGTTTCGCGCGCCGCGCTTCTTCGAAGCACCAGGCGCCGGCAACCAAGCAAAGTGGACCAGCACCGATGACGACCTCCACTGAAGAAAAGCGGCCTTTCAATCTGTCGCGTTGGGCGATCGGCCACCCCTCCATCGCGCGGTTCCTGTTCGGGCTGATCATCATCGCCGGTGCGCTCGGCCTGATGCGCATGGGCCAGAAGGAAGACCCCGACTTCACCTTCCGGGTCATGGTCGTGCAGGCGATCTGGCCGGGTTCCTCGATCAAGGAGATGGAAGACCAGGTCGTCAACAAGATCGAGCGCAAGCTGCAGGAAACGCCGCATCTCGACTTCGTGCGCTCCTTCACCCGCGCCGGCAGTGCCATCATCACCGTGCAGATCAAGGGCGACACCAACGCCGCCGAGGTGACGGACGCCTTCTATCAGGTGCGCAAGAAGGTCGGCGACATCTCAGGTGACCTGCCGCAAGGCCTGCTGGGCCCCTATTTCAACGACGAGTTCGGCGACACCTTCATCACGCTGCATTCGATCAGCGGTGACGGTTTCTCCTATCCCGAGCTGAAGAAATTCGCCATCCAGGCGCGCGACATGCTGTTGACGACGCCCGGCGTCGAGAAGGCCGTCATCATCGGCGATCAGCCGGAAAAGCTCTACATCGACGTTTCATCCAAGGCGCTGGCCGAGCGCGGCCTAACGCTGACCGACTTGCAGAACGCGATCAAGGGCCAGAACAATGTCGATCCGGCCGGGTCCGTCGACACCGGTATGAATTCGGTGCGCATCTCCGTCGAAGGCGACGTCACCAAGGCGGCCGATATCAGGGAATTGCGTCTGCGCGCCGGCGGCCAGGTCACCCGGCTTGGCGACATCGCCACCGTGACCTCGGGGCTCGAAGATCCCTTCCAGCGCAAATACCGTTTCAACGGTCATGACAGCGTGCAGCTCGGCGTCGTCATGGCCAAGGGCTTCAAGGTCACCGACGTCGGCAAGGATGTCGAGGCAACCTACAAGCGCTTCGAGGAGGCGCTGCCTTATGGCGTGTCGGTCGACCAGATTTCTGACCAGCCGGGCGTCGTGACGGATGCTGTCGCCGAATTCATGCACGCGCTCGGCGAAGCGCTGCTGATCGTGCTTGTCGTCTCTTTCCTGTCGATCGGCTGGCGTTCGGGCCTGGTCATCGCCATCGCCATTCCGCTGGTTTTGGCCGCCACCTTCGCCATCATGTACGAGCTCGGCATCGACCTGCAGCGCATTTCGCTGGGCGCCCTGATCATCGCGCTCGGCCTGCTTGTCGACGACGCCATGATCGTCGTCGAGATGATGGAGCGCAAGCTGGAGGAGGGGCTGGTCAAGATCGAGGCCGCGAGCTTCGCCTATTCCTCGACCGCCTTCCCGATGCTGACCGGCACGCTGATCACCACCGCCGGCTTCATCCCGGTCGGCTTCGCTGCCTCGACGGCCGGCGAATATGTGCGCACGCTGTTCTATGTCGTCGGCATCGCGCTGATCGTGTCATGGTTCGTCGCGGTCTATTTCACGCCATGGCTCGGCTACATGATCCTCAAGCAGCGCAAGCACGCCGGCAGCCATCATGACGCCTTCGACACGCGCTTTTACCGCCGACTTCGTTCGACCGTCGGCTGGGCGGTGCGCCATCGCATCATCGTTCTGGCGATGACGCTGGTGACCTTCGGTACCAGCCTGTGGGCGTTCCAGTTCATTCCGCAGAACTTCTTCCCGCAATCGTCGCGGCCGGAAATCCTGGTCGACCTCTGGCTGCCGGAAGGCACCAGCATCAAGGAGGTCGAGACGCAGGCCAAGGCGCTTGAAGCCAAGATGATGGACGACAAGGACAAGCGCTTCATCGCCACCTATATCGGCGAAGGCGCGCCGCGCTTCTTCCTGCCGCTCGACCAGCAACTCGCCAATCCGAACTTCGCCCAGATGCTGGTGATGGCCAATGACGAGCCGGCGCGCGAGCGGCTGATCGTCAAGTTGCGCACGGTTCTGGCCGAAGACTTCCCCTCGATCCGCGGCAAGGTCGACCGCCTGTTCCTCGGCCCGCCGACCGGCTGGCCGGTGCAGATGCGCGTCATGGGTCCGGATCGCCAGGAGGTGCGCCGCATCGCCGATCAGGTGAAGGCGAAGTTCCGTGAGGATCCGCTGCTGGGCGCGGTCCATGACGATTGGCTCGAACCCGTGCCGGCAATGAAGCTGGTCATCGACCAGGACCGTGCCCGCGCGCTCGGCGTCACCTCGCAGCGCATCCGCCAGATGCTGCAGGCATCGATGTCCGGTGCGCCGCTCGACGACTTCCGCGACGGCGAGGAGACGGTGTCGATCGTCGCTCGTGAGCCGGATGCCAGCCGCAGCCTGCTGTCCTCGGTCGACTCGGTCTATATCCCGACCGATTTCGGTGGCTTCGTGCCGCTGTCGCAGGTGGCCAAGGTGGTGCCGGTGCTCGATCAAGGCATCGAATGGCGCCGAGACCGCTTGCCGACCATCAGCGTGCGCGCCACGCTGCCTGACGGTGTGCAGTCCAACGACGTCGTCACCAAGATGTACAAGGACATGCAGGGCCTGCGCGACGGCCTGGCGCCCGGCTACAAGATCGAGATCCAGGGCGGTGCCGAGGATTCGGCCGAAAGCCAGGCGTCCATCGCCGCCAAGGCACCGATCATGCTGGCCATCATCGTCGTGCTCCTGATGATCCAGCTGCAGAACTTCGGCAAGGCGATGCTGGTGCTGGCCACCGGTCCGCTCGGCATCATCGGCGCTGCCGCGGCATTGCTGATCAGCGGCGCGCCGTTCGGCTTCGTCGCCATCCTCGGCGTCATCGCGCTGCTCGGCATCATCATGCGCAACTCGATCATCCTGGTCGACCAGATCGACCAGGACATCGCCAGAGGCATGGATCGCTCGGAGGCCATCATCGGCTCGGCTGTCCGCCGTTTCCGGCCGATCGTGCTGACGGCGATGACGGCTGTGCTGGCGCTGATCCCGATTTCGCGCGCTGTGTTCTGGGGGCCGCTCGCCTACGCCATGATGGGCGGCATCGTTGTTGCCACCGTGCTGACCATTCTCGTGCTGCCGGCAGGCTACGCCCTGTTCTTCGGCCGTGAGCCGAAGAAGGTGGTGAATAGTGAGCAGGCGCCCGAGCCGGAGCTGCACGCCGAGCGGCCGCAACTGGCCTTGGCCGCGGAATAGAGCGGTTCCATCGCATCATCCGCCGTCTGTGATGGGATGATGTCGCGTGACGGTTGGTCCGTCACGCCGATGAAAATGCTCCCCGGAGCGGATTCTGCAAAACAGAATTCCTTCCCAGGACCGCAAAGCGGTCCCATCCTGCGCTACATGGAGCGGCAACGCTCGTCCTCATCAGGGTGTCTTCCCATGGCAGAAAAACGGCAATTGCGGCTCGGCGCCTTCATGCGCCCTGTCAGCCTGCACACCGGCGCCTGGCGCTATCCTGGCGCCTATCCCGACGCCAACTTCAACTTCGCGCATCTGAAGCGCTTTGCGCAGACGCTGGAGGCGGCGAAGTTCGACGCCTTCTTTATGGCCGATCATCTGGCCGTGCTCAACATGCCGATCGAGGCGCTGCGGCGCAGCCACACGGTGACCTCGTTCGAGCCGTTCACGCTGCTGTCGGCGCTTGCCGCCGTTACCGACCATATCGGCTTGGTCGCCACCGCATCGACGACCTTCGACGCGCCCTATCACATAGCCCGCCGCTTCGCTTCGCTCGACCATATCAGCGGCGGCCGCGCCGGCTGGAACATCGTCACCACGTCCAATCCCGATGCGGCGCTCAATTTCGGGCTGGACGAGCATGTCGAGCATGACGAGCGCTATCACCGGGCGCGGGAGTTCTACGATGTCGTCACCGGCCTTTGGGACAGTTTTGCTGACGATGCCTTCATCCGCGACGCTGAAAGCGGGCTCTATTTCGACCCCGCCAAACTGCATGTGCTGGATCACAAGGGCGAGCACCTCTCCGTGCGCGGCCCGCTCAACATCGCGCGACCGGTGCAGGGCTGGCCGGTCATCGTCCAGGCCGGTGCCTCGGAAGCCGGGCGGCAGCTGGCCGCCGAGACGGCCGAGGTGATTTTCGCCGCCCACGGTGATCTCGCCGCCGGGCAGCGCTTCTTTGCCGACGTCAAGGGCCGAGCCCAGAAACTCGGCCGCTCGCGCGATGACATCAAGATCCTGCCCGGCGCTTTCGTCATCGTCGGCGACAGCGTCGAGGAAGCGCGGGCCAAGCGGGCGAAGCTCGACAGCCTGGTCTACTACGAGAGCGGCATTGCCTCGCTCTCGATCGCGCTTGGACATGACGCGTCGGCCTTTGATCCCGACGCCGCTTTGCCGGACATACCGGAAACCAACGCCTCGAAGAGCAGCCGCGAGCGCGTCATCGAGCTGGCGCGGAACGAAAACCTGACGGTGCGCCAGCTTGCCCAGCGGCTGGGCGGCTATTCCGGCCTGGCTTTCGTCGGCACGCCGCAAACCATTGCCGACGAGATGGAGGAATGGCTGGTCACCGAGGGATCCGACGGCTTCAACATCATGTTCCCCTATCTGCCCGCCGGGCTCGATGATTTCGTCGAGAAGGTGGTGCCTGAACTGCAGCGGCGAGGGCTCTTCAGGCGCGAGTATGAGGGAACGACCTTGCGCGAGAACCTCGGCCTGAAGCGGCCACCCAACCGGTTCTTCGACGATACGAAAGAGACGATCCGCAAGGCCGGCTGAGGCTCACCGTGAAAACAAATGGGCGCGCCGAGGCGCGCCCATTTGTTTTGCTCTTAGTCGTCAGATGACGAAGAACCAGTTGGCGAGCAACATCACCACAACACCGGCGATCAGCGTCAGGTAGGGCAGCATTCCCGCTTTCTTGACCGCGAGGTCGGCTCCCGTCATGCCGAGATCGGCCAGCATGTGGTCAGGGAATTTGCCCTTGTCCTGGATGTAGTGGCGGAAGCAGAACACCGGGATGATCAGCGCCGCGGTGATCAGCCCGGCCCACAGCGCCATTGGGTTCCACACCTTGGCACCGGCGCCCATGAAGATCGCATTGACATAGGCGAAGATCGCCCCGATTCCCAACAGCCAGCTCGGCGCCTTCCATGGCCGCGCGATATGGCCGTTGTCGATGCGGTGGATCCAGCCGGCATTGAGGTTGAGGAAGTTGAAGATGATGTAACCACAGTTCGACACGGCGAGGATGAAGAAGAAGCTCGTCGCGTCAGCCGAGGCGATGGCCAGCACGATAAGGTTGAAGATGAGATCGGTCCACATCGCCCGCGTCGGCGCGCCATGCTCATTGACGTGGCTGAGATAGCGCGGCAGCCAGCCATCCACGGAACCCTGATAGAGCGTGCGTGAGGAGCCGGCCATGGCGGTCATGATGCACAGCACCAGTGCCAGGATCATCAGCATGACCAGCAGGCTGTGGATCAGCGCGCCCCCACCGACCATGCCGGCCAGAGCGTCGGCAACGCCGGAGCCGTCGACGATCGGTGTCGCGAGCATGCCGTTCAGGCCGAGCACGCCCTGGAAGGTGAAGGGCACCAGGATGAACAGGAGCATGCAGAGCAGGCCGGAATAGAAGATGGCCTTGAAAGTGTCGGTGCCCGGGTTCTTGAACTCGGATGTGTAGCAGACGGCGGTTTCAAAGCCGTAGGTCGACCAGGCGGCGATGAACATGCCGCCAAGCACCAGCGTCCAGCCGGCGATGTTCCAGGCGCCCGGCTCGGGCGCATAGGCGGCGGCCAGCGGCACCAGCGGCGAGAAATTCGCCCAGTTGATCTGCCCGGTGACGATCGGCACGACGCCGACGATCAGCATCGGGATGATGACCAGCAGGCCGATATACTTTTGCACATTGGCGGTGCCGAGGATGCCGCGATGCTGGATCGAGAAGATGATCAGCATCAGCACCGCGCCGATGAAGAAGGTCGCATTGAACGTGAAGGAGACCGGGCCCAGCGTGTGGCTGTACAGCGTCCAGTTACGGATCGCCGGTGTCGCGGCCGCGGTCACCGCCGTGATCGCGTCGGCGGGTGCCGTTCCGGCATGCGCCGCGATATAGGCGACGACATCGGCCGAGGTCTCGGTGAACAGCGGCACCGGCGCCAGCGCGTTGAGGATATAGGCGGCGGCGATCGAGCAGCCGAGCGACAGCACCGGCGACCAGGCGAACCAGTTGCACCACACCGACAGCGGCGCGATGAACTTGGAATAGCGCAGCCAGGCGGTGGCGCCATAGATCGAGGCGCCGCCCGACTTGTTCGGGAACAGGCCAGCGATTTCGGCATAGGTGAAGGATTGCAGGAAGCCCATGATCATGGACACCGTCCAGATCAGGAAGGCCAGCGTTCCCGTCGTGCCGGCGATGCCGCCGATCGAAAACAGGACCAGCGCCGGAACGCCGCTCGCCACCCAGAAGGCGCCGCGCCAGTCGATATGCCTGAGCAGCTTGCTTTCGGCAGGCTGCTCGAGGGCCGTGCTTATAGTGCTCATGTCAGTGACTTCCCCTTTTCCAGTGTTCCCCGCCGGCGATGCCTCGGCTTTGCGAAGCTTGCTCCCCGGCACATGACCGAACGACTCCGGTGTTTCCACTCAGTCGTATTTTTTTCTTAAGAGTGAAGATTGATCCGGCGTGGTTTCACGTCAAGCGTTTTGTGAAGTCGTGCACATCACGGTTGCGCGCGCAGGCAACAATACGCCTCGCGGGGCTGCTAACGCCCGGTTTTGCCTATCCGGAAGGCAGCAGTCAGGAGCGCGGTCTGGTCTTCTGCGGATCGTAATGGGCGAAGGCAACGACTCGCGCCGGCAGCCGTTTGGCATGGCCGTCGAGCTTGCCGATCTCGACCTCCGTGCCCATGGCTGCATGGGTGACGTCGAGCCTCGCCAGCGCGATGTTCTTGTTCAGCACTGGCGAACGCATGCCCGAGGTGACGACGCCGATCTGGGCGCGGCCGACATGGACGCAATCGCCATGGCCGACGGCGACATTGCTGTCGATGTCGAGCCCGACCAGTTTGTTCTGCGGGTTCTCCTTGCGCCGGATCAGCGCCTCGCGGCCGATGAAATCGTCGGTCTTGCTCTTCAGCGGGACGGTGAAGCCGATGCCCGCCTCGAACGGATCGGTCTGGTCGGAGAATTCATAGCCCGCGAAGATCAGTCCGGCCTCGATACGCACCATGTCGAGCGCCTGCAGCCCCATCGGCTTCAGCCCATGCGGCTGCCCGGCTTCCCAGATGGCGTCGAACACTTTCTCGGCGTCGCGCGGATGACACCAGATCTCGTAGCCGAGCTCGCCGGTATAGCCGGTGCGCGAGACGACGACCGGAATGCCGTTGCCGCCACCGATGCGCGCGACGGCGAAGCGGAACCATTCGAGTTCATCGATCGACGGCTGCAGCGGGGAGGTCCAGATCACTTCTCGCAGGATGTCGCGGCTTTTCGGCCCCTGGACGGCGACATTGTGCATCTGGTCGGTCGATGACCGCACCAGCACATTGAGACCGAGCTTCTTGGCGGTCTCGCGCAGCCATTCACCGGACAGATCGTCGCCGCCGACCCAGCGGAAATTGTCCTTGCCGAGCCGCAGCAGCGTGCCGTCGTCGATCATGCCGCCATGCTCGTAGCACATGGCGGAATAGACAACCTGGCCCACGCCGAGCTTCTTGACGTCGCGGGTCAGCGTGTATTGCAGCAGCGCTTCGGAATCTGGCCCGGTCACTTCGAACTTGCGCAGCGGCGACAGGTCCATGATCACGGCGTCCTGGCGGCAGGCCCAGTATTCGGCGATGCCGCCTTCCCTAGCGAAGGAGTTGGCTAGCCAATAGCCCCTGTACTCCGAGAAGTTGCGGGTGTGCTTGGCAAAGCTCGAATGAAAAGCGGTCTCGCGGGTCATTTTCGGTTCCGAATCGGGCGTCATGCGTCTGGCGATCGCTCGCGAGAATTTGTGCTGGCCGGAATAGGTCCGCACATGGATGTCGGTGAGGTCCCAGCCATTGGCCGGTGTCGTGTCGTCAGGGCAGGCGGAGGAGACGCAGACGATGTCGGTGAGCGCCCGCAGCAGGACATAATCGCCGGCGCGTGACCATGGCTCGTCCGACACCATGATGCCATGCGCGTCGATCGCCGTGTTGAAGAAGAAGTTGATCGCCATCCAGCCGGCGCGAGGATTGACGCCCTTGCCGGCCAGAGCGCCGTTGAAATTCTCCGAGCAGTTGGTGTGGCCGGGATAGCCGATGTCGTCGTAATATTTGGCGGCGCAGGCGAGCGCAAAGGCGTCGTGCCGGCCGCATGTGTCCTGAACCACTTCGACCAGCGGCTCCATGTCCTGGTCGTAATATTTCGAATGCAGGCCGGGCATCGGATAGCTTGATCCCATCAGCGTGCGCGTTGTCGTCACGTCGAGCGGATGGTCGAGGCCCTTGTCCAGCTTGCGCGCGGAAAAGCACTGGAAGTCGGTGCACTGGCGTCCGTCGACGTCGATGATCTGCAGATAGTCGCCCGCTTTGACGAAATAGGATTCGGCCGTCGCCGAATGAACGCGCAGGTCGAGCACCGGATCGGCGAGCGGATCGGCAAGCTGCGATTTTGTTTTCAGGCGGATCGTATTGCGCCGCACGATGACGGTGAGCGGCGTTGCGGTGTCGTGACCGTCGACCAGCATTGGCCCGCCGGGCGCGGCGATGACCATCGAGCCGTCACGCGTGACCGTAAATGCTTGTTCGGTACCGGCAGGCGTGGTGGCGCCGAACACGCGCACAGCCTTGGCCTGGTCGAGCTGCACCTGCCGGCGCGCAATGCCGCGCCGCAACGCGCCGATACTGTCGTCGCCCTCAGTGAGCAGTGCCTTGATGCCGGCGGCGTTGCTGTTCGATCCTTCACCGAAGATGCCGGGATCCGTCGCGCCTGACTTGTCCCACGCAACCAGCTCGCAGGCCTGGCCGCCCTCGACATTGCGCACAGTGATCGTGTCGCCGGCCTCGACCTCGATCAGCACCGCGCCATTGCCCTGAATCGTATAACGCTCCATGCCCGGCGGCAGCGCGATCTGGCCGGGCCTCAGGATGAGGCTCGGCCGGGGCGGTCCGGCTGTGATTGTGGGGTGGGGCGACTGGCTCATCTCAGCCTTGCGGTTCGAGAAACAAGTTTGCCTGTGTGTGAAATTATTTTAGCAGCAAGAATAGCAGGGGCGTCGCGTTTGGCAAGGCGAAGGTGACGGGCCGGATGTGAACACGGATAGGAATCCGCTGCTCAGCCTGATCTTCCAAAAGTCTGCGCTGCCCCTCATCTGGCTGCCGCCATCTTCTCCCCGTAAACGGGGCGAAGGACGCTGTCGTCGCCGGCTTCGCCAATCGCCAACATTGCAGAAATGGCGCGACGACGCGGCCGGCTTCTTTCTCCCCGTTTACGGGGAGAAATGCCCGGCAGGGCAATGAGGGGCGGCGCCGAGATCTACAATTGGTGAGCTAGAATTCCTCGGAATGCCCGATATCGACGCCGTATTCTGCGGCCGAGTCCAGAATCATGTGCCACAGGCTTTCGGCGAAAGTCGCGAACACCAGAATGTTGAACACGGCAAATCCATCTCGATCACTGCTCCGCCAGAGCGTGACGCTGGTGTGATCCATCGAGGTCACGGCCGCCGCACCAACCGCGAACGCATCGGCGTGCAGATCGATCGACGACAGCTTGGCGAGCATCGCCCGCGCCTTGTTACCCGAGATGCTGATCAGCACCCGCGCATGCGATTGGTCCGACAGCGAGGCGGAAGACGCAAACGCCTGAGTGAGTGTCCCAATCGCATGCTTCCCGCCTTTCGACAGAACGAAGAACTGGTCCGGTCCCGACCAGATTAGCGTGGCATCCGCGGTCTGCGCCACCTTCCGCGTTTCCGGAGCCACAACACCGAAGTGAGCCTCTGCAGCCTTGGCCATCTCAGCCGCCTTGCCGCGCCGCGCCATCACCTGGACGAGGTCGAAATTGCGGATCTCGGTCAGCGAAACGCCGGCATCGCCATGCGCGCCATAAGGCCCGGCAACGAGCGCGCGGTCGAGCGGGCTGCGGACATCCCAGGAAAACTCAGCCACGCTGGCGCCCTCCATCGGGGTCGTAGAAGACGGGATTGCAGAGCTCGACATCATAGTCTTCGCTGCGTATCGGATCGTGCGCATGGACGATCTCGCCGATGCGCTCACGGCCGCGCTCGACAAGTGCGAGCCCGATCCACTGGTCCGATGTCGGCGAGAAGCAGACAGAGGTGATATAGCCCTGGTCGTTACCCGGTCCGGGCGTCTGCCCTTTCGGGATGATGTGCGCACCGGAGCGCAGCCGGCGCGCTCTGTCCTTTGGTTTGATACCAACCACGACCTGCCGGTCCGGCGCGACCAGCGCCTCGCGCCCGGCCATGACGCGGCCGATATAGTCTTTCTTGGTCGACATCATCTTGCCAAGGCCAAGGTCGGCGGCCGTCGTCGTGCCGCTCAGTTCCGGTCCGGCGATGTGGCCCTTTTCAATGCGCATGACGCCGAGTGCTTCGGTGCCGTAAGGCGTCACGCCGAATTGTTTGCCGGCCAGCATCAGGTTGCGCGCCATCGCCTCGCCGTAACGGGCCGGCACCGAAATCTCGAACGCCATCTCGCCGGAGAAGGAGATGCGGAACAGCCGCGCCTTGATGCCGCCGCGCAAAGCGACTTCGCGCGCGCCCATGAACGGGAAACCCTCGTTGGAAAGGTCTTCCGCAGGATCGACGATCTCCTTGAGCAGGTCGCGGGTCTTCGGTCCCGCGATCGAGAATTGCGCCCACTGGTCGGAGACCGACGTCAACTGCACATCGAATTCGGGGAACAGCACCTGCCGGCAGAATTCGAGATGCTGCATCACCAGCCCGGCCTTGGCCGTGGTGGTGGTGAGGAAATAGTGATCCTCGGCCAGCCGCGATGTCGTGCCGTCATCATAGACGATGCCATCCTCGCGCAGCATCAGCCCGTAACGGGCTTTTCCCACGGCGAGATTGGAGAAGGTGTTGATGTAGACGCGGTCGAGGAAGGCGCCGGCATCCGGGCCGTGCACGTCGATCTTGCCAAGCGTCGAGACATCGCAGAAGCCGACGCCTGAGCGCACCGCCTTGACTTCACGCGTCACCGATTCCAGCCAGTCCTTTTCACCAGCGCGCGGATACCATTGCGCCCGCTTCCACAGGCCGGTGTCGACGAAGATCGCGCCCTGTTCGGCGGCCCAGTGATGCGACGGGGTCAACCGCGTCGCATGGAAAGTCTCGTCGCGATGGTGGCCGGCGAAGGCACCGATGGCGACCGGCACGTAAGGCGGCCGGTAGATTGTCGTGCCGGTCTCGGGAATGGACCGGCCGCTGACAGCCGCCATGATCGCGAGGCCGGCGACATTCGAGGTCTTGCCCTGATCGGTCGCCATGCCGAGCGTGGTGTAGCGCTTCAGATGCTCGACCGATTCAAAACCTTCGCGCTGCGCCAGTTCGATGTCGGAGGCGGTGACATCGTGCTGGTAGTCGACAAAGGCCTTGCCCTTGCCGGCAACGTGCCAGAGCGGCGCCAACGAAAAGGCCTCGTCATCGGCGACTGGTGCTGAGCCGGTCTTGCCAGCGCGCCCAACATCACGCGCCGCCGCTGCACCGGCAGCGAACCCTTCGGCCAGGCAGGCGCCGAGGCCGAAGGCACCGTTGGCGGCACCGGCGGCGACCATGCCGGGAGGCGCGCCGTCTGGCACGAAGGCGGCAATGTCGTCGCGCCATTTTGGCCGGCCGCGATGATAGGAGGTCAGCCCGACCGCCGGGTTCCAGCCACCGGAAACCGCAAGCCCGTCGGCCTCGACTTCGGCGCGTGCTCCGCCGGTCAGCGACACCGCGATCTTGCGCACTCCATCCTTGCCGCCTTCGACGCCGCTGACCGAGCCATGCAGCACTGTGAAGCCGCCCTTGGAGGCGAGCGAGCGGTGAGCAGGCGATACATCAGACCGCGCGTCGATCACCGCCGCTATCTGCAAGCCCGCGGCGAGTGCTGTCTCGACCGTGCGCCAGCCATCCTCATTGTTGGTGAACAGCGCGACCCGCTTTGCAGGAGCGGCGGCATAGCGCGCGACATAGGTCCGCATCGCCGACGCCATCATCACGCCTGGCGTGTCATTGCCGGCAAAGACGATGGGACGTTCGATGGCGCCGGCGGCAACGACGCAGCGCTTGGCCACGATCCGCCACAGCCGCTGCCGCACCTGATGTTCGGGCGGCGAGGGCAAGTGGTCGCTGACCCGCTCCAGCGCGCCATAGGTGCCGCCATCATAGACGCCGAACAGCGTCGTGCGGGTCATGATGCGGACATCAGGCATCGCCGCGAGTTCTGCCAATGTCAGCGACAGCCATTCGGCAGCCGGCAGGCCATCGACCATGCCGCCATCCGACAGCAGGCGGCCGCCGGGGACAAAATCCTCTTCGCAGAGAATGACCCGGGCGCCGCTGCGGCCGGCAGCGAGTGCCGCTGCCAGACCGGCCGGACCGGAACCGGCGATCAACACATCGCAATGCGCCCAGGCCTTGTCGTAGTGGTCGGGATCGGCAACGCCTGCGGCGCGGCCAAGACCGGCGGCGCGGCGGATCGCCGGTTCGTAGATCGCTTCCCAGAATTTTGCCGGCCACATGAAGGTCTTGTAGTAGAAGCCGGCAACGAAGATCGGCGCGAACAGCTGGTTGACCGACATCACATCGTGGCGCAGCGACGGCCAGCGGTTCTGGCTGGCGGCTTCCAGCCCTTCGTAGAGCTCCGCCGTCGTTGCCTTGGTGTTCGGCTCACGCCGGGCGCCGGTGCGCAGTTCGACCAGCGCGTTGGGCTCTTCCGAGCCTGCTGTCAGGATGCCGCGCGGGCGATGGTATTTAAACGAGCGGCCGACCAGCTTGACGCCATTGGCAACGAGCGCCGACGCCAGCGTGTCGCCCTGGAAGCCGGAAAAGCTCTTGCCGTCGAAGCGGAAATTCAGCGACGCCGAGCGGTCGATGAGACCGCCTTTGTCCAGCCGGTTTGTCTGTGCGCCGGCCATCACGCGCCAACCTTCGCGGCACCGGCGCCCGCTGCCGGTTCGACAGCGGAAATCTCATGTGTCAACGTGTTGCGGGTGACCTTCAGCCAGGCCCGGCAACCGCCGCCGTGGTACCAGTTCTCGCTCATCACGCCGGCGATGTTGTCGCGCAGATAGACATAGTCGTAGACGGCGTCGTCGCCGGCATCCGCCGCCGGCCGCACCGGTTTGGCGTCACCGAGATAGGTGAACTCGCCGAGTTCGCGTTCGCCGCAGAAGGGACAGGTGATGCGCATACTCGGGCCTTCAGTGCAGGTTCGGTTGGGCGCCCTGGCCCTTTTCGTCGATCATGGCGCCAGTCCGGAACCGGTCGAGGCGGAACCGTGCTGCCTCCTCGTGCGGCGTGTCGCGGGCCAGAAGATGGGCAAAGACAAAGCCGGAACCCGGCGTTGCCTTGAAGCCGCCATAGCACCAGCCGGCGTTGAGATAGAGCCCGTCCACCGGCGTCATGTCGATGATCGGCGAGCCGTCCATCGACATGTCCATGATGCCGCCCCACTGGCGCAAAAGCCGCACGCGGCCGATCATCGGCATCAGCGCCATGCCGCCCTCGCAGACATCCTCCATCACGGGCATGTTGCCGCGCTGGGCGTAGGAATTGTAGCCGTCAATGTCGCCGCCGAAGACAAGGCCGCCCTTGTCGGACTGGCTGACATAGAAATGCCCGGCGCCGAAGGTCATGACCCCGGGGATCAGCGGCTTGATCGCTTCGGACACAAAGGCCTGCAAAACATGGCTTTCGATCGGCAGGCGCAAGCCCGCCATTGCCGCGACGCGCGAGGAAGAACCGGCAACCGCCATGCCGACTTTGCCGGCGCCGATCTTGCCACGCGAGGTTTCGACACCGGTCACCTTGCCATTGCTGTCCCTGACAAAGCCGGTCACCTCGCAATTCTGGATGATGTCGACGCCGAGCCCGCTCGCCGCATGGGCATAGCCCCAGACCACGGCGTCGTGCCGCGCCGTGCCGCCGCGCCTTTGCAGCAATCCGCCTTGCACGGGGAAACGCGCATTGTTGTAGTTCAGGAATGGGATCATCTTCTTGACCGCGGCGAGGTCCAACAGTTCGGCGTCGATGCCGTTGATGCGCATGGTGTTGCCGCGCCGCGCATAGGCGTCGCGCTGGGCGTCGGAGTGATACAGATTGATGACGCCGCGCTGGCTGACCATCGAATTGTAATTGAGGTCCTGCTCCATCCGCTCCCACAGCTTCATCGACAATTCGTAGAAGCCGGTGTTGCCGGGCAGGCCGTAATTGGAGCGGATGATAGTGGTGTTGCGGCCGGCATTGCCGGAGCCTATCCAGCCTTTTTCCAGCACGGCGACATTCTTGATGCCGTATTCGCTGGCGAGGAACCAGGCGGTGGCCAGGCCATGGCCGCCACCGCCGATGATCACCACGTCGTAGCGATCCTTCGGCGTGGCGTCGCGCCAGGTGCGCTGCCAGTTCTTGTGGCCGGACAAGGCGGCACGGGCGAGCGAGAAGATCGAGTATTTCATACGTTCATTCCGAGGTCGCTCGCCTCACGTCGGACATCAGATGTCCAGCGTGTGGTCGCGCTCCCATTGCGTGAAGTGCGAAGCATAGGAATTCCATTCCTGGTGCTTCAGCTTTAGGTAGGCCGACGAGAATTCCTCCCCCAGCGCCGCCTTGAGCGATTTGTCCTTGTCGAACTCGCGCAAGGCGTCGAGCAGGTTGAGCGGCAGTTTTGGCGCGCCCTTCACCGTGTGGCCGTGCTGGTACATGTCGATGTCGTAGCGCTTGCCGGGATCGGCCTTGGAGCGGATGCCGTCGAGGCCGGCGGCGATGATCACCGCCTGCAAGAGGTAGGGGTTGGCCGCGCCGTCGGGCAGACGCAGCTCGAAGCGGCCGGGGCCGGGCACGCGCACCATGTGGGTGCGGTTGTTGCCGGTCCAGGTCACCGTGTTGGGCGCCCAGGTCGCGCCCGAGATCGTGCGCGGCGCATTGATGCGCTTGTAGGAGTTGACCGTCGGGTTGGTGATGGCGGCCAGCGCGGAGGCATGCTTCATGATGCCGCCGAGGAAATTCTTGCCCTTGGCCGAGAGGCCGAGTTCCATCGAATTGTCGGCAAAGACGTTGGTCTTGCCAGCCTTGTCCCACACCGAGATATGGGCATGGCAGCCATTGCCGGTCAGGCCCTGGAAGGGCTTTGGCATGAAGGTGGCGCGCAGGCCGTGCTTTTCGGCGACCGACCTGACCATGAATTTGAAGAAGGAGTGTTTGTCGGCGGTCGCCAGCGCGTCGTCGAAGGCCCAGTTCATCTCGAACTGGCCGTTGGCGTCCTCGTGGTCGTTCTGGTAGGGGCTCCATCCCAGCGCCAGCATGTGGTCGCAGATCTCGGCGATCACGTCATAGCGGCGCATCACCGCCTGCTGGTCGTAGCAGGGCTTTGATGCCGTGTCGTACTGGTCTGATATGACGCTGCCGTCCGGCGAGATCAGGAAGAACTCGGCCTCGACGCCGGTCTTGACATGCATGCCGTCGCTGGCGGCCTCCGCGATCAGCCGCCTCAGCGTGTTGCGCGGCGTCTGGTCGACCTCCTTGTCGTCCATGATGCAGTTGGCGGCGACCCAGGCCACTTCCTTTTTCCATGGCAGCTGGATGACAGAGTCCGGATCCGGCACCGCCAGCATGTCGGGATGCGCCGGCGTCAGGTCGAGCCAGGTGGCGAACCCGGCAAAGCCGGCGCCGTCCTTCTGCATATCTGATATCGCCTGCGCCGGCACCAGCTTGGCACGCTGGCCACCGAACAGATCGGTGTAGGAAATCATGAAATATTTGACGCCGTTCTCTTTGGCGAATGCGGCGAGATCGTTCCCCATTATAATTCCTCGCTTATGTGTCTTGGGTAGGTGTTTTTAGAAGCCGTTCTTCCCCGGTATCCAGTTGGTGCCGGCCAGCGGCACGCCGGCCATGGCGGCGGCTTCGATGGTGAGCGCGACGAGATCCTCGGGCTCGAGATTGTGCAGGCTGTTCTTGCCGCAGGCGCGGGCAATGGTTTGAGCCTCCAGCGTCATCACCTTGAGGTAGTTGGCCAGACGGCGCCCGGCAGCCACCGGGTCCACCCGCTTCATCAGTTCGGGATCCTGCGTGGTGATGCCGGCAGGGTCGCGGCCCTCATGCCAGTCGTCATAGGCGCCGGCTGTCGTGCCGAGCTCGTTGTACTCCGCCTCCCAGCGGGGATCGTTGTCGCCGAGCGCGACCAGTGCGGCGGTGCCGATGGAGACCGCATCGACGCCGAGCGCCAGCGCCTTGGCGACGTCGGCGCCGTTGCGGATGCCGCCGGAGACGATCAACTGCACCTTGCGGTGCATGCCGAGATCCTGCAGCGCCTGCACGGCCGGCCTGATGCAGGCGAGCGTCGGCTGGCCGACATTCTCGATGAACACTTCCTGCGTCGCGGCCGTGCCGCCTTGCATGCCGTCGACGACGACGACATCGGCGCCGGCCTTCACCGCAAGGGCGGTATCGTAATAGGGGCGGGCGCCGCCGACCTTGACGTAGATCGGCTTTTCCCAGTCGGTGATTTCGCGCAGTTCGAGGATCTTGATCTCGAGATCGTCCGGGCCGGTCCAGTCGGGATGGCGCGAGGCGGAGCGCTGGTCGATGCCTTTCGGCAGCGTGCGCATCTCGGCGACACGGTCGGAGATCTTCTGGCCCAGCAGCATGCCGCCGCCGCCGGGCTTGGCGCCTTGGCCGACCACCACTTCGATGGCATCGGCGCGGCGCAGGTCACGCAAATTCATGCCATAGCGCGAAGGCAAATATTGATAGACCAGTTGCTTGGAATGGCCGCGCTCTTCCTCGGTCATGCCGCCATCGCCCGTGGTGGTCGAGGTGCCCGACAGCGTTGCACCGCGCCCGAGCGCTTCCTTGGCCGGGCCGGACAGCGAGCCAAAGCTCATGCCGGCAATGGTGATCGGGATCTTCAGCTCGATCGGCTTCTTGGCATGGCGGGAGCCCAGCACGACTGATGTGTCGCAGCGCTCGCGATAGCCCTCGAGCGGATAGCGTGAGATCGAGGCACCGAGGAACAGCAGGTCGTCGAAATGCGGCAGCTTGCGCTTGGCGCCGGCGCCCCTGATGTCATAGATGCCGGTCGCCGCGGCGCGGCGGATTTCAGAAAGCGTGTAGTCGTCGAAGGTCGCGGATTTGCGCGGCGTCGTCGGCGGGTTGCGATAGGTCATGCTGCCTCAATACGCGTCGGCGTTGTCGATATTAAAATTGTAGAGCGTGCGCGCCGAACCGTAGCGCTTGAACTCCGACGGCTTGACGCCGGTGACGCCGGCACGGTCGAGCAGGCCTTGAAGCAACTCCAGATGCTCGGGCCGCATCTCCTTGGCGATGCAGTCGGCACCCAGGCTGTCGACCTTGCCGCGCACGAAGAGCCGCGCCTCGTAGATGGAATCACCCAGCGCATCGCCGGCATCGCCCAGCACCACCAGATTGCCGGACTGCGCCATGAAGGCCGACATATGGCCGATATTGCCGTGCACCACGATGTCGATGCCCTTCATCGAAATGCCGCAGCGCGACGAGGCGTTGCCCTCGATGACCAGCAGGCCGCCCTTGCCGGTCGCGCCGGCATACTGGCTGGCGTCGCCTTTGATCGTGATCGAGCCCGACATCATGTTCTCGCCAACGCCGGGTCCCGCCGAGCCATGCACGGTAATGGTACTGCCCGAATTCATGCCGCCACAGTAGTAGCCGACACTGCCGCGCACATCGATGGAAACAGGCTGGTCGACGCCGACGGCGACCGAATGGCTGCCCTTCGGGTGCAGCACTTCCCATGCCGTTTCATTCGAACCGGGCGTGAGATTGTGCAGTGCCTGGTTGAGCTCGCGCAGCGACGACACATCGAGGTCGAACACCCGGGAGGCGTGGTCGCTCGCCGCCGCCTTTGAAAGTTTGGTTGCGGGCATGAACTCAATGCTCCCAGAAATAAACGGTTGCGGGTTCCGGTTCCCAGACCCTCGCATTGTCTATGCCGGGCAGTTTGGTCAGCGCGCGATATTCTGAACCGAAGGCGACATACTGGTCGGTCTCGGCCATGACGGCGGGCTTGCAGGCGATCGGGTCGCGCACCACGCCAAAACCGTTCTTGGTGCCAACGACGAAGGTGAAGAAGCCGTCGAGGTCGGAAAGCGTGCCTTCCAGCGCCTCGCCGAGGTTCTTGCCATGCGCCATCTGTGAGGAGAGATAGGCGGCGGCCACCTCGGTGTCGTTCTCCGTCTCGAATTTCATGCCCTCACGGATCAGCTCGCGGCGGACATTGTTGTGGTTCGACAGTGAGCCATTGTGCACCAGGCACTGGTCGGCGCCGGTCGAGAACGGATGCGCGCCCATCGTCGTCACCGCCGATTCCGTCGCCATGCGGGTGTGGCCGATGCCGTGCGTGCCGGTCATCTTGCGGACGTCAAACCGATCGACCACCGCCTCGGGCAGGCCGACTTCTTTGTAGATCTCGACGACGTCGCCGGCGCCCATGATGCGAATGTCGGGGCGCAGCGTCTGGATCGCCTCGCGCGCTTCGTCGATCTTGGCCGGCGTTGTCCTGACGACGGCATGGGTCGACTTCACCGCAATGCTCACCGGCACGCCGATCGCTTTGGCGAGCTCGGCATCGAGGCCCGGAAAATCGCGCGAGGGCTTCGCCGACTGGATGGTGATCTTGGCTTCATTCTTGGAGGGCGCGCCATAGATGGCGATGCCTGCGCTGTCCGGGCCGCGATCGCTGAGCGAGACCAGCATCTCCGACAGCATCGCACCGAGCTTCGGCTCCAGCGACTTGTCCTTCAAAAACAGTCCGACAATTCCACACATGTCAGCCTCCCGGCGTTTGTAGCTAAGAGATGATGTACCGAATGCGTTGCGTGAATTCAATCACATGAAAAAAATTTTCCTGTAGTTACGTATGCGGCGCAATGCCGCCATGCGAATTATCGCTGCCCTGCGCGGCATTGTGAACCCACAGCGCGTGGCGGATGCGGGCGAGCTTGTAGGCGTCGAGGACCGACAGCGCATAGATCAGGAAACCGCCGGCATGACGGCCGATGAAGCTGGCGTCTGCCGGCGCGATCTTGGCGGTGACCCAGGCCAGGATCACCATGAAAAACAGAAACTGCAGCCCGCGCACCGGCACGCCCAGGATGACATGGCCGCTTGCCGGCAGCACGATTGCGGCGCCGAGGACGAGATACGGGTTTGTCGGCGCCGGCGAGGTGTCTGAACTGCTCATGCGGCTTGCCGTTCGCTTTTGTTGATGGCGTCGCGCAGTGCCGACAGGGATACGAGCAGTCGCTGAATCAGTGCCGGATCGATCTGAGCGTCACCGAATGCGGCCTGCCGGAAAACGCCGTAACGCGCCCGCTCGGCCTCGGCCAGCAGCCAGACGATACGCACTCCGTTAGGCGTGATCAGCAACTCCTTGGCGCGTCCTTCTGAAAAGGCCTGCAGATGGTCGGCGATGATGCCTTGCGGGAAACGCGTGCCGCGGCGGTCGGTCCGCAGCACTGCCTCGGCTGGAAATCCCGGAGCCTTGGGCAGCGTATGCTGGAGATGGTCGAAATTGGAGAAGGTCGTCGGCGAGCCCGGCCGCATCATCATGTCGAAGGTGGCTGGCACGGCGACCTTTTCGGTGACCGAAATGCTGAGCCAGCGTGCCGGGAGTTTTCGCGTCGCCAGCGTATCGACGATGGTGCGCAGTTGAACGCGCTGGCTGTTCCAAGAGCCTTCCCAAGTGATGACACCGGCGGTGCCGTCCGAAACATCGGCGGCGTCGGCAATGACGGTGCGGATGCCGGCCTCGTCGGCGGCGAGCGCTTCTGAAGCCCTGTTGCGGCTGCGCCGTGCCAGCCACGCAAAGTGCAGGGCGAGGGCCAGGACAATGGCCCCGGCAAGCAGTGCTGATGTCACTTCGGACATTTTATCATGTCCGGCCCGCCAAGGATCTGGACGGGCCGTCTCCCATCAATAGCCCTGCGGTTTCGGCCACGGCATGGTGAACTGGTCGCCGCGCCGCACGAATTTGTAGCGGTAGAAATGGAACCACAGCGAGATCAGGAAATAGAAGATGGTCATCGCGATCAGCTGCGAACCGAAGCCGAGGAAGATGGCGAAGAAGGTCACCACGCACAGGCAGAACAGCACGATCGCCGGCAGCGGATGGAAGGGGTGCGTGTAGCCGCGGCGGATCGTGCCGAGCGGCCACTTCTTGCGGAACATCATGATGTTGATGCTCATGAACGTGTATTGCAGCACGCCCGACAGGATCGAGAAGGTGATCGCCTGGTTGAGGTCGGCGATGAAGGCGAAGGCGAGCGCAATCGGCAGCAGGAACAGGATCGAGCGGTAGGGCGTGCGGTATTTCGGATGCACCGCCGAGAACCAGCTCGGCAGATAGCGGTCGCGGCCAAGCGAGAACCAGGCGCGTGCCGCATCGTTGATGCAGCCATTCGCCGAGGCCAGCGCCGCCAGCAGCGTGGCGATGAACAGGAGGTTTTCCAGCAGCGGGCTGCCCGTCAGCTTGCCGGCGTCCCACAGCGGATAATAGGTGATGCCGAGATATTCCCACGGCATCAGCGAGGCGCAGACATACCAGGTCATGGCGGCGGCGATCAAAAGCGTGATCATGCCGGCCATAGTGCCATAGGGCAGGGAGCGGGCCGGCGAGCGCACTTCCTCGGCGGCCTGCGTGGTGCCTTCTATGCCGAGATAATACCAGATGCCGAACTGGAAGGCGGCAATGACGCCGATCCAGCCATAGGGCAGCGCATTGCCGGGAGTAACCAACTCGTTGAGCTTCAGCACAGCCCCTTGCGTCCACGGGCTGACCGAGAAGAACAGGATGACGATCGAGATATAGGCGATTGCCGTGATGACGAAGTTGACGTTGAGCGTCATCAGCACGCCGCGATAGTTGAGCCACGCCAGCACCACGATGGTGGCGGCGATGAAGGAATTGTGGGTGAGCCCTTCGACGCCGGCTTTGGCGACGATGGTGTCGCCGAGCAGGATGGCGTCCGACACTTCGAGCATCGTGTAGGCAAACACCAGGAACAGCGCGACGTTGAAGGCCATAAGCGGCCCGACAATGTGCTTGGCCTGCGCATACTGGCCGCCGGCCGCCGCGACTGTCGACGTCACTTCGGAATCGATCATGGCGACCGAGGTGTAGAGCAGCCCGACGATCCAGCAGACGATCAGCGCGGCCAGCGCGCCGCCCTTGTCGGCGGAAAAATTCCAGCCGGTGAACTCACCGACCAGAACGATGCCGACGCCGAGCGCCCAGACATGGGCGGGGCCGAGCACCCGAAGAAGCGAAACCCTGTCGCCGTGAATTGCCGGTTCAAGTGCGGTCGTCATTGTTCAGTCCCCACTCAGATCCGGTGTTTTTCGGAAACGGCTTCAAGTTCGCCTTCGCGCGACGAGGTCAAAACGTCCTCGGAATAGGTCGTATCGACCTTGAACCAGTCGTAGAGCATCCACAGCGCGAGCAAGACCGAGATGCCCCAGCATGCGTAAGAGAGTGCAATCCACATGATCGTGTTCCCCGATTGCTCGTCGAAGCTTTTACTTGTCGTCGAATTTTTCGTTGATGACGTCGCGATATTCGCGGTCGGAAGCGCGGAACAGGAAGACGAAATAACCGATCAGCACCGCCGCCATGATGATCAGCGTCGGCCAGTCGATGACATAGTGGAAGCGGTTCTGGATGACGTCATGCGCGGTCTCGGGCGTATAGCCGAGCTTCTCCCAGATCGCGGCCATGGTCGGGTTCTGGCCAAGTGCTTCCCAGGTCTTGGCGTCGAGCGCGTCGATGGATTTGGCGGCTCCGGCGAACCCCAGTTTCAGCGGTAGCCATAGCGCCACGAAAATGGCGACCACCACGACGACAATATCGAAAACCTGGCCGGCCTTGCTTTGCTCCGGCGGCGTATAGCGCGACATCTCTTGTACCCTTCAGGACTTGCGGTTGCGGGATGCGTCGGCGTTCTTGATATCGAGGCCGTAGATGAAGTCCTTGTCTTCCTTGTAGTGTTTGACCATCGCCAGGATCGCGGCCGTGTTGAAGATCAGCACGGCGGCGGCGGCAATCGCGACAACGGCCTTGATGCCGCTGTCGGGAATGTACGGCCATGTCATGAAGAGGACGAAGAGGATCGTCGCCCACAGGCAGATGATCAGGAGCGCGGATCCGCGCAAGTCGGAACGGTACAGCGCTTCGATGCGCTGCTGCAGGTCTGACATCGGTTTTCCCCTTCTTTCCGACGCCCGGTTCCGAATCGGCCGCGCGTCGCTCTCTTTCAAGAGAGTGAAATTTTTTTCATAAATTCAGACCGTTTCCGGCAATTGTCAAGGCGAATTTACGTTGAGTTAACCGTTTGCTTGGGGCAGTCGATTTTGCCTGACAATGAAATTATTTGCTTTCAGGGGATTGCGGCTCTCCCGCGTTTGCGGTCAATATTCAACCCAAAGCTCCGGTCAATGCGCCAAGGAGCAGGGAACAATGGATTTTTGAACGGAGGACGATCGGATGACGGCATCCTGGAGATTCTCGACCCTGGCGGATCGCCATCGCGCGCTGGGTTCGAAGCTCGAAGACTGGAGCGGTATGGGGACCGCTTGGACCTACGACAAGGACGCCGACGAAGAGTACACCGCCATCCGCACCAAGGCCGGGCTGATGGATGTGTCGGGCCTCAAGAAGGTCCACATCACCGGCCCGCACGCCTCGCATCTCATCGACCTCGCCACCACCCGCGACGTGGAAAAGATCTACCCCGGCAAGTCGGCCTATGCCTGCATGCTGAACGAGGCGGGAAAATTCACCGACGACTGCATCCTCTACCGCACCGGCCCGAACGCCTGGATGGTGGTGCACGGCTCAGGCACTGGCCATGAGGAGTTGCAGCGCGCTTCCGTCGGCCGCGATGTGTCGCTGCGCTTCGACGACAATCTGCACGATCTGTCGCTGCAGGGGCCGACCGCGGTCGACTATCTCGCCAAGCACGTGCCGGGCATCCGCGACCTCAACTATTTCCATCACATGCAGACGCAGCTGTTCGGTTTCCCGGTGATGATCTCGCGCACCGGCTATACCGGCGAGCGCGGCTACGAGATCTTCTGCCGCGGCCAGGACGCCGGCGCGATCTGGGACAGGATTCTCGACGAGGGTAAGAGCGCCGGCATCATTCCATGCCGCTTCACCACGCTCGATATGCTGCGGGTCGAAAGCTACCTCTTGTTCTACCCTTACGATAATTCCCAAAAATACCCGTTCGAGAATGACGGCCCCGGCGATACGCTGTGGGAGCTCGGCCTCGACTTCACCGTCAGCCCCGGCAAGACCGGATTCCGTGGGGCCGAGGAGCACTACCGCCTCAAGGGCAAGGAGCGCTTCAAGATCTATGGTGTGTTGTTGGACGGCAAACAGCCGGCCGACGAAGGCGCGCCGGTCTATCGCGACGGCAAAAAGGTCGGCGTTGTGACCTGCGCCATGTATTCGCCGCTGGTCAAGAAATCGATGGGCATTGCCCGCCTCGATGTCGACTGCGCGGTCAAGGACACCAAGCTCGAAATCCGCAACAAGAGCGGATCGATCAAGGCGACGGCGCAGCCCTTGCCGTTCGACGATCCCAAAAAGACCAAGCGCACCGCCAAGGGTTGAGGCATCATCAACAGCGAGGGATTTTAAGGCATAAATTGAGAATGGCAGCCAAGACGATCATCAGCCGGCCCATTTACGGAACCCTGTCTCCGCAGCCCGGCAAGCATCATCTTTTCATCGCCGATGCGGAAGGCGCGCTGGCGATCGTTGATATGGCAAAGGTGGCTCCGCCCGGTTTCTTCGGCGGCTCCGAAATCGTCTTCATCCCAGGCCCCGACGGCAAACACGTCGCAGCACTCGAAGCGCTGAAGCCGGCCCAGTTCCATCAAGCGCCGTCCTTTGCCAGCCTGCTGCCGCGACTGAAGCAGACACTGAGCAACGCCCATATGGGCCTGCGCCTCTACCTCGCCGGCACCGAAGGTCTGATCGGCCAGGCGATGCAGGTGGCGCTCGAAGCCGGCATCGATCACACCTCGATGCAAACCGAGCATCGCGGCTCGCTGGCGCGGCGCATGCAGTGCGTGCATTGCAAGGGCATCACCGAAAACGTCACGACGCAGCCGGCGACCTGCGCGCATTGCGGCCTGCTGCTTCTGGTGCGCGATCACTATTCCCGGCGCCTCGCTGCCTTCCAGGGCGTCTGCATCAATGCCGAGGATCGCTCGGAGATTCCTCCAATGGAGGAGGCCTTCCCATGAGCACCGGCACCACCAAGCTCGATGTCGTGGTCAGCGATGTCGTTCCGGTCAACGACCTAGTCACCCGCTTCCATTTCCGCCGGCGCGACGGCGAGCTGTTGCCGACCTTTTCCGGCGGCGCCCATGTCGTGGTCGAGATGCGCGATGGCGACCGCACAAGGCTCAATCCCTATTCGCTGATGGGCTCGCCGCTCGACACGCGCGAATACACGATCTCGGTGCGCCGCGACGATGTCGGCCGTGGCGGCTCGCTGTTCATGCATCGGTCCGTCAAGCCGGGCCTGGAGATGGTGATCAGCTATCCCGTCAATCTGTTCTCGCTCGATCTCAGGGCGAAGAAGCATCTGATGCTGGCCGGCGGCATCGGCATCACCCCGTTCATGGCGCAGACCGCGCAGCTGGCGGGGGAGGGCGGCAATTTCGAACTGCACTACACCTGCCGCACCGCTTCGCTCGGCACCTATGCCGACGTGCTGCGGGAGCGTTACGACAGGCGCATCAGGCTCTATCATGACGATCTGGACGAGCGCATCGATCTCGACCGGCTGCTGTCGACGCAGCCGCTCGGCACGCATCTCTATGTCTGCGGTCCGGCCGGCATGATCAACTGGGTGCGCGACCGCGCAGCCGCCTTGGGCTGGCCCTCGGAGGCCGTGCATTTCGAGCATTTCGCGGCACCCCAGCCCGGCCTGCCCTTCGATGTGACGCTGGCAGTCAGCGGCAAGACGATCCGCGTCGATGAACAGCAGAGCCTGCTGGAAGCGATCGAGGCGGCCGGCGTCGATCCGCCCTATCTCTGCCGCGGCGGCGTCTGCGGCCAGTGCGAAACCAACGTCATCTCTTACGATGGCAAGTTCATCCACAACGACCACTGGCTGAGCGAGGAAGATCATCGCTCCGGCTGCAAGATCATGCCGTGCGTCTCGCGCTTCGAGGGCAAGTCGCTGGTGCTGGAGCGGTAGGAGGAAATCATGGGCATCACCTTTCGCAAGGAAACGTTCCGCGACGATTTCACCTTCAAGAACAGCCCGGAGCACATCAGGCGGTTCCCGTTCCCGTTCCATGAAGACGCCTACATGTATGCGGTCAACATCGAGCCGCATGTTGTCGGCCCAAAAGGCAGCGTGCTGGAAAACCTGATCGACGTCGACGAGCACTATGTCGCCGAGATGCAGGACCGCGCGCTGGTGCTGGCCGAGGATCCGCTGCGCTGCCAGTCGCTGCCGCATATGACGCTGGCCGGCTGGGACCTGCTCGAACTTTTGATGGAGCAGCAGGCGCTCGGCTATCCCGAACATTTCACGCTGACGCGCGACGGCGACCGCTGGCACTGGATCAACCGGCCGCTCGGCATCGACGACACCTTCACCTTCGGCGACACGTCGACTTTGCCTTACGGGCCGATGGAATACATCACCCGCCAGAGCCAGGGCGATTTCTGCATCCTCGACCAGCGCGATGGCAATCTGTGGATGGATGCCGGCATGGTCACCACGCAGGCCGACTGGTCGCTCGATTTCGACATCGGCATGAATTTTTTCGAGTGGCACGCGCCGGTGCCGCTGGCGCATGAGAAGGGGATTTTCACCAGGGCGCTGAAGTTCCTCACCAACATCCAGCAGGGCAAGCCGGCGCGGCGCCTCAACTGGACCATGACCATCAATCCACGCCTCGACACCAGCCCCGAAAATTACCACAAGTGGGGTCCAGACCGCACCACGGTGACGCCGGACAATGTCGGCGACAAGGTGCATCTGCGCGTCGAATTGCAGAGTTTTTGGCGGCTGCCGCGCTCCAACGGCATCGTCTTCCCGATCCGCTGCTACCTGATCAAGATGGACGAACTGGTGACGCAGCCGAAATGGGCACGCCGCCTGCACCGCGTCATCCGTGATCTGCCCGACGAGTTGGCCAACTACAAGGGTCTGACCCGGTATAGGCCGACGCTGGTGGAGTGGCTGTCTAAGCTCGACGACGGCAGCCCAACTTCACCCGGTTTCGGGCCGGACTGAGGTGTATTGAAATTCAGGTCAGGCCGAGTCGAAAATGGTGGCTTCCGAGAACCGGAGCGGAGCGTACTTTTGTACGTGAGCACCGGAAGCGCAGGAAGCCGCCATTTGCAGGCCGGCCTGACCTGAATTGCAATACACCTCACCCCGCGCTGTTCTGCGGATAGCAGATAATCGACAAATACCGCATCGGCAGTTTCGTCAGTTGCTCCGGTCCATGCGGCGCGTCGGCATCGAAGAACAGGCTGTCGCCGGGCTTCATCGGATAGAGGTTGCTGCCGTGCCGGTAAACGACCTCACCCTCCAGCATGTAGAGGAATTCCATGCCCTCATGCTGGAAGGTCGGGAACACGTCCGAATCCTCGGTCAGCGTGATCAGATAGGGTTCGACGACGACGCCGCTGGTGTTGGAGCCGATATGGCCGAGTAGATTGTATTGGTGGCCGGCGCGCGTGCCGCGGCGCTCGACATCGAGGCCTTCGCCAGCCTTGACGAAGACAGCGCTGCGCTCTTCCTCGAAGCGGCGGAAGAAGGCGGTGACCGGAACGCCGAGCGCCCGCGACAGCGCCTGCAAGGTGGTCAGCGACGGCGAGGTGATGCCATTCTCGATCTTCGACAGCATGCCCAGCGAAATGTCGGTGGCGACAGCGAGATCGGCGACGGTGATGCCGAGTTTCTTGCGGAACGCCCGCACCTCGCGGCCGATCGCCACCTCCAGAACTTTCTCGCGGGTGTCGCGGATAGCATGCGGGTTCTGCATCAGCGGCGCCCGGATGGTCTTGCCGTCCGCCGAGACCTTCGGCAACGGCTTTGGCTTGGCGCCGGCAAGTCCGGCCTTGGAACTGTCTTTCGCCATGTCGCCCCCCGGACGTCGCGGATTTATTTCACTCTAGGTGAACATTAGAGGTGGCGATACAGCAGTGCGGCGGTGTCGGCAAGCCGTCTTAGGTCGCACGAGCGGATCCCATGAATTCTGCCCGCGAATGTTTTTCGCCAGGAATCCTGTCCGCACAAACGCCGTTCCCGCAGATGTCTGTTGACAGCACCGAAGCGCCAATTAGTGTCACTGTCAGTGAAATTTGTTTCGCTGGGGAAATCAAAAAGAGGAGGCCCTGGAAATGAAAACTCGTGTTGCCGTTATCGGCGCCGGACCGTCCGGCCTGGCACAGCTCAGGGCCTTCAAGTCGGCTGCCGACAAGGGCGCTGACATTCCTGAAATCATCTGTTTCGAAAAGCAATCCGACTGGGGTGGCCTTTGGAACTACACCTGGCGCACCGGTCTCGACGAGCATGGCGATCCCGTGCACGGCTCGATGTATCGCTACCTCTGGTCGAACGGACCGAAGGAATGCCTGGAATTCGCCGACTACACGTTCGAGGAGCATTTCGGCCGGCCGATCGGTTCCTACCCGCCGCGCGCCGTGCTGTGGGATTACATCAAGGGCCGCGTCGAGAAGTCAGGCCTGCGCAAATGGGTGCGCTTCAACAGCCCGGTGCGCATGGTGACGTTCTCGGACGAAACGAAGAAATTCACCGTCACCGCGCATGACCGCAGCAACGACGTCACCTATTCCGAAGAGTTCGACAATGTCGTCGTCGCTTCGGGGCATTTTTCGGTACCCAACGTTCCCTATTTCGAAGGTTTTTCGACCTTCAACGGCCGCATCCTGCACAGCCACGATTTCCGCGACGCAATGGAATTCAAGGGCAAGGATATCCTGATCATCGGCCGTTCCTATTCGGCCGAGGACATTGGCTCGCAGTGCTACAAATACGGCGCCAAGTCGATCACCTCCAGCTACCGTTCGAAGCCGATGGGCTTCAAATGGCCGGACAATTGGAAAGAGGTGCCGCTGCTGCAGAAGGTCGTCGGCAAGACCGCCCACTTCAAGGACGGCTCAACCAAGGATGTCGACGCCATCATCCTGTGCACCGGTTATCTCCATTCCTTCCCGTTCCTGACCGACGATCTCAAGCTCAAGACCGCCAACCGCATGTGGCCGCTCGACCTCTATGAGGGCGTCGTCTGGGAGAAGAATCCAAAACTGTCCTATATCGGCATGCAGGATCAGTTCTACACCTTCAACATGTTCGACGCGCAGGCCTGGTTCGCCCGCGACGTCATCATGGGTCGCATCAAGCTGCCGTCGGCAGAGGCGATGGCCGCGCATGGCGCCAAATGGCGCGCGCGTGAAGAGACGCTGGAAGATGCCGAGCAGATGATCTGGTTCCAGGGCGACTACACCAAGGAATTGATGGACCAGACCGACTATCCCGGCTTCGATGTCGAGGCGGTCAACCAGACCTTCATGGAGTGGGAACACCACAAGGCGGAAGACATTATGAGCTTCCGCGATCACGCCTACCGCTCGCTGATGACCGGCACCATGGCGCCGCTGCATCACACGCCCTGGCTGCAGGCGCTCGACGATTCGATGGAGAGCTATCTCGAGATGAAAGGCGTCGCGGCGGAGTAGGCCATGATCCCGAACCGGAGGTCAGCGAAGCAAAAAGTGGGAACCGGTTTTCTCGGACAAACGGTTTCGTTTGTCCCGAGATCATGGCCCAGCTAAAGATTGCTGCGCTTCAATCCAGCGGATAGTCTGGAGCCGCATCCGTCTCGGTCACCTTGACCGAGAGAACATCGCAATCGTTGGCCCAGTCCGGGCCATCGCCGCGCATGGCCATCATGTCGGCCATCAGCAGGAACTGCATGGTTCGGAGTGCCCAATCGGTCGGTTCTTGCGGCCAGGCGAAGACGCCGGCGGCGTCGCCGCCGAACTTCACATCGTGGCAGACGAAACCGACGTCGACCTTCCAGGATCGCAGCGCCGCGCCCGGCGGAGGATAGGGCGGATCGGGAAGCTCGAAATAGCTCGCGACCATGAGCTTCGTCGGCTCCGCCGGCTCGATGTTCTTGGCTTTGAAGGCGGCAATGGCGTCGTCGCGAAAACGCTCGAGCAGGCCGTCCCGTGCCAATTTGTAGGTCGACCGAAAGAAGCCGCCGGCCCAGACCGATTCGTCCTTCTCGTTGGAGATGAGCAGCGAGGCGCGGAAGCGGCGCAGCCTTGGCGCCAAAATCCGCCAGTTGCACTCGACAGGGGTCGCCGGCGTCGCGATGAAATCGTCGAGAAGGTCGCTGCCGCGCACATTGGCGTTCAGCACCGAACAGTCTTCGCCGTAGAGGTGCCAGAGCTGCCTGAGCTCCGCGGCAGCGATGCCGGGCCCGCGCAGTTCCTCCACCGAGGCGCGAACCCGCGCGATGGCATAGGATGTTGCCGCATCCAGCGTTTCAAATCCGCGAACCATACGCTCGCCATCCGGTTTGCCAGTCTTGGCCATGTCGAAGACGAGAACGGTAAAGGGCGGCTCACCCGGCTCGGCCATTCGGCTTCTATCCCAGCCTTGCCCGTGCCTTGGCCGTCCAGGCGTTGAACAGCCGGTCGGCGACGATGCCGATGAAGGCGATGGCCAGGCCAGCGACAATGCCGCGGCCGGAATCGGCCTTGGACAGCGCGATGAAAACCTCCTGGCCGAGATCGCGTGTGCCGACCATGGCGCAGATGATGATCATCGCCAGCGCCATCAGGATCGTCTGGTTGACGCCGAGCATGATTTCGGGAAGCGCCAGCGGCAATTGCACCCGGAAGAAAGTCTGGCGCGGCGTGCAGCCCGAAACCTTGGCCGCTTCGATCAGCGCCGGTGGCACCTGGCGAATGCCGTGATTGGTGTAGCGGATCGCCGGCACCACTGCGAAGGCGACAGTGGCGATCATCGCGGTGACGTCGCCGACTCTGAATAGCATCACCACCGGAATGATGAAGCAGAAGGACGGCAGAACCTGCAGCGTGTCGATGATCGGGGTGACGATCTTCTCGAAGCGGTCGCTGCGCGCCGCCATCAGCCCGATCGGGATGCCGATCAGGCAAGCGATGAAGGCCGAGATGCCGCAGAGATAGACCGTCGCCATGGTCTTTTCCCACAGACCGGTGATGGCGCAGAAGGCGGTCAGTGCGGCGACCAGGGCCGCGAGGCGAAAGCCCGAGAGCTGATAGCCGGCAAGGCCGAGCAGGAACACCGCGCCCAGCCACGGAAAGCCCTCGCAGAAGGCACGCACCGGGTTGAGCACATTGAGGATCAGCGCCACGCGGAACGCTTCGATCACATCGAAGAAGTTGATCGTCACCCAGTTCACCGCAGCCTTCCACAGCGGCGCGGTGGTGAAGGTGATCGCCTTCGGCACCGCCGCGAAAGCCGGCACGAACAGGCCAAGCAGCGTCGTGACGGCAAGGATGGCGATGGCCAGCGTCAAATTGGGGTAGCGCCGCCAAAGAGTCGGGGTCGATTCCTGATGGACATGACCCTTCGCCTGCTTGTGCGCGATGGCTTGGCTCAGCCGGTCGAGCGCGATCGCCAACGCCACGATGGCGAGACCGGCTTCCATCGCCTCCCCGACCTTCAGCGCCCGCAGTGCCAGAAGCACATCGTAACCGAGGCCGCCGGCGCCGATCATCGAGGCGATGATGACCATGTTTAGCGCCAGCATGATCACCTGGTTGACGCCGACCATCAGCGTCGGCCGCGCCGAGGGCAACAGCACCCGCCACAGTTTCTGCCGCGCCGTGCAGCCGGCCATGTCGCTGAATTCGCCGATCTCCAGCGGCACGCGCGACAGCCCGAGCATCGTCGCCCGCACCATCGGCGGCGTGGCGAAAATGGCGGTGGCGATCATCGCCGAGACCGGACTGTTGCCGAACAGGAGCAGCATCGGGATGAGGTAGGCGAAGGTCGGGATCGTCTGCATCAGGTCGAGGGCAGGGGAGACAATCAGTCTTTCCGCCCATGGCTTGCGCCACGCCCAGATGCCGGCGAACAGGCCGGTGATGATGCAGAACGGCACGGCGATGGAGATCAGCGCCAGCGTCAGCATGGCGCTGGTCCATTGGCCGAACAAAGCGATGTAGAGGAAGCAGCCGCCAACCAGCAGGCTGAGTTTCCGGCCGCCCACGGCATGGCCGGCGAGGAAGGCGACAGCGCACACCCCGATCCAGGACAAGCGCGGCAGGACATAGGCGTCGGCGCCATGGCCGATCTTGAAGTTCTTGGCCAAGAGATTGAGCGCGAAGTCGAGCGGCACGCCGAGCACCGCCGTGATCGAACGCGTCAGCCATGACAGGTTCGACTTGATCCAGCGCATCAGCGCGCTGACCCAGTCGGCGACCGGCACGACCGCATCGGCCGGATAGTTGACGGCCCAAGGGACGCGGTCCTGAAGCAGGAACACCACGAGCACGGCGGCAAGGGCGAGTACCCAGACAAGCAGCCATCGCTGAAGCGGTGGCCTCGCCTCGCTGGCGCTTGCCGTTACAGTCATGCGCCAGCTCTCTCGATGCCGGCCAGAAGATCGATGACCGCTTGTGGCGTGACTTCGCCGATCGGCTTGCCGGTCCCGTTGACCACCGCGAACGGCTTGCCTGCGGAGACGATGCTGGCCGAAAAACTGGCGATCTTGGCATCGGGCGAAACCGTGCCGCCATGCTCGGCGCCATCGCAGGCCCGCATCAGGCTGCGCGCGGAAATCACCTTGGCGCGGTCGACGTCGCGGGTGAATTCGGCGACATAGTCGGTCGCCGGATTGACCACCAGCTGTTCCGGCGTGCCGATCTGGATGACCTCGCCGTCTTTCATGATGGCGATGCGGTCGGCGAGCCGGATCGCTTCGTCGAAATCATGGGTGATGAAGACGATGGTCTTGTGCAGCATGGTCTGCAGCCGCATCAATTCGTCCTGCATCTCGCGGCGGATCAGCGGATCGAGTGCGGAGAACGGCTCGTCGAGGAACCAGATTTCCGGTTTTGTCGCCAGGCTGCGGGCAATGCCGACGCGCTGCTGCTGGCCGCCGGACAATTCGCGCGGGTAGAAATGCTCACGGCCGCGCAGGCCGACCAGCTCGATCACCTCACGGGCGCGCGCCTCGCGTGTCGCCCGGTCCTGTCCCTGGATGCTGAGCGGAAAGGCGATGTTGTCGAGCACGTTGAGATGCGGCAGCAGCGCGAAATTCTGGAACACCATGCCCATGCGATGGCGCCTGAGTTCGATCAGTGCAGCATCGGAAATCTTGAGCAGGTCCTTGCCTTCGAACTCGACCTTGCCGTGGCTCGGCTCGACCAGCCGCGACATGCAGCGCACCAGCGTCGACTTGCCGGAACCGGACAGGCCCATGATGATGAAAATCTCGCCCTGGCGGATTTCGAGATCGACCGCGCGCACCGCCCCGACGAGTCCGGCGGCAGTGACATCGGCCATGCTGGCCTTGCCATCACGCTCGCGGATGAAATTGACCGCGTTCGTCCCGAACAGCTTCCAGACATTGCGGCAGGCAAGCTTTACCGGGCGGTCGTCCGTGCCCGGCTGCATCGCCCCTTGTTTAGTCCCGTCCGTCATCCAATCGTCCTTCTGGAACATCAAGATTTGAGACCCGGCCGATCAACGGCCGGGTCTCGCGTTTCCAGTCGGAACGATCACTGCGCCCAGGCTTTCCAGTCCGCCTCGTGGGCGGCGATCCAGGCGGCGGCGACGTCTTCCGGCTTTTTGCCGTCGAGGTCGATCTCGCCGCTCATCTTGTTGAGCTCGTCGGTATCGATCGTGAAGGCCTTGGCCACCTTGTAGGCGACCGGCCATTTGTCCTTCATGCCGCTCCAGGAGTATTTCCAGATCTCGCCATGCGGCTTGCCGCAATCATATTTGGCGTCGGGGTTGGTGCCCCATTTCGGGTCATTGTAGCACTCGGGCGTGTACTCCGGGAATTGCACCCACTCGCCCTTGTACTTGGCCGGCGCCCAGTGCGGCGAATAGATCCACAGCATGATCGGCGCCTTGCGCTGATAGGCGGAATCGAGTTCGGCGAACATCGCCGCGTCGGTGCCGGCGTGGATGACGGTGAAGGGCAGCTTCAGTGCCGCGACGCGCTCGTCGTCAAAGCCTTCCCAGGTCACCGGGCCGCCGAGATAGCGCCCCTTCGGCGCCGTCTCCGCCGTCGAGAACGATGCCGCGCATGTCGGATCGAGCAGCGCATGCCAGTCCGGCAAGGTCGGGCATTTCTCCTTCATGTATTCGGGAAACCACCATTCTTCCTTGGCCTTCGGGCCGAGCTTGCCGAGCCGCTCGGTCTGGCCGGTGGCATCGGAGGCTTTCATGGCTTCGCCGGCGGTCGTGTCCCAGAATTCCAGGCCGACATCGAGGTCGCCATTGGTCAGGCCGGTGGTGAGGCTGGAGAGGTAATCGGCGGTCGGGTACTCGACGGTGTAGCCGAGCTTTTCCAGGATGCCGCCGAGGATCTTGGCGTTGAGGTTGACGCTGGTCCAGTCGAACAGCGCGATCTTGATCGGGTCGTTGGATTCAGGGGCGGCGGCGTGTGCGGAAGGTGTCAGCAGGCTTAGTGTCGCAAGCGCGAAAGCGCCCATCGATAGTTTCGAAATTCTGCTCCGAAATGACATGCTTGTTCTCCTTCAAGCTGTGGCGGTTATTGTTCGTTCCCTTCTTGCGTCTTTTTATGATTGTGGTGGAAAGACTGGTCGTTGCGCAAGGCCGTTGCCGCCACGTCGCGGCTGAAGCCTGCGCAGGCGAAATGATGCTGAATTTCGGTGATTATGGAATCTGCCGGGAGGGTCAGCGTCATGACTGCCGATGCATCGCTGTGGGAGCGATCATCCGCGGATCAATTGCCAGTCTTGCGGCGCCCTGCAAGGTGCGAGCCATCAAAGGTCCCATGATCCCGGCTGTCGGCATGGCAAGCCCCGTCTCGCCAACCCGTTTCATAGGATGAAATTATATATACCAACGTTCATCTCGCGCAACGACTAACGCTTCGCGTATGCACAAATTCAGACTGCAGGCGAAGTCTGCGAGATGCGGTCCTACCAGCAGACGTAGCCGCCATCGACGATCAGGTCGAGGCCGGTGACGAAGCTCGATGCGCGGCTGGCCAGGAACACCGTCGGCCCGACCATCTCCTCCGGCGCCGCCATGCGTCCCATCGGCGTGTCGCGCTTGAAGATCTTGATCTCCTCCGCCACCTCGGGCCGCTTGTTCATCGGCGTCAGCGTATAGCCGGGGCTGACGACATTGACGCGCAAGCCGCGATCGGCCCACTCCATGGCGAGGCTCTTCGACATATGGATGACGGCGGCTTTCGAGGAATTGTAGTGCGCCTGCGTCAGCCCGCGATTGACGATGGTGCCTGACATCGAGGCGATGTTGATGATCGAGCCCTTGCGACGCGCCAGCATCTTGCGGGCTTCAGCCTGGCAGGACAGGAACACGCCGGCAACGTTGACCTCGTGCACCTTCTGCCATGTCTCAAGCGACATCGTCTCGGCCGGCACTGAGCCGGCGATACCGGCATTGTTGACCGCAACGGTCAGCGCACCGAGCTCGGCCTCGACGCGATCGATTGCCGCCGCCAGATCGCTCTCGGATGTCACCGTGCCGGTCAACACCAGCGCCTTGCGGCCAAGCGCCGTGATCCGCTGCGCGGTCTCCTCCAGCCCGCCCTTCGATGTATGACCGAAACAGGCGACGTCGGCCCCTGCCTCAGCCAGTCCGATCGCGATTGCCTGGCCAATGCCGCTGCCGGCGCCGGTGACCAGCGCGACATCGCCGTCCAGCTTGAAAAGATCCATCGATAGCCCTCCCTAATTCAGGGCAGGGTATGCGCTGCATGGCAGTTCGATCAACCTCTTCAGAAATCGCAAGCCTTGGGGCGCTTGTCCGAGGACCAGTCCTTGAGCGGCACCGGCCTGAATTTGCCCTTGATCGGCTTGCCGTCCTCGAGGTCCTTGGAGACAGTGCCCTTGCCTGTGAGATAGTTGATGTCGCAGCCGCCCACCGTCGTCTTGACGCCATCCGACGTTTGCTGGTTCCAGTCCCAGCTGCGGCTGTAGCCGCCGACCAGGAATTGGCCCTTGCGATAGACGATTGTCAGCGTGTCTTCCGTCGACTTGCTGGCGCCACAGCCGAAGCAGGACGTCACCGCCAGCGATCCCTTGCCCTTGCTCTCAAGGTCGATGACCCGGTCTTCGGTCAGCCCTTTCCTGACGAAATCAGGCCGGCGCGAGGGATCGATCTTCTCCTCGCCGGCTGCCAGGTAAATATACAGATCCGCCGGTCCGCCGGGCTCCTGCATCGCCACGGCCCAGTCCATCTTGCCGTCCTGGTCGATGTCGAGCTTGAGCTCGAAAGCCGGCACACTTTCGGCAAACGCCGGCGCAGGCATCACGACGAGGGCGACCAGGCAGGAAAAGGCCGCATGATGAAATGCCGTCTTCATGAGCAATCGTCCGCCGCGAAATCTCAGCCTAGCACCGGTCCGGGCGGACGAGAACTCGAAACCTGGCTGACTTCGAACGCGGTCAGCCAGTGACAGCTCAGAAATAGCCGCTGGACGCGGCCGTGAATTCCTTCGGGATCTCGACGCCGTCGACCAGGATCTTGTCGACCAGTTCGTGGTGGAAGCAGACTAGGCCCTTGATGCGCTCGGCCTCGTGCACCGGCTCGGGATAGTACCAGACGAGGTTCTCGTGCCGCTTCTTGGGCGTGGTCACGTGATAGTAGCTGGACATGCCCTTGTAGGGACAGCGCGAGATGTAGCGGCTGGGCGCGAACATATCGAGCCGCGTGTCGGCGATCGGCAGATAGTGGCGCACCGGATGGCCGGTTTCGAACAGGAACACGCCACGGCGTGAATCGGCGACCTGCTCGCCATCGAGGATGACCTGCACCCGTCGCGAGGAGGGCAGGCAGTCGACCCGGCGGAACGGATCGCGGGCGTGGACGAAGATTTCTTCGTCCTCCTCATACCAATGCGTCATCTTGGGCCAATAGAAGGACATGTAGTCCGACAGGTCAGGCGATCCCTTGACCGGATCGACATAGCGCCAGGCCGCATCCTCGACCAGCGTGATGCCGGTGTTCAGCGAATAATGGGTGGCGACGCCCTTGAACGGGCTCTCGGTCGTCGTCGTAGAGGGCAGCAGGAATTCTTCGCGCACGTCGCTGATCGGGAAGTAATAGACCGGCAGATGGTCGGATTCGTAGAGCACCAGCGCCTTGGTCGTGTCGGCGACGATCATCGATCCAACCTGTACGCGCAGCCGCTTCTGCATCGGCATGGTGAAGGCGACATAGCCGGGCTCGAACTCGTACTGCACGATATTGTCGAGCAAGGGGAAATGCGGCCCACGGCCGCGTAAATGAGGCTTGCGAATGGTAGTCTCCCGTTTCTTTTCTTTTGTCATCGAGCGTTGGCGCACAGCGAGATGAACCTGGATTGAATTGTGGTGCCGGAGATGGTTTCCGGGCGGCGGGTTTCTCTTGCATCGAGCGGCTCGAACGATGGCCCCCCATCGTTCTTCGCAGCCCTGCCAGCGAATAGCCTCACCGCCCGAAAAGCGGAGTTGTCCAACCCAGCCTCTATCCCAGCGACACGCGATCGAGCAGCAGACCGGCGGCGATCGCCGGCAGGCCGCTGACATTCTTGCGCACCGGTACCAGCAGGTCCGGGAAATAGCTGAAAATGACAGGTGTCTCGTCGAGCAGCAGTTTCTGGATGTCGGAAGCGGCCGCGCGCTGTGCGCCGATGTCGAGTGCCTTGAGGTAGGAAGTGACCATGCTGTCATAGGCAGGGTTCTTGAAATGCGCCGCATTCCACGGGCCGTCGCTGACCAGCGGGCTTTTCAGGAAGACATTGGGCACGCTGCGATGCGCGTAGTCGGTGATCCCCAACGGGCTGTCCAGCCAGTCCGACTGGCCGAACATTGCCTTGCCGTAATATTTGTCCTGGTCCTCGATGTTGAGGGAGATGTGCGCACCGATCTCCTTGGCGAAATTCTGGAACAGCTGCGCGTAGCCCGGAATGTCGGAATAGCGCAGCGTTGTCAGCGTGATGTCGAAGCCACTGGCAAGGTCGGCAGCTTCAAGCAACTGCTTGGCCTTGGCGATATCCTGGACGCGCTGCGGCACAGTCTTGTCGGTGGCGGGGAAGGCCGGCGCGAACGGGCTGTCATTGCCCGTCGCCGCCATGCCGCGACACAGCCCGTCCACCAGCTTGGAGCGGTCGATGCTGAGCGCCAGCGCCTGGCGCACGCGCTTGTCGGTGAACGGGCCGGTGTCGCAGCGCATATGCAGTTGGCGATGCGCGGTCGAGGCGACACGCAGCACGGTGATGTCGGGGCTGTTCAGCACCACCTGGCTGACATCGAGCGGCACGGCGTCGAGGATGTCCACCTCACCCGCCTGCAGCGCCAGGATGCGCGGCTGCACGTCGCCGTAGAATTTGAACTCGAGCCGGTCGGGCAGCGCCTTCTCGCCCCAATAGTCGGGGTTGCGCACGAAGGTCGCGCCGACCTTCGGCGTGTAGGTCTCCAGCCGGAACGGGCCGGTGCCTTCAAAGGTCTTTTCGTAGTCGCCCTTGTAGCTCGCCGGCAGGATGACGGCGTTGTAATTGTCGATCGACACCGAATAGGGAAAGCTGCCGTTCGGCGCATCGAGATGGAAGGCGACGGTGTGGTCGTCGACCTTCTGCGTGCCGCCTTTCGACAGCAGGCCCTTGAACACCGAAAGCGCGTTCGAGGCGCCGTTCGGGTCGGCGAGGCGATCGAAGGTCGCCACCACGTCGTCGGCTTTGAAGTCCTCGCCATTGTGGAATTTCACGCCCTTGCGCAGCTTGAAGGTCCACACGCTGCCATCCGCGTTCGGCGCCCAGCTTTCCGCCAGCGCCGGCTTCAAGGTGAGATCGGGCTGGGTGATGCAGAGAAATTCGGCGGTCTGGAAAACCAGCTGGTAGCTGCCGCTGTCATAGTAGGTGACGGGGTCGATGGCGCCGCCGGGCGTGGCAACGCCGGCGCGCACCGTGCCCCCCGGCTTGCCCTCGGCACGGGCCTTCTGCGTGCCGAGACCGGCAGCAGCGACAAGGCTGCTCAGGAACGGCAGGGAAAGGCCGAGAACGCTGCCATGGCGCAGGAAATCGCGCCGGTCGAGCCTGCCTGCCAGCAATTCGTCGACAGCGGAATTTTCGATTGCTGTTAGATTCTTGCGAGCGGCGTCGATCGTCATGAAATGCCTTGGCATGGCTGCATTCCTCGCTTGCCCTTGGGTGATCGGCCATTTAGGTCATTGTTGACCGCGACCGGAAAGCGATATTTTTTGATAGCGGTCATCGAAATTTTCGATGCAAGGTGTGAGCATGGATACTGAAAACCTGCGCAGTTTCCTGGAGGTTGCCGAACATGGCAGCTTCACCGTCGCGGCCAGCCGGCTCAATCTAGTGCGCGGATCAGGGGGCTGGAGGAGCAATTGGGGCGCCGGCTTTTCGTACGCGACCGCGACGGCGTTACACTGACGCCGGCTGGCCGGCAGTTCCTGCCGCACGCCTCTTCCATCACCCGCACCTGGGAGCAATCGCGGCAGGACATCGCCGTTCCCGATGGCTATGAAACACTGCTGCGGCTGACCGCTCCAGCCTATCTCTGGGACCTGATCACCTCGCCATGGGTCGAGTGGATGCGCGCAAAACGGCCAAATGTGGCGCTGCGGCTCGAAGGCAGTTTTCCGGATCTGGCGATCGACCAACTGGCCGAAGGCCTGCTCGACATCTGCATTCTCTATCTGCCGCGCCCGCATCCCGGCATCGTCTATGAGACGCTGGCCGTCGATCAGGTCGTGCTGGTCCAGCACACGGCGCAGACCAGGCCATGGACCGAAAACTACATCCTGATGGACTGGGGGCTGGAATTCCGCATCGAGCATGACCGCGCCTTTGCCGGCATGGTCAAGCCGGCCATTTCCGCCGGGCTGGTCTTCATCGGGCTGCAGCATGTGCTGTCGCAGCAAGCCGCCGCCTATCTGCCGCTCAGCGCCGTCAGCGGCCATATCGAGCGCGGCGAGATGCGGCGCATCGACAACGCGCCAATGTTCCAGCGGCCGATCTACCTTGCCTATCCCTCCAACCCCGTCTCGTCGGATGTGCTCGAAGTCGCGCTGACGGGCTTGCGCTCGCTGGCCAGGGACTGGACCAGCGATCGGGGTTTTTCGGAAGGCGACCGTTCCCTGGGCATGGCCGGCCTGAGGTAGCCGGCCAGCGATGCCTTGCTATGCCGGCTCAGTCACGACTGGCTTCTGCAGCCTCGTCAGTTCCGCATAGGGAATATGGCAGCGGATCGAATGGCCGGGCTGCGCCTCGGCGAGCGGCGGCTCCTGTTGCTCGCAGATCGGACCGATCTTGCGCGGGCAGCGTGTGTGGAAGACGCAGCCCGGGGGCGGGTTGGTGGCGCTGGGGATCTCGCCGTCGAGGCGAATGCGCGCCGTCTCGGTCTGGTCGAGCTTTGGCACGGCAGACAGCAGCGCTTCGGTATAGGGATGATGCGGCCCGGAGAAGACTTCCTCCGATGGCCCGATCTCCATGATGCGGCCAAGATAGAGCACGGCGATCTTGTCGGAGAGGTAACGCACCACGCCAAGGTCGTGCGAGATGAAGATGTAGCTGACATCCTCCTTGGACTGCAGGTCGGCGAGCAGGTTGAGGATCGCCGCCTGGACGGAGACGTCGAGTGCCGAGGTCGGCTCGTCGCAGACGACGATGCGCGGATCGCCGGCGAAGGCGCGCGCAATGGCGACGCGCTGCTTCAGCCCGCCTGACAGCTGACGCGGCTTGACGGCCAGATGCCGGTCGGTGAGGCGCACCGAGCGGACGAGGTCGTCGAGGCGCGCCTCCTGCGCCTTGCCGGAGAGGCCGGCCAGCCGCTTCAAGGCGCGGCCGAGGATGTGGCGGATCGAATGCGAGCGGTTGAGGGCTGAGTCCGGGTTCTGGAAGACGATCTGCATCGCCTTGACCTGGTCGTCGCCACGGTTCTCCAGCTTCGGCGCCAGCGCCTTGCCCTCGAGCTCGATGGTGCCGCCGTCATCGGGCGGCACAAGGCCGAGCAGCAGCCTGGCGAAGGTGGTCTTGCCGCTGCCGGATTCGCCGACCAGCCCGAGCGTCTCTCCGGGCCGCAGATCAAGCGAGACATCCTTGACGGCGCGCAGGGGCTGGCCATGGCTGGCATAGGTCTTGTTCAGCCCGGCGACACGCAGCACCGGTGCCGCTTCCGGCTTTGGTGCAGGCACAACATCGCTGGGTGTGGCGCGCGGCAGGGCCTGCGCCTTGTCGTGATGGAAGCAACGCGACAGGCGTTTTCCGCGCTCGTCACTCAGATCATAGAGCGGCGGCAATTCGGAGCGGCAGCGATCATCGGCGAGCGCACAGCGGTCGGCAAAGGCACAACCCTTGATGTCGGCGCCAATGCCAGGCAGAAAGCCCGGAATGGTGTCGAGGCGGCCCTGGTCCTTGCGCTGGCCGCCGCGAGGCAGGCAGCGCAGCAGGGCAACCGTATAGGGATGGCGCGGATCGTTGAAGACGACATCCGTCGGTCCTTCCTCCACCAGCATGCCGGCATAGAGCACGCCGACCCGGTCGCACATGTTGGAGACGACGGCGAGGTTGTGGCTGATGAACAGGATCGAGGCCGACAGCTCTTGCCTGAGCTGCGCGATCAGATCGAGAACCTCGGCTTCGACCGTGGCATCCAGCCCGGTCGTCGGTTCGTCGAGGATCAGCATCGAGGGATCGTTGGCCAGCGCCATGGCGATCGCCACGCGCTGCTGCATGCCGCCCGAGAGCTGGTGTGGGTAGCGCTGCATGACGCTCGGCGGATCAGAGATGCGCACGCGGTTGAGCATGGCGATGGCGCGGTCCTCAGCCACCTTGCCCGTGATGCCGGCAAGCTCGAAGATCTCGGTCAGCTGGCGTCCGATGCGGATCGACGGGTTCAGCGCCTTGCCGGGATCCTGGTAGACCATCGAGACGCTTTCGGCCCGCGCGCGCCGCAAGGCCTCGGCATCGAGCTTCATGACGTCCTGGCCGTCGAGCGAGATGGCGCCGCCCGATATCGAGCCGTTCCTCGGCAGATAGCGCACGACGGTGAGCGCTACGGTGGATTTGCCGCAACCGGATTCGCCGACCAGCCCATAGGCCTCGCCTTGCCTGATGTTGAGGCTGAGATTGCGCAGCACGGCGCGGTTGCGCCCGGCCACGCGGTAGGCAACCGACAGATCGCTGAGTTCGAGGGCGTTTTCGGCCTTTGCGGAGTTAGTCATTGAGCGCTCCATGGACGCCATCGGCCGCCAGGTTGACGCCGATCACCAGCGAGGCGATGGCGAGTGCGTCGAACAGCACCGTCCACCAGAAGCCGCCGCCGATCATGCCGTAATTGCTGGAGATCGACAGCCCCCAGTCGGGTGATGGCGGTTGGATGCCAAAACCCATGAAGGACAGCGTGGCGACCGCGAAGATGGCGTAGCCCAGCCGCACGGTGGTCTCGACCAGGATCGGCGGGATGACGTTGGGCAGGATCTCGACGAACATCGTATGCAGCGCGCTCTCATGCCGGAGCTGGGCGGCGGCGACATAGTCGAGTTCGCGCTCGGCCAGCACCGCCGACCGCACGGTGCGCGCGATGATTGGCGCGAAGCTCAGGCCAATGACGACGACGACGGTGGTCTTGGAGGTGCCGAGCGCGACGATGGCGAGCAGTGCGACAATGACCACGGGGATCGCCATGAAGGCTTCGAGGATGCGGCTGACGACATCGTCGACGATGCCGCGGAAATAGCCGGTGAGCAGGCCAAGTGCCGTACCTGCCACCGTAGCCAGCAGCGTTGCCAGCGGGGCGACGGTGAGGATATCGCGCGAGCCGACGATGACGCGCGAGAAGACGTCGCGGCCGATCTGGTCGGTGCCGAACCAGTGTTCGCGCGAGGGTGGCGCCAGCGCGTTGATGATGTCATCGGCAAGCGGGTCATAGGGCGCAAAATGTTCGCCGAACAGTGCGCAGGCGACCCAGAACAGCACGATGACGAGGCCGACGAGGAAGGTTCGCGAGCGCAGCAGCGAGAAAAAGACCTCCGCCATGGGGCTGCGCCGGCGCGTGTCGTCTTGTGGGGGAGAGGTGGTCTGGACGGCGCTCATTGGTCTGACCCCAGCCGGATGCGCGGATTAAGCACGGAATAGAGGAAGTCGGCGATCAATGTGGCCACGGCATAGACGATGCCGATGGTGAGGATGCCCGATTCCAGCATCGGAAAGTCCTTGCCGCGCGCGGCGGTGAAGATCAGCGAACCGATGCCTTGGTAGCGGAACAGCGTCTCGATCACCACCAGGCCGCCGATGAGATAGCCGGTTTGCGTGGCGATGACGGTGATGGTCGGCAGCAGCGCATTGCGCAGCACATGGCGCCAGATCACCGTGCGCCAGGGCAGGCCTTTGAGCACCGCCGTTCGCGTATAGTCGGAATCGAGCGCCTCGATCATGCCGGAGCGCGCCATGCGCGCGATATAGCCGAACAGCACCAAGAACAGCGGCAGTGACGGCAGGATCAGGTAATAGAGCTGGGTGAAGAAGCCGGCATCCTTCGGCCAGGCCGCCGAGATCGGCAGCCAGCGCAGCCATACACCGAAGATAAGGATCAGGATGATGCCGGTGACGAACTCCGGCAGCACCGTCACCGACAGGCCGCCAAGGCTGATGATGCGGTCGAGCGGGCGGTTGAGGTTGAGCGCGGCAATGACGCCGCCGAGGATCCCGATCGGCACCACCAGCACGAAGGCGACGGCGGCCAGCTTCATCGAATTCCCCAAGGCGTCGATGACAAATGGCGCCACCGGCGAGCGGAAGATGTAGGACGTGCCCATGTCGCCGCGGACGAAGTTCCAGATCCAGGTCGCATACTGGGTGAGCAGCGGGCGATCGACGCCCAGCGTGTGATTGAGCGCGTCGACCGCGCGCTGGTCGGCGAACGGCCCAAGGATCGCGCGCCCGACATTGCCGGGCAGCACCTGGCCGCCCAGAAACACCATGATGCTGAGCAGGAACAGCGTGACGAGCGACAGGGAAATGCGCCGTGCAAAGAAGGAGAGAATGGCTAAGACTCCTTGTGGAGCCAGCCCCCATGCGGGAGCTGGCTGTTACAGGATTGGCTTTCCCTTTTCGCTTTAGGCCTTCGTTGCCTTTTCGAGGAACAGCTGCGACATGGCGGTCGGCTGCACGCCGGCCACGCCCTTAGCCGTCGCCGTCAGGTAGTCGTAGAAATAGCCGAAGATAACCGGCGTTTCCTCGAGCAGCAGCTTCTGGATCTTGCCGGCGTCAGCCTTCTGCGCCTCGAGATCGAGCGCGCCGATATAGCTGTTTGCCAGCGTGTCGTAGTCCTTGTTCTTGAAGTGCGCGGCGTTCCACGTGCCGTCGCTTTTCAGGGGTGCTGCAAGGAACACGTTCGGCACGCCGCGGTGACCATAGTCGGTGATGCCCATCACCGAATCCAGCCAGTTCGATTTGCCGAACACCGCGTCTCCGTAATAGGCGCCCTGGTCAAGGATGTTGAGCTCGAGCTCGATGCCGATCTCCTTGACCCAGTTCTGGATGAGCTGGGCGTATTCGGGAATTTCCAGATAGCGCTCGGTGGTCAGCGTCACCTTGAAACCCTTGCCGGCGCCGGCCGCTTCCATCAGCTGCTTGGCCTGCGCGATGTCCTGCTTGCGCTGCGGCACGCTCGTATCGGTCGACGGATAGGCAGGCGCGAACGGGCTGTCGTTGCCGGGCGAAGCGCGGCCTTTCATCAGGCCGGCGACCAGCTTGTCGCGATCGAGGCTGAGTGCAATGGCGCGGCGCACGCGCGGGTCCTTGAACGGATCGGAATCGCAGCGCAGATGCAGTTGCTGGTGCGCGACCGACTTCAGGCTGATGATGTCGACACCCGGATCACTGAGCAGGGCGACGCCCGCGAGCACCGGCATCTGGTTGATGATGTCGACCTGTCCGCCCTGCAGCGCCAGGATCATCGGCTGCATGTCGGCGAAGAAGGTGAACTCGCTGCGATCCGGCAGCGCCTTCTCGCCCCAATAGTTGTCGTTGCGCACGAAAGAGGCGCCGACCTTGGCCGTGTATTTTTCGATCTTGAACGGGCCGGTGCCGTCGAAGCTGTTCTCGTAGTCGCCCTTGTAGCTCGCCGGGATGATGACGGCGTTGTAGTTGTCCGACGATACCATGTAGGGGAAGTTGCCGTTCGGTGCGTCGAGATGGAATTCCACCGTATAGTCGTCGACCTTCTTGGTGGCGCCCTTCTGCAGGATGCCGGTGAACACCGACAGCGCGTTGGACGAGTTTGCCGGGTCGGCAAGGCGGTCGATGCTGGCCACGACATCGTCGGCCTTCATCTCGCCGCCCGAGTGGAATTTCACGCCCTTGCGCAGCTTGAAGGTCCACACCGTGCCTTTATCGTTCGGCTTCCAGCTTTCCGCCAGAGCCGGCTTCAGCACGAGATCTGGGCCGTCGACGCAGAGGAATTCGGCAACCTGCTGCAGCACGACGAGGCCGCCGGCATCGGCAATGGTGACCGGGTCGATCGCTGCGGCCGGCACGCTGCTGGCGACGCGGATGGTGGCGCCGGCGGCACCCGCGGCGCGGGCGAGCGACGGCATGCTGCCGAAGCCGGCCGCCGTGGTGATACCGCCCAGAAGCGGCAGCGACAGGCCGAGCAGGCTGCCGTGGCGAATGAAGTCGCGGCGGCTGACACGGCCGTCGACGAGGCCGTCGATCAGGTGATTTTCGAGCGGCGAGCGGCTGCGCCGGATCAGGTCGAGAATGCGATAGTTCTTGCTCATGGGTTTAACCCTTTCCCCTATTTCTTATGGCTGAGAATGCACTTCCGGTTGACGAAATTCCGTGGAGTTCTCCTTGCCCCGGCCATCAACGACGTGAGTTCGACCGGGACTGTAGCATGCGGCTTTGTCTGGTCCATCCGATCCTGGCGGCGCAGGGGTCAGATTTTCTTGAGGCAATGCTTCCACCCGTCAGGTCCTGTCGTCACGATCCAATCGCGGCGCGGACTTCTTGTTGTTGAACAAGTCTCCTTTCCGTTCTCTGTCTTCTAATTCAGCGGCAGGCGGCGATATGTGCCGGGCTTCGCCGGGTCGTGATATTTGTTGCACGGGCCGTTCTCGACGAAATCGCGATGGCAGGCCGCGAGATTTTTCCGCGACAAGGTGACGCCGAGGCCGGGCCCTTCGGGCACGCGCACGACATTATTCCTTGGCGAAAACGGCCCTTCCTCGGTGATGTCCATGGGCTGCATGCGAAACAGCGACTGGTTCGGCTCCCGGATCCAGCCGAGTGCGGCGCACAGATGCAGATAGGCCGCGCTGCCGATGCCGCTGTCGCCGCTGTAGCACCAGAAATCGACGCCGGCGTGCTCGCAGGCGCCAACGAAGCGCAGCATGCGGCCGATGCCGCCATGCGCCGTCGGATTGCCGACGAAGGCGTCCGGAACCTTGAGGTCCATGGCGCGCGCAATGTCGATGTTGTGGGTCGAGAACGGGATCGAGCAATGCTGCCGCAACTGGCGCATCTCCTCGATCGTCGCCACCGGATCCTCCCAGTTGCGCACGCCGAGCTCTTCGAGCGGTCGCGCCAGCCGCCGTGCGGTGCTGAGCGAATAGGCCTGGTTGGAATCGATGCGGATCATCGCCTCGTCGCCGAGCTTTTCGCGGATCAGCTCGATCATTCTCAGCGAGACCTTCGGGTCTTGCGTCGAGAACTTGCCTTCGAAGAAGGTGGTGCCATGCGTCTCGTGCAGTTCGACGCAATAGTCGGCGACTTCTTCCGGCGTCGTCTCGCCCTTCACCTTTGGTCCGTCGCCGCGCAGCGAGAAATAGTCGGTGAACGGGATGTCCTTGCGCACGGCGCCACCGAGCAGCTGGTAGAGCGGCTGGTTCCACGCCTTGCCGCGCAGGTCCCACAGCGCCATCTCGAGGGCGCCGAAGGCCATGATGCGGGTGCGGTCGTTGATCGACTGCACGCCGGTCCAGTAGGGCAGGCAGACATGCTCGGCGCCGGCGATATCGAAGGCATCGCGGCCGACCAGCCGCGCGGCCAGAACATCATTGATGATGGCGGCTGCCGCCGGCGTCGGCGCCTCACCGAGGCCGATCAGCCCATCCTCGGTCTCGACCTCGACAATGGTCTGCGAAAAGCCGTCGAGCTCGCCAAAGACCCAGCCATAGGGCGCTTCGAGGCGAAGATTGATCGGCGTGGCCTTGATGCTGCGGATTTTCATCTCAGCCGCCGATCTCGAAGAACGGTGTGCCGAGCAGGTAGGGAACGACGTCGATGCCAAGGCCCGGCCCGTCTGGAATGCCCATGCGGCTGCCGGTGACCGGCGGCTTGTTCGAGGCTGTGCGCACCGTCACCCATTCGTGGAAGGCAATCGCGTGCAGCCGGCGCTCCTCGGGTGTCGACAGCGACAGATGCGCCATCGCTGCGGTGTCGATCTCGGCACCGCCAGTGTCCTCGACCGTGATCATGAAACCAAGATCGACGGCGACGTCGCGGATCAGACGGGTCTTGGTGATACCGCCCAGCCGCGAAATCTTCAGCGTCAATCCGTCGGCCGCACCCAGGCGATGGATTTCCAGCATTGCCTCGAGCGAGGTGACGGATTCGTCGAGCACCATCGGTTTGTCGAGCATTCGGCGCACCGACATGTTCTCGTCGATCGTCGTGCAGGGTTGCTCGAACGTATAGTCGATGGCGCGCGTGGCATCAGCAAACTGCCGTGCCTGATAGGGTGTCCAGCCGGCATTGGCATCACAGAAGATCACGGTGCCTTTCGGCACCGAAGCGGCGACCGCGGTGACGCGCTCGATGTCGTCATGGACATTGCCGCCGACCTTGACCTGCAGTCGGTGGAAGCCGTCCTTGACGATCCGCTTCGCCAGTGCCGCCATGGCGTCGACGCTGCCATGGGTGACGACCTTGTAGAGTTCCGCCGTGTCGCTCTCCTTGCCGCCGAGCAGCGTCACCAGCGGCACGTCGGCGGCGCGTGCGGCGAGGTCCCAGCAGGCCATGTCGAGCGCCGACTTGATGTAGGGATGGCCCTTGAACACCGTGTCCATCAGCCGGCCGATGCTGGCCAGGCCACGCGGATCGTGGCCGATGAGGTGCGGCGCGATTTCCGGCACGCCGGCGCGGGTGCCGGCCGGGAACGCCGCCGAATAGAAGTTGCCGAGCGGCGCCATCTCGCCCCAGCCGGTCAGGCCGCTGTCGGCGGTAATGGCGACGATCACCGCGCCGAAGGCGTCGGCTTCGCGCCCCTTGGACATGCGGTAGGGCCCGTCCACGAAGGGCTGCACGACATGGTAGGCTTTGATGGTTTCGATCCGCACGTGTCTGTCCGTTGGCTGCAATGTCTGGGGAATTGATCAGGCGCCCCTTGATGGGCGCTGTTCGAGGCCGCGTGCATAAGAAAGCAGCTGTTCGAAATCGAGGTGGATATGCTCGCGGGCATGGCGCTGGGCAGCGCGCATGTCGGTGCCCTTGAGCAACTGCACGTAAACCTCATGGACGTCCTCGGCCGGCACCGGCTCGTTGCGCGCATGCTGGTGCAGCGCAAAATACATCTGCAGCCGGCTGGTCAGCCGCTGCCACGTTTCCAGCAGCACGGAATTGTCGGCCCATTCGTAGATCAGCCCATGCAGTTGCAGCGCCGTTTCGATCTGCCTTGTGGTGTCGAGGTTGCGGGTCGCCTGCTTCACCGCTTCGTGGCGCCGGTCAAGCTCGTCGAAGAAGCGCTGGTCGCGCAGCGGCCAGGTGCACTCGATGGCGAACTCGTCCAGCACCTGGTTAAGCGAATAGGCATCGTCGATGTCCTTGGCCGTGACGTCGATGACGAAGGTGCCGGCATAGGGAATGCTGGTCAGGATGCCTTCCTGCACCAGCTCGCGCATCGCTTCGCGCAGGGGCGCACGGCTGACCCGCATCTGTTCGGAAATCCTGAGCTCATTGAGCTTCTGGCCGGGTTGCAGTTGGCCGGTCAGAATCGCGCGCCGCAGCAGCGCCACGATTTCGGCGCGGCGCGTCGTGTCGGCAATCGGGCTGAAATCCGTCTTCACCATCCGGCCCACTCCAGCGAGAACAGAAGGCAAGACAATCAGATTGTCGACAATCTAACAAGATGGCATTTTCGGATTTTTGCGTCGTCGCTCGGCAATGAGGTTTGGGCGGCTCAAGCCGCGCGGCCGTAGAAGCCAACCCGTTCTTCGGTGCTGAACATCACGCCTGGCTTCTCATAGTAGGAAAACACCGCGATCATGCGTTCGCGCTCGCCTTCGACCGTGGTGACACGGTGCGCGGTGTTCTTGCCGCGAAAGACATTGAGCGTACCCGGCATCATACGCAGGATCTTTGCGTCGGGATCACGCCCTTCGAGCAGCCGCGCGACGCCCTCATAATTCGGATTGTCATCCGATCTGAGATCGGTGCGGTATTCGAGGTCACCGCCGCGCTCCGCCTGCTGCAGCAGCAGCGTCGTGGTGAATTCCGAACGGTCGAAATGCCAGTTCAACGCCTCGCCGGCGCGATAGGCCATGACGTTGGTGCGCGCCAGCGGATCCTGCATGACATGCAGTTTTTCCTTGTCCATGGTCGCCGCCAGGAACCGCACCAGCGGTTCATACTCATAGATGGCAAGCACGGTGCTGCCGGGAATCTGGTCAGCGCAGACAGTGTGGCTGATGGTTTCGACCTTGCGCAGCGCTGGGTGTTCGGGTGCGAGTTCGGGGATATCGGGCTTGAAGTAGATGTTGTGCATGCGCTTGTGCACATGGGACTGCGTGTCCATCACCGGCTTGATTTCCCGCACCGCCCGTTCAGCGATACCAGGCCGCAAAAAACCTTCGAGATTGAACATGCCGTCGGCCCTGAGGGCTTCGATCGACTGTTCGACGAGATGGTTCCATGCGGCGCTGCCTTCGCGGTCGAGCGGATAGCGGTCGAGATCGAGAATGTCTTTCATGTCGGGTGCTCCAAGGGGTTGGACACAGAAGACGGCAAAAAATTCTTTCCCTCAACGCGGAAAATTATTACGACTGACCAAGAAAAACTTATGGAGCCTGCCATGGAACGGTTGCCACCGCTGAACGCGATCAAGGCCTTCGAAGTCGCGGCCCGAGCCGGCAGCTTCACCCTGGCCGCGAGCGAGCTTGGTGTGTCCTCGGCGGCGGTCAGCCAGCAGATCCGCAATCTCGAAACCTGGTTCGGCAAGCAGTTGTTCGTGCGTACAGGCAACCGCATCACGCTCACCGACGCCGGCCACGCCATCTATCCGCAGACGGCGCGCGCTTTGGGCGACATAGCCGCCATCGGCCAGCGCATGTTGGAAGGCGGCTTGAGGACACGGCTTGTGGTCAGCGTACCGTTCTCGCTGGCCGAACTCTGGCTGGCGCCGAGATTGGCCGCACTTCTCGATGCCTTCCCGCATATGGCGATTGATGTACGGGCGGAGGACGATCCGATTGACCTGATGCGCCAGAATGTCGATCTGCGCATCTCCTATGGCGACTATCACTATCCCGGCCTGCGCATGGTCCGTCTTGTCCATGACGATGTGCTGCCGGTCTGCGCGCCGGAATTCTGGCACCGGCACGGCGATGGCGATCCGGGTCTCACAGGTCTGCATGAGAGCCTGTTCATCCACACCAATTGGGGGCCGAACTATGCCTCGCACCCGACTTGGGCCGATTGGTTCGCGGCATGCGGCGGCAGCCGCTCGCCAGACCCGTCGCATGGGCGGCGCGTCGGCCTGTCCAGTCTGGCGATTGCTTCAGCGAGGCTGGGTCTGGGGGTTGCGCTCGGCCAGCGGGTGATGGCGCAGGCCGATCTGGAGGCCGGCCGCCTGATTGCGCTTTCCGCTGTTTCGGTGCGCCTCGGTCATCCCTATTGCGCCTTCATGCCGCCGGCCAAGGCTGACCGCGCCGATGTCGCCGCTCTTGTCGGCCTGCTCGTGAAAACGGCGCCCGCGACTTGAAAAAATGGCGCCCCGACCTGTGGGAAGGCCGGGGCGCCGCGCAAAAACCGGGCCTGCGGGGGGTTCAGGTAGCCGGTTTCTGTGGCAGTGGCGAGATCGGCATTCCGGGCCCGATCTTCTGCAGATTGCCTGTGATCACCTGGTCGCCTTCGGCGACGCCGCTCAGGATGGCCACCAGATCGCCGCTGGTCGGGCCGAGCGAGACCAGTCTCTGGTCGACCGTGTTGCCCTTGCCGACGACATAGAGATATTTGCCGAGCTGGCTCGAACCCAGCGCCGTCTGCGGCACCATCAGCGCGTCGGGCTGCTGCCTGATATGCAGCCGCACGCGAACATACTGGCCAGGCATCAGCGTGAACTTCGCATTGCCGATGGTGGCGCGTGCGGTGATGGTGCCGGTCGAATGGTCGACCGTGTTGTCGATGAAGGTGAGTTCGCCCTTCTGGCTGGTCTCGGTCTCACCTGGAAGCAGGACCTCGACCTCGATCGGGCCGTCTGCGCGGGCCTGCTCGATCTCGGTCAGATCCGTCTCGCTCGGATTGAAGGTGACATAGATCGGGTCGAGCTGCACCAGCGTGTTGAGCACCGTGCCGGCGACGCTGACCAGCGTTCCGACCGAGGCCTGGTTGCGCCCCAGGCGCCCGGTGAACGGCGCATGGATCTCTGCGTAGCTCAGATTGAGCTCCGCCGTGCGCACGGCCGCCTGGTTGAGCGCCAGCGACGCTTGCGCTTCGCGCAAGGTGCTGGTGCGCTGGTCGAAACTGTCCTTGTCCAGGTAACCGCTCTTGGCCAATTCTGTGCCGCGGCCGAGATTGGAACGCGCATAGTCGAGTGTCGCCGTATCGCGCTGGACCTGGGCTTTTGCCTGGTCGAGCGCGGCCTGGAAGTCGTCAGGCGAGATCTTGTAGAGAAGGTCGCCCTGGCGGACGTCGGCGCCGTCTTGCGCCGTTTGTTCCTGCAGATAGCCAGGCACGCGCGCTTGCAGCGTGACGCTGCGGATCGGCTCGATGCGGGCGGCATAGTCGAGATAGATCGGGATCGTCTTCTTGATCACGCTCGCCACCGGCACCGGCATGACGAATGCCGCTGGAGCCGGCGTCGCCGCTCCAGCCGTGCCGGCGCTGAGCCTGAGGTTGCCCATGTCGAGCAGGTGGACGCTGGCCACCGAGATCGCGCCCAGCGCGACAGCCGTTCCTAAAGCGATTTTCCATTTACGCATAATTAGTCTCCAATCTTATTCAGCCGCTTCCGCCAGGGGAGGGAAGGCGGGTTCGGCAGTTGGTTCAGTGTGTTTGGAGGAGGCGGGTTCGCCGCTTTCACGGCGCTCCCGCAATTGTTCGATGACCGCGTAGAAGACCGGCACGAACACCAGCGACAGGATGGTCGCGGCAACCATGCCACCAAACACGGTGGTGCCGATCGACTGCCGGCTTGCCGCACCAGCGCCTGTCGCGAACATCAGCGGCAGCACGCCGAGGATGAAGGCGAAGGCCGTCATCAGGATCGGCCGGAGTCTCAGCCGCGCGGCTTCCATTGCCGCGTCGATGATGCTGAGGCCTTCCTCGCGCCGTCGTCTTGCGAATTCGACGATCAGGATGGCGTTCTTCGCAGCCAGGCCGATCAGCATGACGAAGCCGATCTGCGAATAGACGTCGATCTGCATGCCGCGCACCCAGAGGGCTGCGAAGGCACCGAACAAGGCCAATGGCACCGCCAGCAGCACCATGAACGGCATCGCCCAGCTCTCATACTGCGCCGCCAGGATCAGGAAGACGAAGACGATGGCGAGGCCGAAGACGACGGACGCGATCGATCCTGCCTTGAGTTCCTGGAAGGTGATGCCGGTCCATTCGAAGCCGAAATCCCTGGGCAGTGCAGTGGCCGCAGCCCGTTCCATGGCAGCGACGGCCTGGCCCGAGGAGTAGCCGGGTGCGGCGCCGCCATTGATCGAGGCGGAGGCATTGTTGTTGTAGTGCGGCACGGTTTCCGGTCCGACGAACGGCACCAGCTTGCCCAGTGTGCTGAGCGGCACCATGCCGCCCGACGCATTGCGCACATAGAGCCGCGATATGTCAGCGGCACCCGCACGTGCGTCCTTGTCGGCCTGTATGGTCACCCGGAAAGTGCGGCCGAACAGGTTGAAGTCGTTCACGTAGAGCGAGCCGAGATAGATCTGCAGCGTGTTGAAGACGTCAGGCAGGTTCAGGCCTAGCAGTTTGGCCTTGCTGCGGTCGAGGTCGTAGTTGAACTGCGGCGTCGAGGTCGAGAACGGCGAGAACAACTGCTGCGGATTGATTTCCGGCTGCTTGCGCGCCTCGGCGATCACGGCTTGCGTCGCGTCGTTGAGGGCCGTGCTGCCGCGACCGGTCAGATCCTCGACGACGAATTCGAAGCCGCCCGTGGTGCCGATACCCGGTATCGAAGGCGGATCGAAGCTCAGCGCGAAGGCTTCTGGTATCTGCAACAGCTTGCCGCGCACGTCGGCAACCAGCTTCGATGCGCTCTGGTCGGGCGTACGCTCCTCCCAGGGCTTCAAAATGGCAAACTCGACCGCCGAGTTCGACTGCGCGGCACTGGTCAGGAAGTTCAGGCCGCTGATCGAGCCGACAATGTCGACGCCGGGTGTCGCCTGCAGGATGTCGCGCGCCTTCTGTGCCACCGCGTCGGTACGCTCCAGCGAGGCACCGTCGGGCAACTGGATGACGACGAAGAAATAACCCTGGTCCTCGACCGGGAGGAAGGTCGAGGGCAGCTTCTGCCATACGAAATAGGTGGCAACCAGCCCGGCAGCGAACAGGCCGAGCATGATCCAGCGCAAGCGGATGAGAATACGCACGCCGTGCGCATAGGCATGCGACAGTTTGTCGAAACCCGTATTGAACCAGCGGAACAGCACGAACTGCGTCTCGCCGCGATGGCGCAGGAAGGCAGCGCTGAGCGCGGGACTGAGCGTCAGCGAGTTGAAGGCGGAAATACCGACCGAAATCGCCACCGTCAGCGCGAACTGGTTGTAGAGCTTGCCGGAAACGCCGGGAATGAAGGCGACCGGGACGAACACCGCCATCAGCACGGCGGTGGTGGCGATGATCGGGCCGGTGACTTCAGCCATGGCGGCTTTGGTCGCCGCCAGTGGCTTCAATCCAGCCTCGAGCTGTCGTTCGACATTCTCGACCACCACGATGGCATCGTCGACGACAAGGCCGATCGCCAGCACCATGCCGAGCAAAGACAGCATGTTGAGTGAGAAGCCCATCATCTCCATGACGACGAGCGTCGCCACCAGCGACACCGGAATGGCGATGGTCGGGATGATGGTCGTGCGCCAGCTCTGCAGGAAGACGAACACCACGGCGACGACCAGCACCAGGGCTTCGCCGAGCGTGATAAGCACGTCATGCATCGAGGCCGAGACGAAGCGCGTCGTATCGTAATGCATCGCGTAGGACACGCCCTTCGGGAAACGGCCGGACAGTTCCTGCATCTTGTCCTTGACGCGCTGCTGAAGGTCGAGCGCGTTGGAGCCGGGCATCTGGTAAACGGCGAGCACCACCGTCGGGTCCTTGCCGAAGAAGGCCGAGGACGAATATTGCAGGGCGCCGAGCTCGATGCGGGCGACATCGCGCAGCCGCACCAGCGAGCCGGTGTCGGTGTTGGCGCGCACCACGATGTCACCGAATTCCTTCGGGTCGCTCAGGCGGCCGACGGCGTTGACCTGCATTTCGAAGGCTGTGCCGGCCGGAGCCGGCGACTGGCCGATCTTGCCGGCCGCCACCTGGACGTTCTGCTCTGCGATGGCATTCTGCACGTCGACGGCGGTGATGCCGAGATTGGCGAGCTTGTCCGGGTCGAGCCAGACGCGCATCGAATAGCGCCGTTCACCGAAAATCTGCACGTCGCCGACGCCTTGCAGACGCTTCAGCGGATCGACGACCTGCAGATAGGCAAGGTTCGAGAGCGCCACCGGATCGATGGACTTGTCGGGCGAGGTCAGGTTGACGATCAGGACGAAGTTCGGGTTCTGCTTCTTGATCGTCACGCCGCCCTGGTTGACGATCGCCGGCAGCGACGAGGCCGCCTGCGAGACGCGATTCTGGACGTCGACGGCGGCGGTGCTCAGCGAATAGCCGACATCGAAGGTGATGGTGATGGTCGAGGAGCCGTCATTGGAGCTCGTCGACGACATGTAGGTCATGCCTTGCACGCCGTTGATCTGCTGCTCCAGCGGCGTCGTCACCGTATCGGCCACGACTTGCGCGCTGGCGCCCGGATAGTGGGCGCTGACCACGACCTGGGGCGGCGTGATGTCGGGAAACTGCGAGACCGGCAGCAGGAAATAACAAATCGTCCCGGCGAGCACCATGATGATGGCGATCGCCGAGGCGAAGATTGGACGGTGGATGAAGAAATTTACCACGACACACATGCCTCGCCGGCTGCTCTTGCCCGCCCGAAGGCACTGGCAACCCTAGACAACTGGCCGTGCCCGTCACGGGAGGCTTCCCGTGACCGCAGCAACGGCACCTCACGACGCTGCTCATCGGCAAGCGAGCGAAGCATCTTCTCGAAGGCGCGGGGGTCGACCCCATCTGCCTTCATGACCAGCCGGATCATCGGATCCCGGACGGCCTCATCTATGGTAAGATCGCGGCGCTGTGGCATTGGCCGGCTCCTTGTCTGTCGATTCGCAGCCCATGCTCGCGAACCGTTTTTCATCTCTTCACCGGCCGGAGCCGCATGAACCGCAGTTTTTCGCTCATTCCGATCTGGCAGGACCAGTTCACGGCCTTGTTATTGACGGAAGGCGACATAGGTGTTACCAGTAAGTAACATTTGCATAGTTACAGACCGGTAACACCCTAGTCAAGAGGTGGCCGTGGTTTTTAGGAAACGAAAGGAGATCATGATGACAGACGGCGTCGTGGAACGCTCACGTCCCCGGGATCGAATCCTGGAGACGGCGCGTGACATGTTCCACAAGCATGGCATCAAGGGCGTCGGCGTCGACGCCATCACCGAAGCTGCCGGCACGAACAAGATGACGCTCTATCGTCACTTCGAATCCAAGGACGAACTGATCGTCGAGTGCCTGCGCGCCAATGCGGCCAAGGCCGGCGCGATGTGGGACGCCTTCGAGGCCGAATTTCCCGGCGACAAGCTCGCGCAACTGCATGCTTGGGTTCGCAAAGCCGCCGCCATGCTCAATGCCGATGGCCGCGGCTGCGACATGGCCAATGCCGCCGCTGAGCTGACCGAGCCGGACCATCCGGCCAGGCTGGTGATCAAGGAGCTCAAGGAAGCCCAGCGCCACCGTCTTGTGACGCTATGCCGGGATGCCGGCATTGGGCAGGCCGAACTTCTGGCGGATACGCTATCTCTGCTGTTCGAGGGCGCGCGTGTCAGCGTGCAGACCGTAGGCGCCGAAGGTCCGAGCATGCAGTTCGTGCGCATGGCCGAAGGGCTGATCGTTTCCTTCCGGGGCACTGCCGCCGGTTGAATTGAACCGCTGCTGACGCGCCATTCCGTCGTGCGGCCAAGCGCGATGCGTGGCGCGCTTTGGCGTGGCTAATACCGCTATTTCCCCTTTGAACGAAAAAAGCCCGCTGCCGGGAGGAGGTGGCAGCGGGCTCGATTTCGAATGTGGCGCGGGAGGAGGTGCACCCCATTCAGCGTCGGCATCGCATCTGGGAGGAGTAGATGGCCGACAACCAGAACCTACGAGTTGCCCAATGATTCGGCAACAATGAATTGTGCATAGCAGCTGTGCAGATTTGCCGTGTCAATTATCCTACAAATGCGCGAAGCCGGCTTTGCCCCGGACTGTTCCGCCTCACTGAACCGGGACGTTTTCCCTGAAGATGAGGCGCGGCTCGATGAATTTACGTGTCAGGTAGGGCGCCGATGAGGCAATGGAGCCGAGCAGGCGGATGACCGACTGTTCGGCGATCAGCCTGGCGTTCTGGTCGATGACGACGTCAGCGAGATCGTCGACAAGATAGCCACGCGTTTCCCGTGTCAGGTCGTGGCAGATGAACACCGGCTTGCGGTTGGGCCTGGCTTCGCGGATGGCTTTCGCCACGCCGGAGCGTCCGGCCCCGACGCAATAGATGCCGAGCAATTCCGGCTCGTTTCGCAGCGCCTTCATGGTCTCGGCATAGCTGGCATCCGGTTCGTCGTTGATCTCGACGGCGCTGCTGATGGTCAGGTTGGGAAACTCTTCGCCGAGCACGGAGCGAAAGCCCATTTCACGCTCCTCATGACCGCGGTAGGAGCGCGAGCCGACGACCATCGCCAGATGGCCCTCGCAGCCGCCGAGGAAGCGTCCCATCAAAAGTGCAGCCGTTCGCCCGGCCACCCGGTTGTCGATGCCGACATAGGCCGAGCGGGGAGCGGTCGGAATATCGGAGACCAGCGTCACCAGGCGGATACCAGCTTCGACAATGTCACGCAGGATGTTGCGGGTTCGGGGATGGTCGACGGCGATGACACCGACGCCATTGGCCCTCAGCGACAGGTTTTCGACGGCGCTCTGCAGCGCGTTCGGCGAGATGCCGGCGAGGTTGTGGATCCGGCAGGACGCGACCAGCGGCAGGCGCGCTGCATAGTCCTCGATGTGTTTTGCCAGATCCTGCATGAAGGCGTTGCTGCCGATCGGCAGGAAGAATTCGAGGTTGGCGGGCTTCGAAGGAAGCGTCACCTGGTCGGCGACCGGCAGATAGCCAAGCTGCTTGGCGGCCTCCATGACGCGCTGCCGGTTGGCCGCACTGACGCCGGGCCTGTTATTGAGCACCCTGTCGACCGTCGCGGTCGAGAGCCCGCAATTCCTGGCGATGTCGGAGACGGTGGCCTTCATGCCGCAACCCTATGCGCCGACGCGATGGCGCGCCAGACAAGCGATTTGGTGGGCGATGCGATCTGAGGACAGGTGATCGACACCCATCACCGCGCTGCGCATTCGGCTGCTTCGCCAAGGCGGCTTCCGCCCGTCCTCAGTGCGACGGCTTGTCGCCGGCGACGGCGTCGCGGATTTCCTTGTCCGACATGCCGGTGATGATCCGTTCGACTTCCGTCACGGTCGTCTTCTTCGGGTCGATGTCGTCGGCGACCACCTTGCCCCGGCGCATGACGACGATGCGGTCGACCACCTGGAAGACATGGTGGATGTTGTGCGCGATGAAGATGCAGGAATGGCCGGAATCGCGGGCGCTGCGCACGAAACTCAGCACCCCTTGTGTTTCGGCGACGCCAAGATTGTTGGTCGGCTCGTCGAGAATGATCAGGTCGCTGTCGAAATGCATGGCGCGCGCGATCGCCACCGCCTGTCGCTCGCCGCCGGACAGCGAACCGATCGGCGTCGTTGGTGGAATGTTCTTCGAGATGCCGACCTGTTTGAGCAGGTCGCGGGCGACAGTGTTCATCGCTTCCTGGTCCATGCGGTTGAGGAAACGCGGCGGCTTGATCGGCTCGCGCCCGAGGAAAAGATTGCGCGCGATCGACAGTTGCGTGACCAGCGCCGAGTCCTGGTAGATCGTCTCGATGCCATGGGCGATGGCGTCGCTGGTACTGCGCAGGCTGACCTTCTTGCCGCGGATGAAGATGTCGCCGCTGGTCAGCGGCACGGCGCCCGACAAGACCTTGATCAGCGTCGACTTGCCGGCGCCATTGTCGCCGAGCAGGCCAACGATCTCGCGCTCATTGACATGGAAATTGGCGTCCTCGAGCGCCTGCACGCGGCCATAGGACTTGCGGATGTTCTGCATGCGGATCAATGGCTCGGCCATGGTTCAAGTCCCTGCCTGATGCCGGCGTTCCAGCCATGAGTGGAGCGCCATCATGCCAAGGATGATCGCGCCGATGAAGATGTTGTAGGCAAGGCCCGGCACGCCAATCAGCACGATGCCGTTGCGCATCACGCGCAGGATCAGGATGCCGAGCACGGTGCCGATGATGGTGCCGCGCCCGCCGGTCAGCGCCGTGCCGCCGATCACCACCATGGCGATGACTTCGAGCTCGTAACCGGTGCCGCTGTTGGGGTTGGCGGCGGAGGTACGCAGCGAGGAGATGACGCCGGCCAGCGAGGCCATGAGCGACGACAGCACGAACAGGCCGATCTTGACGCGGTTGACATTGACGCCGCGGGCGCGTGCCGCGTTGGGATTGCCGCCCGCCGCCTGGATCCAGTTGCCGGTCCGGCTTTGCGTCAGCACATAGCCGAGCGCGATCGCCGCGGCGATGAACCAGAACAGCGACATGTAAATACGGAACGGCCCGATGAAGAAGTCGCCGACCAGCGCTTCCGCCAGCCAGCTGCCTTCGGCGCTCCAGGTGCGCTGCGGAAAACCATCGGTGATGAAAAGCGCGCTGCCGCGCACCACCAGAAGCATGCCGAGCGTCACCAGGAAGGACGGGATCTTGAGCTGGGTGACGAACCAGCCATTGACCAGGCCGATCAGGGCGGCGACCACCAGCGCGACGACGAAGCCCATCTCCAGCGAGGTGACGCCGCTGTTGAACAGCGTCCACATCAGCACCGGCGAGAAGCCGAACAGGGAGCCGACGGACAGGTCGAATTCGCCTGACGTCATCAGCAAGGTCATCGCCAGGGCGATCAGGCCGAGCTCGACAGTGAAGGCCAGCGTGTTGGAGATATTCTGCGGCGACAGGAAATCGTGGTTGAAGCCCCAGAAAACGCCGATCTCGATCACGAGCAGGACGAAGGGACCGAATTCAGGCCGCGCGATCAGGCGTTGGACAAGCGAATGATTTTCCACTGATAACCCGCGACATGATGGGAATGGCTGACACCTGCGCCGGATCCGGCGAGGCTCGGCGAAGGTACAAGGCAGTCGCGACCGTGGATACGATCGCGACTGCCTGGGTCTGGGATGTTACTTGCCGGACAGGATCTTGTCGTAGACCTGCGCGGTGTCCTTTTCGTAGAGCGCGCCGGTGATGACGTTGAAGCCCGGAGGAATGCCGCTGGCGGCCATGTTGGCAAGCGACAGCGCGACATAGCTGGTCGCCTGCGGGTCCTGCCACTGGCCGGCATTGACATAGCCGTTCAGCACTTCCTGGGTGGTGTCGAGCGAATTGCCCCAGCCGACGACCGGAATTTCGCCCGGCTTGACGCCGACCTGATCGAAGACCCGCTTGATCGAGCCGGTGACGAGGTCGCCGAGGCCGATGATGGCGTTGACCTTGCCCTTGTGGGCGGTGAGGTAGTCGACCATGCGGTTGATCACCTCGGCCTGATCGAGCGTCGCCTCGGTCACTTCATAGGTGATGCCGAGCGGTCCGAAGACGCTCTTGATGCCTTCCTCTTCCTGGACGCCATAGGTGGCGCCGGGGATCTCGACCGGCATCCAGACGAAGTCGCCCTTCTTCACCAGGCCCTTGTCGACCAGATATTGCGCCCAGTGCTTGCCGAAGGTCACGTTGTCGCCGCCGACATAGGCGTTGAAATTGGCCTTGGGATCGGGCGTGTTGAAGTTGATGATCGGGATGTTGGCCGCGCGGGCTTCCTTGACGATCTCGACAAGACTGCCCGGATCGGGGCTGGTGGTGACGATGCCGTCGGCCTTGGCCGAGAGCGCGGCGCGAACCGCTTCCTGCTGGGAGGCGACGTCGCCATTGTGGAACGAGGTGTTGACGGTGTTGCCGGTGTCCTTTGCCCATTGCTTGGCGCCGGCCAGGAAGTAGGTCCAGACCGGATCGGCCGGGCCGCCATGTGAAATCCAGTAGAATGTCTTGGCCTGCGCCGCCGCCGGAACGAGCGTCAGCGCCACCAGCAGGCCGTAGAGCACAAGTCTTAGTCTTGTCAGCATTTGATTTCCTCCCGGTTGAAGATGATCCGTCCCTTGTTCCGGCTTCGGCCGGATTGCGTCTTTTGCCAGCGCCGCTCGGATGCCTCAGAGCATTCCCTTTTTCGACGGATGGCAAGCCTCCATCTGCAGATGTAGATGGCGCCTGACGCGGCGCCATCAGCAGACCCATCAGATTGCATCAGTTGGGTTGATTTTTCCGGCCAGCCGGATGATTGGCGTCGAGGCTCAGCCGAGCGGATTGTCCCGGGCGCGATCGGCGCGCCAGTTGCGCCACATCCTGACCAGCCGGTCGACCGCGAGGGCAAGCACGACCAAGGCACCGGTGGTGAAGGCGGCCCAGATGGCATCCACGCCGAGCAAGGTCATGGCGCTCATTATTGCCTGCGGAACCAGCATGCCGATCGCGGCACCGATGACGCTGCCGTTGCCGCCTGAAAGCGATGTGCCGCCAATGATGGCCGCCGCGATCGCCAGCAGGGCGAACGTGCCGCCGTCACCCGGGGCAATGGCGCCTTGGGCGCCGACATGGATCACGCCGGCAAGCCCGGCCATCGCCCCCATCAACACCAGCGTCAGCACCTTGACCTTGCCTGTTGGAATGCCGGCATAGGCGGCAGCCTGCGGATTGCTGCCCACGGCCTGGACCCGGTAGCCGAAGCGGGTGCGGTGAAGCACGACATGCATCGCCAGCGCCAGCACGATGAAGACGATGCCCGCCGCCGGCACGACCATGAACGCCTTGCCCGACAGGGTCGTGAAGAAGCTACCGTTTGTGCCCGGCGGCGCGATTGTCTGTCCCTTGCCAACGACCAGCGACAGCCCCTGGATCATCCACCATGTGCCGAGCGTCACCAGCAGAGCCGGCAGGCGCAGCGCGATCACCAGCAGGCCGTTGATCAGGCCAAGGCCGGCGCCAGCCGCGACACCCGCCAGCGCGGCAAGCCAGGGGTCCACGCCGGCAACCATCAGCAAGGCGGTGGAGGTCGCTGAGAGATGGAACACCGCACCGGCCGAAATGTCGATCTCGCGGGCTGCGAGCACGAACACCATGCCGATCGCGAGCAGGCCGGGCAGGGCAGCCTGGCCCAGCACCGACAGCAGGTTGGCCGGTTGGAGGAAGGCCGGGCTCAGCCAACCCAGCATCGCGACCAACAGGGCGAGGGCGACGACAGCACCGGTCTCGGCCGGCAGCCGAATACGGCGTCCGGGTCGACGGTTCGCTGAACCGGCAAGCAGCGGCGCGGTATCGGTCCTGGTCATGCTGCACTCTCCCGGCTGGTTTGTCGGTTTTCGTCCGCAGGCTTGCCCGCCGTGATCAGCTTCAGAAGCCTGCCCACATCCATATCGTCGCCGGCGATTTCGCCGGCCAGCCTGCCCTGGTGCAATGCAAGGATGCGATCGCAGAGCCCGGTCAGTTCCGACAGCTCATTGGAATGCAGCAGCACGATGCAGCCGCTGGCCGCCATTTGGCGGATCAAGGCGTAGATCTCCTGCTTGCTGCCGATGTCGATGCCGCGGGCCGGCTCGTCGAGCAGCACCATTTGCGGGCCGATTTCCAGCCATTTGGCGATGATCACCTTCTGCTGGCCACCGGACGAAAGCGATCCCGCCGGCATCTCCGGCGTGCTCCTGATGCGCAGCGCCTCGATCTGGAGCGCGGCGCGGTCGCGCGCTGCACCGGCTGAGTACCAGCGCGAACCCCAGTTGCGTGCGCCGACGACGACGTTCGCCATGTTGAAGGCGATGGATTTTTCCGGCATCAACCCGTTGCCGCGCTCACCTGAAATCATGCAGATGTTGCGCCGCGCCGCTTCCGTCTGCGTCCTCGGCAAGCCGTCGCCATCGGGAAAACGCACCTTGCCCTGGCGCGGCTTGCGCAGCCCGAACAACAGCGCGAGCAGATCCGGCGCTCCGGGGCCGGCAAGCCCGAGAATCTCGCCCGCGCGGGCGGTGAAGCTGATCCCGTTCAGTCTGCCGCCGCCGAGCCCTTCGATTGTGACTTGCGGTCGCAGCGTGCCGGCAAGCGTCGGCAAGGCCCTGAGCGGCAGCGGGAACAGCGACTGGCGCAACTGGCCGATCATCGCTTCCTCGGAAGCCGTCAGCTCCTGCCGCGCCTTCGACAGCACGTCACGGCCGTTGCGGATCACCGTCAGCTGGTCGGCGATGGCAAGCGCGTCCCCCAGCCGGTTCGACACGTAGAGCATGCTCATGCCCCTGGCTTTCAGCCCGCGCAACACCGCGAACAGCCGCTCGCTTTGGCGCTGGTCGAGCGCCGAATTCGGGTCGTCAAGGACGAGCAGCCTCGGGTTTTCCAGAAGCGCGCGGGCGATCGCGACCAACTGCTGTTCGCCGCACCCGAGATCGCCGAGCGGGGCATGGACATCGACATCGAGACCAAGCCGGCGCAGCAGGTCACGGCTGCGTGCCTCCATTTCGCGCCGCGAGATCAGCCCGTTATGGACCGGCTCGCGGTTGACGAAGAGGTTGGCCAGCACCGGACGCTCCGGAAACAGTCCTGGCTGCTGCAGAACCACGGCAATGCCGAGCTTCCGCGCCGCATTGGGGCTGTCGATCGTCGTGGTCTTGCCGTCAAATTCGATGACGCCACGGTCCGGCCGGACAATGCCCGCCAGCACTTTCGTCAGCGTCGATTTGCCGGCGCCGCTTTCGCCAACCAGTGCGTGGATCGAGCCGCGCTCGACCACAAGGTTCATGTCTTCGAGCACGACCGTGCCGCCAAAACGTTTGGCGATGGTGCGCACGAACAGGATCGGCGAATCGGACATCGGAACGGCCCCCCGACCGCACCGCGATCTTGAAGCGGATTGCGTCCGCCGTCACTGGGATTCCGCATAAAATTGTGTTGATTGCGGCCGTTTCGGACAGATTCTAGATAAAATCGGCCTTCGCCAGGTCGCGCATGAGATGGCTGGCACCGTAGGTCCAATGCGGGCAATCGGGCGACAGCCGTACCCGGTTGACCAGCGCACCGAATTTCTCCGACGAGATGGTGACGATGTCGCCGACCTTGTGGGTAAAGCCCTTGCCCTTTTCGCCGCGGTCTTTCGACGGCACGAACATGGTGCCGAGATAGAGCGTCAGCCCGTCCGGATATTGGTGGTGCGGGCCCATGGCGGCGGCAACCAGCTCTTCCGGTGAACGGCTGATCTCGGCCATCGAGCTTGCGCCCTCCAGCGCGAATCCGTCATCGCCCTCGACCTTGAGGCGCACGACGGCCTGCTTGACGTCGTCGATCGAGAAGGTTTCGTCGAACAGGCGGATGAACGGGCCAAGCGACGCCGAGGCGTTGTTGTCCTTGGCCTTGCCGAGCAGCAGTGCCGAGCGCCCTTCGACGTCGCGCAGATTGACGTCGTTGCCGATTGTGGCGCCGACGATCCTGCGGCTCGAGGCGGCGATCATGGCAATCTCCGGCTCCGGATTGTTCCAGGTCGACACCGGATGCAGGCCGACATCGGCGCCGAAGCCAACCGAGGCCATGGGCTGGCATTTGGTGAAGATCTCGGCATCGGGACCGATGCCCACTTCCAGATATTGCGACCAGGCGCCGCGCGCGATCAGCTTGGCCTTGATCTCCATGGCTTCCGACGAGCCGGGCTTGAGCTTCGAAAGGTCGTGGCCAATCAGCCCGGCAATATCGGCGCGGATGGCGTCGGCCTTTTCCGCCGAGCCGCGCGCCTGTTCCTCGATCACCCGTTCGAGCAGACTGACGACGAAGGTCACGCCCGACGCCTTGACCGCCTGCAGGTCTACCGGGGAAAGCAGATAGGGTTTTGCCGGATTGCGCGTCGCCTCGAAACTGTTGGCCGCGATGTCATCGAGCGCGCCGATCGGCTTGCCCTTGGCCGAGCGCACATGCCCTACCGGATCGGCCATCTCGCAGACATCACGCACGGTCGGCGCCACGCTCGAGGTGATGTCGAAGACAGTGCCGTCACGCACCGTGACCACCAAAGGATGGGGCGCGGCCGGTGATCGAGCACGGCCGAGAAAGACGCCATCGTCAGGCAGGAACATCGTGTTCGTCATTGTTCTCTATCTCTTGTCAGAAGGAAGGATGGTTCAATGTTGTAAGGTGCGCGCGGCCAGAGCGACAGACGCTCAATGGAAAGGCCCTCAGCCACCATGTCCTTGCGCCACTTAGTGACTCCCGATTCGACGCTACAGCTCATCCCAGCGTAGACGCAAACGCGCGCTTGTCGATCCGCCTTGTTCCAGTGCGGTCAGGCCGCTGCCGTGATGGGCGTCCACCAGATGTGAAACGGGTTCGAAGCAGAAGAAATCAGCGTCTCGTGCCGGTGAATAGAGAACGAAGACGTTCAGCAACGGCGACGCCTCGACTGTGACGACGATCGCGTCATCCGGCTGAACGATCGAGGCGCGCCCATTCCAGCCTTCGAAGGCGTTGTTGACCCAGGCATCAGGAAGCGGCGCGGCGTGCGAGAAATCCCAGTCCGGGCGGGAGGCAAGCGACACAACCTCCGTCGGCAGATGGCGTTCGTCCTCCAGCCAGACCCTGTGCGCCGATGCTTGCAGCAGAGTGCGCGGGCAGCGCGGAAACCAGGGATGGAAGCCGAGTCCATAGGGCAGGTGGATAGTGGCCCGGTTCTCGACGGTCAGGACGGCAGACAGCGCGCCGTCCTCCAATGCATAGCGGACGCTCGCATGGTAGCGATAAGGTCCGATCGCTCCGTCCTCCAGAGCCAGCTCCATTTCAGTGCCGGTTTGCCGCGTCAACCGCCACGGCTTTTGAAAAGCGTCGCCGTGGAGCGGGAACGGCTCGCCTTCGACATTGGGCTCGAGCGGATGGAAGCGCCCTTCAAACTCGAAGCCCCCGCCGGAAATACGGTTCGACCATGGAATCAGCAGCTGAGACCCGAACTTCAACAGGCCCGTCGATGGCTTGATGAGAGGCGTCGGCGCCTGGCCGGGGCGCAGTGCGTCGTAGCGCAGGATAGCGGCGCCCTCGCGAGGGCTCACCACCAGGCTTGCGCGTCCGTCGGCAAGTTCGACCACATCACTGTTTGTCATCGACGGAAGGCCACCGCTACCAGCCGCCATCGACGCTGATGTTCTGGCCGCTGATCATGTCCGCGGCCGGGGAGACAAGGAACAGCACGAGATCCGCGACATGCTGCGGCTCGATACGGCGCTTCAAGCTTTGGTTGGTCAGGATCCAATCATTGTATTCCTTGAGCCGGTCTCCGAAAACGCGCTCCTCCGCTTCGGAAACGACGGCGCCGGGCGATACCGCGTTTACCGTAATGCCGTGCGGTCCCAATTCCCGCGCCAGCGACTTGGTGAGACCCAGCATGGCGCCTTTCGAGGCTACATAAGGCACGTAACCCTCCCAGCGGCCGTTCAGCGTCACTGAACAGAAATTGACGATCCTCCCGTGGCCCCTCTTCTTCATGCCAGGAGCGCAGGCACGCACCAAGGCGAAAGCGGCTGAAGAGTTCACGCGAATTTGGTCCTCGAATTCCGCGAGCGAAAATTCCTCGAACGGACGGTTGATGATCAGCGCTGCGTTGTTGATCAGGATGTCGATTGCGCCTTCTTCGTCGGCGAGTGCCTTGATCGTCGCTTCGGCTTCGGCCAACCGGTTTAAGTCGCAACCGACATAGACGATCGTACCATTGTTTATCGCTGCCAATTCCGCCGCGATGCCAGGCCCTTCGGCATTCTCCGGTCGGTCAAGCAAGAGCACGCGCGCGCCGGCGCGGGCAAGCGCGGCAGCCTGGGCGCGGCCGAGCGAACCCAGACCACCGGTCAGGAGCACAACCTTGCCGGAAAGGATAGTCATCGCTATTCCCCGCCTCTAAAGCACGCTGTGGACTTCATCGATGGAGGTTTCCTCGATGCGCTTGTCGAGCACGACCTCGCCGCGCGCCATCGCGACCACGCGATCACAGCAGTCAAAAACGTGATGCATGTTGTGGCTGATGAAAATGCCAGTCACCCCTTGTGCCTTCAGTCCACGTACAAAGCCGATAACCTTGCTGGTCTCCTTGACCGAAAGGTGATTGGTCGGCTCGTCGAGGATCATCACCTTGGACTTGAAATGCATGGCGCGCGCGATCGCGACGCCCTGCCGCTGGCCGCCTGACAGTTCGCCGACCAATGCGTCGGGCGACCGCAGATGCAGGTCGACATCGGCAATGGCCTTGATGCTCTCGCTAGCCATTTTCTGCTGATCCAGGATGCCGACGCCGAATACGGAAAACCGCGTCGGCTCGCGGCCGATAAACAGATTCCTGGCAATCGACATGGTGGGAACCATCGAATTGTACTGGTAGATGGTCTCGATGCCGAGGTTCATTGCGTCGCGCGGCCTGGCGATGCGCACCGGCTTGCCGTCGACCAGGATCTCGCCCTCATCGGCGGTATGGACGCCGGACAGGATATTGATGAGCGTCGATTTGCCGGCACCATTGTCGCCGACCAGCCCGAGCGCCTCGCCCCGCTTCAGATCGAGGCTCACGCCCTTCAGCGCATGGACGCCGGAATACCATTTGTGAAGATTGCGGACGGAGATGATTGCGTCTTCCATGGCTCAGCCCTCCATCTTGATCGCCTTGGCGCGCTTGCGCATCCAGGCATTGGCGACGACGGCGAATATAGTCAGGAAGCCGATCGCGAATTTGAACCAGTTCGCGTCAACGTGGGAGAGCACTAGCCCGTTGTCGATGATGCGGATGAGGATCGTGCCGATGATGCCGCCAGCGACCGTACCGATGCCGCCTGCGAGTGAAGCACCGCCGATGACCGCCGAGGCGACCGCCTGGAGTTCCAGGCCCTCGCCGATGGAAGGCAAAGGGGAGCCCAGCCTCAGCACTTGCAACATGCCGGCGAAACCGGACAGCATCGAGCAAAGCATGAAGCATGCGAGCTTCACCCTTGCGGTCGGGATGCCCATCGAGGCGGCAGCGGGATGGAAGCCACCGGTGGCCTTTATCCAGTTGCCGAAATTGGTTCGGGAAAGCATCAGCGATGTCAGCACGGCAATTCCGACAAACCACACGAACGACATGCGGAACATATGGCCGGGACCGACAAACGAGGTGAACAGCCAGTTCGGCAGATCGACGGGAAGCAAGGGCGGAAACCCACCCGAGACGACGATCGTCAGTGACCGGGCGATGAAAAGCATGCCGAGCGTGGTGATGAAGCTCGGGATCTCGAACCAGATCGTCACATAGCCGTTGATGAATCCGATCACTGCGCAAACGACAAGCCCGGCCAGCAAGGCGAGGGGGAAAGGGACCCCCTCGACCATGAGGACGGCCATGCACATCGGCATCAGCGCGAACACCGATCCAACCGACAGGTCGAACTCGCCGCTGATCATCAGGATTGTGACGCCGATGGCGACGAGGCCCGTCTCAGGCAGAATGCCGAGTATGCCACGAAGGTTGTCCTGATTGAGGAACACGCCATCCGAGCGGATCTCGAAAATCACCACCAGAAGCGCCAGCAGGATCAGTCCCGCCAGTTCCGGCTTTTCCAGATAAGTCTTGAAGAGGCGTTTCAAGGCAGGCTCCAGGAATTCGAGGCAAGGGACTGCCCGGCGGTGTGAACACCGCCGGGCGAACACAGGGCGCGTGGGTCTAGCGCAGGCCTTGCGCTGAAAGCGTCATGATCGCGTCGGCCTGGTCCGGGCGTACGATGCCCTGGCCCGTATCGATGTCGGAGGGTGCCAGGCCGACCTTCTTGTTCAGATAGGCTTCCATCACCGGCATGAAGCCCTGCATGTAGGGCTGCTGGTCGACGAGGGCCTGGACGTAGCCCTTCTGCATTTGTTGCAGAACTTCCGGCACCAGATCGAAGCCGCCAAGCAGGACCTTGCCGGGCGCGACACCACGATCCTGCAGCGACCGCGCAACGCCGGCGCACCAGAAGCCGGTGTCGAAATAGGCTGTGGTGTCGGGATGCGCGTTGAGATAGGCGCCGACACGGTCGGAGGTGATCGCGAGATCCGTTCCGCTGTCGATCCGCTCCCAGGAGACCTGGCGATCGGGATGGGCCGCCTTGTACTCCTCAAGGAACTGCATCACACCCGCGCCGCGACTTTCCGACCAGTTCTGGCCTGGTGCCGAAATGCCGACCAGAACCTTGATCGGCCCTTCTTTCGGGAAGCTCTCCGAAATTGCCTTGCCCAGCGAATAGCCCGCCGGCTTGAACCCTTGCCCTATGAAGGCCTGCCGTGCATTGCCCTTGGCGCCTTCGGTGTCATCGACATTGACGGCAATCACCAACACACCGGCATCTCGCGCTTCCTTGATGACGTCGTCGAACGCCTTGTTGTCGACGATCGAGGTCAGCAGGGCATCCGGCTTGGCGGCAAGGGCGGCGCGCATGTTGGCGAGTTGCTGCTCGACCGAACCTTCGGTCTGGGTGAAGATCATGTTGCACTTGGCCTCGACCTTGCCGCAGGCATCGTCAAAGCCCTTCTTCACCGCTTGCCAGAAAGTGTTCGAGGCCGACGAATGGTGTGTGAAGACTATGTTGAGCCCGTCGGCGCTGGCGATGGAAGGCCCGGCGAGCAGCGTCGTCGCGAGCAAAAGCGTTGCAGTCAGTCGTTTCATTACTATTCCTCCCGTTGAGTGTTCTTCAGATGTCCGTCTTGTCGGAGACACGGCGATGGACGGTGTAGGCCCGACCGAGGTCGGGATTGAGCTCCAGCCCGAGCCCGGGGCCGGGCGGCACGGTGATCATGCCGTCCTTGACTTCCGGTAGCGCCGTCACGAGGTCGCGGTACCAGGTCCGGTAGAATGCCCGCACGCTCTCCTGTACGAGCGCGTTGGGTGCGTTGAGGGACAAATGTGTGGACGCCGCCAGAACCACCGGCCCGGTGCAGTCGTGCGGGGCGACCGGAAGGTGCCAGGCCTCCGCCATCGCGGCGATCTTGCGCGCTTCAGAAAGCCCGCCGCACCAGGAAATATCCAGCATGACGATGCCAGCGGCACCGGTCTCCAGAAGGTCGCGGAATGCCCAGCGACTGCCCAAGGTTTCCGACGCCGAGATCGGCGCCGGGCTTGCGGCCTCATAGCGCTTGAGGTCGGCGAGGCTGTCCATGCGGATGGGATCCTCATGCCAGTATGTGCCATAAGGTCCGAGCGCTTTGGCGATCTTGATCGCCGGCAGGAGCTGCCACATGGAGTGGAATTCGACCATGATGTCGATCTTGTCGCCGACAGCTTTGCGGATCTTCTCGAAGGGTTGCAGCGCGGCTTTGAGGTCGGTGGCGCTAATGTCTTGCCCCCGGCTTTTCTCGGCGGCATGGTCGAAAGGCCAGATCTTCATGGCCGTGATGCCGTCCTCGAGCAGCTCCGCCGCCAATTCGTCGGCGCGGTGGAGGAACCCATTCAGGTCGTCATAGCCTTGCCTTGTGCCGAGACCATAATTCGCGGTGGTCTGTCCCTTGCCGTCCTTGATGTATTCGGTGCCGGCGCAAGTGTTGTAGGTGCGGATGGACTGCCGCGAAAAGCCCCCCAGAAGCTGCGCGATCGGCTGGTTCAGAGCCTTGCCGAAAATATCCCAGAGCGCGATGTCGAAGGCGGAATTGCCGCGGACTTCGACCCCGCTGGAGCGGAAACCGAGATAGCCAACCAGATCCGCGGAAAGCAGATCGATCTGCAGTGGATCGCGGCCGATGACGCGGGGCGCGACATATTCATGGACATATTCCTCGACCGTGCGGGCCAGGAAGAACGTTTCGCCAAGGCCGGTGATGCCCTCGTCGGTATGCACCTCGATCCAGAGCAGATTGGGCCGCTCTTCGATGCGAATGGTCTCAAGCGAGCGGATTTTCATGCGATCCCCGCGTCGATCAGTGCCTTCACGCTCTTGTCGAAATGCGCGGCCATATGTTCGGCGGCAAGTTGCGGGTTGCCCGCGAGGATCGCCTGAGCAATATCTCCGTGACCGTCGATCATCTTGACCTGTGCTTCCTCGGAAGAGCGTGTGCGCCAGCCGATCACCCAGGTGCGTCGCGTGACGCCGCTGAAGGCGGTGATGATCAACGAAAACACCGGGTTGTGAGAGGCTCGCGCGATCGCTTCATGGAATGCGATGTCGTGCTCCATGACGATCTCGGGCGCCTGATGGTTCTCTCGCATCAGCCGCGCGCATTTTTGGATTTCAGCCGCCTCGGCGTCGGTCCGCCGGAGTGCGGCGAGCGCCACCGTGCGCATTTCGATGGTACGGCGCACATCGTAAACCTGCTGGATGCTGATCTGTTCGGTGGTGACGCCATGCTCGATCACCATCGACATGGCGCCAATGTCGAGCTTGGCGACGCTGGCGCGACGGCCGGCGCTCATGTCGATCAGGCGCATCGCCGACAGCGATCGAAACGCCTCCCGCACCACTGTCCGCGAGACGCTGAGCTTGCGGGTCATGTCGGCTTCACTGGGCAAGAGATCGCCAGGGCCAAGGCCTTCAACGCGGATGTGTTGGGTGATGGCCTGAATGGCGGCACTCACCAAACCGGGATTTGTCTCGTCAGGTCCCATGCTGCAGTCGCTCACCATTTGCCCAAAACCTGTATGACATGTTTTCTTGAAATGTGTATATCTTTGTGAAATCTTGTCTGTCAATAGCGGTTGACCGCGCGACAGTCGGGAAGGGAAAAGGGTGGTGGATAGCGAAGAAAAACAGCCGGGCTTCGTGTTTGATGCCCAGGATATTGTCGGTGAGAGCCTGGTTTGGGACGAGCGCAGGAAGACACTGATCTGGGTGGATATCATCGGGCGACGCATCCACCGGCTCGATCCGGCCACTCTCGATCACGAGAGCTGGCAGACACCGGACTTAGCAACCTCAATTGGCTTGCGAAGGGACGGTGGCGCAATCGTCGGGCTGCGAAAGGACGTGGCGCTGTGGGATTTCGGAGAAAACTTCAGGACGATCGCGACGATCGAACCGGACAGCCCTGACACACGGTTGAATGAGGGTGTGGTCGCCCCGGACGGCTCATTCTGGGTCGGCACCATGGAAAACAATATCGGCCCCGACGATCTTCCACGCGACATCTCGCGAGATGCGGGGCGGATTTATCGCCTCGACACTGCCGGCATTGTCGAGGCGCTCAGTGCCGATCGCTTCGGCATCACCAACACGATGGTCTGGACGGCGGATGATGCCTTCATCACCGCAGACACGACGAAGAACCAGATTTTCCGCTATCGCTGGGACAGGGTGCAATCGCGACTAACCGGCAGGCGTCTTTTCTTCTCGGGCTTTCCACGCGGTTTGCCGGACGGGTCGTGCATGGATGCAGAGGGCTATGTCTGGAATTGTCGCGTCGCAGGGGGCGGCTGCCTGGTCCGTATTTCACCTGACGGGGTTCTGGACAAGGTGGTGGAACTGCCCTGCAGCTGGCCGACGAGCTGTGCTTTCGGTGGTGAGAATTTCGACATCCTCTTCGTCACCTCGGCGCGGTTTGCCATGAGCGAGAGACATCTGCAGGCGAACCCGCAGGAGGGCGGGTTGTTCGCAGTGCGCGCAGGCGTTCGAGGCACACCGACCAATCGGTTCGGATAAGATAACCCAGTTGACGCGGCTGAGAACGGCAGGCTTACGAGGTCAGCTACGGCTTTTTCGACCATTCCGGGCAAGGCCCCAAGCGTTCCGGCGGTCGCCGGAGCGCTGACGGCAACAATTCATGAAAGCCGGATTCCGCTTGACAGTTTCATGAATATGAAAAAGTCTTAGCCAATTTCAAAATCCCGGTGAGCAGGTCGATGTCGACCCTAGTTGCAACGCAAGCGCCTGAGGCCCGGTCTTCGTCCGGCTTCCGGTTCGCCATGCTGTTGCCGGGGGCGCTGGTCACTTTCCTGCTCATCCTGTTTTCGCTTGGCCTGGTGCTGTTCCTCGCCTTCCGCGGCAATGACGGCTCGCTGCTCGGCGTTGGGCTGACCGTCGAAAACTTCGCCACCGTGGTCACCGATCCGCTCTACTGGACGGTGACGCTGCGCTCGCTGGTCATTGCCGGCCTGGTGACGCTGGCGACCGTCGTCACCGCCTATCCCGTCGCCTATTATCTTGCCTTCCACGCCGGGCGGCGGCGTAGCCTGCTGTTGTTCCTGGTGACGTTGCCGTTCTGGACCAGCTATCTCCTGCGCGTCTTCGCCTGGAAAATCGTGCTCGCCTACAACGGCGTCTTGAACTCGGCGCTGATCGAAAGCGGCATCTGGTCCCAGCCGACATTGGCTTTCCTGAACACACCGGCGGCGGTGGTCGTCACGCTCGCGCATGCCTACGCGCCTTTCGCCATCCTGCCGATCTATGTGGCGCTGGACACCATCCCGAAATCGCTGCTCGAGGCCGCTTCCGATCTTGGCGCGCGACCGTTCACCGCGTTCCGTCGCGTCGTGCTGCCGAACTCGATGCCAGGCGTGCTGGCGGCGGCTCTCGTCGTCTTCGTGCCGACGGTCGGCGACTATGTCACCCCGGCCATGGTCGGCGGCCCGGCCAGCACCATGATCGGCTCGCTGATCCAGTCGCAGTTCGGCAAGGCCAATGACTGGCCGTTCGGCGCGGCCCTTTCGGTTTGCGTCATGCTGGTCATCCTCGTCGTGGTGCTGGTCGCGCGCGGCGCCGACCGCAGATTTGGCAGCCGCACATGAAGGCGGAACGCGCCAGCACGAAACCGGACGGCCGCTGGCTCGGCCTCTACGTGCTTGCCTATCTGGTGTTTCTCTATCTGCCGGTCCTGCTGATCCCGCTGTTTTCCTTCAACGACTCCATCCAGGCGGCGTTTCCGCTGCAGGGTTTCACGCTGCAATGGTATGCGACGCTCTATGGCAATCCGGCGCTGTCGGGCGCGCTCGCCAACAGTCTCGTCATCGGGGCATTGGCCGCCTCCGGTGCCACGCTGTGCGGCATCACCGTGTCCTATATGGACCTCTATGGCCGCTCGCCATTGGCCGCCACCATCAGCGCCATCGCCCGGCTGCCGATCCTCATTCCCGGCGTCATTGTCGGCATATCGCTGCTGATCCTGGTCAACCTCATCGGCCTTGGACCATCGCGTGTCGCCATCGTGCTGGGCCACATACTGGTGGCGCTGCCAACCACGGTGGTGATCATGCGCAGCCGTTTTGCCGCCATCCCCAGGACGGTCCGCGAGGCGGCACTCGACCTCGGCGCCTCCGACTGGACGACGTTCCGGCGCGTCATGCTGCCGCTCAGCCTGCCCGCCGTGCTGTCGGCCTTCATGCTCGCCTTCCTGATCTCCTTCGATGAATTCATCGTCGTCTTCTTCCTCGCCGGCACCGAGCCGACCCTGCCGCTCTACATCTGGAGCCAGCTGCGCTTCCCCCGCTCGCTGCCGACCGTGATGGCGCTCGGGACGGTGATCCTGGCCGTGTCCTTCATCATCGCCGGTACAGCCGAACTCCTGCGTCATCGCGGGCTCGGCGCCGCGCGCCGCAATCCAGCCTGACCACAACAATGAGAGGAGAACGAAAATGGCATTTCTGAAATTGATAACCGGACACAAGGCCCGCACCGGCCTCGCCGCACTGGCACTCGCACTGTCGTCGACCGTGGCGCTGGCCGCCGAAAAGCTGCAATATTTCACCTGGTCGGGCTACGAACTGCCCGACTTCAACAAGAGCTTCCTGGTCGCACACCCCGACGGTGTCGAGGCCTCGATCTTCGGTGACGACGATGATGCCTTCACCAAGGTCAAGGCCGGCTTCCGCCCCGACATCGCCCATCCCTGCTACGACAAGGTGGCGCGCTGGAACAAGGAAGGCCTGCTGCAGCCGATCGACACCAAGCGCATCAAGAACTGGGATTCGATCTTCCCGGTGTTCAAGAACCTGCCCGATTTGCAGGCCGGTGACGGCAAGGTCTGGATGGTGCCGTGGGACTGGGGCAACACCTCGATCCTCTACCGCACCGACCTCGTGAAGAACCCCGAGGCGAGCTGGAACCTTCTGTGGGACAAGCAATATGCCGGCCGCATGGCAACCATCGACGCCGTGCATGACACGCCCATCGTTGCCGCACTTCTCGCCGGCGTTAATCCGTTCGACATGACACCCGAGCAGATGGACAAGGTCGCGGCAAAGCTGCGCGAACAGCGCCCGCTGCTGTCGAGCTACACCACCGACATGACCTCGGTCGAGCAGGCGCTGGCCAGCGGCCAACTGGTCGCCGCGATGACCTGGAACGCGTCGGCCACCTCGCTGAAGAAGCAAGGCGTGCCGGTCGAGTTCATGAAGCCCAAGGAAGGCATGCTGACCTGGGCCTGCGGCTTCGTCATGCTGAAGGACGCCAAGAATGTCGATCTCGCCTACGACTTCATGAACAGCCGGCTGGATGCCGATTCAGGCAAATTCCTGATCCAGTCCTACGGCTATGGCAGCTCGCTCTCGACCGCCTTCGCCGGCGTGGCGAAGGAGGAACTTGAGAAGCTGCAACTACCGTCCGATCCGGAAGTGATGCTGAAGACCACCATCTTCACCGGACCGATGAAGCAAAATGACGATGTGGCGAAGATGTTCGAGAAGGTGAAGGCGGGAGGCTGAGGCTCCCCCTTCTCCCCTTGTGGGGTGAGCAGCCGGTTCGCGTCAGCGAATTCATCGTGCCGGTGGCACGATGAAAGGCCGGCGAACGCCGGGACGCTGCGAAGCAGCGGGGACCCGGCAGGTGGATCGGCCACCACCCGGCCCTTCGCAGGCTCAGGGCGTTCGAAGCTCGAAAAGCCAAGCAGTTGGCTTTTCGTCCACTACGCAGACCGCTTCTCACCCCACAAGGGAGAAGGCAGAAGCAAACGAGGACCGATGTATGGATGTTCTTGACGAAGCCGCCGAGAAACCCAAGGACGATGCCGACGTTCGCGTCGGTCGACGCGTGCGGGCGCTGCGGCTGGAGCGCCGCCTGTCGCTGGCTGATCTTGCGGCAAAAGCCGGCGTATCGATCGGCGCGTTGAGCCAGATCGAGCGCGGCATGTCCTCGCTGCGCGTCAAGGTGATCTGGCCGCTCGCCGCCGCGCTGGACATCGAGCCATCGGCGCTGATCGCCGATGGCAACGATGCCGTCAACGATCTCTATTGCGTGCGTGCCGACAAGCGGCGCGCCATTCCCGTAAAATCCGAAGGCATCGCCAAGGCGCTGCTGTCGCCGCCGGGCGCGACGCTGACCGGCATGCTGGTGACGGTGGAAGCCGGTGGCGGCACGGCGGAAGCCTATGCCCATGCCGGCCATGAATTCGGCTACGTGCTGTCGGGCGAGGTCGAACTGGTGGTGGATTCGACAAAATACGGGCTGAAGACCGGCGACAGCTTTGCCTTCAAGAGCACGCTTCTGCACGCCTTCCGCAATCCCGGCGTCGAGCAGTGCCAGATCCTTTGGGTCAACACCACGAAACCCTCCGAGGTTCGCGATGGCGCCTGATCCACTCGTCCGGCTGCAGGCGGTCTCGAAGATTTTTCCCGGCGGCATCGTCGGGCTCGACGCCGTCGATCTCGACATTATCAGCGGCGAGTTCATCACGCTGCTCGGACCGTCCGGCTGCGGCAAGACCACCAGCCTGCGCGTCATCGCCGGCTTCGAAAGCCCGTCAAGCGGCAAGGTTTTGCTCGACGGCCGCGACATCACGGCCCTTCGACCCTTCGACCGGCCGGTCAACACCGTGTTCCAGGACTACGCGCTGTTTCCGCACATGAACGTCGCCGAAAATGTCGGCTTCGGCCTGTCGCTGCGCAAATTGTCTGGCGCCGAGCAGGCAAAGCGCGTCCGCGAAGCCCTCGACATGGTCGGTCTCGCCGACAAGCTTGGCGCCCGCGTCTTGGAACTGTCGGGCGGCCAGCGCCAGCGTGTCGCGCTCGCGCGCGCCATCGTCTGCGAGCCGCGCGTGCTGCTGCTCGACGAGCCGCTGTCGGCGCTGGACGCGCATCTGCGCGAACAGATGCAGGTCGAGTTGAAGCGGCTGCAGTCGCGGCTTGGCACCACCTTCGTCATGGTCACCCACGACCAGACCGAAGCGCTGTCGATCTCCGACCGCATCGTTGTCATGAACAAGGGCCGCATCGAGCAGATCGCGCCGCCGGCGACGCTCTATGACCGGCCCGCCACGAAGTTCGTTGCCAGCTTCATCGGCACCATGAATCTCCTGCAATCGCGCTTTGTCGGCCGCGACGGCGATCGCCTGCGCTTCACCGCCGGCACCTTGCCGCTCGAGGCCGTTTCTGAAACCGGCCAGTCACCTGGCGAAGGCGAGATGCGCACCATCGGCGTGCGCCCGGAGGACTTGCTGGCGGCGACCGAGGCCACGCCCGGCACCGCGCCGGCGCGCGTCAACAGCATTGTCTTTCACGGCCGCACGCTGCGCCTACACGCGGAACTGGGGCAAGGCATGCCTGTGGTGATCGATGCCCCGCGCCAGGCCGAGGGTTTTCAATTCAGCGTCGGCGACGTGGCGCATATCAGCCTGCGCCGCGGCGCCAACTGCCCTATGCTCTCCGCATAGGCTGCCCTTCCCAGAAAACCGCAGCATCGCTGGTGCGGAAGACACCAGTCCCGCTTCATTTCCGCTCAAGCGCGTGTTCCCAAAATCCGAGAACGATCGATTGATCCATTCGTGGGCGTTGGCAATTGACCGGCCAGGACGATTCCCTGGCCGGCATGTGAGAAATCGTCGTCACAATGCCGCGCTATATCGATCGTCCTGACACACGTTGTCAGCTGTCGTGCGGGCAAAGGTGGCGGACCGGCAAGCTGTTCCCTACTTCGAGTGCGTCTGAACAGGAGGAAACACAAATGACCATCGCGGACATTGCCAAGGATTTCACCAAGCTGCTCCAGCAGGGTGATCACGCCGGTGCTGGCGAGAAATACAACGCCGACGATATCGTCAGCTACGAAGCCATGGAAGGGCCAATGGCCGTGGCCCATGGCAAGGAGGCTCTGAAGCAAAAGGGCCAATGGTGGCAAGAGAACCACGAAGTCCACGGCGGCTCGGTCGAGGGGCCCTATGTCAATGGCGACCAGTTCGCAGGCCGCTTCAAGTTTGACGTAACGCCCAAGGCCACCGGCGAGCGTGTCACCATGGATGAGGTCGGCCTATACACGGTCAAGAACGGCAAGATCACCGAAGAGCGTTTTTACTACTGAGGCCGGAAATGGCTCCGTCTTCGGAGCTTGCTATCTTCGCTACAAGATCGAGAAACAAGCATGGCGGCCGGGCAATCCCCGGCCGCCATATGACGCTCAAATCGTCTTCACATACTCTGCAAGCTGGTCGGCCACCGTGCCCCAGCCATCGAAGAAGTCTATTTCTTCAGGGCTGTCGCCGCGTCGCAATGGATGGCCGTGCGGTGTAGCGCGTGCCCTTGCCATGAGGTGCTCTTCTGACGGCCGGTAACCCGGCAGCAAGCCCGGAAATTCCCCAGTTGCGAGCCTGGGCGCTGGCAAAGCGGGAAGGGCGGTTTTAGGCTGTGGGACGGATTCGACTGTCAGCCCAAGGGAAGCACGCTTTGACGATTACGATCTACGGCATCACCACCTGCGACACGGTCAAGAAGGCGCGCGTCTGGCTGGAGAGCCATGATGTGCCCTATCGTTTCCACGATTTTCGTGCGGAGGGGCTCGACGCGAAGCGGCTGGATGGCTGGGTAGGCAAGGTCGGCTGGGAAAAGCTGCTCAACAGGGGCAGCACCACATTCCGAGAACTGGCGGATGCAGACAAGCAGGGCCTCGACGAGAAGAAGGCCAAGGCGCTGTTGCTGGCCAAACCGACGATGGTCAAGCGGCCGGTGCTGGAAGTCGGTGACAGGGTTCTGGTTGGTTTCAAGCCGGAGGCTTATGAGCAGGCGGTGAAGTAGGTGGCGAGACGGTGAAGCTGCCGATCTCCCCCTTGCGGGGAGATGGCCGGCAGGCCAGAGGGGGGTGTGAAGGATCGCGGCTTTGGCCGGTTTTCCAACGCGTACTTTCTTAGCAAGCCTGTAGCTGCGGTTGTTAGGACGGAGGGACAGCACCCCCCTCTGCCCTGCCGGGCATCTCCCCGCAAGAGGGGAGATCGGACGTCGCCGCGGCTTTCGGTAGCGCAGGAGGCAAGCGCCTCTCAGCCCGTCCTGCGTAGATACTCCGCCAACGCCACGGCATTGTTATGCACCTCATCATGGGCGCCGTAGAGTAACGTCACCCGACCTTTACCAAGCAAGCCGCGCAGTTGCGCAACCGCCTCGTCATTGCCGTCCAGTTCCGCCCCATACCGGTCCTGAAACGCCGCCCAGCGCGCCGGCTCGTGCCCAAACCACTTTCGCAGCTCGTCGCTCGGCGCGATCTCCTTCAACCATAGCGCCAGCGCGGCATGCTCCTTGCTGACGCCGCGAGGCCAGATGCGGTCGACGAGAACCCGCTGTCCATCCTCGGCAGAGGGTGGTTCGTAGACCCGCTTGACCGCGATGTCGAAGGCCACCGGACCCTCCGCCTATCTTCAGGCCCACTCGCCCTTGCGCATCACCGGCACCTTGCGGCCGTCCTTGTGGACGCCGTCAATGTCGATCTTGTCCGAGCCGATCATCCAGTCGATGTGGATAAAGCTCTTGTTGCCGCCGCGCGTCGCGATCTCGTCCTGGCTGAGCGAGGCGCCGTTGACGAAGCATTTCGAATAGCACTGGCCGAGCGCAATGTGGCAGGCGGCGTTCTCGTCGAACAGCGTGTTGAAGAACAGCAACCCGCTGGCCGAGATCGGCGAGGAATGCGGCACCAGCGCCACTTCGCCGAGACGACGCGATCCCTCGTCGGTGTCGAGCACTTTCTTCAAGACATCCTCGCCCTTCGAAGCCTTGGCCTCGACGATCCGGCCTTCCTCGAACCGCACCGAAATCTCGTCGATCAGCGTGCCCTGGTAGGACAGCGGCTTGGTCGAGGAGACATGGCCCTCGACGCGCCTGGCATGCGGGGTGGTGAATACCTCTTCGGTCGGGATGTTGGGGTTGCAGGTGACGCCGTTCTTGGCGGTCGAGGCGCCGCCCATCCATTCATGCCCATCCGCCAGTCCGACCGTCAGGTCGGTGCCCGGTCCGGTGAAATGCAGCGCGTGGAAATTGTGGCCGTTCAGCCATTCGGTACGGCTGCGCAGCGCCGCATTGTGCGCCGTCCAGTTTGCGATGGGATCTTCCACGTCGACCCGCGACGCCGCGAAGATCGCATCGGCGAGCTTCACCACCGCGACATCATCGGCATAGCCGGGAAATACCTGCTTGGCCCAGGCGAGATCCGGGTAGGCGACGATGTTCCAGTTGATGTCGAAGCCGGTGATCTTTTCCAGCGCCGGCTGGTAGGCCATCGAATTCGCCTTGTTGGCGCGCGCCACTTTGGCCGGGTCCTGCGCCGACAACAGCGATGGATCCTCGCCGCGCACGGCAAGCCTGGCCGCATTGTTGGAGAAAGCCTTCGCCATGCCCTCATAGAGCCAGCCGGCGGCGTGGTCGAAACCGGCGTCCGCCCCGAAGCGATAGCGCGCCAGCGTCATCTCGTCATCGTTAAAGATCGGCGTCACCAGACCGGCGCCGGCCTTGTAGGCGTGCTCGACGATGCGCCTGGTCAGCGGCAGGGCCGCGATCGACGAGGTCAGCACCAGATCCTGTCCGGGCTGCAATTGCAGCCCGACCTTGATGGCGACTTCGGCCAGCCTGTCGAGCTTCACCGGGTCGATCGTTGCGGAAACGCCGCGCGAATGTGTGGTCATGATCCTGCCTGCCGTGATGTTTGATCTGGTCTTACATAGACCGCAGCCGGCATCCTTTCCACCGCGATTGCGCCGGGCCAGTTCAGGCCATGATCCCGAAAAGTGGGAACCGGTTTTCGGAAAAGATCATGGTCAACCAAAAAAGACAGAGCCCCATCCCGATTCCATCGGGATGGAACAGGCTCTAGGCCGCGCTTTCGAGTGACCCGAACTGCGCCATCGTCGCCGCGATCTCTTCCTTGATCCAGGCCTTGAAGTCCCGGACCTTGCGACTCTCCGCCTTGGCCGACGAGGTCACCAGCCAATAGCCGAGCCCGCTCTGGGCGCGGATGCCGAACGGCGCCACCAGCCGTCCGTCGGCCAGCGCATCCGCCGTCAGCAACTGCCAACCCAGCATCACGCCATGGCCGGCAATGGCCGATTCCAGGCACAGCATCGGATCGGTGAAGCGCGCGCCTTTCTGGAAGGTGACGGGTGTAACACCGGCCGCCGTGAACCAGCTTTCCCAATTGATCATCGCCCGCTCGTCGGTGATGGCGCAGATCTGGGCAAGGTCCTCGATCGATTGCAGTTTCCTGGCGATATCAGGCGAGCAGACTGGAAAGACTTCCTGCGCCAGGAGCAATTCCGCTCGCCCTTCTGGCCATTTGCCGTCGCCAAGCCGGATGGCGATGTCAACGTCGGAGCGGTCGAGATTGGTGAGCCGCACCGTAGCGTCGATGCGCAGCAGCACATTGGGATGGCGGTCGAAGTGACGCGATAGCCTGGGCAGCAGCCATTTCGAGGCGAAGGCCGGTGCCACCGAAACCACCAACGTGCATTGCGCCGCCTCGTCGGCCAGCGCCACGGCCTGGGCAAGCTCGCGAAATCCGGCACCAAGGCGGGTCGCGAAGACGGCGCCGAATTCGGTCAGCACCAGACCGCTTGCCGTGCGCTCGAACAGCGCCTGGCCGAGCTGCTTTTCGGTGCGGCTTATCTGCTGGCTGACGGCGCTGACGGAAACATTGAGCTCGCCGGCGGCCGCAGCGAGTGATCCGAGACGGGCAACGGTTTCGACGGCGCGAAGGCCGTTGAGGTGGACGCGGTTGAGCATGGCCATTTGAGATTTTCTAAACTGTTCGGTCTGAAATCTCAATTGAAAGACGCACCGAAACGGCAGACTTTGTTGGTGGGAGAAAGACCCGTGGAGCCGGAAATGTTAAGGATGCTGTCATCGCTTAAGGTTCTGTTCGCTGGGGGCACGCCCTATGAGCCGCGCTCTCAGAGCGATACGCAGACATGGCTCACCGATCCGCTTTCGCACCCCGTCCTGAACACCATGTCGGAGCGCGAGCTCGGCGACGTGCCGTTCAGGCTGACGGCGCGGCGGACGGTGCACGAGACCACTTCGTGGCAGGCCGGTTTCGGTGGGCGTTGCTGAGCGGATCCTGCACCCTCCGGCTTAAGGAAAACTCGAGCTGGCGCGACACGCTGTAGGCCTACTGGCCCAACGAAAGGCGATTGTTTCAGCGATCCCTGCATTTATTGTGCGCTGCAATGACATCGGCCTCAACAGCGCTGCGCTTCACCGTCGCCGGCATGATCGCCATGGCCGTCGCCATGGGCATCGGCCGCTTCGTCTACACTCCGATCCTGCCCGGCATGATGGAAGAACTGCACCTGTCGCCGGCCAATGCCGGGTGGATCGCGTCCGCCAACTATCTCGGCTACCTCGTCGGCGCGTTTGTGGCGGCGGGCGGCTGGGCGCATGGCCGCGAGCGCCTGCTGATGCTGGGCGGTCTTGGCGCCAGCACCGTCCTTGCCGCCTTGATGGGACTGTCCGACACCATGGTCGCCTTTCTCGTCATCCGCTTTCTGGCCGGTCTGGCCAGTGCCTTCGTCATGGTTTTCATGGCCAGCATCGTTTTCAGCCATATCAATGCCGCCGGTCGCGGCGACCTGCAGGCCTGGCATTTTGGCGGTGTCGGCCTCGGCATCGCGATCTCCGCGGCGATGATGGCGGTGCTGGTCACCGAGCATGCCGGCTGGGCGGCGGGCTGGCTGTGGTCGGCGGCGATTTCGGCCTGTGGCTTCGTGGTCGTGGCGCTGCTGGCGAACGAAGGCCCGCTCGCCAACGGCCAAGCCGTCCGTGAGCCGGCCCTGCCGAAAGACCGGTCGCTGATGAAGATGATCGTCGCCTACGGGCTGTTCGGCTTTGGCTATGTGGTGACGGCGACATTCCTGGTCGCCATCGTCCGCCAAGGCGGCGGCAGCCGCGTCTTCGAAGCCATGGTGTGGATGGTCGCCGGCCTTGCGGGTTTTCCTTCGACGTGGCTGTGGCAGAAGGTCGCCGGCCGGATCGGGCTCTACGCCGCCTATGCGTTGGGGTGCTTCATCGAAGTCATCGGCGTCACCGCCAGCGTGGCGCTTGGCGGATATTCGGGGCCACTGCTTGGCGGTCTGCTGCTCGGCGGCACCTTCATCGCCATCACCGCGATTGGCCTGCAGGCCGCCCGCCAGCAGGCGTCAAAGGCGCCCCGGCGCATCTTTGCGGTGATGACGGCCTCGTTCGGCCTTGGCCAGATCATCGGCCCGATCGCTGCCGGCCTTCTGGCGCAGGCGTCAGGCAATTTCTTCGTGGCTTCGATCGTCGCAGCGGCCATGCTGGTGGTCTCCGGCGTCATCACATGGTCGGCCGCGCCAAAATCGCCATGATTTGTCGTCTTGCTGGTCGCAGGCATCGGGCAGGCATTTTCTTTCCCCCTAATGTGTGACTTTATGCCCGCCAAACCCCGCTGATTTGCGCCTCGATCAAGGAATTCGCCACAGTGTTCGTATCCTTCTTCCCGCAGCCGAAGCTGTTTTTCTCTTCGGCCGCCCTCTGGAGCCTTGCGGCAATCCTGTTCTGGTTTTTCGGGGGGAGCAACTGGGCGCCGTTTTCGGGATGCCACCGGCGGCGGCCGACGCGCCGCCCATCATCGGCATCGCCATCCTCGTGTCGAAGCCGTTCCTTTGGTTTTATCTCTACTTCGCGTTTTGTGTGCTCGTCTTCTACGCGTTCTGGAGCTGGTACTCACCGCATCCATGGCAACGCTGGTCGATCCTGATGACCGCGGTCATCCTGTTTTTCATCTATTTCAATGTGCAGGTCAGCGTTGCCGTCAACGCCTGGTACGGCCCGTTCTTTGACTATGTGCAAGGCCTGATGTCGGGGACCGGAAAATCGACCAATGGCGAATTCTACACCGGACTGGCTGACTTCTCATGGCTCGCGCTGGTTGGCATGAATGTGCAGGTGGTCAATGCCTTCATCGTCAGCCACTGGATCTTCCGCTGGCGCACGGCGATGAACAACTATTTCATCGAGAACTGGGGCAGGCTGCGGCATATCGAGGGCGCTTCGCAGCGTATCCAGGAAGATACGATGCGGTTCTCGCAGATCATGGAGGATCTAGGCTCCAGCTTCGTCCAGTCGATCATGACCCTGATTGCCTTCCTGCCGGTCATGATCCAGTTGCAGGCCCATATCAGTGAATTGCCGATCATCGGCGCAGTCCCGCAGCCTCTGGTGATTGCAGCGCTTGCCTGGTGCCTGTTCGGAACCATCTCGGTTATGGTTGCCGGCCTGAAACTTCCGGGGCTGCAGTTCCGCAACCAGCGCGTCGAAGCCGCATACCGTAAGGAACTGGTCTATGGCGAGGATCATGCGGACAGGGCGCAGCCGGCCACCACCGCCGAACTGTTCGAGAATGTTCGTCACAACTATTTCAGGCTCTATTTCCACTACATCTATTTCAACGTCGTCCGGTACACCTACCTGCAAGCCGACAACATTTTCTCGCTGCTGATCCTGGGTCCGTCACTGGTGGCGCACAAGATAACGTTCGGCGCGCTGAACCAGATCTCGAACGCCTTCGGCAAGGTGACAGGTTCGCTGCAGTTTCTGCTCACCTCCTGGTCGACCATCGTCGAGCTGCAGTCGGTCCACAAGCGCCTGCGCGCCTTCGAATCGACGCTGCAAGGCGAGCCGCTGCCCGATATCGACCAGCGCTATCTGGCAAGGCAGGGTGCCGAAGATCCGGCCTGAGAAAAACTTGATGTGAACCGGGTTGGCGGCTCAGCCGCCAACCGAAGCCTGCTTCTGGCTTCCATCCTGCCGCGAGATGTAATCGCGAAAGCTGATGCATTCGACATCGGCCTTGACGCAGATCTCGCCGGCAAAGCGCTCCAGCGCGTTCCAGTAGGCGCCGTCATTCATCAGCGCGAAGTGGAAGCCGAGTTCCAGCGGAATGCGCTTGCCCTGATACTGCGCGTCGAAGGCAGCGCGAAACGCCTGATAGGTCCGGTCGGAGAACTCGTCCGCCTTGCTTGGCCGTTCGAAGCCGCCGGAATGCCTGACATAGAGATTGTAATCCATGGCGATCACCGGCCTGGATTTCGGTCCTTCCGGAATCTGCGGCAGTGAAAAGCGTGTGATGCCGCCGACGGTCGGCGGCTGGGCAGGGCCTGGGGAGACGCCGCTTGCGTCGAACTGGTAGCCGGCGGCGGGCAAGGCCTCGTAAAGCGCCTTGCCGGTCGACAGATAGGGAGCGCGAAACCCGACCACCGCATGCCGGGCGAAATCGCGCCAGCCCTGCGGTTCAGGCGCAATGCCGTTGATCGCGTAGGCGTTTTCGAGAATGTGCTCGAACGAGCCGAATTCCGTTAGCCAGTCGGCCTTGCTCCAATCCTTGCCATCGAAATGGCCGCAGGCGTGACTGGCGATGTCGTGGCCCTCATGCGCGGCGAGGCCGATCTGCTCGAGCCGCTCGGCGACTTCCTGTTTTGAGGCGGCAAAGCCGATGTTCGATTTCCCCGCTGTTTTGCCGGGCGCGGTGTATTCCTTGCGTGTCTCCGGCGAGAGCAGGAAGACACAGGAGAGAAAATAGGTGAAATGCGCGCCGGTGCGCTGCGCAAGCGCCCGGCTGCGCTTCCACTGCGAAATGTCGCGCGCACTGTCGAACGAGATGATGACGACCTGTTTCGGCTTTGCCGGCATTGGCGGCGCGGGCGGATCGGCGAGGGCCACGCCGGCGGTGGCCAGCGAGGCGAGCGAAAACGCAGCAACGCGAAACAAACAAGGCATCGGCAAACTTACAGGCTCCTGGCGGTCAGCAAGCCGGCTATCCCCGAAATGTGGCGTGGGTGCGGTTGGCCCTTTCGTCCGTTTGCCCCGGGGCAAACATCGGCTTGACCCCGGGCAAACATCCGTTTGCACCTGGGGATTAGGCGATTTTCCGCTTGAACCCCTTCCATGCCGACAAAATTTCGCTAAAACGCGGGCTCATGAACCGCCCCGGCCCGGGGCAAAAGTGGTTTTGATTGATGTCCGACGACAGTTTTATCCGTGAAGTCAATGAGGAGATGCGTCGCGACCAGGCGCAGAAGCTGTGGGACCGTTTCGGCCCGGCCTTGCTTGTCATTGCGATCCTGGTGGTGCTCGGCACCGCCGCCTTCGTCGGCTACCGCTATTGGGACGAGACGCGCGCCAACCGCTCCGGCGATGCTTTCTCGCAGGCCTTGAAGCTTGCCAACGACGGCAAGAACGACGATGCGCTGGCCGCGCTCGATCAGTTGGAAAAGGATGGCTACGGCGCCTATCCGCTGCTTGCCCGCATGCGTGCCGCCACCGTCAAGGCGAGCAAGGGCGACGCCGATGCCGCCGTCAAGGATTTCGACGATGTCGCCGCCGACACCGCCATTCCCCAGGGCATTCGCGACATGGCGCGGCTGAGGGCAGCGCTCCTGCTCGTCGATCACGGCTCTTTCGCCGATGTGTCCAGCCGCGTCGAGGCGCTGACATCGGACACCAACACGCTGCGCCACACGGCGCGTGAGGCGCTCGGCCTTGCCGCCTGGAAGGAAGGCAAGACCCAGGACGCGCTGAAACTGTTCGACCAGATCGCCGCCGATGACGGTGCCCCGCGCAACACCCGCGAGCGGGCAACGCTGATGTCCGAGCTGATCCGCGGCTCGGGCAATGCCTCGTAAATGCACGTCGCCCAAAAGTGTGCAGCGGTTTTGGGAAAACGACATGCATGATTGTAGGACTGTATGACCTTCAAAGTCGCCATCATCGGCAGACCTAACGTCGGCAAATCGACCCTTTTCAATCGGCTGGTGGGAAGGAAGCTGGCGCTTGTCGACGACACGCCTGGCGTCACCCGCGACCGTCGTGTCCATGCCGCCAAGCTCTACGATCTGCATTTCGATGTCATCGACACCGCCGGTTTCGAGGACGCCGGTGCCTCGACCTTGCCGGGCCGCATGCGCGCCCAGACCGAGATCGCCATCCGCGAAGCCGATCTGATCTTCTTCACCATCGATGCCAAGTCCGGCCTGCTGCCCGACGACAGGACCTTCGCCGAAATCGTGCGCAAATCCGGCAAGCCGGTCGTGCTGGTCGCCAACAAGGCCGAGGCCAAGGGCGCGCAGGGCGGCATGCTGGAGGCCTGGGAGCTTGGGCTGGGCGAGCCGATCCCGGTTTCGGCCGAACATGGCCAGGGCATGCCCGATCTGCGCGACGCGGTCATTGGCGCGCTCGGCGAGGCGCGCGCCTTCGGTGAAGAGGAAGACGGCGAAGACGACGAGATCGCCGCCACCGAGGTGCTGATCGGCGAGGACATCGCCGATCCGGACGCCGAGGATGTGCATACCTACGACGACACCAAGCCGATGCGCATCGCCGTCGTCGGCCGCCCGAACGCCGGCAAGTCGACGCTGATCAACGCGCTGATCGGCGAGGAGCGGCTGCTGACCGGACCGGAAGCCGGCATCACCCGCGATTCGATCTCGGTCGACTGGGACTGGCATGGCCGCCGCCTGAAGCTGTTCGACACGGCCGGCATGCGCCGCAAGGCCAGGATCCACGAGAAGCTGGAAGTGATGTCGGTGCAGGATGGCTTGCGCGCCATCCGTTTCGCTGAGATCGTCGTCATCGTGCTCGACGCCACCATTCCCTTCGAGAAGCAGGATCTGCAGATCGCCGACCTGATCATCCGCGAGGGCAGGGCGCCGGTGATCGCCTTCAACAAATGGGACCTGATCGATCATCCGCAGGAGCTTCTGGCGGAACTGCGTGAGAAGACCGAGCGGCTGTTGCCGCAGGTGCGCGGCATCCAGGCCGTGCCGGTCTCGGCCGAGACCGGACGCGGTCTCGACAAGCTGATGGACGCGGTGCTGAGGACCCACAAGGTGTGGAACAGCCGCGTCTCCACTGGCAAGCTCAACCGCTGGCTCGAAGCCATACTGGCGCATCATCCGCCGCCCGCCGTTGCCGGGCGCCGGCTGAAGGTGAAATACGTCACCCAGGCCAAGACACGCCCGCCGGGTTTTGTTGTCCAGTGCTCGCGGCCGGACGCGATGCCGCAAAGCTACGTCCGCTATCTCTCGAACAGCTTGCGCGAAGCCTTCGACATACCGGGCGTGCCGATCCGCATCGCGCTGCGCACCTCCGACAATCCGTTCGCTGGCCGGGCCAAGAAGCGCAACTGAGTCTCGACGCTCGTCCGATCAGGCGACCGCACGCAAGCCGACGGTCCGCGCCTTGTCCGACAATGCGTGCCGCGCCGCCTCCAGCAATATGTCGGCCAGCCGAGCCGCCACCGGTTCGGGTTCGGCATCCCGGCGATGCAGGAAGAGCGCCATCTTGGGCAGCGCCGGCAGCCCGGCGATCTCAGGCGTCATCGCGCTGACGCTGGCCGGCAGGCCGATGTCGGTGCGGATCGTCAGCCCAAGTCCAGCGGCCACCGCCGCCCAGATGCCGCCAAGGCTCGGGCTGGAGAAGGCCATGCGCCAGGGCAGCCCGGCGCGGTCGAGCGTTTCCGTCGCCACAGTGCGCAACAGGCAGGGCGCTTCGAGCGCCACCAGCGGCAGCGGTTCGCCATCGCGCAGGCTGGTCTCGATGCGCTTGGCCGGGCCAATCCAGCGCATCGGGACATCGGCGACATGCTCGCTGTAGGGCAGGGTCTGGCCGCTATGCCAGGCGAGCGCGATGTCGAGGCTGCCTGACATCACCCTTTCGGCAAGCTCGTGGCTGCGCGCTATCCTGGCCTCGATCTTGACCTTCGGGTGGGCGCGGGCGAAGCGGCCGAGCACATCGGGCAATACAGCCTCGCCGAAATCCTCCTGCAGGCCGAGCCGCACCCAGCCTTCCAGCTCGACATCATGGATGGCCGCTGCCGCCTCGTCATTCAGCTCGAGCAGCCGGCGCGCATAGCCGAGCATGGTCTCACCCGCCTCCGTCAAGGCCAGGCCACGCCCCGCTTTGCGGAAGATCGGCGTCGCCGCCTGTTCCTCCAGTTTCTTCAATTGCGCGCTGACCGCCGAGGTCGACCGGCCAAGCCGGTCGGCGGCCTTGGCAAAGCTGCCAAGCTCCATGCCGGTGACGAAACTGCGCAGAACGTCGAGGTCGAATGTCACGCGTTGCATAGCGACTGTCCTGTTTTTCAGGATGGATAGTCAAAAACTTCCTGATTTTAAGGATGAAGTTACGGCGATAGAGAGATGCCGTCAAGGTCTGGGCCCCCGGACCACCACGGGAATAAGATCATGTCCGCCATCGTCGACTGTGCCGACCAACAGCCAACACAAGTCCTGAAAGACAGGGCTGCCGGTGTTGCCGATAGGGTATTCAGCCCCGGCCATCGCTGGAAGGTCCTGGGCATCGGCGTCGCCGCCAACGCCAGTTTTTCGGCTACCTTCTCCGGCATACCGGCAACGGCGGTGGTGCTTCGTCAGGGCTATCACCTCAGCAATGCCGAGCTTGGCTTGGCTCTCGGCCTTCTCGGCTTGGGCGTTGCGCTCAGCGAGCTGCCCTGGGGCCTGCTCACCGATCGCTGGGGCGACCGCCGCGTGCTTCTGATCGGGCTTGGCGCGACGGCCGCATGGCTCCTTGCCATGGCCATGCTCGTCGTGCCGACAGGGTCAGGCATCCCCGATGTCGTGCTGCTGTCGGCAAGCCTGCTCGTTACGGGACTGCTCGGCGGCAGTGTCAACGGCTCGAGCGGTCGCGCCATCATGGGCTGGTTCCGGGAAAACGAGCGCGGCTTTGCCATGAGCATAAGGCAGACGGCGGTGCCGCTCGGCGGCGGCCTCGGCGCGCTCGTCCTGCCATCGCTTGCGCTCGCCTTTGGCTTTTCCGCGGTGTTCGGGCTGCTGGCGGGCGCCTCCGCTCTTTCCGCCCTGTTTGCCTGGCGTTGGCTGCACGAACCGCCGACGGCGGGTCACGTCGTTTCGCCTGATGGGGCCGGACCGGCGCCGCTGCGCAACATCGAGGTCTGGCGCATCGCAACCGCCATCGGCCTGCTCTGCTTCCCGCAGGTGGCGGTGCTGACTTTCGCGTCGGTGTTCCTGCACGACTTCGCCGGGCTGGGAACGGCGGCGAGCAGCGCGAGTCTCGCCGCAGTGCAGGTCGGCGCCATGGTCATGCGTGTCTGGAGCGGCCGCTTCACCGACCGCCATGGCAATCGCCGCCAGTTTCTGCGCTCATGCAGCGCGCTCAGCGGACTGGCCTTCGCTGTGCTCTGGCTGATGGTCCTGGCCAGCCCCGCCATGCCGGGCGGCCAGTCCTTCCTGATCGCTGTCCTTCCTTTGGTGCTGATTGTCGCGGGTATCTCGGTGTCCGCCTGGCATGGCGTCGCCTATACCGAACTTGCCACGCTTGCCGGCGCCGGCCATGTCGGAACCGCGCTCAGTCTTGCCAACACCTTCGTTTTCGTCGGCTTCTTCCTGGTGCCGGTGGCCATTCCAGGGCTGCTGCACTTCTGGTCATGGTCCGGCGTCTGGCTGTCGGCCGCCATCTGCGCGCTGATCGCGTGGCCGATCTTTCTGCGGCCGGTCGCACCCCGATCAGCTTGAGACAAGTCAAACCAAGGCAGCCAGCGGCATATCCTGGGATGACGGTGCGTGCCTGGACATCGGGAACCGCCGTTTGGCCCAGGCGATGGCAGGTTTTTCCGCCGTTCGATGCAGGATGACCGAAAGGCCAAGGCTCAATATCGCGGCCAAAGTTGTGGCTGCTATTGGACCGTAGTGCTTATCGATCTCGTAATTGTAGGCCAGGTTGAAAATGACGATTTGATGAATCATGTAGAATGCGAAACTGATCTCGCCGCAGAAGATCAACGGGCGGCAAGATAGAACGCGCGTCGCCACGCCGGATTGGTGCGCAAAGACATAGACCAAGGCAGCAAACACCGGATACATCCCGTATTCGCGGTACGCGACAGACGCCATGACCGATGCATGATTGGCGAAGAATTGCGTGATCTCGTCATGCACGCCAGCATAAAGCACCAGGCTGGCGATTGCCGCAATTTGAGCGGACGCCAACCAGCCGGCCGGGATGCGCCGAAGTCTGAACAATTGATAGACGGCTATCCCCGACAGGAATTCCACCATGCGCAGAGGTGGAAAAAGTTGAACGAACGATGAGTCCGTAACGTAGAAATCCAGCCACGGTCGTTCGGAAGAAGGCGGAAATACTGGACCCGGCAAAACCGCAGTGAACGCAAGCAGGCCGAGGACCGCAAGGGTCCAGCCGCAAATCACCAGCATGACCTGGTTTGGCCTCAGGATCAGAATGAACGGCAGGAGAAGGTAGAAGAATAACTCGACCGATATCGACCATGAGACGCCATTGTAGGCGTAGGCCGTGCCGTAGGTCGGAATCCATGAACTCTGGAGCGTGGCCGTTAGATACGCGGTGAGAAGGCTTGCCGGTCCATGAAGTGTCACCAGGGCAAAAAAAGAACACAACATGTGGACAGGCCAGAGCCTGAAAAATCTCTGGAAGACAAAGTGTCTTACATCGCGCCAATCAAAGAAACGCCCTGCGAAACTGTAGGACAACACGAATCCCGACAGGACGAAGAAAAACGAGACGGCGCAGCCGAGATCCATATTCCGGATGGATTGCGACGCATCGATCCCAAACACCTTCAGATGATGGATGAATATCGACAGGGCCGCAAAAGCCCGCAAGGCCGTCAAATTATGAAGCTGGGGGCGTCCGGGCGGCTCTATCGAGTTCACGCCGTTTGCGGTTGTAGTGTCCACGACCGTTGCCTCGTCGCTCGGCTTGCGCGGCCGCTGTTTCGAACAGCTCCATTGTGACGGTTGGAATATGGATATCCGGTTAAGTCCGGTTCTAGGAACGCTGATTGGGGGTATTGCGTCGCCATACCGCCGCAAAACCGCCCGACTTCGAAACCACGACCTTGAGCCGACTGAGAAAACCCGAGCGATCCCGTTAACGTCCCATCAAGGTTAATGCATCATTTTGCTCTCCAGTGGGGTCAGTGGCGTTCCTGGAGAGTGTTCCGTGCATCGACGTGTGTTGAAGCGGCTTGTTGCCGTCGCCGGTGAGAAGAAACGCAGCTTCGTATCTCCGTTCATCATCGGTCTCGGCATCTGGATCGGCTTCCCGACCGTCGCCGCCTACCAGGACATGACCAGCCTCGTTTCCGGCCTTGAATCGCCGACCGCGCGCTGGAATTCCTATGTCGAGAGATCCGTTGCGGGCTCGACCCATGCCGCCGAGATGCCGTTCGTCGATTCCGACGTCACTGGTTCCATTTCCGGATCGGGCATTCACCTGGCGGGCGTCGGCAACGTGTCGTTTCGCGGCAAGGGCGGCAAGGTCAGCGGCTCGCCCGACGAGGATCGCGTGATGCGTGCCGACAAGAAGGGCCGCATCGTCCAGATGTCTCCCGTTGCACCGCCGAAGAACTTCAACGCCGGTTCGATCTTCCAGCGGACCTCTTCCTTGATGCGGCCGACTATGGACGGCGACCTGAAGATGGCCTTCGCCAAGCCTCAGATAAAAGGCAAGGAAATCCAGATCGCCGCCGCATTCCATGCGCGTGAGGACAAGAAGCCGGATCCCGGCGTGCCGACCATGCTTGCCGCCCTGGTCAACAACGACCACCCGGATGTTCTGGCGACGGCCTATGCGCAATCCGAGCCGGACTATGCCAAAGCCTCGCCCTTCGAAGCCCTGCTGCAGGACGAGCAGCCCAACAGCGGCCGCTTCATTCCGCCGATGGCCAAGGGTGACCATTGGTGGATCCAGAACCCGCTGCCAGAGAGTGTCTTCTCCAAAAAGGAACAGGCATGCCTGGCCAACGGCATCTATTTCGAGGCGAGGAGCGAATCCGTGCGCGGCCAGGCTGCCGTTGCCCAGGTCATTCTCAATCGCGTCCGCAATCCGGCCTATCCCAATTCGATCTGCGGCGTCGTCTACCAGAACGACAGCTGGTTCAACCGTTGCCAGTTCTCCTTCGCTTGCGACGGCAGAAAGAAGCGCATCGATAGCCCGGTCGCCTACAAGACCGCGCAGGACATCGCCATGGCCGTCACGGCCGGCAAGATCTTCATCCCGGAGGTCGGGTCGTCGACCCATTATTATGCCCAATATGTCCATCCGGGCTGGGCGCGCACCATGCAAAAGATGACCAAGATCGGCCTGCATATCTTCTACCGCACCTACGGCGGCGGCTGGAGCTGAGGTTCGTTGGCCGCTGGTCTTTTCCATCGGCCACGGGCTCGATCAGCGAGCCATTGCCCGGGGGATTCGCGCAACCTATCCCCATCATCGCGACGGGCACGATGTCGCACCTCTCTAATTGATTGATTTTATTGCCTAAAATACATGACAATGAACTTCCGCCCGTGGCTTGACGGGCGCAACCCCTCTAACTATGTTGCCGGCGACTTTAGAAGCGGACGGACGGTGACGGTCTGACCGGGCAGGGGGGTTGCGATGGCCGACAAGAATGGGCCAGACGGAACCGGAGAAACCGGCCGCGGCAATCAGCATGAAACCGGCATCCGCGACGACGATCTTGAGCGACGTCGGCGTGAACTTGAAGCATCGCTTGCGACAAGGCTGCCGAACCGGTTCGAGGGGAAAGACGACGCGAAAGCGGGCAGTGCGGCCGGATATGGCCAGGCGGTCAAACTCTCCAGTGAATTTATCGCTGGCGTGGTGGTGGGCGCCGGCATCGGCTGGATCATCGACCGGATGGCGGGGACATCGCCGTGGGGTCTGATCGTTTTCCTGCTGCTTGGTTTTGGCGCCGGCGTGCTCAATGTCATGCGTTCCGCGGGCGTTGTGGCAGAATTCGGACAAGGCGATAAATCGCGCTCTGGCCGGGACGACAGCAAATAGCCGCCCTCGTGCGGCAATGGTAATTTGGCCGTACGCGGCATTGACGGGGTTAGAACGTGGCAGCTGACAAGGTCGATCCGATCCACCAGTTCCATATCATCAAGCTGGTTCCGATTAACATCGGCGGCTACGACCTGTCCTTCACAAATTCGGCACTGTTCATGGTCGCGACCGTGGTTGTCGCGGCTGCGTTCCTGTTCCTGACGACGTCGAGCCGCAGCCTGGTTCCCGGACGGCTGCAGTCGATCTCCGAAATGGCCTACGAATTCGTCGGCAACATGTTGCGCGATGCCGCCGGCACGCAGGGCATGAAGTTCTTCCCCTTCGTGTTCTCGCTGTTCATGTTCGTGCTGGTCGCCAACCTGCTCGGCCTGTTCCCTTATTTCTTCACCATCACCAGCCACATCATCGTCACCTTCGGCCTCGCCGCATTGGTGATCGGAACCGTGGTGGTCTATGGCTTCATGAAGCACGGTCTCGGCTTCCTGAAGCTGTTCGTGCCGCATGGCGTGCCGGTGTTCCTGCTGCCGCTGGTGGTGCTGATCGAAGTCATCTCCTTCGTGTCGCGCCCGGTCAGCCTCTCGGTTCGTCTGTTCGCCAACATGCTTGCCGGCCACATCACGCTGAAGGTGTTCTCGGGCTTCGTCGTCAGCCTCTCCGCGCTCGGTGCGGTCGGCGTCGCGGGCTCGATCCTGCCGCTGGCCATGGCGGTGGCGCTGACCGCGCTTGAATTGTTGGTCGCCTTCCTGCAGGCCTACGTCTTCGCGGTGTTGACCTGCATGTATCTCAACGACGCCCTGCATCCCGGGCACTGACCAAGACTTTCCGGCCCAAGAGTTTCCAACATTGGCGTCGGATGGAATACCAACGGAATTTTCAGATCCAAAGGAGTTGAACAAATGGACGCAGAAGCAGCAAAGTACATCGGCGCCGGCATCGCTTGCCTGGGCATGGGTGGCGCGGGCATTGGCCTGGGCAACATCTTCGGCAGCTACCTCTCGGGTGCGCTGCGCAACCCGTCGGCTGCTGACGGCCAGTTCGGCCGCCTGATCTTCGGCTTCGCCGTGACCGAAGCTCTGGGCATCTTCTCGCTTCTCATCGCGCTTCTGGCCCTGTTCGGCTGAGCTTTGGGAAGATTGGACAGGCCGGCCGCGCAAGCGGCGGGCCTGATATCTGGGGATAGTCCATGTTCGTGACATCTGCCTTCGCGCAAGAGTCCGCGCCATCAGCCGATACCAGCCATGCCGCGACCGGAGGCGACACGCACTCCGCCACCGGCGTGCCTGCCGAAGCGCATGGCGCATTTCCGCCGTTCGATCCTGCGACCTTCCCGTCGCAGCTTCTGTGGCTGGCGATCACTTTTGGGCTGTTCTACCTCTTCCTGAAGCGGGTCGTGGTGCCGCGCGTCGGCGGCATCATCGATGTCCGTAACGATCGCATCAGCCAGGATCTCGATCAGGCGAGCAAGCTGAAGGGCGAGGCCGACGCCGCTGTTGCTGCTTACGAGCAGGAACTGGCGGAAGCCAAGAAGAACGCCAATTCGATCGGCCAGCAGGCCGCCGATGCGGCCAAGACGGAAGCCGAGACCGCACGCAAGAAGATCGAGGCGGCGCTCGACGAGAAACTTGGCGAGGCCGAGGCCCGCATTTCTTCCATCAAGGCCAATGCCATGAAGGAAGTCGGCAGCATCGCCGAGGATACCGCTTCGGCAATCGTCGAGGCCCTGGTCGGCGGCAAGGCCAGCAAGGCCGAGATCGCGGCCGCGGTCAAATCCGTGGCCGGGTGAGGAGCGCATCATGGACGCCACATCTCTCGCAACGCTCTGGGCCACGATCGCCCTGATCATCTTCCTGGGCGTCGCCATCTACATCAAGGTCCCTGGCCTGATCGCCAAGGCACTCGACGCCCGCGCCGCCAGGATCAGCAGCGAGCTCGACGAAGCTCGCAAGCTGCGTGACGAGGCCCAGCAATTGCTCGGCCAGTACAAGAAGAAGCGCAAGGAAGCCGAGCAGGAGGCTGCCGACATCGTTGCGGCCGCCAAGCGCGAAGCCGAAATGCTCGCCGCCGACGCGCATAAGAAGTCCGAAGATTACGTCGCTCGGCGCACCGCGCTTGCCGAGCAGAAGATCGGTCAGGCTGAGCGTGACGCGGTCGCCGAAGTCCGTGCTAGCGCCGTCGACATCGCCGTCGAGGCCGCCCGCGCATTGCTTGCCGCCAAGGTGGACGTCAAGGCCGGAGCTGATTTGTTCAAGGCATCGCTTGCGGATGTGAAGGCAAAGCTGAACTGAGCTGACAACATGTGGAAATCAAAAAAGTCGCCCGGGCAACCTGGCGGCTTTTTTGTTGTAGCGCGGATAATCTCCCCCCTCGAGGGGGAGATGTCGCCAAAGGCGACAGAGGGGGTCGGTTCGACCGGGCGCGACGCTCATGAGACGTTGAAAGAAGAGGCTGGCGCTTCACGCGCGGCGACCCCCTCTGGCCTGCCGGCCATCTCCCCCTCGAGGGGGAGATCAGCTATCATCGCCGTTAGCCTAATCCAGCCCCGCAAGACTCTCTTCCTCAACCACCTCAACCCCGCCCAGCCTGAACGGCGCGAACGACACGCGGTGCAGCCGCGCGACCGGGCCATGTGCCTCGATCGCGGTGCGGTGACGGGCGGTGGCGTAACCCATATGGACTTCGAAGCCGTAGCGGTCGTGCTGGTTGCCACAACCGCACATCATGCGATCGCGCATCACTTTGGCAACGATCGAGGCGGCGGCGATCGATTGCGAGCGCTGGTCGCCCTTGATCAATGCGCGGCCGTCGCACGGCAGTCCCGGCGGCACGTCGCGGCCGTCGGCAAGCGCGAGCTTCGGCCGAACCGACAGCCCGACCAAAGCGCGGCGCATCGCCTCGAGGCTCGCCTTGAGGATGTTGCTGCCGTCTATGCCCTCGGCGCTGATCGAGGCCATCGAAACTGCCTGTGCGGAGCCAAGAATGCGCAGGAACAGCGCCTCGCGCTGCAAATGGCTGAGCCTTTTGGAATCGTCGAGGCCTTCGGGGATGTTGGCGGGGTCGAGCACAACAGCTGCGGCGACGACCGGTCCGGCCAGCGGGCCGCGACCGGCCTCGTCCATCCCAGCGACCGGCCACAGCCCGTCGGCCATCGCCTTCGTCTCGAAGGAGAAATCGGGTTTCTCGACGATCTCGAAGAGAAGCGGAGAATCGGAACGCGCGCGAGCCATATTGCGGCGAGGTTCGCATCGGCTCCGATTCTCCGCAAGTCCCTCCGGGTCGGGTGGGGCGCCGGACCGGGAGGGCACCGTCTGCAGGCCGGGGCAGGCCGGACGGGATTTCTTGCCGTGGCAGGTCAAACCGCCACGGCAAAATGCATTTTCAGAGCAGCATCAGCTGTTCCTGGTCTTTTCCAGCCGCGACGAACTGGTCGGTGCGCAGCGTGCGCCGTTCGGCATTGAGTCCGAGCCGCTTGGAGGTGATCTCGAAGCGGCGGCCGATCTGCCAGGCGTAGGGTCCGGCGCCCTTCATGCGCTTGCCCCATTCCGAATCGTAATCCTTGCCGTCGCGCATCGAACGGATCAGCGACATCACATGGCGATAGCGGTCGGGATAGTGGCGCAGCAGCCAGTCCTTGAAGATCGGGCTGACCTCCAGCGGCAGGCGCAGCACGACATAACCCGCCTCGCGTGCGCCGGCTGCGTGCGCCGAATCGAGAATCCGCTCCATTTCCTGGTCGGTGAGGCCAGGGATGATCGGCGCCACCATGACCGAAGCCGGGATGCCGGCATCCGAGAGCTGCCGGATCGCTTCCAGCCGCTTGGTCGGCGTCGACGCACGGGGCTCCATGGTGCGCGCCAGCATGCGGTCCATTGTCGTCACCGACAGCGCCACCTTGGCCAGCCCGCGCTCGGCCATGCGCGACAATATGTCGATGTCGCGCGTCACCAGGGCGGACTTGGTGACGATGCCGACCGGATGGCCGCGCGCTTCCAGCACTTCGAGGATCTCGCGCATGATCCGGTACTGCTTTTCGATCGGCTGGTAGGGATCGGTGTTGGTACCGATGGCAATGGTGCGCGGCTGGTAGCCGTCCTTCGACAGTTCCTTGTCAAGCAGCCGCGCAGCATCCGGCTTGGCGAACAGCTTGGATTCGAAATCCAGGCCCGGCGACAGACCCATGAAGGCGTGCGTCGGCCGCGCGAAGCAATAGACGCAGCCATGTTCGCAGCCGCGATAGGGGTTGATCGACCGGTCGAAGGAGATGTCGGGCGATTCGTTGCGGGTGATGATGGTGCGCGGCTTTTCCACCTGCACCTCGGTCTTGAACGGCGGCAGTTCCTCCAGCGAACTCCAGCCATCGTCGAAGACGTGCCGGCTGACGGATTCGAAGCGGCCGGACGGATTGATGCCCGCCGACCGGCCGCGATTGCGGTCCGGACGGATACGCACGCCACTCTGCTCGATCATCGCATTGGCCATTTCGGCTCGTCCTGCCCCAAAGGCTGCAATGTCGGCACGCACGATCGGTTCCATCTTGGCCCGCTCCCAGGGACTGTCCATGTTGTGTCGAATCGCTCTGTTCATGAAATTATTCCTATTTCGCCGATGAGAACAAAGCAAGAACTTTTTATGCTGCGCCGCAAAAACTGGCGCTGTGCGTGGCTTTCCGCTATTCGGCTAAACATGCTCAGTGTTCTCATCGAAACGCGCAATGACGAGGAGGCTCTCGCCCGCACGCTCGCCTCGCTGATTGGCGGCGCGGTCGAGGGGGTGGTGCGCGAGGTCGTCGTCTGCGATGCCGGTTCCACCGACCAGACGCATCATGTCGCCGAGCATGCCGGCTGCCAGTATGTGGCGAGCGGCGGTATCGCCGCCGGCATAAGGCAGGCCAAGGGTGACTGGCTGCTGCTGCTGGAACCGGGCGCGCGGCTGGTGGAAGGCTGGATCGAAGCGGTCGTCGTCCACACGGGCAGGCAAACCATGGCGGCGCGATTCTCGCGGGCGCGGGGCAGCCGCACGCCGTTCCTGGCTCGGGTGTTTTCCGGAAATCGCGCGCTCGCCGATGGGCTGGTCATCAGCAAGCGGCAGGCCGCGTCCTTGTCGAAGAGTGCCGGCAGCGCCGAGGCTTTGGCGCGCGGCCTGGCGACGAAGAGGCTCGACGCCGAGATCTGGGTGGCGCCGCCGAAGCAGCAGCACCGCTCGCCAAAGTGATTTTTTGCGGCTGCTCTGTTCATTGTGCATTGCACAAAATCTGACGTGGGGTTAGCCTTCTTCTGAAGTGGGTGAATTGGGTTTGGGTCATGCGAGTGGTGAGAACCGATGCGGCATCGGGTGTCACGCTCATAGACGAGGACCTGATGAACCTTTCAACCCCTGACAAATCCGGTGCTGCCAGTCTCGAGGCCATTGCGCGCAATGGCAGCCTGCTGCGGCGCATTGCCGTGCGCATTCCGACCTATCTCACGGACCTTCGCGAAAACCCTGCCTGGCTGCCGATGTTCATGCTGGCGCGCACCATGCCCGGTCGCCGGATGCATTGGCTGGGTGCAAAACGCGCCCGTCTTGCCGACAATGTTGGGGATACAATGTTTTCCGGTGTCGAGCGGGCGGCGGTGGTCGATGCGCTACGTTCCGACGGCCTGTTTTCAGGCCTGGTCCTGCCGCCGGAAATTCATGAGGAGATCGCGCATTTCGCGGGGCGTACGCCTTGCTTCGGCAATTTCGATCGCCGTCTCGAGTTCATGCCGGGCGAGCATGCGCAGGCCGAGAAACGCCTGGGCCGTTCGCTGCTCAGCGGGCACTATTTCGAGCGCATCCTTGATTGCCCTGCGGCACTCGCCATCCAACGCGATCCGCTGCTTCTCGACATTGCCGCGCATTATCTCGGCGGCCAGGCGAAACTGATCACCACGCGCGTCTGGTGGAGCTTTCCGACCGGCGAGGCTTCGGACGCCGACAAGAACCTTGCCTCGCTCGGCAAGTATCATTTCGACCTCGACGATTGGCGCATGCTGAAATTCTTCTTCTACCTCAAGCCTGTCGACGCAGACACAGGTCCGCATGTCTATGTCAGGGGCAGCCATAACAGGCGCGCCATCAAGCATCAGCTGACCCTGCTGGTCGGCCATCCCGCCCAGGATGTGCTGGACGTCTATGGCGAGCAGAGCCCGGTGACGCTGACTGGAGAGGCTGGCCTCGGCTTCGTCGAGGATCCGTTCGGATTCCACATGGGCACCGTGCCGGCGCGCACGCCGCGGCTGATGATGGAAGTCGGCTTCGGTGTTTCGCGCCCTTCGCGGCGGCGCTTTCATGGCGAACCGGTCATCCGGTGATGGCTATTTTCCACGCCGCAGATGCTCGTCCAGGCGCGGCATGATCTCGACGAAGTTGCAGGGCATGTGCCGGTAGTCGAGCTGCGCCTTGAGGATGCCGTCCCAGGCGTCCTTGCAGGCGCCGGGCGAACCCGGCAGCACGAACACGAAAGTGGCGTTGACGACGCCGCCGGTCGCCCGGCTCTGGATCGTCGACGTGCCGATCTTGTCGTAGGAGATGCGGTGGAACACTTCCGAAAAGCCATCCATGCGCTTTTCGAAGATCGGCTCCAGCGCCTCCGGCGTCACGTCACGCCCGGTGAAGCCGGTGCCGCCGGTGGTGATGACGACATCGATACCTTTGTCCCGCGACCACGCCAGGACCGTGTCGCGGATCTTTTCGCGGTCATCGGTGACGATGTCGCGGGCGGCCAGGATGTGGCCGGCCTCGGTGATGCGGTCGGCCAGCGTCTGGCCGGATTTGTCATCGGCAAGGCTGCGCGTGTCCGAAACGGTCAGCACCGCGATGCGCACCGGAATGAAGGAACGGCTCTCGTCAAGTCTGGCCATTTCACTCAGCCTCCGATGACATGCTGCGCGTCGCGGCGACGAACCAGTCGGGCTGGCGACCGCGAATCTCGGCCGCCGCGCGCTTGGCGACATTGCCGGTCTCGAACAGGCCGAAACAGGTCGCGCCCGATCCGGACATGCGTGAAAATCCCGATCCCGCTTTGTTCAGCCACGACAGCGCCCGGCCGATGGCCGGCTGCATCGTAAGGGCTACCGGCTCGAGATCGTTGCGCGTGACCTCGAGCCAGTTGCGCAGGCTGTGAAAATCGATGCGGCGCGGCAGCGGCGGCAAGGGGTCGTTGTCGCGGCGGGAAAGCGTAGCGAACACATCCGCCGTCGAGACCGGCGTCCCTGGATTGACCAGCACCAGTCCCAGCGCCGAAAAATCCGGCACCATCGACAGTTCGTCACCAATGCCGCGCGCCAGCAGAGGCTTTGCCGCTAGGCACATCGGCACATCGGCGCCAAGCGAGAGACCGATCCGCGCCAGCCCGGTGTCATCCGTGTCCAGGCCCCATGTCTGCGCCAGCCCGCGCAACACGGCCGCCGCATCGCTCGACCCACCGCCGACGCCGGAGGCCACCGGCAGGTTCTTTTCGAGTTTTATGGAGACGGGCGGGGCTCGCTCGGGGCCGGCCTCCCTTCGCAAGGCATCGCGCGCCTTGAGCACCAGATTGCTGGCGTCTATGGGAACCGCCGGCGCATAACGACCGGACACGGTAAACTCGTCGCTGTCGGCGAGCGCGATCTCGACCCGGTCGCCAAAACGCGTGAACACCGCCAGGCTTTCGATCAGGTGATAGCCGTCAGGCCGCCGGCCGGTGACATGCAGCGCCAGATTGATCTTGGCATGCGCGTGCCAAGTCCGCGCACCGGCGTCGGTGTCCGCCGCAACTGATGTAAGCGAAATGATGCTCAGTCCTTGGCCAGCCGGTATTCGCCGGTCTTCGGATCCTTCACCAGCGTTCCCATCGCGCCATTGGCCGCCTGCTTTTCGGTGCGCCGCACCTTGGCCGTCACGCGCTCGGCTTCGCGCACGAAGGTGCGGTAGCCGAAATAGGCGGCGACGCCAACGACGGTGAAGAAAATGATCTGCGGCATGCCAAAACTCCTCCCACGCTGGGCCGGCGAAGGCGGCCGGTCGGGTCGGTTAATGCATGTCGCCCAAAACTGTGTTCGGTTTTGGGAAAACGGCACGCATAGGACTACAAGCACTCATGCTAGACGGTTTTGCCGGTTTTTCAAAGCCCGAAGCGAGCCCACAATGCGCGCTCTTCCGCCGCATCGATGACGCCGCTGGCGGCAGCCGCCGCGATATCCGGCGCTGAAAAGCGCTTGCTGGAACCGAACAGGCCGAAGCGGCTGAGGAAACCGCGTGGCGCCGAGACCAATCTCAGCTGTGTTTTCGCCCCGAACCGGGTCTTCAGCACCGTTCGCATGTCGCCGAGCGCATCGACGAGGCCGAGCTCCAGACCCCTTTTGCCGGTCCAGAACAGGCCGGTGAACAGGTCCGGATCGTCCTTCAGCTTCGTGCCGCGCCGCTCCTTGACGAGGTCGATGAAGGTGTCGTGCACCTCGAGTTGCAAAGCCTTCAGCCGCTCGACGTCTTCCTTCTTTTCGGGCTTGAAGGGATCGAGCACCGCCTTGTTCTGGCCGGCGGTGTGGACACGGCGCTCGACACCGATCTTCTTCATCAGCTCCGGGAAACCGAACGAAGCCGAGACCACGCCGATCGAACCGACGATGGAGGACGGATCGGCGAAAATCTCGTCGCCGGCGACCGCGATCATGTAGCCGCCTGAGGCTGCGACGTCCTCGACGAAGACCAGCACCTTCTTGTTCTTTTCGATTGCCAGGTCGCGGATGCGCTTGAAGATCAGCCGCGACTGCACCGGCGAGCCACCGGGCGAATTGATCGAGACGGCGACTGCCGGCGCGTCGAAGGAAAACGCCTTCTCGATGAGGCCGGCGGTGGAGGCCAGCGACAGATTCTGCCGGAACTGGCCGCCCGACATGATCGTGCCATGCAGCCGGATGACCGGAATGGTGACGACGGTGGAGCGCCAGGATTTCGGCAGCAAGCGGTTGAAAAGGCGTTTCACGAGGGCGCGGTCTCCGGTCGATGGGTTGCAGGCATGTAGGGATTTCCCGGCCAACGGCAATGCGGCTGGCCAGGAATAGCTCAATCTCCAAACAGCGAGGCGAGACCGTTGGTGATCATTTCGCTGCGTTCATCAGGGCCGTTGCCCGACTGCGCGTGAAGCATCAAAGGCGGGCGGATGGCGAGTTTTCCACGCGCCCCGAGTGCCGCCCGCACGACGATACGGATCGCCGCAGCGTCGGGGCGAGGGTGGACGGCGAGCATCTCGGCATCGCCGAAACGGCCTGATATCGCGTCGAGAATGGCGCCGAGCTGTTCGGGCCGCGCGATGACGGCCACCCCGCCGCGCGGCCTGACCACCGCCGCCGCACTGCGGATCCAGCTTTCGAACAGGCCGTCCTCCATGACATGGGCTTCCTTTCTCAGCCGCTCCGGCGTGGCGCGGTCCCGGGCGGCGTTGAAAGGCGGGTTCATGATGACGTAGTCGAAGTCATTATCGGCGAGACCAGCCGCAGCCCGGGCTTGGCCCGACACAGCGACATCGGCGACGAGCACCGAGGCGCGATCGCTGAGATGGGCATTGCCGGGATGGGCAAGGGTAGCCGATGCGAAGGCCGCCATTTCCGGCGCACGTTCGACAAGCACGGCCTGGGCAGCCGGACAGCGCGACAGCACCGCCAGGCCGGCAGCGCCGGCTCCGGCGCCAAAATCGGCGAGGCGCCCGCCAAAGCCGGAAGGCACGGCCGCCGCCAGCATCATCGCATCCATGCCGGCGCGGTGGCCGCCATGCTTGGGCTGCACCAGCCAGAACCGGCCGCGATGGAAGGCATCGACCGTATGGGCCGGCGTGTCCGGGGCGAGAGCGGCTGGTGCGGCCGACATTAGTTTGTGCGGATTTCGTTGGCGATGCCGGCATCCCTGAGGATACGCCGCGCGGCATCGGCCTGGTCAGCGTCGACCATGACGCGCTTCTGCAAAAGACCGATCGATCCTTCGAGAATGCTCATATTCTGATCGGCGACAAAGCAGGCGATGCCGGCGTCGCGCATCAGCGATTCGACAAAGGAGATGATCACGGCATCGTTGGTGCGGACAAGTTCTATCATCGTGTGAAACTCGCAGTTTGCGCTATTGATGTAAACGGGCGGGGATTCCGGAGCAGAGCCTCGCTCCCTTCGGCTCGGTTAACAGGCTGTCACCGACGCCGCGCCAATTCGCCACTTGCCGTGGCCGTGTCCGCCGCCCTAGAGTCCGTCTCGGGACTAAGGGTGCCGTCGCACGCGTTACCAAGACGGGAGTGATTGTCGTGGGTGTCGTTCTCAACATCGAAAACGGGAAGCGGGAACCCGCCTCCATCAAGGATCTCATCGATCTGACGGCGGCCGATATGGGCCGTGTCAACGAATTGATCCTGTCCAAGGCCGGCTCCGACGTCGAGATGATCCCGGAGGTTGCCAACCATCTGATTTCGTCCGGCGGCAAGCGGCTCAGGCCGATGCTGACGCTCGCCGCCGCGCAGATGTTCGGCTATGTCGGCGAGGGCCATGTCAAGCTCGCCACCTCCGTCGAGTTCATGCATACGGCGACGCTTCTCCACGACGATGTCGTCGACGAGAGCGGCATGCGCCGTGGCAAGAAGACCGCGCGCATGATCTGGGGCAACCAGGCGAGCGTGCTGGTCGGCGACTTCCTGCTCGGTCAGGCCTTCCGCATGATGGTCGATGTCGGCTCGCTCGAAGCGCTCGACATCCTGTCCAGCGCCGCCTCGATCATCGCCGAGGGCGAGGTCATGCAGCTGGCCGCCGCCAAGAACCTCGAAACCACCGAGGACGAGCACTTCGCCGTCATCAAGGCCAAGACCGCCGCGCTGTTTTCAGCTGCCGCTGAAGTCGGCCCGGTCATCGCCCAGGCGACCCGCAATGACCGCGCGGCGCTGCGCTCCTACGGCATGAATCTCGGCCTTGCCTTCCAGCTCATCGACGATGCGCTGGATTATGGCGGCACCAGCAAGGATCTCGGCAAGAATGTCGGCGACGATTTCCGCGAGGGCAAGGTGACCTTGCCGGTCATCCTCGCCTATCGGCGCGGCACCAAGGCCGAGCGCACCTTCTGGAAGCGCGCCATCGAGGACAATGTCGTCGACGACGCGGGCCTGGAAAAGGCGATCGGCCTGATGACCCGCCACGGCGCCATCGCCGACACGATCGGCCGCGCCCGCCATTTCGGCGAGATCGCCCGCGATGCGCTGGCGCCGCTGGAGGAAACGCCGCAGAAATCGGCGCTGATCGACGTCATCGATTTCTGCATCAGCCGGGTGAGCTGAGAAGGCCGGCCTTTTCGCGGGCTTCCTGTGGCTTGCGCCGGAGGCAGCAAACTTGCGAATACCGGTCTCGCCGTCTCGACAAGCTGCCCTGCCGCAAATTATCTATAAAACATGGCAAAGGGTACGGACGACACCATCGCGGTGCGCATCAGCAAGGTGCTGGCGGACCGCATCATCTCTGGCGCGATCGAGCCTGGGGCTAGGCTGCGCCAGGATCATGTCGCCGAGGAGTTCCACACCAGCCATGTTCCGGTGCGCGAGGCCTTCCGCCGCCTCGAGGCGCAAGGCCTGGCCGTCAGCGAGCCGCGCCGCGGCGTGCGTGTCGCGGCTTTCGATCTCGGCGAAGTCAAGGAAGTCGCCGAAATGCGAGCAACCCTTGAAGTGCTGGCGCTGCGCCATGCCGCGCCGCATCTGACGTCTTCCATTCTCGATCTCGCCGAAGAAGCGACCAAGGCCGGTGACAAATCCCGCGATGTCAGGTCGTGGGAGGAAGCCAACCGCGCCTTTCACCGGCTGATCCTGGCGCCATGCGCCATGCCGCGCCTGCTCGCCACCATCGACGATCTGCACGCTGCCAGCGCCCGCTTCCTGTTCGCGGCATGGCGCTCGGAGTGGGAGACACGCACCGACCAGGACCATCGGGCGATCCTGACCGCCTTGCGGCAAGGAAACACCGAATCGGCTGTTGCGACGCTGGGGCGGCATGTCCAGTGGATTGGCCGCAAGCCGGTCAAGACGGCTTCCGGCGCGACGCGCGAAGCCTTCGCCATCGTGGGTTAGGGAGATCCTTGCAAGGCAAGACTTGCTATCCCAGCGAAAATGTGGATTCGATAATAGATCGAAAACAGAAATTATCTATAATTTTAAATCGGTCGAAGGAATCCTCATGACAGACATCGCATTCTCGTCTCGCAAGCCGTCCTTCAGCCCGCTCCGGCTCCAGGATCGCTCGCTCGCCTGGCAGGCCGGCGCCGTCGTGCTTGGCACGCTGTTCCTGGCGCTGTCATCCTACATCGAAGTGCCGATGGTGCCGGTCCCCGTGACCATGCAGACCTTCGCCGTAACGCTCATTGGCGCGCTCTATGGCTGGCGGCTTGGCGCCATCACCATCGCCGCCTGGCTGGTCGAGGGTGCGGTCGGCTTTCCGGTTCTGGCCGGGGGTGCTGCCGGCGTAGCGCATTTCGTCGGGCCGACCGGCGGCTATCTCTTCGCCTTCCCGGTCACCGGCGCGCTTGTCGGCTGGTTGGCTGAACGCGGCTGGAACGGCAACAGGGTCGTGCTCGCCTTCATTGCCATGCTGCTCGGCAATCTTGCCTGCCTGGTGCTCGGCACGGCATGGCTCGCCGTGATGATCGGCACTGAGAAGGCCATCACCTTCGGCTTCCTGCCGTTCATCGTCGGCGGTTTGTTGAAGTCGGCGCTGGGTGCCGCGACACTGATGGCGCTTCGCGGCGGCAAGGCCAAGCCGGCCAATCCGTGACGATAAAGCTGCGCGCCCATCACCTCCTTTGCCTGCTCACCTATGTGGGCAAGGGATACGGCCCCGCTTTCACCGCCAATTACGACGGGATCGCGGAGCGCCTGAGCCGGGGCGAGGACATCCTCCTCGTTTCCGGTCCGGACGACATCTGCGCGCCGTTGCTCGATGAGCCGGAACCGCATTGCTTCAACGAGAGCGTCATCGAACGGGACAGGCTTGCTGCGCGCGATGTCGGCAATCTGCTGGCCCGGTCAATCCAGGCCGGCGTCCGCCTCGATCTCGATGCGGCAATTCTGGCGCGGATGCGACAGGCGTTTTCTGGTGGTGGCGTCCGCAAGGCTTGCGACGGCTGTGAATGGAACGAGTTGTGCAGCGCGATAGCGGCCGGCGACTTTCCCGACACCAAGGTGCAGCGATCCGTCGTGCCGGGCTGACCTTGACGCCGGCCTTTCCTCGGTCGAAAATCCGCACCAGCCATGGTTTGTTAATCGGCTGACCCGATTGTGAATTTCAGGCGGATTGAAGCGCGACCCCAAAAAGGCCATGCTTTGCCCGGAAAGATCGAGTCTACGTCGATTCCGCTGACGCGGAGATGGCGCCTGGCTGAAAGGGATACGATGCAGCAAGGACGTGCGCGCTGGCTGACAAGGCTGGCAATTGTGACGGGCATGGCGATTTCGGCTTTGCCGGCCTATGCCAAGCAATCCACCGAACCGGTCAAGATTTCGTCGTTCTCGGGCGCCTATCTGGCCGCCCGGATCGCCGAAGGCGACAACGACCTCGACAGCGCCATCGCCTACTACAAGCAGGCGCTGGCCTTCAATCCGAGCGACACCGGACTGCAACAGAGCCTGATGCTGTCGCTGATCGCGCAAGGCCGCTTCGACGAATCCCTGGTCTATGCCGACAAGCTCAAGGAAGTGCCCGATGTCGAGCGCTTCTCGCGCCTGGCGCTGGCGGTCGATTCCTTCCACAAGAAAGATTTCACCAAGGCGCAATACTGGCTCAAGCTGTCGCTGGAATCCGATCTCGACCGGCTGATCTCCGGCGTCATGTCTGGCTGGGCGCAGCAAGGTGCGGGCGAGCCCACCGACGCGATGGCCTCGATTGACAAACTGCAGGGGCCGGACTGGTTCGGCCTGTTCAAGTCCTTCCACCGCGCCCTGATCGCCGACGCTTCCAACATGCCTGAAAAGGCCGAGGCGATCTACGCCGCGACGATGCAGGACACCACCGCCGGCGGTGCCGCGCCCGAGACCTGGATGCGCAACGCGCAGGCCTATGCCTCGTTCCTGGCCCGCAAGGGCGACAAGGCCAAGGCGATCTCGGTGCTCGACCAGGCCGAGGCGTTTTCGCCGGGCAAGCTGGAAATCGTCGCTTTGCGCGACAGGATCGCCAAGGGCGACAAGATCGCGCCCTTCGTTTCCGGTCCGGCCGACGGTGCTTCCGAAATCCTGCTCGATCTCGCCACTGCGCTCAACCGTGGCGGCGGCGAGCCGTTCGTCCGACTTTACCTGCAATATGCGCTCGCCCTGAGGCCCGACAGCGATGCGGCTCTCGTGCAGCTCGCCGCCGTTGCCGAACAGCTGAAGGACGGCGAGGGCGCCATCGCGCTCTATCGGCGCATCCCTGATTCTTCGCCGCTGAAGGAGCTTTCGGACCTCCAGCTTGGCCTCAACCTTGCCGATCTCGACCGCCATGACGAGGCGATCACCCATCTGAAGGCCTTCGTCGAAGCCCACCCCGACGACATGCGCGCCTATCTGGCGCTCGGCGGGGTCTATTCCTCGAAGGACGATTTCCGTTCGGCCGCCAATCTCTACGACAAGGCCGTCGAGGTGCTGAAGACGCCGACCGCGGCCAACTGGAACATCTTCTACCAGCGCGGCATCGCCTATGAGCGGCTGAAGGAATGGCCGAAAGCCGAGCCGAATTTCCGCAGGGCGCTGGAGTTGCAGCCCGATCAGCCGCAAGTGCTGAACTATCTCGGCTATTCCTGGGTCGATATGAACACGAACCTCAAGGAAGGCCTAGCGATGATCCAGAAGGCCGTGGATCTCAGGCCGAGCGACGGTTACATCGTCGATTCACTGGGTTGGGCCTATTTCCGCCTCGGCAGGTTCGATGACGCAGTGCGCGAAATGGAGCGCGCCGTCTCGCTCAAGCCGGAAGATCCGGTTCTCAACGACCATCTCGGCGACGCTTATTGGCGCGTCGGCCGCAAGCTGGAAGCCACCTTCCAGTGGAACCAGGCGCGCGACCTGAAGCCCGATCCCGATGTGCTGGCCACCTTGCAGCAGAAGCTGATGAAGGGCCTGCCGCCGATCGAGTCCAACACGGCGCAGGAAACCCCGAAGGTGAAGCCAGAGCCGGTGCCTGCCCCGAAAGGGTGAAGTAATTTTTTGAATGCGAACGGGGCTCTTTTCAGGGCCCCGTTTTCGTTTGAAGCGGCGCGCAGTCCTTTAGAAAAGCTTCCGATAGACGACGAAGCCGGAGCGCTCGCCGACCTTGTCATAGAGCTTCATCGCGGTTTGGTTGGTTTCGTGTGTCAGCCAGTACACCCGGCCCGAGCCGGCTGCCTGGGCGCGCTCATAGACGCCTTCGATCAGCGCCCGGCCGATGCCTTTTCCGCGCGAAGCCTGCGTGGTGAAAAGGTCCTGCAAATAGCAGTTCGGTGCGATCGCCGTGGTGCTGCGGTGGAAGAGATAGTGCACGAGGCCGAGGATTTCTTCGCCGCTTTCGGCCACCAGCGCATGCACCGGCTCATAGGCATCGAAGAAGCGCGACCATGTCATCGCGGTGATTTCGCTCGCCAGCGCCGTTTCGCCCGAGCGGCCATAAAATGCGTTGTAGCCATCCCACAGCGGCAGCCATCGGTCGAAATCCTGCCGCGTTATCGGGCGGACAGTGATGGAATTGGGCATGGCTGGACCTGTCGTCGTTGCTGTGGGCAGCAGGGGACGAAGCAGACCGCAGCCTCCCGAGGTCGGCAATGGGCCAGTTCCCAGCAAAACCTTCAACGTTGCGCGGCACCCTCACAGCGGCCGCGTCCCACGCGCCTTGCTTGACGCTTCGCCGTCGTGTCTCTAGGACGTGCCGGCAAGCTAGCCTTTGCTGTCGAGGCCACCGTGACGATTGACCTTCCCGCCCATATGCATCCCAGCCGCTCGTTCCAGGGGCTGATCCTGACCTTGCACAATTACTGGGCGGCCTATGGTTGCGTCATCCTCCAGCCCTACGACATGGAAGTCGGCGCCGGCACATTTCACCCGGCAACGACGCTGCGCGCACTCGGGCCGCGGCGCTGGAACGCCGCCTACGTCCAGCCCTCGCGCCGCCCCAAGGATGGCCGCTATGGCGAGAACCCCAACCGGCTGCAGCATTATTACCAGTACCAGGTGATCCTGAAGCCGAACCCACCGAACCTGCAGGAGCTCTATCTCGGCTCGCTGGCGGCGATCGGCGTCGATCCGCTGCTGCATGACATCCGTTTTGTCGAGGACGACTGGGAGAGCCCGACGCTGGGCGCCTGGGGGCTTGGCTGGGAATGCTGGTGCGACGGCATGGAAGTCTCGCAGTTCACCTATTTCCAACAGGTCTGCGGCATCGAATGCGCGCCGGTGGCCGGCGAGCTGACCTACGGGCTGGAGCGGCTGGCCATGTATGTGCAGGGTGTCGACAACATCTACGACCTCAACTTCAATGGCCGTGAAGGTGCCGAAAAGGTTACCTATGGTGACGTCTTCCTGCAGGCCGAGCAGGAATATTCGCGCCACAATTTCGAATACGCCAACACGGCGATGCTGCTCAGGCATTTCGAGGACGCCGAAGCCGAGTGCAAGGCGCTGCTCGATGCCGGTGCGCCGGCTTCGAACGACAATCTGCCGATGCACAAGATGGTCTTCCCGGCCTACGACCAGTGCATCAAGGCCAGCCATGTCTTCAACCTGCTCGATGCGCGCGGCGTGATCTCCGTCACCGAGCGGCAAAGCTACATCCTGCGGGTGCGCAATCTGGCGAAGGCTTGCGGCGAGGCGTTTTTGAAGACGCAGGCGGGTGGATTGGCAGCCTGAGTTTCAGGCACCCTTCATCAATTCGAGGGAAGCGCTGATCGGCGACAGGGTCTGGCCGTTCTGCCCTGCCATCGTCCGCAGCGCTTGCCGCACACCCGGCATCGAGAAGGCACCGTGGACCTGCGCCGTGAAGCAGGCGCTGAGTGCGAGGATTTGCAGAAGTCTGGATGCCGTTTTCATCGTCGTTGAGCCAATAGGTCCCTGCCTGAGCGTGTGTCGCTCCAGCGCTGCGTTCGGTTCATGGAAATCTTTGATCCAAGGACGGGCGGGGTCGCCGCGCCCCGACAGGGCGGCCAAAATTTCTGGAAAGGGTGACAGCGGCCAGCCGAGTTGCTATGCCCTCTTTACCTCCCCCTGGATGGGGGAGGTCGCCGCGCAGCGGCGGGTGGGGGTGACAGCGCGACGTTCCATGCCGAAACTCAATCGGTTCAAGCTGCAGTCCGCGCAACGGCTTCGTGCGGCAATGACCGACGAGGAGCGTATCCTGTGGCGGCATCTCTGGCGCATTCCAGTCGAAGGCACTCATTTCCGCAAACAGGCGTCGGTCGGTATCTACTTCCCCGATTTCATCTCACATCGGCTGAAGCTCATCATCGAGGTGGACGGTTCGCATCACAGCTTCGATGACCAGCGACGCCATGACGAGCGTCGAACAAAATGGTTTGAGAGCCAGGGTTATCGCGTCATCCGCTTCTGGAACCATGAAATCAAAAACGAACTGGATTCCGTGCTCGATACGATTTATGCGGCGGTGGAAGAACGAAAATCCCACCTTGGCCCGCAAGACGCCGAAGGCGCTTGAGACTGAGACGCCGCCACCCCACCCCGGCGCTAACGCGCCGACCCTCCCCATCAAGGGGAGGGTGAGGAGCTAACTATGCCTGACCTGCTTCTAGAACTTCGCTCCGAGGAAATTCCCGCCCGCATGCAGCGCAAGGCGGCGGGCGATTTGCGGAAGATGCTGACCGACGGTCTGGTCGAGGCGGGTTTGACCTATGAGGCGGCGCGCGAGTACTGGACGCCGCGGCGCCTGACGCTGGACATCAGGGGCCTGACTGCCCGCTCGAAAGATATAAGCGAGGAAATCAAGGGGCCTTCCACTACCGCGCCGGAACAGGCGGTCCAGGGGTTCCTGCGCAAGGCCGGCCTGTCTTCGGTCGCCGAGGCGCATGTCCATTCCGACCCGAAGAAGGGCGACTTCTATGTCGCCCACATTTCAAAGCCGGGCAGGGCGGCCGAACAGATCATCGCCGACTTGGTACCGGACATCATTCGCAATTTCCCCTGGCCGAAATCGATGCGCTGGGGGCCGGCCTCGGCCAAGCCGGGCTCGCTGCGCTGGGTGCGGCCGCTGCAATCGATCCTGTGCACCTTCGGCCCGGAGACCGAGGAGCCTGTCGTGGTCGATTTCGAGATCGACGGCATCCGCTCCGGCAACATCACCTACGGCCACCGCTTCCTCGCGCCTGATGAAATCACCGTGCGTCGCTTCGACGATTATGTGAGCAAACTGGAAGCGGCCAAGGTCGTGCTCGATGCCGACCGGCGCAAGGAGATCATCCTCGCCGACGCCCGCAACCTCGCTTTCGCCAACGGGCTCGACCTGGTCGAGGACGAAGGCTTGCTGGAAGAGGTGTCCGGGCTGGTTGAATGGCCTGTCGTACTGATGGGCGAGTTCGAGCAGGCGTTCCTCGCCATTCCGGCCGAAGTGATCCGGCTGACCATCCGCGCCAACCAGAAGTGCTTTGTCACGCGTCCGCAAAGTGAAAGCGACGCGCTTTCCAACCGCTTCATCCTCACCGCCAACATCGAGGCCAAGGACGGCGGCAAGGAGATTGCGCATGGCAACGGCAAGGTGGTGCGCGCCCGGCTCTCCGACGCGCTCTATTTTTGGACGACCGACCAGGGCGATCTGCCGGATCTCGCTGCGCTTGAAGCATCGGCTGAAAAGTTCGGGCTCGATCTGAAAAGGCCGCTCGACCAACGCATGGCGCGGCTCGACCATCTCAATGTGACGTTCCATGCCAAGCTCGGCACACAGGGCGAGCGCGTGGAGCGGATCAAGCGATTGGCGGAGGAGCTGGCGCCGATCGTCGGCGCCGATCCCGCGCTCGCCGCGCGCGCCGCGGTTCTCGCCAAGGCCGATCTGCAGACCGAAGTGGTCGGCGAATTCCCGGAATTGCAGGGCGCCATGGGCCGCAAATATGCGCTGCTGCAAGGCGAGCATCCATCCGTGGCCGCAGCCATCGAGGAACACTACAAGCCGCAGGGCCCGTCCGACTATGTGCCGAGCGATCCGGTGTCGGTCGCCGTCGCGCTCGCTGACAAGCTGGATACACTGGTCGGCTTTTGGGCCATCGATGAAAAGCCGACAGGGTCGAAGGACCCGTATGCGCTACGCCGTGCCGCGCTGGGCGTGGTGAGGCTGGTGTTGGATAGCGAGACGCCGGCAATTCTCCTTCCGATCATAGCTGGACATCGAGAAATCATCGAACAACAGATCGACCGACGGCACGCTGAAGAGCAGGCCAAGTTGAGCGGCGACTATGTGAGCTCACGAGCGCATGTCGGTGACGGAAAGTCGGAGGATCGCGACCTCCTGGCCTTCTTCCACGACCGCCTGAAAGTCTACCTGCGCGACAAGGGCGCTCGTCACGATCTCATCGACGCGGTCATCACGCCGCAGTCCGACGACCTCTTGCAGATCGTCCGCCGCGTCGAAGCACTCGGCTCCTTCCTCGATACCGAGGATGGCAAGAACCTGCTCGCCGGCACCAAGCGTGCGGCCAACATCCTGGCTGCCGAGGAGAAGAAGAAAACGGCGATTGCCGAAGCCGTTGAGCCGGCTCTGTTCCAGGAGAATGCCGAGAAATCGCTGTTTGCGGCGGTGAATCAGGCCGAGAAGCAAGCCGGCGAAGCGATTCAAAACGAAGACTTTTCCGCTGCCATGCTGGCGCTTAGCGTGTTGCGCGAACCCGTTGATTCATTCTTTGAGGGTGTTCTCGTGAATGATGAGGACTTGTCCGTACGTGCCAACCGTCTGGCGCTGCTCGCCCGCATCCGTGCGGCCACCGGTCAGGTCGCCGATTTCGCGAAAATAGCGGGTTGAGAGCTTAAGAAAAATATCTGCGAGCCGGCCGTTCGAGCCGGCTTACAGTCATATGACGATGATCTCTCCGTGGCAAAAGGGACATGTTCCCCAACCCAACGGAGGCTTCCATGAATTCCGATCACGACATCGAAGTGACTGAAGAAACCTCGGCTCCTGTCGAGGCGCTTGAAACCGCTTCCGAAACCGCTCTCGATCACGCCGCCGCTGCCACGGTCGAAGCCGCCGATCAGTCTGATGATGAGGACGGCGACGAAGAAGAAGGCGACGACGAAGACGGCGAAGAGTCTGACGAAGACGACGCTGAAGCCGATGACGCCGTAAAGGCCGAAGGCGATGACGCTGAAGGCGAAGAAGAATCCGAAGAAGATGACGACAAGGAAGAAGCGGCCTGAAATTTTAGTCCGGTTCTGTCGAAAAAAGGGCGGCGCATTGGCGCCGCCCTTTTTTGTTGATGTTCCCCGATGCTGACTTGTCAGTTTTCCAGGATGCTGACGCGTACGCTGTCCTCGTAGACATCGACCTGGATCAGCGGTTCGCCATTGACGATGGCGCGCTTGGTCGAAGAACTCATCGCGCCGGGACGCTCCAGCATGCGCTGCAGATCGGCGCGCTGGTCGTTGGTCCTGAACCAGGCATCGGCCTCATCGTCGCTGTCGCGGCGATGGAACTTATGCCAGTTGGCGCGATCCTGCCGCACCATTTGCGCGGCGCTGTCCAGCGCATAGCCGTCGCTCGCCTGATGATCGCGGTCGGAAATGCGCGCGACATAGGACCCCAGCATGTCATCGGCTTGCGCTGCACTGGCGCCCAGCAGCGAGGCCAGCAGAAGCCCGGCCACGGTAACGGTCTTGGATATTCTCATGATCAACCCCCTTTGAACGACGAAACCCGTTTGCCAGAGCCGCCCGAGCAGCCAGATAGGCCAGGACGAGCTCGCGCGACAATGGTGCGCCGGGCGCCGTCAAGCTGTCAACGATCTGGCCAGGCCACCAGTTTGTGTGCCGCTACTTGACCTTGCCGACCCCGGGAACGGGCGCGGTCGGTGCAGGTGCGGGTGCCGGCGCGGTCGGCTTCTTCTGTGCGTCCGGGGTCGGAGCGGCCGAAGCGGTCGCCTTAGCCGGCGCCGCGGCGGTGGTCGCGGCGGGTGCCTTGCCTTGCGTCGGTGTCGAGAAGTCGCCGCCGACGACGCCGCCACGAATGATCATCGGGCCTGGCATGAAACCGTGCCGTGCCTCAGGGGCGTTCGGGATCGCCGCCACCTTCTCATAAGTGACGTCGGGCTCGCCAAGCGCAACGACGGACACCACATCGCTTGCATCGCTATCGGCTGCCTTCAACATGAGGATGGAGGGCGTCGCGGCCGGTGGGCCGGGAAAGACGAGCGATGAGGCCTGAGTTCCGCTGCTCAACGCCGCCAGGGTGATCCCCAGCAAGATACGCACAGACACGATGACCACTCCCCTTTGCCCAAGCCCGAATGGTAGCGGACCGGAATTGATACCGGCTTTCGCGGAAACATAGCATTTTAGGAATTGATAAATCGCCAAGGGCCTCTCTTGCCGAACAGCCGGCTTGCCCAACAGCCGCCATCGTACTACGCAGCCGCCATCTGCGAGGTGATGAGAGTGGCTGAGATACTTGCCGTTGGCGAAGCGTTGGAGCGGGCGCTGGCTCTGCTCCAGGGCGGCGATGTCGTCGCCATCCCGACGGAAACCGTCTACGGACTTGCCGGCGACGCGACCAACGGCATCGGCGTGGCGCGCATTTTCGAGGCCAAGGGACGGCCGCGCTTCAACCCGCTGATCGCCCATGTCGCCGACATGGACATGGCCGAGCGCATCGCTGTGTTCGATCCGCTGTCGAGAAAACTGGCGCTGGCTTTCTGGCCGGGTCCGCTGACCCTGGTGCTGCCGCAGCGGTCCGGCAATGGCATTCATCCGCTCGTCACCGCCGGGCTCGACACGATCGCCTTGCGCATGCCGAGGGGCTTTGGCGGCGACCTCATAGCAAAGCTCGGCCGGCCGCTTGCCGCGCCCAGCGCCAATTCATCCGGCAAGATCAGCGCGACGACGGCGCAAGCGGTGGCGGCTGATCTCGGCGCCCGCATCAAGCTGGTCGTCGATGGCGGCGCGACGCCGGTCGGGCTGGAATCGACCATCGTCAAGGCCGAAGGCGAAAAACTGCGCCTGCTTCGGCCCGGCGGCATTGCCGCCGAGGAGATCGAGGCGGCCCTCGGGGTGAAGCTGTTGCGCGGTGGTGCCGCCGGCGTCGAGGCGCCGGGCATGCTGGCCTCGCACTACGCGCCAGGTGCCGCGATGCGGCTAAACGCCGACACGGTTGACAAAGACGAAGCGTTGCTCGGCTTCGGCGGCCAGCGGGCTGATGGCTGGCGCCATGCGGCTGCCTTCCGCAATTTGTCGGTATCTGGCGATCTGCGCGAAGCCGCGAGCAATCTGTTCGCCTACATGCAGGATCTCGATCGCAGTGGCGCGCGCACCATTGCGGTCGAGACGATTCCCTTCGACGGGCTCGGAGAAGCCATCAACGACCGGCTTTCGCGTGCGGCCGCCCCTCGTGACAACACTGAGCCCACACCGTAGTTTTCCCACATGACCGAAATTGCAAAGACACTCGACCCCGCTCTGATCGACCGCTTTGCGGCCATCGTCGGCGACAAATACGCGCTGCGCGACGAGCAGGACATTGCGCCTTACCTCATTGAGCGGCGCGGGCTCTGGCACGGCGCGACATCGCTGGTGCTGCGGCCGGGCAGTGTCGACGAGGTCAGCCGGATCATGCGGCTGGCGACCGAGACGGGAACGCCCATCGTGCCGCAAAGCGGCAACACCGGTCTGGTCGGCGCCCAGGTGCCGGACAGATCCGGCCGCGAGGTCATCCTGTCGCTGTCGCGGCTGAACCGGATCCGCGAGATCGATGTCCTGTCCAACACGGTGACGGTAGAGGCCGGCGTCATCCTGCAGACGCTGCAGGAGGCGGCCGATGCCGCCGACCGGCTGTTTCCGCTGTCGCTCGCCGCGCAAGGCTCCTGCCAGATCGGCGGCAACCTTTCTTCCAATGCCGGTGGCACCGGCGTGCTTGCCTATGGCAATGCGCGCGAACTCTGCCTCGGCGTCGAGGTGGTGCTGCCGACAGGCGAGGTGTTTGACGATCTGCGCAAGCTGAAGAAGGACAACACCGGCTACGATTTGAAGAACCTGTTCGTCGGCGCCGAAGGCACGCTCGGCATCATCACCGCCGCTGTCTTGAAGCTCTTCCCGAGGCCGAAGGGCAGGGAGGTCGCCTTTGCCGGCATGTCGTCGCCCAAGGCGGCGCTGTCGCTCTTTACCTTGGCGATGGACCGGGCCGGCGCCTCGCTCACCGCTTTCGAGCTGATCGGTAAAAGGCCTTACGACTTCACGCTGAAGCATGGCCAAGGCATCACGCGGCCGCTGGCCGATGATTGGCCATGGTATGTGCTGATGCAGGTCTCTTCAGGACGTTCCGAGGAAGACGGCAGGGCGCTGATCGAGGAGATTCTGGGCGAAGCGCTCGAGCAAGGTATCATCGGCGACGCAGTGGTCTCGGCAAGCTTTGCCCAGGGCGATGCCTTCTGGAATTTCCGCGAGACGCTACCCGAGTGCCAGAAGCCCGAGGGCGCTTCGATCAAGCACGACATCTCGGTGCCGACAGCCGCGATCCCGGAATTCATCGACAAGGCGGCTGGCGTGGTGGAAGGGGTCTGCCCCGGCGCGCGCGTGGTCTGCTTCGGCCACATGGGCGACGGCAATCTGCATTACAACATCTCGCGCCCCGTGGACTGGCAGGACGAGGCGTTTCTCGCCCTCTACCATCCCATGAACCATGCCGTGCACGATGTCGTGCGGTCCTTTCATGGATCGATCTCGGCCGAGCACGGCATCGGCCAGTTGAAGCGCGACGAACTGATCGCCACCGCGCCGCCGATGGCCATCGATCTGATGCGCAGGGTGAAAGCCGCCTTCGATCCGGCCGGCATCATGAATCCGGGTAAGGTTATCTGATCCTTTCAACATCTTGTGGTCGGTGGCATTCCGATAACCATCCCTGAGATCAGCAAAATTTAACCGACTTTCTTAAGCGCGGCGGTAAGGAGCCCGCGCTACTGTTTCCCCATAACGAGGCCGGGAAAACTGGCCCGGAGAGAACCGGACACCGGCTCTCAGGAGACAGACAGGAAGGCACTCTATGAACACTGGACTGAAGCCAGTCTGGGCGGGACGCAACATGCGCCTCGACCCATTCCGCCTGCCGCAGGTGGTGAGCTACGCCACGCGCGACGATTATGGCGACGTGACGTTCACCATCGACCATCGCGGCGCCGTCATCCGCCGCCTGCTCGAGATGAGCGGTGTGCCGGCGATCATCGCACTGCCAGCCAATGCGTTCCGCGGCGTTGCCGCCCGCGCGATGGAGGATCCGGACGGCAATGTTACGGTGACCCTGGAACTCCTGCACAATGATCCGATGCTGTCGGTACCGCTTTTGGTGGCCGACGATCTCGAAGATGTCGCCGCCGACTGGCGCGCCTGGGCCGATGCCTATCGCCTGCCGATGCTCTTGATCGAATCGGACGGCGTCGCCCGCACGCTTGAGGAATCACTTGGCGCTGCCATCAAGACGCTGCCGCCGCAGGACCGCCGCAAGGGCCGTGTTTCGAACACACGCCGCCCGCGCTTCCTCGCCCGCCGCAGGGCCGGCAACCTCGGTCTCAGGCTGGTCATCGACGGCCAGGAGATCATTTCAAGGGATTGAGAAGCGGTCCGCGATAGCGGGCGAAAAGCCAATTGCTTGGCTTTTCGAGCTTCGAACGCCCTGAGCCTGCGAAGGGCCTAGGGCGTGGAAAAGCAGCCGCTACACCAGCGGCTTCAGCGCTACCCACAACGCGCCACCGATCAGGCCGAGGAAGATCAGCCAGCCGACCTGGTTGTTCGACCGGAACAGCCGCAGGCATTGGTCGGGATCGTTGATATCCAGAACCGCGATCTGCCGGGCCATATGGGCGCCGGCGGCAATCAATCCGGCCAGCGCCACCACCGGCGCCTGCGCCGACGCGAAGGCGATGGCAAAGCAGATCAGCGTGCCGCCATAAAGCCCGGCCAGCCACGCCTTGGTGTTGTCGCCGAACAGCCGTGCCGTCGAGCGCACGCCGACAATGGCGTCGTCTTCCTTGTCCTGATGCGCATAGATCGTGTCGTAGCCGATCACCCACAGGATCGAGCCGATATAGAGCATGATGGCGGGGCCATCGAGATCGCCGAATTCGACCGCCCATCCCATCAGCGCGCCCCAGGAAAAGGCAAGGCCGAGAAACAATTGCGGCCAGTTGGTTATCCGCTTCATGAATGGATAGATGGCAACGATCGCCAGCGAACAGACGCCGAGCAGGATGGCGAAGCTGTTGAACTGCAGGAGCACCGCCAGGCCGACCAGGGCCTGCAGGACAAGGAACAGCCAGGCCCGCCGGCGTGTGGTCTGGCCTGACGGCAGCGGACGCGAGCGGGTGCGTTCGACCTGGTTGTCAATGCCTTCGTCGACGATGTCGTTATAGGTGCAGCCGGCACCGCGCATGGCGATGGCGCCGGCCAGGAACAGCACGAGATACCATGGCGCCGGCAGCAGCGAGAGCAGCGGGTCGCCGGGGCGCGGATAGGCGCTCGCGGCGAGTGCGGCCGACCACCAGCATGGCCACAAGAGCAATTGCCAGCCGATCGGCCTGTCCCATCGCGCAAGCTGCGCATAGGGCCAGATCGAGCGTGGCAGCACGCGGTAGACCCAATGGCCGTTCGGCGCATCGGCAACACGGCCCTGGGCGGCTTTCGACTGGATCGGTTCCATGCCCATGGAGTGGCAGCAGCCGCGGAAACCGTCAAGCCGCAAGCGGATGAGGGGCGACCGTCAGCCCGTCAGGAGGTGAAGATGTCGCGCTTGGAAAACCAGTCTTTCGCCGTCTCGACGAAGGCCAGTGCCGCGTTCGACACGCGCTGATGCGTGTCATAGGTGAGAATGATCCGCTGCATGGGCAGCGGATCCGACAGCGGCTTGCAGATCAGGGGCAGGCCGTCATAGCTGCGGTCGCCATGCGGGCGGGTATAGCTGACCGCGACGCCAAAACCGTTCGCCACCATGCTGCGCTGGAGTTCGAACGAACTTGTCGCCCTGTCGGCCACCGGCGAGAGGTCGCGGCTGCGGAACAGGTCGAGCATATGCTGCCAGCTCTGCGGCTGGTCCGTCGTGATCAGCGGATAGGCGGCCAGATCCGCCAGGCTGACCTCGGGGCGATCCGCCAGCGCATGGCCTGCCGGCAACAGCGCATGCGGTCGCAACTCATGCAGCAGGATGCGGGCGAAATGCGAGGGCAGACCAAGATCATAGCTGAGCCCGAGATCGATGGCGGCGTCCACCAGACGTCGCCCGAGCGTCTCGAACGTTTCGTCGCGCACGATCACCGCGACGCTTGGATGGCGTTCAGAAAATGCGCGGATGAGACCCGGCGCGAAGTAGGGCGCCAGATCCTCGAAACATCCAAGCACCAGTTCGCCGCCGACAGCTGAGTTGCCCGAACCCAGGCTCATGAGTTCGTCCGTCTCGGCAAGAACCTGTTTTGCCTTCGCCACGACGACACGGCCGAAGGAGGTCAGCGAAACGCCGCTTCCGCGCTGGCGCACGAAGAGTTTTTGGCCGAAGTCTTTTTCGATTACGTCGATCGCCACCGAAATCGATGGCTGCGAGATGTTGAGAGCCCTGGCCGCACCGGTCACGCTGCCGTGGCGGGCGACAGCGACCAGATAACGCAACTGGGTGAGGGTCGGACTCATAGCTAAATCCTATATCTCAGATGAGAAGTTATTATTTTACTGAATGAATTGCTGTTGCGATAGTCGGGTCATTCCAAGAGGAGAAACGTCATGGCTTCCCAAACTGCTACCCGTGCAATCAAAACCGACATCATCGACGCGGATACAATCGCCGACTACCAGCGCGACGGCGCGGTTTGCATCCGCGGCGCCTTCAAGGGCTGGGTCGACACGATCGCGGCCGGCATCGAGCGCAACATGCAGAACCGCAGCGCCACCGCATCTGATATCGCCAATGGTCGCGGCAGTTTCTTCGACGACTACTGCAACTGGGAGCGCATTCCCGAATTCGTCGAGGTGGTGCGGAAATCGCCGGCCGCGCAAATCGCGGCGGCGGTGATGCAGTCACGCACCGCGCAGTTTTTCCACGATCACGTGCTGGTCAAGGAACCCGGCACGCAGAAGCCGACGCCCTGGCATCAGGACATCCCCTATTATTTCGTCGATGGCCAGCAGACGGTCAGCTTCTGGATCCCCATCGACCCGGTGAAGGAGGCGACGCTGCGCCTGATTGCCGGCTCTCACAAATGGGACAAGATGATCCTGCCGGTGCGCTGGCTCGACGACAGCAATTTCTACGCCGGCGAGGGCGACTATTTACCGGTGCCGGATCCCGACAACGATCCGTCGATGAAGGTTCTCGAATGGGAGATGGAGCCGGGTGACGCCATCCTGTTCGACTTCCGCACCGCGCATGGCGCGCGCGGCAACCCGACCGCGGCACGGCGCCGGGCGCTGTCGCTGCGCTGGGTCGGCGACGATGCTCATTATGTCGAGCGGCCGGGCCGCACATCGCCGCCCTATCACGGCCATGGCATGCAGCCGGGCCAGAAATTGCGCGAGGACTGGTTCCCGATCGTTTTCCCCGGCTGAAGCGGGCCAGAATATGGGCGCCGGAATTCGGCGCCCATATTCTGCCGGGGATAACGTTCCCGTGCGCAATTCGGATCAAAACACCTCGATGCCTTGACCCGCCGCCCGGAGAGCAATAGCGGGTTCTCTCCAGGGGTTAGCATCAAGAGGTGGCCATGAACGTTCTTCTTCTAGGCTCCGGCGGCCGCGAACATGCGCTTGCCTGGAAGATCGCCGCCTCGTCGCTGCTGACCAAGCTCTACGCGGCTCCCGGCAATCCGGGCATCGGCAGCGAGGCCGAACTGGTGAAGCTTGATATCACCGATCACGCCGCCGTGGCCGCCTTCTGCCGGGAGAAAAAAATCGACCTCGTCGTGGTTGGCCCGGAAGGGCCGCTCGTAGCCGGCATTGCCGATGATCTGCGTGCCGAAAACATCCGCGTCTTCGGGCCTTCGAAGGCCGCCGCGCGGCTGGAGGGTTCGAAGGGGTTCACCAAGGATCTCTGCGCCCGATACGACATCCCGACCGCCGCCTACGGACGCTTTAGCGATCTGGCCTCAGCGAAAGCATATGTCGAAAAGACGGGCGCACCGATCGTCATCAAGGCCGACGGGCTCGCCGCCGGCAAAGGCGTCACCGTCGCCATGACGCTGGACGAGGCGCGAGCCGCCCTCGATGCCTGTTTCGAGGGCTCCTTCGGCGCGGCCGGCGCGGAAGTGGTGGTCGAGGAATTCATGACCGGCGAGGAGGCGAGTTTTTTCTGTCTCTGCGACGGAACCACGGCGCTGCCCTTCGGCACGGCGCAGGACCACAAGCGCGTAGGCGACGGCGACACCGGCCCCAACACCGGCGGCATGGGCGCCTATTCGCCGGCGCCGGTGATGACGCCTGAGATGGTCGAGCGCACCATGCGCGAAATCATCGAGCCGACCATGCGCGGCATGGCCGAGCTTGGCGCGCCTTTCGCCGGCATTCTCTTTGCCGGGCTGATGATCACGGACAAGGGGCCGAAGCTGATCGAATACAACACCCGTTTCGGCGATCCGGAATGCCAGGTGCTGATGATGCGGCTTAGGGATGACCTGCTGGTCCTGCTCAACGCCGCCGTGGACGGTCAGCTGGCGCACACGTCCATACGCTGGCGCGATGAGGCGGCACTCACCGTGGTAATGGCGGCGAGGGGCTATCCCGGCACGCCGGAAAAAGGCTCCGTCATCCGTGGCGTCGAACAGGCGGCGGGCGACGACGTCCAGATTTTCCACGCCGGTACCGCCATCAATGGCGGCGCGCTGGTCGCCAATGGCGGCCGTGTCCTCAATGTCACCGCGACCGGCGCCACGGTTGGTGAGGCACAGGCGCGGGCCTATGCGGCGCTCGACCGCATCGACTGGCCGGACGGTTTCTGTCGCCGCGACATCGGCTGGCAGGCCGTGGCGCGCGAGAAGGCGAGCTAGCAGCCTTACTGCTGGCCGCGATCGATTTCGGTCGAAGCGGTGCTGAGCGGATCGGCCGCGGCGAAGGCGGCGTCGAGTTGCTCCGGGGAACGCTGTTCGGTCCGCTTCCAGGCGACATATTGCACGATGCCGAAGCTCGGCCGCCGTGGCACCGTCTTCACCACAGGCATGCGGAACCCGTCGCGGAATTTGGACCAGCGTGAACCAAGCACCGCAGCCATTTCCTCGAAGGTCGGCGGCGTTGCCACATCGGCATAGATGAGGGTGGTCTTGCCGGCGAGCGCCGCTTCGCGCGAGAGCGGAACCGGCACGCTGGCAAGATAGTCTGACGGTACGTCGATCAGCCCGCCAAACGGCCATTGCTGGCGCAGCGTGGCGGCATCCGTCGGTGCGACGTTGACGTCGATATCGTTGGGCGTGCCGGCAACCCTGTAGGGGCAACGGAAGCGGCCGCAATTGGCTTGCGCCGAGAACTGCCAGAGCGCGTAGCCCTGCCAGTTGCCCATCGGAAAATGCACGTCGATGTCCGTCTTGTAGCGCGCGTACCAAAGCGGCAGCCGTGACAGGAGCCGGTATTTGTAACGGTTGTCGGCGATGTATTGGGCGGTCTTGCCGTTTGTGTAGAGCACCGGGAAGCGGCCGATGCGCCGATGCACCTGGCGCACGAACTCCTCGGCATCGTCGAGCGACATCCATTGCGAGGGATCGTTGCCCTCGATGTCGAGCGCCATGAGATCGTCCGGCGCGGGATCGGCAAAATCGAGGAAATTGTTGGCTTGTTCGACCGGATTGCCGGGGCGGGCGAGATGATAGGCGCCCCATTTCATGCCGAGCGCCTTGGCGACAACCCTGCGCGTCTGGAACAGTTCGCGCGTCACCGCGTGTCGTTTCCACAGCGCCTTGCAGAGTTTTACGTCGGCGTCGCTGCCAAAGCAGAAATAGGGCGGCGGCATGCCGTCCGACGCCTTGTTGATGAAACCGGCGATGCGCTTGTCGGTGGCAAGCTGCGCCCAGTCGATGGAATTGTACTCGTAAGCGTCGACCACCAGAGCCCGGTCGGCACTCTTCCACGGCTCGGAAAAGTCCGAGGCCTTTGCCGCCGATATCAGCGCCATCATCGCCGCAAGAGCGATCGCTGAGCGGCGAAGAGGATGCGCCGGCGTTTTCAAACAGGGAATCCCCGCTGACCAAACACCGATGGTGAGCCGGTATGGTTAAGAAATGCTTCCCGATGCTGAGGCCGTGGGCAAGTTAGCGTCGGTTGAACGGCTGGAATTCAAACGGATCGGGCGCCGGGTCTTGCTGCAGCGTGCCTTCCGCGGCGCGTTTGCGATGGTGGGCGAGAGAGCATTGCGGCGAGCACAATATGCCGCGATCCGACCAGTAGGCCGCACCGTGTTCGAGCTGACCCCCATGATGCCAGAAACCCGTTGCGCGATAGGGCAAGCCGCATTCGATGCAGCGATAGGCGTCGGGTCTGGCGAGCATGGGCCTGGTTCCGGTCGGCTGGTTCTGTCTGTCGACGTTCGACTTGAGGTGGCGTCCATCGAATTTAATACAGGCCGGCGCGATTGCAAAATCCGCGTGACAAAATTTGACGTTTACGTAAAAAGAAGATGGGAGACCGCCCAAAGGCGGATGGTTTTGCGGCTCTGCCAGCCATACTGTCGGCAGGCGGAAGCTGAGGAGGAAAGCGGCATGTATCAGGCACCGGTCGAGGACATTGCATTCACCCTCAAGCATGTGGCTGGCATGAAGTCGGCCCTCGATGCCGGCACGTTCGGCGATCTCGGTGAGGACCTGGTCGATGCCGTCCTTGGCGAGGCCGGCCGTTTCGCCACCGAGGAGGTGGCACCCCTTTACAAGATCGGCGACGAACACGGTGCCGTGCTCAAGGATGCCGCCGTCACCACGCCGCCGGGCTGGAAGGACCTCTATCGCCGCTGGATCGACGGTGGCTGGAACGCGCTCTCCGGACCGGAAGAATATGGTGGCCAGGCGCTGCCGACCATGCTCGGCGTCGCCGCGCTCGAAATGTGGAACTCCGCCGCCATGGCCTTCGGCATCGGCCCGACGCTGACCATGGGCGCGGTCGAAGCGCTCGACAAGCATGCTTCCGAAGACCTCAAGGCGAAGTACCTTGCCAAGCTCGTGTCCGGCGAGTGGATGGGCACGATGAACCTGACCGAACCGCAGGCCGGTTCCGATCTCGCCGCCTTGCGCGCCCGCGCAGAGCCCGCCGGCGACGGCACCTACCGCATCTTCGGCCAGAAGATTTTCATCACCTATGGCGAGCACGATTTTACCGACAACATCATCCATCTGGTGCTGGCGCGGCTGCCGGATGCGCCGGCCGGCACGCGCGGCATCTCGCTGTTCCTGGTGCCGAAATTCCTGGTCAGCGGCGACGGCTCGCTTGGCGCTCGCAACGACGTCTTCTGTTCCGGCCTCGAGCACAAGCTCGGCATCCATGCCTCGCCGACCTGCACCTTGATCTATGGCGACGGCTTTCAGGGCGCCAAGCCTGGTGCCATCGGCTGGCTGATCGGCGAGGAGAACAAGGGCCTCGCCTGCATGTTCACCATGATGAACAACGCGCGGCTTTGCGTTGGCATGCAGGGTGTGGCCGTCGCGGAAGCCGCCACCCAGAAGGCGATCGCCTATGCCAACGACCGCCGCCAGGGCAAGGCGGCGGATTACGCCGGTGCCGGCATGGCGCCGATCGTCCATCACCCCGACGTGCAGCGCAATCTCCTGACCATGAAGGCGCTGACGCAGACGGCACGGGCGATCAGCTATTCCTGTGCCCACGCCATCGACATGGCGCGTGTCTCGGATGGTGATCAGGCTGCGCATTGGCGCGACCGCGCCAATCTGTTGACACCGTTGGCCAAGGCGTTTTCGACCGACGTCGGCGTGGACGTCGCTTCGCTCGGCCTCCAGGTGCATGGCGGCATGGGCTTCATCGAGGAAACGGGCGCGGCAGCCCTCTATCGTGACGCGCGCATCGCGCCGATCTATGAGGGCACCAACGGCATCCAGGCGATCGATCTGGTCACCCGCAAGCTGCCGCTCGGCGACGGCGAACATGTGCATGGCTTCATCGGCGAATTGGCCGCGGTCGCCAACGCCGTGCGCACGTCGAATTTGCAGGGTTTCGGCCGCACCGCCGATGCGCTCGATGCTGCACTCAGCGATCTGACACTGGCGACCCGTTTCTTGCAGAGATTGTCGGCCGATGGCCGCGTGGAGGAAGCGCTGGCGGGTGCCACGCCGTATCTGCGGTTGATCTCGCTTGCCGCCGGCGGCGCTTATCTGGCGCGGGGTGCTCTTGCCGATCAGGGCCGCATCGCGCTTTGCCGTTTCTTCGCCGAAAACCTGCTCGGCGAGGCGGGTGCCTTGAAAGGGCGTGTTGTCGATGGCGCGGAGAGCCTCGCTGCCGCCGGCAAGTCGCTGATATCAGCCTGAATTCTCACAGCGCTCACCAGGGAAAAAGACCGTGACAGACCACATCCTCGTCGAGCGCCAGGGCGCCATCCAGATCATCCGCATGAACCGCCCAGACAAGAAGAACGCACTGACGCGCGCCATGTATGCGAAAATGTCGGCGGCTCTTGCCGAGGGTGACGCCGATCCGGCCATCCGCGTCCATGTCGTCCTCGGCGTGCCCGGCGCCTTCTCCTCCGGCAACGATCTTGCCGATTTCATGGTCGTGGCCACCGGTGGCGATGGCGGCACCGAAGTCTGGGATTTCCTGATGGCGCTGGCCAGGGTCGAAAAACCCATCGTCTCCGGCGTCGACGGCATCGCGGTCGGCATCGGCACGACGATCAACCTGCATTGCGACCTGACCTTCGCCACGCCGCGCACCGTGTTCAGGACGCCTTTCGTCGATCTCGGCCTTGTGCCCGAGGCGGGCTCAAGCTTGCTGGCCCCGCGCATCCTGGGGCAGCAAGGTGCTTTCGCCCTGCTCGGTCTTGGCGAGGGCTTTTCCGCCGAGCGCGCGAAGGCCACCGGCCTGATCTATGAAGTGGTCGAGGAAGGCGTGCTTGAGGCCTCGGTGTTGGCGGCTGCCGGCCAGATCGCCGCCAAGCCGCCGCAGGCGCTGAAAATCGCGCGTGACCTGATGCGCGGCTCGCGTGACGACCTCATCGCCCGCATCGGCGAGGAAAGCGAGCATTTCCGCGAGCGGCTGAAGTCGGACGAGGCGCGTGCGGCGCTCACCGCATTCATGACCAGAAAGAAATAGCTCGACCTTCTACCTCCCCTCGGTGGGGAGGTCGGCCCGCAGGGCCGGGTGGGGTGGAGCGCCGATCTATCCCGTGTAGCTCCTTCGCCACCACTCAACCTGTGACGAGCCGGCGTTATTTTCACAACCTCAGGGATAAAGCCGCGTCTTGTCCCAGCCGCCTTTGGCGTTGCGGGAAAAAACCACCCGGTCATGCAGCCGGAACGGCCGATCATGCCAGAACTCGATCACCTTCGGCACGATACGGAAGCCTGACCAGTGCTTTGGCCGCGGAATCTCGCCGATGGCATAGCGCGCCGTGTATTCGGCGACCGCTTTCTCCAGCGCGAAGCGGCTTTCCAGCGGCCGCGACTGCTTCGAGGCCCAGGCGCCGATGCGGCTGCCGCGTGGGCGCGTCGCATAATAGCTGTCGGCATCGGCATCGCTGACGATCTCCACCGGACCGCGAATGCGGACCTGGCGGCGCAGCGATTTCCAGTGAAAGCACATCGCCGCCTTCATGCTGCCAAGAATCTCCTGGCCCTTCGCGCTCTCGAAATTCGTGTAGAAAACAAAGCCGCCCTCATCGAACCCCTTGAGCAGCACCATCCGCACATCCGGCATGCCTTCGGCATCGACGGTCGCCAGTGCCACGCCATTGGCGTCGTTGATTTCGCTCTTGGTGGCGTCGTCCAGCCATGCGGCAAAGAGGCGAAACGGCTCGGCCGCTTCGGTAAAGTCACCGGTTGTTAACTCTGTGTCACTCATAGTTTTTCTCAAATTGTCACGAGATCAGGGAGGTTGCCGATTGTCGCGTATCGCGCAAGCTTTTGACAGCAGGCAATGGGGCGTTATCGCTTCGGCCAGCGCGAAAGCGGCGATCGTGTCAATCGCCCTGCCGCTTGTTGGCTGTGGCGCAGGCGGCTTCAGCCTGGAAAAGGCCGAAGTGGACCGCTCGATCCTGACCAGCAGCACGCAGGCTTCGGCCGCGTCGAAAGATTCGGACCGCGACTCAGACCAGACGACGATCGGCAACGCGGTGTCCTCCGCCGACATCGAGCAACTCGGCGGCCAGGCCGTGCCATGGGCCAATACCGGCACCGGCTCACGCGGCTCGATCACCGAACTGGCGGAACTGAAGGACAGGGGCCAGACCTGCCGACGCTTCAAGGCTTCGCGCGAGAGCTTCGATGGGGTTGCCATGTTCGAGGGCGAACTCTGCCTCGCCGATGCCGGCGGCTGGCGCATGCAGGGCTTCAAGGCGCTCTGAGCCGGACTCGAAAGTCGATCGGGTCGGCTCGGCGGGTCTCGCCGATCCTCAGCCGGCGACTTTCGGATCAGGCTCTGATTTTCCGCTTCCGATATGGTGACCCGCTACTGGAATTTCTTCCTATGCGAGCGCATATAGGGGGCAAGTATGGACTCAACTCATTTCCAGGGCAGGAAGCATGCGCGACCCGTATGAGGTCCTGGGCGTTGCAAAGAACGCATCGGCCAAGGACATAAAATCGGCGTATCGGAAACTCGCCAAGAAACATCATCCGGACCAGAATCCGGATGATCCCAAGGCAAAGGACCGTTTTGCCCAGGCCAACCAGGCCTATGAGATCGTTGGCGACGAGAAGAACCGTGCCGCCTTCGATCGCGGCGAGATCGACGCCGACGGCAAGCCGCGCTTCCAGGGATTTGAAGGCGCCGCCGGTGGCGGCGATCCCTTCGGCGGGTTTCGCCGCCAGCAAGGGGCCGGTGGTTCGCGATTCGAATTCCGGTCTGGGGCGTCCGGGCGGTGATCCGTTCGACGGCAACAGCGATATTTTCAGCCAGATTTTTGGTGACGCCTTTTCCGGCGCGCGCGGCGCTGGCGCTGGCGACCGCCGCCAGCCGGCGACGGCTGCCGATCTCAACGTCACGCTCGACGTCACCATCGAGGAAGCAGCGACCGCCGAAAAGGTGACGGCGATGTTCCCCGATGGCCGCAAGGTGGCGGTCAAACTGCCGGCTTTTGTTGAGGATGGCCAGACCATCCGGCTGAAGGGGCAGGGCGAGCAGGGGCCGGGCCAACCCGGCGACGCACTGGTCAAGATCCATATCCGCCGGCATCCGCGCTACCGCATCGAAGGCCGCGACCTGCATGCCGATCTGCCGGTGTCGCTGGCGGATGCGGTGCTAGGCGCCAAGGTGCCGGTCGAGACGCCAACCGGCAGGCTCGCGGTCAATGTTCCCGCCTGGTCGAGCTCGGACAAGGTCCTGCGGCTCAAGGGCAGGGGCTTGCCGGAGAAAGCCGGCGGCCATGGCGATCTCTACGCCCATGTGCGCATCATGCTGCCGGAGGGCGGGGATTCTGCACTCGAGGCCCTGCTGCGCGGCCAAAAAGGCTGATCCAGCGCTTTTGTCCCCCGAACTGTCCGGTTTGAGCGCTTGAAGGGGCTGTGTGCCTGTGCGATAGGCACTCCACAAAGCAGAAACCTTGCGGAGAGCGCTCACATGGCGGGTGGACAGGGCCTGATGGCCGGCAAGCGCGGCCTTATTCTTGGCGTCGCGAACAACAGGTCGATTGCCTATGGCATCGCAAAGGCCTGTGTGGATCATGGAGCCGAGATTGCGCTGACCTATCAGGGCGAGGCGTTCAAGAAGCGCGTCGAGCCGTTGGCGGCGGAACTGGGCGCCTTTGTCGCCGGGCATTGCGACGTCACCGATCCGGCGAGCCTCGATGAGGTTTTCGCCAATGTCGCCAGGCATTGGGATGGCAAGCTCGACTTCCTCGTCCATGCCATCGCCTTCTCTGACAAGGACGAGCTGACCGGCCGCTACGTCGAGACGACGCGCGACAACTTCCTGCGCACCATGGACATTTCGGTCTATTCCTTCACCACCATTGCCAAGCGCGCCGAGGCACTGATGACCGATGGCGGTTCGCTTCTGACGCTGACCTATTACGGCGCCGAGAAGGTGATGCCGCATTACAACGTCATGGGTGTCGCCAAGGCCGCGCTTGAGGCCAGCGTGCGTTACCTCGCCGTCGATCTCGGCGCCAAGAAGATCCGCGTCAACGCGATCTCCGCTGGCCCGATCAAGACGCTTGCCGCATCCGGCATCGGCGACTTCCGCTACATCCTGAAGTGGAACGAATACAATTCGCCGCTGAAGCGGACGGTCACCCAGGAAGAGGTCGGCGATTCCGGCGTCTATTTCCTGTCCGACCTGTCGCGTGGCGTCACCGGCGAAGTGCATCATGTCGATTCCGGCTACCATGTGGTCGGCATGAAGGCGGTCGACGCGCCTGATATTTCGACGGTCAAGGACTAATTCCCTCCGCCTATCCTCCGCCCAGGCCCTGGCCCGATCTCCGGAAGACCTGATGTACCCGCTGGTTTATATCGTGCGCCACGGCCAGACCGCGTGGAACGCCGAGTTCCGGCTGCAGGGGCAGGCCGATACCGATCTCAATGCCCTCGGCCGCGAGCAAGCGACCGGCAACGGGCATCGGCTGGCCGAACTCGTCGGCGATCCCGGGGACTTCGATTTCGTCGCCAGCCCGATGCGGCGGACGCGCGAAACGATGGAGCGAATCCGCGCCGCGATGACGCTCGATCCGCTCGCCTATCGAACCGATGCACGCCTCATTGAAGTCAATTTCGGCGACTGGCAGAGTTTTACCTTTGCCGAACTCGAGACGCAGTCACCCGGAGCAAGCCGGTCCCGTGCACTCGACAAATGGAACTTCCAGCCGCCCGGCGACGGGGCGGAGAGCTACCAGATGTTGCTCGAACGGGTGAAGCCCTGTTTCGACGGGATGGACCGCAGGACGGTCTGTGTGACACATGGCGGCGTCATGCGCACGCTGTTCCGCTTCGTACTTGATATGGCCGAAGACGAGGCCGCGAACCTGGGGATACCGCAGGATCGCGTGCTTAAACTTGAAGGCAAGAGCCTGGAGTGGCTTTAGCCCGCTTGGGCTGCGGCATATTCTCTAGTTTGTGTCGCCGTCCGGCAACTGCATATCGGTGATGACGTTCTCGCCATTGGTCACGTCGTAAGCGATGACGATGTCCATGCCTGGCTTCAGCGCGTCGAGGTCGGTTTCGGCATTCAGCTTGTAGGATTTGCCGTCGTCCAGCGTCAGGGTCAGCGCGTCCTTGTCGACCTTCTTGATCAGGCCTTCGGTCTGGCCGGCGAATGCAGCGGTGGAAAGCAGCAGTGTGGCGGCAACAGCGCCAATCAGGGTACGCATCATCGTCCTCTTTGGTCATTGCGCCGGCTTGGGTGGCGGCGGATCCTCAACGGCGAATGGAAGAAAGCAGAAACCAGCCGAATGTGTCAAAACTTAAACGGCGGGGATGACAGTTTGACCACCGCAAAAAACGCCAATAGAAGGCAGGCTTCAACCGGCTCCGCTGCCGGGCAGGGCACTTTTCCATGTCTCACAACACGTTCGGCCATCTTTTCCGTGTCACCACCTGGGGCGAAAGCCATGGCGCAGCGCTTGGCTGCGTGGTCGACGGCTGCCCCCCCGGCATCCGCTTTACGCGTGACGAGATCCAGGCCGAACTGGACAAGCGCCGGCCGGGCCAGTCGCGGTTCGTCACCCAGCGCCGCGAGCCGGACGAGGTGAAGGTGCTGTCGGGCTTCGTGCTCGACGAGGACGGCGAGACGATGATCACCACCGGCACGCCGGTCTCGATGCTGATCGAAAATGTCGACCAGCGTTCGAAGGACTATGGCGAGATCGCCCGCCAGTACCGGCCGGGCCATGCCGACTACACCTATGACGTCAAATACGGCATACGCGACTATCGCGGCGGTGGCCGCTCCTCGGCCCGTGAGACGGCGGCGCGGGTGGCGGCCGGTGCCTTGGCGCGCAAGGTGGTGCCGGGCATGGTGGTGCGCGGCGCGCTGGTCTCGATGGGCGAGAAATCGATTGACCGCGCCAACTGGAACTGGAATTTCATCGGCGACGCCGAGAACCCGTTCTTCACCCCAGATCCCGCTTCCGTTCCCGTCTTCACGAGCTATCTCGACGGCATCCGCAAGGCCGGTTCCTCGGTCGGCGCGGTGATCGAGATCGTTGCCGACGGCGTTCCGCCAGGGCTCGGTGCGCCGATCTATGCCAAGCTCGACCAGGACATCGCATCGGGCCTGATGTCGATCAACGCCGTTAAGGGCGTCGAGATCGGCAATGGTTTCGAGGCCGCGCGCATCACCGGCGAACGGAATGCCGACGAGATGCGCATCGGCAATGACGGCAAGCCGGTGTTCCTGTCCAACAATGCCGGCGGCATCCTCGGCGGCATCTCGACCGGCCAGGCGATCATTGCGCGCTTCGCCGTCAAGCCGACCTCGTCGATCCTGACGCCGCGCAAATCGATCGACAAGGACGGCAACGACGTCGAGGTGATGACCAAGGGCCGGCATGACCCCTGCGTCGGCATCCGCGCCGTTCCGATCGGCGAAGCGATGGTTGCTTGCGCCATCGCCGATCATTATCTGCGCCATCGGGGACAGACGGGGAAGGCAGTAGGGCAGTAGGGCAGTAGGGCAGTATGCTACGCCCAACGCTCAGACAGCCAAATTTTTGCTTTCCCCTGCTGCCTTACTGCCCTATTCCCCTACTGCCCTGCGAGCAAAGCGAGCGTCCATGCCTTACGATCAGAAGAAGATTGTCGAAGCCATCCGGGCCTTCGAACGCGGCGAGATCGTCGTCGTCATGGACGATGACGGGCGAGAGAATGAGGGCGACCTGATCGTCGCTGCTGTTCACTGCACGCCGGAGAAGATGGCCTTCATCGTGCGCAACACCTCGGGCATCGTCTGTACGCCGATGCCGCGCGAGGAAGCCAAGCGGCTCAACCTGCAGCCGATGGTTGCCGATAATGATTCCGCCCACACCACCGCCTTCACCGTCAGCGTCGATTTCAAGCATGGCACGACGACAGGCATTTCGGCCGACGACCGCACGCTCACCGTGCGCAACCTCGCCAATGGCAATGTCGGTGCCTCCGATTTCGTCCGCCCGGGCCACATCTTTCCGCTGATCGCGCGCGAAGGTGGCGTGCTGATGCGTTCGGGCCATACCGAAGCGGCGGTCGATTTGTGCAAGCTCGCCGGCCTGCCGCTGATCGGCGTCATTTCCGAACTGGTCAACGATGATGGCACCGTCAAGCGGGGCCCGCAGGTGCAGGCCTTCGCCGAGGAGCATGGTCTCAAGCAGGTTTCGGTCGCCGATCTCATCGCCTACCGCCAGCGCAAGGAAACGCTGGTCGAGCGCGTCGCCTGCTCCGATATCGACACGCTCGGCGGCAAGGCGCAGGTCTTCACCTACACGCTGCCCTGGGACACGATGCATCACGTCGCCGTCGTCTTCGGCGACATCCGCGACGGCGAGGAGGTGCCGGTGCGCCTGCATTCCGAGGATGTGGTGACCGACGTCTTCGGCACCAGCCACCGGCTCGACGGCATCATGAAAGCGATGGGCGAGCGCAAGCGCGGCGTCATCGTCTATCTCAGAGAGGGTTCGGTCGGCGTCGCCCACCAGGAGCGAAAGCGCCCGCTGAGTGGCGACCGCGAGGATCATGAAGAGGCCCGCCGGCGCGAGAACGAATGGCGCGAGATCGGCCTCGGCGCTCAGATCCTGAAGGATCTCGGCATTTCCTCGATCAACCTGATTGCCTCACGCGAGCGCCATTATGTCGGCCTCGAAGGCTTTGGCATCCACATCGCCAAGACCGAGATCCTCTAGGATATGTCGATATTCAGGTGAGGCCGGCCTGCAAATGACGGCTTTCTGCGCTTCCGGTGCTCACGGAGTCCGCTGCGCTCCGGTTCTCGAAATCCATCATTTTCGGCGCGGCCTGACCTGAATCTCAACATATCCTGGCCGTCACTCGGCGGGAACCGCGGCGGCTTCGCATCCATCCAGCTCGCACCTGTGGGTGGCCAGGCTGCGTTGGCCGAGCAGCACTGTGGCCAGCGCAATCGTGCCTGATGCAACGGAGACCCAGAACCCGCTCTGGGCGCCGAACGCATCCACCACCGCGCCGGCGACGAACGCGCCCAGCGCCATGCCGATGCCGATCCCTGTTGTCACCCAGGTGATGCCCTCGGTCAGCATCGCTTCCGGCACATGCCGTTCGATCAGGCCGAACGCGGTGATGAAGGTCGGCGAGATCGCCACGCCGCTAAGGAACACGGTCAGGGCCAGCAGCGGCACTGAGCCAGCCGTGAGCGGCAGCAATGTGCTGAGCGCCAGGACGGCGACTGCAATGGCGAGTTGCCGCTGTAGTGGCGCCGTCAGGTTGAGCGCGCCGACCACGATGCCGAGCACGAACGATCCCACTGCATAGACGCCGATGACGAGGCTGGCGGCACCGGGCTGGCCGAGCTCCTTGGTGAGCGCTATCGTGCTGACCTCCGTCGTCGCGAAGGTCGCGCCAACGAAAATTATGGCGAAGGTGATGATCTGCACCGGCCGCAGACGGATTGCCGAGCCGCTGGAGCCATGACCAACCGGCCGCACCTGTGGTTCGGTTGAACGCTGCAGGATGAACGCGGCCCAGCCGATGGCAAGAAACAGCGTGCTTGCCAGGACACCGGCTTCCGGAAACAGCGCGGCGCTAAGCCCTACCGAAAGCGATGCGCCGAGAATATAGACCAGTTCGTCCGCGACCGACTCGAAGGCGAATGCAGTGTTCATTTGCGGACGTCCGCGAAAAAGCTCGGTCCAGCGCGCGCGAACCATTGCCGGCATGCTGGGCATGGCGGCTGCCGCCAGCGCCGACACGAACAGCGTCCATACCGGCCAGTTGTGATTGGCTGCGGCAATCAGCACCGCAAAGGCGATAAATGTGATGAGGGTGGTGGGGACCGCAACCCGCGTCTGCCCAAGGCGATCCACCAGCCTCGAAGTCTGCGGCGAAACGAATGCGTTGCCGAGAGCGAATGTCGCCGAGACTGCGCCCGCCAGCCAGTATTCGCCGCGCGTCTGCGACAGCATGGCCACAATGCCGATCGGCGCCATGGCGATCGGCAGGCGCGCGATGAAGCCGGCGGCCGCGAAGCCCTTGGCTCCCGGAGCACGAAAGATTTCAGCATAGGGGTTTCGCATGGCGTTCCTCGACAAAGGGCGATCTGACAATTACATACGAAGCGTATGAAGATTAGATAGACCATACGCAACGTATGTCAATTGGCATACGGAGCGTATGTGGATAGGGCCAGACGCAATGCACAAACCCCGCAAGGAGATGATTGCCGAGACACGCGCCAAGCTGATCGCCGCGGCACGCCAGGCTTTCGGCACGACAGGCTACGCCGAAGCGTCGATGGATGATTTCACTGCCTCGGCCGGGCTGACGCGCGGCGCGCTCTATCATCATTTTGGTGACAAGAAGGGACTGCTGGAAGCCGTTATCGCCGAAATCGACGGCGAGATGGCGGCTCGGGTGAATGAGGTCGCCTCGAAAGCGCCGACCCGCTGGCAACACTTCGTCGACGAATGCACGACCTATATCGAGATGGCGCTGGAGCCGGAAATCCAGCGCATCATGTTCCGGGATGGTCCAGCCGTGCTGGGCGATCCGGCACAATGGTCGAATGCCAATGCCTGCGTCGGTTCAATGACCGATCATCTGACCGCGCTGCAGGGGGAGGGGGTGGTCGTCCCGAGCGTCGACCCCGAGACCGCCGCACGGCTGATCAACGGCGCCAGCAGCCAGGCGGCGCAGCGGATTGCCAATTCGAACGATCCCGAAGCGACATCGAAGATGGTGGTGGCGGCGTTCAAGCAGCTGCTTGAAGGCCTCCTCAGAAAACCAGGTTCATAACAGACCCAAATCCCCGTTTGGCGCCTCGCTGGCCACCGCCCCCGATTGACAATCTTCAGGCAGAGCGCATCCTCCGCAGCCATCTCTGAGGGGAGATTCGGAGCATGTGGGATTTCGAGATCGGCCGGTCGGTGTCCATCATGATCAGGACCTGGCCCTTCATTGTCTTTCGTATGATCGTCTATTTCGGCATCACGCTGGCCTACATCATGGCGACCGGCACCGGCGCCTCGGTCGGCTATGGCGTCGGCCATATCTCCACCGATCCCGACGGGCCAATGTCCTTTGCCCTGTGGGGTGGCGTGGTCGGTTTCGGCGTCGTCTCGATCGCCGTCTACTGGATCCGCGAATACATCCTCTACGTCGTCAAGGCCGGCCACATCGCCGTCATGGTCCATCTGATCGATGGCCGGGATGTTCCCGACGGCCAGAACCAGATCGCCTATGCGAAGCAGGTCGTCACCGAGCGTTTCGCCGAGGCCAACATCCTTTTCGTCGTCGACCAGCTGGTCAAGGGCGCCATCCGCGCCATCACCGGCCTGCTTGGCGGCATCGCCGCTTTCCTGCCCATTCCAGGCCTGAGCGGGCTGGTCTCTTTCATCAACACGGTGATCCGCCTGTCGCTGACCTATGTTGACGAGATCATCCTCGGCTACAACATCCGCATCAATTCGTCCTCGCCCTTCGAGACCGCGCGGCAAGGCGTCGTGCTCTACGCCCAGAACGGCAAGACCATGGTAAAGAACGCCATCTGGTTGGCGGTCATCATGTGGGGCGTGTCGTTCGTCATTTTCCTGCTGATGCTGGCCCCGGCCGCCGCCATTCTGTTCATGATGCCGGGACAACTGGCCGGCTGGGCCTTCGTGCTCGCCATCGTCTTCGCCTGGGCCTTCAAGGCGGCCTTCATAGAACCCTTCGCCATCGCCTGCCTGATGCAGGTCTATTTCAAGACCATCGCCGGCCAGGTGCCCGATCCGGCCTGGGATGCCCGGCTGGCCGAGGGGTCGTCGAAGTTCAGGGAGTTGAAGGACAAGGCGCTGGCCTCGTTCGGCGGCTCGCGCTGGGGCACGGCCGGCGCGACGCGCTGATCGGCGGGCTGCGCCGGCGCAATGACAGCGATGTTGAGGTCCGCCACCGCTGACTTGAGCCGCGCCTCGCCTTGCCCGCAAAATGTTTCGCTCATGATCAGTTCGGGCAGCGGCAGCCGCCGGCCCCAGCCATGCGTTTCAAGGTCCGGTTTCGGTGCGAACTCGGAAACACGGCCGACGCAGAGATAGGCGATAGGCGTTACATGGTCGGGAATGGAGAGCAGGCATTTCAACGCTTGCGGCTCGATGATGCTGACCCAGCCGACGCCGACGCCTTCGGCCCGCGCCGCCAGCCAGAAATTCTGCACCGCGCAAACCGTGCTGTAGAGATCCATCTCCGGATTGTGCCAGCGTCCGAGTGGCGAACCTTGCGAGCGCTGGCGGTCGCAAGTGATGCAGATGTTGAGCGCGCTTTCGCAGATGCCTTCCAGCTTGAGCTTGCGGTAGAGCGCCTGTCTTTCGGCCTCGATCGCCGGCAATTCCTGTTCTCGCGCGGCGAGGAACAGGTCGCGCACCTTCTCCCGTCTCGCGGCATCGCGGATGACGATGAAATTCCACGGCTGCATGAAGCCGACAGACGGCGCGTGATGGGCAGCGAGCAGCAAGCGCGCCAGCACCTCATCATCGAGTGCGGTGGGGAGGAAATGGCTGCGGACGTCGCGCCGCGTGAACATGGCGCGGTAGACTGCGTCGCGCGCCCTCCGGTCGAATCCGTCGTTCATAGAAGCGGTTACAGTTTCCGGCATCGCTCGTCCCCTTGCGATTTCAGTCCATGTCCTCCGCCTGACCATGCGGATGACGATGCCTGCCAGGCCGGTCTTCTGGCTCGGGATCAACCCGCGTCCGGTGCCTTCCCGTCATAGACAGTGGCATTTACCGGCGCGGTCCCCCTCACAGCGTTGGGCACGCCACGGAGTTCAACCGTGTTCCCGATTCTCCCGCTTGCGGCGGGCACCAGGCAGTGGCCGCGACCTTACGCCGAAGCTCCTGCGGCGCCAATCCCCGCAGCGACGCCAATGGACGCAGGTGTGATTTTCCCCAGCGATCGAGCCGCTACGCATGGCCATCGCGGCGCCGGGGCACTAGATAGGGAGCATGACAACCCGTCTTTACACCCACCCGATCTTTCTTGAGCACATCACACCGCCCGGTCACCCCGAGCGGCCGGACCGCTTGCGCGCCATCGAGCGCGTCCTCGACGACGAAGCCTTTGCCGCGCTTGATCGCGTCAAGGCGCCGGAGGGCGACGAGGCCACCATCCTCTACGCGCATCCCGCCGATTTCGTCGCCCGCATCCGCGCCGCCATTCCCGAAGAGGGCCTTGCCCGCGTCGATGCCGACACCACCGCCAGCCCGAAGAGCTGGCAGGCAGTGATCACCGCGATCGGCGCCGCCAACGCCGCCGTCGACGATGTTTTTTTAGGCCGAGCCGACAACGTCTTCGTCGCCGCCCGCCCACCCGGGCACCATGCCGAGAAGGCCACCGCAATGGGCTTCTGCTTCTTCAACACGGCGGCGATCGCCGCGCGCTATGCGCAGAAGAAGCATGGCGTCGAGCGCGTCGCGGTCGTCGATTGGGACGTGCACCATGGCAACGGCACGCAGGACATCTTCTGGGACGATCCGTCGGTGCTCTATTGCTCGACGCACCAGATGCCGCTTTATCCTGGCACTGGCGCGAAGAGCGAGACTGGCGCCGGCAACATCGTCAACGCGCCCTTGGCGCCGCAGACCGGCAGCGAGGTGTTTCGCGATGCCTTCCTGTCGCGCGTCCTGCCGGCGCTCGACAATTTCGCGCCCGATCTGATCATCATTTCGGCCGGCTTCGACGCACACCACCGCGATCCGTTGGCAGAGATCAATCTGACCGAGGACGATTTCGACTGGGCGACCGGCCAGTTGGTGCAACGTGCGGCCCGCCACAGCGGCAACCGGCTCGTCAGCCTGCTCGAGGGCGGCTACGATCTGCAGGGATTGGCATTTTCGGTCGCCGCTCATGTCGGGCGACTGATGAAAGGATGAATGATGGCTGCTGAGACCAACGAAGACGTCAAGGCAATGAGCTTCGAGCAGGCACTCGACGCGCTGGAGAAGATCGTGGATGATCTGGAGCGTGGCGACGTGCCGCTCGACCAGTCGATCCGCATCTATGAGCGCGGCGAGGCGCTGAAGGCGCATTGCGACCGGCTGCTGAAGGCCGCCGAGGACAAGGTCGAGAAGATCAGGCTGTCGCGCGACGGCAAGCCGGTCGGAACGGAGCCGCTCGACGCGGATTGAGGCACGGAGCAGCCTTACCGGCTTTTGGACACGATCATGGTTGAGGATTAAGCTCGTCCCGATTGAAACGGCTCCAGGACAAGAGGAGATACGGAAGCGATGTGCAGAAACATCAAGACCCTGTTCAATTTTGATCCGCCGGCAACCAATGACGAAGTCCGCGACGCGGCACTCCAGTTTGTCCGCAAGCTGAGCGGAACGACACGGCCGTCGAAGCAGAACCAGCACGCATTCGACCACGCGGTCGAAGCCATCACGGCATCGGCGCGCGAGCTGCTCGATTCGCTCGAAACCCACCAGCATCCGCGCAATCGCGAAGAGGTGGCGGCGAAACTGCGGGCAAAATCCGCGATCCGCTTTGCCTGAGGCGTCCAATGCGGTCCTTGACCGCTGACAAGGAGATCTCGTGAGCTTCTTCCCGGGGAAAGACCCTGAAGCCGGCGATGCCTTCGCCAGCGACCAGATCGAATTGATGGTCATCCCGAACGCCAAGGACATTGGCGGTTTTCAGGTGCGCCGCGCTTTGCCGACCGCCAAAAGGCGGCTGGTCGGGCCTTTCATCTTTTTCGATCGCATGGGCCCGGCGATCCTGCGCGGCGGCCAGGCGATGGATGTCCGTCCGCATCCGCATATCGGCCTGTCGACAGTCACCTATCTGTTCGACGGCAAGATCCGGCATCGCGATTCGCTGGGCACCGAAATGGTGATCCAACCCGGCGACGTGAATTTGATGACTGCCGGCCGCGGCATCGTCCACTCCGAGCGCACGCCGGAGGAACTGCGCGGTGCGCCGATGTCGATCTCCGGCCTGCAGACATGGCTGGCCTTGCCGGACGGCAAGGAGGAAGTCGCGCCGGTGTTCGAGAACACGGCTGCCTTGCGGCTGCCCGAGATCGATGCCGAAGGCGTCCGCGGCCGTGTCGTCATTGGTGACTTCCAGGGGCTGCGCTCGCCGGTGCGGGCGGATACCGAGACGCTCTATGCTGATCTCAGACTGGCGCCGGGCGCCAGCGTGAAAATCCCGGCCGATGCGGAAGAGCGCGCCATCTACACCCTGGAAGGCGAGGTCTCGATTTCGGGCGATGTTTTCCCGGCGGAGCGGCTGCTGGTGTTCCGGCCCGGTGACGAGATCGTCGTATCGTCGGATACCGGCGCGCATTTCATGCTGTTCGGCGGTGCCTCGCTCGGCTCGCAGCGCTACATCTGGTGGAATTTCGTCTCCTCGTCCAAGGAGCGCATCGAACAAGCCAAGCAGGAATGGAAGACGGGCCGCTTCGATATCGTTCCTGGAGATGAGGAAGAGTTCATCCCGCTGCCGGAAAACTAATGAATATCGCCCAAAAGGGGCCCGGTTTCGGGACCACGATATGGACGAAACAAGGACTTGAAAGCGCGGGCATAGCCTGTTTCGACGCGCTGTGCTTTTGGGAGCAGGCCCGCGTCACCGACACGCATTTACTTTCGCCGGCCGGCGGCCTATCCCGCCGTTGAACAGAAAGCCTGAGCACCCGTGAACGCAACGCCGCATACGCCGCTTCTCGACAAGGTCCGCATTCCGGCGGATTTGCGCGCGCTTGACGAGAGCGAATTGCCGCAACTGGCTTCCGAGTTGCGCCTCGAACTGGTCGACGCGGTGTCCCGCACCGGCGGCCATCTCGGCGCCGGTCTCGGCGTGGTCGAACTGACGGTGGCGCTGCACTACGTCTTCAACACCCCCGATGACCGGCTGATCTGGGATGTCGGCCACCAGGCCTATCCGCACAAGATCCTCACCGGCCGCCGCGACCGCATCCGCACACTGCGCCAGGAAGGCGGTCTGTCCGGCTTCACCCGCCGCGCCGAGAGCGAATACGATCCCTTTGGCGCCGCCCACTCCTCGACATCGATATCGGCCGGCCTCGGCATGGCGGCCGCCCGCGACCTTGCCGGCGGCCGCAACAATGTCATTGCAGTCATCGGTGACGGCGCCATGTCGGCCGGCATGGCCTATGAGGCAATGAACAATGCCGGCGCGCTCGACGCCCGCCTGATAGTCATCCTCAACGACAACGACATGTCGATCGCACCGCCGACCGGCGCCATGAGCGCCTATCTGGCGCGTCTCGCCTCAGGCAAGGCTTATGCCGGCCTGCGCGACTTCGGCAAGAAACTGACATCCTACCTCGGCAAGCGTGCCGATCGTGCCATCACTCGGGCGGTCGAGCATGCGCGCGGCTATGTCACCGGCGGCACTTTGTTCGAGGAGCTCGGTTTCTACCACATCGGCCCGATCGACGGTCACAATCTCGAGCATCTGATCCCGGTGCTCAAAAACGTCCGCGACAATGGCGAAGGCCCGGTGTTGATCCATGTCGTTACCCAGAAGGGCAAGGGCTACGCACCGGCTGAGGAAGCCGCCGACAAGTATCACGGCGTCAACAAGTTCGACGTCATCACCGGCGCGCAGGCCAAGGCGCCGGCCAACGCGCCGGCCAACGCACCGGCTTATACAAAAGTGTTCGCCGAGAGCCTGATCCAGGAGGCCCGCGAGGACGACCGCATCGTCGCCGTCACCGCCGCCATGCCGAGCGGCACCGGGCTTGACCTGTTCGGCGAAGTGTTCCCGTCGCGGACTTTCGATGTCGGCATCGCCGAACAGCACGCGGTGACCTTCGCCGCCGGTCTCGCCACCGAAGGCTACAAGCCGTTCGCCGCGATCTATTCGACCTTCCTGCAGCGCGCCTATGACCAGGTCGTGCATGACGTCGCGATCCAGAAATTGCCGGTGCGTTTCCCGATCGATCGCGCCGGTTTCGTCGGCGCCGATGGCGCCACCCATTGCGGTGCTTTTGACACCACCTTCCTGGCAAGCCTGCCGGGCTTTGTCGTGATGGCGGCCGCCGACGAAGCGGAGCTGCGCCACATGGTGCGCACCGCGGCAAGCTATGATGACGGCCCGATCGCCTTCCGCTATCCGCGCGGCAACGGCGTCGGCGTCGACATGCCGGAACGCGGCTCCGTTCTCGAAATCGGCAAGGGCCGAATCGTCAGGGAAGGTACAAAGGTGGCGCTGCTGTCCTTCGGCACGCGCCTGCAGGATTGCCTGATGGCTGCCGAGGAGCTCGGCGCGGCCGGGCTTTCCACCACCGTTGCCGATGCCCGCTTCGCCAAGCCGCTCGACGAGGATCTGATCCGGCGGCTGGCCCGCTCGCACGAGGTTCTGGTCACGGTGGAGGAGGGCGCCATCGGCGGCTTCGCCAGCCACGTGCTGCAGTTCCTTGCCCAAGAAGGACTGCTGGAAAGCGGCCTGAAGGTGCGCCCGCTGGTGCTGCCCGATATCTTCGCCGACCACGCCAAGCCGGAAAAGATGTACGCTGATGCCGGCCTCGACGCCGCCGGCATAGTGCGCACCGTTTTCACCGCGCTCGGGCATACGGCCCGCGCCCAGCGCGCCTGACTCAAAACCTCAAGCGCTTGAATCAGTTTGCCGGCTTTATTTCTTAACGCATTGTTTACGCTACCGTTTGGCGCTTTGCTTACCGTGTCTCTTGGCCGTTTTTCAACGGCGCCCTGCTAGATCGTGATCAGGCAGGGAGACAACAACAATGAGAACGCTTCTGTGTGGCGTGGCGCTTTCAGCCACCATCGCAGCATCCGCCGCCGAGACGCGTTACGACCGCAATCTCGAAAAAGCGGCGGTGGGCATCGTTGCCAGCAAGATGGGCGATATCAGGGGCGGCTTTTCCTACAAGCAGGTGCCGCAGCTTGTGGTTCTGCCCGATCCTGCGCCTGCGTCCGCGGCTGAGCCTCCACGTGAGCAAGCTTCAGGGGATCGGCACGACGGCTTGTCTCCTGCCGTCGAGCGCCAGGCGTCACGAACAATCTTCTAGAACCACATATCGCGCACGCAACGGCCATCGCGCGGCAGGTCGTCGTACGTGTCGAGACCGTCGAAATGGTCGATCGGCAGATCGGCGACGGCCTCCGGCGGCGCCAGCCGTACATTGACGGCGATGCGTGTGCGACCGGACGCGCCGGCGCGCAAGCCGCGCCAGGCCAGCACGCACGCGCAGGTCGGGCAGAACAGGATTTCCAGCGAGGGATCGCTCTTTCCGGCGCGCGTATAACTGCCCGTCGGTCCCGCAACACGGATGCGTTCGTCGGCATAATCATAGGCCCAGAGCGTGCCATAGCGCCGGCAGAGCGTGCAGTTGCAGGCTGTGATCGGCCCAGGATCGCCCTCCAGGGTCCAGTGGGTTGCACCACAGTGGCAGGTTCCCGTCAGCATTTCTTCTCCCCGGGTTTCGACGACAGAGGGCTCTGCTTGATACCATTTTGCCGGACCCGATACGGTGCACGCAAGCCGCTACGCGGCTCGATGCGTTAGCCGCTCTTTCCTTGTTGCGCCCAATGTCCTTGCCTTCGCTGCCGGCTTTCGCCATGAAGGCCGATGAACTTGCCTCTGCCAGCCAGCACCCGCCAGCGGCTCGACGACCTGCTCGTCCAGCGCGGCCTGTTTGCCAGCCGCTCGCGTGCCCGTGACGCGGTCGAGCGTGGCACGGTGACGGTTGACGGTGTCATGGCCCGCAAGCCCGGTCAGAACGTTTCGCCGCAATGCCTTGTTGCCATCGATGATCCGGCGCAGGGCTATGTCTCGCGCGCGGCGCTGAAGATGATTGGCGGGCTCGACCATTTCAGCCTCGACCCAACCGGCCGCGAAGCGCTCGACATCGGCGCCTCGACCGGCGGCTTCACCCAGGTCCTGCTCGAACGCGGCGCGTCCCATGTCACGGCAATCGACGTCGGTCATGGCCAGATGCATCCCGATGTCCGCAAGGACCCGCGCGTGACGGCCATCGAGGGGCTGAATGCACGGGATCTCACTGCCGAGGATCTTGCCGGCCGTATTCCGGATTTCATCGTTTCCGACGTCAGCTTCATCTCGCTGAAACTGGTGTTGCCGCCGGCGCTCGCCATTGCGAAGCCCGGTGCCGCCGCGATCTTTCTGGTCAAGCCGCAATTCGAGGCGGGTCGCGAGGCGATCGGCAAGGGCGGTCTGTTGAAAGACCCCTTCGATGCCGCCCGTGTCGCCGGCCTGCTGCAGGATTGGCTTGATGCCGTTCCCGGCTGGCGCTCGCTCGGCCTGCATCTGTCGCCGATCGAAGGCGGCGACGGCAATCGCGAATTCCTGCTCGGTGGGATCAAGGATCGATGAGTACGCGCTTCACCATCAAAAAGCTGGGCGCCCAGGGCGACGGCATTGCCGAGACTGAAAGCGGCGATCTGTTCATTCCCTTCACGCTGCCGGACGAGACCGTCACCGCCGCGCGCGAAAGGGATCGCGCCGCGTTGATGGCGGTGCTGGAAGCCTCGCCGCTGCGCATCGAACCCGCCTGCCGCCATTTTACCGAATGCGGCGGCTGCGCCCTCCAGCATTTCGAGGCCGAAGCCTATCGCCAGTGGAAACGCGACAAGGTGGTGCACGCCTTGAAGGGCTTCGATTGCGACATCGATCCGCTGGTCGCCTGCGCGCCGCACACGCGCCGCCGTGTCGTGCTCGCCGCCCGGCGCAGCGACAAGGGTATGCTGCTCGGCTTCAACCGCCATCTGTCGCCAGAAATCATTTCCATATCGGAATGCCCGATCTCGCTGCCCGAGATCGTCGCGGCACTCGACCGGTTGAGGGCGCTCGCCGACCTGATATGCGCCACCACCAAGTCGTTCCGGATGGCGGTCACCGTGACCGGTTCCGGCCTCGACGTCGCGGTGCATGAGTCCGGCAAGCTCGGCGAACACCAGCGCCGTATCGCGTCCAATTTTGTCCTTGCGCAGGGATTTGCCAGACTGTCCATCGACGACGAAATTGTCATCGAGCCAAGGAAGCCCGTGGTCATGTTCGGCAGCGTTGCGGTCGCGCTACCGCCTGGCGCCTTCCTGCAGGCAACCGAGGCCGCCGAACAGACCATGGCCGAGATCGTCGGCGGCCATCTCAAGCGCGCCAAGAAGGTCGCCGATCTTTTCGCCGGCTGCGGCAGCTTTGCCTTGCGGTTGGCTGCGAAGTCGGAAGTCCATGCAGTGGAAGGCGATGCGGCGGCACTTTCGGCGCTGGACAAGGGATCACGCTTTGCGACCGGCCTGAAGCGGGTGACGGGCGAACGCCGCGACCTGTTCCGCCGGCCGCTGACGTTCAAGGAGTTGAACGCCTTTGACGGCCTGGTGTTCGATCCGCCGCGCGCGGGCGCCGAGGACCAGTCGAAGCAGATCGCCCGATCGGATGTTCCCTTCGTTGCCGCGGTGTCCTGCAATCCGGTGACGCTGGCTCGCGACCTGCGCATTCTCATCGACGGTGGCTATCAACTGAAAAGTGTGACGCCGATCGACCAGTTCCTGTGGTCGCCGCATGTCGAGGCGGTCGCCCTGCTGGAAAAGCCGAGAAAAAGGCGCGGCTGAGCCGGACAATGATCACGTTTGGTTGAGACCGGGCAATCCGGCCGCTTGAGGCCGGATTGACGCCGCAAAGCCGCCTTTTTGCGCCGGCTAGTCTGGGCTCTGGGGCGGAAGCATCGGCACTCTCACCTGACGGATGATCGTAATGCGGACGGTCTCGAAACTCCTCGCTTTCTTCCTTGCCCTCACCATTTTCGCGTTTGGGTCGACGGATGGAGCGCTGGCGCAAAGCCAAAAGCGCCTTGCCTTTGTCATCGGCAACGCTGCGTACCCGGCGGGCGCACTGGCGACTCCGGCCAACGACGCTGGCCTGATTGCCCAGACATTGCAGGCGGCCGGGTTCGACGTGGTCGGCGCGCGTGATGTCGACCAGGAATCTCTGCGTGGCGCTTATCGCGATTTCCTCGCCAAGGTGACGGCAGCCGGTCCCGACGCGGTGGTATTCGTCTATCTGGCCGGCCAGGGCCTGCAATTCGAGGGCGAGAACTATTTCGCGCCCATCGATGCCCAGATATCCAACGCCGCCGATGTGCCGATGGCCGCGGTACGGGTTTCCGATCTCACCAAGCCGCTCGCCGCGTTGCCGACGAAGGTCAACATCGTCGTGCTCGACGCGGCGCGGGCAAATTCCTTCGCCAGGTCGAACCAGCCGCTGGCCGGCGGCCTCGCACTGGTCGATCCCGATCCGAACATGCTGATCGCTTTCAACGCCGCCCCGGGCACGGTCGCGCCGGAAGGCAAGGGCCCGTACGGCGCCTATGCGCAGGCGCTCGCCGAAATGATCCGGGACGGCGGGCTGCAACTGGGCGACGTCTTCGACCGCACGCGGCTGCGCGTCAACGAGGTGACGCAGGGCGCGGAGGTGCCCTGGAACGTCTCCAAGATCAGCGATCCCTTCGTCTTCTTCGACCGTGGACCGGATGCTCCGGCGCCGCAGGTTTCGGCCGCCGAGGTGCGGACAAACCGCACCAAGGAGATCCGCGACTTCGATGCGCATGACGCCTATATCGCGGCTCTCGATCGCGACACGATGCGCGGCTACGAGGATTTCATCGTCGCCTATCCGCACGACCCGATGGCCAAGCGCGTGCGTGCCATTCAGGCGGCGCGGCGCGAGGCGATCACCTGGCGCCAGACCTGGCTCAGGGACACGCCCGAAGCGTACTGGTCCTATCTCGATCGCTACCCGCATGGTCCGCATGCCTGGGACGCCCGCCGCCGGCTCAAGCATTTCGACGCCGCACTGGAGCCGCCGCAGAGTTTTGCCGTCTACGCCTATGACGTGCCGCCGCCACCGCCGGAAGAGATCGTCTATGTCGACCGGCCCGTGCTTTATTTCGACGACCCCGAGTTCGACTTCGATCCGCCGCCGCCTGTGGCGGTGATCTTCCTGCAACCGCGGCCGCGCGACTTCATTGAGCTGCCACCACCACCGCCGCCAGTCGGTATCTTCCTTCTGCCGACGCCTGCCTTTGTGCCGGTGCCGGCCTGGGTGAACCCGCCGCATGACATCTTCCCGCCGCCGAACGACGTCATCTTCAACAACATCCACAACACCACCATCGTCAACAACACGACGATCAACGAGAACCAGGGTGGCCTCACCACCGGCCAGAAGCTGACCGCGGGTGCTGTGGGCCTTGGTGCGGCCGCTTTGGCGACCAAGGTGGCGCTGCCGGCTTTCCTGCAGAAGAAGGAAGCGACGCTCGCCAAGGTCAATCCGGGCGGCCTGCCGTCGAAACTGGTCCGGACGGGCCAGCAGAACGGCGTCGCGCCGCGGGCGGACAGGCTAGCCGGTCACGCTCTGCCCGGCGCGGATGGCAAGACGCTGCCGCTGGTCAACGGCAAGCCTGTGCTCAATGGCCAGAACCTGCCCGATGACCGCTATGGGAAGCGCAAGCAGGGCGTTGCAGCCGGGAACGCTGCCGCGACCGCCAATGGCGGGACACCGGTTCCGAATGGACAGGGCAAGGGCGGCAAGCTCCGCAAGCTCCCGGCCGGGGGTGCCACGCCCGTTGGCAACGGGCAGGACGCCCAGCAGAAACTGAAGACCAACAATCCCATAGCGCTCAACGGCCAGATCGCGGCCAACGGCAAACTCAAGAAGCTTCACGGTCAAGCTGGGGGCGGCCCGGCTACGACGAATGGGGCCGTCAACGGACAGGGCAAAGGCCCCAAGTTCCACAAGCCGCCGGTCGATGGCGGACCGGCGGGCGACAAGGTCTCGAGCGGCAATCCGCACCGTCAGGTCAAGCAGCAGGCACAGGTGCTTTCGAAACCGCAAAAGCCTGAATTCCACGCCGCCCAGATGCGTCGGCAGCCGTCGGCACAGCAAAAACCGCAGCGGGAGGCTGGCAAGAAGCCGCCTTGCGGACACCCCAATGAACCTGCCTGCAAGAAGTAGTGTTTGTCGGACCGCGAAACATGGCCGTGCCGCGCGACACACGATGCCATCACAACTTCGTGGTTGGCCAAGGCCAAGATTGCGCGCTGCTTTGGCTCACTGATACCAGTCAACGTTGGGTGGGGCGCTCAAGGGAGTAACAATAATGAGGATTGCAAGCGTTCTGACATCGATCGCCGTGGCCGGGCTCGTTGCGACGGGAGCTGCCGCGGCAGCGACGACAGCAGCAACCACGACGGCGCCGGCCACCACCACAGCCGCCCCCATGAAGAAGGCGGCGGCGACTGCCACGACGCCTCAGAAAACCGCGATTTCAAAGCAATGTTCGGCACTTGCCGATGCCCAGAAGTTGCACGGAAAGGCACGCGAGAAGTTCCGGGCCGACTGCAAGAAGAACGGCGGCAAAGCCACCTGATCAGAGGTCTATCCACGGTGATTGTTGCCAGCCTGCCCTGCCGGGGAGATGGCGGCGGTTTCCGGAAAATATGAACCGGGTTTCCGTCTGAAGCCGGTTTCACCTGCGCTCGATCAAGGGCGCATGAGACGGTCGTGGGACCTTCCGTTCTGACCGCTGAAAATTCGCCGAACGTCCGCAGCGCGCCGAACGTCCGCAGCGCCTGGACCGCTGCGGTCCTGACACAAGCTCCTCAGTCGACGAGCTTGACGGCCTTCGGCGTGCCACCCCGCTTGTTGATCGACACCCAGATATTCGGGTTCTGCTGCGATTGGCGTTTCACGAAGTAGTAGCCGGTCGCGTTCCACGGCCTGATTTCGTTGACCAGATTGTCGAGGACCAGATCGCCCTTGTCGGTTTTCACCGTCAGGATGGTGTGGCCTTCATTGTCGAGGTCGTGCACCACGGTCATCAGCAGCGCCTGCCGGGGGAATCCAGCCTCCTGAAGAAGCTTGCGCTTGTAGAGTGCGTAGATCTTGCAGTCGCCCTTGCCGTCAACCGGGTAATCCCAGTGGTCCGCCATCGTGCCCCAGTGATCGAAATTGCTGACGGGTTTGATGGCGCTGTTAGCCTTCTGATTGATCCGCTTGAGGGTGCGCAGGTTCTGCGCGGTCAGCTTGACGCTCGCGGCCGGCAGAGCCGGCACCTTGCACTCTTTTGGTCGGCGATGGCAGAAATCGACCCAACCGTAGGGGACGCTGGTGGAGCCGCCCACCGCGGCGGAGAGTGACCCATCCTTGGATGGTTGCGCCGATATTCGCTTGAACAAGGTCGACTGTGCCGCCGCCGGGCTGACTTGCAGGGATGTCGCACCAATCAGCGAAACGAAGCCAAGCAGGATAGACGAAGTCAGGACGGAAGAATGCCGCATTGCCGAAACCACCACCGCAACGAGGAAACTGGTACTGCGTTCGTGCGCAAAAGGCAGCCCAGGCATTCAGACACTTAACAATTTCCTAACGTGGATTGTGTTCACTTCAAGGTGCCCACCAGGATTCAGGCTGGAAAACGCCGGCCTCACCCCGTCGCTGAGAGAATACGCTCCACAAAGGCAGGCACTATCTGTGTCGCTGGACCTTCCATCTGTTCGTCGAAGCGGGAGGCCCAGCCGGCACATTTCAAATTGAGTTCGACCGTCAAGGCGCCGGCGGCGCGCGCCTCCTCGACGAACCCGGCCGCCGGGTAGACGCTGCCGCTCGTTCCGATCGCCAGGAACAAGTCGCAACGCGTCAACGCCTCGCCGATCTCTTCCATGCGGTGGGGCATCTCGCCGAACCAGACCACATCGGGCCGCAACTTGCCTTTGGCGCCGCAGGCCTGGCATCCGGATTGAACCACGATGTCACCGGCCCAGGCGCTGCTTCTGCCACAGTCCTGACAAAGCGCGCGGCCGAGTTCGCCATGCATATGGATCAGGTTTCGCGAGCCGGCGCGCTCATGCAGATCGTCGATGTTTTGGGTGACGAGGAGGACGTCGCCCTGGACTTCGCGCTCAAGCCTGGCGAGTGCTGCGTGGGCGGCGTTCGGTTCGACGCCGTCCATCTGCCGCCGGCGCATATTGTAGAAATCCTGCACCTTGGCGGGGTCGCGGGCAAAACCTTCGGGCGTCGCAACGTCTTCGAGGTTGAATTTCGCCCAGACACCATCCGGATCGCGAAAGGTCGCGACCCCCGATTCCGCCGAAATACCGGCGCCTGTCAGAATGACGATCTTGGATCTGGACATGATCGCTTGCCCCCGGAAACATCTTTTAGAAGGCGACGTTACCGGAACGATCCCAAGGCCTCAAACCCGGGTGCCGCCGACCGTCATCTGGTTCATCCTGAGATGCGGCTGGCCGACGCCGACCGGCACGCCTTGTCCGGCCTTGCCGCACATGCCGATGCCATTGTCGAGCTTCATGTCGTTGCCGACCATCGAGACGCGGTGCATGGCATCCGGTCCGTTGCCGATCAGCATCGCGCCCTTGATCGGCTGCGTCACCTTGCCGTTCTCGATCATGTAGGCCTCGGTGCAGCCGAACACGAATTTGCCTGACGTGATGTCGACCTGGCCGCCGCCGAAGGAGACGGCATAGATGCCGTTCTTGACCGAAGCGATGATCTCGTCCGGCTCCATGTCGCCTGACGTCATGTAGGTGTTGGTCATGCGCGGCATCGGCTGGTGCGCATAGCCTTCGCGCCGGCCGTTGCCGGTGGCTTTCATACCCATCAGCCGGGCGTTCTGCCGGTCCTGCATGTAGCCGACCAGTTTGCCGTCCTCGATCAGCACGTTGCGGGCTGACGGCGTGCCTTCATCGTCGACGGTTAGCGAGCCGCGCCGCTCGGCGATGGTGCCGTCGTCGACGACGGTGACGCCCTTGGCGGCGACCTGCTGGCCCAGCAGGCCGGCGAAAGCCGAAGTTCTCTTGCGATTGAAGTCGCCTTCCAGCCCGTGCCCGACGGCTTCGTGCAGCATAACGCCCGGCCAGCCGCTGGACAGTACGATGTCGAAGGTGCCGGCCGGAGCAGGGATCGCCTCGAGATTGACCAGAGCCTGCCTGAGCGCTTCCTTTGCTGCGTGCCTCCAACTGTCCTCAATCAGGAAGTCGCCAAACGCCTTGCGTCCGCCCATGCCGTAGGACCCGCTTTCCTGGCGGTCGCCATCGCCGACGACGACCGAAACATTGATGCGGACCAGCGGCCTGATATCGCGCACCACCTGGCCGTCGGCACGGACGATCTCGACATGCTGCCAGGACGCGGCAAGCGAGGCCGTCACCTGGCGCACGCGCGGATCCTCGGCGCGCAGCCAGGCGTCGATTTCCTGCAGCAGCTTTGCCTTGGCCTCGAAGGAGGGCGAGGGGATTGGGTTCTCGTCGCCGTAGAGATGGCGGTTGGTGCGGGCGGGTGCGGCGGCTAGCGTACCGGAATAGCCGCCCTTGACGGTCGAGACGGCAGCGGCCGCCCGCAGCAGCGAGGCCTCGGACAGGTCGCTCGAATGGGCGTAGCCGCTGGCTTCGCCGGCGACCGCGCGCAGGCCAAAGCCCTGGTCGGTGTTGAAATTGGCGGTCTTCAGCCGGCCATTGTCGAACATCAGCGCTTCGCTCTCGCTGTATTCGAGAAACAGTTCGCCGTCGTCGGCGCCGTTGATGGTGTCCGCAACGATCTGCTTGATGCGATCGTCTGAAATGTCGAATTGGCCGATCAGGCTGTTCATGGCGCATCCGTTCGTGGGAAGAGAGCTGGTTTCCCACGATGTAGGCGCGAAGCCGCGCCGAGACAATCGCCCCCGACGCGCTGAGCGGGCAAATGCGCTCGCCGACAGAGCGCCGGCGTCACTTTTGGTTGATGAAATCCTTGATGTTGGTGGTCATCGAATCCCAGTTCGAGAACTGTTCCTCGAGATTGGCCTTGGTGATGCCGCCGATGAAGCTGACATCCATCTTGAAATTGGAACCGTCGCCGGAAAACGCCTTCACCCAGCGATACTTCTTGTTCCACTCGTTGGCTTGCTCGGCCGTGAAAGCGTCGGTGTAGCCCGAGGAAAACTGGATGGATTTGCACTTCTCGTGGTTCTCGCAGCCATAGAAGTAGATGAGATATTTCATCCCCTCGAGCCGGCCGGAGACCATGGGGTCGCCACCGTCGTCCTTGTCCAGCTTGGCCGAGCCGTAGCCCTTGGCCATGTCGAGAATTGCAGCCGGATCAGGCGCCGTGATGATTTCGCTATCTTCAGCCCGCGCACCGGAAATCGCGCCGGTCGAAATCAGACCGGCGGATAAAAGCATTGAAAACGAGCGCATGATGATCCCCACCGCCAAAAACCCGCATCCCCCGGGAATTCTGCGTCAGGGCCGGGTCTTTCGCAAGCGTCTTGCTTGTCAGGGAAGGGCAGCGAAGCCGTCGGCAAAGCCCTTGAGGTCGACCGGGATGCCGATGCCTTCTTCAGGCGTCTGAAAGACGATGAACGTCGCCGACGTGCCGGTCTTCAGCGTGTCGAGCAGCGGTTTTTCGAGAATGACTTCCGCGTAGCAGCCGTCCTGGAAGCAGCGCACGAAATAGGCGCGGCCGATGTCCTTGCCGTCGACATTGAGGCCGAGCCCGTTCGGCAAAAGCACGCCGAGCGGCGCCAGCACGCGCAGGATCTCGGCCTTGTTGTCGGCGGTGCGCAGCACGACGACCGACAGCCCCATCTCCGGCCGATCCTCGGCGACGACATTCTGCATCATCACGCATTGTTCAGAGGTTGCACCGGCCGGCGTGTCGCAGATGATCGACCATGCGCCATGCGTCGAGCGCACCGTGCCGCTCGGCTGGGCGGCATTGGCCTGACCGGTGACGAACAGACCGGCCGCGGACAAGACGGCGAGAAACACGGCCTTCGCCAGTGCTCTCGAAAGCTCCTGTCTCGTATGCCTCAGTCCCGAAAGCCAAGAGTTCATGACGGCTCCATTGCGAATCACGGCACTTTAAGCCGCGCCAATGCCAAGTAAAGGACGAGACCGCGGCCGAACTGTCCCGAAACAGGCAATACAGCGCTTTTCCCTGCCAAATTCGCCTGAATTACGACGCTTCGCACACCCCGCCAGCATGAGGCGGGCAACCCGCCGAACATACGCGATTCGTCGCCGTGGCCGCTGCCCCGGAAGGGCCATGCCAGCTTGCGCGCAAAAATGCCGCACAGTTTCCTCCGCTCCTTTCTTGCGGAGGGAAAAAGAGTATGGTTTGAACCACCTTGAGACTGTCGGGATTCCCGTCCCGGCATTGTTCGTTATTCTCGTTGGCGCGGCCGCGAGGAACTGGGAGACGAAGAGGGCGATGAGAAATTTCCTAGCAGACGCCAAGTTTCTAGCCAGTGCTGGGGCTGCCACCGCGTTTTTCGCCGGCACATCCGCCCATGCCGATCAGCCCGTGAACTGGGAGACGAGCTTCCAGGCGCCGGCGACCGACATGATGCGCCAGATCGAGTGGTTCGGAAACTACACGATGTGGTTCATCGTCCCGATCACCATTCTGGTGCTGCTTCTCCTCGCCTACTGCATCGTGAAATTCCGCGCGAGCGCAAACCCGGTTCCCTCCAAGACCAGCCACAACACGCTGATCGAGGTGATCTGGACCGTCGGCCCGGTCGTGATCCTGCTCTGCCTCGCCATTCCTTCGTTCCAGCTGTTGACCGCGCAGTACACCCCGCCGGAAGAAGCCAAGCTGACCGTCAAGGCAACCGGCAACCAGTGGAACTGGGATTACGAATACCAGACCGACAACACGCTCTCCTTCAACTCCGCCATCCTCCAGGAGGGCGACCGTGCCGCCGCAGGCAAGGAAGACCGCAAGGTCTATCCGCGACTGCTCGCCGTCGACAACGAGTTGGTGGTGCCGGTCAACACGATGACCCGCGTGCTGGTCACCGCGACCGATGTGATCCACTCCTTTGCCATGCCGTCGTTCGGCATCAAGATCGACGCCGTTCCGGGGCGCACCAACGAGACCTGGTTCAAGGCGGAGAAGGAAGGTATTTTTTACGGCCAGTGCTCGCAGCTCTGCGGTAAGGACCATGCCTTCATGCCTATCGCCATCCGTGTCGTCTCGGATGCTCAGTTCAAGACATGGCTGGCGGCAGCCAAGACCAATCTGCCCGGCGCCAACAAGACGCTCATGGCCGAGGTCGACGGCCAGAACAAGGTAGCGGCCGCCGGCAATTGATGCCGCGGGTTAGCAAGATTTAGGGAACGGAGCGGAACATGGCAGACGCTGCAGCTCACGACGAGCACGACCACAAACCTTATCACGGTTGGGTGCGCTGGGTTTATTCGACCAATCACAAGGATATCGGCACGCTCTACCTGATCTTCGCGATCATGGCCGGCATCATCGGCGGCGCGCTGTCGGTTGCCATCCGCATGGAACTGCAGGAGCCTGGCATCCAGATCTTCAGCGGTCTGGCGCAGATGGTCTACGGCATGAATGGTGACGCCGCGATCGACGGCGGCAAGAGCATGTACAACGCCTTTGCCACCGCGCATGCGCTGATCATGATCTTCTTCATGGTCATGCCGGCCCTGATCGGCGGGTTTGCCAACTGGATGGTGCCGATCATGATCGGTGCTCCCGACATGGCGTTCCCGCGCATGAACAACATCTCTTTCTGGCTGCTGCCGCCGGCCTTCATCCTGCTGCTCACCTCGATGTTCATGCCGAGCGCGCCGGGCGCCTACGGTGTCGGCGGCGGCTGGACGCTTTATCCGCCGCTGTCGACCTCGGGTCAGCCCGGGCCGGCCATGGATCTGGCGATCCTGTCGATCCACATTGCCGGTGCCTCCTCGATCCTCGGCGCCATCAACTTCATCACCACCATCTTCAACATGCGCGCCCCTGGCATGACGCTGCACAAGATGCCGCTGTTTGCCTGGTCGGTACTGGTCACCGCCTTCCTGCTGCTGTTGTCCCTGCCGGTTCTGGCCGGCGGCATCACCATGCTGCTCACCGACCGCAATTTCGGCACCACCTTCTTCGCTCCCGATGGTGGCGGTGATCCGATCCTGTTCCAGCACCTGTTCTGGTTCTTCGGTCACCCGGAAGTCTACATCCTGATCCTGCCGGGCTTCGGCATCATCAGCCACGTCATCTCGACCTTCTCGAAGAAGCCGGTGTTCGGCTATCTCGGCATGGCCTACGCCATGGTCGCGATCGGCGCCGTCGGCTTCATCGTGTGGGCTCACCACATGTACACGACCGGCCTGTCGCTCGACACGCAGCGCTACTTCGTCTTCGCCACCATGGTCATCGCGGTGCCTACGGGCGTGAAGATCTTCTCCTGGATCGCAACGATGTGGGGCGGGTCGATCTCGTTCAAGACGCCGATGCTGTGGGCGCTGGGTTTCATCTTCCTGTTCACCATCGGCGGCGTCACCGGCGTCCAGCTGGCCAATGCCGGCCTCGACCGCTCGCTGCATGACACCTATTTCGTCATCGCCCACTTCCACTACGTGCTGTCGCTGGGCGCGGTGTTCGCGATCTTCGCCGGCTGGTACTACTGGTTCCCGAAGATGACCGGCTACATGTACTCGCCCGTCATCGCCAACACCCACTTCTGGGTCACCTTCGTCGGCGTCAACCTGATCTTCTTCCCGCAGCACTTCCTCGGTCTTGCCGGCATGCCGCGTCGTACCATCGACTATCCGGACGCGTTTGCCGGCTGGAACTATGTGTCGTCTATCGGCTCCTATATCTCGGCCGTCGGCGTGGCGATCTTCCTCTACGGCGTGTTCGAAGCCTTCCAGAAGAAGCGGATCGCCGGTGCCAATCCATGGGGCGAGGGCGCCACCACGCTCGAATGGCAGCTGCCTTCGCCGCCGCCGTTCCACCAGTGGGAGCAACTGCCGAAGATCAAGTAAAGCGGCTCCCCGCTCGAATACGAAACCGCCGGCCCGCCGGCGGTTTTGGCCAACGGAATGATGGACTGAGTACGCATGGCCCTAGTCGACGAAACCAGCATTGACCAAGCCGGCTTCCGCATGTCGGAAGCGACGGCGGGCGATTTCTTCGCCCTGCTGAAGCCGCGCGTCATGTCGCTGGTGGTGTTCACCGCCTTTGTCGGGCTGGTAGCCGCACCCGTGACCATCAATCCGCTGCTGGCGGTGATTGCCATCCTGTCGATTGCTATCGGTGCCGGCGCCTCGGGCGCGCTCAACATGTGGTACGACGCCGATATCGACGCGATAATGACCAGGACGGCCAGCCGTCCGGTGCCGTCCGGCCGCATCCAGCCGCACGAGGCGCTGACCTTCGGCCTGGTGCTCTCGGTGCTGTCGGTGATGACGCTCGGCGTTCTGGTCAACTGGCTGTCGGCGAGCCTGCTGGCCTTCACCATCTTCTTCTATGCCGTCGTCTACACGATGTGGTTGAAGCGCTGGACGCCGCAGAACATCGTCATTGGCGGTGCAGCCGGCGCCATTCCGCCGGTCATAGGCTGGGCCGCGGTGACCGGGTCGGTCAGCCTCGAAAGCATCATCCTGTTCCTGATCATCTTCCTGTGGACGCCGCCGCATTTCTGGGCGCTCGCGCTGTTCAAGTCCGAGGATTATGGCCGCGCCGGCATACCGATGATGCCCAATGTCGCCGGCGAGGCGTCGACCCGCCGTCAGATCTTCGCCTATGCGCTGGTGCTGGCCCCGGTCGGCGTGCTGCCGTGGCTGCTCGGCTACACCTCGCCGATCTATGGCGTGGCCTCCGTGCTGCTGGGCGCTGGCTTTGTCTGGTATGCGTGGAAAGTGCTCGGCATGGCCGACGATGACCGCGCCATGAAGCCGGCCAAGGCGCTGTTTGCCTATTCGCTGCTTTATCTCTTCGCCATCTTCGCTGCCTACCTGGCCGACAGCGTTGTCGAACGCGCACTTGCCATGGGTGGGGCATGACCATGGTCGAGGAAAAACTCGAGACGGTCACTTTGACCGATCGCCAGAAGAAAGCCCAACGCAGCCGATCCATCGCCATAGGCGTGGCGCTGGCGGCGCTGGTCGTCATTTTCTACATCGCGACGATCGTCAAGTTCGGTCACAATCTGGGCACGATGTGATGAGCGTCGAGATGTCCAAAAAGCCGGCCGGCAAGAACAGCAACGCCATCGTCGCGGCGGTCTGCCTTGCTTTCTTCACCGGCATGATCGGCATGGCCTATGCCGCCGTGCCGCTCTACAAGATGTTCTGCCAGGCGACGGGCTATGGCGGCAAGACGCAGCGTGCCGAGAAGCAGTATGCAGGCCGCGTGCTCGATCGTGAGATCACGGTGCGCTTCGATGCCAATATTGCCGGCGTGCCGTGGGAATTTCAGCCGGTCCAGCGCTCGATGACCATGAAGATCGGCGAGACCGTGCAGGCGCATTACCAGGCGACCAACAAGTTCGATCGCCCCGTCACCGGCCGCGCCACCTTCAACGTCCAGCCGGAACTGGCGGGTCCGTATTTCAACAAGGTCGAGTGCTTCTGCTTCACCGACACATCGCTGAAGCCCGGCGAGACGCTGGACATGCCGGTCCTGTTCTACGTGGATCCCGATATCGTCAACGTGCCGGAACTGAAGGACGTGAAGACGATCACCCTGTCCTACACGATGTTCCCGGTCGAGAAGACCAAGCCGGTCGCCTCCTCGGAGCCGGTCCAGGGCAGCAGCAAGACAATTTCCAATACCGAAGCAAATCTCGGGGGTTGATATGGCAGACGCGCACGCAAAACCACAGCATGACTATCATCTCGTCGACCCGAGCCCATGGCCTTTCCTGGGCTCGATAGGCGCGCTCGTCATGGCCTTTGGCGGTGTCGCCCTCATGGAGTACCTGAAGGGCGGCACCTTCCCGATCTTCGGCTTCAACATCGCCAACCCGTGGCTGTTCTTCATCGGCGTCGTGATCGTGCTCTACACCATGTTTGCCTGGTGGTCGGACACGATCAAGGAAGCGCATGAGGGCCATCACACGCGGGTCGTGTCGCTGCATCTGCGCTACGGCATGATCATGTTCATCGCCTCCGAGGTGATGTTCTTTGTCGCTTGGTTCTGGGCCTATTTCGATGCCAGCCTTTTTGCCGGCGAGGCACAGAACTACGCGCGCGCCACATTTACCGGTGGCGTCTGGCCGCCAAAGGGCATGGAAGTTCTCGATCCATTCCATTTGCCGCTCTACAACACCATCATCCTGCTGCTGTCGGGCACAACGGTCACCTGGGCGCACCATTCGCTCATCCATGGCGATCGCAAGGGCCTGATCAACGGTCTGGTGCTGACCGTCGGCCTCGGCATGCTGTTCACCATGGTGCAGGCCTACGAGTACATGCACGCTCCGTTTGGCTTCAAGGATTCCATCTACGGCGCCACCTTCTTCATGGCCACCGGCTTCCACGGTTTCCATGTCATCATCGGCACCATCTTCCTGCTGGTCTGCCTGATCCGGGCGATGAAGGGCGACTTCACCCCCAAGCAGCATTTCGGCTTCGAGGCGGCCGCCTGGTACTGGCACTTCGTCGACGTGGTCTGGCTGTTCCTGTTCGCCTCGATCTATGTCTGGGGATCGGTCGGCGCGGTGATCGAAGGCCACTGATCTCGGCCTTTGGAATTTCGATTTGGGTAGGGGCGGCCGCGGCGACGTGGCCGCCTTCTTCTTTTCGGCGCAATGATCGCCGATCGATTGCCAATGCGGCCGACAACTCCCTGGGCGATTTGCGCATTCATCCTCCTGGCGTTCCCGGCCCATGCGGCTGAGACGGTCGATCTGGTGCGTGTCCACAAGGCGGAAAGGCTGCTGGAACTGATCGGCGGCGGCAAGGTTCTGCGCAGCTACAGCATCGCGCTCGGTGGGGATCCCGTCGGCCACAAACACCAGGAGGGTGACCAGCGCACGCCCGAGGGTCGCTATGTCCTCGACTGGCGCAACCCCGACAGCATCGCGCACAGATCGATTCACATCTCCTATCCCAATGCCGACGATCTGGCGGCCGCGACGGCACGCAATTCCGACGCCGGTGGCATGATCATGATCCACGGCCAGCCGAACGGTTTCGGCTGGTGGGGCTGGCTGCTTCAATTGGTCGACTGGACCGATGGCTGCATTGCCGTTACGGACACTGACATGGACGAAATCTGGGCAATGGTGGCTGACGGCACGCCGATCGAGATCGGGCAATAAGCAATGAGCGACGACAAGGCGATCTGGCCTCCGATCGAACCGATTTCGGCCGGCCTGCATGGCCGTTGCCCGCGCTGTGGCGAGGGGCGGCTGTTTTCCGGGTTCCTCACCGTCGGCAAACGCTGCGTCAATTGCGGCCTCGACTATTCCTTTGCCGATGCCGGCGATGGGCCGGCGGTCTTCGTCATCCTGATCATCGGCTTCCTGATTGTCGGCCTGGCGCTCTGGGTGGAAGTGACGCTGAGCCCGCCGCTCTGGCTGCATCTGTTGATATGGATCCCGCTGGCCATGGTGCTGTGCCTGACGGCGCTGCGGCTGATCAAGGGCGTGCTGCTCACCCTGCAATATGCCAACAAGGCGGCGGAAGGCCGGCTGGACCGCGGCGAATGAGCGAGGCATACATCAAAAGTGACGGCCGTTCGCGGCCAAGGTCGGCATTGCTGCTCGGCCTTGGCCTGGTGCTGCTTTTGATTCTGCTGGCGCTCGGCACCTGGCAGGTCCAGCGCCTGCACTGGAAGGAAGGTCTCCTGCAGACCATCGACCAGCGCACCCACTCGGCGCCACGCCCACTGGCCGATGTCGAGAAGGAATTCGCCTCGACGGGGGACGTCGACTACACGCCGGTTACGGTCTCCGGCACGTTCCTGCATTCAGGCGAACGGCATTTCTACGCGACCTGGGAGGGTGATGCCGGCTTCAACGTCTACACGCCGCTTGCCCTCGACGACGGCCGCTTCGTGCTGATCAACCGTGGTTTCATACCCTATGATCTGAAGGATCCCGCCAAGCGCCCCAAGGGGCAGGTGACAGGCAAGGTGACCATCACCGGGCTCGCCCGCAATCCACTGCCGGCAAAGCCGTCGATGATGCTTCCCGACAATGATGTGGCCAAGAACATCTTCTACTGGAAGGACCGCGACGTCATGGCGGCGAGCGCCGGCCTGCCTGTCGGGTTCACGCTGGTGCCGATCTTCATCGATGCCGACAAGACGCCGAACCCCGGCGGTCTGCCGGTCGGAGGCGTCACCATCATCGATCTGCCGAACAGCCATCTGCAATATGCTGTCACCTGGTATGGGCTTGCGGCAGCACTCGCCGCCGTGCTCATCCTGCGGCTTCGCCGTCCCGCGAAAGAGGAATGAACGCGCGACACCCTTGACAGGGCAGGGGTAGCCACCTCATTTCGGCGCTGACGAACCGGCCAGGATTTAATGCTTCAGACAACCACCAAGCCTCCGCTGACGATCCGGCTCTGCCAGCCACGCGGTTTTTGCGCCGGCGTCGACCGTGCCATCCAGATCGTCGTGCTGGCGCTGAAGAAATACGGCGCGCCGGTCTATGTCCGTCACGAGATCGTCCACAACCGCTACGTCGTCGAGGGGCTGCAAAGCCTTGGCGCCGTCTTCATCGAGGAGCTTTCCGAAATCCCGGCCGAACACCGGCAGTCGCCGGTCGTCTTCTCGGCGCATGGCGTGCCGAAATCGGTGCCGGCGGATGCTCAGGCGCGCAAGCTGTTCTATCTCGACGCAACCTGTCCGCTGGTCTCGAAGGTCCACAAGCAGGCGATGCGCCATCAGCGGCTTGGCCGCCACGTGCTGTTGATCGGCCACGCCGGGCACCCCGAGGTGATCGGCACGATGGGGCAATTGCCAGAGGGCGCGGTCACGCTGATCGAGACCGAGGCCGATGCCGCCAGGCTTGAGCCCGCCGATCCAAAGGCTCTTGGCTTCGTCACCCAGACCACGCTGTCGGTCGAGGACACTGCCGGCATCATCCGTGCGCTGCAGGACCGCTTTCCCGACCTTCAGGCGCCGGCGGCGGAATCGATCTGCTACGCCACCACCAACCGCCAGGAAGCGGTCAAGGACACCGCCCCGGGCGCTGACCTCTATCTGATCGTCGGCGCTCCCAATTCCTCAAATTCGCGCCGCCTTGTCGAAGTGGCGGAGCGTGCCGGTGCCACCATGTCGCTTCTCGTGCAGCGAGCCGCCGAGATTCCGTGGAATGACATCGGCAACATTTCGACGCTCGGCCTGTCGGCAGGGGCATCGGCGCCGGAGATCATCGTCGACGAGATCATCGACGCGTTCCGCCAGCGCTTCGATGTCACCATCGACTTGGCCATCACGGCCACCGAAACAGAGGATTTTCCGGTCATGCGGGTACTGCGCGATGTCGAACTGACGCCGGCCGACATGGCCTTCGTCAATGGAGCCGCGTAGGGCAGATGGCGGTCTACACCGACGTTGCGGAGGGCGAACTCGGCGCTTTCCTGAAGCACTACCCGGTCGGCGATCTCCTGTCCTACAAAGGCATCGCCGAAGGCACCGAGAATTCGAATTTTTTGCTGCACACCTCGACTGGCTCCTACATCCTGACGCTCTACGAGAAGCGCGTCGAGAAGGCGGATCTGCCGTTCTTCCTCGGGCTGATGGGCCATCTCGCCAACAAGGGCGTGTCCTGCCCGCTGCCGGTGATCGCGCATGACGGCAGTGTCATCGGCACGCTGGCCGGCCGTCCGGCTGTCATCATCACCTTCCTCGAAGGGCTTTCGCTGCGGCGGCCGACGGCAACGCATTGCGCCGAGGTCGGCAAGGCGCTGGCCGCCCTGCACCTTGCCGGCGCCGATTTCTCGATGACCCGTCCCAACGCGCTCGCCATCGACGGCTGGCGCAAGCTTTGGAACGCAGCCCGCGATCGGGCCGACGAGGTCGAGCCTGGGCTGGCGGCCGAGGTCGACGCCGACTTTGCCGATTTCGAGCGCAATTGGCCGAAAAACCTGCCCGAGGGCATCATCCATGCCGATCTTTTCCCGGACAACGTCTTCTTCCTGGGCGAAAAGCTTTCCGGCCTGATCGACTTCTATTTCGCTTGCGATGACCTTTACGCCTATGATGTCGCCACCTGCCTCAACGCCTGGTGCTTCGAGAAGGATTTTTCCTTCAATCTCACCAAGGGCAAGGCCCTGCTTGAGGGCTATCAAAGCGTGCGTCCCTTGAGCGCTGAGGAAAAGGCGGCATTGCCGATGCTGGCACGCGGTTCGGCATTGCGCTTCATGCTGACACGGCTCTACGACTGGCTGACGGTTCCCGATGGCGGGCTGGTCATGAAACGCGACCCGACCGAATATATCAGGCGGATGCGGTTCCATCGGGCAATCAAATCTGCTTCGGAATATGGATTGGCCGAATACGGGGTATCATGAGCAAACAGGTTGAAATCTTCACCGACGGCGCCTGTTCGGGCAATCCAGGCCCTGGCGGCTGGGGTGCTATCCTGCGCTTCAACGGCACCACCAAGGAGCTTTCCGGCGGCGAAGCCGAAACGACCAACAACCGCATGGAGCTGCTGGCGGCCATCTCGGCGCTCAATGCGCTGAAGGCGCCTTGCACGGTCGAGCTTCACACCGACAGCAAATATGTCATGGACGGCATTTCCAAGTGGATCCATGGCTGGAAGAAGAACGGCTGGAAGACCGCCGACAAGAAGCCGGTCAAGAACGGCGAGCTCTGGCAGGCGCTCGACGAAGCCAACCGCCGCCACAAGGTTACCTGGAACTGGGTCAAGGGCCATGCCGGCCACGCTGAGAACGAGCGCGCCGACGAATTGGCACGGGAAGGCATGGCGCCGTTCAAGAAGGGCTCTTTCAAGCCAACGGTGTCGGCGCCAAAGCCGGACATCCAGGCAAAGCAGCCGGCGGCCACAAAGGCGCGTCGTTCGACCCAGAGTTATTGATTTCCGGCAGCCGGTCCGCTCTCAGGCAAGAACCCCGATCGTGCCGATCCTCTACTATGTCACGCATCCCCAGGTGCAGATCGATGCCGCCATTCCCGTGCCGAAATGGGGGCTGTCCGACATAGGACGGGCAAGAGCCGTTGCCATGCTCGATCAGCCATGGGTCGGTTCAATCCGGCGTATCGTATCGTCGGGCGAGCGCAAGGCGACAGAGACCGCGGAGATCCTCGCAGCGCATCTCCACCTCGCGGTCGAGGTGAGGGAGCGCATGCACGAGAATGACCGCTCCGCGACAGGCTTTCTGCCGCCGCCGGAGTTTGAAGCGGTCGCCGACCAGTTCTTCGCCAACCCGGACAGCAGTATTCGTGGCTGGGAGCGAGCCATAGATGCCCAGAGCCGTATCGTGCGTGAGGTCAGCGCCGTGCTCGCCGGTGATGAGGCCTGCGACATCGCTCTCGTTGGCCATGGAGGCGTTGGAACGCTGCTGCTGCTGTCTCTCAGCGGGCGGAGGATCAGCCGCGAAGCGGATCAACCAGCAGGCGGTGGCAACTATTTTGCCTACGACATCGACGCGCGCCGCGTCATCCATGGGTGGCAGCCGATCGACAGGCTGGAGCAGCCCTAACCCTCAGCGGATCAGCAGCGCCGTGCCCCAAAGGCCGAGCGCGAACACGGTATGCGCCACCAGGTTCAGCGCCCGGATCTGCATCGGATTGGGTCGCTTCGAGGCTGCCCATCCGGCGCCCATGCCGGGTGCCAGCAGGAACCAGCCGGCGCCGACGGTGACGATGCCGAGGATGAAGGCCGGCAGGAAGGTCGGCGCGGCCAGCCAGCCAGCTCCAGCCACCACGACCAGGATGATGCCGTAGACGATGCCGACGAAATAGTGAAACGCCCAGCCCAGCGCCACTTCATGTGCGTAAGGCTCTGCCTCGCCAATATCGTTGTGAAAGACCTTGTCGGTGAGATGCCAGACCCAGCGGCCGACCGGTCCCCAGTTCGGCCGGGGTTGGCCGAACGCCTTGTGCAGGAAGATGGCCCAGAGATCCATCAGCACGGTAGCGCCGATCCCGATCGCGACAGCACGCCAGAAGACGTCAAACATTGTTGGGATCCCCCGAAAGCCAGCAGTTCTGGAGCGCAAGCGGTTGTCGGGCGAGGTCGGCCGTTGCGGCCTCGCCCGATGCGGCCGTTGAAGCTTAGAGTTGCCCGAGAATATGCGCCGCGCCGGACTCGTCGACGCCGGGCTTGGTCTCGACATTGACTACGGTGACCTTGCCGTCGTCGATGATCATCGAAAACCGCTTCGAGCGCAGGCCCATGCCGCCGGCGGAAAGGTCGTTGTCGAGGCCGACCGCCTTGGCGAAATCGCCATTGCCGTCGGCGAGGAACAGGATCTTGCCCTCGCCGCCGGTGAAGCGCGCCCAGGCGCCCATGACATGGACGTCGTTGACCGAAACGACGGCGATGGTGTCGACGCCGCGTGCCAGGATGGCATCATGGTTTTCGAGATAGCCGGGCAGATGGTTGTTGCTGCAGGTCGGCGTGAAGGCGCCGGGAACGCCGAACAGAACCACCTTCTTGCCCGGGAAAATTTCTGCAGACGTGATCGCCTTGGCACCGTCGGCGGTCATCGTCTTGAAGGTCGCTTCGGGCAGCTTGTCGCCAACGGAGATGGTCATGAGTTCCTCGCTTGGGGAATGGGAAGGATGTCCGCTTGCGTAGCGAACTCGGCGGCTTCCTGCAATCGTCTGGGCAAGCTGGATCAAGGGAAAGGCAAAAGCCCTTCGACGGCGCCCGCCGAACTCGTCAGCGTGTAGTGAAGCCCGCCATCCGTTGGCGTTGTCGAAGGGCGGTCGAGGATCGGCACGGTGAAGATCAGCTTGCCGTCCTTCTCGCTGCGGGCAGGGGTGCCGAACATATAGTCCCGCTCGCCGGCGACGAAGAAATCCGCCGCCTCGGGGTCACCGGGAAAGCTCGCCTCGACAACCAGCGTTTCGTGATCGCCCGGCAGCACGTTGATGCCGAAATCGGGCTTTGCCGGCGCCGGCAAAGCCGTGAAACTCGCCTTCACCAGGGCTGCGTCGTCGGCATTGTCAGGATCGGAAGCAGGGTCGACGGTCAGCCGTGTCTGCACCGGGATACAGATTGTTTCACAAATGCCGAGAAAGATATCGGCATCGATGACTGCCGGCTGGTTCGGCGTCGCCAGCGTGAATGTCACAGGCAGCGAGATCGGATAGTTGTAGCCAGCCCATTTGCCATAACCATCGTCGTGGCGTTGGGGTGCTGGAAACGAGAGTTGGGCATCGGCGATGTTGGTGCTGGCCGAAATGTCGATCTGCGGCGGCACGCCCGCGTCGCCCGGATCGCGCCAATAGGTCTTCCAGCCGGGCTTGAGCGCGATGTCGAGAACACCCTGGATGCGGCCGGCCTCATCGGGTTTGCCTGATGTCACCAGCCGCACCTTGCCGCCTTCGCTGTTGTACCAGGCGGAGGAGGAGGCGGAGGCGGGGAGGACAGCCGCCGATCCGATGGCGGCGCCGAGCAGCAGGATTTTCAAGCTTTGCATGGCGGTGATTTGATCGTCCGTTCGTGGCTTCGCAATGATTTCATCGCCCTCCCGGTATCATATTTGCGTGACCCCTGCTGGCAAGCCACGGCGGCCTGGCCTCATGGGCTTTGGTCGAATCCGGTGCGGCGCATCTTTTCGGCGCCCGGGAAACACGGTACCTTCCCTGCCATGGATTTGTTGCGCCACAAAAAGACAGCCGCTGGACGCGGCTTTCTCGACGATCAGTTCCTGATTGCCATGCCCGGCATGAAGGACGATCGTTTCACGCGCTCGGTCATCTACATCTGCGCGCACTCAGATGAAGGCGCGATGGGCCTGATCATCAACCAGACACAGCAGATGCTGTTTCCGGACCTCCTGGTGCAACTCGGCATCATGAACGAGCAGGAGGCGATCCGCCTGCCGGCGCAAGCGCGCGATTTCGTCGTGCGCAATGGCGGCCCTGTCGATCGCAGCCGGGGCTTCGTCCTGCATTCGGGCGACTACCGCGTGGAATCGTCGCTGACCGTTTCCGACGACATCTGCCTGACCGCGACCGTCGACATTTTGCGCGCCATATCGTCGGGCCGCGGCCCGCGTTACGCGCTGATGGCGCTCGGCTATTCGGGCTGGGGTGCGGGCCAATTGGAAACCGAGATCGCCGAGAATGGCTGGCTGACCTGCCCGGCCAGCCCCGAGCTTCTGTTCGACGCCGACATCGAGCGCAAATACGATCGCATCCTCGCCTCGATCGGCATCGACCTCGCCCACCTCAGCCTGGCCGCCGGACACGCCTGACCGATCAAACCGACGCAGCCTCTAAGCCTGCGTCAGCGGATACTGTTCCTTTAGCGTCTTCAGCACCTGGTCGCCGGGCATCGGCGCGCCGAACATGAAGCTCTGCACATATTCGCAGCCCATCTGGCGCAATTCCAGCGCATCGCGCTCGTCCGAAATGCCCTCGGCGACCACCGACAGGCCGAGCTCATGCGCCATGTTGACCATGGATTTGAGCAGTACGGCGCGTTTGGGCGTGCTGTCGTCGACAAAGCTCTTGTCGATCTTGATCGTGTCGAACGGGAAACGTGTCAGATAGGCGAGCGACGAATAGCCGGTGCCGAAATCGTCCAGCGACAGGCCGATGCCGAGCTGCTTCAGCTTGGTCAGCACGTGGGCGGTCTGCTCGGGATTATCCATCACCAGGGACTCGGTGAGTTCGAGCCGGAAACAGCGCGGTTTCAGATTGGCCCTTGCGATGACGGAGCGGACATCGCTGACCAGGTCGCGGCGGATGAGCTGGCGGCTGGACAGGTTGACCGAGACCGATAGCGGCGCATCGCCGATCTGCTTTTGCCATCCGGCCAGATCCTCGGCCGCCTGCTGCATGGCAAACAGCCCAAGCTGCACGATCAGCCCGCAGCTTTCGGCGACGGGGATGAAATCGGCCGGCGGGATCATGCCGCGGCGCGGATGGTCCCAACGCAGCAAGGCTTCGAAGCCGGCGACGCTGCCGTCTTCCAGACGCACGATCGGCTGGTAGGCCAGGGTGAATTCGCGCCGCTCGATGGCGCGCCGCAAGTCGGATTCGAACTGTAGCCGATCGGTGCCGACGGTGCGGAAGGCCGGGCGGAACGGCTCGATCCTGTCGCCGCCGAAACGCTTGGCCTGATGCATGGCGAGCTCGGCATCCTTGACCATGTCCTCGGCCGAGGTCTGCGCCGAAGTCCAGGTGATCAGGCCGATCGAGGCGGTCAGCACGATCTCGCGCTTGGCAAAGGTGATCGGGTTGTTGATCGCATGCTTGATGGCATCCGCCACGCCGGCGATGCGGGCAGGGTCCTGTTCGGACAAAAGCATCAGCGCGAACTGGTCGCCGGCAAAACGCGACAGCGAATCCTTCGGCTTCAACAGCCGGTGCAGGCGGCGCGCGATGGTGAGCAGGATGGTGTCGCCGGCCGAGATGCCGAGCCCGTCATTGACCTGCTTGAAGCGGTCGATGTCGATGACGAAGACCGTCGGACGCACCTTCTCCTCGGTGCGGGCGATCGAGATGATCGCCTCCAGCCGGTTCATGTACAATTCGCGGTTCGGCAGGCCGGTCAGATTGTCGTGCACGGCGTCGTGCAGCAGCCTTTCCTCGGACTTCTTCTGCTCGGTGACGTCGACCATGGTGCCGACGCAGCGGATGACCTCGCCGTCCGATCCGATGACCGGCCGCGCGCGCAAGTTGAACCAGTGATAGTGCCCGTCGGCGCCGCGCAGGCGGAAATTCTGCGACACCCGGCCACGCCGGTGTTCGAGCACCACGTCGAGCGTCGTGCGGAACGTGTCGCGGTCGTCGGCATGCAGCACCGGCAGCCAGTTGCGCGCCGCACCGCCGAGGCTGTTGGGCGCGAGGCCGAGCTGGATGCTGACATCGGGCTTGGTGACGACGCGGTCGCGCAGCACGTCCCAATCCCACACCGTGTCGCCCGATCCGGCAACCGCCAGCGCCTGGCGTTCGAGGTCGGAGAACAGCCCCTGATGCAGCGCGCCGCCGGCAAAGGCGTGCTGCATAACGGTGAAGCCGATCAACAGGATGATCAGGATCAGCCCGCCGCCGAGCGCCGGCTGGGCGATGTCGTTGTCGAGCATGCCGGTGATCGCCATCCACGACCCGCATAGCCACAACAGCACCATGACCCAACTGGGCACCAGCATGATGGCGCGGTCATAGCCACGAATCCCGAGGAAGATGATCAGGCCGAGCCCGGTCAGCGCGGTGGCGGCAAAGGAGATGCGGGCGATGCCGGCGGCGACCGCCGGATCGACGATGGCGACGCCTGCAATCAGCACCAGCCCAAGGATCCAGACCAGGGCGCCATAGCTGAAATGGCCGTGCCATCGGTTGAGGTTGAGATAGGCGAACAGGAAGACCACGAAGGTTGCCGCAAGCGCCACCTCCGTTCCCGCTCGCCACATCTGCTCATTGCCGGGCGAAATCTCGATGACCTTGTTGAGGAAGCCGAAATCGACGCAGATATAGGCAAGCACTGCCCAGGCAAGGGCCGCGGTCGCCGGGAACATCGAGGTCCCCTTGACGACGAAAAGGATGGTCAGGAACAGCGCCAGAAGGCCGGCAATGCCGATGACGATGCCGCGAAACAGCGTGTAGGAGTTGACCGAGTCCTTGTAGGCTTCCGGCTCCCACAGATACACCTGCGGCAGCTTGGGCGAGGCGAGTTCGGCGATGAAGGTGATCACCGTGCCGGGGTTCAGCGTCACCCGGAACACATCGGCGTCGGGGCTGGTCTGGCGGTCGAGCGCGAAGCCCTCGCTGGGCGTGATCGCGGCAATGCGGGTGGCGCCGAGATCGGGCCAGAAGATGCCGGAATTGACCAGTCGGAAATGCGGCGCCACGATCAGTCTGTCGAGCTGCTGGTCGGTGGTGTTGGCCAGCGCGAACACCGCCCAGTCGCCGGTCGAGCGCGCGTCATTGGCCTCGACCTCGATGCGCCGCACGATGCCGTCCGGCCCTGGCGCGGTCGATACCTGGAAGTTTTCGCCCTGGTTGCGGTAGATCTCGAAGGCGCGCGACAGGTCGAGCGCGACGTCGTCGCGGGCAATTTTGATCGGTTCGACGGCAAAGGCCGACGAAGCCGCGCACAGCGTCAGGATTGCCGCGACGACAAAGGCGAACAGTGGCCCGTTTCGCAGGAAATTCGTCAAAAATCAGTCCTTCGTTCCTGCGGCCAGCGGATCGTCCGCGATCCGGGCGTAGAGGTAGTGGTCCTGCCAGATGCCGTTGATCCTGAGATAGGATCTTAACAGTCCTTCGCGCCGGAATCCGGCTTTTTCAAGCACGCGGATCGACCGGATGTTGTCGGGGATACAAGCCGCCTCGATCCGGTGCAACCTCAGCGTATCGAAGGCGAAGCGCGCCACGACCTTGACCGCGTCGGTCATCAGCCCGCGGCCGCCGAAGCGCTCGCCGATCCAGTAGCCGACATGGCCGCTTTGCGAGACACCGTGGCGGATGTTGCCGAGTGTGATACCGCCGGCCAGCTTGCCGCTCGACTTCTCGAAGATGAAGAAGGCGATCGCGGTTCCTTGCGCATAGTCTTCGCGATAGCGGCTGATGCGCAGGCGCCATGCCGTGCGATCGAGTTCGTCGGGCGTCCAGCGCGGTTCCCACGGCTCCAGGAACGCCCGGCTTTCGCCGCGCAGCGCCGACCATTCCCGGAAGTCATTGGTGTAGGGCACACGCAACGTGACGCGGTCGCCCTTCAGCGCCGGCAGGTCACGGCGAAAGAAAGGGAGCGCGAACACGGCGCTTGGGGGGCTTAGACGGCGAGCTTGCGGGCCGTGGTCTGCGTGCCCGGAAGCGAATCGAGGATCGCCTCATATGGAGCCAGCGTACCCACGGGCCCGACAGCGGTAAGCGTCGGCTTGGTCGAGAACATCCGCGACGACAGGTCGGTCAGCCGCTCGATCGTCAGCGCCGACAGGCGCTCCATCAGTTCCTCCTTCGCGATCGGCCTGCCGAACAAAAGCAGTTGCCGTGCGATCTGCGAGGCGCGGCTGGCCGGGCTTTCGGCGGACATGATCAGCCCGGCGCGGTACTGGGCCCGCGCGCGGTCCAGTTCTTCCTGCAGGATGTTCTCGCCGGCCTTCTGCAACTCGTCGATGATGACGGGAACCAACTCCGCGATGTCGCTCTGCCCGGTCGCGGCGTGGACGCCGAAGATGCCGGTGTCGGAAAAGCCCCAATGGAAGGCATAGACCGAGTAACACAGGCCGCGTTTCTCACGGACTTCCTGGAACAGGCGCGACGACATGCCGCCGCCGAGGATCATCGACAGCACCTGTGAGGCGTAGAAGTCGCGCACATGATAGGCGCGGCCTTCGAAGCCCAGCACGATCTGCGCGTCCATCAGGTCGCGGTCCTCGCGGAAATCGCCGCCGACATACTGCGCATATTGCGGGATGGTGCTGTCGGCCTTGCTGCGGAAACCGCCGAGCTGCTTCTCGACCTCGCGCACGAAATTGTCGTGCTTGATGTCGCCGGCAGCCACGATCACCATCCGCTCGGCGCCATATTGGCGTTCGATGAAATCGTGCAACTGCTTGGAGGTGAAGGATTTGACGGTTTCCGGCGTGCCCAGGATCGAGCGGCCGATGGTCTGGTGGCGAAAGGCCGTCTCGGTGAAACGGTCGAAGACGATATCGTCTGGTGTGTCGTGCGCGGCGCCGATCTCCTGCAGGATCACGTGCTGTTCGCGTTCGAGTTCCTGCGGGTCGAATTCGGATTCCTGCAGGATGTCGGCAAGGATATCGACCGCCAGCGGTACATCGTCGGACAGCACCCTGGCATAGTAGGATGTGGTCTCGACGCTTGTGGCGGCGTTTATCTCGCCGCCGACATCCTCGATTTCCGAGGCGATTTCGAAGGCCGTCCGCCGCTTCGTGCCCTTGAACGCCATGTGCTCGAGCAAATGGGCCATGCCATGCTCGTCGTCACGTTCATTGCGTGCGCCGGACTTGACCCAGGCACCAAGAGCAACCGATTCGATACTTGGAAGGGTTTCGGTGGCGACTGTCAGGCCGTTCGACAGACGGCTTACCTCAACACCCATATGGCTCGTACTCCCTAACGCGCCGCCCGCGCGCGGCGGCTGACGTAATCTTCCACCATTTTCAGGTCGGATGGAAGTACCGTGTATTTTTCCTCAAATGTCATCAATCCCCCTAGCCATGCGGGCAGGGCCGGCGAAACCCCGCTGGCGGCCTCGACGGCGGCCGGGAATTTTGCCGGATGGGCGGTGCCCAGCACCACCATGGGGACAGTGCCCGATGCTTTGCCGGCCGCGACATGCACGGCCGCCGCGGTGTGCGGGTCGAGCAGGTAATTGCTGGCTGCGAGCGTCGAGCGGATGGTGGCGGCGACCTCGTCCATGGTGGCACGGCCGGCGTCGAATTCGGACCGCATCCCATTGATTTCACGGGCTTCTATGGTGAAGGCGCCGGATTGCTTCAGGCCATCCATGTAGCGCCGCACGGTTGCCGCGTCGCGGTTCGAGGCCTCGAACAGCAGACGTTCGAAATTCGACGAAACCTGGATGTCCATCGACGGCGAGGTGGTCGCAAAGACACCCTTGGTGCGGTATTCGCCGGTCGCGAAGGTGCGCGCCAATATGTCGTTGTCGTTGGTGGCGATGACCAGTCGCTCGATCGGCAGCCCCATCTTCTTGGCGGCGTAGCCGGCGAAGATATCGCCGAAATTGCCGGTCGGCACGGTGAACGACACCGGCCTGTCCGGCGCGCCGAGCGACAGTGCCGAGGAGAAATAGTAGACGATCTGGGCCATGATCCGCGCCCAGTTGATCGAATTGACCCCCGACAGCGCCACCCGGTCACGGAAAGCGTGGTCGTTGAACATGTCCTTGAGCAGGCCCTGACAGTCGTCGAAATTGCCTTCGATCGCCAGCGCATGGACGTTCCCGGCCGTCGACGTCGTCATCTGCCGCTGCTGCACCGGCGAAACGCGGCCATGCGGGAACAGGATGAAGATGTCGGTGCGGCTGCGTCCGGCAAAGGCGTCGATGGCCGCGCCGCCGGTATCGCCTGACGTGGCGCCGACGATGGTGGCATGCTGATCGCGTTCGGCAAGCACGTGGTCCATCAGCCGGGCGAGCAACTGCATCGCCACATCCTTGAAGGCCAGCGTCGGCCCGTGGAAGAGTTCAAGGACAAAGGTGTTGGAGCCGGTCTGCACCAGCGGGCAGACGGCCTCGTGGCGGAACGTGGCGTAGGCTTCGCGCACCAGGCGTTCGAAGACGGGCGCGGCGATTTCACCGCCAAGGAACGGCGTCAGCACGCGGATCGCGAGATCGGGATAGGCAAGGCCACGCATGGCGCGGATATCGGATGGCGAAAACTGCGGCCACTCGCGCGGCACGTAAAGCCCGCCATCGCGCGCCAGGCCCGCCAGCACGGCATCGGAAAATCCAAGCGCGGGTGCTTCCCCGCGCGTACTCACATATTGCATGTCTCAGTCCCGTTGCCGCTTGGCTTTTGCGTTCACCACAAGGTGGTTAATTTCTGTGCCGGCTCCAGTCGCATTTTTGCCGCGCCGTTGATATACGTCACCAGCTTTGCGAGAGGGAAGTGGGAGTTTCATGGCGTTTCGTACATTCAGTGGTCGCTTTTTGGCGGGTCTTGCGCTCACCGGCTTTATGCTCGCCGCCGCCGGCTGCCAATCGGGCGACAATGGCATCCTGAACCTCGGCTTGGGCGGCAAGAAGGACCCGACAGCGCCACCGCCTCCGCAGGATCCCAAGATCCTGGCCAGCCAGTTGACTGCCTATTGCCCGCGGGTGACGGTGCGTGACGGCACGGCCTTCTTCAACACCTATGTCAATGAGGTCAAGAAGGCCAAGCCGAAGCTCAAGAAGACTGGCGACGCCGCGGCGGATGCGGCGGCCCAGGCTGCGGCTGACGCCGCCGCTGCCACTCCGCCCGACGATTCTCAGAGGATCATTTATCAGGCCTCGATCAGCGACGTGACCCGCGATTGCAGCCGCGCCGACGGCCAACTGACGATGAAGATCGCGGTCGCCGGCAAGATCGTGCCAGGACCGAAGTTCACGCCCGGCACCATCACCATGCCGATCCGCACCGCGGTGATGCACGGTACCGACGTGCTTTATTCGCAGATTCACCAATATCAGGTCCAGGTCACCGATCCCTCGGTCGCCACCCAGTTCGTCTTCACCGATTCCAATGTCGTCGTGCCGGCGCCGACGGCGCAGGACTATCAGGCCTATGCCGGCTATGACGAAACCGCGCCGAAGGCGACGACCGACAAGCCGAAGAAGACCCACAGGAAGAAGGCCACCGCGACTAACTAGTCGCGGTTTAGGGCAGCGTGCGTCGCGGCGCCGATTCAGGCGTCGGCCGACCATTCCGACAGTGCCGCGATCACGCTTTTCAGCTCTGCCCAGCGGCGGATCACCGTCTCGGCGCCGGCCTCCGTCAGCGCATCGGCATGGCCAGGATAGCTGTGGCTGGCGCCAGTGAAGCCGATCACCCGCATGCCGGCCGCCCTGGCGCCGGCAACGCCGTGCACGGAATCCTCGATGACGAAAGTGTTCGCCGGGTTCGCGCCGAGTTTTTCGGCAGCGAGCAGGAACACGTCCGGAGCGGGCTTGGTCTTTTTGCTCGGCATTTCCAGCGCCGAGAAGATGCGGCTGGCGAAAAACGGCAGCAGATGCACCTTCTCCAGCATGAATTCTATGCGCTCCGAGCGTGAGTTGGAGCAGATGCAGCGTTGCGCCGTGACCGAGGCGACCGCTTCGCGCACGCCCTCGATGGCACGAACATCGCTGCGCAGTTTGCGGTCGACAAGCTCTTCGGCGCGATCGATCAGCGACGCCTGGAACGGGATTTTGGATTTTTCCTCGATCCGCAGCAGGATGTCCTTGAACGTCAGGCCCGCATAGGTCTCGGCAACCTCCTCGGCGGAGATTTCATATCCGGCGAGCGTGATCAATTCGGCCTCGACCCGCGCGGCGATGATTTCGGAATCGACGAGCACGCCGTCGCAATCGAAGATGACAAGGTCTGGCTGGGGCATGGTGATCCGGACAAAGGGAGGGCGAGCGGCCATGAAGGCCTCAGGCGGCGCGGCATACACCAATGGCCCGGCCTTCGCAAACCGGCAGGCGGTCGCACGGGCCTTCACCGAATATTTACGCTGATCGGTAACCATAACGGGGAGTAAACAGTAACGCGTGCCTTGGGTGTAAAAATGTCTGCCGTGCGTCTTCTCGCCGACCTTTCCCATGCTCCCCAGCAATCCGAATGGCTGGACACGATCCTGAAAGGCGACTGCGTCGCAGCGCTCGACCGCCTGCCCGAAAAATCGATCGACGTCATTTTCGCAGATCCGCCCTATAATCTGCAGCTCGACGGCGACCTGCACCGCCCCGACCAGTCCAAGGTCGACGCGGTCGACGATGATTGGGACCAGTTCGAGAGTTTTGAGGCCTATGATGCCTTCACCCGCGCCTGGCTGCTGGCGGCGCGGCGGGTGCTGAAGCCCAATGGCACAATCTGGGTCATCGGCTCCTATCACAACATCTTCCGGGTCGGCGCCAAGATGCAGGATCTGGGCTTCTGGATCCTCAACGACGTGGTCTGGCGCAAGACCAATCCGATGCCGAATTTCCGCGGCCGCCGTTTCCAGAACGCCCATGAGACGATGATCTGGGCCTCGCGCGACCAGAAAGGCAAGGGCTACACCTTCAACTACGAAGCCATGAAGGCGTCCAACGACGACATTCAGATGCGCTCCGACTGGCTGTTTCCGATCTGCACCGGCGGCGAGCGGTTGAAAAACGACAATGGCGACAAATTGCACCCGACGCAGAAGCCGGAAGCATTGCTCGCCCGCATCATGATGGCGTCGACCAAGCCTGGCGACATCGTGCTCGATCCCTTCTTCGGCTCCGGTACGACGGGTGCGGTCGCCAAGCGCCTTGGCCGCCATTTCGTCGGCATCGAGCGCGAGCAGGCCTATATCGACGCCGCGAACGAGCGTATCGATGCGGTGCGGCCGCTGGAGGATGCCGATTTGACAGTATTGACCGGCAAGCGTGCCGAGCCGCGCGTTGCCTTCGTCAGCCTGATCGACACCGGGTTGATGACACCTGGCGCCACGCTCTATGACGCCAAGAAGCGCTGGGCGGCCAAGGTGCGTGCCGACGGTACGGTGGCGATCGGTGACAGCGCCGGCTCGATCCACAAGATCGGCGCCGAAGTGCAGGGACTGGACGCCTGCAATGGCTGGACCTTCTGGCATTATGAGCGCAGTGGCGGGCTCACCCCGATCGACGAACTGCGCCGTATTGCCCGGCTTGGCATGGAGCGGGCAGGGGCCTGAGCCTCCTGCCGCCTACGCAATTTGCGTTGATTCAAAATCTCAGCGGATCGCCGCAAGCGATTCAGGCCACACCTTTATACCGAGGCGCTCAAGATCTGCTTGAAGCTTCTTGGCATCGGTGAACAGCACTGCCTGCCAGCCTGCGGCCCTGGCGCCGTCGACATTCTTCTGGCTGTCGTCGATGAACAGCGATGCAGCCGGATCAAGGTCGAATGCAGCGACGTGATGGTCGTAGATCCTGCGATCCGGTTTGATCAGCCCGATCTCGGCGGACACGGTTATGCCGCGCGGGCGGTCGAGGAATGGAAAGCGGCCGCGCGCCTCGATGAACGTGTCGGCAGCCCAGTTGGTCAGCAGCGTCACGTCGTGGCCGGTGTCGATCAGCCTCTCCAGGATGGCAACACTGTCTGCATAGGCATGCGGTGCCATCTCGTGCCAGTGACGTCGGAAATTGCGTATGTTTTCCGCATGATCCGGATGGTCCGCGATGGCAATCGCCTCGGCCTCTTCCCAGGTCCGGCCGCGGTCCTGCTCGATGTTCCAGTCATGCGTGCAGACATTATCGAAAAACCATTTCCGCTCGGTTTCGTCGGGAATCAGCCGGCTGAAGGGGATATTGGGATCGTAATGGACCAGCACCTTGCCGATGTCGAAAACGATGTGGCGGATCTCAGTCATGAAGCCTCTTTCAATGCGGACGTTGCTTTTTCGTCGCGCCGGGTATCGCAGCCTCGATTGCCTTTTTCATGACAGTTGGCAGGGCCTCCCCCGAAATGTCCTGACGCAATGACCAGAAATGACCGGCCGGTGTCTCGCCCTTGCTGCGGGCCAGGAAGATTTCGAGCTCGAGGGCGAAATGGGTGAAGACATGCGAAATTGTCCCGGTGCGCTTCCAGTCAGCCGGGAACGGAGCTGCCGCTTGCGTGGTGGCGCCGTCGATGCGTGCGGTCCAGGCGGTGGTCGGCACCTCGGTCATGCCGCCCAGGAGGCCCTTGTCCGGCCGTTTGCGCAGAAGAATGGCACCGTCCTCGCGCACGGCCACGAAAGCAGCACCGCGTCGCTGCGGCTTGTCGGCTTTCGGCCGCCGCACCGGGAAGTTTTCGGGGTCGCCTGAAACGACGGCACTGCAGTCCTCGCGCAGCGGGCACAGCATGCAGCGCGGCCGGCGCGGGGTGCAGATCGTGGCGCCGAGATCCATCATCGCCTGGGCGAAGTCGCCCGGCCTTGCCGCCGGCACCATGGCCTCGACATGGGCGCGTATTTCAGGCTTGGCTTCGCTCAGCGGCGTCGTGATCGAAAACAGCCTCGAAATGACGCGTTCGACATTGCCGTCGACAACGGCGGCCGGGCGGTCGAAGGCGATCGCCGTGATGGCCGCCGAGGTGTAGGCGCCGATGCCGGGCAGGTCTCGTAGACCAGCCTCGGTGTCGGGAAACTGGCCGCCACGCGCCGCCACCAGATCGGCGCAGGCCTTGAGGTTGCGTGCTCGGGAATAATACCCCAGCCCCGCCCAGGCCTTCATCACGTCCTCGGTCGGCGCCGCGGCCAGCGCCTCGACATCGGGCCATTTCTCGACAAAGGCGCGGAAATAGGATTTCACCGCCTCGACAGTGGTCTGCTGCAGCATGACTTCGGAAAGCCAGATGCGGTAAGGGTCGGGCCGCGCGCCGCGCGCATGCTCGCGCGGGCTCACGCGCCACGGCAGTTCGCGATGATGCACGTCGTACCAGGCCAGGAGGCGCGACGCGGTGTCGTCCGGCATAGCCTTGCCGGTCTGGGCTTCGGGGGTCTGGGCCTTGCGGGGCTGGTCTGCTGGTGCCATTGATCGTGGATTGGCCTGGCCGGTATTGCTGGGGTCGTGGCTGGAGAACGTACATGGCAGGGAGAACGCCCTACGGCAATCCCGTCCCGGTGAGCGATCTTGCGACCAAAATACTCGATCCGGTGCTGCGCAAACGGGCAGGCATCTCGATTGGTCTCGTCCAGTCCTGGGAAGAGATTGCCGGACCGCGCCTTGCCAGCCGCTCGCGGCCTGAAAAGATCCAGTGGCCGCGCCGCCTGCATGAGGACGATCCGTTCGAGCCTGCGGTGCTGGTCATTGCCTGCGAAGGCATGGCGGCGCTGCATTTGCAGCACGAGACCGGCGAGATCATCAACCGGGTCAACGCTTTTCTCGGCTTTACGGCAATAGGCCGCATCAGGATCGTGCAAAAACCGGTGACGGCGGACAAAGGACGGCCTAAACCGACCTTCAGGCCTTTGACGGCGGCGGAGAAGACGAAGTTGTCCAGCACGGTCGAACTGATCGAGGATGACGGGCTGCGCGCCTCGCTGGAAAGGCTTGGCGCAACCATTTTGGGTGAAAGGAAGTCAAAAACCCCTTGAAGACAGTCATCGATTTGTCGTCAACATCTCGCATTCGTGATCGACTTTGTCAGGTTTTGCGATTGGATTGGGGATGGAGATGCCTTAATTCGCGCCAAGTCTCGCCTTTTCGTGCCTTTGCATTGCAAAATTCAACCCTTGTCAGGTGATTCGTATGAACCGTCCTCCGTTCGGCAAAAGTCTGTCTCGCAGAAACGTCCTGTCTTCGCTGGCAGCCATTCCGGCGGTGGCCCTGCTCGCCGCCTGCAGCAACTCCGGCGAAGAGGCCAAGGCGGCGGATGTGAAGCCGGCGGATCCAGCCGCTCCCGCAAAGCCGGCCACGCCGGCTGCCGTTCAGGTTCCCGAGTCCCAGGGCAACGTCGACATGGCCGAATTGCTGAAGCCGGGCGCATTGCCTGACAAGCAGCTCGGCAAGGATGACGCCAAGGTCACCATTGTCGAATACGCCTCGATGACCTGTCCGCACTGCGCGCATTTCGCCGCAACCACCTTCCCGGACCTGAAGAAGAAGTATATCGATACCGGCAAGGCACGCTATATCCTGCGCGAATTCCCGTTCGATCCGAGCGCCGAAGCCGGTTTCATGCTGGCGCGCTGCGCCAAGGATAACTATTTCCCGATGGTGGACGTGCTGTTCGCGCAGCAGGCGAACTGGGTTGGCGTGTCCAACACCAAGGAAGCGCTGCTGCAAATCTCGAAGCTCGCCGGTTTTACACAGGAGTCCTTCGAGGCCTGCTTGACGGACCAGAAACTTCTGGACGATGTGAGATCGGTCCAGAAGCGCGGCGCCAATGAATTCAAGGTCGACTCGACACCGACCTTCTTCATCAACGGTAAGACCTACAAAGGGGCGATGTCGATTGAGGAAATGTCGGCCATCATCGACCCTCTGCTCTGACATCAGGTCAGCGCTGAAGCGGCAGCGTTTCGGCGCTCGCCTTTACGGGGCGCGTGAATGAAGTTTTCGCGCCTCCGCCTCCTTGGTTTCAAGTCCTTCGTCGAGCCCGGCGAGTTCGTTATCGAACGCGGGCTGACGGGTATTGTCGGGCCGAACGGCTGCGGCAAGTCGAACCTTGTCGAGGCGCTGCGCTGGGTGATGGGCGAAAGCTCCTACAAGAACATGCGCGCGTCCGGCATGGACGACGTCATCTTTTCCGGCTCGGGCACGCGGCCTGCGCGCAACACCGCCGAAGTCACGCTTTTCCTCGACAACAGCGACCGCTCGGCACCGGCCGCCTTCAACGACGCCGATGAATTGCAGGTGTCGCGCCGCATCGAGCGCGAGGCCGGCTCGCTCTACCGTATCAACGGCAAGGAAGCGCGCGCCAAGGATGTGCAGCTTCTGTTTGCCGACCAGTCGACCGGCGCGCGCTCGCCCTCGATGGTCGGCCAGGGCCGCATCGGCGAACTGATCCAGGCCAAGCCGCAGGCGCGCCGAGCCCTGCTCGAAGAGGCGGCCGGCATTTCCGGCCTGCACACCCGCCGCCACGAGGCCGAACTGCGGCTCAAGGCGGCCGAACAGAATCTCGAACGCCTGGACGACGTCGTCGGCGAACTGGAAAGCCAGATCGAAAGCCTGAAGCGCCAGGCGCGCCAGGCCTCGCGCTTCAAGAACCTGTCGGCCGACATCCGCAAGGCCGAGGCAACGCTGCTGCATCTGCGCTGGACGCTGGCCAAGACGCAGGAAGGCGAGGCGCGCTCGGCGCTAGCGGTTGCCACGGCACTTGTCGGCGACCGCGCCGCCGCGCAGATGGCCGCCGCCAGGGAGCAAGGCATCAGTGCGCATCGCCTGCCTGACCTGCGCGACGCGGAAGCCGCGGCCGCCGCCGCCTTCCAGCGCCTGTCGATCGCCAAGTCGCAGATCGAGGAAGAGGCCGGCCGCATCCGTGCCCGCCAGACGGAAATCGAGCGCCGGTTGCAGCAGCTCGACGGCGACATCGCCCGCGAGGAGCGGATGGTGCGCGACAATGCCGATGTCCTCGAGCGCCTGCGCACCGAAGAGGCTACGCTGAATTCCGAGAACGCCGGTGCTGCCGAGCGCGAGGCCACCACCCGGGCGGCGTTCGAACAGGCGGCATCGACGCTTGCGCAAAGCGAAGCCAAACTCGCCGCGCTGACCGCCGAACGCGCCGAGGCCGCCGCCTCTCGCCATCAGATCGAACGCACTTTGCGCGAAACCGCCGAGCGCCGAGACCGCTTCGCCCGCCAGCTCGCCGAGGTCGACCGCGAACTGTCTGATATTCTCTCCAAGGTCGCCGGCCTGCCGGATCCGGCCGAAAAGCGTGTTCTGGTCGAACAGGCGATGGAGATTCTCGAGGAATCCGAGGCTGCCGTGGCGCAGGCCGAGCAGTCGGTCATCGATGCCCGTGCCGCCGAAAGCACTGCCCGTCCGCCGCTTCAGGACGCCAGGGCCGAGTTGGCGCGGATCGAGACCGAAGCGCGCACGCTGGCCAAGATCCTCAACGCCGCCAGCGGCGATCTCTTCCCTTCGGTGCTCGAACAAATCAGCGTCGAGCGCGGCTTCGAGACAGCACTTGGTGCAGCCCTTGGCGAGGACCTCGACGTGCCGCTTGATCGCAGCGCGCCGGCGCATTGGGGCGAAAGCCAGATCCAGCCCGGCGACGCGGCCCTGCCGGAAGGCATCAAGAGCCTGGCCAGCGTGGTGCGTGCCCCGGCGCAACTTGCCCGTCGCCTGGCGCAGATCGGCATCGTCGAGACCACTGATGGCCGCCGGTTGCAGGGGCTGCTCGCGCCGGGCCAGCGTCTGGTCAGCCGCGAGGGCGCGCTCTGGCGCTGGGACGGCCTGACCGCCAGCGCCGATGCGCCGACGGCCGCGGCACAAAGGCTGGCGCAGAAGAACCGGTTGGCCGAACTCGATGCCGAAGCGGTGCAGGCGACACTTGTGCTGCGCCACGCCGAGGAAGCGCTGGCGCAGGCCGAGCAGGCACTTCGCCAGGCGAGCGAGGCAGAACGCAACACGCGCCAGGCTGGGCGCGACGCCCAGCACCGGCTGGATGCTGCCCGCAATGCACTGGCCGAGGCCGAAAAGGCCGGCGGCGAGTTGGCGAGCCGGCGCGCGGCACTCGACGAGGCCCGCGCCCGCATCGTCGACAGCCATGAGGAAACCTCGGCGGCATTCGTCGAGGCCGAAATGCTGTTACAGGACGCGCCCGATCTCGGCGACCTGCAATTGCAGCTCGAACAATCCTCGGCCAACGTCTCCCGCGACCGTGCCACGCTTGCCGACGCGCGTGCCGTGCATGAGGGGTTGCGGCGCGAAGCCGAGGCACGCGTACGCCGGCTCGATGCCATTGGCGCCGAACGCAGCAACTGGCTGGTGCGTGCCGAAAACGCCTCGACGCAGATCGCCTCGCTCGGTGAACGCAAGGCCGAGGCCGAGGCCGAGCGCGAGCGGCTGGCCGATGCACCCGACGAGATCGACGCCAAGCGGCGCGCATTGCTGTCGCAGCTCACCGAGGCTGAGACCTTGCGCAAGGCGGCGGCCGATCGTCTGCAGGAAGCGGAGAACAGGCAATCCGAACTGGACAAGGCGGCCACATCAGCCATCCAGTCGCTGGCCGAGGCGCGCGAGACCCGTGTCCGTGCTGAGGAAAGGCTGACTGCGGCCGACGAACGGCGGCTGGAGGTCGAGGCGCGCATTCAGGAAACGCTGAACACGCCGCCGCACCTGGTCATCCGCCATACCGGCCTGGAAGCCGACGATCCGATGCCCGATATGCCCGAAACCGAACGCCAGCTCGATCGGCTGAAGATCGAGCGCGAGCGGCTCGGCGCCGTCAACCTGCGCGCCGAGGAAGAGCAGAAGGAGCTGTCCGACCGGCTGGAAGCGATCGTTACCGAACGCGAGGACATCATCGAGGCGATCCGGAAGCTGCGGCAGGCGATCCAGAGCCTCAATCGCGAGGGCCGCGAGCGGCTTCTCGCTGCCTTCGATGTCGTCAACAGCCATTTCCAGCGGCTCTTCTCACATCTGTTCGGCGGCGGCACGGCGGAATTGCAACTGATCGAATCCGAGGATCCGCTAGAGGCAGGGCTTGAAATCCTGGCCCGCCCGCCCGGCAAGAAGCCGCAGACCATGACGCTGCTGTCGGGTGGCGAGCAGGCGCTGACGGCGATGTCGCTGATCTTCGCCGTGTTCCTGACCAATCCGGCGCCGATCTGCGTGCTCGACGAAGTCGACGCGCCGCTCGACGATCACAATGTCGAACGCTTCTGCAATCTCATGGACGAGATGGCCAAGACCACCGAGACGCGCTTCGTCATCATCACCCACAATCCCATCACCATGGCGCGCATGGACCGGCTGTTCGGCGTGACCATGGCCGAGCAGGGCGTCAGCCAGCTGGTGTCGGTCGATCTGCAGGCCGCCGAAGCGATGCGCGAGGCGAGCTAACGCATCCGGGCTGACAGCGCTGCGGCCCGCAGGACCAGATGCGATTGGAGGTCAGCCTTTGCGGTGCATGATCCACTATGCACAGATCCCGACCGCGAGGCCGCACGCCATGTTATTGGCCCGGTATAGCGACGACGGGGGGCGAACAGGTTGATTGAATCCGTTTGTCCTGCTTGCGGTGCCGGGGAGCCAATGAGGCTGGCGTTGCCCCATTCATCCCTTTCCATGACGAGCGATGGCGCAATTCTCAGCCGCCCCCTGCAGAAGGCCTCATGTCTGAGGTGTGGCCATGGCTTTCATCTCACCCCACTGAAGCCCGAAGATCGGGACGCCATGTACAGCGACGGATACGATCTCGGCCTGGTCGATCCGGCCGCCGATGCCGCGCGAGCAGAAGCCTATGCCACTTGCATAGACGAGTCTGCGGTCACGCTTCTCGGACGCACTCTTCGCCCTCGCAGCGTCGTTGAGTTCGGGGCGGGGACCGGTGCCCTGCTCGAAGAGCTTGCGCGGCGATGGCAATTGGGGGAAGCGCTGGGCTTCGAAGCGGCATCTCAACTGGTCGCCGCTGCTCGGCAACCGGATCAAGCACGGGCGACGATCCGGCAAGGCTATGCCGAGGAAGCCCTTGGCGAGATTGCCGGACGGTACGACCTCTGCCTCTCGGTGAACGTCCTTGAGCACGCCCTCAGCCCGGAAGTCTTCCTCTCCGTGTCCAGGCGGGCCCTCGCCGATGAAGGCACCGTGGTGGTGATCTGCCCGGATGGTGATGTTGCCGACACGGAGCTGTTGTTCCTCGATCATGTCTCGAGTTTCTCTCAGCTGTCCCTGCGGATGGTCGCGGCGGCAGCGGGATTGCACGTCATTGGAAGCGTCGCACTGCGTGGACAGCAAAAGGGCTTTCGATTGACCCTCCTGAATCCCGATTCGACCGCGCTGAAGGATCCCATGGACCTCCAATACCTGTCGCTGGCGCAGGCGCGATCGGATTTTCTGAAGGGCTGGTCGGAAATTGATGATGGCGCGTCAGAATGGCTGGACGACAAGCCCTACGCGATGTTTGGAGCCGGGGAGTTCCGAAATCTGCTGCGGACCTATGCCCCCCGGCTCGTCAAAGGGGCCGAAGCATTCCTGACGGACGAGCCGCTGGCGACCACTCTCGACGACCGCCCATGGCTGAGAGCCAACGAGTATGCTTCCGGGCACCCCCAGACTATCATCGTGGCCGCCGTGAATCCGCGAAGCTGGCCGGCGCTGGCCGGAAAGTTTCGGGGCTGCGGCATGCAGATCGTCCATCCCTACCTCTTCTCCAGCCGTCTCAAGGAGCAGCTGTGACCGAGATAGATCGTTACGGCGTCAAGGAAACCGCGGTCGTACGCGATGAGATCGATGTCCTGATCGAAGATCTCCGTCTCACCGGCCATACGTCGCTCGACGCAGGGCTGACCGGCGAGCAACTGGACGCGTTGTCCCGTGACTTTGACGCCGCTGAAGCGGAATACGCCGAACAAGCCGCGACTGCGGGCTACGAGCTTTCGACGATCGGCGAGCGCGACACGATCCGCGTCCTCCCCAAATACGCTCCAGCGTTCATGGCCATCGCCTTCAATGAGCGGCTGGCGCAGTTGCTCTCAAGGATGCTCGGCGGCTACTACATCCTCAATCAGGTCAATGGGCTGATCAATCGCGCCAACAACAGCAAGTACGGACAGGCGGCCTTCCATCGCGACATTCCCTACCAGCACTTCGTCAGTTCACGGCCGCTTGCCATAAATGCGCTGTTTGCGCTTGACGATTTCACCGCCGAAAATGGAGCCACCCGGGTCATACCCGCCAGCCATCATCGCGAGGATTTCCCCTCCGACGAGACGGTGCGCCGGCGTCAGCTTCAGATAGCCGTGCCGCGGGGGACATTCATCATTCTGGATTGCATGCTCTACCACGCCGGATCGATCAACCACACCGACAGAAACCGGCGCGCTGTGAACCACGTTTTCACCATCCCGATGCTGCGGCAGCAGCTTCATCTTCCGTCGGTCCTGTCCGATTTCCCGGGATTAAGCGCGGATCAGAAGAAGATACTCGGATTCGGTCTGGACGAGTATCGCTCGCTGGACGCGTGGTTCGGCGCGCGGGCGAAGAAGTAGATGCTGCGAAAGTGGCACGGCCCTGCTTCCGCTGCTACGGAACTGCCCGCTCGATGGTGACGGATTTGAACGCCGCCGCGCCGTTTCCGAGGGCCCAGACCCGAAACTCCATAACCGATGTGTGGTCGAGCGAGAAGAGCAGCTGTTGGGGGCCGTGACTTTCCGTCAAATCCTTCTGCGCTATAACTATTCCGCCCGGTGATACAGCCGCGTCAATGCGCAGCACGGCAGTCGGACTGCTGTTGGCTTCGACATCAAAGGTAAGGCGATACGTTCCCGGGGCGACGCTCACGTAGGGACCATAGTACAACGCGCCGTTCGCTTCCGGCGGCGCCACCAGCGCCTTCCCGTCGCCGCGCTCTTGCAGGGAGCCCACTTGTGTAAGCGCCTGGGCGTCGGCATGAAATGTTACCGGCTGCATGAACCGAACATCCCAGCCCGGCAGCTTCGCAGCAATGTTTTCTGCGAATACAAAGATGCCAAGATTGCCGAATTGAAGTTTCCGCGAAACGGGTAAGCCGAGTGCCGCCAGCCGCTTCCAGTCGATCTTGTTAGCTTCCTCCTGTGTCAGCAGAAGAAACGTCTCGCCCTTCCACGTATCGGCATTGTACCAACGGTCAGCAGACAGGAAGCGCATGGGCATCGGCAGGGCGCTGTCCAGGGCAATCTGCCGAACCAGGACATGTTCGTCGGACAACACGCTGACGGTGCCGGCGTTCCAATAGGTGGCGTAGCCATAGCTCAGCCCATTGTCTTGGAGGTAGCGCGCCAAGTTCGACAACTCGACGGCACGCGGCTTCTGCTGCCCCAGGCTCAGACGCGACAACGCATCCGACCTGACAAACGTCGGATAGGCACTTGTCAGCAATCCGGCAAGGACGACCGCGACGCTGAGGAACTCGATGGGTCTCTGTCGCAAGTCGAGAGGGGTAGCCAACGCCACGATGACCATCGTGACGAGCGCCGGTACCAGGTAACGGGAACTGCCGATCGGATCGGCAAGGTTGGGAATGGTCGTTGCCACTTGCAGAAGGCATACCGACAGAAGCGCCAACGATCCATAGATGGCGAGCGGTCTGACCTCGTCGTGCGGCCTCGCCGATGTCGCCACCGAGCGCACGATCAACGACACCAATAGAACTGCCACAATCAATCGCAGCGCGCCGTAAAGACCGACCACGGTCAGAAGCCCGCTGCCGCCGGGCGGAGACCCGCCGAAAACCGCCAGGACCTCCTTGCCCAGGACCAGGAGGTTGCCGACGATCGTCTCGTATGGCAGCCATTGGATGGAAGCCGCGTCGCGCGCGGCATTGTTTACATGTGCAAAGGTCACTCCATAAAGGATGGTCCCGCCAACGAACGCTGCACAGATCGAAGCGGCCGCGCCCACAAAGGAAGCTCTTCCCACACCTGCGGGATGCAGCCTGTGTATCGACCACAGCGCGGCGGCGATGAGCGGCATCCCTATGGTAACGATTGCTCGCTGAGGATTGCCCCAGAACTCGGCCGTAATCAGCGCACAGAGCAAAACGCTCCATATGACGACGTTCTTCGTCGATTTCTCTCTCATCAACCTGACGAGGCAGTATATCGAATACAGCGACATGTAGAGAATTGTGCCGTACGATGCCTGTCCGTAGAGATTTTCAGCCAGAACTCCGGATATTCCCGCCGCTACCGATGCCGTTATCAGCGTCCGCCGTGTCTTGCCGATCTGTGCCAGGCCGGCAGCCAGCCAGACGCTGTGCAGCACGAGTATGGATGTGACGAGGCCCGAGATCGCATGAACTGTAAAGCCGGCAGGAAGAAAAGCCAGGGCCGGTATAATAAAGAGATGGCCGAATACAACGACAATGTCGTTGTTTCCGTAATACCAATCCGGCGGGAAGAAATTGTGGCTTTGGACGATTTCTCGCGCCAAGAGCACTTTCATCGCGCTATCGGAGTGAAATATGGTTTTGTATTTCACGAAAACGTAAAATACGAGGAAGCAGAAATTGATCGCCAGAATTAATACAGCCGCAGGAAACCAATAGGACCTGGCTTTAGACAATCCCTCTGCTGGCAAATTCTGCTCAGCCGGGATTGTCCGGGACTGCTCCTGGATTGCCATGGTTCGGTAAGGCTCCCCCTAGAGCAGTTCAGCGTTCACGGAAACAGCGAGCCGCTCCAACTTGTTGTTTTGACGCAATTCCTGTGGGAAAACCGTTACACACTTTTCCTGGAATTGCTCTATGCCGTGCACGCGGTCCGAAACCAGGGCCGGGCACGACAACTGGTCTAGATGGACCGTTTGGCTTCGCCTTTGTCAACCTGAACTGGCCAATCGAAGCCGGTATCAACGGTTCATGGTCGACGGAGAGGCTGCCGGGAGAGCGCCCCGCGCCTGTGGCCGCCAGCTCAGCCCAAAATGGACAGCTGGCATGCTACAGTCCAAATGCGAAAGCGCTGGCCGATTCGAGCGAATGGAGAAGCAATCTGGACAACCGCGCCACCGGCATTGCCCTCATTGTTGCGGCTGTGCTTCTGCTCACCACGGCCCAGATCATCATCAAGTCTCGCCTGACCGAACATGGGACGGTGCCGTTCAGCTTTGAGCAGGGCTGGCCCTATTTGCTTGGTTTGCTCGCCGACTGGAAGGTTTGGGTAGGCGGCCTTGGCCTCGTCTTCTCGAGCGTTCTTTGGTACGCCGCGATCTCAAGAATTCCGCTATCGGTGGCCTTCCCGTTTGCAGCGCTGGCTTATCCTCTGGTCTTTGCCAGTTCGGTCCTGTTCCTGCACGAACGGTTCAGCTGGCAGTCCCTTGCCGGCAATGGCTTGATTGTCCTCGGTGTGGTGCTGGCGGCGACCCGATTGCCATAAGATACACACCGAAGCCGGCAGGAAATCCCTAAAGCTCACTTTGTCGGTGAGCGGATACGCGAAGCGCCGCCCTTGCCGCACCAGTCATGGACGCCTTGCCACCACCAGTCGGGATCCGCCGACAGGAAGGGTGAGGCCCGATGCGAGGATCAGGCTTTCGATCCCCATGACGGCCCGCAAAGAGGCATTTGTGGCCGGTCCAAGGCGCAATTCCCTGCCGACGTCGAACTCGGCGCTGTCGCTCTTGCGTTGCCGCGACAGGAACATCAGCGGCACCAGAAGCGACACGAAGGACGTGCTGTAGACGATCTCCAGTCCCACGCCCTCGATCTTTTCATGCAGTTCCCGCTTTTCATAGCGCCGGAAATGAAACGATTGCTTGTCGATGTCGCTCCAGAGCCATTTGTGTTGCGGCACGGAAATGACCACACCGCCTCCAGGCTTCACTGCGCGTTCTAGGTTCTCCAACGTATCGACATCTTCCGCGATGTGCTCGATCACGTCGAACGCTCCCACGACGTCGAATTCCGCGGCATAGGGCAATCGTCTTGCGTCCATCTGCGCAAAGCTTGCCGACGGCACGCGAGAGGCGGCAAAGGGCAATCCTGCAACGAAGATTTCGGTCCCGACAAGCCGGACGTCGGGAAAGGCGCGAGCGATGCCGCTCAGCACAAACCCAGTGCCGCAGCCGATCTCGAGGAATGACTGCAACTGCGGAAAGAACCGCCTCAGGGTGCGAACGATGATCGTATTGCGGGCCTCGAACCAGAAATTTCCGGCCTCGCGCTGAGCGAGTTCGGCAAAGAAGCTCTCGTGGAACCCGCCGCCTTCGGTTGCCATTTCGGGCGCCCAGGCAGTGAAGCCGTTCAGCCTGGCCGGAACGAAGCCGCAGGCCGGACAGCCTGCGTCCGGGGATGCATGGTGCAGACTGCAGCGCGGACAAACGATCATATGTCCGCTTGATCCCCGTTAGACGAGCACGGCCAGGCCGAAGCCGGTCTTCCCGTAGCCATTGCCGTTGTAGAGCATGTAGCGCTGCCCCCCATGATCGAACACAAATGGATACTCGATCATCTCACAATCCCAGCCTGACTTTGAACGCGCGATGCCCACGTCATGGTCCATCCGGGTCCAGTTCAGGCCATCGGCCGATTCGGCGTACCCGATGCGATAGCGGTCGCCGCGATAGGCATACCACATGCGCCACAGTGCGCCGTCTCGCTTAACCGCAGGGCGAGATATCGCATATTCCTGTTGGTTCGCGAAATCGATGGCAACCAGTCCGTCACGGCGCCAGTGGATGCCGTCGTCGGAGCTCGCATATTTGATGTGGTAGCGATGGATTGGTCCATTCGCCGATGGGCGCCAATCGACGCAGGACGTGTACCACATATGCCAGAGGCCGGCCTCATGCAGCACACAGCAGCTGCCGACAAAATGCGGCTCTGTCATCGAGCGATCAACCAGCGGACCCGCGGCGAACCGTGAAAACGAACCATCGGGCGGCGCCGTGGCGAGGCCGATGGCGTTGCGAAAGGGAACGGTGACGCCCAGATTCCAGCCGACATAGTAGAGATATCGCGTCGGACCCGCGACCGTGAGCCAGCTGGCCAGGGCGCCGCTGTCGTCAAATTCGCCGAGACTTCCCGGCACCAGGACAGGCGACCGGGCTACCTCGAGGATCCGCGCCGGCGACGACAAATCGACGATGACATAGCCGGTATGCGAGCGTTGCGATGCATCCCGAGAGCCGAAATAGATTTTGAACAGATCGCCCGAAACATGCTCGGCGATCGGCATGGTGGCGTGCGACCGCATCCAATCGATATCACCGGTCGGGCAGAACAGGCGGCCGAGCTTCTCCCATCGCACCGGGTCATATCCCTCTGAGCCGCGAACGCGGCACGGTCGACCGCTCGGTCATGGTTCCAGGATGGCGGCCCCGACCCCATCCCTCCCGTAACCATTGCCGTTGTAGAGCAGGAAACTGGCTTCCGCGGTGTGCAACAGGCTGGCATAGCAGACCATCTCGCAATCCCATCCGCTGGCGCTGGTGTCGAGCAGTGGCACCCTGTCGCGCTCCCAGTGTACCCCGTCGACGGATGTGGCGCGGTACACTCGGTAGGTTTCGCCCAAACGCCTTGCACAATAGAGCATTTCGTAGCCGGCATCGGTCCTCTGGACGACCGGTCGGGCGATGGCGTGCTCTCCCTCATGGAAGGGCAGGCAGATTTGCTCGTTGGTCGTCCAATTCATGCCGTCGCGGCTCGTCGCGTGCTTGACGGTGTAGTAGTGGATCGGAGCATTTTTCCCTTCCGGGTCGACCTCCCATCGCAGGCCCGACACGTACCACATACGGAAAGTGCCATCTTCGACAAGCACCCAGGGCGCGCCGGCAAGCAGAGGATCGTAGTGGTTGCGGCCGAGCACAGGCGCTTCGGACAGACGATCGAAATGCCGGCCTCCGTCGCGCGATTCCGCGATCCCGATTGCGAAGGTGAATGGCACCGTGCGGGTGAGCGACCAGCCGGTATAGTAGAGTAGCAAGCGACCTTCGTGATTGACGAGACAGCCGGGCATGGCGCCGGCGTCATCGAATGTCCCTGGCTGGCCAATATCGAGGGATGGACGCTCCGAGCGGGCGGTCTCGGTCAATCCGTCAGCGGTCGCGGTGACCTCGGCCCAGCCGCCTCGCGAGCGATTGCTGTCATCGCGGCTTGCAAAATGAATGCGGTATTTCTCGTTGCCCAGCCTCTGGGCAAAGGGGTTCTGGCAATGCGAACGCTCCCAGGGCGAGCCGCCCGGCCGGCATACCAATCCGGCGCGCTTGAAACGTAATTGCCTCATATCTTTCTCAGCCGCGAACTCGGCACTTTCGACCGCTCCGTGGCGTTGCCGAGATAGACGCCGTCCGGCGCCGCATCCGCCAGGATCAACGCTCCGGCGCCGATCACACACCTCTCGCCCACACGGATATGATCACGCAGCGTCGCGTTGACACCCAGGAAGCAAGCCTCGCCGATATCGACCCCGCCCGAGACCACGATATGCGAGGCAAGAAAGCAATGATCGGCAATGCGTGAATGGTGCCCGATGTGATTTCCGCTCCACAGCGTCACATTGTTGCCGATCGATGCGAAAGGCTGAATGACGTTGTGCTCGAGAATGAAGCAGTTTTCGCCGATTTTGCCGTCGTTGAGGACTGTTGCCCTGGAACTGATATAGCTGGCGAAATCATAGCCCAACGCCTTGAGCGCCAGGTATTTTTCGCGGCGGACCTCGTTCAATTTGCTGTAGCTGAGCGCCACGAACGCACTATGGCTGCTTGCCGGATAGTACCGGGTCAATGTCTCGAATGGCACGACAGGAAGGCCCGCCAGCCGGTCCTGGGTCAGGTATGCACTGTCCACGGTAAAGGCGGTTACGTCGTAAGAGGAATCGCGCGTGAAATAGTAGTGGGCGAGTTCAGCGATATCGCCTGCTCCGAATATGACGATGGGCCGCTTCATGACTTCCTGACCAGCATGGTGAATTCATAGAGACCATAATCGTGCACCAATGCCACGCGCTGCGCATATTTTTTCTTGCAGATGTCGAAAAGGTACCTTGGATCGGCATAGAACAGATCGGCTCTTCTCTTGTCCGGATCCGAATAGGAGGTAAGGCAATTGAAGGCGAAGCCGCGCCGGCTGGTGGCATGGAGGACATCCAGTGTCGACTCCAGATAAGCCGCCCATTCATCGTCCGGACGTGAGAGCTTGACGTTGAAGATACCGCTCGCAAAGCCGAAATCGGCAATCTGCGCCGGCACTGATCCGACAGCAAACTGCGCTTGGGAACGATCACCAAAAAGTGTGGCCGCTGCTTCGATCATCTCTGCAGCCACATCGCAGCCATAGTATCGTACGCCGGGAAAGCGATCGGTGAGGAACGGCAGCAAAGCACCGTAGCCGCACCCCAGGTCGTTGACCGTGAAGTCGCCCGGCAGGTCGATCAACGATGCCAATTGCCTGAAGCGAAGGATCTGGCCTTCTTCCGTATTCCAATCCACACCCTTGGGGCTGGGCCCGTGCGCCTGCACCTTGTCGCCATAGTAGCGGGCGACCTCAAGCAACATTGCCCCGCTTCTGTCCGTTGCAGGGGTGCCAATAGACGTCATGGGTAGAACCATCAGTGGGTTTTCGCTCACAGAATCGTGTATCCAAGTCTAAATGGGCGGTTCCGCGAATGATACCGGAATTGAATTTTGTTTCCCCCTTGACCAGGCAGCCGCTGACAGAGGCGTCGGACGGCTCCGCTTTGCTGGGCGGGCCGGACGAGCGCTATCCCCTGATCGACGGCATTCCGCAACTGCTCATCCGCTCCGGTTTGGCGCAGGCCTCTTCCGAGAGCCAGGCCTACTACCGCGAGCGGGCAAGCGAATATGATCGCGGCATCGAGGCACTATTTGCCACGCTGCTGGCGGACGAGGAACAGACGCGCAGGGACATGTTTGCTCAGCTAGAGCTTCGGCCGGATAGCAAGGTGCTTGAGATCGGTTGTGGGACCTGCCGAGACACCATCCATCTGCTCGATATGCCCATTGACGTATTTGCCGGCGATCTCTCACTCGAGATGCTGCTGACGGGCCAGGGTCGCCTGCATCGCGCCAAGAAGGACACTTCACGCCTGCAGTTGTTCTGCGCCGACGTGATGCACTTGCCTTTCGCCGACGGCTTCTTCGATGCGGCCTATCATTTCGGTGGCTTCAACCTGTTCCCTGACCGCAAAGAAGCTTTGGCGGAAATCACCCGCGTCGTGAAGCCGAACGGCCGGGTCTTGGTCGGCGACGAAGGAATCGCACCCTGGCTGGCGAACAGCGAGTTCGCCAGGGTCCTCGAGAACTCCAATCCCCTGTTTCGCCATCGTGCGCCGCTGGACTGCATCCCGATCGATGCGCGACACGTCGCCTGCCGGTGGATTCTCGGCGGGTCCTTCTATCTGATCAGCTTCGTGAAGGGCCAGGGAGAGCCACCGCTCGACCTCGACGTCACATTCCCCGGCCGACGAGGCGGATCACACCGGACCCGCTATTTCGGCAAACTGGAGGGCGTTTCCCCGCAATTGCGCGACCATGTGCTGGATGCGGCGGCGGCCGAGGGGATGTCGGTGGTCGACTGGCTGGAAAAAGCGCTTGGCAGAGCCGTTCAGAATGCCAAGCATGATGGCGTCGAAGACTAGCTAGTCGCGAACACGCTCCGACCCAAGGGATGATCGATCGACGGCATTGCCATCGGCCTGCCCCTCGATACCCATTGCTGCGCCGCGATGAATATCTCGAATTATCGTGTAGGGACGACGTTTAGTTTCGGACAATATATTGGCGATGTAGACACTGAGAAGACCAAGAACAAGCATCGTCATGCCGCCGAAGAACCAAATCGAAATGATTATGGATGTAAATCCGGTAACACCAATTCCATGGACAACATATCTCATAAGATAAAATCCCATCGTAAATACCGATAGAAGTGAAATCGTTAATCCAAAATATAATATCAGGTAAAGAATTTTTGTCGATGTCGTCATCAGATAACGGACCGCCATTTGAATGCGGCGACCGATCGAATACGTCGTTGGGGACAGGGCGTGCTTGATGACGATCTGTGAGTCTTGACGAAAACCGGTCAGCTGAAACAGATGAGCGATGATAAACTCATGATCCTGATGGCTGACGAGCGCGGCGACGTAAGCGCGAGTCATGAGCCGCGCGATCACCAGATTGCGCGGCAGATGGAAGTCGCTCAGCCAGTCATTGATTGTGAAGAATAGCGCGCCGGTCCATCTCTCAAAGGCGCCGCCACGGCGAGATTCCTGCACCCCATAGACCACATCGAGCTTGTGTTCCGACATCTGCTCCGCGAAGGTCAGCAGGCACTCGGGCTCTTCCTCGAGATCGCTGTCGATGAGGAAGACCCGATCGCCCTTGGCGTGGGCCAACCCGGTCATGATCGCCTTGTGGTGGCCGAAATTCCGCGACAGGTCGATGACGGTCACGTGCCGATCAACCGTGCTGCGCGCGACGGCGAGGTCGAGGCTGCCATCGGGGGAGCCATCATTGACGAGGATGATCTCGAATTCATCCCCGACCAGGCGACGCGCCACGGCAGAGACCCGGTCGCAAAACTCGGCGATATGGGACTCTGATTTGTAGAGCGTGCTGACGACGGAAAGCTTCATGAGGGGGAACCGGTCCGTTGCTGCGCCAGGCGTTTCCGCCCGACGTCTCATTTCAGCTATCGTTGCCCCAGGAAAAGCAGCAGCGTCAACCTGGCTTCCTTAATTCTACGCCCCCAGCGCCAAAATCGGATGTTCTCACGTCCAATTTCCCAAGTTGGCTTGCTCAAGCCGGCAATTAATGGAACTGTCCTGGTTGAAGTACAGGAGGTGCTTTCTTTCGGCGACACCAGTAGCGCCGTCTGGCGGGGGGATGACAGTGTCCGATTCTTTGAACAAGCCTTTGCGGACTGCAGGATCGCTGCCTGTTGCATTCAATCGCTTGCATTTGACCGGGCGGGAGATGCTCTACATCGCTGAGGCGCGGGTAGCCCAGCATATGTCCGGTGATGGGACTTTCACCAAACGCTGCCATGCCTGGATCGAGGAGCATGTCGGATGCGCAAAGGCGCTGCTGACCCACTCATGCACGGCGGCGCTGGAGATGTCGGCTCTCTTGCTGGATATTGTTCCCGGCGACGAAATCATCATGCCGTCCTACACATTCACATCGACGGCGAATGCGTTTGTGCTGCGCGGCGGCGTGCCGGTATTCGTCGACATAAGAGAGGACACCCTCAATCTCGACGAGCGCCTGATAGAGGCCGCGATAACCCCAAGGACACGGGCGATCGTGGTGGTCCGCTATGCCGGAGTGGGCTGCGAGATGGACACCATACTCGATATCGCGCACCGGCACGGGCTGAAGGTCGTCGAAGACGCTGCTCAGGGTGCGATGGCGCGCTACAAGGGGCGGCCGCTCGGCAGCATTGGCGATCTGGGGACGCTAAGCTTCCACGAGACCAAGAACCTGATTTCGGGTGAGGGCGGCGCGCTGCTGATCAATGCCCCAGAACTCAGCCAACGGGCTCAGATCATCCGTGAGAAGGGAACCGACCGCAGCCGGTTCTTCCGTGGCGAGGTCGACAAATACACCTGGCAGGACGTCGGCTCCTCCTATCTGCCCAGTGATTTGCTGGCGGCATTCCTGCTCGCCCAGCTCGAGGATGCGGAGTCGATCACCGCGGAGCGTTTGCGGGTATGGAACCGCTATCACGAGTTGCTGGCGCCGCTGGAGCAGGCCGGGCAGCTTCGCCGGCCAATCGTTCCGGCCGAGTGCGAACACAATGCGCATCTCTACTACGTGTTGCTGCCTGAAGGAGTGGACAGGCGTGGCGTGCTGGCCCGTCTGCGGGAAAATGGCATCGACGCCATTTTCCACTATGTTCCGCTGCACGAATCGCCGGCGGGCCGACGCTACTGCCGGACACACGGCGACCTGCGCGTCACCACCGGAGCCGCCGCGCGCCTGATCAGACTGCCGCTGTGGTATGGCCTCAGTCTCGCCGCCCAGGAGGGCGTGGCCGCGGTACTGAGCGCCGTTCACCGCTGAACAATCCGCAAGGACGTTGAGCTATTCCCAGGATTCTTGGTGAGTGAAGCTGCGGGCAGATGACGAAGCGGGTGGCCATTCTCCAGTCGAACTATATCCCCTGGAAGGGATATTTCGACCTCATCGCTTCGGTCGACGAGTTCATCCTCTACGACGACATGCAATATACCCGTCGCGATTGGCGCAATCGCAACAAGATCAAGACACCCGCCGGGGCCCAATGGCTGACCGTGCCTGTCCTGACCAAGGGAAAATACCTTCAGAAGATCCTGGAAACCGAGATAGACGGCGCCGACTGGGCTCAGTCGCACTGGCGGCAGCTGCAGCTAAACTATCGCCGGGCGAGCTGCTTTTCGGAAATAGCCGAATGGGTCGAGCCGCTCTATAGCCGCCACTACACGCACATATCGGAGCTGAACCGCTGCTTCATCTCGGCAATATGTGGGTATTTGGGGATCACAACGGCCATCACATCGTCCAGCGCGTACCAGCTCAACGGTGCCAAAACCGAGCGGTTGGCCGACATTTGTGCCCAGGCCGGAGGGACGGTCTACGTTTCCGGGCCGTCCGCGAAAGACTACATCGTGCCCAACGTCTTCGAGCTCAAGGGCATCGATCTCGAATGGTTCGACTACGAGGGCTATCCTGCCTATCCGCAGCTCTGGGAGGGATTCATACACCAGGTGTCGATCCTCGATCTGCTGTTCAATTGCGGCAAGCAGTCGGCTCAGTTCATGCGGTTCGTTGCCAAGCGGGCCTAGTCTGGTGTCCTGATGAGAAGTTCATTAAGTTATTGATTTAATACACAATCATGAACTGGCTGGGGCGCCAGGATTCGAACCTGGGAATGTCGGTACCAAAAACCGATGCCTTACCACTTGGCGACGCCCCAATTGCCGTCAGAGTCGCTTGTGCGGCGCGTTATTAGCAGAGCAGCCGAAAAGCACAATGCTTTATGAGCGAGGGCAAGAACGCCCAAATCGAGCAATCCACAATGCCACCGGATCCTGTCCGAGCGGGCTATTCACCCCAGACAGCCAGCTCGTTCCCGGCCGGATCGACGAAGTGGAAGCGCCGGCCGCCGGGGAACGGGAAGATCGGCTTGACGATCGTGCCGCCGGCGCTTTCGACGGCGCCAAGGGTTTCCTCGAGGTTGTCGCTATAGAGCACCGGCAGGGGCTTGGTCGCTGCTTCCGTGACATCGGCCTGAAAACCGCCATCCAGGCCTTCGGCAAAGGCCGAATAGGTTGGCCCATAATCGGTGAACGACCAGGCAAAGGCGGAACTGTAGAAAGCCTTCAGCCGGTCCAGCGTGCCGCCGGTCGCCGGCATTTCCAGATAGTCGAGTTTTCCAGTCAGTTTCATGGGGCACCTCTATGTTCCCTTTATGTTCTAGTCGTCGAACCGTGAGGTGGCAAGTCTTTTTGCCGCATGTCCGGGCGAGGCTTTTTCTTAATCGATTGTAGCCGCAGGAGGGCTTTGCCGGCGCTTGCCTTTCGCACTGCAGCATCATATCGGTCCAAAGTCGGAGCAGGGCGGAACTTTCCGTTTCGCCAATCTTTCCAATCTCCTGCAACCGGAGAGCAAAGCATGACCAAATGGGTTTTCACCTTTGGCGATGGTGCGGCGGAGGGCCGTGCCAGCGACAGGAATCTGCTGGGCGGCAAGGGCGCCAACCTGGCTGAGATGTGCAGCCTGGGCCTGCCGGTGCCGCCGGGCTTCACCATCACCACCGAGGTCTGCAACGCCTATTACGCCAATGGCCGTGCCTATCCGGCGGGGTTGGAAGCCGATGTCGCGGTCGCGCTCGATCAGATCGGCCGGCTGACCGGCCGCCGGTTCGGCGATCCGTCGAAGCTGCTGCTTGTGTCGGTGCGCTCCGGGGCCCGCGCCTCGATGCCGGGCATGATGGACACCGTGCTCAATCTCGGCCTGAACGATGAGACCGTCGAGGCGCTGGCCGCCGATTCCGGCGACGCCCGCTTTGCCTATGACAGCTATCGCCGCTTCATCCAGATGTATTCCGATGTCGTCATGGGCCTCGATCACGAGGTGTTCGAGGAGATCCTGGAAGATCAGAAGGGCGGGCTCGGCCATGAGCTCGACACCGAGCTGACGGCCATCGAATGGCAGGGTGTCATCGCGCTCTACAAGGCCAAGGTCGAGGAAGAGTTGGGCCGGCCGTTCCCGCAGGATCCGCATGAACAGCTCTGGGGCGCCATCGGTGCGGTGTTTTCGAGCTGGATGAACAACCGCGCCATCACCTACCGGCGTCTGCACGACATCCCCGAAAGCTGGGGCACGGCGGTCAACGTCCAGGCCATGGTGTTCGGCAATATGGGCGAGACCTCGGCCACCGGCGTCGCCTTCACCCGCAACCCGTCGACCGGCGAAAAGCAGCTCTATGGCGAATTCCTGGTCAACGCGCAGGGTGAGGATGTCGTCGCCGGCATCCGCACGCCGCAGAACATCACCGAGGCCGCCCGCATCGCCGCCGGCTCCGACAAGCCTTCGCTGCAGAAGCTGATGCCGGACGCCTTCCAGTCCTTCGTCACCATCTCCGACAGCCTGGAAAAGCACTACCGCGACATGCAGGACCTCGAATTCACCATCGAGCGCGGCAAATTGTGGATGCTGCAGACCCGGTCCGGCAAGCGCACCGCCAAGGCGGCGTTGAAGATTGCGGTCGAAATGGCAAGGGACGGCCTGATCACGAAGGAGGAAGCCGTCGCGCGCATCGACCCCGCCTCGCTCGACCAGTTGCTGCACCCGACCATCGACCCGAAGGCCGCGCGCGACGTCATCGGCGTCGGCCTGCCGGCGTCGCCCGGCGCCGCCACCGGCGAGATCGTCTTCTCCTCCGGCGATGCCGAGGATCTGAGGACGCAAGGCCGCAAGGCGATCCTGGTGCGCATCGAAACCAGCCCCGAGGACATTCACGGCATGCATGCGGCCGAGGGCATCCTGACCACGCGCGGCGGCATGACCAGCCATGCTGCCGTCGTCGCGCGCGGCATGGGCAAACCTTGCGTGTCTGGCGCCGGCTCGCTGCGCGTCGACTACAAGGCCGGCACGCTCCTCTCGATGGGACAGACGTTCCGCAAGGGCGACATCATCACCATCGATGGCAGCAATGGCCAGGTGTTGAAGGGCGCCGTATCGATGCTGCAGCCTGAGCTATCAGGCGACTTCGCCGCCATCATGGAATGGGCTGACGCCGTGCGCCGCATGAAAGTGCGCACCAACGCCGAAACGCCGCTCGACGCCCGCATGGCCCGTTCTTTCGGCGCCGAAGGCATCGGTCTCTGCCGCACCGAGCACATGTTCTTCGACGGTGAGCGCATCGTCGCCATGCGCGAGATGATCCTGGCCGACACCGAGAAGGAGCGGCGCGCCGCCCTTGCCAAGCTTCTGCCCATGCAGCGCTCGGATTTCCTGGAATTGTTCGAGATCATGGCCGGACTGCCGGTGACGATCCGCCTGCTCGATCCGCCGCTGCACGAATTCCTGCCCAAGACCGAAGCCGAAATCGCCGAGGTCGCGGCCGTCATGAATGTGTCGCCCGACAAGCTCAGGCAGCGCACCGAGGCCCTGCACGAATTCAACCCGATGCTCGGCCATCGCGGCTGCCGGCTGGCCGTCTCCTATCCCGAGATCGCCGAGATGCAGGCACGCGCCATTTTCGAGGCCGCCGTCGAGGCCGGCAAGAAGGCCGGCGCGCTGGTCGTGCCCGAGATCATGGTGCCGCTGGTCGGCCTGGTGAAGGAACTCGATTATGTGAAGGCGCGCATCGATGCGGTCGCCAAGAGCGTCATGGACGAGACCGGCGTCAAGATCGACTACCTGACCGGAACCATGATTGAGCTGCCTCGCGCGGCCATCCGTGCCCATGTCATCGCCGAATCGGCCGAGTTCTTCTCCTTCGGCACCAACGATCTTACCCAGACCACCTTTGGCATCTCACGCGACGATGCGGCCTCGTTCCTGGAGACCTACCGCCAGAAGGGCATCATCGAGCAGGACCCATTCGTCTCGCTCGACATCGACGGCGTCGGCGAACTGGTGCGCATGGCGGCGCAAAAGGGCAGGGCGACCCGGCCCGACATCAAGCTCGGCATCTGCGGCGAACATGGCGGCGACCCCGCATCGATCCGTTTCTGCGAGGAGGTCGGTCTCGACTATGTGTCGTGCTCGCCATATCGCGTGCCGATCGCCAGGCTGGCGGCCGCGCAAGCCGCGGTGCTGGTCGCGAAGGCAGGCAAAGGTTAGGATCTTAGGCCTCGCTGAAATTTACCGTTTTGTATGAAAACTCACGCGAACGTGCTGAAGGCATTGCGTAATCTCGACATTGTTGCTGCCCAATTTGCGGAGGTCCCGCAAATTGTCCCCGGAAGCACATGTTGCAGATCTCACCCGCGCCGTTCCGCTCGATCCTGATCATTCAAACGAAGTTCATCGGCGATATTGTTCTTGGCTCGACGCTCGCCAGGAACCTGCAACTCGAATTCCCGGGCGCCAGGATCGTGTTCCTTTGCGAAGCGCACTTCGAGAGTTTCGTGGTGGCGCATGGCATCGCTTCGGAGGTGGTTCCGTTCAGGCGGTCCCGCATGCGGGGCACCCCGCTGGAGCGTGGGAAAGAGCTCTATGCCATGGTGCGGGCGCTGCGCCGCTTCCACTTCGACCTGACGATCGACCTGACCGATTCCAAGACCTCGCGCCTCGTCAGCGGGCTCGTCAATGCGAAGACACGCGTCGGCTACAATCCGCCCGAGAGGCCCCTGAAACTGCTGGAGCGGCAGCCCGCCAATCTGTTTGCAAAACCACAGGGATTTGGCGGCCAGCATTTTGTCTACCGCTATCTGTCGCCCCTTGAAGCGCTTGGCATCGATCTGCGTGTGACGGTACCCAGCATTCAGCCGCTGCCGTCAGAGACCATGAAAGCCCTGGCGCTCCTGAGCAAGCACCGTCTCCACCCAAACGGCTTCGTCGCCGTGCATGCGGGTGCGAGCTTCAAAGGCCGGCAATGGCAGCCGGAACGATTTGCCGAGGCCATCGATGAGATTGCAACCGACACCGGATTGGGTGTTGCCCTGGTGGGAGGTCCGGACGAACGCGAGATCGCCAGGCGGATCATCGCCAGGACGGCGACGCCGGTCGTCGACCTTGTCGGGTCATTGTCGCTCGAGACCTTGCTGGCTGTTTTGAAACAGGCGCGGCTGTTTCTTGGCAATGAGAGCGGCCCGATGCATATGGCCGCCGCCGCGGGCACGCCGGTTGTCGGGCTTTTCGGCCTGACGCATCCGTCACGCTGGGGGCCCGTCGGCGTGCCCAGCATCGCGCTTCGTCCGCCGATGCCGTGCGACTGCGTGGCCAGGGACCTATGCCGCCCGAAGGACCCCAGCAAGGCGTGCTGTGTCTGGCGGCTTGAGGTGAAACCTGTCGTCGATGCGGCGCGCGAGCTCCTGGCGCGCACCGAGATGAAGCGGGAACGCGCTGTCTGAACGGTGATCGAATGTCGAAGGCTGTCGAATGGCCCAGTGCACCAGTGCGCGGTCAAATTGCCGCGCCGGGCATTTTTCTGCTATCCATCGTCCCGATTTCCGCCTTCATGCGGGTCTTGGGATACCGGCTTGAAATCGGTAGAGCAATTCCAGGAAAAGGGTGAAGCGGTTTTCCGTCCGGAATTGCTCCAAAATAAGGAGTTGGAGCGGGTCGCCGTTTCCGCGAAACGGCGAACTGCTCCAATCGGGAATTTGGTTTGATGCGTCTGCTGCAAAAACATCTCTGCTTGATCGCCATGTCGTTGGTGGTAGCATCCAGCGCCCATGCCGCGCCGCTGGTCGAGCCCACGCTGCACATCAAGCCCGCGGCAAGTGGGGCCGGCCGCGTAGCGCTGACGCTCGATGCCTGCGGCGGACAGACCGACACACGCATTCTCTCGGCGCTGGTGGAAAACAAGATCCCGGCCACCATTTTCGTCACCGGCATCTGGCTGAAGCGCAACGCCGCGGCGGTCGAGATCATGCGGGCGCATCCTGACCTGTTCGAACTGGAAAATCACGGCGGGCGCCATATTCCGGCGGTCGACACGCCGCAAAAAATCTATGGCATCCGCAGCGCCGGCAGCCCGGAGGCTGTGCTGGCCGAGGTCGAGTCGGGGGCCGCGGCGCTTGCCAGGACCGGCGAGCCGGCGCCGAAATGGTTCCGCGGCGCAACCGCCGAGTACAGCCCCTCGGCGATCGCGATGATCCGCAAGCTCGGCTTCAAGATTGCCGGCTTCTCGATCAATGGCGATGGCGGCTCGCTGCTGGGCGCCAGGGAGACCGCGAGGCGCATCGCCGCGGCCAAGGACGGAGACGTCATCATCTCACACATCAACCAGCCGACCCATGCCGCCGGCGAGGGTGTGGTACAGGGCCTGCTGGCGCTCAAGGAAAAAGGCATGACCTTCGTGCGCCTCGACGACGCCGATGGGACAGGCAATCACGGCACCACCGATTGAGGGTGCTGTCTTCAAGCCAAAGCCTTTAGCCCGGCGTAGCTTCGATCGTCACCTTGCTGGCGTAGAACGCACCGTGGTCGCGGATTTCGGTCATTTCGTCGAAAGGCCGCTCGTAAGCCCACATCGCATTCTGACCGGTTTCGCCGGCAGGCAGCACGCTCCAATAGCTGGCATCTCCCTTGTAGGGGCAATGGGTCGAATGCTCGGTGGCGCTCAGCCTGTCGAAATCGACGTCGGGAACGGAATGTAGAAAGCGGCGGGATAGGGGGCTTCGGTCAGCATCTTGGCATTGGTGGATGATGCGATAACCGTATCGCCGGCGCGCACCGTGACGGTGCCGACATAGGGCTCGATGGTGATGATCTTGTCGGGATTGCGCTGGAAGCCGGGTGCCGGATTGGCGATCTTGTCCATGCTGTTCTCCTTGCCTGGCTCCTTAAAGTGTGGCGGACACAGCTGTTGCGCAAGGGGGTTCGCATCACGAATACGAGCGCCAGTCGCCGAGGGCGTGGCACTAGCGTGCTTTCGCGTGTCAGCCGAGGCTCAGGCGGCGGTTTTGAATGCGTCCATCAGTCCGGCATAGGCGGCCGCGATGCCCGCCACCGGGTTGCTGCTTCTCGAAACGGTTTCGACTTTCAGCGAGCCGCCGCCGGTCGGCAAGGTGAGCAACAGGAATTGGCGATTGCCGCCGGCGCCGACGGAGGCGGCCGCGACGTGCTGGCCTTCCCCTTCATTCTTGACGCACATCTTGAACAGCAGCGTGCCGCCGACCGCTTCGAGCGCGCCGCCGACAACTTCAACAAATTCGTCTTCGGAAACCGTCTTTTCGTCCGGCACCAGATCGGCCAGACTTTCGGCAAGTGTGCTCTCAAGGGCCTTGTCGTCGAGCTGCGCGTCCATGCGAACCTCTTTCAGTCGCCAATCGCCCCTTGCCCGTTAACGAACCTTAACGCCGACGATGGCCGGATTGTGGCGGATTTCCCGGTCATTTCGCGGAGTAGGATACTGCCGCCCTTGTGGTGGCTTTGACCCTGCTGCCATCGCGTTGGCACGAGTGCCCAGCAATCCGAATTCCAAAACATGCCAGAATTCAACCGCTTGCCGTTGCGGCAGGGACTTTGAAATTCGTGTCCCGCGCAAGCGGATGACTGGACAATCCGCCGGTTCGCTTCACAATGAACCAAAGCTACGACGCAAAATGCGCGAGGGAGGAGGAACCAGATGCTGGGGCTGATGCAGGAATGGCCGCTGCTGTGCCACAAGCTTATCGACAACGCTGAACGGCAGCATGGGGTGCGCGAGATCGTGTCGCGCTCGATCGAGGGACCGATCGTGCGCACCACCTACGCCGACATCCATCGTCGTTCTCTCAAGGTCGCCCAGCGGCTGGAGGGCGACGGCTATGGGTTGGGCGACCGCATCGCCACGCTGGCCTGGAACACGGCGCGCCATATCGAGGCCTGGTACGGCATCATGGGCGTCGGCGCCATCTATCACACGCTCAATCCGCGCCTGTTTCCCGAGCAGATCGTCTGGATCATGAACCATGCCGAGGACAAGGCCGTCTTCGTCGACCTCACCTTCATACCGTTGCTCGAAAAGATCGCCGTTGCCGTCAAATCGCTGAAAAAGGTGATCGTGCTGACCGACAAGGCGCACATGCCGCAAACCACCTTGCCCAATGCCGTCGCCTATGAGGACTGGCTTGACGAGGCCGATGGTGATTTCGCCTGGAAGACCTTCGACGAAGGCACCGCCGCCGGCATGTGCTACACGTCGGGCACGACAGGCGATCCCAAGGGCGTCGTCTACAGCCATCGCTCGAATGTGCTGCACGCCATGATCGCCGCCATGCCGGACGCGATGGGCCTGTCGTCACGCGACACGATCCTGCCGGTGGTGCCGATGTTCCACGCCAATGCCTGGGGCCTTGGCCAGAGCGGCCCGATGATCGGTGCCAAGCTGGTCATGCCCGGCTGCAAGATGGACGGCGCCTCCATCTATGAGCTGCTCGACACCGAGAAGGTGACCTTCAGTGCCGCCGTGCCGACCGTATGGATGATGCTGCTGCAATATCTGGAGGAGACCGGCAAGAAGCTTCCCTATCTGAACAGGGTCGTGATCGGCGGCTCGTCCTGCCCGCGCGCGATCATGACGAAATTCCAGGACAATTACGACGTTCAGGTCATCCATGCCTGGGGCATGACCGAAATGTCGCCGCTCGGCACGCTGTGCACCTTGAAGCCCGAATATGACGATCTCCAGGGCGAGGCCCGCCTCGATGTCAAGCAAAAGCAGGGCTACCCGCCCTTCGGCGTCGAAATGAAGGTGACCGACGACGAGAACAATGCGCAGCCCTGGGACGGCAAGACCTTTGGCCGCCTGAAGGTGCGCGGCCCGGCCGTCGCTCGTGCGTACTATGGTGGCGTCGGCGCGGAGCAGTTCGATGAGGACGGCTGGTTCGATACCGGAGACGTCGCTCACATCGATGCCGGCGGCTACATGCAGATCACCGATCGGGCCAAGGACGTCATCAAGTCCGGCGGCGAATGGATTTCGACCATCGATCTTGAGAATCTGGCCGTCGGCCACCCGGACGTGGCGGAAGCGGCGGCCATCGGCGTCCATCATTCGAAATGGGGCGAGCGGCCCTTGCTGGTCGTCGTTGCCAAGCCGGGCAAAGAGCCAACCAAGGCTGATATTCTCGACTTCATGAACGGCAAGGTGGCCAAGTGGTGGATGCCCGACGATGTCGCCTTCGTCGGCGAAATACCGCATACCGCCACCGGCAAGATCCAGAAGATCACCTTGCGCCAGCAGTTCAGGGATTATCGCTTGCCGACGGATTGACGGGATGTTGCGTGTTTCGGCTTCAAGCCGCCGCGAAAAGGCACTAAACCTCCGTCCGGGTTGGGGCAGCGCAGAGAACAATGGTTAGCATTCCCGAACGGCAAACGTCGAAGGCCGCCGGCTGGTCGCGGCGCACGGCCGCGTTTTCAGCGGTGCTTTTGCTGACCGACTTCGTCGGCCATCGCTTCGATCTCGTCGAAACGCCGGTGTTCCTGTGGGTGCTGGGCATTGTCGCGCTGCTGGCGGCGCTGGCGCTGCTGTTTGCCGCCTTTGCCTTTTCGAGGCTGTGGAAATTTGGTGATCGCGGTGGCCGCGACCTCACCGTCGGCGCCTTGCTGGCACTGCTGGTGCTGGTCCCCTATGGCGTTACCGCCTACTGGGCGACGATCTATCCGCCGCTCAGGGACATCTCGACCGATTTTGAAGATCCGCCCGCGCTCGACGTCAGCGACCGGACAAAGGACATGAACGTGCTTGTCCCATCCACACCAGGCGAACAGCGGTTGCAGACCGACAGCTATCCGCTGGTCACCGCGCGCAGCTACGACCTGCCCTTCGAGACCATCGTCAACGCCGTCGAAACCGTGCTCGATCGGCGCAGCTGGGAGCTTTCCGAACCCTATCCCGACCTTGCCGGGCAAAGCGACGTCACCATTACCGCTGTCGCCAAGGGCTTCGTGCTCGGCCTTCCCTCCGATGTCGCGATCCGCGTGACGGACGATGGCGATACGGTGATCGTCGACATGCGGTCGGCTTCGCGTTACGGCCGCTACGACCTTGGCGACAATGCCGCGCGCGTCACCGATTTCCTGGCGGAACTCGATCAGGAAGTCGCCGGCCAGGTCGGGGCGGCGCCTGCCGAGTGAAGTCCATAACATCTTGCGGCCAGGCGGATTTGCGCCGTGCCGCACAAATGTGGCTTCAGTCTGCGAGCGGACTATTCGGCCGGCTCGAACCTGCCTTGCAGCAAGATCGTCGCGACGGGACCAAGCGGATTGGCGATCCGGCTCTCGAGGACCTCGATAAGTTTGTGCCCGACGTCTGCCATGTCCACGGAATGAACGTCGATGTTCGCCGGCAGGAAACGCGCCAGACGCGTATTGTCACGGGTGACGATGTGAACGTCGCGGCCCGGCACCAGACCCCGTCTGCCGAGAGCGTGCAACGCGCCCAGAAGGCCCAGTTCGTTGGCGCATGCCAGTCCTGTCGGAGGATCTGACGACGCCAGCAGGCGATCGAACCAGGCCGCGCTCGATTCCATTGTGAACGTGCCGTCACTGATCAGCGATTGGTCGATCGCGATACCGGCCTCGGCCATCGCCCTTCTATAGCCGGCGAGACGCGTGGCGCTCGCCTGATCCTTCTGCACGAGAAGTTGTAGAGCAATGCGTCGACAGCCCTTGTCCATGAGCCGCCGGGTCGCCTCATAGGCGATCTGTTCATTGTCGATATCGACATAGGGATAGGCGATGTCCAGGTCGGTTCTTCCAAACGCGACGAACGGTATGCCCTGATCCAGCAGCAGCTTGACGCGCGGATCGCCCGAGACCATGCGCGTGATGATCAGACCGTCCGCGCTGCGCGCCTGAAGCAGGCGCTGCACGCTTTCGACGGGATCGTCGTCGGGCGTGGTGGAATAGATGGACAGACTATAGCCCGCTTGCCGCGCCGCCAGCGTCAGTCCTTCGATCAAAGGAAGCTTCGCCAGATCCGACAGGTAGTCGCGTGTTTCCATCGGCAGCACCGCCGTCAGCGTCAGGGTCTGTCCGGTTTTCAGCGCGCGGCCGTGATGGTTCGGGACATAGCCGACCCGCTTCGCCACCTCCTTGACGCGCGCCACGGTCGAGGCATGCACCTCCGGCCCGTCCTTCAACGCGCGTGATACCGTGGTCACCGAAAGGGAAAGTTCCGCCGCGATCTGTTTTAGATTGGCCATGTCGCCCGACTTCATTTGCGAAAGCGCCGGCTGATTTGCTTGGCATCGTAACGTTACCGGATTCGACCCGGGGGTCAAATCCAGGCTCGCCGAAACTGACCGAGTCCGCCTGAAAGCAGCTTGACTCTTAGGCGTTTCGCGGTAATCGTAACGTTACGATTTCAAAAAAAGCCCACATAAGGCGATATTTCGACGAATCCTGGAGGAGAACACATGTCCCGGTTACTACGCATTTCGTTGGCGGCGATCGCAGTCTCGGCTGCCGTGCCCGTCTATGCCCAATCAGTCACCATCACGACCGCGGGCGGCGATTATGGCAACGCCATGAAGGAGGCGATGTGGGCCCCCGCCGCAAAGGAACTTGGCTATGATGTTCGCGAGGAGACGCAGAGCGATGGCCTGGCCGCTTTGAAGATGCAGGTCACCGCGGGTGCGGTCACCACCGACATCATCCACCTCGGCTCGCCGGAAGGCGCGCAGGCGGCCGCCCAGTCGCTGCTGGAGCCGCTTGACTACAAGATCATCGATCCCAACTCCGTGCCGGCCGGCGCAAAGTCCGACTACTGCTATCCGTTCGACTCCTATGGCACCGTCATGTCGTGGAGTACCAAGACCTATGGCGAGAATCCGCCAAAGACCTGGGCGGAGTTCTGGGATGTTGCCAAATTCCCGGGCCGTCGCGCGCTGCGCGCCAATGCGCAGGACCTGATCGAGATCGCGCTTCTCTCCGACGGCGTGGCGCCGCCGGACGTCTATCCCACGCTCAGCACGCCCGAGGGCCTGGCGCGCGCCATCAAGCGGCTTGAAGCGATCAAACCGAATGTCTCCGTGTGGTGGACCTCCGGAGCGCAGTCGGCGCAATTGCTGAAGGACGGCGAGGCGGATCTGGTCGTTACCTGGAATGGGCGAGCCCAGACGGTGAAGGCGGATGGCGGCTCGGTTGACTACACATTCAAAGGTTCCGTCATCGGCACGGACTGCCTTGGGGTGCCGAAGGGAGCGCCGAACAAGGAAGCGGCCATGAAGCTCATCGCGGCGATGACGCAGCCCGCACGGGTGGCGAAGCTGACCGACTTCATCGCCTATGGTCCGGTCAATCCTGCCGGCTATGAGGGTGGTCTTATCCCCAAAGATCGCCTGAAAACCTTGGCGACGGCACCTGAAAACGCCGGCACCTCGGTGTTTTCGAACGCCGACTGGTGGGTCAAGAACGGCGAGGCCGCTCAAAAAGCCTTCGATGAAATGATGAGTCGCTGAGCCTATGGTGCGTCAGCTCTAGACGTTCGAGCCCATCATGAAGTCGCTCCCGATCACCATCGACAGCGTGTCCAAGGCCTATGGGTCCTACGCCGCGCTGGATGACGTTTCGCTCGACATTCAGGCTGGCGAATTCCTCACTTTGCTGGGGCCGTCCGGGTCGGGCAAGACCACTTTGCTCATGGCTCTGGCCGGGTTTGTCCGGCCCGATTCCGGCAAGCTTCTGTTGGGGGATCGGGACATCACCCGCCTGGCCCCCAACAAGCGCGACATCGGCATCGTATTCCAGAACTATGCCCTGTTTCCCCACATGACCGTCCTGGCAAATGTCGAGTACCCGTTGGTGCTGCGCAAGACGCCGAAAGCGGAGGCCCGTCAGCGGGCACTCGACACCTTGGCTCGCGTGAAGCTCGAAGGTTTGGCGGAGCGCAACATTGCCGCATTGTCCGGTGGTCAGCGCCAGCGGGTGGCGCTGGCGCGGGCGATCGTCTTCGAGCCACGCGTGATGCTGATGGACGAGCCGTTGTCGGCGCTCGACAAGAATCTGCGCGAAACCATGCAGTACGAGATCCGGCGTCTGCACGATGACCTGGGGATCACCACGATCTATGTGACGCATGACCAGCGCGAAGCACTGATTATGTCAGACCGGGTTGCGGTGATGAATTCCGGCCGCATCCAGCAGATCGATACGCCGCAGCGAATTTATGATCGTCCGTCGACCCGCTTCGTCGCGCAGTTCATGGGCGAGGCCAACATTCTGGCCCCGGGCTCGGTGCGCACAATCGACGGGGGCGATGCATCACACGAGACCCTGATGATCCGCGCGGAAAGCTTCCACCTGGATGCCAGGCTCGCCGGGCCAGACGCAGTGGCGCTCGAAGGAATGCTGCGCGCCAAGGCGTTTCGCGGCGAGAACTGGCTTTTGACGCTGGCACCTGACGGTGGGCAGGAGGTTCTTGTCTGCATTCCGTCAGCACTTGCCGGCGGCTGCGCCGAGCTTGCCACCGGTCAGCGGGTGACCGTGTATGCATCGGCAGCGAAAGCTCACGCCATACCGGGAGCGATGGCGTGACCATCGCCGCCGATCCTGCGCTCGCCGCCGATGCGCGAAGTGAACGGCGGTTCTTCCTTGCGCTTTCGCTACCGGCGCTTCTCATCGTCGGACTGGCGGCGATACTGCCCATCCTCTGGATTATTCGGCAATCCTTCCTGACCACAGGGGGCGAGTACACTGTCGGCAATTACGAGAAGGTGCTTTCGAGTGGACTGACATGGTCGGCACTCATGACAACCGTTGAGCTGTCCCTGGGGACGCTGGCGTTCTGCATCCTTCTAGGCACCCCCCTGGCGCTCGCTCTGGCCAGCGTCAGGCCAAGGGTGGCCAATTTGCTGATGGCCTTCGTCATGCTGCCGCTGTGGACCTCCATTCTGGTGCGCACCTATGGCTGGCTGGTGCTGTTGCGGCGCGATGGCCTGATCAACGCGGCTTTGACGGGCTCGGGCCTGACAGGGGAGCCATTGCCGCTGGTCTACAACTTCACGGGAACGCTGATCGGCATGGTCCACTACATGCTGCCGCTCTTTCTGCTGCCTGTTTATGCGGCGATGCGCGATATCGACGCAAACCTTGTTCGCGCATCGGCGAGCATGGGAGCGACGCTCGGGCAGGTGATCCGTACCGTTATTCTGCCCCTTTCGGCCGGCGGCATCGTCTCGGGTTCGATGATCGTTTTCATCTACACCATAGGTTTTTTCATCACGCCGGCGGTGCTGGGCGGCGGCAAGGTAAATCCTCTCTCCATCCGGATTGAGCGCACGCTGTCGACCTTTCAGGACTGGGGCTCAGCGAGCGTCCTGGGCATTCTGCTGCTCGTTCTCATGGCGCTGGTCGGTGTGATGTTCCTGGTGGCGCGGCGACTGGTGGCGCGCAACAAAGTCGGTGCGGCCCATGCTTGAAGCCTATCCGGACAACAGGATGGCCCGCATCTTCCTGTGGGGCTTTTCCGCGCTCGCAATGGCGTTCTTGATGCTGCCGACGCTGGTGGTCGTGCCACTCTCCTTTTCGGCGTCCGATCTTCTCGAATTTCCGCCGCGCGCATACTCGTTGCGCTGGTACGAGAATTTCTTCGGTTCGGCGACATGGATGGCCGGACTCAGGACGAGCCTGATCCTTGGGACGTTGACGGCGATGGTCGCGGTGCCCCTAGGGCTGCTGGCCTGCATCTCGATGAACCGGCTCGGCGGAAAGACCGCCTCAGCGATCCAAGGTGTTCTGCTCGCCCCCTCCATCGTGCCGGGAATCCTGCTTGCGATCGGCCTCTTCTTCGTACTGGCTGCGCAAGGCCTGGTCGGAACGCTGTTCGGCGTGCTGGTCGGACATGTGGTGCTGGCCATTCCGGTGGCGTGCATTGTGCTGTTGCCTGCCGTGGTTCGCTTTGACTGGAACCAGGTCCAGGCGGCGCGCAGCCTTGGTGCGGACTGGGCGAGGGCCATCGGCGGAATAATCGTTCCGCAACTTCAAATCAGCCTGTTGTCGGCGACGCTGATGGCCTTCCTGACGTCGCTCGACGAGTCCGTCATTTCGATCTTCGTCGCCAGTGGTCGCAACAGCACTCTGCCGAAGCTCATGTTCCTGTCGCTACGTGATCAGATCGATCCGACCATCGCGGCGATCTCGACATTGTGGACCGCCATCGTCGTGGTCGTCGTCCTGATCGTGACCCTTCGCCAAAAATCCTGACCGAGACTGGAAAACATGCCTGCCCATCATCACGCAACCGCCGAACTGACGGATCAACCGACGGACATACCCCAGGTGGGGTTGGCAATCATCACCGGGTCGGCAAACTGGGGGCTTGCCTTCCCGGAAGATGTCCAGGTCGACGGCGTGCGCACCTTGCGGCGCGACATGAGTTTTGAAACGCCTTTCGGCCGCACCGACAACTGGAAGCTGCTCGAGTTCGATGCGTCGATTACCGCCGAAGGCAAAACGAAACGCGCCTTGTGCATGTATTCGCACGGCAATCCCCGCGACCATATCGATCATTCCTGCCATCGCCGCGCGTTCTGGGTGTTGATGCGCGCGGGTGTCCGACAGGTCCTGTCCTGCTCGACCATTGGCGCCGTCAACAAGGCCATCAAGCCCGGTGACATGGTGGTGAACGCCGATATTATCGAACTGACGCAGACACCGTTTTCGCTGCTTCCTGGCCGCCAGAGCTTCGACTGCTCGGGCAAGCAGATCGTATGTCCAAGATGCGCGGCGGTTCTGGTCGAAACCGCCCGCCGTCATTGGCCAGCCGAATGCCGTGTTCATGGCATCGAACAGCAGTTGGTCGCCGCCCACTGTTACGGGCCGCGGCTGACGACCCCGGCCGAGGCGCTGGCGTTCCGCAGCATGGGGGCGGATGTGCTCAACCATTCGATCGCCCCCGAAGCCACCCTGTCGCGGGAGATCGGCGCGTGTTTCGTGCCTTTGGCGTTCGTGACGGCAGGCTTCAACGACTATATGGACCGCAATCGCCAGCAATTGCTGCAGGATGACGTGTTGCCGAACCTGTCCATGACAGCCTCGCGGGTCGCGCTGGAAACCGCCGCACGACTCCCGGCCAATCCGGAATGCTCTTGCCAGGGTTTGAAGTCGCCTCAACCAGAAGAACGGTCCAGCCGGTTCTGAGGGAGGGCAGTGCAAGGTCGTGGCGAGGTTTTGGATTAGCCAGCCGATGTGAAAATGCCGTCGATGGCGGGGGCGGCTTCCGTCGACACCATGCCGCGCGCCACCAGATCCTCGAGATGCGCAAGCACCGACAGTCCGGCGGCGCCATGCAGCCGGGGATCGGTGTCGCGATAAATTGCCTTGACCATGTCGGGAATGGTCCCGTCGCCGGCCCTGACCCGCTCCAATATGGCCCGCTCGCGCATCTTGCGATGCGTCTTCAACCCGCGCATGAAAGCGCGAGGCTTCGTCACCGGCCCGCCATGGCCAGGCAGCAGCAGGCTGTCGCCGCGCGCGATGAGCGTGTCCAGCGATGCCATGTAATCGGCCATCGCCCCATCCGGCGGCGCGACAATGGATGTCGCCCACGCCATGACATGATCGGCCGAAAACAGGATGCCGGTTCCTTCCAGTGCGAACACCGCATGATTGGCGGTATGGCCGGGGGTCAGAACCGTGCGGATCGCCCAGCCGTCGCCGGCGACCAGCGCGCCGTCCGGCAGCGCGATGTCGGGAACGAAAGCGGTGTCGGCGCTGGCGTCGAGCGCATTGGTCTCGCCGATATGCAATGGCCTTGCCGGCCGGTGCGGTCCCTCCGCCAACACGGCCGCGCCGGTGCGCTCCTTCAGCCGGGCCGCCAGAGGGGAATGGTCGCGATGCGTGTGGCTGACGAAGATATGGCTGACCGGCCTGCCGGCGATCACGTCGAGCAAGGTCTGAAGATGTGCCTCGTCTTCCGGCCCGGGATCGATCACCGCCAGCGTGTCGTGCCCGACGACATAGCTGTTGGTGCCATGAAAAGTGAAAGGGCTGGGATTTCGGACCGTGACGCGCTGTACGTCCGGTGCCACGTTCACGCCCTGGCCGTAGTGCGGATCGAAGCTGGTATCGAATTTGAGAGCCATATCGGCACATTGTTCCCGGAACGGCAAAACCGATTGCCGCATAGCACGCAAGCCAATATAGGAAAACGTAAGACCACGATTATTGGATCGCGACAGATCGGATTGGGGATGACCATGGCAACTGCAACGACGATGCGCCCGCTTGTTTCTCTGGCTTTGCCGCAAGAAGGCGCGGCGCGACTGGCAACACAGCTTTTGCTGGCGATCGCCGGAACGCTGCTTTTGACCCTGTCGGCCAAGACCAAGGTTGTGCTAGGTCCCGTCGACATCTCGATGCAGACGCTCGCCGTCTTGCTGATCGCCGCCGCCTTCGGCATGCGCCTCGGCGTCGCCACCTTGCTGCTCTACATGGCGGAAGGCGCCATGGGCTTCCCGGTCTTCCAGGGCACCCCGGAAAAGGGCGTCGGCCTTGCCTATATGGTCGGCCCCACGGGCGGCTACCTCGCCGGCTTCGTGGTCATGGCGGCGATTGTCGGCTGGGCTGCCGATCGCGGCTGGGATCGCCACCCGATCAAGCTTTTCAATGCGATGCTGGTTGCCGAAGTGGTGATGATGGCGATGGGCTTCGCCTGGCTGGCGCTGCTCATCGGCCCGGAAAAATCCTGGCAGTTCGGCGTCGTGCCGTTCATCGTCGGCGACCTGATCAAGGTTGCGCTGGCGGCAAGCCTTGTGCCGGCCGTGTGGTCGCTGCTGAAGCGCTCCTAAGGTCTGTCAGGGCATTCCCGAGGACGGGCGCTTCTGATGAAGGTTCTGGTCACCGGCGCCGCCGGCTTCATAGGCTATCACGTCGCCAGGCGGCTCCTGGAGCGTGGCGACGAGGTTGTCGGCATCGACAGCGTCAACGATTACTACGATCCCGCGATCAAGCAGGCGCGGCTGCGGCTGCTGACCGATGCAAGCCGCAGCACCAATGCCGGCTATCGTTTCATCCATGGCGATCTTGCCGACAGACAGATCGTGGACGGCTGCTTTGCCGACCACGCCTTCGACCGGGTGATTCATCTCGCCGCCCAGGCCGGGGTGCGCTACAGCCTGGAAAACCCGCGCGCCTATGTCGAAAGCAACATCGTTGCTTTCACCAACATGCTGGAGGCCTGTCGTAGCGGCGGCATAGCGCACCTGACCTATGCCAGCACCTCGAGCGTCTACGGCGCCAACACCGACATGCCGTTTTCCGAGCACCGCCCGGCCGATCATCCGCTGCAGTTCTACGCCGCGACCAAGCGCGCCAACGAGTTGATGGCGCACAGCTACAGCCATTTGTTCGGGCTGCCGACCACCGGGCTGCGGTTCTTCACCGTGTACGGCCCCTGGGGGCGTCCCGACATGGCGCTGTTCCTGTTCACCAGGAGCATCCTGGCCGGCGAGCCGATCAAGCTGTTCAACAATGGCAACCACACGCGCGACTTCACCTATGTCGATGACATCGCCGAAGGCGTAATCCGAACCAGCGACAGCCCTGCCGCCGCCAACCCTGCCTGGGATTCCGGCCATCCGGATCCGGCAACGAGCAGTGCGCCCTGGCGCATCTTCAACATCGGCAACAACAATCCGGTGAAGCTGACCGCCTATGTCGAGGCGCTGGAAAACGCGCTTGGCCGCAAGGCCATCATCGAGTTCTTGCCGCTGCAGGCCGGCGACGTGCCGGACACCTTCGCCGACACCTCGGCTCTGCAAGCCGCCGTCGGCTATCGGCCCGGTACGTCGGTGTCCGACGGGGTAGGGCGGTTCGTTGAGTGGTACCAGGCGTATTTTGGTAACGACTCTAGGATATAAGCGGGCGCTGGCAGCAGCTTTTCAAGGTGTCGTATGGCTACCACTACTGCCGAGGGGATTTGGGCATGTCAGGGAGAGCTTCTTGAAAGGAATTATCCTTGCGGGAGGTAGTGGAACGCGCCTTTATCCGCTGACATTGGCAGTCTCTAAACAAATTCTTCCGGTATACGACAAGCCGATGATCTACTATCCGCTGAGCGTACTGATGCTCGCGGAAATTCGCGAGATCCTGGTCATTTCGACGCCGCGAGATCTGCCCGTTTTTCGTGAGTTACTCGGCGACGGATCGGATTTTGGGCTGGATATCTCCTATGCGGAGCAGCCGCAACCCAATGGGCTCGCGGAAGCTTTCATCATCGGCCGTGACTTCATCGGCAAGGACAGCGTGTCGATGATCCTGGGCGACAACATTTATTTTGGCGACGGGCTGTCGCAGCTTTGCCGCACCGCCGCTGCGCGCGACACCGGTGCTTCGGTGTTCGCCTACCGCGTCGATGATCCCCAGCGGTATGGTGTTGTGTCCTTCGACAAGGCCACCGGAACCGCGCTCACGATCGAGGAAAAGCCGCAAAAGCCGAAATCCAACTGGGCCGTCACAGGGCTGTATTTCTACGACAACACCGTCGTCGACATCGCTTCGTCCATTAAACCTTCGGCCCGCGGCGAACTGGAGATCACGGCGGTCAACAACGCCTATCTCGATCGCGGCCTGTTGCATGTGCACCGGCTCGGGCGCGGCTATGCCTGGCTCGACACAGGGACCCATGACAGTCTGAACGACGCGTCTTCCTTCGTGCGCACGATCGAACACCGGCAGGGCATCAAGGTTGCTTGCCCTGAGGAGATCGCCTTCGAGCAGGGCTGGCTGACGGCAGACGAAGTGCTGCAACGCGCAACCCGGTTGGGCAAAAATGAGTATGCCGCCTATCTGCGCCGGCGCGTCGCCGATCTGTCGGAGGGCTGAGCGTTGGAGATCAGGTCCCTCGGCCTCAAAGGCGTGCTGGAAATCGTTCCAAAGCGGCATGGCGATGCACGCGGCTTCTTCATGGAGACATACAATGCCGAGCGCTTTGCGCAGGCCGGAATAAAATTGCATTTCATTCAGGACAACCATTCCTATTCCGCGGCGGCGGGCGTCTTGCGCGGCCTGCATTATCAGCTTGCGCCCCGCACCCAGGACAAGTTGCTGCGTGTTATCCGCGGCCGGATTCTGGATGTTTGTGTCGACATCCGCCGCAGCTCGAAGACCTTTGGAAAATGGATCGCTCACGAGATTTCGGCCGAAAAGGGCAACCAGATTCTGGTGCCAAGGGGCTTTGCCCATGGCTTTGTGACGCTCGTGCCCGACACCGAGGTCCTCTACAAGGTCACCGACACCTATTCGCCCGACCATGAACGCTCGATCCGTTTCGATGATCCTGCCATCGGCATCAAGTGGCCGTCCATCGCTGGCGGGTTCCAGCTTTCCGACAAGGACCTGAAGGCGCCGATGCTTGCTGTCGCAGAGGTGTTTGCCTGATGAATTTTCTGGTGACAGGAGGTGCCGGTTTCATCGGTTCAGCGGTGTGCCGGCATCTGTGCGCCAATCCGGCCTACCGGGTGACCAATCTCGACAAGCTGACCTATGCCGGCAACCTGGCTTCGCTGCGGCCGATCGAAAACGCGCATAATTACAGCTTCGCCCATGCCGATATCTGCGACGAGAGGACGGTGCTCGATCTCCTGCGCCGTGACGATATCGACATCGTCATGAACCTTGCCGCCGAGAGCCATGTCGACCGTTCGATCGACGGGCCCGGCGCCTTCATCGAGACCAACATCGTCGGCACCTACCGGATCCTCAATGCGGCGCTCGAATACTGGCGCGGCCTTGCCGACGACAGGAAAAGCCGTTTCCGCTTCCATCATGTCTCGACAGACGAGGTGTTCGGCGATCTGCCTTTCGATGGCGGCATGTTCGTCGAGGAGACGCCTTACGCGCCGTCCTCGCCCTATTCCGCCTCGAAGGCAGCCTCGGACCATCTGGTGCGGGCCTGGCACGAGACCTATGGCCTGCCGGTCGTGCTCTCCAATTGTTCGAATAATTACGGCCCCTATCATTTTCCCGAAAAACTGATCCCGCTCGTCATCCTCAACGCGCTCGACGAAAAACCGCTGCCGGTCTACGGCGCCGGCGCCAATGTGCGCGACTGGCTGTTCGTCGAGGATCATGCGCGGGCCCTGGAACTCGTCGCCACCAAGGGCACGCCGGGCGAGAGCTACAATGTCGGAGGCAATTCGGAACGGACGAGATCTCGCCGTCGTCGAGACGATCTGCGACCTGCTCGATACCAGGCGTCCCCGGGCCGGGGGCAAGCGCTACCGCGACCTGATCTCCTTCGTCACCGATCGCCCCGGCCACGACCGCCGCTACGCCATCGATGCCTCCAAGATCGGCCGCGAACTCGGCTGGGCGCCGAGGGAGAATTTCGACAGCGGCCTGGCCAGAACCGTGGACTGGTTCCTCGACAACAAATGGTGGTGGGGGCCGATCCGCGAGCAGCGCTACGCCGGTGAAAGGCTGGGCGAAGCGCGCAAGGGTAGCGCGTGAGGCTCGTCGTCACAGGACGCGACGGCCAGGTCGCGGCAAGCCTGCTGGAGGCCGGTCAGGGAATGGCCGGCGTGGAGGTCGTCGCTATCGGCCGTCCGGAGCTCGACCTGGCAAGACCCGAGACTGTCATCAACGCCATCGCGGCGGGCAAACCGGATATCGTCGTCTCGGCCGCCGCTTATACGACCGTGGATCAGGCCGAGGACGAGCCCGAACTCGCCTTCGCGGTCAACGCGACCGGCGCCGGCAAGGTGGCTGAGGCCGCCGCACGCCTTGGCGTTCCCATTGTCCATCTTTCGACCGACTATGTTTTCGACGGCAGCGCTTCCCACGCCTATGTCGAGACCGACGCGACGGCGCCCCTTGGCGTCTACGGCGCCTCCAAGCTCGCCGGCGAGCAGGCGGTGGCCGCTGCCGGCCCGCGCCACCTGATCCTGCGCACCGCCTGGGTCTACAGCCCGTTCGGCAAGAATTTCGTCAAGACCATGCTGCGGCTGGCCGCCGACCGCGACGAGATTTCGGTGGTGGCCGATCAGTGGGGCAATCCCACCTCGGCGCTCGATATCGCCGACGCCATCCTGCATGCGGCAATGATGCTGCACGACGACAAGAGTTTTGGTGCGTTCGGTACCTATCATCTGGCTGGTACGGGTGAGACCAACTGGAGCGGCTTTGCCCGTCACATCCTGGACACGAGCCAAGCGGCTGGCGGTCCCTGGGCGCAGGTGCGGGATATCGCCACCAAGGACTATCCGACCAAGGCACGGCGCCCCGCCAGTTCGCGGCTGTCGAACGCGAAATTCGCGACCGTATTCGGATGGAACGCGCCGGAATGGCGAAAATCCACCGAGCGGGTCGTGCGCCGCATCCTGGATCGTCAGTGAACTCGAGGTTTCAATCGGCGTTCGATTTGCCTGAACTCGGCAGGCTTGCTCCGGAGCTTTTCACCGCCGAGGTCGCCTGAACCCCCCACAGCGTGTTGAAATCGAACCCGGTCCCGCGTCCGAGATTGACAAGCCATTGCGTGAAACCTAAGCACGGGCAACTTGGGTGTCAGGTGGGGGCTTGGCAATTCACGGAGAGCTTCTTGAAAGGGATCATCCTTGCTGGAGGCAATGAGAACCGGCTGTACCCAGTAATATTAGCGGCCTCTAAGCAAACACTGCCCGTCTATGAAGATCAGCTCGCGTGGCTTTGATCTATAGCAACACGCTGTCCGACGTCTCCGCTCGTCAGCACAGGCTGCGGCAGGTGAGGGGCCTTGCTGTAATTTGCACCGGGGCAGCATTCCCGGAAAAAGGTAGCAATCAGTGACTTTGAAGTTCGGCACCAGCGGGCTGCGCGGTCTCGTCAGCGAACTCATGGGACCACCGGCGCGCACCTATACGATTGCCTTCGCACGCACGCTTATGGCGCGTGGTGTGTTGAGCGAGGGCGACAAGATCCTTGTTGGGCGCGACCTTCGCTCTTCCAGTCCTGAGATTGCGGGGTTTGTCCATGCTGCGATCGCCGAAGCCGGTTTGGTGCCGGTCGATTGCGGAGCCTTGCCCACGCCAGCACTCGCACTTTATGCAGCAGGCAAAGCCCCGGCGATCATGGTGACCGGCAGTCATATTCCCGACGACAGGAATGGGCTTAAGTTCTACCGGGCGGACGGCGAGATCGACAAGCGCGATGAGCTTGAAATTGTGGCAATCCACGCAGCCTTGCAGATAGCCGACCGATCGCCGCCATCCGTTGAGCCCTTACAGCCGGACTCGGAACCGTCCGCAGGCTATAGGGATCATTTTCTTGGTTTCTTTCAGCCGGGTAGCTTGTCTGGTGTCCGTGTCGGGGTCTACCAGCATTCGTCCGTAGCGAGAGACATCATTGTCGATATCCTTCGTGCGCTGGGGGCGGAGGCAGTGCCGCTCGGCAGGTCCACGCATTTCATTCCGGTGGATACCGAAGCACTCAGGCAAGAGGATCTATCACTTCTCAAAAACTGGGCGGCGGCGGAGCCGTTCGATGCCATCGTGTCCGCTGATGGCGATAGCGACCGGCCGCTTGTGGCGGATGCGCAGGGCAGTTTCGTGCGCGGCGACCTGATCGGCGCGATCACGGCACGTTTTCTTGATGCCGACTGGATCGTCACGCCAGTCAGTTCCAACTCTGCCCTTGAGCGTTGCGGGCATTTCGCAACCGTGGTGCGCACACGCATAGGCTCGCCCTATGTCATCGAAGGTATCGGCGCTGCCCTCGCTCAAGGGGCAAAATGCGTCGTTGGGTTCGAAGCAAATGGCGGCGTTCTTCTGGGGTCATCCGTCGAGAAGGATGGCCGCACGCTCGCGGCCTTGCGAACCCGTGATTCGCTGTTGCCAATTCTCTGTGCGCTATCAACGATTGCGGCGACAGGTCGCCCGCTCGCCGAGATCGCGGCCGGGTTCGGATTCCTTGCCGCGGCAAGTGGCCGGCTTGAGGGCGTATCGGCGGAAGATAGCGCGTCGTTCCTCAAAAGACTGGCGACGGATGCCGGCTATGCCGATACTCTTTTCGAGGTTCTGGGCGGCGTCGCGAACATTGACAATCGCGATGGCGTGCGTATCACCGCCCGCAACGGAGAGGTTGTACACTTCCGTGCGTCAGGCAACGCGCCCGAATTGCGCTGCTACATCGAGGCAAAGACAGAATCCCGCGCAGACGAATTGCTCGCTTGGGGTCTTGACCTCAGCCGAACTCAAATCCTGGAAGGCTGACGTTTGACCAATATCGTTCCTGTCATCATAAGTGGCGGTGTCGGTTCCCGCCTCTGGCCTATTTCGCGTGCGTTGCACCCCAAGCCTTTTATTCCCCTGCCGGGAGGGGGAACCCTCATTCGCAGGACATACGCCCGCGCAGCCGGACTTGCAGGCGTTGATCAAATAGTGACGGTCACCAACCGCGATCTGCTGTTCCTGACGGCGGACGAGTATGCGGAGGTGGCGGCGCCAGGTGTCAAGAACACCTTCCTGCTGGAGCCTTTCGGCCGTGACACGGCAGCGGCGGTCGCGCTCGCTGCGTTGCAGGTCGCCCGCGACAATCCAGACGCGGTTCTGGTTGTGCTGCCTGCGGATCACCTGATCATGGACGAAGCCGGCTTTGGCGCGGCCGTGGCGAAGGCGGCGGCGATCGCGGCCACGGGAAGGATCGTCACGTTTGGCATGAAGGCCGAGAGCCCTGAAACCGGGTTTGGCTATATCGAGGCCGAAGGAGATACGGTCCTTCGGTTCGTCGAAAAGCCGAATGCGGAACGAGCGGCCCAATTTATCGCCAGCGGTCGGTTCTTCTGGAATTCGGGCATGTTCTGTTTTGCCGCCCGCTCCATGATCGCCGCGATGCAGGAACTGTGTCCGGATGTGCTGTCCAATGCGCGCACGGCGCTCGAGGCGGCCAGGACAAGCAATGCCGCGGACCGCATCACTGTTGAGATAGACAAGGATGGTTTCGCGGCCGTTCCTGCTGTTTCCATCGACTATGCGGTCATGGAGAAAGCAAAGAACGTGGGTTTCGTGCCCTGCAGCTTCGATTGGTCCGACATCGGCTCATGGACCGTTCTGTCGAAACTTGTTCCAGCCGACGACAATGGCAACCGCACGACCGGGGAGACCATGCTCCATGACACGACGAACTGCTATGTGCACAGCGAAGACCGGCTTGTCGGTCTTGTCGGTGTTTCGGATCTGTTGATCGTCGACACGCCGGATGCGCTTCTTATTGCCCACAAGGACAAGGCGCAGGAGGTCAAGGACCTCTACAACCGCCTCAAGGCGGAGGGGCATGAGGCGGCGACCGTGCATCGCACCGTGCATCGCCCATGGGGTACCTACACCGTCCTGGAGGAAGGGCCGCGCTTCAAGATCAAGCGGATCGAGGTGAAGCCGAACGCGCGCCTGAGCCTTCAGGCGCATCATCACCGCTCCGAGCACTGGGTGGTGGTGAGCGGGACTGCGAAGGTCGTCAATGGCCAGAGTGAAATCCTGCTGGCGACCAACCAGTCCACCTACATCCCCTGCGGCCACAAGCACCGCCTCGAAAATCCCGGCATTCTTCCGCTCGTCATGATCGAAGTGCAAAGCGGGGAATATCTTGGCGAAGACGATATCGTGCGCTTCGATGATGTTTATGGCCGCACGTAACCTGAAGACAACCCGTCCGGCACGTCCGCAAATTGGGTACGGTTTCCGTTTTCGGGCAGATGGTTTGCATTCCTGAAATAGCGATCAACAAAGTAGAGACAGGTTCATCATGAATTCCAAAATAGCGTTTATCACCGGCGTGACCGGGCAGGATGGAGCCTATCTCTCGAAGTTCCTGCTTGAGAAGGGATACGAGGTCCATGGCCTTCTGCGGCGCAGTGCCTCGGCCGATGTGGTCGGTTCACGGCTGAAATGGCTTGGAATCGCGGACAAGATCGTGCTTCACGATGGCAATCTGACGGATCTCTCCGGCCTCATCCGGGTTCTCCAGGAGGTTCGTCCGGCCGAAGTCTACAATCTTGCCGCCCAATCCTTCGTCAAATCGTCTTGGCAGCAACCGCTTTTGACGGGCAACGTGACGGGCATTGGCGCAGCCAATGTGCTGGAAGCGGTGCGGATAACGTGTCCCGAAACCCGTTTCTACCAGGCATCCTCTTCGGAAATGTTCGGGCTGATCCAGGAACCCATCCAGTCGGAAAAGACCCCGTTTTATCCACGCTCTCCCTATGCCGCGGCCAAGCTCTATGCACATTGGATGACGGTCAATTATCGCGAGAGCTTTGGGCTCCACGCGTCGAGCGGCATTCTCTTCAACCATGAATCGCCGCTGCGCGGCATCGAATTCGTCACCCGCAAGATTACCGACGCTGTCGCCCGCATTAAGCTTGGACTGCAGGAAAAGCTGGCGCTCGGCAATTTGGACGCCAAGCGCGACTGGGGCCACGCACGCGACTATGTCGAAGCCATGTGGCTGATGGTGCAGCAGGACACGGCAAGCGACTATGTGGTCGCCACGGGCAAGACCGTCTCCGTTCGGGACTTCTGCAAGCTCGCCTTCGAACATGCCGGTCTCAATATGGAGGATCACGTCTCCATCGATGAACGCTTCCTGCGGCCTGCGGAAGTTGAAGTCCTGCATGGCAATCCGACCAAGGCCAAGGAGAAATTGGGCTGGGAGGCAAAGACGAGCCTCAAGGAACTCGTCATCGAGATGGTCGAAGCCGATCTTGAGCGTGTAAGACGTGACCAACACCTTTGAGGTGCGGTTAGCGAGGTCGGCATGCGAGTTTTGATCACGGGCGCACGGGGCTTTGTCGGTCCCTATGTCTATGAAGCGTTGCACAGCATCTGCGGTCGCGACATCACGATTATTGCGACCTCCAAGGACGCTGGACCGCATCCCGTATTCGGTCAAATCGCGGCGCTCGACGTGACGGACAAGGTCGCTGTTCATGAGGCGATTGCCCGTCACAAGCCGACGCATGTTGTCCACCTGGCGGCCGTCGCCGCGCTTGGCGCCGCCCAGGCTGACCCTGAAAACACCTGGCGCATCCATGTCCAGGGTGCGCTCAACGTGGCCCACGCCATTCTCGACGAGGCACCGGGATGTTGGTTGATCTATGTCGGGTCGGGCCTGGTCTATGGCGAGAGCGCGAAAGCTGGCCGACCGCTTGATGAAAATGCGCTGCTTGCGCCGATGGACGACTATGCCGTGACCAAGGCCGCGGCCGACCTCGCATTGGGTGCGCTTTCCCGTCACGGCCTTAAGTGCATTCGTCTGCGCCCCTTCAATCATACGGGACCAGGGCAAACCGAGGCATTTGCCGTACCTGCCTTCGCTATGCAGATCGCGCGGATTGAAGCAGGCCTGGCCCCGCCGGTCATTCGCGTCGGCAATCTAGACGCGGAGCGGGATTTCCTCGACGCGCGAGACGTCGCCAGCGCTTATGCGCACGTCGCCTTGAACAGCGACGGTCTCCAGCCAAACACCATCTTCAATGTCGCATCTGGCATCTCATGGCGGATGGGAGATATTTTGGACCAGCTCTTGGCGCAAAGCAGTGTCAAGATCGTCACCGAACAAGATCCGCTGCGGCTGCGACCGAGTGATCTGCCGTCCATTGTGGGGGATGCAACCCGCGCCCGAACGCGTCTTGGCTGGGTGCCGGAGCATCCCTTCGAGGAGGCCCTTGCCGCGGTTCTGAAGGATTGCCGCGCACGGGTGGCCCAAGCTTAGAGAACTGCAATCAATGCCCTTTCACCAACAAATTGAGAGTCAGAATTCATGAATGAGGTAAGGTATCACGCCATCGAGACCTGCCGTGTCGGCAAGGCCAAGGATCTGGTCTCCGTGCTCAATCTCGGCGAGCAGGCGCTCACCGGAGTGTTTCCCAAATCGGCGTCTGAACCTGTGACCAAAGGGCCGCTCGAACTGGTCTGGTCTGCCTCCAGCGGACTTCTGCAGCTGAGACATTCCTATGAGCCGAGCGAAATGTACGGCGACAATTACGGCTATCGCTCGGGTCTCAACCAGTCGATGGTCGATCATTTGACGCACAAGGTTCGCTTCCTGGAGAGGCTCGCCTCGCCACGCGGCGGTGACGTCGTTCTCGACATCGGAAGCAACGATTGCACGACCCTCAAGGCCTATTCGACCGCAGGATTGACGCGCATAGGCATCGATCCGACGGGCAAGAAGTTTGCGCAGTATTATCCGGACGATGTGAAACTGGTGCCGGACTTTTTCTCGGCCGAAGCCTATCGTGGCATCTCACAAAAGCGGGCCAAGATCGTGACATCCATCGCGATGTTCTATGATCTTGAGGATCCTATCGCCTTTGCTCGTCAGGTGGCCGAGGTCCTTGCCGAAGACGGAATCTGGCATTTCGAACAAAGCTACATGCCGTCCATGCTTCGCCTCAACTCCTATGACACGATTTGCCACGAGCACGTCGAGTATTACTCCCTCGGAGTCGTGGCGAAGATACTGGAGGCGGCTGGTCTCAAGGTCGTCAACGTCGTTATGAACAACATCAACGGTGGCAGTTTCGCGGTCACGGCCACCCACAAGGGCAACACAAGTCTCAGATCCGATCAACCGGTCATCGATTGGCTGCTGCAACAGGAAGACCGCATGGGCCTGTCCACACCGCGGCCTTTTCGCGACTTCGAGGAGCGCGTGTTCCGGCACAAGGACGACCTGTCACGTCTTATCAGGACACTCGTGGCCGACGGCAAGAAAGTGCTGGGCTACGGCGCCTCGACCAAAGGCAATGTCGTCCTGCAATTCTGCAACTTCACGCAAGCCGAAATCCCGGCCATCGCCGAAGTCAATCCGGAAAAGTTTGGCCGCATGACCCCTGGGACGCACATACCGATCATTTCTGAAGCCGAAGCGCGAGCGATGAAGCCGGACTATTTTCTGGTCCTGCCTTGGCATTTCAAGGACGGTATCCTGCGCCGTGAGCGCGAATATCTCGCTGACGGCGGGCGGTTTATTTTCCCGTTCCCCGAGATAGAGATAATCTAGATCGGTAGTTGGAGAGCGCCTGCTTTTACAAGCGCTGCTCTGGGCGCCGTCCAGCGCAGCGCCCGCGTCGTGATCAAATGACGAGGCTCGGCATGGGGAGTCAAACGGCCGCGTCATAGAGTTCCTGGTCGATTCGCGTGAGGTCTCGCAGTCTCCGAAGCGCTTCCTCCGGCAGTTCCTCGGCGTCGTCCCGTTCGGTGCCGTTTGCCCGAGGTACCTCCGCCGCTATGGGTGGGGGGATATCGGCTGCTTCTGCGACCTGGACAAGGAAGTCGTGAAGGCGCTCGGTAACTCCGACGACCGCCATACCCTTGAGCACTGTCCTGGCCCCCTCCAGCAGCTCCGGCTTGAGCAGAGGCAGTGACATTTGCTCCAGCGCCTCGGAGAGGGCGAACAGTGCGTGGTCGGCCTCGGAGTAGCGACTGCCGAGTACCGCCAGGCTGAGCGGCAGTTTCATAAGGTAGCGGGCCTGATAGTCCTCGATCATAACACGATTAAGATCGTCCATCACGAAGTCGGTGAAAGTTTGGCCCAATACCCTGAGATGATGCGGGTGCTCACGCGCCCGGCGAACATGGTGCCAGTGCGAGCGCGTCCTGGCGACGGGCTCCCGCAGGACAGTCACCGTCACGACGTCGCGACCAAGATATGGCTTGAGATAGCTATGGAAATGGCCGGCGAATGCCTGGTAGCCGCGAAGCGTTTCCGGTGGACGCATCACCAAATCGTCCGCAAGCCAAGCCGGGCAGAGGCGGTCGCCATAGTGGGAATGCAGCCATGTCCTGACGGAAACGCCGGCCGTTTTCGGGATGTGCTGGAAGTAGATCGGGAGGCCCTGCAACCGTGCGCGTGCCCGCCTTTCGATCCAGCCTCTGACGCGAGATACCATAGTCTTTTTCCTTCTGCGCCGGCCGCTTGTAGCCTCTCCCGACGATTTCGTAAGAAGCCTTCCATTGAATGCGTCGTGCAATTTCGCCGCGAATCGCGCGCTTTGCTCAATCAGTTTGATAAAGTCATCAACTTGATGTCCTGGAGGCAATAATGTATCGAACCTGTCGCACACCGCCGGGCCTGGGCAGAACACACGATCGGGATATCTCGACATATGCTGCCGACTGAGACGGGCGTCCTCGCAGAGGCTTTCGCCGACATAAGAGCGTCGCTGAAGAAACACCACCTGGCGACAACTTTCAGCTGGCAGGACGTGGCCCAGCGGTACCGGCGCTCGCGGGTCGGAGCGTTTTGGCTGACCATCAACATGGGCGTCCTGATCAGTGCGCTCGGGCTCGTCTTCGGCACGCTCTTCCGTGCGCCGATGCAGGAGTTTCTGCCTTACATCTGCGTCAGCTTGATCTTCTGGGGGTACATTTCGTCGTCGATCAACGAGGGGTGCACCACCTTCATCGGGGCCGAAGGCATCATCCTTCAGGTGCGCATGCCATTGTTCACGCACGTGCTGCGCACGCTCTACCGCAACGCCATCATCCTTGGTCACAATATTCTCATCTATCCTCTCGTTCTCCTGGTCTTCTGGCGCATGCCGACATGGCACGTTTTCCTGGCGCTGCCGGGCTTTGTCATCCTGTCGCTCAATTTGCTCTGGATCATGCTGATCCTAGGTGTCTTATGCGCCCGCTATCGCGACATGACGCAGGTCATGCAGAACCTCCTGCAGGTCATCATGTACCTGACCCCGGTGATGTGGATGGCACGAACGCTACCCGAGGGCATTTCGCGGCTGTTGCTGGATCTCAATCCCTTCTACCACCTCATCAGCGTCGTGCGCGACCCGCTGCTGGGCGAGCTTGCGTCCGCGACGAGCTGGATGGCGTGCATCGTGTTTGTGATCGTCGGCTGGACGGTCGCCCTGTTGCTGTTCGGCCGTTATCGTCATCGCATTCCGTATTGGCTTTGAACATTCCCATGGTCTCAATCATACTGACCGGTGTCTCGGTCGAATTTCCGGTCTTCAACGCGGCAAGCCGCTCTCTCAAGAACAGGGTGCTGAGCGTCGCCACGGGAGGCGCGATCGACCGTCGGGTTGATGGCCATGTCATCGTGCGCGGCCTGGAGGATGTGAGCTTTTGCGTGAACGAGGGGGACCGGATCGGCCTCGTCGGCCACAACGGTTCGGGCAAGACGACGCTACTGCGGGTGCTGTCGGGCATTTACAGACCGACGAGAGGCTCGGCGGTGATCCACGGCGAATGCGTATCGCTCATCAACATCTCCCTGGGCATCGACCCGGAAGCGACGGGCCGCGAAAACATCAGGTTGCGGGCAGCCATGATGGGCATGCGGCCGAACGAATTGCGCGAGCAATTCGATGGGATCGCCGAGTTCACCGGACTGGGCGACTTTCTTGACATGCCGTTCCGGACCTACTCGTCGGGCATGCAGCTTCGCCTGGCTTTCTCGACATCCACGGCGATCCGGCCGGAAATCCTCGTCATGGACGAATGGCTCTCAACCGGCGACGAGGACTTCAAGCAGAAGGCCGACAAGCGGCTGCGCGAGATCGTGGAGACGACCAAGATACTCGTCCTTGCCAGCCACTCGCGCGATCTGCTGCAAAAGAATTGCAACCGCATTCTGTGGATGGAACATGGTCGTGTGCGGATGGACGGTCCCACCAATGAGGTTCTGACAGCTTATTTCGGTTGATAGTTTTTTGAATGGAGGTAGAACGAACTCGGTTGAGGTAGACAATATCAAGCAATAGTCATGCGGCCGCTGGAACTCGTACGATTCGAATGAAATGTACGGAGAAATAATGGAGATCCAGGCAATGCCCGCACGGGATGTATCCACCCTCACAGCCGCCTCGAGCCCACCGCCGGAACCGGCGTCTCATGCCTAGCGGCAAGCAAGGCTGGTGGCGCGGCAGGAAGGCTGCGTTGATCGTTGCTCATCCGGGGCATGAATTGCGGGTCCATCATTGGATGGAGACCAGCAAGCCTCTGGTCCTGGTGCTGACAGACGGCTCGGGGCATCTCGATGCCGGCCGGCTCGACCGCACGGCCGAAGTGCTGGCCGGCGCCGGCGCGCGTCCAGTGGCAACGTTCTTCGGCAGGATGGCGGACCGCGATCTCTACCGGGCTATTCTGGCCGGCGAAGTGGAGACGTTCAGGGTGCTCGTTGACGAAATAGCCGCGATCCTCGCCGATGAGGCGATCGACTATGTCGCTGCCGACGCGGTCGAGGGGTTCAATCCGGGGCATGACGTCTGTCGGCTGCTCGTCAACGCGGCGCTGGCGCGGCTGCACGAGCGAAGTGGTCGCGATCTGCCCAATCTCGAATTTCCGCTCGAGGCGGTTGCACTGAAGCGCCAAACCGCCACACGGGAGGGAATAGAGCTTCATCTCGACGCAGGCGCCTTCAACCGCAAGCTCAGGGCCGTCGACAATTATCCGGAATTGACCGAGGAGGCCGACCGTCTGCGCGCGGCGCATGGCCTTACAAGCTTCAGCGTGGAACACCTCACCCCGGTCGACTATGACATGGACATTTCAGAATGTTCCGAGCAGCCGCCAGCCTATGAGCGTTGGGGCACGGAGCGAGTGAAAAGCGGCTACTACAAGACGGTGCTTCGCTTCAAGGAACACGTCGAGCCGCTGGCCAGGCAACTGGCGATCTGAATCCCGAACGAGCGTCCTGGCCGAAGTCAGGACCTCATTCGCCAAGTTCGATCAGGCATAGCCCCAATCCAAGCCGCCGCCGGTCGTCTGACAGTCCCACCTCCAGCGGACTTGCCGGATTCTCAATCCGCAGACCAACAGAGAGACTGCGGGCCAGCGCAGCATCGGGCGGCAACGCCACCTGCCAGTCTTGCTGAAGGAAAAGCGGTGCACCGGGAATGGTCGATCCAAACACCCGTCGTTCAATCCACATTCCGTTGATGAAGAGCTCAGCGACCACTTCCGGATGGTTCTCATGAAGAAAAGCCACCAAACCCAGTCTTAGCCAAGTCGGCGCAGCCGCGGAGGATATTTTGAATTCGACTGTCGCCAGGTCGCCGTCAGTCCAGACTCCCCAATGTTCAACCGCGGAGAATCCCGTCAGGCGCACAAATCTTTGCGGATCGTCGGCCTGGGCGAACGATAGCGCCTTGTTCGCCTCGACCGGTTCTAGCCCACCCTGTTCCGGCTCGGCCTGCGCCAGCTTGGCCTGTTCCAACGCGGCCTGCGTTGTCATCTCGGCCTGTTCCAACTCGGCCCGCATGCGAGCTAGCTGCGCCAGCAGATCCTCACGCTCCGTCATCCACGGCCATATCGGCCCAGGCTTCGGCAGCCAGGTCTGCATGTGATGCGCCAGCGATAGGTCTAATTCGTCCTTGTCCGCAGGTGCGGCGCGGTGTTGGCTCAGTGCTTCGCGATAGAGCGACAGGCAAGCGTTCAGCCATTTTGACATGCCTGCCTCTTGGCGGGTTCTGCTCGAGATTTCCGCTGCATCGACGGCATCGTAGCGGTCGATCTCGGCTGCAACGGCCTCCGTCGACAGGCGCTGTTGCAGCACCCGCAGTCCGAAGTTGCGCCGCCGCCATCCATCCCAAGTGTCGGAACGAGCCATTCCGGCAAGGCCGCGGCCGTCGCAAACGATGACTGCGCGTCCGCATGCCATGGCTTCAAGGGCGCTTAGCGCAGACGCGAAGACGAGGTCATATCGCGGCAGCAGGGTTTCGGGTTCGCTCACGATGCTGCCGATGGAGGCTCCTATCACATCCAGCTCGATGCCGCGCTCCGCGCAGGCGGCGCGCACCGCGTGCAAATGCTGCGTGTTCTTGGCGAAAGCCAGGGCTCGGCGCGGACGCTCCGGCAGCGGCGGCCCGGGGACGAAACGGTCGGTGTCGACAGCATTGAGCAGCGTGACAATACGATCGGCCGGAATGCCGGCTTCGAACTGCAGCCGCTCGGCAACCGTGTCGTCGACAGCAACATATTTGCGGATGTTGGCGAGAAGCGGTGGGGCGCTGTGCCAGGCGACGAAATCATGTGCGAAGTAAACGGCCGGGGCATTCGGGAAGCGCGCCATGGCGATCGCGGTAACCTGGGTGTGGTTGCCGTGGATGATGTCAATGTCTGCGGCGATGGTCGAGATATCGTCGGTGACAGGTATGCCGCGAGCCTGGATCTCTTCTGCGATCGGTCCCAGCCCGGGAGCATAGACGATCGGCCTGTGCCCGGCGCGCATGAGGGCGAAGGCGACTTCCCGGGTGACGATCTCGGTTCCCGAGCGGCCTGTCAGATAAATGTTGGCGATCAGGACCGTCAGCGGCTGTTCGAAGGTCATGGATCGGCAGGCTCCTCACGAAACTGTCCGCTCAGTCAGTCCACGGCGCACGGCGCCACGACCAACTCTACAGCTTATCAACGCTATTCGGATCGCCGAATTCCTCGACAAAGCGTTTGCGCCAGCTTTCGGTGATTTCGTCCCGCTGCACAATGACGCCGACCTGACGCGAATCGATGTGTACAGGATGCAGATCGAAGAGCTCGGCTACCCTGTCGATTGCCTGCTGCGGTGCATCGACGATCTCCTCGTAGACGAAGCGAAGCGCTGCTATCTCGTTCCTGGCGAAATACATTTCCCATCGGGCATATTCGGTCGCGATCGCGCGAAGACGGCCCAAAATTGCCGCACCATCAAATTCCGCTTCGCCAGTCGAGGTTTGCCCATGCCGATATTGGCCGGTCTGCAAAGCCCGCGCCCAGGAGATCGCCTGGCCCAGTATATCGCGCCTGCGCAGGAATATGAATCGCAGGTTCGGAAGCATCGAGGTCCATTGGGTTTGACCTTCGATCCAGTCGTACTGATGTGCAAAGATCTTCAGCCCGTAGATCCCGTTGGATGTCGCGCCCATGGTCAGGATTCTGTCGATCTGCATGCCCCTGTCGTCAGGGTAGTCCGGATCGTCGAAATAGCGTCGTCCCGGGCCGTTGAAATATTCCAGCGGACGGCCAAGTTGGCCGCTACTGGAAAGCAGTTGTGACAGGAAATTGCTGCCTGACCGTGGCTCCGTGCAGATCGCGAAACCGCGCAAGAGAGAACAATCCTGATCCATTGGCAGGTTTTTAGCCGATGTCCCGCTTTCAGCAAACAGTTCGACAATTTTCGGACACGCCAGCATGCGACCAGCAAGGCGAAGCCGACCCCACGTGTGCTGATGGACGGTCCAACAAAGAGGGGCTGCAGACCTGCCTCGGTTGAGAGTTTCCCACTGATGTCAAACGGCTTCGGCTAAGTTAGACAACAACGAGGCTGCGGGGCCAATGGAGCTTTTTCGATTCTGAATGAAATGCACGGAAAAACCATGGGCGCCGACGCAACGCCCCCGACGGCAGTGCCCGCAATGATCAGTTACGCCCAAAATTGTGAAGACGTTTTGCTCGAACGCGTTTTCAAGGAGACCGCGACCGGTTTCTATATCGACATCGGCGCCTATCACCCAACCATAGGATCCGTCACCAAAACTTTCTACGATCGCGGATGGTCCGGCATAAACGTCGAACCGGGAGCGGTTTTCGACGAGTTGGCCCGGGAACGATCGCGTGACACGAATGTAAGGGCCGTGGTCACAGATCAGGACGGTGAAGTTGATTTCTTCCAGAATGAATCCGATCCCGGCATGTCCAAAGTGGCCGAAGAGCCGGTCATGGCCGACGGCGAAGGGGAGATGCTTCGAGTTCGGGCTGTGACGCTGGACGGTCTCGTCGCCCAGCATGCCTTCGGACAAGAGATCAACTTTCTCAAGATCGATGCGGAAGGGTCGGAAGCTGCAATCATTGGAGCGACAGACTGGAGCTTGATTCGACCGCTGGTGCTGGTGATCGAAGCAACTGCGCCGTGGTCGAACGAACTCGTCAATCAGAGTTGGGAGCCAGTTCTGCTCGCGAGCGGGTTCTTGCGTGCCTACTTCGATGGCATCAATGTCTTTTATGTGAGGGCCGAGAGCAAAGAGCTGCTCCGCCACTTCCATGTGCCGGTAAACGTTCTCGATGGCCATGTTACATTCGAACAATGGCATTCGAGCGTAGCCGTGGAACAGCTGACGGCCGAACGCAGTGAGATCATTGCGCAGCGAGATCAGTTTTCCGCAGAATGCGAAGCCCAACGCCAAGAGAACGCGGAAATTCAAAAACGATCGGTTGAGCTCACGGCGGCAATCAAGCAGACGGAGGCTGAAAGCCAGCGTCTGACAGTCCACGCAGCGGCTCTGACCAAACGCCTTGCGCGGGAACAAAAGCAGGCGGAGGCCGAACGCAAGCGCCTGACAGCCCAAGCGGCGGCTCTGTCTGCGCAGCTGGAGCAAGAACGCGAGCGGGCGGAGGAAGACGGCAGGCGTCAGGCGGCCCATATTGCTGCCCTGTCCGGACAACTGGAGCAGGAGCGTCATTCACTCGCTTCGGCGGGTTCTCTTGCCGCACGTTACGATCGCCTCGTCCTTGAGCTTCGCGATGATGGGGCGCCCCGCGCCTTGGGGAGCGTTCTGCCATTGGCGCGGCTTTTGCGCCGGTTTCATCATGCTGTCGGTCGTGATAATGCGATTGATATCACCCCTATGGAGAGTTCCATGGTTTCACAGGCTAGTTCTGAGCCGCCCTCCAGCCCTGCTCCAGGTCGCCTGCGCTCAACCGTGAAGAAGGGCGCTCTCGGCGTCTACAAGGCTCTTTTCAGGCCTATCGTGCGTCCAGTCATGTGGCGGACCAGAACATTTCTGTTGCAACCCGTCCAGGAACGCCTCGATCGCTCATATGAGACCCTACATCAGGCTCAGCTCGCGAGGAGCCTGGAAAATCATGCACGCTCGGATGACATCCAGGCGTTGCGACAGGAGCAGGCTCAGCTCGCGAGGAGCCTGGAAAATCATGCGCGCTCGGATGACATCCAGGCGTTGCGACAAGAGCAGGCTCAACTCGTGAGGAGCTTGGAAGCACTGGCTCTGACGATAGCGTCAAACCCGCCGCGAGGCCGTTAGAGCAATTCGGGAAAAGCGTGAACCGGTTTTCTCGGGAAAAGCGGGTAGCGCTTTCCCTGGGGAATTGCGTCAAAATAAGGACTTAGAGCAGTCGCCGTTTCCGTGGAGCGGCGAACCGCTCTAGCCTGCGCCGTGCAGCCACGCTGCCAGTTTGCGCACAAACCCGTCCCAGGTCGGTATTCGCAGTCTCGTCACTTCACCCCAAAGCCTTTCCGCGAACCGATCGTCAAGCAGTTGATGCACCGCGCTCGCAATCGCGTTGGGGCTTATCTGGTCGAGGATGACACGGCCGCCTGGTGGCAGCACGTCGAGGCTTGGCAGGTTTGCCGATGCAATGACCGGGATGCCACTTGCCAGGCTTTCATAGGGCGGAATGCCAAAGCCCTCCAGTGAACTGACGAACAGGGTTGCTCGCGTTTTTTCCAGGGTTTGCCTGATCGCATCATCGCTTGCATGACCCAGATATCTGAACCGCGGTTCGGCCTTGAGGCGTTCCAGGATCACAGGCTCGCGCGTCGATCGGCTTTCCATCCGACCAATGATGGTCAATTCGACGTCGATATCTTGCTGCCAAAGCAGCTCAAAGGCCTCGAGAATATCGGCAACGTTTTTTCTGGGCTCGATTGTCCCGACATATGTGAACATTCGCTTTTGGGCGTCGAACGTTTGCCGGGACATCGCTACGCCATCGCCGCCCAGCGGGATCGCGGGACCTGCGCGACCAACCTTTCGTATGACGCGATGCACGTATTCGCGGCGGGTCTGTTCGCTGATAAACGCAGCGCGCGGTACTTCGCGAAGCGCGCGCAGATAATGCATCAGTCGCCCAGTCGTGCGCGGCTCCCAGTCCTGCGGATGAAGATAGGGCAGGAAATCGTACACCAGCCAACTGACCGAAGCGGTGCCCTCATGGCACAGAGCCCGGTATGCTTCGCCACGTTGCGCATCGAAAAACACCTCGGGGTTGTGCAGGCCGGCTTTCAGATCGATCGTGGAAATCGGGGTGCCCTTCTGGAGATGTGGCAGAAGTCGTTCTCTTTCGTCCTCGAGTGAGTGCTTGCCGTCACTGGTGAGTATCTCCACCACCGCGTCCGGGAGCGCGCAAAAAACCAATTTCTCCGAGTCGAACCGACACGGGACGAGCGGCCGCGGACCGCTCCAGCGGCGCAAGATCTCGCGTTCTACCCGCTGGATACCCGTGCGCAACGGATGGGTCGTCAACTCGGTCAGATCGACAAAGATTGGGGCTCGTGACAATTCGCTTCTCTTACGGTCTTTGGCGACAGTCTCAGAATCCAAGCCCCTCGCACAGCTGCTGCGCGTAGTTTTTGAAACTATGAACGTCGCAGTAATGTCGCCGCGCCTCGTCAAATTGCGACCGATTGGCACCTTTCTGGCTGATCTTGGCCAGCGCTTCCGCGATGAGAACCGGGCTCGGGTGATCCGGCACGGTGGAGACAAATGTCGGCCCTTCCATTGCCAGCGCCAAGTCCTCGTTTGCAACAGTGGGCAGCCCAACGGCGATGCAGTCGAGCAGCGCACCGGACAAGCCTCCGAAGAAGTGGGTTCTCAGCTGGACCGCAGCGTCGGCTGCAAGCAGGTAATCTCGATATTGCGCCTCGCCGACAAAGTCGGCTGAGAACACGACATGATCTGCCAAGCCGACGTTGGAAACCAAATCCCTGAACGGACGCTCATCCGATGCAAATCCGCCAACAAAATACAGTTTTGCGGGAATGCCCCAGCTGCGCAGAAGGTCAACAGCCCAAATGCACTCCTCGGCCGCTTTATTGGAGTGGACAAAACCAAGCGATATGATCGCAAATTCTTTTTTGGCGATGCCGAGCCTCAGTCTGGCCGCTGATTTTAGCCTTCGATCGGTGGGATCGGTCTCCCACTGCCGATAGATCGAAAAGGGCAGATAGATCGCCATTTTGGAAAAGCGCTCTTGAACGATCCGAGCCGTCACGCGCGAGTGAACGAACATCGGCGAAGCCCACTCGGCGATTTCGCCGAGAAATGTTGCTGGCAGCCTCGATTCATCCTGCAGCCAGGACCCGACCTCTTCCGCAGTCACGGATCGCCCGAGTTCACGCTCCGCAACCGCGCAAGCGCGCGGCGAACCCAGGAGACTTCCGTAGAAGCCGAGGAGGCGATTGTCGTGCTCGATGCAAGCTCCGCCATACCGTTCAAGCAGCTGGAACACTTCCAGATGAAAATATGAGTTCCCCACCACCCCAACCACTCGATCAAAGCCCGAAGACAAGCACGGAAGGGTGGTGATCTGCTGCGCCGATGCTGCTCCGTCAGGTGTGGTCACAGGCGCATGTTTCGAGAACACATGGACATCGGCCAGTTTTCCCAGTTCCCTGATTGTTGCGGCGGAATAGTCCGCAACGCCGGATTGGTCAGGCGGCATCGGACTGAGGAATGCAATTTGTGGTCGCGCGCCTCTGAGGATGGTGGACTTCGGATGACGACGCGTAACCAAATCGCCCACCGTCGACCAGAATTCCGCCGCGATTTTTTCGGCCCGAAACCGCTGCCACCGTGTCGACTGATCCTGGATAATCTTGCCGCGCTCCGCTTGATCGACGGCAATCGCTTCGAGCTTCTGTCTGAGTTCCTCCGCGCTGTCGGGAGAAAACATCAAATCGTCGCGCCCGATCAGTTCCCTGTGAGCAGGGATGGAAGACGCGATTACCGGTGAGCCAGCCGCCATCGCCTCGACGACCGGAATCGAGAACCCTTCCATGTACGTTGCAACGACCGTGCAGAGCGCGCCACGGTAGATCGATACGAGTTCATCTTCGTCGACAAAACCCGGGAAAACAAGAAGCTCGGGCCTGCCACCGTTGCCGGTGTACAGGTCGCGCAGGATTGCCTGCCAAACCGGCGGGTAATTCCCCATGACTATGAGCTGAATGCCGGCGTCTTGCATCACGGCGCTTCCGGCATGAGCGAGGATCGGGCATTCGACATTCTTGCGAGGTTCGGCTCCGCCGCAGGCAAGAACATAGCGCTCGGAAGATCCTTCCCGCCGCCTGGAAGTGTCGGCGCGCTCGAACGCGCTGTGTATCGGCGCCCCGGTCTTCGTGATGCGCATCGGGTTTACGCCGAGAATGCGCCGGAGTTCGTCGGATGTATGCTGCGAGATGGGAAAGAAATGATCGTAGCGAGAAAGCCAAATGAGCTGGGTGTGATAGTCGAGGCGATTGGAAGCGGTTGGCAGGTAACGTTCCGGCTTCATGAGCGGGATGAAGTCGTAGACAATCGCGAGCTTGAGAATGTCGGGGTCGTTCACGATGCGACCCAGGAAGAACGGGTCATGGGTCATAGGGGACAGTTCGAAGAACACCGTCGAACATCCTTTGGCGCCCAGATAGGCGTTGCTGCGCACCTGATCGACGAGATGTAGGAAACGATCCTCGAGCGGTGGCAAGGCGGGATCAACCAGCCCGAGAGTTGACACGTCAACTCTTTCGCGAAGGTGGCCGACAGCCCTGACCAGATTCGCCGACAGCTTGCCGACGCCGCGATCCTTATAGGAAGGGTCTTGCAGGCATCTCAAATCGAATACAATTTCGCAGTTGTCCATGCCGCAACCCAACCCGTCGTAGCTCACTTCCTACTCGCTGCAAACGGAAGATGACAAGCGAAAAGGGCCTGGGATATCGCGCCCTATGGGAAGAGGCCGCCCGGAAATCGATTCGATGATTAGTTATGATTAATATAGGGGTCGAGAAGAATCTTGACTATCGCTTTGGTCGCGTGGCGTAAAAGGCACGATGATGTTGGATTTATTTGCTGTTGCCGAGGCAGTATTAGATATTCCTGATGAGATCCTGGTAGAGATTCATATAGGAGGTCGCCATTTTCTCAGATGTGAACAGGCTCTCATATCGCTCTACTGCGTTTTGCCCGAAGCGTTGCGCCATGTCCGTGTCGTTCCACATCTGAGCCATGGCGGCGGCCAAGGCCGGCGCATCGGCGGGTGGGACGACCAATCCCGTCACCTTGTCCAGGTTGATAAAACTCGTGCCCGTGCCGATCTCGCAGGAGATCATCGGTTTACCGAACATCGCTGCCTCGACAAGAGACAACCCGAAAGCTTCCGAGCGCAGATGGGACGGGAAGACGACTCCGCTGCACAGGGTCAGAAGCGCGATCTTGTCCGCTTCTTCCAGCGCGCCGACGAAATGCACATTCGACAGCCGGCTCGCGTCAGCTTGCGCGTGCAGGGCCTGCTCCATCGGACCTGAACCGACAATAACCACCGGATAGCCGCTCAGGCGCGCCGCCTCGATCAGCACATGCAGGCCTTTGTAATAACGCAGCACGCCGGTGAACAGGAAAAACCTGCCAGGAAACCGCGCGCGCCAATGTTGCAGCTGTGCCTCGGTGGGAGCCGGATAAGTCTTCGCATCCAGGCCGTTCGGAATGACGATTGTCTTGGCACGCCGTCCTCGCAGGACAGCGCTCGTTTCCAGATAATTGGGCGAGGCCACGACAATGCGGTCAACGCTGTTGAGGAAGAGGTGCATCAGCGGACGATAGACCTGCAGCAGCGTGCTCTGCTTGACTATGTCGGACTGATAGGTGACCACGGTTGGCTTTCGCACCCGCATGCCGAAATGAACCAGGTCCATGAAAGGCCAGGGGAAGTGATAGTGAATGACGTCGGTTTGCGCCGCCAGTTCGCCGAAGCGCTTGAAGGCGCCGAGCGAGAAACCCGTCGAAGCAATCTCCAGATCGAGCCGTGCCTTGTAGGCCCAATGCCCGTCGAAGAAGACGCTGTTCTCCTCCGGCCTGCGGCTGAGTGAAAGCACCGTTGGCTCAACGCCCAGTTTCGACGTTCCACAGGCGATTGCATGGATCGCCCGTTCCATGCCGCCGAACGTGTCAGGCCAGTACGTCTTGAAAAAATGGAGGACGCGCATGTCAGCGGCTTTTCCGCTTGGCAATGGCCTGGTCGAAAACCTCGATCAAACGCTTTGCGCTGAGATGCCAGTCGAAACGCGCCGCATTGGCCTTGGTGGCCGCGGCCCGTCGTGCGATGTCGCGATCGTCGGTAAGCAGTTGATGCAGTTTCGCGGTAAGGTCGCTGATTGACAGCGGATCGACCAGCAGGGCCCCTTCGCCGGCAACTTCGGGCATCGAAGAGACGTTGGAGGTCAGAACCGGTACCCCAAAGCCGTTTGCCTCCAGAATGGGCAAGCCGAACCCTTCATAGAGGGACGGCATCGTAAGGGCGCGAGCTCCGGCATAGAGCGATGCCAGATCGGTGTCATCCAGATACCCGGTGAGCCGAATTTGGTCGGAAATGTCGAGATCCGCCAGGCGAGATCGCAGATCGCCAAGGTGCCAACCCTGCCCACCAGCGATAACCAGCAGATGTCCGGAACGGACCTCCGGGCCGAGGCTGGCCCAGGCCCCCAAAAGGCGAATGAGGTTCTTGCGTGGCTCAAGGGTCCCCACAAACAGCAGATAGGGCCGGTCAATTCCAAAACGCGTGCGCACGGCCGCAATGTCGCCCGGCACGAGGCGGGTGTAACCGGGGTAGATCGTTGTCACTGGAGTTTCCACGCCAGGGTACCGCTCACGGAGCGCCCCCTTCGTTGAATTGGAGTCCACGACAATTGCATCAGCCCGGCGCACTGCTGAGCCGACAAAGGCGCGCTCCGCGCCCCATGTCTGCCAACGCATGGTTTCGGGCGCATAGGCCCAAACCAGATCGTGAATTGTGACCACCCGTGGCATCGGCGCCGGTAGACGGAAGGGAAGCCTGTGGGCCGGACCCCAAAAGATGTCGACCGCGTCGTTGACCGCAGCGCGTGGCAGCGCCGTTTGCGACCAGATCATTCGAGCGACGGCGCCTGGGAAAGCCGCGACGCGGATGTCGGCTCCAACCAACTCGCCAAGTGCGTTGGCCGGCGGCTCGGGTAGATAGAGAATTGGCCGGTGTCCGGCCGCGACGAGCGCCCGCGTCATCTCGACGACATATCTTCCGATACCCGTGAGGCCAGGCACTAGGTTGCGTGCGTCGATTCCGATTTTCATTTACGATCTGGGTACAATGAACTGCGTGCGGTGCAGGTAGCGAGCACTTCTGCCGTGATGTCCTTTTCATGCCTATCGCCGGCACTTCCTTTCGCATAGCAGAGTCGAACTCCATTGCAACATGGTCCGCGATGAGGGCGAAGGTCGATATCAGGCTTGGTGACCGAAGCCGGCCATGCTTCCGATCTCTCATTTGACAAGCGATGGTGCACTGCAATACCAGACACAGCCTTCCGGGGGCCGGAAAGCGGATGATCGAGCGGATGATCAAGAAGAAACGAATTTTCTGGCTGGGCATGCACAAGGTGCTGTCGCAGACCGAACTTCCTCACCTGCGGGCGCTAGGCTACGAGGTGTTCAATCCGCCCTATCTGAGCGACGTCTATGATCAGTCCGCTGTCTACGACTGGGCTCCATCAGCTTCCAGCCTGCCCAAAGAGGCATTGGAGATCCTGGAAAGGACCAACTTCTTCTACGATGAGGTTCCGCCGGAAGCAGCTGAGATTCTGAACGCATATTTCGATGCGGCTATCGTTACCATCAACCCGCTATGGCTGGTACATTTCCTGAAAGCCTACCGTGGCCGTGTCATCTATCGTACCTATGGTCAGCCCTACAGTCTGTCGGATGAGCTCATCAATATTGGAGGGCTGCCGCTTGTCACAGAGCGGGACGATTTCTGGTTCATGCCGCACTCCGAAAAGGTTGCCGACATAGAGGACGATTGGCTGCGATCGCGCATGGCGATCGTTCCCTATTGCCTCACGCAGGACGTCGTCGATCTGCGCGACACATGGGATGCCGGGGCGTCGACGGCAGAGGTGGGGTTGCTATGTCCAAGGGCGGCTGACATCCCTTATTACTCCGCCAACTACCGTCACCTTAAGCACTATTTCCCTGCCAAAGGTTACAGGATCTTCGGCGCGCAAAACGTGCCCGTCCGCGATGAACAGGTGATTGGAACGGTCGAGCGTCCCGAGTTCCTGAGACGATTCGCTCAGATGCGTGGCTTTGCCTATCATTACGAAGAGCCTACCGTCTGCTATCTGCCGCCGATAGAATTCATGACGCTTGGCGGTCCGGTGCTTTTCAAAAGGAGTCTTTGCTCAGCCGGTATTTCCCCGCCGACGCGCCCGGCAGGACCGACAGCATTGAAGATCTGGTGAGGCGGTCGGAGCAGCTGAGGAAAGGTGACCCTGCTCTCTCCCGCGAACTGATCGAAAGCCAGGCTGAGGTTCGCAAACTCTACCAGCCGGAATTTGTGTGGCCCGTATTCGACCGGGCGATAGAGATGGCGCTTGGTGAAGCAGGATCGAACCGGGCACAGGAATTGATTTATACGCCTGCCGTGAAGGTGGAAGCGCCTGCCGCCGAAACTGTTCTTGTAGCCTTCCACGGTTTCGGACCGCTGGTCGTTCGCCACAATGGCGAATACCACTGTTCAGAGGGGATCGCGCGCGTTGTCCGTCAGATCATTCGTGCGTTAAGCGATCTTGGTTTCAAGATTGTCGTCACGAGCCGCAAGCAGGACATCGGCCGCGTTCATGGCTTCCTCGGTTCCGCCGCCGGGCGCGATCTGAGGATCATGGTTGTGGAAGAAGAGGTTGCAGGTGGAGGCAACGCTATGAAGGCGCTGGGCCGCCTTCGCCAGATTGCAAGGATGCGGCCATTCTCCGCCAACCTCGATCATCTCAGGACGCTCTACCGAACGAGAGACTTCAAGAAGATGCCGCGCGCACTAGCATCCACGGCATTGTTGGCAATTTTCAAGATTTTGGTCAAGGTGGAGCAGCAAGTAAAGAATATAAGACTTGCGAATGGAACCATACCCAACGCCAAATATGTCGATTTGATAAATGCAGACCCGAACATCGCGCATGTTTTGATCTCGCACTATTACATGTTCCCCGAGCTTGCCCATCTGAATGGTAAGAATATTGTCCTGTATCTTCCCGACTACATGCCTCATTTCTACCAGGGATCGGCTGAGATGGGGGCTACACGGCAATCGGCCATGATCGGCAAAAAGATGGTCGCCAAGGCGCGCCGCATCCTGACGAACTCCGCGTTCACCGCGTCTTATCTGCCCAAGACCGCTTTGGCGCCAAGGCCCGAGACTATCGCCCACATTCCCTTGCCGTTCCTGAATGACGGTGCAAGCAGCGTAGAATCCCTTGATCGGTTTGGAGCGCTGCCAGCGCACTATGTATTTTACCCCACGAGGAACCGGCCCTCAAAGCGGCTCGCAGATTTCGCAAAGACCGTGGCGATCGTAAACGAACGGCTGAAGGCGGCGGGAGGCAAGGATCAGCTCGTTGGGATTTTGACCACGCCCTTGACAGGCCAGGCGGCAGCCGGGGCGGGGGAGCATCTGATTTCGCTTTCGGAGCTGACGGACGCGGAACTCGGATATTTGTACAAGAACGCGCTCTGTCTGCTGTTTACATCTGAAATGGAAGGGAACTTCCCAACCCAGATAACCGAGGCGCTGCACTTGGGCGTGCCGGTGGTTGCAACGAACATCCCTCTCATTACCTTGGAGATGGAGGATGCATCGGCCTCCCTGGATTTGGTCGATGTCGGCGACTGCGAGGGATTCGCGAACCGGGTTATGTCGATCCTAGCGGATCGCTCGGCGGTGGTGCGCCGGCAGGAAGGCGCTAGGCAACTTTCGTCCCGGAAGTTCGCCTATGACAACTTCAAGCACGGATTGTTCGAGCTCTTCAGGCCGTAGGCTGTTTCGTGCACAGGCGACAAACTGTTGATTTATCTGGCTGGCCGCAAGCCGATGTAAGCAAAGCCGAGCGGTTTTGGAGTCCCTGCAGGAGATCATTCGCGCGTTTGCAAGACCAAAGGCGCGGTCTGGAGAAGCGCGTTCCAGAGGACCTTCGTCAGTTCGTGATCCGTAGCGCAAGGCCATACATGGTGCGCGGCAGTGCGGCTTTGGCGCGCGTATCGAGCGGGTGGAATGGGGGCGTGACAGGGAGCCCGAAATCAGCTTTTGTTGGTTTGGCAGATGCGCTCGTCCGCTGCCGCTGTTGGTGTACGATCGGGATCGCTCATAATTGAGGGCGAACCATGGGGGAATAAGAACGCGCAAGGTCGCACGGCGAATGTTTCATTCGCGCATTTTGCATGACCAAAGGCGCAGTTGGAGAAGCGCATTCTGGAAGATCTTCGTCAGTTCTTGATCCGCAACGCAAGGCCATACTTCGTGCGCGGCAGTGCGGCTCTGGCGCGCGCGTACCGAGCAGGTGGAGTGCGGGGCGTGACAGGGTGCCTGAAATCAGCTTTTGTCGGTCTGACACCGCCTGCTGAACAGATTGTGCCGCCGGCCCCTGATGCACTCGAGACCGCGCCCGCTGCCGCTGTCGATTTGACACCGCTTGCGGAACAGAGTGTGGCGCCGGCTCCTGATACACCCGATATGGCATCCGCTGCCGCTGGTGACATACGATCGGGGCCGCTCAAGTTCGCGCTTGATGATCGATATCGTCTGCCTGCCGCAACGTGGTCAGCTTATTTGGATCATATCCATTCGGACGTCCCAGACGATGCGGTGGAACTGCAGGCTTCGATCACCGTCTATGTGGCTATCGTCCTTACGCCGGGCCAGAGTGAGCAGGAGCAAGATGGGTGCGTTGAGACCACGCGGACCTCTATTCGAGCGGCTAGTTCCCATGAGTTGGTCGACATTCAGCCGGTAGCGCTGGGGGAGTCCGCTTCCAGGAATCTGGAGTGCTACTCTTCCGCCAAGGAACTTGCAGAGAAAATTTCAGGCGGGCGTACCTACGTTCTCTTCCTGAAGGCCGGCGACGAAGTGTCTGATAAACTTTCCGAAGTGCTTGCTTATGGGCTGAACGACGACAAGGACCTGCTGTTATTCGACATGTGGCAGAGATCGAATGACAAGGTCCTTCCAATTCTTTTGCCGGGCGTAAATCCGATACTGGGTTTGAACAAGGATTATTTCTATTCTCGGTTCTTGATCTCCGGTTCTGCAATAAAGGAAGAATCCGCGAATGCGGAGGCCAAAACGCCATATGATCTGGCTCTTGGCGTGCTCGGAAAAGCATACGAGGCGAAGCAATTTCAAAAATACGGGCATTTGCCGTTTCCCATCATTTGTCTTCCTGGGGAAGAAGCGGTCTCGGCGCCTTCGGCGTTGCCGGAACCGTTCCGGTATCGCTTTCCCGGCGCCAAAAAACATGACGTGAGCAAGTCGGAGGAGGAGCCGATACCGTCGGTGTCGGTCGTCATCTGTACGCGAAACAAAGGACAGCTTCTCTTTCAGCTGGTGAATGGCATCCTCAACCAGAAAAACAGTCTCATTGAGGATGTCGTCATTGTTGCCAACAACACGGATAATCCTCTGGCGATTGAGAGACACAGGCTTCTTTCAAAAAATAGAAAAGTAAAATTTTTAGAATTTCCGCAGCCGTTTAATTTTTCTGCCCAGAGCAACCTTGGCGCTAGGAACGCGAAGGGAAATACCCTCCTCTTCCTGAATGATGACATCGTGCCTGTCACGGAAAATTGGGTGGCTGAATTGTTGCGGCCGCTCGAAAGCGAACGCATTGCAATGGCTGGGGCGCTGCTGCTTTACCCGAATGAACGGGTGCAGCATGCCGGTATGTTTCTCGGCTTCGATGGGATTTGTGGCCACACCTTCAGGCATGCTGCGTTGCCCGAAGAGGATTATTGCGGGCTGCTGTCTGCACCGCGCAACGTCAGCTGCACGACGGGGGCATGCCAGATGATTAAGCGCGATGTTTTCGAGGATCTGAATGGATTTGATGAAACCTTCGCGACGTACATACAAGATGTCGACCTGTGCCTGCGGGTGCGCGAACATGGTTACGACATAGCTTGGACACCCTCGGCTGTTCTCCTGCATGTGGAATCTCCCTCCGTAAGAGAAATTCTCGCAGACGCGAGTATTGAGTTCACGCGGAAACGCGAACGCGACATCTTCACGGAGCGTTGGGGGCAGGCATATCTAACAAAAGATCCATTTCACAATCCGAACTTTTCTATCGATGACGAGCGTCTTCGCGAAATCGTCTAGCTGCAGAACACGGAAAAGCGGGTGGCTCACCATTTGACCACTTGTCTAACAGGCAAGTCGGCTGCGGGGACGCGGAGCATCTGACTTCACTTCGGAGCTGACGACCCAGATGACCGAGGCGCAGCGCCTGGGGTGCCAATGTTTGCCACAAACATCCTTTTCATTGCCCTGGAGCTGGAGGTGCGTCTGCTTCCCCGGATATTGTCGATGGCGGCGACTGCGGAGGATTTGCGGACCTGCGCGCAAACGCAACCACCGATTCCATCCGATTGACCGCGTGGCTCATCGTTTTCACCCTGCACGATCGGTGTTGCACGGCGAAAAGCTGGTCATCGATGCGCAGCAGCATGAGGCGCCTGACGCTCCGCCCAAAAAAACTCTGGCGATGGCCGCAACTCCACGCTATGCGATGATTGCAGCGGGGGCTGAGGACAGAGCTACGGAACGAGCGATCGATGAGGGATGTCATTCGATCGCGCGAGGCTGTAATGTTCAAGTCCTCTGCCTGGAGTATAGTACTGGCCAATGACTTCCTATGTAAAAGCCGTATCCGGAAGTCGGCCGAAGATGCGGCGCGCCATCATCATGGTCCAGGATTTGGCCATGGTTCTGATTGCGGTGGCGCTTAGTCTCGTCCTCTCCAGGTCAAATCTTTCGTTCGATGCCTTCTCCTACGAAGGCTTCGTCACCTGGGCCGGGATCGTCCTCATCAGCCACCTGCTGTTCAGATATTGTGGCCTCTACACCACGATCTGGCGCTTTGCCTCCACCCCGGACTTTTTCAACATTCTGAAGAGCTGTGCGATTCTGACGGTCGTGCTTTACGGCGTCTCGCTGATGTCTCGTTTCTTCCAGCCCGTGGCTGGCCTTAACGAGCGCCAATTCATCGTCTTCTTCCTCGTTTCGTTCACCATCATATCGGCGCCTCGGCTGTTCTACCGGTTCCTTCGCGACGGCGCGAGCTGGGGTATCCTTACCCAGAAGGGCAACAAAACGCAGGCCAAGCGGGCGCTGTTCGTCGGTCGGCTTGGCGAGGCCGACCTGATCATTCGCTTCACACGCACGGCGGAGCCGGCCGACTATTCCATCGCCGGCATCATGGCGACCGAGCGCGGTGCACCATTGGGCACACGGATTCAAGGTGTTCCCGTGGTAGCGTCCCGGCCGCGCCTGATCGATGTCCTGGAGGACTACGCCGCCGGCACCAAGAGCATCGACCTGCTTATTTTCGGCAGCGGCGTCGAGCATGAGATCGAGGAATATTCCGAGCTTGTGCGTGTCGCCCGCCATGGCGGCATAGCCGTCGTACAGTTCTCGCGGCTTTCGCAACTGGGGCAGGAGGGAAAGATCGTTCTCGACGAAGTCGAAATGGAAACGATCCTGCGCCGCCCGACGGTGCCGTCCGATATCGAACGCATTGGTGCCTTTGTCGGCGGCAGGCGCGTCCTAGTGACGGGAGGCGCCGGGTCTATCGGCCGCACACTGGTCAAGCGGTCGCTGGAGCTGGGGGCAGGGGCGGTGCTGGTCGCCGACAATTCCGAGTTCGGCATCTTCCAGTTGAGCCAGTATGTCGACGAGAAGGATCATGATCGTCTCAAGGTCCGCATTGTCGATGTCGCGGACCGGCGGCAGATGACGCGTGTCGTCACCGAATTCAAACCGGATATCATCTTTCATGCCGCGGCGCTCAAGCACGTTCCGCTGCTCGAGGAGAACTGGGAATCGGCCATTCAGACCAATGTTTTCGGCACGCTTGTCTGCGCTGAGGTTGCCGCCAAATGTGGCGTTCCGCAGTTCCTGCTCATCTCGAGCGACAAGGCCGTGGATCCGAGCTCGGTGCTTGGCATCACAAAGAGAGCGGCCGAGCAGCTCGTCAGTTCCCTGCACGAAAGCCACGCAGTCGCGCCGGACGGGCGCCGTTCCGGCACCAAATTCATAGCCGTGCGGTTCGGCAACGTGTTTGGCTCCAACGGTTCGGTGGCGACCATCTTCCAGGCACAGATCGAAGCCGGCGGCCCGGTCACGATTACCGATCGACGCATGACGCGTTATTTCATGACGGTGGCGGAAGCTGTCGACTTGGTCATCATGGCGGCCGCCGACGCGCAGTCGCGTGACGGCAAGGACGACTATGCCATCTACATGCTCGACATGGGCAAACCCGTGCCGATTCTCGAAGTCGCGGAAACCATGATCCGCATGGCCGGCAAGACGCCCTATGCCGATATCCCGATCCGCTTCACCGGCATCAGGCCCGGTGAGAAGCTGCATGAGACGCTGCAGGGCGCCAATGAAGAGATCGTCACGCTCGACATCGCCAAGATTTTCGGCCTCAGGACGGATGTCGTGGCGTGGCCGGCGGTTCAGGCCGCGCTGGCTGCGCTGCAGGCGGCAATGAAGAACCAGGACAAGACTTCCGCCCTTGCGGTGCTGGCGGAACTCCATCGGCCGGAGACGTCAGCGCCCGACACGCGGCAGGAAACGGGTTCGAGAACAGTCGGGCAGGCAGGTTAGATACGTTGCAGTTGACGGTTGAATGACGAGATCTTGCCTGGATATCGATCCTGTGGCGTTGTCAGAGCAATTCTCAAGGGAAAGCGCCATGCGCTTTTCCCGGGAAAACCGGTTCACACTTTTCCTGGAATTGCTCTAGTGATCGGGGGATGGCCGTGAAGGGACTGAAGCGAGCCTTCGATCTCGTCGCGACAGCCCTGTTGTTGCTGGTGACGTCGCCTGTTCTATTGCTCTGCGCGCTTGCGGTGCGGGCATCGTCGCCCGGTCCGGTGATCTTTTCGCAAACGCGGGTCGGTCGCGATGGCGTGTTGTTTCGCTGCCACAAGTTGCGGACGATGGTCCAGGGAACGCCGTCCTTGCCCTCGCACGAAGCGCCAGCGAATGCCGTGACCGCGGTCGGAAGGACCTTGCGGAAGTTCAAGCTCGATGAACTGCCACAATTCTGGAACGTTCTGCGGGGCGAGATGAGCCTGGTCGGGCCGCGCCCTTGCCTACCGACACAGACGGAACTGATCGAGCGTCGCAGGCGGCTGGGCGTCTTGGCGGCACTTCCGGGCATTACCGGCATGGCCCAGATCAGGGGCATCGACATGTCGAACCCGCAGCTTCTGGCCGAAACGGATGCCGCCTATCTCAGGACGGCGTCGTTCTGGCTCGACCTTCGCATCCTGTTTGCAACGCTCTATCGCAAAGGAGGCGATTGAGCGTTTCCGAGCCGCGCCATCTCGGCCAGCCGCTCCAGCGTGGCGGTTTCCGGCTGCCAGCCTTCGGATACGAGCAGGGAAGGGTCGCATATCTGTGTCGCCGTCATGCTGTCCCAGGACGTCCGCTTGCCCAGCACGACCGCGGCTGTCCGCAACGGACCGGCCGGCACGGCCATCAGGCGCTTCCGTCGTCCAAAACCGTTGCGAAAGGCGCCGACAATGTCAGCGACCGAAACCGGCGGCACGTCGCTGGCAACATAGATCGGGCGCCGTTGCCCCGAACAGTTCAGCAGATGCCACACCGCGCCTGCCGCCGATTGCGATGACAGCAGCGAGCGGGTTCCTGTCAACGCACCTGCCGGCAGCGGCAGGCCCGTATCGGCCAGTCGCATCAGCGTCGCCAGGTTTCCCTTCATGCCGGTTCCGTAGACCGGGGGCAGCCGCAATACGGTAGCGTCGGAACGGCCATGCGATGCATAGGCGTCCAGCACCCTGATCTCTGCTTCGCGCTTCGAGCGCCCATAGGCGCATTGCGGATCGGGTATCGTGTCCGCGTCGATCGTTGCACTGACGTGCGCACCGATCACGGCCCGGATCGAGGAGAGCTGGATGAAGCGTCCGCTTGCCTGCTCGGCCACCGCTTGCGCCAGCCGTCCACTCAGTTCCGTATTGGCCGCCCGAAAATCGGCTTCGGTGGCATTGCCTTCATCATTGTTCAGGCCCGCGCAATGGACGACATCCGTAACATCCCGGGTAAGCGCCAGGAAGGCAGCCGCCGGCGCATCGAAACCGGGCATCTGCATGGCATCCTGTCCCGGACCAAGCCTCTCAGGATAGCGGGACGCGAGACGAAGCTCCGCGCCCGCCTCACGAAGCTGCTGCACCACCTGACGGCCGATGAAGCCTGTCGCGCCTGTGACCAGGACTTTCACGGCCTTGCCCTGAACGGCTATTGGGTGGATGGATGCGTCTGATCTTTCATTACTGGCGGAAGCGCCTGGTCGTCCGCCCCGAGCGGAAGTGTCTGGTCTTGCGGCAACGGAGCCTGACGTCCGCAGGCAAGATAGGTTCCCGACACCAGGAAGACCATCAGTACCGAATCCAGAATGTCGTGACCAACCAGGATGCCCGTCATCCCTGATGTGAGATAGGTGATCACCACGATGACAATCATCGTAGCGCCAAAACGCTCGATCGGATCGGTGCTGTTTCGCAGGACCATGGTGGCATTTGTGGCGGCAACGACAAAGATCGCCGCCAGCGTTACCGCGCCCAGGAGCCCTGCCTGCACCAGGGCGGTCAGGAAGCCGTTGTGGAAATGGTTGAAGCCGGCATCCATCCCGAACTGATCCCGGAAGCCTTGTCTTATCAAGAACTGGGTGGCACCCACACCATGTCCAAACAATGGGGTCTCACGGAACGCTTTGAGGCCTATCTCCCAAAGGGCAACACGGAATCCCAACGAGGTGTCGTAGTGGCCCTGTGCCCCAAGCGCATTCCAGTCGGCGCGCAGAAAGTCGATGCGCCCGGATATCGTCTGGAAGCCGACAGCGCCGACCACGACGCCGACCGCCACCAGCAACAAGAGCAGCCGAACGGCATTCTTGCCCCTCAGCCTGCGCTGGTTGATCATCAGAACGGCGATGCCGGCAATCAGCAGGGCTAGCCAGACGATGCGCGTCTCGGAGTAGATAATGGCGATCGTTCCGCCAAGCGCTGCGCAAATGAGGGCAGTCCTGTGCTTCTCGATGTCCGACAAGGCGCCGGCCACACAGACCATCACGGCAAGGCACAGGACCTCCGCGAACACGATCGCATTGCCCGCCCCGCCCTTGGCTCTCATCCCCACCCAATATTGCTGCGCAACGGCCAGCAGCAGTGCGACGAAACAGGCCGCCAAGCTGCTGAGCACGATGATGCGAACGAGCGTAGTCTTCTGCGAGATGCTCCAGGTCGAATAGGAGACGGGAAAAAACAGGAAGGTTACGAGCGGAATAAGGCGTGGCGCATCCTGGACGAGCGTGTTGTTGACAATGGACGCCACGAGATTGGCCACGCAATAGGCATAGATCGCGATCGTCAGCGCCATCATCGCCCGGTCGGTGTTGAAGCGCCTCTTCTTGAAGGCGATCAACAGGACGGACCACAGGCCGCCGCCATTGAATACGAAGCTGACCACCGATCCCAGAACCGGTGGAAAAAAGAAGCAAAGAGTGGAGAAGTAGATATTGATCCGCGAAGGCGTGAGTTGCTGTCTTGCAGACGAAAGCCGGTTCAAGTTTCGGGCTCGCTATTCTCGAGTAGCTTTGTGCGGCATACCCTGTTCAGCCGAACCGAATGTGCTCGCCTCGAAATTGCCCATGCCTGATGACGCATCTTGCCCGCTTCCGGCGGCTTGTATAGCTGCTGGGCTGTCTTTTCGATAGTGCGTCGGGGCTTGTTGTCACCGAAAATCGGCGGCAGGCGCCCGTCGATTGAGAAAGGGCTCCAGGAGCATTTGCCGCCATGGTCTCCCGAGCAATATTTTTCCTGCCTTTTTCCGGTTGGAGGCCTTGCGAACAGAAATTTTCGGGTTATGGCGAAAGCGTGGAAAATTCGTTCTCAAACTGACCGTTGCCGGGCTCGTCTTGCATTGTTCTGCCCTGCGTCGATCTGCTAGAACGCCCGCACGAAACACTTTGTCCAGAAGCGAAGCTTGAACCGGGCGCAAAAAGCCCGATGATTTGATGCAAGGTCTTCTGGCGCAAGGCACGAGAGAACGCTCACAGTCTATGACCATAGCGCTTACGCATCTGCAGCGGCTTGAAGCCGAATCCATCCACATATTCCGCGAGGTTGCGGCCGCCTTCTCCAAGCCGGTGATGCTCTATTCGGTCGGCAAGGATTCATCCGTGCTGATGCATCTGGCAATGAAGGCGTTCTATCCCGCCAAGCCGCCGTTCCCGTTCCTTCACGTCGACACCACCTGGAAGTTCCGCGAAATGATCGCTTTTCGCGATCAGATGGCGCAAAAGCTCGGCTTCGACCTTTTGGTTCATGTCAATGAAGACGGCGTGCGCGACAACATCAATCCGTTCGACCATGGCTCGAACACCCACACCCATGTGATGAAGACTGTGGCGCTGCGTCAGGCGCTCGACAAATACGGCTTCGATGCCGCCTTTGGCGGTGCCCGTCGCGACGAGGAGAAGTCGCGCGCCAAGGAGCGCATTTTCTCGTTCCGCAATGCCCAGCATGTCTGGGACCCGAAGAACCAGCGCCCCGAAATGTGGAAGATATTCAACACCCGCATCGCGTCGGGCGAATCGATCCGCGTCTTCCCGTTGTCGAACTGGACCGAACTCGATATCTGGCAGTACATCCTGCAGGAGAACATCCCGATCGTGCCGCTCTATTTCGCCAAGGAACGGCCGGTGGTGGAACGCGACGGGATGCTGATCCTCAAGGACGACGATCGCATGAAACTGCGCCCCGGCGAGACAGTCGAGAACCGGCTGGTCCGGTTCCGCACCTTGGGCTGCTATCCGCTCACCGGCGCCATCGAATCCGATGCCGACACGCTCGAAGCCATCGTTGGCGAGATGCTGACCGCGCGCACCTCCGAGCGCCAGGGCCGCCTGATCGACCGGGATGAGGCAGGCTCGATGGAAAAGAAGAAGCGCGAGGGGTATTTCTGACCATGCGCCACATCATGGCAAAGAGCCTCGCCCCCACCGACGGCGTCCGCGACTATCTGGCCGCGCAGGAGAAGAAGTCGCTGCTGCGCTTCCTGACCTGCGGTTCGGTCGATGACGGCAAGTCGACGCTGATCGGGCGTTTGTTGTCCGACACCAAACAGATCTTCGAGGATCAGCTCGCCGCGCTCGAACGCGATTCGCGTAAGCATGGCACCACCGGCGACGACATCGACTTCGCGCTGCTGGTCGACGGTCTTGAGGCCGAGCGCGAGCAAGGCATCACCATCGACGTCGCCTATCGCTTCTTCGCGACGCCGAAGCGCAAGTTCATCGTCGCCGACACGCCCGGCCACGAGCAGTACACGCGCAACATGGCAACCGGCGCCTCGACCGCCGATCTGGCGATCGTGCTGATCGACGCGCGGCAAGGGGTGCTGCGCCAGACCAGGCGCCATTCGATCATCGCCTCGCTGCTCGGCATCCGCCACATCGTGCTGGCCGTCAACAAGATCGATCTCGTCGATTTCGATCAGGCGGTTTTCGATCGGATCGTCGAAGACTACGGACAATTCTCGCGCGACCTCGGCTTTCAGACCATCGTGCCGATCCCGATGTCGGCCCGCTACGGTGACAATGTCAGCGGCCGCTCGCAGAACATGCAATGGTATTCCGGCCTGACGCTGATCGAGCACCTCGAGACCGTTTCGGTCGAAGAGGCCGCTGTCGAGCAGCCGTTCCGTTTTCCGGTCCAGTACGTCAATCGTCCCAATCTCGATTTCCGCGGCTTTGCCGGCACGATCGCGTCGGGCGCGATTGCGCAAGGCGACGAGGTCGTCGTCGCCAAATCCGGCAAGTCGTCGCATGTCAAACGCATTGTCGCTTATGGCGGCGATCTGAAACAAGCGGTGGCCGGCCAGGCCATCACGCTCGTTCTTGACGACGAGGTCGAGGTTTCCAGAGGCAACATGCTGGTTTCGCCGGCTGCCAGGCCGCAGGTCGCCGACCAGTTCGCCGCCAACATCGTCTGGTTCGACGAGCATGCGCTGCTGCCCGGCCGTTCCTACATCCTGCGCACCGAAACCGACCAGACCAGCGCCACCGTCACCGACCTGAAACACCGCATCAACGTCAACGACTTCGCCCATGAGGCGGCCAAGTCACTTGAAATGAATGAAGTCGGCATCTGCAACATCTCGACGCGGGCGCCGATCGCCTTCGATCCCTTCGCCGAGAACCGCACCACCGGCGCCTTCATCCTGATCGACCGCATCAGCAACGCCACCGTCGGCGCCGGCATGATCTTGCACTCGCTGCGTCGTGCCGAGAACATCCACTGGCAATCGCTCGACGTCGGCAAGCGCGTACGCGCCGATATGAAGAACCAGCGGCCCGCCGTGTTCTGGTTCACCGGACTTTCCGGCTCCGGCAAGTCGACCATCGCCAATTTGTTCGAGAAGAAGCTGTACGCCACCGGCCGGCACACCTACATTCTGGACGGCGACAATGTCCGTCACGGTCTCAACCGCGATCTCGGCTTCACCGATGCCGACCGCGTCGAGAACATCCGCCGCGTGGCCGAAGTGGCCAAGCTGATGGCCGATGCCGGGTTGATCGTCATTGTCTCCTTCATTTCGCCGTTCAGCGCCGAGCGGCGTATGGCGCGTGAGTTGATGGCCGATGGTGAGTTCATCGAGGTGTTTGTCGACACGCCCTTTGAGGAGTGCGCCAGGCGTGATCCGAAGGGCCTCTATGCCCGCGCGCTGAACGGTGAGATCAAGAACTTCACCGGTGTCGATTCGCCTTACGAAGCGCCGGAAAAACCGGAAATCCATCTGAAGACGCTCGGCAGATCGGCCGAAGAGATGGTAGATGCCCTGGAACACTGGCTGAACGAGCGTGACATTGCCGAAGACCAATATGACAATGGCGGCGGTATCTGACGACAGGTCGATGCTCGACATCTTCGAGCGGCTGGCCCTGGCGGCCGGACGCGAGGTCATGCGTGTGTTTCACGCCGGCTGTGAGGTTGACCGCAAATCCGACTCCTCGCCGGTGACCGAGGCTGACCGCGAGAGCGAGAAGATCATCCTTGCCGGCCTGCGCGCCGCATTTCCCGACATTCCCTGCGTGGCCGAAGAGGAAGCGGCGGCCGGAATCATGCCGGCCGATCTTGGCGACGCCTTCTTCCTCATCGATCCGCTCGACGGCACCAAGGAATTCGTCAATCGCCGCACCGACTTCACCGTCAACATCGCGCTTGTCCGCCATGGCGTGCCGGAAGTCGGCGTCGTTTTCGCACCTTGCACCGGACGTTTCTTTTCTGGCCAGCCGGGCGGGGCGGAGAGCCTCGAAATCGATGGTGACTACCAGATCGTCGCGCGCCGGCCGATTTCAGTGAGAACGGCAGCAGTGCCGCTGGCCGTGGTTGCCAGCCGCTCCCACAACACGCCGGAAACTGAAGCCTACATTCGCGACCTCGGCGCCGCCGAGATCGTCTCAGTCGGCTCCTCCTTGAAATTCTGTCTTCTGGCCAGCGCCGAGGCGGATGTCTATCCGCGCTTCGGCCGCACCATGGAATGGGACACGGCCGCAGGCGACGCGGTGCTACGCGCAGCGGGCGGCACGACACGCACGCTCGACGGCAAGCCTCTGGTCTATGGCAAACGCGATCAGGCCGATGACGAGGATTTCGCCAATCCGCATTTCATCGCCAGCGGCAGGGCAGGGGCGAGCCCCGTCTGATATTTCTGCCTATTCGGCCGCTGCTTGCGCCGAGTTCGAGCCGATATAGTTGCGGATCGTCTCGATAATCCTCTCCTGGTCGGCTTCGCTGAGATAGGGGTGCATCGGCAGGCACAGGATGCGCTTCGGCAGGTCCTCCGAGACGGCAAGACCGGTCGGCGTGCGCGGGTAGTCGCGATAGGCGACCTGGGCATGCAGCGGCTTGACGTAGTAGATGACGGACGGAATGCCCTTTTCGCCCAGATGCGCCTTCAGCCCGTCGCGCTTGGGCGTCTCGATGGCGTACTGCGCCCAGGCCGAACGGCTGCCGTCGAGGTTGCGGGCCGCTGTGACGATATCGCCAAGCCCCTCCGCATAGCGGTTTGCCACCAGCTGGCGGGCAACCATCTCGTCTTCAAGAATGGCGAGCTTTTCGATCAGGATCGCCGCCTGGATCGTGTCGAGCCGTGAATTGATGCCGACGCGGACATTGTCGTACTGCGTTTCGCCCTTGCCGTGGAAGGCGAAGGAACGCAGCTTGTCGGCCATCGCGTCATCATTGGTGAACATCGCGCCGCCATCGCCATAGCAGCCAAGCGGCTTGGCCGGATAGAAGCTGGTCGAGCCGACATGGCCGAAGGCACCGCACATCTTGCCGTCAAGCGACCCGCCCATCGACTGCGCGGCGTCCTCGATCACCAGCAGTCCTTCGCGGTTGGCGATCGCCATGATGGCATCATAGTCGGCGGCAAGGCCGAACAGGTCGACCGGGATGATCGCCTTCGGTTTCAGCCGGCCTTCCTTCTTGATCATGGCGATGGCCGCCTCGAGGCTGGCGATGTCGATGTTGTAGGTCACCGGATCGACATCGACGAAGACAGGTTCGGCCTTGGCCAGAGCCACCACTTCGGCGGTGGCGGCGAAAGTGAAGCTCGGCACGAACACCGCGTCGCCCGGGCCGATGCCGGCGGCAAACAGCGGCAGCAGCAGCGCATCGGTGCCGTTGGCGCAGGCCACGACATGCTTGGTGCCGATATAGGCGGCGAGCTTGTTCTCGAATTCGGTGACCTGCGGGCCGAGGATATAGCGCCCTTCTTCGACGACACGGTCGATCGCGGCCTTCAGCCGGTCGCTTATGCGTTCGCGCTGCGCGCCAAGATCAATGAACTGCATGTCGGCCTCAAAACGGTTCTAACCAGGCGGTTTAGCCCAATAACGGCCCGCTGGTATCAGAGTTGCGCCTGCCGAGAAAGCCGGGCAGCCAGAGCCGCCAATTGCCGAGGTATCGCAGTCTGTTACCGCTGATTTCCGGCGTATCTTCGCAAGATGCCGGAAATCCGGGCTTCGTCGGGCTCAATCGTGCCTTTATGGTCCCACTGAGCGGCCCTGCGAAACATAAAGTGATCGGCTGGCTCAGCGCTATTCAGGTGATTTCATGCCGCCACGGCGGATTGGCGCCCGCGCGTGACACGGTCACCGCCGCTGCCTTTGCACCGAGCGCCAGCGCCTTGTGGATGGCCTCTTTCGATAGGCTGGCGATTGCCGCTTTCGTCAGCAGGCCCTGTTCATGCAGGGAGGCAAGGATGCCGGCATTGAAGGTGTCGCCGGCGCCGACCGTGTCGACCACCTCGACTTTTTCCGGCATCACGGTGACGGCGTGGTCTTTGGTGTAACCGACAGCGCCTTCGCTGCCATGGGTTACGACGATCAGCTTGGGGCCGCGGTCGAGCCAGTTGCGGATGACATCCTCATGCGAGCCGGCTTCGCCGAACCAATGGAGGTCTTCGTCCGAGAGCTTCACGATGTCGGCCATCGCCATCATCTCGCGGATGCGTCTGAGGTGCTTGGCCTTATCGGGGATGAAGTTCGGCCGGATGTTGGGATCGAGCATCATGACGCGGCTTGCGTGCTCGCGCCGCATGAACTCTTCATAAGCACTGCCGGCGGGCTCCGAGATCAGGCTGATGGCGCCGAACAGCATCGCCTCGATTTCGTTGCCGAGTGCTGGCAGGTCATCGATGGTCAGCAGGCGTCCGGCTGTGTTCTCGTCGTAGAATGTGTAGGTCGCCTGGCCGTTGGTGAGCTTCACGAAGGCCAGCGTCGTTGGCCTGGGCGAGGTGTGAGCATAGGTGGAACTGACCTTGCTCGCCCCCAGCGCGTCCCTGAACTGGCCACCGAAAAGATCCGACGACAGGCCGGAAAAGAAACCGGCCGGTGCGCCAAGCCGGCCAAGCGCGATCGCCGAATTGAACACCGCGCCGCCGACATAGGGAGCAAAGGCCGGCTCACCCTGCGTCGTCGTGCGCGGCAGCATGTCGATCAGGGCTTCGCCGCAGCAGAGGATCATGGCTTCCTGGTCTCCGGCGGATAGATCACGCCCTTGCGGATGATGATGTTGGCGTAGAGCCGCGGCTCGCTTGTCGCGACGATGGCATGCGCCGATTTGACCCGTGCATAGAAGTCGGCTCCGGCCAGTGCAACCACCTTGCGGCCCGGCGCGTGTTTGGCGCAGATCGCCTCGATCTCGCGATGAACTGGATCGGCGAGCGACGGATCGCCTTTCACGGACGCGCGAAACAGCGCCTCTGGAACCGCGTCGTCGACCGGCAGGATGCTCAGGATCGCGTCGAGCACCGGAATGAGCGGATGACCGTCGGCGCGGATCAGGCGTCTTGCCTGCTCCTCGGCCGGGTAGTTTCCGTCGACAAGGGCGATCTCGTCGCCATGACCCATGGCGCGCAGTGTCGCCAGAAGGTCCGGACCGAGCAGCGCCGGGATTCCGATCAGCATTCAGGCGCTCCTGGAAATCGTCGTCGAACCAATGAGGAAGCGTTCGGAAAGCGGCAGGCTGGCGCCACCGAGCGCCCGGGCATGGATGCCGACGGTTCCTTCGCGAACGGCGGGAAGTTTCAGGCCTTCGCCGTCGATCGTCGCGATGGCGGCGATGATGGCATCGACCAGCCGGCGGCGCACCGCCTTCGGCATCCAGCCGTCGATCACCGCCGCCTCGAAATCGATGACCGAGGACGCCGCGACGATGGCATAGGCGAGCGCCCTCGAGGCGCTGGCGATCCAGTCGTCGAGTTCGGGGCCGATCTCGCCCCAGTCTTCCGGCGATGTCCACAGATGCGAGGCCTCGACGCCCCGGGCAATAAGCGCCTTTTCCAGCATGGCGATCGACGCCACGTCGATCAACTGGGTCGGCTTGCCATCCGGTCCGGGCACCGGCATCGAGCCGAGCGCTCCGGCATTGCCGGTTGGGCCGCCGAACAGCCGGCCGTTGAGCACGATGCCGCCGCCGGCGAAGGCGCCGATATAGAAATAGACGAAGTCACGCGCGCCGCCGGCCTGGCCGAAGACGAGCTCGGCGCCGCAGGCCGAGGTGGCGTCATTTTGCAGATAGACCGGAAACTCACATTGCCCCTGGATATCGGCCCTGATGTCGCGGTGGCGCCATTCGTCCATGACGTCGCGCGGCGCGCCAGCGGTATCGGCCCAGTTCCACAGTTCGAACGGCATGGCGATGCCGAGGCCGGCGATGCGCTTGTCCTGCGCCGGTGTCAGTTCGCCACGCATCTTCTTCATGCCTGATGTGACGAACTCCACCGTCTCGCGCGGTGCCGGATAGCGATAGGAGTGCTGCAGCATCGCGCGCACATGCCCAAGAAAATCGATCAGCACCAGTTCCGCGCTGCGACGGCCGATCTTGAGGCCGATGAAGAAGGCGCCCTCGGGGTTGAGCGCCATCGGTATGGAAGGCTGGCCGATCTTGCCGCGCAGCGGCGCCTGGCGAACGAGCAGGCCTTCTTCCTCCAGTTCGCGCATGATGACCGAGACTGTCTGCGCCGAGAGTCCGGTCATACGGGCGATGTCGGATTTCGCCAGGCTGCCATGCTGGCGCACCAGCGAGAGCACCAACCGCTCGTTGTGGTCGCGCATGCCACTCTGGTTGGTGCCGCGGTGAATCAGGCTGTCATTCGCTTCGGGCGAACCGTGCCTCGCAGTGGCGGTCTCCACCCTGTTCCTCCCGTCGTTTCTTCTCAATGCTTTTGAGCCAGAATGAGTGAACGAAGCAAGGCTGTCAATAATAAATAAGAGTGATTTAATTATTGACAGAGGCCTCGGTCTGGTGTCTGTTGGGTCCGCGTCCACGCTGGGAGAAATTCGTTGGATGCGCTGTGGATGTCGGTTGGCCGGCATCCGGAATTGGTTCCACTGGGAGGAAAATCGTGACCAATACAAAACTGTTGAAGTCCACCGTCTTTGCGGCGGCGGCCCTGGGCCTGATGGCGTTTGCCTCGTCCGCATCCGCGGCCGGTGTTGGCGCTTGCCTGATCACCAAGACCGATACCAATCCCTTCTTCGTCAAGATGAAGGAAGGCGCGACTGCAAAGGCCAAGGAACTCGGCGTCGACCTCAAGACCTACGCCGGCAAGATCGACGGCGACAGCGAGAGCCAGGTCGCAGCGATCGAAAGCTGCATTGCCGACGGCGCCAAGGGTATCCTGATCACCGCTTCCGACACCAAGGGCATCGTGCCGACCGTGAAGAAGGCGCGCGATGCCGGCCTGCTGGTGATCGCGCTCGACACGCCGCTCGACCCGATCGACGCGGCCGATGCGACCTTCGCCACCGACAATCTCGAGGCCGGCAAGCTGATCGGCGCCTGGGCCGCCGCGACGCTCGGCGACAAGGCCAAGGACGCCAAGATCGGCTTCCTCGACCTGACGCCCTCGCAGCCGACCGTGGACGTGCTGCGTGACCAGGGCTTCATGATGGGCTACGGCATCGACGTGAAGGACCCCAACAAGATCGGCGACGAAACCGATCCGCGCATCGTTGGCCACGACGTCACCAACGGCAACGAGGAAGGCGGCCGCAAGGCGATGGAGAACCTGCTTCAGAAGGACTCCGGCATCACCGTCATCCACACCATTAACGAGCCGGCCGCTGTCGGTGCCTACCAGGCGCTCAAGGCCGTCGGCCTTGAAAAGCAGGTGCTGATCGTCTCGGTCGACGGTGGCTGCCCCGGCGTGAAGTCGGTTACAGAAGGCGTGATCGGCGCGACATCGCAGCAATATCCGCTGCAGATGGCGGCGCTCGGCATCGAGGCGATCGCAGCCTTCGCCAAGGACGGAACCAAGCCGAAGCCGACCGAAGGCAAGAACTTCTTCGACACCGGCGTCAATTTGGTGACCGACAAGCCGGCCACTGGCGTGAAGTCCATCGACACCAAGGAAGGCCTCGCCAAGTGCTGGGGCTGATGCCGGTCTGACTGGCAACAAAACAACCGAAACGGCCGGGGGGACTTGATCCCCGGCCGCTTCGGGTGGACGATGGGTCGCGTGACCGCGAACAATCCCGGCGATAGACCGGAAAGGCGTGGACGGGCGTCAGCGATTGGCTGACCCCTCACGGGGAGGAAACATGGCTCAAGCTCAGGAATTCGAGAAGGTTCTCTCGACCAGCGACACCAGCGTCGCCGCTTTTGACGAGCACAAATCGGCCGTCAAGCGCATCCAGCATTTCCTGCATTCAACACCGGCCGCTGTGCCGCTGATCGTGCTGGTCCTGTCGATCGTCATCTTCGGTATCGCCATCGGCGGGCGGTTCTTTTCGTCCTACACGCTGACACTGATCCTGCAGCAGATCGCCATCATCGGCATTCTCGGTGCCGCGCAGACGTTGGTCATCCTGACCGCCGGCATAGATCTGTCGATCGGCGTAATCATGGTTATTTCAGCCGTGATCATGGGCAATTGCGCGGTCAGTTACGGTATGCCGGCCATTCTCGCCGTGACGATCGGGCTTGCCGCCGGTGCGGCCTGCGGGCTGCTCAACGGGCTGCTGGTCGCTTATATGAAGCTGCCGCCCTTTATCGTGACGCTTGGCACCTGGAACATCGTCATGGCGACGAACTTCATCTATTCGGCCAATGAGACGATTCGCGACACCGACGTCGACGCCCAGGCGCCGCTGCTGCATCTCTTCGCCCTGAGCTTCAAGATCGGCACGGCGGTGCTGACGCTTGGCGTCATCGCCACGGTCGTGCTCGTTCTGATCCTCTGGTACGTGCTCAATCACACGGCATGGGGCCGCCATGTCTACGCCGTTGGCGATGACCAGGAAGCGGCGAAGCTGTCGGGCATCCAGACCAAGAAGGTGCTGATGACGGTCTATACCCTTGCCGGGCTGATTGCCGCTTTCGCTGCCTGGGTCTCCATCGGCCGCAACGGCTCGATCTCGCCTTCGGCCGCCGTCACCGACTACAATCTGCAGGCCATCACCGCGACGGTGATCGGCGGTATTTCCCTGTTCGGCGGCCGCGGCTCGATCCTGGGCACGCTGTTTGGCGCGATGATCGTCGGCGTCGTCTCCATGGGCCTCAACATGCTAGGCGCCGATCCGCAATGGAAAGTGCTGCTTACCGGTGTGCTGATTATCGGTGCCGTGGCAATCGACCAATGGATCAGAAAGGTTTCGGCATAATCATGACCCAGGAACCCATCCTTACCGCGCGCGGGCTGGTCAAACGCTATGGCCGCGTCACCGCCCTCGACAATGCCGACTTCGACCTTTATCCCGGCGAAATCCTCGCCGTCATCGGCGACAACGGCGCCGGCAAGTCGTCGCTCATCAAGGCGATTTCCGGCGCAGCCGCGCCGGACGAAGGCGAGATCCGGCTCGAAGGCAAACCCGTCGCCTTCAAGTCGCCGATGGAAGCCCGCGAAGCCGGCATCGAGACGGTCTACCAGAACCTAGCGCTGTCGCCGGCCCTGTCGATCGCCGACAACATGTTCCTTGGCCGCGAGATCCGCAAACCCGGCTTCCTCGGCAAGTGGCTGCGCATGCTCGACCGCCCGGCGATGGAAAAGCGAGCCCGCGACAAGCTCACCGAGCTTGGCCTGATGACCATCCAGAACATCAGCCAGGCGGTGGAAACGCTCTCCGGCGGCCAGCGCCAGGGCGTGGCGGTGGCGCGCGCCGCTGCCTTCGGCAGCCGGGTGGTAATCATGGATGAACCGACGGCTGCCCTCGGCGTCAAGGAGAGCCGCCGCGTGCTCGAACTGATCCTCGACGTCAAGAAACGCGGCCTGCCGATCGTGCTGATCTCGCACAACATGCCGCATGTCTTCGAGGTGGCCGACCGTATCCACATCCATCGCCTGGGCCGTCGCCTCTGCGTCATCGATCCCAAGCAGTATACGATGTCGGATGCCGTTGCCTTCATGACCGGAGCAAAGACCCCCCCGGAGGCAGCGCTGGCAGCCTGACTGCCAAGTTGCCGCAGGCGCTCCTGGTTGCGCAATCGCCTAAATCGATTGAACATCCTGAAAGATGCGCTAGCATGGGCTGGGAGGATTGACGAAAGCCGGTATGATCGGGGCAACCGCACGAGAGGCAGCATGACGCGCGCGATGACATCCGAAACCCTTCCCCCACTGCTCGAAAACCCCGATCCGAAGACGCTCGCAAGAGAAGTTCTGATGGCCCTCAAATACAGGGTCGGCAAGGACACCACCGTTGCGACCCAGTACGACTGGCTGACCGCCTCGATCAAGGTCGTGCGCGACCGCATCGTCGATCACTGGATGCAGGCGACGAAAGAGGCCTACGACCAGCAGGAAAAGCGCGTCTATTATTTGTCGCTGGAATTCCTCATCGGCCGCTTGATGCGCGACGCCTTTTCCAATCTCGGCCTGATGGACAATATGCGCGAGGCGCTGTCTTCGCTCGGCGTCGACCTCGATCTCATCGCGGCGCTCGAACCCGATGCCGCGCTCGGCAATGGCGGCCTTGGCCGGCTCGCCGCCTGCTTCATGGAAAGCATGGCGACGGTCGACATTCCAGCACACGGCTACGGCATCCGCTACGCCAACGGCATGTTTCGCCAGGAGATTCAAGGAGGCTGGCAGGTCGAACTGCCCGAGACCTGGCTCGATCACGGCAACCCCTGGGAATTCGAACGGCGCGAACGCTCGTTCGAGGTCGGCTTCGGCGGCTCGGTGGAATCCATCACCTCAAAGGATGGCCGGCTCGAGCGCCATGTCTGGAAGCCGACCGAGCATGTCCTGGCCGTCGCCTACGACACGCCGGTCGTCGGCTGGCGGGCAAACCGCGTCAACACGCTGCGGCTGTGGTCGGGCATGCCGGTCGATCCGATCCTGCTCGACAAGTTCAACGCGGGCGACCACATCGGCGCACTCGCCGAAAGCAACAAGGCCGACGCCCTGTCGCGCGTGCTTTACCCCGCCGATTCCCACATGGCCGGGCAGGAGCTCAGGCTGCGGCAGGAGTATTTCTTCTCGACCGCCTCGCTGCAGGACATCGTGCAGCGGCACCTCAGCCAATATGGTGACCTGAAGTCGCTTCCCGACAAGGCGGCGATCCATCTGAACGATACCCATCCAGCGATCGCGGTGCCGGAGCTGATGCGGCTCCTGATGGATGTCCACGGCATGGACTTCGACCTTGCCTGGGATGTCATCAAACGCACCTTCGGCTACACCAACCACACGCTTCTTCCCGAGGCGCTGGAAAGCTGGCCGGTGCCGCTGTTCGAGCGGCTTTTGCCGCGCCATATGCAGATCGTCTACGCCATCAACGCGCAGGTGCTGCTGGAAGCGCGCGCCACGAACCTGTTCTCGGATGAGCAGATCAGCCGCATCTCGCTGATCCAGGAGAATGGCGACCGCCGGGTGCGGATGGGCAACCTGGCCTTTGTCGGCTCGCATTCGATCAATGGCGTTTCGGCGCTGCATACCGAGCTGATGAAGGAAACGGTGTTCGCCGACCTGCACAGGCTCTATCCCGATCGCATCAACAACAAGACCAACGGCATCACGCCGCGGCGCTGGCTGATCCAATGCAATCCCGGGCTGACCTCGCTCGCCCGCGAGGCGATCGGCGACCGCTTTCTCGATGACATAGACGCCATCAAAGGGCTCGACAGCTTTGCCGATGACGGCGCGTTCCGGGAGAAGTTCGCGGGCGTCAAGCGGCAGAACAAGGTGCGGCTGGCCAATCTCGTCGCCGACCGGCTCGGCATAAAGGTCGACCCTTCGGCGCTGTTCGACATCCAGGTCAAGCGCATCCACGAATACAAGCGCCAGCTTCTCAACATCCTCGAGGCGATCGCGCTTTACGACCAGATCCGCTCGCATCCCGAGCGCGACTGGATGCCGCGCGTGAAATTCTTCGGCGGCAAGGCGGCGCCCAGCTATCACAACGCCAAGCTGATCATCAAACTTGCCAATGACGTTGCCAGGGTCATCAACCGCGATCCGGCCGTTCGCGGTTTGCTGAAGGTGGTGTTCGTGCCGAACTACAATGTCAGCCTGGCCGAAATCATGATGCCGGCCGCCGACCTGTCCGAGCAGATTTCGACCGCGGGCATGGAAGCGTCAGGCACCGGCAACATGAAGTTCGCGCTCAACGGCGCGCTGACCATCGGCACGCTCGACGGCGCCAATGTCGAGATCAAGGAATGCGTCGGTGACGACAACATCTTCATCTTCGGCCTGACCACGGCCGAGGTCGCCGAGCGGCGCAACAATGGCTACAACCCGCGCGCCGTGATCGAGGGCTCCCCCGAACTGGCGCAGGCGGTCGCGGCCGTTTCCTCGGGTGTCTTCTCGCCCGACGATCCCGATCGCTACCGCGACCTGATGAACGGCCTCTACGACAGCGACTGGTTCATGGTCGCCGCCGATTTCGACACCTACGCCGCCGCCCAGCGGGATGTCGACGCTGTCTGGCGCAACAGCCCGGACTGGTATGCGAGAGCAATCCGCAATGTCGCGCGTGTCGGCTGGTTCTCGTCCGATCGCACGATCCGCCAATACGCGAAAGAAATCTGGAACGTGCCGGTCTGATGTGATTGCATGAGGCCACGAACAAGGTGGTCCCGGTGATGCGGGTTGAACCTCAACTCGCATCGCCAGAAACAAACACCTGGTGCCCTGGGAGGGACACTGCCTGATGAGGAAACCGCGCGCGACCGCTGCGACAAGCGGGCCGGACGGACTGGCGCCAGCCAGCGATGTTGCGGCGATTGTCGCCGGCACGCACGGAGATCCGTTTGCGGTCCTTGGTGTCCATGAGGTCGGCAAAGGCCTGTTTGCCCGTTGCTTCGTTCCGCATGCCGAGACCGTCACCGCCTATACGCTGACGGGCATCGAGGCTGGTCAATTGTCCAGGCGGGACGATGCCGGCTTCTTCGAGGGGCAATTGTCGATCAAGAAGCGGCAGCCGCTGCGCTATCACGCGCGCAATGCCGGCGGCGACTGGTGGCTGACCGATCCCTATTCTTTCGGCCCCGTGCTCGGGCCTCTGGACGATTACTATATCGCCGAAGGGTCGCACCTCAGGCTGTTCGACAAGCTTGGCGCGCATGTCATTGAGCACGAAGGCGCCACCGGCGTGCATTTCGCCGTCTGGGCTCCCAATGCAAAACGCGTCTCGGTGGTCGGCGATTTCAACGACTGGGACGGCCGCCGCCACACGATGCGCGATCGCCGCGACACCGGCATCTGGGAACTGTTCGTGCCCGACATCGGCGCCGGGCGGCCCTACAAATACGAGATCATCGGCCCGGATGGCGTCAGGCTGCCGCTGAAGGCGGACCCGTTTGCGTTCAAGTCCGAATTGCGTCCGGCCACGGCCTCGGTTGTCGCCGTGCCGCCGGCGCATGAGTGGGGCGATGAGGCGCACCGCAATTTCTGGCGCAATGCCGATCACCGCCGCGAAGCCATCTCGATCTACGAAGTCCATGCCGGTTCCTGGCAGCTTCGCGACGACGGCACGTTCCTGTCATGGGACGAACTGGCCGACCGGCTGATCCCCTATGCGGTCGAGACCGGCTTTACCCATATCGAGTTCATGCCGATCTCCGAACATCCTTATGACCCGTCCTGGGGTTATCAGACAACCGGGCTTTACGCGCCGTCGGCCCGCTTCGGCGATCCGGACGGCTTTGCCCGTTTCGTCGATGGTGCGCACCGCGCCGGCGTCGGCGTCATCCTCGATTGGGTGCCGGCGCATTTCCCGGTCGATGCGCATGGCCTGGCCCATTTCGACGGCACCGCGCTCTACGAGCATGCCGATCCGCGCAAGGGTTTCCATCCCGACTGGAACACCGCGATCTACAATTTCGGTCGCCGCGAAGTGATATCGTTCCTGGTCAACAACGCACTGTTCTGGGCCGAGAAATATCATGTCGACGGTTTACGCGTCGATGCGGTCGCCTCGATGCTCTACCTCGACTATTCGCGCAAGGCCGGTGAATGGATCCCCAACGAGAAGGGCGGCCGCGAAAACCTCGAAGCGGTCTCTTTCCTGCAGAAGATGAACAAGGAGGTCTACGGACACCATCCCGGCGTCATGACCATCGCCGAGGAATCGACCTCATGGCCGAAGGTCTCGGCGCCGGTGCATGAAGGCGGCCTGGGCTTCGGCTTCAAGTGGAACATGGGCTTCATGCACGACACGCTGGAGTATTTCGCCAAGGAGCCGATTTTCCGAAAGCACCACCACAATGACCTGACCTTTGGCCTGACCTACGCCTTCTCGGAGAATTTCGTGCTGCCGCTCTCGCATGACGAGGTCGTGCACGGCAAAGGCACGCTGCTGGGCAAGATGGCCGGCGACGACTGGCAGAAATTCGCGACCTTGCGGGCCTATTACGGCTTCATGTGGGGCTATCCCGGCAAGAAGCTGCTGTTCATGGGACAGGAGTTCGCGCAGCGCCGCGAATGGAGCGAGGCGCGCGCTCTCGACTGGAACCTGCTGGATTTCCGCCCGCATCGCGGCGTCTGGCAGACGGTACGCGATCTCAACTATCTCTACCGTTCGCGCCCGGCACTGCATGGTCGGGATTGCGAGCCGGAAGGCTTTTCCTGGTTGATCGTCGACGACAGCCAGAATTCGGTTTTTGCCTGGGTGCGCAACGCGCCGGGCGGCAGCCCGGTGGCCGTCATCTCCAACTTCACGCCGGTGCCGCGCGACAATTACCGCGTGCCGCTGCCGAAGGCCGGCAAGTGGCGCGAGATCATCAACACCGACGCATCCGAATATGGCGGCTCCGGCATGGGCAATGGCGGCATTGTCGAGGCAAGGGCAGAGGGCAAGAGCATCTCGGCAACGATGCTTCTGCCACCGCTGTCGACGATCATGCTCGAACTCATTGTCGACTGAGGCCGGCAAGGCCGAGCATCATGGCGAGACTTGAGTAACTTGGGAGGGTAGAAATGGCAGACTTGAAACGGACCCAGCCGCTGGCACGCGATGCCATGGCCTATGTACTGGCCGGCGGCCGTGGCAGCCGCCTCAAGGAACTGACGGACCGTCGCGCCAAGCCGGCGGTCTATTTCGGCGGCAAGACGCGCATCATCGATTTCGCGCTCTCTAATGCGCTCAACTCCGGCATTCGACGCCTCGGCGTCGCCACCCAGTACAAGGCGCATTCGCTGATCCGCCATCTGCAGCGCGGCTGGAACTTCCTGCGGCCAGAACGAAACGAAAGCTTCGACATCCTCCCGGCCAGCCAGCGCGTCTCGGAAACGCAGTGGTATGAAGGCACGGCCGACGCCGTCTATCAGAACATCGACATCATCGAGGCCTATGGCCCGGAATACATGGTCATCCTGGCCGGCGACCACATCTACAAGATGGATTACGAGCTAATGTTGCGCCAGCATGTCGATGCCGGTGCCGATGTCACGGTAGGCTGCCTCGAAGTGCCGCGGATGGAAGCGACCGGCTTCGGCGTCATGCATGTCGATGCCAAGGACAACATCATTGCCTTCGTCGAAAAGCCCGCCGATCCGCCTGGTATTCCCGACAAGCCCGAGTTTGCCCTGGCCTCGATGGGCATCTACGTCTTCAAGACCAAGTTCCTGATGGAACAATTGCGCCGCGATGCCGCCGAGCCCGGTTCGAGCCGCGACTTCGGCAAGGACATCATTCCCTATATCGTCCAGCACGGTAAGGCGATCGCCCACCGCTTCGCCAAATCCTGTGTCCGCTCGACGATGGAAAACGAGGCCTACTGGCGCGATGTCGGCACGGTCGACGCCTATTGGGAAGCCAATATCGACCTGACCGATATCACCCCGGAACTCGATCTCTACGACCGCGACTGGCCGATCTGGACCTACGCCGAGTTGAAGCCGCCGGCGAAGTTCGTCCATGACGAGGACGGCAGGCGCGGCTCGGCCGTGTCCTCGCTCGTCTCGGGCGATTGCATCGTTTCGGGCGCATCGCTGAAACGCAGCCTGATCTTCACCGGCGCGCGCATCAATTCCTATTCGACGCTGGAAGAAGTCGTCATGCTGCCCGACGTTCATGTCGGCCGGAACGCAAAGTTGAAGCGCGTCGTCATCGACCATGGTGTTAGGATACCGGAAGGGCTGGTCGTCGGCGAAGATCCGGTTCTCGACGCCAAGCGTTTTCGTGTTTCCGAGAAGGGCATCTGCCTGGTCACCCAGGACATGATCGACAAGCTGAAGCTCTAGGAGCTATTCCAGGAAAAGTGTGAAGCGGGTTTCCCACGGGAATTGCGCAAAAACAAGAATTGGACAGGATCGGACCATAAACGCATGCAGGTTCTGTCGGTCACGCCCGAGATATTCCCGCTGATCAAGACCGGCGGGCTTGCCGACGTGACCGGGGCGCTGCCCATCGCGCTCGCCGCCAAGGGCGTGACCATGCGCACGCTCATTCCGGGCTTTCCGACCGTGATGGCGGCCTTCAAGAAAAAGAAGGCCGTCTACCAATATCCCCTGCTGCAGGGCGGCAAGGCTCTGGTCCATGCCGTCCAGATTGCCGGGCTCGAGCTGTTCGTGCTCGACGCGCCGCATCTGTTCGACCGCCCCGGTGGCCCCTACGGCAATGCTGCGGGCGCAGACTGGCCTGACAATTGGCGGCGTTTCGCGGCGCTCAGCCAGGTCGGCGGCGATATCGCCGGCGGCGCCATCTCCGGCTACCAGCCTGATATCGTCCACGCCCATGACTGGCAGTCGGCGATGACGCTGGCCTATATGCGCTATGGCAAGGCGGTTGGCGTCCCGTCGATGATGACGGTCCACAATCTCGCCTTCCAGGGCCAGTTCGGCGCCGGCATCTTCGGCGAACTCGGTCTGCCGGCGGTGGCGATGGCGCTCGACGGCGTCGAATATTATGGCGGCGTCGGCTTCCTCAAGGCCGGCCTGCAGGCAGCCTGGGCGATCACCACGGTGAGCCCGACCTATGCGCAGGAAATCTGCTCGCCGGAATTCGGCATGGGTCTCGATGGCCTGATCAACATGCGCTCCAGTGATCTCTACGGCATCGTCAACGGCATCGACACCGCCATCTGGGATCCGGAGACGGACAAGCATCTGGTGTCGAACTACACAGCCGCCACGCTGAAGGCACGGGCACCGAACCGGGCAGCCGTGGAGGACCGCTTCGGCCTCGACCGCGACGACAGCCCGATCGTCTGCGTCATCAGCCGGCTGACCTGGCAGAAGGGCATGGACATATTGGCGACGGTGATCGACGGCATCGTGGCGACCGGCGCACGCTTGGCCGTACTGGGCTCAGGCGATGCAGGACTGGAAGGCGCGCTGCTTGCTGCTGCTGCACGCCATCGCGGCCGCATCGGCGTGGTCGTCGGTTATGACGAGGGGCTGTCGCACACCATGCAGGGCGGTTGCGACGCCATCATCATCCCGTCGCGCTTCGAACCCTGTGGGCTGACCCAGCTTTACGGTCTGCGCTACGGCTGCGTGCCGATCGTTGCCCGCACCGGCGGCCTGGCGGACACGGTCATCGATGCCAATGAGGCCGCCGTTTCGGCTGGCGTCGCCACAGGTTTTCAGTTCGCGCCCAACAATGGCATTGCCATGCTGCACGCCATCCGCCGTCTCGTCGACGCACATGCCAATCCGGTGATCTGGGAATCGCTGCAGCGTCAGGGCATGAAGGCCGATGTGTCATGGGACAAGAGCGCGGAAAAATATGTCGAACTCTATCGCCTGCTGCTTTCGAAAAGGGTTGCCTGAAGCATGATACGGACCGTTCCCACCAAGCCCTATTTAGACCAGAAGCCCGGCACGTCGGGACTGCGCAAGAAGGTGCCGGTGTTCCAGCAGGAGCACTATGCCGAGAACTTCATCCAGTCGATATTCGACGCGCTCGACGGCTTCAAGGGCAAGACGCTGGTGATCGGCGGCGACGGCCGCTTCTACAACCGCGAGGTCATCCAGAAGGCGATCGCCATGGCGGCGGCCAACGGCTTCGGCAAGGTCATGGTCGGGCAGGGCGGCATATTGTCGACGCCGGCCGCCTCGCACGTCATCCGCAAATACAAGACCTTCGGCGGCATCATCCTGTCGGCCAGCCACAATCCGGGCGGCCCGCATGAGGATTTCGGCATCAAGTACAATGCCGGCAATGGCGGCCCGGCACCGGAAAAGCTGACCGACGCGATCTTCGCCAAGACTAAGACGATTTCGAGCTTCAAGACATCAGATATCGCCCAGATCGACATCGACAAGATCGGCACCGTCGAGGCCGGCGGCATGAAGGTCGAGATCATCGACCCGGTCGCCGACTATGCCGATCTCATGGAAACCCTGTTCGACTTCGACGCCATCCGCGCCAATTTCAAATACGGTTTTCGCATGCGCTTCGATGCCATGCATGCGGTGACCGGCCCCTACGCCAAGGAGATTCTCGAGCGCCGGCTTGGCGCGGAGAACGGCACCTGCCGCAACTACAAGCCACTGCCGGATTTCGGCGGCCATCACCCCGATCCGAACCTGGTCCACGCCAAGCATCTCTATGACGAGATGATGGGACCGGACGCGCCGGATTTTGGTGCGGCTTCCGACGGCGACGGCGACCGCAATTTGATCATCGGCAAGGGCATCTTCGTCACCCCGTCGGATTCGGTGGCGATGCTGGCCGCCAATGCCCAGTTGGCGCCGGGCTACAAGGACGGCCTCAAAGGCATCGCCCGTTCGATGCCGACCAGCGGCGCAGCCGACCGCGTCGCCGAAAAGCTCGGCATCGGCATCTATGAGACGCCGACCGGCTGGAAGTTCTTCGGCAATCTGCTCGATGCCGGCATGGCGACGATTTGCGGCGAGGAAAGCGCCGGTACCGGCTCCAACCATGTCCGTGAAAAGGACGGCCTGTGGGCCGTGCTGTTGTGGCTCAACATCCTTGCCGTGCGCGGCGAGAGCTGCAAGCAGGTCGTCACCGAGCATTGGGCGGCCTATGGCCGCAACTACTATTCGCGCCACGACTATGAAGAGGTCGAAAGCGACCGCGCCAATGCGCTGGTCGACGAACTGCGCGCCAAGCTAGGCTCTTTGCCCGGCACCAGCGTGCGCGGCCTGAAGATCGCCAAGGCCGACGACTTCGCCTATCACGACCCGGTAGACGGCTCGACCAGCGAGCATCAAGGCATCAGGGTGCTGTTCGAAGGCGGCTCGCGCGTCGTCTTCCGGCTCTCCGGCACCGGCACTTCCGGAGCGACGCTGCGCGTCTATATCGAGCGCTACGAGCCGGACAAGGCCAGGCATGATCTCGACACTCAGGTTGCACTCGCCGACCTCATCGCCGCCGCCGACGACATTGCCGGGATCAAGAGTCACACCGGCCGCAACAAGCCGAGCGTGATTACTTGAGGGTGGTGCATCGCGCCTTTCCTTCTCCCCTTGTGAGAGAAGGTGGATCGGCGCGTAGCGCCGAGACGGATGAGCGGTGCGCGACGGATCGCCGTCGGTGCCAAGCTGGAGCACACCTCATCCGTCGCCTTCGGCGACACCTTCTCCCACAAGGAGAGAAGGGGGAGCCTGCATGACCCGACTCGGCGCCACCGTCACCCCCGAAGGCATCCGCTTCGCCGCCTGGTCCTCGTCGGCTCGTCGCCTCTGGGTCTCGATCTTCGACGAGCAGGGAAATCGCGAACTCGACCGGTTGGAACTGAAGCCGGAAGGCAACGGCATCTATGCGCTCTTCGTCCCCGGCCTTGCCGCGGGCACGCGGTATGGCTTCCGTGCCGATGGCGACTATGCACCCGAGCGCGGGCTGTGGTTCGATCCCGACAAGCTGCTGAGCGATCCCTACGCCGTCGAAATCGACCGCTCCTATGCCTATCACTGGCGGCTCGCCGCGCGGCGCAACGAGGGCGCCGACACCGCGCCGCTGATGCCAAAGACCGTGGCCAAGGCCCTGCCCATTGCGGCGCCTGTGCTACCGCCGCTCTTCCGCCCGGGCGGTCTGATCTACGAGCTGAATATCCGCGCGTTCACCAAGCTGCATCCGGATATTCCGGAAGCGCAGCGCGGTACGATCGCTGCACTTGCTCATCCTGCCGTCATCGAGCATCTCAAAAAGCTCGGCGTGTCGGCCGTCGAACTGATGCCGGTGACGGCATCGATCGACGAGCGGCATCTGCCGCCGCTGGGCCTGAGCAATGCCTGGGGCTACAATCCCGTCACCTTCATGGCGCTCGACCCGCGCCTGGCCCCGGGCGGCCTGGCGGAGTTGCGCGGCACTGTCGCCGCACTGCGTCAGGCCGGCATCGGCACCATCCTTGATCTCGTCTTCAACCACACAGGCGAAAGCGACAGGCTGGGGCCGACGCTGTCGTTGCGCGGCCTCGACAATCAGGCCTACTACCGGCATTTGCCGGATGGCAGGCTGGTCAATGACACCGGCACCGGCAACACGGTCGCCTGCGATCACCCGGTGGTGCGCGACATGGTGCTCGACACGCTTCGCCACTTTGTCCGCCATGCCGGCGTCGACGGCTTCCGCTTCGATCTGGCGCCGGTTCTGGGCCGCGTCGACGGAACATTCGATACCCAGGCGCCGTTGTTGAAGGCGATGCACGAGGACACGCTGCTCGCCGATCGCGTCTTGATCGCCGAGCCCTGGGACATCGGGCCGGATGGCTACCAGCTTGGCAATTTTCAGCCGCCCTTTCTCGAGTGGAATGATCGATACCGCGACGATGCCAGACGTTTCTGGCGCGGCGATACCGGCGCGGTGGGAGCGCTGGCGACGCGGCTTGCCGGCTCGTCCGATATTTTTGCCAGGACCGGCCAGCCGGCCAGCCGCACGGTCAATTTCATCGCCGCCCATGACGGTATGACGCTGGCCGACATCGTCGCCTATGAGCGCAAGCACAACGCGGCCAATGGCGAGCAGAACCGCGACGGCCACAACGACAATTTGTCCTGGAACAACGGCATCGAGGGTGAGACGGACAGTGCGGCGATCATCCGCGACCGCTTCGACGACCAGCGCGCGTTGCTTGCCACGCTGTTTGCCTCGCGCGGCACCATCATGCTGACCGCAGGCGACGAGTTCGGCCGCACACAGAAGGGCAACAACAACGCCTACGCGCAGGACAATGCCATCACCTGGCTCGATTGGGCAGGCCGCGACCAGGCGCTGGAGCGTTACGCATCGGCGCTCGGCATGCTTCGCCGCGCCGTCCCCGCTTTGTCGGCCACGCATTTCCTGACCGGAGAGCCGGCCGACGCTTCTGGCATCCCCGACGTCGCCTGGTTGACTGAGACAGGTATGCCGCTCGCCGACACGGACTGGAACGACTCTGCCCGTCACCGCCTCGTCATGCTGCTCGGCGATGCAGGCGGCGGCCGGCTTGCCGTCATGATCAACGGCGATCGTCGCCAATGCGTCTTCACCTTGCCCGCACGGGACGGGTTCCAATGGCAGCCGGCGATCGAAACGCAGCCGATCGACCTCGCGCGGCCGCTGCCGGGCCGCAGCGTCAATTTTATGATCGAGCGCGGGGCCGCAAAGGGTCGCGCCAGGAAAGGTTCGTAATGGCCGACAACAATGCCAGCCCTTGGGCCGATCCGGGGGCCGGGCAGGGGACCGAATGGTGGCGTGGCTGCGTCATCTATCAGGTCTATCCGCGCTCCTTCCAGGACACGACCGGCAATGGCAGCGGCGATCTCAGGGGGATCACGGCAAGGCTTGCCCACATCGCGTCGCTCGGCGTCGATGCCGTCTGGCTGTCGCCCTTCTTCAAGTCGCCGATGGCCGACATGGGCTATGACGTGTCGGACTACCGCGACGTCGATCCGATGTTCGGTTCACTGGAAGATTTCGACGCTCTGGTCGCCGAGGCGCACCGGCTGGGCCTGAAGGTCGTCATCGACCAGGTGCTGTCGCACTCATCCGACAAGCACGAATGGTTCATCGAAAGCCGCGCCAGCCGCGACAATCCCAAGGCTGACTGGTACGTCTGGGCCGATACGAAGCCCGATGGCAATGCGCCCAACAACTGGCTGTCCGTCTTCGGTGGCCCGTCCTGGGAGTGGGATTCGACCCGCCGCCAATATTACATGCACAATTTCCTCGCCTCGCAGCCCGACCTCAATTTCCACAATCTGGAGGTCCAGGACGCGCTGCTGGACACGGTGCGCTTCTGGCTCGAGCGTGGCGTCGACGGTTTCCGGCTCGACACCGTCAACTACTATGTCCACGACCGCTGGCTGCGCAGCAATCCGCCCTTGGCGTCGAGCGTCGCCGGCACCAATGGCGAGACCAACACTTACCTTTACCAGGAGCATCTGTTCGACAAGACACAGCCAGAGAACCTGGCTTTCCTCAGGCGCTTCCGCGCATTGCTCGACGAGTATCAGGACCGCGCCGCCGTCGGCGAAATCGGCGATGAGGGCCGCTCGCTGCAGACGCTGGCCGCCTACACCTCCGGCGGCGACAAGCTGCATATGTGCTACACGTTCGATCTGCTTGGTGCGCAATTTTCGGCGGCGCATGTGCGCGGCTGCGTCGAGGCCTTTGAACATGCTGTCGCCGACGGCTGGGTCTGCTGGGCGTTTTCCAACCATGACGTGGTGCGCCATGTCAGCCGCTGGACCGGGCCGGACGGCGATGCCGACGCGGTTGCCAAATTCTCGATCATGCTGCTCGCCTGCCTGCGCGGCTCGATCTGCCTCTACCAGGGCGAGGAGCTCGGCCTGGAGGAGGCGGAGCTTGCATATGAGGATCTGCGCGATCCGGTCGGCGTCCGCTTCTGGCCGGGCGTTAAGGGGAGGGACGGCTGCCGCACGCCGATGGTCTGGGAGGCTGGCGCCGACAATGCGGGTTTCTCCACCGGCAAGCCCTGGCTGCCGGTCCCGGCCAGTCATCGCGCCCGCGCCGCCGACATGCAGAACGGCGACGAGCGATCGGCGTTGTCCGCCTACCGCTCGACGCTCGCCTTGCGCAGGCGCCATTCGGCCCTGGTCAGCGGTTCGATCCGATTTCTCGATGCCGAGGGTGACGTGCTCGCCTTCATCCGCGAAGGCGGTGGCGAGAGGCTGCTCTGTGTCTTCAATTTCGCTGGGGAGCCGGCGAATTTGCCGTTGCCCGGGGATATCGGTGCAATTGCGGCCGTCTTGGGTGGCACCGCCGCTGTCGAGGAAGAAGCGCTCTCGCTGCCAGCTCTCGGTTGCTTCCTTGGCCGGCTCGATTGACCGGCGGTTCAGCCGTCTTTCGGCCAAGCGATCCGCCTGGCCGTAGAGAGCGCTACTGAACCAGAACGGCGCGTCCGCAAGTCGCTCCGGTGACACGCACGTCGGCCTGGCCGACACCGACACCCAGTGCCGAAAGCACATTGTAGAGCAAGTCATCGACGGGCGCCGTTACGGTGTTCAGCACCGCCACCACTGCGGGTTTGACCGTTCCGAGCAGGGCGGTGAGATCGATGCCGAGACCAAGCACACCGACCGAAAGCGACAGGTTGTTGACCAGGGACGTGGTGAGCGACTGCGAGATGTTGCGCGTCGAAACGGTCTTGATCGTCTTGTTGGCGATGTCGGTCGCGTTGAAGGTCAGGGTCTGCGGGCTGTTGTTGGTGATCGCGGTCGCGGCCGAGCCCATCAACTGGATCAACGGTATGTTGATCAGCAGCAGATGGAGACTCACATCCGCGATCTCTGCGTTGGTGAAGGTCTGCGGCTGGCTGAAATCGGCGAAGCCGGAGGGATTGTTGCTGTTGGCGAGGTTCAACTGGGCAATACCCGGATGTGCGGCGATGGAAACGCTGATGCTGGAAGGCCCCGTCGGACAGGTGATGTCGGTCAGTTTGGCTTCGGCATAGGCGACTTCCACATTGAGCGGCACATTGACGGCCAAAAGGCTGATGCCGCCGCCGAGGCCGGGCGTGCCGACACCGACGGAGGCCGTCAGTTTGATCCGCGTTTGGGCCGTCCGCACCGTGGTGCCGATGCCATCGATCGCCAGCCAGGGCGAGGATTGCGCGGGCTCCCCAATGGCTATGCTGAGCTGGGTGTTGAGCAGGCCAGGGATGGTGGCGCCGAGATTGATCGCGGCCTGGTTGGTGCCGTTCGCGAGCACGGCGGCGGCGGTCAGCATGCCCATGGCGCTTGCGTCGACGCCGAGGCCGGACGGCTGTTGCCCAAGCCCCAGGCTGCCGACGGAACCGAGGTCGACAAGACTGCTGAGCGGGATCTTGACCGTGCTGGTCGACTTGGAAGCGATGGTCTGCAGGGCGACCTTGGCCGTGTTGCCGAGGCCGGGAACGTTGGCCATGGCAGTGGCGATCTGGCCGACAGTCGCCTTCGAGGCCAGCACGTCCGAATAGGTGCCGGCCGTGATGTTCAACTGTGTGCCGAGCGTACTGATGAAGGAAAGCACGCTGACATCGGCCGAGATCAGCCCATTATAGTCCATGACGCTGAGCGAGATGTTGCCGCCGAGAAGCCCGCTCAGAAGCGCGTTGAGGATGCCGCCATTGACGCTGAGCAGTCTCGATCCGACCGAGAATGTCGCCTGCGGCGTCATGCTGGCCGTGGCTTGGGTACCGATGACCGGACTGGGGATGAGCGAGCTGGCGAAATAGCGGGCGGGGATTTTCGTCAGGGTGACACGCACCGCGTTATAGGGTGTCACGCCCGCCTGGAAGCGCTGGGTGACATTGCTGGTCGTCGAAGCATATCGGCCTTGCGTGACCGTTACCACCGTCTTTCCGACAGCCGGGGCGATGGTCTGGCCCGAGGCTTGAACAACGACACCCGGCATGCCGTTGTCGGTGAGCGTGGTCACGACCGCCGTGTTGACATTGTTGATGTTCGAGGCAGCAGTGATCGCCGCCAGGTCGACCATCGCCTGGGCTTGCCGGCGCTCGCCGTAGATTGAGGCCTCGTCGATGGCCACCGCGGCCAGCGCCAGCGCGACCGGCGCGCTCAGTGCGGTCATGACGGCGAAATTTGCTTTCCTGTCTCCCACCATCGACCGTGCAAGCCGGCCGATGCCCTTGCCCGCACGCTGCAGCATTAGATACCTCCGACCCTGATCGTTGACTGGCGCGTGATCGTGGTCCCCGGCATCGCTATGCCCGGGAAAAGATTCCAGATCGGCAGGTTGCGGGCATCGTATGAGATGGACACCACGAACTGGCTTCCATCAGCCACGCTGTCATTGGCCTGGTAGGTCAGTTTGCTGGCGTCCACGAACGGGTAGCCGCCGGCATTTGTGGTCAGGTAGCTGGCCACCAGCGTCTGCCGCTCGGTCTGGTTCAACCCGGCTATGGCCGTCCGGGCGGCATCGGCCGCGATCTGCTGGATCGAGTTGGCGGCGCCAAAGTAGATGCCGTATGCAACCATTCCGAGCAGGATAAGGATGAAGAGCGGCGATAGCAGAGCGAACTCGACCGCCGAGGTTCCCGAATTGTCGGTTCGGAATGCGCGCCTTCGGACCCTGGAAATGAGGTTCTGAACCATGCTACTAGCATGCCAAAGTTCGCATGCAGAAAGCGAAAACTCCGGGTACAACCTGAGGATGCGCGCGATTGAAAATGCCGCTCTAATTTAGCCGTTGCTTCTTCGATTATGAGGATTGACTTAGCGTCAATCAGTACTCGGTTGAAAAGAGCTTACCTCCTGTCTAGTCTCCTGCCACCAGCTGCCGGAGGGAACCGGTGGCGCGCTCAAAGGGGCCAGACATCGGTCCCGGGGCGTCAACACGTAAAGGCGCGCCGACGGCAGCGCCGACAGGGAGAACTTCATGCTGAAAAACATGCTGAAGGCGACGGTGTTCGCCACCACCATGGCGGTAGCCGCCGGCGCATTCTACACGCCGGCTTTCGCCGAGAGCGTCTATAACAGGGGCACCGCCGCCGAATCGGAGTCTGTCGACCCGCACAAGACTTCGACGGTCTATGAAGCGAATGTGCTACGTGACCTGTTCCAGGGCCTGGTCATGCAGGACGAGAAGGCGAACCTCATCCCGGGCGCCGCCGAAAGCTGGACTGTATCGGATGACGGCACCGTGTACACCTTCAAGCTGCGCAAGGACGGCCAGTGGTCGGACGGCAGCCCGGTGACGGCGGACGACTTCGTCTACGCCTTCCACCGGCTGGAAGACCCGGCGACCGGCGCCGAATACGCCTCGATGCTGTATCCGGTGAAGGGGGCGGAGGATTTCAACACCAAGAAGGGCAAGCCCGAGGACATGGGTGTCAAGGCGATCGACGCCAACACCCTGGAAGTGACGCTGAAGGCGCCGACCCCTTACTTCCTGGAGATGCTGACCCATCAGGCGACCTATCCGGTCAGCAAGGCTTCGATTGAAAAGCTCGGCGCCGACTGGATCAAGCCCGGCAATCTTGTTTCGAACGGCGCCTATACGCTGGCCGAATGGGTCCCCAACGACCACATGAAACTGGTCAAGAATCCGAAATTCTGGGACGCCGCGACCGTCAAGTTCGACGTCGTCAACTACATCCCGACCGAAGATCGTTCATCGGCGATGAAGCGCTTCGAGGCCGGCGAACTCGACAGCTATGACGATCTGCCGACCGAACAGCTTGCCGACCTCAAGACCAAGTTCGGCGACCAGATCCATGTCGGCCCGTATCTCGGCACCTACTATTATGCGATCAAGACCGACAAGGCGCCGTGGAACAACCCCGAACTGCGCAACGCCATCTCGATGGCGATCGACCGTGACTTCATCGCCGAAAAGGTCTGGCAGAACTCGATGCTGCCCGGCTATTCCATGGTGCCTCCCGGCATTGAGGGCTACACGCCGGCAATGGCCAAATACGCCGATATGCCGCAGATCGACCGCGAGGACGCAGCCAAGAAAATCCTCGAAAAGCTCGGCTACACGCCCGAGCATCCGCTGAAGATGGAGATCCGCTACAACACCTCGGAGAACCACAAGAACACCGCGGTTGCCATCCAGGAGCAGCTGAAGCCGCTCGGCATCGACGTCACGCTGCTCAACACCGACACCAAGACCCACTATTCCTTCCTTGAGCAGAAGGGCGACTACGACGTGGCGCGAGCCGCCTGGATCGCCGACTACAAGGATCCGGAAACCTTCCTCGGCATCTCGCGCAAGGCGAGCGGCAACAACTACTCGAACTACAACAGCGCGCCATACGAAGCGGCCATGGACAAGGCGGCCGCCGCCGGCGGCAAGCCCGAGGAGCGCATGAAGGAGCTCTCCGAGGCCGAGCGCATTCTCGTCGACGATGTCGGCCAGATCCCGCTTCTGTACTACAGCTACCACGACATCGTTTCCTCGAAGCTGCATGGCTTCGTCGACAACGTGATGGACGTCCATCCGTCGCGCTTCGTCAGCAAGGACTGATCCCTGGCCAAGCCGCCGCGCACTCGGTGCGCGGCGGTGCTGGTTTGCCATCGCATCGGCCGGGAAGCGCAATCGATTTTCGGAAAATCCGGTGCGAAGATTTGAAGGCTGGCGCACAATCATCCGACTGGATGGGCGTGTTCCGGATCAAGTGGGGCACCGATGCTGCGATATGTCTTCCGGCGGCTTTTGACCGCCATCCCGACGCTGTTCGTCATCGTGACGATGGCGTTCTTCCTGATGCGCGTCGCGCCAGGCGGGCCATTCAACCAGGAGCGGGGGCTGAGCCCCGAGATCAAGGCCAACCTTGAAGCCCAGTTCGGCCTCAACGATCCGCTCTGGCTGCAATATGTCCACTATCTCGGCAATCTCCTGCGCGGCAATTTCGGCCCGAGCTACAACATGCCGGATTTCACCGTCACCGAACTGTTCGCCAAGGGCCTGCCCATTTCCGTCCAGCTCGGTGCCTCGGCGCTGATCCTGGCGCTGCTGCTCGGTAGCGTGCTCGGCACTATTGCCGCGCTCAACCAGAACAAGCTTGGCGATTATACGGTGATTGCGCTGGCGACGGCCGGCAGCACGATCCCGACCTTCGTCATCGCGCCGGTGATCCAGCTCTTGTTCGGGCTGACCTGGAAGCTGTTGCCGATCGGTGGCTGGGGCGATGGCGCCTTCATCAACAAGGTCGGCCCGATACTCACCCTTGCCTTGCCGCAGATCGCCATCGTTGCCCGTCTCATGCGTGGCTCGATGATCGAATCGCTGCGCTCCCACCATATCCGCACGGCTCGTGCGCTCGGCCTTTCCGACTGGTCGGTGGTGGTCAAGCACGCCCTGCGCGGCGCCGTCCTGCCGATCGTCTCCTTCACCGGCCCGGCGGCCGCGGCGCTTTTGACCGGTTCCGTCATCGTCGAGACGATCTTCTCCATTCCAGGTGTCGGCCGCTATTTCGTCGATGCCGCGCTCAACCGCGACTACACGCTGGTGATGGGGACCGTGGTGGTGATTGCCATCTTCACCATCATCTTCAACCTGATCGTCGACGTTATGTACGCGGTCGTCGACCCGAGGGTGCGCTATGACTGACATCGCAGCCGCAGCCGCTCCCGCAATCGTTGGCCGTTCGCTCTGGGGCGATGCCTGGGCGCGCCTCAAGGCCAACCGCGCCGCCATGTTCAGCCTCTATTACCTCGCCTTGATCGGGCTCGTCAGCGTGTTTGGACCCTGGTTCGTGCCGCATCAATACACGACCATCTATGCCGACTATGTGCGCATGCCGCCAAGCCTGTCGGCCTACCCGAAGCCGGAGATGATTCAGGGGGCACTCACGGACGCCATCAAGCGCATGCGGGTCGACCTCAAGGAGTGGCATCAGGAAGGCAGCCGCGTCACGGTCACGGTCACCTCGACCAAACCGATCGATGATCGCAACATCCGCTACCTCGACCGCTCCGATGCCTTTGACGACACCAAGATCGATAACAAATCGCCGGACGGCCTCGAGGTGACAATGAGCACATCGGTCAAGCAGCAATATTTCCTGTTTGGCACCGACAACACCGGCCGCGATCTGCTGTCGCGCACGCTGATGGCCGGGCGCATCTCGCTCGCCATCGGCCTGCTCGCCGGCGTCGTGGCGGTGGTGATCGGGGTGATCTACGGCGCCGCCGCCGGCTTTTCCGGCGGCAAGATCGACGAGGTGATGATGCGCATCGTCGATGTGCTCTACTCCTTGCCGTTCATTTTCTTCGTCATCATGCTGGTGGTGTTCTTCGGCCGCAACTTCGTGCTGATGTTTCTGGCTGTGGGCGCCGTGCTGTGGCTCGACATGGCCCGCATCGTGCGCGGCCAGGCGCTATCGATCCGCCGTCAGGAATATGTCCAGGCGGCGGAAGCCATGGGGGTCGGCCAGCGCGGCATCCTGCTGCGCCACGTCATCCCCAATCTGCTTGGTCCGGTGGTGATCTACATGACGCTGCTGGTGCCGCAGGTGATCATCCTGGAAAGCTTCCTGTCGTTCCTCGGCCTCGGCGTGCAGGAGCCGATGACCAGCTGGGGCGTGCTGATCTCGGTCGGCGCCAAGAACATCGGCACCGCCAACTGGCTGTTGTTGTTCCCCGCCTTCTTCCTCGTCTCGACGCTGTTTGCGCTGAATTTCGTCGGCGACGGCCTGCGCGATGCGCTCGACCCAAGGGACCGCTGAGATGGAAACTTCCCAAACGATCCTCAGCGTCAAGGACCTGCGCGTTCGCTTCCGCACGCTCGACGGCGCGGTCGAGGCGGTGAAAGGCATCAACATCCACGTCAAATCAGGCGAGACCGTTGCCGTGGTCGGCGAGTCCGGTTCTGGCAAGAGCCAGACCATGATGGCGGCGATGAGCCTGCTGGCCTCGAACGGCGAGGCCACCGGCAGCGTCGACTATCGCGGCCGCAACCTGCTGACTCTCAGCAAATCCGACCTGAACAAGGTCCGCGGCGCCAAGATCAGCATGATCTTCCAGGAGCCGATGACCTCGCTCGATCCGCTCTATTCGATCGGCAACCAGCTGATCGAACCGATCCGCCGGCACCGCGGCCTGAATGCCGCCGCGGCACGCGAAGAGGCGCTAAAGCTCTTACGCCTCGTGCATATCCCCGACCCCGAACGGCGGATGAAATCCTATCCGCACGAAATGTCCGGCGGCCAGCGCCAGCGCGTGATGATCGCCATGGCGCTCGCCAACGACCCCGACATCCTGATCGCCGACGAGCCGACGACGGCGCTCGACGTGACCATCCAGGCGCAGATCCTGATGCTTCTGGCCGAACTGCAGCGCAAGCTCGGCATGGCGATCGTCTTCATCACCCACGATCTCGGCATCGTCCGGCGCTTCGCCGACCGGGTCTATGTCATGCGGCAGGGCGAGGTCGTCGAGGAGGGTGAGGCCGAAGCGATCTTCGCCAACCCGCAGCACGCCTATACCAAGATGCTGCTGGCGGCCGAGCCCACGGGCACCAAGGCGCCTCCGCCCGTCAATGCGCCCGTGGTGCTGGAAGGCAGGAATGTCGAAGTCACGTTCAAGATCGGCGGCGGGTTTCTGGCCGGCGAGGCGCTGATGCTGCGCGCCGTCGATGACATCTCGATCCGGCTGCAGCGCAACCAGACCATCGGCATTGTTGGCGAATCCGGATCGGGCAAATCGACGCTCGGCCGCGCCTTGTTGCGGCTGCTGCCGAGCGACGGGCTCATTCGTTTCGGCGATCGCGACATTTCCCAGGCCGACCGGCAGCAGATGCGGCCGCTGCGGCGCCAGATGCAACTCGTCTTCCAGGACCCGTTCGGCTCGCTGTCGCCGCGCATGACCGTCGGCCAGGTCATCACCGAAGGGCTGCTGGTGCATGAGCCGAACCTGTCGCACAAGCAGCGCGACCAGCGCGCGGTCGAGGCCTTGCTTGAGGTCGGTCTCGATCCCAACGCCCGCAACCGCTACCCGCATGAATTCTCCGGCGGCCAGCGGCAGCGCATCGCCATTGCCCGCGCCATGATCCTGAAGCCAAAGATGGTCGTGCTGGACGAGCCGACCTCGGCGCTCGACCGTTCGGTGCAGAAGCAGATCGTCGAACTGCTGCGCAAGCTGCAGGCCGACCACGAACTGTCCTACCTCTTCATCAGCCACGATCTCTCGGTCGTGCGCGCCATGGCCGACTACATCATCGTCATGAAACAGGGCAAGATCGTCGAAGAGGGGCCGACCGAGGCGATCTTCAGCAATCCGCAGCATATCTACACGCAGACGTTGATGGCCGCGGCGATCGATGTCACGCGCTTCCGGCTGAGCGCGTGAGACGGCGCTTCAGGTAAAGGCAATCATCGTGGCGGCAACCATTCGTTCAGCCCGCTGACCTCGGGCATTTGCGCGCTCGCGCGGCGGCAATGGCATCCTGCTGCTGTTTCAGCCGGTCGATCCTTGCCGTTTCACGGTTGGCCACCGCGGTTTTCACACGCGAACCGCCAAGCAGCCAGCGCGGAACACTGGTGTTGGCGACCTTGCCGCGGGTGATCGCGGTTTGCGAGATCTCGCCGGCGTTGGTCCCCAGCGCACTGTTGAGATCGGTGCAGCTCATCGTGTCGTACTTCGACGGATCGACGGTTTTGCCGATCGACGAACAGCCGGCAACGAGAAGCACCGCAATCAGAAGAACCGGTGCCGAGGTTGTCGTTGAGATCAGATTCATGTCCTCACCAAGCTCGTCGTTTCACTGGCTCCACCATAGCCATCGAATTATCTGGAGCCGACGGTTATTTCGTCAAAGTTTCGCTCGCGACGAAACGCTACGGCCGCATCACCACACATGGATTGCTGGCCGATGTGGGAACGTTCTCGGGCACTCGAAGTTGATCTCGGTCGAGTGTCTTAATTCAATCACTGGTAACGGAGAGAGCCCGTCTCGGTTGATGCCGGGGCGGGCTTTTCGTCGGCCGCTGGCCAACGGTCACGCTGCTTCGGCGATGAATGCGGCGGGAGCGCAACCGCCGAGCACTGCCTGGGCGATGTCAGTCTCATGGTCATCGACATGCGCGGTCACCAAAACGATTGGCTCGGCAACGCCCCGATCATCCGGCTTTGTGGCAGCCGTGATGAATGCACCGAGCAACCCGCCGGCACCGCCGCCGCAGATCGTGGAAATCAGTGCCGTTGCCGACAGGCCTGCCGGAAGAGGATCGGCGCCGAAAACGATCATGGTGCTTACGCAAGCCAATACCGCGCCGACGGCACCAAGAAGGACACACGGAGTCCTCAGAAACCCGACCTCGTCCTGGTAGGGCCCGATAATGGCAATCTGAACGCGAGGAACACCGACCGCCACCAGCGCTCCAGCAACCCGGGCGGCATCGGTATGGGACTCAAAAAGCTTGCTGATTGTTCGCATGGTCTCAGGGCGTCTTGCCGAGCAACGAGTCGGTAACGAAGGACGCGGCGATCAAATCGTCGCCATCGATGCTTCCTCGTCCGTCGACCATCATGGCCGCGACCTTTTGGAAGGTCTTCATTTCGCTCATGGTAATCCGGGCTTGCTCAATCCTGGACTTAAGGTCCGCTACGCGCGTCCCCAAAGCATCGGATCTTGTGGCCTCACTGTTAGGCATGGTGACGTTCATCCAGTTCCGCTTCCCTCGTTTGATCATCCTCGCGCCCAGCCAATCGAACAGGGCCGCAGCGTAAACGTTCCATGGCTGGGCTTAGGTCCGGCATGGACCAGGACTTTAGTCTGACTGAAAAATGCAATGGTCTTACCTCTGGTGCCGCTCGGAACAGCCACTGTTCGGAGCCGTTGTCCGCTGCACGTTCAGGAGGAAGCTGATGGAGAAGAGTGTTGACCAAGCGCGTTGGTTGCTCGCGCTGATCTTCGCGGTGGCCATCACTTTCATGGCGATTGGAATAGCCCTTGGTTGACCATCCGAGAGGTCAAGCAGGAAAGATTGCAGATTGGCGCAGCTACGTCCCTTCCTGCGCTGATAGGGTTCGCTCGCCGCGCCCGTGTGGCGAGCGAACCCTCAAATTTCAGCAGGCCAGCAGCTTGTATTCAAGCCAGTGAAGCGAAATTCCGCGAGCTTTTCGGGGGCTGAATGGCGTCGTATCCACACGATGGTTCGTTGATGATGCCTTGTATCGGCACGCCGGATCACCAGCCACATTTCAGATTCTTTGCCGGCAGGCCCGGCTGCAAGGAGCCGGGCCTCGGCGTCGATCAGTAATCGTTGTTTTCGATCACCACGGGGCGGCTGTGATGGTGCCTGGAGACGGAGCCAGTCACAATGACGGCATCCGGACGATGGTGCCGGCGGCCATGATCGTAGAACGCAACGGTACCATGGTGACGATGATGCAGGCGCTGGCCGTCCTCGTTGATGATCTTGACGTTGCTGTGGTGACGATGGTGGGTTTTGATAATGACATCGGCTTCGGCCGCCGAAGCGATAGCCGGCAAGCCGACGGAAAACGCCAAAGCGCACATGATCATTGTTTTCATTGTAGTTTCTCCATTGCCTTGATTGACCCTTCGCCGGAATAACTGCCGCTGGTCGCTTTGGTTCCGGGTTCCCAGGGCAGCTGGATAGGCAATGGCAATTCGCAGGACGAGCGATCGCGTACCCACGGCTGAGAAGGGGCCGCCTCTCGCTCAGGGCCCTTGCAAAGAACGATGTGTCCCGACGCATAGGTCGTGCGCATAGGCAAGACCGCAGCCAAAAACCCGTCTCTCTCGATCGTTGCCATATGGTGGAACATTAGGCGCGCCTAATTGTTCTACTCCTTGCAGCAGGCGCCTTGCCGTCTGCTGAAGATCAGCGGCAAGGCGGGTCGGCCCGCGTTCTCTGCCAGAGATGCAGGGCTTCAAAAGGCAAGAGGAGAGAGATCATGAACAACATCATTTGGCTCGTTGGAGCGGTGGTTATCGTCATAGCGATATTGAGCTTCTTCGGCCTGCGATAAGCTCGACGTCAGCTTTGACCATGGACCCCTCATCGGAAGATGACCAGCCGAAGCGGACACTACGAAAGCGCCGCAGGCCACCAGCCGAAGACCGAAACGATGGCGGGGAGTTCCTCGCCTCTTTTCCACCTGAAGACAGGAGCTTCCGCGTCTGGTTCCTGTCCAATGAAACAGGCATCAGCGTCGACCAGGCCAGCGAACTTGTCGACAGGATCGAGACGGATGGCGCGGCGTTGTTGAATGCCGCGCGACGGATGAAAATTCACGCGCAATGACCGATAAATTGCAGCCGGCTACGTCGTCTGCGTTTTCAACAAGCCCGCTTGTGTAGTGGGTTGGCGACAAAGCGAAGAGTTGCGCCGAGGAGGCAGCTCATCTCGCCGTATTTTCAGCTGTGATATCAGTTTGAGCGCCAAAGTCGGGATGCGCTAACACGTTGTTTTTCTGGTCGGAGTGGCAGGATTTGAACCTGCGACCCCCTCGTCCCGAACGAGGTGCGCTACCAGGCTGCGCTACACTCCGTGACCAGTCGGCGGGCTTATAGCCGCCACACTTCATTCCTGCAAGCGCAATGGCAGCACTTCTGTCGCATTTATCGGCTTTCGCCACGCAGGCCGCTGGCGCTCCAGTTAAATGCGCGCGCCCAGTCGGCAAAGCCGTGCCAGCGCACCTCGGGGAATTCCCCGTGCAAGGTTGCGATATCGACGTCGTAACCGACGCGGTCGAACCATTCGAACATCAGTGCCGCGTCCTCGCTCTGCTGGCGGGCAGCAGCGATCGGGATTTCTTGATAGCGGATCGGGCGGCCGATGGCCTCGGACAGGATTTGCGCCTGCTCTTCGCCGGACAGTTCGTCCCCGGCGAAATCGAAGCGCTTGCCGAACACCTGCTCCCGCCGTTCCGCAAGCGCGGCAACGAAGGCGCCGATATCGGCCAGCGCGACCAGTTGGAGGACGCGCTTCGGCGGCATGGCGAAGGCGTGAATGCCTTGACGGAGCGCGTCGATCGACCACGCCGCGACGGCATTCTCCATGAAGGCGACCGGCGCGCTGATCGTGTAGGGAATGCCGAGCTGCCTGACATGCTGCTCGACCAGGTATTTGCTTTCGAAATGCGGAATGCCGGTCTGCTTGTCGGCATCGGCGACGGACGAATAGATCAGGTGTCCGATGCCGGCGGCCTTCGCGGCATCGACCGCCAGGATTCCCTGGCGGGTTTCCTCCTCGAGGCCGGCCTCGTAGCTGTTGCCCATCAGGAACATGGTGTCGACGCCTGTTGCGGCCTTCACGATGGAGGCTGTGTCGGCGAGATCGCCGGCCACGATTTCGGCGCCCGCAGCAGCCAGTTGCCGTGCGGCTTCGCTGTCCGGCTTGCGCGTCAGCGCCTTGACGCGATGGCCCCTCGACAACAGGGCACGCGCAACGGCGCCGCCTTGCTGGCCCGTGGCTCCGGTCACAAGAATGCTTCGTTTGCTGGTCATCTCATTTGCTCCTTTTTGTTTGTCTGGAGCAAATTAGGCTCTGTCTCATTGATGCATAATTGCGTATAATTGGAAAACTTTGTCCCAATATTGAGCACAATGATCGACCTCAACGATGTCATCGTGTTTGCCCGCGTCGTCGAAGCCGGCAGCTTCACCGCTGCCGCGCGCCTACTCGCCATGCCCAAGACGACGGTCAGCCGCCGTGTCGCCGCGCTCGAACGCGAGGTCGGTGTGCGTCTGCTGCAACGCACCACACGCAACCTCAATCTGACGGACGCCGGACGTCTCTACTATGAGCAAAGCAGCCAGGGGCTGCGGACGATCGAGGAGGCGAATCTACGCCTCGCGGAGGCGAGGGCAGAGCCTTCGGGTACGATCCGCATTTCGGCCCCGGTCGGTTTTGGTGGTCACTTCCTCATCCGCGCCGTGGTCGAGTTTCTGGCGTTGTACCCGAAGACCAATGTCGAGCTCCGCCTCACCGACGACAAGCTCAACCTGATCGAGGACGGCATCGACCTCGCCTTCCGCACCGGGAGACTTGAGGATTCGACGCTGATTGCCCGCAAGATTGGTTCCACGCACAGGCTGCTTTGCGCCAGCCCCAACTATCTCGCCCGGTACGGAATGCCGGAAAGCCCGGCCGATCTCGCCCGCCATCGATGCGTCATTGCGGGTCCGTCGGCCTCAGGCGCTCATTGGGTGTTGGAGGGACCACAAGGCCAGGAAAGTGTCGTCGTCGCCGGGCGTTTCGCCGCCAATGAGATGCAGGCGGTGGTGGCGGCCGCAATCGCAAGCTTCGGCATCGCCCAACTGCCGCAGGTGATGGCCGAGGCGCTCATCGCGGAGGGACGGTTGCAACGCGTTCTCGATGGCTACACGACGCCCGAGGGCGGCCTATATGTTCTCTATCCAAGCAGCCGACACCTCTCACCCCTGGTCAAGGCCTTCATCGATCTTGCGGTCGAGCGGATTTCGAATCGGGTAAACACGGCTTAGAGTCATGTCTGCTGCCCCAGACCAATTTTGAGCGAGACCCGAATGAGCCAGCGCATCGTCAGTTTTGTCATGAGCGGCGGCGTCGGCTCGCGGCTCTGGCCGCTGTCGCGCGAGGACAATCCGAAGCAGTTTCACGATTTTTCCGGCGACGGCTCCATGCTGGCCAAGACCTTGCGCCGGCTGACGGCGAGGCCGGCCGGCGAAACGCCGATCTTCCTGATCGCCTCCGAGCGCCATGCCGATCGTGTCCATGCCGACCTGGCCGGCCTCGATCTCGCCGGCGGTGGTCCATTGTTCGAGCCCACGGGGCGCAACACCGCGGCCGCGATCGCACTGGCAACGCTGCGCACTCTGTCCGAGTTCGGCGACAGCCTCGTGCTGGTCGTGCCGTCGGACCACGAAATATCGACAGCAGGGCAATTCTGGCAGAGCATCGAGGCAGGTGCCGAGGCGGCAAGTGCCGGCCGGCTCGTGGTGTTCGGCATCAAACCGACACAGCCCGAAACCGGCTATGGCTATATCGAGGTGGCGGGTGCGCAGGGTGGCATCTTCGACGTCACACGTTTCGTCGAGAAGCCGGACCTGGCGACGGCGCAGAGCTATCTCAAGGCGGAAAGCTTTTACTGGAACACCGGCATCTTCCTGTTTCGCGCCGCCGCCATGCGTGACGCCTTCGCCGTTTTCGAGCCCGACATCTGGCAGGCCACCGAAGCCGCCTACAAGGCGGCGACATCGGACCTGTCAGGTCTCTATATGCCGCTGGAGCTCTATGAGGCCATCCCCTCGATCTCGATCGACTATGCCATCATGGAACGGGCGCAAGGCATTGCCATGGTGCCGGCGGGCTTCCGCTGGAACGATCTCGGCTCCTGGCAATCGCTGCTCGACGTCGGCCCGGCCGACGACCACGGCAATGTCGTCATCGGCGATGTCGTCGCCATCGATTGCGAGAACTCCTACATCCGCAGCGACGGCCGCCTGCTGTCGGCGATCGGCATGAAGGATGTCGCCATCGTTTCGACCGCTGACGCGACCTTCGTCGCACCGGTCAGCCACAGCCAGCACGTCAAGAAGATCGTCGAGCAGCTCGAAGAATCCGGTCGGCTGGAAACCAGGTTCACGCCGGCGCATGACCGCGTCATCGAAAGCGGCGCCTGGCGCCGCCGCGTCCACCACTGGCTGTTCCAGGAGACCTTGCCGCTGTGGTCGACATCGGGTGTCGACGAACGCCATGGCGGTTTCCATGAAGCGCTCAGCTTTGATCGCGCGCCGCTGATGAAACCCAAGCGCATGCGCACGATGGCCAGGCAGGTCTATGCCTTCGCGGTCGCCAGCGCGCGCGGCTGGGACGGTCCGGCCGACCGGCTGATCAGCCACGGTATCGAGTTCATGGTCAGAAATGGCCGCACCGACAAAGGTGGTTGGGTGCGCACCTTGCATGTCGACGGCTCCGTCGCCGACCCCACCGAGGATGCCTACGATCATTCGTGTGTGCTCCTCGCGCTTGCGCATGCGCATATGTCGGGCAATCCCGATGCCTTGCGGCTCGGCGAGGAAACCTTCGCGTTCCTCGATGCTCATCTCGAGGATCATCGCATGACTGGTTTCCTCGAAACATCGGAGGGAGAGGGCGAGCGGCGCTCCAACCCGCACATGCATCTGCTCGAAGCGTTCCTGGCCTGGCACCAGGCAACCGGCGAGCGCGCTCATCTGCGCCGCGCGGCACGCATCATCGATCTCTTCCGCAGCCATTTCTTCGATCGGGAAAGCTGGACGCTGGGCGAATATTTCGATGACGAGTGGAGGCCGTCAGCCGGTGAGAAGGGCGCCAGGACCGAGCCCGGCCATCACTTCGAATGGGCTTCGCTGCTGGTCGATTTCGCTGGACGCAGCGGCCAGGCCGAGCTGAGCGGCTTCGCCCGAAAACTCTATGCCTCGGCCATCGCCAATGGCCTCAACCGTGCCACCGGCCTTGCCTATGGCGCCGTCTCCCGGCAGGGCCTGCCGCTTGACCTGATCTCGCGCAGCTGGCCACAGGCCGAAGCGGTCAAGGCGGCGATTGCGCTGGACGGTTCGGGTGGACCCGATCTGAAGCCGGAGATCGAGGAACGCGTCGGCAGGCTGTTCCGCTGGCACATCGACCCGGCCCCGCTCGGCCTGTGGATCGACCGCATCGACGAGCGTGGCCGTTCGCTGGCATCGGATGTCCCGGCCAGCATCTTCTATCATCTGGTCTGTGCGCTGACGCAGTATCTGGATGGGACGGCGGAGAAGGCGGCCTAAGCCCGGATCAATACGGGCTCGCCACGTCCCCGGTCTCGACATAGATCGACTTGAGCTGCGAATAGAGCGCCAGTGCCGCCAGCGAGTTCTCGCGGCCGATGCCGGACTGCTTGAAGCCGCCGAAAGGGATTTCCACCGGCGTCAGATTGTAGGCATTGATCCAGCAGGTGCCGGCTTGCAGCTCGGCGATGACCCGGTGCGCGCGCGGCAGGTCACGGGTGAAGACGCCGGCGGCGAGGCCGAACTCGGTGTCGTTGGCGCGGTCGATCACCTCGTCCTCGCCATCGAATTTCAGCACGCTCATGACTGGCCCGAAGATCTCTTCGCGGGCGATGCGCATATTGTCGGTGACACCGGTGAAGACCGTGGGCTCGATGAAGAAGCCGCCTTCAAAACCTTGCAGCGAGGGCACATTGCCGCCGCAGGCCAGAACAGCCCCATCCTGCTTGCCGATCCCGATATAGCCGACCACCTTCTCTTGCTGCGCCTTCGACACTAGCGGCCCCATCTGGGTCTCGGGGTCGAGCGGATCGCCGATGCGGATTTTCTTGGTCCGCTCGATCAGACGGTCGACGAAGCGGTCGTGAATGCCGCTTTGCACGAAGACGCGCGTGCCGTTGGAGCAGATCTGGCCGGTCGAGTAGAAATTGCCGAGCATGGCGCCGCCGATGGCGTTCTCGATGTCGGCATCGTCGAAGACGATCAGCGGCGACTTGCCGCCGAGCTCCATCGTCGCGTGCTTCATCTTCGAGCCGGCGAGCGACAGCACCTTGCGCCCGGTCGGCACCGAGCCGGTCACCGAAACCTTGGCGACGACATCGTGGCCGATGAGGCCTGCACCGACATCACCATAGCCCTGCACGACGTTGAACAGCCCGTCGGGCAGGCCGGCCTCGCTGTAGATTTCGGCCAATGCCAGCGCCGAAAGCGGCGTGTTCTCGGATGGCTTGAACACCATGGCGTTGCCCATGGCGAGCGCCGGTGCCGATTTCCAGCCGGCGATCTGGATCGGGTAGTTCCAGGCGCCGATGCCGACGCAGACGCCGAGCGCCTCGCGCCGCGTGTAGGCGAAGGGGCCACCGAGGTCGACGGATTCGCCATTGTAGGCGGCGATCACGCCGCCGAAATATTCAAGGCAGTCCGCGGCGGACGGTGCGTCCGCCACCAGCGTCTCTTGGATCGCCTTGCCGGTGTCGAGCGTCTCGATGCGCGCGAGATCGGCGTTGCGGGCGCGCAGAATGTCGGCGGCGCGGCGCAGGATGCGCCCGCGCTCGACCGGCTTCAGCCGCGCCCAGGCCGGCTGCGCGGCGCGTGCGGCCTCGATGGCGAGTTCCAGCACATTCGGCGTCGCCGAGCGTAGCATGGCGATGGTCTCGCCGGTTGCCGGATAGATGACCGGCAGCGGCGCGCCTTGCTCGTCGTCGATATAGCGTCCGTTGACATAGTGCGATGCCGTGGGCTGGGCGCGCATGGGAGTCTCCAAATTGTCTGTCGCGGCATGCGGATCGTGAAGTCACACGATCATGGCCTATCTGTCGGACAGCTGCCAGCGCGGATTGATCCACGGTTCCTGGTTGGACGGCGCCAGCGGCGTGCGGCCAAGAATGTGGTCGGACGCCTTCTCGCCGGTCATGATCGACGGTGCGTTGAGATTGCCGTTGGTGACACGCGGGAAGATCGAAGAGTCCGCGACCCGCAATCCTTCGACGCCGATGACCCGGCATTCCGGATCGACGACGCTCATCATGTCGTCGGCGCGGCCCATCTTGCAGGTGCCGCAGGGATGGTAGGCGCTCTCGGCATGGTCGCGAATGAAGATGTCGAGATCGTCGTCCGACTGCACATGGCTGCCCGGCGAGATCTCCTTGCCGCGATAGGCGTCGAAGGCCGACTGGCCAAAGATTTCGCGAGTCAGCCGGATGCAGTGACGGAACTCGGTCCAGTCGTCCGGATGCGACATGTAGTTGAAGCGGATCACCGGTGTCGCCTTGGGTTCCGGCGAGCGCAGCGTCACCGAGCCGCGCGACTTCGAGCGCATCGGCCCGACATGTGCCTGGAAGCCATGCGACTTCGCCGCCGCCTTGCCGTCATAGCGCACCGCCGCCGGAATGAAGTGATACTGGATATCGGGGTAGTCGACGCCGGCGCGCGAGCGCACGAAGGCCGCCGCCTCGAAATGGTTGGTGGCGCCGAGGCCGGACTTGAAGAACAGCCATTGCGCGCCGATGAGCGCCTTCGAGAACGGATTCAGCACCGAATTCAGCGTGATCGGCTTAGTCGATTCCTGTTGGATATAAAGCTCCATATGGTCCTGCAAATTGCGGCCGACGCCCGGCCGGTCGGCCACGACGGCGATGCCGTTTTCGCGCAAATGCTCGGCCGGTCCGATGCCGGACAGCATCAGGATTTTTGGCGAATTGATCGACGACGCGGCGACAATCACCTCACGCCGCGCCTTAACGACCTGAATCTGTTTGTGAGCTTCGATCTCGACGCCGATGGCGCGTTGATTCTCGATGATCACCCGGCGGGCAAAGCCCTTGACCAGACTCACGTTTTTCCGCTTGAGAGCCGGCTTCAGATAGGCTGATGCCGCCGACCAGCGGCGGCCGCCACGGATGGTTTGCTCCATCGGCCCAAAGCCTTCCTGCTTGGCGCCGTTGTAGTCGTCGGTCAGTTCGAACCCGGCCTGGCGGCCCGCTTCGACGAAGGCGCCATAGAGCGGATTCCTGCGCGAGCCACGCTGCACATGCAGCGGGCCGCCGTGCCCGCGCCAGCCATCCTCGCCGCCGTCATTGTCCTCCATGCGCTTGAAGTAGGGGAGCACGTCGGCGAAGCCCCAACCCGTTGCACCTTCTTCGGCCCAGTGGTCGAAGTCGCGGGCGTGGCCACGCACATAGACCATGCCGTTGATCGAGGACGAGCCGCCGATCACCTTGCCGCGCGGCGTCGCCAGCACGCGGCCGCCGAGATGCGGCTCCGGCTCGCTGGCAAAACCCCAGTCGTAGAGGCTCATGTTGAGCGGGATCGACAGTGCCGAAGGCATCTGGATCAGCGGCCCGATATCGCTGCCGCCGAATTCGATGACGATGACCGAATGCTTGCCGTCCTCCGACAGCCGATAGGCCATGGCCGAGCCGGCCGAGCCGGAGCCGATGATGACGAAATCCGCTTCAAGCATGGTTCATATGCGCCATAAAATCGGCGAGCGAGACATTGCCGCCGGTTGCCACCACAAGGACGGTCTTGTCCTTCACATCCACCTTGCCGCCGAGCAGCGCCGCCAGTGACGCCGCCCCCGACGGCTCCAGCACCAGCTTCATCCGCTCGAAGGCGATCCGCATGGCGCTGCGCACCGACTGGTCGTCGACGGTGATGCCGCGAACGCCAGCGGTCTTGACCGCCGCGAACGGCGCATCACCTGGCCGTCGCGACATCAGCCCGTCGCAGATCGACTTCGGCCCGATTGGCATCGTCTCGATGCTGCCATGCGCCAGCGACGAGCCCATGCCATTGAAACCTTCCGGCTCGACGCCGATGATCTCGGTCGCCGGCGACAGATAGTGGAAGGCAAGCGAAACGCCGCCGATCAGTCCACCGCCGCCGACCGAGCAGAACAGCAGGTCGGCGCTGGCATCCTTGGCCGCAAGCTGGTCGAGCGCTTCGAGGCCGGCGCCGGCCTGGCCTGCGACGATCTCCGGATCGTCGAACGGATGCAGCAGGGCCAGCCCCTCGGTCTGAGCGATCTCGCGCGCCTTGGCGGCCGCGACTTCCTCACGCGCGCGATCGCCATGGTCGGTCAGCACGACGCGCGCGCCATAGCCCGCCGTGGCGTCACGCTTGGCGGCTGGTGCGTCGATCGGCATGACGATGGTGACCGGAATGCCGAGCGCCTGGCCGGCGGCGGCCAGCCCTTGCGCGAAATTGCCGGAGGAATAGGCGACGACGCCCTTCTTGGCCTCATCGGGCGAAAGCTGCTTCAGCCGCCAGTAGGCGCCGCGCACCTTGAACGATCCCGCCCATTGCAGCGATTCCGGCTTGATGAAAACACGGGCCGCACCCGTCTCTCTGGCAAGCGCTGTCGATTCCAGCAGAGGCGTGATCTGCGTCGCCCTGGAGGTGACGGCATAGGCCTGTTTGAGATGGGCCAGCGAAGGAACGAGAAGGTTGGTCATCATTCGCCTCGCGGAAACCGTTTCTGCTCTTCGAGCACGTTGAGATCCATGTGGTTGCGCATGTAGCGTTCCGAAGCCTTTTGCAGCGGCTGGAACTCCCAGGGGTAGTGCGTGCCGTTGCGCAGAGCGGGATAGACCACCCAGCGCCGTGCCTGGCTGGCGCGCACGGCGGCGTCGAGGGCCGCCATGTCCCAGCGCGCCCGGACCTTTTCCAGGAAAGTCGCCACCAGATCCGCATGCCCGGGGTCGGCGGCAAGATCGCTCAATTCATGCGGGTCGGCTTCGACATCGTAGAGCTGCGGCGGATCGATCTCGCAATGAACGAACTTGTAGCGGCCCTCGCGGATCGCCACCAACGGCGCGTTGGAGCCCTCGGCGGCATATTCCATCAGCACCGGAGCGGTGCGCTGCTTGCCATCGAGCAGCGGCAGCAGCGACTGGCCATCGGTCCATGGCGCGATCGCGCTCATGTCGATGCCGGCGAGATCGCACAGGGTCGGAGTCACGTCGAGATTGGAGACCGGTGCCTTGATCAGTCCGGCCGGTATGCCTTTGCCGGCGATCATCAGCGGCACCCGCGCCGAACCCTCGAAGAAGCACATCTTGAACCACAGACCGCGCTCGCCGAGCATGTCGCCGTGGTCCGAGCAGAACAGGATGATCGTGTCGTCGAGCATCCGCGTGCGCTCAAGCACTGACAGCAGTTCGCCGACCTTGTCGTCGAGATAGGAGATGTTGGCGAAATAGCCGCGCCGCGAGCGGCGGACCTGCTCGGCCGTGATGTCGAAACTGTCGTAGTCGGAGGCTTTGTACAGCCGCTGCGAATGCGGATCCTGTTTGTCGTAGGGAATGAAGCCCACTTCAGGCTCAAGCGCCGGGCAATCCTCGTAGAGATCCCAATACTGCCGCCGTGCCACATAGGGATCGTGCGGATGGGTGAAGGAAACGGTCAGGCACCAGGGCCGGTGCGCGGCATCGTCGGAGACGCGGGCGAAGTCATAGAGTTTCTGCACCGCGTGGAAGGCGACCTCGTCGTCATACTCCATCTGGTTCGAGATTTCGGCGACGCCGGCGCCGGTCACAGAGCCCAGATTGTGGTACCACCAGTCGATGCGTTCGCCGGGCTTGCGATAGTCAGGGGTCCAACCGAAATCGGCGGGATAGATGTCGGTGGTCAGCCGCTCCTCGAAGCCATGCAATTGGTCCGGGCCGACGAAATGCATCTTGCCTGACAGCACCGTGTGATAGCCGTCGGCGCGCAGGTGATGGGCAAAGGTCGGGATCGACGAAGCGAATTCGGCAGCGTTGTCATAGACCTCGGTGCGCGACGGCAACTGGCCGCTCATGAACGAGGCGCGGCCCGGCGCGCAGAGCGGTGAGGCCGTGTAGTTGTTCTTGAAACGAGCCGAACGTGCGGCCAATGCTTTCAGATGCGGCGCATGCAGAAACGCCGCCGGCCCATCGGGAAAGAAAGTCCCGTTGAGCTGATCGACCATGACGATCAGGAAATTGGGTCGCTTCGCTGTCACTGTTTGTGCCGCTCGCCGAGTTTGGTTTCGAGATAGTCCTCGACCAGCGCGATTGCGGTCGCGGCGTCGGGCACGCCGTCTTTCAGCGCCCGCCTGATGTAGAGCCCGTCGATCATCGCCGCCGTCGTCTCGGCGGCGCGGTCGGCCTCTGCCCTGGGCAGGATGCCGGTCAGCCCGCTCATCAGGTTCGAGTGCAGCCGTCTTGCATAGACCCTGAGCAGCCGGCGCAGCGCGGATGACTTCTGCGCCTCGACATAGAAGGCAAGCCAGGCGGCGATGGTTTGCGGCTGGAACTGGATGTCGGAGAAGTTGACGGCGACCACAGCCGAGACGCGTTCGCGCGGGGAAGCGGCGGATTGCAGGGCGCGGCGCATATCGATGGTCAGTTCGGCGAGGATGTGCCGCATCGTTGCCAGCAGCAGCTCGTCCTTGGCGCCGAAGTAATGATGGGCAAGTGCCGAGGACACGCCGGCACGCCCGGCGATCTCGGACATGGTCACATCCAGCGAGCCGCGCTCGCCGATCGCCGAGATCGTCGCGTCGATGAGCGCCTTGCGGCGCAATGGCTCCATTCCGATTTTCGGCATGCTGTTCCCGATTTTTGCGCGGAGATTATTTTTTATTGACGGGTCAATCAACAAAAAATCGACACGACCACGACCTGTACCAAGCGATTGTCGGCTTGCGGCCCTTCACGGCTCGGCTGAGAATGTTTATATTTGAACAATAACGGCGAATTGCGCCATGAGCCCAAAGGCTAGGCTGGCGCCAAGGATGGAGACCGCCATGACCGCATGCATCGTTGGCTGGGCGCATTCGCGCTTCGGCAAGCTCGAAGGCGAGACGCTCGAAAACCTCATCGTCAAGGTGGCGACGGGCGCGCTCGACCATGCCGGCATCGGCCCGGACGAGGTCGACGAGATCGTGCTCGGCCATTTCAACGCCGGCTTTTCGGCGCAGGATTTCACCGCCAGCCTGGTACTTCAGGCAGACGACCGGCTGCGCTTCAAGCCGGCGACGCGCGTCGAGAACGCTTGCGCCACGGGATCGGCGGCGGTCAGGCAAGGCATCCGCGCCATCGACGCCAATGCCGCCCGCATCGTGCTGGTGGTTGGCGCCGAGCAAATGACGACGACGCCCGGTCCGGAAATCGGCAAGAACCTGCTGAAAGCGTCCTATCTGCCGGAGGACGGCGAAACGCCGGCCGGTTTCGCCGGCGTCTTCGGCAAGATCGCGCAGGCCTATTTCCAGCGCTATGGCGACCAGTCGGATGCGCTCGCCATGATCGCCGCCAAGAACCACAAGAATGGCGTCGACAATCCCTATGCGCAGATGCGCAAGGATTTCGGCTACGAATTCTGCCGCCAGGAGAGCGAGAAGAACCCCTTCGTCGCCGGCCCGCTCAAGCGCACGGACTGCTCGCTGGTCTCGGACGGCGCCGCCGCCCTTATCCTTGCCGACACCGGGACGGCACTGAAGATGCGCCGCGCCGTCGCCTTCCGCGCCAACGAGCACGTGCAGGATTTCCTGCCGATGTCGAAGCGCGACATCCTGTCCTTCGAGGGCTGCGAGCAGGCCTGGACCCGCGCTCTGAGGAACGCCGGCGTGACGCTCGACGATCTGTCCTTTGTCGAGACGCATGACTGCTTCACCATTGCCGAACTGATCGAATATGAGGCGATGGGCCTGGCTAAGCCCGGCGAGGGCGCCAGACTGGCGCTGGACGGCACGACGGCGAAGGACGGCCGCCTGCCGGTCAATCCCTCCGGCGGACTGAAGGCCAAGGGCCATCCGATCGGCGCCACCGGTGTCTCCATGCATGTCTTGACCGCCATGCAGCTTGTCGGCGAAGCCGGCGGCATCCAGGTGGCGGGCGCAAAGCTCGGCGGCATCTTCAACATGGGCGGCGCGGCGGTCGCCAACTACGTTTCCATTCTCGACCGGATCAGGTAAACCGCCCCTGCATTTTGCGGGAGGTGATATGTCAAATCCGGTTCTGATCGAAGTCCTGCGCGGCGCGATCGTCGAGAGCGTGCATCGCGGTGCCGTCGCGGTCTTCGATGCCGACGGCAAGCCGGTCCTGGAGATCGGCAATACCGCGAAGCCGGTGTTTCCGCGCTCGGCGGTCAAGGCGATCCAGGCCTTGCCATTGGTCGAAACGGGTGCTGCCGATGCCTACGGCTTCGGCAACCGCGAACTGGCGCTGGCCTGTGCGTCGCATTCGGGCGAGCCGGCGCATGTCGAACTGGCGCGGTCCATGCTGGCCAAGGCCGGTTTGGACGGGTCGGCGCTCGAATGCGGCGCGCATTGGCCCTCGAACCATGATGCGGAGATTGCGCTCGCACGCGCCGGCGGTTCGCCCAACGCTTTGCACAACAATTGCTCCGGCAAGCACTCCGGCTTCCTCTGCACCTGCATCCACTCGGGCATTGCGCACCGCGGCTACGTCAAGTCTGGACACGCCTTACAGGAGATGGTGCGTGACGCCATGCAGTCGGTCACCGGCGCTGTCCACAGCGCGGATGAGCGGGCGACCGATGGCTGCTCGATCCCGACCTATGCGGTGCCGCTGAGGAGTTTCGCGCTCGGCTTTGCCCGCATGGCCACGACATCAGGTTTTGGTCCAGAGCGAGCCAAGGCGGCGAAGCGTCTGTTTGCGGCCTGCATGGCAGAGCCCTTCTTCGTCGCCGGCACCGGCCGCGCCGATGTCGCTTTTATGGAAGCAGCACCTGGCCGGATTTTTGCAAAAGGCGGGGCCGAAGGTGTCCACTGCAGCGCGATACCGGAACTTGGCCTCGGCATTGCGATCAAATGTGATGATGGTGCAGGCCGCGCCGGCGAGGCCATGGCTGCCGCCGTCCTTGCCAGGCTGCTGCGTGCCGATGAGGCCGTGGCGGCGAAGCTGCTCGAACTGGCGAACGCACCGATCGAAAGCCGGGTCGGCGCCAAGGTCGGAGCACTGAGGCCGACGCCAGCCTTGAATTGAAAACTGCTCTCAGCTGACGCGGTTGCGCTCAACCGTCAGATGCGCAAAGCCGCTGCTGCTCAACTGGGTCAGGTCTGATGTCACCGGCTCGGCCCAGCGCTGACCGATGACGGCGCCGTTCAGCGCGCCGTCGATGACGTTGTCGGAGATGACGGCCGTGCCGGCGCCTTCGACCACGCTGACGACAATGCCGGTGCCTGCCTTGCGGATGATGTTGCCCGTGGCCACCACATTGCGCAGATACGGCCCCCAGCCGATCGACATGCCGTAGAGCGGTGCGTTCTCGATGACATTGTTGGAAGCGATGGTGTCGGCCTCGACGGCGATGCCGACGCCGAAGCCGGGCGGATCGGCAGTGTAGGGGCCGCTGGTCGACAAATTGCGTACGATGTTACCGGAGCAGACGCCCATGCGGCCGCCTTCGTTGAAGTTGACGATCGAGATGCCGTTGGCCGCGCCATCGACGATGTTGTTGCTGATGACGGCACCCTCGAACGAGAATTCGGAATAGACTGCGGTCTCGCCCGAGCGCGAACAGGTATTGCCGGAGATCTGCAGATTGCTGGAACTGTTGGCGCGGATCGCCGAGAAAGCGCAGTCCGAAACGACATTGCCCGAAATGATGACATTGCCGGCGCGGAAGGCGTTGATGCCATTGCCGTTCTGGCCGGTTCCGCCGCTGCGCGCGCCGATGCGTTCGACTCGGTTGCCGGTGACCATGGTGCCGTCCTCCGCCGCTTGCCAGCGATGCACCAGGATGCCGCCATTGGCGCAGTCGGAGACGGTGTTGCCCGTGATCGCCAGTCCGGCCGCCTCGACCGAATAGATGCCGGCGTCCGCCGCGCCCGATATGTCGGAGCGTTCGATGCGGCCCGCCGCGTGTTCCAAGGCAAGTCCATTCTTGCCGCTGCCGGTTATCTGGCAATTGTCGATGACGAGATGGCCGACCCGGCGCAGATCGAGCAACCCTTGCGCATAGTCGCCCATCGAGCGGTTAGAACCGTCGAAGACCAGCCCGCTCAGTTCGATATGGTCGGCCTGTTCGGTCATGAAGAGGTGGCCGTCGCCGCCATAGACGATCCGCGTTGCACCCGGCACGCCGGAAAGACGCACGCGGCTGGGCAGTGAAAGGTTCGACACCACATAGGTACCCGCCGGCAGGAACACCGGTATGTCGCGCTCGTTCGCGTCACGCAGCAGCTTGGCGAAGGCCTTGCTCTGGTCGTCGAATGTGCCGGGCTGCACGCCAAGTTCGGTGGCATTGATCGAGCCGCGCATCGAGGCTTTTTCGATCCCAGCCAGGCTGGCCGCCGCCTTGCCGAGCGAGAGGCCCATGACGGCAAAGCCGGCGGTTCCGGTCAGCAGTGTTCGCCTGTTCAACATCGGCACAGAATCCCAGTGTTCGACCATAACACCGCAGGAATCGTGCCAGACGTCCTGTTCCGCTTCACGACGTATCGACAATGACTTGTCGAGCAGCCACTCGAGGCCTAGGTTCAGGGAATGAGCAGAGCTTTTACCCGCGAAGAAGACAGCGAAAATGCCATCGCCGGCGTCGGCGAGCGGCCGATCAGCACGCACCGCAACCTGGTGACGGAGCGCGGCCTGGCGCAGATCGAGGACAATCTGGCCGATCTGCGCGACATCCTGGCGAAAGCCGAGAAGAAAGCCGATCGCGAGCGCATCGCGGTCGTGTCGCGCGACCTGCGCTACTGGACGGCCCGGCGCGAAAACGCCGAACTGTCCGTGCCGGAGCCCGACAGCGACGTCGTCCGCTTCGGCATGGGCGTCACCCTGGAAGGCGATGACGGCAAGAAGGTGCACTGGAAGATCGTCGGCGAGGACGAGGCCGATCCGGCCAAGGGCACGATTTCCCACGTCTCGCCAATGGCGGTCGCTCTGTTCGGCAAGAAGATCGGCGAGGTCGTCACGGTCAACGGCAAGGAATGGGAAATCGTCAAGCTGTCGGACAGTTAGTCTTCAAGCTTGACGACATGATCGCGGAAAAAAGCTGCGGCACCCACTTCATCAATCTCGCCAGCGGCAACCATCAAGACCAGTTGAATGACGTCCTGCTGGTCTGCCTCGACGCTCAATCCGTTGAAATAGAGAAACAGATCGGCCGCTGCAAAGGCGGCGCGCTTGTTGCCATCAACGAACGGGTGGTTCTTGGCGATGCCGAACAGATAGGCGGCTGCGAGTTCGCACAGATCCGGTTCGCCATAGATCTCTCGCTGCTGTGGACGGGAGAGCGCCGACGCCAGCATTCCCTCATCGCGGATACCTGCCGCCCCACCATGCAGGCGCAACTGCTCAGCGTGAAGCGACTCCACGAATTCCCGCGAATGATGCTCGGTCATTTCGCGAGCGCGCGGTAGGCAACCTCGTACTTTTTCATCCGCTCACGAGCGATCTTCATCTTGCGCTCGAATTCTTCGGCGCTGTCCTCGGTGCGGCGTAAACGAAGCTCATCGCCTTCCTGGACGATGACGATGCTGTCGCCGGCCTTCATGTTCAAACGCTCGAGCAGATCCTTGGGCAGGATCACACCCTCGGAATTGCCGATCTTGCGTATGATTGTGTTCATGATGGATGCCTTGTTGCAACGTCAATTATAACTCGATAGCAATTCTGTTGCAACGGAAATTATAACAAGCCTATCGAACTGCCAGCAGCCGATCCAGCAACCGATCCGCCGCTTCAGGAATAACAGTCCCCGGCGGGAAGATTTCCGCCGCACCGGCTTGCAGCACCGCGTCGTAATCCTGCGGTGGAATGACGCCGCCGGCGACGATCAGCATGTCGCCGCGGCCGAGTTTTTTCAGCGCGTCGCGCAATTCGGGGATGAGCGTCAGGTGCCCTGCCGCCAGCGATGAGGCGCCGATGATATGGACGTCATGCTGAACCGCCAGTTTGGCAATCTCTTCAGGCGTCTGGAACATCGCCCCGACGGTGACGTCGAAGCCGAGATCGGCGAAAGCAGTGGCGATCACCTTCTGCCCACGATCGTGGCCATCCTGTCCCATCTTGGCAACGAGAATGCGCGGCTTGCCGCCAGTTTTTTTCTCGAAGGCGCTAAGCTTGTCGTGCAGCCCGTCGACCACCGGATTGTCGCCAAGCGCCTTGCGGTAGACGCCGGAAATGGTCTGCACCGTCGCAACGTGCCGGCCAAAGGCTCTTTCAAGCGCAAACGAAATCTCGCCGACCGTGGCATTGGCGCGCGCGGCACGGATGGCGAATTCCAAGAGGTTCTCATTGCCTTGCGCGGCACGGGTCAGCGCATCGAGCGCGCTTTCGACCGCTGCAACCTCGCGCGTGCCCTTCAGCCGCTGCAGCTTCGACAATTGCCGGGCCCTGACCTCGGCATTGTCGATCTTCAGCACATCGACCTCGATATCGTTCTCCGGGCGATGCGCGTTGACCCCAACCAGCATCTGCTCGCCGGAATCGATGCGCGCCTGCGTGCGTGCCGCCGCTTCCTCGATGCGCAGCTTCGGAATGCCTTGTTCGGTCGCGGCGGCCATGCCACCGAGCGCCTCGACTTCCTCGATATGGGCAAGCGCGCGCGTCGCCAGATCATGGGTGAGCCGTTCGAGATAGGCTGAGCCGCCCCACGGATCGATGATGCGCGTGGTGCCGGATTCCTTCTGCAGGATGAGCTGCGTGTTGCGGGCGATGCGCGCCGAATGATCGGTCGGCAGCGCCATTGCCTCGTCGAAGGAGTTGGTGTGCAGCGACTGGGTGTGGCCCTGCGTGGCCGCCATCGCCTCGATCATGGTGCGGATGATGTTGTTGTAGGGGTCCTGCGCCGTCAGCGACCAGCCGGACGTCTGGCAATGGGTGCGCAACGACAGCGAGCGCTCGTCCTTCGGCGCAAAATTCTTCTTCATCAGCGTCGCCCACAGCAGGCGCGCGGCCCTGAGCTTGGCCACTTCCATGAAGAAGTTCATGCCGATCGCCCAGAAGAACGACAGGCGCGGCGCGAAGCGGTCGATATCGAGCCCCGCCGCGACACCGGCGCGGGCATATTCGATGCCGTCGGCGATCGTATAGGCGAGTTCCAGATCGGCCGTCGCACCGGCTTCCTGCATGTGGTAGCCGGAGATCGAGATCGAATTGAATTTCGGCATGTTCTTCGACGTGTAAGAGAAGATGTCCGACACGATCCGCATCGAGGGCTTTGGCGGGTAGATGTAGGTGTTGCGGACCATGAACTCCTTCAGAATGTCATTCTGAATGGTCCCGGCCAGATCCTTCTGCGCAACGCCCTGTTCTTCCGCCGCGACGATATAAAGCGCCATGATCGGCAGCACCGCGCCGTTCATCGTCATCGACACCGTCATGTCGCCGAGCGGAATGCCGTCGAAGAGCTGCCGCATGTCGAGGATGGAATCGATGGCGACGCCCGCCATGCCGACATCGCCGGCGACGCGCGGGTGATCGCTGTCATAGCCGCGATGCGTGGCCAGATCGAAGGCGACCGAGAGGCCTTTCTGGCCGGCGGCAAGATTGCGCCGGTAAAAGGCGTTGGACTCTTCGGCCGTGGAGAAACCGGCATACTGCCGAATCGTCCAGGGCTGCTGGACATACATGGTCGGGTAGGGGCCGCGCACGAAGGGCGGCAAGCCTGGATAGGTGTCGAGGTGCGGCAGGCCCTTGAGGTCGCCCTGATTGTAGAGATGCTTGACGACAAGCCCTTCCGGCGTCGCCCGCTGGCCCTTGACCTCGACCGGTGCGCGGCGTGGCGGCACCCAGCCGATCTGACTGAAATCCGGGATCAAGAGGCGGCCCCGATGGATTGGTCGATGCGGACTGGAAACAGCGGTTCGCACAGGACGACACCTTCGGTGAAGGCAGGCCGCTGCTCCGCGTCCAGGGTCTCGACCGGACGCTCGCTCTTCTGCGGATAGAGCGTGGTGCCGATGATGGCTCGCTCGCCGGCTTTGAAGGCGGCGTCGCGACGGGCGGCCGCTGCGCGAACGCGCTGCTGGATGTGTCCGTCCCGAAGGCTGGACAATACGCCTCCTTCGGCCTCGATCGTCTGCAATTCCGCCCAGGCGGCTTCGCAAAGGTCTGCCGTCAGCGTTTCCACCGCGCCGGACCCATAGGCGGGATCGGCGACGTGATCGACATGGCTTTCATTGGCCATGATCAGCTGGGCGTTGCGCGCGACGCGGCGGGCAAAAGCCGCCGGCAGGCCGTGCGCGATGGTATGCGGCAGGATGGAGATCGAATCGGCTCCCCCGCCGCCGCGGCGAAGCAGCCGATCGTCGTGCGCAGGATGTTGGTCTCGGGGTCCAATGCCGTCATCATCCGAAATGATGTCTCGGCATGGATGTTGGCCGTGGAATTGGGGATCGAGCAGGCTTCCTGCACCCGTGCCCACAGCCTGCGCAAAGCCCGCACTTTGGCCATCGACAGGAACTGGTCCTGGTCGACGCTGAGCGCGAAGCCGATATGCGGTGCGGCATAGACGAGTGGCTGCCGCGCCTTCTCGAACATTCTGAGATACGAGACCGCCGAACCCAGCATGATGCCGAGTTCCTGCGCCTCGGTGGCGCCGGCATTGTGGAAGACGCGACCGTCCGCTTCCAGCAGCACGCCGGGAACGCCCATCGAGAAGAAATGCGCCAGCGATTGCGGCATCGATTCCTGCAGCGCCTCGATCGACATACGCAGCCGGCCAGTTCCTGCAAGGATAGCCGCTGGGTCGATGCCGAAGGAGAGGTTGAGCTTTGCCGGATCGGAACGGCGCTTGCTCAGGAACGCCACCAGCCAGTCGGCCATGGGGCGGCTCCACGGATGGGTATCGATGCGGATCTGGATCCGGTTGAGGGGCACACCCTCCAGCACCGTTTCCAGCGCCTGTGCGGTCCTCGGCAGACCGTAGCCGAATGCGTTCGGAGCACCTTCGAAGACGAGCGACAATCCCGTCGCGCCCTGCGCGATATCATCCAGAACCTGCGCCTTGGCACGATCGACATTAGGGTCGTCGACGCGCTGGCTGACGATCCAGGGCGATCGGGGATTCGCACGCACGATTGGCTCGGCCCCGGTCGCACGGTCGTAGAGTGGCTCGATGCGGATGGTGTCGTCGGTGTGCGAGACCAGCTTTTCCTCGAAGGATGCGCCGGCCAACGCCTTTTCCGCCAGGGCCAGCCAACGCTGGCGCTCCGCGTTCACAGGTTCAGCATCCCTAGTCAAGGCTCCGGCGCCCATCCATCCTCCTCGTTTCATGCGGCCGCACCAGCCGGGAGCATTCAGTCTACGGTCCCCGGTTCATTACCGCAATGCAATGCACTTCCGAGGGCTGAATTCGATCCGCCAGATATATAGGGCGGCTTGCATGGACGAACCATGAACGATTGCCAAACACCAGCAAAATCCGCAAGTTCCAAAAATCCGCTTTCGGCGATGGGTCCGATTGGGACGATTGGCCCCGTTTTGGATGACCGGCCCCGATCTAGATGATCGGCTTGTCGCTATGCAACAGCCTCACTATACCTTCGGGCAAAGGCTGGCTTTTTGACACATTAGTTTGCGGAGACCCGACATATGGCTGACGACACCAGTATTTTCATCGGCGCCAGCCGCAAGCCCGACGACAGTTATCAGCGTGCCGAGCAGCTGTTGCTGCAATATGGGAATCGCCATGGCCTGGTGACCGGTGCGACCGGCACCGGCAAGACCGTTACCTTGCAGATCCTGGCCGAAGGTTTTTCGAATGCCGGCGTGCCGGTGTTCTGCGCCGACATCAAGGGCGACCTGTCCGGCATTTCCATGATGGGCACGGCGCAGGATTTCCTGGTCAAGCGGGCAGCGCAGGTCAAGCTCGATCCCTATGACTTTCAGGAATTCCCTGTCATTTTCTGGGACCTGTTCGGCGAGCAGGGGCATCCGATCCGCGCCACCGTCTCTGAGATGGGGCCGCTGCTGTTGTCGCGGCTGATGAACCTCACCGAGGCGCAGGAAGGCATCATGAACATCGCCTTCCGCCTGGCCGACGAGGAAGGCCTGCTGCTGCTCGACATGAAGGATCTTCAGGCGCTGCTGGCCAACATCGCCGAGCGCGCCGACGAGATCGGCTCGCGCTACGGCAATGTGACCAAACCTTCCGTGGGAGCTATCCAGCGCACGCTGCTGGTCCTGGAGCAGCAGGGTGCGGCGCATTTCTTCGGCGAGCCGGCACTGCGGATCTCCGACATCATGCGCACCACCCGGGATGGACGCGGTGCGATCAGCGTGCTCGCCGCCGACAAGCTGATGATGAACCCGCGGCTCTACGCAACCTTCCTGTTGTGGCTGATGTCGGAACTCTTCGAGGTGTTGCCGGAAGTGGGCGATCTCGACAAGCCGAAGCTGGTGTTCTTCTTCGACGAGGCGCATCTTCTGTTCGACGAAGCGCCGAAGGTGCTGATCGATCGCGTCGAACAAGTCGTCCGCCTGATCCGCTCGAAAGGTGTCGGCGTCTATTTCGTCACGCAGAACCCGCTGGATATCCCTGAAAAGGTCCTGGCCCAGCTCGGCAATCGCGTCCAGCACGCGCTGCGCGCCTACACGCCGCGTGAGCAGCAAGCGGTGAGGACGGCGGCGGAAACGTTCCGTCCCAATCCCGATTTCGATTGCGCCGTCGCCATCACTCAGCTCGCAACCGGCGAAGCGCTGGTCTCGACGCTGGAGGCCAAAGGCATTCCGTCCATGGTTCAACGCACCTTGATCCGGCCGCCGTCGTCGCGGCTCGGGCCGATAACTCCTGCCGAGCGGCAAAAGCTGATCGCGGAAAGCCCCGTCACCGGACAGTACGACGAGGTCATCGACCGCGAATCGGCCTTCGAGATGCTGCAGAAGAAGGCCAAGGAGGCGCAGGACGCCGAAGCGCAGGCGCAGCAGGCCGGCACCGGCGGCTCGCGCTGGACCATTCCCGGCTTTGGCGATGACGATCCGTCGCCGCAATCAGGTGGCCGCCGCGCGCCGGCGCCGCGCCCGTCCAATCGCCAGACGGTGGCCGAGGCCGCGATCAAATCGGTAGTACGCTCGGTCGGCTCGTCGGTCGGACGCGCCATCGTGCGTGGGATCCTGGGGAGCCTGTCGAGAGGCCGCTGAGCTTATGCCAAGGCAGCAAAGCCTCTACTGCCTTACAGCGCCGCGCGTTCCCTTGAACACGTGGCGCTAAGCATTTCCGTAGACGGCCAACTCAGAAGATCGCGTCCGTTACTGCCTTCACCGGTCCGAGCAGGACCGATCCGTCGGGCACGCCAGAATCGATCGGGATAGCCTTGCGGTTGGCCGTCGCCGCCATCGCCTGACCGATATCAGCGGTCACGATGACCGGCGTCTTCTGGGGCACGCGATCATAGAGATCGATGATGTCCTGGTTCATGAAACGAACGCAGCCTGATGAAACCGACTTGCCGATCGATTTCCATTCCGGCGAACCGTGCAGGCGGTAGAGCGTGTCGACGTTGCCCTGGAAAAGATAGAGCGCGCGCGCACCGAGCGGGTTCTTCAGCCCGCCGGGCATGCCGCCATTGTCGGCGCTGTATGGCTTCAATTCCGGCTGCCGGGCGATCATTTCATCTGGCGGCGTCCATTTCGGCCACTTCTGCTTCCACTGGACGACGGCATCGCCAGACCATTCGAAGCCGGCGCGGCCGAGGCCGACACCATAGCGGATCGCCTGGCCGCCCGGTCGCACCAGATAGAGATGATGTCCGGTCGTATCGACGACGATGGTGCCAGGCTTCTGCCCCGTCGGATCGGGCACGATCTGGCGCAGGTACTGCGGATCGATTCTTTCGAACGGTATGGCCGGAAGGTCGAAACCGCCATCGCTGACGGCCGCATACATCGTCGCGTAGTCGGGCAGAGGCGGTTCAACATAAGTCGGCGGTGGCGGCTGGACCGGTTCCGGCCCGGTGGTGGCGCATGCGGAAACCGCAATCGAGGCGGCGCCTAGTGCAGCGGCATTCAGGAAGCCGCGACGGCTCAGGCGAAAGGATTCGATTTCGGTATTGGACATGGTTGCCTTCTTTAGGTCGGAAATCGCAACAAAGCGTGAATTCGCCGACCGTTGTTACGAGGTGCCTGACAACACCTGAGACGATAGGCGGTTCCGATTCTGGCCCGAACGTGGACAAACAAAGGCGAAGGTGTGACTGCGCCGCCACTGTGGCGCCAGGGCCACAGCCCTAGCTGCCGGACACCAACGCTTCGAGGGTTGGCAGGATCAGGGCCGGCGGGAAGTCCCGGTATTCCTCGGGTTGGTTCGAACGATTGATCCACACCGTGCGGAAGCCGAATTTGGTGGCGCCCGCAATGTCCCAGCGATTGGAGGACTGGAAGGACACCGCGCCGGGATAAAGGCGCCAGCCGGTGGCGACCATGTCGTAGACCGCCGGATCGGTCTTGAAGCGCTGCACCGCATCGACCGAATAGATGTCGTCCAGGACCTGGTCGAGCGCGGCGGATTTAACCGCCGCTTCCAGCATTTCGGGCGAGCCGTTGGAGAGGATCGCCAGCCTGGCTCCCGAGGCCTTGAGCGCCTTCAGCACGGCCGGCACTTCCGGGTAGCAATCCAGCCGCCAGTAAGCTTCCAGCAATTTTGACCTGAGACCGGGATCTGCTGAAGGGACCTTGCGCAGGGCGAAGTCGAGCGCCTGTTCGGTCAGTTGCCAGAAGTCGGCATAGGCCCCCATCAGCGTGCGCACCCAGGAATATTCGAGCTGCTTGGCGCGCCAGATTTCGGACAGCAACTGGCCGTCGGGCCCGATCTGATCGGCATGGCGTCGCACGGCGGCATGCACGTCGAACAGCGTGCCGTAGGCGTCGAAAACATAGGCGGCGTATTGCATGGCGACAGTTTTGAGGCGAGGCGGGGCAAGGTGCAAGCCTTGATTGCATCGCGCCAGTCGCTGGCCTCAACAAAACTCCCCGATGCCCGTTGACGGCAGCGGCCAAAGCATCATCCAATGTTGTCACACAAGATTGATCGGAACGGGACAACGCGATGACACTGGCGGCAGCGGCGCAATCCGTGACATGGACCTTCGTCGATGGCGACTGGTACGAGGGCAATGTCGCCATTCTGGGGCCGCGCAGCCACGCCATGTGGCTGGGCACCAGCGTTTTCGACGGCGCGCGCTGGTTCGAGGGCGTGGCGCCCGACCTCGACCTCCATGCCAAGCGGGTGAACGCCTCGGCGATCGCGCTTGGCCTCAAGCCGAACATGTCGCCCGAACAGATCGTCGGGCTGACTTGGGATGGATTGAAGAAGTTCGACGGCAAGACGGCAGTCTATATCAGGCCGATGTACTGGGCCGAGCATGGCGGCTATATGGGCGTGCCGGCCGATCCCGCTTCGACCCGTTTCTGCCTTTGCCTCTATGAATCGCCGATGATCTCGCCGACCGGGTTTTCGGTGACCGTGTCGCCGTTCCGGCGTCCGACCATCGAAACCATGCCGACCAACGCCAAGGCCGGCTGCCTCTATCCCAACAATGGCCGTGCCATCCTTGAAGCCAAGATGCGTGGCTTCGACAACGCGCTGGTGCTGGACATGCTGGGCAATGTCGCCGAGACCGGAAGCTCCAACATCTTCCTGGTCAAGGATGGCCACGTGCTGACGCCGGCGCCGAACGGCACCTTCCTGTCCGGCATCACCCGCTCGCGCACGATGACGCTGCTGGGCGAGTATGGATTCAAGACGACGGAAAAGACGCTGTCGGTGCGCGATTTCCTCGAAGCGGACGAAATCTTCTCGACCGGCAACCATTCCAAGGTGGTGCCGATCACGCGCATAGAGGATCGCAATCTGCAACCTGGGCCGGTGGCCAAGAAGGCGCGCGAACTCTATTGGGATTGGGCGCATTCGACGTCGGCTGGCTGACGCGCCGGCCCGGCCTTTTTGTCGCTGCGCGGTTCGCCGCGGGAAAACCGTGTGACAGTTTTCCGGAACCCGCTTAGAAAGGGTACCGGCGCTTCATTTCCGGAGTTGCCCCAGCTCAATCCAGACCTATCTTAATCCGGTATCCACACCGGATTTTTCCACGAGGGAGTACTACCCATGGCTTTTGAATTGCCCGCTCTGCCCTACGACTATGAGGCCTTGCAGCCCTACATGTCGAAAGAGACGCTGGAGTATCACCACGACAAGCACCACAAGGCCTATGTCGACAATGGCAACAAGCTGGCCGCGGAAGCCGGCATGGGCGATCTGTCGGTCGAAGAGGTGGTCAAGCAGTCGTTCGGCAAGAATGCCGGTCTCTTCAACAATGCAGCCCAGCACTACAACCACATCCATTTCTGGAAGTGGATGAAGAAGGGCGGCGGCGGCAACAAGCTGCCTGGCGCGCTGCAGAAGGCTGTCGACAGCGACCTCGGCGGCTATGACAAGTTCAAGGCTGATTTCATCGCCGCCGGCACGACACAGTTCGGTTCGGGCTGGGCCTGGGTTTCCGTCAAGGACGGCAAGCTGGCGATCTCGAAGACGCCGAATGGCGAAAACCCGCTCGTCCATGGCGCCTCGCCGATCCTCGGCGTCGACGTCTGGGAACACTCCTATTACATCGATTACCGCAACGCCCGCCCGAAATATCTCGAGGCCTTCGTCGACAGCTTGATCAACTGGGATCATGTGCTGGAACTCTACGAAAAGGCGAAGTGATCGATCGTCAGAAAGGCCCCGGCAATCCCGGGGCTTTTCTTTTTCTGTAGCGATGTCGGTGGCTGCGAAGGCCCGGAAAATCATCCGAGCAAAGGGAATAATCCGCCCGCCGCTTCCGTTAACGTCCTGTCCTGAAATGCCTTCATCATGGAGCCCAATGAATGAGAAAGCTTGTCATCGCCATCTCAATGCTCGCCTTCGCCGGTTCGGCCGCCTTTGCCGATCCGATCCTCGACCGGCAGGCTCTGATGAAGGAGCGCGGAAAGATCGTCGGCGGCTTGGCGAAAGTGGCCAAGGGCGAGGATCCCTTTGATGCTGCAGCCGTGCTTACACAACTCCAGGCGTTGCAGGCGAATGCTGAGAAGCTCGACGTGGACGCGTTGTTCCCTGCAGGCAGCGATGCCGGCGACACCACGGCGGGTCCGAAGATCTGGGAAGACATGGCAGGCTTCAAGGCTACCGAGGACAAATATCTCGCCGACGTCAAGGCCGCGACCGCTGCTGCTCCCGCCGACGTTGATGCGCTGAAGGGGCAGATCAACACCCTCGGTGGCGATTGCGGCACCTGTCACCAGACCTACCGGGTCAAGAAGGGCTGATTGCCTGACATGGCATGGCTGAAGAAGCTCGTCGGCGCGGCCCTCATTATGGGCGGCGTCGGCGCGGCTGGTGGTTGGCTGCTGTCGGCGCCGGTCAAGCTGGATGCCGCGACCCTGGCGCAACTCGGGCCGGGCGACGCGACCAAGGGCAAGCGCATTTTCTATGCCGGCGGCTGCACTTCCTGCCACGCGAAGCCGGGTTCGCAGGGCGATGCCCGGCTTCAACTGGTCGGTGGCCTCCAACTCAAGACGCCGTTCGGCACCTTCGTGCCGCCCAACATTTCGCAAGATCCCAAGGACGGTATCGGCGCGTGGTCGGTCGGGGACCTCGCCAACGCCATGCTCAAGGGCGTGTCACCGTCCGGCGAGCATTTCTATCCGGCCTTTCCCTACGCGTCCTACGCCCGCATGAAGCCATCGGACATTGCCGATCTCTACGCCTTCCTGAAGACGCTGCCGGCGGTTGCCGGCAAGGCGCCGGCCAATTCGCTCGGTTTTCCCTTCAACATCCGTCGCGGCATCGGCCTGTGGAAACGGCTCTATCTCAGCGACCAGCCTGTTGTTGCCTTGGCCGCTGGCACGCCTGAGCCCGTGATGGCCGGCCGCTACCTGGTCGAAGGGCCGGGCCATTGCGGCGAATGCCACACACCGCGCGACTTCGCTGGCGGCATCAAGAAAAGCGAATGGCTTGCCGGTGCCGTGGCCGCCGAAGGCTCGGGCATTGTGCCCAACATCACATCGGGCGCCGGCGCCGTCGCCAAATGGTCGGAAGCCGATATCGCCAACTACCTCGAAACCGGCTTCACGCCCAATTTCGATTCCGTTGGCGGCGCGATGGTCGACGTGCAGCGCAATATGGCTGAGTTGGCACCGGAGGACCGGGCCGCGATCGCCGCCTATCTCAAGGCAGTACCGCCGCACCCGAACGGTTATCCCGCACGCAAGCCGGCGAGCTAATTATCGACTACAGGTGCCGATCGCCTAGGAAGTCGAAGCCCGTTTCGAAGAAGAGATTGTAGTTGCAGGTCAACTCCTCGCCCGGTGCGATGTCGCGCAAGGCGTAGGTTTCCTCGGGCGACGAGACATCGCAATTCGGCTCGTCGTCATGGTTCATGTAGCGGGCGTCATCGGCTTCGAAGACGATATAGGCCGGGTCGCGCCGGTCGGGGTAGGAATAGCGGTCGAGATAGTTCTTCACCGGGCCGGTCTCGCCCTCATAGGTCTCGACGTCGATGATCCGGTCGAACCGGGGGTCGAGCTTCCAGATCAGTGTGCCCTTGGGGATGTGGTGCTTGGCAAAGACACCGATGCCCTGGATGGGCGATTTGTCGAGATAGACGTCGACCAGCAGCATAATGGACCCTTGTGCGAGCGTGGGCTCTGTGGCCCCGGGAAAGTCGTGCATTGGGTAACGCGCGACCATCGCAATTGCGAGTGGAAATGAGCAATTTGGAATTCAAAAAGTCATGATCGCTGAACCCAAATGTGAACGTGCTGTCCGGAGCCCTTAGCGTTGCTGCAGGGCCAGGCGGACGCCCAGGGCGCAGTAGATGCCGCCGACCACCTTGCCCTGCCATTTCAGCACTATCGGATTTCGGCGCAGGAAACTTCCGAGCCGGCCGGCGCTTAACGCAAAGATGACCGTGCTGAAAAGGCCCAGCGCGACGAAGACAATTCCCAATGCGGCCAATTGAAATATCACCGATCCGTTTTCGGGCCGCACGAACTGAGGCAGGAATGCGAGGAAGAAAAGCGCGGTCTTGGGGTTGAGCACCTCGGTCAGGACGGCCTGCCGAAACGCCTTGCCGGCGGGGATGGCGAGCGCGCCGGCGGTCGGATCGGCCGGCGTCTTCTCGATGATTGCGCGAATGCCGAGGTAAACGAGGTAGGCCGCGCCGATGTATTTTACGATGCTGAACAGTGTCGCCGACGTGGCGATGATCGCCGAGATGCCGATCATTGCCATCACAGTATGAAACATGTCGCCGGCCGCGATCCCGGTACCGGTCGCGATCCCGACCTTCGTTCCCGAACTCGCTGCCCGGGCGATCGTCAACAGCGTGGCCGGACCCGGGATAAAGACGAAGCCGAGCACGACGGCGATGTAGGCGATCAATGTCGACAGGTCGATCATCGGAGGGCCTCCTCGGCAAGCTGCGCCTTTCCAGTCACTTTCAGCGCGAAGGAGTAAGTATAGGCGATCTCCTCAAGCCTTGAGAACCGGCCCGATGCACCGGCATGGCCGGAATCCATGTTGATCTTGAACAGCACCGGATTGTCGCCGCTCTTGCGGTCGCGCAGCCGCGCCACCCATTTGCCCGGTTCCCAATAGGTGACGCGCGGATCGGTGAGGCCGGCAAGCGCCAGGATCGGCGGATAGTCGAGGGCCGCGACATTGTCATAGGGCGAGTAGGCGGCGATCGTCCGATAGTCGTCGGCCGACGCGATCGGATTGCCCCATTCCGGCCATTCCGGCGGCGTCAGCGGCAAGGTCGCGTCGAGCATGGTGGTGAGAACGTCGACGAACGGAACCTCGGCGACGATGCCGCCAAAGCACTCCGGCGCCATGTTGGCGATGGCGCCCATCAGCATGCCGCCGGCCGAGCCGCCTTGTGCGACCATACGGTCATGCGCGGTATAGCGTTCGGCCACGAGGTGGCGCGCACAGGCGATGAAATCCGTGAAGGTGTTCATCTTGTGCTCCCGCTTGCCGTCATCGTACCAGCCGTAGCCCTTATCCTTGCCGCCACGGACGTGGGCGATGGCGTAGACGAAGCCGCGGTCGACCAGCGACAGGCAGTTGGTGTTGAAGGCTGCCGGCACGGTGATGCCGTAGGAGCCGTAACCATAGAGCAGGCACGGTGCCGATCCATCGAGCGGCGTGTCGCGATGGTGCAAAAGCGAGATCGGCACCAGTTCGCCGTCAGCGGCGGGCGCCATCAGCCGCCTGGTGACATAATGGTCCGCATCATGGCCGGATGGCACTTCCTGGGTCTTGAGCAACACACGCTCGCGGGTGCGCATATTGTAGTCGAACACTTGCGCCGGCGTCGTCATCGACGAATAGGAAAAGCGCATGATCTCGGTGTCGTATTCATAAGAGCCTGACAGGCCGAGTGAGAAAGCCTCCTCGTCGAGAGACAGAAGATGCTCTTCACCGCTGGCGCGGTCGCGCACGACGATACGCGGCAGGCCCTCCTTGCGTTCGAGCCGCACCATATGGTCCTTGAAGCCGATCACCGACAGGATCAGCCGGCCCGGCTCATGCGCCACCAGTTCCTGCCAGTTGGCGCGAACCGGATCGCTTGCCGGCGCCGTCATGATCTTGAAGTCCTTGGCGCCGTCCGCATTGGTCAGGATGAAGAAAATGTCGCCGCCTTCCTCCAGCTCATATTGCAGGCCGGTCTCGCGCGCCGAAACCAGTCTGGGTTCGGCAAACGGATCGCTGGCGCTCAACAGGCGATATTCCGAGGTTTCGTGATCGTTGATGCCGATCATGATCCATTGATTGTTGCGGGTGCCGTCGACATTCATGAAGAAGCCGGGATCGGTTTCCTCATAGATCAGGCGGTCGTTTTCAGGGTCTTGCCCCAGCGCGTGGAACAGCACTTTCGACGGCCGGTGGTTGGGGTCGAGACGGGTATAGAAGAACCCGTCATTGCCCGCGTCCCACACGCCCGAACCGCCGGTGGCGGGAATCTGGTCCGCCAGTTCCTTGCCGTCGGCAAGATCGCGTACGCGCAGGGTGTAGAATTCGGAGCCCTTGTCGTCGAAGGCCCACAGCAGCTTGCGATGGTCGGCCGAATGATCGACGCTGCCAAGCCGGAAATAGGCCTTGCCTTCCGCCTCCAGGTCACCGTCGAGCACGATCTGCTCAGCTCCGCCGTCGCGCGGCATGCGGAAATAGCGCGGCTGCTCGCCGCCGAGCTTGAAGGAAGAACCGTAAGCATAGGGTCCGTCTTTCATTGGAACGGAAGAATCGTCTTCCTTGATGCGGGCCTTCATCTCCTTGAAAAGCTGTTTCCGCAGGCCTGATGTGTCGGCCATTAGCTTCGACTGGTAGGCATTCTCGGCTTCGAGTTCGGCACGGATACCCGCATCGAGCAGGGAAGGGTCCCTGAACATCTCCTGCCAGTTGTCGGCCCGCAGCCAGGCATATTCATCGGTTCGCGTGATGCCGTGATGCGTGTCGAAAACCGGCCGCTTCTCGGGTGTCGGTGGGCTGACGATCGGAAATCGGGGAGTGTTGGTCATTGCGTCTCACTTGGGAAATATCTTGAATGGTGAATGAACACGCCGATCAGGGTGGGTTCAAGGGCCGCAGCCTAGAGGTGATGTCGGTTCGATGAGATGGGCCGGGAGGAAAGATGATGACTGTTCGATCTCGGATTGCCGCAGCCTTCGCCGTTGCTTCGCTAACTCTGGTCTTTGCCGGCCAGTCTCATGCGACCGTATTCGCGGCTTGGCAAGTGGCCAATGTGCCGTTCGGCGACACGCTCAATGTGCGTAAGTATCCGTCCGGCACATCGCAGAAGCAGGCCGCATACCCGAACGGCACCGTCCTGCAGATGACCGGACGCTGCACCGGTGGCATAAACCTCCTCGATATCGCCAATCAACCAGCATGGAAGCAACAGCAGACGGTTCGCTATCGCTGGTGCGAGGTCTGGCACGACCCGGCCAAGAACGGGGCCTTCGTCACCGGCTGGGCCTACGGCAAGTACATCGCCCCGTATTGATCCCCCCTGCGATTGTCCTGCGACGGCATGTCGCCTGGTTGCCTGCGAAAAAGATGAGCGGCAACCTGAGGTTTTGTGGACAGATGTGAACAACCAAGATTGTCGCCTCGATGGCAAAGCAAACCAGAGCATTGAAATCTGCTTTGTGAGTTATCGCGAATGTAACGATCAGCTGACGTAACGTCAGGCGTTCCCGGTTTGGCGGGCGAAATATCGAAAAATTACATGATGCACGAAAGTTTGAAGCTGATTGCCGAATAGTTGATCAACATTCCCAAATATAATGCAAAGAGCGAATTGACTTACTTGCTCTATGGTCGCATTGATGTGCCCGCGACGCGAATCGTAGCAACTCTACCTGCTCAAAATTCGCGCAATGCCCTGCCTGTAAAAAAGGGCGCAGATCGACGTAACTCTTGTTGGGGCCTGAAGACCATGGATATTGTCGAAACACCTTCCAGAAACGCTGACGCGCTGATCGAGTTGACCGCCGATGTGGTGGCCGCTTATGTCAGCAACAATCCCGTGCCGGTCAGCGAACTGCCGAACCTCATATCAGATGTCCATGCCGCTCTCGGGCGTGTGGGCGGAACCGCCGAACAGCCCCCTGCCGACAAGCAGAAGCCGGCTGTCAACCCGAAGCGCTCGGTTCATGACGACTACATTGTCTGTCTTGAAGACGGCAAGAAGTTCAAGTCGCTCAAGCGTCACCTGATGACCCACTATGATCTGACGCCGGACCAGTATCGCGAAAAGTGGAATCTCGACCCGAGCTATCCGATGGTTGCACCGAACTATGCGGCAGCCCGCTCGCAGCTCGCCAAGAAGATGGGCCTTGGCCGCAAGCGCAAGGCGCGGTAACCGCCTGCTCTGTCAGGCCGAACCGACATCAACGGCGCCTTCGGGCGCCGTTTGATTTTGGCGACGTGACGGGACCGTGCCGGCCGAAGTCAGGCGGTCTGCGCGAGCGCCATCTCGGCATCGCGCTTGATGCGCTTGACCATCGAGCGAAGACCGTTGGCGCGCTGCGGCGACAGGTGCTCGTCCAGGCCGAGTTCTTTCAGCGTCGCGTCCGCATCGGTTTTCTGGATCTCGCTGGCGGTCCTTCCGGAAAACAGCACCAGCATGATCGCCACCAGCCCGCGCACGATATGGGCGTCCGAATCGCCCGTGAAGATAATGACCGGATCGCTGCCCGGACCCCGTTCGGTGGTCAGCCAGACCTGGCTGACGCAGCCCGGCACCTTGTTGGCTGCATTGCGCTCCTCGTCGGGAAAGGGCGGCAGCGCCTCGCCCAGTTCGATCACATAGCGGTAGCGGTCTTCCCATTCGTCGAGGAACGAAAAATCGTCGCGGATCGTCTGGATCGTCGTCGTCATGACCCGGATATAGTCATGCAGCGGTGCCGCGTCACGGAAAAAACAAGGACACCGCGGGCGTCGAGAGGGCAGACGGCCCGCGGTGCGCCGTCGAGACGGCTTAATTCTTTATCGGCAGGTTGACGGTCTCGGGCAGGACAATCTCTTGCGGCACGCTGCCCGTCATTGTCGAGGTGTCGGGGCCGGCGGACTTGTCGTCCAGCATGGCGGCCGCGATCTTGGCGGTCTCCTTGGCGCGCGCGGTGATGGTGTGCATCGCCGACTTGCCGGTTTCACAGACATCTGGCTTGCGCTCGCAGATGCCGGCGATGTCGCCCACCGCGTCACGGGCCGCGAACAGGGCCTGGATCGGCCCGACGCTGTCCTGCCCCGGCTCGTTTGAACCGACGCTCAGCGGCAGCGCCAGCAGTACCAGTGAAAACCAGAAAGCCATTCTTATCAGGAAGAACATGCCTCGCCTCTCGTCGTGACCGGATCATGCATCATATGGCATGACCTCTTTTATGGGCAGGATGTTGCCACACAGGCACGAAGGACGGCTTGCAGGTTCGCCGAGAATTTTCCTCAAATTTTAGGCAAATTCGAAACGAAGCGTTTTGCCATGGATTTGTTTCATATCGGGACAATTTTGGTTACGCCGTGATAACCATTTATCTGATTGGTTCCATTGCATTTTCTCTAGATTAAGCCACTTTTCGCCGCGCCCATGGTCCGCTGACGGCAGGCGTTCTCGGATAACCCTCCATTTACTATGGCGGCATTTGCACGGGTTTTCGGCGGCAAGCATCCCGATATTTGCCACAGGCCGGGCTTTGGTCGGCCCTGCCTTATCCATTCCTTAAACGCTGGATGAGAGTTTCAGAGCCAATCAAAACAATCTGCAAAAGCAGAGCTGTTGACGACGAGTGCGAGTGCGTTGAGTTGATGCCGATCAAGGCCAAATACGCTGAATTGCCTGGCGCGATTGCCGCCGGTTGCGAACGTATGGTCCATCCCTCTATTCTCGGGCAGAGCGGGCGCGAGCGCCAGCGCCGCTTCATCGGCGTCATGCTGGCGGCGCCATTCTTTGCTGCCGGTGCCGCGGTCACGCTGGTTACGTCAGGCATGGGTGCCGCGGTGACCATGGCCGCCATCTTCGCGGCCTTCGGTCTGTGCTGGTTTATCGCCCTGCTGGTGGCGGCGACCGGCAGGATGGCCACGGCGGCACCGATCGCCCTGGCGATGGCGGCTGTTGCTCTCGGCGGTCTGATCGCCGCGGCCGGCGGGTTGAGTTCTCCTGTCGCCATGCTTGCCGTGGCGATGCCGTTCGAAGCCTGGTGGATCGGCGCTTCGCGGCGTGCGGCCCTGTGGGGAGCGGTCTCGGCGATTGCCGCCATTGCCCTTCAGCCTCTGGCTGCGACTTTCTTGCCCTTCGCAGGCGCGCAGATCGCCGCCTGGCATTGGCTGATGCCGCTGGCCTGGGCGCTGACGCTGATCCCGCGCCTGTCGGCGTTTCGCGATAGTGCCGGTGTGGCTGATACGCTGGATAGCGGTGACCGGCTGGAAGACATCATCGACGCGGTGGTCTTGCGCGTCGCCCGCCATGGTGAGGTGCTCGATGCCTCGGCCAAGGCGCGCACGCTTTTGAAATTGCCGCCGGAACTGCTTTCCGGAACCGGCCTCTTCGACCGCGTCCACCTGTCGGACCGTGTCTCCTATCTCAGCGCCCTGGCCGACATGCGCGATGGTGCTGCCTCGCGCCGCCTCGAATTGCGCATCAGGCTGCCCCAGAACGGCAACGGCCAGAATGACAGTCGCCAGAATGACAATCGCTTGATAGCTGACAATTATCGGCCGTTCCTGCTCGAACTGCTGCGCGCCCAGGAACAGGACGACGTCTTCACGCTCATCCTGCGCGAGAATGACGAAACGGCCCGGCTGCGTGAGGAACTCGCGCAGGCCACTGAAGCGGCAGCCGCCGCGGAGGTGGCCAAGGGCCGGTTCCTGGCCGTGGTGAGCCATGAACTGCGCACGCCGTTGAACGCCATCATCGGCTTCTCGGACATGCTGCTGCACGAGATGTTCGGCGCCTTCAAGGATCCGCGCCAGAAGGAATATGTCGGTCTGGTGCGGGATTCGGGTCAGCATCTGCTGGCCGTCGTGACATCCATACTCGACGTGTCGCGGATCGAATCCGGCGCCTACGCGGCGGAACCGGAGCCGTTCCGGTTCATGGAAGCCGTCGACATGTGCCAGTCGATGATGAGCCTGCAGGCGCAGGCCAAGAACATCGACCTGCAGACGCAGATCGCTCCCGACGCCGGCGACATCAATGCTGATCGCCGCGCTGTGCAGCAGATCCTCATCAACCTGGTCTCCAATGCGATCAAGTTCACGCCTGACGGCGGCGATGTCGTCGTCGGCGCCAAGCGGATCGGCTCGCGCCTGCATTTCTGGGTCAGGGATACCGGCATCGGCATTGCCGAGGAGGATTTCGCCAATCTCGGCAAGCCCTTCATGCAGATCCAGAACGACTATACGCGCCGTTTCGAGGGGACCGGCCTTGGCCTGTCTCTGGTGAAGGGGCTGGTGGCGCTGCACGAAGGCACCATGTCGATCGAAAGCATGCCGGGCGAGGGCACCACGGTGACCATCAGCCTGCCGGTCAACGGGCCGAAGGGGCGCCCGGCGAACCAGGCAGGGGTGCTGACGATGCCGGTGACGAGGGCGAAAGGGGACAGAAATGGCTCGCTCCGCAAAACAGCCTAAGGCGGTCAAACGCCGCAGCAACGCCTTTCAGGACGGCGCCATCGCCGTCGGCGGGATGATTTCGCGCAATCCCGTACTGGTGGGTGGATCGACGGCATTTTTGGTGACGCTGTTCTATGTCTCCGCGAATGCGCTGTGGTATCAGCCCTTCCCGCATGCCGGGGCGTTCTTCGCCACCCGCAGCATCCAGGCTTTTCCGCACGCCGCGGCCGACGAACCGGAGACGACATTCAACATCGAACGACCCAATGCTGCGCCGGCGCCGGTCAAAGGCGATCCGGTGGTCGAGCAGGTGCAAGGCATATTGAAGGACCTCGACTTCTATCCCGGCACGGTCGACGGCATTTCCGGCCCCAACACGCGCAAGGCCATACAGGCCTATCAGCAGAAGGTCGGGCTCAACGCCTCCGGCGAGATCGACGCGCTGCTGCTGGACCAGCTTGGCGCAACGCCTAAGACCGCTGCCGTGCCCAAACCACAGCCTCGTCCCGACGTGGCGCCGGCCGCCGTGCCGGTGTCGTTGCAGACAAATTCTGGGCAAACGAATTCAGGGCAGGCGGATGCGGCCCCGACCCAGGGACCCGATCCCCGCATCGTCAAGATCCAAGCCGGGCTCAAGGCGTTCGGCAATGACGATATGCAGCTGGATGGTGTCGTCGGCGCGCGCACCAAGGCGGCGATCAAGGAATTCCAGTCGCTGTTCGGGCTGCCGCAGACCGGCGAGCCCGACGAGATCGTCTACGTCAAGATGCGTGAGATCGGCCTGACCAACTAACCCGGAAATGACGGCTCGCCGAGCGGCGGAAACGGCGATACATAGCCCGCACGCTTCCGGAGTTCTCTCATGCGCGTCACATCGGATTTCTGGGTCTCGGCCCTGGTGCGCCGGGTTTTCGGCGCCGGCGGATTTGCCGCCGTGGTCAATCGCGGCGCGACCGAGGCCGGTGCTGTTTTCGTGCTGGCGCGGGACAGGCTGGGCGAAATCGCCCTCTACGGGCCGGCGCCACAGACAAGCTATGATTCGGCCAAGCCCGACGACCGCTTCTTCAGCCTTCTCGCCGCCGGCGATGATCCAGCCGTGCTCGATGCCCGTCTTGAAAGGGAAAAGAAATTCGATCCCGACATCTGGGTGGTCGAGATCGAGGCCGGGACCGTTCCCGTCGAGGAGCTTATTTCCGTGAAGACGCCCTGAGGCTGGGGGCGGCTTCGTCGCTGTTCGAGGCCATGCGGCTGTCGCTGTTTGCGGGTGAAGCGTCACGAACCATCCTGGACAACGTCTCGGCTTTCCACCCCCGCACCCTGTCCAGCGCCACATCGCGATGCAGCAGACGGTAGCGGTCGAGGTAGGTGCGGATGGCCTGCGGATGCGGAAACAGGCTGGGATAGATGGCGACCGTGATCAGGAAGGCCCTGTCTTCGCTGAAGTCGAGCGAGCGCAGCGCCGCCAGCAGTGAGGCATAGTTCTGGTTGGCGGTCAGCGCGCGCGCGGTCGAGAAATCAATGTCGAGGGCGTCCGCCAGCGCGGTCTGGAAGAAGGCGGCGTTTCCCGTCAGCGCCGTCTCGCGCAGTTTGACATAGGTATCCGAGCCGGGGAACGCATCGACCTTGGCCGCCAGAGCTTCGTCGCCGGTGCGCATCATGGAACGCAGCCTGCGCCGCGCATTCTCGGCGGCAGTGCCGGGGGACTGTTGGCTTGTCGCGCTGTCCTCGACCGGTTCAGCATTTGCGGCTGCTGCAGCTGGCACCACGGCGGCTTGCGCCTCCGGTTCCCGCACCCGCACCAGTGTCGGCCGTTCGAGCGCCCTGATCAGATCGGCGATGGTCGGGTTCAGGTCCTTGCGGCGCGCAATGGCGCGCGCATGCGGCAGGCCGTGCCGGCCGATCAGCGCGATCAGGTCGATATCGCTGACGGCGCGTGAGCGGATCAGCAGCGGCGCGGCAATGTCGACCGGTTCTTCGCACAGGCGGCGCACGAGCGCCGCGGGGGCATATTCGCATTCGGAAAGCGCGGCTGCCACGTAGCGCCGCGATTCGACGGACACATCGTCGAACAGCGGCAGCGTCAGGTCTTCAAGCTGGCCGATCTCACGGCGGGACGGCCGGGTCAGCGAACAGAACGCCGACACCGCGGCGCGGAACAGCCTTTCGGCCTTGCCCGATTCCGTCCGTATCGCGATTTGCCTGAAGTCCGAAGATGACACGAAGGATACCCGATACTCGATACACAGCCTTGATCATGCTCAACCGGGACCATGTCGGTTTCGCGACTATCAAGAACAAAGATCAAGTTAGCGGCGATCCGTTAGCGCTCCGTTAACCCTCTGCCGGCCTTAATGATTTTTGGAGGCGTTGCGTTGTGCTCCGGGGAAACCGAGAGGAATGCGCGAATCATGGGCATGGTACTGTCTTTCGTGCCGCGTGCGGCACCGACCAATCGAGCCAAGCAAACCACCGAAATACCGGCGGCGGTGATCATCTTTCCCGGCATCCGCTATGAGCGGTCCAGTACCGGCGAAGCGCGGCCTGCCGGGCCCGACAAGCCGGGATCGCCACGGACGCCGATGCCGCACCACTGAGTCTTCACTAGGCGGCGACCCGCGCACCAGGCTGCATCCGCTGCCGGCTTTCCTGGTGCGGATATCAGGCCTTGATCTGGTCTAGAAATCCTGCAGCTCGCAGGAACTCTGATCGAGAAAGCGCGACACGATCGGCTTCCAGCTATCGTCCGGGACGAAACTGCGGATGACGAAGATGCCTTCGTCGATCGGCGCTTCGACGAAGATCGCCCCCTGCAGATCCTCGGGCAGGTCCTTGCGCACGTCGATCATCTGCGCCGGCGTCAGCACCACGGCGTCCAGCTTGCCACCGGTCGCCGTATGGTCGTTGAAGGAATAGATGTTGTGGCCGTTGCGGTCATAGACCGATACCGACCAGAAGGGGACATTCCCCGGCGCCTTGATCCGGACCATGCCTTCCTCGAGGTCGAACCGGCAGGCCGTGGCGTAGAACAGCGGGTCGACCGATTTCACCACCGGCGCGCCGCCTGCCTCGGCATCGAGCCGGTTCATCCTGTAGAGATCCGACGCCATCGACAGTCGCGACCAGGCGTCGCGCTCCGAAAACTCCGGCACCAGGAGCAGCACCACGATGTGCACGATGCCGGCGCCGACGAGGCCGAGCAGGACGGCGTGGAATAGGCGGCGCAGCGCGGCCAGGAGATTACGCATCGCAGCCGGCCTTCACGATCCTGGGCAGCGAAACGTCCGACAGGCCGGTGCTGCTGGCGATAGGCGTGTCATAGAAGGTCAGGACGAAATACATCCGTCCGGAACCATCGGTCAGAAGCCAGTTGCCTTGCATCGGGTGATGGCCGACCGAGACGATCACTGAATTGTCGGCCTGGCGCAGCACCTCGTAGGACTGAAGTGCTGCAAGTCGCGGCTTGCCGGTCTCGACGACGCCGAGCGATTGATCGGCGGCATAGAGCGTCCAGAAGCGGGCGGTCGGAAATCCGCCCTCTATTTTGTAGCTGCATTCCCGCTTGAGCTGGTCGCCGGCAGCGTCATTTTCCGCGACGAAGGACAGGCCTTCGGCGCGGCCGAGGGCAAGCACGCCCTCGCGCGCCACGCGCGCCTTGGAATAGGGGTCGGCGGCCGGCGTGCCGATGTCGGGGAAGGCGGTCCATTGGCCGATGCGGATCGCGCCGACGCCGTCCTGGATCTTCAGCGCATACCAGACGCTGGCGCCGCCGCCGCCAACGGCTATGGCAAGCGAAAGCAGCGTCAGGAAGGCATTCTTGAGCATGAAGGGCCGGTTGAATGAAGGAGTGCCGATCGGGGATATCGCGGCGCAGGGCCTCGTGGCAAGCGGAGGCTTCCGATTAGGGGGTAAGAGCTGTGGTTAGGTGCGGCTTTCGCTTCTCCCGCAAGGGCGGGAAGGAAAGGCGCCACAATCACAGCGCCGAAAGCGTTTCGGGTGGCGTGGAGGCGTCGAGTTTGGGGGCGGACTGGAACAGCTGCGTCATGTCCCTCAGCGTTTGCGTGGTCCGGCTGGACAACACCGCCGGGCGTTCGGCGGCCGCGTCGGCAGCAGCTTGGTCCTCGCTCTTCTTCTGGGCTTCAGCGGCCTTGGCCGCGATCTCCTCGTCGACGAACGGCTTGTCGATGCCCGGGATCGGCTTCAGGTCGATGTTCTGGTGCGCGTAGACCATCAGGCGCTGCCACACCATCGCCGGCAGCGAGCCGCCGGTCATGTTCTTGGTTGGGGTGAAATCATCGTTGCCCAGCCATACGGCCGCCGTGTAGTTGCCGGTGAAGCCGACGAACCAGGCGTCGCGATAGGATTGCGTCGTGCCGGTCTTGCCGGCGACGACGATGTTGGGAATGAGCGCCCGCCGCGCTGTGCCTATCACCGGTACGGCCGCAAGCATGGTGTTCATCGATTTCAGCGCCTGCTCGGAGAGCACCCGGTGCGGCGGCGGCGCATCCTTGGTCCAGTCATACACCACGTCGCCGGTGCGGGTGACGAGCTGGGTGATGCCGTGCCGGGAACCGACGAAGCCGTTCTGGGCGAACACGCTGTAGCCCGTCGCCTGGTCCATCACCGTCATGCCCGAAGTGCCGAGCACCATGGTCTTGTGTCCCTCGAGCGGCGATTCAACCCCGAAGGATTCCGCCATCGCCTTGATCGGACCGATGCCGAGATGGTCCTTGGCCAGCCGTACCGGCACGGTGTTGATCGACTTGGCCATCGCCATCAGCAGCGTGATATTGCCCGCCGACTCGCCACTGTAATTGTGTGGCGACCAGTTGCCCCAACTGATCGGGCCGCCTGATATGATCGAGTTGGGCGTGAAACCGTGTTCCATCGCCGTGGCGTAGACATAGGGTTTGAACGACGAGCCGGTCTGGCGCAGCGCCTTGGTGGCGCGGTTGAACTGGCTGGCGCCGTAATCGCGGCCGCCGACGATCGCCCGCACCGCGCCATTGGTCTCGATGACGACCACTGCGCCTTCGGTGACGTTGTACTCCTTGCCGAACTGGCGCAGGTGGAACTCGACGGACTCTTCCGCCGCCTTCTGGATGTTGGCGTCGAAGGTGGTGTGGGCAACCAGAGAATGCTGACCGGGCTTGGCGATCTTCTTGACCTCGTCGAACGCCCAGTCGAGGTAATAATCCGGGCTTTTCTGTTCGCCGCGGTCGACGACGTCGGCCGGATGCAGCCTAGCCTGCAGCACCCGGCCCTCGGTCATGAAACCGGAATCGACCAGGTTGGACAGCACCACATTGGCGCGGGCACGCGCTGCCGGCAGGTTGATGTGGGGGGCGTATTTGGTCGGCGCCTTGAACAGGCCGGCCAGCATGGCGGCCTCGGCGAGGTTCAGGTCCTTGACGCTCTTGCCGAAATAGAAGTCTGCCGCCGCCTCGATGCCGAACGTGCCGCCGCCCATATAGGCGCGGTCGAGATAGAGCTGCAGGATTTCCTTCTTCGATAGATTGGCTTCGAGCCAAAGCGACAGGAAGGCCTCCTTGATCTTGCGCTCGAAGGTGCGTTCATTGGTCAGGAACAGGTTCTTGGCCAGCTGCTGAGTGATGCTGGAGCCGCCCTGGACGACCGAATTCGCCCGCACATTCTCGAAGATCGCGCGCGACAGGCCGAGCACATCGATGCCGTAGTGATCGAAGAAACGCCGATCCTCGGTGGCGAGCACCGCCTTGATGACGTGATCGGGCATCTCGTCGACCGGCACGGAATCGCGCTGGATGATGCCGCGCTGGCCGATCTCGTTGCCGTAACGGTCGAGGAAGGTGACGGCGAAGTCGCCCTGGGCACGCCAGTCGCCGGTCGTATCCTGGAAGGCAGGTATCGCCAGCGCCAGCATCACCACGATGCCGCCGGCGCCGAGCGTGAAACCTTCGCTCAAAAGTTCGATGATGACGCGGCGCCAGCCCTTCAGGCGGAAGCGCCGCGAGAAGATCGTTGCGCCTTCCCAGAACTGCCGTGCCTTGAAGCCGATCTCGTAGAGCGAGGAATCGACCCAGGCGTCCACCGCCAGAAGGCGGGAGGCGATCGCACCTCTTCTCTTGCGCGGTTCAGGGCTGACCATTCAAAAACCCGGCTCGGCTGTGGCGTGACCTGAAAACCGCAAGCCGGCAATTTCAGGGCAGCGCCCTGTTCCGACTATTCATCCATTTTGTGGACGCTCACAAGGGCGGCGAGGACACAGCCGCAAGGTTTGTCGATGAAAAAGCAGGCAACCGGTGACACGGTCGCCCGCCCGTCGGATTCTTGATCCGGCGGGCGAGGGCGGTTTGTCGTTCCCGGGCTGTCAGGCCGCTTCGCGCTTCAGCGCCTGCGCCATGCAATGGATGCCGCCGCCGGTCTTGGAGATCTCGCTCATGTCGACGGCCGCGACCTCGAAGCCGCGTGCCTTGAGCTGGCCGATCAGCGTCTGGCTGGAGGTCGGCGCGATCACCCTGTCCTTGCCGAGCGACATGAAGTTGCAGCCGAGCGCCATCGTGTCCTGGAACGGCACGTCGATGATCTCGTGGCCCTTGCCCTTCAGCCAGTCGACGATGCCGGGTTCGGTGCAGGCGAGGCAGACGGCGGTGAGCTTTTCGGCGATCGGCACCACCATCAGGTCGATATGGACGTAATATTCGTCGATGAAGGCGAGACGCGTCTCCCAGCCCTCCTTCTCGAACCAGGACTGGACCTGGCGGGCACCTTCTTCCTGCGTGCGGGCGCCGCCGCAGCCGATCAGCACCACACCCTCTTCGATGACGTTGAAGTCACCACCCTCGAAGGTGCCGGCGGTGACCATGTCGTAGATCGGGATGCCGAGTTTCTCGTAGGTGCGGATGGCGGCATAATTCTCGCCGCGCCGCCACCAGTTGGCCATGGCGGTGATGAAGGCGCCATAAGGCGTCATGACGCTGGAATCGCGGGAATAGACCTGCATCGGCAGCTCCGGCGTCGGCTCGTGCCAGTGGATGTTGACGCCGAAATGCTCATAGGCGGCGACCAGGTCCTTGTGCTGCGCCTGGGCGATCTGGACGTTGCAGGGCGCCTCGCGCAGATGTTTTCGCGACAGCGAACTGGTCGACAGATGGCGCAGGAAATTCGGCGATCCAAGCAGCACGTCGGTCAACACATCGGTTTCGTTGGCGAAGCCCCAGGCGGTGAGCGGCTTGGTGCCGCCGGCCGGATTGCGGCGCTGCAGCGAAAACGGCTCGGCGACGATGCGATCATGAACGGTCATGCGGTTCTCCTCATGGGCTTGTTCTCAAGAGTTGGTCGGGTCATGCATTGCTTGGGATCCACCAGTCGCGCCCGCGCGCGGTGGTGACATATTCCGGCCAGCGGAAATGGATCGGCGGTTCGTAGTCGCAGAGCGGCGCGATCCAGTTCGAACCGTCAACACCGCCGCCGGTGCGGGTGACGAACTCGTCCATCGCCGCATCGTGGGCGGTTCTGTCCTCGAGCAGCCGCAGCGCCGCCAGCGCGATCGTCTTGGCCGCGCAGGTGACCATCGGGTCGATGGTGGCGGGAATGCCGCCCAGCGCATTCATCACCCAGGAAGGATAGGCATGGCCATTGGCCGAGCGCAGCGCCGGACGCGCGACATAGAAGCGTGCCGTCGGCGCATGCCAGCTCATGTCGGTATAGTCGTCGGAGGTCGAATTCACCTGCGAAGGCGGCAGGTCGCGGCGCAGGATGGCCTCGGCCTCCTGTGGCGAAATCAGTCGCTCCAGCTCATCGATGAACGGGTTTTCGGTCGCGGCAGCTCCGGCATTGACCTGGATTTCGCGCCCGATCGCCCTGGCCGTCTCGTCCCAGCGTGGCGGCCCGACCGTCGACAGCGCTTCATAGGCAATCTCGGCCATGGCGTGATTGGCCAGCCCAGGCCGCGACTTCGATACCCAATGGCGTTCGTATCGGCACCCGCTCATCGTGGCGGCCGCGGCCGCATTGCGGTCGAGCACGGCGGTCACCTGCTCGGCCATGCCGATGGTCGGCACCCGGATCATGTACTGGATCTCGGCCAGCCCCGCCGGCAGATTGTCGGCGGTCGCCTGGCCGGCCGTCAAGATCGCCTCGCTGATCGACCAGCCGCCCTGATGCGGCAGCATGGAATCGCGCAGCGCCTTGGAGGCCATGTACATCATCATCAGCGCGTCGTTGGCGCCCGGTGCCCGCACGGCCGAATGTGCCTGCGGGATCGGTGCGCCGTCACCCGCAGCGCGCGCCCAATTCTGCGGCTCGTCGCAGATGAAGCGGTAGATCATGGCGTAGGCGGCGCCACAATGCGTATCCCAGCGCGCCGTGTTGCAGAGCGGCAGCATGTAGAAGGGATGGAAGGAGATCATGCCGGCAAGGCCGTCATAATAGCCTTTTGCCGCATGGATCGGCTTCGAGCCGCGCACCTTCTCGGCCGGCTCGCCGGTGAAGCGCAACGTGCCCGAAATACCGTGCCGCTGCATCGCCGCCTTGGTGGCCAGCAGGCCGCCGAGGCTCGCCATGCCGAGCCCCGAATGCGGGTCGGTGTGGCCGCCGGCCTCGATGCCAAGGCCGGGCCGCGGCTGCTTCACAGTCACCGCGTCCTGGCAATTGCCGGGCACCGCGTCATATTCGGCATACATGCCGATGGTCGGCCCGGCGCCATTCGTCCAGTGGGCGCAAAATGCGGTCGGCATGCCGCCGGACCCTTCCTCGACGGAAAAGCCCTCAAGCTTCAGCCGCGCCACATACCAGGCGGCGGACTGGTATTCGCGCCAGGCGGTCTCGCCGAAATCGAAGATGGTGCGCGTCCACGCCGACAGCAGCGGCTGGATGCCGTCGAGGCAGGCAAGGGCGGTCTCTTGCGCTGATGTCGCCACCGGTTTGTCCATCCCTCAAAGAAAGCAGTGAAGCGGCTCGCCAAAAAGTGATATGTTTTCCCGGTTCGTGCAAATTCGGTTCACCTCTTGAGAATTCCATCCACGCAAGCGCTGCGCGCGCTCGACAGTTTCGCCAGGCATGGCAGCGTCTGGCGTGCCGCCGACGAACTGCACCTCACCCGCAGCGCGGTGAGCCACCAGTTGCGGCTGTTGGAACGCGATCTCGGCTTCGATCTCCTGCAGCGCATCGGTAAAGGGGTGGCGCTGACGCCGCGCGGCCAGCGCTACGCGGCCGATGTCAGGAAGGCGCTGACCGTGCTCGGCGACGCGGGGACGCAAAACAGCGGCGCCGGCGTCGGCGGTTCCTTCGCCATTTCCTGCCCTCCGGGCTTCGCCTCGATGTTTCTGTGCAGCCATATCGGTGAATTCCAGCAGATGTACCCTGACGTGGCGCTCTCGGTGCTGACGCCGCGCCGGCTCGACGACGTCTCGAATCCGGACGCCGATGCCTTCATCGCCTTTGGCGTCGGCAACTGGCCGAACCGGGCGGTGGAACTGCTTTGCGAAGTCCACTTCACGCCGCTTTGCAGCCCGACGCTGCTCAACAAGGTGGGCGGATTTTCCAAACCCGCCGACGTATTGCGCGCCAACCTGCTCCATCTCGGCGACACCGAGGACTGGGCGCGCTGGCTGGCGCTGTCCAAGGTGGAGAATCCCGATACCGAAGGCGGTATCTTCTTTTCCGACATGAACCTCGTCTTTTCGGCGGCGGTCGCCGGGCAGGGGATTGCCATGGGCGACGAGCTGACCGGCCGCCGGGCGCTGAGCGAGGGCCGGCTGGTGAAGCCGTTTGAAGCCTCGGTGCCTTCGCCACGCTCTTATTTCCTGGTCTTTGAGCACGCCAAGGCCAGCCATCCCGTGCTCAATGCCTTCAGCGACTGGCTAAGGGCGAAGCTCTCGGAGAACCGGCTCTAATCTCCCCCTCGAGGGGGAGATGGCCGCGAAGCGGCCAGAGGGGGTCGGTTCGACTGGGCTCGGCCTGCTGCGGCGGATGAAGGTTGGCGCTCCACGCGCGGCGACCCCCTCTGTCGCCTTTCACCACGCACCCGTGAATCAAATTTGCCGATCAGGCGAAAACTATTCGGTTGCGGTGAGCCGCGGGCCTGCCTACGATTTCGCCAGAGACTGAGGAAGAGGCAGGATGCAGCAACCCGGCCGGGCCGCAGAGATCAAGGCAATCGGGATCGGCAAGAGCTTCGGCTCGTTCCGTGCGCTGGACGATCTGTCGCTCAACATCGGCCGCGGCGAATTTCTGACGCTGCTCGGCCCCTCCGGCTCGGGCAAGACCACGTTCCTGATGATCCTGGCCGGCTTCGTGCAGCCGAGCGAAGGAAAGCTTTTCAGCGACGGCACCGACATCACCGACCGCCCGGCCGAACAGCGCGCCGCCGGCATGGTGTTCCAGGGCTATGCCCTGTTCCCGCATATGAGCGTCGAGGCCAATATCGCTTTCCCGCTCAAGGTGCGCAAGAAATCGGCCGCCGACATCAAAAAGCGCGTCGGTGAGATGATCGAGCGCGTCGGTTTGATCGGCCACGAGAAGAAACTGCCGTCGCAGCTTTCTGGTGGCCAGCAGCAGCGCGTGGCGCTTGCCCGGGCGCTGGTGTTCGAGCCGGGCGTGCTTTTGCTCGACGAGCCGTTTTCGGCGCTGGACAAGAGCCTGCGCGGCCAGATGCAGGCCGAGATGAAGCGCCTGCACCAGGAAACCGGCACCACCTTCGTCTTCGTCACCCACGACCAGAGCGAGGCGCTGGCGCTGTCGTCGCGCGTCGCCATCTTCAACCACGGCAAACTGCTGCAGGTCGGCGCGCCGGACGAGGTCTACGACCGGCCGGACAACCGTTTCGTCGCCGAGTTCCTCGGCGAGATCAACATGCTGCCGTTGAAGGGCGTCAAGCCCGCCGACAATGGCTCGACCGGGCTCTGCGAGGACCGCGCGGTCAGCATGCACTGCAAGGCCGAGAAAGTCCGTGGTGACGCCATCCTGGCGATCCGGCCCGAACACATGTCGATCGCGCGCGAGGCGGCCGTCGGCGAGAACGGCATTGCCGCGACCGCCATCGCCTCGACCTATATGGGGGCGGCGACCAAGCTCGACCTGACCACGAAGCAAGGCGCCAAGGTGACCGTCTCGGTGCCGAACGAAGTCGCCGCCGCCGCACTCAGCAAAGGCAATTCCGTCTGGCTGACCTGGCCGGCGGAAAAAGGTTTCCTCCTTCCGGACGGAGGACAATGAGCGCCGACGCGGCCTGACTTGCCGCACCGGCTTTCCGGATTGAAATCAACTAAAACAAAGGGGAACTGACATGAACGATACCAAGAAACAGGCCATCGAAACGCTGTCCGAAAGGACGAGACGCGGCGAGATTTCGCGCCGCCAGTTCACGCAACTCGCGGCCCTTGTGCTTGCCGGCACGCCGATGCTGCTGCGCTCGACCAGTGCCTTTGCGCAGGCCAAGGAACTGGTGCTGGTCAACTGGGGCGGCGATGCCATTACCGCCTATGATGCGGCCTATGGCCAGGCTTTCACCAAGGACACCGGCATCACTGTCAAGATGGACGGCTCCGGCCCGACCGAAGGCGCGATCTCGGCGCAGTTCAAGAGCGGCGCGCCGACCTGGGATCTGGTCGACGTCGATCCGTTCTCGGCCATCACGCTCGGCGCCCAGGGCGCGCTGGAGCCGATCGACTATAAGATCGTCGACAAGACGAAGATGCGCCCCGGCTTCGGCTGGGAGTTTGCCGCTTCGACCTATTTCTTCTCCTATGTCATCGCCTATGATTCCGAGAAATACGGCAAGGACGCCCCGACCGGCATGGCCGACTTCTTCGACGTGAAGAAGTTCCCCGGCAAGCGCTCGCTCTACAAATGGGGCGTGTCGAGCTGGGAAGCGGCCCTTTTGGCCGACGGCATCGCGCCGGCTTCGCTCTACCCGCTCGATCTCAAGCGGGCACATGACAAGATCGCCGCCTTCAAGGAAAACGTCGTCGCCTACTGGGGTGGCGGCGCCGAGAGCCAGAGCGTGCTGCTCAATGGCGAAGCCTCGATGGCTATCGTCTGGTCGACCCGCGCTTCGCTGATCGAGCAGGATTCCGGCGGCAAGATCAAGTTCATCTGGGACCAGGGCCTGATCTCGCCCGGCGCGCTGGCCGTGCTCAAGGGCAACCCGGGCGGCAAGGACGCGGCGATGAAGTTCATCGCCAGCGCCCAGGATCCGCAAAAGCAGCTCGTCATGTTCGACAAGCTGGGGCAGGGCCCGGCCAATCCGGCGGCTGACGCGCTTATCCCTGCAGACAAGAAGCGCATCAACCCTGTCGATCCGGAGAACATGAAGAAGCAGATCGCGCTCGACATGGATTGGTACGCCAAGAACTATGGCGCCGCGCTCGACGAATACACCAAGATCATCTCGGCCTGACCAAGGCCGGGATGATCGGGTCCAAATGAGAGCATATCTCTCCGACAGGATGGGCGCGGCGCTGTTGATGGCGCCGCTGCTCCTGTTTCTTGTCCTCGCCTATGCCTGGCCGTTCCTCGGTGTCGTCAAGTGGAGTTTTACGCTGCCGACGCCTGGGCTAGGCCAATACGAGGCATTGCTCACCGACGATCTGGTGCAGTCGGTGTTCATCCGCACGCTGCGCATCGCGGCCATCGTCACTGTGGTGTCCGTCGCCGCCGCCTATGCCATCACAGTCGTTTGGGTGCGCGGCAGCCCGGCGCAGCGCCTCATCGCCGAATTCTGCATCCTGGTGCCGTTCTGGATCTCGGTGCTGACGCGCGCCTTCGGCTGGGTGGCGCTGTTGTCCAATCGTGGCTTGATCAACACCTGGCTGCAGTCGATCGGCTTCATCTCCGAACCGCTGGCGTTGGTGCGCAACGAATTCGGCGTCATCGTCGGCATGACGCATTTCCTCATTCCATTCGCCGTCTTTCCGCTGGCGTCCGCCATGCGCAGCCTCGACGACCGCGTGCTGCTAGCGGCCCGCGGACTCGGCTCCAGCCGCATGCGCACGTTCTGGACGGTGTTCGTGCCGATGACACGCTCCGGCATCATCGGCTCGGCGCTGATCGTCTTCGTCTTCTCGCTCGGCTTCTTCGTCACGCCGGCGATCCTTGGCGGCGGCCGCAGCGTGATGATCGCCGAGCTGATCTATCTCAGGATTTTCCAGAGCCCGGACTGGGGTCTGGGCGCGGCGATCAGCGTCGTGCTGGTGCTGTTCGTCGGCGCGCTGATGGCGCTGCTGTTCCGCTATGTCAGACCGAAGCAGTTGATCTGATGCCGACCTATCGCCCCGGACCCGTCTCGCTGGTCATCGCCGCTTTGGTGGCGCTGTTCCTGCTGATGCCGCTGCTTGCCGTCATCCCGGTGTCGCTGACACCGAGCCGCATGCTGGCTATGCCATCAGGCGAACTGTCGCTGCGCCATTACCGGGCATTGATCGAGGATCCGCGCTGGATCGACTCGATCCTGCTCTCGATCCGCATCGGTGTCGTCAGCAGCGCCTTTTCCACCGTGCTGGCGCTTTGCTTCAGCCTCGGCGTCTGGATGTTCCAGCCACGCTTTACCGCCGCTCTCGTTGGCTTCGTGCTGTTGCCGATGGTGGTGCCGCCGGTGGTCTCGGCGATCACGCTCTACTTCCTGCTGACCTCGGTATCGGGCATGAGTTCCTTCTTCGGCTACGACACCTGGCTCGGCGTCGCCATGGCGCATTCCGTGATGACGGTGCCCTTCGCCACGGTGCTGATCCTGGTCTCGCTCAGCCAGCTCGACCGCCGCATCGACCTTGCCGCGCGGGGCCTCGGCGCCAGTGTCTGGGAGCGCGCCACCCGCATCATCATGCCCAACATCAAGTTCGGCATTGTCACAGCGGCCTTGCTGTCCTTCGTCCTGTCCTGGGAAGAGATCGGCGTCACCCTGTTCATCACCTCGGTCAACGCCATCACGCTGCCGCGCCTGATGTGGATGGGCCTGCGCGACAACATCGACCCGGCGATCGCCGCGCTGTCGGTGATCCTGATCATCATTACGGTGCTGGTGCTGGCGGTGCGCAGTGTTATCACCAGGCAGCGCGGCGGGCACTAAACAAAACGCACCGAAACGCGGTCGAATCTGCCCGACGCGGAATTCCGTCTTCTGACCCCAGGCGTCCATCTGTTGTCCTCGACTTCACTCTCGATGCGGCGCTAAATAGACAAAGCACTGGCGTTTCATGGAGGGTGATGATGTCGGTGACGTATGACTTTACCGGCCAAACAGCCATCGTCACAGGTGGCGCCCGCGGTATCGGTCGAGCGATCGCTCATAAGTTCGCTTTGAGTGGAGCGGACGTTTGGATCTGGGATATTGAACCTGTCGAGCTTGAAGGCACACGTTCTCTTTCAGTGGACGTGACGAAACGCGACAGCGTCATGCAAGCGCTAGCCACCATGGGCGGAAGCGGGATCGACATTCTCGTGAACAATGCGGGGTGGCTGGGCAGCTACAAGCCGTTCGAGGATTTCGAACCGGCGGAATGGCAGCGGATCCTGCAGGTCAACCTCCTTGGCACGTTCGAAGTAACGCATCGGGTGCTCCCACTCATGCGACGAGCAGGCAAGGGTCGTATCGTCAACATGGGATCCCTTGCGGGGAAAGAGGGACTGCCGAGCCTTGCGGCCTATTCCGCGGCCAGCGCCGGTGTCATCGCTTTTACCAAGGCACTGTCGCGTGAGGTCAGCGATACCGAGATTCGCGTCAATTGCATCGCTCCGGGTCCGATCGATACGCGCCTTATCCGGGATCTCGGCAATGAGACCGTCGACTCGATGATATCGGCAAGTCCGCTGAAGCGGCTCGGTGATCCGGACGAGGTTGCGGCGCTCGTGGTGTGGCTTTGCTCAGATGCCAGTGCGTTCAACACCGGCGCTGTTTTCGATATGTCGGGCGGCCGAGCTCGATACTAACAGAGATTCGAGCAACAGATATTCTGCGGCAGCTCAAGCCGCGACATAAGCAGTCTTCTTGCGCAGATAAGCATCGAAGCCGTATTTGCCGTCCTCGCCGCCGAGGCCTGAGTTCTTCAAGCCGGAATGGAAGCCCTGGACCATCTCGCCGCAGGTGCGGTTGATATAAAGTTCGCCGAAGGCGCTTTCTCTGTTGAAGCGCATGACACGGTTGAGGCTGCCGGTGAACAGATAGGCGGAGAGGCCGAATTCGGACTCGTTGGCCAGGCGCAGCGCTTCGTCGAAATCGGCGACGCGCATGACCGGCACGACCGGCCCAAAAATCTCCTGCTGCATGATTGGCGCCGTATTCGAAGGGGCCATCATGACGGTCGGCTCGAACCAGTGTCCCTTGGCAAAGCCATCCCCCTCAGGTCGATGGCCGCCGGTCAGCAGCTCCGCGCCGCCCCGCACGGCCTCGGCCACCATGGCTTCGACCTTTTCGAGTTCGGGCCGGCTGATCTTGGGGCCAAGGTCGACCGCGTCGAGCGGGTTGCCGATTCTGCAGCGCTGCCGCCCGCGCAACGAAGCTGTCGAGGAACCGGTCGGCGATGACCTCGTGCAGATACATGCGCTCGTTGCAGGTGCAGATCTGGCCGCAATTGGTGAAGCGGGCGATGATCGCGGCATCCACCGCGGCATCGATATCGGCGTCGTCCATGACGATGAACGGCGCCTTGCCGCCCAGTTCCAGGCGAATGACCTTGAGGCTTTCGGCGGCGGCGGCATAGATCTCGCGTCCGGCGCGCACGCTGCCGGTCATGGTGACGAGATCGGAGAGCGGGCTGCGCACCAGCGCTTCGCCGACTTCGCGGCCACGACCGCTGACGATGTTGACGACGCCGGCCGGAATCCCGGCTTCCTCGCAGAGCCGGCCGATCTCGAGCAGGGAAAGCGGCGTCAACTCGTGCGATTTGAGCACGATGGTGTTGCCGGTCGCCAGCGCCGGGCCGAGCTTTCTGCCGGCCAGAGCCACCGGATAGTTCCAGGCGGTAAGGCCAACCACGACGCCGTAGGGCACGCGCCGGATCCAGATTTCCTCGCCCGCCGCATCGGAGGGGATGATGTCGCCTTCGATGCGCCTGGCATTGTCGGCGGCAAATTCGATGAAGCCGATGGCGCCGCCGACTTCGCCACGTGCCTGGGCGATCGGCTTGCCCTGTTCCATCGTGATCAGCCGGGCAATGGTTTCGCGATCACGGTCGAGCAGGGCGCAAAGCCGGCGCAACAGCCGGGCGCGCTCGATTGGCGGCAGCGCCGCCCAGGCCGTTTGGGCAGTGCGGGCCGCTCTCAGCGCGTCCTCGGCGTCGCCGGCGACACCTTCCGGGACGGAGCCGACCAGTTCTTCCGTCGCCGGGCTGTGCACGGCAATCGTTCGGGTCGCCCGGCCTGATGTCCAGCGACCGCCAATATACATCTTGCCCTCGACCGGCAGTCCGGTTTGCGCGGTCATGGCTGTTATCTCCGGTTCAACGAGACGGCGAGGATGATGATGACGCCCTTGACGATCTCCTGGATGGTCGTCGAGAGGCCGATCACCACCAGGCCGAAGGCCAGGATGCCGATGAAGATGGCGCCGATAACCGAGCCGATCACCGAGCCGCGGCCGCCGAACAGGCTGGTGCCGCCGATGATGACCGCGGCGATGACGTTGAGCTCGAGCCCGACGCCGACGCTTGGGTTGCCGGCCGAGGCGCGCGCCGCCAGCATGTAGCCCGCGAACGAGGCGCAGGCGCCGCATATGGCAAAGGCCACCACCTTGGCGCGATCGACGTCGATGCCGGAAAACCGTGCCGCCGCTTCATTCCCGCCGGTTGCCGCCATCTGCCGGCCGATCACCGAGAGATGCAGCACATAGATGCCGGCCAGCGCGAACACCACCGTCCACCACACCGCGGCCGGCAGGCCGATCAGCGTGCCGTTGGCCATGATCTTGCCGAGCGTCCGGTCGCCGATCGGCACCGGCAAGGAATCGGTCAGCGTGAGGGCCGTGCCGGACAGGATGCTGAGCATGCCCAGCGTCACCAGGAAGGAGGGGATGCGCAACCGGGTGACGATCAGGCCGTTGACCAGCCCGACCAGCGCCCCGAAGGCCGTCATGACAGGGATCGACAGCCATGGCGCGATGCCGGTCTGCATCAGCATGGCGCCGACCATGGCCGAAAGGCTGGCCAGAGCGCCCACCGACAGGTCGATCTCGCGGCACATGATCACCATGGTCATGCCGACGGCCATGATCGACACTACCGCCGTGATGCGGCCGATGGCGTTTGCCGTCGCCAGCGAGGCGAAGTTGGGCGCATGCAGGATGAAGAACAGCGTGATCAGCCCGAAGACGATGAAAGTGATGTGGTCGCGCGCCAGGCGTTTCGCCTTCTGCCAGCCGAAGGCGCGTCTGGCGGCTGCTACGGCCGGGACCGGGCTTGAAGTAAGGATCGAGTTGGTCATGCGGCCTCGTGAGTGATGGCGAGTTGTTGCAGCACGGTGCGGATTTCTTCCTCGCCGCGCGCTGTGGCCTCGCCCGTCACCAGCCGGCCGTCGACCATGTAGATCAGCCGGTCGGCGAGACCTGCGAGTTCATCGAGTTCCGAGGTGATCAGCAGCACCGCCATGCCCTTTTCGGCGGCCTGCAGCACCAGCGCGCGCATTTCCGCCTTGGCGTTGACGTCGACACCTGCCGTCGGCTCGTCGAGGATCAGCAGTTTTGGATTGCTGGCGAACCATTTTGCGAACACCACCTTCTGCTGGTTGCCGCCGGACAGCTCCGATGCCGGCTGGCCCGGTTCGCGGCAGGCAATGTGCAGCGCGTCGCGAAAGCTCAGGAACATCTCGGTCTCGCGTCGCCACGACAGGACGCCAGGCCAGCGCGACGTCAGTTCGGTGAGATTGGGCAGCGCCACATTGGCGGCCAGGCCGTGCTGGGCGACCAGCCCTTCGGCGCGGCGATCCTCCGGCACCAGCGCCATGCCGGCGCGGATGCGCGGCGGCGTCGCCAGCGCGCCGATCTCGTTGCCGCCGAGCCGCACGTCGCCGCGCGCATCGGGGATCAGGCCGAACAGCGCCTTGGCGAGCGTCGAGCGGCCGCTGCCGACAAGGCCGGCGATGCCGACGATCTCGCCGGCGCGCACGGTCAGGCCAATATCGCGCAGCTTTCGCGCCGTGCTCAGCCCCACGACCTCAAGAACGATTTCGCCCGGTTCGCGCCGCGCCTTCGGTTTTATCGCCGCGACGGAGGCGGAGCGCGCCATCAGCCGCGACACTTCCGGTATGGTGATCTGGCCGGTGGCGAACGGCCCCTGGATCTGGCCGTCCTTGATCACGCTCAGCCGGTCGGCAACGCGAAAGATCTCCGACATGCGATGGCTGATGTAGACGATGCCGATACCGGCAGCGCGCAACTGGGCAATGGTGGCGTGCAACACCTCTTCCTCACGCACGGTGAGCGAGGAGGTCGGTTCGTCCATGACGATCACCGAAGCGCCGCGCGACAATGCCTTGAGGATTTCGACCTGCTGGCGCGCCGCGAACGGCAGGTCCTCGATGCGAGCGTCCGGATCGAGCGCAAAGCCTTGTTTTGCGATCAGTTCAGCGGCCTCGCGCCGGATGCGGCGGCGGTCGATGCGGCCGCCGAACAGCGCCGGTTCGCGGCCGAGAAACAGATTGTCGGCGACGCTCATCGCCGGCACCAGGCTCAATTCCTGGAAGATCATCGCCACGCCAGCCTCAAGGCGCGCGCGCGTCGATGTCGAGGCCAGCGGTTCGCCGCGCACCAGGATGGTGCCTTCGTCGGGCCTGTGAATGCCAAGCAGCACCTTCATCAGCGTCGATTTGCCGGCGCCGTTCTCGCCAAGCAGCGCATGGACCTCGCCCGCCCGGATTTCGAAATCGACAGCGCGCAGCACGGTGTTGGCGCCGAACCGCTTGACGATGCCGCGCATGGAAACCAGCGCGGGCAGGGGATTGTCGGCAGCGGACATGGCGGTTCCCGAAAGCGGCGGTATGGGCGGCGGGACGATCCGCCGCCCGGGTCAGGTCAGTAGCAGGCGCCGGCACAGGCCTTGACGATATCGTCCGGCACGTCCTGCTTCGTCACCTGCTTGAGGGCCGACAGCAGATTGGCCTTCTTCACTCGCAGCGAGGGCAGCGAGATATAAGGCGGCACCTGCTTGCCCAGCAGTGCGGCCGCACCGGCCTGGGCTTCGGCTATGCCGAGATCGTAGGGCAGTTGCGCGCCGATGGCGATGATCTGGTCGCGGGCAATGTAGAGTGCGCTGTCCGGGCCGAGATCGTTGGTGGTGACGACCAGGTCGTTGCGGCCGAGCGACTCGGCGCCGGCCAGTGTCTGCATGGCCGGGTCGCCCCACACCGCGAAGATGCCCTTGATGTCGGGATGCGCTGTCAGCATGGCGACCGCTTTGTCGTAGGCTTCGCGCGGCTGGGTGAACTTTTCGCGTGCCGCCACGGTGACGCCGGGGTGGGCGGCGACTGATTTCTCGAAGCCGGCAACGCGGGCGGCGATCGAATAGTAGGATTCCTGGATGTAGGTCATCAGGCCGACTTCGCCCTTGCCGCCGATTGCCTTGATCAACTCGTCGGTGGCGAACACCGCGTTCTGTTCGTTGTCGGATGCGACGACGGTGACATAGTCCTTGCCCGGCGCCATGCCGTAGGCGACGTTGTCCATGAACACGATCTTCACACCGCTTTCGGACACCCGCTTGTAGGTGTCGGCCTGCCCCTTGGGGTCGATCGGCACCGAGAAGATCAGATTGACCTTCTGCGCGATCATGCCTTCGAGCTGGTCGGCCTGGGCGGTTGGCGCCTGCTTGGCGTCGGTGACCGCCACGACCTTGATGCCGTATTCATCGAGCGTCTTCTTCAGCGCCTCGACCTGCAAAGTGTTCCAGGGCGAGTCCATGGCCTGCATGGCGATGCCGGCGGTGAAATTCCCGGCCTTGAGTTTTGCCAGCTCGTCGGCGGTGAAGGTCAATGATGCGGCCGGGCTGGCGGGTGCGCCGTCGGGAAAGCCGACCACCGGCTGGCCGGTCGGCGACAAGGGCAGCGGCACCATCAGTTCGGCGGCTTCGGGCGGCAGATCGGCGGCGAAGGCAGCCGTGGCCATGGGTGCGGCCGACAGCAAGAGGGCAAGCGCGAGTGGACGAAGGCGAGACGATCTGGTCACGAGTGTTCTCCGTATTGTTCCCCTGAGCGGTTGATTCCGCTTCGGTTTTTCAAAGAAAATATTGCGGTAAGTCCTTCTGGAGGCGGCGCAATTCGCCTTCGTTGTAGCGAATGTGATGGGCGATGGTGTTGGCCGCCTTGCGCGGCCGCCCGGCTTCGATTTCGTCGACCACCATCGAGTGCTCGGCATAGGAGATGGCGAGACGACCGGGGCGCGGCAGGCCGAGCCGGCGCACGCGCACCAGATGCAGCCGTGCCGCCGCGATCTGATCCCACAGCCCCGGCAGTCCCGCCAGTTGTGCGAGCATGCGGTGGAAGGCGTCATCCGCCTCGTGGAAGCCGTCGACGTCGCCAGCGGCGACGAGCTGAACCTGTTCCAGAAGCTGGTTGCGCAGCGCCGTCACGATCGCGGCTTTCGGATGCGATGCGAGCTCGTGCACGATTTGCGCCTCGACGGCGCTGCGCAGGAACGAACTTTCGATGACGTCGGCCGGTGAAATGCGCGAGACGTAGGAATTGACCTGCGGGATCACCGTGACCAGCCCCAGACCGGCCAGGCGATTGATCGCATCGGTCACCGGCTGGCGCGACACGCCAAGCTCCCTGGCGATGTCGTCCTTGAGCAAAAGATCGCCCGGCCGGCGGTCGACCCGCACGATCGTCTTCAGCAGCGCTTCGAACACGAATTCGGCCCGGCTCCGGCGAACCGAAGCATCGACCACGACATCGTCATCATCTTCATTGGCGGCCATTTCGAAGCCCTTTGCCTGGGGATCAGTGGCCATAGGCTAAGCACCAACATTGCGGTCAATCAAGCCGATTTTCGCCAATTTTAGAGGCAAAGCCGATAGAAGATCAATCAATATGTTGTTTTTATTGAATATTATTTTTTTCAGATGGCAGTCTTAAATTTCAGTTGCGGCTGATCGTGTTTCGAAATATGGATACAAAAGTGACCAAAACCAGCAAGATTCCCGCAATTGAGGGATTTTGGCGGGTTGGGCGCTTTGAAGAAGCGGTAACAAAAATTTTAGCTGCGAGGCGTCGATGCTGCTGCGGACTGATCCTGTCGGGGCCTTCGTGGATTACCCGCCAATCCCGGTTGCTTCGGCTGCAGGCGGGCCACTCGCCGGTCTGACGCTGGCAGTGAAGGATCTCTACGACGTCGCCGGCTATCCCACTGGCGGCGGCCATCCGTTGCGGCGCGACTGGAGCGGCGGCAAGCCCGCCACGGCGCCGGTCGTCCAGACCCTGCTGGATGCTGGCGCCCGGTTTGTCGGCAAGACCCATACCGACGAGTTCGCCTATTCGATGAATGGCGAGAACCCGCACTACGGAACGCCGGTGAACCCACGCGCGCCAGGCCGCATCCCAGGCGGGTCGTCTTCGGGTTCGGCCGCGGCGGTCGCTGCCGGCCTCGCCGATATTGCGCTCGGCACCGATACGGGCGGCTCGATCAGGCTGCCGGCCTCCTATTGCGGGCTCATTGGCCTGCGCCCGACCCACGGGTTGATCGACACCGCCGGGCTGCAGCCCCTGGCGCGCAGCTTCGACACCGTCGGCTGGTTCGCACGCGACATCGATGTCTACGAAACGGTGGCGAGGTTGTTGCTCCCTGACGAGGCTTCTCAACCGCCGATCACCCGTCTCGTCGTCGCGGCGGACATTGCCAGTTACATGCTGGGCTATGCCGAGCGCCGCGTCTTCGAAGATGCGCTCGAGCGGCTGTTCCGGATCATCGACATCGCCGGGGAAGTCAGGGTCGCGCCGGAGGGTTTCGATGCTTGGCGGCCGATCTTTCGCACCATCCAGGCCTACGAAGCCTGGTCCGATCATGGCGCCTGGATCACCGAGCATCGACCGGCCTTCGGCGAGGGGGTGCGGCAACGCTTCGACTGGGCGGAGGGGGTGTCGAACTCCGATTACGAAACGGCTCTTGCCGCGAAAGCCGCTGCACAGGAACGGCTGTCGTCACTGGTTGGCTCGGGAACCGCGCTGGTCTTCCCGACCGCCCCTTCCGTCGCCTTGCCGTTGGGTATGGCTGGAGAGGGGCTCGAGGCCTACCGCGGCCGTTCGATTTCGATGCTTTGCTCGGCGGGGCTGAGCGGCCTGCCGCAGATATCGATGCCGATCGCCGAGGTGGAGGGGCTGCCGTTCGGAATATCGATCCTTGGTCCTGGGAACTCCGATACGGCTTTGCTGTCCCTTTGCCGCAAGGCGCTCGCGCAATTTGCCGGCTGAACAGACTGGTTCTCTAGGGTTGCCCGGCATGGCAATCTGTTCATAACAGGGTCGTATTTTCGAGATGATCGGTGTTCAAGATCGCGGTGAGACGAATCATGCGATATGGCGCAGGCTTGTCGAGCCGGGTACGCTGCGCGCGAATTTGCCAGTTTGGCGAACGGCTTGCACAAGGCGTGACAGGCGAGGGGGACGACAAATGACCGCGCCCGGCGATTTGCTGCAGGCACTGTTTCTGAGGCTTAAAAGCGATAAGTCGCTGTCGGCGTTGCTTGGTGGCGCCGGGCTGCTCGAACAGGCGGCCGACAATGCCGCCTTTCCCTATGTGACCTGCGGCCAGACCAGCGCCTTTGATTGGAACACCGGCGCCGACAACAACGACGATCAGCTGATCACGCTGCATGTCTGGTCGAAAGCCCAGGGCGAAGCCGAAACGCTTGCCATCATGGACGCCATCAGGGCCCGCCTCTCCGACGCGGCGCTGGTGATCGGCCCGCGTGGCCACACGCGGCTGTCGCTTGAATTCACCGAGGCCCGTTACGACGAGGATCTTCTCGTGCACCACGGACTGCTCCGGTTTCGTGCGCTGACGCAGGAAGATGCCTGACATGCTTTCAATCTGACCGTAACGGAGTCTAGACTGGCGTCTGCGGGATTTCGTCGGGTTGGAGCGTCGAAATCACCATCGGTCGTCTCGCGTTCAGGGGTGTAGCGGGCATGTTTTTCGCATCGATCACTGTTCATTTCACGTTCAGCACCGATGCATTACAACGCTGACTATGAAAACGCTTCGCTCCCACTTTCGAACCGCGACCCTGGCGCTCTGTGCTGCCGGGCTGTTCGCGTCGCAGGCGACAGCGATGCCGGTGATCGCGCCCGACCAGGCCAGCCCGATCGTCCTGGCCGCATCCGACTGCTACGCGATCGGCCAGCAGGTGGCCGAGCAGAATGGCGGAACGCTGGCCAAGGCCTCGCAGTCGACACGCGGTGGCCAGCCGGTCTGCGTCATCGTCGTGCTGGTGCCTGGCAAGGACGGGCAGCGTCCGCGCCGCTCCGAGATCGTGGTTCCGCAGAACTGACTCAATCTTCCATCTGACAAGGCTACGTTTCCCAGGTCGCCGGAATCGGCCTATATCTGAACAAGTCCTTCAACAGGTATCGATCTCCGCATGCGCGTACTCGTCGTCGAGGATGACAAGGATCTCAACCGGCAGATAGCAGACGCGCTGGTCGACGCCGGCTATGTCGTCGATCGTGCCTTTGACGGCGAGGAAGGCCATTTCCTCGGCGACACCGAACCCTACGACGCCGTCGTGCTCGATATCGGGCTGCCGCAGATGGACGGCATCAGCGTGGTCGAGCGCTGGCGCCGCGGCGGCCGCAAGATGCCGGTGCTGATCCTGACCGCGCGCGACCGCTGGAGCGACAAGGTCTCCGGCATCGATGCCGGCGCGGACGATTATGTCACCAAGCCGTTCCACATCGAGGAAGTGCTGGCGAGGCTCAGGGCCTTGATCCGCCGCGCCGCCGGCCATGCCTCGTCCGAACTGACCTGCGGGCCGCTGCGCCTCGACACCAAGGCCTCGAAGGCCGATGTCGACGGCGTGCCGCTGAAGCTGACCTCGCACGAATTCCGCCTGCTTGCCTATCTGATGCACCATATGGGCGAGGTGGTCTCGCGGACCGAACTGGTCGAGCACCTCTACGACCAGGATTTCGACCGCGATTCCAACACCATCGAGGTCTTTGTCGGGCGGCTGCGCAAGAAGATGGGCATCGACATGATCGAAACCGTGCGTGGCATGGGCTACCGCATGCGCGAGCCGGAGGCGTAACTCGGAACCGCTCAAACCAACCGCAAGGGCGCCGCTTTCGCTGCGTGTGTGGCCGCGTTCGCTGACGTTCCGCGTGATCGCCTTTTCCACGGTGTGGGCGATCCTGACCCTTGTCGTCATCTTCACCCTGATCACCACCCTCTATCGCCAGGCCAGCGAGCGCGGCTTCGACAGCCTGTTGTCGGCCCATCTGTTCAACCTGATCGGGTCCATCGGTATTTCCGACACGGGAGCGCTAACCGGCGCTCCCGACCTCGGCGACCTCCGCTTCTCGGAGCCGAATTCAGGTTGGTACTGGTCGGTCGAGCCTGCCTCGGAAGGCGTGCATGGCGACCTTCATTCGTCGTCGATGACGAGCAAAATCCCGTCGCCCAGCGTCGCCGAGGTGCCCTTCAATGCCAGCTTCCAGCGTAGCTATGCGGCCGAAGGCATCGACGGCGAGCAACTTGAAGTGTTCGAGAGCGAATTCGTGCTCGACGCCAAGAACCGCGCAGCGCGTTTCCGCGTCATGGGCAACCAGAGCGAACTCGAACAGGAAATCTCCACCTTCCAGCGCCGCCTGCTGACCTATCTCAGCCTGTTTGGCGTCGGCATGATCGCCATCAACGCCATCGCCATCCTGCTCGGCCTGCAACCACTGCGCCGGGTCCGCAACGCACTTGCCATGGTGCGCGAAGGCACCGCACAGCGGCTCGACGGCCGCTTCCCGGCCGAGATCGAGCCATTAGCCAACGAAACCAACGCCTTGATCGAAAACAACAAACGCATCGTCGAGCGCTCGCGAACCCAGGTCGGCAATCTCGCCCATTCGCTGAAGACGCCACTGGCGGTGCTGCTCAACGAAGGCCGGGCGCTTGGCGGCGCCAAGGGACAATTGATCGCCGAGCAGGCCGCCTCGATGCAGAAGCAGGTCGACCATTATTTGCAGCGCGCCCGCGTCGCGGCGCAACGCGACAGCGTCGTCTACCGCACGCCGGTGGCGCCGCTGGTGCAGCGCATGGTGCGGGTCTTGCAGAAGCTCAACCCGCAGACCAGCCTGTCGCTATCGCTGCCGGCCACTGAGATCGTCTTTGCCGGCGAGCGCGAGGACCTCGAGGAACTGCTCGGCAATCTTCTCGAAAATGCGATGAAATGGGCAAAGAGCGCGGTGTCGGTCACGGTGGCGCCGTCGGCCGGCAAGGATGACAATCTTTTCGAGATCAGCATCGATGACGATGGTCCAGGCATTCCCGAGGACAAGGCGCGCGACGCGCTGAAGCGTGGAAGGCGCCTGGACGAGACGAAACCGGGAACAGGTCTGGGGCTGGCCATTGTCGCCGACCTGGTCAACGAGTATGGAGGCGTTCTCGCGCTCGAACGATCTGGCCTGGGCGGATTGAAGGCAGTGGTGCGCTTGCGGAGCCTTCAGTGACGCTTTCTCGGGACCAATCGACAGCGGTGGACGGCGTATGGTATGGCGGCATATCGATTGATCTTGAACCTGCCGGCAGCGGCCAAATTTCCGACAAATATCAATACTATGGCCACGCCTACTTCTCCGATGACGCGACCCCCGGCGCATCCATGGCAGGCTCCAACTCAAGAAAACCGGTTGTTGGCATGAAGATTCGCGTCGCGCTTGTTTCCGCCCTGCTGGCCTTATCCGGCTGCGGCACCTTGAGCGGCAAGGGCCCAACGCTCGCGCCGACACCGGCCTCGACGCCTCCGTCAAGCGGCAAGGTCACCAAGTCGATCATTTCGGCAATGGACGGCGGTCTCATCGGCGGCTCGATCGGCAACGGCCTCAGTGAATCGGAAAAACGCAGCGCTCTCGAGGCCGAATACAAGGCGCTCGAATATACGACGAGCGGCCAGAAAGTGGCGTGGAAGGGCGATCAGGCATCGCGCTATGGCGAGGTGGTTCCGGCCCAACCCTATCGCGTCGGTTCGCAGGATTGCCGCCAGTACACGCAGACGGTCTTCACCGGCGGAGCAGGCGTCACGGCGCGCGGAACCGCTTGCCGCAACGCCGATGGCAGCTGGACGCCGCTGACCTGATATCCAGACCGGCTCCGGCCGGTTGATGTCGATCAAGGACTTCAGGCGCGGCGGCCGTCAAAGCGTCGCAGGATGCTTGTGTTGGCAGGGCAGGGCTCTGTCGTTATTGGAAGAACCATGCTGTTCTGGGTCATAGCCGCGATACTGACGCTCGGCGCGAGCCTGGCGGTGCTGCTGCCGCTGGCCGCAGGAGCCAAGGGCGCGTCGTCGAGCGGCGATCACGACCTGGAAGTCTATCGCGATCAATTGTCCGAGCTTGACCGCGACGCTGCGCGCGGCCTGATCCAGCCGGCGGAAGCGGCCGAGGCGCGCGCGGAGATCGCGCGCCGCATCCTTCGCCTCGACAATGCGGATTCTACGGGCAAGGCATCGGCCAGGCAGGTCTCGGTCACCGCGCGGCTTGTCGCGACCGTGGCCGTGCTGGCCGTGCCGCTGGTGAGCTGGGGCCTTTACAGCCAGATCGGCTCACCTGACCTGCCATCGCAGCCGCTCAGCGAACGTCTGGCCAAGAACCCGGCCGACAGTTCGGTCGACGAATTGGTGGCGCGGGCCGAGGCCCATCTTGCCGCCAACCCTTCCGACGGCAGGGGATGGGACGTGCTGGCCCCGGTCTATCTGCGCATGCAGCGCTTTTCCGACGCGGTGGCCGCGTATCGCAACGCCATCCGCTTCGATGGCGACAGCGCTGTTCGCCAGGCTGGCCTCGGCGAGGCAATCGCCGGTGCGGCGGGCGGCATTGTTTCCGCCGATGCCCAGGATGCCTTCGAGGCGGCGCTGAAGCTCGATCCGGCTAATGCGAAAGCCAGCTTCTATCTGGCCATGGCCTTGGCGCAGGAGGGACGGAACAACGATGCGGTGACGGCCTGGCAGGCAATGCTGGGCACTTTGCCACCGGATTCGCCATGGCGCAGCGCGGTCGAGCAGGCATTGGCCAAATCCGGCAGCCCTGAAGTCGCCTCCGGTGCCGCCGCGAAAGGTCCCGATGCCGCGGATGTCGGCGCCGCATCCTCAATGTCGCCGCAGGATCGCGAAGCCATGATTAATACGATGGTCGCCGGCCTCGACGAGAAATTGCGGCAAAATCCGCGTGACCCGGAAGGATGGATGCGGCTCGTTCGTTCCTATGTCGTGCTGGGCAAGGCCGATCAGGCGCGCGATGCGCTCGGTCGTGCCATCGCCGTCTTCGGCGCCGGCAGTGACGAAGCCAAGAAATTCAGCGCCTTTGCCGCCTCGCTCGGCCTGACGGCGACGGAGTAGACATGACGCGCAAGCAGAAACGGTTGTCGGTCATTGCAGGCGGGTTGGCTTTCCTGGGTGCTGCCACCGGGCTGACCTTCTACGCGCTTGGCCAGAAGGCCTCCTATTTCTACATGCCGGCTGACCTCACCACGGCCAGCGTCCAGCCCGGTCAGCGTATCAGGCTCGGCGGTCTGGTCGAAAAAGGCACCATCCAGCGCGGGCAGGGGGCGACGGTCGCCTTTTCGGTGACCGACACGCATAAATCGGTCAAGGTCACCTATACCGGCATCCTGCCCGACCTTTTTCGCGAGGAGCAAGGCGTCATCACCGAGGGTACTTTCGGCCCCGACGGTGTCTTTGTTGCCGACAGCGTGCTGGCCAAGCATGATGAGCGCTACATGCCCAAGGAAGTGGCCGACGGCCTGAAGGCCAAGGGCGTCTGGCAGGAGAGCAAGAGTGAGTAACTCTGGCGGGAGAGCAAACGTGGACTTCGGAAACAACCATGGTTGAGACCGGACATTTCGCCCTGGTCCTGGCGTTCGCGCTTTCGCTGGTGCAGACGATCGTGCCGCTGTTTGGTGCGCGCCTCAACAACCAGCGCCTGATGGCTGTCGGCGGTCCCGTTGCCGTGACCGGCTTCGCGCTGACGGCGCTGTCCTTCGCGGCGCTGGCGAGTGCCTACGCGAACTCCGATTTCTCGGTGGCGAGCGTCTGGGAAAACTCGCATTCGCTGCAGCCGATGATCTACAAGATCACCGGAACCTGGGGCAATCACGAAGGCTCGATGCTGCTCTGGGTGCTGATCCTGACCTTTTTCGGCGCGCTGGTCGCCGCTTTCGGCTCCAACCTGCCGGCAACGCTGCGCGCCAACGTGCTGGCGGTGCAGGGCGCCATCGGCGCTGCCTTCTTCCTGTTCATCCTGGCGACGTCCAATCCTTTCATCCGCCTCAATCCGGCGCCGATCGAGGGCCGCGACCTCAACCCGGTCCTGCAGGATCTCGGCCTCGCCATTCATCCGCCGCTGCTCTATCTCGGCTATGTCGGCTTCTCGATCTGCTTCTCCTTCTCGGTCGCCGCCTTGATCGAGGGCCGCATCGACGCCTCCTGGGCGCGCTGGGTGCGGCCATGGACACTGGTCGCCTGGATGTTCCTGACCGGCGGCATCGCCATGGGATCATACTGGGCCTATTACGAGCTCGGCTGGGGTGGCTTCTGGTTCTGGGATCCGGTCGAGAACGCTTCCTTCATGCCGTGGCTGGCGGGCACCGCGCTGCTGCATTCGGCCATCGTCATGGAAAAGCGCTCGGCGCTGAAGATCTGGACGCTGCTGCTCGCCATCCTCACCTTCTCGCTGTCGCTGCTCGGCACCTTCCTGGTGCGCTCGGGCGTGCTCACCTCGGTGCACGCTTTCGCCACCGATCCGACGCGCGGTGTCTTCATCCTGTGCATCCTGACGCTGTTCATCGGCGGCTCGCTGGCGCTGTTTGCGCTGCGCGCCTCGAAATTGACGGCGGGCGGCCTGTTCCACCCGATCTCGCGCGAAGGCGCGCTCGTCCTCAACAATCTGTTCCTGACCACGGCGACCGCCACGGTGCTCGTCGGCACGCTCTATCCGCTGACGTTGGAGGCCCTCACCGGCGACAAGATCTCAGTCGGGGCGCCGTTCTTCGACCTCACCTTCGGCCCCTTGATGCTGCCGCTTCTGGCCATCGTGCCGTTCGGGCCGTTGCTGGCCTGGAAGCGTGGCGATGTCTTTGCCGCGTCGCAGCGCCTGATGGCGGCCTTTGCCACGGCGCTGGCGGCGATGCTGGTCACCGGCCTATTTATCGACGGCGCGTCGGTGTTCGCCGCCCTCGGCATCGGCCTTGCCGTCTGGCTGGTCGCTGGCGCGCTCACCGATCTTGCCGTCAAGTCCGGCGTCGGATCGGTCGCACCGGCCGTCATGTTCAGGCGCTTCGCCGGCCTGCCGCGCTCGGTCTTCGGCACGGCATTGGCACATCTCGGCCTCGGCCTGACATTGCTCGGCATCGTCGCCACGCTCTCCTTCGGCACTGAGAAGATCCTCAGCATGCGTGCCGGCGAGACGGTCGAATTATCAGGCCATACGCTGCGTTTCGTCGGGCTTTATCCGGCGCAAGGGCCAAACTACAGCGAGGACCGCGGCCGCTTCGAGCTGATCGGTGTCAGCGGCAGTCCTGTCGGAGAAATCAGTTCCGCCAAGCGCTTCTTCCCCGTGCGCCAGATGACGACGACAGAGTCCGGCATCAAGACGCTCTGGTTCAGTCAGCTCTACCTCTCGCTCGGCGACGAGGGCAAGGACGGCTCCGTCGTGGTGCGCCTGTGGTGGAAACCACTGGTGACGCTGATCTGGGGCGGCGGCCTGGTGATGATGGCGGGCGCTGCCATGTCGCTGATGGACAGGCGCCTGCGTGTCGGCGCGCCCTCGCGCCGGCGCAAGCAGGCGCGCGGCGTGGCGCCAGCGACCCTGCCATGAACGCACGCCTTTCGCTGACCTCGATTGTCCTTTTGCTGGCGCTGTTTTTTGCCGGTACGGCAATGGCGGTGAAGCCTGACGAGATGCTGGCCGATCCGGCCCTCGAGGCGAGGGCGCGGGCGCTGTCGGAAGGCCTGCGCTGCATGGTCTGCCAGAACCAGTCGATCGACGAATCCGATGCCGATCTTGCCCGCGATTTGCGGATTCTGGTGCGCCAGCGCCTGGTCGCCGGCGATACCGACCAGCAGGTTATGGACTATGTCGTTTCGCGCTACGGCGAATTCGTGCTGCTGAAGCCGCGTTTCGACCTGCGCAACGCACTGCTTTGGGGCACGCCCGTACTGTTGCTGCTGGTCGGAGGCGTATTCATTGTGTTGACCGCGCGATCGCGCCGGACACTGGCGACAAAGTCCCTGTCATCAGAGGAGCAGGCGGCATTGGACGCGATCCTGCACCGCGACTGACGGCGGCGACCGCCCCGCCAACATTACCAAAGTTTCATGTGTCGGAAATGGCGCCGTAATGTGCGCCTCTCTAAGTCTCTTTCCCCGAGGATGCCAATCAAGCAGCGTCCGTTTGAAAGAGGATAAGAGATCCATGAATATTGCCCCCAATTCATATTCCGTCACCCGCAAGCGTCTCATGGCAGCCGTCGCTTCCGTCGCCGTTGCTGGCATGATCGGCGTTGGCGCGCTGACCAGCGGAACCAGCCCCGTTCTGGCCGATGCGGTACGCGTCGAGGCGCCGCAGGTGCAAGGCTTCGCCGATGTCGTCGAGCGCGTTTCGCCGGCCGTCGTCAGCGTCAAGGTCAAGGCCAAGATCCAGCCGACCGCCGATGACGGCTCCGATGATCAGGACGGTCTCGACAATCTTCCCAACAATCCGCAGCTGCGCCGCTTCTTCAAGGAATTCCGCGGCTTCGGCGACCAGAACGGCCAGAATGACGACGGCCATCGCCGCTTCGGTCACCGCGACCGCAACAATGACCAGCCGCGCCCGGTGGCGCAGGGCTCCGGCTTCTTCATCTCCGATGACGGCTACCTCGTCACCAACAACCACGTCGTCGAAGAGGGCACCGCTTTCACCGTGGTGACCAATGACGGCAAGGAACTCGACGCCAAGCTGGTCGGCACCGATCCGCGCACCGATCTCGCCGTGCTCAAGGTCGAAGGCAGCGGCAAGTTCACCTATGTCGACTTCGCCGACGATTCCAAGGTTCGTGTCGGCGACTGGGTTGTGGCCGTCGGCAATCCGTTCGGTCTTGGTGGCACTGTCACCGCAGGCATCGTGTCGGCGCGCGGCCGTGACATCGGCGCTGGCCCCTATGACGATTTCCTCCAGATCGACGCCTCGGTCAACCGCGGCAATTCGGGCGGTCCGACCTTCAATCTGAACGGCCAGGTGGTCGGCATCAACACGGCGATCTTCTCGCCTTCGGGTGGCAGCGTCGGTATCGCCTTCGACATTCCGGCCTCGACCGCCAAGCAGGTTGTCGAAGACCTGATGAAGAACGGTGCGGTGCAGCGCGGCTGGCTCGGCGTTGAAATCCAGCCGGTCACCTCTGACATCGCCGAATCGCTCGGTCTGAAGTCTAACAATGGCGCGTTGGTGTCGAGCGCCCAGGACGATGGCCCCGGCAAGAAGGCCGGCATCGCGGCTGGTGACGTCATCACCCAGGTCGAGGGCAAGGATGTCGCTTCGCCGAAGGAACTCGCCCGCCTGATCGGCGCCTATTCGCCGGGCAAGTCGGTTGACGTCACCGTCTGGCGCGACGGCAAGAGCCAGACGATCAAGGTCGATCTCGGCAAGCTGCCGGCCAGCGACAAGCAGGCTTCGAACGACCAGCAGCCGCAGCCCGCCACTCCGGCGAAGCCCGACACGCTGGCTGATCTCGGTCTCAAAGTCACCAAGTCCGAAAACGGCAAAGGTCTTGTGGTGACCGATGTCGATCCCGACAGCGATGCCGCCGACCGCGGCATCCAGCCGGGCGACATCATCACCGCGGTGAATTCGAGCGAAGTCAACGGCACCGACGACGTCACCAAGGCGATGACCGAAGCGGTGAAGGCCGGACGCAAGGCCGTGCTGATGCAGATCACCCGCGACGACAACAACCGCTTCGTCGCGCTGCCCGTCGCCAAGGGCTGACAACGACTTTTCCGGTGCGGCGGTTTCAAACACCCCCGAGCCACCGCATGGGAAAGCATGGAGCCGGGTACGTTAGTCAGTCATCGTGCTCTCCTCCAGCGGCAGCGGGCCTCCCATCGCCCGCTGCCGCACATTTTGGAAGCTGCCTAAAAGCGCTCCCTCGGGCCTGGGCCGAGAGGACGTCATGATTGCAGGATCATGCCCTGAAACAGGCCTCGAAGCAGGCTTGTCCGGGATGAAGACAACCAGAGAACAAGATTTTATCGCGCGCGGTCTCGATCATCTTGATCGCGACGCGCTTTGGCAAAGGCTAAAATGCAGATGCCGGCTACTCAACCTTCCAGCGAAATCGCGTATAACGGCCCCATGAAGATTCTCGTCATAGAAGACGATCGCGAGGCTGCGGATTATCTGCAGAAAGCCTTCGCCGAGGCTGGTCATACCGCGCACGTCGCCGGTGACGGCGAAACCGGTTTCGCGCTTGCCGACGCCGGCGACTATGACGTGATGGTCATCGACCGGATGATGCCGCGCCGCGATGGGTTATCGGTCATTGCCGGCCTTCGCTCCCGGGGCAACACCACGCCGGTGCTGATCCTCTCGGCGTTGGGTGAGGTCGATGACCGGGTCACCGGCTTGCGCGCCGGCGGCGACGACTATCTGACCAAGCCCTATGCTTTCTCCGAGCTTCTGGCCCGCGTCGAGGTGTTGAACCGCCGCGCCAGCGCCAAGGAAGCCGAAACCATCTACCGGGTGGGTGACCTTGAGCTCGATAGGCTGTCGCATTCGGTCCGCCGGGCGGCGCGCGAGATCACGCTGCAGCCGCGCGAGTTCCGCCTGCTCGAATATCTGATGCGCCATGCCGGCCAGGTGGTGACGCGCACCATGCTGCTCGAAAATGTCTGGGATTATCATTTCGACCCGCAAACCAATGTCATCGACGTTCACGTCTCGCGGTTGCGCGGCAAGATCGAAAAAGGCTTCGACAAGCCGATCCTGCATACGGTTCGCGGCGCCGGCTACATGCTGAAGGGCGGCTAGGCGACAGCATGGCTCTTTCCGTGCCGGCCATCATGAAGACGACGGCAGCGCGGCTTTCGGCGCTATACCTTCTGCTCTTCGCGCTCTGCGCCGTGCTGCTTGTCTTCTACATGACCTCGCTGTCGGCGCGCATGCTGACGGCGCAAACGCAGGAGACCATCAACGACGAAGTGCTCGGTCTTGCGCGCGCCTATCAGCGTGGTGGCCTGCCGGTGCTGGTGCGCGTGGTCGAAAACCGCTCCCGCCAGCCTGGTGCCAACCTCTATTTGATCGCCGACGCCAATGGGCAGATCCTGACCGGCAACGTACAGAGCCTGGAGCCTGGCGTGATCGACAACGAGGGCTGGACGACCGAGCCGTTCTCCTACAAGCGCTTCGGCGAAGGTGAGCTTGACCGCCTGCGCAGCGGAGCATCTGACCAGACGCCATCGCCTTCAACTGGCGACAACACCGCGCAGCAGGCCGAAGGCGAGAAGGGTCACAACGCCATTGCGCTGGTGCTGCGGCTGCCCAACCAGATGATCATGCTGGTCGGGCGCGATCTTGGCGAACCGGAGCGCTTTCGCGCCGTTATTCGCCGCGCCCTGATGCTGGCGCTCGGCATGATGGGGCTTGGCGGACTCCTGATCTGGTTCTTTGTCGGCCGTGCCGCGCTGAAGCGCATCGACAGCGTGTCGGAGGCCAGCCGCCGCATCATGGGCGGTGATCTCTCGGGCCGGCTGCCGGTGACCGGCGCCGGCGACGAGTTCGATCGGCTTTCGGAAAACCTCAATTCCATGCTGGCCAGGATCGCCACGCTCAACGAAGGCCTGAAGCAGGTTTCCGACAACATCGCGCATGATCTGAAGACGCCGCTGACCCGGCTGCGCAACCGGGCCGAAGCGACACTGTCCGGCAAGCACAAGCCGGCCGACTATCGCCAGGCGCTCGAAGGCACCATCACTGAGTCCGACCAGCTGATAAAGACCTTCAACGCCATCCTGATGATCTCCCGGCTGGAGGCCGGATACTCTTCCGAACACACCAATCGCGTCGATCTGGCGGCGGCCATGCGTGATGTCGTAGAGCTCTACGAGCCGGTGGCGGAAGAGGCAGGCGTTTCGCTCGAAGCCGAAGTGAACGGCGCCTTTATCGTGAACGGCAACCGCGAACTGATCGGCCAGGCGCTGTCCAACATCGTCGACAATGCGATCAAGTATTCTACCGATTCCACGTCCAAGCCGGCGGTTCGTGTGACGCTCGAGCGGACGCATGGCGAGATCAGGCTTTGTGTCGCCGACAACGGCCAGGGCATTCCGGACGATGCCGATCGAGCCCGGGCGACCGAACGTTTCGTGCGGCTTGAAAAGAGCCGTTCTCAGCCGGGCTCCGGCCTTGGCCTCAGCCTCGCCAAGGCGGTCATGACCTTCCATTATGGACGGCTTGATCTCTTGTCTGGCAATCCGGGACTATCCGTGGTCATGAGTTTCCCCGCGCGGGAGGACAACTGATGGCTGCGGTTGCGAAGCGAACGGTCACGGACTGGCTGCTGAAGCCGGTGGGCGGGCTTGTCGCGCTCGACGAAGGCCGGGCGCGGCACGACCTGGCCGAAATCGCCGCGGCGGCACGTGAAGAAGGGCTGGCGCGGCTGGCCAAGTTCCTGGCCGGCAAGGGGGAGGGCCAGGATTTCCTCGCCGCTGTCTTCGACCTCTCGCCGTTTTTGCGCGATACGGCGCGTCGCCAGCCCCGGATTCTGGATGCTCTTTTCGACCAACCGGTCGAGGCGCGCCTGAAAGCGATCGCCGCCGCAATCGAACAGGCGCCGTTGGCCGAAGCGGTCTCCGAATCCGGCCTGATGATGGAACTGCGCCAGTGCAAGGCCGAGGCGCATTTCCTGATCGCGCTGGCCGATCTCGCCGGTGAAGCGGAAACGTCGCTGACGGTACGGCGGCTGAGCGACCTTGCCGACGCCTGCACCCGTGCGGCAGTCGACTTCCTGCTGCGCGACGCGCATGGCCAGGGCAAGCTCAAACTGCCCGATCTCGACAACCCGTCGCGGCAGTCAGGCTGGATCCTGCTCGGCATGGGCAAGCTTGGCGCGCATGAGCTGAATTTCTCCTCCGATATCGACCTTGTCGTCTTCTTCGATCCGGAAGCACCCGCAATTGTCGATCCGCTCGACGCCACCGAGCTGTTTTCGCGGCTGACGCGACGGCTGGTGCGCATCCTGCAGGACCGCACAGAGCACGGCTATGTCTTCCGCACCGATCTGCGGCTGCGCCCGGATCCCGGTTCGACTCCGCTGGCGATCCCCGTTGAAGCCGCCCTGCGCTACTACGAAGCGCGCGGCCAGAACTGGGAGCGCGCGGCGATGATCAAGGCGCGTCCGGTCGCCGGCGATCTGGCCGCGGGCGCTGCCTTCCTCAAGGAATTGCAGCCCTACATCTGGCGCAAATACATGGACTACGCGGCGATTGCCGACGTCCATTCGATCAAGCGCCAGATCCACGCCCACAAGGGTCACGGCGAGATCGCGGTGAAGGGCCACAACGTCAAGCTCGGCCGTGGCGGCATCCGCGAGATCGAGTTCTTCGTCCAGACCCAACAGCTCATCGCCGGCGGCCGCTTTCCGGAACTGCGCGGCCGCGCAACCGTGCCGATGCTCGGCCAACTCGCGGCCCGCGGATGGATCACCTCAGAGGCGCGTGACGCGCTCGCCCGCCAGTACTGGTTCCTGCGCCGCGTCGAGCACGCCATCCAGATGGTGGCCGACGAGCAGACGCACACGCTGCCGGAAGACGACGAAGGGTTGGAACGCATCGCCCGCATGCTGGGCTTTGCCGATGCCGCGGCCTTTTCGCGGGCATTCCGCGCCTCGTTGCAACAGGTCGAGCGCCACTATGCGGCGCTGTTTGAAACCGCACCGGAGCTTTCGGCGGGTATCGGCAATCTGGTCTTCACCGGCGATGTCGACGATCCCGACACGCTGCAGACCTTGCACGGTCTCGGCTTTCAGCGGCCGAGCGACATCTGCCGCGTGATTCGCGGTTGGCATTTCGGCCGCTATCGCGTCACCCGGTCGGCGGAGGCGCGCGAGCGCTTGACGGAATTGACGCCGGCGCTGCTCAAGGCGTTCGGCCAGACGCGCCGGGCGGACGAAGCCTTGCTCCGCTTCGACGAATTCCTTGCCGGCCTGCCGGCCGGCATCCAGCTGTTCTCGCTGCTGCAGTCAAACCCGGCGCTGCTCAAGCTGATGGCGACGATCATGGGCGCAGCACCCCGGCTGGCGGCGATCATCACGCGCCGGCCGCATGTTTTCGACGGCCTGCTCGACCCGGCCTTGCTGAGTGAACTGCCCGACCGCGCGTACCTGTCGGCACGGCTTTCCGTCTTTGTTGAAGGCGACAGACTTTACGAGGATGTGCTCGACCGATTGCGCATCTTTGCCTCGGAGCAAAAATTCCTCATCGGTGTGCGGCTGCTTGCCGGTTCGATCGATCCGGCCCGGGCCGGCCGCGCCTTTTCCGATCTGGCCGATCTCACCATCGAGGCGGCTTTGCAGGCGGTGACCGCCGAGTTCGCGGCGCGCCACGGCACGATCGCTGGCGGCGTGGTTTCGCTGCTTGGCATGGGCAAGCTTGGCAGCCGCGAATTGACCGCGGGGTCGGATGTCGACCTCATCCTGCTCTACGACCATGACGCGGACGCCGAAGACTCCGACGGCGACAAACCGTTGGCGCCCTCGCACTACTACACCCGCATGACGCAGCGGCTGATCGCGGCCGTGTCAGCACCGACGGCCGAGGGGGTGCTCTACGAACTCGACCTGCGGCTACGGCCGTCCGGCAACAAGGGTCCCGTGGCCACCCACATTGATGCCTTCAAGAAATACCAGTGCCAGGAGGCCTGGACGTGGGAGCATATGGCGCTGTCGCGGGCGCGCGCCATTGCCGGCGATGTCGGCCTGTGCGCCGAGGTCGAAACGGAAGTTGCGGCCGTGCTTGGCCAGCCGCGCGACGCGGCGAAGGTCAGGTCGGAAGCCTCGGACATGCGCGCCATGATCGAGACGGAAAAGCCGCCGCGCGATCTCTGGGACCTCAAGTTGATCTCGGGGGGACTGATCGATCTTGAATTCATCGCCCAGGTGGCTGTCATCACCGGACAGGTCGAAGCCGGGCCGCGTGTCACTGGTACGGCCGAGATCCTGTCCCGCCTCGCGCCTGGCTTCGCCGATCCCGGCGTGCGGCAGGAGCTTGGCGCCGCCTTCGCGCTCTATCTGGCGCTGACCCAGATGACCCGGCTGTGCCTCACGGGAGCCTTCGAGCGTGACGACGTTCCGCCGGGGCTTTCGGATCTGCTTCTGGCGGTGACCGACCTGCCGGATTTCAGTGTGCTGGAGGCACACCTCAAGGAGACGTCGCAAAGGGTCAGGAAGGATTTTGATCGTTTGCTTCGCGCCGGACGACCGTGAAATAGCTGTCGAAGCATCGGACCCAAAAGTGGAAACCGGTTTGGGAAAATCCGATGCTTGAACAAAGAGATAGAGCGGCAACAGGATTGAAGATCCGCCGCTCTGGCATCGGGGGTGACGATGCAACAGGAGAAGACCCATGAGAAAGTCAACCAAGCTTGCCCTTGCCTTCGCAGCGCTCGCCGGCGCCGTCGGCACCACGGCCTACGCCGAAAACAATGCCAGCGCAAAAATGCGCGAGGACACGATGATGCGCCTCAACAAGGCGATGAGCGATTCAGATGGCGCCATCACCTTCGACCAGTTCTCCGACGCCATGAATGCGCGGCTGAAGAAGCTCGTTGCCGCCAATGGCGGCAAGCTGACCGTCGCCCAGTTCGCCGACGCGCTGGAGAAGGCGCGCTTCGAGCGGATGGCCAAGCGCATTATCGCCCGCTACGACACCAAGGGCGACGGCACGCTGACATCGGATGACATCACCGGTCGCGAGAGGAAGGTCTTCGCCATGCTCGACAAGAACTATGACGGCAAGATCGAGAAGAGTGAGCTGCCAAAGGGCGACCGCTCCCAATTGGATGACGAAGGCAACGACGACAGCGTGCGGTGAGGTTGTTCGGGGAAGGCTCCGGCGACGCCGACCGGAGCCTGCTGCTTAAGCCGCGACCTTGACGGCCGCCGGCGCCTTTTTCACCGGAATGCGCACCGATACGATCGTGCCGACACCCTCGGTCGAACGGATCTTTAACGCGCCGCCCTGGAGTTCGGCCAGCGAGCGCGAGATGGCGAGGCCCAGGCCTGATCCGGCATGGTTCTTGGAGAACTGGTTCTGCACCTGTTCGAAGGGCCGCCCGAGCTTGCCGAGCGCGGCTTTCGGGATGCCGCAGCCATTGTCCTCGATCGTCAGCACCAACGCGCCGGATGTGTTGCGGGCGCGAACCGAAATATGGCCGCCCTGGCCGGTGAACTTCACCGCGTTGGACAGGAGGTTGATGACGATCTGCTTGATCGCCCGGCGGTCCGCAAACAGCGTCAGCGCGTCGGCGATACGCGTCTCCACGGTGATCGCCTTTTGCGCGGCCTGCAGCGAGACGACGCGGACCGTCTCGCTGATCAGCGGCCCGAGGTCGATCTGCTCCTGGTCCAGCGAGAACTGGCCAGCCTCGATCTTGGACATGTCGAGAATGTCGTTGATGACGCCCAGCAGATATTTGCCGCTGCTGTTGATGTCGGTGGCATATTCCTCGTAGCGCTCCGAACCCAGCGGGCCGAACAGCCCCTGTTCCATCAGTTCGGAGAAACCGATGATGGCGTTCAGCGGCGTGCGCAACTCATGCGACATGTTGGCAAGGAATTCGGATTTGGCCCGGTTCGCTGCTTCGGCGCGCTCGGTTTCCTTCATGTATTTTCGGTTGAGGTCGACCAGCTCACTGGAGCGCTCCTCTTCGGAGCGCCTGGCGAGGCTGAGATCATGGATCGTTGCCATCAGCCGGCGTTCGCTGTCGACCAGCTTTTCCTGATGCAGCTTGATCTGGGTGATGTCGGAGCCGACCGAGACGATGCCGCCGTCCCTGGTTCTGAGTTCGTTGACCTGCAGCCAGCGGCCGTCGGATAGCTGCCGCTCGAAAGTGGCGCCGCCTTGCGGACCATTGGTGTTGGCAAGCCGGCGCTCGGAAGCAAAGGCCAGCATCCGCTCTTCCAGGGAAGCGCGCGTCACGCCGGGCATCACGTCGCGATCCGAGAGCCCGTTGTCCTGCTGGTATTTGGAGTTGCACATGATCAGCCGCTGCGCCGAATCCCACAGCACGAAGGATTCGTTGATGTTCTCGATCGCGGTTCTGAGGCGAAGATCGGCCGCCTCGGACCGCAGCGCCAGATGGCGCTGCTCGGTGACGTCGACGGCGATGCCGATCAGCTGGATTTCCGGTGCTTCCGGATCCATGACTTGGGCGCGAGCGCGCATCCACACCCATTGGCCATCGGCATGCCGCATCCGGAACACCTGGTCGATGTGGTCGATCTCGCGGGCGACAATTCTGTTGGCGAGCTCGAACAGGTCGCCGTCCTCGGGATGGATGATCTCGTCGACCTCGCCGAAGGACAGCATCGTGTCGCAGGGCTCGTAGCCGAGCATGTCGTACATCGAGCGCGACCAATACATCTTGCCGCGGACCATGTCCCAGTCCCATAGGCCGCAGCGGCCACGAACCAGCGCCATGTCGATTCGCTGATGCGCTTCGAGATAGATGCGGTCGGCGGCCTGCGCGCGCGCCGCCTGCCCGAAATAGGCGTAGAGGATGATGATCAGCACGCCCGCCGTCAGCACAAACAGGGTGACGTTGAGCGAGACGGTCTTGCGCCATGTGTCAAAGACCGCTTCCTGCGGCACTAGGGCTGCCGCGGCACCCTTCCGGTCCTTGGCAACGCTGACCGCGGCGTACCAGTCCTGGCCGCCGATATTGACCTCCATGACGCCAGCGCGATCGCCGAACATGAACAGCGGCTGGCCGCCCTCGACGAGACCGTCGAGGGCATGGCCCTGCCAAGGCATCGAGCGTGGTGTCACCGCGGTGATCTTGAAAGCGCTGTCGGTGATGACGAGCACATGGCTGCGGCTCATCGAGCCCTGACGGCTGGTGGTTTCCAGCAGATCCTGAATGGCGCCGGGCACGGTATCCGAGGTGGTGGCGAGCGAACTGGCGAGTTGCCCTGCCGCCAGCGTCAGGATCGCCTTGGCATCACGCTCGACATCGTCGCGTTCGTTCATCAGCGACAGCACGCGCAGCGCCGCGATGACGAGCAGGAAGATGATGATGAGGGCCGGTATCGACCGGCGCAGCAGCGGCTCGGCGGCCAGAAGCCGCTTGTAGGCCGGTTCGGCAATGAGCCGCGTATTCCCGGCAAGGCCGTCACTGCGCGTCTCGCGACGCGCAAAAGCCATCCCACCGGGCGCGCCCCACGCGTCCGCCTTCGCCATAAATGGCACTCCCCGAATTTGCCTATGCTGCTTGGTGATCCGGCAAACGCCGCACATCCGAATCGTCAGTAAAGAATCAAAGGTGATTCGCCTTGTCCAGTGGTCCGGCGAAAAAAGATTAAAAATCGACTAAAATAATCGGTTTTGGAGGTGCGGCGCCCCGGGCCTTCCCCTGCATGGGAGAAGGCAAGGGGTGCCTAAGCCAGCGTGCGCTCGACGATATCGCGCAGGTCCGCCGACAGGTTTTCGGCATTGGCGATCGAAAGCAGCGCTTCCCGGGCCTTGGCCTGCCGGCCCGGCTCAAGCGAACGCCACGATCTGAGTGCCGTCGCGAGCCTTGCCGCCACTTGCGGGTTGCGCTTTTCGACCTCGAGCACTGTTTGCGCGAAGAGCCGGTAGCCTTCGCCGTCGGCGCGATGGAAGCCGGTCTGGTTGGCACTGGAGAAGGTGCCGATCAGCGAACGCACCCGGTTTGGATTGGCCATCGAGAAGGCCGGATGAGCTGACAGCGCCCGAACCGTGTCCACCGCCTGCGGCCCGGGCACGCTGGCCTGGATCTGGAACCATTTGTCCATGACCAGTGGGTCGGACCCATAAGTCGTCTCGAAAGCCGCCAGTGCCTTGATGGCCTCGGGCGAACGATGGTGGCGATGAGCAAGCACGCCAAGTGCGGCCGCACGGTCGGTCATGTTGGTCGCCGACTGGAAATGCCCTGCGGCCAATGCCGCTCCACCCGGCAGCAGCGAGAGATAATCCAGCAAAGTGTTGCGCAGGGCGCGTCGTCCGGCGCTTGTCGCATCCGGGCTGAACACGGCCTTGTCGACAAGGCTGTGGTAGAGGCTGGAAAATGCCCCGCCATTGGCCGCGGCGATCGCGAGTGCAAGAGCCTGCCGGGCTGCGTGGATGGCGTCGGGATCGATGTTCTTGCCGATGTCACGAGCGATGTCGGCATCGCCGGGCAACGCCAGCGCCAGCGCCCGGTACGCAGGTTCCAGCATCTCATCGGCGGCAATGCTGCCGGCAAGCTCGGTCAGCCTCGTCGCGAAGACCGGCTGCTTGCCGCCAAGGATCTCGCGGAAGGCCGCGATCAGCGCATCGGTGAGCAGCGTGTTGAAGGCCTGCCAGCGCGAGAAGGCATCGCTGTCATGGCGGGCGAGGAAGAACTGGTCGTCGGCCTTTTGCTCCACCGACAGCGTCACGGGTGCCGAAAAGCCGCGATTGAGCGACACCGCCGGGCGTTCGGCAACACCTGAAAAGCGCACCATATGGCGGCGCTTGCGGAGATGGATGACGCCGTCCTCTACGCTGGCGCCCTCGACGCCGCTATACTCGACGGGCTTGCCGCCGGCGCCGATCAGCCCGAAGGCAAGCGGAATGTGCATCAGCCGCTTGCGGCTTTCGGAGGGTGTCGGCGGCACCGACTGCTCGATCTCGAGCGTGAATTCCTGCGCGGCCGCATTGTGTGTCGAGCTGACCGTCAGATTGGGCGTGCCCGCCTGATGGTACCAGAGCGCGAACTGCGACAGGTCGCGGCCCGAAGCGTCCTCGAACACCTTGATGAAATCCTCGATCGTCGCCGCGTCGCCGTCATGCCGTTCGAAATAGAGGTCCATGCCGGCGCGAAAGGCGTCGGCCCCGAGGATGGTGCGGATCATGCGCACCACTTCGGAGCCCTTTTCGTAGACCGTCGCCGTGTAGAAATTGTTGATCTCGCGGTAGCGGCGCGGCCGCACCGGATGCGCCAGCGGGCCCTGATCCTCGGGAAACTGATGCGCGCGCAGCAGGCGTACCTCGGCGATGCGCTTGACCGGCCGCGAGCGCTGGTCGGCCGAGAATTCATGGTCGCGGAAGACCGTCAGACCTTCCTTCAGGCAAAGCTGGAACCAGTCGCGGCAAGTGATTCTGTTGCCAGTCCAATTGTGGAAATACTCATGCGCGATGATCGCCTCGATATTGGCGAAATCGGCGTCGGTCGCGGTCTCCTGGTCGGCAAGCACATATTTGTCGTTGAAGATGTTCAGGCCCTTGTTCTCCATCGCGCCCATGTTGAAGTCGGACACGGCGACGATGTTGAAGACGTCGAGGTCGTATTCGCGGCCAAACGCCTCTTCGTCCCATTGCATCGACCGCTTCAGCGCATCCATGGCGTAGCCGGCAAGCTTCTCCTTGCCGGGCTCGACATAGATGCCGAGCTCGACCTTGCGGCCGGATAGGGTGACGAAACTGTCGGCGACCTGGCCGAGATTGCCGGCCACCAGCGCGAACAGGTAGGACGGCTTGGGGAAGGGGTCGTGCCACGCCGCATAGTGCCAGCCGTCGCCGAGATCGCCCTTGTCGACCGGATTGCCGTTGGACAGGAGCAGCGGCGCTTCGTTGCGCAGCGCCTCGATGCGCACGGTGTAGACCGACAGGATATCGGGGCGATCGAGGAAATAGGTGATGCGGCGAAAGCCCTCGGCCTCGCATTGCGTGCAATAGACATTGTTCGAGCGGTAAAGCCCCATCAGGGCTTCGTTGCCCGCCGGGGCCAGTTCGGTCTCGATCAGCAGCTGGTAACGGCGCGCGGCCGGTGGCTTGAGAATGGTGAGCTGGTCAGGTGTAACCAGCAGATCCGCCGGCTTTGCCTTCTTGCCGTCGACCTCGATCTCGCTTGAGCGTCAGCCCGTCGCCGTCGAGCACCAAAGGCGCCGACGCGGACACCCCATCGCGGCGTTCGACCGTCAGGATTGCGGTGACGATTGTGGCCTCAGGCGAAAGGCGGAAGGTCAAGTTGGTCTGCGGAATGAGATAGTCGTTGGGGCGATAGTCTTCGAGCTTGAAGACCTGGCCGGTGTCCGTGCGCATTCCGTTGTTTTTCCTGTCGATTGCGTTGGAAGCGGACAGTTCCCGCTGGTCCAAAAAAATGAAGTTCGCGCTCTTTACACGAAACGGTCCCTCGACAAAACTGCGAGAGGGTCTATCGAGGCCTTCTTTGCGGCATCGCGGCTAAAGCATGTTGAATGCCAGCGTTGCCGGGCATACAGGCAACGATCAGGGACGCATCACCAGCGTGACATCAGGAGCCGGGGCTCAACCAGAAACAACCGGCGGCCACAGCACGCTGAGGGGCATCGCCCTGAAGATCGTGTCCGTCGCGGTTTTTGTCGGCATGCAAACCTGCATCAAGGCGGCCGGCGACGTGCCGGCCGGGCAGATCGTCTTCTTCCGCTCCTTCTTCGCCACCTTCCCGATCATTGCTTTCCTGGCATTGAAGGGACAACTGGCCACGGCATTCGTCACCAAGCGTTCCTTCAACCACGTCGCGCGCGGCATTGTCGGCGTTGGCGCGATGGGGCTCGGCTTCTTCGCGCTGACCAGGCTGCCGCTGCCGGAGGCGATCACCCTGAATTACGCGCAGCCGTTGCTGGTCGTGGTGTTCTCCTCGGTCTTCCTTGGCGAGACGATCCGTGTCTACCGCTGGAGCGCGGTGGCCGTCGGTCTGATTGGCGTGCTCATCATTTCCTGGCCGGAACTAACCCTGCTCAACTCGGATGAAGCGCTCGACGACCAGGAGGTCCTGGGTGTCATGGCCGCGCTGGTGGCCGCGGCGATCTCGGCTGTCGCCATGCTGCTTGTGCGCAATCTCGTGCAAACGGAGAAGACGGCGACCATCGTCTTGTGGTTCTCGTCGACCGCAAGCGTACTCTCGCTGCTGACGCTGCCTTTCGGCTGGCAAGGACTGACGCCGGAGCAAGCCGCGCTGCTCATCATGGCCGGCTGCTGCGGCGGCCTCGGCCAGATCCTGATGACCTCGGCCTATCGTCATGCCGAGGCTTCGGTGGTGGCGCCGTTCGAATACACCTCGATGATCCTCGGCGTTGTCGTCGGCTATTTCGTTTTCGGCGACGTGACCTCGCTCAGCACGCTGGTCGGCGGTGTGATCGTGGTCGCCGCCGGCATCTTCATCATCTGGCGCGAGCGGCAACTCGGACTGGAGCGCGCCCGAACGCGCAAGGCGGCGCTGCCGCAGGGCTGAGAATGCCCTGGATTGCTTTCGTCAGCCGGGAAAATCGGACTGCGCCTCGGACCGTGACAGGCGGAAGGCATCCAGTTGGTTGCAAAGATGATCCACGGACATCAGCAAAGGGTAGGGCGAGAGATCGACGCCGAAACGACGGGCATTGTTCATTTGAGGGACAAGGTGCAGGTCCGCCCATCCCGGTGTGTCTCCGAAGCAGAATGGCGATGGGGTCGCGCGTCCAGTCAGCGTTTCCTCCAAGGCGGTGAAGCCCAGGCTCAGCCAGTTTTGCACCCAGCGTTCGACGCCGGCTTCGTCGATGGACAACTCGGATTGCAGGAATCGACGAACCCTCTGCACCGTGATCGCGTGCATTTCCGATGCAATGTGTGCTCCGAAAGCCCGGGCCTGAGCGCGCGTTACTGGGTCTACGGGCAACAGGCTTGGCGTCGGGTACACCTCCTCAAGATATTCGAGAATGGCGGGCGATTGGGCGATAATTCGGCCTTCGACGTCGAGGGCCGGCAGCAGACTTTGCGGATTGAGGGTTTTGTATTCCCCCGGCGCCAGGGATCTCACCGGCACATAGGTGAACTGCAATCCCTTCAGTCGAAGCGCGATTCGAACACGTTCGCCGGCCGAATTCTGCCAGCGGGACAGCAGACGCATGTGGTTTCTCCTACTCCGCGAACGGTAACAGGCTGCGCGGCCAGCCCGTCAAGGGTCAGCCAGCCCGCTCCTTCGCTAGCCGCACCAGCACCGCCCTTGTCTGTTCGTCGGCCGGGAAGAAGGATTCGATCGCCAGTTCCGACAAGGTCACGTCGAGCGGGGTGCCGAACACGGTGATGGTGCTGATGAACGACAGCACCTGATCACCATGGGCGAGGCGAAGCGGATGCACGATCGCATTCGGCTCGACAGGCATGGGCCTACTGCCCTTCAGTCCGGACGGGTAGGTGCGCAGCTCGCGCTCCAATTCGACCAGCACCGGATCGCCGCTGGCGTCGTTCTGGTGCTTGAGGCGTTCGAGCAGGTGCGTGCGCCATTCCGCGAGGTTGACGATGCGTGGCGCGATGCCGCCAGGATGCAGGCTGAGGCGAAGCACGTTGACCGGTGCCGCCAGCAACGAAGGCTCGCTGACATCAGCAAGGAAGGGAGCAATCGCGGCGTTCGCCGAAACCAGGTTCCAGTGCCGGTCCACCGCCAGCGCCGGGAAGGGCTCGTGTCCCTTGAGTACGATCTCGACCGCCGCCATCGCCGGTGCCAGTGTCGTGTCGGTCAGCGGCCGTTCGCCGAAGCTCGGCGCAAAGCCCGCGGCGAGCAGCAACTGGTTGCGCTGCCTCAGCGGGATCGCCAACTGCTCGGCCAGATGCAGCACCATATCGCGCGAGGGTGCGGCACGCCCGCTTTCGACAAAGGACAGATGCCGCTGCGAGATTTCGGCTTCCATGGCGAGGTCGAGCTGGCTCATGCGGCGGCGCGTGCGCCATTCGCGAATGAGACTGCCGGCGGAGGTTTGGGCTGTTGTCATGGGAGGATGGTTAGGCTGACAGGGACGGCATTTCAATTACCTGCGAGGTTATCGCCAGGAGCAATTCCAGGAAAAATGCGTAGCGGTTTTCCGTCCGGAGTTGCGTCAAAACAAAGAGATAGAGCGGTTCGGCGTTTCCGTGAAACGGTGAACTGCTCTAGGCGAGTGACCGCAGCTTCGCCTTCACCTCGAGAAAATCCCGCCATGCCAGCTTCTTGTGCGCCGGCGTCCGCAGCAAATAGGCCGGATGCAGTGTCGGCATGGCCGGAATGGCGATACCGGAGGCCGTGGTGTGGACACGCCAGTTGCCGCGCAGCCTGAGAATGCCTTCTGACGTGTTGAGCAGCGTCTTGGCAGAAGGTCCGCCGAGATTGACCAGCACCTTGGGATTGACCAGCTCGATCTGCCGCTCGATGAACGGCCGGCAAATCTCGGTCTCATGCGGCGTCGGCGTGCGGTTGCCCGGCGGCCGCCACGGAATGACATTGGCGATGTAGACCGAAGTGCGGTCGAGCCCGATCGCGGCCAGCATGCGGTCGAGCAGGCGGCCCGAGCGGCCGACGAAGGGCAGGCCCTCAATGTCCTCATCGCGACCTGGCGCTTCGCCGACCAGCATCACCGCGGCCTCCGGGTTGCCGTCGGCGAACACCAGATTCTTGGCGGTGGCCTTGAGATTGCAGCCGTCGAAGGCAGCCATATGCTGGCGCAGCTCGTCCAGGGTTGTTGCAGTTGTCGCCAACTGGCGCGCAAGTGCTGCCTGAGCTTCGTCTGGCACGGCGGCTACCGATGGACGCGCCGGTGGTGCATCCGGCACGTTGCTCGTATCCAAGCCGGGCGAAGCCGCTGGCCGCTCCGGCGCCTTGTCTTCGCGAGCGGGCGCTGCCTGTGCCGGGGCGCGCTCGACGGGCCTGGGTGCCGCCTCGGCGAAGCGGTTCACCGGAGCGTCTTCCAGCGCCTCATCGACGCCGGCGCTGGCATAGAAAGCCAGGATGTCGGCAATATCGGTCGGGCTGTTGGGGGAGGCGGCAGTCATGGTGCGCACATTCGTCCGCATGACTGCAATTTGCAAGCTGGCGGCTTGCCCTATCCGGTCGGAATGCGCGGGTCCTGCACCAGATAAAAAGTCCATCGCGGCGTGTAGTCGGTCACCAGGAACTCGAAGCTGGCGGTTTTCAGCGGGTCGACCTTGCCGTTCTTGAACAGCAGCCGGTCATAGGGTTCGAAGTCGCGGTCGAAATCGGCGAAATTGCTCGACCAGATGTTCTCGGGCGTCTTGTTGCGCTGGTCGAACGAAAGCCCGTCTCCAAACACGCTCGGCTGATCCAGTATCTCCTGAAGCTCGAACTGGAACTCGATCCAGGCCTGGCCGCTGTTGTTGAGCACGTCGATGCGCATATACATGATGCCATTGGCGAACTCGCCCGCCTTGCCGAATGTCTGGATCGGCTTGGTGGTGCGGATGGTCAGCGTCACCGGTGTCGCCGAATTCAGCTCTTCGGTAATGACCAGCGGATCATCCTTGGTTCCGATGCCGGAGGCTCCCGTGATGCGGAAGCCGCCAAGCTCGTCGGAGAAGGAGTAGGCGCCTGTCGCCCAGACCTTCACCTCGTCCGCGACGGCGTGCCCCGGTGCCGACATCAGAAGGGCCAGCAGAATCGCCCGGCAGGCCCGGCCGGGCGTGAAAAGAAAGCGCGTCGAAGGAAAGCCGCCAGGCCCAGGAATGCGCATGGCGGAAGTATGGCCGATAAGCAAGCCGCCGAACAATTAAAAAACGCAAGCACTGTGGGTCTCGCTGGGCACGAACGGCTGCCCTGTCGCAAGATGCGCGACTTTTTGGCCAAATCCGCATTGTCACGTCTGCGCCGGTTTCCTGTCGCCAATTGATGCGCTATGCAGCGCAGGAGCCAGCAAGATACGCAACAGCGGCAAGCCAGTGCGGAGGGGTTGATGAGCGATATCGAACGCGAAAGCATGGAATTCGACGTGGTCATCGTCGGTGCCGGCCCGGCCGGCCTTGCCGCGGCCATCCGCCTCAAGCAGGTCAATCCCGAGCTTTCCGTCGTCGTGCTGGAAAAGGGCGGCGAGGTTGGCGCCCATATCCTCTCCGGCGCCGTCGTCGATCCGATCGGCATCGACCGGCTGCTGCCCGGTTGGCGCGAGGAGGAAGGTCATCCTTTCAAGACGCCGGTCACGGCGGACCATTTCCTGGTGCTCGGCCCTGCCGGCTCGTTCCGTCTGCCCAACATTTTGATGCCGCCGCTGATGAACAATCACGGCAATTACATCGTTTCGCTCGGCAATGTCTGCCGCTGGCTGGCAACCAAGGCCGAGGCGCTTGGTGTCGAGATCTATCCGGGCTTTGCCGCCGCTGGCCTGCTCTACAATGATGAAGGTGCCGTCACCGGCGTCGTCACCGGTGACATGGGCGTCGAGAAGGACGGCACGCACGGCCCGGGCTTCGCGCCGGGCATGGCGCTGATGGGCAAATATGTGCTGATCGGCGAAGGCGCGCGCGGCTCGCTCGCCAAGCAGCTGATCGCCAAATACAAACTCTCCGATGGCCGCGAACCCGGCAAATATGGCATCGGCCTGAAAGAACTCTGGCAGGTCAAGCCGGAGAACCATCGGCCGGGCCTGGTCCAGCACTCCTTCGGCTGGCCGCTCGACATGAAGACCGGCGGTGGTTCGTTCCTCTACCATCTCGAGGACAATCAGGTGGCGGTCGGCTTCGTCCTCCACCTCAATTACAAGAACCCTTATCTGTCGCCATTCGAGGAATTCCAGCGCTTCAAGACCCATCCGGCGATATCAGGCACGTTCGAAGGTGCCAAGCGGCTGGGCTATGGCGCGCGCGCCATCACCGAGGGCGGCTGGCAGTCGGTGCCGAAACTGTCCTTCCCAGGTGGTGCGCTGATGGGGTGTGCCGCGGGCTTCGTCAACGTGCCGCGCATCAAGGGCTCCCACAATGCGGTGCTGTCGGGCATGCTCGCCGCCGAGCATGTCGCCGAGGCAATCGGTGCCGGCCGCGCCAATGACGAGCTCACTTCCTACGAGGAAGCCTGGCGCGCGACCGATATCGGCAAGGACTTGAAGAAGGTGCGCAACGTCAAGCCGCTGTGGTCGCGTTTCGGCACCATCGTCGGCGTCAGTCTCGGTGGTCTCGACATGTGGCTGAACACGCTGTTCGGCGTCTCGCCCTTCGGCACGCTGAAGCACGGCAAGGCCGACTATGCCACGCTCGAGCCCGCCGCAAAGCACAAGAAGATCGCCTATCCGAAGCCCGACGGTGTGCTCACCTTTGATCGCCTGTCCTCAGTGTTCCTGTCCAACACCAATCACGAAGAGAACGAGCCGGTCCATCTGCTGGTCGGCGACATGGCATTGCAGCAGCGCTCCGAGCACGATGTCTTTGCCGGACCCTCGACCCGCTATTGCCCGGCAGGCGTCTATGAATGGGTCGACAAGGACGGCAACGCCGCCGCCGATCCGGCGGCCAAGGATGTGCGCTTCATCATCAACGCGCAGAACTGCGTGCACTGCAAGACCTGCGATATCAAGGACCCGAACCAGAACATCAACTGGGTGCCGCCGCAGGGCGGCGAAGGTCCGGTCTACCAGGGTATGTGACCTCGCTCGGCCGGGCAGGTTGGGCCTCGGCGGCAAAACCGTTGAAACGGCCGCCGGTCTATGGTTCCCTTCCCAGGGGATAGGGAGAAGGCCGATGCGCCGGATCGTTCTGACATGCCTCGTCGCTATTGGAGCGCTGTGTGCGCCAGAAGCCTTGGCCGGCACCAGGGCGGTGGTCCAGACGCGGACCTACGACGTTACGGGAAGCTCGGGCGCCGCCCTCATCGACGCGATGGACCGCAAAGGCCCCAGGCACGGCTTCATGACGCATGCCATCGCCACAACCGCCTATACCGTCGACTGGGACCTCGACGCTGGTCAGGGCAACGGCTTTTGCCGGATGCGGCGGGCCAACGGCACGCTCAATCTGTTCTATACCTTCCCTCGCGTTGGCTCGCCCATGACGCCGGCGCTGAACAGGCGGTGGAACAGGTTTTTCGCCGGTGTTCGCGCCCATGAAGAAACACATGGACGCATCGCCAGGGAGATGATGCGCGCTACGGAACGGTCGATAGTCGGTCTGCGGATCACCAACGACCCGTCTTGCTACCAGACGCGCCGCGAAGCGCGGCTTCGCATCAAGGCTGTCTATGCCGAATATGAGGCCAAACAGATCGCCTTCGATCGGCGCGAGCACAGCAATGGCGGCCATGTCGAACACCTGATCGCTGCCTTGATCGGAAAGCCGTGAACGCGGCGTCGGGGGGCCTTCGCTCGATTGACGGTCAGCCGTATGGCTTGGCCAGCAAATCGCTCGCCGCCAGCGCTGTGGCGTGCCCATTCTCAGGCTGCTTGTCGTCGGGCCTTAGCGTGAACTCGACCAGCACCGGCAGATGGTCGGAACCGGTGTCCTCCAGCCGGGTCGAAGACAGAATGGCCAATCCACCCTTGGTGAAGACCTGGTCGATCGGCAGGCCTGCATAGCGGCGCAGGACGTCCGGCAGTGTCCGGTGGATCCAGGTCGGGCCGGCCGAAGGCATGAGTGTCAGCCCGCCGAGAGCCGCGACCCGCCGCACTGCCGCGCTCCACGGCACGGCGTTGCAATCGCCGGCCATGATCGCGGTCGGGCCAAGCCCGGCCAGTGTTTGCGCCAGTTCGCCGATCTGCCAGTATTGCTCCTTCGGCCACGGCCAGCTCAAATGGATCGCGGCGACATCGACGCTGATGCCGCCGAAGTCGATGGTGGCGGTTGCCATCGCGCCGCGCGGCTCACAACGCGGCGCGGTGTCGGCGGCGAACGGCCGCCGCGACAGCAGCGCCACCCCGAACATGCCGTTCGGGTAGGGGCACAGGATACGGTAGGGGTAGGCGCTGGTGATGGTGCCAAGCTCGGTCGTCCACATCTCCGACACCTCGTCGAGGGTGATCACGTCGGGATTGGTGCGGCCGATCAGCGAGAGCACTTTCTTCGGTGTCGGGTTGTTGAAGCGCAGGTTCATTTGCAGCAGGCTGTAGACAGCCTGATCGGCGGGCTTGGCAACCGCAGGCTGCGGCCAAAGCCTCGGCAAGGCGCTTGCCGTTGTGGCCAGGCAGGCGATGGCAAAGACCAGCCCCGCTGCCGCTTGCAGCCGAAACGAGCTGGCGAGCAGCGACAGAGCCAGAAGCGCCATAAGCACACTGAAGTGAATGCGGAAATGCGAGAAGGAGTCGAACGCCGGATGCAGCGTGCCGAAGAACCCGGCCAACAGCGCGGCCGACAGTGCCGTCATCGCCAGGAATGCCAACCCAGCCGTCATTTTCAAGCGCGCGCCTGTTATCATTGAGGTCGTGTCTGCTGGATGCCGCCTGCGTTCGATCTGCTTACCGGTCAAATTGCGGCCTGAGCAAGACGACGAATTGCCTCGCCGCGGGCTCGCGGCCGCCTATTGGAACGCCGTCTCCGAAAAACTCCGGAGCTTACGCGAATGCAGCCGCTCCATCGGCATCTCGGCCAGCTTCTCCATCGCCCTGATGCCGATGGTCAGATGCTGCGCCACTTGCCGCTTGTAGAACTCGGTCGCCATGCCAGGCAGTTTCAACTCGCCATGCAGTGGCTTGTCGGAAACGCACAGCAGCGTGCCGTAGGGCACGCGGAAGCGGAAACCATTGGCGGCGATCGTCGCCGATTCCATGTCGAGCGCGATAGCGCGCGACTGCGACAGGCGCTGCACCGGTCCGCGCTGGTCGCGCAACTCCCAGTTGCGGTTGTCGATGGTGGCGACCGTGCCCGTGCGCATGATGCGCTTCAGGTCGTAACCCGACAGGCCGGTAACCTCGGCAACAGCCTCCTGCAACGCGACCTGGATCTCGGCCAGCGGCGGGATCGGCACCCAGACCGGAAGGTCGTCGTCGAGCACGTGATCCTCGCGCACATAGGCGTGCGCCAGCACATAGTCGCCAAGCGCCTGCGTGTTGCGCAGCCCGGCGCAATGGCCAAGCATCACCCAGGCATGCGGCCTCAGCACCGCGATATGGTCGGTGATCGTCTTGGCGTTCGAAGGGCCGACGCCGATGTTGACCATGGTGATGCCGCCATGGTTCGGCTTCTTCAGGTGATAGGCCGGCATCTGCGGCAGGCGCTGTGGTCCAACGCCTTCGCCGGGCGTGCTCTGCCCGGCCTTGGTGATCACATTGCCTGGTTCAACGAATTCGGCATAGCCGTGGCCGCCTTCCGCCATCTGCACCCGGGCGCGGGCCACGAACTCGTCGATATAGAACTGGTAGTTGGTGAACAGCACGAAGTTCTGGAAGTGCTGCGGTGTGGTCGCGGTGTAGTGCGACAGGCGGTGCAGGGAATAGTCGATGCGCTGCGCCGTGAACGGCGCCAGCGGCCTCGGCTCGCCGAATGGCACTTCGAATGTGCCGTTGGCGATCTGGTCGTCGGTGCCGTCGAGGTCGGGCACATCGAACAGGTCGCGGATCGGTCGTTTGATGCGTTCGGCCGCCGCCCCGTCGACATGGGTGCCCTCGAGGAAGGCGAAATGCAGCGGGATGGGTGTGGTCGATTCCGACACGGTGACCGCGACCCCGTGATTGCGCATGATCAGGCGCAACTGCTCGACCAGATAGCTCTCAAACAGAGCCGGCTGGGTGATCGTGGTCGAAAAATGCCCCGGTGTCGGCATGTGGCCATAGGCCTGACGCGAGTCGATCTGGGTGAACGAATTCGTGGTGACGCCGATCTCGGGATAGAAGGCGCGGTAGCGTTTGCCGTTGTCGCCGCCCGCCGCTGCAAGCGCGGCAAAGGAGTCGCGCAGGAACTTGGTGTTGCGGTCGTAGAGGACCTGCAGTGCGGCGACTGCTTTTTCGGCTTTGTCAAAGCTTTGCCGGCCAAAAGGCTCGGGCATGACGACAGATTCGATTGCTTGGGGGTAGATTCGCTTTTCCATGGCTCAATATAGAGACTTGGACGGGCGGTTGGGAGGGGTGTCGCTGTCGAAGGCGCCCAAAGCGCCAATTTTCTTTATCCCCGCTGCAGGCTGACCAGTAGGACGAAACCCACGCCGGACTGCTTCAGGGCCGGCGCCTCGATCGTCGAGCCGGTATCGGCGCGCATCATCGGCACCGCTAGAACCGGAGCGGCCAGAAGCATCAGGACAAGCAGCGCACGCGGCAGAAGCCGAAGGGTCTGTAGGGTATTGGCGGCGATGCGGTTCATGGCTTTTGCTCTTCTCTTTGGATCTGCGTCTTTGTCGCCTCAGCGGCGAAAATGGTTCACGCAATCGAATTGGCAGGAACTGGCTTTGTCCCAGGCGCGGGCAGGACGGCCGGCTTCTGCGACGAGGATGGCGAAGAACATCCCAAACAGGCTCATCAGCAGGCAGACGATGGTGAAGCGGCGAGCAAGCATTGGGTCGTGTCTCCTTCAACACGGGTGAGAATGCCCCAACGCCTCTGAACCGGCTCTGATGCCGGCGTTCATCTGCGGTTCAATTTGATTGACGGGATCCGAGCGGGCAGCCGCTGGCTGCGCGGCGACCGGAAGCGAGGCAATGGCGTCGCCCAAAAGTGACCTCGGTTTTGGGAAGACGACATGCATAAAGAAAAGATCTAAAGCGCGTCGCATGAATCCGTTTCAACGCGACGCGCTTTAGACGTGCCGGTGAAACGAAAACGGGGCCCGCCAGGCCCCGTCATCATGTCAGAAGAATAAGGATAGGGTCGATCAGAGCTTGTGCCAGGTCTGGCTCTTGCAGATCAGTCCGCCGAGCACGCAACCGCTCATCTTCAGCGAGGTGCCCGACAATGTCGCCTTGCCGGAATAGGTCTTGTCGTTCGCCGGATCAGTGATGTTGCCGGCATATTTGTCGTCGCCGGTCGCTTTCAGCGAGCCGATGGTCTTGCCGGCATATTTTCCTGATTTGAGCGTGATGGAAAACGAGCCGCTGCCTGAAATGGCGGCGGTGTCGCCGGCTTGCGTCTTCCAGTTGCCCTCGATCGGATCGGCCCACGCCGCACCCGCCATGATCAATGTGGCTGCAAGAGCCAGGCTCACTTTTCGAAACATGTCTTGCTCCCTTTGGATAGCCGGCCGAATTCTCCGCCTCGCCGGTCTGCCGCTTACGCAAACGTAAGCTAATCCAGCTCCCGGCAAAACAAAAGTCGTGCCGCAACGGAAGAGTTTCGTATTTTCAAGGTGCCCGGATGCGCCTCGGCGGCGAGGAAGTGAAACGATCGGCGCAGTGCCTTTGGTTTCCGTGGTTAGCGGAGTGTTGATTTGGCAGTCGAAGATTTTCGTCAAATTCGATGCAAATAGGCTGAATTGCTGGCTTCTTATCCTTAACGAATTTTCCCGTTTACCTCTTGTTTTAGCTTTGTTTTCTTCAAATTAAGCACGCTATTTAACGACGGATTCAAGCCTGATCGGCATTCTCGAAAGCATCGAAAGAGCAGCCCGGACAAGACAAACGGAGGCAGCTCTCGGGAGCCAGACAGGGGACTAAAATGGCACGTTTTGAAATGCTTGAAGCAGGTTTCGGCGCCATGGGGGCAACTGCCCAGGCCGACATTCTTTTCGAACTGGGCATGATGTATGCGACCGGCCGCGACTGCGAGACCGACGTCGTTGCTGCCCACAAATGGTTCAACATCGCCGCCATCAAGGGCTCGGCCCGCGCCGCGGAACTGCGCTCTGAACTGTCGGCCGCCATGTCGAAGGTCGAGATCGCCAAGGCGCTGCGCGAAGCCCGCGAATGGATGACCATGCACTGAGTTCCGCCAGACGGGGACGCTCCGGCCAAGACCGCTCCAAGACGGTCGGGCCAAAACAGGGATAAGGCTGCGTAGACAGCCAGGCCACAGGCCATCAACAATAAGAATGCGGCAGGCCGGCAGGTCCAGGCCGTGCGACGGGCCATGATCCCGAAAATCGGGAAAGCCCATGGTCGGCAGGAAGACAGGGAAGGCGACGTTGGGGTTCGCGGCGCGGGGGCGCTGGGGAAACGGCCCGACAGGCAAAAAAAGCCACGATCAGCCGGAACAAGGCTGGCGTGGCTTTTTTGCGTGGAGGAGGCCTCGCAGGCCCAATCGAGCGGTGCCGATGCGCCTAGACAGGCCCAATGAAGGATGAAATTGTCCCGCCTCTCTAAGAAGAAGCGCGGCCGGGGCGGCCGCGCGTGAGTGGAGGAGTTCTATTGTCATGAAAAAAATGAGTATTTTGAGCGCGGCCATTTTCGGCCTGATGATGAGTGCGCCGGTCGCATTCGCCGACGACATCACCGTTTCGGTGGTCGGCCCGATGACCGGACAGCTCGCCACCATCGGCGATCAGTTCAAGCAGGGCGCACAGGCCGCCGCCGATGCCATCAACGCCGCAGGCGGCGTCAACGGCTCGATGATCAAGCTCGACATCGAGGACGACCAGTGCGATCCGAAGCAGGCTGTTTCGGTCGCCAACCGCATCGTCGCCAATGGCGTCAAGTTCATCGACGGTCATGCCTGCTCGGGCTCGAGCATTCCGGCCTCGGCTGTCTATGCCGAATCCGGCGCGCTGATGATGAGCCCGGCTTCCTCGAACCCGGTGCTGACCGACGCGGCGGCCAAGGCCGGCTGGCCGACAATCATGCGTCTCTATACGCGTGACGACGCACAGGGCGCCTTCATCGGCCCGTGGATCGCCACGAAGTATGCCGGCAAGAACGTCGTCGTCCTGCACGACAAGAGCGCCTACGGTCAGGGCGTGGCTGACGCCGTCAGGGCCACCATGAACGCCGGCGGCCTCAAGGAAGTCTACTATGACGCCATCAACCCCGGCGAGAAGGACTATTCGGCGCTCGTGACCAAGCTCAAGGATCTCAAGGCCGACGTCGTCTATTTCGGTGGCTACCATCCTGAAGCCGGCCTGATCCTGCGTCAGTCGGCGGAACAGAACCTCAAGTTCCAGCTGATCATGCCGGACTCCATCGCCTCGCCGGAATTCTGGCAGGTTGCCGGCCCGGCTGGCGAGGGCACCATGTTCGTGTTCCCGTCGGACCCGCAGGCAAAGCCGGAAGCCAAGGCCGCTGTCGAGAAGATCAAGGCCGGTGGCTTCGTGCCGGAAGGCTTCACGCTGTTCTCCTACGCCGTGGTCCAGGCTTTCGCCGAAGGCATCAAGCGCGCCGGCAGCGACGATCCGGCCAAGGTTGCCGAGGCGCTGAAGAACGGTACGCCGATCAGCACTGTCGTCGGCGACGTCACCTTCGACGAGAAGGGCGACCTCAAGAATGCCAGCTACGACATCAACCAGTGGCATGACGGCAAGTACGCGCCGATCGCGCAGTAATCGCTCTGGCGGTTAAATAAATGGCCGGGTTCGTCCCGGCCATTTTTCTTTGTGATCCAGGATGCAGTTCCGGTTGTCAGCCAGTTGCGGCGGTCGAAGCTTGTTCCTCGACGAACCGCACCAGCACGGTCCCGTCGGTGACCTGTGCACCTTCAATGGCGATTTCGGCAATGACCCCGTCATGCGGGGCAGCGATCGTGTGCTCCATCTTCATCGCTTCGAGGATCAGAAGCGATTGCCCTTTGATGACCGCATCGCCCTTCCCCACGCGCACCAGCTTGACCAGGCCGGGCATCGGCGCGCGCAGGCTGCCGGAGGCGGCCGCCGCGTCGTCGCTCCTGGCCAAGGGGTCCGGCACCGCGAATGTATAACCGACGGCGCCTTCGAACGCGGTGACGTGGCCCGGCCAGCGGGCGAGGCGAGGAACGGCGCGAAAATCATGTGCATTGGCTTTGTCATAGGGCGCCTCGAGCGCCACCTGGAAGCGCCCGTCCGGCCGCACCGACACCTTTGCCAGTATATCGGCCTCGCCGAACTTTAGCCGCGTGCGCCGCGCGACGCCGTGGAAATGCGCGTAGCCGGAAAGCGAAGACCATGGGTCGTTCGATGGCGGCAAAGCTTCCGCCCCGGAGGCGGCAAGGGCGGCAGCCGCGACGATTTCAGCAGTCGGCGGCGCGACCTCGGTCAGCGCCGCCTGATGTCTGCCGATCAGGCCGGTGTCGACGTCACCAGCACAAAAGTCGGGATCGGCGGCAAGGGCGGCAAGAAAGGCGGTGTTGACGATCGAGCCGGCGACCTCGGTTTGCGCCAGTGCTGCGCCGAGAGCTGCCAGCGCCGCTTGCCTGTCCTCTGCATGGACGATCAGCTTGGCGATCATCGGATCGTAATAGGGCGAGATGGCATCGCCGGCCCGCACGCCGGTCTCGATACGCAGCGCCGCCGCGTCGGGCTCGGGAAACTTCAGATGATGCAGCGTGCCCGTTGCCGGCAGGAATCCCTTGCCGCGTCCTCCGCATAGATGCGTGCCTCGAAGGCATGGCCGGCAAGCGCGATCTCGCTTTGCGTCTTCGGCAGCTTTTCGCCAGACGCAACCCGCAACTGCCACTCGACCAGATCGGTGCCGGTGACCATTTCGGTGACCGGATGCTCGACCTGCAGGCGGGTGTTCATTTCCATGAACCAGAAGCGGTCGGCCTTGAGGCCTTGCGAGGCATCGACGATGAACTCGATGGTGCCGGCGCCGGAATAATTGATCGCCTTGGCGGCCTTCACCGCCGCTTCCGTCATTGCCTTGCGCAAAGCCGGCGTCATGCCGGGGGCGGGCGCTTCCTCGATCACCTTCTGGTGGCGGCGCTGCGCCGAGCAGTCGCGTTCGTAGAGATGCACCGCATTGCCGAAATTGTCGCCGAACACCTGCACTTCGATGTGCCGCGGCTTGTCGACGTATTTTTCGACCAGAACGCGGTCGTCGCCGAAGGCGGCTTTTGCTTCGCGCCGGGCGCTGGACAGTGCCTCGGAGAAATCGTCGGGATGCTCGACGCGGCGCATGCCCTTGCCGCCGCCGCCGGCGCGCGCCTTGATCAGTACGGGGTAGCCGATCTCGCGTGCCTTGGACGCGAGCAGGACGATCTCCTGTGCCTCACCATGATAGCCCGGCACCACCGGCACACCGGCCTTCTCCATCAGCCGCTTGGCGGCGTCCTTCAGTCCCATGGCGCGGATCGAGGCCGCAGACGGCCCGATGAAGGTGAGCCCTGCCGCCACCACCTGGTCGACGAAATCAGGATTTTCCGACAGGAAGCCATAACCCGGATGGATGGCTAGCGCCCCGGTCGCGAGCGCCGCCGCGACGATCTTGTCGCCGCGCAGATAACTTTCGCCGACAGGCGAGGGGCCGATATGAACAGCCTCGTCGGCCATCTCGACATGCAGAGATTTCGCGTCGGCGTCCGAATAGACGGCGACGGTGTGCACGCCGAGCTTGCGGGCCGTGCGGATGACACGGCAGGCGATCTCGCCCCGATTGGCAATCAGGATCTTGCTAAACATGGAGCCTCCCGGGTCTGTCTCGGGCGGCGCCATTCAGGCAGGCGCCGGCCTACTTCGAAGCGGCGATCTCGCAGGCGCCGCCGTTCGTCACCTTGTAGTGCGCGCGCGTGGCCGCGCAGGATTTCATCGCCAACCCTTCCGCCACCTTTTGCGACGGCGCATTCAGCTGCGCACCGCATAGGATGTACAATGAAACCACCCTTGAATATGGGGTGGTGGCATAAGCGGAATGGCCACTGGCCGCAACATAGGCCTTGTACGCCTTGGCGCATGGCGACTTCGAGACGCCCAAATTCGGTGGGAAACGCTTGTCCCCCTCGCTGCCCGCCAACGACGCGGCCATGCCGAAGCCGGACGAGGCGATCAACAACAACCCGGCCAGTATCGCCATGGCTGTTCGCCTGGAATTCGTGGATTTCATTTTGTCTCTCCCAAATCGAAAAACCGCGCGCCTTCCAGCCTATTTGGAGGCGGCGAGACTGCAGGCGCCGGCGACCGTCACCTTGTATTTGCCTTTGCTGGCCTGGCAGGATTTCAGCGCTAGGTCCTCGGCCGCCTTCTGTGACGGTGCGTTCAGCTTCACGCCGCAAATGAAATACTCGCTCGCCGGAACGATTGGCGTCGCCGCAAAGGCCGAATGGCCCGAGGCTGCGAGATACGCTGCATAGATCTTCTCGCAGCCTCCGGTGGTTCCTATAGGGATGGTTATCGGGTAGCGCACGTCGCCCTTGCTTCCCGCCAGCGATCCAGCCATGGCGGCGCTGGGGGTCGCCACCATCAGCAAGCCTGCGACTATCGAGGTCGCTGCTCGTTTGCAGGTTCCGGATTTCATTCTGTTCACCCCATTCGGAAAAAAGTCTCGGCTGGTTGCCTACTTCGATGACGAGATCGCACAGCCGCCGCTCGCGGTCTTGAGCTTCCATCGTGTCAACCCAGCTTGGCAGTTGCGCAGCGCCATCTCTTCCGCGGCCTTCTGGGATGGCGCGTTGAGCTTCGTCCCGCAGATGATGTAGAGGTCGACCACGCGCGAATAGAAGGTCGTGGCGTAGGCTGAATGACCGCTCGCCGCGACATAGGCCTTGTAGGCAACGTTGCATTCGCCCGTGCCTAGGGTCGGCGGAAAACGCACGTCTCCCTTGCTGCCCGCCAGCGAGCCCGCCGTCGCGGCGCCAGCTGTTGCGAATATTAGTAGTCCTGCAAATATCGAGACAGACGTCTCCCGATAATATTCCAGTTTCATTTCCACCCTGTCCCCTTTGCACTGAGCAGGACAAGCAGTAGCGAATGTTTTGCCTCACCGCCAGTTCGTTGGTGGGAATTTTGGTTTGCCTGTGCTGATGAATCGGTTGGTCCATACAGTTCAGCCTTTCCGGAGCGCAGCAACGGTTCGCTGGTATAGTTGTGCCGTATGCTCGTCGAAGCAGCAGAAGATGACGGTTTCGGGCATGTTTTTCTCTTCGACGACCATGCCGACCGTGCCGACAGCGATCTCGGTCGCCGCATCTTTCGGGTAACGGTAAACACCGGTCGAGATCGCTGGAAACGCCACTGTGCGGCAGCCATTGGCGGCCGCGAGTTCCAGCGACCTGCGATAGCAGGAGGCCAACAGTTCGGCTTCGCCCTTGCCGCCGCCCTGCCAGACGGGTCCGACCGTGTGGATGATGTGTCGAGCCGGCAGTTTATAACCTTTGGTGATCTTCGCGTCGCCGACCTTGCATCCGTGCAGCATCCGGCATTCGAATTCGAGCTCGCGGCCCGCCGCGCGATGGATGGCGCCATCGACCCCGCCGCCGCCGAGCAGCGACGAATTGGCGGCATTGACAATGGCGTCGACATCCAGCTTCGTGATGTCGCCGGTGTGGATGCGGATCCTGTCCAGCGCCTTGCTCATCTCACATCCTGAACACGCCGAAGCGTGTGTCCTCGATTTCGGCATTGAGCGCGGCGGACAGGCTGAGCGCCAGCACCTCGCGCGTCTTCGCCGGATCGATGATGCCGTCATCCCAGAGGCGGGCGGACGAGTAGAGAGGATGGCCCTCATGCTCGTATTTCATCAGGATAGGCTTCTTGAATTTTGCTTCCTCCTCGGCGCTCCATTCGCCCCCTTTGCGCTCGATGCCTTCGCGCTTGACCATGGCAAGCACGGTTGCTGCCTGCTCACCGCCCATCACCGAGATGCGCGCGTTCGGCCACATCCACAGGAAGCGTGGGGAATAGGCGCGGCCGCACATGCCGTAATTGCCGGCGCCGAACGAACCGCCGATGATCACGGTCACCTTCGGCACCCTGGCGGTGGCAACCGCCATCACCAGCTTGGCGCCGTCCTTGGCGATGCCGCCTGCCTCGTATTTCCGGCCGACCATGAAGCCGGTGATGTTCTGCAGAAAGACAAGCGGGATCTTGCGCTGGCAGCACAGCTCGATGAAGTGCGCGCCCTTCAGCGCGCTTTCGGAAAACAGCACGCCATTGTTGGCGATGATGCCGACCGGCATGCCATGGAGATGGGCAAAGCCGGTGATCAGCGTGGTGCCGTAGTTCTGCTTGAACTCGTCGAACTCGGAACCGTCGACAAGGCGCGCGATCACCTCGCGCGCATCATACGGCTGACGCAGATCCGTGGGCACGATGCCGTAGAGTTCGTCTGCCGGATGAAGTGGCGGAATCGATTTCTGTAAGCTCAGGCTTACGGTCTTGTTCCGATTCAGGTTTTTGACGATGCGACGGCAGATGGCGAGCGCATGGTCGTCGTCCATCGCATAGTGGTCGGCGACGCCGGAAAGCCGCGTATGCACGTCCGCGCCGCCCAGATCCTCGGCGCTGACGTCTTCACCGGTGGCCGCCTTCACCAGCGGCGGGCCGCCGAGGAAGATGGTCGCCTGGTTGCGCACCATGATCGTCTCGTCCGACATCGCCGGCACATAGGCCCCACCCGCCGTGCAGGAACCCATGACGCAGGCGATCTGCGGGATGCCGGCAGCCGACATGTTGGCCTGGTTGTAGAAGATGCGGCCGAAATGCTCCCGGTCCGGAAACACCTCGTCCTGATTGGGCAGATTGGCGCCACCGCTGTCGACCAGATAGATGCAGGGCAGATTGTTCTGCAGCGCGATCTCCTGTGCGCGCAGGTGCTTTTTCACCGTCAGCGGATAGTAGGTGCCGCCCTTCACCGTGGCATCGTTGACGACGACCATCACCTCGGTGCCTTCGACACGGCCGATGCCGGCGATCATGCCGGCCGACGAAATCTCCTCGCCATACATCGACCACGCCGCGAACTGGCCGATCTCGAGGAAGGGCGAGCCGGTGTCGAGCAATTGGGCGAGGCGTTCACGCGGCAACAGCTTGCCACGCGAGACGTGGCGCTCGCGTGCCTCCTCCGAGCCACCGCGCTCGACGGTCGCGGCTTTTTCGGCGATGTCGGCGACCAGTGCGCGCATGCGTTCGGCATTGGCGCGAAAGGTGTCGGAGGAAGGCGAGATCTGGGTTTGCAGCGTAGCCATGCTACACTCCCTCCGCCATGATCTCGCGGCCGATCAGCCAGCGGCGGATTTCGCTGGTGCCGGCGCCGATCTCATAGAGTTTGGCGTCGCGCAGCAGCCTGCCGGTCGGATAGTCGTTGATATAGCCATTGCCGCCCAGCAGTTGGAGGGCGTCGAGCGCCATCTGCGTCGCCTTCTCGGCGGCAAACAGCACGCAGCCGGCGGCGTCCTTGCGGGTGGTCTTGCCGCGATCGCAAGCGGCGGCGACGGCATAGACATAAGCGCGAGCTGCGTTCATCACCGTATACATGTCGGCCAGCTTGCCTTGCACCAGCTGGAACTCGCCGATCGGCTGGCCGAACTGCTTGCGCTCGTGGACGTAAGGGATCGCCACGTCGAGGCACGCCGCCATCAGACCGATCGGGCCGCCGGCGAGCACCGTGCGCTCATAATCGAGACCTGACATCAGCACCTCGACGCCGCGTCCTTCCTCATGCAGAACATTGTCGAACGGCACCTCGACATCCGAAAAAACCAACTCGCCGGTGTTGGAGCCGCGCATGCCGAGCTTGTCGAGTTTCTGCGCCACGGAGAATCCCGTCATCGTCTTCTCGACGATGAAGGCAGTGATGCCGCGCGATTTCCGCTCCGGATCGGTCTTGGCATAGACGACCAGCGTATCGGCGTCCGGCCCGTTGGTGATCCACATCTTGGTGCCGTTGAGCACATAGCGGTCATTGCGCTTTTCGGCGCGCAGCTTGAGCGAGACGACGTCGGAGCCAGCGCCGGATTCCGACATCGCCAGCGCGCCGACGCGTTCGCCCGAGCACAGCGGCGGCAAGAATTTTTCCTTCTGCGCCGGCGTCGCCCAGCGGTTGATCTGGTTGACGCAGAGGTTGGAGTGAGCGCCGTAGGAGAGACCGACCGAAGCCGAGGCGCGGGAAATCTCTTCCACCGCAATCACATGGGCGAGATAGCCCATGCCGCTGCCACCGAAATCGGGATCGGCGGTGATACCGAGCAGGCCGAGCGCGCCGAGCTCCCGCCACAGATGCGCTGGAAATTCGTTGTCGCGATCGATGTCGCCGGCGATCGGCGCGATCCTGTCCTGGGCGAAGCGGCGCACCAGGTCGCGCAGCGCCTCGATGTCCTCGTCATGCCCGAAGCTGAGCGTGTTCGTGTACATGTTTCTCCTCCGTGGCGCATGACCCCGAAAATCGACTTCGATTTTCGGAAAGGATCATGCGCGAAAATTAAAGTGGGACAGCGTCCTTTGCGCGTCCGATGGACGCGCGGCGCTGTCAGCGATCTTCGCGCCGACGAGCCGCATTGTCATTGAAAGATATGTCGCCGTTACTTCAGGGACCGACAGCCGTTCGCCGGGCCGGAACCAGACGATGACGCCGGTCATCATCTGGATCAGCGCCATGGCCGTCAGGCCGGTGTCCTCGATCTCGAAGACGCCGGTCTCGGCGCCGTCGCGCAGGATGCTGCGCAGTTCCTTTTCGTAGGCTGTGCGCATGCGCAGGATCTGTGTCAGCCTGTCGGGCGACAGGCTGCGCAATTCCATGTTCGACACATGCGTGGCGTGCCGGCGCTCGATGTGGAAGGCGATGTGGTTGCGCACATAGGCCGCAAGCTGCTCCGCCGGATCGGCGCCGGTTGGTCTGGCATGTTCCCAGGCCTCGCGAAGCCCTTCCATGTGCTCACGCATCAGCGTGAACAGGAGGTCTTCCTTGGTAGGGAAATAGCGGTAAAGCGCGGCCGCTTGGACGCCGACCTCGGCCGCCAGCTGGCGCATCGACATCGCTTCATAGCCATAGCGGGCGATCAGGTTGACCGCCGCTTCGCGGACTGCCGCTTCGGTTCGTTCGCCGTCGGACCCTGTGGTGCGCGCCATGATCGCCTCGTGAATGCGGAGATAATAAAACGAACGTTCAATTAATTCAAGCGTGCCTGATGAGTTCACGTGACGCGCCCGCGCCTATGCGACGATCCTGAAGTCTCCGGGCGCGGTCCAGGCCTCAATCTCCTCGACATCGATCCGTGAGACTGAAGCGCCCTGCGGGCCTTGCCGAAGTCGTTCGATCATGGCTGAAACCGCCGGATCGGCGCCGGCAAGCCATGCCGTTACCGAGCCGTCTCTTTCATTGCGCACCCAGCCCACCAGCCCAAGCCCTGCTGCTTCGTCTCGCGCCCAGATCCTGTAGCCGACGCCTTGCACCTTGCCGTGCACGCGCGCTTGCACCGCTCTTCTTCGCTCGTTCATGGCTCACTCCCTTGCATAGAGTCTGGCGCGGGATCGAACGAAGGCAACCGGTTGGAAGGGAGGATTCGATCAGATCGATGGGCCGTGCTTTGCTCTGGGATACATGACATGTTCCAATAGATAATTGACTCCGTCAACTTTTTCACGATGATCAGTCAGAGTGGAAATCTTCTGGGGCACCTGACATGCCAACCGATCGCAATGCCTTGGTCAGCGACCTCAGGTGCTTCAACCGCTTCTACACTAGCCTGATCGGGCTGCTCGACGAAACCTTGACGCACGGCGCCTACACGCTGGCCGAGGCGCGGGTGCTGTTCGAACTGGACCGTCGATCCGGCCATATTGCCGCCACCCCTGACGGCAAGGCAGGCTTTCTGGCACGGGCGTTTCAAATCGATTTCGCACCGGCAGCGTCCGACATCGCCCAGGAACTCCAGTTGGAGCCGGCTTACGTCACGAGAATCCTTCGAAAACTCGCTACCGCCGGCCTGACGGAAACGCGTGCCGGCCCCGACGCCCTGCGCGGTCGCGTCCTCTCGCTCACCGTCCGCGGCCAGGCCGCGCTTACCACACTCCAGGCGGCCGCGGATCGCGATCTCGTCCGCCTGACCGCGGACTTAGGCGACGAAGAAGCCGCCGAACTATCCGATATTTTGACGCGTGCCAGGCATCTGCTGGGCGGAGCACCGGCATCCAAACACAGCAAAGCTGCCTAGTTCCCTCGTGCGGCCGCCAGTGCGCCCGGCAGTTCCTCGGCGAAGATATCCAGCTCGTGGTCGAGGCCGACACTGACGCGGATGCAGTGGTCGAGCCCTGGCGCCATCGGCTTGCGGATGAAGACGTCGCGCGACAACAGTCCTTGCAGCACTTTCAGCGCGAAGGCGCCGTCATGGCCACAATCGATGGTGACGAAATTGGTCGCCGAGGCCAGCGGCTTCAACCCGTTCTGCTCGGCGATCGCCGCGATGCGCCGGCGCCCGGCAGCCACCCGCGCCACCACTGTCTCGAGATAGGCCTGGTCGGCAAGCGCCTCGACGCCGGCAATCTGCGCCATGCGGCTGACGCCATAATGGTTGCGGATCTTCTCGAAGTCGCGGATCACCTGGGCCTCCGCGACCGCATAGCCGCAGCGTATGCCGGCAAGCCCGTAAGCCTTTGAAAAGGTTCGCATGCGGATGACATTCGGGCGCGAGGTATCGATCGGCGGCAAAGCCGAGGCCGGCCCCAATTCGCCATAGGCCTCGTCGAGCACCAGCATGGTGGTCTGCGGCAGCGCTTCGATGAAGCGGATCACCTCGTCCGCCTCCCACCAACTGCCCATCGGATTGTCCGGGTTGGACAGATAGACCAGCGGTGCCTTCTCCTTGACCGCCGCCGCGAGCAGGCCGTCCAGGCTTTCGTGGTCGTTCTCGTAAGGGACGGTGACCAACCGCCCGCCGACGCCGGCTACATGGAAGTTGAAGGTCGGATAGGCGCCGAGCGACGTCACCACGGCATCGCCGGGCGCCACATACATGCGCGCCACCAGGCTCAGCAGGCCGTCAATGCCTTCGCCGACAACGACGTTCTCGACCGCCAAATCGTGATGCGCGGCAGCCGCAACCTTCAGATCGAAATTGTCGGGATCGCAATACATCCACATGTCGCGGGCGATCTCGGCCATGCGGGCAATGACGCGCGGCGAAGGACCAAAACTGCTCTCATTGGCACCGATGCGCGCACGAAAAGGGCGCCCGCGCTCACGCTCCTGCGCTTCGGGGCCGACAAACGGCACGGTTGAGGGAAGCGCGGCGATGAGCGGCGAGAGGGGAGGGCGTTGGCGCATGGCGGAAGCTCGCTTGGAAAGGGACTTCTTGCTAGCTTGACCGGCTTGCCTGTGCAAGCACCTGGTGGTCCCGCAACCGTAACGCTGGATTCCTTTGTTTCTTTTTGCTAGCGAGGCAAAATGAACAATCGTCTTCCGCCCGCCTGGTCCAAGCACATCAAGCCCGGCCCTGCCCCGAAACCCAAACTGCCGCAAGCCAAACTGCCGATGGCAAATTCGCTTTCACGCGCGCAGGCCGACGACGCGGATCTGAAACAGGCATACATCTTTCAGCAGGCAAAACGCCTCAACGAGGCTCAGGACTTGTGCCTTCGAGTTCTGGCACGCACGCCAAACCATCCCATGGCCCTGTACATTCTGGGCACCGTCTGCCTAGGCTACGACGACGAGATGGCTCTGCGATATTTCGCGCGCGCGATCGGCGAGGAACCCAAGAGCCCCTACTACCATCTTGGCCTGGCCTCGGCCTATGTGAAGGTCAGCGAATATTCGCCAGCAATCGAACACATGCAGCATGCCTTGGAGTTGCAGCCAGACCTTATAGAAGCCCTGTGTGCATTGGGGGATGCCTATATTGATTTTGACAAGCCCGAGATGGCTTTGCCGCTTTATGAGAAGGCGCTGAAAATCAACCGGGATCATCCAAAGGTGCGGATCGGATTGGCCCGCGCGCTCACCAGTGTGGGACGCATGGATGAAGCCGCCGGTTACCTTCATGAGGCGATCGAACGTCGCATCGCTGTGCCGACCGCCTATCATGACCTCGTCCAGACGCAAAAGTTCACCGAAGAGCCAAAGGAACTCAAATCCATCCTTGGTGAACTCGGAAATCCCAAGCTTGACCCCGACGGCGCGGAAAGGCTCCATCTGGCGGCCGGCAAGGTGCTGAACGACCTCAAGCGCTATAAGGATGCATTCGGCCATTTCAACAAGTCGAAGCAGGCCTCAGGCCGCAGGTTCGACATCGCTCAATACCGTCGCTGGGTTGACGCGCTGATCGAGACTTTCACGCCTGAGATGTTGGCTGCCCGGACCGACTATGGAAATCCCTCTGAAGTGCCTGTGTTCGTGGTCGGCATGCCTCGCTCGGGAACGACGCTTACGGAACAGATCTGCGCCAGTCATCCCGATGTTCATGGCGTAGGCGAACTTATGAAGCTTAGGCGGGTTGCGAATGCGATCGAACTCAGAAAGTCGTCGGCCGGAAATTTGAACAAGGCAATCGCATCAATCACAAAAAACCTGTCCGGAACATTGGCCGAAGAGCACCTGACCTATCTGACGGAGCGGGCACCTGCCGCACTTCGGATCGTGGATAAGATGCCGCATAATTTTGAATTGATCGGTTTGATCGGCCTCCTCTTCCCCAACGCGCGCATCATTCATTGTCGTCGCGATGCCATCGACAATTGCGTCTCTTGCTTTGTCCTAAGGTTCGGCGAGGGGCACAGCTACAACACCGATCTGAGGACCCTTGGCCTGTATTACCGCGAATATAACCGGCTGATGCAGCATTGGAACAAGGTTTTTCCAGGCCTGATCTTCGAAAATAAATACGAAACGCTGGTTGACGATCAGGAAGCACAGTCCCGCCGTCTCATAGATTATCTAGGGTTGCCCTGGGACGACGCCTGCCTGCGCTTTTTCGACAGGGATGGTTCGGTCAACACGCCCAGCCGCTGGCAGGTTCGTCAGCCGATCTACAAATCCTCGGTCAAGCGCTGGAAGAACTATGAGAACGAGATTCAGCCGTTGATCGAAGCATTGGGTGACCTGGCGGACGCGTGAATCAGGTATTCGCGTCTCAAACCCACCTCCGCCAACAGGACACATCGGGTGGGCACTGCCGCGTGGCACGTATTTCTGTAGTTTTCCCGGATCGACCTTCCAGCCGTAAGCGAAGACGCCATCCGGCAAATGGCATCGTCGAGGAAAGTGCTGCGATGAGTGGCGCGAGGCGGAGAGCGCTGGCGCATGGCAAAAGCTCGCTTGAAAGCTTCCTTGCAAGCCTGCCGGATGGGCTTGCAAATTCCAGCAGCCTACAACCGCACGCTGGATTCCTTGGTCTCTTTTTGCTAGCGAGTCACGATGAACAATCGTCTGCCGCCAGCCTGGTCCAAGCACATCAAATCCGGCCCCGCGCCGAAACCCAAATTGCCACAGCCAACGTTGCCGAAAGCAAACTCGCTTTCGCGTGCCCAGGCCGACGATGCGCTGCTGAAGCAGGCCTATATCCATCAGCAGGAAAAACGGCTGGATGAAGCGCAGGATCTCTGCCTTCGGGTTCTGGCGCGCACGCCAAACCATCCGCTCGCGCTGTACATACTGGGGACTGTATATTGGGGCTACGACGACGAAATGGCCTTGCGGTATTTCGCGCGAGCGGTCGGTGAGGAACCTAAGAACCCTCACTACCACCTTGGCCTAGCCGAGACCTATATGAAGGTCAGCGAATATTCGCTTGCAATCAGGCATATGCAGCAAGCGTTGGAACTCCAGCCTGGCCTTATCGAGGCACTTTGTGCATTGGGGCGCGCTTATATCGTCTTTGACAAACCTGACATGGCGTTGCCGCTTTACGAAAAGGCGTTGAAAATCAATCGCGATCACCCCAAGGTGCGGGAAGGACTGGCCAAGGCGCTCAGCAGCCTTGGCCGTATGGATGAAGCCGCCGTCTACCTGAAAGAGGCGATCGAGCGGCGGATCGAAATGCCGGCTGCCTACAACGACCTTGTGCAGACGCAAAAGTTCACCGAAGAGCCAATGGAATTCCAAGCCATCCTTCGCGAACTCGATAACCCGAAGCTGGATGCCGATGGCGCGACGCAACTCCATCATGCGGCCGGCAAGGTCTTGAACGACCTCAAGCGTTACAAGGAGGCTTTCGCTCATTTCAAAAAGGGAAAAGAGGCCGCAGGATACAAGTTCGATATCGGCTCTTACCGGACCTGGGTCGATTCGATGATCGAAACCTTCACCCCGGATATGTTGACTGCCAGGGCCGGCTATGGAAACCCGTCCGAAGTCCCGGTGTTCGTGGTTGGCATGCCCCGCTCGGGAACGACGCTCACGGAACAGATCTGTGCCAGCCATCCCGATGTTCATGGCGCGGGCGAGCTCAGCAAGCTGATGCGCGTCGCCAACGCTATCGGCTTGACAAAGCGCGGTTCAGGAGACGTGGGCCAGTCGGCCATGTCGATCACGACGGGCCTGTCGAGAACGCTGGCTCAGGAACATCTGTCATACCTGCGCGAGCGGACGCCTGATGCGTTGCGCGTTGTTGACAAGATGCCGCACAATTTCGAACTGATCGGCCTCATCGGGCTTCTCTTTCCGAACGCACGCATCATTCATTGCCGCCGCGATGCCATCGACAATTGTGTCTCGTGCTTTGTGCTCCCCCTAGGTAAGGGACACAGCTACAGCAATGATCTGGAAACGCTCGGGCTTTATTATCGCGAATATGACCGCTTGATGCGCCACTGGCAGACGGTTTTTCCGGGGCTCATTTTCGAGAATCGCTATGAGACGCTGATTGAAGATCAGGAAGCGCAATCGCGCCGCCTCATAGATTATCTTGGGCTGCCCTGGGACGATGCCTGCCTGCGGTTTTTCGACAAGGGTGGCTCGGTTAATACTTTTAGCCGCTGGCAGGTTCGCCAGCCGATCTATACATCGTCCGTCAAGCGCTGGAAAAATTACGAAGGCGAGATTCAGCCGCTGATTGAAGCGCTGGGCTACCTGGCGGACACCTGATCATCACGGCAGCTTGCGGCTCGGAATTGAAAGCTGCGGCACAGGCTGCTGCGTTCGTTCCGAAGAACACCCTCGCTCGAGCAAAGGGCCCTGCGGCCAACACATGGGCCTTCTGCTGACACATGGACCTTCTGCTGGAGGCCGTCGATATGGTCAGATGTTCTGGATTCGATTGGCTTTTTTTGCTAGCTAGGAATGATGAATAATCGTCTGCCGCCTGCTTGGTCCAAGCACCTCAAATCCGCCGCCTCGCCTAAACCTAGATTGCCACAGGCAGGTCCTGTACGAGCAAGTCTGCCGAAAACAAATTCGTTTACACGCGCACAGGCTGACGAATTGTTGCTGAAGCAAGCCTATGAGCATCAACAGGCCAAGCGGCTCAAAGAGGCTCAGGACCTATGCCTGCAGGTTTTAGCGCGCACGCCAAACCATCCGCTGGCACTCTACATCATGGGCACCGTCTGTGTGGGCTACGACGACGAGGCGGCTCTGCGTTATTTCGCACGCGCGGTCGGCGAGGAGCCTGGAAACCCCTACTATCATCTTAGCCTCGGTGAGGCCTATGGCAGGCTGAGCGAATTTTCAGTTGCGATCAAACACATCCGGCATGCCTTGGAATTGCAGCCCGATCTTGTAGAGGCCCTGTGTGCCCTGGGTCGCGTTTATACCGAGTTCGACAAACCCGACCTGGCCTTGCCGCTTTATGAGAAGGCGCTGAATATTAACCGCGATCACCCCAAGGCGCGGATCGGAATGGCTGCCGCGCTCACTGGCCTTGGGCGCATGGAGGAGGCCGGCGTCTATCTTAAAGAGGCGATCGAACACCGCGTTGACGTGGCGGCGGCTTATTACGACCTCGTGCAGAGCCGAAAGTTTGCCGAAGAGCCTGCGGAATTCCAATCGATCCTTCGCGAACTAGACGGTCCACGCCTTAAATCGGAGGCTGTGCAGAACCTGCATTACGCAGCCGGTAAGGTGCTGAACGACCTCAAGCGCTACGCTGAGGCGTTCCACCATTTCAACAAGGCGAAACAGGCCGCCGGCTACAAGTTCGACATCGATCAGTATCGTCGTTTCGTGGATATGACCATTGAAACCTTCACGCCGGATCTGTTTGCCGCAAGGTCCAGCTATGGGAACCTTTCAGAAGCGCCTGTGTTCGTGGTCGGGATGCCGCGATCGGGGACGACACTGACCGAACAAATATGCGCCAGTCATCCCGACGTTCATGGCGCTGGAGAGCTTAGCAAGCTGAGGCGGGTAGCGAACGCGATCGGTCTGAAAACCACGGCTTCCGATCTCAACAAGCCGATTATGACGGTCACTGAAGGCTTGTCCAAGACGTTGGCCGAAGAGCATCTTTCCTATCTCCGGGAGCGCGCTCCGACTGCGCAACGAATCATCGATAAAATGCCGCACAATTTCGAATTGATCGGCCTCCTCACCCTGCTCTTTCCCAATGCCCGCATCATTCACTGCCGCCGCGATGCCATCGACAATTGCGTGTCATGCTTTGTCCTGCCTTTCAGCTCGGCACACAGCTACAACTCAGACCTGCGTGCACTCGGCCTCTACTATCGAGAATATGACCGCTTGATGCGCCACTGGAACGAGGTTTTCCCGGGTCGTATCTTTGAAAATCGCTATGAGACGCTTGTAGAGGATCAAGAGGCACAGTCGCGCCGGCTCATCGATTATCTCGGCCTGCCTTGGGATGACGCATGCCTACGCTTCTTCGATAGGGAAGGGGCGGTCACCACGCCCAGCCGCTGGCAGGTTCGTCAGCCGATCTACAAATCGTCGGTGAAGCGCTGGAAGAATTACGAAAGTGAGATCCAGCCTTTGATTGAAGCGTTGGGCGACTTCGCCGACGTGTGAGCGATAGTTCCCCAGGCCAAAAGCATGTCAAAGAGCTAAGTGCAGAAGCGAAGCTGAAAGATCGCGACGCGCTTTATAGGGTGGTTCGGCGCTTGGTAGAGTAGCCAATGCGACGCCAGTGCGCCGTCGTCATCCTCGCGCTTGACATGGCTTGACCCGAGGATCCTTGCCGTGACCCGAGAGCGCCGCCGCGGTGCAGAACTTGCCCCACCGCACTCCTCGGCAGAAGTCATGCATGGATCCTTGGGGCTTCGCTCCGCTTCGCGTCGCTCCGCCCAACGATGACGAAGCTGTGGGGCTTCAGCCAATTGCGAACGTTTACGATGGTTCATCGAAACGAACTGTGGCTGACAACATGTCTGCGACCTAGAGCAATTCCACCTCGATTCCGGCTGCCGAATGCAGCACTGCGCACTCGGGCTATTGCTGATGCATGTCGTCCAAAGTGCGCAACGGCGTTGGAACAACGGTATGCATCAAAACAAAAAAGAGCAACCCGGCGGTTGCCCGCCGGGTTCTCCTGTCTCCCCAGAAATATCTGGTCTTAGAAATCGCGCTGGAAGCGGATGATACCGCCGACGGCGTCCTTCTTCTCGGCGCCAGCCCAAACGTTGCCGGCGGCAATAGCGCCCGAACCAACGTGCTGGTAGTCGATTTCGGGCGTGACCGTGAGGCCGGGAACGACGGTGTAGGCGATGTTGGCCGCAACCCCGTAGTCCTTCCACTGATCACCCGACACCTGGAGGTTGAACGAGGTCTTCTCGTTGAACTTGTAAGTGCCGCCGGCCCAGAAGCCCCAGTGACCACCCCACGGCTTGTAGAAGCCGCGGCCGTTAGCTGGGTCGAATCCCGTATCGTTCAGCTTTCCCTCGCTGGCGTAGCCGAACATGCCGAACAGCGACAGTGCATTGGAAACGTTCACGTCAACGCGAACCTTCCCCGAGACGTATTCGTAGTTGCTGTCATAGGCCACGACGCCGACGACATCACCCCAGCCCTGCGTATACTTCACGCCGCCGACGACATGCGGAACATAGCTGTCGATCGTGGAGACACCATAACCATAACTAGCACCTGGTACCTGTGCGGCGCCGCCCGAACCTTCTTCGAGAGAGGCCATCGCCGAGAAGCCGTTGCCGGCGTCGAAGTAGTACTGAACGACACCGGTCTTGAACCCGCCGTAAGGAACGATGGTGTCGTTGATGACGTTGCCGGCGTAGCCGACGAACGTATCGAATGCCGATTCGTCCAAGCCTACACGCAGGCCGCCAAGCTGGATCCAGGCGAAGTGCATGTCGAAGCCGTTGTGAGCGGAATTACCGTCACCGTTGTCCAACGGGCTGTTTTGGAAATTCATGCGCGTTTCGGTATAGGTCTTCAACGTGCCGAGTTCCGTTTCCTGGCCGGTCCAGGTCTTCAGCGTGAAGCGAGCGTCTTTGTAGAAAGTGCCCTGGTTCTTGCCGTCGACGACGTCATCGGCACGTGCGCCGGTGAACGTGCCGACATCGCCAGCGCCGATGTCGTAACGGACATAGCCGCCGATGCGCAGGCAGGTTTCGGTGCCGGGGATGTAGAAGTAGCCAGCGCCGTAGACGTCGCAGATCTTGACGTATTCAGCGGGTTCCGGCTCGGCGACGACGACGGCGTCGGCGGCGCGCGCACCGGAAACTGCGATCAGGGCCGCAGCGGAGCCGAGAAGAAGGCTCTTGATGTTCATTTTCTGACCTCCAGTCAGAATCGAACGAAACGATAGAAGCTACGGCTCGTGTTCTCGCGATAACAGATTGTTATTGCTACGTTATATCGAAAAAAGTGAAATTTGACGCTGGCGCGCGGTCGTCACCACAGCCGTTTGTTGGCGAAAGCGTGCCCAGAACCGGATTTGAGATAACGCTCGAATGAAGCCGCTTTGGCCTGGCTCGAGAAGGCCATGTAGGTCACGATCCGCCATGGCAGAAACTTGGACGTATGGCTGGATTTTCCGGCATTGTGCTCGGCAAGCCGCCGCCTCAGGTCCGAAGTTACACCGATATAGCGCTCACCTTCCGCAGCCTTGCTTCCAACAGATAAACATACCACACGAACCGCGCTCCTTCGCCCGATGCACGCATCCTGGTTCCTGGAGGTCAGACTGCCAATCCCATTTTACTAGGAATTTGAGGTGCTTGTGGCCCTCCTTCGCCGAGGCTTCGGAGGGCATCCTGCTTCGTGCGGAGGTCTGGACTTGTCCTGCGAAGCTCGAAGAGCGAAGCAGGATGGCGGAGAGGATGGGATTCGAACCCACGAGAAGCTTTTGACCTCTACTCCCTTAGCAGGGGAGCGCCTTCGACCACTCGGCCACCTCTCCGTTGCGCCGCTGGATAAAGAAAAGCGCAGGCACAATCAACAAGCCCCAGCCATTATCTCGGAAAAAGAAGTCATTATATGGAAAAATAACGGCACGCCGGCGCGGTGGCTTTCCCAGCTGCGGCGGTTCTGCGGCAAATCCCTGGCCAGCGACTCGCCGCTTCGCCTTGATTCCGTCAGTCGATTGCCGGATTCGGCTGGAAATAAGCGGTTGCGGCAGGCCAGATGGTTAATGAGAGCTTTCTGAGTGAGGCCAAATCGTGTCATTTGTGCAACAACGCCGGGGGATAGCAGCCGAACAGCCCTTTCGCCGGTACGATCGTGGTTGAACGCCGCCGGCTCATGGGTAATGTCGGTTTCGAGGAAGCGGCGCGGTGCGCATCTTTTTCGGTAGTGGGGATGGGGCAGGGAACGCTGTCCTTCAGCAAAGAATACCCAGACCCGTTTTTTAACTTTTGACTGGAGGTCAGAAAATGAACATCAAGAGCCTTCTTCTCGGCTCCGCTGCGGCCCTGATCGCAGTTTCCGGTGCGCGCGCCGCCGACGCCGTCGTCGTCGCCGAGCCGGAACCCGCTGAATACGTCAAGATCTGCGACGTCTACGGCGCTGGCTACTTCTACATCCCCGGCACCGAAACCTGCCTGCGCATCGGCGGCTATGTCCGTTACGACATCGGCGTGGGCGAACACGGCTCGTTCGATGGCGTCAATCACGTTCCGGACCAGATGGGCGACGGCGACCACTCGACCTACCAAAAGCAGGCCCGCTTCTCGTTCAAGACCTGGACCGGTCAGGAAACCGAACTCGGCACCTTGAAGACCTACACCGAGACCCGCATCAACTTCGGCAACAACGGCGGCGACTATACCAACCAGAATGGCCAGTTCACTTCCGGTGGGCTTGCCAATCCTAATTTCAACGCAAGCCGCAATAACTGGCAGGGTCACAACAAGGGCATCTCGCTCAACTTCGCCTGGATCCAGCTCGGTGGTCTTCGTGTCGGTAAGGATGAATCGGCTTACGATACGTTCATCGGATACGCCGGCAACGTCATCAACGACACGATCGTTCCTTACGGCGGCTTCGACACCAACGTTGTCCAGTACACCTTTGACGCTGGCAACGGTTTCTCGGCCATAGTCTCGCTTGAAGAAGGTTACGGCGGTTACTCGATCGACAGCTACGTTCCTCACGTCGTCGGCGGTGTGAAGTGGACCCAGGGTTGGGGCGCGATCACCGGCGTCGTTGCTTACGACAGCACTTTTGAAGAAGTCGCTGGCAAGGTTCGCCTGGACGTCAACGTTTCCAACGAACTGTCGCTGTTCGTGATGGGCGGTTACGGCACGGACGACAACCTCCAAGATTTCCATGGCGATCGCGGCATGTACAAGATCTGGGCCGGCAACTGGGCGTTCTGGGCCGGTGGCACCTACAAGTTCAACGAGAAGACCTCGTTCAACATCCAGGTGTCGGGTGATGAAGAGAAGAACTACGGTGTGGCGGCAAACGTTGCCTACGACGTCGTTCCCGGCCTCACGGTTACGGCCGAAGTGGACTACGACCATGCTGGCAATTTTGGCAGCTTCACGTCTGCCAACGGCGGCAACTGGACTGGCGCCGACAAGAAGAACAGCGTCGGCGGTATCCTCCGCTTCCAGCGCTCCTTCTAAGGGCTGGTTCCTTACAGGTGAAATCCAGCCCGGGCGCTCAAACGCCCGGGCTGTTTTTGTTTCGTGACTGGTCAACGCAACAGAAGGAACAGGGGGAATCGGTAGCTGAATTGGTCCGCGGGACGATATCGTGGGATCCGTTGATGGGCGGATGAGGTCACAACCGCGTGATTAAAATCTCTTGAAAGGACGCTTCCAAGCGGATAGGGCTGATCTATCCACATGGGGGTGTGATGAATTATGACCAACGAAGCGATTCAAGAGGGTAGCCCCCCGGATCCGTTTTCGATGTTTTCTTCTCAGAACTCAAAGATCAAGTACACCTACAACAAGATAAGAGAAGTAAAATCGTACAGGGTCGGAGAGCTTTTTTCAGTTTACCGGGATATACTGTGGGATGATGGGCGGCATAAATACAATGTCAGCTCTTTTATCGGCGAAATAGATGAGATCCTCCTAGGGGAGCGTTTCAGCGCCGTCGACCAGAGTACCCTTGATAACCTTATCGGAACCTTGCGCCAGCGCGGTAACAGCAACGCAACCATCAATCGAAAGATGGCTGCCCTCAGCAAACTGCTGCGCAAGGCTTACAAGATGGGAGATATCCACAGCCTGCCCGAGTTTCGCCGCCAGAAGGAGCGGGCGGGACGGATTCGTTTCCTCGAGAGAGAGGAAGAGGCAAGGCTGTTTTCCGCCATCAGGACCCGCAGCGAGGATGCCTATAGGCTTTCCGTTTTCCTGGTCGACACCGGATGCCGTCTCGGTGAGGCGCTCGGGCTGATCTGGAATGACATCCAGGAACATCGCGTCTCCTTCTGGATCACCAAATCCGGCCGCAGCCGCACCATTCCGATGACCGAGCGGGTCAAGGAGGTGATCAAGCTGCCTCCGACCGAAGGCCGCCGGCCCAAAGGCCCGTTCACCAAGCTCAGCCAGGCACAGTTCCGTGCTATCTGGAACGACGCCAAGGCCGAAGTTGGCCTCGGCGCCGACGACCAGGTCGTGCCGCACATACTGCGCCACACCTGCGCCTCGCGCCTTGTCCAGGGCGGTATCGACATCAGGCGTGTGCAGATGTGGCTCGGCCATCAGACCCTGTCGATGACCATGCGCTACGCGCATCTGGCGACGAACGATCTCGACGGTTGCGTCGTGGTGCTGGAAACGCCGCGAAGCGAAGCGTCGCCGCACGGTGCCGAAAGCTCGGTGTTCTCGTCTCCGTTGACCGCTTCGGGGCCAAAACGAGGCCAGACGAGCGAGGCGGGCGCGGCGAAGCCGGCTAAGGCGTCCGGGAAAAGCTCGAAGGCCAAATAGTTCCGCCGGCCTGCGTATACTGTCATGTTGACCCCAGGACCAGATCTGGTCTTGGGGTTTATTTTGTTTGGTCTAATGCATGTCGCCCAAAAGCGGCCTCGGTTTTGGTTGAACGACATGCACAAAACAAAGACCTAAAGCGCGTCGCATGATTCCGTTCAGACGCGACGCGCTTTAGCGCTCAGCCCGATCGAGGAAGGCCGCTATATCGCCGGGCAAGCTGCCGGTTTCGAGGAATGGCGCGTGACCTTGGCTGTCGACCGTGATCGTTTCCATCGCCGGATGATGCTCTCGCATTTGCCGCATGGTGTCCGCGGACAGCAGTCTCGAATTGGCGCCGCGGATAGTGAGCAAGGGGATGGCCGCCAGCGCGTCGAATTGCGGCCACAGGGCGGGCAATGGCTGCGACAGGTCGAGACTGGCGACCGTGTCGACCAGTTTCGGGTCAAAATCCGGCACCAGCCCTTGATCCGTCTCGCGGTAGAGCGCGCCCACCATTCGCGTCCAGTCGGCGTCGGTGAGTATGGGAAAATCCTTGCCGTGAACGCTGCGCTGGGCATTCACCAACTCGGCGAAGGTTTTCGGCTTCGGCGCGCGTTCGAGATAGGACTGGATATGGGCGAGGCCGGCCGGTTCGATCACCGGCCCGATGTCGTTGAGAACAATGGCTTTCAGCACGGCCGGCCGCAAGGCGCCAAGCACATGGATGATCAGCCCGCCGCGTGAGGTGCCGATGAAAGCGGCCTCCTCGATGCCGAGTGCGGCCAGCCCGGCAAGAATGTCGCCGGCTTCGACGCCGACATTATAGTGAACGACATCGGGATCGTAGGCCGACTGTCCGCGTCCGCGATAGTCGAAGGCAGCCACCTTGCGCGGTATCGAAGATCGCGCCGAAAGATAAAGTGCCAGCTCGTGAAAGTCCCGCGCGTTGCGGGTTAGGCCAGGCAGGCAGACGACTGGCCAGTGCCCGGAATTCGCTTCGCCATAGACGCGCGCATGAAGTCTCAGCCCGTCTGGCGCCGCGTAGAAGAAGTCGGAAAAGCCTTCGGTGCTCGACATCTGAAAGGACTCCCTAGCCAGATCGTCTCCGACTGCTACAGACGAGGGCAGGGATGGTCAAATGGAAGGTCTTTCCTTCTCCCCTTGTGGGAGAAGGTGGATCGGCGCGCCGCGCCGAGACGGATGAGGGGTGAGTGACGGAATGAGACGTCGGTGTTTCCTGGAGCAACCCTCATCCGACCTCGCTTCGCGAGGCCACCTTCTCCTGCAAGGGGAGAAGGACAAGAAGCCTCAGCTGCGTCCATTCACGAGATCGCCGACGATGTCGTATTTGCCGGAAATACGCATCTTGTAGACCTCGTAATTCTCCATCACGCGCTGCACGTAACTTCTTGTTTCCGTGTAGGGAATCCGCTCGATCCAGTCCACCACCGCATCGATGTCCTTGCCGCGAGGGTCGCCGTATTTCGCCACCCACTGGCTGGCCCTATTGGGGCCGGCATTGTAGCCGGCGAAGGTCAGCACATAGGAGCCGTTGAAGCGGTCGAGCTGCTCACCAAGGAAGGCTGAACCGAGTGTGGCATTATAGCCGGCGTCGGTGGTCAGCCGTGCCTGCGAAAACTGCAATCCGGCCTTCTTCGCCAGTTGCCTGGCGGTTCCCGGCATCAGCTGCAGCAGCCCCCGCGCGCCGGCACTTGATACGGCACCGACGTTGAATTCGCTCTCCTGGCGGGCAATTGCATAGGCCAGTGCCTTGCCCGAGCCGGAAATGTTGGCCGTATCAGGGATGACGCCGAGCGGGTGCGACAGCGCGCCGACATCGATGCCGCGTGCCCCGGCGATCTTGCCGACTTTCAGCGCCATGAAGTGGTTGTCCTGCTTTTCGGCAAGGACAGCGAGCAGCGCCAGTTCGCCCGGGCTGGTCAACTGGCCGGCAAGGTCGCGATAGAGCGTCTCGGCATAGCGGTCATAGCCAGCCTCTTGCAGCCGCTTGATGGCGCTGACGGCCTCGCGGCCGGCAAAATTCTGCCGGTCAGCGGCACTGGGCGTGGGATAGACGATGTTGAGCGCCTGCCGGCCGACGCGTTCGGCGGCAAGCTGGCCGTAAAAGGTCGTGCCGTAGGCGGCGGCGCGCCCAAAATAGTCCTTGGCATTGCCTGGGCCGCCGACTTCCGCCGCGCGGCCGAGCCAGTAATAGGCACGCGACAGCGTCATCGGCCCCTGGGCGAGGTCGGCGATGCGCGAAAAATGCGTCGCGGCAAGCTTGGGGTCGTTCAGGCCGCGCAACGCATACCAGCCGGCGTGGAACTCGGCCTCGGCCGCATTGGCAGCACTTTCGGCGGCGTGCGTGGCGACAATCTTGTACGCCGTCTTCATGTCGCCCTGGTCGACCAGTTCGCGCGACAGCACGCGGCGCTCGACCCACCAGGCGTCCGGATCGACCAGAGCCTCGCGATCCGTCGGCGCCTTCATCACGACGGCCGCGGCACCGGCAAAATCGTCCTGCTTGCGCAGATACTCCGCCTGCGCGAAGAAATAACCCGCCGAACGCTGGGGTGCCGGCACCGCCTTCAGCAGTTTCAACGCATTCTTGTCGCCTCTGTCGGCCGCGGCCCAGGCCTCGGCAAACTGCTGGGCGCCGGCAACGCCGGCAACGCGCAGCGCGGAATTCACCCGGTCGGCATAGAACATACGGTCCATGCGAAAACGGTGGTCGGCGGCCGGGATCAGGCTACCGAATTCCTTGATCAGCGCCGTCTCGTCCTTGGTTTCCAGGACCGTGGTGCGCCAGAACGGAGACAGCACCGAGCGCGCCGCCTTGGCGTTGCCGGTCGCCACATAGGCGCGGGCGAGAACCATGACGCCTTCGAATGTCTGCGGCTGGCTGCCATCGAACGCCGCAATGACGATGTCGGCGGCGGGGTTTTCCCGATAGAGCGCGCGTTCGCTGTTCTTGCGCAGGGCAACGGTGCCCGGCCAGTTAGGCAGCATCTTCGCGGCGGCGGCGATGTCGCCGCTCGGAACCTTGTCGCCGCCATAAAGCGCGATCGCCCAGGCCAGTATGTGCTGGTCGAGCGATTGAGCGGGAAGCGCATCGCGCACGCCACGGGCGCCCGTGATATCGCCCGCCGCCAGAGCGTCCAGCCCGCTCTTCAACAGCGCGACGCTGGGCGAGGGGGCCTGCTGTGCACTGTCCTGCGGGCTCGGCATCGGAATCGCCGAGGTGACCCGCACATCGACGCTGCCGCTCATCGCCACGCCGGGCATCAGCCCGGCAATGGCGCCAAGCAGCGCGAAGAGGTGAGGCCGACTGGTCGGCATGATCTCGTGTCTTTCCCTAATCCAGCATTTTATCAGCAGGCGAAGAAGCCTCGAAGCCTAAACTTAGGTCGTGAAGGGCTCGTAAACAAAGAGTTATCGAGGCCGTTCGAATTGCGCTTGCTGGCACCATGGCAATGCTTGCCGCGCAACCATGTCGAGACTATGGTGCGCCGCTTCGCTTTCGGTTAGAAGGCGCGCACGACAAACTGATCGACAAAACACCGATGCATGTCGCCCAAAAGTGGTTACCGGTTTTGGGACAACGACATGCACAAACAAAGTTGCATGTCGCCCAAAAGTGGTTACCGGTTTTGGGGAGTACGACATGCATAAACAAACAAGTCCCAAGGAGTTGGACGACATGCTGAGAGGCTCGCTTACTGCGCTCGTGACACCGTTCGAAAAGAGCGGGCGTTTCGACGAGAAAGCCTTTCGGGCGTTTGTCGAATGGCAGCTAGCGGAAGGCACGACTGGTCTGGTTCCGGTGGGCACGACCGGCGAGTCGCCGACGCTTTCGCATGATGAGCACCGCCATGTCATCAAGGTCTGCATCGAGGTGGCCAAGGGTCGCGTCCCGGTCGTCGCCGGTGCTGGCTCCAACAATACCGAAGAAGCGGTCGGGCTTGTACAATATGCCGAGAAGGCCGGCGCGGATGCCGCCCTGGTCGTCACACCCTATTACAACAGGCCGACACAGCGCGGCCTCTACGAGCACTTCGCCGCCGTCGCCAGGGCGACCAAGCTGCCGATCATCATTTACAACATCCCGCCGCGCTCGGTCATCGACATGATGCCCGAGACGATGGGCCGGCTGGCGCACGACTTCAAGAACATCGTCGGCGTCAAGGATGCCACCGGCAAGGTCGAGCGTGTCTCCGAGCAACGGATGACATGTGGCAAGGATTTCATCCAGCTTTCAGGCGAGGACGCTTCGGCACTCGGCTTCAACGCGCATGGCGGCGTCGGCGCTATTTCGGTGACTTCGAACGTCGCGCCGCGGCTCTGCGCGGAGTTTCAGGAGGCGACCCTGTCCGGTGACAGCGCCAAGGCGCTGGAATTGCAGGACCGCCTGCTGCCACTGCACAAGGCGATCTTTCTCGAACCCGGCGTTTCCGGCGCAAAGTATGCGCTTTGGAAGCTCGGCAAGATCGAGAACGTGCTTCGGTCGCCGCTTGTCACGGTCGAGGAGTCGACTGCGTTAAAGCTTGACGCGGCATTGAAGCACGCCGGCTTGATTAATTGAGGATGAGGCGCCACCTCTCCACATCATGAATCAAGTCAGAAAAGCCGATCCCAACAACAAGACTGTTTCGGAAAATCGCAAGGCGCGGTTTTCCTATGAGGTGCTCGACACGGTCGAGGCCGGCCTTGTGCTGACCGGCACCGAGGTCAAGTCGCTGCGCCAGGGCCAGGCCAACATCCAGGACAGCTATGCCTCGGTCGAAGGCGGCGAGATCTGGCTGATCAACTCCTATCTGCCGGAATATCTGCAGGCCAACCGCTTCAACCACGAGCCGCGCCGCCGGCGCAAGCTGCTGCTCAACAAGCGCGAGATGGCCAAGCTGTCGCAGAGCGTCGACCGTGAAGGCATGACGCTGGTGCCGCTAAAGATCTATTTCAACGATCAGGGCCGTGCCAAGCTGCTGCTCGCTGTCGGCCGCGGCAAGAAATTGCACGACAAGCGCGAGACCGAGAAGCAGCGCGACTGGTCGCGCGAGAAGGGCCGGCTCTTGAAGGAGCGCGGGTGACACCAAGTTGCCATTCTTGGCAATGACAGTGCAGCAAGCCGGCTGATTTCATGGGGCTGCTGATTTGAAAAAACGGTTGGTCCTTTGGGGGGCAGCGAGCCTGGTTTTCGCAGCGCTGGTCGTGGCTGGTGGCTTTGTCTACTTCCACACTTATTCTCCCGACCGTGGCAAATATCCGGTCAGAGGCGTCGACGTCTCCCATCATCAGGGCCAGATCGACTGGCGGCGCGTTGCCGCCGACGATGTCGCCTTCGCCGTCATCAAGGCGACCGAGGGCGGCGATCATGTCGATGATGCCTTTGCCACCAATCTGCGTGAGGCTCGCGCGGCTGGCCTTGCTGTCGGCGCCTATCATTTCTTCACCTTCTGCCGGCCCGGCGCCGACCAGGCAAAGAATTTCATCTCGGTCGTGCCGCATGATCAGCCCTTGTTGCCGCCGGTCGTCGATGTCGAGTTCGGCGGCAATTGTCCGCAGCGTCCGTCGCCCGAACAGTTGAATGCCGAACTCCAGGCTTTCCTTGGACCTGTCGAGGCGGCGTTCGGCAAGACGGCAATCGTCTACCTGACCGATGAGGCCGAGGCCACCTATGCCGGGCAGATCGCCGCGCGCCCGCTCTGGCTCCGCTCCTTGCTCATGGAACCGGACCGCCACGACTGGATCTATTGGCAGTATCACAACAGAGGGCGCGTCGACGGTATCGCGGGTGATGTCGACCTGAACGTCCTTCAGGGCGGGGAGGACAGATTGGCGGCGCTCCTTGCGCCGGCGCAGTGAGGTCTTTGGCCGAAGCGGTCAGGGCTGCACGTCCGAATCTGTTTCTTCGCAAATCGGACTATGCTGTTGCAAATATTGACGATCCGGCTGCTGCCGGTGTGAACTCCGCCAGTCCTTACCGCCGCCGCTTCAAGCCGCTGCCTGCGAAACCTGCGGCGCCAACGTCACATTCGCATCGCCCCACACTTTCAAGGCTGTGATCACCGGCTCCAGACTTCTGCCGCGCGGCGTCAGGCTGTATTCCACCTTCGGCGGCACTTCCGGATAAATCTTGCGGGCAATCAGCCCATCAGCTTCCAGTTCGCGCAGCTGGTTGGTCAGCATGCGCTGCGTGCAGTTGGGAATGCGCCGGCGGATCTCGTTGAAGCGCAGCGTGCCCTCGAACAGATGGTAGAGCACGACGCCTTTCCACTTTCCGTCGATATAGCGGAGCGTTCCCTCCACGGTGCAGCCTGGGCTGCAATCGAAACGCTCATGGCGAATGCGCGGCATGACGGTATCCTTTTCGACACTATATGCTTTATATGTGCATTCTTGCGCTTTGCGCACATAATCCGCATTTCTGCCCCAGGCAACGCTCAACAGCAATCGCGGAGACCAGAATGCGCGCCGTCGGGTATCAAATCCCAGCCCCCATCACCGATGAGGCCTCCCTTGTCGATATCGACCTGCCCAAGTCGGAGCCGAAAGGCCGTCAACTGCTGGTCGAGGTGAAGGCAATTTCGGTCAATCCGGTCGACACCAAAATCCGGAAAAGTGCCAAACCCGCAGCGGGAGCGTGGCGGGTGCTTGGTTGGGACGCCGCCGGTCGGGTCGCGGCGACCGGTCCGGATGCCAGCCTGTTCGAGCCTGGTGAGGATGTCTTCTATTCCGGTGCGCTCGCGCCGCAAGGCACCAATGCCGAGTTCCACCTTGTCGATGAGCGCCTTGTCGGCCGCAAGCCCGGCTCGCTCGATTATGCGCAGGCTGCGGCGCTGCCGCTGACGGCCATCACCGCCTTTGAGGCACTGTTCGACCGAATTGACGTGAAGAAACCGGTCGTGGGCGCCGCGAATGCCATCCTGATCATCGGCGGCGCCGGTGGCGTCGGCTCGATTGCCGTCCAGCTCGCACGCCAGCTGACCGATTTGACGGTGATCGCCACCGCGTCAAGGCCGGAGACGCGCGACTGGGTGCTCGGGCTTGGCGCCCATCATGTCATCGATCATTCCAAGCCGTTGGCTGCCGAAGTCGCAGCCCTCGCCATCGGCGCTCCAGCTTTTGTGTTCTCGACAACCAACACCGATCGTCACCTCGCCGAGATCGCCGAATTGATCGCACCGCAGGGCCGGTTCGGCTTGATCGACGACCCTCAGACGCTCGATATCAATCCATTCAAGCGTAAGAGCGTTTCGGTGCACTGGGAACTAATGTTCACCCGCTCGCTGTTCGAGACGCCGGACATGGCCGCGCAGGGCGAGCATCTGAACGAGCTGTCACGCCTTGTCGATCAAGGCACCATCCGCACCACGTTGGGCGAAACCTTCGGTCCCATCAATGCCGCCAATCTGAAGCGCGCTCATGCCCTGATCGAGACCGGCAAGGCCAAGGGCAAGATCGTCCTCGAAGGCTTTTGATCCGGGGTCGCCCAGCCCAATCTAGCTCTGCAGGAAAGCTTCTATCTGGCCAAAAACATTGACGAACATCTCCTCCGTCAAGACGCCGGTGTTGGTGTTGTAGCGCGAGCAGTGGTAGCTCGAAAACAGCGTGATGCCGCCGGCCGGCAATTGCCCGCCATGCTTGAACGGGTGGGCGGCGACACGCCCGCCCAGCGCGCGCACCGTCGACTGGTGCGCGATCGACCCCAGTGCCAGCACGGCGCGCAGGTTTGGGAAGCGGGCGATCGTCGGCACCAGGAATGTGCGGCAGGTGGAGATTTCGGCGCCGACCGGCTTGTTCTCCGGCGGCACGCAGCGAACCGCATTGGTGATCGCCGTACCGACAAGCTCCAGCCCGTCATCGGGCCGCGCCTTGAACTCGCCGCGCGCGAAGCCGTGCGAAATCATCGTGGAATAGAGCAGGTCACCGGCATAGTCACCGGTGAAGGGGCGGCCGGTGCGGTTGGCGCCGCGCAGGCCGGGCGCCAGTCCGACGATCAGAAGCTGGACGGTGTCCTCGCCGCCCAGTGGCAGGAAGGTCGGCACCGGCGCGTTGAACCAGGACGGCTCGCGCTGCCGCCACTCGGCGATGAAATCATGCAGCCGCGGGCAGAGCGCGCAGTCGCGGTTCGGTTCGGAAACGGCGGTCAAGGCGACCGGCCTCAGTAGTCGTCCTCGTCGACTTCGGCCGGCTCGGGCCGCCGCACGGGCCGTTCGGAGGGGTCGCGGCCGACTTCGCTTTTCAGCGTCGTCAGGTCGATGAAATGGTCGGCCTGGCGGCGCAGATCGTCAGAAATCATCGGCGGTTGCGAGGCCATGGTCGAGACGATCGAAACTTTGCGGCCACGCCGCTGCAGCGCCTCGACCAGCGTGCGGAAGTCGCCATCGCCGGAGAAGATGACATAGTGGTCGACGACATCGGCGAGCTCCAGCGCATCGACGGTGAGTTCGATGTCCATATTGCCCTTGATCTTGCGGCGGCCGGTCGAGTCTGTGAATTCCTTGGCCGGCTTGGTCACCACTTTGAACCCGTTATAGTCGAGCCAGTCGATCAGCGGGCGGATCGAGGAGTATTCCTGATCCTCGACCAGCGCCGTGTAATAATAGGCGCGCAAGAGGTAGCCGCGCTTCTGGAAGCTCGACAGCAGCTTGCGATAGTCGATGTCGAAGCCGAGCGCCCGCGACGTGGCGTAGAGATTGGCGCCGTCGATGAACAGCGCGATTTTTTCACGAGGGTCGAACATGGAAAATATTCCTTTTCGAAAAATGCGGCCGTCTAAACGAAATGCGGTAGCGACTATCGGTCTGGCTCATAATAAACCGGCTGACCTTGTCCATCCGAGATAACGCCAGTTTGGTGGCAATCCAAGGCATGATGGGGCAATGCAAGCAATTGTGATCGCAGCGTCGAACGCCATGGACACAACGGCGTTCTGCTTCAATCGGGTGTTTGACCGCGCGATTGAGTGTCCTGCAGCGCCGACTTTGGCATGATGCTTGTATTTTGGCGGCGTTCGGGTTATGGACCGCGCCTGTTTTCCATCAAATCCAGGCATGAAAGGGGCAGTCCATGGCCCGCGTAACCGTTGAAGATTGCATCGACAAGGTCGACAACCGCTTCGAGCTGGTGCTTTTGGCCGGCCACCGTGCTCGCCAGATCAGCCAGGGCGCGCAGATCACCGTTCCTCGCGACAACGACAAGAACCCGGTCATCGCCTTGCGCGAGATCGCCGACGAGACGCTGTCGCCCGACGATCTCAAGGAAGATCTGATCCATTCGCTGCAGAAGCATGTCGAGGTCGACGAGCCCGAAGCCGATGGCGAAGTGATCGCCGATCAGACCGGCGGCGCCGTTGCGGCTGCCGACACTGATGACGCAGAGGAAAATGTCACGTTCGATCGGATGACCGAGGAAGACCTGCTCGCCGGCATCGAGGGGCTGGTTCCGCCGGAAAAGAGCGACGACTACTAAGCGAGCGCTCTGGACCTGCCTGGAATACGTTTCGGGCACTTCCGTATCAGCAGTTTCGTGGCTATCTATGACATGCGCCGTACAGCAGTGCGGCGCATGTTTCATTTCATCGCCGAGAGATTCCGCCCATGATGCGTCAGTATGAGCTTGTCGAGCGCGTCCAGCGCTACAAGCCTGACGTCAACGAGGCGTTGCTCAACAAGGCCTATGTCTATGCCATGCAGAAGCATGGCCACCAGAAGCGCGCTTCGGGCGACCCCTATTTCTCGCATCCGCTTGAAGTCGCCGCCATCCTCACCGAAATGCACATGGACGAGGCGACGATCGCCGTCGCTTTGCTGCACGACACCATCGAGGACACCACGGCGACGCGGGCCGAGATCGACGATCTGTTCGGTCCCGAAATGGGCAAGCTGGTCGAGGGCCTGACCAAGCTGAAGAAGCTCGACCTCGTCTCCAAGAAAGCCGAGCAGGCGGAAAACCTGCGCAAGCTGTTGCTGGCGATCTCGGAAGATGTGCGCGTGCTGCTGGTCAAGCTCGCCGACCGCCTGCACAACATGCGCACCCTCGACCACATGCCGGAGGCCAAGCGCCTGCGCATCGCCGAGGAGACGATGGACATCTATGCGCCGCTGGCCGGGCGCATGGGCATGCAAGGCATGCGCGAGGAGCTGGAAGAGATCGCTTTCCGCTTCATCAATCCGGAAGCCTATCGCGCGGTCACCGCGCGGCTTGCCGAGATTTTCGAGCGCAACAAGGGCGTGCTGACCGACATTGAAAAGGCGTTGTCGGCGCTGTTTGAAAAGCATGCCATCAACGCCGGCGTGAAGAGCCGGCAGAAGAAGCCCTGGTCGGTGTTCCGCAAGATGGAGGCCAAGGCGCTGTCCTTCGAGCAACTGTCCGACATTTTCGGCTTCCGCGTCGTCGTCGACAGCGTCGAAGACTGCTATCGCGCGCTCGGCGCCATCCACACGACATGGTCGATGGTGCCAGGCCGCTTCAAGGACTACATCTCGACGCCGAAGCAGAACGACTACCGCTCGATCCACACCACCATCGTCGGGCCGTCGCGCCAGCGCGTCGAACTGCAGATCCGCACCCGCGAGATGAACAAGATCGCCGAATACGGCGTCGCGGCGCACTCGATCTACAAGGACACCGGCGGCAAGACGAACGGTGCCGGCCATGCGATCTCGAAGGAGACCAACGCCTATGCCTGGCTGCGGCGCACCATCGAGCAGTTGGCCGAAGGTGACAATCCCGAGGATTTCCTCGAAAACACCAAGCTGGAGCTGTTCCAGGACCAGGTGTTCTGCTTCACGCCGAAAGGCATGCTGATTGCCTTGCCGCGTGGCGCCACGCCCATCGACTTCGCCTATGCGGTGCACACCGATGTCGGCGACACCTGCGTCGGCGCCAAGGTCAATGGCCGCATCATGCCGCTGATGACGGAACTGAAGAACGGCGACGAGGTCGAGATCATCCGCTCCAAGGCGCAGGTGCCGCCGGCGGCGTGGGAATCGGTCGTCGTCACCGGCAAGGCACGCGCCGCCATCCGCCGCGCCACCAAGAATGCCATCCGCAAGCAGTATTCGGGTCTCGGCGCGCGCATTCTGGAGCGCGCCTTCGAACGGGCCGGCAAGACCTTCACCAAGGAAAGCCTGAAGCCGGTGCTGCACCGGCTGGCGCGCAAGGATATCGAGGATGTGCTGGCGTCGGTCGGCCGTGGCGAACTGGCCTCTACCGACGTCATGAAGGCGGTCTTCCCCGACTACAAGGACGAGCGTGTCACGTCGGCAGCGCCCAAGCCGCGCGAGGAGGGCTGGTCGAAGATCCGCAATGCTGCAGGCATGCTGTTCCAGATTCCAGGTCGCGCCGCCCGCAAGGACAAGGACCAGCCGCGCGACGGTGCCGTGCCGATCCGTGGCGTGCGCGGCGACCTGCCGGTGCGCTTCGCGCCGGAAGGCGCTGTGCCGGGCGACCGCATCGTCGGCATCGTCCAGCCAGGCACCGGCATCACCATCTATCCGATCCAGTCGCCGGCGCTGCAGGCCTTCGACGACCAGCCCGAGCGATGGATCGACGTGCGCTGGGACATTGACGAACGCACCAAGGAACGCTTTCCCGCGCGTGTCTCGGTCACCGCCATCAATGCGCCGGGATCGCTTGCCGATATCGCCCAGGTCGTTGCGTCCAACGACGCCAACATCCATACGCTGTCGATGGTGCGCACCGCACCCGACTTCACCGAAATGCTGATCGATCTCGAAGTCTGGGATCTGAAGCATCTCAACCGGCTGCTGTCGCAGCTCAAGGACAATTCGAGCGTCAGCGATGCACGGCGTGTGAATGGCTGACGCGGCTGATCTGTGAGGGGATAGACGCAGATGAATACCGATGAAGTGCTGGGCATTTTCCGCGATGCGGGTGCTGTTCTGGAGGGGCATTTCATCCTGACGTCGGGCCTGCGCAGCCCGGTCTTCCTGCAGAAGGCACGGGTGTTCATGCACGCCGACAAGACCGAGCGTCTGTGCAAGGCGCTGGCGACAAAGATCCGCGCCGCAGTGCCGGGCAAGATCGACTATATCGTCGGCCCGGCGATCGGCGGCCTGATTCCGGCCTACGAGACCTCGCGCCATCTCGGCGTGCCGGCGATCTGGGTCGAGCGGGAAGGGGGCGAGTTCCGCCTGCGCCGCTTCGAAATCGCCAGGGGTGCCCGTGTCGTCATCGTCGAGGATATCGTCACCACCGGCCTGTCGATCCGCGAAACCATCGACTGCCTGCGCGAGCTTGGCGCCGAGGTGGTGGCCGCCGCCTGCATCATCGACCGTTCGGCCGGCAAGACCCATGTCGGCGTGCCGCTGATCGCGCTCGCCGAATACGAGGTGCCAGCCTATCCGCCGGACCGACTGCCGCCGGAGCTAGCCGCACTACCAGCGATCAAGCCCGGCAGCCGCAACATTTGACCATGCATGTCGCCCAAAAGTGTGCCGCGGTTTTGGAGTGACGACATGCATGAAGACAAATTGGAAATGATCGTCGGCATCGATCATTTCGTGTTGACGGTGGCGTCGCTCGAAGCGACCTGCGCCTTTTACCAGCGCGTGCTGGGCTTTGAGCGCGTCGATACGCCGGGCCGGCCGACAGCGCTGGCTTTTGGCAGCCAGAAGATAAATGTCCACGAAGTCCGCCGTACTTTCGAGCCGAAGGCGAAGTCCCCGACGCCGGGTTCAGGCGATTTCTGCCTGATCACCGAACGGCCGCTCGACGAAATCCGTGCCCATCTCGAGGCCAGCGGCGTTGTGCTCGAACTGGGACCGGTCGAACGTATCGGCGTGCGAGGTCGGATGATGTCGGTCTATTTCCGCGACCCGGACGGCAATTTGGTCGAGGTCAGCGAGTATCGGTCTTAGCGGACAGCAAGGCTAGGCCTTTCGGCTAAGCGGCTCCCGTTTTCATAAATTCGCCGCGATTGTCCCATGTTCGATCCAAAGAATGCTTGGCCCGAGTGTGGGGCAACAAGCACGCGCCGCTCAGACGGTGTCCGGTTGTTCTTGCGCAAGCGCGTCGCTATATCAACGTTGCGATTGCCATCGGGCGATCGTTAAGCGCAAGATGATGTATCTCATAACCGGCGGAAATTGCCGGCGCGAGAGTTGTGGAACGGGAACAGAGTGCTTTTTCGACGCCGCAAGCCTGATGGCCTTCTCGAACGGGTGCGTACCTACCTTTGGCCGCGCCGCTCGTTTTCGCGCTCGCTTCAGTACTTGTCCAAGCGCATCCTGCGGTTGAAAGCCACCCCGCATGCGGTGGCCGCCGGTGTTGCCGCCGGTGTCTTCGCCTCGTTCTTCCCCGTCGGTTTCCATTTCGTCATTGCCTTCGTCCTGTGCTGGGTGATCGCCGGCAATCTGGTGGCGGCCGCTCTGGGCGCTGTTTTCTTCGGCAATCCGCTGACTTTTCCTATCCTGTGGGGCGCATCCTGGGAAACCGGCAAGCTCATCCTGCGTGACCGACTGCCGGCGCATGGTCCGCCGGCGCATCTGGGCGAGATGCTGCACACGCTTTCCTTCGCGAAACTGTGGCATCCCGTGCTGGAACCCATGCTGATCGGCGCGGTGCCGCTCGGGCTGGTGTTCGGCCTTCTGTTCTACGGTGTCACGCGCTGGGGTATGACTGTCTTCCGCGAGCAGCGGCGCAAGCGCCTTGCCGAGCGCGCGCAGCGCCATGCGCAATCGTCCCATCCCGGCGGAAGCGTCGGTTCTGCCGCACAATGATCATCGGCATCGGCAGCGACCTGATCGATATCAGGCGCATAGAGAAATCGCTTGAGCGTCACGGCCAGCGTTTCGTGCAGAGGATTTACACCGAGGTCGAACAGGCGCGTTCTGAGAACCGACGCGCCCGCGCGGCCTCCTATGCCAAGCGCTTCGCCGCCAAGGAGGCCTGCGCCAAGGCGCTCGGTACCGGTCTGGCGCAAGGCGTGTTCTGGCGCGACATGGGCGTCGTCAACCTGCCCAGCGGCGCGCCGACCATGGCACTGACCGGTGGCGCGCTGGTACGACTGCAAAAAATCCTGCCGAAAGCCCATCGGGCGGCGATCCACCTCACCATCACGGATGATTTTCCGCTTGCTCAAGCCTTTGTGATCATCGAGGCGTTGCCCGTCGAAGAAGCGCCACATTGATTGCATCTGACGACCGGCATTGACGTTGCCCAGCGCGCGCCGAGACTCTATACCATCCAACGCACAATCGAGGACGACATGAGCGTGGCTGAAAAATCTCAGAAGAAATCCGGCGGGCTTGGCGAAACCGTCAGCGTCATCGTCCAGGCGCTTTTGCTCGCCCTGGTCATCCGTACGCTGTTGTTCCAGCCCTTTTCGATCCCGTCGGGATCGATGCGGCCGACGCTTCTGGAAGGCGACTATCTATTCGTCACCAAATGGTCCTACGGCTACTCCCGCTATTCGCTGCCTTTCGGCCCTGACATTTTCTCGGGCCGCATCTGGGGCTCCGAGCCCAAGCGCGGCGACGTCGTGGTGTTCAAGTTCCCGCCGGATCCGTCCGTCGACTACATCAAGCGCGTGGTCGGCCTGCCTGGCGACAAGATCCAGATGAAGAACGGCCAGCTGTTCATCAATGGCGTTGGCGTGCCGCGCGTGAAGACCGGCCAGATCGACAATCCCGATATCACCGAAATGCCTCAGCCGATCGATGTGTACCGGGAAACCCTGCCCAACGGCGTCAGCTACGACACGCTTGACCTCAATCCGAATTCGATCGGCGACAACACGCGCGAATTCGACGTGCCGCCCGGCCACTACTTCATGATGGGCGACAACCGGGATAATTCCGCCGACAGCCGGTTCACCGTCGGTTACGTTCCCGCGGAGAACCTGGTTGGCCGCGCCAATCTCGTTTTCTTCTCGATCGCCGGCAAGGCAAGCCCGCTCGAAATCTGGAAATGGCCGTCGCTGATGCGCGCTTCGCGCCTGTTCCACTTCGTCAATTAGGGATGGCAGCGGCGAAACGCCTGACCGCCGATGCGCTCGCCGAAGCGCTTGTGGAACGCACGGGCCATGCCTTTGCCGACCGCCAGCGCTTGCAGCGTGCGCTGACCCATGCCAGTGCCCGCAGCGCCAATGCCGGCACCGACTATGAGCGTTTCGAATTTCTCGGCGACCGGGTTCTCGGCCTGGTCGTTGCCGACATGCTGTTGGCCGCGTTTCCCGACGCTGCGGAAGGCGAGTTGTCGCTGCGGCTCAATGCGCTGGTCAATGCCGAGGCGCTTTCGGACATTGCCGAGGATATCGGGCTGCCGGAGCTGATCCGCGCCGGATCCGACGTGCGCGGGCTCGAGGGGCGCAAGCGCGTCAATCTGCGCGCCGACGCCTTGGAATCGCTGATCGCCGTGCTCTACCTCGATGGTGGACTGCAAGCGGCACGCGCCTTCATCCATAAATACTGGCAGCCGCGTTCGCAGGCGTCGGGTGCGGCACGCCGTGACGCCAAGACCGAATTGCAGGAATGGGCGCATCAGGCCGCGAGTGCCGTGCCTGCCTACCAGATCGACAGCCGCGAGGGGCCGGACCACGATCCGCTGTTCACCGTCAGCGTCAAGGTTGGTGCGTTTCAGCCGGCGACCGGCAGTGGCCGTTCCAAACGTGAAGCCGAGCAGGCAGCAGCGGCTGCCCTTCTGCTGCGCGAAGGTGTATGGAACGCGGCATGACGGATATTGAAACTGCTGAAACCCCCGCCACGCACTCCGGTTTTGTTGCGCTGATCGGCGCGCCCAATGCCGGCAAGTCGACGCTGGTGAACCAACTCGTCGGCGCGAAAGTGTCGATCGTCACCCACAAGGTGCAGACGACGCGTGCCATCGTGCGCGGCATCGCCACGCATGACAATGCGCAGATCGTCTTTGTCGACACGCCGGGGATCTTCAAGCCCAAACGGCGCCTCGACACGGCGATGGTCACCACCGCCTGGGGTGGCGCCAAGGATGCCGATATCGTGCTGCTGCTGATCGATGCCGAGCGTGGCATCCGGGGTGACGCCGATGCCATCCTCGAACGGCTGAAGGATGTGCGCCAGCCGATGGCGCTGATCCTCAACAAGGTCGACCGGGTCAAGCACGAGACGCTTCTGGCCCTATCCGCGGCAGCGAATGAGAAAGTGCCGTTCAAGCGCACCTTCATGGTCTCGGCGCTGACCGGCTCCGGCTGCAAGGATTTGCTGGACTATCTGGCGCAGGCGCTGCCGGCCGGCCCGTGGTATTATCCGGAAGACCAGATCTCGGACCTGCCGATGCGCCAGCTGGCGGCCGAAATCACGCGCGAAAAACTGTATCTGCGGCTGCATCAGGAACTGCCCTATTCCTCGCATATCGAGACCGAGAAATGGGAAGAGAAGCCCGACGGCTCGGTGCGCATCGACCAGACCATCTATGTCGAGCGCGACAGCCAGAAGAAGATCGTGCTCGGCCACAAGGGCGAAACCATCCGCGCCATCGGCCAGTCGGCGCGCATGGAAATCGCGGGCATCCTCGAACAGAAGGTGCATCTGTTCCTGTTCGTAAAGGTGCGTGAGAACTGGGGCGACGACCCCGAGCGCTATCGCGAGATGGGTCTCGAATTCCCGCATTAAATGGACGGCAAGCTCACCATCGATACGGCTTTGGTCCGCCGGTTGGTCGCCGCGCAATTCCCCCAGTGGAAGGATCTTGCCGTCAGGCCGGTTGCATCAGGCGGATGGGACAACAGGACCTTTCATCTCGGCGACGAGATGACCATGCGGCTGCCAAGCGCTGCCGCCTATTCCCTGCAAGTGGAGAAGGAACATCGCTGGCTGCCGCGGCTGGCGCCGCTTCTGCCGCTGCCCATCCCCGTGCCGCTGGCGATGGGCGTTCCGGCGGAGGGCTATCCCTGGCATTGGTCCGTCTATGGCTGGATCGAAGGCGAGACCGCGAGGCGAGAGAACATCGCCGACCTGTCGCAATTCGCGGCTGACCTGGCCGGGTTCCTGACTGCATTGAAACGCATCGAACCGACCGGTGGCCCGGCGCCCGGCCAGCACAACTTCTTTCGAGGCGGACCGCTGACCGTCTATGACGGCGAGACAAGGCAAGCGATCGCCGCACTCGGCAGCCGTATCGATGCCAGTGCGGCGAGTGCCGTTTGGGAAGCAGCCCTTGCCGCGACCTGGCAGGGACCGCCTGTCTGGTTCCATGGCGATGTTGCCTCGGGAAATCTGCTCGTCGAGGACGGCCGCTTGAGCGCCGTGATCGACTTCGGCACCTCCGGCGTCGGCGATTCCTCATGCGACCTCGTGATCGCCTGGACCCTGTTCGAGGACGAGAGCAGGGAAGTTTTCCGCTCCGGCATCGCTGTCGACGACGCGACCTGGCCACGCGGGCGTGGCTGGGCGCTGTGGAAGGCGCTGATCACCGCCGCCGGTCATATAGACAACCCTGTTGAAGTCGAAAAATCCTGGCGCGTCATCGACGCGGTGCTGGCCGATCACCGGCGCCGGACGTGATTCCTTGATCGTCCTTGTTTCTGCTCGCCTTCGTTGTCGCATTGGGCTTGAAAAGTGGTCCCGTGCCGGCTCACGGTGAGCGGGTGGCTGTCACAATCGATAGCGCTGGAGCGTGCGACAGCCCGTTTCGACCGCCTTGGCGAGATTTGGCCGACTTCGCAGGCGGTGTTGGAATTCCCTTGCGTCATCGCGGAACAGAGGTCGCCGGCATCACATCTGTGGCACGCAACGTAACGGTTACTTTTAACTCTAAGTAGCAAAAAATGCCATTTTCAGGCTATTAATTGGAAACATCTCGTGCTGAACGCATAGTTAGCCGAGAAAATATCTGAATATATATTGAATATGTGACGTTGTGCCAATTGTGCCAACTCCTATGTATGCAAGTGTTATTTGTGCAACACGGCATTAATCTGTTTACGGAATCGCCGTTATTTCCAAAACCGTCATTGAAGGCGGAAGATTGATGGGTATGTTCGCCGCGAAAAGGGGACGCGGTGCGAGCCTTTTTCGTTGTGGGGGTGAGGCGGGAAAACATATCCGCCAGCCACAAATCCGAAGCCATTTAAACTAATGACTGGAGAGGTCAGAAAATGAACATCAAGAGCCTCCTTCTCGGCTCAGCCGCGGCCCTGATCGCGGTCTCCGGCGCTCGCGCCGCGGACGCTGTCGCCGAGCCGGAACCGGCCGAATACGTCAAGATCTGCGACGTCTACGGCGCCGGCTACTTCTACATCCCCGGCACCGAAACCTGCCTGCGCATCGGCGGCTATGTCCGTTATGACATTGGTGCCGGCGATGTCGGCTCGTTGGATGGCGTCAACCATGTTGCTGACAGCATGGGCGATGGCGATCACTCGACTTGGTATAAGAACACGCGCTTCACGCTGAAGACGTGGACTGGCCAGGAAACCGAGCTCGGCACGTTGAAGACCTATACCGAGACACGAATCAATTTCGGCAACAAGTCTGGCGACTACTCTAAGGGGGGTGCCGATTGGCAGGCTGTAAACAAGACTCCTATCTCGCTGCGTTTCGCCTGGATTCAGCTCGGTGGTCTGCGCGTCGGCAAGGACGATACGGCTTTTGATACGTTCATCGGCTATGCTGGTAGCGTCATCCAGGATACGCTGGTTCCGTATGGCGGGCAGGAGAGCAATGTCGTTCAGTACTATTTCGACGCAGGCAACGGGCTGACGGGACTCGTCTCGCTCGAAGAAGGCGCCGGCACCGGCTCCATCGATAGCTATGTTCCGCATGTCGTCGGTGGCTTGAAGTACAAGGGCGACTGGGGTGCGATCACCGGCGTCGTCGCTTATGACAGCAACTATGAAGAAGTTGCCGGCAAGGTTCGTTTGGACGTAAATGTCAGCAAGGAATTTTCGCTTTTCGTCATGGGCGGCTACGGTTCGGACAGCAACCTCAACGACTCTATCACCGCCAAAGGTCGCGGCTTCTACAAGCAGTGGGGCGGCAACTGGGCGGTCTGGGGCGGCGGCACCTACAAGTTCAACGACAAGACTGCGTTCAATGCCCAGGTCTCCTATGACGACTGGAAGAATCTCGGTATCGCCGCCAACGTTGCCTACACCGTTGTGCCCGGCTTCACAGTCACGGCTGAAGTCGACTACCTCAATGCAGGCAAGTTCGGCGACGCCGACTTCAACAACTGGACCAAGGCTACCAAGAAGAGCAGCCTCGGCGGCATCCTCCGCTTCCAGCGCTCGTTCTAATAGATCGATAGATATCAATGAACCGCCCGCAGCGTATAGCTGCGGGCGGTTTTTCTATGCGTTGTTGCGAGAGCCGGCCTACAAACCCATACCTTGATTTCGCCACCCGATCGGTGAAAAGCTCCGGCATGGAATGGCGCGACGAGGGAATCATTCTCGGCACCCGCAAGCATGGCGAAACCAGCGCCATTCTCGAGGTGATGACACGTGCGCATGGCCGTCATCTCGGCCTCGTCCGTGGCGGCCGCTCGCGCAAGCAGCAACCCGTTCTCCAGCCTAGCAACCGCGTCGATCTTCTGTGGCGGGCGCGGCTCGACGAGCATCTCGGCACCTTTCAGGTCGAGGCGATCGAGATGAACGCTGCCCGATTGATGGATAGCGCCGTCGCCGTCTACGGACTGCAGACCATGGCCGCGCATCTGCGCCTGCTACCCGAGCGCGATGCCCATGGCGGCCTTTACGAGGCGCTCGCCGTGATGATCGTCCATCTCGACGATGCCGACGCCGCCGGCGAACTGGTGGCGCGCTTCGAGCTTCTGATTCTCGATGAACTCGGCTTCGGCCTCGATCTCAGCCAATGCGCCGCCACCGGCACAAAGCAGGACCTTGCCTATGTCTCGCCGAAGTCGGGCCGTGCGGTGTCGCGCGAAGCCGGCGCGCCTTGGCGTGACAAGATGCTGGCGCTGCCGGCCTTTTTGCAGCGCGGCTCCGGCCTGCGCGCCGATCCAGCGGCGGTCGAGGATGCCTTCCGGCTGACCGGCTTCTTCTTTGGCCGCCACGTCTACGAGCCGCGTGCCATCGAACAGCCCGATGCCCGCGCCGGCTTTCTTGCAGCGCTGCGCAAGCACTATGCCGCGCGCAAAACCATTGCCGGAGAAAATGCAGCCAGAGAAATCATCACATGAGCGAAGTCGAGCTTTATCCGGGCCGGGTCTCGCCGCTCGGCCTCGGCACCATTCCGCACGCCGACATCCTGAAATACACTGGCCTGGAGTTGCTGCAGCGAATCATCGACGGCAAATACCCGGCACCGCCGATCTCGTTCCAGCTCAGCTTCGCGCTGACCGAAGTATCGGAAGGTCGAGCGGTGTTCCGTGGCGTGCCGAATGAGCGCCACCTCAACCCGCTCGGCGGCGTGCATGGCGGCTGGGCGGCGACGCTGCTCGATTCGGCATTGGCTTGCGCGGTGCAGACGCTGCTCGAAAGGGGCGAGGCCTACACGACGGCGGAGTTCAAGGTGAATCTCACGCGGCCGATCACGCCCAGGACCGGCGAGGTGGTCTGCGAAGGCAAGGTGGTCCACAAAGGCCGCACGCTTGCCGTTTCGGAAGCGACGCTGAAGGATGCCGGTGGCAAGCTGCTGGCTTTCGGCACCGAGACATGTTCGATATTTCCAGCCGCCAATCTGGCGCCACGTTGAGTTTTTCAGCCGTTTAGCCGCCGCATTTGAATGTCAGTGAGATGAAATGTCAGTGAAAACTGGCCTGGTTTGGGGGAACCGCCATGTTTGAAAGCCTGATTGGCCTTGTCGCCATCATCGCCTTGTTCGTCATCATTTCGCGTCAGCAGAGCCGCATCGGCCTTGTCGAACGCGAGCTTGGCGCGCTGCGCAGTCTCGTCCTTTCGGGCGCCGTGCCGCCGGTGGTCAAGCCGTCCGAGCAGGCCGCGGCGGACAGCGAACCCGCCGATGTGGTTCCAGCTGTAGCTGCTGCCGCCATGGCTTCGCCTGCGGTGAGCGAGGCCACCGCCGCGCAAGCGCCGGCGCCTGAGCCGGTCGTTGTGGCCAGCGAGGCTGTGTCCGGGCCGTGGGCTGCGGGCGAGCCGAAGGCAGCGGAACCCGTGGCGCCGACACCGCCGGCCAAAGCGCCCGGCAAGCCGGATATCGAGACGGCGCTCGGCACGCGCTGGGCGGTTTGGGTCGGCGGCATCGCGCTGGCGCTGGGTGGCCTGTTCCTGATCCGCTACACCATCGAGGCTGGCATTTTCGGCCCCGGCGTGCGGCTCACCATGGCAGCGGTGCTCGGGCTGGTTCTGGTCGCCGGCGGCGAGTTCATTCGCCGCACCGGCTTCAAGGTGCCGGTGCAAGGCGTTGCCGGCGCCTACATTCCGGCGATCCTGACGGCAGCCGGTGCCTTCATCCTGTTCGGCACCGTCTATGCCGCCCATGGCATTTACGGCTTCATCGGCCCGGCGCTTGCCTTCACGCTGCTCGGCGCCATCGGCGTGGCGACGATCGCCGCCGCTCTCATACACGGCCTGGCCCTGGCTGGTATCGGTCTCGTCGGTGCCATGGCGACGCCGGCGCTTGTGTCCTCGCAGGCGCCAAATCCATGGGCGCTGTTCGTCTATCTCGCCATCGTGCTTGCCGCCACCGCGGTGATCGCCCGCATGCGCGACTGGAAATTCCTGATGGCGGCGGCCTTCTTCGGTACCGGTCTCTGGACCATCGCCTACATGACGAACGCGCCCGGCGCCGACCTTGCCGTCATCCTGTTCATCGACGCGGTGACGCTGGCGATGCTCGCCCTTGTCTGGCTGCGCAGTCGTGGCGGCGAAGAGGAAACGGCAAATCAGGGTTTCGACTGGCCGTCGATCGTGCCGGGAGTTTTTGTTGCGTTTTCGGCGCTGGGCCTGTCCGTCGACTCCACGCTTGTCGCGGCCGGCGATGCCTTGCCGGGCGCTTTGGTCATCGTCGCCCTTGTCGCCACCGCACTCTATCGGCCGCGCGCCGTGCCGCTGCTGCATGCCGCCGGGGTCGTGAGCGTGATGATCTATCTCGGCATCATTCCGCCGGCCACCATCGGCTCCGATTTGTCCCAGGGCAACATAGGCTTTGACGGCCTGCAGGTGGCGGCTGGAAATCCCTTGACGCTGCGCATCGGCATTGGCCTCGGCCTGGTCTTCATCGGCGCGGGTTTCTGGGCCGCCCGCCGTTTCGCCGCCGTCGCGCAGATCCGCGCGGCATGCTGGGCGGCATGGGGCATCGCCGCGCCGCTGGTCATTATGCTGGCGCTATGGCTGACCTACGGCAATCTCGATCGCGACCTTGCCTATGCCGCGGTCGCGGCCCTGCTGGTCGTGGTCTTCGCCGCCGGCGGCGAGTGGATCGCGCGCGCCGAAGAACCGCCGCTCAAGGGCGGCATGGCGGTGTCATTTGCCTTGGGCGGCGCGGCGATCGCCGGCCTCTTGATGCTGCACATGGCTTTCGACTCCGGCTGGACCACCATTCTGCTCGGTGCCGCGGCCATCGTGCCGGCGCTGGCGACGCGCTGGCGCTCCTATCCAGTGCTTGGCTGGATTGCGGTTGGCGCGGTGATCGCTGTGCTTGGCCGCGTCGCCTTCGATCCGACCATCGTTGGCGCTGAATTCCTCTCCACGACACCGGTGTTCAACTGGCTGCTGCCGGGGTACGGCGTGCCGGCGCTCGCCTTCGGCTTCGCCGCCTGGCAACTCGCCCGCACCACCAATGGCCGGCCGCGCCTCGCCATGGAAGCGGCGGCGGCGCTGTTTGCGCTGCTTGCCGTTGCCATGCTGGTGCGTCACGCCATGCATGGCGGCGTCATCGACACGGGTGCGATGACGCTCGCCGAGCAGGCGATCTACACGCTGATTGCCATCGGCGCCGGCGCCATCCTGGTCGCCATCGACATGCGCTCGCCAAGCTCGGTGCTGCGCTATGGTTCGATGGCCGCCGGCGTGGTTTCGGTCGCGTTCATCGTCATCCGGCATTTCGTGGTGCTGAACCCGGTGTTCACAGACGAATCGACCGGCCAGATCCCGGTGTTCAACCTGTTGTTCCTCGCCTATCTCCTGCCGGCCATCGCTGCCGGCGGGCTGGCGCTGTATGCCCGCGACAAGCGGCCGAAATGGTATGCGCAGATGTTGGCGGTCGTGGCGGCCGTGCTTGCCCTGGCCTATGCCACGCTGTCGGTGAGGCGTCTGTTCAAGGGCGAGTTCATCGGCCTGTGGAGCGGGCTTGGCCAGTTGGAGACCTACACCTATTCGGCGCTCTGGCTGGTGATCGGCGTGGCGCTGCTCACAGCCGGCGTCTGGCTGAAGTCGCAAGTGTTGCGCATTGCCTCCGCCGCGCTGATCGCGATCGCCGTGCTGAAGGTCTTCCTCTTCGACATGTCGGAGCTGGAAGGTGTGCTCAGGGCGCTGTCCTTCATCGGCCTGGGCGCGGTTTTGATCGGTATCGGCCTGTTTTATCAGCGGCTGCTGACGCGGGCGGCGAAGGAAAATGGATAAAGGCAACCAAGAACAATAAGATTTCAGTCCGGCCGGGAATAAATCGGCCAATGAGCTCGTTATCTTATTGCTTGGGTGACCGGAGCGGCGGACCGCTTCGCGCTGGCTGCTTGCGCCACGCCGGGAAGGCGCGTTCAATCGGGATCAACAAGGGCGACCTCAGAACCAGCGGTCATGGACGAAAAGAAGGCAGCAATCCTTGGCGAAATACCGCGCTTGCGCCGCTACGCACGCTCGCTTTTGCGCGACCGCGATTCTGCCGACGACCTCGTTCAGGACTGTCTCGAGCGCGCACTCATGCGGCTCGACAACTGGCAGACGGGAGAAAGCCCCAGGAGGTGGCTGTTTACGATCATGCATCATTTGTTCATCGACCAGATGCGCAAGGTGAACCGTCGCGGCGAAGCGGCGATGCTGCCCCTGGAAGCGGGCGAGGCGGTTGCCCAGCCGGCCGAGCAGTTGGAAGGCATCGCCTCACGCGAGATCATCGATGCGTTGCAGGCGATCAGCCCCGATCGCCGCGCGGCCCTTGTCATGGTCGCCATCGAAGGTTTTTCCTATGCCGAGGCCGCCAACATTCTGGGCGTACCCGCCGGCACGCTGATGTCGCGCATTGCGCGCGGGCGTGAGGAGTTGCGCGGGTTGCTTGATGACACGGCGCGTCGCCGCACGATAAGGATCGTCGAGAAATGATCCGCCGCGATTTCTCCGAACGTGACATCCATATGGCGCTCGACGGCGAACTGCCGGCCGACGAGCGTGCCGCCTATGATGCCTGGCTCGATGCCAATCCTGAGATGAAGGCCAGAAGCGCCCGCTTCACAGCCGACCGGGAGGCGTTGCGCTCAGCCTTTGCCGGCGTGCTGGATGAGCCTGTTCCCGCGCGCTTGCGCAAGGTGGTGCTCGGCGAGGCGTCCGTTAAGGCTGCGCTGCCGCGCTCGCGCTGGTGGCTTGCCGCGGCCGCGGCCGTGCTCTTGGCCACGGGCGGATTTGGCGGCTATTTTGCCGGCATTGACGGCGTCGGACAGGAGGGTCTGGCGGAGGATCGGCTCGCCGAGCAGGCGATTGCCGCCCACGTCATCTACGCCGCCGAGAAGCGGCATGCGGTGGAAGTGCCGGCCAGCGACAAGGATCATTTGCAGACCTGGCTGTCCAACCGGGTTGGGCTGAAGCTGGTGGCGCCGGATCTGACCGCGAACGGTTTTCAACTGGTCGGCGGCCGGTTGCTGCCGGCCGGCGAAGCCAAGGCCGCCATGCTGCTCTACGAGGACGACAAGGGCGAACGCATATCCCTCTTTGTCACCGCGGAATCGACGGAGAACGCCAAGGGCACCTATGCTTCGGCGCAGGATGGCCCGCAGGCCGTCTACTGGCTGGACAAGGGCTATGGCTGCGCCGTCGTCGGCTCGCTGCCGCGCGAGCAATTGGCGGTCGTGGCCAAGAGTGCCTATGGCCAGCTTCTGGCTGGCCTCGCAAGCTGAGTTGGCCGCAATTGGTCGCGGTCGGTGGCCCATCAAAACAGCGATCCTGTTCAAAGCCCGCGCGCTTCCTTGCCGCCGCGGAAACTGTCACAATTCGGCCCTAATCAAGGAGCGATAGCGCTTGATGAATACCGGCGCTTCGGCCGGTGTTTGCGACGCTTTTGACCGGGGCCGTTTCCGCAACGCAATCGAGGTTGTCTCAAGTCGCATGCCTGCCGAGATCCGCACGGCCCGCGCGTCTGACGTCGATGATCTCGCCGCCATCGAGAAAGCCGTTTTCACGAGCGATCGCATTTCCCGTCGCTCCTTTCGCCTGTTCATCGAGCGCGAGACCGCGCAGACGCTGGTCGCCGAAGTCGATGGCCGCGTCGCCGGCTATGCGATCGTGCTGCTTCGCAAGGGCAGTGGGGTGGCACGGCTTTACTCCATAGCCACGGGCCCATTTTTTGGCGGGCTGGGTGTCGGCCGCATGCTGCTCGCGTCGGCGGAGGAGGCGGCGTTCGAACACGACCGCATGATGCTGCGTCTCGAAGTGCGCGAGGACAATGGCCGCGCCATCCGCATCTACGAGCAGGCCGGCTACCGCAAGATCGGCCGTGAGCCGGGCTACTACGAGGACGGCGCAACCGCGCTTCGCTATGAGAAAACCTTGCGCGGCGACATTCCGATCGCCACCAGGGTGCCGTTCTATCAGCAGACCTGCGAATTCACCTGCGGCCCATGCTGCCTGATGATGGCCATGGCCAATTTCGATCGAGGCTTCGTGCCCGATCCGGTGATGGAAATCCGCCTCTGGCGCGAAGCGACGACCGTCTTCATGATGTCTGGACCAGGTGGCTGCGAACCATTCGGCCTGGCTGTCTCGGGGTACGAAAGCGGGCTCGCGGCGGAAATCTTCGTTTCCTTCTACGGCGCATTGTTCCTGCAGTCGGTGCGCAGCGAGGACAAGCGCCGGGTGATGGAACTGGCCCAGGTCGACTTTCGCCGCCGTGCGGAACTTTACGGCATCCCGGTGAATTACCGCTCATTCAGCATCGATGACATCAGAGCCGCGATCGCCGAGGGAAAACTGGTGCTGGTGCTGATCAGCGGCTTCCTTATGTTCGGCAAGAAGGTGCCGCACTGGGTGCTGGCCATCGGCGATGATGGCGACCATATTCTGATCCATGATCCCTGGGTCGAGGACGAAAGGCAGGAGACCATCCTTGATGCCGCCAACATTCCCGTGCCCTACGGCATCTTCATGAACATGGCGCAGTTCGGCCGCGACGGACTGCGTGCCGCCATCACTCTGGGGAAGCGCGACACACAATGACCTGGGTCATCCTTACCGGCCGGCAGAGCGATCTCGACCAGGTGGCGACACCGCACAAGATCATCACCAATCGTGACTATCTCGCGCATCCGTCGCTGTTTCGTGGCCAGCGGCCGAAGGTCATCAACCTGTCGAACAATTACGGCTACCAGAGCCGCGGCTACTATGCCTCGCTGCTGGCGAGCTCGCGCGGCCACAAGGTCATTCCGACCGTGGAGACGATGATCGACCTGTCGGAGCGCAAGCTCTATGAGCATGCGCTGCCGGAACTGGAACTGGCGCTCAACAAATGCCGCAAGGACCTCGGCGGCGCCTTTCCGGCCAAGGTCTGCATCTTTTTCGGCATCGGCCCCTCCAAGGTGTGGGACCGGTTCGCCAAGCTGTTGTTCGACTGGTTCCGGGCGCCGGCACTCGAGGTCCACATCAAGGACAGCGCCGAATGGGCCTCGATCCGCAAGATCGGCTTCCATCCGCTGGCGCGGATGACCGAGGACGAAGAAAAAGCTTCATCCAATGCCTGGAGACCTACACCAACCGCGAGTGGCGCGACACCAAGGGGCGCACGCCGGCGCGCTACACCTTCGCCACGCTGGTCGATCCGCATGAGGAATTGCCGCCGTCGGAAATCTCATCGCTGCGCTACTGGGCCAAGATCGCCGAAAAGATGGGCGTCGAAATCGAGCCCATCACCAGGAAGGACCTTGCCAAGCTCGCGAACTACGATGCGCTGTTCATCCGCGAGACCACCTCGATCTCGAACCACACCTATCGTTTCGCCCGCCGCGCCCAGCAGGAAGGCATGCCGGTCATCGACGATCCGCTGTCGATGATCCGTTGCACCAACAAGGTCTATCTCAACGAACTGATGGCCTACAACAAGGTGCCTGTGCCGCCGACGGTGATGATCGCCGGCACCTCGGATCTTGAGCTCGCGGCGCAAACGCTGGGTTTTCCGCTGGTGTTGAAGATCCCGGATTCGTCCTTCTCGCGCGGCGTCAAGAAATGCGAGAACCTGGAGGAGTTGACGCGGCTTGCCACCGAATGGCTGGAGGATTCCGACCTCCTCATCGCCCAGAAATTCATCCCGACCGAATATGACTGGCGCGTCGGCGTGCTCGGTGGCCAGCCGCTGTTTGCCGTGCACTATCTGATGGCCAAGAAGCACTGGCAGATCGTCAACCACAAGGCCAATGGCAAGCCCGACCAGGGCGGCATCAAGACCTTCACGCTGAAGGAGACGCCGGCCCATGTCGTCGAGACCGCGGTCAAGGCGGCGCGCTGCATCGGCGACGGCCTTTATGGCGTCGACCTCAAGGAGACCAAGGACGGCGTCTTCGTCATCGAGGTCAACGACAACCCCAATCTCGACCATGGCTGGGAGGATTCCGGCGAGAAGGACGAGGTCTGGGTCCGGCTGACGCAGTGGTTCCTGGAGCGGCTCGACCGCCCGGGGCGCTAATCCAAGCAAGGGGAAAACATGCAGTTCATCGTCATCGAGGACTTCACCGGCTGCGACCGCAAGGAGATCTACCGCCGCTTCCGCGATCGGGGCCGCCTGAAGCCGGATGAGCTTGTCGTGCACCACAGCTGGATCGCGGCTGATATGAGCCGCTGCTTCCTGCTGGTTGAGGCCGATGACGTCACAGTGCTGCAACGATGGGCAATCGAATGGAACGATCTGGTCGAGTTCGAGATCGTTCCCGTGGCAACGAGCAAGGACATGACAGCGGCATTGGCTAGCCATCTCTGACCGGCGCCTGCCGGTCAGAGGCTGTCGTGGGAACGCAGCGCCGGTGATCCAACCGATCGCCGGCATTCCTTGATCAGCCAATCGCGGAACGCCGCCACGACATCGCGCCTGCCGCTGCGCTCCGGAATGGTCAGGCAATAGGGCTGGCGCAGCGCGATCGCCCGGGCGGCGGGGCGGACCAGCCTGCCGTCTTCCACCGCCTCGGCACAATAGATCCCTTGCGCCAACGCCACGCCCAGTCCCGATATGGCGAGGTCGAGGGCCGCGCGCGACGAATTGGCCGACAGGCCCCGCTGCGCGGCCCGGCCGGGCTGGACACCGGCAGCCTCGAACCAGTTGCGCCAGGACGGAAATGACGCACCGGTCGGCCCCCAGTCGGTGTGGATCAGCGCCAGCCCGGCGAGCGTATCGCCGTCCGCCTTGATCCCACGGGCAAGCCCTGGTGCGCAGACGGGATAGACGGCGTCCCGGGCAATGTCCTCGGTCGGGTGCTCGCGGTAATGCGGACCGTAGGAGAGCCTGATGTCGATCAGTTCGCGGTCGAACGGCACCGGGTCGTCGTCACCCCGCAGCGATATGTCGGCGGCGCCGTGGGTTGCGACAAAGCCGGCGAGACGCTGCGAAAGCCAACCCATGGCCATCGATGGCGGCACCGACACCACCAGGCGCGGGCGGAACGCATCGCCGCCCAGTTCACGCGAGACACTGCCGATTTCCTGGAAGGCCATGGTCAGCCGTGGCAGCATTTCCACGCCGGCCTCGGTGAGGACGACGCGGCGGTTGACCCGGTGAAACAGCTTGCGGCCCATCTGTTCCTCGACGGTGCGGATGAGCTGGCTGATGGCGGCCGCCGAAACCGAAAGCTCCTCCGCCGCCGCGGCAAAGCTGCCTGTGCGCGCCGCAGCCTCGAAAGCCTGAAGTCCTTTCAGCGATGGAGATGTGACCATGATTGCCAGATAGATAAGATGAGCTTATCCAAATCGCAGGAATCGTCGTTTTTGGAAAGCTTTTTCACCGACTAGAGTGGCTCATCAAATCGCCAGCCTGGATCGAAGCCGATGGACCATCGCGACATAATCGCATCATTGACCCCCGAAGAGCGCAATCGCCTGACCGCCAAGTCCGACGCTGCGGGTTTCGTTCAGCTCGGCGCCCATTGGGGTGCGATCGTGATCCTTGGATCGCTGATCGCAGCGAAAGCGCCATTCTGGCCGTTGCTGATGTTGCCGCAAGGCATCCTGATCGTCTTCCTGTTCACGCTGCTGCATGAGACGGTTCACCGCACGGCCTTCGAGACGCAGTGGCTGAACGATGTCGTGGCGCGGGTGTGCAGCGTGGCGCTGGCGCTGCCGGCCGACTGGTTTCGCTACTTTCATTTCGCCCACCATCGCTTCACCCAGGATCCCGAGAACGATCCGGAGTTGGCCTTTCCCAAACCGGAAACGCTGCGGCGGTACCTCGTGCATGTTTCCGGCATCCCGCTATGGTGGGGCCATCTCAAGACGCTCTACGCCAATGCCTTTGGCGACGGACAGGAAAGCTATGTGCCGCCGAAAGGCCGACCCAAAGTGCGGGCCGAGGCGCGCACCATGATTGCCTTCTACGCTGTCGTCATTCTGATCGCCCTCTATTTCCGGCTCACCGTGCTTCTCTATGTCTGGATCATCCCCGCTCTGCTCGGTCAGCCCTTTCTGCGCCTCTATCTCCTGGCCGAGCACGGCCGCTGTCCGTTCGTTGCCAACATGCTGGAGAACACAAGAACCACGCTGACCAATTGGGTCGTGCGCAAGCTGGCGTGGAACATGCCGTTCCATGCCGAGCATCATGCCTATCCTGGTGTGCCGTTTCATCAATTGCCGCAGTTTCACGCGCTGATCGAGCGGCATCTGAAGGTGGTCGAGCCCGGCTATGTCAGCTTCCATGAGAAATACCTGGAAACGCTGCGCTGACCTTGCGTCGATGCCATCAGCCGGTGTGGCTGTGCAGCGCACGCGACTTCAACAGACGCTGGATGTCCGCCGCCTTCGAGGGTACGCCGATCAGATAACCCTGTGCCTCGACACAGCCATTGTCGCGCAGCATGTCGAGTTGCACCTCGGTCTCGACGCCCTCGGCCGTGACGACAATGCCAAGCTCATTGCCGAGCCCGATGATGGTGCGGACGATCGCCGCCGTGTCGCGATTGCCCATGTCGCGGATGAAGGAGCGATCGATCTTGATCTTGTCGACCGGAAAACGCCTGAGGTAACCAAGCGAGGAATAGCCGGTGCCGAAATCGTCCAGCGCGATGCGGATGCCGAGATCGCGCAGCTGTCGCAACGTCTTCAGCACCGTTTTGCTCTCGTCCATCAGCACCGTTTCGGTGATTTCCAGCTCCAGCTGTGCGGCCGGCACGCCAGAAAAGGCCAGCGCCGAGATGACGTCGCGGGCAAACCCGCCGCTCTTGAGCTGCACGGCCGAGACATTGACTGCGATGCGCAAGCCGGAAGGCCAGCTTGCCGCCGCCGTGCAGGCCTCTCTCAGCGCCCATTCGCCAAACGGCACGATCAGTCCGGTTTCTTCGGCCACCGGAATGAATGCGTCCGGCGCCACAGTACCTCGTGCTGGCGAATGCCAGCGCATCAAGGCCTCCGCGCCGATGATCTCGCCGGAGGCGATGTGCATGATGGGCTGGTAGTCGAGGTCCAATTCCTGGCGCGACAGCGCGGCCTCGAGGTCGACCTCGAGCGCCCGGCGGGCCTGCACTATGGCGTCCATTGCAGGTTCGAAGAAGCGATAGAGGTTTCGCCCTTCGCTCTTCGCCCGATAGAGCGCCGTATCGGCATTTTTCAGCAGCGTATCGGCGTCCCTGCCATCGCTGGGGAAAATAGCGATGCCCATGCTGATGCCGACATGCATGTCCCGGCTTTTATCGCGAAACGGTTTTGCGATCGCCTCGACGATTCGCTTGGCCAGTTTTTCAGCATCGGCGATGCCCTTGGAATTGAACTGCATGATGACGAACTCGTCCCCGCCGAACCGGGCGACGAGGTCTGTTTCATTGTGCAGGCAACGCTGCAGCCTCTCGGCCACACTTTTCAAAAGCCAGTCGCCGGCAGGATGTCCCCAGGTGTCGTTGATCGCCTTGAAGCGATCGAGATCGAGCGAGAAGATTGCCAGTGGCGGTGCCGCCACATCCTCCAGCGCCAGGTCCAGCCTTTCGCGAAACATCGAACGGTTGGCCAGTCCGGTCAGCGTGTCGTGATGCGCAAGATGGGTCATGCGCTCTTCGGTGCGGCGACGTTCGGTAACGTCGTCGAAGGTCACCACCCAGCCGCCGCCGCTCATCGGCCGTCGTGTGACCAGAACCGTCCTGCCGTCGGTAAGATAGCGATAGGCCGAATGCGGTTTTGCCGCCACCAGGCAGGCTTCGGTCTTGGCGACTTCGCTGTCGACGTCGATCGTCGTATAGATGCCCAGTTCCAGCAATTTTTCGAGCGCGTCGCGGTGCGTCGTCCCAAGCGGGAAGTCCGCCGCGGTGACATTGTAGAGCTCCAGAAAGCGCCGGTTGCGCACGATCATCTTGCCGTCGGCGTCGTACATCAGCAGGCCTTGCGACATGTTGGCGAGCGCGGCGTCGAAACGGCGATGCTGCTCCTTGAGATCCTGCTCGGCGCGGCGCTGTTCGGTTATGTCCTCATAGATCGAGACCCAGCCGCCCAGGGCCAGCGGGCGGTGCGAGATGTTGATGATGCGACCATCCGAGAGCGTTTCTTCGTAGGTCGAAGGTTTCGCCTGGTCGATATAGGGTTTGCGGATGGCATAGAGCTCGTCGGCGCTTTGCGAGGCGATGCCGATGTCGACGCTGTGCCGCAGGATGTCGATGAAGTGGATGCCCGGTCGTATCAGCTTGGCGTCGAGGCAGAAGATGTTGAGGTAGTTGCCGTTGCAGATGATCATGCGCTCGTCGGCATCGAACATGCACAGGCCATGCGACATGTTCTCGACAGCGGCTGAAAAGCGCTCATTCTGTTCGCGCAACTCGTCTTCCATGTGGCGAGAGCGCTCCACGCCTTCGGCCACCCGCTCCGGGACGACCGAACCAACCTTGACATCCACGACGGGCATGAGGCGCGCCTGCGGTGTTTGATCCAACACCGCACTGTTGACGTTTCCGGTTAATTTAGCGTTTTCTACCCTATCGCCGACGACGCAACTGGGTGTCGCGAGGTCTCGATCGCCGAAAATCGTTCCAGGAAGGCATTCTGCGCCCAGGTCACCGAGCGCGGTGTGAAGTCGAAGCGCTCGGCGGAAAAGCCGCGCGGGCGGCCGAAGAATTCGGTCGCCTCGGCGGTTGAAAAGCCGGCAAGCAGCGTCGCCTCGAAATAGGCGGCGATCTGGTCGGCGCGCTTGATGTCCCTGCGCAACGCCGCGGCCGGTTCTGGCGGCAGCGAGAAGCGCTGATGGATGGCGCGCTGCAGGCGCAATTCGCAGTCCTTGTAGCTGCCGCCCATCACCGACTTGAACGGCGAGATCATGTCGCCGATGACATATTCAGGCGCATCGTGCAGCAGCGCGGCGAGCCGGTCGCTGGCCGAAGCCTGGGGCACAAGGTCGTTGAACAGCGACTCGACCAGCAGCGAATGCTGGGCGACCGAAAACGCATGCTCGCCGCTGGTCTGGCCGTTCCAACGGGCGACGCGGGCGAGCCCATGGGCAATGTCCGAAATCTCGATGTCGAGCGGCGAGGGGTCGAGCAGGTCGAGCCGGCGCCCGGACAGCATGCGCTGCCAGGCGCGTGGCGGCGCGCCGGTGCGGTCCGCCGCCATCAGGCTTCCCCCGCGCTGACGGTTTCTTGAGGAAAATTGAATTTGGCCCAGGCGGGAATGGCCACCGTCACCGGCACATCGCCCGCCAGGATCGGCTGGCCGGCGTCCAGCGCTGCCTTGACCCTGTCGATACGGGCAATGGCAAGCCCTGATGTGCCGGCGTTCGAGCCGAGGGTGCCGACCGGTCGTCCATCGACGGTGAGTTCGGTGCCGGAGGCGGGCAGGGGAAGCCCGGCCTGGACAATCAGCACGCGCCGCCTAGCCGTACCGCGATGCTGCATGCGCGAGACGACTTCCTGGCCGACATAGCAGCCCTTCCTGAAGCCGACGCCGTCCGTCTCGTCGAGCAGAACGTCATGCGGGAAGGCGTCGCCCAGCGCGTAATCGGCACCGCTTTCGGCAATGCCGTGGGCAATGCGGAAGGCCTGCCACGCGGCGATGTCGCCGGCTGCAGTGCCGGCATAGGAGCGCGTGACGCTCTCATCGCGAAAGCGTCTGTCGGCAGGCGCGGTTGAATCATTTTCTGAGGCGATTGACTCTTTTCCCCACCCGACAGTGACAAGCGTCTGTTCCGACTTGGCAATCTCGACCTTGGCGCGAAGCTTGTAGAGCGTCAGCCGGCGAACGAAATCGTCTGAAATGTCGGCTCGGCATTCGAGCCGGAAGGCGTTTTCACCGGCACGCGAGATCAGGAAGTCGAACAAGATCTTGCCTTGCGGCGTCAACAGCGCGCCGGGCTTTGCTTCGCTTTCGCCGAGTGTATCGAGATCGGTGGTCAGGATGTTTTGCAGAAAGTGCTCGGCATCCGGGCCGGAGACGGTGATGAGCGCGCGGTCTTTCAGCAGGGCAAAGGGCATGGGGCGGATAAAAGCCTGATCTTGCAAAACGGTTGGCCATTACGTAAGCCGCTGACACTCCCCCCGCAAGAGAGCATGGCCATGACCTACGACCTCATCCTGACAGGCGGCACAGTGGTCAACCATGACGGCGAGGGGGCGCGTGACATCGGCGTGAAGAATGGGCGCATCGCCGCAATAGGCGATCTCCGCCAGGCCTCGGCCGGCGAGACGATCGACTGCCGAGGCCTGCACATCCTGCCCGGTGTCGTCGACAGCCAGGTGCATTTTCGCGAGCCGGGGCTGGAGCACAAGGAAGATCTCGAAACGGGCTCGCGGGCTGCGGTGCTTGGCGGTGTCACCGCGGTGTTCGAGATGCCCAACACCAACCCGTTGACCACCAGCGAGGCAACGCTTGCCGACAAGGTCCGGCGCGGCAGCGGCCGCATGCATTGCGATTTCGCGTTCTGGGTCGGCGGTACCCGTGACAACGCCAGGGATGTCGGCGAGCTCGAGCGGTTGCCGGGTGCTGCGGGAATAAAGGTTTTCATGGGCTCGTCCACCGGCGACCTGCTGGTCGAGGACGACGAAGGCGTCGCCTCTATCCTGCGAAACACGCGCCGCCGTGCCGCTTTCCATTCGGAAGACGAATTCAGGCTGCGCGAGCGCTTTGGCGAGCGCATCGAGGGCGACCCGTCATCGCATCCGGTCTGGCGCGATGAGATCGCCGCCTTGCGCTGCACCGAGCGGCTTGTGCGCATCGCCAGGCAGACCCGCGCCCGCATCCACGTCCTGCACATATCGACCGCCGAGGAAATCTTGTTCCTTGAGCAGCACAAGGACGTCGCGACCTGCGAGGCGACGCCGCACCATCTTACGCTGAGCGCCGACGACTATGCCAGGCTCGGCACGCTGATCCAGATGAACCCGCCGGTGCGCGCCTCCCGCCATCGCGACGGCGTCTGGCACGGCATTGAGCAAGGCATTGTCGACGTGCTCGGCTCCGACCACGCGCCGCATACACTGGCCGAAAAGGCAAAACCCTACCCGGCCTCGCCCTCGGGCATGACCGGTGTGCAGACGCTGGTGCCGATCATGCTCGACCACGTCAATTTCGGCCGGCTGACCCTGCAGCGCTTTGTCGACCTGTCCAGCCACGGCCCGCAGCGCATTTTCGGCATGGCCAGAAAAGGCCGCATCGCCGCCGGCTACGATGCCGACTTCACCATTGTCGACATGAAGCGGCGCGAGACCATCACCAATGCGCAGGCCGGCTCGAAGGCAGGCTGGACGCCCTATGACGGCAAGGAAGTGACCGGGTGGCCGGTCGGCACGGTCATTCGCGGGCGACGAATCATGTGGGAAGGCGAAATCGTCATGCCTGGCCAGGGCAGGGCGGTGGAGTTTTCCGAGGCGCTGCCGGTTTAGCCTCCGTACTCGCTTGTGGAGGGTAAGCCGCTCAATCCCCGGCGACGAAAAATGTCCACTGCCCGGCAGGCGTGATGCCGACGCGATAGAAAATATAGGCGCCGAACTGCTTCATGTCGTCGAAATCGCCGGCGGTGACGATCTTGAACAGTTCGACCCGCTGCTTGGCGTCGAGCTTGTCCAGCGGCAGGGCGAAGAAATACGGCCAGACATAGAGTTCCTGCGGCGTTCCGGCGTCGACATGGACATAGCCGGCGCTGAGCACCTCTTCCAGTATGGCCAGGATCTCCTGGCCGTCTGGGTCGCCGGACAGCCCCTTGAGGAAGGCGATGGCGTCGCCGTCGATATCGGCCAGCGACAGCTGGGTCATGCTGTCGCCCTTGCCGATCAGGGGCCTCAGCTTTTCGATGTCGCCGCTCTTGCAGGCTTCGATAATCAGATCATGCATGCGCCGCACGGGCTCGGGCAGTTTGCCGAGGTCGTAGACGACTTCCGGCAAGGGCGCTTCGGGATCGACACGCGGCCTGTTGGTGCCGCCATCCGCTGGACTGTCGGGCTCCGCCGCGTCCGGAGCGGCCGGCTGCTGGCCGGTCGAAGGCGGGGTTCCCACCGGGTCAGGCATAGGAATCGCGCCGCCGGGCGGTGAAAGGTCGTCATCCGTCGACGGTGTGGCAGGGGCGGGAAGCTCTTCGCGTTTGATCTCGCTCAGCGCATAGGCCGGGCTGCTTGCAAGGCACGTCACAAAGGCAATCGCGGCACAGCAAGCAGCGAGGCGGATGTAAAGGACCAGACCCTTCGGCCTGCCTGACATCGGAAAGTTCACTGCCCGTATCTCCTTGGCTCCCGGGCACCTGATCGTCAAAGAACCGGATGTCGGTTCAGTGGCGCAGCCGCTCGGGTTCGAAGGCGCCAGCAATGACCTTCTCGCGCATGCGGTCGAGCAGGGCAAGGGCAGAGGTCTCGCCGTTGGCGCGCAGCATTTCACCAAACGCGGTTTCAAGCGCCGCTTCGGCAATGATTTCGGGCTCGATGCCGGCCGAAAGGCCTTCCGCCCAGGCTTCGCTGTGGCTCTCCACCGCGGTCAGGCGCTTTTCTTCCCTGACCAGGGCATCGATGTCGTTGGCAGCATGTTCCATAAGCGATGTCCACCCTTTCAAGCGACGATCCGCCAGTGCGGATCAGGCTTGATCTGTTCCGTTTGCGCGCAGCGTCGAAGTAAGTATCTGTAAATACGACATTTTTTTGATCGTCTTTTACAGGAGACGGCTGTGTTTGGCGAAGCTGCGTTTCAACCCGGATCAAACTTAGCCGATTAGGCCGGCCTGCGGGGTGAAAACCTTCAGTTTGAGTTAATTCCGCATTCGTGCGCTAACGTTTCATTAACGTTGTTGCAGAAGTGCAACATCAGGATTGCACCAAGACATCGACTGCTACAAGCCGATTTGTCCGATATGCCTGGCGACGGCCCGGATATCTGTTGATGGATTGCCTAGTTGCCGTAGCGCGAGGCGATGTCGCGCGACAGCGTCTCGCCTTCCTTCATGTAACGGCTGATGGCCTCGGTGGCCGAGGCGGTGCACTGGGTGTATGTGCCGCCGAACGAGCGGTAGCCGCGGTTGAAGCTGGCAATGAAGCGGGCGCGGCGCTCCGGATCCGGATTTTCCGAATCGAGCAGTTTTTCCATCTCGCCACGCCACTGGTCGCCCTTCTCGCCGCACAGATTGCGCAGGAAATGCAGCGACCCCAGCACCTCCGCCAGCCGCATCAGCCCCGGCTCGAACGGCGACTCGGCACTGAACGCCGGCCGCGCCGGGACGGCCGCGCTGACGGCAAGGCAAATGGCGAGGAGTATCGACGGACGGTTCATAAGGCTTCTCTGCCTAACAGCTAGGCCGTTATGGCTGGCCAGACAGTGTAAGCCTTTGTGGCGAAACAATTTGTCGTCTGCAAGGCGATTTTTCAGCGCTGCGCCGGAGTGTTCGAGTGCGGACCAAGGAGTTCCTCGGCCACCGCGAACACCGAACCGGCAAGCGGCAGCGCGGCCATCTCAAGCAGCGTGTAGAAGGCGGCTGTCTCTGCATCGTCGCTGGCCACGGCCTCGCCGCCGGTATAGGCAGCGCCGAAGACCGTGAGGCGGTAATCGACTGGATGGAATTCGTCCCTGCCGTCGATATGGATTTCCCGAAGTGCGCGGAAACCGGTGGCACGCAAGCCGGTCTCTTCCAGCAGCTCGCGCCGTACCGCGTCCTCCAGGGTCTCGCCGGCCTCGACCTTGCCGCCCGGAAATGCATACAGCCCCTGTGAAGGCTGCCGCGCTCGCTTGACCAGCAGCACGGTGTCACCACGCACGACGGCCACCGAGACGGCCGGAAGTGTCTTGCGCGGTTCGTTCATGGTTTCCGATCGGGGTTGACGGCGGGTCTGTTGTGGACCGCCCAGCATGCGGAAGCTTTAGCGGTTGCGCAACGCCGCTTCCATCGCCACCTTCGACCCGAACCATTCGAAGGGCGCCAATCGACCATGTGCGGACGTTTTGCCTTGACCGCGACGCCGGATCAGACCGCTGCCTATCTGGGCTTGGCCGAGCTGGAGGGTTTCCCGCCGCGCTACAACATCGCGCCGACGCAGCCGATCCTGGTGGCGACCGCAGGCGCGCCGCGGGCACCGGGCTCCAATTTGCCCGACCGGCAGCCGATGCTGGTGCGCTGGGGGCTCATTCCCACCTGGGTCAAGGACACCAGGGAGTTTCCACTGCTGTTCAATGCGCGCTCGGAAGGCGCAATCGAAAAGGCCTCGTTCAAGGCCGCCATGCGCCATCGCCGCGCGCTGGTGCCGGCGTCGGGCTTCTATGAATGGCGGCAGACCGGGGGCAAAAAGGGGCAACCTTATTGGATCCGCCCCAGGCATGGCGGGTTGGTCGCCTTTGCCGGCCTGATCGAGACCTATGCCGAGCCGGGCGGCTCGGAAATGGACACCGGCGCCATCCTGACGGTCAACGCCAATGCCGACATCGCCCATATTCACGACCGGATGCCGGTGGTCATTGATCCCAGGGATTTCGCCCGCTGGCTGGATTGCCGTACGCTTGAGCCGCGCGACGTTGCCGACCTGTTGCGGCCGGCGCAACTCGATTTCTTCGAGGCTATCCCGGTCTCCGACCTCGTCAACAAGGTTGCCAACACCGGTCCGGAAATTCAGGTGAGGGGCGAGATCGGGCCGGAGCCCGAGAAGGCCAAGCGCCAGAAGCCTGGCGCAGACGACAGCCAGATGACGCTGTTTTAGAGCATGATCCTGAAAAGTGGCCCCGGTTTTCGGGAAAGGTCATGCTCAGACAAAAGATCGAAGTTTCGATCTGGAGGCGTATACGAGCGCCTCATACCCAGTGCCTTTGGCGCCGGCCGCACACTGCTTCAGGCAGCGCGGGGCGATACGATTTTTGGTGCCGGCTTGTTCTTCTTCGCGGTGTGGAGAAGCGCGGCGACGATCGCGGCCGGGCCGATCGCGCGATAGTGGCTGGCCAGTGCCGGTTGCTTGGCGCGAGTGGCGTCTTGCTTGCTGCGAGGCATGTATCTCTTCCCAGGTAACGTTTTCGTGTTCGCGTTTGACCGTTGATTCCGACCAAATCGTGACGCTTGGTGATCTAGCCGGCGAATGTTTCATGACTGTGCCGACATGTTTAATATAATGTTTCACTGGCTGATTCCGCGTGATCGAGCGACGCGTTTGCACGTGTTGGCGACGTTTTTCCGGGGATTAGCGGCTTGACGGCAACACTGGCCAAGGCGATAAAGCCGCCCATGAAAACGTCTTTCGCCATTTGTGGCATTTGCATTATTGGCTAGCCTCGCGCTGGTCCGGACGTTTTCGCCTCATCTTTCCCCAGATTGGACAAACGCCCCGGCCAGCAGGCTGGAGTCTGATTTGCGCCTCGGCGCGCGGCTGGCTCCATCCAGATAAGAAGTTCTGAACCGGGAAGGCATGGAATGTCAGACGCATCGAAGGGCCTGCGCCTCTACAACACGCTGACGCGCACGAAAGAGGATTTCGTGCCGATCGATGCGCTGAACGTGCGCATGTATGTCTGCGGCCCGACCGTCTACGACTTCGCCCATATCGGCAATGCCAGGCCGGTCATCGTCTTCGACGTGCTGTTCCGCCTGCTGCGTCATCGCTACGGGCAGACGCATGTTACCTACGTGCGCAACATCACCGACGTCGACGACAAGATCAACGCGCGAGCGCTGCGCGATTTCGGTGGCGAGATTGCTTCGGGGACGCTTTCGCTCAACGAAGCGATCCGGCGGGTGACCGAAAAGACCGCCGACCAGTTCCACAAGGATGTGGCTACACTCGGCTGCCTGGAGCCGACGGTCGAACCGCGCGCCACCGAATTCGTCGAACCCCGCGCCGACGGCAAGGCCGACATGATCACCTTGATTCAAAGCCTGATCCAACGCGGCCATGCCTATGTCGCGGCAGGCGAAGTTCTGTTCGACACCGCGTCGATGCCGGATTACGGGCAATTGTCGAAGCGCAATCTCGACGAGCAGCAGGCCGGCGCCCGCATCGCCGTCGACGCGCACAAGAGGAACCCCGGCGATTTCGTGCTGTGGAAGCTGTCGTCGCCGGAAGAGCCGGGTTGGCAGAGCCCATGGGGCAGGGGCCGGCCGGGCTGGCACATCGAATGCTCGGCGATGTCGGCGGCCTATCTCGGCGAAGTCTTCGACATCCATGGCGGCGGCCTCGACCTGATCTTCCCGCACCACGAGAACGAGATTGCCCAGTCGCGTTGTGCCCACGGCACGTCAGTTATGGCTAATGTCTGGATGCACAATGGCTTCCTGCAGGTCGAGGGCCAGAAGATGTCGAAGAGCCTCGGCAACTTCTACTCGATCCACGAACTGCTGGAGACCGAGACCTTCGGCGGTCGCAACTGGTCGGGCGAGGTTCTGCGGCTGGCGATGCTGATGACGCACTATCGCGAGCCGATCGACTTTTCCGTCCGCAAGCTTGAGGAGGCGGAGAACACGCTGCGCAAATGGAAACGCGCGGCGGACCTGGCGCCGACGGCCGGGCAGGTGCCGGCGGAAGTCATCGATGCCTTGTCGGATGATCTCGCCACCTATGCCGCTTTCCAGGTGCTGACACAGTTGGCCGCAGAGGCCGCGGACGGCAACGAGGCTGCCGCTGCACTAAAGGCGTCGCTGCTGTTCCTTGGCTTCGATATCGCCTCGGCAGAGGTGGATGAAGACGCGGTCGCCAAGGCCATCGCCAGTCGCCTCGCTCTCATCGCCGCCAAGAACTGGGCCGAAGCCGACCGCATCCGCGACGACCTTTTGGCACAAGGTGTACAGTTGAAGGACGGCAAGGATCCGGCCACCGGCGAACGCATCACCACCTGGGAGGTGAAGCGGTGAGGGTGGCGCCGAGTACTTTTGCAATTTTGGCGGAGGCGCTGGTGGCGGCCGATCTCCCCCTTGCGGGGGAGATGTCCGGCAGGACAGAGGGGGTGTGACGGAACGCCAACGTTTCCGTTTGTTCACCCTCGCTCCAATCATTTCTTGAGAAGGCAGCGGTGGCAAGCTGATAGGCCGGCGGGACAGCACCCCCTCTGCCCTGCCGGGCATCTCCCCCGCAAGGGGGGAGATTAGCCTTCGTCGCCGATTTCGCCAATCACCGGCAAAGGGGTGTTTGATGGGGCACGACCTCGTTCCATCCCGTCAGCGCAGAAACGCCAAATCCATGCGTCGCGTCATGACGGATGCAGAGTTGAAACTGTGGAACGAGTTGCGTGCTCACCGACTGATGGGGATGAGCTTTCGGCGACAGGTGCCGGTCGGACCTTATATCGTGGACTTTGCGTGTTCGGCTCATCGCCTCATTGTCGAGGTCGATGGCAGCCAGCATGCTGATGCGGAACATCTGCAGTACGACGAGGCACGAAGCGTCTATTTGAAGGCGAGTGGCTGGACCATCCTGCGCTTCTGGAACGACGACGTCATTCGCGATATCGACAATGTCTGCCAGCACATCGTGATCGAGGCCGGCCTGGCCGGTGACCAAGCGCCAGCACACCAACCAGCAAGGGAGGCATTTCCATGATCGACCATCTCGGCATCGACGTTGCCGATTTCGAGGCTTCGAAGGCTTTCTACGACAAGGCGATGACGCCGCTTGGTGCCTCGCTGCTCTATATGGTGCCGCTGGAATACACCGGCGGCGAAAAGGTCGGTGGTTACGGCCGCGATCGGCCGGTGTTCTGGCTGCAGGAAGGTAAGGATGGCCAGAAGGCTCACCAGCACGTCGCCTTCACCGCGCGTAGCCGTGCCGAAGTCGACGCCTTCCATGCCGCGGCGCTTGCCGCCGGCGGCAAGGACAATGGCGGGCCGGGGCTCCGCCCGCACTACCACCCGAACTATTACGGCGCCTTCGTCTTCGATCCCGACGGCAACAATGTCGAGGCCGTCTGCCATGATCCGGAGTGAGACGCGATGAGCCTCGACAACCGGCCGGTCTACTCAGGCGGCTGCCAGTGCGGCGCGGTGCGCTTCCGCGTCGAGGGCACGCTTGGTGACGCGTCGGTCTGCCATTGCCGCATGTGCCAGAAGGCGAGCGGCAATTTCTACCTGCCGCTGGTCTCGGTGCGCGGCGCCAAGGTCGACTGGACACGCGGTGAGCCCAAGCGTTTCCGTTCCTCCAATGCCGCCTGGCGCGGCTTCTGCGCCGAATGCGGCACGCCGCTGACCTTCGAGGCGCCCGACGGCATGGCGCTGGCGATAGCCGCCTTCGACGATCCGGCCGATATCGCACCGACCATCCAGTGGGGCACCGAAGCAAAACTGCCTTACGTCGACACTATTCCGCAATTGCCGGGCGAGGATACGATGGCGGATATGGGGTCGGCTCCCTATCTCGCCGAGCTTGTCTCCTACCAGCACCCCGACCACGACACCGACCAATGGCCGCCGGAGGAAAGACCATGACCGAGACTGTCCGAACCGGCGGCTGCCAGTGCGGAGCCGTGCGCTTCCGCATCAAGGGGGCGCTCGGGCGCCCGTCCATCTGCCATTGCCGCATGTGCCAGAAACAGTTCGGCTCGTTCTTCGGCGCGCTGGTGACCGTGCCCAGGGACGGTGTCGAATGGACCCATGAGGAACCGAGCTATTTCCAGTCGTCGGTCAACATCGATCGCGGCTTTTGCGCCCGCTGTGGTACACCGCTGACCTACCGCCAGCCCGGCGGGCTCGAGATCGCCATCGGCGCCTTCGACGATCGCTCCGATCTGGCGCCGCAGATCCAGGTCAACTACGCCGCGCGGCTGCCTTGGGTGGAGACGATCTTCGACCAGCCCGTCCATCAGGATCCTGACTTCTACACAAGGCAGGAGCAGATCATCTCCTTCCAGCATCCCGACCACGAAACGGCGGACTGGCCGACCAAAGGTTTGCAGCTATGAGCAGTCAATTGCGTGCCCTCTATCCCGAGCTCGAGCCGTTCGACTCAGGCATGCTCGATGTCGGCGATGGTCACATGGTCTATTGGGAGCGTTCCGGCACCAAGGGCGCTAAGCCGGCCGTGTTCCTGCATGGCGGGCCGGGCGGCACGATCTCGCCAAAACACCGCCGGCTGTTCGATCCAAAGCTCTACGACGTCATCCTGTTCGATCAGCGCGGTTGCGGAAAATCGACGCCGAATGCCTCGCTGGAGGCCAACACCACCTGGCATCTCGTCGCCGACATAGAACGCCTGCGCGAGATGGCCGGTTTCGACACATGGCTGGTGTTCGGCGGCTCCTGGGGCTCGACGCTGGCGCTCGCCTATGCCGAGACGCATCCCGATCGCGTCAGCGAGCTGGTGGTGCGCGGCATCTACACGCTGACCCGCGCCGAGCTCGAATGGTACTATCAGTTCGGCGTCTCCGAAATGTTTCCCGACAAGTGGGAGCGTTTCCTGGCGCCGATCCCGCAGGCCGAGCGCGGCGACATGATGGCGGCCTACCGCAAGCGGCTGGTCGGGTCCGACCGCACGGCACAAATCGAGGCTGCCCGCGCCTGGAGCCTGTGGGAGGGCGAGACGATCACGCTGCTGCCGGAGCCTGAAACCAGCGGGCCGTTTGGACAGGATGACTATGCTGTCGCCTTCGCCCGCATCGAGAACCACTATTTCGTCCATGCCGGCTGGCTGGAGGAGGGGCAGCTTCTGCGCGATGCGCACAAGGTCAGCGACATCCCCGGCACCATCGTCCACGGCCGCTATGACATGCCGTGCCCGGCACGCTATGCCTGGGCACTACACAAGGCTTGGCCGAAGGCCGACTTCCATCTGATCGAAGGCGCCGGCCATGCCTATTCGGAGCCCGGCATCCTTGACCGGCTGATCCGCGCGACGGACAAATTTGCAGGCAAATGACCATGGCCCGCGAGCGCCTCTGTCTCTTCGACACCACATTGCGCGATGGCCAGCAGACGCCGGGCATCGACTTTTCCGTCGAGGACAAGATCGCGATTGCAAAATTGCTCGACGAATTCGGCATGGATTATGTCGAGGGCGGTTATCCCGGCGCCAATCCGACCGACACAGCCTTCTTTCAGCAGAAGCGCACGGTACGCGCCAAATTCGTTGCCTTCGGCATGACCAAGCGGGCAGGGGTCTCCGCCTCGAATGATCCTGGCCTTGCGGCGCTTGTGCAGTCGAAATCGGACGCCATCTGCTTCGTCGCCAAGAGCTGGGACTACCATGTCCGCGTCGCACTCGGTTGCACCAACGAGGAGAACCTCGACTCGATCAAGGCCTCGGTCGAAGCGGCCGTCGCTTCGGGCAAGGAAGCGATGGTCGACTGCGAGCATTTCTTCGACGGCTTCAAGGCCAATCCCGACTATGCGCTGGCCTGCGCAAGGACGGCATACAACGCCGGCGCACGCTGGGTGGTGTTGTGCGACACCAATGGCGGCACGCAGCCTTCGGAAGTGCGCGCCATCGTCGAGAGGGTCATCGTCTCCGGGATACCGGGCGATCATCTCGGCGTCCACGCCCATGACGACACCGGCCAGGCGGTCGCCAATTCACTGGCCGCGGTCGAGGCCGGTGTGCGCCAGATCCAGGGCACGCTGAACGGCATCGGCGAGCGCTGCGGTAACGCCAATCTGATCTCGATCGTGCCGACGCTGGCGCTGAAGCCGGCCTTCGCTGATCGCTTCGAGACCGGCATTTCGGCCGAGGCGCTGACCGGAATTTCACGTCTGTCGCGTGCTTTCGACGAACTCTTGAACCGTGCACCGGAGGCGCAGGCGCCCTATGTCGGCGCCTCGGCTTTCGCCACCAAGGCCGGCATCCATGCCTCTGCCCTGGCTAAGGAGCCGGCGACCTATGAGCATGTGCCGCCGGAAACGGTCGGCAACCGCCGCCGGGTCATGGTCTCCGACCAGGGCGGCAAGGCCAATTTTCTTGCCGAGTTGAAACGGCGCGGCATCGAGGTGCCCAGGGACGATCACCGGCTGGATGCGCTGATCGCGGTCGTCAAGGAACGCGAGGCCGAGGGCTATGCCTATGAGGGTGCCGATGCCTCCTTTGAGCTTTTGGCGCGCAAGATGCTGCACGGCCTGCCGGAGTTTTTCCACGTCACTTCGTTCCGCTGCATGATCGAACGCCGCTTCGATGCCAATGGCCAGCTGAAGACGGTGTCGGAAGCCGTTGTCAAAGTGCTGGTCGAGGGCGAGGAGAAGATGTCGGTGGCGGAAGGCCATGGCCCGGTCAACGCGCTCGACATCGCGTTGCGCAAGGATCTCGGCAAGTACCAGAACGAGATCGCCGATCTCGAACTCGCCGACTTCAAGGTGCGTATCCTCAATGGCGGCACCGAGGCCATCACCCGCGTCCTGATCGAATCGCATGACGGCACCGGCGCCCGCTGGTGGACGGTCGGGGTTTCCGAAAACATCATCGACGCGTCGTTCCAGGCACTGATGGATTCGATCATCTACAAGCTGATGAAGAACCGCGAAATGGCTGGCCTGGTGGCGGCGGAGTAGGCGCGTGGGCTTCTCGATAAGCTGGTTTGGCTTCCGCGGTTACGGTGTCAAGGAAGCAGCAGCCTTGTTCGGCAGGGAAGTCGGTGGTTCGTCGGAAGACTTCGATGCCCCGGTCAACGCTTATCGCAGCGAAAAGAATTGGGCGATTATCATCCTGGGCTACTGCAGCTTTCCCAATCCTCCCGACAGCTATCTGTCGGCGTTCTCGCAGGGCAGGGAAATGGTCGTCGTGCACATAGAAGAACATACTATGTTCGCTCGCGCCGAATTCTGGAGCAGCGGAAAGAACATCTGGAGAGTATCGCATACCGGCGACAAAAACGTCAGGGACCTTCATGCCACAGGCGACCTTCCGACATCCTTTGAAGGCGTAAGGCAGGAGGCCTTGTCAAAACAGGATGAAGAAGATGCCGAACGCTCAGGAGTCGACTTCGTTTTCGACATTCCTCTCGATCTTGCAAAGGAGTTGACGGGCTTCAGGCATGATGAGGGCGCGCCCGACCGGCTTTTCTTTGAGCTTGTCGAGAAGCCGGTCCAGAAATGAGCTGACAAGTTCGTTGCCATAGCTCTCGGGGATGCAGTTCTTCGAAGGCAGCCGCTTGAACCATCAGCGAAAGTCCATTGATCCATCACAACTTTGCGATGGTCTTGCCAAGATTACTGGGCCATAGCGTTGGCCCATGGTCGCTGAAGCAATTGCCCTGGATGCAGATTCAAAAGCCCGTCGCGGCTTCTTGCTGGCGCTGGGTGCCTATCTCTTGTGGGGATTGCTGCCTTTCTACATGAAGGCGGTGGCGCATCTGCCGCTTGCCGAGGTGATCGCACACCGCATTGTCTGGTCGGTGCCGATCGCCGCGGCGGTTCTGGTCTGGGCCGGCCGCACGGCGGATTTCAAGGCGGCAATTCGCTCACCCCGCACCATCGCCATGGCGGCGCTGACGGCAGCGCTGATCTCGGTCAACTGGGGCATCTATGTCTGGGCGATCGCCGTCGACCGCACCGTCGAGACCGCACTCGGCTATTACATCAACCCGCTGGTGGTGGTCGTGGTCGGTGCGGTGCTGCTGGGCGAAAAGCTCGACCGGTTGCAGATCGCTGCTGTCGCGCTGGCGGCGGTCGCCGTCACGCTGCTGACGATCGAGGGCGGCAAGCTGCCTTGGGTATCGTTGGCGCTGGCTTTCTCTTTCGCCGCCTATGGCTTCTTCCGCAAGACGCTGCCGATCGGCCCGAGCCAGGGTTTTCTGCTCGAAGTGCTTTTGCTGTCCGTGCCGGCTCTCGGCTACATCATCTACCTGATCACGACAGGACAGGACCACATCGTGTCCAGCAACGGCACCGACACTGCCCTGCTGATAGGCTGCGGTCCGGTCACGTCGATACCATTGCTGTTGTTCGCCTTCGGCGCCAAGCTGCTGCGGCTCTCCACCATCGGCATCATGCAGTATATCGCGCCGACCATGGTGTTCCTGATCGCCGTTCTGATCTTCGACGAACCGTTCGGCACGGCACAGGCCATCGCCTTTGCCCTGATCTGGGCAGCCTTGGCGATCTATTCCTGGTCGATGCTGGTTACCGCCCGCCGGGCCGCCGCTACAACCCGCGGCCGAGCCGCCTGACGAACAGGTAGGTGGCCAAAGCGATAACCACCGACACAGCCGTCACCACCCAGAAGCCCGCTGGTGTATCGACCAGCGGCAGCCCGCCGACATTCATGCCGAACAGGCCCGAGATGATGGTCATCGGCAGCAGCACTGCCGTCATGACGGAGAGAACATAAAGAAGCTGGTTCGACTGCATCGTCAGTTTCGCCATCAGCTCGTCCTGCAACAACCTCGTGCGCGCCTGCAACTGCTCGCCGTCATTGTAGAGGGTGAGTGCCCGGTGCGAGAGCCGGGCCGCCATGTCGTTGATCAGGTCGGGTAGCTCGTCGCGATGCGAATGATCGAGATGGCGAAACAGGTTGGTGAGCGTCGCCATCTGCCGGTGGATCACCACCAGCTGCCGGCGCGCCTCGACCAGCGACTGGCGTTCATTGTGCCATGCATCGCGCACGACGCGGTCCTCGATGCCGTCGAGCGTGTCGCCGAGTTTGCCGAGCTCGCGCGACATGCCGTCGAGCGACTGGCCCATGACCGCCTCGATCAGTTCCGCCGGCGTGCGGAATTTCCGCGATCCATTCTCTACCGCCTTGCGAACCGCGTCGGCCGACTCCAGAGGCTGCTTGCGGGCGCCGATCAGCATCGTGTCGTTGAAGGCGAAGCGGAAATGGACGAGCCCGCGCGCCTCTGAAAAATCGTGCCTGAGGTCCGGCAGGTCGCCAAACAGCCAGTCATCCTCGTAGTCGATGTGGCAGCCATGGCTGGGCGCGAGGAAAGCATCGCGCGCCGCGGCCGGCAGAGCCTTCTCGGCGGCGATTTCCTGGCGGGCGTGCAGATCGGTGATCTGGTAGCTGCGCCAGCTCCATCGCGCCTGCGCGGGCTCCCTGGTGCGCACGCCTTCAGCGGTGAAATGATAGATGAAGAACAGCCCGTGCTCGTCGGGCAGGTAAGGCGACAGGTCGGTGCCTTCCGGGGCGAGGGCGATATCCATGGGCGCAGTGCCAGATGCAGGTTTCGAAAGGTGGCGCCGCGCAACGGCACCTCTGCAGTTTCTAGCACGCGCGAACCCGGTTTCGTGTGACGGTTTCTTGACAGCGCGTCACAGCGTGTCGATCAGGGAGAGGCCTCGATCCGCCAATTGCCGTCATTTTCGACGTTTGGACGGACTTCGTATCCACCGCAACGGGGCTGTCAATCGTCGCCAGTTGGGCGACGCGAGCCGTGCGGCGCGTTCGGCAACGAGATTCTCTCGATCCTGCACCAATGCGTTCCGTTCGAGGCCGAGCTCATGATAGGCGCGGTTGATTGCGTCGCGCTCTTCGCGCAAATTGTCTGCCTCGGCCGCTGCCGCGGCGCCCACGACAGCGCAACTTTCATCGAATTTCGCCCGCACAAGATCCAGCTCGTCGCGCAATTTCTGGCTGTCGCCGTCGTCCGCCATGGCACATAGAATGTCGTAGGCGGTGCGTATCAGCGGTGTCACATCCGGATGGCTCTGCAAGTCCCCGACTGTTGCCCGTTCACGGTGCAGGTCCGCTGTCAGGAAACGTCCTATTTCGGCCTCCGCCTGATCGGAGCGGGCCGGCCAGACGATCCCGGTCTTCTCCGCCGCGCGGTTCGTATGATGTCGCCAGTCGATCAGCAACTGTTCGTGACGCATGAAATGACGTGGCATGTGCCGTGAATGAAATTCCGCATCGAGCACGTGCCTCAGCCAGAGCAAAACGGATTTTGCCAGCGGCAATCGATCCCGCCTCTCCAGCGAGTAAGCGACCTCGAGGGGGTTGCGGAGCGGAAGCAAGGCCACCGACTCGACCTCCATTTCGGCAAGGATCGACGACATGAACGGAACGAACCGGCAGATCCGGGGATCCTTGACGAAAAACAGCGGTTCATCGCCGTACTCGCTTGCCAGGATCGCCTTGATCTTGTGGCGGTGACGCTCTGCCGCCAGCGATTGCAGCCATTGCGGATTGAGCGGCCGCCAGTCATGCCACGAGGAGGCTGCCGCTGCGAGTAACTCGTCGTTGGCGAAATTGAGCGGGGTGCTTTCCCAGTATCCCCTGGGATTGTTGCCGTCGGCGCGCAACGGTCTTTTGGGGCCGGCCGATCCCAATGCGGCGATGGTGCCGGCAAGCATCGAGGTCCCGCTGCGGTGCATCCCAAGCACGAGGATCGCTTTTCTGCGAGAGTGGCGCGCGCGGTTCGGCATCTGCGCGGCCTGCGCAGGGGTCTCGCGCAATGGCAGCCGGGCCTCGAGCCATTCGCGTATTCCCGCAGGCAACGCCAACGTTCCGTCCAGTATCGGGTTCGCGGCAACTGCCCCCTCGTTGAACAGTCCATGATAGTGGATATGGACCAGCCGGGCCGGGTCGGGCGCCGTGGCCGGGTTGAAGTTGTGAAGCGGAAAATTATGCGTTGCCGGCAAAAGCCGCACCGAATGGTTGCCGGCGGTGGCCGCCAGTGAGAAAGCAGCCTGGCTCGTGCCCCAGAAGGCCGTGGCCTCCCCCTGCAGGATGCCGGTCCCGGTGCCATAGGTTGGCTCGGCGCCGGCCCATGGTTTCATATTGGCGGCCACCAGCTTCCGGAAAATATCTTCGGTGCGCTGAAACAGGCCGCTCGCCCTTTTTGCGGCGATGAGCCCGCCATTGTAGCTGGCGCGCACAGCCAGGCCGTCGACGCTCGTGCGCACGATCGGCAGGTGCTCGTAGTCGACACCGGCAAGGACGCACAGCTGTCGCCAGTAAGCGTCGAATGGGTCGCCAGGGCCTGTCGTGCACATCCCCTTGCTGTCCACCGGGCGAGCAGCGGCGGAGCATGTGCCCAACGAAAAGTCTGGCTCGGCGACGAATATCGCGTCGCTATCAAGCATGATGATGACCGGCGGCCCGGTCCGTCTTTCGACATGAGCAAGCGAATGGACTCGGTATGAGGGGCCATATTGCGGGCTGCGGCTGTCGATCTCGATCGGCAGATAGTCCACTCCCAGTTGCTCGAACCGGGCTATCGTCGACGCGGACGGGCGACGGCTGCTTCGCGGCGAGACCGCAATTATCGGGGATCGCGAATAAGAGCCGGCGAAACACCTGATGCTTTCGCACAGCAGCAGGGCCTGTGCTTCGAGAATGCCCGCCTCGGCGATCAGCACAAACTCGACGTCGTTCTCGGATCCGTCGGCTCTGGGTTTGTCGACGGGTTCTTCCCGAGGGGCAGGAGGCTGCCGAGAAGAAATTGCCGGCCGCTCGTTCCTGGCGACGCCGATCTTCTGGATGATGACTTGTTCTCCTCGGTACAGTTCGCGGTATTGGCCTGATTGCACCGACAGGAAACTGTCGATCCCGAGTTTTGGACGAGCGACCTCGTTGGCAAAGAAAGTCCATTCGTAATCGTCGAAAATGACGATCCCGCCGTCCCGCACCATCGGCCAGGAGAACACGGCATCGGACTGGACGTCGGCGCTGTGATGGCTGCCGTCGACATAGACGAGGTCGAAACACCGCTCGTCGGTGATAAGGCGGGCCAGTGCCTGGGACGAGGGACTTTTGATCTTCTCGACCCGTTCGCCGAACGCGGCCAGGTTGCTGTCGAAGCGTTGCTCGACATGCGCAAGCTGGTCGCTCCATTTGTGGCGCAGGGTGTGTTCGGGACTGCCGCCGAATGTATCGATGCATGTCAGCCGGCATTTGCCGAAATAATTGAGAAAGAAGATCGCCGACCGGCCCTCCCAGGAGCCGATCTCCAGGACATCGAGAGCCTCATCGCGGCGTGACTGGAACAGTGTGGCCCAGAGGGGAAAGAAGCGCGAGGTCCAGTCGGTCGAAAGGCTCTTGCCTGCAAACCACGCAGAATAATCAGGGTTCATATTCTCACTCTTTAAGGCAGAGACGGCACCTTCAGTTTCCAGAATGCTGTTCCTCGTCAACTGGTCCGGCACCGATTCAGTCAGCTGCCTGTTTTGGGCAACCACGGCTTGAGCCCAATCGCCAGCCGCTTTGTCACCGCACTGGTTACGGAGCGCCAGTCGAGCGGCCAGCACAGATAGCAGACGCGCAGCATCTCTGTGAGACCCGGCGGCGGGCTGGCGAGCATGCGCGCGACGATGCCATGCACCAGCTGCCTTGCCGCAACCGCATCCTCCGTGCGCCGGAAGGGCCGTGACGCTGCGAGAAAGGCCTTGAGCACGCCAAGCAACTTGCTGTAGGCGGCGGCGCGTCGGTCGACGGCAATCACCTGCCCGCGGATGAACTGGGTGAGGTCCTGGGCGAAAGCGTCGTTATAAAGGTCATAGGTCAGGCCGAGGCGCGCCCATGATGCATGGCGGATCGGATGCGTGCGATTGCGGGCATTCGTTGCGTTTGTCGCGGTCAGCCCGAGTGCGTTCAGCCGGTAGCGCGTCAGCGGTTCGGCAAGATTTCGCGCCCGGCACAAAGGCAGCATGTCGAACCACAGATAATGGTCCTGCGAGACCAGTTCATCGATCCTGTAGCGCCCGGCGGCCTCGAAGCAGCCGCGGCGGTAGGCGATCGTCGAATGGTAGAAGGGATTGTGGAACAGGATCGTCCAGCGGATCTCCAGATCCGTCTCGGGCATAAGCTGCGCCCCGACGACGCGGTCGGCTTCGTCGATCAGCGTTACCGCATGTCCGACAAGGCCAAGTTCGCGATCCTCGTCCAGGGCCGCGACCAGTCGTCCGACATGCGCAGGCTCGGCGATATCGTCAGCGTCGAGGCGCAGGATGATCTCCCCTCGGGCCGCCTCGATGCCGCGATTGGCGGCGGCTGCGGTGCCGAGATTGGTCGGGTTGGTGATCAGCCGGATGCGCGGATCGCGACGCGCCAGCTCCTGGAAGACTGCGTCCTGGCTCGTGCCGTCATCGACAATGATGAGTTCGAGATCGTCGAACTCCTGGGTCAGGATGCTGTTCACCGCGGCATCGAGAAAGCGCTGGTCCGTATAGACGGTCATGACGACGGAGGCGCGTGGAACGCGATCCGCATCGCCGTCTGTCCTGTCCAACACCGTTCAATCCCCCTTGTCCATCTCCCCGATAGCCAACCGGGAGGTTCGCCGCAAATGGAAATCGCCGGAGCGTCGGTGGCGCTTCTACCTTGCCGCTCGAGCGGCGGCCGGCGGTGAGCGCCGCCGACCGCTCCGTCTGATGCGGTTCAGCGCTTCGGCCCAAACCCGGGGTAGGGGTTGAGCGGCACGATCGCGGCGATGTCCATCATGCCGGCCTTGATCAATGGCAGAGTGGCGAGATGGCCGCGCACTTCGGCGTCGTCTGATGCCTCGAACATCATGCCGCTGCCGGGAATGTCGCCACGGTTCCAGATCTGGCGCGCCGCGCCCTCGGCGTAGAGCGTTCGCCGCTGCTCGGCCTCGCCGGGCAGGAGCGGCGCAAAGTCGGCGTCGCCGAACTTTGCGGTGTTGCGGGTGAGAAGGGCAAAGAACTGCATATCGGTCTCCTTTGGTTGGGATGGCCGAGTTTCGCTTTGACTGGTCAGACTGTCCAAGACTGATTAGGCTAAAGTTGAGACCTATGAGGACAGAGAAAAATTGTTCGACCTGCGCCAGATCAGATACTTCGTCACTGTCGCCGAGACCGGCAATGTCGGCCGCGCCGCTGAAATCCTGCACATCTCGCAATCGCCGCTCAGCCGGCAGATCATGCAGCTCGAAGAGCAACTGGGCGTCGCTCTGTTCGAACGGGCAAAGCAGCGGGTTCATCTCAATGCCGAGGGCCGCGCCTTCCTTTCTGAAGCCCGCGCGCTGCTTGCCAATGCACGACGCGTTGAGGAGTTCGGCCGCAACCTCGCCAGCGGCGCGGTCGGCCGTCTCGCCATCGGCTATGTCGAGGGCGCGGTGCATGCCGGGCTGGTCGCCGACATGCTCAGGCAATTCCGCCGCGAGCGGCCCGATTTCCATCTCCAGCTCAGGAGCCTGCGCACGGCGGCGCAGTTCGACGATCTGCGGCAGCGCGTACTCGACCTCGGCTTCGTCTACGCTCCGGCCCTGGCCGACGATCCGGACATCGACAGCATGCTGGTGCGGCGAGAGCCGTTGGTGCTGGCGATCCCCGAAGAGGACCCGCTTGTCCAGTTGTCGGACATCAGGCCGCATCATCTCGATGGCCGCACCTGGATCACCGTCGTGCGCCAACCTGACGACACCAATCGCAGCCAATTCCTCGCCGCTTGCGCCAAGGCCGGCTTTCTGCCCGAGATCGCCTATGAAACAGCCGATCCGCTGACCTCGCTCGGCCTGGTCAGTGCCGGCCTGGGCCTGGCGACAGTGCAATCCAGCCTGGGTGCCGCCGCACCGCCGCGGATCGTGTTCCGCGACCTGCCTTGGTTCGAACGCACGGTTTCGATTCACCTGGCCTGGCGGCGGCAAGATCGGCGAGCGGTGATTGGGGATTTGCGGAAGGCAGTAGGCAGTAGGCAGTAGTAGGCAAGCCCTATTCCCCACTGCCTATTCCCTACATTTTGTCTATGACCGACTGCATGCCCTCGGTTGGCGCGTCGACGGAGGAGCCTGCCACCATGATGGCGGCGACGATGGCCTCGGGATCGTTGACGACCAGCGGCTTGACCCGTTGCGCTGTGTGGATGAAGCCTTCTGCCGCCATGTGATCAAGCAATGACAGCATCGGATCCCAGAATCCGTTGACATTGCCGAAGACGATCGGCTTGCGGTGATGACCGAGTTGCCCCCAGGTCATGACCTCGACGATCTCCTCGACTGTACCGATGCCGCCCGGCAGCGCCACAAAGGCGTCGGATTTCTCGAACATCTTGTGTTTGCGCTCGTGCATATTGTCGGTGATCAGCAGTTCGTCGAGCCGGTCGAGCGCGGTTTCGGTTGCTTCCTTGTTGATCAGGAAGCGGGGAATGATGCCCGTCACCTTGCCGCCGGCCTTGAGCGCGCCTTCGGCGACGGCGCCCATAATGCCTTTGGTGCCGCCGCCATAGACCAGCCGCAGGCCCGCTTTGGCAATTGAACGGCCAAGCAGGTGTCCGGCCTTCGCATAGATTTCAACGCGGCCCGGCGACGAGCCGCAATAGACGCAGACGGATCGAATCGTGTTCATACGGATGATTGGTGATTGGGTCTGAAAGCGTGGTCAAGCCCCAAGGCTTGACAAGTTCGGGCTTTTTCTTGTCGGCCCGTTTTTCTTGTCGGCACTGGGAAAACACGCTAGACCGGCATTAGGTGGCTAAGGGGTAGGGAAATATGGCAATTAATCCATTGAAGGCGTTCCTGTTTGCGGCGGGTGGGACCGTCGCGGCCGCGGGAACCGCCTATGTATCGGGCGCACTCGACCCGTATCTTCATCCAGCGCCGCCGGCGCAGGTGGCGGCCTTGACGCCTCCCGAGGCGCCGAAACCGGCTGATCCCGGCACGGAAGGGCGACTGCCGGCGCCGGCAGTGCCGGCCGCTCCCGCCGCAGCGCCGCAGGCGACCGCTCCGGCCGCGCCTGCGACGGAAACCACGCCCCCGACAGCGCCTGCAACCGATGGGGCGGCTCCCGCGGCGCCAGCAGCGGCCGGCCCGATCGCGCCGACCTTCGATGTCGTGCGCGTCGAGAGCAATGGTTCGATCGTCATTGCCGGCAATGCAGCGCCCAATTCAAAGGTCGAGATCCTCAACGGCACGACCGTGCTCGGTTCGACCGTGGCCGGTCCCGATGGTGCCTTCGTCATCGTGCTCGACGATCCGCTGAAGCCGGGTGACTATACGATTGCCCTGCGTTCGACAGTCGGCACGGTCGTGACCGCTTCGGCGCAGACAGCTGTCGTTTCGATTCCCAAGGATGCCGCCGGCCAGGTGCTGGCCATGGTCGAGGAGCCGGGCAAGCCGGCCGAACTGCTGACCGTTCCGGCACCCGAGACCAAACCGGCGGCACCTGCCACCGGTGACCAGTGCTGCCGCTCCGGCTGCACCGGCGCCAGCTCCGGCCGCCGAAGTACCCGCAACTGCTGCTCCGGCGCCAGCCGTACCGGCACCGGCGCCAGCCGTCGTCGAGGCTGCACCAGCTCCCGCCGCGCCGGCAACACCGCCCGCCGCAGCCGTGGCCGAACCCAAGATCGTCGTTGAGGCGGTCGAGATCGACGGCAACAAGATCTTTGTCGCCGGCCTCGCCGATCCGGGCCGCAAGGTGCGCGCCTATGCCAACGACATCCTGCTCGGAGACGCGCAGACGTCGCCGGACGGTCATTTCCTCGTCGAGGCGACGCGCGACATTCCGGTCGGCAGCTACACCATCCATGTCGACGGCCTCGACGCCGACGGTGTGAAGGTGGTGGCCCGCGCCGCCGTGCCGTTCGAGCGCGAGCCGGGCGAGGCGGTTGCCGCTGTGGCGCCTGCGGAGGTCAAGCCGGCGGATGCCAAGCCGGCCGCACCTGCCGCTGCCGAGGCACCCGCCACTCCGGCTCCTGCGGCACCAGCCGTTGTCGCGGCTGCTCCTGCCGAGCCAGCGCCAGCTCCTGCCGTGCCGGCCGCTGCGGCACCGGCTGTTGCCGCCGCACCCGCGGAGCCCGCTCCGGCTCCCGCTGCACCCGCCACCGAGGCTCCGGCCGTCGTCGCTGCGGCCACGCCGCCAACCGACGTGCCGGAGGTCGTATCGCCCAAGCTCGAACATGCCGACGGCGCCGTCATCATCCGCCGCAACGACACGCTGTGGCGGATTTCGCGGCGCGTCTATGGCCATGGCGTGCGCTATTCCACCATCTACCTGGCCAACCAGGACCAGATCAGGGATCCCAATCGCATCTGGCCAGGACAGGTGTTCAAGGTCCCGGAAAAATCCAAGGAAGGCGAAGCCGCCGACCTCAAGGCGATGGGCGAGCAGGCGACGACGGCGCCGACCAAGACGGAGTAGAAGCCCACCTCGATCAGCCGGCATCGCCTGCTTGGTTGGAGTGAAGCGTGAAACCGGTTGCACCGGGATCACCCAGCTCAGGGCGGAGATTCATGCTCGGGATGAGATAATCTCCGCCATTTTGCCGACGGTATGGGATGGGCGGCGTCGTCGCCAGTGTCCGCATCCTGTCACGCAGGCGTTCGGCCATGGGCTCGAAGCCGGCCTCTTCAAGACGATCGACCTTGTAGACCACGAACGGCGGAAGCACGTCGTATCCAGGGTAATAGAGGATCCCGTGATTGATCGGGAACAGCAGGTCGTCCATAGGTCCGTTGATCCCGCGCGGCGTGTAGTGCTCCTCCCAGCCTCCAGCGGTCACGATCAGCATTGCGCGTTTCCCGACAAGGGTCCCCTCACCATAGCGATCGCCCCAGCGCCGATCGCTATGCTCACCAACGCCATAGGCGAATCCATAGGCGAACACGCGGTCGACCCAGCCCTTGAGGATCGCCGGCATGGCAAACCACCAGAGCGGGAACTGCAGGATCAAGGTATCGGCCCACAGGAGCTTTTCGATCTCGGCCTTTACATCCCCGGTTAGCATGTTGGCCTCGAAGCCCTTCTTGGAAGCCGCGACCGGGATGAATCGCGCATCGGGGTCCGATGATGGGAAGTCGGCGCGATCGACTTCGGATTTCCAGCCATCGGCGTACAGGTCCGATACGCGCACCTCATGCCCTTGAGCCTCGAGTTCCTTGACGGCGACGTCACGAAGGGCGCCGCTCAGCGAGCGTGTTTCAGGGTGAGCGAAGACAAGCAGAACTTTCATGGGTCAGATCCAATGTTGAGGAAACTGACCGGAAGGTAGCCAATGGCGGAATGATCCACTATATGCAGGTAATGCATAATATTGTGCCGAATAATGGATAAATCGGACATTACATTCGAGCGTATGCGCACCTTCGTTCGCGTGGCCGAGCGTGGCAGCCTGTCGGCCGTCGCGCGCGAATTTGGGGTAGGGCAGTCAACAATCACGCGGCACGTGCGGGAGCTCGAAGAAGCGGTCGGCGTGCCTTTGCTCAGCAGGACGACCAGGCGTGTGATGATGACCGCCGAAGGCAGCCGCTATTATGCCAACAGCGTTCAGATCCTGCGCCTTGTCGAAAAGGCCAGCGATGAGGCCCGAGGCACGCGTGGCGCGCCCGCCGGCACCATCCGGATAAGCTGTACGGCGGCTTTCGGTGTCTTGCACGTCAGCCGGCTGATCTTCGCTTTTCAGGACCGTCATCCTGACATTGGGGTTGATCTCAGCCTCACGGATGAGCGGGTGGATCTCGTCCGCGAGGGTGTCGATATCGCGCTTCGCCTGGGACCGCTCACCGACAGCTCGTTGAAGCTGCGGGCTCTCGGCCAGTCGCGGCGTCTGCTCGTGGCGTCTCCGGATTATCTGGCGGCGCGGGGAAGACCAGCTGTCCCTTCGGATCTGTCCCGGCATGAGGGCATCCGGATGTCGAACGTGGCGGGCAGCGAAACGCTTGTTTTGCAGGGCGCCGGCGGCGAACGCCACACGGTGCCTTTCGCGGGGCGACTGCGTATCGATCATGGGCTTGCCGCGCGGCAGGCCATGGTTGCCGCTCGAGGGATCGCGCCGGCGCATCGATGGCTTGTGGACGATCTTCTGGCGGCGGGCTTGCTCGAGACGATCCTGGCGGATTATTCGCTGACGTCCGTCCCGCTGAACATGTTGATTGTCCCGGAGCGCGCGGGCGTCGCCAGGGTGCGCTTGCTGGTCGAGTTTCTGGCTGAACAGATTGCCGCTATTCCAGGGATCGAGAAATCCATACCGGAGCGCTAGCCACCGTCCGATCTGCCCGGAAGAGTAGCTTGCGGCGGTGCCGTCCATCGTCTATCGCCGATGAACGATGACAGAATCCGCCCTTGACCCAGACCCCGCTACCAGCGCTCTACCCAACTGCATCTCCGACAGCCGCGCTGTCGCGGCGCGATCTCGCAGCGTTGTCGCATCCGGCACGGATTGAGATACTGAAGCACCTCTCGGCCAGCAATTCATGCTGCTGCCGCGAAGTCGTCGACCGTTTCGATCTGGCGCAGTCGACGGTCTCGCAGCATCTGAAAATATTGGTCGAGGCCGGTCTGGTCCGCTTCGAGCCCGACCGCCAGCGTTCTCGCTACGCGGTCGATCATGCGGCGCTCGCCAACCTGTCGGCATCGCTGAACGCGCTCGTCATTTCCTGCTGCTCCGGCCGCTGACCCTCTCACCCAAAGGCAAGAAAAGTGGTCGAAAAAACCGTCTCCGCCGACACCTCAACCTTCGCGACTTTGCGCAATTTGTGGCCCTATATGTGGCCGGCCGATCGCGCCGACCTCCGGGCACGCGTGACCTGGGCGACGCTGCTGCTGGTCGTCGCCAAGCTGACACTGGTCGCCGGTCCCTATTTCTTCAAATGGGCAACTGATGCGCTGGCGGGCGGCTCCAAAGTACCACCGCCGCTGCCTTCTTTCATGCTTGCCCCGGTGATGCTGGTTATTGCCTACAACGTGCTGAGGCTCGTCCAGCTTGGCTTCAACCAGTTGCGCGATGCGCTGTTTGCCCGCGTTGGCCAGCATGCGGTGCGCCAGCTTGCCTTCCGCACCTTCGTCCACATGCACCAGTTGTCGCTGCGCTTCCACCTGGAGCGTCGCACCGGCGGTCTGTCGCGCATCATCGAGCGCGGCACCAAGGGCATCGAAACGATCGTGCGTTTCATCATGCTGAACACGGCGCCGACCATTCTCGAATTCGCGCTGACGGCCGGCATATTCGGTTTCACCTATGGCTGGAAATATGTGGCCGTGGTGGCGGCCACCGTCTGCCTATATGTCTGGTTCACGGTCAAGGCGAGCGACTGGCGCATCTCGATCCGCCGCGACATGAACGACAGTGACACCGACGCCAACACCAAGGCGATCGACTCGCTGCTCAATTTCGAGACGGTCAAATATTTCACCAACGAGGCCATGGAAGCCGAGCGCTTCGACCGCTCGATGGCGCGCTACGAGATCGCCGCCACCAAGACCTGGACCTCGCTCGGCTGGCTGAACTTCGGCCAGGGCATCATCTTCGGCCTCGGCACTGTCGTCGTCATGTGCATGTCGGCGCTGGAGGTCCAGGCCCACACGCAGACGGTCGGCGACTTCGTCTTCATCAATGCGATGCTGGTGCAGCTTTCGGTGCCGCTCAACTTCATCGGCTTCATCTACCGCGAAATCCGGCAAGGGTTGACCGACATCGAACACATGTTCGACCTGCTCGACGTGCCGCAGGAGATTGTCGACAAACCTGATGCGAAATCCCTGGTCGTCGGCGCCGGCAAGGTCGAGTTCCGCGACGTGCATTTTTCCTATGACCCGAACCGCAAGATCCTGAAAGGCGTCTCGTTCGAGGTGCCGGCCGGCAAGACGGTCGCCATTGTCGGCCCGTCGGGTGCCGGCAAGTCGACCATCTCGCGGCTGCTGTTCCGTTTCTACGACGTGCAGGCCGGGCAGGTGCTGATCGACGGCCAGGACGTCAGGGACGTCACCCAGGACAGTCTGCGCGCGGTGCTCGGCATGGTGCCGCAGGACACGGTGCTGTTCAACGACAGCATCGCCTACAACATCCGCTATGGCCGCGTCGGCGCCAGCGAAGAAGAGGTACGCAAGGCTGCCGAACTCGCCCAGATCGGACCGTTCATCGACAAGCTGCCCGACGGCTACAAGTCGATGGTCGGCGAGCGCGGGCTGAAACTCTCGGGTGGCGAAAAACAGCGCGTGGCGATTGCCCGCACTATCCTAAAGGCGCCGCCGATTCTGATGCTCGACGAAGCCACCTCGGCACTGGACAGCCACACCGAGCAGGAGATCCAGGCCGCGCTCGATCTCGTCAGCAAGGGCCGCACCACCATTGTCATTGCCCACCGTCTGTCGACGGTGATTTCCGCCGACGAGATCATCGTGCTCAAGGACGGCCAGATCGCCGAGCGCGGCACCCATGTCGAGCTGATGCGAAAGCACGGCCTCTACGCCTCGATGTGGGACCGCCAGCGCGAGGCGACCGAGGCTGAAGAGCGCCTGCGCCTCGCTCGCGAGGGCGACGAACTCGGCGTCATCGTTCGCCGGCGGACGTCGGAGGTAAATTGATTTTTGCGCTTGACCTCAACTTAAGTTGAGATTGTACGCCGTTCCTGGAGCCCGAAAACACCATTATCCAGGAACGGAACAATTGAAATGAACGATACAAATCAGAGTGTTAACGGTGGCAGCGTGTTCAGGGTGGACAAGTTCGTCGTCCCGGCTGCCGCCCGCGAGGAGATCCTTGTCAAGGTCAGGACGACGCATGAATTGCTGCGCCAGCAGCAGGGCTTCGTGCAGGATTTCCTGCTCGAGCAATTGTCCGGGCCGGGCGAATTCAACCTGGTGACGATCGTCGAATGGGAAAGCCAGGCGGCCGTCGACAAGGTCGTGCCGATCGTCAAGGCGGCGCAGGAAAGGGTTGCCTTCAACCCGCAGGAAACGCTCGCCCGACTTGGTGTCCGCGCCGACATCGCCAACTATCAGCGGGTTCCCGGGCTCTAATGCATGTCGCCCAAAATTGTGTAGCGGTTTTGGGACGACGACATGCATAAACAATGGAGGCTAAGCGCGTCGATGCGACGCGCTTAGCCCGACCAGCCGACGCCATGTGCCGGCTAGTTTTTCTGTTCTTCGCTCACGAAGAACGTCCCGTCGACATGGCCATTGTAACCGCACGATGGCGGCTCGGGAGTGCCGTCCTTGCCGGTGCCGCTCTGTTCGACGACGAGCGCGTCGCCATTGCGGCGGAAGGTGAAGACAAAGCCGGTCGGCTTGTCATTGTCATCGGTGTCGACCAGCCGCAAACTCTTGCCGGCCTCGACCGTGCCACCGATGTCGCACTCTCCGCCGCCGGTGACAGGGTTGGCGACCACATCTTCCGAAATCTCGAGCTTGCCCGCGCCCGCGGCCTTGACCTCGACCACGCCGCGCACGCTGCTCCATGTGCCGATGAATCCGCCGTCCGCCGGCTTGTGGATGCCGGCGAGGAAGGTCGCGCGGTCGCGCAGGAATTCGCCGAGGTCGAAAGTTTGCTGATCCTTGAGCGTGTTCCCGTTGAAGCCGGCGATCTGGTCGCGATATGCGATGAAATCGCTTTGGTCGTCCCGCAAGGCCTTGCCGGCTCGGGCGTCGAGCGTCTTCAGCAATGCCGCGTAGTTCTTCGCCACGTCGGCGTCGGCTTGCGCCAAAGCAGGGTCGGCGCAGATGGCCTTTTCCGCCACGCTGGCCGCCTTGGCGCAGTCGAAGGATGGCCTGATCTGTGCCCGCGCTTGGCCAGACATTGCGGATACCATGGCCAACACCAGCGCTGGAAGGAGTACGCAGACCGCGAATTTCCGGTTTTTCATCAGGTCTGTTTCCCGCCCTGGTCGGAATTCTGGCTCCAACGGCATGGGCACGCAAGCCGGTCGCGACTTCACGAAACGCGGAGCGTCCTTCTGTCCGGACACGGCCGACCCTTGCCCGTTCGCCCGCGTGGCCGATTGTTGCGTTGCGGCGAAGGGGGCTTTCGGCTATTGAGGCCCCACCTGAAACGGAGCCGTTCATACCCGATGAGCCTTGTCGATACGGTCAAGAACGCGTTCGTACCGATCCATCGCGAAGGCTACCCCTTCATCGCGGCCTTTGGCGCGGCAACGCTTTTCCTTGGCTATTTCTCCTCGATCCTATTCTGGGTCGGCCTCATCCTGACCGCCTGGTGCGTCTATTTCTTCCGCGATCCCGAGCGCGTGACGCCGGTCGACGACAGCTTGGTGGTGAGCCCCGCCGATGGCATCATCTCGGCGGTCGGTCCGGCTGTGCCGCCGCGTGAGCTCGGCCTCGGCAATGTCGAAATGACCCGCATCTCGGTGTTCATGAATGTCTTTTCCTGCCATGTGAACCGCTCGCCCGTGCGCGGCCGCATCGCCAAGATCGAACATCGGCCGGGAAAATTCCTCAATGCCGAACTCGACAAGGCCAGCACCGAGAATGAGCGCAACGGCACTGGTCATCGAGAGCCCCAATGGCACGGTCGCCGCCGTCCAGATCGCCGGCCTGGTGGCGCGCCGCATCGTTTGCTGGGCCGAGGCCGGCGCTTCGATCGGCACCGGCGAGCGCTTCGGCCTCATCCGTTTCGGCTCGCGCGTCGACGTGTTCCTGCCTTTGACCGCCACGCCGCGTGTCGCCGTCGGCCAGACGGCGGTCGGCGGTGAAACGGTACTGGCCGAATTCGGCGGCGTCGCCGGCACCCCCTCGTACGGATTTCCTGAGCGGTGGGCACGCAATACAAAAAGTTCGAGGCCCATGCCAGCGGCGGTCCGCGCATCCGCGAGATCCCGATGCGCATGGTGCTGCCCAATCTGGTTACTGTGCTTGCCATCTGCGCCGGCCTGTCCGGCATCCGTTTTGCCTTCGAGGACCGCTTTGAGACGGCGGTGGTGATGGTACTGCTGGCCGCCTTTCTCGACGGGATCGACGGTCGGCTCGCACGCATGCTGAAGGCGACTTCGAAATTCGGCGCGCAGATGGATTCGCTGGCCGACATCGTCAATTTCGGGGTCGCGCCGGCCTTGGTACTGTATGCCTTCCTGCTCGACCGCGCCGGCTCGCCGGGTTGGATAGCAGCGCTTCTGTTCGCCATCGCCTGCGGGCTCAGGCTTGCCCGCTTCAACGTGCTCGACGACGAGAAGGCCGAGCGTCCGCTGTGGCAGTCGGAATATTTTGTCGGCGTGCCGGCGCCGGCGGGCGCCGTGCTGGTCATGCTGCCGCTCTATCTGTTTTTCCTGCGGCTCGGGCTGGAGCCCAGCCGCCCGGCCGCCTTCGTCGCCACCGGTTTCACCATCCTGGTCGCCTTCCTTCTGGTCAGCCGGCTGCCGGTCTATTCCGGCAAGAGCATCAAGATCCCTGGCGACAGGGTGCTGCCGGTCATCCTGGCCGTGGTGCTCTACGTCCTCCTGCTGATGACCTATCCCTGGTACACGCTGACGGCCTCGGTCGCGGGCTACCTGATCTTCCTGCCGTTCTCGGTGCGCGCCTACTCCAAGCGTGCCAAGCTCGAGGGCGAGAAGGTGCCGCCTTCGGACATAGGTTAGAGAGTTAACCGAAGTCGTTGATCTGACTCAGGCCGCGACGCCGAGCCCTAGCCTGTCGATCGCCAGCTTCCTGGTCGAGACATAGTCGGTCTTGCCGGAACCAAGCACCGGGATTTCCTCCACCTTGACGATGTCGTTGGGCACCATCAATTCGGCGGCTCCGGCTTTTTTGCCGAACTGACGCAGCTCTTCGGGGTTGGCATCGTCGGCGGTGGTGACCAGCACGATGCGCTCGCCGCGCCTCTTGTCGGGCACCGCCACCGCCGCGTGGCGCTCTTCCGGCCACAGCGACTGCACCAGCATCTCGACTGCGCCGAGCGACACCATCTCGCCGGCGATCTTGGCAAAGCGCTTGGCGCGGCCGCGAATGCTGATGAAGCCTTCGCGGTCGACGGCGACGATGTCGCCGGTGTCGTGCCAACCAGTCAGCGGCTGCAGCTCTCCGGGACGGTCCGCGGTCATGTAACCCATCATCAAATTGGGGCCATCGAGCCACAGCTGTCCGGCATCCGAGATGCCCTCGACCGGCTCCAGCTTCATGCGCATCGCCGGCAACAGCCGGCCGACGGTGCCGTCGCGGCCGTGGATGGCGGTGTTGACAGCAACCACGGGTGCGGCCTCGGTCAGCCCAAAACCTTCGATGATCTCGGCCTGGAAGCGCTCGCGATAGACGCGGCGGGTTTCCGGCTTCACCGCCTCGGCGCCGGCAACGACGAAGCGCAGGCTGGAGAAATCGCCATCCTTGGCGGTGCGCGCATAGTTGGCGAGGAAGGTGTCGGTGCCGAACATGATGGTCGGTTTCACCTTGCGCGCGATCTCGGGGATGATCTTGTAGTGCAGCGGCGAGGGGTAGAGGAACAGTTTCACCCCGGTGACCAGCGGCAGGATGGTGCCGCCCGTCAGGCCGAAGGAGTGGAACACCGGCAGCACGTTAAGCAGGATATCGGCCGGCGAGATGGTGATGCGCGCCTCGGCCTGCATGGCGTTGGCGAGCAGGTTCTTTTGCGACAAAACCACCGCTTTCGGCGTGCCTTCCGAACCCGAGGTGAACAGGATCACGCCCGGCTTGGCCGCATCCTGCCGCTGCAGCGGCCAGCGCCATAGCAAGGCGGCGGCAAGCTTGTCCAGCGGGGTGACGCTGGTGCGAATATCTTCCAGCCACAGCAGCCTGGCGCCGCCCTTTTCGACCGCCGCGACGATATCGGCGAGATCGGCCTTCTCGACGAAGGCGCGGGAAGAAATGACGGTGCGGATGACGGCCGTCCGCACGGCGGCCGTGACGCTCGCTGGCCCGGCCGTATAATTGATCATCGCCGCCACCCGTCCCGCCGACAGCAGGCCGACGAGCGACAGCACGACACCATTGGCGTTGGGTAGCATTATCCCCACCGCTTCGCCCGGCGCCGTCACCGCTTCGAAGCGCCTGCCCAGCACGCGCGCACCGATGAACATCTTGCGGTAGCTCAGCGCACCCGAGATGACGTCCTCGATGATCCGATGCGAGGCGCCAACTCTGGCTGCGGCATCGCGCATGGCCAGGAACAGGCCGCGATCGAGGTTGGTGCCGAAAAGTCGTACTTCGGCGATGCGGTCGAACAGCGCATTGGTGTTCGACGCCTGGTCCGGATTCCGCGCCACCAGTTCGGCGACGGTCATCGGTTCCAGCACGCTGACGGACAACTGTGGAAACCAGTGCCGCGGCGCCTTGTCTGCCGTCGTCAACGACACAGGCAGGCTGCGCGCGCCGGCAATGAAGATCGGCACGATGCGGGCGTCGGCCTGCATGGCGATGCGGGTGACGGCGCGAAACAGGCGGAACGTCTTGATGTCGGGTTCGACCGCATCCGGCAGATAGACGGCGAGCCGGCCCTTGCCCTTCAGCACGCGCACCAGCCGGCGGCTGACGAAGAGATGTTCGGCATTGAAGGCAATGCTGCGGCCAAGCTCGCGCCAGGGTTCGAGCCAGGGCGAGCGCGCCGACACCTCGTCGAGGATATGCAGCGTGTCATCCGGCAGCAGCGACAGCATCAGCGCCGGTTCGAAGCGCGACTGGTGCGAGATGACGTAGATGACAGGAGCCTGCGCCTTGCGGGCGATCCCGATGCGGTTGTCGCTGATCCGGTAGGCGAGCTTGAACGGCACATAGAGCAGCGCCTGGGTGAGACGCAGGCCGAGGCGGAATTTCTCGACCACGCCGATCAGCAGCCAGGCCACAACGAGACCCGCAAGCAGCGCCAGTGTCAGGATCATGCCGCGTCTCTCCCAACGTTTTTGTCATCACGGCTCTGCGGCCGCTTCGGAGGCAGAGGGTAGCGGAAGTCGGAGGAAGGTCAATGTGGGAAGAGGCGGTGTTCCTCTCCCGTTGGAGAGAGAAGGAACGAAGCCCTCATGCCGCCTGCAGCCGCCCGCTGATGAATCGGAACTCCTGCGTCTTGCCGCCATAGCCATAGGCGGCCGCCGGCACCTCATGAACGAAGGCATAGCTTTCCTCGTGCACACCGCCCAGCAGGCGGCCGAAGGCATCGAAGAGTGCCTTGAGATAGGCTTCCAGCTCAAGCTTGGTGTTGGTGCCGTCGACCACCTTGATATCCAGCCAGAACGTGTTGGTGCCATGCTCGGCCAGCGACTTGCCGCCGGCGAACCAGTGCTGCGGATCGATATAGGATACGGCAACGGCGGTGATCGTCGGATCCTTGCGCAACTGCGTGGCGGTGATCTCGGTGATTTCCTTGGCAATCCTGGCGGACCAAGCGGCGTCCGGCTTGCCTGTGACGCTGATGTTAATGATGGGCATTTTCTTCTCCTGGGGTTTCTAGCGGCGTCTGATCGCCGGTGGAGAGAGAATGTCATTATCTGAGAGTCAAAAAAATCGAATTGTTTTCAACTGAAGATTCGATAATATCGAATTATGGAAACGCTCGATCCGGATCTACTCATAACCTTCCTCGCTTTCGTCGACAGCGGCTCGCTGGCGCAGGCGGCCTCGAGTGTCGGCCGTTCGCCTTCGGCGGTGACTGCCCAGATGCAGCGGCTGGAGGAGATCGTCGGCGAGCCGCTGCTGGCGCCGCAGGGCCGGGGTCGTGGCCTGACGCCGGCCGGGGAGGATCTCGTTGGCCACGCCGGGCGCATTCTTGCCGTGCACCGCGAGGCGTGGCTGGCGCTGAAGGGCGCGCGGGCTGCCGGGCGTGTCGCCATCGGTACGACGCAGGATTTCGCCGACAGCGGCCTGCCGGACTTGCTGCGTGCCTTCGCCAGCAGCCATCCGCGCGTCAGGATCGAATTGCGGGTCGGCCGCTCCGCGGAACTGGCGCAGGCGCTGCAGGCCGGCAGCCTCGATCTGGCGATCGTCATGCGCCAGACCGCGGCGCCGGACGAGGTCGGCGTCCTGCGCGAGCCGATGATCTGGCTGTGTTCGCAGAAGGGGCTGGCTTCTCGGCAGGCAGAACTGCCGCTGGCGCTGCTCGATCCCTATTGCGGGTTTCGCGAGGCCGCACTCGCAGCGCTCGATGCCACCGGCCGCCGCTATCGCATCGCCGCCGGCAGTGCCAGCCTGGCCGGCCTGCGCACGGCCGTGAACGCCGGCGTTGCGCTGACCCTGCGAACCCCGCGCTTTGCCCATTCCGGCATTGTCGAAGCGCCGCGCGAGCTTGGCCTGCCGCCGGTTCCCACGGCTGAGTTCGCGATCCGGCTGCGCACCGGTGCCGATGCTTCCGCGGGCGATCTGGCGGCACTGCTCAGCGGCAACCTGGCCTTGGCGACCGGTTTGGGCTGAGCGACAAAGAAAAAGCCGACTTTGCGGTCGGGCCTATTGCCAAAGAAAAAGCCGACCTCGCGGTCGGCTTGGGAGTAGGACGGGCCGAGGGGTTTGGGGGGACTTGGGGGGTGGCCCGTCGCACCAATAATGCCTGACCCGGATGATGGTTCCATGACTGTGTCACTTTTTTAAGAAATATTTGACGCCGCCTGCTGCGAGCGGGTCGCCAGCCAGTCGCGGCCGGCATGGGCGAACACCGCGCAGAGCACAATGGCGCCGCCAACGAGGCTTGCTTCTGGCGCAATCTCGCCCAGAAACAGGAAGGCAAACAAGATTGCGAACGGCACTTCAGCCGAGCCGAGTAGTCCGGATTCGGCGGCCGGGATGAGCCGTGCGCCTTCCGTCCACAGGATCGACGACAGCGCGAAGGACGCGCCAAAGGTGACGAGCAGAGCAGCATCCCTTGGCGAAACCGCCAGCGGATCGGTGACGAACCAGCCGAGCACGAACAACAGGAAGGCCGATACCGCGCCAGCCCAGACCACGGGTGTGTCGCGAAAGGCCCGCACCATGATCATGTAGAGAGCGCTGCCGATGGTCATCAGCAGCGCTAGTCCGTCGCCGAACAGATTGCCGGTGCCGAAGCTGGACCAGACCATGATGGCCACGCCGCAGAGCGACACGGCTGCGGCGATCATCGTCTGCATGCGGAAGGGTTCACGCGTCAGAACCCAGGCCAGCAGAGCGGTGAGGAATGGTGCGGTTGCATAGATAACGGTGACGTTGGCAACGAAGGTGAATTTGAACGCCGAGATGAAGGCGATGCTGGCCAGCGCCCCTTCCACCGCCAGCAGCCAGCCGCGCCAGCCCAATCGCAGGCTCCCGAGTCCGCCGGAGCGGCGTCGCCGCGATAACACATAGAGGCTGATCAGGATCGAACCGACAAAACCGCGCCAGCAGATGATGGTCAGCGGATCGGCATGGATCGATTTTGTCAGCACGCCGGTCAAGGCAAAGACGGCTGCCGAGCATGACACGAGAATGATGCCCAGCGTGCGCTCGGCGACGGTGTCGGTGGTGGCTGTCACATCAGTCATGCCGACAGCCTACGCCGTCCAGTCCTGACATCGTAGTGTCAGCAGTGAGCGCCATCCACATCACAGCCGCTTGCGGAAATGCTCGCCGCCCACGATCAGCAGGCCGGCGGCGATGATCAGGGCGGCACCGAGAAACACTTCGCGGCGCGGCACGTCGCCCCAGATCGCAAAGCCGAGCGCGAATGCCCACAACAGCGAGCTGTATTCGAGAGGGGCGAGGATCGATGCCGGCGTGCGCTTCATGCCTTCGAAGAGAAGATATTGCGCTAGCCCCCGAGCGCGGCGACGCTGGCAAGAAGTAGCAATTGTGTCAGATCAGGCGTGTGCCACCACAACAGCGCCGGCACCGCCGAAAACACAAGGAAATAGAAATTGTTGAGGAGGAGCTGGATCATGGAGCGCTCGGCAAGTGCTGTCTTGCGCAGGAGCACGATGGCGATGGCCCACAAAAGCGCGGCCGCCAGCACCAGCAGCACCGGCACGGACAGGCCGAGATGGGTCGGATCGCATGCGACAAAGACGCCGACGAAGCCGATCAGAACCGCCAGCCAGCGCAGCATCGGCACCTTCTCGCCGAGCAGGAACACCGAAAGCACGGTGACGATGATCGGGGCCGCGTAATAGACGGTGGTCAGTTCGGCAAGCTGCAGGCTGCGGGCGGCGTTGTAGTAGCAAAGCCAGGCAGCAAGCGTGAAAGCGCTTCGCACCAGCATTGGCCGCACGATCGACGAACGCACCGTGTCGGCAAACAGCGCCCGCCCGCCGATCGCCGCGCAGGCGCCGAGAGGATGCCGGCGAGAACCCTTTCGCGTGTTTCGAAAATGGCGACATCGGCCATAGGCACGGACCAAAGTTGCAGAAAGCGGCAGAGATGCTGCGAGGCGGCGCAAGGGGCTTGGAAGGTCAGGCGCTCACCAAAGCTATACGGTCGAAAGTTGGTCCAGCGCTACGCCAGCCCTGAGCTTGCATTGGGGCAGGGATTGCGAGCTTGCTTCTAGGACACGATCGGCACTTATATGTGCCGAAGCCACGCTACGCGCTGGCCATAAATGCGAAAAGAGGCAACGGAAATGGACGCCACCGAACTTAAAGCCATGCAGGCGCCGCTGAAGCAGGCCTATCGCGACGATGCCGCGCAGGCGCTGATCACGCTGAAGGCGCGGGGTTCGATCGACGACCAGTCGGTGGCCTGCAAAGTGGAGACGGGCAGGGCGATCGCCATCGCCGGCCTGCATCCGGCAACCGGCGGCTCCGGGCTCGAGCTCTGCTCCGGCGACATGCTGCTGGAAGCCCTGGTGGCGTGCGCCGGGGTGACGCTGAAGGCAGTGGCGACGGCGCTCGAGTTCAAGCTCGGCGCTGCCACTGTGGAAGCCGAAGGCGATCTCGATTTTCGCGGCACGCTCGGTGTCGCCAAGGATGCGCCGGTCGGTTTTCGCGCCATCCGGCTCAATTTCGCTCTCGACACCGATGAACCGCAGGAGCGCATCGATTCGCTGCTCAAGCTGACCGAGCGCTATTGCGTGGTGTTCCAGACCATCAACCAAAAACCGGAATTGACGGTGAGCGCCGGGCGCTAAAGCAATTCCAGGAAAAGTGTGAACGGTTTTCCGTCCGGAATTGCGTCATAACAGCTCTGAAATCACAAGGCCCGCAGCCGGTGGCTGCGGGCCTTGTTGCATCCGATGCTTACTGCGCCGCCGGCTCTTCGGCATCGCCTTCGTCGGTAAAGGGCGAGGCGCTCGGTACGCACTGCACCGACCAGCCGGGCGGTGTCGGCTGCTTCTGATATTCGGTGATGGCGGCGGTGCACTGTTCGCGCTTGTCGAAAGTGCTGGGCAGCACCACCATGCCGCCCTGCGGGCCGGCGATTACCAGATACCAGACCAACGCTGCGGTCGTAGCCATGGGGATGTCCTTGTTCTGCCCAGCTCGGGCGCTCGTTGTTGTGGGAGTTCTATACGATCCTACCAACTCTATGGAAACGACGAAAGCATGACAGAAGCGCAGCCTTTCCCCCTCTGATCACAGCCGCGTGATCGCCCGGCGGATCTTGCAGCCAGGGTTTTACAGCCGACGCGGCTCAGTCGGTTGCAAAACAATAGAACAGCCCGTCGCCGCCGGTGCCTTTCAACGCCTCCTGGCTGCAGCCGCCGCGCGACGCGTGCGAGGAATTCCACGACTTCGCCGCCGCCGAATCGTCAAGGCCGGTGCGGTCGTGATGCCCCATCATCGCCGCCCCTTCGGCGCCGCTCATCGTCCAGTCGCCGCAGGTCTGGTCGGCGATCCTGGTGCCGTCGGGTTTCGACCCGGTCAGCATGTCGTGCCGGTTCGGCTTGTCGCCGCGCCCATTGACTGCTTCGCCCTTTTCGTTCAGCGCCGTCTGCTTGGTGATGCCGTTGGCGTCGCTGTGCAGCGAGGCGACATCGTCGGCGATCTTCTCGCCCTTGGCGTTGAACCACGGACCCTTGCCGATGCGATCGCGCGCATCCTCGGCACTGGTCGAGAGATAGGCATGCCAGCTCTTGCCGGTGACGCCGGCGGCTTCGGCCAGCGAAGCGCAATGCGCGTCGGCACCCTTCAGTCCGCCGAGATCGGCACCCTTGCCGGAGCCGGCGCTGGTGATGAAGAAACTCATCTTGGCATCTTGCGAGAGGGCGGTGCCGGCGGTGGCGGCCAGGGTGGCCGTGATGGCGGCGGCAACGAGAAGAAGTCTACGCATGTCGGTCCTCCGGTTTCGAATGTCCCACATTCGAAGAAACGTAGCTGGAGGCCCTTTTAATCCCTGACATAGGTCACCCAAATGCGGGCAACGGTTCCGGGAGCCGTCAAAACCAAGGTGTAAGTTTATTCCGGCTGCCGGTAGGCGACGAAGCGGTTGTGCTTGGCCTGGAAGATCAGCCCGGTCTCTTTCAACTCGGGGCTGGCCAACGGCACGATGCGCTTGGCGATCTCCGAGGGGTGCGGCAGCGTCTCCGGATCCTCGCCAGGCACGGCCTGGGCTCGCATGGCGGTACGGGTGGCGCCGGGGTCGGCGGCATTGACGCGCAGCGGCAGGCTTTGCGTCTCATGCGCCCAGGAGCGCATCATGGTTTCGACCGCAGCCTTCGATGCCGCGTAAGGCGCCCAGAAGGCGCGCGCTGAGTGTGCCGCGTTGGAGGACAGGATGATGGCCCGGCCGGCATCCGAAAGCCGCAGCAGCGGGTCGACCGAGCGGATCAGCCGCCAGGTCGAAGTGACGTTGATGGTCATCACCTTCTCGAACGTCTTGGCCTCGACATGGCCGATCGGCGAGATGACGCCAAGCACGCCGGCATTGGCAACGAGAATGTCGAGCTTGCCCCAGCGCTCATGGATGGCGCCCCCCAGCCGGTCGATGCCGGCCATGTCGGCGAGATCGAGTGGCACCAATGTCGCCTGGCCACCTGCCGCCTTGATCTGGTCGTCGAGTTCTTCCAAGCCGCCGACCGTGCGCGCAACCGCGATGACATGCGCACCGGCGGCCGCCAATTCCCTGGCGATGAAATAGCCGATGCCGCGCGAGGCGCCGGTGACGACCGCGACGCGGCCGGTAAGGTCGAGGGTCATGCGAGAATTTCCGTAAGGTGGTCTAGAGCAATTCCGGGAAAAGTGTGAAGCGGTTTTCCCACAGGAATTGTGTCAAAACAAAGTCTAGCTCACGCCCCGTTGTTCGCCAGCAGCGACAGCGTGCGCACATTGTCGTGGCCTTCGAAGTCGAGCAGGCGGGTCGGGTACTGGCCGGTGAAGCAGGCGTCGCAGAATTGCGGCTGCTCGTCATTGCGACTGGCCTCGCCGACGGCGCGGTAGAGCCCGTTGATCGACAGGAAGCCGAGCGAATCGACACGGATGAACTCGGCCATCTCTTCCACCGACATGCGTGATGCCAGAAGCTTCGACTTCTCCGGCGTATCGACACCATAGAAGCAGGAGGCGCTGGTCGGCGGCGAGGCTATGCGCATGTGCACTTCCTTGGCGCCGGCATCACGCACCATCTGCACGATTTTCTGGCTGGTGGTGCCGCGCACGATCGAATCGTCGACCAGAACCACGCGCTTGCCTTCGATCATCCGCCGGTTGGCATTATGCTTCAGCTTGACGCCCATATGGCGGATCGAATCGCCAGGCTGGATGAAGGTACGGCCGACATAGTGGTTGCGGATGATGCCGAGCTCGAAGGGAATGCCCGCGGCCTGCGAGAAACCGATCGCCGCCGGCGTGCCCGAATCCGGCACCGGCACGACGATGTCGGCTTCGACCGGGTTTTCCTGCGCCAGCTCGGCGCCGATGCGCTTGCGCACTTCGTAGACATTGCGGCCTTCGACCGAGGAATCCGGCCGGGCGAAATAAACATATTCGAAGATGCAGAAGCGGGTCTTCTGCGGCTCGAACGGGAACAGGCTTTCAATGCCCTTGGAGGTGACGACGACCATCTCGCCGGGCTTGAGGTCGCGCACGAAACGCGCGCCGATAATGTCGAGCGCGCAGGTTTCCGAGGCCAGGATCCAGGCGCCGTCGAGATCGCCCAGCACCAGCGGCCGGATGCCCAGCGGATCGCGGCAGCCGATCATCTTCTTGGCCGTCATCGCAACCAGCGAGAAGGCGCCTTCGACCTGCCGCACCGCGTCGATGAAGCGCGAGTTGAGATCGCGCTCCTTGCTGGTCGCGACGAGATGTAGAAGCGTCTCGGTGTCGGAGGTGGAGGAGAAGATCGCGCCCTGCTTCTGCAACGCACGCTGCACCGTCATGGCGTTGGTCAGATTGCCATTGTGGGCGACGGCAAAGCCACCATCGGCGAGTTCGGCGAAGAAAGGCTGGATGTTGCGCATGCCGGCGCCGCCGGTCGTGGCGTAGCGCGTATGGCCGATGGCGCGGTTGCCTTGCAGGCTGTCGATGACGCGCTGCTTGGTGAAGGTGTCGCCGATCAGGCCGACATGGCGTTCGACATGGAACTGGGTGCCATCGTAGGAAACGATGCCGGCCGCTTCCTGGCCGCGATGCTGCAAGGCGTGCAGGCCGAGTGTGACGATAGCCGCTGCGTCCTGCCGGCCGAAAATGCCGAACACACCGCATTCGTCATGGAAATGGTCGTCGGCCTCGGCGGAAAGCACGTCGTCTGCGTCTGCCATCTTAAGCTCCGCTAAAATCGCCATATAGTGCGGGTTCGCGTCGAAAGCAACGCGCGCCGTGCAATCGTTCACACTATCGTTAGCCCTGATGCCCGCTTTCGCGCGTCAGTTCGCTGGTGCGGCCGGCGCTGGTTTGGCCGTGTTGTCCGCAGGCGCGGCGTCATTGTCGTCTGGAGCCGGTGCGTTGGCATCGTCTCCGCCGGCTGGCGCATCCGCCGCCGGTGCGTCAGGCGCTGCGGGCGTCTCGGCCGCCGGCTGATTCGGATTGAGCTTCTTGAGGATGGCGTTTTCCGGATCCTCGGGCAGCAGGCTTTCGAGCTTGGCGCCGATCTGTTCCAGCAGCGGCCGCGACTTGGCGTCCGTCACCCAGGCGGGGGCCTTGGCGCCGGCCAGCCAGTTGAAGAACAGCAGCGCGACAGCGACGACCAGGATGCCGCGCGCGGCGCCGTAGAGGAAACCGAGCGTGCGGTCGAGCGCGCCGATCCGCGAATCGATGATCCAGTCGGCGAGCTTCATGGTGATGACCGAAACAACAATCAGCGCGATGACGAAGACGACGCCGGCGGAAGCCGCCATCGCGATCTTCTCATTGTCGATATAGGGCTTCAGGTAGGGCAGGACCGGCTTGTAGAAGAAGAAAGCCGCCGCCGCTGCCGCCGCCCACGAGACGACCGACAGGACCTCGCGCGAGAAGCCGCGAACCATGGCGAGCATCGCCGAGACCAGGGTGAAGCCGACCAGGATTCCGTCAAGCAGCGTAATCGGCATGTTTTTAGCCCCACTCCGATCTGTTTTTCACGGCTCGACGAGCCGCGTCATTCTTCATCGTCGACGCGGCTGCGCCGTGAGCCGGCTATGCGCGCCACGAGGTCGGCAAGCTCGGTGGGCTGGAAAGCGCCGGCCCCGATCCCTCCAGCAAGTTCCTCGCTGCCCAAGGGCAGAACCGCGCTACCAAAACCCAGCTTTTCGGCTTCCTTGAGGCGCTGCTGCGCATGCGCAACCGGCCTCACCGCGCCCGAAAGGCTGATTTCGCCGAAATAGACGCAATCGGCGGGAAGGGCAAGACCGGTCAGCGAGGAAACCAATGCGGCCGCTACCGCCAGATCGGCCGCCGGCTCGCTGATGCGGTAGCCGCCAGCGACGTTGAGATAGACGTCATGGCTGCCGAAGCGCACGCCGCAATGCGCCTCCAGCACCGCCAGGATCATCGACAGCCGGGCGCCGTCCCAGCCGACCACCGCCCGGCGCGGCGTGCCGAGCGAGGACGGCGCGACCAGCGCCTGGATCTCGACCAGAACCGGCCTCGTGCCTTCCATGCCGGCGAAAACGGCCGCACCGGGCGATTTCGCATGCCGCTCGCCGAGGAACAGCTCGGAGGGATTGGCGACCTCGCGCAAGCCCTTGTCCGACATTTCGAAAACGCCGATCTCGTCGGTCGGTCCAAAACGGTTCTTCACCGTGCGCAGGATACGGTAGTGATGGCCGCCTTCGCCCTCGAAGTAGAGCACGGCATCGACCATGTGCTCGACGACGCGCGGACCGGCGATCTGGCCTTCCTTGGTGACATGGCCGACCAGCACGATCGCCGCACCCGTGGATTTCGCATAGCGGATCATCGCCTGGGCAGCGGCGCGCACCTGGGTAACGGTGCCCGGCGCCGAATCGGCAAGGTCGGTCCACAGCGTCTGGATCGAATCGAGAATGACCAGATCCGGCCGCTTGCCATCGGCGATCGTGGCAAGAATGTCTTCGACATTGGTCTCGGCTGCCAGTTCCACCGGCGTGTCGGCGACGCCGAGCCGCTGCGCTCTCAGCCTGATCTGGGCGACGGCTTCTTCGCCGGAGACGTAGACGATGCGGTGGCCTCTCGAGGCAAGAGCCGCCGCTGCCTGGGTGAGCAGCGTCGACTTGCCGATGCCGGGATCGCCGCCGACCAGCAGCGCCGAGCCGCGCACGAAGCCGCCGCCGGTGGCGCGGTCAAGCTCGCCGATGCCCGAGATGATGCGCGGCGCATCCTCGATATCGCCGGAAAGCGTGGTCAGTACGACCGCACGGCCCTTGCGGGCGTTGCGCGTATTGGCTGGCCCCGAGCCGATGCCGCCGGACGTGCCTTCCTCGACCAGCGTGTTCCACTCGCCGCAGGCATCGCACTTGCCGGCCCAGCGCTGATGCACCGAGCCGCAATTCTGGCAGATGAACTGGACGCGCGATTTGGCCATCAGGCGGCTGCGGATTGGAACGGAGCGGGACGGTTGGTCAAAAAGCTACTCAAACCTCTCCGCAATATGATGCTCTTCCGCCAGATCGGAGAAGCGGGTGAATTCGCCGTGGAAGGCCAGCGTCACCGAGCCCGTCGGGCCGTGGCGCTGCTTGGCGACGATGACCTCGGCCTTGCCGCGCATCTCGTTCATCTCGTTTTCCCACTTGACGTATTCTTCCGTGCCAAGCTTCGGCTCGCGGTTCTTGAGATAATACTCCTCACGATAGACGAACATGACAACGTCGGCGTCCTGCTCGATCGAACCGGATTCACGCAAGTCGGAGAGCTGCGGGCGTTTGTCCTCGCGGCTTTCGACCTGACGCGACAGCTGCGACAGCGCGATGATCGGCACCGCCAGCTCCTTGGCCAGCGCCTTCAGGCCGGTGGTGATCTCGGTGATTTCCTGCACGCGGTTCTGCGAAGATTTGGCGGATGAGCCCTGCATCAGCTGGATATAGTCGATGACGATCAGGTCGAGGCCGCGCTGGCGCTTCAGGCGTCGCGCGCGGGCAGACAGCTGCGCAATGGAAATACCACCAGTCTGGTCGATGAACAGCGGGATTTTCTGCATGGTCTGCGAACAGGCGACCAGCTTTTCGAAGTCCATTTCGGTGATTTCGCCACGACGAATCTTGGACGACGAAATTTCCGTCTGTTCGGAAATGATACGGGTGGCGAGCTGCTCCGACGACATTTCGAGCGAGAAGAAGCCGACGACACCACCATTGGCCGCCTTGAACGAGCCATCGGCCTGCTGCGCCGGCTCATACATCTCGGCAATGTTGAAGGCGATGTTGGTGGCGAGCGATGTCTTGCCCATGCCTGGACGGCCGGCGATGATGATCAGATCGGACGACTGCAGGCCGCCCATGCGGCGGTCGAGATCGCGCATGCCGGTGGCAAGGCCCGACAGGTGCCCGTCGCGCATATAGGCGGCGTTGGCCATGTCGACCGCGGTCTTGACCGCGTCGGTGAAGCTCTCGAAACCGCCATCGTAGCGTCCGGTTTCGGCGAGTTCGAACAGCCGGCGCTCGGCGTCCTCGATCTGCTCGGAAGGCGACATGTCGACCGGCGCGTCATAGGCGATGTTGACCATGTCCTCGCCGACAGTGATCAGCGCGCGTCGCGTCGCCAGATCATAGATGGCGCGGCCATAGTCGGTGGCGTTGACGACGGTGACGGCTTCGACCGCCAGCCGCACGATATATTGCGCCACCGTCATGTCGCCGACCTTTTCGTCGGCCGGCAGGAAGGTCTTCAGTGTGATCGGCGTCGCTACCTTGCCCATGCGGATGAGCTCGGCCGCGATTTCGAAGATCTTGCGATGCAGGGGTTCGTAGAAATGGCTGGGCTTGAGGAAGTCGGAGACACGATAGAAGGCATCGTTGTTGACGAGGATCGCGCCGAGCAGCGCCTGCTCGGCCTCGATGTTGTTCGGCGCCTCACGATAAAGCGGTTGCTGCTCCGCCACGCCGAATTTTCGCGCTGCCTCTGCCATGATGTCCCCGATTTCGATCCCGGCCTTTCGATATCAGAACCAGACGAAACCGTGCTGACCTTTCTGCATCACCGCACGACCAAACAACCATGATGCCCGTTGTTCACAGGGACGCCCGAGCCGTCCACAGGACAGTGTTCCTGTGTCCCGATTCCGGTTGACTCGGCAAGCGGTGATTCTTACGCGCAGCATTGGAACGAAGCAAGAACAATCCGCTCACGCGCTGTCTGGTTCCAGCCTGTCGCCCCAGTCCAGCCGTCGGGCCAGCTTGAAGTCCGCGCCGTCACGCTTGGTGAACAATTGCTCCGTGGCCGTGCCGTCCTCCCGGCAAAGTTTCAGCAGAACCTTGCCGGAGCCGGATTTTGGTGGCGCGATGACCCGCGCGGCATGGGAGGTCGCCGGCTGGCGCGAAGCGGCGACAAAAATGAATTTCTCGTCTTCCCAAGGCACCTCCGCGTCCTTGGCCAGCCGGTGCAGGCGCGAGCGGGCGACGCGGCGGGAGAAGTGGCACCAGTCGGGTGGATTGAGCGGGCAGGGCGCCTCATGCGGACAAGGTGCCAGCAGATGCGCGCCGGCCGCGACCAGTTGCGCGCGCACCGCCAGGATCCGCTGCCAGCCCGCCGGCGTGCCCGGCTCGATGATCAGCAAAGTGTCTGTCGTCAACTGCCATAGCCGGTCGATCATCTTGGGCAGCGATGCCGGCACGATCTCGTCCAGCACATAGGCGCAGGTGACGAGGTCCGCCGGCTGAAGGGCGGCAAGGTCTGTTGTGACGTCGCCGGCCTGCCAGACCGTTCGGGCTGCGATGACATTGGCGGCAAGCGTCTCGCCGACCTTGCGCACTGCCGCACTCGCTTCCAGCAAAACGGCCTGTTCGAGATCAGGCCAGAGTTCGCTGGTGGCCCAAAGCACCGTACCAGGACCGGCACCGACATCGAGCAGGGTTTTCGGCATGAAATCCGGCCGGGCTGCGTTCAGCGTGTCGAGGCTTGCGCGGACTGAGGCATAGGTCGCCGGCAGCCGCGTCGCCAGATAGGCTCTGACAGCCATGTCCTGCGCCATGTGCAGGCGGCCGTCGCGCAATTCGGCGCGGTAGCGGTCGGAGAGTGTCTTCGCCGCCTGCTTCAGTTCCGGCAGCGGGACTCTTTCCAGGATACGATCGACAGCTTGTCGAAGAGAGGGCGGCAGTTCCACGCTAGGCTCCTCGCGGTGCGAGCAGGATGATCGAGGCACCGGCTATGCAGAGCGCCGCACCGCCAAGGTCCCAGCGGTCGGGCCGCACGCCTTCCACCAGCCAGAGCCAGGCCAGCGAGGCGACGATGTAGATGCCGCCATAGGCTGCATAAGCGCGACCGGCCGCGTTGGTGTCGACCAGCGCCAGAAGCCAGGCGAACGCAAGCAGCGAGACGAAGCCCGGGGCCAGCCACAGCGGCGATCGTTCCAGCCGCCACCAGGCCCATACCGAAAAACAGCCGGCGATCTCGGCCAAGGCCGCGGCGGCATAGAGGAGATAGGTCATGAAAAGGGCCTCGCGACGATCACGAGGCCTTTTTCGGGGCAGGGGCCGGGAATGGCAAGCGCCAATGGCGAACGGCGTTTCTACTCCGCCACCTTGCGGCGCCGGGCGGGCTTGGCGGGCTTCTCGACGGGAGCCGCTTCGCGGCGGCCCATGTCGCGCAATTCCAGCGCCTTTTCGCATTTGGCCATATAGTCGCGGGTCATCGGCAGCGTGTCGTTCTTCTTGGCGATCTGGAACTGGAAGATGACCAGATCCTGCCAGCGGAAGGCGGCTTCCGAAGCGGCCAGATAGAATTCCCACATGCGGCAGAAGCGTTCGTCGTAGATGGCCTTCGCCTTGTCGCGGTTGGCGGCGAAGCGCTGGCTCCAGTGCTTCAGCGTGTCGGCATAGTGGAGCCGCAGGATCTCGACGTCCGTGACCACCAGGCCGGACTTCTCGATCGCCGGCAACACCTCCGACATGGCCGGTATGTAGCCGCCCGGGAAAATATACTTGCGGATGAAGGCGCTGGTCGCCCACGGCACACCTGAGCGGCCGATCGTGTGCAGGAGCATGACGCCATCGGGCTTCAGCAATGTTGCCGCCTTGTCGAAGAAGGTCCTGAAGTGGTTCACGCCGACATGTTCGAACATGCCGACCGAAACGATGCGGTCGAAGCGTTCGTTGAGTTCGCGATAATCCTTCAGCTCGAAATGGACGTGGTTTTCCAGGCCTTGCGCATGCGCCCGGTCGGTGGCGACGCCATGCTGTTCGGTCGACAGCGTTACGCCTTGCACGTCGACGTCGAACGCCTTGGCGAGATAGAGGCCAAGCCCGCCCCAGCCGGAGCCGATGTCGAGCACGGTCTGGCCGGGCTTCAACCTGAGCTTGGCGGCGATATGGCGCTTCTTGGCGGCCTGTGCCTCGTCCAGCGTCATGTCCGGCTGCTCGAAATAGGCGCAGGAATACTGCATGTCCTCATCGAGGAAGAGCCGGTAGAGCTCGCCCGACAGATCGTAGTGGCGCTGTACGTTGCGGCGTGAGCGCGAAGTGGTGTTGATCTGCTGCAGGCGGCGGAATGCGTGGCGCAGGCCCTCGATAGCCTTCGACCAGGTCGCGTCGATGCCCCCGCTGCCCATGTTCTGGAAGGCGATGCGCATCAGGCCGAGCACGCCGCCTTCGAGAATGTCGAGTTCGCCGTCCATGTAGGATTCAGGCACCGCCAGCATTGGATCGAAGGTGATGGCGCGTTCGGCGTGTCGGGTCTTGATGTGCAGGTGTACTGGCTCGCCGCTGCCGTCGCCGAAGACGAAGGTCGCGCCTTTGGGACCGGTTACCTTGAGATTGCCTGTGCGCACCAGGCGGTCGAGAACGCGCTTCAGCAGAATGTTCATAACCAAATGTCCCCTCACGGTCAGACTGGCTGCCTTAATTCTGCAACAATATATAGGGGTTCGCAAAGTTCCATTTGGCACAAAAATGCCCGGGCGAGAGGCCCGGGCATTGGTCCAGAAAGGCTGGATGACGACAAAGTGATCGGAGCGCTGCTCCCTCGCTTGTCGTACGCGATCAGGCGTTGTCTTCGCCGCCCTCGAACTCGGTGTTCGGGTCGAAGAAGTTCTCCGGCCGCGCATTGTCGTTGATGTCGTCGCCATAGATGGCTTCGGCGGTGGTCAGCGTCTCGCCCTTGGCCTGGCGCTCGGCTTCGTCGGCCGTGCGGGCGATGTTGAGGCTGATGGTGACCTCGACTTCCGGATGCAGCGCGATCGCCACATTGGTGACACCGATGGTCTTGATCGGCTGGTTGAGCAGGATCTGGTTGCGGTTGACCGAGAAACCTTCGGCCGTCAGCAGGTCGGCGATGTCACGGGTCGACACCGAGCCGTAGAGCTGACCGGTTTCGCCGGCCGAACGCACGGCGATGAAGCTCTTGCCGTCGAGCTTTTCAGAGACCTGGGTGGCTTCCGACTTGCGCTCGAGGTTGCGGGCTTCGAGTTGGGCGCGCTGGCCCTCGAACTTCTTCTTGTTGGCTTCGTTGGCGCGCAGCGCCTTGCCCTGCGGCAACAGGAAGTTGCGAGCAAAGCCGTCCTTGACCTTGACGGTATCACCCATCTGGCCGAGGCGGGAAACGCGTTCGAGAAGAATCACTTGCATGGTCTTGTTCCTTCGTCTGGGCACCGATCGCGGGATCGGCGCCGAATTGAATGGAACAGGTCAGGAAGCTCGGGCGCCTTGGCGCCGGTGTCGCTGTCCTGCCTGTCGCGGCAGTTAGAGGCTTTTCACCTCAACTCGGGATTTGACGGTTAACCCTGCGGCGCCCGTCGCCGTGGGAGAAGGGAGCAGGCGGCGAACCGCCTGCTTCGGAAGTCTTAGCGGACCACGTAGGGCAGCAGGCCGAGGAAGCGGGCGCGCTTGATCGCCTTGGCGAGTTCACGCTGCTTCTTCTGGCTGACGGCGGTGATGCGCGATGGCACGATCTTGCCGCGCTCGGAAATGTAGCGCTGCAGCAGACGCACGTCCTTGTAGTCGATCTTGGGCGCGTTGGCGCCGGAGAACGGACAGGTCTTGCGGCGACGATGGAACGGGCGCCGGGTCGGGATCTGGTTGATGTCGACCATTATTCTGCACCCCCTTCAAAGCCTTCGCGCGGACGGCGCGGACCACGATCAGCACCGGCGTCGCCACCGAAGCTGCGCGGCGGACGATCGCCACGGTCGCCGCGATCACGGTCGCCGAACGAACGCGGGCCACGATCGCCACGGTCGCGGTCGCCGAAGCTGCCGCGCTCGGAGCGCTCTTCGCGCTTCTGCATCATGGCCGAAGGACCTTCCTCATGCGCCTCGACCTTGATGGTCAGGAAACGCAGGACGTCCTCGGACAGACCCATCTGGCGCTCCATTTCGTTGAGCGCTGCCGGCGGGCAGTTGAGGTCCATGAGCGTGTAGTATGCCTTCCGGTTCTTGTTGACCCGGTAGGTGAGGGACTTCAGTCCCCAGTTCTCAACCCGGCCAACGGACCCGCCATTCGCGGAGATGACACCCTTGTACTGTTCGACAAGAGCATCGACCTGCTGCTGCGAGAGGTCCTGCCGGGCAAGAAACACATGTTCGTAAAGAGCCATTATGTCTTCGTGCCTTTCTTCGTTTCTCTCCCGGTTCCCGGCGGCTAAAGCCTCTGCAACTTCTCTGACCCGCAAACCCTTAAAGGGTACGGGGAAGAAAGGAGCATTTCGAGACGGTCGAGAGCGGAGACACGGGAGGCGGAAACACTTCTGGCTTCACACGAAGGCTTTTGATAAAACCTACGGCCCTCCGTTCAGCCCCCAGCAAGGACCGGCAGATTGCGGGCGTCTATACAGCAATCCGCTGATAAGGCAAGGGCAAGGGGCGTGCCCGATGTCGCAGGGGGCCCTGAAAAGCAAGCGGCAGCGTCAGAAGGCTGTGATTTCCCGACAACCGGCCCTTAACCACAATGTCAGGTTGTGCAGGGTTGCGCCCTTGCCGTCAACGGTCGATTCATCATGGAAGGCGCAAAAGCCCGGGCAACCCGCGCAGATCAAGCGGTGAGCATTTCCGGGGGTAAGGATGCTTCTCAACAGATTCTGGCGCTCGAAGAACGGCAATTTCGCGCTTCTGATGGGGCTCGGCCTGCCGGCCATCCTGTCGGCTGTGGCCTTCGCGGTCGACGTGTCCACCATCATGCGAGCCAAGAGCAACCTGCAGAATGCGCTCGACTCCGCAAATCTTGCCTCCTCGCATCTCGGCGATCTCGACATCACCCGCCCCGACGCGTTCAACCGCTATTTTCAGGCCAACATCGCCGGCAATAGTGAACTCGCCAACGCGCAGGCAACGCTGACCGTCGACAAAGGCGTCAACTACATCAAGACGAAAGCTGTCGCCTCGGCGGACGTCAATTTGAACTTCGCCTTTCTGTTCGGCCAGAACAAGCACATCGTCGTCGATGCCTCGGCCGTCGAATCGAACAATCAGCTCGAAGTCGTGCTGGTGCTGGACAATACCGGCTCCATGGCCGGCGCCCGCATGACGGCGTTGAGAACGGCGACGAAGTCACTGCTGGACACGCTCGAAGCGACAAAATCGCCGACGCGCCAGGTGCGTGCCTCGCTGGTTCCCTTTGTCACGGCGGTCAATGTCGATGGAGACGGGTTCGACCCGTCGTGGATCGACATGGACGGCAAGTCCTCGACCAACGGCATCAATTTCCCCGTCATCGACGGCAAGCGGCCGAACCATATGGCGCTGTTCAAGCAATTGGGGCTGAAGGGCGGATGGAAAGACACCGGATGGAAAGGCTGCGTCGAGGCTCGCCCCGGCACCTACAACATTTCTGATACGCCGCCGGATGCGAACAAACCCGACACGCTGTTCGTGCCTTACTTCGCTCCCGACGATCCAGAGCCTGCCACCAAGCCGTCAGGTTCCTACGGCAACTCGGCGACCGGCTACAACAATTCGTACCTCGACGACACCATCGACAAGGTCAAACTCGCCGAGCCGGGCGTCAATATACTGGGCATCGACCTTAGCGGCCTGCTTGGCAGTGTGGTCAACGCACTGTTGGGCGCGGACCTGGAAAAGATCGCCAAATATGTCGCGTCGACGAACAAGATCGTCACCGAGACCGGCAGCGCGATCACCGTTGGTCCCAACCGCTCCTGCCCGACCCCCGTCGTTCCCCTGACCGACGATTTCGACAAATTGCGCAAGGCGGCGAGCCAGATGACGGAGTGGAACGGTTCCGGCACCAACGTCTCGGAGGGTCTGTCGTGGGGCATGCGGGTGCTGTCACCCGGCGCGCCCTATACCGACGGGGTGCCATTCAAGACGCCAGGCGTCAGCAAGATCGTCATGCTGCTTACCGATGGCGAGAATGTCGTCTATGGCGCCAGCAATCAGCCGACCAAGTCCGACTATACGTCCTATGGCTATCTGGCGGGTGGCCGCTTCGGCTCAGACAACCAGACGACGGCGGCGCGCAATGTCGACGGCTGGACCAAGAGCGTCTGCACGCAGTTGAAGAACGAGGGCGTGCAAATCTACACGATGGTGCTGCAGTCGGATACCGCCGCCAACCGCACGCTCTACAGCGCCTGCGCTTCCGACCCGAGCGGCTATTATGCCGTCAACGATCCAGCAAAACTGCCGAACGTTTTCCAGCAAATCGCCAACAAGTTCTCGAAGCTGCAATTGACGAATTGAGCGCTCAATCTCAAGAGGCCGCTACACCTGAAGGGATCGGAACCCTTCAACTCGTATGGGCGACAACCTTGTCGACCGTCTCGGGGAAGAAGTCGGGCGCAGCGCTGCGCTTGCCGAACATCATGTCGTACTGGATGAGCCGGAAATCGCTGATCGCCGGGTCGATCTCCTTCTGACGCGACCAGTCGGGCGTGGCCTCGCCGGCCGGCGTCAGCAGCAGGTTGCGGTCGACGACGCGGTAGTGTTGACGCATCTCACCCAGAAAACCCGTGTAATAGGGATGCGTAATCCCCGCGGTGGTGAGGATATGATAGGGCAGGAAGGCCGGGCTCACCGCGCCAAGGTTCTCCACCGAACCGGAGCGGTTCGACCAGATGATCAGCGGCGTCTGATGATGTTCCAATGCGTCTTGCGGCGTTGCTTCCTTGCGTGGCGCGACATTGTCCTTCAGGAAACCGGTTTCGACATAGACCGGCCCCAGCGGCGGCAGATGGTCGCCGAAAAAGGCGATGACGGTGGGGCGGGAGCGCTTCTTGGCCCATTCGATCAGCCGTTCAAGGCCGCGGTCCGCATCGGCTGAGCCCTCCGCATAGCTTAGCAGCGAGTCGCGCGCCCATTGGCTGATCGGCGCCTGCACCGAGTGGGTCGGGTTGTAGTAACGGTTCGGTTCATAGGGACCATGGTTCTGCAGGCTGACCGCGAAGAAGAACACCGGGTCGTCACTGGCGTCGGCTTCGCGGATGATCTCGTCCGTCATCGCCGCATCCGATGCCAGCGGTCCGCGCTTTTCCATCGGCGGCAGCGTCTCTTCCGACTTGAAATCGTTGAAACCGAAATCGGCATAGACCGCGCCGCGGTTCCAGAACCAGTTGGTGCCGGGATGGATGGCGCGTGCCCGGTAGCCCTCGCTCTTCAGGAAGGTCGCCATCGAAGGCGTCGGCGTGCGCACATATTGCTGGTAGGGAATGCTGCCGGCGGGCAGGAAGGCGTTGGAAAAACCGGTCAGCGCCTCGAATTCGATGTTTGCGGTCATGCCGCCGAATTCAGGCGAGAACATCGAACCGGAACGCAACGATCGCACGGTGGGAATGGGATCCGGTGTGATGGAGACGCCGGGCAGCTTGGTCGGATCCCAGAAGGATTCGCTCATGACGACGATGATGTCGGGCTTTTCATCGGGCACCGAGGCCGTCACCTGCGGCCGCTCGATCGCCGCGATCGCCTTGTCGGAATAGCCTGATGGTGCCGAGACATGCGCCATCGGCACGTTGAGCGCGAAGGCAAGCGCAAACCCGTTCGAGGCATAGTTTTCCTTCTGGTCCCACATGATCGGGATGATCTGCAGCCGATCCCTGGTCCAGGAGAAGGTGGCATAGTCCATGATCGAGACAAAGAAGGCGAGCAGCGGCACCGCCAGCGTCAGCCGGGCAAGGCGGCCTTTGTGGCTGAGTGCGGGAACCTTGCGGCGCCACAGCCGCCAGCCATAGACGAGCAGCGACAGGCCGGCGACGATGCCGACGACCATGGCGAGCGCGGTCATCGGCCGGTCGCGCACCAGGAGTGGCAGCAGGGCGACGATCTGGCGGGCGTAGAGAAAGTCAGTCGGATAGAGCGGATCGCCGAGATAATGCGATTTCTGGTGGCCGACAAAGGCCAGCGACAGGGTCAATGGCGCGACGATCATCAGGCTTTGATGACTGCGGCCGAGCACGGCATCGAGGCCGATCAGGATCAGCGCGAACACGACGATGGTCGTCCAGCCCGGCTTGAGCGGCTGCAGGAAGAAGGAGACCGTGCCGGCAAAGTCGCCGCGTACGATCAATTCGATGACAAACACCAGGATGGTTGAGATCGCCAGGCTGATCAATCCGTAACGGACGACAGGCCATCTCCGGCCCGGCAGATAGCCGGTGGACGGATCGTCTTCCAGGAACTGAGGCGCGGCTTTACCTGCGCGTTTCGAACTCTTTGCCACTTTGACTTCCCACCCAGCGACAACCCAAGTCACTCGATTGTCATATAATTGTCACGCAAAGCTAGCGCCTGTGGCGGAAATAAGAAGAGCCAGCAAACGATTCGTGAGCGGTTTTCATCAGGAGTGATCGCCAAAAAGCCTTTCGGAACAGGCACCCGGCGCATGGTTCCGACTCGGGACTGGGCTGAACCGGGCTTGACTTGGCGGCCTGCCTTGCGCCACAGGCAGGAAAAACGCGTGTTATCAGGCAAGCACAACCAGTCTTGGAGAGCCCTCGCATGGCCATTGCATTCACCTTTCCGGGACAAGGCAGCCAGGCTGTCGGCATGGGCAAGGATCTCGCCGACGCCTTTCCCGAGGCACGCAGGGTCTTCCAGGAAGTCGACGATGCGCTCGGCGAAAACCTGTCGAAGCTGATCTGGGAAGGTCCCGAAGAGACCCTGACGCTGACGGCCAACGCGCAGCCGGCGCTGATGGCAGTGTCACTGGCGGCGATCAGGGCGCTGGAAGCGAGCGGCTTCTCGCTGAAGGACAAGGTCGCCTATGTCGCGGGCCATTCGTTGGGCGAATATTCGGCCCTTGCCGCCGCCGGGTTCGTCTCTGTTGCCGATGCCGCCCGTCTGCTGCGCATTCGCGGCAACGCCATGCAGGCGGCGGTGCCGGCCGGCGAGGGCGCCATGGCGGCGATCATCGGACTGGAGCAGGCAGATGTCGAAGCCGCTTGCACCGAGGCCGCACAAGGGGCCGGCAAGGTCTGCCAGATCGCCAACGACAATGGCGGCGGCCAGATGGTCATTTCCGGCGCCAAGGCCGCGGTCGAACTGGCGGCGAAACTGTGCACCGAAAAGGGCGCCAAGCGGGCGCTGATGCTGCAGGTCTCGGCGCCCTTCCATTCGGCGCTGATGGCGCCGGCGGCCAATGTCATGCGCGACGCGCTCGCCGGGGTAACGAAGCATGCGCCGGCAGTGCCCGTGCTGTCCAACGTCACCGTGACCCCGACCAGTGATCCCGACGAGATCGCGCGGCGCCTGGTCGAGCAGATAACCGGCCGCGTGCGCTGGCGCGAAACGGTGGAATGGTTCGGCGCCAACGGCGTTGCAACGCTTTACGAGATCGGCGCCGGCAAGGTGCTGTCGGGCCTAGCACGGCGCATCAATCGCGACATCGCCACATCAGCCGTCGGCACCTCGGCCGATGTTGAGGCGGCGCTGGCCGCGCTTGCATAATCCACTGGCGATTTCACCCCTTCCGTGTGAAGGCTGTTTTCTCAGATCAGGAGACAAAAAATGTTCGAACTGACCGGCCGCAAGGCGCTCGTCACCGGAGCATCGGGAGGCATCGGCGAGGCGATTGCCCGCGTGCTGCATGCGCAAGGCGCCATTGTCGGCCTGCACGGCACCCGGATCGAGAAACTGGAGACCTTGGCAGGCGAACTCGGTGACCGGGTCAAACTGTTCCCGGCCAATCTGTCGAACCGCGACGAGGTCAAGGCGCTTGGTCAGAAGGCGGAGGCCGAGCTCGAAGGCGTCGATATCCTGGTCAACAATGCCGGCATCACCAAGGACGGCCTGTTCGTGCGCATGTCGGACGCCGATTGGGACTCGGTGCTCGAAGTCAACCTGACCGCCGTTTTCCGGCTGACCCGCGAACTCACCCATCCGATGATGCGCCGCCGCCATGGCCGCATCATCAACATCACCTCGGTGGTTGGCGTGACCGGCAATCCCGGCCAGACCAATTACTGCGCCTCCAAGGCCGGCATGATCGGCTTCTCCAAATCGCTGGCGCAGGAGATCGCCACCCGCAACATCACCGTCAACTGCGTTGCCCCGGGCTTCATCGAATCGGCGATGACCGACAAGCTCAACGACAAGCAGAAAGAGGCGATCATGGCGGCGATTCCGACGCGCCGCATGGGCACGAGTGTTGAAGTGGCGTCCGCCGTCGCCTACCTCGCCTCCAACGAAGCCGCCTACGTCACCGGCCAGACCATCCATGTCAACGGCGGCATGGCTATGATTTGACGGATACGGCGGGGCTGTGAAAAGAGACCATTTCGCCTTGGACCTCAGCCATTTTTCGTGTAATGCGGCCCGCAACCCGGCGGTTCGGGCAAAAACCGGTCCGTGGCCGTTGCGTTTCCGGCAGGACCATCTTTCAGCTTGATTAGCGGCATTCTGCCCGCTAACGAAGACAGACAAACAAAAGACGAGGATGCCCCAAATGAGTGACACCGCAGAGCGCGTCAAGAAGATCGTCATCGAGCACCTGGGCGTCGATGCCGACAAAGTGACGGAGCAGGCGAGCTTCATCGATGATCTGGGCGCTGACAGCCTCGACACGGTCGAACTCGTCATGGCGTTCGAAGAAGAATTCGGCGTCGAGATTCCCGACGACGCAGCCGAGACCATCCTGACGGTCGGCGATGCGGTGAAGTACATCGACAAGGCTTCGGCCTGACGCTTTCCGCAGTCATCACCGGGGAGGACCTGCGATGAGGCGTGTCGTCGTCACGGGCCTAGGGTTGTTGTCGCCGTTCGGCATGGGCTTCGAGCACAGCTGGAAGGAACTTCTGACCGGCCGCAGCGCCGCCAAGCGCATCACCGAGTTCGAGGTGGAGGATCTTGCTTGCAAGATCGCCCACGTCGTTCCGCGTGGTGACGGCAGCAATGCCACCTTCAATCCCGAGGCCGTGCTCGAGCCGAAGGAATTGCGCAAGATCGGCGATTTCATCCTGTACGGGATTGCCGCCGCCGATGAGGCGCTGAAGGATTCCGGCTGGGAACCCAAGACCCACGAAGAGCAATGCGCCACCGGCGTGCTCATCGGTTCGGGCATTGGCGGCATCGAGGGCATCGCCGAGAACGCGATGATCCTCAAGGAACGCGGCCCGCGCCGCATCAGCCCCTTCTTCATCCCGGGCCAGATCATCAATCTCGTCTCCGGCCAGGTTTCAATCCGGCACGGGCTGAAAGGCCCGAACCATGCTGTCGTCACGGCCTGTTCGACCGGCGCGCACGCCATTGGCGATGCTGCCCGGCTGATCATGTGGGGCGATGCCGACGTCATGGTCGCCGGTGGCGCCGAGGCGCCGGTGACGCGGCTGTCGATCGCCGGCTTCGCCGCCTGTCGGGCGCTGTCGACCGATCGCAATGACACGCCGCAGACGGCGTCGCGTCCATACGACCGTGACCGCGACGGCTTCGTCATGGGCGAGGGCGCCGGTGTGGTGGTGCTTGAGGAACTCGAGCACGCCAAGGCGCGCGGTGCGAAGATTTATGCCGAGGTGACCGGTTACGGTCTCACCGGCGATGCCTATCATATCACGGCTCCGGCTGAAGATGGCGACGGGGCTTTCCGTTGCATGACGGCGGCGTTGAACCGGGCCAAGCTTACGCCCGCCGACGTCGACTACATCAACGCGCACGGCACCTCGACCATGGCCGACACGATCGAACTCGGCGCTGTCGAGCGGCTGGTCGGCAATGCGGCGTCGAAGATTTCGATGTCGTCGACCAAGTCGTCGATCGGCCATCTGCTGGGTGCGGCGGGTGCCGCCGAAGCGATCTTCTCGATCCTCGCGATCCGGGACAATGTCGCGCCGGCGACCATCAATCTCGACAACCCGGAGCGCGAAACCGCGATCGACCTGGTGCCGAACAAGCCGCGGGCTCGCCAGATCGACGTGGCGCTGTCCAATTCCTTCGGTTTCGGCGGCACCAACGCTTCGCTTGTATTCCAGCGTTACAATGGCTGATCGCCCGGCTGCCGGGCGATGCGTCGGCATGTCGTCAATTTTGCCATATTCGCCCCTACTCTGCCGCAGGGGATTCGTTGAGAGATCAAACGGTAGGGCGAAATGAACACAAATCCGTCGGGCAACGGAGAATTCGGGCAACGGCCGGCGAATACCGGGCCGATCGTGCCGAAGACAGCCAGCGAGGCCTTGCGGCCGGAAGCCGGAACGCCGCCGCCGAAGCGCTCGCGCGCTTCGCGCAGCCAGGTCGTCGTGTTCATGAACTTCGTCATCTCCTTGGTGATGCTGATGGTTCTGGCGGCGGGTGCGGCGCTTTACTTCGGCAAGCAGGAATTCACCGAAGCCGGTCCCTCAGCCAATGGCGACACCTTCCTGGTCAAGCCGAACACCGGCGTCGCCGACATCGCCGACCAGCTTGAGCGCCGTGGGCTGATCAGCGATGCCCGCGTCTTCCGCCTTGGCGTGCGTGCCTTCGGCAACGATTCCGCGCTCAAGGCCGGCGAATACGAGATCAAGCCCCGGGCATCCATGCGCGACATCATGGAGCTTCTGAAGAGCGGCAAGTCGGTGATGTACTCGCTGACCATTCCGGAAGGGCTGACGGTCGAGCAGGCCCTGCAGCGTATCGCCGACGAGCCCGCTTTGAGCGGCGACATGCCGGCGACGACACCTCCCGAGGGCAGCCTTGCCACCGACACACTGCGCTTCACGCGCGGCGCGACGCGCCGGCAGATGATCGACAAGCTGGTGGCCGATCAGAAGAAGCTGGTCGACGAGGTCTGGCAGCGTCGCGCGCCGGACCTGCCGCTCGCCAATATCGAGGACTTCGTCACCCTGGCCTCGATCGTCGAGAAGGAAACCGGCAGGGGGGACGAGCGTTCGCGCGTCGCCGCCGTGTTCCTCAACCGGTTGGCCAAGGGCATGCGCCTGCAATCCGATCCGACCATCATCTATGGTCTGTTCGGCGGCAAGGGGAAGCCCGCGGACCGCCCGATCTACCAGTCGGACATCCAGAAGCAGACGCCCTACAACACCTATGTGATCAGCGGCCTGCCGCCGACGCCCATCGCCAATCCGGGCCGTGCGGCGCTTGAGGCCGTGGCCAATCCATCGAAGACCGACGATCTCTATTTCGTCGCCGACGGCACGGGCGGTCACGTCTTTGCCGCGACGCTGGACGAGCACAATGAGAATGTCGCCCGTTATCGTGCGTTGCAGAAGAAGCAGGCCGATGACGCGGCCAAGGCCGCCGCTGCCGCTGGTACCAGCGGCAATGCCGACAAGCCTGCCGATGACAAGCCCGCTGCCGACAAGCCTGCCGACGACAGCGACGGTACCGGTGGCGACAATGGCGATGCCGGCGGCGATGCGGGCGATGCGCAGTAAGACGAAGAAAGGCGTTGCCCGGAGGGCGACAGCCTGACATTTGAAAGAACGCCAGCGTCCGATTTTGACGCACCGTGGCGTGGTTGTTTTCAAGCAGCACTTGCCCCCGTCCGGAAAACTGGCTTTGGGGTGATGCGCCAGGGGTGTGCAGGCGACATGAATTTGCAGAGCATGACCGGGTTTGCGCGCGCCGTCGCCGAGCATGACGGCACTTCGATCGCCTGGGAGGTCAAGTCGGTCAACGGCAAGAGCGTCGAGGTGCGGCTGCGGTTGCCGCCGGGTTTCGAGCGGCTGGAGCCGACGGTCAGGCAAACACTGCAGAAGCGTTTCGCCCGCGGCAATTTCCAGGCGACGCTGACCATCGGCCGCGCCGCCGGCGCGCAGGCGCTACCCGTTGTCAACGAGGCCTTTCTAAAGGACCTTGCTGGGCTGGCGAAGCGGCTGCAGGAACAATTCGGCGTTGCCCCCGCGTCAGCTGACGGGTTGCTGTCGCTGCGTGGCGTGCTCGACATTCCCGAAACCGTGGAAACCGAAGAGGCGCGCGCCGCGCTCGACATCGCCATCATGGCTGCGCTCGACGTGGCACTGAAAGGGCTGGAGCAGGCACGGCAGGGCGAGGGTGCGGCACTGGCTTTGCTGCTATCCGGCCACATCGACGCCATCGAGGCGCTGACTTTGCGCGCGGAGGCGGATCCGTCTCGCGAGACCACGGCGATCCGTGAACGCATCGCCGAGCAGGTCAAGCTGCTGATGGACGCGTCCGCCAATCTGGATGCGAGCCGGCTGCATATGGAGGCGGCATTCCTCGCCACCAAGGCCGATATCCGCGAAGAGATCGACCGGCTGAAAACGCATGTCGCATCTGGCCGGGCCCTGCTCGAGGGCGGCGGCGCTGTCGGCCGCAAGCTCGATTTTCTGGCACAGGAATTTAACCGCGAATCGAATACGCTGTGCTCGAAGTCGAACGCCGCAGCTGTCACCGCGATCGGACTGGAGCTGAAGGCCGTGGTCGACCAGTTTCGTGAACAGGTCCAGAATCTGGAGTAGCCGATGGTTGCCAAGGAACCGATGGTTCCCAGGGATTTGGGGTCCCGCATCCGCCGCCGGGGGCTGATGCTCGTGCTGTCGTCGCCATCCGGCGCCGGCAAGTCGACGATCGCCCGCAACCTCCTGGAAAGCGATTCCAGCCTCGAACTGTCGGTCTCGGTCACCACCAGACCGCGCCGCGGCTCAGAGATCGAGGGTGTTCACTACCATTTCCGCACCATGCGCGACTTCGAGCGGCTGCGCGATTCCGACGCGCTGCTTGAATGGGCCGAGGTGCACGGCAATTGCTATGCGACACCGCGCGAACCCGCCGAACTGGCGTTGGCGCAAGGCCGCGACATGCTGTTCGACATCGACTGGCAGGGCGCACAGCAGCTGAAGGAGAAGATGCGCGCCGACATCGTCTCGATCTTCATCCTGCCGCCATCGATGAAGGAATTGAAGGCACGGCTGAAGCGCCGGGCCGAGGACCAGGAAGCGGTGATCGAAACGCGACTGAAGAACGCCCGCAACGAGATCGAACACTGGAAGGAATATGATTTCGTCATCGTCAATGACGATCTCGACCGCGCCTTCGCCGAAGTGCGCGGCATCGTCGTCGCCGAACGATTGCGGCGAGACCGCCGGCCCGGGCTTTTTGATTTTGTCTCGGGATTGCTGGACGAGAAGACGGTGTGAGGTCTTTTTTCCTTCTCCCCGTGAACGGGGAGAAGCGAGCTACACCGCATTGGTCAGTCGCACGAATTCCTCGACGCTGAGCGTTTCGGCGCGGCGGGTCGGATCGATGCCCGCGCGCTCGAGCAAGGCCTCACCGCCAAGGCTTTTCACACTCTGCCGCAGCATCTTCCGGCGTTGGCCAAAGGCGGCTTCGGTGACACGACCGAGTTTCCTGACGTCAGTGGGCAGGGGCGTCGCGCGCGGCTCCAGATGCACCACCGAAGAGGTGACCTTGGGCGGTGGTGTGAAGGCCTGGGGCGGCACATCGAAGGCGATCCTGGCCTGCGAGCGCCAGCCGGCCAGCACGCCAAGCCTGCCATAGGCGTCGCTGCCGGGCGCCGCGACGATGCGCTGGGCCACCTCGCGCTGGAACATCAGCGTCATCGAGGCGTAGAAGGGCGGCCAGTCCGGAACCGTCAGCCACCGCACCAGCAGCTCGGTGCCGATGTTGTACGGCAGATTGGCCACGATCCGCACCTGACCACTGTCTCCGGTTGCCGCCGAGGCGAGGGCGGCGAAGTCGGTCTTCAGTGCGTCGCCGGAAATCACCTCCAGCCGGCCGGGATAGTGAGCGGAGACTTCGGCAAGGGCAGCCAGGCAGCGTTCATCGCGCTCGATGGCGACGACCCGGCGGGCGCCGTTGGAAAGCAGCGCCCTTGTCAGCCCACCGGGCCCCGGTCCGACCTCGATCACCACGGTGTTTGTGAGATCGCCAGCAACGCGTGCGATCTTGCCGGTCAAATTGAGGTCGAGCAGGAAATTCTGGCCGAGCGCCTTTTTCGCCTGCAGCCCATGGCGCTCGATGACGTCGCGCAGCGGCGGCAGCCCGTCGATGCTCATGCGGCCCCGGCCCTTGCGTCGATGTCGGCGAGCCTTCTGGCGAGCTTCAGCGCCGCGATCAGGCTGTCGGGCCGCGCAATGCCCTTGCCGGCGATGTCGAAGGCAGTGCCGTGGTCTGGCGAGGTGCGGATGAAGGGCAGGCCGAGCGTGACGTTGACCGCTTCATCGAAGGCCAGCGTCTTGGCCGGGATCAATGCCTGGTCGTGATACATGCACAGTACCACGTCATAGCCTGCCCGTGCCCGGGCATGGAACAGCGTGTCGGCCGGCAGCGGGCCGAAAGCATCGATGCCTTCGGCGCGCAGGATGTCAACTGCCGGGCGCACGATGCGCTCGTCCTCCAGGCCCATCGAACCGCCTTCGCCGGCATGCGGATTGAGGCCGGCGATGGCGAGCCTCGGCCTGGCGATGCCGAAGCGGCTGGCGAGATCGGCCGCGGTGATGCGCGCGGTCGCGATGATCAGCTCGCTGGTCAGGGTCTTCGGCACCTCGGCCAGAGCGATGTGGATGGTGACGGGAACCGTGCGCAGGTCAGGGCCTGCCAGCATCATCACCGGCATTGCGTCGAAACCGCTGTGCCGGGCTGCGAGATGCGCCAGATATTCGGTGTGGCCGGGAAAGCCGAACCCGGCGTCGTAGAGCGGCTTCTTGGCGATCGGGCAGGTGACGACGGCGGCGGCGTCGCCGGCAAGGCAAGCGGCGACAGCTCGGTCGATGGCCTCGACGGTGCCGGCCGCATTGGCCGGATCCGGCCGGCCGGGGCTGTCGATGAACCGAGCCGCAAGTGGAACGATCGGCAAGGTATGGGCGAAAACCTGCGCCGCTAGCGCCGGTGTCGTCTCGACGATCGGCACCGACAGGCCCAGCTGGCTTGCCCGCGAGGCGATCAGCATCGGATCGGCCAAAAGATAGAAGGCGGGCAGGCCGACTGCCTTGCGCGCCAGGAAGGCGGCGATGGCGATTTCGGGGCCGATGCCGGACGGATCGCCGACGCTCAGCGCCAGCGCGGTCATCGCGCTCTTCACCTCAGCGCTTGACGATGCGGGCTTTCGCCTTCAGCTCGTCGACATATTTCTTGCTGAGATCGTCGGCGGCCTTGTCGTTGGAGCCTTCGCTCTGGAACACCATCTGGGCTGTTTTGTCGTCGGACACTTCGCGCGATGAGCAGATGCCGATGAACTCGACGCCGCGATCGGTTTCGCGTGTGGTGGTGGCGCCGCCGACCTTGGTCGCCTTGATCTGCTCGGCCCAGTCCGGCGGCAATTGCGGCGCCAGCACCCGGCCCAGATCGCGAACGGTGACGTCGATGAGGCCCTTGGCGAACTCGCGCGTCGTGGTGCAGCCGTTGAAGCGGGCGCGCATGGCATCGGCCTCGCGCTTGCGCTTGGCCAGCGTCGCGCTGCGTTCGGCGGCGGGCACGACGAAGATGACCTGCTGCAGCATGTACTCGGTGGCGCTCGGTTTGGCCCCGCCCTTGTCGAGCATGCGCCTGACCGCATCCTGTTCGGTCACGCTGCCGCCTTCGCCGGAACGGTAACGCGCACTCAAGGCCTGGTTCCAGGCCATCTGGGCGCGGATGAATTCCTTGAAATGATCCTTGCTGACGCCGGATTTTTCCATCACGCCATCGAGCTGGCTGAGCTGCATCTTGTTGCCGGAAGCAAAGCGCTGATAGGCAGCCTCGACCTGGGCGTCGCTGATGCGGATGCCAAGCCGCTTGGCTTCGGCCATGCGCAGCGTCTGGTCGATCATTTCCTGGGCGGCATCGCCCTTCTTGCGCTGCAGCTTCAGGAAAGCGGCACGATGCGCGATATCGCCTGACGTGATTGGTATGTCGTTGACGACGTATTTGATCTCGCTGGCGAAAGCCGGCGGCGTCATGACGGTCATCGACACGGATGTCGCCGCCACAAGCAGCGCGAACCCTGCTGAAAAGAGGTACTTCCTCATCATTGGCATCCCAATTCTATCCCGGTTCCGCCCAATTTCGTCCTCTCCCGGGTGCGCGAATCCGTGCCAGCCCTATGCGGCGAAACGATGTCTCGCCGGCTATTGGATGGTGTCGACTGCGTTGGTCGACGAGCCGAAGTCGCCAAGGGTGCGGAACGACAGGTTGAAGCCGATGCTCTGCGTCACTTCCCTGGTGTTCAGGTCACGCGACTGCGAGTACGTCATCAGATAGGTGAAGCAGGAATCGTTGTAGGCGAAGCCGACCCCATCCTTGACCAGCAGGCTTTCCTGCAGATCATAGGTTCCTGTCCCGAACACGCGCCAGTTCTCGGCCAGATGCGTGGACGCGCCCAGCGTGACCTCATGACGGTCGGTGGTGAAACCGTAGAGCGGCTGGGCCTGGATGAAGGCGTATCTGGCGCTCAGCGACACCGGCAGGCCTGAATAGGCGGCCCTCAACTCGGCGCGGCGAACCTCGAAGGTCTGTTCGTCGAAGCGGCCGCTGACGGAGGCTGCGAATCCATTCGGGCTGTTGATGCCGAACAGACCGACATAGTCGGACTTGGTGGTCTGAAGGCCCGAATAGGCGCCGACATTGACCAGATCCGGCACGGCGAAAGAGTTCTCACCACCAATCTGATAAGATTGGCCGAAAATGGCATTGGTGCCCCAGCCATTGATGTAGGAGCCGGAATAGCGGAAGCCGACATTGGCCCGCGAGCCGCCTTCGATGCGATCATAACCGGAGAACTTGTCGCGTTCGAACAGAGTGGTCGCGTCGAACACCATGCTCTGGGCGTCTTCATTCGGAACGGCGAGGCCGCCGACATATTGTTCGTTCGGACGCAGGAACACCTGCGCCATCGGCTCGATGACATGGCTGGATCCGCTGGCCATGGAAAACAGCAGCGGCCAACGCATTTCGAGCCCGGCGGTGGCCATGTAGCGGGCGAATGACGAACGCATATCGTCCTGCACGCCCAAATTTGTCGCCATCTGATTGACGGCGGCGAGCGAAGCCGATGACGCATTGAGGTAGTCGACGTCGCCCTGCAGCGCCAGCAACGGTGTCAGCACCAATCCGTCGTCGGTGGTGAATGTCCGCTTCCATTCGGTCTCGGCGGTCAAACGGCCGGATTCGCCTTCAATGCCGCGCACGCGTTGGGTACCCGAAGCGGGCACGTAGGGGGTAAAGTAGGTCTGATCCAGTTCGTCGCGACGGAGAACCCGTGCATTGACGTTGAACGACAGTTGGCCGCCGGCGACCGCTACGTCGGGGATGTTTTGATAGTCGAGCGACGGCATGACCCAGGGCTGCTGGGCGCTGCGCGCGGAGATATAGTTGTCGGGCGTGTTCTCCTGGACATCGAAATGCATGGCGCGCACGTCGAAATAGTTTCGGCCGTTGAGACCAGTCAGGTAAACCGTCGATTGGTGGACGGCCGCATTGTACTTGTCGATGTTGTAGGTGCTCGAAAAGTCCTTGTCGGTCTGCAGCAGCACGTCCCAACCGAAATTCCAGCGATCGTTGATGGCGAACTGCCCCTGCGTGCCCATCATGCCGCGGAACTTGTTCGGATCGCCGGCCGCACCCGAGTCGATGTTGTGGCCACCGGTGGAAGGGAAGGCGGTGGTATCAATGAAGGCGTCGGGATTTTGCTGCTGGATCCCGGCGACCTTGAAACTGTACTCGCCATTGTTGAAACGCTGGCGCCACTCGGCCTCTCCGAGGAAACCCTGCTTGGTATAGCCGCTTCCCGTCACCGTCAGGTCATATGTCGGCGAAAGTGCGAAATAATAGGGAATCTTGACGCTGTAGCCCAGGTGGCTGTTGTAGTTGATGCTGGGGATCAGGAAGCCGCTCTTGCGCTTCACCGTCGGGTCGGCGATCTCGAACGCCGGCAGGTAGGCGAGGGGAAAACCGAAAAATTCGAAATTCGCATTCTCGAAGCGAACCGTCTTCTTCTCGCCGTTCCAGATGATCTTCCTGGCCTTCACGCGCCAGGTCGGTGCCTTGTCGGGCTTGTCCTCGCACGGTTCGCAGGCGGTGTAGACGCCATTGTGGAATGTGGTCAGCACGCCGCCCATGCGCTCGGCGCTTTCGGCGGCGAAATAGGCCTTGTCGATGGTTTCAACGCGCAGCGCGTTGACGAAACCGTCGGCGAAATCGTCGGTGATATCGATATGCTGCGAATTGATCTTGGTGCCGTCGCTGTTGACGATTTCAACATTGCCGGTGGCAACCATCCGCTTGGTGTTGCGGTCGTATATGACCTTCTGGGCGACGAGGCGGTTGCCGCCATAGTCGATCTGCACACCACCGACAGCGGTCACCGTCTGGTTGTCGTTGTTGTAGACCAGCGTATCGGCGGCCAGCAGCATCTGCGAGCCGGCCGGAACGTTGGTCGTCATCTTGCCGACTTCCTGAGCGAAGGCAGGCAACGGCACGGCGCAGGCAAGCAGGCATGCCAAAGCGCTCGCCGCATAGAGGCGCGCCAAATTGGCCTGCCTGTTGCTGGGCAAAAACGCCTCCCTCACTAGCCGTCTTCCTTGTATAGCAGGAAAGTCACCCCGAAGAACATAGCTACCACGACCGGCACCCAGGCGGCTATGGCTGTCGGCACGAATCCCGCCACGCCGAATGCCTTCACCAGCACCGAAACGACATAAAGCAGAAACCCGGCAACGACGCCACCCAGAATCATCGTTGCCGATTGCCCCATTCTCGCAAATCGCATTGAAACTGTTGCCGCAATCAGCGTCATGGCGACGAGAAGGAACGGCAACGCCACCAGCGAATCAAACTGCATGGCAAAGGCATTTGCCTTGAGGCCGAAGGAACGGGCAACCTCGATTTTTCCAGGCAGGTCGTAGAACGGAATGGTCTCCGGGCGCGCCAGCCGCTCCTGCACGAATTCAGGCTTCAGATTGGTTGGCACACGATCGCTGGCCGCGGGCTGGATGGTGCCGTTCCTGAAGGTCTTCACATCCTGCAATTCCCAATAGCCGTCCCGCAGATAGGCGCGGGCAGCGTCCTTGCGCTCGACGATATTGCCTTTCGGGTCGAGGATGAAGAAGACGACATCGGCCATCTCGAGGCCCTGGTTGAGGATGGCCCGCGCACCGATGATGGTGTCACCGGTACCGGTTTTCTGGCGAATCCAGGGTGCGGCATCGGCCGAAACCGTATTTGATTTGCCGGAGCGCAACCGGGTCTCGATCTGCTCGGACAAGGAGAAGGCATGCGCGGCGAGCGGGTTGATGAGCCCGACCGAGACAAAGCCGAACAGCAACGCTCCGATGCAGCATGGCAAAAGGAATTGCCAGGCGGAAACGCCGGCGGACCGGGCGATGACCAACTCGTAGCGGCGGTTGAGCGAAACCAGTGTCGCCATCGCCGAGAACAGGCCGACAAACGGCACCGTCTGCAGCATGATCATCGGCATGCGAAGGCCCGAAATAGCCACCGCCGTCCCATAGGTGAAGCCGGGTAGGCCGGTGGTGCGGCCGGACAGCTCGGTGAAATCGATCAGGAAGACCAGCGCCAGCAGGCCCAGGAAGAACCAGATCGTGATCGTCACATAGCGGAAGAAGAAATAACGGCCCAGTGTCCAGCCCATCAGCCGATCCCCTGACCTGAAGTGCCGCGCCTTGACCAACGCAGTTTGAGGGCATTCCAGCCGTCACCGACGCGGCTGGCCAGGTTCGTCATCCAGTCCGCCCAGGCCACCGGCAGTTCCATGGTCCGGTTCGACACGATGAACCAGATCGCCACGGCGGAAGCCACAATGGGCACGCCATAGACCATATAGGCGTATTGCGGCACTTCATCGGCCTTGCTGGCGGCAAAGAAACCCAGCCAGCGCACGAACAGGGATATGGTGATCGCCGTGATCAAAGGATTGACGCGCGCCTCGCGATGCGAGCGTGCATCGCCGGCGACCGCGAGAGCGATCAGCGCGAACACCATGGAATACAGCCATTCCGAAAACCGCTGGTCGACCTCGGCCCGGTATTCCTGCGGATTCTGCTGAAAACTCTTGTCGTTGGGGCTTGGATTGAGCAGGTACTGGGTGGTCTGGTCCTTCGGCAACAGCGTCACCTCGGATGCCGCCGCCATGAAAGCCGACATGTCGAAGGCATAGGAGGTGAACCGGATGACACTGAGGTCGCCGGTCAGCGTTTTTCGGTGGATGACGCCGTCGTTCATCATCAGCACCTTTTCGCCGCCGCGTTCGACGACGCTGCCGGTCTTGGCGTAATAGACGAGATTGACGCCTTCCTCGCGCGAATCGGCGACGAAGATGCCGCCCAGCTTGTTATCGGGAAGCCGCTCGCCAATCTGCAGGAACAGCCCGTCCTCGATCTTTCGGAAGGTGCCCTCCTGGATGATCAATGACAACAGATCGGCGCGCGACTCCGCCACCAAAGCCCGGTTCTTCTGCCGTGCATAGGGGTCGATGCCATTGTCGACGGCAAGGGAAAAAACACTGGCGGCAAGAGCCAGAAGCATGATTGGCCGCACGATCGTCCAGCGCGAGGCGCCGGCGGCGTTGACGACGGCGAGTTCGGAATCCGAATTCATGACACTGAGTGTCTGGGCGACCGCCACCACCAGCGCGAAAGGCACGACGATCGGGATGATCGACGGAAGAATGAGGGCGGCGACCTCGAAGAAGGTCAGCGATGACTGGCCGCTGTCGGTGACCAGATCGATCTTGGCCAGCACCTGCGTGGTCCACACGATGGCCAGCGTCCAGACAAGCGCTGCCAGGAAGACCACGAAAGCGCGGCGCATGATGTAGCGTTCAACGACCTTCATGAAGGCTTTACTCGATTTTCTCGAACGGCATCATGCCACCACGCTAAGGGTAGCTGCCCGGCGACGCCCGCACAACTGGCTCCGATGGGCTCGATCAGGCAGGCGATCCGGTTCCCGTCCCATGTCGCGTGCCGCAATGGACCGGAGTGTCGGAGGGAATGGATAAGAAAGGGAAAACATCGATGGTTAACAATATGTTGCGGCATGAAGCGGGGCCGTGCCGCGACGAATCGCCATCGATTCCACGTGTCATATGGGTGGTCATTTTGGCAAAGTCTTGCCAAATGCCGGAAAACGACCAAATGTCGCGGATCACTTCAAAGCGCTTCGCGCACCATCGCGCAATCCCCGAAAGCAGGACATGATGAACCCGAGACCGTCGATCGCCTTTGCAAAATTCGTCGCGCCTCAGACGGCGGCGAACAGGAAGGGCACGGTCTTCGTGCTGTCGGCTGATGACGGTGGCCTGAGCGATGCGGCCAGGGCCTACGATCCCGGCAAGACGCTGGGACGGGCCTTTCCGGTGGCCGAGTTCAGCGGCAAGTTCGCCGGCATCGTCGAGATTCTGGCGCCGGAAGGAACGTCGCTCGACAGGCTGGTCGCGGTCGGCGCCGGCAAGGCGGCGGGGCTCGATGAATATGCCTGGCTGAAACTGGGCGGCACCATTGCGGCGTCGCTGCGCAAGGCAACCGACGTCGCCGTAGTGCTCGACCTGGTCGGCGCCTCGGTTGATGGCAAGGACGCCGCCAACCTTGCTGCTGGCATTCTCCTGCGCAGCTACTCCTTCGACAAGTACAAGACCAGGAAGGACAAGGATGACGCAAAGGCCGATGCGAAAAAGCCGGTCAAGATCACCATCCACACCGCCGATCCCGCGGGCGCCAAGAAGGCTTTCGCCGAGACCGAGGCGGTGGTCGACGGCGTGCTTCTGGCGCGCGACCTGGTCAACGAACCGGCAAACGTGCTGGGACCGGTTGAGTTCGCCGCCAAGGCCAAGGAACTTGAGGCGCTCGGCGTCAAGGTCGAGATTCTGGCCGAGAAGGAGATGAAGAAGCTCGGCATGGGCTCGCTGCTCGGCGTCGCCCAAGGCTCCCCTCGCGGCGCCCGCATGGCGATCATGCAGTGGAACGGCGGCAAGCCCAAGGACAGCCCGATCGCCTTCGTCGGCAAGGGCGTCACCTTCGACACCGGCGGCAATTCGATAAAGCCGGCTTCGGGTATGGAGGATATGAAGGGTGACATGGGCGGCGCCGCCGCCGTGACTGGGCTGATGCACGCCTTGGCCGCACGCAAGGCAAAGGCCAATGTCGTCGGCATCATCGGTCTGGTCGAAAACGCTGTCGACGGCCATGCCCAGCGTCCCGGCGACATCGTCACCTCGATGTCGGGCCAGACCATCGAGGTGCTCAACACCGACGCCGAAGGGCGCCTCGTTCTGGCCGACGCGCTGTGGTACTGCAACGACCGTTTCCAGCCGAAATTCATGGTCAATCTGGCGACGCTGACCGGCGCCATCATGGTCGCGCTCGGCCTGCATTATGCCGGCCTGTTCTCCAACAATGACGAACTGGCGGAGAGGCTGGCGGCGGCGGGGCAGGCGACGCAGGAGCGGCTGTGGCGCATGCCGCTCGGCGCCGAATACGACAAGCTGATCGATTCCAAGAACGCCGACATGAAGAACATCGGCGGCCGCTATGGCGGCGCGATCATCGCCGCGCAATTCCTGCAGCGCTTCGTCAAGGATACGCACTGGGCGCATCTCGACATTGCCGGCACGGCGATGGGTTCGCCGTCGAACGAGATCAACCAGTCCTGGGGTTCAGGCTTCGGGGTGCGGCTGCTCGACCGGCTGGTGCGCGATTACTACGAAAGCTGACCTTGATCCATGGCCGACGTGCTGTTCTACCACCTGACCGAATCGACGCTGGAGCAGGCGCTGCCGGGCCTGCTCGAGCGCAGCGTCGATCGTGGCTGGCGCGCGGTGGTGCAGACCGGCACCGAGGAAAGGCGTGACGCGCTCGACCAGCATCTGTGGACCTTCCGCGACGATTCGTTCCTGGCGCACGCGACGGACCGCGAGGCTTATCCCGGCGAACAGCCTATCCTGTTGACCACCGGCGACAGCAATCCCAACGAGGCCAGGATAAGGTTCCTGGTCGACGGTGCGGCGCCGCCTGAACTCAGCGGCTACGAGCGTGCCGTGTTCCTGTTCGACGGCCATGACGCCGCCCAGGTCGAGGCGGCCCGGGCGCATTGGAGGACGATGAAGGACGCCGGCCACGCCGTGACCTACTGGCAGCAGACATCAGACCGCCGCTGGGAGCGCAAGGCTTAACGCGATCCGTGGACGCAGACCTAAAGCGCGCCGCATGAGTCCGACGCGCTTTGGCCGACGCTTTGCCGCCGATGATAAGGCGCTACTCTTGTGCCTTGATCCGTTTCTGTTTCCGGCTGACGTAGTCGCCGTATTTCAATTTCATGAACTCGTCCGCCACGTTGCGATGCGAGTTCCTGAAGACGTACCAGTCGCCATCCGGTAACTTGCGCTGGTAGAGCACCCGGCCGGTCTGGCGATGTTCGAAGCAGGTGAGGGCATTGGAGTCGCCCTCCGCACGATGCCATTTCGCCCGGAAGCAGAGCTTGCCTCCTCCGGGAATGAACCAGATCCCGTCACCGTAACCCAGCTTGCCCTTGTCTGAAGTCCAGGCGCTGAATTGACGACGCTGCACGGCAAAATAACCCGCACCGTTTCGGCCCCACAGCCACGAGCGGTTCTGATACATCTGGTAGATGCCTTCGTCGGGCACCGCTTCGGCCTGCCTGGCCAGTTCTGCCACTTGCGCCGCTGTCTTGGCTACCGCCGGAAGCTGGAAAGCCAGGACTGCTATGGAACAGGCAAGTGCTGTTCCAATGGAATTCCCCAGTACTCGTTTCACGGCCCCACCCCTACAATCTTACGCTACGCTCAGTTTTTACGCTTGCACTTACACAATACGCTTAGGGCAGGACATGCTGGGTAACCCTCCAGTCGGGCAGCCCATAGCCACCCAACCATGGCCACACTTCTTTCTGGTTGAAGTAGACGACTGACGTCAGGGCCGGAAATTCCGAATAGGACTTGCGGGAATCGGCCGCCCATTGCGAAACATATTCCTGCTTCCCGACATAGCCGAGTTCCGCCACTTCGATTGGCTTGTTGAAAGCCGCGACGCGGTCATAGCCTGGCTTTAGCATCTCGGCGAACGTACGGTCGCGACCGGCCTCGTTATTGTCCTTTGTCTGCAGGCCGAACACCGACAGTCCGATGACGTCGACATAGTCGTCGCCAGGGTAGTATTTCTCCAGACCCTCTTCACCTTTGGGTGACCACATGTATTTGGCGGCCGGAGCAGCCTTGCGGCAGAGATCGACCTCGCGCTTGTAGGCGGCGATCCAATCCTTGGGGGCCCAGTTGGCCCATGTGAAGCGGCCGTTCTTGTCCTCCATTTCCTGCGCCCAGCGAATGGTGACGGGGCTCTTCATGGCCCCCACCAGGTTGCAGATTGCCTGCATGTTGGCGTCATACTTGCCGCTCAATATGCCGTCGCGCAGTTCGTTCGGGGTGATGCGCCAGTCCTTCGACCAGGTCCAAGGCTCGATGGTGATCAAGAGCGACCGGTTCCGCTGAAGGGCATAGGCATCGGCCAAGGGAAGAGTCGCCAGATCGACGTCTTCCCACGGCAAGAACAACTCCTCGATGCTGGCGGTCTTGTCGGCGCTGAAGTCGCCGTAGGGATCATAGGATCCGAACGCCGACGCGGCGCTGCTCGTCTGAACGGGATCCGTCGAGGCTGCCGAGCCGGCGCCTGCCGAAATCGGGAACGCTGTGCTCCCGCCCAAGGCCAACGCGATTGCAAGTGCGCTTGCCGCATAGTTTTTCATGTTTGTTCTCCCATCGCCTGAGCTTCCCGCGGAAGTCAAAGCGTCGCCACTGCGCATCGATGTTACTCGATGCGACTACCCAAGACCGATCGGCTCAGTTGGGGGAATCTGTGGGATTTCGGAGCGATTGATGGCGTGCGACGCATCGCACGAACCCACCTGACAATTATCTCTCAAGGCACCGACACAAAGGAGCTACAGAGAGAGATTTCGCCGCGATACTCACAAATTCGCGTCAACATTCCGATATATCATCCCTGACTAATTTAAGAGCCTGTCGGGACCAAGAGTCAAGTGCAATTAACGGTTGCTTAACCCTGATACGCTCGGCATGGTTAATGGGCCGCCCTGCCGGTTCCCCCCGGGGTGCGCCTTCGGCCCATCAGCTATTTTCCAACGACGAAATTTCACCCGACTTCTGTTCCGGAGCCGACCATTGGCCTTCTTGCCGGAGGGCTTGATCTCTCGCCCAAGGGGTTAGGTTAACCAATGCGCAAGAAGTATGGTTAAGCAATGTTTAATTTAGTTGACACTAACGGAGTGACGGCCGATTCTGCTGCCGGGATTTAAGGGCTTTGCAGCAGTCGTTGGCTGCAGCCCAAAGTGGCGGCGTGTAAGGGTATGAGTTTAGACGTAGGCATCATCAGCCGTACGAGCAGACAGGCAGGGCGGCCCCGGTCAGCTTTGGCCAACGTGGCGGAGAAGGCTCCGTTTCTCGTGCCGGTACTCTCTCCCGTCAAGCAATGGATCCTGCGGACAGGCCTGGCCTTCTGGTTTCTCACCCTCGGGTTTTTCTGGGTTTGGTGGCTGAAGCCAGAACATATCGACCACACCGGGCCGTTCACCTTCGCGACCATCGTGCTGGCCTGGCTCACCTTGATGCCGATGTACTTCCTGCTCAACGTGCACGCGTCGCGGAAACCGTCAAAGCTTTACAGTATCCCGAAGCGTTCGCGGGTCGCGATGGTTGTCACCAAGGCCCCGTCGGAACCCTTCGCCGTGGTTGCGCGCACGTTGGAAGCAATGCTCGCGCAGGACTATCCGCATGACACCTGGCTGGCCGACGAGGATCCGTCCGAGGAGACGGTGCGCTGGTGCGAAGCCCGCGGCGTGCTGATATCGACGCGGCGCGGGAGGGAAGACTATCACCGTAAGACATGGCCGCGCCGCACGCGCTGCAAGGAAGGCAACCTGGCCTTCTTCTATGACCACTATGGTTATGAGCGTTACGATTTCGTCGCGCAGATGGACGCCGATCATGTGCCGACGCCGACCTATCTCAGGGAAATCCTCTATCCCTTCGCTGATCCCGCGGTCGGCTATGTCTCGGCGCCGAGCATCTGCGACAACAATGCCGCCGAAAGCTGGTCAGCGCGCGGCCGGCTGTTTCCGGAGGGGATGTTCCACGGCCCCTTGCAATCCGGTCATACCGGCGGCGGGGCGCCGCTCTGCATCGGCTCACACTATGCCGTGCGAACCAAGGCGCTGAAGCAGGCGGGCGGTCTCGGCCCGGAACTGGCGGAGGATCATTCCACCTCGATGCTGATCAACGCGGCCGGATGGCGCGGCGTCCATGCGATGGATGCTATTGCCCATGGCGACGGCCCGCAAACCTTTGCTGATCTTGTCACCCAGGAATTCCAGTGGTCGCGCAGCCTGATGACGATCCTGCTCGAATATTCGCCCACATATTTTCCCAAGCTGTCGCCGAGATTGCGGTTCCAGTTCCTGTTCTGCCAACTCTGGTATCCGCTGTTCGCCGTCTTTGCGCTGCTGATGTACGCAATGCCGATGTATGCGCTGTTCACCGGGCGCAATTTTGCCAATGTCATGTATGCCGACTTCCTCTTCTACTATCTGCCCAACGCCGTCGCCCTGGTTGGCCTGGTGGTGATGCTGAAAGCATTCGGCCTCTCGCGACCGATGACGGCCAAGACGATAAGTTGGGAAGGCACGCTGTTCCTTTTCTTCGCCCGCTGGCCGTGGGTGCTGGCCGGCACGGTGTCGTCGCTGCGCGACTATCTGACCAAGTCGTTCGTTGATTTCCGCGTCACGCCAAAGGGCAGTGGCCCCAAGAACCTGGTTCCGTTCCGTGCCTTCTTTCCCTATGTGGTGCTGGCGATCGGTGCGGCGCTGCCCGTCCTGCTCGTTGACCACCCCTTCGACGCCACGGGCTTCTACTGGTTCGCCGCGCTCAATGCCTTCCTTTATGGGCTTCTGGTCGTGGTCATCGTCGTAAGGCATGTCATCGAGAACAAGATTCCACTGCGTGCCAACGCTGCCAAACTCGCCTTCCAGGCATCGCTCACGATGCTGGCGCTTATCGTGCCGGCCATCGGTTTCTACGACCGTGGCATGGAGGGCGTGTACGGGCTGCAGCAAGGCGCCGGCGGCTTCCGCATCGTCCGCATCGCCTATGTGGTCTCCGGCGCCGGCCAGGGCAACATCGGCAGCCGCAATTTCTACTTCGATCCCGGTTGGGAAACGCGGCGCTGACGCCCAGAGTCTTCCGCGCAAAGAGCTCTCCTGAACTGCATTCAACTTGATGGACGGCCTCGCTTGCCGGCCGGCGACCTGCTGCAGCCTCAGGCACGAAAATAAGATCAAATTTTAATAATATCCGATCGGGCGCTGAAAGGCGGCACTGACCATGCCGTTTGCGCGAATTTTAATAAGTATCCTCTAATATTAAGCCATGATGTGAATGGCGGTTGGCCGTTCACACGGCGCGGAAGACACCTAAGAAAAATATCTCCGCGTCCAATCGACTTGCATTTGTCGGCAGGGGATAGGTGATGAACAAATTCATGAGGGGTTTGGCTGCTAAGGGCAGAAAGAATGCCTGGTCTATAGCTGCCGTTGCATTGATCTCGATGGTTTCCGGGTGCCAGAGCATGGACGCGACCACGACCGGCTCACTCGCCGGCAACCCTGCGGTGCATGCGCCGGTCAAGAAGATCCATTACGTCGGCAAGAAGCGGTCCCATGTGTTCAGCCGCAAGCGCCTCATGCAGACGACCAGCGTCACGCGCACGACCGAAACGGCCTACGCCGCCTTCGTGCGGCCGCAGCGGGCCGGGATGATCAAGCCGGCGCCGGTGAGGGTTTCTTACAAGCTGGGCGGCGATGGCGGCCCATTCCTCGGTCATTCGCCCTGGATCTGTGGTCCGAGCGGATTTGGCCAGCGCGCGACTTGCCGGGCGCGCTAGCAAGAGTTCGGCGGGGGACTGGAATCCGGGCGCGAGAGGAGAGGCGGTGTGGGCCGCGCATCCACCCCTTGCGCCCGGATTTCCATTCGTGCCGATACCAATCGACGAACGCCTCCGATCCCTCTTAGATCGGCCCTCGTGGCTTGACGTCGAAGTCTCACTTCGGTCCGTGTTTGGGGGGCTTGTCGACCCCTTAGCCTGAAGCACTTCGTTGCGGCGCAAAAGGTTGACATCGGTCTTTGCCCGGCTGTTAATGCTCGCAGCCAGCTGCCGACCGCGCGGTCTGGGAAATCCGACGCTGCGTCGATGGGGAGAACGCTCCGTGGTGGTGCGTCCTGGTCATGATTGTGTCGGCGCCACGCTGGATCGAGATGCGAAAACCGAAATGCGACCGCTGATTGTGCCGACAATTTCGACCGGATTGCCCGCGCCTCGCGCAGGCAGAGAACGCGGCCAGTCTGCCAGGCGCATATGGCTTGTGCCTCTGCTGGTCGTTTGTGGCCAGTTGGCGCTTGCCGGAGCTGCTCACGCGACCGAGGAAAAGAAGCCGAAGCCTGCGGAAGCAGCCGCCACCGTGCCGACGGCTTTTGAGCTGCAGCTTCTCTACACCGACCGCACATGGCTATGGAAAGACGGAGCGGCCTATTTCGGAAAGGCCAGCCGCCCCCTCCGGGCCTGGACATCGGGGCAGGATTCAGCCTCCGTCGCCGAGGGCAGGTGGCTGGTGACCAAAAACGGCCAGATGTGCATGGAAGTCGCCTGGCGGTCCAAGAGCTACAAGGGCAAGCTGCAACGCACCTGCTACAGCCACCGCATCAAGGGCGGGACCATTGAGCAGCGCAAGGAACCGGATGGGGAATGGTACAGTTTTAAGCGAACTCCCGAGGACCCTTCCGACGAATACCGGAAATTCGTGGCGGGCGACACCAAGGGCGCGCAGTTCGAAGAGACCCGCAAGCTGATCGATTCCAAGAATTAGGTCGTGTTTCAGCCGCTAAGCCGACAGTAGCATGCGGAATGCTTGCATGAGCGTTGACACAGTCCGCATTGCGCGAGCCGCTCCAGACCCATCGCGGCGGTAGAGCAGACCCCAAATCCGTCCCTGGTTTGACAGTGGGCTGCCTTTGCCGGCGCCTGTCAAGGACCTTGCGAATCGCCTATGGTGAAGCATCAAGCGGTTCGGCTGGAGCCGCCGGCGCGCCGACCACCGATTGATCGCATTCAATTGCATCTGACGGACGACGATACGGTGGGCTTACCCTAGGGTTTTCATTAAATTTAATAATTAGTGATGTCTAATGTTCATGCGTGATGTGCGAGTGGTTGCCGCGCGGCGTGGAAGCGACGGAGGCATAGTATGTCGCAATACGCCCTTAGCTTATACTTGATAGCAAGGGACACATGATGAACAAATCCGCAATGGGCGCATTTCGCCCAAGCAAAAACATAGTATCTATTGTTGCGGTTATGGCGATAACCTCCGCGATTACAGGCTGCCAGGGTATGGATGCGACCGAGACCAATTCGGTCTTCATCAGGCCTGTGGTCCACCCGATCCGCAGCAAACCGGCGGTCCTGCCGGTCTACGCCATGTCCACGGTTCATTCGCTTAGAGCCGAGCCTCAGATTCTGATGACGAGCGCGGTACAGACGACTGAAAGTGACTACGCTTTTGCATCACCACAGCCGATCAAGGTTCGCACGCCAGGGCCTGTGAAAGTCGCCTTCAATCCGGGCGATGACGGTCCGTTGCTGGGCGGTTCGCCTTATATTTGCAGCCCTAGCGGATTTGGCCAACGCGCAAGCTGCCATCCGCGCTATCTCTGATCTATCGGGTCTATCGGGCGGCGACGGATGCTGCCGCCTCGCTTGGCGGCGGTTTCACCGATTTTGTCTGCAGCCCGAAGAATGGCGCCGCCGTCCTGACGATCGTATCGATGTCGGAAAGCTCAGGCACAAAGCCAAGCTGCGTACGCGCCTTGCCCGGATCGGCATAGAGCTCGGCCGGATCTCCCGGGCGCCGGGCTCTGAAGACGGCCGGAACCGGTCTTGACGTTATCCGGCTGACCGCCTGTACGATCTCCTTGATGGATACGCCTCGCCCGGTGCCAAGGTTGACCGCCAGGCTTTGTCCGCCGCCCTCGAGGTGTTGCAGCGCTTTCAGATGAGCACTGGCCAGGTCGCTGACATGGATGTAGTCGCGCACGCAGGTGCCGTCCGGCGTATCATAGTCCGTGCCGAAGACCTCGATTTCGTCGATGATGCCTGACGCCGCCATCAGCACCCTGGGAACCAGATGCGTTTCTGGCGAATGCCACTCGCCGAGTTCGCCGTCGGGATCGGCACCGCAGGCATTGAAATAGCGCAGGATTGCGAATTTCATCCCATATGCCGAGGCATAGTCGCCAATGATCTGTTCACCCATCAGCTTGGTGCGCCCGTAAGGGCTGATCGGATTTTGCGAGGAGGTCTCGCGCACGGGCAATGCTTCCGGCACGCCGTAGGTTGCGCAGCTGCTGGAGAAGATGATGTTTTCAATGGCGTGCGCACGCGCCGCGTCGAGCACGGCGATGGTGCCGGCCACATTGGTCGAGTAATAGTCGGCGGGCTCGTGAACGGATTCCCCGACATAGGCCAGCGCTGCGAAGTGGATGACCGCCGTCGGCCGGTACGTCCCGATCGCCGATATCAGCGCATCCCGGTCGCGGATATCGCCGACGACAAGCGGACCCCAGGCGACGGATTTCCGGTTGCCGCGGCATAGATTGTCGAAAGCCACGGGCAGATAGCCGGCGGCGGCCAGCAGCTTGCAGGTATGACTGCCGATGAAGCCCGCTCCGCCTGTTACCAGGATCGCCGGTTGGCTCATGAAGCCGCTGCCCCCGTGATCATCCGGCTGCCATAGAGCAGGGTGTCGAAATAGTCGACGGTGTGCGCGAGCCCCTGGGCCAGGTTGATCCTCGGCTCCCAACCGAGATTGTCCCTGGCGAAGGAAATATCCGGTTTGCGCTGCCTGGGATCGTCGATGGGCAGCGGCCGATGCACGATCTTCGATCTGGAGTTGGTGTAGCCGACGACCAGCGTCGCGAGTTCCATGATGGTGAATTCGCCGGGATTACCGAGATTGACCGGATGGGCAGGCGCGCGCGGCGCATTCATCAGCCGCATGAAGCCTTCGATCAGGTCGTCGGCATAACAGAAGGAGCGGGTCTGCAGGCCGCTGCCATAGACGGTCAGGTCTTCGCCGCGCAGAGCCTGGACGATGAAGTTCGAGACCACGCGCCCATCATCGGGCTGCATACGGCGACCATAGGTGTTGAAGATACGGGCAACGCGGATGTCGAGCCCATATGTCCGCGAATAGTCGAAGAACAGGGTTTCGGCCGAACGCTTGCCTTCATCATAACAGGACCGCGGTCCATGCGTGTTGACGTTGCCGAAATAGCTCTCGGGCTGTGGGTGCACGAACGGGTCGCCATAGACCTCTGAAGTCGAGGCCTGGAATATTTTGGCGTTGTTCCGGCGCGCGAGCTCCAGAAGGTTCAGCGAACCGAGCACGCTAGTCTTAAATGTATGGATCGGGTCCGCCTGATAGTGCTGCGGAGAGGCAGGGCAGGCGAGATTGTAGATCTCGTCGCACTCAAGGCCCACAGGCAGCGGATCGACGATGTCGTGCTCGATGCAGCTGAACCTGGGATTGCGCAGAAGGGCATTGAGATTGTATTTTTTTCCGGTGTGGAAATTGTCCAGCGCGACGACGTCATACCCATCCCGCAACAGCCGTTCGCACAGATGCGACCCCAGGAAGCCTGCGCCTCCGGCAACCAGGGCGCGACGTCGTTTTTGGTTGGGCTCCCTTTGACCGCTTCCGGAGCCCAGTTTCAGAACCTTGATGACCTTGCTCATGCTTTCCCCTTACGCAACGCGTACGCTACCGCCGAGCCGGGACAAACAGTCCGGCCACGCCTTGAGAACGTGACAAACCTCCGCATCAGCGGATTCGCCAACATTGATGTGCGTTAATTATTCTTTGGGTTCGCCGAGCCGCTGCCGCACGCTTTACGTGCTGCCGCTCACCCGTCTCCACGCCCCAAAATCGCGATCACACGCCCGGTGCCACCATCGTCGATTGCTCGCCCAAATTGCACATCCCAACGCGTTGAAAATATACCTGTGGACAACATAGTCAACTAAATTAGCATATCGTTAACTACAACAATTTGCGAATGGTTAACCTTCGGGTGGGTTTGGGCCCGCAACGCCGGACTGTAAGGCTCGAAGAGGATACTCTTTTCAAATCAACAGTTTGGATCGGCCATTTGACGAAGTGTCGGGGGCTTGGCGCTTGGAGATGTGGAGGTCGCCACTCCATTGCGCACCTCGGCATGTATCCCAGGAAATGTGCTTAAATGAAAAGCCGGCAAGGATGATCCGTGGCGGATGTCAAATTTTTAAAGTGCAACTAGATTGTTGGCCAAAGCCGCTCGGGCTGCAAATATAAACGTCAGGGTGCAGATATTTGGCCAATATTTCTTTATGAAAAGAGGACGCATCGCATCCGGCTATGGTGGAAAAGAAGCCAAGAGCCAAAAGCTGAACGGAAAACCGCGTCGTAGAGACGGGCTTCGATAGCGACTTTATTCCATCCCACTGTTCGAAGGCTCTGCGCATAAAGGCCTCTCATTCGCACGGCGCGGATCACCGGTCATTTTTGCCGGAAAACGCCGACATGTCCATTCTGTGCCGCAATATCGGTCATTTCTGCAGTCGCATTGAGCGCATAGGTAGAGAGCACCGTCCATTGCGCGATCGCGTATGCGCGGAACGGCACCTCGACACAACGGGTGGCAAAAATGCCTGAATCAGGGGACGATCCCTAATCTGCGGGCTGTCCCCTGGCGAGTGCCGACAAGACGATAGCACTATCCCGTCGTCGCTTGGGCATGGATCGACCCGGAAGCGGTCGCACGCTTCGGGCCTGGATAGTCTACTGTCCACCCATTTCCTTCTTGAATGTGTTGAAATCGACCTGCATGCCGTTGAAAATGGTGCTCCAGTGGCGGGTCAGTGCGGCCATCGCCACGGCCTCCTGGATTTCCTCGTCGGTGGCGCCGGCGCGCTTGGCGTCCTGCGTGTCCGACCAGATGCAGTAGTTGCACGGAATCTGCGCCGCCACCGCCAGCGAGATCAGCGACTTGACCTTCGGCGGCAGCGCCGTCTTGTCGCTGAGTTCGATGGCCTTGACCTCGGCCCAGGCACCGGGCAGACCGGCTTTGGGAAACTGCTTCACAAAGCTCGGCACGCCGCCCATGGTCGACTGGATGTCCTTGAGGGTTGCATCATAGTCGTCGGCATGGACAGGTGCGGCGGCCAGCGTCAGCGCACCGCCGGCAGCGGCAAGCAGGCAGGCATGGCGCAGGGATGAAAGCACGGATGAAAGAAAGCGATTGACAGGCATGACATTCTCCTCTGGCCTTCGTTAGCCTTACGATGTAAGGTGATGTGGAAAATGAACCTTACAGTGTAAGTTGTCAAGCGGCGCCATGGACTCATCGATAAAAAAAGCCAGAACCCGCGGGCGGCTGTCGCGCGAGATGATCGAGGCCGCGGCCTTCGAGGTGATCGAGAAGGAGGGGCTCGCCGGCTTTTCGATGCGCAAGCTGGCGACGGCACTCGGCTGCGAGGCGATGAGCATTTACCACCACTTTCCTTCGGTGGCCCATTTGCATGAAGCGCTGGTCGACCGGCTGGTCGGTGCGCTTGAAATGCCCGACGCCAGCCTGCCGTGGCGGCAAAGGATGCGCATTGCCATCGAGGATTTTCGCCGCATCGGCCGCGATCATCCGGCCTATGCCACTTTCTTCGTGACTTACCGCATGAACTCGCCGACCTGCCTGGCCTGGTTGAACGGCGTTATCGGCCTGTTCAGGGATGGCGGCTTCAACCCCGAACTCGGCGCGCGGCTGTTTCGTGCCGTCGGCTATTATCTGATGGGCGCGGTGCTGGACGAGAACGCAGGCTATGCCAAGGGGCAGTCGGCGGTGAATACGGTCAGCGACGAGCAACTGGCCCGGGATTTTCCAAATGTCATGGCCGCCGGGCGTTTTTTTAGCACCGCCGAATTCGACAAGACATTCGAGCTTGGCCTAGACATGCTGCTGGACGAGATGGAACGCCTGCGCGACGGCGCCAACGCAAGCTAGTTGTCCAGCAAGGTGCGATTACAAGGTGACTGTCTGAATGCGCTTTCTGTTTGCCTTGATCCTGCTGGCCGGCACCGGCATCGGCCTCATCTATCCCTGGGCGATGACCAATTTTTCCGGCCGCGAGATCGGCTCCTGGCGGGTCTATGAGCAAGGCCGCTTCAAGCCGTTGACCGTGTCGCTCTCCGGCCGTGATGCACCTGTGCGGGTGCTGGTCGACCTCACTGCACGGGCCGAACGCATCGTTTCGCAGCAGCGCACGGTGTTGACGCTGACCGCCGCCAGCAATGGCCGCACGGTGCTTGCCTCGACGTTGCAGTTCAACCATGTCGACAACCCGCGCCAGGTCAGCCCGCAGCTGCCCGACAAGATCTTTCGTGATGAGGGCGGCGTGATCGCGACGGTCAACCCCGGTTCTTACATCTTCACCGTCGGTCCAGGCGATGCCGAGGACATCCCGATGCGGGCGGTCGATCTCATCCTGCGCTCCGGTGTCGGCGAAACCGACCGGCGTGCGCGGCCGATCGGTTTCTCCCTGATGGCGATCGGTTTGATCGGTTTCCTGCTGTCGTTGCGTTCCGGTGGCGGCCGGCCGGACAACCCGAACTCGCAACCGCCGCCGCCGCGCTGGGGCAGGGGGGCCAAGTGAACTACCGCCACGCCTACCACGCCGGAAATTTCGCCGACGTCGTCAAGCATGTCGTGCTGACGCGCCTGCTCGAGTATCTGAAGCAGAAAGACAAGGCGTTTCGCGTCGTCGACACCCATGCCGGCATTGGCCGCTACGATCTGTCGTCACTCGAGGCGCAAAAGACCGGCGAGTGGCAGGGCGGCATCGGCAGGCTGATCGACGCCTCGTTCGCCGCGCCGGTGGCGGTACTGCTGGCGCCCTATCTGGAGGCGGTGCGGTCGCTCAATCCCGATGGCGGCATCCAGAAATATCCGGGCTCGCCACTGATCGCGCGGCATCTGATGCGCAAGCAGGACCGGCTGTCGGCGATCGAACTGCATCCCAAGGATGCCGCGAAGCTGAGGGCACTCTTTGCCGGTGATTTTCAGGCCCGCATCATCGAGCTCGATGGCTGGCTGGCGCTCGGCGCGCATTTGCCGCCGAAGGAGAAGCGCGGCCTGGTGCTCATCGATCCGCCCTTCGAGGAGGCGGGGGAGTTCGACCGCCTCGTCGACGGGCTCGTAACGGCGCACAAACGCTGGCCCGGCGGCATCTATGCACTCTGGTATCCGATCAAGGACCGCCGGGCGATTATCGCCTTCAGGAAAGCGCTGAAGCAATCCGGCATCCCGAAAATCCTCGACATAGAATTCGAGATCAGGCCTGCCTCTTTCGAGCCCAGCCTCGATGGCAGCGGCATGGTGGTGGTCAACCCGCCCTTCACGCTCGAAGGCGATTTGCGAGCCGTGTTGCCGGCACTGCACAAATTGCTTGCCGTGGAAAAGCCTGCGCACTGGACGCTGGAATGGCTGGCCGGAGAGTAGGCGGGCATGGCTTAGGCTGCCTCGGCCGAGGCTATGCTGTGGTTCATCCAGGTCTGGTTTGAGCAAAACCAGTTTCAAACCCGGGAAACCATCGTTGACGCAACCGCTTGACCGCCGCCAAGCGAATCCGCACAGTGTACGCAATCGACCTTGAGAGGCTGCCATGACTCGCTTCGCCAAATCCGTACTTGCCGCCCTGATTTCGCTCTGCACACCGCTTGCCGCGCCTCTCGGTATCACCCAGGCGGTGCAGGCGGCCGACCTTGGCGTCTATTCCGACGACGACGGCGGCGTCTGCGGCCAGCCCTGGGTGCTGAGCAAGATTTCTAGCCGCTTCTCCTACCAGGTGCATCATGTGCCGCATCTGCCGGATGTGCAGATCACCGATTTCCGGCGCATCCACCAGCACCGCTATCTGCCGGCCAACGACACCTGGCCGATCGGCCGCCGCTATTGCGGCGCCACCGTCAGCCTCTCCGATGGGCGCGACCGGACCATCTGGTATCTGATCGAGGAAGGCCAGGGCTTTGCCTCGATCGGCGACAATGTCGAATTCTGTGTCTCGGGCTTCGACCGCTGGATGGTCTATAACGGCCGCTGCCGCGTCCTGCGCTAAGCGCAGCCTACCGACTTATCGATTTCCTTTAGCGCCTGCGGCTCGATCAGCCGCAGGCGTTTTTCCGTGCCGTGTTGACAGCAAGTGCGATCCATCGCACTGGTATGACACAGACCTGTCTCATCATCTGGGCGTGCCATGACACCGTCACCTCTCTCCGACAAACGCCAGCATGTCGTCGAAACCGCCTATGCGCTGTTCAAGCGCGGCGGCTTCCATGCCACCGGCATCGACCGGATCATCGCCGAGGCCGACGTGGCCAAGATGACGATGTATCGCCATTTCCCCAGCAAGGACGAGCTGATCGTCGCGGTGCTCGACTATCGCGCCAGACGCTTTGACGCACAGCTCGACCAGCTTGCCCAGAAGAGCATCACGCCAGAACAGAAGATCGCTGAGATCTTTAACTGGCATGGGCGCTGGTTCCGCAGCCCGGATTTCCACGGCTGTCTGTTCGCCCATGCGCTGGCCGAGTTCGGCGACCCGGAACACTCCGTCTTCAAGGCCGTCGCCAGGCAGAAGGATGGCCTCAGGCAGCGCATGCGATCGATCCTGTCGGAGGTGATGCCGCGCGGGCGGGCCGAGAACGTGGCGGCGACCCTGTTGATGCTGATCGAAGGCGCCACCCTGATGGCGCAGATGGGGCAGGCGGATACCGCTCTTCGTGAAGCCCGCAAGGCCGCCCTGGATATCATCGCCGCCTCGCGCAGGCCGCAATGAGCCCGCTGGTCATCGGCCTCGCGCTGTTCGCGGCGGTCCTGCACGCAAGCTGGAACGCGTTCCTGCGAACGGGCGCTGACAGATTGTGGACCGTCACCGTCATGAGCTTCTCCAGCACGGCGCTGGCCATTCCCCTTGCCGTCTTCAACGGTTTTCCGGCCACATCGGCCTGGCCCTATGTCGGGCTCTCCGCCTGCCTGCAGGTCGGCTACAGCGTGTTTCTGGTGGCTGCCTACAGATATGGCGAACTGGGACAGGTCTACCCGATTGTTCGCGGCAGCGTGCCTCTGCTCGTCACCCTCGGCGGCTTCCTGCTCGCCGGCCAGCAGATCACCGTTCTGGAGACCGTCGGCGTTGCCCTGGTCGGTGGCGGGATCATGGGTCTTTCGCTCGGACGAGGAAGAGCCGCCACGACATCGATCCTCTATGCGCTGGCGACGGGCGCAATCATCGCTGCCTATGCGACGGTCGATGCCATCGGCGTTCGTGCGGCAGGCAATGTCGGCGCCTACACAGCCTGGGTCCTGCTCGCCTATGGCGCCTTGCTGCCGGCGACCTTCGTCACCAGTCGTGGCCGGCTCGCTGTCGACCCGCGGGCGCCGGAGACCTGGAAGGCACTGTGCGGCGGCCTGTTCGCGCTGCTGGCCTATGGTGTCGTGGTAGCGGCCTTCGCGCTCGGACCTGCCGGTCCGATCACCGCGATCCGCGAGACCAGCGTCGTCTTCGCGGCCTTCATCGGCCGGCTGTTTCTCGGCGAGACGCTGACGCCCCGGCGGGTCGGCGCCTGCGCCGTCGTCGCGCTCGGCGCCATCTGCCTTGGCTATCAGTCGTGACGAAGATGCATACGCCTGCCAGCACGCGCAGCGCTGCCATCGACACTAGTCTGCTTGCCATACTCGCGGTTACCGCGGGCCTGACCGTGGCCAACAACTACTACAATCAGGCGATGCTCGGCCTGCTGGCGCATCAGTTCGCTCTGTCTGCCGGCGCGGTGTCAGTGCTTCCCGTCGTGACGCAACTGGGCAATGTCGCCGGCATCCTGTTTCTGGCGCCGCTCGGCGATCGGCTCGAGCGGCGTTCCCTCATCCTGGCGACGACGGCGGCGCTGGTCGTCGCTCTTGTCGTTGCCGCACTGGCACCCGGCTTTCTCTGGCTGGTTGTCGCCGGCATCGGCATTGGTCTCTTCGCCACGGTCACGCAGCAGATCGTACCGCTCGCCGTGCATCTGGCGGCGCCGCATGAGCGCGGCCGTGTGCTTGGCATCGTCACCGGCGGCATCCTCGTCGGCATCCTGCTTGCCCGCACTGTCAGCGGCTTTATCTCGGACATCTGGGGATGGCAGGCCGTCTTCGCGGCCGCCGCCGCATTGATGCTTGCCACCGGCGCGGCACTCGCTTGGCGCCTGCCGCGCGTCGAGCCGGTCACCGATCTGAGCTATGCCAGGCTGCTCGGCTCGCTGTGGACGCTGCTGCGCACGCACCGCATGCTGCGCCAGGCGATCGTCGTACAGGCGTTGATCTTTGCCGCCTTCATCGGCTTCTGGTCGACGCTCGCCCTTGCCTTCGACGCCGCGCCCTATCATTTCGGCGCCACGGCTGTCGGCCTGATGGCGCTGGTCGGTGTCGCCGGCGCGCTTGCGGCTCCGCTCGCCGGCCGCTTCGCCGATCGGCGCGGCCCTGGCGTCATCGTTTCGATCGGCGCCGGCCTGGTGGTTGCCGCCTTCGCCATCCTTGGCCTGTTCCAGGGATCGCTGGCGGCGATGATCGTCGGCGTGCTGATCCTCGATCTCGGCGTGCAGTCGTCGCAGGTCGCCAACCAGGCGCGCATCCATGCTCTCGATCCGATCGCCCGCAGCCGCCTGAACACCATCTTCATGGCGACGATGATTCTCGGCGGCGCCTGCGGCTCGGGTCTCGCAGGACTTGCCTATTCGGCGTGGGGCTGGAGCGGCACCTGCCTGTTCGGCGCGGCATCCGCCGCGACCGCGCTGTTGGTGTCACGAAAGCCCTGAATTTTTCGGGCTATCGCCGGCAGGCAAATCGGCTAACCTGAACACCCGAGAGCAACGCATCACTTTCGGGAGCCTTCATGGACCTTGCCACCATCCTTGCCTTCGCGGCCGCCTTCTTCGTGTTCGCGGCCAGCCCTGGCCCCGACAACATGACGATCGTCGCCCGCACGATCTCCAGCGGTGCGGCGTCGGGCATCGCCTATGGTGCCGGCACGGTGGTCGGCATCCTCATCTTCCTGATGCTCGCGGCCTTCGGCCTGTCGATCATCGCCGCCAAGATGGCGATCGTCATGACGGTGCTTCGCTATGGCGGAGCGGCCTATCTGATCTGGATGGGCATCAATCTGTGGACGGCCGTGCCCGTCGTGCCGGAGCTGCAGCCCGTCTCCGGGCGACGCGGGCTGCTGACGATCTTTGCCACGGGTGTCGCGCTCAACCTTGGCAATCCGAAAATGCCGCTGTTCTACGTGGCGCTGTTGCCCAACGTCGTCGGCGCCTCGCTCACCTCGGCGCATCTCGGCATCCTCATCGCGGTGATCCTGGCTGTCGAGATTGTGGTGATTGGCGGGCATGTCGTTCTCGCTGGCCGCGCCCGCAATCTGTTGCGTACGCCGAGGATCGTGCGCCGGGTCAACCGCGCGGCGGGCGGCGTGATGATCGGCGCCGGCGTCGCCGTGGTTGCCACGCGCTGAGGAAATTCGCTCGATCGCAGTGCTATTTCCTGCGTTGCGCCGCCTCGGCCTGATCGATGATCTTGCGAAGAAAGGCAATGTGACCGCGAAAGGCCCGCCGCCCAATCGTTGTTGCCTTAACCCGGGTCTGCGGTCGTCGCCCGACGAAGAGCTTTTCAACATCGACATAGCCTGCTCTGGCCAGCGTATCGATGTGCGCTCCGAGATTTCCGTCAGTGGTTTCAATCATGGCCTTCAACTGGCTGAACTCCAGCGCCTCGCGGCGTTCCAGCGTGTTCAGGACGGCCATGATCCTGAGCCGTGTACTCTGATGGATGATGTCGTCGGCACTCATCGGTGCGCTCCAATGCAGCAAGCCTTGCGCCGTCGCCATATGACCGGCAATCCCGGACAGCGGTGGCATCAATGCAGAATACTCTGTCATGCAGAGTACTCTGTCAATCTGTCGGCGGAAGCATGCTTGACAAGGTGATCTTCAGATCGGTCGTCGTGTCGCGCGCGTGATCCGCATGGACCGTTCGTCTGCAGAAAGATGATCACCTCGGTGAGGTGGCAGGTCATGATATTTGCGCCCGACGATCATGCGTAAAGCTGCTCGCTAGTCTTCGAAGTTCGATAGTGGGCTGGCATCGAGAATGCCGGTGTCAAATTGCTGGCGATACCAGAAGATCAGCGACGGGTTTTTGCGATGATGAGTGTGACCGTGTCTCGATCTCAACGAAAATTTAAGCTGAGAAAATCATACCATTGCTTCGCTGGCTAGCGAGCCGCGAGTCAGATATGCATTGCGCGCCGGGGTCATTCACGGCCATCGGCATAACGTGAAGGGGCATGACATGGCTAAGCAGTCATCTAAAGCGCCGGCATCCAAAGCACCGGCAAAGAAAGCACCCGCAAAGGCAGTCGCGGCGAAGGCCGCAACAGCAGTGAAGAAAGCAGCGCCTGCGAAGGCGGCGGCAAAGCCCGCAGCGAAAGCAGCACCGGCCAAGAAGCCGGCAGCGGCCAAGGCTGTGGCGAAGCCCGCAGTGAAGAAGGCAGCGCCCGCCAAGGCAGCGGCAAAGCCCGCCGCTAAGGCAGCAGCAAAGCCAGCCGCGAAAGCAGCACCGGCCAAGAAGCCTGCGGTCAAGGCAGCGGCAAAACCCGCGGCCAAGAAGGCAGCGCCCGCCAAGGCTGCGGCGAAGCCCGCCGCTAAGGCAGCGGCAAAGCCGGCTGCGAAAGCAGCAGCGGCCGCGACAAAGCCTGCGGTGAAGAAAGCCGCGGCGCCGAAGGCCAAGGCAGCGCCTGCGAAGGCGAAAGCTCCGGCCAAGAAGTAGACCGGTCGTTGGGGCGTCGCGTGTCCTTCGGGGCTCGGCAAGGACGCTCTGACGCACTGGATCTAAGCAAGTCCGGCAGCGGGTTCAGCCCTGGGGGCTGAACATCGGGATGGGACCGAGGGGCAAGCAAAGCGAGGCGCCGGTTGGCTGCCTCGCTCGCTCTTTGGATTGTCTCCTTGCTGCGGTCGGCGAAGGCCCCGGTGCAATGCCTGGGGTTGGTGAGATGCGAATGCAGGTTTGAATCCCGTCAGCCTGCCGTTTGTCGCTGGCTCGTGTTTTCCAGCGTGTCAGTCTGTAGGCTTGCCGCGATGTCTGGGGCGGAAACCGCGACCGGTTTCTGGCCGCTGTTTTTTTGCGCTCTGGCGGTTGATCGCAAGCGCCTGTCCAGTCAACACTGGACGTCTGTAAACAGGAAACCCATCATGCCGAAGCTGCTCTATGCATCCACCTCTCCGTACAGCTCCAAGGTAAGGATGGCCGCGGCCTATGCCGGGATCGTGATCGATCTGGTGCCGGTCAAGACCGAGGACAAACCGGCCGAACTGATCAGCGCCAATCCGCTCGGCAAGATCCCGGTTCTGGTGCTCGATGATGGCCGTTCAGTACACGACAGCCGCGCCATCACCCAGCACCTCAACCGGATTTCGAAGAACGCTTTGTTCCCGCGCAATCCCGACAAGCGGCTGGAAGCGGAAGTGCTGGAGGCGCTGGCTGACGGTATCTGCGATAGCGCGCTGTCGATGGTCTATGAGCGCCGCACCCGGCCCGACGAGATGGTCTATCAGCCCTGGCTCGACCGGCAGTGGGCGAAGATCACCGCCGCGCTCGATCTGCTCAATGCCAACCCGCCCAAACTGCCGAAGAAGATCACGGCCGGTCAGATGGCGTTGCGTGCCTGCCTCGGCTATCTCGCGCTGCGCTTCGCCGGCAAATGGGAAAAGGGCCGTGGCCGGCTGACCCGCTGGGCGGCGCGTTTCGACGAGAAGTTTCCGGAACTGAAGTCGGCGGTCCCAGGCTGAACCGCCGGGCACAAAAAAAGCCGGGCGCGAGGCCCGGCTTTTTCGTGTCGTGGCTTGAACGACTTAGAACTTCATACCGACGCCGAAGGTGACGCGGTTGTCGGTGGCCTTGACCTTGCCGATGCCGCTGAAGTCCTTCGAGCCAAAGTCGGTGTAACGGTACTCGACACGGCCGAAGACATTGTCGGTCAGCTTGATGTCGGTGCCGACGCCAGCCGTCCAGCCGATCATGGTAGCGGTGTCGCTGGCGTTGAGGACGGAGTCCTCGACCTTCAGGCTTCTGCCGGCGAGACCGCCGGTGCCATAGAGCAGGATTTCCGGGGTTACAGCGTAGCCGAGACGGGCACGCAGCGAACCTTCGAAGCCGCCTTTGGAGTTGATGCCGTTGTCGTCGCCCTTGACGCCGTTGTAGCCGAGTTCGGCTTCACCGCCGTACACGAAGTTCTCCTGCTGCCACTGATAGCCGCCGAAGACGCTTCCGACGAAGCCCTTGGTGTCGGTCGAATCGCCGAAATCCTTTTCCTTGGTACGGCCGCTAAAGCCGTAGCCAACATTCAGACCGACGTAGGGGCCGGCCCAGGATGCGACGGGGAGTTCGGCAACCGGAGCGGGTGCCGGGGGCTCTTCCTGGACGACGTCTGCGGCATAGGCAGTACCACCGAGGGCGAAGAGCCCGAGCGCGACGACCAGCGGCCGTGCGAATTTAAGATTGGCTTGCATTGTTCTTTACTCCTTAAGCCACAGGACACAGGCTTGTTTCTCACGATCGCCATCAACCCGTCCGGGGGGTGAAACGGATCTGGCGTTCGTCGGTTCCAAATGTCGTGTCAAAATGCGGCTGAAGCGAACCTGAACTTGGGTCATTCCCCGGCGCGAATGAGGCGGAACCTTGACGTTGCATCTTCGCAACAGCGAAATGTCAGCAGCCATTTCATGCTGCGCTGCACACCGCTTGGTGCAAGGAGTCCAGCGTCCTATATTGCGCTCCAGCGCTTCCGACTCCAAGACGAGTCGGGATGCCGAACCGGGCACTTCGCCACAATGCTGCCCCAGGTGAGAACGCCATTTAACGCATGCCGGGCCATATTTCGTCGGCGTCGTGTTTTCGGGCCGAAATTGAGGATTGACAACAGATGAGCAAAGCCACTGCCGCGGCGCTGGTGACGGGCGGGGCGAAACGGATCGGCAAGGCAATTGTCGAAGACCTCGCCAGCCATGGTTTTGCCGTCGCCGTCCACGCCAATCGCTCGCGCGATGAGGCGGATGCCCTGGCCGCGGGGATCAACCAGTCTGGCGGCCGCGCGGCGGTGGTAAGCGCTGACTTGACCGACATGGACGCCGTCAGCGACCTCGTCGGCCAGGCGGAAACCGCGCTGGGCCCCATCTCGCTGCTGGTCAACAACGCTTCGCTCTTCGTCGATGATTCCATTGAGGATTTCGACTGGCAGGCCTGGGACCGCCACTTTGCCATTCACGTGAAAACGCCGGCGCTGCTGGCGCAGAATTTCGCCCGCGCCTTGCCGGAAGGGCAGGAGGGGCTGATCGTCAACATCATCGACCAGCGCGTCTGGCGGCCGACACCGCGCTACTTCTCCTATGCGCTGTCGAAGTCGGCCTTGTGGACCCAGACTGAGATGTTGGCGCAGGCGCTCGGTCCGCGCATTCGTGTCAATGCAATAGGACCTGGCCCGACGCTGAAGAATGCGCGCCAGGACGATTCCGATTTTGATGCGCAGATCGCTGGCCTGATTCTGAAGCGTGGCCCGGAATTGTCGGAATTCGGCGCCACCATCCGCTATCTCTGGGAGGCGCGCTCGATCACCGGCCAGATGATCGCGCTCGATGGCGGCCAGCATCTTGCGTGGCAGACGCCCGATGTGACAGGCATGACGGAATGAGTCCTTTGGATCACAAGAACAAGGCGCGCGGTGGCACCGACGATCTGCCTCCTGAAATCGACCTCGAGGACGAGGCACTGGAGGAGATCGTCGAACCGGCCGGCCCGGATGTCGCCTTCACGGCCATCGACTGGACGCCGCATGCCGGCGACGCCGAAGGCATGGTCGGCGCCGAGGTGATCCAGACGCTGGTCAAGCGGCTGCCCAACGCGCCCGGCGTCTACCGCATGATGAACGCCGCCGGCGACGTGCTCTATGTCGGCAAGGCGCGCAGTCTGAAGAAGCGCGTCACCAACTACGCGCAAGGCCGGTTCCATACCAATCGCATCGGCCGCATGGTGCGCGAGACGTCGACGATGGAGTTCGTCGTCACCCGCACCGAGATCGAAGCGCTGCTGCTCGAAGCCAATCTTATCAAGCGCTTGCGGCCGCGATTCAACGTCCTGATGCGGGACGACAAGTCGTTCCCCTATATCCTTCTGACCGGCGACCATGTCTCGCCCGGCATTTACAAGCATCGCGGCGCGCGGTCGCGCAAGGGCGACTATTTCGGCCCCTTTGCTTCCGCCGGCGCCGTCGGCCGCACCATCAATTCGCTGCAGCGCGCCTTCCTGCTGCGCAGCTGTACCAATTCGTTTTACGAGAACCGCACGCGGCCGTGCCTGCTTTACCAGATCAAGCGCTGCGCCGGGCCCTGCACCGGCGAAATCTCGCATGAGGGCTATGTCGAGTTGGTCGAGGAGGCGAAGGATTTTCTCTCCGGCCGCAGCCAGAAGGTGAAGACCGAGATTTCGGCGGCCATGCAGCAGGCCTCGCAAGATCTCGATTTTGAGCGCGCCGCCATCTATCGCGACCGGCTGGCGGCTCTGTCGCATGTGCAGAGCCATCAAGGCATCAACCCGGCGACCGTCGACGAGGCCGACGTCTTCGCCATCCATCAGGAGGGCGGCCAGGTCTGCATCCAGGTGTTCTTCTTCCGCACCGGTCAGAACTGGGGCAACCGCGCCTATTTCCCGAAAGCCGATCCTGCCCTGGAGGCGGCCGAGGTGTTGGGTTCGTTCCTGGCGCAGTTCTATGACGACAAGCCGACGCCGCGGAACATTCTCCTGTCGCATGGCGTCGAGGATCAGGAACTGCTGGCCGAAGCGCTCTCCACCCGCGCCGGCCGCAAGGTGGCGATCTCGGTGCCGCAGCGTGGCGAGAAGAAGGACCTGACCGACAACGCCCTGCAGAACGCCCGTGAGGCGTTGGGCCGCCGGCTGGCCGAAACCTCGACGCAAGGGCGCCTGCTTGCCGGTTTCGCTGAGACGTTCGGTCTGGCCAAGCCGCCGGTGCGCATCGAGGTGTACGACAACTCGCACATTATGGGCACCAATGCCGTCGGCGCCATGGTCGTCGCGGGACCGGAAGGGTTCGTAAAAAACCAGTACCGGAAATTCAACATCCGCTCGACCGAGATCACGCCGGGTGATGATTTCGGCATGATGCGCGAGGTGATGGAGCGGCGCTTTTCGCGGCTGCTCAAGGAACATGGCGATGTCGCCGTAGCCGACGACGCGGCAGCAGGCGAGGCGGCCGATGATATCGAGGACGATATTTCCGGCAACTTCCCGGCCTGGCCCGACGTCATCCTGATCGATGGCGGCCAGGGCCAGATGACAGCGGTGCGCAAGATTCTCGCTGATCTCGGCATCGAGGATCGCGTCGTGGCGATCGGCATCGCCAAGGGCCAGGACCGCGATGCCGGTCGCGAGCGTTTTTTCGTCAGGGGTAAGGACTCGTTTTCGCTGCCGGTGCGCGATCCCGTGCTCTACTTCGTCCAGCGCCTGCGCGACGAGGTCCACCGCTTCGCGATCGGCTCGCACCGGGCCCGCCGCAAGAAGGAAATGGTCAAGAGCCCGCTCGACGAGATCGCCGGCATCGGCCCCGGCCGTAAACGGGCGCTGCTGCTGGCATTCGGCACCGCCAAGGCGGTCAGCCGCGCGGCGATCGAGGATCTGAGGAAAGTCGACGGCATTTCCGAGCAGGTCGCCAAACTGGTCTACAATCATTTCCACGAGAGCTGACCGATTCCGGGTATTTCGGCTGACCAATCGATTTTGGCCTGTTGACCCCCTACATTCGCTTCTGATTTGAGTACGCAGGCAGAAAGAGTCTCCCAGACATGGCCAAGCGCGCGTTCAACCTGCCCAACATGCTCACCTACGCCCGCATCGTCGCGGTGCCGCTGGTCGTGCTGTGCTTTTTTCTCGAAGGCCATCTGAAATCGAGCGACTTCGCCCGCTGGTCGGCGCTGATCATCTTCCTGCTCGCCTCGATCACCGATTACCTGGACGGCTATCTGGCGCGCGCCTGGCAGCAGACCTCCAACATCGGCAAGATGCTCGATCCGATTGCCGACAAACTGTTGGTCGCCACCTGTCTGCTGCTGTTGGCCGCCGACACCGATCGCCATGCCGGCATCGCCGGCTGGTCGCTGTGGGCAGCGATCATCATCCTGTGCCGCGAAATCCTGGTCTCGGGCCTGCGCGAATATCTGGCCGCGCTCAAGGTTTCGGTGCCGGTGACGCAGCTCGCCAAATGGAAGACCGCCATCCAGATGGTCGCCATCGCCTTCCTGCTGGCGGGGCCGGCCGGCGACAAGATCTTCCCGCTGACCACGCAGACCGGCCTGGTGCTGCTGTGGATCGCGGCACTCGTTACGCTTTACACCGGTTACGACTATTTCCGCGCCGGCCTCAAGCACATCATGGACGAGTGAGATGACAACCCGCCTCATCTACTTTGCCTGGGTGCGTGAACGGATCGGCATCCCTGAAGAGGACGTCGAATTGCCTCCCGGCGTCGAGACGGTCGCCGACCTCTTGCGCTGGCTGCAATCGCGCGGCGAAGGCTATGAGCATGCGCTGCGATATCCCGACGTGATCCGTGTTGCCATCAACCAGGAACATGTCGACCACCGCGAAAAGATATCGGGCGCACGCGAGATCGCGCTGTTCCCGCCGATGACCGGGGGCTGACACTCATGTCGGCCGTCCCGGTGCCGACCGTGCGCATCCAGCGCCAGGATTTCGACGTCGCCGCCGAGATTGCCGGGCTGACGCAAGGCCGCGCCGACATCGGCGCGGTGGTTTCTTTCTCGGGCCTTTGCCGCGACGAAAGAGGCACGCTCTCGGCGCTCGAACTCGAACATTATCCCGGCATGGCGGAGGCCGAGATCGGCCGCATCGCCGCTGAGGCGGTTCAGCGCTGGCCACTGCAAGGCCTCACTGTCATTCACCGCCATGGCAAGATCGCGCCGGGCGAGAACATCGTGCTGGTGGTGGCCGCCTCGGCGCATCGCCAGGCGGCGTTCGAGGCGGCGAACTTTCTCATGGATTACCTGAAGTCACGGGCACCCTTCTGGAAGAAGGAGCATCGCGTTGACGGTTCCGAGGGCGGCTGGGTCGAGGCCAAGGAAGCCGACGTCCAGGCGGCCGGGCGCTGGAAGTCGCCATCCGAATAATCCCTTTCGCAGCCATGCATTGACCGCAATCCTTTGGCCAATTGCACAGGGTTGATCAGCCCGGGGATAGGCAACCCGGGGCAAGGGAGGTGGTCATGCTGGACAGGCTCGCGGAGTTCTTCGTCTTCGGTTTCGTGCCTCTGGTCGTCGGCATCCTTGCGGTGCCGGAACTCTCCGTGGCCGCCGAAAAGGCGGTGAGGGGCGAGGTCATCTATCGCGAGCGCATCGCCTTGCCGCCCAGCGCCGTGCTTTCCGTTCAGCTCGCCGACGTCTCGCTGGCCGATGCGCCGGCCAAGATCATTGGCGAGCAGACTATCAAGCCGGCTGGCCAGGTACCGATCAGCTTCGAGATCAAATTCGATCCATCGGTGATCCGGTCTCAGATGACCTATGCGCTGCAGGCCCGGATCACTGTCGATGGCAGGCTGATGTTCATCTCCGACGTGCGCCACCAGGTCGATCCGCTGACCGACGCGCCGCAGACCATCATGCTGAAGATGGTCACGCCAGGCACCGAACCGACGGCTTCCGTCTTTGGTCAGCTCTGGGTGGTCGACTATGTCGACGGCATCGGCGCCATCACCGCGCCGCAGGCGACATTCAGGGTCAGCGAGGCCGGCAAGGCCGGCGGCAGTGGCCCCTGCAACACTTATTTCGCCACGGCGAAGGTCGACGGCCAGGCGATCGCGATCAGCGAGATCGGCTCGACCTACAAGGCATGCGCACCAGAGGTGATGGCCGAGGAAAAGGCCTTGTTCGACGCGTTGGCCAAGGCGGCGTCATACAAGGTCGATGCCGGCAAGCTCGCCATATCAGACAAGGACGGCCGCGAAATCCTGCGCTTCAGCGCCGCGAGCTGAAATGAAAAAGGCCGGCGAAACGCCGGCCTTTTTGCATCAGATTTGGCAGTGTCGGCTCAGCCGACGATCTCGGTGTCCGAGAACCAGTACTTGATCTCCTGCGCGGCGGTTTCCGGCGCGTCGGAGCCGTGCACCGAATTCTCGCCGATCGACAGCGCATGCACCTTGCGGATGGTGCCTTCAGCGGCGTTGGCCGGATTGGTGGCGCCCATCACTTCGCGGTTCCTGGCAATGGCATTCTCGCCTTCCAGCACCTGGACGATCGTCGGCGCCGACGACATGAATTCGACCAGCTCGCCGAAGAACGGACGATCCTTGTGGACGGCGTAGAAGCCTTCGGCCTCACGACGGCTCATCCACACGCGGCGCGAAGCGATGACGCGCAGGCCGGCGTCTTCGAGCATCTTGGTGATGGCGCCGGTGAGGTTACGCCGGGTTGCGTCCGGCTTGATCATGGAAAAGGTGCGTTCGAGCGCCATGGGTCGTCCTTGTCTGAGAATGGAATTGAGAGTGGCGGGCTCTATACAAGCCGCCCGGAGCCAGAGCAAGGGGTCGGAACGCTGCGCGCTTCTATGTCAGGCCGGCGCCGATGAGACGACATCAGATGGCTGCACAGCAACGCTTTGCTTGCTATAGTCGCGTGTCGGCGCCGCGCTGAAGTCGGCCCGAATGGAGACAACATGACCATGGCAGACGATCGTCAGGAGCGCATTCGCAACCGCGCACATCAGATCTGGCAGGAAGAAGGGCAACCGGCCGGTCACCACGAACGCCATTGGCACCAGGCGGCAGCCGACATCGATCGCCAGGACGCAGGCAAGCCGTCGGCAGCCAAGAAGGCATCTGGCGCCGGCAAGGCAAAGGCCGAGCCCAAGGAAGAAAAGGCTGCCGCGAAAGCCAGCAAACCGAAGACCAGCAAGCCAAAGAAGGCGGCCAAGTAAGGCCTGCCATCCCGCCGCTGATTTTCGCCGCGGTTGACGGTGTGTCCAAGCTGCCTTGCAGGCAGGGCAAGCTCGCGGCCGTCAGGCTGCTGCGGCAACCTTTCGTCCCAGCCCGCCATGCAGGTCGAGGCAGCGGGCGAACCATTGCGCCACGACGTCGCTGTCTTCGATCAGCCGATAGGGCGTGGCGATGCGCGCCCATTGCAGCGCGCCGAAGACGATATAGTCCGCAAACAGCGGCGAGGCGCCGCCGATGAAGGGCTGGTAGCCCAACATCGACCGCAGGGGCTCCAGCGAAGCCCGAAACGCCGCCAACCCGGCGTCGCGGGCCGCGACGACGTCTTCCAGCCGCTTGCCTAGGCGTTGCTCACGGCTCCGGCGGAAATAGGTGGCGTTCTCCTCGTCCTGCATGGTGTGGAGATCGATGATCGCAGCGGTGGTGATGTAGGGGTGGATGGTCAATTGCGACCAGCGCTCGATGAAACGCGCCATCGCCTTGCCGCCTTCGCCGCCAAACAGCGTCGGCCGATCCGGATAGGCTTCGTCGAGATAGAGCGCGATGGCGAAGGAATCGATGACAACCTTGTCGCCGTCGCGGATCACCGGAACGGTTTTCGAAGCGCCGCCCTCGATCGTGGGAACCTCGAGAAAACGCGTCGGCGCGGTCGAGATATCGAGCCCCTTATGGGCCAGCGCCATCGCTGCCTTCCAGCAATGCGGGCTGAATGGACGGCTCTCGTCGCGCCCGACGAGATCATAAAGCAGAATGGTCATTGGCGCGGGTCCCTTTGCGGTCTAGGTATCGCCCCGACACCCCGAGACAGGCGCGGCGGGAGAAAAGATGAAACAGCACTTCATGATGTTTGCGGCGTACAATCAATGGGCCAATGGCCGCATCTATGATGCCGCTGCCGATCTCGACGATGAGGAATTCAACCGCGATGTCGGCGCCTTCTTCCGCTCGCTGATGGGCACGCTCAACCACCTGCTTGCCGCCGATCGCATCTGGATGAAGCGCTTCACCGGCGAAGGCGATGCACCGACCGCGCTGGATGTCATCCTGCACCGGGCCCTGCCCAATTTGAGGATGGCGCGCGAGGCGGAAGACCGGCGGATCATCAACTGGCTTGGTGGCATGAACGACAAGGCGCTCTCCGGCCGCTTCACCTATATGACCGTATCGGACATGCGAACCGTCTCGCAGCGTCTGGCGCCGGCCCTGGCTCATGTCTTCAACCACCAGACCCATCATCGTGGCCAGGCGCATATGATCCTTACGGTTCTCGGCCGCCCCTCCGTGCCGCTCGATCTGGCGTATTTCCAGCGCACTGAAGAGGGCAGGGCCTTCGCCTGATTGAGATTGTTTCGTTCAAAATCCGAGCGCGAGTGGTCCGCGCCGACTGTCGCCGCGTCTTTTACCGCGGCATCGCTTTTACATCAGGCCACTCGGGAATTTCAGACAGCCTCGGAAGCCAGGTAGCCGATTTCGCTATCCAATTGGCGTTGCGTCAGAGCCGCTTCCGCCATCACCCATTGTTTGAACATCTGCACCTTGCGTGCGGCAAGGCTCTTATGGGGGGACACGAAATACCAACCGGCCGTGTTTGGGTAGTGGACGGCAAAGGGAGCGACCAGCCTCTCGGCGCGGATGTCGCTGGCCATATAGGCACGGTTGGCCACGGCAAAGCCCATTCCTGAATTGGCCGCCTCGTAGGACATCATGCATGAATCGAAATAGATGCTTTTGGTCTCGCTGAGCACGAAGCTGGCACCGGCGAAGCCAAGCCAGGATTGCCAGTTCTGGGTGCAGGTGTCGGAATGCAGCAGCGTGAAGTGCTGGAGATCGTCCGGTGTCACCTTTGACAGCTGCCTGTCGCCGAGAACCTCGTGGAACAATTTGCGGCTGCACACCGGCGTCAGGTCTTCCCGAAACAGCAGATCGGATAGCAGCCCGTTAAAGTGGCCGTCGCCATAGCGGATTTCGAGATCGAAATCGGAAGTCGTGAACTCATGCGTCGCGTAGGAGGTCGAAACCCGCATCACGATATCGGGATGTTGCCGCTGGAACAGCGGCAGGCGCGGAAACAGCCAGCGCGCCGCAAAGGTCGGCAGCACGGATATCTTCAGCACGTGCTCCTGCGATTGCCCGGTCGCTTCCATGCTGGCAGCAACGATCCGCTCCAGCGCCTCACGAACGCGCGAGACATAGGTCTCGCCCTCCGGCGTCAGCGATACCGCGTTGCCGCCGCGCTGGAAGATCTTGAAGCGCAGCTGGTCCTCCAGGCTTTTGACGCGCTGGCTGACCGCTGAGGCGGTGATGAACTGCTCTTCGCCGGCGCGCGTGAAATTCCCGTGGCGCGCAGCACTCTCCACGATTTTCAGCGAATTGAGGTTGACCTGACTGAGCAGACGCACTGGTTTTCGACCTTAAGCTGGGCTTACGGTAGCACTAGCATTCCTAATTTTACAGGGGGGCTAATTTAATCGACTGTTAACCAAGTGTTTGCCCCCCACTTGGAGAAGTACAATGAACGCACATACCATACCCGAACTGCGCTATGCGATGAGCCGCGAGGCCATTATCGGACACGAAACCGCCTGGAAAGTGTCGAGTTTCGGCGTTGCGCAGTTTCTGCATGGCTATGATCCGGCACTGCTTGCCGCAATCGAGGAAGCCGCCCTGAAGCTCAAGGCCAGCCATGCCGTGCACAAGCACCTCGACCTGACCTTCATCACCGGCGCCGACCGTTTCATCCCAGAAATCAAGGAGTTGCTGCACGATAAGCTGCGCCTGGAGCGCCTTTCCGACATGATGGGCACGAAGCTGGAGCCCTATCCGCTGTCGATTGTCGGCTCGACCGTTACCTTCATGAATCCCAGGGACGGCGCCGTCGAATGGCATTGCGACGGCGTTCCGGTCACCGAGCTCATTCCGCTGTCGATCAGCGATCCGCTGGTCGGCGGCCATCTCGAAATTTATTGCGACGATTCCGAGACCGGCCGCGCCATTCTCGAATCCGGACGCGAAATCCCGCGCAACCGCATCATGCGCATCGATCACAAGATGAAATACGCGACGCTCGGCCAGTTCCTCGGCGTCCTGCATCGCACGGCGCCGATCCACTATGGCGAGCGCGTCACCCTGGTGCTCAACCAGCGCTCGGTGGCCAAGCCCTATGTCGACGACAACCGCATGTTCTACCTCGCCGCCGACAATGATCACGACCGCGAATGGGTCAACGAACTGGCCGAAGACGTTTGGACCAACCAGTTGCCGGCCTATCGCCGGTTCGAGGCGGAGCATCCCACGCCGGCCGCCGTCGAAGCACCGGTTGCAGGCGGAGCGAGGGACACATGGTAGTCAGATCCGCGCTGGTCTTTGCCACCGGCGCGGTGGCTTTGTGGTCGACCAATGCGTTGGTCGGCAAATCCCTCTTGGAGAACCATCCGGTGTCGCAGGTGCAGTTCCTGCAGTTTGCAGGGGCTGCACTGGTCTTCGCTGCTATCCGTCTGATGAGCCGGGAGAAAGTCGCGCCGGTCGCGGCCAGAGCCGCGCTCGTACCGCTCGTGGTCGGCTTCATCGGTCTCGTCGGCACCATGGTGCTGCAATACATTGCCTTCGCCTCGATGCCGGTGATCGAAGCCAATCTCGTGGCTTACACTTGGCCCTTGATGGTTGCCGCGGCAGTGATCGCCTTCGAAAATCCGCGGCGTCCGGCACTGCTCGGCCTTGCCGCGGCCTTTGGGTTCGTCGGCGTCGCGCTGGTGATTTCGGGGGGGCGTGAGAGCACCTGGTTCCAGGGCGATCTTGTCGGCTATTTCGCCGCGTTCGGGTCTGCGCTGTGCATGGCTTTCTATTCGGTGATGGTGGGACGGCTCGCCACTTCGCCGGAGCGCCTGTTGCTGCCCTCGTCGCTGGTCGGCGTCGCCTTGACGTTTTTGTGGTCTGCTGGCGAAGGCGTCGCCTGGCCGGCCGGCGTGGATCTGGCGCTTGGGCTCTATCTCGGCGCCGGCCCGATGGGGCTGGGTTATTACTTCTGGTCGCGCGCCCTGAAGCTCGAAGGCAGCGGCAAGGTCGCAGTCGTCGCCTATCTCACGCCGATTGCTTCGACATTGCTGCTGACCTTGTCTGGCGAACGACTGACGGCTACCGCCATTGCCGGCGCGGTCCTCGTCATCGGCAGTTGTATCGCGGTCGGCCTGGAACGTTCGGAGGCGCAAGACTATGTTTGACGAAAATGAACGTCTCGCCAGGCGGGAAGCAGATTGGCTCATCAAGGAATTTGGCGCCGAGGCACCGCTTTACGCGGCGATGAAGGCCGAGAAGGCGATTGAACAGAAGGATTTCGGGCGGTGTGCTCGCTGGCGGCGTATTCTTGAGATATTGGCCGACGCCCGGACAACCAAGTCTGCTGTGTCCAAGTATTAGATTTTCTAATTTGCACGTCGTCGCTTTCCAATAAAAATAGTTGACGCCAAGTCTTGATTCGTTTTGGCGCTTGGCGGCCCGTTGGGGGACGCGGTTAAAGAGATACATCGACGAAAGTCTTCGCTGGGGTGGACGACTTTGTCGCAAATAGGGTGAAAGAATTGTCAAATATCGAGGATAAGACCATTATCGAGCTAACAGCCGATATTGTCTCGGCCTATGTAGGCAACAATCCGCTTCCAGCGGCCGGCCTGCCTGACTTGATTGCCAGCGTCAGCGCATCGGTTCGAAAGCTGGCTGGCGCGGCCGTTGTGGAAAGCCCGAGCCTGGTTCCGGCCGTAAATCCGAAAAAGTCGGTGTTTCCCGACTACATCGTCTGCCTGGAGGACGGAAAGAAGTTCAAGTCGCTCAAGCGACACCTCAGGACAGACTATGGTTTGAGCCCGGACGACTATCGGGCCAAATGGGGTTTGCCCCCGGACTATCCGATGGTCGCTCCGAATTACTCGGCGACCCGGTCGGCGCTGGCGAAGTCGACAGGCCTTGGCCGCAAACCGGCAGCAGTGCCGGCCGCCGTGGCCAAGCCAAAGCGCAAGGCGACTTCCTGAGCGCGGCTTGACTGGTATGGCAAGCCACTGATCGGCTGCCCTGACGGCGCGGTTGCACGCGTCGTTTTCAGGCCTTGTGCGGCCAACTGGCCCGCAAGGTCTTGCGAAGCGTTGATGTCCAGTGCAAAAGCGCGACCATGCTGATCATCAACGACCTTTCGCTCCGCATGGCCGGGCGCCTGCTTCTCGACCACGCCTCGCTGACCTTGCCCGCCGGCACCAAGGCCGGCCTTGTCGGTCGCAACGGCACCGGCAAGACGACGCTGTTCAAAGCCATCACCGGAGATTTTCCCTCCGAGACCGGTTCGATCAGCCTGCCGAAGAACACGCGCATCGGCCAGGTGGCGCAGGAAGCACCGGGAACCGAGGAGCCGCTGATCGAGATCGTGCTCAAGGCCGACCTCGAACGCACGGCGCTGCTCGAAGAGGAAAAGACGGCCACCGATCCGCACCGCATCGCCGATATCCACATGCGGCTGGCCGACATCGACGCGCATTCGGCCGAGTCTCGCGCCGCCACCATCCTGGCCGGCCTCGGTTTCGACGATGCCGCGCAACGCCGTCCCGCCTCGTCCTTCTCCGGCGGCTGGCGCATGCGCGTGGCATTGGCCGCCGTGCTGTTTTCAGAGCCTGACCTTCTGCTGCTCGACGAGCCGACCAACTATCTCGATCTCGAAGGCACGTTGTGGCTGGAAAACTATGTGTCGAAGTATCCGCACACCGTATTGCTGATTTCGCACGATCGCGACCTGCTCAACCGTGCCGTCAACTCGATCGTTCATCTCGACCAGAAGAAGCTGACCTTCTGGCGCGGCGGCTACGACCAGTTCGAGCGCCAGTATACCGAGCAGAAGGAATTGCAGGAAAAGGGCCGCGTCAAGCAGGAAGCCGCCCGCAAGCATATGGAATCCTTCGTCGAGCGTTTTCGCGCCAAGGCGTCGAAGGCCAGGCAGGCGCAGTCGCGCATCAAGGCGCTGGAGAAGATGAAGCCGATCGCGGCCATCGTGAACGATTCGGTGCGGCCGTTCTCTTTCCCCGAACCGGTGAAGACGGTTGCGTCGCCGATCGTTGCGCTGAACAACGTCAATGTCGGCTACACCGAGGGCCAGCCGATCCTGAAGAAGATGACGCTGCGCATCGACGCCGACGATCGCATCGCGCTGCTCGGCGCCAACGGCAACGGCAAGTCGACCTTCGCCAAATTACTGTCCGGCCGTCTCAAGCAGGAGAGCGGCACGATGACGGTGGCGCCCGGGCTGAAGGTGGCGATCTTCGCCCAGCACCAGCTCGATGACCTGCGGCCGGAAGAAAACGCCTATGAGCATGTCCGCCGGCTGATGCCGGAGGCGCCGGAATCCAAGGTGCGTGGCCGCGTCGCCCAGTTCGGTCTCACCACCGAGAAGATGAATACGCCCGCCAAGGACCTGTCGGGTGGCGAGAAGGCGCGCCTTCTGATGGGCCTGTCGGCCTTCGAGGGGCCGAACCTGTTCATCCTCGACGAGCCGACCAACCATCTCGACATCGACAGCCGCGAATCGCTGATCCATGCGCTCAACGAATTTCCCGGCGCCGTCATCCTGATCTCGCACGATCGCCATCTCCTGGAGGCGACGGCCGATCGGCTGTGGCTGGTCAAGGATGGCGCGGTCAACCCGTATGATGGCGACCTGGAGGACTACAAGACGCTGGTCACCGGCGTGTCCGGCGACCGCCGCGGCAAGCGCGAGGCGGACAAGGCCTCAAAAGCCGACCGCCGCCGCGACGCGGCAGCGCGCCGCGCCGCCTTCGAACCATTGGCCAAGGAAATCCGCGCCACCGAAGCGCTGATGGACCGTATCCGCAAGCGTATCGACGGCATTGAGGATGAACTGGCCAACCCTGCGATCTATGAAAAGGATCCCTCGACGGCGACACGCCTGGCCAAGGAGCGCTCGCAACTCGCTCAGACGCTCGCCGGCCACGAAGAAAAATGGCTGACCATGTCGGCTGAGTATGAGGAAGGCACGGCGGAGTGATTTACTCTCCCCTTCGAGGGGAGGATGAACCGCCGCCTCGCCATATCGGGTAGAAAAGCTATCCGCCAAAGGCAACTTGCGGGCAAATCTGGCCCTACACGCCTCGTTCGGAACCAGCTAACTTGCCCCCATGAACCAGCACGCCAAGCTCCGCATCGGCCATTCGGCCTGTCCGCATGATTGCCCGTCGACCTGTGCGCTCGAGGTGGAGCTGCTCGATGGCAACCGCATCGGTCGCGTCCATGGCGCCAAGTCCAACACCTATACGGCCGGTGTGGTCTGCGCCAAGGTTGCGCGCTATGCCGACCGTGTCCACCACCCCGACCGGCTGCTGAAGCCGCTGATCCGCGCCGGCGCCAAGGGCGATGGCGTCTGGAAGGACGCGAGCTGGGAAGCCGCACTCGACCTCGTCGCCGAAAAATTCATCGCCGCCGAGGCAAAATATGGCTCGGAGACGGTGTGGCCCTATTTCTATGCCGGCACGATGGGGCTGGTGCAGCTCGACGGCATCGACCGGCTTCGTCACGCGAAAAAGTATTCGGGCTTCTTTGGCTCGATCTGCACCAATCTGGCCTGGACCGGCTGGATGATGGGGGCGGGCGCCTTGCGCGGGCCCGACCCGCGCGAGATGGCGAAGTCCGATTGCGTGGTGATCTGGGGCACCAATGCCGTGGTCACGCAGGTCAATGTGATGACCCATGCCATCAAGGCGCGCAAGGAACGCGGCGCAAGGATCGTCGTCATCGACGTCTATGAAAACGCGACCATGAAGCAGGCCGACATGGGCCTGGTGCTGAAGCCCGGCACCGACGGCGCGCTGGCTTGTGCGGTCATGCATGTGCTGTTCCGGGAAGGCCTGGCCGACCGCGCCTATCTCGAGAAATACACGGACGATCCGAAGGGGCTGGAGGCGCATCTGAAGACGCGCACGCCGGAATGGGCCTCTGCAATTACCGGCCTTGGCGTCGCTGAAATCGAAGCCTTCGCGCGCTTGGTTGGCACGACCAAGAAAACCTATTTCCGCCTCGGCTACGGCTTTGCCCGCCAGCGCAACGGTGCCGTCAACATGCATGCCGCGTCCTGCATCGCCGCGGTCACCGGCAGCTGGCAATATGAAGGTGGCGGTGCCTTCCACTCGAATTCCGGCATCTTCAAGCTCAACCAGGATGTGCTGGAAGGCTCCAGGATGCGCGATCCCTCGATCCGCTATCTCGACCATTCGCGCATCGGCCCGGTGCTGACCGGCGCCAGCGACGCGCTTTATGGCGGACCGCCGGTGACGGCGATGCTGATCCAGAACACCAACCCGGTGAATGTCGCGCCCGAGCAGCGGCTGGTGAAACAGGGCTTTCTGCGCGACGACCTGTTCACGTGCGTGCACGAGCAGTTCATGACCGACACCGCCAAGCTTGCCGATGTCGTGCTGCCGGCAACGATGTTCCTCGAGCACGACGACGTCTACAAGGGCGGCGGCAACCAGCACATCACCCTCGGCCCCAAGCTGATCGAGCCGCCGGAGGGGCCGCGCACCAACCATTTCGTCATCGAGCAGCTGGCCGAGCGCCTGGGGGTCGCCGATCGCCCGGGCTTTGGTCTCACCGAACAGCAGCATATCGACATCATTCTCGGCAAGCGCGGACTGGGCAGCTTCGACAGCTTGAAAGAGCAAAAATGGCTCGATCTGCAGCCGGATTTCGAGACCGCGCATTTCATTAAAGGCTTCGGCCATGCGGATGGAAAATTCCGCTTCCGCGCCGACTGGACCGGTCAGGCGGCTCCTAACCGGCCGCCGAAGAGCATGGGCCTGTTCGGACCGGTGGAACGGCTGCCGGAGTTTCCCGACCATGTCGACCTGATCGAAGTGGCGGACGAGGCGCATCCGTTCCGGTTGACGACCTCGCCGGCACGCAATTTCCTCAACTCGACCTTTGCCGAGACGCCGGTGTCGAAGGAAAAGGAAGGCAGGCCGGTGCTGCTCCTGCATCCCGACGATGCGGCGGACCTTGGGCTTGCCGATGGCGACCGTGTCGAGGTGGGCAACCGGCGCGGCGACCTGGTGCTGCACGCGAAATTCTTCGACGGCATCAAGCGCGGCGTCGTGATCGCCGAAGGCATCTGGCCAAACAGCGCCCATGAGCGCGGCGAGGGCATCAACGTGCTGACCGGCGCCGATGCGCCGGCGCCCTATGGTGGTGCTGCCTTCCACGACAACAAGGTCTGGCTGCGCAAGGCAAGTTGAGCTGGGCGAGCGCGTCGGCCATCTGGGGCCTGACTATACCGGCAGGATTTCGGCCGCCTTTTTCCTGTTCAGCCGATGCCGGATATCGTCGGCGATCGCCTGGGCCTCAATCCCGATCTCGCGCAGCAACCCGGTGACTGCATTGTGGAAGCCAACGAGGTAGAGGCCGAGATCCGAAGCTTTGGGGGTAACGCCACTGCGGTCCGGTTGGATGCTTGGCTCGAGAAATCTGGCATAGCCCGGCCGGTAACCAGTGGCGAAGATGATCGCGTCGAATTCGCCGCGTTTGCCGTCTGTAAAACGGGCGCCGCGTTCCGAGATCTCGGCGATGTCGGGCGCAACCTTGATTGCGCCTTCGCGGATCTTGCCGATAGTGCCAACATCGATCACCGGAATGCGCGATGCAATCGCAATCTGTTCCAGCAGTCCCTGTCCCGGTCGTCTGAGGCCATATTTTTCCAGCCTGCCCAACACCAGGTCGAGGATGATCGGGAAAAGAGCATCGTTGAGGCGTTGCGGCCCCAGGCGCGTCGCCATGCCGACCATCTGGATGGGCACGCCGAACAGTTCGCGCGGCACGATATGAACGCCGCCGCGCACGGAAATCGTCGGCTGTGCGCCGTTTTCCGCCAGATCGAGCGCAATCTCGGCGCCGGTGTTGCCCATGCCGACGACCAGCACGGACTGACCGGCGAAAGGCGTGGCATTGCGATAGTCGGCGCTGTGCAGTGTCTTGCCGGTGAAGCTGCCGATGCCGGCAAATGTGGGCCGCAAGGGCTCGGCATTGTAGCCTGACGCGATCACCGCATGTTTGGCGCGCAACGGGCCGGATGTGGCGTCGACAAGCCAGCCGCGACCCTCCCGGGTGATCGCTTTCACCGTTTCCCCAAACCTGGGCTTGAGGTCGAAGCGTTGCGCGTAGGCATCGAGGTATTCGACGAAGAGATCGCGCGGCACGTAACGCGGATAGTGTTGGGGAAAGGGCACGAAGGGCAGCGACGAATAGCGCTTGGTCGTGTGCAGATGGACGCGCTCGTAATGGCGCCGCCAGGCTGGCGCGGCCTGTTGCTCTTTTTCGATGATGATGAAGTCGATGCCGGCCTGTCGCAGGCATGCGGCAACGGCGAGGCCGGCCGGCCCGGCACCGATGATCGCTACTGTTGTGATGTCGTCCAAGCGCGCCTCCCAGCCCAACTCGCGTCCTGAGAATGTCAAAAGCATGGCGGCCCCGACTGGGACCCGCCTGCCGGCAAGGCTCAATCCGGCAGGGGCACCGTCAGCCCGACCTTGACGCGGTCCATGGCGACGAAGGTGCGGAATTTCCGGACATTGTAGCTGCCGAAGAACAGCTTTCGCGTCAGCGCCTCATAGGCGCCCATGTCGGCCACGGTGATGACGAGGATGAAGTCGGCTTCGCCGGTGACATAATAGCATTGCTGCACTTCAGGCGTTTCCGAGAATTGCCGCTTGGCCGTGTCGATGAGCTCGGTGCGCTCGCTCTCCAGCTCCACCTCGACGAAGATGGTGATGGGCTGGCCGACCGCCGTGGGTTCGATGATGGCGACATTGCCTGCGATGACGCCGGCCTGCTCCATGCGCTTGATACGGCGCTGCACCGCCGGTGCCGACAGGTTCACCGCTTCGCCGATCAGCCGCTGCGGCGTCGTGTTGTCCCGCTGCAGGATGGCAAGGATGGCGAGATCGAAGCTATCGAGCGAAGGTGGTGATGGAGGCAATGGAGCTATCCCGGCGAAACAAACTTGCATTTCGGAGGCCCAATTACAGCGCTCTTTGCGCCTGTCCTGCAATATGGTCTCGCTGACTGCCAAGGAGGCGCCAGTGTTCCTGCCCAATCGCAACGCTCTGCACGGCAAGCCGCTTGATGCGGCCGATGCCGAAACCCTTGGGATTGCCGGGGCGGACACGGTCGAGCGCTTCCTTGCCCATCGTGACAATCATTCGATGACGCCGCTGCACGCGCTGTCGGCGCTGGCGAGCGAACTCGGCCTCGCTGCGTTGCATGTCAAGGATGAGGGCTTTCGTCTCGGCCTCGGCAGCTTCAAGGCTCTGGGCGGCGCCTATGCTGTCTTTCGCCTGGTGCTGGAGGAGGCGGCCAAGCGGCTTGGCCACGCCGTCGATGTCGAGGATCTCAACAGCCCCGATGTTCGCTCGGTTGCCGCGAAGATGACATTTGCCTGCGCCACCGACGGCAACCATGGGCGCTCTGTCGCGCAAGGCGCCGAGCTTGGCGGTGCGAGGGCCGTGATCTTCGTTCATGCCGGTGTCAGCGACGAGCGGATCGCCGCAATCGCCCGATACGGCGCGGAGTTGGTTCCTGTCGATGGCAATTATGACGATTCGGTCAGGCAAGCCGCCAAGGTCGCGGCCGAGAAAGGCTGGACCGTGGTGTCGGATACGTCGTGGCCGGGATACGAGCGTATTCCTGGTCTGGTGATGCAGGGCTATACGGCGATCGTGCGCGAAGCGCTGCGCCAATTGCCGGAGCCACCGACCCACGTTTTCGTCCAGGCAGGCGTCGGCGGCATTGCCGCCGCGGTGGCCGGCCATCTCGCCATCGTGCTCGGCGACGCCAGGCCAACCTTCATTGTCGTAGAGCCCGCGCGTGCCGCATGCATCGTCGCAGCCGCTGTGGCAGGGCATGTGGTCAAGGTGGCGCACGACCAGCCGACTGTCATGGCCATGCTTGAATGCTATGAGGCCTCGCAGGTCGCCTGGCGCGTACTGGCGCGCGTTGCCGACGCCTTCATGACCGTGGAGGAGGACGACGCCATCGCGGTGATGCGAAGGCTGGCTCGGCCGGCCGGCAGCGATCCGGTGATCGTCGCCGGCGAGAGCGGCGGCGTCGGTCTTGCCGGACTGATCCGGGCGGTGGCCGAGAACAAAGCCGATCTCGGCCTCGACGGCAAATCGCGCGTGCTGGTGATCAACACCGAAGGTGCCACCGACCCGCATCGCTATGCCGAACTGGTCGGCATGAGCCCGGCCGATGTGCTGGCCGGCAAGCTCGCTGCCGAGGCGACACCATGATTGCCATCGACGCGCAGCGCCTGCTCCATCGAATCCGTGAACTCGGCGCCGTTGGCCGCGACGACGAGGGCAGGCTGACGCGTCTGGCCGCTTCCGACACCGACAAGCAGGGCCGCGACCTCTTCGTCGGCTGGCTGAGCCAGGCCGGGCTCGATGTCGCCATCGACCGCATCGGCAACATTTTTGGCATCTGGCAAAGTGCTGACAATGCAGACAAGGCACCGCTGCTCATCGGCTCGCATATCGACACGGTCATCGACGCCGGCATCTATGACGGCTGCTACGGCGTGCTTGCCGGGCTGGAGGTGATCGAGACGCTGAAGGCCTCGGGGCTCTCGCCGTCGCGCCCGCTCGCCGTCGCGGCCTTCACCAATGAGGAAGGCGTGCGCTTCTCTCCCGACATGATGGGGTCGCTGGTCCATGCCGGCGGCGTCGATGTCGAAGCAGCACTTGCCGCTGTCGGCACCGACTGCAGCACGCTTGGGCAGGAACTCGCCCGCATCGGCTATGCCGGCGACCGCGAACCGGGTTTTCTCAAGCCGCACCTCTATGTCGAACTGCATATCGAGCAGGGGCCGGTTCTGGAGCGCGAAGGCATCCCGATCGGTGCGGTGGAAACCCTGCAAGGGATTTCCTGGCAGCGCATCACCCTCGATGGCGTCGCCAACCATGCCGGCACCACGCCGATGTCGATGCGCTGCGACGCCGGATATGCCGCGGCACGAATCGTCACATTCCTGCATGATCGGGCAACTGCCTCCAACGCGGCAACCGTTGCCACCGTCGGCACGATGAGCTTCGAGCCGAACGCCATCAACGTCATCCCATCGCGCGCCGTCTTCACCGTCGATCTGCGCGATCCCGACGAGCAGCGCCTGCAGGCGCAGGAGGCGGCCTTGGCGGGCTTTCTCGAACAGCTTGCCGCCGAGGGCATCACTGTAACGGTCGAAAGATTAGCGCGCTTCGAGCCGGTTATCTTCGACGGCCGAGTCGTCGAACTGATCGAGGCCGCCGCGAGGAAGCGCGGGCTTGCCTCGCGTCGCATGACTTCTGGTGCCGGTCATGACGCGCAAATGATCGCGCGCATTGCGCCGGCGGCAATGATCTTCGTGCCGAGCGCCGGAGGCATCAGCCACAGTCCGCACGAGCACACCGAAGATGCCGAGCTTGTTGCCGGCGCCAACATCCTGCTTGATGTGATCACTGAACTTGCGGAGGGGCGGAGGAATGGCTGAACTCGATCCCGAAACACTGAAGCGCGAGATGACCAATTGGCGGCGCGACTTGCATGCGCACCCCGAATTCGGCTTCGAGGAGAAACGCACCGCTGCCTTTGTCGCGGCCAAGCTGCGCGAATTCGGCCTCGACGATGTCACGGAGGGTGTCGGCGGCACCGGTGTCGTTGGCACGCTGAAACGCGGCAGCGGCAACCGCGCCATTGCGCTGAGGGCCGATATGGATGCGCTGCGCATAGCAGAGCAGTCGACCGCGCCCTATCGCTCCGGCAATCCTGGCGTCATGCATGCCTGCGGCCATGACGGCCACACGGCCATGCTGCTTGGCGCGGCAAAGCTGCTGGCCGGCGAGGGTGGTTTCGACGGCACCGTGCGCTTCATCTTCCAGCCGGCCGAGGAGTGGGGCAGGGGCGCGCTGGCCATGCTCAACGATGGCCTGATGCAGCGCTTCCCTTTCGACGAGATTTTTGGCCTGCATAACATGCCCGGCCTTCCCGTCGGCCACTTCGAGACCCGTGCCGGCCCCGTCATGTCGGCCGAGGACAATTTTGAGATCGTGCTTAGAGGTCTCGGCGGCCACGCGGCGCGGCCGCATTCGGGCAATGAAACGCTGGTCGCCGCCTGTGCGCTGGTCACCAATCTGCAGACCATCGTCTCGCGCCGCCTGAGCCCGGCCGACATATCGGTGGTTTCGGTGACCGAACTGATCACCGACGGCACCCGCAACGCGCTGCCGGGTCTTGCCCGCATCCTCGGCGATGCGCGCAGCTTCCGTCCAGAAGTCAGCGCCGAGATCGAACGCCAGATGCGCGTCATCACCGAGGGTACCGCTGCCGCCTACAATGTCACCGCCGATGTTACCTATACGCGCGAATTCGTGCCGCTGCGCAACGATGCCGAACTGGTTGACGCGGCCTTCGCCGCCGCAGGAAACGTCTTCGAGCCCGGCAATATCGCGGTCGCCCGCGAGCCGATGACCGCTTCGGAGGATTTCGCCCGCTTCCTCGATCACGTGCCGGGCTGCTTCGTCTTCCTTGGCAATGGCGAGGCCTCGCCGCCGCTGCACAATTCCAGCTACGACTTCAACGATGACGGGTTACTGTTCGGCACGAATTTCCATGTCGCCATCGCCAGGCAAAGACTGGGCAACGGGACCGGCAGATGATCGTGGTTTGATTGGATGCCCGAACCGGTTTTGTACGTTTTTATCAAACGACGATCCTCAATGACGCAACGGAAAGACTCAGCTAACCTCCGCTACGCGGCGGACCTCTTATCCGCTTGGCCGGCGCCTTCTCCTCCCAAGCGGCGCCGGCCTTCTTCGTTGCGGTGAAAGCCTGCTAAATTAGTGCTCATTAAATTTGGAATAGTCGCACTTGCCGGGCGTTAAAATCTTTCTGGCATGGAAGCCGCAGGTCTTTGGGGTTTTACGGGAAGACGGATGCGCGGGCGGGGCTGGATAAAGGCGTTGCGTCAGGACGAGGCGCGGCAGGTGCGTGCGCGCATCGCTGAACTCGAAAGAAACCTCACAGCGGCGTCACCGTCCCGGGGCCGTCAGCAACGACAGGAAGCTGGGCACGAACTGCGCAATGCCAAGTTCCGCCTCGAGCGCCTTGAGGAGTGCATCGCGGCAATGCCTGATGTTCCGACTGTCACCTGACTGAACCGAACATACTCACTTGCCGACAGCCCCTGCGTTCATGACGGGATTACCGGCGTGAAAACTTTGTTCGGCACCAGGAGCCTTCGTCGGTGGCAGTTTGTTGTCGCAGGCCGAGACAGCCAAAGCCACCAGAACAAGGCTAAATCCTAGCTTTTTCATCGCTACCGCCTCCAGTCTCACAACGAGCCTCCAATCTCAAAACGAGGCGATGTTGGTTTGGTTGCGAACGGGAACAAAACGCCACGCTTGCGGTTGATCTCTATTAGAGGAGACCGCTGCATGATCCGTTTGCTTCTGGCCGGCACCTTTGCCTATGTCACCTACCGCCTCGCGCGCAGGATGATCGATGACGTGCCCGGCGACATCGACCCCCTTCTGTTGCCCGCACCGAGAAGTGACCGCGACGCTCTGCGCCGACAATCGGCGGCCATGGGTGTCGATCCCCGGCGCTAATTCGTCATACCGCTTACTTGTTGCGAACAAAGCGGAAACGATGCTTGATGGGCGATGAACCTCGCCGCCCATGATTCGACCTTTTTGGAATCGACCGTCGCGCCTGCCTATCTCGCTCGCTTGAACGATGCCCAGCGTCAGGCCGTCGAACATGGCGATGGCAAGATCGCGGGTCCTTTGCTGGTCATTGCCGGCGCCGGCTCGGGCAAGACCAACACGCTGGCGCATCGCGTCGCTCATCTGATCGTCAAGGGCGCCGACCCGCGCCGCATCCTGCTGATGACTTTTTCGCGCCGCGCCGCATCTGAAATGGCGAAGCGCGTTGAGCGCATCGCCGGCGAAGTGCTCGGCCGCGACGCCGCGGTCATCACCGACGCGCTGACCTGGGCCGGCACCTTTCACGGCATCGGTGCGCGGCTGTTGCGCGACTATGCGCTGGAGATCGGCCTCGATCCGGCCTTCACCATCCATGACCGCGAGGATTCCGCCGATCTGATGAACCTCGTGCGCCACGAACTCGGTTTCTCGAAAACGGAAGCGCGCTTCCCCACCAAGGGCACCTGCCTTGCCATCTACTCGCGTGCCGTCAACGCGCAGGCGCCGCTCGGCGAAGTGCTGGGCTCTGCCTTTCCCTGGTGCGCTGGCTGGGCCGATCAGCTCAAGCTGCTGTTCGCCGGCTATGTCGAGGCCAAGCAGGCGCAGAATGTGCTCGATTACGACGATCTGCTGCTCTACTGGGCGCAGATGGCGGCCGAGCCGGAAATCGCGGCACATCTCGGCGGGCGTTTCGACCACGTGCTGGTCGACGAATACCAGGACACCAACCGGCTGCAGGCTTCGATCCTGATGGCGCTGAAACCCGACGGCGCCGGGCTGACCGTGGTTGGCGACGATGCACAGTCGATCTATTCGTTCCGTGCCGCCGAGGTGCGCAACATCCTCGATTTCCCCAACCAGTTCGCGCAAGCCGCCGATGTGGTCATGCTGGAGCGCAACTACCGCTCGACAGAAACCATTCTGGCCGCCGCCAATGCGGTCATTGGCGAGGCCTCGGAGCGTTTTACCAAGAACCTCTGGTCGGAGCGCAAATCCACCGACAAGCCAAGGCTGGTCAGCGTGCGCGACGAGGTCGAGCAGGCGAACTTTGTCTGCGATACGATCCTTGCCGAGCGCGAGGCCGGCACGGCGCTGAAATCGCAAGCGGTGCTGTTTCGCGCCTCGCATCACAGCGGGCCGCTGGAAATCGAGCTGACGCGGCGCAACATTCCCTTCGTCAAGTTCGGTGGCCTGAAATTCCTCGATGCCGCTCATGTCAAGGATGTGCTGGCGGTGCTGCGCTTCGCCGAAAACCCGCGCGACCGTGTCGCCGGTTTTCGCGTCCTGCAACTGATGCCGGGCATTGGCCCCTCGGCCGCCGGACAGATTGTCGAGACGATGACCACGGCACTGGATGAGGCGATGGGCCTCGCCGGCTGGCGCCCGCCGCAGCGTGCGGCGGACGACTGGCCGGGTTTCGTCTCGCTCTATGCCGGCCTGCGGGCCGGCGCCAAATGGCCGGCCGACCTCGAACAGGTCAGGCTGTGGTACGAGCCGCATCTGGAGCGTATCCACGAAGACGCGATCACCCGCCGCGCCGACCTGTTGCAGCTCGAGCAGATCGGATCGGGATATGCTTCGCGCGAACGGTTCCTCACAGAACTGACGCTCGATCCTCCGGACGCGACCAGTGACCAGGCCGGACCGCCGCATCGCGACGAGGACTATCTGATCCTGTCGACCATCCACTCGGCCAAGGGCCAGGAGTGGAAGAATGTCTTCGTGCTCAACACGGTCGATGGCTGCATTCCGGCCGATCTCGGCGTCGGCACCAAGGAGGATATCGAGGAAGAGCGCCGGCTGCTCTACGTCGCGATGACAAGGGCCAAGGACAATCTCAACCTGGTCATGCCGCAGCGCTTCTTTCCGCACGGCCAGGCGGCGCGCGGCGACCGCCATCTCTATGCCTCGCGCACCCGCTTCATCCCGGCCTCCATACTCTCGGCATTCCAGCAGGTGTCCTGGCCGAGCGCGCAAGAAGCACAGGGCAGGGCACCCCGGCCGGAGGTGCGCGTCGACATCGGCGCACGCATGCGCGGCATGTGGAAATAGCTGACGCCATGGCGCAACCGCCGGTCAGGATTGCCATCGCCGGGGCGCTCGGCCGCATGGGCCGCCAGATGGCGGACGCCGTTCAGGCCGATCCGCGGCTGGCGCTTACGGCCCGCTTCCATCGGCCAGGCAGTGTCGGTGACGGGCTGGTGACCCGCGACGAGGCGCTTGCCATGGCCGATGTCGTGATCGATTTCACCACGCCAGCTGCATCGGCCGACCTGGCAAGGTTTTGCGCAAGCCGGGGCGGCCCCGCTTTGGTGATCGGTTCGACCGGTTTTGATGCAGCCGAACTGGCGACCGTAGCGGATGCCGCGAGAACGGTTCCCATCGTCCGCTCCGGCAGCTTTTCGCTCGGGCTCAACATGCTGGTCGGATTGGTCGAGCAGGCGGCCCGTGCACTCGATCCCGACGACTGGGATGCTGAGATTTTCGAGGCGCATCATCGCCACAAGATCGATGCGCCGTCGGGCACCGCGCTGATGCTGGGCCAGGCCGTTGCCGGTGGACGCGGCATCGAACTGGAAACTGTCGCCAAGCGCGTCCGCGACGGCGCCACCGGAGCGCGTCCGGCCGGCGAGATCGGTTTTGCCGTGGTTCGCGGCGGCAGCATCGTCGGCGAACACAGCGTCAGCTTCTGTGCCGAAGGCGAGCTTGTGACCTTGTCGCATGCCGCCGGCGACCGCATCATGTTTGCCCGTGGCGCCATCGCCGCAGCACTCTGGATGGCGGGACGCTCGCCCGGCGAATACGATATGCGCGACGTGCTTAGGCTGAATGATTGAGCAGGCGTGCGTTGTCGCGGCACGTCCGCTAGCCGCAGCTTACCAATCCGTAAGCTTTGATTTTCAGCTTTTCCTTGAAAGCTGGCTGAAAGGTTGGTGCCATAACTGTTGACCGGCGCCACCATATTGTCGCGCAAAAGCGATGGGAGAGAGAGGGGCGCGGGAAACGAACAAAGGGAAGAGGCCATGTCGCTCGCGCGAATTCTGCTTGATTCAGCCGCCACAACCGCACTCGTCGCCACCATGGCCTTGTCAGCGCCGTCCGCACGCGCCGACGAGAAAATCTCCATCATGGTCGGCGGCTACGAGAAACAGATTTATCTGCCAGCCAAGCTGACCGAAGCGCTCGGTTACTTCAAGGACGAGGGCCTCGACGTCGAATTGCTGAATGAACCGGCCGGCGTCGACGCCGAAAACGAGATGCTTGCCGGTGCCGTGCAGGGAGTTGTCGGTTTCTACGATCACTGCATCGATCTGCAGGCGAAGGGCAAATTCGTCGAATCGATCGTCCAGTTCAGCCAGGCGCCGGGCGAGGTCGAGCTTGTTTCGACCAAGCATCCAGAGATCAAATCGCCCGCCGACTTCAAGGGAATGAGCCTGGGCGTGACCGGTCTGGGATCATCGACGAATTTTCTTACGGAATATCTCGCCGTCAAGAACGGCTTGAAGCTCGGCGAATTTACCTCGGTTCCGGTTGGCGCCGGCACCACCTTCATCGCCGCCATGCAGCAGGACAAGATTCAGGCAGGCATGACGACCGAGCCGACGATCACCCGGCTGCTAAAGACAGGCGAGGCGACCGTTCTTATCGATATGCGCACAATGGAGGGCACCAAGGCTGCGCTCGGCGGCACTTACCCGGCCGCATCCCTCTATATGCAGACCGATTGGGTCGAAGCGCATAAGGACATCGTGCAGAAGCTGGCCAATGCCTTCGTCAAGACGCAGAAGTTCATCAACACGCATAGCGGCGCCGAGATCGCCGACAAGATGCCGAAGGACTATTATGTCGGCGACAAGGAAGGCTACGTGAAGGCCCTCGATGCCGGTAAGGCAATGTTCACTCCCGACGGGATAATGCCCGAGGGAGGCCCGGAGACGGTGCTGACGGTTCTTTCAGCCTTCAAGAAGGAACTGCAGGGCAAGCAGATCGACCTCTCCAAGACCTACACCTCGGAATTCGTCAAGAACGCCAAATAGCGAACCGTGCCGGCGCGATGCGCGACATCGCGCCGGCAGTCGTCAGTTTTTGACGTCCGGCGGCCCTGGCCGACGGCTGGCGTCCGCTCGAACCCGGAGTTCCACCATGGCCCCTGAAAAGACCACACCAGCGATTGAACTGATCAACGTCAGCCGTCGCTTCCTATCGCCAACCGGCAAGTCACTGACCGCGCTGCGCGATTTCACCATGACCGTCGAGCGCGGCGAATTCGTTGCCGTTGTCGGTCCAACGGGTTGCGGAAAGTCCACCACCCTGAACCTCGTCACCGGGCTGGCCAGCCCGAGCGCTGGCGAGGTCCGTGTCATGGGTGCCCCTGTTAAGGGGATAGACCCACGCATCGGTTTTGTCTTCCAAAGCGATGCCTTGTTTCCGTGGCGAACCGTGATCGAGAACGTGATGGCCGGCCCGCTGTTTCGTGGCAGAGCCAAGGCCGATGCCTCGGCCGCTGCACGCGACTGGCTGGCGCGCGTAGGCCTGTCGCGCTTCGAGCACCATTATCCGCATCAGCTCTCCGGCGGCATGCGCAAACGCGTGGCGCTGGCACAGACCTTCATAAACGGCCCAGAGATCCTTCTGATGGACGAGCCGTTTTCAGCGCTTGACGTACAGACGCGCGTGCTGATGCACGAGGAATTGCTGCGCCTGTGGTCGCAGGCAAAGGCTTCCGTGGTCTTCGTCACACATGACCTCGAAGAGGCGATCGCGCTCGCCGACAAGGTCTATGTCCTGACCGCCGGGCCGGCCACGGTAAAATCGGTCTACACGATTGATCTGCCGCGCCCGCGCGTCGTCGCCGATATCCGCTACGAGCAGAGCTTCATCAATTACTCGCGCACCATCTGGGCCGACCTCAAGGAAGAGGTCGAGACCAGCTATGCGCGTGCGGCAGCTTGAGGAGGAACGCCATGACAGATGCCGCCATCGACATCAGAGCAGGGGCTTTCAAGCCTGGTACATCAGACGCGGAAATTGAAGCGGCCGCGGCAAAGGCATCGCAGCACCGTCGCCGCACCGTGATCTTCTGGCGGGTCGCCATCCTCATTGCCTTTCTCGGCCTTTGGGAAGTCGCCGCGCGCCTCGCCTGGATCGATCCGTTCTTCTACGCAATGCCGAGCGCGATCGCGCAGCGGCTCTATGAATGGACGACGGAAGGAACGTCCGAGGGGCCGCTCTGGTATCATCTCTATGTCACCATGGAGGAATCGGTCATCGGCTTCGTGACCGGCTCGGTCGCCGGCATCATCGTCGGCGTGGCGCTCGGTCGCAACCGCATGGCCGCCGACATTTTCTCGATCTACATCAAGGTGATCAATTCCATTCCGCGCGTGGTTCTGGCGCCGATCTTCATCATGATCCTCGGCCTTGGCCTCGCTTCGAAAGTGGCGCTTGCCTTCGTGATGGTTTTCTTCGTCGTCTTCCACAATGCCTTCCAGGGCGTGCGGGAAGCCGACAGGGCTATGATCGCCAATGCTCGCATCCTCGGCGCGTCCAACTGGCAATTGACCCGCTCGGTGATTGTGCCTTCGGCGATGAGCTGGATCTTCGCCAGCCTGCATGTCAGCTTCGGCTTTGCCATCATCGGCGCGATCGTCGGCGAGTTCGTCGGCGCGCGCTTCGGCATCGGCCTGCTGATCAACATCGCCAAGGGGTCCTTCGATGCCGCCGGCATGTACGCCGCGATCGTCATTGTCATGGTGGTGGCGCTCGGTGCCGAGTACCTGATGACTATGGTCGAGAATCGCCTCGCAAAATGGCGCCCCCAGCCTTTGAACGAGACGCAGTGAGCGGCGAAGTATACTAACTGCCCGCCAGCGGCAGCCGCACTTCAACCACCAGACCGCCGGCCGCGCCATCCCGCAGGGTGACGCGGCCGCCGGCATTTTCGACGACCTCGCGCACGATGGCGAGCCCCAGCCCGCTGCCTTCCTCGGTCGAGCCGGCGATGCGGTAGAAGCGCTCGAATACGTGATCCCGCTCGTCGATCGGGATGCCAGGCCCGCCATCGGCGACCGTCAGCACGGCTTCGCCGTCGACGGCCGCCAGTGTCACCGTGACGCTGCCGCCTGAAGAGGAGTAGCGCAGCGCATTGTCGACGAGATTGACGATCATCTCGCGCAGCATGGTGCCGTCGCCGATGACCGGCACGGAGCCGGCCTCCTCGAGGCCGAGATCGATGTTGCGGGCGATCGCCGCCGGCGCCTGCGTTTCCAGCACGTGCCGCGCTGCCTCGGTCAGGTCGATGCGGTCGGCGCGTGGCCGCCGGCTGCCCGGTTCGGCGCGGGACAGGGTGAGCAACTGTTCGGCCAACCGCGCCAGTCTGCCGGAGCTTGCCTGCAGCGCAACCAGCGCTTCCTGGCGTGCGTCGGGGACAGTTTCGCGCAGCGCGTAGCTCGCTTGCGTAGACAGCAATGCCAGCGGCGTGCGCAACTGGTGCGCCGCATTGGCGATGAAGCGGCGCTGCGCCGACATCTGCGCCCGCACCCGCTCCATATAGGCGTTCAGAGCGTCGATCAGCGGGCGGATCTCGTTCTGCGCGCCCGGCACTTCAACGGGGTCAAGGTCGCTTCGGCGCGGCGAGCGCACCGCGTCGCGCAAGCGGATCAGAGGCGCAAGGCCACGATGCAGACCCAGCAGAACGAACAAGCCCGCAATCGCCACCAGGGCCAGCTGCTGGGCAAAGGCGCCAAACCAAAGACGCCGCACCATGGCGTCGTGTCCGGCAAGCGAGACGCCAACGGTAACGGTGATCGGCGGATCGTTGCCGGCACCGACCACCGCGTGGCTGAAGGTAAGCAGCCTCAGCCGATGGTCGCGATAGCTTGCCTCGCTGTTGGAAGACTTCGGTGCCTCCGGCAGGTCCGGGTAGCCGGTCAGCAGCCGCCCTCCAGCTGTCTTGACATGGTAGTAAACGCTGTCCTGGTCACCGGTATCGAACATTTCGATCGCCGCCGGCGGTATCGTGGCGTCGAGCACGCCGTCGGCCACGGCGACACGTTCGGCAATAGATCGCGCCGAGCCCATCAGCATGCGGTCGGTGACAAGGTCCGCGGTTGCCAGCGCGTTGCGGTGGCTGGTCCACAGGTTGATGGTGGCGAGTCCGGCGAGCGGCAGAACCACCCAGGCCAGAAGCTGTAGCCGGAGGCTGTTAATCCTCATGGCACCGAATCGTCATGACGCAAGAGATAGCCGAGGCCGCGCAAGGTGGCGATCTGGACCCGCGACCCCTCGAGCTTCTTGCGCACACGGTGCACATAGATCTCGATGGCGCTGGGGTCAGCGTCGGTCTCGAAATCGTAGATCGCCGCCGAAAGTGCTGCCTTGCTCACCGTGCGCCCGGCCTTGACCATCAATTGCTCCAGCACCGCGTGTTCGCGTGGTGTCAGCGCGAGTATTTCGCCAGCAAGCGAAAACAGCCTTGTGTTGGTGTCGAAAACGAGATCGCCGCAGGCAACGACAGGCGCGGTCCGGTCATTGGCGCGTCGCAGCTGCGCCCGGATACGGGCCTCGAGCTCCTCGATCTGGAATGGCTTGGCCAGATAGTCGTCGGCGCCTTCGTTGAGGCCCTTGACCCGACCGTCAAGGCTGGCATTGGCAGTCAGCACGATCACCGGCACCCGGTTGCCGCGCGCCCGCAGCATGCGCAGCACCTCCAGGCCGCTCATGCCCGGCAGCGCCAGGTCGAGGATGACAAGCGCGTGGTCGCCAGCGGCCAACGCATGCTCGACATCCTCGCCGTCATGGACGATGTCGACCACATAATTCGCCTGGCGCAAGGTCTTGCCCAACCAGTCGGCCAGTTCGTGATTGTCCTCAACAAGCAGCAGTCGCATATCTATGGCAGTCCGAATCTCATCCCCAGCGGTTCGCCTTGGGCCTGATCGGCCGTGGCACCCCTGATCTTCTCTGAATGAGCGACAGGATCGATCTCAACGCAAGACAAATGCGATCTGGGTCACGGCTAACAACAGGCCCTTGCAGATTCGGGTAGGCCGTTTTCATCCGCTAATCGAACCGAACGGTTCGGTTCTGATTGACAGATTGTATCGCAAACAGTGAACAATGACCTCCAAAAGCACGCCAGTTTCGTTAAAGCCTCTGAGCTTAATATATTGAAATTATTACATAAATCGAGAAAAAATTGCTGCAATGCAATATGCACCGTCTATAATATAAGGAAATTCTGCAAAATCGGCGCGACTGGTAGTCCCAAAAAGCATTCCCTACTTCGGAGTGGTCCGAGCGACGTGAATTCCCCACAGAGGGCGCGCCACTAGACGGACAGGACAAGGAATACTGGAGTAACCAAAATGACCAAGATCGCTCTTACCGCCGCCGCCATCCTCGTTGCCACGGGCACCGCTTTCGCTGGCAGCGACCATTATGGTGCGGCCAATGTCAATCAGCCCGCCGCCACTGTCGACCATTCGGTCACCGCTTCGATTTCGAAGTCGACCGCAACCGTCCAGACCCAGGCTCCGCAGGGCGCTGATCGTAACCTTTTCGGCCGCTAAATCGCGACTGCCGATATCAACCTGACCTTGAATTCAGGAGTACTTAAAATGACCAAGATCGCACTCACCGCCGCCGCCATCCTCGTTGCCACGGGCACCGCTTTCGCCGGCAGCGACCATTATGGCTCCAACAACGTCAACCAGTCGGTTGTCAGCCAGTCGTCCGCCAACGTCGACACCACGCATACCGGTTCGATCGCGAAATCCGTAAAGACACAGGGCGACGCCAATGCCAACGTGCCGGCCCAGTCTGGCCAGGGCATCTGGGGCCGTTAATTCCTTCAATTCCCGGAAGACGACAAAGAGCGGTGGGCTTGGCCCGCCGCTCTTGTTTTTTGTGCACGCGGCGGTGCTGATCTAAAATCGAACCGATCGGTTCAACTTATGTTGACGAAGCGTGAGCGAATGGTCGCCGCCGGCTCGATGAATCGCCACAACATGCATCGGGTGATCTCCAGTAACCGTATGATATTTATCAATAAAATTGTTTGCGCTTAATCCCTTGGCCAAAAATTCAAGATCTGAATCTGGCGCGTGATGGCACATCTTCGTGATTGGAAGTCGACGAACGAAAAACCCACTTCCAGCCTGTCCGAGCGACGCGAAATTCCTCCCAAGGGCACGCCACTTGACGGACAGAACCAGGAATACTGGAGTAAAGAAAATGACCAAGATCGTACTTGCCGCCGCCGCCATCCTTGTTGCCACGGGCACCGCCTTCGCCGGCAGCGACCATTATGGTTCGGACAACGTCAACCAGCCGGCCATCACCGCACCCGCGGGCAATATCGACCACAGCTATACGGCTTCGATCCGCAAGCCCGTCGAGCACCACGGCTTCAAGCTGACGCCCGATTCGAACCAGCCGGAATCCGGCCAGGGTATCTGGGGCAACTAAGCCAACGCTGTTCTCAGCAGCAGGCCTCGATAACAAAGAGCGGTGGGCTTGGCCCGCCGCTCTTGATCTTTGCGCAACAGGGCAGACACCGGCCGGTATCGGTTGGAGCAGCCGGTCGTCGCACCCCGCAGAAAAAGCTTCGGCCTCCAGGAATAAAACGTGACGGCCTCGGGTCTTATCCCCAGCGGAACCGTCCTCCCAAGACGCCGCCCAACGGATGAACCAGGAGATTGAAATGAACAAGATCGCTCTCGCTATCGCCGCCATCCTCGTTGCGACCGGCAGCGCCCTTGCCGGCAGTGACCATTATGGCTCCGACAATGCCAACCAGCCGGTTGCTTCGGTTGCCGGCGTCGATCATGCCGTCACCGGCGCGGTCAAGAACACGGATATGGCAGGGCACAAGGCAGCCGACACCAAGATGAAGACCACCAGCGAGTGGCCGGAACCCGGTCAGGGCATCTGGGGGAACTGAGATCTCGGCCGCGGGCTTGCCTGCCGCAACTATCCGCGGCGGATTTCTAGTTCAGATCCTTCGGGCGCAGGCAATGCGTCAGCCGCCCGGACGACAGGCTGGACCAATCGCCCTCGAAGACAAAGCGCGCAAGAGCCGTCGTCGGAAACTTTTCCTCGAGCCTCTTGCGGGCTTTGGCCTCCGAGCCTGAACCGGCAAGCTGTTTCGCCAGATCTTCCAGGCCCGGATTATGGCCGACCACCGCCAGGCAGCCGCTCGACGGGTCGGCCAGGCGAATCTGGCTCAAAATATCCGCCGCCGAAGCATCGTAGAGCGCATTGGCAAACACGACCCGGGGGCGCGTCGGCAGTTCCTCGGCGACCAGCCGCCAGGTGTCGCGGGTGCGCAGCGCCGACGACACCAGCACCTGGTCGGGCAGCCAGTCGCGCGCTGCAAGCTCTCGCCCGATCAACCGGGCCGCCTTCAATCCGCGTTGCGCGAGCGGCCGGTCGAAATCATCGAGAGCAGGGTCGTCCCAGCTCGATTTGGCATGGCGAAGCAGAAGCAGTTGTCTCATCGCTGCACTCTCGGCTCACGGCGTGATCCGCGCCAGATGCTCCAGGTCGGCTTCCTCGCGCAGCGGATCGGGCGCCATCACCACCGAGGTGCCGTTGTCGGCATCGTCGGCAAAGTGGGCAAGCACCGTTCGCCCGGCTTCCATGCGGGCCTTGCCTTCTGCGACCAGCCCCAGCGCCAGGGCATAGAGCCTGTGCTCGGCTTTCAGGACGCGGGCAGCCAGCGTATCGGCATTGTCGCCGACCATTACCGGCACGGCCGCCTGGGCGATAATCGGGCCGTCATCCATCTCTGACGTGACGAAATGCACGGTGCAGCCATGGATGCGCAGGCCGGCGGCCAGCGCGCGCGCATGGGTGTCGAGGCCCTTGAATGCCGGCAGCAGGGCAGGGTGGATGTTGATCATGCGGCCCTGCCATTTCTGGACAAAGCCGGAGGAGAGGATGCGCATGTAGCCGGCCAGCGCCACGATCTCCGCATTGAAGGCCGTGAGCGCTGCATCGATCGCCGCGTCATGCGCCGGCTTGCTGCCATGGTCGGCGCGGGCAATGACCTGCGTGGCGATACCGCGCGCCCGAGCGATGCCGAGGCCGGCGGCGTCGGCCTTGTCGGAGATCACGCCGACGATCTCGGCCGGGAAGGCCGGGTCGCTGGCAGCCGCGATCAGCGCGGTCATGTTGGAACCGCGGCCCGAGATCAGGACGACCGTGCGTTTTCTGCTCATAGGCCGATCGAACCCCGATAGATGACGCCGGCGTCGCGGCGCGGCACGATGCGGCCGATCGGCGTTACCGTCTCGCCGGCTTCCTGCAGCACGGCTGCGACCTGCGCCGCCTGGCCGGAAGCGACCGCCAGGATCATGCCGATGCCGCAGTTGAAGGTGCGCATCATCTCTTCCGGCGCCACGCCGCCGGTCTTGGCAAGCCACGAGAACACCGCCGGCACATCGATGGCTTCGAGATCGAGTTCGGCCGAAAAATCCTTGGGCAGCACGCGCGGAATGTTTTCAGGGAAGCCGCCGCCGGTGATGTGCGCCAGCGCCTTGATGCCATGCGTGTTGCGGATGGCCTTGAGGATCGACTTGACATAGATGCGGGTCGGTTCGAGCAGCGCCTCGGCCAGCGTCGCCTCGTCGTTGAACGGCGCCGGGTCGCTCCACGCCAGGCCGCTTGTGGCGACGATGCGGCGCACCAGCGAGAAGCCGTTCGAATGCAGGCCCGAGGAAGCGAGACCCAAGAGCACGTCGCCCTCGACGATGTCGTCGGTGGGCAAAAGCTGGCCGCGTTCGGCCGCACCCACGGCAAAGCCGGCGAGGTCATAGTCGTTGCCGTGATACATACCGGGCATTTCCGCCGTTTCGCCGCCGATCAGCGCGCAGCCGGCCTGTCGGCAACCTTCGGCAATGCCGCCGACGATCGCAGCACCCTGGTCGGGATCGAGCTTGCCAGTGGCGAAATAGTCGAGGAAGAACAGCGGTTCCGCGCCCTGCACGACGATGTCGTTGACGCACATGGCGACGAGGTCGATGCCGATCGTGTCGTGCTTGCCGGCATCGATGGCGATCTTGAGCTTGGTGCCGACGCCGTCATTGGCGGCGACCAGCACCGGATCGGTGAAGCCGGCAGCCTTGAGGTCGAACAGGCCGCCGAAACCGCCAATCTCGCCATCCGCGCCCGGCCGGCGCGTGGCGCGCACCAGCGGCTTGATCTTCTCGACCATGAGATTGCCGGCATCGATATCGACGCCCGCCTCGGCATAGGTGAGCCCGTTCCTGCGCTTGCTCGTTTTGGGCTGGCTCGTTTTGGGCTGGCCCGCTTTGGGCTGGCTTGTGTCGCGCTTGCTCATCGCAATTTTCCCGCTCGTTTTCGGGCTCTTCGCATGAATGGTTTCGGGGGGCAAGGATAACGGCGGAACCGAGCGCCATTTGGCCTGACAAAAGCGTGGATAGAACTTCCGGCACTCGCTGCGAACACTGTGACGGCGAATTGCTCGGCACGGAGCTTGCGGCGCCTCTCCATCTCCATCATCTATCCCTAACCAAGAGGACGGGCCGAGCATTTGACCATCCCCAACCTGATCACCATCCTGCGCCTGCTTCTGGTGCCCGCCGTGGTGTTGGCCATGCTGCAGGCGCGCTGGGATTGGGCTTTTGCCGGCTTCGTCGTTGCCGGCGTCTCGGATGGCGTCGACGGCTTCATCGCCCGCCGTTTCAACCAGCAATCCAGGCTCGGCGCCTATCTCGATCCGATGGCCGACAAGCTGCTTTTGGTTTCGGTGTTCGTCGTCATGGGCTTCATCGGGCAGTTGCCGCTGTGGCTGGTCGTCACCATGGTGTCGCGCGACGCGCTGATCGTCTGCGCGGTTGTGTTGTCCACGGTGATGGCCCATCCGGTCGAGATAAAACCGTTTCTGGTGTCGAAGGCCAACACCGCTGTCCAGATCGTGCTGGCGGCTGTCGTGCTGGGCGAACTTGCCTTTGCCGTGCACCTCGACCCGCTGCGGCCGGCCCTCATATTGCTGTCCGGGGTCTTGACCGTGGCTTCGGCCGCGGCCTATCTCGTGGCTTGGCTGAGGCATATGAGCGGCTATGGCGAAGGCTCCAATCCGGACATCTGAGAAAGAAGCGGCGGTGATCGAGGCTGCGGCTGCGGATCTTGCCGCAGCCTCCGCGTTTCGCCGGCAGATCTCGTTTTGGGTGGCTGGCGCGGTCTTTCTCGCCCTTTTCCTCTATATCTTCAGTAATATCCTGTTGCCGTTCGTCGCCGGCATGGTGCTTGCCTATTTCCTCGATCCGGTCGCCGACCGGCTGCAGCGGCTTGGCCTGTCCCGCTTCATGGCGACGGTGGTCATCCTGATCACCTTCCTCATCGTGCTGGTGCTGGCCTTCGTCATCCTTATTCCGGTGCTGGCGACGCAGATGTCCGATTTCGCCAGCAAGCTGCCGGAATATCTGACCCGGCTGCAGAGCCTGATCACCTCCTTTGATCCGAAATGGCTGGAGCAGAAGTTCGGCGTCAACGCCAACGGCTTGCGCGACGGTCTGAATTCACTGCTGACCTCCGGCTTTGGCCTGATCACCACGGTCTTCACGTCGTTGTGGAGTTCCGGCATGGCGCTGGTATCTGTCATCAGCCTGTTCGTGGTGACGCCGGTCGTTGCCTTCTACATGCTGCTCGACTGGGACCGTATGGTCGCGGTCATCGACAGCTGGGTGCCGCGCGACCATGTCGGGACCGTGCGGGCCATCGCGCGCGACATCAACACGGCGACCGCCGGCTTCGTGCGCGGCCAGGGCACGCTCTGCCTCGTGCTGGGCGCCATGTATGCCACCGGCCTGACGCTGACCGGGCTGAACTTTGCCATCCTCATCGGCCTGTTTGCCGGGCTGATCTCGTTCATCCCCTATGTCGGCTCGCTGACTGGTCTCGTGCTGGCCGTCGGCGTCGCTTTCGTCCAGTTCTGGCCGGACTGGACGATGATCGTCGCGGTCGCGGTGGTGTTCTTCATCGGCCAGTTCATCGAAGGCAACATCCTGCAGCCCAGGCTGGTCGGCAAAAGCGTCGGCCTGCACCCGGTATGGCTGATGTTCGCGCTGTTTGCCTTCGGCGCGCTGTTCGGTTTCGTCGGCCTGCTGATTGCCGTGCCGGCTTCCGCCGCCGTCGCCGTTCTGGTGCGCTTTGCCATCGCCCGCTATCTCGAATCGCCGCTCTACAAGGGCCACGCGACAGAGCCCGCGCCACCGCTGCCGCCCGATCGCGGCGGCGGCCACCACACGCAACCGCGTCGCTTGAAGTGACCGCACAAAGAACGGATCCGCCGCGCCAACTGCCGCTCGATCTCGGCCACGGCACCGGCTATTCGCGTGACGAGCTTGTCGTCTCCGGTACCAACAACCAGGCGGCCGCACTGGTCGACCGCTGGCCGGACTGGCCTTCGCCGGTGGTGGTGCTGGCAGGTCCCGCCGGCTCCGGCAAGACGCATCTGGCCGCCATCTGGCGTGCGCGCGCCAACGCTGTGGTCGTGAATGCTGGGCGCATTGGTGATAGCATCGCAAATCTTGGCGCCCGGCCAGCTCTGATCGACGATGTCGATGCAGGCGCAGTCGACGAACAAGGCCTGTTCCATCTGATCAACGCAGTGCGCGGTGCCGGCTCGACGCTGCTGTTGACTGCACGGCGTTTTCCCTCCGCCTGGGGCGTCTCGCTGCCCGATCTGGCTTCGCGGCTGAAGGCGGCAGCGACGGTCGAAATCCACGAGCCCGACGACCTGCTGCTGGCCGGTGTCATCACCAAGCTGTTCGCTGATCGCCAGGTCGAGGTCGAACCGCATGTCGTGCAGTATCTGGTGCGGCGCATCGAACGCTCGCTGGCGACAGCCATGCGCGTGGTCGAGCGACTGGACCGCACCGCTCTCGAGCGCAAGACGCCGATCACGCGGGCGCTTGCCGCCGAAACGGTCAGCGCCATGGATGAGGGTCAGCGCGAGTTCGAGATTTAGAGAATCTCGACGTGCAGACGGCTGGCAAACGGACTGCCGTGTGCCATTTCGGGAAACAACAGCTGGCATCCACCTTGCTACACCAGCTTGCCGGCTGACCCCGGTCCTGATTGCGTTCCAAATCAGGTTGTAGGCTCGCCGGGAATGAGGTTTGGGGTTCTCGCCCGGCGAGCTTGCCTTCTAGTGCCTTGAGCGGTCAGGTGCGGCGATAGCCGGCGAGTTGCGCGTCATCGACATCGGGCAGATTGATCACGATGTTTTCCGGGGTCCGGCAGGCCAGCCACCACAATTCCTCGGTCGTGCTCATATTGGCTCCGAGATGCGGCAGGAATGGCGGCACGAACATGAAGTCGCCCGCCGAGAGCTCGACGAACTCCTGATAGTCCTTGCCGAAATATATGCGGGCGTTGCCGGACAGCAGATAAGCACCCGTTTCCGTGTCGACCCCCGTCGCATGAGAGCGGAGTGCGGGAAACCACTTTCGAGGTTCGCATCTGTGCTTGGCATCTGGGTGCCCACGGCGCCAGAGCGGCAGATTATGTCGAATGCGCTCCTAAAACTATTGGCGATCCCGACAGGATTCGAACCTGTGACCATCGGCTTAGAAGGCCGGTGCTCTATCCAGCTGAGCTACGGGACCGCTGGCCGGCCAAAGAGGCCGGCTGGATATCTGGCTCTGGCCGCCGTTCAATGCGTCCAGGGCGTCCTGCGGTCATAGCGGAAATTCTCCGCATAGGAAATCTGGCGGCGCTTGCTCTCTTTCGGCTCCTCGACGCGGAAAGCAAGTCCTTCCTTTTCGGCGTAAGCCACGGCCTCTTCCCGCGTGTCGAAGGTGAGCCTGATCTGGCTTCTCATATCTCCAGACGTCGTATAACCCATCAAGGGATCGATCTTCTTGCGCATCTCGGGGTCGAATTCCAGCACCCAGTGGCCGGTCTTGGCCTTGCCGGACTGCATAGCGGTTTTGGCTGGGCTGAAAATGCGCGCGGACATGGCCACCTCATTGTTGTGCAAGGCAGCATCGCTACCCGTCGCCCGTCATTACTGCGCAATGCGCATGGCGGCAAGGTTTTTGCACTTGCCATGTAGCACCGAAATGAATAGGCAACAGACCGTTCGGAGTGTAGCGCAGGCTGGTAGCGCATCTGGTTTGGGACCAGAGGGTCGGGAGTTCGAATCTCTCCACTCCGACCATTCTCCCACATTGGTCTGTTGTCGTATCAGCAAAGTGTCGGTCTGAGCCGCTAGAAATGACCAGCGGGAACCTGACGCCCGCCAGCGCGTTGCCTCGCATGCTCAAGAAAATCGCCTTCGCCGCCGTGCTGTTCCAGGTCGCCGTTTTCTCGGCGCTGATAACGCAGACGGTTCTTTTCGCATCCACGGCGACTCAAGCGGCCGACGTCCAGCCCAGTAAACCCGTTGCGGTCACTGACAAGGAATGCGTCACCGCGACCCGGCCGAACATTCCGGGTCGGTGCCTGGAGCGGGTCGAGGCGCGGAACTCTGTTGTGACGCTAGTGCTGATGGCCGGGCAATAAGACAAAGCCCGCGGGGCGGCCCGTAATTATTTCGTGATCTGCCGGGATTGGAACCTTAGCCCATATGAGGCGTTCGGGGCCTTGTATTCGCGGTGCCTCATAAAAGGACAATGTGGCTGGCGGATGGGCGGGGCAAAACAAGCGCGGGTTGGGGGAGGAGAAAACCAGGCCATGTCGAAACGTGAAATTGGAACGTCCCCTGCCTTGGGGCGGCGTATCGCCGAACTCAAGGCCAGAATGCAGGATGCCGAAATATCCGATCATGAGATGAAGACCTTCCATAAGGTCGCTGCCATCATGGGGGCAGGCGATGGTTCGCTACGACTGGATGCAGACGACCTGATCGCGGCATCCTTCGTCGTCGAGGCGGGTGGACCGATGTCCAGCCGTTGACGTTCGGGATTCCCTGCGCTGCAATCCAGTGAACGAACTTGCTTTTATCGCCGGAGCACGGCCGCCTATTGGGCGAGCATGCTCCGGTTTCCGCTCATCTGAGCTCGAATTGAAGGAAAGTCTTATCATTTTGTTTGCGTTGGTACGTCATAGTAGTGACGGCTAACGGAGTGGAACGCAATGAAGCTCGATCTGTCGCCGACGAGCTGGGGCAGGGTGATCGCCGTCACCGCTGCCGGTACGGCATTCTTTATCGCCGTGGCGTTTTTCGTCGACTCGTTCAATTTCCCCTATCTCTCGCCCGAGGCCGTTTGGCGCGCGCAAATGACAGATCTGATGCTGCCCCTTGTGCTCGGCGGCTCGTTTCTGTTTTTTCTTATGTGGAAAATTCGCCAACTGGCCATAGCCCAGCGTGATCTCAGCATCGTTGCCGCGACGGATAGCCTGACGGCCGTGCTGAACCGTGGCGCCTTCTCGATGCTGGTCGAAGCCTATCTCGAGCAGACCCGCAAGCAGGAGCAGACCCATTCTGGGGCACTGCTGATCATCGACGCCGACCATTTCAAGTTGATCAACGACCGGCTCGGCCATGACTGCGGCGACCAGGCGCTCAAGCTGATCGCGCAGGCGATCAAGGGACAGCTGCGCGGCAGCGATATCGTCGGCCGCATCGGCGGCGAGGAGTTTGGCGTGTTTCTTCCCGGTGTCGACCCCTCGCAATCCTGGCTGGTTGCCGAAAGCATCCGCCGGCGAATTCGCGAAATGGACTTTTCGCCCGGCGGTCGCGCCTGTCCGCTTTCCGTCTCGATCGGCGGCACCAGCTTCAGCGGGCCGACGACTTACGAGGCGATATTCTCCGCCGCCGACAGACGGCTCTATGCCGCCAAGTCGAATGGACGCGATCAGGTCAGCTTCGACCCGACGGAAGCCGCCTCGCAGGTGCCCCAGCCCAGCGTCGCCACGGTGCATTGACCGCTGCCTTGCTGCGCGCGATGGCTGACGTCGACCGCTTTCCTTGACGCTTTCTTGTCAGTGTGCTTCCTCCGCGTCCAGGCCGCCCAGGTAAGCGCAACGCATGATCCATTTGTTCAACGGCTTTCAGAACCCGTTTGGCGGCAGCGAGCGCGAAACCCTGGACCTGTATCGGCTGTTGAAAGCCGACTCGCCGGTGCGCCTGTGGGCAACCTCATCGCGCGTCTCCGACGAGCTGATGCGGCAATTACCGATTCGGCGTGTCTCGCCGGCAACGCGCGACGTGCCGGACGGCGGCACCTATGTCTTCCTCGGCGCGCATTGGCGCAACAAAATGTGGCCTTATCTCATCCGGCGGCCACGCCGGCTGATCTATGTCTTCAATACCTTTCACCCGAAGATCATCGCGCTGACGACGCGCATGCCGCGCCTGCTGGGCTGGCCGGACGCCGAACTGGTGCTGATCTCCGACTTCCAGAAGCGCATGCTGCAGGTCGAAGGTGTCGTGCATCCGTCGCCGATCGATATCGAGCGCTTTTCCCCGCGACTGACAAGGCCTGACGGCCCGTTCACGGTGGGGCGGCTGAGCCGCGACACGGCGGACAAGCATCATGCCGACGATGTGGCGCTCTATGAGGCATTGCTGGCCGATGGCGTCGCGGTGCGGATCCAGGGCGGCATGCCGCTCAAGGACAGGCTCGCGCCGCATCCGCAACTCGAACTCCTGCCGCAGGGCCAATTTCCCGCCGAACAATTCCTGCCGACGCTCGACGTGTTCTACTATCGCACCGGCTCGCATGTGGAGACATTCGGCCGCGTCGTGTTCGAGGCGATGGCTTGCGGTTTGCCCGTGGTCTGCCATTCGCATGGCGGCTATGCCGACCATATCAGCCATGGCGAAAACGGTTTCCTGTTCGAGACGACGCAGCAGGCGGCGCAAATCCTGGCCGAGCTCAAAGCCGATCCGGCGCTGCGGGTGAGGGTGGGCCACAAGGCGCGGCAGACCGTTGAACGACTGTTTTCGCCGGAGGCCCTGCGAGAGCGGCTGGATTTTTATATGCGCTAGGCATCGGCACGAAACGATGACTTATCCAGCCCGTTTGGCATCGGCCTCGACATCACGCTAAAGCTTGCATGCAAATGGACCGGCGGGCCGCGTCGGCGCCCACAGACTGAGCGAGACTTCCTACCGATGACATTGATGGCCGCCGCGGCTTTGCTGATCCTGATTCTCACTTATGCCGGCGTCGCCATTGGCCGCATCCCTGGCCTGCGTCTCGACCGGGCGGGGATTGCTCTGCTTGGCGGCGCCGCGATGATCGCCATTGGCGCCATCAGCATGGAGGACGCCTACCGCGCGATCAATTTTGACACCATCACGCTTCTGCTCGGCATGATGATCGTGGTGGCGCACCTGAAGGTCTCCGGCGCCTTTCGCAGCCTGGGTGCCATCGCCATCGAACACGCGCACGCGCCGTTCATGCTCTTGGTGATGGTGACGCTGCTGACCGGCGTGCTGTCGGCCTTCCTGGTCAACGATGCCATTTGCCTGGTCATGGCGCCGATCGTCGTTCACGTTACCCGCGTCATCAACCGCAACCCGATCCCCTATCTGATCGCCACCGCCACCGCGTCGAACTGCGGCAGCGTCGCCACCATCACCGGCAATCCGCAGAACATGGTCATCGGCGCCCTGTCGGGCATTTCCTATCCCGCTTTTTCGGCGGCGCTGGCACCTGTCGCCCTGTTCGGCCTCGTCGCCGTCATCGTCATCGTGCGCATCGTCTATCGGACCGAATTCACCCGCACCGCTGAATTGACGCCGCATGTCGCGCGCGGCCGCATGCATCGCGGGCAGGTGCTGAAGGCGGTGATCGTCTGCATCGGGCTGGCAATTGCCTTCTTCGCCGGCGTTCCCGTTGCCAAGGCAGCATTGATCGGCGGCGCCATTCTGCTGCTGACCCGCGCCATCAAGCCTGAACGCATCTACCGTGAGATCGACGGTCCGCTGCTGTTCATGTTCGCCGGTCTGTTCGTGGTGGTCGCCGGCGCCGAAAGGACGCTGCTGACGCCTGATCTTATCGCCTCGGCCAAGAATCTCGGCCTGGAGGATGTTTGGCGGTTGTCCGGGTTCACCGCGGTGCTGTCCAACGTCATGAGCAATGTTCCGGCAGTGCTGGCGCTACGGCCCTTTATACCCGGGCTGGAAAACCCCGAACGTGCCTGGCTGGTGGTGGCGATGAGTTCGACGCTCGCCGGTAATTTCACGCTGCTCGGCTCGGTCGCCAATCTGATCGTCGCCGAGCAGTCCAAGGCTGCCGGCACGCCATTGTCTTTCGGTGCCTTCTTCAAGGTCGGCTTGCCGCTGACGCTGGTCACGCTCGTGGTTGGGACGGCATGGCTGGCGTTCGGGTTTCTAAACGTCCTGGTCTGAAATTCGCGCCCTGACCAGAGTGGCCGCGGCTCGTCCGGCCGCCTCGATGTAATCGGGATTGCGGTGGATCAGCATGATCGAAAAACAACCGTCGATCAGCAGCACAATCTCGCGCGCCACCGCCCGCGGTTCCTCGATCCCATGGTCGGACAACGCGCCTGCCAGCCACGCCTCGAAATTCGACTTGTGACGCGACCCGACCTTGACCGCCGGATGGCCGGGCATCGAGGCGAGTTCCGCGGCCGTGCGCAGAAAGCCGCAACCCTTCCATTTCGGATGGCGCGCAACCCGCGCCAGATTGCTGAAGATCGCCTCGACCCTGCGGTCCGCCCCACCTTCCGCCGCGTCGAACCAGCCGGCCATCTGCTGCAGGTTGGGCTGGTCGCGACCATCGAGATAGGCGGCGATGAGGTCATCCTTGCTCTTGAAGTGGTAGTAGAGCGTACGCTTGGTGAGGCCTGCCTTTTCGGCAATGGCATCGACGCTGACGCGACCGATTCCCTCGGCATAGAACAGCTTCGTCGCGGCATCGACGATGCGTTTACGGGTCGGGCTGGCGGGGTCAGACATCAAGCATGTATACCGACTAGTGAATATACACGCAATCGAAAGCATGATCCCTTTCCGTCGTGTCTGGAAAGGAAGAACAATGGCCGATCTTGTCCTGAGCGAAACCCGCGACCGGGTCACCGTCCTCACCCTCAACCGCCCCGAAAAACTCAACGCGCTGAACTATGCCCTGATCGATCGCCTGCTCGCGATCCTCGACGCGATTGAGACCGACGATGCGGTCCGCGCCGTCATTCTGACCGGGGCAGGGGAACGCGCCTTTTCCGCCGGCGGTGATATCAACGAATTCTCATCGAGTGTCGCCGCGGGCACGGATGTGGCGCTGCGCGACTTCGTCATGCGCGGCCAGCGGCTGACGGCGCGGCTGGAGGCCTTCCGCAAGCCGATCATCGCCGCCGTCAACGGCATTGCCTTCGGCGGCGGCTGCGAAATCACGGAAGCCGTGCCGCTGGCCATCGCCAGCGACCGCGCGCTGTTTGCCAAACCCGAGATCAACCTCGCAATGCCGCCGACCTTCGGTGGCACGCAGCGCCTGCCGCGGCTTGCCGGGCGCAAGCGGGCGCTGGAACTGCTGTTGACGGGCGACTGGTTTCCACCGCCGCGGGCGCTCGAACTTGGTCTCGTCAATCAGGTCGTGCCGCATGCCGAGCTGATGCCGGCGGCGCACGATCTTGCCCGCCGCATCATCACGCATTCGCCGGCGGCCCTCGCCAGCATCCTTACCGCAGTAGCGCGCGGTATCAACCTCAGCATCGCCGAAGGGCTGCTGGTCGAGGCCGAGCAGTTTGCCCGCATGGCCCCGACCGCCGATCTCAGGGAAGGGCTTTGCGCCTGGATCGAGCGGCGCAAGCCCAGCTATGATGGCTCCTGGACGCACATCGCAAGGCCAGACGAGGCAAGGCGCGCCTCGTTGCGGCTCGACCAGGCGGCGGGTCTGGGCAAAGCGGCGAGGTGATGCGTCATGCTGAGGCGAGACGTTGCTGCCCGGCCGCCGTCACTTCGCCCTGGCCGATGCCCTGGCTGGCACAAGTGACGATGGCGACGGAGGACGACATGGCAGGTTTCCTCTCTTCGGATCAATGCAGGAAGTCGCGTATCGCTTTGGCGATCTCGTTGGCATGCGTTTCCAGCGCGAAATGGCCGGTGTCGAGGAAGCGCACCACCGCGTCCGGCATGTCGCGCTTGAACGCCTCGGCGCCGGGCGGCAGGAAGAACGGGTCGTTTTTGCCCCACACCGCCAGGAACGGCGGCTTGTGGGTGCGGAAATAGGCCTGGAAGGCGGGATAGAGGGCAACGTTGCTCTTGTAGTCGCCAAACAGGTCGAGCTGCACTTCCTCGGCGTCTGGTCGGCCGAAATAGAAGCTATCCAGCGAATAGCCGTCGGGCGAAACCAGGTCCGTCGGCGCACCATGCGTGTACTGCCAGGCGATCGCGTCCGGCTTGAAGGCCGGGCGCAACGCCTCGCGGTTGGCCGGCGAGGGGTCGCGCCAATAAGCGCGGATCGGATTCCAGTCCTCGCCGAGACCTTCCTCATAGGCGTTGCCATTCTGCGAGATGATGGCGCTGATCCGCTCGGGGTGTTTCACCGCCAGTCGGAAACCGGTCGGCGCGCCATAGTCGAAGACGTAGAGCGCATAGCGGTCGAAGCCGACCACTTCGGTGAAGCGATCGATGATCTCGGCAATATGGTCGAACGTATAGGCAAATTTTTCGCGCGGCGGCATGTCGGAGCGGCCAAATCCCGGCAAGTCGGGCGCGACGATATGGAAGCGGTCTGCAAGCGGCGGAATGAGATCCCGGAACATATGGCTCGAACTCGGGAAGCCGTGCAGCAGTAGCAGCTTCGGCGCGCCAGGCGTGCCGGCCTCGCGATAGAAGATGTTGAAGCCATCGACATCGGTGTTGCGGTAGGCGGTCATGTTTCTCTCCGTTGTGGTAACCGAATAATCGGCATTGGGAAGGTTATTGAGAGGGCGGTAAGTCCGCTCTGGGGTTCAGCCTCGCGCCTCGCTGGCACGCGCCGCTTCGACGATGATGTCGACGACGGCATGGGGCGCGGTGACAGGCCCTGGCTCAGCTCGAGCTGTCGGCCCAGGCACGCAATGGACGAACACACCACTGACATCGTTCGAGGGTATCGCCGCGTTTCCTTCCGGGTGGAGTTGATCGGATAACCTATTAAAGTCACTCGAGACGGTTACGATGTGTGAGTATAACTTGTCAACAGACCTCGAAGGGGTTATCACTGATTTGTGTTTAGGGCGCTCGGCGCGGCCGATGCGCGATTGGAGCTATGATGACCCCTGCGATCTTTGTCGGTGACGCGCTCGGCCTGGATTTCCTCAATTCGATCGCGACGCCGCTCGATATCCCTGTCGATTGGATCAAGGACGGCGAGGGATTGCTGGATTGGGTCGAGCAGGCGCGGCTGGTGCCGCCCGAAGCGCTCGACAGCGTTCGCGCGCACGCTCTGCCGGGCGAACTCGACAAGGTGGCCGATCAGGCAAGGGATCTCAGGGAGTGGTTCCGCGGGTTCGTGCGCGAACACAGGGGGCGCCCGTTGGCAGCTCAGGATCTTGCGCAATTGGAGCCGCTCAACCGGCTGCTCGAACGCGACGAGATCTTCACGCGAATCGCCCCTGTCCTTGGCGGCACGGACATGCCTGTGGGCAGCACGATTCCTCTTGAGCTTCAAACGGCTCGCAAGTGGCGCACGCCCGAGGCGCTTCTGCTGCCGATCGGCGAAGCGCTGGCGCGGTTCGTCTGCAGCGAGGATTTCTCACACGTGAAAGCCTGCGAGGGTCCGGCCTGCACGCTGCTGTTCGCCGACCACACGCGCGGCCATCGGCGCCGCTGGTGCAGCATGGCGCAGTGCGGCAACCGGGCAAAGCAAGCCGCGCATCGCCACCGCGTCAAGGTGCATCACGACTAGAGCCGCGACGCCTCGTGGACATATATCACGCGGCCTGACGAGAGGCCGGAAGAAACCTCCGTTCTCCAGACAGGTGAGGCATGATAGGCTTATTTTTCCTAAGCCTAGGCGCTAGAACTACTCGTTTGCGCCCAGGCAATCACCAGCGTCATCCTCGTTGCCATTCGCAGCCGGCTTGTCGGCGAAGGCAATGGAGGCATCGTTGGTCGCTCTCGCTCGCAGGTCCTGGGTGCCCTCACATTGCGACATGTTCGCCCAGCAACTGGCGCAGCAAACCAGTCATCAGACGACCGATGCCGTCATGGCGGCAATCGCGGAGGGTATTGAGCTGAACCGCTCGATCCACGAGACCGACTGCATCAACCTCAACCCGGCGACCAATGTCATGAACCCTAAGGCCGAGGCAGCGCTCGCCTCGGGCCTGGGATCGCGCCCATCGCTTGGCTATCCCGGCGACAAGTATGAAATGGGCTTGGAAGGTGTCGAGCGGATCGAAGTCATCGCTGCGGAACTCGCGGCTGAAGTCTTCGGTGCGAAATATGCCGAGATCCGCGTGCCGTCCGGCGCGATCGCCAATCTCTACGCCTTCATGGTCGCGGCCCGGCCAGGCGACAGCATCATTGTCCCGTCGCCGGCGATTGGCGGCCATGTCACCCACCACATGGCCGGTTGCGCCGGCCTTTACGGCCTCGATATTCACACGGCTCCGGTTGATGCCGACGGCTACACCGTCGATGTCGGAAAATTGCGCGACCTGGCCAGGTCGATAAAGCCGAAAATGATCACGATCGGCAGCAGCCTCAATCTGCTGCCGCATCCCATTCGGGAAATCAGGGCGATCGCCGATGAGGTCGGCGCGCTGGTCCTCTTCGACGCCGCACATCTGTGCGGCATGATTGCCGGGCATGCCTGGCAGCAGCCGTTGCAGGAGGGGGCTCATCTGATGACGATGAGCACTTACAAGAGCCTCGGCGGTCCGGCGTCGGGGCTGATCGTCACCAACGATGCTGCCGTCGCCGAAAAACTCGACAGGATCGCATTTCCCGGCATGACTGCCAATTTCGATGCTGCCAAGTCGGCGGCACTGGCAATCACGCTTCTGGACTGGAAAGACCAGGGCAAAGCCTATGCCGCAACGATGGCGCGGACCGCAAAGGCCCTGGCCGATAGCCTTGCAGATCGCGGTCTGCCGGTGTTTTCGACGAGCAAGGGCTACACGACATCGCACCAGTTCGCCATCAAGGCAGCCGAATTCGGCGGCGGTCAGGCTGCGGCAAAAAAACTGCGGCTGGCCAACATCCTGAGCTGCGGCATCGGCCTTCCCGTGGATACGGTCGAAGGCGACATGAATGGGCTGCGCCTCGGCACGCCAGAGATCGTTCGCTGGGGCATGACCGAAGACGACATGCCGGAACTCGCGGCGCTTATCGCCAGGGGGCTGCGCGGCAACGACGCCAGCGAACAGGTCGCCGCTGATGTCACGGCATTCCGGCGTCGGTTCAACAAACTTCATTTTGTGAACTGACGGCCAGAACCTGCGGGCAAATGCCCGCCACTCTAAGAACAGGGGAATGAAATGCGCATAATCGTGCAGATGATGACTGCTGCCCTAATCGCGGCTGCCGCTGTCGGCGTTGCGAGGGCGGATATCGTGTTCGGCGTCGCGGGCCCGATGTCGGGACCGAACGCCGCCTATGGAGAACAGTACCGCGTCGGTGTCGAAACCGCGGTCGAACGCATCAACGCCAATGGCGGCGTACTCGGACAAAAGCTTGTCGTGTCGGTTGGTGACGACGTCTCCGACCCGAAGCAGGGCGTTTCGGTCGCCAACAAGTTTGTCGCCGACGGCGTCCACTATGTCGTCGGGCACTACAATTCCGGTGTCACCATTCCGGCCTCCGAAGTCTATTCGGAAAATGGCGTCCTGTTCGTGACGCCGACAGCCACCAATCCGACGGTTACCGAGCGCGGTCTGTGGAATGCGTTCAGGGCATGCGGCCGCGACGATCAGCAGGGCTCGATCGCGGCCAAATTTATTCTCGGCCGTTTCAAGGACAAGAAGATCGCCATCGTCGACGACAAGTCGACTGCGGGCAAAGGCCTCGCCGATGAAATGACCAAGGCCTACAATGCCGGTGGCGGCAAGGAAGTCCTCCACGAGGAGGTTAACCCGGGCGAGAAGGACTACAGCCCGCTGGTGACCAAGATCAAGCAATCGGGTGCCGATCTCGTCTATTATGGCGGTCAGCACACGGAGGCCGGTCTCATTGTCCGCCAGATGCACGATCAGGGCGTCGCCGCGATCCTGATGGGCGGTGACGGCATCAGCAACAGCGAATTCGGCGCCATAGCCGGTGACGGTGCTGCTGGAACCCTGATGACGTCGTTCCCCGATCCGGCGACATTCCCGGAAGCCAAGGACGCCGTCGCCGATCTGAAGGCCAGGAACGTGCCGACCGAAGCGGTGACCCTTTACGCCTACGCGGCAACGCAGATTCTTGCCGAGGCCATCGCCATGGCCAAGGCCGATGATCCGAAGGCCGCTGCCGACCACCTCCATTCCGGCGCTGCCATCTCCACGGTCCTCGGTTCGATATCCTACGACGACAAGGGGGATATCAAGCAGCCGGGCTTCGTCGTATTTGAATGGCAGAAGGTCGACGGCAAGCTGATCCCCGTCGCCCTCAAATAGAAACATCGCGTCGGCGGCCACTGGTCGCCGACGCCGTCCTGGAATGCTGGATGGCTGTCAATCCGCCGCGACCTCGAATGCCGCCCCTCAACACCTTGCGGGCCTTCGAGGCCGCTGCTCGGCATGAAAGCTTCGCCAAGGCCGCGGATGAACTCGGTGTCACGCCCGCGGCCGTGTCGCATCAGGTCAAATCCCTCGAAGCGTGGCTTGGCTCGCCGCTTTTTGTCCGGCATGCGCAAGGGCTGCATTTGACGGAAGCGGGACGCGCGGCAATCCCGGCCTTCTCCACCGCGTTTGACGCCTTGGGCCTTGCCGTTCAGGAACTGCGCATCTGGGCACCGAAATCGCAAGTGAGTATCGCTGCGCTGCCGTCCATTGCGCAACTGTGGCTGGCCCCGCGCCTGCCGGCACTGCGCGCCGCCTTGCCGGCTCTTCGTCCATCCATACACGCGCTCGAGGAGCCGCCGGATTTCAGGCGAGAGCCATTCGACCTCGCCATCTTCCTGACAAGGCGAAGAGCCAGTGGCAGCCGTTCGTTCAAGCTTTGCGACGATGTTCTGTTTCCGGTCTGTACCCCGGCTTGGCCTCACAACTGAAAACGCCCGCGGATCTCGCCTCGCAGCTCTTGTTGTGGGACACCACTTGGACCGGTGATTGGAACCTTTGGTTCGACAGTGTCGGCATGAAAGGCCCGTCGATCGATGCCGGATCGGAGTTTTCGCTTTATAGCCTAGCACTTCAGGCCGCCATCGATGGCGCCGGCGTGCTGATGGGGCATGAGGTGCTGGTGTCTCGCGCCCTGGCATCCGGCGCGCTCGTGGCGCCGTTTTCCCAGCGGGTCCTGAGTGGCCTCAGCCTCGAAGTGCTGGCTCCAGACCGGCCACCCGCCCAGGCAGCGCAAATGATCGAATGGCTGCTTTCGCAGGCAGAGCTGACCAGCTCCGGCGAAAAAGTTTGAGCGTTGACGGTGCATGGCTGCGGCCGCCGTCGGCACGCCTGCCGGGTTCCCGGATTTCAGCGATCCGGTTTCGCTATCTTAAGCCGCCGCCAGTCCCTTGTCTGTCGTTTGCACGCGTGCTGCCGCCGCCAGAAGGTCGGTCTGGGTGATCAGACCGAGAATGCGCCGCTCACGGTCGACGATGACCACGGCATGGCTGCGGCCGTCGGTCAAAACCGGAAGCAGGCTCATCGCCGGTGTCTCGGGCGAGGCGGTGCCGGCCGGCGACATCACGCCCTTCACCGTATCGATGGCTTTCGTCAGCTCACGCAGGCCGACCGCGCCGACCAGCCTTGCATCCGCGTCGACCACCGGCAAGGTGCGGATGTTGTGGTCGAGCAGCTGCTGGCGCGCCTCGTCGAAGGTGGCTTGCTCGGGTACTGAAATCACGTCGCGGGACATGATGTCTTCGCAAAGCAGCGTCCGGTGCGACCGCACCATGGCCTGCAGCTCGACTTGTCTCAACAGCCGTTCGAGGTCGCTGCGGTCGATGTCGAAGGTCTCATCGAGCGTGGTCAGCGCCGCGTCGATATCTTCGGGCCGGAAGCCGATGCGCTGCTGCGCCGGCGGATCGGCGGTGCCGTGGCTGTTGGCGGCGGGTGCGGCGACATGCGGGTAGTTGCGCCGCGCCAGCCTGTGGAAGAGCAAGCCGAGCGTGACCAGGATGATCGAATTCAGGGCCACCGGCACGAAGGGAAACAGGAAGCCCGCGCTGACAACGGCCGGCCCGCCGAGCACCGCGGTCAGCGCCGCCGCTCCGCCCGGCGGATGCAGGCAGCGGGCGAACGACATCGCCGCGATGGCGAGCGCCACCGCAAGGCCCGAGGCTATGACCGGATCATGGATGAAATGCGCCACAGTCACACCCACCAGCGCCGATATGGAATTGCCGCCGATGATCGACCAGGGCTGCGCCAACGGGCTCGCGGGCACGGCGAAGAGAAGCACGGCGGAGGCGCCCATCGGGGCCACCAGCAGCGCCACATGCGGGCCCCCACCCATCGCCAGCCCGCTGATCAGGCCGGTCAGCGCGATGCCGATCGTGGCGCCGATGCAGGCAAGCAGCCGCTCACGCAGCGTCGCGCCGGCAAGGATGGGGACAAAAAGACGAAAGGCCATGGCAAGCTTTGTGACAAATGGATTTCTGACGATGCCGTGCAACACGCAATGCGGCCGAACCCCCGGATTTGAAAGTCAAACAAATCCGCAAAGTCACGGCCTGGCAGAATAATATTGCGCGACAGCCCTCGTTGGGATGCCGCGAACGGCTCGGACTTTGTCATCAGCGTCAAGGCCTTGCGCGCCTTTGCTGATTCTGTCCGGCAGTCAGATTGTGTTCGCCGTCAGGCGGCGGCAGCAGCCAGACCACGCAAAATGTCGGCTTTCAGGTCGTCGACATCCTCGAGGCCGATCTGCAGGCGGATCAACGGACCCTTGTAAGGGGCTTTGGCGACGACACGATCACCGAGCCAGACCGGCACCGCGAGGCTCTCATAGCCGCCCCAGGAATAGCCGAGCCCGAATATCCTGAGCGCGTCGAGGAAAGCGTGCTGCTCCTTCTGGCCGCCGCCGGCAAGCACGATGGAAAAGATGCCGCTCGAACCGCAAAAGTCGCGCTTCCACAAATCGTGGTCCGGGTGGCTGGGAAGGGCAGGGTGGAGCACGCGCGCCACCCCCTTCTGGCCTTCGAGCCAGGACGCGATGGCGAGTGCGCTGCGCTGATGGTGCTCCAGGCGCACGCCCATCGTGCGCAGGCCGCGCAGCACCTGGTAGACATCGTCGGGTCCCGCACAGCAGCCAAGCGTGCAAAAACTCTCGTAGAGCTGCTTCCAGTGGCGCTCATTGGCCGAGACCGTGCCGAGCAGCACGTCGGAATGGCCGGCCGGATACTTCGTCGCTGCGTGGATGGAGATATCGACGCCGTGGTCGAGCGGCCGGAAATAGAGCGGCGTCGCCCAGGTGTTGTCCATCATCACGATGGCGCCGGCCGCATGCGCCGCCTTGGCGATGGCCGGGATGTCCTGCAGCTCGAACGTGTTGGAGGCCGGTGATTCCGTGAACACCACCTTGGTATTGGGCTTGATCAGTGCCGCGATGCCGGCGCCGACGTCGGGAGCGTAGTACTCGATCTCGACTCCCAACCGCTTCAGCATCGTGTCGGCGAAGTTTCGCGTCGGGTGATAGACGGTGTCGACGATCAGCAGATGATCGCCCGCCGATACGAAGGCGAGCAGCGGAATGGTCACCGCAGCAAGGCCTGATGGCACCACGATCGTGCCGGCGGATCCCTCCAGCGCGTCAATAGCATGGGCAAGGGCGTCCGTCGTTGGTGTGCCGCGCGTGCCGTAGGTGTATTTCTGGTTGCGGTCCGCCATTGTGGCGGCATTGCGAAAGAGCACGGTCGAGGCGTGCACGACAGGCGGATTGACGAAGCCGAAATAGTCGTGCGGGTTGTTGCCCGAATGGGCAAGCCGCGTGTTGATGCCCATCTTGCCGATAAGCTGCTCGTTGCCGTCTTTCGCCATTCTTCGTCGCCTTGTTTGACAAGGCGCTAGCCATAGTGCGGCGCCATGGACCGTGCAACAGCACACCGTCCGCCAGGGCGCAGACTTCGAATATGCCAATTCTGCGTGAGGAGGACACCGAGCCGAGGTCGCGTGCAGAATGAAGAGCACCGATCGGCCTATTGTGGGCGGTCCTGGATGATATATAGTCAACTTCTAATATTAATCGCCGGATTGCCTCGATCAGATGCTGCCGGATGGTTTTTGCCGGCTGGCCTGTTGGTCCCTTCGATCCGGATATCGCGCTTGCAGAGCATGAGCGCGGCAAGGGGAGGAATGCCATGGCCGACGTCAAATGGACAATGAAGGCGCGCGAATTCATCAACTGCAATTGCGCCTATGGCTGCCCATGCCAGTTCAACGCCTTGCCGACATACGGATTCTGCCAGGCGGTTGCCGGCATGGAGATCGAGAGCGGCCATCACGGCAGCACCAAGCTCGACGGATTGCGGTTCGTCGGGATTTTCAGGTGGCCCGGCGCGATACACCAGGGCAAGGGCGAAGCCGCGGTGGTTATCGACGAGCGGGCGAGCGAGGCCCAACGTGAGGCGCTGCTGCGCATACTGGGCGGTCAGGACACCGAACCAGGCGCGACAATATTCCAGGTGTTTTCGACCACGCTGGTGAAATTCCATGACCCGATCTTTGCTCCGATCGAGTTCGAGGTCGATGTCGAAGCGCGAACCGGACGGCTGCACGTCAAGGGCGTGACCGACGGTCACGGCGAGCCGATCAAGAATCCGGTCACCGGCGCCGAGCATCGGGCACGCATCGACCTGCCGCGCGGCTTCGAATACGCGATTGCCGAAATCGGCCGCGGCTGGACCAAAACGACGGGACCGATCAAGTTCGAGGTGGCCGATACGCACAGCCATTTCGCCAATCTGCACCTCACGCAGAGTGGCGTCGTCCATTGACCTGATCCAATGAGTGATACAGCCCTCGAGGCGGTGCTGCGGCGCGACCGCGCGGTCGTGATGACCGCGCTCGTCGTGATTGCCGTGCTCGCCTGGGCCTATGTGCTGTGGCTCGCCACTGGCATGGCCATGCCCGCTTCCCCCATGCCGGCCGGAGCGAGCGGCGGCATGGCCGGAATGGACATGTCGAAGACGGACATGGGCGGCATGGATATGAGCTCCGCCGTGGCGCCTGGGTTCCGAGTCTGGGCACCCGCCGATTTCGCTTTCATTTTCACGATGTGGGCGGTGATGATGGTCGGTATGATGACGCCTTCGGTCGCGCCGATGCTGCTGCTCTATGCCGGTGTCGGCCGCAAGGCGCAGGCGGATGGCCGGCCTATCGCTTCGACAGGATGGTTCTTTACCGGCTATCTCGCCGTCTGGATCGTCTTCAGCATCGTGGCAACCGTTGCGCAATGGCTGCTCGCGCGCCTCGCCTTGCTCGATCCCTCAATGGCGACCGGCAGCACGATCCTCGGCGGCCTCGTCCTGATCGCCACCGGTCTCTATCAATGGACGCCGATCAAGGGCGCCTGCTTGCGCCAATGTCAGGGGCCGATCGCGTTCCTGGCCAGTCACGGCGGGTTTCGCTCGGCGCCACTCGGTGCGCTTCGGCTGGGCATTGATCACGGCCTCTATTGTCTGGGCTGCTGCTGGGCGCTGATGGCTCTGCTGTTCGTCGGCGGCGTCATGAACGTCCTGTGGATCGCCGGCATCGCCATCCTCGTTCTCCTGGAAAAGACAGTCATGGTCGGGCAGTGGATCCCGCGCATTTCCGGCATGTTGATGGTGGCGGCGGGCGCGTGGCTCATCTCTCGCGCGCTTTGACGGCGCGTGTCTGATAACAGTCTTCGGACGTGCCAATTCATCCCGCATCCAGATCAGTCACGCCAAGCCGTTGTCAGAGATGGACTTCGTCGCTGGCCCGCATTTGCGTTGAATACGCTTTGCCGACTTTATTTGCGCCGTGACTAAATCGCGGGCGCGTTTGTCTGCAATTCGGGCATTTCCGACAATCGATTTTCAAACACGTTCGGATTCGGTCATTTCCCTTGACCTCACAAGAATTATCGCCTTCGATGCTGTTCGTGAATGGGAGGCGGCGCGTCGGTTACGACGTGGGATTCCGGGAATGGGCTGGAATGGGAGCTGCGTTCACACGGGAAAAAAGATCAGGGTTTGCCTGAAAAACAGAGAAAAGGGTCTGTGGGTCATGAAACATATTGCTATCGGCATTCTTGGCGCCGCTACGCTTGGACTGATGGCGTCGGCCGCGTCGGCTACGACGCTCGATACCGTCAAGGCGAAGGGCTTCATCCAATGCGGCGTCTCGACCGGTTTGGCCGGCTTCTCGGCGCCGGACGACAAGGGTGAGTGGCAAGGCATCGACGCGGATTTCTGCCGCGCCGTAGCCGCCGCTGTCTTCGGTGACGGCACCAAGGTCAAGTTCACGCCGCTCAGCGCCAAGGAACGTTTCACCGCGCTGCAGTCCGGCGAGGTCGACATCCTGTCGCGCAACACCACCTGGACCATCAACCGCGACACCGCACTTGGCCTGAACTTTGTCGGCGTCACCTACTATGACGGTCAGGGCTTCATGATCAACGCCAAGAAGCTGCCAGGCGTCAATTCGGCGCTGCAGCTTTCCGGCGCCGCAGTCTGCGTGCAGAGTGGCACCACCACCGAGCTCAATCTCGCCGACTACTTTAAGGCGAACAAGATGGAGTACAATCCGGTCGTCTTCGAAAAGCTCGAAGAGGTCAACGCCGCTTATGACGCCGGCCGCTGCGACGTCTACACCACCGACCAGTCGGGCCTGTACGGCATCCGCCTGACGCTGGCGTCACCGGCCGATCACGTCGTGCTGCCCGAGATCATCTCCAAGGAGCCGCTCGGCCCGGCCGTGCGCCAGGGCGACGACCAGTGGTACCACATCGTCAAGTGGACCTATTTCGCGCTGTTGCAGGCGGAAGAGCTCGGCATCACCAAGGCCAATGTCGATGAAATGAAGAACTCCCCCAGCCCGGAGATCAAGCGTGTGCTCGGCCAGGAAGCCGACACCAAGATCGGCACCGATCTCGGCGTCTCCAACGACTGGGTCGTCAACATCGTCAAGGCCGTCGGCAACTACGGAGAACTGTTCGACCGCAATGTCGGCTCGGGTAGCCCGCTCAAGATCGCCCGCGGCATCAATGCGCTGTGGACCAAGGGCGGCCTGCAATACGCTCCGCCGATCCGCTGACCGAAATGTGATCTGGGAGGCAGATCGTCTGCCTCCCGGTTTCTCTTTCCAGGGGATGGTCGAATGGCATCGCAGGAAGTTCTTCGCGAGGCGCCAAGTCGCGCTTCTCTTATAAACGATCCCAAAGTCCGTAGCATTTTCTACCAATGCCTGGTCGTTGCTTTGCTGGTGTCGGGTGTCTGGTGGATCGTCCACAACACCATCGTAAACCTCACGAACCTTCACATTGCCTCCGGCTTCGGCTTTCTGAAGGGCCGCGCCGGTTTCGACATCTCGGACACGCCCATCGCCTACACGTCTGACTCCACCTATGGCCGGGCCATCATCGTCGGCCTGATCAATACGTTGATCGTCGCCTTTGTCGGCATCATCACCGCCACCATCATCGGTTTCATCGTCGGCATCGGCCGGCTGTCGAAAAACTGGCTGATCCAGAAAATCTGTACCGTTTATGTCGAGGTGTTCCGCAACATCCCGCCGCTGCTGGTCATCTTCTTTTGGTATTCCGGCGTGCTGGCCGTGCTGCCGGCGCCGCGTGACAGCTATCACCTGCCTTTCGGATCCTTCCTCAACCAGCGCGGCTTCTATTTCCCGCGCGCTATTTGGGGTGACGGCTCCTGGCTGATCGTGGTGGGTCTGCTTGTCGGCATCGCCATGGCGTGGTTCGTCGCCCGCAAGGCGCATCAGCGGCAGATGGCGACCGGCCAGCAATTCCCGGTGTTCTGGACATCACTGGCGCTGATTGTCGGGCTGCCGTTGCTCGCCTATGCGCTGAGCGGCTTTCCGCTGACTTTCGATTTTCCCAAACAGTCCACCTTCAACCTGAGCGGCGGTTTCGTGGTGAAGCCGGAGTTTCTGTCACTCTATCTGGCGCTGTCGTTTTATACCGCCGCTTTCATCTCCGAGATCGTGCGCGCCGGTATTCGCGGAGTTGCCAAGGGCCAGAGCGAGGCCTCGGCTGCGCTTGGTCTGCGTGCCGGCCAGGCGTTGCGGTTGGTCGTCGTGCCGCAGGCCATGCGCATCGTCATTCCGCCACTGGCCAGCCAGTATCTCAACCTAACCAAGAATTCCTCGCTCGCCATCGCCATCGGCTATCCCGACCTGACGGCGACGACCGGAACGGTGCTCAACCAGACCGGCCAGGCAGTGGAGTGCGTGGTCATCATGATGGTGATCTATCTGGCCATCAGCATCCTGACCTCGCTGCTGATGAACTGGTTCAATGCCAAAATGGCGCTGGTGGAGAGGTAAGGACATGCAAGAACATGATATGTCCTGGGTTCGCACCGAAATGATGCTGGCGCAACCGGCGCCTGCCGGCGTCACGGGCTTCAGCGCGTGGGTGCGAAGGAACCTGATCGCCTCGGTAGGCGATACCATTATGACCATAATCGGTTTGGCGCTGGTGGTGATGATCCTGCCGCAAATCATCAACTGGGCCTTCATCAGCGCTGTGTGGACGGGACCGAACCGGACCGTATGCGCCACGGTAACGCAAGGCGGAATTCAGCCGGACGGCTGGTCTGGCGCATGCTGGGCCTTTGTGAACGCCAAGTTTGGCCAGTTCATGTTCGGAACCTATCCGATCGAGGAGCGCTGGCGGCCAATTCTGGTCGGCATACTGCTCGTCGTGCTTATGGTGCCGATGCTGATGCCGAGCGTGCCGCGCAAGGGCCTCAACGCCCTGCTGCTGATCGTCGGTTTACCTGTTGTGGCGTTCTTCCTCCTGGTGGGCGGCGTGTTCGGTCTGGAGCATGTCGAAACCGCGCGCTGGGGCGGCTTGCTGGTAACGCTGTCGCTGTCTTTCGTGGCCATCGTCGTGTCGTTGCCGCTTGGCATCGTACTGGCGCTTGGCCGGCGCTCCAAAATGCCTGTTGTCAAGATGCTGTGCGTCATCTTCATCGAAGCCGTGCGTGGCATTCCGTTGATCACCGTTCTGTTCATGGCCAGCGTCATGCTGCCGCTGTTCCTGCCGCCGGGCGTCACCTTCGACAAGTACCTGCGCGCGCTGATCGGCGTGTCGTTGTTTGCGGCCGCCTATATGGCCGAAGTGGTGCGTGGCGGCCTGCAGGCGATTCCCAAGGGGCAGTATGAAGGCGCCGATCTCGCTCGGTCTCGGCTATTGGCAGAAGATGTATTTCATTGTCATGCCTCAGGCGCTGAAGCTGGTCATTCCGGGCATCGTCAACACCTTTATCGGCATGTTCAAGGACACCAGCCTGGTCACCATCATCTCGATGTTCGACCTGCTTGGCATCGTCAAGCAGAACTTCTCCGACGCCAACTGGGCGACGGCGCAGACGGCCAAGTCCGGCCTGATCTTTGCCGCCTTCGTCTTCTGGCTGTTCTGCTTCGGCATGTCGCGCTATTCAATGTACACCGAACGCCGGCTCGACACCGGCCACAAACGCTAACAAAAGAACAAGGGGACCCTGTCATGGCCACCGAAAACGCCGTCAGCGCGGAAGAGATCAAGGTCAACGCCGCCAAGATGCACATCTCGACCACCGATGTCGCCATCGACATCATCGCCATGCACAAATGGTACGGTGAGTTCCATGTGCTGAAGGACATCAACCTGAAGGTGATGCGCGGCGAACGCATCGTCATCTGCGGACCGTCCGGCTCCGGCAAATCGACCATGATCCGCTGCATCAACCGGCTGGAGGAGCACCAGAAGGGCAAGATCATCGTCGACGGCAAGGAACTGACCAACGATCTGAAGAAGATCGACGAGGTGCGCCGCGAGGTCGGCATGGTGTTCCAGCACTTCAACCTGTTCCCGCATCTGACCATCCTGGAGAACTGCACGCTGGCGCCGATCTGGGTGCGCAAGACGCCGAAGAAGCAGGCCGAGGAAATCGCCATGCATTTCCTCAAGCGCGTGAAAATCCCCGAGCAGGCAAACAAATATCCGGGCCAGCTATCGGGCGGTCAGCAGCAGCGCGTGGCGATCGCCCGTTCGCTGTGCATGAACCCGCGCATCATGCTGTTCGACGAGCCGACCTCGGCGCTCGATCCGGAAATGATCAAGGAAGTGCTGGAGACCATGGTCGGCCTCGCGGAAGAAGGCATGACCATGCTGTGCGTCACCCACGAGATGGGCTTTGCCCGCAAGGTCGCCAACCGGGTGATCTTCATGGACCAGGGCCAGATCGTCGAGCAGAACACGCCGGCCGAATTCTTCGACCACCCGCGCCACGAGCGCACGAAACTGTTCCTGTCGCAGATCCTGCACTAGGCTTTTGATGACCAAGGAGAGCCCGGCTGAAGCAGTGCCGGGCTCTTTTGCGTATGGATAGGCAGAGGCGGGCGGTTCGTGTCGCGCCGGGATGCGTTTGCAGGGCCGCCATTCATGAAAAAGCTCGGCCGTTTTCTTGGTCTGCTGTTGATCGCGGTCGTGCTCGCCGTCACGCTCGGCACTTTCGTGCCGCGGCCGCTCTGGCAAACAGCCGGCGACAAGTCTGTGACGCGTCATATCCTGGTGCTGAGAAACCCGATCCACACCGACATCGCCATCCCGGTCGACGATGCGGTGCGCCAACGCTTTCATTTTCTGGTCGAAGCCGGCATCCCGGCCGACGCGCCGGAGGTGCGCTACATCGTCTTCGGCTGGGGCGGCCGCGCCTTCTATCTGGAAACGCCGACCTGGTCTGAGCTGAAAGCCGTTCCGGTGATGAAAGCGCTGACCCTCGACGCGTCGGTCATGCATGTCGATGTCGCCGGCGATATCGTCGAACCGCATCCCGATGTCGCCGGCTTCGACATCGGTAATGACCAGTTCGCGGCCTTGCTTGATTTCATCCAGGCCAGCTTTCAGCAGGGACCGAGCGGTCCGATCCATATCCAGAATGCCGCTTATTCCAGATTCGACGGCTTCTTCGAAGCCAACGGCCATTTCAACGCACTGGTCGGCTGCAACACGTGGACGGCGGCGGCACTGCGCACCGCCGGTCTGCGCACTGGCTGGTGGAACCCGCTGCCGGTGTCGCTGGGGCTGTCGATGCGGCTCTATAACTAGCGCCTTTCCGCAGACAAGCTGAAAAACATGCCTCGATTTCAGCGCCGGATGATTTTCTGCTGCTCCCAGCCATAGAGCCAGTCGAGGTCGGCGGCGAGTTTATCCGAGGAGCGCATGGTGAGGAACAGATTGCGGGCGATGGCGACGGGGCCGGCAGCATGCCAGGCAAGGCGGTTGACGGCGCCACGGCGAGCAACTCTCGCCACACGCGGCCGTCGCAAGTTCTCCCAGATCCGAAGACTTTCCACTGGATCGGCAGGGAATTCGGCCATGACATTGGCAAGCGTCGCCGCATCCTCGATCGCCATCGCCGCGCCTTGTGCCGCGAAGGGTGTCATCGCATGCGCGGCATCGCCGATCAGTGCGATGCCGGCTGGCGTTGTCCAGGGCTGCTTCTGTTCGACGGTGTGGAGCGGCCAGGTCAGCCACGGGCCCGCCATTTCCATCAACTTTACGAGTCCTGGCGCGGTGCCGCGCATAGCGGTGGCGAGGATGCCGGGATCGGCATGGCCGGACCAGCCCTCGGCAATGCGCTCGCCTTTGGTGAAGGCGACGAGATTGAAGGCGTCACCCTTGCTGACGGGATAGGCAACCATGTGGAAACCCGGATGCAGAAAAGTCGTGACGCAATCGACCGCGCCGATCGCGGCAAAGGCTTGCCCAGCGGTGCTGTCGGCCGCGACGGTGGCGCGCCAGGCCAACTGTCCCGAAAAACGGCTTCTTGGCGATGCCACCCTCTTGGTCGAATCGACAAGTGCGCGCACCGAGGACCAGACGCCATCGGCGCCGACCAGCAAGGAGCCTTGTGCCTCGGCCGTCTTGCCATTGACCTCGACACTCGCCGTAACACCATGGCTGCCGGTGGCAATGCTGGCGACGCGCGCACCGGTGGTGAGATGAATACCCGGCATATCGGCAACACGCGCTGTCAGTGCGCTGTGCAGGTCGGCCCTGTGGGCGACGAGATAAGGCGCCCCCCAACGCCTTTCGCCCGCTTGCCCCAGCGGCACGCGGGCCAGTTCGCGCAACGTCGCGGCGTCCTTCAGCACCACCGCTTCCGGCATAACCGCTGTCCGCAACAGCCGGTCCAGCACGCCGAGGTCTCGCAGGATGCGTGTCGCGTTGGGAGAAAGCTGGAGGCCGGCACCCACGGCTTCGAGGCGCGGAACCTGTTCGAACACCCGCACGGGGTAGCCGCGTGCGGCGAAGGCGAGGGCGGCTGTCAGCCCGGCAACGCCGGCCCCGGCGACGATGACTTGCCGGAGTTGCGCGTCGTGCATGGGCTCAGCCGCTGGAGGCTCAGGCGGCCTGGTCGATGTAGAGGCAGCCAGCCGGCAGCGTTTCCGTCGCCTTCAGCTTCGGCGAATAGCGGTAGAGCGTCGAGCAATAGGGGCAGACTTTCTCATTGTCGTCGCCCATGTCGAGAAACACATGCGGATGGTCGAAAGGCGGGTTGGCGCCCGTGCACATGAATTCCTTGACCCCGATGTCGATCGCCGGATGGCCCGCATCGTTCTGGAAATGGGGAATGGAACCGCCTGCCATCGTCGTCTCCTTAACGCAGTCTCGCATGCATCTGGATCATAACAGGTCTCTTTGCAAGATCGATGAAATCAAACTGTCGCAAAAGCCTGTCAGAGGATAAGTTAAGCCGGTTAAGCGCGTGAGCGCGGACGCAAAGCGATTCCGCGACCGATCATGCGACACAAAGGCATGTTAGAGCGTCTATCGCCATCTGGCGGCGCTGCAAAAGGAACGGTTACGGGCAGGGATCATGAACGAACTGAAGCCGGTGCAGAGCGAATTCGTCAATGTCGAGGTGGCCAGTTCGGAAGGCGGCAACCCCGATCGCTTTGTCAACCGCGAGTTTTCCTGGCTGCAGTTCAATCGCCGCGTGCTCGAGGAATCGCTGAACACCCATCATCCGCTGCTGGAGCGTGTCCGCTTCCTGTCGATCTCGGCAGCCAATCTCGACGAGTTCTTCATGGTGCGCGTCGCTGGCCTCGCCGGCCAGGTGCGCGAAGGAATCACGCTGAAAAGCCCCGATGGCCGCACGCCCGAGCAGCAGCTCGAACAATTGCTGCGCGAGGTCGAACGGCTGCAGGAAGACCAGCAGAAGAGCCTTTCGGCACTCACCGTGCTGCTCAACAAGGAAGGCATCGAGAGCATCACCCGCGACGCTCTGACCAAGGACGAGAAGGTCTGGCTGGAGGACCATTTCCAGGACCAGGTGTTTCCGGTGCTTACGCCGCTGTCGATCGACCCGGCGCATCCGTTCCCGTTCATTCCCAATCTCGGCTTCTCGATGGCGCTGCAGCTGCGCCACCGCAAGAATGGCGAGGAGATGAGTGCGCTGTTGCGCCTGCCGGTGGCGCTGAAGCGCTTTATCCGTTTGCCCGATCGCAAGCACCATGTCCGCTTCATTCCGCTGGAAGAGGCGGTCGGCCTCTATATCGGCAAGCTGTTTCCGGGCTATGAGGTCAAGGGTTCCGGCACGTTCCGCATCATTCGAGACAGCGATATCGAGGTCGAGGAGGAGTCGGAAGATCTCGTGCGCCTGTTCGAGACGGCGCTGAAGCGCCGCCGCCGCGGTTCGGTGATTCGCATCGAATTCGACAAACTTATGCCTGGCGAACTGCGCGAATTCGTGGCCGGCGAGCTTGGCGTATCGTCGAGCCGCATCAGCGTGCTCACCGGACCGCTGGCGCTCAGCCAGATCTCCGAGATTGTCTCCATCCCTCGCGATGACCTGAAGTTCACGCCCTACAATCCGCGCTTTCCCGAGCGCATCCGTGAGCATGGCGGCGACTGTTTTGCCGCCATTCGCGAGAAGGACATCGTTGTCCACCACCCCTACGAATCCTTCGACGTCGTCGTGCAGTTCCTGCGCCAGGCGATGGCCGATCCCGAAGTGGTGGCGATCAAGCAGACGCTTTACCGCACCTCCAACGACAGCCCGATCGTGCGCGCGCTGGTCGACGCGGCCGAGGCAGGCAAGTCGGTGACCGCACTTGTCGAGCTCAAGGCCCGGTTCGACGAGGAAGCCAACATCCGCTGGGCGCGCGACCTCGAGCGTGCCGGCGTGCAGGTTGTGTTCGGTTTCCTCGAGTTGAAAACCCACGCCAAGATGTCGCTGGTGGTACGGCGCGAGGACGGCAAGCTGCGCAACTACGTGCATCTCGGCACCGGCAACTATCATCCGGTCACCGCGCGCATCTACACCGACCTGTCCTTCTTCACCACCGATCCGACAATCGCGCGCGATGTCGCCCAGCTGTTCAACTTCATCACCGGCTATGCCGAGCCGACCGATGAAATGCGGATTGCGATCTCGCCATTCACGCTGAGAAGCCGCATCCTCAAGCACATTTCCGACGAAGTCGCCCATGCGCTGGAAGGAAAGCCGGCGCGCATCTGGATGAAGATGAACGCGCTCGTCGACCCGATCGTCATCGACGCGCTCTATGATGCCAGCCGCGCGGGAGTGGAAATCGACCTCGTCGTGCGCGGTATCTGCTGCCTGCGGCCGCAGGTGCCGGGCCTGTCGGAAAACATCAGGGTCAAGTCGATCGTCGGCCGGTTCCTCGAACACAGCCGCATCTATTGTTTCGGCAACGGCCATGGCCTGCCCTCGGACGAGGCGATCGTCTATATCTCCTCGGCTGACCTGATGCCGCGCAATCTTGACCGTCGCGTCGAAACCATGGTGCCGATCACCAATCCAACTGTGCATGAACAGATTCTGGGCCAGATCATGCTGGGCAACATCATGGACAATCAGCAAAGTTTCGACGTATTGGCAGATGGAACCTCCCGGCGCGTCGTGCTGGAGGAGGGCGAGGAACCGTTCAACGCGCAGGAATATTTCATGACCAATCCGAGCCTGTCGGGACGGGGTGACGCGCTGAAGTCGCATGCGCCCAAGCGCATTGCGCAGTTCAAGCGCCGCAAGAAGAACGCCGCAGCGTCCACCTGATGATGTCTGATTCCCAGGGCCGGCTGCAGGACCGCCGACCGCTGTCCATCATCGACATCGGGTCGAATTCGATCCGCCTTGTTGTCTATGAAGGGCTGGCGCGCTCGCCGACCATGCTGTTCAACGAAAAGATGCTGGCCGGCCTCGGCCGCGGCATCGTTTCGACCGGCAAGCTCGACCCCGAGGCGGTGACGCGCTCGATGGAAGAGTTCCGCCGCTTTCGTGCGCTGTCCGACCAGGCCGGCTCCGAGCATATGTATGTTCTGGCCACCGCCGCGGCGCGTGAGGCGATCAACGGTCCCGATTTCATCCACCGCGCCGAAGAGGTGCTGAAAACCGAAATCCGGGTGATCAGCGGGCGTCAGGAAGCTTATTATTCGGCGCTTGGTGTCATTTCGGGCTTCCACCCGGCCAATGGCATTGCCGGCGATCTGGGTGGCGGCAGCCTCGAACTGGTCGACGTCAATGGCGAGGCGATCGGTGACGGTATAACGCTGCCGCTCGGTGGCCTGCGCCTGCAGGACATGGCGAAAAACTCGCTCACCCAGGCGCAGAAGATCGCGCGCGACGAGCTGGCGCGGGCCAAGCTGTTGAAAGGCGGGCAGGGCCGGCCCTTCTATGCCGTCGGCGGCACCTGGCGAAACCTCGCCCGGCTGCACATGGAGATGAACAACTACCCGCTCGGCGTCATGCACCACTACGAGATGTCGGCCGACAGTGCGGCGAACTTTCTCAAGCAGGTGGCCAAAGCCGAGATCGAGAAGGTCAAGGGGATCGAAGGCGTTTCCAAGAATCGCCGCTCGCTGCTGCCCTATGGCGCCATCGTGTTGCAGGAGATCATGGCGGCGATGCAGCCGTCGAAGATCATCGTCTCGGCGCTCGGTGTGCGCGAAGGTTTTCTCTATTCGCTGCTCGACGAGGCCGAGCAGAAGGCCGATCCGTTGATCTCCGCGTCCGAGGAGCTCGCCCGGTTGCGCTCGCGCTCCGTCACTCATGCGCATGAGCTGGTCGACTGGACAGCCAAATCCTTCGCCGCCTTCGGCATCGACGAGACCGAGGACGAGGCGCGCTACCGCCACGCGGCCGCATTGCTGGCCGATATCGGCTGGCGCGCGCATCCCGAATACCGCGGCAGGCAGTCGCTCAACATCATTGCCCATGCCTCTTTCTACGGCGTCGACCATCCCGGCCGCGCCTTCCTGGCGTTGGCCAATGCCTATCGTCACGACGGCATCTTCAACGAATCCATCGCACCCGAAATCAAGGCGCTGGCGACGCCGCGCTACCTCGAGCGGGCTCGGGTGCTGGCGGCGATGATGCGGGTTGTCTATCTGCTGACGGCCTCGATGCCCGGCATCATGCCCAGGCTGAAATGGGAGCCGCGCGCCAACGGCGTACTGGCGCTGGTGTTGCCCGCTTCGCTCTCCGACCTCTATGGCGAGCGCCCGGCCGGCCGCCTGGCGCAGCTGGCGCGCATCACCAACCGCCGCCTGGTGTTGGCCGTGGAGGGCGGGCCTAGCGTTTCGGTGAAGTAGCGTGTTCTGGTAGGCGGAGGCTCAGGTCGCGTCCGCACCGATGCCGAAACCGCGTCCGTCGGCCGACCAGGCTCCGGCACCAGCCATCGCCAGTGCCAGGAAACCGCCTGATATCGCAATGTCCTTCATCAGCATCTGCTGTTGCAGGAAGGCGAGCATCGCGTCGCCGGCGCCCTGGCCGAAATGGCCGATGAAGCCGGCAACCACGCAGAAAGCCGCCAGCAACAGCGCCACGATCCGGGTCTGGAAGCCGATGAGGATCAGCAAGCCGGCGATCAGCTCGAACAGACCCGTGCCCCAGGCGGCGAGCGTCGGCAGCGGCAGGCCGAGGCCGGCGAAATAATCTGATGTACCGGCGATGTTGGCGATCGCCTGGAAGCCGGATGGTACGAACATCACGGCAAACAGCAGTCGCGAAACCAGAAGCAATGCATTGCGAGCCATGGCCACCTCCCTTGCCGGCGCCAGATTGGGTCCGAGCCGGTCACCGAGCAGTCTACGCCTGCGCAGCGGCGGCTGGAACCGAACCGGCTACTTCAAACAACGAAAAAGCGGCGCGGAAATTCCGCGCCGCTTCGGTCAAGGCCCGGGAGGGGGCTTGGGAGGGAGGTTCAGCCGCGCTTGGCGTCGATCGAGTAGGCGCCGGCGCCCGATGAAGCCAGCAGCAGGAAGCCGCCGGTGATGGCGAGGTTCTTGAGAAACTGGATCATCTGCATCTGGTCGGCCCAGCCGGTGTGGGCGACAAGCCCGGTGGCGATCGTGAAGACCGCGAGCACCCAGGCGGCGCTCCTGGTCTGGAAACCGACGAGGATGGCGAGGCCACCGAGCAGTTCGATCAGGCCGACGACTACGGCCGTTACGGTCGGAAGGGGCAGGCCGAGACCGCCGAAATAGGCAGCGGTGCCGGATATCGCGGTGAGCTTGCCGAAACCGGAAAGCAGGAAAATGACCGCGAGCAGGATGCGGCCGAGCAGGATGGTGACAGAACTGTTGGACGCGGTACCGGCGCCGGCGGTGGAAGTGTTGATGGACATGGTGACTCTCCGAATGGGTTGAATGCCGGAGAGATAGACGATGCTGACTGTTCACCAAAGCCGCCTATCCGGCGACACATCGTTCACAGGGCGTACATTTCCGTGATCGGCCAGGAGGCGCGAAATTCGTGTCGGGTGATGTGGTGACGGGAGTAAATTCTCCCGCCGCAAAACACTTTACCCCGGATGCGTCATGTCCTCCGGCCGCACCAGCCGGTCATAGTCGGCCTCGCTGACCAGTCCGGTGGCCAGCGCTTCCTCGCGCAGCGTCGTGCCGTTCTTGTGTGCCGTCTTGGCGATCTTGGCGGCGTTGTCGTAGCCGATGGTGGGCGCAAGCGCCGTCACCAGCATCAGCGAGCGGTCGAGCGCCGCTTTGATGTTGTCTTCCCGCGCCTCGATGCCGACGACGCAATTATCGGTGAAGGAGACCGATGCGTCGGCGAGCAACTGCACCGACTGCAGGAAATTGTAGGCCATCAGCGGGTTGTAGACATTGAGCTCGAAATGACCCTGGCTGCCGGCGAAGGTCACTGCTGTGTTGTTGCCGAACACCTGCACGCAGACCTGCGTCATCGCTTCGCACTGCGTCGGGTTGACCTTGCCCGGCATGATCGACGAGCCGGGTTCGTTTTCCGGCAGTGACAACTCGCCGAGGCCCGAGCGCGGGCCGGAACCGAGGAAGCGGATGTCGTTGGCGACCTTGAACAGCGCGGCGGCCGCCGCGTTGATGGCGCCGTGTGAGAACACCATGGAATCATGTGCCGCGAGCGCCTCGAACTTGTTCGGCGCGGTGACGAAGGCAATGCCGGTGATGGCGGCGATGCGATCAGCCACCCTTTCGGCGAAGCCGACCGGCGCGTTGAGGCCGGTGCCGACAGCGGTGCCGCCCTGCGCCAGTTCCTGCAGGCCGGGCAGCGTCAGTTCGATGCGCTTGATCGACGAGGCGACCTGCGCCGCATAGCCCGAGAATTCCTGGCCCAGCGTCAGCGGCGTGGCATCCTGCGTGTGCGTGCGGCCGATCTTGATGATGTGGTTGAACTCCCTGCTCTTGGCAGCGAGCGCCTTGTGCAGGTGCTTCAGCGCCGGCAACAGATCGTGCACGATGCGCTCGGCGCAGGCGATATGCATGGCCGTCGGATAGGTGTCGTTCGACGACTGGCTCATATTGACGTGGTCGTTGGGGTGCACCGGCTTCTTCGAGCCCATGACGCCGCCCAGCATTTCGATCGCCCGATTGGAGATCACCTCATTGGCGTTCATGTTGGACTGCGTGCCCGAGCCGGTCTGCCAGACCACCAGCGGGAAATGGTCATTAAGCTTGCCGTCGATGACCTCTTGCGCCGCCTCGACAATCGTCTTGCCGATCGCCGGATCGAGCCGCTTCAGCTCCATGTTGGCTTCCGCCGCCGCCCGCTTGACGATGCCCAGCGCGCGCACGACCGAAACCGGCTGCTTTTCCCAGCCGATCTTGAAATTGCCGAGCGAGCGCTGCGCTTGCGCGCCCCAATAGCGGTCGGCGGCAACCTCGATGGGGCCGAACGTATCGGTTTCGGTTCTGGTCTTTGGCGTGCTCACGGCAACTCTCCGGTCTGTCGATTTGGGCAACGGCGTATCGCGTTGCACAAAACGCATCAAGCGGAGATTGCGGGTGGCACGGATGCAAATCGGTTGAAGATGGTTCTCCGCGAATACGCTTCGTATGTAGCTTCCCGCGGCATGTTCGCGGAACTCTTGTCCTTGACCTAACGCCCGCGGCGGCCAAATCCCGTTGGACCTGTGTGACGCCTCGTTTGCGGCGCCGCAGGTGCGGAATCCATCCTGCTGGCTTGCTGTTCCAGTCTGGTGGATCGCGATTGCAACTGGACAGAGCGTTCGGCCGCCATACGGGAGATGTGGGCGCTGAGGTCCCTTCTCGAGGCCTCTGTGCCGGACGGCGGACCATAGTCGTTGTTGCCGTCTGTGCCGGAGAAAAAGCCGCATTCGACAAGCACCCATAGCCCGCCGATATAGGGGAGGAACAACAGCAGGGACCATCGGCCCGATTTGTCCAGATCATGGTACCGCTTGATCGTTGCGGCGAAATTGACCCAGAGCGAAAGTGCGGCGCCGATGAGCAGCACCAGATTGGCACTTAGACTGTCTGAGGGAAACGCACTGAGCCTATGTCCGGCCGATGCAACTCCGACATGGACCAGGGCGGCAACGGTCACCACCAGCAGGGCCAGCACTACGAACTGGGCCAGCCACCATTGCCCACGGCCGATGCGCCCGGAAAATCCAAACAAAAGATTCATTTACATCTCCATCGGTAGTCAGGGCAATATTCACTGCGTATGTAAAAAGTTACTAAAGATGTACCGGTGAAGTAATGGGTGCGGCGGGACGATTAGTTGGATGGTTAATTGATATTAAATGGTATGTATAAATAGAGTTTGGTATTTATTTCTGCGGGCGGGGTTGCGCTCGACAGCGGGAAGCAGCTGTTTGGTTGATGATCGGATTTTACCCGGTCCGGGGCAGCAACGGGCCGCGCCAGGCCGGTCTTAAGCAGGGCGGCGACGGCCGGCACTCACCCAGCGGTATATCCACCGTCGACCGCGAAGATACCACCGCTCGTCCACGCCGCTTCGTCGCTGGCGAGATAGACTGCGATGCCGCTAAGGTCGTTCGGGCGGCCGATGCGCCCCAGCGGGTAGCTGCGTTCGACATAGGCCTTCAACTCCGCCTGCGCCTCGACCGGCAGATTGTCGACCGTCTTTCGCCGCATCGCCGTATCCACTGTGCCGGGCGCAATGGCGTTGACGCGGATGCCGCGCGGGCCGAGTTCGAAGGCCAGCGACTTGGTCAGCGAGTTCAGTGCCCCCTTCGACAACGAGTACAGGCTGGATGGCCGCTTCGGGATCATCTTGCTGGCGAAATAGGAGGAGATGTTGATGACGGATGCGCCGGCGCCGAAATGCTGCAGCAGCCCCTGGGTGAGGAAGAACGTCGCGGTCACATTGAGCGCGAAGGAGTGCTGGAACTGCGTCTCGCTGACGGTCTCGAACGGCACGAGGTAGGCGACACCGGCATTGTTGACGAGAACGTCGAGCGGCCGGCCGGTCTCTTTCACGTGTTCGACGACCGCCGCGACGCCCGGGCTGGTGGCAAGATCAGCCGATACTGTCTTCACTGCACCGGCCCGACCGTGAGCCGACAGCTTCTGGCGGGCGGTTTCGAGCTTGCCGGCGTCGCGGCCGACAATCAGGACATCGGCGCCCTCGCGCAGGAACGCTTCCGCAATCGCCAGGCCGATGCCGTCGGAGCCGCCGGTCACCAGCGCGCGCTTGTCCTGCAGTCTCATCGGGCACTCCGAGCTCGCCTTGGCCAATGCCAGAGCACCGCATAGTCGCGGCCCGGGTCAAGCCGCTGGCCTATCCCACGGTATGAACTTCGCCAGTTGCCGACGCTGGGATGGTCTGCCCTTGCATCCACGACGCCAACGGGATAGCCGCGTTGATCGAAAACGGGTCGCGACGAAAGCGTCTTTAAAAATGGCACCACTCAAGACCGGACGAAAGGCGCTTCCGATGGATGTCGACGTCGTCGAGATTGGCAGGCGCTTCCTGCCCGGCCTCAACCGCGGCGAGATCCACTGCCGTTTCGAAAGCGGCAAGCTCAAGGTGCGCTCCCGTGCCGCCTGGCTTGAAAGGCATGTGCAGGTGCTGACCTTGATAGCCGAGGCGTTGGCATCCCTGGGCGTCCGCAATCTGCCGCCATTCTATATGCTTCTCGGCGACACGCCGTCGCGCAGAAGGCATCGCCATTTCCGCACGCGTTTTGCCTTCTCTCAAGCTGACGGCTATGGCGAAGTGGCCGCGCCCGATTTCGTCTTCGATGGCTGGCCGGACGCGAAGTTCGACGACTATGATCAAAAGACGCTGGCGATGGCGGCCGCGTCGGAAGCGCCGCCGCGCGATGACAGATTGTTCTGGGCGGGGCGCTGCATGAACGCTGCCCGCAAAAGGATCGTCGAGATCGCGTCGGCCCGCCCGGATCTCGTCGAGGCGTATGACACTGAGGCGAATTACGATGTCGCCACCAATCGGTATTCCACCAAATTCATGACGATGGAAGATCAGGTTGCCACCTACAGATACATGATCGATGTCGAAGGGGCGGGCTACAGCGGCCGCTTCAAGATGCTGCTTCACACCAAGCGCGTCGTGCTGCTGCAGGATCGGCCATGGCGCGAGTGGTTCTTCGACGATATCGAACCGTTTCGCCACTATGTCCCGGTGACGCGCGACATGTCGGATCTGGCCGAACGCATCGAGTGGCTGCGCGCCAATCCGAAGCTGGAAGCCGAAATAGCCGCGGAGGCACGGCATTTCGCGCAAACCCGCCTGACCCGCGCGGCAGCGGTGGCGGCATGGGCGAAGCTCCTACGCGGTCACATCGCCGCCGGTGGCAATCTCAAATCCGGTCTGCAGGGGCGCGAGCGTGCGACCGGCTGGCCGCCCTGATAGACCGCGCCGGTCACATCGTATGAAACCCCGCTGACCAAGCCAGGCCCGGTCTTATGCGCCGACGGCCCCAGGCTGGTGCATGGCCAGTCGAGCGGCGACAAAATCCTTGACCTGGCGGATCGCCTGTTCGCGCGACACGCTGCCCGGCTCCAGGCCGAGGCGCAGCCAAAGCCCGTCGATCAGCGCGGTGACGCCAAGCGCGATGTCGTCGGCATCGCCGGGCGAGGCAAGGCCGTGCAGGCCAGACAACAGGTTCGAGCGCATGCGCGCGTGCAGCACCTTCTGGATGCGCGCCAGCTTCTCGTCGCGCGGCACCTCGGCGCAGAGCGAAAGCCAGGCGTGGCAAAGAGGCGGCAGGAACAGATGCTCCTCGAAATTGCCATCGATCACCGCATCGAGCCGCTCCATCGGCGTGCGCGCCTGGCGAAGCCGGGCGACCACCGCGTCGCGCAGCACGGCGTTGGCCTCGCGCATCGCATGCTCGAACAATTCCTGCTTGTTGCGGAAATAGTGCAGCACGATGCCCTTGGAGGCGCCGGCATGGGCGGCCACCTTTTCCAGCGTCGCACCCGCAATGCCCTCGCGCTCCAGCACCGCGAATGCGGCTTGCCGCAACTCCTTCCGGCGTATGTCACTGAGACGCTTGAGTTTCACGGCTTCGATCCAGGCATTGCGAGATCCACGTTGACATTTTCGTCCACCTAGATCAACAATTGACCAGTGGGACAATAAAAATACCAGTTGGTCAATACAATGATGGCGACCGTGATGACGAGGAGAATCGAAATGGTCCGCATGCTTGCAAATGGCGTCTGTCTTGCAGCCCTAATGCTGAGCGCCCATGCGGCCCAGGCGGCAGAGGCCGAGCAGTGCAGGGCGGTCCGCATGGCCGAACCCGGCTGGAACGATCTTGCCTTCACCACCGGCGTCGCCAATGTCCTGCTCGGTGCGCTCGGCTACCAGCCGCAAAGCTCGGTGCTGGGCATCAACGTCATCTACGAAGGCATGAAGAACAACGATCTGGATCTGTTCCTCGGCTATTGGGATCCGGCCATGGTCACCTATTACGAGCCCTACAAGAAGGATGGCTCGGTCGAGAATGTGCGCGTCAATCTCGAAGGCGCCAAATACACCTTCGCCGTGCCGACCTATGTCTGGGATGCCGGCGTCAAGGATTTTGCCGACCTGCACAAGTTTGCCGACAAGTTCGGCAAGAAAATGTACGGCATCGAGCCCGGGTCGAACCAGTTGATGATGGACGCAATCGCCGACCCTTCGCTTGGTCTCGACGGCTGGCAAGTGGTCGAGTCGAGTGAAGCCGGCATGCTTTCCGAGGTCGGCTACGAGATCAAGGAGAAGCAGTTCATCGTCTTCCAGGGCTGGGCCCCGCATCCGATGAACACCATGTACGATTTCAAATATCTGACCGGTGGCGACAAGTTTTTCGGCCCGAACTTCGGTGCCGCGACAGTGACGACGCAGGTGCGCAAGGGCTATCTCGAGCAGTGCCCGAACGTCGCGAAATTCCTGAAAAACCTCACCTTCGACATCGATATCGAAAATGTCGGCATGGGTTATCTGATCAATGACGGCATGAAGCCGGAGGACGGGGCGCTGAAGGCAATCACGGCGAACAAGGCCCGCCTCGACGCCTGGCTTGCCGGCGTCACCACCGTCGACGGCAAGCCCGGCCTTGCCGCGGTCAAGGAGAAGCTTGGCCTGTGACATCGGTCGCGCTGGAAGCGGCCCCGAATGCCTGGGCGGAGCAGGATGCCTGGGCCGGCCGCAAGCAATTCGTCGATCTCGCCGGCCTCGAGATCGCCTATGTCGAGATTGCTGGCGCCGAACCGGCGCTGTTGCTTCTGCATGGCTTCACCGACACCAGCCGCAGCTTTTCGCTCCTGGCGCCGCATCTGGTCGGCCGTCGGCTGATCATGCCCGACCTGCGCGGTCACGGCGCGTCACAAGTGGGCAGGGGTTTCGGCATTGCCGACTTTGCCGACGACATTGCAGGGCTGATCCCGCATTTGCGGCTCGACCGGTCTGTCGTCGTTGGCCATTCGCTGGGCGCCATGGTGGCCATCGCTCTGGCCGCGCGGCACAACGATCTCATTGGGGGACTGGTGCTCCTGGCCGGCACGTTGAAGCCCGATTTCGCCCGCGATCATCCGCTCGTCGCGGGTGTCCAGGCTCTGCGGGACCCGATATCGCCGGCCGACCCGTTCTATGCCTGGTGGCATGCCTGCCGGCCGGGCGTGCCCCAGCCGTTTCTCGCCGGCCTGGCGAAAGATGCATCGGCAATCCCCGCGGCGCGCTGGCGCGCCATGCTGGAGGAGATTTGCCGGGCTGACCTGACCGGTGCGGCGCAAGCGGTTCGGACCCGAACGCTGATCATCGCCGGCGCGTGCGACCCGCTGTTTGGCGAGGCGCATCAGCAGGTGCTGTCGCGTTGCCTGGCCGGGGCGAGCCTTGTGCGTGCCGAAGCGTGTGGCCACAACCCGCATTGGGAGGACCCGGCCTTTGTCGCCGGAGCCATTGTCGAGGCATTTGAAGCCTAGCGCCCGACCAATCGCAGCCGCGCTACGTGCGCTTGACAATGGCGTCTGAGGGCGGGCCAACGGAGCCGCGCTCAAAGATCGATGTTGGCAGAATGAGCCTTTCCGCCGGGCGCAGATCTCCCTTCAATCGCCGAATGAGCAATTCAGCGACACTCTTGCCAAGCGCGTAGACAGGCTGGTCGATGACGGTAATGGGTGGCGTTGTCACGCTCGTCCAGTCCGCATCATGGAAGGTGATCAGCGAAATGTCCTCGGGAATCCGCAAGCCGCGCTCGCGGATCACCCGGAATATCTCCAGTGCTATGACGCTGTCGGAGGCAAGGATCGCCGTCGGCCGATCCGGCCCGGACAGCATCTCGTCGGCAACCCTGCGCGTTTCGGCGAGGCTTGTTGCACCAAGGCGAACATAGCGTTCTGGCCGATCAATTCCAGCATCCTGGCACACGGTGAGGAAACCGTCGATGCGCTCGCGAACCGATGAGGTGTAGATTTGCCCGAGATCGCGGTACTCATGCCCTTCTGCGTCGACGGCGGTCACATAGGCGATGTTGCGGTGTCCGGCATCCACAAGAATGCGAGTCGCCCGAATGGCGATGCCGCGATCGTCGACCGTGACCGTATCGACATCCAGATCGGGCAGCGCCCTGTCGAGCAGGGCCAGCGGCCGGCCTGAACGATGGATGTCGCGCAGGTGTGAGATGTCACGCGATTCCGCCGGAGTGACGATCAGCCCGTCGACGCGCTTGCCGATCAACAGCCGCACGGCTGCCTTTTCAACCTCGATCCTCTCGCCGGAGTTGGCCAGAATGACGTTGAACCCGGCTGCCCTTGCCGCGTCGCTGATCCCGCGCACCGCGAGGCTGAAGAAGGGGTTCTCGATGTCGCCGACAACCACCCCGATGATGCCGGACCGGCCGGTCGTCATGCTGCGAGCCAGTTCGTTCGGACGGTAGTCCAGTGCCTTGGCCGCGGCCATGACATCAGCGCGGATCATGTCGCTGACGACGCCATATCCGCCAAGCACGCGCGCGGCTGTCGCTTTCGACACCTTTGCCGCGCGGGCGACATCGCTGACCGTTATCGACTGGGTCTTGGGCGCGGTTCTTTTCATTGGATGAACGACTACAAGAGTTGTTGACGGAAGGTCAATCTGGCGATAACGATTATCAAAGAGACCGGTCTCAAGCAATAAGAGACCGGTCTCTTTTAGAAAATTGCGAGCCAGGAGGCGTAACGGACGTCCCCGCATATGTCGCGGTCGCGGCGGCGGGCGATGTCAGGCGCGAGATGGCGGGCTGGACGTAAATATCAAGAAGAACAGACCTTCAGAGTGGAGAGAAGACATGAGCAGGACAGGAATCCTCAAATCGTTGATGTCACCGGTCCGGATTGGTGCGATGGCCCTTATGACCGTGTGCATCGGCGCCGGGTTGGTTTCGGGAGCGGCCGCCGCGGATGACAATCCCTATGGTCTTATTGATGCGAAAGTTATCAGCGTTGGTACCATGGGCGATGCCAAACCCTACGCTTTTACCCAGGCGGATGGCACGTTCACCGGCTTCGACATCGAATTGTTCCGCAATGTGGCGAGCCGCCTTGGTTTCAAGCCGGACCAGGTGATCTTCACCGGCCAGGAATTCTCGGCGCTGATGCCTTCGGTTGCGAACGAACGATTCGATGTCGCGGTCGCTGCGATCGGTACGACGGAAGCACGCAAGAAGACCGTCGACTTTTCTGACGGGTATCTTGCAGGCTATCTCTCTGTGCTTACCGCCGACAAGGCGATCACATCGGCGGACGGGCTCAAGGGCAAGCGCCTCGGCGTCGTGCAGGGCACGCTCCAGGAAATCTACGCGGCGAAGAACTTTGTCGGAACCGATCTCGTCAAATTCCCCGACAATAACTCCGCCGTTTCAGCACTCAACAACGGAACTGTCGACGCGCATTTCCTCGACTACGAGGCCGCCAAGGACTATGGCGTTCGCTATCCGAACCTGAAGATCGCGGTCAATATTCCTTCCTTTGACGCACCGGCTGGTTTCGTGGTGCGCAAGGGCAACGACAAGTTCCGCGAGGCATTGAACACTGCCCTTCATGCGGCCATGCAGGACGGCACCTGGAAGACGCTCTACGAGAAGTGGTTCCCTGGTTCGCCGATGCCCGACCAGTATCTCCCCAAGAAGTAACCGCACCCGGCCGCTGGCCTTTATGCTGGCGGCCGGACCTACGCTGCCGTCCTTGATGCCGGACGATGCAGACAGCGCAACTGAAAGGGGACTGAATGGACTGGCTCGAAAACCTGCGGCGCAGTTTCCTCGACTGGCAGGCCATGGCGGACGTGCTGCCGAGCATGATCACCATCGGCTTGAAGAACACCTTGATCCTCGCGGCCGCGTCCACGGTACTGGGTGTTATTCTCGGCATGATCCTGGCGGTCATGGGTATCTCGCAATCGCGCTGGCTGCGCATTCCCGCCCGGGTCTACACCGATATTTTCCGTGGCCTTCCGGCGATCGTCACGATTCTGCTGATCGGCCAGGGCTTCGCCCGCATCGGCCGTGAAATCTTCGGGCCTTCGCCCTTTCCGCTCGGCATTCTCGCCCTCAGCCTGATCGCCGGCGCCTATATCGGCGAAATCTTCCGCTCGGGCATCCAGAGCGTCGAGCGCGGGCAGATGGAGGCCTGCAGGGCGCTCAGCATGAGCTACGGCCAAGGCATGCGCCTGATCGTGATACCGCAAGGCATCCGCCGGGTTCTGCCGGCGCTGGTCAACCAGTTCATCGGCAACGTCAAGGATTCGAGCCTTGTCTATTTCCTCGGTCTGCTCGCGTCGGAGCGAGAGATTTTCCGTGTCGGCCAGGACCAGGCGGTGGTCACCGGAAACCTCTCGCCATTGCTTCTGGCCGGCGTTTTCTATCTCGTCATCACCGTGCCGTTGACCCATGTGGTCAACTACATCGACAACTCGCTGCGGGTCGGAAAGCAGAAGGCCGGCCTCGTCACCAGCGGTCTCGCCGAAGTGAGCGAGTTGGAGAGCGCCGTCAGCAGCCCACTCTCCGAGGCCAGCCCGGAAGGCAGCTCGGCGCTGCCCCGGTTCAAGGGCGGCAGTCTCGCCGTCACCGATCTCGACATGGCCTACGGCGATCTCGATGTTCTCAAAGGCGTCAGCCTGACGGTCAAGCCGGGCACGGTCACATGCGTCATTGGTCCATCAGGTTCGGGCAAGTCGACCTTGCTGCGCTGCCTCAACCGCCTGGTCGAGCCCAAGGGCGGTGACGTGCTGCTGGATGGCGCCAGCATCCTAGCGATGAAGCCTGAAAAACTGCGCCGGCGCGTCGGCATGGTTTTCCAGCAATTCAACCTGTTTCCCGACCATACGGCCCTCGAAAACGTCATGCTGTCGCTGACCAAGGTAAAAGGCCTCTCGACACAGGAAGCCGAGCGCATCGCCGAGGCACGCCTTGCCGATGTCGGGCTTGCCGCCCGCAAACACCATCGTCCCGGAAGCCTGTCCGGTGGCCAGCAGCAGCGCGTGGCGATCGCTCGTGCACTGGCAATGGACCCGGAGGTCATCCTGTTCGACGAAGTGACGAGCGCACTCGATCCCGAACTGGTGAAGGGTGTGCTCAACCTCATGGCGGACCTCGGCCGGCGCGGCATGACAATGGTTGTGGTCACCCATGAAATGGGCTTTGCCCGCAAGGTCGCCGATCAGGTCGTCTTCATGGATGAAGGCCGCGTCATCGAGGCCGGCACGCCTGCTGCGATCTTCGACACGCCGAAAAGCACACGTCTGAAGCACTTCCTTGCCGAAGTGCTTTGATCGCGCATGAGCCCTGAGACGGCCGCCCAATCCAACCTCCACCAGTGAAAGATATCCCATGGCTACGTTACATCAGGTCTCGAAGGTCGTTGTTGTCGGCGGCGGCATCTTCGGGGTCTCCTCGGCCGTTCATCTTGCAAGGCTCGGCATCGAAACCGTTCTGGTCAATGATGGACCGCTCGCCAAGGGAGCTTCCGGCCGCTCGCTCGCCTGGCTCAATTCCGCGCGCAAGCGATCGGCCGAGTATCATCGCCTGCGCATGATCGGGATCGACCGCTACCGGACGCTGTCGGCGAGATATCCGGATGCAGCCTGGCTGCGTTTCGACGGTGGCCTGACATGGGATGCGGACGACGCCTCGAACGAGATCGCGGATGTCTTCGCTCATGAAAAGGCCCTTGGCTATGATGCGCAACATCTGTCCGCGGACGCCATAGCGTCAGTCACGCCAGGTGTCTCCGCAAGCGCCGTAACGCCTCAAGGCGCGATCTTCAACCCGGGCGAGGGCTGGGTCGACCTGCCGTCGCTGATCGAGATACTGATTGCGGAATTCGTGAAGCGTGGCGGGCAACTGGTCACCGACGCCGGAAGCGCCGCTGTCACGGTCGTCGACGGCCGCGCCACTGGCGTCATTACGACACGCGGCATCAGCTTTGCCGCCGACGCGGTGCTGTTGGCGACCGGCGGTGATGTGCCGCGAATGGTTGCGGACGCCGGCCGGTATATCGCCGACGGGACGCCGATCGCTTTGCTGGTCAGGACCAAGCCCGCCAACTTGCCGCTTCGGGCCGTGCTCAACACGCCGCGCGTCGCCATCCGGCCGACGCCGAATGGAGCCCTCGCGCTCGATTCCGCCTGGTCGGAAGAAGAGGTGGTCGTCAATTCGGACGGCACATATAGCGTGAGGGATTCGACGGTTCAGGGGCTTCTCGACGAAGCTTCGAATGTTCTCGAAGGTCATCCAAAGTTGGAATTGGAGAGCTACGGGGTTGGGCCCAAGCCGATCCCCGGAGACGGCGAGCCGGTCTTCGGTCGGTTGAAGGACATCGAGGGATACTACGTCGCCTTCAGCCACAGCGGCGCAACGCTTGGCCTGATTGCCGGCGAACTGCTTGCCGGCGAGATCGCCAGCGGCAATGAACATCCGCTGCTTGCGAACTTCCGTCCAAGCCGCTTTTGATCAGACCAGTCCAAAGGCTTCTTGCGCACTATAGACCCTCTACTCGGCCAGCGGCTTTATCGTCTCATAGCCGTTGACCGATTCCGCACCCGTGCCTTCATCGTAGCGCCGGGCAAGGCCGGCTTGCAGATCGGGCGCATAGAGCGCGGTGAATGCATCGAGCGTCTCGCCGGCCCCATTCTTGAAGGTCTCGTTGACGGCGAGCACATTGTATTTGCAGTCGCCCAGGCTGAAGGTTTCCTTGCCCTTGACCACCAGCGTCAGGGTCTTGGTGGCCTTAGGCTGCTTGTCCGGCGACAGCTCGACGAACTCGATCGTACTTTTGGCTCCCGTCTTCAGCGGAAACAGTTTTCGCAGATCGGAAAACGGGATCATCGCCAGCCGGCCGGTGTCGCTGTCGCGAAAAACCTCGATCAGGCCGGCGAACAGGAACTGCTTTTGCGGTGATTGCGACTCGTAGGTGTTGGTGACGGAGATCATTCCACCCGCCACGGGCCGGAACTCGCTTTGGATCCCGGGCCGCGCCAGGATGAACCCATTTTTCGCGGACTTCGCATCGACGCACGGGCCGGCAAGCGCAACACTTGTCGGCAGCAAAACCGCCAATGCCATGCCGATAGACGCGCTTTTCATAACATTCCCCCGTATCTTCCAAATAGAATGCAAGTGCAGGTAGAAATGGCAGACGTTCATTGCGATGTCGATGGTAAGGGCAGCCGCGACATTGCCGAAACTGGACGGACAGACGCCGCTTGTGCTGAATTCCGCCGATGATGAATCACCGGCGGCCAAAATTGCTTTCACGACGCAGCTTTCTGATGCAGGCCGCTGGCCTTGCCGCGGCTGGTGCGCTGTCACGCCCGGCATTCAGCCAGACTGGGCAACGCATCCAGCCGATCGACGCCACCTTCCTGTTCATCGCCGATGTCCATGCCTGCCGCATGGCAAGCGGCCTGAGCCCCAATTGTCAGCTGGAGGGCAAGACCGACGCCGCGCTGCTGCGCAACGTGGCAGCACTGAACGCCATCGGTGACAAGGACTGGCCGGCCGACATCAACGGCGTCGCCACGGGCTTGCGTTCGGCCGGTAGCCGCATCGGCATGCCGCTCGGCCTTGTCGTCGGCGGCGACATCACCGACGATGGCGGCGGCCAGATCACCCAGCCGAGCGAGGGCACGCAGCTGCTGCAATTCAGCCAGCGCTACAGCCAGGGCGTTGGCCCGGATCGCGTCCACATGCCGGTCTATGTCGGGCTCGGCAACCACGATCTCGACCAGAACGGTCCGCCGCACCATGTCGACTGGTATCGGCGCGAACTGCGCGACTATGTCGAGGTCAACCACCGCGCCGGCGTGTTCTTCAAGCCGCCCGTGCCGGCCACCGACTACGATGTCGACACCGACTGCTATTCATGGGACTGGGGCGGCCTGCATCTCGTCCAGACGCATCGTTTCGCCGGTGACACCGGCCATGGCGCCGAAAGCAGCCTGCTGTGGCTCAAGCAGGATCTGGCGACCTACGCGGCGGATGGCCGCCCGGTCATCCTGTTCCAGCACTATGGCTGGGACGCGTTTTCGACGGAGCGGTGGGATACTGCCAAGCGCACCTATGACGACAACGGCGCCGGCCCGCCGCACTGGTGGGGCGAGGCCGACAGGCAGGCGCTTCTGACGGCGCTGAAGGGCTACAATGTCGTCGGCATCTTCCACGGCCATCAGCATGACGCCTCGCTGATCTATCGTCGCGACGGGCTCGACCTGTTCAAGCCGAAGGCGGCCTATATGGGCGGTTTCGCCGTGGCCAGGGTGACCAGCGATGGCATGGACGTGGTGCTTGGGGAGGCGACCGATGACCACGGCGGGGTCACCTTCACCAACGCTTTCAGCAAAGGCTGGAGCACATGAAAAAGACGGCCTTGGCGACCGCTTTTTTCATGGGAGCATTTTCTCGGTGTGGGATCAGAACGCCTTCTTGACCTTGTCCTTCACGTCGCCATAGGCCTTCTGCACTTTGCCAGCGACCTTGTCGGCCATGCCTTCAACCTGGGTCCGCCTGTTGCCGGTCGCCTTGCCGGCGGCCTGTTTTACCGAGCCTTTGATCTGCTTGGCCATGCCGGCAACCTGATCCCTGTTCACCACTTTCGCATCTCCTGGGGGTCTTTGAATTCCGCTGAATTCGTCCGCGCGAACAAACGGACTGGCATCGTTTAGGTTCCAGGCATCCCATCGGAAGCAGACGAAACACGCGCAAGCGCTTCCGGCGGCAAGATTGACAGGCTAGGCTGTGAGCATGCGCCGACCAATCGTGCGCAAGGGGAGAAAAATGACGGAATTCAAGCTCTACATCGGCAACAAATGCTTCTCCTCATGGTCGCTGCGGCCATGGGTGGCGATGAGGCATCTGGAGATCCCGTTCGAGGAAAGCGTTGTGCGGCTGCGCACGCCCGAGACCTTTGCCAATCTGGCGAAAGTGTCGCCGACCGGCCAGGTGCCCGTCCTGGTTCACAAGCCCTTGAATCACAATGGCAGGATCATCTGGGAAACCCTTGCCATCCTTGAGTATCTTGCCGACCTGTTTCCCGACAAAAAACTCTGGCCGGCCGATATCGGCGCCCGCGCGCTGGCACGCGCGGCGGCGACCGAGATGCATTCCGGCTTTCGCGAGGTCCGCTATGGCTGGCCGATGAATTTGCGGCGGCCGAAAGGCCACAAGCCGCTCGACGCCGAAGGGGAAGTGCAGCGGGCGCGCATCGAAGCGCTGTGGCGCGAGTGTCGCGGACAATACGGCAAGGGCGGCCCGTTCCTGTTTGGCCATTTCACCGCGGCCGATGCCATGTACGCGCCCGTCGTCACCCGATTCGACACCTATGGCGGCGAATTGGCCCCGGATACACGTGCCTATGTCGATGCCGTGCTGGCAACACCGGCGATGCGGCAATGGTACGCGGAAGCGGCGAAAGAGCCGTGGCCGGAACCGGGTCCGGATGAATAGGTCGACTGAGGGGAGGGACCCATGGCCAGCAATGACGGACCGCGCGAGGCAACAGTGCCACGGATCTTCCATTGCCGGCTGATCCCGCCGCGTCCGGACTTCGCCTTCACCATGACGGAGGAGGAAAGGGAACTGATGGGCCGGCATGCCGACTACCTGCGCGGCAAGCTTCGCGAGGGCGTGATGATCATGGCCGGTCCCGTTGCCGACCCGGCCGGCCCTTGGGGTCTGCTGATCCTGCGTGCCGGCAGCGAGGCCGAGGCAAGGGCGGTGACCGATGGCGATCCAGTGGCAAAGTCAGGTCGCGGCTTTCGCTATGAGATCCTGCCGATGATCAGCACGATCATGTAGGCCTATGGGTATAAGCAGGTTGCTGGAAAAGGCGTGAGGTGGGCGCCAGGGCATTCGCCGCCTGGTTTTATGGCTGCACCGGGCGGCGGCTTGAGCACGTGTTTTCAAGCTCACACGGGTAGAATTTGACATCGCCGCAAAATGCCTCTACAAGAACTTCGTCGATATTTGTTTGACTGACTTTTGTTATCCGCGCTTTCGAGCGCGTCTTTGACGAACTTCCCACATCAAAAATCGAGACAAAAATCGTTGTGCATTCGCACCGCGATTAACGAATATTTGCCATGGAAAGGGTTCGTCATGAGCACCGGCACAGTTAAATGGTTCAACGCCACCAAAGGTTTTGGTTTTATTCAGCCTGACGACGGCTCGGCCGACGTTTTCGTCCACATCTCGGCCGTAGAGCGCGCCGGCATGCGCGACATCGTCGAGGGCCAGAAGCTCGGCTACGAGATGGTCCGCGACAACAAGTCGGGCAAGATGTCCGCCGACCAGTTGAAGGCGGCCTGAAGAAAGAATTCAGCTGTCCCGGTGACCACGGATGTACTGGCACCGGTGATTGGCGAATTCTGGCGCGTGGCCACGGAAACCTGAGTTTCCAAGGCACATCATGCGCATGAGAGGAGTGTCTCCTGTGCATCCATCTGGATGCGCGGTTGCTCCCATGGAAGGTCAGGCGGTGCCTGGCCTTTTTCATTTTACGCTTGTTGCCGTCGAAAATGCGCTGCGCATCGGGCCGAACGTGCTAAGGGACGCTCCAGCAATTAGAATCCGCTGCCGTATTGCCCCGCTGCCGTTTGCTTAGTGTGTGGTCCTGACCGAAGACCCGGTCTCGCCCTGACGGCACCAGGCTCCTGACAGGAGAAAGATTTTGACCGCCCATTCGAAGACAGCCGCCGATCCGGCGGTGTCGCTGTTCAGCAAGACGCAAACCCAGTCGATGTCGCTTGGCCGCATCATGTCCGAGCGCGACGCCGTCAGCGAAGCGCGGGAAGCCAAGACCGCACGCTTGCGCGAACTGCGCCTGGAAAAGGAAGCTGACGAGATGGCCGCGGCCGCAGCACTCGCGGCGCTGCCGAAACGAGCCGGAAAACGCTGATGGCCACCAAGCGCGTACCGCCAACGCCGATCGCCGCCGATGCGACCATCGCCGACATGGTCGAAGGTCTCGACAAGCCGGTCGAGTATGTCCGGCGCGTGCTGGAGAAGCTTGAACGCTGCAAGCGCGCCCATGGCGATGCCCAGGTGCGCGTCGGCGTGCGCGGCCGTGCCGAGTGCCCGAACTATCTGATCGAATATGTCCGCGAAGACGCCAAGACTCATGAGCGGGTGACCTATCAGGATGCCGCCTACAGCGGCAGCACGCATCGCGAATTGGCGCCGCATCACATTGAGGCGGTAAAGAACTGGTCGCCCGAGGAAATGAACATCACGGCGGTTTCGGCGCTGATCGGCCGCTTGCGCAATCCGCGCGCACCATCATCGCGTTTCGTCGACGAGGACTGACATGGCCATAAAATTCTCCACCAAGGATCAGCCGGCAGCGCCGGCCCCCGCTGCAAAGCCGGCCAAGCCGGTTGCCGCGAAGGCCGGTGAACCTGCCGACGCCGCGACCGACCTGTTCAAGTCGCCGGCGGACGCACCGAAGGGCAAGACGGCTAAGAAGAAATAGCGCCTTGCCGCAGGACGCCGATCGCAATCCGGCCGTGCCGGGGCTGCTTGCGCTGGTCGCTGCAGCAAACCTTTCGTCGTCGCAACGCGAGACCGCTCCCGCGTTTGACTGCCAGAGCTGCGGCGCCTGCTGTTCCTATTCGGCCGAATGGCCACGCTTCTCCACCGAGGATGAAGCGCAATTGGAGCGGATCCCGGAAAAATATGTGGCGGCCGACCTGTCCGGCATGCGCTGTGACGGCGCGCGCTGCTCGGCGCTGTCGGGCGAAGTCGGCAAATCGACCGCATGCGGCATCTACGAATTGCGCCCGGATGTCTGTCGGGCCTGCATGCCTGGCGACGAGGAGTGCCTTATGGCGCGCCGGGCGCACGGATTTCCGACCTCTTAGCAACGATTGCCGGTGGCTTGTGCGCACCCTCCTTGCTGGCTACGCTGCAACAGGGCAGGGCGTCGGAGGAAATCCATCGTGAGCATCGAATTTCTGTTGACGTCGCTGATCGTCGTGGCCTCGCCCGGCACCGGCGTTCTCTACACGCTAAGCGCCGGACTTTCGCACGGTGCGCGGGCCTCGATCATTGCAGCCTTTGGCTGCACGCTCGGCATCATCCCGCATATGGCTGCCGCCATCACCGGCCTGGCGGCACTGCTGCACACCAGCGCGGTCGCCTTCGAGACGCTGAAATATCTCGGCGTCGCCTATCTGCTCTACATGGCTTGGAACACGCTGAAGGAGAAGGGCGGGCTCAGTGTTGAGGACAATGTCGCGCCGCGCTCGGCCGGCAAGGTGATCGCCACTGGCATCCTCGTCAACGTGCTCAATCCGAAACTGTCGATCTTCTTCTTCGCCTTCCTGCCGCAATTCGTCAGCACCACCGAACCCAATGCGCTGTCGAAGATGCTGGAACTGAGCAGCGTCTTCATGCTTTTGACCTTCGTGGTTTTCGTCGGCTACGGCATCTTCGCCGCTTCAATCCGCAGCCACGTCGCCTCGCGGCCAATGGTGCTGACCTGGATGCGCAGGACATTTGCAGGCGCCTTCGTCATGCTCGGCGCCAAGCTCGCGCTGGCGGACCGGTAGGGACCACCGATCCAGTCCACGCCTGTGCTGAAAATCTACGCGGCATCTGCACGGCTCTTGATCCGGCTCGCCATGTCCCGCGCTCCTAGGCAAAGCAAATGGCAATCGGCCAACGGCGAGGAGTGCCTGTTTTGCTGACGCCTGTGATCCTGTTTCTGTTCGTGCCCTTCTTCGTAGCGGTGGTGATGCCAAACGGCGTGTGTCTCCCCATTTGCGCCGTCGTCATGGTCGCCGCCTTCGGCTTTCTATGGGTCGACAGCTCTGCCGACGGGCCTTTCGCCATCCTGCTGTTGGTGGCAATGGCAATTGGCGCGGCATCGGGCGTCATCGCGCGGGGCATAGGGTTGGGATTGCATTCGTTCGGCGCGAAGATTGCGATCATGCAGTCGCCCGATGCGATTTTTTCCGAAAACAAAAAGGGCGGCATCGCTGCCGCCCTTTCGTATGCATAGCCAGGTTGGCTGGATTAGAAGTCCATGCCGCCCATGCCGCCCATGCCGCCGCCGCCCATGCCGCCAGGCATGCCGCCGCCAGCCGACTCCTTCTTCGGAGCCTCCGCGATCATGGCTTCGGTGGTGACGAGCAGGCCGGCGACCGAAGCCGCGTCCTGGAGAGCCGTACGGACAACCTTGACCGGATCGACGATACCCATGGCGATCATGTCGCCATATTCGCCGGTCTGGGCGTTGTAGCCGAAGGTCGCGCCCTTGTTCTCAAGGATCTTGCCGGCAACGATCGAAGCTTCCGCACCGGCGTTCGAGGCGATCTGACGGGCCGGAGCCTGCAGTGCGCGACGCACGATGTTGATGCCAGCAGCCTGGTCGGCATTGGCGCCGGTGGCCTTGATGTTGGCCGAAGCGCGCAGGAGAGCAACGCCACCGCCTGCAACGATGCCTTCTTCCACGGCCGCGCGGGTCGCGTTGAGGGCGTCATCGACGCGGTCCTTCTTTTCCTTGACTTCGACTTCCGTCGCACCGCCGACGCGGATGACGGCAACGCCGCCCGCCAGCTTGGCGAGACGTTCCTGCAGCTTCTCCTTGTCGTAGTCCGAAGTGGTCTCTTCGATCTGCTGCTTGATCTGGGCAACGCGGCCCTGGATCTCGGCCTTCTTGCCGGCGCCGTCGACGATGGTGGTGTTCTCCTTGGAGATCGACACCTTCTTGGCGCGGCCGAGCATGTTGAGGCCGACGTTCTCGAGCTTGATGCCGAGGTCTTCCGAGATGACCTGGCCACCGGTCAGGATGGCGATGTCTTCCAGCATGGCCTTGCGGCGATCACCGAAGCCCGGAGCCTTGACGGCGGCGATCTTCAGGCCGCCACGCAGCTTGTTGACGACCAGCGTGGCCAGAGCCTCGCCTTCGACGTCTTCCGAGATGATGAGCAGCGGCTTGGAGGTCTGCACGACGGCTTCGAGAACCGGCAGCATGGCCTGGAGGTTGGAGAGCTTCTTCTCGTGGAGCAGGATGTAGACGTCCTCGAGCTCGGCAACCATCTTGTCGGCGTTGGTGACGAAGTAGGGCGAGAGGTAGCCGCGGTCGAACTGCATGCCTTCGACGACTTCGAGTTCGGTCTCGGCGGTCTTGGCTTCCTCAACGGTGATGACGCCTTCGTTGCCGACCTTCTGCATCGCTTCCGCGATCATCTTGCCGACCGACTCGTCGCCATTGGCCGAGATGGTGCCGACCTGGGCAACTTCCTCGGAGGTCTTGATCTTCTTGGCAGCCTTGCCGAGAGCCGCAACGACTTCGGTGACGGCCAGATCGATACCGCGCTTCAGGTCCATCGGGTTCATGCCGGCGGCAACGGCCTTGTGGCCTTCCTGGACGATCGACTGCGCCAGAACGGTCGCGGTCGTGGTGCCGTCGCCGGCGATGTCGTTGGTCTTCGAAGCAACTTCGCGGACCATCTGCGCGCCCATGTTTTCGAACTTGTCCTCAAGCTCGATTTCCTTGGCGACGGTGACGCCGTCCTTGGTGATGCGCGGGGCGCCGAACGACTTGTCGATGACGACGTTGCGGCCCTTGGGGCCGAGCGTGACCTTCACCGCATCGGCGAGGATGTTGACGCCGCGCAGCATGCGCTCGCGGGCATCACGGGAGAATTTTACGTCTTTAGCAGCCATTTTTTAGCTCCTGGCAGGGGCTTGGGGTAAGCCCGAATTCAGTTGACGGTGAGGCCGATAATCAGCCGATGATGCCCATGATGTCGGATTCCTTCATGATCAGAAGGTCTTCGCCATTGAGCTTGACTTCGGTGCCCGACCACTTGCCGAACAGGATGCGGTCGCCAGCCTTGACGTCCAGCGGGACCAGCTTGCCAGCTTCGTCACGAGCGCCGGAGCCGACAGCGATGATCTCGCCTTCCTGCGGCTTTTCCTTTGCCGTATCCGGGATGATGATCCCGCCGGCGGTCTTGGATTCGGATTCGACCCGGCGAACGACCACGCGGTCATGAAGCGGGCGGAACTTCGACTTTGCCATTTTTTCTTCCTCGATGAGAACGGTGAGAAACAGTTCCTCCATCCGGCGAAGCCGGACATGTGGTTAGCACTCACCAATGGCGAGTGCTAACGTGGCGCTGAAATAGGCTGCCGACCTCAGAGAGTCAAGGCGCGCGGGAAGGGGCAATGGTGGGAAATTTTTCTGGTGCTGCCGCGCGATTGCGCAAAATAAGGCTTGCCGCCCGAACGCTGCTCGAATGCTATCCTGTTGATCGGCAGTCAGTGTCCGAGACGCAAGCCGATTTCCCGGGTTTCAAAGTCGAGCATTGGGCGATCCAAGCACCAGAAGCGGGCACCGTTCCGCCAGCGGGTAAGAGCCGCTCGGCACGACGCGCACGTCGCCGAACCAGCTGTTCGCTTCGTCGATCAGCATGGCCAGCGTCGCAAAGCTGTAGCTTATGTCCGAGCCGGCATAAACATCGATCGTGTTGATCGACGTCATGCTCCATCCTGTCCGTGCGGCAAGACCTTCGCGGTCGGGGAACAGGCTGTCGAAGGTGTCGCGGATCGTTCGCACCTTGATTGCGAAATCGCGGTCGTCGCTCGTGCACGCCATTGCGATGCGCCATTTGAGCGCGTGGAAATTCTCGACCCCGCCGGCCAGGATTAGCGCCTCGATGTCGCGCAGGTTCTCCGCCGTTTCCGGCCGTGCAAAAACGCGGATCGCCGCACGCCTGCCGGGCTTCAGCACCCTTGCCGTTTCGGCGAACAAAGCATGGCGGGCGTCTCTGGAATCGACCGCCGACAGGCATCCGTCGCCGATGACGGCGTCGACACTTGCCCGCTCCAGGGGGAGGCTGAGCCAGTTGCCGGCCATCGCCCTTCGCGAGGCGTTGTCGCCGGCCCAAACCCCGGAAATCATGGTTGCCGATTGATCGATGGCCAACATCGACCTGCCCAGGACTGCCAGTTCGGGCGTCACGCCGAGCAGAAGGACATCGGCATCCCTGAGATCGAGTTCGCGATCGAAGATGCCGACAGTCTCCGCCGTCGGCCGCAGCGGGGCGTCCAGCAGCTTCCAGTGCCGATGATAATTATCCCAATGATTTGTCATTCAAACCCGTTGGAGCGCAGGAAAGTCTGGCATCGACTGATTAGAGCCGCTTAATAGAAGCGGGCATTGAAGCCAAGGGGATAGAAGTGGCGCGCGTCGTCGTTATAACGCATGAGCATGACCGCTTCCTGGGCAAGCGCAACCTCCTGTTGCGCAGGGGCAGCCCTTATCTGCTGTTCGATGTCCTGGAGGACCTGAAAAGGCGTGGCCATTCGGTCCGGATCCAGCAAGGCCCGTCAAAGACACAAGACGCCGATATCGCGGTTCTGCATGTCGATGCGACACTGACACCTGCGGACCATGTCGATTATGCCAGGCGGTTTCCGTTCTGCCTCAATGTCGGGGCGTCCGATATCTCCAAAAGGCGGATCAGCGGGGCTCTGATAACGGAAGGCGACGCTTGGCAAGGCCCGGTCATCGTCAAGAGTGACCTCAACAATCTGGGTATTCCGGAGACACTCCTGAACCGGCGATCGAAGCGCGCGGGCAAACCGCCGCCTTTTCCGCATCTGCCGACCCTGCAGCCCTATGAGGTCTATGGATCTCCAAGCGAACTCCCGGAGGGCATCTTCGAGCGCGATGATCTGGTCGTCGAAAAGTTCATTCCGGAAAGAGAGCCCGACGGCTTTGCTGCGCGTTTCTGGGTGTTTTGCGGAGAGCGCGAGCGCTGCACCCGCTACGTCTCTCCAAACGGCCTGGTCAAGGCATCGGAAACGATCCGGCGTGAGCCCGTCCCGGTTCCCGACGAGATGCGCGAGCGGCGGCGTGAACTCGGCTTTGACTACGGGAAATTCGATTTCGTCATGCATGAGGGCAGGGCCATCCTGCTTGATGCCAACAAGACTCCCGGCCGTCCCCAGAACCTCGTGAAAATGTTCGCGGCCGGCGCTGCCGAGCTGGCCGATGGCTTCGAAGGCCTTATCCGCCAGGCGAAATAGACCACAACGGACTGATCGTCATTGCGCCTGTCTAAAGAAACAGCCGCAACTGAGTGTGGATGATCGACCGGTAATCCTCGATGGTCCGGCGGCTTTCCGCGTCACCCTCCGCAAGCGCCAGACGCACCACACCACCGGCGAGCTGGAAGATCAGCAGAACCATGCGTTCGAACTGCTCGTGCTTGCCCGGCTCGAGCAAAGCGATGACATGGTCGCAGAACATCTTGGCCTGATGTCGTGTTTCGGCGATATCGAGATTCTTCAGCGCCTTGTCGGCCTGGATGGCGTTCTGCAGATCCTGGATGGCGGGATCGCCGGCGACGCGGCTGAGGTAGTCGTCAAGCAACCGGTCGGCGGCGGCGATGACGTCCTTTGGCTCGCGGACATCGGCGATAATCGCTGTCAATCGCGCGCGGCTGACCTCCGAAAACCGCTCGTAGAGCATCGCCAGGATCGCCGACTTGTTGGGGAAGTAGTGATAGACGGTGGCGATCGGCCCGCCCGCCAGCATGCCGACCTCCTTCATGGTGACGGCGTCGATGCCCTTCTCGCCGATCAGCCGCATCGTCGTCGACAGGATGGCGTCGATGCGCTCGCGGCTGCGCTCCTGCTTGGGTTTGCGCCTCGGTTCGGTCGCTGTTCGCCTTGCTTCCGTCATGCACCGGTCTTTCGCACGCATTGGCAAATTCTGGTTGACAAGAAATATGATCAAGTATCAGTTTCTGAAATGCTGACAGGTTGTCAGCTTTTTTGCGATCCGGCAAGGGACGTTGGGAGGCGGTTTTGGCATCTGGTGACGCATATACCGGAAGCGGCGATTGGCTGGTCGGCAATCCGACCGGCGGACAGCTTGCCTCGGCCTTGTGGATCGGGTCGGTCGGCCTGCTCATTCTCGGCCTGCAACCCGTCCTGCTCGGCGCCCTCTACACCGAAGGCCGTGTCAGCGGCGATGAGCTGGCGCTGGTCGCCACCGCCGAGATGATTGCCATCGCGATCGGCTCGGCGATCGTCGCAATGCTGCTCTCGGCCCACAACATGCGCTGGAAAAGTGCGATCTTGCTGCTCCTGCTCGCGCTGGCGAATGTCTGGACGGCCTATGTCGCCGGCGCCAACACGTTGATGGCGGCACGCGCCCTGGCCGGTCTTGCCGAAGGCGGCCTGGTCGCAGTCGCCACCGAATTGATTGCCCGTTCGCGGCGTGCCGAACGCATCGGCGGCTTTTTCGTCACCATGCAGACGCTGGCGCAATGTGCGCTAGCACTGCTGCTGGCGCTCTATGTCATCCCGGCCGCCGGATCGGTTGGCGGCTTCCTCATTCTCGCGGTCGTCTGCGTCCTGTCGCTCTTCGTCGCCTTCATTGTCCCCGCTGATTACGCCGATCTGCCGAAGGACGAGAACCTGGCCAATGTGCTGACGGTCCCTTCGATCACCGCACTGTTGTGCGTCTTCTGCTACTTCATGTTCTTCGGCTCGGTCTGGGCCTTTCTTGAGCCCCTTGGCGCCCAATTCGGCATCGATGGTCGTACCGTCGGGTTGATCGTCTCGACCAGCCTCGCGGTGCAGGTCCTGGGTGCGATGACGGCGACCGTGTTCGAAGCGCGTATCGATTATCGCATTGCCATTGTGGTGATCGGTGTGGTGGCGCTTTTGTGTTCGCTGGTTCTCGCCAGCGGACCTGCCCTCACCACATTCTGGATCGCCGCCTTGGTCATGGGCTTTATCCTGCTGTTCATCGTGCCCTACCAGATCCGGCTGGCGATCACCGCGGATGAGACACGCACGGCCGTGCTGCTGGTGCCGGCCGCGCAGCTTTTTGGCCTGGCGATCGGGCCGGTTGCGGCGTCCCTGCTCATCGACGGCAAGGATTTTCGCCCGGTTCCGGAATTCGCCGCCGCCAGTGCCCTGGTCAGCGTGGCGCTGCTTGGCCTGTTTGTCTTCGTGGCGCGGCGTCGCCGGGTTGTTGCGTGAGCGCCATGTCGAACATGTGGAGCAACTGGTCGGGCTTTGTCACAGCCGAACCCCGCCTGATCGCCAGTCCCGCCGATGCCGGAGAACTCGGCGATCTCATTCGCACCGCGCCCGGCCCGATACGCGTCGTCGGCGCCGGTCATTCCTTCACGCCGCTGGTGAAATCCGGGGGCACGATCCTGTCTCTGGACAAGCTGGAAGGGCTGGTCTCGCATGACGCTGAAAAGCATCGGGCGCGCGTGCGGGCGGGGACGCGGCTCGGTTCGCTGATGCATATCCTGCAAGGTATCGGCCAGGGCCTGCCCAACATGGGCGACATTGACCGCCAGGCGATTGGCGGTGCGCTGGGAACCGCTACCCATGGCTCTGGACCGACGCTCGGCGCCTATCACACGCAATTGGAGACGGTGCAGATCGTCGATGGGCTCGGCAAGGTCCGCGACCTCACCAGGGCAGGGGATCGGGACACGATCCACGCCATCGGCGTTGCGCTCGGTGCCTTCGGTGTCTTGAGCGAAGTGACGTTGAACAACATCCCGACCTACCGGCTGCGCCGCCGCAAATGGGTGCTGCCGATCGCCGACATGCTGCACGACTTCGAAACGATGATGACCGCGCACCGCTCGGCCGAATTCTACTACATTCCGTTTTCCGGCTATGCGCAGTTCATCGCCAGCGACTTCAGCACCGAGGCGACCACCCCGCGCCCGACCGAGGATGATGAGGGCTCCTTGCGCACACTACGCCGGTTGCGCACCGGGCTTGCCTGGCTGCCGTCGCTGCGTCGGCGGCTGATCCTCGGCGCGGTCGCGAAAGTGCCAGCCGAGGACTATGTGCAGGACTGGCTCAACGTCTATGCCAGCGACCGGCAGACCAAATTCAACGAGATGGAATATCACCTTCCGTTCGAGGAAGGGCCGAAGGCGCTGGCCGAGATCATCGAGCTGACCGAAAAGCGCTTTCCCGAAGTCTATTTCCCGATGGAGGTGCGCAGCGTCGCGGCCGATCAGTTCTGGCTCTCGCCCTTCTACAACAGGCCGACCTGCTCGATCGCCATCCACCATGATGCCGCGAGTGATCCGCTTCCGTTCATGCAGGCGGCCGAGCCGATCTTCCGCAGATATGGCGGCAGGCCGCATTGGGGCAAGATGCACAGCCTGAAGGCGGCGGACTTCAAGAACCTATACCCGCGCTGGGACGATGCCATGGCCGTGCGCCGCGACATCGATCCGCAAAACCGCTTTGTATCGCCCTATATGGCCGGCCTGTTCGGCATCGAGCCCAGCCCCTTTGGCATCGAACGATGAGCGCTTATTTCGCCTCGCTTTCTGATGCATTGAAGCAAGCCGGCATCTTCCAGCCCTGCCTGCTGCTCGATCGTGACCGGCTGGACGCCAACGTCGCTCTGGTCAAAGTGAGACTTGACCCAAGCCTTGTCGTGCGGCTGGTCGACAAGTCGCTCGCTTGCCTGCCGCTGCTTTCGCATATCGGCAAGGCGCTCGGAACCGATCGCTTCATGACCTTCCATCCGCCGATCAGCGCGGCGGTCCTGGAGGCGTTTCCGGATGCGGATCTACTCTACGGCAAACCGATGCCGGTCAGCGCGGCAAGGGCGGTGCTTTCCAGAGGCGATGTGGCATGGTCGCGGGTTTGCTGGCTGATCGATACGCAGGAGAGGCTGGCGGAATATGGCGCGCTGGCAGCCGAGCTCGGCATCGAACTGCGCATCGCCTTCGAGATCGACGTCGGGCTGCACCGCGGTGGGTTTGCCAGCCCCGCGGCCTTGTCTAAGGCATTGAGTGCGCTGCCGGCGCGCAAAGGGCTGCGCTGCGAAGGCGTCATGGCCTATGAGGCGCATGCGCCGCATATTCCTGGCCTGTTCGGCGGCCCGGCCAAGGCGTTGGCGCAAGCCTCGGAACGGGCCGCCGCTTTCGTTGCTCGTCTCGGCGCTGACCAGCGGAGCATTCTCAACATTGGCGGCAGCAAGACCGCGCTGCTCCATTCCGGCGGCGCTGCCAATGAAGTGTCGATGGGTTCGGCCTTCGTGCTGCCCAGCGATTTCGACACGCCTGGCCTCGAAGGTTTCCAGCCGGCGGCCTTCATCGCGACGCCGATCCTGAAGGTGGTCGAACCGATGCTGCCTGGTCCGCCGGCCGTCTCCCGTCTGCTGCAGGCGCTCGGCCGGTTTCCGCGCAAGGGCTGCTATCTCTATGGCGGCAAATGGATGGCCCAGCCGGTCTTTCCTGAAGGCATGAAGACGAACGGCCTGCTCGGCCTGTCTTCCAACCAGCAATTCATGGGCTTGCCCGCCGATACCGTCGCCAGGCCTGGCGACTACGCGTTCCTGCGACCGACGCAGAGCGAAGCCGTGCTGCAGCAATTCGGGCCGATCGCGGTGTTTTCCGGTGGCAGGATCGTCGATCGCTGGTCGGTGTTGCCGATGATGTGACTATATAGTTGACTGAGTCAAGTAAATGGTTGATCCTGTGCGGACAGGAGATGCCCATGACGATCCACCATCAGCCCAACAACGACGCGCCCAACAAGCAGCTGATCGATGCGGTCAGGGCGTTCAACCGCTTCTACACCCGCCAGATCGGGCTGCTTGACGAGGGGCTGCTGAAAAGTGCCTTCTCGCTGACCGAGGCACGCGTGCTCTACGAGCTGGCGCACCGCGACGGTCTGACCGCCACCGACCTTGGACGCGATCTCGGCCTCGACGCCGGCTATGTCAGTCGTCTGCTGAAGAAGTTCGAACGCCTTCACCTGATCTCGAGGTCGACACTGGTTTCGGACGCCAGGCAATCGTCGATTGCGCTGACGTCGGGGGGCAGGAATGCCTTCGCGCCGCTGAACAAGGATTCGCACGACCAGGTCGCGACGCTGCTCGATCGGCTGCCGGCGTCGGAGCAGGACCGACTGGTGAAATCCATGCGCACGGTCCAGGCATTGCTTGGCGAAAGCGCCGAGCCAAGAATCCCCTATCTGTTGCGGCCGCTGCAGGTCGGTGACATCGGCTGGATCATCCGCCGGCAAGGGATGCTTTACGCGCAGGACTATGGCTGGGACGAAACCTATGAGGCGCTGGTCGCCGAACTCCTGGCGGCCTTCGTCAAATCCTTCGATCCGAAATGGGAGCGCAGCTGGATCGCCGAGCGCGATGGCGAGGTCGTCGGCTCCGTCTTCGTCGTGCGCAAATCGCCCGAGGTGGCGAAGCTGCGCCTGCTCTATGTCGAACCGTCGGCGCGCGGCCTCGGCATCGGCAAGCGGCTGGTCGAAGAGTGCATCGGCTTTGCCCGCGCCAGGGGTTACAAGACGCTGACCTTATGGACCAACGACATCCTGGCCGCCGCCCGGCACATCTACCAGGCCGCCGGTTTCAAACTGATCGAGGAAGAGCCCCACCATTCCTTCGGCAAGGATCTGGTTGGCCAGAACTGGGATCTCGATTTGTGATCTTCCGCTAGGCTTTTACCGGTATCCAGATCTCCAGCCCGCCATTGCCGCTGCGCGGATCGAACTCCGGGCCATAGCGTTCGAATTCCGGCGCGTCCGATATTTCGTGCCCGGAGGCCGGCAGCCATTTGTTCCAGATCGTGTTGACGGTGCGGCGGATGGTCGAGATGTGCTCGCGATGTGAAAACACCACATATTTCTGAGCGGGTATGCGCACGCGGCTGAATTCCCTGGGAAGGTCGGAAAAGTCCGATACTTCGACACCGGCGATGTAGTCGAAATTGCCGGCATCGTCGCCGTTGACGCAGACGCCATAGGCAACGTCGCCGGTCTCGCCCGGAATGTTGCCGATATAGGGGCCGAAGCGCTGCCACTGCATTGGAATCGCGGCGCTGGTTTCGCAGCTGTAGCGTTCGCCGAGCCCGGCGATCAGGAACGGCCGGCTGGTCTCGAAGCGCGGTGGTTCGAGGTTGGCGAGAAGGGACTGGTCCATCAGGATCGGCTCCACGAGGTCGAGGGTCTTGGTCGAGCCTTGCGCGCGCACCAGTTCCGGCGTTATGCCGAACTGGTCGCGGAAGGCGCGGGTGAAAGCCTCATGCGAGTTGTAGCCGGCGTCGAGCGCCACCGAGAGGATGTCGGGCGCCCCGCCTGCCAGCTTGCGCGCCGCCTCGGTCAGCCGACGCGCGCGCACATAACCCATGACAGAGCGGCCGGTGGCGGCGCCGAAGGCGCGCGTCACATGAAAGCGCGACACGCCGCTGCTTTGCGCGACGTCTTCGAGTGTAACAGCCTCCGGTAGATGGCTCTCGACGAACCACAGCGCTTTCTCGGTCGGGTTCATGGCTCCTTCTCGCATCGGCCGGATCATACTGCCGCCTTTCCACGCGGCCAGTTTGATCGAAATTGTGCAGCACGCAAATTTGGTTGGGAAACTCATCGAAGCGATTGCGCAAACGTTTCGATGACATTATGATCTCCCAAAATCCGCCGAGATCAACGAGAGCGGACTGGGAAACGCATCATCAGGGAGGAGCGCTTGCCAGCACTCCGTTTGGGTTACCATGCCGACAATGGCTGAGGTCGCGCGCCGCGCCGGCGTGTCGGTTTCGACCGTCTCGCATGTCATCAACCGCACCCGCTTCGTCTCGCCGGAGAAGGCGCGGCTCATCAATGACGCGATCGCCGCGATGGGCTATCAGCCCAACGAGCTGGCGCGGTCGCTGAAAGTCGCTTCGACCAACAGCGTCGGCTTGGCGATCTCGGCGATTTCCAATCCATATTTTACCGACATCATCTGCGCGGTGGAGGCCGAATGCGCCCGCCTCGGCCTCATGGTGTTCCTGTCCGACACGCAGGAAGACCCTGACCGCGAGCTTTCGGTGGTGCGTGCCTTCCACCAGCGGCGGGTCGACGGCGTTATCCTGGCGCCATCTGGCGCGCCGCAGCGGGCCATCGAATATCTCGCCGAAAAGAAGCTGCCTTGCGTGCTCATCGACCGCTTCGCCGACGAGCGCTTCGACCAGATCGGTGTCGAGAACCAGTCGTCGATGCGCGCGCTGATCGATCATGTCGCCTCCTACGGCCACAAGCGCATCGGCTACATCGCTGGCCAGCCGGGGCTGGCGACAACCCGCGAACGCATCGAGGCCTTTCGCGTCTCGCTCGCCGCCAATGGACTTGAGTGCCTGCCGCACTATGTCTCGCCGGATAATGTCGACACGGCGAGTGCGACGGCATCGACCCATGCGATCCTGTCCCTGCCGTCGCCGCCCACCGCATTGGTCACGGGCAACAACATGACGACGATCGGGGCGGTGCGGGCGATTCGAGAACGGGGCCTCTCAATACCGGGAGATCTCTCGCTCGCCGGCTTCGACGACTTCGAATGGGCCGATTGCTTCGAGCCGCGGCTGACGTTGGTCGCGCAACCCTGCACCGAGATCGGACGGCAGGCGGCAGCCTTGCTGTGCGCCCGCATTGCATCTACCGGCCTGGAGCCACAGTCGGTGCGGCTACAGGCGGCGCTGCAGGTCCGAGAGTCCTGCGCGAGGCCGGACTCGATGAGGTCAGCCCCCATGGGGTCAGCATGAGCGCGCCGCTGCTTTCCGTTACCGGTGCTGTCAAACGCTTCGGCGGCGTCCAGGCGCTGCGCGGCGTCGACTTCGACTTGAAGGCCGGCGAGATCCACGCGCTGCTCGGCGAGAACGGCGCCGGCAAATCCACGCTGATGAACCTGTTGTCGGGCGTCTACACGGCCGATGAAGGCACCATCCACATCGACGGCAAGCCGGTCACCTTCAACAACCCGCGCGAGGCGCAAGCGGCCGGCATCGCCACCATATTCCAGGAACTCGACCTAGTGCCGACGCTCGACGTCGCCGCCAATTTGTTCCTCGGCCGCGAACTGATGCGGTCTGGCGGCTTCCTTGATGTGTCGACGATGCGCAGCGAGGCCCGCAAGCGGCTCGAGGCCATCGAGATGGCCATCGATCCGGCCAGCATGGTGGCGAACCTGTCGATCGGCCAGCGCCAGGTCGTGGCGATCGTCAAGGCGCTGTCCTACGCGTCGCGTGTGCTGATCATGGACGAGCCGACGGCGGCACTGACGGTAGGCGAGGTCGACAGGCTGTTCGACATCATGCGTAAGCTCGCCGCCAGCGGCGTCGGCATCGTCTACATCTCGCATCGCCTCGAAGAAGTGCCGCAGATCGCCGACCGGGTGACGGTTATGCGCGACGGTCGTGTCGCCGGCGTCACCGAGCCGCGTGCGCCGCAGGCCGAGCTGGTCCGGCTTCTGGTCGGGCGGCCGCTGGACGAGCTTTATCCCGAACGGTCAAGGGCGGCCGGCAAGACGTTACTCAGCTTGCGCGATGCGCGCTTCAGGCTCGCCCACGAAAGCGCCGGATGGCAGCCGCCGGCCGGCATCTCGCTCGACGTCAAGGCCGGCGAGATCGTCGGACTGGCCGGCATCATGGGGGCAGGGCGTACCGAGCTGCTGAGTGCGCTCTATGGCACCGGTCTGTCCGGCCGTTGGGAAGGCGAGGTCGCCATCGACGGCCGGCCCGTAAGGCTGGATTCGATCGCGGCGGCCCGCGCGGCCGGCATTGCCTTCGTCACCGACGACCGGCGTGGCAGCGGTCTGATGCTCAGAATGGCTGTGGGCCTCAACCTGGTCATGTCGGTGATCCGCCGCATCTCGCCGTTCGGCCTGATGTCTCAGCGCCGCCAGGCGGAGGCGGTGAAGCAGTCCTTCGGCCAGTTCGACATCAGGCCGAAGAATCCCGACATCGCTGTCGGCGCGCTGTCCGGCGGCAACCAGCAGAAAGTGGTGCTGGCCAAGGAGATCCTCGGCAATCCAAGGCTGCTGCTGCTCGATGAGCCGACGCGCGGCGTCGATGTCGGCGCCAAGGGCGAGATTTACGCGCGGCTCAGGCAGTTGGCGGCGCAAGGGCTCGGCATCCTGGTCGCGTCTAGCGAGATGCCGGAACTGATCGGTCTCTGCGACCGCATCGTGGTGCTGCGCCAGGGGCGCAATGTGGCGGAATTCATCGGCGGCGTCGACGAGCACACGGTGCTTGCCGCGGCAAATGGCAGGGAGGCCTGATGTCTGAACAGAAGATTTCGGAAGCAGGCGGCCCGGTGGCTGCGGCACCGGCGCATCGCGATCCGCTGGCGCTGATCGTGCGCTTCCAAAGCCTGATCGGCTTGGTACTGGTGGCGATCGGCGGTGTCATCTTCTCGCCGCGCCGTCACGGAGCGATCCTGTTCCTCGACCCCGACAACATCGCCAACATCGTGCGCGCGGTGTCGGAGACCGGCATCATCGCCATCGGCATGACCTTCGTCATTATCACGGCCGGCATCGACCTTTCGGTTGGCGCGGTGCTTGGGCTGTCCAGTGTCGTCACCGCATCGATGATGATCTCTGGCGGCTTCGGGCTGGTCCCCACCATCCTCGCCGTGCTCATCATGGGCATCGTCTTCGGTGCGATCCAGGGCACCATCTCCACCCGGTTCCGACTGGAGCCGTTCATCGTCACGCTCGCCGGCTTGCAGGCGGCACGCGGCCTGGCGCTTGTCGTGTCGGGCAATCAGTACATCAACATTTCCTATGGCGACGGGCCGGGCCTGGCACCGCCGGTTTTTGCGATCCTCGGCGAGCGGCTGTTCAACAACACCGTGCCAGTCGCCACCATCGTCTTCATCGTCTTTGCCGCGATCGCAACCATCGTGCTCAACACCACGCGCTTCGGCCGCTATGTCTTCGCCGTCGGCGGCAATGAGCGCGCGGCGCGCATTTCCGGCGTGCCCGTCTCCATGGTCAAGATCTCGGTCTATGCGATCACCGGCTTTGCCGCCGCTCTTGCCGGTATCGTTCATGCCGGCCAGTTCAATTTCGGCAGCGCCAATGACGGCATGGGCTATGAGCTCACGGCGATCGCCGCCGTGGTCATCGGCGGCACCAGCCTGTTCGGCGGCGCCGGCTCGATGGTCGGCACCGTGGCCGGCACCATCATGCTCGGCGCGCTGGCCAACATCCTTCAGCTCAACAACATCACACCCGCCATTCAACTGCTCGCGACCGCCGCGATCATCGTGCTGGCGGCAGTCATTCAATCCCTCGTTCGCCGCCGCGAGGGTTTGGGTCGTTAGGAGGAAGGCGGCAGCAAGTGGAAGTCAGTCAACCAAGGTCTGGCCCCCCGGCCCGACGAGGAGGAGAGTGAATATGAAAACCATAAGACAAAGCCGCACCCTCAAGGCCGTGCTCCTGGCAGGTGCCGGCCTGTGCATCGCGGGAGCCGCCCAGGCTGCCGAACCGTTGGTCAAGGCCTGCGCCAAAGACGGCCAGTTCATCATCGGCTTTTCACAGGCGAACAATGCCGAGCCCTACCGCCAGCATGTCAATGACGAGCTGACGGCGGCCGCCAAGGAAGTGCCGGGCTTCACGTTGCAGATCGCCGACGGCGCTGGCAACGTCAACACGCAGACCTCGCAGGTCGACAACTTCATCACCCAGAAAGTCGATCTCTTGCTGATCTCGCCCTTCGAGGCGGCACCGCTGACACCGGCGGTGAAGCGCGCCATGGATGCCGGCATCCCGGTCATCGAACTCGACCGCAAGACGGTCGGCGATCCCGGCAAGGACTACACCGCCTTCATCGGCGGCGACAATTACAAGATCGCGCTCGAAGCGGGCAAATACACCGCCAAGACCTTGCTGCCGGAGGGCGGCGAAGCAGCGGTGCTCGAAGGATTGCCAAGCTCCACACCGGCCGTCGAGCGGCTGAATGGCTTCAAGGACGGCGTCAAGGAGAATGCCAAGATCCAGGTCGTCGCCGAGCAGGCCGCCGACTGGGTGCCGGATAAAGCCCAGACCGCTTTCTCGGCCATGTTGCAGGCGCATCCCGACATCAAGGTGCTCTACGCCTCGAACGACATGATGGCGGCCGGCGCGCTGCTTGCCGCCAAGGGCGCCGGCAAGGACGTTAAGATCATCGGTACTGATGGCTTGCCAGGCCCGGCAGGCGGCATCGAAGCCGTCGCCAAGGGTGACTGGGCGGCGACCTTCACCTACCCGACAGGTGCGAAGGAAGCGATCGAGATGTCGAAGAAAATCTTGCTTGATTGCGCCACTTCGGTGGATACGACGGTCACTGTCGAGACGACAGCGATCACGCCAGAGAACGCCAAGCAGCTGTCAGGTAAGTAAGCACGTCTGCCTGCAGACTATCCGATCCGGGGCGGAGTTCACGTGAACTCCGCCCCGTCTGCGTCCGCAACCTTCAGCGATAGTTCGAAGGGTTGTGGCAAGGGATTGACATCAACAGAGGGAATCTCTTAAATCGTTCTGTTATTACATTACAGATAGAGATATAGCAAGCCGCTATCTGATGAGGCCGCAGGATGCCGGTGCCGCGATGGTGACAGGACCAGTCGAAAAGAATCGTTGCGATGCGCTCGGGGCAAAACTACGATGGCCCGGTGATGGTCCCCGCGCCGAAAGGCAAGGGGTGAAAAGGGAACACGGTGAGACCCTCAAGGTCGAGACCGTGGCTGCCCCCGCAACTGTAAGCGGTGAGCAAGATCCGACATGCCACTGGCCGGCAAGGCTGGGAAGGCAGGATTGAGCCGAGACCCGCGAGCCAGGAGACCTGCCATCACTGAGTTGACCGGACGGGGTGTGCCGGGAGGAAACGTGGACGTCGGTCTTGTCGGCCGGCTCGCCAACATCCTTCCGTCGCCAGTTTTGGAAAGTGACGGAAAGTTGGACGGCGCCATCGATCATCGCATCATCGTGTGCACGCTTTGCCGTGACGTTCCGACAGGGATCAGGTCGGGCGAAAGCCTATGCGCCGATTTGCGGTCCCGGCTCGCGGCCCACCATGAACCCGCTGTGGCGCTCGGCTTCACGGTTGAAGGCGTCGAATGCATGGCGGGCTGCGCGCGACCGCTGACGGTAGCCTTCCAGGCGCCGGGCAAGGCCGCCTATCTCTTCGGCTCCATCGACGCCGAGGCCGACGCCGGCGATCTCGTGCGATTTGCCAGGCTCTATGCATCGCTGGCAGACGGCTGGTGCAATTCCGGACAACGTCCGCCGCGACTGGCCGGCAAGACGCTGGCCCGTATCCCGGCACCGGCCAAGCCTGTGGATGGGAACCGATGACAACGCCACTCCTCGAAGCCCGCGACCTCGGCGCGACAGCGAATGGCCGGGCTCTGGTCCATGCGGTCAGCCTGTCCGTTGCCGCTGGTGATCGCCTCGCCATTATCGGCCCCAACGGCGCCGGCAAGACGACGCTGCTGCGCATGCTGTCGGGCATGCTCAGGCCAAGTTCCGGCGAGATGAAGCTTGGTGGGCGCCGCCTCGACAGGATCTCGACCGCCGAACGGGCATTGCACATCGCCGTCGTCGGCCAGACCGACCAGCCGGATCCGCGGCTGGCGGTGATCGACTATGTCGAGCTTGGCCGCGTCCCGCATGCCGGCCTGAGGCGCAGGAGCGAGGAACGCGACATTGTCGTGGACGCGCTGCGCCGGACCGGCTTGTTGCCGCTGCTTGGCCGCAGCATCGGCTCGCTGTCGGGCGGGGAACGCCAGCGCGCCCAGCTGGCGCGCGCCATCGCACAGGAACCGAAAGTGCTGTTCCTCGATGAGCCGACCAACCATCTCGACCCGCGCGCCCGAGGCGAGCTTATTGAACTTGTGGCCGGCTTCGGCATGACGGTGATCGCCGTGCTGCACGATCTGGCGTTGGTAGCGCCCTTCGCCACCAGGGTCGCGGTGATGCACGAAGCCCGGCTGCATGTGCTGGCGGCACCGCGCGAAGCGCTGACCCAAAAACTGATCCGCGAGATTTTCGGCGTCGACGTGTTTCGCCTGCGCCATCCCACCGAGGATCGCGAACTGACGGTGTTCGATGTTCCGAACCGCGCCGCGCCGCCATCCTGATCAAAACCATCCGTCATCCGCCGCTGTTCAACCAAGGTGCAAAATCCGTGAAACGTCTCGCTTTGTCGCTCGTCCTCTCGCTGCTGGCCTCGACGGCCTTCGCCTTCCCCGTCACCGTCGACAGCTGCGGCAAGTCGTTGACCTTCGACGCGCCACCCAAGCGCGCCGTCATCCACGATCTCAACATGGCCGAGATGGCCTTCGCGCTGAAGCTGCAGCCGTCGATCGTCGGCCTGACCGGCATCACCGGATGGTACAAGGTCGGTCCCGAATTCAAGGCCGAGCAAGGTTCTATTCCCGAACTGGCGCCAAAATACCCGACGCTCGAAAACCTCGTCGCGGTCGAACCCGATTTCTTCTTCGCCGGCTGGTACTATGGCATGAAGCCGGGCGGCGACGTGACGCCCGACACGCTCGCGCCGCACGGCATCAAGACGCTGGTGCTGACCGAAAGCTGCGTCCATCTCGACAAGACCAGGCCGGCCGCCTCGATGGACCTTCTGTATGGCGACGTCGAAAAGCTGGGCAAGATTTTTGGCAAGGACGCCGAAGCGGAGAAGCTTGTTGCCGGCTGGAAGGCGCAACTGGCTGACATCACCGCGAAAGTCGGCAGCGCCAGGGGAACACGGGTGTTCCTTTATGATTCCGGGGAGGACAAGCCGTTCACCGCCGGAAAATTCGCCATTCCCAGCGCCATGATCACCGCGGCTGGCGGCGACAACATCATGGCCGACATGGACACCAGCTGGGGCAACACCGACTGGGAAACGGTGGCGTCGCGCAATCCGCAATTCCTCATCCTGCTCGATTACCAGGATGGTGGCGGCTACAAGAAACTGCTCGATTTCCTCAAGGCCCATCCGGCGATGAAAGAGACCGACGCGGTCAAGAATGAGCGCTTCGTGGCCCTTCGCTATGCCGAACTGACGCCTGGGCCGGCGAACATCGAAGCGATCGCCAAGATCGCCAAGGCGATGCATCCGGAAGCGTTCTGATGCTTCTTGTCCGCGGGCATGAATCCGGTGCGCTTTCAGGGCACAAGGCATTCGCGCTGGCGATGGCGGCGGGCACGGCGGCGGTCGTCGCCCTCGTGCTGCTGTCGATCGCCTATGGTTCGACGCTGATACCTCTGACCGACGTCATCGCCTCGCTTGGCCATGCTGTCGGGTTGAACGGGCACCAGGTGTCGGGTCCGGTCGGCAAGATCGTCGTCGATCTCAGGCTGCCGCGCACCATCCTGGCGGTCTGTGTCGGCGGCGGTCTCGGCATAACAGGCGCCTTGCTGCAGACGGTGACCCGCAACGATCTTGCCGATCCCTTCCTGTTCGGCCTGTCGTCGGGGGCTGCCGCAGGTGCTGTTTCCGTCATCACCATCTTTGGTGACAGTTTTGGCATCTGGACCTTGCCGGTTGCCGCCTTCACCGGCGGCATACTTGCCGCTTTCGTCGTACTTTTGCTGGTGGCGCGGGTGAAGGGGCAGGGGCCAGAACGTTTGATCCTTGCCGGCCTGGCCGTCTCCTTCATGTTCACCGCCCTGACCAACTATCTGGTCTTCGCAGGCGACCAGCGTGCCGCCCACTCCGTCCTGTTCTGGACGATGGGCGGCCTTGGCCTGGCACGCTGGGACAATATCTGGCTCGGCGCTCTGGGCGCGGGCACCATTTTGGCCTATGCGCTGTGGAACCACCGCTGGCTCGATGCCTTTCTAGCCGGCGAACACGCCGCCGAAAGCCTTGGCGTGCCAGTGGCGCGGATGCGCAGGACGACGTTTCTCGTCGCCGCCTTCTCGACGGCAATTCTCGTCTCGGTCGCCGGGGTGATCGGTTTTGTCGGGCTGATGATTCCGCATCTGGCGCGGCCGTTGGCGGGTCCCTTGCATCGGCGCCTGGTCGCAAGCTGTGCGCTGTTCGGGGCGGTGCTTTTGCTGGCAAGCGACCTTCTGGCGCGAACCTTGCTGCCGCCGCAGGAACTGCCGATCGGCATCATCACCAGTTCGCTCGGCGCATTCTTTGTCGTCACCTTGTTGATCCGCAACCGTTTATGATCAGCGTATCCGCGTGGTGCCCTGCGACATGGCTATCAGCCAGGTGAGGCAAGCCGAAGCCGTGGCCGGCGCAATGGTTTGACCGGGCTAAGTTTGGGTCAGGACTCGGCGCGTTTGACATCAATCATGGTGACCGCGTCGCCGTCCGACAGTGTGTGAAGCCCGTCGGCAAAGCCATCGAGCCAGCCTTCCGGCGTGAGACGTTTGACGATGCTGGCCGCGAAATCATCCGGGCTGAGCCGGTCGACGCGCAGCAGGCTGAGCGCCTTGCCATAGTCGGCCAAACAGTCCTGAACCGGCAAGTACAACTGGCCCAGATGCACGATCGGCGAGCCGCCGGGACGCGATGAATCCCGGCCGGTGCGCACCGGGTTTTGCGGATGTTGTCGCCACGGACCGGTCAAGGCATTGGCACAGGCCAGATGCAGCTCGCGTTGGTCTCGACCGTCGTGCCCGTACAGCGCGTAAAACATCCACCAGCCGCCTTGGTGATGGACAACTGTAGCGTCAACGGCCGCTTCGTTCATCAATACTGCCACGGGTTGCCAGGCCTTGGGGAAGTCGACCGCGCGGTAAAGCGTCAAGCGACCACTTTGATATGCCTCGGGAAGCAGGAAGATATCCTCGCCCAACCGGATCAGCTGCGGATAAGACAAATGGAAATCTTCTTTCAGCGCAATGCCACTCTCTCTCAGTGTCCACGCCGCATCGTAACTGTAATAGTGAATTTCGCCGCGCTGCACCCGGTAGTCATAGAACTCGACCAGCACCGTGAAGCGGTCTCCATGCCAAAGGCCGAAGGGATCGGCAATGTAGCTGGATGGGCCCTGGCGCGGGAGCCAGACAACCCGGCTCTTGTCGAAGCCCTCGGGAGTAAAGACCCTCTGGATTGGTTCGGGAACGATCCCCACTTGCCAGATGTCGACCATAGGCTCTTGCTTCCGCTGGATTTCAAGAATGCGATGCCGCAGGCCGGACTATGCGATATCGGGGGTTCATCAATCGCTAACCACGATTGCGTCGCAAGATCGCCATGCATATTTGCCGGCTTCCGCCGCAACATACTGTCTTGAATAGTAAGCACGCTTATTATATATACCGCTCATGGTTTCAGATGGCATAGACAGGCTTGGATTTTTGATCCACGACGTGCAGCGTCTGCTGCGCAAGCGCTTCGAGACGCGCGCCAGCGGGCTTGGCCTGTCGTCCGCGCAATGGCGGCTTATGGTGCGTGTCGCCAAGGAGGAAGGCGTCACCCAGGCCCGGCTCGCTGAACTGCTCGAAATCGAGCCGATCAGCGTCTCGCGCCTTGTCGACCGGATGGAGGAGGGCGGCTGGATCGAACGCCGCGCCGACGCCGCCGACCGCCGCGTGCGCATGATTTTCCCGACCGCCAAGGCGAGCGCTGCCTATGCCGAGGTCAAGAGCCTCGCCGGCGAAGTCTATGAGGAATCGCTTGTCGGCGTTTCGCCGCAGGACCGTCGCGTCCTGATCAGGGCGCTCGATGCGATGGCGCAGAATCTCGCCGACGGCGATACCTCGTCCTCGGACAAAGTCGAGCCTACGAAAGGCGCAGCAGCATGAACGCGGTAGCCAAGGTAGACGAAAACGCCGCCAAGGTGGAGATGGAAGCGCCGGCCCAGCCGGTTGCCGCTGCTGTCGCGGTCGCTCCTCCCGTACAGCCGGTCCCGGAGCCGAAGAAGAAGCGCCGCATGGGTCGCTTCTTCTTGATGTTTGCCTTGCCGGCGGTGCTAATTATCGGTGGCGGCTATGTCTGGGTGACCGGCGGTCGCTATCAGGAGACGGAGAACGCCAATCTGCAGCAGGCCAAGGTGTCGATCGCCTCGGATACCGCTGGCCGCATCGTCCAGGTTGCCATATCGGACCATCAGATGGTCAAGCAGGGCGACCTTCTGTTCACCATCGACCCCGAGCCTTACCGGATCGCGCTTGCCCAGGCCGACGCCGCGGTTGCCGGTGCGCGCCTCAATGTCGAGCAGCTGCGCGCTGCCTACAGCCAGTCGACGGCGCAGGAAAAGTCCGCCAGCAGCGAGGTCGACTACGCCCAGTCGCAATACGATCGCGCCGCCGATCTCGCCCAGAAAGGCATCAACGCCAAATCGTCGCTGGATGAGGCCCGCAACGACCTCGACAAGGCAAAGCAGCAGGTCACAGTGGCCCAGCAAGGCATCATCAGCGCCAAGGCCGCGCTCGGCGGCAATCCCGACATCGAAACCGACAAGCATCCGACCGTGATGGCCGCACTCGCCGCGCGCGACAAGGCCGCCTACGACCTGGAGCAGACCACGGTGAAGGCGCCCGCCGATGGCGTCATCTCCCAGGCCTCGTCCTTCAAGGTCGGCCAGTTCGTCGGCTCCGGCACGCCGCTGTTTTCGCTGGTCGAGACCAACGACACTTGGATTGATGCCAATTTCAAGGAAACCCAGCTCACCAACATGAGGCCGGGCCAGAAGGCCGAGATCGTCGTCGATACCTATCCGGGCAAGACTTTCGAGGCGACGGTCAAGGCGATCGGTGCGGGAACGGGCGCGGAATTTTCGCTGCTGCCCGCCCAGAACGCCACCGGCAACTGGGTCAAGGTCACGCAGCGCATCCCGGTGCGCCTGGAACTGACCGATCCCGACGCCAAGATGGCGTTGCGAACCGGCATGAGCGCCTCTGTCACCGTCGATACCGGCATAGCCCGTGGTTTTCCCGCCATATTCGGTCACGCCACGGCTGGCGAGGCCGCGCAGTAAAGTCGGCGGAAGCCCGCGCAGACCAGCGGGTGGAAGCGGATAGCAGGATTGGTCTGATGGGAGGAGTGGGAAGGATCAGCGCTTGGTTCGAGCCGCGCGGCGGTCTGGCCGAAAGCTGAAATCTTCGACACGGACCCCTCGGTCCTCGTGTTTCCGGGCGGCAGGCATCCGCTCATCAGAGACTTTCAGTCGATGTAACCCCCACATCGATACTCGCGTCCCACCGCGACGAGGGTCTCTCAACGGAAGGCTTTGCCGCCCGGAAACCTTGTGTACACGTTTTTGTTACCTGCTGGAAGTTCCGCATCATGAGCACGCCCGAACCTTTCAAGGAAGTGCCGCATCGCGGCCTGATCACGGTTGCGCTCATGCTGGCGACCGTCATGCAGGCGCTCGACACCACCATCGCCAACGTCGCGCTGCCGACTATGACAGGCGATCTCGGGGCATCTCCCGACAACATCAACTGGGTGCTGACCTCCTACATCGTCGCCGCCGCCATCATGACGCCGGTAACCGGCTGGCTCGCCGACCGCTTCGGCCGCAAGGAATTGTTCCTGACGACCGTGGTCGGCTTCACCGTCTTCTCCATGCTGTGCGGCCTGGCATGGAGCCTTGAAACCATCGTGCTGTTCCGGCTGATGCAAGGCGTCTTCGGCGCCGCGATCGTGCCGTTGTCGCAGACCTTCCTGCTCGACATCAACCCCAAGGAGCGTCACGGCCAAGCCATGGCCATCTGGGGCGCCGGCATCATGCTGGGACCGATCCTGGGCCCGACGCTGGGCGGCTGGCTGACCGACAATTTCAACTGGCGCTGGGTGTTCTTCATCAACCTGCCGGTCGGTATCGTCGCCTTCCTTGGCATGGCCGCCTATCTGCCGGCCGTTGCCCGGCGGGTGCGCAGCTTCGATTTCTTCGGCTTTGCCATGATATCGCTCGGCGTCGGCGCACTGCAGCTGATGCTGGATCGCGGTGGCGAGGTCGACTGGTTTTCCTCGGTCGAGATCTGGATCGAACTCGGCCTGGCCATCACCGGTTTCTGGGTGTTCATCATTCACACGGTGACGGCGGAACATCCCTTTATCGACCCCAAGATATTCCTCGACCGGAATTTCGTGACCGGCCTGGCGTTCATCTTCATCATGGGTGTGCTCATCCTGGCCTCGATGTCGCTGCTGCCACCAATGCTGTCGACCATTTTCGGCTATCCGACTGTCACCATCGGTATCGTCATAGGTCCACGCGGTATCGGCACGATGATTTCGATGCTCGTTGTCGGGCGGCTCATGAACAAGATCGACGCCAGAATTCTCGTCGTCATCGGCTTTCTGCTGACCGCGCAGTCGCTCTACACCATGGCGAGCTTCACGCCGCAGATGGACAACTGGCTGATCCTCAGCTCCGGCGTGATCCAGGGCCTGGGCATGGGAATGGTGTTCGTGCCGCTGTCGACGGTCGCCTTCGCCACGCTTGACGCGCGCTTCCGCACCGACGCAACCTCGTTGTTCAGCCTGGTGCGCAATCTTGGCTCGTCGATCGGCGTCTCGGTCGTGACGGTGCTCTTGGTGCGCAACACTCAGATCAACCATGCCGAGCTTTCGGCCTTCATCAACCCGTTCAATCCCAACCTCTGGGCGGTTTCGCCGGCGGCCGCGGGCGGCGATCCGATGGCGCTGTCGGAGGTCGATCGCATGGTCAATCTCCAGGCGATGATGATCTCCTATGTCAACGACTTCAAAATCCTGATGGTGATGACGCTGGTCGCCATCCCGTTCGTCTTCCTGCTGCGCAAGCCAGCGCGGGCGCCAGCCGGTGGCGCACCAGCCGCGCATATGGACTAGCAGGCACCGCTGCAAGACGGGAGTGAATCAGGCGATGACCAGACGGGCCGCGAAGCTCTATTTGCCGAGAACCAGCGACCAATAGCGCAGGTTGGGGTCACGTCCGTCGCGAACATAGGCGAGCCCGAAGCGGCTGAAATCCGGATCGAGTATGTTGCGCCGATGGCCGGTTGAATGCATCCAGATGTCGAACAGTTTCTGCTGGTCGAAGCGGCCTTCGGCGATGTTCTCGGCCGCGGCTCCCCGCACGCCATTGTCCTTCATGCGCGAGGCGAAATCCTTGCCCCAGCCTGTCGTGTGGCTCATACGCTCCCGCGACGCCATGTAGCCGGCCTGTTGCAGCGCCGCCTGCTCGAGCTGAGTGTCCGGCGTCAGCGGGCCGAGCCCGGCCGTCGCGCGCAAGCCGGCCAGAGTGGCCGTGGCGGAGGACGAGACGCCTGCGCCTTCGCCCGTCGGTACAGAAACGGTGTTGCAGGCGGAAAGCACGGCAATGGCCGCGAAGCCGGCCGTCTTGAGCACCGTGCGCCTGCTCAGGCCTGCTGGACGTATTTCATTTTTTTCAGCTGTCATGCCTGCCTGACATAGTCGTGATCATGGCTTTTGCCGGGCAGGGTGGTGAAAATCTGGGATCGAAAGAGTGATTAACCTCCTAGTTCACAAGCTTGATGAGGCGGCTGGCATACATCTCGCGATTTCCAAACACGGCCGAGCAGTCGGTTTTGATGGATGAGTTTCCTGTCATTTGCACGGTCAGGCCGACAAGCCTCAGACAGTCGCCCTGACCGCTCATATCTGAGTTGCCGGCAAAGGAAATGGCCGCGTCAGGCGCATAGACGAACCCGCTGATCGCGGAATTTGCGCCGCCATTCAGCGTCAAGGCCGATGTGTTGCCGTGATTCTCGAAAATGGTGATGCCGGCGTAGGGACCGCTGGTGGGCGGGGAAAGGTTAACCTGTTCATTGGCATTTATGTAGATCTGCGCGCCCTCCATCAGGAAAATGGTCACGCCCTGGCCAGTCAGGCTGCCGTTGCCGCCCGGTTTAAGCGTGACGCCGCGCAAGATGTAGACGCCCCGGATTGAGCATGATGTTTCCCGACAACGTCTTGTCGCAATAGGTTCCGGGCGACAGCGTATAGGTTTTGCCGTTCGGGACCTGCTGGCACAACGTGTAGGGGGAGGGACGACGTCCGCCAGAGGATCGAAAGACGCATATTGATGTTCGAGCGGGGCTCCGCAGGTGAGATTGGCGCTGGGCGGCAAAAGCCCGGAAGTGCCGCCGACGGTCGAGACGCAACCCGCAGACACCTGCGCGGAACCGCCTCGGCTGACGGCATCGGACGCGTCCGAGTTCGCCGCGATCACGCAGCTGCTCATGGAGACATCGGTCGAGCCCTGCAGGCTTACGGCGGCCGACGCATGTGGATCGAGGGCCAGCACGCAGGCCTGCGCACCAGGATTCATCTTGACCGTGGCCGAGCGATGAGCTGGCCAGGGGGCCGCGCCATTGATGAAGCTCGGACGGCTGATGCTGGACGAAAGCGAGATGTAATAGGCACTCGGGTCGCCACTGGCCGTCGCCGAAAAAGCGGAGACGCTGTCTGCATATTCCTTCTGATCGGCGACGCTCATATTGGCCGCAAAGAATGTCAGCCCAAGCCCCTGGACATCACCCGCGGTCATGCTGGGTAGGTACTTTGTGCCGACGGCAAGCCCGGCCGCGTCCAGCGAGTTCTGCAATTGCGCGGCGTCGTCGCTCGTGCCCGTCAGATCGATAGTGCCCGCCACGACAACCATTATCGGCAGCATCGCTATGGCGGTGGCCATGGCAAAGTTGCCGCGCTCCGAAGGCCAAAAATCCTTCAATCTCAACATCGCCCCACGCCAAGGTTGGTAGTGCTCAGGTGATACGCTTGGGGTCTCTATGAGTAATTTAAGCAATAGCTAAAATGCGTAGATTCTAAAATGAAACGCGACGGTTGGCCAACGAAGGTCTCCCTGCATGCCCAAGAGAGTAGTCAGAGACGACAACGACTGATTGCCATTGACGCGGCGACAATTGACGCCAGATTTGCTATCGTCACCCTCGTTCTTGCAGTGGCAGCTACGGGCGGCCTCCAGGCGGTGACCGCCCCGACTCACGGGAGGAAGGTTATGGCCGGCTTTCATGTCATGGCGGACGCCTATGGGATGCATGTGCAGCCTGCGGTGCGCCGCATCACCACGACGGATCTCTGGGACGCGCTCAAGCTCGGCGCCGAGGATTTCTGGGCAAAACCGTCCCACTACGTGTTCCTAGGCCTGATCTATCCGGTCGTCGGCCTGATCCTGACGCAGTGGACCTCGGGCTCCAATGCCATCCAGCTTGTCTATCCCTTGATGTCGGGCTTTGCCCTGGTCGGGCCTTTTGCCGCGATCGGTCTCTACGAGATCAGCCGCCGGCGCGAGCTCGGCATGAACACGCACTGGCGCCATGCACTGGATGTGCGCCGTTCCCCGGCACTGCCGTCGATCGCGGTCATCGGCATCATGCTGTTTGCGCTGTTCCTGTTGTGGCTGTTCACCGCGCAATCGATCTACACCAGCCTGTTCGGCGACCAGCCGCCGGCTTCGATCGGCGCCTTTGTCCGCGACGTGCTGACGACCAGCAAGGGCTGGACCTTGATTGTGCTTGGCAATGCGGCCGGTTTCGTCTTTGCCGTTGTGGTGCTGGCGACAACGGTGGTCGCCTTTCCGTTGATGCTCGACCGTGATGTCGGCGCCGTCTCGGCAATCGAGACCTCGGCACGAGCGGTGATGGCAAACCCGCTGCAGATGGCGCTGTGGGGGCTATTGGTCGCCGTGCTGCTGGTGATCGGCTCGATCCCGCTGTTTGCCGGGCTGGCCGTGGTCATGCCGATCCTGGGTCATGCCACCTGGCACCTCTACCGCAAGGTGATCGAGCCGGCGCAGATCCGGCCGACCCGCCGGCCGATGTAGCTAAAGCATGATCCCCAAAAGTGGGGACCGGTTTTAGGGATAATGCTTAGCTTGAGGGTCTCAGCGCTGCGCGTCGGTCGCCATCTTCAGCGCCAGCGCCGTCAGCACGCCTCCCATCATCCAGCGCTGGATGACCAGCCACAATGGCCGTCCGGCAAGGAATGTGGCGATCGAGCCGGCCGTCAAGGCGATGATGGCATTAACAGTCAGACTGATGGTGATCTGCGTCGCGCCCAGAACCAGCAGCTGTGACAGGACATGACCTTTGCCAATGCTGATGAATTGCGGCAGCAGCGAGAGATAGAGCACCGCCACCTTGGGATTGAGCAGATTGGTCATCAGACCCATGGCGAACAGCTTGCGCGGCCCGTCTTTCGGCAGGTCGCGCACCTGGAACGGCGAGCGTCCGCCTGGCTTCACCGCCTGCCAGGCCAGCCACAAGAGATAGAGCACGCCGGCAAAGCGCAGCGCGTCATAGGCATAGGGCACGGCAAGCAGCAGCGCGGTGATGCCGAACGCCGCCGACACCACATAGAACAGGAAACCGACCGCGACCCCGCCAAGCGAGATCAGTCCGGCCTTCGGCCCTTGCGACAGCGAGCGCGAGATCAGGTAGATCATGTTCGGGCCAGGCGTCAGCACCATGCCGAGGCAGACCAGCGCGAAGGCGAGATGATTGGCGGTATCGGGCATTGTTCGTCCCCTAGAGCAATTCCAGGAAAAGTGTGAACGGTTTTCCGTCCGGAATTGCGTCAGAAAAGAGTTAGAGCCGCGATGGATGCGCGATCCCGCGAGCGTCCGATATGTGCCTGCCACGGCAGGCGGCCGCAAGGGCTTGGCGGCGCCAGGCGTTGCGCCAGAGAACCGTTAGCCGACCACCCGCAGGTTCGACAGTTCGTTGCCGATTTCCTTGAAGTCGTTCGACAGGCTTGCGCCGGTCGCATTCCAGAACAGTTTGGCCGGCTTGGTCGGGTCCGTGGGATCCTTGCGGAAGCGCGAGTCCGACGAGCAGGATTTCAGCGCATCGATCGCCAGCTTGTCGCTGGCCTTGGTCGTCGACAGGTCGAGCGCCACTGTCATGACCATGATGTTGGCCGCCTTGGCGTTGTTGCAAAGCGTTGCCATCTGCTCGTTGAGTGCGTTCGTATAGTTACCGTTCGAATAGTCGAGCTGACCGATGGCGCTCGACGTGCCCATGAACATGCGGCCGACCGAGGTGCCGTTATAGCCGGGGTTGAGATAGCCGTAGGACGCATAGGTCGATTTCGAGTTGGCGGGATCCGAATAGCCCAGCGAGGACGGCGTATAGTAGGTGTTGGCGCCGTCGGTCAGCACGATCACCACCTTGTCGTTGCCTTTTTCCGTTTCCAGGCGCCCTTGCGTGAACGGTTCGCCGCTGGACACCACCCGCCAGCCCCACGCCATGCCCTCGGGAACGTTGGTGCCGCCGTTCGGCTGCATCAGGTCGATCGCGGCTTTGATCGCGGTTTGCCCATCGGCGACGCTGACATCGGTCAGCGGTGTGATTGCACCGGTGGTGCAGCTGTAGTTGGGGCCGTTGCCGGTGGGCAGCGCCGGCGCGTCGATCGGCCGTGGCTGGAAATATTTGGCCATGTTGCGCAACCGTGATTGGCCGGTGCTGCTCGAAGGATCGTCGTTCCACCAGCTGTTCACCGCGCCGTAGGTGACCGGGGCGGCTTCGTCGGGATCCTGGGTGAGCTTCCAGTGATTGCCGGGTTCGTCCGGGGCGAACATCGGCACGAACATCGTTGCCGGATCGCCGACGCCTATGCCGGTGTTGGCCGAGCCGCCGGATGGCGGCGTGTCGTTGACATTGTAGGGGTAGGGCCGGGCCTCCACACAGCCCTGCCAGCTGGCGAACGGACCGTAGGAATCGATGTAGTCATATTCGTCGTGGCTGCGTTTGCAGGTGTTGTTCGAATTGTATTCGTCGCAAACCACGCGCTTGCTGTTGACGACACGCTCATGGTTGGTGACCACCTTCATGTCGCGGTAGAGCGAAAACCGGGTCAGCATCTGGCCTTCCTCGCTGCCCCAGCCGGTGCCGCGCTTGTACCAGATGCCGTTGGTTTGCTGGGCGTATTTGTTGGCCGCGTTCAGCGTCGACCAGTCGAAATTCTCGTTTGACACCGGCGACAGGCCCTCTGTGTCCATCCACGACGCGTTGCCATTGCCGGGGCCGACATTGACCGAAGCGGCAAAGGGCACCAGGCCGAATTGCACCGGCTTGTCGACCTGCTTGATCATGACCGCCTGCGCGGCCAGCGTGTCGACCAGTTGCTTGGATGCAGTCTTGAGAAGATCGATGCGCTTTTGCCCCGAGCCTGTGCCGAGCGTAGTCATCGATCCGGAATTGTCGAGCACCAGGGCAACTTCCAGCGTGTTTTTCAGCCGCACTTGGGAGGTGACGTTGAAGTTGATTCTTTGGTTCGCATCGGTTGCGGATTTGCCGACGAGCTGGGCGAATGCAGGATAGAAATAGGGCTTGTAGGCAAGTTGCGCCGTCATCGTCAGCAAGCCACCGCCGCTGGTGTTGCTGGGCAAGGTGACGTTGAGCGTCGCGCTGGCGGGATCAACATCGTTCAGGTTGGCATTGAAGAAGTCGAGCGCATAGGCTCTCAACTGATCGTCGGTCGCGCCTTCCGTCAGCCGGCGCGCCGTGGCGAAGTTGGCGGCGTCGAGCGCATTCGTCACCATCTGCTTTTCACGGTTCATTTCCGTGAAGTCGACCGCAATCGCCAGGCCGCCCATCAGCGGCACCATCGCCACAACGGTCATAAGAGCATAGTTGCCACGTCTGTCGCGGCGGAACCGGCGCCAAAGTTCATGCATGTCTTGTAGCGGCCCCCGCCGGCGGATTCTCGATCGGCGCCAGCTTTCCACAAAACGCTGAAGGACGGGTTTGGGAAACCGCTCTATTGCTTGGTTGGCGCTTCACGATCCGCTAACCAATGCAAGGGCAGCGGCCGCGATGCCGTCCAGAAAAACGTCTGCCGACGCAGGATGTGGGCATATCGGGCTGACAAATAACAGGGATAAGACGGCGATCATGGTCGTCCAGTCCAACTGTCATGATCAATTGACGAGGCTGCCAGGCGAAAGCTGGTGACAGCATGGACCGGTTCGGATAATTCGAACCGGCTGCGGCGAACCGTCGGCCGCGGCACTCGCAACGCTCATATTGAAGGACACTGCATGGCGGATTCGCCTGAAATCGTCGGCTCGCTCGAAGACGTCTCGAAGACTTATTCGGCAATTCTTTGCGATGTCTGGGGCGTGGTGCACAATGGCGAATGGCATTTTCCGGCGGCGGCAGTGGCGCTGGCCAGGGCAAGGGCAGCCGGTATTCCCGTTGTCCTCATCACCAATTCGCCCCGCCGCAGCGCCGATGTCGTGGCTCAGATGAGCGCAATCGGCGTTCCTCCGTCAACCTACGACCGTGTGGTGACCTCGGGTGACGTGACCCGTGACCTGATCGCGGAAGGCCCGCGAAAAGTCTTCCACATCGGCGCAGAGCGCGATCTGACGCTCTATGACGGTCTCGATGTCGAACTCGTCGAGGAATTCGAGGCCACCGGCGTCGTCTGCACCGGGCTTTTCAATGACGAGGTCGAGAAGCCTGAGGATTATGCGGACCTTTTGCGCCGATTGCGGGCCAGGAACCTGCCGTTCGTCTGCGCCAATCCCGATATCATGGTGGAGCGCGGCGAACGGATCATCTGGTGCGCCGGCGCCCTGGCGCGCGACTATGCCCAGCTTGGCGGCCGCACGCTGATCGCTGGAAAGCCCTATGCGCCTGTCTATGATGTCGCGATGAAGGAGGTGGCGGAGGTGCTTGGCCGGCCGGTTGAGCGTTCTCAGATATTGGCCATCGGCGACGGCATGATGACCGATGTGAAGGGCGCGGCGGACAATGGTTTCGACGTTCTCTATATCTCTGGCGGCATTCATGCTCGCGACTACGGCGATGCATCTCGGCCGGATCCGGCAAAGCTCGGGCTCTTCCTGGAACGGCACGGCTATCGTCCGGTGGCTGTCATGGTCAGACTGCAGTAGGTGGCAATGGTAGCCTTCCAGCATCTCTCGGCAACCGCGACGCTGCCCGCCGATCTGCGTGGCGGCGTTGTCGCGATCGGCAATTTCGATGGCGTCCACCGTGGCCATCAGGCGGTGCTCGAACGGGCGTTGGCCGAGGCTGTGCGGCGCGACGTACCGGCCCTGGTGCTGAGCTTCGAACCGCACCCGCGAAAGGTTTTCAGGCCCGACATGCCGTTGTTCGTGCTGACGCCGCCGCCGATGAAGGCGCGGCTCTTGTCTTTGCTGGGCTTCGCCGCGCTCGTCGAGCAGCCGTTCACGCGCGACTTCGCCTCGCTGTCGGCGGAAGCTTTCGTCACCGATGTGCTGGAGAGGACGCTCGGCATTACCCACGCCATAACCGGTTTCGATTTCCATTTCGGCAAGGACCGCCAGGGCGGACCGGCCTATCTGATGGCAGCCGGCGATCGCCATGGCTTCGGCGTTACCCTTGTCGACGCTTTTCGCGACGAGGGCGCCGAGGTGGTTTCGTCAAGCCGGATCCGGGCTCTGCTCTGCGATGGCGAGGTGGCCGAGGCCGCCGGTCTGCTCGGCTATCGCTTCACGGTGGAAAGCGAGGTCGTCGGCGGCCAGCAGCTTGGACGAACGCTCGGCTTTCCCACTGCGAATATGAGGCTTCCCGCGGAAGCCACCCTCAAGGAGGGCATTTATGCCGTCCGTTTTCGGCGCGCCGATGGCACGCTGCATGACGGCGTTGCCTCCTTCGGCCGCCGCCCGACCGTCGACGACAATGGCGCACCGCTGCTGGAAACCTTCGTCTTCGATTTTTCCGACGATCTCTATGGCGAGACCTGCGAGGTCTCGTTCTTCGGCTTCCTGCGCAGCGAGATCAAATTCGACGGGCTCGATGCGCTGGTCGCGCAGATGAAGCGCGACGAAGCCGAGGCGAGGGCGCTGCTGGCCGGCGTCCAGCCGCTTTCGCAGCTCGACGCCGCCATTGCATTCTGACTTACTTTTTCAGTGCCAGGCCGACCGCGATGAAGGTCCAGCCCTGGAAGATCAGGTCGATCGCCAGGAACATCCCGAGCACCCACAGGCTGTTGACCGGCCAGCCCATGGCGATGATCAGGCCAGCAATCACGCTGATGACGCCCGCCGCGACGATCCAGCCCCAGCCGCGTTCCGGACGGTGACTGTAGCCGACCCAGGCCCGCAGGGCGCCGGAAGCGACGAGCGCAACGGCCAGCAGGAACGTCAGCACCGCCGAGGCCAGCAGCGGATTGTCGAAAGCGAAAAATCCGGCGACCGCATATAGCAATCCGCTGAGCAGCCAGTAGAAGAAGCGGCTCCAGGTCTTGACGCCGAAAGCGTGCATGATCTCGATGATGCCGGCCACCAGCATCAGCCAGCCGACGACATAGACGGAAGCCACCGTGGCGATGAACAGATTGCCGAAGGCAATGCCGCCGAGGATCAGCAGCAACACGCCCAGACCGACAAACCATCCCCACTTGTCTCGTGTCTGGCCGATCGCGTTCTTCAGTGCATCGCCTTGCAAGGTCATGTCGCCACCTCCATTGAGGGCCGCCAGCATGCCGCGAAGTTACCCTTGGTGCCTGTCCGCGTCCAGCCGATAGCGGGCTCGATGGTGCAGGCAATGCGAGGCCGATGTCTCATCCTTAAACCAAATTTTACCAAAGCCTCGTCAAAGCTGTCACCAAGGGACAGTTGTATCGTGTTAGTGGAGTGGCCATGAGTCCGGTCGTGAAGATTTCTGCAGCCTTGGCTACCCTGATGCTCGCAACGTCAGGCGCGGCCGAGGCCGGCGACGGCGCGTTCGGCTGGCTGTCCGGCGACTGGTATCTGACGGTTGGCGCCACTGGCCTGGTGGCGCCGAATTTCGAGGGCGGCAAGAAATTCATGCTTAGCGCCCAGCCCATCATCTCCTTGGGCAAGGCCGGTCCCCAGGCACGCTTCACCTCGCGTAACGACAACATTTCGCTGGCGCTGGTCGATGATGGCGGCGTTCGCGCCGGCCTGACCGGCAAGTTCCTGTTCTCGCGCGATGACAGCAATGCCGACGAACTCAAGGGCCTCGATCCGGTCCGCTGGGGCGGCGAAGTCGGCGGCTTCTTCGAATTCTATCCGACGGACTGGCTACGGGCGCGTGCCGAATTGCGGCATGGCATCCGTGCCCACAATGGCTTTGTCGCCGATATAGCCGCCGACGCCTTCTATGATGTGACGCCGACCGTCAGGATTTCGGGTGGCCCACGCGTGTCGTTTGCCTCGGCCAACTATTTCGACGCCTATTATGGCGTCAATGCGCAGGAAGCCGTGGTCTCGGGTCTCAGCCAATACAATCCCGGTGGCGGCCTGAAATCCGTCGGCCTCGGCGGTGCGGTGACCTGGAAGGTGACCGATCCGATGACGGCCAGCCTGTTCGGCGAATACTCGCGCCTCGAGGGTCCAGCAGCTGATTCCAGCCTGGTCAGGGAGCGCGGCGACCGCAATCAGTTCACTGTCGGTGTGTCGACCACCTACCGTTTCGACTTCACGATGTAAGCGATTCGACGCTTTATTCCTGCCGCCGCATCGGCTAAAAGCCCGGTGATGACGCACTTTATCGGCGCTTTCGCAATTGCGATACGAATTATGAGCCCGGTGTTCCGGGCGGCCTGAGCGCCGCCGGAGCCGCCGGGAATGTTGCGCGCGGCCTCTCGCGCTTTTTCCAAATCATGATAGTTCAACGCCCGAGCTCCTTTGCCGCCGGGCAATGCACATGGCAGACCAATGACCGATACCGCTGAAACGATCGACTATTCCAAGACGCTTTACCTGCCGCAGACGGATTTTCCGATGCGCGCCGGCTTGCCCGAGAAGGAGCCGGTGCTGGTCAAGCGCTGGCAGGACATGGACCTCTACCGCAAGCTGCGCGAGAGTGCCGCCGGCCGTACGAAATACGTGCTGCATGACGGCCCGCCCTACGCAAACGGCAACATCCATATCGGCCATGCGCTGAACAAGATCCTCAAGGATGTCATCACCCGCTCGTTCCAGATGCGCGGCTATGATTCCAACTATGTGCCCGGCTGGGACTGCCACGGCCTGCCGATCGAATGGAAGATCGAGGAGCAGTACCGCGCCAAGGGCAAGAACAAGGACGAAGTGCCGGTCAACGAATTCCGCAGGGAGTGCCGTGAATTCGCAGCGCACTGGATCTCGGTGCAGGGCGGTGAGTTCCAGCGGCTCGGCGTCGTCGGCGACTTCAAGAATCCCTATACGACGATGGCCTTCCACGCGGAGTCGCGGATCGCCGGCGAATTGCTGAAATTCGCCATGTCGGGCCAGCTCTATCGCGGCTCGAAGCCGGTGATGTGGAGCGTCGTCGAGCGCACCGCGCTGGCCGAGGCCGAGATCGAGTACCAGGACTACGAGTCGGATACGATCTGGGTGAAGTTCCCCGTCGCCAGCCTGGTCCGCCCGATCGATGACGGTGAAGCCAAACTGACGGAGGGCACGCTCGATCTGCTGCAGGCGCATGTCGTCATCTGGACGACGACACCCTGGACGATCCCTGGCAACCGCGCCGTCAACTATTCGCCGCGTATCAGCTATGGCCTCTACGAGATTACGGCAGCCGAGAATGCTTTTGGCCCGCAGCCGGGCGAAAAGCTCATCTTCGCCGATGCATTGGCTGAAGATGCTTCGGCGAAGGCCAAGGTGACCTTGAATCGCCTTCGCAGTGTTTCAGCGCAAGAGCTTGGAAGCCTTACGCTTTCGCACCCCTTCAAGGGTCTCGGTGGCGGCTATGAGTTCCCGGTGCCGATGCTCGCCGGCGACCACGTCACCGATGACGCGGGTACGGGTTTCGTCCACACGGCTCCCGGCCATGGCCGCGAGGACTTCGATGCCTGGATGGATGCGGCGGCGGATCTGCGCGCGCGGGGCATCGATGCGGCCATCCCCTTTACTGTCGACGATGCCGGCTTCCTGACCAAGGATGCACCGGGCTTTGGCCCGGACCGTGAGGGTGGAGCCGCGCGCGTCATCGATGACAACGGCAAGAAGGGCAACGCCAACCAGGCCGTCATCGACGAGCTGATCAAGCACAACGCCTTGTTCGCGCGTGGCCGTCTGAAGCATTCTTATCCGCATTCCTGGCGGTCGAAGAAGCCGGTCATCTTCCGCAACACGCCGCAATGGTTCGTCTATATGGACAAGGACCTCGGCGACGGCACGACGCTGCGCAGCCGTGCGTTGAAGGCCATCGACGACACGCGCTTCGTGCCGGCTGCCGGTCAGAATCGCATTCGCGCGATGATCGAGGAGCGCCCCGACTGGGTGCTGTCGCGCCAGCGCGCCTGGGGTGTGCCGATCGCTGTCTTCGCCGACGAGGACGGCAACGTGCTGAAGGACGAGGTGGTCAACCAGCGCATCATGGACGCTTTCGAGGAAGAGGGGGCCGACGCGTGGTTCGCCGCCGGCGCCAAGGAGCGTTTCCTCGGCAATCACGATGCCTCCAAGTGGAAGCAGGTGATGGACATCCTCGACGTCTGGTTCGATTCGGGCTCGACGCATGTCTTCACGCTCGAAGACCGTCCGGATTTGAAATGGCCGGCCGACGTCTATCTCGAAGGCTCGGACCAGCATCGCGGCTGGTTCCACTCCTCGCTGCTCGAAAGCTGCGGCACCAGGGGCAGGGCGCCTTACGACACCGTCGTCACCCATGGCTTCACCATGGACGAGGATGGGCGCAAGATGTCGAAGTCGCTCGGCAACACGGTCGTGCCGCAGGACGTCATCAAGCAGTCCGGCGCCGACATCCTGCGGCTGTGGGTGGTGACGACGGACTATTGGGAAGACCAGCGGCTCGGCAAGAACGTGCTGCAGACCAACATCGACGCCTACCGCAAGCTGCGCAACACCATCCGCTGGATGCTGGGCACGCTCGCCCATGACGATGGCGAGGAGGTGCCACTGGAAGCGATGCCGGAGCTGGAGCGGTTGATGCTGCATCGGCTGGCTGAACTGGATGAGGTGGTGCGCCAGGGCTACGATGCCTTCGAGTTCAAGCGCATCACCCGCACGCTGCTCGATTTCATGGTCGTCGAGCTGTCGGCCTTCTATTTCGACATCCGCAAGGACGCGCTCTACTGCGACGCGCCGTCGAGCCTGAAGCGCAAGGCCTCGGTGCAGGTGGTGCGCCATCTCTTCGAGTGCCTGGTGAAATGGCTGGCGCCAATGCTGCCCTTCACAATGGAAGAGGCCTGGCTCGACCGGCATCCAGATGCGGTGTCGGTGCATCTCGACCAGTTCCCGGAAATCCCGACGGACTGGAAGAATGAGGCGCTGGCGGAGAAATGGCGCAAGGTGCGGCAGGTACGCCGCGTCGTCACCGGCGCGCTCGAGATCGCGCGTGCCCAGAAGGTGATCGGCTCCTCTCTGGAGGCAGTGCCGGTCGTCACCATCAACGACGCAGCGCTCGAGGCGGCGATATCGGACGTCGACATGGCCGAGATGGCGATCACCAGCGATCTCGTCATTGCCCATGGTCAGGCGCCGGGATCGGCCTTCACCCTCGACGACGTCAAGGGCGTCGCTGTGGTGGTCGAGAAGGCCGAGGACCGCGGCCTGGTCAAATGCGCGCGTTCCTGGCGCTACACGGCCGATGTCGGGCAGGATCCCGCGTTTCCCGATGTTTCGGCGCGCGATGCCGCCGTGTTGCACGAACTGAAGGCGCTCGGCCGGCTTTAGGTGCATGTCACCCAAAAGTGTGCCGCGGTTTTGGGAAAACGACATGCACGATGAATAGTGCACAAATGCCACGCCGGGCGGTGCAAATCCGCCCGTGCGTTGCCCTTAACGAGTGGTTGAGGTAAACACGCGAAACTCCGGAAGACAAATTGTCGCCGGATTTCCGTCGCAAGTGCTTGGACGATGGGGACCGGACCTGAGCCGGTGACGATCGAGAGGCTGTCTAGAGTGGAACTTTTTGGCATGACCGAGAGATATAATGCGCGCCTGGCGCTGCTGGCGCCGCTTGTCGCATCGGGCCTCGCATTGTCCGGCTGCATGGGCTCTCCGACCTACGGGACCGACAAGACCGCGGCCGAACAGCTGGCCGGCGATCTCACCGGCGCCGTTTCCTTCGCGCCCAAACACAAGGACCCGATCGACTACAAGCCGCGCCCCACCTTGGTGAAGCCCGCTCTCGGACAGAAGGAAGCGCTGCCTGCACCGCAGGACAGCATCCAGTCGGCAAGCGCCGAGTGGCCCGAATCGCCCGAGCAGCGTCGCGCCCGCCTGCGCGCCGACGCCACCGCCCACCAGAATGATCCGAGCTATCAGTCAGAGATCGTCGACGATGTGCAGACCGATCCGGCCTCGGTCAAGAAGGCGATGGCGGAATCAGGGTCCAGTCACCCGCCGGCGTGGACCCCCGCGGACTCCGACAAGGGCCGCGCCGCCGAAATCCAACGTCGTCTCGCCGACGCCAAGCAGGGCGACCCCAACACTCGCAAATATCTGAGCGAGCCGCCGCTGGCCTACCGTGTCGCGTCCGACACAGCGCCGCAGAACGTACTCGGCGAGGACGAGTACAAGAAGGAACGTCGCCTGAAGAAAGAGGCGGAAGGCAAGAAGAGCGGCTGGTTCGACTGGTTGCCGTCGCTGTAAGAACGGCCACGCTGCCCTTTCCGGAGGGCATGGCGCGGTTCAGTCGCGTCGTTCCCTGAAAAAATCCTTCAGCAGCAGGGCCGCTTCGGTCTCGCCCATGCCCGGATAGATGTCGGGCGTATGGTGGCAGGTCGGCGAGGCGAAGAAGCGCACGCCATTGACCACCGCACCGCCCTTTTCGTCGGCGGCGCCGAAGTAGAGACGGCGCAGCCTGGCGAAGGAAATGGCGCCGGCGCACATGGCGCAAGGTTCCAGCGTTACATAGAGATCGTGGCCGGTCAGCCGCTCAGCTGACAGTTTCCGGCAGGCTTCGCGGATGACCAGCATCTCGGCATGCGCCGTTGGATCGGCAAGCTCGCGGGTGCGGTTGCCGGCTTTTGCAACGACTGTGTTGCCCGTGGCGATGACGGCGCCGACCGGCACTTCGCCACGCAAGGCTGCCGCTTCGGCCTCCTTTAGCGCCAATGCCATGAAATCAGGCCGCTTCAAGCGGTTTCCATTCCGATTATCTCCTCGCCACTCAGGCGTGATCCTGTTATTGAGCGCATCAACCCGAAAATCGGACTCGATTTTCGGAAAAGATCATGCGCCAAATCAAAGTGCTACAGCGTTCGTTGCGCGCCCGAAAGGATGCGCCACGCTGTAGCAGCGCAAACGGACAAAGGCCACATGGACGACAACGACAAGAAATCTCCGCGCCAAAAAGGCCCGGGCAAGAAACCTGCGGCACCGCGAGGCGAGAGGGGGGCAAGCCGTCCTTCGGGGCGAAGAAGCCTTATACCCCGCGCGGCGATCGGCCGATGGCCGCTGAGGGCGAGCGCCCGAAGCGCGACTTCAAGAGCGGCGACAAGCCCTTCAGCAAAGGCCCGCGCAAGCCCTACGCACCGCGCGGCGACCGCCCAGTGGCCGCCGAAGGCGAACGCAAGCCCTACGAGAAGCGCGAAGGACCGCGCAAGCCTTACGCACCGCGTGGCGATCGGCCGATAGCGGCTGAGGGCGAGCGCAAACCCTATGAAAAGCGTGAAGGACCGCGCAAGCCCTATGCGCCGCGTGGCGATCGCCCGATGGCGGGCGAAGGCGAGCGCAAGCCGTATGAGAAGCGCGAAGGACCGCGCAAACCCTACGCGCCGCGCGGCGACCGTCCGGCTGCTGCTTCAGCGGAGGGTGGCGAACAGCGTTTCGACCGTCCCAAGCGTGATTTCAATGACCGTCCGAAGCGCGACTTCGCTGACCGTCCCAAGCGCGACTTCGGCAGCGACCGCCCCAACCGTGATTTCAGCGATCGGCCGCAAGGCGCATCAGCCGGCTTCAAGCCGCGCCCGCGTCCAGCCGAGGCAACGGAAGAGGCCGGCGAACGCATCGCCAAACGGCTGGCGCGCGCCGGGCTTGCCTCGCGCCGCGACGCCGAGGAATTGATCGCGGCCGGCCGCGTCAAGGTCAATGGCCGGGCGCTGTCGTCGCCGGCTTTCAATGTTATGCCTAGCGACATCATCCATCTCGACGGCATGGAAATCCCGCCGATCGAGCGTACGCGCCTGTTCCTGTTCCACAAGCCGGCCGGCGTCGTCACCACCAACCGCGATCCCGAGGGCCGCAAGACCGTCTTCGACGTGCTGCCGGCCGAATTGCCGCGGCTGATGACCATCGGCCGGCTCGACATCAACACCGAAGGCCTGCTGCTGCTGACCAATGATGGCGGCCTGTCGCGCGTGCTCGAACTGCCTGCCACCGGCTGGCTGCGCCGCTACCGCGTGCGCGTCCACGGCAAGGTCGAGGAAAGCGCGCTCGCCGGCCTGCGCGAAGGCATTGCCGTTGACGGCGTCTTCTACGGCGCGATCGAGGCGACGCTCGACCGCGAGCAAGGCACCAACGCCTGGCTGACGATCGGCCTGCGCGAAGGCAAGAACCGCGAAGTCAGGAACATCCTTGGCTCGCTCGGCCTCGATGTGACACGGTTGATCCGCATCTCCTACGGTCCGTTCCAGCTCGATGACCTCGCCGAGGGGCACGTGCTGGAGATCAAGGGCCGTGTGCTGCGCGACCAGCTTGGCGAGCGTCTGGTCGAGGAATCCGGCGCCAATTTCGATGCCGAGGTCACCAAGCCGTTTTCCAACAAGCCGGTGCGGCGCACCGAAGTTCGCGAGCCGGAACCCGAACGGCCGAAGTTCGTCCGCGATGGTGAGCGCCGGCCGATCGGCGAGGGCGGGCTGATCAAGAACCGCAAGCGCAGGGAAGGCAGCCGCGACGAGGCATTGGGCAAGCTGTCGACCAGTCCCGACAGAGGCGAGAGGCCGGAAAAGAGCTTTGGCGAACGCGGCCCCAGGCCCGAACGCGGCGGCTTTGGCGACAAGCCACGCGGCAGTTTTGGCGACAAACCGCGCGGTGGCTTCGGCGACAAGCCGCGTGGTGGTTTTGGCGGCAAGAAAACCGAGCGCGAGCAGCGGCCGATCGAGCCGCCCGGCCAGCGCAAGGCCAATGTCTGGATGGCGCCAGGTGCCCGGCCGATCGGCAAGGGCAGGGCGGAAGCCGACGCCGCCAAGGCGGCTGACGCCAAGGCGCGCAAGGCCTCGTTCAAGCCGTCCTATGGCAAACCCGGTGGCAAACCGGCTGGCGCAAAGCCGTTCGGCAAGCCGCGTGGCGAGCGTCCGGCCGGTGGCGGTGAACGGCCGCGTGGCGGCCCCAAGGGCCCCCGGACAAGATGAGAATCGTCGGTGGTGAGTTTCGCGGGCGTCCACTGGCGACGCCCCGCAGCAGCGCCATCCGTCCGACGACCGACCGCACCCGCGAGGCCGTCTTCAACGTGCTGGCGCATCGCTTTGCCGAACACCTGGAGAGCGCGCGCGTGCTCGATCTGTTCGCCGGCACCGGCGCGCTAGGTCTGGAGGCGCTGTCGCGCGGCGCGTCCTATGGCGTCTTCATCGAGGAATCGGCCGAAGGCCGAGGCCTGATCCGCGACAATGTCGAGGCCTTTGGCCTGACCGGCCGCACCAAGATTTTTCGCCGTGATGCCACCGGCCTAGGCGAGGCGGGTACGCTGGCGCCGTTCGGCCTCATCTTCGCCGACCCGCCCTATGGCAAGGGCCTTAGCGAGCGTGCCTTGCAGTCAGCGAAAGCCGGCGGCTGGCTACGGCCCGGCGCGCTCTGTGTGGTGGAGGAGACGGCGGCGGCCCCTTTCGAGGCTGGCCCCGGCTTTTCCGTGCTGGATGAACGCAACTATGGCGAAACCATCATCCGCTTCATCGAGGCCGCCTGATCCGCCGGCCTCTTTGCCGCCGCCTTTGCCGGCAACAACAATTCACTTTGCTTGTCGCCAGTACCTTGCCCTATCGTCGTACCCAAGCAATTCCAGGAAAAGTGTTATGCGGTTTTCCGTCCGGAATTGCGTCAGAACAAAGAGACAGAGCAGTTCAGCGTTTCCGTGAAACGGTGAACTGCTCTACAAACCGGAGCCATTGATGACATTTCAGGCCGAATGGCTGCGCGGAACACTGTTGGCAACGTCGCTGGCTTTTACGCCCACCGGCTCCGCGCTGGCAAATAGCGCCGTGCCGCTCAACACCAAGCCGGCCGAGTTCAAGGTCACGGACTTCCTGCTCGACAACGGCATGGAAGTGGTCGTCATTCCCGACCATCGCGCACCGATCGTCACCCATATGGTGTGGTACAAGATCGGCAGCGCCGACGAGCCGCCGGGCAAATCCGGCATCGCCCATTTCTTCGAGCATCTGATGTTCAAGGCGACCACCCATCACGCGGCGGGCGAGTTCGACCGCGCCGTCTCCGACATTGGCGGCTCCAACAACGCCTTCACCTCCTATGACTACACCGCCTTCCACGAGACGGTGGCGCCCTCGGCGCTCGAGTTGATGATGAGTTTTGAAGCCGACCGCATGCGCAACCTCATCCTCACCGATGACGTCATCAAGACCGAGCGCGACGTCATCCTCGAGGAGCGCCGCTCGCGCATCGACAACAACCCGCAGGCGGTGCTCGACGAGGAAGTTGATGCGACGCTGTGGCAGAACCAGCCCTACCGCATCCCGGTCATTGGCTGGATGCAAGAGATGGAGCAACTGAACCGCATCGACGCCACCGCCTTCTATGACAAATACTACCGGCCCAACAACGCCGTGCTGATCGTGGCCGGCGATGTCGAACCGGATACGGTGAAGGCGCTGGCGCAGAAGACCTATGGCAAGGTGGCGCGCGGGCCGGATCTGCCGCCGCGCATCCGCCCGGTCGAGCCTGAGCAGAACACCAAGCGCACCGTCACGCTGACCGACGCCCGCGTCAGCGTGCCGAGTTTCTCGACGCAATGGGTGGTGCCGTCCTATCACACCGCAAAGCCGGGCGAGGCCGAAGCGCTCGACCTGCTGGCCGAAATCCTCGGCGGCGGCAACCGCAGCCGGCTCTACCAGGCGCTGGTCGTCCAGCAAGGCATCGCTTCCAGCGCCGGCGCTTATTTCCAGGGCACTATGCTCGACGACACCAATTTCACCGTCTATGGCGCGCCGCGCGGCGACGCCAAGCTTGCCGACGTCGAGGCCGCGGTCGATGCCGAGGTGGCGCGCATTGTCAGCGGCGGCGTCACCTCCGATGAGCTCGAGAAGGCCAAGGACCGCTATATCAGGTCGATGGTCTTTGCCCGCGACAAGCAGGACTCCATGGCCGAAATCTACGGCTCGACGCTGGCCACAGGCGGCAATGTGCAGGATGTCCAGCAGTGGACGGACCGCATCCGCAAGGTCACGGCGGACGGGGTCAAGGCCGCCGCCGCGCGCTATCTGGTTCTGGCCCGCTCGACGTCAGGCTATCTCTTGCCGCAGCAACAGTCGGGGAATTGATGATGACGAACCAGTTTAGCGGCGCGTTGACTTCTCCCCGCCAAGCTCCCTCTTCTCCCACAAGGGGAGAAGGCAAGACCCTGCACGCCCTCGCAACCCTCTTCCTCTCCATCCTCTTCCTGATCCTGCCCGCCCTTGCCGCCCGCGCCATGGACATCCAGTCCGTAACTTCGTCGAAGGGCGTCACCGCCTGGCTGGTGGAGGATTATTCCGTACCGATCGTCGCCGTCCGTTTCGTCTTCGATGGCGGCTCGACGCAGGATCCGGTGGGCAAGGAAGGCCTGGCCAATCTGATGACCGGCCTGTTCGATGAGGGCGCTGGCACTCTCGATTCGGAAGCCTTCCAGATCAGGCTCGACGATGCCGGCGCCGAGATGAGCTTCGAAGAGAGCCGCGACGGCATCTACGGCTCCATGCGCATGCTGGCCGAACAGCGCGACGAGGCCTTCGAGCTGTTGCGGCTGGCGGTCAACGAGCCGCGCTTCGACCAGGCACCGATCGACCGCATCCGCGCCCAGATCCTGTCCGGCATCATCGCCAACGAGAACGACCCCGACACGGTGGCGCAGAACAAATGGGCGCGCGCCATCTATGGCGACCACCCCTATTCGCGCTCCGACCAGGGCACCAGGCAGAGCGTCGCCACCATTACGCAAGACGATCTGAAGGCCCTGTACAAGGCGGTGTTCGCACGCAGCGGCCTGCATATCGCCGTGGTCGGCGCTATCGACGCCGAGACGCTGAAGAAGAAACTGGACATGGTGTTCGGCGACCTGCCTAAAAGTCAGGCGCTCGCCCCCGTCGCCGATGTCGAGCCGAAGCTGGCGCAGCATCTCGAGGTCAATTACGACCTGCCGCAGACCTCGCTGCAGCTCGCCTGGCCGGGCGTTAAGCGCAAGTCAGCGGATTTCTTCCCCGCCGTGCTGATGAACGAGATTCTCGGTGGCGGCACCTTCACCTCGCGCCTGTTCCAGGAGGTGCGCGAAAAGCGCGGGCTGGCCTATGGCGTCAATTCCTCGCTCGTCAACCAGGACCATGCCGACGCGCTGATCGTCACCACCGGCACGCGTTCCGACCGCGCGGCCGAGACGCTCGGCATCGTGCGCGATGTCGTCAAGCAGTTGGCGCAGGACGGACCGACCGAGGCCGAGCTGGCGGCAACCAAGAAATACCTGATCGGCGCCTATGCCATCAGCAATCTTGACTCTTCGAGCTCCATCGCCGCGACGCTGGTCGAATTGCAGATCGACGATCTCGGCATCGACTACATGCAGCGCCGCGCCGGCTACATCAACGCGGTGACGCTCGAGCAGGTCAAGGCGGCGGCGAAAAAGCTGCTGACGGCCGAGCCGACCATCATGGTGGTCGGGCCGCCTCTGGCCGGGGCCGGCAAGGGATGAGCCCGACCTTCGGCATAGCCTTCGGCGGCGGCGGCGCGCGCGGCCTGGCGCATATCCATGTCATCGAGGCGCTGGACGAGCTCGGCATAAAGCCGGTGGCGATCGCCGGCTCGTCGATCGGCGCCATCATGGGCGCCGGCATGGCCGCGGGCATGACCGGCAAGGACATCCACGACTATGCCCGCTCGATCCTCGGTCGCCGCGCCGAGGTGGCGAGCCGCATGTGGCGCGCGCGCCCGGGCACGATCGCCGAAGCCATGCAGAACGGCATCCGTGTCAGCCAGTTCAATGTCGAGCGCATCCTCAAGGCGTTCCTGCCCGAGGCCATTCCCGAAACCTTCGCTGCGCTGAAAATCCCGCTGAAGGTGACGGCTACGGACTATTTCGGCCATAAGCTCGCGGTCTTTGACGAAGGCGATCTGCACTCGGCCCTTGCCGCCTCGGCCGCCATTCCAGCCGTGTTTCGTCCGGTGACGCGCGACGGCAGGCTGCTGATCGACGGCGGCATCTACAACCCCGTGCCGTTTGATCTCATAGAGAACGACGCCGACATCATCATCGGCGTCGACGTGGTCGGCGCGCCCGAAGAGGTCGATCGCAAGCAACCGAGCTCCGTCGACCTGATGTTCGGCGCCACGCAGCTGATGATGCAGTCGATCATCGCCAACAAGCTCAAACAATGCCGCCCTGACATATTGGTCCGCCCGGCAGTGTCAAAATACCGCGTGCTCGACTTCCTGAAGATCGACGCTTTGATGACCGAGACGGCCGACATCAAGGATGAGCTGAAGCGGGAGGTGGAAAAAGCGCTGGAGGCGCGCTCCGGCGCCACCAGGCTCAAGCGTGGCAAGCGCGGTTTGGACTGAGTCTTGGGGCGGCCAATGCCTGTGGCCATGATCCTCCTCTGATGCGCACGGTGCTGATCACAGGCGCTCGGGCGCCGGTGGCGCTGCATCTGGCGCGGCTGCTGGATGGCGCCGGCCTGAGGGTGATCCTGGCCGACAGCCCGGCACGTCCGATTGCCGCGGCGAGCGCCGCCTGCGCCTCCTATCATCGCCTGCCGCCGCCGCGTTTTGCGCCGCAGGCCTATTTCCAGGCGGTGGCGGACCTTGTTCGCACCGAGGCGGTGGACCTCGTCATCCCGACTTGCGAAGAAATCTTCTACCTCGGCGCGCTGTGGCGAGACCGGGCCATGCCGGCCCGTCTGCTCGCGCCGGACATGGAATTGCTGACCCGGGTTCATGACAAGCATGCGTTCATCGGCCTGGCGCAAAGTTTTGGCCTTGCCGTGCCCGAAACGACGCTCCTGCGATCCGACGAAGATATCGAGGTCGTGCGCGGCCGTTCGCGCGGGCTGGTGTTCAAGCCGGTCTGGTCGCGTTTTGCCAGTCATGTGCTGCTGCGGCCGCCGCCTTCAGCGCTCGATGCCATCAGCCCTTCGGCGGCGGCGCCGTGGGTGGCGCAACGTTTCGTCGTCGGCGAAGAGATCAGCGCCTATGCGCTGGCGCATGACGGCACGCTCAAGGCATTGGCGCTCTATCGTTCGCGCTACCGCGCCGGCAAGGGCGCCGGCATCTGGTTCGAACAGGTCGACGATGCCGCTGCTCGCCATTTCGTCGAAACTTTCGTTGCCGGCACCGGCTGGACCGGCCAGATTTCCTTCGACCTGATGCGGGAAAGCGACGGCACGGTGCTGCCGCTGGAGTGCAATCCGCGCGCAGTCAGCGGCCTGCACTTCTTCCGCGATCCGGAAGCCTTCACGGCTGCGCTATTTGAAGGCGCTGAGGTGAGGCCTGATGTCGGCAGACCGCAGACGGTGCGACTGGCCATGTGGGTCTACGGCCTGCCGTCAGCTCTTCGGTCAGGCCGGATCGGGAGCTTCCGTCAGGCGATGCGTGATGCGGACGAATTGCTCGACTGGCAGAACGATCCTGCGCCCAAACGGGCGCAGTGGCGGGCGCTGGCCGAGATCGCGAGCAAAGCGCTGCGCCAGCGCATCAGTCTGCAAGCCGCCTCGACGCGGGACATCGAATGGAACGGGCCGCTTCAAAGCTCGATCTGATACACGCGTGGCGTTGCCGCCGCCGGTGGCATTTCGCCGGCCATGATGGCCGCCATGTCGCGGCGCAGGAAATCCAGCGGGCCGATCGCCGGCGGGGCAGGGGGAGCGTGGCGTGCATTGTCGCTGGCCGATTTCAGCACCTTGCGGTCCTGTGCCAAGGCGATGTTGAACAGCGGTTTGAAGGCGAGCGCCTTGATGTGGCCGAGCAGGCCCTGACGTGGGCCGATCAACCAGCCGACACCCTCGACGATGTTTTCATCCGCCTGGCGCAGATGAAACGTCGTGGCCAGCGCCAGTCCGTCCTTGCCCCAATATTCCAGTTCGGCAATGCCTGGATGTCGGAAACGGCCGATGGTTTTCGTACGTTCACCCTCCAGCAGCCGGCTGATCAGGCCTTGCTGCCGCTCCTCGCCGGTATAGCAAGCCTCGACCCAACCTTCGCCGCCGGTGACGTCGACACGCACAAGATGGCGCCTGGCGCTCAAGCCCCGCAGCAGGCCTTTATGGGTGAAATGCGTGTGGGTTGCGTCGAGGATGTTCTCGGCCGCGTCGAGCACTGTCGACTGCGTCGAGGAGTGTACACGCCGCACAAGCACGTCCTGGCCCTGCATGCAGTGAAGGTATGGCTCCGCCTCTGGCGTGCCCGCCGAGACGAAGACGACGCCATCACGCTCGATTGCGCCGTAGCGTCGCACCCGGTAACGCGGCATCTCGCCGACATGGCCAGGAATGGCGGTGCAGAGGCCTTCGCCATCATAGCGCCAACCATGGTAGGGGCACTCGATCTCGCCATTGACGACCTTGCCGGTCGACAGTTCGACCAGCCGGTGAACGCAGCGGTCAAACAGTGCCGCGATGCCCTTGTCGGAGCGGAACAGCACCACCGGCGAGCCTTCGAACAGGATGCGTCTCGGTCTGGCGCCGATATCGGCTGAAAGCGCCACAGCCTGCCAGAATTCCTTTCGCGCGGCCTTGCTCAAAGTTCGAATCTCCGAAGCAGCGGTATCCCGACCAGTGCCAGAACCCGCGCCATTGCCCACACCGCGAGGCGTTGGCTGCGTGGCAGATGCCCGACATAGCAGGCGTTGTACTCGATCGCCGGCACGGCACCGCGACGGCGTTTGAAATCGGCCGCACCAGCGCTCATGTTGAAGAACAGGCCGCGTGCGGTGGCGTGGTCCTGCGCGATTGCCATCGCCATCCGGTAGAGGCCGTCGCTAATCGGCAGTCTGGTGTCGTAGCCGACGATCGGCTGCGTCAGCGTTCCGCCGTTTTCGAACAGGCCGGTGACGGCAACGAGTTGTCCCGCTTGGTCTCGCAAGCCGGCAAGCCGCAAGATGCCGCGCCGGTGCATTTCACTGATATAGCGGGCCGTATAGTGCGGATTGAGTGGCGTGTATTTTCGGATGTAGAGCATAGCGTAGAGCTCTTCGCTCCTGACATAATCGGCCGGCGTGAAATCGTCATTGCCGGCGATACGCAACGATGTCGCGCGCAGCCGGGCACGGTCGCGCTTCATGTCGCGTGTCATCGGCGGTGCTGAACTGCGGTCGGCGAAGATGTAGACCTGACGTGCCGCGAGCATGTGAAATCCCTCCGCTTTGAGGGACGCAATGGTCGAGGGATCGGCAATGTCGTTCAGCGAGCGGATGACGATGGCGCGGTCCGGAAACCGGCTCGTCAGATCCGTACGCATCGCCGCGATGGAGCTGCGGTCGAGCAGCGGCACTGGGCTGGTCGAATAGAGCCAGTTGTTGACCTGAACCTGATGATCGAGGCCGCTTGCCTTCACCAGCGGACCACACAGGCCGATGAGCATCCGGATTGTTTTTTGCAGCCAAGGGCTTGAAGCGAAATTGCGGGTCTCGTCGATCGCATAGTCGATATAGGCGCTGGACGGGCAGCAGATGTAGCAGTTCGGCGCTTCGCTAGCATCGTTCAACGTCAGCGGAAAGGCTCGGCCTGCTATGTCGCAAGTCTCGACGCGAACGGTCAGGTTGGCGATGAGATCGCGCACCGGCATGCCGTTGAACAATTGTGCGAAAGCGTCGACCTTATGCAGGTTGTTCTCGACCCGGTCCGCTTGCCCCGACCCCCGCTTGTCGGCTGCTGCCGCGACCCGGATCACCTGGCGGCCCCGGTGGGAAGCCGGCACTCGACACGGCGCAGCTTGCGGCCGGTTTCCAGCGGCAAGGCCGAGCGCACGGGTTCGACCGCGACCCTTGCCTGGCGCGAGGCAAACAGCCCTCGCACCGCCTCCAGTGCGGCCTGTGCGGCATCCTCGGCCAGGCCGGGCTGGAGGTGCAACTCGACCGTCTCGGGCGCCGTCTGGATCAGCCGGAAGTCGTCGATGCGCCGATCCGCCTTCAGCACGGCATTGCGCAGGATGTCAGGCGTGATCAGGAGTGGCTCTTGCGCGGAAGTAAGTCGGAAGGCGTCGTCCATGCGGCCAACGATTTCATCCACCACGCGCAACGGCGAGCCGCATCGGCATGGTGTGGGCGACAGGCGCAGCAGATCGTTCATCCGGTAGCGCGCCATGATCTGGGTCTGTCGGCGGAAGGCGGTGACCAGCGGCGTCACCGGGCCGTTGCCAGCCGTTTCGAACTCGAAGAAGATGGAATCCTCGGCCAGATGCAGGTTGCCTTGCCGGCAGGTGACCGCGAACAACCCCTCGGTCGCCATGTAGATCTGGTCGAGCCGGCGCCCGAAGAACGCTTCGATAACGGGCCGGTCGACCGGATCGAGCGTCTCGGCGGCGCTGAACACGCGCAGCGGCGAAAGCCGGAAGCGTTCGATCGCAAAGTGCCGCAGAATCTTGGGTGGGCCGATGATCACCGTGGGCGCGAACGCCTCGAGGGCCGACCGCCAATGCTCCGGCCCGAGCGTCAGGTCGAAGAAGCGCAGGTCGATGCGCCTCGACTGGCGAGCGGTGTCGTAAAGGCCGGTGTTTTGCGGCAGGATCACCGCCACGCGCTGCCGGCGCCAGAACAGATCAGGAATGGCTTTCGCCAGGATTGTCCCCAGCCAGCGGTATTTCTCGGCTTCGCAGATGACGAAAAGGCCACGATTGCCCGAGGTGCCTGTGCTGGCGCCGACCGTCAGCACGCCGAACCGGCCGTCACCAACCGCCGCCGTCCAGGCGTCGACAGCCGATACACCGGCAATGTTGAAGCGATCGAAATCGGCCATCAGCAGTGCCTTGTCGGTCACCGGAAGGTCACTCAGGTGGTGTGGCGCCATGCCATAGAACGGCGCCAGCGGCAGGTCGCGATCGAGCCAGCGCCGCAAGGCGCGCGCCTGCCAGCGTTCGAAGTTTTCGCGGCCCTTGCGTGACACCCACAAGGTGAGGGCAAACGAGCGGATCGCTTCGCCGAACCCGGTCATCTGCCCTCCGGTGTCATGTCGTATGGCGTCAGCCCTGGGTCGTGGCAGAAGATCACCTCGCCGCCGGCTGCCAGAAAGCGGCGCAACGCCGCGCTGGTCCGATCGATGGCGGTGAAATCCTCCGCCAGCAGGCGTGCAGGAAAGCCCGGCGTCCGGTTCTCGACCAGTGCCTTGAACAGCCACTGCACGTCGACCGCATAAAGCAGCGGCCGATCCATTTCAGGAAACAGCAGCCCGAACTGGCCATCGGCATGGCCGGGCAGGTCGACCGCGACAACGCTGCCATCGCCGAACAGATCGGCTCCGCCGGGAATATCGCTGCGCGATGGGATCTGTCTCATCGCTGACAGCCCGTCGAGCCTTGTCTCGAAATCCGCCGGAAAAAGCTCGGTGAAGACGCCATGACGCAGGTTTTGCCGGGCCGTCCGCGCCTTCAGCCGCGACCAGGCGGCATCGCTGGCGATGAAACGCGCATTGGGAAACAGGGGCAGGCCCGAGATGTGATCGGCGTGAAAATGCGTGACGATGACGGTTCTGATATCGCGCGGCGTCAGGCCAAAGCGGGCCAGGACAGACATGGGTTGCCCGGCCTCGACGAGTTCAGGCCCGAGCACCGCGCCATAGAAGCGCAGCATGGCGCTGCGCCGGGCTCCGGTGGTCACATGCGGCGTATAGCCGGTGTCGATCAGCACCGGGCCGGCCCGCGGATGGAGGATCAGCCCGTAACGCACGCGCAGCCGGATTTTCTGCCAGCCGCCGCCGCGCAAGATCAGTCTTTCGAAGGCGCTGACCCAGGCGCTGTTGGCGAAGACGATCTTCAAGCTGTCCCCCAGGCTTCACGCCCCCTGGCAAACGTGCGGTCGAGCCCATCCTCGAACGGCACTTTCGGCGTCCAGCCAAGGATCCGCCTGGCCTTGGAAATATCAAGACTCTGGGCATAGGCGAACAAGCCGAGGCCGTAACGGGTGACGGGTGGTTCGGGCCGGCGCGGCAGAAGCAGCGCCACAGCCTCCATCACGCCCGCTGCCAGCATCGCTGGCGCCAGTGGCGTTTTTCGCCATCGCGTTCGCAGCCCGGCGCGGGCGCAGGCACTGTCGGCAATGTGGCGCACGGCCAGCACTTCGCCGCCCGAGATGTTGAATATCTGGCCTTCGGCGGCGCTACCGGCCGCCAGCGCCGCGAACACCGCATCGACGACATCGTCGACATGGGTGAGATCGATGCGTGCCTGGCCATCGCGAAACAGCGGCAGCGGCCGCCGCGCCGCCTGCAGCAGGCGTGGCAGCAGCGCTCGGTCGCCTGCGCCGTAGATACCGCGTGGCCTGAGCACGACAGGCCCTATGTCCGCCGCCGCCAGGACAATGTCTTCACCTTGCCGCTTGGTGCGGGCGTAGTGGTTGACCGGATCGGGCAAGGGGCTGTTCTCGGTGACGCAGAGTTGGTCGCGAAAAGCGAAACACACCGAAGGGGTGGAGATCTGGACAAAACGCTGCACACCCAACTGCCGCGCGAAATCGACGAGATTGCGCGTCGCCGTGACGTTGGCGGTCTCGAAATCAGCAAGCCGGCCGAAAGGCGAAGACAGAGCCGCACAGTGGACGATGGCATCGATCTCGCCAAATCCGGCGTCGGACTTCGCATCAAACGGCTGCGACAGGTCGCGACGTATCACTGTATGGCCGGCGGTTTCGAGTGCGGCGCTTCGCCTGATATCGCGGCCTTGCGCCAACACCGGCGTACCCGCGGCGGCCAGCCGCGCCACGACATGGCCGCCAAGAAAGCCGCTTGCACCGGTGACGAGGACGCGTCCCATCACGCCTCCAGCGCCATGCCGCCGAAGGAGACGCCGGCCGAGGTGCCGAGGAAGAGCACCTTGGTACCCTGCATGACGCGGCCTTGCCGGCGCGCAATATCGAGCGCGAAGGGAATGGACGCCGCGATCTGGTTGCCGTAACGCGCTGAAATGTCGACCAGATTCTGTGCCGCAAACCCGGTCTGTCGTGCCATATGCGCCAGCGCGAACGGGCTCGCCTGATGCGGGACGACGAGGTCGACGTCCTCATGCCGCCAGCCGGCACGTTGCAGCAGTTCGCCGACGAAGCCATTGAAATGGCGCGCGGTCACCCGAAACAGCTCCTTGCCGTCCATGTGAAAGAGCGCATGGCGGGAAAACTCCTCCGGCTGGTGGTGGAAGTCGAAGCGAGTGCCGCCGGCCCCGATGCTACAAGCCTCGTAAGCCGATGGATAGGTGCGCATGAGGTTGGCCAGCACCTTACCCTCACCGGGCGCCGCCTTGCGCAGCACGGCGGCGGCCGCGCCGTCGCCAAACAGGGCGGCGATTTCAGGCTGGTCTTTCCAGGGCAGGGCGCGCGAGGCAATCTCCGCCGAGAACACCAGCGCGGTTTCGCTTTGCCCGGCCTCAATCATCCGGGCGGCGGTTTCGAAAGCGGTGAGGAAGCCTAGGCAGGTGCTGTTGACGTCGAAGGCCGCGGCCGAGCCATCGGCCAGCCCCAGGCGCTGCATCACCAGCGGTGCCGTCGAAGGCAGTGGCTGGTATGGCACGCCACATCCGCCGATGATGAGGTCGACCGCATCAGGCTCTATCCCGGCATCGGCCAGTGCCTGCCGCGCCGCCGTGCAGGCCAGGTCGACTTGCGATTCGGTCTCGCAGACATAGCGCTCGATGACACCGGTGGCGGCTTCGATCTGGCCTTGGCCAAATCCCAGCCGCTCGTCGAGGCCGCGCGATGTCAAGCATAGCGCAGGCACTGCGCGCCCGGTTCCAACGATCTTGATCCGCATGCTCAGCCGCCCAGTGAGTTGCGATTCCCAACTCATAATGCGGATCGATGGTAACAGTGAGGCGGAGTGTTAGACAGGGCTGTGCGGTTTCCTGGCAGCGAGCTGCCAGGCCAAATAGCTGATGGACAGGGTCGCCCTCAGTCCTTCGCCCGCTCCACATAAGCTCCGTCGGCCGTCATCACCACCACGCGGGTGCCGGGCGCGATGTGCGGCGGCACTGTGGTGCGCACGCCATTGGAGAGCACGGCCGGCTTGTAGGAGGACGATGCCGTCTGGCCCTTGGTCGTCGGCTCGGTCTCGACCACTTCGAAGGTGGCGCGCTGCGGCAGCACCAGGGCGATCGCGATGCCGTTGAACTGCGAGACCTGTACCGGCATGCCTTCCTTCAGATAGGGGGCTGCGTCGCCGACCACGGCTTCCGACACCGCCACCTGGTCATAGGTTTCCGGGTTCATGAAGTGATAGCCTTCGCCGTCTGCGTAAAGGAAGGTGTGCTCGCGCTCCTCGACATAGGCGCGCTCGACCTGTTCGGTGGTGCGGTAGCGCTCCGAAACCTTCACCCCGTCGCCGATGCGGCGCATGTCGAGCTGCGTCACCGGCGTGCCCTTGCCTGGGTGGATGTTTTCGGCAAAGAGGATCACATAAAGCTTGCCGTCCTTGTCGACGACATTGCCTTTGCGGAGCGAACTGGCGATGACTTTCACCACGGTTTTAAATCCTGCGAGAGTTGACGGGCGTTTGCCGGCTTGTGCGGCGCTGGTAGCGCATCTTGGCGCGAACCGCCAGCCCCCACTGCAAACGGACATGGGGCGCGCCAGCACGCCGTCAATCCGCTCATGACCGCCGCTTCGCCCTGGTGGACGCCGCACGTTCACGCCGACCGCCGCCCGCGCCTGCTGTTGCGCAATGGCCTGACGGCCGCCCTGCGCGACTGGTTCGCCCGCAACGATTTCATCGAGGTGGAAACGGTGGCCCTGCAGGTCTCGCCCGGCAATGAGGCGCATCTGGCGGCTTTCGCCACCGAGGCGGTCGGGCCGGATGGCGCGCATTCGCCGCTTTATCTCCACACCTCGCCGGAATTCGCCTGCAAGAAGCTGCTCGCCGCCGGTGAAGTAAGGATTTTCAGCCTCGGGCCGGTCTACCGCAACCGCGAGCGCGGCCCCTTGCACCATCCCGAATTCACCATGCTCGAATGGTACCGGGTGGGGGAGACCTATGAGAGCCTGATGCGTGACTGCGCTGATCTGCTGGCGCTGGCCGCGACGAGGGCAGCGGCCAAGCGGTTTTCCTTCCGTGGCCGCGACTGCGATCCATTTGCCGCGGCGGAACGGCTGACGGTGGCGGACGCCTTCACCCGCCATGCCGGCATCGATCTCCTGGCCACGGTCGCCGCCGATGGCGGCACCGATCGGGACGCGCTCTACGCGGCATTGGTTCGGACCGGCCTGCGCACGGCGCCGGACGACGGCTGGGCCGACCTGTTCAGCCGGGTGATGGTGGAAAAGATCGAACCCAATCTGGGCTTCGGCCGCGCCACCATCCTTTGTGAATATCCGGTCGCCGAGGCCGCACTTGCCCGGCCGAGCCCGCGTGACCCCCGCGTCGCCGAACGCTTCGAGCTCTATTGCTGCGGCGTCGAACTCGCCAACGGCTTTGGCGAACTGACCGACGCCGCCGAGCAGCGCCGGCGCTTCATCCTCGAGATGGACGAGAAAGAGCGCATCTATGGCGAGCGCTATCCGCTGGACGAGGATTTTCTCGCTGCGCTGGCCATCATGCCGCAGGCCAGCGGCATTGCGCTCGGCTTCGACCGGCTGGTGATGCTGGCGACCGGCGCGCAGAAGATCGAAGATGTGATCTGGACACCGGTCGCGGCAACCTGAACGGCACGCCCCCGGCCGGCCTTCTCACCTCAATGCGCGAAAACCTGCTCGAGCGAGCGAAAGCCTTTGAATTCCAAAGCGTTGCCGGAGGGGTCACGGATGAACAGCGTTGCCTGTTCGCCGGGCTCGCCCTGAAGCGCACCATTGGCCGTTCCAGCCAGTCGATATCGTCGCGCGCTTCCAGCCGCGTCGCCAGGCGCTGCCAGTCGTCCATCAACAGCACGGCGCCGAAATGCGGGATCGGCACCAGAATGCCGTCGACCTTGCCGTCGCTGGCGGCTTGCGCGGCCTGCGGCCGCAAATGTGCCGACATCTGGTGGCCGTAAAGATCGAAATCGACCCAGGTCGCCGACGAGCGGCCAATCGCGCAGCCCAGCACCTCGCCATAGAAAGTTCGGGTTTCATCGAGATCACGGACCGGGAAGGCGAGATGGAAGGGCGTCATCGAGGATGCCCCATGCAGGCTGCGGACTGATTTTGCGTCACAGGGTTCTGGGTAGGAACCATGTAGCGATGCATTTTGATTGAAGCCTGTGCCATTGCACAAGCCGGACCGGAACAATAGATGGGTGGGCGCGGCCGTAAGCTGGCCGCGACAAGCAGGATTACAGGCATGGCCGACATATCAGACGCTGCAAAACTGACCGACCGCGTCGCGGCGCTGGTCGAGGCCGCCAAGAAGGCCGGCGCCGATGCCGCAGACGCGGTCGCCGTGCGCGGCCGCTCCACCAGCGTCTCGGTACGGCTCGGCAAGGTCGAGGCCACCGAATCGTCGGAAGCCGAGGACGTTTCGTTGCGCGTCTTCGTCGGCCAGAAAGTGGCGAGCGTCTCGGCCACCGCCGCGTCCGACCCGGCGATGCTCGCCGAGCGCGCAGTTGCAATGGCGAAAGTCTCGCCTGAGGACCCCTATCAGGGTCTGGCCGACCCGGCGCTGCTGGCAAGGCAAACGCGCGATCTCGACCTGTTCGATGGCACCGAAGTGTCGGCCGACCAGTTGAAGGAGGCAGCCCTTGCGGCGGAAGCGGCGGCACTTGCCGTCAAGGGCGTAACCAATTCGGCCGGTAGCGGCGCCAGTGCCGGGCTGGGTGGGATGGTGTTGGCTACTTCGCACGGATTCCTCGGCCACTATGTGGGTTCGGGTTTTTCGCGTTCCGCCAGCGTCATCGCCGGCGAGGGCACCGGCATGGAGCGCGACTATGAATTCTCCTCTCGCCGGTACTTTGCCGATCTCGATGGGCCCGAGGATATCGGCCGCAAGGCCGGCGAACGCGCCGTGCGCCGCATCGGCGCGCGCAAGGCGGCGACCGGGCCGATCGACGTGGTCTTCGATCCGCGCGTGGCGCGCGGCATCGCCGGCCATATTGCCGGCGCCATCAATGGCGCATCCGTTGCGCGCAAGACCTCGTTCCTGCGCGACATGATGGGCAAGCAGGTGGCCGCATCCGCAATCACCGTCACCGACGAACCGCTCAGGCCGCGTGGCCGGGCCACGCGCCCGTTCGACGGCGAGGGCATCGAGGGCGAGAAACTTCTGATGGTCGAAAAGGGTGTGCTCAACCATTGGTTCCTGTCGACCTCGGCCGCGAGGGAACTGGGATTGATTACCAATGGGCGCGGATCGCGCAGCGGCTCCTCCGTCTCGCCGTCCTCCACCAATCTCGCCATCGAGCCGGGCGACCGCTCGCCGGAGGACCTGATCAAGTCGCTCAAGACCGGCTTCTACGTCACCGAAGTGTTCGGTCAGGGCGTCGATATGCTGACCGGCGAATACAGCCGCGGTGCCTCCGGCTTCTGGATCGAGAATGGCGAGCTTGCCTATCCGGTCGCCGAAGTCACGATCGCCTCGAACCTGAAGACGATGTTCCTCAACATGGTGCCGGCCAACGACCTCGACCGCAATTTCGGCACCGCCGCGCCGACGCTCCTGATCGAAGGCATGACCCTTGCCGGAGCATGAACTGACCACTGCCGGTGCCCCTTCTGGCGCCCTTGGGGATCTGCCGCTGCTGCGCGACGCCGCCCGCGAGGCGGGTCTCATCGCCATGCGTTACTTCGGCAACAGCCCGCAGGTCTGGATGAAGGGCGGCACCTCGCCGGTCAGCGAAGCCGACCATGCGGCCGACGCCTATCTGCGCCAGACCCTGCTGGCGGCGCGGCCGGACTATGGCTGGCTGTCGGAAGAGACGGTTGACGATCCGGCGCGGCTTTCGGCGCGCCGCACCTTTGTCGTCGATCCGATAGACGGCACACGCGGCTTCCTCGAGGGACAGCGCACCTGGTGCGTCAGCGTTGCCGTCGTCGAACAAGGCCGCACGCTCGCCGGCGTGCTCGAATGCCCGGCGATGGACGAGACCTTTTGGGCGCTGCCCGGCCAGGGCGCATTCCGCAACGGCAAGCGCATCGCGGTGCGCACGCTTGAGGACAAGGCGGAGATTTCCGGGCTGAAGCAACTGATCGACCTGGTGCCGGCCGGCTGGCAGAAACGGCTGACACGAGCCCCTTACAGCCCCTCGCTTGCCTACCGCCTGGCGATGATCGCCAATGGCACGCTCGACGCCACCTTCGTCAAGCCGAACGCGCATGACTGGGACATCGCCGCCGCCGATCTCATCCTGTGCGAGGCCGGCGGCCAGTTGCTCGACCCGCATGGCCGCGCGCCGCTCTATGCCGGCGAAGTGACCCGCCACGGCGCGCTCGCCGCCGGCAGTGGTGAGCTGTTGGCGGTGCTCGTCGATGTCATCGCCGGGCTGTGAAACCATATTCGCAGGTTCCAAAGTCGGCGGCTTTGGTCTAGACCTGTCACAAACTCACAATATGTGAAGGACCGACATGGCCGCGGAAGACGGAAAGAAACAGCTTTTGCATCTGGTGTTCGGCGGCGAACTGAACAAGCTTGGCGGCACCGAGTTCCGCGATCTCGATGCGCTCGACATTGTCGGCGTCTATCCGGACTATCAATCTGCGCACACGGCGTGGAAAGCCAAGGCGCAAGCCAGCGTGGACAATGCCCATATGCGTTATTTCGTCGTTCATCTGCACCGTCTGCTGGATCCCGACAGCAAGGTCGTCGGTTGAATTCGATGGAGCATGATCTGGCGAAAGGGCCAGCCAGCGACGCCACGCCTACGGGCAGGGGCGGCAGCCGCGCGACCAAGGCCTTTTGGCGCAAGATACGCGAACCGCTGGCGCAGTCGCGATTCGTCAAGAACGCCATTGCCAGCCTGCTCGCGCAATTCGTGCGCCTGGTGCGCCTGACCAGCCCCCTGGTCGCCGGATCGGCGCGCTTTTCGGGCGGCGCCTATGCCGAATTCGAGCCCGGTATCATCGCTTTGTGGCACGGCCAGCATCTTTTGACGCCGGCCTTTTATCCCAAGCGCAAGCCGCTGGTCGCCATGGTGTCGCGCAGCGCCGATGCCGAGCTGAACGCATTGATGTTGGAGAAATTCGGTATCGAGGCGGTGCGGGGTTCCGGCGGACGCGACAATGCCAGGCATCTCGACAAGGGCGGGGCCAAGGCCCTCATCGCCCTCAAAAAGTCGCTCACCGCTGGCAAGAACGTCGCCATGATCGCAGACATTCCGCACGGCACGCCGCGCGACGCAGGGCTTGGTATCGTTCTGTTGGCGCGTCTCTCGGGCCGGCCGCTGCTGCCGGTCGCCATTACCACCAGCCGCCGCAAGGTGCTGGAGAAGAGCTGGGACAAGACGACCATCAACCTGCCATTCGGCCGATCCGCTGTCGTTATAGGCCCACCGATTTTCGTGGCGGCGGACGCCGACGAAGCCGAAATGGAGCGCAAGCGCCAGGAAATCACGGCTGCACTCAATGCCGCGACGGCCGAGGCCGACCGCCTCGTGGACGGACGGCAATGAGCGGTCGCTGGGCGCGCGCCATGCTGTCGGCCTACCGTTTTGCCGGCGCCGCGGCCTATCCGCTGGTCGGACCGTACGTTGCCTGGCGCACCTCGCGCGGCAAGGAAGACCGCAACCGCCGACGTGAGCGCTATGGCGTTGCCGGCCGCCCGCGCCCCGAAGGACCGGTGATCTGGATCCATGCCGCAAGCGTCGGCGAGACCATAGCCGTCGTGCCGCTGGTCGAAAGCATTCTCGACTATGGCGTCAACATCGTTTTGACGACCGGCACCGTGACATCGGCCCAGGTTGCCGACGAGCGGCTCGGCGACCGCATCATCCACCAATATGTGCCGCTCGATTTGAAGCCGGCGGTCAGCCGGTTCCTCGATCACTGGCGGCCGGACCTGGCGATCATCGCCGAATCCGAGATTTGGCCGATGACCATCCTTGAGCTTGGCGCGCGCCACGTGCCGCAGGTGCTGGTCAATGGCAGGCTGTCCGACCGCTCGTTCACCTCGTGGAAGAAGCGCGCCAACATCGCCGAGGCGCTGTTCGAGAACCTCGCCCATGTCGTTGCCCAGTCCGATGTCGACGGCGAGCGTTTTCGCGCGCTCGGCGCCCGGCCGGTCACGGTGTCGGGCAACCTCAAGGTCGACACCAACCCGCCGCCGGTCGACCAACGGGCGCTGGCCACTTTGCAGCGGCAGATCGGCGGCCGCCCGACCTGGGCGGCGATCTCGACGCATGACGGCGAGGAAGTGGTCGCGGCGGAAGTCCACGCGACGCTGCACAAGCGTCACCACGGCTTGCTGACGATCGTCGTTCCACGCCATCCCGATCGTGCCGAGGCTCTCGCCGCGCAGATTTCCGGTATGGGCCTGAAGGTCGCGCGGCGCAGCAAGGGCGACCGCATCGGGCCTGACACCGATATCTTGCTCGGCGATACGATCGGCGAGATGGGGCTCTATCTCCGGTTGACCGAAATCGCCTTCGTCGGCCGCTCGCTGACCTCGGAGGGCGGCCAGAATCCGCTCGAGCCGGCCATGCTCGACACCGCGGTTCTCGCCGGGCGCAACGTGCAGAATTTCCGTGAAGCCTATCAGCGCCTGATCGACAGCGGCGGCGCCAAGCTGGTGCGCGATCGCGACATGCTGGCCGGCGCCGTCAACTTCCTTTTGACCAACGAAGTGGCGCGCCACGAGATGATGGCGGCGGGGATCGCGACCGTCGATGAGATGCGCGGCGCGCTGGCGCGCACGCTGAAGTCGCTTGAACCCTACATCCAGCCGCTGGTCGTCAAGTCGCGCCTGAAGGGCGCCAACGGGCGCTAAGGTGGCCTCCGAAGCACCACCATTCTGGTGGGAAGAGCCGGACTGGAAGGTCCTGGCACTGTCACCGCTGTCGGCCGTCTATGCACTCGTTGCCGGCCGCGGCATGCGGCGGGCGCGGCGCGAGAAGATCGATGCGCCGGTCCTGTGCATCGGCAATTTCACCGTTGGCGGCACCGGCAAGACGCCGGTGGCCATCGCGCTCGCGCAGCAGGCCAAGCGCATGCAGCTGAAGCCCGGTTTCCTGTCGCGCGGCCATGGCGGCTCGTTCGCCGAGCCGCATGTCGTCGATGCCCATCACGATGCCGCCAAGCATGTCGGCGACGAGCCGCTGCTTTTGGCCGAACACGCCCCCGTCGCGGTGACACCAAACCGCGCCGCCGGCGCCCGACTGCTGCTGGAAAAGCACGGCTGCGATTTCCTGATCATGGATGATGGCTTTCAGAGCGCGCGCATCCATATCGATTACGCGCTGGTCGTGGTCGATGCCCGCTACGGCATCGGCAATGGCCGCGTCATTCCGGGTGGCCCGCTTCGGGCCAAGATCGTCGACCAACTGGTCTTCACCAGCGGGCTGTTGAAGATGGGCGAGGGCACAGCCGCCGACGCCGTGGTGCGCCAGGCGGCGCGCGCCGGCCGGCCGATCTTCGAGGCTCATACCGAGCCAAGCAGCAAGACGAAGCTTACCGGCAAGCGGTTCCTCGCCTTCGCCGGCATCGGTCATCCCGACAAATTCTTTGATACGGTGCGAGAGGCCGGCGGGGAGGTGGTTCTCTCAAAACCCTTTCCGGACCATCACTTCTATGCCGAGGACGAGCTCGCCGAACTGGCGACGACGGCGCGCACCGAAGGTCTCGGGCTCATCACCACGGCCAAGGACGCTGCCCGGTTACGCCACGGCGCCTCACAGAATTTTCTCGACAAGCTCGACGTGCTGGAAATCGATACGGTTTTCGAGCTCGACAATGTGCCAGAACGCATCATCCACGAGACGTTGGATGCGTGGCGCCAGCGCAAGCTCAAAGGTTAGCAATTCCAGGAAAAGTGTGACGCGGTTTTCCCCGGGAAAGCGCAGCGCTTTCTTTTGGGGATTGCGTCAAACAAAAAAGCTAGCTCCGCTTACGCAACTCCGGATGCACCTCGATTTCACGGCGCAGCGAGGCGGTGGCGTTCACGTAAGGCTCCTGCCTGGCGACGCTCCAGTATTTCAGCTCATCGAGCGGAATGCTTTCACCGGTCACGGCGCAGCGCACGAACGAGCCGGGGCTGGTGACCTGGAAATCGCCATCGAGATAGCGGATGCGGGCTTCCTTGCCGCCCGGGCCTTCGAAACGGTTCATCATGCGGTGGTGCCAAGTGTCATACAGATTTCATCGCCACAAATCTGCGGCCGGGTCAAGCATGTGACAAGCTTCGGACAATGCTGAGAGGCTACGAGATGCTGAAAAGCGCTTTTATCGGGGGCATGATGGATATTTCTTCCGCCCGCCTGGCTTCCATGCTCAAGGAGGCGATGACGCCGCAACCCGTGCCGTTGGCGAAAGCCGATCCGGTCAGGACGGCGCTGGTCAGGGAACTGGTCCAGCCCGCCGCGCCCTCTCTGTTGGCACAACGCACGGCGCCCGCTTTGTTGGCGATGCCCGCAGCGCCAATGGCCGTCAAATCGCAGCAGATTGCTTCCTCTGGCATCGTCGAGGCCTATCAGGCCCAGTTCGACGCGAGGGATGAGGCGGTGCTGGCTGAGGTCGTGGCGAGGAAAGCAGCACCAGAAGCCGAAACGCAGCGAGGCTTCGTGCCGCCTGCGGCAACGGCCAATGACAACGCTCCCGCCAGGGCGGCGGGCGTGTCCTTGCTGTCTTTTATCCCGCCGCAGGCTCCGGTCCCGCAAAACGCCGCCCTCCTGGGCACGCTGGCAGGACGGCATAAGCCGGCCAATCAATCACACGGTGTGGCGCCGAACCCCGAACGCCTGCTGGTGAAGATCGGCTTTGTTTCGATCATGGCCGGTTTGTTGGCAACCATGATCTTCGGCTTCGTTCTGCTGTTGCTTCGCTGAACGTCGAATCGGGGATAGGCCAGCAGACCTATCGCTCGGCTTCGATGAACGCCTCGATCTTGTCCGGCGCCAATCCGGCCTGCTGCGCAATGCGGCGGGCGAGGTCGGCGGCGGCGGTGCGTGGCCGTCCCAGCGGCCGGTCGAGCCAATAGGACACGGGATTGAGCGCGGTGCGCTCGTCGACAGCGGCGATGCGGCCCGACTGCAGCTGATGCCCGGTCAGCGGCGGACGCGCCAAGGCAATACCGAGCCCATAGGCGGCAGCATCCAGCACCAGATTATAATCCTCGAAGCGGCGATCCTGCGGGCGCGGACGATAGTCCATGCCTTGCGCGGCGAACCAGGCACGCCAGCCGGAGGCGTCGGAATCGTTGATCAGCGGAAATTTGAGCAGCCGGGCCGGGTCGCCGCGGCCGATCTCGCGTGCCAGTTCCGGCGAGGCGACGGGAAAGACATGCTCCTCGAAGAGCTTTACCGAAATGCGGCCCGGAATGCCGCCACGGCCGCAGCGGATCGACAGATCGATGCCTTCATCGGCAAGGTCGGCCTGGCGGATGTCGACATCGAGCACGATGCGCAGCTTGGTCGGATTGTTCTCCAGTGCCGCCATGCGCGGCATCAGCCACAGCCCGCTGACCGAGGGGATCGAGGTCAGCCGCACCACCGCCGTGCCGCGCGGCTCGACCCAGCGGTCGGAATGGCTTGATATCAGTGCGAAGGCTTCCGCCGTGCGCAAATGCAGCCGGTTGCCTTCGATAGTCAGCGAGACGCCGCGCGCGCCGCGATCGAACACTTTCAGCCCGAGCCAGTCCTCGAGCTTGGCGATCTGCCGGCTGACGGCGCCATGGGTGATGTTGAGTTTTTCGGCCGCCGCCGAAAAACTGCCGGTCCGCGCCGCCGCATCGAAGGCGCGCAGGGTTTCGAGTGGCACCATTGTGTCCGAGCTGTGATCCATAGTCACAGGTGATCCTCGATTTGGTCGTTTGTCAACAAGCGGGAAAAGGCGTTTTGTGGCCTTCAGGACACAAGAACACGAGGGCAGTGAGATGAGCGCGATGACGGGCACGTTGAATCAGACACAGCGCATGGGCACCACGGCAGCCGTCGCGGTTGCGCTGACGGTGGTTGGCTGGGCCTCTGCCTTTCCGGCCATCCGCGCCGGCCTTGCCGCCTTCGGTCCGCTGGAACTGGGCGCCCTGCGCTTTGGCATCGCCGCCGTGCCGGCGGCGATCTTCCTTGTTGTCAAGCGTCCGGCGTTGCCGAGGCTCGACGAATTGTGGCGCCTCGCCTTCGGCGGCGCAATTTTCGTCGCGCTTTACACCGTCATGCTCAATTTCGGCGAACTGACTGTCTCGGCCGGTGCCGCCGGCTTCATCATCAATGTCAGTCCGATCTTCACCGCCATTATGGCGATGGCTCTGCTCGGCGAGCGTTTCTCAAGCTGGGCCTGGTTGGGCACGGCCATTTCTTTCGCCGGCATCGGCATCATCGCCGTGGCCGACGGGAAAGGCCTGCACTTCAATGCCGGCGCGCTGCTGGTTCTTGGCTCCGCGCTGTGCTCGGCCGTCAACACCATCGTGCAGAAGCCGCTCTTTGCCCGCCACCATCCGCTGACCATCTCGGCCTCGAACATGATCCTTGGCGCACTTTGCCTGTTACCGTTTCTGCCAAGCGGCGTTGCACAGGCTGCGGTCGCCAACGCAGCCGGCCTCGGCGCCGTGATCTTTCTCGGCATCGTGCCGAGCCTGATCGCCTACGCCGCCTGGGCGACGGCGCTGTCGCGCCTGCCGGCGGCGCGTGCTTCAAATTTCCTCTATCTGGTCTCACCGATGTCCGCCCTGATCGGCTTCTTCTGGCTGGGCGAAGTGCCGACGCTGCTCGGCATCCTCGGCGGAGCGCTGGCGCTCGGCGGTGTCATCGTGGTGAATTTGAAGCGGTAGATCAGAGTGTTGGAAGGCCTTCCTGAATCGAAAAGGGCCGCTGAGAGCGGCCCTTTTCGACCCCCACCCCGCTGCTTCGCAGCGACCCTCCCCACAAGGGGGAGGGTGAGGAAGCGATCTACCCGCCTACAGAACAGCGCTCATGCGGAAAAGCTCGGCGCTCTACCTCCCCCTTGTGAGGAGGTCGGACCGAAGGTCCGGGTGGGGGTGCTTGGCGCGCCGACGGAACCGAAACCTTCACCGCCGCCCGAACAGCCTTTCGATATCCGCCAGCTTGAGCTCGATATAGGTCGGGCGGCCATGGTTGCAGGTGCCGGAACCCGGCGTCGCCTCCATCTGGCGCAGCAGCGCGTTCATCTCCTCGGCCTTGAGCAGGCGGCCGGAGCGCACCGAGCCGTGGCAGGCCATGGTGGCGGCGATCTTGTCCAGCCGCTCCTTCAGTGTCTCGACCGTATCATTGTCGGCGATCTCGTCGGCGAGGTCGCGCACCAATTGCTGGACATTGGTTTCGCCCAGCACCGACGGCGTCTCGCGCACGGCGACGGCGCCCGGGCCGAACCGCTCGATGCCGAGGCCGAAGCGGGCGAGCGTTTCGGAATGCATGGCGAGCCGCTCGGCGTCCTCTTCCGGCAGGTCGATGATTTCAGGCAGGAGCAGCATCTGCGAGGGGACGGGCCGCGAGTGCAGCGCGTTCTTCAGCGCTTCGTAAACCAGCCGCTCATGCGCCGCATGCTGGTCGACGATGACCAGCGAATCCCTGGTCTGGGCAACGATGTAGTTCTCGTGCACCTGGGCGCGTGCCGCGCCGAGCACCGCGCCAAGCAGCGTCTCGGCCGGCATATCCTGGCTGGCGCGCGCATCGGCACTGGCAAGAGGGCCGGTATCGAACGCCGCCTGGTCAGGCTCACCAAAGCCGCCATTCCGTGCGCCGGCGCGTTCAAAGCCCGTACCTTCAAATTGCATGTCGAGCGGCCGCTGCGGCGAGCGCGAAGGGTCGAAGCCGGTGGCGCCGGAAGCACGGTAAGCCGCGTCGTAGCTGCGATGCCCGTTGGCCGGGCCGCCGTGACCGTAGGATGCCGCACCCGGCCGGAACGCAGCCATCATGCCGGCGGCACCTGTGGTGGCAGAACGGATGCCGGCATCGGCCAGTGCCTGCCGGATGGCGCCGACGATCAGCCCGCGCACCAGGCCCGGATCGCGGAAGCGCACATCGGCCTTGGCCGGGTGGACGTTGACGTCGACGATGGCCGGATCGAGCGAAAGAAACAGCACCGTCACCGCATGGCGGTCGCGCGGCAGGACATCGGCGAAGGCGCCGCGAATGGCGCCGGCGATCAGCTTGTCGCGCACCGGTCTGCCGTTGACATAGGCATATTGCTGCAGCGCGTTGGCGCGCGTGAAGGACGGGATCGACACATGGCCGGTCAGATGCACGCCCTCGCGCATCGCGTCGATGGCAATGGAATTGTCGGGAAACTCGGCCCCCATCACCTGGGCGACGCGGCGCAGGCTGCCCTCAGGACTGTCGTCGGTCGCCGGCAATTCCAGCGTCGAGCGGTCCGAGCCGGCCAGCGTGAACCGCACGGAAGGGAAGGCGATGGCGATGCGCTTGACCACATCGCTCGTGGCCGAGCTTTCGGCGCGCTCGCCCTTCATGAATTTGAGCCGTGCCGGCGTAGCGAAGAACAGGTCGCGCACCTCGACCGTGGTGCCGCGGTTGGCCGCCGCCGGCCTGACCGGCAGGACGCGACCGCCTTCGATGCCGATTTCGGCGGCGCTGTCGCCAGAGGCCGTGCGCGACCGGATCGACAGCCGCGACACCGAACCGATCGAAGGCAGCGCTTCACCGCGAAAGCCGAGCGAGCGGATGTCGTTGATGTCCTCGACAAGCTTGGAGGTGCAGTGGCGGGCGATCGCCAGCGCCAGTTCCGATTCGGGAATGCCCGACCCGTCATCGGTGACGCGGATCAGGTTCAGCCCACCGCCTGAGGTGACGATTTCGACGCGCGATGCGCCGGCATCGAGCGCGTTCTCGACCAGTTCCTTGACCACGCTCGCCGGACGCTCGATGACTTCGCCGGCGGCGATCTGGTTGATCATCGTTTCGGAAAGCTGGCGAATGGGCATGACGACAGTATAGGCGGATTCGTGCCCTGCGGGCGAGGGCGAACTGCGGTGGAGGCGTGAAACGGCTTTATGCCTGCGCCGCCAGCCAATCCCTGACCTTGCGGGCATTGTCGCTGAGTTCACGGTTCTTCGGCCAGACGATATAGAAGGCCTTGCCGGTCTTGAGCACGTGATCCGTCACCTGCACCAGCAGTCCCGTTGCCAGCAGCCGCTCGGCGAGGTGCCGCCAGCCGAGGGCGATGCCTTGCCCCTCCATCACGCCCTGGATGACCAGGCCATAATCATTGATGCGCAGGCCGCGCGCGGTGTCGTCGAGACTGCCGCCGGCCGACTGGAACCATTCGTCCCAGCTGGCTGCCTCGCGGTACGGCTCCTCGAGATGGATGAGGCGGTGCGTGGCCAGCTCCCCGACCGTCCTCGGCATGCCGAATTTGACCAGGTAACTGGTTCCGGCAACGGGAAAGATCTCCTCATCGGCGAGCGGCAGCGAATGATAGTCCGGCCAGTCCCGGGGCTCGCCGCCGCGCACGGCAAGCGGGATGCCTTCGGCGATGATGTCGAGGTCGCGGTCGGCGGTCTGGATGCGCAAATCGATGCCAGGCAGTTCATCGCGGAACTGCTGCAGCCGCGGCATCATCCAGAAGGAGCCGAAAGCGGTCGATGCGGCAAGCGTGACATGGCCGCCGGTCGCCTGCAGGCGCAAATCCTCGGCTGACTTGCGGATGTGCGACAAGCCCAGCGAGACATCGGCATGGAAGCGCTCGCCGGCTTCGGTCAGGCTGACCTGCCGGTGGCGACGCTGGAACAGCTTGGCGCCGAGCTGCTCTTCCAGCCCGCGCACCGCGTAGGAGACCGCCGCCTGCGTCATGCCGAGCTCGCGCCCGGCGGCGGTGAAGCTCGATAGCCGGCCGGCTGCCTCGAAGACGATCAAGCTGCCGGCGGAGGGCAGGAGGTGGCGCAGGCTTCGCATAAGCAGAGCTTATACAAGAGATCAGGATTTTCCAGCGTCACAGGCCTATTTCGTCTCGCTAATTTGGCTGGAACGGACTTAGACCAATTCCAGGAAAAATGTGAACGGTTTTCCCACAGGAATTGCGTCAAAACAAAGAGTTAGAGCGGTTCGCCGTTTCCGGTGCGCTGCTTCAGGGAGGCTCCATGAACGCACCGGCCGCTGAATTGACCGAACCGACACATCGCCGAAGCGGTGGCCGCCTGGGACGCAAGGCGCTGCGGGCGGCTCCGATAATCTCGTTCCCGACCCTTGTGCGCAAGATTCCGGTCTACCAGATGGTCCCGGACGAGGCGGTGGAGTTGATCCACGAGGAATCGCTCAAGATCCTCGAGGAGGTAGGCTGCGAATTCCGCGACGACGGCGCGATCGCGCTCTGGAAGGCGGTCGGCGCCGATGTCAGGGAGACGCGTGTCCGCATCGACCGTGCGCTACTGATGGAGCTCGTCTCGAAGGTTCCGTCGGAGTTCACGCTCAATGCACGCAACCCCGAGCGTACGGTTCGCGTCGGCGGTAACAACTCGATCTTCGTGCCGATGTATGGCGCGCCCTATGTGCGCGACCTCGACAACAACAGGCGCTATGGCACGCTCGCCGATCTCAACAATTTCCACAAAATGGCCTACATGGCGCCGGCGCTGCATTCCTCGAGCTCGGTCATCTGCGAGCCGATGGAGATAGCAGTGCCGAAACGGCATTTGCACATCATCCATTCGGCGCTGAAGCATTCCGACAAGCCGTTCATGGGCATAGTGACATCGAAGGAGCGCGCCGAGGACACGATGGCGATGGCTGGCATCGTCTTCGGCGAGGAGTTCGTACGCGAAAACCCTGTGCTGGTGGCGATCACCAACTGCAATTCGCCGCTGGTATGGGACGCCACCATGATCGACGCCATGCGGGTCTACGCGAGCCACAATCAGCCGCTGATCCTGGCGCCTTTCGCGTTGTGCGGCGCTTCGACCTCGGCTTCTGCCGTCGGCGCGGTGGCGCAGGTCAACGCCGAGGCGCTTGCCGGCGTGGCGCTGACCCAGCTCATCCGACCAGGCTCACCGCAGGTCTACGGCCAGTTCATGGTCACGGTCGACATGAAGACCGGCGCGCCGATGGGCGGCACGCCGGAGGCCGCCCAGATGATGTATCTGATGGGGGCACTGGCGCGGAAATACCGGCTGCCGTGGCGCACCTCCGGTTTCCATGTCGGCTCGAAGTTGAATGACGCCCAGGCGGGATACGAATCGAACATGCTTATGCATGCCGCCATCCTCTCCGGCGCCAACTATATCTGGCATTCCGCCGGATGGCTGGAAGCCGGCCTGACTTGCGGCTATTCGAAATTCGCGACGGACTGCGAGCAGCTTGTCGGCTGGTACAAATATGCCGGCGGGCTGCCGTTCGACGATTTCAAGGAAGCGATGGCGGCGATCCGCGAGGTCGGGCCGCAGGGCCATTTCCTCGGCACCCAGCACACGCTGGAGCATTTCGAGTCGGCCTTCTTCATGCCCTCGATCATGGACTTCAATTCCTACGAACAGTGGAAGGCCGAAGGGGCGAAGGACCACGACACGCGCGGCCGCGAGAAGGCGCGCAACATGCTCGCCGACTACGAGGAGCCGAAACTTGATGAGGGCGTCGCCGAGGGTCTGAAGGATTTCATCGCCCGGCGCGAGGAGAAGCTGCCAGACACGGTGAGTTGACACTGGGAGTTGAGGCAAAGGGCGAAGTCGCGACGGGAACCATAAGGGAGGAAGAAAAAAATGACACTTTTCAGAAGCAACGGCGATCGTGTCCCGAGCGCAATCGAGGCCATGGCGCAGGAGGCACGTGCCGGCCGCATGGACCGGCGCGAGTTCCTGGCGCTGGCTAGCGCCTTCGGCGCCTCCACGGCGCTGGCCTACGGCATGATCGGCCTCGCCGCGCCGCAACAGGCGCTGGCCGAGGAGCCGAAGAAGGGCGGCACGCTGCACGTCTCGATGTCGGTCAAGGCGCAGAAAGACCCGCGCACCTACGACTGGGTGGAGCTTGCCAATATTTCGCGCAGCTGGCTGGAGCCGCTGGTTCGCTACACCAAGGAATTCACCTTCGAGCCGGTGCTGCTTGAAAGCTGGGATATCAACGACGACGCCACCGAATACACTCTGCACGTGCGCAAGGGCATCACCTGGAACAATGGCGATGCTTTCAACGCCGATGACGTCGCCTACAATCTGACGCGCTGGTGCGAGAAGGGCGTCGCCGGCAATTCAATGGCCGCACGCGTCGGCGCGCTTATCGACACAAAAACCGGCAAGGCGAGGGATGGCGCGATCACCAAGGTCGACGACAGCACGGTCAAGCTGAAGCTCAGCGAACCCGACATTTCGCTGATCCCGAACTTCACCGACTATCCAGCACTTGTAGTGCACCGCAATTTCGATGCCGACGGCGCCGACCCGATCAAGAAGCCGATTGGCACGGGAGCGTTTGAACTGGTCTCTTACGATGTCGGCCAGAAGGCGGTGGTGAAACGCCGCACGAACGGCAAATGGTGGGGCGGTGAGGCGCCGCTCGACGGTATCGAGTTCGTCGACTACGGCACCGATTTCAACGCCACGGTGAACGCGTTCGATTCCGGCGAGATCGACCTCAATTTCGAGAGCCCCGCCGACTTCATCGACATTCTGGACAAGATGGGGCTGCAAAAGTCGGAGGTGGCGACCGCCACCACGCTGGTTGCCCGCACCAACATCACCCACAAGCCCTATGACGACCAGCGGGTGCGTAACGCGCTGCAGATGGCCGTCGACAACAATGCCGTACTCCAGCTCGGCTATAGCGGGCGCGGTACGGTTGGCGAAAACCACCATGTCGCCCCGATCCATCCGGAATATTATCCCTTGCCGAAGAAGGAGCGTGACGCCGCCGGCGCCAAGAAATTGATGGCGGACGCCGGCCAGGCCGATTTCGAGCACGAGCTGATCACCATCGAGGACGATTGGCAGAAGAACACTGGCGATGCGATCGCCGGTCAGTTGCGCGATGCCGGCATCAAGGTGAAGCGGACGGTGTTGCCGGGGTCGACCTTCTGGAACGACTGGACGAAATATCCCTATTCGATGACCATCTGGTACATGCGCCCGCTCGGTGTCCAGGTGCTGGCGCTGGGCTATCGCACTGGCGAGGCGTGGAATGAATCGGCCTATTCCAATCCCGATTTCGACGCCAAGCTCAAACAGGCGCTCTCGCTGATCGACGTTGCCAAGCGCAAGGAGGTGATGAAGGACGTCGAGCAGATCCTGCAGGACTCCGGCGTCATCATCCAGCCGTTCTGGCAGAAGCTGTACAGCCATACCAACAAGAAGGTGAAGAACTACGGGGTCCACCAGACCTTCGAGATGGACCTTCAGAACGTCTGGCTGGACGGCTGAAAGGAGGGCGGGCAGGGGCTTCATGAGCGGCAAAAAAGCCGGTATGCAGGATGCGTGGTGCTGATTGCTTCAAGCCATCAAAAGCCGGAGATTCTGCATGAGACTGACAGTGCTCGTTGCCGCCCTTGCGACGGCCTTGCCCGCAACCGCCTTCGCCGGACCGGCGTCCGACGCCGTAAAGTTCTTCTATGTTCCGGCGGTCAAATTCGAGGCCGACGCACAATACCGGGATCGCTTCACCGAGCCGGTGACGAAACTGTTCGATCTCAATGATCAGGCGACCAAGAAGAATCCCGACCAGGTCGCCTGCATCGATTTCGATCCTGGTCTTGACGCGCAGGATTTCGACCAGAAGACTGTCTCAAAGACCTTGAAACTGTCCGAGACGGTGGATGGCGACACGGCGCAGGTGGTGGCGAACTTCAGGCTTTTTTCGGACGGAGACGATTCGCAACGCGAAATGCACTGGTCGCTGAAGAAGGTCGATGGCAAGTGGAAGGTATCGGACATTGCTTCGAAGACCAGCGACTGGACGCTGAGCCATCTCGAATGCATGGCCGGCCAGGATCCGGAGTGACGCGACGGGCCTCGGCCGTTCCCGCCGGGGCGTCGAATTGGGGGATTCTTGTCGCTGTTTGCCATCCCTGACGCTCGAAGCTTGCTAAATTTCGTGGAACGTCAAGCACTTCGACTGTAGTGTGAAGGCTATGTAACAAAGGCACGATGGTGGCTGCGTAGCTTGGCGGATTGCCGTTCACACGAGAAATTCAAATTGGTGATTCGGTTTTGACGTCACGTTGCTTTCGACGAGGCAACGCGCTAGACTTCCTCCGCTTGGTTGTGAACGAATATCTTGTTCCATATAGGGGGAATGATCATGAAAATTCTAGGATACCTATTATCTTCGCTGCTTCTCGCTTTGGTAATGGCGGTGACCGCCACGCCAGCTTCCGCGCAAGCGGTCCGGACATGGGTCTCTGGTGTTGGAGATGACGCCAATCCCTGCAGCCGCACGGCGCCTTGCAAAACGTTCGCCGGCGCTATTTCGAAGACCGCCGCCGGCGGCGAAATCAACTGCATCGATCCGGGTGGCTTTGGCGCTGTGACGATCACCAAGGCGATAACGATCGCCTGTGAGGATGTCGAGGCGGGCATAACGAATGGCGGGACGAACGGCGTGATCGTCAATGCCGGTGCGGCCGACGTCGTCATTCTTCGCGGCCTTGATATCGACAGTGCGACCGCCACGCCTGGCCTCAACGGCGTTCGGTTTCTTGCCGGCGCTGCTTTGCACATCGAGGAATGCGTTATTCGTGACCACGGCGGTGCGGCGCCCAACGGCAACGGTATCTTGTTCTCGCCGTCGGGGACGACGGCCGAACTCTATGTCACAAACTCGTACATCACCGGCAATGGCGCCGACGGCGTCCATATCCAGCCGACGGCAGCTGGCGTTGCCAAGGTTGTCATCGCTGGCTCTTCGATCCAGAACAACGGTCTTGCTGGAGTGAAGGCGGATGGCACCAGCAACACTGGCGGCTCCAACACAACCATTGTGAACAGCAGTGTCTCGGGCAATACCAATGCCGGTATCAGCATCCTGAATCCGGGCGGCGGGCCGGCCATCAACATCATGGTCGACGACGTTGCCGTGGCCAACAACGGTGCGGCCGGCGGCCTTCGCGTCGACGGGGCCAACGCAAACATCCGCGTCGGTCGCTCGACCATCTCCGGCAACGCCACCGGAACGGCCGTCGTCAATGGCGGCGTGATTTCGTCCTATGGCAACAACGAGATCAACGGCAACACCAGTGATGGGCCAAATCCGCCCGTCATTCCATTGCACTGAAATGACCTGATGTGGCTCGCTTGGCGCGATACCGATCGCGCCAAGCGGGCAATTTGAATGACGTGGCCTTGTCTACGCCAACAAACTCTGCATGGTTCTCGATCAGGCCCGAAGTTGCGTGGCTGGATGTCCAGCCAATCGAATGCATGCCAATCGCAAAGCATGACTGGCCAAAGCCTTGGTGACGTTATGGCCCGTTTCTGTCTTCTGGCATTGTCGGTTTCTTTCATACTGGCGTCGGGTTTGAATGGCACGGCTGCGCAAGGGTTGTTCGGCGCGCCACCGGCAAACGCTCCGGCCGACGGCGCGCCCTCGGCTGGCGCTCCTGCCGGCAGCGGGGCGCCGCCCGCCAATGCACCGGGCGGTGCGGTGGAGCCGGCAACGCCGCCGGTTGCCTGGCCGCCCAGCCAACCTGCCGCGCCCATCCAGCCGGGATCGCCGACAGCGATGGTGCGGCCGTTCTACGATCAGGTCGGCCTGGAGATCGATCCGGCGCAGCGCAGCCATTTCATCGATCCGGCCAAAACCGTGCTCGACAAGAGCGATGCGCTGCGCAAATCCGGGCAGGGCGAGTGCCTCGATCCCAACATGGCGCTGGACAATGCCGATTACGACAAGGACGAGATCGACAAGAGCCTGAAGACGCTCGAAGCGATCAATGGCGACCAGGCCAAGGTCATCGTCGCCTTCGTCGTCGCCGGCAACCCGCACCGTCTCGAATGGAAGCTCAAGAAGGTCGACGGCGACTGGAAGATATCGGATCTGCTGTCGGTGACCGGCGAGTGGGCGCTCAGCCAGTATCAGTGCGAATGAACCGGCAATGAAGCTTCGCTTGTGGCTCGCGATCGTGCTGGTCGGGCTCGGCGTTGCCGGGGGCGTGTTCGACTGGCACATCGGCACTGTGCTGATCGCCCGCCAGCCCCGGCAAGCTCTGGCGGCGCCTGGCGATTTTCCCGTCGAGCGCGTCGTGCTCGATCAGGCCGATGCGCCCGAGCTTGTCGGCTGGGTAGCCGATCGAAAGGGCAGTTGCGGCGCGATTGTGCTGCTGCATGGGCGTGGCGCCAACAGGCTGGCCTTGGTTCAAAGGGCGAAGTTTTTGTTCGGCGCCGGTTATTCCATCATCCTGTTCGACCTGTCCGGGCATGGCGAGAGCGGCGGCGCCATTCAAGGCTTCGGCTACAGCGAAGGGCAGGACGCCGCCCGCATCATTGCCTTTGCCAGGCAGCGCTTTCCCGGCCAGAAACTTGGGGCGTCCGGCTCATCGCTGGGTGCCACTGCCTTCGTCTTTGCCGCACAGCAAGCGCCTGCCGATGCCTATGTGCTGGAGCAGCTCTATGCGAGTTTGCGCGAGACCACGGCATGGCGCATGCCTTTCCACTTCTGGCGCGGTTTCCAGGCCGATGTGCTTTTGGCGCAGATGCCGGTTCGTCTTGGCTTGAGCGCCGACGACGTCAGGCCGGTCGATCGCCTCGGCAAGATCCGTGCACCCCTGATGCTGCTTGCGGGCAGCGTCGATCCCTTCATCGACCGTGGCCAGGTGACGGCGCTGCAAAACGCCGCCACCGGCTCGCAGCTGGTCTGGTTCGAAGGGGCAGGCCATGTCGACCTGCTGCGCTACGACCCGCCACGCTACCGCGATGCCGTCCTTCCCTTCCTGGCGACGAGGCTCTGCCTGACGGGTGCCGGCAATGGCTGACGCCCGTTCAGCCGCGGCCGCGATAGGGCGCAACGCCGGTGTCGGGCAGCCAGGCGCCTTCCGGTGGCGCGCCGGTCTGCCAGAACACATCGATCGGAATGCCGCCGCGCGGATACCAATAGCCGCCTATGCGCAACCACAGCGGCTTGGTTGCTGCCACGATGCGGCGGCCGATCATGACGGTACAATCTTCATGGAAGGCGCCATGGTTGCGAAACGAGGTCATGAACAGCTTCAGCGACTTCGATTCCACCAAAGCTGCATCGGGTGCGTAGTCGATGACGATATGGGCGAAATCCGGCTGGCCGGTCACCGGGCACAGCGAGGTGAATTCCGGGCAGGTGAAGCGCACGATCGCCGGCGGACCGTCACCGCGCGAAAACGGCACGGTCTCCAGGACCGCTGCTTCGGGGCTCTGTGGCGTCTCGACGTGGGCGCCGAGCTGGGTAAGGGTTTTGGTATCGATCATGAGCGGGATCTCTTTCAATTTTCGCCGCTCCTTAGCACCGGACCGAAAAGTGCGCAGCGGTTTTCGGACGAATCCGGTGCTTAAATAGGAATTGAGCAGCGCATGCTGCTCCAACACAATTTTAAACAGCAGGAAGACGATGACCTCCAACGACCCGCTTCTCCAGCCCTACCAGCTCAAGCATCTGACACTGAAGAACCGGGTGATGTCGACCAGCCACGAGCCGGCCTATTCCGAGGACGGCATGCCGAAACAACGCTACCGGCTCTATCATGCCGAGAAGGCTCGGGGAGGTATGGCGCTGACCATGACCGCCGGTTCGGCGATCGTGTCGCGTGACAGCCCCGCCGCCTTCGGCAATTTGCATGTCTATGACGACCGCATCGTGCCGTGGTTGGCCGAACTCACTGAGGCCTGCCACGAGCATGACTGCAAGGTGATGATCCAGATCACCCATCTTGGCCGCCGCACCGGTTGGAACAAGGCCGACTGGCTGCCGGTACTGTCCGCCTCGCCGGTGCGCGAGCCGGCGCACCGCGCTTTCCCAAAAACCATCGAGGACTGGGACATCGAGCGCATCGTTGCCGACTATGCTTCGGCCGCCCAGCGTTGCCAGGCCGCCGGCCTCGACGGCATCGAGTTCGAAGCCTACGGCCATCTGATGGATGGCTTCTGGTCGCCGGCCACCAATCATCGCGACGACGCCTATGGCGGTTCGCTCGACAATCGCCTGCGCTTCACCAACATGGTGCTGGACGCAGTGCGCGCGGCGGTCGGCGAAAAATTCGTCGTCGGCATCCGCATGGTCGCCGACGAGGACTTCGAGAAAGGCCTGTCGAAGGAGGAGGGCGTCGAGATCGCCAGGCGGCTGGCCGGCTCCGGCAAGGTCGATTTCCTCAACATCATCCGTGGGTCGATCGAGAGCGATGCGGCACTAACCAAGGTCATCCCGGTGACCGGCATGCGGTCTTCGCCGCATCTCGATTTCGCCGGCGAGGTGAGGGCGGCGACCAAGTTCCCGACCTTCCATGCGGCACGCATTTCCGATGTCGCCACCGCGCGTCATGCGATCGCGACAGGCAAGCTCGACATGGTCGGCATGACCCGCGCCCACATCGCCGATCCGCACATCATCAAAAAGGTGATGGAGGGCCGCGAGCACGAGATCCGCCCCTGTGTCGGCGCCACTTATTGTCTCGACCGCATCTACGAAGGCGGCGAGGCGCTGTGCGTGCACAATGCGGCGACCGGCCGCGAGGCCGAGATTCCGCACATCATCGTCAAGGCCGAGGGGGCGAAGAAAAAGGTCGTCGTCGTCGGTGCCGGCGCCGGCGGACTGGAGGCAGCGCGCGTCGCAGCCGAGCGCGGCCATCAAGTCACGATCCTGGAGGCGTCGTCGCAAGCGGGCGGCCAGGTGCGTCTGGCGACGCAGAATCCGCGCCGCAAGGAACTGATCGGCATCATCGACTGGCGGCTGGCCGAACTCGACCGGCTCGGCGTCGAGATCCGCTACGACACCTGGGCGGAGCACGGTGATGTTCTGGCGCTGGCGCCAGATGTTGTGGTCGTTGCCACCGGCGGCCTGCCGCAGAACCCGCCGCTGGCGGCGGGCGACAATCTCGTCACGTCGAGCTGGGACATCATGGCCGGCAGCGTCAAGCCGGCCGAGAACGTTCTGCTCTTTGACGACAATGGCGGCCATCAGGGCATGGGCGCGGCCGAGTTGATCGCAAATGCGGGGTCCAAGCTGGAACTGGTTTCGCCGGAGCGTTTCTTCGCCCCCGAAATGGGCGGCATGAACCACGTGCCGTATATGCGCGCTTTCCAGGAAAAGGGCGTCACCATCACCATCAACACGCGCCTGCGCTCGGTGCGGCGCGAGGGCAATCAACTGGTCGCCGAACTGGCTTCGGACTTTGCCGATGGCTGGCGCGGCGAGCGCCGGGTCGATCAGGTGGTGGTCGAGCACGGCACGGCGCCGCTCGACGATCTGTACCTCAGCCTGAAACCGCTGTCGAAGAACGGTGGCGCGGTGGATTACGAGCGACTGGTGAACGGTGGCGACATTTTCCCGGCACGCAATCCCGTAGCGGGCTTCGTGCTGCTGCGCATCGGCGATGCGGTCGCCTCGCGCAACATCCACGCCGCCATCTATGACGGGATCAGGTTCGGCCTGCGCATCTGATCCACGGTCCGCTCAGCCCGGCGCAATTGTGGCGTTAGTGGCGCGCGGCCGAGCCTGCGTACGAGAGCCCGTGTACGTTGGCCTGACCGCGCGCCCGCACGTCATTGGCTCGTTGCCAGACAACGTACGATCTCGTGAGGTGGTGCTGCGCCTCAGAACATCCGGGCGACAGCCATGCACAGCACCGTGATGGCCAGCAGCCGCGCGGCAATGCGTTCGCCCGTCGCCATTTTCGCGCGCAGTTGCGTTTCGGTTTCCGAACTCGCGCCGGCAAGTCGCCTGCTTGGCGCCCTGACCATGACGCCGAGTACGCCGGCGGCGGCGAAAGCGGTCAGAATGCCAAGCGCCAATACCATCTCCATCGAGCCGAAATAGGCACCATGGAAGAAATACCACAGCAGCGCCCCGGTCAGGAAAACCATGCCAGCGGCGCCCAACTGTGGCCGGATGAAGCGCTCGGCCCGAATCTCGGGATCGCGCGCCAGCGTGACCGTGGTGCCGGCCCAGAATACGCCTGCCAGGACATGAAGACCGATGACCACGATAAAGACATACTGCATACCGGCTCTCCTCTTTCGCCTGCTGGTGTTTAAATAGTTAGATATCTAACTGTTAGATGTCAATGTATAAACGCGGGTCTGTTCCATCTGTGGAAAACACCGGCTAGTGTCGAGCAATGACGCCCTTTGAACGCCCGCCGGTCGGCATGAATCTCGGCCGCACCGCCAAGCTTGTTGCGCAGGCCTTCGACGCCGCTCTGGTCGAGGCCGGCGGTACATTGCCGGTCTGGCTGACATTGTTGTCGGTTAAGTCGAATGGGCTAGCCAACCAGCGCGAGCTTGCCAGCATGATCGGAATCCAGGGCGCAACGCTGACCCACCACCTCAACGCGATGGAGGCGCAGGGACTGCTGACCCGGCGGCGCGATCCCGTCAACCGCCGGGTTCATCTGGTCGAATTGACGGAGGTGGGAGAAGCTCTGTTCGAGACATTGCGACAAGCCGCACTTGTCTTCGACAAGCGGCTTCGCACCGGACTGCCCGACGAGCGTCTGGCGGAGTTTGCGCAGGTGCTGGCGGCATTGCGGGACAATGTTGAAGGCTAGAAAAGCCGGCCCATGGGCTCAGTCATAGCTCTGGATCGCTCCAAACGCATAGTGGCGCAGCTTCAGCGCGGTGATCAGGTTGGTGAGCTGCGTCTTGCCGTCAAAGCCGTCCTGGAACATCTCGTCATGCATCAAGAGGATCAGCTTGCCCGGTTTGGCGAAGTGGCCATAACCGAACAGATGATCGATCTCGCTGACCAGATGGTCGACGCTCTGTACCGGCTCGCCGCTGTCCTTGTGCACCCATTCATGGTCCCAGCCGTAGAGGTAGAAACCGGAAGCCGCAACGAACTCGTAGTCGGGATCCTCGCGGCCGGCTTGCGCCGGGCCGAGGGAGTTGTCGTTCTTTGACATCGACGGCAGCCGGAACACATCGCGCCCCGGCAGGCGCGCATGCACGGCAGGTTTGAGGCCCAGCACGGCATTCGCCATGATCATGTCGGCAACCACCCCTTTCGTATCGCTGTAGAAGTGCCGGTAGTGATTGTAGGCGTGGCTGTAGCTGTGGTTGCCGATCGTTACCAGCGGCATCGCCTTGGCGCGCCGCACCAGCGCCTTGTTGGACGCACTGGCCTCGGCATGCATGCCAACCATGAACAGCGTTGCCGGAACCTGTTCTGCCGCCAGCACGTCGAGAATGTTGCTGGTGCCGTTCAGCGGGCCGTCGTCGAAGGTGAGATAGATGGTGCGATCCGCCCCATAGGCGGGCCACGCGGACATCAACATGGCCGCCAGGACAAACCGCAAGAATGTCATTAGCCGCACGATCCGGTTGTTATCGCGACAGGCCGCCATTTCAGCGGCTAGTTGTCAAGCCGGGCTGGATTCTGCCTAAGACAGGCTGCCCTGCAGGACCCGCAGTTTGGCCTTCTTCGGCATGCGGGCGGTCAGCCACTCCAGTGCCTTGTCCTGCGGCATCGGGAAGGCGATGGAATAGCCCTGCACCTGGTCGCAGCCGATCGCCATCAGCGAGTCGAGTTCGGCCTCGGTTTCAGCACCCTCGGCGACGATGGAGATGCCGAGGCCGCGAGCAAGCTCGGTGATGGCGCGCACGATCTTCGAGTTGTCGCCATTCTCGTGGATGTTCTGGACGAAGCGGCGGTCGATCTTGAGCCGGTCGATCTCGTTGGGATTGACGTGGCTGAGCGAGGCATAGCCGGTGCCGAAATCATCGAGTTCGAGATGGACGCCGGCGGCCCGGATGTGACGCAGCTTAGCCGCGATGCCTGTCTTCTCGTCGTCCAGGATGACGGATTCGACGATTTCCAGCGACAGTTTCTGCGGCGGCAGTCCCGCCTTTTCCAGCGTCTCGAACAGAAACGCATCGAAATCGTGCTCGCGCAACTCGGTGCCCGAGACATTGACGGCAAGCCGGCCGAAGGCAATCCCGGCACGGTTCCATTCTGCGGCCTCGTTGATCGCCTTGCTGATCACGATGCGGCCGATCTCCGGCATGAAGCCGCATTTCTCGGCGACCGGAATGAATTCGCCCGGCGAGATCATGCCGCGCTCATGATGGTTCCACCGCACCAGGGCTTCGATGCCGCTGATGGTGCCGTCGGTGAGGGAAACCTGCGGCTGGAAATAAACCTGGAACGCCTTCTCTGAAATGGCGACCTTGATGTCGTGTTCGAGCTGCTTGCGGTAGTCGAGCTCGTGGCGCAACTCCTCGGAGAAGAAGGAGAAGTTGCCGCCGCCCATTTTCTTGGCGGAATAAAGCGCCAGATCGGCATGGACGAGCAGATCCTGCGCATTGTCGGCATCGATCGGATAGACGGCGATGCCGCCGCTGGCGCCCGGAAGAATAGTGGTGCCCTGGAAGACAATCGGCTCGTTGATATGCGCCAGGATGCGCCGTGCGAGCATATTGATGTCTTCGGTGCTGCCGGCTCCGTTGAGGATCATCACGAATTCATCGCCACCGAGCCGCGCGCAGAGATCCGACGCCCGGCAGGAATCGCGCATGCGCTGGGCCGTGACCACCAGGACATAGTCGCCGGCGGCGTGGCCGAGCGTATCATTGATCTGCTTGAAGCGGTCGAGGTCGAGCTGGACGACGGCCAGCCGTTCGCGCCGCCGGTGCGCGCCCTTGATCAGCGTCTCGAAATGGTCGGTCAGGAAGGTGCGATTATGCAGGCCGGTCAGGCCGTCATGAACCGCGATGAAGGCCATCGAATTGCGCGCATCGACCAGTTCACGCGTCTTGCGCAGGATCGCATTGGACATCGGCCTGAAGATGAACAGCGCAACCAGCAGGATGACGCCGAGTGTGGCGTAGAACAGCGTGCGGTGCAGGGTGAGCAGCTTTTCGGAGCGCTCGTCGGCTTCGGCGCTGATACGCTGGCCAAGGGCTGCATAGCCCGACAAGGTGGCATTGGCGACCGACGCATCGAGATTGACGCGCTCGGCGCCGCCTTTGTAGCCTTCATTGTCGAGATGGTTGAATTGCGATTCAAGGGCTGAGATCAGACGGTCGCCATTGGCGATCAGCCCGACTGAGAAATAGTCGAGATGGAAGGGCTTGGCGAAAAGCACGCTGTCAATCGACTTCGGATCGAGCTTGGCCGGCGATTCCGGATCCGCGCCGGTCTGCTTGAGCAGCAGGTCGTAGTTGGTCTCGAACTCCGCCGTAGCCTGTTTCAGCGCGCTGACCAGCGCCGGCTGCTTGTCACGCGAGGCGGCACCTGTTGCACTGGCCAGGAAGACGATGCGCTGCGACAACGTCTTCTGCGTGCTGACGATGTCGAGCAAGGTGTTGTTGTGCTGCTGCGTGGCCATCGTCTGCTGCAGCAGGACGAAGGACGCCGCCACCATGGTGGCAATGATCAGCAGCGCCAGCCAGTAGCCGGCTTTGATCAGCAGGATAAGCTTGCCTGAAACGGTATGCACCGGCTGCTGCGACATGTTTGGGGGCGGCCCTCTCGCCAACGGATTCCTGTATGAGCACCATTGAACTGGAAACGTTAACAGGACCGGAAACCGGCAGCCGGCCGGCAAGGGGGAGGAGCGGAAAGATCGCGAAATGGTTATCGCCTCCTTTCGCCGCCGGGCTGCATTTGAGCATTCGTTATCCCATGCGCTCCCGAGTGGTTGCTTGGGCGATGTCCATGGCGTCTCTTCTGATGCTACCCGGCCACCCGATCCGGTCGCTTTTGCGATGGATTTTTTGCGCGGGCGGGACGACAGTCTGCCCACGTCAAACGAGGCCTGATCATGACCGCAGCATTTCTCTCCCATATCGACAGTGAGCTTGCCGGGCTCAAATCGGCTGGCCTCTATAAGTCCGAGCGGGTGATTTCCTCGATGCAGTCGGCGCAGATCGAGGTCGGCGGCGAGAAAGTGCTGAATTTCTGCGCCAACAACTATCTCGGCCTCGCCGACAGTGTCGACCTGCGAAAGGCCGCCACCCAGGCGCTCGACCGCTACGGCTACGGCATGGCGTCGGTGCGCTTCATCTGCGGCACCCAGGAGGAGCACAAGCAGCTCGAGGCGACGATTTCCTCCTTCCTCGGCCTGGAAGACACCATCCTCTACGGCTCCTGCTTCGACGCCAATGGCGGCCTGTTCGAGACGCTGCTCGGTGAGGAAGACGCGATTATCTCGGATGCGCTGAACCACGCCTCGATCATCGACGGTGTCAGGCTGTCGAAGGCCAAGCGCTTCCGCTACGCCAACAACGACATGGCCGATCTCGAAGCGCGGCTGAAGGAAGCAAGGGATTGCCGTTTCCGGCTGATCGCCACCGACGGCGTGTTCTCGATGGACGGCATCATCGCCAACCTGAAAGGCGTCTGCGACCTCGCCGACAAATACGATGCCATGGTCATGGTCGACGACAGCCATGCGGTCGGCTTCGTCGGCAGGAATGGCCGCGGCTCGGCCGAGCATTGCGGCGTCGAGGGCAGGGTCGACATCATCACCGGCACGCTCGGCAAGGCGCTCGGCGGCGCTTCCGGCGGCTATACCTCTGGGAAGAGCCAAGTGGTCGACTGGCTGCGCCAGCGCTCGCGGCCTTATCTGTTCTCCAACACGCTGATGCCGGCGATCGCCGGCGCTTCGATCAAGGTCTTCGACCTGATCCGCAATGGCGACGCCTTGCGCGAGCGCCTCTATGCCAATGCGGCGCGGTTCAGGTCTGAGATGGGCAAGCTCGGCTTCACGCTGGCCGGGGCCGACCATCCAATCATCCCGGTGATGCTGGGCGATGCGACGCTGGCGCAGGAGATGGCGGCGCGCATGCTGAAGCGCGGCATCTATGTTATCGGCTTCTCCTTCCCCGTGGTGCCCAAGGGCCAGGCGCGTATCCGCACCCAGATGTCGGCGGCGCATTCCATTGCCGATATTGACAGGGCGGTGGAGGCTTTCGCTGTGGTCGGCAGGGAACTGGGCGTCATTTCCTGAGCGGCCGACGCCGAAAAGCGATTCCGGATCAAGAGATTCAAGGGACAAAAGAATGTCGAACATGATGAAGGCGCTGGTGAAGGCCAAGGCCGAGCCGGGCATCTGGATGGAAGAGGTACCGGTGCCGGAGATCGGCCCCAACGACGTGCTGATCAAGATCAAGAAGACGGCGATCTGCGGTACCGACGTGCACATCTACAATTGGGACCAGTGGGCGCAGAAGACGGTGCCGGTGCCGATGGTGACCGGCCATGAGTTCGTCGGCACCGTCGCCGATTTCGGCGCCGCGGTCACTGAATACAAGGTCGGCCAGCGCGTGTCGGGCGAAGGTCACATCGTCTGTGGCCATTGCCGCAACTGCCGTGCCGGGCGAGGGCATCTGTGCCGCAACACACTCGGCGTCGGCGTCAATCGGCCCGGCGCCTTCGGTGAATACCTGGCGATCCCGCAGCACAATGTCGTGCCGATCCCCGACGACGTGCCGGACGAGATCGCCGCGATCTTCGATCCCTTGGGCAATGCCGTCCACACGGCATTGTCCTTTGACCTTGTCGGCGAGGACGTGCTGGTCACTGGCGCCGGGCCGATCGGCATCATGGGCGCGCTGGTGGCGCAATGTGTCGGCGCGCGAAAAGTGGTCATCACCGACATCAACCCGGTGCGCCTGGCGCTGGCGAAAAAGCTTGGCGTCCAGCATGTCGTCGACGCCTCGAAGGAAAAGCTGCGCGATGTCATGCCGGTGCTTGGCATGACCGAGGGTTTTGACGTCGGCCTCGAAATGTCGGGAGCGGCGCCCGCCTTCCGCGACATGATCGACACCATGAACAATGGCGGCAAGATCGCCATTCTGGGCATCGCGCCGACCGGCTTCGAGATCGACTGGAACAAGGTCATCTTCAAGATGCTGCATCTCAAGGGCATCTACGGCCGCGAAATGTTCGAGACCTGGTACAAGATGATCGCGCTGGTGCAGGGCCCGCTCGATGTGAGTGGGCTGATCACGCATCGTATTGGCATCGACGATTATCAGGCCGGGTTCGACGCGATGCGGAGCGGCAGTTCGGGCAAGGTGGTGATGGATTGGTAGGCGCATCGATAGAGACGTCGAGTTTCTTCGCGCCCCCCTCTGTCCTGCCGGACATCTCCCCCACGAGGGGGGAGATTTGCTGTTTCGACGCGTCGCCGATTTTCGCAACGTTGGCGATTGGCGAAAGCCAGCGTGACGTCCGATCTCCCCCTCAAGTGGGGGAGTTGTCCGGCAGGACAGAGGGGGGCGCTGTCCCGCCAGCCTATCAGCTCTTCCTTTCTTCCAACGCCCCCTCCAGCGCCGCCACCCCACTGACGACGGCCGCGCGCTCTTCCACACCAAGCCTCTCCAGCAACTCCCGCTCAAACGCTTTCGCCAGAGGCACCATCTCACGATAGGCCGCTAGCCCCGCTTTGGTCAGCGCAAGGTGCTCCACACGCCGGTCGCTCTCGTCAGGCGTGCGCGTCAGCCAGCGCCGCCGCTCGAGTTCGGCAACGGCGCGCGACACCTTGGTCTTGTGCATGGCCGACTGCTCGCCGAGCTCTGTCGCGGTCATCGTGCCGCGCTGGCCGAGGCCTGAAAGCGTGCGCCATTCCGGCCGCGTCAACCCGTGGCGATCCCGGTAAATCTTCGAGAATTCGCGGCTGACGGCATCGGCCAGCCGGTAGAGCCGGTAGGGCAGGAAGCTTTCCAGTTCCAGAATGTCGGGTTCCATGACGCGCCGCGGCCGTTGATAGTTACATTTTCAATGGTTACAAATGAAACCAGTTTGGTCAACATCGCCGGCAGGCCAGGCTTCGTGAAGCTTGGAGCCGGGATCAGGGAGGATCGGATGGCCTTTTCCTACATGCCGGGCTTCGGCAACGATTTCGAGACCGAAACCTTGCCCGGCTCGCTGCCGCAGGGACGGAACTCGCCGCAGCGGCCGGCCTACGGTCTCTACGCCGAGCAGCTTTCCGGCTCGCCCTTCACCGCCCCGCGCGGCACCAATGAGCGCTCCTGGCTTTATCGCATCCGGCCGAGCGTCAAGCATACCGGCCGCTTCAAGGCGGCCAGCTATCCCTTGTGGAAGACAGCCCCCAATGTCGGCGATCACGAGCTGGCGCTCGGCCAGTATCGCTGGAATCCGGTGCCGATGCCGAAAGAGCCGACCGATTTTATTCAGGGCATGCGCAGCATCACCACGGCTGGCGATGTGCTCGGACAGACCGGCATGGCGGCCCATGTCTATGTCGCCAACACATCGATGGTCGACGACCATTTCTTCAATGCCGATGGCGAGTTGCTGGTCGTCCCGCAGGTCGGCGCCCTGCGTCTGGTGACGGAAATGGGCGTCATCGAGCTTCGGCCCGGCGAGATCGCCGTTTTGCCGCGTGGCCTCGTCTTCAAGGTCGAGCTGGTCGACAAGGAAGTGCGCGGCTATGTCTGCGAGAACTATGGCGCCAAGCTGACATTACCCGATCGCGGCCCGATCGGCGCCAATTGCCTGGCCAATCCGCGCGATTTCAAGACGTCTTGCGCCTGGTTCGAGGAGAAGGAAACGCCGTGCCGGCTGATCGTCAAATGGTGCGGCAATTTCCACGTCACCGAGATAGGCCATTCGCCGCTCGATGTTGTCGCCTGGCATGGCAATTACGCGCCCTACAAATATGATCTGGCGACCTTTTCGCCGGTGGGCGCCCTCCTGTTCGATCACCCCGATCCGTCGATCTTCACCGTGCTGACCGCGCCAAGCGGCGAGGAAGGCACCGCCAACATCGACTTCGTCATCTTCCCGCCGCGCTGGCTGGTGGCCGAGGATACGTTCCGGCCGCCCTGGTATCACCGCAACATCATGAGCGAGTTCATGGGACTGATCCACGGCCAGTACGATGCCAAGGAAGAGGGCTTTGTGCCCGGCGGCATCAGCCTGCATAACCTGATGCTGGCCCATGGTCCGGACGCACCTGGCTTCGAAAAGGCCTCGCGCGCGGACCTGAAACCGGTCAAGCTCGACAACACCATGGCCTTCATGTTCGAGACCCGCTACCCGCAGATGCTGACCCGCTACGGCGCGGAACTCGAAACCCGGCAGGACAATTACATCGACTGCTGGGCAGACCTGAAGAAGCGCTTCAATGGCACGCCCGAGGGCGACTGGTCTTGAGCGGCAAGCCGATACCGGACCGGCTGGTGCTTCTCGGCTCCAAGGGCGGCCCGGCGCTGCGGCCAGGCGGACCGTGGCCAAGTTCATCGCTGCTGGAACTTGGCGGACGAACCATCGTCGTCGACTGCGGCCTTGGTGTTACGCGCGGTCTGGTCGATGCCGGCATCAGCCTGAAGGCGCTCGACCTGATCTTCATCACGCATCTGCATTCCGACCATGTGCTGGAACTGGGGCCGCTGATCCACACCGCCTGGACGGCGGGGCTGGCGACGCCGGTCAACGTCTTCGGTCCCGCCGGCACCGGCCATTACTGGCGGCGCTTCTGCCAGGCGATGGAATTCGACATCGAGATTCGCATTGTCGACGAGGGCCGGCCTGACATTCGCGAGTTGGTTTTGATCGACGAATTCGGCGAGGGGCAGGTGATCGAGCAAGGCGGCCTGAAAGTGACGGCGCTGTGTGTCGATCATCCGCCGGTGACCGACTGCTTTGCCCTGCGCTTCGAGCAGGGCGGCAAAAGCGTGGTCTTTTCCGCCGACACGGCCTTCTTTCCACCGCTCGCCGATTTTGCCGAGGGTGCTGACATTCTCGTCCATGAAGCCATGCTGGAAGAGGGCATCGAGCGGCTGGTTGCCAGAACCGGCAATGGCGCGCGGCTCAGGGAACATCTGCTCGCCAGCCACAGCTTTGCCGAAGAAGCCGGGCGCATCGCCAGCGATGCGGGGGTGAAAAGACTGGTGCTCAACCACCTCATTCCCGCCGACGATCCGCAGATCGGCGAGGCCGACTGGACCGCTGCTGTCAGGAAAACATGGGCCGGCGACTTGACGATCGCCCGCGACGGCCTTGTTGTGGGGCTTGGGAGTGAGGATGGCTAACGACAAGCTTTGGGATGAGGTGAACAAATCCGAGGCGACATCCTCGGCACAGCTCTCCTTGTTTCTCGATCGAGTTGAGGACTTGCCGTCTTTTGTTCGGTTCATCGACGCGCTGCGGAAGGACCGGGAGGACGCCGACCGCAAGGAGGCGATGCGATCGGCGGGCCCCTACACCACCTGGAATGGGTGGCAAAATAGTTCGATCAGTACCTTTCTCGAATCGGCGGTCGCCTGGGCCGAAACCAAACCCGCGCATCTAGCTGACGAAAATCCCTGGAAAGCCGCGGCTAGAATTCTCTATGCCGGCAAATATTACGAATAATCATTGGGAGGACGCATGAAGCTTGCCACACTGAAGGACGGGACGCGCGACGGAAAACTCGTTGTCGTCTCGCGTGACCTGACGCAGTACACCGATGCCTCATTCCTGGCGCGCACGCTGCAGGCGGCACTCGATGATTGGCGCAGGGTCTCGCCACATCTCGGCACAATAGCGGAATCGCTGGAGAACAATGCGGTGCCGTCGGCGCGCTTTCACGAGCATGCCGCACTTTCGCCGCTGCCGCGCGCCTATCAATGGGCTGACGGATCGGCCTATGTGAACCATGTCGAACTGGTGCGCAAAGCGCGCGGCGTCGAGATGCCGGCGAGTTTCTGGACCGACCCGCTGATCTATCAGGGCGGCTCGGACTCCTTCATTGCGCCGCGCGATGCGATCCGCATGGCAGACGAGGCTTTCGGCATCGACATGGAAGGCGAAGTCGCCGTTATTGTCGACGACGTGCCGATGGGCGCAAGCCTCGATGAAGCACGCGCCGCGATCCGGCTGGTCATGCTGGTCAACGATGTCACCCTGCGCGCGCTCACCGGGCCGGAACTGGCCAAGGGGTTTGGGTTCTTCCAGTCAAAACCGTCCTCGGCCTTTTCGCCCGTCGCGGTGACGCCGGACGAGCTGGGCGACGCCTGGGATGGCGGCAAGGTCAGTCTGCCGCTGCTTGCCGATCTCAATGGCAAACCGTTCGGCCGCGCCAATGCCGGTGTCGACATGACTTTCGATTTTCCGGCGTTGATCGTGCATGCCGCCAGGACAAGGCCGCTGGTATCAGGCACCATCATCGGCTCGGGTACGGTATCCAACAAGCTCGACGGTGGTCCGGGCAAACCTGTCTCGGCGGGTGGCGCCGGCTATTCCTGCATCGCCGAACTGCGCATGATCGAGACCATTGAGAGTGGCGAACCCAAAACACCATTCTTGCGCTTCGGTGACACGGTGCGCATCGAGATGAAGGACAAGACAGGCCATTCGATCTTCGGCGCCATCGAGCAGAAGGTCGAGAAATACGCGGGATAGGGGGACGAAATGACGGGCGAGGCTTTCTACCTGCTGGCCGGCGTCTGGGCGATCGCCATGCTGGTCGTCTTCATCCTGGCGATCCGGCTGAGCTATCGCATCGAGGCGCGCTCACCGGACCTGACCAACCGCAGCGGCTACCCGCGCAAGGCGATGATGTTCCACACCATCACCAACATGAAAGTCGCGCGGGACGAGGAAACGCAGGCCATGCGTCGGCGCATGAACGGGTTCCTGCTGATCGTTCTTGCTGGATTCGCGATCATGGCGGCAGGCTTGCATCTGGTGCGGTCAGGAGGATGATCTCGTGACCTTGCTGGATCATCTGCGCCGCATGGCCGGCAACAATCGCTGGTCGAACGACCGGCTCTATCGTGCCGTGTTGGCGCTCAAGCCCGGAGAGTTCGAGGCTGAGCGCACCAGCTTCTTCCCGTCGATCAAGGCAACGCTCAACCACATTCTGGCGGTCGATCATCTCTATCTAGATTTTCTCGAAGAGGGCGGTGTCGGTGCCGCGGCGCATGATGATTTCGTGCCCTTCGATGAACCACAGGCGCTGTTTGCCGCCCAGGTCGCGGCCGACCGGCGGCTGATCGCCTTTTGCGAGAATCTCTCAGCGGACGCTCTCGATCACCGCGTGATTACCGACCGGCGCGAGGATGGCATGATCCCGGAAAAGATCGGCGACATCCTCGCCCATGTCTTCCTGCACGACATCCATCACCGGGGCCAGGTACACGCGATGCTGTCCGGCACGTCGGTGGCGCCGCCGCAGCTGGATGAGTTCCTGTTGGATTATGATGTGAAGTTGCGGGAGAAAGAGGTCGAGCGGCTGGGGCTCAAGATCTGATTTTTGCGCATGGCCCATAAGAAGGGCCACATGCAAATCCGCCCGACCTGAACTTTACTCTGCCGCCTGAACCTGGATCACGCCGCGCTTGATCTGGTCCTGCTCGATCGATTCGAACAGGGCGCGGAAATTGCCTTCGCCAAAGCCTTCATCGCCCTTGCGCTGGATGAACTCGAAGAAGATCGGGCCGATCACGGTTTTCGAGAAGATCTGCAGCAGGATCTTGGTCATGCCGCCATCGACCACGCCTTCGCCGTCGATCAAGATGCCGTGCTTCTTCATCCGCTCGATCGGCTCGTCATGGCCGTTCACACGGTCATAGGACATGTCGTAATAGGTTTCCGGCGGGCCCGGCATGAACTTCAGCCCGTTGTCGGCAAGCTTGTCGGTGGCGGCATAGATTTCGTCGGTGCCGACAGCGATGTGCTGGATGCCTTCGCCATTGTACTTCTTGAGATACTCTGCGATCTGGCTGGTCTCGTCCTTGGATTCGTTGAGCGGAATGCGGATCTTGCCGCAGGGCGAGGTGATGGCGCGGCTGACCAGGCCGGTGATCTTGCCGTCAATGTCGAAGAAATGGATCTGCTTGAAGCCGAACAGCTCGCGGTAGAAATCCCACCATTTGTCCATCTGGCCGCGATAGACATTGTGGGTCAGGTGGTCGAGGAAATAGAAGCCGACGCCTTGCGGCTGCGGATCGCGCGCGCCGAGCCACTCGAACTCGGCATCATAGGCCGAGCCCTTCTGGCCATAGGTATCGATGAAATAGAGCAGCGAGCCGCCGATGCCGACGATCGCCGGCACGTCGAGCGCCTTGTCGTCGCCTTCGTAAGGCGTTGCGCCCTTGGCAACGGCGTGGTCGAAGGCATGCTTGGCATCGACCACCCGCCAGGCCATCGAGGCCGCACAGGGGCCATGCTTGTCGGCGAACTTCATCGCATGCGAGCCTGGCTCGGCATTGATGACATAGTTGATGTCGCCCTGGCGCCAGACGGTGATGTCTTTGGTCCGGTGCTTCGCCACCGCCACATAGCCCATGCGGGTGAACAGCTCGGCCAGCTCCTGCGGCTCCGGATGAGCGAACTCGACGAACTCGAAACCATCGGTGCCGGCAGGATTATGCTTGCTGATCGTGGCGGGCGGGGCGTCGTGCGGGAAGGGACCCATGGTATTCCTCCAAAATTGGCTTGGCCTGAAAAGACCATCTCACGCCATCATAGCGCGGAGCTGGCGCATGGTGCTTGCATTCAAACGCTTGAAATGATGATGTCATGCGTGAAGCATGCATGATAAGAGACAAAACCATGGATGAGACGCGCATAGATCAGTTTGACCGCAAGATAATGGCACTGCTGCAGGGCGACGCGCGGCTCACCAACAACGATCTTTCGGAGCGGGTGAACCTGTCGGCATCGCAATGCTCGCGCCGCCGCCAGCGGCTCGAGGAAGACGGTTTTATCAAGGGCTATCGGGCGGTGCTCGACCGCGACAAGCTCGGCTTCTCGCTGGTCAACGTCATCTCGGTAACGCTAGCCACCCATAATCGCGATAATGCCAGGCGCTTCGGCGAACTGGTGGCGCGGCTGCCCGAGGTACAGGAGGCGCACGCGTTGACCGGCGAGATGGACTATATCCTGAAGGTGGTGACGCCCGATCTCAAATCGCTATCGGAGTTCGTCAATGGCGTGCTTCTTCCGCATGAATCGGTGCAGCATGTGAAGACAGCGATCGTGCTGGAGACGCTCAAGGAGACGGGCGCGCTGCCGATTTAACGTGTGTTGATATTCAGGTGAGACCGGCCTGCAAATGGTGGCTTCCTGCGCTTCCGGTGCTCACGTACTTTAAGTACGCTCGCTCCGGTTCTCGGAAGCCATCATTTTCGACGCGGCCTGACCTGAATCTCAGCACACCTTGCCTGGACGATTTTTCAGCCCTTCGACTGCTGGATCAGCCCATACAGATTGGTACAGCGCGCACCCGAGCGGCAATAGGCGAACACCGGGCCTTCGAGTGTGTCGAGCGCCTCGGCCTGGTCCTCGACATTCTCGGCGGTGATCTGGCCGCTGATCACCGGGATGTAGCGGAAGGCGAGGCCGGCGGCTTCGACCACCGACCCGATGCTTTTGGCCGAAGGCTGGCCGGGCTGCTCGTCATCCGGCCGGTTGCAAATGACGCTCTTGAAGCCGGCTTCCTTGATGGCGGCGACATCTTCGGGCTGGATCTGGCCAGAGACCGAATAGTCGTCGCTGATTTCGCGGTATTCCATGACGATGTCCTCGCAATCTGATTTGGCAGGAGTTTTGCCACTCCCTGACGTGGCCGGCAACCAATTCCTATGCCGTAGCCGGCTGAGCGATGCGCGCCCGGGCAAAACGCGCCACGACGATGCCTGCGATCACCGCAGCGACGAAGATCGGCGTCTGTGAATAGCCGAGGCCCAGCGCGGGAATGGCGCCGCCCGGACAGAAGCCGGCAATGCCCCATCCGATACCGAACACGGCAGCGCCGCCAACCAACTCCAGGTCGATAACGCCCTTCGTCGGCAACGAAAACTCGGTTTCGAATACCGGGGCCTTGCGCCGGCCGAACACCAGTCGGTAACCGATGAAGGCGACAGCCAAGCCGCCGCCCATAACGAAGATCAGGCTGGGGTCCCAGGTGCCGGCAATGTCGAAGAAGTTCAGCACCTTGGCCGGATTGATCATACCGGAAACAGCTATGCCGAGGCCGAAAATCCCGCCGATCAGGAATGCCGAAACGAGCTTGTTCATGGTCAGCCCCCGACCACGTGGCGGATGATGAAGACGGTGATGAATGCGGTGATCATGAAGGTCGCGACGGCGGCCATCGAGCGTGGCGACAGGCGCGCAATGCCGCAAATGCCATGCCCGCTCGGACAGCCACCGCCGAAATGCACGCCGATGCCGACCACGAAGCCACCGACAACAAGGGACAGCGTTGGCAGCGGCACGCTGAAGGCAATATGTCCGCCAACAGTCTGATAGAGAAGCGGCGCCACGACTGCGCCAATGAGAAACGCGGCTCGCCAGCCCCAATCCGGGGCAAGCGGCGGAATGACCCCTGTTAGGATACCGGTCATCCCGGCAATCCGTCCATGCAACGCCATCAGGAGCACCGCCGACAGGCCGATGAGAGCGCCGCCAAGCAGCGACTGGAAGGGCGTGAAATCTGTCATAGCAGTGCCGGCCTCAATCTGCGCTTCATACGCGTCCCGCGCGGATCGACATCATAGCGCAGATAGACGTTCCCAGCGAAGAATCTGACTCAGATTGCCCAAAGGGGAATGAGAAAAGGCGGAGACTGGCTCCGCCTTTCGACAATGGCTCTCAGCTGCCGAGAATCGCGCCTTTGATCTGGCGAATGTTGTTGTGCATCATGTCGATATAGGTCGAGCCCGGGCCATCGGGCTGTGACAGCGCATCGGAATAGAGCGTGCCGCCCACCTTGATGCCGGTCTCGCTGGCGATTTGCTCAATCAGGCGCGGGTTGGTGATGTTTTCCACGAAGATCGCAGCCGCCTTGTCCTGCTTGACCTGCTCGACCAGCCTGGCGACATCGGCGGCCGATGGTTCGGAATCGGTCGAGATGCCTTGCGGGGCAAGGAAGGTCAGGCCGTATTCGTGCTCGAAATAGCCGAAGGCGTCATGCGAGGTGATGACGACGCGCTTGGCCTCGGGGATCGACTGGATCGCGGCCCTCACTTCGCCCTCCAGCGCATCGAGCTTCTTGGTGTAGGCGGCGGCATTGGTCTGGTAGCTGACGCAGCCCTCGCTGTCGGCCGCGCAGAACGCCTCGGCGATGTTCTTCACATAAATCTTGGCATTGGCGATCGACTGGAAGGCGTGCGGATCGGTAACAGTCTTGCCGCCGCCGGTGCCGGCCCCCTCGGCGGCGTCGGCGTCGGCGAATTCAGGCTTGAAGTCGATCGGCGTCACGCCCTTGGTCAAGGTGATGATCGAGGCCTTGGTGGCGCTGGCATCGACCAGCCGTTGCAGGAAACCCTCAAAGTGCAGGCCGTTGACCAGCACGATATCGGCCTTGGCCATGGCGACCGCGTCGGCCGGGCTCGGCTCATAGACATGGGCATCGCCATCCGGCCCGACGATGGTGGTGATGTCGACACGGTCGCCGCCGACATTTTTGGCGAAATCGGCGATGACGGTGAAGCTGGCGACCACTTTCAGCGGTGCCGCGAAGGCTGCCGACGCGCCAAAGGCAGTTAATGTTATAACGCTCATCGCCAGGGCGGCACGGATGGATTTCAGCATAGACAAGGTTCTCCTTTCAGGGGCGGGGATCAGGCCGTTCTGTGACGGTGATGGATGATGCGGGCGCGCAGGATGCCGCGTGTGCCGAACAGGATCGAGGCGAAATAGACGACACCGGCCGACAGGATGATGGCCGGACCGGACGGCAACGAGGCGTGATACGACAAAAGCAGCCCGGCGATGCAGGAGGCGAAGCCGATCAGCACGGCCAGCACGCACATCGGCTCGACGCGCACCGTCCAGAAGCGGGCGGCTGCCGCTGGCAGCATCATCAATCCGACGGATAGCAAAGTGCCGAGCGCCTGGAAGCCGCCGACGAGGTTGAGCACGACGAGGCCGAGGAAGATGAAATGCACCGGGCTGCCCATCTTGCTGACCGAACGCAGGAACAGCGGATCGAGGCATTCGGCGACTAGCGCCCGCCAGAAGATGGCGAGGCTGACCAGTGTCACCGCGACGATGCCGCCAATCAGGATCAGCGCCTCGTTGTTGAGCGCCAGCACCGTGCCGAACAGCACATGCATGAGATCGACGCTGGAGCCGCGGATCGACACCATCAGCACGCCGATGGCGAGCGAAATCAGATAGAAGGCCGCCATCGAGGCGTCCTCGCGCTGGATGGTGAAGCGCGAGACGGCACCGGCGCCGAGCGCCACGACGATGCCGGCGATCAGGCCACCAATGGTCATCGGCAGGATTTCCAGCCCATAGAACAGGAAGCCGGCGGCCGCCCCGGGCAGGATGGCATGCGCCATGGCGTCACCCGACAGGCTCATGCGCCGCAGCATCAGGAAGACGCCGATAGGGCAGGCGCCGAGCGACAGCATCAGCGAGCCGAACAGCGCCCGCTGCATGAAGCCGAAATCGGCGAAGGGCGCGATGAAAAGACCGTAGAGCGTGTCCATCAGGCAGCCCTCGGCCCGGCGCCGTGGTGATGGTCGTGATCGTGGCCATGGGCATGGTCATGATGGTCGTGATCGTGTGCCTGGCCATGAGCGTGCTCGTCGGGCTCGCACCACGGCGCATTCTCTTCCCATGCCTCATGAAAACGGCGGGCGCGCAACAGGTTTTCCGGCTTAAGCGTTTCCCTGGTTTCGCCCCACGCGATCGGCTGGCGTGCCAAAAGCAGCGTCTCCGGAAAATTCTGCCGCACGAGATCGAGGTCATGGACGACGACCATGATGGTGCGTTCCTCGCCGTGCCAGCGCTTGATGAGCGCAATCAGGTCACCGACCGTTTTGGCATCCACGGCGTTGAATGGTTCGTCGAGCAGGATGAGGTCGGCATCCTGCAACAGCACGCGGGCAAACAGCGTGCGCTGCAGCTGGCCGCCCGACAGCGTGTCGATCGGACGCTTCTCGAAACCGCTAAGGCCGACCGCCATCAGCGCTTGGCCGACGGACTCGCGATCTTCCTTGGTATAGCGGCCGAGCATGCCGCGCTTCGGCCACAGGCCGAGCGAGACCAGGTCGACGACGCGGGCGGGAAAGGAACGGTCGAGTTCCGATTGCTGCGGCAGATAGGCGGCGCGCACGTCGGGTGCGCGAACAACCTCGCCCGCCATCGGCTTCAGTACCCCGACAATGCCCTTCATCAGCGTCGATTTGCCGGAGCCGTTGGCGCCGACCACGGCCGTCAGCGACCCCTTGCGGATCGTGCCGTCGAGATGATGGATCGCTGGGTGGCTGCTGTAGCCCAGCGTCAGGTCACGGAAGGTTAGGCAGGTCTGGGTCATGTCGTTCCGTGGAGCAGCGAAACCCGACTGCGGGCAGGGTCGATTGGATATGTGATGTTATTACATTAGTCAACAAGCCAATCGGGCGGAATTGCGACCGGCGGCTCAACTTGCCGTGAGTCTCCTGCACGCTGGTCCAAGGGGATTTGGCCCCGGCGGCCTTGCCCGAAGCCCACGCCAACTCTAAACAGTCGCCACCCATAACAGGAAGGAACCTCCCATGAGCATTCGTCGCATCGATGTTGGCCCGCGCATGAGCCAGATCGTCATCCACGGCAACACCGTCTATCTGGCTGGCCAGGTCGGCGAGCCCAGCGGCAACGTCGCCTCGCAGACCCGCGATATCCTGGCGGCCATCGACGAATTGCTGGCCAAGGCCGGCACCGACAAGACCAAGATCGTTCAGGCGATCATCTGGCTGGCCGACATGGGCACCTTCGCCGAGATGAATTCGGAATGGGACAAGTGGGTGCCGCAGGGCCACACGCCGGCCCGCGCCACCGGCGAAGCCAAGCTCGCCGGCCCGGAATATCTGGTCGAGATTATTGTCACGGCGGCGATTTAAGGCGACGGTGAAGCTGCCAATCTCCCCCCACGAGGGGGAGATCAGGTCTCGCCCAGGACGGAGCGCCAGCCCTTCGCTATGGCTCCGGGCGTTCGGCGTTCGAAAAGCCAAATCGTTGGCCTTTCGCCAGCCTTCGGCTGGACACGCCTCACCCCTGCGACGGCGTGAACCTTGCCACCAGCGTGTGGCTTTCCGCCGGATAGACAAACCGGACATGGGTGACCGGGTGTTCCGCGCTCCAGGTGCGGCGCTCGACCACCAGGCAAGGCGCGCCTGGATCGATGTCGAGCGCGTCGGCAACAATCTCATCGGCGGCCATGGCACGGATCCGGTGTTCGGCCTCGCTCCACGGCACACGGCCGATCAGCCAGGGCCCGGCGGCGATTTCCCTGAACTCTTCGTCTCCGGCTTCAGGAACCGCCGAAAGATTGATCAGCCGCTGCTCGAGTGCGAATGGCCGCTCGCCGGCAAAATGCAGACCTTCGAGCCACAGAAGTGGCCCGGCAGCGGACAGCCCGAGCAGCGCCCTGTCATCCGCGTTGCTGCGCCGCTTCAGGCGCTCCAGCCGCTCATAGCGATAAAGCAGGCCAAGTGCTTCGACCTCGATCCTGATGTCGTGAAGTTCCAGCACCGCTGCCTGCGACTGCGGCTGGCGGACAAAGCTGCCTGAACGGCGGCGGCGTTCGATCAGCCCGGCCTTGGCCAGCTGCGACAGAGCCTTGTTCACCGTCATGCGCGAGCAATTATACTCGGTCGTCAGCTCATGCTCGAATGGAATGCGATGGCCGGGCGCCCAGGCACCGGACAGGATCTTTTCACTGATATCGGACAGGATGCGCTGGTGCAGCGAGCCGCCGCTGTCAGCATCAACTGTCTCGACCGTGCTCATGCCGACAGCGCCGTCATCACAGTGCGAAACCGCTCGGCAATGGCTTCGCGTCTGGCATGCCGGCCGCCGCTGACCTGTTTCTGTCCATGCACCCAGACGCAGTCGACCTTGCTGCCATTGGCGAAGATCCAGGCGTCGAGGATTGCGTCGCCGGTCTTGCCGGCCAGCGAGGGGGTGTTGGCGTCGAGCGAGACGACATCGGCGGCAGCGCCGGCGGCGATCTGCGAGGCGCCGGCGCCAAGCGCGACGCTGCCGCCATCGAGTGCTGCGTCGAACAGCGCACGGCCGGTCGAGCCGCCGGCCACGGCAAGCACATTGCGGGCGCGATGGGCGAGGCGCTGCGAATATTCGAGCTGGCGCAATTCGTCGGGCAGGCCGATCAGCACGTTGGAATCGGAGCCGATACCGAAGCGGCCGCCATGCTCCCCGAACAATGGCGCGGCAAAAGTGCCGTCGCCGAGATTGGCTTCGGTGATCGGGCAAAGGCCGGCGATGGCACCGCTCTTGGCCATGCCAATGGTTTCAGCGTCTGTCATATGGGTGGCGTGGATCAGGCACCAGCGCTGGTCGACATCGGCAGCGCCAAGCAGAAATTCCACCGGCCGCGCGCCGGACCAGGCAAGGCAGTCCTCGACTTCCTTCACCTGTTCGGCGACGTGGATGTGGATCGGCCCGTTCGGCGCCAAAGCAGCAATTTGGGTCAGTTCCTTCGGCGTGGCGGCGCGCAGGCTGTGCGGAGCGACGCCGACGACGGCTTGATTCAATGTGCGAACCGATTCGCTAGACTTCTCAACAAGCCGGGTGAACCGATTCACATCGTTGATGAATCGGCGCTGGCCTTCGTTCGGCGCGGCACCGCCGAAGGAGGAGTGCGCATAAAACACCGGCAGCAGCGTCAGGCCGATACCGGTTTCGGCGGCAGCGGCGGCGATGCGCTCGGCCATCTCGGCAAGATTGGCATAGGGGTTTCCGTCGCGGTCGTGGTGCAGATAGTGGAATTCGCCGACGCGGGAAAAACCGGCCTCCAGCATCTCGACATAAAGCTGCGCGGCAACCGCCTCGACCTGATCGGGCGTCATCGACAAAGCGAAGCGGTACATCACCTCACGCCAGCTCCAGAAACTGTCGGCGGAAGGGCCGCGAAGCTCGGCAAGCCCGGCCATGCCGCGCTGGAAGGCGTGGCTGTGCAGATTGGGCATGCCGGGCACGAGAATGGCGTGGCGCTCGTCGCCGGCCTGCGGAGTGGTACCCGCTTCGACGGTGGCGATGCGGCCTCCATCCAGCGCGATCCTGACATTGCCTTGCCAGCCCTCGGGCAGCAGCGCCTGTTCCGCAAAGATCGCCGTCACGTCCGCCTCCAAATCTGCATGTCCGGGCGACGATACCACTTGCGTCGCGTTTCAATATGTATATACATAATCGCCGTCCTTTCAAATGGAAAAGATGATGGTTGGAGCAAACGGGAACAGCGGCTTTCGTCTGTGGCGCAATGCGCAGTTGGCGACCATGGCCGACGGCACGGCAGGCCTCGGCGTCGTCGAGAAGGGCGCCGTTGCTGCCCGCGACGGGCTTATCGTCTATGCCGGCGCCGAAGCGGAGATGCCGGCTTCGGCAGGGCAGGGCGCCGAGACCATTGATTGCGAGGGCCGCTGGATCACGCCGGGCCTGATCGATTGCCACACCCATCTGGTCTATGCCGGCAACCGTGCCAACGAATTCGAGATGCGGCTGGCTGGCGCCACCTATGAAGAAGTGGCCCGCGCTGGCGGCGGTATTGTTTCCTCGGTCAAGTCGCTGCGCGCTGCCAGCGAGGATGAACTCGTTGCCCAGACGCTGCCGCGCCTCGAAGCACTGATGGCCGAAGGCGTCACGTCGGTCGAAGTCAAATCGGGTTACGGCCTTGATCTCGACAATGAGAAGAAATCGCTACGTGCCGCCCGCCGGTTGGCCAGTGAGCGCCCCGTCACCATCCGCACGACGTGCCTCGCCGCCCATGCACTGCCGCCCGAAGCCAAGGGTGACAAGGATGCTTTTATCGATCTGGTCGCGAAGGAGATTCTCCCGGCGGTTGCCGGCGACGGACTGGCCGATGCGGTCGACGGTTTCTGCGAAGGCATAGCGTTCTCACCGGAGCAGATGGCGCGCGTTTTCGATGCCGCCAGGGCGCTAGGCCTGCCGGTCAAGCTTCACGCCGACCAACTTTCCAACCTGCACGGCGCCGCGCTTGCCGCCAGCTATGGCGCGCTGTCCGCCGACCATCTCGAATATACGGATGAGGCGGGCGCTGCCGCGATGGCGAAGGCCGGCACGGTGGCGACCATCCTGCCCGGCGCCTATTACTTCATCCGCGAGACAAAGAAGCCACCTGTCGACTTGTTCCGCCGCCATGGCGTGAAGATGGCGGTGGCGACCGACAGCAATCCCGGCACTTCGCCGCTCACCTCGGTGTTGCTCACCATGAATATGGCCGCGACGCTCTTTGGCTTGACCGTCGATGAATGCCTCGCCGGCGTCACCCGCGAGGCCGCGCGAGCGCTTGGCCTTCTCGATAAGGCCGGCACGCTGGAAGCCGGAAAATCCGCCGATCTGGCGATCTGGGACATCGAGCGTCCCGCCGAACTCGTTTACCGCATGGGCTTCAACCCGCTGCATGCCCGCATCTGGAGAGGACAATGACCGAACTGACCTTGAAGCCCGGCAATGCGACGCTGGCCGACTGGCGCGCCATCTACCGCGGCGCCGCACTGAGGCTGGATGATGCTTGCCGCCCAAAGATCAAGGCGAGCGCCGAGGCCGTTGCCAGGATCGTTGCCAAGGGTGAGCCGGTCTATGGCATCAACACCGGCTTCGGCAAACTGGCCAGCGTGCGCATCCCGGCCGGCGATCTCGAGACCTTGCAGCGCAACATCGTGCTGTCGCATGCCGCCGGCGTCGGCGAGCCGATGCCGGTCGCCATTGCCCGCCTGATGATGGCGCTGAAGCTTGCCAGCCTGGCGCAGGGTGCGTCCGGCGTCCGGCCCGAAACCATCGAGTTGCTGGAAGCGATGCTTGCCAACGACGTTATCCCCGTGGTGCCCGCGCAAGGCTCCGTCGGCGCTTCCGGCGACCTTGCGCCGCTGTCGCACATGACGGCGGTGATGATCGGCGTCGGCGAATGTTTTACGCCGCATGGCCGTTTCCCGGCCAAGGTCGCTTTTGTCTCGCATGGCCTCGAGCCGGTGACATTGGGCGCCAAGGAAGGTCTGGCGCTGCTCAACGGCACCCAGTTTTCCACCGCCTATGCGCTTGCCGCTCTGTTCGAGGCCGAAGTGCTCTACCGGTCGGCATTGGTTGCCGGCGCGCTATCGACCGACGCGGCGAAGGGGTCCGACGCTCCGTTCGATCCGCGTATCCATGTGCTGAGGAAGCATCCCGGCCAGATCGAGACGGCTGACGCGCTGCGCAATCTGATGGCCGGCAGCGCCATCCGTGAATCGCACCGTGTCGGCGACGAGCGCGTACAGGATCCCTATTGCCTGCGCTGCCAGCCGCAAGTCATGGGCGCCGCACTCACCGTGCTGCGCCAGGCTGCGGACACGCTGGGCACCGAGGCCAATGGCGTCACCGACAACCCGCTGATCTTCGCCGAGGATGATACCGCGCTCTCCGGCGGCAATTTCCACGCCGAGCCGGTGGCCTTCGCCGCCGATATGATCGCGCTTGCCGTCTGCGAGATCGGCTCGCTGTCGGAACGCCGCATTGCCATGCTGGTCGATCCGGCGCTGTCCGGCATGCCGGCCTTCCTGACGCCGAAGCCCGGCCTGAACTCCGGCTTCATGATCCCTCAGGTGACGGCGGCGGCACTCGTTTCGGAAAACAAGCAGAAGGCCTATCCGGCCAGCGTCGATTCCATTCCGACCTCGGCCAATCAGGAAGACCACGTTTCGATGGCAGCGCACGGCGCGCGCCGGCTGATCGGCATGGTCGAGAATGCGACGGCTGTGATCGGCATCGAATTGCTGGCCGCCGCGCAAGGCTGCGATTTCCATGCGCCATTGGCGTCGAGCGAGGCCTTGGAGGCCGTGCGCAAACTGGTCCGAGCCGAAGTGCCGCATCTCGACAACGACCGGCATTTCCACCCCGACATGGAAAAGGCAATCGCCATGGTGCGCAGTGGCGCGACCGTCAGGGCTGCCGGCGCGGTGGCGCTACCGTCGATTTCGGGAGCGGCGTGATGGCCGCCACACCCTGGCTCACCGTTAGCCAAGGCACAGCACCTCTGCTGGTGTCGATCCCGCACACCGGCATCGACCTTGCCGGCCTCGAAAACCGATTGGTCTCGCCCTGGCTCGGCCGCCGCGACTGCGACTGGTGGATCGATAAACTCTATGACTTCGCCGGCAGCCTCGGTGCCACCGTCGTCCACACCGCGATCTCGCGCACCGTCATCGACGTCAACCGCGATCCGTCCGGCGCCTCGCTCTACCCGGGACAGGCGACGACCGGCCTGTGCCCGACCGAAACCTTTGATGGCGATCCGCTCTACCGCGAGGGCGAAGAGCCGGGACCGTCGGAGGTCGACGAACGTCGCGAAAAATTCTTCGTGCCTTATCATGCCTCTTTGCAGGCCGAGATCGACCGGCTGCGAGGCCTGCACGAAAAGATCGTCCTCTACGACTGCCACTCGATCCGCTCGGTGCTGCCGCGCCTGTTCGAAGGCACGCTTCCGGTGTTCAACCTCGGCACCAATGACGGCAAGAGCGCTGATCCGAATCTGCAGGCGATGGTCAGCCAGATCATGGCCGAAACCGGCGAAACCTCTGTCGTCAACGGTCGCTTCAAGGGCGGTTGGATCACACGCCATTTTGGCCAGCCGCAACAGGGTGTCCACGCCTTGCAGATGGAGCTCTCCAACCGCGGCTACATGCGCGAGCCCGAGGAAAAGGGTGAGCCGGACAATTGGCCGGTACCCTATGACGCCAATTTCGCAGCGCCGATCCGCACCACTCTGGAGACCATTCTGAAAACCGCGATTGCCTGGGCGCACGGCTGATCAGCAATTTTTCGGAGGAACGCAATGGCCGTAAATGTCAGGACATTCCTTCTCGCCGCTGGGCTTCTTTCAGCTGCGATCGTTTCAGCATCCGCCGCCGAAGTGGCGATGAAGGGGCCGGAAATTCTCGCCGATCTCAGGGGTGCGCGTGTTCAGGGTGACGGCTGGTCGCAAGACTTCGATGACGGTGGCGCCACCAGCTATGCCAGAGGCGACAGTCACCAGATAGGCCGCTGGGACGTCCGCGGCGATCAGTACTGCTCGCTGTGGCCGCCTTCCGATGCCTGGGCTTGCTACGACATGACCATCGATTCCTCCAATCCTGACCACGAACAAGTCACCTGGATCAGCGCCGAAGGCTCTCGCAGCACCGCGCATCTCATTCGAAAGGGACAATGATGAACAATCCTCGCCACAACATTCGCGAAGTCCGCGCGCCGCGCGGCGACAAGCTCAACGCCCGCTATTGGACGACCGAAGCGCCGCTGCGCATGCTGATGAACAATCTCGACCCCGAGGTTGCCGAAAACCCCAACGAACTGGTCGTTTATGGCGGCATCGGCCGGGCCGCGCGCACCTGGAACGACTTTGACAGCATCGTCGCCTCGCTGAAGACGCTTGGTGAGGACGAGACACTTTTGGTGCAGTCCGGCAAGCCGGTCGGCGTGTTCCGCACGCACGCCGATGCGCCGCGTGTGCTGATCGCCAACTCCAACCTTGTGCCGCACTGGGCGAATTGGGACAAATTCAACGAGCTCGATAAGAAGGGCTTGATGATGTACGGCCAGATGACGGCCGGCTCGTGGATCTACATCGGCACGCAAGGCATCGTGCAGGGCACCTACGAGACGTTCGTCGAGGCCGGCCGCCAGCACTATGGCGGCAACCTCAAGGGCAAATGGATCCTGACTGGCGGCCTCGGCGGCATGGGCGGCGCCCAGCCGCTGGCCGCTGTCATGGCCGGCGCCTGCTGCCTTGCCATCGAATGCAACCCGGACTCGATCGATTTCCGCCAGCGCACCCGCTATGTCGACGAGAAGGCCGAGACGCTCGACGAAGCGATGGAAATGATCGACCGCTGGACCAAGGCCGGCGAAGCGAAGTCGGTCGGCCTGCTCGGCAATGCGGCCGAGATCGTGCCCGAAATGTTCAGGCGCGGCATCCGCCCCGACATGGTCACCGACCAGACGTCGGCGCATGACCCGATCAACGGCTATCTGCCGAAGGGCTGGACGATGGCCGAGTGGCGCGAGAAGCGCGTCAGCGACCCCAAGGCGGTCGAAAAGGCGGCCCGCGCTTCCATGCGCGAACATGTCGAGGCCATGGTGGCGTTCTGGAATGCCGGCGTGCCGACACTGGATTACGGCAACAACATCCGCCAGGTCGCCAAGGATGAAGGCTTCGAGAACGCCTTTGCTTTCCCCGGCTTCGTGCCGGCCTATATCCGCCCGCTGTTTTGCCGCGGCATCGGCCCGTTCCGTTGGGCGGCACTCTCGGGCGATCCCGAGGACATCTACAAGACCGACGCCAAGGTACGCGAACTGACGCCCGGCAACACCCATCTGCACAATTGGCTCGACATGGCGCGCGAGCGCATTGCGTTCCAGGGCCTGCCGGCGCGCATCTGCTGGGTTGGCCTCGGCGATCGCCACCGGCTAGGCCTCGCCTTCAACGAGATGGTCGCCAAGGGCGAACTCAAGGCGCCGGTCGTCATCGGCCGCGATCACCTTGATTCCGGTTCCGTCGCTTCGCCGAACCGGGAGACCGAATCGATGAAGGACGGTTCGGATGCCGTGTCCGACTGGCCGCTGCTCAACGCGCTGCTCAACACCGCGTCCGGCGCCACATGGGTGTCGCTACACCATGGCGGCGGCGTCGGCATGGGCTTCTCGCAGCATGCCGGCATGGTCATCGTCGCCGACGGCACGCCAGACGCCGCAAGGCGCCTGGAGCGCGTGCTGTGGAACGACCCGGCGACCGGCGTCATGCGCCACGCCGATGCCGGCTACGACATCGCCATCGAGTGCGCCAAGGAGCACCAACTCAACCTTCCCGGCATTTTGGGGTGAGAAACGTCCGGCCGCAGGCAGGCGAAAAGCCGCAGAATCGGCTTTTCGAGTTTCGAACGCCCGTAGCCATAGCGGAGGGCTAGGCCATGCGTATCCTTCGTGCCGCCGACTACCGCGTCATGCCGTGGAAGAACGGTGGCGGCACGACGACCGAGATCGCTGTCTCGCCAGATGGCGCCGGGCTCGATGAGTTCGACTGGCGCTTGTCGATGGCCCGCGTCGAGGGTAGCGGGCCATTCTCCAGCTTTGCCGGTATCGACCGCACGCTGTCGGTGTTGGAAGGTGAGGGGATCGTGCTCGATGTCGCCGGTCAGCCGGCGGTGCCGCTGACACCGGCTTCCGCGCCTTTTTCCTTCGCGGCCGACCTGCCGACCAGTGCTGCCCTGATCGCCGGACCGATCACCGACCTCAACGTCATGACCCGCCGCGGCCGCGTGCTGCATTCGGTCGAGCGCCTGGCGATTTCGCGGCCTGTGGACATCGCAACCGAGGCCGGTTCGACCCTCGTCCTGTGTCACAAGGGCGAAGCTGTTTTCCCCGACGCCGGGTCGATTCGCCTCGGGCCGCTCGACACGCTGCTGCTCGGGCCGGCTGCACCTATCCTGCGGGTTGAACCCGTTCGGGATACGACGCTGTTCGTGATCCGGATAACCATCGCGGCCTGACGCCTTCGCGCCAACGGTTACCGCCTGTTTCCAAACATGATCGTGCTGCCGGCGAAATATAGCGTAAGCTCTTGCCGGCATCACGAAAAAGCCCGAATCCTCTCCGCCGATCGATCTCGACGGGAAGAGGGGCGCTCGTCTTGGAATTTTTGCCGAGAGATGGCGCCCTGTCGTGGTGCGGAAACAAACTTTCGGCAAGTGGGATTATGCAACCAATTGCATTTGAACCGGTTTTAGGGCCATTGCCGTGGCGGTGACGCCGCTGTGTGCCCGCTTACGGAATTTTCAATGAATATTCAGACGAATCCAGCCCAGATCGAGAAGACCAGCGCCAGCTTCCCGGCCATCACGGAAGAGCCGATAAGGTCGACATTCCTCCCGGAGGAACGCCTCCGGCTTCTTGGTGAAAGCCTGGCAAACGGCGATCTCGCCGACCTGTTCGGCCTGACCCCGTTCGACTTCCAGGCCCGCATCCGCGACAGTGCCAAGAAGATCCTCGAAGTCTACCGTTCGACCAATGCGGCGCAGGCCAGGGGTGAAACGATCACCCCGGCCGCGCAATGGCTGCTCGACAACAACTACCTCGTCGAGGAGACCATTTTTCAGGTCAAGCGCGATCTACCGCGCCGCTTCTATCGCCAGCTGCCGACGCTGAAACTGCCCGATGGCGGCACGGTGCCGCGCGCACTGGCGCTGGCCTGGACTTATGTGGCGCATTCGGACAGTTCCGTCTCGGCGACCATGTTCAAGTCCATCGTCCAGGGCTTTCAGTCGGTCGAGCCGCTGAAGATCGGTGAACTCTGGGCGCTGCCATCGCTGCTGCGTTTCGTGCTGATCGAAAATCTCCGCCGGCTGGCGGTCAGGGTCAATCGCACCCGCCAGATGCGCCAGATCGCCAACGACGTGGCCGACAAGGTACTGGCGACCGACGACAGCGCCGACCGGCAGGCGATCCTGTCGAATTTCAGCGCCCATGCACAGGACACCACCTTCGCCACCCAGCTTCTCTATCGTTTACGCGATGGATCGCAGAATGCCGGCAAGGCCCTGGAATGGCTGGAAGGCGAGCTTGAAAAGACCGGCTCCGATGCCGAGGAGATCATCATCTCCGAGCATCACACGCTGTCCAGCGGCAATGTGACGACCGGCAACATCATCCGCGGCCTGCGCCTCATCAACGACGTCGACTGGACGGTTTGGTTCGAAGGCGTCAGCCGCATCGACACCGTGCTGCGCGAGCGCACCGATTTCGCCGCGCTCGACTTCTTCTCGCGCGACCAATACCGCACCGCGATCGAGGAACTGGCGCGCCGCTCGAACCTGTCGGAATACCGCGTCGCCGAAAAGGCTATCGAACTGGCCGGCCAGGCCGCCAGTGAACGCGCCGCCAGCGAACATGCACCGGCTGGCGATGGCGACGATTCCGTTCCGGCTCCGTCCGCCCATACCGATGTCGGCTTCTTCCTCGTCGGCCCGCGCCGGCTGGAGCTGGAAAAAGCGATCGGCTATCGGCCGACGATCAGCCAGATAGCCAAGCGGACCTTCACCAAGACCGGGTGGCTTGGCATCGTCCTGCCGGTCTTCGCGTTGACGGCCCTGCTTCTTGTCCTCACCGGAAATGCACTGGCCAATCTCGGCCTGTCGGTGACCTCGATCGTGCTGATGCTGGCGCTGTTTGCCGTGCCGGCGAGCGAGGGTGCGCTCGCTTTCTTCAACACCGTTGTCTCGCTGTTCCTCAAGCCGACACGCCTGATCGGCTATGACTACAGGCACGGCGTGCCGCCCGAGGCGCGCACTTTGGTGGTTGTGCCTTCGCTGATTGGCTCGCGTGACGATGTCGAGGAAAACATCCGCAACATCGAAGTGCATTACCTTGCCAATCTGGTGGACGAGATCCATTTCGCGCTGCTGTCGGATTGGCCCGACAGCAAGATCGAGATTGATGCGGCGGACACCGAGATCCTCGAATATGCCCGTGCCGAGATCGCGCGTCTCAATGCCCGCTATCCCTCGGAAGGCGCGCCGCGTTTCTATATCCTGCACCGCCGTCGGCTCTTCAATGCCGCTCAAGGAGCCTGGATGGGCTGGGAGCGCAAGCGTGGCAAGCTGCACGAGCTTGACCTTTTGCTGCGTGGCGACAGCGACACCACATTCCTGCCCCTCGAAGTGCCGCTGCCGGAAAAAGTCGTCCATGTGATGACGCTCGATGCCGATACGCGCACCACCCGCGATGCGGTGGCGACTCTCGTCGGCAAGCTCTGCCATCCGCTCAACCGCCCGCATTTCGACGCGGCCAAGCGCGTTGTCACCGCCGGCTACACGATCCTGCAGCCGCGCATCACCGCCTCGCTCACCAGCGGCGACGAAGCCTCGTTCTTCCAACGCGTGTTCTCGGCCAATCGCGGCCTCGACCCCTATGTCTTCGCCGTCTCGGATCTTTATCAGGATGTGTTCAGCGACGGGTCCTTCACCGGCAAGGGCCTCTATCACGTCGATGCCTTCGAGGCCGCGCTGCAAGGCCGCATCGAGGAAAACACCATCCTCAGCCACGATCTGCTCGAAGGCGCGCTGGCGCGTGCAGCACTGGTCACCGACGTCGAACTGGTCGAGGACTATCCGACCCGCTACTCGGTCGACGCCTCGCGCCACCATCGCTGGGCACGCGGCGACTGGCAGTTGCTGGGCTTCATCCTCGATCCGCGCTCCGGCGTTCCGGCCCTGTCGCGCTGGAAGATGGTCGACAATCTGCGCCGCTCGCTGACGCCGATCTTCTGGGTGATGGCGGCGATCGCCGGCTGGACCTTGCTGCCCTTCACGCAGGCCGCGCAATGGCAGGCCTTGCTGATCCTCAGCCTGTTCATGGCGCCGACTTTCGACGTCGTCAACGCCATCCTGCCCAAGAGCGGCGACCAGACGCCGCGCGGCCATTTCTCGGCGCTGGCGCGCGATGTCGCCTTCGGCACCGCCATGGTGGCGCTGAAGATCGTGCTGATGGCGCACAACGCCTGGATGATGGGCGATGCCATCGTGCGCACGATCTACCGGCTGTTCGTCAGCCGCCAGAATCTGCTGGAATGGCGCACCGCCTCGCAGGCGCACAAGGCGGGCGACAATGATGTCGGCTCCTATTACGGCATGATGTACGGCGCCGTGATCATCGGCTTCGTCGGCCTCGCCATTCCGGTGCTGGCCGATTCCACCGGCGCCTTCGTCGCCTTCTTCTTCGCCCTGTTCTGGATAGGCTCGCCGGCGATCGCCAGCTGGATCAGCCGTTCGGCCGAAACCGAGGACCGGCTGCGCATATCGCAGGCCGATATCCATACACTGCGCACCGTGGCGCGGCGCACCTGGCACTATTTCGAAAGCTTCGTCACGGCAGAGCACCACAATCTGCCGCCGGACAATTTCCAGGAAAGCCCGGCACCGGTCGTGGCTCCACGCACGTCGCCCACCAACGTCGGTGTCTACCTGCTGTCGGTCGTCTCGGCGCGCGATTTCGGCTGGATCAGCCTGTCCGATGCCATCACCCGCATTGACGCCACCATGACGACCATCGAGAGCATGCCGCGCCACCGCGGCCATCTCTTCAACTGGTACGACACCACAACGCTGAAGCCGCTCTATCCGCTCTATATTTCTGCCGTCGACAGCGGCAATCTCGCCGGCCACCTGGTGGCTGTTGCGGCTGCCTGTGCCGAATGGGCGGAAGCGCCTTCCGTGCACCTGCAGGGCGATTTCGAAGGCATTCTCGACACGGTGACCATCCTGAGCGAAAGCCTCGATGAGTTGCCTGACGACCGCCGTCAGCTCAGGCCTCTGCGCCAGCGTCTCGTCGACCGGCTCGACGGCATGCGGCGCGCCGTCGAGACCATCAAGGCGCAGCCGGAAATGGCCTCGATCCGCACCATCAACCTCGCCGTGCTGGCGGGCGAGATCCGCAAGCTGGCGACCGCCATCCATACCGAGGCAGCGTCGGCCCCGAGCGATGTCATCGTCGACTGGGCGGCAAGGCTGGAAGCCACTTGCGAGGCGCATGTCCACGACGCCCATAGCGACGACAACGCCGTCGAGGCGCTGCGCGCCAAGCTCCTGACCTTGCGCGAGCGCACGCGCCGTTTCGCCTTCGAGATGGAATTCGCCTTCCTGATGCGACCGGAACGCAAACTGCTGTCGATCGGCTATCGCGTCGAGGAGCACCAGCTCGACGAAAGCTGTTACGACCTTCTTGCCTCCGAGGCGCGGCTGACCAGCCTGTTCGCCATCGCCAAGGGCGATCTGCCGACCGAGCACTGGTTCCGGCTCGGCCGCCCGATCGTCGAGATCGGTTTCCAGGGCGCGCTGATGTCCTGGTCGGGCTCGATGTTCGAATATCTGATGCCGCCGCTGGTGATGAAGGAGCCGCAAGGCTCGATCCTCAACCAGACCAGCAAGCTGATCATCAAGCGCCAGATGCAGTACGGCCGTCAGAAAAACGTGCCGTGGGGTATTTCCGAAGCGGCCTACAACGCCCGCGACCGGGAACTGACCTATCAGTATACCAATTTCGGCGTGCCCGGCCTTGGCCTGAAGCGCGGCCTTGGCCAGAACACAGTGATCGCGCCTTACGCCACCATATTGGCGGCGCAGTTCAACCCGCGCGAAGCGGTGCAAAATCTTGCGCGTCTGCGCGAGATCGGTGCGCTTGGCCCTCACGGCTACTACGATGCGGTCGATTTCACGCCGCAGCGCGTGCCTGAAGGCACCAACCACGCGGTGGTGCTCAATTACTATGCCCACCATTCGGGCATGTCGATCGCAGCGGTCGCCGACGCGATCTTCGAGGGTCGCCTGCGCGACCGTTTCCACAGCGATCCGGTCATTGAATCGGCTGAACTCTTGCTGCAGGAAAGGGCGCCGCGCGACATCCCGACCGCGACCGTCAGGACCGAAGCGGACGAGCGAGCGAAAGACGAGACCGAAACCGAGAGCCCCGACACCCGCATCGTGCTTGATCCCTTGCGGGCGCTGCGTTCGACCAACGTGATGTCGAACGGCCGCTATTCGGTGATGGTGACCGCGACAGGCTCCGGCTACAGCCGGTGGGGCGATCTGTCTGTGACACGCTGGCAGCCCGACCCGGTCGAGGACCGCCTGGGCTCCTACATCTTCCTGCGTGACGTCAGCTCAGGAGACTGGTGGTCGGCAACGGCGGAGCCAAAGCGCGCGGCCGAGGAGAAGGTGCAGACCCTGTTCTCCGACGACAAGGCGAGCTTCGTCAAATCGGTCGGCACGCTGCGCTCCGAGGTCGAATGCATCGTCGTTTCCGAAGGCAATGGCGAAGGCCGTCGCATCACGCTCTACAATGAAAGCACATCCGACCGTCACATCGAGGTGACGTCCTTTGCCGAACTGGTGCTCGGTTCGGAGGCTTCCGACAACGCGCACCCGGCCTTCTCGAAGATGTTCGTCGAGACCGAAATCGCCGCCAACAAAGGCGCGATCTTCGCCACACGCCGCAAGCGTGAAACCAGCGAGCCTGATATCACCCTGGCGCATTTCGTCACCGATCCGTCCGGACCGGCGCGCGATGCCGAGGCCGAGACCGACAGGCGCGCCTTCATCGGCCGCGGCCGCTCCATCGTCGATGCCGCCGCCTTCGATCCGGGCGCCAGGCTCGGCGGCCATGCCGGCTTCACGCTCGATCCGATCGCCTCGCTGCGCCGCCAGGTGCGCGTGCCCGCCAACAAGAAGATATCGCTGACCTTCTGGACCGTGGTCGGGACCAACCGCACCGAACTGGAAGAGGCGATAAACCGGCTCGACCATCAGGAGAGCTTTGCCCGCCAGGCCATGCTTGCCTGGACACGCAGCCAGGTCCAGACCCGCCATATGGGTCTCAGCCTGACCGATGCCGCCAATGTGCAGAAACTGGCGCGCTATCTGATCTACCCCGATGCGTTCCTGCGCCTTCCCGCCGAATCCCTCGCCTCGGGCCTCGGCAAGCAGTCGAGCCTGTGGCCGACCAGCATTTCGGGCGATTTCCCGATCTTCCTGGTCAGGATCGGCGACGTCGCCGATCTGGAGATCGTCGCCCAGGCGCTGCGCTTCCAGGAATATATGCGCACCCGCGGCATGATGATCGACTTCGTCGTCGTCAACGAGCAGGCCTCGTCCTACGTCCAAGACCTGCAGCGTGCGGTCGAGACATTGTGCGAAAACAGCCGTCTGCGCGGCAAGGAACTGGGTCCCCGCCAGCACATTTTCGCGGTGCGCCGCGACCTGATGGAAGAGACCACCTACAAGACGCTGCTCGCCGTCGCCCGGGTGGTGCTGCACACGCGCAACGGCACCATCTTCGATCAGATCGAGCGCGCCGAGGCGGCTGCCTTGCAGGCGCGCGACGCCTTGCTGCCGACTGGATTGCCGGCTCTGCGCGACATTTCGGCGCCGGTGACGCATGCCTTTGCCTCGCAGGCCGTTATGGATGTCCGCGCCGATGGCACGGGCCTCAGCCAATGGAACGGCTTTGGCGGCTTCGACGGCGACGGACGCCACTATGTGGTGCGTCTGGCTGGCCGACGCACCACGCCGCAGCCCTGGATCAACGTCGTCTCCAACGCCTCGTTCGGCTTCCACACCTCGGCGGAGGGAGCTGCTTTCACCTGGAGCCGCAACAGCCGCGACTACCAGCTGACGCCGTGGTCGAACGATCCGGTCTCGAACCGGCCGGGCGAGGGCATCTATATCTACGATCAGGCCAGCGGCAGGGCGTTCTCGCCGATCGCCGCGGTGGTGCGCGATCCCTCGATGACCTACGAGGCATGGCATGGCCAGGGCTTCTCGACCTTCCGCGCCAAGCGCGGGCCGTTGTCGATGGACCTGACCCATGTCGTTGACCCCGTCGATCCGGTGAAGATTTCGCGGCTGCGCATCCAGAACTCCGGCTCGGTGCCGGCGCGGCTGCGCGTCTATGCCTATGCCGAATGGGTGCTTGGCGGGCATCGGTCGCGCACGGCGGCTACCATCGTCCCGTCGCGCGACGGAGCGACCGGTGCGTTGCTGGCGCAAAACCCCTACGGGCTCGATTTCAGCGAGCGCGTGGCCTTCCTCGCCGCCGATGCCGCTGTCCATTCGGTCACGACTGATCGCTCGGAGTTCCTCGGCCGGCATGGGTCCAGCGAGCTGCCGCAGGCGGTGCTGAGCGGTGCCGCGCTGTCGGGCCGTGTCGAGGCCGGAGACGATCCTTGCGCGGCGATCGCCCGCGACGTCGAGATCCCGGCCGGCGGGGACGTCACGCTGCTGTGGCTGCTCGGTGATGCCGATTCTTCCGCGCAGGCGAGCGCGCTGGTGCAGACGCATCGGGGCAAGGATTTCGACCAGCGGTTGGCCGACAACGAGCGCGAGTGGCGCGCGTTCCTCGATACCATCCAGGTCGAGACGCCGGACAAGGCGCTCGATGCCATGGTCAATCACTGGCTGCCCTATCAGAGCCTTGCTTGCCGCATCCGCGCCCGCTCGGCCTTCTATCAGGCCAGCGGCGCCTTCGGCTTCCGCGACCAGTTGCAGGACACGCTGGCGCTGCTGGCGCATGATCCGATACTGGCGCGCGACCAGATCCTCAATGCCGCACGGCGGCAGTTCCCGGAAGGCGACGTGCAGCATTGGTGGCTGCCGCGCACCGGAGCCGGCGTGCGCACCATGATCTCCGACGACGTGGTCTGGCTGGCCCACGCCACGGCGCGCTATCTGACGGTGACCGGCGATGCCGGTATCCTGAAGGAGCAACTGCCCTTCATCGACGGGCAGGCGCTGGGCGAGGGTGAGCACGACGCCTTCTTCACTCCCGAAATCTCGAAGAAGACGGTGTCGCTCTACGATCATTGCGCGCGGGCGCTCGACCTTGCCATCAAGCGCAGCAGTCCTGCCGGCCTGCCGCTCATCCTTGGCGGCGACTGGAACGACGGCATGAACCGCGTCGGCGAGCACGGCAAGGGCGAGAGCGTGTGGCTGGGCTGGTTCCTGCTCAAGACGCTGGGCGATTTCGCGCCTGTTGCCAAGAGCGAGGGCGACAGCAAGCGCGCGCAGGCCTGGGCAAAGCATGCCGAGGCGCTGAAGCGGGCGCTTGAAAGCACGGCATGGGACGGCGAATGGTACCGGCGCGGCAGTTTTGACGACGGCACGCCTTTGGGATCGCGTACATCCGAAGAGTGCAGGATCGACTCCATCGCCCAGTCCTGGAGCGTGCTTTCGGGCGAGGGCGACCCGGCACGGTCGACGACGGCCATGCAACAGGCGACGAAGCTTCTCGTCGACGACAAGCTCAAGATCGTCAAACTGTTCACGCCGCCCTTCTCGAAGACGCAGAAGGACCCCGGCTACATCAAGAGCTATCCGCCGGGCGTGCGCGAGAATGGCGGCCAGTACACCCACGCCGCCACATGGTTCGTCATCGCGCTGGCCGAGATGGGACAGACCGATGAAGCCTATCGCTGCTTCTCGATGCTGAACCCGGTCAACCACGCATTCGACGAGGTTTCGGCCGAGCACTATCGTGTCGAACCCTACGTGGTCGCCGCCGATATCTATGCCGGAGACGACAAGGGCGGGCGCGGCGGCTGGACCTGGTACACCGGCTCGGCGGGCTGGCTCTACCGGGCGGCGGTGGAGGGTATCCTCGGCATCGAACGGCGCGGCAAGCAGATCACGTTCCGGCCGAAGCTGCCCAGCCACTGGGATGGCTACCACGCCACGCTCAAGATGCTGGGCGCAGAGATCAAGGTTCATGTCGTTCGCGACAAAAAGACCAAGACGATCTCGCTAGAAGTCGATGGTTCGAAAACAAAGTCCGCTTCATTCGAACCCAAAGCCGGCACTCAGACCGAGATCGTGGTCAAGATCCCGGCGTAAAATCAACAGCTTGGGTTGGTTGTTCGCGCGTCCTTCGGGACGCGCGACGCTGCGTGTCGTTACTTGCGCGCGATCCGCCACCGCGCCCGCAAGATGCCTCCCGATTAAGCCTTGCAATACGGTCGTGATTAAAAATGTGGCAGTGCTCGGCGACTGCCATGATTTTGCCGCAAGGCTGGCATTTCACCTTTTATCTCAAACCGTTAGATGATCACGTCAGATTTCGCATCGTCGTCATGTTTTGTTCGCTAAATGGGAACGGAAGCGATAGACGGGCATTGTTTTGCGACGCATCAACCGTTACGTCTCAAGGAATGGTGCAGTGCACAATATTGGTATTGGGCACAATAGAGAGTTGGCGGAGTAGCTGAAGTGTCACTTCTGCAGATCTATTGGAGAGCGCTGGGCTATCTGGCATCCGACAAGAAGCGCGTCGCGCTGATTTGCGGCGCCAATGTCGCGCTGGCCGCGATTGCGATCGTTGAGTCGATCCTGTTTGGTCGAGTGATCGACGCTATCTCCAGCCACGGTCCGGTTTTTTCAATGCTCGCTCTCTGGGCCGGCCTCGGCGTCTTCAGTGTCGTTGCCTTTGTGCTTGTGGCGCGCGGCGCCGATCGCTTTGCCCATGCCCGCCGCTCGGAAGTGCTCTGCGAGTCCTTTGAACGCGTGATCACCATGCCGCTCGCCTGGCATCATCAGCGCGGAACTTCCAACGCCTTGCACACGCTGTTGCGCGCGGTAGAGACGCTGTTCAGCCTATGGCTCGAATTCATGCGCCAGCATTTGTCCACGGCCGTTACGCTGGTCCTGCTGGTGCCGACGGCACTCAGCATGGATGTGCGCATGTCGATGGTGCTGCTCGCGCTTGGCGTCCTCTATGTCGGCATCGGCCGGCTGGTGATGAAGCGGACAAAGGCAGGCCAGGCAGCCGTCGAGCGCCACTACCACAAGGTGTTCGCGCATGTGACCGACTCGGTCAGTAACGTCGCCGTGCTGCAGAGCTACAATCGCCTTGGCCACGAGGCCGAGACGCTGCGCCGTTATGTCAGGAACCTGCTCGACGCGCAAAACCCCGTGCTCGACTGGTGGGCGATCGCCAATGCGCTGCAGCGCCTGTCCTCGACCATATCGATGATGGTCGTGCTGATCATCGGCGCCTATCTGGTCACCCATGGCCAGCTGCGCGTCGGTGACGTTGTTGCCTTCACCGGCTTCGCGACGCTGCTCATCTCCCGTCTCGACCAGCTGTCGGCTTTCGCCAACCAGATTTCGGAGGCCCGCGCCAAGCTCGAGGAGTTTTACAAGCTCGAAGACTCGGCTGCCGATACCGCCGAGCCGGATGGCCTGCGCGACCTCACCAACGTCACCGGCCATGTCCGTTTCGAGGATGTCGGCTTCGAATTCGCCAATTCGGGGCAGGGCGTCAGCGACGTGTCATTCGAGGTTCAGGCCGGCCAGACGGTTGCCATCGTCGGACCGACGGGCGCCGGCAAGACCACGCTCATCAATCTGCTGCAGCGCGTGTTCTCGCCGTCCAGCGGCCGCATCCTGATCGACGGCATCGATACCCGCACCGTGACCCGCAAGTCGCTGCGCCATTCGATCGCCACCGTGTTCCAGGATGCCGGGCTTCTCAACCGCTCGATCGAGGACAACATCCGTGTCGGCCGTGCCGAAGCCAGCAATGACGAGGTCCATGCCGCTGCCACCGCGGCGGCCGCGCAGGATTTCATCCTGGCCAAGAGCAATGGCTACGACACGGTGGTCGGCGAACGTGGCGGCCAGCTGTCGGGCGGCGAGCGCCAGCGCATCGCTATTGCTCGCGCGGTGCTCAAGGATGCGCCGATCCTGGTGCTCGACGAGGCGACCAGCGCGCTCGATGTCGAGACCGAGGATCGCGTCAAGGAAGCGATCGACGAGTTGCGCCGCGACCGCACCACCTTCATCATCGCCCACCGCCTGACCACCGTTCGCGACGCCGATCTGGTCGTGTTCATGGACAAGGGCAGGGTGGTCGAAATGGGTGGCTTTGCCGAACTGTCGCTGCGCAACGGCCGCTTCGCCAGCCTGCTGCGCGCCGGCGGCCTGCTCAACGACGAGGAAGTCCGCCGCCTCAGCCGCTCCGTGCAGGACGCGGCCGCCTAACTCGTTCCTTCTCCCGCGCGGGAAAGGAACTTGGCTTCCCAGCCTGCGACACCAGCGCTCGATTGCCCCAACCGCGCCGGCGGTCTATGTAAAGTCGCATGAGCGACACGACTTCACGCCTGAGCGGCTGGATGGACCTTGCCAACCCGACGCGGTTCGTCGGGCTGGCCGACAAGGTGGTGCCGTGGCTGGCGGCGATCGCCGCACTCGTCCTTGCCGTCGGCCTCTATATGAGCTTTGCCGCGCCTGAGGATTTCCAGCAAGGCATCACCGTCCGCATCATGTACATCCATGTGCCTTTCGCCTGGCTCGCCATGATGTGCTACACGCTGATGGCGGCCTCGGCGCTTGGCACGCTGGTCTGGCGGCATCCGCTGGCCGATGTCGCGCTGAAATCGGCGGCCCCCATCGGTGCCGTCTTCACCGCATTGGCGCTGATCACCGGTTCGATCTGGGGCAAGCCGATGTGGGGCACCTGGTGGGTGTGGGACGCGCGCCTGACCTCTGTCTTCGTGCTGTTCCTGATGTATCTCGGCATCATCGCACTGACCCGCGCGCTTGATGATGCCAGCCGCGCCGCCTGGGCCGCCGCCATCATCACGCTGGTCGGCTTCATCAACATCCCGATCATCAAATTCTCGGTCGACTGGTGGAACACGCTGCACCAGCCGGCCTCGGTGTTCCGGCTTGGTGGCCCGACCATCGATCCGAGCCTGCTTTGGCCACTGCTGGTCATGGCTATCGGCTTCACCGTGCTGTTCTTCGCTCTGCACCTCATGGCAATGCGCACCGAAATCCGCCGTCGCCGGGTGATTGCCATGCGGCGGGTGGCGGCACGCCAGGCGGAGCGGCAACCGGCCTAATTCATCTGTTGCCTGCTGACCGAGGTCAGGCCATCAATCCCCGCGCTGCTACTGGCAGCGTTTCCAGCACCTTCTCGCCGTCGATCAGGTTGACCTCGTTGAACAGATTGGTGACGACGCAACAATGGTCGGGCACCACGCGCACGCGCTCGCCGATGCGCAGCTTCGCGTCACCGGAAAGCGTGACAGTGCCATGTTCTTCGCTGAGCCCGGTGACCCGTGCGTCGGGAGTGCCGAGCAGCTCGCCAAAATCCTTTAGTCCGAGTGTATCACTGGACAGCGCCTTGCTGCCGCTGTCCAGAATGGCCCGTGTTGGCGTCGGGTGGCTGACCACCGTCGACAGCACCGTCAGCGCGCAATCATCGAGGGTGCCGACGCCTTTGGCGACCTGATAGCGGTCGAGATAGATGTAGGTGCCCGGGCGATATTCGGTAACGACGGAGGCTTCGGCAGAGCGCCACATATCAGGCGTGCCGCCGCTGGAGATACGCTCGCAGGCGAGACCAGAAGCGGCCAGCGCCTGCTTGGCGCCGGCAAGCCAGGCTTCGGCCTCCGCCGCGCGGCCGGCCGCCGGATAGGTCATCAGTCCGCCGAAGGTGAGGCCACCGGCCTTGTCGATTAGCCTTGCCAGCGCCACCGCTTCATCGGTCGTCTGCACGCCGCAGCGGCCCATGCCGGTGTCGCATTCGACCAGCACCGGCAGAGGATGGCCGGCATCGTTGAAAGTCGCCGCAAGCCCCTCCAACGTGTCTATGCTGTCCGCTGTGACCGACAGGGTGACGCGACCGTGCAGCGCCTTCAGCCGTTCCAGCTTGCTGCGTCCGAGGATGTTGTAGGGCAGAAAGATGTCGGACAACCCGGCATCGGCCATCACCTCGGCCTCGCCGATCTTCTGGCAAGTGATGCCGACGGCACCCGCCGCCACCTGTTTCTTCGCCCAATAGGGCAGCTTGTGCGTCTTGATGTGCGGCCTGAGCTTCAGCCCGTTTCTGTCGGCATGGGCCTGCGCGCGGGCAATGTTGGCTTCGGCGCGCGCGGCGTCGATCAGGATCGACGGCGTGTCGAGGTCGTGGATCGTCGGCATCTTCTATCCCTGTTAGAATTTCGCAGGGTTTATGAGCCTGAAAGCCGGCGATGTCACGCGGCCAGCGGACCGGATCGCTGGGCCATCCGAGCGCAGCGAAGGGCATGGCCGGCAGCGACATGGATCGACACCGCAGCGGCGTTCGGCTATTCGGTTTGTCGAAAAAGTCGACACGAAGGACCATGATCATGAAACGCTCCGCCATCAACGACATCATCCGCGAAGCCGACGCTTTCATCCGCTCGTTCGGCTACATCATGCCGCCCTTCGCCTATTGGTCGCCCGAGGAGATGAAGGCGCGTCAGGTCGATTCTTCGGCGATCTTCACCTCGCGGCTCGGCTGGGACATCACCGACTACGGACAGGAGAAGTTCAAGGATCTCGGCCTGTTCCTGTTCACCGTGCGCAACGGCCGCTACGAGGACATGAAGAAGGGCATGGGCATGCTCTATGCCGAGAAGATCATGATCTCGCGCAAGGATCAGCTGTCGCCGATGCACCGCCACAACATCAAGGCCGAGGACATCATCAACCGCGGCGGCGGCAAGCTGGTGCTGGAACTGTTCATGCACGACCGCGACGGCGGCATCGATCCCAAGGCCGAGGTGTCGGTTCCCGTTGATGGAACCATCCATCGGCTGCCGGCGGGCGGCCTGCTGAAGCTCGACCCCGGCCAGAGCGTCACGCTGCTGCCCGGCGTTTGGCACGCCTTTTGGGCCGAGGGCAAGGACGTGCTGATCGGCGAGGTGTCGACCGTCAATGACGATCTCACCGACAACGTGTTTCGCGAGCCGATCGGCCGCTTCTCCAACATCGACGAGGATGTCGCCCCGGTGCACCTGCTGGTGGCCGACTATGAGAAGTGGTTAGGGTAGGGCAGAGCGGGCGATCGTGAGTGGCCGGCAAAGTTGCGCTACTGTCAATTAATTGACAGTCCGTCTGAGAAAAATGGGCAAGTCCGCCGGCTGAAAAAACATGGAGGACTCCCCTGTTTCGGCGAGCGCATTTCTCAACTCGTCCGACAAAATGATATGGTTTAACTGCTGCTCGTCCCTCGCCAAGTGGATGTTTCCCAGGCAATTCTCGTAGTGTACATAAAAATTACAAGAGATGATGTGTGATACGTTGCTTCCTTGCACTTTGCTGACAACACCCGACCTCTCTGGATCGATGCAGCGCACTCGATTGAATGGCAGAACCCAAGAGAATTTTTTGGCCGTTCCATCGAGCGCGGCTATGGTGATCGGGTAAAATTGAACAAACTTCCGAGGCACGAATTTCAAGATTATGTCCTGCCACACATCATCAACGGCTGGAGGGTCGCCAGTCGGTGGACAATGAAGGCTTTCAAAATCTATCAAACTGGATTTGGCGCGTAGGACAGGCCGACCACGGGAATCGTCAATCGGGATGGAGGTCATCGCGTCAGTCGGCGTCACCGGAGAACCGTAGTCAAAAACCGCCGGCTGAAATGACGTATCCAATCTATCGTACCAAACCCAAGCCACCGTATTTTCTCCAAAAGGGCCACGAAGCGGTCCTACCGCGCGTACTTATCCGCCTTCCGATTCCCGAGCAGAAGCTTCCGCTCCAGATGCGCGCGAAGCTCGCCGTAATAGGCGGTGAGGAAAACTTTTGAATCGATCGGCTCGACAATCGCGCCGATCTTGCGGCTGATCGTTTCCGCCACCGCTTTCATCGCGAAATAGTCGTCGCGGCGCAGCACTTCTTCCAGCTTGTGCAGCTCGGCGATGCCATAGGCGTCGAGCTGCGCCGGGCTGAAATGGAAGCGCTTGGCAATCGGGTCTTGTCGCTGCGAAAGGTCCTCGACCAGCTTGAATTTCGGCGTTTCTACCACCCAGGTTCCGGCCAGCAGGTCGCCGATGCGCAAGCGATCGCGGTTGAACAGCAGGAACAGCGAAAACAGCAGCGCCCACACCAGGCCGAAAATCGTCGACAGCGTGTCGGCGACGCCGGCGCCGCCGCGCGCGGCGATGATCGATAACGGTAGGAAAACCTCGATCTCGCGCATCAGGTTGCGCGCGACGACCTGATCGATGGTGAGACCCGCGCCACTGCGCGAGGCGACCCGCACGCCGACGATCCGCTTGCCGGGCGTCGCGGCCCGCCGCCCCGCTTCGAAGGCGATGAAATAGACGTTGCGCAGCAGGAAGATGAAGATCATCCAGACGATGAAGAGCGGCTCCGCCTCCTTCACGCCAAGGCCGCCGAGGCCGAAGATGATGACGAGGGTAACCGCGATGGCGGCAGCGACGATGATCACCACATCGAGCAGGAAGGCCGCAGCCCGTGTGCCGGCGTCGGCCAGCTTGACCCTGAGATCGACTCCCTCCGGCGTGACCAGGGGCCGTATCAGCGCGGCAGGGTTTCTAGCCGTTGCCATGCCGCACCATTCGGAACAGGTAGAAATAGGCGATCCATAGCGCCAGCATGCCGCCGCCTATGGCGTAGCGCGTCGCATCGCTGCTGATCGTCTGCCGGCCGATGCCTTCGAGCAGGCCGGCAAACAGAAGCATGATCATGACACCGACCATGGCGGTCGCCGCCACCCGCCCGGCCTGGGCCGCGGCCGCCATCCGGGTCAGTTCCCCGGGGAAGGCTATGCGCGTGCCGATCCGCATGCCTGCCGCACCCGCCAGTGCGATGGCGAACAATTCCGTCGTGCCGTGGATCGACAGCCAGCCGCCGAGCTCGAAGCCCAACCCCTTGGCCGCGTAGACCTGGAACAGCGCGCCCAGCATGCATCCGTTCATCAGGATGATCAGCACGCTGGGCACCGCGAAAGCGAAGCCCAGTGCAAAAGCCAGGATCGCCACCTGCGTGTTGTGGGTGAAGAGATAGGCGGCAAAGCCGGACAGAAAATGGTCGCCGCCGCTGTCATAAAGCACGCTGCGCAGCGTCTCGATCGACGAGTCGGGGTTGCGCCCGCCGGCGAGGCTCGGCGCAATGATGGCGTCGTACCAGCGGCTGTCGGAGGCCACCAGCCAGTAGGCGGCAATCGCGCCGATCACCGTCAGTCCGACCGAGACCCAGGTCTCGCGCCACAGATCGCGGATCGCCGCCGGCCAGTCGCGCAGGAAGAAATCGCCCACACGCTGCCTCAGGCCGCGCCGTGCGCCATAGAGATAGAAATAGCCGCGCAGGCTAAGTGCCTCCAGATAGGCGATCAGCGCGCTGTCGAGCGAGGTTGCGCGCGCCACGGAGAGCGAGGAGAGTGCTGAGCGATAAAGCAGTGGCAGCGACAGCAGTTCGTCTTCCGAAAGCGCACGTGGCGCGCGTTTTTCGACACGCGCAAGCAGCGCCTCGAACGCCTTCCAGTCGGCCTCGCGCTCCTGGCGGAAGCTTGCCAGCGACTGGCGTACCGCATCGGTGCCGGCGGGCAGCGTCATAAGAGGTTCTCCTCCTTGAGCTGGATATAACGCTCGACCAGTGCGGGACCGAGCCGCTGGTGGTCGGCCTCGATCACATGCGCGCCAAGCAGCCGTAGCCGCCCGATCACCACTTGCCGCTCCCGAAGCAGGCCGCCCGCGGTGACCGAGCGGGCGACATCTTCCGGCGTCTCGGGCTTCATGTCGGCCAGCGTCTCCAGTTCGACATCCTTCATCAGCATGAACAGCACCAGATGCCGCTCGGTCAGCCGGCCGACGGTGCGCAGCATCAGCTCGGCGCTGATCGGGTCGACGAAATCGGTGAAGATGATGACCAGCGAGCGCCTGTCGAGCTTGGCTGCCAGCGTCGTGAGCGCCAGCGTGAAATTGGTCTCCTCGCTGGAATAGTCGATCTCGGCCGCGCGCTTCTGGATCATCATGAAACTCGGCGAGCCTCGCACCGCGCCGCTCGAGACACGCGGCTTGGCGTCGAAGGAGAACAGGCTGACGAGGTCGCCGCCCTTGAGCGCAATGAAGGCCGACAGAAGTGCCGCTGTTACCGCCCGATCAACCTTCGGCACGCCATCGACCGGCTCGCACATCAGCCGTCCGCAGTCGATCGCCAGCACAATGTTGTTGTTTTCCTCGACGCGGAATTCGCGTGCCAAAAGCTTGCCGTGGCGCGCGCTGCGCTTCCAGTCGATCATCCGCCGGCCCATGCCCGGCTGATAGTCCTTCAGCGACTCGAACTCGCGGCCCTGGCCGGCCCGCCTTTGCGCGTGGCCGTCGGCGAGCGCTGAGCGCTGCAGCAAGGTGATCGCCTCATCGCGCGCGCTTCTGACATCGGGCAGCACCGCCACCTTGCGGTCCATCGGCAGGACGACCTGGTTCCAGATCAGCCCGAACGGGCCGTTCCAGCGCAGCCACAGCCGGTCGAAACTGGCGATGCCGCGCCTCAGCGCGTCGAATTCGAGGTCGAGCGTGCCGCCATTGGCGGGCAGGGCGCCGCCGGTGCCACCGACCGGCGCCAGCCGCTGATCATGGCCGACGCGCCCCTGCAGCCTGCGCGCCCGTCCGCCAAGGCTGGCCGCGACATGGAGGGTAAAACGCCCGCCGACACCGACTTGCGGCGGCGCCGAAAGACTGGCGGTGAGTGAGGCGCGTCCGCGCCCGGCCGCCGCATCGACCGCCAGGAAGGCGAGCAGAATGCAGATCCACAACAGGCCGAGATACCAGAAGGAGGGCAGCGCAAGCGCGATCAGGAAGGCGGGGATGGCACCCGCCGCCGCTGCCCAGACCGCTCTGCCGCTTGGGTAGATCAACGCGGCGCTGCCGTCTGGTCGACAAGGTCCGAGACGATCTGCTCCACCAGCCGCCCGTCGATCTGCGCCGCTGGCGACAGGATAACGCGATGACGCAGCGCCGGCACGGCCAGCGCCTTGACGTCGTCGGGAATGACATAGGAGCGGCCGTCGAGGGCCGCCCTGGCGCGGGCGGCCCGGGCCAGCATAGCGCCGGCGCGAGGACTGGCGCCGACCTCCAGATCCGGGCTTTCGCGCGTGCCGCGCACAAGGGCCGCGATGTAGCCGACGATATCGTCGACCAGCGTGACATCGCCGACGGTGGTAAGTGCTGCCTCCAGCGTCTTGCGGTCGGTCTGCGCCTTGATGCCGTATTGCTTGATGTCGTGCGAGGCGGAGCCGCCGCCGTGATGCACGATGATGGCACGTTCCTCCCGTGCATCGGGATAGCTTACCCGGTGCTTGAACAGGAAGCGGTCGAGCTGGGCTTCGGGCAGGGGATAGACGCCCTGATGCTCGATCGGGTTCTGCGTCGCCACCACCATGAAGTTCTGGCTGAGCGCATGCGTGGTGCCGTCGAAGGTGACGGCATGTTCCTGCATGGCTTCCAGCAGTGCCGCCTGCGTCTTCGGCGGCGTGCGGTTGATTTCGTCGGCAAGCAGGAGGTCGCAGAAGATTGGGCCGCGCGTCAGCGTGAACTGCCCGCTCTGGAAATTGTAGATGTTGGAGCCGACGATATCGCCGGGCATCAGGTCGGGCGTGAACTGGATACGGCCATGGGCGACGCCAAGCGCCTGCGCGAAGCAGCGCGCGGTCATCGTCTTTGCCGTGCCCGGCGGGCCTTCCAGCAATATGTGTCCGCCGGCGAACAATGCCGTCAGCATCAGATCGACCGTGTCGCGTTGTCCGGTGATCGCTTTCGCCACCTCTTCCCTGATCGCATTCGCCAGGGCCTTCACATCATCGACGTTCACCGAGCCTCCTTGTCGTCCAGTCATGCAGCTCCTGCGCTGCTTCATGCATTTGAGCCAGAGTCCCAGCTTCGTTCGCGGCCTTGAAGCGGCGGCTGAAGCCCTGGGTTTCGCCGTGGTCGCGGGAATCCAGCCAACGGTCGAGTGCTTCGCCTGGCAAGCCTTGCGGCGCGCCGAGCAATGCGCCGGCGCGCGCACGCATCAGCGTCGCATAGCGGTCGCCGAGCTCCTCGATCCGCCCGGCGCGCTTAAAAAGCATCGCCGTGGTGTCGACCAGCGCCTGTTTGCCGAAGGCAATCGCCCGGGTCTCGGTGCGCGGCGGCCCGAACCGGCCGAGCCCGTGCAGGAAGGCAAGGGCCGCCGCCGTCAGCACCGACAGCGTCAGCGCCAGGAAGGGCGGCTCGACCAACAGCCTGGCAAGATCGTATTTCTGCCCGATACCATGGAGCGTCAGATCGAACATCACCGCGCCCTTGCCGGGCTCCAGCATGGCGATCATGTCGAGTGCCGCCGCAGCCTTTTGCGGATCCTTCAGCGCCGCGTTGTTGATCAGATCAGGATCCGTCAGGATGTAGAAGGGCTCTTTGTCGAGCTCGGTGAGAACGGCCTTGCCGTTGCCCGCCGCGATCAAGGGGTGATCGTCCGCCACCCATTGGAGCTCCTGTGGCGCGGCGACCATGCGGCCTGCCACGTCGATCTGCCCGACCGAGTCCTTGTCTTCGCCGAGCTTGGCCTTGGCGATGCGGCCCAACCAGTCGTTGGTGACTGTGCTGGGCAGCCGTTCGATCTTCATCTCCCAGCCTTCGTGGTCCGATAGCGGAATGGTGAACCATTTGGGCAGCACGAACAGCGTGGCCTTGCCCGAGCGAAGCTTGATGATTCTTGCCAGCGCAGCCGGATCGCTGTTGGGCGCGATCGTGACGATCAGCAGGAATTCAGACGCCAGGCCCGAACTGAGAGCCTGCTCGCTGCGCGCCATGGGTGGCGACTGTCCATTGGCAAGTTTCATCCATTCCACAAGGCCCGCATAGCCGGAACCGCCCTTGGAGAGCGGCGTCGCCCCGCCTTCCGGCTGCCGAAAATCGGGCGCATAGGTCGACAACAGGAAAAATCCCGCCGCGGCGAGCAAGCTGGCAAAAATCCCCCAGAACAGGGTTTTTCGGCTGAATGGTTCCTGCGCCGCCTCGACGACCGGCGTGCTCATGTCCAGGCATCCCTGAAGGCGAAGCGCTCATAGGCGCCGCGCGCCTGCTGCCAGCCCTCGGCCCCGACCGGCCGGCGGGCAAACAGGGCGGCCTCGACGATGCGCGCGATCTCGCTGAAGGCGTGGCGCGCCCGCGACGGCAGCGATGGGGCCGTGGCAATGTCGCGCGACGTCAGCGACGGGCGCAGGAAGTCGGGCAATCGCCCCGCAATGTCGGCGACGCTGCGCCGAAGCAGGAGATGCACCGCCTCGTCATAGTCGCCGCGCGCGGCGAGCGCGTCGGCCTCGGACAGCAGGATCTGCGCCGCCGCGGCGTCCGGGCGCCAGGCCTCTTCCGCCTCTGCCTGTTTGCGAGCGCGTCGCCATGGCAGGCGCCATGCCACCCCCTTCGCTTCGAGGGCGACGAGAACCGCGATGACCGCGACGCCGATGATCACCGCGCCCCAGAACAGATAGATCATGTAGGGGCCAATTTTTGCCAATGCGTCCAGAAAAGGCTTCAGCCATACCGGCGGCGTTGGCTGCACCAGCATCGGCAGGTCAAATTGGATCGAATCGTCCGCAAGCAGCTGCTTGTGCACCTTGGCCAGCCATTCGGCGCCTACCGGCTGTGCAACTGTCACCCGCTCGCTCCCCTGCAACCTGCGGTTCGGCCTCGACACTGGCAATACGCCTGCACAATTGCAAGTCCACTGGACGAAGCCTTCTAATCTTGGCAGATTTACTTTCTATGGCGGCCGTTTGGATGCGGCGGTGACCGGGGGGAAACACCATGACCACTGCGACACTGGGACAACCCAGCCGGTTCGAGATCGGCAGGGTGTTCAACAACACCTTTGCCGTCATCGGCCGCAACATCGGGCTTTGCCTTGGCCTTGCCGCGCTGTTCGCGGGCGTGCCGACGCTGCTTGTCAGAATGTGGACCCAGCCGCAGATCGACGCGATGTTGCATGGCGATCCAGCCGCGATGGCGGATCCCCACGCGATGTTTCGCAATTCCTACCTCAGCCTTGTCGCCGGGCTGGTTTCCTTCGTTCTCACGCTGCTGCTTCAGTCGTCGCTGGTGCGGGCGACCATCGAGGACCTGAACGGCAGGCGGCCGTCCTTTGGCGACTGCATTCAGATTGCGATCCGCTTCCTGCTGCCGACGCTGGCGATTGGCTTGCTCGTCGCCCTTGGCGCCGGCCTTGCCATGTTGGCCTTGATCGTGCCCGGCATCATCCTGTGGCTCGGATGGTCGATGTCGGTGCCGGTCCTGATCCAGGAGCGGCTGGGCGTGTTCGGTTCGATGTCGCGCAGCCGTGCCCTGACAAAGGGCAACCGCTGGTCGCTGTTTGGCCTGTTTCTCATCCTGATGATCATCGCGATGGTCATCCAGTGGGGGATATTGCTGGTTTTCTTCCTGTTTGGCGGGATTCTGGCCCAGCTGGGCGCTGCGCTGGTGCAGACCGTGGTCTCCATGGTGCTGTCGATCGCCGCCGCGGTCAGCTATGTCGAATTGCGCCAGGTCAAGGAAGGCGCCAGCATCGACGAACTGGCGAAGATATTCTCGTAGAAAATCGTAGCCTGACAAGGGGAGACACACCATGGCCTCCGCGGCGCTGGACCAGCGCGACCGGTTTCGCATCGGCAGGGTTCTCGGCGACAGCTTTGCGGTCATCGGTCGCAATCCCGTTGTGTGCCTCGGACTTGGCATGATCTTCTACGCGGTGCCGAACTTTGCCTTTTCGGTCTGGTTCTGGAAATCCGTGACTCTTATGGAACACGGCACGCCGGAATTTTCGGCGCCACGGGTCACGCTTTCGGCAATTGGCGCAGTCGGCTACGTCGTGCTGTTGTCGTTCTTGCAGTCTGCGCTGATGCGGGTTGCCATTGAGGATCTGAACGGCAAGCGACCATTGATCAGAGATTGCATCGGCACGGCGTTCGCTTTTCTGCTGCCGGCAATAGGCATCTCATTGCTGGTTGGTCTCGGTGCCTTTTTTGGCTTCGCGCTGCTTGTAGTTCCTGGATTGCTGTTGCTAGGGCGCTGGTTCGTCGCGGTACCTGTTCTCATACAGGAAAGGGTGGGAGTGTTCGGTAGTCTGCGACGCAGCCGCGACCTGACGGCAGGGAGCCGCTGGCCAGTTATCGCGGTTTGGCTTGTCGTGTTCGCGGCGACATTGGCGATCAATTTCTCGCTAAAACGGCTCACCTTCTCATTTGGCGCGCCAATAGGATTCTTTCTTAGCGCTGTTTTGGCCGCGGCAGAATTTGTGGTGGGGTCGATTGCGCCGGCGGTGAGCTACGTCGAACTGCGGCGGGTCAAGGAAGGCACCAGCGTTGATGAACTGGCTGAGATTTTCTCCTGAGGGCAACGCCGCCATCATCTTAGTGGCAGCAGCTTGGACCCGCTTGCACGCTTGTCCGGCACAGGCATGACGAGTTGATCGCCACATCCGCCTTAGCCACCGCCACAGCGAGCTTGGCCTGCAGCCTCGGCAGTTCTTCGCTCTCGCCACGCCGTTTCAAACATTCCACCAGCCCGTGCAGCGCCCAGACATTGTCCGGGTGCTGGGCGCAGCGCTGCACCTTGCCGCTGAGGCCGAGATCGTCGCGATAGACCTGCTCGGCTTCTTGCGCGTGGCGCTGGTCGAGAAGTAGCGCCGCCAGCGCATGGCGCGGCGGGTGCATCCACGCCCACGGTTCGGTGTAGGAGAGATTGTCATCAAGCTCGACCGCTTGCCGCAGATGGGCGTAGCCCTCGTCATGCCGGCCCTGGTGGTAGGCAAGCTCGCCCTCGAGCAAGGCAGCTCCGACAGCGAGCGAGGCGCGGGTCGGATTGCTGAGGAAACGCCGCTCGGCTGGAATGCCCGCCACATGCCGGTGGAACCGGTCGCGTTCGCGCTCGGCCTCCGTGAATTGCCTCAGCGTCGCATGCGCGACGCCCTTGGCGTAGTGCTGCATCGCCGCGGTCAGCACATAGAGCCCGGGCTCGTCGACCGCCGGTTCGTCGATGATCTCCTGCCAGCGGCCGAAGCGCACCTGCACATGCGATTTCATCGCATGATAGCCTTCCACCGTTTGCGTCAGCTTGGGCCGGTCCTGGATGGCGACCACGTCGCGCGTGACCAAGCTCCGAACCTTGTCGGCGGCCCATAGCGCCGTCCGGTACTGGCCAAGGAACATGCAGGTGAACATCATCAGATGCAGATCGTGGCAGCAGCCGAGCAGGTAATAGGTCGGCTCATCGGCATAGGCGAGGTAGAGGTCGTTGGCGCGGACCGCCTTTTCGCTGGCAAGCTTCGCCTTCTCATACTCGCCGCACAGCACATAGATATGCCCCGGCATATGGTTCATGTGCCCGGCATCGGGGCACATTTCGCCGAGCAGGTCGGCTGAGCGCATGCCGCGTTCCGGCATGGTGGACATTTCCAGCAGGTGGATGTGCAGGTGGGCGACCGCCGGATGCTGAGCAATGCCGGCTTCGTCGGCGAGCCGGATCGACCGCTCGCAAACCGCCAGCGCCTCAAGCACGTCCGAATTCGGCGCCGGCGCACCGGTCTTGAGGTTCCACAGCCGCCGCACGGTGCGCATCATCAGCGCCTCGACCAGCAGCGCCATCACATCATGGTCGTCGGGAAAGCTTTCGTAGACCCGCCGCATCGCGGCGGCATAGGCATCATCCCACTGTTCGAATTCCTGCGGGCTCACTCTGTGCGGCTTCTGGAACCGGCTAGCCAACACCTCGATCAACTGTCGCTCGACCTCGCTGGCGCCAGCCGCATTGGCCCGCGCCAGCTGGACATGTTCGAAGCAGCGCTTCGTCGCGCTGTTGGCCTCGGCCTCGCCATGTTCCTTCCAGGTCAGGTTGTAAAAAGGCCCGGCGGCATAGGCGATGCCCCAATGAACCATGGGACAATCAGGGTCAGTCTCCAGCGCCTTCTCAAAGCACTTGATGCCTTCCTCATGGTTGAAGCCGTAGCACCAGTTGAGCCCGATATCGAACCAGCGCTGGGTCTCGGTGGAGCTGGTGGAGATGGGGCGGCGGTAGGTGCCGAGGTTGAAGCGGTCCATGTCCGGTTCTTCTGACTCGTTGCAGCCTTCGTCAAGCAAGCGCAGTCGGTGTGCTCAATGCCTTTCGACCCTCGGCACGATCCGGATTATCTCGCAATTTGGCTATTTTCACCCGCATATCCGCGTCACCGCATAGTGACATCGTTATACGGAACACGCTCCGACATTCGGATTGCCGTGCGGGGAAGCTATCTAGCCTTGGAACAGGATCTGCAATCAGAATTTATAGGCGATCCCGATTCTGACCTCGTTGGTCTTGAGGTGTTCGTGCTCTTCATAGAATGGGTCAGTGTTGTCGGTGGCAGTCGTAACCTTGCCGAAATCTGTGTAGCGATATTCGGCCTGGCCGACCCAGTTTTTGTTGAAAGCATAAGCGAGGCCAGCGCCGACCGTCCAGCCGGCCTTGATTGTCGATTTGGAATCTGTCGCCGCCCCGTCTTCGAACTTCGTGTGAATGTCTCCCAGCGCCAAACCGCCGGTCACATAGGGCATCCAGTTGTCAAAGGCATATCCCAGGCGCCCACGCAACGAGCCTTGGGCGTCGATATGGGTATTGTCATCGGTGCCGAACGGCCAGTCCGGATTGTGACCGACAATTCCAGAGGCCTCGATATCGCCTTCGACGCCGCCGACAATGTTACCCCACTGCATATTGTAGCCGGCAAAAACACCGCCGGTGACGCCGCGGGCCCTGAAGCTATCAGAATAATCCGAAGAGCCGTCGATTATGAATTCGTCCTGGATATGGTCCTTACCCCAGGCGTAACCGATCTGGCCGCCGATATAGGCACCGGTCCAATCATAGGTGGAAGCGACCGGAAGCTCGTTCACAGCATCAGCCGCCATGGCCGAGGTCAGGGTGGCGCCCAGAATTGCTGCTGCCAAAATGTATTTCATTGCCTGTCCCCGCATCGAGCTGTGCCCAATCGAAGCTTTATGTATCAGACGAATTCCCTAACGGGACGCAATTGCGGGGTTGGAGCGCACACTTTCCCAAGGTGTGTTGCGACGGCGCAACAAAAAGGCGTTTTTGGCGGGGCGTTTCGCAGGTTTCTGAACGATTGTGTTGCGATCTTGGCGATTTCGGGAGAGCTGCGTTTGCCACAATCACGCTGCGACTCTGCAGCACCTCCCTTGCCAGGTTTGAGCGACGACAGGACTGTCAGTGTTGTAGTGCTGATACTATGCGAAGGGGCGGTTGGCGCGCGCCGACCTCAGTTGGTTCCTTTGGGCGACGCTTCGTTTTGCCAGCCGGCTAGCTCTGGCAGGTCGTCAAGCCAACTTTTCTCGCTCATCAAGGCATCGCTGGCCTGTGGCGCTGCCTCCGTGGCGTTTTGAATCAGCCAGTCCATCCACTTCCGATAGGCAGCCGCATCCAGCTGCGGCGGCAGCACCTTGGCCTTGAGCAGCATCCTCTTGCGGAAACTGGTCTGCCGGCGGAGTTTGGTCGTCGTGAACTTGATGACCTTGCCTTGGTAGTCAATCGTCCAGCGTTCGCCGCCAAGACTGACAAGGCTGTCGATGGCGAAACCGGCATCGACCGGTCTATCGCGCCAAGGAAGCTCGATGGCATTCTTCCTCAAATCGAGAGCCCACCGCCTGTAGTCCGCCCCAAAGCGCTGGGGCGGCAGTACACCGGCCTGTTCGAGCATCTTCCGGCGGAAGGTAGGCTGCTTCTTCAGCTGACCGGTTGTGAACTCGACGCGATGCCCACGAAACTCAACGTGCCACCGGATCCTTCCGTTGCCGACATACTTCACCAGCCTGTCGATAAGGAACTCGCCATCGGCAAGCATCACGCAGCCTTGGCTGATGCTCTCGAGAATGAACTGGCTATCGGTGGGCATGAAGCGATCTCGTGCAGCAACCTCAGGAAGCATAGCGATGCAAAATGAAACAGGGCGCTAAATCACTATTTTTGTTGTGGAATGTTTGGCTGGGGAACCTGGATTCGAACCAGGACTAACGGAGTCAGAGTCCGTGGGTCTACCGTTAACCTATTCCCCAGCAGGCGCGGTTATGGACCGCGCGGGCCGAACGGCTGAGCCGCTTGAGCGCTGCCTTGTAGCCGCCAGCGGAAAATAGTCAAGCCTGCTCTGCGGTTCAATCGCTACCTTTTGACAGCAGGTTTGAGACGCCGGGTTTCATATGGCACGTGGGCGGGGCGACAAAGTCCTGTCCGCGCGTCAGCTCTCTGTCCGGCTGAACTGCGAGCGTTCGAAGAACAGCACCACGCCGAGGACCAGAATCAGCGGGATGATCAGGTAGAACAGCCGAAACACCAGGAGTGCGGCCAGCACGCTGACCGGGTCCATGTCGGAAAGTCCGGCGAGGAACACCACTTCGAACACGCCGAGGCCGCCCGGCGCATGCGAGATCTGCGCGACCGAGAAGGAGACGAGGAAGACGCCGAGCACGACGAAATAGCCGGGATTGTGCATCGCGGGCAGGGCGAAGAAGATGATCGCGGCGGCGGCAAGCAGTTCGATCGGGCCGATCAGCAATTGCCGGGCGACGATCGGCAGCGCCGGATAGTGCAACTGAAAGCCGGCGATCTTCAGCGGTTTGAGATGCAGCGCGCTGCCGAAAATGTAAGCGCCGATGATAATCAGCATGGCAAGGCCGGCGGCGATCGCCAGCCCGTGATGCGGGGCACCCGAGAAACGGTCGACGATTTGCGGCTCTAGCACCAGCACCAGACCGCCGGCTAGAAGACTAGACAGCACGAAGGTGATCCAGCAGATCGCCACCAGCACGCCGACATCCTGGCCGGTCAGGCCCCTGGTGCCATAGGCGCGGTAGCGGATGACGGCGCCGGAGAACACCGAGCCGCCGATATTGTGCGACAGCGCATAAGTGGTGAAGGAGCACAGCGTCACGAAGAGCCACGATACCCGTTTGCCGATATGGAGCAGCGCGATGTGGTCATAGCCGGCGAGCGCGGCATAGGCGATGACGGAACTCAGCCCTGCCAGCACCCAGCCGCGGGTTGGAATGGCGGCAAGCCCATCCCAGACATCGTCGATCGAGATGCCGCGCAGCTCGTGCCAAAGAAGCAGCAGCGAGAAGATCACCGCGGCGAAGCCGACGACCGGCCAGAAATAGCGTCTCCAGTTCATTGCCTGACTGCCATGCGTTGCGTGTCCGCTTCCTTTTCTATTGGTGGTGGGAGGCCGGCCCTCCGGATTCCTCCGTTCATTTCAGAAATGCCTCATTGAAGCCGGCTATTCAACCGCGAACACTTGTCGCGCCGGCCGCCGGTAAGGTCCGCCAGGCACCGAAAGCGGCGCTAACGGCAAGCAATCGGGCATCGGCTTCGACCAGCATTGTCTTCGCTGGCGTCCGCGCTATCAGTCCAGCCTTGCGGGGACATTGCGCGGCCGGGCAAAAGGCGGTTCGCGCCCAGCCGGCAAAATTCAGCGTGCGGCTCTTGGTGATCGGGCACGGCACTGTTACTCTGGCGCCAACTTGAAACATGCCAAAGCGCCTGCTGCGTCCTTCATCGGTTCGCGCGGCGCCGGAAGGAACGACAGTGGAAGACCGCGACACCGGCGCAGGCGCGTCGGAGGTGGGCGCGTCCAGCGCTTCCCCAGGGCCATCGGACTCGGGGACAGCCGGTTGGCAGCAACGCCGCCCGACGGAGCCACGCTCCGCCGACGGCCAGGCGGGCGACGCGACGCATCACCAGAAGGGCAAGCCCAAGAAGCGACGCAAGCGAAGGCGCGGGCGCAAGGTTTTTGCGCGCGACGAGGCTCATCCCCAGGACAATCGATCTCCGGTGCAAGGCAAAGCCGCTGGCCCGGCTCTGGAGCCGAAGCAGCCGGCGGCGCCGGCGATCTCGCCTGTCGCTCCAGCGCCGCGCCCGGAACAGGGCACGCGCCGACCGCCGGTGCACGAGCTTCCGGTCTTCGCGGCCCTCGATCTCGGCACCAACAATTGCCGGCTGCTGGTTGCGGTGCCGACGCGGCATGGCCAGTTCCGCGTCATTGACGCGTTTTCGCGCATCGTCAGGCTGGGCGAGGGGCTCACCGCCAATGGCCGGCTCGGCCAGCCGGCAATGGATCGCGCCGTCGAGGCGCTAAAAATCTGCGGCGACAAATTGCGCACCCGCAAGATCAGGAAGGCCAGGCTGATCGCCACCGAAGCCTGCCGCTCGGCCGAAAACGGCGTCGAATTCCTCGAACGCGTCGAGCGCGAGGCCGGCCTGAAGCTCGAGATCATCGACCGCCAGACCGAAGCGCGGCTGGCGGTGTCCGGCTGCGGCTCGCTGGTCGAGCGCGACACGCAAGGCGTCGTCCTGTTCGATATCGGCGGCGGTTCCTCGGAGATCGCGCTGATCGACCTCACCGGCCGCCGTTCGCCTCGGCTCGCCAATCATATCGTCTCGTGGACGTCGCTGCCGGTCGGTGTCGTCTCCTTGGCCGAGCGCTTTGGCGGCCGCACGGTGACGCGCGAAATCTTCACCGCCATGGTCGATGATGTCGCCGGCAGGCTGGCCAGCTTCGATGGCCGCGACCGGCTGAGCCACCTCAAGGCCAGCCCGAATTTTCACCTGCTCGGCACGTCCGGCACGGTGACGACGCTCGCCGGCGTCCACCTCGATCTCGAACGTTACGACCGGCGTCGCGTCGACGGGCTGTGGATGGACCGCGACAGCGTCGACCGCATGGTGGAGAGGCTGGTCGGCTGGGATTTCCAGCAGCGCTGCGCCAACCCTTGCATTGGTGCGGACCGCGCCGATCTCGTGCTGGCCGGCTGTGCTATCCTCGAAGCGATCCGCGCGGTCTGGCCGTCGGAGCGGCTGCGCGTCGCCGACCGTGGCCTGCGCGAAGGCATATTGAGCGAGCTGATGGCCGATGACGGCGTCTGGCGCAATGATGGGCGTGGCAGGGCGTAGAGATCATGCTCAAGCAAGAAATCAGGCAATGACCAAGAAACCGGAAAAACCAGGCTCGGCCAGCATTCGCGTGCTGAAGACGCGGATCAAGAAGAAAAGCGGCCTGAAGGAATCGTCGCGCCGCTGGCTGCAGCGCCACATCAACGATCCCTATGTCCAGCGGTCGAAGGCTGACGGTTACCGCTCCCGCGCGGCCTACAAGCTGATCGAGATCGACGACAAGCACCATTTGCTCAAACCCGGCATGAAGGTGATCGACCTGGGTGCCGCTCCCGGCGGCTGGTGCCAGGTCGCGGCCGCGCGCACGAAATCGACGGCGGAAAATCCGCATGTCATCGGCATCGACTATCTGGAAATGGATGCCGTGCCCGGCGCGCCGGTGCTGTTGATGGATTTCCTGGATGCGGATGCGCCGCGCAAGCTGGCCGAAGCGCTGGGTGGTGACCCGGATGTCGTGTTGTCCGACATGGCCGCACCAACCACCGGCCACAAGCGGACCGACCACATCCGCACCATGCATCTGTGCGAGGTGGCGGCCGATTTCGCTCTGTCCGTCCTGAAGCCGGGCGGGCATTTCCTGGCCAAGACTTTTCAGGGCGGCGCGGAGAACGAACTGCTCTCGATGCTCAAGAAGAATTTCCGCTCCGTCCACCACGTCAAGCCGCCGGCATCGAGGGATGAGTCGGTGGAGCTGTATCTGTTGGCCAAAGACTTTAAGGGGCGAGAGGCCGGTACGCCGTCAGGCGGATCGGAACGTCCAGTGGACGTTCCGGAGGACTCGAACGCCCGGAGCCACAGCGAAGGGCCGGACGACCCCGAAGCCTAAGCCGGCCGGCTTACTCCGCCGGTGATCTCGCCGGTTCCAGCGTCTTGGGCGTGGTCAGCCGGCCGTGGCCCGACACGGCATTCCCGGCATCGGGCGCCAGCCGCATGAACGACAGCGATGCCGCCGCCGATACCGCCGCCACGATGAAGAAGGCGATATGGAAATCGCCCAGCGTCAGCGAGCCGCCATGGATCGAGGTCGAGACTTCCAGAATGCCGCCGGCGAGCGCCACACCGAGCGCAATCGACAGCTGCTGGAACACCGCCGTGATCGGCGTTGCCTTGCTGGTGTCTTCGGCCGACACCTCGGCATAGGAGAGCGCGTTGACACCGGTGAAGAACATCGAACGGATGAAGCCGCCGACCAGCAATATGGCCAGCATCAGCGCGTAAGGTGTTTCTGGCGTGAACAGGCCGTAGATGGCGATCGATGCGGCAGCCACGAGCGAGCCGATGATCAGCACCCGGCGGAAGCCGGCGAGGCGGAAGATCAGTGCTGTCACGAACTTCATGCCGATGGCGCCGATCGCCGAGACGAAGGTGATCATGCCGGACTGGAACGGCGTCAGCCCGAAGCCGATCTGGAACATCAGCGGCAGCAGGAACGGCACGGCGCCGATGCCGATGCGAAACAGCGAACCGCCAAGCACCGAGGAGCGGAACACCTGGTTGCGGAACAGTTCGAGCGCCAGTAGCGGATTTTTAGCGCGGCGCGCGTGCAGCAGGTAGAGTACGCCTGACAGCAGCCCGACGGCCACGGTGATGAGGCCGGTCGCCGGCGGCAGATAGGGCAGGGAGACCACCGACAGGCCGAACACGACTCCGGATGCCGCCAGCCCGCTCAGCACGAAGCCGACGAAATCGAGCGGAGGCGTTTCCATCGATTCCGTTTCCGGCAGGAAGCGTGTGGCCAACCAGATGCCGATCAGGCCGATCGGCACATTGATCAGGAAGATCCAGTGCCAGGTGAAGTAGGTGGTGATGAAACCGCCGATAGGCGGGCCGACCAGCGGTCCGACCAGGGCGGGAACGGTCAGCCACGACATGGCGGCGACCAGTTCGCTCTTGGGCGTGGCGCGCACCAGCACCAGGCGCCCGACCGGCGTCATCATGGCGCCGCCAATGCCTTGCAGGAAGCGCGAAACCACGAAAGCCGGCAACGAACCGGACAGAGCGCAGGCGATCGAACCAACGATGAAGACCGCGATCGCGGCGCGAAAAACGGTCTTGGCGCCAAAACGGTCGGCCATCCAGCCGCTGATCGGGATGAAGATCGCCAGCGACACCAGATAGGCCGTCAGCGCCAGCTTGAGCGCGATCGGGCTGGTGTGGATGTCGATGGCAATCGCCGGCAGCGATGTCGCGATGACGGTCGAATCCATGTTTTCCATGAAAAGGGCGACCGCCAGGATCAGCGGGATGGTGCGGTTCAAGGAACGCGTCCAGACTTGAATGTTGCGTTGCCGATTGCATGTCGGCCTTGGAGCGGGCGGTTACCATGCCTTCGGGTGGATGTCGCATTAATTTGCTGTCACTTTTGTGCGACTGGCAACCCTGGGTGGCATCTTCTCGGAAAAGGTCACCTTTCCGGGAGCGTGAAATCATCGGCTTTTCATCCGCGCCGCGACGTGTTACCAGCCACCGCCAATCCTGAAAGGGAAGAACGAGTCGGCGCTGTCCATCCCGGTCCAGCGCTTTTTCCGCATTCTAAAGGGCTGGCCATGGCAAAAATCATCGAAACGTCCACCGGCGCACTGGCGCTGACCTTTGACGACGTGCTTTTGCAGCCGGGTCATTCCGAGGTGATGCCCGGCGAAACCGATGTCCGCACCCGCATTGCCGGCGACATCGATCTCAACGTGCCGATCCTCTCGGCCGCGATGGACACCGTCACCGAGGCGCGTCTTGCCATCGCCATGGCCCAGGCCGGCGGCATCGGCGTCATCCACCGCAATTTCTCGCCGGCCGAACAGGCCGAGCAGGTGCGGCAGGTCAAGAAATTCGAGTCCGGCATGGTGATCAATCCCGTCACCATCGGCCCCGACGCCACCCTTGCCGACGCGCTGTCGCTGATGCGCACCTATTCGATCTCGGGCATTCCGGTGGTCGAGAATGGCGGTACCGGCGGCCAGAAGATCGGTCGGCTGGTCGGCATCCTGACCAACCGTGACGTGCGCTTTGCCTCCGATCCGGCGCAGAAGGTCTACGAATTGATGACCCGTGAGAACCTGATCACGGTCAAGGAGAATGTCGACCAGGACGAGGCCAAGCGGCTTCTGCACCAGCACCGCATCGAAAAGCTCGTTGTTGTCGACAAGGCGGGCAATTGCGTCGGCCTGATCACGGTCAAGGATATCGAGAAGTCGCAGCTCAACCCGCATGCCACCAAGGACGCGCAGGGACGCCTGCGCGCGGCAGCCGCCACCAGCGTCGGCGACGACGGCTTCGAGCGCGCCGAGCGCCTGATCGATGCCGGCGTCGACCTTCTGGTCATCGACACCGCGCACGGCCACTCGCAACGTGTACTCGATGCCGTCACGCGGGCGAAAAAGCTTTCCAATTCGGTTCGCATCCTGGCCGGCAATGTCGCCACTGCCGAAGGCACGCAAGCGCTGATCGATGCCGGCGCCGATGCCGTCAAGGTCGGCATCGGCCCGGGCTCCATCTGCACCACTCGCATCGTCGCCGGTGTCGGCGTGCCGCAGCTTTCGGCCATCATGTCGGCGGTCGAGACGGCGCATAAATCGGGCGTCTCGGTGATTGCCGATGGCGGCATCAAATATTCCGGCGATCTCGCCAAGGCGCTCGCCGCCGGCGCCAGTGCCGCCATGATCGGCTCTCTGCTGGCTGGTACCGACGAAAGCCCGGGCGAGGTCTATCTGCACCAGGGCCGCTCGTTCAAGGCCTATCGCGGCATGGGTTCGGTCGGCGCCATGGCACGCGGCTCGGCCGATCGCTACTTCCAGGCCGAAGTGCGCGACACGCTGAAACTGGTGCCGGAAGGCATTGAAGGCCAGGTTCCCTACAAAGGACCTGTGTCTGGCGTGCTGCATCAGCTTGCAGGCGGGCTAAAAGCCGCTATGGGTTATGTCGGTGGCCGCGACCTTGCCGATTTCCGTGAACGCGCCACCTTTGTGCGCATATCCAACGCCGGACTTCGTGAAAGCCACGCCCATGACGTCACGATTACCCGCGAAAGCCCGAACTATCCCGGCGGAGCCTGAACAATACGGGCTCGGGCGGAGCCTGACCGCGACGATCCTGCGGCTGTCGCGCCACGCGGGTGCGCTGTGTTTCCTGTCGGCGGCGGTTTTCATCGCCATGACGGCGCTGGAGTTCTTCTATTTCCGTCAATTGAGCGGCGGCTTGCCGTCGCTCGACATGCGCTATTTCGGTTTCACACCCGACGAAGGCATGGCCTGGCTGACGGCGCTCGGTCGGCGCGGCGGCGAGATCATTCTGGTCTGGCACTATCTGACCTTCGATCTCCTGTTCCCGGCGCTGCTGTCGCTGACTTTGGTCAGCCTGATCCTGGCCGCCGGCCGGCGCCTGAAGAATTTCCGCGTGCTTCCCGGGCAGGTGCAGTCGATCTTCGCGTTGGTGCTGGTGCTGCCCTACACGCTTGCCGACTATGCCCAGAACATCGCGGTGGCCCGGCTTCTGTCCGATTTCCTGTCGGCCAACCCGGATTCGCTGTCTTTGGCTTCCGCGCTGATCGTCACCAAATTCGCGCTTCTCGCCGTCCCGCTGCTCGTCATCGGCGCTTTCTGGCTGATGGGCCAGAGACGTCAGGCTTGATGCCGGACGGGGCAGGGGACATGTCATGAACCAGACCACGATCTTCTGGCCCGTTCTGGCGCAAGTTTTGCTGGTCTATATCGTTTACGTCGTGATGGGCCGGCGCCGGTTCGTCGCGGTGACGTCCGGCGAGGCCAAGGTCGGCCAGTTCAAGACGCGTTCGAGCGAGCCTGCATCCAGCGTCACCGTTGCCGCCAATCTCAGCAACCAGTTCGAACTGCCGGTGCTGTTCTACGTGCTGTGCCTGACACTGCACGTCACCAACGGCGTTAATTATCTGACCCTGGCGCTGATGTGGATTTTTGTCGCCTCTCGTTATGTCCACGCCTGGGTGCACCTGACCAGCAACAACCTGCTGCTGCGCAACCGCTCTTTCGTCGTCGGCGCCGTGGTTATCCTGCTGGGCTGGATCTGGTTCGCGCTGCATCTGCTCGGGGTGGTCTGAGATAGAATCACACGGGGCTTGCAGTCCTCGACGTCAAACGTGCCGCATGGATTTCGATCCTCCGTCGAAATCTATGCTCGACTGCCCATGCGATGAACGCGGCAGTAGCCACCACGATGCAGAACGCTATGCCGATCCGGAGATACGGGGAGCCGATCCACGGAGCCAGCCATCGTATAATCGCGACACCGACATGCAGAAGATACAGCGGATAGCTGATCAAGCCGATGTAGCCGACGCCTCGCCAAATCCTGATATCGCGCAACTGGACCCCGATGACACCAAGAATTGAAAGCGCGATGACCCAGCCACTGAATGGCGAGCCGCCCCACAGCTTGATGACGATCATCAGGCATCCGGCTGTCACGACCGTTTGTACAGCCCGGGTCGATCGCCTCGCTGCGATGCCCATCAAAAAGAACAGGCTGTAGGGGAAGAAAAAATACGGCGTGGCGATGCCCTTGAAGGGATAAATCAAGGCTTGGTGGTCTCTCCACAATCCTGAAAACTGCGCAATCGCACCCAGAGCGGTAAAGCCAGCGAAAAGAACGAGAACACGATTTGGCCAGAGATAGAAGATGAGGCCGAACACAAAGTAGAATTTTGCTTCCTCAAGCAGCGACCAGTAGGCACCGTCGACAAGCGGCGTTGGAACAAACAGGGTTACCCAGCTTGCGTTTTTCAGGCCGTCGAGTGCTGAAACCTCTCTGCCAGGAAGACCCAAAGCCGCAACCACGACAAGCGTGATTGCGATACAGGCGATGAGCGCCGGCTCCAGCCGCGTAAATCTCTGCAGCCAGAACATCCACACGGTTCCAGCCCGCTCGGCTGTCATTGCGATGCAATAGCCGCTGATAATGAAAAAGAGGAAGACACCAACCACCCCTTGCCACGGCAGCTCCATCTGGTGATCGAACCGGATGTAGTCGGGAGGAAAGCGAGACGTGTAGTGGAAGATCAGAACCAGCATCACGGCGATTGCACGCAAGGCGTCAATCGCCTCATATCGCCGGTTCTGGTCTTGATCCGAACCCATCGGCCACAAAGCCTCTAAAGGTCGAACACCGCTATTTTTCGCTTGTCGAACTTGATGCCGATCTCGCCGCGCACCAGCTTCAGGGCCGCTTCGCCGAAGACGGCGCGCCGCCAGCCTTGCAACGCAGGCACATCGGCGTCCTCGCCTTCGGCCGCGATGCGGTCGATGTCGTCGCTGGAGGCCAGCACTTTCGAGGCCACGCCCTGCTTTTCGGCGACGATCCGCAGCAGCACTTTCAACAGTTCCGCCGCGGCGCTTGAACCTTCCGGCGGCTGAAAATTCTTCGGCAGTTTCGGCATCTCCTCCTTGGGCAAGGCCAGCGCGGTATTGACCGCCCCAAGCAGGGCCGTCGCCGTCGAGGAGCGCTCCCAGCCCTTTGGCGTGGTGCGCAGCTTGGCAAGGGCCGCCGCGTCGCGTGGCGCCTGCTGCGCCACTTCGTAGATCGCATCGTCCTTGAGCACGCGGCCGCGCGGCACGTCGCGTTCCCTGGCCTCGCGCTCGCGCCATGCCGCCACAGTCTGGACGATCGCCAGTTCCTGCGGCTTGCGCAGCCGCATCTTCAGCCGCTTCCAGGCGTCTTCGGGGTGCGGATCATAGGTCTCGCGCGAGGTCAGCACGTCCATCTCTTCGTTCAGCCAATGGGCGCGGTTTTCCCGCTCCAGTTCGGCGCTGAGGTGCTGATAGACTTCGATCAGGTGGGTGACGTCGGCCAGCGCGTAATCGAGCTGCTTGTCGGAAAGCGGCCTGTGGCGCCAGTCGGTGAAGCGCGACGACTTGTCGAGCCGTGCACCGGTGATGCGCTGCACGAGCTGGTCGTAGGAAACGCTGTCGCCGAAGCCGCAGACCATCGCCGCGACCTGCGTATCGAACACCGGGTGCGGAACGAGATCGCCGAGATGGACGATGATTTCGATGTCCTGCCTTGCGGCATGGAACACTTTCACCACAGCCTCGTTCGCCATCAGCCTGAAGAAGGGCGCAAGGTTGATGTCAGGCGACAGCGGATCGATCAGCGCCGTCACGCCCGGCGCCGCCATCTGGATCAGGCACAGGATTGGCCAGAAGGTCGTTTCGCGAATGAATTCCGTGTCGACGGTGACGAAATCCGACTTTTCGAAAGCGGCGAGAACGGTCTCGAGTTCTTTCTGGGTGGTGATGACGTGCATCAAATCGCTTTTGGCAGGAGTAAAGTCTTCCTAGATTTCAGCCGGAAACGCTTTCGTCAAGCTGTGGCGCCATGGTTAAGGCCCTGGCGGGCCGTCTGGATCGCCGTTTCTTCTGGCCAGCCGGGCAAAAACGGTCGAGGTTCGCAGTAGCGCGATAAAGCGGCCACGTTTGCCCGCCGGCACGCCCGACCTGGCCCGCATGCGGTAGAGGATGACGGCGATGAAGATCGCATAGACGACGGCGCTGAACACGAACAGCGCGCTCGGCCCGAAATACTGCATCGCTGTCGAGGCGGCGAACGGGCCGCCAATGGCGCCGAAGGAGTAAAACAGCATCAGCGCCGCGTTGATCAGCACGAACTCGCCGGTGTCGGCGCGGTCGTTGGAATGCGCCGCCGACAGCGAATAGAGCGGCATGGCAAAACAGCCGAAGATGAAGATGATGATGAAGTTGAGCAGCGGATTGCTGCCGGCGATGAACACCAGCGCCAGGGCTGATAGCATCGCGCAGCAGGTCGTTATCAACAGCACCCGGCGCCGGTCCCAGCGATCGGAGAGATAGCCGAGCGGATACTGGATGATGGCACCGCCGAAGATGCCGACGCTGACGAAGGTGACGACATCGGCGACCGACATGCCGATCTGCTCGGCATAGACCGGCGATAGCGTGCGAAACGCGCTGTTGGTGACGCCGACGGCAATGCAGCCGAAGCAACCGAGCGGCGAAATCCGCCAGACGCGTGCCAGGTCGAGCTTGACCTCCTCCGGCGGCGTCGGGTTGGAGCGGTCGCCGAGCGAAACCGGCACCAGGGACAGCGTGATCATGATCGACATGATGGCGAAGATGGTGAAGCCGCCGGCGCCGAAGACCGGGATCAGGAATTGGGCCGATGTCACCGAACCGGTGTCGACCATCCGGTAGATCGCCAGCACGCGGGCGCGGTCCTTGTTGGTGACGCCGGAATTCAGCCAGCTCTCGACGATGGTGAACAGGCCGGCGAAACAGAAGCCGCCGGCAAAGCGCACCGCGCACCACATCGCCGGATCGAGAACCAGCACCAGCAGCAAGGTGCCGACCGAGGCGATCGCGGCAAGGGCTGAAAACGCCCTGATATGGCCGACCGCCTTCATGATGCGGGTGATGGCCAGGCAGCCGAGCAGGAAGCCGGCGAAATAGAAGGTGCCCATCAGGCCGATGTCTGAAGCGGAAAACCCTTCCTGTGCACCGCGCAGCGCAATCAGCGTGCTCTGCAGCCCATTGCCGCCGAGCAGGATGCCTGCGGCGAGAAGAAGCGGGATCAGCGGGCGAATGGAGGACATTGAGGACCGCAGTTGGATGGCTATGCTTTTCTGAACCATCGGTGCGGTCATTGCCAGCGGCTTATCCGCCAAGAAACATGATTGGCGCCTCGGATTGAATTTCGGGCTGCGGGTGCGTTCTCTGACTGCACCGACGCCTTGATCGCGCTCGGCATCGCGGCGAGCTTGCGTTTCAGTGGGCTAGGCCCTAACCTTGACTGTCGCCACAGTGAGGCGCGACGCCCCCCCACGGCCTCTTCAGGCACGATAGGTGTCGCGGGCATTTTTTGTTTCCATTTCGGGCGGATATTTTTCTGCGACACGGGGCCGTCGCGCACGGCACTGCCTATTGGCTTGACCGCCCCGGGGCACTAGCGGTTGTCGGGGGAGGAAAGCTCAATGCTCAGTGGTGAATTCCGCGTTGTTATGCGTTGCCCGAGCTGCGGCGTGCAAACTGACATCTGGCTGGACGAGGTACCGGAACAGGGGGCGGCCTTGTTCGATGAACCAACAACCCTAGACGTCATCGTAGAATGCGAGCGCTGCGGATGCGAGATGCCCATGACCATCGGGGTACACGACGATGGATGGACCGCATTCCTCATCGATGATCCAAAAGTAGCGGCGGAGGTTGAACGCCTTGACTACACTTACGATGACTGGCTCGAAGACATGCAGCCGGAACCTCAGCCGCACGCCATATTTGAGCAGGCGGTCCATGACTGGACAAGTCTTGTACATGCACTTGGCGACAGGAAATCTGGTGCAGCCGGCATTAACCGAATGCTGCTCGTCCAGTTATTCTCAATTGTTGAAGCATACCTTTCCGACGCAATTATCAAGCTTGCCTTCTATGACTCTGAGGTCACGCAAGCCATCGTAAAATGGCATCCTGATCTGAAAAACGAGCGCGTATCCCTTCAGAAGGTTGCATCAGAACCAAACCTGGTCCGCGACATGGTCGTTGCGCAGCTCCGCATGAAAACTCAATTCCATCGCTTCGAGTTTCTACATGGCATGCTTCGCGCTGCGATCGGTCACCATCTCCTGCCTAGTGAGAAAAGGGAGCGAGACGTGATTTTGCAATCGGTGCTCCATCGTCACGACTGCGTACATAGGAACGGTCGCGATACCGAAGGCAAAGTTTTGACCATCTTGACGGTGAAGTATCTCGACGAATTGGCGGCGCACTTCAGGCTAGTTGTGGGTCTGCTCGCGGCAGCAATTGACGAGAGACATCGAAAGCGGCTCGTAGAGGCAATCGTAAGAGGTAGTCACGAGTGAACCCCGATTGGAAACAATACCAAGAAGAGGCAGCCGAGTTCTTCCGGTCGCTTGGGCTGAAGGCCGACACAGACGTTACGATTCAGGGCGTAAGAACTGCACATGATGTTGATGTCCTCGTGACCATCGATATGGCAGGGTTTGAGGTGAGATGGTTGGTCGAATGCAAGCACTGGAATACTGCCGTAAGTAAACTGCACGTTCTGGCGCTACGTGAAATCGTTGCAGATTGTGGCGCTGATCGCGGGATCATTCTTTGCGAAAAGGGATTTCAAAGTGGCGCGGTAGAAGCCGCGAATCTAACTAACGTGCTGGCCACATCGCTTGCGGCGTTGTCGGAATCATCCAAAGACGCAATTTACGCGGCGCGTATTCGTGACCTATTCGATCGGACTGAGGAGAGTAAGGAAAGATATTGGAGTATCCCTAAGCAAGTTCGCATCGACAAAGGCCTCCGCGGGGATGTTGGTGAGGTAGCTTATTCAGGAAATGAGATTATCGACGTTTCTAGCAAGGTACTGACCGAAGCACTTAGAAACAAATACCCAATCGGAGTGGATAATATTTACCAGTATTTGTATTCACTTCCTGCGCAAATCGACAGCCCGCAGGCAGTGGTCGAGCTGCTAGATAAGCTCTTGTCTGAACTAGAAGCCAAACTGGATTCGGTGTTGAAGCTGCCTTCAGCCACATGACCGGCTTCGGACGAGATCCTTGATCGCGCGCTGTACGCTGCGAGTGACGGTGCTTGCAGAAGCGACCTGAGGTTCGATCACGCCAGGCGCTGAGGTGCGCCCAGATGCTTTGGTATGTGATCGACCTCATTGGCGAGTTCGACGCGGAGTGCGAGCACTCCGGATGCGCAGCAAGGAAGCGGTCGCGCAGTCGGCGCCAGGCGGCATCGTAGCAGCGATTGCCCCACTCGCGACCCGCTCGGCCTCTCAGATCGAGCCGTTCATGCTTCGCCGGCTCGCGCCAGTATTTTCTGCCGGGTCGCATCGGACTCCTCGCCCGACGACGTTGCGGGCTTGTCTGACGGCGCCCTTCGGCCAAGCGATCCTGCCGTCAGCAGGCTCAGCACGATGAACGGGATGCCGATGCCAAAGGCCGAGCGGATGCCCCAATGGTCGGAGACGAAGCCGAGCAGCGGCGGGCCGAGCAGGAAGGCGACGAAGGAGATCTGCGACAGCGCCGCGACATTGATCGCCGCCGGCCGGTCCGTCCGCTGCGCGGCGGCCGAAATCGCCAGCGGGAAGAGGGCGCTGGTGCCGATCCCCAGAAGCGCAAAACCCAGCATGGAGACGAACGGCGCGGGCGAGAAGAACACGATCAGTACACCAGCCGCCATCATCACCAGCAGCACCCGCGCCACGCCGCTTGGCGAATGGCGGTCGACGAAACTGTCGGCGAAGAAGCGCGTGGTTGCCTGGGAAAAGGCAAACAGCGCCACGGTGAAGCCGGCGACGAAGGGGCCTGACTCGAACACCGTGCGCATATAGATCGCCGACCAGTCGATGCTGGCGCCTTCCATCAGCATCGCCGAGAGCGTCACCGCGACAAGGACGAGGATGGGCAGCGTCGGCCGTGCCAGCACGGGCGCCTTTTCGCCGGTACCCGCAAAACGGCTCGGCGACGGCTGGTAACCGCCGAGGAACAGCGCCATCGAGATGGCAACGATCGGTACGATCAGCGCCAGATGCAGTTGCGGCGATATGCCGAGATGGGCAAGTGCGGCGCCGAACAGTCCGGCGCCGAAAAAGCCTATGCTCCAGAATGAATGCGCGCGGTTCATGATGCGGCGCTTGACCAGGAATTCGGTCCGGTCGGCCTCGACATTGAGCATGATCTCGACACTGCCGATCATCAGGCCGACTGGAAACAGCATCAGGAACAGCGCCAGCGGACCCGGCGCGTGCACAGCGATGGCATAGGCAAGCGCCACCAGCGGGACCAGGGCAAGCAGCGCACGGCGGAAGCCGACGCGCTCCAGCAGCGGCGTTGCCAGCGTCAGCGCTGTCAACGTGCCGATCGGGGTTCCGATCAGGCTGAGGCCGAGCGTGCCGTCCTCAATGCCCATGGCGTGCTTGATATCGGGCAGTCGCGGAAAAATATTGCCCATGGCGAAGGAATAGATCGCGAACCCGGCATAGACGCGGTGTTGCGGGGCAAGGTTGAGGCCAAAGCTCATCGCGGTGCTTTCAAAGGAAGGGAGGGGCTGGCTTGTCCGGCAGCCCGGTCAGTCACTTCTTGCATAAACGTGCAAAACATGCAAGAACGTGCAAAGAGAAATAAGATCAGGCGAAATAGGATCAGGCAATGCTCACCGATCAACGGCACCAGCTTATCCGCGACCGTCTTGCGGCAGAGGGAAGCGTGCTGGCCGGCGAACTGGCGAGCCGCTTCGGCGTTTCGGAGGACACGGTGCGCCGCGACCTCAGGGAACTGGCGAAAGCCGGGCAATGTCGCCGGGTCTATGGTGGGGCGGTTGCGGCCGCACCCTTTGCCGCGGCTCCCATTGGTCAGCGCGGCGGCCATGCGGTCGAGGAGAAGGCGCGGCTGGCGAGCGCGGCCGTGGCTTTGCTCTCCGGCAAACAGACCCTGTTCGTCGACGGCGGCAGCACCAACGCTGCCATTGCCAAGGCCATTCCGCGCGACCTCGAACTGACCATTGCCACCAATTCGCTCGGTGTTGCCTCGGCGCTGTCCGACCATCCCCTGGTCGAACTGATCGTGCTCGGCGGCAGGTTTGTCCGCGACCTTGGGACCTGCGTCGGCGCCGACACGCTGGCCGCCATTGCGCAGCTTGGCGCCGATCTATTTTTCCTTGGCTCCTGCGGCCTCGATGCCTCACGCGGTGTGACGGCGTTCGATTCGGCCGAGGCCGAGGTCAAGCGGGCCATGGCCAGGAACAGCGCCGGCATCGTCATCGCCGTCACCAACGACAAGCTCGCCACCGCGGCACCCTATCGCGTCGCCGGGGCCGAAGCGATCCGCCACCTGGTGGTCGAAAAGACCGCGCCGGCCGCGATCCTTGCCGATTTCGAACGCCAGGGCGCCGAAATCCACTTCGCCTGAACGCTCGGCTGCTTGCCGGGCACGGGGATCGCCCGCTTGCCTTGACAAATCCGGCCTCCCATGCGCTTTTCGCGCAAATTTTGGGCCGGGCTTTGATGCTTCGGCCGCAACCCAGCACCCCGGACTTTAGCAATGACCATGCACCGTTACCGCAGCCATACCTGTGCCCAGTTGAGAAAGAGCGATGTCGGCTCTTCCGTTCGCCTGTCGGGCTGGGTGCATCGCGTGCGCGACCATGGCGGCCTGCTGTTCATCGACCTGCGCGACAATTATGGCCTGACCCAGATCGTCGCCGATCCGGATTCGCCGGCCTTCAAGGTTGCCGAGACCGTGCGTGGCGAGTGGGTCATCCGCGTCGACGGCGAGGTCAAGGCACGCTTGCCCGAGACCACGAACGCCAATTTACCGACCGGCGAGATCGAGATATTCGCCCGCGAGATCGAGGTGCTGTCGGCGGCCAAGGAATTGCCGCTGCCGGTGTTCGGCGAGCCGGACTATCCCGAGGACATCCGGCTGAAATACCGTTTCCTCGACCTGCGCCGCGAGACGCTGCACAAGAACATTATTGCTCGGACAAAAATCATCGCCGAAATGCGCAGGCGCATGGGCGAGGTGGGGTTCACCGAATTCTCGACGCCGATCCTGACTGCTTCATCGCCCGAGGGCGCGCGCGACTTCCTGGTGCCGTCGCGAATCCATCCCGGCACCTTCTACGCGCTGCCGCAGGCGCCGCAGCAGTACAAGCAGCTGATCATGGTGTCGGGCTTCGACCGCTATTTCCAGATCGCGCCCTGTTTCCGCGACGAGGACCCGCGCGCCGACCGTCTGCCAGGCGAATTCTACCAGCTCGACCTCGAAATGAGCTTCGTCGAGCAGGACGATGTGCTGTCGACCATGGAACCGGTGATGCGGGGCGTGTTCGAGACCTTCGCCAACGGCAAGCCGGTGACGCAGAAGTTCCAGCGCATCCCCTATGACGTCGCCATGCGCAAATACGGCTCCGACAAGCCGGACCTGCGCAACCCGATCGAGATGCAGGCCGTCTCCGAGCATTTTCGTGATTCCGGCTTCAAGGTGTTTGCCAACATCCTGGCCAACGACCCGAAGGCCGAGGTGTGGGGCATTCCGGCCAAGACCGGCGGCAGCCGTGCCTTCTGCGACCGAATGAATTCATGGGCGCAAGGTGAGGGCCAGCCGGGGCTGGGCTACATCTTCTGGCGCAAGGAGGGCGAAAAGCTCGAAGGCGCCGGCCCACTCGCCAAGAACATCGGCGAGGAGCGCACCGAGGCGATCCGGCAGCAGCTCGGTCTTGCCGACGGCGACGCCGCCTTCTTCGTTGCCGGCGATCCGAAGAAATTCGTTTCCTTCGCCGGTGCGGCGCGCACGCGTGCCGGCGAGGAACTGAACCTCGTCGACCGCGAACGTTTCGAACTCTGCTGGATTGTCGACTTCCCGTTCTTCGAATGGAACGAGGAGGAGAAGAAGATCGACTTCGCCCACAACCCGTTCTCCATGCCGCAGGGCGGCATCGATGCGCTGAACGGCGAGGATCTGCTCGGCATCAAGGCGTTCCAGTACGACATGGTCTGCAATGGATTTGAGATCGCCAGCGGCGGCATCCGCAACCATCTGCCCGAGACCATGGTCAAGGCGTTCGAGACGGTCGGGCTGGACCGTGCGACGGTGGAAGAGCGTTTCGGTGGCCTTTACCGCGCCTTCCAGTATGGCGCGCCGCCGCATGGCGGCATGGCGGCGGGCGTCGACCGCGTCGTCATGCTCTTGGTTGGCGCCAAGAACCTGCGCGAGATCACCATGTTCCCGATGAACCAGCAGGCCTACGATTTGCTGATGAACGCGCCGTCGGAAGCGAGCCCGCAGCAGCTTCGCGAACTGGCGCTGCGCGTTGCACCGACCAAGAAGGACGCCTGATCGCAAGCTTCGGGCGGCGCTTTTAAAGAACCGCCCGAACCGATTCTTTCGATTCGCTAATCCAAACAAAAAAGCCCGGCGTCGCTGCCGGGCTTTTTTCGTATCTTGAGGCCGTTCGATCAGTCTTCGTTGGCCTTGACATGGACGCCGAGCGTCTTCGGCAGGTCGAGCGGGTTGGACATGGCACCCGCCATGATCAGCGCGAACGGCACCGATGCCGGCGGCTCGGCCGAGACTTCGAGGCTCTTCGGATCGTCGAGATACTTGCTGACCGCAGCCGTCACTTCGGCCGTCAGTTCCGGATTGTTGAGCTGCGTCATGCCGAAGGGCACGATCGCCTTGGCCTGGTTGGCGATGTCCTTGGCCGACATGCCTTGCTGCTTGCCAACGTATTCCAACACCTTGCCGGTCAGCGAATCGTCGTCGAAGCGGATCGAGGCGCTATTGAACGACAGCTGCTGCAACAGGCCGAGCATGGCCATGCCTTGCGCCGAATTGTCGGCGCCTTCCGGCTGCGCGGCCATCTTCTTCTGCATTTCCTGCAGCGACTTGATGAAGTCGATCGTGTAGCCGCCGAGGTCGAAGGTCATGCCGAGCGTGCCGGCGTTCTCGACGGAGACGTCGTATTTCGACAGTTCCATCTTGCCATCCGAGGGCTGCCAGGTGCCGGCCATTGCGAAATTGCCGGAGATGTTCTGGTAGCCGAGCGCGTCGATGACTTCCTTGGACTTAGGGTCGTCGACCAGCGACAGATCGGCCGAGAATTTCTCCGTGTTGCCGGTGAATTCCATCGCCTTGCCGTCCGCCGGCGGTGTGATCTGGATGGCAAGCCCGTCCATCGAGAAGGCGGTCTTGTCGGCGACCTTGACCGTCATGTTGGAGAGTTCGGCGGACTTGTACATCATCAGCGAGCCAAGCGGGCCGGTGGAGCCATCGGCCGGGACCGTCATGTCATGGATGATGAAGGGGCTGAGATTGAGAGTGACGCCGTCTTTGCTGTGTTCGAAGGCCGAGGTCGAAACGGTGCCGATGTCGTAGCCGCCATTGGCTTCGGTGACATTCTCGAGCTTGACGTCGCCGATGGTGAGGGCTTCCTTTTCCGCCGCCGGCTTGATGGCAACGCCCTGCAGCACCATGCTGGTGTTGTCACCGGTCACGCCGGTCCAGGAGATGTCGACGCCCTGGGCGCCAAGCGTTGCCTTCAGCCGGTCGGCGACCGCCGCGTCCTGGGCAAGGGCGGCATTCAGCGGCAGTGTGAACAAGAAGGTCGAAAGAGCGAATTTCCGGAGAGTTGAGCGTTTGATTGTCATCGCAAGGTCCCTGAGAGTGTCCTGAAATTGTTTTTCAATTCTTCGCGCCATCACCATTCCGTGACGAACTGGACGGGAAAAAGGCATGTCCCGGCACAATGGTCGAAAATCGCAGTGAAAGGCAAACCCGAACCGTATGCTATTGGAGAATGCAGTGAATTTGGCATGAAGGCCGTCGAGCGTTATCGTGCTTCGCAATAGATGTGGCATGTAACAGATTGATGTTGGCCGGCAAGCTGGACCTTGCGGTTTCCTGTTGCACAACAGCGCGCAAGCCGATTGGTCCGGCACGCGCCTCTTGCCGCGAATCACCCGCTCGGCTAGTCCCAGCCCATGGCAAAAGGGTTTTGCCGCCTCAAGATGGCGGTGGCGATCACATCGAACCGGTCGATCTGAAGAAGGCGCTGGAAGAGCGCTATCTTGCCTATGCGCTGTCGACCATCATGCACCGGGCGCTGCCCGATGTTCGCGACGGGCTGAAGCCGGTTCACCGCCGCATCATGCACGCCATGCGCCTGCTGCGCCTCAATCCCGACCAGGGCTTCGCCAAATGCGCCCGTATCGTCGGCGAGGTGATGGGCAAGTTCCATCCGCATGGCGACCAGTCGATCTATGACGCGCTGGTGCGGCTGGCGCAGGATTTTTCGATGCGCTATCCCCTGGTCGACGGGCAGGGCAATTTCGGCAACATCGACGGCGATAACGCCGCCGCCATGCGCTACACCGAAGCGCGCATGACCGACGTGGCGACCGAGCTGCTGGCCGGCATCACCGAGGATGCCGTCGACTATCGGCCGACCTACAATGAAGAGGACGAGGAGCCGGTGGTGCTCCCCGGCGCCTTCCCGAACCTGCTGGCCAACGGCTCGTCCGGTATCGCGGTCGGCATGGCGACATCGATCCCGCCGCACAATGCGGCCGAACTCTGCGACGCGGCACTGCATCTGATCGAGCATCGGGACGCACCGGTGGCCAAGCTGATGGACTTCGTCCAGGGCCCCGATTTCCCGACCGGCGGCATCATCGTCGACAGCCGCGCCTCTATCCTCGAAGCCTACGAGACTGGGCGCGGCGGTTTTCGCGTGCGCTCGAAGTGGATCCAGGAGGACCAGGGCAGGGGCACCTGGAGCATTGTCATCACCGAAATTCCCTATGGCGTGCAGAAAGCGCGGCTGATCGAGAAGATCGCCGAGCTGTTGATAGCGCGCAAGCTGCCGCTGCTCGAGGACATCAGGGACGAAAGCGCCGAGGATATCCGCGTCGTGCTGGTGCCCAAGAGCCGCTCTGTCGATCCCGGCATCCTGATGGAATCGCTGTTCAAGCTGACCGAGCTTGAAAGCCGTTTCCCGCTCAACATGAATGTGCTGTCGCGCGGCAAGGTGCCCAACGTGCTGTCGCTGAAGGGCGTGCTGCAGGAATGGCTCGACCACCGCCGCGACGTCCTGATCCGCCGCTCGAAACATCGCTTGGGCGAGATCGAAAGACGGCTGGAGATCCTTGCCGGTTACCTGATCGCCTATCTCAACATCGACGAGGTGATCAGGATCATCCGCGAGGAGGATGAGCCCAAGCAGGTCATGATGGCCCGCTGGTCGCTCACCGACACCCAGGCCGAAGCTATCCTCAACATGCGCCTGCGCGCTCTGCGCAAACTGGAAGAATTCGAGATCCGCAAGGAATTCGATGGCCTCACCACCGAGAAGAAACAGATCGAGGCGCTGCTGGCATCCGATGCCAAGCAGTGGGCGACGATCAAGTGGGAAGTCACCAGCATCCGCGACAAGTTCGGCCCGGAAACCGAGCTCGGCAAGCGCCGCACCCAGTTCGCCGATGCGCCCGAGCACGACCTGACCGATATCGCCCACGCCATGATCGAGCGCGAGCCGGTCACCGTGGTGGTTTCGGAAAAGGGCTGGCTGCGGGCGATGAAGGGGCATCTGGCCGATCTATCGACGCTGACCTTCAAGGAAGGCGATAGCTTGAAGCTCGCCTTCCACGCGCAGACCACGGACAAGGTGCTGGTCTTCACCACCGGCGGCAAGTTCTACACCATCGGCGCCGACCGGCTGCCGGGTGGGCGCGGCCATGGCGAGCCTATCCGCATCATCGTCGACATGGACAATGATCAGGACATCGTCACCGCCTTCGTCCACGATCCAAAGCGCAAGCTGCTGTTGGCCTCATATGACGCCAATGGCTTCATCGTGCCGGAGGAGGAAGTGGTCGCCAACACCCGCAAGGGCAAGCAGGTGATGAACGTCAAGGCACCAGACGAAGCCAAACGCTGCATCCCGGTCACTGGCGATCATCTCGCCATCGTCGGCGAGAACCGGAAAATGCTGGTGTTCGCGCTCTCCGAAATCCCGGAGATGGGCCGTGGCAAGGGCGTTCGGCTGCAGAAATACAAGGATGGCGGCCTGCTCGATCTCAAGCCTTTCACCTTGGAGACAGGCCTGTCCTGGCAGGATTCGGCCGACCGCACGTTTACCAGGTCGCGCGAGGAACTCGCCGAATGGATCGGCGCCCGGGCATCGGCAGGGCGTATGGTACCGAAGGGTTTCCCGAGAACGGGCAAGTTCGGGTAGCGTCGAATCTCCCCCTCGAGGGGGAGATGTCGCCGAAGGCGACAGAGGGGGGCGGTTCGACCGGACGCGACCTCCTACTTCGACCTCATACTTTGAACAGAGAACGTGGCGCTCCACGCGGCGACCCCCTCTGGCCTGCCGGCCATCTCCCCCTCGAGGGGGAGATATCCAACCATTTGGAGTATCGTCACGATTGCTGCACTATATCAGTGCATAACGGCGAAGGGTGTTTGGGAGACACGGGCGTTTGAAGGAATCCAAAATCCAGAAACCGGAGCGCCACCAGCGCCTGTTCGGGCTGTCGACGCCGTTGCGGTCGGCTGTCATTCCGCCGCTGTCGGCAGCGCGCTGGCTGCTGGTACTGATCGTCGCCGCTGGCGTCTATTTCTTCCATGGCTTCCTGTTCCCGGTGCTGGCCGCGCTCGTCATTGCCTTCGCCAGCTGGCCGCTCTACCGCCGTCTGCTTGTTGCCGTCGGCGGCAACCGCACCATCGCCGCGACCTTTGCCATCCTGTTCATCCTGGCCTTCCTCGTCATCCCGATCGCGCTCGCCGGCACCTATGCCATCAATGAGGTGCGCGAATGGGTCGGCTGGGCAATCGAGACCAATCGGCATGGTGCCACCACACCGCACTGGATCGCCACGCTGCCTGTCGTGGGCGAGTGGCTGAACGACCAGTGGTCGACCAATATCGGCCATCCTGGCGGCATCGGGGAACTGATCCAGCTGGTCAGTGGCGCCAACATCGGCAGCATCTATCGCGGCGTGCTCGCCGCTGGCGGCAGTGCTTTCGGCCTGCTTCTGACGCTGCTGTTCATGATGATCGCGCTGTTCTTCGCCTATCGCGACGGCGAGCATTTTGCCGGCCAGGTGGATCGTCTTGGCGAGCGCATCCTGCCGACGCGATGGGAGCGGATTTCGCGCGTCGTGCCGGCGACCATTTCCTCGACGGTGACCGGCATGACCGTCATCGCCATCGGCGAAGGGTTGGTACTGGGCATCGCCTACTGGCTGGCCGGCGTGCCGTCGCCGGTGACGCTCGGCGCCCTGACCGGCGTCATGGCGCTCATCCCCGGCGGCGCACCTTTGTCCTTCACCCTTGTCTCGATCTACCTCGCGGCCAGCGGCTCGCCCATGGCAGGCCTGGTGCTGTTCCTGTGGGGCGCGGTCGAACTGTTCATCGTCGACAAGACGCTCCGCCCGAAGCTCGTCGGCGGCCCGATAAAACTGCCCTTCCTGCCGACCTTTTTCGGCCTGATCGGCGGCGTCAAGACCATGGGATTTCTCGGCCTGTTCATCGGCCCGGTGCTGATGGCGTTGCTGGTCGCCATCTGGCGCGAGTGGCTACGCGAGGTGGAACTGGTCGATGAGATGGCCGCCGGCGAGGCGGTCGAAATCGAAGCCGATCCGCAGATCGAAATCCTGCCAAAACCTGGCGCGTCGAAGAAAGCCAGCGCCTGATCCCTGAAGCTTGTTCTGAAGCAATTCCAGGAAAAGTGTGAAGCGGTTTTCCGTACGGAATTGCGCCGAAACAAGCCGCTAGAGCGGCTCGCCGTTTCCCTGAAACGGTGGGCCGTTCTAGACCGGATGGTGCACCGCGAGGTCGCCGCGGTGCTTGCGGCCGTCATGCAGCTGCCATAGCGAATGAGCGACCAGCGTGACGATCAGGATCGCGCCGCCGATCAGGCTGTTGCGGGTTGGTGCCTCGGCAAAGATCATCCACACCCAGACCGGCGCCAGCACGGTTTCGAGCAGGTAGAACATCGCCACTTCCGGCCCCGAAATGTATTTCGGCCCGGCGGCGAGGCAGAAGAACGAGATCGGCATGATGACGGCGCCGTTGAAGATGATCCACCAGGGTGCGTTCACGTGAAAGCCTTCGCCGGACACCATGAAGGCGGCCAGGGCCATCGGCAGAAGGACGCCGACGAGCGAGGTGAAACCCATGTCCTTGCCGCTGGCGCGCGAGATGGTGATGGCCACGGCGATGAAGAAGGCCGAGCAAAGCGCCATGAAATCGCCGAACAGCTTGCCGGTGCCGACCGAGCCGCCGACGATGACCAGCACGCCGAGAATCATGATCAGCATCGCCACGACGGTAGCCAGTTGTGGCCTTTGCCGCAGGAATATCCAGGACAGCAAGCCCGCGAACACGGTGTTGAAGGCCAGGATGAAGACCAGATCGGCGGTCGAGGTATGATAGACGGCGGTGACGAAGGTGATCCCGGTCAGCCCGTAGCAGATCGCCACGATCAGGCCGGACCAGCCGGGGATGAGCGGCGGTGCGTTCCGGCTGAGCGCGCGCCAGACCGACCAGATGACCATGCCCGCGACGAATGTGGTGCCGGTGCGTAGCAGCATGATCGTCCATGCGCCACCGTCGGCGAGGCGGATCAACGGTATGTCGACCGTCAGCGTCAGTCCGCCGAGGGCGGTTATCAAGAGACCCTTCTGGTGATCAAGGTGAGCGGACATGCAGGAACTTTCGCAATGAAATGCAGGCTGGCGGCCGGCCGGTGCAATGGCGCACTTTCTCCAGCCAACCGGCTGAAAGACCAGCATCTCCTGCCTTGAAACAGTTTAAGCGCGGATCGTGGAAAAACTCAGCGTGAAACCGCTTCGTTGGTGTAGCGCTCCCAGCCCTTGGGGCCGAGATGCTCCTGCGGCATGAAGCGCATCTTATAATTCATCTTGCGCGAGCCGTTGACCCAGTAGCCGAGGTAGACATGGGGCAGGCCCATCGCCCTGGCGCGGGCGATGTGGTCGAGGATCATGAACGTGCCGAGCGAACGCTCCTCGAATTCGGGATTGAAGTAGGAATAGACCATCGACAGGCCGTCGGCCATCTTGTCGGTGAGCGCCACAGCGATGAGTTCGCCCTGACCCTTGCCGGTGATGAAGGTATCGGGTCCACGCCGCCGGTATTCGATCACCTTGGTGTCGACATGGGTATCCTCGACCATCATGGCGTAGTCGAGCACCGTCATGTCGGACATGCCGCCGCGGCGGTGGCGGGCATCGAGGTAGCTGCGGAACAGCGAATATTGTTCGGTCGAGGGTTCGGCATTGTGCATGGCGCCGACGAGGTCGGAATTATGCTGCAGCACGCGCTTCATGTTGCGGCTGGCGGTGAATTCCTGGGCGAGGATGCGCACCGAGACACAGGCTCGACACGTCTCGCAGGCCGGCCGGTAGGCAATGTTTTGCGAACGCCGGAAGCCGCCTTGCGTCAAGAGGTCATTCATCTCCGACGCCTTGTCGCCGACCAGATGTGTGAACACCTTGCGCTCGAACTGGCCGTCGAGATAAGGGCACGGCGACGGCGCGGTCAGGAAGAACTGCGGCGACTGGGTCGGATGCTGCGTCATCGAGCCTTGGAAACACTCCTTCGAGTCGCTCTACCTTTGGCGCGGAAAGCGAAAAATTCAACAGGATTGTGAAGGCCCGAGCAAGCTAAGGCCTTCACATTTGCACCGACGAGGCGGGAGCGCTCTCGAAAAACGTCTTTAACGGCCGTTGCGGCTCACCACCGTGCCGAGCAGAAGGTCGTGCAGCGTGCGCTTGCGGTCGGAGAACAAGGTCACCAGCAGGACCAGCGGCGACAGGATGACATTGCCGGCCCAGAACAGCACGGAATGGACAACCGCGGTCAGTCCGTCGATTGGCCGGCCGTCGAGCCGGTCGAGGCGGATGCCCATCATCTTCATGCCCGTGGTGGCCTGGTCGGCGCTGCCCAGCGTGTTCCAGATGTAGAGGATAGCAACGGCCGGCAGCAGGACGCCGAACAGCATCCAGCCGAGACCGAGGGTCAAAAGCCCGAGGAAGAACACCAGTATGGCGAAAGGAATGGTGAGCAGCGCCACGATGATGTAGTCGACCACGAAGGCCAGGATGCGCCTTGTGCGCACGCCTTCATAGGCCCTGACATCGTCAAGCCGGGTGTTGATGATTTCGCCGTCGAGAACGCGCGCGTTCATGTCATTTCCTCGTAACAGGGCCCGACATAGGGTGCGGACCGCTCGATGATGAAATGGTGAAGGCCTGTGTCGGAATCAAGGTCGGGCTTCCGCAGCGCAAGGCTCGAGCGACGCAGGACACGATCCGAATCGGTTGAATTTGCCGCGCGGATGGCATTAGCTTGTTGCGGCGCAACAAAAGCACTCTGAAGCAGAGGCGAGGGGACGGGGAAATATGGACTACGACATGCTGGTCATCGGCAGCGGCCCTTCCGGCCGCCGCGCCGCGGTGCAGTCGGCCAAGCTCGGTAAATCCGTGCTGGTGGTCGATCGTGGCCGGCGTCTCGGCGGCGTCTCCGTGCACACCGGCACCATTCCCTCGAAGACGCTGCGTGAAACCGTGCTCAATCTCTCGGGCTGGCGCGAGCGCGGTTTTTACGGACGCGGCTATAGGGTCAAGCAGGATATTTCGGTCGGCGATCTGGTCGAGCGCCTGCACAAGACGCTCGATCACGAGGTCGAGGTGCTGCAGCACCAGTTCATGCGCAACACGGTCAAGAGCGCGCGTGCGTCGGTAAAATTTCTCGGCCCCAACAAGGTCAGCCTGACAGCCGATAATGGCGATTACAGCGAGGTCGGATTCGCCAACGCGCTGATCGCAGTCGGAACCAGGCCGCATCGGCCGCGCGACGTGCCCTTCGACAAGACCCGCGTCTTCGACAGCGACGAGATGTTGGAGCTCGACCGCCTGCCGCGCACGCTGACGGTGATCGGTGGCGGCGTCATCGGCGTCGAATATGCCACGATCTTTTCCGCCCTTGACGTGCCGGTGACGCTGGTCGAACCGCGCAACACCATTCTCGATTTCGTCGACCGCGAGATCGTCGACGATTTCATCCACCAGATGCGCGATCGCGGCATGACGATTAGGCTGGGCAGCGCGGTGAAGGAAATCCGCTCCAAGCCTGAGACCGCCGAGGTGGAACTCGCCGACGGCCGCACCATCCGTTCCGAGGTCGTGCTCTACGCCGCCGGCCGCACCGGCAATGTCGGCAGCCTGGGTCTCGACGTGGTCGGCATCGACGCAGACTCCCGGGGCCGCATCAAGGTCGACCCGCAGACCTTCCAGACCAGCGTGCCCAACATCTACGCCGCCGGCGATGTCATCGGCTTTCCGAGCCTTGCCTCGACCTCGATGGAGCAGGGCAGGGTGGCCGCCTGCCACGCCTTCGGCGTGCCGCTCCCGCCGCCGCCGGAAACTTTCCCCTATGGCATTTACGCCGTGCCGGAGATCTCCACCGTCGGCCAGTCCGAGGAACAGGTGCGTGAGAGTGGAGCCGCCTACGATGTTGGCGTGGCGCGCTTTCGCGAGACCTCGCGTGGGCACATCATGGGCGTCAATACCGGCTTCCTGAAGCTGTTGTTCTCGATCGAGACGCGCCGCCTGCTTGGCGCGCATATCGTTGGCGAGGGCGCCACCGAGCTCATTCATATCGGCCAGGCGGTCATCAATCTCGGCGGCACGGTCGACTTCTTCGTCAACAACACCTTCAACTACCCGACGCTGGCCGAAGCCTACAAGATCGCCGGACTGGACGCCTGGAACCGGATGGGACGCGGGTAAGCCTCAACCGTCCATCTGGTCGAGCAATGCCAACATGACATCGGCTGAAGGCATCGGCAGCACCGCTTCGATCTCCGCCGGTCTTACGCCGGCGATGGCGTCGGCGTCACCCGCCACGGTGCCGAGCGGTCCGCGGAACCCGTGCTTGGACCAGGCGAGTTGCTGCAGCTTCGGACTGGTCAGCGCCTCCAGCAGCCTGTCGACCGCTGGATCGATGACGATCAACGGGTGTGCGGAATACACAGTCGGTCTGGGGTAGAGGATTTCCGGCTTGGCGCCCATGCCGGCCTGCACCCTTTGCCAGCGTGCCGGGTCGGCGAGTGCCCATTCGACCAACTGGTTTTCATAACCGACCACCATCGGCTCGGCGCCAAGGCCGCCGGCGATATATTGGTCGAACAGTTTTCCCGACGACGATGATTTCAGGCCCATGCTGCGGAAGATCGCCTTTGCTTGGTCGCCATGCTTCGCCAGCAGCTCCTGCGTCGCCACGTCGCCGCTCATCAGGCTGAGCACCAGGCCGGCGAACATGAAGCCGGAATTGGAACGGTTGGGATCGGTGGAGACGATGCGGGCCCGGCCATAAAGCTCGTCAATGCCGAGATCCGACCAGTTCTTGCCGGCCAGAATGGCATCGAGCAAGGCCTTGAGATCGAGCTGATTGTAGCCGCCCTTGGCGGCGACCGTGACCAGCCCGCTCTTCTTCAACCCTTCGACCACCGGCCCCCAGGTGTAGACGACGATCGGCGAGTTCAGCACCACCTGGTCGTTGCGGATCGAAACGCCGCTCTTGCGGGCAAGATCGACCATGATCGAAGAGGATGGCCACAGGAATTGCGGTTTCTGCGACAGAAGGGCTGCTTCCCGCACCATCTCGACCGAGCCAGCGACACGGGCGTCGAGCTCCAGCCCGTAGCCAGCCAGTGCATGAACAACATCCGGATCGGCCAGGAACGCCTGCTTCTCGCCGCCGATGAAGCCGAACAGATGTGCCTTGTTGCCGAGATAGCCGCGGAATTCGGGGCGATCCTTGAGTGTCAGATAGCCGCCGGTGCCGGCGGCGGCGGCACCCAGCAGACCCAGTCCGAAAGCGCGGCGTGAAATGGCCATCAGCGACCAATATCCTCTTTCAGCGACTCCTGAATGAGTCGCAGGTCTACGTCGAGCGTGCCGAGTTCGGAGTCGGCCAGGCTGTCGGCATAATGCGTGAAAGCATCCTGCAGCTTGGTAATGACAGCGCCGATATTGGCGAGCCGCGCCTGGCTTGGCGCGCGCCGGCTGGCCAGCGCCGCATAGCCTTCCGACACCTCGGCCGCCTGCGGCACGTAGTAGGTGAGGAACCGCCGCACGGCGGGCGCGCTGTCGGGCTTGGCCTCGACCCTGGTAATGACATCGGCGGCGATGTCGGACAGGTTCTTCACCTTTGCCGCCATGTCCTTGTCGGAAATGGTCCGCGCGGTTGCCGCCAGGCGGTCCGCCGCCGGCTGGGCTTGCGCCAGCAACTCGCGCGCAAACGCGACCCGGCTGCCACTGAGCGAATTGAGGTCGAGCCCTTCAAACAGCTGGCGTGGCGCCAGGACGAACACAAGTCCGGCAAAGACCAACGCGGCGATGATTGCCGACACCAGGAACGGAAAATGGGTGAGGAGGCTCAGCCCGACCAGCAACGCCGCCGAGACAAGGCCCGCCACGATCCAGTTCCAGTCGTTACCGAACAAGCCACGCATCCTAGCCGCGCATCTCAGTTGTAGCCGCGGGCGGCGCGGAAGGCACCCGCCAGATCGCCGCTGCCATCGAATACGCGCGCCGAAGTCGCCTTGGCAAGGCTGTCGAGCTGGCTCTTGTCGGCGTCGCCGAAGGTGATGCCGAATACCGGCACGCGCACCGGGGCGCTACGCCACTGCTGAAGGAAGAAGTCGGCGCTGCCATCCGTCCTGCCATCGGTCATGATGATGATCGCCGGCAGGTATTTCGGCAGGTCAGGTGTCGCGGTGATTTGCTGCAAAGCCTGCTGGGCACAGGCATACATGTCTGTGCCGCCGCCGGCATGTTGGTCAGCGACGTCCGCCAGCAGCTGGGCTTGCCCGGCAACATCGCCGGTCGCCGCGAAATTGGCACGCACGGCGCTGTCGAACGGCAGCACGAAGATGTGGTCGGACGGCGTCCACTGCACCAGCACCTCGCTCGCCTTTTCCGGCGTGAACAGGAACTGTGCGGCGGCCTGCAGCTGTTTCTCGCCCTGGTCCTCCATCGAGCCGGAGAAGTCGAAGCACAGCGCTGTCAGCGAAGGCTTGCGCAGGGCCTCCTGGTAGAGATCGAGCGCCTTGCGGATCACCGCCGGCTCCGGCATCCGGATCGACGTCACCAGCTTGCCCGGATCGAAATTCCAGTCGGGCTCAGCCGCGGCCTGGATCGCCGAGCCACCAAGCGGCAGCCGCCGGCCTGTGTCGGCAATGCGCTTGCGCACGGCGTCCGATTGCAGATAGGCGAGCAGGTCGGTGAAGAACTTTTCGACCTCCGGGCCGCGTCCATGGTCGATGAAGCCAAGCGGCGAATCGCCGACCGCGACGCCGTCGGCCGGATAGACGGCATAGAGCGGCTCCTTGCCCATCTGCTTCAGTTTGTCGTTGGTCTCCTTCAGCGTCGCCTCATAGTTCCACATCGCGTCATAGACGGTGCCCTTGCTGGCGCTGTCGACATAGAGATCGGCGAGCCAGCCCGACGAGCCGGACGAACGCTCGACGCCTTGCAGCAGGGCGCTTACCGTTTCGCGCACGCTCGGATTGTCGAGATCGCCGGGCTCGATCACTTCCTTGCCGCCGAGCGCGCTGGACAGCATGGCCAGATAGGCACTGGCGCCGGAATTGGACTGTGTCGCCGACGTCATCAGGAATTTGAGCTTGCCGTCTTTCACCGCAGCCAGAATGTCCTTCATGAAAACCGGCTTGCCGATCCAGCCGAGCTCCGTGGCCTTGGATTTACGCACGCCCAGAATGACCGGCATCTGCGCGATCGAGGTCAGGTTGCGCACCTTGCGGCCGGAATCGAATAGATCCACCCACACGCTTGAGGCTGGCCAGACGGCGTCTTGGTCAAGTCCGGTGGGTCGTTGCAGGCCAAGGCCGATGTCGAGCGAGCCTTCATAGGCGAAGCTGCAGGTAGCGCCTTGCTTGTCGCAGAACTCCTGCACGATGGGCTGCAGCACCGTGTTCTCGGAACCGGATACAATCGAGAACTTGACGTTGCTCGAATTGCAAGCCGCCAAAATCATTGCGAGGGCCAGCAGCAGAACGGACGTCAGCGTCTTCGGCATGGCGGTTCCGATCAGCTTTGAGTAAGCGCTTTCTTGAGATCGAGCGTCATCTGGTCCATCTGCTTTTCGGCATCCGCCCGCTTCTGGCGGCCTTCCTGCTGGACCTTCAGCACGCCTTGCACCGTGTCGATGAGGTCGCGATTGGCCTGCGCCAGCGTTTCGACATCGACAATGCCGCGTTGCGCCTGCTCCTCGATCGAGATCGCCTGGTCCTTCATCATCTTGGAGGTCTGGCGGATCATCTCGTTGGTGGCGTCCGTCACCGTCTTTTGCAGTTCGAGCGCCGATTTCTGGTTGGTCAGGCCAAGCAGGATCACCATCTTCTGCTTCCAGGCCGGCACGGTCAGCGCCGAGGTCGCCTGCAAATTCTCGATCAGCGTCTCGTCGCCGGACTGGACGATGCGGATCTGCGGCAATTGCTGGATGCCGAGCTGGCGCGCCTGCACCAGATAGAAGACGCGCTTTTCCAGCCGGTCGAGCGCCTGCACCGCGTCTTGATAGGTTTGCGCTTCCAGCGTACCACCAACATCGCCGCCTCCGGCATCGGCGGCAGCCTTCAGTTTCGGCAGTTCGTTGGCGCGGTAGTCGTCAACGAATTTCTTGCCCGCCTGCACATAGGCATCGAGCTTGAGGATGGAGTCCTTGGTCTGCTCGTGCAAGTCGTCGAGCACGGCGATGTCGCGCCGCAGCGTATCCTTGTGACGGTCGAGCTCCAGGCCGATGCGGTCGATCTGCCCGGCCACATCCTCGTATTTTTCCTTGAAGCGCTCGAGCCGTGCCTTGAACGAGGAAAACAGATTGCTCAAAAACCCCTGATCCTTCAGCGAAGCCGGATCGAGGTTCTTGGCCTTCATGATGATGTCGGTCAGGAGATCGCCCGTGTCGCCGAGATCGCGATTGCGCAGCTGCGACAGGATCTTGTCGGCGTAGTCGCTGACGGATTGCTGGGCGCGGTCGCCGAAAACCGAAATCGCGGCGCGGTCGCGCACGTCGATGCTGTTTTCAATCTTGGCGATTTCAGCCGGATTGGCCGTAATGACAGGCAATTGCGAAGTGTCGTCGAGCAGAGTGATGCTGTTCTTGTCGGTCATGCAGACCTCCCCTCAGTGAACAGTATCTCGATAGGCCGGATGTGACAGACATATGTCGCCGCTGTGGACAATGGAAGGCCCGGGCCATTTCGTTGGTGAATAGTTGCTTTTGTCGCACTTATTCTGGTGATTCCTGCCGCGAAACAGGCTGCCTGACGCTCGGGCGGCTCCGCCTACGCCACGGCAGCCGATCCTGCCAGCCATTGCCTGACGATGGCGGCGTCCGGATCACCGATGTCATGGCCTGATGGGATGATCCGGGCGTCGATCTCGCTGCGGCGTTGGCTGAGCAGTGTGACCAGCGCCGGCGCGAAGGGTCCGTAGGTTTCGTCGACGGCGCCGGCGATGATCAGCGTCCGTGTTCCCGCAAGATCCGTCGCCGGCACGTCGTCAAGCACAGGCATTGGCCTCAGCAGTGCCGCCCTGCGGACGATGCCCGGATGGAGCAGCATCAGGCTGGAAACCAGATTGGCGCCGTTCGAATAGCCGAGAAAAGCAGCGCGGGTGAGATCGAGCCCATGGCGCTTGGCGGCCTCGTTTGCAAATGCCGAGAAGGCAGCCGTTTCGGTGACGATGCTCTTCTGTTCGAAACGCGTCGGGCTTATCCGCTCGAACCAGCGAAAACCGTCCTCCTGGGGGATACGGCCACGCGCCGCCACCAGCACGGCGCCGGGCGCGATCTGTCTTGCCAGCGGCACCAGAGTGGTCTCGTCGACACCCGACCCATGCAGCAGGAACAGGCATTCACGGCTGTCGCCGCCAGCGCCCAGGAGACGGTAGTGAAAGGCTAGATCCGTGAGCAGCGGGCCGCTTTCGACGACGACGCCAGTCATCCCGCATCCTCTTGATTATATGAGGTTCCGCTCAATTTGCCGGCTTCAAAACGCAATATGTTCGTGCTCCGCGAAAGTTGATTGAACCAGGCGCATTCCAGCCCGTTTCTGCGCCGATATACTCCACGTGGGAGGAATCGAAGCGGTGCGCCGGGGGTCGCATTGCTGGACATGAACAACCAGCTTTGAGGCCTTTTGTCGATGACTACCCCTGTTTTGTCGGATCGCAATATGCGTATCCCGGATCGCAATTTGCGTACCCCCGAACGCGACACGCGTATCCCGGATCGCGATACGCGTGTCGATGTGTTGCGCGCGCTTGCGCTCATCATCATTTTCATCGACCACGTGCCGGGCACGGCTTTCGAGGCCTTCACATACAAGAATTTCGGTTTCTCCGACGCGGCCGAGGCATTCGTTTTGATTTCCGGCATCTCGGTCGCGCTTGCCTATGGCAACAAGTTCCGGCCGGGTGGCCAGCTTCTGGCCACATTGAAGATGTGGCGGCGGGCAGGCATGCTCTACGTCGCCCATATTGTCACGACCATGGTGGTGATCGCCCTGTTCTGCGCCGTGGCGGTGTTCGCCAGGCGGCCGGAACTGCTCAAGCTGATCAACATCGAGCCATTGATGAAGAACACGCCGGAAGTGCTGGTCGGCATCGTCACGCTCGGCCATCAGCTCGGCTACAACAACATCCTGCCGGTCTATGCCGCGCTGCTTTTGATGGCGCCGGCCTTCGTCCTGCTGATCAGCTACAGGCCTGTCGCGGCGCTTGCCGCCTCCGGCGCGCTGTGGCTCGTCGCCGGCATCTGGCAGATCGCCCCGCCCAACTATCCCGAACCCGGTTTCTGGTTCCTGAACCCGCTGTCCTGGCAGTTCCTGTTCAACATCGGCTTGGCCAGCATGCTGCATGTCAGGCGCGGCGGCGTCATTCCGGTCAACCGCTGGCTGGTCGGCGCGGCCGCGGCCTATGTGGCGACGGCTCTGGTCTGGGTGCACAGTCCGCTCTGGGGGCAGATAACCTGGTTCAAGCTACCGGTGGTGATCGGTGGCTTCGACAAGACTTTCCTGTCGCTGCCGCGTCTGTTGCATATCCTGGCGGTCAGCTACCTCATCGTCGCCTTGCCGGCGCTGTCAAACCTGTTCCGCACCAGCCCGGACCATCCACTGGCGATACTCGGCAAGCGTTCGCTGCCGGTCTTCATCGCCGGCACGGTGATCGCCATGATCGCGCAGGTGATGAAACTGATCAATCCGGGCGGGCTTGCCTATGACAGCCTGCTGCTGTCGGCCGGCATCGCCATGCAGTTCGCGCTCGCCTTCTATCTCGAATGGCTGTCGACCATCGGCCGCGCGGGCAAGGTCCGTCCGACGCAAAAGGATGTCACGCCGGTCCGTGCGTCTTTCGGCGTCTCGGCCGTGGCACGGGCCAATCGCTGAGAGGGGCGCGGCTCAGCCGCGCGGCGGAGCCGACGAGGCGCGCACGATCAGTTCGACCGGCAGCAACTGCCGGCTGACCTTGCCGTCGTTTTCCAGGATCGCCTTGACGGCAAGGCGGCCCATATCGGCTATCGGCTGGGCGATCGTGGTCAGTGACGGCTCGGATACGGCGGACTCCGGAACACCGTCGAACCCGACGACGGAAACATCGGTGGGGACGTTGAGCTTGCGCGCGCTCAGCCATTCGAGCGTCACCAGGGCTATCTTGTCCGACATCGCCAGAATGGCCGTGGGCGGCTCCTTGGCCGCGAAGATGGTTTCGAGCCCGGCTTTCGCACTGGCCGCATCGTTGGCGGTCTCGTAGATGGGCACTTTGGATGTGTCGATGCCAACCCGCGAAAGCTCCCTGAGATAGCCGGTGAGGCGGTCGCGCGTTCCCGCGTAGGTCGCGGAGCGAACCTGCTCGGGTGAAACGAGACCTGTCCTGCCGTCGGCAAAAGGCAGTGCCAGAACGGCAAAGCGGCGATGTCCGAGATCGGTGAGATGGCGCGCAGCCAGGCTGGCGCCGGCGATGTTGTCGACACCGATCGCCGCGACCGCCCCATCCTCGGAGTCCAGGTCGAGCGCCACGAAGGGCAGTTTGCGCTCACGTGCCAGTTCCACTAGGCGCGAACCACCCTCGACGCAGAAGACGATGAAGCCGTCGACCAGGGCGCTCTGGATGTTCCAGGCAAGCTGTTCGTTGTTGGCGGCTGAAACCAGGGAGATCCCGGCTCCCGTTGCGTCGCAGGCCTGCGAGATGCTGGCCATCATGACCCGCGCGAAGGGATCGTCGAAGAAATAGGAGAGGGGTTCGGCCGTGGCGACGCCGATGGCGTTAACCTTGCCGGCCCGCAGCAGGCGACCTTTGGGATCCGGCCCGCCATAGCCCATCGCCTCGGCTGCGGCCTTGACCCGTTCGCGGACTTCCTCGCGAACGATCTCGGGGCGGCTGAACACATTGGATGCGGTGCCGTGCGAAACCCCGGCGGCCTTGGCGATGTCGGCCAGCCGGACGGGTCTTCGATTGCCTGCGGTGAGTGACGCCATTGTGCGTGCCTCCTGACATGCATTTAGCACGTTCCAGATTTGCATCTAGCACTTTCGTTGGATCGATTCAAATTTTGCTTGACCGAGGATGTGCGAAGACCTACGATTGAATCGATCCAAGAGGCAGATTTGCTCTGCGAAACGACCTAGGGAGGTGCGCCATGCATCCCGTCAATTATCTGTTCGAAGACATCTATCGCAACGACTGGAGTATCGGGTCGGGCGCCAACAGGCCCAGGCGCCGGGGCAGGACCGCCCCATGGATTCGCGACCTTCGCTTCCTTGTGGAGCGCAAGCGGAGCTGATCGGCGCCATTTTTTTGTGCCGATTGGATCGATTCAATTCAAAGGGAGAAAATCCATGCATCGCATCAACCATCTGTTCGAGGACATCTATCGCAACTACTGGGGCATCGCGCCGGCCGCCGAACGGCCGAAGGTGCGACGCCTGACAAAGCCGGCGACGCGCAATCGCGATCTTTGGGTTCGCACCGAACGTCCCCGGGATTGATCCTATTTGGCCTCAGGAGCGCGGGCGTACCAGGGCAGAGAATGCTATCCCCAGCCAGCCGGCGATGAGCAAGGTGCCGCCGATTGGCGCCGACATCGGGAACAGTCTCGATCCAAGGAAATCGCGGGCGAGAAGATCGCCCGCGAAAAGCAGGAGTCCGACAAGCAGGACGACGCTCGCAATCCGCAGGCAGCGATTCGCGCCGATGAGGCCGACGGCGAGGAAGACCGGCGCGTGCATCAACAGGAACGACGCGGCCGTGCCGGTGAAGGCGCCACCGCGATGCGCTGCGGCCGCCGACAGCGCCACACCCGCCGCGCCGACCAGGCCGCCGGCAAACACAAGGATACGGCTGGGTTCGGCGGCATTCATGTCGGCTAGCTCCTTGTTGCGTGAAACGGCGGACCGCTAACCCTTTCAGGACTCACTCGCCTCCAACGCCATATGCCGTGTCCGCCGCGACTGGACAATCCAGTTGTAGACGGCGCCGCCGGCCATCAGCACCGATGTGGCGAGAAACACCGCCCGCATGCCAAAATGGCCGCCGACGAAGCCGCCGGTCAATGGTCCTGCAACCTGCCCGACATATTGCGCCGAGATCGCCAGGCCAAGCACGTTGCCGCCGACGCCATCCGGGATGTTGTGGCGGATGACGCTGGTGATGCAAGGCAGCAGGCCGCCGAGCGCCAGGCCCATCAGGAAGCGCAGGCCGATCAGTTGCCAGCCATTGGTGACGAAAGCCTGCGGGATGAGCAGCAGGGCCGAGACGGCCAGTGCTCCGACGACGACGTTCCAATGGCCGACCCGATCGGCAAGCTTGCCGAGCCATGACGCCGACAGGATCGTGCCAAGGGCCGCCGCCGACATCACCACGCCGGCGACCATGGTCACCTCGCTCTGGTCCTCGATGAGCTGCTGCACATAGACGGTGATGATCGGCTCGATCGACATGGTGGCGAAGGCGAGCAGCATGCCGGTTGTCAGCATGGCCACCACCGGGCGCTTGTCCGGAATCTGCGACCAGCCGCTTTTCGGCTTCACGCATGACGTTGCCTTGGCCGCCTGCGGGCGGGGATTCTCCTTGATCAGGAATGTCGTCGCCAGAAAGGCGAGGAAGATCATGCCGCCCGACAACAGGAAGGTGGTGCGGATGCCGATCAGTGGCGGCAGTGCACCGCCGAGCAGGGGGCCGACCAGCGACCCCGCCGTGATCCCCGCCGACAGGACGCCCAGCGCCCAGCCGGAGCGATCCTTCGGCGTCTGCATCGCCACCAATATGGTCGAACCCGAGGAATAGCCGCCGGCAAAGCCGATCAGCAGGCGCAGCAGCACCAGTTGCCAGACCGTCTCGACCATGCCGGTCAGCGACATGCAGATCGCCATGCCGAAACTGGCGCGCACCAGCATCACCTTGCGGCCGTAGCGGTCGCCCAGCCGTCCCCACAACGGCGCGACCAAGGCCGCGGCGAAGAAGGTGGCGCCATAGGCGATGCCGGACCACTGCACGATCGCCGCATGGCCCTGCGCGCCAAGCTGTTCCACGTAAAGCGGCAGGAAAGGCAACAGCAGCGTCATGGCGATGAGCGTGCTGAACGAGCCCGCGAAACAAACGGCGAGATTGCGCCGCCAGTGGATGTTGTAGCCGCTTTGTTGCGTGTCCTGCTGTGCCATGTCCTGCCTGCCCGATATCAGCGCTTGTTGCGGATACCATTTTGGGATACCAAACCGGTATCCGTCATGAACTCCAACCTAGGCGGTGTCAATGCGGCCTGGGAAAAGGACAGCACAATGTCGCAGATGCAGAATGTCGAACGACAGTTGCGCGAGATGATCCTGGGGCTGGAGATCGGTCCAGGCGAGAAATTGACCGAGCGCTGGATCGAAGCCCGGTTCGGCGCCTCGCGTACGCCGGTCAGGGCGGCACTGCTGCGCCTGGAGACCGAGGGGCTGGTCGGCAGAGATGGCCGCGGCTGGACTGTGTCGCCCATCAACCTCGCCGAGCTCGAGCATATCGCGGTCTACCGCGAAGCGGTCGAGGTCGCGGCTTTGCGGCTGACATGCACGCGCGCCGACGCGAATGCCATCGATGTCATCGAGGCGATGCTCGATTCCTGCGACGAAAACACGCCACGCGAGGAATGGCATCGTGTCGGCATGGATTTTCACATCGAGCTGGCGCGCCTGTCGGGCAACGAATTCCTGTTCAGGGCCGTGCGCGATGCCATGACGCGCCTGTCGCGCGCCCGCTGGCTGGAGGTGCGAGACGAAGCAGCCCTTGGCCGCGCCTGGGCCGAACACCGCGCCATTCTGGCGGCAACGCGCCTTGGCGAGGCCGATGAAGCGGCGCGCCGGCTGTCGGCCCATATCGTCGGCAGCCGCGACCGGCTGGTGACGTCGCTCGCCAACGATCGACGCGGTCTTCGCGCCAGGGGATTTGCCGTCGTCGCCGCTTAGCGCGGTCTATGTGGGGCAGGGGCCTCTGTCGGCCAAAAAAAGGCGGCGTCTGATGCGACGCGCACTTTCGGCCTCGCTTCATGGACGCCGATGGCGTAAGAGCGGCGATGGAAAACAACCGATTTGAAATACCCGTGATCGTCAAGTCCGTCACGGCGGGAAGCACTCAGCTCTTGCGCACGGCTCGCGAAGCTTCCGACTACCTGCTCAACAGCTGGCCCGGCAAGCGCAGTCCCAAGCATCGCGCGGCGCTGCAGGCGTGCCATGACGCGCTGGCTGGTGACAAGCCGGCCATGAACGCCCGGCGCGCCTTCATCGCCGCGGCGCGTGAAGTGGACGTTTTTGTCAGCGACAAGGCGCCCGCCTGACGCAGGGCGACAACCTGGATTGAGGCAAGGCCCGCATATGCGGGCCTTTTGCCGTCATTCCGCGGTTTCGGTCTCGACCTCGCCCTCGGGCTTTGAACGTTCGCGCTGGGCAACCTTGGCCGCCAGCTTCTCGGCCTTCTTCGCCGCCTTCTGCCGGTCGCGTTCCTTGCGTTCCTGATCGTAGTTTGGTGCTCGCGCCATATCGGCTCCTTTTCATCGCCTTGCGGCTCTGACCCTGCCTAGGAGCATTAGCCGTCAAACACAACAGCTGAAGCGACTGTAGGCGGGCGCAACGTTGGAGATCCGCGGGGGGCTTGCCAGATCGGCGCCATAATGATGTAGGAAACGCGGGGCGCCAGCGTGTTGAGAGCTGCTCGTTTGTCTTGATCAAGTGAACCATGGCTACAATTGCGCGGACGTCGGCAAAGGTTTTCTACTATGCGCGAAACGCCGCGCGCGACGTCATCCCACAAGCCCTGTTTCGCCGCAGGCTGGCCGTTCACCTGGAAAAGGCCAGGCTTTGCGACGAGGCGGCGCGCCGACGGTTGAATTATTACAACAAGCTGCAGGATGGTTTCGCGCCAAGCGCCAATGCCATGCGCATCAGCAAGCTGCCCTTCACGCCGACCATGTACTATTACGACCTGAAGGAATTCGCCCGCTACTTCGATCCCGGATTGCTCATCGACATCGAATTCGGCGATGTCAGGAATGTGCCGAAGGTGCCGACGATCGTGAAGGACCGGCCAATCCGTGATGACGACGAGAACGCGGTCATCATGAAGCTCGACAAGTTCCGTCACTTCCAGATGCCGGCTGACGCCACCTCGTTCGCCGACAAGCTGCCGACCGTGGTCTGGCGCGGCGACCTCAACAATCCGATCAGGACACGGTTTCTGCAAGCGGTGCGCGACCTGCCGTTCTGCGATGCCGGCTCGCACAAGCCCAACGCGCCGGCCGAATACGCCAAGCCCTTTCTCAGCATCAGCCAGCACCAGCGCTATCGCTACATCGTCTCGCTTGAGGGCAATGACGTGGCGACCAACCTGAAATGGATACTGAACTCGAAGTCGCTCTGCCTGATGCCGCCGCCGACATACGAGACCTGGTTCGCGGAGCGGCAACTCGAAGCCAATGTGCACTATGTGCCGCTCGATCCGGATTTCGCCGATCTCGGCGAAAAGGTGGCCTATTTCGAACGGAACCCGGCGAAGGCAGAGCGCATCATCGCGGCCGCGAATGGCTATTGCCGGATATTCAACGACGAACAGGCCGAACAGGCGATCTCGCTTCTGGTGCTCTACAAATACTTCGTGCTGAGCGGCCAGATCAAACCTGACGCGGAGGTCTGGCGCTACATTATGGGATGAGCAATTCCCGCGTCAAAAACTGGAGACCGGCGAGCTTGGACCCGCCAGCCTCTCGTCAAACCTGTACCTATACGCCGCTTCGGTCAATCACGAGATCGGCAGCGCCAAAGCGAGCCTTCGCCGTCAATTGCTGGTGCCAATAGGGGTAGAGCAAAGGCGGCCGGCTGACCGCGTCGAGGCGCTGGCGTTCCTCAAGGCTGAGCTCCAGGCTTGCCGCCGCGAGATTGTCCTTGAGTTGGACATCGTTGCGGGCGCCGATCACCAACGAGGAGACGGCGGGGCGGCCGAGCAGCCAGGCAAGCGCCACCTGTGCCGCCGACACCCCGCGGGCCTTGCCGACCTCGACCAGCACGTCGACGATCTGCCAGAGCCGGTCCTCATCGCGGATCGGCGGCTCGGACCAGCCGGCGAGCTGCCGAGCGGTCGGGCTGTCGCGGCGGTATTTGCCGGACAGCAGGCCGCCGGCGAGCGGGCTCCAGACCAGCACGCCCAGCCCCTGGTCGACCGAGATCGGCAGCAGCTCGTATTCGGCTTCGCGGGCCTCTAGCGTGTAGTGGATCTGCTGGGTGACGAAGCGCTGCTGGTGGCGGCTGTCGCTAATCCCGAGCGCCTTCATCACTTGCCAGCCGGACCAGTTGGAGCAGCCGATATAGCGCACCTTGCCCTGGCTGACCAAAGTGTCGAGCGCGGCGACCGTTTCCTCGACCGGGGTAAGGCCGTCCCATTGGTGGACGAAATAGATGTCGATGACGTCGGTCTTCAGCCGCTTCAGGCTCTTTTCGCATTCGCGGATCAGATGGTGGCGGGACAGTCCTTCGTCGTTCGGTCCGCTGCCGATCCGCATGCGCGCCTTGGAGGCGATCAGCACGTCGTTCTTGCGCTTGCCGCCGAGCGCCTCGCCGATGATCTCCTCCGACAGGCCGTTCGAATAGACATTGGCGGTGTCGATGAGGTTGATGCCGGCGTCGATGCACATGTCGATCATCCGCTTGGCTTCAGTAAGATCGCTGTTGCCGACCGCGGCGAATGGCCCGGTGCCACCGAAGGTCATGGTGCCCAGGGTGAGTGTCGAAACCTTCAGGCCGGAACGGCCGAGAGTACGGTATTCCATGTCAGTCCTCGCGATTGTGTTGAATTGGGGCGCCGCCAAAGGGCAGCCCGGAATGCGACCAGGGATTTGTAGGACAATTTGGTCGGCTTGTCGCCATGCCAAGACGACGGATCGATCGTACCTCGCGGGATTGGCGGTGACGGCAATCGCGCTCGGGCTGCAATAAAACCGTCACTGCCGGCCTATATTGAATTCGGCTAAGGTGTTTCCATTCCAGGCCGCAGGCCAGCAGTTTGGGGTGCCGGACAAGAACCGACAGGCTTGCAAGCGGAGCGACCGATATGACCGAGCTGAGACAGAATTCTCCCGCCAAGGACTGGCTTGAAGCCGAACTCGCCGACACGCTCGACGAAGATTATGAGCTCGAAATGTCCGAGCCGGCGCTGTCGATGGAGATCGCCAAGATCTACAAGAACGCGCATCCGCCTTCGATCGACCGCATGCAGTATTTTCGCGACCTGATCAGCCTGCAGTCCGAATTGATCAAGCTGCAGTCCTGGGTCGCCTATCACAAGAAGAAGCTGGTGGTCATTTTCGAGGGCCGCGATTCCGCCGGCAAGGGCGGCGTCATCAAGCGCATCACCCAGCGGCTCAATCCGCGCATCTGCCGCGTCGTGGCGCTGCCGGCGCCGACCGAACGCGAGAAGTCGCAATGGTACTTCCAGCGTTATGTGCCGCATCTGCCGGCGGGTGGCGAGATCGTGCTGTTCGACCGCTCCTGGTACAACCGCTCCGGCGTCGAACGAGTGATGGGATTTGCCGATGGAGGCCAGGTCGAGGAATTTTTCCGCGACGTGCCGGAGTTTGAGCGCATGCTGGTGCGCTCAGGCATCACCGTGGTCAAATACTGGTTCTCGATCACCGACGAGGAACAGCAGATGCGCTTCCTGATGCGCATCCACGACCCGATGAAGCAGTGGAAGCTGTCACCGATGGATTTGCAGTCGCGCGTGCGCTGGGAGCAATACACCAAGGCCAAGGAAGAGACCTTCGCCCGCACCAACATTCCCGAAGCGCCCTGGTTCATCGTCGAGGGCAACGACAAGAAGCGGGCGCGGCTGAACTGCATCGACCATCTGCTCAAGCAGCTGCCATATGAAGAGGTGCCGCACGAGGAGATCACGCTGCCGGAGCGTGTCTTCAATCCCGAATACGAACGCCAGACGCTGCCGCGCGAGCTTTACGTGCCGGAGAAGTATTGAAATTAGCTCCCTTCTCCCCGTTTACGGGGAGAAGGTGCCGGCCGGCGGATGAGGGGCAGCGCGAACCTCGATAGGTTGCCAAATCGCGTTGCGCGAGCCAGACCATATTCCCATCGGCGGTGTTGTCGATAACGCAATCTTCAGCCGTCAGCACCGCCCCTCATTGACCTGCCGGGCATTTCTCCCCGTAGAACGGGGAGAAAGTGGCTAACCCCGCTTGATCACCACATGCGTGGCAAGCGCTGTCGCCACCTGCTCGGTGCACTCGTAGCCCAGCTTCAACATATCCAAACCGGCAAAAAGGTTCTCGCCCTTGCCAAGCAGCACGGGCGAGATTGCCAGATGCATCTCGTCGATCAAGCTCTCCTGCAGATATTGCCGGATGGTGGCGACGCCGCCACCAATCCGCACATCCTTGCCATCAGCTGCCGCCTTTGCCTGCTCGAGCGCCGAATGGATGCCGTCGGTCACGAAATAAAAGGTCGTGCCGCCTTCCATCGTGATGGGCGCCCGCTCGTGGTGCGTCAGCACGAAAACCGGCACATGGTAGGGCGGGTTGTCGCCCCACCAGCCTTTCCAGCTGTCGTCAGGCCATTCGCCGCGGATCGGCCCGAACATATTGCGGCCGAGGATCCAGGCGCCGACATTCTCGAAGCTGCGGGCCGCGAACGCCTCGTTGACGTCGGTGGTGCCGCCATCTTTTCCGAGCACCATCTCACGGAAGGTGCGGGTGTCGACAAACCACTTGTGCAAGGATTGCCCACCAACGCCGAGCGGATTTTGCAAGTCCTGATCGGGACCGGCGCCATAGCCGTCGAGCGATAGGGTGAAGGCGTTGACGCGAAGTTTGGGCATGGAGGCCTCCTAACCAATTATGTCTGCAAGCGGTCTCTTGTAGCAAACCGATTGCAATTCGCAAGCGGTGTTCCCCACGATGCAGACACGTCCTGACAACGTCGCCAAGTGACGTCCGGAATGTTGCGTAGTGATGCGCTGGGATAGTCAGTGGTGGCCGCCGAAGCAGACGCAATATCAGGCTATTCGCCGGTGAGTTCCATGAAGCGGATGTGGTTGCTGAACGGGTCGATGACCTCGACCGTCAGCCGTCCATCCTCCTGTTCCAGACCAGGCTTCATGTAGCGGTAGTGCTTGGCCGCAAGCTCTTTGTGAAAGTCGCGGATGCCTTTCATGTACACAACCATGTTGCCGCCCGGCGTCGCGTCGCCGGCATGTTCGGACAAATGCAGGACAAGGTTGCCGCGCGAGACCTGCGTGTACAGCGGGAAGTTCTCGCCGTAGCGATGCTCCCAGTCCACGGCGAAGCCGAGGTAGCCGAGATAGAATTCGTGCGCCTTGGCAATGTCGAAGATGCGCACGATCGGCGCCGTCCGTTCGAAGACGATTGTCTCCTGCCTGGCTGCGGGCGCATCGATTTTCGCCGACAGGATGTTCCAGGTCGCCAGTCCGAACTGGCGCGCGACGATCTCCAGGGCCTCGCTGTGGCTGATCGTCAGGTCGCGGGCGGCAAGCGCCTCCCGCATGGATTTCGCCATGGTCTTGGCATCACGATAGGCAAGCATGTCCGTTTCCTCGGGTCACGGCGAAGTCTTCGTCAGTGCCCGCATTGCCGACGCCTTCGCCCCGACGGTGAAACGGGTCAGGAAGCATCCTCTGGAGGCGTTCGCCATACCTCTTGGCGAGGTGCGGGCTGCCGGTCGCCTCCGACCGTGCCGCCATCATAGCCGGGTCACGCTGATCTTGTCAGCGCAAAAAATCGGTTGGATTTGCGGAATGTGGCAGGCTCTCGGTGGCAAGGGCCACGTGCCAAGGCGCGAAAAGCTATTCCATCGACAGGATGAGATTGCGCACGACCGGATAGATTTCACGCTCCCAGCGTTTGCCGTTGAAGACGCCATAATGGCCCACATTGGCCTGCAGGTGATGGCGTTTGAGATGCGGACGCAGTGACCGGCACAATTCATGCGCGGCCGAAGTCTGTCCGAGTGCGCAGATATCGTCGCGCCCGCCTTCGACGGTGAGCAGCGCGGTGTTGCGGATCGCGCCCGGATCGACCAGGCTGCCACGGAAAGTGTAGGTCCCGGTGGCGATCTCCGCCTTCTGGAGCACGCGGTCTATGGTCTCGAGATAGAATTCCTCGGTGAGGTCGAGCACCGCCAGATACTCGTCATAGAAAGTCTTGATCTTCTCGGCCTCGGCGGTCTCGCCGGCGGCCAGATGGTCGTGCAGTTTACGGTGCGCTTTCGTGTGCCGGTCCATGTTCATACCCATGAACGCGGCAAGCTGGAGAAAGCCCGGATAGACCCGGCGTCCACCGCCGGCATGGCGCCAGGGCACACCCGAGATGACGGAATTCTGGAACCAGGACAGCGACTTGCTGACGGCGAATTCGTTGACCTTGGTAGGACTTTCTCGTGGATCGATCGGACCCGCCATCAGCGTCATCGAGCGCGGCGTCGCCGGGTGCCTGTCCTCGGACATGACCGCGACGGCAGCAAGCGCCTGAACGCAGGGCTGGCAAACCGCCAGTATATGCGCGCCCGGGCCGATCGCCTGCAGGAAGCGGATGATGTAGTCGACATAGTCGTCCACCCCAAAGCGGCCAGCCGCGAGCGGCACGTCGCGAGCATTGGCCCAGTCGGTGATGTAGACCTCATGGTCAGCCAGAAGCGTTTCCACCGTACCGTGAAGCAGCGTCGAGAAATGCCCCGACAGCGGGGCAATCACCATCACCCGGGGCTGGCGCGTATCCATATCCTTGGCGAAGCGCAGAAGCTTGCCGAACGGCAGGTCGAGCGCCGTCTCGACGCTGACCGGCACGTCACGATTGCCGACCCTGACGGATTTGATGTCGAAATCCGGCCGCGCATGGGTGAGCTTGAAGCGGCCGATCATTTCCAGCCCGGCGGCCAAGCGCTGTTTCACGCCGTCGCCTGAAAACATGCCACCCATCGTCACGCGCATCAGATCGGCAAAAAAGCGCGTCGGACCGATCAGATCGTCCTGTAGCTGGTAGGCCTGGTACAGCATCGAATACGTCCCATTCCCAGCGGCCATGCGGCAGTGCAAAAAATCTAGTGCAAAATTTTGTGCATTGCGAGAGGATTGTTGCAAAGGGCTCGGAGGGTCGACGACATGACGAAGGCGGCCAAGAACAAGGTGGCCACGAGTAAGGCGCCCGTGGCAAAGGCGACCACGGCGACATTGACGATTTCGTCGAAGAACTATTCGTCCTGGTCGCTGCGCGGCTGGCTGCTGTGCCGCATGGCCGGGCTGGAGTTCGAGGAAAAGCGCGTCGACATCGACGATGCCGGGCAGCGGCAGGAGTTGCTGTTGCTGTCGCCATCGGTATTGGTGCCGCGTCTGACCCATGACGGGGTGACGGTGTGGGACACGCTGGCAATCGCCGAATATCTGGCCGAGACCATGCCCGGTGCCGGCCTGCTGCCGGCCGATCGGGTGGCGCGCGCGCACTGCCGCGCGGTATCCGGCGAGATGCATTCAGGCTTTCACAATTTGCGCTCGGCGCTGCCGATGAGCCTGAAAGCCCGGCACAAGAGCTTCAAGATCTTTTCCGGCGCGCGCCCGGATGTGGAGCGGATCAAGACGATCTGGTCTGAATGCCTGGCGACCTATGGCGGTCCCTGGCTGTTCGGTTCCTCGCCGACCGTGGCCGACGCGATGTACGCGCCGGTCTGCACCCGTTTTCGCACCTATTCTGTCGAGCTCGAAGCACCGCTAGCTGGCTATAGCGACATGATCCTCGACTGGCCGCTGATGCAGGAATGGACACAGGACGCGCTGGCCGAACCCGAGGACATCATCGAACTCGACGTGGAGTTTTAAGGCTGGAGCAGGGCAGCCGAAGCGCTGCCTATCCCTTCAGCATCGCCGGCCACCTCGGGCGCGAAGCAGGTGGACGGGTATTCTCAAGCGATTTAGTCTTGGACTAGAAGTCGGTAAACTGAGCAGGCGCGCACGTGACCATTATTTCACTCATTGCAAAACTGTTTGCCAACCGGAATCGTCCGCAGGCTAGGCTAGCTCAGGTCCCAGAGCGGGTTTCCCGCAAAGAGAAGAAATTCAAGAAACTTGGAAAATTCTTCCAGATCGGACCGACATATCGCGGCGGGTCCCATTGTCTTCAGCTGGAAAACGCCCAAGTTTTGGTGACGCCACCCAACCTACTGCTCGGGCCGCCGGGGTTTGAGGGATACGGCTTTCCTGAGTATCCGGAGACGCCCAGGCTGCGGCCTGAAGCGACAGACTATTGCAGGCCACCAAAAGACCTGGAAGATTTTCATTGTTACTGGCTTGTTTCCGAGCGCTTGAAGGACGTTCTGCAGTCAGTCGACCCGGATGGGGTCGTATTTAACGACTGCGACGTGTTCTATTTGAGCGGGAAGCCGATCGAACCAAAGCACTACCTTTGCGACATCGTTCGCAAGATTGATGCCGTGGATCTCGAATCGTCGAAGTTTAGGCTTTTGATCGGCGAGAATGGAGGCGTGTACTACGACAGGGCCGGAGGCGCCTGCTTCTATTTCAAGGAGGAGATTGTTGGCGATGCACACATCTTCAGACAGAAGAATATGGGCATCGTCATTTGCACCGCCAAATTGAGAGAAGCCTGTGTCGAAGCGGGCATCAAGAATCCCGATTTGTTCGAAGATATGTCGGTTTACGGGAGCGGTCGGCTGGATTTCGAAACAAGACATGTCAAAAAGAGTTTTGTGCTGGAGTGAAATTTAACCCTTCAGCATCTGCGCCACCTCGGGCGCGAAGTAAGTCAGAATGCCGTCGCAGCCGGCGCGCTTGAAGGCGAGCAGGCTCTCCAGCATCGCCTTCTCGCCGTCGATCCAGCCATTGGCGGCGGCGGCCTTGATCATCGAATATTCGCCCGACACCTGGTAGGCGAAGGTCGGCATCTGAAATTCGTCCTTCAGCCTGCGGATGATGTCGAGATAGGGCAGGCCGGGCTTGACCATCAACATGTCGGCGCCTTCGGCGATGTCCTGCTCGGCCTCTCGCACCGCCTCATCCGAATTGGCGTGGTCGATGTAATAGGTCTTCTTGTCGCCCTTGAGCAGGCCGGCTGTGCCGACCGCTTCGCGATAGGGGCCGTAGAAGGCCGAGGCGAACTTCGTCGCGTAGGACATGATCGCCACGTCCTGAAAGCCGTTGGCGTCGAGCGCGTCGCGGATGGCGCCGATGCGGCCGTCCATCATGTCGGACGGCGCGATGATGTCGGCGCCCGCCGCCGCCTGGATGACGGCCGCCGCCGCGACCTGTTCCACCGTTTCGTCGTTGACGATGATGCCGTCGCGCAGGATGCCGTCATGGCCGTGGCTGGTGAACGGGTCGAGCGCGGCGTCGGTGATGATGCCGATCCCGGGCACCGCGTCCTTGATGGCGCGGGTGGCGCGGTTGATGATGTTTTCCGGATCGAGGATGTGCGAGCCGGTCTGGTCGCGTAAGGCCAGTTCGACATTGGGGAAGGTGGCCAACGCCGGAATGCCGAGCTTGGCCGCGCGTTCGGCCTCCTTGACGGCAAGGTCGACAGACAGGCGGAAGACGCCGGGCATGGCCGCGATCGGCTCGCGCACATCTTTGCCCTCTACGACGAAGATCGGCCAGATCAAGTCATCGACGGTGAGCCGGTTCTCCTGCACCAGGCGGCGCGACCAGTCGGCCTTGCGCATGCGGCGCAGGCGGCGGCTGCCGGTGATGTCGTCGACGCTGCGCGCGCCGGCTGGCTTGGTCGGGGTGAATTTGTTCATTGCCAAAACTCTCGGCCAAAACTCTGGTTCGGCGGCTTTTACCACGAGCCCTTGCCACTGACCAATGCGACACGATTGTGCCAGCTTTCCTTCGGCGATCACAAGCCCGACCGTCAAAAGCCCGGCACGAACAGATCCGGACATGGCCACTGCCCCCCGAGGCCGTAAGCGCCGCAATATCGACGCTTCGCCTGCAACGGCGGCGATCTTCGTAGCATCGGCCACGGCCGCCCGCCAACACCGCGGGAACAGACTGCTGCCATTGACGCACCCATGCGCCGCCTTTAGCACTTCAGTCCCGCAGGCGCGGGGGAGGGATTCTCTGGCGATGGATTTTGGCGGCGGCGACGAAATCCGCTTCGAGCGGCTGGGCCGGGCCGGCGTCATCACGCTGACGCGGCCGAAGGCGCTCAATGCCATCACGCACAACATGGTCAAGGCGCTCGGCAAGGCGCTCGATGCCTGGGAGCAGGATCGGACCGTCAACGTCGTCATCGTCAAGGCGGAGGGCAGGGCGTTTTCCGCCGGCGGCGATATCCTGCAGGTCTACGAGGGTGGCCGCGCCGGCAAGCCGCAGGTCGATTTCTTCGCTGATGAATACAGGCTCAACGCCCGCATCGCGCGCTTCAAGAAGCCCTATGTCGCGCTGATCGACGGCATCGTCATGGGCGGCGGCGTCGGCATCTCCTTCCATGGCTCACACCGCATAATGACCGAGAATGCGCAGTTCGCCATGCCCGAGGTCGGCATCGGCTTCTTCCCCGATGTCGGTGCCAGCCACCTGCTTCCGGATCTTGGCGGCAGCTTTGGCATGTATCTCGGCTTGACAGGAGCGCGTATCCGTTATGGCGATGCGCTGTGGTCCGGCCTTGCCACGCACACGATCAAGGCCGACGATCAGGCAGGGCTGCTCGATGAGCTGGTAACCAGCAATGACCCGAACGCCGAGTTGCGCGATTTCTTCGTCCCCGCCAAACGCGAGACGGAACGGCAGGACCTCGATCTCGATCGCGCGCCATTTTTCGCAAGGCACGCTCGCCGGCATCATCGCCAGTCTTGAGGACGCAGCCGGCGGTGATGCCTTTGCCGAGAAGACGCTGGCGATGATCAGAAGCCGCTCGCCGACCAGCCTTCACATTGCCTGGCGCGAGATCGGTGCCGGCCAGACGCTGTCGATGGATGAATGCATGAAGATGGAGTTCCGCATTCTCAACCGCATGCTCGCCGGCCATGATTTCTACGAGGGCATCCGCGCCGCCATCATCGACAAAGGCTCGACCCCGCAATGGCGGCCGGCGAAGCTGGATGCAGTGAGCGCGGCCGATATCGATGCCTATTTCGCCCCACTCGGTGAACGGGAACTCTCGCTATGAGCGAGGTGACGTCGAGACGGGTAGTACTTCAGCCCTCGACGGTCGAGGTGATCTTCGCCTGGTTCCAGCGTGTCATCGCGGGCTACTGCCTGCTGTTCGGCATCCTGTACTGGATCAAGCTGATCGGCTTCTATCCGGGCTCGCTCTGGCGCTTCGACCTGATGCCGGTGCACTGGCAGGTGGCGGCGGTTATGCTCGCCGTGTTTTTCCCCTTTGCCGCGGCGGGGCTGTGGATGCTGGCCTCCTGGGGGCCGGTGATCTGGTTCATCTGCGCGGTCACCGAGACCGTCATGTATGCCGGTTTTCCCGAGCTTTTCGGTCATCGGCTGCTGATCGTCGTCTCGCATGCGGCGGTGGCGCTGCTCTACATCGTCTTTCGCGTCGTCATCTGGCTGCAGAAACGCCCTGTCCGGCACTAAGCCGTTGACGGCATTGGCGACTTGGCAAACGCCCGGATTGAGCCCTACGATAACTGCCTAAGCCTTTAGGTTAATTATCCTTGCTCGGGTGACCGTTCGTTAAGCCTCTTTCGAAACCTCTTACCGGTAAGCTCTTGTTAGCCCTAGCGTTTAAGTCGAATTTTATGAGTATTCGATAGTGTCGCGATCAAGGTGAAAAACAAAAAATCACCAGGGCGACAAACGAGAGGCAAAGACAATGATCAATTCGCGTCCGGCGGCGAAGACCGCCAACGTATCCGACGATCGCCGCGAGGCTATCCGTTCCCTGTACATGGAATCGCTGCAGCTGGTCGAGCGGCTGCACCGCCGCCTGCTTGACGTCATCAAGGACGAATTCGACCGCAACGGTCGTTCCGACATCAATGCCATCCAGGCGCTGCTGCTCTTCAACATCGGCAATTCCGAGCTGACCGCCGGCGAGCTGCGTTCGCGTGGCTATTATCTCGGCTCGAACGTGTCCTACAATCTGAAGAAGCTGGTCGATCTCGGCTTTATCAACCACCAGCGCTCGCGCATCGACCGCCGTTCGGTCCGCGTCTCGCTGACCCCGAAGGGCAACGAGGTGGCCGACGTCGTCGCCGGTCTCTATGAGCGCCATGTCGGCTCGATCGAGCAGGTCGGCGGCATCAACACCGACGAGTTCAAGCAGATGAATCGTGCCTTGCAGCGGCTCGACCGCTTCTGGAACGACACCATCGCCTACCGGATGTAAGCCATCCGCAGCAGATCTGGCCCGCGCCATAGAAGCGCGGCCGACATAGCGACCTTCAGTCACGGGCCGGTGCCGAAAAGCACTGGTCCTTTTTCTGATCATGGATAGCCAGCCGGGAGTTGAGCGAGCCGTCACTCGACGATTCCTGTTGCACCTGGATTGGCAGCCCTCGACTTCTGCCGCACGCTTTGCTTTCGTCACCACAATGCCTAATGTCGCCGCCCAAGGGGGGGCATGATGGGTCGAAGGAACTGCTTCAAGATCTGTTCGGTCGCAACGGTGCTCTTGCTGGCGCCGGAAATGGCCTTTGCAGAGGAATGGTGGAAAGATTCCTTCGCCACGGAAGGCAGCAGCTCGTGTGAAGGCAATGATTCCAGAGTGACGTTCACCGACAAGTCGGTGGAAATGTGGGAAGTTTGGTGCACGCTCAACAGGGTCCAGAAACTCAGAGGCCTGGATGCGATCGTCCTGGATATGACCTGCTCGGACGATGAGCAGAGTGTCGACAAGCGGCGCGCGCTATTGCTCAAGCTCGATGACAACAAAATATTGCGGTATCCCGAGTACCAGGTGCTGCAACGGTGTTCGGAGCTCGAGGCCAAGACCGGCCCACAGCCCTAGCTGTCTTTTGCTGTTCCCGCGCGCTGCATCCGGCCCTGACAACGACGGTGACGTGGGTTCGGTACCGAAAAACCACGCCCCTTTCATTTCGCCACTCTGGGTGGACCCAAATTGGGCGCAAGGCCACGTTGCCGCCATATTCCAATGGAACCGAGGGTGGCAGTGATGCTGTCGTGAAGACCATGCGTCCACCCGCAACCGTATCGCGCCTCGTGCGTTTCTCGCCAACGTGATACGGGCCATGGTTGGCTAATTGTTAAGATTGCCAATTTTAGAGTGCGGGCGAGATCGCCCGATGATCGACGCAGCAAGTGATCGAACCGTTACCTATGTCTGGAACGTCCATGAGAACCAGCCGCCGTTTTTTCCTTTCCGGAGCCTCCGCGCTCGCTGCCGCCGTGGTGGCCGGCCGTGTGAACGCGCAGGATGTGATCGGGGATATCCTGAAATCCTCGGCCCGCGGCAATTGGGATGACCAGTTCGACGCCCGCGCCAGCGAAGGCGGCAAGGTGGCTTCGACGCTACCGATCTTCAGCCCGCAGACCGTTGCGTTCACGGAGCAGGCGGTCGCGCAATATCAGAACATCGTCGGGCAGGGTGGCTGGGTAGACGTTCCCGCGACCAAGAAACTGCAACTCGGCGTCGATGACCCGGATGTGGTGCCGCTGCGCAAGCGCCTGATGATTGCAGGCGACCTGTCGCAGAGCGCCGGCATTTCGACGGCCTTCGATTCCTATGTCGACTCGGCGGTCAAGCGCTTCCAGTTGCGCCATGGTCTGCCCGCTGACGGCTCGATGGGCAAATATACCTACGCCGCGATGAACGTTTCGGCGCAAATCCGGCTCGGCCAGTTGCAGACCAATCTGCAACGGTTGAAGGAGAAGGCGGGCACGTTGGGCAACCGCTATGTGCTGGTCGACATTCCGGCGGCGCAGGTCGAAGCTGTCGAGAACGACCGCGTCGTGCTTCGCCACACGGCTATCGTCGGCAAGATCGATCGCCAGACCCCGATCGTCAATTCCAAGATCAACGAGATCATCGTCAATCCGTACTGGAACGCGCCGGTCTCAATCGTGCGCAAGGACATCATTCCGCTGATGCGGAAGGATCCCAATTATCTCAAGAACAGCCACATTCGCCTGTTCGCGCCGGATGGCAGCGAAGTCGATCCGATGAACGTGGACTGGTCGACCGACGACGCCGCCAAGTACCGGTTCCGCCAGGATCCTGGTTCGGAAAACGCCATGGCGTCGGTCAAGATCAATTTCCCGAGCCCCGATGGCGTCTACATGCACGACACGCCGCAGCAGAGCCTGTTCGGCAAGATGTTGCGCTTCGATTCCTCGGGCTGCGTGCGCGTCCAAAACGTGCGCGACCTCGTTACCTGGATCCTGCGCGACACGCCCGGCTGGGACCGCCAGCATTTCGAGGCGGCGATCAAGACCGGCGAAAACACGCCGATCCAGGTCACCAACCCGGTGCCGGTACACTTCCTCTATCTCTCGGCCTGGTCGACCGGACCCGGCGTCGTGCAGTTCCGCGACGACGTCTACGCGTTGGACGGCGCCAGCGAACTGCAGATCACTTCTTCGCTCTAAGCATCTGATAATTCTAGCGAAAAGGCCGCTCAAAGGGCGGCCTTTTTGTTTGCGGGAGCGTTAAATCAGCCGCTGATTGACCAGCCGCGCCACCGCTTGCGCGCGGTTGACGGCGCCGAGCTTGCGCCTGGCATTGTCGACATGGAAGCGCACCGTCGCTTCGGCAATGCCGAGAATAACCGAGATTTCCCAATCCGTTTTGCCTTCGGCCACCAGCGCCAGGCTGTCGCGTTCGCGCACCGTCAGCCGAACGGCTGCGGCGGGCGGTGGCGTCGTCAGGACCATCAGCCGTTCCGTCAGCACGAGACCGGCCATCTGGATGGCAAAGCTTTCGTCGGCCGTGAAGTCGCGTTCGTGAAAGCCGAGATGCAGCGAGGCTATGGCGCCGTCGGCGCCATAGGAGGTGGAACACAGCGCGTCGTTGATCCCGGCCTCGCCGAGCGCCTCCCAATAGACGCCGAACTCAGCGCGGTCGCGCGGGGCAAAATCAGAGAAGCGGTAGCGCGTGCGGCTTTCGCGGATAGCGCCGAGCAGCGGGTTGCACTCGAAGCAGACATAGTCGAAGGCCGGGCTGCCCGGCCAGTTCGCCGGCGCCAGCCGCGTGATGAAGCCGCCGGCCGCCCAATGGCTGGCGGAGGTCAGCGTTGCTGACGGCCTTCGATAGAGGCGGGTCTGCAGATAGGAAGCGCCGAAGGTTTCCATCGCCGCAAAATAAGCGGTGCTTGCGCCCTCGGCCGTTGCCGACGCCAAGGCCGGTTCGGCATGTGCCATGATCCGTGACAGCATCGATCGAACCCCCGCTCGTGAGCCGTAACGCAGCGTCGCACAGCCGAGTATGACCCGCAAGGCTGCCAGCCGGTGACAGCCATCTGTCAACCCCGCGCTATCGGGAGGTTGATGCTGGGCTATGCTCGCGTATCCAGAAAAGCGGCGGCGTTGGCTTCCGGAATTCACGTCCGATCTTCGGGCATCGGCGCTCTGCATACGCATGTCGACCGGGGGGCCGGCGTGCGGCCGGCCACCTGGTGCCCCTAGGCAGCCTTGCGCTGACGCCAGGTGCCGGCCTTTTTCCGACATAGGCAGCCGCTGGCCACTCTGTCTGCTGTCCCTCTCGGCCATCGCTCCGCCAGCGCTGTCTGGACGCAACGGCGATGATTGCGCATGGTCCCGCAAACAGCCGGAATCGAGCCATGCAAACCGCCATCTTCATCCTCGTCGTCCTCGTCTTCGTAGCTGTTTCCGGCGCGCTGGTGCGGCTGGTGCGGGTGCCGCTGCCGGTGCTGCAGATCGCTATAGGCGCCGCGCTCGCCTGGCCGGTGGGCGGCATCCATGTCGAGATCGATCCGGAACTGTTCCTGCTGGTGTTCATTCCGCCGCTGCTGTTCAGCGACGCTTTCGGCGCGCCCAAGCGTGAGTTGATTGCGCTGCGCGGGCCGATCCTCGACCTTGCCATCGGCCTCGTCTTCTTCACCATCGTCGGCTTCGGCTATGCCTTGCACTGGCTGGTGCCGAGCATTCCGCTAGTCGTTGCCTTCGCGCTCGCGGCGGTGCTGTCGCCGACCGATGCGGTGGCCGTGTCCTCGATCATCGACAGGAACGTCGTTCCGGCGCGGCTGATGCACATTCTGGAAGGCGAGTCGCTGCTCAACGATGCGTCGGGCCTGGTCATGTTCCGCTTTGCCGTAGCGGCGGCGTTGACCGGCAGCTTTTCCTTTGCTGCCGCTTCGCTGAGTTTCCTCTATGCCGTGGCGGTCGGCATCCTGGCCGGCGTGGCGGCCTTGTTCGTCGCCGCCAAGGCGCTGCAACTCTTGAACCGCATCGGCGGCGTGCCGGCCGAGGCGCAGGTGCTGATCACCATCCTGCTGCCCTTCGTCGCCTATCTCGGCGCTGAGCATTTCGGGGCCTCGGGCATCCTGGCTGCGGTGACCGCCGGTCTGTTGACCGGCAGCACCGGTATATTCCGCTTCCTCGGCGTCTCGGCGCGCATGCAGACGATCTCCTTGTGGACGACGTTTTCCTTCGTCTTCAACGGCGCGCTGTTCATCGTGCTCGGCCTGCAGCTACCCGAAATCATCCGCAAGGTGCCGCCGGAACTCACAGGCCACTATCCGATCATCCAGCCGGTGCTGACCGTGGTGGCGCTGACGTTCTGCCTGATCGCGCTCCGCTTCGTCTGGATCTGGGTTGGCGACATCGCGGCGACGGTTGCAGCGCGGCTCGGCAAGCGCGAAGCCGAGCCGTTCGGCCTGCGCGTGCGGCTCGCCGGATCGGTGGCGGGTGTGCGTGGCGCGATCACGCTGGCCGGCATATTATCGCTACCGCTGGCTCTGCGGGACGGCTCGCCGTTCCCCGCGCGGGACCTGGTCATCTTCCTCGCCGCCGGCGTCATCATCTGTTCCCTGCTGATCGCCAGCCTTGCCTTGCCGGTGATTGCGCAAGGCCTGGTCGAGCCGGGCGAGGATGCAGGTGCTGCCGAGGAGCGCCGGGCGCGTGTCGGCGCAGCCAATGCGGCAATCGCTCGCATCGAGAGCATGGCGGGCAGCAGCGACGACGACGGCGAGGTGCCCAGCGCCAGACTTGCCGCCGCCGAAAATATCGTCGCCGGCTACCGGCGCCGCATCGCCACCTCCGACGAGGCCGATGAAGCCAGAGCCGAGGCGCGCGAGGCCGGGCGGGTGGAGCTCGAAATGCGACTTGCCGGCATTGAGGCAGAACGCACTGCCGTGCGCGCCATGCTTCAGCGCGGCGAGATCAATGATCACACGGCGCGAGCGCTGTTCACAGAGATCACCCTGACGGAGGCCCTTTTGAACGGCAGGCAGGCGCGGAAATAGAATCGGCGATGCCCAGGGGCTGTGGATTTGCAGGCTCTGCCGCAAACCGGCCAGCAAATTTCGCGCTGCAAACGTGGCGGGTCGAAAACAACTGTGTTAATGGCGCGGCAATGCATGTCGCCCAAAGCTGTGCAGCGGTTTTGGGGCAACGATATGCATAAGCAAATTGCCCCCGAACCGAGGATTTCAGGCCATGGCAACAGCAGCGGCAGTGTCGAACAAATTCGAATCCTTCTTCGAAACCACGCTGGAAGACGCCGATCCGGAGATTTTCGGCGCCATCCGCAACGAGCTGGGTCGCCAGCGCCACGAGATCGAGCTGATCGCCTCGGAAAACATCGTTTCCCGCGCGGTGCTCGAGGCGCAGGGGTCGATCATGACCAACAAATATGCCGAGGGCTATCCGGGCAAGCGCTACTATGGCGGCTGCCAGTTCGTCGACGTGGCGGAGGAATTGGCCATCGAACGGGCGAAAAAGCTGTTCGGCTGCAATTTCGCCAACGTCCAGCCGAACTCCGGCAGCCAGATGAACCAGGCGGTGTTCCTGGCGCTGCTGCAGCCCGGCGACACGTTCATGGGCCTCGACCTCAATTCCGGTGGCCATCTCACCCACGGCTCGCCGGTCAACATGAGCGGCAAGTGGTTCAAGGTCGTCTCCTATGGCGTGCGCAAGGAAGACCATCTGCTCGACATGGACGCGATCGAGAAGACCGCGCATGAGACCAAGCCGAAGCTGATCCTGGCCGGCGGCACCGCCTATTCGCGCATCTGGGACTGGAAGCGCTTTCGCGAGATCGCCGATGCGGTCGGCGCCTATCTGATGGTCGACATGGCGCACATTGCGGGCCTCGTCGCCGGCGGCGTGCATCCGTCGCCGCTGCCGCACGCGCATGTGGTGACGACCACCACGCACAAGTCGCTGCGCGGCCCGCGCGGCGGCATGATCCTGTGCAATGACGAGGACATCGCCAAGAAGATGAACTCGGCCGTGTTCCCCGGCCTGCAGGGCGGTCCGCTGATGCATGTCATCGCCGCCAAGGCGGTGGCCTTCGGCGAAGCGCTGAAGCCAAGCTTCAAGGTCTATGCGGAGAGTGTGGCCGCCAATGCCAAGGCGCTGGCTTCGAGCCTCAAGGAGACGGGCCTCGACATCGTCTCCGGCGGCACCGACAACCATCTGATGCTGGTTGATCTGCGCCCCAAGAACGCCACCGGCAAGCGCGCCGAGGCAGCCCTTGGCCGCGCCAACATCACCTGCAACAAGAACGGCATCCCCTTCGACCCGGAAAAGCCCTTCGTCACCTCGGGCGTGCGCCTCGGCACGCCGGCCGGCACCACGCGTGGCTTCGGCCGGGCCGAGTTCCGCGAGATCGGCAAGCTGATCGCCGAAGTGCTGGATGGTCTCAAGGTCGCCAATTCGGACGAGGGCAATGCCGCGGTCGAAGCGGCGGTCAAGGCCAAGGTCGTGGCGCTGACCGATCGTTTTCCGCTCTATCCTTATCTCGGTTGACCGTCCCTAATCTCGATTGACCAGGCGCGAAGCGTCATCTCTTATTCGCCGGCGGTGCGTCACCCCTGAACGGGTGACGCATGGAACTGGAGACTTGATGATGCGCAATTTTCGTCCCGCCTCACTCGGCGTCGTCGGCTGGCTGGCCGTTTGCGGGTCCGCTTTGGCGCAGACCCAGCCCGCCCCGGACACGCCTGCCACCAGCACCTTCGGCAAATGGACAACCATCGTCGATGTGCTCGATACCGGCCAGGATGCGAGCAAGACCTGTGCGGCTTCGACGGCGTTCTTCGATGCGAGCGGCAATTCGGGCACGCTGACCTTGTCGATCTCGACCGGCGATGCGCTGCCGCCTGATGCCTATCCGGCCATCATGCTTACCGTTGACAACAAGCAACTGCCGACCGGCAAGAAGATCGCGGCGACGTTCGGCGATCCCGGCGTCAAGGTTTCGACGACGGTATACTCCAACGATGCCGTCATCGGCCGTCCGAGCTGGACGGTCGACAATCAGGCCAAGACCAGTCTCGCCCTGCTGCGAGCCATGCGCCAGGTCATCTCGCTCGATGTGACTTTCGGCAAGAACGTTGTCGCCAGCATCCCGATGGATGGCTTCACCAAGGCCTACCGCAGCCTCGGAACGTCCTGCGGCTTTCCGACCAAGGACGTCGCGCCGTGACGCGGACGGCCGGATCGGCATAGGCGGCGCGGATGGACATTGTCTGGAAGGGCGTGGTCGGCGGGCTGGTGACGGCGCTGATCGTCTGGGCGTCCAAGAGTGGCAATGTGCTGCCTGGGATACTGCCGCTGGCGCCGACCTTTGCCATCATAGCCTTGCTCGCCGTGGGCGCCAAGGGTGATCCGGGCGGCTTTCGCGATGCCTGCCTTGCCGGTATGAAGACAATTCCCGCCTATCTTGCCTTCCTCGGTGCCTGCTGGTTGTTCATCGACAAGGTTGACTATCGCCTGGCTGTCGCCGGCGGCATCGCCGTCTGGCTGGTGGCCGCGCTGGCAATCTTCCTCGCGCCTCGCTATCTCTGAAGAAACGGAACCGCTTCAATCCCGATCGGAAAGGCTCTAAGCCTTTCGCCTCACCAGATCTCGCGAACCCAAGGCTTTTCATGCGCTGTCCCTATTGCCAGTCCGAAGATACGCAGGTGAAGGATTCGCGTCCCGCCGAGGACGGCGCAGCGATCCGCAGAAGGCGTGTCTGCCCCGATTGCGGCGGCCGCTTCACCACCTTCGAGCGCGTCCAGTTGCGTGATCTGGTGGTGGTCAAGAAGTCGGGCCGGAAAGTGCCGTTCGACCGCGACAAGCTGCTGCGCTCGGTCGAGATCGCGGTGCGCAAGCGCAATGTCGACCCCGAGCGCATCGACCGCGCCGTGACCGGCATCGTGCGTCAGCTCGAAAGCTCCGGTGAGACGGAAGTGGCTTCCGGCGAGGTCGGCAAGCTGGTCATGGAAGCGCTGAAATCGCTCGACGACGTCGCCTATGTGCGCTTTGCCTCGGTCTACCGCAATTTCCGCGAGGCCAAGGACTTCCATGAACTGCTGGGCGAACTGAAGGGCGACGAAGACAAGAGCAATGAAGAGGAAGCCGGCTGAGCATGGCAGGATCGCAACGCAGCGAGGCTGAACAGGCAGCCCTTGATCGCCGTTTCATGGCCGCCGCGCTGCGGCTGTCGCGCCGCAATGCCGGCAGGACCTCGACCAACCCTTCCGTCGGCACGGTGATCGTGCGCGACGATGGCGCTGGGCCGATGATCGTCGGCACTGGTGTCACCGCCGTCGGCGGCCGACCGCATGCCGAGACCGAGGCGTTGGCCGAGGCCGGCGAACTCGCTCGGGGCGCTACGGCTTACGTCACTTTGGAGCCCTGCGCTCATCACGGCCGCACCCCGCCTTGCGCCAATGCGCTGGTCAATGCCGGCATTGCGCGCGTCGTGGGGGCTGCCAGCGATCCCGATCCGCGCGTCTCCGGCAAGGGCTATGCCATCCTGCGCGCCGCCGGTATCGAGGTGGTCGAAAAGGTGCTGGCCGGCGAAGCCGCCGAGCAGATGGCAGGTTATCTCATTCGGTCGCTCAGGAAGCGCCCGGAAGTGATTCTGAAGCTTGCGCTTTCGAGTGATGGCAAGATCGGTAGGCAAGGCGCCGGCCAGGTCGCGATAACAGGCGATATCGCCCGCCGCGAAGTCTACCTGATGCGGGCCGAGGCTGACGGCATCCTGGTCGGCATCGGCACGGCGCTGGAGGATGACCCGGCGCTGACGGTGCGGCTGCCGGGGCTGGAGAACCGATCGCCGGCCCGCATCGTGCTTGACCGGCAGATCAGGCTGCCGGAGTCCTCGAAACTGGCCTCGGGCGTGGATCGCGTGCCGCTCTACGTCGCCGCTTGCCTGGAGGCTGATCCGCACCGCCGGGCGGCGCTCGAGCGCGCCGGCGTGCGCTTCATCGGCACCGAAACGCATGAAGGCGGCGTGGCATTGCCGGAATTGCTCGAGGATCTGGCGGCACTCGGCATGGCAAGCGTGCTGGTCGAGGGCGGCGCCAAGGTGGCCAGCGCCTTCCTGGCCGATGGGCTGGTCGATCGTATCGTGCTGTTCCAGGGACCGGAAGCGATCGGTGATGACGGCATTGCATCGCCGATCGACGCCGACCATATCCCGGCAGGCTTTCGCAAGCTGCGCGAGATGCGCTTTGGTGAAGACAGTTACGCCGAGTGGGTACGAGACCTCTAGACCATGATCCCGAAAAGTGGGACCCGGTTTTCGGACAAGGTCATGGTCAAAACGGGAAGATAGCATCGATGTTTACCGGAATTGTCACCGATATCGGCACCGTCGCGGCCGTCAAGCCACTGAGCGAAGGCGTCGGCTTGCGCATCGATACCGCTTACAATCCCGAGACCATCGCCATTGGCGCCTCGATCTCCTGCGGCGGCGTCTGCCTGACAGTCACGGCTTTGCCTGACCATGGCTCCAACGCCCGCTGGTTCGAGGTCGAGGCTTGGGAAGAGGCCTTGCGGCTGACCACGGCCTCGAGCTGGAAATCCGGCACCAAGGTCAATCTCGAGCGGGCGCTGAAGATCGGCGACGAACTCGGCGGCCACATCGTTTCGGGCCATGTCGACGGCACCGCCGAGATCGTTGAGCGCAAGGATGAGGGCGACGCGGTGCGCTTCACGCTGGAGGCGCCGCGCCATCTGGCAAAATTCATCGCGCCGAAAGGCTCCGTCGCGCTCGACGGCACCTCGCTCACCGTCAACAAGGTCGAGGGCACCCGCTTCGACGTGCTGCTGATCCACCACTCGCTGACGGTCACCACCTGGGGCGAGCGCAAGGCCGGCGACCGCGTCAATCTCGAGATCGACACCATGGCCCGCTACGCCGCGCGGCTGGCGGAGGCGGCGAAAGAGGGGCTCTAGAAGTCTGCCGGACCGGCCGGTCCAAGGCGTCTCATGTACTTCCAGCAATCTTCCGCTTGCGATCAATCCGGCTTCGGCCTAAGTCACCGGCAACCCCCCGGAGATTTTTATGGCAGGCACATCCCAACACGGCAAAGCCTTCATTCGTCCGAAGGCGAAGGCGCATCTGCTGATTGTCGAAGCGCGCTTCCATGACGACCTTGCCGACGCGCTGCTCGACGGCGCGACAAACGCGCTCGATGAAGCGGGCGCGACTTACGACGTCGTCACCGTTCCAGGTTCGCTCGAAATTCCCGCCGTGATCACCTTCGCGCTGGACGGCGCGGCGGAAGGCGGCACCAACTACGACGGCTTCGTTGCGCTCGGCACCGTCGTTCGCGGCGACACCTATCATTTCGACATCGTCGCCAATGAATCCAGCCGCGCACTCATGGACTTGTCCGTGCAGGACTCGGTCTGCATCGGCAACGGCATCCTGACCACCGAGAACGACGCACAGGCATGGACGCGGGCCAAGCGCTCGGAAGGCGACAAGGGCGGCTTTGCCGCGCGTGCGGCGCTGACCATGATCGCGCTCAAGGAACAATTGGGAGCGCGATCGTGAGCGAACCCGCTTCGCCCGGACAGCCCGCGGTGCGCCACGCCAACAAGCGCGGCGCCGCCCGTCTGGCGGCCGTGCAGGCGCTCTATCAGATGGATGTGGCCGGCAGCGGCGTCTTCGAGACCACCGCCGAATATGAGGCGTTTCGCCTTGGCAAGGAAGTTGACGGCGCGCTCTACCGCGAGGCGGATGCCCAATGGTTCCGCGCCATCCTGACCGGCGTCGTCGAGAACCAGAAGACCATCGATCCGGTCATCCGCCAGGCGCTGACCGATGATTGGCCGCTGTCTCGGCTCGATTCGACGCTGCGCGCCATTATGCGCGCCGGCGTCTATGAATTGATGAAGCGCGAAGACGTGCCGGTGGCGGTGATCGTTTCGGAATATGTCGACATCGCCAAGGCCTTCTACGAGGAAGACGAGCCGAAGCTGGTCAATGCCGTGCTCGACCGCGTGTCACGCCGGGTGCGTGGCGAGGGGCGCGGCAAGGACGCATCGTGACGGCCATCGCCGTCGCGGCGGGCAGGGATGCGCGGCGCACCGCGCTGATCCTCGCCGCCTCGCAGGCGATCATCGGCTCGGCGGCACCCATCGCCATTTCCATGGGCGCACTGGCCGGGCAATACCTGCTCGGTGCCGACAAATCGCTGGCGACGGCGCCGATCACCGGCTTCAACCTTGGCGTCGCACTCGGCGCCTTGCCGGCCGCGGCCATCATCCGTTGGCTCGGCCAGCGCGGCGGCTTCATGACCGGAAGCGTCGTCACCGCGCTTGGCGGCCTGATTGCAACGCTGGCGCTTTTCCACGGCAGTTTCTGGCTGTTCGCGTTCGCACTGCTGGTGATCGGCATCGGTGGTGCCTTCGTCCAGCAGTTCCGCTTTGCCGCCGCCGACAATGCGCCGCCGGAGTTCAAGGCGCGCGCCATCTCCTTCGTGCTGGCCGGCGGCATCATCACCGCTATTCTGGGGCCGCAGATCGTCATCTTCACCCGCGAACTGTTCGCGCCGGTGATGTTTGCCGGGTCGTTCGTCTCCATCCTGCCGCTGGCAGCCGTGGGCGCCATCATCCTGTCGTTTCTGCGCCTGCCGGCGAAGGCCGTGAGCAAGGTCGACATTACCGAAGGCGATGCCAGACCGCTGTCCGAAATCGTCACCAAGCCGCGCTTCGTCGCGGCGCTGTTTTGTGCCGTCGGCAGCTATGCGCTGATGAGCTTCGTCATGACCGGCGCGCCGCTGGCCATGGTCGGCTGCGGCCTGTCGGAGGATGATGCGACGCTGGGCATCTCCTGGCACGTCATGGCGATGTTCGCGCCGAGCTTCTTCACCGGCTCGCTGATCCATCGCTTCGGCGCCGAGCGCATTGTCGCCGCCGGCCTGATCTTGCTCATCGGCTGCGCCATTGTCGCTCTGTCGGGCCTTGCGCTGTGGCAATTCTGGACGTCGCTGATCCTGCTCGGCCTTGGCTGGAATTTCAGCTTCATCGGCGCCACCGCCATGGTAGCGGCAAGCTACCGGCCGTCGGAAAAGGGCAAGGTGCAGGGTTTTCACGACTTCGTCCTGTTCGGCTCGGTCGCCTGTGCGTCGCTGCTGTCGGGCATGGTCTACAACGCCTTCGGCTGGGAGATGCTGAACTGGATGATCTTTCCGGTCACCGTACTGTGCTTCGTCGCACTCGGCGCGCTCAAGATGACGGCTCTGCGCAAGGCAAGCACCTGATCCCCAAATCTCTGCTAACCTGACATGATGTTGTCAGGATTGCTTCGGCTGAATTTGCCGCGCCGAAACAAAATTATTGCGTCTGTACCGATTGTTATGAAACCGTATGCCCCGACTGGCCGTTGAAGCCATGCTCATATGCGGCCACCGCATTCCGGTTCACAGCAAGGGATTTTCACAATGTTTTCAGTCAAGGTTTTCGCCGGCGCGGCATTGGCGCTGGCCATCTCGGCGGCTTCCGCCAGTGCTCAGGTGGTTGTCTCCTCCAAGATCGACACCGAGGGCGGCGTGCTCGGCAACATCATCCAGCTCGTTCTCAACGCCAACAACATCAAGACCACCGACCGCATCCAGCTCGGCGGCACTCCGGTGGTGCGCAAGGCGATCACCGCTGGCGAGATCGACATCTATCCCGAATACACCGGCAACGCCGCCTTCTTCTTCGAGAAGGCCGATGACCCGGTCTGGAAGGATGCCGCCAAGGCCTATGAAACGGCCAAGAAGCTCGACTATGACGCCAACAAGATCGTCTGGCTGGCGCCGGCGCCGGCCAACAACACCTGGGCGATCGCGCTGCGCAAGGAAGTGACTGATACCAACAAGCTCGCCACGCTTTCCGACTTCGGCAAGTATGTGGCCGGCGGCGGCCAGGTGGTGCTGGCGGCCTCTGCCGAGTTCGTCAATTCGGCGGCGGCCCTGCCGGCCTTCCAGACCACCTATGGCTTCAAGCTGAAGCCTGAGCAGTTGATCACGCTCTCCGGTGGCGACACGGCGGCCACCATTGCGGCGGCGGCCAATCAGACCAGCGGTGCCAACGCCGCCATGGTCTACGGCACCGACGGCGGCATTGCGCCGTCTGGCCTGGTCGTGCTTGAGGACGACAAGGGCGTTCAGCCGGTCTACCAGCCGGCGCCGATCATCCGCGAATCCGTGCTCAAGGAACATCCGGAGATCGAGACGCTGCTGAAGCCGGTCTTCGCCAAGCTCGATCTCGTCACGCTGCAGGATCTGAACGGCCGCGTGCAGGTCGGCGGCGAGCCGGTCAAGGGCGTCGCCGAGGACTTTTTGAAGAAGAATGGCTTCCTGAAGTAGTCAGCGCACCGAAAGGTGACGCTGGTGCGAAGCACCCCCTCTGTCCTGCCGGACATCTCCCCCTCCACGGGGGAGATTGGCAGCTTCTGCGCAGCGCTTATTTCTCCGGCGTTGGAAATTGGCGAAAGCCATTGCGAGATCTGATCTCCCCCTTGAGGGGGAGATGGCCGGCAGGCCAGAGGGGGGCGCCTCGCGCAAAACTCTCAATCCTGCAACAGCGCACACCGCTCGGCACGGGCTCGCCTCATGACCGTCCGCTTCGACAAGCTCGGCGTGGTCATCGCGGCGATCGCGGCCTATGCGGCGTTCCTCGCCCCTTTTGCGACGTTCCGCGCCAACCGCATCGTTCCGGGTCAGGCACGTTCGATTCTCGAGGCGTTGCCGGCAACCACAGGATGGTTGCTGCTCGCTATCATCGTCGCCGCAGCGCTCATAGCGCTGTTCAGGACACCGCTCGTGCTGCGCCTCGCCGCCGGCGTCGTCGCGCTTGCAGCGCTGGCGCTCCTCATCGGCGTCGCCGGCACATTCTTGACGCCGGCCGGCAACACCTTCGCCAGAGTGTCTCCGGCTTACGGTTTCTGGATTCTCATCTTTGCCTTCACGCTTGTGCTGGCCGACCTGCTGACAAGGCTGAACCTGTCGCCCCTGGCGCGAGTTGGCGTGCTTTTCGTCGCGGCTTTGGCGATCGGTCTGCTGTTGATGTCGGGAAGCTGGGACAATCTGTCGATCCTGAAAGAGTATTTCAATCGTGCCGACAGTTTCTGGGCCGAAGGCTCCAAGCATGTGACGCTGGCGCTCGGTTCGCTGGCTGCCGCGGTCATCGTCGGCCTGCCGCTCGGCATCCTGTGCCACCGCGTCGAAAGGCTGCGGGCCGGCGTGCTCAACGTGCTCAACATCATCCAGACCATTCCGTCGATCGCGCTGTTCGGCCTGCTGATCGCGCCGCTCGGCTGGGTCGCCACGCATGTGCCGGGGGCGGCTGCGCTCGGCATTCGCGGCATTGGCACCGCACCTGCCTTCGTCGCCCTGTTTCTCTATTCGCTGCTGCCGGTTGTAGCCAACACCGTCGTCGGCCTTGCCGGCGTGCCGCGTGCGGCCAATGACGCGGCGCGCGGCATGGGCATGACCAACCGTCAGCGCCTGTTCGGTGTCGAGTTTCCGCTGGCCTTCCCGGTGATCCTCACCGGCATCCGCATCGTGCTGGTGCAGAATATCGGCCTTGCCACCATTGCAGCGCTTATCGGCGGCGGCGGCTTCGGCGTGTTCGTCTTCCAGGGTGTCGGCCAGACGGCGATGGATCTGGTGCTGCTCGGCGCCGTGCCGACGGTCGCGCTCGCCTTCGCTGCCGCCATCATCCTCGATGCGGTGATCGAAATGACTGCCACAAAGCGCAGGGTTGAAACGGCATGATCGAGATCGAAGGCATTACCAAGGTTTACGACGCGACAACGGTGGTCGACGACGTATCGATGGTCATCGAGCCGCGCACGGTATGCGTCATCGTCGGCACATCCGGTTCGGGCAAGACGACGCTGCTGCGCATGATCAACCGGCTGGTCGAGCCGACATCAGGCATCGTCAAGCTCGACGGCGCCGACAATCGTTCCGTGCCCGGTTACGAACTGCGCCGCAGCATTGGCTATGCCATCCAGGGCCACGGCCTGTTTCCGCATCGCACCGTGGCGCAGAACATCGCCACCGTGCCCGTGCTGCTCGGCTGGGACAGGGACCGCATCAACGCCCGCGTCCACGAGCTGATGACGCTCTACCAGCTCGATCCGCAAGCTTATGGGCCGCGCTACCCGCACGAACTGTCCGGCGGCCAGCAACAGCGCGTCGGCGTCGCCCGCGCGCTCGCCGCCGAGCCCAACGTGCTATTGATGGACGAACCGTTCGGCGCGCTCGACCCGATCATCCGCACCAAGGCGCAGGAAGACCTGCTGGCGATCCAGAAGCGCTTCGGCACCACCATCATCCTTGTCACCCACGACATGGAAGAGGCCGTGCATATGGGCGACAAGATCGCGGTGATGGATGCCGGCAAGCTCGTGCAATACGCCAAACCCGCCGAGATCCTGGCAAACCCGGCCAGCAGCTTCGTCGAGACCCTGGTCGGCGCCAGCGAAAGACCCTTCAGGTTGCTGTCGCTCGGACGTGTTCGCGACGCGGTCGAGAAAGGCACCGCCGAGGGCGAGGCGATTCCCGGCGAAGCCAGCCAGCGCGACGCGTTGGCCGAGCTGTTGTGGTCGGGCCGGCCGGCGCTGCCGGTAAAAGACGCCGACGGCAAGCCGCTCGGCCGGGTCACGGTGGACGGGCTGGTCAAGCGCGCGGCGAGGCCGACATGAAAGTCTGGCTGCCGGCGCTGCTGCGACTTGCCCTTGCAGTGCTGCTCGTCGCCTTCCTCACCAACCCCGGCTGGTTCGAGCCGTTGCTGAAACCGTTGACAGAGAACAATGCGCCGGTGATCTACAATCAGGGCAGCCTGCTGACCTTGACGCTGTTGCACCTGGGCACCGTGCTGATCGCCACTGTGGCTGCAACCATCGTTGCCGTCGCGCTTGCCATCCTGGTCACGAGGCCCGCTGGAGCGGAATTCCTGCCGCTGTCGCGTAGCTTGGTCAACATTGGCCAGACCTTTCCGCCGGTGGCGGTGCTGGCACTTGCCGTTCCGGCAGTAGGCTTCGGCGAATGGCCGACGCTGATCGCGCTGTTTCTCTATGGCCTGCTGCCGATCTTCGAGAACGCGCTGACCGGGCTGACGACGCTGCCGGCCAATGTGATGGAGGCTGCACGTGGCGCCGGCATGACCGGCTGGCAAAGGCTCACCAAGGTCGAGTTACCGCTCAGCGCACCGATCATCCTTGGCGGTATCAGGCTCTCAGTGGTGATCAGCCTGGCCACCGCGACCATCGGCTCGACCGTGGCTGCCAAGACGCTGGGCGAGGTGATTATCGCCGGCCTGCTGTCCAACAATCTTGCCTTCATCCTGCAGGGCGGCCTGATCGTGGCGGCCCTTGCCGTGCTGATCTATGACGGGCTGTCGGCGGTTGAGCGCTACGCGGCGCGGCGGATGGGGCGCGAGGCGGAGTAGTCCCCTTGGGGGAGCTGGTGGTCTTGTTGGCATGATCTCCCGCGTCATTTCAATCGATCTAAATGAAGGACCATGCCGGCGGGGTCGGCGCGGCCTTTGTCTTTTGGGCGAAAGCCGGGCAAAAACCGAACAATATCTTGACGTTCCGAGCCCTGTTTCGCATACACCGATGCGAAGAGGTGGATTCCGTGCGCGGATTCCGGTCTTTGTCTCAACGGCCCAGGGAGGGGTTCTTTTGGGCCAGCAATCGAGGAAAATTCGGCAATGACCATACTTTACGCCGTCATCGCCTGCGGCTTGCTTTCTGTCCTTTACGCCATCTGGGCGACACGTTCGGTTCTCGCGGCCGATCAGGGCAATGCACGCATGCAGGAAATCTCCGCCGCCATCCGCGAAGGCGCGCAAGCCTATCTGGCGCGCCAGTACACCACCATCGCCATCGTCGGCGTGGTCGTGCTCGTGCTCGCCTGGTGGCTGCTTTCCATCACCGCCGCAATCGGCTTCCTGATCGGCGCTGTCCTGTCGGGCGCCGCCGGCTTCATCGGCATGCACGTTTCGGTGCGGGCCAATGTGCGCACCGCACAGGCGGCCTCCAACAGCCTCGCCGCCGGTCTCGACATCGCCTTCAAGTCGGGCGCCATCACCGGCATGCTGGTGGCTGGCCTGGCGCTGCTCGGCGTCTCGATCTACTTCCTGATCCTGACCGGTCCGATGGGCCTGCAGCCTAATGATCGCATCGTTATCGACTCGCTGGTCTCGCTCGGTTTCGGCGCCTCGCTGATCTCGATCTTCGCTCGTCTCGGCGGCGGCATCTTCACCAAGGGCGCCGACGTCGGCGGCGATCTGGTCGGCAAGGTCGAAGCCGGTATCCCGGAAGACGATCCGCGCAACCCGGCCACCATCGCCGACAATGTCGGCGACAATGTCGGCGACTGCGCCGGAATGGCCGCCGACCTGTTCGAGACCTATGCGGTGACGGTCGTCGCCACCATGGTGCTCGGCGCCATCTTCTTTGGCGGTACCGCGGTTCTGCAGACTGCGATGCTGTATCCGCTCGCCATCTGCGGCGCCTGCATCCTGACCTCGATCGTCGGCACCTTCTTCGTCAAGCTCGGCTCGAACGGCTCGATCATGGGCGCGCTCTACAAGGGCCTGATCGTCACCGGCCTGCTGTCGATCGTCGGCCTCGCCGTCGCCACCTCTGCTACGGTCGGCTGGGGTGAGGTTGGCACCGTTGCCGGCATGATCATCACCGGCAAGAACCTGTTCATCTGCGGCCTGGTCGGCCTCGTGGTGACCGGCCTCATCGTGGTGATCACCGAGTACTACACCGGCACCAACAAGCGTCCGGTCAATTCGATCGCCCAGGCCTCGGTGACCGGCCACGGCACCAACGTCATCCAGGGCCTTGCGGTCTCGCTGGAATCGACGGCACTGCCGGCCATCGTCATCGTCGGCGGCATCATCTCGACCTACCAGCTCGCCGGCCTTTTCGGCACGGCGATCGCGGTGACCACCATGCTCGGCCTCGCCGGCATGATCGTTGCGCTCGACGCCTTCGGCCCGGTTACCGACAATGCTGGCGGCATTGCCGAAATGGCCGGCCTGCCCAAGGAAGTGCGCCACTCCACCGACGCGCTCGACGCGGTCGGCAACACCACCAAGGCGGTGACCAAGGGCTATGCCATCGGCTCGGCCGGTCTCGGCGCGTTGGTGCTGTTCGCCGCCTACTCGAACGACCTGAAGTTCTTTGCCGCCAATGGCGACAAATATCCCTACTTCCAGGGCATGGGCGAGATCTCCTTTGATCTCTCCAACCCCTACGTCGTCGCCGGCCTGATCTTCGGCGGCCTGATCCCGTATCTGTTCGGCGGCATCGCCATGACGGCCGTCGGCCGCGCGGCGGGCGCCATTGTCGAGGAGGTGCGCAAGCAGTTCCGCGAGGATCCGGGCATCATGGCCGGTACCTCCAAGCCGAACTATGCGCGTGCGGTCGACCTTCTCACCAAGGCGGCGATCCGGGAAATGATCATCCCGTCGCTGCTGCCGGTGCTGGCGCCGCTCGTCGTCTATTTCGGCGTGCTGTTGATCTCGGGGTCGAAGGCCTCGGCCTTCGCGGCCCTCGGCGCCTCGCTGCTCGGCGTCATCGTCAACGGACTGTTCGTCGCCATCTCGATGACCTCGGGCGGCGGCGCCTGGGACAACGCGAAAAAGTCGTTCGAGGACGGTTTCGTCGACAAGGACGGCGTCAAGCACCTGAAGGGCTCCGAGGCGCACAAGGCTTCGGTGACCGGCGACACGGTGGGCGATCCCTACAAGGACACGGCTGGTCCAGCGGTCAACCCGGCGATCAAGATCACCAACATCGTGGCGCTCCTGCTGCTGGCCGTGCTTGCGCACGGCTGAGAGAGCGGTCGAAAAACAAAGCCCGCAGGGAGCGATCCCCGCGGGTTTTTGTTTGGTACGTCAGTCTCGACGGGGATTCATCTGCCGTTGGCGTCCGTGTCCAAGCGGCCGCGATAGAGCACCCGAATCTGCCGCACGCGCGGCTCGCGCTCAGGCATTGGTGGGCAGGCCACGAATCTTGCGCAGCCGGGAGACGAATCCGCCAGGTCTGTGTCGGTGGCGGAAGGACCGAGCCGTGGGGTGGATGCCGCAGGCTGCCAAAAATCTTGCGCCTAAGGCAGGTATATCTGCTCAAGTGGGGCGCCTCGGCTGCGGCAGTCTTGCCCCATTGCTGACAAGCCGGGCCTGCCTTGGCCAAACAAAAACCCGTGAGATCGCTCCCACGGGTTTTCGGTCGCCTGAGATATTGTCGCTTTCCCCGTGGGGAAGCAGGGTCTGATGATCAGGGAGTGCCGCCGCCGGGGATGCCGGGCGCCAGCTTGCTGGCGCCGTTGATGATCTGGCCGAGGAAGTTCTGGTCCTTGCCGCCAGTCGGCGTGGTGCGCGAGATGAAGTCGAAAATCTTGCCGTCCTTCAAGCCGTAATTGGCGATCTGGGTGACGCGGCCATCGGCGCCGAAATAGACAGCGAGCACCTTCTGGTCGACAAGCCTGGGCTTGTCGAAGGCGACATAGCGCTTGCGCGTTTGCGAAATGTAATAAAACGCCTCGTTGTCGAAAGTCGCCGTGGTCGACGGCGTGCCAAGCGCCAGAAGCACCTGCTCGCGGCTGGAGCCGACGGGCACCGAATCGACGGCCTGCTGGTCGTAGACATAGCCTTGCGTGAGCGTCTCGCTCGGACTGAGGTCGCCGAACATCTTGTTGGTATGACATGCCGAGAGCGCCGATATGACGAGCAGCAGCGAGATCGCGCCGGCGGGCCTGGACGAGAAGGTCGACTTGAAATTCAGCGCGCGCAACAACAATTCTCCATTATATCGCCGCAACTTGCGCTGGGCCGCAAAACCGGTAAACCAGCTTGCTTGCCGATGCAACAAGGCCAATTCAACAAACGGTCCCCGGAGACCATCCCCATGTTCCAGCGCCTTTTTGGTCGCGAACGCCACGCCAACCGCGCCATCACGGACGCGCTTTACGCACAAATCGTGGCGGCGGCGCGGCAGAGTGTATTTTATTCCCACTGGAATGTGCCGGACACGCCGCTCGGCCGTTTCGAGATGCTTTCGTTGCATATGTTCCTCTTCCAGCATCGCTTGCGCGGCGAGGACGGTGTGGCGCAGGAGATCGCCCAGGTGCTGATCGACGAGTTCTTCCTCGACGTCGACCATTCGCTGCGTGAGCTGGGCATTGGTGACGTCGGCGTGCCCAAGCGTATGAAGAAACTGGCGAAGATGTTTTATGGCCGCACCGCCGCCTATGATGATGCGCTTGAAAGAAGCGATCGCGACGGGCTGACCGCGGCTCTTGCCCGCAATGTCCGGCCCGATTCCGGCACGTGGCCGGAGGCGCAGAATTTGGCCGACTATGTCGCCGATGCCTGCCGGCAGCTGGCCGCGCAGCCGTCCGAATCAATCGTTTCCGGCAAGGCGGCGTTTCCGCTCGCCAAGGGAGGTGCTTGATGAAACATGCTGATCCGCAGAGCCCGGTTGCCTTTTTCGCGAACGTCGCCCGTCTGCCGCAGAAGGGCCTGCCCGTGGTGATCGAGGCCGACGCCGCCCAGCGAGCCGCGCTCGCCGAAGAGCACGGACTGCTGTCGGTCGAAGCCTATCGCGCCGAACTCCTTGTGGCCTCCTGGAAACGCAATGGCGTAAAGGTCAGCGGTCGTGTCCAGGCCGATATCACGCAGGCCTGCATCGTCACGCTCGATCCCGTCGCTGCACATATCGACGAGCCATTCGAGGCGTTGCTGCTGCCCGAGGATTCCAAGCTTGGACGGCAGGGGTTCGACGGCGGCGGCGAGATCCTGCTCGACGCGGATGGCCCTGACAGTCCCGAAACATTCTCCGGTGACATCATCGATGTCGGGGCGCTTGCCGAACAGTTCTTCGGACTGGCGATCGACCCCTATCCGCGCAAATCGGGCGCGTTGCTCGATGCCGGCGGCGAGACCGAAGCGGCGGAGAATGAATTTCAGCAAAAACTGCGATCCTTGCTGGGAAAATCCTGAAAACCTCGCCCGCGATGGAAAAGTCGGTTGTGTGAAAAGCCAAAACCGCTATTTTCGCCGAACCTTCGCGACCACTAAAGCGACCTGCCGCCTAACCCGTGAGATGAATACCGCGTGATCAGGATTTCCATCGATGCCATGGGCGGCGATCACGGACCAGCCGTGGTCATTCCGGCGCTCATGACGGTCGCCACCCGCCGTCCCGACATCCGCTTCGTCATCTACGGGCGTGAGGAGCTCGTGCGCCCCGAACTGGCCAAGTTTCCCAAACTGGCCGAGGTGAGCGAATTCTTCCACTGCGAGATCGCGGTCAGGATGGACGATAAGCCGAGCCAGGCGCTGCGCCATGGCCGCTGGAAGTCATCGATGTGGAAGGCTGTCGAAGCGGTCAAGTCGGGCGCCGCGGACGCCTGCATCTCCGCCGGCAACACCGGCGCGTTGATGGCGATGTCGAAATTCTGCCTGCGCACCATGGCCACCATCGATCGCCCGGCGATTGCTGCATTGTGGCCGACATTGCGCGGCGAAAGCGTGGTTCTAGACGTCGGCGCCACCATCGGCGCCGATGCGCACCAGCTCATTGATTTTGCCATTCTCGGCACCGGCATGGCGCGCTCCGTCTTCGGCATCGCCCGGCCCACCGTCGGCCTGCTCAATGTCGGCGTCGAAGAGATCAAGGGCCAGGAAGAGGTCAAGGAAGCGGGACGCATGCTGCGCGAGGCCAATATGGCCTCGATGAACTATCATGGCTTCGTCGAAGGCGACGATATCGGCAAGGGCACGGTCGACGTGGTGGTGACGGAAGGCTTTGCCGGCAACATCGCGCTGAAGACGGCCGAAGGCACCGCGCGCCAGATCGCCGGTTACCTGCGCGCCGCGATGAGCCGCACGCTGATGGCCAAGATCGGCTATGTCTTCGCCAAGGGCGCCTTCGATCGCCTGCGCGAAAAGATGGATGTCGGTCGCTCCAACGGCGGCGTGTTCCTGGGGCTGAACGGCATCGTCGTCAAAAGCCACGGCGGTGCTGACTCGGACGGTTTCGCCGCCGCGATCGAGCTTGGTTACGACATGGTGCGCAACAATCTGCTTGACCGCATCGAGGCCGACCTGGACCTGTTTCATGCGCGCAACCCGCATGCCCTGTCATCCCGGAAATCCGACGGTACCGACGCGAAGGAATAGGAAACAATTTTGATCAGATCAGTCGTGCGCGGCACTGGCGCCGCGCTGCCCCGCCGCATCATGAAGAATGCCGATTTCGAAGGCATGGTCGAGACCTCGGACGAGTGGATCGCCCAGCGCACCGGCATCCGCCAGCGTCATATCGCGGCCGACGACGAGACGACGGCTTCGCTGGGCGAGGCCGCGGCCCGGGCCGCCCTTGCCAATGCCGGGCTGACGCCTGACGATATCGACCTGATCGTGCTGGCGACGTCGACCCCCAACAACACATTCCCGGCGACCGCGGTCGAGATCCAGAACCGCCTCGGCATGCATCACGGCTTTGCCTTCGACATGCAGGCGGTGTGCTCGGGCTTTGTCTATGCGGTGACGACAGCCGATCTCTACATCCGCGGCGGCCTGGCCAAACGCGTGCTGGTGATCGGTTCGGAAACATTCTCCCGCATCCTCGACTGGAGCGACCGCTCGACCTGCGTGCTGTTCGGCGACGGCGCCGGCGCACTGGTCCTGGAAGCAGGCGAGGGGGCTGGCACGATTGCCGATCACGGCGTTCTGGCCGCCAGCCTGCGCTCAGACGGTGCGCACAAGGACAAGCTTTTTGTCGACGGCGGACCATCCACGACAGGAACCGTCGGCCACCTCAGGATGGAAGGCCGCGAAGTCTTCAAGCATGCGGTCGGCATGATCACCGATGTCATCGAGGCGACCTTCTCGGCCGCCGGCATCACCGCCGACGATCTCGACTGGTTCGTGCCGCACCAGGCCAATAAACGAATTATTGACGCTTCGGCCAAGAAGCTCGGGATTGCAGAACAAAAGGTGGTGGTTACGGTCGATTTGCACGGTAACACCTCGGCTGCTTCCGTGCCGCTGGCGCTGTCGGTGGCTGTCGCCGACGGCCGCATCAAGAAGGGCGACCTCGTCCTCCTGGAAGCGATGGGCGGCGGCTTCACCTGGGGCGCCGTTCTGGTTCGCTGGTAAGTGCCGAACGGTCCGGTTTCGGTCCTTGACCTTGCCGGATCAATTACTTAGGCTCAGCCGTTGTTGTGCCGATTTTATGTTTGAACTGATGGGACGGTCGCATGGGGGAAAGACACTTACGCGTGCCGACCTAGCGGAGGCCGTCTACCGAAAGGTCGGTCTGTCGCGCACTGAATCCGCCGAACTGGTCGAAGCGGTGCTGGACGAAATCTGCGAAGCCATCGTGCGTGGCGAGACGGTCAAGCTGTCGTCTTTCGCGACATTCCACGTCCGCTCCAAGAACGAGCGCATTGGGCGCAATCCCAAGACCGGTGAAGAGGTGCCGATCCTGCCGCGGCGGGTGATGACCTTCAAGTCGTCGAACGTGTTGAAGAACCGTATCTTGCGTTCCCACCAGAACAGCAAGGCCAAGGGCGGCAAATAGCCTCCATTGTACGGTTGAAAACCGGCCTCGCCATGACGCCGGGCTTGAATATTGCTTCACAAACCGCTGAAATAAGGCCCGATTCGGTAGCATGGCCGGATTGGTGTTCAGCGTATGATCATTCGGCGCAAACGGAATGACTATCTCCTTCGTTGAGCCTGATCTCGTCTGAAGACCGTTCCGGATCACGCTCCAGCGTGAGGATTTCGCCCATGGACAAGAGCCCTGACGCCTTCCGTACCATCAGCGAGGTCGCCGAAGATCTCGACCTGCCGCAGCATGTGCTGCGCTTCTGGGAAACGCGCTTCAACCAGATCAAGCCGATGAAGCGCGGCGGCGGCCGTCGCTACTACCGGCCGCAGGATGTCGAGCTGATCAAGGGCATCCGCCACATGCTCTACGACCAGGGCTACACCATCAAGGGCGTGCAGAAGCTGCTGCGCGAGAATGGCAACCATTTTCTCGTCGCCATCGGCAATGGCGACATGGCCGCCGTCGAGGCGATCTCGCAGCGAAAGCAGGCCGATCAGGTGCCGCTGACGCCGGCAGCACAGCCGCGCGGCGGCGATGATGAACTGGTTGGCCAGCCAAGGGTCAAGCCCAGCCGCCGCTTTTTCGGCCTGGGCAAGAGCGACGAGGAAGGTCCGGTTCAGCCGGACGCGTCGAAACTCTCGCGCGACAATCGCGCGCTGCTGCAGGAGGCGCTGTTCGACCTCTTGGAATGCAAGCGCCTGCTTGACCAGGTGCGCTGACCGCCGCACCAATCGCTCGAGACCGGAACCCGCCGAGGGGTGAGGCGTTACGTTTCCTTCTGCAAGACTTTCCTGCAGCAAGACAAGGAAACTCATGATGGCAACATTTTCGACCCTTTCCGACATCGACCTCGAAAAGCAGGTCGCGGCCCTCTCGAGGGAACTCGCGGCGTTGCGCAAGGCCGTGTCGAAGCGGGGTGGCGCTTACTATGAAGATGGCCGCGATGCCGCTCTCGACACATATTCCGACCTTGCCGGACGTCTACGCGATGCCATGCCGGCAATCCGCAAGCAGGGCAGGGTAATGGAGAAATCGGCCCGTGATCACCCGGCGGCGGCCGCCGCCGTTGGCCTTGTGGTGCTCGGCCTGGTCGCCAGCCTGCTGTTCAGCCGGCGCTGAGGGAGCCCTCGGTCATAAGACAGGAATTCAGTTGAGAAAATGGCGGCCGACCCTGAGGGGTGAGCCGCCATTCTCATTGCCGTCAGGTGGTTACTTCGCGAGCTTGATCTTGGCCTGCGGCGAAACCTGCGCGGTCTGGCTGCATTTGCCATAGACCGTGCCATTCTTGTCGGTGGCGTCGGTATAGGTGCCCTTGCACTCGATCGAGAGCACGAGACAGTGGCCTGCGCCCTTGCAAACCGCGCCGCCGTCACCGGTGGGGTGCGTGCCGTTGGCGAAAGCCGAATTCGTCATCGACATCGAGCCGATCGCCGAGATGGCGACGGCGGCAGCGAGCGAGAGGCGCTTGAAGTTCGAGATGTTGGTCATTGAGCATTTCCTTCTGTTCGATTGCGGATCGCCTTGCCGGCGTCCATCTGGTTGGGGATCGCCTTGCTGGCGTCCATGCAGGCTTAGTGCTGCCCTCGAAGGAAAGGTTCATGCGGTGGTTGCGGAAAAAACGCGCTGCCGATCCCGGCGGCTTCATCCGGAGTGCTGCGTGACCCCAGCCTGGTCACTTGCGATGCCGCTCCGGTATCTGGCGCGGAGCGCGTCGGCATAGAGGCGCACAGCCCCTTTGTGGGAGCGGCGCAGGAATGCGGATTGGTCGAGCCGCCAGAGCCGTTCGATTTCGCCGGCGAAGGCCGGATTGGTGGTGGTGCCATAGCCGGCGCCGGGATAGACGACGATCTCGCCGGCGTAGAGACAATGGTCGGTGACCAGGAAGTCGATGCGGATGTAGTCGAGCTTGCCGGCGATAACAGGGGCGATCGATACCGCCTGACGGACATAGTCGAGAAGCCGCGTATTGACGGGCACCGCCTGATCCTCGCGGGGATAGTCCGGATCGCGCCCGGGCAATGGATTGGCGTCCCGGTCCAACAGCAGTGAACGCCCGGCTTCCTTGTCCTCGACCCAGGCATGCGTTACCACGCCGCCGCAGACATGCACTTTGATGTCGGTTGCGATCCTTGCGCCCGAGAGCGCCAGCCGCTCTTCCACGAAGACGGTGGGAATGACAGGCCAATAGGCCCATTCGCCATTGCGGCGGCCGTAGCGTTTTCTCAGCCAGTGCCTCGTCTTGGCGACGATGAGGCCATGATTGGGGTGGCCATTGGCAACGAATATGTTCATCGCGCAGCCGTGGTTTGTCTTGACGATGATATTGCCGGCCAGCAGGTTCGCAGGGATGTCGGCCGCGTCGCGTCCGCACCAAAGCGTTTTCGGCACGGCGATCTCGGGGCAGGCGTCTCGAATATAGGCCTTGGCCGCGAGCTTGTCGGTCAGCGTCACGAACAGCGGATTGCGGTCGAGAATCTTTCGCCAGAGCAGCAGCTCGTGGTAGCGCACGGGCGCGGCCGGATTGGGCAGATAGCCCAGTTTCAGGAAGAATCGCACGACAAGGGCGGGGTGGCGAAGCGTGAGCCACAATCGGGCGGCCGACAGGAAAAGCCGGTCTGTCCGGGAGATATCGGCCTTGGCCGTCATCGGGGATACCTGGTCCTGTTCGCGAACGCCCGATCCAGCGCCATACACCGGGTCAGCAACATTCCTGCCGTATCGCGATTTGGCGCCGTGTGAAAGATTTTGCTTGCCGTCGCGGGATCATGGGTGGTGCCGAAAATCCTGGACCAGCAGGATCGTCAGGCGAAATTTGATAGGCCCGGTTTGATGTCGGGCTTGGCATTGCACAACCACGAGAAGACCAACCTTGAACAAGAAGCCAAGGCCGGTCTTCTCGTTGGCAGTCTGGTATGCTTAGTAGGTCTTCTTTGCCATCTTCTTCATGTGGTGGTGATGATGATGGTAGTGATGATGGCGGTGATGATAACGATGATGGTGATGATGACGATGATGCTTTGCCATCGGGGCCGCGTCCGCGCTCGTCGCACCGACCACGGGCGCCGTGAAAGCCAATGCAACTGCAAGCCCGAGGGCCGAGAGGAGGGACTTCTTCATGGGATCGTTTCCTTTTGTTTCGCCGGCAGGTATGACTCGGATCGATAGCCCGGCTGCCGCGGATGGGATTACGCTCCCGATTTTTTTCGTCAGTATTTCCCGATTGTAGAATTTTGTTTCTGGACTGTTTCCAAGGAAGCCGGCTTCACGTCACATCTTTGCGAGCGCCGAAAAGCCGGCTTTGCCGCTTGTTTGGCTACATCGGCGGGATCACGCCATTGTTTCCCACTACGACGCGGCTGGAACTCAGCGTGCCGTCTGCCTCACGCTGGGCGTTGACGAAGACCGTTGCGCCTGGCTTGAGATCGGTAGGCATGGCCGGGGCGAAGGTCACGACGGGCGTGCTTTCGGGGATCGAAATCTTCTTGGTCTGGCCGTTGTCATAGGTCAGCGTCACGGCGCGCCCGTTTATGTCGGTGACGTCGGCCACGGTGCCGTTGGTCATGCGGCTGTTCGGCTGCAGGTCCCACGGACGGTCGCCCTCGCCAGTGCCTTTCAAGGCGGCTGGGAAAATCACCACTTCCAGCGCCCCACTGCCGCCATCCGCCTTCGAGACCGATGCGATGCCAAGGAAATCGCCCTGCTTGATGTCCTTTTCGGAGGCGCTGGCGACGCCGGAGATCTTCCAGCCGGTATTGAGCTTGATCGCCGAGGTATCGCCCTGGCGGGTTTTCACGGTGAGCAGCGATGGCTCGAAACTGACCACCGTGCCGCGCACGCGCAGTGCGTCCGCCGCCTGGGCGCCGCTGACAGCGGCAACGGAAAGGCTGGAGATCGCGCCGAGCACGACCATGAATGTCTTGAAGTTCATTGCAGAGATCCTTCTGGGAACGGGCCGGCTGGAACCGGATGGTTTCCACGCCAGCGCATCAGAACAACGAACAGGTGGGCTGAAACCTCCGAGCAAAAAGGTGCCGGGGTGTTCAAAAGAACTTGATGGCGCCGATATGCGTGCAACCGCATCGCGGGCCAGAGGTTCACGATAGCGTGACAGCCTTTGGCTCTTGGCAAATCGCCGGCGAGCGGGCATGTTCCTGCTCGTCTCAGGCAACACTCCATTTTTTGATCAAAACGCTTTCAGCCACCGGAGTTGCCAATGCCCAACAATGCAAAAAGCCATGCCCTCTCCGAACCGTTAGCCAGTGAGATCGGGCACGATTACAGCACCCTCAGAGCAATGCGGGAAACCCGCGGATACAGCGTGGAAGAGCTTTCCCTGACCTGCGGCCTGTCGGTCGGCGAGATTGAGGATATCGAGAACGGCCGGGCGGCCGATCCGTCGAAGCTGCGTCGTATTGCGTCCGCGCTTCGCATGCCTCAGGACGCCATCATGGCGCCCGCCGCGCCGACGCCGGCCGCACAAGGCCGACCCCTGGTATAGACCAGTACCGAGCATGCAAGAGAACCCGCCAAGGCCGCTTGGCGGGTTTCTTGTTGAAGCCACGGCGTTCCCAGGCAGGCCGGGCTTGCCGATTGACAGATCGCGCGTGTTTATACCTGCGGCATACAAATCTGCGCCAATCGCGTTTGCCGTGCATCGGCTTTGAATCGTGGGTTTTCTGATATGAGCCTGGACTCTGTTCGCGCCTTCTTCGCCGCTCATGCGCCCGATATCGAGGTCATCGTCACGCAAGCAAGTTCGGCGACGGTCACGCTGGCGGCGGAAGCGCATGGCGTCCTGCCGGCGCAGATCGCCAAGACCATCTGCCTGCGCGTCGGCGAGCGCACCATGCTGGTCGTGACCAGCGGCATCGCCAGGCTGGACAACCGCAAGTTCAAGGACCAGTTCGCCGGCAAGCCGCGCATGCTGGACGCAGAGGAAGTTGTCGCCGCCACGAGCCATCCGGTCGGCGGTGTCTGTCCGTTCGGCCTACCGGCGCCACTGCCGGTCTACTGCGACGTGTCGCTGCGCGAATTCGACGAGGTGGTGCCGGCTGCCGGTGCTACCAACGCGGCTGTGCGGATTGCACCGCAGAGGATGGTTGAGCTTACTGGCGCTGAGTGGGTGGATGTGTGCCAGGCTTAGAGGCCGGGTCCGATCCAGAGCTGAGACCAGCACGACAAGGGAAGGGGCGATTCGAGGATCGGCCGATCTGGCTGGGGGACTTCGGGGGCAAGTCCTTGTTTAAAATGGTCGGAGTGGCCGGATTCGAACCGACGACCCCTTGACCCCCAGTCAAGTGCGCTACCGGGCTGCGCTACACTCCGGACCGGTCGCGATGTATCGTGATAACCCTGTTCGGGTCAACCGAAATTCGGCGTCTATCGTGCGATCGCCGACTCGCCTGGAAATGCCGGCCGCAACAGCCGCTGATGGCGGTATTCCAGCGCGATGGCGCCCCAGATCAGGCCGAGCAGCAGATACATGTGGCGCCAGTGGTCGATGTCGATGAAGGTGCCGAGCCCGATATTGCCGATGAAGGCGACATAGGCGCACAGGAGATAGGGCTGCCATGGCCGGTCGCGCAGCAGGATTCGAAAACCGGCTGTGATGGTCCAGACGACAAGGGTCAGGAACGACACGAAACCCAACCAGCCATAATCCATCAGCATTTTCAGCCAGATGTCGTGCGTGTCTTCGCCGAACATCTTGCCGAAAACCAGCGGCCCGATGCCGAACGGACGCTCCATCGCCATCTGGAAGCCAATCGCATAGCGGGCGAAGCGGCCGAGGCGGGCGGTGTCATAGCTCTGTTCGAGGTGGGCACGGTTGGAGAACATCTCCGACACGCCGGGCAATTGCAGGATGACGATGATGGCGATCGTCAGCAGTGACAGCGCGGCGATGGTCATGATCACCACGCGCAGCCGGAACTTGCCGCTGGCGCTCTGCAGGAACAGGCAGCCGGTAAGCAGCACCGCCGAGACGGCGAACATGCCCCAGGCGCCACGCGAGAAGGAGAAGAAGATGCCCAATGTGATGATCAGCAGCGGCACCGCCAGCAGCGGCATGCGCGAGACCGAACCGGTCAGGATCAGATAAAGCAGATAGATCCCGGGCAGCACCAGGAACGGTCCGAAGACGTTCGGGTCCTGGAAGGCGCCGGCCGCGCGGTCGTATTTGGTGAACATTTCGGCGCCGGGAAAGGCGTGGAAATAGCCGGCTATGCCGAGCAGCGACGTCGCCACCGCCGAGACGACATAGGCATTGAAGATCAGCCGGTAGAGGCCTGGCTGTGTCGCTGTCACGGAGGCGAAGAACACCGCGCTGAAAGCGAGAAACAGCGATACGGAGAGATAGAGCGGCGTGAAGGCGAGGTCCGCCATCTGCGTCATCGAGATCATGCCGCCGATGTTCATCGTCACCAGCAGCACCAGCAGCGGCATGGCCGCACGCGAAATCCGCAGGCCGAACAGAGCCCAGATGGCGATCAGCCCGGCCATGTAGATTTCGTAGGGCGCCGGCTCGCTGATGACAAAGCCGGACAGAAGGATACCGACCACCACCGCAGCGGAAGAAATCAGCGCGATCAGCTTGGCGTTGACCGCGCTCGGCGGCAGCTCATGGGAAATCGCGCTCAATAGGCGTTTTCCGTGTTGAGCAGCCGGATCGGTGTCAGGAACAGAATCCGCAGATCGAACAGCAGCGACCAGTTCTCGATGTAGTAGAGGTCGTATTCCGTCCGCATGCGGATCTTCTCGTTGGTGTCCATCTCGCCGCGCCAGCCATTGATCTGCGCCCAGCCGGTGACGCCGGGCTTGACCTTGTGGCGGGCGAAATAGCCGTCGACCACTTCGTTGTAGAGAAGGTTGTGCGACTGCGCGGCAATCGCATGCGGGCGTGGGCCGATCAGCGACAGCGAGCCCAGCAGCGAATTGACGAACTGCGGCAGTTCGTCGATCGACGTCTTGCGGATGAAGCGGCCGACGCGGGTGACGCGCGGATCGTTCTTGGTCACCGTCTGCTTGGCGGTCGGATCCGACCGGTCCGTGTACATCGAGCGGAACTTGTAGACCTCGATGATCTCGTTGTTGAAGCCATGCCGCTTCTGCTTGAACAGCACCGGTCCCTTGCTGTCGAGCTTGATGGCGATCGCGGTCGCCAACATCACCGGCGAGAAGACGATGATGCCGACCAGCGAAAAAATGATGTCGAAGGCGCGCTTGGCGACGGAATCCCAGTCGTTGATCGGCTTGTCGAAGATGTCGAGCATCGGCACCGAGCCGATGAAGGAATAGGCGCGTGGGCGGAACTGCAGCGCGTTGGAATGCGCCGAAAGCCGGATATCAACCGGCAGCACCCACAGCTTCTTCAACAGCTGCAGCACACGCGTTTCGGCGGTCAGCGGCAGCGATACAATCAGCATGTCGATGCGGGCGATACGGGCGAACTCGATCAGTTCCGAAATGGTGCCGAGCTTGGGATAGCCGGCGACGATCGGCGGCGAGCGCTTGTCTGAGCGGTCATCGAAGATGCCACAGATGCGGATGTCGTTGTAAGGCTGCTTTTCGACCGAGCGGATCAGGACTTCCGCCGCCTTGCCGCCACCGACGATGACGGCGCGCCGCTCCATGCGGCCATCGCGTGCCCAGCGCCGGATCAGTCTCGACATCACCAGCCTGAGGCCAAAGAGGAGGACGAAGCCGACGACAAACCAGGTGCCGAACAGAAGCCGCGAATAGTCTTCCGACATCTTCATGGCGAAGGCCGTCAACGCCATCAGCGCGAAGGTGCCGGCCCAGACCAGCAGGATGCGGCCAAGATTGGCGATCGGCCGCATCAGGGAAACGACCTGGTAGCAGTCGGTGACATCGAGCAGCACCACGGCGAGGAACGACGCGGCGGCAATCGTCACCGGATATTGCCAGGCGAGATAGTTGAAGAAACCGACAAAGTAGAAATAAACGCAGAGCCCCGAAACGAACAGGATCCCGAACTCGACCATGCGCAGGACGCCGCTGACCATGATCGGCGACATCGTATCGCGTCGGTATTGCGACGCGACCTGCCGGGCAACGTCATTCATTCCGCCGGGCACATCACCCTCAGCTGGGCCGTCGAATTTACGCACCGCTTCAGGTGAAAAGCGGCGCGCTGGGTCGATCTCGTTCATGGGGCTTTCCGCAAGCTTCCCCTCGGTCAATAGCAAAAGAGAGCTAAGAAACCCTTGAAACAACGCATGGCTTTGGAAACGCTTGGGCGTTACCTGTCGAGCGCGGCGAAATAGGCCTTCTCGATTTCGGTGGCCATGACGTCGGCGCCGAAGCGCGCCCTGAGGCTGGCGCCGTCGGGCATGAGTTTGCTGTAGGCGGCCATATCCGCCAGCGCCGCGCTCATCTTGTCGGCGAGTTCAACCGGATCGGGCCGGATCAGGGCAGGGGAGCCGGTACCGAAAATCTCCGGTATGCCGCCGACGGCGGTGGCGATCATGGGTCTTGCCGCTGCCAGTGTCTCCAGCACGATATAGGGCATGGCTTCCGCGCGCGATGGAACGACCACCAGCGCCGCCAGCGCGAAGGCCTGCCTGGCCGGCATTGGCGGCAGGAAGCGAACATGGCCTTGCAGCCCCAGGCGCTCTACCTGCGCATGGTAGCGCGGCAGGTCGTCGCCGTTGCCGACCATCACCGCGCTCAGCGCCCGGCCAAGCCGGGGACCGGCGGCTGCCAGGGCATCGATGAAGATGTCGGGCCCCTTCAGGTCCCGCATCATGCCGATATAGAGCAGATCAGCCGCATCGGATGCGATGATCACCGGTTCGAATTCGGCGGCGCGCAGTCCGTTGTAGACCAGCGTGTTCGGGATCGGCGGCTCGCCGACCTTCCTGCGATAGGTCCGCCGCTCGTAGTCGGAGACGAACAGTAGGCAATCGGTGAAGCGCGCCATGATGCGCTCCAGCGCGAAGAACAGCTTTCCGGTGGCTGTTGTTTCGTCATAGTGGAGGGAGCCGCCATGCGGCGAATAAAGGCGGGCTACGCGAGACCTTGATACCCGCAACAATGAGCCGAACAGACGGGCATAAGCGCCACCCTTGGCGCCGTGCCCGTGCAACACGTCCGGCCGCAATTCCTTGATGATCTTGTAGGTGCGCCGGGCCGAGGCGAGATCGCCCGGCCCGACATGGCGCTGCATCGGCGTGCGATGGATGCCGAGCGCCAGCATGTCCTTCATCTGCTCGAACAGGCGCTCCTCGAATTCGCCGCCGGTGGTCGAATCGCAGACGATGCCGACCATATGACCGGCGGCGACCTGCGCTTCCGTCAGGTCGCGCACATGCCGGAAAATTCCTCCGACGGGTGAACGAAAGCAGTGGACGATCCTGAGCTTGTCCGCCACGTGGTGTCTGTCAGAACAGGCGTTCGCGGACGTAGACGGTGTCTCCGGGCAGCAGTGGATCGGATGTGACCACGCGGCCGGTCATCACCTTGCCATTGATGTCGCGGGTGATGTCGACGCTTTCCTGGTTGGCGCGCGGCGAGAAGCCACCGGCAATGGCGATGGCCTTCTGCACGGTCAGGCCGGGCACATAGGAATACTGACCGGCGGCACCCACTTCGCCCATGACGAAGATCGGCCGGTAGCGATCGATCTCGACCGAGACGTCGGGGTCGCGCAGATAGCCTTGCCGCAATTTGTCGGCGATCTCCTTTTCCATCTGCTGCGCGGTGTGGCCACGCGCCGGTATGGCGCCGACAAGCGGGAAGGAGAGGTAGCCGGACTGATCGACACTGTAAGTGTTGGTCAGGCCGTCCTGCTCGAACACGGTGACGCGGATGCGGTCGCCGGCGCCGAGACGATAGGGCTGGTCAAGGACCTCGTGGAAGGCCGCCGGCGTCGGCCGGTAGCTGGAGCAGCCGGCGAGCATCGATACGGCAAGCAGAGCGCGAAAGAGGGAGGCAGTGCTTTTCATGACCGGATACGTACCTTCGACTGGCCGCTGCGGCGTCGCAGCAAACATCTGGGATCGGGTCCGTTATCATCCTGTTAGGGTTAATGGCCGGTAAAGGAGCCGGTCGAGAGCGCTCACGGTTTTGGTATTTTTATCGTTTTTCTTGCGGCTCACCAGTAATCCCTAACGGAGTATTGCCGCGATCTTAACGGCTGAGTTACCATAGTTGTTTACGGTACATCCTGACCCAGTTTCGGAGTAGGGATGCATGTCCGTTCAGTCCGCGGCCGCAGATGTCGACGTTGACCTCAGGCAGCTCTTCGCCAGCCTGGCGAGGAACTGGCTGCGCATAGTGCTTTTCGTCCTGGTGGTGACGGGCCTGGCGTTTGCCTTCGCATCATTCGCGACAAAGCATTACAAGGCCCAGACGCAGATCGAAATCGCCCCGCGCGAATCCGTCTACACCCGCCCGGCCGGCAGCAACAATGACGGCGACAAGCCGATCCTCGACGAGCAAGGGGTCGCCACCCAGGTCCAGATCATTTCGTCCAACGAAATCCTCAAGCAGGTGGCGCAGAAACTTGGCCTGTCGCGACTGCGCGAGTTCGACGAAACGATCAACATGTCGTCCGTGAGCCGCGTGCTGATCCTGCTTGGGCTGAAGAACGACCCGATGGATGTTCCGGCCGACGAACGCGTGTTGAAGAAGATGCGCGAAAAGCTCAACGTCTTCGGCGTTGAAAAGACCCGCATCATTGCCATCGAGTTCTCCTCTGAGGATCCCAAGCTGGCAGCCGCCATCCCCGATGCCATTGCCGCGGCCTATATTGCCGGGCAGGGCGCGGCCAAGAGCGAGATCGAACACCGCCGCCGCGGACTTCCTGGCGCCCGAGATTGCCGACCTGTCGAAGCAGGTCAGGGATGCCGAGGCCAAGGTCGCGGCCTACCGCGGCCAGTCCGACCTGCTGATGGGCGGCAACAATGCCACCCTGGCCACGCAGCAGCTGGCCGAGCTCTCGACTGAATTGTCACGGGTGCGGGCCAACCGCGCCGCGGCCGAAGGCACCGCCGACAGCGTGCGCAAGGCGCTGCAGAATGGCGGCTCGCTCGACTCGCTGCCGGAAGTGCTGTCGTCCGACCTGATCCAGCGTTTGCGGGAGCGGCAGGCCGAGTTGCGCGCCAACATCGCCGATCTGTCGACGACGATGCTCGACAATCATCCACGCGTTCGCGCCGCGAAATCACAGCTGGCCGATCTCGATGCGCAGATCCGCAACGAGGCCCAGAAGATCATGAAGGGCCTTGTGATGCAGGCCGATGCCGCCAAGGCGCGTGAAAGCCAGCTCATCGCCGACGTCAATCAACTGAAGGCAGCATCGGCGCAGGCCGGCAACGAGCAGGTCGGTCTCGACGCGCTGCAGCGCGATGCCGCCGCCAAGCGCCAGCAGCTGGAACTCTATCTGACCAATTACCGCGAGGCAGCTTCACGTCAGGACCGCAACTACGTGCCGGTCGACGCCCGTGTCTCCTCACCGGCTTCGGTGCCCGCCGAGCCGTATTTCCCCAAGGTCGGGCCGATCGTTGGCGCTGCCGCCGCGGCTTCCCTTCTGCTGGCCGCGGTATACACGCTGCTCAAGGAACTCTTCTCGGGCCGCGCCATGCGCCCGGCCACCGGCGCGCGTTTCGCGCCGATCAACGAAGTGGCGATGCCGGCAACTGCCCGCCAGGAGCCTGCCGCTCCTCTGGAGCCATATGCACGCGTGGAGCCGGCTGTCGCCAGCGAATTCGCCAATCGTGCCGCCGAGACGCCTTGGCCAGAAGCGGCCACGGAACCGGTCATGGGGTCGGAGATGCTGGCGCAGCCGCAGCCGCAGCCTGTTGCCGCAGCCGAAGCTGTGGCCAAGGCTGAGCCTGTCGCGGAAGCCGAATCGGTCGCCGAGCCGGAGCCTGTTGAGGAGGCCCAGCGGCCACGCTCGGTGCTCGGTGAGATCGACATCGAGAAGGCCGCGGAAAAGCTGATCGCCAGCGGCGCCGCGCGCGCCATATTCGTGTCGCCCGAAGGCGACGAGGCGGCCGCATCGGCGATCCTGGTGGCGCGCGAGGTGTCCGACGCCGGCCTGCGCGTGCTGCTGCTCGACCTCACCGCCTCGGGCGCCGCCTCGCGGCCGATGCTGGACAGCGGGCTTTTCCCTGGCATCACCGATCTGCTCGCTTCGCAGGCGCAGTTCAGCGACGTGATCCATGCCGATCTTTATTCCGACTGCCACGTCATTCCCGTCGGCACCGCCGATCCGGTCCGCGCCATGCGTGCCGCCGACCGGCTGCCGATCATCATGCAATCGCTGACCACCGCCTATGACCTGGTGGTGGTCGAATGCGGGCCGGCTGACGCGCAAGGCATCAGCCGCCTCGGCGGCGATGCCACTGAAGTGTTCCTGTCCATGCTCGAGCCGGACGACGAGGTGACGCAGGCGGCGGTCAAGCTGATCGAGAGCGGTTACCCCGACCTGACGCTGGTGACGCCGCTTGGCCACGAGCCGCCGGGCACGCCGGGCCGGCGCTCCGCCGCCTGAAAGCGGCGGCCTATCCCAGCTCCAGCGTCGTCACGCCGAATACCCTGTCGGCATCGAGCTTCGGGGGCGTGCCTTTGTACATGCGCGTGGTGCTGAAGGTCGCTGAGAAGCCTGCTGCCTCGAGCGCCGCGATGAAATCCACCTGGGTGGCCGGGACGTCGATGTTCAGTTCGCTACCATCGCATGCGCTCGCCAGTTCCCCGACCAATTCGAGTGCGGTCTGCGCGTCGTCGGCGAAGAGCGGGCCGATCTTGAAGCCGCTGCGGCAGGATCGCGCCACCGCATAGCCGGCCGTTCCCCGTGATGTGACCGCCGCCAGGGCACGGTGTGGCGGCTGCAGCCATTGCTGCAGGAAAGAATGCCGGGGCGCGGGAAAGCAAAGCGCGTCATATCCGATGATGTCGGGCACCGGCTGCGCAGCCACCACGATACGAGACCTCCCAGCGCCGACGGGCAGGGCCGCGGGCCGCCCGCTGTAACGGATCGTCTCGTAGACCGGCCTCAACCCCTTGCTCCGGTAGTTGGCCTGCTGCTCTTCGACGCCATCGAGGCCGACGGTGCGCCCAGCCAGCCTGTCCATACCCGCGGTCCACACCGCCTTGCCATAGCCCTTGCCGCGCATGTCCGGACGGCAGATGTAGAGGCCGATGAAACCAAAATCGCGCCCATAGGCCACGGCCGAGATCGCGGCGACCATGTCGTTGCCGACAAAGGCGCCAATGAAACCCTCCGGATCCGCCGCCTGGAACCTCGCCGCGTCGTCAAGGCCGGGGTTCCAGCCCTCGACCGCCGCCCAGTCGATGAGGTCGGCCAATTCCGCCAGCGACAGCGTGCGGATGATCGGTTGCATGGTGCTCACTCCGCGGCGACTGCTCCGGGCGAGAATGATTTCAGCATACCACGATAGGGCTTGGCCAGCGGACTGGCATAGGCGCCGCGCTTCGATGTCGACAGGCCGAGCGCAATCAACGCTTCGGCCTGCTTGATCGCGGCGCCGACACCGTCGATGACAGGCAGTCCGAAATCCGCCTGCAACTGATGAGCAAGGTCCGCCATGCCGGCGCAGCCAAGCACGATGGCTTCGGCACGGTCCTCCTCCACGGCCCGGGCGATCTCGTCGCGCAGCTTGCCGACCGCTCCTGATGCCGGGTCCTCGAGTGCCAGCACTGGAATGTCGGCAGCCCGCACGCGCGCCCGTCCCGACATGCCGTAGCGTTGCACCAACCCCTCCACCGGCACGCGCGAGCGTTCGGTGGTGGTGACGACGGTGAAACGCTGGGCGATGAAGGAGGCCATGCTGAGTGCGGCCTCGCAGATGCCGATGACGGGAATGGCGGCCATGGCACGCGCGGCGTCCAGCCCAGTGTCGTCGAAACAGGCGATGATCGCCGCCTGCGCGCCGCGGCGTTCGCCGGCGGCGATCTCCATCAGCAGGCCGGGCACGGCCAGCGCCTCGTCATAATAGCCCTCGATCGAGGCTGGTCCCGTGGACGAGGTGACGGCGACGATTTCGGTCCGGACGCCGGCGACGCCGCGCGCGGCAGCCGCGATCGTCTCGGTCATGCTCGCCGTCGTGTTGGGGTTCACCACAAGGATCTGCACGATCACGCTCTCGCCCGGCGGCGGCCGACATAGAGGATGGCGCCCAGCGTTGCCAGGATCACCAGGAAGGAGAACACGGTGGTCACCGTGCCCAGCGCGTAGAGCACCGGCGTTGTGACATTGGTGGTCATGCCATAGATCTCGAGCGGCAGCGTGTTGAAGGTTCCCGATGTCATCAACGTGCGGGCGAACTCGTCATAGGAGAGCGTGAAGCCGAACAGGCCGACGCCGATCAGGCTCGGCGCGATCATCGGCAGCACGACATGGGCGAAGGTCTGCCAGGAGGTGGCGCCAAGGTCGCGCGCGGCTTCCTCATAGGCTGGCGAGAAGCGGTTGAAGACGGCGAACATGATCAGCACGCCGAACGGCAAGGTCCATGTCAAATGCGCGCCGAAGGCCGACGTATACCAGGCCGGGCGCAAGCCGACCTGCTGGAAAACCACGCCGATGCCGAGCGAAATGATGATCGAGGGCACGACGAGGCTGGCGACCGCCAGATAGAACAGTGCGGTGGCGCCGCGAAATTTCTGGCGGAAGGCAAGGCCGGCGAGCAGCGAGACGATGACGGTGACGACCATCACCATCAGGCCGAGCACCAGAGAGCGCTTGAAGCTGCCGCCGAAATCGCCAACTGCCTGGCGCTCGAACAGATTGGCGAACCAGTGCAGCGACACGCCGTTGAGCGGGAAGGTGAGGCCGCCGGTCTCACCCTGGAAGGAGAGGATCAGGATCGCCGACAGCGGGCCGTAGAGGAACAGCACGAACAGCGCGAAGAAGGCGGCGAGCACGTAAAATTCGAGGGTGCGTTTTTCGTGGCTCACGTCAAAGCTCCCGGCGGATGTCGACGATGCGCAGGATGCCGGCGACCATCAAGAGCACCAGGACCAAAAGCACCACCGCGTTGGCGGCCGCGGCCGGATATTGCAGCAGCGACATCTGGTTCTTCATCATCAGCGCCACCGACGCGCTCTGGCCGCCAGACATCACCTGCACGGTGGAGAAATCGGCCATGACCAGCGTGACGACGAAGATCGTGCCGATCGCCATGCCTGGCTTGGCCAGTGGGATGATGACGTTCCACAGCACCTGCCAGCCGGAGGCGCCGGCGTCGCGCGCGGCCTCGACCAGCGAGCGGTCGATGCGCATCAGCGTGTTGAAGATCGGCGTCACCATGAACAACGTGTAGAGATGTACCATGGCCAGCACGACCGCGAATTCGGAATAAAGCAGCCATTCGATGGGTTTTGGCACCAGCCCCATATGCACCAGCGTCGAGTTGATCAGCCCGTTGCGGCCGAGCACCGGGATCCACGAGATCATGCGGATGATGTTGGAGGTCAGGAACGGCACGGTGCAGACCAGGAACAGCACCATCTGCATGGCCGTCGTGCGGATGTGGAAGGCGAGGAAATAGGCGACCCAGAAGCCGATAAACAAGGTCAGCGCCCAGACGATGGCCGCGAATTTTATGGTGTTGAGATAGGTCTTCCAGGTGACCCACGAGCCCAGCACATCGGAATAGTTGGTGGTGAGAAAGTCAGGATACATGGCGGCGAAGTCGTAGTCCCAGAAGGACACGACGACGATCATGATGATCGGCAAAAGCAGGAACGCGCCGAGGATCAGCGCCAGCGGCGCCGACTGCAGATAGGGCGTGATGGCGCCGAGCGAGAATCGGCGGCGTCGGACTGGTTTCGCGGCGGCGATTGCGGGGCGTTCGAGCGCGACTGTCATCTAGGCTCTCGGTTTTGGCGATGCGGGCGGAGCCGCGTTACCCCTTCTCCCTGCAAGGGGAGAAGGGGTAGAGGAGAGGGGCGCTTGTTCCCTTACGCCGCGATGAACTCGTTCCAGCGCTTCACCATGTAGCGGTCCTCGTCCATCACCGAGTTCCAGCAGGCGACCTTGCCCATGCGCTCCTCGAAGGAGCCGCCATCGCGCACGGCGCCGGCCTTTTCCATGACGGTGCCGTCCGGCGCTTTGATCTCGCCCTTGGCCGGCTTGCCCTCGATCCAGTAGCCCCACTCGTCCTCGGTCATGAACTTCTTGGCCGAGACCATGTTGGCCGAATAGTAGCCCTGGCGGTTGAGATAGCCGCCAACCCAGCCCGACGTGTACCAGTTGATGTATTCATAGGCCGCGTCGAGTTCGGCGCCTTTGAGGTGGGCGGCGAGGCCAAGGCCGCCGCCCCAGGAACGGTAGCCTTCCTTGAGCGGCTGGAAGCGGCAGGCAATGCCCTTGGAGCGCACGGCGGCGACGGCCGGCGACCACATGGACTGGATGACCACTTCGCCCGATGCCATCAGGTTGACGCTCTCGTCGAAGGACTTCCAGAAGGCGCGGAACTGGCCGGCCTGCTTGGCCTTGATCAGGAAGTCGATCGTCTTGTCGATCTCGTCCTTGGTCATGTTGCCCTTGTCGGCATATTTGATGTTGCCGGTGGCTTCCATGATCATGGCGGCGTCCATGATGCCGATGGGGGGATGTTGAGGATGGCGGTCTTGCCCTTGAAGGCCGGGTCCATGATGTCGGCCCAGGTGGTGATGTCGCGGCCGACGAGGTCGGGGCGAATGCCCAGCGTGTCGGCGTTGTAGATGGTCGGCACCATGGTGAACCAGTTGGTCGGCGCCTTGGCGAAGGTCTTGGAGTCCTGTGCCTCGACGAAGCCGACGGTATGCGGCGCGGTGCCCTGGGCAATGACGCTGTCGGGAGTGAGTTTGCCGGTTTTGAACAGCGGCACCAGCTCGTCATAATATTTCAGCTTGCTGACATCCATCGGCTGCAGCACGCCGGTGGGGAACACCTTCTTGCAGATCCAGTATTCGATATCGGCGATGTCGTAGCTGTCGGGCTGGGTCACGGCGCGCTGGGCGGCGGCGTCGGAATCGGTCGCCGTCATCTCCAGCGTGATGCCGAGGTCGGCCTTGCACTTGTCGGCGATGGCGTTGAGGTTCGACACGCCGGTGCCGAACTGGCGCAGCGTGATGTTGGACTGCGCCCAGATGGTCGGGAAGCCGGTGATGACGCCGGAGCCAGCGGCGAGGCCGACGGCGGCCGCACCTGTCTTGAGCAGCGAGCGGCGCGAAATGCCAGTCTTGGTTTGTATGGTGTCTGTCATGTCTATTCCCCTGTCTTGTTTTGCTTGGTTGGAGTCATGAATTGAGGCGGCCGAGGACGATCGCGTCTTGCGGATCCCAGGCGAGCGGTACGGCGTCGCCGATGGCGACAGGTTTGGCGAAGAAGTCGGAATCGTCGACGATGACGGTGAAATCGTCGATGCCGGCGCCGGTGACGGAAAGCTTCACCGTGGCGCCGCGATATTCGATGTTGGAGACGATGCCGGTGAAGCCGAGCCCGGGCGCGGGTGCTTCGCCAATGCGCACATGGTCGGTGCGGATGGCGATGTCGATCGGCGCGCCCGGCTCTTGGCGGTTGCCGCTGGCGGCGAGCGAACCGCCGCCATTGACGTCGAAGACGACCATGCCGTCGCGCGCGCCGGTTACCCGGCCCGAGATGACATTGTGGTCGCCCATGAAGCGCGCGACGAAGGCTGTGGCTGGCCGCTCGAACACGTCGCGCGGAGGTGCCGCCTGTTCGATGCGGCCGTCATTCATCACCACGATCAGGTCCGCCAAGGCCATGGCTTCCTCCTGGCTGTGGGTGACGTGAACGAAGGTGATGCCGAGCGAGGTCTGCAATTTCTTCAGCTCGGCGCGCATGCGGATCTTCAGGAACGGGTCGAGCGCCGACAGCGGCTCGTCGAGCAGCAGTGCCTCGGGATCGGTGATCAAAGCGCGGGCCAGTGCGACGCGCTGCTGCTGGCCGCCGGAGAGCTGTGCCGGACGGCGCGTCGCATAGGCCTCCATCTGCATCAGCTTGAGCATGTCGAGCGCCTTGGCGCGGCGCTGTTCCCTGTCGACGCCCTTCATCTTCAGGCTGAAGGCGACATTGTCGATAAGGTCGAGGTGCGGGAACAGCGCATAGGACTGGAACATCATCGCCGTGCCGCGCTTGGCCGGGGGCAGGTCGGTGACGACGGTGTTGCCGAGACGGACATCACCGGACGAAATGCTTTCGTGGCCGGCAATCATGCGCAGCGTCGAGGTCTTGCCGCAGCCGGAGGGGCCGAGCAGGCAGCAATAAGTGCCCGCCGGTATCTTCAGGCTGATGTCCTCGACGGCGGTCGTCGCTCCATAGACTTTCGAAACGGACACGATGTCGATCTCGGCGGCTTTGGACATTCAGGCTTCCCCGTTTGGTCGCATTAACCAAAGCATCATGCGTGCCAAATGGGATGTGCTGGTCCAACCGATTGAATTGTCAGAGAAATCAGGATTCTCGCCTGCTGCTCATGCAACGAGCCATCTTGTGCATTGCACAAATAATGGGCGATTGTGCGCGATCTGCACAAGAATCGTATGCAATCTTTTTTGGCTTCGTGTTCACTTTGCCTCTCGTGCGGGGAGGACGAGTCGCGTTAGAAGAGGGCGGGAACGCCATCGCCATGAATATCGCCGATCAGATCTATTCCGCCACCGACAGCGCCAATCAGGATCGCGCTCAGGCGATCCGCGACAATCTGCGCGACGCCATTGTCGACCGTCGGCTGGCGCCGGGCACCAAGCTGTCGGAAGGCGAGGTCGGCACGCTGTTTGATGTGTCGCGCACGGTGGCACGCGCTGCCTTGCAGATGCTGTCCTTCGAAGGCCTGGTGCGCACCGAGCGCAACCGCGGCGCCTTCGTCGCCAACCCGTCACCCGAGGAAGCACGCCAGGTGTTCGCCTCGCGCCGGTTGATCGAACCCGGCATTGCCATTGCCGCCTGCGGGCGCGTCACATCAGCCGACATCGTCGCCTTCAGGGCGCAACTCGACGAGGAGGGCCGCTTCATCGCCGAGCGCGGTCCGACCGCGCGGCGTTCCGAAATCAAGGCTTCAGGCGATTTCCATCTGCTGCTGGCCTCCGTCGCAGGCAATGCCATCCTGCAGCGCTTCATGGAGGAGCTGGTCGCGCGCTCCTCGCTTGTCATTGCGCTTTACGGACGGTCCGGCGTGTCAGCCTGCGGGCACAGCGAGCACACGGAAATTGTCGGCGCGCTGGAAAACAGCGATTGCGAGCGGGCAAGCCGCTTGATGCTGCACCATATCGATCACATCGAAGCCGATCTCGATCTGCGCGTCAGGGCCGGCCCAGCGCTCAAGGAAGCTCTGAATTTCTGAAAGTTAGCTATCGTCCTCGCCGGTAGTGGGTGCAGCCTGTCCGGCTGCCTTGCGGCGCAGCATCTTGGTCAGCTTCCAGATCGTCGGGCTGTTCTTGACGAAAGCCTTCAGCCGCGCGCCCTGGCGAAGTGTCTGCGCCAGCGCGCGGCCCTTCAGCGTCAGCGGCACCAGCACCTCGAAATGCCGGGTTTCGATATCGCACCACTGCCGTTTGTAGGGCTCGTCGCCGACGGAGAAATCATAGACCGCAAAACCCGTCTCGCAGGCTTCCTGGATGTTGTCGAAGAACAGGAAATCGCCGGGACTGCTGTGCGCGAGATCGTCCTCGGCAATCGCTCCGAACTCACAGATCAGGCGCTTGCCGGAGCGGCTCGACCCGGTGACGGCGCGCAGCTTGCCGGCAACCTCCAGCCCGTGCAGCGCGAAAGAAGGCTTGTCCTCGGCCAGGGCTTGGGTGAACAGCCCCCGGAAAAAGGCGCGTGTCTGGTCGTCGCCGAAGACGTTGGCAATGCCCATCTTGCGGAAGCGCTGCTCCTTCATCTCGAAGAAGGCGTCGAGCAACCTGTCCACCTCGTCCGGTGTGCGTGCCTCGATGCGCCGGTGGCTGCCGACTGCCCCGAATTTTCGCGTCTGCGAACGATGCTTCTTGCGTTTGCGCTTGCCGCTGGCGCGCAGCAGCAGCGCATCGAAGCCACCGGCAAGGTCGACGGCCAGCGAAAGATTGGGACTGGCGAAATGGTCAAGCGATGCGAGCGGATTGGCGATGCCGTCGAAATCGGGCAGCAACCGTTCCAGTGCGATGACATCGATGTCGGGGCGGGCTCTGGCGATGGCGGCAAACATCGAGCGGATGGCCGTGATATCAGCCCTGGCCAGCCATTGCGGGCCGGCGGCGGCGAAATTGCCGTTGGCGTGGCGGCCGCCCATGAAACGGGCAACCCGGAACGGTCCCTGGCTTACGACCTCCAGCGCCAAAGCGAAGACCGGCTCGCCTTCGCGAGAGAGCGTTGCGACGAGCAGATCGGGTTTGAGCTCAGCGGCCCAGTTCAGGATCCATATCGCGCCCTGCGCCGGCGCGCAGAGCGCCGAGCGGCAAAACCCCGCATAGGTCGTGAGCCCTTCGGCCGCGGTAACGGAAACAGACAGTTGCGCTGCATCCTTCGGCGGGGCGCGCGGCGAAGCCTCGGTCGCCGCGAGCCGATTGCCGTCAAATGACGCCATTGCGTCAACCATACCTCAATCCTTAAGGCGTATTGATCCCGATTTGGGGGAGCGCTCAGGCGTGTTCCGTGCTTGGATCAGCCTAGGCGCAAAAGGTGAATGAATGATCGACGGTGGGGAGGCAATCCGGAAACTGGCGCTCAATTTCGCGCGCTATACCGGCCTCGCACCGCTGGCCAGGCCGTTTGTCGGCGGCATCGGCGCCATCCTGATGCTGCATCGCGTGACGGCGACACCGGAGAAGCCAAACAGCGTCAACCGTCACCTCAACATCGCGCCCAGTTTCCTCGACGCCGTGATCGCTGGCATGAAGGCGGACGGCTATGCCTTCGTCTCGATGGACGAGGCCGTGGAGCGCATCAAGGCAGGCGGCAAGGGCGGCCGCTTCGCCACCATCACCGCCGATGATGCCTATCGTGACAACATGACCGAGGCCCTGCCGGTGCTGGAAAAGCACGGCGCGCCGATCACCATCTATGTCGCGCCCGGCCTGATCGACGGCACCGCCGATCTGTGGTGGGATGTGGCCGAGGACATCGTCAATGCGTGCGACCGCCTGACGCTGGCGACCCCGAACGGTCCGGCGGTGATCGATTGCGCGACCCCCGCCAGGAAACACCAGGCGATAGCCCGACTGCACGCCTACCTCGCCAACGAGGTTCGCGAGGAAGATTTGCGGACCGTGCTGCGCGATCTGGCCGCTTCAAATGGCGTCGACGCGGACGTTCCGCGCCTGCGGACACTGATGAACTGGGATGAGATTCGGACCGTCGCCGCGCATCCGCTGGTGACCATCGGCGCCCATACGATCAACCATGCCAATCTCAAGCGGCTTTCCGAGGCCGATGCGCGCCACGAAATCGGTGCCGTAAAGGACATGTTGCGGGCCGAGCTTGGCAGGGAGCCGCACCATTTCGCCTATCCCTATGGCTATGCAAGCGCCGTCGGCTGCCGCGAAGTCGGCTTTGTCCGTGACGCCGGCTATACCTCCGCCGTGACGACCCGCCATGGCGTGCTGCGCGCCGAACATGCCGGCTTCCTGCAGGCCTTGCCGCGCATTTCGATCAATGGCCGCTACCAGAACCTTGCCCACATTCGCACCATGCTGTCGGGTGTGACGACGCCGCTCGCCAATGCCGGCAAGATGCTCGTCACGATCTGATTGCGACGGGCAGCCGGGCGTCAGCGCTTCACCCGTGGCTCCAGCATCAGCCATTTGATGATGCCCATCGCCGGCAGCACCCAGAGCAGGCCGCTGAACAGGAAGAACAGGAATTGCACCAACGGACCCGACTCCGACAGCCGGGCGACAGCGAAGATCGATGCGACCAGCGCATAGATGATGACCAGCGCCACCAGCAGGAACATTCCGATCAGCTTTTTCAGGCGAATGGGCATAGCTCGGCCTCGTTGATTGCTATCGCTTAGGCCGAACGCAGGACACGCGCAACCCGCGGCGGACGGCGCGACGGCGTGCCGCGCCGGATGGCCTTGCCAGCACGGGTGCGATGGTTCACCAATCCGCCACCTCAACCTGCCGGGACAAGATCATGGCTGCCATATCAGCCGCCGCGCCATACGCCGCCCGCGACCGCGACCTGCACAACCGCGCGCTCGTGCGCGGCTGGCTCTATGTCGTGCTTCTGGTGCTGTTTGCGCTGGTGCTGGTCGGCGGCGCCACGCGGCTCACCGAGTCCGGCCTCTCGATCACCGAATGGCAGCCGATCCACGGCGTCATCCCGCCGCTCAACGACGCCGAGTGGCAAGAGGAATTCCAGCGCTACCAGCAGATCCCGCAATACACCGAGCTCAACAAGGGCATGACCATCGAGGCGTTCAAGTCGATCTTCTGGTGGGAGTGGGCGCACCGTCTGCTGGCGCGCAGTGTCGGCCTGGTTTTCGCCTTGCCGCTGCTGGTCTTCTGGGTGAGCCGCCGCATCGAGCGCGGCCTTGGGCCAAAGCTCGTCGGCATTCTGCTTCTGGGTGGCCTGCAAGGCACCATCGGCTGGTGGATGGTGGCCTCCGGCCTGGTCGACCGGGTTTCCGTCAGCCAGTACCGGCTGGCGACGCACCTGACGCTGGCGGCGCTGATCTTCACCGCCACCATGGTCGTGGCCCGAGGGCTGGCGCCGCATTCGGAGCCCGCCGCCGATCGCTCGACGCAGCGCCTGGCCGGCGTCATCGTGCTTCTGGCGCTGATCCAGATCTACCTCGGCGGGCTGGTCGCCGGGCTCGACGCCGGTCTGAGCTACAACACCTGGCCGCTGATGGACGGCAAGATCATCCCCGGCGATCTGCTGATCCTCGAGCCGGCATGGCGCAATTTCTTCGAGAGCCCGAAGACGGTGCAGTTCGTGCATCGGCTCGGCGCCTATACGGTCTTCGCCGTCGCGCTCTGGCACATGATCGCCACGCATCGGCGGCTGCCGGGCTCAACCCATGCGCGCCGTGCGACGCTGTTGTTTGCGCTGGTGCTGGTGCAGGCCTCGATCGGTATCGGCACGCTGCTCATGCATGTGCCGTTGCATATGGCGCTCACCCATCAGGGTTTCGCAATGATCGTGCTGGGCTTTGCTGCCGCGCATTGGCGCGGTACCAAGGGTGCTTACCCCTTGCCGCACCAGATCGCGCTCAGGAGCTGATCCCTAGAGCCGGTCGGCTGGTTACATCCAGAATTCGTTGGACTGCGTGGTTTTCTCGCCGTCGAATTCGGCCTGACGCACAGCGGCGGCGGACGGCGTTGATTGGCTTTGGGCGGCTTTCGCTGCCTTGTCGGCGTCGGCGGCCCTGAGCGCGTCCAGCTTGGCCTGGGCGACGGCGATATCCTGCCGCACCTGGGCAGCCTTGACCTCATCCGTGATCGCCTTGGCCTGGTCTTCCAGATCCTGGATCTGCTTTTCGAGCGCGGCCTCCTGGGCTGCATTGCTCGAGGAACTGGAGGAGGAATACTGGGTTGCGGAGGAGGAACCCGAGATCGCGCTGACCATGACAGATCCTTGGGTGGGAGCCAGGACATGGTCTGTAGCCGATCATGGTGAACAATCGATTACTTCAGCCGTCCTCTTGGCGTCAGAAATGCGCCCGCACCGCACCTTCGCCGCGCCGCCAGGCAAGGAAATGCTCACCGCGCAATTCGTCGGCGACATCGTCGAAAGGCTTGAGCGCCTTGACGACGGCCGGCGAGCCATCCTCGCGAACAACCTTCCAGATGCGGCTCGAAAAAGTCTCGGCAATAAGTTCGGGCGCGCTGATTTTCCAGCGCGCCGGGAAGGCTGGTGCGTCCATCAGAGCCCGAGCATCAGGTCCATATTCTGGACGGCGGCACCCGAGGCACCCTTGCCGAGATTGTCGTAGACCGCCAGCAGCAACGCCTGGGCGCGTTTGTCGTTGGCAAAGACATAGACCTTCATGCGGTTGGTGCCGTTGTAGATCTCGGGATCGATGTCCGGCATGCGCTCCAGATGCGCATAGGGCGCCACTTCGACCACGCCGCCCTTGATGGCGGCGAAATGGTCGGCAATGGCCGCATGAAGCTCCGCACCCGTCGGCACATGGCCGAGGCCACCGAGCTGCAGCGGCACCACCGTGATCATGCCTTGGGCGAAATTGCCGACCGCAGGCTGCATGATCGGATCATGCGACAGTTTTGCATAGGCCCGCAGCTCCGGCACATGCTTGTGCTGCAGGGTGAGGCCATAGGGCAGGAACTCCGAGGCGTCCTCGCCCTTGGCGACATAATCCTCGATCATCGGGCGTCCGCCGCCCGAATAGCCCGAAATACCGTTGACGGTGATCGGAAAATCGGCCGGCAGAAGGCCAGCGGTGACCAGCGGCCGCAGCGTTGCGATCGGTCCTTGCGGCCAGCAGCCGGGATTGGCGATGCGCTTGGCCGAGGCGATCGTCTTTGCCTGATCCTTGTCCATTTCGGCGAAGCCGTACGCCCAGCCTTCGGCGACGCGATGCGCCGTCGACGCATCGATGACCTTGGTGGTGTCGTTGGCAATCAGCGAGACGCTTTCCTTCGCCGCATCGTCCGGCAGGCACAGGATCGCGACATCGGCGGCATTGAGGAGTTCGGCGCGCGCCGCCGTTTCCTTGCGGCGCTCGGTGGGAATGGAAATGATCTCCAGGTCGCCACGCTCGGCAAGCAGCGCCCGGATTTGCAGGCCGGTGGTGCCGTGCTCGCCGTCGATGAAGATTTTCGGTTTCATGACCTGATCAAATTCCCTGATATTTCAACACTATATGCCGTTGCCGTGATTCACCGCGGCACCGTTGTGGTTGCCGTTGTTCATCTCTACCTGCCGTGCCTTCCGCTCCGCCAGCAGGCCGAGATACTGCATAGCCACCATCGAGCCGGCAATCGCTGTTATATCGGCGTGATCATAGGCCGGCGCAACCTCCACGACATCGGCGCCGACAATATCGATCTGGTTGAGCTGCCGCAGCGTCGACAGGATCTTCGCCGAGGACGGTCCGCCGGCCACCGGCGTACCGGTTCCCGGCGCATAGGCCGGGTCGAGGCAATCGATGTCGAAGGTGAGGTACGTCTTCTTGCCGCCGGTGCGGTCGACGATGGCGTAGGCGATGTCGGACGCACGCATCTCCTCGATTTCGTGACCGTAGAGGATCTTGATGCCGAACGTATCGGGCGCGTGCGTCCGGATGCCGATCTGGATCGACCGGTCGGGGTCGATGATGCCTTCCTTGACCGCGCGGCCGACGAAGGATCCGTGGTCGATGCGCTTGCCGTCATCTTCCCACGTGTCCTGATGCGCGTCGAACTGCACCAGAGCGAGCGGCCCGTGGATGGCGGCATGCGCCTTGAGCAGTGGCCAGGTGACGAAATGATCGCCGCCCAGCGTCAAAAGGAAAGCGCCTGACTTCAGGATCTTGGCCGCTTCGCGCTCGATCGTGCCGGGCGTCTTCTGGTGGTTGCCGGAGTCGAGCAGGCAATCGCCATAGTCGACCACCGCGAGATGCTCGAACAGATCGCGCGAGAACGGGTATTGCGGGTCATTGTCGAGGATCGCCGAGGCGCGGCGTATAGCCTGCGGCCCGAAACGGGCGCCGGGCCGGTTGGTGACGGCGGCGTCGAAGGGAATGCCCCACACCACCGCATCCGCGCCCTTCACGTCCTTGGTGTATTTGCGCCGCATGAACGACAGCGCGCCGGAATAGGTCGGCTCAAGGGCGCCGCCCGTTTTGGAGCGAGCGGTGAAGGCATGGTCGATGTTCTTGGTCGCCATTACTGGTCCTCGTTTTCATCGGGGTGCAACAACTACAGAACCGGCACGGAAGATGCCAGTCACAGCTTGGCGAGACGAAATCGCGCCGCACGGGTGCCACGGCAAGACAGGATTTGTATCATCATGACGCAGACCGCGTTTCTTAATCCGTCCGATGCCGTGGTGTCGACCCACACCGGCACGATCGCCGGTGAACGCTTCCAGGTTCTCGATTCGTGGCGCGGCATCTGCGCGCTGCTGGTGGCGCTGTTCCATTTCCCGACCGCTTCCGCGATCTCGCAGAGCAGATTCATCGGTTCGTCCTATCTTTTCGTCGACTTCTTCTTCGTCCTTTCCGGCTTCGTCATCGCCAGCAGCTATGGCAACAGGCTGAACCAGCCTGACCAGGTCGCTCGCTTCGCCCTGGTGCGGTTCGGTCGCATCTATCCGCTGCATCTCTTCATGCTTGCCGCCTTTGCGGGATTCGAGCTGCTGCGGTTGGTGCTGCCGCAACTGCATGGCACTGGCGCTGCCCCCTTCACCGGCGGTTTTGACTTGAAGAGCCTGCTGGCCAATCTGCTTCTGCTGCAAGGGATGGGCTTCGAGGATCATCTGACCTGGAATGCACCGAGCTGGAGCATTTCGGCGGAGTTCTTCGCCTATCTCATGTTCGCGGGCGTGGTCTTCATCGCCGGCGCGCGCGCCTGTATATGGTTCGTCGCCGCCGCCGTCACTGCGCCGTTGTTCCTGCTCGGCTTCTCCACGCATCATATGGATGTGTCCTACGATTTCGGCTTCATCCGCTGCCTCTATGGCTTCTCGCTCGGCGCCCTGCTGGCCTGGTTTCAGCATGATTCCATTGCAGGGGCGCGACAGCTCCTCGCCAGGAGCGGCCCGGGGCTGAGCTGGACACTTGCCGAAATCGTCATGGTGGCGGTCATCGTGCTTTTCGTCTCGCTGGCGGGCAGCAATGATTTCGGCATCGCCGCACCCCTTGTGTTCGCGCTGGCGCTGTTTCTGTTCGCCCATGAGGGCGGCTGGATCAGCGCTGTGCTGAGGACGCCGTTGATGCTGACGCTCGGCGCGCTGTCCTACTCGATCTACATGGTCCACATCTTCGTCCAGGCGCGCCTGATCAACGTTGCCGGGCTCGTCGAGCACAAGCTTGGCCTGGGCCTCGTCGGCGACATCGTGCTGCGCGGCTCGCCGGCGACCGGCTTCGGTGCCGGCTGGGCTGGAACGGTGGCGATCATCCTGATGCTCGTCGCCACCATCGCAGCGTCCTGGATCACCTGGCGCTTCGTCGAGATGCCGACCCTTGCATGGTTCCGCCGGCTCGCGAAACGCATCTGACGCCTCATATTGCGAACATCCGCTAGCCGGCTTCGTTCACCTCCCTGTCACGAGCATCGCCTATCCCGGCTTCGATCCGGCAAGGAGCGATTCTCGATGCGGACCATCTGGCTGAGCCTTCTGCTTTCCACGGCACTCGCGGTTGCCTCCGGCCAGGCTTTGGCCGGCGAAAGCCGCGCCAGGCAGATCCTCGACCGCTTCGAGCATGCCAACCAGTGGCGCGACCATGTCATGGTGGCCGCGCACCGGGCCGGCAGCATGCAAGCCGGCAAGACGCTCTACGCGGAAAATTCGCTCGCTGCCGTCGAAGGCTCGATCGCCATGGGCGCCGAGATCGTCGAGGTCGATATCAGGCGTTCCAAGGACGGCGAGCTCGTCGTCATGCATGACAGCTGGCTCGACCGCACCACGACCTGCAAGGGCGAGGTGGTCAAATACACGCTGGGCGAACTGAAGGCATGCCGGCTGGTGGTCGAGGGAACCCGTGCCGTCACCAACGAGAGGGTCTCGACGCTGCGTGAGATGCTGCTGGCGACCAGGGACCGGATCCTCATCAATCTCGACAACAAGCTCGAAGTCGGCGACCTCCCGGGCATGATCGCGGTGGCGCGCGATCTCGGCATGGCCGATCAGGTCATCGTTAAGGAGAACCTCTGGAACCAGAGCAGGATTGCAACTGTGAAGGCCGCGATGGCTGCCATCGGCGGCGGCTTCCAGTTCATGCCGATCATCGCCGATGACGCGGTGCATGATGCCGGATTCGCCGAAACGGTCGACCACGCTCTTGCGCCACGCGCGATCGAACTGATCAACTGGCGGGCGGGCGCCGAAACGCTGACCGCAACCGGTGGACCGCTGTTCAGCACACGCATGCGTGCGGCGGCGGTGCGGGGCAACTGGCACATCTGGGCCGACACCTACGCCATCGTCAACAAGCCGGGCGGTTTTCTGGCCGGCGGCCGTGGCGACGAACTGGCGGTGCAGGCCAGCCTGCCGCGCGAAGCCTGGGGTTTCTGGGCCGATCGTGGCGCCACCATCATCCAGACCGACGAGCCGAAGGCGGCCATCGACTGGCTGGCAGCGAACGGCTATCGCGTGCCTTATGCCGGGACGGGCGAACGCATCGAGCCTGCCGCGACCGCCAGCATCAATTGACCCAGAGCTACCAGCGCATGGTGCTGCTGTTCAACGGCGACGATCCGGACGCACTTGCCTTGGCCCGCAGCACCTGGACGTATTGCAAGACGCGCGGATGTGAGATCACCTATTTGCCTTTCGCCCCTTGATCGCCGTCGACCAGGCGTGAACCGTGATCGCTCCCGTGGCGCTTGCCGGCAGTCTGTCCTTTAGTCGGCGTTTCAGCTCCGCGCTCTCCGCATCCGAAAGCTTCCCGACGATTCCGCTCGGGCTGCTCACGACCATGGATAGCCAATAATCGTCGAAGTCAGCGAAGGTGCGTTCGACGACAAGCTCGCGCGTCTCGACATCGCGGATGCCGAGCTCCGCCCAAAGCGCCTTCAGCGCCGCGAAACGCGAGACCTCCGCGCTCGGCGGACGTGCGGCCGGTTTGCCCATCGCGTCCATCTCCTCCCACAAATGCTGGGTAGGGGTGCCGCCGCGCATGACGTCCCAGGTGTAGGACGCGACAATGCCGCCGGGCTTGGTGACGCGGAGCATTTCCGAGGCGCCCTTGCGCGGGTCGGTGACGAAGAACAGCACCAGCGCCATCACCGCGACCTCGAAGCGGTTGGCGTCGTAGGGAAGGGCCATCGCATCACCAATCGACAGCTCGAGCTGCTTTGCCGAGATTTTTTGCCGAGCAGTCGCAATCTGCGCGTCGGAGGGATCGATCGCGCAAACGGACGAAGGGGCGGACTTCGCTAGAATGAGCTCAGTGAACGCGCCGTTGCCGGCACCGACATCAACCCAGGCCCGTCCGGGGTCCGGCGCCAGCCAGTCGAGGAACAAAGCCCCGGCGGATCGGCTCCAGGGGGCCATGAAGCGCTCGTAAGCCGCGCCGTCGGTGAATTTGATCGGTTCGGGTGACGACATCTGAGATCTCCCCCAAGAATTTCCTATCCAGATATCCTTTGGACCGAACAGGCCGATCCCCCTTTCGTAGCATTGTGCCGCACCGCGCGCGACGGGCCGCAGCAAATCTGCCGAGCCTGACATTTTCCGGATGTGCAACACGGCTTGCATTCCGCCGGATAGGGATGCGCCATGCAAAAAGGCCGCCCGGAGGCGGCCTTTTCGATTGTCGAAAACTGCGGAGCGCTTAGCGCTTGGAAAACTGGAAGGAACGGCGGGCCTTCGCCTTGCCGTACTTCTTGCGCTCGACGACGCGGCTGTCGCGGGTCAGGAAGCCGCCCTTCTTGAGCACGGCGCGCAGTGCCGGCTCGTAGTAGGTCAGCGCCTTGGAGATGCCGTGACGAACCGCACCTGCCTGGCCGGACAGGCCGCCGCCGACGACGGTGGCGACGATGTCGTACTGGCCGGCACGGTTGGAGGCGATGATCGGCTGGTTGAGGATCATCTGCAGGACCGGACGCGCGAAATAGGTCGCGAATTCCTTGTCGTTGACGACGATCTTGCCGGAACCCGGCTTCACCCAGACGCGTGCAATGGCGTTCTTGCGCTTGCCGGTGGCATAGGCGCGGCCCGACTTGTCGAGCTTCTGGACGTGGACGGGGGCTGCCGGCTGGGTATTCGTGTTGCCGGTGGCGGCGCCCAGTTCTGCGAGCGAGGAAAGCTCAGCCATCTTATGCGACCTTCTTGTTCTTGGAATTCAGCTTGGCCACGTCGAGGACTTCTGGCTGCTGGGCGACATGCGGATGCTCGGCACCTGCATAGACGCGCAGGTTCTTCATCTGGCGACGGCCGAGCGGGCCACGCGGGACCATGCGCTCAACGGCCTTCTCGACGACACGCTCGGGGAAACGGCCCTCGAGCAGCTGGCGAGCGGTGCGCTCCTTGATGCCGCCGGGGTGGCCGGTGTGCCAGTAATAGACCTTGTCGGTGAACTTCTTGCCGGTGAACACCACCTTGTCGGCATTGATGACGATGACATTGTCGCCGTCGTCGACATGCGGGGTGAAGGTCGGCTTGTGCTTGCCGCGAAGATGATTGGCGATGACAGTGGCGAGACGACCAACGACGAGACCTTCGGCGTCGATCAGGATCCACTTCTTCACCACATCCGCAGGCTTCTGCGAAAAGGTTGTCATGTTTTCTGCTCTCGGTTCTGACCTTCAAAGCGAAGGCGTTTCTTGTTGCTTGGATTGGCGATGAGACGCTTGCCCGCCGCCAATAACAAAACGGCGGCCTTTGCGGGCCGCTGCTTCGTGAGGGCTTATAGGCGAGGGGGGACTGCGCGTCAAGCCGATCAAAAAGCTTTCCAGGGAAGAAACGATAGCAAAAACAACGATCTAGGTAAAAGGTATTATTTTACCACATCACCGTTCCGCTTCGGCGGGATCGAATAGGTGCCCGTCGCGTGCGCGATCGTGTGCCCGTCCGGCCCGGCGACGATGTCGATGTCGAACACCATCAGGCTCTTTCCCAGCTTCAGGATGCGGCAATGGCCATCGATCGGCCCGGCCTCGGCCTTGCGCACGAAGTTGATGTTGAGGTTGGTGGTGACCGAGAGGGCATCCGGCCCGGCATGCGAGAGCACACAAACATAGCCGCCAATGTCGGCCAGCGTGAACAGGGCAGGGCCCGACACCGTTCCGCCGGGACGCAGATGCCGCTCATTGGCATTGAGCCGCACAATGCAGCCCCCGGGAAACACGTCGATCGCCTCATAGGCGGCGGAACTCTCGTTGAGCTGCGGAAACACAGTCGCCATCAGCGCATTGATTTGCGCTGCGGTCAGCACCGGTTTGAGATTGGTCTGGGCGGGCATGTCGGTCTCTCGTTTGCGACAAGCCTGTATGGGCGCAGCCGGGTGTTTCTGGCAACATCTTCATCCTCCTGGCGCAAGCGATGGGTGTTGGATGAAACCCGATCCGATATTAGATAGTCTGCCAACCCGACCGGAATCGTGGAGACCTTAGCCATGGCCGAAATCCTTGCCATCAAGCCTGCTGCAGTTGAAGGTCCGGTTGTCGCACAACTGGGCAAGGGCGTGCTGCGCCTGACGATCGCCAATCCCCCCGCCAATGCCCTGTCGCTGGCAGTGATGGCTGCGCTGACGGCGGAACTCGAACGCGCCAAGGCCGACAAGGCTGTTCGTGTCATCGTGCTGTCGGCGGCGGGAAAAGTGTTCTGCGCCGGCCATGATCTCAAGGAGATGACCGCGCGGCGTGCCGACGCCGATCGCGGCAAGGCCTTCTTCGAAGAGACCTTCGCCGCTTGCGCCAAGCTGATGCAGGCGATCGTGCGCCATCCGTTGCCTGTCATCGCCGAAGTCGACGGTCTGGCGACCGCCGCCGGGCTTCAATTGGTCGCGAGCTGCGATCTGGCGATTGCCTCGCATGAGGCGACCTTCTGCACGCCGGGCGTCAATATCGGCCTGTTCTGCTCGACGCCGATGGTGGCGCTGTCGCGCAACGTTTCACGCAAGCAGGCGATGGAGATGCTCCTGACCGGCGAGACGATCGACGCGGCAACCGCCAAGGACTTCGGCCTAGTCAACCGCGTCGTGCCGCGCGAATACCTGAATCAGATCGTCACCAAATACGCGCAAACCATTGCTTCCAAATCATCTTTGGTGGTCAAGACCGGCAAGGAAGCCTTTTACGCACAGGCCGAAATGGGGCTGGCGGACGCCTATGCCTATACCGGCCGCGTCATGGTCGAGAACATGCTGGCGCGTGACGCCGAAGAAGGCATCGGCGCCTTCATCGGCAAGCGCAAGCCGGAATGGACGGACGAATAGTCGTGGAGCCGCGCATCTCCATCATCACGATCGCGACCGACGATCTCGATCGCGCGGTACGCTTCTACGAGGCGATGGGCCTGAAACGGCATGCCGGCATCACCGACGGCGTCGCCTTCTTCCAGATGGGCGGTTCCATTCTTGGCCTGTTTCCGCGCGCCAGTGCCGAGGAGGATGCGGGGCTTGCCTTTGCCAACGCGCCTTCCGCTGTCTATCTCGCCTACAACACCCGCTCCGATGCCGAGGTCGATGAAGTGCTCGCCATGGCGGAAAAGGCAGGCGGCCGCATCGTCAAGCCGGCCGGCCGCGCCTTCTGGGGCGGCTGGTACGGCTACTTCGCCGATGCCGACGGCCATATCTGGGAAGTGGCGCACAATCCGGCCTTTCCGATCGCGGAAGACGGCACGATTTCGCTGCCCGGTTGATGGCCTACCGCAAGCAGCTGACGCGGCTCAAGGCGCCCTATCTCAAACGCATCCTGCTCGATCCCGAGCGGGTGGCGGACTGGGAAAAATACCCCTGGAACCTGCCGCTGTTTCGCGGCCGCGAATTCGAACTCGAATTCACCACGCCAATCACCATCATCGTCGGCGAGAGCGGCACCGGCAAATCCACGCTTCTCGAGGCGATCGGCACGCTGGCCGGCTATGACGAGGCCGGCGGCGGCAAAGGCTACCGCCCGGTCGACCATTCCAGCGCCATCGACCAGAGCGGAGCCGCGCTGGCCAACACGTTCCGTGGCCACTGGCTGCCAAAAGTCACCACCGGCTGGTTCTTTCGCGCCGAATCCTTCTATTCCGTCGCCCGCTACCTCGATCAAGCGGCGCTGGAAGATCCTTTCGGGCCACCGCCGCCGGATTTCCTGTCCTGGTCGCATGGCGAGGGTTTCATCCGTTTCTTCGAGGAGCGCTGCCGCAGGCAAGGCATCTACATCCTTGACGAGCCGGAAAGCGCGCTGTCGCCGTCGCGCCAGATCGAACTGCTGAAAATGCTGCGGCGCATGGATCAGTCGGGCACCGCGCAGGTGATCATGGCCACGCATTCGCCGCTGCTCATGGCCTGTCCTGGCGCGCAGCTGTTCCGCATCAGCCGGTTCGGGCTCGAGCCCGCCGACTTTCGAGATACGGACCACTTCCGCATGTTGCGCGATTTCAGCAATGACCCGGATGGTTTTCTCGCCGAGGCGTTGTATGAGGACGAGGCATGAATCACGATAGCTACGACAACACCTATATCGCCGGCATCCTCAATTCGGTGAAGACCATCGCCATGGTCGGCGCGTCGGCCAACGACGTCAGGCCGAGCTTTTTCGTGCTGAAATACCTGCTGGCCAAGGGCTTTTCGGTGATCCCGATCAACCCGGGACAGGCCGGCAAGGAAATTCTTGGCCGGATGACCTATGCCAGCCTCGCCGATATTCCTGAGCCGATCGATATGGTCGATATTTTTCGCGCCGCGACAGCGGTGCCCGGCATCGTCGACGAGGTGTTGCGGCTCGATCCCTTGCCCAAAGTCATCTGGATGCAGCTTGGCGTGCGCCATGACGAGGCAGCTGCACGCGCCGAGGCGGCCGGCATCAAGGTGGTGATGAACCGCTGCCCCAAGATCGAGTACGGCAAGCTGTCCGGCGAAATTGGTTGGACTGGCGTCAATTCTGGCGTGCTGTCGTCGAAGAAGCCACTGATGCGCCAGGGCTTCCAGAGTTTTGGCGTGCGCCAGAAATAGGCGCAAAATTATTCCGGGAATAAATGGATTTTCTGGCGCGTTCGTCGCAGAACGTCCGCCGAAAGGTATTTTCTTCTTTGCATTCGCGCGCGGCCTTCGCCAAGAATGCGCGGCCAATTCGAGAAGGTTCAAAGGGAGGTTTCAGTGACCCGTTCGCCCGGTTTCAACACGCTCGCCGTCCATGCCGGCGCCAAGCCCGATCCGGCCACCGGCGCGCGCGCCACGCCGATCTACCAGACGACCTCCTTCGTCTTCGACGATGCCGATCACGCCGCATCGCTGTTCGGCCTCAAGGCCTTCGGCAACATCTACACCCGCATCATGAACCCGACCCAGGCGGTGCTCGAAGAGCGCGTCGCGGCACTCGAGGGCGGCACCGCCGCCCTGGCAGTCGCATCCGGCCACGCCGCGCAGGTGATCGTGTTCCACAATCTGATGCAGCCGGGCGACAATTTCGTTGCCGCGACCAGACTTTATGGCGGCTCGATCAACCAGTTCGGCCACGCCTTCAAGAACTATGGCTGGGAGGTGCGCTGGGCCGACACCAACGACATCTCGACCTTCGAAAGCCAGATCGACGACAGGACCAAGGCGATCTTCATCGAGAGCCTGGCCAATCCGGGCGGCACCTTCGTCGATATCGAAAAGATCGGCGACATCGCCCGCAAGCACGGCCTGCCGCTGATCGTCGATAACACTTTGGCCTCACCCTATCTGATCCGGCCGATCGAGCATGGCGCCGACATCGTCGTCCATTCGCTGACCAAGTTCATCGGCGGCCATGGCAATTCGATCGGCGGCGTCATTGTCGACGGCGGCACCTTCGACTGGTCGAAGTCGGGCAAGTACCCGATGCTGTCGGAGCCGCGCCCGGAATATGGCGGCCTCGTCCTGCACGAAACCTTCGGCAATTTCGCCTTCGCCATCGCCGCGCGCGTGCTCGGCCTGCGCGATCTCGGCCCGGCAATCTCGCCATTCAACGCCTTCCTCATCCTGACCGGCCTCGAAACGTTGCCGCTGCGCATGCAGCGCCATTGCGACAATGCGGTCACGGTCGCCGGCTGGCTGTCCAACCACCCCAAGGTCGCCTGGGTAAACTATCCCGGCCTGCCCAGCGACAAGAACAACGCGCTGCAGAAGAAATATTCGCCGCTCGGCGCCGGCGCCGTGTTCACCTTCGGCCTCAAGGGCGGCTACGAGGCCGGCGTCAAATTCGTCGAGGCGCTGGAACTGTTTTCGCACCTCGCCAATGTCGGCGACACCAAGTCGCTGGTCATCCACCCGGCCTCGACCACGCACCGCCAGCTTTCCGACGAGCAGAAGGTCAAGGCCGGCGCCGGCCCGGACACCGTGCGGCTTTCAATCGGCATCGAGGACGTCACCGATATCGTCGCCGACCTCGAACAGGCGCTCGCCAAGGTCTGATCGGGGATGGCTGCGTTTCTTTGTGTCGACACCAAAAGCGTCGAACCCGAATCCGGCGCACCGGCGCCGGATCGGCTGATCTCGGGCGATCCGAAATTCCGCACCTGGAATGTCGAGGAGCGGGACGGCGGCCTTTACGCCGGCATCTGGGAATCGACCCCCGGCAAGTGGCGCATCGTCTATGACGAGTGGGAGTTCTGCCACATCCTGTCCGGCGTTTCGGTGATCGCGGAGGACGGTGGGCAAGCGCGCACCGTCAAGTCCGGCGACAGTTTCGTGCTGAGGCCGGGCTTCAAGGGCAGCTGGGAAGTGCTTGAAACGACTCGCAAGGAGTATGTGATCAAGCTTTGATGCATGTCGCCCAAAAGTGGCCCCGGTTTTGGGAGAACGACATGCATAAAGACAAGGACCTAAAGCGCATCGCGTGAATCCGATCAAACGTGACGCGCTTTCGGCATCCGGGTCAGACGACGCGATCGATGTCGCTGTCTGAAAATCCGTATCGGGCCATCATCCGCCGATGCCATTCGCTGCCGAGCAGTTCATCGAGGCAATCGTCGATGCGCCGGAGCAGGTCGGCATTCTCCTTGGCGATCGCGAAGGCGCCGGCCGATGGCTGTTTTTCAGCCGCGGCAACCTCGACAAGCCCAAGCGGCATTTCGGGTCGCCGCGCCAGATAACCTCGGTGCGCCATGGCAACGCTGGCATAAGCATGCACCGTGCCGTCGGCAACAGCCCGCGCTGCGTCCGCCTGTGTCGCGAACAGCCTGATCTGGCTGGGCGAGACGCCATTCCGCAACGCCGTGAGATGCTGGACCTGATCGGTGATGACGCCGATCAATGCAGTCGGGTCCTTCGCGATCGATTGGTATCCGCTAAAGCCGCGCGGATTGCCTCGCCTCACCAGCAACCCATCCTGCAAAGACCAGATCGGTCGGGTGAAGTCGACAATCCGCCTGCGCTCATCGGAGACGAACAGCCCGGTCGTCATGGTCCAGCGGTTGTCGACCAGCCCCGGCAGCAATTCGGCGAATTTGGTACCCAGCGTTGTGAAGCCTGCAAAGCCCAGCATGTCGCTGATCCCCCGCGCAAGCTCGACGTCGCAACCCGAAACCTCGCCCGATGCGTCGGTGAAACAGAAGGGCGGCTCTTCCAGGAAAGCGAATTTCATTTCGATCATTGGTTCCGGCAGCCAGACGTCATGTCAAGGCGATCTACTTCGCGGGGAACTGGCTGAGACATGCTTCGGACGCCTTGTCGTGCGCCGTCAGCAAATCGGCATCCTGCGCTTCGAGATCGGCGTCAGAAATCTCATCGCGATAATATTGCGCCAAGAGGTCGAGCCCCTGCTGGCTGACGCCATAGGTCGGGATTTCGCGGGCGAGGCAACCGCAAAGCGCGAGTGCGCGATCGGGCGAACCGGTCTTGTGGTTGGTCAGGATGAAGTCCTGTGCCGGGCAAGCGTCGAGAAATGCGCCGAAGTTCAGTTTCTGCTGCGGCTGGTCGCCATGGTTGAAATAGGCCGGCGGCCATTGGCTTTTGCCGCTCGCGACATCACAGCCGGTAGCGGCGTCCTGAGCGCTTTTCGACAAGGCGAGCCAGGCGTCCTCCTTGTCGCCTATTGGATACTCGACTTCCTGCCCGGCAATCGAAGCCGTATAGGCGTCAAGGTCGGCCTGTTTGAAGCCGACGACCTGAAATCGGTTGAACTGGCATTGGCATGCCGTGGCCGCCTGTTCCGCTTCGCCCTCGGCCGGCTGCTCGCCCAACTTGCTTTTCTGGCAGGCGGCGACGAAGGCGGCGCCATCGAGCGTCGAAGCTGGAAAGGCGGAAGCGTCGATATAGCGCGTTCCATCCCAACCGATCGTCATTGTGTCGGACTGGATGTCGAAAAAGCCGTGCCGCTTGAAGGGACTGAGCGAGATCTTGTCCTGCGGCACCAGCCTGGCACCGGGAATGTCGCCCAGAACCTCATGATAGCTGTCGCCTTCCAGGACGAACAGGAAGTTGCCGCATGTTGTGCCGTCACAGCCCGGAGCGTAGCGGTAGGCGAAGATTTCCGGGATGCCGTCGAGATCGAGGTCGACCTCTATGGCGAAGGACGCCAGCGGCAGGCCTTTCGATCCGGTCTGCCGCTCCAGAAGGCCCAGCGCCATTTTCTGGGCGATGGCCATGCTATTTTCCCAGGGGATGTTCTCCGGTTGCTGCTGGGCACGCGCCGCTCCCAGGCAGGCGCATAGCAACGCCAATGCGAACGCCGTCGCCGGTCTCCAAAACAGTGTCATCGCGCAGCCCCAGGCCCGCGATCGTTCAGAAGCCGACAGCGAGCGTTTCCAGCCCATGGAAGTGGTAAGTGTCGCGGAAGCGCGGCTGTTCGGCAAGATGCAGTTGCGGGTGCCGTTCGAACAAAGTCTTCAGCGACACCTGCAGTTCGAGCCGGGCCAGCGGCGCGCCGATGCAGAAATGAATGCCGGCGCCGAAAGAGACGTTCTTCTGGTCGGTCCGGTCCGGCCGAAAGGCCTGCGGTTCGGCGAAGGCGCGCGGATCATGATTGGCCATGCCGAGTAGAAGCCCGATCGTCTGGCCCGGCTGCACGACGATGCCAGGCGCAATCTCGATCTCCTGATAGGCGTAGCGCATGAACATGTGCAGCGGTGCGTCGAAGCGCAGGCATTCCTCGACGGTTGCCGCGGTCGCTTCCGCCGAGGTGAAGAAGCGTCGGGGATCGCCGCCTTGCGCCAGGATCGAGCGCACCGCATTGCCGGTTTGATGCACGGTCGCTTCATGGCCGGCATTGAGCAGCAGGATGGCCGAGGACACCATCTCGTCCTCCGACAGCTTTTGGCCGTCCTCCTGCGCCGAAATCAGCAGCGACAAGAGGTCGTCGCCGGGGTTGTTGCGCCGCTCGGTGACGTAGCCACGCAGGAAATCGGCAAATTGGCTTGCGGCGCGATTGGCCGTCTCTTCGGTTTCGCGGGTGCGGTCATGGATGTACATGGCGACCATCTGATGTGACCAGTCGAGCAGTTGCGGCCCCATCTCGACCGGCACACCAAGCATTTCGGCGATGATGGTGATCGGCAAGGGCGCCGCGAAGGCGGGCAGAAGGTCGACGGGGCCGGTCGGATCAAAGCGGTCAATCAGTTCGTTGGCGAGCACCTCGACACGTGGCCGCAGCCGCTCGACCTGGCGCGAGACGAAGGCACGGTTGACCAGTGTCCTCAGCCGCGTGTGCACCGGTGGTTCCAGCTCGAGCATGGAATTGGCTTCGATGCCGTCGAATGCCTTGAGATGGCTTCTGTCCTTCCCCATTCCGCGACTGTCGGGAATGCCGGCGGGGTTCTGGCGGCCGAAGCGGCGGTCGCGCAGCAGCCGGTTGACATCGTCGAAGCCGCCAAAGCACCAGAAGCCGAATTCCTCCCAGAAGAAGGCATTCGCCACGCCATGCAGCGAGGCATAGGCCTCGTACGGGTTCAGGAAGAAAGCCGGCTCGTGCGGGTCGAGCCTCAGCTGGCGGGTGGCTGGATCAAAGGCCAGATAGGGCAGCGTCGATTTGGTCATGCCAGACCCATAGCGCGGCTTGCCAGCCCGTTTCCAGACCGTATGTTGGCGCGCGATACCCGATGAGTTGATCCAGCCAATGCGGCTGCGGAAGGTCTGAACGGATGAATGTGATCGTCGTCGGCGCGGGCATTGCCGGTCTCTCCACGGCATGGTCGCTGGTCAAGGCCGGCCACAGCGTCTCGATCGTCGAACAGGGGCCGATCCCCAATCCGCTGGCGGCGTCGGGCGACCATCATCGCGTCATCCGCCGCGCCTACCGCGCCGGAAGCGGCTATGGCCGGCTGATCACCGAGGCCTATCAGGCCTGGGACGAGATGTGGGCCGATCTCGGCGAAAGCCACCTCGATGCGCGCGGGTTTGTCTGCATTTCGCGTGAGCCTGGCGACGAGGCAGAGGAGTACCGCGAGGGGCTGGAAGCGGGGAATTTCCCTTTTGAATTGCTGGAACCGGACGCAGCCGTGAAACGCTGGCCATTTTTGCAAGCCGGCTCGTTCCGCTATGCCTATTTCTCGACCGAGGGCGGCGCACTGCATTGCCGCAAGATCGCGGCGGGACTGGCCAAATGGCTGCGCGCCAACGGTGCCAATGTCTACGAGCACAGCAAGGTGACGCAGGTCGATGCCGAGGCCGGCCATATCGTGCTCGAAAGCGGCGAGACCATGCAGGCCGACCGCATTGTCGTTTCCGCCGGCGCCTGGGTGCTAAAGCTGTTTCCGGAGCTGGACGGCGAGCTGAAGACCTATCGGACCGCGCTCGCCTATGTCGAACCGCCGGCCGACTTGAAGGCGGCCTGGCAGGTGGCGCCGGTCGTCCTCGACATCGGCGGCGCGGTTGACGGCTACGCGATCCCGATCTCCGGCGGCGCCGGCATGAAATTCGGCTCAGGTCTCCACAAGGTACCGACCAGCGACGCCGACTGGAACCGCGACCCGGTGCCGGGCGAGGGCGAGGCGATCCGCAACCTGTTTTCGCCACCGATCGCCCGGATCGAGGAATATGAGGTGACCGAGGTCGTCACCTGCGCTTACACGTTCACCGCCGACGAGAAATTCATGGCGCACGAAAAGGGCAGGTGCCTGATCGTCTCGGCCTGCTCCGGCCATGGCTATAAATTCGGCGCGGCGGTTGGCAGGCGTGTTGCAGCGGCCGTCGGCGACGGCGATATCGCTGGCCTGAAGCAATGGTTGCGGGCGGAGGTGGCCTGAACGTCCGCCGAACCTGAATTAATCCTGGCAATGCCTGGGAATATGCACGCGCCGCCAGCCGGACGAGCCTTCCCTGACCACCACGCGCCGCGCGACGGTCTGGTAGGAGGCCGGCACATCGATGATGCGCCTTTGCTCCGGCTGTATCAGCACTTCCTCGGCAATCTTGTCGTACTGCGCCGGAGAAACGACGCGTCTCGTCCGCTCCGGCTGGATCACCACCGTCTCGGCGACGCGTTCATAACGTGCCTTGTGCCAGGTCTTGCACAGTACCCGACGGCCATGGATGACGCGCCACTCCCAGGAATAGCCGCCATCATCGACTTGCACCGTATTGTACACGGTGCGGGTAATGGCTGGCACGATCTCGTAGCTCACCTGCGCCGGAACGGTCATCACCACGCGTTCGCGCGTGCCGTAGATGGGCGGGGTGTAGTCGACTTGCTGGCCGGGCGGACTGACCATCACGTCTTCATAGACCGTGTCGTAAACGGCCGGCGTGCGGACCGGTTCGTAGCATTCGACGGCGCGGCCGCCGGCCGCGGTCTGCGAAGTTGTGCCGAGCATGGCCAGCCCGGCAACGGCGAAGGATGCGCTTCTCCTGAACATGACACTCCCCCTGTTTCAACTCCACACACAAGTTCAACGTTGAATTGTAGGGCAAGCCGTTGCGGAGAAAAGCGGTTTTGCCGCATTTCGTTAAGTGACGCGGTTAAGAAACTGCTACGCTGCTGACCGTACCCGCTGCCCCAGACCGACGCAGGCGTCCGGCGATGCGAATCCTTGGCCGTAAAGCTTGATTCGACTTACCCAGATGGCTAGGACGGGGCGGCCTTGCACAAGGATGAGCCGGCATCCTATCTACAGAATAACGATCCAGTCCCGATTCTGCCCGATCTGCCGGCATTCCTGGCGCCGGAATCCCACCGCGAGATAAGAGATAACGATGAAGAACCCCGTCGAAACCTACATGAACCTCGTTCCGATGGTGGTCGAACAGACCAATCGCGGCGAGCGGGCCTACGACATTTTCTCGCGCCTCCTCAAGGAGCGCATCATTTTCATCACCGGTCCGGTCGAGGACGGCATGGCGACGCTGGTCTGTGCGCAGCTTTTGTTCCTCGAAGCCGAGAATCCGAAGAAGGAAATCAACCTCTACATCAATTCGCCGGGTGGCGTCGTCACCTCGGGCATGGCGATCTATGACACCATGCAGTTCATCAAGCCGGCGGTGTCGACGCTCTGCATCGGCCAGGCCGCCTCGATGGGCTCGCTGCTCCTGACCGCCGGCCACAAGGACATGCGCTTCGCCACGCCGAACGCCCGCATCATGGTTCACCAGCCGTCGGGCGGCTTCCAGGGCCAGGCCTCCGACATCGAGCGCCACGCCATGGATATCGTCAAACTGAAGCGCCGTCTCAACGAGGTCTACGTCAAGCACACCGGCAAGACCTACGAGGAGATTGAACGCACGCTCGACCGCGACCATTTCATGACCGCCGACGAAGCCAAGGATTTCGGCCTCATCGACAAGGTCATTTCGTCGCGCGAGCCGCCTGAAGGCGCCGTGGCATAAGGGCTAGGTGGCAGTTGGATGGCACCATCACGCGCTTTTGGCGCGTCTTGCGGCATTTCGGCCACAATTGGCTGTTCCCTCGACGGTCAGGATTGCCTACGTTAAGGCTATGTTGATTTTCGACGGCTTAGCTTTGTGTAGGGTTGCTGCGAATCATTGCCACGTTTTCTGATTTGTGTTTCGTACGGAATACGTTGCGGGAGCCGGGACACTGGCGGCGGCGGATTCCCGCGATAGATAGAATATGCGCCCTTTCAGCCAGACCATCGGCGGGCGGCCATGAAAGGACAGGAAAATGAGCAAGGTCGGCAACAACAGCGGTGACTCTAAGAATACGCTTTATTGCTCGTTTTGCGGCAAAAGCCAGCACGAGGTGCGCAAGCTGATCGCCGGTCCGACGGTCTTCATCTGCGACGAATGCGTCGAACTCTGCATGGACATCATCCGCGAGGAGAACAAAACCTCGATGGTGAAGTCGCGCGAGGGCGTGCCGACACCGCAGGAGATCCTCAAGGTTCTCGACGATTACGTCATCGGCCAGCCCTACGCCAAGCGCGTGCTGTCGGTGGCCGTCCACAACCACTACAAGCGCCTCGCGCATGCCGGCAAGAACAACGATGTCGAGCTGGCGAAGTCGAACATCCTGCTGATCGGCCCGACCGGTTGCGGCAAGACGCTGCTTGCGCAGACGCTGGCCCGCATCATCGACGTGCCCTTCACCATGGCTGACGCCACGACGCTGACCGAAGCCGGTTATGTCGGCGAGGACGTCGAGAACATCATCCTGAAGCTGCTGCAGTCGGCCGACTACAATGTCGAACGCGCCCAGCGCGGCATCGTCTACATCGACGAGATCGACAAGATTTCGCGCAAGTCCGACAATCCCTCGATCACCCGCGACGTGTCGGGCGAGGGCGTGCAGCAGGCGCTGCTGAAGATCATGGAAGGCACGGTCGCCTCCGTGCCGCCGCAGGGCGGCAGGAAGCATCCGCAGCAGGAATTCCTGCAGGTCGACACCGCCAACATCCTGTTCATCTGTGGCGGCGCCTTCGCTGGCCTGGACAAGATCATCTCGGATCGCGGCAGAAAAACCTCGATCGGCTTCGGCGCCATCGTCGCTTCGCCGGAGGATCGTCGCACCGGCGATGTCTTCCGACTGGTCGAGCCCGAGGATCTGTTGAAGTTCGGCCTCATTCCGGAGTTTGTCGGCCGTCTGCCGGTTCTGGCGACGCTGGAAGACCTTGACGAGCCGGCGCTGATCCAGATCCTGACCGAGCCGAAGAACGCGCTGGTCAAGCAGTATCAGCGGCTGTTCGAGATGGAGAATGTCGACCTGACGTTCCACGAGAATGCGCTGTCGGCGATCGCCAAGCGCGCCATCGAGCGCAAGACCGGCGCCCGCGGCCTGCGTTCGATCATGGAAGCGATCCTGCTCGACACCATGTTCGAACTGCCCGCGCTCGAAGGCGTGCGCGAAGTGGTGATTTCGGAAGAGGTGGTGACCGGCAGTGCCCGGCCGCTCTACATCTACTCCGAACAGAAGGAAAAGAAGGGGAATGTCAGCGCCTGATATGGCACTCGACCCCATATTTTTGTGGAACGGCGCCGTTGCGGCGCCGTTTTGCTGTGAAGGGCGCCCGAACTCGATGATGGAGTGGATTTGCCAGCGATGTTAACTCTTGATCTTTGCCCCGCGTGCATCCACCTAACACTGGAAGGCCGAGGTGCCGAATTCTGTGCTGTAAAACTCCCGTCACAAACGGTGGTAGGCGGAACGATCCCCGGTCGTTAATATGAGATCCGCGGTTGGCCTGATGGTGGCCGCGACATGAAAGGTTGGACAATGGCCAAAATATCCAAGGCTCCCAGCGACGGCGTCTTCGCAGTCCTCCCACTGCGCGACATCGTGGTGTTCCCGCACATGATCGTTCCGCTCTTTGTCGGGCGCGAAAAGTCGATCAAGGCGCTGGAAGAGGTGATGGGTCAGGAGAAGCAGATCCTGCTTGCCACCCAGATGAATGCCGCCGATGACGATCCCGAGCCCGATGCCATCTTCGACATCGGCACCCTCGCCAATGTGCTGCAATTGCTGAAGCTGCCCGACGGCACCGTCAAGGTTCTGGTCGAGGGCGCTTCGCGCGCGAAAATCGTTTCCTTCACCGACCGTCCCGACTTCCACGAAGCCCGCGCCACGGCGTTGGTCGAGCCGGAAGAGGAAGAGGTCGAGGTCGAGGCGCTCGCCCGTTCGGTCGTCACCGACTTCGAGAACTACGTCAAGCTGAACAAGAAGATCTCGCCCGAAGTGGTGGGTGCCGCCAGCCAGATCGACGACTATTCCAAGCTCGCCGATACGGTTGCCTCGCATCTCGCCATCAAGATTCCTGAAAAGCAGGAAATGCTGGCCACGCTCTCGGTCAAGGAGCGGCTGGAAAAGGCGATGGGCTTCATGGAAGCCGAAATCTCCGTCCTGCAGGTGGAGAAGCGCATCCGCTCGCGCGTCAAGCGCCAGATGGAGAAGACGCAGCGCGAATACTACCTCAACGAGCAGATGAAGGCGATCCAGAAGGAGCTCGGCGAAGGCGAGGACGGCCGCGACGAGGCGGCCGAGATCGAGGCGCGCATCAAGAAGACCAAGCTCTCCAAGGAGGCCCGCGAAAAGGCGGAAGCCGAACTGAAGAAGCTGCGGACGATGTCGCCGATGTCGGCGGAATCGACCGTCGTGCGCAACTATCTCGATTGGCTGCTGTCGATCCCGTGGGGCAAGAACTCCAAGGTCAAGCAGGACCTGGCCTACGCCCAGAACGTGCTCGACACCGATCACTTCGGCCTCGACAAGGTCAAGGACCGCATCGTCGAGTATCTGGCCGTGCAGAGCCGTCAGAAGAAGCTGAAGGGGCCGATCCTGTGCCTCGTCGGCCCTCCCGGCGTCGGCAAGACCTCGCTCGGCAAGTCGATCGCCAAGGCGACCGGTCGCGAATTCATCCGCATGGCGCTGGGCGGCGTGCGTGACGAGGCCGAGATCCGTGGCCATCGGCGCACCTATATCGGCTCGATGCCCGGCAAGGTCATCCAGTCGATGAAGAAGGCGAAGAAGTCCAATCCGCTCTTCCTGCTCGACGAGATCGACAAGATGGGCCAGGACTTCCGTGGCGATCCGTCATCGGCGCTGCTCGAGGTGCTCGACCCCGAACAGAACTCGACGTTCATGGACCATTACCTCGAGGTCGAATATGACCTGTCGAGCGTGATGTTCGTGACGACGGCGAACACGCTGAACATCCCTGCGCCCTTGATGGACCGCATGGAGATCATCCGTATCGCCGGCTACACCGAGGACGAGAAGATCGAAATCGCCAAGCGGCACCTGATGCCGAAGGTGATCCGCGATCACGCGCTGCAGCCGAAGGAGTTCTCCGTCGGCGAGGATGCGATCCGCGCCATTATCCAGACCTACACCCGTGAAGCGGGCGTCCGGAGTCTGGAGCGCGAGCTGATGAAGCTCGGGCGTAAGGCGGTGACCGAGATCCTGAAGACGAAGAAGAAGACGGTGAGCATCACGGCGGCGAACCTCGCCGATTACCTCGGTGTTCAGCGCTTTCGCTTCGGCCAGGTCGAGGCTGACGATCAGGTCGGTGTCGTCACCGGTCTTGCGTGGACGGAAGTGGGCGGCGAGCTGCTGACGGTCGAAGGCGTCATGATGCCCGGCAAGGGCCGCATGACGGTGACCGGCAATCTGCGCGACGTGATGAAGGAATCGATTTCGGCGGCGGCCTCCTATGTCCGCTCGCGCGCCATCGATTTCGGTATCGAACCGCCGCTGTTCGACAAGCGCGACATCCACGTCCACTTGCCGGAAGGCGCCACGCCGAAGGACGGCCCGTCTGCGGGTGCTGCCATGGCGACAGCCATTGTGTCGGTGCTGACGGGTATTCCGGTCCGCGCTGATGTGGCGATGACTGGTGAGATAACGCTTCGCGGCCGCATCTTGCCGATCGGCGGCCTTAAGGAAAAGCTGCTTGCCGCATTGCGCGGCGGCATCAAGAAGGTGCTGATCCCGGAAGACAACGCCAAGGATCTGGCGGAGATTCCGGACAATGTGAAGAACGGCATGGAAATCATCCCGGTCTCGCGTGTCGGCGAGGTGTTGCGGCACGCGCTGGTGCGTATGCCGGAGCCGATCGAATGGGTCGAACCGGTCAATCCGCCGGCCACGACCGACAGCGTCGACGACGCTGGAAAGTCGCTTGCGCATTAGAGCGCCGCGCGTCCAATTGGACGCGCAAAGGACGCTCTAACACTTGGGACTAATGCATGGTCCTTTCCGAAAACCGACATCGGTTTTCGGGGCCATGCATTAACATTTGCTAAAGTTGCACTGCACAAACGGAAAGCCGGGCCTCGCGCCCGGCTTTTTCATGTGAAGAACCCACCATTTCCGGGCTTTTTCCGCTTTTTTCCCGCCTTTTCGACTTGGTTGCGGGAACGCTTCTTTCTAAAGTCCGTTTCCTGCCGGATGAGTCGTTAGTTCCGGTGTTCTCATGGAAGGGAATTTTTATGAACAAGAACGAACTGGTGTCCGCTGTCGCCGACGCCGCGAGCATTTCGAAGGGTGACGCGCAGTCGGCGGTCGATGCGGTATTTTCCGTCATCACCGGCGAACTGAAGAAGGGCGGCGATGTCCGGCTTGTCGGCTTTGGCAATTTCACCGTGTCAAAGCGTGCGGCCTCGACCGGCCGCAACCCGCAGACCGGTGCCGAAGTGCAGATCCCGGCACGCACCGTGCCGAAGTTTTCGGCCGGCAAGGGCCTCAAGGACGCAGTCAACTAAACGCGTTTTTCTTTTTCAGAGACAGAAAAGCCGGGCTCGCCCGGCTTTTCATTTTTTGTGCCTAACTCCGACGCGTGGGGTTATGCGGTCGGCGCATCCGTGCGCAGCAAGCCTTCCTTCTTGAGGTCGGCCCAAAGGGCCGCCGGCAGATCTGCGTCGAGCAGTGACCGGTTGCTTTCGACCTCCGCCGGCCGCTGGCCGCCAGGGATCACCGACACCACCGAAGGATGCTGCAGCGGGAACTGCAACGCAGCCTCGATCAGGCGCACGCTGTGGCGCGTGCAGACCGCCTCGATGCGTGCCACCCGCTCGAGCACGTCCTGCGGCGCCTCGGAATAATTGTAGTAGGCGCCAGGCTTCGGCCCCGTCGCCAGGATGCCGGAATTGTAGGGGCCGCCCAGCACGATGCCGATGCCGCGCTTCTGGCAAAGCGGCAGGAAGGAAGTCAGCGCTTCCTGTTCCAGCAGCGTGTAGCGCCCGGCAAGCAGGAACAGGTCGAAATCGCCGCGCTCGGCCAGCGTCTGGGCAACCTGCCATTCGTTGATGCCGCCGCCGAACGCCTTGATGACGCCCTGGTCGCGCAGCGACAGCAGCCCGTAATAGCCCGAGCGCATGAATTCTTCGATGCGCTGGTCGGACGCCTCCTTGCTGCCATGGGTGAAGATGTCGACATCGTGCACGAACAGGATGTCAATCCGGTCGACGCCAAGCCGCTCGAGCGAGGCTTCGAAAGAGCGCATGACGCCGTCATAGCTGTAGTCGTAGACTTCCCTGCGCGACGGCGTGTCGAAGAACTTGCCGATGCCCGTGCGCTGCTCCGGAGGGCAGGCGCGCATGAGACGGCCGACCTTGCTCGACAGCACATGGTCGTCGCGCTTCTTGCCGCGCAGGAACGGGTTGAGCCGTGTTTCCGACAGGCCGAGCCCATAGAGCGGCGCGGTGTCGTAGTAGCGGCAGCCGGTCGCCCAGGCGGCATCGAGCGTGGCATTGGCATCCTCGTCGGAGACGGCGCGGTAGAGATTGCCGAGCGGCGCCGTGCCGAAGCCGAGCTCGGTAAAGGTGATGCCGCCATTGCCAATGCGGTCGAAATGCCGTGTCTTCATGTCCTGGTGTGTCCTGGCTTGATTTGTCTGACATGACACTATCATGCCTGTGATCAGGCAAAAGCGCTGCGCAGTGTTGGACACGCATTTTCGCGGTTGCTAGCATGAACGAAATCAAGCTGTTCGTGGACATTCGAGGGCAGGTTTGCGGTGAGCGACAAGAACGAAAACCTGTTTGGAACCGCGCTCGACGAACTCGGCGCCGTGCTGGCGCGCGTAGATGAGAGCCGCATCGATGCCGCCTGCAAGCTGTTGGCCGAAGCCAAACAGATCGTCGTCTATGGCTGCGGTCGCGAGGCCTTGCAGGTCAAGGGTTTCGCCATGCGGCTCTATCATCTCGGCCTGCCGGTTTCGGTGGTCGGCGACATGACCACGCCGCCGCTGGGCCCAGGCGACGTCTTCCTCGCCAGTTCTGGACCGGGAGAAACCTCGACGGTGCTGACCTTGATGCAGGTCGCGCACGATGCCGGCGCGACCAATATGCTTTTGACCGCTCAGGCCGAAGGCAGCGCAGCGAAGCGGGCTGACTTCACGCTGCTCATCCCGGCGCAGACCATGGCCAATGACCTGGGGCCGCAAAAGACTTCGGTGCTGCCGATGGGCTCGGTGTTCGAAGGCGCGCTGTTCCTGCTGTTAGAGGTGATGGTGCTGAAGCTCAAATCGCTGACCGGTGCGTCGCCCGAAGCCATGCGCGCCCGCCACACCAACATGGAATAGACCATGCGCTATGAGCTGATGCTGCCGCACCAGATCCGCAAGGCGATCGCGCAGAATTGGCCGGTCGCGCTGCCGCTCGGCGTGCTCGAATACCATGGCGAGCACATGGCCGTCGGCATGGACACGCTGGCCGTCATCAAGACGCTGGAGCTGTTCGAGAAGGAGAGGGATATCGTCATCCTGCCGCCCTTCTACTACGGCGCGGCGAGCTACGCGGTGGCGGCGCCTGAAGGCACAGGCTCGGTGCAGGTCGGCGGCAATCAGCTGGCGCCGTTCGGCGAGGCGCTGTTCTACAGCCTGCTGCGCATCGGCTTCCGCAACATCCACGCCATCATCCATCACCAGACGGAAAATTTCGCCGCCGGCATGCCCACCGATCTCGCCTTCAAGACCGCCGGCAGGCAGGCGATCTTCCGCTTCCTCGAGAAGCAGCGCGGCGAGGGTTGGTGGGGCTCCGAGACGATGGCCGACTATTATGCCGGACATGCCGCGGGGGAGAATTTCTTCAACTGGGTGCAGGTGCATCCGCTGATGCCGGCCGCCATGACCGGCAAATACCCATTCGACCATGCCGGCATCGGCGAGACATCGCTGATGCTGGCGCTATGTCCGGAGGCGGTCGATGCCGCCCGCTTCGCCGACAATACGGGCTGGTACACAGCTGATGCCAAGGACGCATCGGCGGAACTCGGCCAAAAGGGCGTCGCCATGATCATGGATCACCTGCGGGCGATCCTGAAGGCCTAACCCCGGCTTTTCAACCGCTCCGCCCGATAGTCGGCGATCGACTTGTCCGGATCGCTCTTGGTGGCCACGGCCCAGATGAAGGTGCCGGCGCCGGCTATCGCCAGAATGACGTAGAGGGCTATGCCAAGCGCCAGGTGATTGGCGTAAAAGCCCACCAGGGCCATGAGCAGGCCGCCGCAGACCATCGCCAGCACAAAGCCGGCGATGACGGCTCGACCTTGCCAGGCGATAGGCATGACGCCCTTGCCATAGCGGTCGTAGCCTTTGTAGCCCACGCGGGTGTTGCGCGCGAACCAGTATTGGCTCGTCACTTCACGGCTCCCGCCGTCATGCCCATGATCAGATAGCGTTCCAGCGCGATGCCGATGACCGCCAGCGGCGCTATGGCCGCGGTGGCAAGCGCTGCCATCGACCACCAGTTGATGCCTTGCGAGCCGGTCTGGCTCGCCACCATGACGGGAATGGTCTTGGCATCGGTCGAGGTCAAAAGGGCGGCGAAGAAATACTCGTTCCAGCACAGCACCATGGCCAGGATGAAGGCGGCAACCATGCCCGGCAGCGCGATCGGCATGACGATGCGGAAAAAGGCGCCCCAGATCGACAGGCCATCGACGAGGGCTGCTTCCTCAAGCTCGACCGGGATGGAATTGAACTGGTCGCGCATGATCCAGATGACGATCGGCAGCACCATCAGCGTGTAGAGCAGGATCAGCCCGATGCGCGTGTCGAGCAGCCCAACCTCCCGGTAGAGCACCAGGAAGGGCAGTGCCAGCACCACCGGCGGCAGGATCAGCTGCGACAGGAAGAAGAACGAGATGTCCTCGTTCTTGAACCAGGCGAACTTGTAGCGGTAGCGCGTGAGGCCGTAGGCGGCAAGGCTGCCGATGACGATGGCAAGGCTCGACGCGCCGACCGAGGTGATGACCGAATTCATGAAGCGCTTGAAGAACTCATCGCGCACCGTGGACGTCTGGAAGATCGAATCCGGCGACAGGCCGAGCGAACGCCAGCCCTTCCAGTCCGGCTGGAAGTCGACGAAGGGGATCAGGTGGCCTTGCGTCACATCGACCGCCGATTTGAACGAGGTCGTTAGTGTCCAGTAGATCGGGAACAGGCAGATGAAGGCCCAGAACACCAGCGCGCCATAGATGAAGACACGGCTGGTGATGAAGCTCGCCGGCGAGCGGATTTCGGAAACGGTGTACTCGGTGGTTTGAACGCTCATGATTCCACCGCTCAGTTGACGTTGCGCACGAAGCGGTTGGCGAATTTCAGCAGCCAGGTCACGAACACGACGATGATGACCAGATAGGCCATCGCCAGCATGGTGCCGTAACCGACATTCGAGCGGTCGCGATATTCGCGGTAGATGAAACTGGAGACGGAATCGGTGGCGCCGCCGGGCCCGCCCGAGGTCACGGTGATGATGATGTCGGCCAGCTTCAGCTTGAAGATGATGCGCAGGATGACCGCCGTCACCGACACCGGCAGCATCAGCGGGAAAGTGACCTGCCAGAAGGTTTGCCACGCATTGGCGCCGTCGACCCGCGCCGCTTCGAGGATTTCGCGTGACATCGCCTGCAAGCCGGCGAGCAGCATGATCATCATGAACGGGATGAAGGTCCAGGCATCCAGCACCATGATCGAGATGCGGGCGATGATCGGATCCGAGAAGAAGGCCGGGTTTTCCCAGCCGAGATGACGCGCCAGTGTCGCCGCCGGGCCGAAGCGATATTCCATCAGCGACTTGCCGACCATCCACGACACCGCCACCGGCGACAGCATCAGCGGCATCAGGAAGACGACGCGGAAGAACTTTCGCGCCCGGATCTGCGCGTTGAGCAACAGCGCCAGGCCGAAGGCGATGACATATTCGACCAGCACGGCGAGCACGTAGAGCACCATGTTGAACAGCGCATTGCGATAGTAGGGATCGGCCAGCATCTGCCAGAAATTGTCGAGCCCGTTGAACCTGCGGCCGCTGAAGGAACTTAGGTTCCAGTCGGTCAGCGCGATGTAGAAGCCGAACAGCGTCGGAAAGATCACCATGGCGATGGTAAACAGCAGCGCCGGCAACAGGAACAGCGCGCGCTGGCCGTCCTCGCCGCGCGTCAGCACCTGGCCGATGCCGATCGCCACGCCCCACAGCACATAGGCGTAGACGACGGGACGCCAAGTCTCGAAGCCGATCGTGTCGACCTCGCTCTTGTAGAGGATCTGAACAAGGATTGTTGCCAGCAGGCCGAGCGTTGCAGCGGCCATCAGCGCCCAGCCGAGCCGTTTGCGGCCTGGCGGGATGAGATCGGATGGGACGGCGTTTGCCGGCCAATCATTGGTGGGCAAAGTCTGGTTAGCCACGCGTCTCGTCCGTTTGCAAAAGGCACTTCGCGACCGGCCACGCCGGTCAGGACGGGGTCCGGCGGCTCTCGCCGCCGGACCCCAGGTTCACGCTACGATCAGGCCAGGCCGAGCGAGGCCTTGTAGAGCTTGACCTGCTTTTCGCGGCCGATCTGGTCGGTGAGCTTTTCCCAGGCCGCGGCGATGGCATCGGCGCCTTCCTGTGCCTTCATCTTGCCGGCGAAGGTGTTGGCCAAAATATCCTCGGCGGCGGAATAGTACTGGAAGATGCCGGGGATGCGTGGCTCGATCGCCGCGTTCGGATGATTGTAGGAATCGCCTTCCGACTTGAGGTAGGAAGTGATGAAGGCCTCGTCGTAGCCGGCCGCCACCCATTCCGGAATATCGAAATGCGAGTTGCGGTAGGGCTGGAAGCCGGACGGATACATCGCCGTCCAGATCGACAGGTCCTTGCCGCCGAGATGGGCAGCGGCGGACCAGGCCGCCTTCTTCTTCTTCTCGTCGGCGTCGACGCGGGCCATGACATAGACGCCCCAGCCGAGATAGGCGCAGTTCGGCGAATAGTTCGGCCCGCTGGCGAGCTTCTCCCAGGCGCCTGTCTTGGAATTGTAGACATCGTCCGAACCCGGGAGGATCGAGAAGCCGGTGACGTCGCCGATGACCGAGGAATCGTTGGTCTTGACGTTGGAGCCGATGTCGCCCCACCAGGGGATCATCGAACCGGTGCCGGCCAGGAACTGTTGGAAGCCGGTGGTGTTCGGATCGGCGTTGATCTGGTCCGCCGGTTCGGAGGGCAGCGCGTCGATCACGTCCTGGATGGCGCGCACCCAGGCCGGATTGTTGATGCGCGGCTTCATCGTATCGGCGTCGAACAGCCATGCCTTGTCATCGGGATGCTTGGCATAGGCGGTGGCGCGGCTGCCGAGGAAGTAGAAGCCGAACCCGCCCCATGGCTTGGGCGCATCGAGATAGCCATAGACGTCCTGGCCCTTGAACTTCTTGCCCTTGAGGAACTTGGTGACGGCCTGCACCTGCTGCCAGGTCTTCGGCACGCCCCATTCGCCCGCCCCGCCCCCGTCCTTCCACTGCTTGGCGAGGTCGGCATCGGCGAACACGTCGGTGCGGTAGTTGAAATTGTGCGTGTCGCCGTCGATGGTCACGCGATACTGCTTGCCATCCCAGGTGCCGACCGGCGGCTTCAGATAATTGACCAGGTCGTCGAAATCGATCTGCTTCTTGACCCAGTCGGGCATCTCTGACGTCAGGCCCTTGCCGCAGACATCGCCTTCGAACGGCGCGCCCATCTCGATGATGTCGAAGTCGACGGTGCCGGTGGCGATCGACTGCTGCAGGCGGGCGTTGTAGTCGGCCTGCGCCAGGTCGATCCAGCTGATCTTGGCGCCGGTATAGGCCTCCCACGGCTTCAGGAAGCCGCGGAACAGCACGTTGTGCAGGTTCTGGTTGTTGAGACCCATGAAGGTCAGCTCGACGCCGGCGAATTCGCCTTCCTTGACGTTGGCCTTGGTTGCTTCAAGGCAAAGCTCTCCGACCTTCTGGAAATCGGCATCGGTTGGTTGACCTTTGCCGACACCGGGGATCTGCAGGATTTTCGTGCGCAGCTCGCTGGCGGCGGAGGCCGGACGCGTGAACGCGCCAAGCCCGGCGCCGGATGCGGCGGCGATAGCGGCCATGCTGGCCGCACCCTTCAATATGTCGCGCCGGGTGGCTCCCGCGCCGACCATTTTCTCGTAAAGACCGACTCTCATCTACCATTCCTCCCAGAACAAAGCCGTGAATTGATACGCCAATATTTCGGACGCCGAGACGTCGGCGGTTCTCCTTGATAGTACGGGGACGTGGGACCCCACCCTGCGTCGCCTGGAGTTCCGCTTTCCGGGTGAAAGGTCCGGCATTCGGATTGGCAACTATCACTATTCGCACAACGGGATGCTGTGTCAACGAGAATGGATTTTTATCTATAAGAGACCGACTTGCCCTTGCCGTTGGCGTTGGCTAGCTTCACCGCAACGAGAGGGAGGACGATGGCTCAAGTCGCAATCAGCAAGGTGGCCAAGGCGTTTGGAACCGTCAAGGTTCTGCATGAGGTCAGCGTCGATATCGCCGACGGACAGTTCGTGGTGCTGGTTGGCCCCTCGGGTTGCGGCAAGTCCACGCTGCTCAGAATGGTGGCCGGGCTGGAGACCGTTTCCGGCGGCACGATCGCCATCGGCGACCGCGTCGTCAATCATCTGCCGCCGGCCAAGCGCGACATCGCCATGGTGTTCCAGAACTACGCGCTCTACCCGCACAAGACGGTGGAGCAGAACATGGCCTTTGCCCTCAAGCTGCGCAAAACCGATCCGGCCGAAGTCGCCGAGCGGGTCAAGCGCGCCGCCGACATCCTCGATCTCAATCCCTATCTGAAGCGCTATCCCCGGCAGCTCTCCGGCGGCCAGCGCCAGCGCGTGGCGATGGGGCGCGCCATCGTGCGCAATCCACAGGTGTTCCTGTTCGACGAGCCACTCAGCAATCTCGACGCCAAGCTGCGCGTGCAGATGCGCACCGAGATCAAGGAACTGCATCAGCGGCTGAAGACCACCACGATCTACGTTACCCACGACCAGATCGAGGCCATGACCATGGCCGACAAGATCGTCGTCATGCGCGATGGCCGCATCGAGCAGGTCGGCGCGCCGCTTGAGCTGTTCGACCGGCCGGCCAATTTGTTTGTCGCCGGCTTCATCGGCTCACCGTCGATGAACCTGCTCAAAGGCATCATGCGCAAGGGCGACAAGCCGGGCGTCGAGATCGCTGGCACGCTGTTCCCGATTGCCCCGAACAGCGCCGCGCAAGACGGGCAGGCCGTCGTTTATGGCGTGCGCCCGGAACATCTGGAGATCCATCCCGACGGTGTGCCGGCGAAGATTTCGGTGGTCGAGCCGACCGGCTCGGAAACGCTGGTGTTCCTGCGCTTCGGTGAGGGCGAGATGGTGGCGCTGTTCCGTGAACGCCACGACTTCAAGCCCGGCGACACGCTGACCCTGAAGCCGAGACTCGACCAGATCCATCTTTTCGACGCCGAGACAGGCAAGCGTCTCTGATCTCAACGTCTCTAATCTCAAACGGGCTTCACGAGGACTATCATGCTCAAAGGCATCAATCCGCTGCTCAATGCCGACGTGCTGCAGGCATTGCGGGCGATGGGCCATGGCGATGACCTGATCATCGCCGACACCAACTTTCCGTCGGATTCGGTGGCGAAGCAGACCGTGCACGGCAAGCTGCTGCGCATCGACGCATCGGCGGCGCAAGTAGTGAAGGCGGTGCTGTCGCTCTATCCGCTGGACACATTCGTCGATGACTCGGCCGCGCGCATGGAAATCGTCGGCAAGCCGGACGAGATCCCGCCGGTGCAGAAGGAAGTGCAAAAGGAAATCGACAAGGCCGAAGGCAAGGCCTGGCCGATGATTTCCGTCGAGCGCTATGCCTTCTATGAGCGCGCCAAGCAGGCCTATTGCGTCATCCAGACCGGCGAACGCCGCTTCTATGGCTGCTTCGCCTTCCGCAAGGGCGTTGTGCCGCCGGATGCGGAGTAGCAGCATGGCCACCGGCAAGCCTGTCGTCATATTGGGCGTCTTTGTCGCCGACACCGCCTATCGCGCCGATCGCCAGCCGCGCATGGGCGAAACGATCCTCGGCAATTCGTTCAAGCTGGGCCCGGGCGGCAAAGGGTCGAACCAGGCCGTTGCCGCCGGCAAGCTCGGTGCCGACACCACCTTCCTGACCCGGCTTGGCGTCGACGCCTTCGCCGACATGGCCAAACGGACCTGGCAGGATGCCGGCGTGAAGAGCGCCGTCATCGACACGCCGGAGAGCTATACCGGCGCTGCCTACATCTTCGTCGAGGAGGGCAGCGGCAACAACGCCATCATCGTCAGCCCTGGCGCCGCCATGCTGATCTCGCCGGCCGACATCGAGGCCAACGGGGATCTGATTCGTGGCGCCGGCGTTTTCGTCACGCAGCTCGAACAGCCGATCGACGCCGCGACGCGGGCGCTGGAGATCGCGCGCGGGGCAGGGGTGACGACCATCCTCAACCCCGCTCCCGCGGCAAAGCTTCCCGACCGCATCTACACGCTGTGCGACTATCTCACGCCAAACGAGACCGAGGCCGAGGAATTGACCGGGCTGAAAGTGTCCTCGGTCGATGAGGCGCGGGCCGCCGCCGGCAAGCTGCTTGAAAAGGGTGTCGGCACGGTCATCGTAACGCTCGGCGACAAGGGCGCGCTACTGCACACGAAGAGCCGCTCCGAACATATCCCAGCCATCAGTGCCGGGCCGGTTGTCGAAACCACGGGTGCAGGGGACGCCTTCAATGGCGGCTTCGCCGCAGCGCTGTCGCGAGGCGTGGAGCCGCTGGAGGCTGTGCGCTTCGCCTGCGCCGTGGCCGGCATTTCGGTGACGCGTCCCGGCACCGCGCCGTCGATGCCGACGCTGCAGGAGGTCGAGGCACTGCTGGCGAAGGGCTGAGACAATTGAGGCTCGCGGCCCAACCGAGCCATCAGGCTGTTCCAGCGCTAACGCATGTCGCCAAAAGTGACCTCGGTTTGGGAGAACTGCATACATCAAAACAAGGACCCAAAGCGCGTCGCATGAATCCGCTTCAATGCGACGCGCCCTAGATGTCCCGCAGGCGATGGCCTGACCGCTTACTGCTTGATGTAGCAGCGTTTTTCTTGATCAGGCGCAGGATCGCCGAATGTATCGTTGTCGCATTGGACACCATTGCGGAACACGTCCTGCGTGAATCGGCCGCGCGCCCCGTATCTGACCACCTTGCGGCCATCGAAGTCGCAGTATTCGCCTTCGTCGGCACAGGCCGCCCACCTCTCGCGGCGCGGCTCGTCGTAATTGTCATCCGACTGGTCGCGGTCGCGCATGACGATGAAACACGACTTTGGCCTGCCCGGTGCGGGGTCGCCAAAAACGCGATTTGTGCAGGGTACCGCGTTTCGCTCGAAGTAGCGCGAGGTTGTGCGGCCCCGGGCGCCGTAGACCACCTCGGCGGGATACGGCAGACGACAGATGCCGCCCTCGCGCGCGCACGGCTGCAGCCGGTCGGCCGACGCGGTCGCTGGGAAAAGGGCGGTGGCGACCGTCGTTACGGCACCCAGGTAAACGAGCGTGAATATCGTGCGTATAGGAATGTTTGGTGCGATTGACACTATAAGTCCTCCATACCGTTTCGGCAGCATACCGGTGCAGCTCCGCTACCTGCGAAATGAATCGAGCGCTTTGTGGGCAAATCCGCAAGCGAAATTCGCAAGATCAAACGCGGCTCAACCCAGGCTGAGTCGGTTCAGGAGCTGCTTTTCAGCCTATTGGAGTGGCGTCCCGTTTGCCACACCGTCACGCATGCATGGCGGTTTTTTTGAAGACGGCTGTGAAGACAGTCGGCCCCTTACGGTCGGCACGGAATGATCACCGGCCGCCAGGATACAAGCCGCCGACAAGGCGCAAAGGCCGCGCCTCGACACTTCATTTCTGAAAGTGGACTTTGACAATTCATGTCGACATTTCCCTTGTGCCAAGGGTTTGAAACCCTTGAGAGAAATGGCGCGAGTGACGGGGCTCGAACCCGCGACCTCCGGCGTGACAGGCCGGCACTCTAACCAACTGAGCTACACCCGCGCATTGACGAGCACGTGTCAGCCGTGTTCGTCGTTGGGGCGCTGGATAAGGGGTTCGCCACCGGGTGTCAAGCGCACCAAACCATCATAACAGCAAACTGGAGAAGGTTTTTTGACAGCCGGCGTTTTGTTGACAAATCCGGCCTGCGAACATGGCGTCGCCTGTTCATTTGGCCTTGCGAAGCCGGTCCCGACCGCTTAAAGGTCCGCGCCGGAGCGGGCGATTAGCTCAGTTGGTAGAGCGCTTCGTTTACACCGAAGATGTCGGCGGTTCGAGCCCGTCATCGCCCACCATTCCAATCACCCCACCACTCCACATTGTCCATGAGCGCCACGTCAGTGGCGAATGTCGCGCGCGGTTGGCTGTCTATCGGCGGCCGCATCGCAAACGCGCCTCAGATCGGCATGGATGTTTTTGGTGTTCAACAGCTCGGCTGCTTCCGGGTAACCCTCGGCCAGCAACGCGGCAACAATCTCGCCTGGAGAGGTGTGGACGCCACCTTCCGCTAAAGCATGAGCCCGCTGGTAGATATGGCTTGTTCTGATTTCGTCGACCATTCGCAAACCCCTCGGTTGACTAGAACTGATAGACAACCCTTGAGGTGCGGATGTGTTCCATGCAACTTACGAGGGAATACTTGCCGGCGTCGATGTAAAGATCACGGCGGTACCATCCGGAAATCCTTACCCTCGGGCAGCAATTGTCCGCCGTCGACAACAATCGTCGTGCCGGTGATGTAGCTGGCGTCGTCGGAGGCGAGGAACAGGAAGGCATTGGCGACGTCGCGCGGGCTGCCGAGCCGGCCGAGCGGGATGGAATCCTCCATGTTCTTGATATAGGCGGCACCGCGATGCAGCTGGATGGCTTCGGTCAGGATATTGCCGGGCTCGACGCCGTTGACGGTGATGCCGTAACCGGAGAATTCGAGAGCGGCCGAACGGATGAAGCCGTTGATGCCTGCCTTGGTCGCCGAATAATGGCCGTGGCCCGGACTGGTGACATGCGGACCGGTGATCGATGAGGTGAACAGCATGCGTCCGTAGCGCTGCGCCTTCATCGGCACCAGTGCGGAGCGGGTGGCATTGAAAGTGCCGCGCAGATTGACGGCCATGACGCGGTCCCAGTCGTCGGTGCTGGTATTCTCGATCAACTGCCAGGGATAGATGCCGGCATTCTGCACGATGATGTCGAGCCGGCCGTGATGCTTCAGCGTCAATGCCACCGCGGCCTCGGCGTCGCGCATTTGCGAGATGTCGGTGCCGATGAAAGGAGCGCCAAGCTCATCCGCGGTCGCTTGTCCGGCCTCGACATCGGTGTCGGCGAGCACCAGCCTTGCACCTTCTTCGGCGAAGCGCAGTGCGGTGCCTTTGCCGATGCCGCTTGCGCTGCCGATGATCAGCGCGACCTTGTCGTTCAGTCGGGTCATGTGAGCCGTCCTGTCATGCGAGTCTTTGGCGAATGGTTTGCTTGAAAGCGTCGAGCAGCACGGCGGCCAGCACCAGCAGGCCATGGATGACCTGGGTGAAATTGGCCGGCAGCCCCATCAGATTGATCGCCGTGTTGATGGCGGAGAGGAGAAGCACGCCGGCATAGACGCCGGGCAGCGTGCCGACGCCGCCCTTCAGGCTGACGCCGCCGATCACCACCGCAGCGAAAGCGTTGAACAGCAGGCCGACGCCGAGATTGGCGGTGGCGCCCGAGGTGCGGATCGCCAGCAGCCAGCCGGCAAGGCCGGCAATGGCGCCGGCCAGCACGAAAGCGATGATGAGGTTGCGGTTCACCCGGATGCCGGCGCGGAAGGTCGCCGTTTCGTTGCCGCCGATCATCACCAGGTGCCGGCCAAACGGCGTCTTGGCCATGATCAGCGAGAAGACCACGAAACAGGCGATGGCGATCCAGGCGGTGAGCGGCAGGCCGATCAGCCGCTGGATGCCGAACCAGCGGATGGCGGGTGCCAGATCCTGCGCCGAGCGGCCGCCTGAAATGACCAGGACAAGACCGCGTACCCAGATGTAGGAGGCCAGCGTGATGATGAAGGCGCTCATCTTCACCTTGACCACCAGATAGCCGTTGAAGGCGCCGATCAGGCCGCCGACGGCCAGCGCCAACAGCAGCGACACCGGAACCATCAGCCATTCCGGATGCAACTGGACGCCAAGGCCGATGCCCGACGAGCAGAACAGGATACCGACCGCCATGGCGCTGAGCGCCGCCACCGATTCGACCGACAGGTCCATATGGCCGGCGATGATGACCAGCGCCAAGCCGATCGACATGACGCCGAGCACGCTCGAGGCCTCGATGATGTTGGCGAAGATGCCGAGCTGGAAATAGTTCGGGATGAAGATGGAGAAGACCACCAGCACGAACAGCAGCATGAACCAGACGAGGTTGTCGAGGACGAACTCCAGGGCATGGCGGGTGCGAGGGTTCATGGGCTGATCCGGCTGGCGCATGTCTCCGAAAATCAGTTCGATTTTCGCAACGATGCGCGGATTGGAATTGCGGAGGATCGGCTCCGGGCCGTGAGGGCCCGGAGCGTGCAGGCGAGGTGCCTATTCGACCGACTTGACGGTGTCCGTCGGCGGCTTCTGGTTGCCCCAGAAGGCCGGGTTGTCGACATTTTCCTTGGTGATGGCCGCACCCGGGATCTTGATGTTCGGGCCCCAGGCTTCCTTGGTCACGGTCGATTTCAGGCCAAGCACGTCATATTCGCCGGGCTTGATCTCCTGCTTCTTGACCACCTTGTCCATGAACATGGCGACGGCCGCGGCTTGCGCGTAGAGCGGCTGCTCGACTTCGACGTTGAGCCAGCCCTTGCGGATGAGGTCAAGGCCGACCGGAGCGCCGTTCGAGCTCATCAGCATCACATCGCCGGGCTTCTTGCCGGCAGCCTCGAGCGAGGCGACGGCGGCGACCGAGAGATGAGCGGCATGGCTGAAGATCAGGTCGATGTCGGGGTTGGCCAGCATCTGGTCGGCAACGATGGTGCCGGCGTTGCTGGCTTCCCATTGCATGGCCGGAAGCGAGATGATCTTGACGTCCGGAAACGCCTTCATCTTCTCCTCGAACCCCTTCTGGATGTCGAGCGTGTAGGGATCGCCGGGGTCACCCAGCACCTGCAGCACCTTGCCCTTCACCGAGCCGTTCTTGGCTTTCAGCAGCTTTTCGGCCTGGTCGGCGGCGACATAGCCGATTTCGACCGTGCCGGCGACCGAGGTGAAGTCGGACGGCGTGGAGGTGATCTGGCGGTCGAATTCGACCACCGGAATGCCGGCAGCACGCGCCGCCTCGATGGACGGCTTCAGCGCGTTGAAATCGACGGCGGCCAGGATGATCGCCGCCGGTTTGAGGGCGATGACGTCGTTCATCTGCGATTGCTGGGCGTCGGTCTTGTTGTCGGCGTTCAGCGTCTTCATCTCATAGCCGGTCTGCTTCAGGAACAGCTCCAGCGCACTCACCGAGCCGGTCTGGAACTCGTCGAGCAGTGTCGGCACCATGTAATAGACGACACCCTTGGACTGGGCGAATGCCGGCGTGAGCGTGGCAAAGGCCAGTGCCAGGATACCGAAGACAGCAAGAAGTATTCGCTTCATGTCATTGGCTCCCTGTTAAGCCGGACCCCTCTTTTGTCCCTCAGCCCGCCGGTCCGGCACCGGCAAGCGTCTCTCCGGTGATCATGTTGATCACCGCATCGGGACTTGTTTTGTTGCGTGCGACATCGCCGGCCACGACGCCTTGCCGGATCACCACGATCCGGTCGGCGACCTGAAAGGCCTGCTGCATGATGTGGGTGATGATGACGACGCCGATGCCCTGGCTCGCCACCTGGCGGATCATGTCGAGGCCGCGCCGCGTCTGCTCGACGCCAAGGGCGGCGAACGGCTCGTCGAGCAGCACCAGCTTGCCGCCCCAATGCACGAACCTATTGAGCTCAATGGCTTGCCGCTGGCCGCCCGAGAGGTGCTCGACATTGGTGCGCAGCGACGGAATGCGGGTGCCGGCGCTGGCCAGCGCCTTCTCGACGACGGCCTCCATGGCGCGCTCGTCAAGCACGGGAATGCCGAGAACCTTCCTGGTGATCTCGCGGCCCATGAAGAAATTCGCCACCACGTCGACATTGGTGCAGAGCGACAGGTCCTGGTAGACAGTTTCGATGCCCGCCGCCTTGGCCTCGGCAGGCGATCGGGCGAGAAACTCCTTGCCCTCGAACAGCATGCGGCCCGAGGTCGGCTCCAGTCCGCCTGATATGATCTTGACCAGTGTCGATTTGCCGGCGCCGTTGTCGCCGAGCAACGCCACCACTTCGCCCTTGCCGATCGAGAAGCTGATTCCCTTCAGCGCTTCGATGGCGCCATAGTTCTTGGTGACGTTGTCGAGCACCAGCAGCGGTTCGCTCATGCCGCAATCTCCTTGGCTGTCAGAAGATCGCGGCCGCGTTCACGTTCGGGGGCGAACATCTGACCGAAGCGCGGCGACAGCACTCCCGAAACCGCAAGTGCGGCGGCGCCGCGCAGCACGGAATGCTGCCCTCCGCGCGCGACCATGACCCGGGGCGTCGTGCGGTCCTTGCGCGCCGAGACGGAGTTGTGCAGGCCGTCACCCGAAGCGGCCAGCCGTTCGAGCAGATCGGTGGACGCCAGCCCGCCGAGGATGACCGTTTCAGGATCGAACAGGTTCTCGATGATGGCGATGGCATTGTGAAAGATCGGCGCGACTTCCGCGACCCAATCGGCCTCTGTGCCGTTCCAGCGCCGGAGCGCCTCGAGCGAAAGGTACCTTTCGAGGCAACCGCTGTTGCCGCAGGGGCAAGGCTGGCCGCCGGGAACGACGGGGATGTGCCCGACCTCGCCGGCATTGCCCCAGGCGCCACGCTGCACGCTGCCGTCATGAACCATGGCGCCGCCGAGGCCGACGCCGAAATAGAGGTAGTAATATTCGGAGAATTGCGCGCCGAGGCCGTAGAGCCGTTCGCCCATGGCCGCGGCCGCCATGTCGGTCTCGAAGAAGGCCGGCAGTCCCGTCGAGGCCGCCAGCCGATCGCGCAGCGCCACATCCTTCCAGCCGGTCATGGTGGTCGGGCCGACGAAACTCATGGATTCGACACCGAACGGTCCGGGCAGGGCCAGGCCAACCCCGAGGACCCGCCCGCCGGCCCGCAATCCGGTCAATTCGGACACCATGGCCCCGATCAGCTCGAAGGCGTGGTCGGGCGTCGCGTTCGGGGCCTCGCGGTAAGTGCTCTCGATCACGTCGCCGCTCAGATTGATCAGGGCGGCATTGATGCCGAGCGGGGTGATGTGGATGCCGACGGCATAGCCCCCCTCGGGATTGATCCGCAGCGTCGCCGGCGGCAGGCCGCGCCCCTTCGGTTCCTCGCGCACGGAGAGGATGTAGCCCTGCTCCACCAACTCGCGAACGATGGTCGATACGGTCTGGACGGTGAGGCCGACGCGGCTGGCGATCTCGCCGCGGGCGATCGGCCCATGCAGGCGAATGGATTCAAGCACGATGCGCCGGTTGTACGGCCGCCCGAATTCCTGATTGGTCCCTCGCAATGCCATGCCTTGCGCCCCCGATTGACATCAGGTTCGCATCAAAGATTTATTTAGTCAAATGGAATTCAAAAATAAATCAGAACGTGTTCCAATCCGGGAGAGCCGCAAGCCGCATCCGGGCCTAGGCCCTGTTCACGTCCCGCCTTTGGCCGATTGCGCCATGGCGAAACCGCTTCAATGGTGAGCAAGCATCGCAACCGTTGAACAGAGCATGGAGTAGAGATGATCGAACTGCCGTTTGCCCGCGACGAATACCAGCAGCGGCTTGCCAAGATCCGCGCCGAGATGGCGAAGCGCGGCCTCGAACTCCTTGTCGTCAACGACGTTGCCAACCAGCACTACATCACCGGCTATGATGGCTGGTCGTTCTACACGCCGCAGGTGGTGCTGGTACCCCTGGAGGAGGTCGAGCCGGTCTGGATCGGGCGCGCCATGGATGCGGCCGGTGGCCTCCTGACGGCCTGGATGAAGCCCGAAAACGTGGTTGGCTTTCCGGAGGATCATGTTCAGCGTGCCGATCGTCACCCCATGGACTGGATCGCCAACTGGATCGTCGCCAAGGGATGGGGAAACCGCCACGTCGGCATCGAGCTCGAAGCCTATTATTTCTCGCCGAAAGCGCATGCCCGGCTGGTCGCCGGACTTCCCAATGCGAAATGGCACGATGCCGATCTGCTGGTGAACTGGATCCGTGCGGTCAAATCGGCGCCCGAGATCGCCTATCTGCGCAAGGCGTCGACCCTGGCCGAAGCCGCCGTCGCACGAGCCTTCGAGGTGATCGCGCCCGGTCTGCGCGAATGCGATGCGATTGCCTCGATCCAGGCGGCGCAGATCGCCGGCAGCCCGGATTTTGCGGGCGACATAACCGCTCTTCCGCCGACAATCCTCGGCGGTGAGAATGCCTCGGCCCCGCATATCATGTGGAGCGACAGGCGGTTCGGAGACAATGAGACGATTGCGCTGGAACTCGCCGGCGTCTGCCGCCGCTATGCCGCTGGATTGGCGAGAACGATGCAACTCGGCAAGACGCCGGCGCGTGTCGCGGACACGGCAAAGGCGGTGATCGAGGGCATGGACGCGGTGCTCGACGCGGTCAGGCCGGGAACGGCTGCCGAAGCCGTTGAAGCTGCATGGCGCAAGGTCATCCAGCGTTACGGGCTGAAGAAGGAGTCGCGCATCGGCTATTCCATCGGCGTCGCCTATCCGCCGGATTGGGGCGAACACACGATCAGCCTCAGGCCGGGTGATAAGACGGTGCTTCAGCCCGGCAACGTCGTTCATTCCATCCTCGGCATGTGGATGGACGGCTGGGGCATCGAGATCAGCGAGACCATCCTGGTCACCGAAACCGGCCATGAGACGCTGACGAAGTTCCCGCGAGAGATCCATGTCAAATCCTGAGGGTTCGGCCATGGCAGGCGGTGTTGCCAGTCTCGGCGCGGTCGATATCGACGCCGGCATTCTCGACCAGATGATCGAGATCCGCCGCCATCTGCACCGCAATCCGGAACTGTCGAACAGCGAAGCGAACACGCAGAATTATCTTAGGCAGATGCTGGCCGGGCAGGGAATCGGCGACATTCGCGATGTCGCGGGCTTTGGTCTTGCGGTCGACATTGTCGGCACCGGCAAGCCGTCGAACCGGAAGATTGCCATTCGCGCCGACATCGATGCCTTGCCCATCGAAGAGGAGTCCGGTGTCGACTACGCATCGACCAATCCCGGCGTGATGCATGCCTGCGGCCACGACGCCCACGCCTCGATGGGTTTCGCGGTTGCCGCGCACCTCCATCGATCAAGGGCTGATTTTGGCGGAACCGTCCGCCTGATCTTCCAGCCGGCCGAGGAGGATTCGCCCTCGGGCGGCAGGCGGGTGGTGGAAGAGGGGCTGCTCGACGATATCGACGCCGCCATCTGCCTTCACGTCGACCCCTATACGCCGTCCGGCAAGATCGCGGTCCGTTCAGGTCCCTATACCCTGGCGTGCGACACGTTCGATGCAATCGTCACCGGCGAGGCGGCGCATGCGGCAAAACCCTATGAGGGCGTCGATGCGATTGCCGTGGCCTGCTCCATGGTCGGGGAATTGCAGAAGATCGTCGCGCGCGAGATCGACCCCTACGATCCCCTGGTCATTTCAGTCACCGGCATCAATGGCGGCAGCGCCTACAATGTGATCGCCGGCAAGGTCGCCTTGAAAGGCACTATTCGCAGCGGCAGCGACGCAACCCGCGAGCGGGCCTGGCGGCGCGTTCGCGAAATCCTGGAGGGCATGGCGGCGAGTCACGGCGCCCGTGTGGATCTCGTCATCCACAAAGGCGAACCGGGTGTCGTCAACGATGGCGAGATGGCCGAACTGATCGCCGCCAGCGGCAAGGCGTGTATCGGCGCCGACAATGTTCTCAACACGCCCGGATGGACCATTGCCGACGATTTTGGCTACTACAGCGAGAAGCGTCCGTCGGTCTATTTCCGGCTCGGAATCCGCAACGAGGCGGTCGGATCCGGTTTTCCGCTTCACCATCCCAGGTTCCGTGTCGATGAGGCAGCCTTGAAGATTGGCGCGGCCACGCTGGTTGCGGCGGCGACCAGATTTCTGTCGACGCAACCGGAAAATGCTGACTGACCCAAGCGGTCCAGGGTCGGCTCGTGCCAGCCATGCACGAGCCGGAAACAGGCCTGTTCAGTATTTGATGACCCGGCGTTCGACCAGCACCACGGCACAGAACAGCACGATCGACAGGCAGGATGACAGCACGATCGCCGCGTAAAGCCGGTCGGACTGGTAATTGAAACTCGCCTGGATGATCAGTGCGCCGAGGCCCTTGTCCGAGCCGATCCATTCGCCGACGATAGCGCCGATCACCGCCGTCGCCGAGGCAATCCGGAGCGAGGAGAACAGCATCGGCAGCGCGCGGGGCAGGCGCAGGCTCCAGAAAATCTCCGAACGTGTCGCCGACAGCACCCGGAACAATTCGTGCTCATTGTCGCTAGCCGAATCCAGGCCGCGGATCATGTTCACCAGCGTCGGGAAGAAGCAGATCACCGCGGCGATGACGATTTTCGGTGTCATGCCAAGCCCGAAGATCAGGATGATGATCGGCGATAGCGCCAGGATCGGAATGGTGTTGAAGAACAGCACGATCGGAAAATAGGTCGCCTGCAGGATGCGGTTGTGCACGAACAGGACCGCCAGCAGCACGGCGGCCAGATTGCCGATGACGAAGCCCGCCAGCGCCTCGATCAGCGTTGGCCTCAAATTGTCCATGAGCAGCGCGAAATTCTTCTGGAAGACGCCCGATATGGCCGTTGGCGTCGGCACGATATAGGCCGGCACGCCAAGCAGGGGCAGCAGATATTGCCAGGCGAGAAGCAGTGACGCGGCGCCAAGAACGGGCAGGGCTATTGCCATTTGCGGCGAGAGCGGCACCTGCCTCATGATGCCTGCTCCAGCGCGGTCCGCAGTTCCGCCATGGCGGCGACGATCGCCGGGTCTTCGCGCGTGCAGCGGTTGCCGTCCTGTTTGAGCGGCCGTAGGTCTAAATCCTTGATCAGCCGCCCTGGATTGGCGGCGAGAACGATGACCCTTTCACCGAGATAGGCGGCTTCGGCAATCGAATGGGTGACGAACAGGATCGTCGTGCCGGTGCGCCGCCACAGGTTGAGAAGCTCGTCGTTGAGCCGGTCGCGGGTGATCTCGTCGAGCGCCCCGAACGGTTCATCCATGAGCAGCAGCTTCGGCTGGCCGAGCAAGGCGCGGGCGATGGCCACACGCTGGCGCTGGCCGCCAGAGAGTTGATGCGGCAGGCGTTCGCCAAAGCCGGCAAGGCCCATCAGTTCCAGCAATTCGTCGCTGCGGTCTTCGATCTTGCGGGTCAGGCTGCCTTGTCCGACGCCAAGCGGCAGGCGGACATTGTCGCGCACCGTGCGCCAGGGCAGCAGGGTCGAATCCTGGAAGACGAAGCCGACATCGCGGCGCGAACGCACCGCATGCGGCGTGTCGCCGAGCACGCTGATCGTGCCGCCGAGCGGGTCGAGAAGGTCAGCGACCACGCGCAGCAAGGTCGACTTGCCGCAGCCGGACGGTCCGAGGATCGACAGGAAGGAGCCGGCCTCGACGCTGAGGTCGAGGCCGGAAAGCACCTTGACGGCCGCTTGGCGGCCGTCATAGCCGACATCCAGCCTGCTGGCTTCGATCGCGTTCGCCATCAGGCGGCGGGCGCATCGAGCTTCGGCCGCTCGGCAGCCGAAAGTTCGAGGATCTTGGTGGTGTAGACGTCGGCCGCCTTGGGCCGGCCGTTGGGGTACTGGCCGACCTTGTCGAGCAGCGCCAGCTGATCTTCGATCGAGGCAGGATCGAACGTGCCCCAGCCGTCCTTGGCCGTCGCGCCGTCGAAGGAGAGTTTCAGCACGAGGTCGACGGTCTTCTCTTCCCAGCCAAGGTCCATTTCGGGATAGGCGGCGACCATCTTCTTCACCGCTTCCTGCGGGTTGGCGTGCACCCAGCCCCAGCCCTTGGCGACCGCGCCGATGAACTTGGCCAGCGTGTCCGGGTCCTTTTCGATCGCCGCGTCGGTGGCGAAATAGACGTCGGCATAGGAATTCAGGCCGAGGTCGCGCACCAGAAGGTCGACGCGGTCGTCGCCGACGACGCTGAGCGCCTGCGTGTTGGTGATCCAGCCACCAATGGCGTCGACATCGCCGCGCACCAGCGGCCCCTTGTCGAAGCCGACATTGATGACGGTGAGGTCGGACGCGCTCATGCCGTTCTTGGCCAGGATCTCGTCCATGACGAAACGTGCCGTCGGCTGGATGCCGATCTTCTTGCGCTTGAGGTCGGCCACGCCCTTGATCGGATTCGAGGCCTTGGAGGTCAGCGCATAGGGGCCGGTGCGGAAGCCGCAGGCGATGATCTTCACCGGCACGCCGCTGGCGCGCGCGGCAAACAGCTGTGGCGTCTCGGAGAATTGGCCAAGCTGTGCCGCGCCCGATATCACCGGCGGCACGGTCGAGGCGTTGGGCCCACCCGGGCTGAATTCGACGTCGAGCCCGGCATCCTTGAAGTAGCCATTGGCGACGGCGGCGATATCGCCGATCTGGCCGTTGGACATCAGCCAGTCATATTGGATGATGACCTTGCCGGCGGCCTTCGCGCCCGGCGTCAGCACCAGCTGCATTCCGCCCGATGCCACGGCAACAGCCGCCAGGCCGGACCTCATGAAGCTGCGGCGATTCATGTCGTAATTCCCATTCATTTTTCGCTCCTGTTGCAAGACTGTCTCGTCTCTTCATCGCGCGCCGTTCCCTTGGCGCGGTGTCGTTTACGGCTGTTCGTCGTGGTAGTCGCCGGGGCCGCCGTCGAGCCAGGCGTAGAGTTCCCAAAGCGTGTCGTCCGGGTCGGTGAAATAGGCGCAGCGCGCGTTCCAGACATAGTTTTCGGGCGGGCCATAGAACGGCACACCTTTCGCCGTCAGCTCGGCATGCAGCCGGTCGATCTCCTGGGGCGTATTGAGCTGGACGGCGACGCAGACCTTGTGGGCATGGCGTGGCGACTTCAGTTTCGAAACGCCAGTATGCTGGCCGATATGGTCAATCTCCCAGGCGGCCAGTGTCACGCCCTCGCCATGGAAGTCGGCGAAACCCTCGGCGCGGCGACGCAGGCGAAAGCCGAGCTTGTCGACATAGAACTCCACGGTCCGCTCGATGTTTTCGACGAGAAGGCAGACATCTGAAATTCGATATGCGGTCCCCAGCGACATGACTATTGGCCTCCGTCGGTACGCCGGGTGCGCAATGGCAGTTTGACGCCGACACGGTCGGCCGCGCCGATGATGTGCGCGCGCATTGCAGCCTCGGCAGCCGCCGGGTCACCAGCGACCAGCGCCTCATAGATGCGCACATGCTCACCGACATTGACTTCGACCAGGTCGTGCAAGGGGTTGGTCTGCCGGGCGTAATAGATCGAGCGCCGGATCTGTTCGCAGACGAAGGAGATGAAGGTGTGGATGTAGCTGTTGCCGGTGGCCCGGGCGATTTCGCGATGAAACAAAAGGTCGGCATCGATGCTGCCGTCCTCCCAGCGCTCCTCGCCGCTCATGCGGTCGAGCGCTGCTTTGATGGCGTCGAGATGCTCCTGGTCGCGCCGCTCGGCAGCGAGTGCTGCCGACTCGGCCTCGAGGATGCAGCGCAGCTCGAACAGCCGCTCCATGTTCTGCCCCTCCTTCAGCGTCTCGCGGTCGATGCGGATCGCCGCGCGCTGCTCCGGCGCCAGCACGAAGGAGCCGATGCCTTGCCGTGCCTCCACCATGCCGTCGGCACGCAATTGCGCGATCGCCTCGCGCACCACGTTGCGGCTGACGCCGAATTTTTCGGAGAGCTGTTGTTCCGTCGGCAACAGGGCGCCCGGGTTGAGATCGCCGGACTCGATCTCGCGGCTGAGGAACGCCGCCACCCGATGCGGCAGCGCCTCGACAGTGCCGATGGCGGCCAGTCGTTGTTTCATAAAAAAGTCTCCGTCGCGGGAAAGAGGCAGCCCGGGTTCATAAGCCCGTTCGGATCGAGAGCGTCTTTCAGCGTGCTGACGAGCCGGCGCTGGACGGGGGGCATTCCAGCCCAATAGACACTCTGACGGGTGCGCCCGATGCCGTGTTCGGCGCTGATCGAGCCACCAAGTGCGTTGACGATGTCGTACAACCCGGTGGTGATTGCGGCGCCCCTGGCGCGGGCGTCGGACTCGGCAAGGTCGAGTGGCGGCAGCACGTTGAAATGGATATTGCCGTCGCCTGCATGACCGTAGGCTTGCGAAATCCAGCCCGGATGCTCCAGCGTGACAAAATCGCGGGCCTGGACGATGAGCGTGGGGATGTCGGAGATGCGCACCGACAGGTCGGTGCGCACGTGGTAGCCGCGCTTGGCCTGACCCTCGACCAGCCCCTCGCGAATGGCCCAGAACGCCCTGGCCTGTGCGCCGCTTTCTGCCAGGACGGCGTCAGTGACGAGTTCTTCTTCCATTGTGCGGGCAAGGAAATCCACCAGCAGGGCGCGCAAATCGATGGCGGCACCCGACGACAATTCGAGCAGCACATGGACAGGGGCCGAGACCGGCGCGACCATGTTCGGGTCGATGAGGCGTGCCCGCTCCATGCATTCCGCGCCGATGATCTCGAAGGCGGATATCAGGTCGGAGCATCCGCGTCGGGCTAGTCTGAACAGAGCTATCGCCGCTTCGAATGAAGGTAGCCCCAGATACGCCGTCTCGATCCTGCCGGGTCGCGGAAAGAGCTTCATTTCGACACCGGTAATGATGCCCAACGTTCCCTCGGCGCCGATGAAAAGCTGCTTCAGATCGTAGCCGCGATTGTCCTTGCGCAGGCCGGAAAAGCCGCTCCACAATTCGCCGTCCGGCAGCACCACTTCCAGCCCGACGATGAGGTCGCGAGCCATGCCGTAGCGCAGCACATTGACGCCGCCTGCATTGCTGGAAGCGTTGCCGCCGATCTGGCAGCTGCCTTGAGCGCCGAGTGCCAGCGGAAACAGGCAGTCCTGGTCCTCTGCCGCATCCTTGATGTGCTGCAGGATGCAGCCGGCATCGGCCTGCAGCATGAAATTGTCGGCGTCGACAGAGCGGATCCTGTTCAGCCGCTCCAGGCTGATGACCACCGCACCGCGTGCCGTGCCGATGTCGATCGCGCCCGCGACAAGCCCGGTGTTACCGCCTTGCGGGATTATCGCCAGCCCAAGCGTGCCGCACAGCCGAACCGCGGCCTGGACCTCGGCGACAGATGCCGGTTTCAGCACGGCAAGGGCGCCGCCATGATGATCGCCGGACCAGTCCACGAGGTATTTCGCCATGTTGGCCGCATCGGCGGCCACACCGCCTTGCCCCAGGAGATGCTCCAGGGCGGCAAGGAAGTCAGGCGAAATGCCGTGAATGGTCATTATCGGATTGGCGCTGGTGTTGTGGCGTATGGTTATACATATCATCCTACAACTTAGATCCTGTCAACTCGAACAGGTCGATCTGCCGTGGACAGAGTAGCAGTGCGAGCATAGCTGGTTGATTTTCTACCCCTTCTCACTCAGAAGAGTGCATTGGAGGGGAGGTAATAGTGTCAAAACTTACAAGTTTTTGGAGCGTCACGGTCTCAAGCGAAAGCGCCAGCCGTCAGCTGTTATGTTTCCAGAACGGCGTATGACACAGATATTGCATGAGCGCTGCGTTATCGAGGGTGCTGAGTTTGTGACGCCGCACATAGAAAATGCGTTACTTTTCAACGACCAGCAGCAAATACGAACTTATGCGATTGAGAAGGCCGCGAAGTCCGGTTTTCTACTGGAATTTGGCGTCTTTGACGGGACAAGCATCAACCATTTTGCCGACAGACTTTCATCAGGCGGCGACACGCGGCCGATCTTTGGATTCGATGCTTTTCTAGGTCTTCAGGAAAACTGGGCTGGAACTGACTTCCAAGCCAAGGGCCAGCAGTTCAACAGAAACGGCATTGTGCCGACGGTTCGGCAAAATGTGAGCCTGACAAAGGGCTGGATTGAAGATACGCTTCCAGCGTTTCTTGAGCAGCACCAAGGTCCAATTGCCTTCATTCATATTGACACGGACACCTACACGCCCTGCAAAGCCATTCTCACACTCTGCAAGGACAGGCTCGTCAGTGGCAGCGTCGTCCTGTTTGACGAACTGCTCTGTTACCCAGGATGGCGATTTGGAGAGTGCAAGGCGCTGAACGAGGTGTTGAAGCCAGAGCAATACACTTGGGCGGCCTTCGAAGAACAGCGGGCCGCGCTTGTCATCAACTGATGATAAGGGTTTAACTTTCAGGACTCGCGCGCCTCAGAGATACTGGGCGACCTTCTTGCCGACGGTGAGGAACCGCAAGGGATCGATAGCTTCGCCATTGTGGCGCACTTCATAATGCAGATGCGGGCCGGTCGAGCGGCCGCTGCTGCCGGTCTTGCCGATGACGGCGCCGGCGTCCAGCTTCTCGCCTACGGTCACGTCGATTTCGCTGAGATGCCCGTAACGGGTCGCAAAGCCGTTGCCGTGATCGACCTCCACCATACGGCCATAGCCGCCATTCCAGCCAGCCTTGGTGACGATGCCGGGCGCCGTGACTTTTGCGTCCATGCCGATGGGCGCCCTGAAGTCCATGCCCGAATGGAGTGCGGCGGTGCCGAGGATGGGATCGGTGCGCACGCCGAACGGGCTGGTGACGGAGTGGCCGGGGGCAGGGTTGGCTAGCGGCAGCTGACGGGCTTCCTTCTTGAGATGGTCGAGTGTATCCAGCGCCTCGTCCAGTTCCTTGACCTTGCTGTCGAACATCATCGAACTGTCGAGCGGGATCAGCGGTCCGCCGACATCGCTCTCGTTCTTGCCGAAATCGCTGTCGACCGGCAGGCCCGCCGCCTGGAGCGCCTGGGTGATCGCGTCGGCGCTCTTATAGGCATTGTCCGCGAGCGTGCTGATGCGGGTGAGCTGTTCGTTCTCGATGGATTTCAGCGACTGGTTGATCGAGACGAACAGCCTGTCGGCACGATCGGCGGCGGAAGCGCTGGGCAGCGGATCGGTGCGGGTCGACCACAAGGAGAACGGCCTGGTGTCGGCGGCGCCGAGGTCGGCGCTCAGGCTGGCCACTGCGTAGTTCTGCGCCGGCTGGCTGATGCTGCCGGTCACCTCGGCGTGCTTGTCAGGTTTGGCAGCCGCTGCCGGATCCTCAAGGGGCACCGTTCCGACGTCATTCTCGGCGCGTTCGAGCAGCGGGCCGAGACGGCCGTGCCGCTGGCTGAGCTGTGTCTGGCGTTCAAGCAGTTCGCTGACCTTGGTTTCCATCAATTGCTGGTCGAGCAACTGGCGGCTGGTGATGCGGTCGACCTGGGCGCGAAGTGCTGAAATGCGGTCTTCGTAGGCCTGCTGCATGCGCGCCTGGCGCGCGGTGGTGGCGCCGATCAGGTCGTCGCGCAAAACGAGATAGGACGTGGCCATGAGGTAACCGATGGCAATGGCGGCGAGTGCTGAACCGATGAATGCCGCGAGCCAGGGCCGGATCGTAAAGTGCCTGATCTCGTTGCCGCGAGCGATGATGACCGTGTGGGGTTCCTTGCGCCTGCCGAAGACTGCGGACTGACCGGTTGCGTTCACGGGACCAAGCTTTCGTTTACGACACCACGACTGCCTGATTACACATTATTAGGGTTAACAAAGGCTTTCTGGGCCGATTGCGCGGCGCGGAATGCACGCGGCGCGGGCAAAGGGTTGCATGAAAACCGCCAAGGGAGCGGCCTTCATGCCGCTAAGCCATTGGCAATGAGCAACAATTTGCCGCCAGCAGAACGGCTTGTCGCTCGCGGATCAAGGTCCAGAGTTCCTTAACTGTCTTCGATTGCATTTACTTGACTGTTTTCGATTAAAAGCGTGATGGGGTTTGGGGTTCTATTGAAGATGGCAATCCAAGGGATGCTGAGCGATCTGGTTGGCAAGATGCTCGACAAGTTGTCGGGCACCAGTCTGCTGGCGACCGGGCTCTTGCTGCTGACGGCCCTTGTCAGCGCGCTCGTGGCCTATTGGCGCACGGTCGAGGAGAAGAGCTGGAAGGAGTTCTTCGAGTTCGTTATCCCGCATGAGGTCATCACCCATCCCTCGGCGAAGGCCGACCTGATGTTCTGGGTGACGAAGAAGGCGCTGATGCCCTTCCTGATGCTGCCCGCTGGAATTGTCTTCGTCTCGGCGGTGGGCTACGGCACCAACTGGCTGTTTTCGACACTGTTCCAGTTCCAGCCGCCTCTGATCGAGGGACCGGCCGGGCCGGTGACGGTGCTGGCCTTCACCGTCACCATGCTGCTCGCCTACGACATTTCCTATTATCTCTATCACGTGGCCCAGCATCGCTATCCGGTGCTCTGGGAACTGCATAAGGTGCATCACTCGGCCGAGGTGATGGTCGGGATCACTAAGGACCGGGTCCACCCGCTCGACGAGCTGATGAATCGAGCCTGGGACGGCTTCGTCGTCGGCGTCTGCTTCGGCATCTGGTCGCTGATTTCGCTGAACCTTGTCGAACTGACCGTCTTTGGCGTCAACGTCTATGTCATGCGCAACATCCTGATGATGGATTTCGTCAGGCACACGCATTTCAAGATCTCGTTCGGCCCGCTCAACAATTTGATCCTGTGTCCTCATTGGCATCAGCTGCATCACAGCACCGATCCACGCCACTACGACAAGAATTTCGGGCTGCTGTTCTCATTCTGGGACCGGCTCTTCGGAACATTGTGTGTGCCGAAGCCCGACGAGGACTTCAAGTTCGGGCTGGTCGACCGCGACGTGCGCGACTACCAGTCGCTGGCCGGCCTCTATGTCATGCCGCTGAAGCGGATGTGGGGGCATATTGCCAGGCGCATCAGGCCTGGAAAGCCACGGACTTCGCGATCATCGGAAGGGACACTGCCATGAACGCTCCCTTCGTGCTCGCCATCCCGCGCACACGCACCTTCGAAGTCGTGACATCGGCGGCGCGCCTTGCCGAGATCGCACCGGCCTGGAGCGCGCTCTGGCAGCGGGCCGGCGGGCTTGTCTTCCAGCACCCCGACTGGATCGCGGCCTGGTGGCGCACCACTCCGCATCAGGAGCGGCGCACGCTCAGGATCGGGCTTGCCTGGAGCGGCGACCGGCTCGATGGCGTGATAGCGCTCGCTACCTTCAAGCGCTCCGGCATCCGCATACTCGAATGGGCGGCGAAGGATCACAGCGACTATGGCGATGCGCTGGTTGCACCCGACAGCGATCCACAGGCGATCTCCCGCCTCTGGCAGCACATTTTTGATCAGGGCGGCTTCGACCTCATCTATCTCAACCGTCTGCTGCCGGATGCCGGTGTTCATGCTCTTCTGGACCCGGCCCCGCGCCATGGCACGGCGCTTCGGCCCAACCACCGCAGTGAAATCAGCTACCGTGTCGCAGGCCCCTGGCGCAGTGGGGCGGAATGGTTCGAGACGCTGTCCAAGAAAGCCCGGCAGAACTACCGTCGCGGCCGCAAGCTCATGGAAGAAGGCGGTACGTTGCGCTTCCGCCTGCTGGATGCGGACGAACCGCGCGAGCCGGTGCTCGCACGGGTCGCGGCGCTAAAGCGCCTCTGGCTCGTCAGGCATGGCCGCGTTTCGGACCTGTTCGACAAGGACTCGCCTGTTCTCACAGCGCTTATTTCGGTGCTGGCCGAGCTCGGGCTGTTGCGTATCTTCGTGCTGGAACTTGACGACACGATCGTCGCCGTCTCGATCAATTTCGAGCAGCACGGCACGATGATGGCTTTCATTACCACCTATGATCCCGAACACGAGCGCGCCTCGCCGGGCATGGTGCTGATGATGGATTATATCCAGTGGTCGCTCGACCGTGGCCTTGCCAAAGTTGATTTTCTCTGCGGCGGCGAGGATTTCAAGCGGCGCTTCGCCACCCAATCCGTCACGCTGTCGTCGAAGATCGGCGCGCGTGGCCTGCGCGGTCATCTCGCCGCGCTAGCCGATCGTGTGAGCCATGTTGCGAAATCCTGGCGAGCGCAGCGGCAGCCGAAGCCAGAGACACCCGACGAGTAAGGACGGCTCGTGTGGGCCGTCGCGACGCTCAAAGCGCGCGAACGGCCTCCAGCACCTCTTCCGCGTGGCCCTTGACCCGGACCTTGCGCCAGATCCTGGCGATCCGCCCGTCACGGCCGATCAGGAAAGTCGCCCGCTCGACGCCCATGTATTTGCGGCCATACATCGATTTTTCGACCCACAGATGGTAGGCCTCGATCACCTTGCGCTCCTCGTCGGCGGCGAGGTCGATGGTGAGGCTGTATTTCGATTTGAACTTGTCGTGCTTCTTGACGTTGTCGGGTGACAGACCGATCACGACGGCGCCGGCCTTCTCGAATTCGGGTTTCAGCTGTGAAAAGCTGATTGCCTCTTGCGTACAGCTCGTCGTGTCGTCCTGCGGATAGAAATAGAGGACGACGGGTTTGCCGGACGAGGACGAAAGACTTAGAGACCCGCCGCCATCCCGCGGCAGGTCGAATTGCGGCGCAAGGTCGCCCACGTCGAGGTCAGCCATATCGATGCCCTTGTTTGAGGTTACGCGCGAAGCCACACCGATATAGTGTCGACCGGGGATTCGTCCACGAGCGAATTTGTACAACGGAAGAATGCGTGGATCAGGAGCAACCGCAGCACGAGAAGATCAGGTTCAGGCGTGACGAGATCACCGACCTGGGGACCTTGCCGTCCGCGTGCCGCGTTCCACCGCTCGGTCAGGCGTCGATCGGCCGCGGCTTCCGCATCGTTTCGCGCGTATTTGCCGGCATGGTCGCGCTCGTCCTGCTGGCCGCGGTCGTTGTCTATCTGGTCGGGGCGTCCGGCATCGGCTCCGAGCGGCTTCGGGCGGAAGCGGAAACCGCCATCGAGAAACTCGCCGGCGTCGATGTCCATGTCGCGGTCGGGCCGGCGCGCATCACGCTCGACAGTTCGAGCTTCGTCGCGCTTCAGGTGAGCGACGTCAGCCTGAAGACATCGGATGACAAGCCGATGGCGGATGCCGGCCGCGTGCGCTTCGGCATGCGCCTGATACCGCTGCTTTGGGGAGAGGTGCGGCTGACCAGCGCCAGGATCTCGGATGCCCATATCGTTGTGGCGGCGATGCCGTCCGGTGGCGACTGGACAGCACAATTGCGCAATGAGGACGGCCTCGTCGATCCGGAGAAACTGTCCGACGCCGTGTTCGGCAACATCCATCGCGCGCTGGACGCCGTGCGGGAAGATTCGCTGCGCCGGATCGAACTCAGCAATGTCGAATTCGTGCTGCCCGACACCGGAGCGATCAAACGGGTCAAGATCGCCGACGCCACCGTCGTACAGTCGGGGCCAGGCGGCGTGGAGTTTTCCTCCGAGGCGGATGTCGACGGCAGAAAGGTCACCGTTGCCGCTTCCGCCACCCGCGATATCGTGGCGCACCGGGTGACGGCGCTGAATGCAAGCATCAATCTGGTGGCTGCCGATGAAACCGCTGCCAGCGCAGGCAAGCTGGGTACGGTGGCTTTGAAACTGACAGGATCGGAAGGAGCCGGCGCCACCGCATCAAGGCTGACGGCCGCCCTGTCGTCGACGGGTTCCGTGCTCGATCTTGGCACGCGCGGTTTGCTGCCGGCCGACGTCGATGTCGATGTCACGCTTGTCGATGGCAGCAACAAAATCCAGGTCGACAAGTTGCTGCTGAAAACCGGCCGGTCTTCTTTCAATTTCGGCGGCTCGATAGGGCCAAAGCCCGCGACCGGGGCGGCGGGCGAGGAACCCTCCTATCGTTACGACCTGACCAGTGACGGTTCGACCCTGGCGCCATCGGAGTCGCCTGAGCCGGCGCTGACGTTCCTCGCGCGCATCGCCGGTGTCTATCAAATCAAGAGCCAAAAGTTGGTGGTCGAGCAGATCGCGGTTCGGTCAGACGCTCCCGGCGAGGTGCTCGGCACCGCGGCCGTCACGTTCGTTGACGGCAAAGCTCCCGGCATCAGCCTGGCACTCAACGTCCATGATATGCCGGTCTCGCACGTCAAGCAGCTGTGGCCGTGGTTTTCGGCGCGCAATGCGCGGCTCTGGGTGCTGAACAACCTGTTTGGCGGCCGCGTCGTCGATGGCAATCTTCAGTTCCAGGTTGTGCCGGATCGCCTCGGCAACGGCGTGCCGCTTGCTGCCGACGAGGTGTTCGGCCGCTTCCAGATCGAAGGGTCGCGTTTTGACACCGCCGGCCGCATTCCGCCGATACGCGACGCGGTCGGCGTCGTCGCCTTCCACGGCAATGACGTCGATGTTTCGCTCTCCTCGGGCACTGTCTTCATGCCCAGCGGCCGCACCGTGGCGGCCAGCAACGGAACGCTGACGGTCAAGGCGGCGAACAGCCCGCCGGTCATCGGCGCACTCGACATCGACGTCGAGGGAGAGGCGCCGGCTGTCGCGGAACTCGCCTCCTACGAACCGATCAATGCCATGCGCCATGTCGGCTTCCTGCCGGAGGATCTGTCCGGCAACGTTACCGGTCATGTCCGGGCTGACATTCCGTTGCAATCCGGCGTCGACACCTCGAAACTCGACTGGCTGGTGTCGCTCGACTACACCGGCCTGTCGCTGGCCAAGCCATTCGATGGACAGACCGTGACCGATGCCGACGGCTCGATCACGGTCGATCCCGAAAAGGCAGTGATCTCCGCCAAGGCATCGCTGAACGGCATTCCTGCCGAACTCGCTCTTGTCGAGCCGCTGGCCGATGATGGGCCGCCGCGCAGCCGCAAGGTGGCGCTGGTGCTCGACGACAAGATCCGTGCCGCAGCCATGCCCGGCCTGACGCCGCTGCTGGGCGGAACGGTAAAGGTCGCGATCGACAAGAGCGGCAGCGGCAATCAGAACGTCTCGGCCGACCTGACCAACGCCGGGCTGGACATCCCCTGGGCCGGCTGGAGCAAGGGGGCAGGGGTTCCAGCCAACGTCACCTTCGTCATGACCAAGGCCGGCGACACCACGACGCTGTCCGATTTCAACCTCGACGGCAAGACATTCTCCATCGACGGCACTATCGTACTGGTCAACGGCGCTCTGTCGTCGGCGAAGTTCAGCAAGGTCACCTTGAACCGGGGTGACGATGTTGCGATTTCGGTGAAGCGGTCGGGCAAGGGCTATGCGGTCGACATCACTGGCAACGCGCTCGACGCCCGCTCGCTCATCAAGCAGTTCACGTCCGATGTGGACACCGCAACCAAGACGACCGGAACAGACAACATTTCCGTCAGCGCCGATGTCGAGCAGCTCACCGGCTTCCACGACGAGCAACTGTCCAACCTGAAGCTCGATTACAGCGCTGCCGGTTCCAGGGTGAACGGACTGAAGGTCAGCGCCACGGCAAGTTCGGGCGCGGCCATCACCGTCAGCAACACCACCGGCGGTGGCCAGCGCTCACTTAACGTGCAGTCCGCGGACGCCGGCGCCATATTGAGGTTCCTGAACGTCTACGAACACATGGAAGGCGGCGCGATCACGCTGGCCCTGTCGGGAACCAGCGACGGGCCGATGAAGGGCAAGGTCGACACCAGCAATTTCTTCATCGTCAACGAACCGAAACTCGCCTCCATCGTCTCGACCACGCCGGCCGGCGACAACCGCAGCCTCAACCAGGCGGTCAAGGGCAATCTCGACACGTCGCGGGTGAAGTTCGAGCGCGGTTATGCCGAGATCGAGAAAGGCAGCGGCTATCTCAAGCTGACCAATGGCGTGCTGCGCGGTCCGCGCATCGGCACGACGTTCCAGGGCATTCTCTACGACCAGAACAACAATATGGACATGACCGGCACCTTCATGCCGGTCTATGGCCTCAACCGCATCTTCGGCGAACTGCCCATCGTCGGCGCCCTTCTGGGCAACGGCCGCGACCGCGGCCTGATCGGCGTCACCTACCGGCTGAGGGGCAATGCCAACAAGCCGGTGCTCGACGTTAACCCGCTGTCGGTGATCGCACCGGGCATATTCAGGTCGATCTTCGAATACCGGTGAGCGGCCTCAGGCTGGCCGCACCAGAACGTGCTTTTTCTTGCCTAATGAAAGCTTTACCACGTTTTCCGGACTCAAATCCTGAAGCGTGACCATGCGGCGGTCGTCGCTGACCGACTGGTCGTTGATGCGGACCGCACCGCCCTGGATGTGCCGCCGCGCCTCGCCATTGGACGACGCCAACCCAGCCGTGACCAGCAGCGACAGGATGCCGACGCCGGCCTCCAACGCGGCCTTGTCGGCCTCGACGGTAGGCAATGTCTCGGCGAGCGCGCCTTCCTCGAAGGTTTTGCGCGCGGTTTCCTCGGCCTGGCTTGCCGCGTCGCGACCGTGGACGATCGCCGTCGTCTCCGTGGCCAGGATCTTCTTGGCTTCGTTGATCTCGGAGCCGCCGAGTGCGGCCAGCCGCGCGATCTCATCGAGGGGCAGGCGGGTGAATATCTTCAGGAAGCGCTCGACATCGGCGTCCTCGGTGTTGCGCCAGTACTGCCAGAAATCATAGGGCGAGAAGAGGTCGCCGTTGAGCCAGACAGCACCTTTTGCCGATTTGCCCATCTTGGCGCCCGACGATGTCGTGAGCAGCGGCGTGGTCAGGGCGTAAAGCTGCGGCGTGCCCATGCGATGGCCGAGATCGACGCCATTGATGATGTTGCCCCACTGGTCCGATCCGCCCATCTGCAAACGGCAGTTCTGGCGCCGGGCGAGTTCGACGAAATCGTAGCCCTGCAGGATCATGTAGTTGAATTCGAGGAACGACAGCGACTGCTCGCGGTCGAGCCGCAGTTTGACGCTGTCGAAGGTCAGCATGCGGTTGACCGAAAAATGCCGGCCGACATCACGCAGGAACTCGACATAGTTGAGCTTCATCAGCCAGTCGGCATTGTTGACCATGATGGCGTCGCTCGGGCCGTCGCCGAAACGCAGGATGCGGCCGAAGATGCGCTTGATGCCTTCGATGTTGGTGGCGATCGCCTCAGGCGTCAAAAGGCTGCGCTGGTCGTCGCGGAAAGACGGGTCGCCGATCATCGACGTGCCGCCGCCCATCAAGGCGATCGGCCGGTGTCCGGTCTCCTGCAGCCAGTATAGCATGGTCGCCGAGATCAAATTGCCGATATGCAGGCTGGTCGCGGTGGCGTCGTAGCCGACATAGGCGGTGACCGTTTCCTTGGCGAAAAGCTGGTCGAGGCCGGTCTCATCCGAAATCTGGTGGATGAAGCCGCGCTCGCTCATCGTGCGCAGGAAATCGGATTTGAAGGCAGGCATATTTTGTTTCCCGAAAGCGTCCGCCCGGTCCTGCCGGGCATGTGTGAACGGGCGCGTTTAGCATCCAAGCGCCGTGAGCAAAAGTAGATTCCGGTTTTGCGAGAGATCGCCGATGCGCCAAGGATCACAAGATGCCTGACGATCACCCGTTGTTGAAACGGTGCGACGAGCCGTCCGGGACGAATGCTTGCTTCATCGTTTCGGCTGGCGTAATGAGGCGCCGCGCCAAAGGTTCTTGCAGCCCACGACCTCGAGCGGCACCGCACGGCATCCATTAATGCCATATCCGACGACAGAGCCCCGACGCGACATGCCGGACGCATTGATATCCATCGTCATTCCTTGCAGGAACGAGGCGGCAAACCTGCCGCTGCTGATCGACGAGATCGAGGCGGCGATGGCCGGGCGCGACTTCGAACTGATCATCGTCAATGACGGCTCGACCGACGAGACCGCTGCCGTGCTGGCCGAACAGGCGGCACTTCGCCCGTTCCCGGTGCGGGAATTGCGGCACCAGAAGTCAGCCGGCCAAAGCCTCTCCGTGCGTTCGGGCGCATGGGCTGCGCGCGGCGGCATCGTCGCCACGATCGACGGTGATGGCCAGAATGATCCGCAATACATTCCGGTCCTGGTCGATGCCTTGCGGCAGGCCGGCCCCGATTTCGGCGCAGCCCAGGGGCAGCGCCTCAAGCGCCGCGACAGCAAGGTCAAGCAGCTCGCGTCGCGTTTCGCCAATTGGCTCAGAAACGCCATCCTGCATGACGAGACGCGCGACACAGGCTGTGGGCTGAAGGCGGTCCATACGGATATCCTGCGCAAACTGCCGTTTTTCGATGGCACCCACCGCTTCGTTCCGGCCCTGGTCATCCAGGAAGGATATCGCGTCGTGCATTGCGACGTCGTCGATCGCTCGCGCCGCCACGGCAAGTCGAATTACGGCATTTTCGACCGCGGCCTGCAGGGCGCGCTCGATCTCGGCGGTGTCTGGTGGCTGCGCCGCAGGCGCCGCAGAATGCCAAAAGTAGAGGAAATCAAGCGTGGTTAACGTGCTTCAGGAATTGGGAACCTGGCTTCACCAGGTTTTTGTCAAGCAATTCGACGCTTGGATCCTGCTGGGGTTCATCGCCCAATTCTTCTTCACCATGCGTTTCGTCGTGCAGTGGCTGGCATCTGAAAAGGCCAAGCGCAGCGTCGTGCCCGTCGCCTTCTGGTTCTTTTCCCTGTTCGGCGGCGGCCTGCTGCTGATCTATGCCATCGTGCGTCAGGACCCGGTGTTCATCGCCGGCCAGGCCATGGGCATGTTCATCTATGTCAGAAATCTCTGGCTGATCGCCAATGAGCGCAAGGCGGCGGCGATGACCAAGGTCGATTGAGCGGCCGTCAAGACATGATCAGAGAGGCTCAAGCATGGCGTTGAACAGGAACTACATCCTTCTCTTCCTGTTCAGCCTGGTGATGACGCTTTCGGGGCTGGCGTCCCTGCCGCCGATCGACCGCGACGAGTCGCGCTTCGTCCAGGCCACCAAGCAGATGGCGGAAAGCGGCGACTATGTCGACATCCGCTTTCAGGAGGCTTCGCGTTACCAGAAGCCGGTCGGCATCTACTGGCTGCAATCTGCCGCCGTGACGCTGAGCGGCAAGGGCGCCGAAGCCCCGATCTGGGTCTACCGCACGATCTCGGCACTCGGCATTGCCATTGCGGTGCTGGCGATCGCCTGGACGGGGACCAATCTTTTCGGCGCCAATGCCGGCATCGCCGCCGGCCTTGTCATGGCGGCCATCTTCGCTACGGCCTTCGAAGGCCGCGACGCCAAGACCGATGCGATGCTGCTGGCCTGCTGCGTGGCGGCGCAAGGCGCGCTGGCGCAGATTTATCTGGCATCGCGCCGCAACGAGCCGGTCGCCGGCCATCTCTGGTGGATTTTCTGGATCGCGCAAGGCGCGGCCATCCTGATCAAGGGGCCGATCGCGCCGCTTTTGTCGGCGCTGACCATCGCGGCGCTGTTCGCCTTCGAGCGCGATGGGCGCTGGCTGTCGAAGCTCAGGGTCGGACGTGGCCTGCTGCTGGTCGTGGTGATCGCGCTGCCCTGGCTCGCCGCGATCACCTGGAAAAGCCACGGCGCTTTCCTGCAGCAGGCGGTCGGCAAGGACATGCTCGGCAAGGTCGCCTCGGGCGAGGAATCGCACGGCCTGCCGCCCGGTTTCTACATGTTGACCTATTCGCTGTTCATGTGGCCGTTCGGGTTGATCGCGGTCGGCGCCGGTCTGCAGGCCCTCAATCGTCTGCGCGACGATGTCAGGCTGCGCTTTTGCCTCGCCTGGTACATCCCGTTCTGGCTGGTGTTCGAGCTCATCCCGACCAAGCTGCCGCATTATGTCCTGCCGGCCTATCCCGGCATGGCGCTGCTGATCGGCTGGCTGCTGACATTGCAGCCGGAGGATGCCAATGCGCCGCTGAAGCGCTGGCAGCAATGGTTGTGGTGGTCGACGGCCTTCGGCCTGGTCGTGGTCAGCCTCGGCCTGGCGGCGGTCTGCATCGGGGCGCCGATCTACATCACCCACACCTTCTCCTGGTGGAGCATTCCGGCCGCTGCAGCCGCACTCGGCACGGGCTACTTCGCTTTTTCGCGGCAGTTGCAGGTACCGCTGCCTCGCATCGGCGCCACCGCCGCCTGTGCCGGCATCACCTATGCCTTGCTGTTCGGCGTCATCGCCCCGTCGCTGAAGCCGATCTGGCTGAGCCCGGCGATCAAGCAGGCAGTGCTTGCCAACAAGCCTTGCGACACGACGGTGCTGGCTTCGGCGCGGTATCAGGAACCGAGCCTGGTGTTCCTGGTCGGCACCAAGACGGTGCTGACCGATGTCGGCGGCGTGGCGGAACATCTGCTTGCCGATCCGGCCTGCGCGTTGGGGCTGGCGCCGATCGAGGACGAGCAGAAACTGAATGGCATGCTGTCGGTTCGGGGCAAATCGGTGAACCGTGTCGCCGAGATCGACGGCCTCAACTATTCGTCGGGAGACAAACTATCGCTCGGCCTCTATCGTGTGGCCCCGTGACGGCTCGTCCATGACAGGGTCGAATTCCCAATGCTCGTGAAATCGCGCCCTTCAGTTTCCGGTCGGCTCCTTGGGGTAGGGCGCCGATCCCTAAGCAATTTTCGCGAGACCTCGCAGATCATCAGAAGGCGCTTTGCCGTTCGTCCCGCGCGTTACCCCAACATCGCATGGCCGGTTTGGGTCATGGTTTGGGTGTTGCTGACCGGGGCGGCATTCGTTCGCCTCGATACACCTGCAGGGATGGTTCATGGCCAATGGTCCGGAGCCCGCCTTGCCGAATTCCTGACCCAGTTCGCTCTCGGAGGCTGGTACCTGATCCCGTCAGCGCTTTTGCTCGTCGCGGCCAATCTGACCGATTGGCGCAGCCTTTCGCGGCGGCGGCTGATGCTGGTCTACAACTGGACCTGCCTGGCTTTCCTGGTGCTGAGTTCAGTTGGCCTGTCCGGTCTGCTGGTCAATGTGCTGAAATATGCGATCGGCCGGGCGCGCCCGCTCTACTTCCAGGATTTTGGCGTGCTCGCCCTGCATCCCTTCGCCTTTGACGCGCGCTTCGCCGGTTTTCCCTCAGGCCATGCCACGACGATGGGGGCGGTCTTCGGCGTTCTCCTGCTTTTGTTCCCGAGGCGTTGGTATATTGCCTTGGTGATCACCGCCTGTTTCGCCTCGACCAGGGTCTTCGTCGGCGCCCATTATCCCAGCGACACCGTTGCCGGCTTCGGCCTTGGCTGTGCGTTTGCACTCGTCTGCGGGCTGGTCTTTGCCCGGCTCGGCTTCATCTTCCGTCCGGCAGCATCGGGGTTGCCGGGTCGCAAGGCATCGTTCCGGCTGATTGCTCCGGAAAGATAAGCCGCTGCCGGATTAGTTGCTGTCCAGGCCGCCGTAGGACCGTACCAGGCGAACCATGTCGGATGCGTTGGCGACTTCGTTTTCGAGCCCTTGCGCGACGCCAACGCGGTCGGCGACGGGACGGTTCTGGCTGACCTTCCACTTGCCGTGAATTTCGCTGATCTCGATTTCCAGCCCGATGATACCCTTGATCTGCGACTGGATGAACGGCGCCGGCGCGTCGGTCACCGCCCAGGGGGCTTCGCGGGGGCCCTCCTGCGATAGGGTCAGGTCGGCGATCTGCTGCGCCAGCCAGTCCTGGTCATCGATAACCTTGGCGGTGCCGCGCACCTGCACGATGGCATAGTTCCAGGTCGGCACCACCTTGCCGGTCTCGCGCTTGGTCTCGTACCAGGACGGCGTCACATAGGCGTCGGTGCCCTGGAAGACGATCAGCCGGGGCGATGACGGGTTTTCCGCGATAAGTTTCCAGTGCGGGTTCGCCTTGGCCAGGTGAGCCCGCAGTCTGCCGTTCGGCGACGCTTCTGCGTCGAGCAGGAACGGAATGGCGTCGGCGACCGGGCCGTCAGGCCCGTTCGAGATCAGCATGCCGAGCGGATGCGCCCTGATCAGTCCATGCAGCACGTCAGGCCGCGTTTCCTGGAAATGGGGAGGCTCGTACATCGACGCTGGCGCCTTTCCCTGCTTATCTCAGCCGCTTCGGCCGCGGATCGGACAATTCGCCCGCCAGCCGGCGATCGAGATAGTCGGCGCATTCCTCGATCAGCAGATCGGCGTCGTTGGCGAAAAAGTGGTTGGCGCCGGGCAAGGTCTTCTGCGTGATGGTGATGCCCTTCTGCGTATGCAGCTTGTCGACCAGGCCTTGCACATCCTTCGGCGGCGCCACCTTGTCGGCATCGCCGTGGATGATCAGGCCCGATGACGGGCAGGGCGCCAGGAACGAGAAATCATAGGTGTTGGGCTGCGGCGCGATCGAGATGAAGCCTTCGATCTCGGGCCGGCGCATCAAAAGCTGCATGCCGATCCACGAGCCGAAGGAATAGCCGGCAACCCAGCAGCTCTTCGAATCCGGATGCAGAGACTGGACCCAGTCGAGTGCCGCCGCCGCGTCCGACAATTCGCCGGTGCCGTGATCGAATTCGCCCTGGCTGCGGCCGATGCCGCGGAAATTGAAGCGCAGCGTGGTGAAATCCCGCTTCTGGAACATGTAGAAGAGGTCGTAGACGATCTTGTTGTTCATCGTGCCGCCGAATTGCGGATGCGGGTGCAGCACAATGGCAATCGGCGCGCTCTTTTCCTTGGAAGGCTGGTAGCGTCCCTCCAGGCGACCGGCCGGACCGGTGAAAATGACCTCAGGCATGAAATACTCCACTTGGGTAATACGAATGCGCGGCGCCCGGAACGTGTCTTCCTCTGGCCTTGACGCAGGGCGAGCGTCTTCTTAGAAGCTAGTTTAGAACTGTTCAAAACTGAGTGGCCTGACGTCGAGCCCGGCCACCCGCGCCGCAAGCCGCGTAAATAGGACGGCTCGCCTTGGAATTTCAAGGAAATAACGCCATACGACAACCGAATGGCGTCTGACAGGATCAACTGGACGAAAATGGCCGCAAAACGCGCCTATCTCGACTACAATGCCAGTGCGCCGCTGCTCCCAGCGGCACGCGAGGCTATGGTCGCGGCGCTTGACGTGACCGCCAACCCGTCATCGGTTCATGCCGAAGGCCGCGCCGCGCGGCGCCTGATCGAGACGGCAAGGCGCGAGGTCGCGGCACTGGTGAATGCCAGGCCCGAACATGTCGTGTTCACCTCCGGTGCGACCGAGGCCGCCTCGACGCTGCTTTCACCCGATTGGCAGATGGGGCGCGGCAGCGTGCGCATGAGCCGGCTCTACGTCAGCGAGGCCGACCATCCCTGCCTGTTGAATGGCGGACGCTTCCCGGCAGCGCAGGTGACGCGCATCGGCGTCGATGCCGATGGCATTGCCGACCTGGTTGCTTTGGCGGCGGCGCTTGGCAATCATGACAAGGCCGATGGCCTGCCGCTGGTGGCAATCCATGCCGCCAACAACGAGACTGGCGTCATCCAGCCGATCGATCGGATCGCCGGGATCGTCAAGGCAGCCGGCGGCATTCTTGTCGTCGATGCGGTTCAGGCCGCGGGCCGCGTTTCGATCGACATGTCAGCGGGTTACGCCGACTATTTGATTCTGTCCTCACATAAGATAGGCGGCCCCAAGGGCGTCGGCGCCATCGTTGCCGCTGCCGATCTGATGATGCCGAAGCCGCTGATCAATGGCGGCGGCCAGGAAAAGGGCCATCGCGGGGGCACGGAAAACCTCGCCGCCATCGCCGGTTTTGGCGCTGCTGCACGCGAGGCGCTGGCCGGACTGCCGGAGGTCGATGCGGTGCGCAAGCGGCGCGACGCGATCGAAGCCATCGTGAAAATGCTGGTGCCGGAGGCGGAAATCTTTGGAGCCGGCGCGCCAAGGCTTGCCAACACGACATTCTTCGCTATTGCGGGCGTCAAGGCCGAAACCGCGCAGATCGCCTTCGATCTCGCCGGCGTGGCGCTGTCGGCCGGCTCCGCCTGTTCGTCGGGCAAGGTCGGGCCAAGCCACGTGCTGAAAGCCATGGGTTACGGCGACAGTCTTGGCGCCTTGCGTGTGTCGATCGGTTTGGCGACCGGCGCTGACGACATCGAGTTGTTCCGCACCGCGCTGGCAGGCATTGCCGCACGGCAAGCCGCCAGGGAAAAGGCGGATAGAGAAGAAGCCGCGTAGCGGTTGGACGATTTTGGGCCCTTCGGCCTGGTAGAGCCGTGCGTTTCATGCTGGCCGGGTGAATTTCCGGTCGAGACGCACTATATGGAACTTACGCTGCCGCGAGCGCTTCTTCGGCGTTCATTCCGGTGGTGCCATAGTTTGAAAACTGTCGGGCCTTGACCCCGGCGTGGATGGAGAACGCATATGCCTGCTGTGCAGGACACGATCGATCGGGTCCGAAAGATCGACGTCGACCAATACAAATACGGGTTCCAGACCGAGATCGCTGTCGACAAGGCCCCCAAGGGCCTGAGCGAAGACATCATCCGTTTCATTTCGGCCAAGAAGGATGAACCGTCCTGGATGCTGGAATGGCGCCTGGAAGCCTATCGGCGCTGGCTGACGCTGGAAGAGCCGACCTGGGCGCGCGTCCATTATCCGAAGATCGATTTCCAGGACATCTACTTCTATGCGGCGCCCAAGAGCACGCCGGGCCCGTCGTCGCTCAGCGACGTCGATCCCGAACTCTTGAAGGTCTACGAGAAGCTCGGCATTCCGCTGCGGGAACAGGAAATCCTCGCCGGCGTGCAGAAGACCGATGCCTCCGATCTCGAGGAGCCCAGCGACAACGTCTACAAGTCCGGCCGCGTCGCCGTCGACGCCGTGTTCGATTCCGTCTCCGTCGTCACCACCTTCAAGAAGGAGCTGGCGCAGTCCGGCGTCATCTTCTGCTCGATCTCGGAAGCCATCCGCGAGCATCCGGAGCTGGTGAAAAAGTATCTCGGCTCCGTGGTGCCGACCTCCGACAATTACTACGCGACGCTGAATTCGGCCGTCTTCACCGACGGCTCCTTCGTCTTCGTGCCCAAGGGCGTGCGCTGCCCGATGGAGCTGTCGACCTATTTCCGCATGAACGAGAAGAACACCGGCCAGTTCGAGCGCACGCTGATCATCGCCGAGGAGGGGGCTTACGTCTCCTATCTCGAAGGCTGCACGGCGCCGCAGCGCGACGAGAACCAGCTGCATGCGGCGGTCGTCGAACTGGTGGCGCTCGACGATGCCGAGATCAAATATTCGACGGTCCAGAACTGGTATCCCGGCGACGCCGAGGGCAAGGGCGGCATCTACAATTTCGTCACCAAGCGCGGCGACTGCCGTGGCGACCGTTCGAAGATCTCGTGGACGCAGGTCGAGACCGGCTCGGCGATCACCTGGAAGTACCCGAGTTGCATCCTGCGCGGCGACGATTCCCAGGGCGAGTTCTATTCAATCGCCGTGTCGAACGGTTATCAGCAGGTCGACAGCGGCACCAAGATGATCCATCTCGGCAAGAACACGTCGAGCCGCATCATTTCCAAGGGCATTGCCGCCGGCTTCTCGCAGAACACCTATCGCGGCCAGGTCTCGGCGCACCGCAAGGCGACCAACGCCCGCAACTTCACCAACTGTGACTCGCTTTTGATCGGCGACCAGTGCGGCGCGCACACCGTGCCATACATGGAGGCCAAGAACTCGACCGCGCAGTTCGAGCACGAGGCGACGACGTCGAAGATTTCCGAGGATCAGAAATTCTACGTCATGCAGCGCGGCATTCCCGAAGAGGAAGCGATCGCGCTGATCGTCAACGGCTTCGTCAAGGACGTCATCCAGCAGCTACCGATGGAGTTCGCCGTCGAGGCGCAGAAGCTGATCGGCATCTCGCTGGAAGGCTCGGTGGGGTGATCGTGTCGCAGTTCCGAAACATAGTTTCTGGATTGTTTGCTGGTCTCCTAGGCGGAGCCTCGCCTGTTTTGTCAACGGCACCGGCCTATGCGGTCGAAGAGAAAGAGGTGGGGAACGCTGACAGCCTTCTGCTTTCGATGTCCAAGGAGTTTCTTGAGAATTCCGGATTCGTATCAGGCCTTGGGCTGGATGGTTCGAAGCTCGATTATTCCGTCGAGAGCTTGAAGCAGATCGACACCGCCTTGCAGAAACTCCACGACGAGTTGCCGGACGAAACGGACGGAAAAGATCTGACAGCGGTTGCAGACAAGCAGCTGCAATTCGTCACGCTTAGCTTGGGTTCTTATGTAGGCGAGGTCCTGCGCAGAAACTTAAGGCAAAGTGCCAGATGGGAAGAATTCGAATCGCTTTCGGACGATGAAAGGCAACTGTTCGGAAATGAGAAGGAACTCGGAAACGCCTATTTCATTCGGTGGGCTGATGGAGTGGTTTTCCCTTTGAGCAAGGTGTTGAAGTTCATCAAGAACGGAGACGAGGACAGCGTCTATTTCTACGCGAGGGTGGTTCTCCAGGATACCAAGCAGGTCGATGGCGATGGCACCACAACTTCCCGTTAGCGAAATCTGGTTTGCCGTTCGCTGGCGGCGGCTTTGGGCGGTCCGTCGCGAGGGCAACATCGCGATGGCGAAATACGCCGGCGCGACCGTCATCTCGGCATTTGCCGGCATTCTTTTGGCAGCCTTTGCCAACCTCTACGTCGGCATCGCCGTCTTCGCAGGTTGCTTCGGCCTGTCCTTCTGGTGGTTCAAGGCGCTGCAGCGCAGCCACACCGACTATTCGATCACTTACGACGACTATTTCAGAGAAAAGAACAATGCTTGAAATCAGAAACCTCCATGCCCGCATCGTCGATGACGGCACCGAAATCATCCGCGGTCTGAACCTGACGGTGAAAGCCGGCGAGGTCGCCGCGATCATGGGCCCGAATGGCTCCGGCAAATCGACGCTGTCCTATATCCTCGCTGGCCGCGAGGACTATGAGGTCACCGAAGGCGACATCCTCTACAACGGCCAGTCGATCCTCGAAATGGATCCGGCGGAGCGCGCCACGTCAGGCATTTTCCTAGCCTTCCAGTATCCGATGGAGATACCGGGCGTGGCGACGATGGAGTTCCTGAAAGTGGCGATGAACGAGCAGCGCAAGGCGCGCGGCGAGGAGCCGCTGAAGATCCCGGAGTTTTTGAAGCGCGTGAAGGAAGCAGCCGCTTCGCTCAGCATGGACATGGCGATGCTGAAGCGGCCGCTCAATGTCGGCTTCTCCGGCGGCGAGAAGAAGCGCGCCGAGATCCTGCAGATGAAACTGCTGGAGCCGAAGCTGTGCGTGCTCGACGAGACCGATTCCGGCCTCGACATCGATGCGCTGAAGATTGTTTCCGACGGCGTCAACGCGCTGCGCGCGCCCGACCGGGCTTTCCTGGTCATCACCCACTACCAGCGCCTGCTCGAACACATCGTGCCTGATACAGTGCACGTGCTCTACAAGGGCCAGGTCATCAAGTCCGGCGACAAGTCGCTGGCGCTCGACCTCGAAGCCAATGGCTATGCCGGCGTGATCGGCGAAGCCGCGTGAGATGCCAGAAGGCAAGGTCAAACTGATGAATATGCACACACAACCGCAACGGACACCGGCCGAAACAGCGTTGATCGACGCGTTCGGCGACCGGCTGTCGCTGCTGCCGGGCGACGGCGCTGTGATGCTGAAGCGCGACGACGCGATCGAGGCGATCAAGCACGGCCTGCCGACGCGGCGCGTCGAATCCTGGCACTACACCGACCTGCGCCGGCTGTTGAACGCGGTGCCGGACTTCGATCCGTCAGCGGCGGCAAAAGCCGTTGCACCGATCGTCGAAGGCTCCGCTGTGTTGGCAATCCTGAACGGCAAGTCCGACGCGAAGACGCCTGATATCGAAGGCGTCACCGTGCAGCGCCTGTCGGAAAAGCTGACCGACGGCAGCATTGCGCCGGGCCTCGATCCGTATGGCAGCGATGATGCGATCGGCGCGCTGAACACCGCCTTCGTCGCCGACGGCTACTTTGTCGATATCGCCGATGGCAGGGAATTGGAAAAGCCGATCGAATTGCAGAATGTGCAGGCCGGCGGCCAGACCCATGTGCGCCTGCCGGTTCGCGTCGGCGCCGGCGCCAAGGCCGTTATCGTCGAGCGTCAGGCGGGTGATGGCGCTGCTCTGGTCAGTTCTGTCAGCCAGCTCGTGCTCGGCGAGGGCGCCGAGGTGACGTGGCTGATCGTCCAGGAGCAGCCGGAGACGGCGACGCATCTGGCGCAGTTCAAGGCCCATATCGGCAAGAATGCGAAGCTGACGCTGTTCGTCATGAATGCCGGCGGCAAGCTGGTGCGCCAGGAGATCATGGTCAGGACGACGGGTGAGGGCGCCGACTTCAAGCTGCGTGGCATCAACCTGCTCGCCGGCGATACCCACTCCGATGTGACCATGGTGCTCGACCACGCTGTGCCGCACACGACCTCCACCGAGATCATCCGCAACGTGGTGACCGGCAAGGCGCGCGGCGTCTTCCAGGGCCGCATCAATGTCCATCAATATGCGCAGAAGACCAACGCCAAGATGGCCTGCAACACGCTGCTGTTGTCGGACGATGGCGAGTTCTCGACCAAGCCCGAGCTCGAAATTTTCGCCGATGACGTCATCTGCGGCCATGGCGCGACAGTCACCGAGATCGACCACGATCATCTGTTCTACCTGATGGCGCGCGGCGTCGACGAGAAGAGCGCGCGGGGCTTGCTCGTCAAAGCGTTCGTCGCCGAGGTAATCGAGGAACTGGATGACGAGACGATCGTCGAGGCGCTGGAAGCGCGACTCGACGACTGGTTTGTGACGCACGGGTGAAATGATGAACGCTCCAGGCAAGATCGGAGATTTCTACGACGTCGAGGCGATCCGCCGCGACTTCCCGATCCTGTCGCGCGAAGTCTACGGCAAGCCGCTGGTCTATCTCGACAATGGCGCCTCGGCACAGAAGCCTCAGGTGGTGCTCGACACCATCCAGCACGCCTACAGCCAGGAATACGCCAACGTCCATCGCGGCCTGCATTTCCTGTCCAATGCCGCGACCGACGCTTATGAGAAGGCCCGTGAGACGGTGCGCCGCTTCCTCAATGCGCCGAGCACCGACAACATTGTCTTCACCTCCAACACCACCTCGGCGATCAACACCGTCGCCTATGGCTATGGCATGCCCAATATCGGCGAGGGCGACGAGATCGTGCTGTCGATCATGGAGCACCACTCCAACATCGTGCCCTGGCATTTCATCCGCGAGCGGCAGGGCGCCAAGCTGGTCTGGGTGCCCGTCGACGATCTCGGCGTCTTCCACATCGAGGAATTCGAGAAGCGCCTGACCGACCGCACCAAGCTTGTCGCCATCACGCAGATGTCGAATGCGCTGGGCACGGTGACGCCGATCAAGGAGATCGTGCGCATCGCCCATGCTCGCGGCATTCCCGTACTCGTCGACGGCAGCCAGAGCGCCGTGCATATGCCGATCGACGTGCAGGACCTCGACTGCGACTTCTTCGTCTTCACCGGCCACAAGGTCTACGGTCCTTCCGGCATCGGCGTGCTCTACGGCAAGAAGGACATTCTCGCCGGGATGCGCCCCTTCATGGGCGGCGGCGAGATGATCGAGGAGGTGACGGAAGACATCGTCACCTACAATGAGCCGCCGCATCGTTTCGAGGCCGGTACACCGCCGATCGTCCAGGCGATCGGGCTCGGCGCGGCACTCGACTATATGGAAAAGATCGGCCGCGAGCGCATTGCCGCACATGAGGAAGACCTCAAGACTTACGCGCATGAGCGGCTGCGCGCCATCAACTCGCTGCGCATCTTCGGCGATGCGCCGGGCAAGGGCGCCATCATCTCCTTCGAACTGCAAGGCATTCATGCCCATGACGTGTCGATGGTGATAGACAGGCAAGGCGTGGCGGTGCGCGCGGGCACCCATTGTGCCCAGCCGCTGTTGAAACGCTTTGGCGTAACCTCCACATGCAGGGCATCGTTCGGCATGTATAATACCAGGGCCGAAGTCGACGCTTTGGCCGAGGCGCTCGAAAAAGCGCGCAAATTCTTCGGGTGACGATCATGGATGACGCTAGCAACACCACCGAGGCCGCGCCGGAAGCGGCCATCAATCCGCTGGTTTCCGCTTCGGCCATTCCCGCCGACGAACTCGCGCGGCTGACCGACGACATCGTCTCGGCGCTGAAGACGGTCTATGATCCGGAAATTCCAGCGGACATCTACGAACTCGGCCTCATCTACAAGATCGACATCGAGGACAACCGCTCGGTCAAGATCGACATGACGTTGACCGCCCCTGGCTGCCCTGTGGCTGGCGAAATGCCGGGCTGGGTGGAGAATGCCGTTGGTGCCGTCGAAGGCGTCTCCGGCGTCGAGGTCAACATGACCTTCGATCCGCCCTGGTCCGCAGACCGCATGTCGGAAGAGGCGCAGGTCGCGGTGGGCTGGTACTAGGCAGGTAAAGGCTGGCGCACTTGCGCCAGGGGTAAAACTTCACCATTTTAGGTGAGGAATCATTCGGCAGGCCTTGAACCTGCATGGAATGGAGAAGGAAAAAGAATGGGACGCTTCGCCGTCATCACGATGACCGAAAAGGCCGCCGACCGGGTGCGCGAGATTGTGGCTACCCGTGACAGCGCGCACGGCATCCGCCTCGGCATCAAGAAGGGCGGCTGCGCCGGCATGGAATATACGGTCGACCTGGTGACCGAGCCCAACACCAAGGACGACCATATCGAGCGCGATGGCGCCCACGTCTATGTCGCCCCGGAGGCTGCCCTTTTCCTGTTCGGTACCGAGATGGATTTCGAGCAGACGACGCTGCGCACCGGCTTCACCTTCCACAACCCGAACCAGAGTTCGGCCTGCGGCTGCGGCGAATCCGTCGAGCTGAAGCCGGCCGATCTCAAGGCGTTGGCAGAGGCACGCGCCTCAGCCTGAGCCCCGGTCGAGCTTCCAAATCCACACCGAGCCCGTGACCGGATGGCCGTCGAACACGTGACCGTCACCATATCAATCCGGCCGCATCTGCCCGCCGACGATGCCGCACTGGCGCATCTTTTCGAAGAGATGCAGCGGCACTATCGGGTGCCGTGCCCGCCGTTCGAGACCATCGTTGCCGATCTTGCCGGTCTGCCGGCCGGCGTTGAGATCCTGGTCGCCGAAACGGACAGGATCATCGGTTTTGCCATCTGCTCGACGATCTATCCCGGACCCGGCCTGCGCACCGGCTTCTTCCTGAAAGAGCTTTTCGTCTCTGCGGCCTATCGCGGCAGCGGCGCCGGACGCCTGCTGATGCAGGCGCTGGCGCGGATCGCCCTGCAGCGCGGCCATGGCCGCGTCGACTGGACCGCCGACGGCGAAAATGAGCGGCTGCTGACCTTCTATGACGGCCTAGGCGGTACGAGGCAGCCGGACAAGGTTTTTTTTCGGCTGAGCGGCGATGCGTTCACGGCTTTGGCGAACGAGGAAGGCTGAGGTGGCAACTTAGCTGTTGGCGCAGAGGCCGGCTCACTCCACCCACATGCCCGTCCGCTTGTGCCAGTCGGCGATTGATTCTTCGGGGTAGACGTCGAACGCCTTGTCGCCCTTGCCGATATCGGGCTCGACCCAGTTCGCCTTGTATTTCAGCATCAGATGCACCTTTTCAGGTGGTCTCGGCAGGTCGCTATCGATCGCCGAAGCGAAGGGATGCACCAGCTCCGGCCAGGTCGGGTCGTAGAGCCAGAGCGCCGACCCGCACTTGCGGCAGAAATTGCGCTCGCCGGTCGAGACTTCGCAATGGGGATGCTCGTCGTCCTCGATCTCGGCGCGGTAGACGCCTAGGCTTCTCTTGCCCCTGATGTTCAGCGTTTCGTAGTCGGCGCCGAGATTGATGGCGAAACCGCCGCCGCCCTGCTGCTTGCGGCAGATCGAGCAGTAGCACAGCATGAACGGCACGGGCGTATGGCTTTCCACCTCGAAACGCACGGCGTTGCAGCGGCAGGATCCCTTGAGCAGAAGCGGCATGACAAAAACTCCGACGTAATGGTCTCAACCTGTCAGCATGATTTTGGTTGCGCGATGACAATGTCAAATGCCGGTGACATGATCGCCAAATGGACAATGAACGCATCGCCGAACTGTTCGCGGGGCTGGGCCCGGTCAGCATCCGCAGACTGTTCGGCGGCAAGGGCATCTATTTCGACGGCGTCATCGTCGCCATCGTGCTGCGCGGCGAATTGCTGCTGAAGGCCGACGAGCAAAGCGCCCCCGACTTCGAAGCCGCCGGCTGCAAGCAATGGACCTATACCGGCTCGCGCCACGGCAAGCTGGTCGCCATGCCCTATTGGAGCATTCCAGACAGCGCTTTTGACGATCCCGACGAGATGACGGTGTGGGCACGCCGCGCCTATGAGGCGGGGCGAAGGGCTGGGAAGTGACGCTGCATTTCGAGTCATGGCGGTGCCGAACTATTGGAAACGCCGAGGGACAGCACCCCCCTCTGGCCTGCCGGCCATCTCCCCCGCAAGGGGGGAGATCGGCAGCTTCAGCACCCCGCTAATTTTGCAACGTCGATGATTGGCGAAATCGGCGATGAAAGCTAATCTCCCCCTTGCGGGGGAGATGTCCGGCAGGACAGAGGGGGGTGCTGCCCCGCCGACGTCGGCTGCCCTACAGCGCCTTCGCAATCCGCGCCGCCAGCCGCGCATTGTTTTCGACCAGCGCGATGTTGGTCTTCAGGCTCCGGCCGCCGGTCAGTTCGAGGATTTTGCCCAGCAGGAACGGCGTGACCGCCTTGCCGGTCACGTTGAGCGCCTCGGCAGCCTTCTGCGCCGCCTCGATATAGCCGGCCATCTCTTCAGCCGGGATTTCGTGGTTCTCGGGCACCGGGTTGGCGATCAGCATGCCGCCACCCAGGCCCAGCGCAACCCTGGTCCGGTAGAAATGCGCGATCTCTTCCGGCTTGTGCAAGGTCAGCGGCGCGCGGAAGGGTGACTGCCGCGACCAGAAGGCCGGCATGGTCTCCGAGCCATGGCCCACCACGGGCACGCCGCGCGTTTCCAGAACCTCCAGCGTCTTTTCGATATCAAGGATGGCCTTGGCGCCGGCCGAGACGACGATGACCGGTGTGCGCGCCAACTCGTCGAGGTCGGCGGAGATATCAAAACTCTTTTCGGCGCCCTTGTGCACGCCGCCTATGCCGCCGGTGGCGAACACTTTTATCCCCACCATATGTGCCGCGATCATCGTGGCGGCGACTGTCGTGCCGCCAGTGCGCCCTTGCGCGACGGCAAAGCCGAGGTCGGCGCGTGACAGCTTCATGGCGTCACCGGTCATGGCCAGCGATTCGCGCTCGCCGTCGGAAAGGCCGATCTTGATGCGGCCGCCAACCACGGCGATCGTCGCCGGCACGGCACCGCCGTCGCTGATGATCTTCTCGACATTCGCCGCCATGGCGCCGTTGTCGGGATAGGGCATGCCATGGGTGATGATGGTGCTTTCCAACGCCACCACCGGCCGCCCGGCGGCCAGCGCCTGCGCCACCGGCGCGTGGATGTCGATGAAGGGGCGGGCGGTCTCTGGGGTCATCTGCATCTCCAACCGGAGTGCGGCGCATCGGTCTGGATACGCGCTTCACTCAGGCACTATGAATTTGCCGGTCTCATGCCACTTCCCTGGCCTCCGGCACAAGGGCCAGCGCTTCAGTGAAGCTTGCTGCGCTGAAATCGGGAACGGCGTCGGCGCTTTCGATGGCTAGCGTCGCCGCCGCGACGCCGTCGCGCAAGGCCTGGCGCAAAGGGATGCCGCGCAGCAAGGCCGCGATCGTTGCACCCGCCAGTGCGTCGCCGGCACCGGTGACATCGGCAACCCTCCTCGGCGGCGGCGGCAGGATCGAGAAGGCGCCTGCTTCGTCGAAACCCAGCACCGGTGCGCTGCCCGCCGTCACGATGCCGCTGGCAAGGCCACTGCATCGCAACCCGTCGATGAGATCTCGGTCGGCGGCATCGGCATGCACGCCGGCCAGCGCGATGGCCTCTCGCCGGTTCATGAACAGCTGAGCCAGCGCGCCGAGCACCGGTATCAGCCGGATCACCTTGGCCGGCGAAATGGCAATGGCGAATACAGGTTTGCCGGCGGCAAGCGAAACCAGCCGCTCCAACGCTGCCGACGGCAGATTGGCGTCGCACAGGACGGCATCGGCGGCACTGATCGCCTCGCGGACCTTGGAGCGCCTCATCTGCTTGGGGAACGCCAGATCGTATAGCGCCATATCGGCAAAGCCCACGATCAGTTCGCCCTCGCGGTCAATCAGCGCCGTATAGCTCGGCGTCGTGCGGTCGAGGAACACGGCCGACAGATCGGCAATGCCTGCTTCCGCTATGGCGCGTGAAACCGTGTCGCCCGCCGCATCGCCGCCCCGCATCGAAAGCAGTGAAGCCGAGGCGCCGCGCCGCACCGTGCTGCGCAGCGCGTTGAAGACGCCGCCGCCGACATCCTCGCGCATCGTGCCCGGATTGGACGCGGCCGGCACATAACCGCCGGACACCTGGCCACGCCGGTCGATATGAGCGCCGCCCACGGCCAGTATTTTCTTGGATTTCACCATGCCGGCGATATGACCTTTGTTATTCCAGTCGCACAAGCGCTAGGCTGTGCGACGGAGCTTCGCATGCAAGGCAGCGATTCGGCGGATCGAAACAAGGAAGCCGTCTGGCCCAATGCGAGGTGCCTTCCTGTTCGATGATTTGGTACGAAAAAAGAACAAATCCGGATATTGTTTGTTTTTCAGATATTTGATCCCTCTTGCCAAACGAGAACAAAAAAGGTACAAAATGGCAGGGATTACGGATTGTCCGGCGTTCATTGACGACCAAGGGGTGATGTATCATGGCTCAGAATTCTTTGCGGCTTGTAGAGGATAAGGCAGTGGACAAATCAAAGGCTCTGGATGCGGCGCTGTCGCAAATCGAGCGGGCGTTCGGCAAGGGCTCAATCATGCGGCTCGGCGCGAACGAGCAGGTCGTCGAGATCGAAACGGTGCCGACCGGCTCGCTCGGCCTCGACATCGCGCTTGGCGTCGGTGGCCTGCCGCGCGGCCGTATCATCGAGATCTACGGGCCGGAAAGCTCGGGCAAGACGACGCTGGCGCTGCACACCGTGGCCGAAGCCCAGAAGAAGGGCGGCATCTGCGCCTTCGTCGACGCCGAACATGCGCTCGATCCGGTCTATGCCCGCAAGCTTGGCGTCGACCTTGAAAACCTGCTGATCTCGCAGCCCGACACCGGCGAGCAGGCGCTGGAGATCTGCGACACGCTGGTGCGTTCCGGCGCCATCGACGTGCTGGTGGTCGATTCGGTGGCGGCGCTGACGCCGCGTGCCGAAATCGAAGGCGAGATGGGCGATTCGCTACCGGGCCTGCAGGCCCGTCTGATGAGCCAGGCGCTGCGCAAGCTGACCGCTTCGATCTCGCGCTCCAACACCATGGTCATCTTCATCAACCAGATTCGCATGAAGATCGGCGTCATGTTCGGCTCGCCCGAAACCACCACCGGCGGCAATGCGCTGAAATTCTACGCTTCGGTGCGTCTCGACATCCGCCGCATCGGCTCGGTCAAGGACCGCGACGAGGTCGTCGGCAACCAGACCCGCGTCAAGGTGGTCAAGAACAAGCTGGCGCCGCCCTTCAAGGTGGTCGAGTTCGACATCATGTATGGCGAGGGCGTGTCCAAGACCGGCGAACTGGTCGACCTCGGCGTCAAGGCCGGCGTGGTCGAGAAGTCGGGCGCCTGGTTCTCGTACAATTCGCAGCGTCTCGGCCAGGGCCGCGAAAATGCAAAACTGTTCCTGCGCGACAATCCCGATACCGCGCGCGAGATCGAACTGGCGCTGAGGCAGAATGCCGGGCTGATCGCCGAGAAATTCCTCGAGAATGGTGGCTCCGAGGGCAGTGGCGACGACGGTTTCGAGGACGAAGCCGGCGCGATGTAGGGCAATTGCCGGAGTTCGGCCATAATCCCGGTCTATGATCTGTGGCTTAAGTAACTGAGTTCTGTAGTATCGCGTTCAAAACCGCCGGCCTTCGTGCCGGCGGTTTTCGTTTTTGGGGGACGGCAAGCTCGTCAGTTGGCCCAATTCCGTGTTTCTGGACAGGCTGGGGCGTGCCCGCTAAAAGGCCAAATCTATTTCTGCAAAGCAGAGACCAGTTTCCGCCGGCCGCGCCGGCGGTTTTCGCGAAAAGGCAGCAGTCATGAGTGGCGTGAACGAGATCCGGTCGACCTTTCTCGACTATTTCCGCAAGGAGGGCCACGAGGTCGTGGCCTCGAGCCCGCTCGTGCCGCGCAACGATCCGACATTGATGTTCACCAATGCCGGCATGGTGCAGTTCAAGAACGTCTTCACCGGGCTGGAGAAGCGGTCCTATTCGCGTGCCACCACCGCCCAGAAGAGCGTGCGCGCGGGCGGCAAGCACAACGACCTCGACAATGTCGGCTACACCGCTCGCCATCTGACCTTCTTCGAGATGCTCGGCAATTTTTCGTTCGGCGATTACTTCAAGGAGCGCGCCATCGAGCTTGCCTGGAATCTCATCACCAAGGAGTTCGGGCTGAACAAGGACAAGCTGCTGGTCACCGTCTATCACACGGACGACGAGGCGGCCGGCTTCTGGAAGAAAATCGCCGGCTTCTCGGACGATCGTATCATCCGCATCGCGACGTCGGACAATTTCTGGGCGATGGGCGACACCGGTCCCTGCGGTCCTTGCTCGGAGATCTTCATCGATCGTGGTGAGCACATCTGGGGCGGTCCTCCTGGCAGTCCCGAGGAAGACGGCGATCGCTTCCTCGAATTCTGGAACCTGGTGTTCATGCAATATGAACAGGTGACGAAGGAAGAGCGCGTCGACCTGCCGCGTCCGTCCATCGACACCGGCATGGGTCTGGAGCGCATGGCGTCCATCCTGCAAGGGGTGGAAAGCGTCTTCGAAACCGACCTGTTCCGGCATTTGATCGATGCGGCGTCCTCCGCGCTTGGCCGCGCTCCCGATGCGGAAACGGTGGCGTCCTACCGCGTCATTGCTGATCACCTGCGCTCGTCCTCCTTCCTGGTCGCCGACGGCGTGCTGCCGTCGAACGAAGGCCGCGGCTATGTGCTGCGCCGCATCATGCGTCGCGCGATGCGCCATGCGCAGTTGCTCGGTGCGAACGAGCCGCTGATGTGGAAGCTGGTGCCGGCGCTGGTACGCGAGATGGGCCAGGCCTATCCCGAACTGCTGCGCGGCGAACAGTTGATCACCGAGACGCTGAAGCTCGAGGAGACACGCTTCCGCAAGACCCTGGTGCGCGGCCTCGGCCTGCTCTCCGAGGCGACGGAAACGCTGCATGCCGGCGACATGCTGGACGGCGAGACGGCCTTCAAGCTCTATGACACCTACGGTTTCCCGCTCGACCTGACGCAAGACGCGCTGCGCCAGCGCAGCATCTCGGTCGATCTTGCCGGCTTCACCAACGCGATGGAGCAGCAGAAGGCCGAGGCACGCAAACATTGGACCGGGTCCGGCGAGGCTGCCACCGAGACCGTGTGGTTCTCCGTGCGCGAAAAGACCGGGGCCACCGAATTCCTCGGTTATGAAACCGAGCAAGCGGAAGGTCTGATCCAGGCGCTGGTCAAGGACGGCAAGACCGTCGACAGCGCCGGCAAGGGCGACGCCGTTGCCGTGGTCGTCAACCAGACGCCGTTCTATGGCGAGTCCGGCGGCCAGATGGGCGACACCGGTGTGATCTCCGGCGAAGGCTTTTCGATCGAGGTCTCCGACACGCAGAAGAAAGCCGACGGGCTGTTCGTGCATCTGGGCAAGGTGGCAAGCGGCACCGTCAAGACGGGCGCTGCTGTCGAGCTCAAGGTCAACCATGCGCGCCGCACCGGGCTGCGCGCCAACCACTCCGCCACGCACCTGATCCACGAGGCGCTACGCGAGGTGCTGGGCACCCATGTCGCGCAGAAAGGCTCGCTGGTCGCGCCCGAGCGTCTGCGCTTCGACATCTCGCACAACAAGCCGATCTCGGCCGAGGAGCTCGAAGAGGTCGAGCGCATGGCCAACGAGATCGTCGTGCAGAACAGCCCGGTGACCACGCGCCTGATGTCGGTCGACGATGCCATCGCCGAGGGCGCCATGGCGCTGTTCGGCGAGAAATATGGCGACGAGGTACGCGTCGTGTCGATGGGCACCGGCTTGCATGGCGCCAAGGCCAACCGGCCCTATTCGGTCGAGCTCTGCGGCGGCACGCATGTCAGGGCGACCGGCGATATCGGCCTGGTCCGCGTCGTCTCCGACAGCGCTGTCGCAGCCGGCGTGCGCCGCATCGAGGCGCTGACCGGCGAAGCCGCGCGCAAGCATCTCGACGAGCAGGACAGGCGCCTGAAAGCGGCGGCAGCCGTGCTGAAGATCTCGCCCGCCGACGTGCCGGCGCGTGTCGAGGCTTTGCTTGACGAGCGCAAGAAGCTCGAGAAGGAACTGACGGAAGCGCGCAAGAAACTGGCGCTGGGCGGCGGTGCCGCGGCAGGTGCTCCGTCGGAGAACGAGACCGTCGCGGGCGTCGGCTTCCTCGGCAAGGCGGTCTCCGGCGTCTCGCCGAAGGATCTGAAGCCGCTGGCGGATGCCGGCAAGACCTCGCTCGGTTCCGGCGTCGTCGTCTTTGTCGGTGCTGGTGAGGACAACAAGGCGAGTGTCGTCGTCGCCGTCACCGACGATCTGTTAAGCCGCTTCAGCGCCGTCGACCTGGTCCGCGTGGCCTCCGCAGCACTTGGCGGGCAGGGCGGTGGCGGCCGGCCTGATATGGCGCAGGCCGGCGGACCGGATGCGTCGAAGGCCAACGATGCGATTGCGGCTGTAAAGGCGGCACTCGAAGCCGCATAAACTGCCGGAATCACCCTATGTTCAGACGCAGCGCTTTCCCTCATCTGGCTTCCGCATCTTCTCCCGTGAACGGGGGGAAGGGCGCTCTCGGGCATGATTTCGCTAATTATCGTCGTTGAAGAATGGCCGCGGAGGTCTCGGCCAGCTTCTTTCTCCCCGTGTGCGGGGAGAAATGCTCGGCAGGGCAATGAGGGGCGGCGCTAACGCCGAGCAAGTTCGCTCGATTAGCCAACCTTTTCGGTGCGCACAAAGCTCGGGCGTTCGACCACCCGCGCATACCAGTCCCGGATATCCACGAACCGTGCCAGCAGATCCCGGCCTTCAGCGACCTTGGCGAAATAGGCAAGGATCGGCGCGGCATGCAGGTCGGCCAGCGTCAGCTGATCGCCGAGCAGCCAAGGTCCTTTTGGCTTCAGCGAGGTCAGCACTTTCAGCACGATCTCCGCCTGGCTCAGGCCGCCAGCGATCAGGGCCTCATCCGGCTCAGCCTTTTCCAGCCGCTCGACGGCGACGTCCCAGACCATGGCGCGGTAGCCATAGGCGTCGAGCATGCCTGTCATCTGGCCCATCCTGGCGCGGCCGCGCGCCTCGGCAGGCTGCAACGACGGGCCGTCGAAGGCTTCGTCGATATAGCGCGCAATCGCGTTCGTCTCGAACAGCCGGAACCCGTCATGCTCGAAGGCCGGGATGCGGCCGAACGGGTGATGCTCCAGATACCAGGCCGCAATGCCTTCGGCGGCGAAGATATCGAGCGGCACGAGTTCGTAGTCGATGCCTTTCTCCTCCAGAGCCAGCCGCGCGATGCGCACATAGACGCTGTAATCCGCGCCGTAGAGAGTTGGCCTGGTCATGCTGTCAGCTCTTCGCTTTCGCTGGCCTCAAAAAGCGAAGGCTCCTTTCGGAGCCTTCGCCATCTGGAAATCTGGGTTCTTACCCCATCGCCTTCTGCAAATTCTCGTCGATCTTGTCGAGGAAGCCGGTGGTCGACAGCCAGGGCTGATCGGGACCGATCAAGAGCGACAGGTCCTTGGTCATGAAGCCGGATTCGACCGTCTGGATGCAGACCTTCTCCAGCGTGTCGGCAAAGCGCTTCAGCTCGGCATTGTCGTCGAGCTTGGCGCGGTGGGCGAGGCCACGCGTCCAGGCGAAGATCGAAGCGATCGAATTGGTCGAGGTTTCCTCGCCCTTCTGGTGCTGGCGATAGTGGCGCGTGACGGTGCCGTGCGCGGCTTCCGCCTCGACGGTCTTGCCGTCCGGCGTCATCAGCACCGAGGTCATCAGGCCGAGCGAGCCAAAGCCTTGCGCCACCGTGTCGGACTGCACGTCGCCGTCATAGTTCTTGCAGGCCCAGACATAGCCGCCAGACCATTTCAGGGCGGAGGCCACCATGTCGTCGATCAGGCGGTGCTCGTACCACAGCTTCTTGGCCTTGAACTCGGCCTCGAATTCAGCCTCGTAGACCTCCTGGAAAATGTCCTTGAAGCGGCCGTCATAGGCCTTGAGGATGGTGTTCTTGGTCGACAGATAGACCGGATAGTTGCGCAGCAGGCCGTAGTTCAGCGAGGCGAGGGCGAATTCGCGGATCGACTCGTCGAGATTGTACATGGCCATGGCCACACCGGAGCCGGGTGCATCGTACACATCATGCTCGATCACCTGGCCGTCCTCGCCGACGAACTTGATCGTCAGCTTGCCTTTGCCCGGAAAGCGGAAATCGGTGGCGCGGTACTGGTCGCCGAAGGCGTGACGACCGACAATGATCGGCTTGGTCCAGCCGGGCACCAGGCGCGGCACGTTCTTCATGATGATAGGCTCGCGGAAGATTGTGCCGCCGAGGATGTTGCGGATCGTGCCGTTCGGCGACTTCCACATCTTCTTCAGCTTGAATTCCTCGACGCGCTGCTCGTCGGGGGTGATCGTCGCGCATTTCACCCCGACGCCGTATTTCTTGATGGCGTTGGCCGAATCGATCGTAACCTGGTCGTTGGTGGCGTCGCGGTGCTCGATGCCGAGGTCGTAATATTCAAGCTTCAGGTCGAGATAAGGATGGATCAGCTTGTCCTTGATGAACTGCCAGATGATGCGGGTCATCTCGTCGCCGTCGAGTTCGACGACCGGGTTCGCCACCTTGATCTTCGCCATGAAAGAATGCCTCGTTGCTGGGATATGGGACGGCCTTGCCCGCGTGGGGTTCGGCCAGGGATGCCGCCCGTATATCAAAGCGCTTTTGGCCGCGCAAACGGCGATCGGTCACGAATGTGAAGCCATGGCCGCGATCATTTGCCAAAGCTTCATTTTCGCGGCTGAATATGGCAGGGAACGCTGAAATGCCGCAAACAGCAGTTCATTGACAATCATGCCCGTCACCAAAGATCCCGATAGCACCACGGCCGCCGGTCCGGCCATCATCCTCGTCGAGCCGCAGCTTGGCGAGAACATCGGCATGGTCGCCCGCGCCATGGCCAATTTCGGCCTGTCCGAGCTGCGCCTGGTCAACCCGCGCGACGGCTGGCCGAGTGAAGGCGCGCGCCGCCGCCAGCCGCGCCGACCACGTTATCGACGCCGTGAAAGTGTTCGACGATCTGGCCTCGGCGCTGGCCGACCTCAATTTCGTTTTCGCCACCACCGCCAGGCAGCGCGACGGCTTCAAATCCGTGCGCGGGCCGGTGGAGGCGGGCAGGGTGCTCCGCGCCCGCCACGGCATGGGGCAGCGCACCGGCATCCTGTTCGGCCGCGAGCGCTTCGGTCTCTACAATGACGAGGTCGGCCTTGCCGACGAGATCGTCACCTTTCCGGTCGATCCTGATTTCTCCTCGCTCAACATCGCGCAAGCCGCGCTGCTGATGTCCTATGAGTGGATGAAATCCGGCCTGGAGGACGAGACCAGGACCAATTTTTCCGGTCCGGAGATGAAGCCGGCCAGCAAGGAAGAGCTGCACGGCCTGTTCGCCTATCTCGAAGGCGCGCTCGAAGCGCGCGGCTATTTCCGGCCGGCGCCGAAGAAGCCGAAAATGGTCGACAATCTGCGCGCCGTGCTGACGCGCGCCGGCTTCGCCGAACCGGAGCTGAAAGTGCTGCGCGGCATCATCTCGTCGCTGGACAGGTTCTCGCCGGCGATGCCGCGCGGCGATGGTTCGCCGGGCGATGATCCGAGGCGTTTGCCCGCGGCGGCCGCTCGCGCCCGCAAGGCGGATGCGGCCGCCCATGTAGCTGACGTTAGCGGTGACGATAGTGACACGCCGCCGCTGGGCGGCAAGGGAACCGACAATGACTGACCAGCCGATCCTGATGTTCGATTCCGGCGTCGGCGGGCTGACCGTGTTGCGCGAGGCGCGCGTGCTGATGCCGGACCGGCGCTTCATCTATGTCGCGGACGATGCGGCCTTTCCCTTCGGCGCCTGGGAAGAACCGGCGCTGCGGACCCATATTTTAGAGCTGTTCGCCAAGCTGCTTGACCGGTTTGAACCCGTCATTTCCGTCATAGCCTGCAACACTGCCTCGACGCTGGTGATCGACGCGCTGCGCGACGCCTTTCCGGGCCATCCCTTTGTCGGCACCGTGCCCGCGGTCAAGCCGGCGGCGGAGCGCACGCGTTCGGGCCTGGTCTCGGTGCTGGCGACGCCGGGTACAGTGAAGCGGCAATACACACGTGACCTGATCAGCAAGTGGGCGCAGAAATGTCATGTCCGCCTGGTCGGCAGCGACAGGCTGGCGGGACTTGCCGAGGCCTATATGCGCGAGGGCTTTGTCGACGAGGAGGCCGTGCGCACCGAGATCGCGCCCTGCTTCATCGAGCGTGATGGGATGCGGACCGATATCGTCGTGCTGGCCTGCACGCACTATCCGTTCCTGGTCAACCGCATGCGCAAGACGGCACCCTGGCCGGTCGACTGGATCGATCCGGCCGAAGCGATCGCCCGGCGCGCGCTTTCGCTGCTGCCGCCCGTCGATGGGCCGCTGCCGCAAGGCGAGCCCGATATTGCCGTCTTCACCTCCGGCAAGGCGGATTTCGCCATCAGCCGGCTGATGCAGGGATTTGGACTGGCCGTACGCTAGGCGGTGGCGTAAACCTCGGCCGCTCAAACAGGTTCGAAGACGATGCTGCGCTGATCCGGATCTGCCGAGACCAGTTTCAGCGTCACACCATCACCCTGCTTCAGTCCAGGGGCCTTTACGGTGGCAACGACAGGCATGTCGGCAAGCTGGACACGCACGCCATGGTTGACGTCGGTCACAACGGCCTTGAACGTCTCACCCTCGCGTCCCCTGAGCATCACCGCCTCGGCAAGGTCGATGGCCGCATGGTTGATCTGCGAAGCCCGGGCATCCGAACGTCCCATCACTTTCGGCAATCTGGTGAACGCGTCGGTGACGGCCTGCGGCACGGGCTGGCCGTTGGCGATTGCCAGCGCACAGCGCACGACATAGCGGTCGGCCAGCCGCCTGAGCGGCGCGGTTGCGTGGGCGTAGGTTGCAGCCATCGCCTCATGCCACGGGACGACGCCCTCCTGATAGGGCTGATAGGACGCGCCGGAGCCAGCATGGCGGATTTCCAGCATCAGCGCCGCCTGCTGCTTGTTGGTCGGATCAAGCGTCCGCTGATAGTCGTGCAAGCTGGTGGAGGCCGGCCAGGATAGCCCGAGAGCCTGCGCCGCATTGCGCAGCCTTTGCACCTTGGAAGCGTCGGGCTCCGACATCACCCGGAACAACCCGGTCCGGTGCGCGAACATGGCGTCGGCGATCGCCATGTTTGCAGCCAGCGAAAGCGCGGCGTTGTCCTGTTCGGATTGTAGCAGCGGTCTGAACGAAAGCTTGAATGTGCCGTCGGCGAGCCTTTCAACCTCCTGCTCGGGTGGGTCGACGCGCGACGCGCCACGACGCTGCTCGTTCATTGCCATGCGCCGCGCCATTTCGGCGAAGCCGGCGGGAACGTCGGAGGCCTGCACGCTGTCATAGGCGAGCTTCGCGCGGCTTTGAATGATTGCCCGCTCCGCGCCGTCCAATTTTGTCGCACCGTCCTCTGCGATGCGGACCGTGAAGATGACCGCTGGACGCGGTCCATCCGGCAACAGGCTCGCCGCACCTTCGGCGATTGCCGGCGGGTAGAGCCCGGCCTTGCCGTCCGGCAGGTAAAACGTCTCGCCCCGCGTCCAGGCTTCGAGATCGATGGCGTCGCCGTCCTCGACAAACCAGGCGACGTCGGCAATGGCATAGTGCAGCAGAAGATCACTGCTGCTCGCTTCGATCGAGAACGCTTGGTCGAGATCGGTGGAGGCAGCCGGATCGAGCGTGACGAAGGGTATGTCAGTTCGATTGGCATGCTGGTTCGGCACACGTCGGGCCGCCGCCTCCGCCGCGGCCATGACCTCAGCCGGAAATCCATCCGGCACGTGGAATTCGGTGCGGATTTTCGCCAGGCCGGAGGAGAGAGCTTGTAAGGGGTCTGTCAGAGACTTCATTCAACTGTCCTACACCGGGGCCGCGGACACGGGAAGGCAGCCGACGAGTTCGTCAAAGCCTGGTCCGCAGGCGCTGGAACTGCCGCCCAAGCTCGGCGTTTCTCCTGACAGCAAAGGAGAAAAATCATGCCAGCCAAATCACAAGCTCAGCAAAAGGCCGCCGGCGCGGCGCTATCCGCCAAGCGCGGCGAGACCAAGAAAGGTGAACTCAAAGGCGCGTCGCGCGAGATGTACGAATCGATGACCGAAAAGCAACTCGAGGAATTCGCCGAGACCAAGCGCAAGGGCCTGCCCGAGAAGAAATCATAAGGCGGCCATCAATGATGGTGGTAGTCGCAGCGCTTCACTTTCTTCGTGACCCAGTGGGGACCGCCATTGCTCCAGACACGTCTGGTGATCTTGACCCAATGGCAGTTGTTTTTTCCGCCGGCCACAGCGAGGTTCGGCGAAGCGAGTAGGGTCGGGCCTGCAAGCAGTGCGACCAGAAGCAAGGTTGCGATCTTCATAGGGCTTCTCCATTGCCTGACGTTCGATTTCTAGCGAATCGCGGCAATCATCCCCAATCACGAAGTCGGGAACGTTAGGAGGTTAGGCCACGGGAGGAGCCGCGGGCGTTCCCGGATTTGACAGCCATTCAATGCGAAAGGGCCAGCGACGGATCGCTGACCCTCCTCGGATTTCTTCCAAGAGAAGCTTGCCCCTGGCTAAGCCGGTCTCACCAGCGGTGGCAGCGCCTTACCTTTGTCACGATCACCTTGCGATGACCGTGCCGCCACACCACTCGCTTCTTGACGATGACGCGGCAGACCTGTTTGTGGCCGTGCCAATGGCGCGCCATCGCCGGTTCCGGCGCAACCGCCATCGAACCTGCAAGCACCGCGGCGCCTGCCAAGGTAAGGAAGAACTTCTTCATGCTAATTGGACTCCTCTAGCTCCAGATCCCTTCCTGGTGCCGTTGGCGCAAAACCTCCCGCCACATCCGGCATCGCATAACGTCAGCGACGGTATATGGTTGCGCCATGCCGAGCCAGGCGAAAGCTTGACACCGGTTAAATCTCGGTTTAACCAGCCGCCAACGCCGGGCAGCGATGTCCGGTGTTTGTTTTGTATGCGTAAGACCGGTCGCCTTGGTTTCTGGTTTTGTTTGAACTGACGTGTCCCGTGGGTTTTCCGCCGCGTTGCGTGGGAAAACCCTGTCAGGTCTCGAAAACGGAGGCCAGAGGAGGGCGCGTTTCCTTCACCCGGACCATGAGGTGCCGGGTGTGTTGTTTTTGAAAAGGGAATGCGATGAGCAAGCGCGAATCCGCTAAGTACAAGATCGACCGCCGTCTCGGCGAAAATATCTGGGGCCGCCCGAAGTCCCCGGTCAACAAGCGTGAATACGGCCCCGGCCAGCATGGCCAGCGCCGCAAGGGCAAGCTTTCCGACTTCGGCCTGCAGCTGCGCGCCAAGCAGAAGCTGAAGGGTCACTATGGCGACGTTTCGGAAAAGCAGTTCCGCAAGGTCTATGAAGAGGCCGACCGCCGCAAGGGCGACACCTCGGAGAACCTGATCGGCCTGCTCGAGTCGCGTCTCGACGCGGTTGTCTACCGCTCCAAGTTCGTGCCGACCATTTTCGCTGCCCGTCAGTTCGTCAACCACGGCCACGTCAACGTCAACGGCAAGCGCGTCAACATCGGCTCGTACCGCTGCAAGCCGGGCGACGTCATCGAAGTGCGCGAAAAGTCGAAGCAGCTGGTCATCGTCCTGGAATCGGTCGGCCTCGCCGAGCGCGACGTGCCTGACTACATCGAAGCCGATCATAACAAGATGGTCGCGACCTTCTCGCGCATCCCCGGCCTGGCGGACGTTCCGTTTGCCGTGCAGATGGAACCGAACCTGGTCGTCGAATTCTATTCGCGCTAAGCGAACGCTTTTCTGCGATACCGAAAAGGCCGCCCTTCGAGGCGGCCTTTTTGTTTCATGTTACCGCTTTGCGGTTTCGATTTTCCGGCCGATGCGCTAATCCGGGCGAACGTCACATCCCGGGGCCGCCGCGCCATGAATATGCAGCCAGACATAGAGACGCTTGAACCGATCGCCGAGGGTGGTTTCCATCCGCTGTTCGCCGATGTGCCGTCCTCGGTCGAGTTCAACAAATTGCGCAAGCGGCTGCTGCGGCTGACCCGCCAGGCGGTCGAGGATTTCTCGATGATCGTGCCCGGCCAACGCTGGCTGGTTGCGCTGTCGGGCGGCAAGGATTCCTACGGCCTGCTCGCCATCCTGCTCGACCTCAAATGGCGCGGGCTGCTGCCGGTCGAACTCTTGGCCTGCAATCTCGACCAGGGCCAGCCGAATTTCCCCAAACACATCCTGCCCGACTATCTCAACGCCAACGGCATTGCCCACCGCATCGAATACCAGGACACCTATTCGGTCGTCACCGACAAGCTGCCGCAGGGCAGCACCTATTGCTCGCTCTGCTCGCGGCTGCGGCGTGGCCATCTCTACCGTATCGCGCGCGAGGAGGGGTGCTCGGCGCTGGTGCTCGGCCACCATCGCGAGGACATTCTCGAAACCTTTTTCATGAACCTGTTCCATGGCGGCCGACTCGCCGCCATGCCGCCAAAGCTGCTCAATGACGAAGGCGACGTCATGGTGCTGCGGCCGCTGAGCTATTGCGCCGAGATCGACCTCGAAAAATTCGCCGCCGCGATGCGGTTCCCGATCATCCCTTGCGACCTCTGCGGCAGCCAGGAAGGTCTTCAGCGCAACGCCATGAAGGCGATGCTGGACGATATCGAAAAGCGCATGCCCGGCCGCAAGGACACTATGATCCACGCACTGTCCAACACCAGGCCGTCGCATCTGCTCGACAGGAAACTGTTCGATTTCGCCGCTCTCAACGAAACCCTCACACGCAGGCAAGATGCTCCCGATGACATTTGACGACAACGCGATCGACTGGCTGGCCAGCCTGCTGGCCGAGGCGGCCGACACCGAAATCATGCCTCGCTTTCGCCGGCTGGGCGAGGGCGACATCAGACAGAAGACTTCGGCCGCTGATCTGGTGACGGAAGCCGATGTCAACGCCGAGCGGCTAATCACCGCCAGGCTGCGCCAACGCTATCCCTCGGCCATGGTTGTCGGCGAGGAAGCCTGTTCCGACAATCCGACTCTGCTCGATGGTCTGGGCGATGCCGATCTGGCCTTCGTCATCGACCCGGTCGACGGCACCTTCAATTTCGCCTCCGGTGTGCCGCTGTTCGGCGTCATGCTTGGCGTCGTGGTCAAGGGTGAGACGGTCGCTGGCATCATCCATGATCCCGTTGGCAAGGACTGGCTGATCGGCGCCAAGGGGGCGGGCAGCCATATCCGCCATGCGCATGGCAGCCTGGAGACAGTGCGGGTTGCCGCGAGCGCGCCGATCTCTGAGATGACCGGCGCGGTCTCCTGGCAATACATGGCCGAGCCCGACCGTACGCGGCTGGCCTGCAACCAGACCAAGACGCTGTCGCAGTTCAACTACCGCTGCGCCGCCCACGAATACCGCTTGCTGGCGAGTGGCCATGGTCATTTCGTCGTCTACAACAAGCTGATGCCCTGGGACCATCTGGCCGGCGTGCTGATCCATGCCGAAGCCGGCGGCCATGCCGCGCGCTTCGACGGCACAGCCTATCTGCCATCGCATGTCGGTGGCGGTCTGCTGGTCGCCCCCGACCGGGAAAGCTGGCAGGAGTTGCGCCGCGAACTGTGGGCTGAGTAGGATCAATTCCTGCGGCCCGCGCTTGACCGCCAGGTTTGCGCGGCCGCAAAACTGGCGCTTTCGCGTGGGGCTCTCTGAAATGACATCTCGGTTCGCAATTTTTGCGACGGCTCTTGTTTTGTTTGCAAACGCCAACGCGGCAATCGCGCAAGAGCGTCCCTGCCACAGTGCCGATCCCGTCGACACCCTTAAGGAGATGTCGGACGCCATCTATGCCTGTTGGAAACCGCCGGCGGGAACCGCGGGCATGTCGCTCACGCTGCAGTTCTCGCTGCGCCGCAACGGCACGCTGATCGGCAAGCCTCGCGCCACGTACTCGGATCTCGGGACCGATCCGCAACTCAGCCGGGCCTTCGTGGCATCCATCCTCAAGGCACTCGACGAGGCACTGCCGTTGCCGTTTTCGGACAGTATGGGCGGAGCAATCGCGGGACGCATGCTTGCGCCTCGCTTCACGGCGGCGATTGAAGGTGCATCCTGATGCAGCTTAGAGCTGTTCACCGTTTCACGGAAACGGCGACCCGCTCTAAGTCCTTGTTTTGACGCAATTCCGGACGGAAAACCGTTCACACTTTTCCTGGAATTGCTCTAATGCAGGTCGGTGACATGCCCTGAAACGGGTGGATTGTGCGGCTGGAACATCTTGCCGCGCTCGGCGATGAGGATCATCAGCAGCGCCGCGACCGAGACGCTGCAAAAGCCGGCGGCAAGCGGCGTCACAGTGCCGTTGAAAGCCTGGCCGATCAGCGTGCCGAGAATGCCGCCCAGAAACGTCTGCATGAAGCCCAGGATGGACGACGCCGTGCCGGCCAGCTGGCCGAGCGGCTCCATGGCCAGCGCATTGAAATTGGCGCCAAGCGCACCGAAGGGAAGCATGGCGCTGGCAAAGAAGGTGACGAAAAGCCAGAGCGGCATCTTGATTTCCAGCGAAACGACCAGCCAGGCCAGGCTGATGACCAGAAACAGCAGCAGCGCGCTCTGCGACAGCCGGCGCATGCCGATACGGCCGACAAGGCGCGAATTCAGAAAATTGGAGAAGGCGAGCACGCCCGCAACCCCGGCGAAGATGACCGGGAACATCTCGCCGACGTTGAAGATGTCGACATAAATCTGCTGCGCCGAGGCGATGAAGCCGAACATGGCGGCAAAGACGAAGGTGCTGGCAAAGGCGTAGCAGAGCGCGATGCGGTTGGTAAGCACGATGCGGAAGCCACCGACGACGGAGGCGACCGTCAGGGACCGGCGATATTCGGGACGCAGCGTTTCAGGCAGGCGCAGCAGCGACCACGCCGACACGATCAGCGCGCCGACGGCCATGGTGACGAAGATGTAGTGCCAGGTCGCGAACAGCATGATGAACTGGCCGATGCCGGGCGCAATGACCGGTATCGCCATGAACACCATGAAGATCAGCGACATCACCTCGGCCATGCGCCGGCCTTCGAATGTATCGCGCACGATCGAGACCGCGATGACGCGTGTGGCGGCCGCGCCGATGCCTTGCACGGCGCGGCATATCAGCAGCGTTTCAAAACTTGGCGCGATGGCTGCGGCGGCGGCCGCCGCCACGTAGATGATCAGCCCGGCGACGAGCGGCGAGCGGCGGCCGAACCGGTCCGAGATCGGCCCGAAGAACAGTTGGCCGCCACCAAAACCCAGAATGTAGGCGGTGATCACATATTGCCGGTGGTTTTCATTCTCGACACCCAGCGAGGCGCCGATCTGCTGCAGTGCCGGCAGCATGATGTCGATGGCCAGCGAATTCAGCGCCATCAGCGCCGCGCAGAGCGCAATGAACTCCCAGCGCGGAATAGGCAGTTTGATTGCCAATTGCGGCGCTGATGATTGCTGGTCCACGGCAAGTCCGATCTCTCAAGCAAAAATGCGCCGGCGGGCCGGCGCATTGGCTCGTCTTGGTCCCAAATCAGGGACGTAAAAATTGCCGAGGTGGGGCTGCCCCGGTGTTCAGTGCAGTCGTTACGACCTGCCCGAAACCGAAATCAGGCAGTGGCTTTGACGCTCACGCCCTTTTCGACCAGGAAGGTCTGCAACTCGCCGGCCTGGAACATCTCGCGGATAATGTCGCAGCCGCCGACGAACTCGCCCTTGACGTAGAGCTGGGGGATCGTCGGCCAGTTGGAATAGTCCTTGATGCCCTGGCGCAGCTCTGCAGAGTCCAGGACATTCACGCCTTTGTAGTCGGCGCCGATATAGTCGAGGATCTGGACGACCTGGCCGGAAAAACCGCACTGCGGGAAACCGGGCGTGCCCTTCATGAAAAGGACGACGTCGTTGCCCTTCACTTCATTGTCGATGTAGTCGTTGATACCGCTCATGGAACATCCTTTCACGCCTGTGGGAGTCAGGCTCGAAGCATGTCCTTCAAATAAACCCATAGGTTGCCCGAAACAAGACATTAGCCGCGCCATGGCCGAAATGGCGCAAAGGATGGGCCGGCTTGGGCCAAGCGGGTGTCGGTTGGAACGGCCTCAGTCGGGAACGCTGGTCTGCAGGGCCAGTGCGTGCAAGACGCCGCCCATATTGCCCTTCAGCGCGTCATAGACCATCTGGTGCTGCTGGACGCGGCTTTTTCCGCGAAAGCTCTCGGCCACGACTTCGGCTGCGTAGTGGTCGCCGTCGCCGGCGAGGTCGCGGATCGTCACCTTGGCGTCCGGAATGCCGTCCTTGATCAGTTTTTCGATGTCGTGGGCATCCATTGCCATAGCAGAATTCCTGTTTCGGGCGGGCGGCAACGCCCGTGCGATGAGAGTCGGGATAAACCTAAAGCCTTTCCGGCCGGGTTTGAAGCTGTTCCGTCCGGCACCAACGCGATTGTAGCCTAAGGCGCATTTTCGTCCGGACGGACCGCATCGGCTGTGGGGTCGTCGTCGCGCATCGAGAAGGCACGGCCAAGGCTGAAGACCAACATGTAGAGCGGGATGTTGACCGCCAGGTTGGCGATCGGCAGATAGCTGGTCATCCGCCAGACGGGCGAGAAGAACGGCCGGCCGTAACCATCGCAGGCCAGCGAAGAGCCATACTCCCACAGGGCTCCCAGAATGGCTGCAACGGCGAAAAGCTTGATGCAGGTGACGACCCGGCCTGTCCTTGCGGGTTCCGGCAAAAGCCGGCTCCAAAGCACCAGGCAGACGATCGGAACCGCATAGATGAGGTTCTGCAGCACCAGCATGGGCAGCGTTCCGTTGGCCGAAGCCAGGAACTGCTCACGCCTTTCCAACAGCGGGCAAACCTCGCTCGAGGTCGTCGACAGCAGGAAGAAGACGAACGGTCCGAGGAACCAGAAGAAGAACAGCGACGGCCAGAAAACGACTGCAAGCAGCGCCCGGACGGCCAGTCTCCTGTGATCGAGCATGATCTTTTTCCGAAAACCGGGGTCCACTTTTCGGGATCATGCTCCGCTCAACTGGCCTGGTCCATGAAACGGGGGAACCAGCCTTCGTGGGCGGCCTTCAGGTCGCTGACCGGGATCGCCCTGGCGTCGCCGAGCTTCAGCGTGTCGCCACCGGTCGAGCCGATCCACGGCGCGAAGATGCCGAGTTCGCCCTGCTGCTTGCGGATCGCGTCCCACTCCTCGCCATGCGGGTCGATCGACAGCGTCAGCAGATAGCGGCCCTGATCCTCGCCGAACCAGACCGGGATCGGATCGGTGCCGACAAGCCCGGGAACGGTCGCGCCGATGCCCGACGCCATCGCCATTTCGGCCAGCGCCACCGCGATGCCGCCATCGGAAACGTCATGCGCTGCGGTGATAATGCCGGACGCGATCAGCGAACGGACATGGTCGCCGACACGCTTCTCATGCGCGAGGTCGACCGGCGGCGGCGGGCCATCCGTGCGGCCATGGATGTCCCTGAAATAGACGGACTGGCCAAGATGCGTGCCCCAGGAGGCCGGAGCGCCGACCAGCAGGATCATCTGGCCCTCAGCCGCAAAACCTGTGCGCACCATCTTTGACCAATCGGCGATCAAGCCGACGCCGCCGATGGTCGGTGTCGGCAGGATGCCCTGGCCGTTGGTCTCGTTGTAGAGCGAGACATTGCCCGACACGATCGGGAAGCCGAGCGCGCGGCAGGCATCGCCAATGCCTTTCACCGCGCCGACCAGCTGGCCCATGATCTCGGGCCGTTCCGGATTGCCGAAATTGAGATTGTCGGTGGCGGCCAGCGGCAGCGCGCCGGTGGCGGTGAGATTGCGCCAGCATTCAGCCACGGCCTGCTTGCCGCCCTCATAAGGATCGGCCTCGCAATAGCGCGGCGTCACGTCGGAGGAGAAGGCGAGCGCCTTGGTCGCATGGCCTTCCACCCGCACCACGCCGGCATCGCCGCCGGGAAGCTGCAGCGAATTGCCCTGGATCAGCGTGTCATACTGCTCCCACACCCAGCGGCGCGACGACAGATCCGGTCCGCCGAGCAGTTTTAGCAACGCCTCAGTGACATCGGCCTGCGGAACGTCATTGGCGGCAAGCGGCGCCGGCTTCTTCGGCTCAATCCACGGCCGGTCGTATTCCGGCGCCTTGTCGCCAAGATCCTTGATCGGCAGATCGGCGACCTGGTCGCCCTGATGCAGCACGCGGAAGCGCAGGTCGTCGGTGGTCTTGCCGACAATGGCGAAGTCGAGGCCCCATTTGTGGAAGATCGCCTCGGCTTCCTTTTCCTTCTCAGGGCGCAGCACCATCAGCATGCGCTCTTGGCTTTCCGACAGCATCATCTCGTAGGCGCTCATGCGCTCTTCGCGCACCGGCACCTTGTCGAGATCGAGCTCGATGCCGAGGTCGCCCTTGGCGCCCATCTCGACAGCCGAGCAGGTGAGGCCGGCCGCACCCATGTCCTGGATGGCGATGACGGCGCCGGATGCCATCAGCTCGAGGCAGGCTTCCAGCAGGCATTTTTCGGTGAAGGGATCGCCGACCTGCACGGTCGGGCGCTTCTCGTCGATCTTGTCGTCGAATTCGGCCGACGCCATGGTGGCGCCGCCGACGCCGTCGCGGCCGGTCTTGGCGCCGAGATAGACGACCGGCAGGCCGACGCCCTTGGCTTCCGACAGGAAGATGGCATCGGTCTTGGCAAGGCCCGCGGCAAAGGCGTTGACCAGGATGTTGCCGTTGTAGCGGGCGTCGAAATTGACCTCGCCGCCGACCGTCGGCACGCCGAAGGCGTTGCCGTAGCCGCCGACGCCGGAAACCACGCCGCTGACCAGATGCCGGGTCTTGGGGTGGTCCGGCGCGCCGAAGCGCAGCGCGTTCATCGCCGCGATCGGCCGTGCACCCATGGTGAAGACGTCGCGCAAAATGCCGCCGACGCCGGTCGCCGCGCCCTGGTAAGGCTCGATGTAGGAGGGGTGGTTGTGGCTCTCCATCTTGAAGACGACGCAGTCGCCGTCGCCAATGTCGACCACGCCGGCATTCTCGCCCGGGCCCTGGATGACCTGTGGCCCGGTGGTGGGCAGCGTGCGCAGCCACTTCTTCGAGGATTTGTAGGAACAGTGTTCGTTCCACATCGCCGAAAAGATGCCGAGCTCGGTAAAGCTCGGCTCGCGTCCGACAAGGTCGAGGATGCGCTGATATTCGTCGGGCTTCAGCCCGTGCGCGGCAATGAGCTCTGGGGTGATCGGCACGGAATTGGAAATGGTCATGGGCGGCGATTTATGTCCATGGAGCGGGGATTTTGAGTCCCCTCATATCGCAAGCTTTGCGGCCGATACACCCGTCGAGCGTGGAAAAAAGACAGAAAGCAACAAGGTGACGACCGGGATGGCCTTCACAGTGTGGAATGCAAAGCCGAATGGAACGCTACGATGTGCCGGCCGTTAGGTCTCAACCACTCAGGAGACCGGACCATGGCTACCAAGCAAGGCAAGAAAGACAATCGCCTCTCGGACAAGGAGGCTATGCATATTGCCGAGACCACCGACGTTTCGCCAGGGCAGGCCAAGGAACTGGCTGAAAAGCACGGCAAGGACAAGGCCAGGAAGGAAGCAGCCAACTTCAAGGCCGAAGGCTGAGCCAGGCCCAGCCCTCTCAGGAGAAGCTGTCGTAGCCGGCGCGGCCCTCATCGAGCAGTCGCCGAAGCACTGCAACGCCATTGGCGACATCGCCGCGCTGCCTCGGCTGCGAAACGCCGAAGCGGATGCCGTGAAAGACCTGCTCGGAGCGGCCGGCCTTGAATTCATCCTCGTCGTCGATCAGCACACCATGTTCCAGGCAGGCATTCTTGAAGGTGCCGGAAAGCCACGGGTCGGGCAAAGTCAGCCAGACAAACGGCACCTTGTCGTGCGACTTGAACGCGAAACCGGCCAAAGTCTCGCGCACGATCGCGATGCGGGCGCTGATTTCGGCGATGCTGCGCTTGCGGATATCGCTGGCCTGACCGGAAAGCACCAGGCGGGCATTCACCTCCGCCAGCAGGAAGGGCATGCCGCCGGTCATCATCTTGTGGGCGACACGGATCCGGTGGCGATAGGCAGGCGGGCAGGAGAGCCAGCCGCCGCGCATGCCGGCCGCGACCGACTTCGATAGGCCGCCGGCCACGATGGTTCTTTCCGGAGCATATTCGGCGAGTAATGGTGTCGGGTCATCGGTCAGGTGGCCGTAGAGATCGTCTTCGATTAGAATGACATTGTATTCACGCGCGACCCGCGCGATCGCCTCGCGGCGCGCAGGCGACAAGGTCACCAGCGTCGGATTCTTGGCCGTCGGCATCAGGAAGATCATTCTGGGATGCTTTTGCGCGCAGACGCGCTCGAAATCGGCAGGGTCGAGACCTTCGTCGTCCGATGCCACCAGCGCTGTGCGCCGGCCGATCAACCCGGCGCTGCGCGAGATCTGCGAATAGGTGAGGTGCTCGAAGGCGACATAATCGCCGGGCGTGGTGAGTGCAGCGATCGCCGCCATCACCGCGGCATGGGTGCCGAGCGTCGGAACGATGCTGTCGGCGGCCGGGCGGAAGGCGTTGCGCGACAGCCAGCGGGCGCCGGCTTCGTACCATCGGCCAGGAAAATCGCGCGTATAGCTTGAAATCTCGTGAGGGTGATCCTGCGCGGTGCGCGACAGCACCTCGGCGACAATGACGCACTGACCGACATCGGGCGCTGCCGTGCTGTCGAAACGCAGCTTGTCCTGCGGGGCATCGACGGTGCGCGTGCCTTCCACGCCGACGTCGCGTGCCTCCGGCTTTACGCCGTCGGCGCGCTGACCGAGCACATAGGTTCCCCGCCCGACCTCACCGCTCACCAGCCCGCGCTCGCGCAGCAATTGATAGGCCCGGCCGACCGTGCCGACGGTGGTGCCGATGTCGTAGGCGAGGTCGCGTTGCGGTGGCAGTTTTGTCCCGGCACCGATGACGCCCTGGTCGATGCCCGCTTCAACGGAATCCGCAAGGCGTTGATAGAGCGGCCCGGCGCCGGCGGTCAGATCTGGAAGCCAATTTGTCATGGTGACAATTTTGTATATTGCACCAGAATGTGAGTCAATACATATCAATCGCGCACCAAAAGGGGTGCAATTGATATTTTTTGCAGAAAGAAAATGGATACAATAGCGACAATCCGTCATTCAAGAGCCGCGTTTCCAGGCGAAACGCTACCCCCGTCAGGTCGTAGCGGCTTTGTCGGCCGTCTGGTATGGGTGGTCATCTCGCTGGCGAAATGGATCGACCATTTGCTGGAGCGCCGGCGCGGTCGCCTGGCATTGCTGGAAATGACCGACGATCAGCTCAAGGACATCGGCCTCTCGCGCTGCGATGCCCACCGTGAGGGTATCAGACCCTTCTGGGAATAGACGCCGATCTAACGGACCCGTTTGGTCCCGCGATGGCCGATGCCTTGATCGATAAAAACGGCGACGACGCAGATCACCAGGAACAGCGCGGTGATGGCCAGCGCCGCAATGGCGACACTGGCTGCGCCGTTCTTGGCGACGTCGAGGAAGGGGTAGGGCACCTCGCCAGCGAATGGTGCCCGTATCAGCGCATAGGCCAGATAGCCGATTGGATAGAGCATCCACCGGGATATGTCGCTCCAGCGCGTCCGGCCGTCGGCGCCTGCGATCAGCCACCACAGCACGAACAGAACCGGCGTCACGTAGTGCAGCAGCACGTCGCAGAGCAGGAACAGACCTTGCGGCTGCCAGAGTCGCGCCAGAACCGTGGCATAGACGATGAAGACCAGGGTGATCGAAACCGCGATACCCGCGCGCATCCGGGACCCGACGAAGGCCGGCAGCCACGCATAGAAGCTGGGTGACAGCAGGGATGTGTAGACCAGCACGGCGCCAATGTTGGTCAGGATGGTGAAGAAGCTGAAGTAGAAGACGATCGAGGCAAGCAGGGTGCGACCGGCTTCCATCGACGCTGGAATGCTGATGCAGAACTGCAGGACGAGGCCGGCCAGACCGATGGCCAGACCCACCACCTGCAGGAAGCGGCCCATGGTCAGGCGGTTGCGGCGCAGGCCGGGTTGCCGGCTTGCCAGCGGGCAATGTCCGAGCCGATGCGCGCGCCGAGTGGGTCGTTCATCAGCGGCCCGAAGGCGTCGACGCGGCTCGAATTGCCTTGCGCCTGCACGACCAGCAACGGTTTGCCGCCATAGTGCTTGGCCGGCACCAAAAGGAAGCGCGGCGTGCCGCTGAACGAATTCAGCTCATTGGCCATCTGATATTGCTTGAAAGCTGGATCCTTGCTGGCGATCCAGCACTTGTGTGCGGCGATAGCTACCTGTTCCATGGCCAGCAACGAGGCGCTCTTGCCCGAGGGGACAGGCGTGCTCTTCGGGGTCGATTGGCACGACGCCAGGGCAAAGCCTGCCGCGGCAACCAAGGCGATCGTCTTGCTCTTGATCAAGCGGCACCCATCTCGAGTTCGGACAGAAAGATTTTCTGGCCGTCTGTCATCTCGCCCCACACCCGCGACAAGGCCGGATGCTGCGAAGCGATCTGCTCATAGGCATCGAATTTGGGATAGGCGTCGAGCAGGTCCTGGCGGCCCGTCATGGCGCGGAAATTGTTGAAGATGAACCGGGTCGGCGTTAGCCACGCATCGGCGAAGCTGATGTCGTCGCCGAGCGCGAAGGGGCCTTGCGCCAAGCGCGCCTCGATCGCCGCCAGCCCGTGATGCAGGCGGGCGAATTGGGCGTCGATCTCGGCATTGTTGCGCTTCGGCACGAAATGCAGCTCGAAAAGCTTCATTGTCGGCGTCAGCACGTCGAGATCGGTGATGCGGGCGAACATGCGCACCAGGGCGCGGTCCTTGGAATCGGGCGGCAGCAGCGCCGGCTCCGGGAACCGCTCCTCGAGATACTCGGCGATGACAACCGATTCGACGATGGTTTCACCCGAGCCGGTGATCAGCACGGGAATCCGGTTCATCGGCGAGATGGCGCGAAATGCTTCGGGGATCGGAAAACCCGGCGGCGGCGCGATGATCTTGAGCGGCACGTCCTTGATATAGGCCAGCGCCCGCACGATCGACGAGTAGGGGGACAACGGCCGCGAATAGAGTTTCATGACCGTCTCTCTCCCCAGAGCAATGGACGTGATGTCCTTGTAAACTTTACTGCATTTGCGGCTGAAATCGTCAAGCGGCGATGCCGAGCGCGCCTTCGAAGAGCGCACGACCGTCGCTGCCGCCATGGGCGGCTTCGATCAGGTTTTCAGGATGCGGCATCAGGCCGAGCACATTGCCTTGTTCGTTGATGATGCCGGCAATGTCGTTGATCGAGCCATTGGGATTGGTGCCCTCGGCATAACGGAACACCACCTGGCCTTCGCCTTCGAGGCGGGCAAGCGTTTCGGCGTCGGCGAAGTAATTGCCGTCATGGTGCGCCACCGGCGAGCGGATGATCTGGCCCGGCTGATAGCGGCGGGTGAACATGGTGTTGGCGTTGGTGATCTCGAGCTTGATCTGCCGGCAGACAAACTTCAGCGAGGTGTTGCGCATCAGCGCCCCCGGCAGCAGCCCGGCCTCGACCAGGATCTGAAAACCGTTGCAGACGCCGATGACCGTGACGCCCTTGGCGGCTTTTTCGGCGACCGCCCGCATCACCGGCATGCGCGCGGCGATCGCGCCACAGCGCAGATAGTCGCCGAAGGAAAAGCCGCCCGGAATGGCGATCAGGTCGACATCCGGGATTTCGGTGTCGGTCTGCCAGACGGTGACCGGCGGTTTTCCGGAAATCTTGGTCAGCGCCGCGATCATGTCGCGGTCGCGGTTGAGGCCAGGCAGGAGGACGACGGCTGATTTCATTTTGGTTCGTAAGGCCTCTGAGCTTCGGCTAGTTCGCGCAGGTCGAGACGGCGTTCGATATGTTCGAGCCGATCATCTTGGCGAGCCAGCACACCATAGATGTTCTTCACGTCACTTTCAGTGGCTATCAGATGACCGCGGATGGAGCCTAGCTCGGATTTTACCTCTCCAAGCGTCAAATCCATCCTGTCCAGCCGAGATTGGATGGACTTGAGGACTTCGAATATCAAGCTTCCATCGATTTCAGCCATCAGCCCCTCCGGTACAACCTCAGGTAATGGCTACACTATAATTCTCGATCACCGTGTTCGCCAGCAGCTTGTCGCACATGGCTTTCAGGTCGGCCTCGGCCTTGGCCTTGTCGCTTTCGGCCAGTTCGACGTCGAACACCTTGCCTTGCCGTACCGCGCCGACGCCATCAAAACCCAGGCCGGACAGTGCGTGTTCGATCGCCTTGCCTTGCGGGTCGAGAACACCGTTCTTGAGGGTGACGGTAATGCGGGCCTTGATCACGCTGGACATGCTCCTGTTCTAAAGTATCGGGTTGCAAGCCGCGATCAGTGCGGCTTGCCTTTGACGCCGTCGGTCGAGGCGACAAGCACCGGCCCGGTGGGACGCGGCGGCTCATTCTCGTTCATGATGCCGAGGCGGCGGGCGACTTCCTGGTAGGCTTCGACGAGGCCGCCCATGTCGCGTCGGAAACGGTCCTTGTCGAGCTTGTCCTGCGTCGCCACGTCCCACAAGCGACACGAATCCGGCGAAATCTCGTCGGCGACGACGATGCGCATCATGTCACCTTCGAACAGGCGGCCGCACTCGATCTTGAAGTCGACGAGCTGGATGCCGACACCCATGAACAGGCCGGAGAGGAAGTCGTTGACGCGAATGGCGAGCGCCATGACGTCGTCGATCTCCTGCGGGCTCGCCCAGCCGAAGGCGGTGATATGCTCTTCCGACACCATCGGATCGTCGAGCGCGTCGGCCTTGTAATAGAATTCGATGATCGAGCGCGGCAAAACGGTGCCTTCCTCGATGCCGAGGCGCTTCGACAGCGAACCGGCGGCGACGTTGCGCACCACCACTTCGAGCGGAATGATCTCGACTTCCTTGATCAGCTGCTCGCGCATGTTGAGCCGGCGGATGAAGTGGGTCGGGATGCCCATGCGGTTCAGATGGTTGAAGATGTACTCGGAAATGCGGTTGTTGAGCACACCCTTGCCGTCGATGACCTCGTGCTTCTTCTTGTTGAACGCGGTTGCATCGTCCTTGAAGAACTGGATCAGCGTACCCGGTTCGGGTCCCTCATAGAGGATCTTGGCCTTGCCTTCATAAATGCGGCGGCGATTTTTCATCTGATTTTTTCTCTGGATTTGCGGGCAGGCGGCAAGCGACCAGTTCCTGTCCGTCCGCCTAAATTAGTGCGGCGACGGCGGGGTTCAATGCCGGGTCTATCCCAATCACATCATTTGCTCAATCGGCAAATCCTTCCAATCAACCGCTTTCGGGACTGAAATGCCGCAGCGCAGCATATGACGAAGCGTATTGACCGGCCCGCGACCTTTTGGTTTGTGCTTCAGCAACACACATATCACCTGTCAACGAATCGGATTTGACCCGGAGGGACGCCATGAGCAGCATGAAAGACCGCGAAGAGGGCTTCGAGCGCAAATTTGCTTTCGACGAGGAGCTTCGGTTCAAGGCCGCGGCACGCCGCAACAAGGCGCTCGGCCTGTGGGCCGCCGAAAAGCTCGGCAAGTCGGGCGCTGATGCCGATGCCTACGCCAAGGAAGTCGTCGTCTCCGACATCGAGGAAGCCGGCGATCACGACGTGTTCCGCAAGATCCGCAAGGATTTCGATGCTGCCGGCGTCGAGCAGTCGGACCATCAGATCCGCCGCACCATGGACGAGCTGATGGCGCAGGCGATCGAGCAGATCAAGAACACCTGATCCCGACGGAGCAGGTTCCGCAAAAGTGTCCCGCGGTTTTGCGACAGAACCTGCGACAAACAAAAGGAAGCAGGGTTCCGCAAAAGTGCCCACGGTTTTGCGACAGAAACTGCGATAAGGAATGACTGGACCAATCGACCGCCCGGCCAAGCCGGGCGGTTTTTCTTTGCCTTTGCCGTGGTTTCCGGCTGAAACTGCTGATGTTAACGAGGAAAGAGATTAGATGTCCCTGAAGTCCCGCCTTGCCGCCGATGAAACGCTGATCACCGCCTGGTCGGGTGTGCCGGACGCCCTGACCGTCGAGATTCTCGCCAAACAGGGCTTCGATGCCATCACGCTCGACATGCAGCATGGCGGCCATCATGAGGACAGCGTGCTGCGCGGTCTTGTGCCGGTGCTTGCCGCAAACAAGCCGGCCCTGGTGCGCATTCCGGTCGGCCGCTTCGACATGGCAAGCCGGGCGCTCGATTTCGGCGCCGAGGCAGTCATCGCGCCGATGGTGAATTCGGTGGCCGATGCAAAGCTGTTCGCGGCGGCGATGAAGTATCCGCCGCTCGGCGAGCGCTCGTGGGGGCCGACCTATGCCTTTCCACGCCACGGCAAGGGTGATTATGCCGAATGGCTGCGCGACACCAATCAGCGCACGATGGCTTTTGCCATGGTCGAGACGCGCGCCGCGCTCGACGCGCTTGACGGCATCCTCGACACACCGGGCATCGACGGCATTTTCCTCGGCCCATCGGATTTCTCGATCGCCTGGAGCAACGGCACGGTCGTCAATTCGACGCTGGAAAGCATGATGGAGACGATAGCGTCGGTCGCCGAGCGCACCCGCAAGGCCGGCAAGCATGCAGCGATCTATGTCGTCGAACCGGCAATTGCCGGCCGTGTCGTGTCGATGGGCTACCGCCTGCTCGCCACGGGATCCGAGCATGCGCTGATTTCATTGGGCGCAAAAACTCTGCTGAAGAGCATCAAGGATTCCATCGGCGCCTGAGGCTGCTCTACGCCTTCAGGTCCGTCAGGAATTTGGCGAAGGTCATCGATCCCTCGGGCCAGGGGCCGAAGCCTGAATCCTGGTTGAGATGGCCGGTCTCGCCGGCATCGATGAACAGCGAGCCCCAGGCGCCGGCGATGTCCTCGGCGACATCGAAGGCGCAGAACGGGTCGTTGCGGCTGGCGATTACGATCGACGGAAAAGGCAAGGGCTCGCGCGGATAGGGGCCGAAAGTCATCAGGTGCTTCGGCTTGAGCTTGGGGTTGGCGACATCGGGCGGCGCCACGAAGAAGGCGCCGGCGACCGGCTTGACGAATTGCGGGATGGCCTGCACGGCCGCCGCGACGCCAAGCGAATGCGCAACGATGACGACCGGCCGCTCGGCCTCGTTGACCGCTTTGGCCACGCTCACCGTCCAGTCCTCGCGCACCGGCTTCGACCACTCCGCCTGCTCGACGCGGCGTGCCGTCGACAGTTTCGACTGCCAGCGCGTCTGCCAATGCTCAGGCCCCGAATTGGTGTAGCCGGGAACGATCAGGATATCTGCGTCTTTGACTTTCATGGCGCTGAGATAGCGAGCCCGATTGCCTCATGCAACCGTTGATAAGCACGCTCCTGCTCACAATGGTGAACACCATGTTCGCTTTTCGCTGTCTTGTGTGAACGATCGCGATAGACGATCTGTCGTCAGGAGAGAAACAGCCGTGGGGGCCGGATTTTGGCGCTGACACGACGTACAATGATTGGCGGCGCCGGGCTCCTAGCTTTGGGAGCTTCATCAAGCGTTGCCGCAACGGAGACAATGATGAGCGAACTGCCATTTGCCGCCACCACGCCGGTGAGCGTTGCCCGCGTCGGCCTGAAGGCGCGCGACGCCGAAGGTCTTGCCGCCTATTACCGCAAAGTCGTTGGCCTGCAGGAGTTGAGCCGTGCCGATGGCGCGATCACGCTCGGCGCCGGCAGCCGCCCGCTGCTGGTCCTCGAGCCGGACACCTCCGCCAAGCCCGACGATCCGCGCAGCGCCGGCCTGTTCCATACGGCTTTCCTGCTGCCCAGCCGTGCCGATCTCGGCCGCTGGATCAACCACGCCATATCAGACAAGATCTCTATCGACGGCGCTTCGGACCATCTGGTCAGTGAGGCGCTGTACCTGACCGACCCTGAAGGCAATGGCATCGAAATCTACGCCGACCGCCGTCCGCAGGACTGGAAATGGAACGGCGACAAGATTGCCATGGCGACCGAGCGGCTGAATATTCCGTCCCTTGTCGCCGAAGTGCCGGCAGGCGATGCCGGCTGGCAAGGCGCGCCGGAAAACAGCATCGTCGGCCATGTCCATCTGCGCGTCGGCAGGCCGGAAGAGGCCGAGGCCTGGTGGAACCAGGAATTCGGCTTCGACACTGTGGCCAGATATGGCGGCCAGGCGGTGTTCTTGTCGTCCGGCGGCTACCACCACCACATCGGCGCCAATGCCTGGCAGAGCGCCAGTGCCGGCCGTCGTGATCCGAGCCGGTCTGGTCTGGCCTGGGTCGAGATGCGTTCGGACAATGTGGCCAGCGAGAGCAGCCGTGAGGACCCCTGGGGCACGGTGATCAGGACCGTTCCCGGAAAGGCGTGATTTGACGCTGGCACAGCGTCTTTCTCCCCGTCACTATACGGGGAGAAATGCCCGGCAGGAGGGGCGGCGCCGAGGTTGCGAGGTTATCGTTTCTGACACAAAGCGATGGGTAGCTTACCGCCGAAGTCGGCGCCGCCCCTCATCCGCCTTTCGGGCGTTCGTCGTTCGAAAAGCCAAGCAATTGGCTTTTCGTTCGCTGTGCGGACCACTCCTCACCTCCCCGTGAACGGGGAGAAGGGAAGATCAAGCTTCCCCAAATACCCGCCTGAAAATCGTATCGACATGCTTGGTGTGATAGCCCAGGTCGAATTTCTCGCGGATTTCCGCCTCGGGCAGGGCGGCGGTCACTTCCTTGTCGGCCAGAAGTTCCTCAAGAAAATCAGCGCCTTGCTCCCACACCCTCATGGCGTTGCGCTGCACCAGCCGGTAGGAATCTTCGCGTGATAGGCCGGCCTGCGTCAGCGCCAGCATCACGCGCTGCGAATGCACCAGGCCGCGGAACTTGTTCATGTTCTTCAGCATGTTCTCGGGATAGACGACAAGCTTGTCGATGACGCCGGTCAGCCGCGACAGCGCGAAATCGAGCGTCACCGTGGCGTCCGGGCCGATCATGCGCTCGACCGATGAGTGCGAGATGTCGCGCTCGTGCCAGAGCGCCACATCCTCCATCGCCGGCAGCGCCATGGAGCGCACCATGCGGGCAAGGCCGGTGAGATTTTCCGTCAGCACCGGATTGCGCTTGTGCGGCATCGCCGACGAGCCTTTCTGGCCGGGCGAAAAATACTCTTCCGCTTCCAGCACCTCGGTGCGCTGCAGATGCCGGATCTCGGTCGCCAGCCGCTCCATCGATGAGGCGATGACGCCGAGCGTGGCAAAGAACATGGCATGGCGGTCGCGCGGGATCACTTGCGTCGACACCGGCTCCGGCTTCAGCCCGAGTTTTGCCGCGACATGTTCCTCGACATAGGGGTCGATGTTGGCAAAGGTGCCGACAGCGCCTGAAATCGCACAGGTGGCGATGTCTTCCCGTGCGTGCACCAGCCGCTCGCGGCAGCGTGTGAACTCGGCATAGGCCTGCGCCAGCTTGATGCCGAAGGTCGTCGGCTCGGCATGGATGCCATGGCTGCGGCCGATGGTGACCGTGTCCTTGTGCTCGAAGGCGCGTCGCTTGAGCGCGGCAAGCAGGCCGTCGATGTCGGCGAGCAGGATGTCGCTGGCGCGGGTAAGCTGGACGGCAAAGCAGGTGTCCAGAACATCCGAAGAGGTCATGCCCTGGTGGATGAAGCGCGCGTCCGGTCCGACGAATTCGGCAAGATGGGTGAGGAAGGCGATGACGTCATGCTTGGTGACGCGCTCGATCTCGTCGATCTTCTCGACGTCGAATTTCGCAGCATTGCCCTTTTCCCAGATGGTTTTCGCAGCAGCTTTCGGGATGACACCGAGCTCGGCCAGCGCGTCGCAGGCATGGGCCTCGATTTCGAACCAGATGCGAAACCGGGCCTCGGGCGACCAGATGGCGACCATTTCCGGCCGGGAATAGCGAGGGATCATCGGTCAGTCCTGATGTATCTAGAGCAATCCAGGAAAAGTGCGCAGGGTTTTTCCGTCCGGAATTGCGAAAAAGAAGGAGTTAGAGCGGGTCGGCGGTTCTACCAAACGCTGAACCGCTCTGGGTTAGCCCGCGTCCTAACAGAGGCGGACAAAATGCTCAACGCCGCTGCTGTGCAAACCAGAGGCTGGCGGCAAACAAGGCGACGAAACCAAGCGGAAAATAGAGCCTGATGCCCAGCATCACGAACTGGTACAGCGCCACCGCCATCGTGAAGACGAGCTGAAACCCCCAGGTGAGGGTGAAGACGGGCGCATGCCATTCGGCATAGTAGGACCGGTATTGCAAGGCATAGAGCCCGGCGGTCAGCCCGATCGTCGCGGCGGCAAGGCAAACCATTGTCGCGGCGAAGGCGACCTCCCGACCCCTTCCGAGCGAGACAAGCCGGGCCGCGAACAGGCCAAGCGGAAAGGCCAGGGCGCCGCCGCCCGCAAACAGCAGTGATACGGTGCGGATCTTATCCGGCGTCACCCAACTATCCAGCAAAAGGTTGACGAGCGCACTGGCGCCCATCGTGGCGGCCCATAGCAAGGCGCCGAGAAGTGCCGTGCGCGGCGTCGGTATCGCTCTGTACACGCGGCCAAAGGCACGATTGCGCCTGGCGGGTTGAGCAATGGGTGTCACAGGCGGCCGGTCACGGCGATCCAGCGGAAGTCCGGCCCCTCGAAGCCATATTGGCGCACCGCGATCAGCACCGCATAGGCGCTGAGGCTGTCTAAGGAGAATGTCTGCACAGCACCGATGCGGTAGCCGTTCGGGCAGCCGCGGCTCTTGGGGACCGCCTTGTCCTCGTGCAGCAATTTGGTGGTGCCGCCATCCTGCGCCTCGATGCGCAGCAGCCGAAAGCCATTGATCTCGCCCTGGCTGTCGCAGCCTTCGGTGTTGTTCATGCCGATCTCGTCCAACCGGAACTCGAGCGGCTGGTCGACCGGAGAAAAGATCGGCCGTGGATTGACCACCATGCGGTGCGGATCGGCCGAAAGCTCGGTCACCGGGTTGAAACCGGCGGTGATGCCGCGGTTGGCGCTCAACTCGGCCTGGCTGATAATGGCCTCACCTTTCTGCCGGGCCTGAAGGCGGGCGGCGTCCAGTTTGGCATTCTCGTCGTCGAGCCGGACCCGGATCGGCGTGCCCTTGAGAAAGCTGTCGGTGCTTGTGTCGATGTAATAGCGATTGGCATAGGGAAAGCCCGACCCGTCCTGGACGCCATACTCCTCGAAGGCGAAAACGCCGCCGTCCTTGGTGAAGCCAAGGATTTCAAGCTCGGCGACATCGCCGGCCTGGGCGGCGACCGACGCAGCAAACTGTGCGGCCAGGGAAACGGCAAACAGGAAAAGCAGTCGCATTGTTTCACTCCGACAGCCCCGATCGTTCAATCCCTAGCACGGCCGAATCAAAACGTCGTGCGGGTCAAAAGCCGATGCATCCAATCGGCCCGTCATTTGTTATTGTCGGCAGTCCCAATGGAGAACCACCATGACCGACACCAGCAAAATTCGTGAGCATATGGAAGTGGTCGGCGCCGATGGCGTGCATGTCGGCACTGTCGACAAGGTCGACGGCCAGCGCATCAAGCTGACCAAGGCCGACAGCGGCGAGGGTGCTCACAAGGGTCATCACCACTACATTCCTCTGGCCCTGGTTGCCGAGGTTGATGGCAAGAAGGTGTGGCTGTCGGCGAATTCCGATGTCGCGGTGACCTTCGAGGAAGAAAAATCCGATCCGGTCTGATAGGGCGACCCGCTCTAGCGGCGCGACGACCAGACCTGAAACAGATCGTTGTCGGCTGGCGTCGCGGCAAACACGCCGCGGCTGATGGCGCGCGCCATGGTGGCGCCGGCCGCGGCGTAGAGGTCGATTGCCGCATCGGCTTCGAGCTGGATGCCGCTCCTGCCGGTCGCCAGTGCGAACACCAGATCACCGTCGGCCGGGGTGTGCGTCGGCCAGATGGCGCGCACGAAGCCGTCATGCGCCGACATCGCCAGGCGTTTTGCCGCGGCCTTGGTGAGAACCGCGTCCGTCGCGATGACGGCGATGGTGGTGTTGCCACCGGTCTCCATCTGCCGGCCTGCCTGCTTGTCGCGGTATTTCAGCAAGATGTTCCTGGCATCGTCCGGCATCGGTGAGGGATAGCCAAGCCTGCCGAACTCGTCGCCGATTTCGAACGGCGCTGCCCAGAAATGGCGGGTGCGGCTGACGGTCACCGAGCCGGTCGGGTTGACGGCCGCCAACGCACCGATGGTGACGCCATTGTCCAAAAGCGTCGAGGCGGAGCCCAGGCCGCCCTTCAATCCCGCGGTCAGCGCACCGGTGCCGGCGCCGGTCGTGCCGAGTTCGAAATCCGTGCTGGCGGTTTGCGCGGCCTCATAGCCGAGGTCACGGTAAGGGGGATAGCGGCCCCAGTCCTTGTCGCCGCCATTGCGCAGATCGAACAGGATCGCCGCCGGCACGATCGGCACGCGAAAGCCGCCCACTTCGAAGCCGATGCCGCGCTCGCGCAGCGCCGCCTGCACGCCGGACGCAGCATCAAGGCCGAAAGCCGAACCGCCCGACAGCACCACCGCATGGATCGCCTCGACCGAATTGTGCGGTTCGAGCAGGTCCGTCTCACGGGTTCCCGGCGCGCCGCCGAGGATCTGGACGCCGGCCACCGCCGGTTCGTCGCACAGCACCGTCGTTACGCCGGACTTCAGCCTGGCATCGGCAGCGTTGCCGACGCGCAGACCGGCAACGTCGGTGATCAGGTTGCGCGGACCGGTGCGGAACATCAGTTGCTTTCCAGAGGTACGAAGCGCGTGCCGTCGAAGCGGAAGACGCGGTAAGGGCTCTGGCTGAGGTCGCCCTTGGCGTCGAAGCCGACCGGCCCGATCGCCGTGGTGAAGTCATGCCCGGTCAGCGCCTCGGTCAACGGCTTGCCCGAGGTTTCGGCCAAAGCCGACGCCGCCTTGGCAATCTCGACCGCCGCATAGGCCGGCAGTGCATAGCCGTCGGGCACGATCTTTTGCGCGGAGAAGTTTTCAAGCACTTTTGAGTCGGCGACATCGGCCCATTCGGGCGGTGCGATAATCAGCGTGCCGGTTGCATATGGCACGTCACCGGGCGGCGTGCGCAGGTTTTCGCCACCGGCAAAGACAATGCCGGCCTGCAACTGGCCGGCATCGCGGCCCATGATGGCGATGTCGTCGCCATCGCCGCCGGCAAAGACATGCGTGGCGCCAGCTTTCTTCAGCCGCCCGACCAGACCGATCTGGTTGTCGAGTTGCGGCCGGAACGTGTCGACGAAGACGGGTTTCAGCGCCGCTTGCTCGGCCGCCGCACGAAACGTTTCGGCCATTTCGCGACCGTAGATGGTGCCGTCATCGATGATGGCGAACAGCTCGTTCTGCCACAGGCGGATGAGGGCGGAGGCAACGGCGTTGCGCTCATCGTCGCCGCGCGGCCCGAGGCGATAGACGGGCCAACCGGTCTTGGCGCGGCGGTCTGTCAGGCTTTCGGTGCGCACGCCGATGGTGATGACCGGAATATTGGCGTCCTTGAGGATCGGCATCGCCGCCTCGATAGCGTCGGTGCAAAGGAAGCCGACGACAATACTGACCTTGGCCGCCGCGAAGTCCCTGGCCGCCGCGGCACCCCCATCGGCGGTGCAGGCGTCATCCACGGTCTTGAGTTCGATGCCGTTCGCTTGGGCCGCCAGGCTGGTGCCAGCCGCGATCTGCTTGCCGAGAATTGCCGATGGTCCGGACAAGGGCGCGGCGACGCCGACCAGCAGCGTCTGCGCGTTCGCGCTGTTGGCCACGAACAGCCAGACCAACGCCGCTATTGTTCTCGTCCCAGGTCGCATTCGAGCGATGGAGTCCTCCGTGCCGGCTTTACGCTTTGGCACTATTTGCCGCCAAGACCTAAAGGCTGCCCGGCCTTGGTGCAACACGCGAATTTGGGGATATGGGCCAAGCACTTCGCTTGTGGCGTGTCCTGTCTGGCCATATATGTCAGGACGATACTGGCCATGGAATATTCCCGGTGCTGAAGAAGAACGATATTGGGCCGCAGGCCTATCGCGACGCGATGAGCCATTTTGCTGGCCACGTCCATGTGGTTACAACAGACGGGCCCGCCGGAAAGCGCGGCACGACGGTGATTGCCGCCTGTTCGGTATCGGACACGCCCCCGACCATTCTGGTCTGTCTCAACCGTGAAAATGCCAAGAACGAGCTGTTCGTGCAAAACGGCCGGTTTGCCCTGAACACGCTGGCCTCGCACCAGGAGCCGCTGTCGATCGGTTTTTCTGGCATCACCGGTCTGCCGCTTGAAGAGCGTTTCGCGCTCGGCGAATGGGATGTGATCTCGACCGGCGCGCCGACGCTGAAGGGCGCACTCGCCGTGTTCGACTGCGAATTGATCGACACCAAGGACCTGGCCACCCATCGTGTGCTTTTTGGCAAGGTGACAGGTCTGCGTATGGGCGATAATTTGCGGCCGCTGATCTACCACGCCCGCGGCTATCACGTCCTGGACAGCGGAGCGGCGGCGTTCACGGAGAAAGAATGACCGAACTGAAACCGCGCCCCGTGCCGCGGACGATCGACGAGACGCTCGATCTTCTGACCGGCGCGGACTATGTGGCGGACCGGTCGCTGGCGACCGTGCTTTTCCTGTCGCTGCGCATGAACCGGCCCTTGTTCCTCGAGGGCGAGGCCGGTGTCGGCAAGACCGAGATCGCCAAGGTGTTGGCGCGGGCGCTTGGCCGCCGGCTGATCCGCCTGCAATGCTATGAGGGCCTCGACGTCTCCTCGGCCGTCTATGAGTGGAACTACGCCGCGCAGATGATCGAGATCCGCATGGAGGAGGCGGCCGGCAAGGTCGACCGCTCCGCCATGGAGCGCAACGTGTTCTCCGAAAAATATCTGATCCGCCGCCCGGTGCTCGATGCGCTGACCGGCAAGACGGGGGCAGCCCCGGTCTTCCTGATAGACGAGCTCGACCGCACCGACGAAGCCTTCGAAGCCTTCCTGCTCGAAATCCTGTCCGACTACCAGGTGACCGTGCCCGAACTCGGCACCATCAAGGCCGAAGAGCCGCCGATCGTCATCATCACCACCAACCGCACCCGCGAGATCCACGACGCATTGAAGCGGCGCTGTCTCTATCACTGGGTCGATTATCCCAATGCCGAGCGCGAGCTGGAGATCGTGCGCCGCAAGGTGCCGCAGGCCAACCAGCGGCTTTCGGCCGAGGTGGTTTCCTTCATCCAGAAGCTACGCCAGATCGAGCTGTTCAAGGTGCCGGGCGTTGCCGAAACCATCGACTGGGCCGGTGCGCTGACGGAGCTCGACAAGGTGGCGCTCGATCCCGAAACCGTGTCCGACACGATCGGCGTGCTGTTGAAATACCAGGACGATATTGCCCGCATCGGTTCGGGCGAAGGCCGGCGCATCCTCGACGAGGTCAAGGCCGAGCTCGCGGCGGCGCAGTAGCGGCCATGAACGCGCCGGGTGCTCACCCCAAAGAGGCCGACCCCAGAGAGGCGACGCCGGACGGGCGCATCGCCGACAACATCGTCTATTTCGCCCGCACCTTGCGCAAGGCCGGCATGCGGGTCGGGCCGGCCTCGGTCAAGGATGCCATCGAGGCGGTGCTGGCCGCCGGCATCGGCTCACGCGACGATTTCTACTGGACGCTGCACGCTGTGCTGGTGTCCAGGCATGAGGATCACCCGACCTTCGACGAAGCCTTCCGGCTGTTCTGGAAATCGCGCGAATTGATCGAGAAACTGCTGGCGATGTTTTCGCCGGTGGCGCCTGACGCCAGGGAGAAGCAGAAGCCGCGCGCGGCCGAAAACCGCGTCAGCCAGGCGATGTTCGAGGGCCATCAGAAGAACCAGCCACCTCAGGAAGTCCCCGAGGTCGAGGTCGATGCCCGCTTTACCTTTTCCGGCAACGAGGTGTTGCGCGGCAAGGATTTTGCCCAGATGAACGCCGCCGAGATGGCCGATGCCAAGAAGGCCATCGCCGAGCTGCGATTGCCTTTCGACATGGTGCGGACCAGGCGCTTCAGGGCCGACGCGCATGGACGCCGCATCGACCCGCGCGCCATGATGCGTTCGGCCGCGCGCACCGGCGGCGAATTGATCCTGCCGAAATTCCGCTCGCCCCGCGAAGTCCATCCGCCGCTGGTGGTGCTGGCCGACATTTCCGGCTCGATGAGCCAGTACACGCGCATCTTCCTGCATTTCCTGCATGCATTGACGGAAAAGCGCCGCCGCGTTCACACCTTCGTCTTCGGCACGCGGCTGACCAACCTGACCCGGCAGATGCGCCACCGCGATCCCGATGCCGCCCTTGCCGACTGCTCGGCGGCGGTCAAGGACTGGTCCGGCGGCACGCGCATCGGCGACACGCTGGCCGAGTTCAACAAGCTGTGGTCGCGGCGTGTGCTGGGGCAGGGTGCGGTTGTGCTTCTGATCACCGACGGGCTGGAGCGCGACGATGTCGCCGGCCTCTCGGAGGAGATGGAGCGGCTGCATAAATCCTGCCGGCGGCTGATCTGGCTCAATCCCTTGCTGCGCTTTGACGGTTTCCAGGCACGCGCCCGCGGCGTCAAGGCGATGCTGCCGCATGTCGATGAGTTCCGCTCGGTCCACAATCTCGATGCGCTCGCCGACCTCTGCGCCTCGCTCGACAAGAAATCGGCACAGTCGGTCGATCCGCGGCGATGGATGGACGCTGGCACGAGGCACGCCGCATAGCCATATGTTTATTCACCGGAAAAACAGACTCTGAGAGAAGCGATCATGGACGACAGCATCTATCTCGATGAGGCCCGCGACCCGCTGATTATCGCGGAAGGCTGGATGAAGGACGGCAAGGATGTCGCCATTGCCACTGTGGTCGAGACGTGGGGGTCGGCGCCGAGGCCGGTCGGCAGCCATCTGGTCATCGATGCCGAAGGCAATTTCCATGGCTCGGTCTCGGGCGGCTGCGTTGAGGGTGCGGTGGTGGGCGAGGCGATCGATGTGATCGACTCAGGGAAAGCCAAAATGCTCGAATTCGGCGTCGCCGACGAAACCGCCTGGCAGGTCGGCCTGTCCTGCGGCGGCCGCATCAAGGTGTATGTCGAGCGGTTGGGCTGATCTCAGATGGATCCATACGCCTTAAAGACGTTGAATGCCGAACGACGTGCCCGCCGCGCGGCGATCCTCGTCACCGATCTCGGTGATGGCCGCGATCGCATCGTGCGCGAGGGCGACCAGGTCGCCGGCGATCTCGGAGCCGCGATCGCCAAGGCATTTCGGTCGGGCAATTCCGGCTCGGTCGAGGCGGAAGGGCGGACCTTCTTTCTCAACGCGCATCTGCCGCAGCCGCGCCTCGTGGTGATCGGCGCCGTTCATATCAGCCAGGCGCTGGCGCCAATGGCCAGGATTGCCGGTTATCCCCTGGAGATCATCGATCCGCGCACCGCTTTTGCGACGCCCGACCGCTTTCCCGGTGTCGCCTTGCATGCCGAGTGGCCGGAAGATGTGCTGAAGCGCCAGCCGCTCGACAGCTACACGGCGCTCGCCGCCGTCACTCATGATCCGAAGATCGACGATTTCGCCTTGAAGGCAGCGCTCGACGCCAACTGCTTCTATGTCGGGGCGCTTGGCAGCCGCAAGACCCATGCAAAACGCGTCGAACGCCTGCTGGCCTTGGGTGCCACCGCCGACCAGATCGCCCGCATCCATGCGCCGATCGGGCTCGACATCGGCGCCGCCAGCCCGGCCGAGATCGCTGTGGCGGTGCTGGCGCAGACCATCTACGCCTTCCGCTCGCGCGGCCTCGATGCCTCCGCATCGGCCCAAAGATCGGAATCGATTTTGGAGAAGCACGATGCATAGATTCAAAACAGCAGAGCGTCCTTTGCGCGTCCAACTGGACGCGCGGCGCTCTGCGGGCGCGGTGGCGTGAAATTCGGTCCGATCCCGATTGAGACGGCCGAAGGCGCGGTGCTGGCGCATGCCACCACCGCTGGCGAAATGCGCTTTCGCAAGGCGCACAGGCTGAGCGCCGAAGACGTCTCCATACTCAAGCGGGCTGGCGTCTCGCAGGTTGTTGCGGCCGTGCTTTCCGCGGACGATCTCGGCGAGGACGCCGCAGCGCAAAGAATTGCCGAAAGCATGACTTTCAGCGGCATCGAGGCCAGGTCCGCCGCCACCGGCCGGGTCAATCTCCACGCCAAGGCATCAGGCATCTTCACGGTCGATGCAGCCGTCATCGACGCCATCAACGCCGTCGACCCCGCCATCACCATTGCCACGCTGGCGCGGCATGCCCCGGTCGAACAGGGTCAGATGGTGGCGACGGTGAAGATCATCCCGTTCGCGGTCAGCTCTGCGCTGGTCGATGCGGTCGCCAAAATCTGCGCCGGCGGCGAGATTTTTGCCGTCAACGCCTATCAGCCGGTGCGCGTCGGTGTCATCCAGACGGTTCTACCGGGCATCAAGCCCAGTGTGCTCGACAAGACGCTGCGTGTCACCGAAGCAAGGCTGGCGCGTTCAGGCGGCAGGCTGACGGCGGAACGCCGCACGCCGCATGAGATTGCGCCCGTGGCGGCGGCCGCCGCCTCGTTGGCGCGCGACAACGACATGGTGGTGATCTTCGGCGCTTCGGCGATGAGCGATTTCGCCGATGTTGTTCCGGCGGCGATCGAAATGGCGGGCGGCACGGTCATCCGCGCCGGCATGCCGGTCGATCCCGGCAATCTGCTGGTGCTGGGGACGCTGGATGGCAAGCGCATCATCGGTGCGCCCGGCTGCGCCCGCAGCCCCAAGGAAAACGGCTTCGACTGGGTGCTTGACCGGTTGATCGCCGGCCTTGACGTCACCGCGAAGGACATCGCCGGCATGGGGGTCGGCGGTCTGCTGATGGAAATCCCGACACGGCCGCAGCCGCGCGAGCCGCTGCCGGCCAAGAGCAAGCTCAAGGTCGCCACCGTGCTTCTGGCGGCCGGCCGGTCGAGCCGCATGGGCGGACCGAACAAGCTCATGGCGCTGTTCGACGGCAAGCCGCTGGTGCGCCGCACCGCCGAGCGCGTGCTCGCCTCGAAGGCTTCGGGCACGATCATCGTCACCGGTCATCAGCGCGAGCGGGTGCGAGCAGCTTTGTCGGGCCTCGACGTTACTTTCGCCGACAATCCGGATTTCGCCGATGGCCTGTCCACGTCGCTGAAAGCCGGTATTGCCTATCTGCCCGAAGACACGGCCGGCGTGATGATCGTCCTGGGAGACATGCCTGGCGTTGTGTCGGACGATCTTAACCGGCTGATCGATGCCTTCCGCAAGGCTGGAGGCATTTCCGTGGTCCGCGCTTCGCATCAGGGCAAACGCGGCAACCCGGTGCTTTTGCCGCGCTCGCTGTTTCCGGCCATCGCCCATCTCGAAGGCGATACCGGCGCGCGCCATCTGGTCGAGGCCGAAGGGCTCGACGTCATCGATGTCGAGATCGGCGAGGGCGCTTCTGTCGATGTCGACACACGCGAGGCGCTCGAAGGCGCCGGCGGCGTGCTGCAGGATTGACAAACCTGAACTGAATTAAGCATGGCTGAGCGATGGTTTCCAGTTCACCAGCCTTTGCGCGTCTACCCCCCTCTGGCCTGCCGGCCATCTCCCCCTCAGGGGGGAGTTCAGCAATTTCGATGGCGGCGTCCACCTTGCAACTTTGGAGATTGGCGAAAGCCGAACGCATATCCAATCTCCCCCTTGAGGGGGAGATGGCCGGCAGCCCAGAGGGGGGCGGTCGCGCTCCAAGCCTTTCTGATTTCACTGTTTTTCGTGTTTTCGGGCTCTTATGCCGATGCGCTCGAACTAAAACCCTTCAAGGACGATCTCTTCGCTTACCCGGCCACGCTGTCGTCCGACAGCAACGGCGCCTATACGGTCATCGACTATCGCGAGATGCGCGACATCAACCAGCGTGATGAAGTGCCGGAAAAGCGCGTGCATGCGCAATACACCGACACCAGTGTGCGCAAGGTGCAGCAGGACCTGATGCTGAAGACCGATGCTGGCGATGTCAGGCACGTCGCGGTCGGCAAGACGCAAGGTGCCGGTATCATCGTGCTCTACCTGCACGGGCAGGGCGGCAGCCGCAAGCAGGGCGTCGACGACTTCACCTTCGGCGGCAATTTCAACCGGCTCAAGAATTTGATGGCCGGCAATGGCGGGCTTTACCTCTCACCGGATTTCCCCGATTTCGGCGACAAGGGCGCCGCACAGGTCGCGGCCTTGATCGATCACTATGCCGAGCAGTCGCCGGGCGCGAAGATTTTCGTCGCCTGCGGCTCGATGGGCGGTTCCCTGTGCTGGAAGCTTGCCGCGCGCAACGATACCGGCCGGCGCATCGACGGGCTGCTGCTGCTCGGCTCGCTGTGGGACGACAGTTTTCTCGCCAGTCCCGCCTTCAGGCGTCATGTCCCGGTCTTCTTCGGCCAGGGCAGCCATGACGTGGTCTTTCCCGTGGCGAACCAGGAAGCCTTCTTCCGCTCCATCATCGCTAGGTCGAAAGCCTATCCCTATCCGACCCGCTTCGTCCGCTTCGAGACCGGCACGCACGGCACGCCCATCCGCATGGTCGACTGGCGCGGAACGCTGAACTGGATGCTGTCGAAGGCGCCTTGATACAAAAGGACAAAAGCTTGGAGCGCATCGCGCTTCAGGGTGCGGTGTTGTAGTCGACAATCGTCTGCGGATTTTCTTCGCCATCATAGGACGCGTCGACGTCATACTGAACCAGTGAAAAATCACCGTTACGGAACAAATATGTGCCGGAGTCGGAGGCATCGCCGATGCCGCGCCATTTGTTGAAAGTGGTGATCGTATGGGCGTCCGGGTCATAGTCGGAGTTGGTGGCCCATCCCGTGGTGTGGAAGCCGATCACCGTCACGCTCAACAGCTTGCCGTCACTGTCGTTGTTTTCGTAGCGGATATCGGTCTCCGGTTCGGCGAACTGCAATTGCCGCACGCCGTCGACCTCATCCGTCATATAGTAGATCGAGTTCTCATTGTAGGCGGCGGCCGCACAGGAAAAATGAAACAGCCGCGTTTCCTTGTCCTGATCACCAGGCTGCGCATTCTTGTCCTTGTACTTGATCGAAAAGATTTCCGGCTCATTGGCCACAAGTTCCTTGTCGCACTGGTCGCCATAGGTCGCCAGAAAGGCCTTCTTGGCCTGCTCCAGTGCTACGTCCTTCTTCGGCGGCGGTGGTCCGTCGCCACAGCTTGGCGGCACAGCCTCCTCGAAATCGGCGGTTGAAGGTTTCAGCGCGCCTTTTTCGATATGGATAGGATCGAAGGGCGGCGCCGCCTGGATCTGCGCATTCACCTGGCGCAGCGTGTAGCAGCCGGCAAAGACTTTTTCGCCGCCGCTCTTGTCGGTGGCCCGGATGGCGACAGGGACGTTGTAGAAAATGCTGCCGGCGGCACCCTCGTCTGAAATAGCACCGGTCGTGACTTCGACCTTGTCGGTACCGTCATAGCCCTTGACGAAACTGTCGAAATCCTTAGCCGGCTTGGCATCGCCGTAATACCCCCAGGCGCGGGCGAATTCGTGTCGGTTGATGGCGCTGTAGAGCGAGCGGATGACCGCCTCGGCGCTTGACCGGTCGTCGACATAGGGCGTTTCGGGCGCGTCGTCGGCGGCCAGCGCCGCTTGGCCGGACATGGCAAGGGAGAACAGGGCAGTCGCTGCGAGAAGGACGCGTCTCATCGGGAATCTCCGCTCGATAACGGAAATTCTACCACAGCGATTGCGGCGGCGTGGTGACGTGGAGCCCACGGCGCTTGAAGAATCGTGCGCACAGGCGCTACGTCGCTCCGCCAACGTTCAGGCCGGACAGGAGATTTGACGTGACCATATCGATGTATGAGGCATCCGTGCCCGTGTTTTCAGCCAGGCTGAAAGCACTTTCCAATGTGCTGGCGGCTGCCGAACAGAATGCGCTTGACCGCAAGATCGACCCGCAGGTGTTTTTGACGGCGCGGCTTGCACCCGACATGTTCGCTTTGGCCAGGCAGGTGCAGATCGCCACCGACCATGCCAAGGGCGCGCCGTCGCGGCTCGCCGGCCGTGAGGTGCCGAAATACGAGGACAATGAGGCAAGTTTTGCCGATCTCGAGGCGCGGATCGCCAAGACGCTCGCGCTTCTGGCGACTTTTTCGCCAGCCGATATCGACGGTTCCGACGACAAGGTGATCGAGTTGAAGCTTGGTGGCCGCGAAACGACGTTGGGCGGCATGCAGTATCTGCTGCATGTGGCCATGCCCAACTTCTACTTCCACCTCACCACCGCCTACGACATCCTTCGCCACAATGGCGTGCCGCTGGGCAAGGCGACATTCCTCGGATCGCGTTGAGAAATCAGACTTTGAGATGTCCCGGATCGTTTCGGGACATCTCGCCAGCTGCTTAGCGAATGGACATTTCGCGGGCGATGCGCGGAAAATCGGCGGGCTTGATGCCGATATCGGCGCGATCGGCGCTGCTCATCGAATGAAGCAGCGCGAGTGCTGCGCGGTATCTCAGATGTTCCTGCGGGCGCGGCCGGGCGAACATTTCCGTGAAGAAACCCATGATTCAGGCTCCTGGTTGGTCCTCCACGCCAGCTAATATACGTGAATCGTGACAATTGTGCAGTGCAGCATTTGCATGCCTGCTATGTCCGGATGATTTTCATAAATTTTTTTGCGGCCCGCTGAAACTTCTGCACCGCATGAACCGTAGGCTTCGACGCTGGCACATGGCCAGTTTTTCCTCGCCACTCCTGGCGAATTTCCGGGCTGCATGAAAGTGCAGTCCGGCTTTTTGTTTTAAGGACCGGTCGCGATCCTTCGAACAGCTAAATTCGTTAAGATCGGTGGTATGTATTTTTAACGAGCCGGTTCTATGGTCTGGAAACCTGACAGTCAGGCAAGGTGGAGGCTGACATCGCTACCGGCGCCAAGCGTGATTTCGCTTCGCTGCTCGACGACCTCTTCGTCGCCTCCGACAAGGGCGACGGCATTGAGGGCGACGAGGCCGGCGCGCGTCCGTCAATTCCGTTCGATTATCTCTCGGTCGCCGAGGAACTCCATTCCGGTCGCATCAAGGTGTCGGCCGCCGAGTATCGCGAGGCCGGTGCTGATCTGGCGAGCGAATTCGCCGCCTTGCTCGAACACGCCAAGCTGGCCCTCGCTGCCGAGGACCCGAAGCTCGAGGAAAAACTGCCGCCGATCGATCCGGAATCGATTGCGGCCGAACTGGGACTGAACCAGTCCAAGAGCGCCGCCGATTTCGGCCGCATGCGCCGCAGCTTTGCTTTTACCAACCATCCCGATCGCGTCGCCCCGCATCTGCGCCAACGCGCCGTGATCCGCATGCAGGTCGCCAACATGCTGATCGACGAGGCCAAACGCCGCGCCGTGGCCAGTGCCCGCCGCTAGCAACCGCTGGTTCACGCAAAAGTCGGCCTGGTGAGGCTTGGAGAGCGCCGTGGCTTTCCCTATACATGCAGCCTCCCTCCCGCGCAGACTTCCCTCCGGAGCAGAATTCCATGCACAAACGCCGTCTCGGTCGGACCGATCTTCTTGTCACCCAGATCTGCCTGGGCTCCATGACCTGGGGCCAGCAGAATACCGAGGCCGAAGGCCACGCGCAGATGGACCTGGCTTTTTCGCGCGGCGTCAATTTCATCGACACCGCGGAGCTCTATCCGATCCCGCCCAAGGCGGAGACACAGGGGCGGACGGAAAAGATCATCGGCAGCTGGATGAAAGCCAAGGGCAACCGCGACAAGGTGATCCTTGCCTCCAAGGTCGTCGGCCGCACGGCCAGCGACTGGTTTCGCGGCGACAGGCCGTCTCAACTGGTGCGCGCCGATATCTTCGACGCCGTCGAAAAATCGCTGGCCAAGCTCGGCACCGACTATCTCGACCTCTACCAGATCCACTGGCCGGAACGCGACATCCCCTGGGGCGCCAACCCGACGCGTGTCGGGGCGGTGGCGCGGCGCGCCGATGCCGACGGCGCACCCGCCAACGAAACGCCGATCGCCGAGACGCTTGGCGTCTTTGATGAACTGGTGAAGGCAGGAAAGATCCGCCATTTCGGCCTGTCGAACGAGAGTTCCTGGGGCGTCATGCGGTTCCTTGCCGAGGCCGACAAAGGCGTCGGCCCGAGGGTCGCGTCGATCCAGAACGCCTACAATCTCGTCAACCGCACCTTCGAGGTGAACCTTGCCGAGGTCTGCGAGCGCGAACAAGTGTCGTTGTTGCCCTATTCGCCGCTGGCTCAGGGCTATCTGACCGGCAAATACGACCATGGCGCCCGACCGCAGGGCTCGCGCTCGCAATTGTTCAATCGTGGTCAGCGCTACGAGACGCCGAATGCTGCGGAGGCACAGCTCGAATACAATGAACTGGCGCGCTCCTTTGGTATGGAGCCGGCGCTGTTTGCCAATGCCTATGTGTCGAGCCGGCCCTTCGTCACGTCGAACATCGTCGGTGCGACGACCATTCCGCAGCTCGAAATGGCACTCTCCTCGGTGGATGTCGTCTGGACCGAAGAGATGCAGAAGGCGGTGGACGCGATCCACCAGCGGGTAGGCAATCCCTGTCCCTGATCCGCTCGGCGATAGAATTATTAGGAATAACAGAGGGGTGGAGACAATGGTGGATTTGCCGATCGAGGCCGTGCGTGGAAAATTTCCGGCCCTTTTCCTGACCGACAAGGGGCGCCGTCGCATCTATCTCGACAACCCCGCCGGCACGCAGGTGCCGCAGGCTGTCGCCGATGCGGTGTCGCGCTGCCTGCTCACCACCAATGCCAATCTCGGCGGTTATTTCGAAACGACGATCGCGGCTCAAGCTGTCGTCGACGAGGCGCATCAAGCGATGGCCGATTTTCTCGGTGCGGCGAGCCCTGAGGAAATCATCATCGGCGCCAACATGACGACGCTGACCTACCACATGTCGCGCACACTCGGCCGCACGCTGAAGCCCGGCGACGAGATCATCCTCACCCGCATGGACCATGAGGGCAATGTGTCGCCCTGGCTGCAACTGGCCGAGGACCTTGGTCTCGTGGTGCGATGGCTGGCATTCGATGAAAAGAGCTGGCAGGTCGAAGAGGCGACGCTGGCCGGGCTGCTGTCCGACAAGACGCGGCTGGTCGCATTGAACTATGCCTCGAACCTGACCGGCTCGATCAACCGGGTTAAGTCCCTGACTGCCATCGCAAAACAGGCCGGCGCCCTGGTCTATGTCGACGCCGTCCAGTTCGCTCCGCACGGACTGATCGACGTCAGGGATCTCGGCTGCGATTTCCTGATCTGTTCGGCCTATAAATTCTTCGGTCCGCATATGGGGATTTTGTGGGGACGGCTGGATGTCATCGATGGCCTGAAACCCTACAAATGTCGCTGTTCGTCCGATGGTCTGCCGGAGCGGTTCGAGCTTGGCACGCCGCAGATCGAACTGATGGCCGGCCTCACGGCGGCGGTCGACTATTTTGCCGAACTGGGGGCTGCGGCGGGCGAGGGTGGTTCGCGCAGACAGAAGATCGCCAAGGCGTTCGAAGTCGCCATCGGTTATGAAAACCCGTTGGCGCAAAGGCTGATCGACGGCCTGTCCGACATTTCAGGCTTGACCATCCACGGCATCACCGACCCGAAACGGCTCGGCGATCGCGTGCCGACAGTCTCATTCACCGTCGACGGCATTGTGCCGGAAACAATCGTCCGGCAGATGAACGCCGAAAACATCTTCCTCTGGTCCGGTCACAACTACGCCTGGGAGATCGTCCACCAGCTCGGCATTCCTGCCGAGCAAGGCGTCGTGCGCATCGGTATCGCGCACTACAACACGGCTGGCGAAATCGACGAGACGCTGGAGAGCGTGCACCGGGTCATCGCCATGCTCAGACAGCAGCGCTCGTGAAGTCAGGCTGAGCCTTCACCGCGCCTTGCCGCCAAAGCCGGTGAGGAAGGCGGTGAGGTTGTCGCCAAGTTCGTCGCAGAGATAGCCGCCTTCCTGGACGATGACCGTCGGCAGGCCGAGCTTGGCGATCGCTTCGCCAATGCGGGAGAAACCTGGCGTCGTCACCGAAAGCCCGCCGAACGGATCGCCCTCGAAGGCGTCGAGGCCAAGCGCCACGACCAACGCGTCGGGCGAGAAGGACCGAACACGCTGGAACGCCACCTCGAGCGCTTCCAGAAACGCCGCGTCGGCGGATTTGCGCGGCAGCGGCAGGTTGAAGTTGTAACCAAGGCCCGGGCCTTCGCCACGCTCGTCGGCGTGACCCCAGAAAAATGGGTAAAAGCGCACCGGATCGGCGTGCAGCGAGACGGTGAGCACATCGGGCCGCGCATAAAAAATGCCTTGCGTGCCATTGCCATGGTGCAGGTCGACATCGAGGATCGCCACCCGCGCCGCCTGCTTGCGCAGCATCTGCGCGGCGACGGCCGAATTGTTGATGAAGCAGAAGCCGCCGGCGACATCGGCAAAGGCGTGGTGGCCGGGCGGACGGCACAGCGCATAGGCGGCCGGCGCGCCTGCCATCACGGCTTCGGCGGCTTCGACAGCGCTCCAGGCACTCCACAGCGCGCTTTGCCAGGTCTCGCCCGAGATCGGGCAAGCGGTATCGGCCATATGGTAGCCGGCCTGGCCGACGGCGGAGGCGGGATAGGAGCCGGTGCGGGCGATCGGGTGGATGTTGGGGATGACCTCGGCAGACGCGCCATCGATACGTTGCCAGCGCTCGAAAATATGTTCGAGGAAGTCGAGATATTCGGGCGTGTGCACCGCCGAGACCGGGGCGAGGCCGTAATTGCGTGGCCGCTCGATCGTGCAGCCCGCAGATTTTGCGCCGGCCAACAATCTTTCGACACGCTCGGGTTTTTCCGGATTGGGCTGCGGTGCACCACTGGAAAGAAAGGCCTTGGGGTCGTGGCGCTTCTGCTCCTGCGCATAAAAGGCTTTCATTCCCGCTCCCCATTCCCCGGCCCGTCGGCGAAGGCAAAGAAAGCCTCGCCGATGATCTTCTGCGTCTGTTCGTAACTCGACCAGGCGATGCCCAGCCTCTCGTAGAAGGCCTTGGCACCCTCATTGTCGGTGTCGACGGACAGTCTGAGATAGACGCCCCCGTCCTTCCGGCACTCTGCCGCGACGCGCCGCAGCAGGCGCTCGCCGATCTTGCGGCCGCGAAACCTATCCTCGACATAAAGGTCCTGCACATAGACCCCGGGCCGCCCCATCCAGGTCGAAAAGATCGGGAAATGCAGACACAGGCCGGCGAATTCGCCGCCGACTTCGGCGATCAGGGTGGAGAAGGCAGGCTTTCCGCCAAAGCCGTAGCGGCGGAGATCATCTGATGTGGACGTGATCTCCTGATGGGCGCCGATATGGGTGCCAAGTTTGAGAAGCGCTGCGTGGATGGTTTCGACGTCATCGAGGGTGCCGTGGCGGATGACGGTATCGCTGGTCGCGGTCTGGATCTTGTCTGCCATGGATCAGGTCACGGTTCCAGCTGAGCCGCGCTTGTTCAGGAGATCCTCAAGGTCGCCGATATTGTCTTCCGAAAAGACGCGAATGCCGTTCGCTTCTAGCAGCGCGGTGGTCGTGCCACGACCTGTCACCCGTTTGCCGGCAAAACTGCCGTCATAGACGAAGCTGCTGCCGCAGGACGGGCTGCCATCGGTAAGAACCGCATAGCGGCATCCAGTTTCTCGGGCGAGTTCGAGCGCAAGCTGCCCGGCTTCGAAATAAAGTGCGGTCACATCATTTCCCGTCTGCTCGACCACTCGACCCTGGCCGTGAAGCACCGCGCCGCCATCGACTGCACCGCGAATTTCCGCCGGAGGACGTGGCGTTGAGAAACCTGCGGCAACCTCTGGGCAGATTTGCACAACCCGCCCTTCTTCCTGCCAGCGCATCAGTGTCGGATGGTTGTTGAGCCGGTAGGAGCCGTTATAACGGACGTGACTGCCGAGCAAGCAGGCGGAGACGAGAACCCTTTCCATATCAGCTCCTCCCTTGCCTCTAGAAAGCTACCCTGTCCCCACCCTTCAGCGCCAGCATCTCACGCGCCTCAGCCGGCGTGGCAACCTCCAGCGACAGGCCCTCGAGAATGCCACGGATGCGGCGCACCTGATCGGCATTGGATTTCGCCAGCTGGCGGCCATCGTAGAGACTGTCCTCCAGCCCGACACGGACATTGCCGCCCATCGCCGCGGCGATCGAAATCAGCGCCATCTGCTGGCGGCCGGCGGCCAGTACCGAGAATTGGTAGCTGTCGCCGAACAGCTTGTCGGCGATCCGCTTCATATGGATGAGATTGTCCGGATCGGCGCCGATGCCGCCCAGAATGCCCAGCACGAACTGGATGAACAGCGGTCCCGACACCAAACCGCGGTCGCGGAAATGCGCCAGCGAATAGAGATGGCCAACATCGTAGCATTCGAATTCGAAGCGCGTACCGCAGCCCTTGCCCAGCCTTTCGAGCACGCCCTCCATGTCGGCGAAGGTGTTCTTGAAGATGGTGTCGCGGGTGGCTTCGAGTAGTTTCGGCTCCCATTCGTGCTGCCATTCGCGTGGCTTGTCGAGCATCGGGAACAGCGCGAAATTCATCGAGCCCATGTTGAGCGAACACATTTCGGGCTCGGCCCGCAAAGGGGCCGCCAGCCGCTGGTCCAGTGTCATCAGCGAGGAGCCGCCGGTGGTGATGTTGATCACCGCATCGGTCGCCTGTTTGATGCGCGGCAGGAACTGCATGAACACGTCCGGATCGGCGGTTGGGCGGCCATCTTTGGGATCGCGGGCGTGCAAATGCAGGATCGAGGCACCGGCTTCCGCTGCGGCGATGGCATCGGCAGCGATCTGGTCCGGCGTCACCGGCAGATAGGGCGACATCGACGGCGTGTGCACCGAGCCGGTGACGGCGCAGGTGATGATGACTTTTCGCGGCGCCATTTTTTAGCCCTGGCCTTCGACCGGAAGGGCGAGCTCTGCGGCCAGAACCTCCAGCGAGTCGCCGATGATGGAGATGATCTCGCCGACCTGTTCGCTGGTTACGATCATCGGCGGCGCGACCATGAAGTTGTCGCCGTCGACGCCGCCCTTGACCCTGCGGCCATAGATGATCAACCCGCGCTCGTAGGCCAGATCGAGGAGCCGCTGCGTGGCTTTCTTGCTCTGGTCGATCGGCCGCAACGTCTCGGGATCGGCAACCATCTCGGCACCGGTGAGCAGGCCCTTGCCGCGCACGTCGGCGATGAAGGGAAAGCGCTTCGCCAACCCCCTCAGCCCGTCCATCAGCACATCGCCCATGGCGGCGGCATTGGCGATCAGGTCGAGCCGGTCCATTTCGCCGAGCACGGCAAGGCCGGCGGCGCAGGCAAGCGGATTGCCGGCATAGGTGTGGCCATGCTGGAAGCCGCCGGAAGCGAGCAGCGGCTGCACCAGCCGCATCGGGGCGGCCAGCGCTCCGAGCGGCGCATAGCCCGAGCCCAGCCCCTTCGACAGCGCGACGATGTCGGGCATGCAGTTCCAGTGGTCGCCGCCGAGGAACTTGCCGGTGCGGCCGGCGCCGCTCATCACTTCGTCATGGATAAGCAGGATGCCATAGCGGTCGCAGATTTCGCGCACACGCGCATAGTAGCTGTCGGGAGCCACCAATGCCGCGGTGGCAGCACCGCCGATCGGTTCCATGATGAAGGCGACGACGCTCTCAGGGCCTTCGGCAAGAATCTTCTCCTCCAGCATGTCGGCATAGCGAACGCCGCGTTGCTCCATCGAGAGATTGTCGCGGTCGCGCCAGGCCGTGGGCGCCGGCACTGTCGGCATCACCCGCATCATCGGCTCAAAGGTCTCTGACAGCGCGTCGTCGCCGGTGATCGAGAGCGAACCCAGCGTGCCGCCGTGATAGGAGGGGAAGCGGGTGATCACCTTCCAGCGGCTGGCCTGGCCGGTGGCGACAGCCCATTGCCGTGCCAGCTTGATGCAGGATTCCGTCGCCTCCGAGCCGCCAGAAACGAAGAAGATGCGGTCCATGCCTTCCGGCAGCTTGCCGGCCAGCTCGCGCGCGAGCTCTTCCGCCGGTTCGTTCTCGAAATGCAGCCGGTAGGCGAAGGTGGCACGGTCCATCTGCCGCTTCATGGCGTCGAGCACATTGCGGTTGGAATGGCCGATATTGGCGACCATCGGCCCGCTCGAACCGTCGATGAAGCGGCGGCCGTCCTGCGTCCACATATAGATGCCCTCGGCGCGGTCGATCAGCGGCCGGCGCAGGCTGGATAGGTAGAACAGATGCGATTCTCGCCGGCTCTCGATGTCTTGAGTGGCGGTCTGGGTCTTCGACATGTCAGGACTTTCCAAGGTAGCGATCAAGGACATTTTGGGTGACGCGTTCGACCATCGGGTCTTGTCTTAGCAGGCCGGCCACCCATTCGCAGCTTCCGGCGTGGAACACCTCGCCCTTGCCGCGCGGGAAATTGACGATCATGCCGTTGCCGCGTTTGACTTTTTCGAGATTGGCGTCGCTCGCCTCGCCGAAAAGCGTCTCGGCGGTGAAGCGGCCATCCTCGTCGGTGAGGAACTGGTCCTCGATCGGGATGTCGGCGCTTTCCTCCACCTGGCTCGCCATGCCTACCGCGAGAACCTGCAATCCATCAGGCGCACCGCTGTCTGATGTGGGGTAGGGCAGGCCGCCGCGTATCTCGAAGTCGAGCCCATCGACCTCATAGCCATAGACATGGCCGTCGGCGCCGAGCAGGTCGCCATAATAGATGCCGGTGCCGGCAAAGGCCCAGTGCTCGGGCCGGTAGACCGGAAAGCCGCGCACACCGCGCGGCGCGCAGCCGCCCCAGCCGGCATAGACGCCGCGCGTTGCGTTGAGCCCAAAGGTCGCCGAACCCGGCCGACCGATTTCCGGCGCTTCCCAAGAGTTGGTAGCACGCGTCACGTCGCCGCCTTGGAGATAGGCGGGATCCTCCTTGCGCGCGCGGTATTTGTAGCAGACCTGGCGGCGCCCCTCGTCCTCCAGCCGCGTCTGCCACATGAAATTGCCGGCAAAGCGCGCCGCATGGCCGCCGCGTTCGACGTAGGTGTCGACTGCATCGCGCATTTCCCAGGTCCAGTACTCGTCATGGCCGACGAAGACGGCACAGTCATAGCCGTCGAGAATGTCTGGCGAGACATGCAAATCGTGCTGGCTGGCGAGATCGACTTCGTAGCCGGCCCGCTCGGCGAAGCGGAAGAAGTGGCTGTCATAGCTTGCCCAGCCGGACGAGGCATATTTCTTCGAATGGCCGGTGGCGAGCGCCCACTCCATATGGGGATAGCGTGGCACCGTCTTCGGCGGCACGGCGACTTCCAGCGGCACGCGCGGCGCGTCCTTCGGCAGCACGACGAAACCACGGCACCAGGGCCGTTGCGTCGACACGACGGGCGAATACTGGTCGCGGTTTGGCCCGGTAATGCCCTGGTAGTGGTTGGAGCCGCCCCAGGTGTTGTAGGCAAGCCAGGTGCCCGTCGCCGCCACCTGCAGCACGCGGCCGGGCTTCCTGCCGGGCTGCGGGCTGACGATGAAGAGATGATGGCTGTGGATCGGCCTGCCATCATGGCCAACGGCAGTCAGCGTTATCCGATAGGCACCGGACGGCCAGTCGCTCTCGACACGGAATTCGAAGGCGGCTTCCCAGCCGCAACCCTCGGCGGAACATTGGTCTGAAGTGTCCTGCCAGACCGCCGCTATGCCCGATTTCTCGAACACTTTCGTCTCGGTGGCGCCGTCACGAACGATCGCCGTGTTGAATGCTGGAGCTGTCGAACTGACATGCAGCGTCACCGTCTCACCGGCGCGGTAGGAAAAGCGGTCGCTGTAGCACCAGATCTCGCCGCGCTCGCCATCCATGCCTGGCCATTCATAATAGTGGCCGCGCACGGCGTGGCGGCGCTGCTCTGGCGTCAGTCCGAAATCGGGGAACTCGGTCGGCAGATGGGTCATGGACACCGAAAAAGGTCGAGGCGCGCCATTTCGGCGATCTGGAGGCCGAGCGTCAAATGGAAACGATCAGGCCAGCATTCGTTAGCCGCGCCCTTGGCCGCCTTCAGTAAACGGACTATCTCAGGAAAGGCGGCGTTTCCGCCATGGGGATAGGCATGCTCAGGGTCCAGAAGGTCAAGCTCGACGATATCTACGTGCCGACGGCGCGCAAGAAGACATTGCACCCCGAGACCGTGCGGAGCCTCGCCGAGGATATTCTGGAGAATGGTCTAAAGACGCCGATCCAGGTCCGCCACGACGGCAAGCGCCATATCCTCGTTGAAGGCCTGCACCGGCTTGAAGCGGCCAAGTGGCTCGGCGAGACCGAGATCGACGCCTATCTGGTGCAAGCCAAGCGCCACTGACGCGCGCCTTCGCGGCATTCCCAACTTGCGGCTGTCTCCCGCGAGATGGCCGGCATGTTGCTCTAGGAAGCCCCTGCCCGACGGGGGTGCCTGAGATGCTTGATGCCGCTCATCTCGACGAAATTCGTCGCCGACTCCCAGAGATAGTCACCATAGAGAAATGGTTCGAAAGCCTCCGCGCCGCTCAGTGGCAGCGGCGCGATCTCGGCGTCGACACGCGGCTCGTAGAAAAACGGGATCGAAAACCGTGCCGTCTTTGGCGCAATCACCCGGTGCCGCGTCGCTCGGACACGTCCGCCGGTCCAGCGCTCCAGCAACTTGCCGAAATTGACCGCCAGCGTGCCGTTGGCCGGCGGCACGTCGATCCATTCGCCGGCGAGGTTTTTTGCCTGCAAGCCTTCGACACCGTCCTGCGCCAGCAAGGTGACAAAACCGGAATCGGCATGCTCGCGGCCAATGATGGTGCGTGTCTCCCCCTTGTGGACCACCGAGAAGTCAGGCCCGCTGATGTCGATGCCCGCACTGGCGTCGCGCAGGGGGTAGCGGATCAGGCGCAGCGTCGAGATGCCATGCTCGAAATAGGGATCGAAGATCGTTTCCGGCAGGCCGAGCCCGCGCGCGATCGACCGCATCAGCGCGTTGCCGACTGTCCCCATCGCGCCGTAGTAATCCGCCGCCGCCGTGCGCCAGCCGGGCAGGGTATCTTCGGCCGGCAAGGGCGTCGGCTCGCACAGCGGATCGTCTGAGGCCGAGACGCCTGCCGTATCAGTGAGATCCGGCCCCATGTCGATGCCTTCCTTGTAGGAAACGGCTGTCGGCTGCAGCGGGAACCAGCCGCGATAGACGTTCTTTTTGCTGCGGTCGAAATTCCAGCGCAGCAGTTTCTGCTTCTCAGGTTGGGGAAGGTCGAAGATGCGCAGCAATTGCGCTCTGCCGTGCGGCGTCAGCCAAGCGTCGCCCGGAAAATCCCGAACCGCCATGAAGCCGATCCCCGAGGCAGCGGCCATGATGCTGATGTCAGTGCGGTCGCGGGCGGGCGAGGGCGGCCCGAACAGATCCGCAATGCCGATGGTTTCGATGTCTTGCGCCATGGTGAACTGCATCGCATTCCGATTATCGATGGCGTTGTATCAAAGCTTTTCAATTGACCCTGTCGATCGCGCGACTACCTTGCCGCTTATTTCCTCCATTTGTGGATCAAGGCGATGACTAAACATCACGGCGGTTGCCTGTGCGGATCGGTGCGCTACCGCGCCGACGCGGCGCCCATCAACGAACGCGTCTGCCATTGCCGGCTCTGCCAAAAGGCGATCGGCGCTGCCTTCAACGCGCGCGTGCTGTTTCGCATCGATGATGTGACCATCGAGGGCCCGCTGGCGACCGTGAACACCTCGCCCGATCTCAAGCGCGGTTTTTGCCCGAACTGCGGCACGACGATGTTTTCACGCCGCGACTCCGCCGGCATCATCGGCATCACCACCGGCTCGCTCGACGACCCCTCGGGCTTCAAGCCGCAGATGCATATTTTCACCGCCTCGAAACAGCCCTGGGTGGTGCTCGATGACGGCCTGCCGCAACATGAAGGCGCTCCGCCGCCGGGCTAGGTCTTTCCTTCTCCCACAAGGGAAGAAGGAAGGTGAAACCATGACCAAAATTTAATCCAAAACAACACGCGATAGCCGGCAAAACGTCATTGGCGGGCCATCTTTGTCTTCCTATCTATGCAGCGCGGGCCGGCATTCGAGGAGACGACGGATGAACGACAGCATCAGCACCCTGGACGAGCTTTTGAGCGATCCAATGGTCCTGCTTGTCATGGAGCGCGACCGCGTGCGCCCGGAACAGGTGCGCATGCTGCTCGAACGGGTTCGTAGCCGGGTGGTCGATGACGCACCCGCCGATCGGCCGGTTGTTCCGCCGGCCCATATGGTGGTCAAAAGCTGTTTCCAGCAATGGCTGCGTAACTAGGCGGTCAGTTTGAGCTAGCCGGCAGATAGCTGTAATGGCTGCGGAAATAGGCGATTCTGAAGCCGAGGCGCGCATAGTTGCGATAGGCCGGTCCGTCGCGCTCCTCATGCGGCGCCTCGATGTCGGCGACGAACAGTTTCGCTCCGGCCGCAATACCGTCGCGCACCAGCGCCTCTCCAAGCATGGCATCCAGATCGAAGCTCGGCGCCATGATGCCCGGCACCGGCGCTTCGATGCCGCTCCAGGCCGCGCCGTCGGCGCCGATGAACAGTGAGCGCACCGCCACCACCGTGCCATCCTGCTTGGCCATGTAGTGATGCCAGCCCTGTCGGCCGACCAGAGCCAGCAGCCAAGGCGAAGTGGGCAGCCGGTAGCTTCTGTCGATGAAGCCGGCCCACTCGCTTGCCGTTGCCGTCGTCACGCGTTCGACTGAAACCCCGTCAGCCATGAAGAGCGGCTCGGATGACAGCGGTTCCGCCTCGCGATAAATCCGCTCCCAGCCGCCCTGGCGCTGCAGGCCGCGCGCCTCGAGCCAGCATCTGAGACGTGATGGTTCGGTGTGCGGATTGACATAGAACCAGGGCCGCGAAATGCCGGCGGCCCGGTAATGCGCCAACAGCGCGTCGAGCTGGCTTTCGGAGGCTGGGCTGTCGACGCCGAAATTCTTCACGCAGTTGAAATGGACGAACGGGATCGTCGTGCAGGTGGTCCAGGCGAGGTCGCCTTCCCTGGCGATCGAAAGCCCTTGCCTTGCGGCGAAATCGGCGGGCGCGGCGGCATAGAGGTCGAGCCAGGCACGCACCTCGGCGCGCTCGATGGCGCGGCTCAGGTCACGCGAGACATCCTCGATCGCAATGCCGGGCGGGTGCGGTTCAGGTAGGGGCTGCAATTCTGACAAGGCGGTCAGCATGGCTCTCCTCCATTATTTATCTTACAGTGTAAGATTAGCGAAGAATAATATGAGAGCGCGGCTTGTCAAGCGGCGCATTACAAATCCGTAAATAGGATTCCGGGGATCGCCAGACTATTGCTCGGCGGGGGGCGCCCCTCATGGTTGTTCGACAGAAAGGCTCGATATGGCTGACATCTGCACTCAAGGCATAGACACCGGCTTTGTTGGCCTGGGATATGCCAAGGTCGCCTTTCTCGGCCTGGTGCAAGGCATCACCGAATTGCTGCCGATTTCCTCGACCGCCCATATGCGCATTGTGCCGGCGGTGCTCGGCTGGCAGGATCCGGGGTCTGCCTTCTCCGCCGCCATGCAGCTTGCCGCCCTTGCCGCCGTCATCAGCTATTTCTGGGGCGATGTCAGGGATCTCCTGTTCGGTTCGCTCGACGCGCTCACACGGCGCGATTTCACCGACCGGCATTTCCAGCTGGCTTCCTGGATCGTGCTGGCGACGATCCCGATCGTCATTGCCGGCGTCGCGCTGTCGGGCGTGCTCAACGCCTGCAATTCGCCACTGCGCAGCCTGAGCGTGATCGGCTGGTCCTGCATCGCCATGGCGATCCTGCTGGCGTTGGCCGAGATCTTTGCCCGCCACAAGCGCACCATAGCGGAAGCGTCGCTTGCCGACGCGTTGCTTGTCGGTGTCGCCCAGATCGGCGCGCTGATCCCCGGCGTCTCGCGTTCGGGCTCGACCCTAACGGCGGCACTGGGGCTCGGCTTCAAGCGGGCCGAGGCGGCGCGCTTCTCGTTCCTGCTCGGGCTGCCCGCGATCGCGCTGGCCGGGCTCAAGGAGCTGTGGGAACTGCACAAGGTTCATCTCGACGCCCATGGCTGGTCGGTTCTGGCCACAGGGCTGGTCGTCGCTTCGATCTCCGCCTTCTTCGCCATCTGGGGCCTGATGCGCGTGCTGGAACGTTTCTCCGCCTGGCCTTTCGTCATCTACCGCGGCCTGCTCGGCGTCGTCCTGCTGCTCGGCGTGGCGATGGGATGGCTGGCTTGACAGGCAGTGTTGCGCGCCGGCACCACTTGGATGCATGAGTCGATCCCCCGGAGATGTGATCAGCGGCGTTCATTGACTTCGGAAGATAACACCCTTTAACATTCTGTTAACAAAACAGATGGGTGGGGCCGGATGGCATCCTCGATGGGTTGGCGCCGCAAGGCGAAGGGGCTGGGGCTGGCGTTTGCGCTGTCCGCTTTCTGTGCGGCGGCGAGTTCCGCCTATGCCGCGCCCGTTTCCATGGTTGTCGGCGGCACGACCTCCCAGCCGATTGGCCACTATGATTTTTGCAAGATCCATGTCGCCGAATGCTCGATCCGTTCGCCCAATAGCGAACCGGAACATATGAGCAGCAAGCTGCTGCACGATATCTCGGCTGTGAATCTCTCGGTCAACACACGCGTCAAGCCGATGAGCGACATGGACAATTACGGCAAGGACGAGTGGTGGGCCTATCCCGACAACGGTTTCGGCGACTGCGAGGACTACGCCCTGGAAAAGCGGCGTGAGCTCAACAGCCTGGGCATCGCCGTGGCCAATCTTTTGATGACGGTGGTCCGCAAGCCGGATGGCGAAGGTCACGCCGTGCTGACGGTGCGAACCGACAAGGGCGACTTCATCCTCGACAATCTGACCGACAAGGTCCGCCTCTGGAACCAGACCAGCTATCGCTATCTGAAACGGCAGGCGAGCGACAACACCGGGCACTGGGTTTCAATCCTTGGTGGCGACGAACAGCTGGTCAGCTCGGTCAAATAGTCTCGTCGCCCGGCCGCGCCGGCCGCATATGCTGATCCATGCTCCCGAACCGGTCTTCATAGTGCCGGTCGACGGTGCTATCCACGGCCGCTCGTTGGAACTGGTAATCGGATAGATGCATGGATTTTCTGACACTTCTCAACGCGGCGCCCCTGCTGATGGGTTTGGTCAAGGCCGCGCTGCCGCAGGCGGTCGCCACCACGATGGCATTCGGCCAATGGGTCGCATCGGTGCCGCCGTGCCGCGACTTCGCCTTCGAGGCGAGCAGCTATCTGGTCTGCGAGGTCGACCCTAAACTCTATTCGATCGAACTGTTCTGGAAGGATCCGGCCGGCAAGCCCTTTCAGTCGCTGCACAATCTCGACAACGCCCAGCGCGTCGCCGGCCGCACCATGCTGTTTGCTATCAATGCCGGCATGTATCATCCCGACCTCAGGCCGGTCGGCCTCTATGTCGAGCGTGGCCAGGAGATGGCTGGTGTGAAGACCGGATCGGGAAGCGGCAATTTTTCGCTGCAGCCGAATGGCATCTTCTACATCAGCCAAGGCAAGGCGGCGGTTCGCGCGACAAGGGACTTTGTCAGGAAGCGGCCATCCACGGACTATGCCACGCAATCCGGGCCGATGCTGGTCATCGACGGCCAGCTTCATCCGAAATTCCAGTCCGACGGCACGTCGGGCAAGTCCCGCGACGGGGTCGGGGTGCGCAAGGATGGTGTCGCGGTCTTCGCCATTTCGAACGGCACGGTGAATTTCCATGCATTCGCCCGGCTGTTCCGCGATGCGCTCGGCTGCGATAATGCGCTGTTTCTCGATGGCACGATATCGAGCCTGTTCGCGCCCGCGATTGGCCGCAACGATGATTACTGGAATCTGGGACCGATGATCGGGGTGTTCAGGAAGAGGGGCTAGGCTCGGGCGGTTCGCTTACCCCGGAGCTTGAGCGCGATCACCGCTATGATGATCAAGGCGACCACGGCGATCGCCGCTAACCCGAACAGGCTGGTCACATCGAGCTCGGGGATGCTGCCGGCGCCCTTGGCCACCAGCCATCCCGGCGATAGCACGACCGGAGCCCAGATGATCGCCGACAGGATGTTGGCGATCTGGAAGCGGCGCCGGTGCATGCCCATCATGCCCGCGACCAGCGGCACGGTGGCGCGGACCGGGCCGAAGAAGCGGCCGACGAAAACGGCCAGAAAACCATAACGGTGGAAGAACAGGCGCGCCCTGGCGACCTCGCGGCGATAGCGCTTGAGCGGCCATTTGTGGACGACACCGCGCCCCAGCCATTTGCCGAGGAAATAGGAGATGGTATCGCCGAGCGCCGCGCCGATCATGGCGGCCAGAAGTACGGGCAGAGGCTGGGCGATGCCGGCCCCTACCAGGCCGCCGACGATGATGAGCACCGTCGTGCCGGGCAAGAGGATGCCGACGAGCACGAGGGACTCGCCAAAGGCCAGCAGCCCGACCACGAGGCCGGCCCAGGCCTGATGGTTCTCGATGAAACAAACGCTCTGGTCGATGAACGACTGCACGCGGGCTCCGTGTTGAAAGCGGTTCTCAGCTGCCGCTGTCGAGCAGGCTTCTGAGTTCGTCGAGCTTGTCGTTGACGAGCCAGCCGTAATAATTCTCCACCGGCAGTTTGCGGCCCTTGCCGCCGGCAACCGCCGCGCGCAAATCGGCCGCCCGCTGCCGGGGCTGGCCGACATTGTAGAGCGTCGCCGTGATGCCCGGATTGCCTGATATGTCGAAGCCCTGTTCCTTGTAGGCGTCGATGGCGTCTCGCACGATCGCGGCGATGTAGACGATGCTGCGATCCGGATCCATGACATCGCGATAGATCGCCTGCGGATGATCCGGTGTCAGCGTGTCGTAGCCGCTGACCTTGTTGACGAGGTCGGTGACCTCAAGCGCTGTCAGCGGGCTGATCTGGCCGAGGCCGAAGGTCTGGCCGGCGAAGAAGGGCTGGAAGAATGCCTGCTGGAAGGTCATTGCGTCATAGGTGACGCCGTCGACCGTCTTGCCGCGGAAATGTTCCACCCACACCCTGTCGCGGCAGCTCCACAGTCTGGCACTGTCCTTGGCCTCGGCGCAGGCCGCGAATTCCGGCCGCTGGACAAAGGTCTGCACCGGCACGCCCTTGTAGCGGAAGGCGAAGTCGAGGCCGGAATAGGACAGCGCCTTCACATAATAGGTCTGGACCGAGCCGACGGCCGTCACATTGTAGGTATGTTCGCCGACCAGCGCGCCGACGATATGGATGGGGTCGATATCGTAGGCCGCCGCCACCTGCTTGATGCGCGCCACCAATTTCTTCTCGCGCTTCAGGAGTGCTACGATCTTCTCGTATTTCTCCGCGTAGGTGGTCTTGAAGGCGCGGGTTCGCGTCGCCGATGCATCCGGGATCGTCGGTTGCGTCTGGGAGCGATTGCCGGGAGGAACGACGACCAGCCCGCTGGCATGCGCTGTCCGATCCATGAGCGCGCCGCAGGAGGCGAGGGCTGCGAGCAGGGGGACCAGGAGAAGCCGCTGCAACGCAATCATCGGGCGCCTTTTTGGGAGTCGTGGGAAATGCCGGCGGCAAACGCCGCATCCTCGTCTCAACAGCCACATCATGGCGCTGTCAAGGCTTGGCCGGCCGTCGCCGGCGAATGTCTGAACGGGTCACAGTCATGGTAAAAAACTGATTCAAACTTTATTGGTAATTTCTCGTTCATAACTGGGCTGGTTGTCCGTCGGCTGTCGCCTTCGGTCTGTTGCGTTTTGAGTACAGGTCCAGATGCGGTTACCAGGCGTCGTCAGTTTCGTGATCGCAGCGCTGTGCCTTGCCGGCTGTTCGTCGACATCGGGCATGGACGCGCTCGACATGCAAAAGCCGTCGAACGAGACCACCAGCTCGGTGGTGCGGCCAAGCGCGCCGATTGCATCCGTCCCTGTGGCCAAAGCCAGAGCACGCAAGCTGGCAGAGGCAGCGCCCGCGGACGAACCTGCTCGGCCTTTTGGCCTGGCGGAAGAAGAAACGGCGATGCTTGCAACACCTGAGTTGCCCGACAGTCCTGAGCTGCCCGACAGTGCCGAGCCGTCGGTCGAAGCGGCTGCACTGGTGTCACCGTCGAAGCTATTGAGCCGCAATGGGCCGCCCATGTTTGCCGGGTCGATCATGCGTTACGGCTTTCGTGACGCCAAGCCGATCAATTTCGGCCGCTCCTCGCCCCGTCACCTTGCCGTGCACGGCGTCGACGTCTCGCGTTGGCAAGGCGACGTCAACTGGGGCAAGCTGCGCGCCCAGGGCGCCAACTTCGCCTACATCAAGGCGACCGATGGCGGCGACCATCTCGATCCGATGTTCATGAAGAACTGGCGCAATGCCGATGCCGCCGGGCTGAAGCGCGGCGCCTATCATTTCTTCTACTGGTGCCGCACCGCCGGCGAGCAGGCCGACTGGTTCATCCGCAACGTGCCGAAGATGGATGGCGCCTTGCCGCCAGTGATCGACGTCGAGTGGAATGGCGACTCCTCCTGCCAGCGGCGCCCGTCGCGCGAAAAGGTGCTGGAGAAGATGCAGGTGTTCATGGACAAGTTGGAGCGTCACTACGGCCAGCGTCCGATCATCTACACCTCGCCCGATTTCTATCGCGACAATCTCCAGGGTGCCTTCCTAGACTACCCCTTCTGGCTGCGCGCGGTGGCAAGGCATCCCTCAAAGGTCTATCCCGGCCGCAAATGGCTGTTCTGGCAGTATTCCGGCTCCGGCCTGTCGCATGGCGTGACCGGCCGCATCGACCTCAACGTCTTCCACGGCGACGAGCGGCAATGGCGTGCCTGGGCCGGAGGCGGCGGCCGTCAGATGATGGCGGACTTGGACTAGCCCTTTTAGCGTTGCCGCCGGCTGATCCTCATTGGAGCTGGCGGCTCCCGCCATTCCGCTCCTCGCTTAGCCGCAACCTCGCCCTCAAGTTCATGATTTCGGCAAGCGCCGCGTCGATCATGGTCAAAAGCGTCAGCGTGTCATGCTGGGTTGGATCTGCCCTGACATAGGCGAGCTGGTTCACGATGTCGTTGTCATCGTCGGCTTCATCGCTCATGGCCACTTTCCGGTTGCTATTTTCCAGACGTTCTCATTCGATCCGATCCGCCGTCAAATTGCATCTATATCACTTCGTCGTGTGAATGGCCGCCAGACACCCATCCGCCCAGTCGATCGCCAGACCCTATCTTTTGTGACGGCGACGCGATTCGTCGAAAGTTGCAAAGGCGAGAACCGCGGAAAATGATGAGAAACTGAGCAGCACTGCGGTGACAACCATGAGGTCGTAAGTCGACATGTTCGTTCTCCTTGGGTGATAGCCGAGGAGACAGCACAGGCGACGTATCTGCGTTGATCTGGATCAACGGATTGGTCGATGCGGGCGCCCACCCTTCCGGATCACGTGGGTCCAGTTGGACGGCTGTGTTCGCGGGTGAGGAGGCGCATGTGCCCCCTTCGTCATTGACCTCTTCGTGCTGGGTTCCCTGCCTGGCTAGGATCAAGCCGAGGGCTCGTTGATCATCGCCTCGATGTTGTAGCCGTCGGGGTCGAGCACGAAACAGGCGTAGTAATTCTCGGCATAGGCCGGACGCGGGCCGGGTGCGCCATTGTCTTTGGCGCCGGCCTCCAGCGCTGACTGATAGAACGCATCGACCTCCGCCTTGCTGCCGACGCGGAACGCCACGTGAAGATGGGTGAGCGGCGGCGTCTCGCCGGTTCGCTGGATCTCGAACAGGCAGCCATCGCCGACAGCGAAGGCCCAGAACACACCGTCCTTGCCGAAGGACAGGCGATACCCCAGGGGCGCGAAAGCGCGCTCATAGAAGAGCTTGCTCTTCTCCAGGTCACCCACTTCGATGGTTATGTGATCGATCATTTTGTCCTCTGTTGCGCGTGCGCCTGTAAGCCTATGTCTGGCGCGCTTCCTGTTCTCGAATGTCGGCGGTCTGGGCCAGCACCCAATCCCGGAACACCTTGATCTTCGGTACGTTGCGGCGGCTTTCCAAATGTACCAGCCAATAGCCGTCGCCGTCGGACCCGACGATGTCGAAAGGCTTTATCAGCTGCCCCTTCGCCAACAGCGCGCTGTAGAGATTTTGCGTGAGGATGGCAGCTGCCTGATCGGTCAGTGCCGCCATGGCGTCATAAGCCTGCCCGCCGAGCGCCGGACCGGGGATGATACGAGCGGGCTCGAAGGGCACGCCGGCTGCTTCGAACCAGATTTTCCACCAGGGATCGTCAGGGCCGCATAGCGGCACCTTGTAGAGATCCTCGGGCTGGCGGATGCCGCCGACGCTCTCGGCCAGTCTTGGGCTGAGCATTGGCGTGTAGTCGGCCTTGAACAGATAGTGGGCGGTCAGGTCAGGCCATTTGCCGGTGCCGGTCCGGATGCCGATATCCATGCCCTCGCGCCCGAAATCGACCAGCCTCGACGATGTGTCGACCTTCACGGCGAGATCGGGATGCATCAGCTGGAATGTTCCAAGCCACACGGCCAGCCAGTTCGATGCAAATGTCGCCATGGTCGTCAGCGAAAGCACGCCGCTCGCTCCACCCTTGGTGGCGACCCAGGCATCCGCCAGGGCCGAGAACGCGCCGGTGGCGTGCGGCGCCAAGTGCTGTCCGGCCTCGGTCAAGACGATCTGTCTTGTTTTTCTTATGAAAAGCGGCGTTCCGGCGCGTTCCTCCAGCACTTTGATCTGATAGCTGGCCGCTGACTGGGTCATGCCGAGTTCTTCGGCCGCCTTTGTGAAACTGCCCAGCCGTGCTGCGGCTTCAAAGACCCGGATGGCCCCTAAGGGCGGTAGCTCCCAACTCATGATGCATCAATCCTCCTGATGCATGCTACGCCACGTTCGATTGGAAACCAAGGCCGCAAACAGGCATGCTGTGGTCATCAACTCGAACCTGAAAGGACACGGCAATGACCCTCTACACCACGCTTCGTCGTCCGATGCTCGACCTCTTCACCGCGCCGTTCAGACCCCGCAGGCGCGGCCTGCTCGACCACCGTTCGCTGTCGGATCATTTTCTGCGCGACATTGGCGTGCTCGACGGGCACGTACCTCCCGGCAGCGTTCGCTGAACAAGCTTTTGACCCGCACGGACGCAAGGGAGGGAGAGATGGATGTGTTGTCGCAGGCTCTGGCCAAGAGCCGTCAAACGATCAGTGCCTATGAAGATTACGCGGAACGCTACGATGCCATTGTGCGGCATGTCCCCAACGAGAGAGAGCAGGCATCGCTGAAGCGGCTTGTGGCGATCGCCGGCACAGAAGGCCGGATTCTGGAAGTCGGGTCGGGAGCGGGCTACGATGCGGACTTTCTGGAGGGCCTGGGCGTCAAGGTTCGCCGCACTGACGCGACAAGACGGTTTCTCGAACTGCAGGCCGCACGCGGCAAGCATGGTGAGCTTCTCGATCTCCTCACCGATGATCTCGGCGGCCCCTATGACGCCGTCCTGGCCTTGGCCGTCCTGATCCATGTGCCGCGCGACCAGACCGACCAGGTGCTTGCCAGGATAGAAGGGTCATTGCGGCCAGGCGGCGCCTTCCTCGTATCGATGCGCAATGGCGATGGCGAGACATCAGGCGAATATCATACGGTCTACTGGCGCAGGGACGATTTTGCGGCCCGTCTCGAAGCCGCCGGGCTGGTCCTTCTCCGGGACGATTTCAACCTCGGCCGCAATGACGAAGAATGGAACACGTTCCTGGCTGTAAGGCCGGCGTGAGGGGATCTTTTCCCTTCTTCCACAAGGGGGAGAAGGAGAGGGCGTGCGTTACGCCCGCCCGCCACCTCCCGACTTTGCGAATAAGCGAGACAACGCCGCCGCGGTGCTGTCTAGTGCCGGTTCCTGCACTCCGGGGGGATCAGGGTGGAGCTCAAAATTCTGCTTGTCGGCTTTGCCTGCGCGGTCGCGGGCATGTTGTCGCTCATCACCTTCCTGAAATGGCGAGAGGTAAAGGCGCTCAGCCGCTGGCTGCCGACACCGGGAAAGATCATCTCGTCGCGTGTCGAGGCGCGTGAGGTCAGAAGCTCGGGCGTCGGCTCGGACAGCAGCGATACCACCGAGATGCGCAATTTTCCGGCGATCACCTTCGAATACAAGGTCGGCGGCAAGAAATTTCAGAGCTCGCGCTACAGCGTGAAGGAGAATCTTGGGAATTTCGAAGTCGCCGAGACCCTTGCGCAATTTCCGCGCGGCGCGGAAGTGACCGTCTTCTACAATCCGGCCGATCCGAGCAAAGCCGTGATCGAGCGCACCATGCCCGATGGAGCCTTCAAGTTCATGTTCCAGCTCTCGGCAGGGCTGGTGATCGTCGCGGTCGTTCTGGTGTTTTCCGTCGGCGGCCTGCTCGAGGCCATCCGGCCGCATCTGCCCAAGCCGCAGAATCTCGGAGCCGCTGCACTGCTGCTGTTCATGGGCCTGATGATCCTGCGCATGGGCTTCGCCCAGAAGTCGCTCGCCGAGCAGGCGGCAAAATGGCCGGTCGCCGCCGGCCGCATCGAGTCCTCAGGTCTGCAGGCGCTGCGAAACTATAGCAACTATCGACGTTGGCGCACCGTCTTCAAATCCCGCATCGTCTACAGCTACGGCGTCGCCGGCCAGCGCTACAGTTCTGACCGCGTGACGTTCGGCGCCACCGTCACGGCCTCGCTGCCCGGCCTCGTCAGCGGTCAGGCACGAAGCTATGCCGAGGGCAGCAAGGTCGACGTGCACTACGACCCCGCCAACCCCGCCTCGGCGGTGCTCGAATGCCGGGTGCGCGGGCTCTGGCTGCTGTGGGTCTGTTCGGCAGGCTTTCTCGGCGGTGCTGCCTGGCTGGTCGGGCTGGTGTGAGGACAGGCCTTTGGCTTCCACGACGCTTTCCCGGAGACATCCAGTGATCATTCGCAAACTGGCCTTCGTTTTCCTGGGCCTGCTCGGCCCGATCCAGGCAGCGAGCGCCGGGGAATGCCTGCTGAGTCACGCCACCTACCGCGAGCCGCGCTCGGGCGCGGTTCTGCAATTCCGGCCGCTGGACAACGAGCCGGCGGCGCTGACCGCGCAGGTGTTTTCGCTGAGCGTGCCCAACACCGACAAAAACCTGCCGGCCGACATCACCTGGACCAACGGCAGGAATTCGTTTCCGCTCGGCACCATCCGCCACACCTGCACCGATGACGACCGCGAGGCGGGGCTGCAGGATGGCAGCGGGCTGTGCCGGATATGGGACGGCCAAGTCTATGCCTTGACCGGCGGTGGCGCTGAGCAGCTGAATTCGCGCGAAGCGACACCGGCGCCGAAAGGGCTGCTGTTGCCTGATTTCGGCGTGGCCTTCACCGAATGGGCCGATTTCGCCAACGCCAATCCCAATGGCTCGGCCTGGGATGCCTTCACCTTGACAGGATGCAGCGATGACTAGCACGACGAGATCGATCGCCTGGGCTTGCGCCCTTTCTGCATCCGCGACGATGTCTGCCGTGGCACGCGCGGACGAGCCCGCGCCGTCGCGCCCGCCGATCGACAAATGCGTCTGGGAAAAACTCGCCGACAAGACGATCGGCCTTGCCGCCTGGGTGCAGCGCTGCGATTTCGGCTTTCGCCAGATCCATTTCGAATTCGCAGGCAACGCGCTCGCCATCAAATACAGCGACGGTGGCGCGGCCGACCCTCTGGTCGAGGTGTTCGACATCAAATCAGGCGAAAGGGCCGAGGCTGCGTTGCAGCGCCTGTTCCTGGAAAAGACCGACAAGGCGGTCAGCGCCCGCTGCGTGCTGGCGCCTTACACGGAAGGCACCGCTCCCGCCGGCGTCAAACGCTACACATTCAGCCCCAACGCCGCCTACGCGAAAGAGCTGAAGGCGCTCGCCAACCCCGATGAGGTTCCCGAACCGCCCTGCGGCGACTGGGGCGAAATGCCTGACGGCATCCAGTATTTCGAGGTGCCTGCGGGCGAGGGGTGGAAAGTGCTGTTCGTGCGCATCGGCCAGGATGAGCCGTTGTTTGATGAGCAGACGCTCAGGGTGTTGCCGCAGGGGTGAGGGGCGTCAACGTCGTCGCCTATCACGTAGGCAGTTCTATATCATCGCGGTGCCCAAAGAGCGGGATGCAGCAGAGACGAAAAATCAGCCAACATGCGTAAATGGCGTCTGGACTGTAGGGACTGCCGTCATTGAGAAGGCCGTGTGCCAAGGCATGGCGAATGCTTGGGCCCGGCTTGGAGAGAAATAGGTTGTCGATGTCCGCAATGATCGCTTTGCCAAATGTGTCTTCCAGCTCGGGGCGCATCTGCTCGAAGAGTGCCGAGATGGTTCGATCCTCTTGAATCTGCTTGGCATCATCGAACGTGGTTACGTCGTGGCCGTACATTTTCAAAGCGTGCCGCAGCGAGTTTTCAAGCATCGGCGTTAGAATGTAGAGCGCGCCGGTGTTATTCCCTTCGAAAAAATGAGCAAAACCCCGACTGAATGTGCCGATCACGTTGTTTGGGACAAAAGGGCTATGCCGAAGAAGTCCGTGGAACGTATCTTCGCCAATGTAGAAGCGGTCATTGATATAGCGTCGCGCGACCTCTACCTGGCCAGAGGAATGAAGTTGTCGACGTATTTGCTCTTGGTGAGCTATTTGCACGCGGATGGCGTCATTGTTTTCGTCGTCGCGAAACCCTCCGCCCTCGGACCTATGAATGACCTTGCCCTCATGATCGTGGAACGATGTGCCAAATAGAGAGGACAGCGGGTGGTCGTTGACCGACTTAACGGCGTCCTCAACTAGCTTCTCGGGCTGCGGCGACCTCTCCAGGTCAGCGAAAAGCAATAGCAGGTCTTTGAGCTCGTGCTCCTCTTCGAGCTGTTTTTGAACATGGTCGATGATCTTTCGAAGGTCGATAGGAAGCGAGAAGGGTGACATCTCTTCCGTGATGCCAGCTTGTATATCGATCAGCTTGTGTCGAAGTTCCGTGCGCCGCTCCCGCTTGCCCGGAATCCCATGGTATTCCGCAATCGCTTGGCTCAGCCAGTGCGACGCAAGCATCGCTGATGCATGGCGCTCAGCTTCTGAGACAAGCGCCTCGGCTGCGGCGACACGGCATCGATATTTGCTTTCCTCATCCTTCGCATGATGATGAGCGCGCGCGGCCAAACGCCAGAGCTCAACGATCATATGCGAGTTTGAGGTGGCGTCCCTATCGTTAAGGAATTGCTCAATTCCCGCCCCTAGCTCGCCGGGTGCAGAAATTCCAAAATCCAAGTCCATTTCGAAAAACCAGTGGACCGGGACTGGATTGCCATCGTCGATAGCGCGCGCCCTTACTACCGAAATCCAACTGCGCGCGGCGACTACTTCTTCGTTGTTCCATCCGATAGCGCGTCCGACTGTGAGCGCGCGTCTGAGGGCATCGCGTGCCGTCAGCCCAAGAATGGGGTCGTTTCGATCTAGGCGGTCCCTGAGCCCACCGGAATCTAGTCCCTCTACAATGGCAACATAGGCAGCCACGGCCGCTCTTCCCAAAGCGTTCCGCTTACGCTCAAGAAGCCAGCACACGTCGCTCAGGCGCGCCTTTAAGACTGGATTCTCTGCCCGTTCTGAAGCGTCCGCCAGTGCTAGAATGGGTGCCCCCCGAAAGTCTTCAGGAATCGGTGAGCGTCGGTCCCCCGTGACCATCATGGGGCCAAAGGGCGCGTTACGGTTATTTGGCCGAAAATGAAAATTAGTCACGGCCGAGAGCATCGCAAAAACTCGTGCGACTGGTTCAGCTGTTGCGTCTCCAGGTTGCTCTTGGAGTTTGGCCGCCTCGCGATACACTGTACTTAGATTGGAACAATCAGCTGAGCTACAATTAGCTATCGGCTCTTCGAAATTTAGTCCCTGCATGTCCTCTACAGTGGCCTGCAGCCAAAGAGGGATCACAGTGCTTTCAGTTCGCGACTCGCTGCCATCTCGTTCCTCCTCAGCGACCTCATTCGCCGTCATGGCTACAATCCTCTAGCGGCTTGGACGACTGTGGCAGCCTATCGGTTATTTGCCTTTGGCAGCTTAAGATCAAAATCGACTGTATAGCGTTCGCTGGGATTCGTACCTGTGCGAATCCAATCATAGCGATTTTCATACCGGCTAATGGGGATTCCAGAATTGTATTCTGACTCCCTCAAGGCTCGATATTTCTGCCCGTCATCAATGTAGGTCATTAGCTCAATGGCGTCGTAATCTCCCATTTCTAAAAGACCCATGTCACTGTCAAAATGCTTCGCGCTGATCCATCGAAGCACCTCGTGAATCGAAAGGATTGCCTTTGTTATCCGCTTACCAGTTGCGGGAGCTAACTTATTCGCAATGCCCGTCGATTGCTCTAAGTCGTTGTGAGCAATTCGCTTGTCTCGCCAAGTTCTAGCAAACGACGCTTTTCGGGTCGCTATTTCGGCGCGTTGTTTCAATCTGCCCTTATATCTTGATGGATCAAGGTGAACCAATGTCCAAACGCTTAGGTTCCGTCGCTGCCCAGCCCCAGCCGAGTCGCTCAATCGACAGATGCCCAACAAGACGTGTTCGAGCAATACGCCCTGCATTGCATGCCAGAAGCTCCCGCTACTTTCATTCAGGAGATTAACTCGCTCTTGGCTACCAAATAATGCCTCATAGCGATCCCACGAGGATGAAACCCGCCAAAGTTCTTGGCAGCAGTGGTGGAAGGCAAGCCCATAGTCGTTGCCCAACGCAGCTATATCATTAGGAAGAGCTTCGGCAGCAGTATGGTGTGTCATCGGAGAATCCAAAGAGCTCCGACATTGGTCGGAGCTCCAAGTCAAAACGCGAGATCGTTAGGTTGCTGATGTGTCCTCAGCTGCACCCGCTCGTGGCGCCGCACGTATCGCACTTCTCGCAGGTCCCGTTCCGCACCATGGTAAAGTTCTGGCACTCGGAGCAGGAATTGCCGGTGTAGCCTTGCAGCAGTGACCTGGCGCGGCGGTCGGCGGCGAGTTTCTTCGCTTCGGCCGCTTCATTGGCCGCGGCGTCGGTGAACAGCGCCGCCGTGGCGTCCGAGGTCTCTGAAACCGCTTCCTCGAAGGCGATGTCTTCGGCCAGTTCCTTGGCGCGATCCTCATAATCGCGCTTGTAGGCGACCGCTTCGTCGCTGGCCGGCTTGAGCGCCAGCACGTTGGAGCCGGAGAAGGCGGTCGGCGCCGAGCGGGCAGGGGTGGTGGAGCCGGCGAAGCCCTTCGGCTCGTTGCCGATTGCCCTCGACACCAGCTTCACCGGCGAACCGCGGGTCAGGCCCTTGGAGACGGCGTCGGTCTTGCCTTCGCTGATGCCACGGCCAAGTGCGGTGTTGGAGAAGTCCGACTGGTCGACATGGGCAAGGTCGTTGCGGCCGAGATAGGAGATGGCGAGTTCGCGGAACACGTAGTCGAGGATCGACGTCGCGCTCTTGATGGCATCGTTGCCGATGACCATGCCGGCCGGCTCGAACTTGGTGAAGGTGAAGGCGTGCACATATTCGTCGAGCGGCACGCCGTATTGCAGGCCGAGTGAAATGGCGATGGCGAAGTTGTTGAGAAGGCCACGCAGCGTGGCACCCTCCTTGTTCATGTCGATGAAGATCTCGCCGAGGCGGCCATCATCATATTCGCCGGTGCGCAGGAAGATGGTGTTGCCACCGATCTTGGCCTTCTGCGTATAACCCTTGCGGCGGCCGGGCAGCTTTTCCTGTTCGCGCGACACGCGTTCGATGATGCGCTCGACGATCCGCTCGGTGATCTGCGCAGCACGCGCCGCAGCCGGGGCCGCGATCAGCTGCTCGACCGCATCGTCCTCATCCTCCTCGCCATCGGCGAGCAGCGAGGAATTCAGCGGCTGCGACAGCTTCGAGCCGTCGCGGTAGAGCGCATTGGCCTTCAGCGCCAGCTTCCACGACAGCATGTAGGCGCCCTTGGCGTCTTCCACCGTCGCGTCGTTGGGCATGTTGATGGTCTTGGAGATGGCGCCGGAGATGAAGGGCTGTGCCGCCGCCATCATCTGGATGTGGCTGTTGATCGACAGCGAGCGCTTGCCGATCTTGCCGCACGGGCTGGCGCAGTCAAACACGGCGAGGTGTTCGGCCTTGAGGAACGGCGCGCCTTCCAGCGTCATCGCACCGCAGACATGGATGTTGGCGGCCTCGATGTCCTTCCTGGAGAAGCCGATCGCCGGCAGGATCTCGAACGAGAAATCGTTGAGCTGCTCGTCGGTGAACCCAAGGTCTCCTTCACCCAGTCGGCGCCCAGCGTCCACTGGTTGAAGACGAACTTGATGTCGAAGGCCGACTTCAGCGCCGCATTAAGCGCTACGATCTTGTCGTCGGTGAAGCCTTTCGCCTTGAGCGAGCCGGGGTTGATTGCCGGCGCCTGGTTGAGATTGCCGTGGCCGACCGCATAGGCCTCGATCTCGGCGAGCTGGGCTTCGGAATAGCCGAGCGTGCGCAATGCCTCCGGCACGGCGCGGTTGATGATCTTGAAGTAGCCGCCACCGGCGAGCTTCTTGAACTTCACCAGCGCGAAGTCGGGCTCGATGCCGGTGGTGTCGCAATCCATGACCAGGCCGATCGTGCCGGTCGGCGCGATGACGGTCGCCTGCGCATTGCGGTAGCCATGCTCCTCGCCAAGCTCGATGGCACGGTCCCAAGCGGCTTTCGCATGCTCGACAAGCGCCTGCTGCTTGAGGTCGGAAGCGATCAGCGGCACCGGGTTGACGGCCAGCTTCTCATAGCCGTCCTTGTCGCCATAGGCGGCACGGCGATGGTTGCGCATGACGCGCAGCATGTTCTGGGCGTTGCGGTCATAGTCGGCGAAGGCGCCGAGCTCGGCGGCCATCTCGGCCGAAGTGGCATAGGCCATGCCGGTCATGATCGCGGTGAGTGCGGCGCAGATCGCGCGGCCTTCGTCGGAGTCATAGGGAATGCCCGAGGTCATCAGCAGGCCGCCAATGTTGGCGTAACCCAGGCCGAGCGTGCGGTATTCGTAGGACTGCTTGGCGATCTCCTTCGACGGGAACTGCGCCATCATCACCGAGATTTCGAGCACGATGGTCCACAGCCGCACAGTATGCTCATAGGCAGCGATGTCGATCGTGCCGTCGGCATTGCGGTAGGGCAGCAGGTTGATCGAGGCGAGGTTGCAGGCCGTGTCGTCGAGGAACATGTATTCCGAGCACGGGTTGGAGGCCCGGATCGCACCGGCGGAAGCGCAGGTGTGCCAGTCGTTCATCGTCGTGTTGAAGTGCAGGCCGGGATCGGCCGACGCCCAGGCGGCGTAGCCGATCTTTTCCCAGAGATCCCTGGCCTTCAGCGTCTTCAGCACCTTGCCGTCCTTGCGGGCGGTCAGGTGCCAGTCGGCGTCCTGCTCGACGGCGCGCAGGAAATTGTCCTTCAGCGACACCGAATTGTTGGAGTTCTGGCCCGAAACCGTCAGATAGGCGTCCGAATCCCAGTCGGTGTCGTAGGTCTTGAACGACATCGAGGTATAGCCCTGCTTGGCGAACTGGATGACGCGGTAGATGTAGTTCTCCGGCACCGCATCCTTCTTGGCCGCCCTGATCTCGCGCTTCAGCGCCGTGTTGATGGCCGGGTCGAAGCAGTCATCGCCATTGCCTTCGCAATTGACGCAGGCCTTCATGATCAACTCAAGATGCTTCTTGACGATCTTGGAGCCGGTCACCAGCGAGGCGACCTTCTGCTCTTCATTGACCTTCCAGTCGATGAATTCCTCGATATCGGGGTGGTCGGCATCGACAATGACCATTTTCGCGGCGCGGCGCGTCGTGCCGCCCGACTTGATGGCGCCCGCCGCGCGATCGCCGATCTTGAGGAAGCTCATCAGGCCGGACGAGCGGCCGCCGCCGGACAGCTTTTCGCCTTCGCCGCGCAGCAGCGAGAAGTTCGAGCCGGTGCCGGAGCCGTATTTGAACAGGCGCGCTTCACGCACCCACAGATCCATGATGCCGCCCTCGTTGACGAGGTCGTCCTGCACGCCCTGGATGAAGCAGGCATGCGGCTGCGGGTGCTCGTAGGAGGATTTCGACTTGGTCAGCTTGCCGGTGAAGGGGTCGACATAGAAGTGGCCCTGGCTCGGGCCGTCGATGCCGTAGGCCCAGTGGAGGCCGGTGTTGAACCATTGCGGCGAATTCGGTGCGACGCGCTGAGTGGCCAGCATATAGGCAAGCTCATCGCGGAAAGCGCGCGCATCTTCCTCCGACGTCTTGAAGTAGCCGCCCTTCCAGCCCCAGTAGGTCCAGGTGCCGGCCAGCCGGTCGAAGACCTGGCGGGCGTCGATCTCGGACCCGTAGCGCTCGCCTTCCGGCAGCTTGGCGAGCTCGGCCTCGTCGGCGACGGAGCGCCACAGGAAGGAGGGAACGTCGTTCTCCTCGACCTTCTTCAGCCGCGCGGGGACACCGGCCTTGCGGAAATATTTCTGCGCCAGGATGTCGGCGGCGACCTGGGAGAATTGCGCCGGCACATCGATATTGTCCAAGCGGAACACCACCGAGCCATCCGGATTCTTGATCTCGGAAAGTGCCTTGCGGAATTCGATCTCCGCATAAGCTGATTGGCCTGGCTTGGTGAAGCGACGCTCGATGCGCATTGGTCCGGTCCTTTTGTCTATATATAGCGCTTTTCCCCAGGGATTTCTGCCCCCAATGCGAAACGCGCATGTCCGCCGTCTGCCGGCGTTCGAAAACGGCCGGCTCTCCATTTCGCGATCTCCCCCAGCACTTGCTGCCTGGGCTCCTTAAGAAGCCTCTGTCACAACGCGCAGGGGAACCTCGCGGGTCCCTCAAATCTGATTTTTCGATTCCCTCACTTGAGGGAAATTCACACTATCTAGCGTCGAACCTACCTGCAAACACTAAATATAGTATTAACAGACAATTTATTCCAGTCCGACAATTCTCCCTTTCGTCGCCCCACCACCCACAATCCCAACGCTTCCGCCGGCCTCGTAAACAGGCGGAAATGCCGGCCTCGTAAACAGGCGGAAATGCGGGCAAAAACGCACATAATCCGGGAAAAAGACCGGGCTCAGAACTTTCCGGTCGCACTCTCAACAGGAGCGCATGGCCTATAAAAGGCGACTCGTTTTGCGCCGTCAAGGATTCGTTTGCGTAGCTTTTGTGACCCCAACATCTTGTGTGTCACACATGTGGATAACGGGGATAGAAATGCGCCGCTGCGATTACCGTTTCGGGCGGCGGATTTGCGAGCCGGCGACGATCGGAGGCATTTGTCGGGAGCAATCTGCTCGGCTGCAAAAGCCTGTCAGGGCTCATGCGCCTGATATCAGCCGTAATGCAGCTTCGGCTTGGGCTCGGTGCCGGTGAATTTTACACCGATCCGGTCGTTGCGGCGCCAGCGGACCTCGCAGCGATAGGCGACGCCGTCGAGCGGCACATAGAGAAGGAAACGATCGGGAACCCGCGACTCGAGCGGAACTTTCAATTCGGCGCCGCCCGCATGCTGGTTGCGCAACGTAACACCGACTTCCGAGTTTTGAATGCCGGTGATGACGGAACCGCCCTTGAGCACGCGTGGACGGTGCTCGCGCTTGGGCTCGTTAGGATCCTGTTGAAGTGGGTCTACAGAGTTTGCCATCGATGAATCGCCAGATTGGTCGATTCTTAGCGAAGAAAAATTAGCAAACCATTCATGCGGCACATCGCATGGTTGTGAATCCGCCATAGAACACGCGGAAGATGTCGTTTAGGGGAATCTGTGCGGGTCGGCGCAGAAATAGGCGATGATCTGGCAAAGGTCCGGTTCATTGACCATGCGCATCGCTTCGCTGGAATTGACCCATTTGCGAGTGCGCGAGCGCTTTTCCTTCCAGCGATCGGCGATCCTGTCGACGTGCAGCGGAAACACCAGCACCTCGCAAGGCACTTCTTCGCCTGATGCCAGCACCTTGGCATAGAAATAACGGCCAGCTTCGAGATGGGAGATGTTTCCGCGCAACCCGGCTTCCTCGCCGGCTTCCCGCGCCGCCGCCTCGCAGAGCGGCTCCCTGGCCTCCGGCCAGCCCTTCGGCAACACCCAGCGGCCCGTATCGCGGCTGGTGATCAGCATGATCTCGACGCCGTTCCCGGTATCGCGCCAAGGCAGCGCAGCAACCTGCAGACGGCACGGCGCGGTGCCGAAGAGTCGCCGGACCCTTTCAGCCAGATGGTTGTGCGTCGTTGGCCTTGTCAACATCGGAGAAGCTAACCCCAGCCTCCAGAATCGTTTGCCGCCTTACGAATCTTACGGCTAATTGTGACCAATAAAAGTAAAAACTTTGATCAGGCTGGCCGATTCCCGTCAACGAAGGTCGATTTCACAGGATATCCTGCCCCGCAGGTCCGTCCGCGGAAGCAAATATTGTCATCGGGTGCGGCTTAACTGGAAAAATGCGGCTTGTTGCGAATCAGCCGGCGTGGTCGTCGGCGATCGGCTTCTGGTAGGTGAAGCCCATGTCCCAGGGGAAATAGATCCAGGTGTCCTGGCTGACCTCGGTCACGAAAGTATCGACCAGCGGCCGGCCCTTGGGCTTGGCGTAGACGGTGGCGAAATGCGCCTTGGGCATCATCGCGCGCACGATGCCGGCGGTCTTGCCGGTGTCAGTCAGGTCGTCGATGATCAGCACGCCGGCGCCATCGTCGGCAAGCAGCGCGGGCGTGATTTCCTTCAGCACCTGCAACTGCCCCTGGCTGGTGTAGTCATGATAGGAGGCGACGCAGACCGTCTCGATGACGCGGATGCCGAGCTCGCGCGCAATGATCGCCGCGGGGACCAGACCGCCGCGGGTGATGCAGACGATCGCTCGCCATTGTCCCTTGTTGGCGCCGGAAAGCCGCCAGGAAAGCGCACGGGCGTCACGATGGAACTGATCCCAGGAGACCGGAAAGGCTTTTTCGGGAAGGGACATTTTTCGCGCACTCCGCAGCACGCGAAAGCCGCGTGCACAAAAACAGGGGAATGCGCGCGGAATTAACTGGAAACCCTTGGACTTGGCAAGGGCGACCGGCTGCGATGGCTGTGGACTTATCGCGACAGGAAGGCCGCCACCTGCGTTGTGCGCAGCACCGTGCGCGTCACCCCGCCGAACAGCAGCTGGCGCAGCCAGGAGTGGCTGTAGGCACCAAGCACCAGAAGATCGGCGCCAGTCTCGGCGACCCGGTTCTGGATCATGTCGTCGACCGAGGTGCCGCCCGATTTCTGCACCGAGACGCTGACGTTGGCGCCATGGCGCGACAGGGCCGATGCGATTTCGGCGCCGGCGGCTTCCGGGCTTTCGTCGAGCGTATCGGGCGGATCGATGACCAATATGTCGGTCTTCTCGGCCTCGATGATGAAGGGCAGGGCGTCGAAGGCGGCGCGCGCGGCCTCCTTGCTGCCGTTCCAGGCGAGCAGCACATGTTTGAATGTGGTGACCAGCGGACCCGCGCTCGGCACCACCAGCACCGGCCGGCCGGCATCATAGACCAAGGTGTCGACGTCGGCGCTCGGATCACCACCGGTCTCGCGCTGGGCGGCGACAATGAGATCGGCGGCCCGCACGCTCGAAATGCCGGTCAGCGCGCTGTCGCCGGTAAAACTCTCCAGGCTGCGCCATTCGAAGGAGAGGCCGGAATCCTCGATACGCTTGAGGAAGACAGCCTGCAGCTTGTCGGCCCGCTCCCGGTTCATGTCGGCCGACACCTGCAGGAATTCGGTATCCGGGAAGCCGGTCGCCGACGTGTAGGGCACCGGAAGCGCCTCGGCATGGATGCCGATCAGATGGCTCTCGTAGCGGCTGGCGAGCGGAATGGCGCAGTCGAGTACGCGCTCGGCGTCCTGCTCGTTTTGCAGAATGGCAACGATGGTCTTGAAGCGCATGGTGATCCCTCAATCTGGCGAGCTTCGATCTCGCGTGCAGGGAAACGTTGGCGCGCCGTGCTTGGTTCCGGCCTCAGCTCGCCTTGGCGGCGAAACCCGCCACCATTGCCTCGACATCGGCGCGCGCGGTCTCGAGCGCCTCCTGGCTGCGGGCGCGAACGACCAGTTCGGTCCAGAACTTGCCGTCGCCATACTTTGGATAGGAGCCGATGATCGTGTCCGGATGCGCCTTCTGGATCTCACCCAATGGCCCGCCGATAAGGCCTTCGCCGAACGGACAGTGCACCGTCGCCGACAGCATTTTCGTGCCGGTCTTCAGCGTCGGCACGACATTGTCGAGCATGGCCTGGAAGATCGAGGGCACGCCGGCCATGACGTGGACGTTGCCGATGCGGAAGCCAGGCGCTACCGACACCGGGTTGTCGATATGGTCGGCGCCGCGCGGCATCCGCGCCATGCGCTTGCGCGCTTCGGTGTATTCGATGCCGCGCGCCGCATAGCTTTCGCCCAGCATGGCATAGGCCTTGGCATCGTATTCGCAGGGAACACCGAACGCTTTGGCGATCGAATCGGCGGTGATGTCGTCATGGGTCGGGCCGATGCCGCCGGTGGTGAACACATAGGTATAGCGCGCGCGCACGGCATTCACCGCAGCTATGATCTCGTCTTCCTCATCGGGAACGATACGCACTTCCTTCAGGTCGATGCCTACAGCCGTCATGATATCGGCGAGGTGGCCGATGTTCTTGTCCTTGGTGCGGCCGGACAGAATCTCATCGCCGATGACAAGCATGGCGGCTGTAACGATTTCAGGCATGGAGGGCTCCGGCAGGACGGGTCGCCTGAGATAGCGCGGCGCGTGGCTGTCGGCAATGCCACCCAGGCGGCGAACAATGGCACCCGTTTCGATGCGAGGTTGCAGCGCAACCGGATGCGGGTAAGCTCAAACTGGTTCTGGTCCGGGTGAACAATGCTGATATCGATCCTGTCGTGGCTGCTGGCCCTGTTGTTCCTGCTGGCGGTCCTGGGGATCGCCGGTCTGGTGTCGGCGACACTGTGGATCGCGGCGAAGGCGCAAGGACTGGTGCCGCCGGTGGGAAAATTCGTCGAGGTCGACGGCAACCGCATCCACTATGTCGATGTCGGCGAGGGCAGGCCGATCGTCTTCCTGCACGGGCTTGGTGCGCAACTTCATCACTTCCGGCACACGCTGTTCGGACATTTCGCCCCGGGCTACCGGCTGATCGCGATTGATCGTCCGGGATCGGGCTATTCGGTGCGCGCGAGCGGTGCCACCGGCCGCTTGCCCGAGCAGGCAGCCTTGGTGCGTCGTTTCATTGAAGAATTGGGGCTGGAAAGGCCGCTGGTGGTCGGCCACTCTCTGGGTGGCGCCGTCACGCTGACCCTTGCCGTGGAGCATCCCGAGGCGATTTCGGGCATCGCCTTGCTGGCGCCGTTGACGCATCTGGAAACCAGGGCACGCCAGCGGTTCGACCTGCTCTACATCCCCTCGCGCCTGAAGCGCTGGATCATGGCCTATACGGTGGCGATACCGCTCAGCCTGCGCTATGCGCGGCCGACGATGGAATTCATCTTCGCGCCGCAGGCTTTTCCGGCGGACTACATGGTCGACGGCGGTGGCTGGCTCGGGCTGCGGCCAATCCATTTCCAGGCAACGTCAGCCGATGTCGTGGCCATCGAACAGGATCTCGGCCGCATCGAGCAACGCTATGGCGAGATTGCCATGCCGGCAGGCATCCTGTTTGGAACCGCCGACCGCGTCATCGACATCCGCATCCATGGCGAGCCGATGCGAGGCAAGATCGCAGGGCTCGATTTCGAACCCGTCGATGGCGTCGGCCATATGCCGCAGTTCGTCGAGCCGAGGCGAGTGATTGATTTCATCGAGCGGATTGCCGCCCGCGCGTTTCCATCACCCCAACCTCACGACAATTTCAATGAACCAACCGGCTGACTGCCGGGTTTACCCCGTGTCGCACCCAAGGCGACCAAGACACGGAGTAATGCAATGTACAGGAAACTTCTCGCAGCATCGGTTCTGACGATCGGTCTCGCCACATCGGCGATGGCGCAGTCGTCGGACGCCGCATATTCCAACCATCACAACTGGTGGCCGTTCGGCAACGAAGAGTCTTCAGGCGTCGACCAGAACACGACCGGAAGCATCAACGGCGACCGCTCGGGACTGGATACCCTTGGCAGCACGGGCTCTGCCGGCCCTTGTGCCTACAACACGGCCGGTCCTGACGCGAATGCTCAGGGCAACGTGAACGATCAGTATTGCGGTAAATAGTCCAGCCGCTGGGCAGAAGCTGACCTTGGGACGTCGTCTCTCCTGACGTCTGCGGTCGGCGCCCTGCCTGTTCCTGCCGGCAAGTTCTCTTCTTCAGGCTTTTCTGGAATTGCTCAGTCGGACACTTCGGTCTGCGGCCGGTCGCGGCCATCCGCCAGTTCCTCATGCCATTTGCCCTCGGCATCCTCGTACTGGATGCCGTCCGTCGCACCTGCCACCTGCTGCTCGGCCGAGGCGATCTCGGCGGCGCGCAGCGCATCCTGATGGGTGGGAAATGTCTCCGAGAAGGTCGAACCGACCTTGTAGGCCCAGCCGCCGTCATGCTCGACGATCTTGTAAGTCAGCTTCGCCATCAAAACCTCCGGTTAAAGTCCGCCTGCTCAATGCAGCCGGTCGTCGGACAGCCTGTCGTCGGGCACCAGCACTTCCGATTCCCTGGCGGCCTCGATCAATGCCCGTCGCGCTTCCGCTGTCGAACGATAACCTTCCAGCACTTTGAGGCAAGTGTCGAGGGCATCACGATGACGCGGGCCGCGATTGAGCGGCCACACCGTCATCAGACACTCCGCCGCCTCCTGGGTGCTGCGGATATGGCGATATTTGCCGACATGGCCGAGTTCGACCACGACCGGCGTTTCAAAAGGTTTGTTGTCCATCATGGCCGCAACGCAAAGCAGCCAATTTGGTTGCAAAAGTGGCCGTCAGCCTGCGCCCAAACGTCTCAGAGGCTGTTTGGGAACCTCTACTCCGGCGGCCATCGGGAGCGATTTTCGAGGCCTCAGTAGCCGCAATCGTTGCGCAGCCAGCGGGCGTTGGCCCAGCCGGTCGTGCCGCCGATTTCGACCTGATACCAGTTGCCGCGCCGGTCGAAGATTTCGGTGTGATCGCCGTTGAACAGCTGGCCGATCATCCGCGATGACGAGTTCGGACGTGTGCGCACGGCGAGAAAGCCGCTGCCGGTGGCCAGATTGTAACGGCCGGACAGGCCGTGCACCGTACCCTCGCAATATTGCGCAACGCTCGGCGTCGACGCACCGAGGCAAAACCCGGCGACAGTCACAAGCATCGCAGCCGGCAAGAATGCCTTGAACGACATGATTTCCTCCCAAGCCCGGCCGCGCCCGCCGCAGCCTCACCCAACGTAACAGTTTGCGGCGAGAATTGAAGCGGGCTGTTGCAAACAGTTGGGCAGTATCGGGAGGCCCCGTATCAAGAGAATGGCCCGATCAGCCCGCGGCTTTCATCCAGTGTTCCATCGTCGTCACCGAGCGGGCGAGCTGTGGTGCCGGATGGATCTTTTCGCTGAATGTGGCGGCAGCACGCCAGCCCCAGCGCGGATCGGCGAGGAAGGCACGCGCCAGCGCCACCATGTCGGCGCGACCTTCGGCGATAACAGCCTCGGCCTGCTTCGGATCGTCGATCAGGCCGACCGCGCGGGTCGGGATGCCGGCGCCCTTGCGCACGGCTTCCGCCAGATGCACCTGATAGCCGGGGCCGGTGGGCAATTTCTGCAACGGCGAATTGCCTCCGCTCGAGCAGCAGAGATAGGCGACGCCCTCGGCCTTCAGGGCCTTCGCCACCTCGATCGCATCCTCGACGTCGAAGCCGCCGTCGACCCAGTCCTTCACCGACAGCCGAGCACCGAGCATCAGCTTTGGCACCGCTTTCTTCACCGCCCTGGCGATTTCGACGGCAAGACGCATCCGGTTTTCCAGCGAGCCGCCCCAGCGGTCCGTGCGCTGGTTGGACAGCGGCGACAGGAACTGGAAGATCAGATAGCCATGCGCGGCATGCAGTTCGATGAAGTCGAAGCCGGCGCGTTCGGCCCGTTTGGCTGCTTCGACGAAGCGCTCGATGAGCTGCAGGATTTCTTCCTCATTGAGCGCGCGCGGCACGTTCCAGCCGGTGTCGTAGGCGATGGCCGAGGCCGAGACGGTCTGCCAGGGATCCTCGTTTGGCTGCAGCGGCCCGCCGCCTTCCCAGGGCTTGCGGTTCGAGGCCTTGCGGCCGGCGTGCGCCAGCTGCGTGCCGAATTTCGTGTCCGGCGCGGCGACGCGTCGTGCCGCGTCCAGTGTGCGGCGCGCCGCGGCTTCGTTGTCATCGGAATAGAGCCCGAGGCAGCCATGCGTGATACGCCCGCGCCGCTCGACATCGGTCATCTCCACCGTGACCATGCCTGCGCCGGACATGGCCAGGTTCATCCAGTGGTAAAGATGCCAGTCGCTGGCCGAGCCATCCTCGGCGGAATACTGGCACATCGGCGCGACAGCGATGCGATTGTGGAAGGTGAGGCCGTCGAGCGTGATCGGCTGAAAAAGCGATGCAGTCATGAAAAGGGCTCCTGGGAGGGGAACGCATTATTTAGGCAATGGAACTCTTGCATACCACACACGAGAGAGTGAAACGCCCGCTGGACCAATCACTGTCCCAATTGCACCGGCGCCGGTTCGCGGCTACGCCTGCGCTTGGCAGCAAATACCCGAGGTATCCAATGGAAGATCGCATTCGCATCCGCTCGGAAGAGGTTCTTTCCGACGACTGGGCGGTGCTGAAGAAGACCGTGCTCGACTACCGCCGGCGCGACGGCCAGTGGGAGACGCAGGTCCGCCAGACCTATGACCGCGGCGACGGTGCGGTGATCCTGCCCTACGACCCCAGTCGTTCGACGGTGCTGCTGGTGCGCCAGTTCCGCTATCCCGCCTACGTCACCGGGCACCGCGAACCGCTGATCGAGGCCTGTGCCGGACTGCTCGACGAGAACGATCCGGAAACCGCCATCCGCAAGGAGGCCGAGGAAGAACTCGGCTACCGGCTCAACAAGATTGAGCGGCTGTTTGCGCCTTACATGAGCCCGGGCAGCGTCACCGAGCGGCTGTGGTTCTTCGTGGCCCGCTATTCGCCCGCCGACCGCATCTCGGCCGGTGGCGGCGCGCCGGAAGAAGGCGAGGACATCGAGGTTCTGGAAATGCCGCTCGACGAAGCGCTGGCCGGCATTGCCGACGGCCGCATCGTCGATGCCAAGACCATTATCTTGATCCAGCATTTGAAGCTGAACCCGATGAAGGCCTGAGCCACGCCAGCGCACCTTGCCGTGGTGCTGAAGCGCATCAACGCCGGCTTGCGGCCGAGTTGGTGATCGCCGGCGGCTAACGAAATCGCTAGGTTGACAAAAACCAGCGCCTCAAACAATTTCCAGTCGAGGGAAAAAGTGAGGACATAATGAAGAAGACATATGAAAAGCCGTTGCTGACCAAGCGTGAGCGCCTGCCTTCGATTACCGCGCAGATCGTTCCAATCTCGGGGCCGGTGCAAAACGCCTGATCGCCTCCCAGGGTGAACACATCAAGCCCGCTGGCTCTAACCGGCGGGCTTTTTCATTTCCGGCGCGGGAGCCTCGGCCGCCGGCTCCGGCGGCTCGCCGAAAGGCATGAAGCGGCCGTCGGCTCAAGACTCAATGGATGAAGCCTGATCTAAATCGGTCGTGTGCAGCACTTGCGCGGCCAGGAGGATCTGCGTCACGCTTCGCTGCAGGATTTCCGTAAGGAGAACAGGAATGGCCGCAGCCGAGGACCAAGAGCGCCGGAACTTAGACGCATGAAATACGTCATCGCCTCGCTCTTCGGCGCCTTGCTACTATTCGGTTTCATCGCCCTGGCTGGCTCTGGTCACGGGTGGATCGCGGGCGCGTTCAGTTGCCTGCCATTGGCTGCGGTCTCGTTTGCCGCTTGGCTCAACGCGCTGCGCACTACACCTTCACTCCATATCGCTAACGGACTGCTTGTTAGCGCGTGCGTCGTGCTCGTGGGCACGGCATTTGGCACGCTATCGGAAGGCACGGAGTACTTCCTTGCCTATTGGCGCCTGCAAGGTCCTCTCACCGGGTCTGTTATCGCTCTCATCTATTTCAACTGGGTATTCGCTTATGGGCTCACCTGGTGGCGCCGCCGCGGAGAGACTTAGCTTGCAGCCCTGCCACCGAGATCGAGGCGCGGAACCTCGCCGAGCATTTGCCTCAGGGCTGCGGACAGGCCGGCACGTTCCTTTCGCGGATGAAGTTGCGCAAGGCCTCCATGTCCCGGGACAGAGGCCGATCATCGGAATAATGGGCGATATTTTCCCGGACCATTCGGTAGATGGGGTCGGTGCCAGGCGCACGCGCACCGCGCTGCGCCAGAAAATCATGGGCCTGCGCGGCTGCCATGAGTTCGATCGCCAGAATGTATTCCGCGTTGTCGATAACCGCCAGCAGCTTGTTGGCTGCGACGGTTGGATGCGCAAGAAAATCCTCTTGCAGGCCGGATGTGACGCCGCCGTCGGTCGCCGCCGGGGCGGCCAGACGCCTATTGACGTTGCTGAGCGACGTGGCCGTGTATTGGGCGATCATGAAGCCGGAATTGGCTCCGTCCTCATCGGCAAGGAAGGCCGGCAAATTGTTGACAAGTGGATTGACGAGACGATCGATCCGACGCTCGCTCATTCCAGCCACCTGCGCCAAAGCGATGGTCAGGCCGTCAGCCGCCTGCCCAAGGGCGGGCGCCACCGCATGCGCTTCTGAAACAACCTGAGGATCATCCAAAGACCCGAACACCGCGGGATTGTCGGTGACAGCGGCCAATTCACGGTCGACCAGCTCGGCGGAGCGGTCCAGCACCTCCCGGGCGGCGCCATGAACATGCGGCACGGCGCGAAGACTGAGTGCGTCTTGCGTGCGACTGCCATGGGCCAGCGCAATAAGTTCGCTGCCGTGAAGCCAGCCACGCAGCGATTTGCCCACGTCCTGAATGCCGGGTGAGGGCCTCATCGCCAGGATGGCCTCGCCAAAAGCCGGCATTTGTGCGCCAGCGGCTTCAAGCGTCAAAGCTGCCGCGGCGTCAGCCCATCCTAGCAAACGCTCGGCGCGCCGCACGGCGATGCTTGTCAGGCCGGTTGCGCATGCGGTGCCATTGACGAGGCTCAAGCCTTCCTTGGCGCCAAGCTCCAACGGCTCCAGACCCATCTCGGCCAGGGCCTCGAGCCCGCTCATCGAGCGACCTGCAACGGTTGCGCTGCCTTCACCGATCAAGACCAGTGCTACATGCGCGTTGTGCGTCAAATATCCGGCCGATCCCCGGGACGGCACGTCGGGAACGCAGTCGCGCTCGATAAAGGTGAGCAAATTGCGGACGATCGCAGGGCTCACACCCGAATGGCCATGCGCGAAATTTGCCACTTGAGCAGCAATGATGGCGCGTACGCCGCGTCTCGGCACGAGGTCACCCACGCCGCACGCGTGGCTGCGAATGATATTGCGCGACAGTTTCTTGTGCAGGGCAGGTGCCACGACCTTGCTTGCCAAGGCGCCGACCCCGGTGTTGACGCCATAGGCGCGAATGCCTTTTTCAACGATGGAAGCTACGATCTGGTGCGCAAAAGCGATCCTGTCCCACGCTGCCTGGCTAAGCGCCAGGGATTCGCCTTCGCTCACCCGCGCGATATCGCGCCAGCTGGCGTTTCTATCTATCGTTATTGTCATTGCCCGTTCCGAAATAGCTTTGCGAAGGCGCTGTTGGCGCGCTCGAAAGGCGGCGTGGGAACCTTGCTTCGGCTCCGTACCACCCAACCGAGATGCATATTGGCGATGGAATTGCCGACTGATGCGACTGGAGCGACGTCGTCGGCAATAAAAGACATGCCGTCTGTGATCCGACGCTGGAAATCCAGCGCCTCGTTTGAAGGACAGGATCGCTCGGTCCGCGCCTTCCTGGCTAGCCTGCGCCTCATGCGGCGTTGGCGTCGAGCTGGGCCGTTAGGATTTCATGGAGGCCAAAAGACGCTTCTTGGAATCGTATATTAGCAATAAACAATATATTAATGGCTATAATGCAGCCTTGGCACAGGGATACCTCCCATCGACGTTCCGACATACGCCCTGGAGCGCCGGAACGCTTGGTCAATGCGGAGCAAAACGCATGAGTGTCGGAGCCGCTCTCGGACAATTGCTCCGGCTGATTCATCGCCGAGCCATGAAATTGGCGATGTTGCCGGAGGATGAAAGGGATTCTCACTACGATCACATCCGCCTGTCATGCTGCGCGGCCGCCGAGCACATTGGGCAAGAACCTGACCAGGCAGCCATCACGGCGAACGATATGGTTGAGTTTGTTCGCGCGCTGGTCGGAATCATTGAGATAGGCTCTCGGCCAGACCATGAGCGAAGCGCCGATCAGCGGCCGCCGGTGCTACATTCGGGCAGCCAAGAAAGGGGCACTACGCGCATCTAACAAACAGGGAAGAACGCCACCCTGGGGCAGCGGGAACGAGGCGGCTAACGCTGGTGCTGTACGACGTAGCTGCTGGTCACGGGCGTCGTCGCCGAGGCCGCGTGTCACAAAACCCTTGTGTAGCCGACCGGCAAGCTGTCTCGGGCCGGGCCATGGTTCAATGCATCAGGATCTAGTTGCGCTCGTCGCCTGCTCGCATTGTAAGGCCGCCGGCCGCGATCGGCGCCCGGCTTTCTTCACCTGCATTCCTGACTACGAGGGCCTGCAGGCGAAGCGCAACCGAGACTGGAAGCCGACGTTCGGAAGCGCCAAGCCAGAGACTTAGGACGGCGGCCCAGCGGCTTGGATGCAAGAGGGACTGGCAGCGGAAAGCCGCTGGGCCTGGCCGGCAGTGGCCTTGAGGACGGGACGCGCGTCCGGCTGGCTAATGAATACACCTTTGCTAACATAATCGGGACTTATCAATATGAACGATGGAAGCAGCAAAAGGTGGAGCCCAAGCCGTCCACAACCTACATCGTGAGCTTCGAGAAGCCGCATTGGCGCACCGTCCTTACCACCAAGGACAGGGCCAAAGCGCTGGCGATGGCTAAGGAGAAGGTGCCGGTCCAGGAAATCACGCCGAAGCCGAAGAGAGGCGCTAAACACTCGGCGTAACAAATCCCGCGGGTAAAATGGCCGACGCCAAGGGTGGGAGCTGTGGGCTGTGCGGCGCCGGCCAAGCGGACAATTCAGGTCCGCCGCGCCTCATGCATGACGGATTCGCGGGCGCGTCGGTATGGTGCGATCACGTATGCGCTAGTGGCCATAATATTCGCTTGCGCTAATATAGAAGTGACGTAACGTCAAGCCCCAGCATCTTGGGGATGCGCAACCGTGGGGAAGTACGATGAGAGTGGCAATTTTTTGCGCGGCGATCGTAATCGCTGCGACCGGTATCGCTGTGGCCAAGGAGAAAAAAGTGGTGGTCAGTAATGCTGCGGACCTTTGCTCTACCAAGCATTCGGCCAAGAAGCCGGTGCCGGAGCTGGACTGCAGTTTGACTGGGACGGCCAAATTGCCGGATGGAGCAACGCCGGAGAAACCGCGCCTCGGATACGAGACCAATCCTTGGATTGTCGTCGGGTTTTAGAGAAGCAGTAAGGCACCTAGCGCGGCCATCAGCACGGCAGGCAGCCATACCCAGCATGTCGCGCTGCCGGTAGCGCCAGACCGCGCCGGCGAGCATCAGAGCAGCGATAGCGGCGATGTTGAGCGGGACCATCGCTCTCATATCGCCATTTTTGGGCTGCAAAAGATCGCCTACAGCTGAATTCACAGCACTGAGTGCGGTTTTCCAATTGCGGAGCGGTGCTAGATCACAGGCACAGTCGACCCATCAACATTCTTGCGGCATTCAACTCCAATGACCAGAACACCGCCGGCAGAGTTGCTGAAGGCCGAGAGAGCCTTGGCCAAGCTGTTTCGGCCATCCTTGGTAAGTTGGCCTTGCCGGGTAAAGGCCGCGCCTTGCTTGGCGACGGCCGGCGCTTTGAAATCAAGCTCAGGCCCTCTTGCGTTTCGAGCAGAATTGCCTCCCGCAGGAACGCCTCCCTGCCAGAAACGATATCGTCGAATTCCATTATATGGCCCTCGTTCTGCCATCCTCGGCTACCCCACGGCTACCCGCGTGGAATTTCTTCGGGTAGCCAGCGCCGCCTCAATAAAGCTAATTGCCTTTTAATTACAACGTGGTGCGGACGACGGGAATCGAACCCGTACGATCAGAGATCGAGGGATTTTAAGTCCCTTGCGTCTACCAATTCCGCCACGTCCGCAGGCCAGCCCTTTTCAGATGCCAGACACAGGCAGTCAAGTCGTGTTTTTTGAGCTGTCTGAACACGCACCCCAGAGGAGGGGGCGCGGCGATACTGGTGCGATCGCGGAATTATCCGCGCCGCGCGCAGTGTGTAGGGTGTTTGCACGGCGGACTTGATCCGCCCAGGCCGGCGTCTACCAGGCCCAACCCATTCCCCCGCCCACTGGGGGCGCCGGCCGCCCCTCTTATCGAAATTGCTGGTCACGTTACGTCAGTCGCCGCCGATCGCTATTGGCAGCGCTCAGAACTTGTAGCTGAGATTGACGCCGACGGTGTTCAGCTTCGTATCCTGGTCGCGGCCGACGAAATCGCTGGACCCGTCATAGTGTTCGGAGCCGAAATCGTAGTAGCGATATTGGGCGCCGACGACGAACTTGTCGGTCAGTGCATAGTCGACGCCGGCGCCGACGGTCCAGCCGACATTCGTGCGTGTCTCGGAGAACGCGGAGCCCGAGGCTTGCGACGTCTCGATCCCGGCAAAGGCGACGCCGCCTATGCCGTAGACCAGCACACGATCCATCGTATATCCGGCCTTGGCGTTGACCGATCCGAACCATTTGATGTCGGTGCCGACGACATTTCCGGGTCCGCCGAGTTCCGCCGTGCCGTCGATCGAGGAATAGTTGAGATCGGCCTCGGCGCCGATCACTGCCTGGTCGAACTGCCACAGCCCGGCGACGTGCCCGCCAACGAAACCGCCGTCAATGTGGGGCGAGACAGAAAACGGTCCGCCGTCGTTTCCCGAGATATCGGATTGGCCCCAGCCATAGCCTGCTTGCAGGCCGGCATAATATCCGGTCCAGTCGAAGCCGGGCGCGGTCATCGGCACATCGACCGTCTGGTCGGCTGCGAAAGCCGGCATGGACAGGACGGCAAGAAGACCGGCACTTGCGACCACAAGGCGATACATTCGAACTCCCCGGAGGAAGAGTCGGAAAAATCCTTGGCAATCAGGGTAGACCGATTTGCGACAAAACGGAATCGGATTTCTGGCTGCGGCCGTGTGTCCTAGCCGGAACCGCGTTCTGGAAGCCGCTAACAGCTGGCATTGTCGGACGAATGTAACCGTGCAAGATGGTCTTCTCGCAGGGAAAATCCTGATGAACAGCCTGGCTCGTCTCATTGCTGGAGTAGCCATCGTGCTGCTCGCCTGCGGCCTCGCCAGGGCCCAGCCATTGATGCTCGCCATCGCCAAGGCCGCGGTCGTAGCCGATGCAGCCTCGGGACAGATGGCGCTCAGCCTCAAGATGACGCCGGACAGCGCAAAGGCGTTCGCCGACTTCACCAAGGCGAATGTCGGCAAGGTGGTCGATCTCAGCGTCAACGGTGCCGTGGTGGCCTCGCCGCGCCTGGTCGAACCCATCCTCGGCGGCGAGGTGATGCTCAACGGCACCTTCGCCGCGGGCGAACTCAAGCGCCTCGCGGAACGGATTTCAGCCGGAGGTGCGAAAGTCACGGTCGAGGTAAAGGCCGAACAGCCTTTGTGAGGGTTGGGTAGGCCTATCCGTTGTTTGGCGCTGGTCAAAACCAGGCAGGCTTGGCACAGTCGCGCAAACAGGAGTCCCTTCATGGCAAAGAAGCTGGCGGCGCATGCGACGAAGCCAAAACCCTGGACCGAGATGGCGACGCATCTGGTCGACGTCGCCATGGGCCGCACGCCCGCCGATCTCGTCATCCGCAACGGCCGCTGGGTGAACGTTCACTCAGGCGAGATCATCGCCGGCACCGACATCGCCATTGCTGGCGGCCGCTTCGCCTATTGCGGGCCGAATGCCAGCCACGCCATCGGCCAGGGCACCAAGGTGGTCGATGCCGGCGGGCGCTACCTGGTGCCCGGCCTCTGCGACGCGCACATGCATGTCGAGAGCGGCATGGTGACGGTGACCGAATTCTGCCGCGCCGTCATCCCGCACGGCACCACCTCGATGTTCATCGATCCGCATGAGATCGCCAATGTGCTCGGCCTGCCGGGCGTGCGGCTGATGCATGACGAGGCGGTGGCGATGCCGATCAACGTGCATGTGCAGATGCCGTCCTGCGTGCCTTCGGCGCCTGGGCTGGAGCACGCCGGCGCCGAACTCACGGTTGCCGATGTCGCTGAAGCGATGACATGGGAAAACATCATCGGGCTCGGCGAGGTGATGAATTTCCCTGGCGTCGCCGCCAACGATCCTGTCATGTCGGGCGAGATCGCCGCGACGGTCCATGCAGGCAAGACGGTCGGCGGTCACTATGCCTCGCGTGATCTTGGCCTGCCGTTCCATGGCTATGTCGCCGGCGGACCCGAGGACGATCACGAAGGCACGCGCGCCGAGGATGCCATCGCCCGCGTGCGCCAGGGCATGAAGGCGATGCTGCGGCTGGGCTCGGCCTGGTACGACGTTGCCTCGCAGATCAAGGCGGTGACCGAGGGCGGCATCGATCCGCGCAACTTCATCCTGTGCACCGACGACAGCCATTCCGGCACGCTTGTGCACGAGGGGCATATGGACCGTGTGGTGCGCCACGCCATCCAACAGGGGCTGAAGCCGGTGACGGCGATCCAGATGGCAACGATCAACACAGCCCAGCACTTCAGGCTGGAACGCGAGATCGGTTCGATCGCGCCAGGGCGGTTGGCCGACCTGCTGATTGTCTCCGATCTCGCCGCAATGACCATCGATGAGGTCTATGCGCGTGGCGCCAGGCTGGCCAAGGGCGGCAAGCTGGAGATCGACATTCCGGCCTATGACTACCCGAAGACGGCGAAAAACACCGTCAAGCTCGGCAAGAAGCTCAAGGCGGCAGATTTCGACATCGCCGCCCCCAAGGGCGCCAACGAGGTGCGGGTGCGCGTCATCGGCGTCATCGAGAACCAGGCGCCGACACGGGCGCTGGAAGCGGATCTTGCCGTGGAGGACGGGCTGGTCGCCATGGATCGCCGCAACGATGTCTGCCAGATCGCGCTGGTCGAGCGGCATAGGGGCACCGGCGGCGTCACCAACGCCTTCGTCTCCGGCTTTGGCTATATGGGCGATTGCGCCATGGCGTCGAGCGTGGCGCATGACGCCCACCACATCATCTGCGTCGGCACCAACAAGCAGGACATGGCGCTGGCGGTCAACCGGCTGGGCGAAGTCGGCGGTGGCGTCGTGCTGTTTTCCAAGGGCAAGGAACTGGCGCTGGTCGAAATGCCGATCGCCGGCCTGATGTCGGACGAGCGCGCCGAGATCGTCGCCGCCAAGGCTGAAAAACTGACCGAGGCGATGCGCAAGATGGGCTGTTCCCTGAACAACGCCTACATGCAGCACTCGCTTCTGGCGCTGGTGGTCATCCCGGAACTGAGGATTTCCGACGTCGGGCTGATCGACGTGACGACGTTCCAGAAGGTGGATCTGTTCGTCTAGGGTTGTCGATATTCGGACGAGGCCGGCCTGCGAACGCCGGCTTTCTGCGCTTCCGGGGCTCACCCGCCGGTGACGATGGTCAGCACCTTGAACGGCGTGGTGATCACGACCTCGGCGACCGAACCGACGGCCTTGCCGAGGCCCTGGCCGAGATTGTTGAGCTGTGTCGGATCGGGTTCGTCCGAAGCCAGGCCAGCTGGTGTGCGCAGGCGGTTGCCGAGCAACTGCACCAGGATCGGATTGTCGGCGAATTTCGCATGGTTGAGGCCCCCGTCGCCGCCCTTGGCCTTGGTCAGGTCGACCACGGATACGCCGTAGCTGGCGAGATCGGCGGCATTGCCATAGTCGCCGACACGCGGCTTGTCGCCGGAGATCAGGGAAGACAGTTTGAGCGCCCGGTCGTCACCTGAAAGCAGCACGGCAAACGGCTTGTCTGGCTTGCCGTAGCGGATCATCTGCTTCTTGAACACGTCGACATCGATGTCCGGTGAAGCCAGGATGACATAGCCGAGTTTGCCGCCGAGATCGCGGTCGCCGGTAATGGCAAGCTGGCGCAGCGCCTCCATCGTCAACCAGGTTCCCATCGAATGAGCGATGATATCGATGCTCTTGACCCGCGTCTTGGCGAGCATCCTGAGCGTCGCTTCGAGATCGTCACGGGCGGCGTTGGCGCTGTCCTTGTCGTAGATATAGCCCGTCGTCTTGGCGCTCGACGCCCAGGAAAACAGCACCGGCGTGCCCGGATATTTCGTGTCGTGGGCGATCTGCGTCAGCCGGTAGACACCGTCGTCGAAGCCGTTGTTGAAACCATGCACGAAAACCAGCGCGCGGTCGCCGCGCAAGGCAATGTCGGCGCCGACCGCCTTGGCGAATTGCGGCGCGCCTTCGTAGTAGGTGACGTCCTTGGCGGTGAAATCTTTGGCCGGATTGCTGTTGGCGGAACCCTTGACACGCTCGATGGCGCCGACCTGATGGCTCGTAGGAACCGTGACATCGACACGGGCGAAGCTGGTGGTCAGCGAACGGTCGCCGTCGAACACCTGCCGCGGGTCCTTCGTTGCCTTCTGGCGGGTGGTGGCGACGAATATCTCATGCGTGGCCGCGATGGCGGACGCCGGCACCGCGACCGTCGTCTTGTTGAGCAGATCGTGCGTATTTCCAGCGCAGCCGGCGACCAGCAGCGCGAAAGTTATGGCGACGACACTGTTCAAACGCACGGTCACGCGACGGCTCCCGCAAAGGGGGACGTCAAAGGGGTGACGTCACCAGTCATTCCGATAGAGCCAGAGACCGGCGCGGTCCAGTTCAAAGTGGGCTGGTGCCTCAGCAATGGTGAACAGGCACGGCGAATCCGGGGCGGCGCATCTACTGCCCGAACTGGGTGATGCGGTCGGTCACGTCCCGGTCGCTGGCGAAGCCGTCGTCCTCGCGCAGCCGCTGGCCGATCATCTTCACCAAGGTCGGATTGTCGGCGAATTTCGTATGGTTGAAGCTGTCGCTGCCCTTGACCTTGGAAAGATCGACCACGGTCACGCCGTAGGAGGCAAGGTCTGCCGCATCCTTGTAGTCGCCGACGCGTGGCCGCGAGCCGGCGATCAGGCCCGACAGCCTCAGCGCGCGGTCGTCGTCAGACAACAGCAGGATGAACGGCTTGTCGGGCTTGCCGTAGCGACGCATCTGGCTCTTGAACACGTCGACGTCGATGTCGGGCGAGGCCAGCACCACGTCGCCCAGCTTGCCGCCGAGATCACGGTCGCCGCTGATGGCCATCTGGCGCAGCGTTTCCATGGTCACCCAGGTTCCCATCGAATGCGCTACAATGTCGATGCGCCGCGCGCCGGACTGCTGCAGCATGCGCAAGGTCACTTCAAGCTGGTCACGGGCGGCGCTGGCACTCTCCTTGTCGTAGACATAGTCGGTGGTCCTGGCGCCCGAAGCCCAGGAAAACAGCACAGGCGTGCCCGGATAGCCGGAATCGTGGACGATCTGGGTCAAGCGGTAGACGGCGTCGTCGAAGCCGGTGTTGTAGCCATGCACGAAGACCATGACACGGCCGCCGCGCGCCGCGATATCGGCGTTGAGCGCGCTGGAGAATTTTGGCTGCGTGTCGTAGCCGACAACCTCGGAAGCCATGAAATATTTGGCCGGATCATCCGACTTGCCGCGCGAACGCCGTTCGATCTGGCCAGTCTGATGGATGCCAGGCACGGTGACGTTGACGCGCGCGTAGTTCAGCGTGGCCGAGCGCTCGCCATCGAAAACCTTGTTGGGATCGTCGGATTTTTTGCGCGTCGTGGCGATGAAGATCGAGTGGTTGCCGGCGATTTCCGTCACCGGCGTGGACATGACGGCGCTGCCGAGCAGTTCCTGTGTTTGCGGGCCGGCGCAGCCGGCAACGAGCAAGGCAAGGACAACCGAAAATATCTTCTTCAAAGGCACGTCTGAAATTCCACTCCGGCCAAAAGGCCCATCCACCCCCGCGACACCTCCCGGACAGGGAGAGTGCGGCAGAACTAAGTCATGTCCAGTCGAAATGTGGTCAGCGCCTGGTTACGGCCATCGCACTGTTGCGCGAAAGCCAAAATGGCGGAAGAAATGCCGGAATGTTGGAGAAGGGCAGCACCTCGTGCTTGAGGCGGATGCCGAGCACATTGGCCATAAAAGCACGCCGCGCCTCGATGCGGCTCCAGGCCTCGGGATAACGCACCGCGATCTCCTCGCGCAGTGCCTCGTCGGCGAGCGCGATGCCATCCTCGATATTGGTGGTGAAATAGTCGCTGCCGGTCGCCGGGATGATGTCGACCTGCAACGCCATGCCGGATCGCAATTCGATGTCGGAGCCGGAAAACACCGGCGAATGCATCCATTCGTCGATATGGACGAGATGGCCGGGATTGAGGGAGACGCCAAAGAACGGGTCACCGATGCGGTCATGCACCGCCTTCCACAAAGCGCCGCCCGTCGTGCCGATGCCGATCGCCTCATACCAGTCGACGACCGCGGCGAAATAGGGCGCGACCAGCTTTTCGACATAGTCGCGGATGGCAGGAGGCAACTCCGAGGCGTCCTCGGCCAGGAAGCCGGCACGAGCGTTGAGCGCACCCTGGATGCCATAGGCCATGGTGATCGGGTCGCCACGGTTGATGACATCGAGGCGAGGGCTGGGCAGGCCATAGGCGGCGCGTCTTCCCGCCGACAGCATCGGGTGACAACAATGCGGCAGGCCATTCATCCCCATCAGCCGCGCCGCCTGCAGCTCGGTCATGCCGGGTTCGATACCTCGCAGCACATTGCGCAGCCCTTGCGAGGTGAAGGTCGCGGCAAACTCGAAGGCAGCCAGCTGGTCGGCCTCGTTGATGGCGCGCAGGCCGTCGGTGGGGTTCATCAAAAGATTGGCGGCATTCACAACCGCGCCCCTGTCGCCGACAAGCGTGCGCAGCGTATCGGCAATGAAGGACGGCAGGTCGAGCGTCGTCTCATCGAACCCGGCATCGCCGGCGCCAAAAGGCTTCCAGCCGATGGCGCCGATCCTCTGGCCGGGCTTCAGGCCGCAGCCGGCAAGGATGTCGGGCAGCGCGTCCGAGCGGTCGCGTGGCTGCGCCGGCAGCGAGAAGGTCTGGTAGAGCACGCGCTCGTAAGGCCCATCGCAGATTTCGGCATAACCCCAGCCCTCATTGCCGACGAGAAGTCTTGGCTGCTTGCCGGGAACGACGACCAGCAAGGTCTCCTCGAAACGCGGATCGTAGCCTGAGAGATAGGCAACGTTGGCGGCATGCTCGCGGTCGCCATAGATGGCGAAGGCATCGAAGCCGGCCTTGGCGCCGAGCGCGATCAGCGCTTCGATGCGCGCTTCATAGGTATTTCGGGCAACCAGCGGCATCACCGTCGGCTCGCCGAATTCCGGCAGCGACATGGATTTCAAGCCGACCGATGCGACAGGCATGAACAAACGCTCCCAAGTGCTTGCAAGGATTCTGCGAATGCCCTTTGCGGGAAGGGCATAGATGGCCGGACAATGGCGTTGCGGGGCCGGATATGCAATAGGCAGGATCGGCTGCGCGAGGTCAGGATGAAACAGACAGACGCTGTGCGGCCAGGTTTGATGACAGGGGCGCGGCACAAGGTGACTTTCCGATGACCAATTTTTCCTCCCGCGTTGCCGTCGCCGCCGCGGCGATCCGCCAGATTTTTCCGGAAACGCCGCTGCAGGAAAACGACTATCTGTCGAAAAAGACCGGCGCGCGGGTGCTGCTGAAGCGCGAGGATTTGAGCCCGGTGCGCTCCTACAAGATCCGCGGCGCCTTCAACTTCTTCCGAAAGGCGCTTGCTGCCGGCAATCAGGCCGAACTGTTCGTCTGCGCGTCGGCCGGCAACCATGCACAGGGTTTCGCCTTCGTCTGCCGCCATTTCGGCAAGAAGGGCGTGGTGTTCATGCCGGTGACGACGCCGCAGCAGAAGATCGACAAGACCAGGCTGTTCGGCGGCGATTTCGTCGAGATCAGGCTGGTCGGCGACTTTTTCGACGACTGCTATCGCGCCGCCTTCGAATTCACCGAAAGCTCGGGTGCCCACATGGTGCCGCCCTTCGATCACAAGGACATCATCGAAGGCCAGGCGACGGTCGCCTATGAGATCGCCGACCAGATGCCGGGTGCACGCATGCCCGACATCATCATGCTGCCGGTCGGCGGTGGCGGGCTCGCCGCCGGCGTCACGCATTATTTCGCCGATCAGGGCCGGGAGGCGCGTTTCGTCTTTTGCGAGCCGGCCGGCGCACCGAGCCTGCATGACAGCCTCGCGGCTGGAAAACGGCTCAAGCTCGCCAAGGTCGACAACTTCGTCGATGGCGCGGCGGTGGCCGAAATCGGCCGCGAACCCTTGCGATACCTCAAGGAGTTTGCCGCCGACACAGTGCGGCTGATCCCGGAAAACCGGCTCTGTGCGACCATGATCGAGATGCTCAACGTCGAAGGCGTCGTGCTCGAGCCGGCCGGCGCGTTGGCGATCGACGCGTTGAAGGATTTTTCCAGGAAGGAGATTCGCGGCAAGACCATTGTCGCCGTGGTTTCAGGCGGAAATTTCGATTTCGAGCGGCTGCCGGATGTCAAGGAACGGGCGCTGCGCTATGAGGGCCTGAAGAAATACTTCATCATCCGCTTCCCGCAGCGGCCGGGCGCGCTGCGCGACTTCCTCGAAATGCTGGGTCCGGACGACGACATTGCGCGCTTCGAATATCTGAAGAAGTCGGCGCGCAATTTCGGCTCGGTGCTGATCGGCATCGAAACCAAGGACCGTCGCAACTTCGACCTGCTGAAGGCCAATTTCGAGGCCGAAGGCGTCCAGTATCAGGACATCACCGACAACGAGACTTTGGCGGGGTTCATCATATGAGCGCAAAGGTCTTCATCGCCCTGTTTTCCGGCATCAATGTCGGCGGCAACCGCATCGTCAAGATGGCGGAGTTGCGCTCGTTCTTCGAGGATCTCGGCTTTTCCGATGTCGCCACCTATGTGCAGAGCGGCAATGTCGTGTTCCGGGCCGGCAAGGGCGACGCGGTCGCTCTGACCAAACAGATCGAAGCGGCCTTCGAGAAGAAATGGGGTTTTCATTCGCGCATCATGGTGCGCGATCTCTCCTGGTTCGAACGGCTGGTGAGCGAAAATCCCTATCCGGAAGCCGCCGCCGACCACACCAAGCTCCATGCCTACGCGCTGGAGCGCGAGCCGACCGCCGATGAAGTGGCGCGGCTGGCCGAAAAGTGCACCGGCCCCGAGCGCTTCGAAGTCAAGGGCGACGTGCTCTATCTCAGCGCGCCGGATGGACTCGGCAAATCAGTGTTCGCCAACCTCATTCCGCGCGTTCTGAAGGTGCCTGGCACCGCGCGCAACTGGCGCTCGGTGCTGGCGCTGCTGGAGATGGCCGGCCAGGCCGGCAAAAACTAGATTAGGCCGCCGTCGCCGGCTTCCAGTCGAAGGTCAGTTCCTCGCGGAAAGCAAAGCGCTTGATGTGATCGGCGACGACGCTTTCCAGGCGCTCGATCGACCCGGCTTCGTCGGTCGACACCGTGATGTGCAGCGTGCTTGCATCGGCATCCATTACGGTGCGTCCCAGCGACGTCAGGTCGATGGTGCCATGGGTTGGATCGAATTCGACAGGAAATTTGTGCGCCCAGTGCTTGCACAGCTGCTGCAGATAGCGGCTGGCATGTTCGGTGGCGACGTCGGCACGGCTGGTCGGCATGAGTGAATTCTCCAGAAGGGCAGGCGCCCATTGTTCGACATGGCGCCAGACTTGCCAGGCTGGCGCCACGTTCGGGTAGATAGGTGCCTTCGTGAGAAACGGCAAAGGCGGCCGAGCAAATCCCGCCCGGTGTCAGGTCGACGCCTACCAGCTTCCGGTGTTCGCCATCGAAGCCCAGGGTTCGGCCTTGGCTTTCGCCGGGCCCTTCTGCAGCAGCTCGATGGAGATGCCGTCCGGCGACCGGATGAAGGCCATGTTGCCGTCGCGCGGCGGCCGGTTGATGGTGACGCCGTTGTCCATCAGGTGCTGGCAGGTGGCGTAGATGTCGTCGACCTCATAGGCGAGGTGGCCGAAATTGCGCCCGCCCTTGTAGTCTTCCGGGTCCCAGTTGTAGGTGAGTTCGACCAGCGGCGCCTTGTCGTTGATGCCGCTCTGCTCGTCTTCGGAGGCAGCGAGGAAGATCAGCGTGAAGCGGCCCTGCTCGTTTTCATAGCGGCGGACCTCCTTCAGCCCGAGCTTGTTGCAGTAGAAATCGAGCGAGGCATCGACATCGGCGACGCGGACCATGGTGTGCAGATAGCGCATGTGTTTTCCTCGATTTGTTGGGTTGCGGCGCAACATAGGGTCGGCCCGGTCAAAGGGCAATCTCCGGCTCCCGGCGATGCCGGCAAAGAACAAATCCGGTATTCCCGCAATGAACCGTGAAAAAAGGCAGGGAAGGTCTTGCACACACCGGAAGCCGCGGTGTTAATCTGGTGTCAAGAATCAGTTGCGGTGTTCTTGAAAAAAGGGGGCATTCTTATGGGGGAAAAGGCCTCTTTGACGGGGCGGGCCGGAACCCTTGGCGACGCCTTGACGCGCGACGAAGGCGGCGATGCCGCCGACCTGACCGAAATTGCCGGCGCCATCAAGTGGTTCGATGTGGCCAAGGGCTACGGGTTCATCCTTCCCGATGACGGTGTTTCGGGCGATATCCTCCTCCATGTGACATGTCTTCGGCGGGACGGCTTCCAGACAGCCCTTGAAGGTGCGCGCGTGGTCTGCCTTGTCAAGCAGGGCGATCGTGGGCTGCAGGCCTTCCGCGTGCTTTCCATGGATGTCACCACCGCCGTCCATCCCGCGGAAATGCAGGAACAGCGCACCCACGTCGCGGTGACGCCGGAGAGCGGGCTCGAACGGGCTTTGGTCAAGTGGTTCAATCGCACCAAAGGCTTCGGCTTCCTGACCCGCGGCGAGGGCACCGAGGACATTTTCGTCCACATGGAGACCTTGCGTCGCTACGGCATCACCGAGCTTCGGCCAGGGCAGGTCGTGCTTGTCCGTTTCGGGCGCGGTGACAAAGGCCTTATGGCCGCCGAAATTCACCCCGATATGGGCACCTTGCCGGTTTCGCACTAGGACGAATCGGCCGAGGATCTTGGATGGCTCACAGGAACTGGCTGACGGCGGGCGTGCTTTGCGCCATTGCTGCCGTGATGGTGGCCGCAGGCGCTTTCTTCTATTCGGAACGGCCAACCTCGGCTGACAGCCGGGCGATGATCCTTCCGGTCGACCCGACGCCGCTGATCGTGGTGACGAAGGATGGGAACCGCTCGTTTTCGATCGAAATCGCCGACACCGATGCAGAGCGCGAGGCCGGCTTGATGTACCGCCAGGACATGGCGGACGATCACGGCATGCTTTTCGTTTTCGAGATACCGCAGCAGGTCAGTTTCTGGATGCAGAACACGCCAATGCCGCTTGACCTGATCTTTGTCGGCCAGGATGGCAAGATCCGAGCCATCAAACACGGCGATCCGCAATCGCAGGCTATCATTTCGCCAGGCGTGCCGGTGCGCTTCGTGCTCGAACTCAAGGCTGGCACCGCCGCCAGGAACGGCATCGAGTATGACGACCTTTTGCGCCATCCGGCGGTCGGCACCGTATCTGGCCCCGGCATGCCGCCGGCTGACAAGGGCGATTCTCCGAACGTCGGTTCCAACTGAGCGCCGGGGATCGCCTTCCGATGCAGTTTTTTCCCCATGACGGGTTCGATCTTGCCTTCCTCGACCGCCAGCCGGCGTCGGGCGCGGGCGATCCTGTGCTCATGATCCACGGCTTCGCCTCGAACCATTATGTCAACTGGGTGTCGCCCGGCTGGTTCAAGACGCTCAACGATGCCGGTTATCGCGCCATCGCCTTCGACAATCGCGGCCATGGTTCCTCATCCAAGAGCTATGACGAGGCCGATTATACACCGGCGAAAATGGCTTCCGATGCCGCCGCCCTGCTCGACCATCTCGACATCGAACGGGCCCATGTCATGGGCTATTCGATGGGCGCGCGCATCGCGGCGTTCCTGGCCCTGTCCGATCCGGACAAGGTGGCGACGCTGGTCTTTGGCGGCCTCGGCATCGGCATGATCGACGGTGTCGGCGATTGGGATCCGATTGCCGCGGCCCTGCTTGCCGACGATCCGGCTGCCACCACCCATCCGCGCGGCCGCTCTTTCCGCGCCTTCGCCGACCAGACCCGCAGCGATCGCCGGGCGCTCGCCGCCTGCATCGCCAAGTCACGGGAGTTGCTTGGTGAGGACGATATTGCCCGCATCGCCCAGCCGACGCTGGTCGCGGTCGGCACCACGGACGACATTGGCGGCTCACCGGACGAGCTCGCGGCCTTGATGCCGAACGCCAGGGCTTTCCACATCGAGGGCAGGGATCATATGCTGGCGGTCGGGGACAAGACCTTCAAGCAGCGCGTGCTGGAGTTTTATGCTGAATATCCGCTTTGAGCGGTGAGCCGGGGGCGACAGTGGCACAATGGGGAAGAAGCACCGGCGTGATGCCGGGCGCGGTGGCGCAAGGCAAATTCGGCAAACGTTCGGTCATACTGGCATTGGCGGCCTTCACGGCGGGAGCGCTTGCCATCGCCATAATGGTGGCGATGCCGAGCGATACATCCCAGTCGGTCCAGAACGTCGCCACCGGGTTCTTCATGGCCGTGTTTTTATTGGCGGGGCCGCTGGCACACGTCACCGGGCTCGTCTTCGGCATCATGGCGCTGGTGCGTTCGAACGACAGTCGCTCGCTCGGCCTGCTGGGCATTATCCTCAACGGGCTGTCGGTGGCGGCGGGGCTGGCCATCCTCGCGGCAATGGCGTCGACCATAGGCGCCTTTACCTGACGTTCCGCGCTCTCGCGGCTTGAACCGACTTCGCCAGCACGCACAGCAGTTCGAACATCATCGTCGCACCCGCCAGCGCCGTCATGCCGGCAAGATCGAACGGCGGCGCCACTTCCACGACGTCGGCGCCGACAATGTTCAATCCGTCGAGCAGTCGGACCATTTCCTGCGCCTCGCGGGTGGTGAAGCCGCCGAGCTCAGGCGTGCCTGTTCCCGGCGCCATCGACGGATCGATGCAGTCGATGTCGAAGGTCACATAGGTCGGTCCGGTTCCGGCGATGGCGCGCGCTTCTTCCATGACGCTGGCAGCACCCCGCCTGACGAACTCTTCCATGTAGATGATGCGAATGCCCTGGGCGACTGCCCAGTCATGCTCGCCGGGCTCGTAGATCGAGCCGCGAATGCCGATCTGCACGACACGCCTGGGGTCGAGCAGGCCCTCTTCGATGGCGCGGCGGAAGGGCGTGCCGTGCGTGTAGGGATTGTCGCCGAAATAGCGGTCATTGGTGTCGGAATGCGCATCGAAATGGATCATGCCGACCGGACGATCCCTGGCGACAGCGCGCAGCACCGGCAGCGTCGTCAGATGATCGCCGCCGGCGGACAGCGGAATGGCGCCTGCCGCCACGATCGCCGCGATGCCGTCCTCGATGCGCTTCAACCCGTCCATGAGGTTGATCGGATTGACCGAGAGATCGCCGACATCGGCGACGTTGGCGATGCTGAACGGCTCGGTTCCCGAGACGTGATGCACCCGCCGCATCAGGCTCGACTGGTTGCGGATCTCGCGCGGGCCGTGCCGTGCCCCGGCACGGTTGGTCGTGCCGCCGTCCCACGGTATGCCGACCAGCGCGATGTCGAGCCCCTCGGCGCTCGCCACCGCCGGCAGCCGCATGAAGGTCGAGAGCCCCGCAAAGCGGGGAACAGCCGAAGCGTCGACCGGCTGGAAGAAATTACTGCTCATAGTGTCGGCACCTCGGAAGAATTGACGTTTGACGATTTCGGCGATCCGCGTCTCGTAGTCGTCGGCCTTTTGGGGCCACATGCAAGTGCGCCAGGCGATCTCAGGTGGAAAGTCACGAGGGCTTTTGCAGGGTCTCCAGTGAGCGCGCCATGTTCAGCCTGGCCTGCGGCTCAAAGCGCTGGCGGAATTCCTCGGTGTGGAAGATGTGCGGGCGGGCCAGGAAATCCTTCAGCACTGCACCCCTTCCGGCACGCCACATCGGCTCCTCCACCCAGTCATATTCGCGACGGACCGCGCGCTCATAGGCGTCGAACGCATCTGGTGCGGCACCCAGGATCGACAGGTCCATGTCAAGGAAGAGGCTGGCGTCGCGTGTGGCCGCCGCGTCGTCCAACCGGGGCAGCTGGTGCGTGGCGGTGGCGAGGATCATCGCGCTGATGCGGCTCAGCTGCCCGGCATCGGTACGGCCCGCGAGCTTTTTCTCCGCAAGGGCGGCACTTCTGGCCTCATTGTCCTTGGCCTTGCTGTCATAGATGGCATCGTGGAACCAGATCGCCGCTTCGACGGCTTCGGGATCGCCGAGCAGCCCGCGATATTCGCCGGACAGCGCCAGCATCGCTTCGATATGGACGAGGTTGTGATAATGGCGGTCTTCGGCCCGATAGAAGCCTGAGAGTTCCTGTTTCAGCGGTTCGTCGATCAAGGGCTGGTCTTTCATTTCCATCATCCGTCCAGTTAATCGATCTCAGCCCCTTCGAGTCAAAAAGCCAATCACTTCAAACCTTGCATGGGCCGACGCTCTGAGGAATGTTGCCAGTCGAGAAAAATCCAACCCAGGGAGGCTGACATGACCAATACCCCAAGCAGCGAGACTCCGAGGCCGGGGACGATCGACATGAAGCTGGAGGCAGTCATCATTGCCGTTGCGGACGCCGACTGGTCCAAGCGTTTTTATAGCGGCCTGGGCTGGCGGCTTGACGCCGACTTCGTCGTCGGCGATGCGTTTCGGGTCGTGCAGTTCACGCCACCGGGTTCGCCGTGCTCGATCCATTTCGGCAAGGGCCTGACATCGGCCGCGCCAGGCTCGGCAAAGGGGCTTTATCTCGTGGTGTCCGATATCGAGGCGGCGCATGCCGAACTCGTGGCGCGCGGCGTCGAGGCGAGCGAGGTGTTCCACCGCGCGGGCCCCGGGCAGCCGCCGATCAGCGGCCGGCATCCGGAAGGGCGTAGTTATTCCTCCTATGTCACGTTCAGCGATCCGGACGGCAACAGCTTCATACTGCAGGAAATCACCCAGCGATTGCCTGGACGCGTGGCCGCCAGCGACACGATATTCACGTCGTCGGGCGAGCTTGCCGCCGCACTGCGGCGAGCGGCGGCCGCACATGGCGAACACGAGAAACGGACCGGCGGACAGCACGATGTGAACTGGCCCGACTGGTATGCCGAATACATGGTGGCGGAACAGGCCGGCACGCCGCTGCCGACTTGAACGGCGTCTGTCACACAGCGGTGTCATCGGCGTTGCGCCAGCCTTGAGCCCGCTACCGGATCGCTCCTGCGCCTTCCCGGCAGCCAGGCGCGGAGGCGGCTTTCCGACGGCTTGGCGATCAAGGGTTCGTTTTCCATCGCGGCTTGAATTTGCGTGAACCAAAACCATTTGACGAAGCACTAAGGAAAATTGAGTTCAATCGTGCCATGATTTGGCTTATATAAGCGGCCGGATGACAGGCAAGCCAGCAGGACGCAGGACGAGACGTCGATGAACAGCATCAGCATTTCCCGCCACAGCGCGTTGCAGCCGGTCGATCCGATCTGGCGTTCGATCCGCGACGAGGCGATGGACGCGGTCAATCGGGATCCGCTCCTTGCAGCGTTCCTCTATTCGACGATCCTGAACCAGGAGAGCCTGGAAGAGGCCGTCATCCACCGGATCGCCGAGCGGCTTGCCCATCAGGATATCGGCTCCGATCTCATCCGCCAGACCTTCAAATCGATGCTGGCTGACGACAAGGACTGGCCGACGACGGTGCGCGTCGACATCCAGGCTTATTACGACCGCGACCCGGCCTGCGACCGCTTCATCATGCCGGTGCTCTATTTCAAGGGCTTTCACGCCATCCAGACCCACCGGCTGGCGCATTGGCTGTGGAACCAGGGCCGCAAGGACTTCGCGCTCTATTTGCAGAGCCGCTCGTCCTCGGTCTTCCAGACCGACATCAATCCGGCCGCCCGCATCGGCAAGGGCATCTTCATCGATCACGCCACCGGCCTCGTCGTCGGCGAGACCGCGGTCATCGAGGACGATGTATCGATCCTGCACGGCGTGACGCTGGGCGGCACCGGCAAGGCTGGTGGCGACCGCCACCCCAAAATCCGCCGTGGCGTGCTGATCGGCGCCGGCGCCAAGATTCTCGGCAACATCGAAGTCGGTCATTGCTCCAAGATCGCGGCGGGCTCGGTGGTGCTGTCGCCCGTGCCCCACAACAAGACGGTTGCCGGCGTGCCGGCCCGCGTGGTCGGCGAGACCGGTTGCGACCAGCCTTCCCGCCAGATGGATCAGCTCCTGCCGTCGCAGTCGATGGACCAGGTGGTCAGCTTCGATATCTGATTTTTCCACGCCGGCGCACTGTCCGGCGTTGTTGCGATTTTGACCGGTGGCGCTGTCGCTTCCGGTGCAATACGGCCGGCTTGCCTTTACATCGCCATTGTCGACGTGCCAGAAGCGCCCTTCAAACCAGCAAGCCCGATGATCGGAGAAGACTGTTGAAGCCGGACGAAATCAGAAAGCTGGACGCCTATTTCAAGCGCGTCTTCCAGAACCCCAAGCTTGAGGTCAAGGCACGGCCGCGTAAGGAAGATTCGGCCGAGGTCTATGTCGGCGACGAGTTCCTCGGCATCGTCTTCAAGGACGAGGATGACGGCGACTACAATTTCTCGATGGCGATCCTCGACATCGATCTGGCCTGAGCCGCAAGCCGATGGCGGCCGCGCCGAGCGCGGCCGGCCTCGGCATCTGTCGGTCAATGTCCGGGCTTCAGGATTCGCCCGGCCTCTGCAGTCATCGCCGCGTCAAGCGCCTGCCAGTCGCCAAGGAAGTCCTTGGGAAAACGGTAGGTGAGGCTGAGATCGTCGCCGACATGGATGTCCCGCTCGCAGGGCGCCAGCGATTGACCGGCACTCGGCCCGCTCAGGCAGCGGGCGACGAATGGGTCCTTGCCCCCGCGCTTGCCGACCACCAGAACCTCGTTCAGATAGCCTGATGTCTCGCTGAAACCGTAGACCGTCGTGCCGCCATGTCCCGGAATGCCGGGCTGGACGATCAGCGCACTGTAGATCGGCGCGAACCGGCCGCTCATGTCGCGTGACATCATCTGCTGCTCGAAGGACAGGAAGATGATCTTCCGGTTGGCTTCGGAATGATTGAAATCGTCGCGGGCCGCCTCGCTGTAGCCGTCCATCTCGGGGTAGCGCAGATAGAGGTCGAGACGCGAGGCAACACCGTCGCGCCGGGCCTGGTCGAAACGAATGAAATTGGCCGGCACGGAAATCACATTCTTGCCGATCACCACCTGGCGCACCGTGGTGTCGTCCGTGTATCCGGCCATGGCGATCGAATGGCCGACCCATTTGCCGCCAAGGCTGATCGCCGCCGACAGCAAGGCAAGGGCGGCGAACGCATAGAACACCCGCCTCATCAGCCTGGAATCGACCACGGTGAATTCGGCGCCGTCGGCGATCGCTGCCTGCTTCATCTCGGTCCTCATCCCAACCGCCATTCCCGGTGTCCCTTGACGGCACACATCGCGCGGCACGGCTCTTGCAGCCTTCCTGAAACGACTGTGCGATTTCATGGTAAATGGAAGGTTAAGATGGCTCAGATGGAACTCTTCCTGTTCGCTTTTGTCGTCGGGCTGACGGTCTGCGGGCTGACGGGCTCGACGATGGAGCTGGTGTCGGGCCGCAAGGTCGCCTTTGCCGAACCCTATGTGTCGACCTCGCATGTGCTGCGCTCGCTTATGGCTACAGCTGGCGCCGGGCCGTTCATGCTGGTCAACGCTGCCCTCGATGCCCGGCGCGAGAAACGTATTTCGACGATGGCGCTGCTCTCATGCGGCTGCACGGCGATTGCCTGGTCCCTGGCGCTGGGCATCGTCGTCCTCGCCATTGCCTCATGGACGATCCGTCTCCTAGGGTCCGGCATCTGAGACGATTCGGAGACCGACAATGCCGCTTTATGCGATCGACGGAACGGAGCCCAGCTTCGCGGACGCGGACACAAACTGGATCGCACCCGATGCGACGCTGATCGGCAACGTGCAGGTCGGCCGCAATGCCGGTTTCTGGTTCGGCGTCGTCATTCGTGGCGACAACGAGCCTGTCGTCATCGGCGCCGACACCAATGTGCAGGAACACACGGTCATGCATACCGATCCCGGCTTCCCGCTGACCATCGGCGAAGGCTGCACGATCGGCCACCGGGCTATGCTGCATGGCTGCACGGTCGGCGACAACAGCCTGATCGGCATGGGCGCCATCGTGCTGAACGGCGCCAGGATCGGTAAGAATTCGCTGGTCGGCGCCGGCGCGCTGGTCACCGAAGGCAAGGTGTTTCCGGACAATTCGCTGATCGTCGGCTCGCCGGCCAAGGCGATCAGGGTGCTGGACGACGCGGCCGTCGCCAGGCTGCGCGGCTCGGCCGCGCACTACGTCGCCAATGGCAAGCGCTTCAAGGCGGGGCTGAAGAAGGTCTGAGCCGGCTTGGTCAATAGCTGTTGCCGACCGTTTTAATTACGGGCCAACTCACTGTCCGTTGGAGCCACGCGCGGCCATCGCATCGCGCAACAATGACGCGCCGGCTTCAAAGCCGGCAATGTCGGCTTCCTCGGCGGCTGTCCTGTAGTCGTCGATGCGGGTTTCGAGCATCGGGTCGGCGCCCGCCGCCAAAAGCAGGCGGATCGCATCGAGACTGCGGATGACCACTGAATAATGAAGCGGCGTCCAGTCGTTCACGCCCCGCATGTCTGGATCGGCGCCAGCCTCGATCAACACCCGCACGACTTCCAGCCTGTCGGCCCTGTCGGTGGACAACGCGGCAATGATGGCCGGAAACCCACCGTGATCCCCGTAGTTCGGGTCCGAGCCCGCACCCAGCAGGGTCGAGATGAAGCTGACGGAACTCCAATAGATCGCATATTCCAGCGGATGTCCGAGGCCGAGTTCAAACGGCATGCGCTCGTCGAACCAGCCGGGCGAGCCGCCCAGGACTGCACCTAGCGCCTCGAAGTCGCCGGCCTTGAAGGCATCGTCGATCGCCTTGAACAGGCGATGGCGCTCGCATCGATCTTCCGGGATTTCCAACATCGCCGTGATCCAGAGACGAAAGCAACAGCGGATAGTGCCTCGATCTGCTGCGTGTGAAAAGGGAGGGTTTCGGATGCTCTTGGTGGCTGCGGCCCCTGGACCTCCAGCGCCTACTGCTGAGTGGATTTGTTTTTCCCCTTTTTGCCGGGCGTCGGCTTGATCCGTATCCGCATGGCTCCCCCTTTGGGAGCCTCGATTTCGAATTCGGCTGTGCTCCTCACCAGGTCACTCAGTTTGCTGAAACCATAGGTGCGAGGATCAAAATCGGAGAAGAGGTTCGAGAGCTGCTTTCCGAATGTGCCGAGCAGCACCCAACCATCTTCACTGTCCATCTGGCCGATGACTTTCTTGAGTATGGGCAGCGCGGCACTAGACGATCGAAGCGGCTTCGAAGCGGGCACGGTATCCGGGATGTTCGCCGGGCCACGCAGAAGGTTTTCGGTGTAAATGAATCGACGGCAAGCCTGCCGAAAGCTCTCAGGGGTCTTCTGCTCTCCAAACCCGAACACATCGACACCCTGTTCGCGTATGCGTGCAGCAAGTCGGGTGAAATCACTGTCGGAAGAAACCAGACAGAAACCGTCGAGACGGCCGTTATGGAGCAGGTCCATCGCGTCGATCACCAGTGTGATATCGGAAGCATTCTTCCCGGCGGTATAGGCGAACTGCTGCTGTGGAATAATTGCGTGCTTCGCCAAGATGTCTGCCCAGCCCTTGGATCGAGGGCTGGAGAAGTCGCCATATATCCGGCGCACGCTGGCCTCGCCGATCTTCGCGATCTCTTCGAACAGACCGTCGGCAATCTTGGCGGAGGTGTTGTCAGCGTCGATAAGAACCGCAAGACGTGACGATCGAGCTTCGGTGGACATAAGACCTCCTGCGGCTGATATCTTCTGGAGATATGGCGACGCGAGCACACGCCATGCCATCGAAATTGGATCAATTTTAGCGCCGCCAGAAATGGCGGAGCCGGCCCGGGGACGGGGCCGGCTCCTTTGACCCGGTCGTTGGGGACGGGGAGGGTGGGGACTCGACCGGGTTTCTCGTTGCGTCCTTAGCGGACGCTGGCGACCGCGTCCGAGCGGCCGTCGTTGATCGTTACCCAAACGCCGGAATTCTCCGTCGATTGACGTTTGAGATAGGTGTAGTCGGTGTCCGTCCAGGACAGCACCTTGGTTTCCAGATTGTCGAGAATGAACTCGCCGAGGCTGGTGCGCACGGTCAGCACGGCATGGCCGTCGCCATTCGGCTGGCGCGCAACCGTCATCAAGAGATCACCCGCCGGCACGCCCGCGTCCATCAGTTCGCGGCGCTTCTCCAGCGCGTAATCCTCGCAATCGCCATAGCCATTGTCGGGATAGGCCCAGTACTCCTCGACACCGTAGTTTTCCATGTCGGTGCGCGGCTTGATGCGCGTGTTGACCGAATTGTTGATGTTGACGATCTCCGCCCAGAGCTTGCGGCTCAGGTCGACCGGCTCGCCTTTGGGCGTCCTCTCATTGCATTCGCCAGGAATGCGCTGGCAGAATTCATAATGGCCAACAGGCTGCGTGGTACGTCCGCCGGTGTGCATATAGGCCGGTCCCGCGGCATATGCTGATCCCCAAGCGGAAAGCTGCATCGCCATTGCCATCAGCAACAGCTTGCCCCTCGTTCTTTTCATTTTCTAGTCTCCCCGTTCGAAGGAGACATTGCCACGGCTGGATTTATTTGACGCAAAAGCGCGAAGCAGACTTTAAGTAAAACGCCAGTAGAATAAACATAAAATTTGAATCATTTGAGTATTGAATTGTTTGGATTGCCGAGTTCTCCGGGCGGGATGCGTGGCCTGCGTTGAGCATTGCAGGTCACAGCCTCGGCTGACGGACGGGTGTCGATCGCTGTTGCCAGAAACAAAAAACCGGCCACGAAGGGCCGGTCCGATTGGGCGTCCTGTCCGATCGGGTCAGGCGCGCGGTGTGTTGAATTCGGAATCGAGCGTTTCGGGGCGCTGGATGACGGCGAATTCGATGGCCACGCCATCCTCGAAATGGCGAACGATCTGGCCACGCATGGTGCCGAGCATGACCTGGACGCCGATCGCCGGCTTGACGTCGATCTCGACCGCCGCACCGGACAGCGACAGGTCGATGATCCGGCACTGGTATTGGCGACCGTCGGTGAGCTGTAGCACGCTGGTCGGGTTGCGCGGCGCAACGCGCTCGTGGCGGCGGTCTTCCGGCAGGTCGAGTTCGTGCTTGTTGGCAAGCCATGTCAACTGCGCCGCAAGCTTGTCCTTCTTGCGGTCGGACGCAATCACCGTCATGGCGAAGCCATCTTGCAAGGTGCGGGTGACGACGCCTTCGATGCGGCCGATATGGTCGATATAGGCGATGATTTTTTCGCCGGGCATGCCGATGCGGTCGGTGCGAAACGCAACGTTGCCGGGCGACATGTCGACAACCTGGCAAGGGTGCTCGGTGCGGTCTTCCAGCATGAATCGCCCGTATATCTTGACCCGGACGCGCTGAAAGTTACGCCTTTCAGCTTGGGACGGCGCGTAGTCGACCGCCGCTGACCTCATGACTGCCTACACCCCGTTTGGCATTCCCGCGCGTCGATGCGAAGGACTTCATCAAAGAAGTACAACAAAGCGGGTTAACAAAGGGGAAAAACGAGCCCGCCACACCGTGCGATCATCAACTATTCCTCGCGCCCGCCGTCGAAGACGACGAGATGGCGGATGCGGCGCGCCCGGCCAAGCGCCGAGATCGTATCGGGCGCCTCGAGGTCGGCTGGAACAAGCGAGGGAACGTCGATCGCCGGACGGTTGTTGAGCAGTTCTTTCTCCGGATCGATGACACGGATCGAATCGATCATTGCGTCGGTGATCGGGTCGGCCCCCAGCCAGAACGGCTTTTCGGCGGCGCTGACGACGCCGAGGCAGCGCGGATTTTCGATGCCGCCATCAAGCGGCAAGGCAAGCAATTCGAACTTGTTGGAGCGACCGTTGCGGCTGAAACCCTCGAAGGTGATCAGCACGACGGATTTCTGGTCGAACACGCCGTGTATCAGCTTCGAGACGAGCCGCTGATCCTTCTCGCGCCACAGTGACGGGAAGGAGAACCCCTTGAGTTCGCGGCCATAGCAGGCACAGAGCCTGGTGCCGGCAAGGCGGAAAACGGGGTGCCCGCGTGTATCCTTTTCCAGGATGAACGTATCGGCCAAAAGTGACTTGATATCGGCCGGCTCGACTTCCGATCGCTTCGGAGCAGGGCGTCCGTCACGCAGGCGATTCCAGTAATGGAACAGCGTGATCGATCCGTTTTGGTTCATGGTATGCTGCTCCGCGCATTCTGTCGTCTGATGTCCCATCGGTGAACAGAAGGGCGCCCTCCGATGACTTACATGCGTTGCGGAGCAGGAAGCGTGCCAGCATCGTTAACACTTGTTCACGGGTCGGGGCCGTTAAGGTTAACAACTGGTTTACGTTGCGCCCGAGCGCGCCCCGTGGCACACCGAAACCACTCCAGAAGCGGTCGTTTCGCGACGATCGGCAGCACTTCAGTCAGAGTTTTAGGGGAGCAGGGGGCTCGACCGGCCGTTCAAGGGAAACCTTGGACGGCTTCTTTTTTGATTCGGCGCCCCGTGATTCGCGGTTAACGGCGGGCCTCATTTTTCGCTTGTCGCAGCCCCTGCGGCGGTCCGGTGATCAATGGCGCCGGGATAGCCCGACCCACGGGCGGTGGGGGCAAGCAGCAGCAACATTTGCCAATCACACGCCGCTAAAGAGAAAAATCTGCGTTCCGAGCGGTTCCGTTGCCGCTGTACCCTTTGTGAATTCGCTCCTTGAGGCGCGACGGCGGCGATCCCGCGGTCCGGAGACGTGCCTTGCCAGCGTAATTCTCTGGGGAAACCTTCATGAAGACTTCTATCCTTGGGCTGATCACGGCCGGCCTGCTCGCCAGCGCCATTCCGCTCAGTGCCGTTCACGCTGCCGGTATCGCAGGTGCTCCGGCACCCTTCGACAAGGGTGGCGTGAAAGTGGCGCTCGTCACCTTCATCTCGGCCGGCGATTTCTTTCAGGCCTATCAGGCCGGCGCGACGAAACAGGCGAAAGCGCTGGACATCGACTTGCAGATCTTTTCCGGCCGGCAGGATGCGGCCGCGCAGCGCGACCAGATCGAGCAGGCGATCAATCTCGGCGTCCAGGCCATCATCATCGACCATGGTCAGCCCGAAGCGCTGAAGGACGTCGCGCAGAAGGCGCTCGATTCCGGCATCAAGGTCGTCGCTTTCGACGTCAATCTCGACAACCCGAAGATCCCGCAGGTCGAACAGTCCGATCACGATCTTGCCAAGGCTTCGCTCGGCCAGGCGCTCAAGGACAATGGCACCTCGTTCCAGGCAGGTTATGTCTATGTCGCCGGCTTTGCGCCGCTCGACCGCCGCAACGAAATCTGGGACGAGACCAAGAAGGCCAATCCCGGCATCGTTGAGAAAGCGCGCTGGGGGACCGTCAACGACACGACCGCCGTATCGACAGCCGACCAGACCAAGGCGGCGTTCCAGGCCAATCCCGATATCAGTGTCGTCTTTGCTCCCTATGACGAGTTCGCGCGCGGCGTGAAGCTCGCCACCGACGAGCTCGGCATCTCGAACAAGGTGAAGATCTATTCGGCCGACGTGTCCACCGCCGACATTACCGAAATCACCGCGGAAGGAAGCCCGTGGGTCGCCACTGCCGCCACCAATCCGGCCGTCGTCGGCGCGGTTTCGGTGCGGGCAGCGGCCAAGCTGATCGCCGGCGAGGATCCCGGTCACAGCATCGTCGTCAAGCCGGTGCTGCTGACACAGGAAGAGTTGCGCAAGAATGGCATCAAGACAGTCGAGGATCTCGATGCCAAGCTTCCAGCCTTCGGCCAGAGCGACGCGGCGGCCGCCAGCTGGATCCCCTCTAACTGATCCTCCTTCTCCTCTCCCTCGCGGGCAAGCGAGGGAGAGGAGATATCGATTGGAGATTGGGTTAGCGCTTCTTTCCCAGGCCGAAGGTCAGCGCCAGCGCGCCAACCAGCACGACGCCCTTGACGAAATCCTGCGTGTAATAGGGCGCGTTCAGCATGGTGAGGCCGTTGAGCAGCACGCCGACGAAGATCGCGCCGACCACCGTGCCGATCACATGCGGGCGACGCTTGTCGAGCACGGCATAGCCGATCAACGCGGCTGCCACCGCATCGAGCAGCAGCGAATTGCCCGCCGAAACGTCGCCACGGCCGACGCGCGAGGCCACGATCAGCCCTCCCAGCGAAGCCAGCGTGCCTGACAATATGTAGGCCCAGAGCCGGTATCTCTTGGTCGGCGCGCCGGCAAGATGCGCGGCCGTTTCGTTGCCGCCGATGGCGTAGAAGACGCGGCCCCAGCGCGTGCGCTCCATCAGGAACCAGGCCAGCACGGCGACGATAGCCATGACGACGACAGACAGGGGGATGGTGTCGAAGAGCCGTGACCGGCCGAGGATCAGGAACGCCGGATCGTAGGCGCCGGGGACCGACGAGCCATCGGGAAGCACCATGCCGGCGGTGATCGAGCGGCCACCCGTCGGGATCAGCTGCAGGCCGGCGAGCAGGAACATGGTCGCCAGAGTGGCGAGAAGATCGGGCACGCCGACGCGGACGATCAACAGTCCGTTGACGAGGCCGATGAAGACGCCCATCAGCAAGACCAGCACCATGGTCTCAGCCGCATCCAGCTGCCAGACGACCATGGCATAGCTTGCCGCCATGACCGACGATGCGGCGATGCTGCCGACCGACAGATCGAAGCCGTCGGCCGCCATGGTGATTGACACCCCGACCCCGAGGATCGCCACCACCGAAACCGCCTGCAGGAACGAGAACAGATTGGCTGAGCGGATGAAGGCAGGCTGCACGTGCCAGAACCCGACCACCATCAGCGCCAGCAGCACGAAGAGGGCATAGCGGCGCGTTTCGCGGAAAAGCGAAGTGCGCGAGGCGGATGGCTGTGTCGTCGTCGGATAGGTCATCGGTGGTCTCCGGCCTTGTCGCTCTCGACCTTGCCGATCTGGTCGGTCAGCGAGCCATGGCCGTCTCCGGCCGCATGAAGTGAGTGGTTGCGCATGACCAGGATGCGGTCGGCAACCTCCAGCGCTTCTTCGGTGTCGCTGGTCGCGATCAGCGTGGCCGAACCGCTTTGGCTGTTGCGGATGGCAGCAATCAGATCGGCGCGCGCCCCGACGTCGACGCCTTGGAACGGCTCGTCGAGCAGCAGCAGCCGGCAAGGTGCAGCCTGCCATCGGGCGAGCACGACCTTTTGCTGGTTGCCGCCGGAAAGCTCGTCGAGCGTGTCGCCAGGGCCGCGAGCCTTGATGCCGAGCCGCGAGATCGCGTCGGACGCGACCCGGCGCTCGCGTGCGGCCCGCAGCAGGCCACTTGGAAACCAGCGTCGCAGATGCGGCAGGGCGATCGTGCCGGCGATCGAGGCGCCGGGAACCTCAGGCGGCAGCAATGATGATTGCCAGCGGTCCTCGGCGACCATGAAGACACCGCTTTCGATCGACTGTGCCGGCCCGCTCGAGAGCCACGGCTTTCCATCGAGAACGAAGCCGCCTTGCGCCAGCGTTTCGAGCCCGAAAAGCGCGCGCAGCAGCCGGCTCTTGCCCGATCCGAGCGTGCCGGTGATGGCGACGACCTCGCCGGAGCGCAGGTCAAGATCGAAAGGCTCCGCGCCGGGAACCAGCCGCGCGCCCTTGATGGAGGCAATGATCGGCGCCGTCGACGCCTTGCCGTCATGTGTGGCGGCTTCCAGTGTCCGGCCGATCATGGCCGCGACGGCGGCCGGGAAATCGATTGGCCTGGCAAAGGCGCCGACGATGCGGCCGCCGCGCATGACGACGGCACGGTCGGCGATGGCCGCAAGGTCGCCAAGCCGGTGCGAGATGTAGAGGATTGCCATGCCGCCGGCGCGCAGCCGGTGGATGATGGCGAACAGCCGCTCGGCTTCCGTGGTCGACAGGCTCGACGTCGGCTCGTCGAGGATGAGCACCGAGGCCTTGGCCGCGACGGCGCGGGCGAGGGCGATCAACTGGCGTTCCGCCGGCCGCAGATCGATGAAATCGCGATCGAGCGGCAGATCGAGGTCGATCAGTGCTGCGACCGCGCGCGCCCGCCGGCGGATCGATGCCGTCGAGACGAGGAAACGCCCCGTGCGGCCGCAAAGCTCGTCAAGCAGGAGGTTTTCGGCAACCGTCAATCCCGCCGCACCAGCCTGGTCGGTTGCCTGATGCACCGTCGCGATGCCGGCGGCCTTGGCGGCGCTGGGCGAGGCGAAGGTGACCGTGTTGCCGCCCAGCGTGATCGTGCCGGCGTCGGGCGTGTATGAGCCCGAAAGGATCTTCACCAAAGTCGACTTGCCGGCGCCATTGGCGCCCATCAGCGCCACGATCTCACCGGGCGCGACGGCAAGATCGGCGCCGGCGAGCGCGCGTGTCGGCCCGAAGGATTTCTCGATGCCGGAGACGGAGACGGCGATGGCTGAGGGTGCTGGGGGCAAGATGCGTGAGCTTCGGGTTATGGCATTGCGCTTGGGGCGGCGAGTTATGGCCGTCTTTGTCACCCGTTATGGCGCCGCATTCTAGGGAGGGGGCCTGGCGCTTCCGAGAACGCTCGTTGCAAGTTTCTCAGATCCCGGAGCATTTCCGCTTCGTTTCCTTTCGATTCGTAGCAAATGAGGGTGATCCCGCCCGGGCGTCGGCTGTTTCGAGAAACAGAATTGTTCCAAGTCCGGCATCCTTGCTCTAAAGCTCGCGCATCGAATCCCTGGACCAGACGCGCATGAGTGAACCGGTAAGCCCTTCGGAAATCGAATCCACCGAACCGACGCTGGAGTCCCGGCGCGAGCCGGTGTTCAATCTGCCGCCGATCATCCTGGCGGTGATCGGCATTTGCGCGGCCGTCTTCCTGGTTGAAAACTATCTGCTTACGCCAGCGCAGGATAACGCATTCGTTTCAAACTTCGCTTTCACACCCGCTGGCTACTCCGGCGAAAACCCTCCAACCGTCTATCTGCTGTTTCAACCCTTCACTTACGCGTTCATGCATGGCAGCTGGCCGCATCTGCTGATCAACATGGTGTCGCTGGCGGCCTTCGGGTCGCCGCTTGCCAATCGCTTCGGTGCGCTTCGCTTCGCGCTGTTTTTCGCGGTGACCGGAGTGGCTTCGGTAGTGCTCTTCTGGGCAATTCATCCTTCTGGCGAAGTGCCCTTGGTTGGCGCTTCCGGCGCGATATCAGGCATGATGGGGGCCGCGGTGCGTTTCGGTTTCCGCACTGACCGCTCGGCCGGGAAGGCGGCCTTCGCCGGCCCCGTGCTGCCGATCGCGATTGTGCTGCGCTCGCGTGGCATCATGACCTTTGTCGCTGCATGGATGGCGATCAACCTCGCCACCGGTCTGTTCGGCTTCGCCTTCGGTCTTGACGGCCAGATCGCCTGGGAGGCCCATATTGGCGGCTTCGTCGCGGCCTTCTTCGGCCTGCGCTGGTTCGATCGGCGATGGCAGCCGTCCGAGTGGGAAACCACCGACCACCGCACTTGAAATGCAACCGATCACGGCGCACGATGTTCACTCTTATTTGAAAGCCGGTCAGGGCAGGAACCGGCAGGCAAAAGCAGAGGAGGACGCCATGACGGTTAAGGCAATTCTGGAAAGAAAAGGCCACGACGTGTTGACGCTTGGGCCGAACGAAAAGCTCAGCGAAGCCATCCGCATCCTGGCCGAACACAAGATCGGTGCGCTGGTCATCACCAACGGTGATCGCAAGATCGTCGGCATCCTGTCGGAACGCGACATCGTGCGGGTTGTCGCCAAGGAAGGCGGTGCCGCGCTCGATATCGCCGTGCGGTCGGCGATGACGCCGAAGGTGAAGATCTGCAATGAGAACCACACCGTCAACGAGGTGATGGAGATCATGACCAGGGGCCGCTTCCGCCATCTGCCGGTGGAAAAGGACGGCCTGCTCGACGGCATCGTCTCCATCGGCGACGTGGTCAAGCGCCGTATCGAGGATGTCGAGCGCGAGGCCGACGAGATCAGGGCCTACATCGCCACCGCCTGAGTGGTGAAGGAAACCGCCGGCCGGAGACCCGACCGGCGGAATCATTTCTATCTGTTGTCGAGTTCGGAACGAACGAGTTCGAGTCCGCGCCTGGTGATGTGGTAGGGACCGCCGCCAGACGACGAAACCGCCTTCTTGCGTTTCAGCTTTCGAAACAGGTCGAGATCGAGGCCTGGATAGTGCCAGCCATCACGGGTCAGGCATTTGACCGAGGCGATCCGTCTCTTGTCGTTCTTCTCGATTTCAATGCGTCCGCCCTGCGCAAGCAGGTGCAGGATGCGCTGTTCAATGCGCGAAATATCCATGTGGAGAGTTTCCGGGAAAACAAAAAATGCCGCCGCCGCGAAAGCTTCGCGGCACGGGGTTTCAAGTTTTCTGCCCTGCCTCGCTACGAGGTCAGGGCCTTACCGGGACTGAGCGTAAGTGGACATCCACTCTCCATTGGGACGGGCGTCCTATAGGCGAAAGCGGCTGAAAAGGCCAGTCCGTGGCTTTGCGCTTGTCTCTTTTGGCGGTTTGCACTAGCGAAGTTGCAAATCAAAATTTGCATTAATGCAACTTCCATCATTCCACTCTGCAGGCCGCCATGACACTCATCGATACCCGCACGCCAGACGCGAAACGCCTGATCCCCGGCGCTACCGGTGACTGGGAAATCATCATTGGTCTCGAAGTGCACGCGCAAGTCATCTCGGAAGCAAAATTGTTTTCCGGCGCCTCGACCGCTTTCGGTGCGGCCCCCAATGCCAATGTCAGCCTGGTCGATGCGGCAATGCCGGGCATGCTGCCTGTCATCAACGAGGAATGCGTCAAGCAGGCGATCCGCACCGGCCTTGGCCTGAAGGCGCAGATCAACCACAAGTCGGTTTTCGACCGTAAGAATTATTTCTATCCCGATCTGCCGCAGGGCTACCAAATCTCGCAGTTCAAGCAGCCGATCGTCGGCGAGGGTACTGTGATCGTCTCGGTCGGCCCCGACCGGCAGGGCGAATTCGAGGACATCGAGGTCGGCATCGAGCGGCTGCATCTGGAACAGGATGCCGGCAAGTCGATGCACGACCAGCATCCGACCATGTCCTATGTCGACCTCAACCGCTCCGGCGTGGCGCTGATGGAGATCGTCTCCAAGCCTGACTTGCGTTCCGGCGATGAGGCGAAGGCCTATGTCACCAAGCTGCGCACAATCATGCGCTATCTCGGCACTTGCGACGGCAACATGGATGAAGGCTCGCTGCGCGCCGACGTCAACGTTTCGGTACGCCGGCCCGGTGGCGAGTTCGGCACACGCTGCGAGATCAAGAACATGAACTCGATCCGCTTCATCGGCCGGGCCATCGACTATGAGGCGCGCCGCCAGATCGCCATCCTGGAGGACGGCGGCAAGATCGACCAGGAAACGCGGCTGTACGATGCCGTCAAGGGCGAAACGCGCTCCATGCGCTCGAAGGAAGAAGCGCACGACTACCGCTATTTCCCCGATCCCGATCTTCTGCCGCTGGAATTCGACCAGGCCTATGTCGATGCTTTGGCCACAGGGCTGCCGGAACTGCCCGACGACAAGAAGGCGCGGCTGATCTCCTCGCTGGGTCTGTCGACCTACGACGCTTCGATCCTGGTGTCGGAAAAGTCGATCGCCGACTATTTCGAGAAGGTGGCCGCCGGCCGCGACGGCAAACTCGCCGCCAACTGGGTCATCAACGATCTGCTCGGACAGCTGAACAAGGCCGGCAAGGACATTGAAAATGCTCCGGTTTCTCCCGATCAGCTCGGTGCGGTCATCGACCTGATCAAGGATGGCACCATCTCTGGCAAGATCGCCAAGGACCTGTTCGAGATCGTCTGGAACGAAGGCGGCGATCCGCGCCAGCTGGTCGAAAGCCGTGGCTTGAAGCAGGTCACCGATACCGGCGCCATCGAGAAGGCGGTCGACGAGGTGATCGCGGCCAATCCCGACAAGGTCGAACAGGCGCGCGCCAAGCCGACCATGGCCGGCTGGTTCGTCGGCCAGGTGATGAAGGCGACCGGCGGCAAGGCGAATCCGCAGGCGGTCAACGACCTCGTCAAAGCCAAGCTCGGCATCGAGTAAGGGCCATGTTCGTCCGCACGGCAGGCGAACGTGACCTTGATGCCGTCCGGGCACTGTTGGTCGAAACCTGGCATGCGACGTACGATGCGATCTACGGTGCCGCCAAGGTCACCGAAATCACCGACGAATGGCATTCGATCGCCTCACTGAGGGCGCGGCTGATCAGGCCGAACAGCGACTTCCTTGTTGCCGACGACGGCAAGCGCATTGGCGGCGTGGCTTTCGCCGAAAGCATCGACGGCGGCAAGACGGTTGTCCTGAGACAGCTTTACGTGCTGCCCAGCCTGCAGGGACGGGGCATCGGCGGCATGCTTCTCGACGAGATCATCGAAAGTTTTCCCGAGGCCAACGCCATCCGTCTTGAAGTGGAGGCGCAGAACACGCGCGCCATCGCCTTCTACGAAGCAAACGGCTTCGTGCGATCCGGCGCTGCCGGCGAGCACTCCGGTGCCTCTGGCGAGCCGACGCTGGTCTATCGCAGGCCGCTTGCCGGCTGATCGCTTCGGCGCGCACCTGTCTGGATCACCTTCGCGCGAGCGGTGCGGCAAGGGCTCGTTTTCATTTGACGGCCCAGGGGTCACACACCAAGCTGCTGCAGCTGACCGTGCGGAAGCCGGAATGGGCGCAAGGCGGCGAGGGGGGGGAACCATGCCAAGCTTGCCGGAACTGATGCCGACCCAGGTGTCGGACGAAACCTTTGGTGGCGTCACCTATCACATAGCGGGCGAACTGGTGCCCGTGCTTTCGGTCGACGTGACGCGAATGCCTGTCTATTTCGAGCACCACATCCTGTTGTGGAAGAACTCCACCATCACCATCGGCCTGAAATCGCTCAAAGGGGCGCTGAAGCGCATGATGGCTGGCATGCAGATATTCGTCACCGAGGCGTCGGGAGCGGGCATCATCGCCTTCAGCCGCGACGGGCCTGGCCACATCGTGCCGATCCATCTCAGGCGTGGCGAGGAGATCCAGGTGCGCGAACACCAGTTTCTCGCCGCCACCGGCAATGTCGACTACACATTCGAGCGTGTGCGCGGCCTGGCAACGATGCTGTTTGGCCAGAGCGGCTTCTTCATCGACCGTTTTCGCGGCGATAGCGGTGACGGCATCGTCTGGCTGCACGGCTACGGCAATGTCTTCGAAAAGACGCTTGCCGCTGGCGAGACCATCGACATCGAGCCGGGCGGCTGGCTGTTCAAGGATGTCTCGGTCCGGATGGAAACCAAGATCGACCGCTTGTCGAGCGGCTTCTTCGGCGCCAACATGAATTTCATCGTCAACCGCTTCACCGGCCCGGGCCGCGTCGGCATCCAGTCGATGTATCTGCATATGCCGACAGAGGAGTAGCTCTGACAGAGCGCGAGGGAAGAGCAACCCTCAGCGTGAGCGCAGCGGTGGCGACAGTTCGCGGATCAGCAATTCGAGTTCCCGCTGATCGCCGGTTCCGGTCTTGTCGAAGATCGTCGCCAATTGCGATTTGATGGTGCCGTCGGAAACGCCGCTGGCGGTTGCGATCTTCTTGCGCGTCTTGCCCGCGGCGACATGTCCGGCAACACGTTTTTCCGCGGCGGTCAGGCCAAACAGCGCAGCGATCGCGTCCAGTGCCGGGGTCGGCGTGGCGCCGGCAGCGGCGATGAAGATGGCGGCGGCAGCGCGCTGCGACATCCGCGCCGAAATCTCGCGCCGGGCGAGCGGCATGACATGCGCCACGGCCGGAACGCCGACCCTGGCGAGCGGAATGTTTATGCCGGAAGGTCCAAGCGCGAACTCATCGCGCGTGCCGAGTTCGACCGCGCAACTGATCGCCGCATTGGCTTGCGGATAGGCGAACGCCAGCTGGCCACGCACCGATGACACGGCGGAGCTCTCCATCAGCAGGGCTTCGGCCGCGCAATTGGCGAAGATGATCTGCATGTCATTGGAAACGATCATCACCGGATGATCGAGGCTTTCGATGATCGAGCGAAAAATCTCGGCCTTGCGTCGTTCGGTCTCGAACAAGTCGCCGATCGTCACCGCGCGCCGCACATGCGGCGCAAGCGACGACACCAGTTCGAGATCCGCGGCCGAGATCTGTCGCCTGTCCTTGTCCGTCACCACCATCAGCGTGCCGATGCGGCTCGGCCGCTTCATCAGCGCCACCCAGAAGAAGTCGTCCAGCCGGTTGGGTTCCACCCATTCGCGCACGATGCGGCTTTCGATCCAGTTCTGCCGTGCGTTCGGCCCTTGCAGCGCATAGATGGCATCGACCGTGAAGGGCATGTCGATGTCCATCTTGGGAACGGCCGTTAAGAAGGGCACCTCCGCTCCATAGTCGCGTTGCAGTGGCTCCAGGATCGCGGGATCGCCGCAGGACACCGAAAATCGAGCGCAACTGCTTGCTGTGTCGACAACCGCGAGCATAGCAAGCTGGCCAATCGCCAGCCGGCGAATGGCTTCGAGCGTCGACTGCCAGCGGCCGACGTCGGCAACCGAATCATAAATGGCTTCGACGACCTGCGGCAGGGCGCGGTCGATCGCGTTCGCCAACCTGGACATGGGCCCTCTCGTACCGCCTCCAAGTAAGTGTTAAGTTCCACAGAAATGCTGCGCAGGCTTGCACGATGGGGTCGCCATGTAACTTACTGATGCCGCCATACATCTGTGGATTGTTTCACTGTGGCAAACGGTCGTGCCAGCCTTGCATCGCTGTTCGCGTACTCGATCGGGTGGGGCCGGGCCTATAGGTTCCCAATCCGCCCCTGCGTCATCCCAGCATTTGCTGTGCCGGCTCACGACGGATATGCAGGGACATGATCAAACTGTTCCGCATCGCGGCGCTGGTGCTGCTTGTCATAATCATCTTCGCAACCTTGTCGCCGATCCAGATGCGGCCGCATATAGCCGACCCGAATGTCGAACGCGCCCTGGCCTATGTACTGTTGGGCTTCGCCTTGGCGCTCGGCTTCCCCAACCGAATGTATCAAATCTCGATCTTTGTGGTTGTGGCTGCCGGCATACTGGAGTTGCTTCAGATCATCGATCCCGGTCGCCACGCGCATCTCGCCGATGCACTCGTGAAAGCATCAGCTGGGATTATTGGGATCCTGGTGGGGCAATTATTGGTGAGAACCAGCGGGCGAGTAGGCGTGAGGTAGGCGCGGCAGGAAGCCGAATGCAGCCGATCGACCCTTTGCCCTAGGCGGTGGGAACTTCCACATTGTCGATCAACCGCGTCTTGCCGAGCCAGGCGGCGGCGAGCAGGCGCCCCACGCGGTCGCGGCGCCAAGGCGCCAGCGTCAGGCTTTCGCGAGCCTCGACATAGTCGACTTTCTGGAAGCCGGCGGCGATCAGGGTGCGGCTGGCCCCATCGGTCGCGTCATCTTGTTGTGCACCGGCCGCCAACGCGGCAGCCGCCTTGTGCAGGATCGCGTTGAGCTGGCGGGCGACCGCGAGTTCGGCCTCGCCGAGATAGGCGTTGCGTGACGACATGGCGAGGCCATGCGCGTCGCGTATGGTCGGGGCGCCGATGATCTCGACGGGCAGGTCAAGGTCGCGGCAGAGCTGCCTGACGACGCAAAGCTGCTGGTAATCCTTCTCGCCAAAGACCGCATAGTCGGGCGTTGCCTGCAGAAAAAGCTTGGCCACCACGGTGGCGACGCCTTCGAAAAAGGTGGGGCGAAAGGCCGATTCGAGGCCGGCGGACGGGCCGCCGACCGAAATCCTGGTGGCAAAGCCGGCGGGGTACATCGCGCCAACCGTCGGCGTGAAGGCAAGATCGGCCTTGACCGTCGCCAGCATATCCAGGTCGCGGGTGAGCTGGCGCGGATACTTGTCGAGATCCTCGCTCGGCGCGAACTGCGCCGGGTTGACGAAGATCGACACCACGCAGCGCTCGGCTTTTTCCCTGGCAATCCTGATCAGGGAGAGATGTCCCTCATGCAGCGCGCCCATGGTAGGCACCATGGCGACGCGCAGGCCATCGCGCCGCCAGTCCCGGATCTCGGCGCGAAGAGCGGTGACGCTATCGACGACATGAGGCCGGCTCATGCCTCATCTCCGCCATTTGTTCCCGAAAAGACTTTTGAACCCGAAAAGACATGGGCAGGGCCGGGAAACGTCCGGTCTCGCACCTCAGATGCGTAGCGTTCGGCTGCGTGCGCGATCACGCCGCGCAGATCGGCGTATTCCTTGACGAACTTCGGCACACGGTCGACGGTCAGCCCGACCATGTCGTCAATGACCAGGATCTGGCCGTCGCAGTCGCCGCTGGCGCCGATGCCGATGGTCGGGATGGCGATGCGGTGTGTGATGTCGGCGGCGACCGCCTCGATGGTACCTTCGATGACCACGGAAAACGCGCCGGCTTTTTCGACGGCGAACGCGTCGGCCATCAGCGCCGCGATTGCCTCGTCCGTGCGGCCCTTGATCTTGTAGCCGCCATCCTTCTCCACCGATTGCGGCAGCAGGCCGATATGGCCCATGACCGGAATGCCAGCGGCCACGATCGCCGCGATCTGATCGGCCATGTCGACGCCGCCTTCGAGCTTCACCGCCTGGCAGCCGGTCTCGCCAATGATGCGCCGCGCCGAGGTCACGGCCTGCGCCGCCGAATCCTCATAGCTGCCGGCCGGCATGTCGACGACCACACAGGCCCTGGCCGAGCCGCGCATCACGGCTTGCCCATGCGCGATCATCATCTCGAGCGAGGCGCCAAGCGTCGTCTCATGGCCATGCAGGACCATGGCGACGCTGTCACCGACCAGAAGCAGGTCGACATGCGGATCGAGCAGGCGGGCGACTGGATAGGTGTAGGCCGTCAGGCAAACCAACGGGATACCGCCCTTGCGGCGACGAATCAGCTCGGTGCCGATACGAATGTCGGTGGTCGGCAATTTTGTGGCCAATCGTCACCTCCTTCGGCCCATGGCCGGATTGGATATCGGCATGGGCGCGCTGAGCTTTAGAAAGAGCGGAAAGGCTTGGCAAGCGTGCATCCTGCCGCCTCTTGGGATCACAGGCTTGTGTCGGGTGCCTGGCGCGCCATTTGTGCGCTCCCTGCGGCAAAACCCTTGCCTTCCCGAAGGCCTGACGCCATAAGCAGGAAACAGCGCCGCCAGCGCGAGGGTTCTGAGATGAAGACTTTCCTGACGCAGTTTTTCACCTGGTGGAACAGCCAGACGCTGGGAACACGCCTGCACACCTGGCGGTACGGCAAGAGGGTCGGCCAGGACGAGGTCGGCAATGTCTACTACGAAGGCGGTATCGATTCGGAAGGTCGCACGCGGCGCTGGGTCATCTACCGCAACTATTCCGAAGCTTCGGCCATTCCGCCTGGCTGGCACGGCTGGATGCATCACCGTGTCGACGTCGCGCCGCCGAGCGAAGACTACAAGCCGCGCGAATGGCAGAAGTCGCATCAGCCCAATCTGACCGGCACGCCGGCCGCCTATCGCCCGAAAGGCTCGGTGCTGACCAATCAGCATCGCCCGCAGGTCACGGGTGACTATGACGCCTGGACGCCCGGGTCGTAACGGCCCCTGGATGTAACGGCGCCCCGACTTGTCACGGCACGAAGTGCAGGCCGGTCCTTTATCGCCACAATTGGTGTTTAGCTGCTTGCTGATCAGAAAACGGCGACTAGCCTTGGCGATCGACGGAATCACCCGGGCGCGAACCACCGGTACCCCTATATGAGCTTTTTCAACCTGATATCGACGGGCGGTCTGACGCTAGCCGCCAGCCTCGCCATCAGCACCACCGCCTTTGCCGCTTCGCCCGCACCGGCTGCACCAGCCGCACCCGCACCGGCGGCGCCCGCGGGATCGGATCGCATCAGCAATCCCGTCGCCGAGTTCGCCGGCATCGACAAGATCACCGGCCGCATCATCACCTTCGACGTCTATATCGACGAGACGGTGCAGTTCGGTGCTCTGCAGGTGACGCCGCGCGTCTGCTATTCGCGGCCGCAGACCGAGGAGCCGAGGACCGATTCCTTCGTCGAGGTCGACGAGATCACGCTCGACCGCAAGATCCGCCGCATCTTCACCGGCTGGATGTTCGCCGAAAGCCCTGGGCTCAACGCCGTGGAACATGCCGTCTATGACGTCTGGCTGAAGGAATGCAAGCAGAAGTCGGACGTGCCGGCGCCCGACGCCACCAAGGCTGATGCAAGCAAGGCTGATGCTCCGAAGCCCGCCGCGACCAAACCAGCCGCCGCCAAGCCGAAGCCTGCAGCCAGCCCGGATGTGGAACAGTCCGATCCCGCGGAACCGGACACGCCAGACCCCAACTGATCCCTCGGAACCGTCGTGGCCACCATGCGTTGGACCCGGACGATCGCGCATCGATGCGCCCGGAGGATATTTCGATGTCAGACAGCAAGCGGATCACGGCCAGCAAGAAGGAACTTCTGGAGCTCGAAAAGGGGTTCTGGACCGGTGATGCGGCCTACTACGCGGCCAATGCGGATACCGAATGCCTGGTAGCCTTTCCGAAGATGGCACAGGCAATGGACAATGCGGACCTGGCCAAGACCGCGACCAACCCCAACCGCTGGCGTGATCTCGATATAGAACTCAAGGGAATTATCGAACCCGGTAGCGACATCATCATGCTGACCTACGAGGCGCATGCGACGCGGGAGAATGGCGAACCCTACGCGGCGTTGGTCAGCACCGGCTATGTCCATCGCGTCAACGGTTGGAAGATGATGTTCCATTCACAGACGCCGCTGGAGACTGCAGCGAAGAACTGATCATCTGGGTGGTCCGACGGATCGCTTACTCGGTGATGGATATACCGTGCTCGGAGAGAGCAGCCATTATGTCTTCGATCTCGGTTGAACTGAATTCCCGCTTGGGAAGCAGTTGGTCGAACTGACCCATTGTGACGTCACTGCCCTTTTCGATCAGCGCTTGAACAATTGGCTGCATATCCGCTCGAAGGTGGTTTTCGCTCGACATCGAAGCTCTCCAGTCAAGGAAAGAAGATCGCCTCACCCTTCAACGCATCAGCGAGCATTTTCTCATACTTGCCGCGTGGCACGTCGACAGCGCCGAAGCGCTTGAGGTGCTCGGTGGTGAACTGCGTATCAAGTAGAGCGAAGCCGCGTGCCTTCAAGCGCTCGACGAGATGCACGAGGCAGGTCTTCGACGCATCCGTCGCCTTGGAAAACATGCTTTCGCCGAAGAACACCCGCCCGAGCGACACGCCATAGAGGCCGCCGACCAACTTGTCCGCATGCCAGGCCTCGACCGAATGGCAATGGCCCATGCGGTGCAACTGCACATAGGCCTCGCGGATCGGAGCATTGATCCAGGTCGAGCGGCGCTCCTCGCGCTTTTCGGCGCAGCCGTCGATCGTTGCCTCGAAATCGAAGTCGAAACGGATGTCGAACGGGTTTTTGCGGATCACCTTCCTCAAGCTTTTGGGCGTATGGAAACCGTCGAGCGGGATGATGCCGCGCGTCTCCGGCCGCACCCAGAACACCTCCGGATCGTTGGCGCTTTCGGCCATCGGGAAGACGCCCGAGGCATAGGCTTTGAGCAGGAGGTCGGTGGGGATGCGATAGCCGGGCGCGTAGGGGCGGGTCATCGCGTCCCCGGACTACTCTTCCTTGGCCAGGTATTTTTCCAGCCAATGGATATCATAGTCGCCATTGGCGATGTCGGCATTGCCGACGAGATCGCGAAACAGCGGCAACGTCGTCTTGATGCCGTCGACGACGAATTCATCCAGCGCCCGCCGCAGTCGCATCATGCATTCGACGCGGTTGCGCCCATGCACGATCAGCTTGCCGATCAGGCTGTCGTAGTAGGGCGGGATCTTGTAGCCGGAATAGACGCCGGAATCGACGCGGATGCCGAGACCGCCTGGCGTGTGGAAATGGGTGATCGTCCCGGGCGAGGGCGTGAAGGTGCGCGGATCCTCGGCATTGATGCGGCATTCGATGGCGTGGCCATTGAACTTGATGTCTTCCTGCCTGACCGAGAGACCGCCGCCCGAGGCGACGCGGATCTGCTCATGGACGAGATCGATGCCGGTGATCGCTTCCGTCACCGGATGCTCGACCTGTAGGCGCGTGTTCATCTCGATGAAATAGAACTCGCCATTCTCGTACAGGAACTCGATCGTGCCGGCGCCGGAATAGCCGAGATCGGCAATGGCCTTGGCGCAGATGCCCCCAATGCGGGACCGCTCCTCGGCGTTGAGCGCCGGCGAGGGCGCCTCTTCCCAGACTTTTTGATGGCGGCGTTGCAGCGAACAGTCGCGCTCGCCGAAATGCACACCGCGGCCGAAGCCGTCGCCGAACACCTGCACCTCGATGTGGCGCGGCTTTTCCAGGTATTTCTCGATGTAGACGGCATCGTCGCCGAAGGCCGCACCGGCTTCCGTGCTCGCTGTCTGCAAGGCAATCTCAAGGTCAGCCTCGGTAAGGGCAACCTTCATGCCGCGCCCGCCACCGCCGGCCGATGCCTTGATGATCACGGGATAACCGATCTCGGCGGCAATGCGCCTGGCTTCCTTTTGATCCGTGACGGCGCCGTCCGAACCGGGCACCACCGGGATACCGAGGCGCTTGGCGGTGCGCTTGGCCTCGATCTTGTCGCCCATGATGCGGATATGGTCGCCGGACGGGCCGATGAAGGTGATGTTGTGCGCGGCCAATATGTCCGCGAACTTGGCGTTCTCCGACAGGAAGCCGTAGCCTGGGTGCACGGCATCGGCGCCGGTGATCTCGCAGGCCGCGACGATCTGATGGATGTTGAGATAGCTGTCGCGCGACGGCGGCGGCCCGATGCAGACGCTCTCGTCGGCAAGCCGCACATGCATGGCGTCGGCATCGGCGGTCGAATGCACCACCACCGTCTGGATGCCGAGTTCCTTGCAGGCGCGCAGCACCCGAAGCGCGATTTCGCCGCGATTGGCAATGAGGATCTTCTGGAACATCCGGCCCGCTCTACTCGATCACGACGAGCGGCATGCCGTACTCGACCGGCGTCGCATCCTCGAACAGGATCGCCGTCACCGTGCCGGCGCGCGGCGAGGGGATCTGGTTCATCGTCTTCATCGCCTCGATGATCAGCAGCGTCTGGCCTTCCTTGACCTTCTGGCCGACCTCGATGAACGCCTTGGCGTCGGGCGAGGGCGCTAGATAGGCGGTGCCGACCATCGGCGAGGTGACCGCATTCTTGGACACATCGACCACCGCCGGCGCTGCTGTTGCAGCGGTTTGGGCGGCAGCTGGCGCATAGGTGGGCTGGGGTGCCGCAATCGCGTGGACGGCAGGCGCCTGCCGCGACACACGCACCTTCAGGTCACCCAGTTCAACCTCGATCTCGGTCAGGTTGGTGTCGTTCAGTATGCCCGCCAGATCGCGGATCAGTTGCTGGTCAACACCGGTCTTCTTTATCGACATTTTCGAGCCTTCTGTTTGTTGGCCGGTCATAGGCGTGCGGCCAGCGCCTGTAGCGCCAGCGTGTAGCCGAGCGGCCCAAAGCCACAGATCATGCCGACGGCGACCGGCGCGACCATGGAGACGTGGCGGAATGATTCCCGCGCATGGATGTTGGAAAGGTGAACTTCTGCGACCGGCAGCGGCGCGATCGAACGGATGGCGTCATGGATCGCGATCGAGGTATGGCTGTAGGCGCCTGGATTGATGACGATGCCGGCGGCCTTGTCGCCTGCTTCCTGGATCCAGTCGACAAGATCGCCCTCGTGGTTCGACTGGCGGAAATCGATCTCGAGTCCAAGCGACGCGCCGGCCTGCTTGCAGTCGTCGGCGATCGCAGCAAGCGTCTTGCCGCCATAGATGCCCGGCTCGCGCTTGCCGAGCACGTTGAGATTGGGACCGTTCAGGACGAAAACCGTTTTCAAAAAAGCCGACCTTTTCCGGCGCCGGTATCAAACCGGCGCGCTGGGCCTCTATACCGGGCATAGCCGTCCGCGAAAAGAGCGCAAGTGCGTTCTTTCACTGTCCACAACAGGCCGAAATGCGGCGGTGAAGAAAACCCCCGGCTGGTCAAAGTGCGGCTTTCGCCGCCTCGATCTTTTCCGCCAGCACGTCCTGCCCGAGAGCCCCGAACACGACCTCGTTGCCGACCACATAGGACGGGGTTCCGGTGATCGACAGCTTGTTGGCAAGATCGTAGGTCTTGGAGAAGGCCTCGGTGATCGACGGATCCTTCATCTTCTCGCGCAAAGTCGCCTCATCGGCGCCAAGCGAAAGCGCGATCTTGATCGCGGCCGCTTCGGTGGCGCGTCCCTGGCCGCCGAGCAGCGCATTGTGGAACTCGCCGTACTTTTCCGGCTTCATCAGATGGAACGCCATCGAGACGACGCTCGCTTTCTGCGAATCCGGGCCGAGGATCGGGAATTCCTTGAGCACGAAGCGCAGATCCGGATCGGACTTGGTCAGCGCCCGCATGTCCTCGATGGCGCGTTTGCAGAAGCCGCAATTGTAGTCGTAGAACTCGACGATCGTCACCTTGCCGTTCGGGTTGCCGACGATGCCGTCGAAGCTGGAGTTGAAGATCTGCTCCTTGGCATTCTTGATGACGCCGAGCGCGGCGAGCCGCTGTTCTTCCTTCTGCTTGGCCTCAAGTGCGTCCTGCACTTCGAGCAACACTTCCGGGTTCTTCAGGAGGTAGTCGCGGATGATCCCTTCGACCTCGGTGCGGTCGATCTTGGTATCTGCTGACTTGGTGTCGGCCCCTGCCGTCTGGACAGGCTGAGTCGTCTCGACAGGCTGCGCCGTACCGGCCTTGGCAATCTGGGGGCTGCCGGCGACGAAACCGAAAGCCAGCATGGCAAGGGCCACAGCGATCCCAGTGGTGCCCAGCAGCAGTGCCTTTTTCATCGTTCTCGTTCCTTTTGCCTGTTTCCCGGTGCGGCTGTGTCGCAGCGCGTCGCCTGAAGGTTCACTAGATCTTGCTAGACGATTTGTAGTTTATGATGTCCTGCGCGCGAATCCAGCGCGGCTCGCCGCGCTTCATCTGCTGCTGCGCCCGCATGGCGAAGATTTTCGCATCCTTGTAGTTACCGGAATAGAAATGACCTTCGGCGGTCGCAAGTTCGGCGCCCGGTATGTCACCCAACTCGCCATAAGCCTGCGCCAGATACCGGTACCCGGCGGAATTCTCCTTGTCGCGCCCCAGACCATTGTTGATCTGCACGACGGCCTTCTTCAGCGAGTCGGGCGTGCCGACCGCCATCAGCGCCTGGCCAAGCGAGACAGGCAGCAGGCCGGACCGCACCGGATCGAGGCTGACCGCCTTGGCGTAGGCTTCCGCCGCGTCCTTGGGCTTGTTCGCCTTCATCAAGATGTCGCCGCGCAACTCCTGGAAATAGGGGTTCTTGGGCTGCGCCTTGATCAGGGCGTTGGTCTTGGCGAGTGCGCCGGCGATGTCGCCGTAAAGGTAGGTCGATTGGGCGTCGCCATACTGCCCGGCGAGGCTGCCTCTCATTTTTTGCATCAGCCGCGCTGCAGCGGCCTGGCCTTCCATGTAGACGGCGATCTTCACCCGCATCATGTCATGGCGCTGCTGCAGCGCCGCCGGGTCAGGCTTGTCGACATTGGGGCTCTGCTGCACCAGCACTTCGAGATTGGCGATGCGATCCTGCGGCATCGGGTGGCTGATCCGATAGGGATCGATTTGCGCACCCGACAACGACAGCGCGGTCTGGAAGCGCCGGAACGTCTTCAGCATGCCCATGCCGGACTGGCCGGTGGCGTTGAGATAGGTGATGGCGGAGCGGTCGGCCGTGATCTCCTCGGTGCGCTGGTAGGCGAGAATGCTGCGCTGTGCCATCTCGCCGCCGCCGGCGGCCACGCCCATGCCGGCGCCGGCAAGGCCGCGGCTGTTGGTGGTCGCACCGGCAACGATCGCGCCGGCGCCAAGCAATGTCGCGATGATGGCCATCGTCTTGGCGCGCTCGAGCTGGTCACGCAGTTTCTGCTGGTGGCCGCCGGCGATATGGCCGGCCTCATGCGCGATGACGCCGATGATCTCGTTGGGCGTTTCGGCCGTCATCAGCGCACCGGTGTTGATGAACAGCCGGCGCCCGGTGACGAAAGCGTTGAAGCTGGAATCGTTGACCAGCACGATGTCGATGCCATCATTCGCGAGCCCTGCCGCCTTGAAGATCGGCCGTGCGTAGTCGCGCACCAGAGCCTCGATCTCGGCATCGCGTACCACCGGCACGTTTTGGGCGAACGCGGTGGCCGAACTCGCCACCGCAACCGCGACGCCAAGCGAAAGCGTCGTGAAAACACGCGCAATCCGGGCAATCGTCGATCTGGGTCGGCTCAACATGACGTGTCCACTGGTAGACGAGCGGGCGAAAGATGAAAAGTCGGCACCGGAAAACTTCCTCAACTTGTGATCCTCACATCAATCGGGCATTTGTGCGGCGCATGTATTCGAGGGCATGGCTGCCCAACGTCGGGATAGGGATAAAATGGTCGTTTCGCTCTCACGTCGCGGCAATGTCGAGCCGTTCCACGCCATGGATGTGCTGGCCGAAGCAAACAGGCTGAGGGCTCAAGGTGTGCCGGTGATTTCCATGGCGGTCGGCCAGCCCTCCGATCCGGCGCCCGCACGGGTTCGCGCCGCCGCGGCCAAGGCCTTGGAGCACGGCCGCATAGGCTACACCGACTCGCTGGGTCTGGCCGGTCTGCGCAAGGCGATCGCGGAGCATTACGCGGATCACTATCGGCTCGAAATCGAACCCGGCCGGATCGCGGTGACCACGGGATCGTCGGCGGCCTTCAATCTCGCCTTCCTGGCAATGTTCGACCCGGGCGACCGCGTCGCCATCGCGGCACCCGGTTACCCCGCCTATCGCAACATCATGGCGGCGCTCGGTATCGATGTGGTCGAGATCGAGCTCGGCGATGCGGCCTATCTGCATGCCGGTCATCTGGAGGCCGCGCACAGCGAGAAGCCGCTGAAGGGCGTCCTGTTTGCGAGCCCGGCCAACCCGACCGGCGCGGTCATACCGGCCGACGAACTGTCGGCGCTGGTCAATACAGCGGAGACATTGGGCATCGCTGTCATTTCCGACGAGATCTACCACCGGTTGGCCTATGGCGCCCCGGACACCACGGCACTGGCCTTCGGCAACAGCGTGACGGTGATCAATTCGTTCTCGAAATACTATTGCATGACCGGCTGGCGCATCGGCTGGATGGTGTTGCCGGAGGAGCTGGTGCGGCCGGTCGAGCGCATCGCCCAGAGCCTCTACATCTCGCCGCCGGAATTGTCGCAGATTGCCGCGATCGAAGCCTTTGCCGCGACCGAAGAGCTGGAAGCGGTCAAGGCGCGGTACGCCTGGAATCGCGAGCTTCTGATGAAGCGTCTGCCGGAACTCGGCTTTCCGCTGGCCGCGCCCATGGATGGCGCTTTCTATGCCTTTTGCGATGTCACCCGGCACACCAATGACAGCATGGCCTTTGCGCGCAAGATGCTGGCCGAGGCGCATGTGGCGGCGACGCCCGGCCGCGACTTCGACACCCAGGCGGGTCATCGCACGATGCGGTTTTCCTATGCCGGCAGCCACGGCGACATGGTCGAGGCGATGGCGCGCATCGAACGCTGGTTGAGGTAGCACCCATGCCGGAACTCGAACAGGCCCCCAAACTTGATCAGGCATTGGCCGAAGTCGCCGCCGAAATGGACGAGCGGACCGATCGCGGCGATGTCGCGACCTACATTCCCCAACTGGGCAAGGTCGATCCAAGGAAATTCGGCATCGCAGCCGTCACCAATGACGGTCGCGTGCTGGTGGCGGGCGATGCCGACCAGCCCTTCTCCATCCAGAGCATCTCGAAGGTCTTCACCTTGACGCTGGCGCTCGGCAATGCCGGTGACGCGCTGTGGAAACGGGTAGGGCGCGAGCCGTCGGGCAATCCGTTCAACTCGATCGTCCAGCTCGAGCATGAGAACGGCATTCCGCGCAATCCGTTCATCAATGCCGGCGCCATCGTCATTTCCGACATCCTGCTTGCCGGCCACCAGCCGCGCGAGGCGATCGGCGAGATCCTGCGCTTCATCCAGTTTCTCGCCGACGATGAGACCATCATCATCGACCGCGAGGTCGCCGCGTCCGAACGCGCCACCGGCTATCGCAACTTCGCGCTCGCCAACTACATGAAATCCTTCGGCAATCTTCATCATGCGCCGGAACTGGCGCTCGGCGTCTATTTCCACCATTGCGCCATCGCCATGAGTTGCCGGCAACTGGCGATGGCCGGCCGCTTCCTCGCCAATGGCGGCAAGAATCCAGCGACCGGGCATACTGTGGTGTCTGCCGAGCGGGCGCGGCGCATCGGCGCCATGATGCTGACCTGCGGCCACTATGACGGCTCCGGCGATTTCGCCTTCCGTGTCGGCATTCCGGGAAAAAGCGGCGTCGGTGGCGGCATATTGGGCATCGTGCCGGGGGTAGCGTCGCTTGCCGTCTGGTCGCCCGGTCTCAACGCCAACGGCAATTCCAAGCTGGGTTCGATCGCGCTGGAAAAGCTGGCCAGGATGATGAACTGGTCGATCTTCGCGCCATAGCGTTTTTCATTGGGTTGGAACGTCAGATATGAAAAATCCCGCACCGTCTTTCGGTCGGCGCGGGATTTTTTATCAAAAAATCACTTCAACCAATTGAAAAGCTTAGAAAAAGCCCTTCCGCTGCCACCAGCCGGCACGCTTCGGCTTTTCTTCGGCCTTGGCCTCCGGCTCACTGGCGACGGTTGAGGAAACCACCGGCACAACCGGTGCATCGATGGCCGCCGGCTTGCGTCGGGACGGTCGAGCCTTTGCAGGCTCTTCCGCGACGGCCGCGACCACTGTTTCCTCGGCAACAGCCACCGGAGCCTCAACCGGCGTTTCCGCGGCCGCTTCGACGCCAGTCGTTTCGGCGACGGCCTCGGCGGCTGCCTTCTTCGGCTTGGCTGCGCGACGCGGCTTCTTGGGCTTTTCGGTGCTCGCCACCTCTTCGCTCACCGCAGCCACTGGCTCTTCCGCCGCAGCAACAGCCACCGGCTCGATCGACGCAGGCTCGCTTTCGGAAGCATCAGCCTCGGAAGCCTCGGTCGTTTCGCCGGCACTTGCCTCGGTCTCGCCTTCGCCGTCTTCACGGCGGTTGCGCTTGCCGCCGCGCTTGCCGCGCCGGCGCTTCTTGCCCTGGCTGTCATCCGAAGCCTGCGCCGCCTCGTCAGAGGCGCTGGCAGCGATCGGAGTGGCGTCGTCGGCTTCGCCGTCGTCATCGTCCGCCGCGTTCGCCGATTCGGCGAAATCGCCTGCCGGAGCGGAGACGGATGAGCCGTCCACCGGGGCGCCATGCTCGCGATCGCGGTCCCTGCCGCCGCGACGTCTGCGACGCTTGCGGCGCTTGCGGTCGCGGCCTTCGCCGTCCTCGCCAGCGGCAGGCCGCGGCTGCTGGTTTTGCTGCGGCTGCTGGCGCGGCTGTTCGGCCTGGACCGATACCTCTTCGTCTTCCTCGACGACGACAATCTCGTCCTCGGGCTCTTCCGGCTCGACATAGGCCGGGAAACTGCGCGCCTCGACAAAGCCTTCCGGCTTTTCGGCCAGAGCGCCGCGGAAGATCGCATAGTGCTGCGCGCCAACCGTATCGTCGGCCTCTATGGTGATGGTCAGGCCGAAGCGGCTTTCGAGTTCCACCAGTGTGCCGCGCTTGTGGTTGAGCACGTAGAGCGCGGTCGCCGCCGGCGTCCGCACCGTGATGTGGCTGCGCGAATCCTTGAGCAGGAATTCCTCGATCGCCCGCACCACCATCAGCGCGACCGACGAGTCGGAGCGCACATGGCCGGTGCCGCCGCAATGCGGGCAGGGCTTCATGGTCGATTCCAGCACGCTGGCGCGGATGCGCTGGCGTGACATCTCCATCAGGCCGAAATGCGAGATGCGGCCGACCTGGATACGGGCACGATCGTTCTTGAGGTGATCCTTCAGCCGCTTCTCGACGGAGCGGTTGTTGCGGTTCTCCTCCATGTCGATGAAGTCGATGACGATCAGGCCAGCCAGATCGCGCAGCCTGAGCTGACGCGCGACTTCCTCTGCCGCTTCCAGATTTGTGTGGAGTGCCGTATCCTCGATCGAGTGCTCCTTGGTGGAGCGACCCGAATTGACGTCGATGGCGACCAGCGCCTCGGTCTGGTTGATGATGATGTAGCCGCCGCTCTTCAGCGTCACTTGCGGCTGCAGCATGCGGTCGAGCTGCGCCTCGATGCCGTTGCGCACGAAAATCGGCGTCGTGTCGCGGAACGGCTGAACCACCTTGGCGTGGCTCGGCATCAGCATGCGCATGAAGTCCTTGGCCTCGCGGTAGCCCTCTTCGCCGGAGACGAGAATCTCGTCGATATCCTTGTTGTAGAGGTCGCGCACCGAACGCTTGATCAGGCTGCCTTCCTCGTAGACGAGGGCAGGGGCGGTGGACTGGAGCGTGAGATTGCGCACGTTCTCCCAGAGCCGCATCAGATATTCGTAATCGCGCTTGATCTCGGCCTTGGTGCGGCTCTCGCCGGCGGTGCGCAGGATAACGCCCATGCCCTGCGGCACTTCGAGATCGGCGACGACCTCCTTCAGGCGCTTGCGGTCGACCGCGCTGGTGATCTTGCGCGAAATGCCGCCGCCGCGCGCCGTGTTCGGCATCAGGACGGAATAACGGCCGGCAAGCGACAGGTAGGTGGTGAGTGCGGCGCCCTTGTTGCCGCGCTCTTCCTTGACGACCTGCACCAGCAGGATCTGCCGGCGCTTGATCACTTCCTGGATCTTGTACTGGCGGCGCACCGGCTTGCGGCGGTTGCGCACTTCTTCGAGCGCATCCTCGGCGCCGACCGATTCGATCTCGTGGTCATCGGGATGCGAGGACTGTACTTCCTCCAGCATACCGCGGTCATTGTCGCCGGACGTTGCTTCAGTGCCCTGTTCCGTCTGCGAGACGGGTTCGGAAATCACATCGCCTTCGACCGCGGCGGCGATCGATGTCGGGCCACCCTCGCGGGTTTCGGTTTCGTCCTGTTCGGCGGAACCTTCATCATGGCCGGATGCATCGGCATGCTCTGATGTATCGGCTGCGTGTTCGATGATCTCGGAGGTGTGGGAGATCTCCTCGACAACGATGTCGCCATTGTCGCTACCTTCGCCTGCCTCGCCGGAGCCTTCGCCTGCCTCGCCCGCATCGCGCTTGTGCTCACCGCGGTCGCGGCTCTTGCCGCCGCGCCGACGTCCGCGCCGGCCGCGATCGCGGCTCTGGCGATCATCGCCGTCGCCATCCTCGTCCTCTTCGTCTTCGGCCTCCTGCGCTTCGGCGCGCAGCAGGGCCTGACGGTCGGCGACCGGGATCTGGTAGTAGTCGGGGTGTATTTCACTGAAGGCGAGAAAACCGTGACGGTTGCCGCCATATTCGACAAAGGCTGCCTGAAGGGACGGTTCGACGCGCGTTACGCGAGCGAGATAGATATTTCCTTTGAGCTGCTTCTTGTCCTGGGATTCAAAGTCGAATTCTTCGATACGGTTACCGCGTACGACGACAACGCGTGTTTCCTCCGGGTGGGAGGCGTCTATCAGCATTTTGTTGGGCATTATTTCGTTTCCTCCCGGCAGCCGTCAGCCGCAGCTTGCAAGGCAAAGCCCGCTGCTGCGTGTCTGGAGTGTGGGTGCCGGATGTCTGAATGTCCGCCGGACGGTGCCTGCGCGTCATGGCGGTGCCGCCCGCAGCCATACTGGCGCGGTTTGATGCGGACCTTTCCATGATTGCGCTTGAAGCCATCGTCACCAGCAGAACCTTTTGAACCAAAGCCCGGAAACCGGACCAGCTTGTTTGCTCATACAGAGCCGGCACGGGAACAAACCCGGCCGTTTTCCTCACGCAGGTGATTCCCCCGCCACGGGAGCACACCTGCGAAATTCGTCGCAATCACCTGAACCCTTTTCGCGTGAAGCGAAAGGAGCCGCCTTTTCATCTGACCCTGTAGCAGGAAGCTGCGGAGGAGGGCGGTTCCAGGATTGCAGTGATCCACTATCGCTTTTATGATTTGACGGGGTGGAAGGCAACCCCGATTTCCGATGCCGGCAAAAAGCGGTTCCGTAGCGTAAGCCTGGGTTCCAAACCTTGCATGAAAAGGCTTGGTTAACCTTCTCTGGATACCAATCGTTAATCGAGTTCGCGGCCTAACCGGCACTTCGACGAAACGAGAGGGCGCCTGGCGCCAAACCGGGAGCGACTGGAAGAGAGATGGGACTGGCAGACTTCACAGACAAGGGATGTCGTGTCGGCGGCCGGATTCTAGGCGCTTTATGCCTTCTGCTGCTGGTGGCGATTTCTCAGGCCTTTTCCTCTGTTGCCAATGCCGCCGACGCGCCACTGGTGGCGAAAGGCTACAAGATGGCGGGCGATGCCACCAAGATGCGCATCGTCGTGGGTTTCGATCGCGAACCGGATATCAAATGGTTCTTGCTGCGCGGACCCAATCGTCTGGTCATCGACCTGGCGAATACCAGGCTGGCTATCGACGCCAAGGATTTGAAGCCGCGCGGCCTGGTCAGGGGTGTGCGCCTTGGCGCACTCGGCGAGGGCGTTTCGCGGCTGATCCTGACCGGCAAGGGACCGTTCGCCGTCGACAAGCTGGATGTGCTCAAGAATGAGGACGGCACCGGCTACCGCATTGCCATCGACATGTCGGCCGCCTCGGAACGGGAGTTCGACGCGGCGCTGGCCAACCAGGCGCTGACCACCGGCTCGACGGTGTCGACCGACAAGGGCGGGCGGGTTGGCACCGGGCCGGTCTCCAATCCCGGCCACCGCTTCACCGTCGTCATCGATCCCGGCCATGGCGGCGTCGATGGCGGCGCCGAGGGCCTGAACGGCACCATCGAGAAGAACGTCACGCTGGCCTTCGCCACGGAGCTGCGCGACAAGCTCGCGGCTATCGGCAAATACGATGTCTTCATGACGCGCGACACCGACGAATATCTGCGCCTGGACGACCGCGTGCGCATTGCCCGCCAGCACGAAGCCGACCTGCTGATTTCGATCCATGCCGACACAATCAGCGTCAAGGGCATCCGCGGCGCCACTGTCTACACCGTTTCCGACAAGGCGTCGGATCCCGAGGCGCAGGCGCTTGCCGACCGCGAGAATCTCTCCGACCAGTTCGCCGGCATGGTCATCAAGGACGATAACAAGGAAGTGACCGACATCCTGATCGACCTGATCCGCCGCGAGACGCACACCTTCTCGATGAGTTTCGCCCACACGCTGGTCGGCCAGCTGTCGACCAGCGTCGGCCTCATCAACAATCCGCAGCGTTCCGCCGGATTCAAGGTGCTGAAGGCACCAGACGTGCCATCCGTGCTGGTCGAACTCGGTTATCTCTCGAATGCCAAGGACGAGGCGCAACTGCTCGACGCCGAATGGCGCGGCAAGGCCGCACAAAGCATCACCAACGCCGTCGCGCTGTTCGCTTCCGCCCGGGTCGGACCAGGAACCGGAGGCTGACATGCCTGGCGGCGCCTGCAACCGGAGGCAGCGTTGCCGGATGACAACACCCCAGTGCCTTTATTTCAGGCGCGCGGTCACGAAATCAGGCCTTGCCGTATTTTGTCCACATGGTGGCGACATGGGTTTTCGATTACGGATTGGGACCGGTTCGAAAGCTTGCGTGGAAGGCGGCTTCGTTTAGGAAATTCCCGAACCAAGGACTGGAGCGGGTATGATTCGTCTCATTGGCTATTTCTTCGGCATCGGCACGACGCTGGCCCTTCTGGCTGCGGCGGGCGTTGCGCTTTACATCGGCCATGTAGCAAAGGATCTGCCTGACTACGAAGTGCTGGCCAAGTACGAGCCGCCGGTGACCACCCGCATCCATGCCTCGGATGGCTCTCTGATGGCGGAGTATGCGCGCGAACGGCGCCTGTATTTGCCGATCCAGGCCATTCCGGACCGCGTCAAGGCCGCTTTTCTGTCCGCCGAGGACAAGAATTTCTACAGCCATCCCGGTGTCGACATAACGGGCTTGGGCCGGGCGGTGCTCACTTACGTTTCGGGTGGACCGATGCAGGGTGGTTCGACGATCACCCAGCAGGTTGCCAAGAACTTCCTTCTCACCAACGAGCGCTCCCTGGAACGCAAGGTCAAGGAAGCCATCCTTTCGTTCCGCATCGAACAGGCCTATTCCAAGGATCGCATCCTTGAGCTCTATCTCAATGAGATTTTCTTTGGCTTCAACGCCTATGGTGTCGCCGGCGCGGCACTGACCTATTTCGACAAATCGGTGAACGAACTGACCGTGGCCGAGGCCGCTTATCTGGCTTCGCTGCCGAAAGGTCCGGCCAACTACAATCCCTTCAAGCATGCCGATCGCGCGATCGAGCGGCGCAACTGGGTCATCGGCCAGATGGTCGAGAACGGTTACGTGACCCCCGAAGAGGGTGCGAAGGCGAAGGCCGAGCCGCTTGGTGTCGCCCCACGCCGCACCGGCTCCTATTTGTTCGCGGGCGAGTATTTCACCGAAGAGGTTCGTCGCCAGATCATCGCCCGCTATGGCGAGAATGCGCTCTATGAGGGCGGCCTTTCCATTCGCACCACCCTTGACCCGAAGGTTCAGCTTATCGCCCGCAAGGCGATGCAGAACGGTTTGATGAAATACGACACGCTGCGTGGCTATCGCGGACCGGTGACGTCGATTGACGTGTCCGGCGACTGGGGAGCTCCACTGGGCGCCGTCAAGGGACTGGAAGACGTTCCCGAATGGTCGCTGGCCGTCGTGCTCGACTCCTCGGCCTCAGGCCTCTCGATTGGCCTTCAGCCCGCACGCCAGGCGTCGGGCGAGATCGTCAAGGAACGTGTCGAAGGCACCGTCAGCAAGGACGACATGGGTTTCGCCATGCGCCATCTGGTCGATGGCAAGACGGTCAAGGCCAAGTCGCCGGCCGACGTGCTGAAGCCGGGCGACGTCATCTTCGTGCAGAAGAACGAAGGTTCCGACAATACCTACAGCCTGCGTCAGGTTCCCGAGGTGGAAGGTGGCCTGATCGCGATGGATCCGCACACAGGCCGCGTGCTGGCCATGGTCGGCGGCTTCTCCTATTCGCAGTCGGAATTCAACCGCGCCACCCAGGCGATGCGCCAGCCCGGCTCCTCGTTCAAGCCGATCGTCTATTCGGCCGCGCTCGACAATGGCTATACGCCGGCCTCGGTGATCATGGATGGACCTATCACCATCCAGAGCGGCAACACGACCTGGACGCCGAAGAACTATGACGGCACCGTCGCCGGGCCGGCAACGCTACGCTCCGGCATCGAGAAGTCGCGCAACCTGATGACGGTGCGGCTTGCCAACGACATGGGCATGAAGCTGGTCGTCGAATATGCCGAGCGCTTCGGCGTCTACGATCATCTGGCGCCGTATCTGCCGATGGCGCTGGGCTCCGGCGAGACAACCGTCATGCGCATGGTTTCGGCCTATTCGATCATGGCCAATGGCGGCAAATCGATCAAACCATCGCTGATCGACCGCATCCAGGATCGCTACGGCAAGACCGTGTTCAAGCAGGATGAGCGCGGCTGCGAAGGCTGCAACGCGCCTGAATGGAAGAACCAGCCGGAGCCGGAACTGGTCGACAATTCCGAGCAGGTGCTCGATCCGATGACCGCCTACCAGATCACCTCGATGATGGAAGGCGTGGTGCAACGCGGTACCGGCGCCACCATCGGTGAGCTCGGACGCCACATCGCCGGTAAGACCGGCACCACCAACGACGAGAAGGACGCCTGGTTCATCGGCTACACGCCGAACCTCGTGGTCGGTCTCTATATGGGCTATGACACGCCGCGCGGCCTTGGCCATGGCGCCACCGGCGGCGGTCTTGCCGCCCCGATCTTCAAGGATTTCATGCGTGTGGCGCTGGACGGCACGCCCAATGTCGACTTCAAGGTTCCCGACGGCATGAACCTGGTCGCCATCAATCGCAAGACCGGCATGCGTGCCGCGTCGGGCGATCCGGGCACCATCATCGAGGCCTTCAAGCCGGGCACTGGTCCCGCCGACAGCTACTGGGTGATCGGCATGGGCGCCGACGGCTCCAACGCGTCGGGCGGCCCACTGTCGCCGCAGGCCAACCAGGCCATCCAGGACGGCGGCGGCGGCCTCTACTGAGCGGTCCAATGCCGACTGCTGGGCTGGCCTCTGAGCCGGCCCATTTCGCTTTACACATGGCGGCGCCGTCCCTATGTATCGCGCCGACCGAAGTGTCACTTCAGCAACAGGACAAAATACCAGGCCATGCGCGCGGAAACGCAGAATATTGTCGACGAGATCAGGCAGGCGATAACCCTGCTGAGGAGGCATCTTTGACTGGGATCAGGCCATAAAGCGGCTTGAATACCTGAATGTCCGTGCCGAGGACGCCAGCCTCTGGAACGAACCGCTGGAAGCGCAGAAGCTGATGCGCGAACGCCAGGGCCTCGAGGAAGGCATCGCGTCGGTCAAGGGCCTGACACAAGCGCTGGAAGACAATATCGGCCTGATCGAGCTCGGCGAGGAAGAGGGCGACGAGGGCGTCATCGCCGAGGCTGAGGCGGCGATCCGCTCCATGCAGGGCGAAGCGAAGGCCCGCCAGGTCGAAACGTTGCTATCGGGCGAGGCTGACGCCAACGATACCTATCTCGAAGTCCACGCGGGCGCCGGCGGTACCGAAAGCCAGGATTGGGCCTCGATGCTTTTGCGCATGTACACGCGCTGGGCCGAGCGCCGCCGCTTCAAGGTCGAGGTGCTGGAAGTTCATGATGGCGAAGAAGCAGGCATCAAGTCCGCCACGCTGCTGATCAAGGGTCACAATGCCTATGGCTGGCTCAAGACCGAATCCGGCGTTCACCGACTGGTGCGTATTTCGCCTTATGACAGCAATGCGCGCCGCCATACGTCCTTCTCCAGCATCTGGGTCTACCCTGTCGTCGACGACAGGATCGAGATCGATGTTTCAGAATCCGATGTCCGCATCGACACATATCGCTCGTCCGGTTCGGGCGGCCAGCATGTCAACACCACCGATTCGGCCGTGCGCATCACCCATATCGCCACGGGCATCGCTGTCGCATGCCAGGCCGAGCGTTCGCAGCACAAGAACAAGGCCAAGGCCTGGGAGATGCTGCGCTCGCGTCTCTATGAGGAAGAGCTGAAGAAGCGTGAGGCCGTCGCCAACGCCACCGAAGCCTCGAAGAGCGACATCGGCTGGGGTCACCAAATCCGTTCCTACGTGCTGCAGCCCTATCAGCTGGTGAAAGACCTTCGCACCGGCGTCGAAAGCACCAGCCCGTCGAGCGTGCTCGATGGCGACCTCGACGATTTCATGGAGGCCTCGCTGTCGCAGCGCATCGAGGGCGGCGCGGGTGAGGCCGTGGCGGATCTGGACTAGCGCCGTCCGCCACCAAACCCGGGATTGTGGCCGCTCGCACAGGACGAAGCGTGCCATCACCGACGACGGCTGCCGGAGTTGTTAGATCACCTGGTTGCTGCCTTGGGCGGTCGAGCAACAGGGTGCAGGCCGGCCCCGCAGCAATTTCTTGCGCCGACTCACATTTCGGCTCACCATCGGAGGCAGGAGGAGACAAAAGCATTTATGGCCGGTCGCGGCATATCTGCTGACGATCTAGCCGCTGGGAAGACACGTTCCGGGAACGGGCAAGCGAAACGCTTGAACCTCGTTTGAAAGGAACGTTCCCATGTCTGCTGCCAGTTCCAGATCGGCCATTGCCGTTCCATCGGTGGGCCAGCTTGTCATTCCCCTTTGCGCGGTGATCGCGCTGCTGTCGGCGCCGGCCTTGGCGCATGACGCCAAGCCGACCGCGGCCAAGCCGCAAGGCTGGAGTTATCCGTTTGCCTGCTGCGCGAACTACGACTGCCACGAGGTGTCGCAGACATCGATCAGCGAGCGCCCGGAAGGCTATGTCATCAAGGACACTGGGGAGGTGGTGGCGTACAGCGACAGACGGGTCAAGGATTCGCCCGACGGAGAATTCCATTGGTGCGCGCATCAAGCCGGGCTCGATGCCGGAAAGACCATCTGCCTGTTCGTGCCGCCATCGTCCTACTAGGGTGCGGCCGGTTGTTCAGGCGTAGAGCCTGCTGACGGGCAGTTGTCAGGATCGCTTCTTTATGGTGCCCTGCCGCATGGGCGGCGGACAATGGAGAGGTGATGTTGATGACCATCAAGGCAAGCTGCCACTGCAAGGCGACGACATTCGAGGTTTCAGAGGCACCGCGGACGGTGACGCAATGCACCTGTTCGTTCTGCTCGAAACGCGGCTCGCTCTGGGCCTATTACATCCCGTCACAATTCAAGCTCACCAGCCCGCTGGAAAACGTTTCTGTCTATGAGTGGGGCTCGAAAACCGTAAAACACGGTTTTTGCGCCACTTGCGGCTGCGGCACCTTCACGCAAACACCGGATTGGTCGACCGGCAAGCCGGATTTCGACAATCCCAAGATCAGCGTCAATTCGCGGCTCTTCGACGATTTCGATCTCGACAAGGTTGAAGTGGTGGTCATCGACGGCAAGAATCTCTGGTAGCCGGCCAAGGCGATCGTCACGTAACGGACCCCGGGAAAAGCCGTCGCGGGTATCTTTCCCGTTCCGCTTTTCGCCGCAATTCATGGTACAAGTCGAGGCAAGGGCTGATTTGGCGCCGTCGGAAAAGGCGCGACTTGGAGAGGGACCATAAATGAAGAAGACCGTGCTCGTCGTCGTGGCGACGGCTTTGCTCGTGAGCGCCTGCACCACCACCGACCCCTATACGGGCGACCAGAAGATTTCCAACACCGCCGCGGGCGCCGGTCTTGGTGCCCTGGCAGGTGCCAGCCTTGGCCTGCTTGCCGGCGGCAATGACCGCCGCAACGCGCTGATCGGCGCCGGCATCGGTGCACTGGCCGGCGGCGCCATCGGCGCCACCATGGACCAGAACGAAGCTGAACTGCGCCGGCAGCTTGAGGGCACTGGCGTCAGCGTCACCCGCAGTGGCGACCAGATCATCCTCAACATGCCGTCGGACATCACCTTCAATGTCGATCAGGATGCGGTGAAGCCCGGCTTCTATCCGGTGCTGAACTCGGTCGCGCTGGTGCTGAAGAAATTCAAGCAGACCACGGTCGACGTGTTTGGTCATACCGATTCGACCGGCGGCGAACAGCACAATTTCGATCTGTCGCAGCGCCGCGCGCTGGCGGTCGCCAACTACCTGTCCGGTCAGGGCGTGGATCAGCGCCGCTTCGCCGTCACCGGCTTCGGCAAGACGCGGCCGATCGCATCCAATGCGACGGCCGCCGGCCGCGAGCAGAACCGCCGCGTCGAAATCCAGCTGTCACCGCTCACCTGAGTGGTATCGACCTGCAACGAAACGGCCCCGCAAGGGGCCGTTTTTATTTGAGGAACGTCGACGCTCTTCAGGTACGGCGCAAGAGAATTAGCTAGTTCTAATTGGCGACTTTCCCGCAGTCATGGAAAGGAATAGCATCGTCCCGTTCCAGAGGGGATGAGGCGGTACAACTGGCCGCGCAATCAGCATTTTTCCGCCTCGGTCTTGCACGGCCAGATCAGAAAGTCTGGGAGGAATGCATGACAAGAACAGGCCTTGGGCGCTGCGGCGCCCTCGTTTTGACCGGTGTTGTAGGCGCATGGTTGGGGGTCGGTACGGCTTGGGCCGAGGACGCCAACAAGGCCGACATCGATGCGTTGAAAAAGTCGCTCGCCAAATATGAGGACTACACTGCCGCCGTTCGCGACCTCTATCTGTCGACCGTCGGCTGCGTCTACTACAGCGGCGAAAAGATAGCGGGCTCCATGGAATACCCGAAAGGCGCCATGGGCATCCATTTCGTCAACGTCCCAAGCGTCGGCCAGAAACTCGACCCGATGAAGCCCAACGTGCTGATCTACGAGCCGACCAAGAAAGGCCTGAAGTTGGTCGGCGTGGAATGGCTTGTGCCACTGACCCCGGACGTCAAAGCGCCACCGAAGCTGTTTGGCCAGACCTTCATGGGTCCGATGGAAGGGCACTATCCGCTTATTCCGAGGGAGTTCGTCCACTACGATCTTCACGCCTGGCTGTTCAGGGACAATCCGAACGGCATGTTCAGCCCGACGAACCCGAACGTGAAATGCACCAAGGCCGAGTTTCCGATGCTGGAGAAACCGACCAAGATGATGCCCGGGCCGATGTAACGGCCGAGCCTGGCTAGACACTTACTGCGAAGGCAAGCCGGATCGCTGGCTTGCCTTCCAAAGCGGACGGAGATCAGACCTTGGCGACGATGCGCATGAAGGCCGGCATGTCGTCGCCAAAGCCAACGGTGGTGTCGTTGTCTTCCTGGTGGCGGTGACGGGCAGGGCGGTTGCTGTCGCGCTGCGGCCTGGTATCGCCCCGTTCCGGTGCGCGCTGTTCGTTGCGATCGGAGGATTTGCGTTCGGTGTTGTCCGAACGGATCGCCTCCTTGCGCGCACGCCGTTCACCAATGTCGGCGACGGGCGTCTCAGCCACACCGGGGTGTTCCTGCTGTGCGACCACCGGCGAGGCATCTTCCTCGCTGTGTTTGGCGCGACGTTCGCCGCCCTTCTTGCGCTCGCCCCTGTCCTTGCGATCGTCGTCCTTGCGACCGGCGCGGCGCGGCGCGCCTTTGCCACGGCGCGGAGCATCGTCCTCGCCGCCTTCGCTGGCCACGACCGTCGACAGGTCGCCGTCATGCCACTCGATCTTGTTGCCGATCAGCCGTTCGATGGCGTCGATGTATTTGGTGTCCGACTTCGTCGCGATGGTGAACGACTTGCCGGAGCGCCCGGCGCGGCCGGTGCGGCCGATGCGGTGGACATAGTCCTCGGCATGGATCGGCACGTCATAGTTGAAGACGTGGCTGACATCGGGGATGTCGAGGCCGCGTGCGGCGACGTCCGAAGCCACGAGATAGCGAAGCTTGCCGTCACGGAAATTGGCCAACATTTGCATGCGGGCGCGCTGGTCCATGTCTCCGTGCAGGGCGCCGGCATCGAAATCATACTTCAGCAGCGAGCGGAACAGCTCCGATACCTCGACCTTGCGGTTGCAGAAGATGATGGCGTTCTTCAACTCCGCGTCTTCGGCCTTGATCAGGTTGCGCAACGTTTCGCGCTTGTCCCAGGGCTTCGATCCGGATTTGACCAGCCGCTGGGTAATGTTGGTTGCGGCGGACGCAGCCTTCGAAACCTCGACGCGCACGGGCGCGTGCAGGAATTTTTCCGTCAGCTTGGTGATTTCCGGCGGCATGGTCGCCGAGAAGAACAGCGTCTGCCGGGTGAACGGGATCATTTCGCAGATGCGCTCGATATCGGGAATGAAGCCCATGTCGAGCATCCGGTCGGCTTCGTCGATGACGAGTATCTCGACGCCGTTAAGCAGCAACTTGCCGCGTTCGCGGTGGTCGAGCAGACGACCTGGCGTCGCGATCAGCACATCGGCGCCGCGCTCCAGCTTCTTGTCTTGCTCGTCGAACGACACGCCGCCGATCAAAAGCGCGATGTTGAGCTTGTGGTTCTTGCCGTATCTGATGAAATTCTCTTCGACCTGTGCGGCGAGTTCGCGCGTCGGCTCCAGGATCAGCGTGCGCGGCATGCGGGCGCGTGCCCGGCCCTTTTCGAGGCGGGTCAGCATCGGTAGCACAAAGGAAGCCGTCTTGCCGGTGCCGGTCTGGGCGATGCCCAGAATATCCTTGCCGAGCAAGGCGTGCGGGATGGCACCAGCCTGGATCGGCGTCGGCTGGGTGTAGCCGGCATCGGTGACTGCGGAAAGGACCTTCGGCGACAGGCCGAGGTCTGCGAAGGTCAACGCTTCTTGAGCGGTCGTGGTGTCTGAGGACAAGTGTTGTTGTCTTTGGCTGGTTCGGGGAAGCGCAACGGCGTCTGTCGCGGCAAGCGCCACGCGCCTGCAAGATTGGTATTGCGATTAGGCGCAAGTCCGCGATTTGTCAACAGAAACGGGCGGGATTGGCACGATTGTGAAGTTGTAACCTTAATCGCGATGCTTAATCCGGCCGCTTGTCTGTGTGCCGGCTCAGTAACGGAACTGTTCGGCCAGGATGCGCTCGTTCCAGGAATGATTGGGATCGAACAGCAACGTCGCCGTTGCAGTCGGCGATTCCCGCACCGTCACCGAAGTCACCGCCTTGACCTCGGTGTGATCGGCGGCGGCGTTCACCGGCCGCTTTTCCGGCTCCAGAATGTCGAAGCGCACGGTTGCCTTGTTGGAGAGCAAAGCGCCACGCCAGCGGCGCGGACGAAACGGGCTGACTGGGGTCAGCGCCAGAAGCGGCGCGTCGAGCGGCAAGATCGGGCCGTGTGCTGAGAGATTGTAGGCGGTGGATCCGGCTGGCGTGGCGATCATCACGCCGTCGCAGCTCAGTTCCTCGAGCCGGATCTGTTCATCGACGCTGATGCGGATCTTGGCAGTCTGATAGGATTGGCGCCACAGCGCAACTTCGTTGATCGCCAGCGCCGAAACGGTTTCGCCTTCCGAGGTGACGGCCAGCATTTCCAGCGGGCGGATGGTTTCGGCGACCGCGGCCGCGATTCGCTCAGTGAGCCCCCCGGAACGATACTCATTCATCAGGAACCCGATGGTGCCACGGTTCATGCCGTAGACCTTCTTTCCCGTTCCCATCGTGTCGCGCAAGGTCTGCAGCAGGAAGCCGTCGCCGCCCAGGGCCACCACGACTGCGGCCTCCGCGATCGAACATTGGCCATAACGCGCCGACAGACTTTCCAGCGCCGCCTTGGCGTCTGCTGTGTCGGACGAGACGAAGGCGATGCTGTTAGCGGCTGTGCTCATGGCTCCCCGATCGCGACCGATTGGCGGCGGGTCTGGTCGCGCCAGCGCCGGGGTAGCATGGTGCGGGCGGCTCTGCAAAGAGAGCCGTTGCGCCGGTGGGCAAAGCCATGCCGCGACGGCGTCGCCAGGACCGGCAGGTCGCGCTTCATGACAGGGCGCGAGTGAATGTGATGGTTAAGGCGGGGCTTAAACTCTCGTAAAGGCGGATCGATCATGTTAGCCGGGATGGATGGCGTGGGGGCGCCCGCAGCACCGCAAGTATCCTTCGGGATGCCAAAGGACGCTGTGGCACTTTTGATTTGTGCGCATGATCCCATGGACTAACCTGGATGTTCGGGGGCACGCACCAACCAGACGAGGCCGACATATTGCCGGTAGCACGCCTGATCATCGTCATTCTCATGCTGGGTAGCTTCGCGCTGGTCTTCGCCGAGCTTGTGCGCCAGTCGGAAGCAATGAGCAACAGACCGCAGCCCACGGCGTCACGCTGTGGCGATGCCGCCGGGATGCCTTGCCCGCAAAGGGCACTGTAGGTCGCCAAAATCCGCGCACCTGTCCGCGCCATATATCCCGGTCACGGTTTCATCCTCGGGGGACTGGTCATCGGCTGGCGCAAGACAAGTTTGATCGTTGCAATTGCGGCATCGGTGAAAGCACTGTTAGAAGACTTCCGGATCGGGATAGGACCTTGGTCCCATCGTCCCGGGAAACAAGCCATGCGGCGCGTTGACCGGTCGAGTTTTCTGAAGGGAGTGCGCATGCCGCGCAGTGTGTTGATTTCTGGGGGCTGTGGCTTCATTGGCTCCCATCTTGTCGATCGCCTGCTGCGGCGCGATGATCTGGAAACGCTTGTCGTCGTCGACAATCTGTGGACCGGATTGCGCGACAACCTTGCCCATGTCGCGGACCCGCGAGTCAGCCTGCAGATTGCCGATGCCGAAAGCTTTACGGCCAGCCGGCATTTCGATGAGATCATACATCTGGCGTCACCGGCTTCACCCGTATGGTACATGCGCGAGCCGGTGCGCACGATCAGGGCTAACATAGGGGGTGCGCTCAATCTTCTGTCGCTGCTCAGGCCCGGCGGGCGTTTCTGCTTCGCCTCGACCTCGGAAGTCTATGGCGATCCCATGGTGTCGCCGCAACCGGAGAGCTACCGGGGATCCGTGGACTGCACCGGGCCAAGGGCTTCCTATGATGAAAGCAAGCGCTGCACCGAGGCGCTGCTGTTCGAACAGCAACGCGTCAGCGGGCTCGATGTCCGCGTCGTCAGACTGTTCAACACCTATGGTCCGCGAACGCGCATCGATGATGGCCGCGCCGTTTCGAATTTCGTCAGCCAGGCCCTGACCACCGGAATCCTGACCGTCTATGGCGACGGCTCACAATCGCGCAGCTGGGGTTACGTCGACGATATCGTCGATGGCTTGGAGCGTTTCTTCTGGCGTGACAGCATCTCCCACCGCGGCCCCTTGAACATCGGCAACAATCGCGAGGTCTCGGTTCTCGAGACCGCGAAATTCGTCAGTTCCCTTGTCCCGGGCAGCCGCATCGAACACCATGCGCCTGTCCCGCAGGATCCGACGAACCGGTGCCCGGACTTGACCCTGGCAAGACAGGTTCTTCCCGGATGGGAGGCAAAGACCAGCTATCAGGAAGGGATACGGCGCACCTTCGAATGGTTTCGCCGACAGATTGCGACTGACGGCAGATCGGCGGCGTCAGCCTGAGCCTGGGCCCCAACCCGTCATGGTGACCGTGAAACTGAGTCGAGCTTGCCGGTGAAGTAGGGGCCAAGCACGGTCTCGAAGGCCTTCAAGGCCGCGCCGATCGCCTGATGCATGTCGAGATACCGGTAGGTGCCCAGCCGTCCGCCCAGATGCAGGTTTTTCTCGGCGGCCGCCCGTTCGAGATAACGACGGTACACCGCCTGATCCCGGCGCGTGTCGATCGGATAGTAGGGCTCGTCGCTGCGGCTGGCAAAACGGGAATACTCGCGGCCGATGAGTGTCTTGTCGCTCTTGTGCTGGCGTTCGGGATTGAAATGCCGGAACTCGACGACGCGGGTGTAGGGTACGGCCTCGTCGGCATAGTTCATGATCGCCGTGCCCTGATGATCCGGCGTGTCCATGACCTCGAGATCGATATCGATGGTCCGCCAGCCGAGCTCGCCCTCTGAGTAGTCGAAATAGCGGTCGATCGGACCGGTGTAGACGACCGGCAGGTCTTTTGGCAGCAGCGGTTTGATATCGAAGAAGTCGACACCAAGCCGTGTCTCGATGAGCTCATGCGCGAGCATCTTTTCGAAGATCGCGGTATAGCCATCCACAGGTTGGCCCTGGAAACGGTCGTTGAAATAGCCGTCCTCGAATGTGTAGCGGACCGGCAGGCGCGCGATGATCTGTGCCGGCAGTTCGCGCGGGTCCGTCTGCCATTGCTTGGCGGTATAGCCCTTGATGAAAGCCTCGTAGAGTGGACGGCCGACGAGGGAAATCGCCTTCTCCTCGAGATTGGCCGGCGGACGGTCGCCAAGCTCCGCCGCCTGCTCGGCGATCATGCCGCGCGCTTCATTGGGGCTCAACCGCTTGCCGAAGAACTGGCAGATCGTGGCGAGGTTGATCGGCAGCGGATAGACCTTGTCGCGATAGGTCGAAAACGCACGATGGCGATAGGCCGTGAAACCGGTGAAGGTGTGCAGGTAGTTCCAGACCTCCTCGTTGGATGTATGGAACAGATGCGGCCCGTAGCGATGGATCTCGACGCCGGTGGCGGGATCTTGTTCGGTATAGGCATTGCCGCCAATGTGTTGGCGCCGGTCGATCACCAGCACGCGCCGGCCGAGTTGCGTGGCGATGCGCTCGGCGAGCGTCGCGCCATAAAAGCCTGCGCCGACAATCAGGATGTCGGCCTTTCCAAGCAGGTTCTTGTCCATCCGGCCGTATCCATTCAGTGTTCAGCGTCAGCGCCTTATTCGCTGCTGTTGGTCATGATTCAAGCGAAAAACGACATCCGACTGAAGTGTTTGGAAACGAGGTATTCCGGCTGGATGGATCAAAATATTTTGGTGGCTTTGATCGTCTTTGTATAGGTTAGAAGAATCTTCAGAATCCGAACATTTATTTTGTCGATACCGTTGATCGATCGGTCGAGTAAAAGCGGCCACCGTAGGGTCTTGCATCCATGAAACTTATCGTCGTGACGCCGGCCGGACGCGAGAAGTACCTGCGCCTGCTCAGCCACCATGTTCTGAAAAGTCCCGAGGTGCATGAATGGCATCTGTGGGACAATTGCCGCAACGAAGCCGACCGGGCCTATCTCCGGCGATTGGCAGCCAGCGATCCGCGCTGCAAGATAAAGACGCTTCCAAACGCCGACGGCACCATCGATGTCATCGGCAGGTTCTTTCGCTTCTGTGACGACGCCGACGCTCTCTATCTGCGCCTCGACGATGACGTGGTTTTTCTGGAGGAGGGCTTTCTCCCCAGATTCAAGGCGCGGGCCATGGCGGAAAAGGGGGCGGCCCTCTGGTATGCACCGCTCATCATCAACAATGCGGTCTGCAACAGCCTGATCAAGAATCTTTCCAGGGTTCAGATCGAAGGGCCGCTTACCTGCCAGGCGATGTGCCCCTTTTCCTGGGCACATGCAAGCTTTCCCGAGGCGCTTCACCCGGTCTTCATCGAGGCTGTGCGGACGAACCGGCTGGGTGATTTCCGCGTGCCTGACCGGGACGTCAGGCTGGGGCGCTTCTCGATCAACGCGATCGGGTTTTTCGGGTCGGATATCCTGGAGATCGGCGAACCTTTCTACCCGCCGGGAAATGATGAAGAGGAATGGCTGTCAGCGACCTTGCCGGCAAAGCTCGATCGGCCGGGCAGGGTTTTCGGTGATCTGGTCGCCGCGCATTTCAGCTTCTTCACACAGGAGCAGCGCCTGCTGCAGACCAGCATCCTTGACGACTACTATGCACTCGCCGGCCTGCCGGCTCCGGTTTACGAGAAGCCCGTTGTCCCGGTGAAATTGAAGGATCGTCTGAGGCCGTGGCGAAAGCGAAACAGGAATTCGGGGCCGCGCTACACGATATCGCTTGCCACAGCCGACTGACGTCCGGGCTTCGGTCCGGCCCCGTCCAAACGCTTTCCACCTTACCACCTGCTATAATTGGCGTTTGCCGTAGAAAAGTGTCGGTACGGCCGGCAGAAGGCGCATCAACCTGACCCACCCCCAGCAAGCCCATGGCGATCACGCCGGGCTTGGAATGGCCGGCGCATCGGTTTTCAGCCATGACGGCAACAGGGTGCTCTGCGGGCGCGGATTATCAGCGCAATCGCGGAGCAAGCCGCATTCGTAAAAAGATATTGACTGTATGTTCAGTAATAATTATTCCTGACTTCGAGGATTGAGTTGGCCAGCCGGCGTTGCCGGTGAATGGCCACCAGGAGAGGGGAATATCTTGACAGCCATCCGGCCAGCCGTTGAGGCGAAGGGCGTCACCAGGACTTTTCAGGGACCCGGCCAGGAGCCAGTCAGGGCGCTTGACGAGGTTTCTGTTTCCATTCGCGAGAACGAGTTTTTCACACTGCTGGGACCATCCGGCTGCGGAAAGACGACGTTGTTGCGGCTGATAGCCGGCTTTGATTTTCCGAATGCCGGCGAAATCCTGCTCTACGGACAGGACATCGCGCCGCTGCCGCCGTTCAAGCGGCCGGTCAACACCGTCTTCCAGTCCTATGCGCTGTTCCCGCACATGACGGTGGCCGAGAACATCGGCTTCGGCTTGAAGATGCTGGGCAAGCCCAAGGCCGAGATCGAGGCGCGCGTCGATGCGATGCTGACGCTCGTCCACATGCAGGACTTGAAGAGCCGCCGCACCAGCCAGATTTCCGGCGGCCAGCAGCAGCGCGTGGCGCTGGCCCGGGCACTGGGGCCGCAGCCGAAGGTGCTCTTGCTCGACGAACCCTTGTCGGCGCTCGACTACAAGCTGCGCAAGGAGATGCAGATCGAGTTGAAGCGGCTGCAGCACGAAACCGGCATCACCTTCATCTTCGTCACCCATGATCAGGAAGAAGCACTGACCATGTCGGACCGCATCGCGGTGATGTCGTCAGGCAAGATCCTGCAGGTCGGTACGCCTTGGGACATCTACGATCACCCGGCGCAACGCTTCGTCGCCGACTTCATTGGCGAGACCAATTTCCTGGACGGCACGGTCGAAGGCGCCGCGGATGGCAAGGCGCGGGTCACGCTGCGCTCGGGAGCAAGCATCCTCGCGACCACCGCCAGCGATTTCCAGCCGGGCAGCCAGGCGACGCTGATGGTGCGACCCGAGCATGCCAGGCTCGTCAAGGCCGCCGGCGACCTGACCGGCACGGTCGAGACCGTCGTCTATTTCGGCACCGACACGCATATCCATGTCCGGCTGGCGGACGGCGGTCCCTTCATCGTGCGCCAGCAGAATTCACGTTGTGCCGGCTGCGGCTTCGAAGCCGGCGACAAGGTCGGCATTCAGATCGGCGATGCCGCCGCGCAGCTGCTGAAGGATTAGGTCATGGCGACCGCGAAAGAGATCGCCGACAAGGCCGAACGCAGTGATATCCGCTCGCGCTGGCTGCTTTCCGCGCCGGCGCTGCTGATCGTCTTCCTCGCGGCGCTTGGGCCGCTGCTGATCGTGGTCGTCTATTCCTTCCTAACTCCAGGCAATTACGGCGACGTGAAATGGCAGTTTTCGACCGACGCCTGGGTGAGCGTGCTGCTTCAGCGAGACGTCTTCAACGACACGCTGTCCTTCGCCAGTGCGCATCTGTCGATCTTCTGGCGCTCGGTGTCGCTGTCGGCCATGACCACGATCCTGACGCTGATCTTTGGCTTTCCGACCGCCTATTTCATCGCGACACGACCAGAACACCGGCGCGATATCTGGCTGTTCCTGATCACCATCCCGTTCTGGACCAACCTTTTGATCCGAACCTTCGCCATGCAGGAGGTGCTGCGCAATGACGGCCTCATCAATTGGCTGCTGCAACTGCTGCGGATTACCGATCATCCCATCCAGCTGATGTATACGAATTTCGCCGTCCTGCTCGGCATGGTCTATGTGTTCCTGCCTCTGATGGTGCTGCCGCTTTACGCCAGCATGGAGAAGATCGACTTCCGGCTGATCGAGGCGGGTTATGACCTGTACGCGACGCGGTTCCAGGTGCTGCGGCGCATCATCGTGCCGCTGGTCGCGCCGGGCATCGTCGCCGGCTCGATCCTCGTCTTCATTCCTTCGCTCGGCGCCTATGTGACGCCGCGTGTGCTGGGCGGCGGCACCAATCTGATGATCGGCAATCTGATCGAGCTGCAATTCGGCCAGGGGCGCAACTGGCCGCTCGGTGCGGCGCTGTCGATCACGCTGATGGCGATCGTGATGGTGGCGCTGCTGTTCTACGTCCGCAACATGACAAGGTCGGATGGCAGCCATGGCTAAGCGCTTCGATGTCCGCCAGCAGAACGGCTTCGTCACCATAGCGATGGTGTGTTTCTTCCTCCTCTATCTGCCGATCGGCACGCTCGTCGTCTTCGCCTTCAACGACAACGAATCGCTGGCGATCTGGGAGGGCTTTTCGCTGCGCTGGTTCCATGTCGCCTGGAACAACACGCTGGTGATCGAATCCTCGATCTCGCTCGTTCCAGATCGCAGCCGTCGCCGCCATCCTGGCGACGATCACGGCAACGATGGCGGCGCTGGCGACGACCCGGACCAAGCCATATCGCGGGCTGACCTTCAAATACGCCTTCATCAACCAGCCGCTGATGGTGCCGGAGATCGTCACCGCGGTGGCGCTGCTGATTGTGTTCTCGCGCATCAAGATCTGGACCGGCTATTCGGGCCTTGGATACCTGATCGCAGCCCACACCGCCTTCTGCATCCCGTTCGCCTATCTGCCCATCCGTGCTCGGCTCGAAAGCATGGATCTCTCGCTCGAAACGGCGGCGGCCGACCTCTATGCAGGCAAATGGCAGGCCTTCCGGCATGTGACGCTGCCGCTGCTTTGGCCGGGCATCCTGGCAGGGCTGATGCTCGCCTTCGTCGTCTCGCTGGATGACGTGGTCATCACCGAATTCGTCAAATCCGGCGGCCAGGACACGCTGCCGACCTTCATGCTTGGCCAGATTCGTCGCGGCGTGACGCCGGAAATCAATGCGATCTCGACAGTCTTCCTTGTCCTGTCGATCGGCATTGTCACGGCTTTCTTTTTCTTCAGCAGGAAACGGACCTGAGGCCGCATCGCCGCCGGTCCCAACAATGGGAGCAAAGAGCATGAACTGGAAACTGACCGCGACAGCCGTCGGGCTATCGCTGCTGGCTGTGATGGGCGTGGCGCGTGCCGATGGCGAGCTCAACATTTACAATTGGGGCAACTACACCAACCCCGACCTGATCAAGAAGTTCGAGGAGACCTACAAGGTCAAGGTGACCGTCACAGACTTCGATTCCAACGACACCGCGCTCGCCAAGATCCGCCAGGGCGGCGCCGGTTTCGACATCGTCGTGCCCTCGGCCAGCGTCGTCCCCATCTGGATCAGCGAAGGGCTGCTGCTGGAGACCGATCCCAACAACATGAAGAATTTCAAGAATGTCGATTCCAAATGGGTCGATGTACCGTTCGACCCGGGCCGCAAATACACGGTTCCATGGCAGTGGGGCACGACAGGCATATCGGTCAACAGATCGGTCTATTCGGGCGATGTGAACACGTCGGCGATTTTCCTCGACCCGCCGCCCGAATTGGTCGGCAAAATCAATGTCGTGCCCGAAATGGGGGACATCATGTTCCTCGCCATTGCCTACGAAGGCGGCCAGTATTGCACCGACGACAAGGTGTTGCTGAAGAAGGTGCGCGACAAGCTGGTCGAGGCCAAGGCGAAATGGCTGTCCTTCGACTACGGTGCCGTCGATGGCCTGGGCAAGGGCGACATCGCCGCCGGCGTCAACTGGAACGGCATTTCGCTGCGCCAGCGGCTGCAGAATGACAAGATCGTCTATGGCTATCCCAAGGAGGGCTATCCGATCTGGATGGACAACGTCGCGGTTCTCAAGGACGCCAAGAACGTCGACAACGCCAAGCTGTTCCAGAACTTCATCATGGATCCGCAGAACGCCGCCCTGATCTCGGCCTTTGCCCGCTATTCGAACGGCATCAAGGGCTCGGAAGCCTTCATGCCGGCCGACATGAAGGACGCGCCGGAGGTGAACGTGCCGGCCGAATTCGCCGCCAAGGGCCAGTTCATGGCGGCCTGTCCGCCGGATGTGCAGGCGCTCTACACGAAAATCTGGACCGACCTGCAGAAATAGCCTGATCCCTTGTTTCCGCGCCGCGACATGCGGCGCGGCCACCTCTCGATCCATCAAGCCAAGGCGATCCGGCGATCGCAGGAGACTTTCATGACCGATCTCGACCTCTGCTACATGCCGGCGAGCGAAGCGCTGCGGCGGTTTAAGGCCAAGAGCCTTTCGCCCGTCGAACTGATGCAAGCCACCATCAGCCGCGCCGAGGCGACGAAGCCGACGATCAACTGCTTCACCTTCGAGCATTTTGACGAGGCGATGGAACTGGCCAGGAAAGCCGAGGCGAAATACGCCAAGGGTGCCAAAACCGGCCCGCTCGAGGGTCTGCCGATCGGTATCAAGGACGAGAGCTACATCAAGGGCAAGCCGACATCGCATGGCTCGCTGCTCTCGAAGGATGCTCTTGGCAGTCATACCTCGACGATGAACGAGCGCGTCATCAAGGCGGGCGGCATCGTGCATGCGCGCACGGCGACGCCGGAATTCAGCTGCGCCGGCTATACCTGGTCGAAGCGATGGGGTGTCACCCGCAATCCGTGGAATCGCGATTTCACGCCAGGCGGTTCGTCAGGCGGCGCGGCGGCGACACTTGCTTCCGGCACATCGTCGATCGCCACCGGTTCAGACATTGCCGGGTCGATCCGCATCCCTGCCTCGGCCTGCGGTCTGGTCGGCTTCAAGCCGCCCTACGGCCGCAATCCCGACGAGCCGCCCTTCAACCTCGACTTCTATTGCCACACCGGGCCTTTGGCGCGAAACGTCAGGGATGCGATCCTGCTGCAGAATGTCATGGCCGGACCGAGCCCGCTCGACATCGCCACGCTACGTCCCAAGCTGCGCCTGCCGCTCGACTACAAGCCGATCAAGGGCTGGAGAATAGCCTTTTCCATGGATCTCGGCTCTTTTGAAGTCGATCCAGACGTGCGCAAGAACACGCTTGCCGCCTGTGATGTGTTCCGCTCGCTTGGCGCCACGGTCGAGGAGGTCGACCTGGGCTGGGGCGACGAGGTGCTCAAGGCCGGTATGGCCTATCTCGAGCATCTCTTCGGCGCCTCGCTGGCGCAATTGCTCAAGGAGCACGGCAAGGACATGACGAGCTATGCGCGCCGGTTTGCCGAGGACGGTCAGAGGTCGAAGGCGACGGACTTTGTCGGAACCCTGGAGGTCGCCGCCAGAATGTACCAGACACTGGGCCCGCTGCTGGAAAAGTACGATGTGCTGATCTGCCCGACGAACGCGCTGCCCTCGGTGCCGGCGGAGTTCGACCACACCAGGGACACTGTCGAGATCAATGGCAAGCAAGTGAACCCATCGCTGGGTTGGGTGATGACGACGCCGTTCAATATGATGAGCCGTTGTCCGGTTCTCTCCATGCCCTCGGGCTGGGCTGCGAACGGTGTCCCGACGGGCATCCAGATCGTCGGACGCACCTATTGCGACGCCGATGTGTTCCGGGCGGCACTCGCCTATGAAACGGCACAGGGCCAGTGGTACAGGAATGCCGAGACACGCCCGTCGCTTTGACCAACGGCAGCGTCTGCGACTGGTGCTTGATCTCCGGCGTCGGCTATGGTGAGCCGGGGATTCTCGCCGACAGTTCGAAAGGCCGGATGAAAAATGGCACAACGCGAGGCAACCGCGGCCCAAAAACGCAGGGCTACGATGGCTGAGGGCAGGAGCTCGGCGAACGATGCCGTGTCGAAAGACCGTCGGCGCGAGCGCGGCGAAGCAAGCGTCCAGCGCATCATCGATGCCACCATCGATCTCATCGCGGAGGAGGGCCTGGCCAGCGTCACCATGCAGCGCATCGCCGAACATGTTGGCTCGTCCAATGCGCTGGTGGTTTTCCACTTTCGCAGCAAGGAAAACCTGTTCCGGGCTGTCCTGCAGTATCTCAGCGATCGATACGACGAGTTGTGGGTGACGCTGGTGCGAGCGCCGGGCCTGTCGCCGGTTGAAAGACTACTCGGCGCCGTCGAATGCGCGCAACGCTTCGCCAGGCAGCATCCGAAATGGGTTTCCGTTTTTGTCGTCTTCTCCAGCGACCGCAAGAGCATGCAGATCTACAATGAAATCGGCCTGCCGAGCGATCTCGCCTACACCGCCGAAGCGCGCGAGTTTCTGATCGAGATTTCGCACAGCGGCGGCTATGCCGACGTCGACATAAACACCTTGTCGGAGAGCCTGAACTATCTGGTTCACGGCGCGTGGTACTGGGACCATCTGAACCCTTCGAGCCGTGACACCAATGTGCTGCGCAAGACCATGCTGCTGCTGCTGCATCAGGCATTTCCACGGCATTTCGAACTGATGCGCTAAGTTCTCTCAGGGGTGCTGCCTTAGATGGCAGCCGGCCTGGCGTTTTTGCGCCAGATACTCGTCGATCAGCTGGCGGTAGCGCACCTTGCCGAAGCTTGGGAAATGGCCGCCATGCACGACGGAAACGTCGAGATCGCGCATGGCGAGCAGCGTCTCGACATAGTCTGGGATGTCCGAATGGTAGACGTCGTCGATCAGCGGGCCGTCATAGATGATGTCGCCGGACAACAGGATGCCGGTCTTCTTCTCGTAGAGCGCGATGCCGCCGGGTGAATGGCCGGGTGTGTGGACGACCTCGAAGGCGCGGTCGCCGAGATCGACGACGTCGCCATGCTCGAGCAGGCGGTCGGCCGGGGCCGGCGGGATCCGATAGCGGGACGACTCCCAGCCCTCGGGCAATCGATCGAACATATCGTCGGTCGCATAGCGGTCGGCCACCGTCCATTCATTGCGCGGATCGGCGAGGATTTTTGCTTCGGCCCGGTGCACGCAACGGTAGGGAAATTCGTGATGGCAGCCGATGTGATCGAAATGCGTATGGCTGGCGACGCAGGTGAGCTTGCGCTCGCTGACCAAGGGCACATGTGTGCGCAGGCTGAAATGGCCGAGACCCGTGTCGAACAGCAGATCGCGGTCGCGGCCGCGCACATGCCAGATGTTGCAGCGGAAGAACGGTTTTATCCACGGCTCGTGGATCAGCGTGACGCCGTCGGCCATGCGGATGGTCTCGTACCAGTCTGGCGCGTCGATGACCGGAAGGAGTGCCATTTCAGTCCGCCAAAACGATGATCTGGTCGGTATCGCACGAAACGGCCACAGTGTCGCCGGGCTGGACGGTGGCTGACGCGGGCAGCTTGGCGATGAACTGGAGCGACGGGTCTTCGGTCGAGACGGCAAGCACGCGCTTGAAACTGCCCTGGAAAACGACGTCGGTTACGTCCCCCATGCCGAGACTGGCGGTGCCGGCAGTCCCGCCGAGGAGGAGGTGCTCCGGCCGTATGGCCAGCGCAACAGCCGAGCCCGCAGGCAAGGCGCGGGACACAAGAACCGGTCCGACCGGTGTCGTGACTATGCTTGTCCTGTCCTTGGCCTCAGCCACCTTGCCGGCAAGGATCGTGCTTTCGCCCATGAAGGTCGCTGAAAAACGCGTCGCCGGCCTGGCATAGACGCGCTCGGGCGGTCCTTCGTCCTCGATGCGGCCGTCATTCATCACCACGCAGTGGTCGGCCAGCGCCATCGCCTCTTCCTGGTCGTGGGTGACATGGATGAAGGCGGTGCCGACGCGCTTCTGGATCGCCTTCAACTCGTCCTGCATCTGCCGGCGCAGTTTGAGGTCGAGCGCACCCAGCGGCTCGTCGAGCAGAAGCACCGCCGGCTCGATCACCAGCGCCCGCGCCAGCGCCACGCTGCCGCTGGCCACCGGAGAGCTGGTGCGGTTTCTTGTCGAAGGCGGCAGCCAGCCCAACCAGCGCCAGCGCCTCGCGGGCTTTTGCAGCACGGGTCGCACCGTCTACGCCCTGCATGCGCAGCCCGAAGCCAACATTGCCGCCGACGCTCATATGCGGGAACAGCGCATAGTCCTGGAACACGGTTGTCGTCGGCCGCTTGGCCGGCGGCACAGCGGTGCAGTCCTCGCCGCGGATGAAAACCTTGCCTTCGCTTGGCGTAACGAAGCCGCCGAGGATCGACAACAGCGTCGTCTTGCCGGAACCCGACGGCCCGAGCAGGATCGTGTAGCTGCCGGGCTCGATCTTGAGCGAGACGTTCTTCAGCACCGCCAACTGCCCGAAACGGTGCGAGACAGCGCGGATATCGACCAGGGGCGCGGTCATGCTTTTCTCCGGCGCAACAATGTCAGTTCAAACAGCACGACCAGCACGATGGAGACAGCGAAGACCAGCGAACCGATCGCGTTGGTTTTCGGGTTGAGGCCGGAGCGCAGCAGGTTCCAGATCTCCACCGGCAGCGTGGTGTCGAAGCGGGTGAGCAGGAAGGAGATCACGAATTCGTCCCAGGAGAAGGTCATCGACAGGAAGAAGCCGGCGAAGATGGCGGGCGCCATGACCGGCACGGTGATCAAGAGCAGCACCTTCCATTCCGGTGCGCCGAGATCGCGAGCGGCGCGCTCGATGTTGATCTGGTGATCGCCCATCTGGCTGTAGATGATGGCAAAGCACAGCGGCAGGTTGATCACGACATGGCCGATCCCGGCCGCTAGCAGCGATTTCGGCACGCCGGCCCAGTTGAACAGCACCAAGAGCCCCATGCCGATGATGAGATAGCTGACCGTCAGCGGCAGCGTGATCAAGCCGCGCAGCAGGCCCGAGCCCGGCAACACGAAAAGTGCAAAGCCCCACGCCGAGAGGAAGCCGAGCGTCACGGCGGTGGCCGAGGAGATCGACGCCACCAGCAGTGAATTGACCAGCGCCGAGGTCAGCCGCGCGTCGGAGAGCACCGCTTCGTACCAGCGCAGCGACGGGCCGGTGAAGGGCGGGATCGGAAACGACGTCGCCTGCAGCGAAAACAGCACCAGCACCACCACCGGCAGGAAGATGAAGCCGTAGACGGCAAGCGCGTAGACCCAGGAAGCGACGCGGACAATCCTGCGCATCTCAGGCCCGCTCGATCTTCAGCCAGCGGGCGCAGGCGAGGTAGGCGATGGTGACCACCGCCATCAGGATGATCGACAGCGCCGAGGCTAGCGGAAAATCGCCACGCCGGCCGATCTGCATCATCACCAGCTGCGGCATCAGAAGCTCGTTGTTGCCGCCAAGGATCTGCGGTGTGATGTAGTCGCCGATGCACAGCACGAAGGTCAGGAAGGCGCCGACCATGATGCCGGGCAAGGTCAGCGGCAGGATGACATGCAGGAAGGTGCGCACCGGCCCGGCGCCGAGATCGGCGGCGGCCTTGCGGTAGCTCGGGCTGAGCTGCTTGAGGTTGGCGAAAATGGTCAGCGTCAACAGCATGACGAAGAAATGCACGAAGCCGGTGACCGTCGCGAGCCGAGTGTTGGCGAGCTGCAGCGGCTCGCTGATCAGGCCGGACCCGGTCAGCGCGCGATTGATGACACCATTCTGCGCCAGCACCAGCAGCCAGGAGTAAGAGCGCACGACATAGGAGGTCCAGAACGGCAGCACCGCCAGCATCAGCGCCAGCCTTTGCCAGCGCTCCGGCACCTGTTCGGCGAGAATCCAGGCGAATGGATAGGCGAGCAGCACCGAAACCACGGTGACGATCGCCGTCACTTGCAGCGAGTTCACCATCGCCTGCCAGTAGGAGGGGTTGGTGAAGAACTGGCTGTAATTGCCGAGCGTGAAGCCGCCGCCCTCATGCGCCGTCAGGCTGGAAAACCCCATGGCGATGAACGGCAGCACGAAGAACAGCAACGTCCAGCCCAACGCCGGCGTGACCAGCGCCCAGGGCAGGGCACGGCCCGCCCGGGGCAGGGCGCGCCCGCTGTTTCCGGCTGTGCTCATGAGCGGTATCTGCTCATTTCGCCTGCAGCATTTCGGTCCACATGTCCTGCATCTTCTTGTCGAGATCGGCGTTTGGCGCCGGATAGGCCTGGGCGCGGGCAAGGAAGCCCGGCTGCTCGTCGAAACGCAGCACCTTCTTCTGGTCGTCGGTGAGCGCCGCCTTAGTGTTCGCCGGCATGCCCCAGTAGCAGGAGGAGGTGGCAAGCCGCGCCTGGCCTTCCGGGCTCATAATGTATTGGATGAATTTCAGCGCCAGATCCTTGTTCTTGGACTCCTTGAACATGGCCAGCGACTGCGACCACAGCACCGCGCCTTCTTTCGGGATCGAGAAGTCCAGCGCCGGGTTCTCTTTCGCCAGCCCCGCCGTCACCCATTCGCCCCCGCCGACCAGTATGTCGACCTCGCCGGTCGCCAGCGCCGTCTGGCTGGCGGTCACTTCGCCGACCAGTTTGGCGTTGGCCTTCATCTTGAGAAGCTCGTCCTTGAGGGCGGGAAGGTCGGCTTCGGTCAGCTCCGCGGTCTTCTTGCCGATGGCCAATGCAGCCATGCCGATGACCGGCAGGTAATAGTCGTAGATGGCGACCTTTCCCTTGTACTTGTCGCTGGTCAGCGACGCCAAGGACTGCATGTCGGCCGGATCGACCTTGGTCTTGTTGAAGCCGATCGTGTTGTAGCCGAATTTTTCGGTGATGCCGTAGCGCTTGCCGCCGACCACGGTGGAACCGTCCATCTTCACTTGCGGGAAGAGGTCGGCCAACGGCAGCTTGTCTTCCGGCAGCGGCTCGAACAGGCCCTTTTCGACGCCGCGCGGCACGTCGATCGAGTCGATCACCATCACGTCCCAGTCGCCTGGCTGCGACTGTTCGACGATGGCGAGCCCAGCGCCCGTGCCCTCGAATTCCTTGACATTGACCTTGACGTTGTTGGCCTCCTCGAAAGGCTGCAGCAGCGCTGGATCGGAATGGTCGCACCAGATCAGCGCGTTGAGATCGGCTGCCTCGGCGAGGCTGCCTGCCCCAAGCAGCAGTGCCGTGGCGGCGCACGCCGCGTGCAGATGGCGCTTCAGGGCGGAAAGTGGTTTTCCGGATTTGACGGACATCGAGTGTTCTCCCTTGCCTTTGTGGCTTCTTGCAAAAAGTTGAACCAATTCTAAAATTGAGTCAATTCTGTTTTTGTGGCAAGAGGCTGATATGAGCGGATTGCGGGCAAGGCAAAAGGCGGACCGGCACAGGCGCATCATCGAGGCGGCGGCAGCGCTTTTTCGCGAAGCCGGCTATGAGGGCGCCAAGATCGAAGCGATCGCCAGCCAGGCCGAAGTGTCGATCGGCACGATCTACAATTACTACGAGAACAAGGGCGACATCCTCGGCGCCATCGTCTCATTGGAAGTCAATGAGGTGCTCAACGCCGGACGCGGCGTCGTCGCCCGGCCGCCCGCCAATGTCGGCGATGCGCTGGACACGCTGATCGGCATCTATATCGAGCACTCGCTGCATTATCTCAGCAAGGAGATGTGGCGGCAGGCCATGGCGATCTCGACGCAACTGCCCGACAGCCCGTTCGGCCAGGCCTACACCGCGCTCGACCGCTCACTCACCGAACAGATCCGCGCGCTGATCGCCCGGCTGCAGGAGATTGGCCTGGTGCGGAGGGATATCGATGGCACAGCACTCGGCGAACTGATCTTCAACAACATGAACATGATGTTCATCGAATTCGTGAAGCGCGACGAGGCGAAGATACCGGAGTTACGCGCGGCGATACGCAGGCAGAACCGGATATTGGTGGCGGCGATCGGGGTGTGAAGTGGCGCGCCTAAATAGTCGCCCCCCGAGTGAGCGGCAGAAAATCTTGTTATAATTGTTCAATTTTGATGCGGCGGCAAACCTAAACTTTCCACATTAATGAGTTGTCTCGACACGTATCAGTCAGCAAACCAGCTATCTGTCGCGGCCACGCTGCCAACGCCTAAAACCCTAGCACCCACAGAAGCCGCAAGCGAAGTTTCTGCTATATCTAAAAGCTCCAATGGAAATCTATGCCCTCGGGAGCAAATATCTACAGCAACGTCCTCGGCAAAAAGCGAAGATCGCCTGATTCTTTCAGCGCCAAGGCCAAAATGAATCATAATATTCTTCTCTTGCGCCGCCTCAATATATGGGAGCGCAGTTTTCCAGTCAATATCTTCCCTTAATACAACCTCATTCAATACGTCAGATATCATATCGAGATATGCTTCGCTAAGAACAGATGGATCAGGAAATCTATTGACTATGGCTAACCATGCTGATTTTGATGGTCTCTTAAGTATGAAAACATAAGTCAATCGATCTGAGGGCGTGATGGGTAACGGACCACTTGATTTCTTTGAGCTCTCAACCTGTGTTCGATAATTTGATTGTAAGCGCATTGCGTTTAAAGTTTTCACGAGCGCAGTCCACTCGGGCACGCTCATTTCGTCAACTGCCTTCGTGAAATCACCCGGCAATTTTGCTATCATCTTCTCGGGTAAAAATAAAAATAAACAGAGAAAGAAAAACCTATTCCAAAGTAAATCTTTGCCAGAGAGAAACTTTAACTCTTCGCTCCACCAGTTAAGATTTAAAGCGTTCTGCCGAGCACGGCATGCGAACACTAAAAGGCGCCGATCATGTCCGTCGCCTTCAGAGAATTTATATCTCATCTTATTTGCAATGGCGGCCGCCATCTGCATGAATGCCCACCTGTCACCCCATACGATTCGGCATTGCTCTATAAACGAGTCCCAAGGTTCCGCGTCTTGGCGCAGGTTTCCTAACGTCGATTGCAGTAGGGCTTCGGACCTCAGCCACAACGACGCCATTGCAGGACCTCCCAACGCATTCAGGTCAAGATCCTTTAGGCGTTCTTCTGAATCTGGTGCAGCGTAACGGTAGGAGTGGCGGTGTATCGTGGACCAGAGAGGGGAGTCCTGGTTTGCCTCTCGGATATCGATGTGCAGAACGCTAGTAAGCAAGAATGAGACATTCATGTAGAGGTGACCTATCGCTGAGACCCGGGGCTGAGGGCCGTGGATCGAAAAATAGCCAGGGCCCCCGTCAAGGAACAACTCCTCCATGAGTGCTTGCCATAGGTTTCCCTCCTCTATTATATCAAATCGTTCGGCCCAAAGAAATCGAGACAATAACTTGCGCCCAACTCGCTGATATAACTCAAGTCCATCCGCAATATCCATTTTTTCAATTATACCGAAATAGCTTCCTATGTCACTCCACAGAGCCTTGTCTTCCAGCGAGTCCAATAGGCCGAGCCAATATTTGTGTAACTCGTCTGCAGTCATGTTTGCAGACATGAAGGAGCTTGCAGCATAGCGTCGGTCGGATGGGCATCGCCTTTCCATATACTCTCGGCAGGCGACGAGAAGCCGGTCGCGAGCATCTCCTGGTGGCAAGGTAAACGGAGTATCGGCTTTGCCCACAAAACGTTTAGAAAGGAGCAATGAAAACGTTGGCTCAGTAAGATTATTCTTTACGAGCCGCATGACAAGTCTTGGCTGTTGACTAAACACGTGATCGGCTAAAAGCGTGACGCGCATCTCTGGGATATGGCTCAAATATTTAAAATCTCCTGAGGCTTCGATTGACTCAAGGCCATCTATCAGAGAGGACAACTCGCCGCTACTATAGCACCCGGCAAAGAATCGTGTAACGTTAAGCCAATAAAAATTCCTGGCAAGCCCATCGAATCTATCAGGAAGCGCGCCCGGCTTGTGGTCTCCGGATGGGGAATAGGGTGCTGTGTCATGCAAGTATCTTGCTGCAAAATACTCACGTAATGGTTGGACTTCGAATTCGAAAGTTCCTTGAACGCGAGATACTAGAGCAACTACTCGCTCAACGATGCCGGTAAAGAGCGCGTCTACTTTATTCGTTTGGTAACCTTGCCGCTTCAAAAAAGAATCGATTGTCTCTCGAAGTCTCTGTTCCGAAATTAACCCTGTCCCCTTTTCGCTTTCCGCCTCTACGTGAAGCATCCAAGCAAGATATCTATGTATGTTTATAAGAAGTACCCTATTATCTCGTACAACTGCACTTTTTTCAGCCTCTCTGTCTAGAAATATATCTATGTATTTGTCGTACAGTGCGGTTCGTTTGTCGGGAAGAGACGCTCCCTGAACTGAAATGAGCGTCAATAAAATCGATAGCTGCATTGGATTGTATGCCAAGTTTCTGACGTGCGCTTGGCTTAATTTTTCAGTAAGAACCCGTATTACCTCGCGCTTTTCGTTGACGTCGCTTTCTCGCCCATCGAGCCATTTTTTGGCGTATTCAAGTATCGCGGGCGTTGACAAGGCGGTGATTTGCACATGCTGCCATTCGTCATGGGGAAATCCGGGCGAATTTGCGAACGCTGCTGGGCGGCTTGTGACAATAAATTGGAGGGAGAGCGCGCTCTCTTCAAGGCGAGTAGCCGCGTTGGACACCTCCGTTACAATTCTATTGCGAAGCTCCGTGTCTGCAACTTCGTCGAAGCCATCTAAGACAATTAGCAGCTGTGCCTGTTTCGAAATTGATGTTAGGTCGCTTGCTGAAAATGTGTGCCCGGTGTTGCTGGAGATATGAGCAGCAATAAAGCTCTCAAGAACATGGCTGCTGGCTTGCGTCCGTCTCGCGGACGGGTCGTCACTGAATGGATCAAGCCCTCCAAGCCAGCGACCATAGTCGCGCATATCAAGTCGAAATGGAATTCGCGAGTCGTTTGGCCTGTGCTCCTGTTTAATTGCGCTGAGCTCAGGCTTGGAAAGAAGGGACATTCTGTGGATTTGACAAAGGTATTGCGTAATAGTCGATTTACCTTGTCCCGGAGCGCCTTCTATAACGACCCTTTTACATTGATCTACAAATGGTCTGTACAGCAAAAGTTGTAGAGCACCTGGAAGTTTCGCAGTGTCATTCGTTTCTCCAGTTCTGGAATGCAGGCCGATTGAGCGCTGATCTACGAGAGTTGCATTGATCATCTGCACCCACTCCGCATGTGCTTGCGTATCGTGTGCGGCAACGATGCGAGCCGGGACATCGACAAACAGGTCTTGAATCGGCCGCTCGAGATCCACTTGCTTGAATTTCAGCTTTTGATCATAGCGATATTGGTGCGCCATAAAGGCACGTAGTGCATCAGTTCGAAGTTGCGATGATGAATCTCCTTTAGTAGAAAAAAAGTATTCCAGTAGGTCGGTGGAACGGATAATTTCCGGATAACTCCATTTAATCGCAGGTTGTCCGTCGACGCGGCTTTCGATATCATCTCGCCACCAGCAATGTGTTTCAATTCCAAAAAGTTCTGATAGCTTTTCATTGATTTTATCTATAGAACCCGCCCCCGGGTGGCTAGTGCCGATGGCGCTCGTTATTAAATAGTAAGATGTTGCTCCTTGAGAAATCAATTTTTCTACTTTACTGGACTCTGTTTCGACAACAGAAGACACAATGTCACGGGAGTCGCGAGTAGAAGGGTCTCTTACATATTTGACTTGAAATACGACAAATCCTCCGGTGCCAGATTTATTCCAGATTCTGGAAAATGCATCTCTGCCTCCATCCGGCTGTCCGACCGGCAAGCATTGTAATTTTGGAAATTGCTTTATCAACAAAGCTTGAGAAAATTGCTGAAATCGTTCGTCGCCTAACGCTTCGAGATTATATCGCAACTTCTAGTCCCCCCAGAATCGACTTTCCATTATCATATAGACTGTTCCGAACGATCTATCGATCAGTGCAGGCGAACGCACTGGTTTTGTCGATGACACTCTTCGAGCCCCTATAAGTTCGTCTGAACCGTGAACGCATTCTGGTCGGTGCTAGGCGCTTCAAAAAGCTGCTGAGTTTCTTGTGGCTTCGGGAATTTCATCCGAACTGGTGCCTCCTGACGGAATCGGAACACCGACCTTCGGTTCAGAAAACCGTTGCTCTACCAACTGAGCCACAATGGCACGGCGCTCCGGCTATACGCCGCCAGAGCCGGATTTTGGCGGCGGCGATCGGGATCTGAGTGGGATTGCGGCTGGGCGATGGGCCAGATCGGCTGAGTGGTGTGGGTGTCTTTAGTGCAGCGAAACACTCGAGAGCCGGGCCATAGAGGTGCCTAAGTTCAGTGCGTAGCTAGGCACATGCGGATAGTGTGTAGGAGGGGCAATGCGCATCTTTTTCGGGGTTCTCCTGGCATCCGGTATGGTTTCCAGCCTTAGGCGCTGACATTGAAGGGTCCATGAAGCAATTTGGCCTCACGGGCGCGTGGTCGGCGGATTGCAGCAAGGACATTTCTCAGCCGACGATGGATAGAGTTACGTTTGCGGTACCGTCCGGCGGAGGGGCGACAGCGACCATCCTGGACAAGCACGGCGGCGTGTTGGTTACCACTGTCGATGAAATCACTGAATCGGCAATCGTTGCCGGCGATGAAATCGGGATCGGCCTCCACCCCGTAACGGTCACCCGATCAGATGGCAAAACGGCATCCCAGCACGACTACGACAATATGCATCTTGTCTTTCAGAAGGTGGGAGCAAGGATCGAGGTGGTTCGGGTCCGGTTCGAAGGCCTGCCGGAAATCCAACGGTCGGCTTTCTTTGAGAAATGTCCAAACTAGAGGATTGATCATATCGGCGTGGGTTATGGCGGGTGGAAACTGGTGCCCCCGGACGGAATCGAACCGCCGACCTTCGGTTTACAAAACCCCGAGACCGCACATAACTGGAAATCATTATAGGTAACCGGTTATGCCGTAATTTATTGAAAATACAGAAAAATGCCGAAAGATCGATCCAGAAACTATCACTACACCTCCTTGCGCATAATCGGCAGTGTTGTTACCTTTTGTCACCTTTATGGCGATTTGAGGTAACACAGCTATGCCGAAGTTGAAGCTCACCGATGCCACTATCAAGGCGCTGCGGCAGCCGCAGAGCGGCCAGATTGATTATTTCGACACCCTGTTGCCGTCGTTCGGCGTACGCGTGGCATTTACCGGGCGTAAGACCTTCTTCGTATTCGACCGCGTTGGCGGCAAGCTCAAGCGAATGACGCTTGGCCGTTATGGCCTTCACCCTCTGCTTGGCTTGGCCGAGGCGCGCGACAAGGCGAGGGCCTTCAAGGCCAGTGCCGAACGCGGTGCCGATCCTGTCGTCGAAGCGAAGCGGCAAGCGGCGGCGACCGGCGCCGGCACGTTCGGCGCGGCGGTCGAGAGCTTCCTGGCCAGTGAGAAGCCGCGCCTCCGCCCGTCGTCCTACCGCGACCACATTACTTTTCTGCAAGGCCCTCTCGTGGCTGATTGGACAGGCCGGCAACTCGCGTCTATCAGCCGCGCCGATGTGGCTGCGGTTCTCGACAAGATGAAAGACCACGCGGCCACCAGCAACCGATCCTTCGCAACCATGCGCCGGTTCTTCAATTGGTGCATCGACCGCGATCTAATCGAACATTCGCCGACCGACCGCATGCGTGCGAGGTTCGCGCAAGCCCGGCGCGACCGGGCATTGAAGCCCGACGAACTGGCGATAGTGGCGGCAGCATTGCGCGATGACGACGCAACACTTCGTGTCATGTACGGCGTCAAAAAGGCCACCGGCTTGGCCGGTTTGTGGTGCGATTTCTTCGAGGTGTTGTTGCTAACGGGGCAGCGGCGCAACGAAGTCGCTGGCATGATGTGGGATGAGTTGCGCGACCTTGATGGCAACGAACCAGCCTGGGAGTTGCCGAGCAGCCGCTCCAAGAACCATCGGCCGCATATCGTGCCGTTATCGCCTGCGGTCGTCGCGATCCTGAAACGGCGCAAGGCGCAAGCGGACACCGAACGGAAGATAGCGGAAGCCCTCGCAAAGCAGAGCGGCGGCAAACTGGAGCGCCTGCCATTTGTCTTTTCGGGCAGTGGCGGCAAGGAACCCGTCTCGGGTTTCAGTCGTGCGAAGGCCACCCTCGACAAGCGCGTGTCGACGGTCTGCAAAGCCCTTGGCCGTTCGGTCATTGAGCCTTGGACGGCGCACGACCTGCGGCGAACGATGGTCACGGGTATGAATGAGCTTGGCGTGGCTCCGCACGTCGTCGAGGCGGTCGTAAACCACGTAAGCGGCGCGGCCAAGGCCGGCGTGGCCGGCGTCTATAACCGGGCGCTCTATCTGATCGAGCGCAAGGCGGCTTTGAATGCCTGGGCTGCATATGTGGAAAAACTGGACCCGCCGACGCAACGCCGATGATGCACCCCACTATCGGGGATGGTGGTTAACCTAAGCGTGGAGTCTCCGCGTCTAAACGCCAGCTACTACAGGAAACATTCTTCATTAGCTTCGACCTAATCGGGAGGGGCCGGGTTGTCGAAACTACTGATCGTTGTGCTGCTGCCTTGCAACCCACTGTGTGTGTTCTCGCGAGAAGGCTTGCTCAGCTTCATTGACAAAGATCGAGAAGGCTGCCTCTCCGTCAACCTCTGCGATCTTTCCTTGAATGATTCCAATCTCGTGTGCCGTCAAAGTAAATGATGCGGCAAGTTCATTGAATTTCTTAACTTGCATCCAGCCGAGCACCGAGGAGGCCAAAACGAGCACTGGTTCAACAGGCCAAATTGACCATTCAGGAAGAGTTATCCTGCTCAAAGCAATCCCTATTGCCACCGCGTAAGCACCAATTCCGAACAGAAACCATCGCCTGCTCGCTTTCTTATTGGCGGATGCCTTCTTTGCATACCATGCGCGTTGTTCTCGGACCCGATGGAGATCGTAGTACGATTTCCTTTGTTCAAGGGCCAGCGCTCGTGTGCTCTCCATACTTTGAGTGACCTGATGCTTTGCGGCGCTATCAGGAGGCATTTTGTTACCGATGTGCCGGTTCGCTTCAAGGATTCCGAGTAAATAGTTTCGAAACTCAGCCCTCCGCACCGCCAGGTTGTCTGCATCACCAAACGGCTCGGCTCGCATACAGTACTTCCAGACCGACGTTTTTATCGACTCGGCAAGTGCTCGGCCGCGATACCAGTCCTGCTCTGGCTTCGTGGAATTGCGCCAAATCATCAATCCCAAAGATGCAATGATTATACCGGCTGTAGCTGCGTGATGGTATTTATTATCCATCACCTCCATAACAAAAACTGCCGATGTAATCAGCAGAACGTATTCCCACCAAATAAGTCGAAGGTAGAACTTCTGCGACCTGTCCGATAGTTGGCTAGCTGTTTCGTAGAGTGCTGGGTACTCGAATGCCGAGGCGACTTCGGCTGGAGTTGCGTTCATGGCGTTATCGCCCGTATGCCGGCTACAATGGAAGCCGAGTTCCAACTTACCATCATTGTGGCTGCGTCGGAAACCGCCTTGGGAGTGCGCTCTGCTCCCCAAGGGACAATGCCAAGGATGGGCTTTCCCAACAGCTTGGCAAAATCTATCTCATATTGAATCCAATCGCTATGACTCACGTACATGCCCGCGACAATCACGACACATTGGACCGGTCTAATTTGGCTTTTTAGTTGATCACCCAATTGCGCACTCGTGAGACCATCAAAGGCCTTCGATTCAGGCACTGAATAATTAGTCCAAATGAAATTACTCGCATCATTCAGGAACCTGACGGCGCGCTCATAGCCATCACTGTATTTCCATTTATGACTTATAAAGAGCCGGTAGTTGTGTAAGTACGGCATAGGTCCCCCCCGAATAGGGCTGACTATGATGGAACGTCCGATGCCGGCCAAGGTGTTTATTTCTAAAAACACAGCAAAATCTTAAATGCATTCGATAGGATTGGGCCCCCACTGGAGAGCTTGACGCATCCAATCGTATCTTGTCCATGCTGCAATGAGACAGGCAAGGGTGAAGGACGCCGTCCTACAGTGAAACTCGATGCGGGGGCCGGGTGGAGAGGGAAAAATGTTCAACTTGATTGTGCGCTCGGCGGATTGGGATACGAATCAAGAGGCCATGCCTTTGGATCGCGTATTTGAGTACACAAACGAGAATCTTGCCGCTTACTATAGGCAAGGCAACACCGTTCGGCTTGATGAACTGGCCCGGATGCCGTGCCTTTTCATGAACGAAGGCATAGGCACCGAAACCGCTTACGTCGGCCAGATCATCCAACCTCGTATTATTGGCGGTCAGATAGTTTTTGAGTACGCGATTGACCGCGACGTGCCTCCTTTGCAAAACAGCTTCATCTACGGAAATCGGATTATGCTGGGCATGCCCCAGGAATTCGAGTTTTCTCGCAATCACTGGGCAATTAAGGAAGTCGACCTTTATCGCTTTCTTCTGAGAACCGTCAGACCACGCCGCCAACGCCCAACTGTTTTCCAGATTGCCGAGCATGAGAACGTTGAGCCAGCTCTCGCGTCCGCAATGATGCCTTTCGATGGCGCATTCAACCCGGTTTATACGAGCATTCAGGAAGCAGCAGCCAGCGTGGGTCTACGTTGCCGCCGCGCAGATGATATCTGGGAGAATGCCGCGATAATCCAAGATGTAGTTACACTTATCGACCGCTCGCGTGTTGTGATCTGTGACTGCACTGGTCGAAATCCGAATGTCTTCTACGAGGCGGGTATCGCTCACACCTTAGGACGGGAAGTTATCCTTATCACACAGAATGGAAACGACATTCCGTTTGACCTGAGACACCTCCGCCACATTCACTACCTCAACAACGGTGAGGGGCGCGCGGCGCTGGCCGCTGCCTTGCAAGCTCGGCTCGAAACTATCTTCGGACACTAGTCTGAAGCCACATGGACGAGCTAGCGATGGCGGCCTCTGAGCGGGTGCCAATCTGAGGTGCCGCCGCAGGAAGCGACACGCTGCCAAGGTTTCGACTCGGCAACGTGAGCAGGACGCGGCGGCAGAGCCGTACAGATGGACCCGCGCCGCTTGCACCGCCGTGTCAGCTCGCCGGGGCGCCGTGCTGGTAGTCGGCCGCCTTACCTGGGCGCGCACTTGGTAGGTGCCGCATTGCGGCGGTCAGTCTGGAACGCCAGCCCCGCTTCGGCGGGGCTTGTCGTTGCGTCGTCGTCCTCGCGATATATGGCCGCTATTTCGCCCCGTATCTTGGAAAGCCGCCGCCGTTCGGCCTCGCCGGCTTCAAACGCCTCGGCTGTTTCAGTCACCTTCCGGCGCAAGGTATCGACAGTGAAGCCTCTCGGAAGCGGGAAGCGGAGCATCGAAAAGCTGCCAAGCTTGGACGTGCAGAACATGGCAGGTTCGGGAGGCCACGGCGCACTATCACCAGTGGCCGCGAAGGCATCGAGAACGGCGAAAATCTCGTCGCTGGCGTTGCTGAAATCGGCTCGCATGATGTAGCCGCCGCCACGGCACACCGGGCAGTTATTGCCGTGCTCGGGCACCGGCCGAACTAGCGACTTTCCAGTGCCAAGGCAGGGCGGGCAAGGCTGCCAGTCCTGCACGGCAGTCGAGGCCACAATGCCACCGTTGCAGCCATCGCATCCGAAGTTGAGCGCGTCGAGGTCATGGGCGGGCCGACCGCAGCCGGCGCAACGGCCGATCGGGGGAAGTTTCAAGCTGTGAATCATGACGTATAGAAGTCCTTATCGAAAGTGCTGGAAGATTTGGGCTGGCGGCCATATGCCGGGCTGAAAACGTCATAATCCGTGCCCTCAGCAAGGCGGCCACGGGGCTTGCGGCGCTTAACCTTGTTCATCACGACGTTTGCGTCGCCGCCGCCTAGCAGCACGTATTGCAACGCCTCGGCGATGTGGCTGGGGAAGTTCTTCGCCGGGTGTTCGTCGTGCGCAAGCCCGTTCACGCTCGACCGCAGAGCGCGGTAGTGATAGCCGCCGTTGCAGGCTTTCCGGAGTGTCGAACAACTCGGCGAGATGAGGACGCCGGCCTTGCCGTCGACAAGCCGTCCAAACGCGGCCAAAACAACCTCCAGCCGCATTGTCCAGTCGTTCGAGGGCGCCGGCTGGGTTTTCCAGCCCGTGTACTCGCGAAAGATTTCGATGGCTGTCCGCTCGTCCGTTTGGGCGCGCTGGGTTCCGGCCGGGTCGGCATAGACCGCCGCCACGCGGTGCGCCGGATAGTTCTGCGCTACGTGCGCCGATAGGGCCTGGGCAAACCGCACCACGCCCGTGTCTTCGGTGCAAAGCTCGCTCAGGATCAGCCACCGGCCGTCAACAAGGCGCTGAGCAATAACGGCTGCGGGGGTCAAGCCCCAGTCGACGCCGATCAGCAACGGCAGATCGGGGACGGCGGCCAGGGGCGAGGCGGCCACATGCACGCTGTCGCGGAAATTGGAATAGACGGGCTTGCCTTCCTGTAGGTGGCCCCAATCCCCGTGAACATAGACCTTGACCCATTCGATGTCCTTACCCGCGAGCAGCCGCTCGTAGTACTTCCGGCCATCGGGCAGGTTGCCGATATTCTCCGCGTCCGGGCTCAGGCCGGAGGGTTGCCGGAAGAACTCGAAACCTTCGGGGCGATCGTCGTCGCGCGCGAACAGGTTGTAGAGCCAATGGTCATCGGCGCACGGATTGGTGTCTAGGATAATGCCCGCCCAGGACGGGCCGCCTGCGACCTTCGCCGGGAAGCGCCCGACGCGGCCAGTGAGAGCGTCGAAGATGGCTTTGGGCACCTCGCGCGCCTCATTGATCCAAGCCCCGGTAAGCTCCAGCGAGAGCAATTTTTTGACATCGTCCTCGGAGTCAAGCGCCAGGAAAATCACCTCCATATCGATGTCGCCGGTTTGCAGCTTGTAGGTCATCGGCGGGTTGTGGTTCCATTGGCCGGTGCCCGCCGTCCAGTCCTTGAACGTCTTGACAGTGGTCAGGCTCAATTCTGGATAGGTGCTTCGGATCACGGCAAACCGCGTCCGCCGCTTCCCGTCAGGGCCTTTCCGCTGTTCGGCGGCGCGCCATAGCAATTCCATCGCGCAAGCCGACGACTTGCCCGAGCCAAACGGCCCCATGATCAGCCGGACAAAAGCATCAGTAGCGTGGAAGCGCTCGACGGTCGGGCCGGCGTATTCATAGACGACCTCACGAAGCGGGCCACCGCCGCCTTGGCCAAGAGCCGTGCTGGTCATGAGGGCGGCATTATTCATCGGAGCCGCGCCTTTGGCCGGGGAAGATGAACGCCACGTCGCCCTGATGCCGGATATCCATCCGGTCATTGAGGTGGCCATGTAGCTTGGCCAGGAGTTCGGACGCGCGCACGGCTGCCGTCGCATTGCCGCTGCTGTAAGCGAACTCGCGATCCGCGACCATGTTGGCGGAAGCCTTGTCGAAGTCGTAAATCGCGCGACGGCTGAGCAAACTGTCGATCGCAGCAAGCGCGGTGCGGATTTCGGGCCGCTTCATGAGTTGATGCCCGCTCGCTTTTGCCCGATTGCGCAAGCCGCTGTAGCCGGTCGAGCGAACCGCCGCAGAGGCGTTTCGCCCATTGATGATGAAATGCCGGACGAAATCGGCTTGCTGCGGTCGCAGCGGCTTGAGGATGGCCTCAAATGCCGCTTGGTCGCTGGCGCTTAGACCAGCGGGGAGCGGCGGCGGTGCGGAAACGGGGAAAACGGTCGCGTCGAGCTTGCCGCCGCCGGAAGGCCGGCCACGGCGTTTGACCACGGGAGTGGCTACGGGAACGGGCAGATTTTCAGTCATTGTTGAGGTTCGCGATTTTGGGCCGCGCCAGGCATGGGCGCGGCAATAAAGATCAAGCCTTCGTGGCGCGGGAGACGACGATTTGAAGGCCCTTGCGCTCGGCCAGGCGGAGCGCGTGCAGCGGATGGGTAGGCGCCATCAGGCTGGTGACGTAGTCGGGCCGCGCTTCAAGCTCGCTGAGACGCGCCTTGGCCACGGCCGGGTCAGTCGGCACAAGCGGCGAGCCGTCGTTGGGGTCGAGCCCCAACGGAAATTCCTTGAGGAAGTCGGACGGGAGCGCGTTCACTGGTTGCCTCCGGTCTTGGACGGAATGACGTTGCTGGACATAGGGGCGTTTTCCTTCTGGTCAGTTGAGGCTGGAAAGCGCGAGCAAATCGGCGTTGCTAGCCTTGATGCGCTCGGCGATGTGCGTGGCCAGAGGGCGGCCGTTGGCATCGCGCTTGCCGTGGATGGCGTCCGCGTAGAGCCATTTCAGCCCAGCGTCGTACAGGTTGGCGTCAATGCCTTTGCGAATGTCGCCGTGATCAGCAAGGCCGGCACTGGCCGGAATGGCGAGTTTGATGTCGGTTGTCGCGGTTGCCAGATCGGCGACAGCGCGGCCCAGGGCGGCAATCGCAACCTCGGCGCGGTCAGCAGCCTCGTCCCGCTTGGTCGCCAGCGCCGCGACTACCGCTCTTTCCTCTCTCCGCCGGTTGGCTTCCTGTTCGGCAACGACAGCGACGCGGCGTTCCTGCAATGCGGTAGCACGCTCCTCCTCAAAATAGAGATCGCCGGCCAACTCGTTGAGCTTGGCGCTCGCATCTCGTGCCGGCTTGTCGTTGCCCTCGCTGGCCAGGCGCTCGCGAATGAAGGCTCTTGCCTGCTTGATCTTGGAAGCGATGGCGCTGGCCGCTTCGTGAGCGGCTGCAATCTGCTTGTCGATGCCGGCAAGCTGGTCTTTGAAGGGAAGGACGGAAGGCACTGCGGTACTCCATAACGGGCTAGGCGCGTTTGCGCGGTTTCGACTTGATGAGACTAGCTTATCACAAGTAAAAACCAGCAAACAACCCAATTATACGAAGTAAATATATTACGGATCGGCAATACGCATACTAAGAGATAATAGAAGATACCATCATATACTTATTTATCGATGCATAGTCGCAAAAATAATAGGGGAAGCGGCGAGTCGGGATGTGGCGCTGAACCATAGCCACGAAAGAGAGCAGGCTTTTCAGAGCGCTCGGCTCCTTGGGGTGTGCATGCCGGCACACCCCCTCCGGCTGGAAGCATGCTTGCCGCGCGGGTCGAGCAGCCACAGGGAGAGCGCTGCCACAAAGGCGACGAGGTGTCCGATAAGGTATACCTTTTTAGCACGGCCCGATTGACTGTACCCTTTGCGTCCATTATCTTAGTGTCCACATTGGTCTAAAGCGAAGGGTACATACATGGCCATCGTCGGATATGCCCGAGTGTCCAGCACCGGGCAGGATTACGAAACGCAGGTGGAGAAGCTGACTGCGGCCGGCGCCACCAAGGTTTTCAGCGAGAAGCAATCGGGCCTCGACCGGAACAGGCCGGAATTAGCCCGCTGCCTGGAATACGTGCGAGAGGGCGACACGCTGATTATCAGCAAGCTTGATCGGCTGGCGCGGTCGACCGGCCATTTGCATCAGATCGCCGACGAGTTGGCGGCCAAGGGCGTGGGCTTCAAGGTGCTGGATGATAGTGGTGTCGACACGACCACGCGCACCGGCAAGCTTGTTTTCGGAATCCTGGCGAGCATCGCCGAGTTTGAGACGGCGCTACGCAAAGAGCGCCAGATGGAGGGCATCGCCAAGGCCAAGGCGGCGGGCAAGGCAGGCGGCAGGCCGCCGAAGGTGACGCATGAGGTGGTGGCGCAGATCAAGCAGGCGAGGGCGGACGGCCTCTCAATTCGCCAGACGGCGGCGCTGGTAGGATTCTCAAAGGCCACAGTGCAGAAGGCCTTGGCGTAGCCTGTCGTCTGTCGAGTTTCATCAATCCCGTTTCAAAGAGGCCGCTTGCCTTTATTGGCAAGCTCCTGCTCTCGCTTCCGTCTAGCCAGCACATCCTGTTGGATTCGCCGCCAAACCATCCGGTTGAGGACAAATATGACCAAAGGCAGGCCGATCATTAGAAGCGCCAATTCGCCTAGGAGGTAGAAGTTATCCATCGCTTCTCGTTACCCCAGGAGGTTCCCGGTCAGGACACTTTGGCGGCGGCCAAGGCGCGGCCGTCAAGGGGTTGCGGGTAACGTTTTGTTGTGTGCGTCCCTCATCGAGGGGCTTAAAGCACCGCCCAGCCGCGCGTACCTTGAGCAATATGGATTGGGATGACGACGACGAAGATTACGACGATGTTGTGGACCCGGACGGGGCTCCAGCCTGGATACATTTGCTTAGTCTAAGCCTACGAGAATGGCGCCGTTCCCAAATTCTAAAAGGACGCGACCCAGACCCATATATCGAAAAGCAGCTCGTCGAAGCAGGCGAGTGGCCGCCCAAGGCGTAGGCCTGCAAAGCGCGCACGCGCGCGAGCCGTGCCAATCCTGGTCCTCAATTCCGCCGCTTCGCCAGATCGCCGCTCGGCGCCTCGCTACAGCGCACATTCTGCCCGCCGCTGCCATGCCCTCGCATTTACAGCGGCTAGACCACTAATTGGAAGGCGGGGAGCGCTCGGCCCTAGCCGGGGGCGCTTCCAACGCCGCCTGGGGGTATGGGGGTATGATAGGTAGGTAGGTTGGAATCGGGTTGGAACCGGCCGCAAACCCATTCGCCGCAACGGTTTCGCCCCTCTCGGCTTCCAACTTGTTCCAACCCAAAAATCGAGCGTTGGAAATCAGGTTGGAAATGGCCCACCGGAAAGTAGCCTGCGGTAACGATGGGGATCTTCCGGTACACCGAAATGCCCCTTGGCTGCCCTTCCAACCTTCCGAGTGCGCCAACGCGGATTTAAAGGTTGGAAGGGTTGGAAATCACGCCGCCTCGGCGGTTTGCGCAACACGGAGGATGCGGCTTCGGGGTTTGGACTGCGGCCCTTCCGCCAGAGAGCCGATAACGCCGGAAGCAAAAAGCCTGTTCATCGCCGCTTCCAGTTGGCGCTTGTCGATTATGCCAGACCGCTCATCCTTGGCAAACTTGGCAGGGGCGTAAGTCGGCCCCCACGCGGCGCTCACATTCCTTCCCTCAGCCGTGTAGGCGTCCAGCAAATCGAGGAACACGCGGTCGGCCTCATGGATCGCCGCTTCGCGTCCCTCCGCCGTCGCTTCGGCGCTGCCCTCGAACACGCCGTTCTCCCATCTCAGCTGTATCGTCGCCCCGGCCCGGCCGTAGTTTGCCTTGACGGCGGTTAGGGTGCGCAGATCGGGGTGTTTGTCACCGTCGCCGTCTCGCGTCAGTTGGAGCCGCGAGCGCACGGAGTTGTGCCACGCGGTCGAGCCCGACGAGCCCGCGCCCGCACTGAGGCCAGAGGTGTTTAGACCAGCGCGGCTCGGGTGCGCTAGGGGCATGAGAGCGGCATTATGCTCGATGGCCACGGCGCGCAGCTGAGCAATGAAGCCTCGCGCGTGGCTGCGCACATTCTCATTGCCGGCGAAGACATCGGCCAGGGTGTCGAGCACGACGAGCTTGGGCTTAAAATCGCTGATCACGTCGACAAGTTCGCGCCAGCGCGGCGTAAACTTGAGGCGATCCCGATCACCGGCGACTGCGAGCGCGGGGTCGTCGGCTACCAGGGAGACGACTTTCAGCTTGGCGGCCAGATCGCGAAGGGAAATGCCCTCCCGACTGGCAATGTCGGCGATGCGCCGATGCAATTCAGCCTCGTCGTCTTCGGCCGTCAGGTAAATGGCTCGGCCCGGCCGGACGCGAAGCCCGAGCCACGACCGTTCCGCCGCCGTAGCGACGGCAAGCTGCATCGCCAGCAAGCTCTTGCCGGTGCCACCATCGCCGTAAAGCAGCGTGACATTGTTGCCGGGTATCCAGCCCTCGACGTGCCAGTTGCGCTCGGGAATGGGCTGGCCGGACAACGCGGCAAGGTCGAGGGTAGCGCGGGCCAGGACGCCCGATTTCCCGTTGTCGTTCGCCGCAGCACCAAGCACCAGGTCGTCGGGTATCTCGTCGAACTCCAGTTCGATACTGGCCGAGCCGGGGCTGTTCTGCCCATATGCCGCCGCGTGCTCCACGATCGCCGCTAACTCCTCACGATCCCAAGGCGGGCTGCATCTCTCGTTCCAATCGGAAAGAATGTCCATCGCGTCTAGCGCCCCATCGGCGGACAGTCCAAGGTCTTTGAGGCGCGCAGCGACGCGGTAAGCGTTGTCGTTTCCCCCTTGGCCGGCAATCGACGGCGGAGCGTCCCGCAAGTAGGCGAGTGCAGCGGTATAGGCCGCGTCGGTGTCCAGATCGACCGCCACGGCAAGCTCCACCCTGGGGGCCTTCGCGGAAGCCGCCGCAATGGCATCTAGAAGCCACGCCGGGAACGGGGCCAGGTTCGGCCTCCCGTCCTGCCGATAAAGCCCCTCCCGAGTGCTCTTGCCGTCTTCACGCGTGTATGAGCCAGGGGCGAGCAAGTAGCCGCCGCTGCCCCTAATATCGATGCCTGCGCCGATCTTGCCTACGCTATTCGGTACCGTCACGCCTTCCGGTAAGCGAAACAGCATGTGCCTGCCGCCGGACGGCGTAGCCACAGTGAACGTGTCCGGGATGGTCGCCCCGGCAGCCTTGGCCAGTTCGCGAAGCGTCGCCAATCCATCGGCGCCGCCTTTGCAATCAAGGTCCACGCCAACGATGCGAGAGGGGCCGCAGGCAATGCCGATATTGGGCGGTTCGGGGCAATCGAACCACGCTGCGAGCGTGGCCTCATCGGTCGTGGCGGCCCGATCCGGTTTGTCCATAAGGGGAGGAGTTTTCTTGCCGCGCACTACGGGGAAAAGATGCAAGCCGACCTTGGCCAGCCGGCGCGCCGTTTCGTAGCGGAACCTGTCCGCCAATCGCCAATCCGCTTCGGTCGTGGGCGGATTTTCTTCATTGGACGGGTCGGATTTGATATACTTATATTCTGACATTTCTCTGCACTTTCTCGGTTGACGTACATGGCCCCGTCGCGCCTCCAAGCTTCGGCGGGGTCATTCATTCAGGGGGGTGGGCATCACGGGGCGTCTATGCCTAACCGTCTGGCGTCAGGGGCCTTGGTCGCCGTTGGCAGCGTCCAGAACCACTCGCCGTCCTTGTCTCTCGTTGCCAGGAGGCCCATTGCACGGCGCGCACGGATAGCGGCACGCCAGCGAATTCCGGCGTTGCCGGTTCGGCGCATCGCCGTTCCAAGCTTCACCGGGCCTTTGGCCAGGAGGTCGACAAGAAACTCTCTGGCGTATTCGATCTCGATTTCTTCAATGTCGTCATTCATGTGAGGGCTCACGCAGGGTACGGCAGCGCGGGGTGCGCGGCTCGCTCGGGGCTCATTTGGGATTGATCCTGAAAGGGCGTTCTTGGCCGCGCCCCAGGCCATCTGTCAGCGGCTTGGCGGGATCGGCGCCAAGGTGTTCGCCCAAAAGCCCCTCGGTACAAAAGGGGCACGAATAGGATAGCAAATTGCAGCCGCCATAGTCGCGCCATTTATTTCTCGACGCGGTAACCATTGGATTCTTGAAAGCCTCTGCGGAGCCACTATTCGCGCAGGAATCTGCCGCGTTGTCGTCTGGATTCTATGGAGGCGCAACCATATAGTCGGGCCCCTTGCAGGGGGAATCAAATATTGGATAGCGATTTTCAAGTTTTCATTAGCTATGCTCGGCCGGACCGAGAGGCTGCCGGGGAATTGTACGATTGGCTCAAGAAAAATGGTTTCGACGCTTGGATAGATTTTAAGAAGATAAAGGGCGGGCAGAATTGGGATTTTGAAATCAAAAAGGCGCTAGACAGGTCAGCTATTATCGTAATCCTTTGGTCTAAAAACTCGCGCGATAGGCGAGGCTACATCCAAAGAGAGGTTAGAATTGCGTTGGACAAATACCAGGAGAAGCTGGTCGACGATATCTTCATAATTCCTGTTCTCCTAGACGATAGCGCAATCCCGGATCAACTAAAAAGCATCCAGGCCTTGTTCGCCGGCCAGTCAGATTTCCGGGAAGCTTTGTCAGACGCAATAGCCCATCAGGTCGAAAGGCTAGGGGGCGAGCGAGAACGCGTCCAATTGGATCAGGAAATTACATGGCACTCGTCTTGGATAAAAGAAGAATGGGAGGGGACGCCAGGATATTCCGTTGAATTACAGATACTAGAATTTTCATCCACGGAAGTTCCGAATATAAATCAGATAGGACAACACCTGAGAGGTGTATTGCTTGAGGATTTATTTGTCCATCGCCAGATAAAATTCAAACAGGATTCGGAGTTTTACAACTATGCCCAGGACAAATGGGCTCGAACTAACACGTTTGATGCGCGTTGTACTGATCCAGTATTTTGCAACAAGGTTGTCACGCTCCTATATAACATTCATTGGTATGGTGCTGGGGCGGCGCACGGCACCCATAGTCACAAATCCTTCGCCTTTTTGCTTGAGCCGCTTTTTAGGATCGAATCACTCGAAAGTGTCTTCAAGGAGCCCGATGGCGCGTTTCCGATCCTACAGAGGGAAGTCCGCGAACGGTTGGTGAAATACAATCCTGGAGGAGACGAGGAGCCGGAGCCCGGCGAAGTGGTCGGCCTCGATGAGGAGTGGGTTAACAGGGGAACCGACGAGTGGTCGCACTTCGCCTCATTCGTTTTCAACGAAAATAGCCTCGATATTCACTTCGCCTCCTATCAGGTCGCATACTACGCGGCCGGCACGCCTCACGTTTCAATCCCATATCCCTTAATCGCCAAATTGTTGCGAGAAGAGTATGTGATAGCTCTGAATTTAAAGCGGTACACGTGGGATAAGAGCTAGGGAAAGTCACTGGGGGGCGCCGGGGATGGAAGATGCGGGTCAGATCGCGAAACTTACGGAATGGGTTCCGCTGGCCGTATCGGCATGTTTGACAGCGGGTCTTTGTTGGACAGTCGGGTCGTGTCTCCCGCTGGGCGCAGACGCATTCTACTATCTGAGCGCAAGCGACTTTTTGCGAAGCGCCTTGATTTGCGTGCCCATAACGCTCTTGTGCGCCCCTGTCTTGCTGGCAAGCCTACTTTTTCACTCGAATGATCGCGCAACCGACTACACTAGAAAGCTGGTTGCAGAGCATGAGCAACACGGCAGACGCGCAGTCTATTTGACTGCCTTCATACGGGAGGCACTCTATCACCTCCCGTTAGTTGCAATCATCGCGTTCCCATTTTTGGTTGCACCAAGCAAGTTTGAGGTAGCAATTTTTCTCGGTGTTTATTTCGTCGTTGTGCTTGTCGGAACAGTCACATTTGCAAACTTGAATGACACGAAGCGGCGGGCTTTGGCTGTCGTATCAATGTATCTAGGCGCTTTGGTGCTCTTTTCCTTTCTATATCAGGTGAATGTCCTCCGCACGGCAGAGCTGATCCCCAGTGATAACATATGTCTTGGGGACAAGTGTCGACAAGGAACTGTGGTCGCCCGTTTCTCCGAAGGCAGCTTCATTTGGTGGGCTGGCGCGACAGCTCTTTCGATCGTGCCCAACGACCAGATAACGTCCTTAGACAAATTGGGCGACGGTAGGCTGAAGCCATTGTGGGACTTAAAGAAGTCCGTGCGGTCTTGGTTTGAGGGGGCTGCAAATCCGTAGGCGGCAGCAGCGCCGGCCCCAGCGGATCAGCGCCTAGGCCCGGTCGAAAGGCCTAAAGGCAGGGGTCGCACCTTCAAAGTTGAGATCGGCCCTCCTGCCACCGCTTCGGCGGATCACCGATTCCGTCGCGATCAAAATTTTGTTACCTGTCCCGTTACCTTTTCTGCCGAGAAAGACCTTGGGAATGCGCGCTAAGTAGTTGAAATTGTTGGTGCCCCCGGACGGAATCGAACCGCCGACCTTCGGTTTACAAAACCGCTGCTCTACCAGCTGAGCTACAAGGGCACGGCGCTCCGGTTAGCATATTTGTTGCGCCAGTAAAGACAAAACTCCGTTTTCGGTTACCCCGGCGGTGGATGACGCTGCGGATGCACATGCTGAAATTCGCGGGCACGCTTCCTACATATGGGTCAGGTGCAATCGCTTCGGACTGGAGTGTCGCATGATCAGGCTTGTCATCATTCTCCCCATCGTCGTCATCGCCTGGATGCTGCTGGTGAGGCTCATCAGCGACGTCAAGAAGGCCAATGTCGACTGGACCGGCGTGACTACGATCATCGGCTTCATCGCGCTCGCCTTCTGGCTTCGCCACATCACGGGCATGGGGTGAGGCAGTAGGGAATAGGGAATAGGGAATAGGGAATTGCATCGTTCATAGCGCATGGCGCCATTTCACTACTGCCTACTGCCTACCCCCCTGAAAAAATCTCCTCGACCTTTCGAACCTTTTCCCGCGCTCCGCCGACTGATCTCCAGAGGCGAATGGGTCGCCTCGATCAAGGATCCAGGAGATCATCATGCTCAAGCGCACTCTGACATCAGGCCTCGTCGCCATTTTCGTCGCCACCGGCGCGCTCGCCGCCACCGTCCAGTCGTCCTCGGCTCACGGCTTCCATCATCACCACCATCATCATCACCACAACCACTACTTCAAGATGCATTGGTGGTGGCACCGCAACCATCATCATCACGGCCATGGCAAGGTGATCATTTTCCTTTGATGGAGGGACCCCATTCTCCCAAAAGGGCGGCTTCGGCCGCCCTTTTTGCGTTCCGTGTGGCCTTCGCAATAGCCGAAGACGAAGCGGGAAATGCCAAGCGGGAAGTCACGCTGAAAAAATCGAAAAAAGATTCGAACCTTTCTTTTGGCTCCGACGACAGATGATCAAGAGGCGGATGGATCGCCTCGGTCAACGAAGCAAGGAGATCATCATGTTCAAGCGCACACTCGTTTCCGGCCTTATCGCCACCACCGTCGCCGCCACCACGCTGGTCGGCACCGTTCAGCCTTCGGCGGCTCATTCGCATCATCACCACAATGGCATCGGCATCGGCGTCGCCGCCGGCATAGGTGGCTTCGTCCTCGGCAGCCTGCTTGCCCAGCAGCAGCCGCGCACCGTCTATGTCGAGGAAGACTACGACTCGATCCACATCCGCCGCTGCTACGCTCGCTACGCCACCTACGATGAAGGCTCGGACACCTACATGAGCTACGACGGCCCGCGCACTTGCAGGCTTTGAGAGGAGCCCAACAGTCACAGTAAAAAGGGGCCGCATGCGGCCCTTTTTTCTTTGTTTCCAGCGAGCGCACTGACTGCGCGACCGCCTATCAGACCTTTGGACCAGCGTCGGCAATCGGCAAACCGGCCGCCTGGCAGAGGCCAACAACTCGACGGCGAGCCTCTGGCGTCTCATCGCTCATCGCGACGAGTTCGAACCTGCTTCCGGCATCCGGGTAGACCTTGGCAACAAACGCCTTGTCACCGCCCCCGGATGGGGTCTTGGCGCTGACGGTGCCGCAGACCACGATCTCCCGGCGGCCGCTCAGCGTTCGCTCGCCGGCGAGAATCGTCCCGAACCTGGCGGAGGCCGGATCCGGCAGGTGCTGGCGGATACCGCTCGTGACGACCTCCTCGAGCGCGAGCGAGAACGGAATGGGGTCGACGCGTTGGTCCCCGGCATCGAGTTGAGGTGTCGTCGCCACGCATCCGTAAAGCGAAGCGACAAGCAGAAGCTGAACCGTTTTCCTCATCCGCGCCCTTTCGCATGCATTCGAACGCCACGGCAAGGCGGTGAAATCCGATCTGGCGGGCGCTATACAGCGATTTTCGCAACGTCTAGTCTATGCCGATGGCCCGGCTGAGGGAGGGTGGCTTGGACGAGCAGGATCCCAGGGAAGACCTGATCGAGACGGTTTTCCGCAACGGCACCGTCACCACCGTCGGCATCCTGCTGGCATTTTCGCTGGGCTTCATCACCCATTGGGCCGCCAACCCGATCCCGTGGCGGGCCTACCATCTTGTCGCCGTGCTGCCGATCCTGGCCGGCATCGCCCTGCAGATGCGGGCACTGGCGCTGCTGCTCGACATAAAGTCGCTGCAACGGCGTGTCTATGAACGCGCCAACCGCATCTTCATCGCCGGCCTCATCAGCACCGCTTGCGGCGTCGGCTTGGCGATCCTGCTCGATTTCTTCGATATTGCGACGAAGAGTGCGCTGCCGGGGGCAAGCTGATCAGCCGGCTTGCACGCCGCCGATCATCCGGGTGACCTCGGCCGCCGCATTGTGCACCAGCGGACCGATCTCGGCGAGCCGCTCCGGCGTCACCCGCACCGTCGGCCCCGAAACCGAAACGCCACCAATTGGTTCGCCGAATTCGTTGAAGATGGCGGCCGCCACGCAGCGCATGCCGGGGTGGCGTTCCTCATCATCGACCGACCAGCCGCGGCGCTTGATGACAGCCAGATCGTGGGCGAGGGCGGAAATGTCGGACAGCGTCTTGTCGGTGAAGCGCTGCAGGCCCGCCTTGCGCAAGATGGTGCCGACACGCTCCGGTTCCAGATGCGCCAGCACCGCCTTGCCGATGCCCGATGCGTGGAAGGGGCTGCGCGTGCCCGGCCGGAAGAAGGCGCGGATCGCCTGATGCGTCTCGACCTGGCTGACGAACACCACGCAGTCATCCTCGGCGACGCCGAGATTGGCGGTCTCTCCGGTTCGTTCCATCAGCTCCTGCATGACGATGCGGGCGCGGTCGACCAGCTTGCGGCGGCGCAGGAACGCCGCACCCATGCGGTAGGTCTCGACGCCGATCGACCACAACTGGTCTGATGTGTCGAACTCGACCATGCCGTGGTTCTGCAGCGTCGTCAGCATGCGGTAGGCGGTCGAGGCGGCAAGGCCGCTCTGGGCTGATATCTCGCTCAGCGACAGGCCGCTGCCCTCCGCGACAATGGCCAGGATGCGCAAGGCCCGGTCGAGCGACTGCACCGAACTGGCCTCGGCAGGCCCGTTGAAAGCGCGCGGCCGGCCGCGCTGGCGTTTCTCAGTGGTTTCCATGACACCAGTTTCGCCGATTTCGTAAAACACGCAATGAAAAAGTTTTTCACTCGGGCGGAGAGGGAAATTCTTGGAAAACCAAAAGCCAAATGAAATCAGGGCACAGGCGCTGTTTTCTAGAAATGAAAAAATATTCTGAAAAAATTGAAAAATAGCCGGCTTGCTGACATCCTCGGCTATCCAACAATGACAAACCCCGTGGAGGGCTGGAAAATGGCCAGGATGCGCGCTGTCGATGCCGCGGTTCTCGTTCTCGAAAAGGAAGGCATTTCCTGCGCCTTCGGCGTGCCGGGCGCGGCGATCAATCCGCTCTATTCGGCGCTGAAGGCGAGGGGCACCATCCGCCATGTGCTGGCCCGCCACGTCGAGGGCGCCTCGCATATGGCCGAAGGCTACACCCGCGCCAAGGCGGGCAATATCGGCCTCTGCATCGGCACTTCGGGGCCGGCCGGCACCGACATGATCACCGGACTCTACTCGGCGGCAGCCGACTCCATTCCGATCCTCTGCATCACCGGCCAGGCACCGCGTGCCCGGCTGAACAAGGAGGATTTCCAGGCCGTCGACATCGCCGCCATCGCCGCACCGGTCGCCAAATGGGCGGTTACCGTCATGGAGCCGTATCTGGTGCCGATGGCGCTGCAGAAGGCATTTCATCTCATGCGCTCGTCGCGCCCGGGGCCTGTGCTGATCGATCTGCCGGTCGACGTGCAATTGGCCGAGATCGAGTTCGACATCGACGCCTATGAGCCGTTGACGCCGTTCAAGCCGGCGATGACGCGCGCCCAGGCCGAAAAGGCGCTGACGATGCTCAACACGGCCGAAAAGCCGCTGATCGTCGCCGGCGGCGGCATCATCAATGCCGATGCATCGGATCTGCTGATCGAGTTCGCGGAAATTTCTGGTGTGCCGGTCATCCCGACGCTGATGGGCTGGGGCGCGATCCCCGACGACCACCGGCTGATGGCCGGCATGTGCGGGCTGCAGACGTCGCATCGCTATGGCAATGCGACGATGCTCGAGGCCGATTTCGTCTTCGGCATCGGCAACCGCTGGGCCAACCGCCACACCGGCTCGGTCGACGTCTACACCAAGGGCAAAGAATTCATCCATGTCGACATCGAGCCGACGCAGATCGGGCGGGTCTTCCCGCCGGACCTCGGCGTCGTCTCCGATGCGGGTGCGGCACTCAAGATACTGCTCGACGTCGCCACCGAGTGGAAGACGGCCGGAAAACTGCGCGACTGGTCGGGCTGGGCGAAGGAATGCCAGGCTCGCAAGAAGACGATGAAGCGCAAGACGCATTTCGACCAGGTGCCGCTGAAGCCGCAGCGCGTCTATGAGGAGATGAACAAGGCGTTCGGCCGCGACGTCACCTATGTCACCACCATCGGCCTGTCGCAGATCGCCGGCGCGCAGTTCCTGCATGTCTACAAGCCGCGCAACTGGATCAATTGCGGCCAGGCCGGCCCGCTTGGCTGGACGCTGCCGGCAGCCCTTGGCGTTCGCGCCGCCGATCCGGACCGCACCATCGTGGCGCTGTCGGGCGACTATGATTTCCAGTTCATGATCGAGGAACTGGCGGTCGGCGCGCAGCACAAGCTGCCCTACATCCATGTCGTCGTGAACAATGCCTATCTCGGCCTGATCCGCCAGGCGCAGCGCGGTTTTGCGATGGATTACGAGGTCAGCCTCGCCTTCGAGAACATCAACCGATCAGGCGATCCCGAGGCCGGCTATGGCGTCGACCATGTCGCCGTTGCCGAGGCGATGGGCTGCAAGGCGGTTCGGGTGCGGAAGCCCGAAGAATTCGCCGGCGCCTTCAGAGAGGCGCAGCGGCTGATGAAGGAGCACCGGGTTCCGGTCGTGCTGGAATTCATCCTCGAGCGCGTCACCAACATCTCGATGGGCACCGAGATCGACAAGATCACCGAATTCGAGGACCTTGCCGAACATCAGGAAGACGCGCCGACCGCGATCGTGATGCTCGACTGAGAAGAAGGACAAAAAGAATGCCGCGTTTTTCAGCCAATCTGTCGATGCTCTTTGGCGAGCATGATTTCCTCGACCGCTTCGACGCCGCCGCCCGCGCCGGCTTCAAGGGCGTCGAGTATATCGGTCCCTACGACCATGCGCCCGAGGTGGTAGCCGCCAGGTTGAAGAGGAACGGCCTGACGCAGGTGCTGTTCAACCTGCCGGCAGGCGACTGGGGCAAGGGCGAGCGCGGCATTGCCGTGCTGCCGGATCGCGTGCCGGAATTCCGGCAGGGCATCGCCAAGGCAATCACCTACGCGCAGGCGCTCGGCTGTCCGCAGGTCAATTGCCTGGCCGGCATCGCGCCCGCCGGCGCCGACCGCAAGGTGCTCGAGGATGTTTTCGCCGAAAACCTCGCCTTCGCGGCGGAGAAGCTGGAGCAGGCCGGCATCCGGCTGCTGATCGAGCCGATCAACACCCGCGACATTCCCGGCTTCTTCCTCAACTACTCGGACCAGGCGCTGGCGATCATCGACCGCGTCGGCTCCAAAAACCTGTTCCTGCAATACGACATCTATCACATGCAGATCATGGAGGGGGATCTCGCCCGTAAAATCGAGGCCAACCTCGGCCGCATCGCGCATATCCAGCTTGCGGACAATCCCGGCCGTCACGAGCCGGGGACGGGCGAGATCAACTATCCCTTCCTCTACGACCACATCGACCGCATCGGCTATTCCGGCTGGATCGGCGCGGAATACAAGCCCAAGGCGGGGACGGAGGCCGGCTTAAGCTGGTTCCGGGACCTGGCCGGGCAGGGCAGCGCGGCGGCTTAGCGGCTAAGGCCCCCTCATCCGGCCGCTTACGCGGCCACCTTCTCCCCGCCGGGGAGAAGAGACGCGCACCAACGTCGGCAGCCTCTTCTCCCCTCGGGGAGAAGGTGGCCCGAAGGGCCGGATGAGGGGGCGTTTCACACAGGCATTGGAGAAAAGACAATGGAAACCATCGGCTTCATCGGCCTCGGCATCATGGGCGCGCCGATGGCGGGGCATCTGCTGGATGCGGGCTACAAGGTCATCGCCAGCGATCACCGCTCCAAGCCTTCAGCCGATCTCACCGCCAAAGGCCTGAAAACAGTCTCCGGCCACGCCGCCGTGGCCAAGGCGGCCGACATCATCATCACCATGGTGCCCGACACCCCACAGGTGGCCGACGTGCTGTTCGGCGACAACGGCGTCGTGTCGGGCCTCTCCAAGGGCAAGCTAGTCATCGACATGAGCTCGATCTCGCCGATCGAGACCAAGACCTTCGCCAAGAAGATCAACGATCTCGGCTGCGATTATCTCGACGCACCGGTTTCGGGCGGCGAGGTCGGTGCCAAGGCGGCGTCACTGACCATCATGGTCGGCGGCGAGGAAAAGGTGTTCGAGCGCGCCAGACCCGTGTTCGAGAAGATGGGCAAGAACATCACTCTGGTCGGGCCGAACGGTGTCGGCCAAACAACCAAGGTCGCCAACCAGATCGTCGTCGCGCTGACCATTGAGGCCGTCGCCGAAGCACTTGTTTTCGCTTCGAAAGCCGGCGCCGATCCGGCGAAGGTCCGGCAGGCGCTAATGGGCGGACTGGCCGCCTCGCGCATCCTCGAAGTGCATGGCGAGCGCATGGTCAAGCGCACCTTCGCGCCGGGCTTCCGCATCGAATTGCACCAGAAGGACCTCAATCTGGCATTGGAAGGCGCGAAAGCGCTCGGCGTGTCGTTGCCAAACACCTCGACCACGCAGCAACTGTTCAATTCCTGCGCCGCCAATGGCGGCGCCAAGGAAGATCATTCGGCGCTGGTCAGGGCGCTGGAGCGGATGGCGAATTTCGAGGTCGGCGGCGAAGCGGCCGAAATCAAGGGCAAAGCGGCATAGGTCGGGAGAGGGCGGCGCAACGTTCCCAAGCCGCCACCTCTTGTCCGTCGAAGAACGGGTTTCGGCGCCTGTCGCCGGGACCCGTTTCTCGTTTGCAGCAAATAGTCCGCTGTTCCTGGCTCAGCCGCGCTTGAGGAAGGCCCGTGCGGCATAAAGACTGATCGCCGCGGCGTTCGACACGTTGAGCGAACGGATGATGCCCGGCATGTCGAGCCGTGCCAGCGTCGTCACCGTCTCGCGTGTCTTCTGGCGCAGGCCCTTGCCTTCGGCCCCCAGCACCAGAGCGATCTTTTCTCCGGCAAAGCTCTTTTCGAGTTCGGCCGGGCCGTCCGAGATCAAGCCCGATCGTGCGAAAGCCGGCCTCGTGCAACTGGCCGAGCGCGTCGGCCAGGTTCTTCACTTCGATCTGGTCGATATGCTCCAGCGCGCCGGAGGCCGATTTCGCCAGCACGCCCGATTCCTGCGGGCTGTGGCGCGCGGTGGTGATCAGCGCCCCGGCGCCGAAGGCGACCGCCGAGCGCAGGATGGCGCCGACATTGTGCGGATCGGTGACCTGGTCGAGCACCAGCACCAGCTTGGTGTCGCCCAGCGCATCGAGGCCCTTGGGCTTCAGCGGCTCCGCCTCGATCAGCACGCCCTGATGCACGGCGTCCGAGCCGGTGATCTTGTCGATGTCCCTGGGTTCGACCAGTTCCGCCTTAAAAGGCAGGGCGGCGAGATCGGCGATTTCCAGGCGCTCGGCTGCGTTGCGCGTCACCAGCATTTCCCGGATCTTGCGGCGCGGATTGTCGAGCGCCGCCCGCACCGTGTGCAGGCCATAAAGTCGCACCAGGCCGTCGGCTGCGTTTTCGCCGGGCGGCACGGGCTGGCGTGGCTTGAATGCTGGTGCGCCACCGCTTTTCTCGTCGCGAAAGGCGCGGCGCAGATTGGCGTAATGGGTATCTTTCGGGGTGTTTGTCTTGTTGCTCATGGCCGGCTTCTATAGCTGTCTCCCGTTGCCAAGGATATGCCCTGTCGCCGCAGCCGGCGAACAACATCGAAAAACCCTTCCTGCGCGGTTGACACCCAAAGGGCTTGCCGCCATAAGGCGCTTCGCTGGTTTCGGAGAAGACACAACTCGGGTCCGAATTGGCGCGAATGCCTCGTTGCATGGCTCCGGCGGCAGACTGGAGAGGTGCCCGAGTGGTTAAAGGGGACGGACTGTAAATCCGTTAGCTTAGCTTACGTTGGTTCGAATCCAACCCTCTCCACCACTGCCGGCCCGGAAGCCCTGAAACGAAAAAGCATCGGGCCGAAAAGTGCATGGCGCTTTTCGGGTGAATCCGATACTTCAGTGCAAGGCGCGGGTATAGCTCAGTGGTAGAGCAGCAGCCTTCCAAGCTGAATATGCGGGTTCGATTCCCGCTACCCGCTCCAGATTCTCACCAGCGCCGGATTCCCACCCAGAAAGAACCGCAAGCCGAAGCGCTGCGCGACCGATGCGCAGCGCTTCAACGTTTCAGGGCCGTGTCAGCTGTTGAACGCGGACGCCACCTGATGCTGCTGCGGCACCTGGCCGTTCGGCGTCAGCTTGTCGACGATGCCTGGCAAAGCCGTGGACAGCTGCTTAAGCAGTTCGCCCTCGTCCATTCCGGTCCGCTGCGCGATCTCGCGGATGACCTGTGGTCCAAGCGCAGAACCGAGGTCGTTGGCGTTGATCGACTGGTTCTGCCCGGTGCCGACCCAGGAATCGGCGACATTGCCGTGGCCGGCGTCCTTGAGCTTGTCGAGCAGGCCGCCCAGACCGCCGAGCAGGCCGCCATCACTGGCGGTGGTTCCGGCAGGCGTTGGCTCGGCTGGTGCGGGTGCTTGATCCGGCTGTTCGGCGCTTCTGCCGCTCAGCATTTTTCCAACCAGCAGGGCGCCGAGCGCGATCATCAGCGGTTTGGTGATGTTGCCGCCGGGAACGGCGTTGTCAAAAAGTCCCATAGTGGATCCTCCATCTAGCCAAGCCCAACCCATCATCAACAATGGCGCAATCGGGCGGAATTTCAAGCTGGCTTGTGGTTTTGACAGCCATATGAAAATGTCGGGCTGGCGAGGGATGGAGAGGAAAAAAATGGGTATCATCAGCTGGATCATTCTCGGCGCCATCGCCGGCTTCATCGGCAGCAAGATCGTCAACAAGACCGGTCAGGGCCTGCTCATGGATATCGTGCTCGGCATTGTCGGCGCCATCGTGGGCGGCGTGATATGCAGCCAGATTTTTGGCGTGGGTGTCACCGGTCTCAACATCTCCAGCCTGATCGTCTCAGTGGTTGGCGCGATAGTTGTGCTGTGGGCCTACCATCAGTTCAGCGGACGTCGGACGCTGTAAGCGTCAGCCGGATGACCTGAAATTTCGGATTTCTGCCGGGGCAAGACCGGCTTCGGGCTTGCCTATGGCATCAGCACCGCATCGGCCGCGGCGAAGAAGATCAGCGTTCCGGCGATGAACACCGCCCAGCCGACCAGCGACTTGCGAACGGCGGCCTTGTGCTCGGCGTCGGAGTTCTTGTTCTGGTCAAAATCGGTCATGGGGAAGCTCCCTTGGCTGATTGATCACGGCATCGCCGGATAGACGATATATCGCCGAATAGACGATCAATCTGGGCTCTGCAACAGCAGAAACAGGCGCTCGGATGGCGATGCTACGCGACGACGGTCAGCCGGCGCTTGCGCTGATCCAGCGACACGATGGTCAGCCCGCTGCCCACCACCAGCAGGATACCGCAGACAGCCAGCGCATTGGGGAACTGCCCGAACACCAGCAGGCCCGAAATCACCGCCCAGACGGTGAAGCAGTAGTAGAACGGCGCCACCGCACTGGTCGGTCCGATGCGATAGGCCATGAAGATGAAGAAATGGCCGAAGATGAGGAAAAACCCGGCGCCTGCCATCAGCAGCAGGTGGCGCGCCTCGGGCATGACCCAGCGCTCGGAAACCAGATGCGCAGCACCAGCGCCGATCAATACCACCACCACGGCGGAAATCGCCACGATCATCCCCGGCACCTCTGCCGGCACACGCCGGCCGGCAAGGTCGCGCGCGGCTGCCAGTGTGGCGTTGCCGAGCGCCAGCAGCGCGTAGACCGATATGCCTTGCATCGTCGGCTGCGCCACCATCAGCGCGCCGATGAAGCCGAGCCCGATCAGCGCCATGCGCTGGCCGCCGATGCGCTCGCCAAACAGGATCGATGAACCGACCAGCATCAGCAGCGGCGTGATTTGTCCCAGCGCCGTTGAATCGGCGATCTGCATGTTGGCGAGCGCCACGACATAGCAAAGGATCGCCGCCATCTCGAGCAGGTTCCTGCGCAGCACATGGCCGTCGAAGATCAGCGGAATCTGTTTGCCGTAGCCGAGCAGGAACAACAGCGGGAAGCCCCAAAGCGTTGCTGCGACCCCGCGCAGGAACAGCACCTCATAGGATGGCAAGCCTGCCGTCGCGAGTTTCATCATCGTGTCGTTGACCAGGTACGACCCGGTCGAGACGATCATGAACAGCGGGCCGCGGATCGAGGCAGGGATGAAATGCATCGGGTGAGGAGATCAGACCTCGGTGACCGCCGCAATGGGCCATCAACTGGCCGTGATCCAGACGGGGACTGGCGGGCAAGAGCAACCTTGATCGATCGGCCTGTCGCCCATTTCATTTCATGCATCGCCTTCCTATATCAGCGCCACATCCCCGCAATCGGATCCCAGGTTCGGACTGAGTGAGACGGCACCCAGCCAAAAGACGCTTGTGTTTTTTGGCCTTTGTCGCTAATCGCCCCGCATTCGACTGAACTGAAGGTCAAGGCCGTCCAAGGAAAGAGACTATGGCAAAAGGTAAATTCGAGCGTAACAAGCCTCATGTGAACATCGGCACGATTGGTCACGTTGACCATGGCAAGACGTCGCTGACGGCGGCGATCACGAAGTATTTTGGCGAGTACAAGCGCTACGACCAGATCGATGCGGCGCCCGAAGAGAAGGCACGCGGCATCACGATCTCGACGGCTCACGTCGAATACGAGACGGCCAACCGCCACTATGCCCACGTCGACTGCCCCGGCCACGCCGACTATGTGAAGAACATGATCACCGGTGCTGCGCAGATGGACGGCGCGATCCTGGTCGTGTCGGCTGCCGACGGCCCGATGCCGCAGACCCGTGAGCACATCCTGCTCGCCCGTCAGGTCGGCGTGCCGTCGATCGTTGTGTTCTTGAACAAGGTCGACCAGGTCGACGACGCTGAGCTGCTCGAACTGGTCGAGCTCGAGGTTCGCGAGCTTTTGTCGAAGAACGAGTTCCCCGGCGACGACATTCCGATCGTCAAGGGTTCGGCTTTGGCCGCGCTTGAAGATTCGAACAAGACGATCGGCGAAGACGCGATCCGCGAGCTGATGGCTGCGGTCGACGCCTACATCCCGACGCCGGTTCGTCCGCTCGACAAGCCGTTCCTGATGCCGATCGAAGACGTGTTCTCGATCTCGGGCCGTGGCACGGTCGTCACCGGCCGCGTCGAGCGCGGCATTGTCAAGGTTGGCGAGGAACTCGAGATCATCGGCATCCGTCCGACGACCAAGACGACCTGCACGGGCGTTGAAATGTTCCGCAAGCTGCTCGATCAGGGCCAGGCTGGCGACAACATCGGCGCGCTGCTGCGTGGCGTTGATCGTGAAGGCGTCGAGCGTGGCCAGGTTCTGGCCAAGCCCGGCACGGTGAAGCCGCACAAGAAGTTCGTGGCCGAAGCCTACATCCTGACCAAGGACGAAGGTGGCCGTCACACGCCGTTCTTCACCAACTACCGTCCGCAGTTCTACTTCCGCACGACCGACGTGACCGGCATCGTATCGCTGCCGGAAGGCACCGAGATGGTGATGCCTGGCGACAACATCACGGTCGATGTCGAGCTGATCGTGCCGATCGCCATGGAAGAGAAGCTGCGCTTCGCCATCCGTGAAGGCGGCCGCACCGTCGGTGCCGGCATCGTCGTCACCATCAAGGAATAATCGACACCGGCATTAGCCGGATCGAGAAGAAAAGGGCGGTCTTAGGGCCGCCCTTTTTGTTTGCTGACACTAGGCGGAATAAGTATTGCGCAGTTCTTTCAAACCTATTGCAAGCACCGTTGCCACAACTATTATCGGTTGTGTCGAGGGGGCTTTGGCAAAGCGTGTTTTTGGGGCGCCGTTCAAGCTATGTAGCAAGTTGGTGGCGTGCGCTGGTTCGCCTGGTGCCGGTGCTTGCGATTGTGATGGTTGCCTTCACCGCGAAGGCCGATAACCCCTCCGACCCGAAAACATGGAATCCCGATACCTGGTACCTTCAGCACCTTCTGTCCGATGGTCTCTCGGAGATGCAATTTGCCGTCGTCCGCAGCAACGCGGCTGGCTGCGAGCCCAACTGTCCGGAATGGATTTCGGCTGAAGGCGCCATCGAAGCCGGTACGCCGGCCAAGCTCAAGCGCATATTGAAGACGCTAGGCCGTCGGCAACTGCCGGTTATCGTCAACTCCCCTGGCGGCAATGTCGACGCCGCGCTCCAACTCGGCCGCATAATCCGCAAGAACAAACTCGATGTAGCCGTCGGTGCCACCAAATTCTCCGGCTGTCAGCTGGGAATAGGCGATTGTCGGGCCAACGATGGCAAGGGCGCCGCCTACTTCGGCATCGCGTCCGACGGCGGTGCCATGTGTAATTCCGCCTGTCCGCTGATGTTTGCCGGAGGTGTCCAACGCCTGGTCGGGCGATGGGCCTATCTGGGCGTCCACCAGATCACCACGACATTCCAGCGCCAACAGGTCTACTACCGTACCACGTACAGAATTGTGCGTGGCAGGAAGAAGATTATCAGCAGCAAGATCGTCAGCCGCACAAACGTCGGCACCTACAAGACCTACGAAATGAGCAAGGCGGTTGAGAGGAAGCTGTCGGCGTATCTCAGGGAAATGGGAGTGGGGCAGGGTGTTCTCGAGGTCATGAAAACCACACCCGCGGGTGACATCCGCCAGGTCGCCCTCGACGACATGACCACGATGAAGTTGGTCACCAGCAAGGGCACTGTCGACCTACTTATATGGGCGGGCATATGCCGGCGGAGTCCTGCGCCGGCGAACTGCAGGGAAATCCCTGCGAACGCCAAGCCGGCCGACGTGGCAGCGATAGAGGCAAAGCCCGCACCCTCCCAACCGGCTCAAGTCTCACTTTCGCAGCCTGCCAAGGCAGCACCAACCCAGCCTGCCAAGGCAGCACCGGCCCAGCCTGCCAAGGTAGCACCAACCCAGCCTGCCAAGGCTCCGCTCCCCAAGCCGTTCTGGGCAGCGCCAGGAAATGGGGCGCCGGAGACGCGCTTCGTGGTCGTTCGCGGCAGCGATCCGCTCTGCGATCCCGACTGCCCGGAATGGATCTCGGCGGAGGGCGCGATCACGCCTCAGACCCCGGACAGGCTTCGCCGGTTGCTCGCCATGCTTGGCAACCGGCGGCTGCCCGTTGTGATCAGCTCACGGGGAGGCGACCTGTTCAGCGCTTTGATGATGGGTCGGCTCATACGGGAACGGAAGCTCGACGTCGTCGTCGCCCGCACCAATATCACAGGCTGCAGCCCGGCCGGGGCTGGTTGCTCGGACGACAACGGCGCCTATGTCGGGCTGATCAGCGATTTTGGCGTGGAGTGCGATTCAGCCTGCGCGCTCGTGCTTGCCGGCGGCGTCAAGCGGCTGGTCGATCCCAAGGCGCGGTTCACCATGTACACAATGGGGCAGAAGGGGATAGTCAAAGCCTACCTGGAGGAGATGGCGATCGATCCCGGTCTGTTCGCAGCGCTCGAGCAGCACTCGGTCGAGCGCCAGCTCGAACCCGAGCTGATGCTGAGGGCTGGATTGATCACCGGGCCGCAATCGGTCAACGTGCTGATAGGCCCGACCATTTGCAAATCGGCGCCAAAACCGGACAATTGCCGGGCTTTGTCGTCGGCTGATGCCGAGGCAAAGACGGCGCCTAAACTTTAGCGCACTGTTTCCGGCACTGCGTGATCTGGGAGCTACGCCCGCCGTCAAAGCTGTTGCAAGCGCCATCGCGGCAACTAGTATAGGTTGCGTTGTGGGAGCTTGCCGAAGAGTGGTTCCAGGGCGCTGTTTCGATGGGATGGCATGGTGGTTGCGGGCACTTGTCCGTCTCATGCTGTTGACCGCTGTTGTGCTGACTGTAGCGGCAGCGCAGGCTCAGGAGCAGTCGCTGGAGATCCCCTCGATGCGGTTTGCCGTCGTGCGCAGCAATGCGCCGGGCTGCGAGCCCAACTGTCCGGAATGGATATCGGCCGAAGGCACCATCGAGGCGGGCACACCGTCGCTGCTCAAGCGCACGCTCAAGGCACTCAAAGGCAGGCAATTGCCGGTGGTCGTCAATTCCCCCGGCGGCAATGTCGATGCGGCGGTGACACTTGGCCAGATGATCCGCAAGAACAAGCTCGACATCGCCGTCGGCACGACGGTGTTTTCCGGCTGCGAGCCGGAGATGAAGAATTGCAGGGATAATCAGGGCAAGGGCGCCGACTATTTCGGCCTGGCCTATGACAGCGGCGCCATGTGCAATTCCGCCTGCCCGCTGATGTTTTCCGGCGGTGTCCGCCGCGTCGTCGGGGATTTCGCCTATCTCGGCGTCCACCAGGTCACCACCACCTATAAGCGCGAGAAGCTGCTTTACCGGACGACCTACCGGATCGTGAACGGCAGGAAGAAGATCATCAGCACCAAGGTCGTCAGCCGCAAGAACGCAGGCAGCTACAAGACCTACGAAATGAGCAAGACGGTCGAGAAGAGGCTTTCGGCCTATTTGCAGGGGATGGGGATAGGCGAAGGCGTGTTCATCACGATGAAGAACACGCCGGCCAGCGAAATCCATCAGCTGGTTCTCGACAACATGCTCCGCATGAACCTCGTCACCTCGCTCGACACCGTCGAGCTTTTCACCGGCGGAACCATCTGTAAGGCAACTCCGATGCCGGCGAACTGCCGGGAGATACCAGTGGGCAAAGAGAGTTCGCCGGCCAATCTCCCGACCGCCCAGGCAAAACCGGCTCCCGCTGCGCCCGCTGAGGCCCCGAAGGAGGCGGACATGCGCTTCGTGCTTGTCCGAGGCAGCAACCCGCTCTGCAATCCCGACTGCCCGGAATGGATCTCGGCGGAAGGCTCGATCACCGCGCAGACGCCGGATAAGCTTCGCCGGGCACTCGATGCCGTCGCCGGCCGGCGGCTGCCGATCGTCATCAACTCGCAAGGAGGCGATGTCGAGAGCGCGCTTGCCGCCGGCAGGCTGATCCGCGAACGTAAGCTCGATGTCGTCGTCGCCCACACGGATTTCGTCGATTGTGATCCCTCGGCGGATTGCCTGGCCAAGGACGGCACCCACACCGGGCTCACCATCGAATCGGAGGGCGAATGTGCGTCGGCCTGTCCGATCATGGTTGCTGGCGGCGTCAGGCGCGTCATCGGCTCGGCCGTGCGCCTCAGCGTGAGCTCTGTTGGGCCTGGGGACAAGGTCAAGGCGTATCTCGACGAGATGGCGATCGGACCCGGCCTGTTCGCCGCCATACAACTCTCCTCATCCAAACGGCAGCTCTACCAGCAGGCGATACTGAAATTCGGGTTGGCAACCGGGCCTCAGTCCGCAGACGATCTGACGGGTGCCACCATATGCAGATCGATTCCGAGGCCGGACAATTGCCGGATCGAGCCGTCAGCCAACGCCGAAGCCGAGATGCCGGCCAAACTGTAACTGGCCATCGAGGCAGGTTGAGGCTGGTCGGGTCTTTCCGCTACCGTCTGCGGCGATCGAGGACAGGTGACCGCCATGCGCAAGGATGTTCCGACACTCTACGAATGGGCCGGCGGCAGCGACGCCCTGAACCGGCTGACACAGACCTTCTATGACAAGGTGGCGCAGGATCCGGTCGTCGGGCCGGTGTTCAAGACCATGTCGCCGGATCATCCCGCCCATGTCGCTGCCTTCATCGGCGAAGTCTTTGGCGGACCGAAGACCTACAGTGAGAAATTTGGCGGCCACCGCGAGATGGTCATGCATCATCTGGGCAAGCATTTGACCGAAGAGCAGCGCCGCCGCTGGATCAACCTGCTCGCCGATGCCGCCGATGCCGTTGGTCTGCCCGACGATCCCGAATTCCGCTCGGCCTTCATGGGCTATGTCGAATGGGGATCGCGGCTGGCCAAGATGAATTCCAATCTCGGCGAGACCTGCGATCCGGAAACCGAACCGATGCCGGCCTGGGGCTGGGGCGTGCCCGGCGGACCGTACACGCCACCGGAAACAAAGTAGGTTCCAGCCACCCGGATTGCCGAACTATGTCAAAAGATTTTAAGATCGTGCGCTGGCGCGAGTGGGACGGCCCCGGTATCGAGCATCTCGAACTGCGCCAGCGGGCAGGGGAGGTCCTGGCTGACTCCGTCGTCATTTGTTCCGGCCAGACCCCTTTTGCCGTCCGCTATCGCATAGAATGCGACGTGAGCTGGCGCGCCAGGAGCGTCACGGTCGACATGATCGGCTCTGGCCGGGCGCTGGTTCTTGCCTCCGAAGGTGACGGCCGCTGGATCCGGGACGGTCTGCCGATGCCGGAACTTGGCGGCGTTCTCGACCCTGATCTCACCGTCACTCCGTTCACCAACACGCTGCCGATCCGGCGCTTGCGGCTTTCCACCGGGCAGAGCGCCGAGATCACCACCGCCTTTATCGAGTTCCCGGCGCTCACGGTCGTCAGCAACCCGCAGCGCTACACATGCCTCGAGGAGGGCAAGCGATATCTCTATGAATCGCGCGCCAGTGACTTCAAGCGTGAACTCGAGATCGACCGCGATGGGCTGGTCGTTGCCTATCCCGATTTCTGGCAAAGGGGATGAAGGCGTGTTTGCGTGCAAACCACTCTTTACAGAGAGCGCGGAAGCTTTTAGGAAGCCCCTGCTGCGCCGAGGCGCGCACGATACGGGCATAGCTCAGTTGGTAGAGCGGCGGTCTCCAAAACCGCAGGTCGTAGGTTCGAGCCCTGCTGCCCGTGCCATTTCAAGAATGGCCATTGGAAGTGATTTTTTGTGGGCCGCCTTTGAAAATCGGCGACACGCTTGCCATATTAGGCTGATTGGGGCATAAGGGCGCCATAGCCGGGACGGAACGACTGGATGGTTCCGAGGCGGTGTTTGGTCATAAAGCGGACACTTGCCACTTGCGTGGATCAAGAATCGGTTTTATGTAGACAGAACAGACACGCGACGCGCGGAGCTGGGAAACCGGCTTTACGCGTCTGATTTGCATGGGCGAAATGATTGCGCTGATTCGGCGCGATACTGGGCTCAGGCGGCACGTCCCGGCCAGCGGGATCATCCAGGAGACCCGGCCAACGGGTCTTGAAGACAGAGCGGCATATGGCTTCGAAAACCACAAATCCTTTCGTCTTTCTCCAGCAGGTTCGCTCGGAGACCGCCAAGGTGACTTGGCCGTCGCGGCGCGAAACGATGATCTCGACGGTGATGGTTCTGGCCTTCGCTGTGATTGCGATGATTTTTTTCTTTAGCGCCGATCAGTTGATGGGCTTCGCGATCGAACAGATTCTGGGCATTGGACGCTAAGTCCGGCGACTACGGAGAAGTCTAAAAAAATGGCTGCGCGCTGGTACATCGTCCACGCTTATTCGAACTTTGAAAAGAAGGTCGCCGAGGACATCGAGAACAAGGCCAAGCAGAAGGGCCTGTCCGCCGATATCGAGCAGATCGTGGTGCCGACCGAGAAGGTCGTCGAGGTTCGCCGTGGCCGCAAGGTCGATGCCGAGCGCAAGTTCTTCCCGGGCTACGTGCTCTTGAAGGCCAATCTGACCGACGCCGTGTTCTCGCTGGTGAAGAACACCCCGAAGGTCACCGGCTTCCTGGGTGACTCTAAGCCGGTGCCGATCACCGAGGCGGAAGCACAGCGCATCCTGAACCAGGTGCAGGAAGGCGTCGAGCGGCCGAAGCCCTCGGTCACTTTCGAGATCGGCGAAGCGATCCGCGTTTCGGACGGTCCTTTCGCGTCCTTCAACGGTTTCGTCCAGGAAGTGGACGAGGAGCGGGCGCGGCTCAAGGTGGAAGTTTCGATCTTCGGGCGCGCTGTGCCTGTCGATCTGGAATTCGGACAGGTCGAAAAGGGCTGATCCGAAATCCCCGATGTTGGGCCGGCGACGCCGGTTCGACGATCAGGGCAGGCGGCGCGGAGACGCGCGGCCTGAGAACGGTGGGAGACGAATGCAGCTTTAGCCGGCCGCATGGATCGCACCACCAGACTGCAACCGCCGGTGTTTCCCAGATGGTGGGGCCGGCATAGACAAAGGCAGGAAAAGAGATGGCTAAGAAAATTGCAGGCCAACTCAAGCTCCAGGTTAAAGCGGGATCGGCTACGCCGTCTCCGCCGATTGGCCCGGCGCTTGGTCAGCGTGGCATCAACATCATGGAATTCTGCAAGGCGTTCAACGCGCAGACCCAGGAAATGGAAAAGGGATCGCCGGTTCCGGTCGTCATCACCTATTACCAGGACAAGTCGTTCACCTTCGTCATGAAGACGGCGCCGGTGAGCTACTTCCTGAAGAAGGCGGCGAACCTCACGTCAGGTTCGAAGGAGCCGGGCAAGGTCAAGGCTGGCACCGTTTCGCGCGACAAGGTTCGCGAGATCGCCACTGCCAAGATGAAGGATCTGAACGCAAACGACGTCGAGGCGGCCATGCGCATGGTCGAGGGCTCCGCCCGCTCGATGGGTCTGGAAGTGGTGGGCTAAGATCATGGCAAAGATTGCAAAGCGTGTATCGAAGACCCGCGAAGGCATCGATCCCAACAAGGCTTATGCCTTGGGTGATGCGCTGAAGCTGCTCAAGGACCGTTCCTCGGTCAAGTTCGACGAGACCGTCGAAGTCGCCATGAACCTCGGCGTCGACCCGCGCCATGCCGACCAGATGGTCCGCGGCGTGGTCAATCTGCCGAACGGCACCGGCCGCTCGGTTCGCGTCGCCGTGTTCGCCCGTGGTGACAAGGCCGAGGAAGCCAAGGCCGCCGGCGCCGACATCGTCGGTGCCGAGGACCTGGTCGACATCGTCCAGAAGGGCACGATCGATTTCGATCGCTGCATCGCCACGCCGGACATGATGCCGCTGGTCGGCCGTCTCGGTAAGGTGCTCGGCCCGCGCGGCATGATGCCGAACCCGAAGGTCGGCACCGTCACCACCGACGTCGCCGCCGCCGTCAAGGCATCGAAGGGTGGCGCGGTCGAGTTCCGCGTCGAGAAGGCCGGCATCGTTCATGCCGGCGTCGGCAAGGTCTCGTTCGACGTCAAGGCTCTGGAAGAGAACATCCGTGCCTTCACTGACGCGGTGACCAAGGCAAAGCCGGCTGGCGCCAAGGGCAACTACGTCAAGAAGGTGTCGGTCACCTCGACGATGGGCCCGGGCCTCAAGCTCGACGTCTCGACGCTCGCAGCGTCCTGATTAAGACCATTTGGATCGGCCGCTGGAAGGCTGATCCGTGACTGAATTCCGGGCCTCGGATTTATCCTGGGCCCGGTGCCGGAAGTCGAAAGGCTTCCGGACATCCTGTCCGAGATTGCAGGCGGCCCAAAAGCCTTAATTCATGTGGGCCTGCATGAGACGGGTGAAGACCCGACAAAGGAGCAAATGCTCCAATGAAAGGTTCGAACCGTGTTTGCCTTTTGTCTGCGCATCGTCGGCTTGCCGGCGGTGTGGCGAAAGGGGGCAGGATCCTCGAGCGTCGTTCGGGAGATCCGTTACTGGATGGCCCGGCCGGCAAAAGGCAACCCGACGCCTGTCCTCGTCAATGGGAATGTTCCCGTTGAACAGGATAGGGGTCAACTGGAGATAGGCAGTGGACAGAGCGGAAAAACGCGAACTCGTCACGGGCCTGAATGATGCGTTTTCGGGCGCAGGTTCAGTCGTAGTGGCCCACTATGCCGGTATCACCGTCGCGCAAATGAACGACCTTCGGTCGAAAATGCGCGCTGCCGGTGGCACCGTTAAAGTCGCGAAGAACCGTCTCGCCAAAATCGCTCTTCAGGGCACGGACTCCGCATCGATCATCGACCTGTTCAAGGGACAGACGCTGATTGCTTATTCGGAGGATCCGATTGCGGCGCCGAAGGTCGCGTCCGATTTCGCCAAGGGGAATGACAAGTTGATCATTCTCGGCGGCGCAATGGGCACCACCTCGCTCAATGCCGACGGTGTGAAGGCACTCGCCACACTTCCGTCGCTCGATGAGCTGCGCGCCAGGCTGGTTGGCATGATCGCCACGCCGGCAACCCGGATCGCCCAGATCGTCAATGCGCCAGCGGCTTCGGTCGCGCGCGTCATCGGCGCTTACGCCCGGAAGGACGAGGCGGCATGAGGCCGTTCCTCGCTATCACAAACACACGTTCGAACCTTATGAAGGAATACAACAATGGCTGATCTCGCAAAGATCGTAGACGACCTTTCGAAGCTGACCGTCCTCGAGGCGGCCGAGCTGTCGAAGCTTCTGGAAGAAAAGTGGGGCGTTTCGGCTGCTGCTCCGGTGGCGGTTGCCGCTGCTGGCGGCGCTGCTGCTGCCGCTGCTCCGGCCGAGGAAAAGACGGAATTCGACGTCGTCCTCACCGAAGCTGGCGCTCAGAAGATCAACGTCATCAAGGAAGTCCGTGCCATCACCGGTCTTGGCCTCAAGGAAGCCAAGGATCTGGTCGAAGCGGCTCCGAAGCCGGTCAAGGAAGGCGTTTCCAAGGCCGACGCTGACAAGTTCAAGGCCCAGCTGGAAGCAGCCGGCGCCAAGGTCGACCTGAAGTAAGCGTAAAAGCGGCGGGCGGCCTCGCGCCGTCCGCCACTCCCCTCGACCGAAGGGAGGACGCGTAGCGCGAGACGTACGAGAACCTCTTTCCTGAGGGCCGCAACCGGCCTTCAGGAAACGGGTTTTCTCCCGTTTTAGCCGGCCGCCGCCAAGCAATTGGTTGGGGCGGACGGAGAACAGACAGAGAGCCGCCGCCCAGGCGGCTCGGTATGCAAGGCGGGCCGCGGCGAGGCCCGTCCCGAGTTTAGAGCTAAGGAGCGACGATGGCCCAGACCCAGACTTTCAATGGCCGCAGACGCGTACGCAAGTTCTTCGGAAAGATTCCGGAAGTTGCGGAGATGCCGAACCTGATCGAGGTTCAGAAGGCATCCTATGACCAGTTCCTGATGGTGGACGAGCCCAAGGGCGGACGTCCGGACGAGGGACTGCAGGCTGTTTTCAAGTCGGTCTTCCCGATCTCCGATTTTTCCGGCTCCTCGATGCTGGAGTTCGTGAAGTACGAGTTCGAAGGACCGAAATTCGACGTTGACGAATGCCGTCAGCGCGACCTGACCTATGCCGCGCCGCTGAAGGTGACGCTGCGCCTCATCGTGTTCGATATCGACGAGGATACCGGCGCCAAGTCGATCAAGGACATCAAGGAGCAGGACGTCTACATGGGCGACATGCCGCTCATGACCTTGAACGGCACCTTTATCGTCAACGGCACCGAGCGCGTCATCGTCTCGCAGATGCACCGTTCGCCGGGCGTCTTCTTCGACCATGACAAGGGCAAGTCGCACTCGTCTGGCAAGCTTTTGTTTGCCGCGCGCGTCATTCCCTATCGCGGCTCGTGGCTCGACATCGAGTTCGATTCCAAGGACGTCGTGCACGCCCGCATCGACCGTCGCCGCAAGATTCCAGTGACGTCGCTGCTGATGGCGCTCGGCATGGACGGCGAAGAGATCCTGTCGACCTTCTACAACAAGATCACCTACAAGCGCGCCGGCGACCACTGGCGCATCCCGTTCAACGTCGAGCGTTTCCGCGGCCTCAAGGCTGTCGGCGACCTGGTCGACGCCGACACGGGCGAGATCGTTGTCGAAGCCGGCAAGAAGATCACCGCCCGTCAGGCGAGGGCGCTTGGCGAAAAGGGTCTCAAGGCGATCAAGGCGACCGACGAGGATCTGCTCGGTAACTACCTGGCCGAAGACATCGTCAACTACGCCACCGGCGAGATCTTCCTCGAAGCCGGCGATGAGATCGACGAAAAGACGCTGAAGGTGCTGCTTGGCACGGGCGAGAACGAGATCAAGGTTCTCGACATCGATCACGTCAATGTCGGCGCCTATATCAGAAACACGCTCAACGTCGACAAGAACGAGAGCCGCCAGGACGCGCTGTTCGACATCTATCGTGTCATGCGCCCGGGCGAGCCGCCGACGCTGGAGACCGCCGAAGCCATGTTCAACTCGCTGTTTTTCGACAGCGAGCGCTACGATCTGTCGGCCGTCGGCCGCGTCAAGATGAACATGCGCCTCGAACTCAAGGCCGAGGACACCGTGCGCGTGCTGCGCAAGGACGACATCCTGGCCGTGGTCAGGACGCTGGTCGAACTGCGCGACGGCAAGGGCGAGATCGACGACATCGACAATCTCGGCAACCGCCGCGTGCGTTCTGTCGGCGAGTTGATGGAGAACCAGTACCGCGTCGGCCTGCTGCGCATGGAGCGCGCGATCAAGGAGCGTATGTCCTCGATCGAGATCGACACGGTGATGCCGCAGGACCTGATCAACGCCAAGCCGGCGGCTGCCGCCGTGCGCGAGTTCTTCGGTTCCTCGCAGCTGTCGCAGTTCATGGACCAGACCAACCCGCTGTCGGAGATCACCCACAAGCGTCGCCTGTCGGCGCTTGGACCGGGCGGTCTGACCCGCGAGCGCGCCGGCTTCGAAGTGCGCGACGTGCACCCGACGCATTACGGCCGCATCTGCCCGATCGAGACGCCGGAAGGCCCAAATATCGGCCTGATCAACTCGCTGGCCACTTTCGCACGCGTCAACAAGTACGGCTTCATCGAGAGCCCGTACCGCAAGATCGTCGACGGCAAGCTGACCAATGACGTCGTCTATCTCTCGGCGATGGAAGAAGCCAAGCACCATGTCGCGCAGGCCAACGCCGAGCTCGACAAGAGTGGCGGCTTCGTCGACGAGTTCGTCATTTGCCGCAGTGCCGGTGAAGTGATGATGGCACCGCGCGAAAACGTCGATCTGATGGACGTGTCGCCGAAGCAGATGGTTTCGGTGGCCGCGGCCCTGATCCCGTTCCTCGAGAACGACGACGCCAACCGCGCGCTGATGGGCTCGAACATGCAGCGTCAGGCCGTGCCGCTGGTGCGCGCCGAGGCGCCGTTTGTCGGCACCGGCATGGAGCCGATCGTTGCCCGTGACTCAGGCGCCGCCATCGGCGCCCGCCGCGGCGGCATCGTCGACCAGGTGGACGCGACGCGTATCGTTATCCGCGCCACCGAAGATCTCGATCCGGGCAAGTCCGGCGTCGACATCTACCGGTTGATGAAGTTCCAGCGTTCGAACCAGAACACCTGCATCAACCAGCGTCCGCTGGTGCGTATGGGTGACCGGGTCAACAAGGGCGATATCATCGCCGACGGTCCGTCGACCGAGCTCGGTGATCTGGCGCTCGGCCGCAACGTGCTCGTCGCGTTCATGCCGTGGAATGGCTACAACTACGAGGACTCGATCCTGCTCTCCGAGCGCATCGTCGCCGACGACGTCTTCACCTCGATCCACATCGAGGAGTTCGAGGTCATGGCGCGCGATACCAAGCTCGGTCCGGAGGAAATCACGCGTGATATTCCGAACGTTTCGGAAGAAGCGCTGAAGAACCTCGACGAAGCCGGCATCGTTTACATCGGTGCGGAAGTTCAGCCGGGCGACATCCTGGTCGGCAAGATCACGCCGAAGGGTGAAAGCCCGATGACGCCGGAAGAAAAGCTTCTGCGCGCCATCTTCGGTGAAAAGGCTTCCGACGTGCGCGACACTTCGATGCGCATGCCTCCGGGCACCTTCGGCACCGTCGTCGAGGTGCGCGTGTTCAATCGCCACGGTGTGGAGAAGGACGAGCGCGCCATGGCGATCGAGCGCGAGGAGATCGAACGCCTCGCCAAGGACCGCGACGACGAGCAGGCCATCCTGGACCGTAACGTCTACGCGCGTCTTTCCGACGTGCTCGTCGGCAAGGAAGCGATCGCTGGACCGAAGGGCTTCAAGAAGGGCTCGACGCTGTCCAAGGATACGCTCGACGAGTATCCGCGTTCGCAGTGGTGGCAGTTTGCCGTGGAGAACGAAAAGCTCCAGAGCGAACTGGAAGCCTTGCGTGGCCAGTACGACGACTCCAAGAAGGCGCTCGAACAGCGCTTCATGGACAAGGTCGAGAAGGTCCAGCGCGGCGACGAAATGCCTCCGGGCGTCATGAAGATGGTCAAGGTCTTCGTGGCGGTGAAGCGCAAGATGCAGCCGGGCGACAAGATGGCCGGCCGTCACGGCAACAAGGGTGTCGTGTCGCGCATCGTTCCGGTCGAGGACATGCCTTTCCTCGAGGACGGCACGCATGCCGATATCGTGCTCAACCCGCTGGGTGTGCCGAGCCGCATGAATGTCGGCCAGATCCTGGAAACGCATCTGGGCTGGGCTTGCGCAGGCATGGGCAAGAAGATCGGCGAGCTGATCGACGCGTACAAGGTGGCGGGCGACATCAAGCCGCTGCGCAAGACGCTCGAGAGCTTCATCCCGGCCAACGACCGCAACGAGCCGGTCCGTGATTATGACGACGAGAGCATTGTTCGCCTCAGCGAGCAGATGCGCCGCGGCGTCTCGATCGCGACCCCGGTGTTCGACGGCGCGCATGAGGCTGACATCAACATCATGCTGGAGCAGGCGGGCCTGCACACCAGCGGTCAGTCGCAGCTCTATGACGGACGCACGGGCGAGCCGTTCGATCGCAAGGTGACGATGGGCTATATCTACATGCTCAAGCTTCACCACCTGGTGGATGACAAGATCCACGCGCGTTCGATCGGTCCGTACTCGCTCGTCACCCAGCAGCCGCTGGGCGGCAAGGCGCAGTTCGGTGGCCAGCGCTTCGGCGAGATGGAGGTCTGGGCGCTGGAAGCCTATGGCGCCGCCTACACGCTGCAGGAAATGCTGACGGTGAAGTCGGACGATGTCGCCGGCCGCACCAAGGTCTACGAGGCGATCGTCCGCGGCGACGACACCTTCGAAGCCGGCATTCCCGAGAGCTTCAACGTGCTCGTCAAGGAAATGCGGTCTCTCGGCCTCAATGTCGAGCTGGAGAACACCAAGCTCGACGACAACCCGATCCGGCTGCCCGACGCAGCCGAGTAAGGCTATGGCGCGCCGCCCAAGTTGCGGCGCGCCAAACGAATTCGACGGCCAGTGGCCGACAAAGACGGCGGGCGTTTGGTCCGCGTTAGATGCAAGGGGTTTTCGAGGACCCCGAAAAGGAGAACGGCATGAACCAAGAGGTCATGAATCTCTTCAATCCGCAGGCGCCGGCGCAGGTGTTCGATTCCATCCGGATATCGCTCGCCAGCCCTGAGAAGATTCTGTCCTGGTCGTTCGGCGAGATCAAGAAGCCGGAGACCATCAACTACCGCACCTTCAAGCCGGAGCGTGACGGTCTGTTCTGCGCGCGCATTTTTGGCCCGATCAAGGACTATGAGTGCCTGTGCGGCAAGTACAAGCGCATGAAGTACAAGGGCGTCATCTGCGAGAAGTGCGGCGTCGAAGTCACGCTGTCGCGCGTCCGCCGCGAGCGCATGGGCCATATCGAGCTCGCCGCTCCGGTCGCTCACATCTGGTTCCTGAAGTCGCTGCCCTCGCGCATCGGCACGCTGCTCGACATGACCTTGAAGGACATCGAGCGCGTCCTCTACTTCGAGAACTACATCGTCACCGAGCCTGGCCTCACCGCGCTGAAGGAGCACCAGCTGCTCAGCGAGGAAGAGTACATGATCGCCGTCGACGAATATGGCGAGGACTCGTTCACCGCCATGATCGGCGCCGAGGCCATTCATGACCTTCTGGCCGGCATGGACCTGGAGAAGATCGCCGGCGACCTGCGTTCCGAACTCGCTTCGACCACGTCCGAGCTGAAGCAGAAGAAGTATCTGAAGCGGCTCAAGGTCGTCGAGAACTTCATGGAATCGGGCAACCGTCCGGAATGGATGATCATGAAGGTGGTTCCGGTGATCCCGCCGGACCTGCGCCCGCTCGTCCCGCTGGACGGCGGCCGTTTCGCCACGTCCGACCTGAACGACCTCTATCGCCGCGTCATCAACCGCAACAACCGTCTGAAGCGGCTGATCGAGTTGCGCGCTCCCGGCATCATCGTGCGCAATGAAAAGCGCATGCTGCAGGAAGCCGTCGACGCACTGTTCGACAACGGCCGTCGCGGCCGCGTCATCACCGGCGCCAACAAGCGTCCGTTGAAGTCGCTGTCCGACATGTTGAAGGGCAAGCAGGGCCGGTTCCGTCAGAACCTGCTCGGCAAGCGCGTCGACTATTCCGGCCGCTCGGTCATCGTCACCGGTCCGGAGCTCAAGCTGCACCAGTGCGGGCTGCCGAAGAAGATGGCGCTCGAACTGTTCAAGCCCTTCATCTACGCCCGTCTCGACGCCAAGGGTTACTCCTCGACCGTCAAGCAGGCCAAGAAGCTGGTCGAGAAGGAGCGTCCGGAAGTCTGGGATATTCTCGACGAGGTCATCCGCGAGCACCCGGTTCTCCTGAACCGTGCGCCGACGCTGCACCGCCTCGGCATCCAGGCGTTCGAGCCGATCCTGATCGAAGGCAAGGCGATCCAGCTGCATCCGCTGGTCTGCACGGCCTTCAACGCCGACTTCGACGGCGACCAGATGGCCGTTCACGTGCCGCTGTCCTTGGAAGCGCAGCTTGAAGCCCGCGTGCTGATGATGTCGACCAACAACATCCTGCACCCGGCTTCCGGCGCGCCGATCATCGTGCCGTCGCAGGACATGGTTCTCGGTCTCTACTATCTCTCGATCGTCAACCAGAACGAGCCGGGCGAGGGAATGGTGTTTGCCGACATGGGCGAACTCCAGCACGCGCTCGAGACCAAGGCGGTCACCCTGCACGCCAAGATCAAGGGCCGCTTCCGCACGGTCGACGCCGAAGGCAAGGTCGTGTCGAAGATCCACGACACCACGCCTGGTCGCATGATCATCGGCGAGCTTCTGCCGAAGAACGTCAATGTGCCTTACGAGACCGCCAACCAGGAGATGACCAAGAAGAACATCTCCAAGATGATCGACACCGTCTACCGCCATTGCGGTCAGAAGGAGACGGTCATTTTCTGCGATCGCATCATGGCACTCGGCTTCGCTCATGCCTGCCGCGCCGGCATTTCGTTCGGCAAGGACGACATGCTGATCCCGGACAGCAAGATCAAGCTGGTCTCCGACACCGAAGCTTTGGCCAAGGAATACGAGCAGCAGTACAATGACGGCCTGATCACGCAGGGCGAGAAGTACAACAAGGTCGTCGACGCCTGGGCCAAGTGCTCGGAAAAGGTCGCCGACGAGATGATGGCCCGCATCAAGGCGGTCGAGTTCGAGGACAATGGCCGTCAGAAGCCGATGAACTCGATCTACATGATGTCGCACTCCGGTGCGCGTGGCTCGCCCACCCAGATGCGTCAGCTCGCCGGCATGCGCGGCCTGATGGCCAAGCCGTCGGGTGAAATCATCGAGACGCCGATCATCTCGAACTTCAAGGAAGGCCTGACCGTGCTCGAGTACTTCAACTCGACCCACGGCGCCCGCAAGGGTCTGGCCGACACCGCCTTGAAGACGGCGAACTCGGGTTACCTCACCCGCCGTCTGGTCGACGTGGCACAGGACTGCATCGTCAACTCCGTGGATTGCGGCACCGACAAGGGCCTCACCATGCAGCCTATCGTCGATGCCGGTCAGGTCGTCGCTTCGGTCGGCCAGCGCGTGCTGGGCCGTACCTCGCTCGACGACATCAACCATCCGGTGACCGGCGACCTGCTGGTCAAGGCCGGAACGCTGATGGACGAGCGAGACGTGGAACAGATCGAAAAGGCCGGCGTCCAGTCGGTCCGCATTCGCTCGGCACTGACCTGCGAAGTCAGGATCGGCGTCTGCGCGGTCTGCTACGGTCGCGATCTGGCGCGCGGCACCCCGGTCAACCAGGGTGAAGCCGTCGGCGTCATCGCGGCGCAGTCGATCGGCGAGCCGGGTACCCAGCTCACCATGCGTACATTCCACATGGGCGGTACCGCGCAGGTGGTGGATAGCTCGTTCCTTGAAGCCTCCTATGAGGGCAAGGTCGAGATCCGCAACCGCAACGTGGTGCGCAACTCCGACGGCCAGCAGATGGTCATGGGCCGCAACATGGCGGTGCTGATCCTCGACGAGGCCGGCAAGGAACGCGCCACGCACCGTGTCACCTATGGTTCGCGCATCTTCGTGGACGATGGCGACAAGGTGAAGCGCGGCCAGCGTATCGCCGAGTGGGATCCCTATACCCGCCCGGTCCTCACCGAAATCGAGGGCAAGGTGTCGTATGAGGATCTGGTCGACGGCATTTCCGTTCAGGAAACGGCCGACGAGTCGACCGGCATCACCAAGCGTGAGGTCATCGACTGGCGCTCGACGCCGCGCGGCAACGACCTGAAGCCGGCAATTGCCATTCAGGACGCCAAGGGCAAGGTCGGCAAGCTGTCGAAGGGTGGCGACGCCCGCTTCCTGCTCTCGGTCGAGGCCATTCTCTCGGTCGAGCCGGGTGCGCAGGTTCGTCCCGGCGACGTGCTGGCGCGTATCCCGATGGAAAGCGCCAAGACCAAGGACATCACCGGCGGTCTGCCGCGTGTTGCCGAACTGTTCGAGGCACGTCGCCCGAAGGATCACGCCATCATCGCCGAGATCGATGGCACGATCCGCTTCGGCCGCGACTACAAGAACAAGCGCCGCATCATCATCGAGCCGCATGACTCGACGCTTGAGCCGGTCGAGTACCTGATCCCGAAGGGCAAGCCGTTCCATCTCCAGGACGGCGACGTCATCGAGAAGGGCGACTACATCCTCGACGGCAATCCGGCGCCGCACGACATCCTGGCGATCAAGGGCGTGGAAGCACTTGCTTCCTACCTCGTCAACGAGATCCAGGAAGTCTACCGCCTGCAGGGCGTGTCGATCAACGACAAGCACATCGAGGTGATCGTTCGCCAGATGCTGCAGAAGGTCGAGATCACCGTGCAGGGCGACTCGACCTACATTCCGGGCGACCACGTCGACGTGATCGAACTGGAAGAGGTCAACGAGCGCCTGGTCGAGGACGGCAAGAAGCCGGCCGAAGGCCTGCCGGTTCTGCTCGGCATCACCAAGGCCTCGCTGCAGACGCCGTCCTTCATCTCGGCCGCCTCCTTCCAGGAGACGACCCGGGTGCTGACGGAAGCCGCGGTTGCCGGCAAGACCGACATGCTGCAGGGCTTGAAGGAAAACGTCATCGTCGGCCGGCTGATCCCGGCCGGTACTGGCGGCACGATGAGCCAGATCCGGCGCATCGCCACCTCGCGCGACGAACTGATCATCGACGAGCGCCGCAAGGCCTCCGGTGTGGAAATCGCCGAGCCGATGTTGGCCGATATGACAACCGCCGCGCAGTAAGCGCGGCGCCAAGACATCTCAGGCAACAGGGCCGTCGGGGCAACCCGGCGGCCTTTTTGTTTACTGGGCATGACGACGTTGGTATTCAGCAAGAGGGTCCGCGCGTTCTTCTCCGTAAAACCTTAAGCGGTCGGTTTTTCGCGTCGGCTCTCGATCGGAGAGAAAACGATGAGCAAGAAGACCTGGGCTGCTGTCGACGACTACATCGTTGATGCCCTGTTCGAGGCGGATCCCGCCCTCGAAGCCGTTCTGGCCGCCAACCGCGATCAAGGTTTGCCACCGATCGACGTCTCGCCGGCGCAAGGCAAGCTGCTTTCACTTCTGGCGCGCATTCAGGGAGCGAAGAAGATCCTCGAAATCGGCACGCTGGGCGGCTATTCGACGATCTGGATGGCGCGGGCTTTGCCTGCGAACGGCAAGATCGTGACGCTTGAACTCGACCCGCACCACGCCAGCGTCGCGCAGTCGAATTTCGAACGTGCAGGTGTGTCGGAACGGGTTGACCTGCGGATCGGACCGGCCCTCCAGTCGCTTACCGCGCTAAGCACTGAACATGCCGGGCCGTTCGATCTCATCTTCATCGACGCCGACAAGCCGAACAACCCGAATTATCTGTCCTGGGCCATGCGGCTTTCGAGGTCGGGGACAGTGATCATTTGCGACAACGTCATCCGCGACGGCGCAGTGCTCGACGGGGGCGGCCATGACGCCAACGTCGTGGGCGCTCGGGCGGCGTTCTCGTTCATCGGCGGCGACAGGCGTTTGGATGGCACCGCGATCCAGACGGTCGGCGCCAAGGGCTATGACGGCTTTGCGATCGCGATCGTCGAGTGATATCCCGCTGCAATAAGTTCGCGCCCTTCCTCTCCCCGTCGATCGGGGGAGAGGTGGCTCGGCGTAGCCGAGACGGAGTGGGGGTCGACCTGGCACAAGCGTGCGTTCAAGCCAGGTCCGCGATCCCGTCGCGTGCACAAATCAATCGAAAAACGCCTCGACCATGTTGCGCTTGCCGAGCATGAAGGCATCGGCGACGTGCTGCAGCGGCGCCAGATCGACGTCGGACACGCCGGCACGCACGATCTCGGCGAAACGGCGGTAGAGTTGGGGATATTCGGCTTCGGGCTCGTCATGAACCACCTTGCCATCAATGGCGAGCTTCGCGCCGCCGCCGGAAAGCACCATCTTGCCCTGGTCCGTGTCGGCCAGGATGTCCCAGCTTTGCGGCCCGGTTTGCAGCCAGTCGAGGTCCATTGTCACCGGCAATCCATCAGACGTGCGGAAGGTGACTTGCGCGGCGACCGGGGCGGCGCGGTTTTCGGGAAAGTCGAGCACGGCCGAGGCGATGAACATCGCCGGCAGGATGTGGGTTGCAATCGACAGTGCGTTGATGCCGGGATCGAAGACACCGAAGCCGCCGGGCGCCCAGATCCAGTCCTGGTTGGGGTGCCAGCGACGGACGTCCTCTTTCCAGTTGATCGCCGCCGACTTGACCTTGGCCGAAGCCAGGAAGGCGCGCGCGGCCTCCACCGCCGGCGCGTAGCGCGAATGCCAGCTGGCGAACAGCGAGACGCCATTGGCCGTCGCCAGCCTCTTCAGGTCCTCGACCTCGCTGACCGTGGCGCCGGGCGGCTTCTCCAGGAAGACGTGCTTTTTTGCGATCAGCGCTGTGCGCGCCGCATCGTAGCGGAACTGCGGCGGCATGCAGAGCGACACGGCCTCGAGTTCAGGCACTGCGTCGAGCATGGCTTCGATGGTCGAGAAATTCGGAAGGTTGTCGACCTTGCCGTGCCGGCTGGCGGCGGCGGTGAGGCGATAGCTCGGGTCTTTCGCCAAAGCCGGCAGGTGCTGGTCGCGGACGATCTTGCCGACGCCGACGATGCCGATCTTGATGGGGCCTATCTTGATGGGCTCGGACACGGCCGCTCCGTCTGTTTGGTGATGGTATGCGTTTCTAGCAGAAGACTTGCCCCGGGCAAGCCGAAGCCTAACGATCAGCCCCAGCTTTCCTCGAACTGCAGCGCCAGCTTTCCGCCCGCCAGAAAGGCTTCGATCGCAGGTTCGAAGGGCGAGGGGTCGAGGCCGTTGGCGGCCAGCCATTCGTCGGAATAATAAGTGTTGGCATAGCGGTCGCCGGAATCACAGATCAGCGTCACCAGCGAACCGGTCTTGCCATGCTCGATCATGCGCGCGGCCTGAAAGCACATGGCGATGAAGTTGGTGCCGGTCGAGCCACCGACACGGCGGCCGAGTCGGCGCGACAACACCCGCATCGCCGCCAGCGACAACGCATCCGGTATCCTCAGCATGTGGTCGATTACGCCGGGCACGAACGATGGCTCCATGCGCGGCCGACCGATGCCCTCGATTCGCGACGGCTGCTCGCAGCGGCAATCGCGGTCATGCGTGGCAAAGCCGTCAAAGAAAGCCGAGCGCTCGACGTCCACGACCGACAGCCGGGTCGCATGCCGCTTGTAGCGCAGGTAGCGGCCGATCGTGGCCGTGGTGCCGCCGGTGCCGGCACTCATCACGATCCAGCTTGGGACCGGATGCCGCTCCTCGCGCATCTGTCCGAAGATGGAATCGGCGATGTTGTTGTTGCCGCGCCAGTCGGTGGCCCGTTCTGCGTGGGTGAACTGATCGACGAAATGACCGCCGAGCCGCACCGTGAGTTCGGCCGACTCGGCATAGATCTCGCCTGCCGTCATCGATGAAATGACAGTTGCCGCCATAGTGTTCGATCGCGGCTATCTTTTCTCGCGAGGTCGAACGCGGCATCACCGCATAGAACGGCACGCCGATCATACGGGCGAAATAGGCTTCCGACACTGCTGTCGAACCGGATGACGCCTCGATCACCGGCGAGCCTTCGCGGATGAGGCCATTGCACAACCCATAGAGAAACAGTGAACGCGCCAGCCGGTGCTTCAGGCTGCCGGTCGGATGGGTGGATTCATCCTTGAGATAGAAGTCGATGCCGGCCAGCGCCGGCAGGTCGAGTTTCCACAGGTGGGTGTCGGCCGAACGATGCTGATCGGCCTCGATCGCGGCGACCGCCCGGTCGGCCCAGGCCCGGGATGCAGGTTCCTTCGGTCCAGCCATCATCTATGCCCTGGGTTCAGATCGGCACGTCGAAGGTGACGATCGACACTTCGCCTTCGAGCGCGCCCTGGAAAGCGGAAAGATGCGGCTCCTCGTCGGGTATGCCGTCCATGTCACCGATCTGGTCGAGCTCGGCCTCGGCGTAACCCTCCGCGGCAAGCGATTCGAGCGCGCGTCGCACCGCCGAATCGTCGTCGGGCGCAACCAGCATGACATGCACGCCCTCTACCTTGCCGCCCTTCCTCTTCCATACCCGGCCGGTGATGATGGTGACCGGGCGCTCCTCATTGTCGTTCACGGGCTGATTCCTGTTTTTTGCCAAAGAGACGGGGTGGGCGAGGGGATTTGGGCTGCTCATGCGGACTTTTCGCATGAAGCATGGCTTTGCAACAGTCGAACGCCGGTCACTTTCTTCCTAGAGCTTGCAAAACGGCGAAAGAAAATTACATGCGGTTTTCGCATAGCTGCCAAGCCCCGGCTTCGATGCAATATTTGCCACTCCGGGGTTGACGGTTCGCGGGCTTACGAGTAGAAGCCGCCCAGTCAGAACCGATGTGAGGCTCTCCCTTCCGAAGCGACACGCTTTGGAGTTTGCCTCAAACAGGGTTCGTTTTACGAGCGAAAAGACATTTCCGGCGTGCACGAAGCGGCTTCCGCTTCCTCTGCCATTTGTTCGGGCAAGACCGCGAGGCGCGGTTTATGGCCCGAATTTGCGTATGGAAATGACGCTTTGAGCGGCCCTGACCGGGCGAGACACGGAATTGAGAGACAAGAGGGTTTAATGCCTACCGTCAACCAGCTGATCCGCAAGCCGCGCATTGCGCCGGTGAAGCGCAACAAGGTCCCGGCCATGCAGCAGAACCCGCAGAAGCGGGGCGTCTGCACACGCGTCTATACCACGACGCCGAAGAAGCCGAACTCGGCGCTGCGCAAGGTGGCCAAGATCCGCCTGACCAATGGTTTTGAAGTGATCGGTTACATCCCCGGCGAAGGTCACAACCTTCAGGAACACTCCGTGGTCATGATCCGCGGCGGCCGCGTCAAGGATCTTCCGGGCGTTCGCTACCACATCATCCGCGGCGTGCTCGACACGCAGGGCGTGAAGAACCGCAAGCAGCGCCGTTCGAAGTACGGCGCCAAGCGTCCGAAGTAAGATTTTCCGGCCCTGACGCTGCTTGAATGCGTCGGGCTACGAGATTGAGAGACAAAAGCCATGTCGCGTCGTCACAGTGCAGAAAAGCGTGAGATCAATCCGGATCCGAAGTTCGGTGATCTGATCGTTACCAAGTTCATGAACGCCGTCATGTATGACGGCAAGAAGTCGGTCGCCGAGACCATCGTCTACGGCGCGCTCGACCAGGTTCAGTCGAAGACCAAGCAGGAGCCGGTTACCGTCTTCCATCAGGCGCTCGACAATGTCGCGCCGCATGTGGAAGTGCGTTCGCGTCGCGTCGGCGGCGCCACCTACCAGGTTCCGGTCGACGTGCGCCCCGAGCGCCGTCAGGCGCTGGCCATTCGTTGGCTGATCGCTGCCGCCCGCAACCGCAACGAGACGACGATGGTCGACCGCCTGTCGGGCGAGCTGATGGACGCGGCCAACAACCGCGGCACCGCCGTCAAGAAGCGTGAAGACACCCACAAGATGGCTGAAGCCAACCGCGCTTTCGCGCACTACCGCTGGTAAAGCGCGAACGAGACTGAGAGGCAGCTACGATGGCCCGCGAATACAAAATCGAAGACTACCGCAATTTCGGTATCATGGCGCATATTGACGCCGGCAAGACGACGACCACCGAGCGCGTCCTCTATTACACGGGCAAGTCGCACAAGATCGGCGAAGTGCACGACGGCGCTGCCACCATGGATTGGATGGAGCAGGAGCAGGAGCGCGGCATCACCATTACGTCCGCCGCGACCACGACCTTCTGGAAGGGTCGTAGCGGCAAGATGTACCGCTTCAACATCATCGACACCCCCGGACACGTCGACTTCACCATCGAAGTCGAGCGTTCGCTGCGCGTTCTCGACGGCGCCATTGCGCTGCTCGACGCCAATGCCGGTGTCGAGCCGCAGACGGAAACCGTCTGGCGCCAGGCCGACAAGTATCGCGTTCCGCGCATGATCTTCTGCAACAAGATGGACAAGATCGGCGCCGACTTCTACCGCTCGGTCGAGATGATCGGCTCGCGCCTCGGTGCGCATGCCGTCGTCATGCAGCTGCCGATCGGCGCCGAGACCGAGTTCAAGGGCGTTGTCGACCTCGTCGAGATGAATGCGCTGGTCTGGCGCGACGAGACGCTGGGCGCTGCCTGGGATGTCGTCGAGATCCCGGCCGACCTTCAGGCTCGTGCGGAAGAATATCGCGAGAAGATGATCGAAGCCGCTGTCGAAATGGACGAGACGGCGCTTGAGAATTACCTCGAAGGCAAGATGCCGTCGAATGACGAGATCCGCGCGCTGATCCGTAAGGGCACCATCGCGGTCAAATTCTACCCGATGTTCTGTGGCTCGGCCTTCAAGAACAAGGGCGTGCAGCCGCTGCTCGACGCCGTCGTCGAATATCTGCCTTCGCCGGCCGATGTTCCCGCCATCAAGGGTGTCGATGCCAAGACCGACGCCGATATCGAGCGTCATGCGGACGATAACGAGCCGCTGTCGATGCTCGCCTTCAAGATCATGAACGACCCGTTCGTCGGTTCGCTCACCTTTGCCCGCATCTATTCGGGCAAGCTCACCAAGGGCATCTCGGTCGACAACACCGTGAAGGGCAAGAAGGAGCGCATTGGCCGCATGCTGCAGATGCATGCGAACTCGCGCGCCGACGTCGAAGAGGCTTTTGCCGGCGACATCGTCGCTCTGGCCGGGCTCAAGGACACGACCACTGGCGATACGCTCAGCGATCCGCTGCACCCGGTCATCCTCGAGCGCATGGAATTCCCGGATCCGGTCATCCAGATCGCCATCGAGCCGAAGACCAAGAACGACCAGGAAAAGATGGGCCTCGCCCTTCACCGCCTGGCCGCCGAGGATCCGTCTTTCCGCGTCAAGACCGATGAGGAATCCGGCCAGACCATCATTTCTGGCATGGGCGAACTCCACCTCGACATCATCGTCGACCGCATGCGTCGCGAGTTCAAGGTCGAGGCCAATGTCGGCGCTCCGCAGGTGGCTTATCGCGAGACGATCACCCGCAAGCACGAGCAGGACTACACCCACAAGAAGCAGACCGGCGGTACCGGCCAGTTCGCTCGCGTCAAGATCGTGTTCGAACCGAACCCGGAAAGCAGCGAGTTTGAGTTCGAGACCAAGATCGTCGGCGGCGCCGTGCCGAAGGAATACATCCCCGGTGTCGAAAAGGGCATCAACAGCGTCATGACCTCGGGTCCGTTCGCGGGCTTCCCGATGATCGGCGTCAAGGCAACCCTGATCGACGGCGCTTATCACGACGTGGACTCGAGCGTTCTGGCCTTCGAAATCGCCGGCCGCGCCTGCTTCCGTGAAGCCGCACCCAAGCTTGGCGTGCAGCTGCTCGAGCCGATCATGAAGGTCGAAGTCGTGACGCCGGAAGACTACGTCGGCAGCGTGATTGGTGACCTGAACGGCCGTCGTGGCCAGATCCAGGGCCAGGAAGCGCGCGGCGTGGCTGTCGTCATCAACGCGATGGTGCCGCTCGCCAACATGTTCAAGTACGTCGACAACCTGCGCTCGATGAGCCAGGGCCGCGCGGCCTACACGATGCAGTTCGATCACTACGAGCCTGTGCCGACCGCGGTCGCCCAGGAAGTTCAGAAGAAATACGCGTAACCCGAACGGGTTGCATCGGTAACTTAATTCAAGGCCCGTATGGGCGAGCAGATTGGAGACATCACATGGCAAAAGGTAAATTCGAGCGCAACAAGCCTCATGTGAACATCGGCACGATTGGTCACGTTGACCATGGCAAGACGTCGCTGACGGCGGCGATCACGAAGTATTTTGGCGAGTACAAGCGCTACGACCAGATCGATGCGGCGCCGGAAGAGAAGGCACGCGGCATCACGATCTCGACGGCTCACGTCGAATACGAGACGGCCAACCGCCACTATGCCCACGTCGACTGCCCCGGCCACGCCGACTATGTGAAGAACATGATCACCGGTGCTGCGCAGATGGACGGCGCGATCCTGGTCGTGTCGGCTGCCGACGGCCCGATGCCGCAGACCCGTGAGCACATCCTGCTCGCCCGTCAGGTCGGCGTGCCGTCGATCGTTGTGTTTTTGAACAAGGTCGACCAGGTCGACGACGCTGAGCTGCTCGAACTGGTCGAGCTCGAGGTTCGCGAGCTTTTGTCGAAGAACGAATTCCCCGGCGACGACATTCCGATCGTCAAGGGTTCGGCGCTGGCCGCTCTGGAAGATTCGAACAAGACGATCGGTGAAGACGCGATCCGCGAGCTGATGGCTGCGGTCGACGCCTACATCCCGACGCCGGTTCGTCCGCTCGACAAGCCGTTCCTGATGCCGATCGAAGACGTGTTCTCGATCTCGGGCCGTGGCACGGTCGTCACCGGCCGCGTCGAGCGCGGCATTGTCAAGGTCGGCGAGGAACTCGAGATCATCGGCATCCGTCCGACGACCAAGACGACCTGCACGGGCGTCGAAATGTTCCGCAAGCTGCTCGATCAGGGCCAGGCTGGCGACAACATCGGCGCGCTGCTGCGTGGCGTTGATCGTGAAGGCGTCGAGCGCGGCCAGGTTCTGGCCAAGCCCGGCACGGTGAAGCCGCACAAGAAGTTCGTGGCCGAAGCCTACATCCTGACCAAGGACGAAGGTGGCCGTCACACGCCGTTCTTCACCAACTACCGTCCGCAGTTCTACTTCCGCACGACCGACGTGACCGGCATCGTGTCGCTGCCGGAAGGCACCGAGATGGTTATGCCCGGCGACAACATCACGGTCGATGTCGAGCTGATCGTGCCGATCGCCATGGAAGAGAAGCTGCGCTTCGCCATCCGTGAAGGCGGCCGCACCGTCGGTGCCGGCATCGTCGTCACCATCAAAGAGTAATTTGGACTTAAACCGATCTGTCGCGGGCGCGGAAGTTGCCCGCGCCGCGCCAGAACAAGGAAGTGACGCATGAACGGACAGAATATCCGCATCCGCCTGAAGGCGTTTGATCACCGCGTGCTCGACGCCTCGACGAAGGAAATCGTGTCGACGGCCAAGCGCACCGGTGCCAACGTCCGCGGCCCCATTCCGCTGCCGACGCGGATCGAAAAGTTTACGGTCAACCGGTCGCCTCACGTCGACAAGAAGAGCCGCGAGCAGTTCGAGATGCGCACGCACAAGCGTCTGCTCGACATCGTCGATCCGACTCCGCAGACCGTCGATGCTTTGATGAAGCTCGATCTGGCCGCCGGCGTCGACGTCGAGATCAAGCTCTAAGGGAATGAGAGCGCGGTAAGGGGCGGTGCCCCTGGCCCGGAACTCTAAAGGAATTGAACCGATGCGTTCAGGTGTGATTGCAAAGAAGGTGGGAATGACCCGCATCTACAACGATGCCGGGGAACATGTTCCCGTCACCGTTCTCCAGATGGAGAACTGCCAGGTCGTGGCGCAGCGCACGCAGGAGAAGAATGGCTACACCGCCGTTCAGCTCGGCGTTGGCCTCGCCAAGGTGAAGAACACGTCGAAGGCGATGCGCGGCCATTTCGCGACCGCTTCCGTCGAGCCGAAGGCGAAGGTCGCCGAGTTCCGCGTCTCCGCCGACAACATGATCGATGTCGGCGCCGAGATCACCGTCGAGCACTTCGTCGCCGGCCAGAAGGTCGATGTGACGGGTACGACGATCGGTAAGGGTTTCCAGGGCGTCATCAAGCGTCACCACATGGGTGGTGGCCGCGCGACGCACGGTAACTCGGTCTCGCACCGTACACACGGTTCGACCGGCCAGCGCCAGGACCCGGGCAAGGTGTTCAAGGGCAAGCATATGGCTGGCCACATGGGCGACACCCGCGTCACCACACAGAATGTCGAGATCGTTTCGACCGACGCCGATCGCGGCCTGATCCTGATCCGCGGTGCGGTTCCCGGATCGAAGGGCGCCTGGATCCTGGTCCGCGATGCGGCCAAGGTGGCACTGCCGGCCAATGCGCCGAAGCCTGCCGCGATCCGCGTCGTTGCCAAGAACGAGGCTCCGGCCGCAGAGGGAGCAGAATAATGGATCTCAAGATCACAACGCTCGGCGGTAAAGACGCCGGCAAGGTGGAACTCTCCGAGGAGATTTTCGGCCTTGATCCGCGCGAGGACATCCTGCAGCGCGTCGTGCGCTGGCAGCTTGCCAAGAAGCAGCAGGGCACGCACAAGGCCAAGGGCCGCGCCGAAATCGCGCGTACCGGCGCCAAGATGTACAAGCAGAAGGGTACGGGCCGCGCCCGTCACCATTCGGCACGCGCTCCGCAGTTCCGCGGCGGCGGCAAGGCCCACGGCCCGGTCGTTCGCAGCCATGAGCATGAACTGCCCAAGAAGGTTCGTGCGCTTGGCCTCAAGCATGCTCTCTCGGCCAAGGCCAAGAGCGCGTCGATCATCATCATCGACGAGCTGAAGCTGACCGAAGCCAAGACGAAGGCGCTGATCGCGAATTTCGCGACGCTGGGCCTGACCAACGCCCTGGTGATTGGCGGCGCCGAGCTTGACAAGAACTTCAAGCTCGCAGCCACCAACATCCCGAACATCGACGTGCTGCCCATCCAGGGCATCAACGTCTACGACATTCTGCGCCGCGGCACGCTGGTCCTTTCGAAGGCCGCCGTCGAGGCTCTCGAGGAGCGCTTTAAATGACCGACCTTCGTCATTACGACGTGATCGTCTCGCCGGCGATCACCGAAAAGTCGACCATGGCCTCCGAGCAGAACCAGGTCGTCTTCAACGTCGCCAAGAAGGCGTCGAAGCCGGAAATCAAGGCCGCCGTCGAAGCGCTGTTCGGCGTCAAGGTGATGGCCGTGAACACGCTTGTCCGCAAGGGCAAGATCAAGCGCTTCCGCGGCACGATCGGCCGCCAGAGCGACGTCAAGAAGGCGATTGTGACGCTGGCCGACGGCCAGTCGATCGACGTCGCGACGGGTCTCTGAGCAAGGCCGCGAGGACAGAACAATGGCACTGAAAAAATTCAACCCGGTAACGCCGAGCACCCGCCAGCTGGTCATCGTCGACCGCTCGGGCCTCTACAAGGGCAAGCCCGTCAAGGGTTTGACCGAGGGCCTGACCAAGTCGGGCGGCCGCAACAATCACGGTCGTATCACCGCCCGCTTCATCGGTGGTGGCCACAAGCGTTCGTACCGCATCATCGACTTCAAGCGTCGCAAGTTCGACGTTGTCGGCACGGTCGAGCGTATCGAGTATGATCCGAACCGCACCGCCTTCATCGCGCTGATCAAGTATGATGATGGTGAGCTGTCCTACATCATTGCTCCGCAGCGTCTGGCTCCCGGCGACAAGATCGTGGCCGGCGAATCGGTCGACGTGAAGCCGGGCAACGCGATGCCGCTGGCCTCGATGCCGGTCGGCACCATCGTCCACAACATCGAGCTGAAGCCGGGCAAGGGCGCCCAGGTCGCTCGTTCGGCAGGCGGTTACGGCCAGCTGGTCGGCCGTGACCAGGGCATGGCGATCCTGCGCCTCAATTCGGGCGAGCAGCGTGTCGTTCACGGCTCCTGCATGGCCACCGTCGGTGCCGTGTCCAATCCGGACCATGGCAACATCAACGACGGCAAGGCCGGCCGCACGGTTTGGCGTGGCAAGCGTCCGCACAATCGCGGCGTGACCATGAACCCGGTTGACCACCCGCACGGCGGCGGCGAAGGCCGCACCTCCGGTGGTCGTCATCCGGTCAGCCCGTGGGGCAAGCCGACCAAGGGCAAGAAGACGCGGTCCAATAAGGCGACCGACAAGTTCATCCTGCGCTCGCGCCATCAGCGCAAGAGCTAAGAAGAGGTAACGCCAAGTGACTCGTTCTATTTGGAAAGGCCCCTTCATCGACGGCTACCTTCTCAAGAAGGTGGATAAGGTTCGTGAAGGTGGTCGCAATGAGGTGATCAAGATGTGGAGCCGTCGCTCCACCATCCTGCCGCAGTTCGTCGGCTTCACCTTCGGTGTCTATAACGGCCAGAAGCATGTTCCTGTTGCGGTCAACGAGGACATGGTCGGTCACAAGTTCGGTGAATTCGCTCCGACCCGGACCTATTACGGTCACGGCGCGGATAAGAAGGCGAAGAGGAAATAATCATGGGCAAGGCCAAAGCTCCGCGCAGGCTTGCTGACAACGAAGCGCGCGCCGTATTGCGCACGATCCGTATCAGCCCGCAGAAGCTGAACCTCGTTGCCGCGCTGATCCGCGGCAAGAAGGTCGCGACAGCACTTTCCGATCTCGAATTCTCGGCCAAGCGGATTTCCGGCACGGTCAAGAAGACGCTGGAATCGGCGATTGCCAACGCGGAAAACAACCACGACCTGGATGTCGATGCGCTGATCGTGGCGGAAGCCTATGTCGGCAAGTCGATTGTCATGAAGCGGTTCCATGCCCGTGGTCGTGGTCGCGCCAGCCGTATCGAGAAGCCGTTCTCGCACCTCACGATCGTCGTTCGTGAAGTCGAAGAAAAAGGGGAGGCCGCATAATGGGCCAGAAAGTCAATCCGATCGGTCTTCGCCTCGGCATCAACCGGACCTGGGATTCGCGCTGGTTCGCGAACACCGGCGAGTACGGCAAGCTGCTGCATGAGGACATCAAGATCCGCAAGTATCTTGAGAAGGAACTCAAGCAGGCTGCGATCTCCAAGGTCGTGATCGAGCGTCCGCACAAGAAGTGCCGCGTCACCATCCACGCCGCGCGCCCGGGTCTGATCATCGGCAAGAAGGGCGCCGACATCGAGAAGCTTCGCAAGAAGCTGATGGAGATGACGAAGTCCGAGACGCACCTCAACATCGTTGAAGTGCGCAAGCCGGAAATCGACGCGACCCTGGTCGCCCAGTCGATCGCCCAGCAGCTCGAGCGTCGTATCGCGTTCCGTCGCGCCATGAAGCGTGCCGTTCAGTCGGCGATGCGCCTCGGTGCCGAAGGCATCCGCATCAACTGCGCCGGCCGTCTTGGCGGCGCCGAGATCGCGCGCATGGAATGGTATCGTGAAGGCCGCGTGCCGCTGCATACGCTGCGCGCCGATGTCGACTACGGCACGGCCGAAGCGCATACGGCTTACGGTATCTGCGGCGTCAAGGTCTGGGTATTCAAGGGCGAGATCCTCGAGCACGATCCGATGGCTTCGGAGCGTCGCGCGACCGAGGGTGATGCTGCGCATGGCGGTGGTGGTGATCGCGAACGCGGTCGTCGTCGCGAAAACGCCTGAGACATTTAGGAATTTGGAGTTAGAACGATGCTGCAGCCAAAGCGCACAAAGTTCCGCAAGCAGTTCAAGGGCCGTATCCATGGTACCGCAAAGGGCGGCACCAACCTGGATTTCGGTGGTTTCGGGCTGAAGGCGCTTGAGCCGAACCGCGTCACCGCGCGTGAGATCGAGGCGGCCCGCCGCGCGATCACGCGTGAAATGAAGCGTGCCGGCCGCGTCTGGATCCGTATTTTCCCAGACGTGCCGGTCACCTCGAAGCCGACCGAAGTGCGCATGGGCAAGGGCAAGGGCGCGGTCGACTACTGGGCGGCGCGCGTCAAGCCGGGCCGCATCATGTTCGAGATCGACGGCGTCAATGAAGAAACCGCCCGTGAGGCGCTGCGTCTCGGCGCGGCCAAGCTCTCGGTCAAGACGCGCTTCGTACAGCGCATCGCAGAATAGGACGGGCTGATCATGAAAGCCGAAGACATCCGGACCAAGACCCAGGATCAGCTGACCGACGACCTGGCCAGCCTGAAGAAGGAGCAGTTCAACCTGCGCTTCCAGAAGGCCACCGGCCAGCTTGAGAAGACCGCGCGCGTGAGACAGGTCCGTAAGGACATTGCGCGCATCAAGACCATCGCTGCGGAAAAGTCCGCGGCTAAGAAGGCTTAAGGACGAAAACCATGCCAAAGCGCATTCTGCAGGGCACCGTCGTCAGCGACAAGAACGAGAAGACGGTTGTCGTCAAGGTCGAACGGCGCTTCACGCATCCCGTGATGAAGAAGACCGTGCGCATGACCAAGAAGTACAAGGCGCACGACGAGAACAACGCCCACAAGGTTGGTGATCAGGTGTTCATCCAGGAATCGAAGCCGATTTCCAAGGACAAGCGCTGGATCGTCGTGTCTTCGGACCAGGCGTAAACAAAACGAATTTTGGACAGACCGGGGAGGGGCTTAGAGCCCGTCCCGTTAGAAAAGAAGAAGGCGGCCAGTCATGATTCAGATGCAAACAAACCTCGACGTGGCGGATAATTCCGGCGCGCGTCGTGTCATGTGCATCAAGGTGCTGGGCGGCTCGAAGCGGAAATACGCTTCCGTGGGCGACATCATCGTGGTGTCCATCAAGGAAGCCATTCCGCGCGGCCGCGTTAAGAAGGGCGATGTGATGAAGGCGGTCGTGGTTCGCACGGCCAAGGACATCCGCCGCCCGGACGGCAGCGTGATCCGTTTCGACAAGAACGCGGCCGTTCTCGTCGACAACAAGAAAGAGCCGATCGGCACGCGTATCTTCGGACCGGTTCCGCGCGAACTCCGCGCCAAGAACCACATGAAGATCATCTCGCTCGCGCCTGAAGTGCTGTAAGGAGCCGGACCAATGCAAAAGATTAGAAAAGGCGACAAGGTCGTCGTGCTGGCTGGCAAGGACAAGGGCCGTTCGGGCGAAGTCCTGTCGGTTCAGCCGAAGGATGACACCGCGCTGGTGCGCGGCGTCAACATGATCCGTCGTCACCAGAAGCAGTCCCAGTCCCAAGAGGGCGGGATCATCACCAAGGAAGCGCCGATCCAGCTGTCGAACATCGCGCTGGCCGACCCCAAGGATGGCAAGCCGACCCGCGTCGGTTTCATCTTCCAGAAGGACGGCAAGAAGGTGCGCGTCGCCAAGCGCTCGGGAGAAGTCATCAATGGCTAAGTCTCAAACCAAGCAGGCGACTGCAACCAACACGCCGCGCCTCAAGCAGGTCTATAACGAGACCATCCGCAAGGCGCTGCAGGAGCAGTTCGGCTACGACAACGACATGCAGGTTCCGCGCCTCGACAAGATCGTGCTGAACATGGGTGTCGGCGAAGCGACCGCCGATTCCAAGAAGCCTTCGGTTGCGGCCGAAGATCTGGCGATGATCGCCGGCCAGAAAGCCGTCGTCACCCGCGCCCGCAATTCGATCGCTGGCTTCAAGGTCCGCGAGAACATGCCGATCGGCGCCAAGGTCACGCTGCGCAAGGAACGTATGTACGAGTTCCTCGACCGCCTCGTGAACATTGCACTGCCGCGCGTCCGCGACTTTCGCGGACTGAACCCCAAGAGCTTCGATGGCCGTGGCAACTACGCCATGGGCATCAAGGAGCACATCGTGTTCCCGGAGATCAACTACGACAAGGTTGATCAGATCTGGGGCATGGACGTCATCGTTTGTACGACTGCGAAGACGGACGACGAAGCCCGGGCATTGCTCAAGGCTTTCAACTTCCCCTTCCGCCAGTAACGGCAGCGAGAAAAGGAAAAATCTGAAATGGCAAAGACCAGCTCAGTCGAGAAGAACAACAGGCGCCGCAAGCTTGCCGACCAGTACGGTCCCAAGCGCGCTGCCCTGAAGGCGATCATCATGGATCAGTCCAAGCCGATGGAGGAGCGCTTCCGCGCTCAGCTCAAGCTTGCCGCCATGCCGCGCAACTCGGCCAAGATCCGCATCCGCAACCGCTGCGAAGTCACCGGCCGCCCGCGTGCCTACTATCGCAAGCTCAAAGTATCGCGCATCGCGCTTCGTGATCTCGGCAATAACGGCCAGATCCCGGGCCTGGTCAAGTCGAGCTGGTAAGGAGGACATAACATGTCATTGAGCGATCCTCTCGGCGATATGCTGACCCGCATCCGCAACGCCTACGGCCGCAAGAAGTCGAGTGTCTCGACGCCGGCTTCGCGTCTGCGCACCCGCGTCCTCGACGTGCTGAAGGCTGAAGGCTATATCCGCGACTACAGCCAGACCGACTTCGACAACGGCAAGTCCGAAATCGAAATCGAGCTGAAGTATTTCGACGGTGCGCCGGTCGTACGCGAAATCGCCCGCGTCTCGAAGCCGGGCCGCCGCGTTTACGTCTCGGCCAAGTCGATCCCGCACGTCGCCAACGGCCTCGGCATCGCCATCCTTTCGACGCCGAAGGGCGTGATGGCCGATCACGAAGCACGCGAACAGAACGTCGGTGGCGAGATCCTCTGCCAGATCTTCTGATCTGGCAGCTGACCCGCAAAGTGGAATCCGGTCTTCGGATCGTTCCGAAGACAGAGACCTGAAACAAGAGAAGTGACGAGGACAACAAAATGTCTCGTATTGGAAAGAAACCCGTTTCGCTGCCGCAGGGCGTGACCGCGACCGTCAACGGCCAGACCGTGACGGCGAAGGGCCCCAAGGGCGAGCTGAAGTTCGTGGTGAACGACGAAGTCCTGGTCAAGATGGAAGGCAGCGAGATTGCTGTCCAGCCGCGCGACCAGACCAAGACCGCTCGCTCGAAGTGGGGCATGTCGCGCACGCAGATCGTCAACATCCTGCAGGGCGTGAAGGACGGCTTTGAGAAGAAGCTCGAGATCACCGGCGTCGGTTATCGTGCGGCACTTCAGGGCAAGAACCTGCAGCTGGCACTTGGCTTTAGCCATGACGTCGTCTACGAGACGCCGGCCGGCATCACCATCACGGTGCCGAAGCCGACGGAAATCACCGTGACCGGCATCGACAAGCAGCAGGTTGGCCAGGTGGCTGCCGAGATCCGCGAATACCGCGGCCCCGAGCCCTACAAGGGCAAGGGCGTCCGTTACGCTGGCGAGAAGATCGTCCGCAAGGAAGGCAAGAAGAAGTAGTGGCTTGGCCCCGAAAGGTTGCAGACTTTTCGGAAAGGGCCAAACCAAAGAAGTGCAACGCCGCGGGGAGCGGTCGCGGGAGGCGCTTTCGCCTACCGCATATGGCGGCCCCCGTCTTTTGAAGGCAAGGAACTATCATGGCTAGCAAAGAGTCCATCCAGCGCCGCGCGCAGCGCGTCCGCCGTCAGATCAAGAAGGTCGCCGGCGAGCGTCCGCGTCTCTCGGTTCACCGCACGTCGAAGAACATCTACGTGCAGGTTATTGACGACGCCAAGGGCCACACCATCGCCGCCGCTTCGACGCTTGAGAAGGACCTCAAGGGTTCGCTCAAGACCGGCGCCGACACCGCGGCCGCTGCTGCGATCGGCAAGCTGATCGCCGAGCGTGCCACCAAGGCCGGCGTCAAGGAAGTCGTCTTCGATCGCGGCGCCTACATCTACCACGGCCGCGTCAAGGCGCTGGCAGAAGCCGCTCGCGAAGGTGGCTTGAGCTTCTAATTTCGCCCCCGGTGACCCACAGAGGCGCCGGATCTCATCATCAACCGTGCTTCCGGAAAAAAACAAGGAACAGGATATGGCACAGGAACGTAGGGAAGGCGGCCGCGGCCGCGAGCGTGAAGAGCGCGATGACGGCATGGTGGACAAGCTCGTCCACATCAACCGCGTCGCCAAGGTCGTCAAGGGCGGCCGTCGCTTTGGTTTTGCCGCACTTGTCGTCGTCGGCGACCAGAAGGGCCGCGTCGGCTTCGGTCACGGCAAGGCACGCGAAGTGCCGGAAGCCATCCGCAAGGCAACCGAATCGGCAAAGCGCGACATGATCTTCGTGCCGCTGCGCTCGGGTCGTACGCTGCATCATGACGTCGAGGGACGTTGGGGTGCTGGACGCGTTCTGCTGCGCGCTGCCAAGCAGGGTACCGGCATCATCGCCGGCGGCCCAATGCGCGCTGTCTTCGAGACGCTGGGCATGCATGACGTGGTCGCCAAGTCGATGGGTTCGTCGAACCCTTACAACATGGTTCGCGCCACTTTCGACGCGCTGAAGAGCCAGATGCATCCCAAGGATGTGGCTGCCGCGCGCGGCATCAAGTATTCGACCCTTCAGGCCCGCCGCGGCACCGCCGTTGCGGCTGAAGAATAGTCGATCTGACCAGGGATTTTGACCATGGCCAAGAAAGCAACCAAGACCATCACCGTTGAGCAGATCGGTTCGCCGATCCGCCGCCCGAAGGAACAGCGTGCGACGCTGGTCGGCCTCGGCCTCAACAAGATGCACAAGCAGCGCACGCTGGAAGATACGCCTTCCGTGCGCGGCATGATCGCCGCCGTTCAGCATCTCGTCCGCGTCGTGGACGAGGGCTGAGCCAAAGCGCAGGAGAACCCAGATGAAACTCAACGATCTGCGTGACAAGGACGGCGCGACGCATTCCAAGAAGCGTCTCGGCCGCGGTATCGGTTCCGGCTCCGGCAAGACCGCCGGTCGCGGCGTCAAGGGCCAGAAGGCGCGCTCCGGCGTCGCCATCAACGGCTTCGAGGGTGGCCAGATGCCGCTCTACCGGCGCCTGCCGAAGCGTGGCTTCAACAACATCTTCGCCAAGAGCTTCACTGTCGTGTCGCTGGCCCGTATCCAGGTCGCCATCGATGCCAAGAAGCTCGACGCCAAGGCAACCGTGACGGCTGAATCGCTGGTTGCCGCCGGCGTCATCCGCCGCGTCAAGGACGGCGTTCGCATCCTCTCGGACGGTGAGATCAAGGCAAAGCTCGCCTTCGACGTCGCCGGTGCCTCCAAGGCCGCGATCGAGAAGATCGAAAAGGCCGGCGGTTCGGTCAAGCTGCCGGAAAAGGCAGCTGCCGAGTAACGGCAATTTGAAGCGCGATCGGCAAGGATGGAATCCCGTTTTTGCGCATGATTGCGCTTTGATCTGCTCAATTAGGCGGCCGCGTCAACGCGGCCGCTTGCATGTTTACAGCCCGGAGCTTATCTCGTGAGCTTCGGTGAAACGCACCGCCTGACCTCACGGGCCATCAAGCGTTACCAAGCGGAGAATCAGGCATGGCTTCGGCTGCTGAACAACTAGCCTCGAATCTGAATTTCTCGGCCTTCGCCAAGGCGGAGGACCTGAAGAAACGCATCTGGTTCACCATTGGCGCGCTGCTCGTCTATCGCCTCGGCACCTACATTCCGCTTCCCGGCATCAACCCCGACGCCTTCGCCCAGGCCTTCTCCTCGCAGAGCAAGGGCGTGCTCGGCATGTTCAACATGTTCGCCGGCGGCGCTGTGCAGCGCATGGCGATCTTTGCGCTCGGCATCATGCCTTACATCTCCGCCTCCATCATCATGCAGCTGATGACGTCGGTCATCCCGTCGCTGGAAGCGTTGAAGAAGGAAGGCGAGCAGGGCCGCAAGGTTATCAACCAGTACACGCGCTACGGCACCGTGCTGCTCGCGCTGGTGCAGGCCTACGGCATTTCAGTGGGACTGGAGAACGGCAACGGCATCGTCAGCGATCCCGGCATGTTCTTCCGCATCTCGACCGTCGTCACGCTGGTTGGCGGCACCATGTTCCTGATGTGGCTCGGCGAGCAGATCACCGCGCGCGGCATCGGTAACGGCATTTCACTGATCATCTTCTCCGGCATCGTCGCCGGCCTGCCGCATGCCATTTCCGGCACGTTGGAACTGGGCCGCACCGGCGCCCTGTCGACCGGCCTGATCCTGGCGATCATCGTCCTGGCCATCGTCGTCATCGCGCTCATCGTGTTCTTCGAGCGTGCCCAGCGCCGCCTGCTGATCCAGTATCCGAAGCGCCAGGTCGGCAACCGCATGTTCCAGGGCGATACCTCGCATCTGCCGCTGAAGCTCAACACCTCGGGCGTCATTCCGCCGATCTTCGCGTCGTCGCTGCTCCTGCTGCCGGCCACCGTCGCCGGTTTCTCGCAGACGACGAACATGCCCGCCTGGGCGAGCACCATCCTGGCCTCGCTTGGCCACGGCCAGCCGCTCTACATGGCTTTCTACGCGGCGATGATCGTGTTCTTCGCCTTCTTCTACACAGCGATTGTGTTCAACCCGAAGGACACCGCCGATCAGCTCAAGAAGCATTCGGGCTTCATCCCGGGCTATCGTCCGGGCGAGCGCACCGCCGATTATATCGATTACGTTCTCACCCGCATCACCGTCGTCGGCGCCATCTATCTGGTGCTGGTGTGCCTGCTGCCGGAGTTCCTGATCTCGGCGACTGGCGTACCATTCTACCTTGGTGGCACATCGCTTCTGATCGTGGTCAGTGTCACGCTCGATACGGTTGCGCAGATTCAGGGCCACCTGATCGCGCACCAGTATGAAGGCCTGATCAAGAAGTCGAAGCTGCGCGGGGGGAAGAAAGCCAGATGAGGTTGATTTTGCTTGGGCCGCCAGGGGCGGGCAAGGGGACACAAGCACAAAGACTGGTAGACAAATACGGCATACCCCAGCTTTCGACGGGCGACATGCTGCGTGCCGCCGTTCAGGCCGGGTCCGAAGTCGGCAAGCGTGCCAAGGCGGTGATGGATGCCGGTGAACTGGTGTCCGACGCCATCGTCAACGCCATCGTCGCCGAGCGGATCGACCAGGCCGATTGCGCCGGCGGGTTCATTCTCGACGGCTACCCGCGCACGCTGGTACAGGCCGATGCGGTTGAATCGATGCTATCGGAGCGTGGCATCAGCCTCGACACGGTCATCGAACTGGTCGTCGACGACAGGGCCCTGGTCGGCCGCATCGTCAAGCGTGCAGAGGATGCCAAAGCGGCCGGCCAGCCGGTGCGCAAGGACGACAATCCCGCGGTGTTCGAAGAGCGCCTGCGCGAGTACTACAAGAAAACCGCTCCGCTGACCGGCTATTATTACGCCAAGGGCAGGCTCAAGACGGTCGACGGCATGGCCAGCATCGACGCGGTGACCGCCGAGATCGAAGCCGTGCTCGCGGCAGCTGCAAAGGCGCGGTAAGGGAATTTAAAGATTAAGCTTGACGGGGACGGTTCGCTGCGGTATGGCGGCCCGTCTTCCTATCAGTTGCGCACTTTGCTTGTCCGCAAGGGCAAGGCAGTCGCTTTGAACTGGAAACTCCCGCAAGGGCCGGCCTCCACCGGACGCGGGGCAATCTGAATAACGCCGGCTCGTCCGGCCCACATGGAGAAGAGAAGAACATGGCTCGTATTGCCGGCGTCAACATTCCGACCAACAAGCGCGTCGTCATTGCGCTTCAGTACATTCACGGCATAGGCAAGAAGTTCGCCCAGGAGATCGTCGACAAGGTCGGCATCCCGGCCGAGCGCCGCGTCAACCAGCTGACCGACGCGGAAGTCTTGCAGATCCGCGAGACCATCGACCGCGACTACCAGGTCGAAGGCGACCTGCGCCGCGAAGTCTCGATGAACATCAAGCGGCTCATGGACCTCGGCTGCTACCGCGGCCTGCGTCACCGCCGCTCGCTGCCGGTTCGCGGCCAGCGCACGCACACCAATGCACGTACCCGCAAGGGCCCGGCCAAGTCGATCGCCGGCAAGAAGAAGTAATTTGGGGCAGTAAGGAGTAGGGCGGTAAGGCAATAGGACCGGCAGACATACTGCCCTCCTGCCATATTTCCCTACTGCCTTCTCCCTGGTGGAGCCGCTGGCATTACGGCGGTGTAGAGATCAACTGAAAGGACTATCATGGCCAAGGAAGCCGCTCGTGTTCGCCGTCGCGAACGCAAGAATATCTCGTCGGGCGTTGCCCACGTCAATTCGACCTTCAACAACACGATGATCACCATCACCGACGCGCAGGGCAATTCGATCGCCTGGTCGTCGGCCGGTGCCCAGGGCTTCAAGGGTTCGCGCAAGTCGACCCCGTTCGCTGCCCAGATGGCTGCCGAGGACGTTGCCAAGAAGGCCCAGGAACACGGCATGCGCATGCTCGAAGTCGAGGTCTGCGGACCTGGCTCGGGTCGTGAATCGGCGCTGCGCGCCCTGCAGGCGGCCGGCTTCACCATCACCTCGATCCGTGATGTGACGCCGATCCCGCACAATGGCTGCCGCCCGCGCAAGAAGCGCCGCGTCTAAGAAATTACCGAACGCCGCGCGAACGCCGAAAGGCGTTCCTCCGCGGTATTCCAGGTCGCCCGCCACGATTGGATGGTGGCGGGTCAACGGAAGGAAAGCATCATGATCCAGAAAAATTGGCAGGAACTGATCAAGCCGAACAAGATCGAGTTCTCGTCGAAGAAGAAGACTCTGACCACGCTGGTCGCCGAGCCGCTCGAGCGCGGCTTTGGCCTCACGCTGGGCAACGCGCTGCGCCGCGTGCTTCTGTCTTCGCTGCGCGGTGCGGCTGTCACCGCCGTGCAGATCGACGGCGTCCTGCATGAATTCTCGTCCATCGCCGGCGTGCGCGAGGACGTGACCGACATCGTTCTGAACATCAAGGAAATCGCCATCCGCATGGAAGGCGACGGCCCCAAGCGCATGGTCGTTCGCAAGCAGGGACCGGGTGCGGTTCTGGCCGGCGACATCCAGACGGTTGGCGACGTCGAGATCCTCAACCCCGACCACGTCATCTGCACGCTGGACGAAGGCGCTGAAATCCGTATGGAATTCACCGTCGACACTGGCAAGGGTTACGTGCCGGCCGAGCGCAACCGCGCCGAGGACGCGCCGATCGGCCTGATCCCGGTCGACAGCCTCTACTCGCCGGTCAAGAAGGTCTCCTACAAGGTCGAAAACACCCGCGAGGGCCAGGTTCTCGACTATGACAAGCTGACCATGACCATCGAGACCGACGGTTCGATCTCGGGCGAAGACGCGGTGGCTTTCGCCGCCCGCATCCTGCAGGACCAGCTCGGCCTGTTCGTCAACTTCGACGAGCCGCAGAAGGAAGTCGCTGCCGAGGCCGTCACCGAGCTCGCCTTCAACCCGGCGCTGCTCAAGAAGGTCGACGAACTCGAGCTTTCGGTGCGTTCGGCCAACTGCCTGAAGAACGACAACATCGTCTACATCGGCGATCTCATCCAGAAGACCGAAGCCGAGATGCTGCGCACTCCGAACTTCGGCCGCAAGTCGCTGAACGAGATCAAGGAAGTCCTGGCGGCAATGGGCCTGCACCTCGGCATGGAAGTGCCGGACTGGCCGCCGGAAAACATCGAAGACCTCGCCAAGCGTTACGAAGATCAATATTGAGCATGAATTCCAAGGATCGGCGGCGTGGGCCGCTCGATCCGCCGGTCATGCGGAAAACCATCAGGGGCCGCGGCCTCTTGAACAACTGAAGAAGGAAAAGAGCCATGCGCCACGGTTTTAAAGGCCGCCGCTTCGCCCGAAGCATTAGCCATCGCAAGTCGATGTTCGCCAACCTCGCCGTGTCGCTGCTCGAGCACGAGCAGATCGTCACCACCTTGCCGAAGGCCAAGGACCTGCGTCCGATCGTCGAGAAGCTGGTGACGCTCGGCAAGCGCGGCGACCTGCACGCCCGCCGCCAGGTCATTGCCCAGATCGGCAATGAAGGCGTCGTCAAGCGCCTGTTCGACACCATCGCGCCGCGCTACGCCAACCGCAATGGCGGCTATCTGCGCATTATGAAGGCGGGCTTCCGTCACGGCGACAATGCCGCGATGGCCGTCATCGAGTTCGTCGATCGCGACACCTCGGCCAAGGGCGCCGGCGACCGCGCGCGCATTGAAGCCGAAGGCACCGAAGCGGACGCCGCTGCCGCATAACGCTGCGTCTTTCCGGACTGAATTGAAGGGGCCTGCGGGCCCTTTTTCTTATTCTGCGCGTGCCATCGCGTGCCCAAAACGATCGGCTGGCGCGAAAATAATCGGATTTCAGCGGCTTAGCCTTTCATTTTGCACAATCGTCGGGACAATGCGCCCGAACTTGCCTTGGAGGATTCGCGAATGCGCGCCAAAAGACTGTCCCTCGTTCTGCTCTGCGCCTTCATGGTGTTCGCAGCCGCACCGGCAGTTCGGCAGGCGCTGGCCGAAGACGCCGCAAAGCCTGCCGATCCCGGCCTGTCGGACGTGCTGACCGATCTGTTGCATGGCGTTGAAGGCGAGAATTCCACCTCGGGGCCAGACAAGCGCGTGCCGTTCGGCCGCGAGGAGGTGCAGCTTTCGTTTGCGCCGCTGGTCAAGCAGACCGCGCCGGCCGTGGTCAACGTCTATGCCTCGCAGACGGCCAAGGTCACATCGCCTTTTGAAGGCGATCCGTTCTTCGAGGAGTTTTTCGGCCGTGCTCAGCCGCGCGCACAGTCCTCGCTGGGCTCGGGCGTGCTCGTCGATCCGAGTGGTGTCATCGTCACCAATTTCCACGTCATCAAGGATGCCGATGAGGTCAAGGTGGCGACTGCCGACGGCCGCGAATTCACCTCGAAGGTGATGCTCAAGGACGAGACGCTCGACCTTGCCGTGCTCAAGATCGAATCCGACAAACCGTTCCCGGTCATCGCCATCGGCGATTCCGACGCGCTAGAGGTCGGCGATCTGGTGCTGGCCATCGGCAACCCCTTCGGCGTCGGCCAGACCACCACCAGCGGCATCGTTTCGGCGCTTGCCCGCAGCCATATCGGCGTTTCGGATTCGGGCTATTTCATCCAGACCGACGCCGCCATCAACCCCGGCAATTCCGGCGGCGCGCTGATCAACATGGGCGGCCAACTGGTCGGCATCAACACCGCGATCTACAGCCGCAGCGGCGGTTCGATCGGCATCGGCTTTGCCATCCCAGCCAACATGGTGCGGGCTTTTGCCGATGCCGCCAAGGCAGGCCTCGATTTCTTCGAACGGCCCTATATCGGCGCCGAGTTCGAAGCGGTGACGCCGCAGATCGCCGAATCGCTTGGCATGGAGAAGCCGACAGGGGCTCTTGTCTCTTCCGTCGAAGCGACCGGACCGGCGGGCAAGGCTGGGCTGAAGGCGGGCGATGTCGTGCTGCAGATCAACGGCAAGCCCGTCGAGAGCATCGAGGCGCTGGACTATCGCATGGCGACGCTGTCGATCGGCACCAAGGCGAATTTCGCGATCCTGACCAAGGGCCAGCAAGCGGCGATGGATATCGCGCTGGAGCGCGCGCCGGAGGGTGCAAAAGCCTCGGAAGTGACGCTGCACGGCCGCAGCCCGTTCTCGGGCGCCAAGGTTGCCGAACTGTCGCCGCGGCTGGCTCAGAAGCTCGGCCTGCGCACGGATCTCAAAGGTGTCACGGTGATCGACATCAACCGCGATTCGCCGGCCGCCGATTTCGGCTTCCAGCCGGGCGACATCGTACGTGAGGTCAACGGCACCGCCATCGACACCGCCGCGACGCTGGCGCAGGTTGCCCAGCAGGATACGCGCTGGTGGCGCTTTACCGTCGAGCGCGGCGGGCAGATACTGCGCCAGGTGTTGCGTTACTGAGTTCGATCTGAAGGGATCGCGCTCCAAACCAAAAGAAGTGCATGGCCGATCTGTTCAGCGTCGATGAACCGGAGAAGGCGCCGCCCGGGCGGCCGCTGGCCGACAGGCTGCGACCGAAAAACCTTGGCGAGGTCGTCGGCCAGGATCATCTGACGGGACCCGATGGCGCGCTGACCCGCCTGATCGGATCTGGTTCGCTCGGCTCGATGATCTTCTGGGGACCGCCGGGCACCGGCAAGACCACGGTGGCCGGGCTGCTCGCCGGCGAGACCAGCCTTGCGTTCGAGCAGATATCGGCGGTGTTTTCCGGTGTCGCCGACCTGAAGAAGGTCTTCGAGGCGGCCAAGCTGCGCCGCGCCAACGGCCGCCAGACCCTGCTTTTCGTCGACGAGATCCATCGCTTCAACCGCGCCCAGCAAGATTCCTTCCTCCCCGTCATGGAGGATGGGACGGTGGTCCTGGTTGGCGCCACAACCGAGAACCCGTCCTTCGAACTGAATGCCGCGTTGCTGTCTCGCGCGCGCGTCATGGTCTTTCATTCGCTGGGTGAGGAGAGTATCGCCAAGCTGATGGTGCGGGCGGAGGAGACTGAGGGCAGGGCGCTGCCGCTCGACGACGAGGCGCGTACGATGCTGATCCGCATGAGCGATGGCGATGGCCGCGCATCGCTGACGCTGGCAGAGGAAGTCTGGCGCGCCGCCAAGCCCGGCGAGATATTCGATCCCGAAGGGTTGCAACGCATCGTCCAGCGCCGCGCGCCGATCTACGACAAGGGTCAGGACGGCCATTACAATCTGATCTCGGCGCTGCACAAGTCGGTGCGTGGCTCCGACCCTGATGCAGCGCTCTACTATCTCGCGCGCATGTTCGATGCCGGCGAGGATCCGCTCTATCTCGGCCGCCGGCTGGTGCGCATGGCGATGGAGGATATCGGCCTCGCCGATCCGCAGGCGCTGGTCGTCGCCAATGCCGCCAAGGATGCGTACGACTATCTGGGCTCGCCGGAGGGCGAGCTCGCCTTTGCCGAAGCAACCGTCTATCTCGCCACCGCGCCCAAATCCAATGCAGTCTACACCGCTTTCAAGGCAGCCACGCGCGCTGCCAAGGAGCATGGCTCACTGCTGCCGCCCAAGCACATCCTCAACGCGCCGACCAAGCTGATGAAGGAAGAGGATTACGGTGCGGGCTATCGCTACGACCATGATGAGCCGGACGCCTTTTCGGGCCAGGACTATTTTCCCGAGAAAATGGGCCGCCAGACCTTCTACGATCCGCCTGAGCGTGGTTTCGAGCGCGATATCAGGAAGCGGCTCGACTATTGGGCAAAGCTGCGCAAAGAGCGGGAATAACCGACTTGCGCGGCCCGGTGGTCGTCACGCTTCGAAGCCAGGCCTCGCCATGGGCCGTTCCCGCCTCGGTTGTTCTTCACACGCTGCTCGCAGCAACGCTGGCCTTGATGCCGATGCCGAAACCGCCGAAGCGGTTGGAAGAGGAACGGGTATCCGTCGACATTCTGACGCCGCAGCAGTTCGAGGCCTCGACAAGGCCACCGCCAGTGCACGCACCGCCGCCGGCACCAGAGGCACGAGCGACGGTGCCCACGCCATCGCCGAGTGCTCCTCAATCTCTACCGCCCTCCGCGCCGGCCATGATCCGGCCCACCGAAATGCTGTCGGCCAAGACGCTCGCCGATCCGCGCAGCCGGCAGGCGCGCGCCGATCTTTCGACCTTCGCCGACGACGAGCGCATGGTGCAATTGTGCAATCTCGAGGCCATGGACCAGATCCGGCGTTGGCGCGCGGACTTTCATCCGGAACGCGTCGTGCCTTACGCAACGGCCGAGGAGAAGGTCCGCGGCACCACGATCGCCGCCGACGGCGCGGCTTTCCGCAGCCGCAAAAACTGGTATAATCTGAAGTTCAAATGCCAACTCGCACAGGACGGCGAAAGCGTCATCGGCTTTGAGTTCCTGGTCGGCGATCCCGTGGCCAGGGAGAAATGGGACGAGCTCGGCTTGCCAGCGGTGCATTGACCCCAGCGGTTCATTGACCGAAGTCTGGCGAATTCCACCAGGCAGCTGCCAGGCCACGACGTCGTGGCGTTGTGCGGCGACCCAAAAAACCTTATCAAGGCGCACGGCCGGGCGGTGGTCGTTGCCGAGATTTGGCACACTCATTCGCAACAGGATCGCGCTCCGCGCGTGGAAAAATGACAAAAACCCTTCGCAAATCCCTTCGCAAATTCGCCATCGCCATCCCGCTTCTCGCCCTTGGCTTCTACTTCATCCCCATTCTGACGACGATCTTCATCGTTTGCGGCCTGATCGACGTGCTGCGCAACGACAGGAAGGATCTGTCGCTGTTCTCAGGCTACTTCCTTGGCAACGGCCTGTTCACCTGGCTGCTGTCGCCGTTCAACCTGCTGGTCGATCTGCTCTGCTACAGGAACCCCGGCGTCTGGAAGCTGGAGCAGTTTCCGGAGGATTATCAGCGCGAGGTCAATGAAGTTCTCGACATCTTCAAGGCGCGCAAGGACGAGATCATCGCCGACATCGACGCCAATTTCGGCGCCGGCCGGCGCGGTATGTATGTCTACCAGTGGTATGGCAAGCACAGGATCGACAACGTCGCCGAGTTCAACAAGGATTTCAAATACATCAAGACCATCGCCGTGTCGGTCTTCAGCAAGCGCGAATCGACCTCCTGGCATTTCGGTCCGCTGCGGCTCAGCCTGCGCATCCTCTACAATCTGGTCCCGGTGAAGTCGGAGATCTTCGTCGAATGCGGCAACGTCAAGAACTACTGGTACGACAACCCGCTGTTCATTTTCGACGACACGCTGCTGCATCGCTCGGTCAACGAGTATGACGGCCGCCGCTACTGCGTGTTCATGGACATCATCAGGCCGTCCCCGGTTCCCAGGCTTATCGCCGGCATGCTCGCGGTTGTCTCGGTCAGCGTCGAACGCATCAATTCGATGTTCTACAAGAACTGGAAGATGATCGGCTCGACCAAGCCGAAGAAGGTCGAAACCACCTGAACAGAAAACCCGTCGACCGGCAGCGGTTCGCAAGTAAGCACCTCTGCCGGTTACCCGTGGGCCGCCCCACCTAGGTGTTCTCCATGCTCGCGCCGTGCGCGTTCGAGCAACGGCCCATTTGGGCTCTCAACAATTCATTATAAGAATCTGTTCGCAAGATTCGCCGGAACGGCCCTTGGCGGCGTCAGGGGACGGCTCCGGTTTGGTCCCGGCAATTCTGTCCCTTCTCTCCTTGGCGGCTTCCAGTGACAAAGAACAAAATCTTCGGATTCTGGACGGGCACCTACATATTCACCGTCTTGCTTGGGGTTGCCCTCAGCGCTGTGTACGTAAATCTCGAAGAGTCCGTCTACTATTGGGACTTCGCTGCCTATTTCAATACGTTCAACCAACAGGGTGCGCTGCTGGTCGAGAGCCCTTTCAAGTGGCTTAGCCAATTGGGCACTTCTATCGCGACGGAAGATTACGGCGTGGCGATCCTGGTGCCCTTGATGCCGTTTCACATCATTTTTGGCGGTTCAAGGCTTTCCTTCGTTGCCGGAATAGTCGCGGTTTACCTGGTCCCGGCGGTTCTTTTCATAGGCAGAATAAGCTATCTGGAGGCTGCCTCCGAGACGCCTTCCCGAAGTTGGATTGCCGTCTGGATTGCGGCCTTTCTGTATACTCCGTTTTGGGCGCCGACGCTTCGAGGGTTGCCTGACATTGCCGGTTGTACCGTTCTCACCGCGGCAACCTATTTTCTTTGGAAATCAAGATTCCTGACCCGGGAGCCGGTGATCAGCGGAATATCGGTCGGCGCATGCCTCTGGTTGGCGTTCATGCTGCGCCGTTGGTATGCCTACGCCGTCATCGGGATCACTGTTTCCGCAGCATTGTTTTGTTTGCTGCAGATCGCAAGGGACCGAAACTTTTCCGCCTTCCGAAAAGCGGCGTTGGGCGGCGTGTGTGCGATTTTCGTTGTTGTCGCAACCGCGTTGAATTTCCAATTGCCGCTGATCGCCAAGATTCTGGGAACCAGCTATGCCGAGCTTTACAGCGGATACAGGACGACCATCTTTATCCAACTCGGTGAAATTGGATCCCGCCTTAGCTACATGAACTGGGCCTTGATCATGGTGGGTCTCTATATCTCCCTAGTGCGCAGCAACAGATTTTCCTTGTTCTGTACCATCGCTTCGGTCCTCACCTTTTTTCTTTTTGTCCGTACGCAGGACCCGGAACGTCATCATTCGCTACCGATATTTCTCTGGCTCTTTCCTGCATACGCTCAAGCAATCGTTTCTATTGTTTCGGCGCCGGCGTTGAGATCGCAATGGTCTACCGCCGTGATATCCATTGCCGCTGGACTTGCTTTTTGGGGTACCTTTTTTCCAACCGGACGGCAGATGCTGTCGCCGATCAACTACGTCTTTGCCAAGGAAGCCACCCTTCCTCTTCACCTCGACAATATTCCTGAATACAGACGGCTGATCGACGACCTTGTTCAAAGAATGGGACCAGCGGATCGATTTTCGGTCTTCGCCTCCGGCGCGGTCATGAGCGACGCGCTGTTGTTAGGTATGAACCAAGGCCTTCTCCCGCATGTCGGATGGTCGTGCCAGGTGGATAGCCGCGACCAGTTCAGATCCGAGACATTGAAATCCAGATATGTTGTCGTTACCGACCGGCCCGTTATCCATTTGCAATCGGGTGCGCAGTTATGCGTCACGGTTCCCAACGAACATATTTTCGAAGGGAAAGGCATTGGCGCCGCATACAAGCGTATTGCGGCATACCAGTTGTCCGACGGCGTTACCGGTTACCTCTATGAGCAGGTACGTCCGGTCAGCAAAGCGGAACTCGATGCGCTTTACGCCGAGTTCAGGAAAAAACATGCCGGGTGGGCTACGCCTGAATGGTGACAATGATGTTGGCGGCGCTTGGGCGGGAGGCCGGGTCGGCCGCGTTCCATGGCTGCTGTTGGACCATTGTCTTATAGCGCCAGCAGCCGCTGATCCCCTACAACTCAATGCAGCTGATATATCTGAACGGATATAACGCTGCTTGAGTTGGAAGCGCCTTGGGAGGATGAGGTGACCGGACAGCCGGCCCATCATGCCGATGTCGTCCAGGCGGCCATTGCCACCAGCGATGCCGCCCGATCGGCGTTGGTTGCCTCCTGGAGACGTTCGCTCACGGTGCATGGACTGGATCCTGGCCAACGACAAGCGCCTCGACGGCTGACCGAAGGCGAGTTCAGGCTGGCGCGGCAGCGGGTCGAGCAGCTGCTGCGGGCTGCGGAAGCCAGCCTTGATCGTCTCTATCTTGCGGTCGGCGGCATTGGCTGTTGCGTCCTGCTTGCCGATCGCGACGGTATCCCTGTCGAACGCCGCGGGGCTTCCGCCGATGACGAGACCTTCGACGAATGGGGCCTGTGGACCGGGACAGTATGGAGTGAGGACTCCGAGGGCACCAACGGCATCGGCACATGCCTGGCCGACCAGCGCGCGCTGACCATTCATCGTGACCAGCACTTCTTTTCGAGCAACACGCTGCTCAGTTGTACGACTGCGCCGATTTACGACCACGAGGGCAATCTGGCTGCCGCGCTCGATGTCTCGTCGTGCCGGTCGGATTTGACCGAAGGCTTTGTCGGCCTGATCGCCATGGCGGTCGGTGATGCTGCCCGCCGCATCGAGGCCGAGAATTTTCGCCTGTCTTTTCCCAATGCCCGCATTCTGCTTGCCTCGGCGGCCGAGCGCGGCGCCGGTGCGCTGATTGCGGTCAACGGCGATGATCTGGTCGTCGGCGCGACACGCTCGGCGCGGCAGACCCTCGGCATCACGCAACAGGCGCTGGCAAGGGGGCTGCCCGCCGCCGACATCCTCGGCGATTTCGCCAAGGCCGCGGAAGAACTGGAGGACGCGGAGCGCGGAGTGATCCAGCGGGCGATCGCGCGCGCCGATGGCAACGTCTCCGCCGCCGCGCACAATCTCGGCATTTCCCGGGCCACTCTGCATCGCAAGCTCGCCCGCTTCGGCATCCGCCGGCCGCATTGAGGTTTCGGCGCCGAACCTGTCGCAATCTTGCGACAGTCGGCCCGGGGTGGATGACATGCCTGGGCTGACAAAGCTCGATGGCATCCTCACTCTCCCTGGCAGCGCGGTACATCCCGTACCGCTGTTTCCTGGGAGGAAGACAATGAACAAGGTGGAATTTTCACGCACGGCCAAGGTGCCCTTCGCCAAGCGTTACGACAACTACATCGGTGGCAAATGGGTGGCGCCGCATTCAGGACGGTATTTCGACAACATCTCGCCGGTCAACGGGAAGCCGCTGGGCGAAATCGCCCGTTCGGATGCTAACGATATTGAGGCGGCACTCGACGCCGCGCACAAGGCCAAGGACGCCTGGGGCAGGACCAGTGCCGCTGCCCGTGCCCTGATCCTCAACCGCATCGCCGATCGCATGGAGGACAATCTCGATCTCCTGGCGCTCGCCGAGACCTGGGACAATGGCAAGCCGATCCGCGAGACGACCGCAGCCGACTTGCCGCTCGCCATCGACCATTTCCGCTATTTCGCCGGTGCTTTGCGCGCCCAGGAAGGCAGCCTGTCGCAAATCGACGATGACACCGTCGCCTATCATTTCCATGAGCCGCTTGGCGTCGTCGGCCAGATCATTCCCTGGAATTTTCCGCTGCTGATGGCGGTTTGGAAACTGGCGCCGGCCCTTGCCGCCGGCAATTGCGTGGTGCTGAAGCCGGCCGAGCAGACACCCGCCACCATCATGCTGTGGGTGGACCTTATCGGTGACCTGCTGCCGGATGGCGTGCTCAACATCGTCAACGGCTTTGGCCTCGAAGCCGGCAAGCCGCTGGCGTCGTCCAACCGCATCGCCAAGATCGCCTTCACCGGCGAAACCACGACCGGTCGGCTGATCTCGCAATATGCCAGCCAGAACCTCATCCCGGTGACGCTCGAACTCGGCGGCAAGTCGCCAAACATCTTCTTCCAGGACGTGACATCGGAGGATGACGACTTCTTCGACAAGGCGATCGAGGGCTTCGTCATGTTCGCGCTCAACCAGGGCGAGGTCTGCACCTGCCCCAGCCGGGCGCTGGTGCATGAGAAGATCTATGACAAGTTCATGGAAAAGGCGCTGAAGCGCGTCGAGGCGATTGTCCAGGGCGATCCGCTCGACCCGGCAACTATGATCGGTGCACAGGCATCGGGCGAACAGCTGGAGAAAATCCTGAGCTATTTCGACATCGGCAGGCAGGAAGGCGCCGAGGTGCTGATCGGCGGCGAGCAGAACCATCTGCCGGGCGATCTGGCCGGCGGCTATTACGTCAAGCCGACCGTGTTCAAGGGGCACAACAAGATGCGCGTTTTCCAGGAGGAGATTTTCGGGCCGGTGGTCTCGGTGACGACCTTCAAGGACGATGACGAGGCGCTCTCGATCGCCAACGACACGCTCTATGGCCTCGGCGCCGGCATCTGGAGCCGCGACGCCAACCGCTGCTACCGCTTCGGCCGCGCCATCCAGGCCGGTCGTGTGTGGACCAACTGCTACCATGCCTATCCCGCGCACGCGGCGTTCGGCGGCTACAAGCAGTCCGGCATCGGCCGTGAGAACCACAAGATGATGCTCGACCACTATCAGCAGACCAAGAACATGCTGGTCAGCTACAGCCCGAAGAAGCTTGGCTTCTTCTGAGCGCCCTCCCAGGGCTACGCATGACCTCGGAAGGCCCTAAATCTCCGATGGGTCATGCGCATCCGCAAAGGGGCGCGGCCGTTCCGCCGCGCCCCGATCGCCTGATGATGCCCGACTGCTTCATGATGGAGGAATGCCGTGCTCGACAAGGTTTCGCTTGGGAAAGTCTCGGCCACCCCGGAGGCCAGAACATTCCTGGCTGAAATCATCGCCGACCATGGGCCGGTGCTGTTCCATCAGTCGGGCGGCTGTTGCGACGGCTCCTCGCCAATGTGCTATCCCCAGAACGATTTCATCGTCGGCGACAATGACGTCATGCTGGGCGAAATCGGCGAGACACCGGTCTATATCAGCGCTTCGCAATATGAAGTGTGGAAACACACAGATCTCATCATCGACGTGGTGCCGGGCAGGGGCGGCATGTTCTCGCTCGACAATGGTCGCGAGCGGCGGTTTCTGACGCGGTCAGCTATCTGTGCTGTTCCGGAAGTCCCGTCACGGGCTTGAAGGGATTGACGCCGCCGCCCTCGCGGGGGCAGTAGACGACAATGTTCAATCTGCTTCTCGTTGTCATAGGCGGCGGCATCGGCTCCGGCATCCGCCACCTCACCAATATCGGTGCGCTACGCGTTGTCGGCCCCAACTATCCCTGGGGCACGATGGCCATCAACATTGTCGGCTCCTTTGCCATGGGGCTGTTCATCGCCACTGTGGCGCGCCGCGGCGGATCGGATGAAGTCAGGCTGTTTGTCGCCACCGGCATCTTTGGTGGCTTCACCACGTTTTCCGCCTTTTCGCTCGATTTCGCGACACTGTGGGACCGCGGCGCCACGCTGCCGGCGTTTGGATATGCGCTGGCCAGCGTCATTGGCGCCATCATCGCCTTGTTTCTGGGACTTTGGCTCGCAAGAAGCCTGCCTTAATGCTATTGCCGCGCCAAGCGCAGGCCGAGACCTGCTTTGGAAACGGATAAGCGAAGAAAAAATGGCAGGCGTTGAACAGATCACGGTGGAGGCCGGCGAGGCGGGCATGCGGCTCGATCGCTGGTTCAAGACCCATTTCCCGGGCCTTGGTTTTGGCCATCTGCAGAAGTTGCTGCGCTCCGGCCAGATCCGCGTCGATGGCGGCCGGGTCAAGGCCGACAGCCGTGTCGAGCCTGGCCAGGTGGTGCGTGTTCCGCCGCTCGAGGTCGACAAGAAGGGCGAGAGCGCGCTGACCGGCCATTCGATCCGCAACCAGGGCGATGCCGACGTCCTGGCAAAAATGCTGATCCATGAGGACCCGAAGGTTTTCGTCTTCAACAAACCGGCGGGCCTTGCGGTGCAGGGCGGTTCGGGCGTCACCCGAAATGTCGACGACATGCTGGAAGCCTGGCGCAACCAGAAGGGTGAGAAGCCGCGGCTGGTCCACCGGCTCGACCGCGACACGTCGGGCGTGCTGGTCGTTGCCCGTTCGAGACTGGCAGCCATGAAGCTGTCGGAGGCGTTCCGCGCCCGCGAAACGAAGAAGACCTACTGGGCCCTGGTCAAAGGCGTGCCGCCGAAGCGCGAGGACAAGATCTCGACCTGGCTGATCAAAGAGCCGACTGAGGACGGCGACCGCGTTCGGGTGGCTGCGCATGGTGAAAAAGGCGCCGACCATGCCGTGTCCTACTACCGCATCATCGAGCAGGCGGCGCAGACCATGACCTGGCTGGAGATGGAGCCCTATACAGGCCGCACCCACCAGCTTCGTGTTCACGCCGCGTATATCGGCTGCCCGATCATCGGCGACCCGAAATATTTCGAGGCCGATACCAACTGGGATTTCCCAGGTGGCATTCAAAATCGCCTGCATCTGCATGCGCGCCGCATCATCATTCCGCATCCCGACAAGGGCGTCATCGACGTTACCGCGCCGATGCCGCCGCATATGCGCCAGAGCTGGAACCTGATCGGCTTCGACGACGCCAGCGCGGAGGACTGAGCTTGAGCGGCGCCACCGACGCGCTCGATCGGCGCGACACAGTCGACATGGCCGCCGCCGCCATCATGGTCGGCCTGACCTTTTCCTGGGGCCTGAACTACGTCGCCGCCAAGATCTCCTACGCCGGCTACGACCCTGTCTTCCTGTCGATCGCACGCTCGCTCATCGGCGGTTTCTGCGTCTTCCTCTGGTGCCGCTGGCGCGGCATCGCGCTGTTCACACGTGATGGCACGTTGCTGGTTGGCATCGCGGTTGGCGTGCTTTTCGGCGTCGAATTCCTGTGCCTCTATGTCGGCCTGGAACACACGACCGTTGCCCGCAACACGCTGCTGGTCAACTCCATGCCGTTCTGGATGCTGATTGGCGGTCACTTCCTGCTTGGCGAACAGATCACCATGCGCAAGTTCCTTGGCCTGCTGCTGGCGTTCGCCGGCCTTGCCGCCGTCTTTTCCGACAAGCTGGGCGGCGGCGGGGACATGCTGTTCGGCGACCTGCTCAGTCTCGGCTCCGGGTTCTTCTGGGCTTTGACCAATATCCTGATCAAGCGATCCAAACTGGTTGAGGCGAGCGCCGAGAAGCTGCTGCTCTATCAACTCGCCGGTGCGGCGATCGTCGGCCTGTTAGTGCTGCCTCTCGCCGGCCCACCGGTGCGCGATCCCTCGCTGTTGCCGACATTGGCGCTGCTTTTCCAGGCGATCTACATCGTCGCTTTCACCTATGTCCTCTGGTTCTGGCTGCTGCGCCGCTATCCGGCCTCCGGCCTGTCCAGCTTCACCTTCCTGTCGCCGGTTTTCGGCGTGCTGTGCGGTGCGATCATCTTGAATGAACCACTGACCATTCGCATCTTCCTGGCACTCGGCCTGATTGCCGCCGGCCTGATCATCGTCAACCGGCCGGCACGCAAGCTGATCCCGGTGTGAGAGAGATTTTTCATGCGTGACATCCTCAATGACCTCGAAGCGGGCAAGTATCTTTCCGATCCGGATCCGGTGCGTCGCGCCCAGATTCAGATGAAGACACCGCAGCCCAAGCGCTTCTACAAGACCGTTTCGGTTGCGCCGATAGAGGGCGGTTTTGCCGTGCATCTCGACGGCAAGCCGGTGCGCACGCCGGGCAAGGCGCTGCTGGCGCTGCCGACCGAGGCGGTAGCAGTGCTGGTTGCCGAGGAATTCGCTCAGCAGGGCGAGACGATCAATCCGGTAACGATGCCGGTGATGCGCCTGGTCAACACCGCCATCGATGGCGTCGCCAGCGATTCGCAGGCGGTGCTGGAGGACATACTGCGCTTTGCCTCATCGGACCTGCTCTGTTACCGCGCCGATGCGCCGCAAGGGCTGGTCGAGCGGCAGAACGAGCAGTGGGATCCGGTCATCGATTGGGCGCGCGCCACGCTTGGAGCCCGCTTCAACCTTGCCGAAGGGATCATTCATGTAGAGCAGCCGCGTGAGTCCATCGCCGTTCTGGGCAGTCATCTTGCTCAGCGCGCCGAGCCGCTGCGGCTGGCCGCCATCCACGTCATGACCTCGCTGACCGGTTCGGCGCTGCTGGCGCTGGCTGTCGATTTCGGCGAACTCGACGCGGAGGCCGCCTGGGCCGCCGGCCATGTCGACGAGGATTGGCAGATCGAGCAATGGGGACAGGACGCCGAAGCGATCGCGCGCCGCGCCGCCCGTAGGCGCGATATGGTGGCTGCGGTCAGCCTTCTCGAAGCGCTCAAGGCCTGACCGGCCGGTCCCTACCGCACCGCACCTAATACCAAAGTCATAATCCCATCGTCGCTCTGCCTTCGGCGAGCGCTTTCTGTCATTTTTTCCTTGATGACTCGGCATTTCCGAGTCCGCGTTCGGAGGAGAGCGCGGACATTGGCGCCCGGCATCGAGGACAGGGTCTCACGGGAGGACAACTCAATGACAATTGCATCGACCGCCGGCGGAGCAAGCCGCGGCATGACGCGAGAGGAGAAGAAGGTCATCTTCGCTTCCTCGCTCGGCACCGTTTTCGAATGGTACGATTTCTATCTCTACGGCTCGTTGGCGGCCTTCATCGGCTCGACCTTTTTCAGCCCGACCATTCCGGAGGCGACGCGCAACATCTTCGCGCTGCTAGCCTTTGCCGCCGGCTTCCTGGTGCGCCCGTTCGGCGCGCTGCTGTTCGGTCGCATCGGCGACCTCGTCGGCCGCAAATACACATTCCTGGTCACCATGACTATCATGGGCCTGTCGACGTTCCTGGTCGGTCTGCTGCCCGGCTATGCAACCCTGGGCATCGCGGCTCCCGTGATCCTGATCGTCCTGCGCATGCTGCAAGGCCTGGCGCTGGGCGGCGAGTATGGCGGTGCGGCGACCTATGTTGCCGAGCACGCGCCTGACGATCGCCGCGGCTTCTACACCTCATGGATCCAGACGACAGCGACGCTCGGCCTGTTCCTGTCGCTGATCGTCATCCTGATTGTCCAGGGATCAATCAGTAAGGAGTCTTATGCCGCCTGGGGCTGGCGCATACCGTTCATCGTCTCCTTCCTGCTGCTCGCCGTCTCGGTCTGGATCCGGTTGTCTCTGTCAGAGTCTCCGACGTTCCAGAAGATGAAGGACGAAGGTAAGGGCTCCAAGGCGCCGCTGTCGGAGGCCTTTGGGCAGTGGAAGAACGCCAAGATCGCTTTGCTGGCGCTGCTTGGTCTCACCGCCGGCCAGGCCGTCGTCTGGTACAATGGCCAGTTCTACGCGCTGTTCTTCCTGACGAACGTGCTCAAGGTCGACGCGCAGTCGGTCAACATCATGATCGCCATCGCGCTGGCGCTTGGCTCGATCTTCTTCGTCGTCTTCGGCTGGCTCTCCGACAAGATCGGTCGCAAGCCGATCATCATGGCTGGCCTCGCGCTCGCCATTGTCTGCACCTTCCCGCTGTTCAAGGCGCTGACCCGGGCGGCCAACCCGGCACTCGCTAACGCACAGCAGAACACAAAGGCGACGGTGACCGCAGCCCCGGGCGACTGCAGATTCCAGTTCAATCCGGTCGGTACGGCGAAGTTCACGACGTCCTGCGACATCGCGACTTCATTCCTGACCAAGAACTCGGTTCCCTACGACGTGGTGTCGACGGCTGCAGCCGGAGCGACTGCGTCGGTCAAGATCGGCAACGAAACCGTGGACTCCTACGATGCGGTCGCTGCTGGTGATCAGGCCAAGGCCAAGGATGCAGCCTTCGCCAAGGCTATCAACATGTCCCTGAAAGACGGTGGTTATCCGCTGAAGCGCGCGGCGATCAAGGTCGCCGACCAGAAACTCGACGCCTTCATCGCAGCCAATCCTGAACTCAAGCTCGACGCGGCAACTATCCGCGGCGGCGAAAAGGCAGCGGTGCCGACTGATCAGGCGGTCAAGGACAAGCTCTTGACATCAGATGAGGCAGCGGGTGCGCCGGAGGTCACGGTCTACAACATACCGGGCGGCGGTGCCTTCGCCATGTTCGCTGACCCGGCCGGGATCAACTGGCCGATGACGATCGGCATCCTGTTTATCCTGATCCTCTTCGTGACCATGGTCTATGGTCCGATTGCCGCAATCCTGGTCGAGATGTTCCCGACCCGCATCCGCTATACCGGTATGTCTCTGCCCTATCACATCGGCAATGGCTGGTTCGGTGGTTTGCTGCCGGCGACGGTGTTCGCGCTCAGTGCCTATAAGGGCGACATTTACTACGGCCTTTGGTACCCGGTGGTGATCGCGGCGTTCACGCTCGTTATCGGCATGATCTTCGTCAAGGATACGCTTGGCACTGACCTGCACGCCAAGGACTGACGGATCATCGGTCAACAGAAAGCCCGGCGTGATCGCTCACGCCGGGCTTTTCGTGTCTGAGACCCGAACGAAACGATCAGCTCTTGCGTTGATTTTCTTCCTCGACGGCCGCTTCGTGATACCAGCCGTCAAAATCGGCGTGCGTGTTGCGCAACGAGGCCAGCTCTGCCGCGAATTTCGCCTTTACGCCTAAATTTGAGGCAGAGCCGCGCGCTGCCAGGGGGAACATCAGAATTTTTGCCGACGGACGGGTGTGGACGACTTCCATGAGCGGTCTCCTTTCTTCTTCAGGAGCTTTTCGATTCAGCTTTCCCAGAAGATAGGTCTTGCGATTCATTTAGGCAATATGCCTACGAAAAGATCATCAAACGCCTAATATTTATGCATTATCCGGGTTTGATCGATATGGACCCAGTGGTGAGACGGCTGAGTAAATTCATCGCGATATCACGGCCATTTTGCCGCACCCGTCGATGCCGGAGTGGCACACGAATTGCATTTTATTAATCGGCAGCGCCGGCTGCCGACGGCAGACGCATGTCGACCCCGTCTGGTGTTCGGTGATCAAGCAACGAGAGGCTAGAATGACGAAATACAAGCTCGAGTACATTTGGCTCGATGGATACACCCCGGTCCCCAACCTTCGCGGCAAGACACAGGTCAAGGAATTCGCCGAATTCCCGACGCTGGAAGAGCTGCCGCTCTGGGGCTTCGATGGTTCCTCGACGATGCAGGCCGAGGGCCACAGCTCCGACTGCGTGTTGAAGCCAGTCGCGGTTTATCCGGACCCGACCCGTACCAATGGCGTGCTGGTCATGTGCGAAGTCATGATGCCCGACGGCGTCACGCCGCACGCTTCCAACAAGCGCGCCACCATCCTCGATGACGAGGGTGCCTGGTTCGGCTTCGAGCAGGAGTATTTCTTCTACAAGGACGGCCGCCCGCTCGGCTTCCCGGAGACCGGTTATCCCGCGCCGCAGGGGCCGTACTACACCGGCGTCGGCTACAAGAATGTTGGCGATGTCGCGCGCCAGATCGTCGAAGACCATCTCGACCTTTGCCTCGCCGCCGGCATCAACCATGAAGGTATCAACGCCGAAGTGGCCAAGGGCCAGTGGGAATTCCAGATCTTTGGCAAGGGCTCCAAGAAGGCCGCCGACCAGATGTGGATCGCCCGCTATCTGCTTCTGCGCCTCACTGAAAAATACCGCATCGACATCGAGTTCCACTGCAAGCCGCTCGGCGATACCGATTGGAACGGCTCGGGCATGCATGCCAACTTCTCGACCGCCTATATGCGCGAAGTCGGCGGCAAGGCGTATTTCGAATCGCTGATGGCGCAGTTCGACAAGAACTTGATGGACCACATCGCCGTCTACGGGCCGGACAACGACAAGCGTCTGACCGGCAAGCACGAGACCGCGCCATGGAACAAGTTCAGCTATGGCATCGCCGACCGTGGTGCCTCGATCCGTGTGCCGCACTCCTTCATCAAGAATGACTACAAGGGTTATCTGGAAGACCGCCGCCCGAACTCGCAAGGCGACCCCTACCAGATCGCTTCGCAGATCCTGAAGACCATCTCGGAGGTTGCGACCGACGCGAAGGTCTCGGCTGCTGCCTGATTGTCTTCGCGGCGCGGATCGCAAGGTCCTCGCCGCGACTGGAACTCGGTAACAAAAAGCCCTGGCGGAAAATCGGCAGGGCTTTTTCGTGTTTGCGAGGGGCGGGTTCGTCTGCCGCTGTCAGCCGGCGACAGCTCCACGCGCCTTGAGCGCCGCCAGCACCTTCGCATGCGGCAAGGCAGGGCTGCGGTTGCCGTCACGGCCGATCATGTCACTGTTGGCGACGAGCGCGTTGAGCACTGCCTCCTCGGTCGCCTGCACAACGGCGGCATAGAAATCGTCCATGCGCCCCCACGGAATGAAATCCATGCGGCTGTAGCTCTCTTCGCTGGCCGGGCCTTTGGGAAAGCGGCCATTGAGCGCATCGCGGTTCGCGGTCGAGAAGCCGAGGAAAATATCGCCGGAGAAATGCGAGCCCGTAGTCCCGGTCCGCGCCAGGCCGAGCGGCACGCGCCGGGCCAGCGCCTTGCATTGGCCCGGCAAGAGTGGCGCGTCGGTGGCGATGATGCCGATGCAGGAGCCGGCGCCCGTCGGACCGCCCCGGAAGTACGCCTCCATCGGGTTGTCGTCTGCCAGCCGATCACCAAGCGGCACGCCGGCGATGGTGAACTCGCGGCGCGACCCGAAATTGGCCTGCAGGAAGACGCCGACCGTGTAGGATCGATGGCCGTAGTCGACGATCCGTGAGGCCGAACCCGAGCCGCCCTTGAAGGCATAGCAATTCATGCCTGTGCCGCCGCCGACCGAACCTTCCTCGATGCGCCCGCTCGCCGCGTTGTCGATCGCGGCAATAGCGTGGTCGACCAAGACATGCGAGCCGTTGATGTCGTTGAGATAGCCGTCCCAGGTTTCGGCCACCACCGGCAGCAGCCACTGCTTCGCGACATCGGGCTTGTGGCGCGCCACCCAGTCGATGACGCCACGATGGCAGGGACCGATCGCATGGGTGTTGGTGATCAGGATCGGCAGGCTGATGCTGCCGGCCTCCTCGATCCACGATGCGCCGGTCATCTCGCCATTGCCGTTGAAGGAATGATAGCCGGCGGCACAGGCGACGCCGACGCCGTCACGGCCGAACGGCAAAATGGCCGTCACGCCGGTGCGCACCGGTCCTTGTCCATTGAGCTTGCCTTCGCCCTTGATGATCGTGGAGTAGCCGACCAGGACGCCGTCGACATCGGTGATGGCATTGGCGGGGCCGGGCGTGCCTTGCAAGGGAATGGCGAGAGCGCGGGCTCGCGCCTTGCCGGCAGGCGTGGTGGTGTGGGTCGGCAATTGGTCCATGCTTGGGGTCGCTCCGTTGATGTAAGCCGGCTCAGCGAAGGCTGCAGCCGGTCGCAAGCTCGGCATAGCTGGTCAGGATTGCCAGCGCCGAAGCTTGATCGACCGCAGGCACAACGTTGACGAGATGCAGCCCCAGCCCGTCCTCGAGCACCACCAGGCTGCGCGCGATCGTCTCGCTGGCCGCCTGTAGGTTGAAGATGCCGGTGGCCGCGCCCGCTTCCAGGATGCCGACATAGATCGACACCTGTCGTTCGAACAGCGTGATGTGGCGGGCGGCGTAGCTCGGATCCGAGCGCGAGTAGGCGCCGAGTTCGAGCAATAGCCGGCAGAGCTGGTCGTCCGTGTCGGTCGGCAGCCCGTTATCGATCATCGTTTTCAGCCGCAGCCGGGGATCGGCGATCTCGGCGACCGACGCCGCGCGTATCGTGCAGAACCGCTCGACAGCCTTGCGCTGCACATCGTCCAGCAGGTCCTTCAGGCCGGGATAATAATAGAGCAGGGCGCTCGAACTCATCCCTGCTTCATTGGCAACGTCGCGCAGGGTGACGCCGGCAAGGCCGCGCCTCGCGATCATCGATTCTGCCGCCGCGACCAGAGTGAGGCGGCGATCGGTCTGGGTTTTGGGTCGTCCCATTTCTGTTTCCTGAATTAGATTCAATTAAAAACCGGCATGTGGATTTTTGCAAGCACCAATGCACCATATTTGTTGACGATATCTGACTCGGTCGATAGGTTCCGCGTCGGAGGATAATTTTTATCTGATTAAAAAAAGGGAGGACGATGTCTACAAACGAAGCAAAAACGGGGGCGGTCAACAAGACTGCGCCCACCGCCAAGGGACTGGACCGGGCGCTCAATGCGCTGGGCACGCTGATGATCGTGCTGTCGGCCGTGACGCCGGCATCCTCGGTGTTCATCATCGTGCCGGGCGTCATCGCGCTGGCCGGCACCGGCTCATTCCTGAGTTTCGTCATTGCCGCCGTCATCGGGCTGTTCATGGCCTTCGTCTATGCCGAACTGTCATCGGCCTATCCGATGGCCGGCGGCGAATACACCATGATCGGCCGTACGCTTGGCCGTTTCTGGGGTTTTGTCACGCTGGTGCTGGTGTTCGTCTCGATCGTGCTGATCGTCGCCGTCATCGCGCTCGGCGTCGGCACCTATCTCGGGGTTCTCATTCCCAACCTCAGTCCGCAATGGGTCGGCGTGGTGACGATCGCACTGGCCGGCACGGTCGCGGCAATGCGCATCAAGCTCAACGCCTTTGTCACCGGCATCTTCCTCGGCATTGAGATGCTGGCATTGCTGGTTCTGACCGGCCTCGGCATTGCCCATGTCGAGCGGCCGTTGTCGAGCCTGTTCACGTCGCCGCAATTGCTCGATGCCACCAACACGCTGGTCCCGGCATCGGCCGGCATCGTGCTGGCGGCCACCGCCGTTGCCCTGTTCGCCTATAATGGCTATGGCGCGGCCGCCTATTTCGGTGAGGAGACGCAGGACGCCAAACGCAACATCGGCAAGGTCGTGGTCTGGGCGCTGTTGATCACGGTCGCTGCTGAGCTCATTCCGCTGACGGCTGTGCTTCTGGGGTCGCCGGACCTGGCGGGACTGCTCGCAGCGCCCCAGAAAATAGAATATTTCCTCGAGGCGCGCGGTGGCCATGCGTTGACGGTACTGATCAGCCTCGCCATCGCCGTTGCCATCTTCAACGCGGTCATCGCCATCATCCTGCAGGCGGCGCGGCTGCTGTTCAGCTCCGGCCGCGACAAGACGTGGTTCGGTCCGATCAATGCCGCGGTCGCCTCCGTCCATGGCAGCTACGCGTCGCCGTGGATCGCCACCATCGTCGTGTCGGTGCTGGCGGCAGTCGCCTGCTTCATCGACATCAACCTGCTGCTGGTGGTCAGCGGCACCTCGCTGGTGGTGATCTACGCGCTTCTGTGCGTGGCGGCGTTTGCCGGGCGCCGCAACGGCACAACGGCTGGCGGACACTACCGCATGCCCTTGTTTCCGGTGCCGGCCATCCTTGCTTTCGTGGCGCTGGTCTATGTCGCCTATCAGAACCTGCTCGACGCCGCCTTCGGGCGCCCGAGCCTGATCGCGACGCTGCTGATCATGGTCGTGGCGGCGATCTACTATGTGCTGGTGCTGGCCAGACGAACGGACTGGAATCTGCACGGCCCCGACGAACTTGCCGGATAGGCATCACCCTCCGATGTTCTGTCCGTGTGAGAACCCCGGCCCGTGCCGGGGTTCTTTTTGCCATACCTGACCCCGCGGACCGAATACCCCCAAAAAAAGTCAGGTTGAAAAGGATCGGGCAAATTCACCGGCCGGAAAGACTTTTGGCCGACGCCCCTTGCCACCATTGGTGTTGTGCGTTTCCGTGTTCCCTGAAAAAGCCCGGAAAACAGCCTGTTTCAGGTCACCCGTACACCAATGATCAGTTATATAAGCCTCTGATCAAACACCGAAATCGGCGTTCGGCGCCTCTGGCCGGCGGCGTTGACAGATTGCACCGCAGCATGCGTATTCGTGGCCTTGGGGTTACGCCAAAGCGATGCTGTTCGAACGGGGCGGGGTTTCTTGAACGACGGCATTGGCGGGGGCGCCGGACGAGCGGGCATTGCAGCCTGAGGCAGTGTGCCGCTCGCTCCTGGCTCGCGGTTGAAAAGCCCAGCCGTCAGCCTTCATTTGCGGCTTCTGCCGGTGGCCATAGCCCAGCCAAGTCCTGCCATCAAACAATTCTCTAGAACCAAAAGAGCTTGCCCGCTGTTGCGTGGCTGGCCAAACGCGCACCCATAGGCAAAGCATTGGTGGGCAGCAAAAAGCCCTTGAAGGCGGAAAGCCTTCAAGGGCTTTGCATTGTTATCCGGGCGGGATCTTAGACCGAATAGTACATGTCGTATTCGACCGGATGCGGGGTCATTTCGAAGCGCATCACCTCGGCCATCTTCAACTCGATGTAGCTGTCGATCTGGTCGTCGTCGAAGACGCCGCCGGCCTTCAGGAAGCCGCGGTCCTTGTCCAGGCTCTGCAGCGCTTCACGCAGCGAACCGCAGACGGTCGGGATCTTCTTCAACTCCTTCGGCGGCAGGTCGTAGAGGTCCTTGTCCATCGGCTGTCCCGGATGGATCTTGTTCTTGATGCCGTCGAGACCGGCCATCAGCAAGGCGGAGAAGGCCAGGTAAGGGTTCGCGCCCGGATCGGGGAAGCGAACCTCGACGCGCTTGGCCTTCGGCGACGAGCCGAACGGGATGCGGCAGGAGGCCGAGCGGTTGCGCGCCGAATAGGCGAGCAGCACCGGCGCTTCATAGCCCGGCACCAGACGCTTGTAGGAGTTGGTCAGCGGGTTGGTGAAGGCGTTGACCGCCTTGGCGTGCTTGATGACGCCGCCAATGAAGAACAGGCAGTTCTCCGACAGGCCGGCATATTCATTGCCGGCGAAGGTCGGCTTGCCACCCTTCCAGATCGACATGTGGACATGCATGCCCGAACCGTTGTCGCCAAAGATCGGCTTCGGCATGAAGGTTGCCGTCTTGCCATAGGCGTTGGCGACCTGGTGCACGACATACTTGTAGATCAGCATCTTGTCGGCGTTGCGCACCAGCGCGTCGAACTTGATGCCAAGCTCATGCTGGGCGGCGGCCACTTCGTGGTGATGCTTTTCGACGCGCACGCCCATCTCGGCGAGCACGGTCAGCATCTCGGAGCGCATGTCCTGCGCGCTGTCGATCGGCGGCACCGGGAAATAGCCGCCCTTGACGCGCGGACGGTGACCGAGATTGCCGGTCTCGTAGTCGGTATCGTCATTCGACGGCAGTTCGGTCGAGTCGAGCTTGAAGCCGGTGTTGTAGGGGTCGGCCTTGTACTTCACGTCGTCGAAGACGAAGAACTCTGCTTCCGGGCCGACATAGATGGTGTCGCCGATGCCTTCAGCCTTCATGTAGGCCTCGGCCTTCTTGGCCGTGCCGCGCGGGTCGCGGTTGTAGGATTCGCCGGAGACCGGGTCGAGGATGTCGCACAGGATGACCATGGTCGACTGCGCGAAGAACGGGTCCATGTGGACCGTGTCCGGATCGGGCATCAGCACCATGTCGGACTCGTTGATGGCCTTCCAGCCGGCAATCGAGGAGCCGTCGAACATGACGCCATCGGCAAACATGTCTTCCTCGACCTCGACGACATCCATCGTCACGTGTTGCAGCTTGCCCTTCGGGTCGGTGAAGCGCAGGTCGACGAATTTCACGTCGTTGTCCTTGATCTGCTTCATGATGTCTTTGGCTGTCGTCATGTCATTTATCCCTGTTTGATGACGTTTTTTGATGGATGACGGTTCTTGGAGGATGGCTCCGTCAGACGGCGTCCATGCCGGTTTCGCCGGTACGGATGCGTACGACTTCCTCGATATTGGAGACGAAGATCTTGCCGTCGCCGATGCGGCCGGTCTGGGCTGCCTTGCGGATGGCCTCGATCGCGCCTTCGACCGCATCGTCGCCGAGCACCACCTCGATCTTCACCTTGGGCAGGAAATCGACGACATATTCCGCGCCTCGGTAGAGTTCGGTGTGACCCTTCTGGCGCCCGAAGCCCTTGGCCTCGGTGACGGTAATGCCTTGCAGTCCGGCCTCCTGAAGCGCTTCCTTCACTTCGTCCAGCTTGAATGGCTTGATGATCGCTTCGATCTTTTTCATGTAAAAAGTGGCCTCCACTGCCAAAAAAACGGGTTGTGAGCCCCCGCTTGCGCCTCGATCAAGCACGAACTGTGCCAATCCGAGGGATTCGAAGCGGTCTCATACGATTTCGAAGCCATGCTGCACCTGGATGCAAATTCGCGTCATTCACTGCAACGGATGCGGCATGGGCCGCAAGAGCCTACACAGTGCCGTCATTTGCGCCCGCACAAAAACCAGGCAAGTTGCTCATACAGTGGGCAATCTTGCGCCTGCGACGTGCATCCTGACGGTCTGGCGGCGGATCGCAACAACTCCTCCCCGTTTGCGTCGAGCCGAAAACTGGACAATGCTTGATCGAATGCGGATCGGCAATCCATGAGCAACGAACTTCTTTCTCCCGCCGAAATGAGCGAGGCGGATCGGCTGACGATTGCCGCCGGCCCGCTCAACGGTTTTGGCCTGATGCAGCGCGCCGGTGAGGCGGTCGCGGCCGAAGTTCTCAAGCACTATCCCTCGGCAACACATGTCCATGTGCTCTGCGGTCCCGGCAACAATGGCGGCGACGGTTATGTCGTCGCCCGCATCCTGGCCGGCAACGGCGTTGCCACGACAATCTGGGCGTCCGTTGCGCCGAGGCCGCTAAGCGACGCGGCGCTCGCTGCTGCCGAATGCCCGATCGAGCCGCGGCCGCTGTCCGGCTTTAAGGCCGAGCCCGGCTCGATCGTGGTCGACGCGCTTTACGGGGCAGGGCTGTCCAAGCCGCTGTCCGGCGATGCCGCCAGGGCGGTCAATATTGCCTCGGACCTCCATTTGCCCGTTGTCGCGGTCGATCTGCCTTCCGGCGTTTCGGGTGATAGCGGCAAAGTGCTGGGCAAGGCATTTACCGCCGATGTTACCGTCACCTTTGCACGCAAAAAACCCGGCCATCTGCTTCTGCCCGGTCGCGAACGGTGCGGCGAGATCGTGCTTGCCGATATCGGCATCGGCGACGACATCATTGCACGGCTCCGGCCCCAGGCGTTCGAGAACACACCGGCGCATTGGCTGCGCGATTTCCCGGTTCCGGCTGTCGACGCGCATAAATACAAGCGCGGCCATGTCGGCGTCTTTTCCGGTGGGCCGAGCGCCACCGGCGCGGCGCGGCTGTCGGCGCTGGCCGCGGCCCGAAGCGGGGCAGGGGCGGTGACCGTGCTGTCGCCGGGCAACGCCATGCAGGTCAATGCCGCCCATCTGACCTCGATCATGCTGCGCAAGACCGATGACGTCGCCGACATCAGCGAATTTGTCGGCGAACGCCGGCCTTCGGCCTTCGTTCTTGGTCCAGGCTTTGGCGTCGGTGAAAAAACGCGGACGTTCGGGCTGGCACTCCTCGCCGCCGGTCAACCGCAAGGTACTTCCGCACGGGTCGATGGCCTTGTGTTCGACGCCGACGCCATCACCGCGTTTCGCGATGAGCCGGACACTTTGTTCGAAGCGGCGCGCGGGCCGAATGCACCGGCCTTGGTGATGACACCGCACGAAGGCGAGTTCGCCAGGCTGTTTCCTGACATCGCCGGTGATGGCGCCTCGTCCAAGCTGGACAAGGCGCGTGCGGCGGCCAAACGTGCCAATGCCGTCATCGTCTACAAGGGCGCTGACACGGTGATCGCGGCGCCCGATGGCCGGGCGGCGATCAACGCCAATGGCGCGCCATGGCTCGCAACCGCAGGATCAGGCGACGTGCTGTCCGGCATCGCCGCCGGGCTGCTGGCGCAAGCCATGCCGGCGTTCGAAGCAGCCTGCGCGGCGGTGTGGATCCATGCCGAGGCCGGCAGCCGGTTCGGGCCGGGGCTGATCGCCGAGGATCTGCCGCTGGCGCTGGTGCCGGTGCTGCGCGAACTGGTCGAAGTACGGCGGAAGGTGCCGATCGGATGAAGCGTTTCGCGCTCGCGTTTGCGGCCGTCGTCGCGCTGTTTACACCGCATGGCGTACGCGCCGGGCAGCCGGTGACCATCGTCGACGATCCGGCGGTGCTCGCCGCACTCGATGCCAAGGGCTATGGCTTCGCCGGCATTTTCGGCGTCGATGGCGCGGGCGACCTGAAGGCGCTCTATGACAAGGTGCCGGCCTATCATGCGATCGTCGATACGGTGGCATCAGACATTGCCACGCTGCGCGCCGAGATAAAGGCCGGCGGGCGCACCCTCTACGAGGTCACCGACGGCAATGTCGGCCGCGTCATGGACATGCGCTGGCTGAAGACGGAGGCGGCACGCTTTCGCCTGGTCGGCGTCGTCAATCGGCTCGACCGGCGCGATTTCGCTGCCTTGGAAGGCGACAAGAGCTGCGGCGAGGTGCGTTTCATCTATCGCCTGGCCTACAGTTTCAGGAAGGGCGGCAAGGTCCTGTCCTCGCGGCTGCCGTTCAACTTCAACGCCGTCTACAGTGCGGCACCCGATGCCGACGGCGGCTGTGTCGGCGTTGCCGGACGCTGGACGCCGCAGCTGGATGAAAGCGTCGACGCCGGCTGGCTGGCCGGCGGGCCGTTGGAGCGCGCCGGGCTCACCTTCAAGCAGCTCGAACTCAATGCGCAGGTCGTGCGCTTTCCCTCCGGTCAGGAGACCGAATTCGGCGGGCAGGCCGCTTATCTGATGCGGATCTTCGGCATCGACGGTGCCGCAGTCAGCGAGAAGCCGCTGGAGAATACGCCGGACACCGAACGGCTCTCGCAAGACGCGGCGCTGAAGAAAAGCCTTGCCGAGTACGTCAGCACCAATGTCGCGGCGGTCGATCTCGGCGTCTACAAAATCCCCGACGCTTTCCTGGCGAAAAAGGTCATCTCGTGGTCGACCTTCGGCAGCGCAAGACAGGCCAACCATCCGTTTACGCAATTATTCCAATCCAAGGAATTCGCATCGCTCGATTATTCCTCACTGAAACTGGTGCGAACGCCGGAGGCGCTGGTCGAGCGGTTGGACAACGGCGCCTGTCAGGGCTGTCACCAGGCGGGTTCCACCGCCGGCTTCCACTTCATCGGCCTCGACGACAAGACGACGTCGCCGCTCAACCGCATCGAGGTCGGCATCTCGCCGCATCTCCACGCCGAGATTCCCCGGCGCCAGGCCTGGCTGCGCGCCACTGCCGAAGGCAAGCAGCCGAACCGCTACCGGCCGCTGTCCTTCGCACCGCCTGCGACATGGACCGATACCGGCGATGTCGATTACGCGCCGGCCGGGATGGCGATGCCATGCCTGATGCCGGACGATGCCAAGCGTTTCGGCGCGACCTGGCAATGCGGCGGCGGCACCGTCTGCACGCCGCTGGCGACAGCATCTGGCGTACGCACCGCTCTGGCGCAGTGTCTGCTGCCCAAGGACAGTCCCAAAATGTTCTCCGGCCATCCCTGCCTGACCGGGTCTATCGCCAGCAACGCGGCGCAGCCTTTCAACGACCGCTACAGCATCACGGGTCAGTTCGCGGCCTTTGCGCCGGATGTCTCGCGCGCCGCCTACACCTGCCGTCCGCCGAAGATCGGTGTGCCTGCAGGCATCGCTTATCGCGCCTGCGACGACAAGGACCGCAGCTTTGCCGCCTTCAAGAAGGGCAAGCCGATGCCGAACGAGATTTGCGGGTTGGTCGGCGGCAAGAAATTCGACATCTGCGTGGCGACCAACAATTTCGACCAGTGTCTTGGCGGTGCGGTCAATCGCGGCAACCGCCCGGCCTGTGATGCCGAGCATTTCTGCCGCGAGGATTATATGTGCCAGTCGATGCCGCCCGACACGCCGGGCATTTCAAAAGTGAAAGGCATCGGCTTTTGCTCGCCGACCTATTTCATCTTCCAGATGCGCATCGACAACCACGCAACGCCGTGGGCGAGCCCGACCAGCGCCACCATGGACGCGGGGTTCGGCGCGGCGGAGGAGGAGTGAGCGCCCGACAGCTACCCCCCTCGGCCACCTCACAGCGGAATGTTGTCGTGCTTCTTCCAGGGGTTCTGCATGTCCTTGTTGCGCAGCATTCTGAGCGCGCGCGCAATACGGCGGCGGGTCGAATGCGGCATGATCACCTCATCGACATAGCCGCGCTCGGCGGCGACGAAGGGTGACAGGAAGCGATCCTCGTAAGCCTTTGTATGGGCTGCGATCTTTTCCGCGTCGCCAATGTCCTTGCGATAGATGATCTCGACCGCGCCCCTGGCGCCCATGACGGCGATCTGCGCCGTCGGCCAGGCATAGTTCATGTCGCCGCGCAGATGTTTTGAGGCCATCACGTCATAGGCACCGCCATAAGCTTTGCGGGTGATGACGGTGATCTTCGGCACAGTTGCCTCGGCATAGGCAAAGAGCAGCTTGGCGCCATGCTTGATCAGCCCGCCATATTCCTGCGCGGTGCCCGGCAGGAATCCTGGGACATCGACGAAGGTGACGATCGGTATGGAAAAACAGTCGCAGAAGCGCACGAAGCGCGCTGCCTTGCGGCTGGCGTCGGAATCGAGCACGCCGGCCAGCACCATCGGCTGGTTGGCGACGAAGCCGACCGTGCGGCCCTCGATCCGCCCGAAGCCGGTGACGATGTTTTTGGCGAAATTCTGCTGGATTTCGAAGAAGTCGGTTTCATCGGCGACCTTCAGGATCAATTCCTTGATGTCGTAGGGCTTGTTGGCATTGTCGGGGATCAGCCGGTCGAGCGAAAGATCATGGTCGGTGACCGACTGGTAGCATTCGATCTCGGGGATTTCCGACGTGTTCGACGCAGGCAGGAAATCGACCAGCCGGCGCATTTGCAAGAGCGCCTCGACGTCATTGTCGTAGGCGCCGTCGGCGATCGAGGATTTGGTCGTGTGCACCGAGGCGCCGCCAAGGCTCTCGGCTGTCACCGTCTCGTTGGTGACGGTCTTCACCACATCCGGCCCGGTGACGAACATGTAGGACGTGTCGCGCACCATGAAGATGAAGTCGGTCATGGCGGGCGAATAGACGTCGCCGCCGGCGCATGGGCCCATAATCACGGAAATCTGCGGAATGACGCCGGAGGCCAGCACGTTGCGCTGGAAGATTTCGGCATAGCCGCCAAGGGCCGCCACGCCCTCCTGAATGCGGGCGCCGCCAGCGTCGTAAATGCCGATGATCGGCGCGCGGTTGCGCAGCGCCATCTCCTGCACCTTGATGACTTTTTCGGCATGGGCTTCGGACAGCGAGCCGCCGAACACGGTGAAATCCTTGGCGAAGAGGTAGACCGGGCGGCCATTGACGGTGCCCCAGCCGGTAACGACACCGTCGCCGGCGATCTTGGTTTTCTCCATGCCGAAATCGGTCGAGCGGTGCTCGACATACATGTCGAATTCCTCGAACGAGCCTTCATCGAGAAACACCTCGATGCGCTCTCGCGCCGTAAGCTTGCCCTTCTTGTGCTGGGCATCGATGCGCGCCTGGCCACCACCCATGCGGGCGATGTCGCGCCGGCGCTCGAGTTCCTTCAGCACGTCCTTCATCGCTTGGTCCCCCATGCGCGATACTTCTTGGCAGGCATTCGCCAGATATGGCAGAATAAACCTATGAAGAACAACGTAGAAATATCCGAGGATTTGAACCGCCGGATTGAAATGTTGACCTCGCGCTCGACCCTGACTCGCGATCAGATCATCGAGGATGCCCTGTCGCATGGCCGTTCTCTGGCGTGGCAGGAAAAGTGGATTGCCGGCGTTCAGGCGGGAATCGAAGCCGCCGACCGTGGCGACTTCGCCAACGAAGAAGAGATCGCGACGGTTCTCAATAAGCACAGTCAGGCATGAGCCTCGGTGCGAATTGTCTGGACCCGACACTATCTGATCGAGCTTGCATCAATCGGCGACTACCTCGGCCAACATAACCCGCGGGCCGCTGCCCGGATCGTCAACGAAATTCACTCAAAGACCGCCCGGCTGTTGTCCGCCAACCCGTTCATAGGACGCGTTGGGGAGATCAAAGGCACGCGCGAACTGGTGATTCCCGGCACGCCCTACATCGTCGCGTATCGGGTCACGGACACTCAGATAGAAATTTTGTTTGTCCAGCATGGTGCCAGGAAATGGCCGGATGAGGTTTGAGCGGACATTTCCGACCGCGTCCTAGTCGGTTTTTGCTGCGCCGCAACATGACGCCCCTTGCATTCCGGGGCGAACTCGGCCATATGCAGCCCATAGGCGCTTGGGCCGGGAGATTCCGGCCTTCTCGACAAATGAGACTGGTTGCGTCTGTTTTCCCTCTTTCCGGTATATCGGCCTCCCTTTCCGGTACATCACAAAGTGGCGAAAAAGCCCCGTGGCATGATGCCTGCGGGCACGACAGCGCAGCCGAGTGGACGTTTACGTCCGCCCGCCTTGTCGTTTCATAACAAATTTTTCGACGGCAGGTTGCGCCCTGCCGCCATCGATGTTTGCGGCCACGGAGCCGCGTGAAAGAAGAATATTTTGACCAACGAAAACACATTGCCCGGCAACGACTCCGCGGAACTCACCGGTTTCGCAGCGCTGGGAATTACGGGTGCGCTGCTCAAGGCCACCCACAATGCCGGCTTCGCCGAACCGAAGCCGATCCAGATGCAAGCGATCCCGCCGCAGCTGGAAGGCCGTGACATTTTCGGCATCGCGCAGACGGGCTCCGGCAAGACCGCGGCCTTCGCGCTGCCGATCCTGTCCAAGATCATCGCGCTCGGCACCAAGCGTCGCGCCAAGACGGCCCGGGCCCTGATCCTGGCGCCGACCCGCGAACTCGCGGTGCAGATCGAGGACACCATCAAGATCCTCGCAAAAGGCCAGCATGTCTCCACTGCACTCGTGCTGGGCGGCGTCTCGCGCTTCAGCCAGGTGAAGAAGGTTGCACCGGGCGTCGACATCCTCATTGCCACGCCTGGCCGGTTGACCGACCTGGTGCGCGAGGGCGACCTGATCCTCTCCGACACCAAATGGCTGGTGCTGGACGAGGGCGACCGCATGCTCGACATGGGCTTCATCAACGACGTCAAGCGCATTGCCAAGGCGACCGCGCCTGATCGTCAGACGGCGCTGTTTTCAGCCACCATGCCGGATGAGATCGCCGAACTGGCCAAGGGCCTGTTGAAGAACCCCGTGCGCATCGAAGTCTCGCCGCAGAGCACCGCGGCTGTCGAAATCGTGCAGGGCGTCGTCTTCGCCCGCACCAAGCAGAAGCGCCAGGTGCTGTCGGCCATGCTCGCCGACGAAGCGATGAAGTCCGTCATCATCTTTTCGCGCACCAAGCATGGTGCCGACCGGGTGACCAAGGATCTCGAGCGCGATGGCTTCAAGGCCGCCGTCATTCACGGCAACAAGTCGCAGAACGCCCGTCAGAAGGCGCTCAACGATTTCCGTGAGGGATCGGTGCGCATTCTGGTCGCGACCGACATTGCCGCGCGCGGCATCGACGTCCCCGGCATCAGCCATGTCGTGAATTTCGACCTGCCGGACGAAGCCGAAAGCTACGTCCACCGCATCGGCCGGACCGGCCGCAACGGCATGGATGGCATTGCGATCACGCTTTGCGATCCTTCGGAAAACAGCAAGCTGCGTCAGGTCGAGCGCATCATCCGCACCAAGCTGCCGATCGTTGCCGACCATCTCGGCAGCCCCGATCCGCAGCGCAATCCGGCTGAAAAGAACGAGCGTTTCGAGCCCGCCAATGATCGCAACGACCGTAATGGCCGTCGCGACGGCAGGCGGCCGGGCGGCGAGAACAAGGGCAGCGGTTTCGGCAAGAAGCGCTTCGGCGACAAGCCGGCCTTTGCCGGCGAGCGCAAACCGGAAGGCAGCAAGCCGGCCTTCAAGGGCAACAACAAGCGCCGCTTCGGCGGCAAGCGCCCGGCGGCGCGGGCTGCTTAACCACGCCTGGCTGGTGGCTGACCAAACCTTAGCAGTTGGCTGGTTATCTGTCTGATAGAGAAGAGGGCGGCTGAAGCGATGCTTCGGTCGCCCTTTCGTTTGACCGTTACTTTGCCACCGCCTCGACCCAGACGGCGATTCTCTGCGCCAGGAAAGCCGTGGTCGATGGTGACAGCACATCGCCGGCGATGACATGGTTGTCCGGGTCGCCGCTGCTTTCGATGGGCACCAGCTCATGTGCGCCACCCCAACGTCCGGCGATCTCACGCGTGCGGTCGGGCCGCACCACCTTGTCCATAGCCGAGAAAATGAACAAAGCCGGGATGGTCGCCTTCTCCACCGGCGCGCCATAGGCAAGTTCCGTCAGCGCCTGCATCGGCAGCGTCGCGGCAACCGGATATTTGGTGGTCCAGAGCTTTTCGTGCAGGGCGTTGCGCGCCACGAAGCTGCGCTCCTTGCCGATGACGAGTTCGGCGATCTGCTTGCCCCATGGCATGGTCAGGATCTGGGCGCCGGACGCCTTCACGCCGAAATTGGGCGAGATGAACGCAATGGCCGCCACCCCGTCCGATGCGCCGGGTTGCGTTGCCGCCCAAGCCGCCAGCGAGCCGCCGGTCGAGGTCGAGATGACGATCACCTTGTCGCCGATCGCCCGGCCGATGGCGAGCGCCTCCTCATAATCGTTGATCCAGGCATTGACGCTGCCTTGCGTCATCGCCGCGCCGTCCTGCCCGTGACCGGTGAGGCGGGTGTAGAAGAGGTTGGCGTCGAGCTGGTCGGCCACGTCGTCGGGCAGGGGGCGGACTTCGCCCTTCGATGCGGAGAAGCCGTGGATATAGACGATCGACAGCGGCGTCTTGGCGTGCACCATCGGGTTGGCCCAGACGATCTCCTTCTCCAGCCCGTCGCGGATGCCGGGCACGGTGGCTTCCACCTTTGCGACATAGGCCTGCGGATCGTCACCGATGACGGAAGGATCGAAACGGATCGTGGTGTCGACGGGAACGCGTGGACCAAGGACGAAGGCCAGAGCAAGGACGGCGATCAGGCCCAGCACAGCAAGCACGATCCGTCGCCCCATCGCAGACTCCACGCAACAACTACGAACCTATGGCGGCGGCCATGAACAGGCAACGGCCGCCCAGGCAGCCAAGCCACCAATCCTTTGCGCATCCTATTTGTTGGGCGGTTTACGCTCGTAATGCAGCGGCCGCGCCTTCCAACTGGTCATCAAGATGATCACCCATCGGGTGACCGGCCTCGGCAACAGACTGAGAAATTTCAGCGGCCAGCTCGTGCGGTACGGGAAGGTGACTTCGAAGCCGCCGGATTTGATAGCCTTCACCATGCGGCGTGTCGCTCGGCTGACCGGCATCAGGCCCGGCATTGGCAGCATGTTCTTTTCGGTCAGCGGCGTGTCGACAAAACCAGGGTTTATCACCTGGACGCGGATGTTCATCTTGTCGAAATCGTACTTCAGCGACTCGGCCAGGATGTTGATCGCCGCCTTGGTGCCGCCATAGGCGGCCGTGGTCGGCCAGCCGAAATAGGCGGTGACCGATCCAACCAGCACGACATGGCCGCGCGCCCGCACGCGCATATAGTCCACGACCGGCACCAGCCCGTTGATGATGCCGAAATAATTGACCTCGAAGGACTTGCGAAAGTCGCTGACGACGAGAGCCTCTCCAGGTGTCGAAATGTAGTTTCCGGCGTTGAAGACGGCGAGCACGATGGGGCCGAGCTCCTTCTCGATCGCGGCCACCGTCCTTTCCATACGCGGCTCGTCGCTGACGTCGCAGGGAAATGCCGTGACGCTGCCCGGCATCTGCGCGGTCTCGACGATCAGCGTGTCGATAGGATCATCGTCCAGTGCCGTTACCGCCACCGCATAGCCCTGGGACGCCAGATCCCTGGCCAGCGAGCGGCCAATACCGCTCGAGCCGCCCGTGACCCAGGCGACGCCGTGTTTCGGATCGGCCCGATAGAGTGTCATGCTGCGCCCTGCCGAGTTTGTTGGTGCCTTGCTCTAGAGCGGTTCACCGTTTCACGGAAACGCTGATCAGCTCTATCTCTTTGTTTGGAGCAATTCCGGACGGAAAACCGCTACGCACTTTTCCTGGAATTGCTCTAACGGTGAAGAAATCGAATGAAAAGAGTGCTTTTCGACGTTGGGTGCAAATGAACTGTAGGATATTCGTCCGGTCGCGAGGGCGCCCGTGCACCGTGGTGCCGGAAATGCGACTGGACCAGACGAATTCTTGCCTTGAAACCGAAGCTTCGGGTTTCTAGGGTTTCGGCGTACGCACACAAGGAATCCTGAATGCCCCGTTCTGTGATCGACGCGATCGGCAACACGCCTCTGATCCGCCTCAACAAAGCGTCCGAAGAAACCGGCTGCGAGATCCTGGGCAAGGCCGAATTCATGAATCCCGGGCAATCGGTCAAGGATCGCGCCGGCCTGTTCATCATTCGCGACGCCGAACAGCGCGGCCTGTTGCAGCCGGGCGGCGTCATCGTCGAGGGGACGGCCGGCAACACGGGCATCGGGCTGACGCTGGTCGCCAAGGCGCTGGGCTATCGCACCGTCATCGTCATCCCTGATACGCAGAGCCAGGAAAAGAAGGACACGATCCGGTTGCTCGGCGCCGAGCTGATCGAAGTGCCGGCGGTGCCCTACAAGAACCCCAACAATTACGTGAAGCTGTCGGGACGGCTGGCCGAGCAGATGGCCAGGAGCGAGCCGAACGGCGCCATCTGGGCCAACCAGTTCGACAATGTCGCCAACCGCGACGGCCATATCCGCACGACGGCGCAGGAAATCTGGGCCCAGACCGGCGGCAAGGTCGACGGGTTCGTTTCGGCGGTCGGTTCCGGCGGCACGCTTGCCGGCGTCGCCATGGGGCTGAAGGCCAGGAGCAACAATGTGAAGATCGCGCTAGCCGACCCGTTGGGCGCCGCGCTCTACAGTTTCTACACCAGCGGCGAATTGAAGTCCGAGGGCAGTTCGATCACCGAAGGCATCGGGCAGGGGCGCATCACCGCCAATCTCAAAGGCTTCACGCCGGACTTCTCCTTCCAGATCAGGGACGAGGACGCGCTGCCGATCGTCTTCGACTTGATCCAGGAAGAAGGCCTGTGTGTCGGCGGTTCGACCGGCATCAACATTGCCGGCGCCATCCGGCTGGCCAGGGAGCTGGGCCCTGGCCACACCATCGTGACCATTCTTTGCGACTACGGCACGCGCTACCAGTCGAAGCTGTTCAACCCGGAATTCCTGCGCGAGAAGAATCTCCCGGTGCCGGGCTGGATGGAACTGCAAAGCAAGATTTCGGTGCCTTTCGAAAAGGTCGCATGATGGCGCACAAGACGGAAGCGCTGTTTCGCGACGACGCCTATCTGAAGACAGCGGACGCTAAGGTTGTTGCCGTCAATGACCGCGGTGGCATCATTCTCGACCGCACGATCTTCTACGCAACCTCAGGCGGCCAACCGGGAGACACCGGCTATCTAGAACGCGCCGATGGCAGCCGCATCGCCATTGCCGCCACCATCACCGGCGAAACCAAGGACGAAATCATCCATGTGCCGGCGCCGGAGCAGGTGGCCTTGGCGGTTGGCGAGAAGGTCAAACTGACCATCGACTGGGAACGGCGGCATCTCCTGATGCGCATGCATGCGGCCTGTCACCTGCTTACAGTCGTCTGCCCGTTTCCAATCACGGGGGCTTCGGTTTCCGAGGACGACAGCCGTGTCGATTTCGACATCCCGGACGCCAGCTTCTCGAAGGAAGAGGTGACGGCGAGCCTGATGGACCTGGTGCGCGCCGATCATCCGATTTTCACCAGGCTGATCAGCGACGAGGAACTCGCCGCGAATCCTGGCCTGGTGAAGTCCAAGAACGTCCGGCCGCCGGTCGGCACCGGCAAGATCCGCCTGGTCTGCATCGGTGAGAATGGCGCGGTCGATAGCCAGCCCTGCGGTGGCACGCATGTGAAAAGCACCGGCGAAATCGGCGAAATCCATATCGGCAAGATCGAAAAGAAGGGCCGTGAAAACAGGCGCTTCCGCATCCGCTTTGGCCTGATGCCGGCGATTTGACACGCAACGCTTTGCTTTACCCGGGATAGAGAGAACCAGAATGGCCGAAGACAGTCCTTTTATCGTCGATGCGGACTGGTTGCAGGGGCGCCTCGGCGAGCCGGGCCTGACGATCATTGACGCGTCCTGGTACCTGCCGGCGCAAAAGCGCGACGCGCGCGCCGAATACGAGGCGGCCCACATTCCCGGCGCCCGTTTCCTGGATCAGGATGCGGTTTCGGATCCCGACGCCGCTTTCCCGCACACCCTGCCATCACCTCAGCATTTTGCCCAATATGTCGGTGCGATGGGCGTCTCGGCCGACGACACCATCGTCATTTATGACGGTCCGGGGTTCTTCTCGGCGCCCCGGGCATGGTGGATGTTCCGCATCATGGGCGTCTTCCAGACCTATGTTCTGGATGGCGGTTTCGATGGCTGGAAAGCGGCCGGCCGGCCGGTAACGTCCGAGCCGACGAAGATCGCGCCGAGTGTGTTCCATGCCGATTTCGACGCCGGCCGCGTCGCCAGCCTCGCCGACATGCGCGGGATCGTCGAGACCAGGGCCAGCCAAATTGCCGATGCCCGTGGACCTGGCCGCTTTACTGGTGCCGAACCCGAGCCTCGAGCGGGAATCCGCTCCGGCCATATGCCGGGCGCGCGCAATGTGCCGTACTCCGCACTGTCGGAAAACGGCATGCTGCTGTCGAAGGACCGTTTGCGCAAAGTGATCGAGGCGGCAGGCATCGACCTGTCGAAGCCCGTCGTCACATCTTGCGGCTCAGGTGTCACCGCCGCGGTGATCACTCTGGCGCTGGAGACGCTTGGCCACACCGACAACAGGCTCTATGACGGCTCATGGACCGAGTGGGGCGGGCTCTCCGACACGCCTGTCGTGACCGGCCCCGCGAAGACCGGCCCCGATAAGACCGGCCCCGATAAGACCGGCAAGGAATGAACGCGATGGAAAACGGCGTGCTGCAGGACATTGAAGTCACGGTGACTTTTCTCGAAATGCATGCCCCTCCTGCCGTCTCGCCGCCAGTGCCCTACAACCGCCAGGTCGCGCTGCTGAAGACCAGGGAAATTCCCTTGCATTTTTATCGCTATTTGATGGATCGGGTCGGGCGCAAATGGCACTGGGTGAATGTTCTCAGGCTGAATGATGAGGAGCTTTCGGCGGGAATCCACCGTGAGGATCGCGACATCAGGGTGCTTTATCTCGACGGTGCGCCGGCCGGCTTCTTCGATCTCAAGCCGCATCTGCCCGATGAAGTCGAGCTCGCCTATTTCGGCATGATGGAACATGCCACCGGGCAAGGTATTGGCCGCTGGTTCCTGGGCTCGGCGATTTCAGCCGCCTGGTCGCATGGGCCGAAACGGGTGACGGTGCAGACCTGCACGCTGGACCATCCGGCGGCTCTGCCGCTCTACCAGAAGCTCGGTTTCAAGCCGGTCGCGCAGAAGAAAGAGGTCGTGCATCCGCTGCCTTTCGCCGAGCGCTCGGCCAGCGTCATGCGGCCCTGATTCAGCCGGAAGCCGACACCAGCGCGAAACCTGAACCACTCGTTCATCCGCGCTTCAGCCTGTCTTTGGCATCTTGCCCGCATCGTCAATGCGGCAGAGGCCGAAGGAGAAAAGACATGCTGACACGCCGTACCCTGGCCGCCGCGCTGATCGCAGCCATTGCCATGCCGAGCCTTGCCGCCGCCCAGGCGACGACGCCTTCGGCCGCGACGATCGAGCGCAAGCTCGAGGCGGCACCCCGGGTGAAGTTGCGGCCGAACGAGCGCGTCACCATCCGCGAATTCAAGCGCCGGCCGGATCTGCGCCGCATGGCGCGCTCGATCGACATCCAGTCGATCAATTTCGCCTTCGGCTCGGCCGCCATTGCCAGTTCGCAGTACGACAAGATCGACAATATTGCCGACGCGCTGCAACGCATCCTGCGCCGCGATCCCCGTGCCCGCGTGCTGATCGAAGGGCACACCGATGCCGTCGGCTCCTTCCAGTCGAACCAGATCCTGTCCGAGCAGCGCGCCGCTTCGCTGAAACGTACGCTGGTGCGCGAGTTCGGCGTACCCGGCTATGCCTTGGAAACTGTCGGCTATGGCGAGGAGTTTCTGCTGGTGCCGACGCAGAACGAAAACTGGCAGAATCGCCGGGTGACATTGCGACGCTTTGACGATTTCATCCGCTGATTTGGGGTTCGGCCAGTGCTTCATTGGCCGGCTTACTTCACCGGGTTGGCGCTGGTGCCTTTATCTATATGAGGGACTGATCGCCGACATCGGATCGGTCCCTCGATCCCTTGGCAGGAATCGGGTGGGAAGCATTGGCCCGTGCGCATAGTTTCCGGTCGACAACACCGGAGGTTTTCACGATGACCATTCAGTTCAAGGCGCTGCCTACCGAATCTGTAAGAGCTCTGCAGCGTGGTGGACCCGATGCTTACGGCCACACGCCCGAGCGGAACATCTCCGACGGCGACGGCATGCCTTGCCGGCATTGTCTAAGGAACATCGCAGCCGGCGACGCCTATCTCATTCTCGCCTATCGGCCGTTCCCGAACCTGCAGCCCTATGCGGAAACCGGGCCGATCTTCCTGCATGCCGAAGAATGCGAGCGCGCCGCCGGGAGCGAAATGCTTCCCGAGATCCTCGAAAGCCCGGACTACATCGTGCGCGGTTATGGCAGGGATGACCGCATCGTCTACGGCAGCGGCGGAGTCATCCCGACCGAGGCAATTGCAGCGCGAGCCGAGACTTTGTTCGAACGCGACGACATTGCCTACGTGCATGTCCGCTCGGCGCGCAACAACTGCTACCAGTGCCGGATTGAACGGGCCTGAACCGCAGGGAATGCGGTCAGGGGGCCTGTCGTACTCCCGTCGCATAGATCAGATAGAAAGCCAGTGTCGATCGATTGGCCGACCGCGGATGAACCGGCGGCAATCTCGATATCGAGGAAGCGGGGCTTTGGCTCCGCTTTTTTGTTGCGTCGAGCAATCCAGGAAAAGCGCATAGCGCTTTCCCTTGGGAATTGCTCTGGGGTCCAGCACAAAGTCTTCAAGGCAAAAAGCCCGCCGGCTAGGCCGACGGGCTTCGACTGTTTGCCTGGAGGGGCTTACTTTAATTGAACTTGTATTTCGCGCCGATACGAACGGTCTGGAACGAAGCCTTGTCCGTCAGCGTACCATCCGGCGCTCCGAATTCGGACGAAAAGTCCTTCTTGCCGAACTGCGAATAGCGATATTCAAGGCCAACAGTCATATTGTTGGATACCGCCGTTTCGAGGCCGCCACCGATCGTGAAGCCACTCTTGCCCCAGTCGATGATGTCGCCGATCGGATCTGAAGCTTTGAGGTCGAAATGCTGGTAGCTGTAGCCGCCGATGACATAGGCTAGGGTCGATTCATTGACCTTGGCGCCGACGCGGGCCAAAGCATCGAAGCCGTAATCATTGTCGAGCTTGATCGAGCCGCCAGGGATGTCGAGTTTCGAGCGAATTCCAGAATAGCTGCCATCGAGCTGTACACCGGCAACCCAGCTGCCGAAATCATAGTCATAACCAATGCTGGCTTCGCCAAACACGCCTTCGCTGCCAATGCCATTGAGATCGAGAGCACCGCCACCAAGGTCGACGCCAAGGTCGTGAACCGCCGTGCCGGCGCCAAGCGCGCCACCAACATAGAAGCCGGTCCAGTTGTAGGTCGGGGCCGCAAATGAAGCACCACCACCGTTCTGCGCGCCGAAGCGATAGTTGGCAGCGATATGGAAGGTGTGGGTGGATGGCTCGACGTTCAGAGAACCGCCGCCAAAATCAAGAACCGACTTGTCGCCATAATTGGCATAGCGATATTCGGTCTTCAATGTCCAATTGCCGCTCAGCACGGTTTCCATGCCAGCGCCGAGCACATAGCCGCCCCGGTTTTCGGTAAAGCTCAGCCCATCGGCAAGGCCCGATCCATCAAGTTTGAAATGCTGCCAGCTGTAACCGCCGAGCACATAGCCGAGCGTGGTGGGGTTCAGAAGATAGCCAGCGCGCAGGCCGACATCGAAACCGTAGGAATTGGTCAGGTCGATATCGGTACCTGGAATGCTGATCGACGGCCCGATGTTTCCGCCGTTGGCGTCAATGAACCCGCCCAGGAGGAAACGCTCGGAAACCATATAGTCATAACCGGCGGTCAGTTCGCCGAATACGCCGTTGCCGCCGATGCCGTTGAAGTCGACAATCGGCGCGACGCTGAACTTGTGCACACTGGCGCCGAAGCCACCACCGATGCCGACATAAGCACCACTCCAGTTGAAACCGGACGCCTCAACAGGCTGCACCACATCAGCCGCATGTGCAGCCGACATCAAAGCCACTGCAGAAACGGCACCCAAAAGGAAAGATTTCGCAGAAACGCGAAGAAACATTGCCCAAACCCCTAATCAATAAACCCACCATGTCTCTAGCAGGGACTCGGCCAGATTTGGAATGACAAATATGCAACAGTTGTGGGTAAACCCACCCCTGCAACTGACACCGATCCGCCCAGTAACCAGGCTTGCCACCCTAGATCGACCAAGAAAAAGCCCGCCGGAACGAACCGGCGGGCAACAACAGCAAGTTGACTTTTTCTGGGTGTATCAGGCGGCCAGAACAGCTTTCGGCTCGACCAGTTCGTAGCCCAGCGCTTCGGCCACCGCACGATTCGTGATCTTGCCCTTGTGGACATTGAGGCCGTTGCGCAAATGATGGTCGTCGACCAGCGCCTTGAGGCCCTTGTCGGCAAGCTGCAGGCCGTAGTGCAGCGTCGCATTGTTCAGCGCATGGGCCGAGGTGACCGGCACGGCACCTGGCATGTTGGCAACGCAATAGTGGATGACGCCGTCGACCTCGTAGGTGGGCTCGGCGTGAGTCGTCGCATGCGAGGTCTCGAAGCAGCCGCCCTGGTCGATGGCGACGTCGACCAGCACCGAGCCCTTCTTCATGCCGGACAGCATTTCGCGGGTGACGAGCTTGGGTGCGGCAGCACCCGGGATCAGCACGGCGCCGACGACGATGTCGGCCGAGAAGCATTCTTCCTCGAGCGCCTCGACGGTCGAATAGCGGGTGTGGACACGGCCAGCGAAGAGGTCGTCGAGTTGGCGCAGGCGCGGGATCGAGCGGTCGATGATGGTGACGTCGGCGCCAAGGCCGGCGGCCATGCGGGCCGCGTGCAGGCCGACGACGCCGCCGCCGAGCACGGTGACCTTGCCGGGCAGCACGCCGGGCACGCCGCCGAGCAGAACGCCGCGGCCGCCATTGGCCTTCTGCAGCGCCGTCGCGCCGGCCTGGATCGACAGGCGGCCGGCGACTTCCGACATCGGCGCCAGCAGCGGCAGGCCGCCGCGGTCGTCGGTCACGGTCTCATAGGCGATTGCGGTCACGCCCGAAGCGAGCAGGCCCTTGGTCTGTTCCGGATCCGGAGCCAGGTGAAGATAGGTGTACAGGATCTGGCCGTCACGCAACTGCACCCACTCATTGGGCTGCGGCTCCTTGACCTTGACGATCATGTCCGACTTGGCGAACACGTCGGCAGCGGTCTTGGCGATGGTGGCGCCGGCAGCACGATAGGCATTGTCATCGGCGCCGATGCCGGCGCCAGCGCCGGTCTCGACCAGCACTTCGTGGCCATGCGCCACATATTCGCGGACCGCGCCTGGCGTGAGGCCGACACGATATTCGTGGTTCTTGATTTCCTTGGGGCAGCCGACGCGCATTGTCTTCTCCTGATCCGGGCCCTTTTGGGCTCACTCCCTGTATGGGTGAAGTGAACCATGAATCGGCTCGCAAGTGTTTGCGAATGCGCTTGCGCGGACGGTCAGGTTTCGATAATCGTTGCGCGAAATAGTCGGATATTCGCAGGATTCACGAAAAATGCCGCTCGACAGGATTGATATCGCCATTCTCGAGGCTTTGCAGAAGGATGGCAGGATACCCAATGCGGCGCTCGCCGAGAAGGTTGGCCTGTCGCAATCGGCCTGTTCGCGCCGGCTTGATAATCTGGAAAAATCCGGAACCATTCGCGGCTACCACGCGCGGCTTTCCAACGCAGCCCTTGGTCATCAGATGACGGCGATCGTGCATATATCGCTGTCGGGCCAGTTCGAGAAGACGCTGTCGGATTTCGAGGCGGCGATCAAGCGTTGCCCCAACGTGCTGTCCTGCCACCTGATGTCGGGCGAATACGACTACATCCTGCGCATCGCAGCAAAAGACCTGGTCGACTATGAACGGATCCACAAGGAGTGGCTGTCGGCGATGCCGCATGTGACGAAGATCAACTCGTCATTCGCCTTGCGTGAGATCGTCGACCGCACGGCGATGGGCATGAAGCCGGAAATGGCTTAGCGCCAAAGGCACACCCGGACGTCCTTGCCGACATAGCAGGCGCCTTCGCGGCGAAGTGCTTCCCAACGTTCGTCACCGTGCGTTTCGTCAATTTCGGAGTTGCTGTAGCCGGCCCAAACATCACCGTCCTTGTAGACATCTGCCCAGTAATCCCGGGACATTTCACCGGCCCCGCTATGTGTATCGGGATAGTCGATACCCGCAAAAACTTGCCGGGGCCCCTGGATATTGAAATCGCCGCCCGCCTCGATTTGATAGGAGCATTTTCCGGATATGCGGGTCTGACCGTCAACAACAAGCAGGCAACGGCCCCATTTGTAGTCGCTCGGCAAACGATGTGGTTTCGCATGCGCAGGCGACAAGGAAAACGCGATGACAAGGGCAGCTACGGCAGTTCGTCCGATCATCTTATCACCTGTTGTGAAACAGCCAGTCCAAGAGCGACCGTTGGATCCGCCCAGAGCGCATGTCGAAACGGTCCGACGCAGGATGGTCCGCTCAAAGGTCAGATTATTTATCGACCAAGTCGGATTTTTGTCACGTGACATCTGCGCTGCCGCGCGGCGGAAGTATGGAGAATTTCCCGAAACAGATGGGGTGATTGGGGTCTCGGCCGAGCCAGATGATGGCGGCTGCTCCTGTCGAAATGTGAAAACGTGGTCGATGTGAGTCGCCACAAACATTTGGAAGGAGCAGCCATGAAGTACTTTGCCGGACTGGACGTGTCTTTGGAAGAGACCTCTATTTGCATTGTCGACGAGACTGGCCGGATCGTGAAGGAGGCGAGAGCGTTGAGCGATCCGCAGGCGTTGTGTGAAGCGCTGAAGGGGACCGGCTTGCCGCTTGAGCGGATCGGCCTGGAAGCGTGCTCGCTGACGGCCTGGCTTCACGATGGATTGCACGCCGAAGGCTTGCCGGCGATCTGCATCGAGACGCGGCAGGCCAATGCGGCGATGAAGACCATGCCCAACAAGACCGATCGCAATGACGCCCGCGCGCTGGCGCAGATCATGCGCACCGGCTGGTATCAGCAGGTGCACGTCAAGAGCCGGCAGTGCCGGCTTTGGCGCTCGCTGCTGGTTGCCCGCCGCACGGTGCTGAACGAGATGCGTTCGATCGAGAACGTGGTGCGGGCGATGCTGCGCGAGGCCGGCGTCAAACTGGGCTTGCCGTCGCGCAGCGCTTTTGCCGGCCGCGTGCGGGAACTGGCCGGCGCCGACGCCCAGATGATGGCGATGGTCGAGCCGCTGCTTGCGATCCTCGCCGTCATGCTGGGAGAGTTCGCCCGCCTGACCAAGCAGGTTCTCGATATCGTGCGCAAGGAGGAAGTCTGCCGGCGGCTGATGAGCGCGCCGGGCGTCGGGCCGATCACCGCGCTTGCCTTCCGCGCCACGATCGACCGGCCGGAGCGGTTCGGCTCGTCGCGGGCGGTAGGGGCGCATCTGGGGCTGACGCCGGCGCGCTACCAGTCCGGCGAGACCGACATCCAGGGAAGGGTCAGCCGCTGCGGCGATGAACTCGCCCGCACCGCCCTCTACGAGGCAGCGCATTCGCTGCTCGTGCGATCGAAGAAGTGGTCGAGCCTCAGGGCCTGGGGCATGACCATCGCCAGGCGCCGGGGCATGGCGCGGGCGCGGGTGGCGGTGGCCCGCAAGCTGGCGGTCATCCTGCATCGCATGTGGGCCGAGGCAACCGAATTCCGCTTTGGAAAGGAGCCTGCCGCGGTGGCGGCGTGAACCGAGGCCAATCAAAGGAACACGCAACACGAACAAAGCCTTCGCCCGAAAGGGCGATGCCCGGATCGTTCCGTGGGGACGATGGGCGAGGCGATCTCGTTGAGAGTCCCGAACCTGCCGGCCAAAACTCGGCAAAGTCGTGAAACAGATTGAGACGCCTCGCTCTCCTGACCCCATCATGCGGCGGCCAGAGCGCCGACCGCGAAGAGAAGCGAGTGACCCACGGAACGGTCCAGAAAAAAGTGCAGGAGCATCTTGACCTCAACGACCCCAATCAGAGAAGGCTCTCAGGCCTCCGTCACCATCCGATCCATTGGAATGTCGTGCGGCTGCGGATAGATGGTGGCGATGCGCTGCAGTTCGTAGCCGACGCCGATGACCAGCGGCTTGAACGGCATGGCGGCCAGCGTGCGGTCGAAGAAGCCGCCGCCATAGCCCAGGCGATAATTTGCCGGATCAATGCCGACGATCGGCGAGATGACGATGTCGGGCAGCACCGGATCGCCCTCGGCCGGGATCGGGATGTTCCAGATGCCTTTTTCCAACCGGTCGCCGGATTTGTAGGCACGGAAGATCAGCGGTTGCCCTTTCTCGACGACGATGGGCAGCGCCGTGCGGCCGCCGCGATCATTGACGGATGCCATCCATGGCCGCAAATCCGGCTCACCGCGAAACGGCCAGTAAAGACTGACCATGCGGCCACTGACCGCGCCGATGATCGCGTCGAGCCCTTCGGCAATACGCTGGGACATGGCCGTTCTGGCGTCGGCCGAAACAGCGAGGCGAGCCGCGATCAGGCGTTCGCGCTCTGCCTTGCGCCAGCGTCTCACATCTGCCCAGTCCGACAGCGATGTCTGAAACGCGGGATCGAGTTCATGCATGAAGCAGGGCGGCGAGGAATACTGCGCCGGAGCCAGGTCGTCATGATCGTTGGCCATGCCTTACCTCGTAAGCCTGTTCGATGACGCTATACCTCGCGACACGATGCATCTTGTGCGTTCACGACATGGGACGACGAGTCCCGGGCACTGTCCTTCTGTTGCTGCATTGCACAAAAATACCTACATCTACGGTAGGCAATCTTACCGGCAGGGTGAATGAGATGAACGAAGCCAGCCATCATGTCGTCGTTGTCGGCGCGGGTTTCGGCGGCCTCGAACTCACCCGCGGGCTGTCGGGCGCACCGGTGCGCATCACCATGATCGACAAGCGCAACCATCATCTTTTCCAGCCGCTGCTCTACCAGGTGGCGACGACGGCACTGGCAACCTCCGAGGTTGCCTGGCCGATCCGTCACCTCCTGCGCAAGCGCAAGGACGTGACGACGCTGCTGGCCAACGTCACCGGCGTCGACCGTGCCGGCAAACGCGTGTTGCTCGATGACGGCAGCGCCGTCACCTACGACACGCTGGTGCTCGCCACCGGCGCACGCCATGCCTATTTCGGCCACGATGAATGGGAGCCTTTCGCGCCGGGCCTGAAAACGCTTGAGGACGCCACCACCATCCGGCGTCGCATTCTCCTGGCCTTCGAGCAGGCCGAGCGGGAAACCGATCCCGCCAAACGCCAGGCGCTGCTGACAATTGCGATCGTCGGCGGTGGGCCGACCGGCGTGGAACTGGCCGGCACCATCGTTGAGCTGGCGCACGACACGCTGCGCGGCGAGTTCCGCAACATCGATACGCGGCAAACGCGCGTGGTGCTGATCGAGGCCGGCGACCGCATCCTCGCCAATTTCGCGCCAAAACTCTCCGACTATGCCAGCAGGGCGCTCGAGCGGCTTGGCGTGACGGTCGAACTCGGCCGGGCTGTAACGCGCTGCGACGCCGAAGGTGTTGTGTTTGGCGACAAGCAACTGGAGGCGAGAACGATCCTGTGGGCAGCCGGTGTTGCCGCTTCGCCCGCCGCCGAATGGCTGGGAGCGAAGGCGGACCGCGCCGGCAGGGTGCTCGTCGAGCCCGACCTCAGCGTGCCCGGCAGCCCGGAGATTTTTGTCATCGGCGACGCCGCCCTTGTGCTGCGGCCCGATGGACGGCCGGTACCCGGCGTGGCGCCTTCCGCCAAGCAGGAGGGCCGCCATGTCGCGGCGACCATCAAGGCCAGGCTCGGCGGCGATAGCACCACGCGGCCATTTCACTACAAACATGCCGGCGATCTGGCGACGATCGGCAAACGCGCCGCCGCGATCGATTTCGGCTGGATCAAGCTCACGGGCTGGCTCGCCTGGTGGCTGTGGGGCATTGCGCATATCTATTTTCTGATCGGCTTCCGCAACCGGCTTGCGGTTTCCTTGAGCTGGCTATGGATCTACGTCACAGGCCAGCGCAGTGCCCGGCTGATCACCCAGGGCGACGACGACAAGACCTGACTTTTCTTCACTGTCGCATTCATCCGCGCGTCATCTGTCGCTGATCGACTGGCGCTCCAATGCGCGCGACTTCTTGACCCCACTTAAACACCGCCTGTAAGAATATGTTATTATATCAGCACGTTAGGCGCGCGCCGGCGCGTGTTACCACTACATTTTGGGGATGATCTCAGGCGAGTTGTTCGTCGAGGTTGTGTGGCAGAGCGATGCCAGATGCCTTGAAGACGTTGCCCACTTGGCCCGTAACGTGAGTTCTGGTTGTGACGATGCGACCATCCTTTTCGATGGTGGCTTCCTGGAGGCGGTCGAGATCGCGTAGGAGCGGCTGCCATTCGGGCGTCAGGCCTTTGGCCCGGCAGAGGCGGCGCAGTTCCTTGCTGAGCACGAGCGCCAGGAACGAGCAAAACACATGCCCGCGGATGGCGGCATCGGATTGGTGGAAGATCGGCCGGGTATTGAAGGTTGCCTTGGCGGCGCGGAACAGGCTCTCGACCTCGAGCAAATCGCGATACCGCAGCACGGCCTGGAGCGGGGTCACCTTCGCGTTGGTCCGCACCACGGTGAGGCCGTCGTACCGGGCTTCCTCGGCAAGCTTGCCGACATCGATCTTGAAGTTCTTGCCGCTGGCCTTGAGGTAACGCCGGTAGGCCGAGTTGCCGACCAGTGCCTTGTCGCCCTTCTTGAGCTGTGCCTCGAGGCCGGCGATGATCGCCTGGCGGTCGGCCTTGTCCTTCTCGGCCTCGGCGTCATTGCGGCTGACAATGTAGCGGTCTTTACCGACCTTGACCTCTTTGACCCACAACTGAGTTTCACCGCGCTGGCGCTCGAGAACGAGCGGAACCATCGGTGCCGCGTCATTGAGCACGACGTTGTGGATCACGCTGCTCGAGCGTTCGCGGGCCCCCAGAATGTATTCCATGCCCAGCTTTTCGAGCGCGGCGATGGTATCGGCGCTGATCATGCCGCGATCGGCGACAACGCAGGCGCGTGTGACGCCGAAGCGCGTTCGCAGCCGATCGACCACCGGCAACAGGACGGTCACGTCAGCGGTGTTGCCGGGCACCATCTCGGTGCAGATCGGCCGGCCCTCGGCATCAACGACCAGCGCCAGGATCATTTGCGCCAGATCGGGGCGGAAGTCCTTGGAATGCCCGCGCTTGCCCAGCGTCTCGCCGCCCGCGCCATGGAAGGACAACGAGGTTGTGTCCATGAACACAAGGCTGAGGTCGGTGAACAGGTCCTGCCGGCGCGCGAAGAGCTTTTCCTCGATCACGTCTTTCACGCAGCGCGCCACCAGCGCGCCTTGCGCCTTTTCGCCGAGTTCCTCGCCCAGCCACGCCATGGCCCGGTAAAAGTGATGGAGCGCCAGACCCTCGGCGCCCTCGATACCATAATCGGCCATCCAGTTCGCGCAGTCGCGGTCCGAGCCGGACACGAACAGCCGATGCAACGTGCCAATGAACACCGCCCGTTCCACCGCAAAGCCGAACTGGCGCCCCTCCAGCACCTCTTCCAGCACATCGCCGATCCCGAGCCGCTGCCACAGCCGCCCGAACAACAGCGGACCGCCAATGCGGCGAGAGGCAATCCGCCCCGCGTCAATGTCGGACAGGATGAGGCTGCGTTCGCCATGGCGCGCAATCGAGGCCGCCAATCTGTCAAGTTCGCCGCTGGCAACCAGCGCATCCTTGCGGCCCAGCGCCTTTATCGTGCGCTGGCGAACGGTTTTGCCGTCGCGGACACTTTCCACGAGGTAGAGATAGCGGTGGCCGCGCGCGACTCTCTCAACGACAAACATGCCAGCGTTGTTAGCGAATAAATGCCGTCAAATCCATACAGAACCACGATAACAGCACAAATGTTGTTACCACACATTTTCGCGCCGGAAATTCAAGGCAAGTGAATTCAATAGCTTAACTGACAGCGTTCGCCATCCGTTCACCTCCAACTGTTCAAGTCGGGCTTGAGTGGACTTGAGCCGGTTTCAGCGCCAAGTTCGCTTCGGGTCAGGGCGTGTCACGTTGTTGATGAGGAGAAAACATGTCGCAACTGCTCCACCCAGTCTCCCGCCGCGGTTTTCTCGCGGGTGCCGCAGCCACAGGGGCGCTGATCGTGCTTCATCCCTTCTCCGCCCGTGCGCAAGCCAACCAGGCGCATCTTCGCATCATGGAAACCACCGATATCCATGTGAATGTGCTGCCTTATGATTATTACGCCGACAAAGCCAACGACACGATGGGCCTGTCGCGCACGGCATCCCTGATCGACGCGGTGCGCAAGGAAGCCGTCAATTCGATGCTGATCGACAATGGCGACCTGCTGCAGGGCAACCCGATGGGCGACTACATCGCCTACGAGAAGGGCCTGAAGGACGGCGATCTGCATCCGATCATGAAAGGCATGAACCTGCTCGGCTACGAGTGCTCGACGCTCGGCAACCACGAGTTCAACTACGGCCTGTCCTTCCTGGACAAGGTGCTGGCCGGCGCCAACTTTCCGTTCGTCTGCGCCAATCTGATCCGCGGCACCGAGCTTGCCGCCAACCCGCGCGACGACAAGCTCTACCTCAAGCCCTACGTGATCCTCGACAGGAAGATCAAGGATGGTTCGGGTGCCGAGCAGCCGATCAGGATCGGCGTTATCGGGTTCGTCCCGCCGCAGATCATGGTCTGGGACCTCAAGAACCTTGAGGGCAACGTCAAGACGCGCGACATCGTCGAGGCGGCCAAGGCCTGGGTGCCGCAGATGAAGGAAGAGGGCGCCGACATCGTTATCGCGCTTTCCCATTCCGGCATCGATGTGAAGCAGGGCGGCATGATGGAGAACGCCTCGTTCTTCGTCGCCGGCGTCGATGGCATCGATGCCGTGTTCACGGGCCACCAGCATCTGGTGTTCCCCGGCAAGAAGGATTTCCAGTCGCTCGAGGGCGTCGACACGCAAAAGGGCACGCTGCAGGGCAAGCCGGCCGTCATGGGCGGCTTCTGGGGTTCGCATATGGGTCTGATCGACCTGATGCTGGAGCGTGACGGATCGAAATGGAAGGTCGTTTCCGCGACCTCCGAGGCGCGGCCGATCTTCGAGCGCGTCGACAACAAGAACAAGCCGACTGTTCCCGACGACAAGCGTATCATCGCCGCCCTCGAACAGGACCACCAGGCGACCCTGGCCTATGTGCGCCGTCCTGTCGGCAAGACTTCGGCGCCGCTCTATTCCTATTTCTCGCTGGTCGCCGACGATCCGTCGGTGCAGGTCGTCAGCCAGGCGCAGACCTGGTACTTGAAAGACATTCTCAAGAGCACGCAGTGGAAGGATGTGCCGCTGCTGTCGGCCGCCGCTCCCTTCAAGGCCGGTGGGCGCAACGGCGCCGACTACTACACCGACGTGCCGGCCGGCGACATCGCCATCAAGAACGTCGCCGACCTCTATCTCTACCCGAACACCGTGCGCGCCGTCGAAATCACGGGTGCGCAAGTGAAGGAATGGCTGGAAATGTCGGCCGGCATCTTCAACAAGATCGAGGCCGGGAAGGCCGACCAGGCGCTCATCAACACCGATTTCCCATCCTACAATTTCGACGTCATCGACGGCGTCACCTACAAGATAGACCTGTCGCAGCCGCCGAAATATGATGCCAAGGGCGGCGTGGCGAATGCTGGCGCCAATCGTATCGTCGACTTGATGTTCGGCGGAAAGCCAATTGATCCCAATCAGAAATTCGTCGTTGCGACCAACAACTACCGGGCCGGCGGCGGCGGCAATTTCCCTGACATCAATGCCTCGAAGATCATCTATGAGGCACCGGACACCAACCGCGACGTCATCGTTCGCTACATCGTCAGCCAGGGTACGATCAACCCGTCTGCCGACGACAACTGGTCGTTCGCGCCACTGCCAGGCACCAGCGTCGTGTTCGAGACAGGCGTCAAGGCAAAGGACTTCATCGCCGACGTGAAGTCGCTGAAGATCGAACCGGCGGGCGAGGGCGAAGCCGGTTTTGCTAGATATCGCATCACGCTTTGAGGAAAGGCACAAACCACGCAACAGGTGCGTGGTTTTGTTTTCTTCCGCAGTGCTGCTTCAGTCGGTTGCAGGCGTCGGCGTCAACGGCAAGGCTGTCACGGGGGCTTGCGGGCTGACTGGCTGCGTCGGCTCGAGCGACGTGCCCGTCGGGTCGCTGGGCACGGTCAAGGGCGTCATCCCGGCCGGAACATGCACCCCGTGAATGGTCGAGGTCGGTGTGTTGTCGACGAGATCGCTCACACCAGGCGTCAAGGTTGGGCTGATGCTGTGGCCCAGCGGATCGTTCATGACGATGGGTGGAGTGATGCGCCGTGCGTCGGCTGTGGATACGGCGGCAAGCAGGACGGCAATGGCAGCAACAATTCGCTTCAAGGAAGCCTCCTATGGTCAGAGGCGCTCGGCGTTGGGGATTGGGCGCGGGCGTCGGATGCGGCAGAACGCCCGCCAGGCGCTCACGGTTGCATCACGTTGGCATCAGGAAATCGCGATCGAAAACGGCGAAGCACGCCAACCGGTAATCGACCCGGCCGTCATCTCCAGCAGTGCTGACTTCCGATGGCAACGAAATCGAGAGCGTATCGACCTACGCCTTGTAGACCACCTGGCGCACATCGATGTAGCTGGCGCGAAAGCCGGCTTCGCAATAGTGCAGGTAGAACTCCCAGAGCTTCTTGAAGCGATCGTCGAAGCCGAGCGGCACGATCTTGTCCCAGGATACCCAGAAGCGCTGCCGCCATTCGGCAAGCGTACGCGCATAGTCGTCCGGAAACACGCGCTCACGCAGATGCGCCAGGCCATGATCCGCGCCCAGCGCCTTCAGGATCGACGGTGTCGGCAGCATGCCGCCCGGAAAGACGTAGCGCTGGATGAAATCCGGCCTGGCGCGATAGGTGTCGTAGGCGGCTTCGTTGATGGTGATGATCTGCAGGCCCGCGGTGCCGCCGGGCCTCAGGCAAGCCTTCATCTTGCCGAAGAACACCGGCCAGTATTTCTCACCGACCGCCTCGAACATCTCGATCGACGCGATGCGGTCGTAAGTCCCTGTTTCGTCGCGGTAATCCTGCAGCTTGATATCGACCTTGTCCGCAAGTCCGGCCTTGGCGATGCGTGCCTTGGCGAAATCGTGCTGTTCGCGGCTGATGGTCAGCCCGGTAACGCGGCAGCCGATTTCGCGTGCCGCGAATTCGGCAAAGCCACCCCAGCCGCAGCCGATTTCCAGCACATGATCCTTTTTGCCGATACCCGTATCCTTGGCCAGCGCCCGGTATTTGGCGGCCTGGGCGCTTTCCAGGTCGTTGGCGCCATTCGCGTAAAGCGCCGAGGAATAGGTCATGCTGGGGTCGAGCCATTCCTTGTAGAAAGCGTTGCCGAGATCGTAATGCGCCGAGATATTGCGCTTCGAGCCGGTGCGTGTGTTCTCGTTGAACCAGTGGCGGATGCGCTGGACGGTGTTGATGAGCCAGCTGGCGCCACCGGCGACGCGTTCTCCGATCGCCGAATTGACCACGAACAGTTCCAGGAAACTGGTGACATCAGGGCTCTCCCAATCGCCGTCCATATAGGATTCGGCAACGCCGATCGTGCCGCCGGAAAAGGCGCGGCCTGGCAGGCGCCAGTTCTTAAGCACCAGTTCGGCGTCCGGGCCGGGTCCCTTGCCACCGACGAGAACGGCGCGACCATCCGGCATCCTGACCTTGAGCGTACCACGCGGCAGGTTCATCGCCGCCGACAGCACCATGCGCGCCTTGGCCGGCAGACCTTTGACGATCTCGGCGAAATTGAACTCGTCAAGCCTGACCGCTTCGCCCGGCGCTACGCTATGATGGTCCCCGTCTGCCATTTCATGCCCCTGGATTTCCGTGGTGCCGGCGCAATTGCCGGGCCACGGTTCTCTTGGATCATCCGCCAGGTTCGAACACCCTTGCCTGGTCCCGTTGGCTCACGGGTTCGGCGACAGGCGGGTCGAACGAAAGCGCGCGCCCGTTAACCGGAGCTTCCGCGCTTCCCAGCGAATGCCGGCCTCAATCTTCCACGTCATGAGGGGGAACTTCAAGAGGCAAGCCGTCAGCTGGGCTGTGCCACGTGGCGTTCAGCATTTTCGTCGAGTCGCTGCTGCCCAAAATCAAAAAACGTCTATGGTCGCAGTCGCGCTTGTGCGATAGCTTTAGCCATGCGTTATGTAGTCGTCATTGCCGCCATCGCGTTCTTCCTGATCTGGGACGGCCTCTACAATCAGGGCCGGTATCTCGACATATCGGTCAGGGAGTTCTCCCATGCTGTGCGCTACGTCACCGGCAAGGCATAATATCCCCTTTTAGAGATAGCAGCCCCGGCGCTTCTGCAAGGTGTCCGTTGCTGCGAGATGAGGTCCGGCCCCATCCGGGCGCGTCGCAAGGACGCGTGGCGCCATGGACGGTTGACGCGAGGGGACCGCCGTCACTAAAGACCCCGACATTCAGATCGAGGAGGCGGGATTGATCCGGCATATCGTTTTCTTCAGCGCGCGGCGCAGGGAGGATGTGGAGGCAGTGCGCACCGGGCTGCTGGCGCTCGGCAACATTCCTCATTCCAGTCGCTTCGAGGTCACTTTGAACACCAAGGTCGACCCGCTGTCGGATGAAGTCGATGTCGTTGTCTATGCCGAGTTCGCCGATGACGCGGCGCTGGCCGCCTACAAGGCCCATCCGCTCTATGCGCAGACCACAGCCAAGGTCAAACCATTGCGTGAACTGCGCTATTCAGCCGATGTCGTGGCAGGCAGCTGATCCAGCGCCTGTGGCAGTTGATCCAGCGCCTGCGGCAGCTTACCGAGCGCCTGCGGCAGCTGACCGAGCGTCTGCTCGAGCAGGTGACGTTTTCGACGCCCCATGAAATAGCCCGGCAGCACGTGGAGGCCGCCAGGCAGATGGTTGGCCTGCCGCCAGGCCTTCAACTCGGCCAGCGCGACGCCGAAATGGCCCTGCGCCGCCGCTTTCAGCGTGCCGCGCACCGTCAGATAGCTGAGGATCGACCCGTAGCCGACTGATCGATAATCGGGACAGCGGCCGACGAAATCGTCCAGCCCCTTGATATAGCCGGCATGGTTGCGCGAGATCGAGTTCGCCGATCGGTATTTCCACACGTCGGTGGCGGTGCCGAAGGCGATGCAATGCCGTCTCGCCAACCGCAGCAGCAACTCACGATCCTGATGGCGGCGCAGGTCCGGATCATAGCCACCGATCGCGTCAAAAGCTGTGCGGCGAACCGTGACGGTCGAATTGGTCAATGGAATGCAATGGCAGAGCAGGAGCTGCCGCAGTTTCTCTCCATCGGGCGTCATACCAGGCAAGCGGTGGATGCGTTCACCGCTGTCCGAAATGTCGCTGAAGCCGTCTATGCTACAGTCAATATCCGGGTTCTCATCGAAGAAGGTGATAAGCCGGTCCAACCGCCCGGGGCGGAAGGCATCATCCGAATCGAGAAAGGCGATGAGCGGCGCGGTGGACAGGGCGGAACCTTCATTGCGAGCCTTGTTGGCGCCGGCCGGCACCGGCATCCGGCGCCATTTCAGGCGCACATCGTCGAGCGAGGCCAGATAGCTGTCGGTCCCGTCCGCCGACCCATCGTCTATCACCACCAGCTCGATATCCATTCGGAGGCTGCCGAGGACGGATGCCAGCGTGCGTGGCAGGCTTTCGCGGCGGTTTCTGGCTGGAACCACGACGGTAAGGCGCGGTGTGACGGCGCGCCCGATTTCCCTGGGAAAGAATGCTGGAAGGACTGTCACAGCCGAAACTCGTGCATGGTGGTGCGGATGCAGCCGAAGTCGGCCTTGAAGGGTTCGTCACCGATGGTGAAATCGAAGGCTGTGCCGCCCTCGGCAGCCCAGGCAGCCATGACCCGGTCAAGCACTACGCGACCGGGCGAATGACGAGCGTGGGAGACATAGTCGCATGCCAGCAGAATGTAACGGAAGCAGTCGCCGTCGACCAAGCCGGAGACAAAGGCGACCGGGCCATCCTTGGAGGCAAGGCGCCAGGTTCGTGCAAGGCCGGAGCGTGCGCCGTTGGTGGCGACATCCGATGTAGAATTCAAGGCCGCGTGCCGTCTGCAGCGGATCATTGGAAAAGCGCCCGGTGCGGAAGTCGCGTGCTGCAACCATGGCCTGACGCACACCGTCCGGCTCGACCAATTCCAGTGTCAGCCCACCGGCCTCGGCTAGTTTGCGCGCCTTCCGGTCAAGTCTGGCGGCGTCACGGCGGCCGAGATTCGTCCGGCGCCATTCAGCATAGGGATTGCCATAGCGCACGGCGTGCGCGCCGAAGTCGAGCGGGGAAGGCTCGACCCCCAGCAGAGAACGCCAATGATGCAGATGGCTGTGATGGACAGGTCCAATTCTCAAATCAGCATGAAGCCCAACGACATCGCGAAAATGCCATGCGGTTTGCGCGCCAACCCTTATGCCTCTGGCTACGATCGGACAGGCATAATCGGTGACGCCCAGAAAGGCATATTCGACCCATCCCCGCCCATTGCCGTTCTTGTGCCGGACCAGGGGAACCAGCAGCTGCAACTCGCCGTCGCGGTCCCGGCCGGTGACTACCAGCGGCTCGACATCATGGGCCGGAGCGATGTTGCGATAGAAGGCCGAAAGCCAGTCGGGATGCTGGAAGGCCGATGCTGATGCGCTGGCATACAGCCGTCGATACGCCTCAGAACCGAAATCGAAGCGATCGGTCGCCTCGATCAGGATCGGCCGTTTGGAAATCGGATGCTCCGGTGCGGCCAGGTCAAGCACGTTTCAGCCCCGTGAAAAGGCGCCTGAACGCCTGCTGCGGGAGAAGGGCAGGGTCGTCGAGGCCTATGCGGGGTCCAACCGGCAAGTCCACGGCCCGCAAGGCGGCGTACAGTCGGTCTTCCCCGAGTCTCTGGGTTTCGACCCGTTGGGGGAGTGTTTCCTTATAGATCGTGCTGTGGGAACCGTGCGCCGGATTGGTGTTGATCTCAAAGATCTGTGGATGCCCATCGACCAGCGAGAAATCGGCACGCCCGTAATCGATGCCGGCAAGGTCGAAAGCCCGGCGCAGCACGTCTTCATAAAGATTGCCTTCGACAAAGCGGCGCTCGTTTTCGAGGAATGTCTCCAGCTTCGGATGGGCGAGGAGTCTCTGCTTGTCCTGCACGTCCTTGGCCGCCCAGCGGAAATCGACGGCATTGTGATGAGCGATCAGCCGATGGCCGACGCGATAGGTGGCAAAACGCTGCCAGACGCCGGGGCTGACCTCCTGTCCGGCATATTCGATCACCAGCTTGCCGGCCAGCGGTATCCCGTTGACCTTCATCCGGCTCAGGGTTGCATCGAGCGCCGGCTGGTCCGCGATCAACTCGAGCTCGGCCGAGAGGTGGTCGAACTCGTTGCGGATGAAGACGGGAAAGGAATTCGGACGTGGCCGGTTCTCGCAACGCCAGGCCGAGAAGCGGTTGATACCGGCCGCATTCAAGGCTTTCAGCAGGTCATGGCGGCTAAGCACATGGGCGGGATGGTTGAGAACGCGGGCGCCGCCGCGCTCGAGCCGGTTGGCGACCCTGGCGGCCAGCGCAATCTCGAAGTTCGAAAGCCGCTCATGATCCGTAAAGACCCAGGTGCCGGAGCGCAATTCCCTCTGCCGGAAGAGGCGCTCGTAGCTCCAGTGGCGTGCATTGCCCAACTGATGAACAAGGTGCCGAACGGTATAGCCGTGGCTGCGCGTGGTGACGAAATTGATCAAGCACCATCCGGCGAACCGCCGTCCTCCTGCAGCGCCAGAATTCCTTTCGAGGAGCGCGACCCGGTCTTCGAACCTGTGAGAACCGACGCATAGAGGGCGAGGTTGAGTGTAACCGCGCGATCCAGCGAGAAATCCTGTACGCGCCGGCGCCCTCTTGCAACGAGCACTTCTTCTGCGCGGCCATCGGCAAGCATCTGAAGCGTTCGCTCAATAAGCTCTTCGCGCCGTCCTTCGGGCCGGAGCGCCAGTGCTTCCGGACGACCGGCCACGTCAGTCACGCCGCCGACGGCATAGGCAACCGTCGGCACGCCGGCTGCCATCGCTTCGAGCAGGACACTGCCGAACGCTTCACGTCTTGAAGGCAGGATCATGAGGTCGGATATCTTGAGCGCCTTCTTGACCTCGGCCGGTGAGACAAATCCGGTGATGGTCCACCAGCCTGGTCGCGAGATCGCCGCGAGCGCCGCTTCAAGCTTGCCGCGATCGGGGCCATCTCCGCAGATGAGCAGGAACACGCCTTTTTCGGACAGGCGCTCGACAAAAGCGGGCAAGTCCCGCCAACCTTTTTCTGCACTGATACGGCCGATGAAACTGACGATTGGTCGCCTGTCCGGGATGCCGTGATCGCCGCGAAAGATCTGAAGCGTCTCTGGAGCGATCGGGCGCTGGAAAGCTTCAAGGTCGACGGTGTCGGGAATCACGTCGACGCGCGAGGCATGAACTCCCAACTCGCCCGCCGCTCTCCGGCCATACGTCTCGGTCAGAGCGACGACTCGGCTTGCCGACTTCAAGGCCATCCGCTCGATCCAGCGAGTGACGTCATATGATTTGCCCTCGAGCCGGAGCGCATCCCGAAACCCGGACCACAAAGGCGTGTTCATCGAGACGACAAGCGGTATCTTCAGCCTGCCGACAATGATGGCGATGATCCTGCACCAGATCGAATGGTTGAAATGGATGTGGACGACATCGTAGCGGCCTCGGGCGCGAAGCAACTCCGGTATCGCGCCCAGAAACCAGCTGAAGCAAAGCATTGGGCCGGCCAGAAACGCCGGCAGCCAGAAACCCGTGCATTTGACCCGCATCGTCAGAGATAGTTGCACGTGCCTTGGGCTGCCTGGAATGTAGCTGGTCAGAACCGTCTGGGTCGTGCCGGCCTTGTCCATGGCTTGCGCGATAGTCCATGTCTGGTTCTGCAATCCACCAACCGGATCGAACGCAACCGGCCATTTGCCGGGTCGGTAGAAATGCGGCGTAATCCGCAAGATCCTGAGCATGCTGTTGCCCGTCATCCGTCGTTCCAGCCATGCACGCAGGGCAATGGGCGCCATTCGACGTCGAATCGCGACGTCGTGACAATTGTCCAAGACGGAATTCGCAGCATCCCCCATGCGGGGGATATCGTTACGTCAAATCCTGCGGCGGCAGAAGAGAAAAGGGGCGACCATTTCTGGTGGCAGTTGCGCTACCGCTGGCGGTGAGGATCGCAATCACGTCTTGAACCGTGTTGCGGAATGATGCACATCGCGCCTCAAATGACCCGAACAGCCGGCATTCATCCGCTCGATCATCTGGTGCTGCCGACGCAGAGCCTCGATGTGGCACGAGCCCGGCTCGCTTCGCTGGGCTTCGTCGTCGCACCGACCGGGATCCATCCCTTTGGAACGGAAAACTGCTGCGTTTTCCTCGCCGATGGCACCTATCTGGAGCCACTGGCGATCGGCAATGAACAGGCAGCGATCAAGGCGGCTGCCGAGGGCAATGTCTTCGTCGCGCGCGACCGCCTCTATCGCGACAGCCGCGGCGAGGAAGGATTTTCCGCGGTCGTTCTCGGCACGGACAATGCCGACGCCGATCATGCGCGCTATGTCGGGGCCGGGCTGTCGGCGGGAGACACGCTGAGCTTTTCACGCGCTTTCATGGATACATCGGGCAAGAGCGATCTGGCGTCATTCAAGCTCGCCTTTGCTGCGACCAGCGGAGCAACCGACGCGTTCCTGTTTGCCTGCCAGCGGATCAACGCACCGAAAGTGGACCGTACGGCTCTGCAGGCCCACGCCAATGGCGCCACGGGCATTGTGGAGGTGGTGGCGGTCAGCGACCAGCCTGCCGAACAGATCAGGCTGATCTCGGTGGCGGTGAACGATCCTGCCGCCGATGGCGGGGCGTTTCTCCTGCCGAACGCTACTTTGAGCGTGCTGGACCCCAAGTCCTTCACCGCCCGCTTTGGCATTCCGGCCGGGTCAGCGACGAAACTTCGCTTCGCGGCGATCGTCTTTGCCGTCCGAAACATTGATGTCACGTCACGGCTGCTTGCAGCCAATTCCATCCAGCACGATATAGCGGGCAATGACATTGTCGTGCAGCCGGCGTCCGGACAGGGCGCGGCTTTCATCTTCCGGGAGATCCCATGAGCAAGTCCCAAGCGTCCAATTCGATGGCGCCCAATTCGTCGGTAACGGTCGGCAATGTCGTTTTCGACAACAACGCGGCTTTGGCGCTGATCGCCGGCCCGTGCCAGTTCGAATCGCGCCAGCATGCCTTCGACATGGCCGGCGCGCTGAAGGAACTGACCGGCAAGCTCGGCATCGGCCTCGTCTACAAGACGAGCTACGACAAGGCCAACCGCACCTCGCTGTCGGCAACACGCGGCGCCGGCATGGACGCCGCACTTCCGGTCTTCGACGAACTGCGCAAGGAATTTTCGCTTCCCGTGCTGACCGACGTCCACACCGAGGAACAATGCGCGATCGTCGCGCCGCATGTCGATGTGCTGCAGATTCCGGCCTTCCTGTCGCGCCAGACCGATATGCTGGTTGCCGCTGCGAAAACGGGCAAGGTGATCAACGTGAAGAAGGGGCAGTTCCTTGCCCCCTGGGACATGAAGAACGTGGTTGCCAAGATCACCGGTTCCGGCAACGCCAATGTCTTGACCACCGAGCGCGGCGCGTCCTTCGGCTACAACACGCTGGTGTCTGACATGCGCGCGCTGCCGATCATGGCGGAAATCGGCGCACCGGTGATCTTCGACGCCACGCATTCGGTGCAGCAGCCGGGCGGGCAGGGCGGTTCCTCGGGTGGCGAGCGCCGCTTTGTCGAGACGCTGGCGCGTGCGGCCGTCGCCGTCGGCGTTGCCGGCGTGTTCATCGAGACCCATCAGGATCCGGACAATTCGACATCTTCAGATGGCCCGAACATGCTACCGCTGAAGGATATGCCGGCGCTTCTCGAAAGGCTGATGGCATTCGATCGCATCGCCAAAGGCCGCTAAAGCGCCCTGAGGGACGTGCTTCAAGCGCCTGCATGTCAGTTGTTCTGGGCTGACCGCCTCATGTCGATCGCGAACACCGCGTAATAGTCCACGCCTGGCATCGGCGCCGTGACGGTCAGGATCCAGCGCACATTGCCATGCTGGCGCTCGTAAACCGGCGGGCCGTTCGAGGGCAGGGCATCGGCCGGGATTGCAAAGGCGAAGGGAATGCCCACGCTCGACTGCACGGAACCACGCGGCACGACGAGCTTTTCCTCGTATCTGAGCTCTTCCTTGTAGGTTGATTTGTCCCCGGCGATCGTATTCACGGCAGGTCCGCCGACTCGGTAGGTTCTGATACATCGCAATTTGACGACGTAGTCACCGGAAGGAGACAGATCGCGGCTCGCCCGGAGCCGGCCTTCGAAGCGTCCGCCAGATTTTGCCAGCCCCGCCTCTAGCGTCGTTGCGCCGAATTTGCGCACGCGCAATGTGTCACGGATCGCCTTTAGCAATGCGTAGAGCCCGATGACGGCAAACACGACCGGGACGAAGACCAGTGGATTGAATTCGCGGTCGTTAACGTTGAAGTTGAGCGGCAGTTCGAAATACCAGGGGATCAGGGCGGCGATCAGCACCATGGCGCCGGCAAAGTAGTAGCCGCTGGACGCATTTGCGGCATTGGCATCAACCACAGGTGACGGCGGCTGCGCCGCTGCTGGCTGCTGACTGCGCCTTCGGGCCATTGCCGCCTCACAAAACGATCGGACGCTTCCTCAATGCCACGCTGGACGGCGGCATGACAATGGCCCCGACGGCGCCGCGCTTGTGGAAGCCATAAGCCGGTTGTACGCTTGGCCGGCAAATGAGCGTTTTGGCAGGAGGAAGCCATGTCCGTCGCCCGCGTCACCGAAATCACCTCGTCGTCGAAGAAGAGCTTTCAGGACGCCATCGAAAAGGGAATCGCCCGCGCTTCGAAAACCCTGAAGAACGTCGAAGGCGCCTGGATCCAGGATCAGAAGATCGTCGTCGAGGACGGCAAGATCGCGGCCTACCGCGTCAACATGAAGGTCACTTTCATCCTCGCGGAGTGATTGGCCGCCGCCGAAAAAGTCGGGAACTTTCGCCCGCGCCCCTCATTGTCAAAGCAGAGTTCAACGACAACGAGGAGCAGATCATGACAACTCAGACAGGTCACACCGAAGCCATTGCCGCTTCGCGCGTCATCGGCACGTCGGTCTACAACACCGAAGGCAAGAGCATCGGCAGCATCGAGGACATCATGCTCGACAAGACGTCGAACGGCATCATGTTCGCGGTGATCGGCTTTGGTGGCTTTCTCGGCATAGGAGAGAAATACCATGCCGTTCCCTGGGCAAGTCTCGACTATGACGAGCACAAGGGCGGTTATGTCGTGCCATTCTCGAAGGATCAGCTGAAGGCAGCGCCCGCCTATTCGATCAACGAACTGGCCGGTGCGGATGGCGAGACCGCGCGCGATGCCTCGTATGAGTACTACAAGGTCACGCCCTACTGGCATTGACGCAACCTCAATCAAAAAGGGCCTCGTTTCGACGAGGCCCTTTTTTATTCAAGACAACGCTATTCGCTGGTGCTCAACGCCGGCAAAGGCGCGAAGGCCTTCGGTGGCGATTGTTGGGTGTCGCACGACGTCAGGAACGCCGCCGCAATCAGGAACAAACTCAAGATACCGCTCAACTCGGACATGGCGAAACTCCTCCTGTTTCGCCCCGCGCATCGAAACCATAGCTCGAAATGCGCGTCTGATGACATGACTTATGATGACAGAAATTTGCGCTTCGTGAATCGGGCTGGCGGCACTATTCGGCCATGGCCGGATTGCCTTTTGCGCCGCTTTGGCTAAGACGGGCGCGACCTTTCGTCAGATCAATCGGGGACATCGCAATGACCGCCATCATCGACATTGTCGGACGTGAAATCCTGGACAGCCGTGGAAACCCGACCGTCGAGGTCGATGTTGTGCTCGAAGACGGCTCGATGGGCCGCGCCGCGGTGCCGTCGGGCGCCTCGACCGGCGCCCACGAAGCCGTCGAGCTTCGCGATGGCGGTGCCCGCTATCTCGGCAAGGGCGTGCTGAAGGCCGTAGAGGCGGTCAATGGCGAGCTGTTCGAGGCGATCGGCGGCATGGAAGCCGAAAACCAGATCCATATCGACCAGACCATGATCGAGCTCGACGGCACACCCAACAAGAGCCGGCTCGGTGCCAACGCCATTCTCGGCGTTTCGCTGGCGGTGGCCAAGGCCGCGGCGGATGCCTCTGGCCTGCCGCTCTATCGCTATGTCGGCGGCACCAAGGCGCACATCCTGCCGGTGCCAATGATGAACATCATCAATGGCGGCGCCCATGCCGACAACCCGATCGATTTCCAGGAGTTCATGATCCTGCCGGTCGGCGCGCCGACTTTGCGCGAGGCCGTCCGCTGGGGTTCGGAAATCTTCCACACGCTGCGCAAGAAGCTGAAGGACGCCGGCCACAACACCAATGTCGGCGATGAGGGCGGCTTTGCCCCGAACCTGAAGAGCGCACCGGTGGCGCTCGATTTCATCATGGAATCGATCGAGAAGGCCGGCTTCAAGCCGGGCGAGGAGATCGCACTCGGCCTCGATTGCGCTGCGACCGAGTTCTTCAAGGACGGCAACTACGTCTATGAGGGCGAGAAGAAGACGCGCGATCCCAAGGCCCAGGCCAAATACCTCGCCAAGCTCGCGGCCGACTATCCGATCATCTCGATCGAGGACGGCCTTGCCGAGGACGACTGGGAAGGCTGGAAGTACCTGACCGATCTGATCGGCAAGAAGACGCAGCTGGTCGGCGACGACCTGTTCGTCACCAACACGGCGCGCCTGCGCGACGGTATCCGCATGGGCGTCGCCAATTCGATCCTGGTCAAGGTCAACCAGATCGGCTCGCTGACCGAAACGCTCGATGCCGTCGAGACCGCGCACAAGGCCGGCTACACCGCCGTCATGTCGCACCGGTCCGGCGAAACCGAGGATTCGACCATCGCCGATCTCGCCGTGGCTACCAATTGCGGGCAGATCAAGACCGGCTCGCTGTCGCGCTCCGACCGCATGGCCAAGTACAATCAGCTGATCCGCATCGAGGAAGAGCTCGGCAAGCAGGCGCGTTACGCCGGCAAGTCGGTGATCAAGGGCTGATCTGCAATACCAAACTCGGACAGTGCGCGAAGGGCGGGAGCATTCCCGCCCTTTTTCATTTCGCTGGTCGCCTGGCCGGTCTCCGTAACCGTCCGTTAAGCACAATCAGGTGAAAAAGGGTCCGGGTCGCCCGAGTTAGCGGCCATGGGGAATCGGTTATGTGGACGCGTCAGCACAAGCAGAGAAATACCGGCCGGCTGATCATTCCCTCGCTTTGCGTCCTATTCCTGGCCTATTTCGGCTTCCATGCCTATCACGGCGAGTTCGGCATCAATTCCAAATATCAGCTGGAAGCTCAAACGGTTGCGCTGCAGGCTCAGCTCGATGCCGTCAAGGCGCGGCGTATGGAGCTCGAACGGCGCGTTCGGCTCATGCATGACGGTACGCTGGAGAGGGACATGCTCGACGAGCAGGCGCGCCGGGCGCTCAATCTGTCCCAGGCTGATGAAATCACCATCATGCTGCCGGCCTCAGCGAAATAACTGACTTTCAGTTAATCACCAATATTTTCAATGATTTTAATCGCTTAGGCGCATGCCAGCTATGCAAATTCGTCATGGCGCAACGCTCTGACGCGTGTTAGCTTTGCATAAATCGGTGGGGAGAGCTGATCTTCCCAGGGCAGATTTCATCCTGCCCTAATGTCCGCAAAGAGACGCCAACAGGGAGTGATGCATGGCCACCGCAGCCAGAAAAGCGCCTGCCAAATCGAAATCCGACGGCAAATCAGGGCTTTCCGCGCCCAAGCCTGCTGAATTCACCAAGGACGAAGAGCTCGCCGCCTACCGGCACATGCTGCTCATCCGCCGCTTCGAGGAAAAGGCCGGCCAGCTCTACGGCATGGGCTTCATCGGCGGCTTCTGCCATCTTTATATCGGCCAGGAAGCAGTCGTCACCGGCATGAAGATGGCGCTGATCGACGGCGACCAGATGATAACAGCCTATCGCGACCACGGCCACATGCTGGCGATGGAGCTTTCGCCGCGCGGTGTCATGGCCGAGCTGACCGGACGTCGTGGCGGCCTGTCACGGGGCAAGGGCGGCTCCATGCACATGTTCTCCAAGGAGAAGCATTTTTATGGCGGTCACGGCATTGTCGGCGCGCAGGTGTCGCTCGGCACGGGCTTGGCCTTCGCCAACCGCTACCGCGACAACAACAACGTCTCGCTGACCTATTTCGGCGATGGCGCCGCCAACCAGGGCCAGGTCTATGAAAGCTTCAACATGGCCTCGCTGTGGAAGCTGCCGGTGATCTACATCATCGAGAACAACCGCTACGCCATGGGCACCTCGGTCTCGCGCTCGTCGGCGGAAACCAATTTTTCCCATCGCGGCGCCTCGTTCAAGATTCCGGGCATCCAGGTCGACGGCATGGATGTGCGCGCGGTCAAATCCGCTGGCGATCAGGCGACCGAATGGTGCCGTGGCGGCAACGGGCCGATCATTCTCGAAATGCAGACCTACCGCTATCGCGGTCACTCGATGTCCGACCCGGCAAAATACCGCTCCAAGGAAGAAGTCCAGAAGATGCGCTCCGACCATGACCCGATCGAACAGGTCAAGGCGCGGTTGACGCAGAAGAAGTGGGCGACCGAGGACGAGCTGAAGACCATCGACAAGGAGGTTCGCGACATCGTCGCCGACGCCGCCGAATTTGCCCAGAACGATGCAGAGCCGGATCCGTCCGAGCTCTGGACCGATATCGTACTGTAAGGGAGGGCCAGGACATGCCGATCGAAATTCTCATGCCTGCTCTCTCGCCGACCATGGAAGAGGGCAATCTTTCCAAGTGGTTGAAGAAAGAGGGCGACAAGGTTGTTGCCGGCGACGTCCTCGCCGAGATCGAAACCGACAAGGCGACGATGGAAGTCGAAGCCGTCGATGAAGGCACGCTTGCCAAGATCGTGGTTCCTGCCGGCACCGAAGGTGTCAAGGTCAACGCGGTGATCGCAGTGCTGGCGGTTGAGGGCGAAGACACCGACAAGGCCGGCGAAGGCATTGGCGAAGAGCCGGCCAAGGCCGAAGCAGCGGTGCCGACGCCAGCGGCGGCCAAGAGTGAAGCCGCGGCACCTGTCGCGGCGGCGCCGAAGACCGAAATTGCCGCCGATCCCGACATTCCGGCCGGCACCGAAATGGTCTCGACCACGGTGCGCGAAGCGCTGCGCGATGCCATGGCCGAGGAAATGCGCCGCGACGGCGACGTCTTCGTCATGGGCGAGGAGGTCGCCGAATACCAGGGCGCCTACAAGATCACCCAAGGCCTGTTGCAGGAATTCGGACCGCGCCGCGTCGTCGACACGCCGATCACCGAGCATGGCTTTGCCGGCGTCGGCGTCGGTGCGGCGATGGCTGGCCTGAAGCCGATCGTCGAATTCATGACCTTCAACTTCGCCATGCAGGCGATCGACCAGATCATCAATTCGGCCGCCAAGACGCTCTATATGTCGGGCGGCCAGATGGGCGCACCGATCGTCTTCCGCGGACCGAACGGTGCCGCCGCCCGCGTCGCCGCTCAGCACTCGCAGTGCTATGCCGCCTGGTACAGCCACATTCCCGGCCTGAAGGTGGTGATGCCGTACACGGCAGCCGACGCGAAGGGCCTGCTGAAGGCTGCGATCCGCGATCCGAACCCGGTCATCTTCCTCGAGAACGAGATCCTCTACGGCCAGTCCTTCGACGTGCCGAAGCTGGATGATTTCGTGCTGCCGATCGGCAAGGCGCGCATCCACAAGGTGGGCAAGGACGTCACCATCGTCTCCTTCGGCATCGGCATGACCTATGCGGTCAAGGCCGAGGCGGAACTGCGCGGCATGGGCATCGACGCAGAGATCATCGACCTCAGGACCATCCGCCCGCTCGATCTCGACACCATCATCGCCTCGGTCAAGAAGACCAACCGGCTGGTCGTGGTCGAAGAAGGCTATCCACAGAGCTCGGTCGGCGACCATATCGCTAACCAGGTCTCGCAGCGCGCTTTCGATTTCCTCGACGCGCCGGTTATCACCATTGCCGGCAAGGACGTGCCGATGCCTTATGCGGCAAACCTCGAAAAGCTGGCATTGCCGAATGTCGGCGAAGTCATCGAGGCGGTCAAAGCCGTCGCGTATCGCTGAACCGGGCGGGAGGACAAAATGCCAATCAACATCACCATGCCGGCGCTCTCGCCCACGATGGAAGAGGGCAATCTTTCCAAATGGCTCGTGAAAGAGGGCGACAAGGTTTCGCCGGGCGATGTCATCGCCGAGATCGAGACCGACAAGGCGACGATGGAAGTCGAAGCCGTCGATGAAGGCACGGTTGCAAAGCTCGTCGTCCCCGCCGGCACGGAAGGCGTCAAGGTCAATGCGCTGATCGCCGTGCTTGCCGCCGAGGGCGAGGACGCAGGCGCCGCCGCGAAAAGCGGTGGCGGTGCTGCGCCGGCGAAAGCCGAGGCTCCCAAGGCTGAAGCACCAAAGGCTGAAGCGCCGAAGGCCGAGCCTGTTGCTGCGGCCGCACCCAAAGCCGAAGCGGCACCGGCCGCCAATGGCCATGCGGCTGGCGAGCGAACCTTCGCCTCGCCGCTGGCACGCCGTATCGCCAAGGACGCCGGCGTCGATGTCTCGGCCGTGACCGGTACCGGCCCGCACGGCCGTGTGGTGAAGGCGGATGTCGATGCCGCGATTGCCGGTGGTGGCGCCAAGGCAGCGCCCGCTGCCAAGGCTCCGGCCGGCGCGCCTGCCGCCGCCGCTCCCGCCGTCAAGGCGATGTCGGACGACCAGGTGCTGAAACTGTTCGAGCAAGGCTCCTACGACCTCGTTCCGCACGATAATATGCGCAAGACGATTGCGCGGCGCCTGGTCGAGGCCAAGACCACCATTCCGCATTTCTACCTGACGCTCGACTGCGAACTCGACGCACTTCTGGCACTGCGCACGCAGATCAACGCCGCAGCCCCCGTGAAGAAGACCGACAAGGGTGAGGCGCCCGCCTACAAGCTGTCGGTCAACGACATGGTCATCAAGGCGATGGCCATGGCGCTGAAGGCGGTGCCGGATGCCAATGCCTCGTGGACCGAAAGCGCCATGGTCAAGCACAAGCATGCCGATGTCGGTGTTGCCGTGTCGATCCCCGGCGGCCTGATCACGCCGATCATTCGGCATGCGGACGAAAAGACGCTGTCTACCATCTCCAACGAGATGAAGGATCTGGCGAGCCGCGCCCGCAGCCGCAAGCTGAAGCCCGAAGAGTATCAGGGCGGCACCACGGCGGTGTCGAACCTCGGCATGTTCGGCATCAAGGATTTTGCCGCGGTGATCAACCCGCCGCATGCGACGATCCTGGCGGTCGGTGCGGGCGAGGAGCGGGCGGTGGTCAAGAACGGTGAGATCAAGATCGCCACGGTGATGTCGGTGACGCTGTCGACCGACCATCGCGCCGTTGACGGAGCACTCGGTGCCGAACTGCTGGTCGCCTTCAAGCGGCTGATCGAGAATCCGATGGGCATGCTGGTCTAGGAAAGGAAAAGGCTGTGCGGACATTCTTCACCAGCCTTTTCGCTTTCATCCTTTCCGGCTTTGCCGGCGGTCTCGTCGCGCAGTGGCTGGCTGTCGCCACCGACGATCAGGGAGCATACATCGTCGCCTTTGCAGTCTCGATGCTGGTGACGTTCGTCGTCACCTTTGTCTTCTTCATCGCTCAGTTGATGAATGATCCCGTCACCGCAGTGGCCAAAACTGGCAAATGGACGCTGATCGTGTTTGCGGTGCTGATTGTCCTGCTGGTCGCGTTGACGCTCTATAGCGACAGCAGTGCGGCAGTCGTCAGGAAAGACATGCCATTCATTGCAGGCCTTGGCTTGCCTGGGCTGGTAACGATCATCGTGCAGTGGTTTTTCGTGCGCTGGCGGGTGAAGCGCGGCGTAGCCAACACAAAGGCAGGTTGAGCGTATGAAGACGGTGCTTTGCTACGGCGATTCGCTGACCTGGGGACACGACCCGGAGACCTTGGGTCGACATAAATACGAAGACCGGTGGCCAACCACACTGGCGACCGTGCTCGGACCAAGCTTCCACGTCATTGCCGAGGGACTGGGCGGTCGTACCACGGCCTACGACGACTTCCTGTCGGCCGCGGACCGCAACGGCGCGCGGATATTGCCGACGACCCTGAGCACGCACTCGCCGATCGATCTGATCGTCATCATGCTTGGCTCGAACGACATGAAGCCGTCTATACACGGCAGCGCGGTCATAGCGTCCTATGGCATGCGGCGCCTCGTTGAAATCGTGCGGGGGCACGCCTATCCGTTCGGCATTGTCGCCCCCGGGATTATTCTGGTTGCGCCGCCGCATATCGTGGAAACCCGCAAGGCGGACTACGCCGAAATGTTGGGAACCGGCGCAATCGAGTCGCCCAAACTCGCCGGCTTCTATCAAGCCGCCGCCAACGAGATGGGCTGCGGCTTTTTTGATGCCGCGAGCGTCGCCAAATGTACACCGCTCGATGGCGTCCATCTCGATGCCGAAAACACGCGCAACATCGGCAAGGCGTTAGCGCCTGTCGTGCGCGGCATGCTGGAACTGTGAATAAGGAGAAGATCCGTGGCTGAGAACTACGACGTCATCATCATCGGCTCCGGCCCCGGCGGCTATGTCACGGCGGTGCGTTCCGCCCAGCTCGGCTTCAAGACCGCGATCGTCGAGCGCGAGCATCTCGGCGGCATCTGCCTCAACTGGGGCTGCATACCGACCAAGGCGCTGCTGCGCTCGGCCGAGATCATGCACTATTCGGATCATTTGAAGGACTATGGCTTGAAGCTCGACGGCAAGGTCAGCGTCGACACGGCGGCCGTGGTCGACCGCTCGCGCAAAGTGTCGCTGCGGTTGAATGGCGGCGTCGCCTTCCTGATGAAGAAGAACAAGGTCGATGTCATCTGGGGCGAAGCCAAGCTGTCGAAGCCCGGTGAAATCGTCGTCTCCAAGACGGCCAAGAAGCCGATGGAGCCGCAGCCGCCGGTGCCAAGCGGCGTCAAGGGCGAGGGCACCTACACCGCCAAACACATCATCCTGGCGACCGGTGCCCGGCCGCGCGCGCTGCCTGGCATCGAACCGGACGGCAAGCTGATCTGGACCTATTTCGAGGCGATGGTTCCGCCGGAAATGCCGAAGTCGCTGCTGGTGATGGGTTCCGGTGCCATCGGTATCGAATTCGCCTCCTTCTACCGCACCATGGGCGCTGACGTGACGGTGGTTGAATTGCTGCCGGCGGTGATGCCGGTGGAAGATGCCGAAGTCTCGAGATTTGCGCAAAAACAGTTCGAGAAGCAAGGCATGAAGATCATTCTCGAAGCCAAGGTGACCAAGGTCGAGAAGGGTGGCAACTCGGTCACCGCGCATGTCGAGATGAAGGACGGCAAGGTCGAGAAGATCACCGCCGACCGCATGATCTCGGCTGTCGGCGTGCAGGGTAATATCGAGGGCCTCGGGCTTGAAGCACTTGGCGTTAAGACCGACCGCGGCTGCGTCGTCGTCGACGGCTACGGCAAGACAAACATACCCGGCATCTACGCCATCGGCGATGTCGCCGGCCCGCCGATGCTGGCCCACAAGGCCGAGCATGAGGGCGTCGTGTGCATCGAAAAGATCGCCAGCTTTCCCGGCGTGCACGCCATCGACAAGCTCAAGATCCCCGGCTGCACCTATTGCAACCCGCAGGTCGCCTCTGTCGGCCTGACGGAAGCCAAGGCCAAGGCCGAGGGCAAGGATATCCGCGTCGGCCGCTTCCAGTTTGCCGCCAACGGCAAGGCGATCGCGCTTGGCGAGGACCAGGGCTTCATCAAAACCATCTTCGACAAGAAGACCGGTCAACTGCTCGGTGCGCACATGGTCGGCGCCGAGGTGACCGAGTTGATCCAGGGTTTTGTGGTGGCGATGAACCTGGAGACGACGGAAGAAGAGCTGATGCACACCATCTTCCCGCACCCGACGCTGTCGGAGATGATGAAGGAAAGCGTGCTCGACGCCTATGGCCGCGCGTTGAACGCATGATAGATTCGCCGCAAGAGACTCAGCCGCGAAAGCCCTGGGAACTCAACGGCAGCGGTGTTCGTTTCCGGATGCATTTTTACGTGCGCAAGGAGAAGACATATGCACTTGAACGGCGTGGGCTGGATCGCAGCCATCATCATCGGCGGCCTGGCAGGCTGGTTCGCCGAAATGTTCATGAAGAGCAACACCGGCATATTCATGAACATTATCATGGGTATCGTCGGCGCCGTGGTGTTGAATGCCATCCTGCAGGCGCTCAATTTCGGCCCATTCGGCGTCGGCTGGATTGCCTATCTGATCACCGGCTTCATCGGTGCCTGCCTGCTGATCTGGGTTGGTCGCCTGGTGCGCCGCTAATCGATATCGTTCCCGGCTATGCGAAAACGGTTGTAGCGGCATGCGCCGCTGCAGCCTTTTTCTTTGGGCCGAAAAGTCCTAGATGACGTGAAAGTGACGATCGCCGACGGGCGGTCGCAAGAAAAGCCAGGGTTCAGATGGTCACTGTCCTCGACACGATCGCCAACGCGCCGCGGCTGCGGCACCCGGAGAAGGCGCATAAGCCTGACCAGGAAGTGCTGCGCAAGCCGGACTGGATCCGCGTCAAGGCGCCGGTCTCGAAGGGCTATGCCGAGACACGCGAAATCGTGAAATCGCACAAGCTGGTGACGGTCTGTGAAGAGGCCGGCTGCCCCAATATCGGCGAGTGCTGGGAAAAGAAGCACGCCACCTTCATGATCATGGGCGAGATCTGCACGCGCGCCTGCGCCTTCTGCAATGTCGCCACCGGCATTCCGACCGCGCTCGATGCCGATGAACCCGCACGCGTCGCGCATGCCGTCAAGCAGATGGGCCTCAGCCACGTCGTCATCACTTCGGTCGACCGCGACGATCTCGCCGATGGCGGCGCACAGCACTTCGCCGAAGTCATCCGGGCGATCCGCGCGGCAACGCCTTTGACGACAATCGAAATCCTGACGCCCGATTTCCTGCGCAAGGATGGCGCGCTCGAGATCGTCGTGGCGGCAAAGCCAGACGTCTTCAACCACAATCTCGAAACGGTGCCGTCGAACTATCTGACGGTTCGGCCGGGCGCGCGCTATTTCCACTCGATCCGGCTGTTGCAGCGGGTCAAGGAACTCGACCCGTCGATCTTCACCAAGTCCGGCATCATGGTGGGGCTTGGCGAGGAGCGGAACGAAATCCTGCAGCTGATGGACGATCTGCGTTCGGCCAATGTCGACTTCATGACCATCGGCCAATATCTGCAGCCGTCAAAGAAGCACCATCCGGTGATCCGCTTCGTCACACCCGAAGAGTTCAAGTCCTTCGAGACGATCGGCCGGACCAAGGGTTTCCTGCTGGTGGCGTCGAGCCCGCTTACACGCTCATCGCACCATGCCGGCGACGATTTCGCGCGGCTGCGCGCGGCGCGGGAAGCGCAGCTCCAGAAATCTCTCTAGCCGATTTTATGCCGAAATTCGAAGCCACCCGCCGCGTTGCCCATACGCCGCAGCAGATGTTCGCGCTGGTTGCCGATGTCGAGGCCTATCCGCAATTCCTGCCGCTTTGCGAAGCGCTGACGGTACGCTCGCGCAAGGAGCGTGACGGACGCACCATTCTGCTGGCTGACATGAGCATCGGCTACAAGGCCATCCGCGAGACCTTCACCACGCAGGTGCTGCTCAAGCCCGACGAGAACGCCATCGACGTGAAGTATATCGATGGCCCGTTCAAATATCTGAGCAATGTCTGGCGTTTCGAGCCGGACGGCGCCGGCTGCGCCGTCCGCTTCTTCATTGACTATGAATTCAAGAGCCGCATCCTGGGCGCGCTGATGGGCACCATGTTCGACCGTGCCTTCCGCATGTTCGCCGAGGCTTTCGAAAAGCGCGCCGACGTCATCTATGGTGTCGCACCGCAGGCCTAGAGCATTTCACCGTTTCACGGAAACGGCGAACTGCTCTAACTCTTTGTTTTGACGCAATTCCCAAGGGAAAGCGCTATGCGCTTTTCCCGGGAAAACCGCTTCACACTTTTCCTGGAATTGCTCTAATTCTGGCTGAGCGCTTGCAGGCCCAGCTTCAGGGCGTGTCTCACCGTCTCGTGGCGGATGAATTCGCGGCCTTTGTGGCCAAACAGCTGGCGCTCGGCGACAACCGGCTGACCGGCCAGAGCCAGGCCGAACCAGACGAGACCGACCGGCTTGTCGGCCGAACCTCCGCCTGGACCGGCAATGCCGGTAACGGCAAGAGAAAGGCTCGCGCGTGAATGCGCCAGCGCGCCGGCCGCCATCTCCAGCACCGTTTCGCGCGACACAGCTCCATGCGCGTCGAGCGTTTCGGCGGAAACGCCGAGCATCTCCATCTTGGCTTCATTGGAATAGGTGATGAAACCGCGGTCGACCACGGCGGAGGAGCCGGCAATGTCGGTGAGCGCCGCGATGATCAAGCCGCCGGTGCAGCTCTCCGCCGTCGCCAGCATGATGCCACGTTGCTGGCAGGCCAGCAGCAGGGAGTTTGCGAGCTCGGCGTTGCTCATTCCGGCACCTCGCCGGGGAACACCACGCTGGCCGTGGCGATCGCCGCAATGCCTTCCTCGCGGCCGATGAAGCCGAGCTTCTCGTTGGTGGTCGCCTTGATCGAGATGCGGTCGGCGGAAATGCCCAGCATTTGCGACAGGGCCGAGGTCATCGCCTGGCGATGCGGGCCGACACGCGGCGCCTCGCAGATCAGCGTGATGTCGGCATTGGCGATGCGTCCGCCGCGCCCGCGCACCACCTTTGCCGCATGTTCGACGAAGATCCGGGACGCAGCGCCTTTCCACTGCGGGTCGGACGGCGGAAAATGCGTGCCGATGTCGCCGGAGCCACAGGTCGCCAGCAGGGCGTCGGTCAAAGCGTGCAGCCCGACATCGGCGTCGGAATGGCCCGACAATTTCTTGTCATGCGGAATGGCGACGCCACACAGGGTGACATGATCGCCAGGCTCGAAGGCGTGGACGTCGTAGCCGTTGCCGGTGCGGATGTCGGGGAAGTGCGTTCGTTCGCTGGAAAGCCGCTCGTGCGCCATGGCGATGTCCCGTGCCCAGGTGAGTTTGACATTGTCCGGCGAGCCGGGAACCAACTTGACCGGAATATGCGCCCATTCGGCGATGGCCGCGTCGTCGGTGAAGTCCAGTCTGCCCAGTTGATGGGCCTTGTCGTGTGCGGCAAGGATCGGCCCGTAGGGAAAACCTTGCGGTGTTTGCGCCGCGTGGAGCCCGCTGCGGGAAACGGTTTCCGCGACCACGCCGGCGGCCGACTCGCGCTTCAGCGTGTCGGCGACGGGCAGGGCTGGCAACGCTCCCTCGTTCTCGCCGATGGCGGCGATGGTGCGGTCGATCAACTCCGCATCGACGAACGGGCGGACGGCGTCGTGAATCAGAACCTGGCCCGGCGCGTGGGCCTTCAGTGCCAGCAGCCCGAGCCGGACGGACTCCTGCCTGGTCGGTCCGCCAATGACTGCGGTGACACGCTGGGCCTGGGCGCCCGCCGCTTGCCGGAACAGTTCGTGGTCGTCGGCGTGGATGGCGACGACAATCTGGCCGGTTCGCGGATGGGCAAGAAACATCTCCAGCGTATGCGCAATGACGGCGCGCCCACCGATGTTCTGGTACTGCTTGGGTCCGTTGGCCTGACCGGCACGAGCGCCGCGGCCGGCGGCGACGATCACCACCGCAACCCCACCCGTCGCGCTCGAGTTTTCACTTCCGTCAGTCATGGCGATTGGCTTAGCGCACGATCCCCAAAAGTGTAATTGGTTTTCCGAAAAGATCGTGCGTCAAATATGAATTCCAAAAGCGTCTTGAAGGAAGCGCGGCGCCTTTGGTCGCGGCAAAAGCCGAAGGCCGGCATTTTCCCAATTGCGCCTTAATGTGGCGTCATTCCGCGTTGCACATTGCGGCCGATATGGCTAGAGAATGTGCAACGAATGGACGTGCTTGGTTTTTGTGCATGGTTAACTCAGCCAAATTGGCCGCGCCTCTCGACGTCGGCGGCGTGGAAATCCGCAATCGCGTGTTCCTCGCGCCGATGTCGGGCATTACTGACGAGCCTTTCCGCAAGCGCGCCCATGCGCACGGCGCCGGCCTGGTCGTGTCCGAAATGGTGGCAAGCGGCGAACTCGCCAAGGGCAGGGCCGGCTTCGACCTGCGCATACGGCATTCCGGCCTGCCCGTCCATATGGTACAGCTCGCCGGTCGCGAGGCAGCACATATGGCCGAAGGCGCGCGCATCGCCGCCGGCGAGGGCGCCGACATTATCGACATCAACATGGGCTGCCCGGCGAAGAAGGTTACCGGTGGATATGCCGGCTCGGCATTGATGCTGGATCTCGACCACGCGCTGTCGCTGATTGAGGCCGTGGTTGGCGCGGTCAAGGTGCCGGTGACGGTCAAGATGCGGCTCGGTTGGGACGAAGGCGCGCTCAATGCACCCATCCTCGCGCGCCGTGCCGAGCAGGCGGGCGTCAGAATGGTGACTGTGCATGGCCGCACGCGCTGCCAGTTCTATCAGGGCAAGGCCGACTGGCGCGCCATCGCTCGCGTCAAAGAAGCCGTTTCCATCCCGGTCGTTGCCAATGGCGATGTCTGCTCCCTGGCCGAGGCAGCCGCCATTCTCGACCAATCCGGTGCCGATGCGGTGATGGTCGGCCGCGCGCACTATGGCGCGCCCTGGATCGCTGGTGGCATTGCAGCCGCGGCAGCAGGCGAAACGGCGACCAACGTGCCGTGCAATTCGACCGCACTGGCCGACTATGTCGTCGCCCACTACGAAGACATGCTGGCGCTATATGGCGTCGAGAGCGGCTTGCGCCAGGCGCGCAAGCATCTGGGCTGGTATCTCGATCGCCATGCCGTTGGCGTCGCCGACGACGACCGAAAGGCGATCCTGACCACGTTCGAACCGGCCCGCGTCATTGCCTTGCTGCGCAATGTGTTCTCGCGCGATCCGCAATCCTTGAACCTGCGGAGTGCGGCATGAACGCCAACGTCACCCACGGTACCGATATGGCAGAGGCCGCCCATATCGTGCTCAACACGATCCGCCGGCCGGTGATCATGGTCGATACGGATGGGTTCATCACCTACGCCAATGCCGATGCCGAGGACTTCTTCCGCTCAAGCGCGAATATGCTCGCCCGCAACACGCTGTCCAAGCTGATCCCGTTCGGCAGCCCGCTGCTGACACTGGTCGATCAGGTGCGCGAGCGCCGGGCTCCGGTCAACGAGTATCGCGTTGATGTGTCGTCGCCGCGCCTCGGCATCGAGAAGGTCGTCGATCTCTATGTCGCGCCGGTGCCGGAATTCCCAGGCTCCGTCGTCGTCATGTTCCAGGAGCGGTCGATGGCCGACAAGATCGACCGCCAGATGACGCATCGCGGTGCGGCGCGTTCGGTGACTGGCCTGGCGGCCATGCTTGCCCACGAAATCAAGAACCCGCTCTCCGGCATCCGAGGCGCCGCGCAGCTGCTCGAACTGTCCGCCTCCGACGAGGACCGCGCGCTGACGCGGCTCATCACCGACGAGACGGACCGCATCGTCTCGCTGGTCGATCGCATGGAGGTGTTTTCCGACGAGCGGCCGATCGATCGCTATCCCGTCAACATCCATGTCGTGCTTGACCATGTGAAGGCGATTGCCAAGAACGGTTTTGCAAAGAAAATCAGGATATTGGAGGACTATGATCCATCATTGCCTCCGGTGTTCGCCAATCGCGACCAGCTGATCCAGGTGTTCCTCAACCTGGTTAAGAACGCCGCCGAGGCGATCGGCAGTGATCCGCATGGCGAAATCGTGCTGTCGACCGCCTTCCGGCCGGGCATTCGCGTTTCGGTTCCAGGAACGCAGGATCGCGTGTCGCTGCCGCTGGAGTTCTGCGTGCGCGACAACGGCTCCGGCGTCTCGGAGGATATCCTGCCGATCCTGTTCGATCCCTTCATCACCACCAAGCCGAACGGATCCGGGCTGGGGCTGGCACTCGTCGCCAAGATCGTCGGCGAACACGGCGGCATCATCGAATGCGACTCGACCCCGCGCGGAACCACCTTCCGCATCCTGATGCCCGCCTGGAAGGAAACGCCGTTCGGCGCTGAAGAAGACGGTGAAGGAGACCGCAAATGACGGTTCGCGGCAATATTCTCGTCGCCGATGACGATGCGGCGATCCGCACAGTGCTCAATCAGGCTCTCTCTCGCGTCGGCCATGAGGTGCGCGTCACTTCCAATGCCTCGACCCTTTGGCGCTGGGTGGCAGCGGGCGAGGGCGATCTTGTTATCACCGACGTGGTGATGCCGGACGAGAACGCCTTCGACATGCTGCCGCGCATCAAGAAGGCGCGACCGGAACTGCCCGTCATCGTCATGAGCGCACAGAACACGTTCATGACGGCGATCCGCGCATCCGAAACCGGCGCCTACGAATATCTGCCAAAGCCGTTCGACCTGACCGAGCTCCTCAACATCGTCAACCGGGCGCTGTCTGAGCCGCGCCGGCCGAAGATCGATGCGCGGCCGGAAGAACAGCCCGATGCCATGCCGCTGGTCGGCCGCTCGGCAGCCATGCAGGACATCTACCGCATGCTGGCGCGTATGATGCAGACCGACCTGACGGTCATGATCTCGGGCGAATCCGGCACCGGCAAGGAACTGGTGGCGCGTGCGCTGCATGAATATGGCCGTCGTCGTGGCGGGCCGTTCGTCGCCATCAACATGGCGGCAATCCCGCGCGACCTCATCGAATCAGAACTGTTCGGGCATGAGAAGGGCGCCTTCACCGGCGCCCAGAACCGCTCCACCGGCCGCTTCGAGCAGGCCGAGGGCGGCACGCTGTTCCTCGACGAGATCGGCGACATGCCGATGGAGGCGCAGACGCGCCTGCTGCGTGTCCTGCAGCAGGGCGAATACACGACGGTCGGCGGCCGCACGCCGATCAAGACCGATGTGCGCATCGTCGCCGCCACCAACAAGGATCTGCGCACGCTGATCAACCAGGGACTGTTCCGCGAGGATCTGTTCTATCGCCTCAACGTCGTGCCGTTGAGATTGCCGGCATTGCGCGAGCGCTCCGAGGACGTGCCCGATCTAGTGCGTCATTTCTTCAAGCTCGGCGAAATGGAAGGGCTGCAGACCAAGCGCATCTCGTCAGGCGGCATCGAATTGATGAAGCGCTATCCCTGGCCAGGCAATGTGCGCGAGCTGGAAAATCTGGTGCGCCGGCTCGCCGCGCTTTATTCGCAGGACGAGATTTCCGCCGAGATCATCGAGGCGGAGCTCAAGACCGGAGAGCGTCCCGTGGTTCCGGGCGGCGGCAACCTCATTCCCGACGACCTTTCCATCGGTCAGGCGGTCGAGCATTTCCTGCAGCGCTATTTCGCATCGTTTGCCGGTGAATTGCCGCCCGCCGGGCTCTACCAGCGCATTCTGTCCGAAGTTGAATATCCGCTGGTCCTGGCCTCGATGACGGCGACTCGCGGCAACCAGATCAAGGCCGCGGAACTGCTGGGGTTGAACCGCAACACGCTGCGCAAGAAGATTCGCGAACTGGGCGTCAATGTCTACAAATCATCGCGGCCAGGCTGAGCGCTGGTCCGGCGTTGATTCTTTTCGGGAGACTGAGCGTCTTTTCAGGGGGCTGAGCGGCGAAAGATTGCTGCCATTGTCACACTTGTTGCATAATCGCCACAATGCGTTGCATAGATCGGACGCAATCATTGGCTCCCAGACGGCGACATGGCTCCGCAGGCACCTGTACTCAACCAACCGCTTTTCAGCGAACCCGGCGCCCGCGACGGGCGCCGCCTGCTGGCGCTGCCCGGCGTCGTGGCGGTCGTTGGCGCCCTGGTCATGGCGGCCATTTCGTTCACCATCCTGGTCGGCGCGACGCCGATCGCGCCTGACGCCAGGACGACCTGGGCGCTGATCGCGCTCAATGCCGCTTTCGTGCTTTTCCTCAGCGCGCTGGTCGGGCGCGAGGTGCATCGCATCGTCATGGCGCGCCGGCATGGCAAAGCGGCCTCGCGGCTGCATGTGCGCATCGTCGCCATGTTCGCGCTGGTTGCCGCCATCCCTGCTATCATGGTGGCGATCATCGCCTCGATCACGCTCGATATCGGCCTCGATCGCTGGTTCGAGATACGCACCAAGACGATCGTCAATTCCTCGCTGTCGATAGCCGATGCCTATGTCCAGGAAAACGCCCGCAATCTGCAAGGCACGACGCTGTCGATGGCCTATGATCTCGATGCGTCGCGCACGCTCTACGGCCTTGATCGCACAGGCTTTCTCGACCTCATGAACAAGGAGGCGGTGGGCCGGTCGCTGGCCCATGCGGCGCTGATCAAGCCCGACGGCTCGTTCGTCATGAGCGCCCAGACCGATGCCGATTTCTCCATGCCGGAACCGCCGGAGGGCTCGGTCAGCAGCGCCACCGAGGGCAAACCGGTGCTGATCGAGCCGCGCACCCGCAACATCATGGGCGCCATCGTCAAGCTGCGCGAGATCGAGGGCCTCTACCTCTACACCATCCGCCTTGTCGATCCCGAGGTGATCAAGGCACGGCAGATCGTCAGGTCCAACACCGACGAGTATCGCAACCTCGAAGACAACAGGCGCACCTCGCAAGTCGCCTTCGCACTGCCCTATCTGTCGCTGACCCTGATCATCATCCTGTCGGCGATCTGGACCGGCATTGCCGTAGCCGACCGTCTCGTGCGGCCGATTCGCCAGCTCATCGGTGCCGCAGACGAGGTGGCGACAGGCAATCTCGACGTCGCGGTCCCCGTCAGGCCTTCCGACGGTGATGTCGCCTCGCTTGGCGATACCTTCAACAAGATGCTGCTGGAGCTCAAATCGCAACGCAACGAGATCCTGTCGGCAAAAGACCTGATCGACGAGCGGCGGCGCTTTTCCGAAGCCGTGCTCGCCGGCGTCACCGCCGGCGTCATCGGCGTCGATCCCTATGGCATCGTCACCATCGTCAACCGTTCGGCCGAATCGATGTTGGCGATTTCCGCCAGTGCCGCACTCGGACAGAACCTGTCCGCCATTCTGCCACATGTCGGCCGCGTCTTCGAAATCGGCCGCCAGTCGGGCAAGCCTGTCTACCGCGAGCAGGTGACATTCTTCCGCGCCGGCACCGAGCGTACCTTCAACGTGCAGATCACCATCGAGGCGGGCGACGACGGTTCGGAGGAGAAATCCTACGTCGTGACGGTCGACGACATCACCGACCTGGTTCAGGCCCAGCGTTCTTCGGCCTGGGCCGATGTGGCGCGCCGCATCGCCCACGAGATCAAGAACCCGCTGACGCCGATCCAGCTTTCGGCCGAGCGCATCAAACGCCGCTACGGCAAGGTCATCACCGAGGATCGCGAGGTTTTCGACCAGTGCACCGACACCATCATCCGGCAGGTCGAGGACATCGGCCGCATGGTCGACGAATTCTCCGCCTTCGCGCGTATGCCCAAGCCCGAGATGAAAGCCATCGATCTGCGCGAATCGCTGCGCGAGGCATCGTTCCTGGTCGAAGTCAGCCGCGCCGACATCACCTTCGAGCGGGTTTTCGGCAACGAGCCGCTCAAGGGCACGTTCGACAGCCGGCTGATGGCGCAGGCTTTCGGCAATGTGATCAAGAATGCCGCCGAAGCGATCGACGGATTGGAACAGAAGGACGGTTCGCACGGCATAATCCGGATTCAAGCCGGCCGTCAGAATGGCGCGATCAGAATCGACGTCATCGACAATGGCAAAGGCCTGCCGCGCGAGAATCGCCAACGGCTGCTCGAGCCCTATATGACCACACGCGAGAAGGGCACCGGGCTTGGTCTCGCTATCGTCAAGAAGATCGTGGAGGACCATGGTGGCAGGCTGGAACTTCATGATGCACCTGCGGATTTCCATGGCGGGCGCGGTGCGATGATCAGCATCATCCTGCCGCCTGCGGCTGCCACGCCGTCGCGCGGCGAAGCCAAGACGGAACACGAAAGAGAAACTGAAAAGGTCGGTAATGGCGTCTGATATTCTCATCGTCGATGACGAGGAAGACATCCGTGAGCTCGTCGCGGGCATCCTGAGCGACGAAGGTCACGAAACCCGCACGGCATTCGATGCCGACAGCGCGCTCGCTGCTATAGCTGATCGCGCGCCGAGGTTGATTTTCCTCGATATCTGGCTGCAGGGCTCGCGCCTGGACGGCCTGGCGCTGCTCGACGAGATCAAGACCATGCATCCCACGCTGCCGGTGGTGATGATCTCCGGCCATGGCAACATCGAAACGGCGGTCTCGGCCATCCGTCGTGGCGCCTATGATTTCATCGAAAAGCCGTTCAAGGCCGACAGGCTGATCCTGATTGCCGAGCGCGCGCTGGAAACCTCGAAATTGCGGCGCGAGGTTTCCGACCTCAAACAGCGCAGCGGCGAGACCTTCGACCTGATCGGCATGTCGTCGGCGATGAGCCAGTTGCGCCAGACCATCGAGCGCGTCGCGCCAACCAATAGCCGCGTGATGATCATCGGCCCGTCGGGATCCGGCAAGGAACTGGCGGCGCGCGCCATCCACACGCTGTCGGCGCGCAAGGGCGCGCCGTTCGTGACGCTGAGTGCCGCCAACATCACGCCTGAGCGCATGGAGATCGAGCTGTTCGGCACCGAATCGAACGGTGTCGAGCGCAAGGTCGGCGCGCTGGAAGAAGCCCATCGCGGCATCCTCTACATCGACGAAGTGGCCGATATGCCGCGCGAGACGCAGAACAAGATCCTGCGCGTGCTGGTCGAGCAGCAGTTCGAGCGGGTAGGGGGCACCAAGCGGGTCAAGGTCGATGTTCGCATCATCTCCTCGACCTCGCAGAATCTGGAAGCCATGATCGCCGACGGACGTTTCCGCGAGGATCTCTATCATCGCCTGGCGGTGGTTCCGGTGATGGTGCCGGGGCTGGCCGAGCGGCGCGAGGATATTCCTTATCTCGTCGACAATTTCATGAAACAGATCGCCCGCCAGGCCGGCATCAAGCCGCGCCGTATCGGTGACGACGCGCTGGCCGTGCTGCAGGCGCACAACTGGCCGGGGAACGTGCGCCAGCTGCGCAACAATGTCGAGCGGCTGATGATCCTGGCGCGCGGCGACGATGTCGATGCGCCGATCACCGCGGACCTTTTGCCGTCCGAAATCGGCGATGTCATGCCGCGCACGCCAAACCAGTCCGACCAGCACATCATGGCGCTGCCGTTGCGCGAGGCGCGTGAACAGTTCGAGAAGGACTATCTGATCGCCCAGATCAATCGCTTTGGCGGCAACATCTCGAAGACCGCCGAGTTCATCGGCATGGAGCGCTCCGCCTTGCACCGCAAGCTGAAGTCGCTGGGCGTCTGACGGACACAAAGTCAGCCTGGCCGTGGCCTACGCAATTGTCGGTTACGGTAGCGGCGGAATCGCATAAGAAAGCCGGGACTTTTCTGAGGGATCACTATGCCGCGCATTGCCTATGTGAACGGGCGCTACGTCGTCCACGCGGACGCTTCCGTGCATATCGAGGACCGCGGCTATCAATTTGCCGACGGTGTCTATGAGGTCTGCGAGGTGGCGCGAGGCTTCATCGTCGACATGCCGCGCCATCTTGCCCGGCTGAACCGCTCGCTCACCGAACTGTCGATCGCTTGGCCGGTCGCGCGCAACGTGCTGCCGCTCATCCTGCGTGAAGTGGTCAACCGCAACCATGTCGTCAACGGCCTGGTCTATGTCCAGGTGACGCGCGGTGTCGCCAGCCGCGACTTTGTTTTCCCGTCGGCGGACACCAAGCCCTCCCTGGTGGTCACGGCCAGGAAGGCCGATCCGGCGGCTGGAGCAAAGCGAGCCGAGACCGGCATCGCGGTCATCACCGTGCCCGAAAACCGTTGGGACCGCGTCGACATCAAGACTGTCGGGCTGCTGCCCAACGTGCTGGCCAAGCAGAAGGCCAAGGAGGCCGGCGCCCAGGAGGCGTGGTTCGTCGACACCGACGGCAACGTCAAGGAAGGCGGCTCGTCGAATGCCTGGATCGTCACCAGGGATGGCGTTCTGGTCACCAGGCCGGCCGAGCATGGCATCCTGCGCGGCATCACCCGCACGACCATGTTCGAGGTTGCGGCAAAGCTCGGCCTGAAGATCGAAGAGCGCGGTTTTTCCGTCGCCGAGGCCAAGGCGGCGCGCGAGGCGTTCATCAGCTCCGCAACGACAATTGCCATGCCTGTCGTGGCCATTGACGGTGATCCGGTCGCCAATGGCCACCCCGGCTCTGTGACACTTTCGTTGCGGCAGGCCTTTTTTGACATTGCGGAAAAAAGTCCAGCCTGATAACCGCACAGGTGGAATGAACATCAATATATCTCGTTCTGCTTGTCGTTACTGACGACAAGACGGTGTTTGCGCGCTTGACATGTGCCCGACAATTTGGCGCATTGGCTTGCAAACCGAAGGGGATCGGCGAAAGACAAGAACAATGGCGGAACGATCGCAAAACCTTCAGGACCTGTTCCTGAATTCAGTTCGCAAGAGCAAGAACCCGCTCACCATCTTCCTCATCAACGGCGTGAAGCTGACCGGCGTGGTCACTTCGTTCGACAATTTCTGTGTCTTGCTGCGCCGCGACGGTCACTCCCAGCTCGTCTACAAGCACGCCATTTCCACGATCATGCCGAGCCAGCCGGTTCAGATGTTCGATGGCGAGGAAAGCCAGGGCGCCTGATTGGCACGTGAGAAGGACGCGGACGCGACCGTTCGCGGAAAACCAGCGCATCATCCCGGGACGGAAGCCAAGGGCCCGACCCGGGCTGTCGTCATTGTGCCTGTACTTACTCGCCAGCCGCGCGGCGACGACGATACCAACCGCCCGCGGCTGACGCGATCGGCTGACGCACGCCGCGACGAGGCCGTCGGCCTTGCCCGCGCCATCAATCTTGATCCGATCCATACGGCGGTGGTGACCGTCAACGACCCGCGCCCGGCGACCTTGCTCGGTAGCGGCAAGGTTGAGGAGTTCGCCGAGATCGTCAAGGAGGGCCACGCGGAGCTGGTCATCGTCGATCATCCGCTGACGCCGGTGCAACAACGCAATCTCGAAAAGGAATTGAACGCCAAGGTGCTCGACCGCACCGGGCTGATCCTCGAGATCTTCGGTGAGCGCGCCCGCACCAAGGAAGGTACGCTGCAGGTCGAGCTTGCCCATCTCAACTACCAGAAGGGGCGCCTCGTGCGCAGCTGGACCCACCTCGAGCGTCAGCGCGGCGGCGCCGGCTTCCTCGGCGGCCCCGGCGAAACCCAGATCGAATCCGACCGGCGGCAGTTGCAGGAAAAGATCATCAAGCTGAAGCACGAGCTGGAAACGGTTCGTCGCACGCGCGACCTGCACCGCGCCAAGCGCAAGAAGGTGCCATTCCCGGTGGTGGCGATCGTCGGCTACACCAATGCCGGCAAGTCGACGCTGTTCAACCGGCTGACCGGAGCAGACGTGCTGGCGCAGGACATGCTGTTCGCCACGCTCGACCCGACGCTGCGCCGCGTGCGCCTGCCGCATGGCACGCCGATCATCCTGTCGGACACGGTCGGTTTCATCTCGGATCTGCCGACGCATCTGATCGCGGCTTTCCGCGCCACTTTGGAAGAGGTGGTCGAGGCTGATCTTGTCCTCCATCTGCGCGACATTTCCGATCCCGATACGGCAGCGCAGGCCGAGGATGTCGAGCGCATCCTGGCCGACCTCGGTGTCGACGCCAGTGACACCAAGCGGGTGATCGAGGTCTGGAACAAGGTCGATCTGCTGGACGAAGGCAACAGGAGCCGGCTGCTCGCCGATGCCGCCGACGGCAGCAAGGGACCGCCCATCGCCGTATCGGCGGTGACCGGCGAGGGCATCGATGCGCTGAAGGCGATCATCGAGACACGCATGGCGGGCGAGCTCGAGGACCTGACGGTGACGATCGAGCCGGCACAGTTCGGCCTTGTCGACTGGCTTTACCGCAATGGCGACATCGTCTCGCGCACCGATAATGACGACGGCAGCGCCACCATCTCGCTCAAGGCGACGCAAAGCGCCCGCGAAGAGATCGAAAGCCGATTGCGCAGGAAAAACAACGGCTAACCCGAGGCAATTCCAGCAAAAGTGTATAGCGGTTTCCCTCCGGAATTGCCGAGCTTACTTCGCGGTTTTCGCTTCCTGCCAGAGCGCTTCCATCTCGGCCAAGGTGGCCTTCTCCAACGTATTGCCGGACTTCTCCACGGCCTGCTCGACATAGTGGAAGCGCGAGCGGAATTTTTCGTTGGTGCCGCTCAACGCGGCTTCCGAATCGAGCTTGAGGTGACGGCCGAGGTTGACGACGGCGAACAGCATGTCGCCGAACTCGTCCTTGATGGAGGCTGTTTCACCCTTGGCCAATGCCTCGCGCAATTCGCCGATCTCTTCCTCGATCTTGTCGAGGATGGGCGCCGCCTCGCTCCAGTCGAAGCCGACACGAGCAGCCTTCTCCTGAAGTTTGAGCGCCCGTGTCAAGGCGGGCAGGGCGACCGGAACACTGTCCAGAAACCCCTTGCCGTTGTCCTCGGGGTCGAGACCGCGCGCGAGCCGGGCTTGCCGCTTCTCCACCTTCTCCTCCGACTTGATCTTTTCCCACATGCCCTTGGCCATGCCGGCGCTGCGGGCTTTTTCGTCGCCGAAGACATGTGGGTGGCGGCGGATCATCTTTGTGGTGATGGCCTGGACCACATCCGGGAAAGCGAATTCACCCGCTTCCTCAGCCATCTGCGCGTGATAGACGACCTGCAGCAGGAGGTCGCCCAACTCGTCACGGAGATCATCGAGATCGCCGCGTGCGATGGCGTCGGCCACCTCATAGGCTTCCTCGATCGTATAGGGCGCAATGGTCGAGAAATCCTGCTCGATGTCCCACGGACAGCCGGTCTTCGGCGCACGCAGCGCTGCCATGATCTCGATCAGGCGCGAAATGTCTTTCGCTGGCGTCATGCGGCGGATGCTATCCTGCGGCCCTACGCGCGGCCAACACTGTCGGCCGGCGAGGGCGCCTTGTCCACAGCTGAGCCGCTTAGTCGAGTACGGAGACGATCGCCTTGGCGAGATCGTCCATGCCGTCCTCGGGCAGTCCGGCGACGTTGATGCGGCTGTCGCCAACCATGTAGACGCCATGTTCGGCACGCAGCTGTTCGACCTGCGCTTCCGTGAGGCCAAGCCGCGAGAACATGCCGCGATGGCTGGCGACGAAGTCGAAGCGGTCGGAGTTGGACTGCCGGCGCAGCGCCTCGGCGAACTGGACACGAAGCCTCAGCATGCGCAGGCGCATCTCTTCCAGCTCGGCTTCCCAGTCGGCACGCAAAGTAGCGTCTTCCAGCACGATGCGCACCGCTGCGGCACCATGGTCGGGCGGCATCGAATACATGGCGCGCGCCGCCAACAGCATCTGGCTCATCGCCACATCGGCCTGTGCGCCGTCCCTGGCCAGCACCATCGCCGCGCCGACACGATCGCGGTAGACGGCGAAATTCTTCGAGCAGCTCGACGCCACCACCATCTCCGGAACTTTCGCCGCCAGCAGCCGCAGGCCGAGCGCGTCGGCCTCGAGGCCATCGCCAAAGCCCTGATAGGCGATGTCGACGAAAGGCAGCAGGCCGCGCTCGACGACCAGATCGGTGACGGCCTGCCACTGCACCGCGTCGAGGTTGGCGCCGGTCGGGTTGTGGCAGCAGCCATGCAGCAGCACCACGTCGCCGCTCTCAGCCGTGCGCAACGCGGTCAGCATGTCGTCGAAACGAACGGCACCCGAGGCCGCATCGAAATAGGGATATTCGCGGATCTGCAGGCCGGCGGCACGCATGACCGGCATATGGTTCGGCCAGGTCGGGTCCGACAGCCAGATGGTGGCCTCCGAACGCGTCCGCTTGAGCAGCTCCGCCACCAGGCGCAACGCACCGGAACCGCCAGGCGCCTGTGCAGCCCGGATGCGCGTCATGTCGGCGCCCGGGCCGAAGGCGAGCTTGGCCATCACCGCGTTGAACCCGGTATCGCCGGCAAGTCCAAGATAGGTCTTGGTGTCCTGGCTGTTCAGCAGCCGCTTTTCAGCCTCACGCACGGCGCGCATGACCGGCGTCTTGCCGTCGCGATCCTTGTAGACGCCGACGCCGAGGTCGACTTTGTTGGGGCGCGGATCGGCACGATAGAGGCCGATCAGGGCCAGGATCTTGTCGGCGGGAGCTGGCTGCAGGTCTTCGAACATCGTTATGGTTCCGTTGGCGCGGCGGAGTGATACGCAAATCGGACGTGATGCACCAGCGCTTTTAGTTGTGCGAAACAGAAGGCGGCGCCCAAGGGTGTGGCCTTTCGATCGAAACGATAGCCGCTATTCTAATCGCAGCGTATGCGCCGCTTCGAAAGCGGTTCAAGGGATGACGGCCTCATGCTCGTACGGCTGACGATGATCTGTAGCGGTGCCACAGCCGCGACCCGGAAGGGTGCGTTCCCGTCGGATGAGCCGCTGGAGCCGCGATCGCTGACGCAAGCGAAGGCGATGCGCGGGACGTTGCGCCGTGCCGACCGCGTGTTGACGGCGCCTTCGCTTCGCGCCCGCCAGACCGCCGAGGCGCTGGCGCTGGACGCATCGGTCGAACCGCTTCTGGCCGACCAGGATCATGGAAGCTGGGCCGGCAAGAGCTTTGAGCAGGTCCAGGCGGAGCAGCCCGAGGGCATAGCCGCCTGGCTTACCGACCCCAAAGCAGCGCCGCACGGCGGCGAGTCGCTGGCCGACGTTGCTCGCCGGGCCGCCGGCTTGATGGACAGGTTGATGGCCGTGCGTGGCCATACGATCGCGCTGACCCATGCCAGCGTCATCCGCACCGCGATCCTGAATGTTCTCGGCGCACCGCTTGCCGCTTGCTGGAAGATCGATGTCGAGCCGCTCAGCATCACCGATTTTCGCAGCGACGGTCGCAGGTGGGTTTTACGTGCCAGCGGTGTAACGACGCCCAAACCGGCAAAACCACTTCGCCCCTGAGAGCCAGGCCCGGCGAGGGTACTGGCAAACGCGCCCTTTCGGCGAACCCGCCAAAGAAAAAATGGCACTGCTCGGGATTAAAATCCCCACATGCTCCGTCAACAGGACATGAAACGGTCGATGCCACGCTTTGACATCATAGGACAGCTCGGGTCGCTGCGGCGCTATGCCCAGTCGCTGACGCGCGACAGTGCGGACGCGGAGGATCTCGTGCATGACGCGCTGGTGCGCGCCTATGAGCGGCGCGGCACCTTCCGCTCGGGTGGAAACCTGCGCGCCTGGCTGCTGTCGATCGTCCACAACGCGTTTGTCGACCGCATGCGCTCTCGCCGCTCGGAAGCCGCGCGTATCGAACAGGCCGGATACCTCGCCGATGCCAGCACGCCGGCGCCGCAGGAGCATTCTGTGCGCCTGGCGCAGGTGCGGGACGCCTTTTTCAACCTGCCGGAAGAACAGCGTTCGGCGCTGCATCTGGTCGCAATCGAAGGGCTTTCCTACAGCCAAGCGGCCGATGCCACCGGCGTGCCGCTGGGCACGCTGATGTCGCGCATCGGCAGGGCGCGCGCTGCCTTGCGCCAGATGGAGGACGCCGCCCCGGCACGCGGCAGGAATCATTTGAGAATCGTGGGAGGTGAGTAATGACCGCTCTTGTCGACCCCGTGACCGACACCGACCTCGACGCCTATGTCGACGACCAGCTGGATGTCACCCGCCGCATCGAGGTGGAAGCATTCCTGTCGACACGTCCGGAGGCTGCCGCACGCGTGATGTCGGATCTGCGGACCCGGGATGAACTGCGCGTGGCGCTTGCCGGTTCCAAGGGCATGGCGCGGCCGGCGACCGCTGACGCGGCGCGGCGGCTGGAGAGGGCTCTTGTCCGCGGCCGTATCTTCGGTGTTTTGCAGCGCGCCGCGGCCGTTGCCGCCTTCATTGCCGCCGGCTGGTTGGCGAACGGCATCATCGGGCCGATGTCGGTGACCAAGGTCATCGCTTCGCCGCAGCCGCCCGCCTATGTCGAAGAAGCGGTGCGGGCACACAGGACGACCCTGGTGCGCGAGACCATGCCCTCACAGCCGGAAGCGCCCAACTACAATGCCGGCGAGATCCGCGCCGCGACTGCGATCGTCATGCCGACGCTGCCCAAGGACTGGAATGTGCGCGACGTGCAGATCTATCCGTCGCGCTTCGGCCCAAGCGTCGAGATGGCTGTCGACACCAAGGATATGGGCGTGGTGTCGCTGTTTGCGATCCGGCCGGGAACCTTCGACGTGGTCAAGCCGACCGTCGCGCCCTCGGGCGACATTTCCTCGGCCTATTTCCAGATCGGCGAGGTCGCCTATGCGGTGGTCGCGAAGAGCGGGGTTCATGACCTCGACCGCGCCGCCGAGGCGCTCGCCAAAACGCTTTACTGACTGATTTACAAAGGAGACTGCAAATGAACACCCCCAATCTGGGATATCGCGTCGGCACCGGCGCCCAGGCCGGAGCCGTCTTCGACGAAGGCCTGCGCCAGCATATGCTGCGCGTCTATAACTATATGGGCCTTGGCCTGGTGGTCACCGGCCTAGTCGCCTTCATGGTGTCGTCGACGCCCGCACTTTACGTGCCGATCTTCTCCAGCCCGCTGAAATATGTGGTGATGCTGGCGCCGCTCGCCTTCGTCCTGCTGTTTTCGTTCAAGATGCAGACCATGTCGGCGGCGAGCGCCCAGATGATGTTCTGGGCCTTCTGCGCGGTGATGGGCCTGTCGCTCGCCTCGGTGTTCCTGGTCTTCACCGGAACCAGCATCGCGCGCACCTTCTTCATCGCCGCTACCATGTTCGGCGCCACCAGCCTCTACGGCTACACGACCAAGCGTGACCTGACGCAGTTCTCGTCGTTCCTGATCATGGGCCTGATCGGCGTGGTGATCGCCAGCATCGTCAACATCTTCCTCGGCTCGACCGCGCTGCAGTTCGCCATTTCGGTGATCGGTATCGCCGTCTTCATCGGCCTGACCGCCTGGGATACGCAGACGATCAAGGAACAGTACGCCGAGAATTTCGATGCGGAATCGCGTCAGAAGCTCGCCGTCTTCGGCGCCTTCTCGCTCTATCTGAACTTCATCAACATCTTCCAGCTGTTGCTGAATTTCACCGGCGAGCGCGAATAACGACTGTCCGCTGTGGGCAAGGGCGAGCATATCGTCCTTGATGCGGAGAGGTGGCCGGAGGAGAGATCCTCCGGCCACAATTCGTTTCGGCAAGACCGACTACGGCTTGAGTCCTCAAAAGCCTTTGCTAGTCTGCCTCGCAACAGCCTTCAAAACCGTGAGGACACATGGAACAGGACAGCCAGACGCTCCATGGCGACGGCATCTCGGCTGTAATTGTCGGGCAGGGCGCCGAACTGGTTTCGCTACGGGGGGCGCAGGGATTTGAGTTCCTTTGGCAGGCCGGGCCGGAGTGGCGGCGTCATTCGCCGGTGCTGTTTCCGATCGTCGGCCGGCTGAAGGGCGACCAACTGCGCCATCGCGGCCAGACCTATCCGATGACGCAGCACGGCTTCGCCCGCGACAAGCCGTTCACCTGGGAGGAGAGGGGCGAGCGCTCCTGCACGCTGGTCCTGACCGACGACGCCGACACGCGCGCGCACTATCCGTTCGCCTTTCGCTTGGCCGTCACCTACACACTCGATCGCCGGCAGCTTGGAGTGGCTTTGGAGGTCACCAACACCGGTGACGAACTGTTGCCGGCCTCGGTCGGCGCGCATCCGGCATTCAACTGGCCGTTGCTGCCGGAATTGCCCAAGCAGGCCTATCGGCTGACCTTTGCCAAGGACGAGCCGGCACCGATCCGTCGCCTGAAGGACGGCCTGTTGCTGCCAGCACCCCGGCCGACACCCATCGAGGGCAGGACGCTCGCATTGTCCCAACGGCTGTTCGATGACGATGCCGTCATCCTGGATCGGCCCGCCAGCGCCAGCGTGCGCTACGCCGCCGACCATGGTCCGGCGATTGAAATGTCATGGCAGGGGGCAGAGCAGCTGGGCATCTGGTCCAAGCCCGGCGGCGCGCCGTTCCTGTGCCTCGAGCCCTGGCACGGTATTGCAAGCCCGGTCGATTTCGATGGCGAATTTACTGACAAGCCTAGCGTGATGCTGATCGAACCGGGGGCGAAGCGTTCGCTGACCTACCGGATCAGCCTGGAGCAGGGGCCGCGGTGACCAGCGGACGACCAGCCGGAAAATCAACGTCATGGGATACCTAATGAAACTTGGCTTCATCGGCACGGGCGCGCTTACTTCAGCCATTGTCACCGGGCTCAAATCCCTCGAAGGCGATCCGGTATCGGTTGTGTTATCGCCGCGCAACGAAGAGATCGCAGCGGATCTCGCTTCCCGTTATCCGAATGTGGATGTTGCCGCCGACAATCAGGCGGTACTCGACGAATGCGACACCGTCATGCTGGCGGTGCGGCCGCAAATTGCCCCTCAGCTGTTGCCTGAATTGAAGTTTCGGCGCGACCACCACCTCATCAGCCTGATCGCTACGCTGTCGCGCGAGGAAATAGTCGGCCTGACCGCACCCGCGAGCCGTGTGACGAAAGCGCTGCCCATGCCGATGATTGCGCAGCGGCTGGGGGCGACGATCATCTATCCGCCCGATCCGGAGGTGACCGCATTGCTCGGCGGGCTGGGGAAGGTGATCGAGGTCGAGAGTTCGAGCGAGTTCGACGCCTTGAGTGTCGCGACCGCGACCTATGCCACTTACTTCAAATATCTCGATACGATCCACCGCTGGCTCAAAGCGCATGGTGTGCCGGATACCAAGGGGCGCGACTATATCGCGGCGCTCTTCACGGCGCTTGGACACGCACCGGAGACGGCGCCCGATGCGGACTTCACGCATCTGGCGCAGGACTATGCGACCCGCGGCGGCATCAATGAGCAGGTCCTGAACGAGCTCACGGCCCGCAACGTCTTCGATGCACTCGCCGAAAGCCTGGATGCCGTGCATCGGCGCATTTCAGCGACAGGCGCCACATAGCCGGGTCTCAAACCTGCCGGACGATGGTGCCGATCACATTGACGAGAAGGCGCGCGGCGGTGAGGGACGACAGGCCGTCCATGTCGGCGGGTGGGTAGAGTTCGACAAGGTCGAATCCCGCAACTCTGGCCCGCTTGCCGAGGCCGGCGATCAGGTCGATCGCCTGCGTGTAAGTGAGGCCGCCGGGCGTGCGTGCCGCCACGCCTGGCATGATGCCGGGATCGAGGCTATCGCAGTCGAAAGTGACGACGACTCGCGCGCCTTCCGGAATATGCCTGAGCGCCGCGTCCACGCCTTGAGCATGAACCTCGCGCGCGGTCACGAAACGGCTGCCATAGTGCTGCGCCGCTTCGATTTCGGCGCGGCGCGCGCTGCCGACGCTGCGCAGGCCGACCTGCACCATGCCGGCGACATGCGGCATCTCGCTCGCTCGCCGCATCGGGCTTGAATAGCCGTAGCGTTCGCCATGCACCTCGTCGCGCCAGTCGATATGGGCATCGATCTGCAGGATCCAGATCGGTCCGTGGTCGGCAAAGCCGGCAAGGAGCGGAATGACGACGGAATCGTCACCGCCAAGCAGGATCGGTATGGCCGGCATGGCCAGGACCTCGTACGTCTTCGCCTCGATCCCGGCGCGGTTGCCGGCATTGTCATGCAGGGTGGTCGAGATGTCGCCGACGTCGACGCAGCAGGCCGGCTTGCCGTCGAACAACGGGCCGCCGAGATCGAAGTCCCAGTGTTCGACGAGCGAGGCATCATCCTGGCTGGCTGCTCGGATGGCGTCGGCCGCCGACCCATAACCGCTGCTGTCCTTGCCGGGATAGGTGCTGCCATGGCCGGCTCCGAAGATCACTGCGCGAGGCGTGCGGCCATCGGCAAGGCGATCGGGAAGGCCGAGAAACGATGCGGTCATTCTTGATGGTCCTGATGATATGGACAGGGAGGTTATCGCGTCACACGGTCGGCCGCAAAGCAGGTCGCCTTCCGGGCCTCAGACTGCACATCCGATGTTGCAACCAAGTTTGAATGTCGCTTGGCCAGCAAAGTAGAAATGTCGCCACGGGGCAATTGGCGGGGCGGGGCGCAGCAATTTAGAAATGCGACAGTGACGCGCTTCTTGGCGCCGACGAGAGCGCCCGATCGGGCGACAGCTGGTCAGGGTTGCGCAGCCCGATCGGGTGCGGCTCCAGCCAAGCTCCCCGGCTTTAGCTTTGAGTGGCCCGCCAGTGCCTGTTCACGCCGGACGATGACCGCTGGATCGTTCATGAAATCCGTCCTTCGGCCAGGCTTCCTGTCGCGCTTCTGATAGCCAGTCTGTTCGCTGTTCGTCTTAATCTTCGGCGCGGGCCGAGCCTCATCTTGCTGGCTCTTGATCCATGACAGAACCTCGCCAAGCCGCTTGTTCTCGGTGACCGCGGCGTGGGTGACGCGCTGCTCTTTGTCGAAGATAGTGTAGGGCAGGGAGGATGCCTTCCATCGAACATCCAGGCGACCGTCCGCGAACTCGTAAATATCGACATATCTACCGACCAGGCCGCATGAGATATCGTTCTTCTCCAGCATGATCTGCTTGCGTTGGTAGGAGAAAGACAATTGCTGGCCGACATAGCGCTGCTCGCGTTTGCAGAGCAGGTCGCGGAGTCGATCGGCCGGCATGTTCAAGACACGATGCAGATTGTCCGGCCGGTTAGGGATCTTCGCAAACTTGTCGTTGAAGCTGGTCGTGAATGCCGGCAGAAAAGCGTTGGCTTCTTCGATATCTGAGATGCCAGCAAGACGCAGTTCCTTCACCAGCCGGTCCTGCAGCGTGCGATTGACACGTTCGACCCGGCCCTTGGCCTGACTCGAATTGGCGCACAGGATCTCGATGTTGAGCTCGGACAAGGCTCGGCCGAACTGTGTCATGCCGCGGCCGGCACGCGCCTCGGCCTTGGCAACCCGGAACACCGTGTGCTTGTCGGAATAAAACGCCACCGGGCAGCCGTGCGCCTCCAGATAGAGTTCCAACGCCTCGAAGTAGCTGAACGTGCTCTCCGACTTCACAAAACGTAGCTGCTGAAGCTTGCCGGTGGCATCATCGATAAAGACGAGCAGGGTGCATGCATCACCCCGCTCCTCGAACCACCGATGCTCGCTGCCGTCGATCTGCACGAGTTCGCCATAGGCTTCGCGCCGCAAGCGCGGTTGATGAAATGTCCGGCGCTGCTTGCGCGACAGCCAGATTCCGGCCTCTGCCATCCACTTGCGCAGCGTCTCGCGCGACACGACCAGGCCATGTTCCTCGGCCAGCTTCTCAGCCGCCAGCGTCGGACCGAAATCGAGATAATGTTCGCGGACCAGACAGACGGCGAAATCTCGAATGCCATCGCCAATCTCACGGTTTGAGCGTCGACCTCGCGCCTTGTGTCGTAGCGCGGAAGCACCGTCGAATTGGAATGCCTTCAAAAGCCTCTGGACCTGACGCCTGGTCAAGCCGAGCACATGTGCCGCCGTGACCGTTGTCATCCTTCGCTCGATGATCTTCGATAGAACCTCTATGCGTTGCAGCTCGCGTTCGCTCATCAACACCAATCCCACCTAGAGTCTCCCTCGCTATCGGTGCCGGGGAGAATGGCATCCAGCAAAGCGGAAGCGACATTCCTACTTTGCAGAAGTGGGACATTTTAACTTTGCGCCTACATCCGAAAGTCGCATAAGATAGATTATGGAACTCGTGCATAGGCCAGCAGCCGGAAATTACTGCTGCTTTTCAGAGGCTTGAGACGCTCGATGTGTGTTGCCTCATGTGGATTGCCAACGCTACGCTGCATGGATGACAGCAGCAAAGCGTAAGATCGAAGCGGCGATCGAGGTGTTCGTACATGGCTACAGCACCGACAAAAGCCGCACCTTTCCTTACGAGGTCAGCCGCGTCGGGCCATTGTGGGCGATGCGCGATGCGCCGCGTAGGAATGCTCGCGACTACCGTGGCGAGGAATGGGTCGTCCATGACGTCGCTGCCGAGGAAGCCGACGCGATCGTGCGGCAGCATGCGCGGCCGGGTTATGCCATTTCCGTCGTGATCGCAAACGACGAACCGGATGGGCCGACGCGAACCGCATACAAGGCTCTCGGCTACCGGCTGCTTCGGACGGAAGGTTTTTTCGTCCAGCCATTGCGTCAGATTCCAAGCCCGCCGGCGGCCGTCTCGATCGAACGCGTGCAGACAGTCGAACGGGCAGCGCAATTGGCCGCGATCATCCGCAGGCGGCCGATCGCGGCCGATCTGCTCGGCGACGGCGCGCCGTTCCGCCAATATGTGGCGGTCGATGGCGACGCTATCGTCGGGCGTGTGCGCAGCATAGACGCCGTGGGCGCCACGTGGTGCGCGGCCATGTATGTCGAGCCTTCGCACCGGCGCCGCGGCATCGGCCAGGCGCTGATGGCTAAAATGCTGCGTGACGACCGGGCTCGTGGAGCGCGATGCTCGATGCTGTTGGCGACGCATGCCGGAGCGCTGCTTTATCCCCGCATGGGCTATGAGCGGATTGGAACGCTGCTCATATTCGGGCCAAAGAAGCGAACGGCATATGAACAGGCGTGTTTATCCCGCTGATTCATAAGGAATTTCGATCACCATGCCATCATAGGCTGGGACCACCTTATCAGGCGTCTCGGCCATCACGGTGGCATAGTCGAGCGGCACATGCATATGGGTCAGCATGGCACTCTTCGGCGCCAGCTTCTCGATCCAGTCGAGCGCCTGGCCGAGCGACAAATGGCTGGGATGGGTGTTGTACTGCAGCGCGTCGATGACCAGCATCTCCAGGCCCCGAAGCCGCTCGGCTGTGGCGTCGGGAAAGCCGCTGATATCGGGACAATAGGCCAGCCCACCGATGCGGAAACCGAGCGAGATGATGTCGCCATGGAACTGCGGCAGCGGCTCGAGGGTGAGGGCACCCCCTCGCCTTCGATCACCACGGGCTTTGCGTGGTCGATGATATGGGCCCTCACGATCGGCGGATAGGAGCTGCCCGGCGGTGTCTCGAAGCAATAGCCGAACGCCTGCCGCAGACGCAGCATCGTCGGTTGGTCGGCATGGATGTCGATCAGGTGGCGCTGCTCCTGCACATAGCCGCGCAGATCGTCGATGCCGTGGATATGGTCGGCATGCGGGTGCGTGTAGACGACCGCATCGATGCGTCTGACCGAAGCGAGCAGCATCTGCGCGCGGAAATCCGGCCCTGTGTCGATGACCACGGTGGTGCGGCGGCCATCGGCGGCAATCCGTTCGACCAGCGCTGCCGTGCGCATGCGCCGGTTTCTCGGATTGGTCGGGTCGCAATTGCCCCAGTCGCCGGTGATGCGCGGCGTACCTGGCGACGAGCCGCAGCCGAGAATGGTGAGGCGCAGCCGGTCAGTCATCGTTCAGGCGCTCTGCTCGGCAGGTCGCGGCATCTTGCCGAACAGCCGGAAGAAATTGTTCGTCGTCAGATCAGCGACCTCAGCCTTGCTGACGCCAATCGTTTCCGCCAGCACCTTGGCGGTGTGCGCGACATAGGCCGGCTCATTGCGCTTGCCGCGAAACGGTATCGGCGCCAGATAGGGTGCGTCTGTTTCGACGAGCAGCCGGTCATGCGGCACATCGGCGGCGACGGCGCGCAGTTCAGCCGAATTCTTGAAAGTCAGGATGCCCGAAAACGAGACATAGCCGCCGAGCGAGACACCGATTTCGGCCAGCCGGCGCCCCGAGGAGAAACAATGCAGGATGAAAGGGAAGGCGCCCTTCCCTGTTTCGTCCTCGAGAATGGCGGCCATGTCGTCATCGGCGTCGCGCGAATGGATGACGAGAGGCAGGCCGGTCTCGCGAGCGGCGGCAATGTGATTGCGAAAACCCTGCGCCTGCGCATCGCGCGGCGCCTTGTCGTAGAAATAATCCAGCCCGGCCTCGCCGATCGCCACCACCTTCGGATGAGCCGACAGGCGGACAAGCTCTGCGGTGGTGATGTCGAGTTCCTCGGCGGCATTGTGCGGATGGGTGCCGACCGAACAGTAAACCTCGTCGAAAGTCTCTGCGATTTCAAGGATTTGCTGAAAGCGCTTCACACGGGTCGAGATCGTCACCATGCGGCCGATTCCGGCCGCCTTGGCGCGGGCGACAATGGCCGCCCGCTCCTCGGCGAAATCTGGAAAATCCAGATGGCAGTGGCTGTCGACAAGCATCAGGCGTTCGCGCCCGGCTGTTCGACGTAACGCGGAAATACGCCTTCCGGCACAGGCAAGGCGGCGCCGGACACCAGCGCATAGTCGGCGTGGACATGCACGAAGTCGCGCTCATCGGCCGGCACCGCCAACAGGTCGAGCAGGCTCGTGGCCGACCCCGGAACGAAGGGCTGGCATAGCACCGCCACGCGCCGTACCACTTCGGCTGTCGTCCACAGCACCGTTTCCATGCGTTCCGGATCGGTCTTCTTCAGCGCCCATGGTGCCTGTCCAGCGAAGTATCGATCGGCTTCCGCCACCACATCGAAGATCGCCGCAAGTGCCAGATGAATGCCTTGCCCGACCATTGCTTTGCGCGCGGTGGCCAGAGCCGCCACCGCCTGATCCAGGATGGCGCTGTCGGCATCGGTCAGGTCGCCGCGCTTCGGCACCACGCCGCCGCAGTTCTTGGCGATCATCGACAGCGAGCGCTGTGCCAGATTGCCGAGGCCGTTGGCGAGGTCGGCGTTGGTGCGGTTGACGATCGCTTCATGGCTGTAGCTGCCGTCCTGGCCGAACGGCACTTCGCGCAGGAAGAAGTAGCGCACCTGGTCGAGACCGTAATGCTCGACCATGGTGAACGGGTCGATGACGTTGCCGACTGATTTCGACATCTTCTCGCCGCGGTTGAACAGGAAGCCATGGCCGAAAACGCGCTTCGGCAACGGGATGCCGGCCGACATCAGGAAGGCCGGCCAGTACACCGCGTGGAAGCGCACAATGTCCTTGCCTATGATATGCGCATCGGCCGGCCAGAAACGCCATTTCTCATCTTTTTCATCGGGATAGCCGACGCCGGTGATGTAGTTCGTCAGGGCGTCGACCCAAACATACATCACGTGCTTGTCGTCGCCAGGAACCGGCACGCCCCAGTCGAAGGTGGTGCGCGAGATCGACAAATCCTTCAATCCCGATTTGACGAAACTCATCACCTCATTGCGGCGCTCGGCCGGACCGATGAAGTCGGGCTGGCTTTCATAAAGCGCGATGAGCTTGTCCTGGTAGGCCGAGAGGCGGAAGAAATAGCTCTCCTCCTCGACCCATTCGACCGGTGTTCCCTGCGGCCCGTAGCGGACATTGTCGGGACGGACCTCCGTCTCCTCCTCGCCGTAATAGGCTTCGTCGCGCACCGAGTACCAGCCGGCATAACCGCCCTTGTAGATGTCGCCATTGGCGTCCATCGCCTTCCAGATCGCCTGCGAGGCAGCGTAATGCCGCTCTTCGGTGGTGCGGATGAAATCGTCATTGGACGCGTTGAGCGCGGTGGCCATGCGCTTGAAATCGGCCGAGTTGCGATCGGCCAGTTCGCGCGCCGAAATGCCTTCGCGCTTCGCCGTCTGCAGCATCTTGATGCCGTGCTCATCGGTGCCAGTGAGGAAGAAGACCTGCTTGCCGTCGAGCCGCTGGAAGCGCGCAAGCGCGTCGGTGGCGATCAGTTCGTAGGCATGGCCGATATGCGGCCTGCCATTCGGATAGGAAATCGCGGTCGTGATGTAGAATGTGTCGCGTGACATGAATGAACCATCATGAATGTCTGAATGGAAGCCGTGGCGGTGGATATCGCATCGGAATGGCATTTGCCATCCCGGTGGGGACCGTCACATTCGCATCGCAGACTTCAGGCGGTCGATCATGGTCAAGGCTTGCTGCTTCTTATCGAGTTTGCAGGTGTCGGTCTCAAATATAGCGTCCAGCGCCTCATGCCAAGTCCCGACCGTTGCAAAGGCAGGTCGCGATCCGTAGTTTCGCGGCGTTGTAAAAAGGCAGACCGGCATGGCCACGACCACGCAATATGATCCGCGGCAGAACCTCGATCTGCGCTTGCGTCAGGCCGGCGCCAGTAAAACCGTTTACGCCCTCGTCACGCCAGAGATCGAAACAGTGAAGGCCGAGCTGTTTGGCAACAGCGGGGGAAACGGCCCCGATGCGATTCGCGCCGCCTATCTCGATCAGTTTCGCCATGCCTGGACTGGAAAGCAGAACGCGTTGCACAGGCGGTTCTTCGACACCTGGCTCGGTTGGGCGAAGCCGATGGCGCCGCTGGACGCGGCTGGCTTTCCATTCAGCTACCCGACGTCAGGTGCCAGCGAGGCGCTCTTTCATCTGATTGCCGACTACGGCAACCGCGCACGCATCGAGAGGTTTTCCCCTCGGCTTGTGATCTTTCGCGGCGAATATGAGGGCTACAAGGCCTATGCGGAAGCCTGTGGCGTTGCGGTGATGGAATATGAACGCCACGCCTGGCGCGAGGTCGCCGACACCGTCAATCCCCAGGATCTCATCTGTCTCAGCCAGCCCTCGGCCATCGATGGCATGGTGTGGCCGCGGGCCAACGCCTTTCTGCGCCGGCTGAGCCAGCGCGCGAACCCGGCCCAGCTCGTCCTCGATTTGACCTATGTCGGGGCGACCGGCGAACCTCCGGCGGAGACGATCCTCGCCGACGCGCCTTGCGTGAGCGCCGTGGTGATCAGCCTGTCCAAGCCGTTCGGCGCCTATTACGACCGCATCGGCGGAGTGTTCTGCCGATCGCAGAATCTCGGCCTGTTTGGCAATCAATGGTTCAAGAACCTGACATCGCTGCAACTGGGAATACGGCTGATGGAGCGGTTCGACGTCTTCGCCATGGCGCGCCGCTACGCCAGTATTCAAGGCAGTGTCGCTGAACATGCAGGCCAGGCGCTCGGCCTTGCCTTGACGCCTGCGGACGTCTTCATTCTTGCCCAGGCCACGGCGGGCGCGCAGAACGATCCCGATCTCGCCTCCTATCTGACGCGTGCCCCTGGCGCGGTCGATGCCCGACCACGCTTGTGCCTGACGCCAGGCATGGCGGAACGGATCGGCATGGCCAGTCCGAATTCCGAGACGTTGTCATGAAGAATTTGATCCCGCTCGTGACGAGTGATGACATCCATGCCCATTGCCTCGAGCACTGGAAGACAGAAGCATTCCGGTCATCGCATCGCCAGGGCGGCTATGTCCACGGCATAGTCGATCAGTATGCCCGCCTGCCCCGCTTCAGCTGCGAGACCACCAACGACCGCCTGGAGCGCGCGCATTTCTGCACATGGTGGGGACTGACCATGCGCCGGGATGACTATGCGTCCCCGGCCATCGAGGATCTCTACGTCCTGCATGAAATCTGGCACGCCGCGCATATGCCCTTTATCCCAGGCATCGGTTTCGAGGCTTTCCACGGCAAGATGGAGCGCAACGAACTCGAAGCCAGCGTGGCGTCCGAACTGCTGGTCTATTTCAAGATCGATGGGCTGAGGGAAAGTGCGTTTCCTCATCCCATTTATGCGGACCGATTCCTGAACGATCCGGCGATGCGGCTTCTATGGCGTGAGAATGAAGTCGTCGCCACCAACACATTGCTCGAAGCGCGCCGCAACGTCATGTATTCCAAGCCCGAAGGAGACATGGACCTGAGCGAGCGATGGATTCGCAAATTCACCATGCAGAACCGGCAATGGTCGATCGTCTGGGCCGACCGCTACCTCGACATCGAGGATCATATGCACGGGTTCCAGCAGATGGCTCTCGGCGGCGACAGGAAGGCAGCCGCCGACTTTCACGCCGACTGGATCGAAGCCGAAGCCGCTACGGACACGGTGGACCACGTGCCTTTCCGCGACCAAGCGCTGCTGTTCGCCACCATCTATTGGGCCAATCGCGCGAAATACGATGCCGCGCTTGCGGTGCAGCGAGCAAGCCAGTCCTAGGACACGGCCTTGAAGCAGGCCGTATGAATGGCGACTGCCATCCCGAAAGGCTATTCACATCGTCGACTTCAGCCGGTCGATCATGGTCAGGGCGTGCTGCTTCTTGTCGAGATTGTAGGTATCTGTCTCGGAGATCGCGTCCAGCGCCTCATGCCAGGTGTCAGACAGGATTTTGGCCCGCGCGAGATCGCCCGACAGCGCCGCCTGGCTCGCGGCGTCCGACAACAAGTCGAGCGCCCGGCGGTTAAAGATATCGAATTGGATCGCCTGGTCGCGGCCGGCGACAGCTTCCGCGAGCCTATAGGCGCCGCCGATGTCGCTCTTTCCCTTCGCCACCAACCCATCGAGCGTCTCGGCGATCTCCAGCCCGCCATATTGCGTCAAAAGGATCGCGTTGCGGGCGCTGCCCCCTGCCCGTTCGACCAGCGCCGCCCGTGCGGCCGGATCGCCCGGTGGCGGCGGTTCGGCGGTCTGCAGCACCGCCAGCAAATCGTCGGCGTCGAGCGGCGTCAGGCGTATCACCTGGCAGCGCGAGCGGATCGTCGGCAGCAGACTGCCCGGCGCATGGACGATGAGAATGAACAGCGTTCGCGCGGGCGGCTCCTCAAGGTTCTTCAGCAAGGCATTGGCGGCATTGGCATTCATGTCATCGGCGGGATCGACGATGACGACCCTGTAGCTGCCGTCATGCGAGGTCATCGACAGGAAGCGGCTGACCCTGCGGATCTCGTCGACGGTAACGACCGTCTTGAAGCTCTTGGTCTTGTCGTTCATCGGACGGGTCAGATGGAGCACGCCCGGATGCGCCCCGGTCGCGATCTGGCGAGACAGCGACGATGCCGGATCGGGCACGGCAAGGCTTTCCGGCGCCTGCGCGAAGGCCGGGTGCTTCAGCAAATGATGCGCCAGATGGAAGGCCAGCGTCGCCTTGCCGATGCCGACGGGGCCAGCGAAGATCAGCGCATGCGGCAGCTTTCCCGATCGGTAGGCGGCGGCAAGCATCTCGGCCGCCTGCCGGTGCCCGACCAGACGAGGCGTTTCGGACGGTTCGGGCACGCCGTCCAGCGTGTCATGCTGCTCCGGCGCGATGCGTTCGAAGATCATACCGGTGCCGCCTGCCTGTTGCGCGCGGGTGCCCTCGCCTCCAGAGCCGCGAACACGGCCGCGGTGACGACGTGCTCCACCGTGTTGGGATCGGCGGAGGCGTCGACGACGATGCAGCGTTCCGGCTCGGCCGCGGCGATCGCCAGGAAGGCATCGCGCCGGGCCTGATGGATGGCCAGCGTTTCCTTCTCGAAGCGATCGGCGTCGGCATCGCTGCCGCGCCGCAGCGTCGCGCGCCTGAGGCCTTCGGCCGGATCGATATCGAAGATCAGCGTCATGTCGGGCATCATGCCGTTGATGGCGACCTGTTCCAGCGCAGCCATGAACGCCGGGTCGATCCCGCCGGTGACACCCTGGTAGACGCGCGAGGAATCCAGGAAACGGTCGCAAAGCACGATGGAGCCGCGCTCGACCGCCGGCCGGATGACCTGCTCGACATGGTCGGAGCGCGCGGCGGCGAAGAGCAGCGCTTCCATCTTCGGCCCGAATGGCTCGGCCGCCCCTGAAAGCAGCACATGCCTGACCGCTTCGGCGCCCGGCGAGCCGCCCGGCTCGCGGGTGAGCAGGACATCATACTTCTTGGCGCGCATCTTCCTCGCCAGCCGCTCGATCTGCGTCGACTTGCCTGCGCCTTCGCCGCCTTCGAAGGTGATGAAAAATCCGCGCGCCAATCGAAAGGGCCTTTGTCCGTGTTGGAGTGGATTGTTGCGCTCTAGATAGTCCGCGTTCGGGAAAACGTCCATGCCGTCGGTGCTATCGCAGCCAGCCGATCGCCAGTTCCTTGACGGCATCGAGCGCGCGCTGCGGCAATGTGCCGACGCCGATCGATTCAGCAGCGAAAAGCGGCGTCTCTTGGCTCAGCGTGTCGCCGATCCAGACGCGCAGCGCGCCCACAGGCTGGCCCTCCTCCACGGGTGCTGCAACCGGGCCGGTGTAGACGATTTTGGCCGTCAGCTTGTCACGGTTGGTGATCGGCAGGAAGATGTCGATCGGTCCCTTTGCCTTCAGCGTCACGCCGGATTTCGCGCCGCCAAAAACCTGGGCCTCGCCGACCACCTCGTCCTTGGCGAAGATCTCGGTTTTCTGGAAGGAGCGAACACCCCAGTCGAGAAGCTTGCGCGCCTCCTCGGCGCGTTCCTTGTCGTTGGCCAGCCCGCTCATGGCCGCGATCACCCGCGTGCCGTCGTGGCTGACCGAAGCGACGATGCCGAAGCCGGCTACCTCGCTCGCGCCGACAGCCAGGCCGTCGACGCCGATATCCATAGCCAGCAGCGGATTGCGGTTCCTCTGCGAGATCTTGTTCCAGGTGAAATCCTTCAGGCCGTAGTAGCGATAGAAATCCGGATAATCGCGCCACAGATGCAGCGCCAGCTGCGCCAGTTCGCGCACCGTCGTCCGCTGGCCGTCGGCCGGCAGCCCGGTCGAATTGACGAAGGTCGATGTTTTCAGGCCGATCTGGCGGGCCCGTTCTGTCATTTGCGCGGCAAAATTGTCCTCGGATCCGGCCATGCCTTCGGCGATGACGATGCAGCCGTCATTGGCCGCCTGCACGGTCACGCCCTGGATCAGGTCCTCGAGGCGGATCGCCGATTTGAGCTTGGCAAACATTGTGGATGTTCCCGACGGCGCGCCGCCCTTGCGCCAGGCATTTTCGCTGACCACGAACGTGTCGTCGAGTTTGAGGCGCCCTGATTTGATGGCGTTGAAAACCACTTCCATGGTCATCAGCTTGGCCATCGAGGCCGGCGGGATCGGTTTGTCGGCGTCTTTCGAGAACAGCACCGTGCCGGTGTCGACATCGATCATGAACGCCTGCGTGGCCTTGGTCTCGAAAAGCTGCGCTTGGGCTGGAGCGAGGCAAAGCAGCAGCAAAGCCAGTCCCAGAAAGCCGGCAAATGGCGAAAAGGCGCGCAACTGCATGAAATCTCGACCCGTTTGCCGGTTTTGGCACAACCAAGCTATCAGGGTTTTTTCCGCCGGATCAACCGCGCGGGCAAAATAGATCAGTTGCGCACAGCCAGAGCGTCCGGCGCACCGTGCGACCATGCCGCCTGCAGCAGATCATCCAGGCCGCCATGACCGTTCGGATAGAGATTGACCGCATACCAGTCATTGCCGTCGAGATCGGAACGCTGGATCTCGGTTCTGCCGAAGGGCTGAAGTGCGGCGGCCACGCGCTTGGCCTCAGTGGCATCGTCGAATGTGCCGGCGGCGACATAGTCGGCGCTGGACGGCGAGGCCTGCGGATTGGATTTTTTCCACGACCGCAGGATGTCGGCGGGCGACATGCCGCTGTCGTCGAGTGCGGCGAAGACGTCCGCGCGCTTTACGCGCTCATCCGCATAGGACAGCGACGCCACCGCGAACGGCGACTGCGGCGGCAGGCCGATCTCGGGACGTTCCGGAACGATCGGTCCGAAATCGGGGAGCGCCAGGTCGCCGAAAGCCGGCGCCTGGGCCGACAGGGACGGCTGCGCGGCCTCGCCGGAATTCGTCAACTGACCGGGGAACGGCACGGCGGCGGCGCCCACTGGCACGCTTGGCGACGGTCCGTTCATGGCCACCATGACGCCGGTTGGCAAGCCATCCGACGGATCCGGAGTCCTGTTGCCCGGATGGTAGGATGCCATCAGATACTGGTCGTCATTACCATCGAGCGGCGCGCGGCCGACATATTCGACCTTGACCTTCGCGGTGCCGACCTTGGCGTAATCGAGCATCTGCGCCGCGCGCTCCGAGACGTCGATAATGCGGTTCTCATGATACGGCCCCCGGTCGTTGACGCGCACGATGACCGAACTGCCGGTTTCGAGGTTGGTGACGCGGGCATAACTTGGCAGCGGCATGGTCGGATGCGCGGCCGTCAGTTGCGCCGTGTCATACACCTCGCCATTGGCGGTCAGCCGGCCATGGAAAGCATCGCCATACCACGAGGCCAGGCCGACCTTGGCGTAGTGCCGATCTTCCTTGGGATAGTACCACTTGCCGCGCACCTGATAGGGCTTGCCGAGCTGGTCGCGACCGCCGCCGCGCCGCATGAATTGGACGCGCGGGCTTGCCTTCACGCCATATTCGGTTTCGGCGAAATATTCCTTGGAGCGAGGCTTGGGATTGACCATCCCCTTCGGCTCAGGCTGCGACGCGCAAGCCGCCAGCAAGGCAGCCGACGCCGCAAGCAGCGTAAGCGTGGAAGCGCGACGAAGACGCTGATGCGTCGTAGCCTGCATTTTTCCTGAAATCCCCTACAGTCTCAATCAAGACGCCGTGGTTTGAACAGCAGAGGAGCCAAAGCACTCACTCGACAACACCAACGGCGCCCTGAACCCCGATCCTTTGTGCGCAGGAATTGTTTGCCACGGTATTAACCAATTGTGGCCGGAACCGGGCAAGATTGTGACGCAGCCGGCCGAGCCCGGTGCGCTGGGTCACATATATTAGCAATCGCTTGAATTTTCTCCAAATCAAGATCATTCTTGTCGATGGGTGTGGTCCGCTGTTTGTTAAGCGTTGTAGGGGTAGAGTGTCATGGAATTCGCAAGTTGCTATGACCAGAGCGCGAGCATTTTTGCGTCAACGATGTTCCTGAACATCACGGCGTTTTTCATAATTATGGCCGCATTTGCCGTTGCACGGCTGATAACGATATCCGGCGAAGGTTCGGTCAACCGGCTTCAGACCGCGTAAACCCTTGGGCACATGGCCGGGATGATCGCGATCAAGGACTGGACTTGCGGCATGAGCGACGAACTCGGCCGTGTGGTGCTGACGATCAACCCGACAGAGGGGGCGCCGATCGTCGTCCTGATGACAATTTTCCAGGCGGCAAAAATAGCCCAGGAACTGAGAACGCCGAAATTCATCCCCTTTTCCCCTGTGTAACACGCTTGAGCGTTCCCCGCCTCTTCGTTGAGCGGGTGCAACCTCGGAGGATCGCTCCACCTTCCCTAAGGCTTGCGGAAATTGAGTCCAGCACTTGCCCGGCCAACAGGAAAGGCGCCGCAACGGTGGTTGACGCGGCCCTCAATGCCGCTTTACAGGAATGAACTGCGAACCGGTCGGGAATGCCTTCGGTGCCAATCCGGCGCCAACGCCGAAAACCCGTCGGAAGCGCACGATCCAAGTGGTTGAGAAATCACGACGGAGGGATGGCCGAGCGGTTTAAGGCACCGGTCTTGAAATTTAGAAACGGACTGCCCGCAACTGGCTGAGAACAAAGGGACTTCGATACTACCGGGCGCAGTTTTTGCGCCCATTTTGCGCCCACGCTGGCAATCGGGCGCAAAAAGCTGGATGGGTGGCCGAGTGGTTTAAGGCTCTGGTCTTGAAAACCAGCGTAGGGGCAACTCTACCGTGGGTTCGAATCCCACCCCATCCGCCATCGCCTTCCCCTTTCCTCTAATGCCGTGCTGCCGGCTAGTTTGACGATCCACACTCCCCTTGCCGGTGCCTCTGTGAAAAGCTCACAGGTTCGATGTCGACTTGATCCTGCACAATGTATCCGGCGATACCCATCGGTACGGTCCGCGCATGATCCTCAACCTGTTCATCGGCACCATCGTCATAAGCCTGACGGTCTTAATCCACACATTTGGTCTGATCGCCGTCACACATGCGATGGGATACCTTGTCTCTCGCTTTCGCATGCACGGGCGCCGCAGCCGTATCGTCGCGATGATCAGCGTGGTGATGGGCCTCTTTGCCGTCATGACCGCGGAGGTCTGGCTTTGGGCTGGGCTATACCGGCTGCTCAACATCTTCGCCGACTTCGAAACTGCCTTGTACTTTTCCACCATCACTTTCTCGACGGTCGGCTATGGCGACATTGTGCCCGCCCATGCATGGCGCGTTCTGGCAGCGCTCGAAGGCGTGAACGGGTTCCTGCTCATCGGCTGGTCGACCGCCTATCTGATCGCGGCAGGGACCCGTATCGGCCCATTCAAAGCCGGGGAACATTTCTGACCAGTTCGACGCTCAGACCGCCACAGAATGCCTAGCCTTGCCGGTCTCGAGATATTTGTCGAATTTCGCCGCGACGCTTCTGACAAAGGGGCGGTTTTCCGCCGGCACGACGAAGCGGTCACCATCAAGTTCAAGCAACCCTTCGGGGTCACGAAGCGCGGTGGAGCTTGCCTTGAGCAGAAGTCTTTGGCCGGCTTCGCCAAAGCGCTCCACCAGTTCGAGCGCGGAGAAGGCGAAGTCGCACATCAGCCTCTCGATGATCCAGCCGCGAACGCGATCGTCCTCGGAAAGCGCTATACCGCGGACCGTCGCCAGCCCACCGTCCGAGACCATGCGTCCATACTCCGCGGTCGACGGCATGTTCTGCGCGTAGCCTTGGCGAAATTGACTGATTGATGAGGGGCCAAGGCCGATCAGTGTTTCGCAGCGATCCTCCGTATAACCTTGGAAATTCCGGCGCAAGCAGCCGGTTCGGGCGGCTACGGCCAATGAATCGTTGGGCTTGGCGAAATGGTCGAAGCCGACGGCTTGATATCCCGCGTTCAGCATCAGGCATGCGGCCAGTTGCGATTGAGCAAACCGCTCTGCCGGGCCTGGCAACCACGCCTCGTCGATCATCGTCTGATGTTTCTTGAACCACGGCACATGCGCGTAGCCAAACAATGCCACCCGATCCGGTTCCAGGGTCAACGCCTGTGCGACCGTAGAGGAGACGCTCTCCCTGGTCTGGTGTGGCAAGCCATAAAGCAGGTCCAGATTGACCGATCTGACACCGCGCGCGCGAACCCCGTCCACAACCGCCTTGGTCTGCAGAAAGCTCTGCTCGCGGTTGATCGCCTTCTGCACCTTCAGGTCAAAATCTTGGACGCCAAGGCTCGCCCGGGTCATGCCGATTGCGGCGAGCGCGTCGAGGCGGGCGTCATCCATATCGTTGGGATCGATCTCGACGCTGATCTTGGCGTCGGGAAGGAAGGCAAAGCTGCTGTGCAGGACCTTTCCCAGCGCCACCAAATCCTCCGGTTTGAGCATCGTCGGTGAACCACCGCCGAAATGCATGGCACGCACCTTCGCCTTATCTCGGACGAGACCCGCGACGGTTGCGATCTCGGCATGCAGTGATCGCAAATATTTGGTCACCGGCTCGTAGTGGCGTGTCTGCTTGGTATGGCAGGCACAGAACCAGCAAAGCCTGTCGCAATAGGGGATATGCAGATAAAGCGAGATCTCGTCATCCTCGCCAAGCGCCTGCAGCCAGTCGCGGCAAACGGCACCGTCGACACCAGAATGAAAATGCGGCGCTGTCGGGTAGCTGGTGTAGCGCGGCACGTTCTCGCCAAGTCTGGCAACTAAATCTGGGCGCATCTCTCCGACCACTCCACTTTGCATGGGGCGGTATTGATCCCATTGGAGGCGCGCTGCCTTGATTTCGGTCAAGAGAGATGTTGCTGCGGACAAACTGCCGCAAGGCTTTTTGTTGGGTCGATGCTATACCGTTGCAGGACTTGGGTCCGCGGAAGACGACAATGACAGTGCGCCAGGATGTACACAGCGCCGGCATTCCCGTGCTTTGCCTATCATGCGAAGCGCGGCACCATGGTGTTTGCGGCGCGCTCGACCCCGACCAACTGGTGGGCCTCGCAAAGACCTCGTCGAAGCATACCATCGAACCGGGCGCGGAATTGATTGGTGACGCCGAGACCGTCGACAGTTACTCGAACGTGCTCTCCGGCGTGGTGAAGCTCACAAAGAGCCTCTCGGACGGACGCCAGCAGATTGTCGGGCTTCAATTTGCTCCCGATTTTCTGGGCAGGCCCTTCAAGGCGGAAAGCGCGATCAACGCCGAAGCCGCAACCACAGTCTCCCTGTGCTCGTTTCCAAAAGCCGCGATCGAACGGATGATGAAGGAGTCGCCGGGCCTGGAGCATCGCCTTTTCAAGCAGACGCTGAAAGAACTCGACGACGCCCGCGACTGGATGGTGACGCTGGGCCGCAAAAGTGCTTCGGAGAAGGTGGCGAGCTTTCTCCTGATGATCGCCACGAACATCGACCCCGCGCTTGACCCGGATGCCCAGTCGACAAGTTTCGATCTGCCTTTGACCCGCGCCGACATCGCCGATTTCCTCGGTCTGACGATCGAGACGGTCAGCCGCCAGCTGACAAGGCTGCGATCGGATGGCGTGATCCGTATCGAGAACAACCGGCATGTCACAGTCGATAGCCTGACGCGTCTACAACGCCGCTCAGGCACCTAGGATCAATCGACGATCCCGATCATCGGCAGGACATGCTCTCGCTCAAAGGCGATATGCCGGCGGAGGCTTTCAAAGAAGCCGCGCAGCATGAAGCCGATTGCCTCGGCATTCTCGACCGTCTTGCCATGGCCGATCGCCAGCAGGATTTCGGTCACCTCGCCGGCAAAGCATTCGTCCTCAACATGTTCGGCCCGTAATCGTCGGGTTGAGGCAAAGTTCGGGTCGCTGCCGGTCAAGGCAGCCTCGTAGACCGGAAAGATGACCGTCTCTTCGTATTGATGAATGTTCCGCAACAGTGGGACGATCGCGTTTGCGGTAGCCAGGCATGCCAGGCAATCAACCCTGGGCAAGGTGTCTGCGATCCTCTCAAGGGCCTCGCAAAGCCGCAGCTTTTCCAGATGCGCACGTTTCATCACAGCAGCCGGAACTGCCTCCCTGCCGGGTCGAGCTGCCAGTATCGAACTTTCGCGGCTCGTTTCGAACAGCGACGATTCCAGCTCCTTCTCCCTGTTCAACGGCAGCCTCCAGATCGTTTGCACGACCGAAACTGCGCAATCCAAAAGCAAATGGCTTTGACATGGATCAAGGCGGCGAAGGGGCGACTGCTGAATTGCTGTTCCCGCGGATTGACGTCCGCGCATCAGAGTCGACGTCGGGGACATGTCATGAAGTTCGGCACGCACATCTTCGTTTTGGGCCTGTTTGCATTTGCGGCTTTTGCAGCTGCGGGCTTCGGCGTGGACGAGCCCTTCCGCCAGCACATGTGGGTGCTGTTCATCGTGCTGCTGGGTTTTACCGCTGTTCTTCTACGCAACACGAGTTTCGCGCCGGCAGTCGCGGTCGATCCGTCAGCCTATATGGATGGACCCATCCGTTACGGGGCGATCGCCACCATGTTCTGGGGTGTCGTCGGCATGCTTGTCGGCGTCGTCATCGCGCTGCAGCTTGCTTACCCGGATCTCAACATCCAGCCGTGGTTCAATTTCGGCCGCTTGCGGCCGCTGCACACTTCGGGCGTCGTCTTTGCCTTCGGCGGCAACGCACTGCTCTGCACATCTCTCTATGTCGTCCAACGAACCTGCCGCGCCCGTCTGTTCGGCGGCGATCTCGCCTGGTTCGTGTTCTGGGGCTACCAGCTCTTTATCGTGATGGCGGCGACTGGCTACCTGCTCGGCATCACCGAGAGCCGCGAATACGCCGAACCTGAATGGTATGTCGACATCTGGCTGACCATCGTCTGGGTCGCCTATCTCGCCCTGTTCCTCGGCACGATCCTGAAGCGCAAGGAACCGCACATCTACGTCGCCAACTGGTTCTACCTCTCCTTCATCGTGACCATCGCGATGCTGCATGTGATCAACAACCTGTCGATGCCGGCTTCCTTCCTCGGCTCCAAGAGTTACTCCGCCTTTTCCGGCGTTCAGGACGCCTTGACGCAATGGTGGTATGGCCACAATGCCGTCGGCTTCTTCCTGACCGCCGGCTTCCTCGGCATGATGTATTATTTCGTGCCAAAGCAGGCGAACCGACCAGTCTATTCCTACCGCCTGTCTATCGTCCATTTCTGGGCAATCATCTTCCTCTACATTTGGGCCGGGCCGCATCACTTGCATTACACCGCCCTGCCCGACTGGGCGCAAACGCTCGGCATGGTGTTCTCGATCATGCTGTGGATGCCCTCATGGGGCGGCATGATCAACGGCCTGATGACGCTGTCGGGCGCCTGGGACAAGCTACGCACCGATCCGATCATCCGCATGATGGTGATGGCCATCGCCTTCTACGGCATGTCGACCTTCGAAGGTCCGATGATGTCGATCAAGACGGTCAATTCGCTGTCGCATTATACCGACTGGACCATTGGTCACGTGCACTCCGGCGCACTCGGCTGGGTCGGCATGATCTCGTTTGGCGCAATCTACTACATGGTGCCGAAGCTGTGGAACCGCGAACGGCTTTATTCGCTGCGGCTCGTCACCTGGCACTTCTGGCTGGCGACGCTCGGCATCGTTGTCTACGCCGCCGTGATGTGGGTGTCCGGCATCATGCAGGGCCTGATGTGGCGCGAATACGACGAGCAGGGTTTCCTGGTCTATTCCTTCGCCGAAACCGTCGCCGCCATGCACCCCTACTATGTCATGCGCGCCATCGGCGGAGCCATGTACCTCTCCGGCGCTCTGATCATGGCTTGGAACATCACCATGACCATCCTGGGCCATCAGCGCGAAGAGCAACCGATCCCGGGCTCCGTCCCCACCCTTCAGCCTGCCGAATAAGGAGCCACAAAATGGGCTTGATGGACAGACACGCGATCATCGAGAAGAACGCCACGCTTCTTCTCGTTGGTTCCCTTCTGGTGGTGACGGTCGGCGGCATCGTCGAGATCGCGCCGCTCTTCTATCTCGACAACACGATCGAGAAAGTCGAAGGCATGCGGCCCTACTCGCCGCTCGAACTCGCCGGCCGCAACATTTATGTGCGCGAGGGCTGCTACCTCTGCCACAGCCAGATGATCAGGCCGTTCCGCGACGAGGTCGAGCGCTACGGTCATTACAGCCTGGCCGCAGAGTCGATGTACGATCACCCGTTCCAATGGGGATCGAAGCGTACCGGGCCCGATCTGGCCCGGGTCGGTGACCGCTACTCGAACACGTGGCATGTGCAGCATCTGTCCGACCCGCGCTCGGTGGTGCCGGAATCGATCATGCCGAGCTATGCCTTCCTCAAGGACAACCCGATCGAGGTGAAGGACTTCTCGACACATCTGGTCGCAAACAGGCGTGTTGGCGTCCCGTATTCCGACGACATGATCGCGCACGCCAACGCGGACCTTATGGCGCAGGCCGACCCCAACGCCGATACGTCGGGCCTGTTGACCCGCTATCCGAAGGCGAAAGTGGGCGATTCTGATGGCAATCCCCAGCAAGTTACGGAGATGGACGCGCTCGTCGCCTATCTGCAGATGCTCGGCACGCTGGTCGATTTTCGGCACTACGACGAAGCCGCCGGTTACCGCTGAGGAGAACGACCATGGACTACAATCTGATGCGGGAATTCGCCGATAGCTGGGGTTTGGTTGCCATGGCGCTTTTCTTCGTCGGCGCCATCGCTTTCGCACTTCGTCCGGGCAGCCGCAAGCAAGCCGATGAAGCCGCCCGCATTCCTCTCAAGGACGACTGACCATGAGCAACGAACATATCGACGAAGTGTCCGGCACCTCGACGACCGGCCACGAATGGGATGGCATCAGGGAGCTCAACACCCCTCTGCCGCGCTGGTGGGTCTGGACGTTCTACATCACCATCGTCTGGGCGATCGGCTACACCATTGCCTATCCGGCATGGCCCCTGCTGCACTCGGCAACCAAGGGCGTGCTCGGCTATTCGAGCCGTAACGATGTCGGGAACGAATTGGCGGCGGCCGAGGTTGCCAAGGGCAAGTATGTCGCGGCAATTCAAGCCAAGACCGTTTCCGAGATCACCGCAGACGATGCGTTGCGCGAATTCGCCGTCGCCGCCGGCGGCGCCGCGTTCAAGGTCAATTGTGTGCAGTGCCATGGTTCGGGAGCACAAGGATCAAAAGGCTTTCCCAACCTGAACGACGACGACTGGTTGTGGGGCGGCAAGGCCGACCAGATCCAGCAGACGATCACGCACGGCATCCGTTTCGCGTCCGACCCTGATACACGCATGTCCGAGATGCCGGCCTTTGGCGACATCATCACCGCCGACCAGATCACCCAGGTCAGCGCCTATGTGGCGAGCCTATCCGGCAAGGTCCAGGATACAAGCCTGATAGAGCCCGGCGCAAAGGTCTTTGCTGAGAATTGCGTGGCCTGTCATGGCGACAACGCTAAGGGCAACAGGGAGTTCGGCGCCCCTGATCTGACTGATGCCATCTGGCTGTACGGGTCCGGCGAGTTAGCGATCGCCGCCCAGGTTCGCGCGCCGAAACACGGCGTGATGCCGGCTTGGGGCGGCCGTCTTGGCGAGACCAAGGTGAAGGAACTGGCGGTCTACGTGCATTCGCTTGGCGGTGGAGAATAGCAACGGGGGTCTATTCTCCGGCCCTCACCGTGCAAGCGACGAGGCCCGGCCATGCCGGGCCTCGATCTGTTTGCGGCATGCGGCGATTGACCTGTATCAACGCGGCTCAACGCTATCGGTGGCAAAGTCCTGTCGACGCTGCATTTCGCGCGCTTGCCTGAACCGATCAGGTCAACTGCCCGGCGAAATCACAAGCTGCGCGACGGGAGACACTGGTGCTGGACAATACGCAGGTAGAACGGCTTGAGGCCGAGGCCGTCAACTCCGCCAGAGTGCGCCAGCCACTGTATGCCGCGCGCAAGAAAATCTTTCCCAAGCGGGCGTCGGGCAGCTTTCGCCAGTTCAAATGGATCGTGATGGCGATCACGCTCGGCATCTACTATCTGACGCCCTGGTTGCGCTGGAATCGAGGCCCATTTGCCCCCGATCAGGCGGTGTTGCTCGATCTCGCCAATCGGCGTTTCTACTTCTTCTTCATCGAGATCTGGCCGCAGGAATTCTACTATGTGGCCGGTCTTCTGGTTATGGCCGGCGTCGGTCTTTTCCTGATCACGTCGACTGTCGGCCGCGCCTGGTGCGGCTACACCTGCCCGCAGACCGTATGGGTCGATCTGTTCCTGGTGGTCGAACGCGCGATCGAGGGCGACCGCAACGCCCGTATGAAGCTCGATGCGGGCCCATGGACCGCCCGCAAGCTCGTGCTGCGTGTATCAAAGCACGCCATCTGGCTTGTCATAGGCGCGGCGACCGGCGGTGCCTGGATCTTCTATTTCGCCGATGCGCCGACCTTGGCTCGCGAACTTTTCACCGGCACTGCGGCGCCCGTCGCCTACATCACCATCGCCGTGTTGACGGCGACGACCTACACGTTCGGCGGTCTGATGCGCGAGCAGGTCTGCACCTACATGTGCCCCTGGCCGCGCATCCAGGCAGCCATGCTCGACGAGAACTCGCTTACCGTCACTTACAACGACTGGCGCGGCGAACCGCGCTCGCGTCACGCTAAGAAGGTCGTGGCAGCAGGTCAATCTGTCGGCGATTGCGTCGACTGCAATGCCTGCGTCGCGGTTTGCCCGATGGGGATCGACATTCGCGACGGCCAACAGCTCGAATGCATCACCTGCGCGCTTTGCATCGACGCCTGCGACGGCGTCATGGACAAGCTCGGCAAGGAGCGCGGGCTGATCTCCTACGCGACGCTCTCCGACTACAACGCCAACATGATGCTGGCGACCGCAGGTGGCGCCAGTTCGGTCAATCCGTCGCTGGTCAGGGCGGCTGATGGCCTTTTCTCCGACAAGGTCGCGCATTTCCATATCCGCAAAATCTTTCGGCCCCGCACCTACGTCTACATGGGTATGTGGTCGCTGATCGGGCTGGGCTTGCTCTATTCGCTGCTGACGCGCGACCGGCTCGAGGTCAACGTGTTGCATGACCGCAATCCGCAGTTCGTCACACTGTCCGACGGATCGATCCGCAATGGCTACACCGTCAAGCTGCTCAACATGATCCCTGAGCCACGGACGATCGTCGTCACGATGCAAGGCTTGCAAGGGGCTGAAATGAGCGTGGTTGGCGACGACATCCCCGCAGGCCGTTCTTTCGCCATTCCGGTCGAACCCGACCGCCTGAAAATGCTGAAGGTCTTCGTGAGCCAGCCGGCGGATCAGATCCAGGGCGCGGCGCAGACCTTCACGTTCCGGGTCGAGGACAGAGCGAGCTTCGAGTCAGACCAATACACCGCCACCTTCAACGCACCGGAGATCGCCAGATGACCGCCAAGGCGCAAAGGCCCCGCGAATTCACCGGCAAGCATATGTTGGCGATCATCCTTGCCTTCTTCGGGGTGGTCATCGCGGTCAATCTGACGATGGCGACGCTCGCCAACACAAGCTGGACCGGCCTTGTCGTCGAGAACACCTACGTGGCGAGCCAGCAATTCAACAAAAAGGCCGAGGAAGGGCGCGCACAGGCTGCCCTTGGCTGGAGCGGGAAACTGACCATCGCATGGGGTGAAGTCCGCTACAGCCTTACCGATGCCGGCGGCAAGCCGGTTCCGTTGCGTGGTGTCAAAGTGCTGTTTCGCCATCCCGCTTACGAGAAAGAGGACAAGTCGGTCACGCTCGCACCCGCCACGGGTCAGGAATTCGCCGCCCAGCACATGCCGAAGGACGGCGTCTGGATCGTCGAGGTGGACGCCGATGCCGGCCTCGCGATGCCCTATCGCGACGTCCGCAGGATCATGATTTCCCATGGAGCGCTGCAATGAGCTGTTGTGCACCGGGCGCCGAAATGGCGCTGGAACTGGAAAACAGCATATCGGTCCTGCCATCAAGCCAGGAGATCAGGCTGGCAAGCCGATCGCTCGGCGGTGGTCTTAACCAGACTGACCTTTCAGTCCCAATGGTTCACTGCGCAGCCTGCATCCAGACGATCGAGACGGCGCTGGCAAAGCTCGACGATGTCGAAGGCGCGCGTGTCAATCTGTCGACGAAACGGGTCGCGATCCGGTGGCGTGGGGATCAGGTGCCACCTTTCGTCGCCGCGCTTGGCAGGCTGGGCTACGAGGCGCATTTGTTCGCCCCCGAGGTCGATGAGAAGGACAAGACGCTTGCGGAGCTGATCCGCGCCGTCGCCGTTACCGGCTTCGCGGCCGGCAACATCATGTTGCTGTCAGTCTCGGTCTGGTCCGGCGCCGAAGGTGCTACCCGCGACCTGTTCCATTGGGTGTCGGCGCTGATCGCCATCCCGGCGCTGGCCTTCGCCGGTGGCATCTTCTTCCGCTCAGCCTGGAATGCACTGCGCCACGGCCGCATGAACATGGACGTGCCAATCGCGGTCGGGGTGTCGCTTGCCTATGCCATGAGCCTCTATGAAACGATCAATCATGGCGAACATGCCTATTTCGACGCGTCGGTTTCGTTGCTGTTCTTCCTGTTGATCGGTCGCACGCTGGATCACGTAATGCGGGAGCGTGCCCGCACCGCGGTGAAAAGCCTGTCACAACTGGCCGCGCGCGGCGCCATGGTGTTGCGCCGCGACGGCGCGCGGGACTATTTGCCGGTCGGCGAGATCGAACCGGGTATGCATCTGCTGATAGCAGCCGGCGAAAGAATCCCGGTTGACGGCAAGATCATTCAGGGAGCGTCGGATCTCGACTGTTCGCTGGTCTCAGGCGAGAGCACGCCGAAAAACGTGGCATCAGGCGAACCCGTGCAGGCTGGCGTGCTCAACCTTACCGGCCCGCTGACAATCGAGGCGACAGCCGCCGCAAAGGATTCGTTCCTGGCGGAAATGGTTCGGCTGATGGAGGCCGCCGAGGGCGGTCGTGCGCATTATCGCCGCATCGCCGATCGCGTCTCGGCACTCTACGCGCCCGTGGTTCATCTCACCGCCTTCGTGACATTCCTGGGCTGGATGGCGGCGACCGGCGACTGGCACCGCGCGATGACGATCGCCATCGCTGTTCTCATCATTACATGCCCGTGCGCGCTCGGTCTTGCGGTGCCGATCGTCCAGGTGGTCGCCGCGCGGCGACTGTTCGAGAACGGCATCATGGTCAAGGACGGCTCGGCCATGGAGCGCCTGGCGGCGATTGATACGGCGGTGTTCGACAAGACCGGTACGCTCTCGCTCGGCCAACCCCGGCTTGTCAATTCGGGCTCAATCGATCCAGTCATGCTGGCAATCGCCGCAGACTTGGCCGCGCATTCGCGTCATCCGTTTTCAAAGGCCATAGCCGGCTTTGCCGCTCCGGGCGGGCAACACAAGTTCGATGCGGTCGCCGAGCACCCGGGATTTGGAATCGAAGCCACTGACGCCGGAAGCACCTGGCGGCTGGGTCGACGCGGATGGGCCGGGTGGAAGGCTCGAACCGGTGGTGAAGGCAAACATGGCTACGGCGGAACGGTCCTGACGAAAAACGGGATGATTGTCGCATCTTTCGTTTTCCAGGATGCGTTGCGTGCCGACGCTTGTGCGGCCATCGATCAATTGCAACATGCTGGGATGTCGGTGGAAATGCTGTCGGGCGATACAGCGGCAGCCTGTGCCGACGTTGCGAAAGGGCTTGGTGTCGATGACTTCGTGCCCTGCCTGTTGCCATCCGGCAAGGTCGAACGCATCGAGACCCTGGAGAAGGACGGACACAAGGTTCTGATGGTTGGCGACGGCCTCAACGACACGCCGGCGCTGCGCGCAGCGCATGTCTCGATCGCACCGGCCACGGCCGCCGACATTGGCCGCAACGCAGCGGACTTCGTCTTCCTGCGCGAAAGTCTTCTGGCGGTGCCTCTCGCGCTGGACGTCTCGCGCAAGGCCGGACACCTGATCCGCCAGAACATCGCTATTGCGATCGTCTACAACACTGTCGCCGTGCCGATCGCCATATTGGGGCATGTCACGCCTCTTATCGCGGCGGTCGCGATGTCTGCCTCGTCATTGCTTGTGATTGGAAATGCCATGCGTCTGCAAGGCTTCGCAACGGGTGCGTCGTCCGCAACTGCACAGCAGGACAGGCCCGCGCGGGCCGCCTTGGCCCAATCCTCATGACGACGCTCGCATATCTCATTCCGGTGGCGCTTTTCCTTGGTGCACTCGGCCTGTCCGGCTTCCTGTGGGCGTTGAGAAGCGGCCAGTACGAGGACCTCGATGGTGCGGCGGAGCGCATTCTCATCGACCGCGACGACGGCGCGGAGAATGCCCCTCGTTCCAAGTGACTCAGATCAAAGCGCCGCGGGTCGCGATGTCCCATCGTCGTCTGGCGAAAAATCAGGAGGTGAGGATGCAAGCCGAAGCCATAATGACGAAGCCGGTCGTCACGACGGATGCGAACGCGACGATTGCCGAAGCGGTCGAGCTCATGATCTCAAACAAAGTCAGCTGCCTCCCGGTAACGGACAGCGACGGTGCCCTGGTCGGCATTGTAAGCAAAAGCGACTTCTTGCGCCGAGAGGAACTTGGGACTCAGCGGGTGCGTCCTCGCTGGTTGGAGTTTGATCTTGGCCCGGGCACAACCGCCCACGACTATTTGCGCTCGAACGGACGGATCATCCATGAGGTGATGACCTCAGTCGTCATTTCGGCGCCTCCAGGTGCGTCTATTGCCCATATTGTCGACTTGATGATGCAACACCGCATCAACAATGTGCCGATTGTCGATCGGGAAAGGGTCGTGGGCATCATCACGCGAACTGATTTGCTGCTTGTCCTGATCCGCGCAATGCCGAAACTGGGCAGCACCACGCCACCCGATGACGACCTGATCCGCAAGGCCATACTTGCCGAGCTGCAGAGACAATCGTGGAGCGGTGGTGACTTGATTGATGTGCAGGTCAGCGGCGGCGTCGTCGAACTGACGGGGGCGATTGTCGACGAGCGTCAACGGAAGGCAGCGATCGTTGCGGCGGAGAACGTTGCCGGCGTCGGGCAAGTCAAGGACAGCCTCCGTACAGATCCGTTCTCGGTCATGGTGGTTTCGTAGTGCGAAAACGGGGCCGGAAAGCCGAGGGCCTATCGGGTTCTGCTTTCCTCCCACGTCCCCTTGGCCTTAACCCGTCGGCGACGTCCTTCAGCATATCGCGCTCGTCATGCTTGGCCCGTCCGGGCCGAATGCGCCCTCTGTGAAAACGCACTTCACCGGCTAGGGATTTTGGCCGCGAGCTGGGTGTTCAGCTGCGGCGAACTGCTCGGATCATTGGGACCACCCTCACCTCTCATTTGACGCAATTCCGGACGGAAAACCGTTCACACTTTTCCTGGAATTGCTCTAGGCTGTAGTGACAAATTAACGACTTGGGATTCCCATCGCGAGGCAAATCAGATTCAAGGCTGACTTTTGGAGGTCGGCTTTGGAAGGTGAGGTTCTACGCGACGATCAGTGGGAGCAGATCAAGCCTTTTGTGCCGGGTGGGCGCAAGGGCAAGCGGGGTCCGCGTAGCGATGGTCGGCGCTTCTTCGATGCGCTTTTATGGATCGCTCGGTCAGGCGCGCGCTGGCGCGACCTGCCGGAGCGGTTCGGCCCGTATCAGAGGGCAAAGCGACGTTACTACCGCTGGATCGAAGCGGGCGTGTTCGACCGGCTGTTCGAAGCCATCAGCAGGCATCCAGATATGGAATGGCTGATGATCGACGCGACCGTTATCCGCGCTCAGGCCCAGGCTGCTGGAGCCCGGCGTAAAAGGGGGGATCTGAAGCCCAGGCTCTCGGCCGCTCGCGTGGTGGGTTCGGCACCAAGCTCCATGCCGTCGTAGATGCGCTCGGCCTACCGGTCCGCTTCGAGATCGGCCCCGGCCAGCAAAACGACATGGCAGCGGCCTGCGGTCTGATCGAGGGGATTGCAGCAGGCCAAGTGATCGCCGACCGCGCTTATGATGCCGATCGACTGCATGATGTGATCCTCGACCAAGGCGGTGAACCGGTCATCCCGCCGCGGCGCCATCGCAGATACCAACACAGCTATGACAAGATCGCCTACAAAAACCGCTGGGGCATCGAGGCCTTCTTTGCAAAGCTCAAGCAGTGGCGGCGCATCGCAACGCGCTACGACAAAATCGCCGCCAACTTCCTCGGCTTCGTCAAGCTCGCAGCCATCATGCTCTGGCTCAAATGATTAAATTGTCACTACAGCCTAGAGCCTTTCACGTTTTGACGGAAGCGTAGCCTGCGTTTTGGAAGTAGTTCTTGCATTCGGCTGCCTCGATGGTTTCGACGAGGTGGCCGATGTAGCGCCAAGTGTCCTCGACGGTGCGTTTCTGAGCTTGGCGCATCCAGTGTTTGATCTTGGCGAAGGCCTGCTCGATGGGATTGAGGTCTGGAGAGTAGGGCGGCAGGTACCAAAGCCTGGCGCCGGCAGCCTTGATCATCTGCCTGATGGCCGCCGACTTATGACTTCCCAGATTATCCATGACGACGATGTCGCCGGGCTTCAGAACGGTGACGAGCTGCTGCTCGACATACGCGCGAAAGCATTGGCCGTTGATCGGTCCGTCGAAGACGCAAGGTGCTGCGAGCCGATCCCAGCGCAGCGCGCCAAGGAAGGTCAGCGTGCGCCAGTGGCCGTGCGGCGCCAGACCGCGCAGCCGCTTGCCCTTCGGCCCCCAACCTCGCAGCGGAGCCATGTTGGTCTTGATCCAGGTCTCATCAATGAAGACCAGGCACCGCGGATCGAGACCGGTCTGCCAGGATCGCCATCGCTGACGCCTGCGGGCAATATCAGCGCGTGCCTGCTCAAGGGCGAACAGCGTTTTTTTTGAAGCTCAGGCCCTCGCGGCGCAGGAACAGCCACACCGTATTGTGCGAGACCTTGACCCCGCGCGCATCCAATTCGTCCTTCAGCCGATGCAGCGTCAGTTCAGAGGTCTGATTGATCCGCTCCACGATGAAGGCCCGATGCGGCTCCAGAACGCGCTTGCGGTGTCCGCCCATCTTGCCCGGCGCCACCGATCCGGTCGCACGGTAACGCTGCGACCACTTCACTACAGAGGAAACTGCAACGCCAAAGCGCGAGGCAACCGCACGGCAGGTCTCCCCCTCGCCAACTGCCGCTACTGCACGCTCACGAAGATCATTTGAAAGCGCTCGCGTCATCAGATGCTGGCCTCCAATCCAGCCAGCATCTTGAATCACAAACACCCTTCTTTGGGAATCCTACGATTCTCTCAAAACAGGAAACGCTCTAATCTGCATCTCCAAATGAACAGGGCCGGATGAACCGCCGCCCTCGGTCCGTCCGGCCCGTGCCCGCCTCACTTATGGCAGGCAGACTGTATGATGCTTCAGTTAGCCGGAACCTGGGTGAAAAGGTCGGCGAACACCGTTTTTGCTTTCCCAGGATGCTTGACCCCCTTGGCGGTATCGAGATTGACTGGCTTGCCGACAACGATCAGTGCGACCATGCCCATGCCGTAGTGGGGCGCGCATTTGACGCCGTAGACGCCTTCCTTTGTCAGCGTGACGGTGATTTCCTCACTAGGCTTTCCCTTGAAAGGCTCGGCGCCGTCCGGAATCATGCCCTTGATCGACTCGGCGTCATGCGTCTTGTCGGTCGGCACGAACTTCACGGTGTCGCCAGGAGCGGCCTTCACGAAGGCGGGCTGGAAAACCATGGCGCCTTTTTCGCCCTTATTGAGCATTTGCACCACGTGTTCTTCGGCGTTTGCGCCGCTGGCGAGCGCCAGGATGGAGACTGCGGCGGCGAGGATGGAGAGTTTCATCGATTTATCCTTTGTTTCGTCTTCGCGGCATTGCGCCGTTCCATGCCATTTAGCCTGATGCGACTGGGAACAATTTGCGCTGGCGCAAACTCGGGATAAGATCGGACAGCCGACGCAGAGCATCTTGTGTCTCACCAGCACAGTCAGCGTTGCCGGCCATTTCCTGATGATTTCGTCGACGAACATGTCCGGGCGTCTCCGCGATTTGCGAAGCTGTTCCCAAATCTCGTTCGGACCGCCCTCGTTGCGCTTTCACAACTTCATAGAAACTGGCGCTGAACCATCTCGGGACCGTCAGATGGCGGTGCCAACGACGGCACCGATACCCGCGGTCAGCGCCATTGCCAGCGCGCCCCAGAAGGTGACGCGAACAGTTGCCCTCAACACATTGGCGCCGCCGGCCTTGGCCCCAATGGCGCCCAGCACGGCCAGGAACAGGAGTGAGGCAACAGACACCGTTGCGGCAAGCCAGGCGGCCGGCGATGCAAGCACCATCGCCAATGGCATGGCCGCGCCAACCGAAAATGCGGCCGCAGACGTCAGCGCGGCCTGGATTGGTCTGGCCGTCGTCACCTCCGAAATACCGAGTTCGTCGCGCGCGTGGGCACCAAGCGCGTCCTTCGCCATCAATTGGTCGGCAACCTGCAAGGCAAGCGTTGGCTCCACGCCACGTTTGACATAGATGTCCGCAAGCTCCTGCCGCTCGAAATCCGGCTGTGTCGCCAGTTCCCCTTTCTCACGCGCAAGGTCGGCTTGTTCGGTGTCGGACTGTGAGCTGACCGAGACATACTCGCCTGCCGCCATCGACATCGCACCGGCGACCAGTCCGGCGATGCCGGCCACCAGAACATTGGAGGCCGCGGCATCGGCTGCCGCCACGCCAACGATCAGGCTTGCCGTCGACACAATGCCGTCATTGGCGCCGAGCACGGCAGCGCGCAACCAGCCGACGCGGGATACAAGATGGTTTTCAGTGTGCAGCCGGCTCATGACATCACGACGCCCGCCGTCCAGGTCGCAGCATCCTGACCAGCACATCTGATTTCACATAGAAATGTTGCCATAGCGCCGCGGCGGCATGGAGGCCGACGGCAATGATGATTACCGGCTTGGCGAGTTCGTGAATCTCACCCATCGCTCGAAAGCTGAAGAACCATGCCAGCGCCCCGGTAATCGGCATCCCGAAAATGAAAAGATACAACAGGAAATGGGCGGTCGCGGCAAGCCGCTTCAGCAGGACGCTTTCTGCGGGCGGCGCCGCCGGCACACCATGCCGTAGACGGACCGCAAGCCGCCAGATCGCCAGCACCAGAACTGCCAAACCGACATAGGCATGAATATTCGCATCGAACATGTCGCCAACTGCAGGCTCGGCGCCGCGCGAGAACGCCCGGTAAGCCGGCTTGATGTCCTCACCGATTACAAGCTGAAGGATGATAAGCCCCGCGATTGTCCAATGCAGCAATATCTGGGTTCCGGTGTATCCGGCCGGCTCGTTGGCAACAATCATGGACAGCTACCTCGCTTGGGAGAACCTTCCTACCTCGCCGCCTATGCGACAATCTTGATCTAGGACAAGCCAATTTGCCGTCCCCCCTCGAGCTTTGACTGTCCTCGCAGTTAGCCCCCGCCTGACAGCCAGTTGTCAGCTTGGTTGTGGGATATTGCCTCCGAAGCGGACCGGAGGGGTCACCTTTGCAATGTACAATGTGGAAGCACCATTCCGATGAAACAGATTGCCCTGTCACTTTTGGTGATCGCCGCCTCGGGCGCTTATGTCTGGGATCAGGCCGGCAAGGATCCGGCAAACGATATGCTCGGCGAGGCGCTGCCGGCCGACGCAGCAGAAGCGCCCTCCGTGCAGCCAAAAGAGCCCGCATCCGCTGCGGCTTTGCCGGTGCTCCGCACCTCGCCGGCGCCCCTCGATCCCCGGTTCAGGACAAGGTTCCCGATTGCCCGGGAAACGACGGCTGGCATAGCCGTGCGCGCCGAACGGCCAAATGATCCAGTCAAACAGACAGTGGTTCCAGTGGCACCACAACCGTCGCCAGCGCCGCCCGCGCAGCCAGTGGCGCCGGCTGTCACCGATCCTGCGTCATCAACGCCTTCATTCGCCGTAACGCCCGCCATCTACATATCAGTCCCGCAGCCGAGGCCGGCATATCCGGATGCACCAGCACGTGTCGTCCGGGTGGGCATGAAGCTCGCCGCAAAGGGCTATGCCGATGGCGTCTACACCGGCCCCGCGGCCGATGCCTACTACGGCATCATCCAGATTCAGGCCCTCGTACAGGGCGGGCAGCTTACGGCGCTGAAAGTGTTGAAATATCCCTCCGATCGCCGCACCTCCGTCAACATCAACAGGCAGGCGCTGCCCATGCTGCGCGACGAAGCGATCAGCGCCCAGAGCGCCAATGTCGATATTATTTCGGGCGCGACGCTGACCAGCAGGGCTTTCATCCAGTCGCTGCGCGGCGCGCTGAAGAAAGCGTCGTCTTAGGACCATGCGCGACACGCGAATTTTGATGGGCATGCCCATCACGGTCGACATCGGCGGCGCGTCGGCCGGTGAGTTGATCGACACGGTTTTCGGCTATTTCGAGCATATCGACCGGCGCTTCAGCACGTACCGGGCCGACAGCGAGATCGCGGCCATCAACCGCGGCGACGTTCCGGTCGTCGACTGGAGCGGCGAGATGATGGAAGTGCTGGCCATTGCCAAACAGACGAACGACGAGACGGATGGATACTTCGATATTCGCAAGCCCGACGGTTCGCTCGATCCTTCCGGCATCGTCAAGGGCTGGGCCATTCGCAATGCGGCCGGGATCGTTCAACGGGCCGGCATCAGCGATTTCTTCATCGAGGCCGGCGGCGATATCCAGTCCTGCGGCAAGAATGCATCGGGCCATGACTGGAGCGTCGGCATCCGCAATCCCTTCAACGCGGACGAGATCGTAAAGGTCGTCTATCCCCGCGGTCGCGGTGTCGCAACCTCCGGCACCTATGTCCGCGGTCAACACATCTACAATCCGCACGGAATTGGCAGCCCGATCCAGGACATCATCAGCCTGACCGTGATCGGAACCGACGTGCTCGAAGCCGATCGTTTCGCCACCGCGGCCTTCGCCATGGGTCGGGACGGCATTCTCTTCATCGAGCAGACGCCCGGCCTGGAGGGCTATCTCGTCGATGCCAATGGCCGCGCCACGCCGACAACCGGGTTCGGAGCCCTTTGCCTGCCATGATCAAGACCATCGACCGATTTCTCGATCACCTGACCATGTACAGGCTTGTCCTCTACTATCTGATGGCGCTGGTCGGCGCGGCGTTCGTGCTCGGCTTCGTCAAGCTGGTGCCACATGATCCGATTGCGCTTGCCTTCACGACGGCGCTTGCGCTGGCCGCCTGCTGGATCACCAACAAGGTCTTTGCGCATGTCTTCGCAGTCCCGGCCAACAACGAGTCCGTCTACATCACCGCACTCATCCTGGCCCTTATCCTCGATCCTGTTGCGGTTACGGACATAAAGGGGATTGCGGCGGTGGCATTCGCAGCCGTCTGGGCGATTTCATCCAAGTTCATTTTCGCCATCGGACGGAAGCACCTTTTCAACCCGGCTGCGCTGGGCGTGGCGCTGTCCGCGCTGCTGCTCGACCAACCGGCCACATGGTGGGTGGGCGGCAATCTGCCATTGCTTCCGCTCGTGCTCATTGGCGGCATGCTTATTGTCCGGAAACTGCGCCGGCTTGACCTTGTCTCGACCTTCGTTGTCGTGGCGCTGGCGACCATTCTGGCAACCACGGACCCGTCGCAATACTGGACCGCGCTCCCAGAGACATTGGGTTCATCGCCGCTGCTGTTCTTTGCCTTAGTGATGCTGACCGAGCCGCTGACGGCACCGACGATGCGATGGCCGCGCATCGCCTTTGCCGCCATCGTCGGCTTTCTGTTTGCTCCCAACATCCATATCGGCTCGTTCTATTTCACCCCGGAACTGGCGCTGCTCGCCGGCAACCTGTTTGCCTATGCGGCGGGCCCCAAGGGACGCTTTGTGCTGACGCTCGAACGCATCGAGCAATCAGCCGTCGACAGCTTTGACTTCATCTTCCGGTCGCCGCGCAAGCTCGCCTTTGAAGCCGGCCAGTATCTCGAATGGACGCTTGGCCTCGATCGTGCCGACAATCGCGGCAACCGCCGCTATTTCACGGTCGCATCGGCGCCGACGGAGGAAACAGTCCGCCTCGGCGTCAAGTTCTATCCGCAATCGAGCGCCTTCAAGCGCGAATTGATGACCATGAAGCCGGGCAGCACGATCCACGCCGCGCAACTGGCCGGCAACTTCACGCTGCCCGCCCGGCGTGAAACCAAGATCGCGTTCCTGGCCGGAGGCATCGGCATCACGCCGTTCCGCTCGATGCTGCAATATCTCCTCGACCGCAAGGAGCGGCGACCGATCGTCATCCTCTACGGAACCGAAGGCCAGCAGGACATCGCTTATCGCGAGGTGCTTGGCGCAGCCAGACAGGAGCTTGGTATCAAGACGATCCACGCTGTGGCGCGCGGTGGCGAGCGCGGGCAATATCCCGGATACATCGACGAGCGCCTGATACGTCTGGCAATACCCGACTACCTCGAGCGCACTTTCTACATTTCCGGCCCGCAGGCGATGGTCAAGGCGCTGCGCCAGAAGCTGCTGGCCATGGGCGTTCGCCGCTCGAAGATAAAGGTCGACTATTTCCCGGGTTTTGCCTGAAGCACGCTCAACTGTGTCGCGGCAATGAAATGGTCACAACAAGGCCCGGATCGGCGTTGGCCATGGCAAGGCGTCCACCATAGGCTTCGACGATATCGGATACGATGGCCAGGCCAAGACCGCTGCTGCCGCCCTTGCTGTCGAGCTGGACACCACGTGACAGCGCGGACTCCCGGTCGGCATCCGGTATACCTGGGCCATCATCGGCGACGGTGACGGTCACCTCGTCCCAGGCAGTGGATGCACCGACACGGACTGACGATTTTGCATAGCGCGCGGCATTCTCGACCAGATTGCCGAGAACTTCTGACAAGTCGCCTTCGTCGATTGGCGCCGTCAGATCTTCCGCGACATCCAGCTTGAAAGAAAGCTGCTTGCCGCTTGGTGTCCGTTTGACGACGGCAATGACGCCAGCCGCGACGTCCGACACGAGGCAGGATGCCTTGCCGGAAACGCCGGGGGCGAGGCGCGCGCGCGCGAGCTCCCGCTCGACATGGCGTCGGATCGCTCCGGCGCTCTTTTCGATCTCGTCAGCCAGATCCGTCTCGCCTTTCTTGCGCAAGGCCCGAATGTCGGCCGACAGCACTTGCAGCGGTGTCTTGAGGCCATGCGCCAGATCGGTGGCGCGCGAGCGGGCTCGCGCAAGCGCCTTCTCCTGGGCATCGAGAAGACGATTGATTTCGTCCGCGAGCGGCTGGACCTCGCTTGGCGCCACCACATCGAGCCGTGCTGATCGCTGCGCAATCACGTTTCTGACCGAAACCCGCAAGGTCTCCAGAGGCGCAAGACCGACGGTGATCTGGATGAAGAAGGCCGCCATGAGAGCAATGGCGAGCAGAACAAGGGCTGGCGCAAGATCGCGGACATACCCATCGATGGATTCCTTCACCGTTTGATGGTCTTCCGCCACGACGGCGCGAAACGATCGGCCACTGGCGTCGATGATCGTGCGCTCGACGGCGATGGTAAGCTCCCCCTGTGGCCCCTTGAATTCCTTGATCTCCCTGAATTCGCCGTTAGTTGCGCGATCAGGCAAGGCAAGCGTCGCGTCCCATAGTGAACGCGAGCGGACAAGGTTGCCGGAACCAGTGTCCTGCACCTGCCAGTAGTGGCCGGAAAAAGGAATGGAGAAACGTGGGTCGGCCAAGGTCGCCCGGACCGAAACCCGGCCATCGGCGGCGAAATTGGTCGCGCCGATAAGATCGTTCAGGTCGACTGTCAGCTCGCTGACAACGCGCCGCTCGACGTTCAGTTCGAACAGATAGCGCAATCCAACGCCGGCGATAGCGAGTGCGACAAGGATCGAGATCGTCGCCGCCAACCAGAGCCTGAACCGGATCGAGTTGCCCATCAGCGGGAATCGTCGGGCATCAGATACCCGAATCCGCGCCTCGTTTCGATGACGTCGCTCCCGAGCTTGCGACGCAGGCGCGCGACGATCACCTCGATCGTGTTCGGATCGCGGTCGTTGCCTGAATCGTACAAATGCTCGGCAAGTTCGGTCGGCGCCACCACCCGGCCGGCGTGGTGCATCAGAAACGCCAGGAGCCGGTATTCCAGCGGCGAAAGCGCAACGGGAATGCCGCGTAGCGAAATGCGCATCTGGCGTGTGTCCAAGAGCAGCGGCCCGGACCGCAACACGGGTGCCGCCTGGCCGGCCGAGCGACGCAGGATTGCCCGTAACCGGGCGAGCAGTTCTTCCATTTCGAAAGGCTTGGGAAGATAGTCGTCAGCACCGGAATTGATGCCGTCGACGCGTTCGGTCCACATGCCTCTTGCGGTCAGGATGAGAACCGGAAACCTGCGCTCATTGGCCCGCCAACGTTTCAAGACCGTAAGGCCATCGAGCTTGGGCAATCCGAGATCCAGAATCGCGGCGTCATAATTCTCGACATCGCCTGCGAACCAGGCAGCTTCACCATCCTTTACGATATCGACCGCCATTCCGGATGCCTTGAGGGCGGTCGCGATATCGGCAGCGATACGGGGCTCGTCTTCGGCCAGGAGGATCTTCATCAGTCACCCTCCCCATCGCGCATGATGGCGCCGGCGCCGGCGTCGACGTCGACGGTCTTTCGCCGGCCATCGGCACCCACGACCTGAAAACGGTAGACCCATCTGTCGGCCTTGCGGATGAGATCGACCGCAACAACATCGCCAGGAGCTTTGGCGCGGACAACGTCAAGTATATTGGCAAGGCCCTTGATTTCGCCGCGTTCGTACAAATCCCGCGCCCGGTCATGGTCGCCGTCATCGTCCTCGTCGGCACGGGCAGCGAGAGGCATTGCCAGGACAAGTCCCGCGAGACCCAGCACCGCCAAACGCTTCCATTGTCTTTTCATCAGCAAGGCATGTCGCACGTTGCAGCTTTCAATTTGCTGTCAGTTATCCTCAGCCCACAGCAAGCAAAGGGTCCATATCAAGGCATCATCGCGTCCAATCATGGCCGCGCTGAGAAGGATACGAGACCATGCGCAACTCCATGCTTGTCCTTGCAGCACTTGCAAGCCTCACGATCTTTGCCCTGCCGGCGGCAGCTGAATCGGACGAAGGATCATGTGGGGCGTCATCGTCTGTTGTCCCATCCGGTCCGATCGATCTGCAGGCCATCCCCATGCAGGACGCCTCCACCCCGAAAGCCATCAAGGGCGGCGAAGATGCGTGTGACGACCAGCAAGGCGATGAAGCCGACGATAACGACTAGGTCTTCCCTACGCTGTGCGTGGCCCACCGCAGCACATGACGCTTGCCGATGTCGTGGGCCAAGGCTCGCTGCAAAGCCGGCCAATCATCCAAGTCTCTTGCCAATTTCTGGAGAGTTTTCGTGATCCCCATTCAACATATCCACCCCATGCTTGTTCATTTTCCTATTGTTCTGATCTACATGCTCGTGGCTATCGACCTTGTAGCGCTGGTTGGCGGCAGCGCCGTCACCAGGAGATCGGGCGCCGGTACGATCTCTACTTTTGTGGCCCTGGCTGCCGGAATGTTGGCTATGGGGACCTGGTTCTTCGGAGGTCTTGCGCTGGATCATGCCGAAGCGGCCGGCTTCAGCAGCGACATCGCGGAGATCCACGAGAGCCTGGGAGGTATCACTGCCCTTGCCTTCCTGATCTGGGGACTTGTGAGGCTCACGCTTTGGATACGGAATCGCGAGTTTCGGGCTGTGACCATCGCCATTCCTCTGATCGAAGTTTGCGGAGCATTTCTGGTCACTGCAACGGCCTACTACGGTGGACTGCTTGTCTACGAACTTGGGGTGAACGTCGCCAAGACCGCGATAGCCGGTTGACCGGTTCGCGCCCCGTCATTCAAGGTTTTGGACTATTTGCCTCGACGGAAAAATGATTCAGATCAAGGCGCTTCGTTCATGTGAAGTCTAAAGAAGCCGGACGTTGGAAAACTCCGGAGAGCGAACATGCAAGCCGAAGCCATCATGAGCAAACCAGTCGTCGGCATAGACCCGTCCGCATCGATCGCCGAGGCGGCCGGGTTGATGCTCTCCAAAAAGGTCAGCGGCCTCCCCGTCATTCGCAACGACGGCAGGCTGGTGGGGATCGTCAGCGAGGGCGATTTCCTGCGACGCGGGGAACTGGGCACGGAGCGCAAGCGCTCGCGCTGGCTGGAATTTCTCGTCAGCCCCGGAAAGGCCGCCGACGAATATGTCCGCGCCAATGGTCGACGGGTTGAGGAGGTGATGTCGCAAGATGTCGTGACGGCATCCCCTGCAGCATCGCTCGCGAAAGTCGTCGAGCTCATGACGCGTCACCATGTCAAACGCATTCCGGTCGTCGAAGCTGGGAAAATCGTCGGCATCATCACTCGCTCTGATCTTCTGCGGGCATTGCTGGGCGTCCTTCCTGATGGAGCTGCTACGGTCATCGATGACGAACAGATTCGGCAGAACATCATTGGCAAGCTTACGACGCAGAAGTGGGCCGGCAACGACTTGATCAACGTAACTGTAGACAAGGGCGTGGTGACACTGAGCGGCGCCATCTTCGACGAACGCGAGCGCCAGGCAGCGATAGTCGCTGCCGAAAACGTCTCCGGCGTCAATGCTGTCAAGGATAATCTCTTCTGCGCCGATCCCGTCTCGGTCGTCCTTGTTTCGTAGCGGAGTAGACCATTGATCCGCACCGAGGCACCATTGCCTCTCTGTGTTGCTAGTCCTCGCCCAAGGCTTCGCCGCGCTTAGGGCGCAACCAGGGGTATCAACGGTCGAAGGAGCAACAGGGCAAAGCCAATAAGCGCCGCGCCCGCAACTTTTTCTACCAGTGTTTTGCCACCGCTGAAGTGCCGACCCAGCAAAAGCCACACCGATCCGGTGGCGGCTGTCATTACCAGCAGCGCAACCCAGAAGATCCCCAGCGCGCGCGGCTCGATGTTCATCGGCACGATAGCCAGGCAATAGATGAAGGCCTTCGGATTGAGAGCACTGGTCACCGCAACAGAAATGGCGTCGCCGCTTTTGGAAGCGTTGATCCGAGCGCTCACCGTTAGACGCAAGCCAAGAATGACGAGCCACCCGGCTGCTACCAGCCTGAGTATCTGAATAGTATCGGACGACATGAAGGGACGCAGTGAAAACCAGCACGCGGATGCGATCCCGTATCCGCATGCCTGAGCGGCCAAGAGCTTGACCGCTTTCTCTCGCTTCACCGACCCCGCCAGCAAAAGAGCGTTGGTTGGCCCTGGTGCGACAAAGAGCAGGAATGCTTCCAGAAAAAATAGAGTGTCCAACTGCCTGGTCCCGTGGAATGCAAACCTATCAACTGCAAAACTCGGTTTGCGTTGACTCTCGTCAAAACACGGACAGCACGACATCGTCCAGGCGGAGTACTCGAATGACTACCGTTGGCCGGCCGCATGCTGCAGTCGAGCGATCAGGTCGCTGTTGCGGCAATAGTCTGGCGGGTTATCGGCTTGCTGGTGTTCGTCGAGCCAGACCGAGCATTCGTCCTGATGCCCGCAGGAACGGCAGCGATCCACTGCCCGGCTGGTGACGGCGGCATGGTCGGCTACGACTTTCAATTGTCTGTCGACGCCGAGCTTCCGCATCATGCGGTCCATCAAGGTGGTTCTGGCATCAACTGAAATCAGGTAATCGAGAAAGGTCATGGTGATCACTCCTGCCTACCGGCCATCATTGGCATGTTGGCGGCCGGCGGCGTTGATCTCGATCAACAGACGATCATCTGACAACCTCTTGAGCGCTAAACCGAAGCGACGAGGCGGTCGAGAAATGGCCGTTGACCGACAACCAGCTTGTCTCTGGCCAGTGCTAAATCCAGCCATTCACCACGATCGACCTCGGCAAACGATTGTACTCGGCCGCTGCGTGGCGGCCATTCCATCTCAAACAGGTTGCTGCGCAACGTCGCGGTATCGAAGTCGCCTTCGAACGCGAATGCCGTGATGAGTTTGCCTCCTCGCTGGCGCAATTGACCCAAAGTGAGCAGGGCCCCCTTGGGCTCCCAGCCTGTCTCTTCCCTGAATTCGCGCCGTGCCGCTGCTTCGGGCAGCTCGCTTTCGTCATACTCGCCTTTGGCAATCGACCAGGCACCAAGATCACGTCTTTGCCAGAACGGGCCGCCAGGATGGACAAGCAGCACCTGCAGCCCCTTGTTCGATCCACGATAGGGCAGAATGCCTGCGCTTCTTTTCATCATCGCTTCAAGCCTCCCCACGGCCCTGTGATCCCGAGTAGGCTGCATGTGGCTTGGATCCGCTTTGGACCAACTGCCCCGCCCTCTTCCGGAGCGACTGACGCTTCTCTTGTCCGAAAAACCAGCGCTTGGTCGCCTCCGAGGCGAGTAGATAGAGCGCGGTAATTGCGACAAGCCCGGCAAGCACGGGCAGAGGCAAGGGCACGAAGCCGAACCAGGTTGCAAACGGCAGGTAGGGGATCATGATCGCGATAATCCCGACAGCCAACGTAAGCCAGGCAAGCAACGGGCTTGGACGGCTCGCCCAGAAAGCCCTGTGCGTGCGCACAATGAGCACAATGGCAAGCTCCGTCAGCAACGACTCGACAAACCACGCGGTCTGGAATGCGGCCTCCGTGGCATGCGCGAAGAACAGAAGGAATGCGAAGGTCGCAAAGTCGAACAGCGAACTGACCAAGCCAAAGCTGATCATGAACCGCCGCACAAAACGGATATCCCAGTGGCGAGGCCGGCGCAGTTGGTCGGGATCGACGTTGTCGCTTGCAATGGCGAGTGAAGGAACGTCGGAAAGGAAATTGTTGAGCAGGATCTGCTTGGCCAGAAGCGGCAGGAAAGGCAGGAACAGCGAGGCAACAGCCATGCTGATCATGTTGCCGAAATTGGCGCTGGTGGTGATGGAAATGTACTTCATCGTGTTCGCGAAGGTCTTGCGGCCATCGTCGACGCCGCGCACCAGCACGCCGAGATCCTGCTTGAGAAGGATGATATCGGCCGCTTCGCGCGCGACATCGACAGCGGTGTCGACCGAGATGCCTATGTCTGCTTCATGGAGCGCGGGCGCATCATTGATGCCGTCGCCAAGATAACCAACGACATGGCCCCTGCTCCGCAAGGCCTGAACGATGCGTTCCTTCTGGTTGGGATCGATCTCGACGAACAGGTCGGTGTGCTGCACGCCTGCAAAGAGCGCGCTCTTCGTCAATTTCGACAGCTCCTCGCCGGTCATGATCCTGTCGGCGCGCAAGCCGATCGCCTGGGCGAGATGCGCGGCAACGTAACGGTTGTCTCCAGAAATGACCTTTACCGCAATGCCGCGCTGGGCGAGCTCGGCAAGCGTCTCCTTGACGCCTTTCTTTGGCGGGTCGAGGAAAAGCAGGAAGCCCGCAAAGGCGAGATCGATCTCGTCTTTCCTGCTGAACGTTTTCGCGCTCTCAAACCGACGGATTGCCAGGCCCAGAACGCGGTAGCCGTCCGCGCTCCAGCGCCGGAATTTTTCGTCGATTGCCGCACGACGCATTTCATTGAGAGGTTCCAGCCCCTTGGCCGTTCGGACGAAGCTGCAGGTTTCGAGGACATTTTGTACGGCACCTTTGCTAATCAGAAGGTCCTGGACGTCCTTGGTCCGCGCCACGACGGATAGCCGCTTGCGAATGAAATCATAGGGGATTTCGTCGACTTTCGTGAAAGCCGCCAATGATGCGCCCTCGCCCGGCGCGCCGGCGATTGCCTCGTCCAGCGGGTTCTTCAGTCCGGTCTGCAGGGTCGCGTTGAGACGTGCCCAGAGCAGAACATCGGTTGACGGACTGCCATCGACATCGAGCCATCCATCCAGGTGGATGACGCCTTCCGTCAGCGTCCCCGTCTTGTCGGTGCACAGCAGATCCATGCTGCCTAGGTTCTCGATGGCATCGAGACGGCGCACGATGACGCCATTGGCGGCCATGGCGCGGGCACCACGAGCAAGGGTCACACTGATAATAGCCGGGAGAAGCTCGGGCGTGAGGCCCACCGCGAGTGCCAGCGAAAACAGCAGCGACTCAATCAGCGGTCGCTGCAGCAGCAGATTGGCGAAGAACACCAGGATGACGATCGCCAGCATGATCTCGGTCATCAGATAGCCGAACAGCCGGATGCCTCGGGCAAACCCTGTTTCGGGGATTTGTCGCTCCAGGGTCGCGGCGATCGACGCGAACTCCGTGCGGGTGCCGGTTGCTGCTGCAAGCACGGTTGCGGTGCCGCTACGGACGGACGTTCCCGTAAAGACCGCATTGGTGCGTAGTGTGAGCGCGGCATCCGGCGCCGATCGTCCCGGTGTCTTCACGGCGGGAAAGGTCTCGCCGGTCAGCACAGCCTCGCTGACATTGAAATCGCGCGCATCCAGAATGATACCGTCGGCAGGGATGAGATTTCCGGCCGAAAGCCGGATCACGTCGCCCGGCACGATATCTTCGGCGGCGATCGAGCACTCGGCGCCGTCGCGCAACACAATAGCCTTGCGCGAAATACGCTGTTTCAGTGCTTCGGTCGCCCGCGACGCACCGTACTCCTGGGTGAAGCTCAGGACGCAGCTTGCCAGCACGATCGCGCCGATGATCGCAGCCTCCTGGCCCTCCCCGACGAAGGCCGACACGCTGGCCGCGAAAATGAGGATCAGGACCAGCGGGCTGCGGAACTGACGGGCAAACACTGCCAAGGCCGACGCGCTTGACGTCGACGCTGGTGTGTTTCGGCCGAATTTTGCGAGCCTCGATGCCGCTTCGGACGAAGCCAGCCCCGAGACTGAGGTCTCAAGACGTAGCAGGAGGTCATTGGTCTCGATCGACCAATAGGCACCGTCCTCTGGCGAGACGGATTGCTGGCCGGCTTCGCCTATCATCAGTACGACATGAAGCGGTTGATGCCACTCTCTTCGATCAGCGTGCGGGTAACGCCGCCGAACGCCCATTCCCGCAAGCGGCTATGGCCATAAGCACCCGAGACGATGAGGTCGACATGAATCGAGCGTGCGAATGTCAGCAGCCGGTCGCCGTCAGCCTCGCCGGCGATCAGCTCGGTTTGCGCCTTGATGCCATGGTGTTCGAGAAAGACCGCGACATCGGCGAGGCTGTCACGAATGCTTTCGTCGCGGTCGGTGTCAATCGTGACGATCACCACTTCGCTGGCTTTGGCCAGGAAAGGCAATGCATCAACCATCGCCCGCCGTGCCTCCCTGGTGTCTTTCCACGCTACGAGAACGGTTTTTGCAAGGATGTGCTCGACGTTGGTTGCGGCGACCAGAACCGGACGCCCGGCACCCAGTGTCAGACTGCCGACATCCACGGCGCGAAACACATTGTCTCCTGTCTGGCCGGTAATGATAAGATCGGCCGCTCTGGCCGAAACGCTGAGGAACCGGGTCGGGCTGCAAACAGCCTGGCCCCATTCGCTAAAGATCGACGCAGGAACCAGCCTCTCGAACTCGGCACGCAATTCGGCAAGCCGCTTTTCGATTTCCGTCCGTTGGATCTGCATGATCTCGCCTTCGTAGACCATGCCTTCGCCGGTCGCGACCAGGGGCGGAACATCGGCTGCCGCCAAGCCGATAAGACGGGCTCCGAACCGTTCCGCGAGCTCGACCCCCACCTTTACAATGGGTGCAGGAGCCGCATCGATGGCGAGGTTGACGATGATTGACTTGTAAGACATTGCGGACGCCTTTCGCGGAACGATGGAATGCGTGATGAATTGCATTCGCCCGCGTCCAATGCCTTGATGCGCGTCAAAGATCGCCAACCGCATCTGCACACGAAATCGTCGGCTCGATCCGTTTTGCTGTGCGGCGAGAAGTGATAGTTACCCCGGTAGCACCGTCTCGAACCCAGGAACTTCAGGTGATCAAAGACGAAGCGCTCAGTTTGTCGCCCGGCGGAACGACACTGAAATCACTGTTGTCGCAAATGTTCGATCAGGCTCCGGGCTTTATAGCGCTCCTGCGCGAGCCAGGTCACGTTTTCGAACTGACCAATGCCGCCTACCAGCGATTGATCGGCCACAGGCAAGTGATTGGAAAGTCAGTACGGGACGGTTTTCCCGAGCTCGAAGGGAATGAGTTTTTCGAACATCTGGACCATGTGTACACGACTGGCGAGCCTTACATCGGCCACGGGGTGAAGGTTGGCCTTCGCAACACAACCGACGGGCCGGTCGAGGAGCGCATCCTTGATTTCGTCTATCAGCCGGTCAAGGCCGACGATGGCCGTATCACCGCGATCTTCATTGAAGGCACGGATGTCAGCGACCTGTCCTTTGCAAACGCAGCACTTCGGCTGCGTGAGGACCATTTGCGATCGATCCTGGCAACAGTGCCGGACGCGATGGTCGTCATCGACGAACAGGGTGGGATTCAATCCTTCAGCACCGCTGCCGAAACGCTGTTCGGCTACCAGTCAAGCGAAGTCATTGGTCAAAACGTAAAAATGCTGATGCCCTCGCCCTACCGCGACGAGCATGATGCCTATCTGCTTCGCTACCTGACGACGGGAGAGCGCCGGATCATCGGGCTCGGCCGCACCGTTACCGGCGCGCGCAAGGATGGCACGACTTTCCCAATGGAGCTTTCCGTTGGCGAGATGCATCCGGGAACCGGACGCTTCTTTACCGGCTTCTGCCGCGATCTGACCGAACGCCACCGGGCGGAGGCAAGAATCCAGGAGCAGCAGCAGGAGCTCCTCCACATGGCGCGCTTTACAGCACTTGGCGAAATGGCATCGACGCTTGCCCATGAGATCAACCAGCCACTGACCGCGATTACGAACTACCTCAAAGGCAGTCGTCGGCTGCTTGAGAAGAGCCAGGACGAGAATGCGCCTATGCTTCGGGATGCCGTCGAAAGGGCAGCTGAGCAGGCATTGCGGGCAGGCGACGTCATCCGTCACCTGAGGGATTTTGTAGCCAGGGGCGAAAGCGAGCGTCAGGTCGAACGACTGCCGGTTCTCATCGAGGAAGCCGCATCGCTGGCCCTGGTTGGCGCGAGGGAGATAAATCTCCTTGTCAGCTACAAGCTTGACCCTGCCGCCGAACTGGTCTTGACCGATCGCATCCAGATTCAGCAGGTTCTGCTCAACCTGATGCGCAACGCGGTGGAGGCCATGCAGGACGCGCCGCGCCGCGAATTGAAAGTCACAACCATTGCCCGGGATGATGGGATGGCCGAGGTAAGCGTGATCGATACAGGCCCGGGTCTCGCGCCGGAGGTCTCGGCCCAGCTCTTCCAGCCGTTTGTAACGACGAAGAAGCAAGGCATGGGTGTCGGCCTTTCTATTTGCCGCACCATCGTTGAATCGCACGGTGGCCATATATGGGCCGAGGTCATGCCGGCCGGCGGAACCGCTTTCCGGTTCACCTTGCGCATCGTAGAGAAGGAAGAGATCACAAATGGCCCACAGTGATCTGGTGCACGTGGTCGACGACGACGTCGACGTCCGCAAATCGCTCGGTTTTCTTCTGGCAACAGCAGACTTCGCAGTACGCCTGCACGAATCGGCCACCGCTTTTCTCTCAACGGCGACTGGCCATCTCGACGGCTGCATTGTCACCGATGTGCGCATGCCGGGCATAGACGGCATCGAGTTCCTGCGCCAGCTCAGAGCAGGCGGACATACAGTTCCGGTGATTGTCATGACGGGTCATGCCGACGTGGCGCTTGCCGTTCAGGCAATGAAGGAAGGCGCTGCCGATTTCATCGAAAAGCCATTCGACGACGAGATGCTGATCGAGGCGATCCGCTCCGCGCTGGCCAACCGCAACCAGGCAAACGCGGCGCATCCCCAGTCCGCGGATATCCGCGCGCGTCTGTCGACCCTGTCTGAACGCGAGCGGCAGGTGCTGAATGGACTTGTTTCGGGCCTGCCGAACAAGACGATTGCCTACGATCTGGGGATCAGCCCGCGCACGGTGGAGATACATCGGGCCAATGTCATGAGCAAGATGGGCGCAAGCAGCCTGTCACATCTCGTGCGCATGGCGCTGATCGTGGAATCCCGACCCTAGGGAGAACCTTCGAGAGGGTTGCTAGTGCTGGCCTGACCCTTCACCTCTTCCCAGTCGCGCCAGTGGGTCGGACGGATGTCGACACGGGCGCCGGTGGTGGCATTTTTCCAACCTTCGCGGACCTTTATGCAGGGAAATACCAGCGCATGCGCCCCCTCCTCGTCGAAGACGGCGAGTTCGAGGCCGCGACCATAAGGTGCGCTTAGGATAGGGTTCCACATCGCATCAAAATCTTCGCAAACGGTACGTTGCGCATTGATCTGCATCATTTTCTGGAATCGCCGAAACGGCACACGCGTTGCCGGGCGTCGGGCTGATGTGGCTAACAGTTCTTGCGGCAGAGGCCATATCGTCATCGGTGCCAATCACATGCACAGCGCGGGCAAGCCAATTGATTGCGAACGCAACGCCAATATCTGATCGGGCGCTCATCGCGACGGCTGCGTTTTCCCTGAAATGCTTCATGACCCCACTCCGTCGACGGCCGGCCATCTTAGGACAGCTGCCGCATCAGAAATTGATCGTCGTCAAACGTCTCGCGATTGCAGCACTCTGCGCCGGACGCCGATTGATCGGGATCAAGGACCGTGCCGCGCGAGCGCATATCATTCGGCGGCATAGGGAGAATTGCGATGCACTATATCAAGGTCGATGAAGCCCTGTGGGCGTCCAGCATGTTGCCGGAGGGCATCCTGGAGCGTTGGTTCATTACGAGCGGCGATACAATCAAGGCCGGAGAGCGAATAGCCGAAGTTCGCGTTGAAGACGCGCTGCACGAGATTGTGGCGCCGGCAGGCGGCCGCGCGACGATTGTCGCCACTGCGAATACCGTCATCGAGCCCGGCTCGATCCTGGCAACGCTGGAGTCCTAGCCCGCGTGAGGACGCCTCATCGGGTTGATCGCGCTCATTCCTCAACCATAGCCTCAAGGATGTATCAGTATGCAGACCCAACACGCTGTCGCCTGGCTGGATCATCGCAAAGCCAAGGTGTTTTTCTTCAATCGTGAATCGGCCGAGAGCCTGAGGCTTGCCACCACGCTTGCGCATCATCAGACCCACAACAAGGCAGGCACCGTCGACGGCAAGCGTGCACCGGAAAACCAATCCTTCTATCACGACATCGTCACCGCCCTGCAGCCGGCGAAGGAATGGCTGATAGTGGGGCCGGGATCGGCAAGAGACGAGCTGGCAAAGCATATACGTGACCACCATCCCCACTTGAAGGATCGCATCGTCGGCGTCGAACCTGCCGATCACCCTACGGAGGCCCAGATCGTGGCGCATGCTCGCTCGTTCTTCCGTGCCGCTGACCGGATGTTGCCCTAGCCTGGTCTGCGCCGATTTGCCGGCGCCGCGAACGGTCACCAGATCGACTGCCTCCGCTGTGCAGTGGAGGCGTCAGGCTCGGCCGGCTGCTGCGTCTGCAATCCCTCTCACGGTTGCTGCAAGGTGGTGATGTAAGCGATTATTGCATCGATCTGGTCGGGGCTGGCGATCCACTCAGGCATGTCCGGGTGGCCAGTCGAAATCCCCTCAGCGAGGGCCTCCTCGAGATCGGTGATCGGATAGCTCTTTGACAAGGTGCGAAACGCCGGGGCGTCAGGATGACTGCTCTTGTCGGTTTTTCCAATGGCGTGGCAGCGGGCGCAATTGACCTCCACCAACGCCTTTCCGTGATCCGTCAGGCTATCGGCCGGGGCTGGATGCACATATCCGAGCAGCATCATTGCAAGGGCGGAAGCCGGCAGAAGACGACGCCTGTAAAGGCTGTTCATGTTTGACGACCTCCGCATTGCCGGTCTACGCGACTGTCTTTGCCGCTGCATCCTCGATCGCGGTTCTGGCTTCCTCGCGAACCCGCTTGGCCGTTTCCGAAGCAAGCCTGGAGGTCAGTGTAGCGACCTTTCCGGCTTCGCTGACGTATTGCGATGTCGCATTCTGCAGGAAAGCAGCAAAGATGTCGAAGGCGTCATTGAACTCCGGGCCACTGATAAGATCATCGGCCAGCTTAACGTCCTGTTCGCAACGATGCTTCAGAAATGCCAGCGTTTCGAGGTTATAGCGCATCATCGCCTTGAAGGCGTGCACTTGAAGAGACGCGGCAGCAAGGAAGAACTTCTGGCCATTTCCCGCAATCGGCAACAATTGTGTGCCGAATGAGGAAGGCTCGGGCTGAGTGTGCATTATCGACTACTCCGTTGTGAGGCATGCGAACAAGATCTCCACAGCGCAACGTTGACGCCATTCGTCGTCATGTCCTTGATCAGGATCAACCCTCTGGCCTTGCGGACTGTACGAGCGCCCCGGCACCAACCGGTCTCGTTAGGGTTTGACCCGCATCAAGGTGCTTGCCTCTATTTGATGGCCAAGTCGCGTCAACCGCAGATGGAATGACGCGATGGCTTTCAAGACGATCATGGTTCAACTGGACGTGGACGTAATCGCAGCGCCACGCATCGCGATGGCGTGGGATCTTGCTCAACGGATCGAGGCCGACCTGATCGGCTTCTGCGCCGCCGAGCCGCATTTTGTCCTCCCAACCAGCACTGATGACCAGGCCGCGACCAAGGCGTTGTGGCGCCAGATAGAGGAGATAGAAGGTCGCCTCGACTGCCTGAGGGAGGAATTCCTGAGCATCGTCAACGGCAGCAATCGTGCCTCGTGGCGCGGAGAGGTAGGCAATCCTACGCGCCAACTTGCACTCAATGCGCGTGCCGCCGACCTGATCCTCACTGGCTCGCCGACGGCCGATCTGGTGGTCGACCGTCATCGTGTGCTTGATCCGGCAAGTCTCATCCTTGCGGCTGGCCGTCCGATACTCGTGGCATCGGAACCCCTGGCACCGATCAAGGCCGAAAGCATCTTGATTGCGTGGAATGACACGCGGGAAGCGCGACGTGCCGTCGTCGACGCTATGCCTTTCCTGATCACCGCCAAGGATGTCGTGATCGCCACCGTGGACAATGGGAATACTGGACCCAGGGAAAATGCAGCGGATGTGGAACTCTTTCTGACGCGCCACGGTGTGAAGGCGCGATCCGAAATCTTGGATGCGTGCCGCTCCGAACCGGCGGAAATCCTCCTCCAGATCGGACAGGATATTGCGGCCGATCTCATCGTTCTCGGTGGCTACGGTCATAGCCGGCTACTGGAGAGGACCTTTGGCGGCGTGACGCGTTCTGTGCTGCGCAGCGGATCATTGCATCGGTTCATATCGAACTGAGGAGGTGACACCTCCAAATCGTGGTTTTGACATGAATCAAGGTCTTCCGCTCCCGCAAACGGTTACGTCTAACCTTGCCAAGTTCGGTGTAGCTGATGCCCGCAGCGCAACCGCGAGCAAATAAGGAAATTCGGACATGAACTACCAGCGGTTCTTCGAAGAATCGATCGACCAGCTCCACGCGGAGCGTCGCTATCGTGTCTTCGCCGACCTTGAGCGTATCGCGGGCAAGTTTCCGCGCGCCATATGGCGTTCCAATGGCCGCGCCGAGGAAATCACCGTCTGGTGCTCCAACGATTATCTCGGCATGGGCCAGCATCCCGATGTCATCGCCGCGTTCCAGGAAGCGGCCGGCAAGATGGGCTCGGGCGCCGGCGGCACCCGCAACATTTCCGGCACTTCCAACCCGCTGGTCGAGCTCGAGCATGAGCTTGCCGACCTGCACGGCAAGGACGCCGCACTGGTCTTCACCTCCGGCTTCGTCTCCAACGAAGCGTCGATTTCGACCATTGCGCGGCTTTTGCCCAACTGCCTGATCATCTCGGACGAGCTGAACCATGCCTCGATGATCGAAGGCGTGCGGCGCTCGGGCGCCGAGAAGAAGATCTTCCGCCACAATGACGTCGCGCATCTGGAAAGCCTGCTGCAGGCGGCGGGGCGCGAGCGCGCCAAGCTGATCGTCTTCGAGAGCGTCTATTCGATGGACGGCGACATCGCGCCGATCAGAGAGATCGTCGAACTCGCCGAGCGCTACAACGCCATGACCTATATCGATGAGGTCCATGCCGTTGGCATGTACGGGCCGCGCGGCGGCGGCATCACCGAGCGCGAGGGCCTCGCCGACCGCATCGATATCATCGAAGGGACGCTCGCCAAGGCGTTCGGAACGCTGGGCGGCTACATCACCGGCACAAGTGCCGTCATCGACGCCGTGCGTTCCTATGCGCCGGGCTTCATCTTCACCACGGCATTGCCGCCGGCGATCGCCGCCGCGGCCACGACATCGATCCGCCATTTGAAACGCTCGCAGGCCGAGCGCGACGCGCAGCAGCAGCAGGCGAGCCGGACCAAGCAGATCCTGTCGGCGGCCGGCCTGCCGGTGATGGAGTCGCCAACCCATATCGTGCCGCTGTTGGTCGGTGACCCCGAGCTCTGCAAGATGGCCAGCGATCGCCTGCTCGGCGTGCACGGCATCTACATCCAGCCGATCAACTACCCGACCGTGCCACGCGGCACGGAGCGGCTGCGCATCACGCCGACGCCGTTCCATTCCGACACGCTGATCGCGGGACTGCAGGACGCGCTGGTCGAGACCTGGGATGCGCTGGGCATTCCCTACGGCTCCGCCGGCCGGCCCACTGTCGCCAAGAGCGATCGGATCGTTCCGCTGCTGGTGCAGAAATCCGGAGGCTGAAACCCGCCGCTTGCCCAAACGGTGTTCGTCCCCTTTGCCTGCCGGTCTCCTCGAACTGGTCGAGGCGGCGGTGGAAAACGATCGGGGCGATGCACCTTTGAGCGATTTGATCCTGCTCAATGCTCAAAGCCTTACGATGCCTGACAATGGAGTTCAAATCTTCGAGGAGCATCGCCATGGGGCAAATTTCCCACACATCCTTTGCTGGCTTCACGCACGCTGGCCAGCAGGCGCAACAATGGGTCAAGGAACTCGCCAAGGACCTCTGCTGGAGCGAGCCGAGCGCGTGCCGTCTCCTTAGGTCTGTCCTGCACACGGTGAGGGATTGGCTGTCGCCGGCGGAAATGGCCGATCTCTCGGCGCAACTGCCTGTTTTGGTCCGCGGCATCTATTTCGAAGGCTGGAATCCGTCGGCGCCTCCGCATGAGCGCACGAAGCGCGACTTTGTTATCAGCGTCAGAAACAGTTTCGGCTACGATGAGGAGATCGACTTCGATGTCGCGATCAGTGCCGTGTTCAAGCTTCTCGACCGTCACATTTCGCACGGTGAGATCGTACAGGTCAGAAACTCGATGAAGAAGTCGCTGCGAAAACTGTGGCCGGTGGATTGACCGATGTTCCGCGACCGGGAAGAGGCTGGAGTGAAGCTTGGCCTGGAACTGAGCAGGCTTCAACTGCATCAGCCCATCGTACTGGCATTACCGCGTGGCGGCGTGCCCGTCGCAGTGGAAGTGGCCAGGGCCCTCAACGCTCCTCTTGACCTGCTTGTCGTCCGCAAGGTCGGCGCCCCGGGCAATCCCGAGCTGGCTGTTGCCGCAATCGTCGATGGCGACCCTGGTGAGGTCGTGTTGAACCGTGAGATTGTCGAGACCTATGCACTCGACGAAGGCGAGCTACGTGTCTTGATTGCAAATGAGCGTCCTGAACTCGAACGCCAGCGCGCTGCCTATCGCGGGAAGACCAAACCGATCTCGATCGCGGGAAAGACCGCGATCATCGTCGATGACGGTGCCGCAACCGGTACGACCATGAAAATCGCGATCCGCGCCCTCAAGCGCCGGTCACCAAGGGAAATTGTCGTGGCAATTCCCGTTTCACCGCAAGAGACGGTCGCCGCGCTGGAGCAGGAAGCGGACCGTGTGGTCTGCCTTAGTCAGCCAGGACAGTTCCGGGCCTTGGGCCACCACTATCTACGGTTCCCGCAGCTCTCTGACAACGACGTTGTCTCCGCTATGGACGCGGCTGCCCAGCTGTACAAAACTGGCCTGCGACACGTTTCCGGCCTAGTTCAAAAGCCGTGAAGAACAGGAGATCGCACTGATGCAGATCCGCACGCTTTCTGCTTTGGAATGTACCAAATTGCTGACGGCCAATCGCGTTGGCCACCTGGCATGCGCGAAGGACGGGCAACCCTATGTCGTGCCCTTCCACTACGCCCATTCGGACGCTCATCTTTACGCGTTTTCAATGCCGGGGAAAAAGATCGAATGGATGCGAGCCAATCCGCTGGTGTCCGTCCAGGTCGATGAACATGGCCAGGGGCGAGGATGGAGAAGCGTCGTTGCCGACGGCCGATACGAAGAACTGCCTGACCGGATCGGCCACAAGCTTGAGCGGGATCATGCCTGGTCGGTCTTGAGCAAGCACTCCGACTGGTGGGAACCCGGTGCACTCAAGCCCATCGTTCCTCCCTCAGCCGACAGTGCGCCGCACGTTTTCTTTCGGATCCTGATCGAGCAGGTGTCCGGACGAGAAGCAAGCGAGTAGTCGCCCCATCAAATCTTGCGAGACATGAAAAGAGCCGGCGCAATCTGCACCGGCCCTTTTTTCTGTCGTTGAATTGCTATCGCGCCATCAAGACCGGCAGCGATTGCCCCTCGAGCATCGACTTGGTGACCCCGCCGAAAATCCGCTCGCGCAACCGGGAATGACCATAGGCGCCCATGACCATCAGCTCGGCCGCAACGTCGCCGGCATGCTGGCGAAGCACGTCGGCAACCGAATGGTTCGCGCTCGGCAGCCGCTCGACCGTAACCTTCACGCCGTGCCGGGCAAGATAGGCGGCGGCATCGGCTCCAGGCTCCGCACCGTGATGGAATTCGTCCTCGATCGGGTCGACAATAACGAGGTGAACCTCTTCGGCGCCTTTCAGCATATCGAGCGACTCGCGGACGGCCCGCGACGACTCAAGACGGGCGTCCCAAGCGACTAAGATGCGTTTCGGTTTCAGCGTCGGGCGCGAGCCCTCGGGAACGAGCAAAATGGGCTTTCCCAATGAGAACAGCGTGCCCTCGATGACTTTATCCTTCAGCCTATGGCTTGCCAGCAGATCTGGTCCGAGAATGGTCAGATCGGCGTAGCGGGCACGCCTTCCGATGACGTCGTCCGCCCATCCCATGTCGGGATAGTCGTCGCTCAGATCGGCCGATACGGCGGTCTGGGAAAGAAAGCCGGCGACGTCGGAAATTCGTTTCTCGAGCCTTTTCAGCTCGGCCTGACGTTCCTCCAGCCAGGCTGGTGAGACGACGGCAGCATACTCACCACTTGATGGCGGTGCGGCCAGCTCGAGAACGAGCACGGAGAGATGGGCGCCGATCTGTTCGCACAGCGAGGCGGCTAGCTTTAGATCGCCCTCACCCTGGTTAGGTCCGGTAACCGTAAGCAGTGTCTCGAACGCCATGATGGCAACTCCTGATTTCGATTGAAGGATCAGTCGCGGTTTCAGTAATTAGCGAGGGCGCCCGATGCGTTCGTTGCGCTGAATCAAACACAGTGACTGACGGCATTTGATCCGTGTCAACGCACTGCCAAAGCAAGGCTTTAGATTTCAGCCAAACAATCGGGGAAACACACATGAGATTCCTGATCACGGCGGCTCTGGCAGGATTGGCTTTCAATGCGGCCGGCGCCCAGGAACTTGGCGACGGCAAGGCCGAATACATGAACTCATGCGCCGTCTGCCATGGTCCCGAAGGCAAGGGCGATGGCCCGTTGGGCGACGAGCTGTTGAAGCGGCCGAGCGATCTGACGCGCCTCTCCAGGCGCAATGGCGGCGAATTCCCTTACTGGCGCGTTTATGCCGTGATCGACGGTCGCGCCATGGTGCCGGCGCATGGCGAGCGCGACATGCCAGTGTGGGGCAGCCAATTCCTGCCTGCCGACGTGAAGAAATATGGCCCGAACGCAGGCGAAATCGTCACCAGGGAACGCATCCATGAGTTGGCAGGTTATGTCCAGACATTGCAGCAATGAGCGCAGATCGCGGAAACGAATTTTCCAAGACACACTGGGAAGGCCGGCCATGATCGTCGATGACCAGCAAGCCGCTGCCGCGTTTCTGCTTGATCCTGCTACCCATGGCGCGGTTGGGCCCGTCGAGGCGATCGAGACTCACATTTCGCGTATTTTCCTCGTTGGCGAACGCGCCTACAAGATGAAGCGGGCGGTCAAGCTGCCTTATGTCGATTTCTCGACGCCGGCACTGAGGCTGGCCGCTTGCGAGAAAGAGGTAGAACTCAACTCGAAAACCGCTCCCGGCCTCTATCTGGGGGTGCGTCGCATCACGCGAGAAGCCGACGACAAATTGGCTTTTGACGGCACCGGCCAAATGCTCGACGCGGCGATCGAGATGATCCGCTTCGACCAGTCGAAGCTTCTCGATCGAATGGCAACAGCGGGACAATTGACGCCGGCGCTGATGACCGCCGTCGCACGGATGATCGTAGGATATCATCGCGCAGCACCGGAGGTCCACAATGGCACCGGCTCGTTCAATTTGATGGGCGTGCTCGACATCAACGAGGCCGGCTTTGGCACCAGCCATGTTTTTGCGAAACGGGAGATCGAGACGTTTGCCGGGGCCTTCCGCACCGCACTTGCCCGGCATGCCGGATTGCTAGACCGCCGGGAGGCCGCGGGCAAGATCCGCCGGTGCCATGGCGATCTGCACCTGCGCAACATCTGCCTTTTCGATGGCGAGCCTCGCCTCTTCGATTGCATCGAATTCAATGACCAGATCGCCAGCATCGATGTTCTGTACGATCTTGCCTTCTTGTTAATGGACCTTTGGCATCGCGGCTTCCCCCAGCTCGCCAATCTTGTGATGAACCGCTATCTCGACGAGGCCGACGATGAAGACGGTTTCATCCTGCTGCCGTTTTTCATGGCCGTGCGGGCTGCCGTGCGCGCCCATGTCACCGCAACGCAGGTCGAGGAAGGCAGCGCCGACAGCGACAAGCTGATTGCCGAGGCGAGATCCTATTTCGAACTCGCCCTGACATTTCTCCAGGAAACAGAACCGCGGCTCGTTGCCATCGGCGGCCTCAGTGGTTCCGGCAAGACGACCATTGCCGAGGCGCTCGCTGCCTATGTTGGAGCGCCGCCCGGCGCACGCATTGTCGAAAGCGACCGTATCCGCAAGGCAATGCACGGCGTGCCCGCCGAGACCAGGCTGCCGGACAAGGCCTATCGACCTGAGGTGTCCGAACGGGTCTATAACGAAATGGCATGGCGCGCCGGCCTGATCCTCTCCGAGGGCGGCTCCGTTGTCGCAGATGCGGTTTTCGACAGACCGGCCGATCGTGAGCGGATTGAAAAGGCAGCGCGCGACCGAGGTATTGCATTCTCCGCTTTCTGGCTGGAGGCGGATCCACTCGTCCTTTGGCAGCGGGTCAATGAACGCAAGGGCGGCCCCTCGGACGCCACGATAGATATCCTGTCGCGGCAATTGCAGCGCAAGGCCAGCCAGGCCAGTTGGCGCAGGACCGACTCCGACCGACAACTCGTCGACATTGTCTCCGAATTGAGGAGATGTTGCGTGCACGATGCTTCCGAGATCCTGCGCACAGCGTCCTGACTGGGTGCGGACGATCAATCTCAACTGAGTTCGAGCTTGGCCTCGACAAGGCCGGGCTCGTTCGGAAGATGCGTGATCGAGAAGCCAAACTCGCGGCACATGGCCAGCATCTTGCTGTTTTCGCTCAGCACGATGCCTTCGATGCGGCGGATACCATCCGCTCTTGCATAGTCGACGATCTGGCTGAGCAATTCCCAACCCAGGCCATGCCCCTGCAAGTCCGTCCGCACCAGCAAAGCGTATTCGGCGCTGACATGATCGGGATCGCAAGATAGCCGGCTGATGCCCGCCAGCGCGCCAGTGCTCGTGTCCAATGCGACGAAAGCCATGTTGCGGTCGTAGTCGAGCTGGGTAAGCCGCTTCAACATCTGGTCGGAGAAGCTTTTGCTCGACGACAGAAAACGCAGGCGCAGATCGTCGGGCGAAATCCTGGTGAGGAAACACGGATAGAGCGCGATGTCGGCCGGTTTGATCGGCCGGATGTGATAACGCCTGCCGCCCACCGAAAACTCTTTTTCCCAACCCGACGGATAAGGCCTGATGGCAATCGCCGGGTTGGGCCCAGGCTCCTCAACGCGTTCCGGCTCGATCTCGATGCGGGCGTCGAGCGCAATCACGCCGGTGGAATCGGCGAGCAACGGATTGATGTCCATCGAAACGAGGCACGGAAAGTCGACGATCATCTGCGACAGGCCGTTGAGCGCGCCGATGATCGCCTGCCGATCGGCCGGCTTGCGATCGCGGAATCCGGCCAGCAGGCGGCCGATCCGCGTTTGCCCGATCAGGTCACCGGCAAGAACGTCGTCGAGCGGCGGCAATGCAATCGCTGTATCGTCCATCACCTCGACGGAGACTCCGCCGGCTCCAAACAGAATGGCCGGCCCGAAGATCGGATCCCGGCTCATGCCGAGAATGAGTTCCTGCGCCTGCTTCCGCACCACCATTGGCTGAATGGCATAGCCTTCAATATCGGCTTGCGGTGCGTGCTTACGCACGCGCGCCTCGATTGCGCGTGCTGCCTCCCCTGCGGCAGTCGCAGTAGCTATGCCAAGCACCACCCCGCCAATGTCCGATTTGTGCGAGATCACCTTGGACAGCAGCTTGACGGCGACCTGCTCGGACGTCTTGAGGAGGCGGCTGGCGGCCGCCTCCGCTTCGGCAGGAGATCTGGCGACGATCGTTTCGGGTACCGGGATGCCGTAGGCGGAAATTGCTGCCTTGGCTTCGGGCTCGGTCAGCATTCGCCGCCCTTCCCCCGCGACCTGCCTGAATATTGCGAGCACGGCGTCTCGGTCGCTCGTGACGTCCTCGCTGCGGCTCGACGGGGTGCGCATCAACGCCCGCTGGGCTCGCGACCATTCGCTGAGGTAGGAGACGGCCGTTGCGGCATCCGCTGGCGTCTCGAAGCTGGCAATACCGGCATCCTGAAGAACACGTCGCCCTTCGCGCGCCGTGTGTTCGCCAAGCCAGCAGGTCAGGACAGGTTTGCCACCAATCTTGCCGTCCTGCGCGAGCGCCGCCGCCGCGCTTGCCGCAGCAAGCGGCGAGCCGAGCCCAGTCGGGCAGTTCATGACCAGGACAACGTCGGTTCCGGCATCGGCCGCGACGGCCACGATCGCCGCCTGATAGCGCTCTGGCGGGGCGTCGCCGATAATGTCGACCGGATTGGCGCGGGACCATGTGCTCGGCAGGACGGCATCCAGTCGGGCGATCGTTTCCGGCGACAATTCGGCCAGTTCTCCATTGCCTTCGACGAGTTGATCGACGGCAAGCACGCCGGCGCCGCCGCCATTGGTGACGATGCCGACCCGGGTTCGTTCTAGCGGAACGAAACGAGCGGTCGTTTCAACCGCATCGAACAACTCAGTGAGACCTTTGACGCGCAGTATGCCTGCCCGCAGCAACGCCGCATCGACGACGCGATCGGCCCCCGATAGCGCGCCGGTATGGGTCGCGGCCGCTTTGGCCGATTGTTCGTGCCGACCCGATTTTATTGCGATCACCGGCTTGATCCTCGCCGCCGCACGAGCGGCTGAGATGAACTTGCGCGGATTGGGAATTGTTTCGAGATACATGACGATAGCGCGGGTGTGCGCATCGCCCGCCAGCATGTCGAGACAATCTCCGACGTCCACGTCCGCCATGTCGCCCAGGGAGACGATTTGGGAGAACCCGACATTGTTGTCGGCAGCCCAGTCGATCAGCGATGTGGCAATGGCGCCGGATTGCGACAACAGCGCGATGTTGCCGGGCTTGGCGGCCATATGCGCAAATCCGGCGTTGAGCTTCATCGGCGGGATCATCAGCCCGACCGTGTTCGGCCCGATGATGCGGAAGAGCGTGGGCTTGGCAGCGTCCAACATCGCCTGGCGCAGGCCATTTTCGCGCGTAACCCCGGCGGTGATCACGACCGCCGCCCGTGTGCCCTTTTCAGCAAGGTCGCGCACGATGCCGGGAATTGTCTCGGGCGGCGTGACGATGACACCAAGGTCTGGGACGTCAGGCAGATCGGCCGCCTTGGGATAGCATTGCCGATCTGCGACTTCGGAGTATTTCGGGTTGACCGGCCAAATGTCGCCCTCGAAGCCACCGCTGACGATGTTGTCGAAAACGACATGGCCGACGGAGCCTTCGCGCACCGACGCACCGAAGACAGCAACGGACTTCGGGGCGAACGCATGTTCGAGATTTCGGATCGTCACCCCTCATGCCTCCTGTTCGTAGCGATGATCGCCGGTCGATCTTGCCCGTTCGTTGCGTTGGATCAAAGCGTTCTCTGGTTCTCGCTATTAGCTGTTGCCCGAGTTCGACGCGCCCCGTCAGCGCTGACGAAAATTGGCGAGCATCGATCAAATCGAAGGGCATCGCATGAACGAGTCCACCTTGCGACGCGCATTGCTGGTCATTGCCATCTTGGGTCTCGCCGTTGGGATCGGAGTTTGGCGAACCGGGCTCGGCCCCCTTGAAGCCAACACGATCTGGACGGTGGCGACCTTGCCCGTGGTGGCGGCTCTCGCCATCTCTATCCTGCGTGATTTCTGGATCGGCCGCTTCGGTGTCGATGCGATTGCGCTGGTGTCAATGTCCGCCGCCCTGCTGCTCGGCCAGCCCTTGGCGGCGGTGGTAGTCGCGATCATGTATGCCGGCGGCACGGTGCTTGAGGATTTCGCTCGCGGCCGCGCGGAACGGAACCTCAAGGCATTGACCGACCGATCGCCGCGTGTCGCCCACCGAACGTCAACGCTGGGGACAGAAACCATCTCCGTCGAGGACGTTGATGTGGGCGACGAGCTTCTGGTCCGGGCCGGCGAACTGCTCCCCGTCGACGGCATCCTGCTCGATGCTTCGGCCTCCCTCGACGAGTCCGCGGTGAGCGGAGAACCCCTGCCGGAACGGCGCAGCGCAGGCGATGTGCTGCGCAGCGGCACCGTCAATGCGGGCGAGACCTTCAGCATGCGGGCTTCTGCCCTCGCGGAGCAGAGCACTTATGCCGCGATCGTTCGCATGGTCGCTGCAGCGCAGACCGCGAAATCCCCGTTCATCCGAATGGCCGACCGCTTCGCCCTGTTCCTTCTGCCAGTCACATTGCTGGTCTCCGGTGCCGCCTGGTACATCTCCGGCGATCCAATCCGGGCGCTGGCCGTACTGGTCGTCGCGACACCCTGCCCGCTCATCCTCGCCGCGCCTGTTGCCTTCATCGGTGGCGTCTCGCGCGCCGCGCGTGCCGGCATCCTGATGAAAGGCAGCACGGCGCTGGAGGCGCTTGCGCAAGTCCAAACCGCGATCTTCGACAAGACGGGGACCTTGACCATCGGCGGCGCCGAGCTCATCGAAATCGAGGCCGCGCCCAGCCGTGACGCGAACCATCTGCTGCAGCTTTTGGCATCCCTGGAACAGGCCTCGCACCACGTGCTCGCCGACTCGATTATCCGGGCGGCGCGCGGCAAGCAACTGGTGCTGTCGCATCCGCGTGATGTCCGCGAGCATCGCGGTGCCGGCCTGAAGGGTCGGGTCGAAAACATGTCTATTGCCGCAGGATCGCGGGCTCTCGTGCTCGCCGACAAGCCATTGCCCGACTGGGCGAAAAGCGGCGAAGAAAAATACCGGGACGAGCCAGTACTCAGGGTTTTTGTAGCACTAGGAGGTCGACTTGCCGGTGTCTTCACTTTCGGCGACGCCCTGCGTCTTGATGCGCACGATACACTCGGCAGACTGCGCTCTGCCGGCATAACGCGCATGGTCATGCTCACAGGCGACGACGGCGTCGCAGCCAAGCGCACCTCAGTCTTGCTCGACCTCGACGCCCTAGTCGCCGATGCGACCCCTGCCGAAAAAGTCGCGACCGTCGAAGCAGAGAAAGCCTCGGCACCGACGATGATGGTCGGCGACGGCATCAACGATGCCCCTGCGCTTGCGGCGGCAACGGTCGGCGTCGCTATGGGCGCACGAGGTGCGACCGCCTCCTCCGAGGCGGCGGACGTCATCGTCCTGACCGACAGGCTGCTGCCCGTCGCCGATGCGGTTCGGATTGCACGGCGAACGCGATCGATCGCCTTGCAGAGCATCATCGCCGGGCTGGTGCTGTCGGGGTTGGCAATGATCGCAGCGGCCATGGGGCAGATCACGCCGGTTGCCGGAGCGCTGCTTCAGGAAGGGATCGACGTAACGGTTATCCTCAACGCGTTGCGCACCCTTGGCGATGGGCATCTGTGGCGCGCATAGTGATCGAGAACAAAATCGGTGAATGGCTTTGGCACAGCAAAATCTGGTGGTTTGCAGCAAATGTGGTGGGGTCAACCGCCTGCCGCCCGCCCGCAATGCCAGTGAGGCAAAATGCGGAAAGTGCGGGACCAGGCTGTTTTCGGGGCATCCCGATGATGTCGACGCCGCTGGTTTCGAGCATCAGATCGCGCGCAGCAGCCTGCCAGTTGTTGTCGACATCTGGGCACCTTGGTGCGGCCCCTGCAAGATGATGGCGCCAGCCTATGAAGCGGCGGCAAGTGAACTGGAGCCGCATGTTCGCCTGATCAAACTCAATTCCGAAAATGAGCAGGCCGTCGCGGCAAGGCTAGGCATTCGCGGCATCCCGACGATGATCCTGTTCCATGGCGGGCGCGAACTTGCACGCACATCTGGGGCAATGACGGCAGGCCAGATCGTCAGGTGGGTTCGCGACCGCCTGCCGACTGTGACCGCCTGAAGTCGTCGCGCCAATGGACCCGCTCATCGCCCGGCTTGGACTGGCCCTCGCAATAGGTCTTCTTGTCGGCTTGGAGCGTGGTTGGCAGGAGCGGGATGCGCCCGATCGCAGTCGTACAGCTGGCATCCGGACATTCGGCATATCCGGCCTGCTTGGTGGCGTGCTCGCGGCGCTGGCCAGTGCACTAGGCTCGGTATCGGTGCTGGTCGGCGGCTTCATCGCCTTTGCGGCAATCTTTGCCTGGTACAAAGCGCGCGAGGCTGCCCATGACGAGGATTTCAGTGTCACCAGCGTGATCGCGGGCCTGGGCGTTTTTGCCCTTGGCGCGCTTTCCGTCGCCGGCGATTACCGTGCTGCTGCTGCCGGTGGGGCGGCACTGGCGGCAATCCTAGCCAGCCGCGAGGTCCTGCATGGTCTTTTGAAGCGACTGACCTGGGTCGAACTCCGGTCGGCTCTGATTCTTGCGGTGATGACGGCGATCGTCTTGCCCCTGCTGCCAAACCGGACAATGGACCCGTGGGGCGGTTTCAATCCTTGGGAAGTCTGGTTCCTGACGGTTCTGATGGCCTCGATTTCGTTCGCCGGCTACGTGGCTGTTCGCATTCTGGGAAATACACGTGGTCTACTGGTCAGTTCGCTCACCGGTGCAATCGTCTCTTCTACAGCGGTGACCTTGGCGCTTGCCCGCAATGCCGCGTCGGCAAGCAATCTGCTGCCGCTCGCCGGGGCGGCATCCCTGGCTGCAATGGTTTCGGTGCTCCGCGTCTGCGCCGTGGTTCTGATCGTCGAGCCAAGCGTGCTCGCATCGGTCGTCATTCCGGCGATTGCCGCAGCGCTTGCCTTCGCTGTCTGCGGCGCATTGCTGCTGACTCGTGACAGCGGGAACGGTGAAGGCAGCGCGATCGCGCGCAATCCATTCGAACTAGGCCCGTTGCTGCTCTTCGCCTTGCTCTTTGCCATCGTCGCGACCGCAAGTGCCGGGCTGGCCGCTCAATTCGGTGGGCGCGGTCTGCTGGCGAGTTCGGCGCTGGCCGGCGCATTCGATGTCGATGTCTCGGTGCTTGGCGCGTTGCGCCTGGTCAAGCATTCCGTGTCCGTCGAGACCGTGGGCCAGGCCGTGCTCGCGGCGCTGGCGGCAAACGCGATCGGTCGCCTGTCGCTCGCAGTATTTGCTGGTCCGGTCAGGTTCTGGTTGCCACTGGCCGTCACAACACTGATCGCCGCGGCCATGGGCATCAGCGCCCTGCTGTTGCTCGGTCCTGGATAGAAGTGCTGTGCTCGGGCGTTCTTTGATGCGGATCAAGGGCTAGGTCCCGCCACCGCTCTATGAAACTCCGTAAAAGGAGCTCGCCATGACCAGTTTGAAGGACCTCACCCCGAAATTCCGCAATGTCCGACTGCTGCTCGCGCGTGAAAAGGGCCACCCGGAGGGCGACCGTGAAGAAGGCTATGACGTGCTGGCTCCGTTGACCGGCGAAGGCCGGATCGATGCCGACGAATGGAAATCGCACAGGGCCTCTTGCCGTGTTCGCCGCTTTCGCACCGGCGAGGAGGATTTGATCGGCCGGCTGAGGCGCAAGCCCGGCGGGCAGTGGTATTTCGACTACGCCGAAGGCGATCGCGATGACGAAATCGGCTTTCATCTCGGCGACGAACGGTTCGTGACCGGTGAGTATGTGTCGATCGAGCGCAACGGCGCCATGCACACCTACCAGGTGGCGAGGGTCGAGCGGCCCTGACGCGGCAACGCCAGGCTCCCTGGGAGTAGACCATGTCGCGACGTATCTTGATTGTGGTCGGCCATCCCGACCCGTCCCCGGACCGGCTCCGCCGCGGTCTCGCCAGGGCCTATGGCGAGGGCGCGGAGAAGGCGGGGCACGCCGTCCGCCGGGTCGATCTGGCGGCGATCGATTTTCCGATGCTGCGGACAATGCAGGAGTTCGAGCACGGTTCGATTCCCGATGAGCTGAAGGACGCAGCCGAAGCGATCGTCTGGGCGGAGCACATTGTATTTGTCTTTCCTCTGTGGCTTGGGACCATGCCGGCCATGCTCAAAGCATTTCTGGAACAGGTCATGCGGCCGGGAACGGCCTTTGCCTATCCGGACAAGGGCGGCGGCTTCACCAAGACATTGCTTCGCGGCCGCTCCGCGCGCGTTGTGGTGACGATGGGCATGCCCTCCGTTCTTTACCGGCTATGGTTCCTTGGACACGGCATCGCCGGCATGAAGCGAAGCATCCTGCATTTTGTCGGCATCAGTCCGGTGCGCGAGACCTTGTTCGGCATGGTCGCCGGCGCCAGCGATGCGACCCGCGCGAAGTGGATCAGCCAGATCCGAAATCTCGGCGAGCGGGCCAGATAATCTTCAACTGTCAATCACGGCACCAGGACGGCGGCGCCGCTCAATCTGCCTTGCCTCAAATCGTCCAGTGCCTGATTGGCCTGTTCCAGCGGGTAGATTTTGGTGTGGGTGCGTACCTGCGCGCGCTTGGCAATGGGGAAGAACTCTCCGGCGTCGCGGCGCGTCAGGTTTGCCACCGATACCAGTTCACGCTCTTCCCAGAGCAACTCGTAGGCCATTGCCGGAATGCCGCTCATGTGGATGCCGCCGCAAACCACCCGGCCGCCCTTGCGGACGGCACCAAGCGCGATCGGCACCAGGTCACCCACAGGAGCGAAGATGATCGCGGCGTCGAGCTGCTTGAGCGGAAGTTGATCCGAACCGCCCGCCCAGGTCGCTCCAAGCGAGCGCGCGAAATCCTGTGCTTGCTCGTCACCGGGCCGGGTGACAGCGAAAATCTCACGGCCTTGCCAGATCGCGACCTGAGCGACGATATGCGCGGCGGCGCCGAAGCCGTAAATCCCGAGCCGCTTGCCGTCACCGGCCTTCTTCAGGCATCGCCAGCCGATCAGGCCGGCGCAGAGCAACGGCGCCACCGATATGGGATCGGCATCCTGGTCCAGATCGAAGGCGAATTGGGCGTCGGCAACGACATGGCTGGCAAAGCCGCCATCGCGTGTGTAGCCCGTGAAATCTGGCTGATCGCAAAGATTTTCATCTCCTGTGGCGCAGTAGGGACAATGCCCGCAAGTGTGCCCAAGCCATGGCACACCGACTCTCCGCCCGATCCTGGAACGCGCCACGCCCTTGCCCACGGAATCGACGATGCCGACGATTTCGTGACCGGGAATCAGCGGCAATTTTGGATGACGCAGATCGCCATCAATGACATGCAGATCGGTCCGACAGACAGCGCATGCCTCGACCTTCAACCTGATCTCACCCACCCCCGGTAAGGGGTCGGATCTGTCGACCAGTTTCAAGGGAGTGCCGATGCTTTCGAGCACCATTGCTCTCATGACGCGCTCCATGTTGCCCCGGAAACAAACGAAGCCGACTACGATCCACTTCCTCCGCTATAGCGACATCAGGCGATGGGATGCGATCCCGGCAAGCTTTCGAAAGCTGCGACACGTCACAGGCTCTTGGCGCTGCCTTGTTCTGGGGTTTATGGATCGACGGTGAACTCGGCCCACATTCCGGCGCCAAAGTGACCTGGAACGTTGCAGATAAGCAGGTATTTTCCAGCCTTCAGTTCGACGGTCAATGTGCCTGATTTGCCGGGATCGAGCTCCGAAACTTCGCCCTTGTCGCCAGCCTTGTCTTCGTCGACCCGGTTCTCGGCCTCGACGTAAGGAAGCGGCTTGCCCGGATCGGCAAGGTACATCACGATCATTTCGTGAACGGTGTCCTTGGAGTCGTTTTTCACATTGAATGTGACCTCCCCGGCTTTCACCGCACCGGGCAAAACCTTGATGCCCATGGTCGCCTTGGCGAGATCGAGTCCTGGCGTTGCATAGGCAAGACCCATCGGCATCTCCGTACTCGCGCCCTTGTCCCAAAGCGAGACCTGGACAAGCGCGGCAGCCTGGGCAGCACCAGCACTGCCGGCCATGAGCATTGCGGCAGCAAGCCCGAGCGCTGCTCTTCTCGATATGGTTTTCATGACGGTCCTCCTTCAGGACGGCAGCAGAAGCGCTCCGCATCCCGGCAATCATCCTGCTCGTGGCGTCACCCGCCGTCCTTGCGCCAGATCAAACTGACCGGCGAGCCCGACCAGCGGCGCCGATGCAGCTGTCAGCCAGTTGTCAGGTTGAATTGGTTATGCCGCACCAATGACGGTCATATCGCCGTCTGATCGAATCGATCGAAATCCACCCCCAAGGCGCATCGCCGCGCCCAACCTCCCGAATGGAGCCATCATGTATCGCACACTCGTCCTCGCCGCTCTTGCTGGCATGATTGCAGGACCGGCGCTCGCCGCCGGCGGCAGCTGCAGCACCGCCCCGAAATCACAGTTCAAGCCCAAGGCAACCCTCGAGGCGCAATTGACCGGCGAAGGCCTTACCGTCCGCCAGATCAAGGTCGAGAAGGGTTGTTACGAGGTCTACGCGGTCGACAAGGCCGGCAAGAAAGTGAATCTGGCCTACAATGCCGAGACCCTTGAAAAGCTCGACAATGCCGAAGCCGGCGAGAACTGATCGAAACGTTTCCATAGCCGCGGACGCGCAACCATCGCCGGAGATGGTGCGCGTCTGGGACCGGGTCGTGCGGAGTTTCCACTGGGCGCTTGTGCTCAGCTTCGTCACGGCCTGGCTCACCTCCCATTCCTCCGAGGACATTCACCATTGGGCCGGCTACACCGCTGCCGCGCTGGTCGCAATGCGGCTCTTATGGGGCGTTCTGGGCACGCCCTATGCGCGGTTCTCTCAATTCGTGCGCGACCCGGCGACGGTGCTGCGCTATCTCTCGGCAATACTGAGCGGTCGCGAAGCCCGCTACATCGGCCACAACCCGGCCGGTGGCGCAATGGTGGTCGTGCTGATCGCGGCGATGGGGTCAACCGCACTGACCGGTTGGCTGATGACGACGGACGCTTATTTCGGCGTGTCGTGGGTCGAAACGGCGCACAGCCTGAGCGCGCACGGCTTACTTGTGCTGATCCTTTTCCATATAGGCGGCGTCGTGCTGGCAAGCTTTCGCCATCGCGAAAACCTGGTACGGGCCATGATCACGGGGAGAAAACGCAAAGCCGAACCGGCGGACATCGCCTGACGACCTACCAATAGACCAAATCCGATTTGCGCCCCGGCCGATTTCGGGGGCGCAAGTCGGTCGCTCCTTGTTCAACATTTCCCTGGAAGCGCGCGATGCGACATGGGCGGAGCGGACAAAGATAAGAGCAGGTATTGGTGCGGCGACCCAGAAACCGGAACACCAACGCCACTCTTCTTATTCAGCAACCGCTTATTGACCCGCGTCAAAGCTGCCGGCCCGTTCTTCCTGTTCATTGCCTCCCATCAGAGCCTTCAATTTGGGGAGAGCATCATGACTACGGCTGATTTCAACATCCCTGTTGCGAAAGTCGCGACCGCGGCGCCAGCGAAACTTCGATTGGGGTCCCTGACCGCATTGGTGATCGGCTCGATGGTCGGCTCCGGCGTGTTCAGCCTACCGCAGAATATGGCGGCTGGTGCCGGTCCTCTTGCAATCCTGATTGGCTGGGCGATCACAGCTGTAGGCATGCTGGCGCTGGTCTTCGTCTATCAATCGCTTGCAACCCGCAAGCCCGAGCTCGATGCCGGTCCCTATGCTTATGCCAAGGCCGGTTTCGGACCCTTCATCGGCTTCAACAGCGCCTGGGGCTACTGGATCAGCGCCTGGGTCGGCAACGTCTCCTACGCGGTCATCGTGTTCAGCGCCCTGTCCTATTTCTTTCCGGCCTTCGGCGATGGAAACACTTGGCAAGCGGTGCTCGGCGCATCGATCCTGCTGTGGCTGATCCATGTCCTTGTTCTGGCCGGCATCCGGCAGGCTGCCGTAGTCAACCTCATCGTCACGGTGGCGAAGATCGCACCGATCGTCCTGTTCGTCGGGGTTGTTGCCGTCGCCTTCAAACTGCAGGTCTGGTCTCTCGACTTCACGGGTCTCGGCAGCGCCAATCTCGGCTCGATCACCGCACAGGTGAAAAGCACGATGCTGGTGACCCTATGGGTTTTCATCGGCATCGAAGGCGCCAGCGTCTTCTCCGGCCGTGCCGAGCGACGCAAGGACATCGCTACGGCGACAGTGCTCGGCTTCTTCACCTGCCTGGCGCTCTACGCTCTGGTGTCGCTGCTGTCGCTCGGCATCCTGAGCCAACCCGAACTCGCCGCGCTGAAGAACCCGTCCATGGCCGGTGTCCTGGAGGCGGTTGTCGGTCCCTGGGGTGCCATCCTGATCAACATCGCGCTTGTCGTGTCCGTGATCGGCGCCTTCCTGAGCTGGACGCTGCTGGCCGCCGAAATTCCGCATGCCGCCGCCAAGGACGGCACGATGCCCAAATTCTTCGGCCATGAAAGCGACCGCGGCGTACCCTCGATTTCGCTCCTGATCACCAACCTGCTCGTCCAGGCCTTCCTGGTGATCACGCTCTTCGCCCAGAGCACCTATCAGGCATTGTTCTACATTGCGTCGGCCGCGATCCTGGTTCCTTACATCTTTTCCGGAGCTTACGCGGCCAAGCTCGCATTGACCGGAGAGAGCTACGAGGGTGGCGAGCAGCGCATCGGGCCGCTTTTTACGGGGTTGCTGGCAACGGTCTACGGACTGTGGCTCGTCTACGCGGCGGGGCCCGCATACCTGTTCATGTGCGCCATCCTCTACGCACCCGGCATCATCTTCTACATCTGGGCGCGCCGCGAAACCAATCAGCGTGTGTTCCATCCTGCCGAAGCGGCCCTCGCCGGAACCCTCATCGCTGTCGCCATCCTCGCCGTCTACGAGATGTGGACCGGCGCCGTCAGCGCGCTGTGAGGGGACCGGTTCGATGACAAGTCTCGGTGTTCACTCCGAAGTCGGCCGACTGCGCGAGGTTATGGTCCATCGTCCGGACCTCAGCCTGCGCAGGCTCACACCGGAAAACTGCAAGGCGCTTCTCTTCGACGACGTGCTGTGGGTCAAGCGAGCTCGCCAGGAACACGATGTCTTTGTCGATGCCTTGCGCGAACGCGGCGTGCTGGTGCATTCCTTCGGTGAGCTCTTGGCTGAGACAATGCGCCTCGCCAAGGCCCGCGACTGGCTTCTCGACCGCCGGGTCCATCCCGGCGTCGTCGGGCTCGACATGGTCGACGAAATGCGCGGATGGCTCAACGAGATGCCGCCGGAGCAATTGTCGTCCTACCTTGTAGGCGGCATTGCCCGGGCGGAGCTTCCTTTCGAACCCAAGGGCCTGACCGGAAGGACGCTCGCGCCCCAGGATTTCGTGCTGCCGCCTTTGCCGAACCAGCTGTTCACCCGCGACAGCTCCTGCTGGGTCTACGGCTCGGTCTCGGTCAATCCCATGTACTGGCCCGCGCGGCGCCCGGAAGCGGCCAATGTCGAAGCCGTCTATCGCTTCCATCCCCGCTTTCGCGACAGCGGCATGCCTTTTGTGTCGCCAGACCTGGGCACCGGCACCAGCCTTGAAGGCGGTGATGTCATGCCGATCGGGGGTGGAACGGTTCTCGTCGGCATGGGCGAGCGCACCACGCCGCAAGCGGTAGGCGATCTCGCGCGCAACCTGTTTGCTGCCGGCGAAGCCACCCGCGTGATTGCCGCCTTGATGCCACGGGACCGCAGTTTCATGCATCTCGACACCGTCTTCACCTTCTGCGATCGCGATCTTGTCACCTTGTATCCGCCGGTGGTCGACCGGTTATGCACCTTCTCGCTGCGGCCGGGCGATGGAGAGGCGGCGGTCGAGGTCACCGATGAGACAAAACCATTCACGGCCGTGGTTGCCGAAGCCCTTGGACTGAAATCGCTGCGCATCATCGCCACCGGCGGCGACCGCTACGAGGCCGAGCGCGAGCAATGGGATGACGGCAACAATGTCGTGGCAGTCGAGCCTGGCGTGGTCATCGGCTACGACCGCAACGTCTACACCAACACGCTGCTGCGCCGCGCCGGGATTGAAGTGATCACGGTCGAAGGCGCCGAACTCAGCCGCGGTCGCGGCGGCGGGCACTGCATGACCTGTCCGATTGTCCGCGACCCGATCTGACCCGAAAGGAAATTTTCCATGTCGATCAATCTTCACGGCCGCTCCGTCCTGACCCTGGACGATCTCACGGCCGACGAGATCCGCTTTCTTCTCAAGCTGGCGGCCGACATGAAGGCCGCCAAGCTCGCCGGGCACGAGATTCCGCGTCTTGTCAGAAAAAACATTGCGCTGATCTTCGAGAAGGATTCGACGCGCACGCGCACAGGGTTCGAGGTAGCTGCCTATGACCAGGGCGCTCACGTCACCTATTTCGGCCCCACTGGCAGTCATATCGGCCACAAGGAATCCATGAAGGACACCGCTCGCGTCCTCGGCCGTATGTATGATGCGATCGAATATCGCGGTTTTGGCCAGCACCAGGCCGAACTGCTTGCCGCGCATGCCGGCGTGCCGGTCTACAATGGTCTTACCGACGAGGCACATCCGACGCAGATCCTCGCCGACCTCATGACCATGCGTGAATTCACGCATAAGCATCTATCGGACATGACCGTCGCCTTCGTCGGTGAGGGTCGGGATAATGTCGCGCTGTCACTGGCGCTTGGAGCTGCCAAGGTCGGCATAGACATGCGCATCGCTTCCCCGAAAGAGCTCTGGCCGGACGAGGAATTCTGCGCCCATGTTCAGGACCTAGCGCAGCGTAGCGGCGGCCGCTTCCGCCTCGACGAAGACGTGACAGGCTGCGTGCAGGATGCTGATTTCATCTACACCGACGTCTGGATGTCGATGGGCGAGGACAAATCCGGCTGGGCCGAGCGCATTCGCCTTCTGACGCCCTACCGCGTCACGAGCGAGGTGATGGCTGCCGCCGGCAACCGCCACGTCAAATTCATGCATTGCCTACCGGCATTCCACGACACCGATACCGAGATCGGCGCCTTCGTTGCGAAGGAATACGGCATCGACTGCATGGAGGTCACCGACGAGGTGTTCGAGTCGGCCGCGTCCATCGTCTTCGACCAGGCCGAAAACCGGATGCACACGATCAAGGCCCTGCTCGTCGCCACGATCGGCAACTGAGATGCTTATCGTCGTTGCGCTCGGCGGAAACGCACTGCTGCGCCGTGGAGAACCGATGACGGCCGGGAACCAGCGCGCCAACATCGTGCGCGCCGCGGCTGTATTGGCGAATCTGGTCGACGCAGGGCACTCGATTATAGTCACTCACGGCAACGGTCCGCAGGTGGGGCTTCTAGCCCTGCAGGCAGCGGCCACTTCGGACGGCGGCACATTTCCGCTGGACGTGCTTGGCGCCGAGAGCGCCGGTATGATCGGCTATGTGATCGAGCAGGAACTCGGCAACCTCCTCAAAGAGAGGCTTTTCGCGACCCTGCTGACACAGGTGAAGGTGGACCCACAAGATCCGGCTTTCGCTCACCCGACAAAGCCTATCGGCCCCGTCTACGATGAGGCAACAGCACGCAGGCTTGCCAGCGAGCGCGGCTGGCAGATCGCGCCTGACGGTGACAAATGGCGCCGCGTCGTGCCCTCGCCCAAGCCGCTGGTGATCCTAGAAGCATCGGTAATCTCGTTCCTGGTCGAGCGCGGCGTGATCGTCATCTGCACCGGCGGCGGCGGGGTTCCGGTGATTGCCCGGGACGACGGCAGTCTTTGCGGCGTGGAGGCCGTTATCGACAAGGATCTGGCAAGCTCGCTTCTTGCTCGCCAGTTGAAAGCCGACATGCTGCTCATGCTGACCGATGTCGACGCCGTCTATGCCGACTATGGCACAGCAGCCGTTCGGGCGCTTCGGCGCGTGAGCCCAAAGGAGCTATCGGGGAAGAATTTTCCGGCCGGCTCCATGGGGCCGAAGGTCAGCGCTGCAATCGAATTCACTGAAGCGACGGGTAAACCTACCGCAATCGGCAAGCTCGATGACGCCGTCGAAATTGTCAGGGGGAACGCGGTACCTGGGTCGACCCAGGCACTCCTGAGGCCCGATGCGCCGATCCGAGTCAAACGCCCCCTGGATCCTGATCGAGACGCGTCAAAGCGGTCGCGCTTGTTCCTCGACGACCTTCAGTCGGACCACCGAAACCGAGCAAAGAGCCTGTGCGACCACTTTGGTCGAGACGCTGCCGAGGTGGCGGCGGATTGCCGAAGATGCCCGGGCTCCAACGACGATGTGGCCGACATCATTGTGCTCGGCATAATCGAGGATCGCATCGGCAGGGCTGACCGCTTCAAGCACATGATAACTGATGCGGTCCTCCGGCAGATGAAGTGGATGGGCCCAATCCTTCAGCGCCACGAGCCGTTTCAAGTAAACCGGGCGCCCGGATTCGTCGGCCGCGGGCGTCTCGCCTATGATCTCGGTCCTCAGGACCGTTACGCAGGCCAGCCAGGAATCCTCGCGCGAGGCAAGCACGCGGGCGGTCTCGTTGAGAACCTCGCCTGCCAGCGCATCGCTGCCATTGGTCAGATCGACTGCGGCGAGAACAATTGACGGTCCAGCCTGCGTCCTTGACAAAGTCGGCTTGCCGACAAGCGATCTGTCATCCGTCTTGCGAAGCAGCTTCATGATCGCGGCCCATACCCCCTCGGTCGGGGGCTTACGCCTGGCAACCACCACCTGGTCGGGGTTCCTCAGGTCTGAGAGAACGTGTGCCGCCTCGGCATATCGTCGAGACCTGTCCACTTCCATGCATCTCAGGACTATGGCTTCCAGCCATCGCGGAATGGCATCGTTGATATCTCTCGGCGGCCTTGGCGCGTGATAGAGCCTGCGCTTCATCCCCGCGAAGGTCGCAGGCCGCCCGAACGGCTCCTCGCCCGTAGCCAGCTGGTAGAGGATGCAGCCCAGTGCGAACAAGTCACTTGCAGGATCGGACCGCTCTCCGAGCACCTGTTCCGGAGAGATATAGGCGGCCGTGCCCATCGGCACCGAGCTTTCCGCGCCGAGAAGATCGGGAAGCTCTGCATGCCGGGCGAGCCCGAAATCGAGGAGAACGGCCCCGCGCTCGGCGAGAATGACATTCTCGGGTTTGAGATCGAGATGGACGACCTTCTGCCGGTGCAGGGCAGCGAGTGCCGTCGCGATCTCGGCGCCAATCCTTGCCACCTCGCCCACGGGCAGTGGCGCGTTGCTGACGATATCCGCCAGACCGGTGCCAGCCACGAACTCCATGGCGATAAAGGGAATCTGCGACAAGCTGCCGGCTCCCGCAAAACGCGGCACATGCGGACCCGTCAGACGTTTCAGGATCAGTTCCTCCGCCTCAAAACCGAGAATGACGGAAACATCCCCGCCCGGGTCGAGAAACGGTATCTTCAGCACAAGCGGGAAATCGTGCAGCGGGTTGGTCGCCCGCCAGAGCGATGCCATGCCGCCGGCGGGCAGCTTTTCGACCAGCTCGAAACCATCAATGACTGTCCCTGCCTCGAACCGTTGCATAGAATACCTCTTCTCAGCGGCCGATCTTCAAACGCATGCCCAGCCACCCAGGCAGACCGGCGGCGCGGATCTTGCGGGCCGTTTCTTCGTGATCATAGGGAACACGAACCATCGTGGCCTCTTGCCGCTGCGTGTCGACAAGAACAAAGCACGCTGCCGGGTTGCCGTCGCGTGGTTGACCAACAGCACCGGCGATCACCACGTGCCGCCTCATCTCCGACAGGGGTGCAGCCACATTGTCGTGCGGCTGAAAATGCATCGGTCGGCGACCGGGCAGAGCGTAGTAGATGGCGGGAATGTGGGTGTGACCGCAGAAAATGAAGCGTGCGTCGCTTGCCGAAAGGCAGCGTTCCGCTGCGTCCACGTCGCGTATATAGGGCCACTTTCCTGGGCGCTCCGCACTGGCGTGCACATACAGGCGGTCTTCGGACTGCAGCGAGAGCGGCAATCGCGCGAGAAAATCGACATGCGCCGAAGCGATGCGTTTGCGAGTCCACTGGACGGCGAAACGCGCATTCTCGGTCATGTTGCTCAGGTTCAGCGCCACTGCTTCGTCGTGATTGCCCATGATGCAAAGCGCGCCGTCAGCCATCAGATGGGCTGCCCTTTCGATCACATGGATGGGATCGGGGCCGTAACCCACCAGATCACCGAGCAATACCAACTCGTCTGGACTACCGCGTTCGCGAACAGCTTCCAGGACCGCGTCGAACGCCTCGCGATTGGCATGGATGTCAGACAGGATTGCAATGCGCATTCAACCTTGTCCCAGAGATTGGCAAAACATGGCAAGGCGCATGCCGCGATTGATTTGACACGGACGCGTCGCGATCATAGGGCACGGCTAAAGCAACGTGCCGCCTCGTTGGGGTGGCGCAACATGGCTGAGTGACGCCGAGTCTGCTTCAGCGTCTGCTGTGGTGCCTTTGGAAACCAGGCGTATGACAAAGACGAAGTATCCGACCTGCAGAATGACCAAGTCGACAATCGCCCAGCCCAGTGCTGTCCAGACCCAGCCCGTTACCACGTAGGTCCACACCGCGACGATGGTCGAGGTGACAAACATTCCGACCAGAAACTGCGGAAGATACATCGTCGCGCATCAACCGCCCCGGAACCTGACATGAGTTCGGAACGGTTCCCCATTATTATCCAAAGCTAGGGGATCATAGGCATCCGGATTGGCTTGTGGCTTGACGTGGATCAACAAGTCGGGCGTCAGTCGACGGGTTTCTTTTTGATTGTTGCAAATCTGGCCAATTCTTCGGCCAAGAGATTTTTGAGCGTGCCGCGGCGGCCCGGGTCTGTTTCGGATATGAGCTTGCGCCTGAAATGCTTGACGTTTTCGTGGTGTATATAGTCGCGATAGGGATCCTGCATGACCGTATCCCTCCTTCAGGGAGACGTAATAGCGACGGTAGGCGTCTATTCGGTCCAAGGCTAGCGCAATCGCTTGTTGAGGGCCCTAGCCGCATTTGCCACTGCAGATCGGTTCCGTGTTCAACTAGGTAGTTTCCCGTAGGGATATAACCGAATTTCGCGACCCGCGGATTCGCGCGATTGCTGTGTCACGGAACAACCGGGAAAACAGCCATGCACGCCTACACCGCCTCCAGGATTTCACTGCCGTCGCATTCTGTGCAACCAGGCGTGCCGGACGCATTCGACCCGGCGCCGCTGCAGCCGATCAGCTTTTTTCCGGCCGGCGCGGAAATTTATGCCCAGGGCGAGAAGGCCGGGGCCTTCTACCAGGTCGAGTTCGGTGCCGTGCGCATCTACCGGCTGCTCGCCGACGGTCGCCGGCAGATAAGCGCCTTCCACCTCGCCGGTGAGACCTTCGGCTTCGAAGCCGACACGACGCATCATTTCTTCGCCGAAGCGATCAGTGCCACCGGCGTCCGCGTCTTTCGCCTGGCTGCCGCCGACATGTCCCGTCAGTTGCTGCCGTTGGCGCTCAAGGGTCTGACGCGCGCGCAGGAACACCTCCTGGTCCTCGGTCGACAAAACGCCATCGAACGTGTCGCCGCCTTCCTGGTCGACATGGCGGAGCGACAAGGTGGATTGCGGCAGGTCGAGTTGCCAATGTCGCGCATGGATATCGGCGACTATCTCGGCCTCACCATAGAGACCGTGTCGCGGGTCTTCACCCGGCTGAAGGACAAGGGCGTCATCCGCCTCCTCAACCTGCGCAGCATCGAAATCGTCAAGCACGACGCGCTCCACTGCATGAGCGAATGACCAGACATCGTCGAACGGTGGCACGGAGATATCCAAAGGAAGCCATATCCACTTGGTTCCGCTGCGTCCGGCCATTCAGAACAACCCAGGATTAGAGTTCCACCCATGTCCACGAACAGCGCAATTACCACACGTACTGGATTTCGTTTCGAAGTACGCCTTGCACGTCCCGAGGACGAGCCAACCCTGGCGGAGTTCTTCACCCATGTGACACCGGAAGACCTGCGCTTCCGCTTCCTCGGCGCTGTGAAGGAAGTTTCGCATGAACGGCTGGTGGCGATGACGCGTTCAGACGACGCGCATATCCATAATTTTCTGGCCTTCTCGACCGACGGGATGCTGATCGCCGTTGCGACGCTGGCAAGCGATCGAGCCGACCGAACCGGTGAGGTCGCGATCTGCATTCGCGCAGATCGCAAGCATCTGGGCGTTGGCTGGGAGTTGCTCGCCTATATCGCGAAATATGCCGAAGACCTTGGCCTCGAAGCCATCGAGTCGATCGAGAGCCGTGAGAACCGTGCCGCCATCGAGGTCGAGCGCGACATGGGTTTCACCGTCACGACCGATCCCGACGATGCGACGCTGGTCCTGGTTCGGCGGGAGTTGGGGGCGCGATCAGCCGCTTAGCTACCTTGGCCGCTGCAGAATTTGAGAATCTCCGTGGCTACAGCGCTTTCTTCATCCGCTGGAATGACAAGGACATCGACGCGGGATTTCGCAGCGCTGACCACCTCCTCGCCTCCTCGGTTTCGCTCGCCGTCGAGACCGACTCCGAGCCAGGCCGCGGCGGCGCTGATCCTCTCCCGGACCAACGGCGCATTTTCGCCAATGCCGGCCGTGAACACCAGCGTGTCCAGTCCTCCCATGGCAGCGGCAAGCGATCCTATCTCGCGTCCGATGCGATAGACGAAGAGGTCGACTGCCTCGGCGGCGGCGGGATCGTTTGAGCCGATCAGGGTCCGCATATCACCAGAGATTCCAGACACACCGAGCAGCCCGGATTGCTCATAGAGAAGCGTCACCAGTTCACCCCCAGACAGCCGCCGCTCCTGCAGTAAATGGAGGATGACTCCCGGGTCGAGCGCGCCGCAACGCGTGCTCATCACCAGGCCGTCGAGCGTCGAAAACCCCATCGTCGTGGCGATGCTTCGTCCAGCGTCCATGGCGCACAGGCTGGCGCCGCTGCCGAGATGGGCAACGATCGCTCGACCACCGGTGCGCGCGCCGTAGCGATCACGCAGCTTCGCAGCGATGTGGCTGTAGGACAGCCCGTGGAAGCCATAGGAAACGATGCCCGTCTCAGTCAGTGCGCGCGGCAGCCCGTAGATTTTGGCGAGCTCCGGCCTGGTCGAATGAAACGCCGTGTCAAAGCACCCGATCTGGAGAGCCTGCGGCAAGAGTTCAGCAGCCAGCGCGACAATGTCGAGGTTGATCCGCTGGTGGATGGGCGCCAGCGGCTCGAGCAGGCGCAGTGCTTTGAGCGTGCGTTCGTCGAGCAGCGTCGCTTCGGTGAAGTCACGCCCGCCATGAACGATCCTGTGCCCTACCCTGTCGATGCGGCGCAGGAGATCGTTTTCGGCGAGCACGGACGCAACCGCCGCGAACGCCTTGCCCATATCGATCGGTGCCTCGCCCAAGCTCTTGTCGATCTTGGGCCTGCCGGCCGCGGCCTCGACACGTAGCCGTGGTTGTTGACCGAGAGAGGAGACATTGCCGCGCAGCAGCAGCAGGAGCTCGCCGCGTCGCTCGAAGACCGCGAACTTCAAGCTCGAAGAACCGCCGTTCAGGACAAGGATCGCATCGGTCATGAAGCCATCCGATAGGTTGCCGTTCCCATGCGCTTGCGAACGGGCATCCGTTCAATCCGGACGCTTCGGCCCGGCATCGGCATCCTGTTCCCACTTCCACTCAAGGATCTCCGGCATATCCTGTCCATGGGCGCGAATATAGGCTCGATGCTCAAGCAGCTTGCTGTCCATCGCCTGCTTGACGCCGACCCGCATGCTCTTCAGTCGTGGAACCCAGTCGACGACGCTTTGGACGATATGAAAGCGGTCGAGGCCGTTCAGCACCGTCATGTCGAAGGGCGTGGTGGTCGTGCCCTCCTCATTGTAGCCGCGTACATGGATGTTATCGTGGTTGGTGCGTCGATAGGTCAGGCGATGGATCGTCCAGGGATAGCCATGATAGGCAAAGATGACCGGCTTTTCGGTGGTGAACAGCGCATCGAACTCGCGATCCGACAGACCATGCGGATGATATTCCTTTGGCTGAAGAGTCATCAGGTCGACGATGTTGACCACCCTGATCCTGAGATCAGGCACCTGTTGCCTGAGGATCTGCACGGCGGCCAGCGTCTCGAGAGTCGGGACGTCGCCAGCGCAAGCCATCACCACGTCGGGCTCAGCCCCATCGTCCGTTGACGCCCAGTCCCAGATGCCAATCCCCGCCCGGCAGTGAACGATTGCCCTGTCCATCGACAGCCACTGCCAGGATGGCGGCTTGCCGGCGACGATGACGTTGATGCGGTTCCAGGTCTGCAGCACATGGTCGGTCACGCACAGCAAGGTGTTGGCGTCCGGTGGCAGGTAGACCCGCACGATGTCAGCCTTCTTGTTGAGGGCGACGTCGATGAATCCTGGGTCCTGATGGCTGAAGCCGTTGTGTTCCTGATGCCAGACATGGCTGGACAACAGATAATTCAGCGATGCGATCGGCCGCCGCCAGGGGATGTCGCGGGAGGCGTCCAGCCATTTCGCATGCTGGTTGAACATGGAATCGACGATGTGGATGAACGCTTCGTAGCAGGAAAACAGGCCGTGGCGCCCGGTGAGCAGGTAGCCTTCGAGCCAACCCTGGCAGGTGTGCTCGGAGAGGATTTCGAGCACCCGGCCGTCGCGCCCCAGATGAACGTCTTCGGGCAGGATCTTTTCCATCCAGCCGCGCTCGGTCACTTCAAACACGTCCTGAAGACGGTTTGAGGCTGTCTCGTCCGGGCCTACGATGCGAAAATTCTTCGAGGCCGCGTTCAACTGCATGACATCGCGCAGGAAACTGCCCATGACCCGCGTCGACTCAGCCTTGACGACGCCGGGGCGCTCGAGCGCAACGGCGTGACCATGCAATGCCGGCAGATCGAGAGACCTGCGCAGCAGGCCGCCATTGGCGTGGGGGTTTGCACTCATTCGTTTCGTTGCCTGGGGTGCCGTGGCGCGGATCGTGGCGACAGGAGCGCCGGCGGCGTCGAACAATTCCTCGGGCCGGTAGCTTCTCAGCCATTCCTCGAGCAGCTTGAGATGCGCGGGGTTTTCCGCAAGACCTGACAAGGGAACCTGGTGCGAGCGCCAGAAGCCCTCGGTCTTCAGCCCGTCGACCTCTTTTGGACCGGTCCAACCCTTGGGGCTGCGCAGCACGATCATCGGCCATTTTGGTCGTGACCCGGTCGCGGCCGGTCCATTGCGCGCGGCATGCTGGATAGCCGTGATGCGATCGAACGCATCATCGAGCACAGTTGCCATTCGCTGGTGCATCAGGGCCGGCTCGTGGCCTTCCACGAACAGCGGCTCATAGCCGTAGCCGGCAAACAGCGCGCGCAGTTCGTCTTCAGGAATGCGGGCTAGAATGGTTGGATTGGCGATCTTGTAGCCGTTCAGGTGCAGGATCGGCAGCACCGCTCCGTCGCGCGCCGGGTTGAGGAATTTGTTGGAATGCCATGCTGCCGCCAGTGGTCCCGTTTCAGCCTCGCCGTCTCCGACGACGCAGGCGACCACAAGATCCGGATTGTCGAACGCGGCGCCGTAGGCGTGCGAAAGCGAATAGCCCAACTCGCCGCCCTCATGGATCGAACCGGGCACATCCGGTGCGGCATGGCTCGGAATGCCGCCGGGGAACGAGAACTGCCGGAAGAGTTTGCGCATTCCTCGCTCATCCATCGCAATGTCGGGATTGAGCTCGCTGTAGGTGCCCTCCAGATAGGTATTGGCCACCATTGCCGGGCCACCATGGCCGGGGCCGCAGACATAGATCACATTTGCGTCCCTGAGCCGGATCGCGCGGTTAAGGTGGGCGTAGATGAAGCTTAGGCCGGGCGACGTCCCCCAGTGGCCGAGGAGACGCGGCTTGACGTGCTCCAACCGCAACGGTTCGCGCAGCAATGGATTGTCCAGCAGATAGATCTGGCCGATCGTCAGATAGTTGGCAGCGCGCCAATAGGCATTGATGTCGTGCAACTCGCGATCGGACAGCCGGCCACCGGAAGCTGGTATCGTCGTATGCTCTGTCATGTCTGGCTCCCATCGCCTGCTGGCGCCCTGTCGCCGGACCGCGACCTGGGCCTGTGTTCGTCGATCTGCCGCGAATGGACACCAACGCGCTCGCGCGCTTTCAGTTCATCCTTCGCCGGCCTCTACGCGTCCTCGTCCTCGAGCGCCCTGCGCATGCGCCTGATGACCGCTGCGCGACTCCGTTCGTCGGCCGCGGCGCTGACCGCCTCGTTTACGTCGAGGAGAAGCTTTGAAAGGTCATTGTGCCAGTCGAGGCGGGCAATCTTTTCCGGCTTCAGACGGCGGGGCTCATTGACCTCGACCGGCAAATTACGACCGGGGGTCAATTGGAAAGCATCGTCTAGCCTGGGGACGATGATCTTGTCGTCGGGTATCAGTCCTGCAAGCCTTCCACGCAGGCCGCCGAGTCCGGCTTCCTCTCCATGCGTCAGGAACACCTGCTGCTTCACCGGAGTTCGGGCCTTGAGCCAGGCGACCAGTTCGCTGGCGTCGGCGTGGCCGGAATAGAGGTCGAACAGGCTGATGCGTGCCTTGACCTCGACTTCCTCACCCTGGATGCGCACACGCTCAGCGCCGTCGAGCAGGATCCGCCCGAGCGACCCTTGGGCCTGGTATCCGGCCATCATCACCGTGGCGTTCCGGCGCCAGAGATTGGCCTTGAGATGATGGCGGATACGCCCCGCGTCGCACATGCCGCTGGCGGCGATCACCACGAAGAAGCCGCTCAGGCGGTTGATCGCCTTGCTCTGTTCCACCGTCTCGGTGAAGCGCAGCTCCTTCGAGTTGAGGGCCTGGCGCAGCACGTCACCCTGTTCGATCTCGTTGGCATGCCGCTCGAAAATCGCACTGGCGCGTGTCGCCAGCGGCGAGTCTACGAAGACCGGAGCTGACGGCACCTCCCCCGCATTCATGAGCAGATACAGGTCGACCAGCAGTTCTTGCGTCCTCTCGACGGCAAAGGACGGAATGATGAGGGGGCCGCCGGCCTCGGCGGCACCACGCACGATGTCACCAAGCTGGGATCGCCGCTGTTCGGGCGAGACGTCCGGTCGGTCGCGGTCGCCGTAGGTCGATTCGCAGATCAGATAGTCAACGTCGGCGGGCCCCTCGGGATCGGTCTGAAGTAGCTTGTGGCCTGGTCCGATGTCGCCCGAAAACATGACGCGCAAACTCGCATCGTGTCGGTCGATCTCAAGCTCTACCGATGCCGAACCAAGGAGATGGCCGGCGTTCCAGAAGCGGGCGCGGAGGCCTTCGGCGATGGTGGTCCATTCGCCATATTCCAGGGCGCGGAACAGGGTCATGCACGCGGCCGCATCCTGCTGACCGTAGATCGGCTCGACCGGCGGCCGGCCGCGCTGCGCGTTGCGACGGTTCAGGTGTTCGACCTCCATTTCCTGGATATGCGCCGAATCCGGCAGCATGACCGAGCAGAGATCGATGGTGGCGCGGGTCGTATGGATGGGACCAGAAAAGCCCTGTTTGACCAGCTTCGGCAAAAGGCCGCTGTGATCGATATGCGCGTGCGTCAGGATGACGGCGTCAATCGCGTCCGGGGGAAACGGGAACGCACCGTAGTTCAATTCCCGTTCGGACTTCGACCCCTGGAACAGACCGCAGTCGATGAGGATGCGCGAATGCGGCGTCTCGATCTCATAACATGAGCCGGTGACGCCATGGGCTGCGCCATGGAAACGCAGAATAGGATCCGTGTCGCCTCTCATCTCGCCACGACCTAATGTGACAGCAGGACAGGCAGGCGCAGATCCGCGAGAATGCCTTCGGTGGCACCGCCAAGCACGAAGTCCCTGACGCGGGAGTGGCCGTATCCGCCCATGACAAGCAGGTTGCCGCCGATCTTGAGAGCATGCTCCTGAAGCGCTGTTCCGATTGAACTGTCCCCTGCCTGGATAGAGACAGCCTGGGCCACCAGACCACGCGTCCTCAAGCCCAACGCCAGGAGTTCGCCGATGCCCTGTCCCGGAAGCGGCTTTTCGTCGGTCACGGTCAAAACGGTGATCGTCGAGGCACGTTCAAGAAAGGCCCGCGCGTCGGCAACCGCCCGCGCGGCCACCCGGCTGCCGTCCCAGGCGACAACGACATGTCCAAGGGTCCCAACGTCCGCGGAGTCGGGAAGAAGCAGGGTCGGTCGACCCGAGTCGAACAGGATCGCCTCGGCTAACATCCGCGCCGTCTGGTTGGCCGGCGCCCAGCCGACCAGGCAGACATCGAAATAGCGGGAGTGCTTCGCGGCAACATCGCCCATCAATGCCGGTGGCGTGGTCAACTCCTGCGTGCTGAGGGTCACACCCCCGTGCGCGGCCTCTTGGATAATTGCCTCGAGCAGATCTTTGCCGCGCTTGCGACTGGTCGCCTCGACCTCTTGTATCTTGTAGGGAAGATCGAGCAGGTAGCTCGACAGCGCGTTCGAAACGTCGGGAATGTCGACATCGATGGCAACGGCATGGAGCGCGGCGTCGATCTGCTTGACGAGAGCGACCGTGTTCGCCGCGATTTTCGAGGAGTTCGCGTCCGGGTAGGTTGCCAGGAACAGAGATGCCATCAGCTTCACTAGAATCGCCTCCGTTGTCGCGCGGCCAACTGCCAATTTTCGCAACATCTTGTAGTCGCGACGGGCGAGACGAGCTTTGACCCAGCGCAAATGCGATCCCTTAGCTACCGACGTGAGATTTGAGTTGATTTGAAGGTCCGCTCGGCAAGCTATCAAACAGTTGCGGGCAGTAACGTTTTCCGGGATCAGACAAAAGATCGGCTGCCACCGAGCCGCGCCACCTGATCTGTCATCGGGCAAGCCATAACCTATCATCAAGCGTCACAGCGCTTTCCGCGCAGCGCGATATGGTCAAGAACCGGCTCGCCAACGTCGCGCAGATTAGGGCCTTCACCACCCTATCGAATCTGATCCGGCAATGCGCGGCCGAACTGCAGCTCGCCGCGTCTGCGGTGCCGGTCCCCAGGCCGATAAACGAAAAGGAAATGCAGCCGCTCCAAATGCAAACACTGCTGGATCAGTTTGAGCGAGACGGCTACTCGCCAGCCGAAAACATGCTAGACGAATTCAGGTCGGACGGCATTAAGCTGGCTCGACCGCCAAGGTACAGGTAACGGCCGAAGGCCGGCTGCACAAACGGCAATCTGTCCAGAGCGCCGATTACAAGAGCGTATCACGAGCACTTGGGGGCAGGTTCCACGATTTGCAGGACGAAAAATTTCCATTTGCTCAACTTTCTATTCTGATTCTGTCCGCGCGGTCCCGCCCTCGATGCATTGTTTTTCCACCCACTGGATGTTCATTATTTTGGCCAATATGAATATATGACTGCGTTGGAGGGAGCGCCGCGATGTTCATTGACTACTACGAAGTTCTGGAAGTCAGCCCAAACGCGAACTCCGAAACGCTGGAACGGGTGTTTCGTTATTTTGCCATGCGTTACCATCCCGACAATCAGGACACTGGCGACGAAGCCCGCTTCAGCGAAATCGTAGAGGCCCACAATACGCTCAAGGACCCAGTCAAGCGCGCGCAATACGACATCCAGTATAGGGATCACGCGGGTCTGCGTCGGGAGTTGACCGAGGAAGCCGGCAACACCAAGGGCATGGAGCGTGACGTCGTAATCCAGGCCAGGCTGCTCGCGCTTCTTTATGTAAAACGCCGACAAGACGTTAATAACCCTGGCATTGGCGATGTGGAACTTGAGAGATTGTCAGGCTGCCCGCGAGAACATCTCGAGTTTCATCTCTGGTACCTCAAGGCAAAAGGTTGGATAGCAAGGATCGAGAACGGGACGATCGCGATCACCGTTGAGGGCATCGATCGTGCCAATTCCGATCATCGTCGCGACCCGACCACCAAACTCCTGGACCATACAACCTCTTGAACCGCGTGCTCGCTTGCTGCTGGCCGCCCGACGTGGTGGCGGCGCGATGGCAGGTCCACTCAACGCGATTGCCTATTCGGATGGCTGGGTACGCTCCGCGATGGCAAATGCCTGCAGGTTCTTGGCCTTGCCGATGTCCTGATCCGTATTTGCGATGATCGAAAAGAAGGCTGCTCTCGCTATGTCCTTCTTCGAGGCCTTGGGGTGCGCTTTCTGGGCCGCCTTGACAAGCTGCTTGGGAGACATGTCGGGCGTAACGATCCTCATGAGGGTGTCGCCGATCGCACTCATTTCACTTGCGTCCATGACGGGGTGTCCTGTGCTGACCGTAAGCCACAATAGCAAGGACGGTTCGTGACTGCCAAGATAGCATCTGAAATAGAAAACCCCACCGGCAGGGAACCGGAGGGGTTGGTCTTGGGAGGACGCGCGGAACACGCTGCGCTCGTCGACCGCGCATCGCTGGGATATCGCCCGGTTGCGACACCGATGTGACAGACAGGTGAGCGTGTTCATCACATCCCCGGCCACGAACGTAACCGGGGGGACCGGCATCAAGCCTTTGGAAAGGAGAAATGTGGTTCTGTCCGGAAGCTGAGGTGCGAGCGTGTGCTGGCCAAGGCGGGGCAACAGAGGCGGGCGAATGGATATATTTGGCATCAAGGCGCTGTTGATCTCAGCGTTGATCTTCATTCCGTTCGAACATCTGTTCCACGAACGGCCCCAGAAGGCCCTCCGCAAGGGCCTGGGTGTCGACCTGATCTATGTGCTGTTCAACGGCCTCATCATAAAAGTGGTCGTCGTTCTGATCGCGGCCAACACCCTCGACGCCGCCGCGATTCTGGTTCCGCAATCAATGGCGCACGCCGTCGGCGGCCAGCCCATCTGGCTGCAGGTCGCGGAAATCATCCTGATCACCGATATCGGCGTCTATTGGACACACCGGGCCTTCCACGAAATTCCCGCGCTTTGGAAATTCCACGCCGTTCACCATGGCATCGAGGAGTTGGACTGGCTCGGCGCCTTCCACTCCCACCCGGTCGACGCCATCCTCACAAAGGCGATATCGCTGACGCCGATCTTTTTCCTCGGTTTCTCCGAAGCTTCGATCGCCGTCTTTTCGTCACTCTATTTTGGACACACGCTGCTTGTTCATTCAAACCTGAGGATTCCGTTCGGCCCCTTGAAGTGGCTGATCGCCAGCCCGCAGTTCCATCGTTGGCACCATGCCAACCAGCGCGAAGCCTATGACAAGAACTTCGCCGGGCAGTTGCCTGTCCTCGACATGGTGTTCGGCACCTACAATGCCACCGGCAACAAGGTGCCGGAAAAATACGGCGTCGATGATCCGATCCCCGCAAGCTACTTCGGGCAGGTCAGCTATCCGCTCCTGCCCCGCGAGAAGCCATCAACCCGTGTGGTGCCGAGCACCGAAGCCTGACTGCTGACATCGGCGGCGGAAATTGGCGGTGTCGCCTGATGGCAGCAGACTTTCCGTCGCGGGTTGGTTTTGGCGGATACCAGCAATAATTGTAGGTCCTGCGCATTCGCCTCGAGGCTTTCTCGGCATGGACCATCACGACGACGACCTCAGGAAATTCGAAGCGCGTGGCGCAGCGCCCCTGCCGGTCGCACGGGCCGAAGGCCAGCTGGAACATGAGGGCGCAAAAATCTGGTACGCCACGTTTGGGGCCGGCCCTCCCGTGATCTTGTTGCATGGCGGCCTCGGTCATAGCGGCAATTGGGGATTTCAGGTTCCCGCGCTGGTCAAGGGTGGCTACCAGGTCGTGGTGATCGACAGCCGCGGCCACGGGCGCAGCACCCGCGACGAAAGGCCGTACAAATACGAACTGATGGCTTCGGATGTCCTGGCCGTAATGGACGCCCTGCATTTGAAAAAGGCGGCCGTGGCGGGTTGGAGCGATGGCGCCTGCATCGCCCTGATCCTCGGCATGAAAGCCGCCGACCGCGTCACGGCTGTGTTCTTCTTCGGCTGCAACATGGATCCGAGCGGCACCAAGGAATTCGAGCCCAGTCCGGTTATCGAGCGATGTTTTGGCCGGCACGCCAAGGACTATGCCGAACTGTCAGCGACACCGGACCAGTTCGATGCATTCGTCAAAGCCGTCGACCTGATGATGAAGACCGAACCCAATTATTCCGCCGCCGACCTAGCGTGGACGCGCGTGCCCGTGGCGATCGTTCAAAGCGAGCGTGACGAGTTCATCAAAGACGAACACGCGACCTATCTGGCCCACAGTATCCCAGGCTCCGAATTGATCACCCTGCCCGGCGTCAGTCATTTCGCACCGCTGCAACGACCCGAGCAGTTCAACAGCGTGCTGTTGGCCTTCCTCGGAAAAACTCATTCCTGAGCAATTCCAGGAAAAGTGTGAAACGGTTTTCCGTCCGGAATTGCGTCAAAACAAAAGATAGAGCGGTTCGGCGTTTCCAAGAAACGATGAACCGCTCTAGGGATTCGGTACGCAGCGCTTTCCTGAAGCCAGAAGGCTTTTTCTCGTCGAATCGGCTAAGCCTTGCGGCATGAACGAGACCTCACTCTATGCGCCGGTGAAGCGGTTCCTCGAAAGTCTCGACTTCGTCGTGAAGGGTGAGATTGGCGGCTGCGACATCGTCGCGTTGCGCGAGGGCGAGCCGCCGATCGTCGTCATCTGCGAATTGAAGCTGCAGTTCAATCTGGAACTCGTGCTGCAGGGCGTCGACCGTGCCGCCGCGTGCGACGAAGTCTGGCTGGCGGCGCGCATGTCGGCACGCGGCAAGGGGCGCGAAAGCGACGCCCGGTTCCGCAATCTCTGCCGTCGGCTTGGCTTCGGCGTGCTTGGTGTGACAGCCAGTGACAAGGTCGAAGTGCTTGTCAGTCCTGCCGCGCCGGAGCCGCGCAAGAACGCACGGAAGCGCTCTCGCCTTGTCGACGAACATCAGCGGCGCCGCGGCGACCCTGTCGCCGGCGGAGGATCGCGCAATCCGATCATGACCGCCTACCGCCAAAGCGCCCTCACCTGCGCCGCCGCGATGGTTGACGGACCCAGACGGCCGCGCGATCTGAAGGTCTTGACGCCGATCGCGCCGAAAATCCTGCAGCATAATGTCTATGGCTGGTTCGCGCGCGTCGACCGCGGCCTTTACGATCTCACCGATGCCGGCCGCGCCTCGCTGGTCCGTTGGCCGCAGAGCGCGCACGATGCGCCTCGACACGAGATTTTGATTGCGCCGACCCCCTGAAAGCGGGGGCTTGCCGAGCATGAAGCGGCCCTCTTAGTTGATTTTTCAGACAAAACATGCTGCTTGTCCCGCCCATGAAGACACTCTGCATGACGGCCATTGCGTCCTTGGCGCTGGCTTTTCCGGCCAACGCGATGGACAACGCCTTGCGCAACGGCCTGATGAAACTTGATCCGCAAACACGCCTCGAGCAGCGCTGCGATGCCGAAGTCCTGGACCGGATCACCCACGATGACCGCAAGTTCAAGGCCGACCGCGTCGTCGCCTACGCCTTCGCGACGCCCGAGATGAGCGCCGATGCGATCAGGAGCCCTGGTGCGGCGTTCCGCAGCAAGGGACAATGGTACCGGCTGAAATTCAAATGCCAGACCGGCCCGGATCATATGGAAGTCCTGCAGCTGCGCTACCGGATCGGCGACGAAATTCCGGAAGCCGACTGGGCGAAGTACAATCTCTACGACTAGTTTTTCCACACTCGCAGCGGCGCAAGCGTTCGAGCGGCGAGAACTGAAAATCCCCGGTAATCCCACTGTAACAAAAGTGGTTTCCCAACGTTGTCCGATGCAGCGTCTTGACGCCAGCGGACCATGCCTTTAGGCCCGTTTGGATAGTCGACGACGACACTCGGCGAACAGGCAAGGGCTTCCAGATCTATGGAAATATTCACTGCCACGGGCTTATCGGCTCTTCTTCAGGTCATAGCCATCGACCTTGCTCTGGCGGGCGACAATGCCATCGTCATCGGTCTCGCCGCGGCTGGCCTGCCGGCAAGCCAACGGCAGCGCGCCATTCTCGTCGGCATCGCGGCGGCCACCGTGCTGCGCATTTTCTTCGCCCTGATCACGCAATGGCTGCTCACCATTGGACCCATGCTGCTTATCGGCGGCGGCCTGCTGTTGTTGTGGGTCTGCTGGAAGATGTGGCGCGAATTGCGTGTCAGCCACGAACAGGAGCGCGACGCGACCGAATCTCTGTCGAATGGTGATTTCAACAAGGACGGTGTCATCGGTGGCAAGGGGCCGAGCAAGACCTTCTCGCAGGCTGCCTGGCAGATCGTCATCGCCGACGTTTCGATGTCGCTCGACAACGTTCTTGCCGTAGCGGGAGCGGCGATGAACCATCCGACGGTTCTGATTGTCGGACTGGTCCTGTCGATTGCCCTGATGGGCTTTGCCGCCTCGTTCGTCGCGCGCCTCCTGCACAAATATCGCTGGATCGCCTATCTCGGCCTGGCGATCATTCTCTACGTTGCGGTGAAAATGCTGCTGGACGGTGCGGTACAACAGTACCCCGATCACTTCGCTTTCCTGGCGCCCTGGTTCGGGTCGGGCGGGCATTGATCCATCCCGATGGCGCGGACCAGCCTGTTGGCCGGTTTGCTTGATTGCGCAACCCATGCTATTGCGCCGCGCGTATTGGCTCCTGCCACACGCCACAGACCGAAATTTACAGCGACTTGAGGCCGGACCAGCGTTTCGGCCCCTGCCCCCATTGGAAACTTGCCTATGTCCGCCCCTCGCGTCAGTTTCGTCAGCCTTGGATGTCCGAAGGCGCTCGTGGATTCCGAGCGCATCATCACGCGCCTGCGCGCCGAAGGCTATGAGATCGCCCGCAAGCATGACGGCGCTGATCTCGTCGTCGTCAACACCTGCGGTTTCCTCGACTCCGCCCGCGACGAGTCGCTCAATGCCATCGGATCCGCGCTTTCGGAAAACGGCAGGGTCATCGTCACTGGTTGCCTCGGCGCCGAGCCGGACGTGATCCGCGAGAAGCATCCCAATGTGCTGGCGATCACCGGGCCGCAGGCCTATGAGAGCGTGATGGCCGCCGTGCATGAGGCCGCCCCTCCTTCGCACGATCCCTACATCGATCTCCTGCCGCCGCAGGGCGTCAAGCTGACGCCGCGCCACTATGCCTATCTCAAGATTTCGGAAGGCTGCAACAACCGCTGCACCTTCTGCATCATCCCGGCGCTGCGCGGCGATCTCGTTTCGCGGCCGGCTGCCGATGTGCTGCGCGAAGCCGAAAAACTGGCCAAGGCCGGTGTCAAGGAGTTGCTCGTCATCTCGCAGGACACCAGCGCCTACGGCATCGACATCAAGTACCAGACGTCCATGTTCGGCGATCGCGAAGTGCGGGCGAAATTCCTCGACCTGTCGGAGGAACTGGGCAAGCTCGGCATCTGGGTGCGCATGCACTATGTCTACCCCTACCCGCATGTCGCCGACGTCATTCCGCTGATGGCCGACGGCAAGATCCTTCCCTATCTGGACATCCCGTTCCAGCATGCGTCGCCGCAGGTGCTGAAGAACATGCGCCGCCCGGCGCACGGCGAAAAGACGCTGGAACGCATCCGCGGCTGGCGCGATGTGTGCCCGGATCTCGCCATCCGCTCGACCTTCATCGTCGGCTTTCCCGGTGAGACGGACGAGGATTTCGAGATGCTGCTCGACTGGCTGGACGAGGCCAAGATCGACCGTGCCGGCTGCTTCAAATACGAGCCGGTCAAGGGCGCCCGCTCCAACGACCTCGGTCTCGAACAGGTACCGCAGGAAATCAAGGAGGCACGCTGGCACCGCTTCATGCAGCGCCAGCAGAAGATTTCCGCGACGCAGCTGGCCAGGAAGGTCGGCAAGCGTCTGCCGGTGCTGATCGACGAGGCGCACGGCACCTCGGCAAAGGGCCGCACCAAATACGACGCCCCGGAGATTGACGGCTCGGTCCACATCCAGTCGCGTCGTCCGCTGCGCCAAGGCGACATCGTCACCGTCAAGATCGACCGTGCCGACGCCTATGACCTCTATGGTTCGGCTGTCTGAGCCTTCAATCAGCTTCTCCAGACAAAGAAAAGGGCGCCTCGCGGCGCCCTCTCCATATTCGGTACGTGATGTGCCTTATTGCGGCAGCTTGTCGTCGACCCCCTTGACGTAAAAGTTCATGCCGAGCAGCGTGCCGTCATCGGCGACTTCACCGTCCTTCAGCCATGCCGAGCCGTCCTGCTTGGCGATCGGTCCGGTGAAGGGGTTCCAGCCGCCGGCGATCTTCTTCTCGGTCGCCTCGGCCATCGCCTTCACGTCGTCGGGCATGTTGGTGTAGGGCGCGAGCTTGACCGCACCGTCCTTGATGCCAAGCCAGACATTGTCCGGCTTCCAGGTGCCGTCCAGCGCTGCCTGGACCCGGCTTGTGTAGTAGGGACCCCATTCATCAGTCAGTGAGGTCAACTGCGCGTTCGGCGCGAACTTGATCATGTCGGAGGATTGGCCGAAGCCGTGCAGCTTGCGCTCCTCGGCCACCTGCAAGGCAGCGGTCGAATCGGTGTGCTGGACGATGATGTCGGCGCCCTGGTCGAACAGCGCCTTGGCAGCGTCGGCTTCCTTGCCCGGATCGAACCACGAATTGACCCAGACGATCTTGGCCTTGAAGTTCGGGTTGATCGACTGCGCGCCGAGCATGAAGGAGTTGATGCCCATCACCACTTCCGGGATCGGGAAGGAAACGATGTAGCCGGCGACGCCGGACTTCGATTCCTTGGCGGCGATCTGGCCGAGCACGTATCGGCCTTCATAGAAGCGGGCATTGTAGAGGCCGAGATTGTCGCCGGACTTGTAGCCGGTGGCGTGCTCGAACATCACTTTCGGGAATTTCTTGGCGACCTTCACCTCGGCGTCCATGAAGCCGAACGAGGTGCCGAAGATCAGCTTGCAGCCTTCGCGTGCCAGGCGCTCGAAAGCGCGGTCGGCATCGGGACCTTCGGAGACGTTCTCCAGATAGGCGGTCTCGACCTTGTCGCCGAGCGCCTTCTCGACCTCGAGCCGGCCTTGGTCGTGCTGGTAGGAGTAGCCGAAATCGCCGATCGGGCCGGTATAGACCCAGCAGGCCTTCAACTTGTCGGCAGCCTCTGCGGACGCGGCCAGCGACAAAGCCGCTGTTGTCGTCATCAGGGCAATAAGCAGTTTTTTCATTGTGTTACCTCTCTGTGTTAAGCCTTGGAGCTTCCCGTTTGTTATTATTGTCAACGATCCGGAACGAATGGCTGCCCCAGGGATGCCGGCGTGTTCATCATCGTCAGACGCTTGTTGCGCGAGATTAGAACGAGAACCACAACGGTTGCCAGATAGGGCAGAGAAGAAAGCATCTGCGAGGGCACCGGAATGCCAAAAGCCTGTGCATGAAGCTGGCCGATCCACACCGCGCCGAAGATGTAGGCGCCGGCCAGCACCCGCCACGGCCGCCAGGACGCAAACACCACCAACGCCAGCGCGATCCAGCCGCGGCCCGCTGACATGTTCTCTACCCATTGCGGCGTGTAGACCAGCGACAGATGGCCGCCGGCCAGACCGGCGCAAGCGCCGCCGAAGATGACCGAGAGATAGCGGTAGCGGATGACCTTGATGCCAAGCGCATGCGCCGACGTGTGACTGTCGCCGATCGAGCGCAGCGTCAGTCCGGTACGCGTCTTGAACAGGAACCACATCACGGCCGCCGTCAGCGCGATCGAGATGTAGAAGATAGGATCCTGGCCGAACAGCAGCTTGCCCACGACCGGGATTGAGCTGAGGCCGGGAATGTCGAGATTGGGCAGCCGGACGCCTGGCTGGCCGACGAAGCTCGTGCCGATCATGCCGGAGAGGCCGAGGCCGAGCAGCGTCAGCGACAGGCCGGTCGCCACCTGGTTGGTGGCCAGCGACAGCGTCATGACGGCAAACAGCAGCGAGAACAGCGCGCCCATGACGATTGCCGCCAAAAGGCCGATCCAGGGCGAGCCGGTCAGGTAGCCGGCGCCGAAGCCGCCTACCGCGCCCATGATCATCATGCCTTCGACGCCGAGATTGAGCACGCCGGAGCGCTCGACCACCAGTTCGCCGATCGCCGCGATCAACAGTGGGGTCGCTGCCGTGGCGATGGTCAGGAGGATGTTGACGGTGATGTCCATCAGCGGGCTTCCTTCAACTTCGGCGCCGCTTCGAGCTTCGCCGCGCCTTCTTGTTTCGTCAGCGCCAGGCCGATCAGGCGGACGCGGTAGTGGATGAGCGTGTCGCAGCCGAGCACAAAGAACAAAAGCATGCCCTGGAACACCCTCGCCACCTTGTCGGAAATACCGAGCGCGCTTTGCACCGCCTCGCCGCCGAGATAGGTCAGCGCCAGCACCAGACCCGCGGCGATGATGCCAAGCGGATTGAGGCGACCAAGGAACGCCACGATGATGGCGGTGAAGCCGTAGCCGGGCGAGATCACCGGCTGCAGCTGTCCGATGGCGCCGGAGACTTCCGAGATGCCGGCAAGTCCGGCCAGTGCGCCAGACAGCAGGAAGGCGAAGAACACCATGCGGTTGAGGCCGAAGCCTGCGAAGCGCCCTGCCCGTGGGCTCGAGCCCAGCACGCGGACCTCGAAGCCCTTGAGCATGCGGCTCATCAGGATCCAGACCAGGACCGCGGCAACCAGGGCGAAGACGAACCCCCAGTTGGCGCGTCCGGCATCCGGCATCAGTTCCGGCAGCACGGACGCGTCGCCGAACCGGATCGTCTGCGGGAAACCATGGCCCTGCGGATCGCGCCATGGGCCGCGCACCAGCCAGTCGAGGAAGAGCTGGGCGACATAGACCAGCATCAGGCTGGTCAGGATCTCGTTGGTGTTGAACCGGGTTTTCAGAAACGCGGGGATCGCCGCATAGGCCGCACCGCCGACCATGCCGAGCAGAAGCATCAGCGGCAGCACCAGTGGGCCTTCGAATTGCGGAAACAGCACCGGAATGGCGGAGCCGAAGATGGCGCCGAAGACGAACTGGCCCTCGGCGCCGATGTTCCAGATGTTGGCCTTGTAGCAGACCGACAGGCCGACCGCGATCAGGATCAGCGGTGCCGCCTTGATCGCCAGCTCATGCAGCTGCCAGACCTGGCTGATCGGCTCGATGAAGTAGATCCGGAACGCGGTCAGCGGATTGACGCCGAGCAGCGCGAACAGAACCGCGCCGGCAATGATCGTGAGCGCGAAGGCGATGAACGGCGACAGGGCCGAAAACAGCACGGAGCGCTGCGGGCGTTTGACGAGTTCGAGGCGCATCATGCCGTCTCCAGCGTATGTTCGGCGTGGCCGGGCTCGGCGCCGCCCATCAGCAGACCGACCTTCTCGAAGGTCGCCTCGGCGATCGGCATCGGCTTGGACAGCTCGCCATTGTGCATGACCGCGATCGCGTCCGAGATTTCGAACAGCTCGTCGAGATCCTGGCTGATCACCAGCACCGCCGATCCACTGCGCGACAGTTCGATCAGCGCCTGCCGGATGTGGGCGGCGGCACCGGCATCGACGCCCCAGGTCGGCTGGTTGACCACCATGACGCTTGGGCGGCGGTCAAGCTCGCGGCCGACGATGAATTTCTGCAGATTACCGCCCGAAAGTGCTGCCGCTTCCGGATCCGGCGCGCTCTTGCGTACGTCCATCGCCTCGATGATGCGTTGAGAGGCGGCGTAGATAGCACCGCTCTTGACCATCCCGCCGGTGCCGACAAAGGCCTTGCCGTCGGTAGCATGGCGCGACAGCAAAAGGTTTTCCGAGAGTTTCATGCGGGGCGCGGCACCATGGCCGAGGCGCTCTTCCGGCACGAAGGCGGCACCCAGCAGGCGCCGTCCGGTGATGGTGAGGCCACCGGCATCCTTGCCACGGATGCGCACCGAGGCGGCATCCTGCTGCAACACCTCGCCGGAGACGGATTCGAAGAACTCGCCCTGGCCGTTGCCGGCGACACCGGCAATGCCGATCACCTCGCCGGCGCGGACATTGAGGCTGATGTTCTTGAGCGGAATGGAGAACGGCGTCGCCGGCTTGCGGCTGAGTCCGCGGATTTCGAGCAGCGGCTGTGCGGTTTCGATCCCTTCGACCGGCGCACGCACCACGGCCTGCACCTCGTTGCCGACCATCATGCGGGCGAGTGAGGCGGCTGTCTCCTCGCGCGGGTTGCAGTGGCCGACCACCTTGCCATGCCGCAACACGGTGGCGCGGTCGCAGATGCGTTTGACCTCTTCGAGCCGGTGCGAAATGTAGAGGATCGATTTGCCTTCCGCGCGCAGCCGCTCCAGGGTCTCGAACAGCTTGTCGGCTTCCTGCGGCGTCAGCACCGACGTCGGCTCATCCAGGATGATGAGCTGCGGCGTCTGCAAGAGGCAGCGGATGATCTCGATGCGCTGGCGCTCGCCGACCGACAGGTCGCCGACCAGCGAGTCCGGATCGAGCGGCAGGCCGTAGCTGAAGGAAAGCGCCCTCGCCTTCGCGGCAATGCTGCTGATCGGCGCGCCGTCATCCAGGGACAGCGCGATGTTCTCGGCCGCGGTCAGCGCCTCGAACAGCGAAAAGTGCTGGAACACCATGCCGATGCCGAGCTTCTTGGCAGCACCCGGGCTGGTGATCCGCACCGCCTGGCCGTTCCAGAAAATCTCACCGGAATTGGGCTCCAGCGAGCCGAACAGCATCTTGACCAGCGTCGACTTGCCGGCGCCATTCTCGCCGAGCAGCGCGTGGATTTCACCCTTGGCGATGTTGAGGTCGATATGATCGCACGCCGTCAGCGTGCCGAATATCTTGGTCAGGCCACGAACCTCAAGCAGGTTCGCCCCGTCATGATCTGCACTCACAGTGCCTCCCATCTGGTTAGCCAGATATGTTCTGTGTTCCCGCAAGCATGGTAGGCGCCGCCGGCTCTCAACGGAAAGCGGCACGCGTCTTGAAAGAGCTTCAAGAATTTCAGCGGAAATTCAAGGGATAGCAAGCCTGGCGGGACTAAGGGATGAGAATGGTCGTCCCTGTTGTCCTGCGACCCTCAAGGTCGGCATGCGCCTTGCCCGCATCCTTCAGCGCATAGCGCTGGTTGATCTGTATCTTGACGGCGCCGCCGAGCACCACCTCGAACAGCGCAGCCGCGGAGGCATCGAGGTCCTCGCGTTTTGCATTGTAGACGAACAGCGTCGGCCGGGTCGCGAACAGCGAGCCCTTCTGGGCCAGCAATGACATCGAGAATGGCGGGATCGGTCCGGAGGACTGGCCGAAGCTGACGAACATGCCGAGCGGCTTCAGACAGTCGAGCGAGGCCGGAAAGGTGTCGTTACCCACCGAATCGTAGACCACGTCGCATTTTTTGCCACCGGTAATGGCCGCGACGCCGGCGACGAAATCCTGCTCCTTGTAATTGATGACATGGTCGAAGCCGTGCGCCTTGGCGAGCTCGATCTTGTCGGTCGAACTTGCCGTGCCAATGACCGTCGCGCCCAGATTTTTCGCCCATTGGCCGAGAATGAGGCCGACGCCGCCGGCTGCGGCATGGAACAGGATCGTGTCGCCCGCCTTCACCTTGAAGGTGCGGCGCAAGAGATATTCGGCGGTCATGCCTTTCAGCATCATCGCGGCGGCCTGTTCGTCGCTGATGCCGTCTGGAATCTTCACCACACGGTCGGCGGCGATGACGCGTTGCTCGGCATAGGCGCCGACATTCGTCGAATAGGCGATCCGGTCGCCCGGCTTCAGCCAGTCGACGCCCTCACCGACCTCTTGCACCACGCCGGCGGCTTCGCTGCCTGGAATGAGCGGAAAACCGCCGGGCGGCGGATAGAGCCCGGAGCGATGATAGACATCGATGAAGTTGAGGCCGATCGCCGTATGCTTGACCAGGATCTGCCCAGAACCCGGCTGGCCGGGATCGGTGTCCTCATAGGTCAGAACTTCCGGGCCGCCATGGGCGTGGATGCGGATCGCTTTGGACATAGATTGACTTCCTCTGGGAGCGGCTGATCAGGCCTTCTTGGCGCCGAGATTTGGAAAGAACTGCATGATGCCACCGATAGAGGCGAGGTAGAGCCCGCTGATGGTGATGCCGATCTTGATGAAAGTGCTGACCTGTTCGCCCAGCACGCCGATCTGATCATAGAAGGCGGCAAGCGCCGCCTGCGCAAGCGCAAGCGCGCCGAAGGCGCACCACAAAAGCGTCATTGTCAGATTGATGCGCCGCAGCCGCACCACCCGCACCGGATGAATGAAATTGATCGGGACGAACGTCAGGATGCCGGCCACTACCACCACCGCGAACGAAACCCATTGTCCCGGCTCGATGACGAACAGCGTGAACACCACCATGTTCCAGACAACCGGGAATCCCTTGAAGAAATTCTCCTTCGTCTTCATGCCGGTGTCGGCATAATAGATCGCACTGGAGACGACGATGATCGCCGCCGACAGGAATGACAGGCCCTCGCCCATGAAGCCGCGCTGGTAGAGCGCGAAGGCCGGAATCAGCACATAGGTCACATAGTCGATGATGTTGTCGAGGAGTTCGCCCGACCAGGTCGGCAGGATTTCCTTGACCTCGAGCTTCCTGGCGATCGGCCCGTCGATACCGTCGACGAACAGCGCCAGGCCAAGCCACCAGAACATTGCCGTCCAGCGTTCCTCACTCGCCGCCACCAGCGACAGGAAGGCAAGGAAGGAGCCTGACGCCGTCAGCAGATGGACGGAGAACGCCCTCGCCTGCGGCCAGGTGACTTTCTTCTTCGGTCGCGGAATCCGATCCGTAAGCTTCTTGGCGGCTTTTCGTGCCGCCAGGTTCCTGGCCCCCATATTCCTGGCGGATGTGTTCTTGCTCACGGGCCCCGCCAATCCAGCTTGCAGATTTCGGCCGAGCGGCCAGCAAAATTCCAGTTGCGGCCAAAGGCCCGCATCTTGCTCTTGTCGGACCTCGCCACGATGATCTCCGGTGCGATCCAGTATTCCGAATTCGTGATCACTGTATCCTTCTCGCGATCCTTGCCCGCGATTGGCGTAACCGCCCCGTCGATGATCTTCGGTATCTGGAAGATACGCGTCTTGTCGCGCGTCTCATAGGTGATCGGCACCTGTTCGACACCCAGGAATTTTCCGACCAGGATCGACAGCAGCGACGTGGTCCCGCCTGCCTTGCCGGTGAAGATCTTCGTCAATGCCTTGACCGCGTATACCGAGGCGCGTTTGTCGATGAAGAGGCCGGCGGTCCAGTTGCCGCGGCTCATATAACCGGGGATTTCCATGATCAGGCCAAGGTTGAGGCCGGAGAGGTCGACCTCGCCGAAATGACCGGCGTCGATACGGAAACCCGCCCAGGTCTGGCAATAGCCCTCGGTCGGTGGGTGGCTGCCGAGCGACAGCACGCAAGGGCAAAAAACCGTGCAATTGCAGGAGAGTACAAGCTCTCCTTTCATTGCCCAGCCCTGATCTGTCATTGAATTTCCCCCACTCACAACGAGACTACTAGCAGCGCGGCTGCCCAGACAAGCAGTATCGCACCGGCCAGCCGGGTTGGAAGGCTGCCCGTCGTCTGTTTTTCAATCAGGGTGAACAGGCCGATCAGCGCCATCCAGAAGATGTTCATCACGCCGACGGCAAACATCACCAGCATCAGCGCCCAGCAGCAGCCGAGGCACCAAATGCCTTGTGCGACGCCAAGCCGGAAGACGCGGACGGCTTTGGCGCTCCAGTTCGAAAACAGGATCGAGAACGGGTTGCGGCATTTCTTCAGGCAGGCCTCCTTGAGGCCGCTGAACTGGTAGAGGCCGGCAACCAGCAGCGCGAGAGCGCCGGCAATGCCAAGCACCGGATCGTAGATTTCGCCGGACGCGGCGAAAGTGTGCATGCCCAACGTCAGCGCTGAAAACAGCATCGAGGCGGCGAGCCAGACGCCGAGATAGCCGGCAACCAGCACCAGCGGATGGACGACCGGCTCTCCTTTTATCCGGGCCGTATCGGCGATCTCGCAATAGGTACGGATCATTGGTGCCGCGGACGGCAGCATCGCGGCGATCGCCATCAGGAACCACATCAGGACAAGCGCCAGAGCGCGCACTCCGATGCCTGCGTCCACCGGCGCCGGCGACAGGCAGAGCGCGAAGAACCGCTCCAGGAAATCGGGCAGCGGCATCTGTGGCAGACCGCGCAGGAGCGTGTCGCCGGGCGCGCTGCCCCGGGCTTCGGCACCTCGAATCGCCATCGCGGCGAGCGACAACCAGGCGAGCGCGATGCCGGCGCCCACAACGACATTGACCGTCAAGCGCGGGTTGCGCGCAATATCAGCCGTGGCGCGGCCGGCGCGGTCGAGATGGCTGAAATCGTCCTGATGGCCGGTCATGCCCCCGAATGGGCCGAATCGCCGCGTTGATCAAGCGGCATGATCTGACCTATATGCTGCTTGACTGGCAGGTCTGGTGGCCGCCTCGCATCGCAAGCCGAAAGCCGATCCTTGGAGCATCAGGAAACAGCGCCGATACTGATTGCCGGCACCGGGCCCGCAGGGCTGATCGCGGCGCTCGCTTTCGCCGATGCCGGCTTCCCGGTGACGCTTGTCGGGCCTGAGGCGTCGGCACCTGATGGCCGCACCACGGCGCTGATGAACCCTGCCCTGAAAGTGCTTGAGCGGCTTGAGGTCCTCGAAGACATCAAGCCCAAGGCCGCCCCCTTGAAAATCATGCGCATCGTCGATGCGACCAGCCGGCTGATCCGCAGCCCCGTCGTCACCTTCCGCGCCAGCGAGATCGACGAGGACCAGTTCGGGCTGAACCTGCCCAACAGCGTCTTTGGCCCGGCGCTTGCCGGCAAGGTGGCCGCGCATTCCGGGATCGAATGGCTGAGGTCGATGGTCAAGACCTGGCGTCTCGATGCCGACAAGGCTTATGCCACCCTCGCCGACGGTGGCGAGGTTGGGGCGCCGCTGGCGGTCGCTGCCGATGGGCGCCTGTCGCCTGCACGCGAGGCGGCGGGCATTTCGACCGCCGCGCGCTCCTATCCTCAGGCGGCGCTCGTGCTCAATTTCGGCCATAGAAGCGAGCATGCCTTCACCTCGACCGAATTCCACACCGAGACCGGTCCCTTCACACAGGTTCCGTTATCAGGCAATCGCTCAAGCCTCGTCTGGGTGGTCAAGCCCGAGACCGCCAAGGAGCTTGCCGCACTGGATGATGCAGCCCTCTCGCTGCGGGTCGAGCAGCAGATGCAGTCCATGCTGGGCCGGGTGACGGTAGAGCCGGGCCGCCAGATCTATCCGCTTTCGACGGTGACGCCCTTGCGCTTTGCACAGCGGCGGGTGGCGCTTGTCGGCGAAGCCGCACATGTATTCCCGCCGATCGGCGCGCAAGGCCTCAACCTTGGCATCAGGGATATTGACGATCTGGTTGGAATTGCTGCTGAAAATCGTGGTGACCCTGGCGCGGCCAAGGCCCTTGCCACCTACGATTTCAAGCGCCGCCCCGATATTCTGGCCCGCAGCAGCGCTGTCAATCTGCTCAACATGTCGCTGCTCTCCGATATGCTGCCGGCGCAGATGGCGCGCGGCGCTGGTCTTAGCGTGCTCGGTGGTTTTGCACCGCTGCGCGCCTTCTTCATGCGCGAAGGGCTTCGTCCCGGCAGTGGTTTTGCAGCACTTGCCGGCGGCCTGCGAAAACCGATGCGGCAGCAGTAGCGATCTTGCGGACTTTATCGCGACATCGCCATGTCAATCAAAAACCTTTGCGCCGTATTCTGCGTAGCTTGAGGACGCTCAAACGCTTCGGGATTGAATTGACTCGGAGTCTGCGCCAAATAAAGTCAAGGAATTCAGTGGTGAGTACGATGAAAACAGCCAAATTCGCGATCGGACAGGTGGTTCGACACCGGCTGTTTCCATTTCGGGGCATCATTTTCGACGTCGATCCGCAATTCGCCAACACCGACGAATGGTACGAAGCCATCCCCGCCGACGTGCGGCCGCGCAAGGATCAGCCATTCTACCATCTGCTCGCCGAGAATTCGGAAACCGAATACATCGCCTATGTGTCGGAGCAGAACCTGCTCGAGGATCAGTCGGGCGAGCCGGTCCGCCATCCGCAGATCAAGGAGATGTTCGACAAGAAGCCGGACGGACGCTACGAGCCGAAACGGCAGTCCAGGCACTGACGTCCCGGCATTCCGGCCATCCGTCAAGATATCCAGGCCATGGCCAGGAACGAAAAAAAGCGGGGCATGGCCCCGCTTTTTCTTTGACTCGAGAATGCCCGAGCCGGTGATCAGTTGGCGGTCTTGGCCTTGTCCTGCTCATCCTTGAGCTTCTTGGCGAAGTCCTGGTTGTTCTTGGCGACGAAGTCCTGGAGCTTCTTCTGCCGGTCCTCGATGTCCGACTGCTGCAGCGGTGGGCCGTCATAGGCGCCGCTGAAGCCCTGCAGGGCGATCTTGATCGGGTTGGCCTGGTTCTGGAAATTGATCGAGGTCAGCGTGATCCCCTGACCTTTCTTGAACGAGGCGACGAGCTGGTCGGTCAGCGGCACTTCAGCCACGCAACGATCGGGGAAGCAGATCACATAATCGAGCTTCACGGCCTTGCCGGTATCGATCTGCAGGCCGATGCCGGGAGGCACGAGGCGGCCGGTCGGGACCGTCACCTGGAACACCTTGCGGTTCACCTTGCCCTTGAGTTCGATCAGGCTCACGCCGGTGACGAGCTGGCCGTTGCCGGCAGTGACGATGTTCTGGACGTTGCAGATGTCGACGTCTTCCTGCTTGGTGCAGGCCTTGAACCAGCCCTGTGGGATCTGCGGCTGCTGCTGTGCGGAAGCAGAGGGAAGTCCTGCGCCCAGAAAGCCGACCACGCCCGCGGCCATGACCGAAAGGCGGTACGCATTGCTGTTCAGGCTCGTCATGTCGTGCACTTCCTCTCAAATGATCCCGGAACCGGCTTCTCTGCGCCGTGTGGTCCAGCTACCTGTTGCCGAAATGAGGCAACAGGATGACTTCGGTCGGCGTGTTACACTGCAAGCGGTGCCGAATCCAGCCCGCTTCCTGTAATTCTTGATGCCACCATTAGTCGGCACGCAGCTGCCTCATGCTAGGGTGCGCATCGAATCATCAAGCCGACCTGTTAAGGAGACGGTCATGGGCCGCGTTCTTGTTTGGCTGATCACCGCGACATTGCTTTTCACCCTTTCGCCGCGGCCGGCCATGTCGGAACCGAAGCATGCCATTGCCATGCAGGGCGAGCCGGCACTGCCGCCCGACTATACCCACTTCGACTACGTCAATCCTGACGCGCCGAAGGGCGGCAACATTACCTATTGCGTCGTCGGTAGCTTCGACAACCTCAACCCGTTCATCCTGAAAAGCCTGCGCACGACGGCGCGCGGCATGATGGATCTGAACTACGGCAACCTCGTTTTCGAGCCGTTGATGCAGCGTAATTACGACGAGGCCTTCAGTCTCTACGGCTTGCTCGCCGACAGCGCGGACATGGATCCCGAGCGCAAGTCGATCGAATTCCATCTCAACCCCAAGGCAAAATGGTCAGACGGCGAGCCGGTGACGCCGGAGGATGTGCTGTTCACCTACGATGTCTTTACCGACAAGGGCCGCCCGCCCTACAACGCACGCATGAGCCTGATCGCCAAGCTTGAAAAAACCGGTGATCACAGCGTGCGCTTCACCTTCAATGACAAGGCCAATCGTGAAACGCCCCTGATCATTGCGCTGACGCCGATCCTGCCGAAACATGCCTTCAACAAGGAGACTTTCGACAAGACAACGCTGAAGCCGCTGATTGGCAGTGGACCTTACACCATTGCCCAGGTGGCGCCCGGCCAGCGCATCGTGTTCAAGCGCAACGCCGATTATTGGGGCAAGGATGTCCCGGCCAAGCGCGGCTTCGACAATTACGACCAGATCACCATCGAATATTTCCTCAACGCCAACGCCAAGCTCGAGGCCTTCAAGAAAGGCCTCTGCGCCCTCGACGACGACAGCGATCCGGTCAAGCGTGAGCGCGATCTGGATTTCCCGGCCTTCCACAGGGGTGACGTGGTCGCCGAAACCTTCGACACCGGCATTCCGCCCGTCGTGACCGGTTTCCTGTTCAACACGAGGCTGCCGAAGTTCGCCAATCCGGTGGTTCGGCGCGCGCTCGGCATGCTCTACGATTTCGAATGGGCCAACAAGAACCTGTTCGGCGGCAAGTACACGCGCACGATGAGTTATTGGCAGAACTCCGAGCTTTCCGCGCTCGGCCATCCGGCCGACGACAGGGAAAAGGCGTTGCTCGCCCCCTACCCCGGCCGTGTGCCGCCTGACGTCATGGACGGCACCTGGAAACCGCCGGTGACCGACGGTTCGGGCCAGGACCGCAAGGTGTTGAAGACCGCTTTCGATCTCCTGAAAAGCATCGGTTACCATGTCCAGGACGGTACGATGCTCGATCCCGACGGCAAACGTTTCGGATTCGAGATCCTGACCGCTTCACAGGACGAGGAACGCCTGGCCGGCATCTATCAGCGCACTCTGGGGAAGATCGGCATCAACGTCAGCATCCGCAGCCTCGACGGCGACCAGATCCAGTCACGCAAGCAGCGCTTCGATTTCGAGGCTCTGATCGGATCCAGCGGCTTCAACAATTCGCTGTCGCCAGGCTTCGAGCAGCTCGGACGCTGGAGCTCCGAGGCGGCCAAGGCCGAAGGCTCGTTCAACCTCGCCGGCGTTGCCGATCCGGCGGTCGATGCGGCGATCGAAGCGATGCTGCGCGCCCGATCGAAGGAGGATTATGTCGCCGCCGTTCGCGTTCTCGACCGGCTGCTGATCTCGGGCTACTACATGGTGCCGATGCAGTACAACACGCAGCAGTGGCTTGCTTACTGGAATTATCTGGAACATCCGAAGAAGACCCCCATATTCGGCTATCAGCTGCCGACATGGTGGCGCAAACCGAACTGACAATCCGGAGATCGAGATGAGCGAAGCGAACGCCATAACCGTCGATGTGGTGTCGGACGTCGTCTGTCCCTGGTGTTTCATTGGCCAGAAGCGGCTGGACAAGGCGGTCGCCGCAGTCGGCGATGTCGATGTGCATATACGCTGGCGTCCGTTCCAGCTCGATCCGACCATTCCGCCGCAAGGCAAGGACCGCCGCGAGTACATGCTGGCCAAGTTCGGCAGCGAGGAGCGCATCCGCGAGATCCATGCCAGTATCGAACCGCTTGGCGAGGCCGAGGGCATTTCCTTTGCCTTCGATGCCATCAAGGTCGCGCCGAACACGCTGGATGCGCATCGGCTGATCCGCTGGGCTGGTGCCGCCGGCGAAGCCGTGCAGAACAGGCTGGTCCGTCGCCTGTTCCAGTTGAATTTCGAGGAGGGCGTCAACATCGGCGACCATGCCGTGTTGGTCGCAGCCGCCCGCGAGGCCGGCATGGATGCGTCCGTGGTCGCCACACTCCTGCCGACCGACGCCGATGTCGAAGCGGTGCGCACCGAGATCGCCACGGCGGCGCGCATGGGCATATCGGGCGTGCCGTGCTTCCTGCTGGAAGGCAAATATGCGGTCATGGGCGCTCAAGACGCCGACACGCTGGCTGATGCTATCCGCCAGGTGGCGGCGGCCAAGGCACGGGGCGAGTTGGACAAGGTCGGCTGAGGCCAGCCGCTTCCGCGCGTTGCAGAGCCTATTGCACCGTCACCTTGGCTTTGCTGACGAAGAACCCGTGACCATTGCTGCCTCTGCAGGTCAACCCCTTGGTCGACGACTGGCAAGTGAACGGCCCCTGGCTCCAGCTGTTCCCATAGTCAAGCTTGTCTACGTCGCTGCAACAGCTCTGTTCGCCGGGGTTCTTGATTAGGGTGGCCGGCCCTTTTGGGCCGAGGATTACGGTCACGTAGCTTGGCTCAACCCGGGAGCAGCTCAGTTCCGGACCGCCGTCCTGTGGTGAATAGGTGCTAGTGCCGCCTTTCGGCGTGTAGATACAGCCAATGTTACCAGAGGGAGCATTGAACTCGACTTGCCTTCCGAACTTGCCGGAATGGATTGATCGCCGGCATGCGCCAGAGGCAGCCAAGCGAAAAGCAACAGGATTGCGGGTGCGGCTGCGCGTGCAAGCATTGGTAAGCTTCCTTGTTGGAGAACCTGATATGCATTGGTGCCGACAGCCCCGGGCTAGGTTCAACCTCGTGTACGTATTTTGTTAAACGGCACTCTTCGCACGACGATCTGGTGAATCGCCGGCAGGCAAGGTCTGCGCTATTGTCCTCGGCATGGTTGATCGACCGGGGACGCTCTTGCTCATGCAACTTCGTGGTGTTTCATGCCTGTTGCTTTGCCTCACAGCCCTGGCCGGCCCGCAGTTCATATCGGCCGCAGACGCCGGGGACGCGGCCATGACCGCCAGTTTCTGCGGCAAGCCGTGGACGGCATCCTTCGCCCAGGGCACGACGCTGGAGATGGCAGGCAAACCGGTGCTGAACCTGTCGGGGACCCAACAGGGTTCGCCGACGATGACATTCAATTCGATGCTGGTGCTGAAAACGCCAGGCGACTATGTCGGCACCTATCCGTTCGGCGGCGGCTTTCCCGCCAATGGCGCCAACTTCAATATCCTCGATTCCGGCGCCACGGTTGGGCATGTCAGGTTCAAGAGCGGTGAAGTGGTGATCGAGACGTACGACCCTGCCGCAAAGACCGTTTCAGGTCATTTCTCAGCCTCTGGCAAGGACGATGACGGCAAGGAAGCAGACATCAAGGACGGTCTGTTTTCGGGAATTTTGGTTAGCCCGCAATGAAAGTTCGGCCCACCCGGCACGCCAAAATGAGTCACAAAATCGTGTGAGAGCCTTCCCTAGGGGAAGGTGGAAGCGTCTTGAAAATTACTTGGTAAGCATCTGACATCGTTGCGTTAAATCGCGGTTTCGCCGGCTTCCATGCGACGTCCGGAAAGGCTGTTCTGTTGCCTTGCCGCCACGGCCGGCACTTCAGTCCCGCCGACCCCCTAGAAAAATTAATGGAAAATGATCAATTGGTGTTACCATCCGTAACAAAACAAAAAAAGGTTTGGGCGGGATCGTGATTCGGATCGGCAAACGATCGCAGGAGTCAGTACCGGATAGACTACACAGCGGCGCCGCAGGGCCGCCGCAATTGACGCCGGTATCCTCGATGCGCAGTTTCTGGGGGCTGATGAAAGCCTACTGGTTGTCTGACCACTGGAAGGAAGCCTGGACGCTCACCGTCGTCATCGCGCTGCTGACGGCGCTTTCCAGCAAGGCCGGCGTCTGGTTCGCCGTGGCATTGGGCGAGTTGGGCAATTCGATCGCCTTCTTCCACGATGCCGCCAACACCAACCCGCTGCAGGCAATTCTGACCAATGCCGGCATATTGGTGGTGTTGGTCGTGCTCAAGGATGCCGGCTTCACCGGCGTGCGCGGTCTTGTCTCCGCAACCTTGCACCGAAAATGGCGCGGCTGGCTGAACAGCCAGTTCAACCAGGCTCTGCTCGACGGCAATCATACCCATTTCCATGCCCAGCATGGTTCGGCGGCCGGCGGTATCGTGGCGCCCGACAACATCGACCAGCGCATCCAGGAATCGATCAAGGACATGACCGGCGGGGCGATCGGTCTCGCCATGGGCGTTCTGGGTGTCGCGACCTCGCTCTATTTTATCGGCGAAAATCTGATCGGATCCTCGGTCGAGGTTAAAGGGCTGGAGTTCCTCGGCAGTTATGGCAGTGCAGTGCTGGCCTTCCTCGCCGTCGCCATTTACGTGCCGCTGAACACGTGGATTGCGGTCAGGCTTGGCCGCCTGCTCGAGCGGCTCAACATCCGCATGCAGCAGGCCGAGGGCAGCTACCGCAGTGAACTGACGACATTCCTGCGCCGCAGCTTCCATGTCGCCGCCTCGCATGGCGAGGGCGTGCAGAAGTCGATGCACGACAGGCTCTACGTCGATATCGATAAAACCTGGGGCAGGCTCAATGTCGTCAACAACAGCTACACGTCGTTCGAGCTGATCTACAACTTCGTCGGCGCCCGGATCGTCGCCTATGGCCCCGGTCTCGTGTCGTTCATCCACAATCGCCTGGACTACAAAGGCTATATAACCGGCTCTGAAATGGTCGCCCAGCTGATCAGCCAGTGCTCGTGGTTCATCCACGTCATGCCGGCCATTGCGACGCTACGCGCCAACAGCCAGCGTGTCACCGAACTGGCGAATGCGATCGAGGATGTTCAGCATCCGCAGGAGTTCTACAGCAAGACCGGCCGTTCCGACTTCCACTATGCCAGCCAGAACCCAGTCTTCGGCCTGACCATCCAGAAGCTCGAACTGGCGCATCAGGGCGAGGATGCGACGCCCTTCCTCAGTGCCGCGAACCTGCGCTTCCGGCGCGGCGAGTGGACCTTCCTGAAGGGCGAATCCGGTTGCGGCAAGACTTCGCTGATCAAGGCGATAAACGGCCTCTGGCCCTACGGCCACGGCACCATCGTCTTCCCTGACGGGGTGAAGAGTTTTTATGCCGCCCAGGAGGTCAAGCTCCCGCAGGTGTCGCTGAAACAGCTGGTCTGCCTGCCGGGCTCCGAACAGGACCATGGCGATGCCCAGGTCGCGTCAGCGCTGCACAAGGCTGGTCTGGGCGACTTCATTGAACAAATGGCCAATGAAAGCCGCGAGGGCAAAAGCTGGGATCAGGTCCTGTCGGGTGGCCAGAAACAGAAGCTTGTGGTGGCCCGCATCATCCTGCAGCAGCCGGGGCTGCTGTTCCTCGACGAAGCGACCGGTGCGCTCGACCCGGAGGGCAAGATTGCCTTCCATCAGGCGATCAAGGACAACTGCCCCGATGTCACGGTAATCAGCGTCATGCACGAAGCGGTGGCGCCGCGATCGGCTGCTGGTACCGAGTTCTACCACTCGATCGTCTTGATCGCCGACAGCGTCGCCACCAAGAAGCCGCTGGTTCCGACGCTGCCTGTCGAACTCACCACGATCCTGGCGCAGCCACGACCGGTCGAGGACAAATGGCTGCGTTTCTCGCGTCGGCTGAAGCAGAAATAGCGGTTATTTCACCGCGACTTGCCAGGTATTACGGCAGTCGGCGATCACAGTGTCGCGATCGGAGCTATCAGGCGCCGATTTCCTTCCTCACAACGATTGACTCGGCAAGGCGCGCTCCTATGTTGCGCCGGCTTGCTGATAGTCAAACGCGAACCCGCAAGCGGAAAGGTCACCGCGCCATGCCTGGCGACAGTATTAGTCGAACGCAACCGCCGTCCGCCTAGACGTGACCTGAATGGTTCATGTCCTGCCGGACGGCAAGGAGTGAGCCATGAACGATTTTCCCACTGTAGCGGACGACGAGGCCGTCGCCATCGCCCGCATCCTTGCAAACGACCACGCCGCCGACGTGGTCGAGGCGCTCAACCATGAATCGCGCGAAACCGCGACGGATCTGCTTTGCGCCGTACCCTTCGAGCGGCTGGTCGAGATTTTCGATCAGCCTGAACTCGATGCCGCGCCCGAACTCGTAGACGCCCTGCCCCGCCCCAAGGCAAGCAAGCTGCTCACCGCAATGTCAGTCGACCGTGCGGCCGACATCCTGCGCGAACTCGAGGAGCCGGCACGTTCCGAACTGCTCGGTGCACTGGCGCCGCCGCTGCGCGCGACCCTGCTTTCCATCCTGGGCTATCCCGAGGGCAGCGCCGCATCGATCATGACGACCGAGTTCGTCAGCGTTCCCTCGGACTGGACCGTTGGGCGCACACTCGATTATATCCGCAAGGTCGAGCGGACGCGCGAAACCGTCTACGCGATCTACATCGTCGATCCCGAAACGCACCTCCTGGTGCGCTCGACCGGCCTGCGTCGGCTCATCACTGGTGAGGCGGACGACCCGATCCTGTCGGTAGCGCCGGACCGCGTGCCGGTGACCGTCACGCCGCTGACCGATCGTGAAACCCTGGCGCAGACGATCTCCAAATACGATCTGCTCGCCGTCCCGGTCGTCGACCACGGCAAGATCCTCGGCATCGTCACCATCGACGACATCATCGATACGATGATCGAGGAGACGACCGAGGACGTGCACCGCTTCGGCGGCATGGAGGCGCTCGACGAGCCCTACATGAAGATGAGCTTCCTCTCCATGATCAAGAAACGAGGCGGCTGGCTGTGCGCGCTGTTCATCAGCGAAATGCTGACCGCCAACGCCATGCAGAGCTACGAGGGTGAGCTGGAGAAGGCGATCGTGCTGACGCTGTTCATCCCGTTGATCATGAGCTCCGGTGGCAATTCCGGCTCGCAGGCGACCTCGCTTGTCATCCGGGCGCTGGCGCTGCGCGAGATCGGCCTGCGTGACTGGTGGCGGGTGGCGCTGCGCGAACTGCCGACCGGCCTCGTGCTGGGCGCCATGCTCGGCGTGGTCGGCATCTGCCGTATCGCGCTCTGGCAATATATGGGCTTCTACGACTATGGGCCGCATTGGCCGCTGATCGCCACGACGGTGGGCGCCGCACTGGTCGGCATCGTCACCTTCGGCTCTTTGTCGGGCTCGATGTTGCCGTTTGCCTTGAAACGGATCGGCTTCGACCCGGCCAGCGCTTCGGCGCCGTTTGTCGCCACACTGGTCGATGTCACCGGGCTGGTGATCTATTTCTCGGTGGCGCTGGTCATTTTGCGCGGCACCCTGCTCTAGCAGCATCTGTCCCCGCCGTCGGCGATGGTCGACGGCGGTTCCGCCCTGCCCGTCTCAGGCCTGCCTGCCATAGATCGCGTCGCGGAGTGCATCGGGGAAGGTGCCAGTCATCCCGGCTATGGCTGTGTTGGTCAGCGCCACCACCGTCAGGTCCAGCGCCGGATCCACGAACCAGGAATGACCGTAGACGCCGCCCCAGCGCCAGGTGCCGGCGGTTTGAGGCGTCGATGCGGCGAGCGGGTCGCGCAGGACGCCAAATCCGAGACCCCAGCCCCAGCCGGGCAGGCCGGTGTCCAGGCCCGGTATCGCGTCCGCGACCATCGCCGCGGCCGTTTCGGGGCGGATGACTGGCCCGCCGCCCGAACGCAGCGCTTCAAGCAGCTTGAGGACATCGCCGGCGGTGCCGTTCATGCCGGTACCACCCGAGGCGAAGGAAGCGGGATCGAAAACACGGCCGGGCGAGAATGAAATGAAACCGTCACCGAAAGGCACACGATGATGTTCACCCATCGCGATAGCCTTGCCGGGCCCGTCGGCGTAAGGCGTCACCAGCCGGGATCGATCGCGCACGGTAAAGGCCGCGTCTTGCATGCCGAGCGGCTGGACGACCAGGCGATCGACCAGCTCGGGCAGCGAGGCGCCAGTGGCTCTCGCCAGGGCCTCGCCCAGCACATCCATCGCCACCGAATAGCCCCAGCCCGTTCCCGGTACGCAGGACAGCGGCACCGAGGCGATGCGGCGAAGATTCTCTGCCATGGAAAGGCCGGGCTGGTCGAGGCCGTCGGAGACGCCGGCGCGATGATAGGGTCCGTCTGCCGCCTGGCGGAAGCCATAGCTCAGGCCGGCCGTGTGGGTCAGCAGCTCTCGGATGGTGATGACAGGCTCGCTGCCATCCGCCAGCTTCGGCCGGAACTCGGGGATGAACTTCGCCACTGTATCATCGAGGCCGATCACGCCAGCTTCGACAAGGGCAAGCGCGGCGGTCGCGACGACGGGTTTGGTGACCGACGCAAGCCGAAAGATCGCGTCCGGCGTCATCGGTTTCTGCGCTTCGCGGTCGGCAAGGCCGGCGGCGCGGCTGTAAAGGACTTCGCCTCGCCTCGCGACGAGGATCACGGCGCCGACAATGCGCCCCTCCTCGACGGCGCTGTCGATGACCTGATCGACACGCCCGCCAAACCCATGATCAAGCGGTGTGGAGTTGGTGGAGGCGGACATTGAGCTCCCTCTACGGCAGGCGCTGGAAACAGACGAAAGGTTAGATGCGCTGGCCGTCCTTCACGCGGTAGGTCGGCTTGTACATGGTGACGAGTTCTTCCGCCGCGGTCGGGTGCACGGCCATCGTGCGGTCGAAGTCATCCTTGGTCAGTCCGGCCTTCAGCGGAATGCCAAGCAGCTGCGCCATCTCGCCGGCATCCGGCCCCAATATATGGGCGCCGAGCACTTTGCGGGACGCGCCATCGACCACCAGCTTGATCAGCATCTTCTCGTCGCGACCCGACAGCGTATGCCGCATCGGCCGGAAGCTGGCGCGGTAGACCTCGATATCGGCAAAACGCTTCACAGCATCGTCTTCCGAGAGACCCACCGTGCCGATTTCCGGTTGTGAGAAGACCGCGGTCGCGATCGTCTCATGATCGGGTGCGGTCGGATTGTCCTTGAATGCCGTCTCGACGAAACACATCGCTTCGTGGATCGCCACCGGCGTCAGCTGCACGCGGTTAGTGACGTCGCCGATCGCCCAGACATTGTCGATATTGGTGCGGGAATAGTCGTCGACCTTGATCGCGCCGACCGCGGTCATCTCGATGCCGATGCCTTCCAGGCCCATATTCTCGGTGTTGGGGATGCGCCCGATGGCCAGCATGACCTGGTCCACCGTCAGCGTCTGGCCGCTGGTGAGAAAGGCGTCGAGCCGGCCGTCCGGCCGCTTGCTCACCCGCTCGCTCACCGAATGGCAGAGTATCTTGATCCCCTTCTTTTCCATGGTCTCGTGCAGCGTGCGGCGCAGGTCCATGTCGAAGCGGCTGAGGATATCCTTGCCGCGATAGACCAGCGTGGTGTCGACGCCGAGGCCGTGGAAAATGTTGGCGAACTCGACCGCGATATAGCCGCCGCCCTCGATCATGATCGCCTTAGGCAGCTCCTTGAGGTCGAAAGCCTCATTGGAGAAGATGCAGTGTTCATGGCCGGGCAGCGCTGGATGCGCCGCCGGACGGCCGCCGGTGGCGATCAGGATCTGGTCGGCGGTAACGGTGCGGTCCTCGCCCAGAAGATGCACCACATGTGGCTCGACGATCATCGCCCGCGAATGGAAGGTCTCGCCGCCGGCGCCCTCGACATTCTTCTTGTAGATCGCCTCCAGCCGGCTGATTTCCCGATCCTTGTTTGCGACGAGTGTGCGCCAATCGAAACTGGCTTCCGGCACCGTCCAGCCATAGCCGACGGCGTCGGCAAAATGCTCCGGAAATTGCGAGGCGTAGACATAGAGCTTCTTCGGCACGCAGCCTCGGATGACGCAGGTGCCGCCAAAACGGTATTCCTCGGCGATGCCGACGCGCTTGCCGAGTGCCGCGGCAACGCGCGCCGCCCTCACCCCGCCGGAGCCGCCGCCGATGACGAAGAGATCGTAGTCATAACCGGCCATGCGCGGCTCCTTGAACGTCGGAAAATGTGAGTGACAGGTAGGCCGCCAATGGCCAAAGAAAAGCCCGGACAAGCCGGGCTTCACAGATGGCCGCAAGGCCGCATTTGAAAACGCAGGATCAGTTCTGCGTGCCGTCGGCGGGAGCCGAACCGTCGGCGGGTGCGGCGCCATCGGCCGGAGCCGCGCCATCTGCCGGAGCTGCATTGTCGGCTGGAGCGGCGCCATCCGCGGGCGCAGCCGGAGCCGGTGCCGCAGCCTTGGCGGCCGCTGCCAGCGTTTCGCCGACCTGCTGGGCGAGATCTCGACCGACGCCGTTTTGCCAGATGTCGGCTGCCTTGACCAATTCACGTGTCACGGTCGGACCGCTGTCGAGCAGCTTCTTGCCGGAGTCGGAGCTGTAGAAGGCCGCGATGTCGTTGAGTTCCTTTTCGGAAAACACCTTCGCATAGGCAAGGGCCGCTTCCTTCTCGAGATCGGCGCGGCGCGCGGCCATCGCCATCGCCTTCTCGTTGATCGTCTTGCCGATCAGCTCCTGCATGTCCGGGTTCTTCTGGATGAGCTGCGATTCGAGCGCGGCGGCCGCCTGCGGCAGGATGCTGTCGAACGGGTCGGTCGCATGGATCGCCGCGACCGCAGCGCGCGCGGCCTTCAGGTGCGAATCGGTGACGTCCTGCGAAAACGCCGGCGACGACAAGGCGAAAACGGCCGAAGCCGCCAGAACGACGCAAAGGCCGCGAACCCGGTTATGCAACATCATGATCGGTAGAACTCCCTGGTTTTCGGGCGGCATGGACGGTTTGGATGCCGTCGCCGCCGGCGATGATGGCCGCTGACGCCAGCCCGATGAAAAGACCATGCTCGACCACGCCCGGAATGGCATGGAGAGCATTCGAAAGCGCTCTTGTATCCGGAATGCGGCCAAAAGATGCATCGAGGATAAAATGGCCGCCGTCTGTAACAAAAGCCTGGCCTCCCGTCATCCTCAATGTAATCGGACCGGAAAGGCCGAGATTTGCAGCCGCCGCGGCTATCGCGATCTCGGTGGCGCGGAGGCCGAACTGGTTGACTTCGATCGGCAGCGGAAAACGGCCGAGCGTCTCGACCATCTTCGACCTGTCGGCAATGACGATCATGCGCTGCGAGGCCGCGGCCACGATCTTTTCGCGCAGCAGCGCGCCGCCACCGCCCTTGATCAGGGTCAGTTCCGGATCGACCTCATCGGCGCCGTCGACGGTGAGATCGAGCTCGGGCGTTTGCTCCAGCGTCGACAATGGTACGCCGAGCTCACGGCACAGCGCGGCGGTGCGCTCCGAGGTCGGCACACCGATGACAGTCATGCCGGTGGCGACCTTGTCGGCCAGCAGCCGTACGAACTCTTCCGCCGTGGTGCCGGTGCCGATGCCGAGCCGCATGCCGTCGCTGACATGGGCAAGGGCGGCCCGTGCGGCCTCGACCTTCAACTGTCTTGCATCCATGCCGCTTGCTGCCCCGGGGAACCTTACGTTCTGGGCTCGTAGCATTTTTGCCGGCGGGGTCAAAGCTTTTGACCGTGGTCAAAGCCTTTGGCAGCCTGTCCAACGGTCTGCTTGCCTTGACGCGCCGCAGCCGCTATCGCCTGCCGATGCACAAACCTGCGCAGGATGGATCATGACCCGCCCGATCATCGTGTTCGACCTCGACGGAACGCTGATTGACACGGCGCCGGACCTGCTCGACAGCCTCAACCACAGCCTGGCTGCCAGCGAACTCCAGGCCGTCGACGAGGCCGGCTTCAAGCGCTTCGTCGGCCACGGCGGCCGCGTGATGATAGAGCGGGCGCACGCTGCCCAGCAGCGCTCGCTCGATGTCGCCGAGCATGACCGGCTGCTAAAACTGTTCCTTGATCACTACACCGACAACATTCCCGGCAAATCCCGCCCCTACCCCGGTGTCATCGAGGCGATCGCGCGCTTCGAGAAGGCGGGCTATCTCCTGGCCATCTGCACCAACAAATACGAGGCCAACTCGCTGGCGCTGATCGAAGCGCTCGGCCTGAGCAAGCATTTCGCGGCGATCGCCGGCCAGGACACGTTCGCGTTCCGCAAGCCCGACCCGCGCCACCTCACTGAAACCATCAAGCTGGCCGGCGGCGATCGGCACCGCGCTTTGATGGTTGGCGATTCGCAAACCGACATCGACACCGCCAAGGCGGCCGGCATTCCGGTGGTGGCGGTCGATTTCGGCTACACCGACCGGCATGTCCGCGAATTCGAACCCTCGGCGGTGATCTCGCATTTTGACGCGCTGACGCTGGATCTGGCAGAGAAGCTGATCAAGGCTGCGGCAGGACACTGATCGGATGCGGCCGGCGTCGCGCCGAAAACAGCCCCGAAAGTGCGGCCATCCGATCTGTGTCAGAACGCCTGACTCCGCCTTGACTTCACCGGCCGGCCTCCCTTATATCGCGGCTCGCTTGGCCTTCGGGCAACGAGCGGGCGATTAGCTCAGCGGGAGAGCACACCCTTCACACGGGTGGGGTCGCAGGTTCAATCCCTGCATCGCCCACCATCTACCTTCCTGAAATCGCACCCCAAGCCGGTCCAGCTAACAGCTACAGCTCGCCCCTTCCCCACCAAAATTCTTCTGGGCGAAATTCAGCGCGCTCGAGTAGCTCGTGTAGCTCTGGAATTGGCAGACGTCGGAGCCGTTTCGGACCTTCATCTGGTCGAGATCCCAGAACGACACCTCGATGTGGTCGTTGGCGCAATAGACCGTGTATTTTTCAGGTTCCAGCGCCCAGGCTTTCTGCACGGGCATGGAAACGGCCGGGATGGAAAGCATTGACAGTGCAAGCATGACGACGTGACGCGTGCGCATATGGAATCCCCCAAGTGAATCGCCAGCAATATGGCCACGGATAGTGAAGCGCGCATCGTGGTTTTTTGGCGGACAGGTTTTTCTTGGCGCGCGGCCGCACGTCATCACGGCTACGGAACCAACCACCGCGCCAGTGAGTTTCTGTCCCAGGAAAATTGAGGGAAAGCCATGTCCAGATTGCTGCTGGCGACCAGCGTCGCCGTTCTTCTCGCCGCCGGGCCGGCCTTTGCCGCGGATGAAGCGCCGCTGCCGCCGCCCAATGCCAAGAAGCTGTCGGAAATCCTTGCCAAGGTCGAACAGCGCGACGGCTTTCGCTATGTGAAGGAGGTCGACTGGGACAAGGACGCCTACACCGTCACCTACTACACATCGGACAAGGCAAAGGTCGAAATCACCTATGATCCGGTGACGGCCGAGCCAAAATAGGAACCCTCGGCATACATTTCTCCGGACGCCCTCGATCGCCAGCCGGACGCCGCAAAATGTCCATTGTTCGAGTATGATATCCATGCATGGCGCGGGGCAGCGTCTTGGGCAATCCTGTGGGCTTGGGGGCAGTCATGCGATTTTCCGTTCGAACCGATGTCATGCTGGTGCTTGCCATCATTCTGGCCGGCAGCGTCCTTGGGGCCGCTCCGGCGCGGGCCGAGGAGCCATCCTTCGACTGCGCCAAGGCAAGCCTGCCGGCGGAGAAAGCCATCTGTGCCGATCCGCAGTTGTCGGCCATCGATCTGCTGGTCGCCAAGGCCTACAAGGATTTCGAGCCGGCCTTCGGCGGCGACAAGCGCAAGATTGCCCGCGGGCTGATTGCCGACCGCAATGCCTGCAAGAGCGATACCGCCTGCATCGTCAGCGCACTGAACAACGCCTTGCAGACCTATGGCAATGCGCCGTCATGGGTGCAGGATTACAACATCGCGCTGATCGGCAAGAAGGCGCTGGATGCCGCTGCGCTCAACCCCGGCAACAAGGATCAGCCCCTGCCCTCGGCCGTCGGGCAATGCGCGACCACGCATATCAAGACGCTGACCACGCGGCTTGGCGACGATCCGCTGGAAACGGCCCCGCCCGAGGGCGGCAGCGCCGCCACCTTCACCAATGGCGGCGGGTCCGTCTCCTATGATCGCGAGCCTGGCCTGGCCGCCTCGAAGGTCGGCGAACCCGTCGAGATGTGCCTGATCGCCATTCCCCGGGATTGCCCCAAAGACGACGATCGTGGCCGGGTCTATTACTCCCTCGACCTCGTCGCCAAGGGCAGCTGGGCCTTGCCCGACTCCGAGCATCTGTGCGGCGGCGCCTGACTGGTTCTGGCTCGTGTTCGGTGAAAGCGGCCAGGGAGCGCCGTTTGCGCCTCCCCTTGCGCCGGATCGTCTTTAATGGCTGATTGGAACAGTTGACTGCGCCGCATGGGGATAGGCATGGCGACGGCAAAGCACGTGATGAAGCGCATATTGATGATGTTAGCCGGCTATCTCGTCGCCTTGCTGGTCGGCCTGGTCGCCGTGGTGGCGATCTACGCCGTGCTCAGTTCCCTGCCGAACGCGCCGGAGTATTTCGGTGTCATGAGCCTCTCACCGATCGCGGTCCTGGTGGTGCCACCGCTCGGCATGTTCATCTATTTTCTGACGATTGTGGTGACCGGACTGCAGACACTGATCTTCGCGCTGATTGCCGAATCCTTTTCGCTGCGCAATGTCCTGCTGCACATGTTTTTCGGCGCTGCTTCCGCGGTGGGCGGCTTTGCCCTGATGTGGCCGAGTTCGCCGGAAGACATGGATCCTGAGCGATGGGCCGACATCGGTATCATCGCTGCCGCCGGCCTCGTCGCCGGCTTGATCTACTGGCTGATCGCCGGGCGGGAGGCGGGTTTCCGCCGCCCGCTGTCGCAACTCTGACGATTAGCTAGACGGCGAGCGAACCGCCTCGGTGGCGTCCAGGGCCTGCTTCAACCGCGAGTCGCGGTCGTAGACGTCGTTGAAATACTCGACCTTGCCGGACATGTCGGGCCATGCGGTGAAATAGGCGACATAGACCGGGATCTTGCGCGTCACATCCTCGGTCGAATGTCCGTGCTTCAGCTTCTCGGCGACATAGTCGACCGAGGTGCCAAGCACCGCCGCCGCCATGCCGCGCGGATCCTGCAGGCGAACGCAGCCATGGCTGAGCGCGCGCATATCCTGCTTGAAGAACGATTTCTGCGGCGTGTCGTGCATGTAGATCGCGTGCTTGTTGGGGAACAGGATCTTCAACTCGCCCAGCGCATTGGCCTCGCTCGGCTGCTGGCGCACGCTGTAGGGAATGTTGGCACCGTAGGCGCCCCAATCGACCGCCGACGACGGAATGCGCTTGCCGCGAGAATCCGTCACCTCGTAGCCGGCGCGGTCGAGATAGCCGGGGTCGTTGCGCAACCGGGGCAGCATCTCGTTGACGATGATCGACTGCGGCACGCCCCAATAGGGATGGAAGTCGACCTGCTTGATCTGGTCGTAGAAGAATGCCGTCTGGTTGGTGACCCGGCCGACGACGGCGCGTGTCTTCAGCTTCTCCTCGCCATTGTCGATGTAGCTGGCGGTGAACGCAGGCTGGTTGATGAAGACACGCGGGCTGCCGAGATCGGAAGGCAGCCAGCGCAGTTCCTCCAGCGCCACCTGCACCTTGAGCAGCCTGTCGGCCTTCGACGTACCGGCCAACAAGGCGACGGTGCGCGGACCGATGACACCGTCGCCCTTCATGCCTTCCTTCACCTGCACGGCCTTGATCAGCGGAACCAGTTCGGGGACGTAGACCTCGCTGGTACCCAGTCGCGACAGAACCTCACCATAGGTGCCGCCCATCTCGTCATCGAGGCTGCGTGCGATCAACGTCAGCAGCTTCGGCAGTTCTGGGCTGGTTTCGCCCGGCTTCAGCAGCAGCTTGGGATCGACGACGATCTCGTTTTCGGCGCTCGCCTGCAGCGATTCCAGCTCGACGCGCAGCGCCTGATATTCAGCATTCTGCGGATGGCGCGATTCGAGATAGGTGCGCACTTCCTGCGTATGCGCCAATGTCTTCAGCACGCCCACCAGGTCGATCGGCTTTGCAGGGAAATCATAGTAACCGGTCATCCGGTTGGGATCGACGCGGCCGTTCTGGGCATCACGGGCATAGCGCAGCACCCGGGCCGACAGCGCCATCTCGAAGCGGACGAACTCTTTCAGTTGCGCATTGGCATCGGCCGACGACGCGCTGGTGGCAGGCACTTCGACCGTATAGTCGGCGGGCGTCAGGCCGTAGCTCGCTGCCTCGCCAAGCACGCGCACCGCGTCCTGGGCGCGGCTGTTGGGGCTGGTGCCGTTCACCCAGATGAAGTCCGGATTGGCCGAGTAGTAGGCGATCAGCGCCTTGGCGATGTCGGGCTCGGCATAGAGTTCATAGTCGCTGAGACCGGCAATGGCGTCATGGAAAGCAGCCCCTGTGGCCGACGGAACAAACGCGGCGTCCTGCGCCGTCGCCGGCTGCGGTGCCGCGGACAGCGTCGAGAAGTCGACGCGCACCAGCTTGTCGGCCTTGTAGGTGTAGTAGGACGGGCTGCTGATCTTTACGCCGCCACCGCCGCCGCCGGCCGGGGCTTTGGGTCTGTGCTTTGGTGGTGGAGGCGGAAACTCGCCCTGCGGCTGGTGCTTGATGCCGCCGCCAAACAGCATGTCGAAGAGCCCTTGCGCACCTGCCTGGGGCGCGCCCAGGGCGAGCGTTGCCGCGATCGCCATCAGCGGCATTGCGGTTGCATTTTTACCGAGAAATTTCATGGATCACCCGCTCCGGTCGCAACCGGTTCCCGTTCCGCACGCTAGACCGTCTCGCTCACCGCATGGCGGATGTAAGGCGTGACTATACCGATTCATACCGATTTCGTTAAGCTTTCATAAATTTCAGAAAGCCTGTTGCAGAACGGTTTCACAACATCGTGACGGCTGGAGCGCGGGGGTCTCGCTCCAGCCCGAAGAACTCCTGAAAAATCAGGCGTTGGCGCCGCCATCGATGGTCAGTGCGGCGCCAGTCACGAAACGCCCTTCCGGACCGGCGAGCCAGGCAACCATGCCGGCGATGTCGTCGGCCTTGCCGAATCGCGGCGTTGCCATCTTCTGGCGCTGGTGTTCGGCATGCGGCCCATCAGCCGGGTTCATGTCGGTATCGGTCGAGCCGGGATGGACGACATTGGCGGTGATGCCGCGTGCGCCGAGATCGCGCGCCAGAGCCTTGGTCAAACCGACCAGCGCCGCCTTGCTGGCGGAGTAGGCGCCGAGGCTGGTGTCGGTGACGCGTTCGGCGAGATTGCTGCCGATCGAGATGATCCTGCCGCCCTCGCCCATATGCGCCGCTGCCGACTTCGAGGCGATGAACGGAGCCCTCAGATTGACCGACATGGTCTCGTCGAAATCGGCAAGCGACAGCGTATCGATGGGGGCCGCGCGCCAGATGCCGGCACTGTTGACCAGGATGTCGAGCCGTCCGAATTCGGCCACGGCCTCATCGACGGCCTTTTCGATCGCCTCGGCATCGCGATTATCGGCCTTGATCGCGATGGCACGGCCGCCCTTGGCCTCGATCTCGGCGACGACCGAGCGGGCCTGTTCTTCGCCGTTCACATAGGTCAGCGCAACATCGGCGCCGTCAGCCGCCAGGCGCCGGGCAATCGCGGCCCCGATGCCGCGACTGCCGCCGGTGACGAGCGCTGCCTTGCCGTTCAAATTGCTGGAAGACATTGGTTTCTCCATTTATGTAGTGATCAATACATAATACCTGTCAGGCTTGTCCGGTGGCGTCAACTCATTTATGTATCGATCAACACAGAAGGAGTGTCATGTCGGAAAGAGGCCGTCCCCGTAGCTTCGATCGAACCGCAGCCCTGCGGCGCGCGATGGAGCTGTTTTGGGCCAAAGGCTATGAGGGCACTTCGATTGCCGAACTGACCGCGGCGATGGGTATCAATTCGCCCAGCCTTTATGCCGCCTTCGGCAGCAAGGAAGCGCTGTTCCTCGAAGCGACCGAATATTACACGCAAGCCGAAGGAACAGAGATCTGGGCCGCGTTGGACGAGGCATCGACGGCATGCCAGGCGATCGAGAATTTCCTGCGGCAGACAGCCAAGGCTTATTCGCAGACCGATCGCCCGCAGGGCTGCCTGATTGCACTGGGTGCACTGCACGAGGATTCAAGCAGCGGTGCCATCTGCGCGGATTTGCGCCGGCGTCGCGCTGAAAACCTTACCGCCCTGCGCAAGCGCCTCGAGCGCGGCGTGGCCGAGTGTGAATTGCCGGCGAAATTCGACTGCGGCGCCGCCGCCACCTTCTACGCCACGGTGCAGCACGGCATGTCGATCCAGGCGCGCGACGGCGCTTCGTGCGCCGCGCTGATGGCGACGGTCACTGGCGCGATGGCTGCCTGGCAGACGCTGGCGGGCACCGACAAAGCGTGACAAACGCTGGCCATTGTGGTGGGAATTCAGACAGCCAGCCAATGCGCGGGTGGAGGGGAAAAACGGTGAAAAAAGGTTATCGCGAACTGCTGGACGAGGCCAACGCCGAGATCGAAGTGGTTTCGCCAGAGGAAGCGTCAGGATTGCTCGATGACGAAGGTACAATCTTCGTCGACCTGCGCGACCCGCGCGAGGTCGAGCGCGATGGGAAAATACCCGGTGCCAAACATGTCACACGCGGCATGCTGGAGTTCTGGATCGATCCCGAAAGCCCCTATCACAAGCCGTTCTTCGCCTCGGGCAAGAGCTTCGTTTTCTTCTGCGCCGGCGGCTGGCGCTCGGCGCTCGCCACCAAGACGGCGCAGGATATGGGACTTGCACCGGTCAAGCACGTCCTTGGCGGCTACACTGCCTGGAAGGCGGCCGGACTGCCCGTCGAGCCCGGCGAGAAAAAGAAATAGCCCAATTTATGTCGCTCAAAAGCGGTCCCGGCTTTGAGACAACGGCATGCATGGAACGGGCCTGCGTCTCAATGCAGCAGCGACGGCTCATGGTGCTCCGCGACGAAGACAACGGCGCGTTCGACCACGCCCTTGTCCGCCAGAATGCGGCGGTGACCAAGCCCATCGGCCCAGTGCAGCCGCACATGGCCGCCGGCCCCAGCGTAGCGTTTCGCGTGTTCAGCCGGCACTTCGCGATCGTCCGGCGCGTGGATCACGAGCGTCGGCACAGGTGCCTGGGCGAGCTGGCGGTCGCCGGTGAATTCATGCAGCGGCCGGCCGGACAGATGCTCGACACGGTCCGCCATCGCGACCTGCGAGCGCGGACCGACATTGAGCATGCGGCTGAAGTCGGCGAAAATCGCCGGCAAGGAGCTGGGTGCCGCGATCAGCACAAGACGCCCGGCGGCCAGCGGCGGAATGTTCTTGACCGAACCGGCAATGGCATTGGCGGCGACGGCGCCGCCGAAGGAATGACCCACGGCCGCGACAAACGGACCGAACCATTCGCCGGCGACCCTTACGGCCTCGACAGCATTGACCATGTTCAGGTGCCGCCCCTGCGAATGGCCATGGCCCGGCAGGTCAAGGGAAACGACCCTGTAGCCGGCCGCCCGATAGCCCTCGATCAAGGCGCGCATATATTCAGTACGCGAACGCCAGCCATGGACGACAAGCACAGTGCCAAGCGCCCTGCCCGGCTCTGGCCGGAATTCGTGCACCATGACGCAGCCGGTCGCCGTCTTCAGCCGATGATGGCGCGCCTCGGTCATGAACTCCGCGGCACGGCCGATGGCGCGGCGCTCACCGTCGGTCAGCGCTTTGGCGTTCGGCGTACGGCAGAACAGTTCGAAAGCCGCGCGCCCGGTGATGCGTGGCGCAATATGTTCGGCCGCACCAAATACGCTCCGGATGACCTTCAGCCCGATTGATGCCATAGTGAGAATCCATCCATACGTTCAAGCATGAACATAATAGTTCAAAGATGAACAATAAACAAGAGCTACCCTGGGACAACCCGCGTTTTCGCAACTGGGTCGCGGTGGCGCGCGCCTGCCATGTGCTGGAGCGCACGCTGGCGGTTAAACTCGCGCCGCTCGACCTGAAGCCGGCGCAGCTCGACGTGCTGATGAACCTCTACCGCCATCCCGGCATGTCGCAGCACGACCTTGCCCGCAAGCTGCTCGTCGGCCGCTCCAACATCACCATGCTGTTGCCGCAGCTGGAGACGCGTGGCCTGCTGCGCCGCGAAGGCGATGAGAAGGACAAGCGCATCCTGCGGCTCGCTCTGACCGAAGCCGGCGAGGCGCTGCTGATGCAGGCGCTGAAAGTGCATATGGCGCTGATCGAGAAGGCGATGAGCCAGTCGACACCTGAACAATGCGACATGATCGGCGAACAGATGCGCAAAATCTATGAGGTGCTGAAGGAAGCCTGACGGCCCGGTCACTCACCACATCGTCTTCTTCGCCCGTTCCGGCCATTCCTTGTCGTAGACCTCGCCGTCGATGTTCTTGCGGCTGGTGATTTCCAGGATTTTTCCGGGAGTCGGCAGCGATTTCGGGTCGACATGTCTGGCCGGATTCCAAAGTTCCGACCGCACGATGGCGCGGGCGCACTGGAAATAGACCGAATCGACATCGATGACGGTCACCGAACGCGCCGCCTTGCCGTCGACCATGAAGGACGCGCAAAGTTCGGCATCGGTGGTGATATGGGCTCGGCCGTTGATGCGCAGCGTCGTGCCGGAGCCCGGTACCAGGAACAAGAGGCCGACGCGCGGATCCCTGATGATGTTGCGCAGCGAATCGGCGCGATTGTTGCCGCGCCGGTCCGGCATCATCAGTGTCCTGGGATCAACGATACGCACGAAGCCGGCGAGATCGCCGCGCGGCGAACAGTCGAGCCCTTCCGGGCCGCTGGTGGCAAGCGCGACAAAGGGCGAGGCCTCGATAAAGGCGGCATATTCGGGAATGACGTGGTCGAGTTCCTTGACTAGCGAAGCTTCGCCCGGAACGCCATAGAGCGCTTCGAGCTGTTCGACCGTGGTGATGCGCGACATCTTTTCGTCTCCGAACCTTTGCCGGCGCTACTCCACATCGATGACGTTTTGACGACAACGGCGGGATGAGTTTAGCGGTCCCGGCTCAAGCCTTTTTCCGCAAGCTCCGCGAGATAGGCATTCCAGCGTTCATCCTTCTCATGGCCGAGCGTGTGCAGGTAATTCCAGGTGAAGATGCCGGTGTCATGGAAATCATCAAAGGTGATGCGCACCGCATAGTTGCCGACCGGCTCGATCTTCAGGATCGCCACATTGCGCTTGCCGGGAACCGTTACCCGCTGCTCGGGCGAATGGCCCTGCACCTCGGCCGATGGCGAGGCAACGCGCAACAGCTCCGCCGGCAATTCGAATGGCTGGTGATTGGGAAAGGTGACCGACAGCAGTTTGCGGTCCTTGGAGACCCTGAGTTCTTTTGGTGCGGTCATGCTGTTTGATCCCGTATCGATTGCCCTTCCCTACGCCGCTTCGCGAAAGGGGAAAAGGCCGTTTGAAACCGGCCGACATTCGATGTCGGCCCGGGGATGTTACCAACGATCGAGAAGCGGTATCTTGAATGGTGGGCTGCTTCGTATCACATAGCTGTATATAACGACGCCGGTAACGGTCACGGAAACGCTCGAACATGAACATGAACATGATCGACCCCTTCGGTCGCACGATCAGCTATCTCAGAGTGTCGGTCACCGACCGCTGCGATTTCCGCTGCACCTATTGCATGGCCGAGGACATGACGTTCCTTCCGAAGAAGGATCTGTTGTCGCTGGAAGAGCTGGACCGGCTCTGCACCGTCTTCATTGAAAAGGGCGTCAGAAGGTTGCGCCTCACCGGCGGTGAGCCGCTGGTGCGCAAGAACATCATGCACCTGGTGCGCCAGCTGTCGCGGCATCTCGAGAGCGGTGCGCTGGAAGAACTGACGCTGACCACCAACGGTTCGCAGCTGTCGCGCTTCGCCGCCGAGCTCGCCGATTGCGGCGTCAAGCGCATCAACGTCTCGCTCGACACGCTCGATGCCGACAAGTTCCACAAGATCACCCGCTGGGGCCATCTCGACAAGGTCATGCAAGGCATCGATGCCGCGCAGGCAGCCGGGCTGAAGGTCAAGCTCAACGCGGTGGCGTTGAAGGATTTCAACCACACCGAACTGCCCGACATGATGCGCTGGGCGCATGGCCGCGGCATGGATCTCACCGTCATCGAAACCATGCCGATGGGCGACATCGACGCCGACCGCACCGACCAGTATCTGCCGCTGTCGCTGCTGCGCGCTTCGCTGGAGCGCCAGTTCACGCTGACCGACATTCCCTTCAAGACCGGCGGCCCGGCCCGCTATGTGCACGTCGCCGAGACCGGCGGCAAGCTCGGCTTCATCACGCCGATGACGCACAATTTCTGCGAGAGCTGCAACCGCGTCCGGCTGACCTGCACCGGCACGCTCTATATGTGCCTCGGCCAGGAAGATGCGGCCGATCTGCGCGCGCCCTTGCGCGCATCCGAAGGCAATGAACTGGTCGCCGACGCGATCGACGAAGCCATCGGTCGCAAGCCGAAAGGCCATGACTTCATCATCGACCGCCGCACCAGCCGCCCATCGGTGTCCCGGCATATGAGCGTCACTGGCGGCTGATTTTTTCGAAAATTCATGCAACATCGCTTCTGGCTCTATTGGCTTCGAGGCGAGCATGCGGCGACGTTCTTCGTTCCTGGCGACTGTCGTTATCATTGCGGCAACCAGCGCGCTCGCCGCGCCGTCCACCTATGTAAACGAGCGCTTCGGCACCGTCTGCATCTTTCCCGATGAGATATTCACCGATCGTCAGCCCGAACCTGACAATGGCGACGGACAGGTGTGGCTGAGCGCGGATGGCGCCAGCCTGACCTGCTCCGGCATCCTCAACGTCGACAACGACACGCCGAAAGGTTTTGTCGCCGATGAAAAGGCAAGCAAGGAACCCGGCTACACCGTCACCTACAGCAAGGTCGGCAAGAACTGGGCGGTGCTGTCGGGGATGAAGGATGGAAAGATTTTCTACGAGCGGCGTCTGTTCGGCGGGGATGGCGTTATCCGCACCGTCTGGATCGATTACCCGCCTGCTCTGAAATCGAAATACGACCCTCTGGTCGCGCCGATCACCGGCAGCCTCAAAGGGCCATGAGCATTTTCGGTCACATCCCAGAAAAAGTCTGATCCGCAAACGGTTGCCCGATTTACCACCAGCATGTTCCGGCCTAGCTTTCCCTGCAGCGGAATCGTCGCTCACAGGGGGAACACGTCATGCGCAAACTCATTCTATCTCTTGCATTGCTTGGCTTCACGGCCCTGCCCGTGGCAGCTCAGTCGATCGGCGGCACCTATACCGTCGCCGGCACCAATTTCGACGGATCGAAATATGATGGCGAAGCCACCATCACGCTGACCAGCGGCACGACCTGCGCGATCCACTGGGAGACCGGCGGTTCTTCGTCCGACGGCATCTGCATGCGCAACGACGACGCGTTCTCCGCCGGCTATGTCATGGGCAAGGATATCGGCCTCGTCGTCTACAAGGTTGAGGATGACGGCTCGCTGCATGGTCTGTGGACCATCGCCGGCAAGGAAGGCAACGGCACCGAGATACTGACGCCGAAGAAATAGACGTTGCCGAGGTTGCACAGCCTCCGGGAGGCGGAGCCGCCTCCCGGCCGGAGTCGTGCCTAATCCATGACGTGATCTCACGCCGGCGATGACCAATGCCCGGTCCTGGCCCAGCCCTTTGCCATTGCTGTTTCGTGGCGGGCTGTTACAGGCTTGCTTGCCCAAGCAACCGGTAGATGTCTTGCCCCTTTCTCCAAATCTTCGCGGCGCGTTGTTCATGATGGTGGCGATGGTCGGCTTCACGCTCAACGATGCCATCACCAAATACTCTTCGCAGTCCATGAACATGGCGCAGGTCATGCTCATCAGAGGGGCATTCGCCTCGCTCTTCGTCGGCCTGCTGGCCTGGCAACGTGGCGCGCTCTTGCGGCCGCGCCTGATGCTGCAGCCGCTGGTGGCAATCCGCGTCCTGGGCGAAGCAGGCGGTACCGTGTCCTTCCTCGTGGCGCTTGCCCATTTGCCGATCGGCAGTGTGTCAGCCGTTCTTCAGGCGCTGCCGCTGGCGGTGACCATGGGTGCCGCGCTGTTTTTCGGCGAAGCGGTCGGCTGGCGGCGCTGGCTGGCGATCGCCATCGGTTTTGCCGGGGTGATGATCATCGTCCGGCCGGGCTTCGACGGCTTCAGCCTATATTCCCTTTGGGCGTTGGCCAGCGTTGCCTGCTGCACCGTGCGCGATCTCGCCACCAAGCGCATCCCCCAGAGCATACCGACGATGCTGGTCTCGACCGCAACCGCACTGGCAATGACCGTCGTCGGCGCGGTGCTGTTGTCGCCGATGGGTGGCTGGACGCCGATGACCGGCAAGAGCACCGCCCTGCTGGCGCTAGCGGCGGTGCTCGTGCTCATCGGCTATCAGTTCATCATCATGGCGATGCGCTCGGGCGAGATCTCCTTCATCGCGCCGTTCCGCTACACCGCGCTCCTCTGGTCCATTCTGCTTGGCTTGATCGTCTTTGGCGACATACCGGACATGCCGATGATTGTCGGCGCAACAATCGTCGTCTGCTCGGGCCTCTATGCGCTGTATCGCGAGAGGGTGGTCGGCCGGCGAAGGATCGTCGCGGAAACCACCGGGCCGGCCATGGCGCCGGATGGAATTTAGCCGGGCCTTGTGATTTCCGGCGGCTGGCGTACAGGCTCGATGCATGAGACGAGATATTGCAGGGATCGTCCTGGCCGGCGGCCAGTCAAGGCGGATGGGAGGCGGCGACAAGAGCCTGTTGCCGCTTGGCGGCGGCAGCGTGCTTGACCAGGTCCTGTCGCGCTTTGCACCACAGATTGAAACCCTGGCGCTGAGCGCCAATGGCGATCCGGCACGCTTTGCCCGTTTCGGACTGCCTGTGCTTGCCGACACCGTCGAAGGCTTTGCCGGGCCGCTTGCCGGAATTCTGACCGGCCTCGAATGGGCCGCTACCGGCACGCCTTGCAAGGCGGTCGTCACCGCTGCCGGCGACACGCCTTTCCTACCGCTTGATCTCGTCGACCGCCTGGCAGCCGCTGCCGGCGAACATCCCGGTTCGATCGCCGTCGCCTCTTCGGCCGGCAGGCTCCACCCGACTTTTGCGCTGTGGCCAACCGATTGTCGCGACGCCTTGCGGCATTTCCTGGTCGAAGAGGATAACAGGCGGGTGTCGGCCTTCATCGAGCGCCATAAGCATCTCGAGGTGGAATTCCCGGTCCTGCAACCCGCGGGGCTCGATCCTTTCTTCAACATCAATGTGCCGGACGATCTTGCCGAGGCCCTGCGCCTGTTGCAGAGCATGACATCATGAGCAGACGCGTCTTCGGCATCACCGGCTGGAAAAACTCCGGCAAGACCACCCTGACCGAAAAGCTGGTCGCCGAGCTTGTGCGGCGCGGCTGGAAGGTCTCGACGGTCAAGCATGCCCATCATGATTTCGACATCGACAAGCCCGGTGCCGACAGCTTCCGCCATCGGCAGGCCGGCGCCACCGAGGTTGCGATCGTATCCGGCAATCGCTGGGCGCTGATGCACGAGTTGCGTGGCGAGGAAGAGCCGCCATTGGAGGGCATCCTCTCGCGACTCGCCCCATGCGATATCGTGCTGGTCGAAGGCTACAAGCGCGAATCCCACCGCAAGATCGAAACGCGGCGGCTGGAGGCGAAGGACCGGACGCCGCTTTCAGCGGGCGATGCCAATATTGTCGCCATCGCTGCGGATTTCGCAGTCACGGACGAGAGCCTGCCGGTATTCGACCTCGACGACATAAAATCGATAGTCGACTTCATCGAGCGCACCACCGGCCTCGTTGCTTGAGAAGTAACGCAACGGCAGAACCCCATTACCGATTTCGGCGGTTTTGCAGTTGCTTTTTTCTTGGAAAGAGTGGGAGTATCGCTTCAGCGGGCGGTCAAAAGCACCGCCCCACAGAGCCGTTTCGGAACGACGGCCGGGACCATAAAGAGAGGACTATCATGCGTATTGCACTGCGTATCGCGCTCGCCACATCGGCTGCGCTGCTGACGCTCGGCGTAGCCCAGGCCCAGGAGAAGACCCTGCGGATCGGCACCGAAGGCGCCTATCCCCCTTTCAACAACCTGACCTCCGACGGCAAGCTCGTCGGCTTCGACATCGACATCGCCCAGGCGCTTTGCGATCAGATGAAGGTCAAGTGCACCTTCGTCGCCCAGGATTGGGACGGCATCATCCCGGCACTTCAGGCCGGCAAGTTCGACGCCATCGTCGCTTCGATGTCGATCACGCCGGAGCGCAAGGAGAAGGTCGACTTCTCCAACAAATACTACAACACGCCGTCGGCTCTCGCCGTGCCGAAAGACTCGACGCTGAAGGGCGTGACCAAGGAAGATCTCGCCGGCAAGACCATCGGTGTCGCCACCACGACCACCCATTTCAACTATGCCTCGAAGACCTACACCGACAGCACCGTGAAGGGCTATCCGAGCAGCCCCGAGGAGCAGGCAGATCTTGCCAATGGCCGTCTCGACGCCATCGAGGACGATATCGTCGTGCTGCAGCAGTGGCTGGATTCGCCTGATGGCGCCTGCTGCAAGATTCTCGGCCAGCCGTCGCCGCAACCGGTCGAGATCTTCGGGCCGGGCGCCGGCATTGCCGTTCGCAAGGGCGAGACCGACCTGGTCAACAAGCTCAATCAGGCCATCGACGCCATCCGCGCCAATGGAAAATACAAGGAAATCAACGACAAGTACTTCAAGTTCGACGTCTTCGGCGCCGAGTCCTGATAGATAAGATCAAGACGGCGGGGCAATCCCCGCCGTCTTTCTAATTGTCTCGGAAATGCCGTGGAGATAAGATTCGTCAATGCCAGCCCAAAGCATATGGACACTTCTCAGTTGGGGACCTGATGGCTGGAGTGACGATATTGCCTATGGCGTCATTGTAACGGTTCTGCTTGCGCTGGCGACGCTTCCCATCGGTCTGACGATTGGCTTTTTCATTGCGCTCGGCAAGCAATCCGAAGAGCCCTCGCTGCGCCTCGCCGCCAATATCTACACCACGGTCTTTCGTGGCTTGCCGGAACTGGTGACGCTCTTCCTGTTCTTCTTCGGCATGCCGATCCTGCTGCAGCACCTCATCCGATATTTCCGCCCCGACGCCACCATCGACGTCAACAGCTTCGTCGCCGGGATGATCGTGCTCGCGCTGATCTTTTCGTCCTATGCCAGCGAGGTTTTCCTCTCGGCCTTCCGTGCCATCCCGAAAGGCCAGTATGAGGGCGGTTATGCCATCGGTCTTTCCTACGCGCAGACAATGCGCCTGGTGATCCTGCCGCAGCTGCTGCGCATTGCGTTTCCCGGTCTCGAGAATTGCTGGCTCAGCCTGTTGAAGGACACCTCGCTGGTGTCGGTCGTCGGTCTCGCAGAGACGCTGCGCAACGCCGGCGTGGCCGCTCGCGTGACCAAGCATTCCTTCCTGTTTTACGGCGTGGCGGCTCTGGTCTTTCTCGCTCTGGCCATCGTGTCATCCTTCGCCACCAGCGCCATTTTGCGCTCGCTCGGCAAACGGGAGGCACAACGATGAGCGCGACAGCCACCATGGTCGAACGGCCACCACCGCGGGCCCGCGGCTGGCCGCGAAGGCGCGTCGTCGGCTACGCGCTGGTCTGCTTTTGGATCGCCTTCGGCCTCGGTATCGTCGCCTACCTCTTCTTTGCCTGGAACGCACCCTTCTTCGCCAAATATGCGCCGGCCTATCTGCGAGGACTTGGCGTCACCCTGTCGCTGGTCGCCATTTCGATGGTGCTTGGCGCCGTTATGTCCTTGCCCGTCGCTTACGGGCGTATGTCCAGGAACCGGATCCTGTCCGGCCTTGCCTATTGTTACGTCTATTTCTTCCGGGGCACGCCGCTGCTGGTTCAGACGTTTCTGGTCTATTACGGCTTGGGGTCGTTCCGACCGCAGCTCCAGATGATCGGGCTTTGGGATTTTTTCAAAGACGCCTTCAACTGCGGCGTCTTCGCCTTTGCGCTCAACACCGCCGCCTACCAGGCCGAGATCCTGCGCGGCGCCATCGAAAGCGTGCACAAGGGCCAATGGGAAGGCGCTGCCTCGCTCGGCCTGCACAAGCTGCAGACGCTGCGCAAGATCATCCTGCCGCAAGCCCTGATCGTCGCCTTGCGGCCCTACGGCAATGAGCTGATCCTGATGGTCAAGGCTTCGGCGATCGTCGCCATCATCACCGTCTACGACCTGATGGGCAATGCAAAACTCGCCTTCGCCAACTCCTTCGACATCCAGGCCTATATCTGGGTCGCCCTGGTGTACCTTGTGATGGTCGAGCTGTTGCGCCATGCCATCGAATGGATCGAGCGCCGGATCACCATCCACCTGAAACGCTGACCCGTTCTCGGCTGTACCAGTCGATCGGACCACGCGCGTCTTGACGAAATGAGCGCAGGGCCTAGAGCTTGCGCAGCAATTTCGTTTCCGTCTGAAGGGCAAGCTTATGGCATCTGTGGCATTTCTCGGTCTTGGCGTTATGGGCTACCCCATGGCCGCACATCTCGCGAACAAGGGCGGCCACGAGGTCACCGTCTACAACCGCACCAAGGCCAAGGCCGAGCAATGGGTCGGCCAGCATGGCGGCAGCTTTGCCGTGACGCCGGCGCAAGCCGCTGAAGGCAAGGATTTTGTCTTTTCCTGCGTCGGCAATGACGATGATCTGCGCTCGGTGACGACCGGTCCGGAAGGCGCCTTCAAATCGATGAAGAAAGGCTCGGTCTTCATCGACAACACCACGGCCTCGGCGGAAGTCGCGCGTGAACTGGCCGCCGCCGCGCAAGCCGGCGGATTCTCCTTTCTTGATGCGCCGGTCTCCGGTGGCCAGGCCGGCGCCGAGAACGGCGTGCTGACCGTCATGGTCGGCGGCGACCAGGCTGCGTTCGACAAGGCGAGGCCGGTCATCGACGCTTATGCCCGCATGGTCGGGCTGATGGGATCGGCGGGTGCTGGCCAGCTGACCAAGATGATCAACCAGATCTGCATCGCTGGACTGGTGCAGGGACTGTCGGAAGGCATCCATTTCGGCAAGCAGGCCGGGCTCGACATCGAGAAGGTGATCGAGGTGATTTCCAAGGGTGCCGCCGGGTCCTGGCAGATGGAGAACCGGCACAAGACGATGAATGCCGGCAAGTATGATTTCGGCTTCGCCGTCGACTGGATGCGCAAGGACCTCGGCATCTGCCTGGCGGAGGCCGACCGCAACGGCGCCAGGCTGCCGGTGACAGCACTTGTCGACCAGTTCTACAAGGATGTGCAGGCAATGGGCGGCAAGCGCTGGGACACGTCCTCGCTGCTGGCGCGGCTTGAGAAGTAGGCGACCATGCCGCTGCCCGCTCCGGATTGGACCGCGCAGGACATCGTCGCGCATCTGCGCTCGGTCGGCACCGCGGAAAACCGCGCCGGGATGGCGCGGTTCGGCATCAACACCGCGACCGCGCTCGGCGTCGGCAATACGGATTTGCGACCATTGGCGCGCAAGGTGAAGCGCAACCACGAGCGGTCCCTGGCGCTGTGGGCCAGCGGCATTCGCGAAGCGCGGCTGATGGCGGCTTTCACCGGCGAACCGAAGAAGATCAGCATCGAAGAATGCCGCCGCTGGGCCGGCGATTTCGATTCCTGGGAAGTCGTCGACACCGTCTCTGATCTGTTCGTCGATACGCCGTTTTGGCGCACGTTAATCGAGGAGTTCGCGGCCGACGAGCGTGAGTTCGTTCGCCGCACGGCCTTTGCCATGTTGGCATGGGCAGCCGTGCATTTGAAAAAGGAACCGGATGCAACGTTCTTGTCCTATTTGCCTTTGATCGAAGCCCATGCCGGCGATGAGCGCAACTTCGTCAGGAAAGCGGTCAACTGGGCGCTGCGGCAGATCGGCAAGCGCTCGATGAGCCTACACGCCCCTGCCCTAGCCCTTGCCCAGAAACTCGCTGGCTCCCTGGGCAAGACAGGACGCTGGATCGGCAAGGACGCCGTGAGGGAACTGTCGGATGCCAAGACACTCGGACGCCTCGCCACCAAAGGCTTCTGAATGGCCGGTTCTCGCCGACATGTGATGCGGCTCGAGCATTGACGTCATTGGCCTCGGCGTCTTTACTCCCGCAAAGGAAGCAGCCATGAATAATTTCTCATCAAGCTTGGCGCTCGCGGCCGCACTGTCTCTCTCCGCCGCCAACACCTCGGCCGAGACCATACACATTTTCTGGAAGGATTTGCGCCCGGCGACCCAGGCGGTCGCTGAAGACGCCGGCCTGCCGATGATTGCGGCAAAATTGCCCGATCATGGCGAGACGCTGTCTGTCGATTTGCAGGACAAGACCGTACAATTAGCCGGCTATGCATTGCCGGTCGATCGCGACGGCGACCTAGTCTATCAGTTCCTGCTGGTGCCATGGACCGGCGCGTGCAGCCACATGCCGACGCCGCCGCCCAACCAGATCGTGCTGGTCACGCCAGCCCATCCCTACAAGATGTCGCAAGCCTACCAGTCGGTCGCCGTCACCGGCGCCTTGAAGCCGGACATGGAAAAGAGCCAGCTGTTCATTCTCGACGGCGTCAGCGTCATCCAGTCCGGCTATAGCGTGCGCAAGGCGAATGTAGTCGGTGTCGACACCGTACCGGACACCGTTACGCTGCCGGTGAACTCGCCCTGGAGTTTCCTCAACAAAAAGAAGAGTTGATGGTGCTCAGGCCGCGTTGGCACCCGATTCCTTGTCCAGCACCATGTAGTCGAGCGGGATTTCGGTCGTGTACTTGATCTGCTCCATGGCGAAGGACGACGACACGTCTCGGATCTCGATCTTGGCGATCAGCCGCTTGTAGAAGGCATCGTAGGCGGCGATGTCGGGAACGACGACGCGCAGCAGGTAGTCGACGTCGCCGCTCATGCGGTAGAACTCGACCACCTCGGGAAACTCCTGGATGACCTCGGAAAACCGCCGCAGCCATTCATGGCTGTGCGAGTTGGTGCGGATCGAGACGAAGACGGTGACCCGCACATTGACCTTCTCATGGTCGAGAATGGCGACGCGCCGCTTGATGACGCCCTCCTCCTCGAGCTTCTGGATGCGGCGCCAGCAGGGCGTCGTCGACAGGCCGACTTTCTTGGCGACATCGGCCACCGCGAGCGTCGCGTCCTCCTGCAGGAGGCGTAGAATTTTTCGGTCAAGGCGGTCCATTAGAGGCTCCTGGGGGAATAGTTTGTCTATATTCCCTCTTATTCGAGGCTTTCACAAGAAAGAAATTCTGCCAATCGCCACTAAAGCGAGTGATTTCTTGCTGAATGCCTAGCCGAGGCGATAGCGGATTTCCGAGCGCAGGAAAGGCAGCAAATCCATTTCAAACCATGGATTCTGCTTCAGCCAGCCGCTATTGCGCCAGGACGGATGGGGCAGCGGCAGCACTTTCGCACCGATGGAACTCTCCCAGATGGCGCGCCAGTCCATCACCGTTTCCGTCAGCGAGGGTCGGCGCGCGGCGCCCATATGCCAGGACTGCGCATAGATGCCTATCGTCAGCACCAGATCTATTCGCGGCATCAGCGCCATCAACGGCGCGCGCCAGGCCGGCGCGCATTCGCGCCTGGGCGGCAGGTCGCCGCCCTTGGCATCCTGGCCGGGAAAGCAGAAGCCCATCGGCACGATGGCGAATTTCTCGATGTCGTAGAATTCGTCGCTGGTCACACCCAGCCAGCTGCGCAAGCGGTCACCCGAAGCATCGGTGAACGGCATACCCGACAGGTGCACCTTGGTTCCTGGCGCCTGGCTGGCGATCAGGATGCGGGCGCTGGACGAGGGCCGCAACACCGGCCGCGGCTCATGCGGCAGCGGCTTGCCGATAGGGTTTTCGATGCAGATGCGGCAGGCCCGGACCTCTGCTGCAAAACTGTCCAGTTCCGCACTCAAGCGGCGGCACTCGGCCGGCTGGAGACCGCCTGATGCCAGCGCAACACATGGGTACATTCGTCCGGCACCTTGATGCGCGCCGGCTTCATGAAGTCGACCGCGATCAGTCCGGTGATATCGGCAATCGAATAGCTGTCGCCGGCGACGAATTCGCGGCTCGCCAGCTCGTCGTCGAGGATTTTCAGGAATGCGACCGCCTTCGGCTTGTTGGCCTCGCCCCATTCGGGGATCTGCGGAATTTCCCATTCCTTCATGGCTGGATGGATGTGGCGAAAAGCCTGAGCGACGCAACTGAGCAGGTTGAACTCCATCCGCCTCTGCCACATCTCGACCTGGGCCTTGCCGAGCGCGCCACGCCCGAACAGGGCGGGCTCGGGGTGCAACTCCTCGAAATAGCGGCAGATGGCGACGGATTCGGTGATGATGGTGCCGTCGTCAAGCTCCAGCACCGGCAGGCGTTGCAAAGGATTGCGCGAGCTCACCGTTTGGCTCTTGTGCTCCAGCGCGCCCATGTCGACAGACACCAGCGGAACCGCGATGCCCTTCTCGGCAAGGAAAACGCGAACCCGCCGTGGATTGGGCGCCCGGCCGCCGTCATAGAGCTTCATTCGATCCTCCCTTTTCCTTCCCAGCCAAGGCACTTCACCAGAAGCGAAAGATCTCGCGTACGGCATCGCCGATCGACGCCAGCGTGCCGTGCTTTCGCTCCACGACCTCGCCATGATGACTGTCGCGCCAGTCCTGCGGCCGGTCGAACGTGCCTGCCCAGATACCGACCTTTGCCGCGCGGGCAGTCGCTTCATCACTTTCGTAGTCGCCGAAGGCAACGGCCCAACCCGCCTCGACCTGGGCGCGGTTGAGATCCGTGCCGCCGGCCTTGCAGTCGCCAAGCAGCCGGCCATAGCGATCCCGCTGCCAGCCGCTGCAGGTGACCGGCCTGCCAGCAATCAGACGCACCAGCGCCTGGCGCGCCAGCGTGCCACAGGCATAATCCGCACCGTTCCTGCGGCAGGTCTGGGTGTATTCCGGGGCGTCGATGCCGCGCATGCGGATGCGCTCGGCGCCAAGTGTGATGGAATCGCCGTCATTGATGATGGCGGCACCTTGCGTCTGGCGCGTTTCCACCCGATCGAGGCGCGCCGCCAGCAGGATCAGCAGTCCCAGAATGACTGTCGTAAGCCCATAATCCAGAAGCCGCCGCCACGGGCTCCTGGGCACCGATGCGTACCGTCGGCGCGATCTCGGCGACCATGAACGGCTCATATGGCAAACGGTTGGTTAATCATTCGAACGTAGCTTAACACCTTGAAATCGCTGCGCGCATAAATTGAAGCTTTTGATGCCCTTGCAACGCTCGAACACAGCGGACAAGTTCATTGTGGACCGCAGGAAACCCCATCGCAACACCGATGTGGCGCGCGCGGTGCGCAAGACGCGCGACCGTCTTTCGCAGCAGGCCGGCAATCCCGATTTCGACCGCGAACTGCTGAAACTCCACGCGCGCGCCATGACAAGCGGCGCGGTCGTCATCCCGTTGCTCGTCCTGGCGATCGCTGCAGTCGGCCGGCTCGCCGGCGTCGGCAACGAGATCGGGCTTTGGGCGCTGTTCACACTCATCTCCTATACGATCGTCGTCTTCATGGCGCGGCGCATCGAGCGCACGGAAGCTTCCGAGCTCAACCCCTTGAAAGCAAGGCGGGAATTCCTGGTCGGCCATTTCCTTTGCGGCCTCGGCTGGGGCTGGTTCGTCTGGCTTGGCTGCGCCGTCTGTCAGGTCGACCAGTTCCAGTTGGTCAAGGCGGTGGTGCTGCTGCTCGCCATGGCGGCGACTGCGGTCATGGCCTCGTCTCTAGGCGGCGCGCTGTTGGCAACCTTTGCCGTTCCGGTGACGCTCTATGCCTTTGCCGGGGTAAAGCTGTGGATGCCGGTCGAAGCGATCATGGCCGGGTTGCTCGTCGTGTCGCTGCCCTTCTTCGAACATATCGCCCGTCACCTCAACCGCTCCTCCCTGATGCTGTTGTCGTTCCGCTCCGAAAAGGATGCGTTGATCGCCGAAGTGGAGACGGCGAAATCCATGTCGGACGAGGCGCGGCGGCGGGCCGAGGACGCCAATCTGGCAAAGTCGCGGTTCCTGGCTTCGATGAGCCATGAACTGCGCACTCCGCTCAACGCCATTCTCGGCTTTTCCGAGGTGATGGCGAACGAGGTGCTGGGGCCGATGAGCAATCCCACCTATCGCGACTACGCCCATGACGTGCATGATTCCGGCCAGCATCTGCTCGACCTGATCAACGAGATCCTCGACCTGTCGCGCATCGAGGCCGGGCGCTACCAGCTCAACGAGGAGCCGGTGATGTTGCTCAACATCGTCGAGGATTGCTGCCATATGATGGAGTTGAGGGCGCGCAACAAGGATATCCGCGTCATCCAGGATTTCGAACAGACATTGCCGCGGCTCTTCGCCGACGAGCGCGCCGTGCGCCAGATCACCCTCAACCTTCTGTCCAATGCCATAAAATTCACCGCCACCGGCGGCGAGATCCGCGTCCGTGTCGGCTGGACGGCGGGCGGCGGACAATACATTTCGATCAAGGACAATGGCCCCGGCATTCCCGAGGACGAGATTCCGATCGTGCTCTCAGCCTTCGGCCAGGGCTCGATCGCCATCAAGAGTGCCGAACAGGGCACCGGGCTTGGCCTGCCGATCGTGCAAGGCCTGCTCGCCATGCATGGCGGCGAGTTCGAGCTTCATTCCAAGCTGCGCGAAGGCACCGAGGCGATCGCCATCTTCCCGCTGAGCCGCGTGATGGAAGAGCTGCCGGCACTGCCGACCGCCGCGGTCGCGGCGCGCCGGCGCTAGCAGACTACACCGCGCCTAGTTGTGCCTCGTGGCTATCCCCGAACAGCCGCCGCCATGCCCGAGCTGGTCAGCGCCGCCGCCTTGACCAGGCCTGCGCCAAGGGCTGCCCCTGCCCCTTCGCCATGGCTTATGCCCAGGTCGAGCAAAGGGCGCAAGCCAAGCAACTCGGCGGCCCTGGCGTGCGCGGGCTCAGGCGACAGGCTGGCGAGAAGACAATGGTCGAGCGCTGCGGGGTTCGCGACATGAAGCACCGCCGCGGCTGCCGTTGCCGCGAAGCCGTCAATCAGCACGGGAATCTTCTGCATCCGCGCGGCGAGAATGGCGCCGGCTATCGCCGCGAACTCGCGGCCGCCGACGCGGCGCAGCACCTCCAGCGGGTCTTCGAGATGGCCGTGGTGAAAGGCCAGCACCGCATCGACCACCTCCGCCTTGCGCGCCTGCATCGCCGCATCGGCGCCGGATCCCGGGCCGACCCAGTCGGCACCCCTGCCCCCGAACAGCGCGGCGAGCAGCGCGGCGGCGACGGTGGAATTGCCGACGCCGAGATCGCCGAGGCAAATCAAATCGGTACCGCCGGCAATCGCTTCCATGCCGAAGGCCATGGTGGCCGCGCAACCGCGTTCGTCGAGCGCGGCGTCATCGGTGATGTCGCCCGTTGGGATGTGCAGGGCAAGATCGAAGACTTTCAACCCGAGATCATTGGCGATGCAGATCTGGTTGATCGCCGCACCGCCGGCCGCACAAAGCTCGACCGCGTTGGCGGTTGCCGCCACCGTTCGCGGCGAAATGCCGTGCCTGACAACACCGTGGTTGCCGGCAAAGACCGCCATCAGCGGTCTTGTCACGGCGGGCGGAGCCCGGCCGCTCCATGCGGCAAGCCACGCCGCGATGTCCTCGATGCGGCCAAGCGAATGCGCCGGCTTATCGGCCTCGGCAAACAGCGTGTGCACGCGCGCTTCGGCTTTGAGGTCGGCTGCCGGCAGATTGTCGAGCAGATTGCGAAAATCGTCGAAAGGCAGAGCGCTGGTCATGTCGTGAGCAATCATTCCTGGAGTTGGTGAGCGGCATAGCCGCGTTGCGTGATCGGCACAACCTCTCCCAAACATCCGCCTTGATTGCCGCAAAGATGGCCTGGAAAGGCGCGATCGCGAGGGCTTGCATTGGCTTTGCCGGTGCACCATGTGGAGGTGAATGAGCGGATTCCGCACGGATCCCTCGAGAGAAAGTCATGACGGTTATCGAATCCCCCTGCATCCTAGTCTGTTCGATCGACATGAAAACCGGCTTCTGCTTCGGTTGCGGTCGCACGCGCGAGGAAATCGGTGCCTGGATGGGGATGACGCCGGAGACGCGCCGCAATGTGATGGCCGAATTGCCGGCCCGGCTGGAAACGGTCGAGCGCCGGCCGCGGCGGGAAACACGCCGCACCCGGATGGCGCGCGAACGCGACGCACTTTAGGGTTCACCCTTTCACGGAAACGGCGGATCGCTCTAACTCATTGTTTTAACGCAATTCCGGACGAAGAACGTTTCGCACTTTTCCTGGAATTTGCTCTAGCGAGGCACGTATGAGCAGTCGGCTGTTTTGGATTTTGATGGCGGTGATCGGCGTGGGAGCAGTCCTGCTCATGCTCAACGATTCCGCCGGCCGCACGCTGGGTGTCGAGAATTACGATTTTGGCCGGCTGATCTGGCTTGGCGCCTTCGGCGCTCTCATCGGCGCCGGCCTGCTGCGCTCGGGCCGCCCGTTGGGCGCCATGGCCCGCAACCTCGGCGCCTGGGCCGCAATCGTGCTGGCGCTGATCGCCGGCTACCAGTATCGCTACGAACTGCAGGACGTCGCCAGCCGGGTGACCGCAGGCCTCGTTCCCGGCAGCCCGCTGGCGCTTGGCGTCGAAGACGGTCACGCCACGGTGACGCTCGACAAGGCCGACAATGGCCATTTCGAAGCGCGCATCCTAGTCAACGGCAACCCGGTGCGCGCCGTAGTCGATACCGGCGCGACCAGCACGGTTCTGACGTCGGAAGATGCGCAGGCCGCCGGCTTCAACCCGGCCGCGCTCAACTACACAATACCGGTTTCGACCGCCAACGGCATGGCGCGCGCCGCGGCGGTCAAAACCGACGCGGTGGCGATCGGCGGCATCGTGCGCAAGGACATGTCGGTGATGGTCGCAGCCCCCGGCATGCTAAGCCAAAGCCTGCTCGGCATGAACTTCATCGGCTCGCTGTCGGGCTTCGACGTGCGCGGTGACCGCATGATCCTTAGGGACTGAGCAATTCCAGGAAAAGTGTGAGCGGTTTTCCCGGGAAAGCGCGTAGCGGTTTCCCTTGGGAATTGCGTCAAAACAAGAGTCTAGATCAGGCCGCTTCGGCCGCCCTTCCACCGAATTCGACAGCTGCGAAAGCCGTCTTCAGCACGTCGGGCCCGGCACCGGGCCGGTTTGCGTCGGTCGACAGGATCTGGCGATAGCGACGTGCGCCGGGCAGCCCATGGAACAGTCCGACCATATGGCGGGTGACATGGCCGAGCCGCCCGCCCTGCTCGATATGGCGCGCCGCATAATCTGCCATCACATCGATCAGCGCGGCGAAATCGAACGCCTCGGGCTTCGCGCCGTAGAAGGCGGCATCCACGCCAGCCAGAATGCCCGGTGTGTGGTAGGCGGCACGGCCAAGCATGGCGCCGTCGACATGATCGACATGCGCGCGCGCCTCCTCAAGCGACTGAATGCCGCCATTGATACCAATGAATTCGTTCGGCTTTTTGGCCTTCAGCCGGTAGACCCTGTCATAGTCGAGCGGCGGGATGTCACGGTTTTCCTTGGGGCTTAGCCCTTCCAGCCACGCCTTGCGCGCATGCACCCACAAGGCGTCAGCGCCGGCCTTGAAAACCCCGTCCGCCAGCGCATCGAGCGCGGGCTCCGGATCCTGTTCGTCGACGCCGATGCGGCATTTGACGGTGACGGGAATGGTCACCGCCGCTTTCATCACCGCGACGCACTCGGCGACGAGATCGGGCACCTTCATCAGGCAGGCGCCGAAAGTGCCCGACTGGACGCGGTCGGACGGGCAGCCGACATTGAGGTTGATCTCGTCATAGCCGAACGCTTCGCCAATGCGCGCCGCCTCGGCAAGCTTTACCGGATCCGAGCCGCCAAGCTGCAGCGCGACCGGATGTTCCGCGTCATCGAAGCCGAGCAGCCTCTCGCGCGCCCCGTGGATGACCGCGTCAGCCACCACCATCTCGGTATAGAGCAACGCACGGCTCGTCAGCTGGCGATGGAAGAACCGGCAATGCCGGTCCGTCCAATCCATCATGGGTGCAATAGCCAGTCTATGCTCTTGATTTTCCGCCATTTTTTCTTTAACATCAAATCGTTAGAACCTGCCGAGTGCACACGAATTTACGCCAGAATACGACCCTTTTCGCCACGTTTCGATCTCTCAGTGCACACAGAGCGCACACGAAAAAATGGCCACCTACACAAAACTCTCGTCCGGTTCCTGGCGTGTCCAAGTCCGTCGCAAGGGTCGCTACGTCAGCGAGACCTTCCTGCGCCGAGACGACGCACGGCGCTGGGCAACCGAAGCCGAGCGCCAAGTCGATCGTGGTGAGACGCCGACCAAGTCCCGTATAGCCCGCCTGAAAACTTTCGGTGAACTCATCGACCTTCATATCGACGACATGTGCGATGTAGGCAAGTCCCCTCGCCGCTCCAAGGCCGCGGCTCTCGATTTGCTCCAAAGACATCTGGGGAAGTGCAACCTCGCGGCTCTCGATCGCGAACGGCTCATTCGTTTTGGGCGCGACCGGGCCGCCCAAGGTGCCGGACCAATGACGCTCGGCATCGACATCGGCTTTGTAAAACTCATTCTGGCTCATGCCGCTGCGGTGCACGGCCTGCCCGTCAAGGTCGAACCGGTTGATCTCGCGCGTATTGCCCTAAAGAGGCTTGGCCTCGTTGGGAAGGGCAATCAGCGCGACAGGAGGCCAACCCAGGATGAACTCGACAGGCTCATCGCCCACTTCGATGCAAATCCTCGTCAAATAGCGCCGGTTGGTCAGATAATACGTTTCGCCGTCGCAACCGCGATGCGCCAGGAGGAAATCTGCAAGGCGCGGTGGTCCGACATGGACGCCCGCACGCGGATGCTTCTCATCCGTGACCGGAAAGACCCGCGAAACAAAAACGGGAACAATCAACGCATACCCTTGTTCGCGGCAACTGGGTACGACGCATGGGCCATTGTCGAGGAGCGACTGGCCAAGCGAAGCAATGACGATGATCGAATATTCCCATTCAATCATAGGTCAGTCGGCACCGCCTTCCGTCTAGGGTGCGCTGAACTGGACATCCACGACCTTCATTTTCATGACTTGCGTCACGAAGGCACGAGCCGTCTTTTCGAGGCCGGATTCACGATCGAACAAGTTGCGCTGGTAACTGGGCACAAGGACTGGAAAATGTTGAGGCGCTACACCCATCTGAAGCCGGAGGCTCTCCACTCGCTGTTGGCAGCGCGCGCAGCATAGATATGAGTGTCATAAGGTTTCCCTATAGAACAAGCCCCACTCGATTGTTTCTAACTCAGCTAGGCCATTGATCTAGCTGGGTTTTTTCTTGCTTGCGGCACCGAAAGCCGACGCATGGTCCGTCAAAAAGTTACGCTTTTGATTTTACAGGGAAAATCGCCGCAAAAAATATTTTGAGGTTTCACCAACTATCGGGACCAATCGGGCGATTTTTGCACTTTGCGGCGTTCGAGGCGCCCCCAGCCGACTCGAAAAAGTACCGTCACCGCTCCAGCTAGTGCATTTTTCGTTGCAAAATCAATGGTCATGGTGGACCAGCCGCGTGAGAGGCAAGATAGGTCATGGCCCCAAAATCGAAACCCGCCCGTGCTGCTGCTCGACGGCGGCGGCGAACTCACCGGCCGCATCGACATCAAAGCGAGCAAAGGCGGCAAGCGGTCCCAATTCGCCGGCGGCGGCCTCGAGCTTGGCCGCCAGGTGCCGATGGGACGCGGGCAGGCCCATCAATTTTTCTTCGACGGCTGTCCCAAGGTCGCTTCGTTCCGTCGGAAAACTACTGTCAGAGCAGTACCGAGAGGTTTCGTTGTCGCGCGCGATAGCAGAAGCGTTATCGAGCTAGGTTACGCCCACCAAGTGCCTCGATTAGCACCGGTTCAGCGTATTCAACCTTCTGGGATGTCGTCAGCAACTTGGCGGTCTCGACCGAATCCGTGACGGCATTGGCCTGACTTGGACCGACAGTGTAGAGATTTGGTGCAAAGCCCAGTTGCCGCCTGATCAAGAGACCGTGCTCTTTCAGAAGACTCTCAATTTCGGGAACTGACGCCTCTCCGGCGAACCGCACATTCAAATTGCCGCTATCGATCTTGAGGTGACCGTCGCTGTCCTTGAAAACCGCCCTTGCGCCGGTTTGGTTCACCCGCGATGTCGACTCGACAAATGCCCAACCAGCTCTGGTGAAGTTGTCGACATCGTCACGTGGCAGCATCGACACCGCCTGCGGCGCTCGGCCTGGATCGCTTCCAACTGTTCCCGGCGGCCCAGGCGGGACGGCAGACACGCCTTCGACCCGTTTAAGATCGTCAAGCTTTTCAGCCGAAGTCTCTTTGTCTGACATCACCATCCTGTACGGGGGCCGGAATGATGCTAGACGATTGCCGGCGCGGCTGCGACAGCTTTCTCAGCATTCACTCTCCCATATCCAAACCTTGGATTTCTACCATTACCATAGTTTAGTGGCCCAATTTTGTCACATGTCGATCGGAGTAGATCTCGAAGCTGGGTGCTTGTGAGCGCAAGATTTTGCGACAGGGCGAGCGCTGCGACGCCTGTTGCGCAAGGTGCAGCGAAACTCGTCCCGGTCGTTGCTGCGTAGCCGCCCCCGCTGGCCGGAATAAAGACCTGGACTCCCGGCGCCAAGAACTCCAACTCCGGGCCGAAGCCCGAGCCATTGTCGGTATCCGCCGATGTCGAGCGTCCAACCGCACAGACCCTCGGATGCGAACAGACCTGATCCGAGCTGACGGGGAAATTGCCGTTGGTGCATGCCCAGAAAATCGCGACCCCTTTGCCCTGGCGGCCCTGCGTTGCGGCGAAGTCGATGGCGTCCGATAAAACTTGTCGAAGCGTCCAAAGTGCCGTGTTGGGTCCGAGCGAGCACGAGATAACGTCAGCACCAACCTGGCCAGCCACGCCTCCCGGTTCCAGCGAAGGCTGGGCAGCGTAAGCAATTGCGCGTGCGAGCGTACTTTGCGTTCCGACCTGATCGCCCATACATGCGATCATGTTAAGTTCGCTGCCGAACGCGACGCCACAGCCTCCAATGCCGTTGCCTTCTTTTGCCGCTATCATACCCGCGCAGGCGGTGCCGTGATTTTGGTCTGGCATGCTGGCCGTACCACGTATGAAGTCCGCATCGGAGAAATCCGCGGTTTGGCGGTACCAGCCGGACAAACTGCCGAAAGCCAGATCTGGATGACCTTTGTCAAAACCGTTGTCGATTATGGCGATGCGTACGCCTTCTCCTTTTGTTACGTCCCACGCGTTCTGGCAACCGATGCGGGGATGATGCCATTGCTGGGGATAGCTGGGATCCCCGGGCACATAGCGTGTTCCGATGTGCTCGATGAAATCAGGCTCGGCGAAAACGACGACGCCTTCCTGCATCAGTTCTGCGGCTACCGCGGTGGCAAAGCCCCTGGTGTTGGCCAAGCGATAGGTGTCGGGCGGCAATCCATCCGAACCGACGAGTACCAATCCGTGTCTCTTGAAGATTCGCTTTCGCTCAGCGGCCTTAACACCTGCTTCAAAGCGCAGAATTAGCCGCTCCGGCTCAAGCAGAATTCTGGATCCTTCCAGCATCACTCGGGATACCGACCCATTGCCTCCAACGTCCCGCCGCTGGGCCAGCGGCATTTGCGAGTAGCTGTCGGACCCGTGGAAGAAACCGATGCCGGCCTCAGCGAAGCCTGCCAGCTGTTCATCCGTTTCGATCGATCCGGAAAGCGTTGGCATGGCGGATTCGACCACATCGCCTGCAGACAGTTCGGAATCCAGCGCGGCGCGAGAGTCGACTTCGGCTACCGTCATGTCGCGTGCCCGCATGCTTCTGGCCACACCACGCCACTGTTCTCGTACCCCAACAGCCTGTCCGCTCGCCGTTGGGAAGACCCCCTCCAAAGGCTTGATCGCTGAGAGCTTTGCAAAAGCCAGATCTTTCACGCTCATGGGAATCTCCATTCTAATTGTCAGATTGCTTCGAAAGCACGGCCGCTTCAGTCATAGGTTTCATCACCCTGGGGCGGCGACAGTCTTCGCTTCCGGTCACGTGTCGCGGTAGTCACCGGTTGAAGACACCACGACACCTCCGGCTGCGAAATCGCCGGCGTTCCGCAAACCCTCCAGTGATCGCGCGATGATTTCGTCGGGCGTTTCAGCGGGCTCGCTCGACTGCCAGTCCGAGTCGAAGATTTCGGCGAAGTAGGCGGCAAGTCCGGCATGTTCGATCAGCAGGCTCGTCTCGCGGTTGGACATCAGACCCGTCGTCGACCAGTTCTGCGATCCGACCAGCACCTTCTCGTCGTCGACGACGACCAGCTTGTTGTGACAATGCACGAAGTGCCGCAGCGACAGATACCGGTAGTTTTCATCGAACTCGAAGCCGAAGTCCCGCATGGCCTTTTCGAACTTCTGTTTCTTGTCGCCAAACAGGTACTTTGGCGAGACGATGATCTTCACAACCAGGCCCGGATTTTCCGCACGAGCCTCCCCGATCGCGCTGAGCAATTCCTCGACGGCCGGTTGGCCGCCGCGGATATATTGCTGCTCGATGCGGATACTGCGGAGTGCCGAGCGCAGGAGCTCGCGGATGGCGCCGTGGAAATTTTCAGGCGTCACCAGCGGCGTGATCGCGATCGGTGCGGAGGGCGTGATCGTCAGGCTGGAAAACAGCCGTTCCGGCATCTCGCTCGGGGCGGCTTCGAAGAACATCTCGCTCGCCGCGGCGCCGTCGGCCTCCGCCACGACCGCGGGCGGCAGGTCCGGCGGCTCACCTAGCGCTAGGCGCATGTCGCGCGCAACGAGGTCCGAGAACAGCCTGGCGAGTTCGGTCGACTGCACCGCAACGCCCATGTCGCGGTTGCCCGGCTCGAAGCTGCCGACGACGACGCCGTCGCCCTCGTTAAACGGGATGCTGTTTTCCGACCAGTTGCCACTCTGGATCATGGCGATCTCGCCGTCGACGACGATGATCTTTTCGTGGGCGTTGCCGAAGTAACGGTTCGGATTGCCGGCGCTTTGCGATGGCGCCTTCACGCAATTGGCGCCGAGCATGCTGAGCTCCGCGAACAGGTTGGGATCGTCGTCCGCGTTGGTATCCAGCATTAAGGAGACCGACACGCCTCGCCGCATCGCCTTCTTGAGATGCTCCTTCATGTAGGAGGCGCTGAAGTCGTATATGCCAATGACGATGGAGTGCCGGGCGCTTTCGATCAGCTTCCTGGTGACCGCGTAGGTCGAATCGGGAGAGGCGAACGCCATGATGCGGCCGGAGACCGACCGGGTGGCGAAATGCTCCGGCGGTAGCTTCGGGTAAGGGATCAGGGCAGCCGGTGCGGCTTCGCTGTCGTCTTCCTCCCGTTCGCCGCGAAGCACCGCCGGCAGTCTCCGGAGCAAGGTCTCCATCCGCGCATTGGCGGCCAGCGCGAGATTGGGCGAGCGCGCGGCGCCCGGATCCGACAGCGCCGCCAGCGTGCGGGTGCCGAGAGCAGAGGCGGGAATCGCTTCCGGCGCCAAGGGTACGGCCGAAGCGACAGCACCGGGCAGCACGATGCGGCATCCGGCGAAAGGGGCGACCGTGCTCTGGCCGAGACGAGTTGCCAGGCCCTCCAGCTTCATCGTCACGAAGTCCGCGACCTGCCCGCCGAAGTCGATGCGCCGGCTCGCTATCATGATGTCGCCGACGGTGTAGCCGCGTCCGGCCGGCACCTCGAAGACGGCGCGGACGAAGTGTCCGTCACTGCCGCGGACGTAGCTCCAGAAGGTGCGCGGGTCCTCATTGTCCGGCGTCGTCCACCCCACCGGATTGAATTCGTGGAAGTATAGGCCGACCGGGTTGTTGAGGGTGATGTCGGCACGTTGCCTTGCCAGCGCATTGACCTGCTCGCCTATGAAGGGATCGCTGTTGCGCCCCTCGGAGCCGTAGAGCGAACAGCGGATCAATGCCTGCGCGTCGGTGATTTCCTGCGCGTCCCTCAGCCGCCGGATGGTCGCCGCGGCAGCGAGCCAGATCTCTGCGGTGAGCGTGTTTGCCTGCTGGATCAGGTGCATCGCACCGTTCGTGGTGGTGCTGTTGTAGCGGTTCTTCGGGGTATATTGGCCGGCAACGAACAGGTCCTCATGCTGGACCTGCGGCGAGACGAATTGGCGGTAGAGAGCCAGCACCTTTTCGGGATTCACCAACGCCAGCTCACTCCAGTATTCGGGCGGCTCGCAGGTGAAGGTGACGCGGACGATCTTGCCCGTTGCCGGATCACGGCTGACGCTCCACTCGCAATATTCGTCCTGAACGTCACGGCTGGCGTCGGCCCGCCGCCAGCGCTGGACCTCGCTCAACGAGGAACTGCGCACCTGGCGCGGAAAGGCGTTCCAGGCGATGGTCGCCACCTTCGCATCTTCCGCCGGCGGATTCACGAGTGGATTGAAGAACTGTGCGCGCGGCCCGTCATTCTCACCGGGATCTCCGGCGCGAGCCGAATCGAACCAAGCGGAGACTTTGGCGCTCCAGTTTTCTTTCTGTGCGTCGTCGAGGTCGTCGAGGTGTCCGGGCGGATCGAATCGAGGCATGGCGTTTTTGTCTCCCAGCAAATCAGTTGCGATGTTCAGACGTAAGGTGGTGGTGCTTGGAGGGATGGAATAGCCTCGGCTCGACCGGCGACGGTCATGCGCATGGCGGGTGCATCTTCCGGTATGTTCGTGCGCGGCGTGGTCAAGCGGAACTCCGCGAGGGGACGGCCGCGAAAGCGTCGCCGCCGGTATTCGGCAAGGCGGAACCAGCCGTCCACGACCTGAGGATCATCCACACCCGACTGCAGTGCGGCAAGATAATCGCCGATCCTCGCCGCAAAGGCGTTTGTGAAGCCGGCTGTCTCCCAGTTTGACAGGAATTCGCGCTCCGGGCTGTCGGCCGACGCCGCCTCTCCGGCTGCCGCCACGGCGCCCTCGACCGCCGCGACGAATCGCGTCTCCAGTTCCACCGCGGGGTCGGGGCTATGCACGCTGGCCGGTGTATGCTTCAGTAGCGCGGCGCGGCGGCCGGAAAATACCGGATTGGAGAAGTCCGTCATCGAGATGGCGGCGATCAGGCGTGCACTGGCGAGGCCTTTCAGCACCATCTGGTCGATCAGGTTGGTGTCTTCGAAGGCGGCCTCGGGGACGAGGAAGGCGAAATGCGTGTCACCTTCGACACGCATTTCGCCGTCGAAGCGATGGACATCGTAGCGCCGCAGGCAGTCGCGGTAGAGTTTTCCGGGGATGACGATCCTGGCGATGTCCGGGTTCGCGGGGATAAGAGACAGCGTATCGAACAGCACGTCGCGGTTGAGGAAGAATGACAGCGGCAATTCGAGCGGCGTTTCGTCAGTGAGAATATGGCTGGCAAGATCAGCCGTGACCAGATTGACCGTCGTCTCGGTCACCACCTGCCGCATGAACCAGTCGACATGTTGCCAGGCGCCGTCGGGCGCCACCGCCCTGGTTACACGCCTCTGGTTCCAGCGCGCTATTCCGGGGCGCACGACCTCGCGTTCCAAGCGCTCGGCCGACACGCGTGCTTGAAACAGCGGCTCGGCGCGCAAGCTGTCGTTCGGCGCCAACGCGTCTGCGTTGATGCCGGCCTGGGTCGAATGCCAATGCACCCAGGGCGGGCGCAGTTCCTTCATCACAGGGGCGCCGTTGACATGGCTGTCGAATGGACCCTGCTGTCCGCGTGTTTCGTCCCGCAAGGCGTGTTCCGACATGCCGGCCCAGAAGAAAGTTCCCTCTCGCCTCTCGTAGAAATTGAACACGCTGTGGGTCGTGTCCCAGCCGATGATCTGCAGAAAGGCTTGGTTGACGTCGGACTCGATCAATGTGCTGGCCGAAATCAGGAGCGGAAAATCATTCGCTCCCCGGGCGATCGCGAATCGGAAGCCGCGTCTTAGCCGGTCGGTCTCGGGTGTCCACGGGATGTGCCCGCCGTCGGCGACCAGGAAGACGAGCTGCTGCGGCAAGTCGTCCGAGGTACCGGCCAGCGCGTCGATCGCCGCAAGAAGCGCACGCAGCGTGAGCGGAAAAGGCTTGCCCGAGCGCAGCAGGCGGCCGAGCGGGTCGTCAAGCCCCAGCAATTCCTCGGCGGTCATCGGGCTCGGAATGACGTCCAGCCCAGCGATCCGCCGATAGAGGACATTTTTGTCGACGGCCTGTTGCAAAGCCGCGTCGGCTGGCGCCGCGCCGAGCGTCGTTGCCTGATAGGGATAGTTGCGGGTCGGAAAGCGCTGCTGCTCGCGGGTGATGCTCACTGTAGCCCCCGTCGCAAGACAGATGCGCGCCCGGGCGGCGGCAGGGCCATCATGGCTGCCGGCGCCGTCACGGGACCTGGCCTTGGCACAGGGCCGCTGGATCGCGATCGCTCACCTCGGCGTAGCCGACCAACCTGAAGCGGGCATTGATATCGATCGCCGGCGAGAGCGTGGCGTTGCCGGCGGCGTCGGGCGTCAGGGTGACGGAGCCTTCCGGACGGTCGTTGATGAAGAAATCCAACCGCTTCAAGCCGCGCGTCGTCACTGTCAGCGCGCGCCTGCCGGTGTTGCCGGCCTGCGGAGCACCGATTTCGATCCGGATGCTGCGCGGTCCGCTCTCCGCGAGCAGCTCCGCCGCACGCTTGAACAGCTCGATGTCGCCGAGCATCAGATCCGCACGGGACGGGAACTGGACCTTGTCGGGCACGACGCCGAAGTCCTCAAGCAGGGCCCCGGCGCGCGGACCGACACGCAGGCATTGCCGGATCGCCACCCGCATCCCGGCCTGGTTGGGCAGCGGCTTGAGACCCCAGCCGGCCGGCAGCGCCTGGGTGAGCAGCGAGTGCGGCCAAACGTTGGCGCCCCCCGCTCCGGTCGCATTGGCGACGCCGAGTACCTTGCCGACCTGATGGTCCTGAAAGCCTGCCGCGAACATGTCGGTGGCCGAATAGCAGTTGCCGTCGACGACCAGCACGACCGGACCATAGTATTGCTGGCCGATGGCGTTGCAGCTGTCCAGCGACGTCAGAGGGAAGGCGCGCGAATAGGTGGCCCCGGTTTCCACCGCCTCCTCCAGGGACGGTCGCCACAAGTTCAGAGGTATCGACGACGTAGCCGGATTATTGCGGGCGAGATCGAGCGTCCCCGCAGAAGAAACGAATTGCATCCGCTCGGGTTCGATCGACCGCGCGGTCAGCGTCTGCAAGAGCCGCTCCGCCGCCCAGATATTGCCGCCACCATTGCCACGGACGTCCATGATCAAGCCGTTGTCCGGAATCTGCCGGAGCAGCCGAACGAATTCCTCGACGAACCCATCCGCATCCGAGGAATTGAAGGTGCGGACATGGATGTGCCCGAACCGTTTGCCGTCAATGCCGAGCGTCCTCGCCCGAAACGCCGTCGCCCACGTCACCTTGACCTTGATCTCCTCGCTGTCGAGTGTGTCCTCTACCGAGCCAGCAGAACTGCTCCCTCGGATGCCGTCGGCCTCGTCACCGATGGCGGCCGCCTGGAGATTCTTGAGCGAGGCAGAATCGAAGATGAGCTGGCGAGCCTCACGCACCGAATCGGCCGCTGTGTCGAGCCCGAGAACCGCCGAGAACGCTTCTATGCGCACGGGTTGCGCTGCGGCCGCAGCAACCTGAGGCGGCGAATCGGCCGCCAAGGGCGCCCCGGCGCCCGGCAAGCCGTAGAGCATGTCGAGCGACCGCTGCGTGCTGTGGCGGCCCAAGTCGAGCGATGACCGCGCCGCAGCTGCGACCGCCATGTTCGCGGGTACCATGGCTGGGGCAACGGGCGCCGACGACGTGAGTTCGGCCGGCGCCGAGGTCGACGGTGCGAAGCGTACGAACCAGTCCTGCCGCATCTTGCGTCGCGCGCTGCTGTCCTTCGGATCGGCGTCGCGCGGCACGAACTCCAGGTCGACGAAATCCGCGTCAGGAGGAAGCGCGGTGTTCATCGGGCGAATAGTCAGCGCGCTGACGCCCCGCGTATGGCGCGCAGCCTCGTTGCCACCGGCCGTCTGGTCGGCATTCGCGCGCACCGCACGGCCGATCGCCATGCCGTTCCAGTACAGCAGCTCGGCGCCGGGCGCGAAGTCGGAGGATTCGAAACCGTAGCCCGGCACCACACGGGTGACGAGATACCGGTCGCGGTCATTCTCCCGGAACCAGGCGACCTCGAAAGGCAAGTAGGCGATGAAGTCGCGGTAGGGTCGCGGCAGCTGATAGCTGGTGTGCAGATCGCGCACCGAATTGAATATCTGCGTGAGCGTATTATGGAAGGCGAGTTCGTCGCGCTCGGCAGAGGGGATATTGCCCTCCGTCTGCAGACGGCGCTGCAGCACCCGCAGCCGTTGAATTGGCCGCACCGCGTGCACCGCCTCCTTCAATGTCCGATGGACATAGAAATTATCCAGCATCTGGATTGCCTGGCTTACGATCAGGATGCGGTCGTCCTGGGTGAGCGTGCCTTCGACACTTTCGCGGAAGAGCCTGAGTGTCTTATCACCGGCGGGCGGCTGACCCAGCTCCGGCATGGCCGCCGGCGCATTTGCCACGGCTTCGTCCGTCTCGTTCCAGGAAAGCGGCCCGCCGGTGTCGCGCGGCAGCGACATCTGACCGACACGCCGGCGTACCCCTTCCAGCCTCGTGGTCGGCGGTGGCTCCGGCGCCGGTTCACCCTGCGGCGTCAGCAATGCCGTAGCGGGCGTCGACTCGCTGCGGCGCCGCAATGCCTCGGCCACCGCCGCCTCCGCGTTGAGAAACATCCCGATCGGTTTGCCGGGGTCCTCGACGAGCGAAGCGCCGGTTCCGACAAGGATGTCGCGCGCATCGTCATGCGTGAGAGCGGGGTTGACCGACAGCATCAAGGCCACGGTGCCGGCCACCTTCGGCGTAGCGCCGGAGGTACCGCCGAAGCCATTGCGATAGGCACTATCGCTCTCGTTCGCGCAGGTCAGATCATGGCTGGAATCGCCTGGCGCCGACATCGAGACGCGACTGCCGAAATTGCTGAACCATGCACGTTTGTTCAGCACCGGATCGTAGGCGGTGGCGCCGACCAGGATCGAGCCGGTGGGATCGAACGGATCGCCGGCATCGGTGCGGTCGGCGGCACGGTTGCCGTTTCCCGCAGCCACGCAGACAACACAACCGTCGGCAATCGCCGCCCGGATCGCGCGGGCGACGCTTGGCACTTGTTCGTAGTTACCGCCCTGCCCGGTCTGGACCTCGAGGATAATGACCTTGCGGCGGGCATCCGGCTGGCGCCGCACAAAGTCGATCGCCTCGGCCCACGGTTCCTGGAATATAGGTATGCCTGTCCCGCTGTCGCCCTGGATGCCCCAAAGGCTCGCCTCCGGCGCATAGCCGGCCATGCCGACGCCATTGGCGCGCGCGGCTGCTATGCCCATCACCGCCGTGCCGTGGCCTGCGCTGGCACCGTGGGTGACGTTGGCGCTGCCGTCTACGGCATTGTAGGTCTGTTCGAATCCGCTCCCGAAATCCTGGTGTGATGTGCGGAAACCCCAGTCGATATCCGCAACAACCACGCCTGCGCCGCGCGTGTACCGCCAGGCCTGCGGAACGCGTGTACGATGCAGGTACCACTGCGATTCCAGACCGGTCGCACCATCAACGATGAGCAAGCCGCTGCCTATGAGCGGGTCCGCTGGCGCAGGGGCGTTAAACGCCAGCATGGGCGGCATTGCCTTCGGCACAACGACAGCACGCGCGACATCCGGAACGCGGCTAAGCGCTGCCGTCACCGCAGCTGCCGATGTGTCAGCCGGAAACCGCAGGCGCACGAAATTCGACAACGGGGACAGCCGCTCCAGCGCGCTTACCCGCTCCTGCGACGCCTCGCCCAGCACAGCAGCCTGCCTGACGGACGCCAGTCGCGCCTCGTCGGCGTGGTTCTGCTCGGGGGTGAATACCTGGTGTGCGTCGATCACCTGGAACTGACGCAACACCTCGGCGAGCGCGGTATCGGCCCGCGCGCCAGCGGTGCTGCCGGACGCGAAGGCAGAGGCGTCCGCGGCGAGCACGGCACCGATCGACGACGCGTTGGTCGTCAGTTCCACCTCCACCAGAAGGCTTTCGGGCGGTGGCGCCGCAGCCTCGGCGGTACCGCCGATGGCGCCCGAGCCTTGCGGGATGAACGGCGCACCGGCCGGATTGTCGTCCAGCACAGCAGATGGCGGCTGTTTGGGCGGCCGTGGACCCGGTGACCCTGTCGTAGCCGATTTGCTGGTTTTTCGAACCATGGTGTTGCTCTCAATCTTGCGACCGGCGAGTGGATCAGCCCATCTTCAGTTCGGCTTTGTCGGCGGGGTCGATGCCACCGTCCTAGCCGTGCAGCAGCGAGACTTCGCTCGAATGTTAGGAGCCCTGCTCCGACGGCAATGTGAAAATTGCCACCCTCCGGTCAGTGACTCCGCGGCCCGCCTGTGCGCAGGGAGGACCAATGTGACAATCGCCACCTCGTGGAACGCCGATGCGGCACATAGTCCCTCAAGATTGGACCTGCCGTTCGAAAGGCGTACTTTGCTCGACGACCCCGTAGACAGCTGGCTCCAGAAGGCCGCGCCCGTCGAAAGCGCATGGACCCCGGACATCTGCTTCGCCAGTCAGCGACACGGGTGGGCCATCAACGCCAGCGGCCAGATCGTCGCGACGGTCGATGGCGGCCTGAACTGGTTTGAGCAGGCGCTGTTGCCGACAGCCTATCTTTCCTGCGTCGGCTTTGCCGGAACCGTGGTCGGATGGGTCGGCACGCTTACGCCGGAGCAAAGACTGTTTTGCACGCACGACGGCGGAGCGACCTGGCGCTCGGTCAATAATTTGCCGCCGGAACCGCAGCGTATCACCTGCCTGAGCGTCGTCGACGAAAGCACGGTCGTGCTCGCCGGGGGCGCATATCCCACAGACAAGGCGGCGATCGTCTGGACGCGGGACGGAGGTGAGAGCTGGGCGACCGTCGACCTCACCCGTCGCGCTTCCGTGATTTCGGACGTCCGCTTCCTCGACGCAAGCCATGGCTGGGTTGTCGGCGGCCGACTGGTTCCGGGCTGCGCTCAAGGAAGCTTAGAACCGGTCGTCCTTGAGACACGGGATTCGTGCACGAGCTGGCACGATGCCGTGGACCTGAGCCTGCCCGCCAAGGGCGCGGCGCGTAAGCTCAGTGTCTCGGCGGACGGACGCATTGCGGTCTCGCTCGGTGGCAGGCACGATGGCATCCTGGTTTCCGACGACGGCGGGCGGACATGGCGTCTGCTGCCGGTCAAAGGGCAGACCAATCTCGACGGCGTCTGCTTCGTCGACAGGAATGTCGGCTGGGTCGGTGGCTGGGGAGACAGCACCTTTACCAGCGGCCACTGCCTGTCGACCACAGACGGCGGCATGAACTGGGCAAGGGCGGACCACGCGGGCCTGCGCATCAGCCGCTTCGTGACCCACCCGAACGGTATCGTCTTCGCGGCGGGCGATACGATCTACAGCCTGAACGACCCTGCTAGTACGCTATCCACCAAACGGCTGGCGGCACGCAGGGCAGCGCGTGCCTCGCGGGACACCGAGACATCTGCCGCGTTCGCCGCGCGGCTCCATCTCCCCGCCCGCTCCCGCGTGACTGTGAGGGCGTGGGCGGTACACGGTCGTCTCGTGTGGAAAGTCGACCCAATGGAGGCGCCGTTTGGCAACCCCGCCAGCCTCCACTGGGATATGAACGACGGCGACGGCCGACCGGTATCGCCGGGGCCGTATCTGATTCGCATCGTCGTCGACAACGTCGCGCAGAGCCGCATCGTCTTCAAGGCCGGGTAGGCCATGCGGAAGCGGACGAGGTGGCAATTTTCACATTCGCCCTGTGGCCCTGGGGCTAACCTGACAGGGCGGCGTGCAGGCTGGCCGCATGAATGGAGAACCATCCATGGCCAAGGTTTTGCGGCAGCTACGCATCCTCCCACCCATGGTGATCGCACGGTTTGGATCGTCGCCCTCGCCAATGGACAATTATGCCCTTGAGCTGCCGCGCGACGCGGCGGGCGCGGAGACGTCGGACTATCGCGTCATCGTGCCGGCCGATACGCTTTCGGTCGACGAGGCAACTGGCGAGATCAGCGCGGCGACCACGCCTGCAAGCGTGGTCTTCCGCGACAGCGAGGGGCGCATCAAGCCTGTTTCGCCCTTCCTCGAGGTCTGGGCGCAGTTCGACGGGAGCGATGAGTTGACGCCGTTGACCCTGCAGGACCTCGCCGACCTCGGCGGCTCGCTGGCATCGATCTCATGGCGTGTCAGAGCGGCCAACCTGAAGGTGTTCCGTCGTACCGGTGTCGAGGGCGACAAGGTCACGGCGGACAGCGGGAACTTCTCAGACCACGCGCGGCATACGCTTGTCGGCCGGTCCCCCAACTTCAAGCCTGGCAAGACCATCGCCGTGGGCGATGTTCGCTTCATCAAGCCGACGGCCGCATTCCCCGAGATCCGGCTGCGCTTTACGCCTGGCAAGGGATTGGTCTTTGGGCCGCGTGCCGGCGATCCTTTGACCAGCGACGACGTCTATTTCGGTGCCACCTCCGTGGATCCCGAGCCGCGACGGTCGGGCCGGTGGGACCGCTACTTCCTGAACGAGCCGGGCACACCGGCGGTGACCGCGCCAGGCGACATCTTCCAGGGGGAGACGATCGGCGTCGGCCAAAGCTCGAAGCTCAGCCACGGCTATCTCGACGATTCCTGCGACGGCATCGCCGAGGTGACGCTGACGCTCGGCGGCCAGACTTTCAGCGCCTATGCCCGCTTCGCGTCGGCCGTTCCGGATTTCGCGCCCGACACACTGCCGGTGCGCTCCATTGCCGACGAGATCGAGCAGATGGCGCTGGGACCCGCCGTCGCCGCTCCGGCGGACGCGGCCGGGCAGGCGACGCTGCTCGCCGACGTGCGCGACATCCTGCGCCGCGGTCTCGACACGATGCGGCAGATCAACACGGCGGTACACAATGGCGACAATCCGGTCGCGGACGTTGCGGCGTTCTTCAACAACATGCCGGGCCAGGAGGCGGGCTCCTACAATCGGCGCTTCGAACCGATCTTCAGGCCACCGCAGCAGGCCAGCTACAACTTCGCCCTGCGCACGCACAAGAGGGTCGTCGACCGCGCTCTGCGCAGTCCGGACCTCGCCGGCGCGTTCCCGAATGGTATGGCTGTCGTGCGGCTGCCCGAAGAGGCCGCAGACCTCACGGATGCCGGCCGCCGCAAGATGCCGGCGATGATGCGCGGCAATGAGGGCGTCGAGCTGGTGCTTACCCGGCGCATGATAGCCAAGCTCGCTCATGCCGACCCCAACGCAGCGCCGCCAGCGGCAGCGCCAGCGGCTGTGGCCCTGCCAGAGCCGCTGGACTTTGCCAACGCCACGCGCCCGATCATGAGCCGTGTCCGCGGCGAGAACGAAACCTGACAGGGGGAAATGCGGATGCCTACGATCAAGGCCAAGAACGTGACCGCGGAGATGCAGTTCCACGGCCGGGGCAATCCTCCTGCTTCACACCCCGAGGACGCCGTCGGCAATTTCTTTCCAGGTCTGGAATTCAACTTCCAGAACGTTTGGAAACGCTTCTTCATCGGGATCGAGGTGCTCGAGCACAACGCTCAGGTGATCTCGGTCGATGAGGCGGCGGTCACCGCAAGTGGCGGCGACATCGTCTCGCAGGGGCCGGATGCCACCCCGCTGAGCGCGGTGGCTGGCGGCCTGTTCCTTTCCATTGACGGCAGGCAGACCTTCACGCAGGTGCAGGGCCCGCTGCAGGATCCGAACGGCGGTAGCCCATTCATCCTGTTCGAATGGAGCAATATGCTGGCCGACATCCATGCCCAGAAGGGCGGCACCGCACAGACCGTCGAATGCTTTTTCCAACCGGCGGGCGACGGGCGTCGCGTCGGGCCGTTCCGCCTGAAGGTGAACCGGCTGCTTGAGCCGGATACGCTCCTCATCAAGCGCGACACCAGCCTGCCGGGCGAGATCACTGAGAGCCTCTGTTCGCCATGGCAGACCGACTATATCGGCTGCGCCTGCTACTACTGGGCCGCCAACCGGCCCGACTATGTAAACATCACCGATGCCGATACGGCGAACACCACCGGCCACAACTGGTTGAATGTCGCCCGCGTGAACGCCGACGGCAAGCCACTCTATACGCTGGTGGATACGAACCTGCTAGCGCATGAGGACGTGATGCAGGGCTGGGAGAATAAGTTCCAGTTCGTTTTCAGGAGCAAGGATTCGCCTGATGGATCGGCTTCCTGAGATGCGGACCGAAGCCGACACGAAAGCCCCTGCCCCAGCGGCGCCGCGCTGGTCGAAAGCCGGTCTCACCTTTCATGCCGACGGCCAGCCGCACCTGTTCCTTGCCAACGGCTCGCGCCTGTACGGAATTGACGACGCCTTGCTGGGCTCCTTCCTCGGCCGCGCGAACGACGACGACGCCCTGTCGGACTGGCTCGCTCAGCATCAGCTCGACGCGGAGCGGTTTATCGACGACACCGCGATTGATCCGTTTCCGGTGCATGCGATATCGCTTGCCGTCGCGCAGAAATGCAATCTGGGCTGCACCTACTGCTACGCCCAGGAAGGCGAATTCGGTGGCCGGCCGAAGAACATGCCCCTCGATATCGCGAAGGCCTCGATCGACGCGCTCATCGGCGGTGTGACGCCCGGCGAACGGGTCAACATCGCTTTCCTCGGCGGCGAGCCGCTGGTCAACCGGGACGTGTTGCGCGCGGCGGCCGAGCATGCCGAGCGGACGGCGGACGAAAAGGGCGTCCAGGTCAACTTCTCGATCACCACCAACGGCACGCTGATTCGCCCGGACGACGGCGAATTCTTTGAGCGGCATGGCTTCGCGGTGACGATCAGCCTCGACGGCGTCGGCCAGGTCCACGACGCGCAGCGTTCCTACAAGGGCGGCCGCGGCTCCTTCGACGAGATTATCCGTCGTGTCACGCCGCTGCTGGAGAGGCAGCGCCGCATGCAGGTGTCCGCCAGGGTAACCGTCACGCCGGGGAATCTCGACCTGCCGCGCACGCTGGAGGATTTCATCAATCGCGGCTTCTTCAGCGTGGGTTTCTCGCCGATGCTGAGTTCGCCGACGCGGCGCGGCGAGATGGATACACCAGCGCTCGAGACCATGCTTGAGCAGATGATTGCCTGCGGCGGCGCGTTCGAGGAAGCGGTGATCGAAGGATGTCGTTACCCCTTCCTCAACATGGTCAACGCCATGCGGGAAATCCATCGCGGCACGCATCGGCCCTATGGGTGCGGGGCCGGCGGCGGCTATCTCGGCGTATCGGCCGAAGGCGCCTACTTCGCCTGCCATCGCTTCGTCGACGACAGTTCTGGCGCAATGGGCACAGTCGCTCTTGGGCCGGACGAGACCCGCCGGCGTGAATGGCTGTCGGATCGCCATGTGCATCGCCAGGAGCCCTGCTCGGGCTGCGGTGCCCGCTATCTGTGCGGCGGCGGCTGCCATCACGAAGTGATCCATCGCGGACGCCCGGCCTGCGATTTCATCCGCGGCTGGCTTGCCTATTGCCTGGCAGCCTATGTCAGGCTTAGCGCACGCCGTCCCGACTTTTTCGGTGCCGCCCCGATCAGGCCGGTCTGAGACCGACTGTCGATGGCGGTCCGGCAACGCTTCGACTGCATCGTCATCGGCGGCGGCGTCAGCGGTACGGTGGCTGCCCGCCGTCTGGCTGAGTTCGGACTCGACGTCTGTCTGCTGAATCAGAGGGAGGCGCGCGAACAGCGCGTGGTGGAGTCCGTTGCCAAGGGCTCGCTGGTCGTGCTCGAACGGCTGGGGATCGCCGACTGCATCGCCCATGCGCGCGTTTCGCAATCGGCCACGACATGCGTCCGCTGGGCGGGCGAGGCCGCCGAGACCCCTGCCGCCGAAGCAATCATCGTCCGTCGCACCGCTGTGCGGACGGCGCTGCTGCACAAGGCCGTCCAATGCGGTGTCGTCGTCATAGCCGGTGCATCCGTCCACAGGCTCCGCCGGCACGGGGTGGGCTGGCTAGTCGAGGCGGATCCCCCGGAAGGGCAGGTGCGGATCGAGGCGAAGCTGGCGATCTTTGCCGGCGGGCGGCACGGGCCGAGATGCGGCCGGCGCCAGCGCCTCGCTCCGGTCACGCTTGCCGTGACGGGCCAGTTCAGCCTGCCCGTGGCTGCGGCGAGGAGCTGCGTCGAGGCGACCGCCCATGCCTGGTTCTGGGCGGCACCGCTCACCGGCGGCAATCAGGTCACCGCCTTCGCCGCACCCGACCATCCAGCGCTTGCGGGGGAGGCCACGATAGAGGACGGATTCCGTCGGCTGGTTGCCGGGTCGTCGCTGCTCGGCCATCTGGCCGGAGCACCGCTCGCCGATCCGGTCACAGTCTGCGACGCATCGCCGACCATCGTTGAGCCTTGCGTCGACGACCATTTCGTTGCGGTGGGAGATGCGGCCTTCACGATCGACCCCTTGTCGTCGCAGGGCATGACCAAGGCGATCGTTTCGGCCGAGCAGGGGGCTATCGCGGTCAACACCATGCTGCGGCAGTCAGGCAGACTCGGTGCGGTCAAAGCGTTTCATCTCGACCGCACGCGGGAGGCCCTCGACTGGGATCGGCGCGCTTCGGCCGCGCACTACGCGCGCCAAGCAGCCGTCACGCCAACGCCATTCTGGCTCGCCCGAGCTGAAGGCAAGGCGGAGGCACGGCATCGCCAGGCGGATCGCCCTCTGCTTCTGGATACCGCGCTCGTTTTCGACGCATCGGCAAGCCTTGCGCCGGAACCGGTAATCCGTGGACAGATGATCGACGAGGAGACAGCCTTGCGCCATCCTCGGCTGGCGAGGCCGATCGCCTTCATCGGCAATGTGCCAATCGGCATGCTGCTTGCGCACATGCCCCGCAACATGACCGCGGCCGAACTTGTCCAGCTCTGGTCAGCCGTCATCGGCGATCAGGCGGCGATTGGGCTTCTGAAGCGGCTCTGGGACGATGCAATTCTCGTCCCAGCCAACGTGGGCAATTGCGCGGCTTAGGGCCGCTTCTTGTGTTGGGGCCGACTTTCATCGTGAAGGACAGGCGCACCCACCCTCACGTGGCGCGCTGAAAATGCATCAAGGTGGCATTTCCCACAGTCGCCCTGACCGGAAGCCGGCAAACTCGCCCGAAAGTTTCTCGCCCGCGGGCGCTGCTTGGGCAGGGAGTGATTGAAATGCCTCTGACATGGCGGCCGACGAAACTAGCTACCGCCAGCCGCACGGACGACATCTGGTTCGCCGATGGCTCGGTCGGGTGGGCCGTCAATGCCGACGGCAACATCCTGAAGACCGTCGACGGCGGGGAGAGTTGGGTGCGGCAGGCGCACTTTGCGGAGAACTACCTGCGGTGCATGGCGTTCTCCGATTCGGGCACTGGGTGGGTCGGAACTCTGGAGCCCACTCCGCGCCTGATCTCAACACGCGATGGCGGAGAAAGCTGGGCGCCGGTGGGAAACCTGCCGGCGACATCTCCTGGGCGCATCTGTGGTCTTTGCTCTCCTGCGCCGGGCGTCGTCTTCGCGGCCGGCACCAACTATCCGAACGAGCCGACGGGTGTATTGCGCACGCGAGACGGCGGCGCGACCTGGGATTCCCTCCAGGTCCCGGGCGCGACGCTGCTGGTCGACATCTTTTTCGACACACCCGAGCTCGGATGGGTGGTCGGCGGGGTGGACGATGTCGGTCATCCCGGGCGCCCTCCCAAACGAGCGGATGTGGTGCCCGGGATATTCTTCACCCAGGACGGCGGCGAATCATGGGTCAATGTCGTCGCAACGAATGCCAGGAATGGCGAGTTGCCGCGCGGTGAATGGGGCTGGAAGTTCCAAAAACTCAACGAGCGCACGCTCTTGGTCTCATGCGAGAACTTCCTCGACGGTGCGATCCTACGCAGCGACGACCGCGGGGCAACCTGGCGCCGACTGCGCATCAACGATCGCCAGCGCAACTCCAACCTCGAGGGCATCGGCTTCCTCAATGAGAATCTTGGCTGGGTCGGCGGCTGGGGCGATCTCGATTTCGCCGGTGGCTTCACCAGCATGACGGAGGACGGCGGACGCAACTGGATCGACGCCAACGAAGCCGGCTTCCGGCTGAACCGCTTCCGCTTCATCGGTTCACCGCCTGTGGTCGCCTATGCGTCCGGCGACACCGTCTATAAGCTCTCCGACTTGCCGCTCCCGCCTGTCGCAAGCACGGCCGGCCTGCGCAAGGCAGAGCCTGCCGACGAGGACTCGGTACGGTTCGCCGCGGATATCCCGGAAGGCGCCAAGACGTTCCATGTCCGCATTTGGGAGCGGTTCGGCCGACGCGTTCGCCTACTTGTCGACGAGACAGATCCCCTGCCGGGAGCGCGCTCGATCCGATGGGACTTCACCGACGATGCCGGCAGAGACCTCGGCGCCGGCGCCTTCATCGTCCGCCTGACAGCTGACGATTTCTCCACCAGCATCGTCGCGCACCGCAAGCCATCAACGGAAGCCAAGGGAACGGACTCATGAGCACCAGCAAGATCTACGCCGTCGATGAGATCGAGACCACGTTGCTCAAGAGCAATCCACCCTCACTGCTGATCATCTGCCTCGGGCGGGTGACCACCAGCGGCTGGAGTAGTGGCGAGCTGTCGCAATATATCTATCTAACGCCGCCAGCCGACGGCATCCAGGAGTTCGACTTTACCGCCAGACGGCCGGTCGCCGGTTCGATCGTCCTGCCGGTGCTACGTCCGATCAGCGCCGAGGCCGTGCTTGATGGCATCGACCTCGCCAACTACTGGGGGCCGGGACTGCCGCTGCGCGGTGTGCGCGTGTTCGCCGTCTCCAACTCTAAGATCGCCAGCTTCGACGCAACGTCCAAGATGCACAACCTCGCCACCGGACAGGGTGTCGCTGCGGCACCGAGCCGGACAATCGACGCCATGCTGGCACCGAGTTTCGAAACGGAAATAAAGCCGCTCTTCCGGCCGAAGGACGTCAATGCGATGAAGTCGGTCGCCGGATGGCGCCTGGACGTCTACGAGGACGTGAGGTCCAACATTGAAGCGATCGGCGGCGAAATTCGCGCCGGATCGATGCCGTGCGACGGGGCTTGGCCGCAGTCCGACATCGACCTGTTCGACAAATGGATCGCCGGCGGCATGCGGGCCTAACAGCAGGCCGGTTCCGCCGCGATAGAGCGCGTCACTTGACCAAAGGCGTCGACCCGAGCACGGCAAAGCCGGTCGCGAACGACCGATAACCGAAGGTCGAGAACACATCGCCTATGTCGTCGAACGCTGCGCCGCTGCCGCGGCGAACGGCAGCTAAATGCTCACATCGCCGAACGACTGCATCCGCCCAAACCATCGGCTCATGGGCGGTGTAGCGCTTGAGCGCGGTCGCAAAGCGCAGCGCTTCGGTCGTGTCGTCGTCTTCGAGACTGGCATCGATGGCGTCGCGATAGAACCAGAGGTGGTTCGAACCGATGCAGCCAGTAGCAAGCAGCGCTTCGCCCTTGGCAAGGATCGCTTTCCGGTGCCTCGTGACGGGTTCGTTGAGCGCCGCCTCCCCTAGCACGCGAGCGCCGTTGTAAGACGTGCCAACTTCTTCGCTGATCGCCAAGGCGGACGCTATGACCGATCGTGCCTGCGCGGGTTCGCCCGAAAGCCGATACGCCTTGGCGAGATAGGTGAGGTTGAGTGGCTCGAAGCGGCGCGCGTTGAGTTCGCGAGCGAGCCCTTGGGCCTGCTCAACATGGAACCTGACCTGATCGAGCTGACCGAGGTCGAACAGGATGACGCTGAGGAATGAGTGGCAGCAGAGCCTGGCGCGGTGATGGGCGATCTCCTCGGCGCGCTCCAGTGCCGCATAGCCTTCTTGCAGCGCTTCGTTCAGCCGCACGAAATAGTGGGCGGCCGTCGCGACCATATGATGATTCTCGGCCGCGCGGCGGCGCCAACCGCGAGCGTCAGACATCTCGACGCACTGGCGGAACAGGTCATAAGCACTGCGCATGCGGCCGCGCGCATATTCGGCATCGCCGAGACCGCTGAGCGCCAGGACCTCGATCTCGGCGGAATTGGCCTTGCGTGCGATCTCCTGTGCTGCTCGCTGCCGGCGGTAGCATTCTTCGATCCTTCCCTGCGGGAAATAGACGCTGCCTTTCAGGTAGTGGACCTGCGCCAGTTCGGCCGCGAAGTCACCGCGGTTCGCCGTCTCTTCCGCACGCTCCAGCGCGGCCAGCGCGTCGTCATAGTGGTCGAGCGCCAGACAGCATTTTGCCAGCACCAGCCGGGCCTTGACCGCCTTGTGATCGTCGGCTTCGTCGAGCAGCGCCACCGCTTCGCTGGCGACCGAGGTCGCGCTCGCCGTGAGGCCCGTCGCCAGCAGAACCTGTGCTTTCAGAGCGAGCAGGTCGCCCCTGAGCCGTCCGGAGCGGCTCCAGAGCAGGCCCCGCTCCGCCATCGCCAGCGCCTCTTCGTAGCGCAGACGATCCAGTTGCAGGTCGCCAGCGCGGTAGAAGGCCTCGCCGGCACGCTCGTCGCCCGCCTTTTCGAGATGTTCCGCTTCCAGCAGAGCGTCCTTGTCGGCGAACCATTCGGCGGCGCCCAGATGTAGGTCGCGCCGCCGCGAGGTCGTGATCGAGGCGTAGGCGACTTCTCGAATGAGTGGATGATTGAAGGTCCAGGCGTCGTCGACCATCCGGATCAGTCCACCCTGCACCAGGCTGCGCGGATCGTAGGCGGGCTCGCCGAGCAGGAAGGCCAGCATTTCGGTGGCCGCGCGCGGCCCAGCCACCGCCAGCGCCTGGAGCGCCGCATTGTCGCGGCGCGACAGGTTGGCCAGCCGCGAATCGATCGCGTCCATGATGGTGGCCGGAATCACGCGACCGGTCGACGTGTCGTGATGCTGCAGCAGTTGGACGAGGAACAGCGGGTTGCCACCGGAGCGCTGGATGCAGTCATCGATCATCGGCGCGTCCAAGGCCTGAAACTGCTCCGCTATCTGCCTGCATTCGTCATAAGCCAGCGATCCGAGAGGCAGTACCAGCCCCTGTGGAACGGACCGGCCTGATACGTCTACGGTCGCCGGAAGGCTGGCAACGCGCGACGTGAGCAGCACCGCGACCGGATGGGCGGCCGCAATCTCGCCGAGATCACTGATGAATGACAGCTGGAGATGGTCAGCCTGTTCGGCATTGTCAACGATGATGACCAAAGGCGCGCGGCGCGACAGCTTCACCACGAGATCCAGCGCTACCGCCTGCTTGCCCAGCTTACGCGCCTGCTCGTCCAACAGCGAATGCTGCCCCATGAGTTGGATCGGAACGGCCGCGTTGAGCAGATCGTAGAAGAAGGCCAGGTTCTTTTTCTCCAGCCAGCCTTGACGCTGCAACTCGGCAACCAGCATCTCGACGCTCGTGGTCTTCAGCCCGTTCGCCCTAATTAGCTCAAGGACGAACGATCCGGCGAAGGAGAGCGATGCCGAACGGGCCTCGAAATCGTCGAACTCCATGCGGATCGAGCGCCAGTTCGCGCCGTTGGCTACTTCTTCGGCGAGCCGCGTCTTGCCAATGCCGGCCTCGCCGACGATCCTGACGACGCAGCCGCGTCCAGCCGACAGCACGGCCGTCAGCATGCTGCGCAGTTGCAGGAGTTCCACCAGCCGGCCGACAAAGCCGATGCGGTTGGCCCCGGGCCGACCACACTCGCCAATCGCCTGCCATATCGGCACGGCCCCGTCCGGGCCGGCGTCGATCCTGATGGCGTCGAACCATTCGGCTACGGCATTGAACACGTCCGCGGTCATGTAGACGCCGCCGTCGCCCGACCGCTCTGCCAGCCAGAGTGAATTCGCCACCACTGGCCCGTAGACGCCCTTTTCGCTAGAACCCGGCTCGCCTTCGACGAGTGCGAGGCCGCAGTCGATGCCGACGTGGCAGCTGACCAAGGGCGACAGTCCTACGGCCGGATCGCCGACGGCGCGGTTGAAATCCAGCGCGGCAGCGACCGAAGCCAAGATTACACTTTCCTGCGTCGGCTCGATGCCGAAAGCAGTGATGTGTCTGTCGCCGGCATGCCCGACGATCGTCCCACCTTTGGCGGTGACACTTTTGCGCAGCATCCTGTCAAACGTGATCGCCGCGCGGCGGGCATCCTCGGCATCGAGTCCGCCAGAGCCCGCCTGCATCGACATCTTGAACGTGGCAACCGCAAGGAAGCGCTTTGCTTCGGATTCGGTCGGGGCTGCGTCCTGCGCCGTCGCCTTCAGGCGGTAGACCCCCACAGGCCGGCTCATATTCTTGAGATTCTTTTCACCCAGATAGGCGAAGCGGCGCTGCCACAGTTCTCCGAGCGTCGAGTAGACGGCTTCCGAGATGCACACGCCCCCCGGTTCGGCCAACCGTTGGATGCGCTCGGCAATATTGACGCCGTCGCCATAGACATTGTTGTGGTCGAAGATAGTGTCGCCCAGATTGACGCCGATCCTGAACTCCAGGCTGCCGGCGGCGGAGGCCCTCGATGCGGCGAGGACCGTCTGCACCTCCTCAGCCGCGACAACCGCGCCCGCCACCGTCGAGAACTCGGCAAGGACTGCGTCACCCGGATGATAGATGACTACTCCGCCGTGACGTCCGAATGTACCGGCGAAGAGCTCGAAGCTCGCGATCAATGCGAGATGCGCTGCGAGTTCGTCGGCGGCTGTCACCGCAGAATAGCCGACCGCATCGGCATAGAGAAGCACGGCGAGCTTGCGGCGCGGCCGCTCTCGAGCTGCCGAAGCATCTAAGGTTGCGGCCGAGCGCCGCGACACGAGAACCGCCCCGACCTTGGTCTGGTCCGACCTAGACCAAGAACCCGTCGACGAGGTCGCTTCGGAACCGCTGCTCGTCGACGATGACGATTTGTCCACGTCCGAGCTGGACATAACCTTGGGCCTCCAAGCGGTTGAGTTCCTTTGTCACCGCCTCCCGGTGCGAGCCGACCCTTGCGGCGATCTCGTAGTGGGTCGGCGCAGGGCTGATGATTGCGCTCGCTCCGGCGTGCTGGCCGTCGACCGCCAAGCGCGCCAGCTCGACGTGCATGCGATTGTGCGCGCTGAGCACGATCCGCTGTAGCAACCCGTCCGACAACGCCCGAGACTTCGCCGTGAGTAACTTCAGCAGTTCCAGCGCCAGCACGAAATGTTCCCGCATCAGCAACAGTAGGTCGGCCGAACCAAGGCGCGCTACGATCGTGTCTTCGAGCGCCCACACGTCTGCCGCCCGGGGCATGCCGTCAATGGCCGCGAATTCGCCAAAAAGCCCGCCGCTGCCTATTTCGGAATAGATCAACTCTCGGCCGTTCCGCGAGTAGTTCTTCACCTGGGCTCGCCCCTCGAGAATAAAGAACAAGTCTTTAGTATCGTCCTTCGCCGACAGTATTTGCGTACCTTTGGGTACGCGGCACACGACGCACTTCGAAACTACCGCCTGCAACTCGCTGTCCGCGAGTTGAGCGAGTAACGCGACACGCCTGAAGAGAGGCGCAGCAGCCACATTTCCACCAAGAATTCGAATATATTATGATCTTCTGATACGAACGGCGTATTGTCAATCGCCTGTCCTGCGGCGTGCTGCAACACCAGCCTCGGAGTCTCCCGAGGCTCTCGTCAAATTGTCCAGCCGATAGATGGGTAACAGTTTGAACCGGATACATAGGTAACAGTTTTCCCCTTATGGAGGGTTCGCCGTAGCGCCAAGCGGTTGGGTTGGCGCGGCGCTTCGGCGAACCAATTTCATGTGCTTCTGGTCGATGAAACCGAGCGGATGGGCATAGAAGCGCATGGCCCATTCGCCGTTCTCAGTTTCTTCGATGGCAATAGGCTCGCCCGCCAGCGTGGCCGAGACGTAGATCTCGGCGCCCTGCCATTTGATGGCGCCGTTCTGGCGTACACTGCGCATCGCCGCCTCGGCCGGATAGTCCGGCTCGGGTGTCGTCCTGGGCATGGGGCGTGTCGAGGGACGGTAATGCTGTGCCGGGGTGCCCATGCCAAGTGCCTCGTGCGGGCGTTCCTCATTGTAGCTGCACCGGAAGGCCTCGAACGCCTGAGCTTGAGCCGCCCTGTCGGCCTCCGGTGCCTTGGCCATCGGCAGCATGGTCAGGTGGAAGCGCTCATGGCGACCGTTCTGCTGCGGCTTGCCCGGCTGGATGCACTCAAGGGCGATGCCGAGTTTGACGAAGCGCGCCGCAAGCGGCGTCAACCCGGTGACGCCGGGCGATGCGAAGGGTGGGCCATTGTCGCTTCTGAACCGATCCGGCAGCCCATGCTCCTCAAACAACCGCTCAAACACCGGCCAGGCCTCGGCGTCCGCCGTCGAACCCGTTGCTTCGAGCGCCAGAAGGTAGCGGCTCGATGTATCCATCACCGTCAAGGGCTCACAGCGCCACCCGCCACGGGTCCGGAACCAGCCCTTGTGATCCCCGGTCCACACCGCGTTCGGCTCTAAAGCTTCCGGCCATGGACCATTGCCTGCCGCCTTCCAGCGCCTGCGCTTACGCCCCACAAGTCCATGCCGCTTCAGAATCTCACCGGCTGTCGAGACCGCCGCAGCGAGGCTCCGCACGCTTGAGCCTGGCCATGATCTTCTTGGGCCCCCACAGCGGGTGGGCCTCCTTCATAGCCACGATCCGCTCCACCACATCCCAAGGCGTCGCCCGGCCGTGATTGAGCGGCGCTCGCGGCTGATCGTGCAGACCTTCTGCGCCAAACTCCCGATAGCGCCCAAGCCATTTGCAACCGCTCTTGCGCGAGATGCCGTAGGCCGCACAAAGCGCGCTCATCGTTTCCTCACCCGAAAGGCAGTCCACAACAAACCGTAGCCGCTCGTCCATGATCCCAGTCTCTCGCCAAACCATCGCCGGTCCTCCGGCGGACAAGAAAACTGTCACCCATGCTATCGGTCCATTCTGTTACCTATCTATCCGGTTCAGACAAAATCTGCTGGCTGACACCTGCCAGATCCTAGGCAGTGGACCGGCAACGGCGCGCACTCTTTTATTTGCCGGTGAACTGTGTAAGCCCCTGCGGATACTGAAGAACGTTCGACGCGCGGCGGCGGCAAATGAAAAACTGGCGTGCCGCCGGAACTAGGCTGCGGAATAGCGGAAGCGCGGACCCGCAAAAAGTCCGGATTGCGGTCCTGCTGTAAGCTGCTGGGCTAGCAGGTCGCGTGCCACCCCGGCGAAGTCCTGCATGGTCTCGACGGCGGTGTCTACCTTGTCTGGCTCGCCCGAGAAGCCCATTTGCAGCTCGTCCAGCATTCTTGAATAGAGTCGGTCGCACTCGTTCGAAAGCTGCACCGCCTGGGCGTCCGAAATGTCAATCGCGACGAGCTGCGGGTTGTCGACCATCTTGATCACATCGGCATCGTCGTCGATCACCAGCGGCTGGGCCGGATCGAAGCCGACCTTCAGCGGGGACCCTGGATTACCAACCAGCTTCATGCCCTTTTCGAGTTCCTGGAACCGATAATAGTGTGCGATGTCCTGCTGGAGGTCAAAAGGCGACTGTGGTGTGCCCTCACCCTGCTCGACGATCGTTTCGATGGCGCGCAGCGCCGTTTCGACATTGCTGACGACGAACTCCTCGCTGGCGTCGAACCGACCGGTCGTCACCTGCCGGGCCGGATCTCCGGTAAAGATGGCATCCGTCTGACGGACGATCTCGTGGCGAATCGCGGAGTAGAATTCACCGATTGTGCGTGGTCCGCTCGCCGCATCGGGCGGCAGTGCTCCGAGCACCGGGATATCCAGCGGCAGCTCCGGTTCCTCGATCTGCATGAATACGTCACGGACAAGTGCACGCGAGTAGCGCTTCAGGTGAACCTCGACACCACCGGCAATGCCCATCGGAAGCGGGCCGGGATAAATGGGTTGCAGGCCCGGGCGATTGATCTCGGGCGTACCGCCGATGGCATTGAGGATGTTGCAGGCCAACGACATATGCAGCATCTCCTCCAGGACGATATCCCTGATAAGGCGCCGCGCGTACCGCACCGCGTCCGAGTTTCCGGACAGCGTCAGCAGGGCACACAAATAGGGTGGGATCGTCGAATGCTCGAGCTGAATCGCCTGCTGCAGCGCCGCGCGAAGGCCGGCGAGATCGGTGATCGGCGAAGCCTGTATCCTGAGCATACCAACTCCATCTGTTGAGGCCGGCGGAGGCAATGGCCTGTCGACCCGAAATTCTAGTGGCCTATCGCCTCTCACGTTTGTGGCTTTTGCCACATCGGAGCTTGAGAAGATTTAGCACAATGGACGCGCCGAACATTCAACTTCATTACTCCCATCGTCGTTGCTGTATTTGTGACGTCAAGCGGTTCTGCGACAGAAAATTCATCTGGAACAATGTGCGAGGGTGGCAATTGAAGACCGTAGACATTCGCCGAACGACAGATCTCATTTCGTTTGACCCACCCGTGCTGTCGCTGATACTGGCCGACGACGAGGTCGAGGTCGTGGTGTTCCGAAACTTTGACCGGAAAGCCGGGCACTGGATCAAGCCGGTCGGGGGGGCGGACGATCAATGGTTCCCGCAACGGATTCCCCGCTGCCTCGATCCTGACGTGCCACAGGTCAGCTCGCTTCTCAGGATCGCCGGCAGCGATGGTCCGGCCCGGGTCGAGTATACCTGCTCGATGCACTCTGGACGCGACCCGCAGGAACTCGGCGTCATCGAGATCAATTGGCCATGACGGTCCGGGCAGGAGCCATCGTGGGACAGTCGAGCCCTGGAGTTGACTTCGAGGCGACAACGGCACGACTGAGCCGCCGCCGCTTCTTGATCAGCGCAGCGACCGGCGTTCTCGCACTCGCAGCCCTAACGCTGCGGCGCGGGTTTGTTGCGCCGGCAGCCGCGCAAGAGCCGGCGCTGGGGCCATCCCTACGCAAGATCGGCGAGATCGGCAGTGCCGGCGGCCGCCTGCAAGCGGTGCTGGGCACCAGCAACATCGCGCGGCGCCTTCCCGGCAAGTCCGAAAGCATAGTCCTTCGGCACTTCTGGGGTCGCGACGTTTTGACCGGCGCCATGTGGCCGCCGGCCGACGATCGCGAGGCGATGAATCCTGGCCCCACGCTGCGCGCACGGGTGGGCGATTTCGTCGAGATCAAGTTCTTCAACGCCATCGACGTGTCGGCTTTCGGTGATGACGGCATCGACCGAGGCGAGACCGGCAAAGCTGACGGTTGCGAGGTTACCAAGTCCTTTGGTGGTGACACAATTTACCCCTTATCCAGCGATGTGTTCCCGAACTGCTTCCACGGCTCGAGCACGACGAACATCCACTTCCACGGCTTTCACGTTTCCCCGGACGGGCTGGGCGACAACGTGCTGCTTAAACTTCGTCCCAATCCGCAGCTCAAGGAGGACGAGGTCGGTGGCGATTTCGATGCCATCTTCGAGCGCACGCGGCGCGGCGACCCGCCGCGGAACTGGCGAGATCTTCCACTCGATCTCACGGCGCTACAGGAAGAGATGCTTGCTGCTTATGACGACAGCGCAACATGGAAGGGGGAGCCCGGCACGCTGCCGACAGCCAATCGGCTGCTGCCGTTGGTGAAAGAGCAGGTTGCCGCCGGAATGTGGCCGCAGTTCGAGATTGGTGCACATCCGTTTTCGTTCCAGATCACACCGTTTGTCCAACCAGCCATGGACATGACACATCACAAGGGAGCGACCACGCAGCCACCGGCTGTAGCCGGACAGGCACCTGGCACGCACTGGTATCACACGCATGTGCACGGATCGACGGCGATCAACATGTACCACGGCATGGCCGGTGTGTTCGTGGTCGAAGGTGAAAGTTACGACGACAAACTGCGGGTGCTGCTGCCGGGGCTCGTCGAGCAGGTCATGATCGTCCAGCAATATGCCGAGTTTCCACCCACCATGGTGGAATCGGGCAAAATCCCGTCCCTGATGGTGAACGGCCAGGCGACGCCAACAATCAGCATGCGCCCCGGCGAAGTGCAGTTGTGGCGGCTGGTCAATGGCAGCGTGGACGCGGTGTGCAAGATTACCGATTTCCGGCCGCGTGACGAGACGACGAGCGCTCCACTGCCTGCGTGGAAACAGACAGCGCAAGACGGCGTGCAGTTCGACCCGAAGACATATGCAACCCGGCCGCTCCAGGACACCTTTTACCCGTTGCGAAACTTTGCGCCAGGCAACCGGGTGGACTTGTTGGTGCAGGCGCCTGCGCTGGCCGTTGATGGACAGAGCGCGATATTCGACTTGGAGATCGCTGTCGACAACCAGTCCATTCAGCCATTGCTGACACTGGTGGTGAGCGGCGAGCCCATGGCGATGACGCTTCCGACAGAAGCGTCATTTCCGCCGCGACCAAGTTTTCTCGCCGATCTCCCCGATGACGAGCCGCCGATCGTGCGCACAATCAAATTCTCGGAAACGTCAAAGGGCCCTCTGATCGATGGTCGTGAGTTCTCGGACGGTGGATACGATCACACCATGGTGCTGGGCGATACCGAGGAGTGGAAGTTGGTCAACACGACGAATACAGCAGCGCATCCATTCCATATCCACGTCAATCCGTTCCAGGTGATCGAGGTATTCGACCCAGGAATGCCGGAGGAGCATAGGCTCTACATCCCGCCCACACCGCGGCCATGGCAGGACACCGTCGCAATTCCGCGGAAGAAGAACGGCGTCACGGCGCCGGGCTACGTGAAGATCCGGCACAGGTTCGATGATTTCACCGGATCGTTCGTTCTGCACTGCCACATCCTTGAGCATGAGGATCGGGGCATGATGCAGCTGGTGCGAGTTATCCCGAAGGCGTCATTGACGCGTCATCATTGAACACAAGCCACTCATGAAAAGGAGATCCTGAGATGCGTTACGTTTCGACCCTGACCGCCGCCATCTTCGGCCTGACGTTGCCTATCGTAACATTGTTCGGTCCCCCGGCGTTCGCCCAGGCCGACCCGCTTGTGCTGCATCCCGGCGACACTCTTTCCTGGCAACCAACGGGTATCCACCGCGCGATGTTTGGCGATCCCGGCGACCCAAACGAAACAGACAACCCGGGAAACGTGCCGTTTGCACAAGTGCTCAAACTGCTCGATTTCGACAAGGATTTTCCCTGTGTGGGCACCGAGGCTGTCTGCGATACCGAGCCGAAGCCGAAATTCACCGCTACTGTCCGGCAAGACCTCGACCTCGCTGCGCTCGGCCCCAAGGCTGCCTTCGACTTCTCATGCGGCGCGCACAACTTCATGGACACCAAGATGTTCACTGTGGTTGCCGGCGTGTCCGGTGCCCCGGTACGCAACATAGTGCTGATCACTAAGGGACTCGCCTGGTTCATTAAGGATCCGGCCGGCGACATCCCGATCAACAGGTAAGCGTGCATTGGCGCCGATGTGTCAGACGGGAGGCGTCGCGGGCGCGGTTGTGCCGGCGGCAAGGTCGGACCGGAAAGAAGGAATTCAAGCCATGTCAACCTCAGATATCGTGGGCACCTGGACCTACCGGAGTTTCCACAACAATCCGGACCCGGTGAACGGTGACCCTCAGAAGGCGCTCGACCTCTTTTTTGCAGAGGCAGAGTTCCGCTTCGATAGGATCTCGGAGACTGAATTTAAGGGGGTCATCGATTGGGGCAGCGGCGGGCTCGATTTGACCGGCATCATCAAACCGGGCGGCGCTGACACTCCGGTCTCATTCGCGATTGTCGGCATCGGACGCTCAGGCAGTCAGACCGATGGTTGGGAATACGACTATAATGGATGCCTTGCCTACAAATGGCCTTCCGGGACCAAGCAAGTGCCATCGCTGGTTGGTTCCCTGATCCGAGCCAAGCCGCACAATGGCGCGCCCGCAGGCTACACGGCGTCATTCATTGCGGTGAGGAAACCTTGATTGAGACCGCGTTGAAATTCAACTGTGACAGAACCAAAAGAGGGCAAAATGGCTGGCAAGCGTGAGGACGCCTGGAAACTAGGAGCAGGTTGGAACGACACCTTCCTCTGGTATGCCAAGGCCATCATTGAATTGAAGACGCGCGACGTAACCGACCGGACGAGTTGGCGGTACCTTGCAGCGATGCATCAGTTCGATCGCGACATGTGGATCGGGCTGGGAATCATCGACAAAAATGCGGCGCTTCCTCCAGCCAGTGACACCTTAATCGCCTGGAACCAGTGCCAACATTCGTCCTACTATTTCCTCCCTTGGCACCGCGGCTATCTCGCGCGCTTCGAGGACATCATTGCGGCGACCATCGTCGCGCTTGGCGGGCCAGCTGGCTGGAAACTGCCCTATTGGAATTATCTTGACGCGACAAATCCGAATGCGCGCAAGATACCGGAGGCCTTCCTTCTCAAGTACCTTCCCGATGGCGTCACACGAAACCCGCTTGAAGACCTTCCGCGCTACGGTCAGACGGTTATTGGCCCAGAGCCGGGCTTCGGCATTCCTGACATCGATCTGTCGGCAATGAAGGAAACTGATTTCACCGGGACAGTCAGCTTCGGAGGCAGCAAGACGCTGTTCTCCAATCCAGAAGCTGGCGTGCGGGGGCAGCTTGAGAACGCGCCGCATGGTTCGGTTCATGTCCTTATCGGTGGGGCGCTTCCGGTCAATCCGGGCGACGGCTTCCTCTCGGCATTCGAAACGGCCGGCCTCGACCCATTGTTCTGGCTCCATCACTGCAACATTGATCGACTCTGGGCCGCGTGGATGACCGCGCCCGGAGTCAAGATGGAGAGTGGAAAGCAATGGCTTGATGGTCCATCCGACCGCGCCTTTGCCGTTCCGACGGTCGACGGCTCAGGATTGGAAAACTATGCGGCGCGAGATACTCTTGCAGGTGGCAAGTTCTACCCTGAATATGACGATTTGCATTTGGGTACCGGTGTTCCGGCCCCGTCAGCAGGCGGCGCTATCAGAGTTGCGCAAGGACCAACGAGCATGACTGAACCTATTGTCATCGGCGCCAACGGCCAGAAGGTATCTATTGGCGATGCTCCAGTCGAAACGGCCGTGACAATCGCATCCAAGGAGGGCTCGGCGGTCATCGTGGCCATGGGTCCCAACGCACCTGAGAGGTCGGCGCCCGCTCGCCTTTTTCTCAAGCTTGAGAATATCCGCGGCGCAAGCATTGCGGGCGGCATTCAAGCCTATATCAACCCCCCGGCTGGCGCTGGAGCGGATCTGCCCCAGGATCGCGTCGCAGGAAGCGCGGCCCTATTCGGACTGGCTAGCGCTTCAAAAGTCGACGGGCAGCATGGCGGCAACGGCATAACGCTTATCTTCGATATCTCCGATCTGGCGCGACGCCTGATCGAGCAGAAGGACTTCGATCCCAAGCATCTGCGTGTGAAGATCGTGTCGGTGCATTCTGGCGGTGATGCCAATCCGGTCACAATCGATCGCGTCAGCGTGCTTCGAGACTGAGAAGGCGGTGGCTCTTTGTCGATGCAGTGAGGAGTGGACCCGTGCGATTTGTGTTGCTGGGTGGCCTGCTCAGCCCCCCTTTTAGAGGACCCATGCTGGCAGCAGCGGCCGGTATGGCGGCGTCATCGACGTTGAATTTCCATGCCGATCTTCCGTCGCTCTGCGGCACCACGGCAGCTGACCCAACATTTGAAGCCGTCGTCGGCAGCTTGCGTTTCATAATTGCTACCAATCCGCTGTCGTCACTGGTGTTGGCCTGGCTGGCCATGCTTGCGGCGATGATGACGCCGCTTATCGCGTTGCCCTTGTCGCATGTCCGCGCATCAAGCCTCGCTACACGGCGATGGCGCGCCTCCGCAGCCTTTATTCTCGGCTATTTTGGGGTGTTGGTCCTCGCTGGCATTCCTCTCCTGGCTCTCGCGTTCACAATCCGGTTGCTGGCGGGCAGTGCCTTGACCGCATTCATCGCAGCGACCGTGCTCGCGCTGGTCTGGAGCGCAAGTCCTTTCCACCAGGCAGCGCAGAACCGGGCGCATCGGCTGCGACGGATCGGCGTTTTTGGGCTCACAGCCGATCGCGATTGTATTGCCTTCGGTTCCGGCCTGGGTAAATGGTGCTTGGCCAGTTGCTGGCCTTGGATGCTGGTGCCCATGTTTGTTTCGAGCAGCCATATCCCCGTGATGATCGCGGTTTTGGCAATCGTGATGGGCGAGCGGATTCGAGGCCCGGGCCCCTTGGACTGGCGCGTGCCCATCATCAGAGCGACGCAGCTCGCCTGGATGCACGAGCGTTTCCACTTTTTCTCGCAATCGCAAAAGCGCTCTGTCTTTTTGGCTTCACGCAATTCCGGACGGAGAACCGCAACGCACTTGTCCTGCAATATTTGAGGGCCACCAAGTCGCAAAGGTTGGGGTGCCTGACGGCGTATATGCGGTTTGAAGAGCGGACCGATCACATCGCTTGCCGCCTCAGGCATTGGGTGTAGGGTGCAGAGGAGATTCGAGCAGGGTGGCAGTATCTGCCATCTGGCATGAGTTAGCCTCGGTAGAGCACAACCACCTTGTCGACAAGCTTGGACGACAGCGAGATCGTGCGAGATGAACAGCATTGCAACGGAATGCTGTTTTTTCAACGATTGGAGCAGCTCAACGATGCGCGACTGGACACACACGTCGAGTGCCGACAGGATTTCGTCGCAGATCAGCAGCTTCGGGTTGACCAGCAAGGCCCGCGCGATGGCTATGCGTTGGCGCTCGCCGCCTGAAAGCTGTTCAGCCAGATTTGTCAGATAGGTGGGACGGATTCTGGGATTGGACGAACTTGCATGTGAAATATTGACGTCTGTCTTGCAACTTTCCTTGTTACTCCACATTTGTAAGTGGAGAAATGGAGGCAAGGCTATGACCAAGGTTATCCAAGTCGATCCCTGCGGCTAACGTTCTCCCCAGGGAGGACCGCAGCTGAGGTAGTTTACCTAATGCAGCCCCTGTTTGCATTTGTCGACCTGCGCGGGTGAAATCTCGCCGGACGAGTTCCAACCCTTTACGGCAAAGCAATAGAAGAACTCGACGTTAGCAGGAAGGTCGAGATCGCTACAGTTTATCTGCCTACCGTCAGTCGCGAACGTACAGCGGGCTGCACGTTCGCGGTCAGGCGCGCCGTTAATGAGTACACCCTCTCTAAACGTGCCGGAAACGGGAACGAGCGATACACCCGCTGGCAACAATATCTGTATGCGGAGGTTCCGTATTTCGCGCGCTGCAAACACGGTGGCTCCCCCGGGCGGCACATCGTACTCATTGGCGAACTCGGCCGAAAAGTAGGCACGACGATCGCGAGCGGGCACGTGAAACGCTGTGTACTTGCGGTCCTCAATGCCATCCGCCGTTTTTACGGTTTCCGAGCTTTCCTGTCCGTCAAGATTGGTGAGTTGTTCACCGACAAAGCTGATCACTTCTGGCCGTCGATCGGTGGCCGCCTTGAAAACGAAATCCTTGAGGTCGTAATTGAAGGCATACGAGAAGGTGATCTCGTTTACATACCGCAAAGGTCCGACGACACGGCCGGAGTTTGCGTAGTTGTAGATGCGAACGACGTCCACGTAGCAGCGTCGAACCGCACATGAGGCTTCCGACCTCAGGAAAAAATATGAAGCCGCTACGGCGGCAACGGCGGCGATCAATAGCACCCCTCTGTGGGCAGACATCCACAGCAGGGCTTTGACATAGGGTCTGGGTTCAACATGTGCTGGTGATCTGGTTCGAGGGGACGACAACAGGAGGGGAAGCCAATATTCGCGGCAGAAATCCACCTCCATAAAGCCACTGTGCGTAAGGTCATGATAAGAATCCTCGACCATCGGATCGCCGGCGCCGACTACGCCGGAGGCGCCAAAGTTCCTGGATAGCAGTTCGGCCAAGGCCGGAAACGGATCTCGAGCGCCGCAAAAGTTCAGGACTTCTCCACTGATCTGTTTCGAGTCATTAGTCAGTTGCCGCCAGAACGAAGTCGCGCGCGGAAACACAGCGCCACAGAGGATCACGTTGTGAAGCTGCAAGTCACGATTCTCTGTGAGGGCTTTCAAAAGAAGCCAAGTCCCAAAGCTGTGAGCGATTACACTCACCCTATAATTGGTCTGGAGCGCACGCAGATCGCTCTCCACCAGTCTCAGCGGCTTGTGGTAGAAAAAGTTCTTGAAGATGAACATGAAGAGGTCAAAGCGCAGGTAATTGCGGTATCCGACTTTGAAGCCCGTCTCTTGGGCCACAATTTCGCTAACGCGAGACATCCAAAAAGCATTCGTCCTGATCCCGTGGAGCGAATACACGTAATCGGGTTTGTCGTTTTGATCTGCAGGCCGTCGGTCAGATCGCGAGGGGCTCATGTCTCACTCACGTGCGGACTCCCTTGCCTTGGTCAACCTGCTATCCCACGAGCCTGTTTCTTGAACGCTGGGCGCTTGGAAGTTCAGCCAAGCAGCTAGCGCTCCAAAGCGATCCATGGTCTGACATTTTTTATCGAGCGGCAATAGTCGTGACGGTAAGGTTTCGGTTGGATTCTAGGTCAGTCGTGCTCGCGTCGTGCGTGGCGTCGCCAGCAGTAGGCTGGTTTCGCTGCCCGTTATGCCAGCTATGAGGCGGATGCGTCGTAGCACCGCATCGAAATCAGTCAGCGAGGCCGTCCCGAGTTCAACCACCAGATCCCAGCGGCCATTGGTGGTATGGATGGTCGAGACTTCAGGGAAACCACCCAGCGCCCGGACCACGCGGTCGGCGGCATGGCCCTCAATCTCAATTAGCATGATACCGCGGATACGCTGATCGACGGCGTCGGCGCGCAGCACCACCGTGTAGCCGATGATCTCGCCAGATCGCTGTAGCCGCTCCATGCGTGCCCTGACCGTGGCGCGCGAGACGCCGAGATCGACGGCGAGATCCGAAACGCTGCGCCGCGCGTCATGGCGCAGCAAGGTCACGAGCCGTTCGTCCAGTGCATCCATGTTTGGCTACCATTTTGATCAATTTCGCTGCCATTACGATAAACAATGCTTTTCGGATTGCCAATTCTGCCTGTTCATATCGCCGGCTCGCAATGATCTGCTCGCGGTCATTCGAAATTGGGCCGCAGGAAAAACAAATGCGTTGCAAAATCGTCGGAGCGCCTGTGCAGGACGGCGCCGGCAGAATGGGATGCGAAATGGGTCCGAGTGCACTGCGGACCGCCGGACTTGTCGAGGTGCTGTCAGGCCTCGGCCACGATGTCGAGGACATGGGCGTCGTTCAGGCAGCTCCGGCAAGACGCATTGTACACGGCAATTTGGCACTGAAGGCCCTTCCCGAGATATCAGCTTGGACATCCGCGATTGCCCAGGCCGCCTACGCGGCGAGTGCGGACGCCATGCCGATCTTCCTCGGCGGCGACCATTCGATATCTGCCGGGACCGTGTCTGGCCTCGCCCGCCGCGCCACAGAGGCCGGTCGCCCGCTGTTCGTGCTGTGGCTCGACGCGCATCCGGACTTCCACACACTCGACACCACCGCCAGCGGCAATCTGCACGGTGTCCCGCTCGCCTACGCCAGCGGCCAGCCGGGCTTCAGCGGCTATTTTCCGGATCTGCCGGCAGCGGTCGATCCCAAGCGTATCTGCACCATGGGGCTACGCAGTGTCGACCCGGCCGAGCGCAGCGCGCTCAACCGGGCGGGCGTGACTGTGCATGACATGCGCGCGATCGACGAGCATGGCATCGCGCCGCTGCTGCGCGCCTTCCTGGCGCGTGTGTCTGATGAAGACGGGCTGCTGCATGTCAGTCTCGATGTCGACTTCCTCGACCCCTCCATTGCACCGGCAGTCGGCACCACGGTTCCCGGCGGCGCGACGTTCCGCGAGGCGCATCTGGTGATGGAGATGCTGTCCGACAGCGGCCTCGTCTCCAGCCTCGACCTGGTCGAGTTGAATCCCTTTCTGGACGAGCGTGGCCGCACCGCGACGCTCATGGTCGACCTGACGGCGAGCCTGATGGGGCGCCGCATTATGGACCGTCCGACCCGCAGCCATTCCGGGAGCTTTTGATCATGACCACAGCCAAGCTGAACATCGTCCCCTTCGTCAGCGTCGACCGCATGATGAAGCTGGTGATTGCCATCGGCATCGAGCGCTTCCTGACCGAGCTCGCCGGCTACATCGAGGAAGACTTCCGTCGCTGGGAGCTTTTCGACAAGACGCCCCGCATCGCCTCGCACAGCCATGACGGCGTCATCGAGCTGATGCCGACCAGCGATGGGCGCCTCTATGGCTTCAAATATGTCAACGGTCACCCGAAGAACATGCGCCAGGGTCTGCAGACGGTCACCGCCTTCGGCGTCCTCGCCGACGTCGGCAGCGGCTACCCTATGCTGCTCACCGAAATGACCATCCTGACGGCGCTGCGCACCGCCGCCACATCCGCTGTCGCGGCCAAATATCTGGCACCGCGCGGCGCCCGCACCATGGCCATCATCGGCAATGGCGCGCAGTCGGAATTCCAGGCGATCGCCTTCAAGGCGCTGACCCGCGTCGACCGGCTCAGGCTCTATGATATCGATCGGTCCGCCTCGCTGAAATGCGCGAAGAACCTGGCTGGCATGGGATTCGACATCACCATCTGCGCAACTGGACAGGAAGCGGTTGAAGGCGCCGGGATCATCACGACCGTCACCGCCGACAAGCAATGCGCCACCATTCTCACCGACAACATGGTCGGCTCCGGCGTCCACATCAACGCTGTCGGCGGCGACTGCCCCGGCAAGACCGAACTGCACAGGGACATCCTGCTGCGCTCCGACATTTTCGTCGAGTTCCCACCGCAAACACGCATAGAGGGCGAAATCCAGCAGTTGGATCCCGACCATCCGGTGACAGAGCTCTGGCAAGTGATTGCCGCCAAGACCCAAGGCCGCCGAGACGCCAAGCAGATCACGCTGTTCGATTCAGTCGGCTTCGCCATCGAGGATTTCTCGGCGCTGCGCTATGTGCGCGACCAGTTGCAGGTGACCGGCCTCTATGAGGAACTCGACCTTCTGGCTGACCCCGACGAGCCACGCGATCTGTTCGGCATGTTGCTGAGGGCAGCCATGCAACCGGCCGCCTGAGGCGGCCTACGCCTCGCCGCGGGATGTTTCGGCACAGCGCAAAATGGGCCGGTACAACCGGCCCATATCAAATCATTCCTCCTCAACGGGTGCCGGGATCTCATCCGGCAGGTTTTGCGGTCCAACCCGGTCCGCAACGAGCATCGAAAGCATCATCTCGACAAGGCCATTGGCGGCCCCCTTCTCGCCACCGGTCGCGCCGATCTGGATCTGCGGCACGAGCGGTATCCTGCCATTTTCGATCGCCTCGGCGAAGCGCATGAGAACCTGCGAGTTGAGCTGATAGTCCGGGCCGCCGAAGGCCGCGACCTTCTTCTCGGTGGCTTCGGCCTCCGCCAGACCGATGGCGCGCACCCTGTCGGCATCGGCAAAACCGGTCGCCTTGATGCGTTCGGCATCGGCATGCGCGATAGCCTTGATCATGTCGGCCTCGCCCTGGCCGCCGAGGCGCACCTTCTCGGCCTCTGCCTTGGCAGTGACCTGAATGGTTTCCGCCTGCTGGCGGGTGCGGGCGAGTTGCGCCTTGCCCTCGTTCTCACTGATCTCGATGGTAAGTGCCGACGTCGTGATCTTGGCTTGCTGTTCGGCGAGCGCTTCCTTCTCACGCAACGTGCGTTCCTGAATGGCCGCCTTCTCCTGCAATTTATAAGTCTCGACCTTTTCGACTGCGATCTGGCGCTCGCGCAGCTGGATCAGGATCTGCTCTATGCTGTTCTGGCCATTGGCGGCACGGGGCGTACCTATCAGCACTTCCTGCAGCTCGAGGCTGTAGGAATTGAATTTTTCGCGCATCTCCTCGCCCGATTTGCGCTGGATATCGCTACGCTCCTGCAGAAGCTGGATCAGCGTCTTTGTCTGGGCGATATTCTTGAAGTAAGCAGAAACCATCGGATCGAGCGTTTGTTCGACCAGCCGCTTGATGTCACCGGCCTTTATCAACCAAAGACAGCTACGGCTGATTTGATGATGATGCCGCCATGCGGGCTTCGGCGCATCTGACGACCCGTGGCGGTGCGAAAAACATTCGTCAATTGCAGCGCAGGCGGCACGCGCGACCACAGGGTTCGCACGCTCTCCCGGCCATGCCGGGTTTTGCGGATGACGTTTCCTGAGACGACGCGCTGCGACCATCGGAAGCCGATCTCGTGGAAATACAGGTCGGCATGCTGCGGGCTGATATGATGAAAGACGCCGGCGATGGTACGGCGGACGCGGGAGTTGAAGCCCTCCACCGAATTGACGTGGACGGCGTCGCGCGCATACTCACCGCTGGAATGCTTCACGGTCTCATGCTTGGCAAAGCTCTTACCAATGGCCATGAATGCCTTCCACTCGTCGCTCATCAAATGAGCTCCCAATTCGATCTGCGCTTCAATGACGCGTTCGCTTGCTCGCGCCGAGAGACTGGTCACGACCGCGGCACGCGCGTCACCGGACGGAGCGCCGGGCGTGACGTCGGTCGGCCGCTGCACCATGGCCATGACTGGCGTTTTGTCCGTATTCGCCTGGCCTTTCCGGCCCCGTCCCGGAGGTGGGTCATCCGGCCGCTTTCGGGGACTTCCCCCGAGATGGAAATGGTCGATCTCAACCGTGCCGACGAGCATGTTCTCCCGCGCCACCATGAGACGCAGTGCATGTCCCATCCGCCAGGCCGTTGGCTGGCTCACCCCGAGCGCCTCGGCCAGGCGCACCGACGACAAGCCCTTGTCGGATTGCAGTAACAGCCACATTGCCTTCAGCCAAACACGCAAGGGAAGCTTCGTGGAGTGCAGAGGCGTGTGTGTCGTCACCGTGAACTGGAACCGGCAATCGCCGCTGGAACATTGATAAAGACCCGGTCGGGCGCGACGCTTGCCGGTATCGCGACCGGCAAGCGCAATCGAGCGTTTGTATCCGCAGGCGGGGCAGATCCGGCCATCCGGCCACACCATGCTTTCCAGCAACCGACGGCAATGCTGCTCATCCCGGAAGGCCGCGATCATTTCTTCAACAGTCCGAATGTTGGAAAGCGCTGCAAGTATTTCAGGCATTCTCACCTCCTTCAGACCAGCCCGAAGAATCGCATGAAAGGCTATAGGTCACAAGGATATTGCGGTCTTTGGTTGATAAGGGCCATGTCACCGAAACGCTGCACCACGAGCGGCGCCTTCATATAGTCGATATGCACGACGACGGAGAGCGGCAGCACAGGCTCGAACGCATCCTTGGTGATCAACGACACTTCAGACAGGTTCTCGTCCAGCCTGTGTTCGCCAAACTGTTCCTTCGTCCATTTGAGCACGAAGTTGGTGGTCGGCACGATGATGATATTGCCGGCATAGGTATTGAACGCGTACTTGCCTGGCAGCAGCGGCGTTGACCAGACACCGCGTGCGCCGATTTCAACCAGCTCGCCGTGACGGTATGCCTGCCCGGATATATCCGTGCCGTGACGGCCGTTATAGGAGACGACGACACCCACCGTGCCAACGTCAATGATCGTCTTCTTGACCAGTTCGACGGTCGCGAAAATGCGATTGAGGAAGTAGCTGCCGTCGGCCAGCACCTGCAGCTGCCGGCCACGATAGCCACCGGCATTGAGAAACTTCTCCGGGTCCTGAAAATTGTTGTGGAAGTTCGGGTCGTTGGGATCGTTGGCGACGGTCGGTGCGATGATCTCGCCGTCCGGCAGGGCCGGACCGTCATGGATGGTGACGATACCGATCATATCCTCGGCATTATGGATGACGATTGGCTCAAAGCCACCCCGCTCCGAGATCATGCTGGACATATTGGTAAAAAGGTTTTGTTCCGACGCGCTCAGATTGACGGCATAGATTGACTGGGCGGTCAGCACGATGAATTGTGCGAGATTGATGGCATAGATGCCTTCACGCAAGATCTTGCGTTGCGGCCCTTTCTGTCCGCCTTTTTCGAGAAAGCCGCGCACATCCTGGAAATCATCGGCGTCGGTGTTGGAAGCAAGTGTCTGCGTCGAAGGTAGCGGCTTGCCGTCACGGGCAAAGACATAGCCGATCTGACCTTGGGGGATGGTGACAAGATTGGCGCGATGCATCGAATATTGGAACGGCATAAAGAAATGCAGGCCACCGCGCACGACTTCCGGCTGGTAGCCTGCCTCACGGTTGAGCGCAATGAAGCCATTGCTAACGGAGCCGCGAAAGCTCCATAGTTTTTCCAGGATGCCGAGCCTGTCGTTTGGGATGTAGCGGACCACGCCGCTCCACCAGAACAGGATTGCCAGCACGACGGCCAGCACGGCGACCTCGATCGCCGTCCATTCCATCGGGCCGAGATATTGTAGGGCTTCCATTTCTTCTCTCCTATGGGCGCGCGGGTTTGTTCACCCGACGGCTACCCGGTTGGTGTTTATTGATAAAATGGGGAGATCGCGCACCGACACGCTCGACGCGCTAAGGGCGTGTCGAACGTTTGGGCTGCTCATTGGATGGGGAAATGACCGCGCGTCCCGAGTCCCCAGTGAGGGGTGGCGCGGCCGTGAGCGATGTCACATCGGTTTTGCCTTGATAGACATAACGGAAGATGACGTAGGGATCGCACCAACAGGTTTAAAGATATTCCGCGCGGAAATAGTATAAATATTTCCAACGCTTTCATTACAACTCCCGACACACCTCGACGCAGAAATCGACGAAGGCGCGCACCTTGGCCGGCGGATGCTTGCGCGACGGGTGAAAGGCAAACAGCGGGAAGAGCTCGCCATGCCAGTCCGGAAAGAGATCGACCAGCACCCCATCCGCCAACAGTTCCCTGACGCCCCAGCTGATGACCTGGGTGACACCCGTTCCAGCGATGCATTCCTCCAGCATCGATTTGGGGTCGGTGAAGGTCAGAGGTCCGCTGGTCGCGACCTCGATCGTTTCCTCACCGCGCACGAACGCCCAGTCGAATGGCGTGCCGCTGTGTGGGTCCAGGAATTGCAGGCATCGGTGCGCTGGGAGGTCGGTGGGCTGGCCCGGCCGTCCATGGCGCTCGATATAGCGCGGGGAAGCGACCGTCAGGATCGGCGCCTCGATCAACTTGCGCGCAACGAGCGTCGAGAAGCGTGGCTGTCCGAAACGGATCGCAAGGTCGATGCCATCCGACACCAGGTCGCCGAACTGCTCTTTCGAGACGAACTCAATCTTCAGCTCGGGATAGCGATCGCAAAAGGCGCCGAGCCGGCCTGCCAGCACCAGAGGCAGAAAGAAGGGGTCGATGTCCACCTTGAGGCGGCCGCGTACAGCCGAGGCCGTACCTGAGGCGACAACCGCCGCATCCTCGATCGCGTTCAGATGGGGTTTTACGTCTTCGTAGAAGCGCCGGCCCTCATCGGTCAGCGACAGGGATCGTGTGGTTCTATCGAACAGCCGCACGCCCAGACGCGCCTCGAGCCGCCCGATGGCGCGGCTGACGCCTGAATCGGTAATGCCGATAAGCTCGGCGGCTTTGACGAAAGTGCCGCCTTCGACCACCGCCGCCAGCACGCTTACCCCGGACAAGATCCTGCCATCGAACGCCATGATCATTCCTGATTTTCAGTCAGGAAGTATCTGACATAAGCGCACTTAATTCAAGTTCGTCCAGGAGCGATAAGGCTGGCCATGCGCAACCCGCCAGCACGCATCTGGAAAGGAACAGGCCCATGAGCACGCAGAAGAATCCCCGCACGCTATTCAAGGGCGGCACCGTCATCACGATGGATGCCGCCGTCCCCAATCTCGCGACCGGCGACGTTCTTGTCGAGAACGACCGCATCGTCTCGGTCGATGCGCATATCCAGGCGGATGGCGCCGAGGTGATCGACGCCTCGGCAAGCATCGTCATGCCGGGGCTGGTCGATGCGCACCATCACATGTGGCTTGGCGTGATGCGTCGCCTGATGCCTGATGTCGACGATCTCTTTGCCTATATCGGCGTGGTCGCCGAAACGCTTGGCGCGCATTACCGCCCGCACGACATGTCTATCAGCACCAGCCTGACGGCCGCCGCCTCGCTCGATGCCGGCATAACGACGATCATCGACGCTTGCCACAGTTCGCGCAGCCCCGAACACACCGATGCTGCGCTTGACGCGCTCAAGGGGTCCGGCATCCGCGCGCTGCATATGGTCGGCGCCGCAATGGACAAGAAGGCGTCCAGCGCGCACCTGCCTGGCGATCTCGAACGCCTCGCCCGCAATTGGAATGCCGGCGGTCTGGTGCAGGTTGGACTGTTTGGCCAGTTCAATCTCGACTGGTGGAAGGTCGCCCGCGACCTCGACATGCGGATATTGACCGAGTTCATCGGCGATCTCGCGAAGCTGCCTCCGGAAGTCACCGAACAGGGCTTATTGGGCCCGCACAACATCTTCAACCATTGCACGCGCCTGCCTGAGGACACCTGGAAGCACTTTGCCGACGCCGGGGTCAACGTGACCGTCAATTCGCGCTCCGATGCGCTGTTTGGCTTCGATGATGACCGCTTCGCCTATCAGCAGGCCATCGACCATGGCCTCACACCAGCACTTGGCATCGACCTCGACACCGCCTTCGGCAGCGACCTGTTCGGCGAGATGCACGCACTGTTCGGACAGCAGCGTTCGGCAATGCGCTACCGCCGCTTTCGTGGCGAAACCAACGTGCCGGGGCCAATTTCCGTCGAAGCGGTGCTGCAGGCCGCCACCATCAATGGCGCCCGTGCCGCCGGGCTTGAAGCCGCCATCGGCACACTGACATCAGGCAAGCAGGCCGACATCATCATGGTGCGTACCGACGATGTCGCCGTGTTCCCGGTCTCCAACGCGATCGGCACGATCGTCCAGGCGGTCGAACGCTCCGACGTCGACACCGTGATGGTCGCCGGCAAGATCCGCAAACGCGCCGGCAAGCTGGTCGATGTCGATCTCGCCAGGCTGGCGTCCGAGGCAACCGCCTCACGCGACTATCTGCTCGAAACCAGCGGCTATCGCACCAGCCTCTTCGGAGCCGCTGCGAAATAATCCGTCAGATCCGGCTGGTCGCACAACAAGCGGCGGCCAGCCCGCCCCAACCCATTCCATGGAGGCTGTCATGTCAGCACTCGCTGCGGCGAACCGGTCGAATGCCGCACCGGCTCATCTTTCCCGTCCCGCGCCCGGCATCATCGCGGCGCTGTTCTGCGGCTATCTCTGCGTCGGTCTGCCGCTGCCGGTGCTGCCGCTGTTTGTCCATGACAAGCTCGGTTTTAGCAGCCTGACCGTCGGGCTGGTCATCGGCATCCAGTTCCTGGCTACGGTGCTGACGCGCGGCTATGCCGGGCGTGTCACGGACCAGCAAGGTGGCAAGCGCGCGGCAATTCAGGGTGCGGTCGTTTGCGCGTGTGCCGGGCTCCTTTATTTCGTCTCCGCGCTGCCCGGCCTGTCCCCCGCAACCGGCCTCGCCATCGTGGTTGTCGGCCGCCTGACGGCCGGATTTGGCGAGAGCCAATTCGTCACCGGTTGCGTTTCATGGTCAATCGCCTCGGTCGGTCCGCAGCGCGCCGGTATGTCGATGTCGTGGACCGGCATTGCGATGTTCGCAGCCCTTGCCGTCGGTGCGCCGGTCGGCATGGCGCTCTATCAGGCCTATGGGCTCGATGCTGCCATGGTTGCCTGCGTCGTGGCGCCGATCATCGCCGCCGCAATCGCCTTTGGCTCGACCTCTTACAAGACGCCCGGCGGCCAACGACTGCCCTTCTACCGCGTCGTCGGTCAGATCTGGCGCGAAGGTCTTGGCCTCATGCTGCAAGGCGTTGGCCTTTCCGGCCTCACCGCCTTTGCCTCGCTCTATTTCGCCGCGCATGGCTGGGGTCATGCCGGTCTGGTGATGACCGCTTTCGGCATCGGCTTCATTCTCATGCGGGTCTTGCTTGGACATCTGCCCGACAGGATCGGCGGCTATCGCGTCGCTCTGTGGTCCATGGTCATCGAGGCGATCGGACAGCTGATGATCTGGAGTGCCCCGCATGAGAGCCTCGCACTGGCGGGCGCCCTGGTCACCGGGCTAGGCTGCGCGCTGATCTTTCCGGCTCTGGGTGTCGAAGCCCTGAAGCGCGTCCTGCCGGCAAACAGAGGCAGTGCCATGGGTGCCTTTGTTGCCTTCCTCGATATCGCCTACGGTCTCGCTGGACCTGTCGCGGGGTTCGTGGCCGGCCAGTTCGGTTACGCTGCCGTCTACCTGCTTGGTGCTGCCAGCGCGTTGCTCGGCGTGGCGTTGATCTCCACGGCACGCAGCCGCGAAAACTGATCGTCGACCAGGCACCATCGCCGCGCATCAACGCGGCCAGTTTCAAGGAGAATTGCCATGTCTCGCATCTTCATATCCGGCTCGTCCGCCGGCCTCGGCCTGATGGCGGGCGAACTGCTCGTAAATCAGGGCCACCAGGTCGTCCTTCACGCCCGCAACGCAGCCCGCGCCGGCGACGCCCATAAGGCTCTACCCCAGGCCGACGCGATCGTGGAAGGCGACCTCGATACAGTTGCCGGAGCCAGGCAAGTTGCCGCGCGCGTCAATGAACTTGGCCGCTTCGATGCGGTGATCCACAATGCCGCCGTCGGCTATCGCGAAGCCCATCGCCTCACAGCCGACGGCCTGCCACGCGTTTTCGCGATCAACACATTGTCAGCCTATATCCTGACCGCTCTGATCGAGCGGCCGCATCGGCTCGTCTTCCTCAGCTCAGGCATGCACCATCATGCGGACGCAAATCTCGATGACATCCTGTGGCGCAAGCGCCGCTGGAACGGCTCGACCGCCTATGCCGAGAGCAAGCTGCACGATGCAATGCTGGCATTCGCGGTGGCCCGTCGCTGGCCTGACGTGTTGTCGAACGCGCTCGAACCGGGCTGGGTGCCGACAAAAATGGGTGGCCCCGGGGCGCCCGACGATATGAAGCAGGCGCACCTGACGCAGGCCTGGCTCGCTGCCAGCAACGAGCCACAAGCCCAGGCGACCGGCCGCTATTTCTATCATCTGGGTCCCCTGGCCGCCAATCGTCAGGCCGACGACAAGGCGCTTCAGGATCGCCTGATTGAAATCTGCGCCGAGCTTTCCGGCATCACGCTGCCTGCCTGAGTCGGAATGCACGCTCAGCGCCATAAGCGCTTGATGTTATTGACTATTTTTAAATCAGTCAAAGCAAGGAACGTGCTCACTCCCGCCGCCGCTATTCCGTCGCTTGGGATTAAGACTTTGGCCCCAGGCCAACCGGTTGCGCCGTCCGGAAAGCCCGGCCGGCCCTGTCACCGCAGACGTATCGACACCCTCCTGCGGCCGCTACGGCCGCAGTCCCGGCATTCAGCAAATCCGGTGCGGCTAGCGCCGCGCGTATAGGCCCGCCATGGTTTCGCCGGCGACCGGCAACGCCATGTCATCGTCCAGAAGCCGCGTGATCCGGGCAAAGCCGGTGAAGGCCTTCCTGGCTTCTTCCGCCGACATCTGCCCCGACAAAGCGGCCGAGCAACAATTCAGCGCGCACTGATACACTGGCCCACGTCTTCCCGTCGGCCATTTACGCAAGAAAACCATCGCCTCGGCGACACTATCCACTTCTTCTACAGGATGCCCCTGCCCGCGCGAGATCCGCACGGGCGAAAAGAAATGCAGGTAGTCCATCGTTTCCTCCCGGTCGATCGCGATGCCGCTCGATCGAACCCAATCAAACGCGCTGTCTGGCGGTTGGTTCCACCCGGAAAACAGAATCTTTCAAGAATCTTTTGGTCGATGAATGCCGGCTAGACCGTTGGGAAGTGGCACGCCACTTTGCGTCCAGGTCGATATTCCCTCAGCTCCGGCCGCTCGGTGCGGCATCGCTCGACAGCGATCGGGCATCTCGGGTGGAAACGGCAGCCAGATGGCGGTTTCAGCGGGCTCGGCACGTCACCGGTCAGGATGATGCGCTTGCGCGTCCCGCTGGGCGTCGTCTCAACGACCGGGACCGCCGAGATCAGCGCCTGGCTGTAAGGATGCGCCGGCGCCGCAAACACCTCCTCTGCCGGTCCTTCCTCGACGATCGAGCCGAGATACATCACCGCGATGCGGGTCGACACCTGACGCACCACCGACAGGTCGTGGGCGATGAAGATGTAGGTGAGATTGAGCTTCTCCTGCAGGTCGGCCAGCAGGTTGACGATCTGCGCTTGCACCGACACGTCGAGCGCGGAGACCGGTTCGTCCAGCACGACGAGATCGGGGTTCAACGCAATTGCCCGTGCAATGCCGACGCGCTGTCGCTGGCCGCCGGAGAATTCGTGGGGATAACGCATGACATGGTCCGGCAGCAGTCCGACAAGATCGAACAGTTCGGCGACGCGCGCGGTGATCTCGCGTGACGAAAGCTTGCCATGGATACGCAGCGGCTCGGCCACCAGGTCGCCGACGCGCCGGCGCGGATTGAGCGAGGCCGACGGATCCTGGAACACCATTTGCAGGCGGCGCCGCATCGGCCTCAGTTCCGACAGCGACTTCGAGGTGATGTCCTCGCCTTCGAACAGCAGCGCGCCGTCCGATATGTCGTAGAGCCGCACCAGGCAGCGCGCCAGCGTGGACTTGCCGCAGCCGGATTCGCCGACCAGCCCGACTGTCTCGCCGCGCCGCACGGTCAGCGAAACATTGTCGACCGCATGCACGGTTCGCCTGCCATCGGCGGAAAACCGGCTGCCGATCGAAAACCGCTTTCCCAGCGAACGCGTCTCGAGTATCGGACGATCTTTGTCGGTCATCGATGAGCTCATGCCTGTGCCACCCGGTAGCACGCCGCGGCATGAGTGCCGACGCCTAGGTCGGGCTTGCCAGTCACGCAGGGTTCGTATTGAACCGAACAACGCGGACCGAAGGCACAGCCTTGCGGCAAGCGCAGCAGCGACGGCGGCGAGCCGGGAATGGCCGGCAGGCGGCGCGGCTTTTCGCCGGTCAACGGCGGGATCGAACCGAGCAGCGCACGCGTATAGGGATGTTGGGGATCGGAAAACAGCTCCATGCGGCTGCCGCGCTCCACCACGCGACCGGCATACATGACCATCACCCTGTCGGCGAGTTCGGAGACGACGCCCATGTCGTGCGTTATAAAGACGACAGCCGATTTGTGCGTCGCGCGCAGCTTGCGCACGAGGTCGAGAATGCCGGCCTGCACCGTGACGTCGAGCGCGGTGGTCGGCTCGTCCGCCACCAGCAGGGCCGGATTGCACGACAAAGCCATTGCGATCACCGCGCGCTGGCGCATGCCGCCCGAAAGCTGGTGCGGGTAGCGCGACATGGCCTCGTGCGGGTTGGGAAAATTCACCTCGGCCAGCAGCTCTTCGACGCGCTCCATCGCCTTGGCCTTGCTGATGTTGTGATGCGCGCGGATCTGTTCGGCGATCTGCCAGCCGATCGTGTAGACCGGCGTCAGCGCCGTCATCGGATCCTGGAAGATCATCGCGATCTCGTTACCGCGCAGGCGCCTCAGTTCGCGCGGTGGCAGGCCGACGAGTTCGCGGCCCTTGTAGCGGATCGAGCCTTCGATAATGGCGTTAGGATCGGTGATGAGACCCATCACGGCCAGCAGCGATACCGTCTTGCCGGAGCCGGATTCGCCGACGACACCGAGGATCTCGCTTTCCTCGAGGTCGAAGGAGACGCCATCGATGGCCCGCACCAGGCCGTCATTGGTGCGGAAGGATACTTTGAGATCGCGCACCGACAGTATCATGATGTCCTCAGGCGCGGATCGAGAAGGATGTAGACGAAATCGACGACCGCATTGGCGACCACCACGAACATCGACGCATACATCACCGTCGCCATGATCATCGGCAGATCGAGGTTCTGCAGCGCGTCATAAGTGAGCTTGCCGATGCCGTTCAGCCCGAACACCACCTCGGTCAAAAGGGCTGAGCCGCCCACCAGGGCGCCGAAGTCGAGACCGAACAGAGTGACAAATGCGATGAGCGAGGTGCGCAAGGCATGGCGCAGCAGGATGCGGGTCTCCGATAGGCCCTTGGCCCGGGCGGTGCGGATGAAGTCTTCCTGCAGGGATTCGATGATCGCCGCGCGCAACACGCGTCCATAGATGCCGATATAGAGAATGGCCAGCGTGATCCACGGAATGACCAAGGTCAGGAACCAGCCTTTGGGATCGTCAGAGAAATTCTTGTAACCGAGCGGCGGCACCCACGAGAACGCCCAGCTGTCGTGGTAGCGGCTTTGGGTGATCAGGTTCATCACCTCGCCCAGCCAGTAGACCGGCATGGAAATGCCGAGCAGCCCCAGCGCCATCAAAAGCTTATCCAGCCAGCTGCCGCGGGTGGCGGCAGCGACGGTGCCGATGATGATGGAGACGACCACCCACAGGATCGCCGCCCCGAAGACCAGGGAAAGCGTGACGGGGATCGAATCCATCACCGCCGGCACCACCTTCCAGCCACGATTGACGAAGGAGGTCAGGTCGCCGGTGACGAAGATCTTCTCCATCATCTTCACATATTGCACGTAGAGCGGCCGGTCGAAGCCAAAACTGTGGCGCACCGCTTCCAGCACTTCGGGCGATGCATTGCGGCCGGCGATGCGCGCCGCCGGATCGGCGCCCGGCGTCGCGAAGAAGATCAGGAAGACGATGACCGAGATGCCGAACATGACGAACAGCATCTGACCGAACCGGCGCAGGATGGCGTAAAACATCAGTCGCGCCCCAGCCGAACCTTGGAGCGCGGATCGAGCGCGTCGCGCAGGCCGTCGCCGAAGACATTGAGCGCCATGACGGAAACCGCGATCGCCAGGCCCGGCACCAGCGCCACCAGCGGCCTGGTGTAAAGCAGCGCCTGCCCGTCCTGGATGATGGTGCCCCAGCTCGCAGCCGGCGGCTGCACGCCGATCGACAGGAAGGAGAGCGCCGATTCCGTCAGCATGTTCAGCGCCATCATCAGCGGCACGAAGACGATGAGCGTGGTGGTGATGTTGGGCAGGATATCGCGCCACAGGATGCGCCACCCGGGTACACCCAGATTGATCGCGGCGAACACGAACTCGCTGTGTCGCAGCGACAGCACCTGCCCGCGTATCGGACGCGCCACATAGGGCACGTAGACGATGCCGATGATGATGACCGGCAGCCACAGACTGCCGGACTCGATCTCGATCGGTCCGATCCTGATGCCTTGCGCGATGGTGACGATGGAAAGCGAAATCGCCAGCAGGTAGATCGGAAACGCCCACAGAACATCCAGCAAGCGCGACAGCACCGTATCGGTGATGCCGCCAAAATAGCCGGCGATCAATCCCGCCGCCGTGCCGATGATCAGCGTGAAGATGGTGGCTGCCCCGGAGATCAGCAGCGAGCTCAGCCCGCCATAGAGCATCCGGGCCATGACATCGCGCCCCTGGCTGTCGGCGCCAAGGAAATAATTGCCAAGCCGCCAGGTCGGGCCGAGCGGCGTGTAGCCGAGCCCAAGCCCCTCGGTCGACTGTTCCATCACCGGAACGTCGGCGCCGTCGATCTGGATGACGGCGTCGAGCGTCGAGGCGAACGGGTCCACGCCTGCCCATTTCGCGTAGAGAGGCGCACTGAGGCAGGCAAGCACGATGAGGAGGAACACGGCCAGGGATGCCATGGCAGCCCTGTCCGTTGCCAGCTTGGCAAACGCGACGGCCCAGGGCCCTCGCGTCTTGCGCGGCATGGCGTCAGCTTGGTTCGACACGGACGTGTCCCTCCGCAGCTCGTTACTGCACCCAGGACTGGGTGATCATCCAGTTGAACTGCCGGTTGAATTTGAAATTGCCAACCCGTTTGCTGACGAAGTCAAGCCGCTTCGGCGTGAAGAGGCCGACGGCCGGCGCCTTGTCCGTGATCTGCCTGTCGATTTCGGCCCACATCTTGTCGGCGGCTTTCTGGTCGGTGACGCCGAGGTCCAGCGCCTTTTGCATCTTGGCGTCGATGTCCTTGTCGCAGAAACCGGCAATGTTGATCGAAGCGTCCGACCCTTCACGGAAGGAAGCGCAGCTGAACAGGATGTTCAGGAAGTCTGAAGCCGCAGGATAGTCCTTGTACCACTGGGTGATGGACATCTGCACTTTGTTGTTGGTGTTCTGGATGTAGGTGAACTGGATGTTGGACGAGATCGGCTTGACGTCGGCGACATAGCCGATGCTGGTCAGCACGCTCTGCAGATAGACGCCGATGGAGCGTGAGATGGCGGTATCCTCGGCGATGATCGTCACCTTCTGGCCCTTGGTGCCGGATTCCTCGACGAGCTGCTTTGCCTTGTCGAGATCGGGCGCCGACCATTTGGCGCCGGGGTTCTTGGTGAAGGGGCAATAGTCCTCATGGCCGGGGAAATCCGGCGGCAGGACCTGGCAGACCGGCGAAGCCAGCACCTTGCCGCCGAACAGCTTGACCAGCGTGTTGCGGTCGATCGCATAGGCAACCGCCTGGCGGGCCTTTTCGTTGTCGAATGGAGCGAGGCGGTTGTTCAGCGGCGCGTACCACCATGCCGAAAGCGGCGAGATGTGCAGCTGGTCCATGGACTTGCTGCCAAGTTCGCCCAGGCGGTCACTCGGCAGCGCGTCGAACATCCAGTCCGCCTCGCCGTTCTGGATCGCCGTGACGGCTGCTTCCTCGGACAGGCCGAAATCATATTGTACGACATCCGGGTAACCGTCCGGCTGCGCATCCTCGCTCCACTGCTTGAAATTGGGATTGCGGGAAACCGTCATGCCCTTGTTGGGGTCGAAGGCGGAGATCATGTAGGCGCCGGTGCTGGGGATGGGTTTGGAACCCATGTCTTCGGCAGGCGTGTCCGCCGGCAGCACCACGGCATGCGGCAAGGCAAGCTTGTAGAGGATCTCTGCATCAGGCTTGGTGAGATTGAGGGTGATGGTGCCGGCGGCTTCATCGCCGACAACGCCGCCATCCAGCGTGCAGCTCTTGGCGTCGGCCAGGCATTTGTCGGCACCGACGATGCCGGCATAGAAGGTGCCGGAGGTCGGCCCGGAAACCTTGAAGATGCGCTGGAAGGAGGCGACGACGTCCTTCACGCCAACATCCCCGCCGCTGGAGAACTTGATGCCCTTGCGCAGCTTGAAGGTGAAAGTCTTGCCGTCATTGCTGACCTGCGGCAGCGCCTCGGCGAGATCGGGAACGATGGTGAAGCCGTCCATGCCCTCGGCCTTGCGGAAGGCCACTAGGCCGTCATAGATCGGCTGATACATCTGCCAGCCTTGGTCGGTATAATTGATGTGCGGATCGAGCGTTCCGGCCGCCGAGCGGGCCAGAAGACGGATGGTGCCGCCTCGGTGCTCCTTGAGGTATTCGGCCTGTGCCGGAGCCAGCCACGTGCCGGCCAGCAATGCCGCGGCTGACGCCGCAAAAAGCAGTTTCTTCATGTTTTATTCCCCTTTTCTCAGTTGTCGTTGCCGTCCAGGAAGTCTCCCACCACCCGCATGCACGCCTCTTGCTCCTCGACATGCGGCATGTGGCTGGAATGCTCGAATATCTCCCAGTGCGATCCTTTGATGCCCTCCTTGAACGGCTGGACGGTCGCTGGCGTGGCCTCGTCATAGCGACCTGATATGATCAGTGTCGGAACATTGATGGCCCGCAGGCGCTCGACGATGCTCCAGTTCTTCAGGGTTCCGATGACATGGAACTCGTTCGGCCCGTTCATCACATGATAGACGGTCGGATTGCGTGCGATCTGGGCGAAGGTCTCCGTCACTTCGGGCGGGAAAGGCACGCGGCAGACATGCCGTTCGTAGAACCGCATCGTCGCTTCCTGGTAGGCCGGATCGTCCGTCGTGCCGGCCTGCTCGTGGCGGGTGAGTGTCTCCTGCACATCCACGGGCAGGTCGGCGCGCAGCCGGTTGGCCTCTTCGACCCATAGCTTCATGGAAGCCGGCGAGTTAGCGATGGTCAGCGACTTCAGACCTTTCGGCCGCGTGACCCCATATTCGGCGCCCAGCATGCCGCCCCAGCTTTGGCCCAGCACGTGGAAACCCGCGCGGATGCCGAGATGATCGACGAGGTTTTCAAGCTCGTCGATGAAAAGCCGGGGTGTCCAGAAGTCGGCACCCTTCTCAGGCAACAAAGTGGAATTGCCGCATCCCAGTTGATCGTAGTGGATGACGGCGCGGCCTCGTCGGGCGAGCAGTTTGTAGGCATCGACATAGTTGTGGGCGGCGCCCGGCCCGCCATGCAGGATCACCACAGGAGCCTTTTCGCCGCCGAGTTCGCCGCTGACCCGATACCAGGTCTCGTAGCCGCCGAAGGTGGCCCGCCCTTCTCTGCCAATGATCTCAGCCGACATTCCAGTTTCCATCCCGTTTGAACGCATCTCGTATTTGTCCGTAGCCGCAGCTGATTAGTTCACCCTGCGGCTGGCCTGCACCCACTCTTCCAGCATCTGCACGCCGAAGGCCGTGGCGCCTTGCCTGCCGAGCGGCCGATCGGCGTCGGCCAGCTCCTTGCCGGCGATGTCGAGATGCACCCAGGGGCGGTCTTCGGTGAAATGGCGCAGGAAGGCCGCCGCATACGGGGCGTCGCCATCCTCCATGTCCTTGGCATGGTGCCGCAGATCGGCGAATGGCGATTGCAGACCCTCATCGTACGCACGGTCGAGCGGCAGCCGCCAGAACCGCTCACCGACCGTTTCGCCGGCAGCGATCATCTGCGACGCGATGGCATCGTCGGTGCTGAACAGGCCGGCGAATATCGATCCGAGGCCACGCGTCACCGAATAGGTCAGCGTTGCCAGATCGACGATCACAGACGGATTGAAGCGCGTCGCCGCATAATGCAGGCAGTCGGCCAGAAGCAGGCGTCCTTCGGCATCCGTGTCGAACACTTCCACGGTCTGACCCGAGGCCGTCGTGATGATGTCGCGCGGCTTGAGCGCGGTGCCCGACGGCATGTTTTCGGCGATGCCAAGCACACCGATCGCATGCACCGGACTGCCTTGCCGGGCGAGCGCGATCAGCAGGCCGACGACGGCCGCCGCACCGCCCATGTCGGCCTTCATGTCGAACATCTGCTCGCCACGCTTGATGCAGAGGCCGCCGGAATCAAAACACACGCCCTTGCCGACAAAGGCGAGCGGTTGGGACGGAGCACCCTTGCCGCGATAGCGCAGGACAGCGACCCGTGGCGGCCGCACCGAGCCTGCGCCAACCGCCAGCAGCGCGTTCATACCGAGCTCTTTTAACTGCGCTGCATCGAGCATTTCGATGTCGATGCCGGCTTCGCGCAGCGGCTCGAGATGATCATGGAAATTGTCGGGATGGAGATGGTTCGGCGGCAAATTGACCAGCGTACGCGCATATTCGACGCCGTCCGCAATGGCATTGATCCGCGCCAGCGCTGGGGCCAACTCCGCGCCGGCTGCCCCGATCAGTTGCACCCGCAAGGTCCGATCCGAGCCCGCGCCCTGGCGCCGGTTGCGCATGTCGAAACGATAGCGCCTCAGCCGCATGCCCAGCGCGACGCGGGCCAGGATTTCGGCTCCGGGCATGTCGACGCCGGCGATTGGGTCAAGCACAAGCGTGGCCGCGCATTCGCATTTGCCTTCCAGATGCGCGGCAAGCAAACCGCCGGCGCGCGCCAGCGACAGGGCGTTTACGGCCTCGGCTTTGCCCAGGGCCAGGACGATCACGCGCCGAGCCGATACGGCCTGGGGTGCTATGAGATCGATGCAGGTGCCGGACTCGGCCAGGACGGCCGGGTCGGAGCAGGCACGGGAGAGAATGCCGCCCATTTCAGCGTCCAGTGCCGCCGCCCGCGGGCCAAAGCCTGTGTGGGCAGTCTGCAAGATCACGACGACAGAGGTTTCCAGGGAAATCTCGTCCACCGCTTCAAAGACCGGCACTGGCGATTGAGGCATAGACTGGCATTCTCCCATTTGCTGAAGAGTCCGGCCTCGGCGCAGCATGCATTGTGCGCAAAGCTTCGCCCGCCAATGGCGGAGACCGGTTGGGCTGGTCACTGCCGTTGGTGGAATGGTGCCGGAGGCCCCAAATAACTGTTTTCAGATGGCGACTTTGTCGCTCATGCTTCTTGGGTATCCCCGAACAGGGCGAGCGATCAAACGCCAATTTTGCCCAAGTCGATTGACAAAAACTCAATCGACAATTCATGATCTGCCAATGGCCCTACCCTCACTCAACGGCATGCGCGCTTTCGAGGCCGCCGCACGTCTCGGCAGCGTCAAGGATGCAGCCGAGGAATTGCATCTGACGCCCTCTGCCATCAGCCGCCACATCCGTGCGCTTGAAAGAAATCTCGGCCAGGATCTGTTCGAGCGCGGCTTTCGCCAGATAACGCCGACTATCCGCGGCTCTTACTATGCGCGAAGCCTCTCCGAAGCGTTCGAGGCGATCTGGCGCGCCACCGACGATGTCAGCCTCGCCGATGGTCCGACCCACAGCAGGACCCAACGCGTCCGGGTCCTGTGCGTGCCGGCCGTCCTGAACCTTTGGCTGGCGGACCGGTTGCCGAACTTTCGCAAACTGCATCCGGCGGTGGAACTGGAGATCTCGACATCGGGCAAGCGCGCCAACTTCGATTTGGCCATCGTCGACGAGTTCGTCTACAAGGCCGGCCCAGCCTTGACGCTCCTGATCCCTCTGGTTCTAACCCCGGTCTGTGCGCCCGCGTTGCTCGACGGGCCTGTGCCGCTGCGCTCGCCCGCCGATCTGGTCAATCACCACCTGATCCATGAATGCGAGAGCATGAGATGGAAGCGTTGGCTGGAGCAGGAGGGCGTCTTGGACACGACGCCGAAATCCAGCACAACGCTGGATGACTGCACGCTGATCATGCGCGAGGCGATCAATGGCGCCGGAATTGCGCTCGCCGACACGATGATGGCCCAGGATTTTCTGCAGCAAGGCAGACTTGTCGCCCCGTTTCCTGCCCGCCACACCTATCCGGCCGGCATCTACCTGCACCAGCGCCGCAGCATCGGCAACAAGCCGGGCACCGGCCTGTTTCAGGATTGGCTGTTGTCGGAGGTCGAGGACCACAAGCGGGTGATGGCTATCGCCTAGGAGAAGGGAAGACGCTATCCGCCTACCATCTCCGCCAGCCTGCGCACTGTGTTCCAGTTGCGCGAGGTGCCGATGCCGAGGCGTTTGTGGTTCATTGCCGCGAGCAACCGTGACGTTGGCCTCTCGCGCGAAAAGACAACCCAGATGTCGCCAGCGAAAGGCAGTACCTTCTCGTCCTCGGCGGCATAGGCTTGCAGCGCCGCGACGCCCTCCACAGGCGCAGGTTTGCGCATCACCCGCACAGCCACCTGGTCGCCTGCTGCGGCTGAGTCAACCTGGAATGGATTGCCGGCGGCTAGCTTAAGCCAGCCCTCGGCAGTGCGCACGATGATGTCGACATGGCGACCAAAGGTTTTTTCGAAGGCCGTTTCCAGCCGCTGTTCCAGCTTGCCGATGTCGGTCGCCCGCGCCTCGAAAACCAGATTGCCCGTCGCCACCAGCGTGCGGACATTCCTGAGGCCGAGGCCTTCCGCCATCGCCTTGAGGTCCGACATGACGACCCGGCGCCCCTCGCCCAGGATGATGCTGTAGAGGAGCGCGACATAGGTCTGCATGAGAGGCCTAGCCTGAGCAATTCCAGGAAAAGTGTGAAACGGTTTTCCGTCCGGAATTGCGTCAAAACAAAAGGGTAGAGTGCCTAGACCAGACGCGATTGTTCCACCGCCGCCTCGATGAAGCTGGCGAACAGCGGGTGCGGATCGAGCGGCCGGCTCTTCAGCTCGGGGTGATACTGCACGCCGATGAACCAGGGATGGTCGGGATATTCGACCGTCTCCGGCAGCACACCGTCAGGCGACATGCCTGCAAACACCAGGCCGCAATCCTCAAGCCGCTCCTTGTAGTCGATATTGACCTCGTAGCGGTGGCGGTGGCGCTCGGAAATCTGGGTGTCGCCATAGATGTCGGCGATCTTGGAGCCCTTGGCGAGCTCGGCCTGATAGGCGCCGAGCCGCATCGTGCCGCCGAGATCGCCGGTCTCGCGGCGCTTCTCCAGCATGTTGCCTTTCAGCCATTCCGTCATCAGCCCGACGACCGGCTCCTGGGTCGGGCCGAACTCGGTCGAAGACGCGTGCTCGACGCCGGCCAGCGAGCGCGCCGCCTCGATACAGGCCATCTGCATGCCGAAGCAGATGCCGAAATACGGCACCTTGCGCTCACGCGCGAACTTCGCCGCCAGGATCTTGCCTTCCGAGCCACGTTCGCCAAAGCCGCCGGGAACCAGGATGCCGTGCACCTTTTCCAGCCACGGCGTCGGATCTTCCTTTTCGAAGATCTCCGATTCGATCCAGTCGAGCTTGACCTTGACGTGGTTGGCCAGCCCGCCATGCGAAAGCGCCTCGATCAGCGATTTGTAGGCATCCTTGAGGCCGGTATATTTGCCGACGATGGCGATGGTCACCTCGCCTTCCGGATTGTGGATGCGGTCCGAGACCTTCTGCCAGGGCTCCATGCGCGGCTTCGGCGCCGGGTCGATGCCGAAGGCGGCCAGCACTTCCGAATCGAGCCCTTCCTTGTGATAGGCCATCGGCACATCATAGATGTGCGGCACGTCGAGCGCCTGGATGACGGCACTTTCCCTGACGTTGCAGAACAGCGACAGCTTTCTGCGCTCTTCCTTGGGAATGGCGCGGTCGGCGCGGACCAGCAGGATGTCGGGCGCGATGCCGATGCCGCGCAACTCCTTGACCGAATGCTGGGTCGGCTTGGTTTTCAACTCACCCGCCGTCGGGATGTAAGGCATCAGCGTCAGATGCACGTAGACGGCATTGTTGCGCGGCAGATCATTGCCGAGCTGGCGGATCGCCTCGAGGAACGGCATCGCCTCGATGTCGCCGACTGTGCCGCCGATCTCGCACAGCACGAAATCATAGTCGTCATTGCCGTTGAGGACGAAATTCTTGATCTCGTCGGTGACGTGCGGGATGACCTGCACGGTCGCGCCGAGATAGTCGCCGCGCCGCTCGCGTTCGATGATGTTCTTGTAGATGCGGCCGGTGGTGATGTTGTCCTGCTGATTGGCCGAGCGGCCGGTGAAGCGCTCGTAATGGCCAAGATCGAGATCGGTCTCGGCACCGTCATCGGTAACGAACACCTCGCCATGCTGGTACGGCGACATCGTGCCGGGATCGACATTGAGGTAAGGGTCGAGTTTTTTGATGCGTGCGCGATAGCCTCGCGCCTGCAGGAGAGCCCCAAGGGCCGCTGCGGCAATGCCTTTTCCAAGTGAGGAAACCACGCCGCCTGTGATGAATACATATCGCGCCATGGGAGTCATCGCTTAACGCGGCCGGATTGATTCCGCCAGAGAAAAAACCACCGCGAAGGCTTTTTCCCAAGAAGGCGCTTGGACCGAGATCCCGAAAAGTGGAATCCGGCTTTCTCGGACAAATGGTTTCCGTTTGTCCAGGGATCACGACCGAACAGGCTTGATCGGACGGGCAAAACAAAAGGGCCGGCTGAGCCGGCCCTTTCGGCAGGATGATCAAAACGTTAGATAATGACGACTTTGGTGCCGACCTTGACGCGGCTGTAGAGGTCCATGACGTGCTCGTTGATCATACGGAAGCAGCCATTGGAGGCGCTGGTTCCGATCGACTGCGGCGCGATGGTGCCGTGGATGCGCAGATGCGTGTCCTTCTTGCCGTCATAGAGGTAGATGGCGCGGGCGCCGAGCGGGTTCTGGCCGCCTCCGGGCATGCCGTCCTTGTACTGGCCGTAATGCTTGGGCTCGCGCTTTTGCATGTCGAGCGTCGGGATCCAGCGCGGCCATTCCTGCTTGTCGCCGACTGCGACCGTGCCCTTGAACTGCAGGCCTTCACGACCGACCGCGATCGCGTAGCGACGCGCGGTCGAAAACGATCTCGACGAGATAGAGCCGGCGCGCGCTGGTGTCGATGACGATGGTGCCTGGCTCATAGCCGGTGAACTCCACGTCCTGCGGCACAAACTCAGGCTTCACCTTGAACGGCTTCTTGGAGTCCTTCTTGGCGAGAGCCTGGTCGAGAGCCCGCGTCTCGGGCAGATAGCTGATCGATGAGCCGGATGAGGTCCCACCAAACAGGCCGGCGAACAGACCGCCACTCGATTGCTTCTGGCCGCCGATGACCTCGCTGCGGAGTTCGCCATTGTTGCCGGTCAAGGCGACATTCATCGCCTCGGCCGGGAGCGGCTCGGCCGACTGGATCGGCGTGATAGGTTCAACCGGCTCGATGACCTTGGTGGTCTTCTTGGCCGGCTTGGCGTCAGCCACTTCGGTTGCCTGAGCTTTCTGGCCCTTGCTGGCCAGGAACGCCTGCCGGTCCGCTTCGGCCTTGGCCTTGGCAGCTTCACGCATCGCCAGCTTCCTGGCTTCGAGCGCCTTGGCCTTGGCGTCTTCCTTGTCGGCGACGATCTTGGCTTCGATCTTCTTGATCTGGGCGAGATCGTCCGGCGTCGGGTTTTTCTTCTTCTTGAGAAGCCTCAACTGCGCCGCATCACTTTTGGTGGCTGCGACAGGGATTGCATCGGTTCTGTCGACCGACTGATTGGCGACCATATTGGCCGGCACACCGGCGAAAGCCGGGGAACTCAGGCCGAGTGCGGCGCAAAGTCCCAGGAAAATGAAGCTGCGAAGCTGCATGGCGAAGATCCGATCGTTCAATGCTTGTTGCCCACGGCGTCGCCCGGCATCCCCCAAGGACACCGAAAATGCCGCGTGCAATCTATAGTCGAATAAGCGCGGATGCCTCAAGCGTGGGACCGCGCTACTGGGCGTCGAATCTTCGTGAACGCACAGCATTTGCCGCGACTGTGTTCAAACGATCACAGGTCGCGGTTTGGACCAGGTGGAGGTTACTGGTTCGGGACCTGCGGTGCGGCCGGCGCGGTGTTGGTGGTGCCGTTGCTTGCCGGCGGCGTCACACCAGAGGCAGGCGCGGTGGCCGGAGCGGCTGGCGCAGGCGTCGTTGCCGCGCCATTGCCCGACGGCGGCGTCGGCGTGGTGGTGCCGGCGGGCGCAGGCGTCGTCGTGCCAGGCAACTGGTTGAGCACGCCCTTGCCGGCGCCGTCCGAAGTCGCGGGCACACGGTCGAGAATGTCGATCGGCTTCTCGCCGTAGCGGGCAATGATCGACAAGGTAAGCGACGTGACGAAGAAAGCCGCCGCCAGGATCGCCGTCGCCCGCGTCAAAGCGTTGGCGGCGCCACGTGCCGTCATGAAGCCCGATCCGCCGCCAATGCCAAGGCCGCCGCCTTCGGAGCGTTGCAGCAGCACCACGCCGACGAGGGCGAGCACGACCATGAGATGGATGACGATCAGTACGGTTTGCATAGTTTATCCTGGCAAGGCCTTGCCCGGCCGCGGACACGACCGGTGAATTGGAGGCGGCTCAATACAATGCTTTCACGGCATTTCCAAGCCCGTGGCCGGAATATGGGAAGCAACGCGCCCTTTGCAACGAATTTGGACGGGATGAGCCCCGTCCATCGTCGTGGATATCAACTCGAAATGCTGCGATAGGCTTCGGCGATACCAAGGAAATCGGCGGCTTTCAGGCTGGCGCCGCCGACCAGCGCGCCATCGACATTCCTGACGCCGAGCAATTCCACCGCGTTGGACGGCTTGACCGAGCCACCATAGAGAATGCGCACTTTGGCAGCGATGGCGCCGAGCTTTTCCGCCAGCTTTTCGCGGATATGCGCATGCGCTTCGGCCACATCGGCGGCGGTCGGCGTCAGGCCGGTGCCGATCGCCCATACCGGCTCATAGGCAATGATGGTGTTGGATGGTGTGGCACTCGGCGGCACCGAACCGGCGACCTGGCGCGACAGCACGTCGAGCGTGGCGCCCGCTTCACGCTGTTGCTGCGTCTCGCCGATGCAAACGATGGCCACCAGGCCGGCACGCCATGCGGCGGCAGCCTTGGCCTGGACCGTCGCATCGTCCTCGCCGCGCTGTTCGCGGCATTCGGAGTGGCCGACAATGACGTGGCTCGCGCCGGCGTCCTTCAGCATCTCGGCCGAGATGCAGCCGGTATAGGCGCCGCTCTCCTTGGCGTGGCAGTCCTCGCCGCCGGCATGGACCGGCGTGCGCGACAGAATCTCCGCCGCATGCGAAAGCAGCGTCGCGGGAACGCAGACCAGTGCCTCGGTCTCCGCGTCGAGCCCGCTCATGAACCCGTTGCCGATCATCCTGAGCTCGTTGAGCGAGGCGCTGGTGCCGTTCATTTTCCAGTTGCCGGCGACAAGCGGGCGAATTCCTGGCGTCATGGTCTGCTTCTCCGGGCAATATCAAGCTCTGGCCCTCACTACCAAAATCAGGCCACAAAGCAATCGACAGTGGGCCGGAAGGGCGCTATTGCGCTTGTTTCAAACTCGGCGCATCCGAAAATGCGCATAAATCGGAAGTAACGATGCTTGGTATATTGAGAAGCGCGGCGGGCACCTGGGTCGCGAAGACATTGCTTTCGCTGTTGGTGGTCAGTTTCGCCGCCTGGGGCATCTCCGGACGCCTGATGGGCGGCTTCGCCGGCCACGATTCGGTGATAATAGCGGGTGGCACCAAGGTATCGATCAACGAATATCGCCTCGCCTATGATCGCCAGTTGGCCGTCATGTCGCAGCAGTTCGGTCAGCGCCTCACCCATGAACAGGCAAAGGCGCTCGGCATCGACAACACGGTTCTGGCTCAGCTCGTCTCTGGTGCCGTTCTCGACGAACAGGCGCGCAAGCTTGGTCTCGGCCTGTCCAAGGATCGGCTGGCCGAGCTGACGCGTGAGGATCCGGCATTCAAGGGCCCAGGCGGCCAGTTCGACAGAAGAACATTCGAGTACATGCTGCGTCAGGTCGGCATGCGGCCCGAGGATTACCTGAAGAACCGCGCCCAGGTGGCGGTGCGCCAGCAGATCGTCGAGGCGGTCTCGGACGGCCTCAGGGCTCCGGACACTTTCTTCAAGGCGGTCGCACTTTATCGTGGCGAGGATCGCACTGTCGACTATCTGCCATTGCCAAAGACGCTCGTCGAGCCGATCGAGGCGCCGAGCGCCAGCGTGCTTCAGGCCTATTTCGATGCCAACAAGAAAACCTACGCAGCCCCTGAGTACCGCAAATTCTCCTATGTCCGCCTCGAGCCGGTGGACATCATGGATCCGACCGCCGTCACCGAGCAACAAGTCAGCGACGACTACAACAAGAACAAGGCCCGCTACACCACGCCCGAAATGCGCACCATCGAGCAGCTTGTGTTCAAGACGCCGGATGCGGCCAAGGCGGCGTTCGATTCGCTCAAGGCTGGCGCTACTTTCGAAAAGCTGGTGATTGCAGAAGGCAAGACCCCGGCCGACACGCTGCTTGGCACGCTTGCCAAAGACAAGATCGCCGACAAGGCGGTTGCCGATGCCGCTTTCGCGCTCAACGCCAATGAAGTCAGCCAGGTCGTTCAGGGCACCTTCGGTCCGGTGCTCCTGCGCGTCACCGAGATCAAGCCCGAAGTGGTGAAGCCGCTCACTGAGGTCTCCGACCAGATCCGCAAGGACCTGGCGCTGGGCGAGGCAAGCCGCATCCTTCTGGATGTGCACGACAATTACGAAGACACCCGCGCCTCCGGCAGTTCGCTGGCCGATGCGGCCGCCAAGCTGAAGCTGAAGGACATCACCCTCGACGCCATCGATCGCAGTGGCCTCAGGCCGGACGGCTCCATCGTCAAGGACCTGCCGGAATCACCGGAGCTGATCAAGGCGGTCTTCGACGCCGAACCGAACACCGAAAATGAAGCGCTGACCACGGCCGACAATGGCTTCATCTTCTATGAGGTTGCTTCGATCACGCCGGCTCGCGACCGGACACTCGATGAAGTCCGCCAGAAAGTCGTGGCCGACTGGACGGCGGCCGAGACCACCAAGCGACTCGCCGCCAAGGCGGCCGAGTTCGAAAAGCGGCTCAAGGCCGGTGCCACGCTCGACGTCATCGCCGGTGAGCTCAAGCTGGAGAAGCAGACCAAGCGCGGCCTGAAGCGCGAAGCCGACGATGCCGATTTCGGCAAGGAAGGTGCTGCCGTGATGTTCGGCGTCGGCGAAGGCGGCACCGGCCTGATCCCCTCGCCCACCGGTGACGGGCAGATCCTGTTCAAGGTCGCCGAAGTGTTCGAGCCCGCCGGGGCCGATGCCAGCTCGGTGCCAGAAGACGCGCAGAAATCCTTCACCTCCGGCATGTCGGACGATCTGCTCGACCAATTGGTGGCGCAGTTGCAGACGCAGTACGACGTCCGTGTCGACCAGGCCGCCGTTGCCCAAGCTACGACAAGATGAGCGCGCTGAAAACCCATATCGCCAAGGTCGCGGCCGGCACCGCGCTTTCCTTCGAGGAAGCGCGTGAGGCCTTCGACATCATCATGTCGGGCGACGCGACCCCCGGGCAGATCGGCGGCTTCCTGATGGCGCTGCGCGTGCGCGGCGAGACGGTGAGCGAGATTTCAGGCGCTGTCGCCACGATGCGGGCCAAGATGCTCCGCGTAGAGGCGCCGGCCGGCGCCATCGATATCGTCGGCACCGGGGGCGACAATTCCCATAGCGTCAACATTTCGACCGGGTCGGCCTTCGTCATCGCCGGCAGCGGTGTACCGGTCGCCAAGCATGGCAATCGCGGTCTGTCCTCGCTAACCGGTGCCGCCGATGTCCTGATCGCGCTCGGGGTCAAGATCGACATTCCGCCGGAAACGATCGGTCGCTGCATCCACGAAGCCGGCGTCGGCTTCATGTTCGCGCCCGCGCACCACCCGGCGATGAAACATGTCGGCCCGACCCGCGTCGAACTCGGCACCCGCACCATCTTCAACCTGCTCGGCCCCCTCTCCAATCCGGCTGGCGTCGTCAGGCAGATGGTCGGTGTGTTCCTGCCGGAATGGATCATGCCGGTGGCCGAGACATTGAAGGCGCTGGGCACAGAGCACGCCTGGGTCGTTCATGGCGACGGCTATGACGAAATCACCACCACCGGAGAGACCCATGTCGCCGAACTGGTTGGCGGCGAGATCTCGCAGCTTCACGCTGACCCCGGAAGAGTTCGGATTGAAGCGCCATACCAAGGACGAACTGCGCGGCGGTGACGCCGCCTACAACGCCAAGGCGCTGCGCGATATGCTGGGCGGCGCTGCCGGTGCCTATCGCGACACCGTGCTGATGAATGCCGGCGCCGGACTGGTGGTGGCGGGCAAGGCCACGACGCTTGGCGACGGCATCGCGCTTGCCGCGCAAGCCATCGACAGTGGCCGGGCACTGCAGGTGCTCGATCATCTGGTCGAGATTTCAAACGGGTGAACCGTGTCTGACATTCTGCGCAAGATCGAGGCCTACAAGCGCGAAGAGATCGCCGCCGCCAAGGCGCGCGTGCCGCTGGCAGAGATCAAGGCGCGTGCGAAGGACGCCGACGCACCGCGCGGCTTTCTCGCCGCACTCGAGGCAAAGCGCAGGTCGGGCAACTTCGCCCTGATCGCCGAAATCAAGAAGGCAAGCCCCTCCAAGGGGTTGATCCGTGCCGACTTCGATCCACCGGCATTGGCGCAGGCCTATGAAAAAGGCGGCGCCGCCTGCCTTTCTGTCTTGACCGACGCGCCGTCCTTCCAGGGCGCGCCGGAATTTCTCACCAAGTCACGGGCAGCCGTCGCCCTGCCCGCGCTGCGCAAGGATTTCCTGTTCGATCCCTATCAGGTCTACGAGGCCCGCGCCTGGGGCGCCGATGCCATCCTGATCATCATGGCCAGTGTCGATGACGCCCTGGCCAGCGAATTGGAAGCAACGGCATTCGAACTCGGCATGGACGCGCTGATCGAGGTGCATGACGAGGCCGAGACGCTGCGCGCGGTAAAGCTGTCGTCGCAGCTGATCGGCATCAACAACCGCAATCTGAGAACATTCGAAACCAGCCTTAAAACCTCGGAGCGGCTGGCGCCGATGGTGCCGGGTGGCCGCCTGCTGGTCAGCGAGAGCGGTATCTTCACCCATGACGACTGCCTCAGGATGCAGAAGACCGGCATCGGCACCTTCCTTGTCGGCGAGAGCCTGATGCGGCAAGAGGATGTCACCGCGGCCACGCGCCTGCTTTTGACGGGCAAGGCGGCAGCCGAGGTGGCCTAACGATGACATCAGCCCTCACCCATCTCGGCGCGCAGGGCGAGGCCAACATGGTCGATGTCGGCGACAAGGACGAGACGACGCGAACCGCGATCGCCGAGGGTTTCGTCTCGATGCAGCCCGAGACGCTGAAGACCATTCTCGCCGGCAACGCCAAGAAAGGTGACGTGCTCGGCACCGCGCGCATCGCCGGCATCATGGCGGCGAAGAAGACGCATGAGCTGATCCCGCTCTGCCATCCGCTGCTCCTCACCAAGGTTTCCGTCGACATCGAGCCCGACCATACGCTGCCCGGCCTGAAGGTCACCGCGCTGGCCCGTGTCACCGGCAAGACCGGCGTCGAGATGGAAGCGTTGACTGCCGCTTCCGTGGCTTGCCTGACCATCTACGACATGGCCAAGGCGGTGGACCGCGGCATGGTCATCTCCGGCATCCGGCTGGTCGAAAAGACCGGCGGCAAGTCGGGCGACTACAAGGTCGGCGCCTGATGGTGCTGGTTCCCGTCGCGGAGGCGCTCGAACGCCTGCTGGATGGCGCAGCACCCCTGGGTGGCGAAAGCGTTTCCCTCTTCGAGGCGGTCGATCGTGTGCTGGCGGAGCCTGTCGTGGCGCTGCGCACCCAGCCGCCCTTCAATGCCTCGGCCATGGACGGCTATGCCACCCGCGCAGTCGATGTCGCGTCGGCGCCGTCGCGACTTTCGGTGATCGGCATGGCGCCGGCCGGACGTGGTTTTGACGGCTCGGTCGGCGAGCGCCAGGCGGTGCGCATCTTCACCGGGGCGCCGCTGCCCGACGGCGCCGACACCATCGTCATCCAGGAAAACGTCCGGGATCTTGGAAGCGGCAATATCGAAGTGGTCGAGCCGACGGCGCAGTGGCGCAACATCCGCCGCATCGGCCTCGACTTTTCCAAAGGCGACGTGCTGCTGGAAAGAGGCCGCTTGCTCGACCCGGCGGCGCTTTCACTGGTGGCATCGGCCAACCATCCCGCGGTCACAGTGGTCAACCGGCCGCTGGTCGCCATCATCGCCACCGGCGACGAGTTGTTGCCACCGGGCAGCGAGCTCGGGCCGGACCAGATCATCTCGTCCAACGCCTATGGCGTCGCCGCTGCCGCGCAATCGGTCGGCGCTCGTGCCCTCGATCTCGGCATTGCCGCCGATCGCGAGGAGGCAATTGCCGCGCTGGTGCAAAAAGCGGTCGCGGCCGGTGCGGATGTCATCGTCACGCTCGGCGGCGCCTCGGTCGGCGACCACGACCTGATCCATGACGTGCTGACCGGCGAAGGCATGACGCTCGGCTTCTGGAAGATCGCCATGCGTCCCGGCAAGCCGCTGATGTTCGGCCGCCTCGGCGACATCAGGTGTATCGGCTTGCCCGGCAACCCGGTGGCAAGCCTGGTCTGCTCGCAACTGTTCCTGAAGCCGCTTCTGGCAAGGCTCGGTGGCCGCAATCATCGTCAGGACATCCGTCAGGCACGGCTGGGCGCTTCAATGCCGGCCAATGATCTGCGCCAGGATTATGTGCGAGCGGTGGTCAGGGAGGATGATGGCGGGCTGGTGGCGACGCCGTTCAGCATCCAGGATTCTTCGATGCTGAGGATGCTGGCCGACGCCAACGGGTTGGTCGTGCGGCCCCCGTTCGCCCCTGCTTCCGCTGCCGGAGATTCCTGCAGCGTTCTGATGTTGCGCTGAAGCAGCGCCACATAAATCACTGATAATATGCAAAAAAATGATCTCGGTTATTCCGAGATCAAGGTTCGTGTCAGTGCATGCGCCGGATCGGCAAGCCCATCGACAATGTCGTAGTGATGCCGGTCGGGCTCGACCACAGCGCTGGTGGTGGCGCCAAGGCCGGTCCAGATGTTGGCCAGCAGCGCATTCTGGCGCAGGAACTCCGAGCGCTCACCACCGCCGACCCAGCAGGTGATGCGAAGACCATCCATGGGGCGCAGTAGCGCCGGGCTTTCCGCCAAGGCTTCGGCTTCATCAATTGCCAATGCCGCATTGTGCCCGGTGAACATAAGTGGGCGCAGGTCATGCAGGCCTGAAATCGAGACGACGTTGCGTATACGCCGGACAACATCGGTGGCCAGAGGCGTGGATGTGGTCACCATGCGGCTGGCGAGATGTCCTCCGGCCGAATGTCCGGTGAGCATCAGCGGCCCGTCAACCATGGCTGCCGCCTTGCCGATCGCCGCGCCGATTTCGCGGACGATGCCGGCGATGCGGATGTCCGGGCACAGCGTGTAGGACGGCATCGCCACGGCAAGGCCGTTGCCGACAGCGCCCTTGGCGAGGTGCGACCAGCCGCTCTTGTCGGACTCCAGCCAGTAGCCGCCATGGATGAACACCACGAGTCCCTTCGGGGCGGCATCGGGCAGGAAAAGATCGAACCGATTGCGCGGTCGGTCGCCATAGGCGATGTCGAGGTGTGCCCGGCCCTGTGCCGACAGTGCGTCACGAAAGGCTTGCGCCGGTTCCGTCCAGGCAGCCGGCCACCGGTCGCTGCCGGCGATATTGGCGCCGTTGGCGTAGGCATTGTCCCAATCGGCAATGCGATGTCTAGGCATCGGCACCCTCCCCAGAAGAGGCATCGTTTCGGGCTAGCAATGGCCGCCACCATGCCATGCGTCAATGCTCCAGGCAAAAACATTTTAGGCTTGAAACAAATTTCGACTGGTGCGATCCTGCCCGACGAACAGCTGACAATGGGAGGTCTGCTGTGCTGTCCTGAAACCTGCGGATGTGCATCCTTTCCGGGTGGCGTCGTCGAACAGGTGTAGCTGGCTGCACGAAGCCTCTCGAGAAAAGACGGGAACTTCAGATCCACCACCTCGGACAGGTGCTTCGCGCACTGGCCAGGCAGCAAATGGGATGGCGGCGAGATGCTTGGGCCTTCAGCGCATATCGACACGTTCACGCGCGATCACCTCCCGCCGCCGGGTGAATGGCCTGAGTTCCTGCTCGACGGCTTCGACTATCCAGAACGTCTCAACGCCGGCGTCGAACTGACCGACAGGCTGGTCGAGAAGGGCCTCGGCGACCACACCGCGCTGATCGGCAATGGCCGCCGCCGCACCTACAAGGAACTGTCCGACTGGACGAACAGGCTGGCGCACGCGCTGGTCGAGAATTACGGCGTCAAACCGGGCAACCGGGTGCTGATCCGCTCCGCCAACAACCCCGCAATGGTCGCCTGCTGGCTAGCCGCCACCAAGGTCGGAGCCGTGGTCGTCAACACCATGCCGATGCTGCGCGCCGGCGAACTCACCAAGATCGTCGACAAGGCGGAGATCACCACAGCGCTTTGCGATACCAGACTGATGGATGAGATGACCGCCTGCGCCAAGGACAGCGCGTTCCTGAAGCAGGTCATCGGCTTCGACGGCACCGCCAACCATGACGCCGAACTCGATCGCGCCGCCCTCGACAAGCCGGTCATCTTCACCGCCGTCAACACCGGCCGCGACGACGTCGCGCTGCTCGGCTTCACCTCCGGTACGACGGGTGTGCCGAAGGCGACGATGCATTTCCACCGCGACCTGCTGATCATCGCCGACGCCTATGCGCGCGAAATCCTCCAGGTGACGCCGGACGATATCTTCGTCGGCTCACCGCCTCTCGCCTTCACCTTCGGCCTTGGCGGCCTCGCCATCTTTCCCCTACGCTTCGGCGCGGCGGCAACGCTGCTGGAACAGGCGACGCCGCCCAACATGATCCATATCATCGAGACCTACAAAGCGACCATTTCCTTCACCGCGCCGACCGCCTACCGTGCCATGCTGAAGGCCATGGATGAAGGCGCCGATTTGTCATCGCTGCGCGTCGCCGTCTCGGCCGGCGAGACGTTGCCGGCTCCGGTCTTCGAAGAATGGACTGAGAAAACCGGCAAGCCGATCCTCGACGGCATCGGCGCCACCGAAATGCTGCACATCTTCATCTCCAACCGTTTTGGTGACATGAAGCCTGCTTCCACAGGCAAACCAGTCGGCGGCTACGAGGCGCGCATCGTCGACGATGCGATGCGCGAGGTGCCGCGTGGCGAGGCCGGACGGCTGGCGGTGCGCGGCCCGACCGGCTGCCGCTACATGGCCGACGACAGGCAGAAGGAGTATGTGCGCGACGGCTGGAACCTCACCGGCGACACTTTTACCCAGGACGAGGACGGCTTCTTCCATTTCGCCGCGCGCTCCGACGACATGATCGTCAGCGCCGGCTACAACATTGCCGGGCCCGAGGTCGAGGCAGCGCTGCTGTCGCATCCCGACGTCGCCGAATGCGCTGTCATCGGCGCCGAGCATGGCGAACGCGGCCAGATCGTCGAGGCGCATGTCGTGCTTGTACAGGGCGTGGCACCGGATGCGCTGACCGTCAAGCGTCTGCAGGACCACGTCAAGGCAACGATCGCGCCCTACAAATATCCGCGCTCGGTCAAATTCATCGCCGCGCTGCCCAAGACCCAGACCGGCAAGATTCAGCGCTTCCGGCTGCGCACGGAGAAAATCAATTGAGCGAGCCCTACGATCCGGCGTCCGAAGGCGCACAGATGTCGTTCAAGGAGCGCATGTCCTACAGCGACTATCTGCATTTGGAGAAAGTCCTGGAGGCACAGACACCGCTGTCGTCGGCGCATGACGAGATGCTGTTCATCATCCAGCACCAGACCTCCGAACTCTGGATGAAGCTCGCTTTGCACGAGATCGGCGCCGCGATCCGTTCCATCCGTGCCGATCGGCTCGAGCCGAGCTTCAAGATGCTGTCGCGCGTCGCCCGCATCTTCGAGCAGCTCAACAACGCCTGGGACGTGCTGCGCACGATGACACCAAGCGAATACACCGAGTTCCGCGACGCACTCGGCCAATCCTCCGGCTTCCAGTCCTGGCAGTATCGCGCCATCGAGTTCATGGCCGGCAACCGCAACCTCGCAATGCTCGGCCCGCACAAACACCGGCCGGACCTGAGCCAGAAGCTGGAGGCGATCCTGGCTGAGCCGTCGCTTTACGATGAAGCCCTGCTGCTTTTGGCGCGCAATGGATTCGACATCGGCGCCGACGCCAGGCGCACCGACTGGCGCGAGACGCGAACCGAAAATGAAGAAGTCCTGGTCGCCTGGCAGACCGTCTACCGCGACCCGCAGCGCTACTGGATGTTCTACGAGCTGGCCGAGAAGCTGGTCGATTTCGAGGACTATTTCCGCCGCTGGCGCTTCAACCACGTCACCACGGTCGAGCGCATCATCGGTCTGAAGCGCGGCACCGGCGGCACATCAGGCGCGTCCTATCTCAAGAAGATGCTCGAGGTCGTGCTGTTTCCCGAACTGTGGACGGTTCGCACCCGGCTTTGACCTCTCTCAGGTCACCGCCGTCTTGACGGCGAAGCGGGCGTCCTGCCAGGCGCCGGTGCGCATAATGTCCTCCAGCACCTCGACCGCCTGCCAGACGTCCCGGTAGCCGACATAAAGCGGCGTGAAGCCGAAGCGGATGGTCGAGGGTGCGCGAAAATCACCGATCACGCCGCGCTCGATCAGGGCTCGCATCACCTGGTAGCCATGCGGGTGGAGGAACGACACCTGGCTGCCGCGCGCATTGCCATCTCGCGGGCTTTCGAGTTCGAGACCGTAGGCGCCGCATCTGGTTTCGACGAGCTGGATGAACAAGTCGGTTAAGGCGATGCTCTTCCTGCGCACCTCTGCCATGTCGACATCGTCCCAGATATCCAGCGCGCCCTTGAGCGCCCGCATCGACAACATCGGCTGGGTTCCACACAGGAACCTGCGGATACCGATGCCGGCAGCAAAACCCTGTTCGAAAGCGAACGGCCGCGCATGGCCCCACCAGCCGCTGAGCGGCTGATGGACATCGTCGTGATGGCGTGTGGCGGCATAGACAAAGGCCGGCGCGCCCGGGCCGCCATTGAGATATTTGTAGGTGCAACCGATGGCGAAATCGGCATTGGCGCTGTCGAGCTCGACCGGCAAGGCGCCGGCCGTGTGGCAGAGATCCCAGACGATCAGCGCGCCAGCCTGGTGGGCCTTGCGCGTCAGCGCGGCCATGTCACGCAACTGCCCGGATTTGTAATTGACGTGGTTGACCAGGATGACCGCGACGCGCTCGTCGATCAGCTCTTCAATGGTTGATGCATCGACGCCTTCGAGCCGCAGCACCGTGCCCGGCCGCGTCGAGGCCACGCCTTCGGCCATATAGAGATCGGTCGGAAAGCTGTCGCCCTCGGCAACGATGACCGAGCGGTCCGGCCGCATGTTGAGTGCGGCATGCAGCACCTTGTAGATGTTGATCGAGGTCGTATCGCAGACCACCGTCTGGCCCCTCGCCGCTCCGATCAGGCGCCCGAGCTGATCGCCAAGCGCGACCGGCATATCGAACCAGCCGGCGGTGTTCCAGGCACGGATCAGGTCTTGCGCCCACTCCTGCGTCGCCGCCTTGTGCAGTTCGTTGAAGACGGCGGGTGCCGCGGCGCCCAGCGAATTGCCGTCGAGATAGATCACGCCTTCCGGCAAAATGAACCGGTCGCGCATGGCACGCAGCGGATCCGCCGCATCCATGGCTTCGACTGCTGCGAGATCGAGCGTTGCATTCATGATCGATTGTCCTTCGCGCATAGGCGCGCCCAGATGAACACGTCAGGTGAAATCGGCTGGCCGATCATGGGCAGTCGGCCAGACCCTGTCAAACATTATATATAATTTACGCCATGGAAGGCTTTCATATATAATCGTTGGCGTGGCAGTCCAAGGATGAGACAAGATGCTGGACGAAGGACTCTCGAAGACGGAAGCGGCCTACAGGCTGCTGCGTCGCGATATCCTCACGACCCGTCTGCGGCCTGGCGCGCCGCTCAAGCTCAGCGCGCTGCGCAACAGCTATGGCATTGGCTGGACACCGTTGCGTGAAGCGCTGTCGCGACTGGAGGCGGAGCGCCTGGTGACTTCCATCAGCAATCGTGGCTTTGCCGTCGCCCCGGTTTCGCGCATCGAATTGGAAGACCTGTCGCGCGCCAGGTGTGTCGTCGAACTGCCACTGCTCCAGCAATCGATCGAGAAAGGTGGCCACGATTGGGAAAACGCCGTCGTCGCCGCGCATTACCGGTTGTCGCGTTGCAAGACTGCGGTCGACGATCCATCCGACGCAGTGGTCGACGAATGGGATGAAAAGCACGAGGCTTTCCACGCAGCCCTGCTCAGCGCGGCAGCATCGCCCTGGCTGCTGACTTTCCATTCCACGATCGCGGATCAGTTGCGTCGCCATCACCGTTTTCTCGTCCTGGCGCCAACGCTGCGGGCAGCCGCCGGCCTGCAGCATGGTTATGAGGAAGCCGTGGAAGCGTTGCGCCAGGCGGTCGCAATCGAACACCACACCGCGCTCATGGAAGCGGCGCTCGATCGCGACGTCGAGCGGGCAAAGGCACTGATGACGGCGCATATCGGCTACACGCTGCATGTCTATGTTCACAGCGAAGACAGCGGCACCAACACCTCCACCGCACGCGCCGGCAGCCTGAAATCGGTTTCCGGATGACGCTTGCGCGGCGTCCAGATCCCCGCGGCCTGTGTCCGCCCCGGAGCCAGTGATTGTTGGCGTTTTGATTTCGTTTCGTTCCGCCGGAAATGGCTCTATAAGCCATACAAATCCACCTCGCGAACGCCTTTGAAACGCCTGGTGCCAAAGCGCATCCAGGGGTAGGCCACAGGCTATTAACCAAAACGATTTCAATGCGCACGCCAGCGGCGGAGGTGGTCGATTGCCGTACGCAGCCAGGGGCAAAAAATTTCAGACATCTTAACAAATTCACTAAACTTTAAACGGTTGCAGAACACAACTGGAACAGATAGTGTTTGTTCTGGGTTTGTTTTTCGATTCTGGTTCAGACCTTTTGTTCAAGCCTTGGGGGCTGCCATGCTGACGCGTAAGCAACATGAACTCTTGATGTTCATTCATGAACGGCTGAAGGAAAGCGGCATTCCGCCCTCCTTCGACGAGATGAAGGAAGCGCTCGATCTCGCCTCCAAGTCAGGGATCCATCGCCTGATCACGGCGCTGGAGGAACGCGGTTTCATCCGCCGGCTGCCCAACCGTGCACGCGCGCTGGAAGTGCTGCGGCTGCCGGATTCGATAGCGCCCGGCCTCAACGCGGCAAAGAAATTCTCGCCAAGCGTCATCCAGGGCAGCCTCGGTCAGGGCGGCCTTGGCCGTCAGATCAAGCCGGCATCGTCGCGTTTGCCCGCGGCCGGCAATGACGACGATGTGGTTTCCGCCGTGTCGATCCCGGTGATGGGGCGTATCGCCGCCGGTGTGCCGATCGATGCCATCCAGCATCAGACGCATTCTATCTCGGTGCCGCCGGACATGATCATGGGTGGTGAGCACTATGCGCTGGAGGTCAAGGGCGACTCGATGATCGAGGCCGGCATCTTCGATGGCGATACCGTCATCATCCGCAACGCCGATACCGCCCAGCCTGGCGAGATCATCGTGGCGCTCGTGGATGAAGAGGAAGCGACGCTGAAGCGGTTTCGCCGCAAGGGTGCCTCGATCGCGCTTGAAGCCGCCAATCCGGCCTACGAGACGCGTATTTTCGGCCCCGACAGGGTCAAGGTACAAGGCAAGCTCGTCGGGCTGATCCGGCGCTACTGAGCAGGAGCGGCCGGCTTTTCGGGTTTGCGCCAGGGCAACAGCCCTCTCGCCTCACGTGAATATTTGCGCTGCGCATGCCAGGGCCGATACGGGCCATCCACCGCGAAGCTGACGATTGGCGGACCGGTCGCTGATTGGCGGTCGAAGAAGACAGCAGCACTGCCCTTGCGTGCGAGCTGCCGTTTGGTGACGACGAGAACAAGCGGATTGTGACAGGCGTCATAGCCCGTCGCGTCATTGACGACGATCAGGTCTGCGAAACCGCAGGCCTTCCATGTGTCCTTGCGATCTTCGACATACGCGATGATCGCGCCGGACGGGTGCCGGGCGAGACAGACGCCGTCCGTGCAATAGAACGGTGCTCCCGGCGGCAGGTTGACCGCATCGGCAATGTCGAATTGTCCCTCCGCCTTGTTGAACATCTCCGGCACGACGATGGTTTCGGAAGTCAGCGCGCGTTTCCAATTGTCGACGGTGAACTCGTTCGGGCGAGCCCGGCTGACCGCGAGTTCGCCGCCACCGATCGGCAGCGCGACCAGCCGCGCATCTTCCGAGATCAGCACATCCGGCGTGCGTGTAGCCGACACCGTCAACAGGCCGGCAAGCGCGAATGGCAGCGCTGCGAGCCGCAGCCAGGTCGTCGCCATCGTCGCGATAACCAGGGCGACGGTCACCAGCAGGACGGATTGCTGCGAGATCAGCCCGACCGCATCGACTGGAGAGCGTTCCGAAATCCACGCCGATATGGCGATCATCGCCGTCAGACCCTTGCCCATCAGGTAAAGGGATGGTGCATCCAATCCGAACGGCATCAGCAACGCGCTGGCAACGGCCAGGAACATCACGACCGACACGATCGGCATAACGGCTAGGTTGGCGAACAGGCTGAGCGGCGACACCCGCTGGAAATGCCAGATGGCAAACAGCGCCGTGGCGCAGCCGGCGATGATGGAGGTCATGGCCAATCCGCCCGTCGCCAGCAGAAATTTTCGCGTGAGAAAGCTCGGCAGGGATCGCTTTGGCGGTGGCGGTCTTGTCTTTCCCGCATGGTGATCCGCCCAACCGGCATAGGCGCCAACCAATGCCGCGGTCGCGGCGAACGACATCTGGAAGCTCGGGCCGACCACTTCGTGCGGCGACACCACGATGACGGCGATCGCCGAGATCGCCAGATTGCGCATGGTCAGCGCCGCGCGATCGAACAGGACGGCAATCAGCATCACCGCCAGCATGATGAAGCTGCGCTCGGCGGCAACGACGACGCCGGAAATGACGAGATAGGCGGCGATCGAGACCAGTGCTGCGGCAGCAGCGTATTTCTTCACCGGCCGCCGCGCGGAAAAATCCGGAAACAGCGCGAAGGCGCCGCGCAGCAGACCCATAATGGTGCCGGCGACAAGCGCCATATGCAGCCCGGAAATCGAGATGATGTGATAGATGCCGGTGCGCCGCATCGCTTCGTTGATGTCGTCGGGAATGCCCGCGCGGACACCAACGATCAGCGCTGCCGCGATCTCGCCTTCAGCACCGCCGACCGTGGCCCTGATATGGTCGGCGATCGCTTCGCGGGCGTTTTCAATCCCGGAGAAAAGCCGGGACGAGAGCGGCATCTCGCCGTCGTCGGCGGAGACAAGCTTGGGATTGCCGAGAAAGAAGCCGCTGCCGCCGATGCCGGCGAAATAGCTGTCGAAGGAGAAATCATAGCTGTCCGGCCGCACCGGACCAGTCGGCGGCAACAGTTTGGCGTAGCCGGTGACCAGGGAGCCGGCAGTCATTTCCGCCGGAATACTGCGTGCCGAAAGCCGGACCCTTTCCGGCGCATAGCGCAGTCTGGGCCGTGCGGTCGACGTCACGTCTATGGTCAGCCGAATGCGGCCGGTCTCCATCTGCTCCCGTGAGACCACGCGGCCGGTCAGTTCAGTCGATATTTCCGAACCCAGCATCTGGGTACCCGCCCGCCATGTCTCGACCTTCGCGGCAAGCAGGCCAAGCGCGCACAACAAGGCCGCCATGAAGCCCAGATGGGTTTTCGGCCAGGAACGCGAAACAAGCGCGCAGATCGCCATCAGCACGACGACCGCGACAGGTTTTGCAAAATCAGGCTCCACTGCCAGCGAATAATAGCCGATCGCTCCAGCGGCCAGACAGACCGGCACCAGCAGGAAGGCGATGCCCCGATCAAATTCCAGCTCCGCCGCGATAGCCACGCTGTGGCGCAGACGAGGCAGGGAAACCTGGCCGAGTTGCCGTCGGAGACGCGCAATCCTGCCCGAGGCAACGGATGGAACTGGAACTGGTATATCTGCCTGCAGCGGATGGCTGCCGGGCGCAGACACGAGAGGCGATGGGGGCAGCGAGGCTGGCGGCGGGATCGCAAACAGAGACCGTTCGCTGACGCCAACACCAGCGTCCTCGCCCCGATCCGCGCCCCGGTCTCGTCCAGCCATCGGGTCTGCCCCTTGCACCCCTGACGCCCTATGCTACATGAACGCGCAACGCGCGAAAGTCCGCGCAGCCGCACCCCGCTTCAGATGGTTTCCGAGAGCTCCATGTCCGACAAGGTCGTCACCCGTTTTGCCCCCTCGCCCACCGGCTACCTGCACATCGGCGGCGCGCGAACGGCGCTGTTCAACTGGCTGTACGCAAAGCACACCGGCGGCACGATGGTGCTGCGCATCGAGGATACCGACCGCGAACGCTTCAACGAGGCGGCTACCCAGGCCATTCTGGACGGGCTGACCTGGCTTGGGCTTTCCTGGGACGGTGAGGCGATATCGCAGTTCGAGCGTGCGCCGCGCCACCGCGAGGTCGCCGAGGAACTCGTGCGCCTGGGCAAAGCCTATTATAGCTACGAGACACCTGCCGAGTTGGAGGCCATGCGCGAGGCGGCCCGGGCCAAGGGATTGCCACCGCGCTACAACGGCCAGTGGCGCGATCGCGACCCATCCGAGGCACCTGCCGGTGTCAAGGGCGCCATCCGCATCAAGGCGCCGACCGAGGGCGAGACGATCGTCCACGACCGCGTCCAGGGCGAGGTGCGCTTCCCCAACAAGGATCTCGACGACTTCATCATCCTGCGTTCGGACGGCAACCCAACCTACATGCATGCCGTCGTCGTCGATGACCACGACATGGGTGTCACGCACATCATCCGTGGCGACGACCACCTGACCAATGCCGCCCGCCAGACCGTGATCTACAACGCCATGGGCTGGAATGTGCCGTCGATGTCGCACATCCCGCTGATCCATGGCGCCGACGGCGCCAAACTGTCGAAGCGCCACGGCGCGCTCGGCGTCGAGGCCTATCGCGCCATGGGCTACCTGCCGGAAGCGCTGCTCAACTATCTGGCGCGTCTCGGCTGGAGCCACGGCGATGACGAGATCATGTCGATCAAGGACATGGTCTCCTGGTTCGATATTGGCGACGTCAACAAGGGCGCGGCCCGCTTCGACTTCGCCAAGCTGGAGGCGATCAACGGCGCGCATATGCGCCGCATGGCCGATGCCGAACTGTTCGATATCTTCATCGCCACCTTGCCCTATCTCGAGGGTGGCCCGGCAATGGCCGCGCGTCTCGACGACAGGAACAAGGCGCAGTTGCTGGCGGCCCTCCCGGGCCTGAAGGAGCGCGCCAAGACGCTGGTCGAGCTCGTCGATGGCGCCGCCTTCCTGTTTGCCACACGGCCGCTGCCGATGGACGACAAGGCGGCACTCCTGCTCAATGACGATGCCCGCAAGATCCTGCGTGGCGCTCACAAAGCTTTGTACGCGCTTACAAGTGACTGGACGGCTGCCGCGGCAGAAGCCGCGATCCGCGAGTATGCGCTGTCTGGTGGCCACAAGCTTGGCGCCGTTGCCCAGCCTTTGCGGGCCGCGCTGACCGGCAAAAGCACCTCGCCGGGCGTGTTCGACGTGCTTGCCGTGCTTGGGCGCGAAGAGAGCCTGGCGCGCATAGCGGATCAAATCGATTAGGAGCAAACTGGCCCAAGAAGATTGGCATTGAAAGGCGCGTTTCGCAGTGCAACATTAGGCTCTGGCCCAATCTGGCACGCACCTCCTAGAATGCGGTGGCGAATACACGCATTGCGGTGATTTCGACGTGTCGCTCTCTGCAGAATTTGCCTTTGCCGGCATGAGGAAACAAGAAGGAGTTTGCAATGACCGAAGCTGCGAAAAAACTGGATGTGGGCGGCGCGAACCAAGAGGCTACGGCAACGCTCGAATTCGCCGGCAAGACCCATGAATTCAAGGTGCGAAGCGGCTCGGTGGGACCCGATGTCATCGACATCGCATCGCTCTACAGCACGACCGGCGCCTTCACCTACGACCCCGGCTTCACCTCGACCGCAAGCTGCGAGTCCGAAATCACCTTCATCGACGGCGATGCCGGTATTCTTCTCCACCGCGGCTATCCGATCGACCAGCTGGCCGAACACGGCGACTTCCTCGAAGTCTGCTATCTCCTGCTCTACGGCGAACTGCCGACCAAGGCGCAGAAGGACGATTTCGATTACCGCGTGACGCGCCACACAATGGTGCACGAGCAGATGTCGCGCTTCTTCACCGGCTTCCGCCGCGATGCGCACCCGATGGCGGTGATGTGCGGCGTGGTCGGCGCGCTGTCGGCCTTCTATCACGACTCCACCGACATTTCCGACCCGTACCAGCGCATGGTCGCCTCCATGCGGCTGATCGCCAAGATGCCGACGATCGCGGCCATGGCCTACAAGTACCACATCGGCCAGCCCTTCATTTACCCGAAGAACGATCTCGGTTTCGCGGCAAACTTCCTGCATATGTGCTTTGCCGTGCCGTGCGAGGAGTACAAGATCAACCCGGTGCTGGCGCGCGCCATGGAGCGCATCTTCATCCTGCACGCCGATCATGAGCAGAATGCCTCGACCTCGACGGTTCGTCTCGCCGGCTCGTCGGGCGCCAACCCGTTCGCCTGCATCGCCGCCGGAATCGCTTGCCTGTGGGGCCCGGCCCATGGCGGTGCCAATGAAGCCGCGCTCAACATGCTGGGCGAGATCGGCCATGTCGATCACATCCCGGAATTCATCGCCCGCGCCAAGGACAAGAACGATCCGTTCCGGCTGATGGGCTTTGGCCACCGCGTCTACAAGAACTACGATCCTCGCGCGAAAATCATGCAGAAGACGGCGCACGAGGTTCTGGGTGAGCTCGGCATCAAGGACGATCCGTTGCTCGACATCGCGATGGAGCTGGAAAAGATCGCGCTGACCGATCCCTATTTCATCGAGAAGAAGCTGTACCCGAATGTCGACTTCTACTCGGGCATCACGCTGAAGGCGCTCGGCTTCCCCACCACCATGTTCACCGTGCTGTTCGCGGTCGCCCGCACCGTTGGCTGGATCGCGCAGTGGAAGGAGATGATCGAGGATCCGCGCCAGAAGATCGGCCGCCCGCGCCAGCTCTACACCGGTGCGCCGGAGCGCGACTACGTACCGATCGCCAAGCGCTGATCGAAGCTGTCTGGACCGAAAAAGGCGCCTGTCAGGGCGCCTTTTTTATTTGACGAAGCACGATGCCCGCCGCGATCTCGCCCGACGGCTTGTCCGTCGCCATGCGCCGCGCGATCTCGGCAAACCCGTCTTTCTGCCAGGCGCGCATGCCCGTGTCGGTGAACAGCGCTTCCAACTGGCGCGCCAGATTGTTCGGCTTGACATACTCGTTGTAGAACTCCGGGATCAAAGCGCGATCCGAGATCAGGTTGGGCAGCAGCGCCGACCAGACGGAAACGAAATAGGGCGCAACGGCACGGGCGATGGGATCGAGCCTATAGCACGAGACCATCGGCACACCGGCCAGCGCCAATTCCAGCGAGACGGTCCCCGATGCGATCAGCGCGGCATCGGCCTTGCCGAAAGCCTGCCATTTGCGTTGGGGATCAACGAGGATTTCGGGCTTTTCATCCCAACGGTTGACCGAGGATTTGACGAGGTCGGCGACATGCGGAACCGTCGGCAAAAGGAGCCGCAAGCGATGCCCCCGCGCGCGCAGCATCGACACGGTCTCGCCGAACGTATCGACCAGCCGCCGCACCTCGCTGCGCCGCGAGCCGGGCAGGACAAGCAATGTCTTGATGCGGTCCTGGGCGAGATCGCGCGGCAAAGCCTGCGCCTTCCCGGCGGCAAGCACACCCGCATCATGCGTCAGGCGATGCCCGACATAGGTGCCGGGCGGGCCGCCCAGCCGCTCGAGCTCCTTCACCTCGAACGGCAGGATGCAGAGGATATGGTCGACATAGGGCTTCATCGCCACCGCCCTGCCCGGCCGCCAGGCCCAGACGCTCGGGCAGACATAGTGGATGATCGGTATCGACGGATTGGCAGCACGCACCTTCCTGGCGACGCGCAAGGAGAAGTCCGGGCTGTCGATGGTGATCAGGCAATCCGGCTTTTCCTCGGCGATGGTTTTGGCCAGCTGGCCGATCCGCCTGAAAAGGCGCGGCAGATCGCGCAGGACGGCACTGAAACCCATCAGCGCGATCTCGCCGGCATCAAAGGGCGACACTAGGCCCAATTCACTGAGATGCCGGCCGCCGAGGCCGACGAGTTGCACCTCGCGGCCGGTTGCCTGGCGGAGCGAACGCACGATGTCGGCGCCAAGCAGATCGCCTGATTCTTCACCGGCAACGATCGCGATTTTCAGCGCCTTGTCAGCCATGCGCGGGCTCCGCCGCGGCCAGGCCGACGATGAACAGACCAAGCTCATTGGCGCGCGCCAGGGTTGCTGGACCTTCAAGGATCAGCGAGCGTCCCGCTTCGACGGCAATGCCGACGAGCCCGGCCGCATGCGCCGATTCGACCGTCTGCGGTCCTATGGACGGAAGGTCCGCGCGCAGTTCCTGGCCGGGCTTGGCGCATTTGACCAGCACGCCGCGGGTCTTGCCTGCGATACGGCCGTGGCCTCGCAACAGTTTTGCGCGGTCGAGCAATCCTGCAGTCCCCTCGATGCCTTCCAGCGCGATGACGCGGCCGCCCACCGCTATAGCTGCCTGGCCGATATCCAGCGCCCCGATGGCCTTCGCCGCAGCAAGTCCGGCTTCGATGTCGCGCCGATCCGAATCCCTAGGCGCTGCTTTCGTCAACACGCCTTCGGCAGCTGCAAGGGTCGGAACGATTTCGTGGGCCCCTACGACCTTTATTCCACGCGCCTCCAAGCCTCGCGCTACGACCTTCAGCAGGCCGTCGTCGCCGCGTGCTAGTGCCATCACGACAACCGGTATGACCGCGAGCAGGCTGAAACTGGGGCGAAGACGTGTCAACCTTGGCCGGCGCTTGATCTCGCCGGCAAGCACCAGATGGGTAATCCGGTGGCGTTTGAGCAATGGAACAAGCGAGCCGATTGCCTCCAGGGCAAGGGTCTCATGCTCATACCGGCACAATTCCGGCAGACGGTCGGCTTCGCCTTCCATGAGGACGATGAAGGGCGGATAACCCTGCCCGGCCGAGCCGGCCGCGACTTCGACCGGAAGGCTGCCACCGCCGGCGATGATGCCGACCCTGGCACCTGGCGGGAGACCAAGACCAGAAGAAGCTGTCTCAGTCTTCATCATCAGTATCATCGCCATCGCCGCCCTTGAGCGATGGCACCGCATAGTGCCGCTTGCCGCGACTGGAGATGAAATCGATGATCTTCATGGCGGTCGGCGAAGAGGCGAACTCGGCCTTGGCGAGTTCGATGTTCTCGCCAACAGTGCGGGAGCGGTCGAAGATCGTCCTGTAAGCTTTGCGCAACAGATAGATTTCGGATCGCGGCAGGCCGGCGCGCTTGAGGCCGATAATGTTCAAGCCGCGCAAGCTGGCGCGGTTGCCAACGGCGATGGCATAGGGAATGACATCACCAACAAACGCCGAGCACCCACCAAGAAAGGCATTGTCGCCGACACGTACGAATTGATGAACGGCGCTGAGGCCGCCTATATAGACATTGTCGCCGATCTCGCAGTGTCCGCCCAACGTCGCACCATTGGCGAAGGTGGCGTTCTTGCCGACGACGCAATCATGGGCGATGTGGGCGTAGGCAAGGAAATTGCCGTTGTCGCCCACCGTCGTCTCGCCGCGGCTGGTATCGGTGCCAACATGCATGGTCACACCTTCGCGGATGGTGCAGTTGGCGCCGATGACCAGCGTGGTGCGACCGCCCTTGTGCTTGGTGTTTTGCGGCGGCGCGCCCAATGTTGCCATCGGATAGACCTTTGTCGAGGCGCCGATAGTGGTCGCACCCATGACGGAGACATGGCTGGCCAGCTCGACACCATCGCCGATCACGGCATCGGCGCTGATATGGCAGAACGGCCCTATGCGCACGCCTTGGCCGATTTGAGCGCCTTCTTCCACAACGGAGGAAGGATGGATTGAAGTCTTGATGTTCATAAGCACTCGATCGTCAGTCGCTGGTGACCATCATGGCTGAAATCTCGGCCTCGGCTGCCTTGGTGCCATCGACCAGGGCTTCGCAGGCGAATTTGAGCAGGTTGCCGCGCTTCTTGATTTTCTTGACATGGATCTTCAACTGGTCGCCGGGAACGACCGGTTTGCGGAATTTGGCGTTGTCGATGGTCAGGAAATAGACCAGCGACGGTTTCGACGCCCCAAGGCTGCGGATGCAAATGGCGCCTGCCGTCTGCGCCATGGCCTCGACGATCAGCACGCCCGGCATCACCGGCTGCTCCGGGAAGTGCCCCTGAAAATGCGGCTCATTGATGGTGACGTTCTTGATGCCGACGGCAGAATCGTCACCATCGATGTCGACGATGCGGTCGATCATCAGGAAGGGATAGCGGTGCGGCAGAAGCTTCATCAGCCCCATTATATCGACCGCTTCCAGCGTCGTTGCCGCCACCATATCAGCCATTGTCCTTGCCCTGCTTGCGTGCCCTGGCCATCGTGCGCAACATGGCTATCTCTCGCATGGCTTCCGCCATCGGCTGTGCCGGATAACCGCCCCATATTTCGCCGGCAGGGACATTGCTCATAAATCCACTTCTGGCGGCAAGCTTGGCTCCTGAGCCGATGGTCAAGTGATCCGCAAGCCCGACACCGCCGCCCATCGTGACATTGTCACCCACGACCACGGAACCGGAAATACCTGAAAGCCCGGCAACTATGCAATTGCGACCGATGCGGACGTTATGGGCGATCTGCACGAGATTGTCGATCTTGGTGCCCTGACCGATGATCGTATCCGACATGGCGCCGCGGTCGACGGTCGAATTGGAGCCAATCTCGACATCGTCCTGGATGACAACCCGTCCGATCTGGGGAACGCGTTCCGGCCCCTTGGCGCCGCCCACAAAGCCGAAGCCGTCCTGGCCGATCCTGGCGCCGCCATGGATGATGACCCGATTGCCGATCAGCGCATACTGGATACTGGTACCCGGGCCGACATAGCCGTCACGGCCGATCTGGCAGAACTGTCCAATGACCGCGTTGGGCGCGATGACGGTGCCTCTGCCGATCGAGACGCCTGGCCCGATGACCACGCCGGCTTCGATGATGGCGCCGGCTTCGATATGCGCGGTCGGATCGATATAGGCATGCGGCGAAACACCGGTTTCACCGGTCATTGGCCCCGGCGTGGCGGCTGTGGGAAACAGCAGTCGACCGACGAGCGCGAATGCCTGTTGCGGACGCGCATGGGTCAGGACGGCGACACCGGCCGGTGCCTTGTTGGCGAATTCCGCCGGGCACAGGACCGCGGCCGCCCGCAGCGACGGCATCAGCGCGGAATTACGCCTGCCATCGACGAAGACGAGCGCATTGGCACCGCCTTCGTTGGCCGGAGCCAGCGCCGAGATCGAAACGTCGGAGTGGCCGGAATCGACAAGCACCGAGCCGGTCAGATTCGCGACTTCGGCCGCCGTATACCGGCGTGATGGCGCGAAGAACACCGGATCGGTCATTCCAGAAGCTATATCCAGCTAGGTCGGAACATTTCTCCCGGATCCAGAAAATCCGGGAGCATCGTTGGCCGCCGATCAGAAGCGGGTCGATATGCCGAAGTTGAATTCCTGCACGTCGTCGCTCGCTTCCTTCTTGACCGGGATCGCATAGTCGATACGGATCGGACCGAACGGCGAAGCCCACATCAGGCCGAGACCGACCGAGGCGCGCACCTGCAAACCGGTCGACGCCGGATCGACCAAGGACTGGTCGGCGATCTTGTTGCCATAGAGCGTCGCCGCGTCGGCGAACACCGCGCCACGCAATCCGAAGCTCTCGGGAACGACCGGGAGCGGGAATTGCGCTTCCGCCGAAGCGTTGAAATAGGTCGTACCGCCGAGATGGTCACCGCTGGTGCCGGAAGCGACCGGACCGATACCGCCATAAGCAAAGCCGCGGATCATGCGATCCGTGCTCTGGAAATGATCGAAGATGCGCAGATCGCCGTCGCTCCCATAACCCTCGACATGACCGGCGCCACCCGAAAGGAGGCCAACAAGATCAAGCTGCTCGGACAGCGTCTGATAAATACTGCCGCGTCCCGTGATCTTCACAAACTTTGCATCGCCACCGAGACCGGCCACTTCCACCGTCGTGTTGGCAAAAATACCCTCGTGCGGGTTCTTCATGTCGTCGATGGTGTTGTAGACTAGCCCCAAACTAACCGAGGACTTGATCCAGGGACTTTGCTCTATGCCATCCAGGATAGCCTGCGAAATGTTGCAGGTGCCGTCAGGATCTCCAGGGCTAGTCGGACCGCAACTGTTGTCGACCTTATACTTCTCCTGAGAGATATTGTAGGCCAACTGGGTCGTGATGCTGTTGGTTATCGGCAGTCCGAAGCGGATCGTGGCGCCCGTGGTATCACTGTCGTAGTTGTTGTTGTACTCCCGCGTCGACTTGAAGATGTCGAAGCCGGCGGCGATGCGCCGCCCGAGGAAATACGGCTCTGTGAAGGACAGGCTGTAGTCGCGCGAGTTCTTGCCGCCACCGGCAGACAGCTTGATGTACTGGCCACGGCCGAGGAAGTTGCGCTCGGTGATCGAGCCTTCGACGGACGGACCCGCCGAATCGCCACCGGTCGAATAGCCGGCGCCAACAGAGAATTCACCCGTCGACTTCTCGACCACGTCCACCACCAGCACGACCTGGTCGGGCTGCGAGCCGGGCACCGTGGAGATGTCGACTTTATCAAAGTAATTCAGGTCTTCCAGGCGCTTCTTCGCGCGCTGGATGAGGACCTGATTGAACGCATCGCCTTCGCTGACATCGAATTCGCGGCGGATGACATAGTCGCGCGTACGATCGTTGCCGCGGATCTCGATGCGCTCGATATAGGCCTTAGTGCCCTGGTCGACCGTATAGACCACCGAAATCGTATGGTTCTCGAAGTTGCGATCGCCGCGCGGCGTCACCTGCGCGAAGGCGTAACCGGAACCGGCAACCTTCTCGGTCAGGGCAATGATCGAGTCCTCGACATTCTTGGCGTTGTAGACATCGCCCTTGCGGGTCTCGACCACTGATTCCAGCGACTTCGAATCGACTTCCGGGATAGTGCTTTCGACGCTGATATCGCCGAAATTATAACGCTCGCCTTCCTGGACGGTGATGGTCACCGTGTACTTGTTCGTCGCATTGTCGAGTTCGCCGACTGCCGACACGACCTGGAAATCGGCGTAGCCGTGATTGTAGTAGAAGCGGCGCAGCAGCTCCTGGTCGGCGCGCAGCTTGTCCTCGTCATAGACGTCATCGCGCAGGACGAACGAAATCCAGGACGAGCGCTTGGTGTTGATCACATCCGACAGGCGGCGGCTCGAATAGGCGCTGTTGCCGACGAAATTGATCGCCGCGATCTGCGTGCGGTCGCCTTCGGTAATCTTGAAAACCACATTCACGCGATTGTCACCGAGGTCCATGACCTGCGCGGTCACGCCGGCATCGTCGCGGCCGATACGCCTGTAGGCAGACTTGATCGCTTCGACGTCGGAATCGAGGGTCGCTTGCGAGAACGTGCCGCGCGGCTTCAGTTGAAGCCCCATCTGCAGAGCATTGTCCTTGATCTTCTTATTGCCCTGGAAGAGCACCTGGTTGACGACCTTGTATTCGGCAACCTTGACCACCAGCGTCGAGCCGACCTGGTTGATCTGGACATCCGAGAACAGGCCGGTGCCGAACAGCGCCTTGACCGCAGCGTCGATATCAGAACTGGAGAAAGCCTTGCCCGGCTTGATGGTGATGTAGTTGCGGATGGTATCGGCGTCGACACGCTGGTTGCCGCTCACCTCCACCCTGCTGACGACAGCGGCTTCAGCCGCCGATGTGGCAACGAATTGCACTGCGAACGCACCTGGTACGACCAGAGCCGCGGACAGTGCCGCCGCGGACGCGGCGTTTAGAAACTTGGATGCTGCCTTCATCGGGCTTAATAACCTTTTCTCGTAGTCCCCACGGCGAGAAAACCGGACGTGCGGTAATTTCCCCTACCGTATTAACCGGATTTTCCCTACACGCAAGGCTTCTGGTTAATTTGTATTTACTTAACCCTGGTGCGTGGCTTTCGCGTCACTCATATCCCCGTGCATGGTAAACGGCGTCTCAACATCGACCATGCCCAGGCCGAATTTCTTCATGATTTCAGCATCCAAACAGATCGTTCCAGAACACGAAACCCATGAAGCACAAGACCAGAAGCAGACCGGCCCGATAGGCCATTTCCATCATCCGTTCGGACACCGGCCGGCGGATGACGGCCTCCACCCCGTAGAACAAGAGATGGCCGCCGTCGAGGGGGGAATCGGCAGAAGGTTTAGAAAACCTATGCCCACGGACAGCAGCGCGACGAGCTGCACCAGCCATTCGAAACCCAGTTTGGCCGCCTTGCCGGCCATGTCGGCGATCTTGACGGGACCGCCCAACTGGCACTTGTCCTCGCGCCCGACGACGAAACGCTGCAAGAACTGGCCGGTGCGCTCGATAACGTGGCCTGTTTCCTCGACTGCCGCCGCAACCGCTCCGACCGGTGTGTAGGTGATGAGACGAGGCTGGCCGAGTTCCTTGTTGTTGACGACGCCGATCACGGCGACCTTGATCTTGTTGCCGAGCGCGTCTTGCTGCTCCATCAGCTGAGGGGTCGCGGTCACCGTCACTTCCTTGCCATCGCGCAGCATGACAAAGGTGATGGTATCGCCGGCGCGGCCCGAAACCAGCCGCTGCACATCGCCAAAGGTTTCCACCTTGGCGCCGTCGACTCGGACGAATCGGTCGCCGGGCAGGATGCCCGCCTTCGCCGCCGGACTGTCTGCCGTAACTTCCGCCACCATGGGCTCAGCGACATAACGACCATAGGTGGAAAACAGGACGGCAAAGACGACGATCGCTAGCAGGAAATTGAACAGAGGCCCGGCCGCCACCGTCGCCGCGCGCTTCCAGATCGCCTGGGTGTGGAAGGCAACCTTGCGCTCATCGTCGGTCAGCGTTTCCAACTCATCCGACGTCGGCTGGCTGGAGGTGGCGTTCATATCGCCGACAAATTTGACATAGCCGCCAAGCGGTATGGCGCAGAGCTTCCAACGCGTGCCATGGCTGTCGTTGAAGCCGATGAGTTCGGGACCGAAACCGATCGAGAAGGCCTTGACCCCGATGCCGCACCAGCGGCCGACGAGGTAGTGGCCCATTTCATGGACGAACACCACCACGGTCAGGACGAAGAGAAACGGCACGAGTGTGCCGAGAAGCAAGCCGTCCGTGCTGAAAATCGCGTGAAGAATCCCGTTCAACTCAAGCCCTCAAATTCTTCCGCAGTCGCGCCGTGACTGTGACAGCAATCCAGGCGAATCCAAGGCGCCCACATCAGATGGTGGAACAACATCGTTCAAATCGGAAACAGCCCCTGTGCCGGATGATCGGCGCCCGCCGAAATCCAGCCAATGACGTATAGGGCGAACGCCGCCGCGACAAGCCCGTCGACACGGTCCATCACGCCGCCATGGCCTGGAATGAGCACGCCCGAATCCTTGCGACCATGCCGCCGTTTGACCCAGGATTCGAACAGGTCGCCGGCCTGGGCGACGATTGAAAGCACAAGCGCCACAAGGCCAAGCAGGGCCAGATTGCCGGCGCCGGCGGCAGCTGCCAGCATAACCCCGGCGACAACGCCACCGACAGCGCCGCCGAGGGCGCCACTGCGCGTCTTGCCCGGCGAAATCGATGGCGCCAGTTTGGGGCCACCAACGGCACGCCCGACGAAATAGGCAAAAATGTCGGTTGCCCAGACCACCGCGAATAGGAACAGGATGGCGATGAGGCCCGAATGGTCGCCATCGCGCAGCAGGGCAAGCGACAGGCCGGACACGCTTGCATAGGCAAGACCGCTCGCCTCCCACTGCCCCGTCTTGCGAACCCGGGCGGCTAACGCCGTTGCGGCAATCACAATCACGACAAGCAGCAGCAGCCGGAAGGCAGGAAGCCCGGCAATCAAGGCGCCAATGAAAACGACGACCAACGCCTCGGGCAGGAAGCCCAGCCCATTGGCAGCAGCCGGCCGCGACATGCGTGTCCACTCATAGAAGATCATCGCCGACATGGCTGCACACAGCAGTCGGAAAGGCAGGCCGCCAAGCCAGGTCAGGCCAAGAGCGATGACGGCAAGCACGACCGCTGAAATGACGCGGAGCTGAAGGTTGCTCATCCCGCGGCCGGTCGCGAAGCGACGTCTTGCGGGCCCAATGCGCCAAAGCGGCGCTCGCGGCCGGCAAATTCGCGCAGGGCTTCGGCGAGGTGCTCGCGGCTGAAGTCGGGCCAATAGCAAGGCAGGAAGACGAGTTCGCTATAGGCGGCCTGCCACAAGAGGAAGTTGGACAGGCGAAGCTCGCCGCTGGTGCGTATGACCAGCTCCGGATCGGGAATGCCTTGCGTGTCAAGACCGCCGGCAAAGCTTTCGGCGGTGATCGCTTCGGCCTCGATTTCGCCCCGCGCCACGGCCGCGGCAAGTTTGCGCGCCGTGCGAACGATCTCGTCGCGCCCGCCATAGTTGAAGGCGATGACCAGCGTCAGCGCTTCGTTGCGGGCGGTGAGCGATTCGGCCTCGTCGAGCAGCCCGCGGATGTCAGCCTGCAGCCCCGCCCTGTCGCCGATGATCCTGACCCGCACGCCGCTCTGGTGCAGTTCGGCAAGGTCACGACGGATGAACAGCTTCAACAGCCCCATCAGGTCGCTGACTTCGGACTTCGGCCGCGACCAGTTTTCCGACGAGAATGCGTAGACAGTCAGGAAGGAGATACCGAGATCCGGTGCCGCGCGCACCGTCTTGCGCAGGGCTTCGACGCCGGCGCGATGACCGGCAAGCCTCGGCATGCCGCGCGCCTTGGCCCAGCGTCCATTTCCATCCATGATGATCGCGACATGCGCGGGCGTTGTCATGATCTCGCTTTCGGGTCAGCCGGCGGCCAACCCTAAACCTGCATGATTTCAGCTTCCTTATCGGAAAGCAGATGATCGATGGTGCTGATCGTTTCGTCGGTAAGCTTCTGGACCTGGTCGGAACGCTTGCGTTGATCGTCCTCGCTGATGTCGCCGTCCTTCTCCGCCTTCTTCAGGAAGTCCATGCCGTCGCGGCGCACATGGCGCGCGGCGACACGAGCGTTCTCGGCATAGCCATGCGAGATCTTGACCAGTTCCTTGCGGCGCTGTTCGTTCAGCTCAGGCAGTGGGATCCGGAGATTGGTGCCGTCGACGATCGGGTTGAAACCCAGATTGGATTCGCGGATGGCGCGGTCGACGGCGCCGACCATCGACTTGTCCCAGACCGACACCGAGATCATGCGCGGTTCCGGCACCGAGACGTTGGCCACCTGGTTGATCGGCATGGAAGTGCCATAGGCCTGCACCTGGATCGCATCGAGCAGATTGCTGGAGGCGCGACCGGTCCGCAGCGAAGCCAGATCATGCTTGAACGCGGCGATTGCCCCATCCATGCGCCGCTTGAGATCGTCGTACTCACCACTCATCCTAGTCTCCTCGACCCGTCTGACGCGGGTTCACTGCTTTGGGGCAAAGGCCCCATCTTCGAGCCTGATTTTCGAAAGCCGGTTTCCCGTCTTTTGGGGATCAGACCCCGGATCACTCGTCCGCGACGACCGTGCAGCGGCCGCCGCCCCTCAGAATATCGCCGAAACCACCCTGTTCGTGGATCGAATAGACGATTATCGGAATGTTGTTTTCGCGCGCAAGTGCAATCGCAGCCGTATCCATGATGGAAAGGCCGCGTTTTATGACTTCACCATGGCTGATGCGCTCGAAACGGGTCGCGTTCGGGTCCTTCTTCGGATCGGCCGAGTAGACACCATCGACCTGCGTGCCCTTGAACAGCGCATCCGCGCCGATTTCAGCCGCGCGAAGCGCTGCGGCCGAATCAGTGGTGAAGAACGGATTGCCGGTGCCGCCGGCAAAGATCACCACCCTGCCCTGGTTCATGTAAGCGTCTGCCTGGCGCTGCGAAAAGCTTTCGCACAGCTCAGGCATGGCGATCGCGGACAGTACGACGGCGTCGACGCCGATTTTGTGCAGCGAGGTGCGCAGCGCCAGCGAGTTGATGACCGTGGCAAGCATGCCCATATGGTCGCCGGTGACGCGGTCTCCGCCCTTGGAGGCGACTGCCACCCCGCGGAAGATATTGCCGCCGCCGATGACGACGCCGACCTCTATGCCCAGCGCGCGGGCCTCGGCGATGTCGGCGGCGATGCGATCGACGACCGAGACATCGATGCCGAAATGCTGTTCGCCCATCAACGCTTCGCCCGACGCTTTCAGCAAGACACGTCGGTAGAGGGGCTTCACCGTCATCTGGTCCTCGTCATTTTGCATGTGGTATTCGGACAGGCATTCGCGCAGGCGCCATCCCAAAACACTGGGTTCCGATACACGAAGGGCGCCGCGATGTCACGCGGCGCCCGACCGGCAAATTTGTGGCAATCCTGCCCGATCGATCAGTTGGTCGACACGCTGGCCGGTACGCCCTCCACAAGCACCGGCAACGCGTAGCCGGAGGGCTTGTCGCCGGTTGCAGCACCGCCGGTGACGCGCGCTTGTATGTGCGAGCCGAAATAGGAATAGGGGAACGGCGCCGGGGTTCTGCTGACCGAATCCAGCCGATCGCGAAGCCCTGCCGAAATCTCGAAATCCAGCGCGCCAAGATTGTCCCTGATCTGGCTGAGCGTCGTCGCACCGAGGATGACGGTGGCAATCCCTGGCTGCGTCGCCACCCAGTTGAGCGCGACCTGCGGCATGCTGCGGCCAAGCGCGGATGCGACCTTCTCGAGCTCGGCCACGATGGCCCAGTTGCGCTCCGTGAACTTCTGGAAGCCCGGATGCGTCGAATTGCGAAAACCGTCGAGCCGGCCGGCAGGTCCGGCCTGAGCCGGTCGATACTTGCCGCTGAGCAGTCCGCTGGCCAGCGGGCTCCAGACCATGATGCCGGCGCCGTGGCGGGTGCCGAATGGCACGAACTCGTTCTCGATCGCGCGCTCGGCCAGGGAGTATTCGAGCTGCAAGGCCGAAACCGGCTCATATCCGCGCAGCTCGGCGATCGCCTGTGCCCGCCCCGCATACCAGGCCGGCACATCGGACAGGCCGACATGGCGCACCTTGCCCATCCGCACCAGGTCATCCAGCGTGCGCATGACCTCTTCGGCCGGCGTCAGCCTGTCCCACACATGCATGAGATAGAGATCGATATAGTCGGTGCCCAACCGCTTCAGCGAAGCATCCACCGCCCGCATGATGTTCTTGCGGCCGTTGCCGCCGGCATTCGGATTGCCGGGCTGCATGTTCATGGCGAACTTGCTGGCGATCACCGCGGTGTCGCGCAAGCCCCGCTCGGCGATGAATTCGCCAAGCCAGGCTTCGGCGGTGCCGCCGGTGTAGAGGTCCGCCGTGTCGAAGAAATTGCCGCCTGCCTCGACATAGGCGTCGAACATCGCGCGGGCTGTATCCCTGTCGGCTCCCCAGCCCCATTCCTTGCCGAAAGTCATCGTGCCCAGCGCCAGCCGGCTGACCCTGAGGCCGCTGTTGCCGAGAGTGTAATAGGTCATGGTCATGATTGTCTTCCAATGCTTGATGGCGAATGCCGCGGCGTCACTGGCCCGGGGCATCACCGGCCAGGAGTTGCCTTGACCCAAAGGTTGCCGCGCTCATGCGTCTTGCGGAACGCGAAGCCGTCGACCTTCCAGCCGGCGGCGGAGCGCGTCAGGTGATGCTCATAGGTGCCCCAGACTTCCCAGAGCGGGTCGCCATTGCCTTCCATACGGTTCCAGGCATAGCCGTTCGACAGGACAGTCGCCGTGTCCGCCTCGAGAACAACCTGGTGATTTGTGCGCAGATGCAGGCTCGTCTTGCTGCCCTTGAGATTGCCGGCCCAGGCGCCGATCAGATCGTCGGAGGCGATGTTGGCCGCAGGCTGCCCGGACAGGCTGCTGAAATCGGCGGTAACCCGATCCGCGAAATAGCTGCGCGCCAGTTTCCAGTCCTGGGCGTCGACGGCGCGGTCGATGGCATCGGCAATACGGATGACCGCGCGTTCGTCCGCGAGCGCTTGCCAGCCGGTTGGCTCCGCCCCGCCGGCATCGATCGGCGCCAGCGCCATGCCTGCCGCGAATGTCACGTGTTTCAATGCATTCATGTCTCTTCTCCTTGATGCCATCAGCGATTGCCGCTGTGTGGCCGCCGATGTGTTGGCGACAATGTGGACCACTGGCTCGGCATCGATAAGATTGCATTGTTCGCAAAGACTATGCGATATCATGCATGAATGGACCGGGATCTGCTTACCCATCTGCCTGTCGTCATTGCCGTTGCCCGGCGCGGCGGCTTTGCGCTTGCTGCGGCTGAACTCGGTATGAGTCCGTCCGCCGTCAGCCATGCGGTGCGCCTTGTCGAAGAGCGCATCGGCCAGCCGCTGTTTGCGCGCACGACGCGCAGCGTTTCGCTGACGGAAGCCGGCAAGGCGCTGGTAGAGACGGCGGCCCCTGCCCTTCAGGACATTGCCGAGCGGATGGACCGTATCCGCGCCATCAAGGGCCGGCCTTCGGGCCTGCTCAGGCTCAACGTTCCCAACATCGCTATTCCGCTTGGTGTGACGGCCGTGGTTGCGGCGATGGCCGAGCGCTATCCGGATGTGACAGTTGAATTGCTGACGGACCAGGGGCTGATCGACATTGTCGGCGAAGGTTTCGACGCCGGTATCCGGCTGGGCGAGATGATTGCGCAAGACATGGTCACTGTCCGGCTGACGCCGCCGTTCAAGGCGGTCATCGTCGCCTCTCCCACCTATATCGGACGGCGTGGCCGCACGCGCAACGCGGCCGATCTCGCCAACCACAATTGCATCGGCTACCGGCTGGTTCGCTCCGGTGCGCTCTATCGCTGGGATCTGACGGAAGACGGCAAGGACGTCGTTGTGGAGGCGAAGGGCACGGTCATCGTCACAGATTCACTCGCTGCGATAGACCTGGCGCTTGCAGGCGTCGGTCTTGCCTATGTGTTCGAGCCACTGGTGCGTGCGGATCTTGCAGCCGGCCGCCTTGTGCAGGTCCTGCCGCAATCGGCAATCGAGGAACCTGGCCTTTTCCTCTACTTCCCGCGCCGGGCAGCGATGGCGCCGAAACTGCGGGCCTTTATCGACACCGCGCAAGAAATCGGCCGGGCGTCCCTGAAGACACCCGGCCGAAAAACACAGTCGGAATAAAGCGGTAAGACGCTTACTTCTTGACCGCCGCAGCGACTTCCGCCGCGAAATCGGTCTCTTCCTTTTCGATGCCTTCGCCGAGGGCGAAGCGCAAATAGGCGGTGATCTTGGCCGGAGCGCCGATTTCCTTCTCGGCATCCTTCAGCGCCTTCTCGACGGTGATATCGGGATTGAGCACGAATGCCTGCTTCAGGAGCACGACTTCCTCGTAGAACTTGCGAAGACGGCCCTCGACCATCTTCTCGATGATCGCTTCCGGCTTGCCCGACTGGCGCGCCTGATCGGAGAAGATCGCCTTCTCGCGCTCAACGGCTGCCGGATCGATCTGCTCCGCGGTCAACGCCATCGGGTTGGTGGCGGCGACATGCATGGCCACCTGACGGCCAAAGGCGTTGGCGGCATGCTCGTTACCCGTGGTCTCGATCGCGACCAGCACGCCGAGCTTGCCAAGGCCGTCGGCAACCGCGTTGTGGACATAGGTCGCGACAGCGCCGTGCGGAACCGTCAGCTTGGCCGAGCGGCGGAAGCCCAAATTCTCGCCAATGGTGCCGACAGCGTCCTTGATGGTGTCGGTGACCGACTTGTCCGAACCCGGATATTTTGCAGCAGCAACAGCCTCGGTGGTGCCATAGGCGAGAGCAACCTTGGCAACGTTGGCGACGATTTCCTGGAACGCGGCGTTGCGGGCAACGAAGTCGGTCTCGGAATTGACCTCGACAACGGCAGCTTCGCGCACGCCATTGTCGACGCCGATCAGGCCTTCAGCCGCGGTGCGGCCAGCCTTCTTGTCGGCCTTCGAAATGCCCTTCTTGCGCAGCCAGTCGACGGCCTCTTCCATGTTGCCGTTGGTCTCGGTCAATGCCGCCTTGCAGTCCATCATGCCCGCGCCGGTCAAGTCGCGGAGTTCTTTGACCTGTGCAGCCGAAATGCTCATTGTCGCCTCTTTGTCTAGAATGCACCGACGCACCATCGGTGTTCGATGGTGCGTCTGTTTAGCGTGCCAAAATATGAGAAAGATGAAGGCCGCAAACCGGCCTTCGATTATCAAGCCTCGGGGGCTTCCGATGCCGGAGCCGGATCGAGCGCCGGTTCGACCGGAGCTTCGACCGAAGCGCCGATGTCGACGCCAAGCGCGCCCTGCTGACGGGCGATGCCGTCGATCGCAGCCTTGGCGACCAGGTCGCAATAGAGCTGGATGGCGCGGGCCGCGTCGTCATTGCCGGGGATCGGGAAATCGATCTTGTCCGGATCGCAGTTCGAATCGATGATGGCGACGACCGGGATGCCGAGACGCTTGGCCTCGAGGATGGCGATCGCTTCCTTGTTGGTGTCGATCACGAACATCAGGTCGGGCGTCGAGCCCATGTCCTTGATGCCGCCCAGCGCCTTGTCGAGCTTCTCGCGCTCGCGATCGAGGTTCAGGCGCTCCTTCTTGGTGAGGCCCTGGGCCTCGCCGGCCAGCATCTCGTCCAGCTTGCGCAGGCGCTGGATCGAATTCGAGATCGTCTTCCAGTTGGTCAGCATGCCGCCGAGCCAACGCGAATTGACGTAGTACTGAGCCGAACGCTGTGCCGCATCGGCGACAATGTCCGACGCCTGGCGCTTGGTGCCGACGAACAGCACGCGGCCGCCCTTGGCAACAGTGTCGGAAACCTGCTTCAGCGCCTGGTGCAGCAAAGGCACCGTCTGCGAGAGGTCGATGATGTGGATGTTGTTGCGGGCGCCATAGATGTAGGGCGCCATCTTCGGGTTCCAGCGGTGGGTCTGGTGGCCGAAGTGAATGCCAGCTTCCAAAAGCTGGCGCATGCTGAAATCAGGCAGAGCCATTCTTTATTTTCCTTTCCGGTTAGCCTCCACGGACACAGGCATTTTCGGACGAAGTCCTCGAACGCCACCGGAGGTTTCAGCCGGATTTCTCCCGGGCAGACACCAAAGTCCGTGTGTGGAATGAGCGGGCATATAGAGGGGAAGTGCGACAAACGCAAGCGCGGCGGCGTTTTACCGCTCAGCGTGCGGCAATCAGCGCTCCGGTGCCGATCATAGCGCTGCCGGCAAACCTGTTCATCAGCCGCATGCGCTTCGGCGTCCTGAACCAGCTCGAAGCCCGGCCCGCAACTGCTGCATAGACGCCCATTGTGAGGATATTGACGCTGATGACGGCGGCCACCACCAGCAGGCCATCGACAAACGTCAGCGTGTCGAGGTTGAGGATCAGCGGCATGATCGAGGCATGGAACAGGATCGCCTTGGGGTTTCCCAGTGCGATGGACGCGCCAAGGAAGAAGGACCGGGACAATCTCGCCTCGGCCGTCCGCGGCTCATTCGATTGCGTGACTGATGCCCGCCACATCCTGATGCCGAGAAAGACCAGATAGGCAGCACCGGCATATTTCAGCAGGAGAAAGATCCATTCGAAGGTCTGGGCAAGCGCCACCAGCCCGAGCAGCGCCAGAGTAACCAGCACGGCATCGCCCGCGGCGACCCCGACGCCGGCCATGAAGGCGCGAAGGAAACCGCGCGACACGCCATTGGTGATGACCGCGAACATCGCTGGCCCGGGCGTGGCGGCAGCGAGCGTGACGGCGGCGCAATAGGCCAGAAATGCCGTTGGGGTCATCGCTTGGCCTTTCCGTTGGGCACCCGCACGCGCCGGAAGATCGCGACGATCTCCTCGCGGCTGCATTCGATGGCGCCGAGCCGCACCGCGCGGTCGCGCTCGAAGCCGGTTATGTCATAGTGCGGTGCCGATGTCTTGGGCGGTCCCTGGTAGGATGAACGCTTGATGCCAAGTGCTGCGGCGAAACGATGCAACTCGTCGGTGTCGTCGGCCATCAGGTGGCACCAGCGATGGCCGGCCCACTTCCAGATCGCCGCATCGACGTAGACTGCCATCAAGCCCGCCGCGATCAGCTCAATTGCGCAACCCCGCTATTTCGATACCGGGCAAGGCTTTGTCTGGTCGAACAGCGAGAGGTTGACCAGTTTGCCGGTCATCGAGAAGTCGCCATAGTCCATGGTGAGATCGCGGGTGATGCCGTTCTCATGCAGCTTGAAGCTGATCCGGTACTCCGGCACTTCTTCGCCGTTCTGGGCGCTGTCGTCGAAATAGGCGATGTCGACCGGCCAGTATTTGTCGGTTGCGAGCTTCGCCAGCGCCGGAGCCTCTGGATCGGCCTTGTCGGCTTCGGTCTTCTTGCCGACGACGACAGTGGTCGTCATCACCTTGTTGGCGTCTTCCGAGCCGTCGAACAGGTTCGTCTGATAGAAATTCTCGCCTTTCTCGGCCTTGCCGATCAGCTCGACCAGATGCTGGGTCGGAAACTGAGTGGCGGCGAGTTCCAGGCTGTTCTTCTCGGGCTTGTCGATATCGACCTTGAGCCCTTTCGTGTCTTTCGTGGCGATACCCTTGACCTCCTTGTCGAGGTTCTGGTCGACAAAGGATTTGGTCACGAACGAAAAGGTCTTGCCTTCGGCGTCCTCGAAAGTCGTCGTCTGCTGGTCGGTCAGTCGCGTATTGTCATTGGTGACGATCTGGGTCACGAAACGGAACTTCACCGTATAGCCTTCGCAGGCCGAGCCGTTGAACTCATAGACCATGCGACCGGATATGCCTGTTATGCCGGAGCGGTCGGAGGCCTTGTTGAGGGTGAGGTCATACACGGCGCGATGCGCCTGCAGCGCCGGCACGGCGAAGGCGGGGACTATCGGCAAGACCGCCGACAACAGGACGGCGTGGAATGCGAGGCGCGCTGCGCGCATGAGGTACTCCGATCGTCGCGGCTGATGGCAGGCCGCAGGGAAAGATGGTCCAGCTTAAAAAAAGTCGTGGCGGAAGCGAGGCAAAAATAGCAATTTCGGCCCCGCCAGCGCGGCGCCTTCCAGCAATAGGGAAAAGCAATGAGTGAAACAATCGAAAAGCGGCTAAGTGATCTCGGCGTGACGCTTCCCGCCGCCGCCGCACCCGCCGCCAACTACGTGCCCTATTGCAGGTCAGGCAATCTGCTGTTCACCGCCGGGCAATTGCCGCTCAAGGACGGCAAGCTGCAGGCGAGCGGCCTGCTTGGCCGCGATGTCGATACCGCCACCGGCAAGGACGCGGCAAAATACTGCGCGATCAACATTCTGGCGCAGGCCAAGGCGGCACTCGGTGACCTCGAGAAAATCCGCCGCCTGGTGAAGATCACCGTCTTCGTCGCCTCGGCTACGGACTTTGTCGAACAGCATCTGGTTGCCAACGGCGCCTCGGATTTCCTGGTCGCTGCCCTTGGCGAGCGTGGCAAGCATGCCCGCTCCGCCGTCGGCACCGCCTCCCTGCCGCTTAATGCCGCAGTGGAAATCGAAGCGATCTTCGAAGTCGAATGAGCGAAGCCTGACATGACCAACATCTCCTGGCTGACTGCCCGGCCCGTTGCCCATCGCGGCTTTCACGACATGAACAAGACGCGCTGGGAAAACACGCTGTCCGCCTTCACTGCGGCGGCCGAACGGGACTACGCCATCGAATGCGACGTGCATCTGTCGTCGGACGGCGTTCCCGTCATCATCCATGATGACGACCTGAAAAGACTGACCGGACAGGACGGCTTCGTCTGGCAGCGCAGCGCGGCCGAACTGACCGCGCTCAAGGTTGGCGGCACATCCGACCGCTTGCCGACGCTGCAGGAGGCGCTCGACCTCGTCGATGGCCGCGTGCCCATGGTCGTCGAACTGAAAGGGATTCCCGGCCGTGACGAAGGCCTGGTTGCGCGCGTCGGCAAGATGCTCAAGCGCTACAAGGGCAAGGCGGCGATCATGTCGTTCGATCACTGGTTGATCCGCGATTTCCCGAGACATGCGCCCGGCATTCCCGCTGGCTTGACCGCCTACGGCAAGGACCTCAAGCTGATCGAAGCACATTTTTCCATGCTGGCGCATGAGCTCTCCTTCACTTCCTACGCCGCCGGCGACCTGCCGAATCCGTTCGTCAGCTTCGTGCGTGAAAAGCTCAAAATGCCTGTCATCACCTGGACGGTGCATGATCAGCCCGCGATCGACCTGACCTTCAAATATGCCGATCAGATGACATTCGAAGGGTTCGAACCCGATCTGGTCAAAGTCGCATGAGCGGGTGCCTCAAACGTGACTTGTAGCGGCCCGGATGGAGCTTAAATAAGCCTGATGGATCAGGGCGACGATGGCGACGGACAAACGGCAAATGCGGACTACTCGATCCGCATCGCCGCGGGCATCGGCGCGTTCACCTGCGACGAGTGGAACGGCTTTGCCGGCACCACGCGCGGTGATGCTGAAAATGGCTATAACCCGCTCGTTTCATTCGCTTTTTTGAGTGCACTGGAAGATTCCGGCTGCGCCGTGCGGCGCACCGGCTGGCAGGGACATCATTTGCGGCTGGAGACGGCGCAAGGCAGGCTGCTGGGTGCCGTCCCCTGCTATCTCAAGTCGCACAGCCAGGGCGAATATGTGTTCGACCATGGCTGGTCGGATGCCTTCGAGCGCGCCGGCGGCCGCTATTATCCGAAACTGCAATGCGCTGTGCCGTTCACGCCGGTCACCGGCCCTCGCCTCCTGGTCGGCAAAGGCGAGGATCCGGATGCGGTAAAGGCCGGGCTTGCCGCCGGTCTAAAGATGGTGACCGACAAGCTCGGCGTATCCTCGGCGCATGTCACCTTCGCGCAGGAAAGCGACGTAGCAACGCTGGAAGCCGCAGGCTTCCTGCATCGCACCGACCAGCAATTCCACTTCTTCAACGAAGGCTTTTCGACCTATGACGACTTTCTCGCCACGCTTGCCTCGCGCAAGCGCAAGGCGATGAAGAAGGAACGGCGCGAGGCGCTCGCCCCAGGCATCACCATCGACTGGCTGACCGGCAAGGACCTGACCGAGAAGGCCTGGGATGATTTCTTCGCCTTCTACATGGATACCGGCAGCCGCAAATGGGGCCGTCCGTATCTGAACCGGCAGTTTTTCTCGCTGATCGGCGAACGCATGGCGGATGACATTCTGCTGGTGATGGCCAAACGCAACGGGCGCTACGTGGCCGGCGCCATCAACTTCATTGGCTCCGACGCGCTCTATGGCCGCAACTGGGGCTGCATCGAGGATCACCCCTTCCTGCATTTCGAGGTCTGCTACCACCAGGCCATCGACTTCGCCATCGAACGCAAGCTGAAGGTGGTCGAGGCGGGCGCTCAGGGAGAGCACAAGCTGGCGCGCGGCTACAGGCCGGTGACCATGCATTCCGCCCACTACATTTCGCACCCCGGCCTGCGCAATGCGGTCGCGGACTACCTCAAGCGCGAGCGGCGCGAGGTGGAGCGGATGGGCGAATATCTGGAAGAGCACACGCCGTTCCGCAAGGATCTCGAGGAATAGCAGGCTTTTGGCGTGCCTGCTGACGCTGTTTACCGCCCCACCGGAATCCGCTAAATCATGCCCCGGGACATGGGTGCGCAAGCGCCCTGGGGGAAACATGCAGGGTTTGGCATCTCTGGGTGTCGGGCAATGGCTCGGTGCGGCGGGGCTCGTGGCTGCGCCGACTTTGGTTGCCTGGCTTGAAGGCAGGCGCACGGCTTGGCCTCTCGGCTTCGCGACCTTCTTTCTGCTTTTCGGCCTCGCGCATCTCCTGTTTCCGGGCAATATCGTCGCCTTGTGGGCGGCGCTGATGCTGACGGCGATCATCGGCATCGTCTCCAAACTGAAGCATCGCTATCTCGGCTTCAATTTCCTCGCCGGTGACATCTATCATCTCGCGGCAAGCAGTTTTCGCGGTGTGCTGGCCGATCATGCGCGTGTGACGATCCCTGCCCTCGCGGCCATGATCGCCATCGTCCTGGGATTAGCTGTCCTGGCACGGATGCTGGCCGAACCGGCGATGCCGCTGCCGCAGCGCCTTGCCGTGTTCAGCGCCGCGGCCTTTGTTTATCTTTGCGTCCTTTGGGTAAGCGGCGGCCCGCAGCGGTTTCGCTTTCGCCATCTGACCGACGGCCGGTTTCACCTTTCCGCCTTTGTCGCCTCATGGTTCGGCGCGGGGCCGTCGCGGCGCCCGGCTTTCGTCGACATCGATCCGGAAGCGTTGCCGCTCTTGGCGCCGGTGCCGGCAAGCCGACCGGCGCATGAACGACCGCCACACATCATTATGATCCTGCATGAATCGACATTCGACCCGAGGCGGCTCGGCATAGCGATCGATGACGTGTCCAAGCGTTTCTTCACACCGCCCGACGCCCTCTCAGGCGTGCTGCATGTCGACGTCTTCGGCGGCAGCACGCTGCAGACCGAGTTTTCGGTGCTGACGGGTCTCTCGTCGCTCTCGTTCGGCAATGACAGCCGCTACGTCTATCATCTTCTGAGCGGACGCGTGCGGCATACGCTTCCCTCCGTGCTGGGCGGCATCGGCTACACCGTGTCCCATATCAGCTGCGACCGGCCTTCCTTCGTCAATTGTGGCCGATTCTACCAATCGGTCGGGTTTGACGAGGTCAACTATGCCGAGACCTTGCCGCCGCCGTTCGACGGCGAACGCTGGAAGCGGGAGAATCACGACGAACAGCTCTACGACCACGCGCTCGACCAGCTTTCGAACCGCGTCGCCGCCGGCAGACCGTGCTTCCTTTCGATCGCGACACTGATGAACCATGGCGACCACCGCCGCCGCATCTTTCCGATCGAGCGTCATGCGCAAGTCCGCCGCGAGGCCGTCGCGGCAACCGGCGTTCCGTTCTATGGCGAATATGCCGTGCGGCTGGCCGAGAGCGTGGCAGCCTATGCGGCCTTTCGCAGACGGCTCGAAATCCTGTTGAACGGCCAGCCGGCAATCGTCGTGCGCTATGGCGACCATCAGCCGTCATTCACCACGGCGCTTACCGGGCTGCGGCCTTCCGACCCGGCGTTGCGCCAGACATTCTATGCCGTCGAGGCCGTGAACTGCCGGTTGCCGGACGATCTTGCGGCTCCGCCGGTCCTCGATTGCGCTTTCCTGTCGACGCTGACCTTGCTAGCCGCCGGGCTTCCACTCGATCCGGTGTTTGCCACGCGGGCCGCCTTGTTGACGGATTGCGCCGCACCTTATTTCGACAGCACGTCGTCGCGCAAAAGACGCTTCCATCGCGCTCTTGTCGAAGCCGGCATGGTCGATCTCGCCTGATCGCGCTACATCGTCTTGCCGCTCCAGAAGAGCTTCGCTACACGAGACGGCGAGGCACAATCCGGAGTGTTCGCCATGGCTGAAACCGCCTATGACACCGACAACATCTTCGCCAAGATCCTGCGTGGAGAAATTCCTTCGCACCGCGTTTACGAAGACGACGCCGTCGTCGCCTTCATGGACGTGATGCCGCAAGGACCGGGCCACACGCTGGTGGTGCCAAAGGCGCCGTCGCGCAATCTGCTCGACGCCGATCCATCGACCTTCGGCCCGCTTTTCACGGTCGTCCAGAAAGTGGGACTGGCAGTGAAGAAGGCGCTCAGTGCCGACGGCGTCACCATCCTGCAGTTCAACGAGCCGGCCTCAGGGCAGACCGTCTATCACCTGCACGTCCATGTCATCCCTCGCTTCGAGGGCGTGCCGCTGAAGCCGCATAGCGGTGGTATGGAGAAGCCCGAAGTGCTGGCTGGGAACGCCGAGAAGATACGGGCGGCGCTCGGAAGCTGACCCGCACGTTTCGCGGATTGGAAGAAGGTTTAGGCGGCGGTTTGAGCCAGCCGGTCGATCGCGCTCGGATGGGCGCCAGTTCGCATCAGCCGCTGGTGGATCGCTTGCACGCACTGCTCAGGGCTGAGGACCGAGGTGTCGACATCGAGATCGTATAGGCCCGGCCGGTGCACCGCTTCCTGCCACAGGCGGACCGGCAAAGGTACGGGATCGTCTGAAGAGCCGGTGACATAACCCCTGCCCGCCTCGCTGGCGGCTCGCCTTTCCATAATGATCTCAATCGGACAGCGCACGCCGACAAGCAGCACCGGCAGGCCGGCGAGACGGCGCGCGCAGTCGGCCAGGCAATCGAGAGGCTTCGAATAGGCGTCGTGATGGCCGACATCGGTTACGACGTTCAGGCCCAGCCGGCTGTGCGCCGCGATCGATTCGTAGAGGGCGGCGTATAAACGTGGCACAAAAACCTCGAGGTCAGGGCGTTCGCCGCCAGGGCGCAACCCTATTCCCGGACGAAGTTGCGGCGGCGTGATCTGCTCATAGCTGTCGACGCCCAGGTTCATCCATGGACCATCGAAGCTTTCCTGAATGGCTCGAGCGATGCTCGACTTCCCCGATCGCGGCGCGCCGTTGAGGATGATGATCTGGCCTGACATAGCCACCCCATTGTCCAAATGAAAAAAGCCCCGTTGCCGGGGCTTCTTTCGAGTGAGTGCCGATCAGCCCTTGCGGGGCAGTTGCGGGACCAGGCTGCGCTTGCCGCCATCCTTGCCCTTGGGCTCGGGCTTCTGCGCCACAAGCTTCTTGGCGGCAGGCTTCTTTGCCGCCACGGCCTTGGGCGGCTTCGGCGCGTCTTCCGGCTCTTCCTTCTTCGGCTTCACCGGTGCCTCGTCGGCCAGCGATTCGAGCTTCAGGCCGGTCTCGCCGGTTTCCTTCTTCTCGACGGTGACGCGCACCGTGCCGCCCTTCTTGAGCTTGCCGAACAGCACCTCGTCCGCCAGCGGCTTCTTGATGTGCTCCTGGATCACACGGCCGAGCGGCCGCGCGCCCATGCGCTCGTCATAGCCCTTGTCGGCGAGCCAGGCGATCGCATCCGGCGACAGGTCGAAGGTGACGCCACGCTCGGAGAGCTGCGCCTCGAGCTGCATGACGAACTTCTGCACCACCTGATGGATGACCGGCACCGGCAGCGAGCCGAACGGGATGATCGCATCGAGACGGTTGCGGAACTCCGGCGTGAACAGCCGGTTGATCGCCTCGACGTCGTCGCCTTCGCGCTTGGTCGAACCAAAACCGATCGCCGCGCGCTGCGCATCGGATGCGCCCGCATTGGTGGTCATGATCAGGATGACATTGCGGAAGTCGATCTGCTTGCCGTTATGGTCGGTCAGCTTGCCGTGGTCCATCACCTGCAACAGGATGTTGAACAGGTCCGGATGTGCCTTCTCGACCTCGTCGAGCAACAGCACACAGTGCGGATGCTGGTCGACACCGTCGGTCAACAGGCCGCCCTGGTCGAAGCCGACATAGCCGGGAGGCGCGCCGATCAGCCGCGAAACGGTGTGGCGTTCCATATATTCCGACATGTCGAAGCGGATCAGCTCGACGCCGAGCGAGGCAGCCAATTGCTTGGCGACTTCGGTCTTGCCGACGCCGGTCGGACCGGAGAACAGGTAAGAGCCGATCGGTTTTTCCGGTTCGCGCAGGCCGGCGCGTGCCAGCTTGATCGCCGAGGTCAGCGCGGTGATGGCGGTGTCCTGGCCATAGACGACGCGCTTCAGCTCGATATCGAGGCCCTGCAGCACCTTCTCGTCATCGGCCGAAACCGTCTTCGGCGGGATACGCGCCATGGTGGCGATCGTGGCTTCGATCTCCTTGATGCCAATGGTCTTCTTGCGCTTTGCTTCCGGCACCAGCATCTGCGAGGCGCCGGTCTCGTCGATCACGTCGATCGCCTTGTCCGGCAGCTTGCGGTCGTTGATATAGCGCGCCGACAGTTCCACCGAAGCCTTGATCGCCTCGTTGGTGAACTTCACCTTGTGGAATTCCTCATAATAGGGCTTGAGACCCTTCATGATCTCGATCGCGTCCTCGATGGTCGGCTCGTTGACGTCGATCTTCTGGAAGCGCCGCACCAAAGCGCGGTCCTTTTCGAAGAACTGGCGGAACTCCTTGTAGGTGGTCGAGCCAATGCAGCGGATCGCACCCGACGACAAAGCCGGCTTCAACAGGTTCGACGCATCCATGGCGCCGCCTGACGTGGCACCCGCACCGATCACCGTATGGATCTCGTCGATGAACAGAACGGCGCCCGGATAGTCCTCGAGTTCCTTGACGACCTGCTTCAGCCGTTCCTCGAAATCACCGCGGTAGCGCGTGCCGGCCAGCAGCGTGCCCATGTCGAGCGCGAAGATGGTGGCGTTGTGCAGCACTTCGGGAACATCGCCCTCGACGATGCGCTTGGCGAGGCCCTCGGCAATTGCCGTCTTGCCGACGCCGGGATCACCGACATAGAGCGGGTTGTTCTTGGAGCGGCGGCACAGCACCTGGATGGTGCGGTTGATCTCCGTCTCACGACCGATCAGCGGATCGATCTTGCCGGCCTTGGCCTTGTTGTTGAGGTTGACGCAATAAGCGGTCAGCGCATCCTGCTGCTGCTTCTTCTTGCCACCCTCCTCCTGCGGCTCGGCGCCGTTCTGGCCGCCCTGCTCGTCATCGGCGCCGCGCGGCGAGCGCGTTTCCGAAGCGCCGGGGCGCTTGGCGATGCCGTGCGAGATGTAGTTGACCGCGTCGTAGCGGGTCATCTGCTGTTCCTGCAGGAAATAGGCGGCGTGGCTCTCACGCTCGGCGAAGATGGCGACGAGCACGTTGGCGCCCGACACTTCCTCACGGCCCGACGACTGCACATGGATCACCGCGCGCTGGATGACGCGCTGGAAGCCGGCGGTCGGCTTGGAATCCTCGTCGTAGCCGGTGACCAGATTGTCGAGCTCGGTGTCGATATAGGTGAGAACAGTGTGCTTCAGCTCGTCGAGATCGACGTTGCAGGCGCGCATGACGGCGGCCGCCTCGGTGTCGTCGATCAACGCGAGCAGCAGATGTTCAAGGGTTGCGTATTCGTGGTGCCGCTCGTTGGCGAGCGTCAGCGCCTGGTGAAGCGCCTTTTCCAGGCCTTGGGAGAAAGCCGGCATGTTACCTCACTTCTTCTCCATCACGCATTGCAGCGGATGCTGATTCTGTCGGGCGAAATCCATGACCTGAGACACTTTGGTCTCGGCCACCTCGAATGTATAGACCCCGCACTCGCCCACTCCATGATTGTGAACATGAAGCATGATGCGTGTGGCGGCTTCGCGGTCCTTCTGGAAAAAGCGTTCCAGCACGTGAACCACGAACTCCATCGGAGTGTAGTCGTCGTTGAGGATGAGGACCCGGTAAAGGCTGGGCTTCTTGGTTTTGGTTTTGGTGCGCGTGATGACGGCGGTCCCGCGGCCGGCCTCATTGCCGTCGCCGCCGCCGTTTGCCATCCGCGCCACTTGTCTCGTGGCAGTCAAACCGATCGTCACGTAATCCTGCCTCTTTCGAATCCCCATGCGAGTTCGACATGTAGGTGTTCGATGGACGATTTTAAGCCCTTCTGGTTAGCTGACAATATGGCTAGGTGCCCAAACTTGGCTGATTTTCGCAATCGTGAAGCGCTACGCGGTTCCTGATGGGAAATTGACATGAAAAAACCCGGCCGCGCTTCCGCGACCGGGTTTTGTCCGGGCCCTAAAGGGCCGGATTTGGAATTGTCAGGCGAAGATCACTTCGCCTAGGCGAAATTACTTCGCCTTGGCAACGATCGATTCGAACGGCTTGTAGGCTTCCTTGGCGAGTTCGGCATAGAGGTCGCCAATCTTGGTGGCCTCGGCGACGAATGCCTCGTAGGACTGCTTGGCGTAGTCGGACTGAATCTCGATCGCTTTGTCCAGCGACTTGGCCGAAAACAGCTTCTCGACAGCGGCGCTGCCGGCCTCAAAGCTCTTCTTGGTGTACTCACCGGCCTCGGTGGCGATCGCCTGAGCGCCCTTGGACAGCGAAGCGAAGCTCTTCAAACCGGTATCGGCGAAGTCCTTGCCGTATTTGCTGAAGTCCTCATAGGTCTGGGTCATTTCACGATTCCCTTGACGGTTGAGGCGTCCTTCTTCGGGGCGCCCTTGTGCAATGCACTAGAGTATATTGTGCGACGCACAAAAGTCAATATTTCGCCGGCGTGCGGAGCCCGCCTGCGCAGGCAATGGCTAAAAATCAAATAAAGTGCGTTTCAAGCCCGAAGAAAATGGTGAACGCGGCGGTTACCATAAACGGATTGGTAACGCTGCCCGGCTAGCTTGGCTGGAAGTGAGGCAGGACCCCTTTGCCGCCTCCAAGGCAACGAAGAATTCAAGGGAAATACCAGTGCGTCAGGCGTTGTTGGGCATCGTTTCCAAATCCACCTCCCCCTCAAAGCGATCATGGTCTTCGCCTTGGCGTTGACCTTCGTATGCGCAGACGTTGCCTCGTCGCTGGCAGCGCGGCCGGCGGCCATTGTCGTGGACGCCAAGACCGGCAAGGTGCTGTACTCCGCGGATGCCAATGGCAGGCGCTATCCGGCGTCGCTGACCAAAATGATGACGCTTTATCTGACCTTCGAAGCGATGGCGAAGGGCAAGATCAGCAGGAATTCACAGGTCGTGTTTTCGGCTCATGCCTCCGCCGAAGCGCCAACGAAACTCGGCGTCAAGCCGGGCGGTTCGGTCTCGGTCGAGACCGCGATCCTGTCGATCGTCACCAAGTCGGCCAACGATTCGGCCACCGCGCTCGGTGAGATGCTCGGCGGCGATGAACCCACGTTTGCCCGCATGATGACCGCGAAGGCGCGCCAGCTCGGCATGAACGGCACAGTCTTCCGCAACGCCAACGGCCTGCCCGACCCCGGCCAGTTCACCACCGCACGCGACATGGCCACGCTCGGCATCGCGCTGCGGGAGCATTTTCCCCAGTACTACGGCTATTTCTCGCAGCGCTCCTTTCTCTATGGCCGCCAGCGCATCAACGGCCATAACCGGCTGCTCGGACGCATCAAGGGCGTCGACGGCATCAAGACAGGTTACACCCGCGCCTCGGGCTTCAATCTCGTCTCGTCGGTTAATGACGGCAACCGCCGGCTCGTCGCCGTTGTCATGGGCGGCACGTCGGGCGGCAGCCGCGACAACCAGATGGCGAATCTGATCAACACCTACATGCCGAGGGCCTCGACCCGCGGCGGTGGCGATCTGGTTGCCAAGGCTGACAGCAGCAGCAGCAATCCGATCAAGGCGCTTGCCAAGGTTCTCCTGCCCAAGCACGACGCACCGACCCCGGACGACAAGCCGGAGGCGGTGGCCAGCGCCGACGACACAGCCGTTGCCGAAGACGCGACTGTTGCGCAGGGTGATGATGAAGAGAGCGCCGAGGCCGAAGCACCCAAGCTGGTTGTCCCGGCAAAGAAGGTGAAGACCGTCATCGTCGCTGCGCCGAAGGTCGCCACCGCACAGGTCGTGGCTGCCTATGCCGAGCCGACGCCGCCGGCAGTCGAGCCGACGCCAACTGTCGATCCGGTCAACACCGCGTCGGTGCCGTCGGGCTGGGCCATCCAGGTCGCCTCCTCGCCGAAACAGTCGGAAGCCCAGGCATTTCTCGACAAGACCACCAAGCAGGCGCCCAAGGTGCTGGCGGATGCTTCAGGCTTCACCGTCGCCTTCGACAAGGATGGGGTCACCTATTACCGCGCCCGCTTCGGCGGCTTCGGTTCGAAGGACGCCGCCTGGAAGGCCTGTACCGCTTTGAAGAAGAAGAAAATCGAGTGCTACGCCGTCCAGCAATAGGACGGCGTGGAAGCGATCTCCCGGAAATTTTTTGCGTCGAAGGAGACTAGTTGTGATTGGAGAGCAAGACGTCCTTGGCTTCGTTGATTCGCGCCGCCAGGAAAGACGTGCCGCCGATATCGGGGTGCAGGCGCTGCATCAGGCGGCGGTGCGCCTTGCGGACATCCGCCGCGGCGGCCCCCGCTTCAAGACCAAGGACCTTGTAGGCCTCCTCCTTAGTCATGGCGCCCGGACCTGGCGTAACACCCAGCCCTTTGCCACCGTTCGTCTCAGTGTTTTTGCGCCAGACGGGAAATCTGCCGTCAAGATACGTCTCTAGCAGTTGGCGGCTCTCCGCATCGCCGGAGAGCTCGCGGTACAGATGCTGCAACTCCGCAAGGCCCATCGCGCCAAGCATCTTGCCGTCATGGCGGCCGGCCAGAACCAGCCCTTCGAGGCCGCCCGTATTGTGATCCAGCTCCATTTCGAGTGCTGCCGTCCGCACCGTTGAGCGTTTTCCCGGCGCCAAGCTGACATCAGGCCGGTTCGTACGCGTGGCGAAATACCAGCCTATTGCCACGAACAGGATGACGCCGCCGATTCCGCTTCGACCAACCAGAAGCACGGCGCCGCCCACCAGCGCCAACAGGATCGGCCCCAGAGTTCTGGTTGTGCTCGCCAGACTGGCGGGATCGGCGCGAAGAAACGCCGCGGCTGCGATCAGCAACACCAGCAGCAATGCGACCAGGACGATAATTGCGCCTAACATTTCCCACCGCCCCGCGGATTCCCTGCCCGCCTGGACAGCCGCGTCATTTCATCAAACACTTTTTCTGCGCCGGAATCATGGCCTTCGCTTGGACAGGAAGAGGTCTGTCGTGCGAGCTGGGTCCGCCAACGCCGCGATTCTCTGTCGAGTTCGACAGCTTTCATCGCGCATGAATTTCAAGATGTGGCGTTGCCGCGCTGCTTGCAAGTCCAGTGCGAAGCAAGATGGAGGGCCAGGAAAGGCCCACGCCGGAACAGGCAACGCTTCTGCGCGATAACCTACAGCAAGCCGAGATCGGCAAGCTCGCGCCTGAGTTTGGGCGGCATTTCGACCAGCCCGGCCTTGCCCTTGCCGAGATCAACTGGTGCATCGGACGGTTTCAGGTAGCGCCAGCCCTGAAAAGCCCGGCGCGGCTGCCAGTCGGTGCGAACGACCTGCGGATCGAGCATCAGATGGCAGCGGCCGATGCCTTCGTCATCGATGAACGGCCGAATCTCGGTGATCAACTGGCGGCATTGCACGTTGCCCTTGACCACCCAGTAGAGCGAGCCGCCATCGGTGATCTCGGCGCCACGCGTCGGCACCATGCGGGTGGTGTGCCAGTGTTCGGCCGGTTCACCGGCGCGGCGCCGTTCGTCGAGACGGAACTCGATCCATTCCTCAAGATCCTCGACGCTGTCGCAGCCGACGCACAGTTTTAGCAGATTGAGAGCCATCCGCTAAGGTTAGTCCGGAGCGCCGCGACGTCAACGGCCTGACGGACTTCTCCACAGTGCCGGTTTAGGCCAGCCCCTCAGCACTCCACGACATTGACGGCGAGCCCGCCAAGGCTGGTTTCCTTGTACTTCTCGTTCATGTCGAGGCCGGTCTGGCGCATCGTCTCGATCGCCGCGTCGAGCGGCACGAAGTGGACGCCGTCGCCTTTGATCGCCAGTGACGCGGCGGTCACCGCCTTGACCGCGCCGAGTGCATTGCGCTCGATGCACGGTACCTGGACCAGCCCGCCGACCGGGTCGCAGGTCATGCCGAGATGGTGTTCGAGCGCGATTTCGGCGGCATTCTCGACCTGCATGGGCGTGCCGCCCATGACGGCGCACAGCCCGGCCGCGGCCATTGCCGAGGCGGAACCGACTTCGCCCTGACAGCCTACCTCGGCACCCGAAATCGAGGCATTGGTCTTGATGATGCCGCCGACGGCGGCGGCCGTCAGCAGGAAGTCGCGGATGCTCGGCTGATCGGCCTCGGGGTGGAAATGCAGCCAGTAGCGCAGCACTGCCGGCAGCGTGCCGGCGGCGCCGTTGGTCGGCGCAGTGACGACGCGGCCGCCGGCGGCATTCTCCTCATTGACCGCCATGGCGTAGATCGACAGCCAGTCATTGGCGAGCAACGGATTGGGTTTGTTCTGCTGCCACTGCTCCTGCAGCTTGTCGTGCAGCATGCGCGCGCGGCGGCGCACCTTCAGCCCGCCCGGCATGATGCCGTCCTGCGACAGGCCGCGGTCGATGCAGCTCTTCATCGCCCCCCAGATGGCGTCGAGGCCGGCGTCGAGCTCCTCGCGCGACATCTGCGTTTCCTCGTTGACGCGCTTCATCTCGGCAATGGAAAGACCGCTCTCGCTCGCCATCTTCAGCATCTGGACGGCGTTCTTGAAGGGATACGGCACTTTCTTGCCTTCGGTCGTCACCGACCCCTTGGCCTTCATGCGCTGCAGCTCTTCTTCCGAAACCACGAAGCCGCCGCCGATCGAATAGTAGATGCGCTTGAGCAGCAGGCGGTCGCCGGCATCGTAGGCATAGAACGCCATGCCGTTGGCGTGACCCGTGAGCGGCGTCTTGCGGTCGAGCACCAGATCAGTCGCCGGGTCGAAGCGATAGGATGGATGGCCGGGCGGCGAAAGGCGCTTTTCAGCAGCGATGCGGCCAGAAATCCCATCGGCCTGATCCGGGTCGACGGTCTGCGGTGTCAGGCCGGCAAGACCAAGCACCACGGCGCGGTCCGAACCATGGCCAATGCCGGTATAGGCGAGCGACCCGTGCAGGCTGGCGCCGACGCGATCCACCGCGACACCGGCCGGTCGCGGCCAGTCGCCATTGAGGATCTCGTCCAGGAAGCGGGCGGCGGCCGTCATCGGCCCCATCGTGTGCGAACTGGAGGGGCCGATGCCGATCTTGAACAGGTCGAAAACCGAAAGGAACACGTTGTCTCCTGGAGTCGCGTCGGGGACTACATATAGGAATTCCCCGGATGTTTCCGCTCTTTTGGCAATCGCGGCGCAGCACCTGCCGACCTTGTTTGCTCCGGCAGCGACATTGCTGTCGTTCGCCGGGAGTCTGCCATCGAAGTGACCGCGCCGGATGTGGTAAATTCAGCCCATGGGTGATTCCTCCTATCTGTCTACGGCCGATCTCGGGGCGTTGGCCCTCTTCCTGATGGCGTGGCTGCTGCACACGCTGGCTTCCGACGGCATGCTGGTCAGCCGGGTGTCGCTGACGACAGCCATGAATGCGCAGCGCGAGGCCTGGATGCGCACAATGGCCGAGCGCGAAATCCGCATCGTCGACACCGCCATCATGAGCGGCCTGCAGCAGGGAACTGCCTTCTTCGCCTCCAGCTCGCTGATCGCGCTCGGCGGCTGCTTTGCCTTGCTCGGCGCGTCCGACCGGGTGCTTGAAGTGCTGAGCAATCTGCCGCTCGGCGGCGCGCCGTCGCGCTCGGCCTTTCAGATCAAGGTGCTGGGATTGGTGCTGATCCTGGCGTTTTCCTTCTTCAAATTCGGCTGGGCCTACCGGCTGTTCAACTATTGCTCGATCCTGATCGGCGCCGTGCCGATCCCGCATGGCGAAGCCTCGCGTAATCCGGTCACGGAAACGGCGGTGTGGCGCGCGACGCAAATGAACATGCTGGCCGGCAAGCATTTCAACTCCGGCCTGCGCGGCGTGTTCTTCTCGATCGGCTATCTCGGCTGGTTCGTTGATCCCTTGGTCTTCGTGCTGTCGACGTTTCTGCTGCTGGCCGTGCTGGTGCGACGCCAGTTCTTCTCCGCGGCGCGGCGCGCCGTCATCGGTCAGCCGCCAGGTGCCGGAAAAGGCTGATCGATACGGCCCGAAAGCCAATAGGCGAAAAGCCCGATCCATTCGCGGATCGCCATGGTCGTATTCTCTAGTGAATCGGCCGCATTGTCGCGAAACAAGCCGACACCTTCCTCGCCCGAGGTGCGATAGTCGACCGGCCATGGGACGGTTGGAAAACCAGCCTTGTCGAACAGCGCCTTGGCCCGCGGCATATGGAAGGCGGAGGTCACCAGCAGCCAGGTCTCGCCCGGCTTCGGTTCGACGAGTTTGCGGCTGAAGACCGCATTTTCATAGGTGTTGCGGGACTTGTCCTCAAGGACAAGTCGATCGGCCGATACACCGAGCGGGACGAGCAGCCGGGGTGCGGTGTCGGCGTCTCCCTCGCCATCGAGGAAAAGCGAGCCGTTTCCACCGGATACAACCACCTTGGCCTGCGGGAAGCGCCGGGCGAGGATTGCGGTCTCGACCATGCGATCGCCGCCGCTGCTCAATTCATAGCCGCCGCGGACCAAATTGATCCCGCCCTCGAACCCGCCGCCGAGCACGACGATGCCGTCGACCTTTTGCGGCAGCGGCGGCCGTGGAAAACGCTCCTCAAGCGGGTTGAGCACTATGGCGCCGAGCGACGTCCAGGCCGACAGCGCAAGAATCAGGAACGCGAACACGCTGCCGGTGACGGCCAACCGCCGGCGGCCGATCAGCCCGGCAATCAACCCCGCCAGAAGCAGGAAGATCGTCAGGTTGAGCGGCTGGATGAAGAACCAGAACACCTTGGAAAGATAGTAGAACATTGCTCACCCTTTCAGACGAGCGATACCCTTACCACCACTTCTCCGGCTGAAATGTGCCGGCCGCCTGCTCGATGACGGCGGCGGTCTGGAACAGCGTTTCTTCCTCGAACGGCCTGCCGATCAACTGCAGGCCGAGCGGCAGCCCCTTGGGGTCGAGGCCGGCGGGCACGGCGATGCCCGGCAGGCCGGCCATGTTCACGGTGACCGTGAAAATGTCGTTGAGGTACATCTTGACCGGGTCGGCCGCCATATCCTCGTCGGCGATGCCGAAGGCGGCGGACGGCGTCGCCGGGGTCAGGATGACATCGACGCCGGCGGCAAAGACGTTCTCGAAGTCGCGCTTGATCAGGTTGCGCACCTTCTGCGCCTGCAGATAGTAGGCGTCGTAATAGCCGGCCGACAGCACATAGGTGCCGATCATGATGCGGCGCTTGACCTCGCGGCCGAAACCGGCGGCACGGGTCTTCTCATACATCTCGACGATGTCCTTGCCCGGCACGCGCAGCCCATAGCGGACGCCGTCATAGCGCGCCAGGTTGGACGACGCTTCGGCCGGCGCCACGATATAATAGGCCGGCAGCGCGTATTTGGTGTGCGGCAGCGAGATATCGACGATCTCGGCACCGGCATCCTTGAGCCAGGCAATGCCCTTCTGCCAAAGCGCCTCGATCTCTTCGGGCATGCCGTCGACGCGGTATTCCTTGGGAATGCCGACCTTCATGCCCTTGATCGGCTTGCCGATCGCCGCCTCATAGTCCGGCACCGGCCGGTCGACCGAGGTCGTGTCCTTCGGATCGACCGAGGCCATGGATTTGAGCATGATCGCGGCGTCGCGCACGTCGCGCGCGATCGGGCCGGCCTGGTCGAGCGACGAGGCGAAGGCGACGATGCCCCAACGCGAGCAGCGGCCATAGGTGGGCTTGATGCCGACAGTGCCGGTGAAAGCGGCTGGCTGGCGGATCGAACCGCCCGTATCGGTCGCTGTCGCGCCGGCGCACAAAAAGGCCGAGACGGCGGTCGCCGAACCGCCGGAAGAACCGCCCGGCACCAGCTGTGCATTGTCCAGGCTGCGCTGGGTTTTCGTGCCACCGGACGAGACGAAGCCGCCGTCGCCCTGATGCGTCGTTGGCATCACCACCGTGTCGAGGCGCGAGCGCCGCCACGGGTTGATGACCGGGCCGTAATAGGACGTTTCGTTGGACGAGCCCATGGCGAACTCATCCATGTTGAGCTTGCCGAGCATGACAGCACCGTCGGCCCACAGATTGGCGGTAACAGTCGATTCGTAGCGCGGCTTGAAGCCGTCGAGCACATGGCTGCAGGCCTGGGTATGGACACCTTCGGTGCCGAACAGATCCTTGATGCCCAGCGGAATGCCTTCCAGAGCACCGCCCTCGCCCTTGACCAGCCTGGCGTCGGACGCCTTGGCCATGTCGCGTGCTCTGTCGCCGGTCACCGCGACATAGGCATTGAGCGCCGGATTGGCGCGATCGATCGCCGAGAGATAGGCCTCGGTGATCTCGGTCGCGGTGATTTCCTTGCCGCGCAGCTTGGCGCGGGCCTGCGAAATCGTCAGGTGGGTCAGGTCGCTCATCAAAGGCTCTTTTCGTAAAAAACCGACCACTCGGAATCGGGATAATCCAGAACCGGTCCGCAGCGCGAGAACCCGGCACGTTCGTAGACGGCCCAGGCAGCGGGATGGCGGTCGCCCGTCTCCAGCACCAGCCGCTTCAGTCCTTCCTGCCGCGCCAGCGCCTCGACTCGCTCGACGATGCTGGCGCCGATCTTGCGGCCGCGATGCGAAGGCCGCGTATACATGCGCTTGACCTCGCCAATGGCATCATCGTGGCGCTTCAGCGCGCCACAACCAATGGCGATGCCATTGTCGCGGGCGATGAAAACGGTCGTGTCCCGGCCTGCCATCTGCTCGACCGTCAGGTGGTAACAATGCTCCGGCGGCGTCAATTCGAGCAAGGTCTCGTTGAGTTCCTTGACCAGGCCGCGCACATCGTCCTGCAGCGGCGTCTCGATGGCGATCTCGATTGCCATCGGCCCGCTACTCCACGACCTTCGGCACGAGGAAGAAATTCTCTTCGGTCGCCGGTGCATTGGCGACGATGTCGGCCGCCTTGTTGCCGTCGGTGACGACGTCTTGGCGTTTCTTCATCTCCATCGGCGTCACCGAGGTCATCGGCTCGACGCCGGATACATCGACCTCGTTCAACTGCTCGACGAAGCCCAGTATGGCGTTCAGCTCGCCGGTCATGCGTTCTGCATCTTCCTCGCTCACCGCAATGCGGGCAAGACGCGCGACGCGCTTCACAGTCTGAAGATCAACGGACATGTATTTGCCTCGGGGAAAAACCAGTCCGGGCTATAGCGGCGCCACGCGCGGTGCGCAACATGCATCATAGCAAGCCTATGCAGCGATGCTGGCCCGGTCCTTGGGGCGGCGCAGCGGGTTGGGCAACTCGAACAATCGCTTGCTTGACGAACACATGCTGCATGCGCCCTCGTCTTCCAGCGCGGCAAAGGCTCGCAATTTCGCCGTGGAACAGCCTGGCTCAAGCGGTCGATATGCCAGATAGGGATCCCACTTGTCGGACAGGCGGTACTTTGCTTTCTGCATCGGCAGATAGGCGAGAGGCGCGCACTTCCAGATCTGCCCGGCATGGAGTTGCTTGCATTCGCGGGCCGGACAGATTTCCCAACTGGAGCGCTGGTCGCCATCCGCGAACGGCAACATGGCGTCGCCGAAGCCTTCGTATCGACGGGTCCAATTCTTGTCTGATGGGCGGATCTGAACATATATCCCGTGTTCCCGGCGCCACGCCTCCAGGAGAGCGAAGACCGGTTTCAACTTTTCCTGGTACTCTTCGGAGGCGTGATGAACCGAAACACTCAATTGGGTGTTGCCATCGGCGGCGAGAATCGCCGGCAATGTCGGATGACGGTGCAGGAAAAAGCCGTTGCTGACGATCTCTATGCGGGCACCAGGCCAGTGCCGCCGGACCAGCGCGACGAAGGACGGCAGCTCCGGGTGGATGGTGGGCTCTCCGCCCAGGATGGAGAACCAGACAACATCTATGCGCCGGCTCCACAGCCCCATCCAGCGGTCCGCCTCCTCAAGCGAGACGGTGCCGGAATGGCCATGATTGGAGTAGTGCGAACAGCTGTCGCAAGACAGATTGCAGCCATGCGCGACGTGCAGTTCCAGTTTTGGGAACACCAGCCGTTCACGGCGGAAAAGCGACCTGATGCGCCGCATCATCGTCATGGCAGGGCAACGCCCTCGCACAGATAGTAGCTGCCGCTGTTACCGCTCGCCTCGCTTTCGTCATCGATGGGCCGGACCGATACGAGATCGACCTGCGTCGGGTTCATTTGCGTCACCGAGAGGACGTCCGGAAAGACATAGCCCGGCTCCTGGCAGATCGCCGTCACCGCCCAGCTTGGCGAGCGTGTCGCCTTGCTGATTTGAACGAACTCGCAATTGTATTCGACGCCTTGCAGACCATGCGCCGACAACACGATGTTGCCGGCGTCGATCAGCGTCTGCAGCGTATCCTTTTTGGCCTGCGCACAAAGCTCCTCGGACTGCAGATAGACGCCTTCGATAAAGTCATCCGCGGCCAACGCGGGCGACGCCGCGGCAAACATCGAAATGAAAAGAGTTTGCCGCAACGCCATGGTTTTGTGCCGCTTTAGCTATTTCTAGATCGTAATCGTCTCGCCAATCCTAGGCAATGCGACCTTAACACCGGATCCTTCCAGGCCATCCTCGAATTTCTCAGGCGTCGGATCGATCATCGGAAACGTGCCGAAGTGGCAGGGAACGACTGTGTCGAACTTGAAGAAGCGGCGGCAGGCGAGTGCCGCCACCGCACCGCCCATGGTGAAGCGGTCGCCGATCGGCACGATGCCGATCTTCGGCTCATGCAGTTCGTTGATCAGCGCCATGTCGGAAAAGATGTCGGTATCGCCCATATGGTAGAGCGTCCGGTCTTCCGGGAAATGCAGAACCAGCCCGCCCGGATTGCCGAGATAGACGTTCTTGCCGCCGTCTTCGCCAAACGAGGATGAGTGCAGCGCCTGGACGAAGGTGGTGGTGAAGCCCCCGCAATCGACCGTGCCGCCGATGTTGCCGGGATTGATCTTGCTACCGTCGGCGCCCTTGCCGACCAGATACATGCAGATCTCGAAATTGGCGACCAGCTGGGCGCCGCTCTTGCCGAGCACTTCCAGCGCGCCGCTGATGTGGTCGTTGTGTCCATGCGTCAGCAGAACATGCGTGATTCCTTCGGCCGGCCCTTCCCAGCCACCCGTCCAGGACGGATTGCCGATCAAATAGGGGTCGATGAGGATCTTGGAGTCGCCGGTTTCGATACGGAAGGCCGAATGGCCGTACCAGGTCAGTTTCATGAATGCATTCCTCGATTTTTGTCGGTCCAGAGGATAGAACGCCGATGGTCCCGAGATCAAAGGGTTACTGTGTCCGTTGCGCGTTTGACAAAACACGTGGTGGTGAAAGGCGAAGGACGGCCGTTGAGTATTATCACGATCGAGGAATTGCCGGCGCGGCTCGCCGGCGGCAAGACACTGGCCGGGCTCGATCTGGGCGACAAGACGATCGGCGTCGCGGTTTCCGACCGGGGATTCTCCTTTGCTCACCCGCGCCCGGTCATCATGCGACGGAAATTCTCGCTCGACGCCGCCGTGCTTCTGGCCTTGCTGGGAAAGGAGAATGCCGGCGCGATTGTGATCGGCCTGCCGATCAACATGGACGGGTCGGAAGGTCCGCGTGCGCAGAAATCACGCGCCTTCGTGCGCAACATGGCGCAGCTGAGCGACCTGCCCTTCGTGTTCTGGGATGAAAGGCTGTCGACGGTGGCGGCCGAAAGGACGCTGATCGAGATGGACTTCTCGCGCGCCAAACGCGCCGGCAAGATCGATTCGGCGGCCGCCGCCTTTATTCTGCAGGGAGTTTTGGACCGGCTTCAGTCGCTCGCTGCATCCGCTCGAAGGGAACCGGACCCTCCCAGCGCTGTTTAAGCCAGCCGGCGATTTCGCGGCGACGGCGGAACGCCCACAGCGCCATCAGCAGAAATCCATCGAAGATGCAGGTCTTCGCCACCAAGCCCGGGATGATCGTTGGATCGACGCCTAACATCTGGCCATAGAGCTGGAAGAAGAAGTCATGCATCTGCCGGCTGAGCATCACATAGCCGAAATTCATGTCATTGGCCGACAGGTAGAACCAACCCCAGAACAGCGCCATCGGAGCCGCCCAAAATGCGAAGATATAGCGCATCAGCGGCCTCCCTTCGCTTTAGGACCGGTCCGGTTGAGGCCGGTCCGGTTGGGACCGGCTCGGCCCGATATCAGGGAGAGCAGCGAATTGTGGGCCGCCGCCTTCGCCATGTTGTGCGCCGTGGCGTGGAAAGCGGCTTCATCATACACCGCTGCCGAGCGCCGCTCGGCAAGCATCGCGACATAGGAGGCGAGAAGCGCGGCCAACTGCACCGCGACGACCATAAAGAGCCCGTTGATGCCCTGCGCGGCGCCACCGATCAGGATCATCGACAGCACACCGGACGCGGAAATGAAAGCGATACGCACGACGCTGTCGGCCCCCGGGCTGGTCGCATCGTTGATCAGGGAATCGACAAAGGCCCAGAAGAACAGCACCGAGACGACCAGCAAGGCGGTGGCCAGCGGCGCGACAACGACGATGTTTTCCAGATTGACGAAGCGGGCGCTCTCGACGGTCACACCGAGCACACCGAGCACACCGAGGGCTGCCGTCACACCGCGGTCTCCGTCAATGCAGATCAGCGCCAGCAAGGCGAAGACAATTGCCCAGTGCACAGACAGAAAGGAGGTCAGTACGTGTCGCATCGTGGTTCCTGCTTCGGCAGGAATGACAGTGGGCTTTGCCGCCCGTCGCCGCAACGGAAACCATTTGTTAAGGTTAACGGCGATCCACAGGGCGCACGATGATGCTCGCAGATGCATGCAACTGATCGAAAAATCCAGCCGCGCGCCGCCCCGGTTCAGTTCACCGGCGGATAGAGCGTGTCGATGATCATGCGCGCATCGTGGCGCGCATCGAGCATGCCATAGGTGTTGCGCCACTGGCCGGCCAGGCGCGTTTCGACGAAAGCATCGGCGATCCGCCCTGCCCCCAGCCGGCGAAGCTCCGCCGCCGCGGCCGACAACGCCAATTGTTCGGTCAGCAGGCGCGCCGAGCCCTCATCGGTCGAAGCCACCTGCATTGCCGCCTTTAGAACACCGATCGTGCCGCGCCCGCCGGCACCGAGGTCACGGTCGATGCCGGCCAGCACCTCTTCGAACAGGCCAGGCGCGCGGCCGAGCACGCGCAGCACATCGAGCGCCATGACATTGCCCGACCCTTCCCAGATCGCATTGACGGGGGCTTCGCGATAATAACGGGCGAGCGGCGCCTCCTCGACATAGCCATTGCCGCCGAGGCATTCCATCGCCTCGTAGAGCAGCGGCGGCGCGATCTTGCACACCCAGTATTTGACGACAGGCGTCATGGCGCGGGCAAACGCCGCCTCACCGCGATCGCTAGCCGCCTCGTCGAAGGAACGCGCCAGCCGGAACGACAGCGCCGTGGCGGCAGCGACATCCAGCGCCATGTCGGCCAGCACGCGCTGCATCAGCGGCTGCTCGATCAAGGTCGAGCCGAACACCTGGCGATGGCGGGCATGATGTACCGCTTCGGCCAGGCCCGCCCGCATGATTGCCGAAGACGCCACCGCGCAGTCGAGCCGGGTCAGGGTCACCATGTCCATGATCGTCTTCACGCCGGCGCCTGGTTCGCCGACCATCTCGCCGATGGCGTTGACGAACTCGACCTCGGAAGACGCGTTGGAACGGTTGCCGAGCTTGTCCTTCAGACGCTGGAAGCGAAAGCCATTGCCCGATCCGTCACCGAGAACGCGCGGCACGAGAAAGCAGGACAGTCCCTCCGGCGCCTGCGCCAGCACCAGGAAGGCGTCCGACATTGGCGCCGACATGAACCATTTGTGCCCGGTCAGGCGATAGAAGCCGCTGCCGGCGCGTTCAGCCCTGGTCACATTGGCGCGCACATCGGTGCCGCCCTGTTTCTCGGTCATGCCCATGCCGAGCGTCAGCCCGGTCTTCTCGACGGGCGGCTTCTGGCTCTGGTCGTATTTGCGCGTCGTCACGCGCGGCGCCCATTCGCGGAACAGTTTTGGGCTGGCCATCAGCGCCGCCAGCGAGGCACTGGTCATGGTGATCGGGCAGAGATGCCCGGTCTCGAGCTCGGCGGTCAGATAGAAGCGCGCGGCGCGCACCTGATGCCGACGGCCGATCTCGGCGTCGCCATTTTCCCAGACAGAAGAATGCAGCCCGTACGCCACCGAACGGCGCATCAAGGCGTGATAGGCGGGATGGAATTCGACCAGGTCGAGGCGCCGTCCCTGGCGATCATGCGTCCTGAGCTTCGGCGTCTCGACATTGGCCAGGCGCGCCAATTCCTGCGCTTCCTGCGTCAGCACGAAACGGCCGAGACCGTCGAGGTCCTTGCGTACCGGATCGGAAAAACGCTCGGCAAGCTGGATCAGCAACGGATCGCCTCGCCAGGCATTGCCGCCCGTCAGCGGCGGCGGCTGGTTCGTTACGTCGTCGGTCACGCCCAATCCTTCAATCGGTAGAAAGGCCCTTATCGTGCGAAAGCCACGAATCCGAGGCCATCGGCTAGATATAGCCAAGCGTTGCCGCGCGCGCGACGAAAATACCGGGGAGAACGGCGCCAATCCAAAGCTGGTGCTTGCAGGCGCAAAATCCGCACCCTATAGCAGCCCCTTGAGATGACCGACGCTTCGTCCCTGCCACTCTACCCTCACCGCCATCTTCTGGGCATCAGCGATCTTTCGCCTGGTGACATCGAGCTTTTGCTCGACAGGGCGGATCGGGCGGTAGCGATTTCGCGGCAGTCCGAGAAGAAGACCTCGACGCTGCGCGGCCGCACCCAGATCAACCTGTTCTACGAAGCCTCGACCCGGACGCAGTCGTCGTTCGAGCTGGCTGGAAAGCGGCTCGGCGCCGACGTCATGAACATGTCGGTGGCGAGTTCGTCGGTGAAGAAGGGCGAGACGCTCATCGACACGGCGATGACGCTGAACGCCATGCGGCCCGATATATTGATCATCCGCCATCAGTCGGCGGGCGCTGCCGCCCTTCTGGCGCAGAAAGTTGGCTGCTCGGTCGTCAATGCCGGCGACGGTGCGCATGAACACCCGACACAGGCGCTGCTCGACGCGCTGACCATCCGCCGTGCCAAAGGCCCGCTGTCGAAGCTGATCGTCGCGATCTGCGGCGACATCCTGCACTCGCGCGTGGCGCGTTCCAACATCATGCTGCTCAACGCGCTTGGCGCGCAGGTGCGGGTCGTTGCCCCTTCGACGCTGCTGCCCTCGGGGATCGAGAGGATGGGCGTCATCGTCACCCGGTCGATGGCCGAGGGCCTGAAGGACGCCGACGTGGTGATGATGCTGCGCCTGCAGCGCGAGCGGATGGAAGGCGCCTTCGTGCCTTCGGTGCGCGAATATTTCCGCTATTTCGGCCTCGACGCCGAGAAGCTGAAGGCCGCCAAGGACGACGCAATGGTGATGCATCCCGGCCCGATGAACCGCGGCGTCGAGATTGCCTCCGAAATCGCCGACGGTCCGCAAAGCGTCATCCAGGAACAGGTGGAGATGGGCGTTGCCGTGCGCATGGCGGTGATGGAAGCGCTGCTCGACCCCCGCCGCAATCAAGAGGGCCGCGGCGCATGAGCACGACGGTCTTTGAACGCGCCCGCATTGTCGACCCCTCGCGCGGTATCGACGAAGTCGGCTCCGTCATTGTCGAGGGCCGCAAGATCGTTGCCGCGGGCAAGGCGGCGTTGAACCAGGGCACCCCCGAGGGCGCCATAACAATTGATTGCGCCGGCAAGACGATCATTCCCGGCCTCATTGATGGCCGTGTCTTCATCGGCGAGCCGGGCGGCGAGCATCGCGAAACCATCGCCTCGGCGAGCGTCGCGGCAGCGGCCGGCGGGGTCACCTCCGTCGTCATGATGCCCGATACCGACCCGGTGATCGACAATGTGGCGCTGGTCGAGTTCGTGCTGCGCACCGCCAAGGACACGGCGATCGTCAACATCTTCCCGGCGGCGGCGATCACCAAGGGCCTCGATGGCCGCGAGATGACCGAATTCGGCCTGTTGCGCGAGGCCGGCGCCGTGGCCTTCACCGATGGCCGCCACACCATTTCAAGCGCGCTGGTGATGCGCCGCGCGCTGACCTATGCCCGCGACTTCGGCGCCACCATCGTGCATGAGACGCAGGATGCCGACCTCGGCTCGTCCGGCGTCATGAACGAGGGCCTGTACGCCAGCTGGCTCGGCCTTTCCGGCATCCCGCGCGAAGCCGAATCCATCCCGCTGGAACGCGATCTGGCTTTGGCACGTCTGACGCGCGGCTCCTACCATGCGGCAAAAATCTCGACGGCGATGGCGGCAAGCGCCGTGACGCGCGCGAAAGCCGACGGCGCTGCCGTCACATCCGGCGTGTCGATCCACAATCTGTCGCTCAATGAAAACGATGTCGGCGAATACCGCACCTTCTTTCGCCTGACACCGCCGTTGCGCGCCGAGGAAGACCGGCTGGCGATGATCGAGGCGGTCAGGGACGGCACGGTCGACATAATCGTCTCCTCGCACGATCCGCAGGATGTCGACACCAAGCGCCTGCCCTTCGCCGACGCGGCCGCCGGTGCCATCGGGCTGGAGACGCTGCTCGGCGCTGCCTTGCGCCTCTACCACAATGGCGATGTGCCGCTGCTGCGGCTGGTCGAAACGCTCTCCACCGCGCCGGCAAAACTGTTCGGCTTGCCCGGCGGCACGCTGAAGCCGGGTGCCGTCGCCGATCTCGCGCTTGTCGATCTCGATGAACCCTGGATCGTCAGTGAAAGCGGCATTCGCTCGCGATCGAAGAACACCTGTTTCGAAGGCGCACGCCTGCAAGGCAAGGTCTTGCAAACGCTGGTCGCGGGCCGCACAGTGTTCTCGGCATAGGAGCACATCCTGGCGCCACCTGAAGCAGCTACAAATCGGCGATGGGAAGTGTGGGGGAAACAATGACTTATGGCGTTATCCTGGCGCTGGTGTTCGGCTATCTCCTGGGCTCGATTCCCTTCGGGCTGCTCCTAACCCGAGCCGCCGGCCTTGGTGATGTGCGCAAGATCGGCTCGGGCAATATCGGCGCCACCAACGTGCTGCGCACCGGCAACAAGGGCCTTGCCGCAGCGACGCTGCTGCTCGACGCGCTGAAGGGCACCACCGCCGTTCTGATTGCAGGCCATTTCTCGCCTGAAACTGCAGTCTGGGCCGGCCTCGGCGCCTTTCTCGGTCATCTCTTCCCGGCATGGCTGGGCTTCAAGGGCGGCAAGGGCGTCGCCACCTATCTCGGCGTGCTGATTGGCCTTGCCTGGCAGGTGGCGCTGATCTTCGCCGCCGTCTGGCTGGTGATGGCGTTCCTCTTTCGCTTCTCCTCGCTGGCGGCGCTGACGGCAGCCGTCGTCGTGCCGATCGCCCTTTATTTCATGAGCACACCGCAGATTGCCGTGCTGTTCGTGGTGATGAGCATCATCGTCTTCATCAAGCATAGGGAAAACATTTCGCGGCTGCTTGCCGGCACCGAGGGCAAGATCGGGGCTAAGGGGTGAGCGAGCACGCCACCGCGGTGAGCGAGCCGGCCACCGGGCCGCGCCTCAGCGACCGGCAGCGGCTGAGCTGGCTGCGGCTGATCCGCACCCAGAATGTCGGGCCCGCATCTTTTCGCGACCTGATCAACCGCTTCGGGTCCGCCGAGGTGGCACTCGAAATCCTGCCGGAACTGATGATTTCCGGCGGCGCGAGCCGGATCGCCCGCATTCCGTCGGTCGCCGAAGCCGAGGCCGAACTCGAGGCAGCCCGCAAGGCTGGCGCGCGTTTTGTCGGTATCGGCGAGCCCGACTATCCATCCTTGCTGAGAAGTATGGACAATCCTCCGCCGCTGCTGGCGGTGAAGGGCAATGCTGCCGTGTTCCGGCTGCCGGGGGTTGCCATCGTCGGCGCCCGCAACGCATCGCTGGCCGGCATCAAGATGGCGCGCATGCTGGCGGCCGATCTTGGCGGCGACGGCTATGGCATCGTCTCCGGCCTGGCGCGCGGCATCGACACGGCGGCGCACCAGGGCAGCATGGCAACCGGCACGATCGGCGTGCTGGCCGGAGGCCTCGACCTGCCCTACCCGCCCGAAAATGCCGGCCTGTGCGCGGAAATCGCCGAGCGCGGCGCGATCATTTCGGAAATGCCGTTCGGCTGGCAGCCGCGCGCCCAGGATTTTCCACGCCGCAACCGTCTGGTCGCGGGTGCTGCCCTTGGACTGGTGGTGGTCGAGGCCGCGCAGCGCTCGGGCTCGCTGATCAGCGCCAGGCTTGCCGGCGAAATGGGCCGGCTGGTCTTTGCCGTGCCGGGCTCGCCACTTGACCCACGCGCGGCCGGCACCAACGGCCTGCTCAAGGACGGCGCCACGCTGGTTACCGAGGCATCGGATATTTCCAGGGCGATCGCCCCACTGACCGGCATGCGGGCGCCTGATGTGCCGCCGTTTGAGGACCCGCCCGACTTTTCGGCCACCCCGCCACCCGGCGAGAGCGACCGCGCCAAGGTCATCGAGGCGCTCGGCCCGACGCCGGTGTCGGTCGACGAAATCATCCGCCACACCGGCCTGCACCCGGCCCAGGTCTTTATGGTGCTTTTGGAACTCGACCTCGCCGGCCGGCTCGAACGCCATGCTGGCGGCAATGTCTCGCTGGTTTTCGGGAACGGCTGAGCGCAACCGTCAATGGCGATTGCGGCTCTTCCCCACGGTGTCGGCATAATCCGTTGTGTTGGCTCCAAACAGATCGTTCTCGACTGCCTTGCGCCAGACCGCATCGGCGTCTTCGGGACGCAACGGCTCAGCTGCCGTCTTGGCATCACCGCTTTGCGGCTCGGCGCGTCGTTGCAGCCAGGCGGGCATGATTTCCCGGATGAAGCTGGTCAGTTGGGTCATTTGCAAACTCCTTCCATGCGCGGGAGAGGCTTGGCTGCAATCCGGTTTATTTGGCCATTGCGGCCAGCGTGGCCGCGGTCTCGCGTCTGCTCATTCCGTCCAGCCAGGCAAAGGCCGCATCCACGCCGGCCAGCGCAAAAGGTGCCGCTGTCGATCCATGTGGCTTTATGCGAACCGAGACGCCGTCCAATTCGTTGACGACCTCGAACCCGTTCTCGTCTGAAGTATCGTCACCGAGGAACACCGGTCGGCGTCCCCTGAAAGCTGGAATTTGCGTGAAGCGTCGGATGGCTGCTCCCTTCGCCGCCTCCAGCGGCATCAGCTCCACGCCGGCATTTCCGGCCAAGACCCGATATCCCGCGGGTAATTTGTCCAGTGCCTGTTCGACCAGCTCTGTCGCCCGCTGCAGCAAATGCGGGGCCGCGCGTGTATGGATGGCCAGGATTGGTCCCTTGCGTTCGATATAGACGTCCGCATTGTCCAGTTCCGTCGCGATTTCGCTGGCAAGCGCTGCAATGTCGGCCGGTTCGACAGCCGCTTCGACCGGACCATCGCGTGCCAGCCTGTGCTCGAGGCCATAGAGCCCCGCGGCGCGCAATCTGAGCGGCTGGAAGAGATGGTCAACGGCGGCGATCGACCGTCCCGTGATGAACGCCAACGCCCCATCCAATTGCGCTTCGAGCCGTTCCAACAGCGTGCGCAGTTCCTCACTGACAACCACCGCATCGGGATGCGCGGCATGTTCGAGGAGCGTGCCATCGATATCGAGGAACAGGCTCCATGGCCCTTGCGGGACGACGGGTTCCGGCAGGTTTGGCAATATCGACATCACAGCGCCGCCACGCGTCTGCGATCAAGCAGCGAAATCACATTGGCTGCGGCCGCTGGAGCGGCACCGACGGCACGATCGACTGCATCACGCTTGCGCAAGCGCGCAGCATCGAGAAGCATGCTGCCCGCCCACCGATAGACATTGTTTTCGCGCACGATCTCGCGCATGCGTCGCATGCGCTGGCGTTGCTCATCCTCGGACATGGTCAAGGCCTGCAGCAAGGCGTCGCCCATCATCGCCGCGTCATAGGGATTGACGATCAGCGCTTCCAGCAGCTCCTTGGAGGCGCCGGCGAACATGCTGAGCAGCAGCACACCCTGTTCATCCTCGCGCGCCGCGACAAACTCCTTGGCGACCAGGTTCATGCCGTCATGCAGGCTGGTAACCATGCAGACGTCGGCGGCGCGGTAGATTTCGTAGACCTGCAGCTGCGAGTGATGTTCCGTCACCATCAGGACGGGCGTATAGCCTTCGCGGCCATAGCGCTGGTTGAGATCCTCGGCATGGCGCAGGCACTCCTCGTACAATTGTTGGTAGGCAGGCAGGGTGCCGCGGCTGGGCGCCGCGATCTGCAGGAACGCCACCTTGCCGATCCATTCCGGGTGAAGCGTCAGCAGTTCATCGAGCGCATTGAAGCGATCGAGGATGCCCTTGGTGTAGTCGAGACGTTCAACGCCGACGCACAGCTTGACATGTTCGGCCAGGCCGAATTTCTCGCGAACCTGCCGACGGCACTGTGCCACATCCGGCAGTTTGTCCAGGAGCGGCGGCGACCACTCGATTGAAATCGGGTAGGCGTGAACCAGGCTGATCTCGCCGCCATAGGAAATGGCTGAATCCTCGCGCTCGATCCGGCTTTCCAGGAAGCGGTCGACGCTGTCGATGAAGTTGTTGCAATGGAACTGGGTGTGAAAACCGACGATCGAACTGCCAAGCAAGCCGTCGAGAATCTTCTCGCGCCACGGGCAGATGCTGAACACTTCCGAATTCGGCCATGGAATGTGCCAAAAGGTGATGATGATCGCCTCCGGCAGACGCTCCCGGATCATCCGCGGCAGCAGCGCGAAATGGTAATCCTGGACCAGCACGATCGGCCGCTCGTTGCGGGCTTCCGCGATAACGGTGTCGGCGAATTTGCGGTTGACCGCCTCATAGGCTTCCCAATCCGAGGCGCGGAATATCGGCCGGGTGAAGGCGATATGGCACAGCGGCCACAGGCCTTCATTGGCAAAGCCGAGATAATAGCCTTGCTGCTCCTCCTCGCTCAGCCAGACCCGGCGCAGCGTGTAGGAAGGATTGTCCGGCGGCACTTCGATCCGGTCGTTCTTGTCGACCACAAGCGCGTCGGCCGAACCACCGCCATAGGCGATCCAGGTGCCTGCGCAGGCACGCGTGATCGGCTCGAGGGCGGAGACGAGCCCGCTGGCGGGCACGACCAGTTTGATGTCGTCGCCCTCGCGGTTGTGGATATACGGCTCACGATTGGAGACAACGATCACCTGGGCATCGGGAAGTTCGGTCGCCAGGATGTGACGCAGTGTTTCGGGTGACCACTGCACCAGCGAGGCGACAGCAGACTTCCCGTCCTTGTCGAATTCCGGCAACGGGCCATGAGCCGGTTCAGCCTCCACAGTGGCCAACTTGCCCTTGCGGGCCCGCAACATCATCGTCACCAGCACAATGGCCAGGACGCCGACAGCTGCAAGGGTGAAGAGCCACAATGCGAATAGAGGAACGACCAGGTACGAACTGTTGTCGGGCATTTAAACAGAGACCTTTCAATGGGATACCGAAGCGGCTCAATCTGCTCCGGCGCCCATAGTGGGGGTCCAACGCCTGTGGCGCGGGATGGTTCCGACTTTTCAACTCCTGACCACCAGAGGCACCAGCCCCTCATGCGGTTCGGCAAGGAAGGCGCCGACACGATCTCCCACGCGCTGGAATGTCAGATCCACTGCCGCTTGCCCGACGGAAAGATGCCGAATGACGAGGCTGTCGATGCCGATCGGCAGGCGCGGCCGGGTCACATGGATCTCGCCTGCCCAACCATCGATATGAAGGCCGAGACACGATTGCATGAGCATGAAGGCCGAGCCCGCGGACCAGGCTTGCGGCAGGCAAGCCACCGGATAGGCAATCGGTGCCTCGCCGGCCGCGCGCGTGAAGCCGCAAAAGAGTTCGGGCAGACGCATGTTGAAATGGACGGCGGATTCGAAGGTCCCGCTCATCAGCCGCACCACGCTGTCGCGCCTGCCGTATCGCGCCAGCCCGGCCGCGCAGATCGCAGTGTCGTGCGGCCAGATAGACCCGTTGTGATAGGACATCGGATTGAAGAAGATCGCATCGTCCGCCAGCGTCCGCAGTCCCCAGCCGGAATGGAACGAGGCCGACAGCAACTGGTCGGCGACCATGCGCGCGCGATCCGGGCTGGGAAGGCCGACATAAAGCAGATGACCGGCATTGGACGTGCGCACCTTGCAGGGCTGACCGTCGCCATCCAGCGCCAGGGCATAGTAGCCGAGATCCTCGATCCAGAAATGACGCTCGACCTGTTGGCGAAGTGTGTCCGCGCGTATTTCCCAACTCTCCGCCCGCTCCGTTTCGCCGCGCAGCCGTGCCAGTTTCGCCAACCCCTGGAATGCCGCGAAGACGTAGCCCTGCACCTCGACCAGCGCGATCGGCCCCTTCGGAATGCGGCCATCGGCGTGAAAGACGGAATCGAAACTGTCCTTCCATCCCTGGTTGGCAAGGCCGGATTCTGCGGCGCGCTGGTAGGTGAGGAAACCCGTCGAACGGCTCGCCGTTTCGATCCACTCGGCCGCGGCGCACAGCGACGGCCACAGCGTATCGATGAAGGCTATGTCCCCCGTGCGGTCCGCATAGGCGCAGGCAAGATGAATATAGAGCGGCGTCGTGTCGACACCGCCATAGTAGCGGCCGAACGGCAGCTCGCTCAGCGCCACCATCTCGCCCTTGCGGGTCTCGTGCATGATCTTGCCGGGTTCGGAATCGCTGAAAGGCGAGGTCTCGGTCGCCTGGTGCTGGGCGAGAAACGCCAGGACGCCCCGCGCCAGCCCAGGATTGAGCCAAAGCATCTGCAAGGCTGAAATCACGCCATCCCTGCCGAAGGCGGTGGAGAACCAGGGAATGCCGGCATAGGGATACGGCCCGGTGGGCAGTTCCGTGGTGAGCAGCGCGACATCGGCGCGAGCCCGCGCCATCCAGTCGTTGAAAACGCGGCCCGAACTATGCAGCGTCGCGCCATGCCGGCGTTTGGCGCGCATGCCGAACCGGGCGCGGGCGGCAGCAGCGCGAAACCGTTGGCTTTCGGGGCGATCCTCTGTCTCGTTGCCCACCTCCACGTAAAGCGTCTGGCTGCTGCGCTTGGTGACGGCGATGACGAAATCCGCCCGCTCGGAGGTCAGTTGATCGGGTGTTTGCGAAAACGATATCGCCGATGTCCGCACCACCTTGTCCAGGCCTTCGTAGCGGAGCACGACCGCGTTCTGGGCCATCTCTGCGGTATGGGCGGTTCCGCGCTTCGAGCGGGTCGAGCCCCGAACCTCGAACATATCGCGGAAATCGGCGCCAAAGCGCAACGACAGCAGGATCGTCGAATGCTCCCGGCTGTAATTGGAGAGCGTTATGCGCTCATACAGCCTTTCCTCCCACAGCAGCCTGACGCGCTCGATATGGATGGCGCCTTGCGGAATCTGGCGGCCAGCAGCGCTCTCAATCGGCAGGTTGGTCAGGTTGGTGGTGAACAGAACATTGTCCTGGCTGAGCGACGCGCCAAGCAACGACGTCGACCGCCCACCGACGGTGAGACGAAATTCAGAGAGCACACGCGTGTCGTCGCGGAAAAACCCGTCCCCGGCGCCACGTATGTCACCATAGGCGTCTGCAACGACAAAGCAGTCGCCATGCTTGAGGGCGAACAGCCTGTGCGGCTCCCGTGGCGCCGTCCCATCGAGAGACGCCAGTGCTATCGCCGGATCGAGCGTGCGCTCGTCAAGTGGGATGATGGTCAAGTGGCCTGTCCCTGTTCATTCTGAAAGGCATTTCGGCTACGAGGCCTTTACGTGACCGCCGGCGTCGACCAGCTCTGCATAGGCGGCGGCGTAGTCCTGAGCCATCCTGAGGGCTGAAAAGCGCCGCTCGAACACCGCCCTGATGCGCCGCCTGTCGAGCTGCAGGAGAGCCGGCATGGAGGCAACGGCATCCTCTATGGTCTCGACGACGAAACCGGTCACGCCGTGGTCGACGATCTCCGGCATGGCGCCGCAACTCCAGGCCATGACAGGTGTCCCGCAGGCCATCGCCTCGATCACGGCAAGGCCGAATGGCTCCGGCCAATCGATCGGGAAAAGCAGGGCGGCGGCGTTTCCGAGGAACGCCGTCTTCTGCTGCTCATTGATCTCGCCGACATATTCGATCTGGTCGCCATCGATCATCGGCTGGACGACTTCCTCGAAATAAGCGCGGTCGTCGTCACCAACCTTGGCCGCGAGCTTGAGCTTCAAGCCGGTGCGGCGAGCGATCTCGATCGCCCGATCCGGGCGCTTGTCGCGCGACATCCTGCCGAGAAAGGCAAGATAGCCGCCATCCGAGCCTGCCTCGAAATCGGGTTCGTAGAGATCGACCGGCAGGCCGTGGTGGATTGTCGCCAGCCAGTTCGCGGATGCGAACCGCGCCCGCTGGCTGCGGGATATCGAAATCATCGGGAAGCGTGGGAACCGATCATAGGCTTGTGCGAGGTCCGCGTAGTCCAGCCTGCCATGTGGCGTCGTCACCGTACGCTGCGGCATGTCGCGGAAAAACGGGAAATGCAGGAAATGGCTGAGATGGAAATGAATGACGTCGAAATCGTCGGCCCTTTTCCTGACCTCATCGAGCATCGACAGATGCGCCGCGATCTCGGATTTCAACGGACGGGGATCAAGACGAAGCGCCCGCTCACGGCATGGCACGAGCCTGGCGGAGGTCTTGGTGTCGCCGCTGGCGAACAGCGTCACGTCGTGGCCGAGGTCGACGAGAGACTCGGTAAGATACGAAATGATGCGCTCGGTGCCGCCATAGAGCCTTGGCGGCACGGATTCTGTACAATGGTGCGACATGGGCGATCTTCATGGCCCGGCCTTCCCTCAATGAGCTGGTCATGGAGCGAAATGCTTCAGCCGCGGGATCGTTCCTGCCTTATTGGCAGATGCGCCGAATGAGCGGAGTGTTTGATGTCCGACCTGGCCGCCGCCCTATTTCCTGTGGGCTGCCGAATTTGCACGCACGGCAGCCCAAGGAGGCCCAGGTGCAAGAACCGAAGGATGCGCAAGAACCCAGGGATATTGCAGCCCGACGCCTGGGCATGATCATCGAACAATATGTCGAGGCCAGAAAACGGCATTATGACTTCGTGTCGACGGATCAGGCTGCCAGGGTGGTCCGCAGGATGGTTGAAACCCACGGATCCAGCCCTCTCAGACCGCAAGCTCGACGATATGGTCGCCGCCCTCGCCGTCAAGAACGGCCTGGTAGTCGTCTTCGATCGCGGTGTCAGAGCACCGGCCGATATCGCCGAGGCCGGCCTGGACAGAAAGGAACCGACCATGCGAGCACCCACGGAGACCCCGGATGTTGCCGGCGCGGTGGATGCCATTCTGGCTGCCCAGCCTGCGCCGCTTTCAATGAGCGCGGTGATCTCGCTGCTGCGCGAACGGACCGGCACCAAACGGTCGGACGCGGATCTGGAAGGCCTGATTGCAAAGAAGGCCGCCGTACTCGACGTCCATCTGTCGCGGCGCGGCTGAAGGTCGATCGCGGCGGGTCGGGCGTCGTATGGGTGGTGTGTTATTCGATGTAGGTCACCGCACCCGTTTGGAGATCATAGATCCCCGCGACGATCTTCAGCTTTCCCGCCTTGGTAAGACCGGCCAACAGTTTGCTCGAAGCGGTCAAGCGCATCGCCGTCCTCCGCGCGCTCTCCTTGGCGGTGTTGTCGACGAAATCGCCCGCTTGGCTGCGCACTGCGATCGCCGCAGGCAGGATCGGTTCGATCATCGGGCCAATCGCGCCGGGATAGGTCGCATTCTTGGTGACCACGTCGCACGCAGCCTTGACGGCTCCGCAACTTGTGTGCGCCAGGACGACAATCAAGGGTGAGCCGAGCACCGCCGCGCCGTATTCGACCGTGCCGAGCGTCGCGGTGTCGACGAGGTTGCCGGCATTCCGGGCGACGAACAGTTCTCCAACACCATGGCCGCCGAAGATCAGCTCCGGCGGAACGCGACTGTCGGCGCAACTGATGATCGTGGCCCAGGGGGCCTGGTGTGTGGCGACAGCGTTCCGCTGCGCGGCAAGGTCGGTCGAGCAAAGTTCCGGGTGGCTGATATAGCGTTCATTGCCGGATTTCAGCGCAGCCAGTGATTCATCGAGGGTCAGCTGCGGCGCCGCGCTCTCGTCCGCGCGCGCCGGCCATGACGCTCCACCAAAACCGAACGCAACGAGTCCCGCGCCGACTTTGAGGAAATCCCTCCGGCCAACCCCTCCACCGTCGCAGTTGCTACACACTGTTTGGCTCCGTCGCTGAGATTTGAGACTGCTCTACGACAAACATGCGCCTTCTCTAATATAGTCGCAAGATATTACGGAACTCGGAAATCACGCCGACGGATAAGAAAGGGCGCTGACGGTCAACAAAGCCGGACGCCGTGGCCCCAAACCACTCCGCGATCAATGAAAACCCGCCAAAGGAGCGACCCGCGACGGGCTTTTGGAGTGGCTACATCCCTGAAAAAATCGACCGCTTGTAGGTACTTGTGAACTGTGTGATCGCGTTAGCCTATGGTGTGATCGTGGAAGCCTGGCGGGCAGCACAAGCGGAGCTTCTGAAAACGTACAACTCGCTTCTAACCGCCTACAGGCCCTAAACCCTCTGTATCCGGCGTATCTGAAGGCTTTGGCAACCGCCAGGTCCAACGCCCACAACGTAAGCGGCATCATCGGGTATGGCGCGCAGGGGCTGTCCGCTACACCGCAGCAGATCGCTCATCGCGCCGTCTATGGCTTCTCGACTGGCGGCATGATTGGCGGAGACTCCGGCGACACCCAGAAGGTCGAATTCTTTAAGAAGCCCCGCGAGCGTGTGATCATCGCAGACAACGACCAGATAAGCGACCAGCGCCGTGGGTCGTCTGGAGGCGGTGGTGCGCGTCCGATCGAGGTCAAGCAATACATCACCGTACCAGGCGGCGGATCCGTCTCTAAGGAGAGCCAGGCTGAAATGCGCAGGCAGGCTTCGCTTGCAATCCGAGATCCACTGAGGTCAGTCAATGGTCGATAATGTGACGCCTTGGCAGGCGTTCATGCTCTCGGCTGGCGTCGTTTTGGCGCTGGCGTGGCATTTCTAGGGATCGCCGGGGCTTGCCTTGGCGCCGTCGCTGACCGCGGATGTACCGGCAGCGGCGGACTTACCTTGCAATCGCCATTCCGACCGGTGTTTCGAGCCCAATTGCAAGGCCACCAGCGAGTTTCCTGGTAGCCCTTGTCGCGCAGGTACATGGTCAGGATTTTCTCGACCATCGACGACACCGGCCGCATGTCGTCCTTTGGCGAGGCCAAAGCAGAGGGCTTTTCATATCGGTTGGTCAAGTCTACACCATCGGTCGGGCGAAAACGCCGGTGGGGCGCCATGAAACCGATCGCGATTGCAATTCCGTTACTCTTCCTCGTGGTGCAGGCTCAAGCGCAAGAGCGCAGGGATATCGCCGGCCTGAGTTGCGCCGAAGTTCAGGCACTACTGAAGCAGGACGGCACCACCGTCATTCGCTACCGCTCCATATTCAACCTCAGCCTGACGCGCTACGACCTCTATGTCAGCGGGCAGAAGCAATGCGGTCCTGGCGAGGTGGCTACTGGCGCAGGCGTGCCGACGACCGACACAGATTATTGCCCGGTCCATAGATGCATTGCGAGCAATCTCTTCGTGGCAAGGTAGCCGGCGTCACCATAAGCAAAAGCTCGACCTGGTGAAGCTTCGCGACCGCTTCGGCCCCGATGCACCAGCCATGGAATGGGATATCAGCCCGAAGCTTCGATGCAAGAAATGCAACGGGAACGACGTCGGCCTGAGCTACACGCCGGACACCAGCCCAAACGCCTACGGCAAGGCAAGGGGTGGGTGAGAATCGCGGTCCCGCGTTTGCGCTAGGAGGGAATCATAACAAGCAATGACGCTGGCAGCTTACGCGTGAGATTTCCAAAACCTTCAAAGCCCTGACGTTTGGATCAGGTTGGCAACTCGCATACCAAGCCTAGTGGTGAATTCCCCTTCGTTGGCGGCGAAATCCCAACAGAAGAAGGCCCCCATGCAAAAAAGCAGGATGGAGAATCGCATTAGAGTATTCTAATGTAAGACAGGTTGAGTAAGCGTTAAGACAGAGGCGCCGCCTTTGAGTGCACAGGGTAAAAGATGACCGACAAGCCGGTAACAACCTACGTGGTCAGCGTCTTTGAGAAGCCTAGCTGGCGCACTGTGCTGACCATCAAGGACGAAGGGGTTCTGACCTGACCGAGTGAACAATTTGTCTAGACGGCCCGCTGCCTCACGGTGGCGGGCTTTGTTTACTGGCACTTGACGTAACGTGAACTAGGCGCAATCATTTCGGATTGGCAGGATGAGGGCGTTTCAATGAAACTCGTTGTCTTTGGCATAGCAATGGTATTGGTCGCCACCGGAGCAGCTGTTGCAAAAGCGAAGAACAAGGTGGCTACCGCTCAGGCTGCAACCTCGTGTTCTGCAGCTCATATGAAGGCTGGAAGCAAGCCGACCCCGAAACTGGATTGCAAATCGACAGGCGGCGTCGTTGTTGCGCGACCGTCAAATGGGCCCGCAAACTTCCTGGATCATTATAATCCGCACTTAGGGTATGGCACCAGTCCGTGGTTTGTCCCGACGAGCCTTTAGACTGAATATACCGAGAGTGGTTTAAGCCCGCTGCCTCACGGTGGCGGGCTTTTTCAATAGAAGATATGGATGATGGCGACAGCGGCCCCAATCGCCGTGAGTGTGGTCGGGATCAACCATTTCCAGTGCTCTAGGTAAAAGTCGACCAAGACGTGCGCGGCGTTCGAGGTCCAATGCCGCTCATAGCGTTCGCCGAGAAAAACGAGATGTTCGCTGACCAGCGGTTTCTTGGAGTTTTGGTGAGCGCGATGGGATTCGAACCCATGACCTACTGATTAAAAGTTCATTCCGGCGCATTTTCGCAACTCCTTGCTTTCGTTCACTTTTATGACGTGTCCGCACATAACCTGTTGATTCAAAAGGGACACTCTTTGACAAATCAGGACACTGTGAGACAATCACCGCACATGAATAGCCGTCGAGTTGACGGACACAGTGCGGACACAGGAGCCAGCCGTGAAACTCTCGGATGCCAGCATCAAGACCCTTCCGACGCCGGCCAGCGGCAACAAGATTACATATGACGATGAGATAAAGGGGTTCGGGATCCGCGTCACCGCCGCAGGCGCGAAGGCGTTCATCCTCAATTATCGCACCAAGTCAGGCCTGGAGCGCCGTTATACGATCGGCTCTTTCGAGGATTGGAAGTGTGCCCCTGCCCGCGAGGAAGCCAAGAACCTCAAGAGACGCATCGATGTTGGCTCTGACCCAATGGGCGAGTTGCAGTCGGTAAGGGAAGCGAAGACGGTTGCAGATCTCTGTGACCGTTTCGAAAAAGAGCACCTCACCAAGAAGCGCGACTCGACTGCCCGCGATTATAAGGCGCTGATCAAGAACCACATCCTGCCGGCGCTGAAAAACAAGAAAGTGGCCGAGGTCGAGTTTACCGACATCGACAGCCTGCACCGCAAGATGTCGAAGACCGCGCCCTATCTGGCAAACCGGGCGGTGGCCGTTCTTTCGAAGATGTTTGGTCTGGCCATCAAATGGCGGTGGCGCAACGATAACCCGGCCAAAGGCATTGAGCGCAACGATGAGCAGAAGCGTCACCGCTATCTATCCCCGGCCGAACTGGCCAAACTTACCGAGGCGCTGACCGCGCTGGAGGACCAGCAGGCCGCGAACATTTTCCGCCTGCTGCTGCTGACTGGCGCACGCCGTGGCGAGGTACAGGCGGCGAAGTGGGACCAGTTCGACCTCACTGCTGGCGTCTGGACCAAGCCGGGCGCCACCACGAAGCAGAAGACCATGCACCGCGTCCCACTGTCGGCCCCTGCCCGGCTCCTGCTGACTCAACTTCGCGAGAAGGCTAAGGACGATGCGGTGTACGTATTCCCCGGACGCGGCTCTGATCACCGCGTCGAGATCAAGGCGGAGTGGAAAGAGGTCTGCATCGCCGCGGGTATCGTCACCGCCGAAACCGTGGGGGACAAGATTGTGGTCACGCCATCAGCCCGCATTCACGACCTTCGCCACACCTACGCCTCTGTGCTCGCCAGCGCCGGACTGTCGCTGCCAATCATCGGCGCCTTGCTCGGACACTCCCAGCCCGCCACTACGGCCCGCTACAGCCATTTGATGGATGATCCGCTGCGAGCCGCAACGGAACGGGCCGGCTCGATTGTCATGGCCAAGGACAAGGGTGCTGAAGTCGTCGCAATTCGTGGCGATTGACACAACTCGCCAAGACTTGTCGTGGGGGGGCTTGTAAAAGAACAAAAGGTGACCGATATTGCCGTTGCCGACAGTCGGATGATTCGTCGGTGTTCTGCGCCGGATAGCGCCATGCCTGGAAGACAGGCGCACGGGAATGGATGTTCCCATGGATCTTCCGGCGACACATTTTCAGATCGATAAAGTCGAGCCGGAAGCAAGCGTTTAACCCGCGCTGCGCCGGCTTTTCTGTGTTGGATTGATCCCCGGAAGCCGTTGCGAGCGCCTTGAATGGAGCTTGCTTGCATGAGCATCCTTGACGACTACCTAGACCGCCCTTCCCTTGCTGCCGACCTCAAGGTCAGCGAGCGGACATTGATCCGGTGGCAACATTTGCCAGATGGACTCCCATATGTCGAACTTGGTGGCCGCATTCTTTATCGCGTGTCATCTGTCAAAGCTTGGATCGAAGCGCTGGAGCGCAAGCCGAATCCTCGTCGGAGGGCGGCATGATGCACGAGGGTCCGAAGCTTGCCGACCATCAGCATTCCGCTGTGCTTGACGAGGCCGCCCAATGGCTCGCCGATCGCCTCCGAAGCCAGAAACTCGCCTTCCCGGTTATCTCAGAATTGTGTTTCAGGTTCGGCTTGACCACGGAACAGGCGTGCGCCGTCGCCGCTGAGGCCTATAACAACCGGGGGCGCCGATGAACGCCCCCGAGATGGAAAAACCGGTCGGCTTACGCGCGACCGGCTTCCATATGATCGATATGCTTCCCGGCAGGATCGATGACTTGGATGATACTCACATCGGTCGATTGCTGCAAGCCAACGCTATCCGCGATCGGTTTGATCTGTCCTGGCCGCTCGCGCGATGCGTCGCCGAGCATGTCTATGGGCGGGCTCATGCATGATCGCAACCATCGACACCCCGCACCAGCAGCACATTGACTGGCTGGTGAAGAATGGCGTCCCCGTCAGGGCGATGTATCACCCGCAATGCATTCTGCTAGCCCAAGGCGAGCGCGCCACCGATGGCACATTCGAACCGGTAGAGAACGGCGTTTTCTGGTTCGTGTTCGAGGAAGCCAAGGACGTTGTGTTCTGGCAACCCCGCACCGGTCAACTTGCCACCGATCTGCGCCGCGCATTCGCGCTCGGCGAGGATGACATCTATAATCCCGGCACCTTCAGTTACGATGGTCATCTCAACATTTTTTCGAACCCTCTCGACTGGCTTAGGGCCAAGCGTGATGGAATTGTCGTGCTCGACTGGACGAGGGCTTTCGATCGCCTCCGCGACTGCCCCCGGATCTCCGTCGATGAAAAGGTGCTGTTCCTCTACAAGCGGCATATGCACCCGCCGCAACTGCCCGAGCTTTATGTGCGGACAGGCTGGAGGGCGGCAGCATGAACAATTCCGTCATCCTCCCGATAGAAGCATATGAGCGCGAACAGGCGCCTCCACTTCGCATCGCAGCCGCGCCGTTTGTCTGGCGTGATCCGGCCACCATTCCGCCACGTCGCTGGCTGTTCGGCGGGCACTATATCAGGGGCTATGTCACCGGCACGGTTGCACCCGGCGGCATGGGCAAGACATCCGTAGTGCAGACTGATGCGCTGTCGATGGTCACGGGCCGCGCCTTACTCGGAATCACCCCTGTCCTGGCATCTCTCAAAGCCTGGATATGGAACCTGGAAGACCCGACCGAAGAGGTTGAACGGCGCTTTGCTGCCTCCGTCGTTCACCACGGCATCGATCCACAAGAACTTGCCGGCAAGATGTTCGTCAACTCGGGACGTGACACGCCCTTGGTCATAGCCCGCAAGGTCAAGGACACGATCACGGTTGCCGATCCGGTAATTGATGCCCTGGTCGCCGAGATAGTCGCGAACGGGATCGACGTGCTGATTATTGATCCATTCGTCAGCAGCCATGGCCTTCCCGAGAACGACAACGCCGCGATCGATTCCGCGGTTAAAGCATGGGGCCGTGTAGCTGGTCGCGGTAACTGTTCGGTCGAGCTGGTGCACCATTCCCGCAAGCTCAATGGCGATGCCATCTCTGCGGACAGCGCACGAGGCGGCAGCGCCTTTGTGGATGGCTGTAGGGCGGTGCGCGTCATCAACCGCATGTCTGATGAGGAAGCGACCCGACTAGGCGTTGACGAGGCTCGCCGGTTCTTCTTCATGCTCGCTGACAAGCAGAACATGGCGCCGCCGGCCGATAAACGAGACTGGTATCAACTTGTCTCTGTGCCCCTTGCCAATGGGGACAACGTTGCAGCCGTAGACAAGTGGACGCCACCGAACCCGTTCGATGATGTCACGCCCGATCACCTACGGCGTGTCCAGGCCATGTTTGCCGCCAGTGACTACCGGGAAAGCGAGCAATCGCCGGAATGGGGCGGCTATGCCGTAGCAAAGGTGCTGGATCTTGATGCCGGCAATGGCAGGAAGGCAAACGAGCGCACAGGGTCACAGAAGGCCGCTAGGGGCAAGGTAAAGGGCATCCTTCGCACCTGGCAGGATACGGGCGCTATTGCCATCGAAACGCGCTTGGACAGCAACCGGATAGAACGCCGCTTCTATGCCTGCGGTGATCCGGCATGAGTGTCTTCGGCTTATCTGCATCACTGCATCACCCACTAGTGATGCAAGGTGTGGCAACCGTTGCAACAGCACTGCATCACCACCACCCTCTAAGGGGTGTGGGGTGTAGCGGTGCAAACACGCGGTGCAAATTTCAGGTGATGCAAAAGTCATCTGGGAAAAGGGCGATAAAAGCGACACCGACGCACGCCCGGACACGCCCCATCTTTCTCCGCTGCCGACAAGCGGCAAGATCACCTCCGCCGCCTTAAGTCGAGCCATGACAGCACTGTGCCACTGATGTATTATCAGTTGTCAGTTTATGACAATCTATTGATTTTACTTGCATTTATCCTGCAAATCGCAGAGCGTGTCCGCACTAAGTCCGCAATCGAGGTTGCAAAAGTTGCTCGCAGATACCGACCCGATAGACACAGAAAGCCAGGCTGTTGCGTCCTCGAAAGGGCCGAAAGCCCGCTTGCGTACGCTCGACGATCTGGACCGCCGCACCAGGGCAGCCCAGGCGACATTCGAGCTTCGCGACCAGATCGCCCAAGACCTTGGCGGCATCGATCGCCTGTCGGCCATGAAGCGCGAGATCGTGGACAGTGCGGCCTTGCTCGGCGCCATGATCAAGGATGCCGGCGCGGCGTACATTTCGGGTGATCCTGTGGACCTGGCCGAGTTCATGGCCCTGACCAATGCGCAACGTCGCCTGCTTGCCGACATCGGTCTGGAACGCCGCGCCAAGGATGTCACGCCTACGCTTCGGGACATCATTGCGGGCCACGCCGCATGAACATCCTGCAAGCCTGTGAAAGCCAGCTGCTCTTTGCGCCTTGGTTCAAGAACCGGGACAACTACGCCTCGTGGTTCGCCTTCCTCGCGGCCTTCTTCGGCCTGCCGATGTCGGACGATCAACTGGCGACGTTCAAGCACCACACAGGACGCACAGAAGCCCCTACAGAGGCCGGCAGCGAGGCTTGGCTGATCGTCGGGCGCCGTGGCGGCAAGTCGTTCGTGATGGCCCTCGTTGCGGTGTTCCTGGCCTGCTTCTTTGACTACCGCCAATACCTTGCACCAGGCGAGCGCGCCACTGTCCTGGTGATCGCAGCCGATCGCAGGCAAGCCCGCGTCATTGTCCGCTACATCAAGGCGATGTTGACCGGCATCCCCAGCCTGGCACTGCTGATCGATCGGGAAACGGCAGACTCATTCGACCTGAACAATTCAGTCACCATCGAGGTTGGCACTGCATCGTTCCGCTCGACGCGTGGTTACACCTATGCGGCTGTCCTGGCAGATGAGATCGCGTTCTGGCGCACCGACGACGCGGCAGAACCAGACTTTGCCATCCTCGACGCAGTGAGGCCTGGCATGGCCACCGTCCCCACTTCGATGCTGCTCTGTGCCTCGTCTCCTTATGCGCGCCGTGGTGCCCTGTGGGACGCCTACAGGCGCTATTGGGGCAAGGATGGAACCCCGCTCGTCTGGAAGGCCACCACCAGGGAGATGAACCCGACCGTTCGTCAGTCCGTGGTCGACGCTGCTCTTGAACGTGATCATGCAGCGGCTTCGGCGGAATGGCTTGCCGAGTGGCGGTCTGACATCGAGGCCTTTGTCACCCGCGAAGTGGTTGAGGCTTGCGTCAGCTTGAATGTCACGGAGCGTGCACCGGCAGGCATGGCCTACAAAGCCTTTGTCGACGCGTCAGGCGGCAGCAACGACTCAATGACGCTGGCTATAGGCCACAGGGAGGACCGCAAGGCGGTGCTTGATGCCACTCGGGAGCGCAAGCCGCCATTCTCGCCTGAAGCTGTCGTGTCGGACTTTGCAGCCTTGTTGCAGAGCTACGGCATCTCGTCAGTTACGGGCGATCGATATGCCGGCGAGTGGCCGCGCGAACAGTTCCGCAAGCACGGGATCACGTATCGCGTAGCCGACAAGCCCCGCTCGGATTTGTACCGGGATCTTCTGCCACTCCTGAACAGCGGCAGCGTCGATCTGCTCGATGACGACAAGCTGATCAACCAGATCGTCGGCCTTGAACGTCGCGTTGCGCGCGGTGGCCGGGAATCGATCGATCACGGTCCAAACGCTCACGACGATCTGGCGAATTCCGTCGCTGGTGTCGTCGAGATGCTTAACCCAGTCCGCCAGGCACCCGTTGCCATGAGCGGCGTGTTCCAAACCGTCTACTGAAGGAAAGATCATGACAATGAAACCATCCGAACTACTCGAAAGCCACGTTGCAGCCGGCGCCCGCTACGCCGCCGCGCTCACAGAGTTGCAGGCAGCGTTCATCGACCTGGCCGGCCATGACATGGCGCTCGACAACAAGAACGTGCCCGTTGGCCCGACGCCTGTTCGGTCGTTCTTCGGCATCCCCGATTCCATCCCGTGGCCGCTCCGTCATGGGCAGTTCGCGCCCGATGGCGGGATGAACTGGCAGGACGCCAGCCGTGCGCGCGGCAATGAGCTGATCAACAGCGTGAAAGCCTGAGAGGCCGGTCATGAACATTCGCACCCAGCAGATTGTATCCCGCATCAACAACGATGCGCTTCGCCAGGCGGCGACCCTTTGCCTTGATGTAGCCGATCGGTTTGGCCAGCGCGCCGCTTCCATCAAGGGCGATCCAAGCTTTACAAAGGTCGGACGTGAAAAGGTCCTGATGGACGAGGCCGCCAAGACGTATATCCCGGGCCTGAAGGTGGCATACGCGCCGATTGCAAAGGCCTTCGCCGATGCCAAGACGGCAAGAGCGGCAATTTCGATCCCGGCGCCGGATCCGAGCAACATTGCCGCTGCACTGGAGCGGCAGGAAATTCGCGGAATGATCCGGGAGATGAACCCCGGGCAGCGTATGGCCTTTGTAAGTGGGTGTCGGGACGAAAGGATCGTGGATGCGGTTCTTTCGGCTCCGGGCGTCCTGTCCGGGCTCTTGGATGAGCAGTTCGGGCAGCTTCGCGATCTGGTGGTTGAGCGCCGTTTTGGCGCCCAGGTCGCAGAGATTCGAGAGGCGGAGGAAACCGCCGAAGCCGCGCAGGCGGCAATGCTCGTTGCGCGTAACGATATCAGGGCCGCCACTGGCCTGGACGAACGTGCGTTCGATCGTTTCGAGAAGAAGGCCTTCATCACGCCCTGGCTGGTGAAGGAGGGCGACCGGGTCGTCAAAGTCGTCCCCGGCAGCACCTATCCGGCGGCTACCGCCGACGAGATCGCCCTCGGGAAATTCTACGCCAACCAGGATGAATACCTCGCCGACAATCCTGGCGCGCGTCTGGCCGCAGCGGCTTAAGAGGGGACCAACAATGGGACAGGAAGCAGCCGGTTCAGTCGTCGTAGAAGTCGGCGCCAATCTTAGCGCATTCGAGGCTGCGCTGGCCAAGGCCAGGCAGATGGCCGACCTATTCGATCAGCAGGTATCGAAGAAGCTCAGCGGCAATTCGGCGACCGATGCTGCCATTGCCAAGATTGCCGCTGCCGTCGACCAGACCAATGCGCTTTTGGCCAAGATGACCGGCATTGCGGTGACGTCATCCGGCGCCATGACGAAGCTTTCCGGGGAATCGGAAAAGGCCAGCGGGTCGATCTCCACAGTCGGCACAAGCTCGGCGACCGCTTCGGCTTCCGTTGGAAAACTCGCCGCTGAAACCAACGTCGCCACCGCCAACATGCAGCGCGCGATTGCGGCCAATCAGCAGTTCGCCGCCTCCAATTTGCAGATGGTCAATGGTGGCGCTGCAAGGAATGAGGATATCCAAGCCTATGGCGCGGCGCTCGATGACATCCGCGCCAAATACAATCCGCTGTTCAAGGTCACGCGCGACTACCTCGTTGTCAAAGAGGAAATCCGGCTTGCGAACAAGCTTGGCGCGATTTCGGAAGTCGAGGCCGCTGCGGCTGTTTCCCGCGAGCGTCAGGAAACGCTTGCTGCCATCGGCGTCCTCAAGGGCCATACCGGCGCTTTGGGCGCCCACGGTGCGGCTCTGGGCCTCGGCACTACCCAGACCATGGCTCTGATGCATGCCACGCGTAGCTTTACCGAACAGCTTTTGCTCGGCGTCTCGCCGTTGCAGGCATTGACCGCGCAGATGAACCATCTGAGCTATGCGGCGAGTGGCCCTGGCGGGTTTAGCGCGATCTTCAGCACAGTTGGCTCCGCCATCTCAACCGCCACAAGCAAGGTCGCCAGCTTTGTCGCCAACAGCCCATTGGTCCGTGGCTTTGCCCTAGCATTGGGCGGCGTTGTCACCGGGTTTATGGATATCAAAGATGCCGCTGAACAGGCCGAGCATCGCTCTGTTGGGTTTGGCGAGACGTTCAGCGCAATCTTCCAGACGCTTGGCCACGATCTCGGGTCCAGTTCCGTCGGTTCGGCCTTCGATGCAATCTGGGAGGCCGGCAAATACGCCTTTGACAAACTCAAATCGGCAGCAACTGACCTGGCCGAATGGACCATCAATGACTTTCGCGCAGTCGGCTCGGATATGGCGTTCATCTGGGGCAACCTGCCGACAATCGTAGAGGCCGCAGCGGTCGGCGCCGCAAATGCCTTGGTTTCCAAGATGGAAGAAGCGGTCAACCGGGTTGGGGATGCCGTCAACAGCCTAAGCGACACGTTCGGGGGCATTCTGCCCAAAATCGAGCATGTGGATCTTGGCCGATTTGCCAATCCTGCCGCCTTTGATCTGGCGGCCAAGAATGCTGAGCACCTCAAGGACGTGATGGCGATCCTGAATTCGACGCCATTGCGCGATTTTGCCAAGGACGTGGTGGATCAGATCCAGACCAATCACGCCCTGGAAGGTCTCAACGACCTGAAAAACATCAACTTCGGACGCGCGACGAGCAGCGCTAACGGTCTCTCTTCAGCGATTGGCGGTATCGGCAAGTCTGCAAACGGCGTTACCGTCGAGTTCGGCGCCATGCAGCAACAGGTCGTCAATGTCTCCCGGGCGTTCCAAGACGCCAAGCTTTCCCAGTTGGGAGAACTTCAGCAGACCGTCACGACGCTTCATTCGACACAAGCCGAAATCAAGAAAATCACAGACGAGCTTAAGGCAGCGCCGCATCAGTCAATCGATGAGGTATTTGGCAAAGGATTCGCCGGCAATGCTGATGCGGCAAGGGATGCCATCGATCGCACGGTAACATCTATCGACAAGCTTTTTGCCGCCTACGATCACGGCAATGGAACGGTAAAGACACTTCACGACAGCGAAGAATTGCTGCGTCAGAGCCTTCTTGCCCAAGGTGGCGATCCCGTTGCCATCAACGCCTTTTTCGACAGCATCGTCAGCGGCGAGATCAAGGTTCGGCAGCTTAATTCGACTGTCAGTGCGCTCCACGACAACATTCTTGCTCTCCCGAACAAGACCGTGACGATCACAATCCGCACCCAGCAAATCGGCAGCGGCACGCAGTCAGAATACAGCGTGCCGAACCAGACGGGCGGCTATAGCAATGTCGGCGTGACGCGCTACGGCGCTGCGGCTGGCGCGCAGTCTGGCCCGTCTATCACCGCAAATCAGGTTTCCTCCCAGTACATGGGAAGCGAATACACGGGCGGCGGGTCAAGCTACGGCAGCGGCACCAGCACGGTCAATGTCACCCGCTTTGGTGGCACGCGCGCCGCTGGCGGTCCTATCGTACCCGGCATGCCTTATCTGGTCGGCGAGCACGGTCCGGAGTTTGTCATTCCATCCAGCGCCGGCACGGTGATCCCTAATGCCCAGTCAATGGCCCTTGCCAATCCGCAATCCGGCTTCACCGGACAGGTAGCCACCCGCGATCAAGACCGCATTTGGCAGCTTCAGATGAACATCGAGGCGAACACGCGGAAGACGGCCCAACTGCTCGATGAGATCAAGGCCACAAGCCTTGCCAGCGGTTCCGGGCTCTCGTCTGGCTTGTCTTCCGGCGGCTCGTCGGCCAGCAGCAGCCAGGCTGATCAACTCCGCGCGCAATACATGCAGGTTCTTCAAACGTGGAAATCCAACTTTGCCGCCGCAGGCATCGTGGGGAGCGGAAACATTGGGTATGGCTCCCAAGGGCTTGGCGCTACCCCGGAACAGATAGCCCGCAACATCGTCTATGGCGGTGGCGGAACGTCGGTCGGCAGTGCTGGCGCGAACGACTATGAGAACACGCTGGCGCAGACGCAGGTGGCGATGTCTCAGAGCGAGGCGCGGCGCCACAAGGCTATCTATGGCTTCGATACTGGCGGCATGATCGGTGGCGGTGGCAGCGACACGCAAAAGGTCGAGTTCTTCAAGAATCCAAACGAGAAGGTGATCATTGCGCGGCCTGACCAGTTCGCCGATGTGAGGCCGGGAACGTCAAGCACAGGCTCCGCCAGCAGCCTAGACGGGCGCCCGATCAGCATCTCGATACCAATCACCATCCAAGGCGGCGCCAATGTCAGCAAGGACAGCCTAGCCGCCATGCGCACGCAACTTGCCGGCGCCGTTCGCGATGGCCTGAGGGCAGTCAATGGTCGATAAGCCCGAGAAATGGTGGAAGGCACCGCCTGAGTTCGCTGAGGTGGTCGAGCAAAACCGCAAGGCCTTCAAGGCGCAGTTCGGGAGCTTCGACGATGCGGTGATCAAGCGCTATTGGTTGGGCACTTCCGACGACGGCGCTTATCTGGCCTTCCAGTTCTATATGCCGGACGGCACCATTCAGCGCTTCACGATGTGCAGGGAATGGGTGTCAGATTTTGTCATCCAGCTCGCCGGAGCGACCGATGACATGAATGAACGTGCACTCGCTGCGGGCCTCGCCACGGCAGACCCGAGGGGCAGTGCCTGATGCACGGCGCAACGAAAGAGGTGAATGCATGAAAACGCTTCCCATCGGCGGCAATGAGGTCATCAGCCTCCCTGCCTACAATGTGATTTCGATCACGGGCGGTTCGGGATCAATCGAACGCCTTGGCGACAATCCTGGCGATACATCATCTGGAACGAAAACGACGTTCACAGCCGATACGACCATCGGCCCGTTCCCAGGCTGGACCAGGCATATGTTGCGGTGCGTCCCGTCCAGTGCCGTCAGCTACGACATCACCCCTGCCGATTTCCCGGCTGTCACATCGGCGATCGAGCGCATCACCACTCTTTCCCAAGCAGAGTATGACGCTCTGTCACCTCCCGAGCCGGCAACGCTATATCTAATTGTCGGCTGATGGCTGCTGGGGGCTCGCCTTCACGCTGTCGGGATGGACCCAATTGGCTGGCGGATCATACTCGCGCGGCCGACGACCGGGAGGGCCGTTTCCCAAAACGGTGGCAGGAAAAACGGACCGCTCTATGTGTTCCCTAGTCAGGGCAATGCGTCCTTCGCTAAATTTCGTAATATTGGCCGAAAAATTTCGACCGGGCGGCGAGACAGTCACCAATGACTTTTTAGCGTTGAAAGTTTGCCGTAGGAAACTAGCCGTGGCAGCCTGATCGGAATCCGCCGTGAGTAGATAGGCGCGGTCGAAAACGTCGTTCCAGGCATCTGTAATCAGCGATAGGCCAAGGTTGAGATCGGACGCTTTCTCGTTTGGCTGTTGCCAAGTTCGACCACAGTCCCGGCAATCGCGTTCCTCATGAATATAATGACCCATGACGCAATCGACTCCTACATTTCGCAACGCGTTCATCAGTTGCTCATGCCGCCAACGCTTTTCGGGATCTCCTGGGTAGTAGGCGGTGCAAAAAACGACCTTCACCAGCCTTTCCGAGACCTTCGGAATGATTATTTCACCTAGTCCCCAAAGGTTGCACCACTTCAAGAAGTTATCATTTAGGTCCTTTACAGCGTGGTAAAGATTGAACCCGTCGACATAAAGCGCCGATCTGATAGGCACGGTGCCCCCCTTGACTTTTTACCCTGACTCGAACATATAGACACTATCACCGCGACGGGATACGTCCCTAGCACACCCCAGGCCCCGGCTTGGGGTTTTGCGTTTTTAGGACTATCGCGAGGCCGTGCGAGGCGCTGCGCTGATCAACCTATTGAGGCAATACCTGCACGGTCGCCCAGAGCCGTGCAGGCAGCAATTTGGGTTAGCGCACTACTTTGAAGCCACTAGATTCCAGCGTTGCCAAGGCCGTTTCTGCAAAGGTCGCGCAGTTGTCAAACGGATCATTGTTTTCATAGAGCGTCGCTTGATAGGCCGCGAGGATACCTTCAAAAATGGCAGTTAGCACTTGGTCGCGACTTTTGGCGGCGTCAGTGCTCGGTTCAACAGTCATCTTTGGCGTTTCTGGGCCTTTGCCTTCCATGAGAAACTCGAGGAGAGCCGACACCAGCCACTCGGCGCTGTCCCTGTCCAGTTCTAGGACGGTTGTGTCGTCGTCATCGGTCACTAGTTCCAGTGCGCCTCGCAACGGGTTCCGCGATAGAACCGTCACGTCACCATCCTGATATTCGACAATTTTGGTCATCACTTTGCTCCATGTTTTTTAGTGGCCGCAACGCCGCTGAACGGGGCGTGGAAGCCGGATTGTTGTTGTTAGGAGTTGTGCTTGGGCAGCCGTGCTGCTCGTTGTCTACGAGCGTAAGGGCTCCCCCATCGTCGGTTATCACGCGGCTTGATTCTCCAGAGGTGCCCCGGGCCGCTTCTCTCAAGGCAGAACGAAAATTATCTAACCTGCGCCGACAGTCAACCCGCTATTGCCATTCCAATGCCTACGCCAAGCCCGATAGCTACGCCCATCAGCAGCTTGCCGGCAAAGTCCAGGACAATGGCGCGGACAGGCCTCCAGGCGTCTACACGGGGCGCTCTGAGGGCTCTGGATAGGTCATCGAAGATCGTGTCCATGGGCCGATTCTAGATCGAACCGGATTCGATGTGAATCCCCTATTCCATCAAAGTCTAACGACTAGGAAAGCGCACTGGAAAGCACAGTGGGTAACATTTAATTCAACCATTTCTGATATTTGAATGGTATGGTAGCGGCTCCGACACTGGGCGGGGGTGCTTGGATGCCGGAGCCGCCCGCGCAGCCCGGGTTTGGGGTTTGACCGCGCTGTTCCAAAATTAGGACAGCGCGGTCAACGAACCGTTAAAATTCTCCGGACCTAATTTAGCGTGCGCTAATTGATCGCGGCTTGCGAGACGTTAGCGCATGCTTTGCGACTTTGTGCCCAGCGACATTGGGTACTCAGTCTCGTTTAAGGGACTGCTAATGTCCGGTAGAATGCCTTTAGAACGGGTTTTGTCAGTTCCCGTGTGGCCGGTGCAGTTGGATGGGGTATTGCGCCGGCCTATTCGGTAAGCGCCTGGGCAGCGCGCGATTCTTGATTTGTTCAGGCCATTTGCAACTATCCGCAATCACGCAGTAGCGGACCAGCGGAAAGACGAGCGAGTTTTTCACTTTTCGTTCCCTCCGGGGATCGCGCTTGCGGACAGCGCCGGTGCGGCCTCCTACGGCTGGGTAGCGCCAAGGTGTGAACGGTACCAAATGGCGAATATAACGCTTGGCTAAAGTAAGGGAACGTCCAACGGACATTCGCGGAACTAAAGCGGTAACGTCAGACCTTAGCTGGCAGGGTGCAAGACTTTAGTCCTGCCCTTACTTAAGTTGAAGGAAATATAAGAACCTTACCGCCTTCGCTCTTTCTCACCAGAGGCGCGGGCAGGGAAGCATGCCGCGCTGGTAATGCTCTCAAGCCTAGGCGCTGCCGTCCGTCGCCAAGTTTGGCTTGACGAACCTGAGGTATGTTTGGGCAGCGGCATCACATTTTGCGCGAGATGGACCGTTCGACTGCAAGAGGACTTCTGCCACACTGAGCGGCAAGCCGTGCTTGTTCGCAAATTCGTAGAGCCCGTAGGGGACATTGTCGAATTGGGGATTAGGATCGTCGTGGGTCGCCCTGTTGCGAAGCCTCACCCCGGCGCCGCCGCCATTCTCGGGGATGAACTCAACGCCGGCAGATTCGAGGGCGCGCTCGATCGCGGCAAGCGCATCTTCCGAGCCGCCATACCTGCCAGTCTCAAAATTTGAGATCGTGTTGCGGTGAACTCCAGCAGCCTTTGAAAGATCGGCCAGGGACCAGTTTAGGGCCGCTCTGGCCATTCTCACTTGTGCAGGCTTCACAACTGCTAACCCTTGTGCTAATTTCACAAGTGTAAGTATCACAACTGTTGGGAGAAATCCATTGCCGAACACCCATGTTCCGGCACCTGGCGGAGCTGTGCCCGCTATCTGCCGCATCTTTCGTCTCCGCCTTGCGCTGCTCATGCTGCGCACTGCCAACAAGCTTTCCGACCATGCCGCCACCATCATCAAGAGCTATGAGGGGAAGGGTCGATGAACACTCACGTCCGCACCCTAAAGCCCTTGGGGATGCCAGACGGCATGAACCCGCGCGAATGGCGCCAGTCGGTCGAGAAACGTCTGAATGACCTTCTGGACCGCGCTATGTCGCTGATCACCGCTTTGGATTTCATGGAGGCCGATTGCGATCTGGAGGATACAGCCGACGACGAACCATCAATCGGCTGGACGGATCGAGGTCCGCAAGCTGGCGGCCTCAACGACGACTGCGAAATGGACGATGCCGACCTGGAGGAAAGCGGCGACGAGCACGAGCCGTCCCTTGGATGGTCAAGCGCGACCGACCAGCACCTTGCCCTGGCCGACTACGGCACGGCTCGCGATGTCTCTTTCTTCGATGGCGAGCAAGACGGAGGCGATGCACCGGAAATGGACTTTGGCGAAAGCGGCATTGCCGATCTCGACGCGCTGGCCCTGATACAGCACATTTGCTGAACGCAACGGAAAAGTTTTCCGCCGCGCAAGCCCGCTGCCTCACGGTGGCGGGCTTCACTTTTCGGTCCAATCGACAAGCGAACAGTCAGAATTCTTGATAGTCCCGGTCGCGAATTCGTCGTTCACTCCGCCAAAACCGTTACGAGCCCGGTACTCCATTATGACTGTGTGCTTCCCGCTGGAGTCAATCGGTGTGATCTGTGTTTTGACGTGCTCGAATGAGTTTGGGTCTCGTAGCGATTCCTTGATTTTGGTGACAAGTGCAGAGTTGGATCCGTCCCAGGCAGACAGGCAGTGGAATCCGTTACGATGTTCGTCCGCTAGTTCCGCTTCGCTTTTTGAGGGACCCATAAAGCTTTTGAACAGGAACCCAAACAGCACAAACACAACCAACAGCAGAATTCCGCCCACTAGTGTCTCGGCGCTCGATTGTTGCCGGGCGGCCGGCATCTCCAGGGGTTTGCTGGTATCGATAACCTGCACTTGATGTTCTGTGGAGGCGACAGGCAAACCATATTTGCCACGGAGCACCCGTTCAGTTAGGTCGAAATGCTCCTGTTTAATATCGCCTCGACGCAGCAAAAACCGTAGCTTCGCCATCTCGCGATCAAATTCAGGAGGTCCCGCCATCTCTCTTGCCGCCCCGCGAACGCCGTTTCTCTATTTTAGCGCGTTCTTAAGTTGGGGTCGAACTTTCCTTGGATGGAACGCTCTGCACTGCCCCTTATTTTGCCGACATAGCGCGGACACGCTTTCGCTAGGCACAAAAAAGCTACCCAGACCTTTCATAAAGCATTGATTGTATGGAGTTTTTGGTGAGCGCGATGGGATTCGAACCCATGACCTACTGATTAAAAGTCAGTTGCTCTACCGGCTGAGCTACGCGCTCCCGCGGGCTTGAAAAGGCCGCCCTCGAAATTGCGCGGAACATAGGGAGAGTGGCTCAACCGGTCAACCGGAAAAAACGGATCGGAGAGCCAAGCTTTTCCGGCATCGTCGACTTGCCCGAACGGCCACTTCGATGAAGCGAGATATAAGCTTGGCAGAGCCATTGGCAGAGCACTTTGCAGTGCTGGTGTCAGGCAAGAGAAACATTACAGATCAGCAACTTGGTGTTTTGCGAGGAACCATCCTGTGCATCGCTCGTTGTCTCGCCACAAGGGACGTCAATCACCCTTTCGAAGGAGAAGACAATGAACAAGATCGTTACGGGTATACTGGCGACCACCCTGTCAGTTTCGTTTGCCGCTGCCGCAGCTATGCCGGCCAATGCGGCGCAGATGTTTGTGCCGCAAGCGGCATCAGCTTCGAGCGATGTACAGACCGTTGACTACAAGCCGTGGATGAAGAATCGCCAGTTCAACCGCAATTTCGGCAACCGCCGTATGGGCGCCAATCGTAACTTTGCCCAAACCAATGATGGCGGCGGCTACTGGAACGGCCATCGCGGTTATCGCGATTACCACCGTGGTTATCGCCGTCACGGCGACTATTGGTTCCCGCTCGCGGCATTCGCGACTGGTGCCTTGATCACCGGTGCGATCATCAACAACGAGAACAACCGCGTCTACGAAGGCAACTCGCACGTGCAGTGGTGCTATGACCGCTATCGCAGCTACCGCTCTTCGGACAACACATTCCAGCCGAATTACGGTCCGCGTCAGGAATGCCGTTCTCCTTACTGATCCAGGCGAGTATCAGTAGCCGATAAGTCTGAGTACAAGGTCCGTGTCGGAAACGGCGCGGGCCTTTTCTTATGCGCTCAAGGTCCTGCGCACAGCATCGCGCCAGCCTGCCAGCTTGGCCGATCGTGTGGAGATATCCATCTCCGGCTTGAACCGCCGCTCGAGCGCCCAGCTCTTGGCGAACTCCTTCGCCTTCGGCCACACGCCGGCTTTCGAGCCGGCGAGCCAGGCCGCACCCAGCGCGGTCGTCTCGAGAATGGTCGGACGATCGACGGGGGCATCGAGAATGTCGGCCAATCGCTGCATGGTCCAGTCCGACGCCACCATGCCGCCATCGACCCTGAGCACCGTTTTGGCCGAAGTGCCCTTCCAGTCCTTGCGCATGGCATCGAGCAGGTCGCGGGTCTGGTAAGCGACGGATTCGAGTGCGGCGCGCGCGAACTCCGCTGGACCGGAATTGCGGGTCAGTCCGAAGATGGCGCCGCGCGCTTCGGCGTCCCAATGCGGCGCGCCCAATCCAACAAAGGCCGGTACCAGATAGACGTTTTGCGTCGGGTCGGCCTCGGCGGCCAGTTTGCCACTCTGCTCGGCCTTGCCGATCACCTTGATGCCGTCGCGCAGCCATTGCACGGCCGCCCCGGCAATGAAGATCGAACCTTCCAGCGCATAGGTGGTCTTGCCGTTCAGCCGATAGGCGATGGTGGTCAAGAGCCGGTTCCTCGAACGCACCAGATCGCTGCCGGTGTTGAGCAGCGCGAAGCAGCCGGTGCCGTAGGTGGATTTCATCATGCCGGGCTCAAAGCAGGCCTGGCCGATGGTCGCGGCATGCTGGTCGCCGGCGACACCGAGGATTTTTATCTCGGCGCCGAACAGATTCTTCTCGGTCACTCCATAATCATCGGCGCAGTCTTTGACCTCCGGCAGCATTTTTACCGGAATGTTGAGAATGCCCAAAAGCTCGTCGTCCCAGGCATTTTCGGCGATGTTGTAGACCAGCGTTCGTGAGGCATTGGTGGCATCGGTGGCGTGGACCTTGCCGCCGGTCAGCCGCCAGATCAAGAAACTGTCTATGGTGCCGGCCAGCAATTCGCCCTTCTCGGCGCGTTTCCTCGCGCCCTTCACCTTGTCGAGCATCCAGGCGATCTTGGTGCCGGAGAAATAGGGATCGAGCAGCAAGCCGGTCTTACGCGTGAATTTCTTCTCCAAACCCTGCTTCTTCAGTTTCTGGCAGAGCGGCGCGGTGCGCCGGTCCTGCCAGACGATGGCGTTGTGGATCGGCTTGCCCGTCGCTCTGTCCCAGATGACGACGGTCTCGCGCTGGTTGGTGATGCCGATCGCCGCCACTTCGGATGCTTCACAGCCTCCCTTTTTCAGCGCAGCCTTCACGGTCGTCACGACGCTTGCCCAGATCTCTTCCGGGTCGTGCTCGACCCAGCCGGAGGCCGGATAGTGCTGGGTGAATTCCTTCTGCCCGCTGCCGGCGACTTTCATCTCACCGTCGAACAGTATCGCCCGGGTCGATGTCGTTCCCTGGTCGATTGCGAGGACGTATTTGGTCAAGTTCTGCAATCCTATCTTATCTCAAGCTTGCCTTGGTGAAGGCCCAATCCAATCGGGGCAACGCATACGGACAGATTTTCCAGCTTCTCGCCCGCGTTCAATGCTTTGGAAATCGCGTCTGCGTAGCTGGAGGCTTTTGCGATGGTCTCCACAGCGGATGGAGGCAGCAGCTCGCGTGCGAGATTGTCATGAACCGGTTGAAATACCGGGTGCCGGGCGACTTTAAAACCATGGGTCCGGCCATGCCGGTCGCTCAGTACATATTCAAAATCCTTGGGAGGGGAGAGCCTTCTCAACGCATATTCCGCGATGATCTCGGGAACGAGTTCATGAGCCAGCCGCAACTCAGGGTTCTGCAGGATCTGCTTCAAGCGATCCGAGGTAAGTCCTGTCGTGGCTTCGCTTTCATGCCCGTGGTCTGAAAGGTGCAGCCTACCCAGTTCCAGGGCAAAATCCGCAGTGAAAAGCAACTCGCCGTTCTGACCAGTGGTGGCTGGAGCCCAACGTTCAGCACTCTGAAAAAGCGAGGAAATCACCGTTCACACCGAAACGTTTGCCGGGGCACCATGCCCCGGCAAACTGTAGTTGCAGAATTTTACTTCTGCCAGCTCTTCACCAGCTCGTCGTAGTTGATGGTGATCGGCTTTTCCTTCTCGTTCTCGATCTTCAGCTGGGGCGCGAGATTGCCCTTCTTAACCGCGTCGGCGTTCCAGTAAGCGAGGTCATGCTCTTCGGCCATCTTGGGGCCGATATCGCCCTGGACGCCCGACTTCTCAATGCGGCTCATGACCTTTTCCTGCTCGCCGCAGAGCGAGTCCATCGCTTCCTGCGCCGTCTTGGCGCCCGACGACGCATCGCCGATCGCCTGCCACCAGAGCTGTGCCAGCTTCGGATAGTCAGGCACGTTGGTGCCGGTCGGCGACCACTGGACGCGGGCCGGCGAACGGTAGAACTCGATCAGACCGCCGAGCTTGGGCGCACGTTCGGTGAAGCTCTTGTCGTGGATCGTGCTCTCGCGGATGAAGGTCAGGCCGACATGGCTCTTCTTCACGTCCACGGTCTTCGAGGTGACGAACTGCGCGTACAGCCAGGCGGCCTTGGCGCGGTCGGTCGGCGTCGACTTCATCAGCGTCCAGGAACCGACGTCCTGATAGCCGAGCTTCATGCCGTCCTTCCAGTAGACGCCGTGCGGCGACGGCGCCATGCGCCATTTCGGCGTACCGTCGTCGTTGAGCACCGCCTTGGCGCCGGCATCGACCATCGAAGCGGTGAAGGCGGTGTACCAGAAGATCTGCTGGGCAACCGCGCCCTGCGCCGGGACCGGTCCCGATTCGGAGAAGGTCATCCCCTGGGCTTCTGCCGGAGCGTAGGCCTTCAGCCAGTCGAGGTACTTCTGGATCGAGTAGACGGCAGCCGGGCCATTGGTGTCGCCGCCACGCGCGGTGCAGGAGCCGACCGGACGCGAATTCTCGTCGACCTTGATGCCCCACTCGTCGACCGGCAGGCCGTTCGGCAGGCCCTTGTCGCCATTGCCGGCCATCGACAGCCAGGCGTCGGTGAATCGCCAGCCGAGCGACGGATCCTTCTTGCCGTAGTCCATGTGGCCATAGACCTTCTTTCCGTCGATCTCGCGGCCGGTGAAGAATTCGGCGATATCTTCATAGGCAGACCAGTTGACCGGCACGCCGAGGTCGTAGCCGTACTTGGCCTTGAAATCGGCCTTGTTCTTCTCGTCGTTGAACCAGTCGTAACGGAACCAGTAGAGGTTCGCGAACTGCTGGTCGGGAAGCTGGTAGAGCTTCTTGTCTGGAGCCGTCGTGAACGAGGTGCCGATAAAATCCTTCAGGTCGAGGTTCGGGTTGGTGACATCCTTGCCGTCGCCCGCCATCCAGTCGGTCAAATTGCGCACCTGCTGGTAGCGCCAGTGCGTGCCGATCAGATCGGAATCGTTGACCCAGCCGTCATAGAGGTTCTGGCCGGTCTGCATCTGGGTCTGGATCTTCTCGACGACGTCGCCTTCCTGGATGACGTCATGCGTGATCTTGATGCCGGTGATGGCGGTAAAGGCCGGCGCCAGCACCTGCGATTCATACTGGTGTGTGGCGATGGTTTCGGAGACGACCTTGATGTCCATGCCGGCGAACGGCTTGGCTGCGTCGATAAACCACTGCATTTCGGCTTCCTGATCGGCGCGCGAAAGCGTCGAAAGCGGGCCTATCTCCTTGTCCAGAAAGGCTTTTGCTTCGTCCATCCCGGCGTAGGCATTGCCCGCGCCGAGCAATAGGACAAGGGCAGTTGTTGATGTTAAAAATTGCCGTCGCATGTGTTTCCTCCACTGTTTCAGGTTTCAAGTGCGATCTGGAGCGGTGGCCGGCACGCTGCCGCTCCAACAGTTCCCCCTCTATACGTAGCGGAACACGCCAATGGCGTAGACCACGGAGAGAGCGAGAGCCCACCACAGGTTGGATCCGACAAGACCCAGCCAAGCGAGATGGATAAAGGCGCTGCCAAGCAGCGACAGGAAGAGACGGTCGCCGCGCGTCGTCTCGAAGCGCAGGATGCCGACGCGTGGATTGCCGCCCGGCGAGGCGTATTCCCACATCGCCATGCCACACAGCAGCAGCAGAATGGTCGCGAAGAAGGCCGCCGTCGGCCACGTCCACGCCATCCAGGTGAGGTCGAAATTCATGGTCATACCCTCCCCAGGGCAAAGCCCTTGGCGATATAGTTTCGGACGAACCAGATGACGAGCGCGCCGGGGATCAGCGTTAGTACGCCGGCGGCGGCGAGCAGGCCCCAATCCATGCCGGCGGCCGAAACGGTGCGCGTCATCGTGGCGGCGATCGGCTTGGCATCGGTGGTCGTCAGCGTGCGCGCGATCAGCAATTCGACCCACGAGAACATGAAGCAGAAGAAGCAGGCGACACCGATGCCGCTGGCGATCAGTGGCATGAAGATTTTGACGAAGAAGCGCGGGAAGGAATAGCCGTCAATATAGGCGGTCTCGTCGATTTCCTTCGGCACGCCCGACATGAAGCCCTCGAGGATCCACACCGCCAGCGGCACGTTGAACAGGCAGTGCGCCAGCGCCACCGCGATATGCGTGTCGATCAGCCCGAAGGCCGAGTAGAGCTGGAAGAACGGCAGCGCGAACACCGCCGGCGGCGCCATGCGGTTGGTCAAGAGCCAGAAGAACAGATGCTTGTCGCCGAGGAAGCGGTAGCGTGAGAAGGCGTAGGCGGCCGGCAAGGCCGCCGCCACCGAAATCACCATGTTCATCACCACATAGGTGATCGAGTTGATGTAGCCGGAATACCAGGACGCATCAGTGAAGATGGTGACGTAATTGGCGAGTGTCGGCGCGTGCGGGTAGAGCGTCAGCGACGAGACAATCTCGGCATTGGTCTTGAAGCTCATATTGATGAGCCAGTAGATCGGCAGCAAAAGCACGATGATGTAGAGCGTCGGCACGATCCACCACCAGCGCGATTCCTCGCCGCGGCGCCGCATGCGCCTGTCGAGATCGCTATGCGACAGCGTACTGGCGAGACCTTCCGCGGCAGAGGTCCCGTTCATCGCATTGCGCTCGGTTCGTTCATTGGCGCCGGCCATCTCAGCGCTCCGCGTCGTAATTGGTCATCACGGTGTAGAACACCCATGACAACAAAAGGATGATGAGGAAGTAGACCAGCGACATGGCGGCCGCCGGCCCGAGGTCGAACTGGCCGAGCGCCGTCTTGACGAGGTCGATCGACAGGAACGTCGTCGAGTTGCCCGGGCCGCCGCCGGTGACGACGAAGGGTTCGGTGTAGATCATGAAACTGTCCATGAAGCGCAGCAGCACGGCGATCAGAAGCACGCGCTGCATCTTCGGCAGCTGGATGTAGCGGAACACCGCCCAGCGCGAGGCGCCGTCGATCTTCGCCGCCTGGTAGAAAGCATCGGGGATCGAGACCAGACCGGCATAGCAGAGCAGCACGACGAGGCTGGTCCAGTGCCAGACATCCATGACGATGATGGTGACCCAGGCGTCGAACGGATCCTGCACATAATTGTAGTCGATGCCGAGCGCGTTGACGTAGTAGCCGAGCAGGCCGATGTCGTTGCGCCCGAACACCTGCCAGATGGTGCCGACGACATTCCACGGGATGAGCAGCGGCAAGGCCATCAGCACCAGGCAGACCGGCACGCCCCAGCCCTTCTTCGGCATGTTGAGCGCGATGAAGATGCCGAGCGGCACTTCGATGGCGAGGATGATGAAGGAGAAGATCAGGTTGCGGGTCATCGCCTCCCAGAAGCGGCTCGACGACAGCAGTTCCTCGAACCACTCGGTCCCGGCCCAGAAGAAGACGTTGTTGCCGAACGTGTCCTGCACCGAATAATTGACGACGGTCATCAGCGGGATGACGGCCGAGAATGCCACCAGCACCAGCACCGGCAGCACCAGGAACCAGGCCTTGTTGTTCCAGGTCTTGTCCATCTATGCCCCCATCTCGACACGCCAGGAATCGGCATAGATGTTGATGCCGGCCGGATCGAACCTCACCTTCGGTTCAGCGGGAACGGTCTCGTCCTCGCCGATGACGGCAGCGATATCGCGACCCTCCAGCTTGGCGCGCACCACCTTGTGGCGGCCGAGATCCTCGACCTTGCTGATCGAAACAGCCATGCCGTCGCGGCCCAGCCGCACATATTCGGGACGGATACCAAGCTCGACGGCGCTGCCGTCCGCCTTCGGTACGCCCTGGCAACTCGATCCGTTGCGACCCGAGCGTTGCCGTCCTGCCTTCGATCGCCACCGGCATGACGTTCATGCCCGGCGAACCGATGAAATAGCCGACGAAGGTATGGCGCGGCCGCTCGAATAGTTCCGCCGGCGTGCCGATCTGCACGATGCCGCCATCGTACATGACCACGACCTGGTCGGCGAAGGTCAGCGCCTCGGTCTGGTCGTGCGTGACATAGACCATGGTGTAGCCGAAGCGGCGATGGAGCTGCTTCAATTGCGAACGCAGCACCCATTTCATATGCGGGTCGATGACGGTCAGCGGCTCGTCGAACAGGATGGCGTTGACGTCCGAGCGCACCAGTCCGCGGCCGAGCGAGATCTTCTGCTTCTGGTCGGCGGTCAGGCCCCTCGCCTTCTTTTTCGCCCAGGACGCCAGGTCGATCATCTCCAGCGTCTCGCGCACCTTCCGGTCGACGTCGGCTTCCGGCACGCCGCGGTTGCGCAGCGGGAAGGCCAGATTGTCGTAGACGGTCATGGTGTCGTAGATGACCGGGAACTGGAACACCTGCGCGATGTTGCGTTCCTGTGTCGACAGATTGGTCACGTCCCTGCCGTTGAACAGCAACTGGCCGTGCGAGGGATGCAGCAGCCCCGAAATGATGTTGAGCAGCGTGGTCTTGCCGCAGCCGGACGGCCCGAGCAACGCATAGGCGCCGCCATCCTCGAAGGCGTGATGCACTTCCCTGAGTGCGAAATCCGCATCCTTCTGCGGGTTCGGCAGGTAGGAATGCCTGACATGGTTGACGTCGATACGCGCCATATCGCCCTCCTCAAGCCGCCAGCTTCGGCGCGGTCACGGCGCGGCCGTGCTCGTCGAAGACCATAATGTGACGCGGATCGATGAACACCTCGACCACTTCGTCGGTCTCGAAATCGCGGATGCCATGGGTCAGCATCACCCAGCGCACATCGGCGAAGTCGAGATGGATGAAGCTTTCCGATCCGGTGATCTCGGTGATGGTGACCTTGGCCCGCACCGGCACTGCCAAGGCGTTGGGCCGGTCGAGCGACAGATGATGCGGCTGGAAGCCGATCGTGTAGTTGCCGTCGGCAATGCCGACGAGTTCGGGCGGCACCGGCAGCTTCACCCCGCCTTCGAGCAGGAAGTCGGGACCCTTCTTGGCCAGCACGATGGTGTTGAGCGGCGGATCGGCGAAGGTCCTGGCCGTCACCAGATCGACCGGCTTGCGGAACACATCGATGGTCGGCCCGAACTGGGTGATACGGCCTTCCGACAGCGTTGCTGTGTTGCCGCCGAGCAGCAGAGCCTCATGAGGCTCGGTGGTGGCGTAGACGAAGATGGTGCCGGCGGCAGCAAAAATCCTCGGCAATTCGGCGCGCAATTCCTCGCGCAATTTGTAGTCGAGATTGGCCAATGGCTCGTCGAGCAGCACCAGGCTGGCATTCTTGACGATCGCACGCGCCAGCGCGGTGCGCTGCTGCTGGCCGCCCGACAGGCTGAGCGGCGTGCGGTCGAGATACGGCGTCAGCTTGAGCAACCCCGCGGCCTCGCGCACCTGGCTGTCGATCTTGGCTTGCTCGACACCCGCCACCCTGAGCGGCGAAGCGATGTTTTCATAAACGGTCATCGCCGGATAGTTGATGAACTGCTGGTAGACCATGGCGATCTTGCGCTTCTGCACCGGCGTGCCGGTGACGTTCTCGCCATCGAACCAGACCGAGCCGGAGGTCGGCACATCGAGGCCGGCCATCAGCCGCATCAGGCTGGTCTTGCCGGAAAGCGTCGGCCCGAGCAGAACGTTGAGCGAGCCGTGCTGAAGCGTCAGCGACACGTCGCGTATGTGCTCGACCGCACCGACCGTCTTGGTGACGTTCCTCAGTTCAAGCATGACGCCTCCTCCCGGGCTTTCTGCATCAGCTCAAGACCCTCTTCATTCGGCGGCCGCGACATGCCGCCGGCTTATGCCATGCATGAATTCGTCGAGTGCCGCGACCTGCTCGCGGCTGAGATGCAGGCCGCGCTTGGTCCGCCGCCACAGCACATCTTCCGCCGTGACGGCCCATTCATTTTCAACGAGATAGCGCACTTCGGCCTCGTAGAGATCGCCGCCGAAGTTGCGGCCGAGCTCGGCATTCGACTTGGCAAGGCCGAGCAGAGCCTGAGCGCGCGTCCCGTAAAGCCGCGTCAACCGGCGGGCGAGGCGCGCATCGAGGAACGGATAGGCCGTCTTCAGCTTCGCCACTTGCGCGTCGAAACCCGTGGCCGGGAAGTCACCGCCGGGCAGCGGCGCATCTGATGTCCACGGCTTGCCACGCTTGCCGAGAAAACCCTCGATCTTTTCCAGCATCGATTCCGACAGCCGGCGATAGGTGGTGATCTTGCCGCCGAAGGCATTGACGATCGGTGCGGCGCCCTCGCCGCTATCGGCCTTCAGCACATAGTCGCGCGTCGCTTCCTGCGCCTTGGAGGCGCCGTCGTCATAGAGCGGACGCACGGCCGAATAGGTCCAGACGATGTCGGAGCGCTTGACGGCTACCGCGAAATATTCGCTGGCGGCGGCACAGAGATAGTCGATCTCGGTGTCGCTGATCTTCACATCGTGCGGATCGCCGGGATAATCCTGGTCGGTCGTGCCGATCAGCGTGAACTCTTCCTCGTAGGGAATGGCGAAGATGATGCGGCCGTCTTTGTTCTGGAAGAAATAAGCGCGCGGATCGTCGAACTTCTTGGCGATGACGATGTGGCTGCCCTGCACCAGGCGGACATTGTGCACATCGTTCAGGCCGACGACGCCGGAAAGCACATGATCGACCCACGGTCCGGCCGCGTTGACCAGCAGCCGCGCCTTGATCTCTTCGGTCTCGCCACTCTGCAGGTTCTCGATCTTGATTGTCCAAAGGCCGTTTTCTCGGCGCGCGCCGACCACCTTCGTGCGGGTTCGAATCGTTGCACCCCGGTCAGCGGCATCGCGAGCGTTGAGCGCCACCAGCCGCGCATCATTGACCCAGCCATCGGAATATTCGAACGCCTTTTTGAACAAGGGTTTCAAAGGCTTGCCCGCCGGATCGTTTGCCATGTCCAGCGTCCTGGTCGCAGGCAGCAATTTGCGCCCGCCAATATGGTCGTAGAGGAACAGGCCAAGCCTGATCAGCCAGGCCGGACGCAGACCCTTGGCATAGGGCAACACGAAGCGCATCGGCCAGATGATGTGCGGCGCGTTCCTCCACAGAACCTCGCGCTCCATCAGCGCCTCGCGCACCAGGCGAAACTCGTAGAATTCAAGGTAGCGCAGGCCGCCATGGATCAGCTTGGTCGAACCGGAGGAGGTTCCGCTGGCGAGGTCGTTCATCTCAGCCAGAAAAACCGAAAACCCGCGCCCAACGGCATCGCGGGCGATGCCGCAGCCATTGATACCGCCCCCTATGACGAAAATATCCCGGACTGAAGATGTGTCCACTTAACTCCTCCACGATTTCGCATTGCACCATTTTTGATCTTTTGCGAAACCGTGGCGGAATTATTTCGAACTCATAACGAATGTCAAACGAAATATCACAAGCCTGTGAGATGACCGTGAAAGAGCCTCATCCAAGCGACGTCTCGATCAGCTGAACCTCGGCCTCCTGACAGATCTTGCGCACCGACGCGATGTCGCAACGGTCTGTGATGAAGGTATTGACCTGCGACAGATGGCCGATGCGCACCGGCGCCGTGCGTTCGAATTTGGTCTGGTCGGAAACCAGAATCACATGTCTGGCATTGGCGATGATAGCCTGCGCCACCTTGACCTCGCGGAAATCGAAATCGAGCAAGGCGCCGTCATGGTCGATGGCAGAGGCGCCGATGACGGCGTAGTCGACCTTGAACTGCCTGATGAAATCAACCGCCGCTTCGCCGACGACACCGCCATCCGAACCGCGCACCACCCCGCCGGCGATCACCACTTCGATCGAGGGATATATGCGCATCCTATTGGCAACATTGATATTATTGGTGATGACCATCAGGCCATTGTGATCGAGCAGGGCCTTGCTGACCGCTTCCGTCGTGGTGCCGATGTTGATGAACAGCGAGGCGTTGTCCGGGATCAGCCTGGCCGCCGCGCGGCCGATCGCTTCCTTCTCGTCCGCCGCGATCTTGCGCCGGGCCTCATACTCCATGTTCTCGATCCCGGAGGGGAACAATGCCCCGCCATGGATGCGCGAAAGCAGCCGCTGGTCGCAGAGATCGTTGAGATCCTTGCGAATGGTCTGCGGCGTCACATTGAAATGCGTGGCCAGATCGTCGACCAGCACGCGGCCATGGTCCTTGGCCATCTGAATGATCTCGGCATGGCGCGGCGACAGATACATTGAGAACCTCCCCGTTTTCGTTTTTCTTGTTTATAGCCGAAAGCGAAAGCGATGAAAAGGGAGACGCCGGCTAATGAAATATCGATGATTGCAAAGGCGAACCGGGCAGATACAGATCAGACGCTTTCCGCCACCTTGCGTGTGGCGGCAGCGATTTTTCCCGGCTCGCGGATCATCAGGAATTTTCCGGACCAGCTTCCCCGAATTCGCCAGCTGCCTTTGATCTCTGTTGCGTCGCCGTTCAGGATGCCGCTGTAGTCGATCGGCTGCACCTTCAAATCGGCATCGTCATATGTCTTTACGAAGGAGACGGAGTTGCCGTCGCGCTGCCCTTGCAAGGTTGCGTATCTCACAGCGCCAGTCGCCGGGCCGGCCGGTTCATGGGTCGTCCCCATCAGTCTGGCTGCGGTCTCAATCAGCGTCGCAACGAAGGAGACCGGCGCCAGTTCACGCGGATAGAAATAGCGCCCTCTCCACACGCCGGTCAGGTTCTGGTTAGCCTCTTCGCCCTGCCCGGCCATATGCTTGTCCGCAAATCCTTGCTGGCTACCTCGGGACAATCCCTGTCAGCTCCTCAGGGATCTTGCACAGTCGCAGATGACAGTGAAGGCGGTATCGACATCGGCGGCGGTCGTTTCAAACTGGCCGACCTGGAAGCGGATCGCCACCTGCCCGTCGACCCTCGTCTGCGTCAGGTAGATGCGGCCATCGTCGTTGATCGCATTGACCAGCCGCAGATTGTGCTCGTCGGCATCGGCGTTTGAGGCCGCCTTGTGCCGGAACGAAAACAGCGACAGCATCGGTTCGCTGACGATCTCGAAATCGGGCTCCTTCGCCAGGCGCACTGCAAGCCCTTCGCTCCACGCCACATGGTTGCGGATCATCGCCCGCAGGTTTTCCAGCCCGTGGGCGCGCAGCAGGAACCACAGTTTCAGGGCGCGGAAGCGCCGGCCGAGCGGCACCGACCATTCGGAATAGTTGATGATTCCGTCATGACCATGCGTCTTCAGATAGTCCGGCTTGATCGCCAACGTCCGGACATGGCTTTCGGGGTCGCGCAGGAACTGGATCGAGCAATCGAACTGCGCGCCGAGCCATTTGTGCGGATTGAAGACGATCGAATCGGCGCCTTCGACGCCGGTCCAGAAATGCCGGTACTCCGGGCAGATCATCGCCGACCCAGCCCAGGCCGCATCGACATGGAGGTAGAGGCCGTACCGCCTGGCGACCTCGGCGACCGCCGCAATGTCGTCCGTGCCGCCCGTGCTGGTGCCACCAACGCAAGCGATGATGCCCGCCGGCAGCAGGCCGGCTTGCCGGTCGGCCAGTATGGCTGCTTCCAGAGCAGCGGTGTCCATGGCGCGAAAGCGACCGCTGACGGGAATGCGCACCAGATTGTCCTCGCCGATGCCCGAGACCCAGATGGCCCGGTCGATCGATGTGTGCACCTGATCCGAGGAATAGATGCGCAGCCGCCCCTGTCCGGTCAGTCCCTTTTTGTTGCCTTGCCAGTCCAGCGCCCGCTCGCGCATGGTCAGCACAGCATTGAGTGTCGCCGACGACGCCGAATCCTGGATGACGCCTGAGAACCCCTCGGGCAGGCCGAGCGCCTGACGCATCCAGTCGACGGTGCGCGTTTCGAGTTCCGTCGCCGCCGGCGACGTCTGCCAAAGCATGCATTGCGCGGCCATTGCGGAGACGAGGTTCTCGGCGACCACCGAGACCGGCGCCGCGTTGGCCGGGAAATAGGCGAAGAAACGCGGATGCTGCCAGTGCGTCATCCCCGGCACGATCTTCTCCTCGAAGTCGGCGAAGATCCTGTCCATCGGTTCGGCGTCTTCGGGCGGTGACGCTTCTATGCTCCTGAATATGTCGCCCGGCTCGATCAACGGCCGCACCGGCCGTTCGCGCAAAGTGTCGCGATAGTTGGCGCCCCAGTCGGCGGCACGCTGCGACCATTGCCGGAACTCATCATTGTTCATCCTGTCCTCCCGACATGACCTTTCGCCGCCAGTCGTTGCCGCCGGCTGTTCAAGATAAGACATTAATTAACATGTGAAATATTTGCAACTACAAGCGGGCGGCGAGCCGCGGACTACCCCGGAAAATCCGGCAGGCTGGCAAAAGCCGTCTTCAGCGCGTTCGACCAGCCGTCCGAGATCGTGCGGTAGTATTGGTCGTCCTGAGCGATCCGCTTCTTCAGGCCAACCTTGAAGGTGTCCTTCTCCAGGAACAGCAGGTCGAGCGGCAGGCCGACCGACAGGTTCGATTTCAGCGTCGAATCGAACGAGACCAGCAGCAGCTTCACCGTCTCGGCCAGACTCATGGTCCGTTCATAGGCGCGGATGATGATCGGCTTGCCGTATTTGGTCTCGCCGATCTGGAAGAACGGCGTGTCGTCGGTCGATTCGATGAAATTGCCTTCGGGATAGATCATGAACAGCCGCGGCGGACTGCCCTTGATCTGACCGCCCAGGATGAAGGAGGCATTGAAATAGGAATCGGCCTTCTCGCCGGCGGGTGACGCCTGTGCGATTACCTCTTTCACCGTATCGCCCACCAGCCGCACCGTCTGGTACATGGATGGCGTTTCAAGCAGCTTCTCGTGGCGGTCCGTCACCGTCTTGGTGCGCTCGTCGAGCAGGCTGACCACGGCTTGCGTCGTCGCCAGATTGCCGGCCGACATCAAGACGACGACGCGCTCGCCAGGCTGTTCCCAGACATGCATCTTCTTGAAGGTGGAGATCGAATCCATGCCGGCATTGGTGCGCGTGTCCGACATGAACACGAGCCCGCGATCGATCTTGAGCCCGACGCAATAGGTCATGGAATCTCTTCTGGCAGCAATCCTTGCCGGATTACTGCTCCACCGTGACGGTGACCGCAAGCTGTTCTTCCGCCTGTCCCAGTCGAATTCCCGACACCGGCGTGGCATCGCGATAGTCCCGGCCCGTTGCCACCTTCACATAGCGCTCGTCAGGCGAAATGCCGTTTGCCGCATCGAAGGCAACCCAGCCCAGTCCATAAACATGCGCTTCGACCCAGGCATGGCTTGCCGCCTGCTCTACGGTCGCATCCAGCATCAGATAGCCGCTGACGTAACGGGCTGGAAAGCCCATGCAGCGCGCCGCGGCGGCAAAGATGTGGGTGTGATCCTGGCAGACACCGGTTTTCAGCGCCAAGGCCTCCTCGGCCGGTGTCGCCGCATTGGTGGTGCCGGGCGTGTAGATGACACGCTCGCCGATCATAGCCATCAGCCTGTGAAGCCGTTCGATATCGGTTCCTTTGCCGACCGAGGCAGCGAGTTCCCGAATCCCATCGCCGATCATCGTTAACGGCGTTTCGTGGCTGTACAGCCAGAGCGGTGTAAAGCCCTGATGCGGTCCAGAGACGCCCGCGGTGTCGCGTGTCACAACCTCACCTGCTGCCTCGACCGTGATGAAGTCACGCTCGCCCTCGACGCTCAAAAGCCGTGTATCATTGCCGAAATGGTCGACAAAGCGGACCTCTTCGCGCGCGCCTTCGATCGTCAGCGCCCAGGACAAGACGGTTTGCGTCGATCCACTGACCGGAAGCAGCCGCAGCCGCTGCAGCAGATACTGCACCGGCGCATCGTATCGATATTCGGTCCTATGGGTGATCTTCAGCCGCATATCAATTGAACCGATAATCTTGCGCGATCTCGTCGCCGAGCTTGGTGTTGTCGCGAATGAAGTTGGCCAGGAATTCGTGCAGCCCGGCGTCGAATATGTCCTTGATCGACCCTGCCCTCAGCATCGCCTGCGTTTTTTCCGCCGTTGCGTGGCAGGCATGACGTTCGCCGTAATCGTCGCTGAGGAATTTCAGGTGTTCGGACAGGAAGCGGTAGCAGAAGGTCAGTGAACGCGGCATGCGGACATTGAGGATCAGGTAGTCTGCAATGTTGGTCGGCTTGTAGTCGGCGTCATAGACCCAGCGGTAGGAGCGATGCGCCGACACCGAGCGCAGGATCGATTCCCACTGATAGTTGTCGAGTGTCGAGCCGACCCAGGAGATCGACGGCAACAGCACGTAATATTTCACATCCAGGATGCGCGCCGTGTTGTCGGCGCGCTCGACATAGGTGCCGAGCTGCGAAAAGTCGAAGATCTCGTTGCGTAGCATGGTGCCGTAGAACGAGCCGCGGATAAGCGCCGTCTCGCGCTTGATCGCGTCAAGCACGCTTGGCAGGTCGCGCTCGTCGATCGGCCTCGCCAGCATCCGCTTCAGTGACATCCAGGCTTCGTTGATGCTTTCCCAGGTCTCGCGCGTCAGCGCGGTGCGCACCATGCGTGCATTGTTGCGGGCCGTCTCGATCGACGACATCGTGCTCGACGGGTTCGAGGTGTCACGCAGCAGGAAATCGGCGACATCGGCCGCCGTATAGTCCGAATACTTCTGCTGGAAGGCGACGTCCGAGCCGGCGCTGAGCAGCACCGAGTTCCACTCTTCCGACGCACTCTGGGTGCGGGTCAGCGCCATGCGCAGTCCCGCATCGACCAAACGCGCCATGTTTTCAGCCCGCTCAATGTAGCGGTTCATCCAGTACAGTCCGTTGGCGGTCCGGCCTAAAAGCATCCAAAAACCTTCACATGAAAATCAATCATCCAGCACCCATGTGTCCTTGGTGCCGCCACCTTGCGAGGAGTTGACCACCAGCGAGCCTTCCTTCAGCGCAACGCGCGTCAGTCCGCCAGGCACGATCTGGATACGGTCAGACACCAGCACATAGGGTCGGAGGTCGACGTGGCGCGGCGCCAGTCCCTTTTCCGTCAAGATCGGACAGGTCGACAGCGCCAGCGTTGGTTGCGCGATATAGTTCGACGGTTTCGCCGCGAGCTTCTTGGCGAATGCCTCGCATTCCTTCTTGGTCGCCGCCGGCCCGACCAGCATGCCGTAGCCGCCCGAGCCATGCACTTCCTTGATTACCAGCTCATGGATGTGCTCGAGCACATATTTCAAACTGTCCGGCTCCGAGCAACGCCAGGTCGGGATGTTGCCGAGGATCGCCTTGCGGCCGGTGTAGAATTCGATGATCTCCGGCATGTAGGAATAGATCGCCTTGTCGTCAGCAATGCCGGTGCCTGGTGCGTTGGCGATGGTGATGTTGCCTGCACGGTAGACATCCATGATGCCGGGTATGCCAAGGGCCGAATCCGGCCTGAAGGTCAGTGGGTCGAGGAAGGAATCATCCACGCGGCGGTAAAGCACGTCGATCTGCTTGTAGCCTTCGGTCGTGCGCATCGCGACATGACCGTCGACGACCCGCAGATCCTGCCCCTCGACCAGTTGCACGCCCATCTGGTCGGCAAGGAAGGCGTGCTCGAAATAGGCGGAATTGAAACTGCCGGGCGTCAGCACCGCGATCGTCGGCGCGCCCTTGGTGCTCTGCGGCCGCACCGCCGCCAGCGACTGGCGCAGCAGCTGCGGGTAGTTCTCGACCGGCCGCACCTTGATCTTCTGGAACAGCTCGGGGAACAGTTGCATCATCGTCTCGCGGTTCTCCAGCATGTAGGAGACACCGGACGGCGTGCGCGCATTGTCCTCCAGGACATAGAACTCGTCTTCGCTGATGCGCACGATATCGACGCCGATTATGTGGGTATAGACGCCGGCCGGCGGACGCACGCCGATCATTTCCGGCAAAAAGGCCTCGTTCTTGGCGATCAACTCCTTGGGAACGCGGCCGGCGCGCAGGATTTCCTGACGATGGTAGATATCGTCGAGAAAAGCGTTCAGCGCTTGAACGCGCTGCTCGATGCCTTGCGTCAGGCGCCGCCACTCATTGCCTGAAATGATGCGTGGAACGATGTCGAACGGGATCAGCCGTTCGGACGCCTCCTGCTCGCCATAGACGGCGAAGGTGATGCCGGTCTTGCGGAAGACGCGTTCGGCGTCCTGCATCTTCTCGGTAAGCCTGGCTGGATCCTGCTCCTTCAGCCAGCGATCATAAGCCGAATACGGTCTTCTCAATCCGGAGACTTCCGGAAGCATTTCATCAAACGCTGCCAATCGCATACTCCCCTGTGACGCCATTTCACTGGCGTCGCCGGAGAAAATCAAGCGCAATCGGTGATTTGGGAGATCCGGACGATCAGTATGTTGCGTCTGCCTAAAATTGAGGCAGCCGGAATATGACCTTGATCAGGCTTTGCCTTGTGCCCGGGCAAGTGGGTTCAGCGGCTAAAAGGCGCGGAAGGTGACGACCGTGAAGGTGTCCTTGATTCCGGGGAGAATCTGTACCTTCTCGTTGACGAAATGGCCGACATCTTCCTCGTCATCGACATAGAATTTGGCGAGCAGGTCGTAATTGCCGGCGGTGGAGTAGATTTCCGAGGCAATCTCGGCGTCGGCAAGCGCGCTGGCAACCTCATAGGATTTGCCGAGCTCGCATTTGATCTGCACGAAAAACGCCTTCATGGCTTCGTCCCGCTAAACGTCCAAGTCCAAGCGGCCCTTCTGGCAGACTGGAGGCGGCCTTTCAAGCGCTGGAATCCGCACTTAGCCGGCGCGGGCCCTGGCCACGGCCTCGCGCAGCTCCGCAACCGGCATGCCGCGCTTGAACAGCCTGCCGCCGATCACCAGCGCCGGCGTGCCCTGCAGCCTGAAGGCCGTTGCCTGGGCATCGTTGCGCGACAGCAGCGCATCGATCTCCGGCTGACGGGCAGCAAGACCGGCGCGCGCACCGGCGACATCGACACCGATCGCGCCGAGAATATCGTTGGTGCGATGCTCGGAAAGCCCACGTTCGTTGGCCATCAGCGCATCGACGGCGGCTCCATAGTGCTCACCGGCCGACAATGCCATCCGCGCCGCGTCGCGCGAGACGTCACCGAAGATCGGCCAGTCCTTCATCACCAGCCGGATGCCATGGTCCTCGGCCAAAAGCTTCTTCAATTCGACAAAGACGAGCTTGCACACTGGACACTGGTAATCGACGAATTCGGCAATGGTCACGTCGCCCTTGGGATTGCCAAGTGCCGGTATCGCCCGATCGAAGGCCACTTCCGTGACCGTCGGTGCGATCCTTGCCCAGGCCGGCAACGGTGCCAGAGCGGCAAGGCCGGCGGCACCTCCGAGCAAAAGGCGCCGGCTGACAGGCTGCGCGAACATCATTCGTCCCATGGGTTGCTCGCTCTCTCCCCCGGGTTCACGATGAGCGCCCCGCCTTAAAGGAAGCTTAAGCGTAGGCAGCCGCCTCGGCGAGACGAATATTCTCGGCCGCTGAAACCGTGGAGCGCCGTCATGCGTATGTTAGAATGTGTCCTGGAACAGTCTTTCCGGAGACATCTTTCGCGGGACAGTGGAGACAGGTCATGCGCCGCGCCTTTTTCGCATTCGCGTTCGTCATGCTGGCGTCCTCGGCGTTTGCCGGCGATGCCGAGGTAAAGGCTGGCCAGGCTGTGATCGATGGTCAGTTGAAGGCCCTCCTCGCCGATGACGGCGCCAAGGCCTACAGCTTCGCCGCCCCGAACGTGAAGCAGATCTTCCCGACCGTCGACGCCTTCATGAACATGGTGACCAATGGTTACCCACCGGTGCGCAAGCCACAGTCCTATTCTTTCGGCAAGGTCGAGCAGACAGGCCCGGGTTCGATTGTCCAGCAAGTGCTGATCGTCGGCCCCGACGGCAAGGACTATGAGGCCGTCTACACGCTGCAGCAGCAGCCCGACGGCACGTTCCAGATCACCGGCTGCAGCCTGCGGGCGTCGAACTCGCTCAGCACCTGAGGTTTTACAGCACCGGGATGTCGCCCCTCGCCCAGCCTTCGGTGATCTCAGCCCCATGCGCCTCGAAGGTTTGGGTCTCGATCGCAGCGCGAATATCCTGCATAAGCTTTTGATAATACGAAAGATTGTTCCAGGTCAGCAGCATTGCGCCGAGCGCCTCTTGCGAGCGCACGAGGTGATGCAGATAGGCACGCGAATAATCCCGCGCCGCCGGGCAGTCGCTTTCCTCGTCGAGCGGGCGCGGATCGTCGGCGTGGCGGGCGTTGCGCAGATTGACCTTGCCGCGCCTTGTGTAGGCAAGGCCGTGGCGGCCGGCCCGCGTCGGCATCACGCAATCGAACATGTCGATGCCCCGCGCCACCGATTTCAGGATATCGTCGGGCGTGCCGACGCCCATGAGATAGCGCGGCTTGTCAGCAGGCAGTTCCGGACAGGTGATCTCGAGCATTTCCAGCATCACCGCTTGCGGTTCGCCGACAGCCAGGCCGCCAACAGCATAGCCCTTCAGCTCCATCGCGCTCAGCGCCTGCGCCGACAGCACCCTGAGCGCTGCATTGTCGCCGCCCTGTACGATGCCGAACATCGCCTTGCCCGGCTGGTCGCCGAACGCCGTCTTGCAGCGCTCGGCCCAGCGCAGCGACAGTTCCATGGCGCGCTCGATCTCATTCAGCTCGGCCGGCAAAGCCGTGCATTCGTCGAGCTGCATCTGGATGTCGGAATCAAGCAGGCCCTGGATCTCGATCGAGCGCTCCGGCGACATTTCGTAGGCGGCGCCGTCGATATGCGAGCGGAAGGTGACGCCCTTCTCGGTCAATTTCCTCAGCTTCGACAACGACATCACCTGAAAACCGCCACTGTCGGTCAGGATCGGATGCGGCCAGCGGGCGAATTCATGCAAACCGCCAAGTCGCGCCACGCGCTCGGCACCTGGCCGCAGCATCAGATGGTAGGTGTTGCCCAGGATGATGTCGGCACCGACGCCGCGCACCTGATCCATATACATCGTCTTGACGGTGCCGCCGGTGCCGACCGGCATGAAAGCGGGCGTGCGGATTTCGCCGCGCGGCATGTCGATCACACCGCGCCGCGCCTTGCCGTCAGTCGCCAGAACCTTAAAGCTGAACGGCTTAGTCATTGAATTCCTTGTCGTGGATCGGCGCGTCAGGCGCCTGTCTGTCGAGCGATTGGCGGTATTGCACGCAGCCGCGCATGAATTTGGGCCAGGGCGGCACGGCGATCGATGGTTTTGTCTTCTCCGGCAGCAGGTCCCACAGATCGGGATGATGCCAGCACAGATCATGGCCTGATGTGTCGCGATGCGCGCGAATACCGGCGCGCAGTTTTTTCACCTCGGCAATCAGGCTGTCGCGATCAAGGGTCTGCAGATCATCGTCCATCGCTCATCTCCGCTCGAAACAGCAGGCTTGCGTCTCCATAGGAGTAAAACCTGTAGCTGCTATCGATGGCATGCGCATAGGCCGCACGCATCGTGTCGAGCCCGCTGAAGGCGGAGACCAGCATGAACAGGGTCGAGCGCGGCAGGTGGAAATTGGTCATCAGCATGTCGGCGGTGCGGAAGCGGTAGCCGGGCGTGATGAAGATGTCGGTCGGACCCGACCAGGCAGGCACTGTACCGTCCTCGCGCGCGGCACTCTCGAGCAGCCGCAATGACGTCGTGCCGACGGCGATGATGCGCCCGCCCCTAGCCTTGGCCGCGTTGAGCGCGTCGGCTGTTTCCCGGCTGACCGAGCCGATTTCGGCATGCATCTTGTGGTCGGCGGTGTCGTCGGCCTTGACCGGCAGGAACGTGCCGGCGCCGACATGCAAGGTGACGAAGTGGCGTTCGACACCCTTGGCGTCGAGAGCCGCAAAAAGCTCCGGCGTGAAATGCAGGCCGGCAGTGGGTGCGGCAACGGCGCCCTCCTCCCGTGCATAGATGGTCTGGTAGTCAGCCCGGTCGCGCTCATCGTCATCCCGCTTCGACGCGATATAGGGCGGCAGCGGAATGTGACCGACAGCGTGCAGCGCCTCGTCGAGGAACGGCCCCGACAGGTCGAATCCAAGCAGCGCTTCGCCGCCCTCGCCCTTCTCGATCACGGTGGCGTCAAGCTGGCCGAGGAAGCAGGAATTGCCGTCATGGCCAAAGTGGATGCGGTCGCCGGCGGCGATGCGCTTGCCTGGCCGCATGAAGGCCAACCAGCGGTCCGGCGCCACACGCATGTGCAACGTCGCTTCGACCTGCGCCTGTGCTTCGCCGCGCCGCCTTACGCCTTTCAGCTGCGCCGGAATGACCTTGGTGTCGTTGAAGACCAGCACGTCGCCGGCTTTGAGCAGGGATGGCAGGTCGCCAACCCGGCGGTCGTCGAGCGCCTCGCCTGGTTTGACCACCAGCATCTTGGCGCTGTCGCGCGGCTCCGCCGGGCGAAGCGCGATGCGCTCCTCTGGCAGGTCGAAGTCGAAGAGATCGACGCGCATCAGTAGAGCCGGACGAGCAGCGCTCCGGCCAAGAGCAGCACCGCACCGGCAACGCGGCCGAGCGAGATTTCACGCACCGCGACGCCAAGGAAGCCGATGCGGTCGATGAGCATGCCGGCCAGCAACTGACCGGCCACCAGGAACGCCATCAGCGCGGCGGCACCGATACGCGGGGTCAGGATTGTGGAGAGCGTGACATAGAAGCCGCCGAGCATGCCGCCGGCGACGAACAGCCAGGGCGCCGGCGCCTTCCAATCGAGCGAAATGCCTTGCAGCTTCACCACCACAACGGAGATGATGCCGAGCACGACAGCACCAGACAGGAACGAAAACGCCGCCGCCGCGACCGGGAGTCCCAGGCCGCGCGCGAGCTGCGAATTGATCGGCGCCTGAATAGCAATGAAGGCGCCGGACAGGATGCCGAGAAGCGACCAGACGACGCCCATCATTGTCGTATTACCTTACTTGACGTCGGCCGCGACCTTCAGCGACACGATCTTGTCGGGATCGACCACCGGCTCGCCGCGCTTGATCTTGTCGACATTGTCCATGCCTTCGATGACCTGGCCCCAGACCGTGTACTGGCGGTTGAGGAAGGCGGCATCGTCGAAGCAAATGAAGAACTGCGAATTGGCCGAGTTCGGGTTCTGCGAACGGGCCATCGAGCAGGTGCCGCGGCCGTGGTTGGCATTGGAGAATTCAGCCTTCAGGTCAGGCTTTTCCGAGCCGCCCATGCCCGCGCGGGAAGGAGCAAAGGTCGGCTTGCTCGAATTGCCGAACTTCACGTCGCCGGTCTGCGCCATGAAGCCTTCGATGACGCGGTGGAAGACGACGCCGTCATAGGCGCCTTCCCTGGCCAGTTCCTTGATGCGGGCGACGTGGCCGGGGGCCAAATCAGGGAAAAGTTCGATGACCACCTTGCCCTTGGTCGTTTCCAGGATGAGCGCGTTCTCGCGGTCCTTGATCTCAGCCATGTCAGATATCCTTTTCTCTAAAACAGAATTGTTTGACAACTTTACTTGTCTGCGGCGATGCGCACTTTGATCATCCGGTCGGGGTCGGAGACCGTACCGTTGTCCGCCTCGTCGCCCTTCTTGATCTTGTCGACCAACTCCATGCCGCTGACGACATTGCCGACGATGGTGTACTGGCCATCGAGCGGCGGCGCCGGCGCGAACATGATGAAGAACTGCGAATTGGCGGAGTTCGGATCCTGCGAGCGGGCCATGCCGACCACGCCGCGCTTGTAATGCTCGGTCTGCGAGAATTCAGCAGGCAGGTCGGGCAGGTCGGAACCGCCGGTGCCAACTGCCTGGGCGTTGAAACCCTTCTTCATGTTGCCGAACTTGACGTCGCCGGTCTGCGCCATGAAGCCGTCGATGACGCGGTGGAACGCGACATTGTCATAGGCATGGTCACGCACCAGTTTCTTGATCTGCGCGACATGCTTGGGCGCCAGATCGGGCCGCAGAGCGATGATGACGTCACCGTCCTTCAACGTGATGATCATGGTGTTTTCCGGGTCGGCCGCATAGGCAGAAACGGACGCGGTCAAAAGACCGGCGAGCACAACAAAGAACGAGGCGAGCCTTTTGAGCTGCATGAAGATTTTCTCCGGACTTATTTCGCGAATTTGGCGGTGAGCGCGCCGGCAACAGCGGCCGGCACGAAGGGGCGGATGTCGCCTCCCATCGAAGCTATCTGGCGCACAAGTGTGGCGGTAATGGTGCGTACCGAAGGGCTGGCGGGCAGAAAAACCGTCTGCAACTCAGGCGCCATGGTCTCGTTCATGCCGGCCATCTGCATTTCGTAATCGAGATCGGTGCCGTCACGCAGGCCGCGGATCATGATCGAGGCGCCCTGTTTCCTGGCGGCATCGATCACCAGCCCGTCGAAGGCCACGACCCTGATACGGGCGCCATCGCGGCCGAATTCGGCTTTCGTGGCAGCTTCGATGAGTTGCACCCGCTCCTCGAAGGAGAACAGCGGCTTTTTGCCGGGATGCATGCCGATCGCGGCATAAACAATGTCGGCAACTGCCAGCGACGCCTTCAGCACATCGAGATGGCCGTTGGTCAGCGGGTCGAAGGAGCCGGCATAAAGGGCGGTGCGTTCAGTCATGGCAGGTGCTTCTAGCGAGCCTCTCTCGCAAAGGCAAATCCGATCGGCGCGAAGGCCGTGAACCTTTTCCCGCACATGAACGACAGATGAACACGCTGATCACGAAGCCTTCACGCAGCGTTCACTAGGTTGCCCCTTAATAAGATGAAACCAAAATCCCATCTATCCGTTGTTAGGCGCAGGAGAACACGCACATGCTGATCTACATGCTCGCCACCGCAATGACCGTCGCCATGCTGATCGCCACCGTATTTGGGCTGCATCAGGAGGCGCAACGCGTCCGTGTCAGGGCAACCACCAAGCGCTTCGAAGGCTTCGGCCCCCGCAAGCCGTATCGTCACAACTAAGACTAAGTTCGTCTGTACTTGCTGCCACGCCGGCCATGGGCCGGCGTTGCTATGTCAAATCCCGTCCACGGCTTATTCCGCGTTTCCCGGACCAGCATCGGTTTCGGGAGCGGACCCAGCGCCACCCTCGACGATCTCTTCGCTTTCCTCGTCAGCTTGCGGCTCCGAGATCCGCTCGACCGACACCACCTTCTCACCTTCAGCCGTATTGAAGATGGTCACGCCCTTGGTGGCGCGGCTGGCGAAACGGATGCCGTTGACCGGCACGCGAATGACGGTGCCGCCGTCCGAAACCAGCATGATCTGGTCGTCATTGCCAACCGGGAAGGTCGCGACCAGTTGGCCGATCTCCGCCACTTTCGACACGTCGGTGGCACGAATGCCCTTGCCACCGCGACCAGTCAGGCGGAAATCGTAGGACGACGAGCGCTTGCCGTAGCCATACTCCGTTACGGTCAGCACATACTGCTCATGCGCCTTGAGCTCTTCGTAACGGATGTCGGAAAGCTCCGTCTCCTCGCCGATCTCCTCATTGGTGAGCGCGATCTCTTCCTCTTCGCCGGCCGTCTCGGCGGCAAGCCGCCGCTCCGCCGCCGCGCGCTTCAGGTAAGCGGCGCGTTCCGCCGGTGAAGCATCGACATGTTCGATCACCGACATGGAGATGATGCGGTCGGTCTCAGCCATGGTTATGCCGCGCACGCCGACGGAGTTGCGGCTCTGGAAGACGCGCACGTCGCCGACGGAGAAGCGAATGCACTGACCCGAATTCGCCGTCAGCAGCACGTCGTCATTGTCTGTGCAGGTCTCGACGCCGAGGATCTCGTCGCCTTCCTCCTCCAGCTTCATGGCGATCTTGCCATTGCGGTTGACCTGGACGAAGTCGGACAGCTTGTTGCGGCGCACGGTGCCGCGCGTGGTGGCGAACATCACGTCGAGTTCGCCCCAGCTCGTCTCGTCCTCGGGCAGTGGCATGATGGTGGTGATGCGCTCGCCCTGCTCCAGCGGCAGCATGTTGATCAGCGCCTTGCCGCGCGACTGCGGATTGCCGATCGGCAGCCGCCAGACCTTTTCCTTGTAGACGATGCCGCGCGAGGAGAAGAACAGCACCGGCGTGTGCGTGTTGGCCACGAACAGCCGGGTCACGAAATCCTCTTCCTTGGTCGACATGCCGGAGCGGCCCTTGCCGCCGCGGCGTTGCGCCCGGTAGAGCGACAGCGGCACGCGCTTGATGTAGCCGGAATGGCTCACCGTCACGACCATGTCCTCGCGCTGGATCAGGTCCTCGTCTTCCATGTCCGCGCCACCGTCGGTGAGTTCGGTGCGGCGGGGCGTGCCGAACTCGTCGCGCACGGCGGCGAGCTCGTCCTTGACGATCTGCTGGACGCGCGCGCGCGAAGACAGGATGTCGAGGTAGTCCTTGATCTCGTCGCCGATCGTGTTCAGCTCGTCGGCGATTTCGTCGCGACCGAGCGCGGTCAGGCGCTGCAGGCGAAGTTCGAGGATGGCGCGCGCCTGTTCCTCGGACAGATTGTAGGTGCCGTCCTCGTTGATGCGGTGGCGCGGGTCGTCGATCAGAAGGATCAGCGATTCGACATCGCCGGACGGCCAGCGCCGCTCCATCAACTGCTCGCGCGCCGTCTGCGGATCCGGCGCGGTGCGGATCAGCTTGATGACCTCGTCGATATTGGCGACGGCGATGGCGAGGCCCACCAGCACATGGGCGCGGTCGCGCGCCTTGCGCAGCAGGAATTTCGTCCGCCTTGTAATGACCTCTTCGCGGAAGGAGACGAACGCCTTCAGCATGTCGGTCAGGTTCATCACTTCCGGCTTGCCGCCGTTCAGCGCCACCATATTGGCGCCAAACGAGGTCTGCAGCGGCGTGAAGCGGTAAAGCTGGTTGAGGATGACGTCGGCGACGGCGTCGCGCTTCAGCTCGATGACGACGCGGTAGCCCTGGCGATCGCTTTCGTCACGGATGTCGGAAATGCCCTCGATGCGCTTGTCGCGCACCAGTTCGGCCATCTTTTCGATCATCGACGACTTGTTCACCTGGTAGGGAACCTCGGTGATGATGATCGATTCACGGTCATTGCCGCGCTGTTCGATGTTGACCTTGCCGCGCATGACGATGGAGCCACGGCCGGTCGAATAGGCGCTGTAGATGCCGGAGCGGCCAAGCACGATGCCGCCGGTCGGGAAATCGGGACCCGGAATGATCTCCATCAGCGCCGGCAGGTCGATCGCCGGATTGTCGATGATGGCAATGGCGCCGTTGCAGACTTCGCCCAGATTGTGCGGCGGGATGTTGGTGGCCATGCCGACGGCGATGCCGCCGGAGCCATTGACCAGCAGATTGGGAAAGCGTGCCGGCAGAACCTTCGGTTCGGTGTCCGAGGCGTCATAAGTGTCCTGGAAATCGACCGTGTCCTTATCGATATCCTCCAGAAGCTCATGCGCGACTTTGGTCAGCCGCGATTCGGTGTAGCGCATCGCCGCCGGCGGATCGCCGTCGATCGAGCCGAAATTGCCCTGCCCGTCGATCAGCGGCACGCGCAGCGACCAGTCCTGCGCCATGCGCACCAAGGCGTCATAAATGGAGGCATCGCCATGCGGATGGTATTTACCCATCACGTCGGCGACCGGGCGAGCCGACTTCACATATTTGCGGTTCCAGTGGTAGCCGCTCTCATGCGCCGCATAGAGAATGCGGCGATGCACCGGCTTCAGGCCGTCGCGCACATCGGGCAGCGCACGGCTGACGATCACGCTCATGGCGTAAGAGAGATAGGAGCTCTGCATCTCCTCGATGATGGAGATCGGCTCGATGCCGGAGGGGCCGCCGTCGGCGCCGCGCGGTGTCTTTTGGTCGGTCAAATTGGATCACAATCTAATCAGGAATCACTGACCGCTTATATAGGAAGCGAGGGCGAAACTCCAACATTCGCGGCACTTTTCCAGTGTCATTTTTGATGGTAATTTCAAAAGGATACCGCTGATTGCGACGATATGGCCATCACGCTTTTCGCCGCCACCAAGGCAAAAGCCGGCAATGGACCAAATTCCCCAAGCAAAAGCCGCGAGCGCCATGAATTGGAGCCGTTGGCTGCCATTGCAGGCGCTGAGCGGCTGGCAGCCCCGGGATCTCAATGGCGATCTGATCGCGGGCCTGACACTGGCGGCGATCGCCATTCCCGAGCAGATGGCAACCGCCCGGCTCGGCGGCTTTGCTCCCGAGGTCGGCTTCTTCGCTTTTGTTGCCGGTTCGGTGGCGTTTGCGCTGTTCGGCGCCAATCGTCACCTCTCGGCCGGCGCGGATTCGACCATCACGCCGCTTTTCGCCGGCAGCCTGGCGTTGCTCGCCGTATCCGGCTCGCCGCATTATCTGGCGCTGGCGGCCATGCTGGCGCTGATGGTCGGGCTGATCGTGACGCTCAGCGGTGTCTTTCGCCTCGGCTGGATCGCCGATCTCCTATCGGTGCCGGTGACTACAGGATTTTTGGCCGGCATTGCTGTCCACATCATCGTTTCGCAAATGCCCGGACTGCTCGGCCTGCCTTCCGAGAGCGGTGAAACCTTGCGGCGTATCGGTGAGATCGCCGGCAGTCTCCACCTGACCAATCCTTGGAGCCTCGGGCTCGGCCTTGGCGTGTTCGCGATCGTGTTCTGCTCGGAACGGATCAGCGCCCGCATTCCCGGCGCCTTGATCGGCATGGTGCTTGCCACGCTTGCGGTCGTCGTCTTCGGCCTCAGGGATCGCGGCGTCGAAGTGCTCGGCGCGTTGCCCAATGGCCTGCCGCAGCCGGGCCTGCCGCTCGTCAGCCTCGACGACGTGCAGGCGCTGGTTCCGCTGGCGTTGCTGATTTCGATCGTCGTCATGGTGCAGACGGCGGCGACCTCGCGCTCCTTCGTGCCGCAACAGGGCGACCCCGACGTCAATCGCGATTTCGTCGGCGTCGGCGCCGGCAGCATCGCGTCCGGCCTGTTCGGCGCCTTTGCCGTCAATGCCAGCCCGCCTCGCACCGCAATCGTCTCCCAGTCGGGCGGCCGCTCGCAGCTGTCAGGTCTCATTGCCGCGGCCATCGTGCTGGCGCTCGGTGCCTTTGGCGGCGGTCTGCTCGCCAATGTTCCGCAGGCCGCCCTTGCCGGCGTTCTGATGTTTGTTGCCCAGCATATCCTGCGCTGGAAAGTGTTCGCCGATGTCTACCGGCAGGCGCCGGTCGAATTCGTGCTGATCCTGATCACCATGGCGGCCATCGTCGTGTTGCCCATTCAGAGCGGCGTGGCGGTCGGCATCGGCCTGTCGCTGCTGCACGGGATATGGAGCGCGACCCGCACGCTGCCGATCGAGCTTGAACAGGTGCCCGGAACCTCGGTGTGGTGGCCACCTGGCAAACCAAGCGCCGGGGAGCAGCTCTCGGGCGTGCTGGTCGCGGCCTTCCAGGCGCCGCTGTCCTTCGTCAATGCCGACCGCTTCAAGCGCGGCCTTTGCGATCTCATCGACGCCCGCAACGAAACCGTGAAACTGGTTGTTCTGGAGGCCAGCAACATCGTCGAAATCGACTACACCGCCGCGCAGGCGCTGATCGACACCATCAAGCACTGCCGCAAGGCCGGCGCGGTCTTTGCCGTCGCGCGGCTGGAATCCGTGCGTGCTCAGGCGGCACTGGCGCGGTTCGGCATCGCTGACATGGTCGGCACGCAGCGCATATTCCACAGCGTCGACGCGGCGATCAAATCACTTGGTCCGAGGAAACAGCAGCAGCAAGAACAGGATGGAGTGCCATGATCGACCCCCGAGAACCCATTGTCACGCCGGTTCCCGTCGAGGACCTTCGGCCGACGCAGATAACGGTCGGCATGAGAGAAGTTGCGTTGAAGCGACAGATGATCCGGGCGCAGGATGCCAAGAAGACCGGGGCTTTTCTCGGCAAACACATGGTGCCGGTCGTATTGGGTCCCAAAAATCGCAACTACGTCACCGATCACCATCACCTCGCTCGCGCCCTGCTCGAGGAAGGCGTCAAGGACGTGCTTGTGACCGTGATCAGCGACCTGTCCTCACTCGACAAGGACGCGTTTCTGTTCGTGCTCGATAACAGAGGCTGGATGCACCCGTTCGATGAGAACGGCCGGCGCCGCGATTACTCGGCAATTCCGAAGACAATCGGCGAGCTGATCGATGATCCCTACCGGAGCATGGCGGGCGAACTGCGCCGGCAAGGTGGCTTTGCCAAGGACACGACGCCGTTCAGCGAATTCATCTGGGCAGATTTTCTGCGCCGGCGCATCGACCGCGATGCGGTGGCGAAGAACTTCGACAAGGCGATGAAAGAGGCGTTGACGCTCGCCAAGGGCAAGGACGCGGACTATCTGCCTGGCTGGTGCGGACCGACCTCCGATTGAACCTGCCTCGGCCGAGGCGCGCGCATGCCGGGACCACTTGATCGGCGAGCGCGATAGTCACCCGGCGTCTCGCCCATGACGCGTCGAAACCGGCGGTTGAAGGTCGACAGATCGTTGAAGCCGGCGTCGAAGGCGATCGTCGAGATCGCATCGTCCGACAAACGCAGCCGCACCGCTGCTCGGTGCAAGCGGGTCTTGAGCAGGAACTGGTAGGGCGTCATGCCGGCGACCTGCCGGAAAATGCGCAGGAAATGATAGGGACTGGTCGCCGTCTCATCCGCCAGTGCCGATAGCGAAACCGGCCCCTCAGCATCCAGTTCGATCCGCCGCACGGCTTCCGACACCCTTCTCTGATCGCGGCGGCTTGGCGCGTGCCTTACAGGGGTGGCGCCGCAAACCGTAGCCACGGCGGCGGCAGCAATGCGCAGGGAAAGTTCTTCGAAGGAACCCTTGTCGGCCATCTCGCGCGCGGCTTCCGCCTCGGCCAGCAACGGCGCCAGGGCTGGTAACGGCGGCAGGCGCGGCGCCTCGAAGGTGAGCGTCCTGGCGCCCGGCACGCCGGCGACGATCAGCTCCATGTAAGCCGGTCCGAAATGGAACGAGAGGCAGCGGTCGCCGCTGCCATGCTCGTGCCCGCATTCATAGCAGGTGCCGGAATTGCCAAGCAGGAGCGCGCCCGGCGCCAGCATCGCCGTGCCTTGCTGCGTGCGATAACGGAACGTGCCGCTTGTCACTGCGGCGACGCAGAAATCCTGATGGGATTCCTCGAACGGCCGGTCGCCGACGCCGGCTGTGCAGATCACATCCGCCACGTGCCAGCCGGGTCCGGATGCGAGAGTGCGGGTCGTCGCTGTCATGGCCGAAATATAGCAATTTTTCCCAAGCCCAGAACCCCGTCAGTGCCTACTCCTCCCGATCTCCTGACAGAAAGAGACCGCAGCCATGTTCGATCCCTTTGCCGAAGCCCTGCACAGTCCCGGACCAATCGGCGGGCTTGCCGAAAAACTGAACCTTTACGGCCGCTTCGTCGGCGCCTGGACGTTTGACGCCTCCCGCCATCTCGAGGATGGCACCGTGCTGACCGGGCGTGGCGAGGTGCATTTCGGCTGGGTGCTGGAAGGCCGCGCCATCCAGGACGTGTGGATCCTGCCCGGGCGGAACACCGGTTCCCAGCGTTCCCTCGGCAAATGGACCTTCTACGGCACGACGCTGCGGGTCTATGATCCCGGCGCGGACGCCTGGCACATTTTCTGGAGCGATCCACGCAACCAGTACTTTAGCCGCCAACTCGGCCGCGCCGAGGGCGACACGATCGTGCAGGTCGGTGCAGACGGCACCGGCTCCTCGGTGCGTTGGAGTTTTTCGCGGATCACCGAAAATTCCTTCCGCTGGCTCGGCGAGCGCTCGCACGACAATGGCGGGACATGGCGGCTCGAAGTCGAATTCCTGGCGCAGCGCGTGACGGCAGCCTGACGCAGCAACTCATTGTAACAATGGAGAAAATCATGTTCGATCATATATCGGTCGGCGTCCGCGACGCCAACGCCTCGAAGCGTTTCTATGACGCCGCGTTGCAGCCGCTCGGCTATACTTGTCTCAGCCAGTCACCAGGCTCACTGGGTTACGGCGCGCAGAGCGTCGCGCTGTGGGTCAACGAGGCAGCGCGGCCGGTGCCGGCGGACGAGAAATCCGGCCTGCATTTCTGCTTTGCCGCGCCGACACGAGACAGCGTCGACGCCTTCCATGCCGATGCCCTGCGCGAAGGCGGCAGCGACAATGGCGCGCCGGGCCTGCGCGCCGACTACGGCGAGACCTATTACGCCGCCTTCGTCGTTGACCCGGACGGCTATCGTCTCGAGGCTTATTGCAGCACTACCGGCTGACCCTGTCGAGAGCTGTAGTTTCGCAGTCCCGACAGTTCCCACCGACCGGGCTTTGCTCTACCAATATCGGGGCGCGGGCTCGGCCCGGCGGGAGGGGTCAGCGATGCCGAGTTTCGACAGCCTGTTCAATGCCTTCGTCACCATACTCGTGACCATCGATCCGCCCGGCCTGGCGCCGTTGTTCCTCGCCGTGACACGCGGCATGAACCGCGAAGAGCGCCAGCAGGTTTCGGTGCGCGCTTCGATCATCGGCTTCCTGGTGATGGCGCTGTTCGCGGTGGCCGGTGCCTCGATCCTGTCGGTGTTCGGCATCACGCTGCCGGCCTTCCGCGTCGCCGGCGGGTTTCTGCTGTTCTTCATCGCCTTCGAGATGGTCTTCGAGCGCCGGCAGGACCGCAAGGAGAAGATCGGCGACGTCGCCATCACCAAGGACATGATCCACAACATCGCCGCTTTCCCGCTGGCGATCCCGCTGATCGCCGGCCCCGGCGCGATTTCGGCGACGGTGCTGCTTTCCGGCTCGTTTCAGGGTTTTGCCGCGCAGGCCGCACTCGTCGGCATCATCTTCGTCTGCCTCGCCATCACCTATCTGGTGTTCGTGCTGTCGGAACGCATCGACCGCATCCTCGGCCAGACCGGCCGCTCGATCCTGACCCGCCTGCTCGGCGTCATCCTGGCCGCACTGGCGGTGCAGTTCGTGGCGGATGGCATCAAGGCATTGATGGCCGGGTGAACGGCAGTTCCTGCTGCCCTACTTCGTCGTCGTATCGATGACCTCGAAATCGTGTGTGATCGTGGCCGTCTTGGCCATCATGGCGGAAGCAGAGCAGTATTTTTCGATCGACAGGTCGATCGCCCGCTTCACCTTGTCGGACGAGAGCGCCCTACCCCTGACGATGAAATGCATGTGGATGCGCGTGAAGACCTTTGGCTCGGTCTCGGCCCGGTCGGCATCGAGTTCGACCACGCAGTCCTCGACCGCCTCGCGGCCTTTTTCCAGGATATGCACGACATCATAGGCCGAGCAACCGCCAGTGCCAATCAGCACCAGTTCCATCGGACTTGGCCCCGGTGTCTTGCCTTCAGGCCCCACTGCGGTTCCCAGCACGACCTTATGACCACTTCCGGACTCGCCAACGAAGGTGCGTTCCTCGACCCATTTTACCCGTGCTTTCACCGTAGCAGTCCTTCCCGTATTCCTTGATCGCTAATCAGCCTTCAATTCGACAATGCAAAACCCCGAAAGTCCATGCGGGACTCTCGGGGCGTGTATCGATCGCGCGACATCAGCCGCCTGGTATTGCTTTCGATCAAAACGGGATTTCGTCGTCCAGTTCGCGCGACGAACCGCCGCCACCGCCGCCGCCCCTGGGAGCGCCGCCGCCACGGTTGAAGCTTTCGGTCGGGCTGGACTGACCGAAATCGGAACCGCGGCTGCTGCCGCCGCCGGAATAGCTGCCGACCTGGCCGCCCTCACCCTGGCCGCGCGCGTCGAGCATCTGCAGCTCGCCGCGGAATTTCTGTAGCACGACTTCCGTCGTGTACTTGTCGGCACCGGTCTGGTCCTGCCATTTGCGCGTCTGCAGCTGGCCCTCGACATAGACCTTCATGCCCTTCTTCAGATACTGCTCGGCCACCTTGGCGATGCCCTCATTGAAGATGACGACATTGTGCCACTCGGTCTTTTCCTTGCGCTCGCCCGAATTCTTGTCGCGCCAGCTTTCCGACGTGGCGATGCGGATGTTGACGACCGGCTCGCCCGAGTTCAGGCGACGGATCTCAGGGTCCGCGCCGAGATTGCCGACCAGAATGACCTTGTTGACGCTACCCGCCATGATTTTTCTCCGCGCTCATCCGAAAACAAAATTTTGTCGCAGCACCTTACAGGCTACCGGCGTCAGCCGCTTGCCAAGGCTGGCTTTTCCCACAACGTTTTTGTTCCCTTTTCGTTCCTATATGCACTGCCGCTGATTGTCAAGGAATGGCAGCAATACCCGAGCGAGATATATGGGTTTCAAAACAGCGCTTGCCAAATCGATAAGTATCGACTTATGCTTTTGCCATGATCGAAGCCGAGATTTTCCGCGCCCTGGCCGACCCGACGCGTCGCGCCGTCTTCGAGCGTCTCGCCACAGCTGAGATGAGCGTGTCGGAACTGCGCAATGGCCTGACGGTATCGCAGCCGGCCGTGTCGCAGCATCTGGCGGTGTTGCGCGGCGCCGGCCTCGTGGTCGAGCGGCGGGCCGGCCGCAACGCCTATTACCGCGCCGATCCGCAAGGGCTTGCCCCCTTGCTCTCCTGGATCGAGCGCTACCGGACCTTCTGGCCGGAGCGCATTGAAAGGCTGAAGACGGTTTTGAAGGACATGGATCAATGAAAGATTTGGGATCAATGAACGCCATGACCCAGGGCGAAGCCACCCCTGACGCGCTCGAGTTCGAATACGACCTTGCCGAACCGCCGGAAAAAGTGTGGCGGGCGCTGACCGTACCGGAACTGCTCGCCGCCTGGATGATGCCGAACGACATCAAACCGCAGACCGGCAGCCGTTTTGCCTTCGCGGGACCGGAGGCTCCGATCGAGTGCGAAATCCTCGACGCCGAGCCGGAGCGCCTGCTGCGCTATTCCTGGCGGGAGCAGCCGGCCGGTGTGGCGCGGCAGGATCCGCTCGACAGTATCGTCACCTTCACACTCGCCCGCACCGTTTCCGGCGGCACGCATCTGCGCATCGTCCATGCCGGTTTTGCTGGGAAAGCGATGCCCGCAGTCGCCATGGCGGGCACCGGCTGCCGGCTTTCGCTGGGATTGCGTGGGGCCGGAAAGCCCACCGCCGCCAACACACCGCGCCTTCTGCTGCGCGCGGCATAAATACGGAAATCGGAGACGAAAAATGAGCGGTATTGCCAGTCTGGTGCCGATGGTGATCGAGCAATCGAGCCGCGGCGAACGCGCCTTCGACATATTTTCGCGGCTGCTGCGCGAGCGCATCGTCTTCATCAACGGCGAGATCAACGACGACGTCTCGGCGCTGGTCTGCGCGCAACTCTTGTCGCTGGAGTCGGACAATCCCGACAAGGAGATCTCGCTCTACATCAACTCGCCCGGCGGCGTGGTGACCAGCGGTTTCGCCATCTACGACACGATGCAGTATATCAGCTGCCCGGTATCGACCGTGTGCATGGGCTTTGCCGCCTCGATGGGATCGTTCCTGCTGATGGCCGGCACAGCGGGGCGCCGCATCGCGCTGCCGAACGCCACCATCCTGCTGCATCAGCCGCTTGGCGGCTTCCAGGGCCAGGCCTCCGATATCCAGCGCCATGCCGAGCGGATCGGCAAGACCAAACGCCATATGGCCGAACTCTACGCGCAGCATTGCGGCCGAACCTATGAAGAGGTCGAGCGCACGCTCGACCGCGATCATTTCATGACCGCCCGCGAGGCGCAGGCATGGGGCATTGTCGACCACGTCTTCGACACGCGCAAAAAGGCGGCATGAAGCCAGCGTCGGATCGGAATCCTGCCTGCTGTCGAAGATTTGACGATGCCGGTCTGGCCGCGCTGGCGGCACGTCACTATAATCCCGGGATCACCGACACTCATTCGCCCAGGACATCGCGTCGCATCATCGCCGCTGCGGTGCTCGCCATCGCCAGCCTTTTGAGCAACATGGCACTCGCCGACGACAGTTCGGTGCAGGCACAGAAAGGCGCCCTGCCCGGCGTGAGCGGCGATTATCGCATTGCCAAGCCCGCCCCCGTGCCGGAGCCCGACGACGCATTCCCCAGCAACGGCAACGGCACGTTCAAGATTGGCGATACCGATGTCAGGATTTCCGGCAGCATCGCGGTCGATATCGCCACGGGCGGATTCAAGCCACGGAAGTAAGCTGCCGCCGCCGCGGACAGCTCAGCCATTTTCCAAAAAACAGCCCCGCCGTGCCCTTGGGCAAACGGACGGGGCTTTTCTGGATCTTAAATCCATATTTTGCCGGGAGTGTACTGCCGGCGTTTGATTTCGGATGCTACGCGGCGTCAGCCGACGATCCGACTAGCAGTCTCTAATTGTTGAGGGATACGGCAAGTCACGGTTTGTCGGGTGGCGCAAACGCTAAACCCTGGCACTTATGCCTGCCGCGGCTCCAACGAGATGTGGAGCCCTTGGGGACTATCCGGTGGCGTCATGCTCCGCTCCTGTGTCCGTTGCGACATTGTCGTCGTGAAGCACAGATCGCTAGTGCCTGCGGCGTCTCGCAGGCCGCCTTGGGGCGGCGAGGCCATCGAAGGACGGCCGGCTTCACTTGACTTTTGGAGACTGCTCCTGTGAGCCGGCCACGTCAACCATCAATAGCCGGTTACCGAAAATTGTGATCGCCGGGAGGTTACGTCCAGGTCAGTTTTTGCACAGCTTTGTCAGGAGCGTGTTCGGCCTTTGTTCTTTCCGCTTGCCCCTTCGCGCGAAAGACGGTTAAACGACTTTCGTCGAGAATTGTGGCGTCTCTCGACGTGGCGGCAATAATACCTACATAGGGGATGGTCGGGAAAACCCGCCAATCCCACGAATTCCAGATCTGAGGCGGCGACCGGCGATGGCCGACCATAAATTCCTTTCCATTCGCGGGGCGCGCGAACACAATCTGAAGAACGTCGATCTCGACCTGCCGCGTGACAGCCTGATCGTCATGACCGGCCTGTCGGGCTCCGGCAAATCGTCGCTCGCCTTCGACACTATCTACGCCGAAGGCCAGCGCCGCTATGTCGAGAGCTTGTCGGCTTACGCCCGGCAATTCCTCGAAATGATGCAGAAGCCGGATGTCGACCAGATCGACGGCCTGTCGCCTGCCATCTCCATCGAGCAGAAGACCACCTCGAAGAACCCGCGCTCGACGGTCGGCACCGTCACCGAGATTTACGACTACATGCGCCTGCTGTTCGCGCGTGTCGGCATCCCCTATTCGCCGGCCACCGGCCTGCCGATCGAGAGCCAGACGGTCAGCCAGATGGTCGACCGTGTGCTGGCGGTGGAGGAAGGCACCCGCCTGTTCCTGCTGGCGCCGATCGTGCGCGGCCGCAAGGGCGAGTACCGCAAGGAACTGCTGGAGCTGCAGAAGAAGGGGTTCCAGCGCGTCAAGGTCGACGGCGTCTTCTATGAAATCGCCGACGTTCCGGCGCTCGATAAAAAGTACAAGCATGACATCGACGTCGTCGTCGACCGCATCGTCGTGCGCGGCGATCTTGCCACCCGTCTTGCCGACTCCATCGAGACGGCGCTGAAGCTCGCCGAGGGCCTGGCGGTGGCCGAGTTCGCCGACAAGCCGCTCGATTCCAGCCAGACCGGCGAGGATTCAGTCAACAAGTCGAAGAACGAGACGCATGAGCGCATCCTGTTCTCGGAAAAATTCGCCTGTCCGGTGTCCGGCTTCACCATTCCGGAGATCGAGCCGCGGCTGTTTTCGTTCAACAATCCGTTCGGCGCCTGCCCGACCTGCGACGGTCTCGGCAGCCAGCGCGCCATCGACCCCAACCTCGTCGTGCCCGACGAAAACGCGTCGCTGCGCGACGGCGCCGTCAGCCCGTGGGCGAAGTCGACCTCGCCCTACTACGTGCAGACGCTCGAGGCATTGGGCAAGGCATACAACTTCAAGCTCGGCGACAAATTCAAGGATCTGAGCACCGAGGCTCAGGACGCGATCCTGCGTGGCACCGGCGAGCGCGAAGTCACCTTCCAGTACGACGACGGGCTGCGCTCCTACAAGACGACCAAGACCTTCGAAGGCGTCATCCCCAATCTCGAGCGGCGCTGGAAGGAAACCGAGTCCGCCTGGATGCGCGAGGAGATCGAGCGCTTCATGTCGGCGACACCTTGCCCGGTCTGCAAAGGCTATCGGCTGAAGCCTGAGGCGCTGGCAGTGAAAATCGCCGGCAAGCATATCGGCGAAGTCACCGAGCTTTCGATCCGCAAGGCCGACCAGTGGTTCACTGACCTGCCGCCGCATCTCAACGACCAGCAGAACGAGATTGCGGTGCGCGTGCTCAAGGAAATCCGCGAGCGCCTGCGCTTCCTCAACGATGTCGGTCTCGACTACCTGACCCTGTCGCGCAATTCCGGCACGCTGTCGGGCGGTGAAAGCCAGCGCATCCGGCTGGCCTCGCAGATCGGTTCGGGCCTCACCGGCGTGCTTTATGTCCTGGACGAGCCGTCGATCGGCCTGCACCAGCGCGACAATGCCCGCCTGCTCGACACGTTGAAGCACCTGCGCGACATCGGCAACACGGTGATCGTCGTCGAGCATGACGAGGATGCCATCCTGCATGCCGACTATGTCGTCGACATGGGTCCGGCCGCCGGCATCCATGGCGGCGAGATCATCGCCCAGGGCACACCGCAGCAGGTGATGGCCAACCCCAATTCGATCACCGGCAAATATTTGTCGGGCGCGCTCGAAGTGGCGACGCCCGGCGTGCGGCGTGAGGCGAAAAAGAATCGGCGCCTGAAAATCGTCGGCGCGCGCGGCAACAATCTGAAGAACGTCACCGCCGAAATCCCGCTCGGCACCTTCACCGCCGTCACCGGCGTGTCGGGCGGCGGCAAGTCGACCTTCCTGATCGAGACGCTGTTCAAGGCGGCCTCGCGCCGCATCATGGGTTCGCGCGAGCATCCGGCCGAGCATGACCGCATCGAGGGTCTCGAATTCCTCGACAAGGTCATCGACATCGACCAATCGCCGATTGGACGGACCCCCCGCAGCAACCCCGCCACCTATACCGGCGCCTTCACGCCGATCCGCGACTGGTTCGCGGGCCTGCCCGAAGCCAAGGCGCGCGGCTATCAGCCGGGCCGCTTCTCCTTCAACGTCAAGGGCGGCCGCTGCGAAGCCTGCCAGGGAGACGGCGTCATCAAGATCGAGATGCACTTCCTGCCCGACGTCTACGTCACCTGCGACGTCTGCCACGGCAAGCGCTACAACAGAGAGACGCTCGACGTGCAGTTCAAGGGCAAGTCGATCGCCGACGTGCTCGACATGACGGTCGAGGAAGGCGTCGACTTCTTCGCCGCCGTGCCCGGCGTGCGCGACAAGCTCGAGACGCTGAAGCAGGTCGGCCTCGGCTACATCCATATCGGCCAGCAGGCGACGACACTGTCCGGCGGCGAAGCGCAGCGCATCAAGCTGGCCAAGGAACTGTCGCGCAAGGCGACCGGCAAGACGCTCTACATCCTCGACGAGCCGACCACCGGGCTGCATTTCCACGATGTCGCCAAATTGTTGGAAGTGCTGCACGAACTGGTCGACCAGGGCAACACGGTGGTTGTGATCGAGCACAATCTCGAAGTCATCAAGACCGCCGACTGGGTGCTCGACCTCGGCCCCGAAGGTGGTGACGGTGGTGGAGAACTGGTCGCCCAGGGCACGCCGGAAGCCATCGTGCGCGAAAAGCGCAGCTACACAGGACAGTTCCTCAAGGAGCTGCTCGAGCGCCGCCCCGGAGGCAAGCGCGAAGCGGCGGAGTGATGGCCGAACCGGTTGGCGCCTGGGGAGACTTTGAATGACCATCCAAAGAGCGGTTGCCGGCGATCTGCAAACCGTTGTCTCGCTGACTGCGGCAGCCTATGCGCCTTACACTGCTTTGTTGGGCGCGCTGCCGATCCCGGTGACCGAGGACTATGCACCGCGCATCGCGCGCGGCGAGGTCTGGCTGCTGGAGAGCGGCGGAGAACTTGCCGGAGCGCTGACACTGGAGCGGCATGAGGATCACGCGATGATCTTCTCCGTCGCGGTGTCGCCCGCCTTCCAGGGCAAGGGTTTTGGCATAAAGCTGCTCAATCACGCGGATCAACAGACGCGCCAATGGGGCCTGCCGGAGACACGGCTCTACACCAATGCAAAAATGGAACGGAACATCGCGCTCTATCTCGCTTACGGCTATCGCGAAACGGGTCGCCGGCCCAATCCCTACCGGCCAGGATGGGTGCTCGTCGACATGGCGAAGGCGATGTGAATGCAGGCCGGAAGCGCCGTGGAAAACCAACTAACCTTGGGTGGCGTGGTCCGCTCGTCGCACGCTTACGGCACCGACTATTTGTCCGAATTCCAGCGCATCCTTGTGCAGTATGTGAAGCCTGGCACGCGCGCCTATCTGGAATGGGGCATGGGCCACACGACGCTGGCGATCCTTGAATTGAGGGACAGACTGGGCATCGACAATCTCTTTTCGATCGACGACAGCCAGCCGTTCCTCGATCAACTTCTGCCGCAGCTGCCGCAGTGGAGCGGTTTCCATCCGATCTGCCTGGACCTGAGGGGTCCGATGTTTGGCGACCGCGATCCGGAGCTCAACTATTCCACCTGGCCGCTGAGCCTGAAGCGCAAATTCGATTTCATCTTCATCGACGGCCGGCGCCGCATGGAATGCGCATTCATGGCGACGCTGCTTTGTCATGCCGAGACGATCGTGATGCTGCACGACTATCGCCGCGCACGCTATCAGCCGATCAAGGCTCTCTACGACATCGTAGAGGACGGAAATCAGTTTCGCGTCATGCGGCCGCGCAAGGACCTTTACCCCTCTGGGACACCGACAATCTTTTCCCCGGATTGGTCACCGCCCACCTGACCGAAATTGTCAGTTGCGGATCGATTTTACCAACGCAAGTCTCTCGTGACAAAACACATTGGAGGAAATGTCCATGAGCAAATCGGGAACAATCCGCTCCGGCATGGGCGGCTGGACCTTCGAGCCCTGGGACACGTCCTTCTATCCGGACAAACTGTCGAAGGCCAAGCAACTGCAATATGCCAGCCGGCAGGTGCCGAGCATCGAGGTCAACGGCACCTACTATTCCAGCTTCAAGGAGCCGACCTTCGTCAAATGGGCTGGTGAGGCGCCGAACGGTTTCGTCTATTCGCTGAAAGGCAACCGTTTCGTCACCAACCGGCGCGTGTTGGGCGAGGCCGGGGAATCGATTATGCGCTTCCTCGGCTCCGGCGTTGCGGCACTTGGCGAGAAGCTCGGGCCGATCCTGTGGCAGTTCGCGCCGACGAAAAAGTTCGACCCTGACGATTTCGAAGCCTTTTTGAAACTGCTGCCGGAGAAACAGGATGGGGTCGCGCTGCGCCATGCACTCGAAGTCCGCAACGACAGTTTCATCGTGCCGGAATTCGCAGCACTTGCCCGCAAATACAAGGCGGCGATCGTCTATGCCGACCATGCCAAATATCCTGATATCGCCGATGTCACCAGTGACTTCGTCTATGCACGGCTGCAGACGGGTTCGGACGACAATCCCGATTGCTACACGCCAAAGGGCCTCGACGAATGGGCGGCGCGTGTAAAAGCCTGGGCTGAGGGCAAGCAGCCGAGCGATTTGCGGCGCGCCGATCCCGCCACAGACGCACCGGTGCAACCACGCGACGTGTTCGTCTACTTCATCACCGAGGGCAAGGTGCGCGCGCCATTCGGGGCGATGGCACTGATGAAGCGGGTAACCGGCTGAGGAGAATCCGTCGCTATCCGGCTACATACTGTAAGCGCGTCATCTATGCTTTTTGCGCGTAGCAAAGCGCCTATTCGCGGCATCTTCGCCTTCATCGTAACCTTATCGACACTTCCTTGCTGCATGAATGCGACGACGCCAAGCCGCAGAGCTGGAGCCGCCGCCGGCAGGGAAAAGAGGGGCATGTCGCTCGACTACACTTCACTTCTGCTGGCTGTCGGTTTCTCCGCAGCTTGCCTGGGTCTGACATTGTTCGGCATGTGGCTGACAGCGCGCTCGGAAAAATTCCTGCTGACATGGGCGATCAGCCTGGTGTTCGTGGTCGGCGATATCTTTGTCTATGACGCCTATATCGACGTGCCCGGGCGCCTGCTCGGCATCGCCACCCTGGCCCTCCTGCTGCTCGGTTTCTCGACCATGCTGGGTGCTGCCTACCAGTTCAGAACCGGCGGCTCGCCGCTGCCGCGGGCACTGTTGGGCAGCGTTTCGCTGGCGACAGCGCTGCCTGCAATGGCTCTGGGCTATGACGGCCTCGGCTTCATGTTCGAGAACCTGTTCGCCGCCCTGCTCCTGTTCGCGACGGCCTTCGAATACTGGAGAGGCCGCGACGAGGCCCCTGCCCTGACGGTCGGCATCACCACGCTCTACTCGGCCACCGCCGTTTCCTTCATGCTGTGCGCGGCGGTTCTGGCATGGGACGGCAAGCTGGTTCTCGGCCATGCGCCCAGCAACTGGGCCGAGGAATTGAGCCTCATCGTCGTTATCGCCAGCATGACGGGTATTGGCGCCCTGTCGCTTGCGCTCAACCAGGGGCGTCTGGCCGGGCACCACCGCCGCAATGCCCTCACCGATCCCCTGACCGGCCTGCTCAACCGGCGCGCGCTGTTCGACCTGCATGGCAATGTCCCGGTTGGCGCCTTTACCGCCGTAGTCGTCTTCGACCTCGACAATTTCAAAGCCATCAACGACGAATTCGGCCACGCGGCGGGTGACGAGGTGCTGAAGGTGTTTGCTGGGGAACTCGCCGGCAATCTTCGCCAGACCGATGTCGCCGCGCGCATGGGCGGCGAAGAATTCGCACTGGTGTTGAAGCGCACCCTGCCGGAGACGGTCGAGGAAGCAGCGGAGCGCATCCGGACCGCCTTCGCGACGCGCCTGATAGAGACCGAGACGGGATCCCTAACCTGCACGGTCAGTGCCGGGTTCGCGTTCGGCAGCAAGGACGGCATCAGCTTCGACAAGGTGCTCAGCGCCGCCGACAGGGCGCTCTACGACGCCAAGCGCGGCGGCCGCAACCGCGTCACCGCTTCTCCATTCCGGCGCGCGAGCTGATCGCACGCGTCAAATGCCGAGCCTGTGATTGCTGGACAATGCATGTCGCCCAACAGTGACCTCGGTTTTGGGAGTACGACATGCATTAAATCAAAGACCTAAAGCGCGGCACCTGAATCCGTTTTCAGCGCGACGCGCTTTAGGCGAAAGCGGCTCTATGCCGCCATGACGATTTCATTGAAGGTGTCGAGGTCGACGTAGAACACCTTGGTGATCTCCTCGATCAGATCATCGTATTCGCAGCCCTGTGACCTCAGGATGTTGATGGCAGCGATGATGTCGACGCGTTCGGTAAGCCGCCGCTTCTGGTAGTCCTCGACGTAACGTTCCATGGCTGTCCCTTAGCCTGTGTGCCCAAACGCGTTGAACGACAGAGATCGCAGGAGGGAAGCTAGAAAGCCTTGCTTGCGTGGAACTTGCCCGGCCTTCGCCGCGCCCTCGATCTGCGATAACCAGACTGATACGGAAGCGGCCGACTCACAAAGCCAACAAAAGACTAGCATGCAGCCTCTGGCGCGCCAGAGATGCAGATCGCTGAATGGAAGAAATATTGGACTTGCCAGGGAATTTGGATCGTCAGTCGAAATCCAGAACCGATTCTAGACGGTAAGGAACTTCCGCACATCAGCGCGATCTAAATCTTCCGCCGGGCCGGTATGGACGATCTGGCCCCGGTCCATGATGTTGACCTCGTCAGCGAGTTCGCGGCAGAAGTCGAGGTACTGTTCGACCAGCAGCACTGCAATGCCGGCCTGATCGCGCAGGTAACGGATGGCGCGGCCGATGTCCTTGATGATCGATGGCTGAATGCCTTCCGTCGGCTCATCCAGCACCAGCAGCTTCGGCCGCATCACCAACGCCCTGCCGATCGCCAGTTGCTGCTGCTGACCGCCGGAAAGATCGCCGCCACGGCGGCCGAGCATCTGCTTCAGCACCGGAAACAGTTCGAAGACATGCGCCGGCACGTTGCGGTCGGCACGCTTTAACGGGGCAAAACCCGATTCCAGGTTTTCGCGCACCGTGAGCAGGGGAAATATCTCCCGGCCCTGCGGTACGAATGCGATGCCCGACCGGGCGCGGTCATACGCCGCGCTCCGGTCGAGCGCCTTCCCCTCGAAGGCAACGCTTCCGCTCGTCAGCCGGTGGTGGCCGACGATCGATCTCATCAAACTGGTCTTGCCGACGCCGTTGCGGCCGAGCACGCAAGTGATCTTGCCGGCGCTCGCCTTCAGCGAAACGCCGCGCAGCGCCTGGGCGGCGCCGTAGTGGAGCGTGGCGTTTGAAACTTCGAGCATGTCTCAGTGCCTTTTCCAGAATCGGAGAAACGACAGATCGAAGCGATGGAATTGAACTCGCCAAACCATGCTCATCTCCCCAGATAGACTTCGACGACGCGCTCGTCGGCCGAGACAAAATCGAGTGTGCCTTCCGACAGCACCGAGCCCTCGTGCAGGCAGGTCACCTTGACGCCAAGTTCGCGCACGAAATGCATGTCGTGCTCGACGACGATGACCGAATGGTCGCGCGCAATATCCTTGAGCAGCCGCGCGGTCTCCTCGGTCTCGGCATCGGTCATGCCGGCCACCGGCTCGTCCACCAAAAGCAGCTTTGGATCCTGTGCCAACAGCATGCCGATCTCCAGCCACTGTTTCTGGCCGTGGCTGAGATTGGCCGCCAGCTCATGGCGCTTGTCACCCAGCCGGATGATGCCGAGAATGTCGTCGATCTGCCGCGCCTCGGCCGCCGAGCGGCGATGAAAAAGCGCCGGGAAGATCGAACGCGGTCCCTTCAGCGCCAACATCAGGTTTTCTTCGATCGTGTGGCTTTCGAAGACCGTCGGCTTCTGGAATTTGCGGCCGATTCCCATCATGGCGATCTCGGCCTCGTCATGCCTGGTGAGATCGACCTGGCCGTCGAAGAACACTTCGCCCTCGTCGGGCCGCGTCTTGCCGGTGACGATGTCCATCATCGTCGTCTTGCCGGCGCCGTTGGGGCCGATGATGGCGCGCATCTCCCCCTTGTCGAGCACCAGCGACAGATTGTTGATGGCGCGAAAACCGTCGAAGGAGACCGAGACGCCGTCGAGATAGAGGATGGTGTTCGATTTGCTCATGGTCGCCTACTCCGCCGCCTGCGGTTCAGGGTCGGACAAGGACCATTCGCCTGGATTTCTCGCCGGCGAGCGAGCGGGCTTCGATGTCGCGGTCGCCACTGCAACCTCGGTGCCGGCTTCTTCAGCAACGGCGGCTGCGCGCAACGCCTTGGCATTGCCGCGCCAGCTATCCCACATGCCTATGATGCCCTTCGGCAAAAGCAGCGTGACGGCGACGAACAGGCCGCCGAGCGCGAACAGCCAGAGCTCCGGCAGCAGGCCGGTGAACCAGGATTTGCCGGCATTGACCAGCAGCGCGCCGATGATCGGCCCGACGATGGTGCCGCGCCCGCCGACCGCCGCCCAGATCACCACCTCGATCGAGTTGGATGGCTCGAACTCGCCGGGATTGATGATGCCGACCTGCGGCACATAAAGCGCACCGGCAATGCCGGCCATGACGGCCGACACGGTGAAGGCAAACAGTTTTACATTCTCCGCCCGCCAGCCGAGGAAGCGCGTGCGGCTCTCGGCGTCGCGCACGGCCATCAAGAGCTTGCCGTATTTGGAGCCGACGATCGCCCAGGTGACGAACACGGCGAGCGCCAGCATCACCGCGCTGGCGGCAAACAGCGCCGAACGGGTTGCGTCGGCCTGCACGTTGAAGCCCAGAATATCCTTGAAATCGGTCAGGCCGTTATTGCCGCCGAAACCCATGTCGTTGCGGAAGAAGGCGAGCAGCAGTGCATAGGTCATCGCCTGGGTGATGATCGAGAGATAGACGCCGGTGACGCGGCTGCGGAAGGCGAACCAGCCGAAGACGAAAGCGAGCAGGCCGGGCACGGCGAGCACCATGAGGCCGGCGAACCAGAAATGGTCGAAGCCGTACCAGAACCAGGGCAGTTCCTTGTAGTTCAGGAAGACCATGAAATCAGGCAGGATCGGATTACCATAGACGCCGCGCGAGCCGATCTGGCGCATCAGATACATGCCCATCGCATAGCCGCCGAGCGCGAAGAAGGCGCCGTGGCCAAGCGAAAGGATGCCGCAATAGCCCCAGACCAGGTCAAGCGCGAGCGCCAGCAGCGCATAGCAGAGATATTTGCCGGTCAGCGCCACGATATAGGACGGGATGTAGAACGCGCTGGTCGGCGACACAGCCAGATTGAGCAGCGGCACGATGATAGCCACCGCCAGCAGGATGAAGATGGTGATGGCGATGCGGCGGTCCGCGCCGGCGGCGAAGAAGCGTCCCGTGATCATGCTTCCACCGCCCTGCCCTTGAGCGCGAACAGGCCGCGCGGGCGTTTCTGGATGAACAGGATGATCAGCACCAGCACGACGATCTTGCCGAGCACGGCCCCGGCGTAGGGCTCGAGGAACTTGTTGACGATGCCGAGCGAGAAGGCGCCGACCAGCGTGCCCCAGAGATTGCCGACACCACCGAAGACCACGACCATGAAGCTGTCGATGATGTAGCCGCGGCCGAGATTGGGCGAGACATTGTCGATCTGGCTGAGCGCCACACCGGCAATACCGGCAATGCCGGATCCGAGCGCGAAGGTCAGCGCGTCGACCCACGGTGTCCTGATGCCCATGGACGCGGCCATGCGCCTGTTGGCGGTGACGGCACGCATCTGCAAGCCCCAGGGCGTGCGCTTCATGACGTAGAGCAGCAGGCCGAAGACGGTGAGCGCGAAGACCAGGATCCACAAACGGTTCCAGGTGATGGCGAGCTGACCAACGTTGAAAGACCCTGACATCCAGGAGGGGTTGCCGACCTCCTGGTTGGTCGGCCCGAAGATCGAGCGTACCGCCTGCTGCAGGATCAGCGACACGCCCCAGGTCGCCAGCAGTGTCTCCAGCGGCCGGCCGTAGAGGAAGCGGATGACGCCGCGCTCGATGATCAGGCCAACCAGAGCTGAGACAAGGAAGGCAAGCGGCAGCGCGATCACCAGTGACCAGTCGAACAGGCCGGGAAAGGACGTGCGGATCACCTGCTGGACAACGAAGGTGGTGTAGGCGCCGAGCATGACCATCTCGCCATGCGCCATGTTGATGACGCCCATGACGCCGAAGGTGATGGCGAGCCCGATCGCGGCGAGCAGCAGCACCGAGCCCAGCGAAATGCCGTACCAGATGTTCTGGCCGGCATCCCAGAAAGCCAGCGTCGAATTGATGTTGGCGATCGCGGCCGTCGCCGCTTCTTTGACTTCTCCCGAGGCATTGGCCTCGACGGAGGTGAGAAGCGAAACCGCGTCACGGTCGCCTCGCGCGCCAATCAGCGCAATGGCCGCCAGCTTGTCCGCATCGGGCTTGTCTGAAACCAGTATGGATGCGGCACGCGCCTGCTCCAGCAAAGCCTTGACGCTCGCCACGCTTTCACTGGCGATCGCCGCGTCGAGCGGCTCGATGTTGGCAGCATCGGGTGTCTTGAACATGGTGTCGGCTGCGGCGATGCGCACAGCCGGATCCTTGGAACCAAGCGTCAACGTGCCCAATGCATCACGGATGGCGCGGCGCAACGTGTTGTTGACGCTGATCTTGGTGATGTCGTCCGCGGAGGCCTCTCCTGCTGCCTCGCCGCTCAGCGGATCGAAAAGCTTGACGTTTTCGTCGCCTTCCTCGCCGACAAACACCATCGAGTCGGCCGTGCGAAAGTAAAGATTGCCGTCCGCCAATGCAGCAAGCGGGCGTTCGACAGCCGGGTCGCCCGTGGCTGTCAACTCTTGAACGACGGCTCCCGTCTCGGAAAAGTCGGTTACTGTCGCGAACTTGGCGATGATGGCACGCAGATCGGCTCCCGCAGCGCCCGAAGACGACAGCGTCGTCAACAGGAACAAAAGCGCCAGGCCCATCGCGTGGAAAATCTTCATCGGCTCTTGGTGACCCTTGAAGGTTGAGTGGGCGTCCGGACAGTGGAGGAAACCGTCCGGACGCGCGCGGTCGTGGGCATGGACCCGGAGGTCCAGCCCGGGAGGATCAGTTCGTGCCTTTGCCGCCGCACTTGCCGGTTTTGACGTTGAAGTTGCCGCAGTTGAGCGGCGCGCGCCAATCGGAAATCAGGTCCTTGGAGTCGGGCAGGTAGTCGGACCATTCGTCGCCCATGACCAGACCCGGTGTCTTCGAAACCGTTTCGAACTGGCCATTGGCCTGGATTTCGCCGATCAAAACCGGCTTGGTGATGTGATGGTTCGGCATCATCGTCGAATAGCCGCCGGTCAGGTTCGGCACCGAAACGCCGATCATGGCATCGATGACCTTGTCCGGATCGGTGGTGCCGGCCTTCTGGACCGCCTTCACCCACATGTTGAAGCCGATATAGTGGGCTTCCATCGGGTCGTTGGTGGTGCGCTTGTTGTTCTTGATGAACTTGTGCCAGTCGGCGATGAACTTCTTGTTCTCAGGCGTGCTGACGCTCTCGAAATAGTTCCAGGCGGCGAGATGGCCGACCAGCGGCTTGGTGTCGAGACCGGCAAGTTCTTCCTCGCCGACCGAGAATGCCATGACCGGGATGTCCTCGGCCTTGATGCCCTGGTTGCCGAGTTCCTTGTAGAACGGCACGTTGGCGTCGCCGTTGACGGTCGAGACAACGGCGGTCTTCTTGCCGGCCGAACCGAACTTCTTGATCGCCGAAACTTCGGTCTGCCAATCAGAAAAGCCGAACGGCGTGTAGTTGGTCATGATGTCTTCGGCCGCGACGCCCTTGGACTTCAGATAGGCTTCGAGGATCTTGTTGGTGGTGCGCGGATAGACGTAGTCGGTGCCTTCAAGCACCCAGCGCTTCACCGAGCCACCATCCGCGCTCATCAGATAATCAACGGCCGGAATGGCCTGCTGGTTCGGAGCCGCACCGGTATAGAACACGTTGCGCTCGCTTTCCTCGCCCTCATACTGGACGGGATAGAACAGGATGTTGTCGAGTTCGGAGAACACCGGCAGTACCGACTTACGCGACACCGAGGTCCAGCAGCCGAACACAGCCGCGACCTTGTCCTTCGAAATCAGCTCGCGTGCCTTTTCGGCGAACAGCGGCCAGTTGGAAGCCGGATCGACGACGACGGCTTCGAGCTTCTTGCCGAGCAGGCCGCCCTTGGCGTTCTGCTGCTCGATAAGCATCAGCATGGCGTCCTTCAGCGTCGTCTCCGAAATCGCCATGGTCCCCGACAGCGAATGCAGAATGCCAACCTTGATCGTGTCCTCAGCCGCCTTGGCGGGTGCCGACATCAACAGGCCGGCGGCGACCACGCTTGCCGAAAACATTTTTGTTATTGTAGAGAAACTACCCCTCATACCGAAGACTCCCAAGCTGGTTGATTGCACCGCAACACTTCAATGCAACCCCCATGCCAACTGCTGGGACGACGTTAGGAAAAGAAGAATATCCTAATGTTATCAGATGGTTGTAATATTAGTTTGGGCAAATGCAGGAAAGCCGGTTAACAATTGGTTGAGGCAAATTTGCGCAGCGTACAGGGCATCTGCCTAATTTTCGCCCAATTTCATCAAATGCCTAGATTTTGACCTGAATGCCCGGGTCGAGGACGACAAATGTTGCGACGCGGCGCAAAAATAGGGCAAGCTTGCTCCTCAACCGAGCAACGTCATGGCATCCCTGATTTCACGCATTTTTATCGGCATAGTGTTTCTGGCGACAGCGACCGGGGCAGCAAGGGCCGACTTCAGTGACGGCAAGATGCCCGATGGCACCTATCACTGCGAAGTCTACCTGCTCGGCATGTTCATCAACCTCGGCGACATCACCATCAAGGGAAATGTCTACACAGGCCCCGTCACCTTCGGCACCGTCCAACAGGGCTATAATTACCAGATGGACGCAAACGGCGTGATCTCCTGGCTGGGGCCGCTTGGCGGCTACACCGCCGGCGGCAATGCGCTGTCGATGACCCAGGCAACGCTGGATGGCCAGAGCCCGCCCTCCTTCGACATCATCATGAAGCAGCCCGACGGCGCCTTCACCGCCTCGACCTGCACCAAGGGAAGCAATCAGTAAGCCTTTCCTCGGCGACGGCGCCGGCCCCCGTACCGCCCGCAAGCCGTGTCCGCCTTCTCATGTCATCTGGATGTTGCCGAAGCTGGATAGGGCAGCGGTGCGCCGTCACCCATCCACATCGAGAGGCAGACACATGGCCGACTTCCCGTCTTCATCCTCCCCTGTCATTCGCGACATCATCGCCGAGCGCGTGTCGCGCCGGACCCTCCTGAAAGGCAGCCTTGCTTCCGGCGCCCTGATCGCCGGCGGCAGTTTTGTCGGCTCGCTGTTTGCCGGCGAGACACATGCGGCTGCAGCGCCTTCCACGCTCGGCTTTCCCGAACTGAAGCGCGTCTATGACAAGACTCACGCCGCCGCGGAAGGGTATGAAACAACTGTTGTCGCGCGCTGGGGCGATCCGCTTGTCGCCGGCCTGCCGGCCTTCGACGGCAACACGGTTCCAGCCGCCGAACAGGAAAAGCGCTTCGGCTACAACTGCGATTACATCGCCTTCCTGCCGCTGCCCAAGGGTTCGGTGAACTCGGACCACGGCCTGCTTTGCGTCAACAACGAATACATCTCGCCCAATGTGATGTTTCCCGGCATGACCGAGGACGACGCCGGCAAGACGATGAGCAAGGAACAGGTCGATCTCGGCCTGGCGGCGATGGGTCATTCGATCGTCGAAATCATGTTCAAGGACGGCAAGTGGCAAACGGTCGAGGACAGCCCGCTGAACCGCCGCATCACCGCCAACACCGAAATGACGGTTTCCGGACCGGTGGCCGGCCATGCGCTGCTCAAGACATCCACTGACGCGACCGGCGCAAATGTGCTCGGCACCAGCTACAATTGCAGCGGCGGTTTTACCCCATGGGGCACCGTGCTGACCTGCGAGGAAGGCGTTTCCGACCTGTTCGGCGGCGACCCGAAAAAGGCGCCGACCGTGGACATTCTCGACCGCTACGGCTTCGACGGCTCCGACATCTATGGCCGTGGCCGTTTCCATGACCGCTTCAACATCGACAAGGAGCCGAACGAGCCGAACCGCTTCGACTGGGTCGTCGAGATCGACCCTTATGATCCGCAATCCAAGCCGGTGAAGCGCACCGCCCTTGGCCGCATGTCGCATGAGGCCTCGACAGTCGTCCTCAACAAGGACGGCCGCATCGTCGTCTACATGGGCGACGACGACTATTTCGAATACATGTACCGCTACGTCTCGAACAAGGCCTACGACAAGGCGAATCCGGCTTCCAGTAATGGTCTCCTGGACGATGGCGTGCTCTCGGTCGCCCGTTACGACGCCGATGGCTCGATGACATGGCTGCCGCTGGTTCACGGCCAGGGCAAGCTCACCGCCGAGAACGGCTTTGCCGACCAGGCCGAAGTGCTGTTGAAGACGCGCCTTGCTGCGGATGCGCTTGGCGCGACCCCGATGGACCGGCCGGAGGACATCGAGACCAATCCGGTCACCGGCCGCGTCTACGCCGTCATGACCAAGAACAAGAAGCGCGACGAATCCAAGGTCAATCCCGCCAACACGCGGCCGGAAAACCTCTGGGGCCACATCGTCGAGCTGATCCCGCCCGGCGGCCGCGGCACCGACGCCGATCACACATCAGACAAATATGCCTGGGACCTGTTCGTGCTCTGCGGCAATCCCAAGGACGCGAAAGTCGGCGCCACCTTCCATCCCGATACGTCGGACAATGGCTGGTTCGTCTGCCCCGACAACATCACCTTCGACCCGGCCGGGCGGCTGTGGGTGGCGACCGACGGCGCCAATGATTTCGACCTGCCGGACGGCGTCTATGGCATCGACACGGAAGGCGCGGCGCGCGGCCTGCCAAAGTTGCTGTTTACCTGCCCGCATGGCGCGGAAGCGACCGGCCCTTGCTTCACCCCGGATGGCACGACGCTGTTCCTTTCGGTCCAGCACCCGTCCGAGGATGCCGAAACGCTCGATAAGGCCCAGTCGCTGTGGCCGGATTTCAAGGACGGCCAGCCGCCGCGGCCATCGGTCGTCGCCATCCGCCGCAAGGACGGCCAGCCGGTCGGGGCGTAACGTCCAACAGACAAAAAAGGCGCGGAACCATGTCAGGTTCCGCGCCAGCAGGCAGTCGGGGAGGTCAGATGGTTTTCGCCGACATCTGGGCCGCGATGTAGTCGGCCTGGCGGATTGCCAGCGACACGATGGTCAGGGTCGGGTTTTCGGCGGCACCTGTCGTGAACTGGCTGCCATCGGACACGAACAGGTTCTTGATGTCGTGCGCCTGGCCATGCTTGTTGACGACGCCGTCTTCCGCCTTCTCACTCATCCGGTTGGTGCCGAGATTGTGGGTCGAGGGATAGGGCGGCGTCGGGAAGGTGCGGGTGGCGCCGACCGCATCATAAAGTGCTGTGGCCTGCTTGTAGGCATGGTTGCGCATCGCCGTGTCGTTGGGATGATCGTCGAAATGCACATCGGCGATGGGCATGCCGTGCGCGTCCTTCTCGTCCTTGTGCAAGGTGATGCGGTTCTCCTCGCGCGGCATGTCCTCACCGACGATCCACAGGCCGGCCATGTGGTCGTAATGGTCGAGCGCCGTGGTGAAGGAACGTCCCCAGCCGCCGGGATTGAGGAAAGCGGCCATGAACGGCAGGCCGAGCGACAGCGTCTCGAACTCGTAGCCGCCGACGAAACCGCGCGACGGATCATGGCGCGCCTCGTCGCGGATGATGCCGGCCATGGTGGTGCCGCGATACATGTGCACAGGCTTGTCGAAGATGGCATAGACCGAGCCGGTGGTGTGGCGCATGTAGTTCTTGCCCACTTGCCCCGACGAATTGGCAAGCCCGTGCGGGAATTTGCTCGATTCGGAATTGAGCAGCAGGCGCGGACTCTCGATCGAATTGCCGGCTACCGCGACGATGCGGGCTTTCTGCTCCTGCAGCTTGCCATCCTTGTCGGCGTAGACGACGCCGGTCACCTTGCCCGAGGCATCATGGTTGATCTTGATCACCATGGCGTTCGGCCGGACTTCGAGATGGCCTGTCGCCTCGCCCTTCGGGATTTCGGTGTAGAGCGTCGACCATTTGGCGCCCCATTTGCAGCCCTGGAAACAGAAGCCGGTCTGCTGGCAGGAGTTGCGATCGTCGCGCTCGACCGAATTGATGGCCATGTTGCCGGTATGGCATTCCTTGTAGCCGAGCTTATCGGCGCCGGCCTTCAACACCTTGAAATTGTTGTTGCCCGGCAGGCGCGGCCAGTCATTGGTGCCGGTGACGCCCATCTTGGCTTCCGCCTTGGCGTAGTAAGGCTCCATCTCGGCCAGCGTGATCGGCCAGTCGAGCAGGTTGGCGCCTTCCACCTTGCCGTAGGTCGACGCCGTCTTGAACTCATGCTCCTGGAAGCGCAGCGAGGCGCCGGCCCAGTGCGTGGTCGAGCCGCCGACCGACTTGACGATCCATGCCGGCAGGTTGGGGAAATCCTTGGCCACGCGCCAGTCGCCGGACGTCGTGCGCTTGTCCGTCCAGGCAAGCTGGGCGAACGAACCCCACTCGTCGTTGATGAAGTCCTCATATTCGTGGCGGGCGCCCGCCTCGAGGATGACGACGTCTATGCCCTTCTGGGCGAGTTCATTACCGAGCGTGCCGCCGCCGGCGCCCGAACCGATGATGACGACAACGTCGTCGTTTTTCAGATCAAATTGTGTTGCCATGGTTTCCTCCCATGAGATCAGTCAAAAAGCGGTTGCGGACAGAGTGGTTCAGAGTCACTCGATGTCGTTGAAACCGCGTGCGATATAGCCGCCCTTGGAGTAGGACTCGCCCTCGTAGCCGAAGATCGGCCACACCTCTTTCTGGTTGTAGAGGCTGACGACGAGACCGCCGCGCACCGCCTGGAAGAAAGGCGTCTTCTCTATCTCGGTGAGCAGCGCCACACGCTGCTCTTCCCAACCGAGCCCGCGATAACCACCCTTGCCGGCCTTCTTGTCGAGTTCGGCAATGCCCTTCTCGATCAGTTCCTTGTGAGCAGGGTCCTTGGCGGCCGTCTCGTCATGGCCCTTGACCGCGACGGCATAGTATTTGTCCGGCACCTGGTCGTGCGGATAGATATCGCGCGCCACCTGGATCAGCGTCGCCATCGTCTCCGGCTTCAACGCCGAGGTTTCCAGCCCCCAGGCCTGTTCCGGGCTGATGACGGCGCTGCCGGAGATGACGAGCAACGCGCCGATGCTGCCGCGCTTGAGAAGTTCCCGACGTGAAAGTCCAGGTTTCCCGTCATAGATCGTGACCATTTGTTCCTCCCTGCTTGCTATTTGCACCCCTAGGAGTGCCGTTGGCTGGCACCGCACCTGTCGGTGCGGCTGATGTGTCCTATTGGAAGCGCCCCCCACGCTGCAGGACCTCGATCTTGTAGCCGTCGGGGTCCTCGATGAAGAAAAAGCGGGCGATCAGCGAACCGTCGCGGTTGAACTCGACGATCTTCTTCGGGTTGAGGCCAAGCGCGCCGAGGCGGTCGTGTTCGCTGTCGAGATCGGCAACCGAGACCGCGAGGTGGCCATAGCCGTCACCAAGCGCATAAGGCTCCTGCCGGCCCTTGTTGACGGTCAACTCGACCTCGAAAGGCGTATCGGCATTGCTGAGGTAGATCAGCGTGAAGGTCTCGAAATCCAGCCGTTGGGCGACCTCGAGGCCGAACGCCCTGGTGTAGAAATCGATGGACCGGGCCTCCTCGAGAACCCGGATCATGGTGTGGATCGCCTTCGCCAAATCAGACCCCGCAGCGTTCGTGCTTTCGAAGGTGATTATGCGCGCCGGTGGAGATAAGGTGGTGGCAGCCGATTACCACGCATAGGATCGGAAAACGGCTACATACATTAAGGACGAAAGTCCGATTGCCGTTGTCGACCGTCCGGTCGAAAATGCAATCGCAGGCAGTGATCAAAAGGCGCCGATGGCTCCGTCGACGCCCAAGACCAACAAAAATGGGAGGTAATGATGTGCAGAGTGTTTGCCGCACAGGATCCGGAAGGCTACCGCCAGATCAACCGGTCGATTCGTATCGATGGCCATTCGACCAGCATCCAGCTCGAGGCGACGTTCTGGGCCTTGCTCGACGAAATCGCTGAAAGCCAGAACCTGACGACGCCGAAATTCATCTCGAAGCTTTACGACGAAGCCATCGAGATCAATGGCGAAATCCCCAATTTCGCGTCCATGCTGCGCACCACCTGCGCGCTCTATCTGCGCGGCCATCGGCCTGACATCGACGAGAGAATGGCGTTGAAGCAGGAAGCGGCCTAATGCATGTCGCCCAAAAGTGACCCCGGTTTTGGGAGAACGACATGCACAAAAACAAAGACCTAAAGCGCGTCGTCGAGACGCGCTTTAGCGCCCTTCCCTAGCGATTTCGAACGCCAGCCGGCTCATATCGGTGAAAAGCGCCTGGCGTTCGGAATAGTCGGCCTGTTCGCCGGTAACCAGATTGTCGACCACGGTCAGCAGCGACAAGGCCCTGGCGCCGAAATGCGCCGAGATGCGGTAGAGCGCACTGGTTTCCATGTCCACGGCCAGCGCTCCGAGCGCCCTTGCTTCGGCATAGCGAGTGCGCGCGTCAGGATGATAGAATATGTCGGTGCAGGCTGTCAGGCCGGCGTGGTGATCGATGCCGAGTTCGGCCGCCTTGGCCAAGGCGCAAGCAAGCAGCGCCGGATCCGGGCCGGCATCAGCTCCGTAGAGGCCAAAGACCTGACCGCTCTCCGTGTTTTCCGGCCGTGCCATTTGCGAGATCACCAGGCTACGCAGCTTTACCTCGGCGCCGAGGCCGCCGCAGGTGCCGGTGCGGATCAGTGTTCGAGCGCCATAATAGTCAAGCAATTCATGGACATAGATCAGAAACGATGAAACGCCGATACCCGTCGACTGAATGCTGATGGGCCGGCCGCGAAAGAGGCCGGTAAAGCCGAGAGCACCCCGCCGGCGATTGACGCAGCGCGGCGCTTCGAGAAATGTCTGCGCCATCCATTCGGCACGCTGGGGATCACCCGGCAACAACACCGTTTCGGCGTAGTCGCCCTTGTCTGCCTCGATGTGTGGCGTCAATCGCTGCTCCCCCAAGCCCGCTTGCCGTTTCATCCACAATCATGGCGCTGTCACGGCGTTGTGCAAGACCGGAAATTGGGGGGTGCAAAATCAATGCATGTCGCCCAAAAGTGACGGCGGTTTTGGGACAACGACATGCATAAAAACAAGACCTAAAGCGCGGCGCATGAATCCGTTTCGACGCGAAGCGCTTTAGGACTCAAGCACGTCCTTGACGATCGTTGCCAGTTGCTTGAGCGAGAACGGCTTCGGCAGGAAGCCGAAATGCGCGTCGGCCGGCAGGTTCCTGGCGAATGCGTCCTCGGCATAGCCGGACACAAAGACGAACTTGATGTCGGGCTGACGCTTGCGCAATTCGCCAAGCAGGGTCGGCCCGTCCATTTCCGGCATCACCACGTCGGAAACGACGATATCGACCTTACCACCCAGGGCTTCGAACACTTCCAGCGCCTCGACGCCGGAGGATGCCTCGTGCACTGTATAGCCGCGCGAAATCAGGGCCCGCATGCCGCCCATGCGCACCGCATCCTCGTCCTCGACCAGCAGCACCGTGGCTGACCCGGACAGGTCCTTGGTGCTGTCGATTGGTTTGACTGGGGCTGCGCTCGGCGCTTCGCCGGGTTCGGCTGCCGTCTTCGCTTCCGCGATGTGTCGCGGCAGGAAGATGCGGAAGGTCGATCCCTTGCCAACCTCGGAATCGCAGAAAATGAAACCGCCGGTCTGCTTGATGATGCCGTAGACCATGGACAGGCCAAGACCCGTGCCCTTGCCGACCTCCTTGGTGGTGAAGAACGGCTCGAAGATCTTCTTCAGCACATCGGGCGCGATGCCGCTGCCGGTGTCCTCGGCTTCGACCACGACATAGTCGGCCGCGGTGAGTTCGCGATAGGGGAAGGTCTTGCACTCCTCGGCGGTGACGTTGCGGGTGCGCACGGTAAGATCGCCGCCGGCGGGCATCGCGTCGCGCGCATTGACCGCCAGATTGACCACCACCTGCTCGAACTGGCCAATATCGACCTTGACCGGCCACAGGTCGCGGCCGTGGTCGATCTTCAGCTTGATGTCGTTGCCGACCAGGCGGGCAAGCAGCATCCTGAGATCGGCGAGCACGTCGGTCAGGTTCAGCACTTCCGGCCGCAGCGTCTGCTTGCGCGAGAAGGCCAGCAACTGCCTGACCAGCGAGGCCGCCCGATTGGCATTCTGCTTGATGTTCATGATGTCGGGGAAAGACGGGTCCGACGGCCGGTGATTGGTCAACAGCAGGTCCGACGCCATGATGATGGCGGTCAGCACATTGTTGAAGTCATGGGCGATGCCGCCGGCGAGCTGGCCAACCGCCTGCATCTTCTGGCTTTGCGCCATCTGCCCTTCGAGCGCTTTCTGCTCGGTCGTGTCGACGGCGTAGACGATGGCCGATTCCTCGGCACCCTCGCCGCCGGTGCCGTCGGCGACGGCATTGACGTAGAATCGGATGTGTCGCTCTTCGTTACCGGGCAGCACGGTGTCGATCGGCTCGATGTCGGCCTGCCGCTGCCGGGCTTTCTCGAATGCGGCGGCAAAGGCCGGCCGCTCGCGTTCATGGATCACCGTATCGAGCCGCACGCGGCGATCCACGGCGTCCCGGTCGACGACAGAGGAAAACAGCGACAGGAACGGCGCGTTGGTGCGCAGGATGCGCCCGCTGGCATCGACACCCGCGATCGCCATCGGCGTCGAATTGAAGAAGCGGGTGAAGCGCACTTCCGAAGCGCGCAGATCGGCCGAAGCATCCTCGCCCTGGGTGCGGTTGAGCACGATCGTGCGCGTCGGGCCGCCGACACCTTCGCGGCTGGCCGAAACGCGATGCATGAAGCGCACCGGCAGCGCCTCTCCCGTCATCGTCGTCAGGTCGAGATCGATGACCGCGTTGCGCGTGGTGCCGGGATCGGCCTTGACCGAACGCACCAGCGCCATGCCGTCGCCGGCAACGATATCAGGCAGGGTTACGGCGCCGGGCGTGAAGCTGGCGAGATCGATACCGAGCCATTCCGCGAGCGTGGCGTTGATGTAGGTGACCCGACCGTCCTGGTCGGCGGAAAAGAAGCCGGCCGGGGCATGGTCGAGGTGATCGATGGCCTTCTGCAGGTCGAGGAAGAAACGCTCCTGCTCCGCCCGTTCCTGCGAAATGTCGGAGAGTTGCCAGGCCAGCATCGGCAATCGCTGACCCGGAACGCTGAACGTGCGGGCACGCGCCCTGTACCAGCGGGCGCCCGGTTCGGCGCCGGGCCGGATCGACTGCGCCAGCCGAAACTCGCCGTCGCCCGGCTGGCCGTCACGCAGGCCGGATGCCAGCCGGTAAATGGTCACCGAGGCCTCGGGAACATCGGAAAGCAGCCCTTCGACCGTCTTGAGGTCGGCGGCCGAGGAGGCTCCGGTCATCTCGGCATAGGCCCGGTTGGCGTAGACGACGCGGCCCTTGGTGTCCGTGACCAGCAGGCCCTGTGCCATCGAATCGACGAAAGCCTTGGACAGTTCATCGCCGGTCGAGCGCGGCGTCACCTGTACGAAGCCGATCGCGGTCGCGAACAGGAAGCCGACGCCGATCATCGCCAGCACGCCCAGCATGCCGAGCAGGAACGGGTCGCCGAGGCGCTCGCGGAACAGGCCGAAAATGATCGCGGCGCCCGTCAGAACGACGATGAAGATGATGAGCCGGGTGACCGCGCCCGGTCGCGTGTTCTGGTCGACGATCGGTACCGGATAGAAATCGCCGCGCGCTTCCTTGGCCATATGCCCCCTGCTCGTGAAGTCCGACGTTCCGACACCCGCCCCTAATGCATGCCGCCCAAAAGTGAGTTCGGTTTTGGGAAAACGACATGCATGAAAACAAGGACCTGAAGCGCGTCGCATGAATCGGCGTCAGCGCGACGCGCTTTAGCCGGTTGAATCACATTCTCCTAGTCCGGAAAAGGCCCGGGCGGCAAATGTCAGATAAAAATGATGCCGGCCGTGTTTCAAGCTGTTCACGATGCGTGAAAGGCAACTTGCGGTAGCCAGTCGCAACGGTCTAGTGTCGCGTCACTTTCCAAAACCGATCAGGGGAAACCAATGCAGTGGCTGGATAGCGTGGCGGGCCCTGGTTATGCGGCGGCACTCCTGTGGACTTTCGCGGCGCTGATCCTGCTGGTCATCGTGCTCGTCATCATCAGGCTCGTGCGCAACCTGACCTTCGGCACGTTTGTCGCGGGTGGCCGGAACCGCAAGACGCGGCTCGCCGTCATGGACGCCACCGCCGTCGACAGCCATCGCCGGCTGGTGTTGGTGCGCCGCGACGACATCGAACATCTGATTCTGATTGGCGGCCCGACCGACGTCGTCGTCGAGCGCGACATCCGTCTTGCCGCCCCGCGCCGTCCGGCGCTCACCGGAGATGGCGGCCTGCAACCTGTCCCGGCCACCGCGGCCCCGGCGGCCAAACCGCGGCCGCCCCAGCCGGTTCCCGCTCCGGCACGATCTGCACCGGTGCCGCAACCGGTGACCGCGGCCGCGCCGCCTGCCCGGCCGCGCCCGGCAGCGCCGCCACCGGCCCCGGCGTCCGCACCAAAACCGGTGACGCAGGCCTATCAATCGACCAATGTCACGCCGCTGCCTGCCTATGGCTCCGCCAACGCCAATGCCATCAGGCACGCACCACCACCGCCGCCAAGGCAGGAAAGCATCGACGAAACGTTGATGAAGGACCTCGAATTTTCGCTCGACCAACCCCGCTCCGGCGGCCCGGTTGGCAAACCGGCAGCCAAGGCGCCGCAGTCGCTCGACGATGAAATGACCAAGCTGCTGGGCGAGCTTTCAAGCCAGAAGAGATGATTGGCGCCTGAGGCACTCCGCCCTGCCGGCGATCTGGCCGAGGTTTGCTTCCGCTTGCTGCAACGGACCTGCCACGCACCAATAAAAACGGCCGGAAAACCCGGCCATTTTTATTGCAACTTCATTGAAACTGCCCTGACAGGCAGCTCAGAATCGGTACGTCAGTCGTCGCGATAGACTTTTTCGCGGCGCTCGTGCCGCTCCTGCGCTTCGATCGACAAGGTGGCGATCGGACGCGCGTCAAGCCGCTTCAGCGCGATCGGCTCGCCGGTTTCCTCGCAGTAGCCGTAAGTGCCCTCATCGATGCGCTGGAGCGCCGAATCGATCTTTGAAATGAGTTTCCGCTGACGGTCGCGGGCCCTGAGCTCAATGGCGCGGTCTGTTTCCGAAGAGGCGCGGTCGGCGAGGTCGGGGTGGTTGGCGTTTTCCTGCTGCAGGATTTCGAGAGTTTCGCGCGCTTCGCGCAATATGTCATTTTTCCAGGTGACGAGCTTCAGGCGGAAGTAGGATTTCTGCCGTTCGTTCATGAACGGCTCGTCTTCGGAGGGTACGTAATCGGCGGTAACGATGTCGTTCATTCGACTCACCCAAACTGCCCCAAATTTCGCGCCTATATATTCGCCGCCCGACGCCTGCACAAGCGCAATCGGCCACCGACTCACGCAATTGTTAAAGTGCCCCTGCGGCACGTGTCTGAGCGAGATGCCGCTGATTCGATGGCGAAAGTGCCGCAACCCGTTGCCACGTGGTGTTATGCGCAATTCCTAGCGCGCAAGAACACGGACCATTGTGCGCAACGCCCTTCTCGTGGCTAATCGCGATGCAGCTTCGGCATCGGCGTCATTGGAGGTTGGGTGAGCAGGCTCTATCTGTTGCGACACGCCAAGGCCGGCTGGGCGCTGCCCGGCATGCGCGATTTCGATCGTCCGCTCGACGCATCCGGCCGCGCCGACGCCGAGATCATGGGCGCTGCCATGCGCTCACGCGGCTATGTCCCCGACCTGACATTGTGCTCCAACGCCAGGCGCGCCAAGGAAACGCTCGAAGGCCTGGCCGGCCAGACCGACACCGGCAAGGTGCTGTTTCTCGACACGCTCTACAGCGAAGACGCGGCCGGCTATCTCCGCCTTATCCGGGAGCATGGCGGTCCGGGTTCGCTGCTGGTCATCGGCCACAACCCGATGACGGAGGATCTTGCCATGGCGGTCTCGGGCGACGGCGACGAGGCGGCGCGTGCACTGCTCAATCACGGTTTCCCGACCTCCGGCCTGGCGGTCGTTCGTTTTCTGGACGAATTGGCGAAAGCAAGCCAGGAAGCGGGCTATCTCGAAGCGTTTCTGACACCGGCCGATCTCTAGCATCGATTTGGATGTCAATTTCTGGCGCCATTTCAAAGCCGGGTTCCAACGCCTATATCGGACGGACCGAAGCCCGAGAGAACACATTTTGGCATCATCGCTGACCACCTTCACCGACGAGGCAAGGATTGCCCTCGATACGCTGTCGGGACGCGCCACCGGGCTTTTCTCGCCGTCGCTGCGATTGGGCGTCACGGGTCTTTCGCGCGCCGGCAAGACGGTGTTCATCTCCGCGCTGGTCCACAATCTGATCCATGGCGGACGCCTGCCGCTGTTCGAGGCGCAGAAATCCGGGCGCATCGCGCGCGCCTTCCTCGAAGAGCAGCCTGACGATGCCGTGCCGCGCTTCCAGTACGAGGACCACATCGCCGCATTGGTCAACGACCGCGTCTGGCCCGATCTCGACGCGCGCCATTTCAGAACTGCGGCTGACCATCGAATACGAATCAGCCTCCGGCTGGAGCCGCATGTTCTCCTCCGGCAAACTGTCGGTCGATATCGTCGATTATCCCGGCGAATGGCTGCTCGACCTGCCGCTGCTCGGCAAATCCTTCGCCGATTTTTCGCGTGAGGCCATCGAGATGGCCACTTTGCCGGTGCGCGAGGATCTTTCGCGGGCCTGGCGAGCGATTTCAGCCGAGATCGACCCGAATGCCGACGCCGACGAGATGACCGCACGCCGCCTGGCCGAAAGCTTCGCCGCCTATCTCAAGGCCTGCAAGCTCGACGAACGCGCGCTTTCGACCCTGCCGCCCGGCCGCTTCCTGATGCCAGGCGACCTCGAAGGTTCGCCCGCGCTGACCTTCGCGCCGCTGGCCGGCCTCGACAGGCGTCCGCGCCCGGGATCGCTGCACGCCATGATGGAGAGGCGCTACGAAGCCTACAAGACGCATGTCGTGAAGCCCTTCTTCCGCGAACACATCACGCGTCTGGACCGCCAGATCGTGCTGATCGATGCCATGCAGGCGCTGAACGCTGGCCCCGGCGCCATGGCTGACCTCGAGCGCGCCGTGACCGAGATTCTCAGCTGTTTCCGCCCTGGCCGGGGCAGCTTCCTCACCGATCTCTTTTCGCGGCGCATCGACCGCATCCTGGTCGCCGCCACCAAAGCCGATCACCTGCACCACGAAAGCCATGACCGGTTGCAGGCGATCGTGCGGCGACTGGCCGACCGTGCCGTGGCACGGGCGAACTTCACTGGCGCGGATGTCGACGTGGTCGCCATGGCGGCGGTGCGGGCGACCCGCGAGGGCATGGTCAAGCAGGGCCGCGAGACGTTGCCGGTCATCATCGGCACGCCGATCGCCGGCGAGCAGATCAACGGCGAAACGTTTGATGGAAAGACGGAAACGGCCATATTTCCCGGCGACTTACCGGAAAAGATTGATGCAGTGTTCGATACGTCGGGTCCCGACCACCGGCAGGACTCCACGGATCCGGCAATCCGCTTTGTCCGGTTCCGTCCGCCAAAACTCGAACGCACGGCCGAAGGCGTCACGTTATCTTTGCCGCATATCAGGCTCGACCGTGCCCTGCAGTTCCTGATCGGAGACCATCTGGCATGATCGCGCCCCGCAAGCCGGCGGCATTCCGCATCGAGCCGGAAGCCGCGCCAACGCAAGAGGCGTCAAAGACGCGCCAGGCCGACCCTTCGCGCAAACCCCGCGTGATGAAGACCGATGTCGCGCTGGTCATACCGGCCGAGGTCGACGTCTTCGACGAACCCGACATCATTGCCGCCGAACCGCCGCCGGCGGTAGCCCCCAGGAAGCGCTCGCTGTTCGGCAGCATCTTCGTTGGCGCCATCGGCGTGCTGGTGTCGCTGGCTGTCGGCCTGTGGACCGACCAGCTGATCCGCGATCTCTTCGCCCGCGCCGAATGGCTGGGCTGGCTGGCCGCCGGCATGGCCGTTATCGCGCTGCTGGCGCTTCTGGTGATCCTGATCCGCGAATTCCTGGCCATCGCCCGCCTCGCCGAAGTCGAAAAACTGCAAAAACGTGCGCTCGATGCCATCGCGCGCGACGACCCCAAGGCGGCCCGATCGGTGGTCGACGAGCTTTCGGCTTTCGTCGCGGCCAAGCCCGAGACCGCGGCCGGCCGGCGCGCACTGGCCGAACTGCGCGGCGAAATCATCGACGGCGGCAATCTGGTGCGCCTGGCCGAAGCGGAAATTCTCGGCCCCCTCGATGCCAGGGCAAAGGTGATGATTCACGAGGCCGCCAAACGCGTCTCACTGGTGACGGCGGTCAGCCCGCGCGCACTCGTCGATGTCGCCTATGTCGTGTTCGAGGCCGGACGCCTCATTCGCCGCCTCTCGGAACTCTATGGCGGACGGCCGGGAACGCTGGGTTTCTTCCGCCTGGCGCGCAGCGTGCTGGCGCATCTGGCGGTCACCGGTTCGATCGCCGTCGGCGACAGTTTCGTCCAGCAGATCGTCGGCCATGGGCTGGCTGCGCGGCTTTCGGCCAAGCTTGGCGAGGGCGTCGTCAACGGCATGATGACGGCGCGCATCGGCATCGCGGCGATGGAAACGGCGCGCCCCCTGCCCTTCAGTGCGGCGAAGCGCCCGGGGCTGGGCGATTTCCTCTCGGCACTGACATCGTTTGCCACGAAGAAGGACACCGAGACATCAGGCCCCGGCAAATAGCGTTTTACGCGTCGGGACGGTGAACGGATCGCGGTTTCGAGGCCCCGCAGTGACGAAGCATTAACCAATCTTCTTCATGGTCAAACCGGTTCCAAACAGCATCTTTGTTGCCGGGTGTCGTCGATGAAAAGCGTAATTCTGTCCAGCGTCTTGCCCCTGGCCGTCGCGATCACAGCAGTCGTCGGTGTCGCCTCGGGGGCTTCTGCCACAGAGCCGGACAAGCAGTTCTTCCAGTCGGCCGAAGGCAAATGGGTTGGCCCGGGCGAAATCGTCGCCGGCAAGTACAAGGGCACGAAATTCAACTGCAGCTTCACCGGCTCCACGCCGGACGGCAAGATGGGCATGACGCTGGACGGCGGCTGCCGGGTCGGCGTGTTCACCCAGCCGATGTCGGCCAAGATCGAGCGCAAGGGCCGCGATTACAAGGGTTCCTTCATGGGCGGCGCTGCCGGTTCCGGCCTCGATATCATCGGCGGCAACGTTGTCGATGCCCGCAAGGTGGTCTTCACCATCAACCGCAACCAGTTGCGCGGCGTCATGCAGGCCCGCATTCCCGACGACAATTCGATGACCGTGACGGTTGCCGTGCGTGTCCAGGACCAGCTGGTACCGGTCATCGGCATGAGCCTGAAGCGTGTCGATGCCGTCGAGGTCGGCTCCATCGCGCCGAACTGAGCGCGTAATCGCACCCTATCCCTGACACATCCCCCAAAAACAAAGAGGCGGCAGCCCATCGCCACCGCCCCCTTGAACCAGTCGAATCAGGCGCTTAGCCCTTGATGGCGGCCGTCACCTCGTCATACGCCTTACAGGCGTCGGCAAGGGTCGTGGCGCCCTGGTACTTGGTTGTCACCGCCTGGACCTTGGCGGTCAGGTCAGCCGCCTTGGACGGATCCTTGGTGATCGCTTCCTGCAGCGCGGCAGCCATGTCCTGCGCCTTCTTGGTCGCGATCTCGGCCGTGCATTCAGGCGCCTTCGAACAGGCCGAACCGGCGAGCACCGCCAGGCCGACGGCAACAAGCAAAAACTTCTTCATGTCAGTCATCTCCTCAAAGGGGCGCGACTTGATCGTCGCTCACCCTCCAATGGCCGAAGCCGAGCGTCCTTAGCCTTCGATTGTGGCAACAAGCAACGCGCGCATGGCGTAAACTTGTGTAACGCGCTTGCAATATTGTCCGGGCTGGATTCAGGCTGTTCGATCCGTGGCGAAGCCCCTATCCTTCCGGCCAGGCGCGCGACCTGAAAATCGGAATCGATTTTCGGATCGGATCATGCGCAAAATCAAACTGCTACGGCGTCCCAGCGCATCCCCAGATCCGCGCACCGCCATGGTTTTGACCGCACAGGCCGCGGTCCTCGAACGAACGGAACGGTGGGAATGGCGGTAGAAACATCGGGCAGCGATCTCATTCAGGTGGTGGCGCTGCTTGCCGCGGGCGTCGTCGCCGTTCCGATCTTCAAACGCATGGGACTCGGCTCGATCCTCGGCTATCTCGCCGCCGGCGTGGTGATCGGCCCGTTCGGCATCGGCGTTTTTTCCGAATCGGGGGCCATCCTCCATGTCGCCGAACTCGGCGTCGTCATGTTCCTGTTCATCATCGGACTGGAAATGCAGCCGTCGCGGCTCTGGGGCCTGCGCCGCGAAATCTTCGGGCTTGGTGCGCTGCAAGTAGGCGTCTGCGCGGTCTTGTTGACCGGTGTCGGAATGGCCGGCGGTTTTCCGATCTCGCAATCCTTCGTCGCCGGCGCTGGTTTCGTGCTGACTTCGACGGCGATCGTCATGCAGCTTCTCGAGGAACGCGGCGAAATCGCCTCGCCGAAAGGCCAGCGCATCGTCTCCATCCTGCTGCTGGAGGACCCGGCCATCGTGCCGCTGCTGGCTCTGATCGCGTTCCTGGCGCCAGGCGGCGCCGACACCAGCCTGTCGGAAAGGCTGACCGAGGTCGGCATCGGCCTTGCCGCGATCGTCGGACTGGTGCTGGCCGGCCGCTATCTGCTCAACCCCTTCTTCCGCATCCTGGCGGATGCCCGTGCCCGTGAGGTGATGACGGCCGCGGCCCTTCTGGTCGTGCTCGGCTCGGCGCTCGCCATGCAGCTCAGCGGCCTGTCGATGGCGATGGGCGCCTTCCTGGCCGGCGTTCTTCTGTCCGAATCCACTTTCCGCCATCAGCTCGAAGCAGACATCGAGCCGTTTCGCGGCATCCTGCTTGGCCTGTTCTTCCTGGCAGTCGGCATGTCGCTCGACCTGCATGTGGTGGCCGCGAACTGGAAGCTGATTGCCATCTATGTCGTCGCCTACATGGTGATGAAGGCGTTTGGCATCTACATCGTCGCCCGCATCCTCAAAACAGGCCATCGCGAAGCACTGGAACGCGCGGTCTTCATGGCGCAAGGCGGCGAATTCGCCTTCGTCCTTTACTCCGCCGCCGCTGCTGTCGGCATCATCGACAGCAACGCCAACGCGACGCTCACGGCGATCGTCATCATCTCCATGGTGCTGACGCCGCTGGCGATTATCGCCTTGCGCTATATCACCCCGCGCGACGAGCAGTCGCTCGACGGCGTCGATGTCGCCGACGGCCTGACCGGCAGCGTGCTGGTCATCGGCTTCGGCCGCTTCGGCCAGATCGCCAGCCAGCCACTGCTGCTGCGCGGCATCGACGTTTCGATCATCGACAATGATGTCGAGATGATCCAGGCGGCCGCCGATTTCGGCTTCAAGGTCTATTATGGCGATGGCACACGACTCGACATCCTGCGCGCCGCCGGCGCTGGTCAGGCGCGCGCCGTGCTGATCTGCGTCGACAAGGCTGATGCCGCCGTTCGCATCGCCGAACTCGTCAAGGCTGAATTTCCCTTGCTGACCGTGCTGGCGCGCGCCTTCGATCGCGGCACGGCGCTGCAGCTCATCCGCGCCGGCGTCGACTATCAGCTGCGCGAGACCTTCGAATCGGCGCTGGTTTTCGGCGGCTCGGCGCTGGAATCGCTTGGCGTTGACCCTGAAGACGTAGCTGAAACGATCGAAGACGTCAGGCGCCGCGACAACGACCGCTTTGAAACCCAGCTCGCCGAAGGCATCCGCGCCGGCCAACGCTTCTTGCGGGGCAATATCGGCACGCCGATTCCGACACCGCTCTCAACGCCGCGCCGCCCCGGTCAGGCCCTCAACGAGGAGACTGCCGGCGTTCTGCACAAATCCGAAACGGCCGATTGAACTAAGGAATCCTGCATGGAATTGGACAGCCGGGCCCTGTCGGTCACTAAATTCTGGCGTGACGCCGGCGAGGATGCATGGTTCGAAAAGAACGAGGCTTTCGACGCCGATTTCCGCGACCGCTTTCTCGACCTGCACTATGCCGCCGCGCGGCGCGAATGCGACGACTGGTCAGGCCATGCCGAAGGCTCGCTGGCGCTGATGATCCTGCTCGACCAGTTTCCGCGCAATTGCTTTCGCGGCACCGGCCATATGTACGCGACCGACCCGCTGGCGAAGCATTTCGCTCAAAAGGCGGTCAAGGCCGGGCATGATCTGGCGCTGGAACCGGAAGTCCGCGTGTTCCTGTATTTGCCGTTTGAACACGCGGAAGACCTTTCCGATCAGGACATTTCGGTCGAACTGCACACCGCCAAGGCCGAGTTCAACCTGAAATACGCGCTGGAGCATCGCGACATCATACAGCGCTTCGGCCGCTTTCCGCACCGCAACAAGATGCTCGGCCGTGAGACGACACCGCAGGAGCAGGCTTTTCTCGATGAAGGCGGCTTCTCCGGCTGATCGCTACGACGGCCGCAGCGAAGAGCTCAGGTCAGCCACCAATCCCGACCGGACGTCAGACGTTCGATGCCTGATGTCTCTACCGCAGCCAATCGCTCCGACACGCTTCGCCCGCCGACGGCAAGATCCGGCGCGATCTCGGCCAGCGGCGCCAGCACGAAAGCGCGCTCCAGCATGCGCGGATGCGGCACTTCCAGCCCCGTCTCGTGGATGACGCGCTCGCCGAACACCAGTATGTCGATATCGATCAGCCGCGGCCCCCAGCGCTCCTCGCGCACCCGCTTCAACTTGCGCTCGGCGTCGAGGCAGAGGTCGAGCAGCGCCCGTGGCGAGAGCCCCGTCGACAGTTCGGCGGCGGCGTTGAGGAAATCCGGCTGGTCGAGCTTGCCCCAGGGCGGCGTACGGTAGAGCGAGGAGACGGCGGTGACACGCGTATCCGCATCGGCGTCGAGAATGCGCAGCGCCGCCGCCATCGAGGCAGCCGGATCGCCCAGATTGCCGCCGAGGCTGAGGTAGACGGTGTTATTCGGGCCAGACAACGGTCACCTCGACATAATCGAGCACGCCGGGCACCGGCGCGTTCGGCTTGCGCACGGTGATTTCGGCCCTCCTGATCTGGGGAAATCGCTCCGTCAGCGCCTTTGCCACTTCCATTGCCAGGGCCTCGATCAGGAAGCGCCGCTCGCCGGTGATGATCTTCTCGATCACCGTGAAGGCAATGCCGTAGTTGACGGTCTCCCCGATGGCGTCGTCGACAAGCGCGCGGCCGGGTTCGACCGACAGCACCGCGTCGACATAGAAACGCTGGCCGAGCGCCTCCTCCTCGTCGAGTACGCCATGTCGAGCAAAGAAGGCACAGTTCTTCAAGCGGATGACATACATGGCTCAGCGTCCCGATCTAGAGCGACGTGCGTCCACTTGGACGCACAAAGTACGCTCTACACTTTTAAATCTACGCATCGTTCTTTCCGAAAATCGATTCCGATTTTCGGGCCGATGCGGCGTTTTCAAGAGCCAGCATAGCATCCGCCACGGCAAGCGCGTCCACGTTGATTGCGACATCGTGGACGCGAAACAGATGCGCCCCCTTGAGCCTGAGAATGACGCTGGTCGCCGCCGTCCCGGCAGCGCGGTCAGCCGCATCGCGGCCGGTGACGGCGCCGATGAAGCGTTTTCGCGAGGTGCCGGCCATCAGCGGAAAGCCAAGCGCATGGAGCTCGGAAAACCGCGCCATCAGGTCGAGATTTTCCTGCGCCGTCTCCTTGGCGAAGCCGAAGCCGGGATCGAGCACGATGCGATCGTCCGCAACGCCGTTGCGACGGGCGATCTCCAGCGATTTTTCCAGGAACACAAACTGGTCGGCGATCACGTCTGCCAGTTTCTCACGGTCCCGCCCGGTATGCATGATGATGAGCCCGGCGCCGGTTTCGGCGGCGATCCGCGCAATGTCGGGCTCGCGCTGCAGGCCCCAGACATCGTTGACGATATGCGCGCCGGCGGCCACCGCGAGCCGCGCTGTCTCGGTACGATAGGTGTCGACCGAGATCAGTGCCTCATTGGCGCTCGCCAGCGCCTCGATCACCGGCAGGATACGCGCCTGTTCCTCGCTGGCCGATATGGCGGCAGCACCCGGCCGGGTCGATTCGCCACCGACGTCGATAATCCCTGCCCCTTCCCCGACCATGCGACGCGCCTGGGTCAGTGCCGCTTCGGGCGCATCAAACAGGCCGCCGTCGGAAAAACTGTCGGGGGTGACGTTGAGGATGCCGACGACCACGGCCTTGCCGCCAAGGTCGACATGGCGTCCATGCGCCAGCTGCCATCGCCTCGCCGTCATTGCTCGTCTACCATGGGCTCATCAACGATGTGTGATCCGCAAAGGATCAATTCCGTTGCGTCGGCAACGGCCGTAAAGCAAGGTGGTGGAAGAGGCAATACGATGAAACGATCCCTGCTTTGCGCGCTGCTGCTTGCCGTGACCGCCGTCCCGGCGGGCGCGGCCAATCTGGTGAAAACATACAGCTATTTTTCCATTGGCGGCAGCACGCTCGAAGACATTGAGAAGCAGCTCTCCAAACATGGACCGCAGGTCAAAAGCACGGGCTCGCGCCACCCCGGCGCCACCCAGATGGCCTTCACCACCCGTATCAGCTACGCAAGGCAGGCTGGCTCTTGCCGGATCGCCGACGCCGCCGTGACCGTCAAGGTCAAGGTGATCCTTCCGGAATGGCGCCGCCCGCGCAAGGCAGACCCCGATGTGAAGCTGTTTTGGGATACGCTGGCTGCCGACATCAAGCGTCACGAAGAACGCCATGTCGAGATCGCCAAGAACTATGGCCGCCGGTTGGAAGACGCGCTGAAGGCGACCTATCCGCAGAAGGATTGCGGTGCGGCCAAGGCCAAGGCGGCCGAGATCACCGCCGCCATCCTCGCCAGGCACGACCGCGCCCAGGTGCAGTTCGATCGCGTCGAAAGCGTCAATTTCGAAAGCCGCATCCTGCGGCTCATGCGTTATCGCATCCAGCGCATCGAGAATGGCCAGTTGCCGCCACCGGCCTGAATTTCGGCGGCGAAGCTGATGGCGCCAACGCAGGCCAACCACGCCGAAGCGTAGTGCCAGCTTCGAAAAATTTTCGAGCAGAGGTCGAAATCGGCTTATACGGAACGACATATCACGGGGTTGGCAGGGCACAACCTTCGAGGCACGAGCACCACGACCGATCACGCGGCGGACACACCAGGCAAGCCCAACGGTGACCCGGATAGCGCGCAAAGCACATGGACAACGACTATGGACCAGGCTGCCGACAAGCAGACAATGGCGGCTGCCGCCACACCACTGACCGAGAGCGAGAAGAACGCCATCATCGGCGGCGTTCTGCTGTCGATGCTGCTGGCCGCACTTGACCAGACCATCGTCGCGCCGGCCATGCCGACCATCGGGCGCTCGCTCGGCCATGCCGAATACCTGCCATGGATCGTCACCGGCTACCTCCTGACGGCAACCGCCGTGGCGCCGCTCTACGGCAAGATTTCCGATGTCTATGGCCGTCGGCCGACCGTCTATGCGGCAATCCTTATCTTTCTCGCCGGATCGCTGGTCAGCGCAATGGCTCCCAACATGTTCGTCCTTGTCCTGGGACGCGCCATCCAGGGCGCCGGTGGCGGCGGCCTTTTTGCCCTGACGCAGACGGTGGTCGGAGACCTTGTGCCGCCGCGAGAGCGAGCGCGCTATGCGGCGTGGTTCTCCGGTACGTGGGCCGTCGCCAGCGTCGCCGGGCCGCTGCTGGGCGGCACCTTCGCCCAACATCTGCACTGGTCGCTCATCTTCTGGATCAATATCCCGCTGGGCTTCCTTGCGATGGCGATCATCAACAAGCCGCTCAAGAAGCTGCCGATCGCCGCCAAGAATCACAGCATCGATGGTCTTGGCGCGTTGCTTCTCATCGTGGCAACGGCCCTGCTGCTGCTGGCGCTGAACTGGGGCGGCAGCGCCTACCCCTGGTTATCGCGGGAAGTCATTGGCGTCCTGGCCTGCTCCGCCGTTTTCTGGGGCGCCTTTGCCCTGCGCTTGATGCGAGCCGCCGAACCGCTCATCTCGCTCGAGGTGCTGGGCAATCCGATCGTCCTGGCCGGCACTCTGTCGATGTTCCTGTTCCAGGCCTCCAGCGTCGGCCTTGCCGTCTACTTGCCTGTGTATCTGCAGTCGATACTTGGCCTGACGGCGAGCCAGTCGGGCATTGCGATGCTTGGCCTTCTGCTTGGAACCGTGGGCGGCGCCGCTTCCAGCGGCCGCCTGATACCGCGCTTCACCCATTACAAGCGCATCGCGATGACCGGCGTCATCTTCGCCTCGCTGTGCATGGGCCTCTTGGCCATTGTCGCCGGCCATGCATCGCTGCTTGTCGTCGAAGTGCTGACCATCTGCATCGGATTGGGAACCGGGACGACATTTCCCGTAACCACCGTCTCCGTGCAGAACGCCGTCGATCGCATGCACCTTGGCGTAGCAACGGGCGTGCTGACCTTCCTGCGTTCGCTGGGCAGTGCGTTGGGGGTCGCGATTCTTGGCGCCGTCGCTCTGGGCTTTGGGTTGCCACTGGCCGGCGAAGGCGTGCAGATGGCTGGACATGCCGTATCCGTCCAACCCTTCATGATGATCTTTCTCGTTGCGGCCGCCACTTTGGTCCTGGGGCTCATCACTCTGACGCTGATGCCCGAGAAAGAGCTTCGCGGTCATGTCGACAATCCGGCGCCGATCCTGGCGGAGTAAGCAGCAATTCCAGGAAAAGTGCAAAACGGTTTTCTGGGAAAAGCGCATGGCGCTTTCCCTTGGGAATTGCATCAGAAAAAGCTCTAGCCGGAGACGCCGAGCTTCTTCTGCAGGCTAGTTGATGATGTCGTGTACTGGAACACAATCCGTTCGCCGGGGCTGATGATGCGCTTGGCGGCCTGCGCCATCAGCGCCACTTCATGGAAGCCCGACAGGATCAGCTTCAGCTTGCCCGGATACCAGTTGATGTCGCCGACCGCGAAAATGCCGGGCACCGACGTCTGGAACTTCTCGGTGTCGACCGGGATCAGGTTTTCATGGAGATTGAGCCCCCATTCCGCGATCGGCCCGAGCTTCATGGTCAGACCAAAGAACGGCAGCATACGCGTGCATGGCACTTCGATATCGCCGTCCGGACCGCCCTTGATGGTGGCCGACGACAACTGGCCGTCGGCGCCGGTCAGCCCGGTCACCTGGCCGACCCTGAATTCCAGTTCCTTCATCTCGTGCATGGCATACATCTTGTTGACGCTGTCGGGCGCGGCGCGAAATTCGGGGCGCCGATGGACCAGCGTCACGCTCTTTGCCACCGGCTGCAGGTTCAGCGTCCAGTCGAGCGCCGAGTCTCCGCCGCCGACAATGACGAGATCGTGGCCGCGAAAATCCTCCATCCGGCGCACCGAATAGAAGACGCTCTTGCCTTCATAGGGCTCGATGCCCGGGATCGGCGGCCGCTTCGGCCGGAACGAGCCGCCGCCGGCGGCGATGACCACCACCTTGGCCTCGAACACCTCGTTCTCGTCGGTGGTGACGCGAAAGCTGCCATCCTCCAGCTTTTCGAGGCTGGAGACCATGCGATTGTAGGTGAAGTCGGGTTTGAACGGATGGATCTGCTCGAGCAGCTTGTCGACCAGCCCTTGCGCCGAGATCGAAGGCCAGCCGGGGATGTCGTAGATCGGCTTTTCCGGATAGAGTTCCGCGCATTGGCCGCCTGGCCGGTCGAGAATATCGATCAGGTGGCACTTCATGTCGAACAGGCCAAGCTCGAACACGGCGAACAGGCCGACAGGCCCTGCCCCGACAATGAGAACGTCCGTCTTGATTGTTTCGGTCATGCGATGTGTCCCCTTGGGAATGGGGCGAGACTGCATGAGCCGTGGCCTGCTGCCAAGCAGCAAGTGCCAAAGAAATTGGAACGTGGGCCGAAGGCGCCTTTAGCCCTGGCGCTCCGGCACCCGCACCACCAGGCCATCGAGCGCGTCGCGCACCTTGATCTGGCAGGACAGCCGCGAATTCGGCTGGACGTCATAGGCGAAGTCCAGCATGTCCTCTTCCATCGCTTCCGGTTCACCGACTTCCGCCGTCCACGCCTCATCGACATAGACGTGGCAAGTCGCGCAGGCGCAAGCACCGCCGCACTCCGCCTCGATCCCGGGCACGGCGTTGCGGATGGCGTTTTCCATGACCGTCGAGCCGTTTTCGGCATCCATGTCAAAATGTGTGCCGTCATGGGCGATGAAGGTCAGCTTGGTCATTTGTCACCTGAAGGGAGTTACCGCCGAGATAATCACTCCGGCAGACAAGTCAACTGCCGCGCGAAAGCGCCGCTCCTTGACGTTTTTCCACAAACCAGGATCAGCGATTGATGGCGGCGATGAAATCGCGCACTTCGTCGATCAGCTTGCCAAGCCGTTTGAGTGTCTGGTTGTCTTCCGGCCGCCGCTCGATCTCGGTGGCACAATCGGCGATGGCGAAGGCGCCGACGCCGCGAGCCGACCCTTTCAATCCATGCGCCAGCAAAAGCCTGTCCTTGATGTCGGCATCGACTATTTTGTCGCGCACGGACAGCGCCTGCTGTACAAACAGCGCCAGCACTTCCTGCTCAAGGGCGCGGTCGCCCATCGTTTGCCGGGCAAGGTGTGCCAAATCGACCGGTCGGGACTGCCTGGTTCCCGATACGTCGCCCCCGGGCATTGAGAAGGCAATGCCGCTTTCGCCACGCATGAACTCGAACTCCGTTTCTTCGGTCGCCTGGAAAACTAGGCGAATCCAATGGACAACGGGTTAATGAATGGCCGGGAAAAATGTTGCGAAAGCGGCGCCCAAATCACGCTTCCGTTAACCTTATATTTAAAGTTTTACGTATCTCGCGGAATGCATGTTTTCTTTACCCCCCTGTGTCATTACGATACGAGGGGTCCATTTTCAGCCTCCTGCGCGGGGTACGACAAAGACAATTATAAGCCCGCGGCAGCTAGTACAGGGTAGCGAAGGCATGGCAAAGAAACCAACGACGACGACGAGAAATCTCGACAGCGACGTGGCCAGGGAACTGGAAAAAGCGCTCGATCTCGACCTCAGCAGCGATGTCGGCAGCGGCGATCTCGATATCGCGGCTTCGATGGAAGATCTGGAAGCGCAGATATCTCAAGCCGCCGACGAACTGGCCCGCGAGGGACGCAGCCAGAAGCCGGCCCCCGCCGCCAATCAGGCCCCCATTGCCAATCAGGCTGCGCCAAAGGCCAAGCCCGCCGAACTGCGCCCCGTCGAGACACGCAATGGCAATGGCCCGCAGCCCACGGGCTTTGCGCCGGCCAATGACGATCGTCAGAAGGACTACAAGACTCTCCTGCACAGCCTGAACAGGCGTGCCTCCAACACCGTCTATTGGATCATTGCCTTTGTCTCGCTCGCCTGGATCGCGGGCGCCGGCGGGCTGGCCAACCTGCTGTTCGGACCGAGCATCTGGCGGATCCGCACACTCGACCAGTTCCTGGCCCGTCCCGAACTGATTGGCCTCGCCATCGCGGCGATCGTGCCGATCATCCTGTTCTGGGCCTTCGCGGCGATGATTCGCCGCGCCCAGGACATGCGCATTGCCGCACAGTCGATGACTGAGGTGGCCTTCCGCCTGACCGAGCCGGAAAACATGGCGCAGGACCGCGTCATGATGATCGGCCAGTGCCGTTCGCCGCGAGGTGGCGGCCATGGGCGAAGGCATCGAACGCACGCTTGCCCGCGCCGTGGAACTGGAAACGCTGGTCCACAGCGAAGTCAACCAGATCGAGCGCTCCTATTCGGAAAACGAAACCCGCATCCGTTCGCTCGTCGACGGGCTCGGCAGCGAGCGCGAGGCGGTCGTCACCCATGCGGAGCGCGTCCGCGCCTCGATTTCGGGTGCGCATGAGACGCTCAGGGACGAAATCGGCGCTGCCAGCGACATCATCCGCGACTCGATCCTCAACGCATCGACCAAGCTGTCGATGACGATCACCAATTCCGGTGACACGCTGATCGACCGCATCAACGAAAGCTCGATGTCGATCTTCGATTCCGTGGAAGGGCGGCTCGACAACATCACCGACAGGCTGTCGACCTCTGGCGAGGCCTTCGCCAGCCTGCTCGACACGCGCATTGCCAAGCTGACGGACACGACGGACGGCCTGACCCGGTCGCTGACCGATCTGCTCGACGATCGCACCACCGGCATGGTGTCGCTGCTTGGCGGCGCCGCGCGCACGCTCAATTCGGAATTCGAAGCCAGCCTCAACGGCATCGAGCGCACGCTGGCCGAACGCGGCCAGGCACTGATCAGCGAGTTCCAGACCCGCGCCGAGGCGCTGGACACCGGCACCCAGAAGCTCAACGCCGCGCTCGAGGCCCGTGCCCGCCAGATCAACGAGACGCTGGTCGAACGCGCCCGCGAAATCGCCCATACCTTCGCCGAGAGCAAGGATACGCTGTCGGCGATGATCGATCAGGGCAAGACCCAGATCGGCGCCGACATGGCCGACATCGTCACCTCGACGTCGAGCATGCTCGAAGCCCGCGCCAGCGACTTTGCCGGGCGCATGGAAGCGGCGCGTCATGTCGTCTCGCGTTCCTTCGACAGTGACATCCAGCGGCTTGCCGACGCCCGTGTCGGCATCGAGGAAGCCGTCGAAAACCACAGCCGCAAGCTGTCCGAAAGCCGCGAACGCATGGCCGACGCCATGCAGGCGGACCTGGCGAAATTCGCCGAGGGTCGCGCCGGCATCGATGCCGCGGTGACCAACCAGGTGCAGAAGCTGGCCGAAGGCCGCACCCTGATCGCGCGCGCCCTCGAAGAGGATCTGCGCAAGGTCAACGAATCGCGTGCTGCCATCGACGCGTCGCTCGGCAGCCATCTCGAAAGGCTGGAAGAAGGCCGCAACCGGCTCTCTCTGGCTCTCAACGAAGACTCCGGGAAACTTGTACAAGCCCGTACCATCATTGACGAAATGGTCGCCGGCCACGTTGGAAAACTCGCCGAAGGCCGCAACATCCTGTCGCGCGCCCTGGAAGCAGACCTCGGCAAACTGTCCGACAGCCGCGCCAGCATTGACGGTCTGGTCGCCGGCCAGGTCGAGAAGATCGCCGAGGGCCGTGCGGTGCTCGCCAAGGCCCTGGAAAACGATATTGCCGGCATCAAGAGCCTGATCGAGGCGCATTCGACAAAGCTGGTGGAAGACCGCGGCCACCTCGGCCGTTCGCTCGAGAACGACCTCTCGGGCATCAGGAGCCTGCTTGACGATCATTCGGTCAAGCTTGCCAACGACCGCAGCCTGCTGTCGCAGACGCTCGAAGCCGACCTTGCCAAGCTGGCCGAAAGCCGCTCGAGCATCGACGGCCTCGTCGCCGGTCAGGTCGAGAAGCTGGCCGAGGGCCGCGACATTCTCAAGCGCGCCCTGGAATCGGACCTCAACACCATCAAGGGCGTCATATCGAGCCAATCGGAAAGGCTGGCGGAGGACCGCGGACAGCTTTCGCGGGTCCTGGAAGCCGACCTGCAGAATGTGAACAGCGTCATCGCCGACCACATGAACAGGCTGGTTCAGGATCGTTCGACCCTGTCGAAGGCCCTAGAGGACGACCTCGCCAAGCTGGCCGACAGCCGTTCCAGCATCGACGGTCTGGTCGCCGGTCAGGTCGAGAAGCTGTCGGAAGGTCGCGACATCCTCAAGCGCGCCCTGGAAGCCGACCTCCACACGATCAAGAACACCGTTGCCGACCAGTCGCAGAGACTGGTCGACGATCGCGCCCAGTTCGCTCGGGCGCTCGAAGCCGATCTCGAAAGCGTCAACAGCCTCGTCAACAGCCATGGCGAAAAGTTGGTGCAGGACCGGTCGACGCTGTCCAAGGCGTTGGAAGACGATCTGGCTAAACTGGCTGAGAGCCGGTCGAGCATTGACGGGCTGGTTTCGGGCCAGGTCGAGAAGCTCGCCGAAGGCCGAGATATCCTCAAGCGGGCTTTGGAAACCGACCTCAACACAATCAGAGGTGCAGTTAACGACCAGGCGCAGAAGCTTGTCGATGACCGCGCGCAGTTCGCGCGAGCTCTGGAAGCCGACCTTGAGAGCGTCAGCGGCCTGGTCAACAGCCATGCAGAGAGGCTGGTCCAGGATCGTTCGACTCTGTCGAGAGCCCTCGAGGACGATCTTGCCAAGCTGGCCGAAAGCCGCTCCAGCATCGACGGCCCGGTTGCCGGCCAGGTCGAGAAGCTGGCCGAAGGCCGCGATGTACTCAAACGCGCCCTCGAAGCCGATCTCGCCAAGCTGGCCGACAGCCGCTCGAGCATCGACGGTCTGGTCGCCGGCCAGGTCGAGAAGCTCGCCGAAGGCCGCGACATTCTCAAGCGCGCGCTGGAATCGGACCTGAACACCATCAGGGGTGTCATATCCAGCCAGTCGGAAAAGCTGGTGGAGGATCGCGGGCAGCTTTCGCGGGTCCTGGAGGCCGACCTGCAGAAGCTGACCGAAAGCCGCGGTGAGATCGACGGTATCATCGCCGGCCATGTCGGCAAGCTGGCCGAAGGCCGCGACATGCTCACCCGCGCGCTGGAAGACGATCTCGGCAAGCTTGCCGAGACCCGCAAGGACGTCGACCGCTCGTTGTCCGGCCATATCGACCAGATCGCCGCCCGGAGCACCGACATTTCGGCCGCGATCGCCGCCGATGTCGACAAGATCGAGCAGGCGTTCAGCCGTCAGACCGGCATCATCGAGGAACGCGCCGGCACCATGGAGCGTGCGCTGTCGACCGGTGTCGACAACGTCCGCAGCGTGCTCGAGAAGAGCGCGGTCTTCGTCGCCGGTGCTTTGCGTGAAAAAGTCCTGGAAGTCACCAGCACGCTGCATGAGCAGGCCGGTGCGGCCTTCAGTGACGCCGATCGCAAGATCGCCGAGCGCGCCGAGCAGACGTCCGCCGCGCTCCTGGCGCGGGCCGAAGACATCGCCCGCACCTTCGAGGAGGCCGATCGTCGCCTCCACGCCCGTGCCGAAGATACATCGAACGCCTTGCTTGCCCGCGCCGACGACACGTCCAGCTCGCTGCTGGCCCGTGCCCATGAAACCGCCGATCAGCTGGCCGCCCGCGCCGGCGAGATCGCCGGCACCTTCGACCTTGCGGACCAGAAGCTCGCCGCACGCGCCCAGGCAACCACCGACCAGTTGGCCGCCCGGGCTCAGGACACCGCGGATCATCTGGCCGCCCGTGCAAACGAGATTGCCGGCGCCTTTGACGCGGCCGACCAGAAACTGGTTGCCCGCGCAGTCGAGACGGCACAATCGCTGGCCGCACGCGCCGGCGACATCCTGCGCAACTTCGAAAGCGCCGACCAGCGGCTCGGCGTGCGCATCGGCGAATCCGCCGAGGCACTCGCGGCCCGCGCGTCGGACCTCGGCCGCATCTTCGACGCCGCCGACCAGCAGCTGGTTTCACGCATCGCGGAAGGCTCGGACGCGCTGTCCAACCGTGCTTCGGAAATCGGCCGCATCTTCGACGATGCCGACCAGCGCCTGGTCTCGCGCATCGCCGACAGCACGTCGACGATCGGCGAGCATGCGCAGACCATCGTCGGTGCTTTCGCCAGCACCGAGCAAAGGGTTGCCGACCGTGCGCGCCAGACCGGCCAGGAGATGGCCGTGCACGCCCGCGAAATCGAGCAGGCACTTGCCGGCGCCGACGAGCGTCTTGCATCGAGCGCGGCGGCCGCGGCCGCCCGTGTCGAGGAGCAGATCGCCAGCGTCGAGAACCGGCTCGCCTACACCGCGGAGGCAATGGGCCAGAAGCTCAACGAGCAGGTATCGACAGCCGAGGCGCAGCTCGTTTCGCGTGCCAACGTGATCGCCGAGACCTTCACCGCGGTTGGCCAGCATATCGGCCAGAGCACCAACGATGCCGCCAAGACGATCGGCGCCAACACCCGCGAACTCAACACCATGCTCGCGGCGCGGTCGGCCGAGATGTCGAAAATCCTCGACGAGACTGCACGGCCTCTGGTCGAGCGCTTCGCCCAGGGTGGCTCGGAACTGCAGAAGAGCATGGAAGAGGTCACCGAACGCGCCACCGAGAAGCTGCGCAGCGAGAATGCTGCCCTGGTCAACGCGCTCGCCAGCCGCACCGCAGAGACCTTGTCGGCGGTGGAAGGCGCCCGCTCGTCGCTGTCCGACAGCGTTGCCGATCTCATCGGCCGCATGACCAAGTCCAGCTCGCAGCTCGGTCAGCTGATCGAGCAGGCCGCGGTCAACCTCGGCCAGGTCGACGAACGCCTGAGCGGCAGCACGCAGAGCTTCGCGGCGACCACCGAAAAGGCGGCTCAGACCTTCGCCAGCTCGGCGCGTCTGGTCGATTCGAACACCACAAGGCTGACGGAACTGTCATCGTCGACCTTGCGCGAAGTGGCCTCGATCGCCACCAAGTTCGATGAACACAGCCGTCTGCTGGCCAGCGCGTCGGACCTGTTGAGCTCCGCCCAGAGCAACCTCGAGCACACGCTGGAAAGGCAGTCGTCGCTCGAAGACCTCGCCGTTGGCCTGGTCAAGAAGTCGGAAGATCTCGAAAGGGTCATGCGCTCGTTCGAAAACCTCGTCGGCCAGACGCTGCAGAACGCCGAAGGCAAGACGATGGAGTCGGCCGACAAGATCCGCAACGCCATCACCGACGTCGTCGATTCGGCAACCAAGCGCTTCGCCGATGCGACCGATGAGATGCGGCGCACCGCGAGCTCGATCAAGAGCGAGCTCGACCTCACCCGCGCCGAGCTCAAGAAAGGCGTCATCGAGATGCCGGAAGAGGCAAAGGAATCGACCTCTGCCATCCGCCGCGCCGTTTCCGAGCAGATCAACGCCCTGAAGGAGCTTTCGGACATCGTTGCGAAGTCCGGCCGCGGCGGCGGCGATACTGCGGAGCCACGCAACCTGCGCCCGGCGCCGCAAGCACCGGCGGCACGTCCTGCCGAGCCGCCGCGTCGTGCGCCGGCGCCGCAGCCGGAGCTTCGCACGCCCCAGGCACCTCTGGGCGGCACCGCGCTGCGCGGTACGCTCGATCTCGAGCGTCCGGCCGAAGCGGCACCGCGCCAGCGTCCTGACGCCAACGCCCGCACGCCGCAAGGCGGCTGGGTGCGTGACCTCTTGACCGCGGCGTCGAACGATGCCGAGCTCAGGCCGGCAGCACCGCCCTCGGCGCCTGCTGAAGCGCCGCGCGCGGCCCCTGCCCAGCGTTCGCCGCTGCATGTCGTGGAATCGCTCAACTCGCTCTCCGTCGACATCGCGCGGGCCATCGACCACGATGCTTCGATCGAGTTGTGGAACCGCTATCGGCGCGGCGAGCGGGACGTGTTCACGCGCCGGCTCTACACGCTGAAGGGCCAGCAGACGTTCGACGAAATCCGCCGCAAGTATCAAGGCGAGGCCGAATTCCGCGCCGCCGTCGACCGGTACTGCGACGACTTCGAGAAGCTGCTCAAGGATGTCTCGCGCAACGACCGCGACAACATCATGGCGCAGACCTACCTGACCTCGGACACCGGCAAGGTCTACACCATGCTGGCTCACGCCAGCGGCCGCCTGCACTAAGACCGCGCCCGCGCAGAAAGACAAAAGGCGGGTCGCGGCCCGCCTTTCCATTTTATCCCAGGCAGCTGACTGGTGATGTAAGACGGATCAGATACCCGTCGGTTAGCACCAGCGTCTCAGCAGGTTTCTTTGATGCGGCTCAGATCACCGAATCGGTCCAGCGAACGATCTGCTTGGCGGCATCCCCAAACGCGCTGTCGAGCGCGCTGATATAGGCAGGGTTGCCACTGCCCGAAACAGGCGCGGAAGCCGTAAAGCTCTTGGATGCGCGCACCTCGCCGTTGCGGTCGTTGAGGATGCGCACGAACAGGTCGACCTCGGCGTGTTCGCCGCCTTCGACGCGCACCTCGAAGGACCGGATCTCGACGATCACCTGGTAATCGATCGCCAGGCCCTCGCCCGGCTTGCCGACACCGGCAAAGCTGCCAGAGCGCTGGAAGGTCTCGGCCAGCCGTGCCTGCACGATCAGCGGCAGACGGTCGGCCCATTGCGCGCCCTTCAGGTACTGGATCGAGCGGTCGGAAGGCTTGATGACGATGTTCTGGCTGTCCAGCGCCTTGAGCGCCGAAGGCTGGGCGATCAAGATTTGCTTGCGGCTGTGGCCATGGGCGTCAACTGACGGCGCCGAAAGCTCGAATGTGTCGAGCGGCGCAGGCTTGCCGCCCAGTACCGCACAGCCGCCAAGAGATAGCGCAAGCAGCGCCGCAGCCGGTGTCAATCCACCCGTTCTCACCCACACCGACTTCACGCGCGATCCCCGTTGTCCCCGGATCGTAAGATCAACCCGCATCCGCAGCTCATGTTCTTGGGGCGCGCCGATGCCGAAGTCAACGTCGCGCCCTGCCATCGAATTGACGAACCTCGCCGTCGCCACCCGAAAGAATGCGCTGCGGATTGCGGCTGAGATCCGTGACCGCCTCCTCGATGCGGCTGATCGAGCGGCGGCTGTCCTGTACGAGCGCCTCTACGTTCGACAGCCCCTGGCCCGAGAAGCGCGCCAGATTGTCGGTGATGACGCCAAGCCGCGCATTCAACGTATCGGCGACCTGCTTGAACGACTTCAGCGTATCCCTGGCGTCGGCCATCACGCCATCGGCCTGTCCCGACCCGAGCAAGGTATCGACCTTGGCGAGGATGCCGTCGACACGCACCGAGGCGTCGTTGAGCCGCTGCGCCAGTTGCTTGGCGTCCTTGATCGTCTGGTCGATGTCGTCGGCCCGGTTGGCGAACTTGTTGGTCACGACGGCGATGTCGGCGGCTGCCTTGTCGGCGCTTTCACTCGCCTTCTGGATGTTGGCGAGAGCTGTGCGCACCTGCGCCGGGTCGATGCCGTCGAGCACACCATCGACCTTGGCCAGAGTGCCTTGCGTCTGCTTGGCGAAATCATTGACGGATCCGACCGCGGTGTCGACATTCTTGATCACGCCGTCGAGCTGCTGCGATGTCTCCTTGAGATTCGCGGTCACCGTGTCGACATTGGCAACAATGCTCTTGATCTTGTCCTTGTCGACAGCATTGAGAATCCCCTCGGCGGCCTTCAGCGTGCCGTCCAGCTTGCCGGAAACGCCTTTCAGTTCATCGGATAGCGCACTGACGGCGGTCAGGAACTTGTCGATGCCGTCGGAATTCTTGGCCAGTGCGTCGGAGAATGTCTGCACGTTCTGGACAGTCTGCGTCAGCGGCCCGCGAACATCCTTGGTGAAGCCCTCGAGTTCGGTCAGCACCTTGTCAGCACGAGTGAAGATGTTCTGCGCCGTCTGCAGCAGGTTGGTCACGGCCGAAGGGTTGGCGACAATCTCGGCCACCTTGCCTTCTTTCTCTGCCTGGTCGAGAAGTTTGACTTCCTTGGGATCGGCACCCTTGAGCTCGATATTGGCCTGGCCGGTGAGGTTGGCAAGGCCGAGATCGGCCTGCGTCGACTTGGTGATTGGTGTCAGCCGGTCGACTTCGGTGTCGGCGATGGCGACCGTCGGATTGTCGAGGTCGAGATAGACGCGTTTGACCACACCGACCTTGACGCCGTTGAACAGCACCAGACTGCCTGGGCCAAGGCCGGAAGCCGAACCCGGAATGCGCACGCGCAGCAGCGTGGTCTCGCCCCTGTCGCCGATCGCGGCAGTCCAATAGACAAAAGCGAACGCCGCCAGGATCGCAACGAGCGTGAAAATGCCGACAATGACGTAGTTGGCTCTGGTTTCCATGGCTTCACTTATGGCTATGCACGTGCGGCAAGATCAAGTTGCCGGGCGCGTTTTCCGCGGAAATAGGATTTCACCCACGGTTCCTCGCTCTTCAGCATGTCGTCGATAGTGCCCTCGACCAATACTTTCTTCTTGCCGAGCACCGCCACGTGGTCGCAGGCGGTAAACAGCGTATCGAGGTCATGCGTGACCATATAGACGGTCAAATCCATGGTGTCGCGCAGCTTGACGACGAGTTCGTCGAATTCGGCCGCACTGATCGGATCGAGGCCGGACGTCGGTTCGTCGAGAAAGACGATGTCCGGATCGAGCGCCAAAGCGCGAGCCAGTGCCGCGCGCTTGATCATGCCGCCGGAAAGTTCGGAGGGAAACTTCTGCGCCGCGTCCGGCGGCAGCCCGACCAGTTCGATCTTCAGCAGCGCCAGCTCGTCCATCAGCTTTTTCGGCAAGTCGAGATATTCGCGCATCGGTACCTGCACATTTTCCTGCACGGTCAGAGCCGAAAACAGCGCGCCATGCTGGAACAGCACGCCAAGCCGCATGTCGACGCGCAGACGTTCCCTGTCGCTCGCTTTATCGACATCAACGCCGAACAACTTGATCGTTCCAGATTGTTTGCGCAGCAGGCCAAGGATGGTGCGCAAAAGCACCGATTTGCCAGCGCCCGAGGCGCCGACAAAGCCTAGGATTTCGCCCCGTCTGATATCGAGCGAAAGCTTGTCGAGGATCAGCTTTCCGTCGATAGCAACGGTGACGTCACGCACCGAAAGAACGATTTCGCTGTCGTCCACTTCCTTCATTTTGATGCCATTGCCCTCCGCCATCTGTCAGAACGCGATCGCTGCGTAGAAGATGGCGAAAAGCCCATCCAGGATGATGACGACGAAGATCGACTTCACCACCGAGGCGGTCACATGCTGGCCAAGTGATTCCGCGCTGCCGCCGACCTTCATGCCTTCGACCGAGGCGATCGTGCCGATGATCATGGCCATGAAAGGCGCCTTGATCAGCCCGGCAAAGATGGTGCTGAGGTCGATGGCGATGCGCAGCCGGTCAATAAACGCCGCGGGCGTAATGCCGGAATAAAGCCAGGCGGCGGCCATACCGCCGCCAAGCGCCGCGAAATTGGCGATGATGGTCAGACAAGGCAACGCAATGACAAGCGCGACCAGCCGCGGAAACACCAGAACGCCGATCGGGTTGAGGCCGATAACCTTCAGCGCGTCGACCTCCTCGCGCATCTTCATCGAGCCTATCTCGGCGGTGATCGCGCTGCCGGAGCGGCCGGCGATCATGATTGCCGTCATCAGCACGCCGAGTTCGCGCAGGATCAGTACGCCGACCAGATCGACGACAAGGAGGTCGGCACCGAAATAGCTGAGCTGGTAGGCGCCCTGCTGGGCAACGATAGCGCCGACAATCGCCGACATCAGCACCACCACAGGAATGGCGCCGACGCCCATGCGATCGATCTGGTTGAAGATCGCCGCCGGGTTGACGGCATGGCCGCGGCCGAGCTTCATCTGCGCGCCACGGATGGTGGCGCCCAAAATATTCATCGACGCGAGGAAATCATCGCGCATCTCGTAGACGCGCCGGCCAACCGCCTCCAGGGCGCGAATGACGATGTTGGGCGGCCGCGCCGGCGCGGATTCGGGCTCGCGCCGGACAGCCTCGCTCACCGCGTCGAGCAGGATGGAAGCGATCTCGCTTTGGCCTTGCAGCCGGACCTCGACGTTCTTCTTCTCGAAGGCGCTGACCAGCCGGTCGATCAGCCACGCACCGGCGGTATCGATCTTCTCGATTTTCGAAAGATCGAGCGCCAAGGTCTTGAAACCGCTTCGTTTCTCGATTTTGCGCATGTCGGCGTCGATCAGCGCCACGGTCCGTGTCGTCCAGATTCCGGAGAACGCGCAGCCGAGAACGCCGCCCTCCTCGCCGACCGCCACGTGTGGTTGGTGGTCAGGCTCCGAGGCGGCCGTACCGCTTGCGTCGCGCTTGCCGATGGTCAACATGGCGTCCTGTTTAGCCTGACGGGTCTGACCTGTCGATTTGCCGACCACGTTTGTCGCATAGCCGGAGCAGAAAAATATGGGGCGTGTCATTTCGGTTGAGGCCGAGCGTTTTCCCATCGCTGGCACCTTCACCATTTCGCGCGGCTCCAAGACCGAGGCCGAAATCATCACCTGCACGATCAGCGAAAACGGGCATGTCGGTCGCGGCGAGTGCGTTCCCTACAAGCGCTATGGCGAGACCATGGACGGCGTGCACGCCGCGATCGAGGCAATGCGTGACCAGATCGCCGGCGGCATCGACCGGATCGCCCTGCTCGACGCAATGCCGGCGGGAGCCGCCCGCAACGCCATAGACTGCGCCCTGTGGGACCTTGAGGCAAAGATTAGCGGAATACCGGTGGCGAACGCAATCTGGCCGGCCCCGCTGCGTCGGCTCGAAACCGCCTACACACTGTCGCTCGGTGAACCCGAGGCGATGGCGGCACAAGCCCGTGCCAATGCGGACCGGCCTCTGCTGAAGGTCAAGATCGGCGGCGACAACGACATCGCCCGGATCCAGGCGGTGAGGCGGGCTGCACCTCAGAGCCGAATCATCCTTGATGCCAATGAGGGCTGGACCGACGACAACATCGTTGCAAACCTCGCTTTCGCCGCGGAGCAAGGCATTGCGCTCGTCGAACAGCCGCTGCCGGCAGGCCACGACGAAATCCTGCGTCACATCGCGCATCCGGTGCCGATCTGCGCCGACGAAAGCGTCCATGAGGCGAAGAACCTGGAAACGCTGGTTGGTCTCTACGACGCCGTCAACATCAAGCTCGACAAGTCGGGGGGCCTCACGGCGGCGCTCGTGCTGCGTGACCGCGCCCGCGAGCTGGGTTTCGGCGTCATGGTCGGCTGCATGGTCGGCACATCGCTGGCGATGGCGCCTGCGGTCCTGCTCGCCCAGGACGCCGATTTCGTCGACCTTGACGGTCCGCTGTTACTTGCCCGCGACCGTGTGCCCGGCCTCATCTACCAGGGCTCGCTCGTCTCCCCTCCGGACCGGGCGCTTTGGGGCTGAGCGCGCGGCAAGCCCGATCAGCACGAGGCCAACGATCGCGATCGGGATCATCACCAGGAAACCATCGACGCCGAGACGGTCATAGAGCGGGCCGGAAGCCAGCGTAACGGCGGCCATGAAGAAGCCGTTGAAGAAATAGGCGATGCCTTGCGCGGCGCCCGTGCGCTCTTCAGAGACGGTCTCAGCGATCATTCTCTGCAGGCCTATGAGCACCATTGCGACAGACACCGAATGCAGCGACTGCACGGCGAAGAAGCCGGGGATGCCAAGGCCGAGCGGCCATACCAGTGGAAAGATAATCCAGCGCACGATCGACCCGATGCCGGCGATCACCATCACCCTGACGACAGATACGGAGGCGAAAATGCGATTGAAAAACAAGAACATGCAGACTTCTGACACGACGCCCCAGGCCCATAGAAGGCCAACGACGGAATCGCCGATGCCGATCGATTTCCAGTAGATGGAAACGAAGCCGTACAGAAAGGCGTGGCTGGCGGTGATGATGCCGACGCCAAAGGTGAAATAGAGAAAATAAGCGTTGAACAGGCTCGGCGCCGCGTGCTGGATTTCCGCCGCCGACAGCGGCGAAGCTTTTCGCGGCCTCCCCATGCGCGGCGCCAGCAGCCCTGCGACGAGTGCCGCGCCAAGGGCGAGGAATATGATCACCGGCACAGCCTGGGGACCGGTGGCCGCCAGGATGAAGCCGCCCGCCACATTGGCGCAGAGATAGCAGATCGACCCCCACTTGCGCATGCTTGCGTAGTTCGAGCCGAAGCGACGCACACCCGACAGCGCCAGCGAATCGGCAATCGGCGATTGTGGCGTCCAGACAATGGTCAGCGCCAGCGACACCGCCAGCACCATCGCGTAGGTCGGGGCGAGGAAATAACCCGCCGAGAGCAACAGCGAGGCTGCCACCAGCGCGACATAGACATTGGCGCGGTCCCTCGCCCGATCGGCGAGCGTCGTCAGCAGCGGTGTCGCCACCACGCGCAGGAACATGGGCGCTGCCAGGATGACGGCGATCTGCTCGGCGTGAAACCCCTTGGCCTGTAGCCAGAGCGGGAAATAGGGCAGATGCGTGCCGAGCGATATGAACAGCGTGCCGAAAATCAGGCTCATGCGCAGTTCGAAATGGCGCGGCTTGACGAGCTGTTCTGGCGAAAGCGGCGGCAGGGACATGAATCGATCCAATTACGCCGCGCTCGATCAACTGGCGGTGTAGGTCGATCCCTTAACATGGCGGAAAACCAGACGAAACCGGCTGGACCAATCGATTGACGCTTAAAGTCGTCGCGACCTTGGCGTCAGGCCGCCTGCCCGACCCGATCGTCAATGAGCATCGGGATGAAGGGCTCGTCGGGCGCTTCCGGCAGGACTTGCGCCCAGGTCAGGATTTCCATCCGGCCATCGAAGTGCTCGACCACGGCCGTGCAGCTTTCCACCCAGTCGCCGGTGTTGATGTACTGGACATCGCCGAAATTCTCGATGGCGGCATGGTGGATATGGCCGCAGATGATGCCGTCGACATGCGAGCGGCGCGCTTCTTCCGCAAGCATGGTCTGGAACGAGCCGATGAAGTTCACTGCTTTCTTGACGTTGACCTTGGCCCAGGACGAGAACGACCAGTAAGGCAGGCCGAGCAATTGGCGCAGCCGCGTCACCACGCGGTTGACGATCATCGCGGCGTCATAGGCGTGGTCGCCGAGATAGGCGAGCCAGCGCGCGTTGTGCACCACCGTGTCGAACTGGTCGCCATGGATGACGAGCAGGCGCTTGCCGTCGGCTGTTTCATGGATGGCGCGGTCAGCGACGACGATGCCGCCGAAATGCACGCCTTGGAACTGGCGGGCGAATTCGTCATGGTTGCCGGCGATGTAAGTGATGTTGGCGCCCTTGCGCGCCTTGCGCAGCAATTTCTGCACGACGTCATTGTGGCTTTGCGGCCAATGCCAGCTCCGCCGCAACCGCCAGCCATCGACGATGTCACCGACCAGATAGATGATGTCGGCATCGTGGTAGCGCAGGAAGTCGATCAGGAACTCGGCCTTCGCCGCCTTCGAGCCGAGATGGACATCGGAAATGAACATGCTGCGGAAAGTGCGGGGCTCTTGGCCTGACATCGCGATTTCACCCTTGCTTTCGCGCAGGCTATGCCCCGATTCATGCAACAACCGTATGACGGTTGCGATTGGTCCAGCCTAAGGACTAGCTTGCCGGCCAAATCACAGGAGAAATCGTCATGGATCTCGGTATCAGCGGAAAGAAGGCCATCGTCTGCGCTTCGAGCAAGGGTCTTGGAAAAGGCTGCGCAATGGCGCTGGCCGAGGCCGGTTGCGATATCGTCGTCAACGGCCGCAATGCCGAGCTGGTGGCCAAAACCGCCACGGAGCTGCGCGAGCGCTATGGCGTGACGGTGACGGAAGTCGTCGGCGACGTTTCGAAGCCCGAGGTGCAGAAGGCGCTGCTCGCCGCCTGTCCCGAACCGGACATCCTGGTCAACAACAATGGCGGCCCGCCGCTTCGGGATTTCCGCGAACTCGACCGTGCCAAGATCCTTGAAGGCGTCACCCAGAACATGGTGACGCCGATCGAACTGGTGCAGGCCATCATCGATGGCATGGCCAAGCGCGGCTTCGGCCGCATCGTCAACATCACCTCGCTGTCGGTCTACGTCCCCATCCCCGGCCTCGACCTGTCGTCGGGCGCGCGCGCCGGCCTGACCTCGTTCCTTGCCGGCGTGGCGCGAACGGTGATCGACCGCAACGTCACCATCAACAGTCTGTTGCCGGGCAAGCTCGACACCGACCGTCTGCGCGGCCCGCACGAGGCCGGCACCGTCGAGGACCCCACTGCAGCTGCGGTGCGCAAGACCCGTATCAGTGCCGATGTGCCGGCCAAGCGGCTCGGTACGCCGGAGGAATTCGGCCAGATCTGTGCCTTCCTCTGCTCGGTCCATGCCGGCTATCTGACCGGGCAGAACATACCGGTCGACGGCGGTCTCTACGTCAGTGCCTTCTGATCGAATGGTCGGCGAAATTGCCGGACTCATCTGGCATGAAACAGCCGTAAGCATCTGACATCTAGCGATTTTCGACGCGCCGCCGTTTAAAGCTGCCGGCGCGTCAATTAGCGTCGCGAAAAACCTTCGCCGCATGCTAAAAGGACCCTCGAAGCAGGTTTCGAGGGAGCAGCCGCATGGAAGGCGAGAACAAGAAAACGGCACGTTCGGACCTCGACGAAGCCGCCCTCTACTTCCACAAGCACCCGACGCCGGGAAAGCTCGAGATCCAGGCGACCAAGCCGCTCGGCAACCAGCGCGACCTGGCGCTCGCCTATTCGCCCGGCGTGGCCGCCCCTTGCCTCGAAATCCGCGACAATCCGGCAACCGCCGCCGACTATACGGCGCGCGCAAACCTGGTCGGCGTTGTCTCCAATGGCTCCGCCGTGCTCGGCCTCGGCAATATCGGCCCGCTGGCGTCCAAGCCGGTCATGGAAGGCAAGGCGGTGCTGTTCAAGAAGTTCGCCGGCATCGACGTCTTCGACATCGAGATCGATGCGCCCGGGATCGAGCGCATGGTCGAGACGATCTCGGCGCTGGAGCCGACCTTCGGCGGCATCAACCTCGAGGACATCAAGGCGCCTGAGTGTTTCGAGGTCGAGGAACAGCTCAAGGCGCGTATGAAGATACCGGTGTTCCACGACGACCAGCATGGCACCGCCATCATCGTCGCCGCCGCCGTGCTCAACGGGCTGGAATTCGCCGGCAAGACCATTTCGGATATCAAGGTCGTCACTTCCGGCGCCGGCGCCGCCGCCTTGGCTTGCCTCAACCTTTTGGTCTCGCTTGGCGTACGCGTCGAAAACATCTGGGTCACCGACCGTTTCGGCGTCGCCTACAAGGGCCGTGTCGACGAGATGGATCGCTGGAAGGACCCTTATGTGAAAGACACCGAGGCGCGCACGCTGGCCGATGTCATCGCCGGCGCAGACGTCTTCCTCGGCCTTTCGGCAGCGGGCGTGCTGAAGCCGGAACTGCTGCGGCACATGGCGCCAAAACCGCTGATCCTGGCACTGGCCAACCCCAATCCCGAGATCATGCCGGAAGAGGCGCGCGCGGCGCGTCCCGATGCCATGATCTGCACCGGCCGGTCCGATTTTCCCAATCAGGTCAACAATGTCCTGTGCTTCCCCTACATCTTCCGTGGCGCGCTCGATTGCGGCGCCAGTGCCATCAACGAAGAGATGAAGATGGCGGCCGTGCGGGCCATTGCGGCCCTCGCCCGCGAAGAGCCGTCGGACGTCGCCGCACGCGCCTATTCGGGCGAGACGCCGATCTTCGGACCCGAATTCCTGATCCCCTCGCCCTTCGATCCCAGGCTGATCCTGCGCATCGCGCCAGCCGTTGCCAAGGCAGCCTGCGACACCGGTGTGGCGACGCGGCCGATCACTGATTTCGCCGCCTATATCGACAAGCTCAACCGTTTTGTCTTCCGCTCCGGCCTGGTGATGAAGCCGGTGTTCTCGTCCGCCAAGGCATCGAGCGCCAAGCGCGTCATCTACGCCGATGGCGAGGACGAGCGCGTGCTGCGCGCCGCCCAGGTGGTGCTCGAGGAAGGCATCGCCGAGCCAATCCTGATCGGCCGTCCGCATGTCATCGAGGTCAGGCTGAAGCGCTACGGCCTGCGCATCAAGCCGGGCGTCGACTTCGGCCTGATCAACCCGGAGGACGATCCGCGCTACCGCCACTATGTCGACCTGCTGATCGAACTCGCCGGCCGGCGCGGCGTGACGACCGAGGCCGCGCGCACGATGGTGCGCACCGACAACACCGTGATCGCGGCACTTGCGCTGAAGCGCGGCGATGCCGACGCCATGGTTTGCGGCCTCGAAGGACGCTTCGAGCGGCATTTGCGCAATGTGACCCTGATCATTGGCCCTCGCGCGGGCATCAAGGACCATGACCTGTCGACGCTCTCCATGCTGATTTCGCAGCGCGGCATCATCTTCCTCACCGACACGCACGTCTCCGTCGATCCGACAGCCGAGGAGATCGCCGAGATGACGGTGCTGGCGGCCGAGGAAATCCAGCGCTTCGGCATCGAGCCGAAGGCTGCACTTCTATCGCATTCGGATTTCGGTTCGCGCGATTCACCAAGCGCGCTGAAGATGCGGCAGGCGGCGGCGATCCTGGCGCGCATCGCGCCGGAGCTGCAGTGCGACGGCGAAATGCATGCCGATTCCGCGCTGTCGGAGCATCTGCGGCAGCGCGTCTATCCGCATTCGCGGCTGAAGGGCGAAGCCAATTTGCTGGTGTTCCCGAACCTCGATTCGGCCAACATCACGCTGACGGCGTTGCGCGCCATGATGGATGCACTGCATGTCGGGCCAATCCTGCTCGGCACCGACATGCCGGCGCACATACTGACGCCCTCGGTCACCTCGCGCGGTGTCGTCAACATGACGGCGCTGGCCGTGGTCGAGGCAGCGCACAAGGCGCAGGCGATCGCCAATCTGGACTAGGCCGGCTCCTGCAGGTTCGGCTTGGCCTGCAGGGCAGCTTGCCTCATGCACCCGGCAATGATCTCGCTCCAAAACCGAGGTGTTGCCGGCCAGCAACTTGCGATTGCGGAAATCCGGCGTTGACCGAAAGCGGATTTCTCGGGGGAAGCCGACCTGATATGGTCGCGCATCTGATGTGACGGCGAGGACGTCGTGAAAGGCCTGTTGCTTGCATCCGCATTGCTGTCGCTGATCGGCGGACAAGCCCTGGCCGCCGACGCCATCAGTGCCGAGCCCGCAACCGTCTATGACTGGTCTGGCGTCTATGTCGGCGGGCAGATTGGCTACGGTTTCGGCAGGACCGATGCGACTTACAATTTGCCGAACACCCCGACAATCCGGGGTTCGCAGAACTATGATACCGATGGTTTCCTGGGTGGCGTTCAGCTCGGCTACAACTACCAGATCAACTCCACTGTTCTCGGCGTCGAGGCCGATTTTTCCGGAGCCGACATCAAGGGGCACTCCGACGAGATCAATGTCGGCGGAGGTGATGTCTACAACACCAAGGTGGACTGGTTTGGAACGCTTCGCGCCACGGCGGGCTATGCATTCGATCGCACCCTGATCTACGGCACCGGTGGCCTGGCGTTCGGAAGCGTCGAAAACCAGTATCTCGACGGTCCCCTCAACAGTTTCGCCGAGAAGAACACCAAGGTCGGCTGGACCATCGGCGCCGGACTGGAGCAAGCGATCACGGACCATTGGTCGGCAAAGTTCGAATATCAATATGTCGACCTGCGGGACCAGACCATCGACTATGCCCCGAACTCCAACACCACGTTCGACAACACGTTCAACGCGGTCAAGATCGGCATGAACTACAAGTTCTGACAGCCATCCGAAATAGACGATTAACCGCGAACGGGGTAGCTTGGAGCCCACAGGCAAGCGGGATTTGAGGCGGATGACAAGCGGAGGGTTGAAGCGGGCGCATGCTGCCATGCTGCTTGGCCTCCTGCTGTCCGGCGCCACCATCATCGAGTCCCAGGCTGCCTCGCGCGTCTGCCGTCAGCTGGAGGCCGATCTTGCCGCGGCTTCGCGCGGCGGCGGCGGTGGCCCGGCAATGATCCGGAAATACGATGCCGCGATCGACCGGCAACGCGAACAGATCTCGAAGGCCCGCGACCAGGCAAGCAACTCGGGTTGCGGGTTTTCGCTGTTTTCCCGCAACATCAATCGATGCGCCGGGCTCAACGCCACCATCGACCGCATGAACGCCAATCTCGATAGTCTGCAGGCCAAGCGCGCCCAGCTCGCCGGCGGCGGCTCGCGCCGCGACCGTGGCCGCATCCTGGCCGCGCTCGATGCCAATGGCTGCCGCGACGACACGATTGCGCCACGCCGCGCACCGTTGCAGGAAGCAGACCGTGGCGAAGAAGACGGCAACGCAAATCTGTTCGACCAGCTTTTCGGCAACGACAGCCAGCCGAGGGACACGCTTGACCAGCCGGAGGGTCCCGGTGAGGAACGCAATGTCCGCCGCGTCCTGAACCTGCCCGGCATTCCGGACTTTCCCAGCGCCGGTGGCGAATTCCACACCACCTGCGTGCGCACTTGCGACGGCTATTTCTTTCCGATGTCGAATGCAGCCTCGGTCGGCGACTTCGAGCGAGATCAGAAGAATTGCGAATCGAGCTGCCCCGGCACCGAGATGCAGGTCTTCTATTCGCGCGGCATGGACGACGATTCGGCGGCGATGACGTCATCGGTCACCGGCAAGCCTTACAGCGAATTGCCGACCGCCTACCTCTACAAGCAATCCAACATGCCGCGGCCGCCGGCTTGCGGCTGCAACGCCGCACAGAACTTCCAGATCATTGGCGGCAATCCGCCAAACCCGCAGCAGTCGCAGCCCGAAACGGATGCGGCACCCTTCGTTCCCGTGCCGGCCTCCAAGCCCGATCCCAGCGCCGACCCGGAAACGCTGGCCAACAGGGACGGCGGGCTCGACCGCGAGGCCATCAAGCGGCTTTCGGCCAAGCCGGTGACGTCGCCCGTGTCCGCCCTGCCGCCGGAACAGCGCAAGGTCAGGGTCGTCGGGCCAACGTTCCTTCCCGACCCATCAGCGGCAATAAATCTGCAAGCTCCGGCCCCGAAGGCAGTCCAGTAAGCGCGAGCCTCAGCGGCATGAACAGCGCCTTGCCCTTGCGCCCGGTCGCTTCCCTGATCTTGCCGGTCCAGTCCTTCCAGACCGTCCCGCTCCATGGCTCTTCAGGCAGCAGATCGAACGCCTGTCCGAGGAACTCACGATCACCGTCGGAGAACTCCGGTCTATCCCGCGGCCCCTCGCGCAGGATGCGCCACCAGCCCACCGCATCGGCAAGCCGGTCGAGATTGCCGCGCACCGCCAGCCAGAACGGCTCGGCCTGTTCGCCGGAGACGCCCAGCACCATTAGCCTGTCCCGCGCCTCGTCGAACGGCATATGGTGCAGCAGCACGCGGTTGAGCACGAACAGTTCGTCCGGATCGAACTTGGCCGATGATTTCGACGTCGCGGCGGGGTCGAAATGGCCGGCGAGTTCAGTCAGGTCATGCGCGGCAGCAACATTTTCCGAAGTGCCGACCAGCACGGCCAGCGAAGCGACGGCCATAGGCTCGATGCCATCCTCGCGCAGGCTTTCGATGGAGAGCGCGCCGGTACGCTTCGACAGCCCCTCACCCGAGACGGTGGTCAAAAGGTTGTGGTGGCCGAAGACCGGCGGCTCGGCACCCAACGCCTTGAACAGGGCGATCTGCACGCCGGTGTTGGTGACATGATCGTCGCCGCGGATGACGTGGCTGACGCCCATCTCGATATCGTCGACAACGGACGGCAGCGTATAGAGATAGGTGCCGTCCTCGCGCACCAGCACCGGATCCGAGAGCGAAGCGAGATCGACCGTTTCCTCGCCCCGCACCAGATCGGTCCAGTGGACCTCGGTGCGCTCCGGCTGCTGCACATCGCCAGTGAAATTGGGCAGCAGGAAGCGCCAGTGCGGCCGGCGGCCATCGGACTCGTATTCGGCGACCTGCTCTTGCGTCAGCGCCAGGGCCTCGCGGCCATAGACCGGCGGCAAGCCGCGCGTACGGCGCACTTTTCGCCGGAGATCGAGTTCCTCCGGGGTCTCGTAACAGGCATAGAGAACGCCCGCCGCCTTCAGCCGCTCGACTGCCGCGTCATAGACCTCGAAGCGCCGCGACTGATACTCGGTTGCATCGGGAAAAATGCCCAGCCAATGCAGGTCGTAGAGGATGGCGTCGGCGAATTCCTGCTTCGAGCGGGCGATGTCGGTGTCATCGAAGCGCTGGATGAAGCGGCCCTTGTTGTTGAGCGCAAACAGCCAGTTGAACAGAGCCGTGCGCGCATTGCCGATATGGATGCGGCCGGTCGGTGACGGGGCGAAACGAACGGTAACTGTCATGAGCGGGGCGTACCGGATGCTTTTGTGATTGACAAGACGCGCCCCCGCGCCGGTCGGCACACATAGAACATGACGCGGGCAATGAAAAGACTAGGCTGTAGTGACAAATTAACGGCTTGGGATTCCCATCGCGAGGCAAATCAGATTCAAGGCTGACTTTTGGAGGTCGGCTTTGGAAGGTGAGGTTCTACGCGACGATCAGTGGGAGCAGATCAAGCCTTTTGTGCCGGGTGGGCGCAAGGGCAAGCGGGGTCCGCGTAGCGATGGTCGGCGCTTCTTCGATGCGCTTTTATGGATCGCTCGGTCAGGCGCGCGCTGGCGCGACCTGCCGGAGCGGTTCGGCCCGTATCAGAGGGCAAAGCGACGTTACTACCGCTGGATCGAAGCGGGCGTGTTCGACCGGCTGTTCGAAGCCATCAGCAGGCATCCAGATATGGAATGGCTGATGATCGACGCGACCGTTATCCGCGCTCAGGCCCAGGCTGCTGGAGCCCGGCGTAAAAGGGGGATCTGAAGCCCAGGCTCTCGGCCGCTCGCGTGGTGGGTTCGGCACCAAGCTCCATGCCGTCGTAGATGCGCTCGGCCTACCGGTCCGCTTCGAGATCGGCCCCGGCCAGCAAAACGACATGGCAGCGGCCTGCGGTCTGATCGAGGGGATTGCAGCAGGCCAAGTGATCGCCGACCGCGCTTATGATGCCGATCGACTGCATGATGTGATCCTCGACCAAGGCGGTGAACCGGTCATCCCGCCGCGGCGCCATCGCAGATACCAACACAGCTATGACAAGATCGCCTACAAAAACCGCTGGGGCATCGAGGCCTTCTTTGCAAAGCTCAAGCAGTGGCGGCGCATCGCAACGCGCTACGACAAAATCGCCGCCAACTTCCTCGGCTTCGTCAAGCTCGCAGCCATCATGCTCTGGCTCAAATGATTAAATTGTCACTACAGCCTAGAGCAATTCCAGGAAAAGTGTGGAACGGTTTTCCCGGGAAAAGAGCGTAGCGCTTTCTCTTGGCAATTGCGTTAGAATAAAGAGTTATAGCGGTTCGCCGTTTCCGTGAAACGGCGAACCGGTCTAAAGGGCCAAGCGAGGCGCATGGCCCTTGTCCGATCAGATCAGGTTGTTGAAGGCGATCAGCGGCCGAAGTCGTCGGAACTGAGGCGGGTCCAGCGGTCGCCCATCAACCCACCGATGAAGATGTCGCCGGCGCGGACCGCTTGCGTTACCTCCGGAATGCGCGAGCGCACCATCGTCCCCCCGACATAGCGGAAGAACACATTCTTGTAGCTGAAGAGTTGCGGCATGAACCTGGTCTGCGTCTGCCCGATGATGGCTGCGCAGCCCATAGTCCACGCGTCCGCCATCAGGCTATCCAACGTTGCGCCCCAGTGAGATCCGGAGGCCTGGATTTGCAACAGGTTCGCGACGCCACCAGCTTGACCGTAGAAAGCGTAGCAACCGACCATTTTACCAGCTTCGTCGTAGGTTCCACTGAAATGAAGGGGGCCGTCGGCCCGCTTCTCGGCCGCCAGGGCAAGCAGCCGTGGCAGCTCGTCATCCTGCCAACGCGGCCGAAGCGAGAAATCGGACGCAAGCGTCGGCAACCGCTCCGCAAATTGCGCGGCGCCCATCGACTCTCTATGGACCCGGTGTGACGAGGAATGCTGGACGGGCGGCTCGAACCTTTTTCTCGTGAAGGGATCGAATACCTTGGCGCACGGATCGAATACGAAACGGGACAGGCCCGGCCATTTGCCGCGCATCACGGCGGAGGCCACCGCGGCCGGGCGGAAAACACGGGTCCATCCCAGACAGTGCGCCGGCAAGAGCTGGTATTTCATCGGGCGCGCGAAGGCCAGAGAGACCCGGTTGGCCGAATCGGTCAGGTGCAGATCGAATTCGCCTTGATGCACGGCGCGCAGCAATTGCGGTCCAGCCGAGCCGTGATCGGTGCCGGTGTCGGCCATGAGCGGACCGATGATCGCCGCGTTCAATACCGTTCCGTTGAGCTCGTAGCGGGCTTTCAGGACACCGAGGAAGCCGCCCAGATCGCCCTGCGGGTTGATCTGGACAAGAGCGTTGCTCGCGCCGGGCTGGCCGGCAGGATCAAGATAGATCCTTCTCATATACTCGGCCGTCTCTTCGATCGCGCGATCGCGGAGGTGACGCCGCCGCTGGCGAAACTTCGTCAGGAAGAGTGCGGCAACGCGCTCGAGATCCTCGGCAGCAAACGGCCGAACCGAGCCATGGTGAGAATCCAGCACCGCCGGCGCGGCCACCTTTTCCACACCGGCATTTTCGGAAACAGGATGCATCGTGAAACCTATGGAGGTCGTCTGCCGCAGGGCGAAATCCTGCGCTGATCAATCGGATCCCAGCATATGCGTCGACCGTCTCTGGGTTGCTTAGAGAAAACGTATATCAATCAATGGTTGAAACAACGTATCTCGATCGGCATCTTAAACAAAACATCTCAAAACTCAGCATATGGAAAAGAATTGGATACCCGCATCACGGATTTGTGCGGCCGGCATACGCTGAGTGAAAGCGACGTCGGACATCTCACGCCCGCCGATGCGCTCGCGGCGGTTCGGCTCCGCCTGCGATTGCGTGCCCTGCGCCACCCTCCGCCCGACCGGCTGATGGCGCGCCCGCCAGAGGTGGCCTCCGGCCAAAGCCGGAGGCCACTTGAGGTCAGATGACCAGCCCCTTGGTCAGCTCGAGCGCCTGGCGCTCGAACAGGCGGCGGTAAATGCCGCCCTTCAGCCGGATCAGCTCCTCATGCGAGCCCTCCTCGACGATCTTGCCGCGGTCGAAGACCAACAGCCTGTCGAGCGCCCGCACCGTCGACAGCCGGTGTGCGATGACCAGGGTGGTGCGGCCGACCATGAGCCGTTCCATCGCCTGCTGGATCAGCACCTCCGATTCCGAATCGAGGCTCGATGTCGCCTCGTCCAGGATCAGGATGCGCGCATCGGCCAGGAAAGCGCGCGCGATCGCCACGCGCTGACGCTCGCCGCCCGACAGTTTGACGCCGCGCTCGCCGACCAGCGTGCCGTAGCCCTTCGGCAGGCCGGTGATGAAATCATGCGCGCTTGCCAGCTTCGCGGCATGTTCGATCTCCTCCTGCGTCGCACTCGGCCTGGCATAGGCGATGTTCTCGGCCAGTGACCGGTGGAACAGGATCGGCTCTTGCTGGACGATGGCGATCTGCCCGCGCAGCGACGCTTGCGCGACCTGCGAGATATCCTGGCCGTCGATCAGGATCTTGCCCGCATTCACGTCATAGAGCCGCTGGATGAGCTTGACGAAAGTCGTCTTGCCCGAGCCGGAGTGACCGACGAGCCCCACACGTTCACCCGGCGCGATATCGACCGAAAACTCGCGATAGAGCGGAGAACGGTGATTGCCGTAATGGAAGGTGACGGTGTCGAAGCTGATGGCCCCTTGCGTGATCCGGATCGGCTTGGCGCCGGGCCGATCCTCGATGCCGAGCGGTTCGGACTGGAAATCGACCAGTTCCTCCATGTCGTTGATCGAACGCTGCAAATTGCGGATATGCGTGCCGATATCCCTGAGATAGCCCTGCAGCACGAAGAACGAGGTCAAGACGAAGGCGACGTCGCCGGCGCTCGCCTGGCCCCACGACCACAGCATCAGCGCCAGGCCGATGACCGCGGCGCGCATGACCAGCAGCAGCGCCCCTTGCGTGGTGCCGTTGATGGTGCCGCGCACCCAGGTGCGCCGCGTGCGCGCACGCCATTTGGCGACCACCCTGGCAAGGCGGCCCTCCTCGCGCTCCTCGGCGCCAAAGCCCTTGACCACGGCGTTGCAGCTCACCGCATCGGCAAGCGAACCGCCGAGGCGCGTGTCCCAGGTGTTGGCGAGCCTTGCCGCCGGCGCGACATAGCCAAGCGACAGCATCGCCGTCACCATGATGAACAGCACCGAACCGGCGGCAACGACCACCCCCATCAGCGGCCAGAACCAGCCAAGCAGCAGGGTCGAGCCGACGAGCATGACAACGGACGGCAAAAGCGCGATCAGGATGGTGTCGTTGAGCAGGTCGAGCGCCCACATGCCGCGCGTCACCTTGCGCACGGTCGAGCCGGCAAACGAGTTGGCATGCCAGTCGGTGGAAAAGCGCTGGACGCGATGGAAGGCATCGGCGGCGATGTCGGCCATCATCTTCAGCGTCAGCTCGACAATGCCCATGAACGCCAGATTGCGCAGCACGACGCCGGTCAGGGCCAGGGCGATAAGGATGAAGAACGCCGTCTCCGCGGCATTCCAGGCAATGGCGTCGGCGCCGGCGCTGCTGGCGACGGCATCGACCAGCCGGCCGGAATAGAGCGGTGTCAAAACGTCGGCCAGCGTCGACAGCAGGAAACCACCCATGATCAGCGAAAGCCGCCAGGGCTGGCGCCGCCAATGGGTGAGCGTGAAACCAAGAACGCTGCGAAAGGCGCCTGCGCGCAAATCGATCTTGAAACGAGCCATGATGTCATTCGGGCGCAAACGAGCCCGATCCCAGTAAGGTCGAAAATTGAAGAAGCCGCGCGAGGGGCGAACGGCTGCCCAGAAGCGGAGTGGCATATTTTGGTGTCACGCCCGTAGTCGGGCGGCGACCGGCATCGGCATAAGCCTGTGCTCAAACCGGCTCCGATGCGAAGGATCGACCTCCGCGGAGCGCCGGTAAAGACCTAAGCTTCGCGGCCTCGCATTACCATTTCAAATACTGCCATTCGGACCTCCCGCAAATGAATCGCGGAACGGTCCTTATAGAGACGGCCTGATGCGTCGCCAAGATCAGGGCCCGCCCAAAAGCCTATCTGGTCCAAGCACTGATGTTATTTTGCAACAAAGGGCGACCTGCGCTTTACCCGCGATCCCTGAAACGGTTGGTGATTGGATAGCGGCGGTCGCGGCCAAAGTTCTTCCGGGTGATCTTCACACCCGGCGCCGCCTGCCGGCGCTTGTATTCGGCGATGTAGAGCAGATGCTCGATGCGCGTCACCGTGGCCCGGTCATGGCCGCGTGCGACGATGTCGTCGACGCCCATCTCGTTTTCGACCAGGCATTCGAGGATGTCGTCCAGCACCGGATAGGGCGGCAGCGAATCCTGGTCGGTCTGGTTCTCCCGCAATTCGGCCGACGGCGCCTTGTCGATGATGTTCTTCGGGATGACCTCGCCCGAAGGCCCGAGCGCGCCCGGCGGCACATGGCTGTTGCGCCAGCGCGACAGCGCATAGACCTGCATCTTGTAGAGATCCTTGATCGGATTGAAGCCGCCATTCATGTCACCATAGAGCGTGGCATAGCCGACCGACATCTCGCTCTTGTTGCCTGTTGTGACCACCATCGAGCCGAACTTGTTGGAGATCGCCATCAGGATGGTGCCGCGCGCGCGGCTCTGCAAATTTTCCTCGGTGATGCCTTCCTTGGTGCCCTCGAAAAGCTGCGTCAGCGCGTGCAGGAAGCCTTCGACGGGCTCGAAGATCGGCACGATGTCATATCGGCAGCCGAGCGCGCGGGCGCAATCCTCGGCATCCTTCAGCGAATCCTTCGAGGTGTAGCGATAGGGCATCATGACAGCGCGCAGCCGCTCTTCGCCGAGCGCGTCGACGGCAAGGGCAGCACAGATCGCCGAATCGATACCGCCGGACAGGCCGAGCACGACGTTCTTGAAGCCATTCTTGTTGACGTAGTCGCGCAAGCCCAGCATGCAGGCGCGATAGTCGGCCTCCTCCCGCTCCGGGATTTTCGACATCGGCCCTTCCGAGCAGACCCAGCCGTCCTCCGAGCGTTTCCATATGGTGACGTCGACCGCGTCCTCGAACTGGCTCATCTGGAAAGCCAATGTCTTGTCAGCACCGATGGCGAAAGACGCGCCGTCGAAGATCAGCTCGTCCTGACCGCCAAGCTGATTGGCGTAGATCATCGGCAGGCCGCATTCGATGACCTGCTTGATGACGACCTGGTGGCGGACATCTATCTTGGCGCGATAATAGGGCGAGCCGTTCGGCACCAGCAGGATTTCGGCGCCGGTTTCGGCCAGCGATTCGCAAATGCCGACATCGCCCCAGATGTCCTCGCAAATCGGAATTCCGATGCGCACGCCGCGAAAATTGACGGGGCCCTGGATCTCGGGCCCGGCCTGGAAGACACGCTTTTCGTCGAACTCGCCATAGTTCGGCAGGTCGAGTTTGTAGCGCTCGGCGATGATCTTGCCGCCATCGGCGAAAATGATGGAATTGTGTGTACCGCTTTTGCGCTTCAACGGCGTGCCGATGATGACGCCAGGGCCGCCGTCTGATGTATCCGCGGCAAAGTCCTGCGCCGCCTTTTCGCAGGCTTTCAGGAAGGCCGGCTTCAGCACCAGATCCTCCGGCGGATAACCGGCAAGGAAAAGCTCGGTGTAAAGCACCAGATCTGCGCCCTGGCGCGCGGCATCCGCCCTCGCCTCGCGGGCTTTGGCGAGATTGCCGGCGACGTCGCCGACGGTCGGGTTGAGCTGGGCGATTGCGATGCGCAGGATGTCGAGCTTCTTGGTCATGCCTACCGGTTTAGCGCGGCAAAATTCGCCCGGCAATGGCGTTCGCTTGGACCAATTCGGACGATGTTATCCGTGAGTATGGTCGACTATCAGTCGTCGCCCATATACTCGCGCAACGATTGCGGCGAATGGTTCTCGCCGATCGACATCGCCAGGATGCGCGAAATGTGCCGGCGTGGCAGCCTGGTGTCCGCCACCCATTGATTGATCTGGGTCTGGATCTTGTCGAGGTCCTTCTTCGAGGTCGGGCTTTCGGCGATGTCGAGGCCTGCATCGCGAAGGGCTGCGGCCATATCCGCCGAAATCACGAAGGCGTCCCAGCCCAGCCAGCGCAGGAAATACTGGCCGGTGTTGCCGCCCAGCCGACTGCCATGCTTGCCGAGATAGGCCATGAGCCCGACCTGGTCGTCGGCTGGCCAGTTGGCGAGGAATTCGCCGAAGCCGCCATGCTCCTTGGACACGCGTTCGACGAAAGCAGCGTTGTCGCGCACGGATTTGATTTTCTGCGGGTTGCGCACGATGCGCTGGTCGGAAGCCAGATCGTGCCAGAAATCGTCAGGCTGGAACAACAGCCGCTTCGGCTCGAAGCGCAGAAACGCTTCCTCGAACCCGGGCCATTTCTGTTCGATGACCCGTCAACAGTCAATTGAACATCAACGGTTCCTTGGGTTTCGATGGTTTTGGAATGCTGTACAGTATGAAATTCTGACGGTGTGGTGGGAGACAATTGGAAATGCGCAAGTTCGTCTCTTTCACCTTGGCATTCCTGCCTTCGCTAGCGTTCGCAGACGATAAGCCACCGGGAACAGTTTACGTTCTGAATGCCGACGAAAAGACAGCCATGACCGCTGATTGTGATGTTCCCGTTGGCAGTGACATGACGTGCCATTTCAGGCAGATGACGGTTTCCAAACAGGACGAAGCAAGAGCGGAAGAACGCATTTCCAAAGCCGCTGGCGACTTGCTCAAAGCTTCCGATAAGGAATTTGAAGATTGCCCGAAATTCGCTGCGCTTGTCGATGCCATGGAATCTGGCAAGCCGCCACCGGAAGGCGATCCGGAGGCGTTCAAAGAGAAATGGGGTAAGGAACCGCCGCAATCAAAAACAGACACGCTAGCAGTCATGAGAGCGTTCGTAACCCTGTGCGCCAAACGTGATCATGCAAGCGCCGAAGCGGTCGCCAGAGCTTCCGAAAACGTGGAGGGTTCGACATGCTCGATCACAAACTGGACATTCGACAAAACCTTTAGGTTGAACTTCTCAACCGATAAGTGGCAATCGACGGTTCAAAACTCTGACCCTTGCGGAACCATCGACTATGCCGAGCTATCGAAGGCGACAGATACGAAGGGTGATTACAATTTCTGGAATTATACCGCCAAGACGCTGGTCACAAACCAGACCGGGAAAACGATGCTAGGCGCTAGCTGCACCACGGTAGACCAGCGGGAACACAAATTCATATGGCAGACCGGCAAATTTTACGTCAATTGCCGGTATGTCCAACTTTCTCCGTAGGCCCAGTATGAGCGCTCAAATCAAGGCGGCTTTGATCGTTGCCGCTGCCATTTTGGTTGCGATGGCCATGTACATCTATTTCAGCCCTTTCCATACGTGTCTTCGCTCACTCGAAAACAAGGACGGTAAAGCCGCTCTGTATTGCGCAAATGCGGCGGCTGGCGGGCGATAAAAGGAACCCGGTGCTACCGGTGGTTCTGAAATGTGTGGATTAGCTAGCTATTTTGCTGGGACGCAAGGAGTCGAATTAGGTCCGCTTCCTGCTCATCCACTATCTGGCGATGACTTCCGTTTACGCCAACAGCAGGTATCTCGAAATCACACGGTGATCAAGACGCTTAAACGTACCGTTCCGACGCAAACGTGCTGTAAAATTCATCGAAAAGGGGGGCACACTTTACGGACGCCAACTCTATATGACTTCGCCCGGCGACCCTGCAAAGTGATTCGATCTTCGCTCGTATAACCTCTTGGTCACTTTTTGAACGTCCCAACACAGTTCCAAAATACCGCTTGGAGCCAGCTTGAAACATTGGCGGCGGGCTCCCCGTGAATGTCAGCAAGGACATATTCAGGTGATGGTAGCCGAACCCCAAAAAGATAACCATATTGGCATCAAACACCGCCCGCCGAATGGCAGCATTCTCGTTGCTGCCGACCCCTTCGGTAAAGGTTTTGATTCTGGCTGCGACAGTCCATACGTTGGCTTCCCAGTTGCGTGGGTTGCCGAAATGGACTGGTGCTTGATAGTCCTGCCATGGGAGTAGTCCAACAGACCCATATGGATGATAGATGGTCAGCTTTCCTATAAAAGCGGCAGCATCCTGCTGAGTCACTCCGTAAGTAAATCTTATCATCCAAAACAGATAGTGCTCCAAGCATCGGTCATAGTTGAATATCACAAACGTGATGCGACTTAGCCGCTCTGCTAGTTCTTCTTTGGTACAACCTTCAAAAATTAAGCTAGACAGTTTAGAATACCAAGTTCCTCTCAACGATGCCAACTCCGGCTCACCGTTGATGTTTTCCTCGTGCATTTTGCTGGTGGCCTCTTCCGCCAAAATTGTTTTGGCAATGGCCAGCTTTCCAACTGTTTCTATGAACTTGTCGCCCCTATTCTCGTCTATGAAATTGTCGATAGAAAAAGAACCGTGCAGCCCTTTCGTAATCCGTTTAGCGGCGGCTTCCATCATCGTTGTGTTGAACCTTCGATCACCCTTCGATTCGTCCAACATGGGTGCAAAGCGAATATCTTCGCCTGCCTCACCCCGCAGATGACCAAGATATTCCGTGATCTTCGGGATCAAACCTTCGCCAGTCGGCAAACCGGCTTCAACGCTTGCGCCTGCCCCGACCACAAATACTGTCTGTTCAGCGAACATTTCGTGCCTTCCGCTCAGCTTGTCCTGAAAAAGTGACGATGGAAGCGGCTACTGCTCGCAGCCGATGCCATCACCATCCCGGTCCAGATCGTAAATATCGGTGCCAATGACTCGCACTGGACCTCGAACGTAAGCAGGGCCGTTTCCCGAACCACCGGCGCAATCCACATCGCTGGCAATCGGAACACACGGGTCATAGTTTGGATCACATCGATCTTGCGATAAGACGCTGCTTGTAGTGCTCCACCAAGATATGGCGACGGCTATTATCCGCAACCGAGCGGCATGACTTATGGAAATAGCAGATTTAGCCATACGTCATCCAGCTTTTCTTTGGTCTTACCCGTAAATCTTCCCGCTCTGTGCAACTTTTCCTGAATACCGTCTCTTTTGCTATAATAGAGAAGAATTCTTATCAGCGAATATCTCGTAAACGACTGCCCAATTCCCTTGTTGCGGAGTTCGTCAAAAATCTGATTCGGCGGCGCAATAAGGTTAAGAAGCTCCTTTTTGAGATTTTCGATAGTAACAATGCCAGCCGAACGCAGCGTGTCCTCAATAGGTTCTATCGCCTTTGCTTCAAGCTGGCTTGCCGACCGTTCCGAAAGGAGAATGCTTCTTTCTCTGGCACTATCAACTATACCCTGAAAGGTAGGGTCTTTGTTTACAAATGCAGCCAACGTCTCTCTGTCAAGAACGGCCTTGAAGTCACCCTTCTCTGCGGACATCTCGTACTTGTGCACCATTTCTTCATAGGCAGTCTCAAGCGCCACCAGATTTTTGTCTGCCACGTGTAGCGTGCTTAGTAATTGAAATAGCTCTTCCTCGACCTTCCTATCAAGCTTCATTTTGTTCCTGTAGCGGATACGTCGATCAAGGACTGCCCAAGCATGTTGAAGAACCGTTCTTATTTGTATCTCTGCCTTCATGCCTGTGAACTCTACGTTCTCTGGAAGAGCCAAGCGGTTTGTCGGATAGCTGGCAATGTAATTCATTGTTCTATATGAGATTTTATCTGGTGGCTCATCTTTTCCCTTATCAACGGTATTTTTCCAGTCTATTTCAAAATTATCTTCAATAAGTTTCTTGACCTTATCGAGATCTACTGTGTTGTGTACTATTATTCGAACTCCTGAGAGATCTGTTATATCTAACAGCTTTAGGTAATTCTTCGTGGGATCGTTCACTTTTTCATGAAAACTCTTCGATCCCTTTGTCCGAGATTCAACGGATATATAATCGATGTTTTTGTAGCGGAGAAGCGTCTCAATAAGTTGATGTAGATTTCCCGTGAGCTTTTCGTAAAGCGGTCGAGATAGCTCAAACGCAGCTTCCAGAACATCGGTCTTGTCAGGCATTTTCTCCTACCCCCCAGCGCCTTCCTATTGGCAGCCTGCCTCTGCCGCAAAAGAGGAACAGCGGACGCAAAGACATTCTTTAATCTGCGTCATTGAAGCCTGCCCCTGTGGGAATGAACTTATCCATGGAATAGCGTCCCACAAGAGCCAGCTTGACTTTTTGAGAGATTTGTCCCACAACGTTTAAGACTCATGTGGGACGATAATTGATGCTCATTGGATATGCCAGAACGAGCACTTTGGAGCAGCAGGCCGGTTACGATGCACAACTCCGAGACTTGCAATCTCACGGCTGCGAAAAAGTCTTCAGCGAACAAGTCTCTTCGATCAACGCACGCCGAACCGAACTTGAACGAGCTATCGAGTTCGTACGTGACGGCGACAGTCTTGTGGTCACTAAGCTCGACCGGCTTGCCCGTTCGGTTGCCGACTGGTGCCAGATTGTCGCCCGACTTGAGGCAAAGAAGGTCGGCCTGATTATTCTCGGCATGAACGTCGACACCGCCACGCCAACTGGTAGGCTGATGCTGAACATGCTTGGTTCAATCGCCCAATTCGAACGGGAATTGATGCTTGAGCGTCAGCGGGAAGGTATCGCTAAGGCCAAGGCTGAGCACAAATTCAAGGGACGTGCGCCCACCGCCCGCCGCAAGACATCCGAGGTCGTCTCGATGCATCGGGCAGGCAAGAAGCCATCTGAAATCGCCAAGGCAATCGGGGTGGGTCGCTCGTCCGTGTATCGGATTTTGGCTGATCAGGCCGCTTGATGGCTCAAACTGCGATTAGGTTACTTCTGGAGCGGTTGCCGGACGACGCCAGGGCGTGGATCGGCAACCTTTCCCTGCCCGCTCGTGCTGAGATCGACAGGCTGCTGAAAGAGACCGGAGTTGAGAACTTCAAAGCCCACTGGCGAGAGCACAAAGCGCACCTTGACGAACTTGAGAGCAGCTTCGCTACCAAGCCCTGACACCGCACAGCGCTGTTACCGTCAACGGTTCCGTACCGAAGGACTGCTATTCGAGTTCTCAGCGACACATGGCGGCCCAGTCACCTTTCGAGTAATCGGCGGGCAAACACGGCTAAAGGCCTTTGCCGGCGGCTCATGGTTGGCTTGGGATGACGAAATCGCCCAGTTTAGCGGTGGCTACTTCCGGAACGGAATTCCCGTTCTGCGGCACGTAGTGTCTCTGACAATCGAATGGGTGCTGCGGGAAAAGCCATACAGCTTCCATTTCGAAGCCGTGGATCGCAAAAGGCACCGCATATACCGCAACTTGTTGACACGATATGGCGGGGAAGCTGCGTCCCAATATGTGCAATATATGGAGAACTCGAGATTCTGGTTCGTTAGACTGAACGGTGCTGCGATTGTGAATCCTGATGTCAGCTTCCATCGCACCCGCTAATCCCATTTCTTTCGCATTGCGTTGTTGAAATGGGTGATCGATAGATTTGCCTTCGCAAAACCCTCCAAATCGACACGGATTTTGTCGCCTCTGAACGGATCGGTTGGCGGAGCCGAGAGGGCCGCCATCGCCCAAGTTTCGCACATGGCGGCCCCCAGCCAAAGAGGACTTTGGCGACTGTTGGCACCCCGGCGGAGGGCCTCATGTCGCATCTCTTTGTGATACACGAGCATGGCTTTGTAGGCTGCCAGCATGTCGGCGTCGGGCTGTGATTTGCGTGCTTCCGCAAATGAGATGGCGTCGGCCAATATGTGCGCCACCACTTCACGATCATCCCGTGGAAGTTTGTTCGCCGTATCCAAATTCTTCCAGTGTTCTCGTTGGTTGAACGGCTTCACCCAATACCTGAAGACCACCCAAACCACGGCGATAACTATGACAACGAAAACGGCCAGCATTGACCTTCCCTCAGAGTCGACCAAGCCCATAGCTAACATGCTTCTAGTCAAAACTTGGCAAGGCGTACGCACCAACGAGATGCATCCCAACTCAACGACTCCGCCGCATCGGCCTCCTTCGGATCATTTTGCAGACCCGCCGACAAAAGCCTTGCCAGCGAGGGCCAAAATCGGCTCATTTCGTCGAATCAGGCGAAAACAGCGGGGAACTCAATTGCACGACATAACTACCAAATACCCGGTAATTTTGGCCGATCCCGCATGGCATTTCAAAACGAATGTGACCAAGAATGGTCGCCATGTAACAAAGCACTACGATACGATGGGTTTCGAGGCGATCAAAAAACTACCTGTTGCTGACGTGTCAGCAAACGACGCAATACTTTTCCTGTGGATCACAAACCCACTGCTTGATAGGGCGCCTGAGATAATAGAATCTTGGGGATTTCAGTATAAGACTGTGGGATTCACGTGGATAAAGCAGAATAAGAACAGCGATGGTCTTTTCAAAGGTATGGGATATTACACTCGGGCTAACGCAGAGCACTGCCTGATTGGAACTCGTGGCAAGATATTGTCTCGAAAATCTAAATCTGTCGACCAGCTCATTTTTGCTCCGAGGCGGGAACATTCACGCAAGCCGGACGAGATTTACCATAGGATAGAGGCTCTGTATGACGGCCCCTATTTGGAGCTGTTTTCCCGCAGTTCGAAGCCCGGATGGACACTTTGGGGAAACGAGGTAGGCAAGTTCAAAACGGCGGCAAAGCGGCCTGCGGCTGACAAACCAACAAGGGGAAAGCTAACTGCCGCTGATGTCATCGAAATCCGGCGACAGTTCCACGAGGACGGAGCGTGGCAAGCTGCGATTGCGCAACGATTTGGCGTTTCAGTGCCCACCGTGTCGAGATGCATAAACCACAAAGTCTGCGGCGTCTGAATGGGTCTCCCACAATTAAAGGCGAGACTGACGGTGACACCCGATAGGTAGCTCTCGGTTGGAGCGGTTGGACCGGCAGTCAACAACCAGCGTTTTGACGGCTCTCTCGCAAAGCGGGCAGTTCAATTTCGCATACATACCTCAGATGCTTTTCAGCCGAATGCAGGAGGAACCGAGTTCGACTGATGCCCAGTTCATCAACTGCGTTGTCGATCTCCCGGAGAAGCCCTTCAGGAATTGCGAGAAGAATTGGCTTTCGCTGCATCTGCAATCTCCTTATCAATGGCATCTTGCTCATCGAGCCAAAGCAATGCTTCGATTAGCTCGCTCCTGCTATATACCTTAGCGTCCATAAGGCCATCCAGATGATCCATTCGGCGCTGAATTATTTGCAATTCGTATGTTTTATTGAACATTTAAAATCTCCTAATTTATATATACAGAGATATATATAATATGAAGAATTTTGGCATGAACGAAGGACTGCGGGGCTTTAAGCTCATTTAAACGCAACCTGAGGTGCAATTTCCAAATACCATCTTGATTGTACTGACGTATTCCATACGGCTGTAATTACGTTATTGTTTAAAAAAACACCAAAAACAAGGACCTGCTCGATTGCTTTCTAGGCCGCAACTGCAAAAATATTACAAGGAATTTGAGACTGATCGGATTATCGAAGATTTCGCAGGGCGCAAGCGCTGCGAACCACAATCTCACATCTATCATGTGACGGCTGTCTTTAAGCCACACTGGTTCAATGGCAGAGTCTGGAGCGGCAAGACCGGCATGGCTCGGCACGAACTGATCGGAAAATTTGCGCCCGACATGTTTGGCCTATTCCGCCAATGGTGGACTCACGGATTGGCCAACTATATGCCGAACTTCTACCGGCGTAATAAAATACCCCTACAGCCGGTCTGCCACGCCTTTCTGGACGATAAAGGCGACGGTGAGCCATACCCGCACATCCACGCCGTCTGTTGGGTCCCTACGGCCCTTGTAGAGGGCTTTGAGCGATGGTCCGATAGGCCATGGACCCACTTCGACAATCTCGATGTGCGACCGGCAGACGATACGCACGAACACCTTGCTAACACGGTCCGCTATGCATCCAAATATCATGCAAAATGGGTTCTGCACGACAGCTCATTCGAACTTCGCATGTCACTGCCGACCTAGGGCCAAGAACTTCCAAAGCGGGCCGAGGAGATGGGCGGACCGGTTTAGCGCATTCTTGCCAATGACGAGTTCGCTTCGCTAGAGTAGCTTCCCATGGTTACGTCTTTCGTGCTGCATCGCCGATGTCATGAGCCAAGAAAATTCGACAATTATTGTGCCCGAAAATCCGGAAGGGGACACCATTCGAGTCCCTGTTCTGAAAGTATTTGACGGCGACGGATTTCTAACAAAAATTAAGGCCAGCGAACTCACGGGCAGCTCAAGCGATCAGTCAGACCTTCACGTTGCAGTCCGATTTGCGTTCATCGACGCACCTGAATTGGAGCAGCCCGGAGGGCGTGAGGCCAAAGATTTTCTTGTAACTTTGATTGGGGACAAATGGGTTGAGCTTGAAGTTCGAATGAAGATGGATACGGGTCAGATAGTGGACAGACATAAGCGCATCGTCGGTGTGCCGTTTCTGACCGAGGAATACTCGGGTGCCGAATTCAGAACATCATCTAACCATACCCATAACGCCGCAATGTTCGGGGGGCCGCTGTTCGTCACGAGAAACATTGAGTTAGAGATGGTTGTAAATGGATGGGCATGGGTTCTCGAACGATACGGACCGGGCGAACGGTATTTGGAGGCGTTGAACGATGCGCAACGGCACAAAAGAGGGATATGGGCTGGTCTAGAAAACAACATTCCGCCATGGGAGTTCAAGAGACGGCAATACAGCGAAATGCGCCTTGCCAAAACAAGCACAAAATGTCCCGGATGTGGCGGCGATTTAATGAAACGTAATGGTAAGTTTGGATCGTTCTTTGGTTGTTCAAATTTTCCTGACTGCAAATACACATGCCGAGCTGCGGTCTGAAAGTTCGCCCCACCCGACCGCCAAGCTATAGTTTCCCCTGCCGAGCCATAGCGAATTCCTCTCGGGTTCTGGTGGCCTTGGGCAGCTTGCTTATGTCGGCCCCTTCAAACCCCAAGTTCAGCACAAAGAAGGCCTCCTTGCCCTCTTTGTCTCGATTGTCAGGGTAGATCGTGCGTGTGGCTCCGCCTTTGAATTTGATGATGTAGCGGGAATCGAAAGCCTCCTTCTTCGGTGCGCAACGCCTGGCTACATCCAACCACGTCTGCCTTGCAAGTTCGTTGTCGGCTTCCATGGCGGCTTTACGATACACTTTGCCCCAATGCTTCCTGTCCAGTTCGATGGACTCCACAATTGTCCTGATGTGGTCAGCCGCCTTTGCCCGTAGCTGGTACAGTTCATGAATGTTCACTTGCCCTTTGCCGGTTCCTACCTTGGGAAAGCGAAGCCTATGGCCGCCTAGGGCTGCCTCACGTTCTGACTGGACTTTGTTCCGCTCGATCTCCAATGCCCCGATCTGTTCGTTGATCGCCTTGATCCGAGTGGCGTTCTTGACCATGGCTTCTCTCAACGAGTCTCGAAGGATTTCATCGGCTTCAATCATTTTCAAATGGCCCTGTTGGGATTTGAACAGCCCTAGCCGCTCACCTTCCAACTGCTGAATTTTTTGGGTGATGGTCTCTTGGCGGGATGACGCTGTGCCGCCGTGGATGATTTCCTGTAGATCGAGTTCAGCGGCAAACGACAAAAACGACCCTTCGAAACGTTCATAGTTCCATGGAGCCGCTTCATGACATTTCCCGGTCAGTGAGCCTTTGCAATAAAACTGTATGGCCCTGCCCGGCTTAGGGTTCCTGATGGTCATGGGCTCTTTGCAGAACGAACACTTGGCGATGCCACCAAACAGGTTGGAATAGGTCTTTCCCTTCCTTCCTTTGCCGGTGCGCTGCCGTTGTGCCATGCCTGCCTGTGCCCGGTTGTACTCTTCTATCGTGATGGCCGGTGGGAAGATCATGCACGGGTCGGACTTCGGCGGGTGATAAAGCCCATAGGTAGCCTTTGATTTCAGGATGTAGTGGACGTTCGCAATCGTCCAATATTCTGCCCTGCCCTTCCTCCGCTTATCTATGGCGAATGGTCTGATACCATTCGCATTCAGGGTCTTGGCGATCATGGGCAAGCCACACCCGTTCAAGCACATGTCAAATATCCGTCTGACAATCTCCGCCTTGTCTTCGTTCAGCTTCGCTTTGCCTGTCTCTGGGTCTTTGTAGAGCCATCCCGGTAGGTTGCCCGACACCACTTCGCCTGTCTTTTGGGCACGGGCATTGCGCTTGATATAGCTGTCTTTGACTCGCTTGCCCTTCGTGGCCGACTCTTCCTTTGCCCGCATGGCCACCAACACGATTGTCAATGCGTCCATGTCGTTGCAGTCGGGATGGTAGGCCTTGCCGTCCGAGAGTGTGACGATGACGATTCCGGCCTTCCAAAGCCCTTGGACGATGGCGGCAGTGGCGAACATGCCTTGACGGGATAGCCGGTCAATCGACTCCACCAAAAGGTAAGAGCCCCGGTTGATTTTGCCTGCCTCTGCGGCTTTCAGGAACGCACCAAGGGCACCGCTTTCGATGTTCCTGCCCTTGAATGCAGACACCCCGGCATCCGTCATCACCCGGTCATCGGCGAGCGGGATGGCGTTTTCAATGCTCCACTTTTCAGCCAAGGAATATTGTCGCCTGTAGCTATCGCCTTGACCTTGAATAGCGGTGGACCAACGAATGTATGAGTACGCCACGGGTCCGGTGTAGGGCACCAGTGCCGTCTCGGTGGTCAACGCCTTCTCTAAACTTTCACCGCCTGCCTTTGTGGAATCAAAGTTCAGAGATTTGGCCACGATAGATTCAAAGTTTTGATCGGCGGCCACTATAGATTTGTCATTTGTTTTCATAGGGTTAGCTCCTTCTAGGCACCATATGGGGATGCCCAAAACGGTTACAAGAGCCTACCCAATGTCCAAACGTTTAGGACGTGACGCGCCAGACAAAACCGGCGGCGAACACGCGCTCGGCCATGGTCGACAGAATGCGGTCGTCCGGGATGTCAGCCACCGCTGCATTGTCGGGCGCCGGCCCCAGCAGCGTTGAAAGCTCCGCTTCCCCACCCTTGCGTTTGGCTGCACGGGCGCGGATTTTGGCGAAATCTGGCATTTTTGCTTCCATCTCCATGCCGCGCTTTTGAAGGTACGGCATCTTCCTATATGGAGACGAGACTGCCAAGCCGACGCTTTGGTGTGGAGACATCCATGAACAAGACAGTGCCCGAACTGGCCAATCGATGGCTGAGGCGAAACCCAGAGAATTTGAGCGAGCTTGAGAGGCGGGTGCTGCAAAGCACTGTCGACCGCAAACCCATATCACAGGACATCAACGACAATCTTGCCGGCCTTCAGGGCGCGGGCGATCGTATCGCCGATGCCATCGCGCGTGTCGGTGGTTCGTGGACGTTCATCCTGTCATTCATCGCCTTCCTGATCCTGTGGATCGGTGCCAACTGGTGGCTGCTGGGGCAAGAGTCGTTCGACCCCTACCCCTTCATTTTCCTCAACCTGGTGCTGTCGATGATCGCTGCGCTGCAGGCGCCGGTAATCATGATGTCGCAGAATCGCCAGGCGGCGCGCGACCGCATCGACGCTGCCCATGACTATGAGGTCAACCTCAAGGCCGAAATCGAGATCATGGCGTTGCACGAAAAGCTGGACGAATTGCGCCACAGCCAGATCATCGGCATGCGCGACGAGATCGCGCAGATAGCCGAACAGCTGAAGCGGATCGACGAACGGCTCGCTCCTCACACCCAGCCCTCATGACCGAAGCGATCCATCATTTCATCGAACAATATGGGCTGCTTGCCGTCTTCCTCGGCTGCGTGGCCGAGGGGGAAAGTGCCGCCATCCTCGGCGGCTTCTTCGCCCACCAGCATGTATTCGTGCTGTGGCATGCCTTTGTCGCGGCCGCGCTCGGCGCTTTCCTCGGCGATACGGGCTTCTTTATCCTGGGTAGAAGTTTCGCCGATCATCGCTATGTCGTCAGGTTGCGCAGGCGGCCCGGCTTCCGCCGCGCCTTTCGCCTGCTTAACACCCACCCCAATATCTTCGTGCTGTCGAACCGATACGTCTACGGCATGCGGCTGGTCGGCGGCATCGCCGCCGGCCTGTCGACCATAGCAGCGCCCCGCTTTATCATCCTCAACGCCATCTCATCGGTGATCTGGGCGGTGCTGTTCAGCTCAATCGGCTATGTTTTCGGGTTGGGCGCCGAGCACTTCGTCGGCCAGGCGTTGCTGCGCCACGAACGGCTGCTGATCGGGCTTGGCATCGGCCTGACCGTGGCCATCCTCGCCTGGCTCATCGCACGACATATCGCCAAGCGGGAGCGCGCCAGGGAGTTTTGACCCGTTAGTCGATACCGAGCGCCTGATCACCTCGATCGAGGATCAGCGGGATGATCAGGTCTTCCTCATCGGCAAGATGCCGGGTCAGCATGGCGATCAGCCGGCTGTTTTCGTCAGCATAGGCATCCGCCGCGAAGCGCTGTTTGTCCTCGCTCTCCTGAAGCGTCTTGATGAAGGCATTGGCCGCCTCGGCATTGCGCTCCAACCCTTCATGGATGGTGTGGTGGTCTGTGTCGAGAATCTCAAAACCGCGCTTCAGCCGCGCCTCCGCTTTGGCAAAGACCGGAAAATAATGATGATCCTCGACATTGTGGTGACCGTCGAGATTACCGAGAAAATGGTTGAGGCGTGGCGCGAACCAGCGCGCAAAGTCAGGCGCGGTGAGCCTGCCCTCGCGATAGTCGCCAATACCGTTGGTCAGCATGCCGCCGAGTTCGCGGAACATGTCGTGCCGCTGCAGCCACATGTTGGCGATACCGTGGATGTTGGCGTGGCCCTGCCAGTTTTCACGCGGGTATTTTTCGACCAGCCAGCGCAAATCGTCCGGCAGGCCTTTGCGTTCGAGAAGCAGAAGATTTAAGGCTTCAGACATGACGGTTTCCTTTAGTTACCGTCATATAAGAATGGCAACGCTAGATCGGTAGTCCGGTGATGCGCTCGATGAGTGCGATGCCCCAGACGCCGGCAACGATCACCACCGAGATCAGCACCGCCAGCGAACCGCAATCCTTGGCCAGTTGGATGTCCATATTAAACTCGCGGCTGAAGGCATCGCACGCCGCCTCGATACCGGTGTTCAGCACCTCGACCATGATCAGGAGCAGCACCGCGCCGATCAGCAGCGCATAGCCACGCCACGACACCGAAACGAACCACCCGGCCGGCAAAGCAAGCGCGAGCAGCATCAGTTCCTGCTGGAATGCCTTCTCGCTGGCAGCCAGCTTCCGGAACGCCCGCACCGAATTGATAAAAGCATCGATCAGCCGCTGCATGCCCAAACCTCTTTCCGAATTACCGGCACGAGATAAAGCAACGGCACGACCAAGGGAATAAGGCGTCTCGCCCAAAATTCATTCAGCGACCGCTATCGAAGGCGTCGACTTTTCAAACTGCGGCAGCCCGTCGTCGATCGAGTAGTAATCGCCCTTGTCGCCGACGAAGATATGGCAGTCGCCCTTGAGACCTGTCGGCCTGTCGAACGATCCCGCCATGACCGAAATGTAGCCTTGATCCCTTGGCTTCCAGAAGAGCACCGAGCCGCATGCCTTGCAGAAGCCGCGCCGGGCGAAAGCGGACGCTTCATACCAGGTGATGCTTTCCACGCCTTCGATCACGATGTCGGCGTCGGCAACATTGGTCGCGGCATAAAAATGCCCGCTTTGCTTCCTGCATTGCGAGCAGTGACAGTAGACCACCCCCCGCAGCGCTCCACTTGTCCGGAAGCGCACCGCTCCGCACAGGCATGATCCCTGGTGACTGTCGCTCATTTTGGCACCCCTTGAAGAAACCTCGTCCCGCATCGTGGTCAGGATTCCAGCTTTACGGTGGTTACGCGCAAGCAAATACGACATCGACTGGCGCTCGGATTTCGAAATTCAGTTTCATTTTCAGCAGCACGCCGCGCGGATTTCCAATTCAAAGCCGTCAAACTGGGTTTTGGCGGCGACGATGGTGCAAAAACTTATGCTTCTACAGCCACAGGTAGAGAAAAACCTGTGGAAGTCGTGCGAATTAAGGAAACTTTAGCGTCGCCGCATTTATGGTCTCCGCAAGCGAAGGTCGCGGGTGGGGACGCGCCTCTTTGCAAGACGTTCTGGACTATCGGGTCGCGCTCCCCAGGTCGGCGATCGATGGAACCCGCAAATTCTGCGCCGGGATCCGAGGGGAAGAGTGAACCAGACATGCAGCCGGCAGCCGCCCCAACCGACAAAAATACCGACATTGCATCGGCCGTCGTCGCCACCATGCGTCAACTGGGCGTGCTCGGCCTGCCGCGCAACTACGAGATCTTCTACGAGGCATTGAGCGGCACCAACCGCGAACTCAGTCTCGCCGTCCTTGCTCTGAGCAGTCGGCCGACACAGGACGAGTTGGATAAGATCGGGCGTGCTTTCTTCGCTCAGAACCATGGTCCCAGCATCGTCGAGCATGCCAGGGACATCATCGCCAGGGAACTCGAGGAGGTTGCCTCGCTGTTGCGTAGCGAGCGCAGCCACATCGAGAAATACGGCAGGATCCTGGATGAAACATCGAGCGGCTTGAGCAATCGCAGCCTGCTCTCGCAGGATCTTCTGCAGAAAATTGCCAACGCCATGGCGGTTGCCACCAACTCGACCATCGATCACGGCCGGCAGATCGCCTCGACGCTTAGCGACAAGACGGCCGAACTCGAGAGCGTCAAGTCGAAGCTCGAGGAATACAAGCGGCTGGCCGACACCGATCCCTTGACCCACATCTGGAACCGTCGCGCCTTCGACAAGCAAATCACCAGCATCTACACCAGCAACAAGGGCATCCTGTTCAATGCCTTGATCCTTGCCGACATCGATCGGTTCAAGGATATCAATGACCGCTACGGCCATCCTGTCGGCGACAAGATCATCCAGATCATCGCCGAGATTTTCCAGACCAGCATTCGCGGCGACATGTTCGTCGCCCGCACCGGCGGCGAGGAATTCGCTCTGATCATCGAGGGCGCCAGCGAAGACGCCACTTACGAGATCGCGGAGCGCATTCGCGCCCTGATCGAGCAGACGCCGTTCACCAGCAGCCAGACCGGCATGAATTACGGCACCGTGACGGTATCGATGGGCATCTGCATGGCATCCGAGGCCGAAGGCCCGGAGGACCTCTACACCAAGGCTGACCGGGCGCTCTACCGCTCGAAGGTCAGCGGCCGTAACCGCGTGACCAAGCACTCGACGATGGCCGGTCGCGCCGGCAAGAGCTGGCTGCTCTACAAGAAGGACTGACGTCTTTTGCCGATCGCGCCGGCTTGGGCGGGAGCGCAAAGGATAAGCTGAAAAAGGAAAGGCGCCGGGTTTCCCAGGCGCCTTTTTCGGTATCGGTCCAATTGGCCGGGATCAGCCGTTCACAGCCTGCTTGTGCTGCACCGGGTGGCTCTTCTTCAAGAGATCCGACACCAGGAAGGCCAGCTCGATTGCCTGGTCGGCATTGAGGCGCGGGTCGCAGTGGGTGTGGTAGCGGTCCTGCAATTCCTCTGCCGTGATGGCGCGGGCGCCGCCGGTGCATTCGGTGACGTTCTTGCCGGTCATCTCGACATGGATGCCGCCGGGATGCGTGCCTTCGGCGCGGTGCACCTCGAAGAAGGTCTGCACCTCCTTCAGGATGCGGTCGAACGGCCGCGTCTTGTAGCCGGCGGCCTCGATGGTGTTGCCATGCATCGGGTCCGACGACCAGACCACGCTGCGGCCTTCCTTCTGCACCGCGCGCACCAGCTTAGGCAGATGGTCGGCGACCTTGTCCGAACCGAAGCGGGCGATCAGCGTCAGCCGGCCCGGCTCGTTCTCGGGGTTGAGCAGGTCGATCAGTTCCAGCAGGCCGTCCGGCGTCAGAGACGGGCCGCATTTCAGGCCGAGCGGGTTCTTTATGCCGCGGCAATATTCGACATGGGCATGGTCGGGCTGGCGGGTGCGGTCGCCGATCCAGATCATGTGGCCTGAGGTGGCGTACCAGTCACCCGAGGTCGAATCGACGCGGGTCAGCGCCTCCTCGTAGCCGAGCAGCAGCGCCTCGTGGCTGGTGTAGAAATCGGTCTCGCGCAGCGCATAATTGGTTTCCGAGGTGATGCCGACGGCCTTCATGAAGTCCATCGTCTCGGTGATGCGGTTAGCGAGCGACTCGTATTTTTCGCCTTGCGGGCTGTCGGCGACGAAGCCGAGCATCCAGCGATGCACGTTCTCCAGGCTGGCGTAACCACCCTGCGCGAAGGCGCGCAGAAGGTTGAGCGTCGCTGCCGACTGGCGGTAGGCCATTTCCTGGCGGGCGGGATCGGGAATGCGCGACTTCTGGTCGAACTCGATGCCGTTGATGATGTCGCCGCGATAGCTCGGCAACGTCACATCACCCTTGGTCTCATTGTCGGACGAGCGCGGCTTGGCGAACTGGCCGGCAACGCGGCCAACCTTCACCACCGGCTGTGCGCCGGCAAAGGTCAGCACGACCGACATCTGCAGGAAAACGCGGAAAAAGTCGCGGATGTTGTCGGCGCCATGTTCGGCAAAGCTCTCGGCGCAATCGCCGCCCTGGAGCAGGAAGGCGTCGCCATTTGCCACAGCCGCGAGCTGCTTCTTCAGCTTGCGCGCTTCACCGGCAAAAACCAGTGGTGGGAAGGTGGCGAGCTGGGCTTCCGTGTTCTTGAGCGCAGCAAGGTCCGGATAGGCGGGAACCTGCTTGATCGGCTTTGCTCTCCACGAATTCGGCGACCATTTCGTCATCGCTGCACCCAACGCTCTTTCCGGCGAGCACCCTCGCCCGCCTTTCCCGCCCCTATATGGGGTGGCGGCTCCATACACGAAGCCGATTTCCTATTCTAGACCGGAATTTCAGCGCTGGCGAATGGGTCGGGTGGGCTACGCTGCCTTCTCGACCAGCCTTGCGAGCTGTGTCATGACCACCGCCGAGCCCGCCAAACGCTTCTCGGCGGTTGGCCAGTCACGGGTAAAGACGACGCTGTGATCCGGCCGGATCTTGGCCAGAGAGCCCTGCTCGCCGATGAACTTGACCAGTCCGACCGGGTTGGAGAATTCGCGCTTGCGGAAATGGATGACGACGCCCTTTGGCCCGGCATCGAGTTTTTCGACATTGGCCTTGCGGCACAGCGCCTTGATGAAGACGATCTTCAGGAGATGCTTGACCTCGTCCGGCAGCGGGCCGAAACGGTCGATCAGTTCGGCGCCGAAAGCGTCGATCTCCTCGGTGTTTTCGAGATCGCCGAGGCGGCGGTAGAGCGCCAGCCTGAGCTGCAGGTCGGGCACATAGCTTTCCGGGATCATCACCGCGGTGCCGACGGCGATCTGCGGCGACCAGCCGCCATCCTGGACCTCGCCGGAATCCTTCACTTCAGCCACCGCCTCCTCCAACATCTGCTGGTAGAGCTCGAAGCCGACCTCCTTGATATGGCCCGACTGCTCTTCGCCCAAAAGATTGCCGGCACCACGGATGTCGAGATCATGGCTGGCGAGCTGGAAGCCGGCGCCCAGCGTGTCGAGCGACTGCAACACCTTCAGCCGGCGCTCGGCCGTGTCGGTCAGCTTGCGGTTGGCCGGCAGCGTGAACAGCGCATAGGCGCGCACCTTCGAGCGGCCGACGCGGCCACGCAGCTGGTAGAGCTGTGACAGGCCGAACATGTCGGCACGATGGATGATCAGCGTGTTGGCGGTCGGGATATCGAGGCCGGATTCGACAATGGTGGTCGACAGAAGCACATCGTACTGGCCGTCGTAGAAGGCATTCATGATGTCGTCGAGTTCGCCCGGCGGCATCTGGCCGTGGGCAACCGCCACCTTTAGCTCCGGGACAGATTCTTTCAGGAAATCATGGATTTCCGAGAGATCACTGATGCGCGGAACGACATAGAAGGAATGCCCGCCGCGATAGCGTTCGCGCAGCAGCGTCTCGCGGATGACAAGCGGATCGAAGGGCGAGATGAAGGTGCGCACCGCCATACGGTCGACCGGCGGCGTGGCGATCAGCGACAGTTCGCGCACGCCGGTTAGCGCCAGTTGCAGCGTGCGCGGGATCGGCGTCGCCGACAGCGTCAGCACATGCACATCGGTCTTGAGGTCCTTCAGCCGTTCCTTGTGCTTGACGCCAAAGTGCTGCTCCTCGTCGATGATCAGCAGGCCGAGATTCTTGAACGAGATCGCGGAGCCGAGCAGCGCATGGGTGCCGATGACAATGTCGACCTGGCCCTCGGCAATGCCTTTCTTGGTTTCGGCGAGTTCCTTGGCACCGACTAGCCGCGAGGCCTGGGCTACGCGGATCGGCAGGCCGGAAAAGCGCTGCGAAAACGTCTTGAAATGCTGGCGCGACAACAGCGTCGTCGGCACCACCACGGCGACCTGGAACCCTTCCATCGCCGCGATGAACGCGGCGCGCAGCGCCACTTCGGTCTTGCCGAAGCCGACGTCGCCGCAGATCAGCCGGTCCATCGGCTTGCCGGCGCCAAGGTCATCACGCACCGAGTCGATGGCCGTCTGCTGGTCGTCGGTCTCCTCGTAGGGGAAACGAGCCGAGAATTCGTCATAGAGGCCTTCGGCCGGCACCAACGCCGGCGCCGCGCGCATCTGCCGTTCCGCGGCAATGCGGATCAACTGTCCGGCCATGTCGAGCAGGCGCTTCTTCAGTTTCGCCTTGCGTGACTGCCAGGCGCCGCCACCAAGCTTGTCCAGCGTCGCTTCGGCTGTGTCCGAGCCGTAACGCGACAGAAGCTCGATATTTTCCACCGGCAGGAACAGCCGGTCGTCGCCGGCATAGTGGATTTCAAGGCAATCATGCGGCGCACCAACCGCTTCAATGGTGCGCAGGCCGATGAACCGGCCAATGCCATGGTCGGCATGGACGACGATATCGCCGGCCGACAAGGCCGAGGCTTCGGCAATGAAGTCCGAGGCCCGCTTCTTGCGCTTCGAACGCCGGATCAGCCGGTCGCCCAAAATGTCCTGTTCGGCGACGACGACCAGCTTTTCGGTCTCGAAGCCGGATTCGAGCGGCAGCACGGCCAATGCCGCCTGCCCCGGCTCGAGCTGTTCGGCTTCCGCAAGTGTTTCGACCTGCTTGAGATTGCCGAGATGATGTTCGGCGAGGATCTGCCCAAGCCGGTCGAGCGAGCCTTCGGTCCAGCCGGCGATGACCACACGCCGGCGCGCAGCGCGCTCGTCGGCAATATGCCTGACGACGACATCGAAGACATTGATATTGGGATCGGCGCGCTCCTCGACGAAGCTGCGGCCATGGCGTGAGCCGGCGTGGTAGACTTTTTTCGCACCAGCATCGGGCGCATCAAAGGGCGTAAAGTCGATTGCTTCGCGCGGCCCGAGCGAAGCAATCAGGTTTTCCGGCGAGAGGTAGAGCAGGTCCGGCGCCACCGGCTTGTAGGGCACGGCATCCTTCAGTGCGGCGTCGGCCTGCTTTTTGCGCGCTTCATAGTGGTCGAGGATCAGCGTGTGGCGTTCGGCCAGCGCCTCGTGCGCCAGATGGTCGAAAATGACGGGCGTGTCCGGCAGATAGTCGAATACGGTCTCCAGCCGTTCATAGAAAAACGGCAGCCAGTGCTCCATGCCGGCAAAGCGCCGCCCTTCGCTGACCGCCGCATAAAGCCCGTCGTCGCGCTGGGGCGCGCCAAAGGCTTCGATATAGGAGCGGCGGAAGCGGCTGATGGTTTCGGGCGTCAACGCCACTTCGCTCATCGCCTGCAGCGCCATCGACTTGCGCTGGCCTGTCGTGCGCTGGGTGGCGGCGTCGAAGACGCGGATCGATTCCAGCGTGTCGCCGAAGAAGTCGAGCCTCAGCGCCTCGGTCCAGCCGGGCGCGAACAGGTCGAGAATGCCGCCGCGCACTGCGAATTCACCGACGCCGCGCACCGTGGGCACGCGCTCGAAGCCTGATGTTTCCAGCCGCGACACCAGCGCATTCATATCGATCTGGTTGCCGGGCCTGGCATGGAATGTCTGTGCTTCCACCAGGTCGGCCGGCGGAATGCGCTGCAGAAGCGCGTTGGCGGTGGTGAGGATGACGGCGCGGTGCGGCTTCTTCGCCAGCGCGATCATGGCGGTCAGCGCATCCAGGCGCTTGGCGGCGGCATCCGAGCCGGGCGAGACCCGGTCATAAGGCAGGCAATCCCAGGCCGGTAGCTCCAGCACCGGCAGGCTGGGCGCGGCGAAGGCCAGCGCCTCGATGATCGCCGGCAGGCGCTGGCCATCGCGCGCGACGAAAAGCACCGGCTTGTCGGGCGCGATTTCGAGTGCGGCCTGCACCAATGCAAAGGCTTCATAGCCATCGGCGACACCGTCGACGATGAACTGGCCGGCGCGGCCTTTCGGCAGGCCAATGGTAGGAATGAGGCTCATCAAATCACGGTCTTGTTTTGTCGCAATTCCAGTGGGAAAACCGCTTCGCACTTTTCCAGGAATTGCTTGTGTTCAGAATGTCATGGTCCGGCGGGACGCCAGGATCTTTTGCAGGACGGCACAATCGATATCCGCCGGCACTGGGCGTTCGCCCGTGATCAGCGGCAGGAATTCGGTGTCGGGAATATCGAGAAGCCCTTCATATTGGTCGATTTCCTCGGCGGTCAAGGCACCGATCTCGGCGTCAGCGAAGGTGCCGAGAATAAGGTCCATCTCGCGCATGCCGCGATGCCAGGAGCGGAACAGGAGCTTGCGGCGGCGGGCATCCAGCCCCTCGCTTGATCGTTTCGTTCCAGTCATTGTGGCGCATCCTCACTTGCTGCGGCGCATATAGCGTGGATAGAAGGGGCTGTCAGCCTTGCGCTGCAGCCGTCGCGACATAAGCTGACATCATGCGTCCTTCCATCCTCGATCCTTTGTTTGTCCCGATCACTTCGCTTGCCGGCGTCGGGCCGAAGGTCGGCGCACTGATCGAGAAAATTGTCACGGCTGATCTTGGTGATCGCGCGGCCCGCGCCGGCGATCTTCTGTTCGTCCTGCCGCACACCGTCATCGACCGCCGCAACCGGCCGGGCATCGCGCTCGCGGCCGAAGGCGCGATCGTCACGCTCGAGGTGCGCATAGATCGTCACCAGCCGCCACCGCGCGGCAACCGGTCGGTGCCCTACCGGGTCTACGCCCATGACGACACCGGCGAAATCGGTCTGACCTTCTTCCATGCGCATGCCGCCTATCTCGAAAAAGCAATGCCTGTGGGCGAGCATGTCGTGGTCTCGGGCCGCATGGAATGGTTCAACGGCCGCCCGACCATGGTCCACCCCGACCATATCGCGCTGGCGAGCGAAGCGGAGAACCTGCCGCTGGTCGAACCGGTCTATCCCCTCACCGCCGGGCTGTCCGGCAAGGTGCTGCGCCGGGCGATCGGCCAGGCGCTCGTCCGCGTGCCCGAATTCCCCGAATGGCAGGACGGCGCCTTCATGCGCCGGCATACCTTTCCCACCTTTGGCGATGCGCTCGCCCGCATCCATAATCCGGCCGACCCGATCGACGTCTCCATCGAGGGTGCCGCCTGGCGGCGCCTTGCCTATGACGAGTTGCTGGCGGGCCAGGTCTCGCTGGCGCTGGTGCGGTCAAAGATCCGCCGCCTGTCCGGGCGTCCCCTGGTCGGCGACGGCAGCATCGTCGAGAAACTGAGCGCCGCCCTTCCCTATTCGCTGACCGCAAGCCAGGAATTCGCGCTCGCCGAGATCAATGCCGACCTCGCCGATCCCGAACGCATGCTGCGGCTGCTGCAAGGCGATGTCGGTTCTGGCAAGACGGTTGTCGCGCTGCTTGCGATGGCGCGCGCTGTTGAGGCTGGCGGCCAAGCGGCATTGATGGCACCCACCGAAATCCTGGCGCGCCAGCATCTGTCGACAATTGCCCCGCTCGCTGCCAAGGTCGGGCTGCGCATCGCCATTCTGACCGGCCGTGAAAAAGGCCGAGAACGCACAGAAACGCTGGCTGGTCTCGCAAGCGGCGAGATCGACATCGTCGTCGGTACCCACGCGCTGTTCCAGGAGACGGTGACCTTCCACGATCTGGTCTTCGCCGTGATCGATGAGCAGCATCGCTTCGGTGTGCATCAGCGGCTGGCCATCACCGCCAAGGGCGACGCGCCCGACATGCTGGTGATGACCGCCACGCCGATCCCGCGCACGCTGGTGCTGACCGCCTTCGGCGACATGGATGTGTCGAAACTGACGGAAAAACCGGCCGGCCGCCAGCCGATCCGCACCGTCACGCTGCCCTTGGAGCGGCTCGACGAGCTGGTCGGCCGCATGGAGGACGCCGTCGCCGGCGGCCAGAAGATCTACTGGATCTGCCCGCTGGTCGAGGAATCCGAAGAGATCAAGCTGATGTCGGCCGAGGACCGCTTTGCTTCGCTGAGACCGCTATTCGGCGACCGTATCGGCCTTGTCCATGGCCGCATGAAAGGCGCCGAGAAAGACGAGGCGATGCGCGCCTTCAAGGAAGGCGAAACCCGCATCTTGATCGCCACCACGGTCATCGAGGTCGGCGTCGATGTGCCGGATGCCACCGTCATGGTCATCGAACATGCCGAACGCTTTGGCCTTGCGCAACTGCACCAGCTGCGCGGCCGGGTCGGGCGCGGCGACAAGCCATCCTCCTGCGTGCTGCTCTACAAGGATCCGCTGGGCGAGACGGCAAAACGCCGGCTGTCGGTGATGCGCGAGACCGAGGACGGTTTCCTGATCGCCGAGGAAGACCTTAAACTGCGCGGCGAAGGCGAATTGCTGGGCACCCGCCAGTCCGGCACGCCGGGTTTCCAGGTGGCGCGCATCGAGGCGCATGCCGATCTACTGGAAGCTGCCCGCGATGATGCGAGGCTTATCCTGTCACGCGACCCGGAACTGCAATCCGACCGCGGCGAGGCGCTGCGCCTGCTGCTCTATTTGTTCGGCCGCGACGAGGCCGTGCGGCTCTTGCGCGCCGGATGAAGCCCTAGCGGCGGATTGGCGACCGTTCCGTTGATCGGCTCGCCATTCAGCGTCACCATCTTGGTTTTCACCTCAGGCGCCACCAGCCCGGCCGACACGATCAGCTTGGCGCCGTCCTCGATCGTCATATCGAGTAGCACAATGTCCGACTTCAGCACATACATGAGAAAGCCGGTGGTCGGATTGGGCGTGCAAGGCATGAACACGGCGATCAGCGGATCGCCTTCCTGGTCGAGCTTCTCATTGATCTCGGTTTCCTTCTCGCTGGCGACGAACACCAGCGACCACACGCCCTTGCGCGGATATTCGACCAGCCCGACCTGTCGGAACATGTCGCCCTTGTTCGACAGCACGGTCTCGAAAATCTGCTTCAGCGAGCCATAGATGCCGCGCACCAGCGGCATGCGGCCAAGCAGGCGCTCGCCGAAACCGACAATGGCACGGCCGACGATGTTGGCGGTGAGAAAACCGATCAGCGTGATCAGGATCAGTGCGACGATCAGCCCGAACCCCGGAACCGGAAACGGCAGGTAGGTGTCGGGGCTGTAACGCGCTGGAATATAAGGCTTTACCCAGGAATCGACCCAGCCGATGAACGACCAGGCGATATAGGCGGTGATCGCCAGCGGCGCGCAGACGACGAAGCCCGTGAGGAAATAGTTCCTCAGCCGGGTCATGCCGGAAGTCTTGGGAGCATCGGACATGGTTCACCGGGGCGCGGGTTGCAGCGCAACATTAGTGAACCGCAGCCCGGTTTGGAACTGCGAAGTTTTTAAAGGGTCGATTATGCCGCCGCTTCCAGCGGTTCGATCTTCTCGAGTTCCGTCGCGAGCTTCTTCGCTTCGGTCTCAAGTTGGTAAGCCTGCTGAAAATTCATCCAAAACTCGGGCGTGGTATTGAAAAATTTGGCAAGGCGAAGCGCCGTATCAGGGGTCAAACCGATCTCTTCCTTGGCAATGCGTTCAATACGGGTGCGCGGCAGATTGAGCTTTTTCGCCAGCGCGCCTGCACTCATGCCAAGCGGAACGAGATATTCTTCCCGCAGGAATTCTCCAGGATGAACTGGACGTGCAAACTTGAGCATAATTCAGGATCCTCAAACGTTCAGGGCAAGTGCCCGCTTAATGGTAGTCGACGATCTCCACGTCTTCAGCGCCAGCAGCGGTCCACCTGAAGCAGATACGCCACTGGTCGTTGATGCGAATTGAATGCTGCCCGACGCGGCTCCCTTTCAGGGCTTCCAGATGATTTCCGGGTGGCGATCGAAGGTCATTCAATTGAGCGGCGTTGGCAATTGCGCGAAGGCGACGTTCACCACGGGCAACCAAATCCGGCGGGAAGCCTTTTGGCGCCTTCCCTTCGGCAACCACTTCGACCGCCTTGCCTTTGAACGAAACGATCAACGACGCGCCCTCTTGGATGTATCATACACTGATACAGTCCCTGCGCAAGAAAATGTATCACCGGTCGATACAAAATTTGCCGCCAGCTGATCGGCGTCAATGGAAGGGTTGCCGATAGCTACTCCACCGTCACCGATTTCGCCAGATTGCGCGGCTGGTCGACGTCGGTGCCCATGAACACGGCGGCGAAATAGGCCAGCATCTGGATCGGCAGCGCATAGATGATCGGCGAGATGATTTCCGGCACGTCCGGCAGGATGATCGTCTCCATCGTCTTCACGCTCACCTGTGCGGCCCCCTTGCTGTCGGTGATCAGGATGATCTTGCCGCCGCGCGCCGCCACTTCCTGCATGTTGGACACGGTTTTCTCGAAAATGCGGTCATGCGGCGCAATCACGATGACCGGCATGTTCTCATCGATCAGCGCGATCGGCCCATGCTTCAACTCGCCCGCCGCATAGCCTTCGGCGTGGATATAGGAGATTTCCTTGAGTTTCAGCGCGCCTTCCATGGCCAGCGGGAAATTCGTGTCGCGGCCGAGATAGAGCACGTCCTTGTAGCGCGACAGTTCGCGCGCGATGCGCTCGATCTGCTCTTCGAGCTTGAGCACCTGGTTGGCATAGCGCGGCGCTTCCGAAAGCGCACGCACCAAGGTCTTTTCCTGCTCGTTCGAAATCGTGCCGCGCGCCACGCCGGCGCGCACTGCGAGAGACGCCAGCACCGAGAGCTGACATGTAAAAGCCTTGGTCGAGGCGACGCCGATCTCGGGGCCGGCGAGCGTCGGCAGCACGACGTCGGATTCGCGCGCCATTGTCGATTCGCGCACATTGACGATGGCGCCGATCTTCATGCCGGCCTTGCGGCAGTAGCGCAGCGAGGCCAGCGTGTCGGCGGTCTCGCCCGACTGTGAGATGAAGAACGCCGCATCATCGGCCGACAGCGGCATCTCGCGGTAGCGGAACTCCGAGGCGACATCGATGTCGACCGGCAGCCGCGCATAGCGCTCGAACCAGTATTTGCCGATCAGGCCGGCGAGATAGGCTGTACCGCAAGCCGAGATCGCCAGCCGGCCGATCTTGGCGAAGTCGAACGGCAGATCGAGCGGCTTCGAGACGCCGGAGACGAAATCCACATAATGCGCCAGCGTGTGCGAGATCACCTCGGGCTGTTCATGGATTTCCTTCTCCATGAAATGGCGCCGGTTGCCCTTGTCGACCATGAAGCTGGTCGACAGCGACTGCTGCCGCTTGCGCTCGACCTTTTTGCCGTCGATGTCAAAAATGGTGACGCCATCGCGGCGCACCACCGCCCAGTCGCCGTCTTCCAGATAGGTGATCGAATTGGTGAACGGCGCGAGCGCGATGGCGTCGGAGCCCAGAAACATCTCGCCATCGCCATGGCCGACGGCGAGAGGCGGGCCATTGCGGGCGCCGACGATCAGGTCTTCGTCGCCCTTGAACATGATCGCCAGTGCAAAGGCGCCTTCCAGCCGCTTCAGTGCCTGGTGCGCAGCCTCGACCGGCTTCAGCCCCTTGGCGAGTTCGCGCGCCACCAGATGCGCCACGACCTCGGTGTCGGTCTGCGACGAGAAAGAGTAGCCGTCGCGGATCAGCTCGTCGCGAAGCTCGGCGAAATTCTCGATGATGCCGTTGTGGACGATGGCGACGCCATCGGAAAAATGCGGGTGCGCATTGGTCTCATTGGGCACGCCATGGGTCGCCCAGCGCGTGTGGCCGATGCCGATCGTGCCGTCGAGCGGCTCCTCCTTGAGCCGGCGCTCCAGGTTGATCAGCTTGCCTTCGGCGCGGCGGCGGCCAAGCTGTCCCTTTTCGATCGTGGCGACACCGGCCGAGTCATAGCCGCGATATTCGAGCCGTTTCAGCGCATCGACGATGAGCGGCGCAACCTGCGAGTGACCGACGATTCCAACGATACCGCACATGCAGACAGTCCCCGATTCCCCGTGCAAGACCAGCGCTATTTAGGGATGGCCGGCCGGCCACGAAAGTCACATTGCATTTCGTCCGGTGTAACGGACGGATGCGCACGCATGCACCATGCCAGACCGCTCTTGCAATCCCGTTACTGCAATTGCTCGGTTTTCAGCGATCCGGTTTTCGTTCCGGCAATATTTGGCTAAGCTTTCAGCCATGAATGAAGCCCAACCCACAATTACACTCTGGCGCCCAGTTGGCCCTCAGGAATTGAAACTGATCGAGGCGTCGGACATGCGGGCATTTCCGCCGCGCCTGCCCGATCAGCCCATCTTCTATCCAGTTCTGTCGGAAGCCTATGCCGTGCAGATCGCCCGCGACTGGAATGTGCCGGCAAGTGGTTCTGGCTTCGTGACGCGCGCGATGTCCTGAAAAGCTTCCTGGATGGCTATCGTGTCGAACACGCCGGCAGCAGGGCGCACCTCGAATACTGGATACCCGCCGAGGATTTGCCAGCCTTCAACAACGCGCTCATCGGCAAGATCGAGGTGACGGCTGCGTTCGGAAAGGCCGCCGAAAGCACCGTTTGAGAATTATTCGGCGGCCTTCTTCTTTGCCGCCGCGGCTGAGGCAAAACGCTCGCGCAATTCCTTGCCCTTGCCCGGGATTGTCTTCTGGCGGGCACGGCCGAAGGCCAGCGCATCGTCGGGCACGCTTTCGGTGATGACGCTGCCGGACGCGATGTAGCCGCCCTTTCCAATCGACACCGGCGCCACCAGCGAGGAGTTGGAGCCGACAAAGGCGCCCTCGCCGATATCGGTGAAGAATTTCGAATAGCCGTCATAGTTGCAGGTGATGGTGCCGGCGCCAATATTGGCACCCGCGCCAACGCGGGCATCGCCGATATAGGTCAGATGGTTGACCTTGGCGCCCTCCTCGATGACAGCCTGCTTGACCTCGCAGAAGTTGCCGACCTTGGCTTTCTGCTTCAGATCGGCGCCCGGCCGCAGCCGCGCGTATGGCCCGACATCGCAGTTGGACGCAATGGTGGCGCCTTCGATGTGGCTGAAGGCATGGATCTTGGCGCCCGTGGCAATCTTCACCCCTGGGCCGAACCAGACATTGGGTTCGACGAGCGTGTCGGCGCCGATCTCGGTGTCATGCGAGAAATACACGGTCTCCGGCGCGATCAGCGTCACACCCGAAAGCATCGCCTCGTGCCGGCGGCGCTGCTGCCAGATGCCCTCGGCCTGCGCCAGCTCAGCTCGGTTGTTGATGCCGAGCGCATTTTCGAAGCTGGCTTCTGTCGCGACCACATCAAGGCCGCGCCCGCTGGCGATCTCAACGATATCTGTGAGGTAATATTCGCCCTTGGCATTCTTGTTGCCGACCGCGTCGAGCAGCTTCAGCGCGTGGGCGCCGGCCACCGCCATCAGCCCGCCATTGCAGAAGGTGATCTCCTTCTCTTCCTCGCTGCAGTCTTTCTCCTCGCGGATGGCGACGAGCTTGCCGCCCTTTTCGATCAGCCGGCCGTAGCCGGTTGGATTGGGTGTACGGAAGCCGATGACCACGACGGCGGCACCTTCCGCCAGCTTTAGCCGCGCCACCGTGAGAGCGGTCGCATCGATCAGCGGCGTGTCGCCGAACATTACCAGCACATCATCATAACCCTTTGATATCGCTTGGCGAGCAGCCAGAACGGCATGCGCCGTGCCAAGACGCTTTTCCTGCACGAAGGTCTCTGCGTTCGGTGCGAACTTCGCCGCCGCCTTGCGCATCTCATCCGCACCATGCCCGATCACCAGCGCCTGGTCGCCGGCGCCAGCAGCTTCAGCGGCTCTCACCACATGGGCAACCATCGGCAGCCCGGCGATATGGTGCAACACCTTCGGCAGGGCGCTCTTCATGCGCGTGCCTTCGCCGGCGGCAAGGATGACGGACAGGCAGGATCTCTGGCTCATGGATGGACAACCATATGAAAAGGGTTGGGAATCAAATCATGCTAGCAGCCGTGCCATGCTGCACCAATGCGGTTAAATTCCGGTGAGATTGGATCTGGAATCGATGTGTTCGATGGCCGGCGCTCTGGAAAAGCAAGCGTTTAACCGAATTTGAATTTGCAAGAGATATAGGAAAAATAGGCGTCCAGCGCCCCCTGAAGGGAGATGGTGAATTGAGATACGTTGCCGACATGGCAATCGCCTTTGCAGCTATTGTCTTCGGCGCGGCTATCGGCATTCCAGTCTGTTGGCTCATCGCCGCCGAACTCCAAGACAAAGCGTCAGCTTTCTCCCTGGAAAGCACCATTCATACGCTAGTTGTAGCTACAGTGCTCGGGGCAGTTTTGGGTGCTGGATGTGCGCTTTTTCTCTTGGGAAAGATATCAAAAAAGCGATAGCCGTCGGGACCCGCTACCCTAGCCGTCCCAGCACCGGAAAGTTCTCCAGCAGCCAATACGACACCGTTTGCACGCCGCCGGTGAGGAAAAACACACCGGCGACCACCAGCAGCGCGCCGATCGCCTTTTCGACCCGGCCGAGATGGACGCGGAATTTTCCGAGGAAGCGCATGAAGGCGCCGGAAAACAGCGCTGCGATGAGGAACGGGATGCCCAGCCCAAGCGAATAGGCGGCGAGCAGCAGCGCGCCCTCGCCCACGGTTTCGCGACCACCGGCAAGCGTCAGGATCGGCCCCAGCACCGGGCCGATGCACGGCGTCCAACCGAAGGCGAAGGCGAGCCCCATGACATAGGCGGCGATAGCACTGGCTGGTTTTCCCTGCGACTGGAAGCGCGCCTCGCGCGACAACAACGGAATGCGCAGGATGCCGAGAAAATTCAGGCCCATCAGGATGATCAGCACGCCGGCGGCCATCGCCAGCGGCTCCTGCCAGACGCGCAGCAGCCGTCCGATGGTCGAGGCGCCGGCTCCGAGCGCGACGAACACTGTCGAGAAGCCGAGCACGAAAGCAACCGAGGAATAAAGCAGTGCGCCACGCGTACCTTCCCTGGCCGTCACGCCCGCATTGCCGCGAAAATCGTCGACCGAAACGCCGGCCATATAGCAGAGATAGGGCGGCACCAACGGCAGCACGCAAGGCGACAGGAACGAGATCGCCCCCGCCCCGATCGCGCTGACATAGCCGATGTCCAATGCCATTCCCAAGCTCCGACTGTTTGGCGACGATATAGCGACGGTCAAGCACGTCTGCCAATCACCATTGTGTGGAAAGTCATCGCCGCATGCGCGCGTCGGGGACGAAAGCACGTGCGTTGGACGTTGATGCAAAGAGGCCGCGATTTCCCGCGCGTCTCCAAATATCAGTCAGGGAGATTTCCATGAAAACCATAACCATAGGGCTGGCCGCACTTCTGCTCAGCACCGCCGCATCCTTCGCCGCCGACGCGTGGAAGGAAGCCGAGGTCAATGGCACCAAGATCTACACCGACGCCATGGGCATGACGCTCTACACCTATGACAAGGACGAGAAGGGCAAGACCAACTGCTACGACAAGTGCGCCACCAACTGGCCGCCGCTGAAGGCCGAGGCCGGCGCCAAGGCGGACGACGAATGGAGCGTTGTCGACCGCACCGACGGCACCAAGATGTGGGCCTATGACGGCAAGCCGGTCTACACCTTCATCAAGGACAAGAAGGCCGGCGATGTGACCGGCGATGGCGTCGCTGGCGTCTGGCACATCGTCAAGGCCAACTAGTCCTCGACCGTTGCCCGCCTGCTGGCGGGAAAAAGCTGGTCGCCGGGCATCTTTCCATGCCGCCGGCGGCCAGCGTCAGGCAGCCTGTCACGGCGTCGTCCCGATGTTGTGCGCTGCCGGCTTTTCCTCGACTCGGCGGAAAAATGAATCGGGCTGTTTCCACTGGCTCGAGACCGCCATCTCTCCAAGCCGAAATCTGTGATTTTCTCCATACACTCTAAGAGTGTATTGCTGCGGAGAGCCCTGCAATTTGGGCGCTTCCCCTTGACCCGATGCAAAAGCGCGGCCATGTGAGCGACAAATAGAACGAGATTTCGTCGCGCGCAGCGGAATTCTTCTGCCGCACCACAGCTGATATGAGACCTCATGGACGTCGTCGTCGTCGAATCGCCGGCCAAGGCGAAGACAATCAACAAATACCTCGGCAGGAACTACAAGGTTCTGGCCTCGTTCGGCCATGTCCGTGATTTGCCGGCCAAGGACGGCTCGGTGCGTCCGGACGAGGATTTTGCCATGTCCTGGGCGGTCGATACCGCGTCAGGCAAGCGCCTCGCCGACATCGCCAAGGCGGTCAAGGATGCCGATGGCCTGATCCTCGCCACCGATCCCGATCGCGAAGGCGAAGCCATTTCATGGCATGTGCTGGAAGTGCTGAAGCAGAAGCGCGTGCTGAAGGACAAGTCGGTCAGCCGTGTCGTCTTCAACGCCATCACCAAGTCGTCGGTGCTGGAAGCCATGGCCAATCCGCGCCAGATCGATGCGCCGCTGGTCGATGCCTATCTCGCCCGCCGGGCGCTCGACTATCTCGTCGGCTTCACGCTGTCGCCGGTGCTGTGGCGCAAACTGCCGGGCGCACGCTCGGCCGGCCGCGTCCAGTCGGTGGCGCTGCGCCTGGTCTGCGACCGCGAATCCGAGATCGAGCGCTTCATCCGCGAGGAATATTGGCAGATTGCCGCCCTCCTCGGCACGCCGCGCAACGACACATTCGAAGCGCGGCTGACCGCCTTCGAGCGCAAGAAGCTGCAAAAGCTCGACATCGCCAACAAGGCGCAGGCTGACGACATCAAGGGAATGCTCGAGGGCGCGACCTTCAAGGCGCTGTCCGTCGAAGCCAAGCCGACCAAGCGCAATCCCGGTCCGCCCTTCACCACCTCGACGCTGCAGCAGGCGGCCTCATCGGGCCTCGGCTTCTCCGCCACGCGCACCATGCAGGTGGCGCAGCGGCTCTATGAGGGCATGGAGATCGGTGGCGAGACCACCGGCCTGATCACTTATATGCGAACCGACGGCGTCCAGATGGCGCCCGAAGCGATCGACGCTGCCCGCGACGCCATCGCCAAGGAATTCGGCCCGAAATACCTGCCCGAAAAGCCGCGCCAATACACCGCCAAGGCCAAGAACGCCCAGGAAGCGCACGAAGCCATCCGCCCGACGGATTTCATGCGCACCCCGGCATCGGTCAGGCAATATCTCGATTCCGATCAAATGCGGCTCTATGAGCTGATCTGGAAGCGCGCCATCGCCAGCCAGATGCAGCCGGCCGAAATCGAGCGCACCACGGTCGAGATCGAAGCGGTCAACGGCGCCCGCACCGCCGAGCTTCGCGCTGTCGGTTCGGTCGTTCGCTTCGACGGCTTCATCGCTGCCTACACCGACCAGAAGGACGACGATGCGGAAGACGAGGAAAACCGTCGTCTGCCCGAAATCCGCGCCGGCGAGCAGCTTGCCCGCCAGGCGATCAACGCCACCCAGCACACGACCGAGCCGCCGCCGCGCTACTCCGAGGCGACGCTGATCAAGAAGCTGGAAGAGCTCGGCATCGGCCGCCCCTCGACCTACACCGCGATCCTGAAGACGCTCGAGGACCGCGACTATGTCACCATCGACAAGCGCCGGCTGGTGCCGCAGGCCAAGGGCCGGCTGTTGTCGGCCTTCCTCGAAAGCTTCTTCGAGCGCTATGTCGAATACGACTTCACCGCCTCGCTCGAGGAAAAGCTCGACGAGATTTCGGACGGCAAGCTCGCCTGGAAGGACGTGCTGCGCGATTTCTGGAAGGATTTTTCCGGCGCCGTCGCCGACATCAAGGAACTGCGCGTCACCGACGTGCTCGATGCGCTGAACGAGGAACTGGCGCCACTGGTGTTTCCCACAAGGGAAGACGGCTCCAACCCGCGCATCTGCCCGAAATGCGGCACCGGCAATCTGTCGCTGAAGCTCGGCAAGTTCGGCGCCTTTGTCGGCTGCTCGAACTATCCGGAATGCTCCTTCACCCGCCAGCTCGGCGACGCTGCCAACCCGAATGGCGAGAATGGCGGCGGCGAGGACGGCACCAAGCTGCTCGGCAAGGATCCCTATACGGCGGAGGAAATCACGCTGCGCTCAGGCCGCTTCGGCCCCTACCTCCAGCGTGGCGACGGCAAGGAAGCCAAGCGCTCGAGCCTGCCCAAGGGCTGGACGCCCGACTCCATCGATCATGAGAAGGCGTTGGCGTTGCTGGCGCTGCCGCGCGATATCGGCAAGCATCCCGAAACGGCCAAGATGATCTCGGCCGGACTTGGTCGTTACGGCCCGTTCGTGCTGCATGACGGCACCTATGCCAATCTCGACTCCATCGAGGATGTATTCTCTATCGGCCTCAACCGCGCCGTCACCGTGATTGCCGAGAAGCAGTCGAAGGGCAAGGGCGGCCGCAATGGCGGCACTGCGGCAGCGCTCAAGGAACTCGGCGACCACCCCGATGGCGGCGGCAAGATCGTCGTGCGCGACGGCAAATACGGGCCTTACGTGAATTTCGGCAAGGTCAATGCCACGCTCCCCAAGGGTAAAGATCCGCAATCGGTGACCGTCGAGGATGCGCTGGCGCTGATTGCCGAGAAGGAAGCCAAGGGCGGCGGCAGCAAGAAGCCGTTCCGCAAGGCAGCAGCAGCCAAGGCGCCGGCAGCCAAGAAAACAGCGGCCAAGAAGCCGGCGGCGAAGAAAAAAGGGTAGGACGGCGTGGCGCGCAGGATCACCGGACGAAGCCACGGCGATCCACGCACCGCCGACACCAGAGCCAAGGTCAAGGACGACTACAGGCCCTCGCGCGACGAAATCCTGCGCTACATCGCCGAAAATCCCGATCGTGCCGGAAAGCGCGACATCGCCAAGGCGTTCGCGCTGCGCGGTGACGACCGCATCTGGCTGAAGGACATCCTGCGCGACCTGCAGGACGAAGGCGTTCTCACCAAGGAACGCAAACGGTTGGCCCGCGTCGGCGCCCTGCCCCATGTCGCGGTGCTCGACATTTTCGGCCGTGACGGCGACGGCATCCTGCTGGCGCATCCGGCCGAGGCCGTCGGCACCGGCGAACCGCCCGTGGTCTCGATCCGCGTCTCACGCAGTGGCAACGGCCCGGCACCGGGCATTGGCGACCGCGTGCTGGCCAAGACCTTCCCGACCGATGATCCGTCTGGCCCCGCCTATACCGGCCGGGTGATGAAGATTTTCGAGAAGCGCACCGATGCCGTACTCGGCGTCTTCCGTGTGCTGCAGGACGGTACTCTCCGCATCGAGCCGGTCGAGCGGCGCCAGCCGGAGCTGATCGTCGACAAGGAATTCCAGAACGGTGCCAGGAACGGCGACCTGGTCGAGGTCGAGCCCGCGCGCGCCTCTCGCTATGGGCTGCCGCGCGCCAAGGTGCTCAACGTGCTGGGCTCGCTGACCAGCGAAAAGGCGGTCTCGATGATCGCCATCCACGCCCACGACATTCCGCACATCTTCCCGACCGATGTCATCGCCGAATCCGAAGCCGTCAAGCCGGCGTCGATGGACCACCGCGAGGACTGGCGCGATCTGCCGCTGGTCACCATCGATCCGGCCGACGCCAAGGACCATGACGACGCTGTCTTCGCCACACCTGACCTCGACGAGAAAAACCCGGGCGGCGTGATCGCCACCGTCGCGATCGCCGATGTCGCCGCCTATGTCCGCTATGGCACTGCTCTCGACCGCGAAGCCTTGAAGCGCGGCAATTCGGTTTATTTCCCAGACCGCGTCGTGCCGATGCTACCTGAACGCATCTCCAACGACCTCTGTTCACTGCGCGAGGGCCAGGATCGGCCGGCGCTCGCAGTGCGCATGACCTTCTCCGCCGATGGCCACAAGATCCGGCATTCCTTCCACCGCGTGATGATGAAATCCGCGGCGAAACTTGCCTACCCGCAAGCGCAGGCGGCCATCAACGGCGTGCCGGACGACAAGACCGGTCCGATCCTCGACACCGTGCTGAAGCCGCTATGGGACGCCTATGCGATCCTGAAACGCGGACGCGACGGCCGCCAGCCGCTCGAACTCGACTTGCCGGAGCGCAAGATCCTGCTCAAGCCGGACGGCACGGTCGATCGCGTCATCGTGCCGGAACGGCTCGATGCCCACAAGCTGATCGAAGAATTCATGATCCAGGCCAATGTCGCCGCCGCCGAGACGCTTGAGGCGAAGAAGCAGGCGCTGGTCTACCGCGTCCATGACGCGCCTTCGCTCGCCAAGCAGGAATCGCTGCGCGAGTTCCTGCAGACGCTCGGCCTGTCGCTGGCGCGCGGCGCGCAGATGCGGCCCAGCCAGTTCAACGGCATCCTGGAGCGCGTGCGCGGCGCAGACAATGAAGGGCTGGTCAACGAAGTGGTGCTGCGTTCGCAGAGCCAGGCCGAATATTCGCCCGGGAATATTGGCCATTTCGGCCTCAATCTCAGGCGCTACGCGCATTTCACCTCACCGATCCGCCGCTACGCCGATCTGATCGTGCATCGCGGGCTGATTGCCGCACTCGGCCTCGGTCCAGGAGGGCTGACGCAGGATGAGGCAGCCCGGCTCGAAGACGTTGCGATATTGATCTCCGGCACCGAGCGGCGCGCCATGGCGGCCGAGCGTGACACAGTCGACCGGCTAATCGCGGCCTATCTCGCCGAGCGCATCGACGACCGGTTCGACGCCCGCATCTCCGGCGTCACCAAATCAGGACTATTTGTCCAATTGCCGCAGTTTGGCGCAGATGGCTTCATCCCGGTGTCAACTCTGGGCGGCGATTACTATATATACGACGAAACGGCCCGCTCCCTGTTCGGAGAACGCTCGGGCAAAGGCTACCAGCTCGCGGACCGCGTCGAGGTCCGGCTCATCGAGGTGGCACCAATGGCCGGCGCGATGCGCTTCGAGATGTTGACCGACCCGAAGCCCCTGCCAGGCTCCAGCAAGTCGTTTCACAAGGCTAAAGGCCGCGCCCGTGCGTCGCAATCGCGATCGGGTTCGCGCGGCAGGAGACGATGATGCCAAATGAATTAGGGATACAAGAACAGGTTTTCGGCGGCGAACATCACACGGGCCGGGTTGCCCGCCCGCTGTGGACGGCCATGAAGCGCGGCCTCTTGGGCCGCTGCCCGAATTGCGGCGAAGGCAAGCTGTTCCGCGGCTTCACCAAGACCGTCGAAACCTGCAGCGTCTGCGGTGAGGAAATTCATCACCACCGCGCCGACGACCTGCCGGCCTATCTGGTTATCGTCATCGTCGGCCACATCGTTCTCGGCGCCTTCATGGGCGTGGAAGCGACGTCGACCTTGTCCACATGGCAGCACATCGCCATTTGGGTGCCGCTGACCATCGTTTTGTCGGTTGCGCTCCTGCAGCCTGTCAAAGGCGCCGTCATCGGACTGCAATGGGCGTTCTATATGCACGGATTCGGTGGCGAAAAGGATGGGACAGAGTCCCACCACGGCGCCTGAAGCGCCGCTGGCGCAACATACCGACCGTGAAAGGCCACTTTCGTTTGCAAGAAGTTTCCGCTAGGTCCAGCGCATGGAAGCAATGACCAAGGCGGATGTCGACAAGCTCGACAAGGGTCTTGCCGCGCATGGCGGCCGGCCCCTGCGTCCGCGTGACGCCGCGACCTTGATTCTTCTCGACCGCAAGGGCGACGAGGTGCTGGTGCTGATGGGCCGTCGCCACGCCGGCCACGCCTTCATGCCTGGAAAATTCGTGTTTCCTGGTGGCCGCACCGATCCGGCCGACAGCCGCATCGCGACAGCCACCGCATTGCATCGCGACGAGGAAGAAAAGCTGCTTGCCGGTCCCGGCCGCACCAGCGCTGCGCGCGCCCGGGCCGTCGCCTTGTCCGCAATTCGCGAGACCTATGAGGAAGCCGGTCTGCTGATCGGCCAGAAGGCCGCCTTTGCGACCGACAAGCGTGACTGGCAAGGTTTTGTCGAACACGGCGTGAGACCTTCACTCGAAACGCTGCGTTTCATCGCCCGCGCCATCACCCCGCCCAACCGGGTACGCCGCTTCGACACGCGCTTCTTCAGCGCCTGGCGCAACGATGTCGCCGTCGAACTGCCGGGCGGCGGCCCGACCAACGAACTCGAGGAACTGGTCTGGCTGCCGCTTGCCAAGGCCAGGGAAGCCGACATACCCGACATCACCCGAATGATCCTGGACGAGCTGGAAAAGCGCCTTGCCCATGACCCGCTGCTGCGTCCGGGCGGTCCCGTTCCCTTCTACCGGCTTGTCCGCAACCGCTTCACCCGCGAACTTCTGTAGAGCAATTCCAGGAAAGTGTGACGCGGGTTTTCCGCCCGGAATTGCCTAAGATCAAAGAGACAGAGTATTCAGCATCCCATGACGGTCGATACCCAACCACAGGGCGACGAACGCGTACACTGGCTGCCGATGGTGGCGGCGATCTCGTCGATCAGCGTCGTCGGCATCGCCATTGGCCTCGGCATGCCCTTGCTCAGCGTCATCCTGGAAACGCGTGGCCACTCGGCTTCGATGATCGGTCTCAACACCGCTGTCGCCGGTCTGGCCTCGATCGCAGGCGCGCCGCTGGCGACGCCGCTCGCCATGCGCTTTGGCGTCGCCTGGACCATGATTGGCATGATTGCCGCCGGCGCGCTCGCCTTCGTCGGCTTCCATTTCGCGCCCGATTTCTGGATGTGGTTTCCGCTGCGCATCGTGCTGCATATCGCGCTGACAGTGCTGTTCATCCTGTCGGAATTCTGGATCAGCACCTCGGCACCGCCGCACCGGCGCGGCCTTGTCCTTGGCATCTACGCCACCGTCCTGTCGCTCGGCTTTGCCGCCGGACCGTGGCTGTTCGCCCATCTCGGCAGCTCCGGCTTCAGGCCGTTCGGCGTCATCATCGGCCTGGTAACGCTGGCCGCGATACCGGTGCTGGCAGCACGCAACGAGAGCCCGAGCATCGCCTCCGACGGCGAAACCAGCAATTTCCTGCGCTACATCTGGCTGGTGCCGTCGGCGACCGCCGCCGTGCTGGTCTTCGGTGCGGTCGAAACCGGCGGCTTCGCGCTGTTCCCGATCTACGGCAATCGCATCGGCTATTCCGAAGCCGACGCGGCCTTGCTGCTGACCATGATCGGTCTCGGCAACGTGCTGCTGCAGATCCCGATCGGCATGATCAGCGACCGCGTCAGCGATCGCCGCTACCTGCTGCTCGCCTGCGCCACCGTCGGCCTTGCCGGCACGATATTCATGCCCTTCTTCGCGCAGAACTGGCACCTGATGGCGGCGCTCCTGTTCGTCTGGGGCGGCGTGGTCGCTGCCATGTACACGATCGGCCTTGCCCATCTCGGCTCGCAGCTTTCCGGCCATGAACTGGCATCCGCCAACGCCGCCTTCGTGCTCTGCTATGGCGTCGGCATGGTGCTTGGCCCACAGGCGATCGGCATCGGCATGGATGCGTTCGGTCCGTCCGGTTTCGGCTGGTCGCTCGGCCTGTTCTTCGCCGCCTATATGGCGCTGGTCGGCATCAGGCTCGTCCGCAAGATTCTTCTTTGACCCTTTGACGCAGCGTCCGCTGCTGACAGAACCGTGTCAGGAGCGCTGGGTTAAAAGAGTGTCCCAAAACATCGGAAGTTGAGGACACTCCCATGATCGACAGCGGCTTTGAAACCACATCCCTGCGCATGACGCTCCTGCTGCTTGTGAGCTTCCAGGCCCCGGCCGCGGATGTCGATCGCATCATGGACGCGGTGGTTGCGATCGCCCCGCTGGTGATGGGCAAATATGACCGCAACGCCTATCAGTCTGCGCACGGCATCGAGCGCTACAGGCCGCTTGAAGGGGCCGCGGCCGGCGCGGAAACCGAATTGCGCCGCCGCCCGGGCACAGTCGAGGTTTCGTTTGAACTGCCTGACGACCAGGCGCTAGCCGGTCGCGTCGTCGAGGCGATTTTCCAGGCCCATTCCTATCAGGAGCCGGTGATCCGCATCCAGCCGATCCTCGCCAGCCGCTCCAAGGGGCTGGACGACCGCGCCAATCCGAATCGCTGGTGGAACACGACCGGAGACTGGAAGAAGGTTGCGGTATCCGAGGCGGAAAACGCCTGATTTACGCGTAATGGGCGGGCCGGGCGGGCCACATCAGGTTCGCCGGGCTTGACTTTCCAGGCACGTTCTTTATGTGTCGCGCCAAGTTTCCCGCGTCCGGGTGTTTTTCCCGTGCTCCAGCGGCCAAAACCCCACGAACATAACGGACTGAGATCATGGCCAAAGCCGCAAACATCAAGATCAAGCTTCTGTCGACCGCCGACACCGGTTTCTTCTACGTGACCAGCAAGAACAGCCGTACCAAGACCGACAAGCTGTCGTTCCGCAAGTACGATCCGGTCGCCAAGAAGCACGTCGAATTCAAGGAAACCAAGATCAAGTAATCTGGGTTTCCCTTCGAAAACAAAAACGCCGCCCGATGGGCGGCGTTTTTGTTTGCAAGACAGCGCCTGCCCTCAGCCCGGGCTGAAATTCCGTCAGCCGATGCGATCGCCGCTTTGCGGGTCGAACAGATGCAGTGCTGGTAGGCCGCTCCAATCGCCACAACGTCGTGGTTCAGTCTAGCGCCTCTTCACCTTCGGCGTGATCTCCTCGACCCGCACCTAGTCGCCGATCTCCTTTGCCATATTGAGAGCCGCCTGCTTGTCCTTGGTCGTGATCACGGTGCGCCAATGCGGCTTCTCGAACACACTCACGACGTAGGTTGTGGCCGGTTTGCGCTCCGCCTTTTGCTGCTTTCATAGTTCATATGGATAAGTCCCGATCATAGGGATGAGTCCCTATTATATTAGCAGAAGCGTATACACCGGCCAGCCGGCGCGCCCGCCATATGCCCCACGCCGGCCGGGCCCGGCGCTCTGCCGCACCCCCGCCGATGCAGGGATGCCGGGCCGCATGGCATCCGCCTTGGAGGTGCGCGGGCCGATCCAACCGGTGCTGGGGCTTATAGGGGTTGGGTAGGCACAGCAAAGCATGGGAAAAGGCGTGTCCCGAGGGCGTGACGTGCGTATGTGGCGCGAAGCTGGGAAACTTGCTTTGTCGGGTGACTATGAAGGGTGGCAAGCGATTGAACGGGAGCTTCGTAGCAAAGGTTTTCCGCGCGCCAAGCTACTGCTTAATAACGATCGAGTCCGCGACAAATTAGATGATCTCTGTAAGAGCGCACAGGAGAAGCGTGCCGATGCCCACCGTACCTAAAGGCCAGAAGCGCCCCGACGATCTCTAGAAAAGCATGGCGATCTCCGATGAAAGGGGTCGCCGCAACGGGAGAACTGTATTCCTCGCCTTGTCACTGGCAAGGGCCAGCGCAACCCTTGCATGATGAATTCGTAGATCGTGCCAATTTCTTCATGGATCTCTCTGCCCGGGATGCCCTGGGCTTCCACCGCCCGTTTTGCGTCTACAGCCATATCGATCACCATCAGGACCGGGTCGATGATCGGATCGTCCGGTAAATGGTCCGCTATCCAATGATAGAGAAAATCACCGCCGCGCTTGCTCATTCTTCCCTAAAATCTTGCGAGGCAGGCACTGACTGGCAAGATCGGCATTTAATTAGCACATGCTGAATTATCTCGAGAGCATCTTAACGAATCATTGACCACGCTGTCCTATTTTGGAACAGCGCGGTCAAGTCCCATCATGACTGCGTGGGCGGCTCCGGCACTCCAGCCCCCGCCGCACTGTCGGAGCCGCTACCTCACTCTTCGAAGATACCAGCAATGGTTGAATCAACTGTTACCCACTGTGCTTTCCAGTGCGCTTTCCTAGCCGTTAAACTTTGATAGAACAGGGGATGATATCCATAGCGTGAACTATGCAGCAATCATAAGGATTGCGACAGATATCACATTGATTCAAAATGGCTATTTTCCGCCCATCGGGCGGCGTTTCTGTCTGCAAGACAGAATGCCGCTGGCTGAAATTCCTTCAGCCGATGCGATCGCCGCTTTTCGGATCGAACAGATGCAGCGACGCCGGATCGGCCGACAGCCTCACAGTATCGCCGGGCTTCACACCGGCGCGGCCCATGGCAAAGACGCACAGCTGCTGGCTGGCCAGTTTGACATAGAACTGCGTCGACAGGCCAAGCGGCTCCACCACCCCCACCTCGCCTTGCAGCGCACCATCATTGGCCAGCCTGATATGTTCGGGCCGCAGGCCGACGGTGATGGCGTCGCCGTCCTGCAGGGGCAGGCTGTCGGGCAGTTTCAACGCCTGACCATCCGCAAGCACGGCCTCCGAAGTGACACCCTTGCGAACCGTCGCCGGCAAAAAGTTCATGCCTGGTGAGCCGATAAAGCCGGCAACGAACATGTTGGCCGGCCGGTCATAGAGATCGAGCGGCGCGCCGACCTGCTGGATCAGCCCGTCATGCATGACGACGATGCGGTCGGCCATGGTCATCGCCTCGATCTGGTCGTGGGTGACGTAGACCGAAGTGGTCTTCAATTGCTGGTGCAGCGCCTTGATCTCGGCCCGCATATGGACGCGCAGCTTGGCATCGAGGTTCGATAGCGGCTCGTCGAACAGAAAAACCTTGGGATCGCGCACGATGGCGCGACCCATGGCGACGCGCTGGCGCTGGCCGCCGGACAATTGCCGCGGCAAGCGCTGCAGGAAATTGTCCAGGCCCAGCCGCTTGGCCGCACCGTCCACCCTGGCGTCGATTGTCGTTTTCTCCGCCTTCTTCAGGAGCAGGCTGAAGCCCATGTTCTTCGACACATCCATATGTGGATAGAGCGCGTAGGACTGGAACACCATGGCGATGTCGCGGTCCTTGGGTGCCACGTCATTGACCAGCCTGTCGCCGATGCGGATCTCGCCGCCGGAAGCCTCCTCCAGCCCCGCGATCATGCGCAGCAGTGTCGACTTTCCGCAGCCGGACGGGCCGACAAGCACAACGAACTCGCCATCGGCGATTTCAAGATCGACCGCGTGCAGCACGCGGACGGCGCCGTAATCCTTGCGGACCTTTTCGAGCGTAACAGAAGCCATCGATCTATCCTTTGACGGCGCCGGCGGTGAGGCCGGTGACGAGATAGCGTTGCAGGAAGGCGAAGAAGATGCAGACCGGGATCAGCGCCAGGATCGACGCCGCCATCATCTGCCCCCAGTCGACGGCGAATTTACCGATGAAGGTGAGCAGGCCGACAGCAAAGGTCTTCTGGTCGTCGCTGGAAATCAGCATCAGTGCGAACAGAAGCTCGCTCCAGGCGGCGGTGAAGACGAAACCGAGTGTCGCGCCCATGCCGGGCAGCGTCAGCGGCACGATCACCTTGCGCATCGCCTGCGCACGGGTGCAGCCGTCGATCATCGCCGCCTCTTCCAGGTCCTTAGGGATGCCGTCGAAGAAGGACTGCATCAGAAAGGTGGCGAAGGCGGTGTTGAAGGCGGTGTAGATGATGATCAGCCCGGTCAGGCTGTTGATCAGGCCGATCTGCCCCATGACGCGGTAGATCGGCGGAATGACCATCACCAGCGGAAAGGTCTGGGTCAAAAGCAGCATCAGCGCCAGTGCCGCCTTGCCGCGAAAGGTGAAGCGCGACATGGCGTAGCCGGCAAGCGTGGCAATGACTGTCACCAGGCCTGCCGTTGAGACCGAGACGATAACGCTGTTGAGAAAATAGCGCGGGAAATCGGTGGCTTCGAGCACGGTGATGAAGTTCTGCAACGTCATGTGCGACGGCCAGAAGGTGATGCCTTCGGAGTAAAGCAACCGCTCCGGCGTGACCGAGATCTTCAGCGTCCAGTAGATCGGGAACAGGGCGAAGACCACATAGGCGGCGATTGCCGCATAGAGGCCGACGCCACCGAAGAACCGTTGTGAAGTAGAACGTCCCGCGATCATCAGACGTGCCTCACCAGTGAGCGGCGGATGGCGATCAGCGCGATCGCATAGGCAATGAGCAGGACGAGCAGCAGCACGGCCACCGCCGAGGCATAGCCCTTGTCCAGTGATTTGAAGGCGCTGACATAGATGTAGACCGGCACCGTGTTGGTCGAGCCGGCCGGTCCGCCCTCGGTCATGACAAAGATCAGGTCGGCGAAAGTTGCGATCCAGATGGTGCGCAGCATCACCGTGATGGCAATGGTCGGCGCCAGGAACGGCAGCGTCACCTTGGTAAAGCGCTGCCAGGGCGAAGCACCGTCGATCGCCGCCGCCTCATGCAGTTCCGATGGAATGGATTTCAGCGCCGCCAGAAGCGTGATGGCGAAGAACGGGATGCCGAACCAGACATTGGCAATGATCGGCCCCCACATCGCCGTGGCAGGATCGGAGAGCACATTGGTCGGCTCGGCCTTCAGCCCCAGCGCGAACAGCCAGTGCGGCAGCGGCCCGACGATCGGGTTGAACAACCACGCCCAGGTCAGGCCCGACAGGAAGGACGGCACCGCCCAGGGCAGGAACACCAGCGCCTGCACCACCTTGCGGCCCCAGAACGGCTTGTCGAGCAGCAGCGCCAGGCCAAGGCCAAGGAAGAACTGGAAGAACAGGCTGGCGACAGTCCACCACAGCGTATTGACCAGCGCCTGCCCCAGCACCTGATCCGAAAACATCGCCTGATACTGGCCGAGCTCGACATATTCCGACTTGAAGGCCGAGAATTTGCGGAAGGAGTAGCTGATGCCGATGACCAGCGGCACCAAAAGCACCACGACCAGCAGGATGATCGCCGGGCTGAGATAGAGCCAGGGCTCAATGGCGGCATGCGACAGCCGCTTTCGTCGCGGCTTGCCGGCGGATCGTATTTCGGACACGGCATAGGTCATTGCTGAGGATCGGCTCCCTGGAGCGGCGGCGGATACGGCAGGCAGATGAGGGACAGAGCGAGCCTTGGGGTGCTGGCGCCGCCCCTCATCCGGCCCTTCGGGCCACCTTCTCCCCGTGAACGGGGAGAAGGAAGAAGCTGCGTTTACTTCTTGTTCTTGGCCAGCCAGTCCTGCTGTTCCTTGGTCAGGAACGTTGCCCATGCGTCGGCCGCTTCCTTGGCCGTCTTCTGGCCAAGCAGCACTTCCTGGAAGTTCTTGATCGCCACCTGGTCGACGAAATTGCCGAGGTTTTCCAGATGCGTCGGCGGCGTCACCATTTCATATTTGGAGGTGTCGCTGAGCTCGGTGAACCAGCCCTTGAACTGCTCGGTCTTGAAATGGGGATCCTGGTCCGCACCATTGTGGATCGGGACGACGCCGACTTCCTTGGCCCATTCCAGATTGTCCTTTGGCGACAGCAGCGTTGCCATCAGCTTCCAGGCGTCGTCCTTGTGCTGCGAGTTGGCGAACATCGCCCAACCGGCATAGCCCAGCGTCGGATAGGATTTACCGCTTGGCCCGACAGGCAGCGGCGCCACGGCGAAGTCGTCGGCGCTCATCTTGTCGGCGATGCCGAGCAGCGCGTCCGGATCCTGGTTGAGCATGGCACAGGTGCCGGAATAGAAGCCGGTGACGGTTTCGTTGAAGCCCCAGCTCACCGCATCCTTCGGCGCCAGCCCGTCCTTGTACATGTCGGCCAGCATCTGCAGGCCCTTGACCGAGCCCTCGTCATTGATGGTCGAGGTGCCGTCTTCGTTGAAGTAGCCGCCCTTGCCTGCGGCGATGTTCATGAACATGTGCATGCCGTTGAAGGCACCGGGGCCGCCGCGCAGGCAGTAGCCGTACTTGCCTGGGATGGCGGAGATCTTCTTGGAGTCGGCGATAAATTCGTCGAGCGTCGCCGGCGGGCCGTCGAGGCCGGCTTGCTTGAACAGCTTCTTGTTCCAGAACAGAGCGTTCACATAGTAGCCGTAGGGGATCATGTATTGGGTGTTGTTGACCGTCGAGCCAAACTGCTTGGCGCGCTCGCCCAGCGTCTTGGCGTCGTCCCACTTGGCCATGTAGGGGCCAAGATCCTCGAGCTGCGCATTGTTGGCATAGAGGCCCATCCAGCGTTCCGGCATCTCGACGACGTCGGGCGTGTCGCCGGCCTGCACCATGGTCAGGAACTTTTCGAAGGCCTGGCCCCAGGGCAGCGAGATCAGCTCAACCTTGACGCTGGGATTGGCGGCTTCGAATTCGGCGATCTGCTTTTTCAGGAACTCGGTGCGCGGCGGGCTGGTGATGACTTCGACCATTTTCAGGGTCGAATCGGCCGCAGCGTTCCCGGCGGAAATCGCCAGCCCCGCAACGGTGGCAAGCATGACGGTCAGTTTTTTCATGTTCAAGACTCCCATTTTGAACCCGCTTGTTATTTTCTGGCTTTTTCGAAGGCCTGGGCCACATCGGCCCAGAGGTCTTCGACACTTTCCAATCCGACATTGAAGCGGATGGTTCGGGGGCTGACGCCGAAGCGCGCCATCGAATTCAGTCCCGGCGTCTGCTCCAGCGACGCCTTGGCCGGCACGACCAGGCTCTCATGCCCGCCCCAGCTGACGCCGATGCGGAAATATTTCAGCGCGTCGACGAAGACAGGGATGTCGATATCGTCCGTCACCTCGAAGGAGAACAGACCGGCATAGCCGGCCAGCGTCGCCTTGCCCGGATGGTTCGAGTAGACGGGATGATTGACGCGCTCGACATTGGCATGCGCCTTCAGCCGTTCGGCGATGGTCAGCCCGCTCTTCATGTGGTGCGGCAAACGCAGCGGCAGCGTGCGCAGCCCGCGCAACAGCAGCCAGGCTTCGAACGGCGACAGCTTGCCGCCGAGATAGGAATAGGTCTGCTCGTTGATATGCTTGATGTGCGCGGCCGAACCCGCCACCACGCCGGCGACCGTGTCGCTATGGCCGCCGAGATATTTCGAGGCCGAGTGCAGCACCAGGTCGACGCCATGCGAGATCGGCTTCTGGAACACCGGTGAGGCCCAGGAATTATCGATGGTGGTGATGATGCCCTGCTCTTTCGCCAACCGGGCCAGATGGGCGATATCCTGCAGCTCGAACATCATCGAGGTCGGGCTTTCCAGATAAAGCAGCTTGGCGCCGGGAAGCGCTGCCGCCACCGCATCCGGATCGGAACCGTCGACATAATCGACCTTGATGTTGAGCCGCGGCAGAAGCCGCTCGAACAGCCGATAGGCATCGCCGTAGCAATTGCGCACCGCAACGATGCGCTCGCCAGCGCCGACGAAGGCAAGCACGGTGGCGCTGATCGCCGCCATGCCACTGGAAAAGCCACGCGCGGCCTCGGCGCCTTCGAGCGCGGCCACGCGCGCCTCGAACTCCATTACCGTCGGATTGTCGCCGCGCGAATAGATCGGCTGCTTCCGTTTGCCGGCAAAGGTGTCGGCCATTTCGGCATAATTGGCGAAGGTGAACAGCGACGTCTGGTAGATCGGCGGCACGACCGCGCCGCCAGGAAACGGTTCATCATGCGCCAAAAGCGTTGCCGCCTCGGCAAGATAATCGTGATCGAAACCGGTCGGATGCTCGTTCATATCTGGCTCGAAAGTTTGAGTTTGGCCGCACCGCGCTTGAGATCGTCCTCGACGGTGGCGATCAGCTTGAGCGCCTCGGCGCGGGCACCTTGCGGGTCGCGAGCGATTATGCGTTCGTACATGGTGCGGTGGTAGGGAAAGCTGGCGTGGCCGAAGTCGCGCACGCCGAGCGGATGCTCCCAGAAGCGGTGGAACAGCTCGTGCATGGCGGCGATGATCTGCTCGAACAGCGGATTGCCCGAGACGCGGTAGATCGCCTGGTGGAACTCCCAGTCCTCTTCCGACGACATGCCGTCGCGGGTGCGAAACGCCTGCTCCATGATATCGAGCTTGCGCTCGATCTCGGCAATGTCGGCTGGGCTCGCGCGCTCGGCGCAAAGGGCCGCTGCTTCCGCCTCCAGCGCGCGGCGGATTTCCAGTGTCTGCATGAGCGAAGCAAAATCGTTGCCGCCGGCCAGCGTCAGCGGCATGTGCAGCATGTCGGGTGACACAGCCGCCTTGAGGTAAGTGCCGCTGCCTTGCCGGCGCTCGACAAGACCGAGACCCTCCCACCGCGTCAGTGCCTCGCGCACCGTGTTGCGGCTGACCTTGAGCCGTTCGGCCAGGATACGCTCGGTCGGAAGCCGCTCGCCGGGCTGCAAGGCCTCGGCGCGAACAAAGCCCACCAACGCCTTCAGCACGGCGTCATCGCGCGCCGTCGTCTGAATGGGTGGCAGGCTGTTCTGGTCCACAAATTCTCCCCGAAACGCACAAGTGGTCCAATGGTCCAACCAATTCTGCACGGACGGAGAGATGTGTCAACAGCCGAAACGAGGACGGGCCGGACGGCTCGCCATGGCGCCGTTCGGCCCGTCAGTTCATGCTTGGCTTTACGCCGGCGTGACGGCTGCTCGCGTGGCGCGCCAGCGCGCGAACATCTCCTCGCGAACCCGCCTCGAACCCGCGAGCCGCTTCTTTGCCTCCGCCAGCACGGAAGGCGAGGCCTGTGCGGGCGTGCCCGATTGGAACGGAGGAGCCGGGGCATATTCGAGCGAGAGCTGCACCGTTTCGGCCTCGGCCTGACCGAGAAGCCTGGCGACCAGGGCGAGACCGAAATCGATCCCCGAGGTGACGCCGCCAGCGGTTATCAGGTTTCCGTCCTCGACAATTCGCTCGTCGACTGGAATGGCGCCGAACTCGGCGAGGAAATCATGCGCGTACCAATGCGTCGTCGCCCGCTTGCCTTTAAGCAGGCCGGCGGCACCGAGCACCAGGGCACCGCTGCATACCGAGGTGATATAGCGTGCCTGCGCAGCGCGCTCCCGCACGAAATCGAGGACGGCCTGGTCCTCCAGCAGCGGGTTGACGCCGCCTCCACCCGGAATGCACAGCACATCGAGAGGCGGGCAATCGTCGAAGGTCGCCGTCGGGTTGAGCGACAGCCGCGTCGACGACATCACCGGATTGCGATCCTTCCAGATCAATTCCACCTCGGCGCCCTTCGCCGATGCCAGGACTTCATAAGGGCCGGTGAGATCGAGCTGCTGGACATTGGGGAAGACGAGGATGCCGAAACGAAGGCTCATGGAACTCTCCACAGGTTGACTTCAGCCAATCTAAGGCATCATGCTTTGGCACGATCGCCAATCACCCCTCGTTTCTAGCCAAATCGCCATGCGCCGTATCGAAATTCTTGCCTATCCCGACATCCAGCTCCTCGATGTCAGCGGGCCGCTTCAGGTTTTCGCCAGCGCCAACGACTTCAGGACGCAGGCCGGAGAACCGGCTCCCTATGAGATCGCGGTCGTCGCCGCCTCGCCGCAGATCAGGACATCGGCCGGTCTCGTGCTGGAGGCAGCGGGCATGCCGGTGCACGGGCTGGAGATCGACACGCTGATCGTGCCTGGCGGATGGGGCGTCAACGCGGCCTGCGAGGACCCCGAACTCGTCCAATGGATAATGGGCCGCTCGCACGACGCCACGCGAACAGCTTCCGTGTGCAGTGGCGCCATGCTTCTGGCGACGGCAGGACTGCTCGACGGCCGGCGTGCGGTTACCCACTGGGGACGCTGCGCCGAGTTCGCGCGGCGCTTTCCAGCGGTCCGCCTGGAACCCGACCCGATCTTCATCCGTGACGGCAATGTCTGGACGTCGGCAGGCGTGACGGCGGGCATAGATCTCGCCCTTTCCTTCGTCGAAGCTGACCTTGGCCGGCGTGTGGCGCTTGCGGTGGCGCGCGAGCTGGTGGTTTTCCTGAAACGACCCGGTGGCCAGGCGCAGTTCAGCCAGACGCTCAAGCTGCAGCAAGGCGACGAACGCTTCGACCAGCTGCATGGCTGGATTCAGGACAATCTGGACGGCGACCTTTCGCTGCCGAACCTGGCCGAGCGCGCCAATATGAGCCCGCGCAGTTTCTCCAGGCACTATAGGGAGGCAACGGGCCGCACACCAGCGCGCGCGATCGAGGAGATCCGGATCGAGGCGGCGCGACGGATGCTGGAACGGGGCCAGGCCGTCAACCAGACGGCCCGCCGCTGCGGCTTCGGATCGGAAGAGACGATGCGGCGCGGTTTTCTAAGAGTCCTCGGCACAAATCCGCGCGATTATCGCGAACGCTTCTGACGCAAAGGCCTGCGGCGTGTCGCTAACTCGCGGCGGGCGGCCCGAACCAAATGGTCAGCGCCTCAGCCAGCCCCTCCCGGGTTCCAATCCCGATCCAGGCGACATAGCCATCGGGCCGGATCAAGATGGCGTCGGGCGCGGCGACCATCCCGAGCATCGGAAGCTCCCAGGCACCGGCATACAAAGCGTCGATCTGCCGAACCCGATCCGCCCAGGGCGCAATGTCCAGCCTGCTTGGTTCACCGAGGTTGAGAAGCACCGGCCGGGCGTCGTGCAGCAAGCTGAAGACCCGCATCGGACCGCTGGCCGTGGCCAGGTCGAGGTCGGGCATTCGCCGCCCAAGCAGCGGATGTCCCACGCCGAGATCGTAATGGATACCCAGACCACACATCTCCGCGGCGATCCGTTTGCGCGGCTCTTCCATGCCAAGCAGTTCGGCAAAGATGTCGTTCAATGCCTTGGTGCTGGCATCCATGCGACGAAGCGCAACCTGCGCCATCGCGTTGCGCAGGACGCGGGCGGCTATTGGATGGCGTTCGGTGTGATAGCTGTCGAGCAGGCTTTCCGGTGAGGTTCGCTTGACCACCTGGGCCAGTTTCCATCCCAGATTGACCGCGTCCTGCACGCCAATATTGAGCCCCTGCCCGCCCATCGGCGGATGGATATGGGCTGCGTCGCCGGCCAACAGGACGCGTCTGTCGCGGTAAGCGGCGGCCTGGCGCGTTGTGTCCGTGAACCGGGAGATCCAGGTCGGGCTGTGGACCCCGAAATCGGTGCCGTAGACCGCGACAAGTGCCTCGCTGAGATCGCCCAGCGTCGGTTCGCCGCCGATGGTCAGTTGCCGCTCGGTCAGCACGACACCCACCCGGTCGCCTTCCTCGATTTTGCCTATCGCATGAATTCCGTAGGCGTCGCTGCGAAAGCCCAATGCCGGTTCCCTAGACATTTCGACCTCGGCGATCATCCAGCTCATCGTCGGATCCTGTCCCGCGAACTCGATGCCCGCCGCCTTGCGGATTATGCTGCGTCCTCCGTCGCAGCCGACGAGGTATCGTGCCCTCAACCGTTGGCCACCGGACAAATCCAGGTCGACGCCGTCATCATCCTGCGCAAAGCCCGTGACGTCCTGTCCGCGGTAGATCGGCACCTGCAACTCGCTGATCCAGTCGGCCAATATCCGCTCGATATGGTTTTGCCGCAGGGCCAGCAGACAGTTATACCGCGTAGGAAAATCGCCGATGTCCAGCCGGATCATGTGGAAGCCGACTGTCGGGAAGCGCTGCCCCTGGGAGAGAAACCGGTCGGCAATTCCGCGTTGATCGAGCACCTCGATGGTGCGTGCGTGCAGGCCACCCGCACGCAGGCCGATCAGTTGCTGGTTCGGTCGCCGCTCGACGATGGCGACATCGATGCCGGCCAAAGCCAGTTCGCCCGCCAGCATCAGTCCGGTCGGACCGGCCCCGACGATGACCACTGCATGATCCCGACCGTCTGCTGGCGACACAACAACCATTCTCATCTCCCGTTTCCGCTGGCGAGGGCCGCGGTTTTACGAGAACAGGCGGGGCTTGCCGCAAGCCCCTTGTGCGCCATATGTACAAAATGGAGAGAGGTACTCTCCTTGCCCTGGATGAACGACAGCCCAAAACGGCAGTTCGCAGTCGCGCCGCCGCAGCTGAAGCCGCCACTGCCCAGCAAGCGTTATTCAGATTTTCCCACGCAAGAAAAAAGCCCCTTTCGGGGCTTTTGCTGAGGCTTGAAACTAAGGGGGCCGGTCGGCGATTGGCAGCGGTACGAGGAGGCCACTATGTGCCAGCGCCGGCCGGCCGACCCCACGGACCCAGGAGATGCGGCGGACCTGAGCATCATGGGGTATTCCTGAGGATCGAGCCGGCTATCTATCCCTCGTGCCGGCTTCGTCTCGCACTGCACATTTGCGCAAGAGCTCATAAAAATCAACAGTTTCTTAACCAAGGCTCGCGAATCGCTTGGATTAAGGTAAATAGCTAACCTTGTTGGATTGACCGGACAATCAGGCGCGGAGGACTACGCCGCCTTGGCAACGACGCGGTTGCGTCCGCCGCTCTTGGCTTCGTAAAGCGCGAGATCGGCGCGCTTCATCAGCGCCGCCACCGTATCCACGCCCTTCAGCACCGACGACACGCCAACGCTGACGGTGACCTCGATCGTCTTGCCATCGGTACCGATGGCGAAGGGCTGCTGGGCGATTTCGGCGCGGATGCGTTCGGCCACTTTTTCGGCCACCGCACCATCAGTGTCCGGCATCACCACCACAAACTCCTCGCCGCCGAACCGACAGGCAAGGTCGATACCCCTGACATTCTTGCGCAGCCGCCGGGCGAATTCCCGCAGCACCTCGTCGCCGCCATCATGGCCGTGCGCGTCATTGATCGACTTGAAGCGGTCGAGATCGGTGATCATCACCGATAGCGGCCGGCGCCGCGCCACGGCGCGGTCGAACAGCGTCTGCAGATGGCTGTCGAGATAGCGGCGATTGTGCAGCCCGGTCAGGCCGTCCGTCACCGCCATCTCGATGGTCTGGGTCACACTGGCGCGCAATTGGTCGTTGTAGCGCTTGCGTCGCACCTGGGTGCGTAGCCGCGCCGTCAGCTCCTGTTGGTCGATCGGCCGCATCAGATAGTCGTTGATGCCGAGTTCGAGGCCGCGGATGATGCGCTCCTCCTCACCCTCATCCGCCAAAAGGATGATCGGCACGAAACGGGTGCGGTCGAGCGAGCGCAACTGCGAGCAGAGCCGGAGCGGATCGAAATCGGCGAAGGCCGTCGAAATCATCACGCATTCATAGGATGTCTCGGCTGCCTGGAAGAACCCGGCATGCGGATCGCTGTTGACGTCAAGATCGGCGCGATCACGCAACATCTTCTGGATGCGCTCGACCGACGATTTGCGCTCGTCGATCAAAAGCACTTTCGGCGCCGTGTCTTCGGACGCGAAATTGCGGCTGAGCAGCTCTTCGATGCCGATGTTGCGCGTCGTCGAGGCGCGCAGCCTGAGCTCGTCGGTGAGAGACTTCAACCGGACCAAGCTCTTGACCCGCGTCATCAGTTGCAGGTCGTTGACCGGCTTGGTCAGGAAATCGTCTGCGCCGGCCTCCAGCCCGCGCACACGATCGGAGACTTGGTCGAGCGCCGTGATCATCACCACCGGGATGTGCGACGTCGCCGGATCGCTCTTCAGCCTGCGGCAAACCTCGAACCCGTCCATGTCAGGCATCATCACGTCGAGCAGCACGACATCGACCTTGCCGTTCTCGCAGGTCTCGATCGCATCAGGCCCGTTGGTGGCGGTCAGCACCTCGAAATATTCGGCCAGCAGCCGAACCTCCAGCAGCCTCACATTGGCAGGGATGTCGTCGACGACGAGGATCCGCGCGGTCATTTCACAAGGCTCCGGCTCGGCTGGAATGGCACATCAGGCATCGCCCAGATAGGATTTGATGGTTTCGATGAAACGCGGCACCGAGATCGGCTTCGAAATATAGGCCTCGCAGCCGCCCTGGCGGATGCGTTCCTCGTCGCCCTTCATGGCGAAGGCAGTCACCGCGATGACCGGAATGACGTGCAGATCGTCATCTTCCTTCAGCCATTTGGTCACTTCCAGCCCCGACACTTCGGGCAGCTGGATGTCCATCAAGATGAGATCGGGCCGGTGCTGACGCGCCAGATCGAGCGCCTCCAGGCCATTGCGGGTGCGCACCGTCTCGTAGCCGCTCGCTTCTATGAGGTCCCGAAAGAGCTTCATATTGAGCTCATTGTCCTCGACGATCATGACCTTCTTAGGCATCGACATCCCGTTCCGGCCGTCCTTCCGATCGAAGGTGGCCGTCATGCGCCCCTGGTTGAACGCACCAAACCCTGCTTCACTATACGGCAATATGATTGACGAAACGGAAACCCTCGGGCTGCAAAGCAGCGCGAATTCCACCTCGCCTCCCTGCGCGTCCAAACGGCGCGCCGTGCTGTAAAGGCTTGCCGCAAGCAATTCTTGCCATTACTGCGGAAGAGACTCATTCCACATACCGAAGGTAGTGATGGCAAACGCGGCGTCAATGCGCGAAGAGGCGGAAACCCTTGCCGTGAAGGCGCTGGGCTTCGTCGCCTCAGATCCGGAGCTGTTGCCGCGTTTTCTGGCGATCACCGGAATAGAGGCGCATTCGATCCGCAGGGCCGCCGGCGAGCCGGGTTTTTTGGCCGGCGTACTGCAGTTCATTCTCGCCCACGAGCCGACCCTGATGCGCTTTGCCGAGGAAACCGGCACGCCGCCGGCCGCCGTCGGCAAGGCGTTGCGCGCCCTGCCGCTCGGCGACGACAACCATGAGCATTCCATATGAGCGATGATCCAGAGACCGCGCGCCAGATCGAGGAACTGGCCGACGACGACCGGCCGTTGCTGGTGCTTGACGTCGACGACGTCGTGCTCGAATTCATTCGCCCCTTCCCGCATTTCCTCAAGTCGCGCGGCTATGGCCTGACGCTGGCGTCCTTCCGGCTGACCGGCAACATTGCCGAAACGGCCAGCGGCCGGCTGATCGAACAGCCCGAAGTCACGACACTCCTGGGCGATTTCTTCGACGCGCAAGCCGATTGGCAGAGCATCACCGACGGCGCCGCGGAAGCCTTGGCAAGGCTTGGCGACCGCGCGGAAATCATCTTGCTGACGGCCATGCCGCACCGGCATCGTGCCGTACGCCGCGCCCATCTCGATGCTCTGGGTCTGAACTATCCGCTGTTGACCACCGAAATGGCCAAGGGACCGGCGGTGGCCAGGCTGCGCGGCAAGAACGGCCGGCCGGTGGTCTTCGTCGACGATCAGCCGCACAATCTGGCGTCGGTGCGGGAATCGGTCACCGACGCCAATCTTTTCCATTTGATGGCCGACAATTCGCTACGGGCATTCCTGCCGGCAGTCCCGGACGATGTCATCGTCGTCCAGGACTGGCACGAAGCCGCGCCGAAGATCGCGGGCGCGCTGGGGCTCTAAACACTAGACGCAAGTCCCAAGGGGAATCTCTACGCGCTTTCCCCGAAACTGCTCGAAGGCTGTACCCTCAAGGATTCAGCTTCGCGCCGGCCCCGCCATTGTCGCCGCCGCCACTATTGGCGCCACCGTCATTATCGCCGCCGCTGCTATCGTCCGCACCATCACCGTCATCGACACTGTCGTCCACCGCCGGATCGGCGGGCTTCAGCATAACGCCGTTCACGGTGACCGAGCCGTCGGCCTTGGTGCTGACAGCCCATTCCAGACGGCCGTCCGGCAGCGTCTTGGCAAAACCCTTGGCCATGAGAGCGACGGGCACGTACTGTCCCAGTTCCGGCTCCGCCTTCGCTGCGTCCTGCAGATGCGCCATGATCTTGTCGAAGCCGGCGACATCGACCGTAAGATTGGCGTCGGGCTTTTCACCGAAGCTTGTCATCTCGCCTTCCAGCGCGATCTCCATGTCCTTGTTCTTCACGGTGCTGTGGCCGATGACAACCTTCGGCGCCTTGGCCAGGAAGTCGGCTTTGAGCTGGTCGCCGAACTCGGGCGACAGCGGCGGCTTCTTATTGAGATCAAGCGCTTCGATCGCCTTCTTCGCCATGCTGTCGAGATCGATATTGGCGCCGCCGAAATTGAGGTCGATATCGGTGGGCAGCAACGCCACGCTCCAGCTCGGCAAAAGCTGCTGCGGCACGGTCAGCCCCGACGCCTTGATGCCGTAGGTGATCTTGCCGTTCTGGGAAACGCCGTCGCTGCCGAACACGGTGCTGAGTTGCGTCGCCCCGAAAGTGCCGATCGGGCTGTCGACGGCGAAATCCTTGAAGCCATAGGTGCCGTCGATGCGCTCCCACACCGGAAGCGCAGCGAGCAGAAGCGACTTCAGTTGCGCCTGGTTTGCCTTCAGCGTCTTCTCGTCCTCATTGGCCACGGCAAATGCCAGGAGGTCGAGCAGCGGCTTGGTCTGCACGCCCTTGCCGCTGGCTTCCACCGACAATTCCGGCGACTTGATGGTGACCGGGAAATTCACCCCGCTCTCGGGATCATTGAATTTGATGGCCTCGACGAAATTCGAAATTTTTTGCGACATCGTGAAGTCGACGCCGCCATTGGCGGCCTTGGTGGCGGCAATGGTCGCGGTGCCGGCACCAGTGCTGGCCTCCATCTGCTGCTTGGCATCCTTCGATGCCATCGTCATGCCGGCCAACGAACTGGTGCCGCTGATGAAGGCCGCCAGATAGGGGTCGTAGACGCCTGAACCCTTGCCGTCCTTGATCGAAAACTGCGTGCTTTGCAGCCCCTCGGGCCCGTTGAACTCGAAGGATCCGCTTTGCGAAAAATCCATCGAGACATCCCAGGTGCCGTCGCTGCGCGACTTGACCAGCAAAGCGTAGGGCGCGAAGTCGAGTTTCACCTTTCCCTCTGCGGGAAAGGTCGCCGCAAGCGCCTGGAGATCGAACACGATCTTGTAAGCGTTGCCTTCGACCGAGACCTTCAGAATGCCCTTGTCGAGCGCCTGCTTGCCGACATAGCGGGACAGGTCGTCGGACAATTGCTTCGCCCCCTGGCTGTCGACGGTCTGGCCGAAAGCGGGCGCGCAGAACAGCAGCGCGGTAAAGGCAGTTGGCAACATACGGTTCACGGCAATTCTCCGTTGGATCGAAAAGGCAAAAACGTGTCGTACTTCTGGTAGGGAAATACCATCACAACTGCAAGATGATGACAGTCAGGCAGCCGGTTTGAGCACCAGCCGCATCAGCGGCCGGCCCGCCTTGCGCTCGACGAGCCGCTCGAAACCGGCCTTCTCGAACACCCCCGACGAGCCGACGAACAGACCGATCGAACGCGAATCGCGCGACAGGTCGATCGGGCAAGCCTCGACAAGCCGTGCCCCGTTGCTGCGGGCGAAATCGATGCCGCCCTCAACGAGGCGATGGGTGATGCCCTGGCCGCGCGCCTTGGCGCGGATGAAAAAGCAGGAGATCGCCCACACCGCCGGATCGGTAGCGTCGGCGGGATCGATCGGAGCCGAGCCCCTGCCCTTGTTGTTCCATTCGGGCACGTCGGCGCGTGGTCCGATCTGCATCCAGCCAACCGCCTTGCCGTCCTCGAAGGCCAGCAGGCCGGGCGGCGGGCCGGCTTCGATGCGCGCCTTGATGTGGTCCTTGTTGCGTTCGCGGCTGCTCTCGCGCCGCGCTGCCGGCGCCAGCCTGAAATGCGTGCACCAGCAGCCGTAGCAAGCACCCTGCTTGCCGAAAAGGTCCTCGAAATCAGGCCAAAGCTCAGGCGCCAGCGGCGCTATGGTCGTGCTCATACGGTTCTCCCCAGGCCAAGCTTGTGGCTGGCCCTGCACTGTCGTACCATTGCCTCTGTTCTCTTTATGTTCGCAGCGATGGCGGCCCCTGTCAACAATCCCGATCACGGTTTTTGCCGCGACTGCCTGACCTTTCAGCGCAGTGAAACGCGCCGCTGTGAGCGCTGCGGCAGCCCTCGCCTTGCCCGCCATCCCGAGCTGTACCGACTGCATCTGGCCCATATCGACTGCGACGCCTTCTACGCGGCGATCGAAAAGCGCGACAACCCGGCGCTCAAGGACAAGCCGCTGATCATCGGCGGCGGCAAGCGCGGGGTTGTCTCCACCGCATGCTACATCGCCCGCATCCGGGGCGTGCGCTCGGCCATGCCGATGTTCAAGGCGCTCGAGGCCTGCCCGGAGGCCGTCGTGATCCCGCCCAACATGGAAAAATATGTACGTGTCGGCCGCGAAGTGCGCGCCATGATGCAGGCGCTGACGCCGCTGGTCGAGCCGCTGTCGATCGACGAGGCGTTTCTCGACCTCGCCGGCACCGAGCGGCTGCACGGCCTGCCACCGGCGGTGGTGCTGGCGCGCTTTGCATCGGCCGTCGAGAAGGAGATCGGCATCACCGTTTCAGCCGGCCTCTCCTATTGCAAATTCCTCGCCAAGATCGCGTCGGACTTCCGCAAGCCGCGCGGTTTTTCGGTCATCGGCGAGGCCGAGGCGGTCGGCTTCCTGGCGGTACAGCCGGTGACCATGATTTGGGGCGTTGGCAAGGCGTTCAACGCCACGCTGGAGCGCGACGGCATCCGCACCATCGGCCAGCTCCAAAAGATGGAGCGTGCCGACCTGATGCGCCGCTACGGCACGATGGGCGACCGGCTCTACCGACTTTCGCGCGGTGAGGACGTCCGCCGCGTCGACCCCGACCAGAACGCCAAGAGCGTATCGGCCGAAACCACCTTCGACACCGATATTGCATCGCTGGATGAACTGGTCGCGGTGCTGAGAGGTCTTTCGGAAAAGGTCTCGGCGCGGCTGAAAAAGTCGGGCATTGCCGGACGCACAGTGGTGCTGAAGCTGAAGACCCAGGATTTCAAGCTGCGCACGCGCAACCGCCAGCTCGGCGACCCGACCCGGCTCGCGGACCGTATCTTTCAGACCGGCGTCGAGCTTCTTCGCAAGGAAACGGACGGAACGAAATTTCGATTGCTGGGCATCGGCGTCAGCGACCTCTCGGACGACGACAAGGCGGACCCGCCGGACCTGGTCGACGTGCAGTCGCGCAAGCGCGCCATGGCCGAAGGCGCCATTGATGCGCTGCGTGACAAATTCGGCCGCAAGGCGGTGGAAACCGGATATACGTTCGGCAGGGGCCGCGACGCGCACCCGCCGGAGCCACTGGAAGACTGATCCTGGATACCGGATGTGTTGAGATTCAGGTCAGCCATCAGGTTCGCGTCAGATCGATCCTGCTCGTCACCACGCTCTTGCCGGTTTTCGGATCGGTATCGATGACCGTCAGCCGGATGCCGTTCTCGCCTCGCTTCTCGACCGTCATCCGGGCCTTGCGATCGCCATTGACCTCCTGCGCCCAGCGGATACCAAGATTGATCGCATTGCCCGAACGGCTGCCGTTCAGCTGTGCGGGTCCGGTGCGGGATCCGACATAGATGCCGTTGTATTTCGCGCCTGTGACCTTCAGATTGGCACTGATGGCCCGCGACATCACAACAAGACCGCGACAATTGCCATCCAGCGAGAGCGAGGTTGAGGTCGCATCCGACTTGAAGCTGCAGGAAACACTGACATTCGGCACATCCGTGGTCACCTGGACAGTGCCCTTGCCGGCGAAATTACCCTTGAACGACTGGAGAAACTTGGTCTCGTCGGCATGAGCTGCGCCGGCGGCGATCACCAGGCAGCCAGCGAGCGCGACTTGCGCGAATGGTCTCATGAGACTCTCCTTGTCGATAAAGGCAGGGTTGCGAAGCACGGATAAAATATCGGGCTCAACGCCCGTGGCCGTATCAGGTTCCGCCAGCACCATGACTGTTTCGTCAGTTGATCGCGGCAACTGGCCCAGAAGAATAGATCAGCTAGCGATTGCGGCAAAAGCCGCGGCCTGCGAGACAGCTGCCATGGCACCCACCCCTTCGATCCCCAAGGCCGCGTTCTGGATGGCGCTGTCGATTACCTCGTTCCTAGGGATGTCGGTCGCCGGCCGCGCCACGACGGCCGAACTAAACGTCTTCCAGGTTCTGGAACTGCGCTCGGTGATCGGCTTGCTCATCCTCTTGCCGCTGGTGCTGACGAGCGGCGGCTTTGCGGCGATGCGCACGCAGCGTCCCCTCGCCCATATCGCCCGCAACGTCGTCCATTACACCGGCCAGGCGGCATGGCTCTACGCCTTGACGCTGATTCCGCTGGCGGTGCTGATCTCGATCGAATTCACCACCCCGATCTGGACGGCGATCCTGGCGGTGACGTTTCTTGGCGAAAGGCTGAGCCGGCCGAAACTGGCGGCAGTGGTGCTTGGCCTGATTGGCGTCGTGGTCATCGTGCGCCCTGGCGTTGGCTCGATTGATCCGGGACATCTCGTCGTGCTGGGCGCCGCGGTCTGCTTTGGCATCTCGTTGGTGCTGGTAAAGTCGTTGACGCGGACGGACAGCGTCGTACGCATCATCTTCTGGATGCTGATCATCCAGTCCGCGGTCGGCCTGATCCCCGCACTCTACGTATGGCGCACCCCGTCGCTCGAACTCTGGCCATGGATCCTGCTGATCGCCTTCACCGGCATGTCGTCGCATTTCTGTATGGCCCGCGCGCTCACCTATGCCGACGCGACCGTCATTTCACCGATGGATTTCCTGCGCGTGCCCTTGTCGGCGCTGGTCGGCTGGCTGCTCTATCAGGAACAGATCGACGCCTTCACCGCCGGTGGAGCGCTGCTGATCCTGATGGGCAATCTGCTCAATCTGCAGCGCAGGCCGGTGCGAGCGGCTGAAGTGGCGGCGTCTTAGCAGTCAGATCCCTTCGTCGGGTATGTTCAGAACATGCCCGCAGGCCTTGCAATGCACCGCATCCGGCTCATGCCGCTGCAGCCCGCATTGCGGACAGGGGAAGAACACCTTGGCCGGCCGGAAGATCGCCTGCGCCAGCCTGACGAACAGCGATATGCCGGTGATCATGGTGACGATCGCGGTCAGCTTGCCGGCTATGCCCGGCAGTACGATGTCGCCAAAGCCGGTCGTCGTCACCGTGGCGACGGTGAAATAAAGCGCGTCGATGTAGTTTTCGAGCCCTTCACCGGTCCGGAAGAAGAAGGTGTAGACGAAGCCGGTGATGACGAAAAGAAACGTCAACAGGTTGATGACCGCGTGGCTCGCCTCGCGCCAGGGCCGCAGGCCACGCATCTCGAAATGCCGCCAGATCGAACCGCTGCGCGACAACGACCACAGCCGCAGGATGCGCAGAAAACCGAGATTGGCGAGCGCCGTCGGCATCAGCAGCGTCAGCAGGATGAAGACATCCACCCAAGAGGTCGGCTGCTTCATCAGGCGCAGCATATCGTTGGAGGCCAGCAGCCTGGCAATCAGATCGGCACCGACGAGGGCCGCCACCGCATAGTCCAGCCACGGGAACGAGGCCGATTGCTGGATGACGGGTGTCGCGATGAAGAAGGCGATGATGGCCAGATCGATGACGATTGCCACCACCTGAAACCGGAAGGCGGCAGGCGTGCGCCCATGATAGAGCCTGCGCAGCCTGTGGCGCAGCAGCGCCATCGCGGAACGACCCTGCGATGCGCGCTTATCCGCGGCCTTCATGCCGATCGCGGTGACATGGGCGGCACCTGCGGAAGCGTGCCAAGGGGCGCGGTCACACCAATTCCACTTCGACCACGCCAGGCACCGCGCGCATTGCCGAGGCGATCTGTGGCGAGACGCGGTAGCCGCCCTGCAAGGCGATCTCGACCTCGCCCTGCGCCTCTTCCTTGAGAACGATAATGCTCACCTGGCTTTCACCGCGCTGGGTGAGCTGGGATTGGATCATCGAGGCAGGCCCATCGTTCCTGACGAAAATGCGCAGTGCCTTCTGGATGCGACTTGCCTCGTCTTCCAGCGACTGCACGGAGTTGATACGCAAATTGACGCCCTCGGGCCTGTCCTCCGCCGCGACAGTGATGACGACGGAGCGGCCGGCTTCCAGGAGGTCGCGGTACTGGGCCAATGCTTCCGAAAACAGCACCGCCTCGTACTGGCCGGAGGTATCGGAAAAGGCCACCACGCCCATCTTGTTGCCGGTGCGCGTCTTGCGCTCCTGCTTGCTGGTCACCGTGCCGGCCAGGCGGCCGGCGGTGGCGCCACGCTTGACGCCCGCCGAGAACTCCGCCCAGTTCTGCACCCGCATCTTCTGCAACGCCGCCTTGTATTCATCGAGCGGATGGGCCGAGAGATAGAAGCCGACGACCTGGAATTCGCGGTGCAGCCGGTCGGCGGCGAGCCACGGGTCCGTCGCCGGCAGATTAAGCGCCTGCGACTGAGCGCCGAGCGAAGCACCGAAAATATCGGCCTGGCCGGAAACGGCATTCTGCTGGGCGAGTGAAGCCAGGCCCATCATCCGTTCGACGCCGGCCAGCATCTGGGCGCGGTCGTGGCCGAAACAGTCGAGTGCGCCGGCCATGATCAGGCTTTCGAAGACGCGCTTGCCGACGATCTTCGGATCGACCCGCTCGCAGAAATCGGCGAGATTCTTGAACGGCTTTTCGCCACGGACAGTGACGACGTGCTCGACCGCCGCGTCGCCGACGCCCTTGAGCGCGGCCATCGAATAATAGATGCGGTTCTCGCCGACCTCGAAAGGCCGAAAACTCGTCATCACCGACGGTGCCAGAACTTCGATGCCAAGGCGCAACGCATCCTGACGGAAGTCGGCCAGCTTGTCGGTGTTGCCCATGTCGAGCGTCATCGACGCCGCCAGGAACTCGACCGGATAATGCGCTTTGAGATAGGCCGTCTGGTACGAGACGACGGCGTAAGCCGCGGCATGCGACTTGTTGAAACCATAGTCGGCGAACTTGGCCAGCAGGTCGAAAATGAAGTCGGCTTGCGGCTTGCTGACGCCGCGCTCGACAGCACCGGTGACGAAGCGCTCGCGCTGCTTGTCCATCTCGGCGCGGATCTTTTTGCCCATGGCGCGGCGCAGAAGGTCGGCTTCGCCGAGCGAATAGCCGGACAGTTCCTGCGCGATCTGCATGACCTGTTCCTGGTAGACGATGACGCCTTGCGTCTCCTTCACCAGATGGTCGATCTTGGGGTGGATCGACGCCATCTCCTCCTCGCCATGCTTTCTGGCGTTGTAGGTCGGGATGTTCTCCATCGGACCCGGACGGTAGAGCGCGACCAGTGCGATGATATCCTCGATGCAGTCGGGCCGCATGCCGATCAGCGCCTTGCGCATGCCGGCACTTTCCACCTGGAACACGCCGACCACTTCGCCGCGCGACAGCATGGCGTAGGTGTCGGGGTCGTCGAGCGGGATCGTCGCCAGGTCGATGTCGATGCCGCGGCGGCGTATCAGCTTCACCGCCGTCTCCAGCACCGTCAGCGTCTTCAGGCCGAGGAAGTCGAACTTCACCAGCCCGGCCTGCTCGACATATTTCATGTTGAACTGGGTGACCGGCATGTCAGAACGCGGATCGCGGTACATCGGCACCAGTTCCGACAAAGGCCGGTCGCCGATGACGATGCCGGCGGCGTGCGTCGAAGCGTGGCGATAGAGCCCTTCCAGCTTCTGCGCCATGTCGAGCAGCGTCTGGACGATCGGCTCCCTCTCGGCCTCTTCGGCGAAGCGCGGTTCGTTGGCGATGGCATCCGCCAGCTTGACCGGATTGGCCGGGTTCTGCGGCACCATCTTCGACAGCTTGTCGACCTGGCCATAGGGCATTTGCAGCACGCGGCCGACGTCGCGCAGCACGGCGCGGGCCTGCAGCGTACCGAAGGTGATGATCTGCCCGACCTGGTCGCGGCCGTATTTCTGCTGGACGTAGCGGATCACCTCTTCGCGGCGATCCTGGCAGAAGTCGATGTCGAAGTCGGGCATCGACACGCGGTCGGGGTTGAGGAAGCGCTCGAACAGCAGGGAGAAGCGCAGCGGATCGATGTCGGTGATCGTCGTCGAATAGGCGACCAGCGATCCGGCGCCCGAACCACGGCCCGGTCCGACCGGAATGCCTTGTGCCTTGGCCCATTTGATGAAGTCGGCAACGATCAGGAAGTAGCCGGGGAATTTCATCTTCTCGATGATGCCGAGCTCGAATTCGAGCCGCTCGCGATATTGCTCGACCGTGTAGCCCGGCGTCGGTCCGTGCAAGGCGAGCCGCGCATCGAGCCCCTCGCGCGCCTGGCGGGCGAGTTCCAAGGCCTCGGCCTTTTCGGCCGCGTCCTTGTCGGAGGCATCGCCACCGGTGAAGCGCGGCAGGATCGGGCTGCGGGTCTTTGGATAGTATGAGCAGCGCAATGCGATCTCGACCGTGTTGTCGATCGCTTCCGGCAGGTCGGCGAAAAGCTTTGCCATATCGGCCTGGCTGCGCAGGAAATTGTCCGGCGACAGCCGGCGTCTGTTATCGACGGCAACGACGGTGCCCTCGGCGATGGCGATCAGCGCGTCATGCGCCTCATAGTCGTCGCGCGAGGAGAAAAACGCCTCATTGGTAGCAACGAGCGGAAGTTCGTGCGCATAGGCGAGATCGATCGTCTGATGTTCGATGACCCGGTCGTAGCCCGCAACGCGATCCAATTCGACATAGAGCCGGTCGCCGAACAGCGCCTTGAGCGTCAAAAGCCGCACCTCGGCCAGATCGCGGCGATCCTCCTTCAAGGCGTTGCCGATCGGGCCGCGCGGTCCGCCGCTGAGGCAGATCAGCCCATCGCTCTGTCCAGTCAGCGTCTCGGTGGTCAGGTGTACCGCCTCACCGGGGGGTGTTTCCAGGTAGACGCCGCTGACAAGCCGAACCAGATTGGAATAACCGGCCTCGGTCGCGGCGAGCAGGACGACCGGCCGCATCTCCGGGCCTTGCCGCCGGCGGTCACGCTGGCCGTCGCTGTTCTCGCCGGAAAAAGCGAGCGCGATCTGGCAGCCGATGATTGGCTGGATGCCGTCCTTCACCGCCTTCTGCGCGAACTCCAGCGCGCCGAACAGATTGTTGGTGTCGGTGACGGCGATGGCCGGCGCTTCGTCCTTCACGGCGTGGCCGACGATCTTGCCAAGCTGAAGCGCGCCCTCGAGCAGCGAATAGGCTGAATGCACGCGCAGATGGACAAACGGCCGCGCCGGCACCTCCGGCCGCGCGGCAGCAATTGCTGCTTCGCGCTTCAGGGGATCGCGTGGTAGTCTGTCATCCGCCATGGTTTCTCGCGCTGCCTAAGGCTTTGAGTCGATGGAGATGTATTGTCCGGGACCGGGCGATACCAGTCCAGCACAAACGACTGCTGACCACAGAGTTCCAGCCTGGTCAGGCGAATTCCATGATCACCGCGTCGACAGCCAGGCTGTCGCCCGGCTTGGCGTTGAGCTTCGAGACGACAAGGTCGCGTTCGGCGCGCAGCACGTTTTCCATCTTCATCGCTTCGACCACGGCCAGCGTCTCGCCGGCCTTGACCTCCTGGCCTTCGGCAACGGCGATCGACACGACAAGGCCGGGCATCGGGCAGAGCAGCAGGTTCGACGTGTCCGGCGCCACCTTTTCAGGCATCAGCCGCTCCAACTCGGCGGTGCGCGGCAGCATGGCGCGCGCGGTCACCGACATGCCTTTCCAGGCGATTCGAAGACCGTTGGCGACTTGCCGAATCTGGGCGGCAACCCTTCGCTTGCCGACCGTGCCGCGCCAGATCAGGTCGCCCGGCCGCCAGTCGGATGAAACAGTCAGCGCCTTGCCGCCGTCGATCGACAGGTCGATCTCCATCGGGATCGAAATCATGCCTTCGAGGATGGACGCCTGGAGATAGTCTTCGCCGATCTTCACCACCCAGCCGCGCTTGAGCGCGCCCGAATGCGGCGCCAGCCGCCCGCCAAGCCGGTCAAGCCGGTCGCGGCGCAGCAGCTCCACCGCTGTGGCGATTGACGCCAAGACGGCCTTGTCCTCGCTGCTGGGTACGATCGGCGCGAAGCCGTCGGGATACTCCTCGGCGATGAATGCCGTCGATATCTGTCCTTTCCGCCAACGCGGATGCTGCATCAGCGCCGCCAGGAACGGAATATTGTGCTCAATGCCGTCGACGACAAAGCTATCGAGAGCTTCCGACATGGCATCGATCGCTTCGATGCGCGTCGGCGCCCAGGTGCAGAGCTTGGCCAGCATCGGGTCATAGAACATCGAAATCTCCGAGCCTTCGGTGACGCCGGTATCGTTGCGTATGACGACATCGCCGAATTGCCCTTCCTCCGGCGGCCGGTAGCGCGTCAGCCGGCCGATCGACGGCAGGAAATTGCGGTACGGGTCCTCGGCATAGAGCCGGCTTTCCACCGCCCAGCCATTCAGCTTGATGTCGCTTTGCGTCAGGCCAAGCTTTTCGCCGGCGGCGACGCGGATCATCTGTTCAACCAGATCGATGCCGGTCACGAGCTCGGTTACCGGGTGCTCGACCTGCAATCGTGTATTCATTTCAAGGAAATAGAAGTTCTTGTCCTTGTCGACGATGAACTCGACCGTGCCGGCGCTCTGGTAGTCGACGGCCCTGGCCAGCGCCACCGACTGCTCGCCCATGGCCTTGCGCGTCTTGGCATCGAGGAAAGGCGACGGCGCCTCTTCCGCAACCTTCTGGTTGCGGCGCTGGATCGAGCATTCGCGCTCGCCGAGATAGAACGCATTGCCATGCGCGTCGGCCAGCACCTGGATCTCGATATGGCGCGGATCGACGACGAACTTTTCGATGAACACGCGGTCGTCGCCGAACGAGCTCTTGGCCTCCGAGCGCGCCCGGTCGAAACCGTCGCGCACTTCCGACTGGTTCCAGGCGATGCGCATGCCCTTGCCGCCGCCGCCGGCCGAGGCCTTGATCATCACGGGATAGCCGATCTCGCCGGCGATCTTTTCGGCATGGTCGGCATTCTCGATGACACCGAGCCAGCCGGGCACCGTCGAAACCTTGGCGGCGTTGGCGAACTTCTTCGATTCGATCTTGTCGCCCATCGCCTTGATCGCTTTGGGCTTTGGGCCGATGAAGATGATACCTTCCGCTTCCAGCGCCTCGCAGAAGGCGGCGCGCTCGGACAGGAAGCCATAACCGGGATGCACGGCCTGAGCTCCGGTTTCCTTGCAGGCGGCGATGATCTTTTCCGGCAGCAAATAACTCTGCGCGGCGGGCGAAGGCCCGATATGCACCGCTTCGTCGGCCATCTCGACATGCACGGCATCGCGATCGGCATCGGAATAGACCGCGACCGTGGCAATCCCCATCTTGCGCGCCGTCTTGATGACGCGACAGGCGATCTCGCCACGATTGGCGATCAGGATTTTCGTGAACATGCTGAGGTCGTTCCCCTCCGGTCGGTCGTTCCTTTTATGGCCTGTGCTTGCGGGGTCAAGCCGACCATGCAAATCACTGCCTTTCAATCGATTTGCGATTCCAATTCTTCGCTGTGGCCCAGTCTCGGCACCAGCTTCCAGTTGATCGTGTCGATAAAACCTGAAACCTTGGAAAAAAATTCGCATTGGAGGACGCCTGATGAAAACCCGCGCCGCTGTCGCTGTCGCCGCCGGAAAGCCGTTGGAGATCATGGAGGTCGACCTCGACGGTCCGCGTGATGGCGAGGTGCTGGTAGAGATCAAGGCGACCGGTATCTGCCACACCGACGAGTTCACTCTGTCGGGCGCCGATCCGGAAGGCCTGTTTCCGGCCATCCTCGGCCATGAGGGCGCTGGCGTCGTCGTCGATGTCGGCAAGGGCGTCACCTCGGTCAAGAAGGGCGACCATGTCATCCCCCTCTACACGCCGGAATGCCGGCAGTGTCCGTCCTGCCTGTCGCGCAAGACCAATCTGTGCACGGCCATCCGCGCCACGCAGGGGCAAGGCCTGATGCCGGACGGTTCGTCGCGCTTCTCGATCGGCAAGGACAAGATCTTCCACTATATGGGCTGCTCGACCTTCTCAAACTTCACCGTGCTGCCCGAGATCGCGCTGGCCAAGGTCAACCCGGACGCACCCTTCGACAAGATCTGCTACATCGGCTGCGGCGTCACCACCGGCATTGGTGCGGTCATCAACACCGCCAAGGTCGAGCAAGGCGCCACGGCTGTCGTCTTCGGCCTCGGCGGTATCGGCTTGAACGTCATCCAGGGCCTGAAGCTGGCCGGCGCCGACATGATCATTGGCGTCGATCTCAACAACGACAAGAAGGCCTGGGGCGAAAAATTCGGCATGACGCATTTCGTCAATCCGAAGGAGATCGACGGCGATGTCGTGCCGCATCTGGTCAACATGACCAAGCGTGGCGCCGACCAGATCGGCGGCGCCGACTACACATTCGACTGCACCGGCAGCACCAAGGTGATGCGTCAGGCGCTGGAAGCCTCGCATCGCGGCTGGGGCAAGTCGGTCGTCATCGGCGTCGCGGGTGCTGGCCAGGAGATTTCGACCAGGCCGTTCCAGCTGGTCACCGGGCGGACCTGGATGGGCACCGCCTTCGGCGGCGCGCGCGGCCGCACCGACGTGCCGAGGATCGTCGACTGGTACATGGACGGCAAGATCCAGATCGATCCGATGATCACCCACACGCTGAAGCTCGAGGACATCAACAAGGGGTTCGACCTCATGCATGAGGGCAAGTCGATCCGAAGCGTCGTCGTTTACTGAAGGAAGGCCACAAGCCGCCGACCGACCGGCCAGCGACCTCTGTGGTTCACAAACGGGAGGAGAAAAGAATGGCGGAAAAACTGCATCCGAAAATCGACAATGGCTTGCCCAAGGAGAGCGCGAGCTTTGCCGGCGGCACGCTGGTCTGCGCCTGCACCAGCAAGCCCGTCAAGGTGAAGGTCAAGGGCCAGATCGCCCACAACCACGCCTGCGGCTGCACCAAATGCTGGAAGCCGGAAGGCGCGATATTCTCGGTGGTTGCCGTCGCCGGCACCGGCGACGTCACCGTCACCGAGAACGGCGACAAGCTCAAGGTGGTCGACCCCTCGGCGCTGATCCAGCGCCATGCCTGCACCGGCTGCGGCGTCCACATGCACGGCCCGGTCGAGCGCGACCATCCGTTCAAGGGCTTGTCCTTCATCCACCCTGAGCGCTTCCAGGAGGATGGCTGGTCGCCGCCGGGCTTCACTGCCTTTGTCTCGTCGATCATCGAATCCGGCGTCGACCCGAAACGCATGGACGGCATCCGGGCGCAGCTAAAGTCGATCGGGCTCGAACCCTATGACTGCCTCAACCCCGGCCTGATGGATTATATCGCCACCTGGACGGCGAAGAAGTCAGGCGCCTTGCCGGCCTGAACGCTGTAAGATTTCAGGCAGGGGCCGGACATGCTTCCGGCCCCTGTCCGTTTCGGAGAGACAATGCCCGCACCCTCCATTTACGTCGATGCCGACGCCTGCCCCGTCAAGGCAGAGGTCGAAAAAGTCGCCGAGCGCCTTGGCGTCGTCGTCACCTATGTCTCCAATGGCGGCTTGCGGCCATCGCGCGACCCGATGGTCCGCAACGTTGTGGTCTCCAAGGGCGCTGACGCCGCCGACGACTGGATTGTTGAGAACGCAAAATCCAACGACATCGTGATCACCGCCGACATACCGCTTGCTGCCCGCGCGGTGGCGCTCGGCGCCCATGTGCTTGGGCCCACCGGGCGCCCGTTCACGCCGGAAACCATCGGCATGGCCGTCGCCATGCGCGACCTCAAACAGCATTTGCGCGAAACCGGCGAAAGCAAGGGCTACAATGCCAGCTTCGCACCGCAGGACCGTTCGCGATTCCTCGGTGAACTCGACCGTATCTTGCGGCGCGCGCTGAAATCCGCCACACCCAGCTAGAAACCGAGCGTCATCCAGGGTGGAGACCGCCATGGCCGCCGAAACCCCGATCAAGAATCCCATTCAGCGCCACATGCTGTTCGCGATGTCGGCCTGCTTCGGCGCTGTGGCGCTTGTTGTGGCGTTGCTGCTGCACGCCCCGCTCGCCTATTCGGTCGGCGCCAATGCATTTTTTGCCGCTTACGTCATGCTTGTCGTCAGCCAGATGCCAACGTTCACCGGCAAGTATCTGAGCAAGAATGCGCGTGCCACCGACCTGCCGGTGCTGGTCATCTTCGCGGTGACGCTTGTCGTCGTCGGCGTCGCCGTTATCTCCTTGTTCCTGCTGATCAATCAGAAAGACACTGGGCATCCGGTTGAACTTGGCTTCGCGCTGCTGTCGATCCCGCTCGGCTGGTTCACCATCCATGCCATGGCGGCGCTCCATTATGCTCATGTCTACTGGATGGATGGCGACGAGGTCGACACCAAGACCAAGAAGAAAATCCCGGTTGGCGGATTGCTGTTCCCAGGCGACAAACGGCCGGAAGGCTGGGATTTCCTCTACTTCTCGGCAGTCATCGGCATGACGGCGCAGACCGCCGACACCAACATCTCCACCACGCATATGCGTTGTGTCGTGCTCGTCCATTCGATCCTGTCGTTCTTCTTCAACACCATCATCGTCGCCGCGGCGGTCAACCTCGCCGTCAGCCTGGGCTCTCCGTAATAAATCCGTGATCGGGTGAAACATCGGTTTGGATCGCGACGTATCAGGAGGACAATGAACGCGCAGGTCGCGCCGCGAGGCCGGGAGACGAGACAAGATGGAATCGGTTGCCAGAAGCCAATCTGAAATTGGGCCGGGCGTTCCCGCTTCGAACGACAAGACGCTGATCTACCGGCAGTCGCGCTGGACGCGGCTGACGCATTGGCTCTGGGCCATCTCGCTGTTCTTCATGCTGCTGTCCGGCCTGCAGATCTTCAACGCCCGGCCGCAGCTCTACATCGGCAAGCAATCCGGCTTCGGCTACAATAACACCATTTTCGAGATCGGTGCCGAAAACACCAACGCCGGTCCGCGCGGTTACACCGAAATCTTCGGGCACCGCTTCGACACGACGGGCGTGCTCGGCTGGTCGGGTCCGGCCGGCAACGAGACGGCGCGCGGTTTTCCGTCCTGGGCGACCATCCCGTCCTACTATGATCTCGGCACCGCCCGTGTCGTGCATTTCTTCTTTGCCTGGATCCTGACGACGACCTTGATCGTCTGGCTGGTCGCCAGCCTGATCAACGGCCATATCAGGCGCGATCTCGCACCACGCCTCGACGACCTCAAGCGGCTGCCGCGGGACATCATCGACCACGCCAAGCTGAAATTCCACCACACACGCGAATACAACACGCTGCAGAAGATGGCCTATGGCGGGGTGCTGTTCGTGCTGTTGCCGCTGATGATCATCACCGGCCTTGCCATGTCGCCCAGCATGAACTCGGTGCTGCCCTTCCTCAACGATCTGCTCGGCGGGCGCCAGACGGCGCGCACCATCCATTTCACCGTCATGCTGCTGCTGGTCGGCTTCTTCATCATCCACATCCTGATGATCCTGGCCGCCGGCCCGATCAACGAACTGCGCTCGATCATCACCGGCTGGTATCGCACCGATCCGCCCATGCATGACGACAAGACGACCGAGAGGAGTGCGTGACATGGCGAAATTCGAAATCAGCCGCCGGAAATTCCTGACCGCAGCCAGCCTCGGCGCCTCCGGCATCATGCTGTCGGGCTGCGACGCCTTCGACAGCCAGTTGAGCATCGGCAGCGGCTTGCGCAGTTTTCTCGAAAACGCCAACGGGCTGACATATCGGGCGCAACGCCTGCTTGCCGGTCGCGACGCGTTGGCGCCGGAATTCACCGAAGCCGACATCCGCCAGCCGCAGCGACCGAACGGCGTCACCTCTCCCGACGACGACACCTATAAGGGCCTGCTCGCCAACAATTTCGCCGACTGGCGGCTGGAAGTGACAGGTCTCGTCGAAAAGCCGCTGTCGCTGACCCGCGAGCAGCTTCAGAACATGCCGAGCCGCACCCAGATCACCCGCCACGACTGCGTCGAGGGCTGGAGCTGCATCGCCAAATGGACCGGCACGCCGCTGTCGCTGGTGCTCGACCAGGCCGTGGTCAAGCCGCAGGCGCGCTATGTCATGTTCCATTGCCTCGACACGATCGACCGCAGCCTGTCCGGCGACATCAAATATTACGGCACGATCGACCTCATCGATGCTCGCCACCCGCAGACGATCCTGGCCTATGGCCTGAACGGCAAGCCGTTGCCGGTCGAAAACGGCGCGCCGCTACGCGTCCGCGTCGAGCGCCAACTCGGCTACAAGATGCCGAAATATCTCTACAAGATCGAGCTGGTCGACGGCTTCGCCAATGTCGGCGGTGGTCGCGGCGGCTATTGGGAAGACAATGGCTACGACTGGTATGGCGGTATCTGACCTCACCACAAAAAGATGATCGGCCCGCGGAGGCCACGGGCCGATCACGAACGCCTGCTATGATTGAGCCCCCCGCCCCGCTCAATAGCCGGCGTAGATCCACTGGCAGTTGTTGTAGGAATCGCAGCTGTAGTACCAGTAGCCATCGCTGCGCGCCGTTTCGCCGTTCGAGGTCGCCATGCTGGCGACGGCATCGGCCTTCTTGGCGTCGGCGCCCATTTCCTTGGCCATTTTGGCCATCTTGCCGGTGTCCATCAGTGTCGGCTTGCCGTCCTTCATCTTGGCGCCCTGCTCGGCCACCGGACCGGCCTCGGCCAGCATTCTGGCGGCGACGAGCATCGCCTCGCCGTCCTTGTCGGCCTTGGCGATGTTGGCCAGTGCCACGGCTGTTTCGACCTTGGTGCGCGCGTCAGCCTGTTGTTGCGGCGTCATCCCGCCGGCATCGGCCAGCGTTGTCGAGCCAAGGCCTGCGGCAAATGCAAGTGCAAGCATCTTACGAAGCATGGTCATGTGTTGTTCTCCCCTGAGAGTGGACGTCCCCGCCCGACACTAGAGGAGTTTCATGGCCGACGAACCCTATCGAAACCGAGAGGGGGAATGCCGCGAAGCGGACGCTTGTTCTTTTCAGGCGACCTTGTCGAGCAGCGGCTTCAGGGCCGGATGGATCTCCGGCGAGGCATGCTTGATGAGCGTCAGCAGCGCGCGCTCGTTTTCGTAGAGGGGCCTGTCCACGCCGATATGTCCGACCAGCCATTTGGCTTCACCGGCATCGATCGTTTCGGCGCGGCGGGCCAAGGCCTCGGCCGCCCTGTTCTTGGCTTCCCACTCGGCCTCGATGTCATCCGGAGACCGATAGGCTTCGATGATGCCGGCAAGGCCGCCGGAGACCATGCGGCTGAAGAAGCCGCCGATTTCCGGATCGGCGTGTTCGAGGAAGCTTTCCTGTCGCAGTGCCACACCGCGGGTTGGGGCTTCATAGCCGGCCGAGCACATGACGAAATTGGCGATCGCCTTGACGAACAGATCGTTCCAGGACTGGTCGTTCTTGGCCTGCGCGGTCTGTTCGTTGATCCTGAACAGCACCGCGGCCTCGCCCCGTGTGATGGCGATGTTGCCGTCGCCGCCATGGGCGTGGAGGATACGGCGCAGCAATTCGACCTCCGCCCTGGCGATCAGTCCCGGCACCAGCGCCCCACCCAGCATCAGCGGCCCCTTGCCGTCGATGACGGCGTGCGCAACCTGCTCCAGCGCATAGACGCAAAGCTTGCTCGGCGAGGATCTTGCTTCTTCCAGCACATGGACCAGCAATTCGAGTTCGGTGCGGCTGTCGACCATGCCGTCGCGCGAGATGGTGCGGATCAGCCAGTCGGTATTCTCCTGTGAGATGTAGCCCGAGGGCTTTTCCTGATGGACGATGTAGTCGGTCACCGCCTCGACGAAGAACGGCGCCCAGTCCGCGCACTTGTCCCGGGCCGTCTGGTCGAGCGCGAACAGCGCCTCGGCCTCGCCTCGGGTCACCACGCCATCGGCGAACACGTCGCGGCGCAGCATCACCACATCTTCCGGGCCAATGCGATTCTTCGAGGTCAGCCCCGCCACCGGCGCGCTTATGATCAATTCGCCCATAGTCGTCCCCGTCCGCCCCAAAGCGTTACATCGGCCTCCTATATCAGGAGTGTCTTGAAAAACCGGCAAACGGCGTGGTTAGCGAAGACTTGCCGGCATCACCTGAATATCAACGTACCTTTAGATGTCGCTGGGAGGTGACAAGGTGTCGCCGACGGGCTATGGATGGCGCGTCGAGGACTTGAGGTTTTGAGTCCTACCTGTTTGCGGGAGAGAGCAGCGAGAGCTGCCGCCGAAGGGGAAATCGCCCGAAATCTCTCAGGCAAAAGAACCGTAGACGGGAAAGACACTCTGGAAAGTCGGGGCTTGCCCCCGCGCCGAAGGTGTAAGCGCCGCTGACAGAGTTCCGGCTGCGCGAGTCTCTCAGGCTTCAGACAGAGGGGCACGGACTGGTCGCCATCAGCGGCCGATTGCGTGCGACTCTGGAGATGACATGACGGGCGACGACAGCAGACACCTCCCCCTCGAAGATATTCACACAGCCACCGGTGCGCGTTTTGGCGCCTTTGCCGGCTGGTCGATGCCGCTGACCTATCCCGCCGGCGTCATGAAGGAACATCTGCACACCCGCGAGCATGTGGGTCTGTTCGACATTTCGCACATGAAACTGTTCGAGGTCAGCGGACCCGGCGCGATTGCCTTGCTCAACCGCGCCTGCCCACTGGACACCGGCGCGCTCGAAATCTCGCAGTCGAAACTGTCCTTCTTCCTCAATGAACATGCAGGCATCCTGGACGATCTGATCGTCACCAGGCTTGGCAACGAGCGCTTCATGGTGGTCGCCAATGCCGGCAATGCCGTCGCCGACGAAAAGCATCTGCGCGCGCTGGCCGCCGATTTCGATGTGAAGGTCGAGCCGCTCGACCGCGTCTTTCTCGCCATCCAGGGACCTGAAGCCTGGGCAGCCCTCTCCCGTGCGGGCATCGAGACCGGCTCGCTGCTGTTTATGCATGGGGTCGAGCGGCGGAAGAACTGGTTCATGAGCCGGTCAGGCTATACCGGCGAGGACGGTTTCGAGATCGGCCTGCCGGAAGCGGACGCGCGGGATTTGGTCACAAAGCTACTCGAGGATGAGCGCGTGCTGTGGATCGGTCTTGCCGCGCGCGACAGCCTGCGGCTGGAGGCGGGACTGTGCCTGCATGGCCAGGACATCACGCCGGAGACCGACCCGGCTGCAGCAGCGCTGATGTGGGCGATCCCCAAGGACATCCGCGCTTCCGGCGCCTTCATCGGCGCCGATGCCTTGCGCGCCGCCGTTGAACGCGGCCCGGCGCAAAAGCGCGTTGGCTTGAAGCCGGAAGGCCGCCAGCCGGTGCGCGCCGGTGCTGCTCTGTTCGACGCCGACGGCAATGCGGCAGGTCGTGTGACATCGGGCGGCTTCGGCCCTTCGGCCGGCCATCCGGTTGCCATGGGCTATGTCGCCACAGCGCTGGCAAAGCCCGGCACAAGGGTTTTCGCCGACGTGCGCGGCACGAGAATCCCCGTCGATATCAGTTCCCTGCCCTTCACTCCTCATCGCTACCGCAAAGGATAATTCCGATGGCAACGACCTATTTCACCTCCGATCACGAATGGCTCCGCGTCGAAGGCGGCATCGCCACCGTCGGCATCACCGACTATGCGCAGGAACAGCTCGGCGATCTCGTTTTCGTCGAGTTGCCCGAGATCGGCAAGAGGCTAAGCAAAGGCGATACCGCCGTCGTAGTCGAATCCGTCAAGGCGGCCTCCGACGTTTACGCGCCCGTAGACGGTGAAATCACCGAGGCCAACGGCACGCTGTCGTCCGACCCATCGCTGGTCAACTCGGCGGCGACCGGCGCCGGCTGGCTGTGGAAGATGAAGCTTGCCGACGAAAGCCAGCTTGCCGGCCTCATGGATGAAGCCGCCTACAAAGCCCATATCGCCTGATTACAGGACTTAAAAACGATGAGCACAGCACTTACCCCCTTCTCGGCCCGCCATATCGGTCCTGATGTCAGCGATGTCAGAGCCATGCTTGCGGTGATCGGCGTTCCCTCCGTCGAGACGCTGATCAGCCAGGCCGTGCCGCAGTCGATTCGCCTCGACGTGCCGCTGGCCCTGCCTGCGCCGGCGAGCGAAGCCGAAGCGCTGGCCGAATTGTCGGCGACCATGGCGAAAAATACGGTGCTGAAGAGCTTCATCGGCGCTGGCTATCACGGCGTGCATGTGCCGCCGGTCATCCAGCGCAATTTGTTCGAGAATCCGGCCTGGTACACGGCCTACACGCCCTATCAGGCCGAGATCAGCCAGGGCCGACTGGAAATGCTGTTCAATTTCCAGACGCTGGTCACCGAACTGACCGGCCTGCCTGTGGCCTCGGCCTCGCTGCTCGATGAGGCGACCGCGGTCGCCGAGGCGGTCGGCATTGCGCTGCGCCACCATCGCGACAAGCGCACCAAGGTGGCGCTTGCTGGCACACCGCATCCGCAAACGCTGGATGTCGTGCGCACCCGCGCCGAGCCGCTCGGCATCGAGATCGACGGCGACACGATCGACGACAACACGGCCGCCCTGCTCGTCTCCTGGCCCGACACGTTTGGCGTCTATGGCGACCACAAGGCGGCGATCGACAAAGCCCGCGCCACCGGCACCGTTGTCGTCTTCATCGCCGATCCGCTTGGCCTGACGATGACCGATGCGCCGGCGAAGCTTGGCGCGGACATTGCAGTCGGCCCGATGCAGCGCTTTGGCGTGCCGATGGGCTTTGGCGGCCCGCACGCCGCCTATTGCGCCGTCTCCGATAGGCTGACCCGGCTGATGCCGGGCCGCCTCGTCGGCCAGTCGACCGACAGCAAGGGCCGCGCCGGCTACCGCCTGGCCTTGCAAACACGCGAACAGCATATCCGCCGCGACAAGGCGACCTCCAACATCTGCACCGCGCAGGCGCTGCTTGCCAACATGGCCACCGCCTATGCCATCTGGCACGGCCCTGCCGGGCTGCAGGCGATCGCCGGGCGCATCCACACGCTGGCCAACCGTTTGGCAAGCGGCCTGAAGGTGGCAGGCGTTTCGGTGCTCGGCGCCAGCCGCTTCGACACCGTGACTGTGGAAGCAAAGGGCAAGGCTGCTGAGATCGCCGCCGCCGCCGAAAAGACCGGCCGGCTGCTGCGCGTCATCGACGCCGACCATGTCGGCATCAGCTTCGACGAGACCTCGACAGACGCCGATCTCGATGCGATCGCGGCGCTGTTCGGCGCCAAGGCTGAGGCTTCAACCAGCAGCACCGTGCCCGGCAAGGCGCGTGGAAAAGAGTTTCTGACCCAGCCGGTCTTCAACGAAAACAAGTCAGAAACCGACATGATGCGCTTGCTGCGCCGGCTGGCCGACAAGGACCTGGCGCTCGACCGCTCAATGATCCCGCTGGGATCCTGCACGATGAAGCTCAACGCCGCGGCCGAAATGATGCCGGTGAGTTGGCCAAGCATCGCCAATCTGCATCCCTTCGCGCCATCAGCGCACTCGGCCGGCTATCGTGCCATGATCGGCGAGCTGGAAGGCTGGCTGTCGGAAATCACCGGCTTCGACGCCGTCAGCCTGCAGCCCAATGCCGGCAGCCAGGGCGAATATGCCGGCCTTCTCGCCATCCGTGCCTATCACCGCTCGCGCGGCGAAGGCCATCGCACCGTCTGCCTGATCCCCTCCTCCGCGCATGGCACCAATCCGGCAAGCGCGGCGATGGCCGGCATGAGCGTTGTCGTCGTGCGCTGCCTGGAGGACGGCAATATCGACATGGACGATATGCGGGCCAAAGCCAACGAGCATTCCAAAAATCTCGCGGCGCTGATGTTCACCTATCCCTCGACGCACGGCGTCTACGAAGAAGGCGCGCGCCACCTCTGCGCCCTCATTCATGAGCATGGCGGCCAGGTCTATTTCGACGGCGCCAACCTCAACGCGCTGGTCGCGCTAGCCCGCCCCGCCGACATCGGCGCCGACGTCTGCCACATGAACCTGCACAAGACCTTCTGCATCCCGCATGGCGGCGGCGGCCCCGGCGTCGGTCCGATTGGCGTCAAGGCGCATCTGAAGCCTTATCTGCCGGGGCATGTCACCGAAAGCTCGGCGCATGCCGTGTCGGCGGCGCCCTTCGGCAGCGCTTCCATCCTGCCGATCACCTGGATGTATATCCGCATGATGGGCGCCACTGGGCTGAAGCAGGCGACGGAGACCGCCATCATTTCGGCCAACTATGTGGCGACACGGCTCGCGCCGCACTTCCCGCTGCTCTACAAGGGCCGGCACGATCGCATCGCGCATGAATGCATCCTCGACACTCGCGTGCTCAAGGAGAGCGCCGGCATCAGTGTCGACGATATCGCCAAGCGCCTGATCGACTACGGCTTCCACGCGCCGACCATGTCGTTTCCGGTTGCCGGCACGCTGATGGTCGAGCCGACCGAGTCCGAGCCCAAGCGAGAACTGGATCGCTTCTGCGAGGCGATGATTGCCATCGCCGGCGAGGCAGCCAAGGTGGCGAAGGGCGAGTGGCCGCTGACCGACAATCCGCTGGTCAACGCACCCCACACCGCCGCCGAGGTGCTGGCCGGCCAGTGGAACCACCCCTACTCGCGCCTGGAAGCGGCCTATCCCGCCGGCGACGCCGATACGGCAGCCAAATATTGGCCGCCGGTGTCGCGCATCGACAATGTCGCCGGCGACCGCAACCTGGTCTGCTCATGCCCGCCGCTGGCTGATTATCTGGGAGCGGCGGAGTAGCCCGCTCTATGCTGAGCGCAAGGCCGGCCTGACCGGTTCGGCCTTGCCCATCCTTTTATGGCTGATGACGCAATTTCGGCCGGCACGCTTGGCCGCGTAGAGTGCTGCGTCCGCCTCGGCCAGCACCTCGTCGAGGCTGCTGCCTTCGGCGCCGCCAAAGCCGATGCCGCCGCTGACCGTGCTGCGCAACGGACCGAGCGGGGTGGCAACGATTTCGGTGCCGAAGGCAACGCCGATCTTGCTGGCGAGATCATGGGCCCGCTCTTCCGTCATCCGCGACATGACGATGGCGAACTCCTCGCCACCCAGGCGAAAGGCGTCGACGCCTGTCCTGGCATACTTCCTGATGACGGCTGCGAAGCGGCACAGAACCTGGTCTCCGACCGGGTGACCGTAGACGTCGTTCGTCCTCTTGAAGTGGTCGAGGTCGAACATCACGACCGCCATGAAAGGACCGAAAGGCCGCTCGCCATAGTGCGACGTCAACCCGCGACGATTCATCAGCCCGGTCAATGGATCGGTCATCGTCTCGGCCTTCAGCTCGATCTGCGCCTGCAGATGGTGCAGCGACAGCGTCAAGGCGCCGAGACCTGTCATGCAGGCCACCGCAACGACGGAATTCAGACGTTCGGCCCAGTTGTCGGGCGCCGCCCCAAGCGTCCATTGCCCCTTGGCCATCAGAACCATGCCGCAAAGGGCAAACGACACCGCGCAGGTGCCGCTCAGGAACGAAACCACCAGCAGGATCCGGCGATCGTGACTGCCATTGACCCAGAACATGGCTCCAATCGTCGAGAGCAGCACGGTGACCGTCGCGTAGGTGACGATGAAGCCGACACCGTCAAGGCCGAGGAAGGTCACGGCCGCGCAGACAGCCATGGCGGCAAGTGTCGGCAGCATCGCACGCCTGTGTTCCGGCACGCCCAGATACTGCATCGCCGAAATGCAGATGATGAGGAAGCCCAGGCTGAGCAGCGCCAGCGCGATCTGGCAAAGCAGCGGATCAGGTTCCTTGGTGTAGCGCCAGAAGACAATCACATGCGCGACGAGCACAAGGATGCCGCAGGCCACCGTCAGCACGAAACGCGCCCGCGGCGCGGTGAACCAAATGGCAAACAGGGTGACGGCCAGACAAGTACCCGACAGCGCGGCTGCGAGCAGGAGCGAACTGAAATCCAGCATATCGGGCGGCGGCCTCTCGAGCGTCGGCGGTAGCGCCGCATTCTAGGTCAGCGGCAGCCCTCGACCATGGTTTTCAGCCGATCTTTCGACCCAAGCTGCGGTTAGGGTTTACAAAGCGTCGATACCACCTGTCTGGAAATCGCGCCCACGGTCGGCGCGAGGATCAAAACGGGCATCAACCCTTGTTGAGCAAGGCGAGGTTGGCGTTGACGACCGTGGGGTCGGCCATGCCGGCCTTGGCCTCGAGCAGCAGCGCCCTGGCTTTTTTCTTGTTGCCGCGCAGCAGTTGCGAATAGCCCATATTGTTGACGATCTGCGGTTTGCGGCCGGCGACCTTCAAGAGCTGGCCGTAGGCGCGGTCGGCAAAGTCGAAGCGGCCGAGCTCGTCATAGGAAGCGGCGAGCCCCATCCAGGCCTCAGCATTGTCGGCCTTCAGCTCGACCGCCTTGCGGAAATGCTGTTCGGCGAGACCATAATTGGCGTCGCGAAACTGCGCCTTGCCTTGCGCCAGATCGGAGGTGTCGACGGTCTTTGCAGCCGGCTGAATGGCCGTGGTCTTGGTCGTGTCGACGTTGTTGTTCGTCGTGCACCCGGTGATCATCAAGACAGCCGCCATCGTGGCCGCCGCCGCAAATTGTGTCTGACGCATGCCCTGCCCCGTCGCCCGATTTGTCGGGTCGTTCTTCAGAAATCAAGGTACAGAAGAGCAATTAAACTTCGGTGCCGAAATGCAGCTAAGATTTGGTTTCCGCAATACCGGCCATTAACCACCAGGCCCTGAGAGACGGTCTCCGACACCTCAAGCAGATGCAAGCTGCGCTCTCACGGCGTGTCCAGGACCTTGAGCGCGGCCGGAACCGGATAGTGGTTGCCGTCATAGCGCAGCCGGTGGGTCCGGCTCACCGACTTGCCGGGATGCGACTGACACTCGCCATCCTTGTCGGGAGCCGGCTCGTCGGTATCCTTCCGCTCGACCGCGATGATGTCATGGTAGCCGCGATGGATCGTCGGGCTCATCGCCAGGCTGACCTTGCTGGAATGAAAGGATCCCGCGCAATTGGTGTCGCCTTCGCCGCCAAAGCCGGCCACGACAAGGCCGTCGAGCACCACGCGCAGTGCATTGCCTGTTATGGCGTAGAGCCGCAGGTCGGTTTCATTGAAGGGATTGGGCTGCGAATGGTTGGCCATGTCGATGCGCAGGCCAAAAGCGGTGACACCCGGCGCCAGCCCATAACGGCCGGTATCGAATTCGATGCCGCGGATGGCGATGGCATCGTCGTTCATCAACCCGGGCTGGAGCAGACGCTGGCGCACCTGCAGGGTCTTCCTGTCGACGACCAGAAGCTCGATATCGCCAAAATGCTCGCCGTCGCTGGACTTGGCGCTGTCGATCAGCGGCACTGCGACCAGCAGCAGATCGTCATGGGCAGGCCATATCCTGCAGACCAAGCCGGGCTTAAGGTCCTGCGGATCCGCGAGCACAATGCTGGTATGGGGTTCGAGCGTAAAGGAGTCGCCGTCGGCGCCTTTCTGAACCTTGGGATAAGCCTGCCGCAACAGCGCGGCGGCATCGCCGCAATCGTTGGCCATGGCCCAGGCGGGCCACAGGCTGGCGGCGGTGAGGCCAAGAAAGATGATCCGCAACAGTGTTCGCATGGGGTTCTCACATCGCAGGGCCGAGTTCAGGAATCGAGCGCGAAAGCCTGTCACTTGCAGGTCGACCTCACCTGAATACCAGTACAGCCTAGTGGTGACCCGTCATTTTGACGATGATCGGAATGACCGCGATCATCAGCACCACCGGCAGGATGCACACCGTCACCGGTATCGACATCTTGGCCGGCAGGGCGTGCGCCTTTTCCTCGGCCAGCGACATGCGCTTGTGACGCATTTCGTCGGAGAAGACGCGCAGTGCGCCCGACAGGCTGGTGCCGAGTTCCTTCGACTGCTGCAAGAGGGTGGCGAAGGAGCGGACCTCGTCCAGGCTGAGGCGGTCGGCAAGCGCCTTCAGCGCGTCGTCTAGGCTGCGCCCGGCCCGCAACTCCAGCGACACCAGCTGCAGGTTCTGGCTGAGCGCGGGATAGGTCTTGGCGAGTTCCTTCGAAACGCGCTCGATGCCGGCCTCCATGCTCATGCCGGCGTCCGAGCAGACGATCATCAGATCCATGAAGTCGGGAAAGCCGTTGCGGTATTCGCGCATCTTTTCCCGCACCTTCTGGGTCAGCACCAGACCGGGCAGGAAGTAGCCGGCCACGCCCGACAGGATGACGAACGCCCAGCGGCTGGTCATCGTCGCTTCGGCACTGGCCAGCCATTGGTTGAGGACAAAGGCGCCGATGGCGCCGCCGACCAGCGCCGAGAAGCGGATGATGAAGAACGTGCCGACGGCACGCGGCTCCATATAGCCGGCCTGGATCAGCTTCATGCGCAGCCGGGCGACGTTTTCCGGATCGCTCCTGGCGTAGAATTCCTGCGCCCGCTTCACCGCCTTCTCGCGCACGACATTGGCGTTCTTCTTCTGCAGCGGCTCGGCTTTCGCGGCCACGGTACCATGGTCGACCTTGAGCCGGCGCTTCACGTCGTTGCGGTCGCCCTTCGCCGTCACCATCGGCCAGGCGACCGCGATGGAGCCCAGGGCCAACAGCAGGATGGCCACCGGCATCAGGGACGTCGGGGCAAGCGAGGCGAGGAATTCGATGAAGCCCTGCATGTCAGAACCTGAAATTCGACATTTTGAACATCATCAGATTGCCCAGCATCAGCCAGGTGATCGATCCACCGATCAAATACCAGGTTTTGGGCTCGTCCCAGACATCGCGGTAGAAGCCCGGCATCAGCGCCATGATGGCGGCAAACAGCAGCGCCGGGATCGCCGTCAGGATGTAGGCCGACATGCGGCCTTCGGTCGAAATGGCGCGCACCTTGCGGCGCAGCTTGCCGCGCTCGCGGATCGTCAACGCCAGGCCGTCGAGAATCTCGCGCAGATTGCCGCCCGAACTGGACTGGATCGAGACGGCGGTGATGAACAGCGGCAGATCCTCATGACCGACCCTTTCGAACAGCGAATTCAAAGCCGAGACCAGATCGGAACCATAGGTCACCTCATCGGCGATGACGCCGAATTCGGTGCCGATTGGATCGGGCATCTCGCGCGACACCATGGCGATAGCCACCGGCACGGGGTGACCGGCCTTGAGGCCGCGCGTGATCAGCTCCAATGCCTCGGGCAACTGCATGCCGAAGCGCTTGAGCCGGCGCTTGCGCTTGAAGCGCATCACCATCACCGGCACCAGCGGCATCAGCACGGCGAACAGCAGCAGCCCCATCAGCAGCGGCAGCCCATACCAGATGGCTACCAGGGTCATGGCCATCGCCACGCCCGAGGTGATCATCAGGAATTTCGGCAGCGGCATGATCATGCCCGACTGCGTGCGCAGCGCGCGGAACCGGTCCGGCGAGAACAGCGAGGTGCCTGCGTCGAGCCCGCGCTCCTTGCGCAGCTGGATCAGCACCTGTTCCTGGCTGATCTTGTTTTCCTGCAGCTTCATGCGCCGGTTGATGGCGGTGCGCTTGTCGCTGCGGCCGGCATAGAGGAGATAACAGGCCTCGGCGATCATGATGCCGGTGAGCGCTGCTCCGGCATAGACGACATAGATTGCGCTCAGCCCGTCGAACACCTGGCTTACTCCTGCGGCCGGCCGGGTTCGAAATAGCGTCCGGGAAACTCGATGCCCATGGCGCGCAGATCCTCCAGGAAGCGCGGCCGGATGCCGGTCGCCTCGAAATAGCCGAGAATGCCGCCATCGGCATCCATGCCGGTGCGCACGAAGCGGAAGATCTCCTGCATCTGGATGACGTCGCCTTCCATGCCGGTCACCTCGGCGACGCTTGTCACCTTGCGCTTGCCGTCGGAAAGCCGGGTGAGCTGGACGATGATGTCGATGGCGCTGGCGATCTGGCTGCGGATCGACTGCACCGTCATCGGCATGCCGGTCATGCCCAGCATCTGTTCGAGGCGTGAAATGGCGTCGCGCGGCGTGTTGGCGTGGATGGTCGCCATCGACCCTTCATGGCCGGTGTTCATCGCCTGCAGCATGTCGAAAGCCTCCTCGCCGCGGCACTCGCCGAGGATGACGCGGTCGGGACGCATGCGCAGCGCGTTCTTGACGAGATCGCGCTGCTTCAGTTCGCCATGGCCCTCGATGTTGGCGGGGCGCGTTTCCATGCGCGCGACATGCGGCTGCTGCAGCTGCAGTTCGGCCGCGTCCTCGATGGTGATCAAGCGCTCGTCTTCGGGAATGAAGGCCGACAGCGCGTTCAGCATCGTCGTCTTGCCGGTGCCGGTGCCGCCCGAGATGATCGTCGTCTTGCGAGCGTGCACTGCCGCCGCCAGCACTTCGGCCATGTTCTGGGTGATGGCGCCGAATTCGACCAGTCTGTGCAGGCCGAGCTTGTTCTTGGAGAATTTGCGGATCGACACCAGCGGCCCGTCGACGGCCACCGGCCGGATGGCCGCGTTGAAGCGCGAGCCGTCCAGCATGCGCGCATCGACCATTGGCTGCGATTCGTCGACCCGGCGGCCGACGGCGGCGACGATCTTGTTGACGATTCTGAGCAGATGGGCCTCATCCTTGAACGGGATATGGACCTTCTGCAGCTTGCCCTTCTTTTCGATGAAGCAGTTCTCGTGGCCGTTGATCAGGATATCGTTGATGTCGGGATCCTTGAGCAACGGCTCGAGCGGACCGAGACCGACCATCTCGTCGACGATGTCGTCGACCAGCGCTTCGAGTTCGACGGTGTTGATCGCCATCCGCTCCTGGCGAGTTTTTTCCGAAACGAAATCATGGACTTGCCGGCGCATCTCCTCCTTGGGCAAACGCTCCAGCGCAACGAGATTGATTTCTTCAAGCAGCATCCGGTGAATGCGCACGCGCGCATCGAGCACCTTGTTGGCGCTCTTTGCCGGTGCGGTGTCCGGCTTTGCCGCCAAAGCCTTTCGGTTGGTCGGGATGACGACCGCATGATGCGCCACCGGGGTCGAGTCCGTCGGACGCAGCGGGCGCGCGTCGCGGTTCTGCAGGGTGGAAAAACGACTGGTCATCCGGCCTTCCTTTTCAGCAGACCCTTGCCGAAGCTGAACAGCGACTTCGACCTAACCCCGGTCGCGACCGCCTCTTCCGGAAGGATGATCTTCTTCAGGTCGTTGATGACATTGGCGTTCGGGTCGATCTCGTGCAGCGGTACGCCGCGATCGACCGCCTCGCGCACCAGCCGGTAATTGTTGGCGATGCCGCCGACGAAATGCTCGCCGAGGATCTCCTGGACGTCCGCCTGCTTGATACCGTTGTCGAACATCTTCTGCTCGAAACGGTTGACGATGACGTTCGGCTTCACTTCCTTGCCGGCGGTCTCATAGACCGCCTGGATCAGCCTCTGCGTGTGGCGCAGGCATGGCACCGTCATCTCGGCGACGATATAGAGCTTGTTGGAACCGAGCAGCACGGTCTCCGTCCAGGGAAACCAGGTGCGCGGCATGTCGATGACGACATTGTCGAAATAGGCCGAGACGAGGTCCAGCATGCGCACCACGACATCGGTCTTGAACGAACGCATCTCCGAGGGATGCGTCGGTGCCGCCAGCACGCAAAGGCCGCTGGCATGCTTGGACAGCATCACGTCGAGCAGTTGCCGGTCGAGGCGTTCGGGCTGGTTCTCGATCTCGGTGATGTCGAAACGCGGCTCGAGGTCGAGATATTCGGCACAGGCGCCCTGCTGGAAATTGAGGTCGACCACGCAGGTCGAGGCGCCGCGCGTCACCGAGTGATGCAGCTGGAAGGCGGTCTGCAGCGCCAGTGTCGTGGTGCCGACGCCGCCGGCGGCCGGCATGAAGGTGTAGATCTGCGACTCGGTGTTTTCCTCACGCCCCGGCCCTTGCAGCGCCCGCACCACCGAGCGCACCAGATCGGCCGTGGTGATCGGCTTGACCAGGAAGTCCGCGACCTTGAGCTGCACCAGGATGCGCACGGCGGCGGCGTTGAACTCCTGGGTGACCACGACCACGGGCGCCTTGCCCTCCAGCCGGCGCATGATGCGCTGCAGCGACTCGACCTCCTCCAGCTTCGCCGCGTCCATGTCGACGATGATGGCGCCGAAATCGGTCTCCTGGATCTCGCCACGCAACTCCGTGACACTCTTCTCCACCGCCGAAAGCTGGATGATCTCGGAGGCGGCGAATGCGGTCCGCGTGTCCTGCACGAAGGTCCTGTCCGTCGATACGAGCAGGATCTTCTTGGTCTTGATGCCGTTAGCCATTTTTTGTCAGCCTGTGGGCTTGATCGCCCTTTGAGGTCAGTTACCCGCGGTCGCCTGAGATGCCTTCGAAGCGGCGGCCTGATCGGGCGTGACAGGTCCGGCGTCGCCGCGCTTGGCAGGTACGAGAAGCCTCGTATTCTGGACGCCGTATTTCCACGGATCGACCATCTGCATGACGGTGTTGGCGGCCTGCGCGTTGCCCGGGCCGGTCGTCACCCCTTCGCTGCGTGTGTAATCGTCGCTGGTGCAGCCGCCGGCCAGACCGGCAAGAAGCAAGGCGATGCTCGATTTCAGGACCAGTCGCATGGCTTCAGTCCTTCGGCAGGTCGAGGAAGTGCCCGACCGTGGTGGCGGGGGCGGTCCGTGCGGCGCTGCCATCGGCCATCGCCAGCGCGCGACCGGTGTCCGACGTCTTCACTTCCTCGGTGTTGTTGAGGAAATAGTCGACATTGCTGGCCGGCTGCGAACCATCGGTCGGTACCGCCATCTTCTTCGACGGATCGACCGGCTTGACCAGATAGGGCGTGACGAGGATGACCAGGTCGGTCTCGCGCCGCTGGTAGGATTTCGACGAGAACAGCGACCCAAGGACGGGCATCTTGCCCAGGCCGGGAATGCGCGACGTGGTGATGTCGTTTTGCGACTGCAGCAGCCCTGCGATCATGAAGCTCTGGCCGTTCTTCAGGTCGACCGAGGTCTTGGCGCGGCGCACGATGAAACCCGGCACCGAGATGTTGCCGATATTGTAGGACGCCGATGCGTCGATCGACGAGACTTCCGGCGCGATGTCGAGGCTGACCAGCCCGTCCTTGAGCACGGTCGGCGTGAAATCCAGGCTGACGCCGTATTTCTTGTAGGTAACAGAGATCTTGCCATTGTCCTCTGAAACCGGGATCGGGAATTCGCCGCCGGCGAGAAAGCTCGCCGTCTCGCCGGAGCGGGCGATCAGGTTGGGCTCGGCCAGCATGCGGGCCAGGCCGCGCTCCTCCAGCGCCTTGACGGCGACGTCGATCGAGAGGCCATTCGACAGCAGCCGGCCGATGATCTCGCCGGTTCCCGCCGCCGAGACGGTGCCTGGATCGATCGTGACATCGCGGCCGCCGAAGCCGTAAGCGAAATTGGCGCTGTATTTTGCACCCAGATCCTGCCCTGCCTGCCGGTTGATCTCGACGAAGCGGACATTGAGCTGCACCTGCTGCGACGACGAGATGTTGACCGAGTTGATCACCTCCTCGTTGCCGGAAAAGCGGGTCGCGATCTTGTTTGCTTTCTCGGCGGCGACCGCGTCATCCGCCTCACCCGACAGCACCACGCGGCCATTGGCCGAACCGACCTTGATCTTGGCGTCCGGCACGCTGGCGCGGATGGTGCTGGCCAGTTGATCCGTGTCGAGCGTCACCTCGATATCCACCGTGCCGACAAGCTGCTTTTTCTCGTCGAACAGCGCAATGCCGGTGGTGCCGAGATTGTTGCCGAGCACATAGAAGGATTTGTCGGTCAGTGGATTGACGTTGGCGATCTCCGGATCGCCGATGACGATCTGGTAGAAGGCGGCACTCGTGATGATCGTCTTGGGCTTGCCCTTGGCGACCTTGATCGACGCATTCTTGGTCGACGAGACATAGACGATGTCATTGTCCGCCTTGGCCGCCCCGGGCAGAGCGAGCATGCCGCTCGCAACCAGTGCAACCGCCATCGCCAGGGTGCGCACAAAGCGCGACCGGCCCGTCATTCGATATAGGGTACGCATCAACATTGCCCTGTCCCGTCCGGTCCCCACCGGCCTTTACTTCTGGTTCTGGTCCCGCGCGGGAACCTGATATTCCTCGGCCTTCGTGCCGCGCGTCACGATGACCGTCTTGAATTTCGGCTTCTCCGGCTCCTTGGTCATCGCATCGAACAGCGAGCCGGCCGCTGCCTGAGCCTTGGCCGCCACCGATCCGCCGAAGGAAGAGATGGTGGTGACGCCGTTCTGGCCGTCGCCGCCTTCGCTGGCGGAACGCAGCGACAGCGACAGCGTGCCGACGGTGCGGGCAAGCGCCACTTTCTGCGCGCCCTCGGTCGTCACCTCGATGGTCACGGAATTGGTCACCTGCGGCGTCGTCTGGCGCTCGTCGGCGCCCTGGCCGACACTCAGCACCTTGGCATCGGCGACGACGATCTCGGAAGTGATGGTCGAACCGGCGGCGCCTTGCGCGTTCTTGGCGACTTCCTGGATTTCGCCGGCATCGCGCGTCAGCACGACATCGACGCGGTCGCCCGGCGTCACGAAGCCGCCGACACCGGCGATCTCGTCAGTGCGGATGGTGACCGCCCGCATTCCGGGCGTCATCATGTTGGAGAGCGTCGCGCGGCCGTTCGGACCCGACAGCTTGGTGAGCAGCACCGGTTCGTTGACCTCGATCGGCGACAGCACGACGCGGCTGCCTTCGCCAAGCAACCCATCGATGGTGGGAAATGCCCCTTGCGGCAGCGAATCCTGCGGCCACGGGATTTCGCTCAGCTTGGCGCGGTCGAGTTCCATGCCGTAGCGCAACGGCGCGTTCGCCACCACGATGGTCTTGAACTCGACCCTGGGCGGTGCCGGAGCGGCGATCGACGCCGTCTTCTCCTCGGCATCGGGCCTGGCCTGGCTCTTGACCCAGAAATCCGCGGCAAAGATCGAGATCGCGCCGAAAACCGCGGCGATGCCGATCATCGTTATGGCCTTGCCCCTCACGCCGAAACCCCTGATGCCCGCAGTTTCTTATTATGTTGGGCTCACGCTAGGCCGCATTGTTAAAGAATCAGGAATCTTGTGCGGTGGCATTCGACCTATTTCCGCCCGCTTGGTTATCGAATGGTTTTAGGATAAGACGGGTCAAATCCCCGAACGTAACAGGAACCTCCGTCGCTTGACGCCGCAAAGCGTGGCAGTATCGACGGGTGATTCGCAGCATCGGACCCGATGGCAGGCATGGACGACAACAACGATCTCTTCGGCAATATGGACAAGCAGCCACAGCCGGTTCGCACACCCGCGCGCCCGGCGGATCCGCTGGTGCAGGCGGCGGCCAAGCGTCCGGCCGCGACCAAGGATGGCAGCGAGGGCTATAGTGCCGCCGACATCGAGGTGCTCGAAGGCCTGGAGCCGGTGCGCCGCCGGCCGGGCATGTATATTGGCGGCACCGACGACAAGGCGATGCACCATCTGTTCGCCGAGGTCATCGACAATTCGATGGACGAGGCGGTCGCCGGCCATGCCACCTTCATCGATGTCGAGCTGTCGGCCGACGGCTATCTGGCCGTCACCGACAATGGCCGCGGCATTCCGGTCGACCCGCATCCGAAATTCAAGAAGCCGGCGCTCGAAGTGATCATGACGACGCTGCATTCGGGCGGCAAGTTCGACTCCAAGGTCTATGAGACCTCGGGCGGCCTGCATGGCGTCGGCGTGTCCGTCGTCAACGCGCTGTCGGATCATCTCGAGGTCGAGGTCGCACGTGGCCGCCAGCTCTATCGCCAGCGCTTTTCGCGCGGCGTCCCGGTTACCGGCCTGGAGCACCTCGGCGAGGTCCATAACCGGCGCGGAACAAAAATCCGCTTCCATCCCGACGAGCAGATTTTCGGCAAGGGCGCGGCCTTCGAACCGGCGCGGCTCTACCGTATGACGCGTTCGAAAGCCTATCTGTTCGGCGGCGTCGAGATCCGCTGGACCTGCGATCCCTCGCTGATCAAGGAAAAGGACCAGACGCCGGCCAAGGCGGAATTCCATTTTCCCGGCGGCCTGAAGGATTATCTCAAGGCATCGCTCGGCGACGACTTCCAGGTGACGCGCGAAATCTTCGCCGGAAAGAGCGAAAAACAAGGCGGCCATGGCTCGCTCGAATGGGCGGTGACCTGGTTCGGCGGCGACGGCTTCATCAATTCCTACTGCAACACCATCCCGACCGGTGAAGGCGGCACGCACGAAGCCGGTTTCCGCAATGTGCTGACGCGCGGGCTTCGCGCCTATGCCGATCTTGTCGGCAACAAGCGCGCCTCGATCGTCACCTCGGAAGACGTCATGATCTCGGCGGCGGGCATGCTGTCTGTGTTCATCCGCGAGCCGGAATTCGTCGGCCAGACCAAGGACAGGCTGGCGACGATCGAGGCCATTCGCATTGTCGAGACCGCGATTCGCGATCCGTTCGACCATTGGCTGGCCGACAATCCGCAGGAAGCCTCAAAGCTGCTCGAATGGGTAATCGCGCGCGCCGACGAGCGCGTGCGCCGGCGCCAGGAAAAGGAAGTGTCGCGCAAGAGCGCGGTGCGCAAATTGCGCCTGCCGGGCAAGCTCGCCGACTGCACACAAAATGCCGCTGCCGGCGCCGAACTGTTCATCGTCGAAGGGGATTCGGCCGGCGGCTCGGCCAAGCAGGCGCGCGACCGCGCCAGCCAGGCCGTGTTGCCGCTGCGCGGCAAGATCCTCAACGTCGCCAGCGCCGGCAATGACAAGCTGGCCGCCAACCAGCAGATATCGGATCTGATCCAGGCACTCGGCTGCGGCACGCGGTCAAAGTACCGCGACGAGGATTTGCGCTACGACCGCGTGATCATCATGACCGACGCCGACGTCGACGGCGCCCACATCGCCTCGCTGCTGATCACCTTCTTCTACCAGGAAATGCCGGCGCTGGTGCGTGGCGGCCATCTCTATCTGGCGGTGCCGCCGCTTTACTCGATCCGGCAAGGCGGCAAGGTCGCCTACGCCCGCGACGATGCGCACAAGGACGAGCTTTTGCGCACCGAGTTCACCGGGCGCGGCAAGGTCGAGCTTGGCCGTTTCAAGGGCCTGGGCGAAATGATGGCCGCGCAGCTCAAGGAAACCACCATGGATCCGAGGAAGCGCACGCTGCTCAGGGTCGATGTGAACGAAATCGATTCAGCCACCAAGGACAGGGTCGATGAGCTGATGGGCACCAAGCCGGAAGCTCGCTTCCGCTTTATCCAGGAACGCGCCGAATTCGCAGCGACGGAAGTGCTGGATATCTAGCCGCCGGCCAGCTTAGCTTGCGCCTCTGATACGGAGACGAGCATGTGACCTGGGCGCGGCTGAAAACCTATTTCGAGACGAGTTTGGCCGGGCTGACACAGCCGACGCGCTCGGACTGGATTTTCGCCCTACGCACCGTTTCAGCCGGCCTGATCGCGCTGCTGGCGGCCTACGCCCTGAAGCTCGACCACCCGCAATGGGCGATGATGACGGTGTTCATCGTCGCCCAGCCCGTCGCCGGCATGGTGCTGGCGAAGGGCTTCTACCGGTTGCTCGGCACGCTGGCCGGCGGCATCGCGGCGATCGGCATCACCACCGTGTTCGGCACCAATCCATGGGTTCTGGTGACCGTGCTTGCCGTCTGGATCGGCATTTGCACCTTCGTCTCGTCACTGCTGCGCAATCCCGAAGCCTATGGTGCGGCGCTTGCCGGCTACACCGCGATGATCATCGGCCTGCCGGCCTTCGGACAACCACACCTCGTCGTCGACCTCGCGGTCGCGCGCTGTGCGGAGATCGTGCTCGGCATTGTCTGCGCCGGCCTGACCAGCCGGTTGATCCTGCCAAAACTGGCCAGCGACGCCATCATCTCGCGGCTGAGACGCTGCATTCTCGATCTCGCCACCTATGCCGGCGGTGCGTTCTCCGGCGGCGATCCCGCAACGCTCTCCGGCCTGCATCGAAAGCTGGTCGCCGACACCCAGACGCTTGGCGAGATGCGCGCCTATGCCAGACTTGAGGCACCGAGTTTCGCGCCACGCGCCCATCCGGTCCGGCGCACCATCGGACAGCTGCTCTCGGCGCTGTCGGCGGCTCGCGCGCTGCATTCGCACGCCGCCCCGAAAAACGCAGCACTCATCCCAGTGCGATCGGAATTGCATAGCCTTGTCAGTGAACTGGCGGCGAAGCCGGGCGCGTTGGACGACACCGCCCCCTGGGTGACACGGCTCGACGCAATCTCGGCCAAAGCCCGGCAAATTCCCGATGCCTCGGTCGACCAGGGCGACGACAGGGTCGGCACCATTACCCGTCTCACCATCGCCGCCGATTTCGCCGAGGCCTTCAAGCAGGTGCTGCGTGGTCTCGACGCCTTGCGCGCTCCCGTCACGCGCCCGGTTCGTGGCAGCAGGCAGCCTGCTCTGGTGGTTCACCGCGACTACCCCGGCGCATCGCGCAATGCTGTGCGCGCTGCCCTTGCCACCTTGCTGGTCGCGGCCTTCTGGCTGACGACGAAATGGTCCGAGGCGGCGGGCACGGTCATTCTCGTTGCCGTCGTATCCAGTCTTTTCGCCGCTCGCCCCGATCCGGTGCAGGTGTCCTGGGGCTTCTTCAAGGGAACGCTGCTGGCTTTGCCCTTTGCCTTTCTCGTCGGCCAGATCGCGATGCCTGCCCTGCCCGGCTTCGGCTGGTTCGTGCTGTTTGTCGTGCCGATCCTGGTGCCAACGGCGCTGGGCATGGCCAATCCGCGTTATGTCGGCGTGGCCACGGCCTTCGCCATCAATTTCCTCGCTTTCCTCAGTCCGCATCAGGCGATGACCTACGATCCTGGCCCATTCTTCGCCGGCTCGGCATCGGTGCTGGTTGGTATCCTGCTGGCGATCGGCGTCTTCATGATCGTGCTACCCGCCGATCCGTGGCTGGCGGCAAACCGGATCGTGCGGGCCATGCGCGAGGATCTGGCACGGCTTTGCCTGCACGAACGCGTGCCGAGGCGTTCGGCCTTCGAGAGCCTTGCCTATGACCGCATCAACCAGCTGATGCCGCTGGTGCAGAACTCCGGCAGGAAGGGCGACGCGGTTCTGGGCGGCGGCGTCGCCGCCGTCACGGTCGGCCTGGAGATCCTGCGGCTGCGCGATGCGCAACAGGCGCATGCCGTTCCGTCCGAAACCGCGCTTTCGATCGCCAATTTCCTAAGGGGATTGGCACGCGAACTGCTCTTCCGCGCCCCTAGCGATCCGCAGACAGCAACCGTCGCCGTCGCCCGCCAATATGCGGCGACCATCGCCCAGCGAAACGCCTCCGGCGACGTGCTGCAGATCGCGGCGTCATTGCGCATTATCGCCGCCGCGATAGAGGATTTTCCGGATTTTTTCGCGAGGGGTAAGGGCTAGAGCAATTCCAGGAAAAGTGTGAGCGGCTTTCCGTCAGGAATTGCGTCAAAACAAAGAGTTAGAGCGGTTCGCCGTTTCCATGAAACGGTGAAACGCTCTAGGCTGCCGCTATCGCCAGTGCGTGCCCACGCGCATTCTCGCGCAGCGCATCGAGATGGATCGACTTGATCAGGGCGGCAAGATCGCCTTCGGCGGATTGCCCGCCCACCTCTTTCAGCATCAGCCAGCTGACTTCCTGAACGCCAGCGACGCGCTTGCCATTGGCGACTTCGCGCCAGATTTTCAGCGCGCGCAGGATGATCGCATGCGTGGCGGCGGCCAGGCCGGCGCTTCGGAACAGCGCCTGCAAGGCCACGTCGTGCCCGCCAGCCAGCAGCGTCCTTACCCGCGGCTCGGACTGCTGGCTGAGCGCGACCAGCGTGGAGCCAAAGAAATCGACCTTGCCATGCGCAATGGTGCGGATGAGGAAGCTCGCGGTGAGATCGCCGCGCAGCCTGAGATGCTCGATCAGCGCCGCATGTTCTTCCTGGCGCGTGCCTTCGATCAGCGTCACCGAAGCCTTGACGCAAGCGTCGCGCATGACGCGGTCGGCACGCGCGGCGCCCATCAACGCCATGACCAGCGGCGATGTCTTCAAGGTCTCGCCGAGCTTGATGAGCAGCATGTGCCGGCAGTCGGCAGGCAGCCTGATATCCGATATCAGCGCCTCGCGCACCAGCGGCAGGTGCCCGTGGCGTTCGGCCATGCGGCGGAAGCTGAGCGAAGCAATGTCGGCGCCGCTGTTGGCCAGCAAGACGGCGCAGGCTTCGGCCTCGCCGATCTCGGCGATGGCCGCCGACAGCGCCATCGAGACAACGGGCCGGTCGGCGATCAGCTTCTGCGTTGCCTTCTGGCTCGACGCCACGCGGTTGATCAGGTCAGCATCGGTGAGCAGCGGCGAGCGCGCCAGCACGACACCGGCGACTTCCGGCTGGTCGGAGGCCAGCGCACTGATGATCTGCAGCGGCGCGTGGTGGCTCATCGAGAGCGCTTCGGCCATCGCCAACCGCACTTTCGACGAGGCGTCGTCGAGCAGCAGCGTCAGCGCCGCTTCGGCGGCGCAGCGTTCCTCGAACGGCAATTCGGAATTGACATAGGCCCGGGCCAGCGCATTGGCCGCGGCGGCGCGCTCGGACACTCTTGCCGTGTAGATCCATTTCAGGAAATGCGAAACAACAACCATGCCCGTCTGCTTACGCCCCATGCCGGAAGGTTTCCGGCCCCGCTGAGGACGGTAGGCAGAAATGGTTTACGAACGGTTCACCATGTTCATTAACTGGCTTGCGAGCGCTGAATGCAGCGCCTATCAACCGTCAATCAGCGCAGGAGACGGAAAATGGCCGGGCTATATCTCGAGGAGTTTGTCGTCGGCCATGTCTTCCAGCACACGCTGCGCAAGACCGTCACCGAAAGCGACAACATGCTGTTTTCGGTGATGACGCTGAACCCGCAACCGCTGCATATCGACTTCGATTTCGCCGCCAAGAGTGAATGGGGCAAGCCGCTGGTCAACTCGCTGTTCACGCTCGGCCTGATGATCGGCATTTCGGTCAACGACATCACGGTCGGCACGACCGTCGCCAATCTCGGCATGAAGGAAACCGTATTTCCGCACCCGGTCTTCCACGGCGACACCATCCGCGTCGAGACCACAGTCATCTCGGTGCGCGAGTCCAAATCGAAGCCCGATCGCGGCATCGTCGAATTCGAGCACCGCGCCTACAACCAGCATGGCGATCTCGTCGCCAAATGCACCAGGCAAGCGATGATGCTGAAGAAGGCGTCCTGATGCGCTCGCTGCTGTTTGTCCCCGGTGATTCCGAGCGCAAGCTGGAGAAGGGATTTGGCGCCGGCGCCGATGTGGTGATCGTCGATCTGGAGGATTCCGTGGCGCCGCAGAACAAGGCGGCCGCGCGCGCGATTGCGGCACGCTTTGTTATTGAGCGCAGGACGCAAACCAACTCGGCGATCTATGTCAGGGTCAACGACCTCTCGACCGGCCTGACGGACGACGATCTTGCCGCGCTCATACCGGCAAAGCCCGACGGCATCATGCTGCCCAAGTCCAACAGCGGCCAGGATGTGCAGCAGCTCTCGGCAAAGCTCAGGGTTCGCGAGGCCGAGAACGGCCTGCCCGACGGTGCGATCAAAATCCTGCCGATCATCACCGAAACTCCGGCGGGCGTGCTCGCCGCTGCGACCTATGCCGGCGCCAGCAAACGGCTTGCCGGCCTCACCTGGGGCGCGGAAGACCTTTCGGCGGCGATCGGCGCACGCACAGCCCGCGACGAGCACGGCCGCTATACCGACGTGTTCCGCCATGCTCGCCTGATGACCATCCTTGCGGCCGGTGCCGCGGAGGTCGCTGCGATCGACACCGTGTTCCCGAACTTTCGTGACATGGCGGCCTTCGCCGCTGAATGCACTGAGGCTGAGCGTGACGGCTTCACCGGCAAGATGGCGATCCACCCCGATCAGGTGCCCGTCATCAACGCCGCCTTCACGCCCTCGGCCGAGGCGGTGAAGCACTCCCAGGCAATCGTCGACGCATTCGCGGCGGCGGGCAATCCCGGCGTCGTCGGCATCGACGGTAAGATGTTCGACCGCCCGCATCTGCGGCTGGCCGAACGGCTGCTGGCTCGGGCCAAGGCAGCAGGCGTTTCCGTTTAGTCTCAGTCCCGCGCCAGCACGATGATCCGGTCCTCCGGCAGATAGGCCAGCGCCTCCGACTTCAGCGGATTGACGGTGACGCCGCCCAGCGCCCGCTGGTCGGTGTCACCCTCACGGATGCGCCGGTACCCTATGGCGATCTCGCCACGCAGCCGCGCCGATTCCGCGATCGTCCAGAAGGTCAAGGGCTGGTCGATGGCGACATAGTCGGCGACCGGGCGCATGTAGATTTCGGAGCCCTTCTCGTCGAGCAAATCGTCAAAGATCGCGGCGAGATACTGGTTCTCCGACGCCTGCGCCAGCATCAGACTGACCAGACGGTTGCTGACGACGAAATCATCGGCCTTGGTCACCGCCGCAAGCTCGCGGTTGCGCACGTCGATCATCTCGCTGACGATGGAAATGTGCAGGCCGGCGTCATCGGCGATCTTGCGCAGATGCAGCAACGTCACCAGCGTGCGCGTATCGGCCGGCTGCGCTGCCATGGTTTCGCTGTAGCCGAGGACGAGCACGTGGTCGTAGGAAGGCACGTCCAGGCTTACCAGTGCTGCGCTGCTCGACGTGTCGGTGATGCGGCAGGTAACCGACAGATTATCGCCGGCAACCGGCAGTCCGGCAACTTCCTGCTCGAGGCCAGGTGTGTCGGCGGCGATGGTCAGGATCGAACCAGGCGCGACGTAGCGCGACAGTTCATAGGTGATGATCGGACCGCGCCGGTTCCAGCCGAGGATCAGCGTACGCTCCGGCTTCGCCTCGATGGACCGTGGCCCACGGATCGCCGCCGCATCGATCTTGATCCCGGTGCTTCCGAGCTTAATCGCGGCATCGTCCTCGGCGATGATGATGGCGCGCAAATCCCCGCCGATCACCAGGTCCGATGGCGGGTTGAGATTGACGCGCCCCTGTTGGTCGCAAAGCCCGATCAGCGCGCAATGCTCATAGGCCATCACCGCCTCGCCGAAGGTCTTGCCGGTGAGATCGGGCTGCTCGGTCGTGTAGATTTCGCAGCCGTCGAAATCGAGCAGTTCCGAATAGACACCGCTGAGACCAGACTGCCGGCTCGAATGCACGACGATGCGCGAGATCAGCTGGTCGGCCAGCACGAGCTGCACCTCGGCCCCACCGACAACGCGGGCGACCTCGGCATTCTTGCCATCGCGGATCTCGGCGGCGATGTTGTAGGGGTCGGTGCGGCGGTTCGGATCGTTGACCAGCGCCAGCACTGTCTTGATGACCTGCGAATCCGGATCGTCGCCATCCGGCGACAGCACGACAACCGACCGCGAGCTCTGCGGATTGACGATCGCCAGGTCGTAGAGATCGGTCGGGTCGCCGCTGCGGCAGATGATGCGCGTATTGCCCAGTTTGCCGACCTTGGCCGCGATCTCGTCCTCCATAGCGACCTTGTCCATATTGGCCATGACGACGATGCGTGGACGGCGGCGGCTGGCATTGGCGATGACGAGTTCGGAGATGACGTCGAAGATCGACGGCGACCAGTTGAGGATGATCGTGTGATCGGCCTCCAGCACCCGCGAACGGCCCTTGCGCAATTCGTCGAGCTTGCCATCAACGCCGGCGCTGAGCACGCCGATGAGAGCCGACACGACGAAGATGCCGGCAAGCGTGACGACCAGCATGACGAGACGGAAAGCCCAGCCAGTGTCGCCGCCCATCGTGCCGGAATCGAGCGTGCGCATCAGCGATTCCCAGAATGCTTCGAAAAAGTTCAGCGGCTCGCCACCTTCCGGCGCGATACGGGTCACTGCAAGGAAGGCCGCGGCGGCAATGATGATCAGCAGAGAGACGACGGCGAGCCAGCCAATCAGCGCGATCGGGCCGGCGGCCATGCTCTTGTCGAAGCCGTAGCGCAGCCGGGTTCCCAGCGAGTCTCGTTTCTTCATGCCGCCTGTGCCCCCGCACTATCCCCAAGGTCGATGCGCCAACGCACCGCCGAAGTCGCTCTCTTAGCCTGTGTTTGGAGGAAGGGGAATCGCTATTCGCGTGCTCGCGGCTACGCAATGGATCTCTCTGCCGCATACCGAGCGCGCGGGCCGGCTGACGGGAGCCAGGTCTGAAGCCTACTCCTTGCCCCAGCGGGGCCGGCGCATCGAAAAGACCTCGCTGACACTGGCATAGTCCATATAGCCGAGACGAGCGACATTGCCGGCCTTGGTGATATCGAACAGGCCTTCTTTCAAAAAGGCATCGTCAATGTGCACGCCGACCACTTCGCCGGCGACGACAACGGCACTCGTCGGCGTTCCGTCCAGCGCCTTTGGGCGAAACACCTCCGTCACCCGGCATTCCAGCGCGGCAGGCGCTGCCGCCACGCGCGGCGGTCTGACAAGACGCGAGGGCGCCATGGCGAGATCGGCATAGACGAACTCGTTGACGCCGCGCGGTGCGTTGACGGAGGTGTAATTCATCTTCTCCGCAAGATCGCGACCGACCAGATTGGCGACGAACTCGCCGGTCTCCTGGGCGAAAGCGGCGCTGTCCTTCTCGCCCTCCGAGGAAAACCAGACGATGAAGGGCCGCGTCGAAACAGCGTTGAAGAAGGAGTACGGTGCGAGATTGATCTCGCCTGCCCCGTTCAATGTCGATATCCAGCCGATCGGGCGCGGCGCCACGATCGCCTTCGACGGATCGTGCGGCAGCCCGTGCCCCTTGGACGGCTCGTAGAACATTTTAGCCCGCCCAAGGCCCTGAGTAATCGGCATAGAGTTTTGCCGGATCGGGCCGTGGCCGCTCCGGCGCCGGGCCGGCGTGAGTGCCGATATGGACGAAACCGACGACGCGCTCCTTCGGTGCCAGTCCGAGGATTGCCCTGCCCTCCGGTACGTCGGAATACCAGTTGCTGATCATGTTGGTGCCATAGCCCAGCGCATTGGCTGCAATCATCAGGTTCATCGCCGCCATGCCGCCCGACAGGAACATTTCCCATTGCGGAATCTTGGGATTTTCCTTCGGCACCGACACCACGCCGATCACCAGCGGCGCGCGCGAAAAGCGCGCCAGTTCCTGGTTGCGGCGGCTCTCAGGCAGCGGCCCTTCCCGCTGTTCGGCGAGCGCCGCCAGTTGTCTGCCTATCTCGATCCGAGCATCGCCGCGATAGAGGATGAAGCGCCAGGGCTCCAACCGGCCGTGGTCGGGCACGCGCGTGGCGGCGGCAATCATCGTTGCGATATCGGCATCGCTCGGCGCCGGCTCCTTGAGGTCGGGAATCGGCGCTGAATTTCGGGTCAGCAGGAAGTCGATGATCGGCGACGCCATGGGCGCAAGTCTCCTAAACACTCTGTTTTGAGCTGAAGCGCACCATCGGGAATTCGGGCGGCTCGGGCAAAGGCGCGCAAGCGCCGGGCTGAAGAGTCACGGATCGGACTCTTAAGCCTTGAAATTGCCACCGCCATGGGCTTCAACGCAAGGCATGTTTGAGGGGCGACTGCGTCTTTTCCTGGTCTGGCTCTGCGCCGTGCTGTTCCTGCTGCCGGTCTCCATGGCTGCTGCGCAGGAAAAGGACGGCGTTAGCGACCTGAAACTTCCCGGAATTTCAAGCTATGCGACGCCGAAGAGCGAAACCCCGCTGGCGCTTGGCGGCGGTGGCACCATCACTTTGTCGGCCCAACTGACCGACAAAGGCACCGACATCACCCGTGGCCTCGTCTGGCGTGTCTTCAAGCCCGAAGCCGTCAATGGCAAATTGCCGATGGTTGCCTCCGCGCATGGCGGCAACGCCGTCTTCCAGCTCGAACCCGGCAGCTATCTGGTTCATGCCTCCTACGGCCGCGCCGGCGCCACCAAGCGCATCACTGTCGGCAAGGACGCCAAGCGGGAAAGCCTGGTGCTCGATGCCGGCGGTTTGAAGCTCGACGCGGTTTTATCCGGCGGCGTTCGTATTCCGCCCAAAAAACTGCGCTTCTCGATCTATGAGGGTACCGCCGAAGCCAATGGCGACCGCGCGCTGATCATTCCCGATGTCGAGCCCAACAGCGTCGTGCGGCTCAATGCCGGCATCTACCATGTCGTCTCGACCTACGGCGCGGTCAACGCGGTCATCCGTTCCGACATCCGCGTCGAGGCCGGCAAGCTGACCGAAGCCACCGTCGAGCACCACGCCGCCGAGATCACGATGAAACTGGTGCGCGAGACCGGCGGCGAGGCGATCGCCGACACGTCGTGGTCGCTGCTCAACGAATCCGGCGATCCGATCAAGGAGACCGTCGGCGCCTTTGCCTCGATGGTGCTTGCCGAAGGCGACTACACCATCATCGCCAAGAACCGCGACCGCATCTACCAGAAGGATTTCACGGTCGTGGCCGGACAGAACCAGGAGATCGAAGTTCTGGCCACTGAAGCCGCGGCCATGGACCCGGAAGAAGGCGCCGACTAGCCTTCAGGCGGCCAGCTTGGTCCGCGCCGGCAGGAAGGGTATCCGGCGGCGCGGCATCTGCGGCGCCAAGTCGAACACACCGCGATACAGCCGGTCGAGCAACGCCTTGCGGTCGCGCAGCGGCTCCAGTTCATCCCAGCTCAGAACATCGCCGACGCGCACGTCGATCGCCTTGCCGGACAGCCGCGCGAATTCGTGGATGAGCATCGAAAGGCGCAGTGTCAGCGATGCCTTGCCGACGAATTTGGCCACGCGACCATCGCGCTCGGCCATGTTCATCGGCCCGCTGACCAGATGGAACAGCCTGCCGTTCTGCCCGGAAAAATGCATCGGAATGACGGACGCCTTGGCATCCTGGACCAGGCGTGCCGGGAACATCTTCCATGGCAGGTCGCGCGCCCGGCCAAAGCCTTTCGGCGCGGTGGCGACACCACCGGCGGGAAACACCACGATGGTGACACCCTCCTTCAGCAGCCGCACCGCCTCGTGGCGCACGGCCATGTTGTTCTTCAACGCGTCCTTGGTCTCGGAAAAGTCGATTGGCAGCGAATAGGGCTCCATCTCGCGGATCTTGAGCAGATCCTTGTGGATCATCACCCGGAACGGCCGCCCCAGTTGTTCCACCAGGGAAAGCACGGCAATGCCGTCGCCGATGCCGAACGGATGGTTGGCCACGATCACCAGCGGTGTATCCGGTAACGGCGCGGGCGGCCATTGGTCGGCGGTCCGTATCCGCACATCGATCAGGTCGAGCATGCGGCTGAACACGCGCTCGCCTGATGGCACCACCTGGCGGCGCCAGAAATCATAGAGCGCGGCATAACGGTCGCGCCCCGACAGGCCTTCAATGGAATGGATGACCCAGCGCGTCAGCGCCGGCTGGCGCGGATTGGCATAGGAAAGCTCGGGAAACGGTTTTTCGCGCAATTTCAGCTTGAGCATGGGGGCTCGTTACAAGATCGGCGTGACAGGGATATGAAAATGGCGGTGGATCACTCCACCGCCATTCCTGGGGACTATGCGGATCAGGCCGCGCGTTTGCGCCTGCGGTCCGGCGTCACCGCTTCTTCGGTCAGTTGCGCGATCGCCTCGGCAAGGCCAAGCGATTCCTGGTCGCGCGAGCCGAGCCGGCGCATGTTGACCGTATGTTCCTCCGCCTCGCGTTTGCCGCAGACGAGGATGACCGGCACCTTGGCAAGGCTGTGCTCACGCACCTTGTAGTTGATCTTCTCGTTGCGCAGATCGGCTTCCGCCAACAGCCCGGCAGCCTTCAGCTTTGCCACCACCTCGGTCGCATAGCTGTCCGCCTCGGAGGTGATCGTTGCCACCACCACCTGCAGCGGCGCGAACCACAGCGGGAAGTGACCGGAATAGTTCTCGATCAGGATGCCGAGGAACCGCTCCATCGAACCGCAGATGGCGCGATGCACCATGACGGGCTGTTTCTTCTCCGAATCCGAGCCGATGTAGAAGGCACCAAAGCGTTCCGGCAGGTTGAAGTCGACCTGCGTCGTGCCGCACTGCCATTCTCGGCCGATGGCGTCCTTCAGCACGTACTCGAACTTCGGCCCATAGAAAGCGCCCTCGCCCGGATTGATCGAGGTCTTGATCCGGTTGCCCGACCGCGTCCTGATCGTCTCCAGAACATTGCCCATGATCGCCTCGGCATGATCCCACGCCTCATCGGTGCCGACCCGCTTGTCCGGCCGTGTCGACAGCTTCACGCTGACCTCTTCAAAACCGAAATCGGCATAGGTCGATAGGATCAGATCGTTGATGCGCAGGCATTCCGCCGCGAGCTGCTCTTCGGTGCAGAAGATGTGCGCATCGTCCTGCGTGAAGCCGCGCACGCGCATCAGCCCATGCAGTGCGCCCGACGGTTCATAGCGATGCACATTGCCAAATTCTGCAAGTTTTACGGGAAGATCGCGGTATGACTTCAACCCATGCTTGAAAATCTGCACGTGGCCCGGGCAGTTCATCGGCTTGAGCGCGAAGACCCGGTCGTCGTCGGTGTCGTCGCCGGCGACCGTCACCTTGAACATGGCGTCGCGATACCAGCCCCAATGGCCTGACGTCTCCCACAGGCTCTTGTCCAGAACCTGCGGAGCATTGACCTCCTGGTAGCCTTGCTCGTCCAGGCGGCGGCGCATGTAGTTGACCAGGTTCTGGAACATCTTCCAGCCCTTGGCATGCCAGAACACGACACCCGGCCCCTCTTCCTGGAAATGGAACAGGTCCATCTCGCGACCGACCTTGCGGTGGTCGCGCTTCTCGGCCTCCTCCAGCATCGTCTGATAGGCATCGAGCTGCGCCTGGTCGGCCCAGGCCGTGCCGTAGATGCGCGTCAGCATCGGGTTGTTGGAATCGCCGCGCCAGTAGGCGCCGGCCACCTTCATCAGCTTGAAGGCGTTGCCGATCTGGCCGGTCGAGGCCATGTGCGGGCCACGGCAAAGGTCGAACCAGTCACCCTGCGCATAGATCTTGAGATCTTGGTCCTCGGGAATGGCGTCGATCAGCTCGAGCTTGTAGCGCTCGCCCTTGTCGGCAAACACCTTTTTCGCCCGGTCGCGCGACCAGACTTCCTTGGTGAACGGCTTGTTGCGCGCGATGATCTCGCGCATCTTCTTCTCGATCACCGGAAAGTCGTCCGGGGTGAACGGCTCATTGCGGGCGAAGTCGTAATAGAATCCGTTCTCGATCACCGGTCCTATGGTCACCTGCGTTCCCGGCCATATTTCCTGCACGGCTTCCGCCAGCACGTGCGCGGTGTCATGGCGGATAAGCTCAAGAGCGCGCGCGTCGTCGCGGGTGATGATCTCGACCTTGCCGGACTTGCCGAGCGGGTCGGAGAGGTCGCGCACGGTGCCGTCGATGGCGTAGGCGACGGCCTTCTTGGCCAGCGACTTCGAGATCGATTCGGCAAGACCTGCACCGGTCATCGCCGCGTCGTAGTCGCGGACGGAGCCATCGGGAAATGTCAGGGAAACGGAATTCAGCATATGGATCTCCTATCCAGTCCCGCAAACGAGCGCGGGTGGTCGTGGGGGCCGGATGCGTCCGGCAAGCGGGCGGGTTTTAGAGGCAGTGCCGCGTCAGGTAAAGAGCGCTGATTGGCCCAGCCGTCAGGAAATGTCGCCAGAGATGTCGCAGGCTCGTCGCCCAGGCTTGCGAACATCGCCGCAATAGCCTGGAATTGTCGATATGGAAGAAGCAACACCCAGCCGAACCGCCCTTGGCGTCGCACGCATGAGGGCCCTGCATCAGTTTTCACCGCAAGCGGGGCTGTTTCGCGATCCCTACGCGATCGCGATTCTGGGCGAAGCTGCTCCCGCGGCGCAGGAGCTTGATCAGGAAGACGAGCGCCGCCGGCGCATGCGCCTGTTCGTCACCGCGCGCGCCCGCTTTGCCGAGGACTGGCTGGCGGCGGCGGTCCGTCGCGGCATCCGGCAGCTCGTCGTGCTTGGCGCCGGCCTCGATACGTTTTCGCTGCGCAATCCGTATCCGGATCTCAGGATATTCGAAGTCGACCATCCGGCGACGCAAGCCTGGAAACGCAAATGCATTGCCGATAGCGGGCTTGCCGAGCCAGCCGCCACCACATTCGTGCCAGTCGATTTCGAGCGGCAAAGCCTGCCCGCGGAACTGGCTGCGGCCGGTTTGCAGTCGACCGAGCCCAGCTTCTTCATGTGGCTGGGGGTCGTGCCCTACCTGACGAAAGAAGCGATCTTCAAAACGCTGTCCTGGATTGCCGGCGTCCCCGGCTCGGAGGTCGTGTTCGATTACAGCGAACCGGCTGAGAACCGCGATGCGGCGGGACAGGCTGCGCTGGCCTTCCATGCGGGGCGCGTCGCTTCTGTCGGGGAGCCATGGATCAGCTTCTTTGTTCCAACCGACCTGGCGAAATCCCTGACTGATCTCGGCTTCGAGGAGATCGAAGATATCGAGAGCGGCGATATCGCCGCCCGCCTTTCCGGGGCGCCGAAGGCAACGACGGCCAACTCCGGCGGCCACATCATCCGTGCCCGCCGAAGCGCTTAAGCAATTCCAGGAAAAGTGTGCAGCGGTTTTCCGTCCGGAATTGCGTAGAGACCAGACTCATTTCATCAGCAGAGGCAGGTCCTTCAGAAACCCGGAGCGTGTGCTCCAGCCCTTCGGCACATCGGTGCGCTTGGTGTCGACGATAAGACGGGCAAAGACGATCTGCTGGCCGTCCTTGTTCGCCCAGCCGACGAACCAGCCGAGCGAGCGCTCGTCCCTGATCTTGTCGGCATCGTTGGCCAGCCTTGTGCTGCCGGTCTTGCCTTGCACGGTCCAGCCGCCGGCCTTGAATGTCGGGATGATGGCTGACGTCATGTCGTAGGCCTTGGCTGAGACCGGCAGCTTGCGCGCCAGCAGCTTGCGCAGGAAATCGACCTGCTCGACCGGCGTGATCTTGAGCGAGGAATTCACCCAGGAATGGGTCAGGCCGTCATTCTTGCCGGGATTGCCGGAGACGTCATTGTTGCCGTAGCCGAGTTTCGAGACATAGCCGGCAAACTTTTCGGCACCGAGCCGGCGCGTGATCTCCCGCGAGAACCAGATAATCGAATCCCGCTCCCAGATCACCGGATCGACGGTCTTCTGATCCCGTTTCACCGCATTGAACTCGGGTTTGTAGTCCCAGGTCGGTGTGTGCTCGTCGCTCAGGATTCCGGCATCATAGCCGATCAGCGAAAGCGGCACCTTGAACGTCGAGGCAGGGCTGAAGCGCTGGTCGCAGGTGCCGTCCTGATAGAGCGTCTTGCCGCTCGCCGCATCGGCGATCAACGTGCACTGCACACCCCCAAGCGGCGCCGACTGCGCGCGCATCGGGAACCCCAGCAGCCAGGCGAGTAGGAACAGGACTCCAGCCAGGATAAAGGGAAGACGGTCGATGTTACGCATTGAAGCTCGCTCCAGAAGGGGTGTTCGCGAGCGGGCTTAGCGGGGTCTCTTGTCTCGATTTTGTCTCAAATGCGCAGTCTTTGTGCAGGCTTGCGTTAACCCTACCGGATCGTAAACGCGCACTGCCGCCCGAGGCGTGACCGGCGCAATCATGGCTTCGTTTCGGCGTGCTTGCGGCCGATCCGCCAGTACCGCCACGGCATGAACCAGACATAACGATCGGCCAGCACTTCCGGCACCCGGTCGATGCCATGCGTACCGAAGGGCCCGCAGCGCAGCACGCGGAAAAATCCCATCCAGCCGCCCGCCCACAGGCCATGGCGGGCGATCGCCTCATGCGCGTATTCCGAACAGGTCGGCAAATGCCGGCAGGAATTGCCGACAAAGCCGGACAAAGTCAGCTGGTAGAGGCGCACGAACGACGTGCCGAGGAGACGGCCAGGCGTCTTGCGCCATGGGCCGGGCCAGTTGCGGCCGCGCCCCGGCGGCCTGGCAGTGTGGGCATGCCCATGCGGGTCGTGCACCGCGGTCTCCGTATCGCGTTCTCCAGCGATAGATGTGGGCTTCGTCGGGAGAACGCAATCCCCGCCCCCTATCCCCCGTGCTGTCATGGGCGGGAGCGGCGAAATGGCTGCCGGTCGACAGGAGGCGCCCGGCGGTCGGGTCTGACATGTTCCTCGCTGCACTTTGCATGGTGCCTTTCGTCACGCCATTGAAACGTTGCGATCCGCATGACATCGCTGAAAATGTTCAGGAACTGGATCATGGTCGGTCTCCTTTGATGCGATTAGACCGCCGCTGGCCTTGGCCTTCAAACGAGTATAATTTCCACTTCGGATAACCTTGGATTATGCGAAATGAAGCGCGGACGCCTGCCGTTGACGGCATTGAGGAGTTTTGAGGCGGCGGGCAGGCATCTGAGCTTCAGCCGGGCCGCCGAGGAGCTTTTCGTCTCGCAGGCGGCGATAAGCCGGCAGATTCGCGAGCTCGAAACCTTCCTGCGCCAGCCCTTGTTCGAACGTCATCATCGCCGCGTCGAACTGACGGATGCGGGCCGCCGGCTGCTCGCCCAATTGGTCAGGAGTTTCGATGACATCGACAGACTGCTTTCGGAATTGGTCGCTGTCCCCGCGCAGTCCGTGGTTCGTGTCAGCGTCGAGCCCTCGCTTGCCTCCGTCTGGCTGGTGCCCCGGCTCAACCGGTTTCGCCAATTGCGGCCCGACATCGATGTCTCGCTCGAAGTCGACCCTAGGCTGATCGAATTCCGCAGCGATCAGCCCGAGCTTGCCCTACGCTTCAGCGCCCATGCCATCTCCTGGCCTCGCAGTCTGGCCGAGCGGCTTGCCTCGACCGTCGATTCACCGGTTCTGTCGCCGGCACTGCTTGCCTCGGGCCCTGCGCTCGAGAAGCCGATCGACCTTGCCCGCTACACACTTTTGCACGAGGAAAATCGCCAGGGCTGGGCGCGCTGGTTCGAAGCGGCCGGCGTGCCCGCAGATGCTGTGCCCGCGCGCGGCCCAATGCTGGCGGATGCGTCGCTGTCGAAACAGGCCGCCCTGCTCGGACATGGCGTGGCGCTTGGCGATCTCTTGCAGATCGGCGGGGAAGTCGAATCGGGCGCGCTGATCAAGCCGTTCGACATCGACGTTGCGTCCGGCGCCTACTGGCTGGTGGCGAGGAATCTGCGCGATCTTTCGGAACCGGCAGCCGCGTTCGCCGACTGGCTAAGAGGCGAGTTTGCTGAAAGCAGACACGCGCTGGAGGAGCACGCCTAAGCCGCTTCTTCGGCGCGCTTCTTCTCGATCTGGCCGATGGCGTCGACCACGGCGTCGAAGGTCAGCATGGTCGATGCATGGCGCGCCTTGTAGTCGCGCACCGGTTCCAGGTACTTCAGATCGGCGAAGCGCCCCTCAGGCGGCTCGCCATTTTCCTTCAGCATCTTTAGCATCGTGTCGCGCACCGTGCGCAATTCCTCGGCACTGGCGCCGACGACATGCTGCGCCATGATCGAGGACGACGCCTGGCCAAGCGCGCAGGCCTTCACGTCATGGGCGAAGTCCGTGACCACGCCGTCTTCCATCTTGAGGTCGACGGTAACGGTCGAACCGCACAGCTTGGAATGCGCCTTCGCGGTCGCGTCGGGATGATCGAGCCGGCCGATGCGGGCGATGTTTCCGGCAAAGCCGAGAATTTTCGCGTTATAGACATCGTTGATCATTTTTTTCCAATCCGTCGCCGCCAAGCGAACAGCGATTGCCGCTGCTGCGTCTTCCTTTCGCTCGCTACGATCTTATATAATGCTGGCAGTCCGGTAACGACAAGGCGATGAGCGCCACTGTCCTGGCCGGGAAGTTCACGCCGCTTACGGGGCTGGAAACGGGGCGAGTTTCCGACACCGAAAGGTCGTGGTCCGTTCAACTCGTTCCTCCTTGGAGAGGAACTACGGGAGACGCCTTTTATGGATGCCGTCATCAAGAAACTCATGCCCCAGTCCGCCTACATGGAAAAGCCGGTCACCGACCGGCCGAGCGAAGCTGAAGTCGAGGCCGCCGTGCGCACATTGCTGCGCTGGACAGGCGACAATCCGGTCCGCGAGGGGCTGATCGACACACCCAAGCGCGTCGCCAAGGCCTATCGCGAAATGTTCGGCGGCTACGACATGTGCCCGGCCGAGGAACTCGGCCGCACCTTCGAGGAGGTCGCCGGCTACGACGATCTCGTCATCGTCAAGGACATCACATTCCATTCGCATTGCGAGCACCACATGGTGCCGATCATCGGCAAGGCGCATGTCGGCTATCTGCCGGATGGCAAGGTCGTCGGCCTGTCGAAGATCGCCCGCGTCGTCGATATCTTCGCCCATCGCCTGCAGACGCAGGAGGCGCTCACCGCGCAGATCGCCGGCGTCATCCAGGATGTGCTCAACCCTCGCGGCGTCGCCGTCATGATCGAGGCCGAGCACATGTGCATGGCCATGCGCGGCATCCGCAAGCAAGGCTCGACCACGCTCACCTCGACTTTCACCGGCGTGTTCAAGGATACGCCCGAAGAGCAGGTTCGTTTTGTCACCATGGTGCGCGGCGGCGGGGCGTAAGCCCCTCGCCGGCGTCACGGTCAACAGGAAAATAGACCGGCGATGTCGGCACTGGAATTTCCCAAAGCTCCGTCAGACAAGAAGGCCCTGGAAGAAGGCGCGGTGTTGTCACCGCGCTTCGACGCCGCAGGCCTTGTCACCGTTGTCGTCACCGATGCCGAAGACGGCATACTGTTGATGGTCGCGCATATGAATGCCCAGGCCCTGGCGCTGACACTGGAGACGGGCATCGCCCACTACTGGTCACGCTCGCGCAATGCGCTTTGGAAAAAGGGCGAGACCTCGGGCAATTTCCAGCACGTCGTCGAGATGCGCACCGACTGCGACCAGGACGCATTGTGGCTTCGCGTTAAAGTGTTGGGCCACGACGCAACCTGTCACACCGGCCGGCGTTCATGCTTTTATCGGACGGTGGGGCTGGTTGACGGCAAGGCGACACTTGCCGATGATGGCAGCAAGCCGCTGTTCGATGCGGAAACCACGTATCGGAAGCCATCGTCTTGAACCTTCTGCCTAACACCAACCACACAGATTCATCATTTCGATACGGCCCGTCCGTATATTAGCCTTGGGACAAGGGAGATCGTGATGCTCGAGTGGGCGTCATTGCGTAACAGACCGGACGTGAGAGAGGCCAACGGCCCCGCTTCGTCCGGTGGCGCGTCCGAGCAAACACCGGCAAGGAAAACAGGCATTTCGCTCGCCCTTGGCGGCGGCTGCGCCAGAGGCTGGGCGCATATCGGCGTGCTGCGCGCGCTCGATGAAGCCGGCATCGAAGTCTCGATGATCGCCGGCACCTCGATCGGCGCGCTGGTCGGCGGCTGTTATCTCGCCGGCAAACTGGATGAGCTGGAAGAATTCGCCCGCAGCCTCACCAAGCGGCGCATCTTCGGCCTGCTCGATCTCAATCTGCGTGGCAGTGGCCTGTTCGGCGGCATGAAGCTCGATGCACGACTGCGCGAGCACATGGCCGGTATTCGTTTCGAGGATTTGGCCAAGCCGTTCGTCGCCGTCACATCCGAAATTCGCACCGGCCACGAGATCTGGCTGTCGAGCGGCTCGCTGATCACGGCGATGCGCGCATCCTATGCATTGCCTGGCGTGTTCGAGCCGGTGAACTGCAACGGCCGTGTGCTGGTAGACGGCGCGCTGGTCAATCCGGTGCCGGTATCGGTCTGCCGCGCCTATGAGCAGCCGCTCGTCGTTGCGGTCAACCTCCACTACGACCTGTTCGGCCGCGCCGCCGTGATCAAGCACAGCGCCGGCGAACTGGTCGTCGAAAAGGACGCGCCGCGCGCCGGCCACGTCGACCCAAATCACCAGTCGCATCAGACGCGCCTTGGCATCACCGGCGTCATGGTCGAAGCCTTTAACATCATCCAGGACCGCATCTCGCGCGCCAGGCTGGCCGGCGATCCGCCCGACATGTCGCTGCAGCCCAAGCTCAGCCATATCGGCCTCACCGAGTTCCATCGCGCCGACGAGGCGATCCAGCTCGGCTACCAGGCGACGATGGCGCAGATCGGCGAACTGAGCCGGCTGCAGACCGTTCTCGCCTGATCCAACCTCACGCCCGCGCCGCATCGACGATGCGAAATTGCACCGTGCGGTTGCCGTTCCAGTAATTACCCGACAGCGAGCCGGCGACATGCACGGTCTTGCCCCGGTTCTTGAACAGGAATTCGCCAAGCACCGTGTCGACGGCGCGAAAGGCGATCGCCTGGATGCGGCCACCGCTGTCCGACTGCAATTCGCAGCGGATGTGGTTGGTGCCGACGGGCCGGGCGTCGGCCAACCGATGGCGCGGCAGCACGAAAACCGGTGCGACGTGGCCGGCGCCGAAGGGACCGGCCTTTTCCAGCGCATCGAGCAGGCCGAGCGTCGCGCCTTCGGCCGCAAGCGCGCCGTCGATCGCCAGGCTTTCCTCGTCCTGCAGCCGAAACACGTCGGCGGCCGCCCGCTCCTCGAAGAATGCCCTGAGTTCGCCGAGCTTGGCGCGCTCAACGGTGATGCCGGCCGCCATGCCATGGCCGCCGCCCTTGACGATTAGCCCGGCATCGGCGGCTTCGCGCACCAATCGGCCGAGATCGAATCCCGACACCGAACGGCCCGAACCGGTACCTATGCCCATAGCGTTGAAGGCGATGGCAAAAGCCGGCCGGCGCGCATGATCCTTCAGCCTCGAGGCGAGCAGGCCGACAATGCCGGGATGCCAGTTGTTGCTGGCGGTGACGACGATCGCCGGTCCGTTGCCGCCGGCAAGCTCGGCATCGGCCTCGGCACGCGCCGCGGCCAGCATCTCCTGCTCCATCTGTTGCCGTTCCTGGTTCAGCCGGTCGAGCGTCTCGGCAATGGTCCGCGCCTCGACCGGATCGTCCGTCGCAAGCAGCCGGCTACCGAGAGCGGCATCACCAATACGCCCGCCGGCATTGATGCGCGGACCTATCAGATAGGCGAGATGGAAGGTGCTGACCGGTTCGCCAATGCGCGAAACCCGAGCCAATGCGGCCAGCCCTTCATTTTTCTGCTGGCGCGCCACTTGCAGCCCTTTGACGACGAAGGCGCGGTTGACGCCGGTGAGCGGCACCACGTCGCAAACGGTGGCCAATGCAACGAGATCAAGCAGCGAAAGCAGGTCAGGCGGCGCGACATCGCTCAGGCCACGCAGGATTTTTGCGGTCTGCACCAGGGTGAGGAAGACGACGCCGGCGGCACACAGATGCCCCTGCCCGGAGAGATCGTCGTCACGGTTTGGATTGACGACGGCAATTGCCGCCGGCAAGGCGCCGCCGACCTGATGGTGGTCGAGCACCACGACATCGGCGCCGGCTTCATTGGCCGCATCGACGGAAACGGCACTGTTGGTGCCGCAATCGACTGTGACGATCAGCGTCGCGCCGCGCGACACGAGTTCGCGCATGGCATCGGGATTGGGGCCGTAGCCCTCGAAGATACGGTCCGGGATATAGATTTCCGAAGGTATGGAGAAATGCGTCAGGAACCGCTTCAGCAAGGCCGACGAGGCGGCGCCGTCGACATCGTAGTCGCCGAAGATCGCCACCTTCTCCCTCGCCATCACTGCCGCGGCGATGCGGGTGGCGGCTTTGTCCATGTCGGTCAGCGAGGCCGGATTCGGCAACAGGTCGCGGATCGTCGGATCGAGGAAGCGCTCAGTCTCATCGGCGGTCACGCCGCGTCCGGCAAGCACGCGCGCGACGATGTCGGGCACGCCATGGCCCTGCGCGATGGCAAGCGCGACCATGTCCTGCCGTTCGGTCAGCCGATGCTCCCAGGAGAGACCGGTCACCGACTGCCTGACATCGAGGAAGAGGCGCTTGTCCCCCATCATGCGCTTTGCCAATTCATGGTTGGCCGCAGGATAATGCATGTCGCCCAAAAGTGCGCATCGCTTTTGGAACAACGACAGGCACAAACAACGGCCTAAAGCCGGGCAAAGCCAAGCGGTTCGCGGCGGGTGGCATCGCGGGAAAATTCAAGAAGAACTACGCTTTCCGCTTTTCAGCCTGGCGCCGGACCCATTCGTCGGCTGCATCCCCCATCGTCTTTTCCCGACCGTCCTTGAGCCAGGCCATGAAAAGTCGATCGAACCTGAACGCATCGCCGCATTCGCGGGTGAAAAAGCGGCGCGCATTCTGGGTGTTACGATAGGATTTCGTGATGGGCGTGGCACGCGAAATCGGATCCGCGTGCCAATTGAACGCATTCATCGTCAATCCTTGCGCGGCCAGGGTTCAGATGCAGCCAAGCGCTAGCAACTGCGGTGCGGCTTCGCAAGCAGGTCTAGAACTTATCCAGATCCTGGTGCCGGGCCTTGATCTCGCGCACGGTGCGTGACGACGAGCGCAGCACGATCGTGTGCGTTGTGATGTAGGTGCGGCCGAACTTGACGCCGGCCAGCATGTTGCCGTCGGTGACGCCGGTGGCGGCGAACAGCACGTCGCCGCGCGCCATGTCTTCCGCATGATAGATCCGCTTCGGATTGGAAATGCCCATCTTCGCCGCGCGTGCGACCTTTTCTGGCGTGTCGAGGATCAGCCGGCCCTGCATCTGGCCGCCGGTGCAGCGCAGCGCGGCCGCCGCCAGCACGCCTTCCGGCGCGCCACCGGTGCCGAGATAGATATCGATGCCGGTTTCTTCCGGGTCGGTGGTGTGGATGACACCGGCAACGTCGCCATCGCCGATCAGCCGGATGGCGGCACCCGTGGCGCGCACGGCCTCGATCAGCTTGGCATGGCGCGGCCGGTCTAGGATGCAGGTGGTGATGTCGGATACCGCGACGCCCTTGGCCCGCGCCAGGCTGGCGATGTTTTCGGCCGGCGAGGCATCGATGTCGATGACGCCTTCTGCACAGCCCGGACCAATGGCGATCTTGTCCATGTAGACGTCGGGCGCGAACAACAGGCTGCCCTTCTCGGCGATGGCGATGACGGCAAGCGCGTTGGGCAGGTTCTTGGCGCAGATCGTCGTGCCCTCGAGCGGATCGAGCGCGATATCGACGGCGGGTCCTTTGCCGGTGCCGACCTCCTCACCGATATAGAGCATCGGCGCCTCGTCGCGCTCGCCTTCGCCGATCACTACGGTGCCCTTGATGGCAAGGCGGTTGAGCTCCTGGCGCATGGCGTCGACAGCGACCTGGTCGGCCGCCTTCTCGTCGCCGCGCCCGCGCAGCCTGGCGGCCGCGACGGCGGCCCTTTCGGTGACGCGCACCAGTTCCATGGTGAGTATCCGGTCAAGACCGGCGACAATGTTCTGGGCCACATTCATTTTCGGGAAATCCTCGTTCGCACGTCGCCTCCCGCCGGAGGCGCGCCTGTTTTGTCAAACGAGCATGACAACGGCAAGACCTGCCGAATATTTTATCGAAAGGTCAGCAATATCAATCGATTGAAGCGCATTCCCAACAAGATTGTGGCCCGGTCGGAAACGACCGGGCCACTCAGAAGACGTCCAAATTGTGGGTCTCGCGACCTAGAAAACCGCGAGGTATTTGAGCAGCGAAATGATGCCGATGATGATGACGATAACCTGCACGATCTGCCGCATCTTGGCGTCGAGCGGCAGCCGCTGGACGAGATAGAGAACGAGAATGATGACGAGAAATGTGATCAGAATGCCGATCAGCATGGATGAAGCCACGGTGCCCTCCTGGAAATGATTTCTTGAAACGGGAGCCGGCAACGCCGGCTCAATGCCGGCGCGCTCAATACCAGCGGCGCGATGTGTCGTTGTTCAACGACTGGCCGACGGCAATTCCAGCCAGGAAGCCGAGCAGGCCGATGACGCCGACCACGGCGGTCGTCGTGCCCGGATTGTCGCGGGCGACTTCCGAAACCGCCTGAGCCTGGCTGCGCAGCTGTTGTGCCGTCCGCGATGCACGCGCCGACGCCGTCTCGTAGAAATCCGAAGCCTGCTCGCTGGCGTCATCGAGCATTTCCGCGCCCCGTGCCGAAATGCTCTTGTTGATCTTGGTGATCTCCTTGCGCAGTTCAGCGATCTGTTTTTCCAGCGTTTTCTGGATGTCGTCGATGTGAGGGGTGTCGGATTTGTTGTTATCGGCCATGAAGTGGCTCCCTTGGTTGCTGACCAAGAGAACGACGCCGCAACGATTTCGTTCCGGTCTATTCGCGGCTGGTAGCCAATCGGATCGACCGCGAGGCCGGAGGGGATTCTTCCCCCCGGGACGGAGCTACCCTGCCCGCTCGATGCGGATGACCTGCGGTTTGTCGGTCAGGTGACCGTCCTTGGTGATGCCGTCCACGGCCTTGCGCACGGCGGCCTCGGTGGTCTCGTGCGTCACCAGGATCACTGTCTTCTGCGCCGCCGCCTCGCCGCTGATCGCGTGCTGGACGATCGATTCCAGCGAAATATCGTTATCGGCCATGCGCTTGGCGATCGCGGCGAAGACGCCGATGCGATCGTGCACGGTCAGCCGGATGAAGTAGCCGCCGGCATGGCTGCGCATCTGCGCCTTCTTGTACGGCCGCAATTCCTTCGCCGGCCGGCCGAACACCGGACCATGCTGGAAGCCTGGCCGGCTCTTGGCGATGTCGGCGACGTCGCCGATGACAGCCGAGGCGGTGGCGTTGCCGCCGGCGCCGGGGCCGGAGAGCAGCAACTCGCCGAGAATGTCGGTCTCGATCGCCACCGCATTGGTGACGCCATGCACCTGCGCGATGACGGAGGCCGTCGGCACCATGGTCGGATGCACGCGCTGCTCGATGCCGCTTTCGGTGCGTTGGGCGACACCGAGCAGCTTGATCCGGTAGCCTAAATCGCCGGCCGCGCGGATGTCGGCCTGGGTGATGTTGGAAATACCTTCCATGTAGATGTCGTTGGCGGCGATCTTGGTGCCGAAGGCAAGGCTGGTCAGGATCGACAGCTTGTGCGCCGTGTCATGGCCCTCGATGTCGAAGGTCGGGTCGGCCTCGGCATAACCCAGCCGTTGCGCATCCTTCAGGCAGGCATCGAACGAGATGCCCTCGGCCTCCATGCGGGTCAGGATGTAGTTGCAGGTGCCGTTCAGAATACCGAACACGCGGGTGACCGAGTTGCCGGCCATCGCCTCGCGCATCGTCTTGATGACGGGAATGCCGCCCGCCACCGCCGCCTCGTAGTTGAGCAGCACACCCTTCTTCTCGGCGATCTCGGCCAGCGCCACGCCATGCTTGGCGAGCAGCGCCTTGTTGGCGGTGACGACATGGCGGCCGGCTTCGAGTGCCGCCTTCACCGACAGGCGCGCCGGCCCTTCGTCGCCGCCGATCAGTTCGATGAACACGTCGATATCGGCGCTCTGCGCCAGCTTGACCGGATCGTCGAACCATTTTGCCGAACTGACATCGACGCCACGGTCGCGCTTCGGGTCGCGCGCCGAAACCGCTGACACGACAATGTCGCGCCCGCATTGCCGGGTCAGCTCGGCCGCCTTGTCGCGCAGCACGCGCGCCACCGACGCACCGACCGTGCCAAGACCGGCAATTCCAACACGCAATGCTTCAGCCATGGAAGGCGACGTCCCTCAAATCAGATCGAATTTTGCTTATCGGTGAGCGGACAGCGGCACCACATTGTTGGGCTGCTTGGCGCTGGTCGACAGGAAGCGCTTGATGTTGCGCGCCGCCTGGCGGATCCGGTGCTCATTCTCCACCAGCGCCACGCGCACGAAATCATCGCCATGTTCGCCGAAGCCGACACCGGGCGCCACCGCCACGTCGGCGTGCTCGATGAGCAGCTTGGAGAATTCGAGCGAGCCGAGATGCTTGAACGGCTCGGGGATCGGCGCCCAGGCGAACATCGAGGCCGCCGGGGCCGGAATGTTCCAGCCGGCACGGCCGAAGGCATCGACCATCACGTCGCGCCGCTTGTGGTAGATGTCGCGCACCTCGGCGATATCGGCGCCGTCGCCATTGAGCGCATGGGCCGCCGCCACCTGGATCGGCGTGAAGGCGCCATAGTCGAGATAGGATTTCACCCGGGTCAGCGCCGAGATCAGCCGCTCATTGCCGACCGCAAAGCCCATGCGCCAGCCGGGCATGGAGAAGGTCTTCGACATCGAGGTGAACTCGACGCAGACATCGATGGCGCCCGGGACCTGCAGCACCGAAGGCGGCGGATTGCCGTCGAAATAGATTTCGGAATAGGCAAGATCGGACAGGATGATGATGTCGTTCTTCTTCGCGAACGCTACCACGTCCTTGTAGAAATCGAGCGAAGCGACCAGCGCCGTCGGGTTCGACGGATAGTTCAGGATCAGCGCCAGCGGCTTCGGGATCGAGTGACGAACACCGCGCTCAAGCGCTGGGATGAAACCATCATCAGGCTCGACCTGCAACGAGCGAATGACGCCGCCCGACATGATGAAGCCGAAGGCGTGGATCGGATAGGTCGGGTTCGGGCACAGGATGACGTCGCCGGGCGCGGTGATCGCCTGCGCCATGTTGGCGAAGCCTTCCTTCGAGCCAAGCGTGGCCACCACCTGCGTGTCGGGGTTGAGCTTCACGCCGAAGCGGCGGGCGTAGTAAGCGGCCTGGGCGCGGCGCAGCCCCGGAATGCCGCGCGAGGAGGAATAGCGATGCGTGCGCGGATCGCGCACCACTTCGCACAATTTGTCGACGATGGCCTTGGGCGTCGGCAGATCCGGATTGCCCATGCCGAGGTCGATGATATCGGCGCCGCGCGAACGGGCGCTGGCCTTGAGCCGGTTGACCTGTTCGAACACGTAAGGCGGAAGCCGGCGAACCTTGTGAAACTCTTCCATGGCAGTTCCAGACAGCAAAAGGAGTGTTGGGCGCGCGCTATATACTCATTTGCAGGTAGGGTCGAGGGTGGGGTCGCATTTGCCTTCGATCTGCGTCAGCGTCTGCGGGCCATGCTTCTTGGCGAGGTCCGTCAATGCCGCCTGATTGCTGGCAGCGCCGCCACCACCTTTGGCGCCCTGTGCGTTCTTTGCTGCCTTAAGTTCGGCGAGCTTGGCCTTGCTCTCGTCCGGGGTGAGCTGTTTGTTCGCCACCTGTGGCGGGATGTTGAGGTTCGGGAATGTGCCGGTATCCTTGGGGCCTGCATTATCGGCCATCGGCACCGGACCGCTGCTGTTCGTGCTCGAACACCCGGCGATCCCCAACAGGACGATCGCCGCGCCGATGCGGAAAAAGCGTGCGGCACCAAAAAAAACAGTCTCGCCAATATTAATCGTCATATTGTTTCCTTGGCAGCCGAGGTAGAGCCAGATTGGACCCTGTCGGATGTCCCATGTTACTATGTCAAGAAAACGCTTCGGGAGGAACCCCGCGAACCATGTCCAAAACACCCGATTCGGGCAAAACGGAAGATGACGAGCCTTCGACCGTCGAGCAATATCTGGTTAAGGACCCGGAGCGCTTTGCCTTGAATATGGCGCGCATGGTCGAGCAGGCCGGCAAGGCGGCGTCCGCCTGGGCCGAACCGCGCGAACGCGGCGAAGTGCGCGACCACGTCGCCGAGCCGGTCGTCGACATGGTCAAGACCTTCTCCAAGCTCAGCGAATACTGGCTTGCCGATCCGCAGCGCGCACTCGAAGCGCAGACGCGGCTGTTCGCCGGCTATATGACCGTGTGGGCGAACGCCATCCAGCGCGTCAGTCCCAGCGCCGAAGGCCCCGACGATGCGGTCAAGCCGGAGCGCGGCGACAAGCGCTTCCAGGATCCGGAATGGGGCCGCAACGCCTTCTTCGATTTCCTCAAGCAGGCCTATCTCGTCACCTCGCGCTGGGCGTCCGAACTGGTCGATCACGCCGAAGGTCTGGACGAGCACACCCGCCACAAGGCGAGCTTCTACGTCAAGCAGGTGTCCAACGCCATCTCGCCGTCGAATTTCATCCTGACCAACCCGGAACTGTTCCGCGAAACCGTCGCTTCGAACGGCGAGAACCTGGTGCGCGGCATGAAGATGCTGGCCGAGGACATCGCCGCCGGCAAGGGCGACTTGAAAATGCGCCAGGCGGACTATTCGCCCTTCGAGATCGGCAGGAACATCGCCACCACGCCCGGCAAGGTGGTCGGCCGCAGCGATGTCGCCGAGATCATCCAGTATGATCCCGCAACGGAAACAGTGCTTAAGCGCCCGCTGCTGATCTGCCCGCCCTGGATCAACAAGTTCTATATACTCGACCTCAACCCGCAGAAATCCTTTATCCGCTGGGCGATCGAGCAAGGCCACACCGTCTTCGTCATCTCCTGGATCAATCCCGACGAGCGCCACGGCGCCAAGGGTTGGGAGGCCTATATCCGCGAGGGCCTGCAATACGGCCTCGACACGATCGAGAGGGCCACCGGTGAACGCGACGTCAACGCGATTGGTTATTGCGTCGGCGGCACGCTCTTGGCGGCGGCACTGGCGCTGATGGCGCAGGAGGGCGACGACCGCATCAAGTCGGCGACCTTCTTCACCACGCAAGTCGACTTCACCTATGCCGGCGACCTGAAAGTCTTCGTCGACGAGGACCAGGTCGCGGCGGTGGAAAAGTCGATGAACGAGAAGGGCTATCTCGACGGCACCAAGATGGCGACCGCCTTCAATATGCTGCGTTCCGGCGACCTGATCTGGCCCTATGTCATCAACAACTACATGCGCGGCAAGGATCCCCTGCCCTTCGACCTGCTCTACTGGAACGCCGATTCGACCCGCATGGCTGCGGCCAACCATTCTTTCTACCTGCGCAACTGCTACCTCGACAACACGCTTTCGCAGGGCACGATGGAACTCGCCGGCCACACGGTCTCGCTGGGCGACATCACCATCCCGGTCTACAACCTCGCGTCGAAGGAGGATCACATCGCGCCGGCGCTGTCCGTCTTCCTCGGTTCGAAATATTTCGGCGGCAAGGTCGACTATGTCATGGCGGGATCCGGCCATATCGCCGGCGTCGTCAATCCGCCTGCATCCAACAAATACCAGTACTGGACCGGCGGCACGCCAACAGGCGATTTCAACCAGTGGATAGCCAGTGCAACCGACCATCCGGGCTCGTGGTGGCCGCACTGGCAAAGCTGGATCGAGGACAAGGACAACACCCGCGTGCCGGCCCGCAAACCCGGCAAGCATATGAAAACCTTGGGTGATGCTCCCGGCAGCTATGTCAAGGTGCGTGTGTAACGGACTGTAATGTCTGGTGAGTTGACGGCTTGTCAAAAGCGGGCGAAATGGTGTCGTCAACCATCAAGCAGCCGTAATTCGGCAATCACTGTAAAAATACTTCCAGGCTTGCTGATTTGACACAGGTCTCGTTTCCGGATCGGAGACAAAGGTCACCTCGACGCAGACATCTTAGGCTGCGGCAAGGACATACCGACCGGACATCGAGGGGGAATTTGACTTTGAAATCAGCAGGATGGAGCCTCGCAAAGGGAGAACGCCGCGCCATCGTGGCAGCGCTCTGCTCTTTGCTCTTGGCCTCCTGCACCTCGGCCGGCGACCCGACAATGTCGGTCGGCATGCCCGGCTACAATGCCTCCGCCTCGAACATCAATGCGGCCGCCACCGGCAAGCCGATCGCCACCGCCGATTCGACATCGACGACGACGACTACGCAAACGACCGTGATGAGCGAAGGCGACACGGCGTTGCCCGAAAAGGTCGCTTACGTACCTGTGGCCAAGCCGCAAGCCGCTTTTCCACTGACAACGCCAGCCGGCGTTGAGACGATCGCGGGACAGACGCCGCAGGCCTTGCAGCAGCCGGCCCAGACGGCACAGCAGACCGACGCGGTCGCCCAGAAGATCGCCGCCGCCGATGCCGCCGTGACGACGCCGAAGCCCGCGGCGGCGCCGGTGATGAACAATCCGGTCTATGTGACCGCTGGCGAGGCGCCGCAAGCGGACGCGCCGAAGAAAAAAGGCTTCCTGGCCTCGATGTTTGGCGCCACGCCCGCTTCGGCAACGCCAGCGCCCCTGGTCACCACTAGGTCGGGCGAACAGCCGGCCGCGCAAGCCAAGCCGGCAGCGGCGGCAAAGCCGATCATCACGCTGGCCTCGGCCGACTCCACGGCAAAGCCGATACAATTGGCCTCGACCGGTGACGAAGCCGGTCACATTACGGGCGGCGACGCCTTGCCCGGCGTGCGCCAGACCGCCCTGTTCGAGATCAAGCGCAAATCCGGCCTCGACGACGAAAGCGACGTCGACCTCAATGAGGACGAGGGCCCAATCGGCGGCTCCTATCAGGTCGCGTCCGCCGCCGGCATGGCGCGGCTCGCGCCCAACGGGCTGCTCAAACAGAACGAGACCGTCGATGTCGCCTGCCTGAAGCCGTCGCTGGTGCGCGTGCTGAAGACGATCGAAGGCCATTACGGCCGCAAGATGGTAGTGACGTCAGGCTACCGCGACCCGGCCCGCAACCGCCGCGCCAACGGCGCCAAGAATTCGCTGCACATGTACTGCGCCGCCGCCGACATCCAGGTGCCCGGCGTCTCCAAATGGGAGTTGGCGAACTACATCAGGACCATGCCCGGCCGCGGCGGCGTCGGCACCTACTGCCACACCGAATCGGTCCACGTCGACGTCGGCCCCGAGCGCGACTGGAACTGGCGCTGCCGCCGGCGCAGCGGCGGTGGTGACGACGGCTAACGGCATTCACGCGCCTAGACTGGGCGTGTTAGCGGCCAAGATCGTTCCGCCAGCATTGTTCCAGCCTCCCGAACATTCGAGATTGACCGAAGCGTCCCCCCACTTCGTCATCCACGGGCGGAGCAGGAGCGAAGCTCCGTCGCGAAGACCCGAGGATCCATGCCGCGCCCTGGCCAAAGAGCGCTGCGGAACCGAATTCTGCACCGCTGCGGCGTCTCAAAAGTCGCAGCATGGATTCCAGGGTCTGCGCCGCGTCGCTTCGCTCCTTGCTCCGCCCTAGAATGACGAAGCGATGGGGTGTCTCAGCTAATGACCAGCCGTGCAGCCGCGACGAAACACCCATGTTTCCAAACACCGGAAAAAAGTTGTCCAAGGCGGCAACTGACGGGTTGCCGGTTGCGCACAACGTCAGTATAAGCCGCTTCGTCTGAGCGCGCCCATCGTCTAGCGGTTAGGACACCGCCCTTTCACGGCGGTAACAGGGGTTCGATTCCCCTTGGGCGTACCACCTTCATTTAACTGCCCTTTTCATTCAATGCCTTGCGGCGATGAATGTCCAACCTTTCAACCCGGTTCGACAAACCCTGTTCGCTTGTCGCCCTCGCCACCTTCTCCATGCCGGTGTCGCCGAGCAGCTTGCGGTTGAATTTCTTGACGTAGGTTCTGGCCTCATCCGGCGTGCGGTGCCCAAGGTAAGCCATGATCTCCGATTCGGTCGCCCCGGCATTGGCGAGGCGAGTAGCGCCCGCCTTGCGAAGACCATGCGAGGCGCAATGCGGCAGGCCGGCCGCGGGCCGGGACAGTTGGCATCGTTGGAAACGGCTGAAGGTGCTATTAGGCGAAGTTACACCCGCGTGTTAGCTATCCAGCCCTGGGGGTACCCGCTGGGCTTCCGACAGAGCGAAGGATTCCAGAGGTAGGTGGTTTCCGATGGACCGCGAGTTTTACGTCGACGGCAACTGGGTCTATTCGAAGGATGGAAAGCCCTCGCACTATTTCGGCTGAATGGAAATCGGGAAACTTGCCATCGTGGAGGCGAAGGGGCATGACGAAAACGATAGACGTTCGACTTAGCAATATATCCCTGCGAGCGGAGGGCAAAGCCTACACCATCGGTACGCTGTCCCGCTACACCGAGCAATACGAGGCAATGGTTGAGACCTTCGTCGCCAACGGCTTCGGCGTGGACGACTGCGAGTTCCTGGTCGTTGACAACCGGCGCGACGATCAATGGGACGCCTTCCACGGGCTGAACGAAGTCCTCAACCAGGCACAAGGCCGATACGTCATCCTCTGCCATGAGGACATCCGCCTCATGCAGGATGGCCGGGCTGAGCTCGACGCCCGACTGGCCGAGCTGACAGCGCTAGACCCGAAATGGGCGCTGGCCGGCAACGCAGGCGGGACCGATGCGGGCACCCTTGCGATCCGGATCACCGATCCGAACACCGGCGACACGGCGATGGGGGGGCCGTTCCCGGTTCGGGTCATGTCTTTGGATGAGAACTTCATCGTGGTGCGCAAAGGTCCGCGCATCGGCTTTTCCAGCGACCTCGACGGCTTTCACCTCTACGGCGCGGATCTCTGCCTGAACGCTGAAATCATGGGCCATTCGGCCTACGTCATCGACTTTCACCTGCAACACCTGAGCGGCGGAAACGCCGATGCGACCTTCTGGGCCGCAGCCAACGCCTTCACCGACAAGTGGCGTCGCGCCTTCCGAAGGCGAACGATGCGCACCACCGTCGCCATCCTGCCGATGGAGGGGGCGCCGGACTAATGGCCCGCAGGAAGCGTTGTTCGGCCGCGCAATAGGCGTGGTGCACGCGGAATTGTGACAGTGAGCCGTCACCGTCATTCTGTCATCGATCAGAGATTGAAACGCGCTCATCCTCAGACATTGCGCGTTCCTCTTGGCAAACTCGTCGAACTCGGCACAGATGCGCGCAATCATCGTGGCCTTGAACAACCACGCCGTCAGCGCCACGTCCGGCGAGACGGTGTGCTCGTCATAGAGGTCCGGCATGCCTCGGCATCTCGCTTGCCGTATCCGCGCGGCACCACGTCAGCAGAGGCGAGAGGCCAGCCGAGTTGGTTCCGGTAGTCGACAGAGTTGCTGACCTTCACCTCTCCCCTTGAGGCGAGGAACTCGATCTCGGCGACAGCACGCCGCTTGGCATATCGACAGGCCAGGGACGTGTCTCGACGTCGACCAGATCGGCGCGCAGCCCGGCAACGCGATCAAGCACGGCAGGGATGGTGTCGGCCTTCTTCATGCTGATCGGCAGCGACCAGGCCTTCAGCGTATCGACGCGCACTTCATAGCCGCCGGCTTGCCCTGCGCCCGGGCATGCATCGGCGGCCAAGTCGCGCTTCCACCCGTTGCCAGCATATCGGCTCATCTCGCGGGCGATCTGCGCAGCGGAGAAATGGAAGTCCTCGGCAAGGGCGATGAGGCAGCAATCGCGGGCGACGAGCGCGGCACGCTGATGGTGCGCCGACGATATCGCAGCCGCAAAGGCGAGCAGCGACGAGGCCGGAACGCCTGCCAGGGCTGCCTGGTCGATCGGGGATAAGTCGGCCAGCACCAGCCCGGCGCTCTCGTCGGCGAGGATGGCGGTGAAGGACACCGGTCAAGCCCCTCTCGCGCGGAGGAAGAGCCCGACATCAGGGAACGATATCGCCCGCGGTGAGTTGGAAACGCATGGACACTATGGACCCCCACGGCCACGGGACGGCGGCCGATAGCGCCGAGCAGCGACACAGACGGGCCGAACTCGCACTTGCCCGTTCGGAAGAAATGCTGGCCGCAAATATCGCGCGGCGCGCCAGGATGCGGTGTCTGGTCGAGGCCGTTGGCAGCGTGGCAAAGATCGACCGCCCCACCAATCGCGGGGGTTGAGCAAGGCCGGCGTCTCATTCGTCGCGACCCTCGGGCCACCGGCGCCACCACTCGCGCCCTGGGACCGTGGCCACCATGTCGACTGCGGCCGAGCGCGGCGCATCGTGCGCGGCCTGGTGCTCGGCGAGGAAGCGATCTTCCGGCATGCGTTCGACTGCCTCTGCCAAGCAGGCCAGCGATTGCTCGATGCAGACGGCGGCGGAGCGATAGGCGGTGATGCGGCGCTGCCTCCGCGGTGGCCGCCCATGGGCACGCAGCAGAACACAGCATCGGCGAAGGCGCGCAGTTCGCGGTCGATCACATCGCAGTCACTGCCGGCCGCATCATCTGGCGACGCGTGACCATGACTTGTTGCCGCCGATACCGATCAGCATCAAGGCCACGCTTGCGCCGGAGGATCGAAGCGACGTGGCGAATGCGGCCCTTACGGAAGGCGTCGGGAACGGGGTTACCTGGGCTGTCATCGGGCAAACCCTCCCGAGATATAAGAGATCATGCCCATATGGGCACTAGTGAGACTGCAGGAATGGGCACTGGTTTTTGCAGGAATGGGCAGCCAGGTGGAAGGGTTAAAACGCCTTCGGGACAACGGCGGCCAGACGTCTCTCGACCAAGCGAAGCTCCATTTTGACAATATCAAAATCCAGCATTCAGAGTTCTACAAAGCCATCGATTTCCAGCGGTGGTTCCGCTTTCTGCAAACATGAGAACTGGCAACAAATAGACGGCGATTCAGTCTCTATCACCGATCTCGAGCGGGAGTTTCTTACCTTTGTCGATCAGGACAAAGGCGGGATCGCTCGCAGCTTTTAGAGTCCCGCCTTTCATCCATTGGGATGCGAGGAGCCGGGACACGATCCCTTGGAGCCGGTGGCCGAGGCTAAGATTCTCAAATTCCCTTGGCGGAAGTAATTCGCGCCAGTGCGGGGCTTGTCGAACACGCTCACGATGTAGGTTATGGCCGGCTTGTGATCACCTTTTGCTGCTCCCATTCGTTCATATTGATAAATCCTGAGTGTATCAGCAAAGGCGTATACATTAGCTAGCCGGACGCGCGCCCGTCCTCAAGGCTCCTGCCGGTCAGGCCCAGCGGCCTCCCGCTGCCAGTCCCTCTAGCAACCAAGCTGCTGGGCCGCTGCCCTAAGCCCGGGCTTGGGTGGTTCGAACATCGTTCCAGTCGAATCGCGCTGCCGGCCAACTTCAAGTTGCACGCTGAACTTATCGTTTGTTAAGCAGATTAGCGCACCATCATATGCGGACATGGAATGTAGCTCGTACATGGCCAAGGCCCCGGCGATTCACCCTGCGCCGGGGCTTTGTTCGTACAACCGCTTAATGTCGGCAGGCTCGATGGCGCTACCCAGCCGTAGGAGGCCGCACCGCTCCTGTGGTGTTCCACTGGATAAACTGGACTTCCTTCCGCTGACGTCCCGTACGGCCTTCAACAGCACCACGTGCAGGACACGCGTTGCCCGATAATGGTCGCAGTGTGGCGATATGAACGGTTTGATGATGCTCAGGTGCAGCGCTCCCGCTGCCACCAGGAAGCGCTCGATCTCGGTCTGCGATAACTGCTGGGAAGGTTTTGATCTGGCCATTGGCGATCTCCATTTTGATGGGGCTCGCCGCAGCACATGATCCTATTCCTGAGATCGGTGGGCAAGGCCAGCACTATCCAATCGGCAGGAGGGCGGGATTTACTTCATAGCAGCCGGGTTCTGGGCCCTCGTTGGCTACGTGCTCCGAGCCTGACGCTTTGCGCCACGCCGGATTTGGCTGATGAGCATGTCAAGTCGGCGGCCACGCTGAAGCCGCCGAGGCGTCCTGGCGCCCGCCTGTCGCCAGTGCCAAATCGTCAAGCACCTCTGCGGGGAGGCCCCCTTGCGTGTGAGTCGCTCCTCTAGGAAATGGTCTTCAGGAGTGTGCGAGCCCGAGCCGCGCCTGTTCGTCTTGGGCGAAGGCTTTGGCATCTTCCTTGGAACTGAAGCCCTTGATGCTTACCACACCGTCCTCGATAACCCGCACATAATACCTGTCTTTGACTTCCTCGATCTCGACCGAAGTCTTCCACGGTTGCTTGTTCATCAATTGCCCCCCCTGATGTCGCTGAAACGTCATCACCGGGGAAAATGTTCCAATCCGCCCGCTGCCGCAATGTGACGGGCCTTACACTTTTGGTCTAGCTCGGCGCGCCGTATCGCTGCCGGCGGGTCGGGAGTTCCGATCTTGGCGCCCTTTGCCGATTCTCATCGCCGTTGCCACCACAATTTCCTCGATTTGCCGAGGTCTTCATCCGCATGGGAAATGATCAAGAAGAACGCGGCCCGAACGATATTCTTCTTCGAGGCGTGTGGATGCACCCTGCGTGCCGCTTTGATCAATTGCTTGGGCGTCATCTCGGGCCTCACAATCCGGATGAGAGTGTCGCTAATCGCCCGCAATTCGGCTGCTTCCATAAGAAAACGTCCATCCTTTTTTTTGCGCGGTCGGCAGGCGAATGGCGCGATGATCGTACAGACCCAATGTGTTGCAGGGAACTGCAGAACCTTCAGCCTTTACGTCTGTCGATTGCAGAAATAGTGAGATGCCCTATTCATTTTGGCTTAGTTGCGCGATCGCGACCTACCCCAACAGACTGTCGATCTGATGGTAAGCGTGCGCTATCAGGCTCCTCCCGGAAATCCTGCAGCGAAGCGTGCCGCAGGTCCTGCTCGCCGCGCAAGTGTGCCTGCCATTGATTCGGAAGCCGATAAAACGCCAACGCCCTCGATCTCGACCTCGGTGACTGGGTTTCGGGCTAGCATGCCTCGCTCCCCGCGATTGCAGGCCCTGTGAGGAGCGCAAGCAGCGCGCCGGCCATATGAGTCAGCGGTATTGCCCGAAGCGTCCTGGCGGTCTGCCTTAGCCAGCCAAGGTCTATTTGATCCATGGCGAGGAAGAGATCAGCGCCAGTTTCGGGTGGCAGTATGTCGGCTCCGGTTCGAAAGTGTAAGTTCTTCACGCTCTCAGCCGTGGAGGCGGGAATGAACCTGCTGCGAACATCGCTTTCGTGCACGGCCATCGTCGGCCTGGCAGGACTATCGGCCGTACACGCTGAAGATAAGCCTGTTCCGCCAAACGGCGAAGGGACGCCTCCGCAGCCGCCAGTCCATTGCGAGGGGCAAAATTGCCAGGCTCCGGCCGAAGACCCCGTCCTCGACTGCAAGGGCCAGGATTGCAAGCGGGCTCCGGCGACCGACCAGACGCCAGGCCCGGAGATTGAAAAGATCAATGGAGAAGGATCAGCGCACGACGCAATCCTGTCAGGCGATCGGCACGACTGCTGAATGTATCGTTTCACACAATCCCCAATTGGTAGACTCGCGCGATGCATCGGCAGTTAATCCGCCGGGGCAAAGGAGGGGCAGCGAACTGGGAGGAAACGATGTCTGTCCAAAAAGGCGACTATCGAACGAACAGAGCCGACTACGTCATTGCTGTGATGCATGACCGAGCGACCGCTGACGACGGTGATCACGATGAGTTGCTGGCGAGAAAAAAGAAATCCCTTTGGCTAAGAGACCAACGATCCGCGAGATTGTCCACAAACCCGGCGCAAAGTTCGTCAGGACGGAAAAACAGACCGCGCGGTTAGCCCGTCCTGCGCCACGAGGAGTGGCTCGCGTCCTGGAGCAAAGACGCGAGCCGACCAAGAGTTGCTGTCCGGCTACAAATGCCGAGAAGATCCGCGCGATCATGTCCGATTCCCCGGTCGACTCGCTGCGTATACTTTTCGACCCTGAGATAACAGCCAGATTCGCGCCGTGCGGCATCACCATGCTCGACGACGCCGAGCAGGTGCTGGGCTAGGCACCGGTCTATCTCGGGCTGGACCCGGACACCGCCAATCCCGACGAATTGCAGAAAGCGGTGGACGTGTCGCTCGGCTTTTCCGGCGATACGCACATAGCCAAGGGTCTGGAATAGCGGACATCCTGAGCGGCCCGCGAGCCTAACTGCCGACCAGCGGCACGGTAACGGTGGTGGCGTAGTTGATCGGGAAGGCGCTGAGGTAAGGGAAGTCGACGACGAAGGCATAGGTGGCGGTCAGATGTGCCATCCGGAAGCCGCCACTCGCCGGATCGATGGCGATCGTCACGTTCACATCCTTCAAACCCAGGGCCTGCAATTTCTGCGTGGCGATTGATTGGATGTCGGCCTGGGTCAGCGTGTTCTGAAGCTGCAGCGAGCGGGATGACGTCTCCAGCGTATAGCGAACGCTGGACACGGAATGCATCGACCAACCCAAGGCGAAGATCCCGAACAGCAGTATGATGAGGAACGGCGCAATCAGGGCGAACTCCAACCCAGCCCCACCCGACCGATCCCGCCTGAAGGCGCTTGCCCCAGACTTAGCGGACACGGATCACCTCCAGATGGCCGATGATGCTGGGGGCAGAAAAGACGCCGAAGGTGAAGGGCGGCGTCCAGGTGGCCGATGCCTGGATCTGTACAAAGACCGATGGCACCTTTGGCCCACTGCACAAGGTGGAAGCATCGACCACGGTCGTCCCGCACATGTAGATCCGGCTTAGCGTGACCTGGCCGTCCGCCGGCCGCTTCTCCCAGCTCGACATGGCAACGGCCTGGGTCGCCGTATCGCTGGTCGATCCTTCCATGACCAGGTTCGCGGCGGTCTTCACCCCGGCGCGCATCGACAGCGAATTCGTCATATAGGACCAGCCGTCGACGATGCCGAGCAGCGCCAGACACAGGAAAGGCAAGACCAACGCGAACTCGACCGCGGCAACGCCCGAACCGTTGCCAAGGATCGATTTTGATCGGCGCGCCACCGCGGGCTACTCGACCAGTGCCACGGACTGCGTAGCCGGAATGTCACGCATTCCGAGGCTCGTGCAATCCTGGTCGATGGTTGAATTCCCTGACCATTGGATCGTGTTGGCAACGACCTGGGTGCACCCGTTCTTGCCGGAGAAATTGCCGAGATAATTGACCTGCTGCTTGGGGAAATAAAGCGCGCCCGTCAGCAGCGAATCCGCCGTGCCGTTGAAGGTGCTCTGTCCGCCGGTGCTGGTTCTGTCGCCATACATCAGCACACCGGAATAGGTGCCGGACGTCGGCGCGCTCAGAGTAACGGTTGCATTGCCGTTCATCGAGACCCGCGAGGCGCCGGCGAGGTAAATGGTGACGCCGTCACCAGTGACGTTGGCGTTCGCATTCACTTTGAAATCGCCGCTCTGGATGACATAGACGCCAGGCTGCATTGTGACTGTGCCGCTAAGGCTGAGCCCATTGCAGTAGGTGCCGGGTTTCAGCGGCGACTTGTTGGCGTTCTGGCAGGGGTTCGAGGCCGCCGGTGCCGGAACGTCTGCAAATGGATCAGCGGCAGGCAGCGCCTGCGTGATCGGGGCCGCGCAAACGGTCGTGACGGGATTGCTCAGAGAAACACCGCCCCCTGATATCAGGCAATCGGTCTGGAGGCTCGCCGAGCCCTGAAGCTTGATGGCATCCGAGGCGATCGAATTGGCCATGACCGAGCAGCCGATGAGCTTAACGCTGGTGTTGCCCGAAAACAGGGCTGCCTGCGAGGCGGACGGATCCAGAGCGAGCACGCAGGCTTTCGAGGCATCGGTGATAAGGGCCACCGCCCTCGCCTGCTCGGGAACCTGGCCTTGCGTGAAGATCGAGGTGAAAATCCGGTCGAGCTTTTGGCCGACGATGACCTCGACCGCCTTCTTCGCCGTGTTCGGTCCAGACGCCGGCGGCGTGTTGACGACGATCGTGCCCGAGCCAAGCCCGTTCGTTGCCGCCGACTGGGTCGCGGCCGCGACGATCGTCGGCGTGTCGGAACCCGAGATTTTCTCCAGCGCGCCGGCATAGGCCGCGGCATCGGCCGTCGCCTGCAGTTTCAGGCTGTTGTAGTACCAGTAGGAGGTCTCCACACCGAAGCCGGCGGCGCCGACAACGATCGGCAGGCTGAGAGCGAAGATGGTGGCAACATTCGCGCTTGCGCTCCGGCGTATACCGGTCGCCATCAGCCGAATTCGGGTGAAGCAATTGAAAGCCATAACTTAAATTAGAAACCACGCATATATGAAGGAACGGCTAAAAAGTTCATTTCATTTTTGAATTGGCTTCAAACAGCCGGCCCCTGACTCGCGCACGCGAAATCACGATGAACAAATCTCGCGGCAGCCGGACTCCGGCCCCATAGCAATGTGTGGCAACCTTTCCGCCCACGAAGCCTTGGAGCTACATGTTGCTGGCCGGACGAACCGGAGGCGACGGGCGATGCACCGGCCTCTGTCGCGACCCACGTGGAATGTCCGCCAACGATGCGCGGATCGGTTTAATGGATACCGACAGGGTATCCGCACGGCGCTTCAGCACCTTGGCTGACATCTTCGCAACGAGATCTCGTATATCCATGGGCGCTCCTCCCGAGCAGCCCCCCCCGCCGCACCTTGTTAGCAACGATGCAAGTTGTCCGCATTTAACTTTGATGTATCGAAGCAGTGAAGTTGTCAGTCTCGTTGGACAGGATGTTCCGTCACTAGCAGTCGCTAGCGAAGGTCAGGCAGGACGTTGGGCCGAGATATCCGGGCCATAAGTCTTATGCATCGCCTCCATTGGTCCTGGTTTGCCTTCTCTCCGGCCAGTTCAGGAATAATCGAGCGACTGGCCACGTTGCCTCCAGGTTAGCAAGGAGGACCATCATGCCTAAATTGACTTCGAGCCGATTCATCTTCTTCGCATTGCGTGCCTCGACAGCGTTGGCTCTGACAGCAGCCCCCTATCAACTAAACCTGCACGCCGTGGCCAAGATCGGCCCCGCCGCAGCCTACGCGAAGGGCGAAGGTGGTGGGGGCGGTGGCGGAGAGGGCCATGGCGGCGACTCAGGCGGTAGTTCCGGCTCCGGCGGCAGCTCCGGTTCAGGCGGCAATTCCGGCTCCGATGGCGGAGGAGATGACGGCGGCAATTCCGGCTCGGGCGGGCCTGACGATGGCGCCGGTGACGACCATGGTGCCGACGATCATGGCGACGATGACGGCCATGAGCATGTGAATCCGACGACCGGCAACAAGGTCGAAGTGGACGGCAGCAAGATCGAGGTCACTCATCCCGACGGAACCAAGGAGGAGGTCGAGAACGGCCAGTTCGAGATGAAGGATGCAACCGGCCGCACCATCATCGAGCGCCCTGCCACTCCTGACGACATAGCCCGTCTGCAGGGCGCATAAGCCCAAACAATTTGAGGCGGGGCTGGTTCATCAAAGGCCCCGCCTCTTCAATGTCCCGCTTCGCGGATCAGTTCCCTGGCGCTATCAGTTCACCTGAACCCGATATTGCCGTAGGTCTGCACCTTGTCAGCGAACCTGCCATCAAAAGTAGCGTACACCGAGGTGCTGGAGTTCCGGTTCAGCTTGACGCCAGCGTTGACGGTGACAGCGTCTTCTGCCGCTGCCAAGCGGACGGCCAAGTTGCCGGACTTGTAGCGAAGGGCCGCGCTGCCAACCACAGGATCGCCGGAAGCCACGCCCGAATTGCCGTCCTCCGTCGCCCAGTAATTCCAGCGTTGCTCGTTAGGGGCCTTGGTCAAGGCATCGAACGGATTTGTCTCGCCCGTCGGTTCGGCATAGGCCGTTGCCGGCACTTTCAGGCGGAAAGAACTGGAGCCGCCTCAGCCGCCAGTCCAGCTGCAAGCTCTCTTTGTACGGCCAGGAAAAACCTGCGTACTTCATCACTGGCTGTTGCCCTGTCTCTGCCTGACCCGACAACGAGGTCAAGCAACTCGGCTGCTTTAGCCCTCCAGAACGAGGCTGCAGATTCGCCATGCAGATGGTCGAGCTTGGCTGCAACTTCTCTGACGAGGAATAGCTGACGGTCGATTGGGAATGCACGAACTTTTGCTGGGGACATCTTCCGAACCATGAGACTGACGCAACGAATCAACCATTGCCGAACAAGCAATGGCGTAGCCTCTGATGTGGAAACGGAAGCTTAACGCCGCCGTCGATGCGTCGTCACGGAAGGACACACACACAATGATCAGCACATGAGATCATCACGCGTTCAAGCAAAGTTGGTTGAAAGGCCGAGTTGGTCGATTGGACAGGCGAAGCAGTCGTCAGGCCTGCAGCCCCCTCGCCTCGCCGCCACGCTTCCGCGGCGCCATCATGTCGCTGGCCATCAGCCCGGTGACACGGCAGAACGCCATGAACGCCCGACAGGCATCCTCGGTCTTGACCACGTCAACCGTGGCGCCAAAGCAAGCATTGAAGGCTTTTTGATACACCGGCCCCTGCCGGCGCGCCGGCCAGTCCTGGAGAAAATCCAGCGCCTGCTCGACGCTGTAAATCTCCTCGACGGGCAAGCCGGGGCCTTGCGCAATGCGCACCGGCACCTCGAATTGCAATCTGTCCATCAGACATCTCCCGAACTGGCGCCGCCCAAGCAACGCAGTTCGTCATCAAAAGTTGCGTTGCCCGATTTGTGGCGGGCAAATGTGTCGTCACTGCGGAAACGGCCGTTTCTGCTGCAAACGGACCGAGGAAAGTTCTGCCTGGGTCGCGGCCGCGATGATCGTCGGCTTGTCGGAACCCGATATCTGTTCGAACGCGCCGGCATCGACCCTGGCATCGGACGTCGCCTGCAGTTTCAGGCTGGTCTCCACACCGAAACCCGCGGCACCGACAACGATCGGCAAGGTCAGCGCGAAGATGGTGGGAACATTTGCGCTCGGGTCACCTGGAACCCGACATTGCCGCCATCACTTTGACACAGCTGTTTTGACGCCGACGCTTCGCATCATCGTGCACCCCGAATAGCCAGCCTTCTTGATTACGGACAAACCTGCCTTGGAGGCGTCCTCGGCTGTCTTGGCCGCGGCCGCCACGCATCCCATCTTGGGATACAGGCAACAGACTTCGGCAAAGACGGCCTTTGAATTGTTTGTGGTGGCAGGATTGCTGCTGCAGGTCTTGGAGACAGCTGTGCAAGCCTCGAATGCCGCCTTGGCAGCGGCCTTCTGGTTCTTCCCCCAAGCGATTGGGGCTACAGCCTCATTGCTACTGGCAAGGGCCGCCCAGCGTTCTGCGGCATAGGCCGGGGCCATGGACAAGATGAGAACCATGAAAATAATGACCTGTCGCATTCAACCCTCCAATGTCAGTGACCATCTTGGCAGAAGGCTTCAGTTGAGACCTTCGAGGATCGACGACAGACTTTCATTTGCGCCGTTGGCAGTGGCCGTCGTGTTCGTGTTCGAGGTCTGGTTGCCTGTACTGTCCTGGTTGGTATCGATGGCCGCGGTCGAGCCGTTGATGATAATGCACGTATAGTTGCCCGTGGACGTAGCGGTGCCGCCGCCGCCGCAGCCAAATGACGTTCCCGCATAGCCCGCGGTCGCATCGGCCTTTGCATGAGAATCCATCAGCGCGGCAATGCTCGCGCGACTGGCCTCCTGCCGGGGTTGCCATCCTGCGTTTCCCATAAGCGGGTCGGCAAAGGTGGGACCGGCCAGAAAAACGGCGGCGCAGATTGTGCCGAAGACAATAGACATTCTGGGCGTGATCATAGCGATGCCTTTCTTGGCTAGGAGAAAGGAGGGGCGTTGTGCGCCCCTCCCAAGTGGTATCGATCAAATGTCGGGGGTCCCGACCTTGATGCTCAGGTTGTTTCCAACCGCCGTGGCCGAATTGGAAATGATCGGCGTAATATCGCCGCCGCCGCCAAAGCCGGCTGCGCCAAGGCCAGTATAGTTGTTGAGATTGACATCCGTGACCGATGCGGCCGCCGATACGTTGGCATAGCCCCATTGGGTTAGATCGGCCACGACGACATGATTGGCCGGGTTGTCAGACGAGATCGAGAACGAAGCATTGTTGGTGACCGCGGTCGCCGAGTTTTCGACATAGGCATTGAGGATGTCGGAAACGCTTGCCGATGCGGAAACCGCCGCGGGCTCGATGAAGCCGGTCGCAGCTGCAACCGTCAGCAGGCCGGCGATCGAGGTGTGCTCGTTCAGATCCTGCAACTCGCCGTCGACCTCGGTGACGCCGTAAGCTCCGATGAGGAAACCCAGCGCGTCAGGGCAACTGCTGTCACCTTCTCCATCGCCGCCACAGGTCGTGTTGAAATTGCCCGCAGCAAACTGAGCGTCATGCAGGTAGATCGGGACGTCCGCGGAGATGCTCTGGTTGTTGGAGACCGCAGTTGCAGCATTCTCCACCTTAGGCAGATCAGCTGCATCGAGCGCTCCAGCCGATGCCAGCGTGCCTGACACGTTGATCTGGAAGTTGGCCTGCTCACCAATCTCATCCACGTTTCCGTAATTGCCGGCGCCCTGATCCACAAGGGTTACAGTGAGGCCGCCGACGGTCTGAGACGTGAAGCTGGAAGCCGGCGGGCCGGAAATGGCATTGGTTGCCGACTCCGCCGTGTCATTGATATTGGCCGGGCTGCCGTCGATATAGTTGATTGCAGCGTCAAACGTCTGGTCGATCGTTCCATCGGTGGCGCCAGCCGCGTTGTTATTGATGCCGCTGACATTCGACACTGCAGTGATGTCGCCGAAATGCGCCTGCAGCTTTTCGACCTGCACCAGGCCGGTCGGATCAATGTTGGTCGTGACATCGATGTCAAGGTTGAGATCTTCGTGGGTGACGTTGTCCCAGGCCCAGTCGACCTGGTCGAAGGCGAACGCCGCAGGTGCGGCCCCCATCAGCGCAGCGGATGCCACCGCGCCCAATAGCCATGTCTTGTAGTTCGTCATCATTCTCTCCTACGCTTCTGGTTTCTGCTTCAAGTAAGACGCCATGTTCCCGTTCTTCACTAAGGCGCAGCTGTCGCCCCCCGGCAGACCGAGAAACTCCGTCATGATCTGGTAGACTGCCATTTCAGCGACGGACCGCACGCCAAGCTGAAGCGGTTCATTGCGAATCGCTCCGGCGTCGAACTCGACGAGGGTATTTCCAAAGAATTTGAAGACGTTGGCTTCTACTTCGTAGCCGTAGATCTGCTTCTGCAGGCTTGAGACATAAGCGATCTGGAAGTTGCGGGCGTTGATGACGCGCAAGTCGAGCGCGACGTTGATGACGACCGTGCGCGCGCTGCCGCCCATGCCCTTGATGAAGAGCTGGCCGCCACCGGAGACGATATTGTAGTTGAGTTCCGTCAGGGCGCCGACGACTATGAAGTCGCTTGCGGGCAGTTTGCCGTATTGCGCTTCCGTGCGGGAGAGCTTCTTCTGTTCGGCGAGTTTGACTTCCGCGAGTGGAATGCGAAGGTCGAGACGTTCGACCTGTTTCACTTTCTTAGTTTTCTGGAGCGCGCTGATCACCATTTCCGACGCACCCTGGCTGAGTGCGTGGCTGTTGTTGTCGGCGTCGATCTGCCCCGTCTTGTCGGCGATTTCTCCCACTGAAAATACCGGCAGGCGTTTGGTCTTCACGTCGAGAGCCGCCAACTGCTCCAGGCATTGGCTGTAGGGGGTCGGATTGTTGGTGACTGCGTAGCTGTAGAGAGGCTTGACGCCCGCCGAGGTAAGGTCTGGCGGTACCGTGGCACATCCCGAAACAGCCAGAGCACTGGCTGTCGACAAGGCGAACATAGCCTTCAACATCGTTTCCCCCGCAGCCGTCGTGCACGGCCTTTTGCCCCACAACTGGAAGGCTAAGCGAGTGCGTCGGAAACGTTAAATGTTATTAATAGTCGAGCGAGGTTCAAATAGGCATACTGCCGAGAATAATGGGTACGCAATATTCTCGCCAAAAGGGAAAGTTGGAGTGGTGCACAGCCCGAAATGATTACCTCGAAAGAGCTGTGTCTCATATGCAATAGTCAGTTTCAACGTTGGAGGATGCAGCGCATTTTCTTGTTGCCGCGAGAGGGCGTGGCAAGATTCGAGGGAACTCGGAGCGCCCTGTCTCGCGGTTAAAGCATCGCTGTTTAGACAGGGCCAGGGTTGCCATGCCAACCTCCGAAGACATCAATGCCGGAAGCATCGTCGGTATTGCGGTGGACGAGTCAGCGCTTGCGGCTGCTATCGCGACGGTGCTTACCTCAAGCCGCCACGAGCACGTGGTGTTTGAGAAGCCAAGTGTCAGTTCTGGATCGTGGCCTGAACTGGACTTCACCGCTGTCATCGCGTCTCCGGAAGCCGCCAGGCGCTGGCGGCACGCTATGCCGGTCAAGCCACGATGGCCGATGATCTTTGCCTTTGAGCGTAATGCACTGATGAATTTTCATTGCCTGGCGACTGGGAATTCCTTTGTGCTAACCGATGAAAACCTGGCCCACCTTCCCACCCTGGTCACGCTCAGCCGCTATGGCCTGAGCATCATGCCGCGAGGCATCGATAGCGACAGCGCAAGCGTCAACCCTCGCCTGCTACGAATCTCGTATCTGTCATTGCAGGATCGCGAGATTCTGAGCGAACTGGGCCGGGGCAGCAGCAACAAGTTGATAGCCTGCAAGCTAAGCCTTTCCCTTGCCATGGTAAAATTCAAAGTCCGCCGCATCATCGCCGTCCTGGAGTTTCGCAACCGCACCGAAGCGGCTGTATTCTCCGCCACAATGCCTTCGGGTGTTGAACGCTCTACTCCCTATGACAGCGGCTTGACTAAAAAGATGAGATCCCTTGCCTTTCCACCGAATTGAGCCATTTTTGTCCTACGCTAATTGGCCGGTGGATGAAATTCATGCGCAAACATGTTCCGCTCATTGCAGGGTGTTTGGCTTGCCTGTTGTTTGTTGGTGTTGCCGACGCGCAGCAGAACAACAAGCCGTTCAATTTTCCTGCTGCCGGCGGCATGGGCATAAGCACTGCGGGCAAGCAGGCTATCCTCGATCAGAAGCTCACCGGAGCGGCACCGGATAACCTTGCCCGAGGTCCGGATGGCGTCCTTGTCGAAATTGGACACGGGCCAGGCGGCGTGGCGATCGGCACGATATCAGGAGGGAGTGGCGTTGCGACCCTTGTTCCGCATAAGAGGTTGCCATGGAGCAATGGCGTTGATCAGTTCAACAGTTTTTTTGTAAAATTCAACGGTCTGTCCTTCCGGTCCGAGATTGGCACGACCTCAGGGCAGATGGTCGATTCCTGGACCGGAGCTGTCTATGGCTTGATCGCGGGCGGTGGCAACTCTGTCGATCAGTGGACCAGCATGGTCTATCCCTGAGTTAAATTAAACGCGGCGAGGCTCCGTCGTCCGAACTCCTACAGCTTTGTTTTTGCCGGACAATGCCAAATCTGCCACGCGCCGTTGCGGCGTCGTTGAAAAGCCGTTCGGGGTTGTCGAAAAGCCGTTCTGCAACGCCCATATAGCTGCCTGTGTGCGGTTCTGAGCCCCGATTTTTTTTAGGATCGTCTTGACGTGAACCTTCACGGTGGCTTCCGTGATGCTGAGTTTCGTTGCGATTATCTTGTTGGAGCAGCCATCGATGAGCCATTCGACAATCTGAAGCTCGCGATGTGAAAGCTGCACGTCCTTTGTTTGTGCGCGCGCCCAATTTTTTCCTCCGAGCAGCAACGCCAGTTGGCTGGGGAATACTTTTTCGCCAAGCACGACCAGATTGAGTGACTCAAGCAAAGCCTCGGGCGAAATCTCCTTCAGCAGATAGCCGTCCACGCCGCCGGCGAAACTTGCGGCGAGTTGGCTATGCTCAACGGTGTCTGCGAGCAGAACGACGAAGGCGGCAGGCTGAAGGGATTTCAGGTGGCGGATCTCGTCCGTAATCGTCCTGATGTCACTCGGCTTGTGGACCAGAAAGAGCCATTGGCCTTCATCGCAGAGTGGCAAGATTTCATGCATGGATATTGCTTCGCAATCCACCGCAAAAGCGGTGTCTTGCAATATCCTAGTCAGCCCCGCGCAAAACAATTTGCTCAGACCGACCAAGCACGTACGCATGATTCCCCCGGAACGAAATGCGACAAATCAGAGAATTTGAAGCAACCCCAACAGCATGATCAGGATGCGGCAAAAACACCGCTGACGACGACCCCCATCTCTAAGATATTGTCTAAATGTTTAACCATTGTAAGGCATAAACCGGCAAATGCAAAGAGAGCCGCTTCCGATGATACAGTAGGGGCTCGACGCGATAGCTTTTTTGAAAACCGGTAAACGTCACATACACCACTCCGCCAATTTGGCATATCCTCGACGCCGTACCGCTTTCACCGACTGCCTCTACGGCTATCGGCTAGGCCCTCATGCACGGGGCCGCGCGCTCGGTCTCTCGGTCGAAACCGGCGCCACCACCAAGCAGTACGGTTTTAGCACTCGCTCCCCGATCAATAATTGCACGGCGCGAGGATGTCCTATCGCAGTGCCCTGATATTCGAAGTTTGTGGCAGCGCCCCAGCGTCGACAATGCCAATACTGTCGGGCTTTGAGCCGTTATCGCGATGTCGCCGGCCGGTCCGTGCATTCCCTCTGCACCTGCCGCGAAAAACCGACGAACATCATCGCAGGCCGATGCCTTGTCCTTGCCGGAGATGACGACAAGATCGAGGAGTTCGGAAGTGCGTCGTCACGGCGGAAACGGCCGTTTTTGCTGCAAACGGCCCAAGCAAAGTCCTGCCGGCAACAGTTCGTCCGGCAGAACCTTCCCACTCGACGGCACCACTATTGATTGATCGGGTCGGTCTCCGCGTCGAAGGCCATGCGCACCGCCGTCAGCAGAACATAGGCCGACGGCAGGGCGAACAAGGCGCCAAGGACGAGCGCTCCGCTTCCCGACAGATAGAGCGTCTCGGCGATCGCCCAATAGACGGTCCCGATACAGATGAACGCCTGGACGGACAGGAACGAAGCAGCCGAGGCCGCACGCGACAGGCTTTTGAATGTCTTGATACGTTGTTGCATTGCAATCATCCGAAAATGACGCGCCGCACCCGCCATGCGCGGCTCCTGGCCGCCGCACGGGTCGCGACGCGAATGGCTTGGAAATGGCGGTGAACGTGCGGTCCTGGACCGTTCAGGCCTGCGTGGAGGGCGGCGCACGCGGCTGGTTGGTGCTCGCGCCAGCGGCGAAGACCGTGCCCGATCCGGCAACAACCACCGCCGGCGACATCGGAGCGAGCCAAAGGAAAACAGCTTGCGGGGCCGGCAGCGCCGGATAACCGCCGGCGAACTTGGCCAGCACCGGCCGGGCAGTGCGAACCTCCAGGGCCTGGGCCTTGTTGGTGACACGCAGCAGCGCCGCGACTTCGCCCGACCGTTCCAGGCCAACGCTGGCGCCGCCCTGGGCAGGGTCCGCGAAGGCGGACACATCAGGCCGGCCGAGGCAAAGCATCGCCAGCAGCACCAAGCCCATCAGACATGAGCAGGCTGCCGTCAGCGGCGCTTCAAGCGATCTGGCGCGCTTTTGGGCTGGACGCGATCTCCAAAACATCGTCCCGCCCTAGCTTACGATGGCTGGAAAGGAAAGCAAACCGTGTAAAAACCGACGAGAGATCGCCCCGACGCGACGAATATCGCGACGGCTTGGGTTGCATCAGGCAGTTCTTCCTTGAACCTTTTGCCCTCAAGTGCCAAATCTGGTGGGATTTTCACGCCAGCACTCCTGCAGCCCACCCTTCTATACGGACAAAATGGTCACCTATCTCGACGCCGCGACGGCCCCCCTCAGAAACACCGGCCAGATCCGCCTCTATGGCGAGGACGGTTTTGCCGGCATGCGCAAGGCATGCGACCTCACCGCGCGTTGCCTGGACGCGCTGGTGCCGATGGTCGCGCCCGGCGTCACCACGGACACCGTCGATCGTTTCGTCTTCGAGTTCGGCATGGATCACGGCGCACTGCCGGCAACGCTCAACTATCGCGGCTACACGAAATCGTCCTGCACCTCGATCAACCACGTCGTCTGCCATGGCATCCCCGACAACAAGCCGCTGAAGGATGGCGACATCGTCAACATCGACGTCACCTACATCCTCGATGGCTGGCACGGCGATTCCTCGCGCATGTATCCGGTCGGCACGATCAAGCGCGCGGCGGAACGCCTGCTCGAGGTCACCCATGAATGCCTGATGCGCGGCATTGCCGCGGTCAGGCCCGGTGCCCGCACCGGCGCCATCGGCGCCGCCATCCAGACTTTTGCGGAGGCGGAGCGCTGCTCGGTGGTGCGTGATTTCTGCGGCCATGGCGTCGGCCAGCTCTTCCACGACGCTCCGAATATCCTGCACTATGGCAGCGCCAATGAGGGCGTCGAGATGCGGCCCGGCATGATCTTCACCATCGAGCCGATGATCAACCTCGGCCGCCCGCATGTGAAAGTGCTGTCGGATGGCTGGACGGCAGTGACGCGCGACCGTTCGCTGTCGGCGCAGTACGAGCATACGATCGGCGTGACCGACACCGGCTGCGAGATTTTCACGCTCTCGCCCAACAACCTCGACCGTCCCGGTCTGCCGGCCTAGTATTTGATACACCGGGCGAGGGCTTTGCCCGACTGATTGGCCGGATGCGGGGGCAGATGGGGAAAGCCAACGACGACGACGAGCGGAGTTTCTTCTCCGAGGTGCCGATCCGGCCAGCGGCGAAGGCCAGGGCGGCTCCAGCCGAAAAACCTGGTTATCTCGGCCATCGCGACCGCTTGCGCGAGCGCTTTGCCTCGGCGGGTCCAGACGCCCTGCCCGACTATGAACTCCTCGAGCTCTTGCTCTTCCGGCTGATCCCGCGCGCCGACACGAAACCGGCAGCCAAGGCGCTGCTGGCACGCTTCGGCACGCTGGCCGAAGTGCTCGGCGCGCCCGTCAACCTGCTGCAGGAGGTCAAGGGCATCGGCCCGGCGGTGGCGTTCGACCTGAAGGTTGTCGCGGCGACAGCCCAGCGCATGGCGCATGGCGAGGTCCATGGCCGCGAGGTCCTTTCGTCCTGGACGCAGCTTCTCGCCTATTGCCGCTCGGCCATGGCCTTCGAGGCGCGCGAGCAGTTCCGCATCCTGTTCCTCGACAAGAAGAACGCGCTGATTGCCGACGAAGTGCAGCAGACCGGCACTGTCGACCACACGCCCGTCTATCCCAGGGAAGTGGTCAAGCGGGCACTGGAACTGTCAGCCACCGCGATCATTCTGGTCCACAACCACCCCAAAATGCCTATTTCGATCCCGCAGGCTCACGCTCTATCACGCTGATTCATCTGCATTTTTTGACTTGCCGTAATCCCGGTTAGTGTGGCAGATTCGGGGTGGTTTTCGGGGGATCAAAACCCCTACCGACCCCAGTTGCCGACACTACTTTTTCGGTGGGAACGAACCCCACTTACCATCCGTCGGCAGAGCCCACTCTCAACCCAAAGGGAGAGCAAGAATGTCGATCATCTCCGATGGAGAAATACGCGCCGCAATCAAACGCATTGAACAAACCGGCAAACAAGAAACACTTGTCGATGGCGACGGACACGGCACCGGCCGGCTCGTCTTGACCCTGAAGCCGATGCCAACCCGCGTGACGGCCGACTGGATGGCGCAACAGTGGCGCGACAAGAAGCGCGTCAAAAGGAAGATCGGCTCCTACCCATCGATGTCTCTCGCCACTGCGCGCGAGATATTCGACCGCGATTTCGCCAAGGTGATCCAGAAGGGCCGCAGCATCAAGATTGCGACTGATATGCGACCTGGAACCGTCGCAGATCTGTTCGCAGGTTATGTCGCCGCCCTCAAGGCCGCAGGTAAGCCCTCCTGGAAGGAGACAGAAAAGGGCCTCAACAAGATCGCCAACACGCTCGGCCGACATCGCCTGGCCCGCGAAATCGATCCAGAGGAAATCGTCGAGGTCATCCGGCCAATCTACGAGCGCGGCGCTCACGCCATGGCCGATCACGTCCGAAGCTATGTCCACGCTGCCTATAGCTGGGGCATGAAGTCAGAACACGACTATCGGAACACATCGCCACGCCGGTTCCACATTCCGTTCAATCCCGCATCGGCAATCCCGACGGAGCCGAAGGTGCGGGGGACACGTTGGCTGGACGAGAGCGAGTTCGCGCGCCTCTATTGGTGGCTTGTCTGCCCGGATGTCCCGGTACATCCCTCTTATCCGCGCGCCATTCAGCTCATCATGCTCACCGGCCAGCGCGTGGAGGAGATTGCACGCTTGCATGTGGATCAATGGGATGCGGTCGAAAAGATAATCGACTGGTCGAAGACAAAGAACGAACAACCTCACGCCGTGCCCGTGCCGTCACTGGCAGCGGAGCTCATCGAGTCCATCACCCCGAACGAACACGGCTGGTATTTCCCATCGGCGAAAGATCCATCAAGGCCGGTCAGCCACGGCTCGCTCTATAGTTTCGTCTGGCGGCAACGGGACCGCGGGGTCATACCCTACGCAACCAATCGCGACCTGCGCAGGACATTCAAGACCCTCGGGGGCAAGGCCGGCATCTCCAAGGAAATCCGAGATCGCCTCCAGAACCATGCGCTACAGGATGTCAGTTCGAAGAGCTACGACCGCTGGAACTACATGCCTCAGAAGCGCACAGCGATGAAAAAGTGGGACGCCTATCTCAGAACGGTTCTTGCACGGAAGGCGTTCAAGGAGGCCGCCTAACCCAGTATGCTCTCGCCGACGACAGGGCTGGGGGGTAGGATGGTCAGTGTGTTTTTCCGGTGGCTCGAACGCCGGCGCGACATCAGGCGCCGTAGGCAGTTCGATGCCAGGCTGATCGACGAAGACGAGCCTCGCGCTTACACCGGATCGTATGCGTTCAATGGCGTACGGGAGGCGATTGACCATTTCGTCGTCGTCGGCACCGGGCTTGCAAACGCGTCCGTGACGTACCTCAACCTCAACGCCGACTCCCTCAAGCAGGTGAGCGATCACAATCCAGTCGTTCTGGTTGCCCACTGATGGACCCGCCACGTCCCACCGGCACCTCATCTAAACGACAGCGCTTCACGCACTGGCGGCGGGAGGTCGCGCAGACGCGAGCACGTCATGTCCTCCCAGCCGCGAATCCTTGAACACCCACTCGACGCCTTCCTTGCCCCGCCCCAGCAAGCTCAAGGTGGCACAAGGAATACGACGCGCATCAAACTTGCGCTGCAGGAATTCTGCCTGACCCAGGTCATGAGTTGAAAGCAAGACCTGATAGTCCTTTTGCTGCACTAAGTTGGCAATGAAGTCAGCGAAGGCGGCCGCGTGGATGGCGTCATTGTGCTGAAGTGGATCGTCTAGCACCAATGCGCGCCAGCGTGCCCATGGATAGGTGAGACTTGCCGCGCACAGCATGCTTACCGCCAAAGCCGCCATCTGCCCTTCACTGTGCACGAGCAGCGGGTCAATCTGGCCAATGGCGGTCGGCAGTTCGCCATTGCTCGATGCGCTCTGCTCAATTTTTTTGCGCCTGACATGAAGGTCGATGCCAACCCGAGGGTCACAAAGGATTGCCCTATTGATCTGTTTCATCAACGCGTCGAGGGGCTGAATGTATTCAGCGTTGAACTCTTCGACTTCGCGAGCAATGTCGGCGCTTGCGAGACTCGCGATTCCCTTGGCTTGCTTCGTCGCCTCCAACTGCCGCTGCTTCTCGGCCAAATTCTTCTCACCCACGTTGCGTATCTGATCGCGCTCGCTGTTGGGCGCCAAGTCGACCGCCAGGCGTAGGCGTTCGAAGGTGCCTCGGTGGGCCTGTTGACGTGCCCATGCCTCACGACCTTCACGAAGTCGGCGATGGATCAACGTCGCTTCCTCGACGGAGCTCTCGGAAGCGGCCAGATCCTGATCTGCACCTTCCAGATCCGACACCGTCGGACCTTTCTCCGGCCATCCGAGCTGAGGCCATTGCGATTGAATGCGCTGCGCGTCGGAAACGGCTTGCGCAAGCTGCTTTGCTAGCTCGCCAACCTGCGCTGTTGCGCTCGCAACCGCCTGCTGCAACGACGCTGCACGCGCATCGAACTCAGCGGCTACGTCGTGTGCTGCGTCGGAAGCTTCCTGAGCCTGCCGTAGCACGTCGGCGACTGTATCGATGGCGGCTTCTAGCCGGCCCGCCACGAGCGGTGTTGGCTCGCCCGGAAAGATGACTGTCGTACGAGTAGAGACTTCTGTAGCGGAAGTCTGTTCGGCCGCGGTGACATCGGACAGACGGCGAGCTAGCGCTTCCCGTCGGCGTAGCGCATCGTCGCGCCTTCTGATCGCGTCACCCAGCACGGAGGAAATGTCGTCTGGTGCCAAGCGAGGAATCCAACGCCCGCGACGGTCGCGTCTTGCCTGGAGCGCCTGGATTTTCGATACGAGCTCGAGGCGATAGTCCTCAAGGCTACTCAAATCTGCGGGACCTACCCAGGCGATCCTTTCGAGCAGCTGGTCATTCTGGGACTGTTCGGAAGTGACTTGCTCGCGAGCCAGCCGAATTTGCGATTGAAGTCCTTGGGATATTCTCAGCCGATCGGTGGCTGCGGTCAGTTCGGTCTGTGCGCGACGTGAGGCTTCCTCTTGGTTGACGAGCAGTGGCGCCAGGCGCGCGGCCGCGAGCGCGACGCGCTCGTGCAGCAGGTCTGCATTGTCAAAGCGGGTCGCGCAAACCGGACAGTCACACGCATCAACCGGCAGGTGTGTTGCAATCGTGGAAACGGCTGCGGTCAGCGCACCAACGGATTTCTGCATTTCGGCAAGCAGCGATCCCTGTACATCTGCTACCCGGCGTGCTTCGTCCAAAGCGGCCGCCGCAGCGTCGACCGCCTGATCGATGGACGGGTTCTCCAGCTCCATCGACGCCAGCGTCCGCCGCTGAACGTTTATGTTGCTTGACCGTGCGATCCACTGGGCACACCGGTCGACCTCTTCTCGCGATGAGGTGATTAGGCTGTCGGTTGAACTGATTTCGCTCTCAAGACGCGCAATGATCTGGCGCCGGCGCTCTACTCGTTCGACTTCGCTTTCGGCGCCTTTGAGCGACCGCTCCGCCTCGGTCAGCGAAGTAGCAACCTGCCGATGCTCATCTCGCACCTGCGCAAGCCGCACCGTCGCCTCGCGTAGCTGGACGAGCTGCCCATGCGCATTTCGCGCGGATGTGAGAGCTTGCAGTTTCGTCGCAGCTTCGCCGCGCTTGGCAGCAGCATCAGTAGTGGCTTGCGTGGCCGCCGCAGCTGCCGTCGCAAGTTCGCGCTCCGCCTCCACCAACGCCGCTTTCTTCTGCGCTACTTCGAGCGCGTTCCGGCGCTGATCTTCCAATACGAGCCGCGATTGCGCGATCCCGAGACGACGGTTTCTGACCGCCGCGGCTGCGGTATCGATTGATGTCTGCAATGCATCACCTTCGATGCGGTCAACGCTTATGGACGTCGGCACGGTGCTTCCAACCACCGACGGCACGCGACTCAGCGCACTCGCGATCTGTCGAACAAGGTCACGCGCGGCACCGTCGTCGATCGATCCCGAAGCCTGAGCACCCTGCCAGAGCTCGGCTTCCTGGGAGAGGAGGCTTCGCAGGTCATTGCTATCTCGCTCGAGATCGCCGATCCGTTTCGTGAACGCGCGTGCACCGGCATTGCTGCCCTTTCCGTGCATTGCGATCCCGATCGCCTCAAGTTCGGCACTCTGCGCTGCCTCCTTGAGGATCTCGAAGCGCTCGTCAGACGATCGATGCGTCAGCCGAGAAAGCGTCGACTGCCCGAGGAAGTGAGTAAGCAGCAGATAGCGGTTGAGAGCACTGATCGAGGGTTTCCACTCATTGGTCCTTAGATACTGCGCGACGTTATCCACTCCGGCCAACGTGGAGCTAACCGCCTGGGGCGAGGCAAGCTGACGTTGAATCACCTTGCCGTCCGAAAAGCTCATCGCGACCGATGTCGAGCCGGGTTCATCGCGCCAGCGACAGAGGTATTTGCCCACCTTGTCGTAGCCGTTGGCTGGGCGGAAGTGATCGATATTGTCGGTGAGCGTCCACTCGAGCGCATCGAACAGCGACGATTTGCCCAGGCCATTGCTACCGTGGACGATTAGCACACTCGGCTGCGCCGCCAGTTTCACCTTAAGATTTGCGAAGCTGCGGAACTGCACAAGCTCGATACCGGTGAGATAGACCTGGCTCATTGTGCTGCCTCTCTTGCAGAGACCAACTCGACAACCAGAGCGTCGGGGTCATCCTTCACTCGCCTCACAGCGCTGACCCACTGCTCGGCGACTTCGTTCGTTAGCCCGCGGGCGACCAGGGTTCGCTGAGCCAATCCTTGGTTGTTGTCCAGTGGCGCGTTGAGGCTCTCGTCGGCCTCGCGCCACGGTGCTGCAAGGAACGTGCGGGTCACGAACTCCTTATATGAGGCGTCCAGCGCACCCTTGTCCGGAATCCATATGATCTTACGACAGACCGTCTCGTCCCGTTCGGCAAGATCAACGACGTTCCGCCAATCCCCTTCGGGGGAGGGATTGGTGGCGCAAAGGATCAGGTGGGCGTTGATAACTTCCTCGGCGCGCATGTAGGAGCGCGCGATGACCATCTGGCTGTGCAGCCTGCGGAGCGACGCTTGCATCTCCTCCACGCTGCCAAGCACCACCGGCGCGACAATTGTCGGGTAGTCACCAAGTCTTAGACCATGGGCCCCCGCAGGAAGCGGAACCGTGGTTTCGTCCGACCGGCCACGGAACTGAGGACGCGTGAATTCTGGTACGACCGCCGTGGTCCATTCTAGAGCCGTAGCGGATGCCAGCAGTCGGTCTTTGAGCTCTTCCGCCGTCATTTTGACACTCCGTTTATCTGCTCGTCCTGACGCTGCCGCAGGGCCGCGAACTCTTCAGCCACAGCCTCTTTCCAGTTGGCGAGGTCACCAGCTAAACGCGTTCGCCAGTAGCCCGTATTTTGGATTATTGCCGGGCTGACGCGTCGCGCGGCCCTCATGGTTGTTCCAATCGTGCCCCCATCGAGAACACGACCGGCAGGGTTTCGGACATCAACCTCGCCGCTGGCCGAAAGAATCAGCGCATCGACACCCCAATCATCAGGTTCAGTCCGGATCGAGATCGGATCAGCACCGATCACCTCGCATCCCGTGCCCAGGGCAACGGCATCGGTGGCAAAGCTAAGATTGCCGCGCTCGATCGATATCGGAGCAAACGGTTGCTGACAATGCGCCGCCATGATCATGATGATCGCGTTCGCCATGCGCTGAACACTACCATGGTCACCGTCCCATGGGCTGATTTCCTGCTGGTCGACTTGCGCAAGCCAGCGAAGAAAATCAAAGCGTAGCGCGTGGTTGGCATCCAATATTGGCTGCCAAGCGTTCCAGGCCTTGCCGACTTCAGCAACTAGTGGAGCCGACAGTTTGCCCAATGGAGGGCTTTGCCCCTGCGCGATAGCCTGTTGCACACGTCCGTCCAGCGCGCGCATAAGGCAAGCATCGACACTCGGCACTATCTGAGCGCCGTCATAGTCCCGGGCCGCTCGCACGGATGTGGGAGCAGGTGCTGTGCCGATTCCGGGCAGTAGCTTCGTCCACTCGGCTGACACGGCCGGGTACGCCCGGAGATCAATCTTGCCGGCACTACTCTTGACAAGCCGGACGAGATCTCTCGCCTCCGGCAACTGACTCGGCAACACATGGATATCAATCGTGACGCGTTTAGGGAGTTCTTCGCAAGCGAGCGCTACTTCCGCCAGTTTTTGGCTGCCGCGCTCGATCAGAACATGCGCAGCGGGGTCAACGAGGATTTCTACAATTCGCTTTGCCTCATCGGCCTGAACAAGCTGCTGCTGCTTGGATGCGTAATCCGCGATCTTCTTGATTCGCAGTTCTTCGAAGAGTTCAAAGGTCACTTCTTCCAGCACAGGCGGGACCGCCAAACCGGGCGTGGCGACCAGCAGTGGGGTCAGGTGCGCCTTATAGGCGGCCATAAGCGTGGCGGCGGGCGCGTACCGCTTATCCAGGTCGGGTCCATGACGCAGCACGACGTGATTGAATGAACCCGGATAGGGAGTGGTGCCGAGGCTGATGCCGGCCAGCGCGGTACCAGCCGTTGTCTTCGTCGTACCTTTAACAAATCCCCTCGTACGTTGAACTGTGACGCCTTCAACCGCAGCTGCCTCGAGCAGCGCGAAGACCATGCAGTGGTTTAGCTGCGACGCCCTGCCGGCAGCAAAGAGGGGACCACTCGAATTGATTGTGACAACCCGATCCTTGCGGAGCATGGGACGCAGCCGGTCCAGCACGCCGTGCATCTCCAAGATAGGTAGAAGATTGGTGCGCAGGCTCGCCTCGATATCTTGTTCGAACGCCGCCCCGCTGAAAATCACGTCCGCCGCGATGCGAAGTTCGTCGCCTGGGAAGAACCCAAGGAAACCGCGCGTAAAGCTGACATGTTCGAACCCATCGACCAGCAGTCCCAGTGTTTCCGTCAGCGCGCCGTCGCCATTGCCGCTGACGACATAGCTGGCGCCTGAAACCGGTTCAGTTGCCGACGTGCCGATCGCACCCGGCCGCCAATAATCTTCAGGCACCACGTCCCCAGACGGCCGCTCGTCTCCGAAGCCCATGGCGAGAACGACATGCTGAAAGATGCGGTTTTGAGGGCCGCTCGCTGTGTCAAAGGTAAGCTGCCAGGCCGCACCTGATGGGGCAATATCGACGAGCTTGTGGCCTGGCCGGAACGTCAGGTTGGGCAGCGACACGTCAATCTTGGAGAACTCGCCGCGCAGTGCGTTACACACGACACCGCCCGTCCCTGCCGACCAATCCATCACCGGCAGGCCGGCACGATCGTCGAGCGACCCGCGATTCGGCCACTCATATATGTGCGGATGAAGCAGGCGCGACGACGCACTCTGTAACTGCAGAATCTGCGTGGCGGGATCGTATAGCGTCACCTGCTTGTCGAGCAGGCCAAGTGCAGCCGCGAGGGTCGAACCAGCGGCGCCCGCGCCCACGACCGCGATCTGATGGCCAGCGTTGACAAGATCCAGCCCGTGCATCGCATGTGCGAGCCGCAGGGCGCGAACCTGTTGCGAATAGAAGGTGATGCGAGGGTGGAAGGGGCCAACGAAATAGACGGTCTTTGCAGACGGCGCCCGGGAGGCGTTGATCAGGTCGGCGTAATCCATTGTTGTCGTCGCCATTAATGTGGACTTCCGTGGGCCGCACAAGACACGGCTAACAATCGTTATCGGGAGCTCAGACTTCTTGTTGATAGATTGTCCAACCGCACGGCCATCGCCATGCAGTTCATACGACCACAATCTAGTTGATGCCCCCTCCCCTGTTTACTTACCCGGCATTGCGAACGCGCGCCAAGGAAGTTTTTCCGTCAGCAAGGCTCGCACCTCGCCCTCGCGGTGTTGCTTTGTAGCCTTCGGCCAACAGCGGGAATTTTGGCTTTGGTTGCCCCATCGGCACGGCGCCGTGCGCATGGAATTGACGGTCGATAGCTTGCCACGGTGAGTCGTCGCGAAAGTGAAAACTAGCCGCTAGTCCGATCGTACGGCATGGTCTGTCGAGCTTGGTTCAATACAGCTGAGTATGACAGGATATTCGAGCGTGCAAACACAAAACTCGCGCGATAGGGTCATGAAAAACAAGCTATTTCCGCCAATGCTTAGGGGGGCACATGTCCGACAGCCTAGCCGACCTGATTCTGACGCTGATACCTGAAGACGGGTCTTCCATAGGAAACGGCGCAATGTTGGCACTGCTGCGCGAGCATGCCCCAAGCTTGTCTGAGGATGACTATATCAGCGCTCGCGACGTCCTACTGGGCGAAGGTGTCCTCGGACGAGGACGTGGTCGAGGCGGATCGATATTCCGGATGGTTGAGCAGGCGATTGACGATGATGAGGGCAGCGACGACACGGAAGGATTGGATGAAGATGACGGGTTCGAACTGATACCCACCGAAGAAACCACATCAACTCAAAGGACGAAATCTACCAAAAAGAGCGCTCGCCGGTCAGGTGAACCGCTCCAGGTGCTCAGCTATCGACATGGTGAGAGGCGGGTCAACAACCCCGAAGTCGGAATGGTCCATGCCGGGACCGATCCTGACGGGGACAAGACCGGATGGGCCTATGACCCGCATCTGGATCCCGTGTTGAACTTCGACAGCGCCCGGGCAGGGATCGAGAAATTAATCGACGACGCGTTGGCCAGTGACGACCTCCAGCGGATGAAAGGCGCTCTAACCGAGCTCAAACGACTCCAGCAGCCTTACCTCAACTGGTCGGGCAAGGCGGAGCGGACGTCGTTCGAGGTCGATACCGTCTCGCTCCACGTTCATGAGCGCGTGGACCCGGCAACAATCCTGGCCAATGCGGCTCGGCGGCTGAAAGGCAAGGATGCGGGAGCACAGTGGCGACAGCCCGACCTATTCGCCGCCCCGTTCGAAAACCTACCGCTGCGGCAGGCCCTCGATTTCTACAGCCATGAAAAGGGATGGTCGAACCGCTTGGTGGCGGGCGATAGCCTCCTGGTCATGAATTCTCTGCTCACCAAGGAGAGCATGGCGAGGAAGGTCCAGATGATCTACATCGATCCGCCCTACGGGATCAAATACGGGTCGAACTTTCAGCCTTTCACCAACAAGCGTGACGTGAAGGACCGGTCAGACGCGGACCTGACCCAGGAGCCCGAGATGATCAAGGCGTTCCGCGACACCTGGGAGTTAGGCATTCATTCATACCTTACCTATCTGCGCGACCGGTTGGTGCTCGCTAAGGACTTGTTGCATGAGAGCGGATCAGTGTTCGTGCAGATTTCGGATGAGAATATTCATCGCGTGCGATCAGTTATTGCAGAGGTAATGGGCGAGGAAAACTTCGTCGCGGAGATACCCTTTAAGACAACCAGCGCATTTACGAGCAGTAATCTTTCTCGATCGGCAGACTTCATCATCTGGTATGCAAGAGATCTGCCAAAGTTAAAATACCGGCAGCTCTACCTTGAAAAGTCACTTGCGGATGATCGCGGTGGTCGCTTTACGCGACTATTGGAGGTCGATGGCCGCCGACGCGTGCTCACTACTCAAGAACGGTCCGATCCAAGCTTCACCCCTGCCGATTCAATGATTTATCGGCATGACAACCTTTTCTCCCAGGGGCGTGCCTCTGATCCTCAGGAGTTCGCTTTTCAGGGCGCGGAGTTCGATCCTTGGACAAAGAACTCTCATTGGAAGTGCCATCATCCAGTGGGCGTGCAGCGTCTGGGCAAAGCAGGACGCCTAGCTTTGCCTTCGACCGCGTCAATTGCCTATTTGCGCTACCTGGATGACTTCCCCGTGATGGCGATTTCGAATGTTTGGATGGATACCCAAACGGGCGCATTTACAGATGAAAAAACATACGTCGTACAGACGAACCAGAAAGTCATCGAGCGCTGCCTGCTCATGACCACGGATCCCGGTGATCTCGTGCTTGATCCAACCTGCGGCTCGGGCACAACCGCTTTTGTCGCCGAGAAATGGGGACGGCGCTGGATCACCTGCGACACCTCGCGTGTGGCGATTACATTGGCCAAGCAGCGGCTGATGACTGCCAGTTTCGAGTACTATGCTCTGCGCTATCCGCATGAGGGACTGAAGGGGGCTTTCGACTACGAGACCGTCCCGCATGTCACTCTAAAGAGCATCGCCAACAATCCCGACATCGACACGATCTTTGAGGAAAATCACCCGAAGATTGATGCGGCGCTAGAGGGCCTGAACGCGGCCCTCACCGCCGCGCCGCCAAGGCCCGTGAAACCTGCGCAAGGCGTGCGCAAGGGCAAACCGGTGGACTTTGCCGCGAGCGAGACGCTCCAAGAATGGGAGGTTCCGTTCGACTGGTCCGACGACTGGCCCAGCGCCGCTCGCGCGCCCTTCGACGCCTTCCAAGCCGCCCGTCAAGCGATGCAGCGGCGCATGGACGAGAGCATCGCTGACCATGCCGAACAGGAGACTCTCTACGACAAGCCGCGGATTGACCGGAACCGCCTGCGCATCACTGGCCCGTTTTCGGTCGAGGCCGTGCCCGCGCCCACTGTCCTGTCGCTCGACGACAGCCTGCCGCCAGCAGAGGCCGACGACAGCATCGCCCGCACGGGCGAGACCTCGCGCCAGTCGCTCTGGCGCGACGAGCTCTTGAAAACCGGCGTCCGCGCCAAGGGCGGCGCGATGCTTCGCTTTGCCGAGTTCGAGACGCTGCCTGGCCTGCGCCACCTGCACGCCAGCGGATCGCTGGCCGAGACTGGCGAGCGTGTCGTCGTCAGCTTTGGCCCTGAACACGCGGCGCTAGAACAGCGGCAGGTGGAACTGGCGCTGACCGAGGCCGAAAGCCTGCGCCCCGCGCCAAAGTTCATCCTGTTCTGCGCCTTTACCTTCGACCCCGAGGCGGCGAAGGACATCGACGAGGTGAACTGGCCCGGCGTCACGCTGCTGAAAGCGCAGATGAACACCGACCTTCTGACCGAGGATCTGAAAAAGGCACGGTCGTCGAACCAGTCCTTCTGGCTGATGGGCCAACCCGATGTGGAGTTGCGCAAGCGCAAGGACGGGATGTGGGAGGTCGAGGTCAACGGCTTCGACTATTTCGATCCCAAGGCGGGCGAACTGGTATCGGGCGGGAAAAAGCAGATCGCCATGTGGTCGCTCGACACCGATTACGACCAGCGGTCGCTGATGCCGCATCAGGTCTTCTTTCCCATGGCAGACGCCAAGGGCGGCTGGAACCGGCTGAAGGCGACAGTCCGCGCCGAACTGGACGAGGATCTGCTGGAGCAATTCCACGGCACCGTGTCGCTGCCCTTTGCGGAAGGCGACAACCGGCGGATCGCGGTGAAGATCGTCGATGACCGCGGGATCGAATCCCTCAAGATCATGCCGCTCGAGGGCTGAACCCAATGTCCCTCATCATCAACACGCCTTTCGTCTGCCCGGCCCAGCATTGGGTCGAGGGCAAGGGTGGCAAGCTCGAGATCACGCCCGAGCGCCGCCCCGCGAGCTACGAGGTCTTCGACGCCCGCAACAACACCAAGCGGACCGAGGTGCTGGGTCTGGTCAACACCATCCGCACACGGGTCGACGACTGGCACGAGGCGGGCTGGCCAGGGGTGACCATCGTTACTCGCAAGCTGTTGGAACACTGGCACGACATGGAAGCGCGGCAGCACCCGTTCTACTTCTGCCAGCTGGAGGCGATCGAAACGCTGATCTGGTGGGTCGAGGGCGCGGAGGCCTTCAAGCAGGGCATCGCGATCCCCGGCGATGGCGGGACGTGGGAACGGCTCTGCAACAAGATGGCGACCGGCGCCGGCAAGACCACGGTGATGGCGATGATCATCACCTGGCAGGTGCTGAACGCCCTGACCTATCCGAAGCGCAACAAGGATTTCAGCCGCGCGGTATTCATCGTGGCGCCCGGCCTGACGGTGAGGGAACGTCTGCAGGTGCTGCTGCCCAGCGAGGGCAGCTACTACGACGAGTTCAACCTCTGCCCTTCGGAAGCTCTGCGGCAGAAGCTGAACCAAGCCGAGGTGCTGATCGAGAACTGGCACACGCTCATGCCGCTTAAGGAGCCGGAGCGTTCAGTCGTGAGAAAGGGCCGGGAGTCTGACGAGGCGTTCACCCGCCGTGTGCTGGGCAAGATGGCTGCCCACAAGGATATCATCGTCATCAATGACGAGGCGCACCACGCCTATCGCAAACCGCCCGAGGTGAAGATCAGCAAGAAACTGGCGGCCGAACAGGGCATCGACCTTGACGAGGCGACGCGCTGGATCGAGGGGCTGGACCGCATCCACAAGACGCGCCGCATCCAGCGCTGCTTTGACCTTTCCGCCACCCCGTTTGCGCCGACCGGCAAGAAAAGCACGGACACGGCGCTGTTCGACTGGATCATCTCCGATTTCGGGCTGAACGATGCGATCGAGGCCGGGCTGGTAAAGACGCCGCGCGTCGTGGTTCGGGACGATGCCCTGCCAGACGCCAGGACGCTGCGGTCAAAACTCTATCACATCTACCGCGATCCGTCAGTGTCCGAGGATCTGAACAGGGCCAAGGCCGCGCCGCACGAGGCGCTGCCGAAACTGGTGCAGGACGCCTATACGCTTCTCGGCGCCGACTGGCGCGAGACGCAGAGGCTGTGGCGAGATGCCGGGCATCATACCCCGCCGGTGATGCTGACGGTATGCAACCGCACCGAGACGGCCGCGCGGGTCGAGCACTATTTCAACAAGGGCGACGCGCACTGGCCCGAGCTGCATGCCCCGAACAAGACCTTGCGCGTTGATTCTAAGGTGCTTGAGAAAGCGGAAATCGGCGAAGCCGCCACGTCTGACAAGGACTACGAGAACAGGCTGAAGGGCATCATCGAGGCCGCGGACTTACCAGAGACCCGAAAGCAGCAGCTTCTCGGTATGAAGAAGGAAGAGCTGCTGCGCGAGATCGTGGATAATGTCGGTAAGCGCGGGGCTGCGGGCCAGGACCTGCAGAACGTAATCTCCGTAGCGATGTTGTCCGAGGGCTGGGACGCCAAGAACGTGACCCACATCATGGGTTTGCGCGCGTTCACGTCGCAGTTGCTCTGCGAGCAGGTCGTCGGCCGCGGGCTGCGCCGGGTGTCCTACGATACCGATGAGAATGGACTATTCCTGCCAGAGTATGTGAACGTCTTCGGCGTTCCGCTGTCCATTTCCGAAACGGGAGAAAGTGGGGACGCGCCTCCACCTCCCAGGCCGACCACCCAGATCGAAGTCATCCCGGAAAGGGCGAACCTCGAGATAAAGTGGCCCAACGTGTTACGGATCGAAACCGTGGTGAAGCCTCAGTTAGCCATGGCATGGGACGAGGTGCCGGCCCTCGTGCTTGACCCCTCCTCAACCCCCATCAGCGCCGAACTGGCGCCAGCCTTGGGTGGTGCGACGGACATGGGCAAGGTCACTGCGATCGATCTCGAACGCCTTCCGGATGGCTTCCGGCTGCAGAGATTGGTATTTCAGGCAGCACGTAAAGGCTTCGCTGAACTACGCCACAGCTTCTCGGGAACGGAGGAGTATCTTGCCGCGCAACTGGTTCGCATCGTTGAGAGCTTCCTGAATTCCAAGCTGCTGGATATTCCGTCACTCTTCCATTCCGATCCTCTCCGTCGACGGATTCTCATCGCGTTAAACATCGATCTCGTCGTTCAACATGTGTTGCGCTACGTCAGCGAGCACAACACGGAACGGCTCACCCCGGTCTTTGACGAGGAAAACCCTATAGGCGCCACCGGTCAAATGCGGACCTGGTATACGACCAAGCCCTGCTTTTTGGCGATAAAATCGCATGTCAGCCACCTGGTCGGCGATTCATCGTGGGAAGGTCATGCGGCGAATGTCTTCGAGAGCCGCAATGATGTCGTTGCCTATGTCAAAAACGATCATCTAGGCTTCCAGATTCAGTACATGTGGGCCGGTTCGCGTCGCAGATACGTGCCGGACTTCCTTGTGCGACTGTCGAGCGGTAAGACCCTCGCACTTGAAATCAAGGGAACGGATAGCCCGCAGAACAAGGCCAAGCGCGACGCATTGAGCGAATGGGTGGCGGCAGTCAACGGGGCTGGTGGCTTCGGCCAATGGACTTGGGACGTCGCTTTCAAGCCCGGCGAATTGCGGGACATTATCTCTAAGCACGCCAATTCTGTCGGAGGCGAAGTCACAGTTGCTTAGCCCAGGCAGCGACCCTCCCGCATCGCCGAACAGCTGCCAGCCGAGTGCTTGCCCCTACAGGAGTGACCTGCCGCACTTCGCCAGCCGTAAATTCCCCCTTCTGGGGGTGACGATGTCGTAGTTGGTGGCCCTGAGCCAGTCGAGCAGTACGGGCAGCCGACCATTCACACCGTTCACATTGAAGGTGGCGACGCGAACCATCTGCCTTCGCGACAGACGTTCACCGCTTGCCCAGCTTATCCTCGACCTTCCTGCGGCTGTTGCCAACCGACTTTACGGCCGACTTCACGTCGGCCTTGCTGGCCCCGGTCTTGCCCGCCTCATACTTAACTTCATGATCCTGCCCACCCGCGACCTTTGCGCGGTTCTGGCTGCGCCCGCGAGTTGTTTGAGTAATGGCCATTTCTTCCTCCAAGGATTGCGTTCCAACTCCCAACAACGCAGCCGGACTCTTCCGCTTCAATCCTCTGACCCACGGGCTTGGAACCGAATCCCAGGCAGTCTATTGAATCCGACTATGTATTCGAGTTTCGCATGTCGGCCGTAGAGGCCGCTCTCGGCAAAAAGCGCACACGGCGCAGGGACTCAGAATCTACCCCGAGATACCCGCTACCCAAGTTTCGTCCTTTTCAGCTCTGTACGCTGACAGACGACATCCCGGTGGGCGCCAATTGGCTGTTCGAAATGAAGTTCGACGGCTACCGCGCGCAGGCCGCGGTCTCCGGCTCGGAGGTCGTGGTCTATACCCGCAATGGCCACGACTGGACCCGCCAGTTCAAGGTGATCGTGCCGCCGCTGCGGTCACTGACCAAGGGCTCCGCCCTTATCGATGGCGAGATCGTCGCCATTGACAGCCAGGGCCGCACCAACTTCTCCATGCTGAAAACTGGTATTGCAGCCGGCATGCCGCTCAAGTTTTACGCCTTCGATCTTCTGGAGCTCAACGGCGAGGATCTCTCGAACCAGCCACTCCTAAAGCGGAAGGAACGGCTTGCAGAACTTCTCGGCGAGCGCGAACCACACGACAGTCTGCAGTTTTCCAGCCATATCGCCGACAATGGCAAGAAGGTCTTCAATACCATGTGCGCCGGTGGCCATGAGGGCATCGTCGCCAAGCGCGCGGACAGTCGCTATGTCGGCGATCGCACCGCCAGTTGGCTCAAGATCAAGTGCACGAAACGACAGGAGTTCGTGGTAGGCGGCTACCGTCCCAGCGACAGCGGCCAGGGAATGGCATCGCTGATCCTTGGCACTTATGAGAACGGCAAGCTGATCTACCGAGGCCGCGTTGGCACTGGGTTTACTCAGGCCATGCGCAAAACGATCCTCGCGCAGTTGGATAAACGCCGTCTAGACAAACCCGCCTTCGCATCCGTGCCGCGCGACATCGCGCGCCGCGCCCGGTGGGTCAAGCCTGAACTCGTGGCTGAGGTCACGTATTCCGAAGTAACACCGGACGGCAGCCTGCGACATCCAAGCTTCGAGGGCATGCGCGAAGACAAGCGAGCCGATCAGGTGGTGATGGAAATGCCAAGGGCGCCCGCGACCGCCGCCAATCTGGATCCCAGGATGGGCAAGGAGATCGCCAGTGCGTTGGGCGTGACGCTGACCCATCCTGACAAGATCAGGTACCCCGGCACTAAGGTGACAAAGGCGACGCTCGCCGCGTACTACGCCGCAGTCGCCGAGAAGATGCTGCCACACATCCAAGACCGGCCCCTTTCGCTTGTGCGCGACACCGACGGTGACCTCGAGCAGACATTTTTTCAGAAGCACAAGCTGCCAGGCATGCCCAAGGCCATCCATAATGGCCAATTGGAGAAAATGTCCGGTAAGGAAAGCCGCATCCTTTGGATCGATGACCTGGCAGGGCTGATCGCCGGCGTCCAGATGAACGTGCTCGAATTCCACGTCTGGGGAAGCCTGCGCCAGCAGCCGAGCCTGCCGCACCGAATAATCTTCGACATCGACCCCGATGAGGGCCTGGGCTTTGGCGACGTCAAGCAGGCGGCCCTCGACATCCATGGCGTGCTGGAGGCCCTCGGACTTCGATCCTGGCCGCTGCTGTCCGGTGGCAAAGGCGTGCATGTGGTCGTGCCACTCGTGCCCGAGGCCGACTGGGAAGCAGTCAAGAACTTCTGCCAGGACTTCGCCGAACTGCTGGCCCGCACGGATCCGTCCCGCTTCGTCGCGAATATGAGCAAGGCGCGGCGCAAGGGCCGCATGTTCATCGACTATCTGCGCAATGGACAGGGCGCCACGGCGATTTGCCCGTGGTCGACCCGCGCGCGGTCCGGTGCGTCGTGCGCCGTACCCGTCACTTGGGATGAGCTGCCGACATTCAAGAGTGCCAGCGCATTTGACGTTTTCACTGCCGCCGCCCGGGCTCAGGAGTCCGACGCCTGGGAGGGCTATTTCGATGTCGAACAAACGCTGACAGAGCGGATCCGAAAAGCAGTCCGATAGGTGCAGCCAGTCCTAGATCGTCAGCGACATCTGCCGATCGGCCTCGGTTCGCGTTCCGGTTATATTTGAAAGTGTCACCCCGAGCAGGCGGATCCCCTTGCTGACAGGAAATACCTGATCGAGGAGGGTGCCGCTGACGGTCGCTAGGTCGGCTTCGCCCTCGATGGCGCCTCCGATCGTGCGGCTGCGCGTGATCTGCTGGAAGTCGGCGAATTTCACCTTCAATGTCACCGTGCGACCCTGGATCGATCTTTCCTCGCAATACCGCCAGACCTTGGCGACCAATGGCGCCAACTCCTTGCGAGCACTTTCGAGATCAAACAGGTCGCTCGCGAAGGTGTCCTCGGCCCCCACAGACTTGCGCTCGCGATCGGGCCGCACCGGCCGTTCGTCGATGCCGCGAGCGATCCAGTAATAGTAGGGGCCTGCCTTCCCGAACTTCTCCTCCAGGAACGCCAAGCTCTGTGCGCGCAGATCGGCGCCGGTTTCGATGCCGAGCCGGGCCATTTTGTCGGCAGTCGCCGGGCCAACGCCATGGAACTTCCGCACGGGCAATGCCTCGACAAAAGCCGGCCCCATTTTCGGAGTGATGACGAACAGCCCATCCGGCTTGTTCTGGCCGGAGGCGAGCTTGGCCAGGAATTTGTTGTAGCTGACGCCGGCCGAGGCCGTCAGACCGGTCTCGGACTTGATCTTCGCGCGGATCATTTCCGCGATCGTCGTGGCGACCGGAATGCCTTGCAGATTGTCGGTGACATCGAGATAGGCTTCGTCGAGCGAAAGCGGCTCGATCAGTGGCGTGTGCTCGGCAAAGATCGCGTGGATCTGCTGGGAGACGGCCCGGTACGCATCGAAGCGTGGGTGTACGAAGATCAGTTCGGGACATTTGCGTTTCGCGGTGATCGAGGGCATGGCTGATCGCACGCCGAACTTCCTGGCCTCATAGCTGGCAGCGGCCACCACACCGCGCGCCGCCGAGCCGCCGACTGCCACCGGCTTGCCGCGCAGCTCCGGGTTGTCGCGCTGTTCGACCGAGGCAAAGAAGGCATCCATGTCGACATGGATGATCTTCCGAAGGATTGCCGTGCCTACCCTCGGCGCATCAGCTTCTAGGCCGCTGTCAACTCGCTCGCCCACCTCGTCGTCCCTGCGTCACCTGTCGGCATTTCAAGATAGACCGCAACTCGACGGAGTGCAGCCTGGGATCAACTCTCGAAGCGACGCGACGAGTCCGATTGACTCTCAGGCACCAAAGAGAACAAATAAGGAACATATCAGCCCCGAAATCCATTGGGAAGAGTGTTTGAGAGTAGTTCGTTCATGGGTCAGCCGGCCGCCAGCCCCGCTATCGCTGCGCTTCGCGAGCGTATCGCGCGCCTCGAAGGCGGGCCGGCGCGTAACCGCGCGACGCTTCCCTTCGGTGTTCCCGGGATCGACAAGGTCCTGCCGGGAGGCGGGCTGGCGCTCGGCGCGCTTCACGAGGTTGCCGGTGGCCGGAACGGGGCAATCGATGGTGCGGCGGCGGCGCTCTTTGCCGCCGGCATTGCCGCGCGCGCCAAAGGCAAGGTGCTGTGGTGCGTCACCCGGCAGGATCTCTTCGCCCCTGCCCTCGCCCAGGCCGGGCTGCTGCCCGGACGCGTCGTCTATGTCGAGGCCGGCGACGAGGCCGCCGTACTCGCCTGTTTCGAGGAAGGGCTTCGTCATGGCGGCCTAGGGGCCGTCGTAGCCGAACTCGCCCGTCTCTCCATGACCGCCTCCCGCCGACTACAACTTGCCGCCGAAACCTCCGGCGCCATCGGCATCGCCATCCGCCGCTGGCGGCGCCAGACCGAGGCGACCGATTTTGGACAACCAACTGCCGCGGTCACCCGCTGGCGCGTCACCGCGCTGCCCTCCCGCCCTTTGCCGGTCCCCGGCATCGACCGCGCTCGCTGGCAGCTTGAGCTGATCCGGGTGCGGGCTGGAGAAAGCGCCGATTTTGAAGTGGAAGCCTGCGATGACAAGGGTCGTCTCGCTCTATTTTCCGACCTGGCCGACCGATCGCCTAAGGCGCGCAATGGGCCAGTCCGCGCCATCGGCTGAAACCCCGATCGTCATGCTCGGCCGACAGGGAAACCGGCGGCTCGTGCTGGCCGCGGACGCAGCGGCGCGCGCGGCGGGCCTGCGCATCGGCATGCCGGCGAGCAAGGCCCAGGTGCTGGTGTCCAACTTGCAGAGCTTCGATCTTGATCTGGCGGGCGACGCCGAGGCTCTCGATAGAATGGCCCTCTGGTCGCTGCGCTATGCGCCAATCGTCGCCACCGATCCGCCCGATGGCCTCATCATCGACACCACGGGCGCCGACCATCTGCATGGCGGTGAGGACGCCATGCTAGAGGGATTGGTGTCGCGCATGGCAGCGTCCGGCATCGAGGCACGTGCCGCCGTCGCGGACACCTGGGGGGCCGCTCATGCCTGCGCGCGCTTCCTCGACCGGCCAACCTTCATCGTGCCAGTGAGGCAAGCCCCGGCGATTATGCGCGGTCTTCCGATCGGCGCCCTGCGGCTTTCCCACGATATCGTCGAAGGCCTGCTCAAGCTCGGGTTCGAACGGGTGGGCGAAGTCGAGGCGGCGCCGCGCGCCTCTCTCACCCTTCGCTTCGGGCCCGAACTCGGCCGTCGCCTGGACCAGGCCATGGGGCGGCGCAGCGAACCCTTCGAGCCCGCCCGCTCTCCCGAACTCATCGAGGTGCGTCGGGCCTTCGGCGAGCCGATCGGCGCCGCCGAGACGATCGCCCGCTATACCGGCAAGCTCGTCGAAACCCTCTGCGAGGCGCTTGAGGCCAAGGGGCTCGGCGCACGCCGGCTGGACCTGCTGTTTCATCGCGTCGACAACCGCATCGAGGCCATTCGCGTCGGCACCGCCGTGCCAGTTCGCGATGTCAAACGGCTGACCCGTCTCCTGACCGGCCGCATCGAAACTGTCGATCCCGGTTTCGGCATCGAACTGATGGCGCTGACCGCAACCCTCGCCGAGCCCTTCGGAGCCAAGCAGATCATCTCCTCGCTGGTCGAGGAGCCGGAGCCCGACATCACCGATCTCATCGACGTGCTTGCCAACCGTATTGGCGAGCAGCGGCTCTACCGCTTTGCCCCGGTCGAGAGTGACGTGCCCGAACGCTCGGTCCGCCGCATCGCGCCGAATGCGCCGGACGATGGGACGAGTTGGCCAGGTGACTGGCCCCGCCCGCCGCGTCTGCTGACGCACCCCGAACCCATCGAGACGATGGCGCTGCTGCCAGACCATCCGCCCGTCTGGTTCAGTTGGCGCGGCATCCGTCGCCGCGTCACGCGCGCCGATGGTCCCGAACGCGTGTTCGGCGAATGGTGGCGGCGCGATGCCGAAGTGATCGCGGTGCGCGACTATTTTCAGGTGGAGGACGAGTCCGGAGACCGCTTCTGGATCTACCGCGCCGGCGATGGCGAGGATCCCGAAACGGGCTCCCACAAATGGTTCATGCATGGGGTCTTCGCATGACCACCCCGCGCTATGCCGAATTGCAGGTGACCAGCCATTTCTCGTTCCTCCGCGGCGCCAGTTCCTGCGACGATCTGTTCGCGCAGGCGGCCGCGCTCGGCATCGAGGCTCTGGCGGTTGTCGACCGCAATTCTCTGGCCGGAATCGTGCGGGCCCATCAGGCCGCCAAGGACACCGGCGTCAGGCTCATCGTCGGCTGCCGCCTCGATCTGGTCGACGGCATGTCCCTGCTCGTCTATCCCACCGATCGTCCCGCCTATTCCCGGCTGTGCCGGCTGCTGACCCTGGGCAAGAAGCGCGGCGGCAAGGCGCAATGCCATATCGAGTGGAGCGATCTGGCTGACTATGCCGAGGGCCTGATCGCCGTTCTCGTCCCCGATCGGGCCGATGACACCTGTGCGCTGCAGTTGCGTCGCCTGCGGGAGACCTTCAACGATCGCGCCTACCTGGCGTTGACCCTGCGCCGCCGGCCCAACGACCAGGTCCGGCTGCACGAGTTGTCCAACCTTGGCACCCAAATGCGCGTGCCGATGGTGGTGACGAACGACGTTCTGTTTCACGAACCCGACCGGCGCATCCTCCAGGACGTGGTGACCGCCATTCGCCACAACATCACCATCGACGAGCTGGGATTCCGGCGCGAGCGCCATGCCGACCGCTATCTCAAGCCGCCGGAGGAGATGGCGCGGCTGTTTTCGCGCTACCCCGAAGCTCTCGCGCGCACCGTCGAGATCATGCGGCAATGCCGATTCTCCCTCGATGAACTCGCCTACCAGTACCCAGATGAGAAGATGCTGCCCGGCCTGACGGCGCAGCAGGCGCTCGAACAACTGACCTGGGAAGGTGCCGAGCGGCGCTATCCCGAAGGTGTGCCTGACAAGGTCGTGGCGCTCATCAAGCACGAACTGCGCCTGATCGAGATCCTGCAATACGCGCCCTATTTCCTGACTGTGAATGCCATCGTGCAGTTCGCGCGTAGCAGGGACATCCTGTGCCAGGGCAGAGGCTCGGCAGCCAACTCGGCCGTATGCTATGTCCTGGGCATCACCAGCATCGATCCCGAGCGCAATAATCTCCTCTTCGAGCGCTTTGTCTCGCAGGAGCGCAACGAGCCCCCGGATATCGATGTCGACTTCGAGCACGAGCGGCGCGAGATCGTCATGCAGTGGGTTTACGAGACCTACGGCCGCGACCACAGTGCCCTCTGCTCAACCGTGGTGCGCTATCACACCAAGGGCGCTGTCCGCGATATCGGCAAGGCTCTCGGCCTGCCCGAGGACCTCACCAAGCTGCTTTCCTCGCAGGTCTGGGGGCACGACGAGGGCATCGACGAGAAGCGCGCCCAAGATCTCAATCTCAACCTCGCCGATCGCCGGCTGCGGCTGACGCTCGATCTTGCCCAGCAACTCGAGGGCACGCCCCGGCATCTGTCGCAGCATCCCGGCGGCTTCGTTCTCACCAATGACCGGCTCGATGACCTTGTGCCGATCGAGCCCGCCCGCATGGTCGACCGCCAGGTCATCGAATGGGACAAGGACGACATCGACATCCTCAAATTCATGAAGGTCGATGTCCTGGCGCTCGGCATGCTTACCTGCATGAAGCGCAGCTTCGATCTGCTGGCCGAGCACAAGGGAATGACCCTCGACCTGGCCACCATCCCGGCCGAGGATCCGGCGACCTACGCCATGATCCGCAAGGCGGATACGATCGGTGTCTTCCAGATCGAGAGCCGCGCCCAGATGTCGATGCTTCCTCGCATCAAGCCGCGCACCTTCTACGATCTGGTCGTCGAGGTCGCCATCGTCCGACCCGGTCCGATCCAGGGGGATATGGTCCACCCCTATCTTCGTCGCCGGGAGGGCAAGGAGCCGGTCGAGTTCCCTACCCCCGAACTCGAGCGCGTGCTCGGCAAGACACTGGGCGTCCCTCTGTTCCAGGAGCAGGCCATGCAGGTCGCCATGGTCTGCGCCGGCTTCAGTGCCGGCGAGGCCGACCAGTTGCGCCGTGCCATGGCGACCTTCAAGCATACCGGCGGGGTCAGCAAGTTCCGCGACAAGCTGATCGGCGGCATGATCGCCAATGGCTATACGCCGGAATTCGCCGCCACCACTTTCAAGCAGCTCGAGGGCTTTGGCAGCTACGGCTTTCCCGAGTCCCACGCCGCCAGCTTTGCACTTATCGCCTACGCGTCGAGTTGGATGAAATGCCACCACCCCGATGTCTTCTGCTGCGCGCTGCTCAATTCCCAACCGATGGGCTTCTACCTCCCCGCCCAGATCGTGCGCGATGCCCAGGCCCATGGCGTCGAGATCCGCCCTGTCTGTATCAATGCGAGCCGGTGGGATTGCACGCTGGAACCGATCGACGAAAGGGGACGCTTTGCCGTCCGCCTCGGTCTGCGCCTGGTCAAAGGGCTAGCCAATGCCGACGCGGCCGCGATAGTCGCAGCCCGGGCCGACGAGCCCTTCGCATCCATTGACGATCTCTGGCAACGCGCGAGTGTGCCGGCGGCATCTCTGGTCCAATTAGCCGAGGCCGATGCCTTCCGTTCCAGCCTCAGTCTCGCACGCCGCGAGGCGCTATGGGCGCTCAAGGGGTTGCGAGACGAACCCCTGCCGCTCTTTGCCGCAGCATCGGCCCGCGAACAGAAGACCGTGTCGGAAATCCGTGAACCCGCTTTGACGCTGCGGCCGATGACGGCTGGCCGGGAAGTGGTCGAGGATTACGGTCATGTGGGCCTGACTCTGCGAAACCACCCACTGTCCTTCCTGCGCGCCGATCTTGCCCGCCGCCGCATCGTCACCTGCCGCGACGCAATGCAGGCGCGCGATGGCCGCTGGCTGGAAGCGGCGGGCCTTGTCCTCGTCCGCCAGCGGCCCGGCTCGGCCAAGGGCGTTATGTTCCTGACAATGGAAGACGAGACTGGCGCCGCCAATGTCGTGGTCTGGGTCAAGGTCTTCGAGAAGTTCCGCCGCGTGCTGCTCTGCTCCTCGATGCTCGCGGTGCGGGGTAAGATTCAGCGTGAGGGCGACGTGGTCCACCTCGTCGCCCACCAACTGACCGACCTTTCTTGGGAACTCGCCAGTGTCGGCAATCGCGAGACGCCGTTTCCGCTTCGGCGGGGCGACGAAGCCCATCATGGTGGTCCCAGAATCGATCCGCGAGGCTTGCCGAAGGGTCTGCGGCCGAGGGACCTCGTAGACCCCACGCTGCAGGTTGAGCCGATCAAGGTGAAGACAAGGGACTTTCGATAGCGCTCGCATCGTCCGTGCCAGCCGTAAACGAAAAAACGCCGGCTGAGATAGGGTGGAAAGCGGACTGGCTACCTTGCAGGCAGTTCAGCGAATACCGGACGCTGACAGCTAATCGAAGTCTAGCCTAACCGTGCTGCTTTTTTTCGCCGACCACGATCCCCTCCTGTCGTGATCGAAACATTGTCGCCACTCGGGTCGCCCTCTCGGCCTCGTCCGCGTCTTCAACCCACGGCCAGGCCAACGGCAGAAGGCCGTCAATAGGGCCTTGTGTACTGATGCTATCGACAATGACATACCAGCGGTCGCTTTTGGTTTCGTACTTGTGCTTTCTGCCGATGGCAGCCGCCGCAGCATGACTTCGTTCCGAAGCGTCCGAGGTCACTGCGTAGGTAAGCCCGCCGCCCTCAGTTGGAATCGAAAACGCCTTGATCGCCTTTCCCGTCTCTGCAACTTCTTCCCGAAGCATTTCGATGTTCCTGCCAACCTCTGCAAGCGCAGCACCAGAGAATCCATAAAGCTCGATCACAACCGCCGCGATTTCTGGAGGAGCTGTCCTCAGCTCCGATAGAAGCTCCGCAATCAGCGGAGTTTCTATCGTCTCCAATACGCCCTTGGGCCGCTCCGGCTCGACACCCAGGTCGGCGGAGATCATATAGTCGTCCACAACCGTCGCGAAGTCGCGGTCGATGACCATGAAATCCGCCTCAGGCGGCAGCGCCAGCTTTGTCCGAATATGGTAGCCAAGGAAGTTGTACTCGCTGTCCGAGATGATGCGGTCGAAAACGTCGCCTCGCGCCTTCAGATAGAACAGCATCTCGATTGGCGATGGCAACATACGCGATGCACAATCGAAAAACCCCAAATCCCAGATGACTGGGGCTGGATCGCCTTCTTTTCGGTCGAGCATGGACCGCGATAGGTTAGTAGCAGCAGGGAACATGTCGCTGAGCAACACGACTGGAAACACGCGTGGGAATTTGGGCAGACTGATTTTCGCCCCGTCAACATCCAAACATCTGGTGCCTGCCTTGATCAGTTCGCCACTCGCCAATGCCTGCTCAAAGGGATCCTTGATGGCTCCTTTGAAATCCGCCCTTAGCGCTTCGGGGTCTCCTGCACGTGCCTTCAGGGTAATCCGCTTGGATTTTGCCTGTACCACTAAAACAAATTCGCCATATCGGACCAGAACGTCGACTTCTTCGCCCTTGTGACCTACTGCGTCTGGAAAACGTGCATTCAAGAAGACGTTTTCATCTCCGAACACCTTCCGCATGACATGCGCAGCCGTCTTCTCCAGAAACAGCCCACGGTTTGCCGCCGCCTCGTCACCATAAGCCTTATCCACGACCATCCAGTAGAACGGACTCTCGTAGATGCACTCCATCAGCCGATACTGGCTGGGTACATAAAGGTGGTCACCGAAGTCGATCAACGGCGCAATAGAGGCGCCGTTGATTGAAAACGGTGTGTTGAAACCTGCGTTTGCACCGCTGACAGGCGTTGCAAACTTGGCGATGAAATTGTTGACCTTGGCACCAAATTTCCGGCGCAAGACAGCTTTTGAGACAAGCAGACTGTTGGTCAGGTCGCCGTTGCTCAGCGCTTCGCCCGCCACGCGCGCGCGGCCGGTAGCATCCATTTGAGCCGTTACCTGCTCGACGATGAAGGTCGCGATCTCAATCATAGGCCGGATTGAGATACCCGCCTTCTGCAACAGCCAGATCCAGTCGGCCTTGTAGCGATGCCGTGCATATTTTGCGAACTGGTGCATGTACCAGCTGGCGGGACCATAATAGATGGCCTCCCGCGCAAACATGCCCAGTGACTCCGGCTTCTCAAGAAACTTCTGGGATTCTGGGTCAAACACCGATGCTGCATCCGCGTTAATGCGGTCGTGCAACTCACGCATTAAACGGTCCGCCCTTGAAGCAAACTCTGATCTTAAGTTGATATCAGCGAAGGTACGATTGTCGGGAGTCTGAACAAGCAACCCCAACAGGAGGACCAGTTCGTTGGTGTTAAGCTTGTCCGTCGACCACCTTTCGGAGGGGGCATCGATGACCTTGCCTTCCTTCAGGTCGACATTTACCACCCAGTCGCGATAGATGATTTCAGAGATATCGTGCAGTGCGCCCTCGGACTGTGCAAGTGACCGCAAGTCTTCGAAGATGACGTCCATTGATCTGGGCGATGTGTCGGTCATGGCTGCCCCCGGCGCACACTGTGAGAATTGCAGGCGTTCTGCCAGCATTTTTTCGTGGTCAAGCGAGCCGCAATGGACAGGCAAGGCTGGTCCGGTCGGTTCGGGGCCATCGTTCATACGGCTCAACGACCGATTGGGGGTCGGAAGCCGCCGGATGGAATGAGCCCTATTCCGGCCGCTTGGCCTGACGATGCCGCCCTAATCCGATCCCTGGCGAACGGTTTCAACCGCGAGTGAGCCCTCCGGTAGGGGGCGCAGCAGTTCAGGTTCTGTCTTCGTCAGGTAGATCCAGTGCGCCCAGTCGGTGGGACGCAGGATCACCACCTGGCGGTCATGATAAGCAACAATATCGGGACCAGGTTCGGTAGTCAGCATGGCGAAGGCCGGGCTGGAGCCATCTGCGCCTTCGCGCCATATGCCGGCAATCGCCATGAATGGCGCATCGTTCAGCGTGAACCGATGTTTAGCTTTCGGGTATTTCTTGCCCGTGAATTCGAAGAAGGCCGATGCAGGAATGAGGCATCGGTTGCTCTTGTCGAAATGCCTTCCGTCTGACCGGTAGTTGAAGACCGGCCCACTCTTCGGATTGGATGGAGGGAAGCTGAAATTCATGGGCACCAATTCAACGCCATTGCCGGCAGCGCGCATCACCGGCGCCATGTCATTGATCCGGATATCGTCGCTTTCCGGCAGATCGAGTTCGGTCTGTTGCGTCGGGATGCCAAGCTCGAGCGCCTGCATCATCTGGACGTATTCGACCCATTTCACATGCTGTTCGTAGGCATTGCACATGCCGCGCACTCTATCGCGAAACGCAAATGAGTCGAGATGGGCGTCCCTTCGGGCCGGGCTCTCGGCTGGCGCTGAAGCCCCGCTCTGCGGGTCTTCACCCTTCGGGCGCTTCCATCCCTGACGCGGCACGGCGCCGACAGCGCGTAGCCCCCTCCTCTCCGGTGTCGGTCTTGCGCATCGCGAGAGTGAGAGGGCGGTTTTGGAGGGCCATGACGGGTATGGGCTTGGAGAGAGGCTTCCGGCGCCCGTCATGGAGAACTCCCATGAACAATTCAGTGACTATCGATGCCGGCCGCGACGCAACCGGTGGCTACAAGGTGGATGCGAGCCGCGGCGAGCGCATCGGGCGTGTTTCCTCGGAGTGGTTCAACCGACCGGCTGATGAGCGCTACCTTTCGCTGTCCGCGTTGATGGCTTCTGTGCACAGGCGGTCCGAGCGCAGCCGGACCCGTACCGTCGAGACCGCTGCGATCCGAGTCGACGCGACTCGCGACGATGCCGAGCGGCTCACCCTCATGCTTCCGGGTGCAGACAGGCCGGTCGCGCCGACGCATTGGAGCTTTGGCCAACTCGCCGGCATCGTGGGCGCCCCGGCGACCTACCTGCGCCAGCTTCCGGCACCGCTCGCCGGCATCAACCTGCAATACGGCCTGACCGCGCATCGCGCCGAGCAGGTCAAGACGCTCGAGGTTGAGAACGGTCGCGTCGAACTCCGCGCCGTCACTGGCCCGGACTATGGTCGCATCTATGATCACGAACTGGTTGCGGCCGTCCAGAAGATCGCCGGCAATGGCACTGGCGACACGCGCTGGAAGATCCCCGGCGTGCTCGACTGGTCCACCGGCATCTACAATCCCCGTGTCGACATCACGTCCGACACCACAACGCTCTACGCCTCCGATCGCGACGTCTTCCTCTTCCTGGTCGACGACCTCAACCCGATCGAGGCAGGCAGACTGCCGGATGGCTCGCCCGATCTCTATTTCCGGGGCTTCTACTGCTGGAACTCTGAAGTCGGGGCGAAGACGCTTGGCATCGCCAGTTTCTATCTCCGCGCCGTGTGCCAGAACCGCAATCTTTGGGGCGTCGAGGATTTCGAGGAGATCACCATCCGCCACTCCAAATATGCCGCCTCGCGTTTCGCGCACCAGGCGGCGCCGGCGCTGACCCGTTTCGCCAACTCCTCGCCCATGCCCTTCGTCAACGGCATCCGGGCGGCGCGCGAAAAGATCGTCGCCCGCAGCGACGACGATCGCACGGAGTTTCTCCGTAAGCGCGGATTCTCCAAAGCGGACACAGCGAAGATCATCGAGACCGTGCTCGCGGAAGAAGGTCGGAAGCCCGCGAGCGTCTTCGACTTCGTGCAGGGCATCACCGCCGTCGCGCGCGACAAGCCGCACCAGGATGCCCGGCTCGACCTGGAGGGCAAGGCCAAGAAACTGCTCGACCGGGCCGCCTGAATTCAGCAAAGCCGGCGATGCGGATTTCCGTGTCTCCGGTTGCGTGCCTTTCCGGGAACCCGGAGTTGCGGCGCCGTCCCTCAGAGTGAGAGGGCGGCGCCGATCGTCGTGACGGGTTGGAGGTCGAGAGAGGTTCCCGGCCGCCCGTCGCGGAGTACATCCCATGGCTACTGCCAGGAAGAAGCCCACCGTCACCCTGTCGCCCTCGCGCGACATCCCCTTCAACCAGCTCGTCCTGAGCCAGTCCAATGTCCGGCGCATCAAGGCAGGCGTCTCAGTCGAGGAACTCGCCGAAGACATCGCTCGGCGTGGCATCCTTCAGGGCCTCACCGTCCGCCCTGTCGTTGATGAAAACGGCGTGGAGACCGGCATGTTCGAGGTGCCGGCCGGCGGCAGGCGCTTCCGGGCGCTGGAACTGCTCGTCAAGCAGAAGCGCCTGGCCAAGACCGCCCCAGTGCCCTGTGTCGTCCGCGAGGGCGGTATTGCTGAGGAGGACTCGCTCGCAGAAAACGTCCAGCGAGCGCCGCTGCATCCGCTCGACCAGTTCCGCGCATTCCTCACCCTGCGCGAAAAGGGTCAGTCCGAGGAGGAGGTCGCCGCGGCGTTCTTCGTCTCGGTCAACGTGGTCAAGCAGCGCCTCAAGCTCGCATCGGTCTCTCCGGTGCTGCTGGACGTCTATGCCGAAGACGGCATGACGCTCGACCAGCTCGAAGCGTTCACCGTGTCGGGCGACCATGCACGCCAGGAACAGGTCTTCGAACGCCTGAAAACCTCCTACGACAAGTCGTCCTACGCCATTCGGCGCATGCTGACCGAAGGCGCCGTCCGTGCCACCGACAAGCGGGCACTGTTCATCGGTACTGAAGCATATGTCGAGGCGGGCGGCACGGTGCTGCGCGACCTGTTCGAGGGCGACGATGGTGGCTGGCTGCAGGATGTCGCCTTGGTCGACCAGATGGTGGCCGATAAGCTCAAAGCCGAGTCCGAGGCGATTGCCGCCGAGGGCTGGAAGTGGACCGAGGTCGCGCATGATTTTGCCTACGGTCACACCTATGGTCTGAGGCGCCTCCACGGTGAACCCGTGCCGCTCACGGCCGAGGAGGAAGCCACGCGCGACGCGCTCAAGGCCGAGTTCGATCGCCTCGTTACCGAGCATGAAGGTGCCGACGAACTGCCCGTCGAGGTCGACGAGCGGCTGGGCGAACTCGAGACCGCACTCGAGGCGTTCGACGAACGGCCGCTGTCCTTCGATGCCGAAGAAATCGCCCGTGCCGGCGCCTTCATCAGCATCGCTGGCGATGGCCGCCTGCGTGTCGACCGGGGCTATGTTCGCCCCGAGGATGAGGCTTCGGTCGAGCCCGAGAACGCATCCGATGGCGAAGCAACGGGTGGAGGAGCGTCGGCCGGCAACAATGCCGATGGCGTCGGCAGCGATGCCGCACCCGAGCCTGAGGAAGACGAGGGTCTTTCGCCCATCTCCGACCGTTTGATGACCGAATTGACGGCGCATCGGACGCTCGGTCTCCGGCACGCCCTCGGCGAGCATCCAGATGTCGCCTTCCGCGCCGCGCTGCATGTCCTGACGCTCAAGGTCTTCTACCAGTATGGCTCGGATAGCTGCCTGGAGTTGGACCTCAAGACCGTCAGCTTCGGCGTCCAGGTGCCAGGGCTGAACGACAGCGTCTCGGCCGAGGCGATCCGTGCCCGGCATGAGAGCTGGACGAAGGCTCTGCCGAAGGACTCGGCCGACCTCTGGGACGCGCTTCGTGACTGGGACAGCGATAGCCGCGCCGCCTTGTTCGCCCATGTCGTCAGCCTCTCGGTTAACGCGGTCCACGAAGCCTGGAACCGACGGCCCCGTGCACTCGCCCATGCCGACCAGGTGGCGGACGCCGTCGACCTCGACATGTCGGCGCGCTGGAAGCCGACCGTCGACACCTTCCTCGGTCGCGTCACCAAGGCGCGGATCCTACAGGCCGTTGCCGAAGCGAAGGGCCAGCGCGCTGCCGACCGGATCGCCCATCTCAAGAAGGGCGACATGGCGACGGAAGCGACGACGCTGCTTAACGGCATTGGCTGGTTGCCCGAGCCGCTCCGTACACCGGCCCGGGAGACGGTCGCCGACATGTCGCCGGTGGAACTGGCCGTCGTAGAAACGGCGGAGGTAGCGGACGAAACGGCCATGGCCGACGACGACGGTATCGTCGATGATGACGATGTCGCCGCAATGACCATCGCGGCCGAATAGCCTCCCACGACCCTCACAACTGGCCCGCCGGCAACGGCGGGCCTTTCTTTTTGAAGGAGGTAACCATGCGCGAACCACCGCATGCGCTGGCACGCCGCCTCGCCGACCGGGCCGAGGCGGTCTGCCGGCATTATCTCTCCAACGGCCGCCGCCAGGGGAACTATTGGACCGTCGGCGATGTACGCAACACGCCTGGTCGCTCCATGTTCGTCCGACTTGCAGACACCGCAAGAGGTTCGGCCGGACACTGGACCGACGCCGCTACCGGCGAGCATGGCGATCTGCTCGACGTGGTGCGAGAGGCGCTTGGACTCAGAGCTTTCGCAGATGTCGCTAAGGAAGCCCGGGCCTTTCTGGGCCCGTCGCATGAAGCAGCGCGTCTGGCATCTCCTGTCCGGCAGAGTGTCCAGGCTCCAGCCGGCTCATCGGAGGCAGCCCGCCGGCTGGTGGGCATGTCGCAGCCGATCATCGGAACCATCGTGGAAACGTATCTCCGTGAACGTGGCATTACGACTTTGCACGGAACCGGATCGCTCCGGTTTCATCCACGCTGCTACTATCGGCCTGACGGCAATGGACCGACCGAAACCTGGCCGGCGATGATCGCTGCAGTTACCGATCTCGATGGGCGGCTGACCGGCGCGCACCGGACCTGGCTTGCGCCGGACGGCGAGGGCAAGGCACCCGTCGACACGCCGCGCCGGGCGATGGGTGACCTTCTTGGCAACGCCGTTCGCTTCGGCGCGCCCGGCAGCGTCATGGCAGCGGGCGAAGGCATCGAGACGACGCTTTCGCTCAGATGCGCCCTGCCCGGCATGGCGATGGCGGCAGCTCTCTCAGCGGCGCATCTCGCTGCCATCCTGTTCCCGCCAACGCTGAACCGACTCTACATCATCCGCGACAACGATCCGGCCGGTGACGGTGCCCGCGACAACCTGATCGAGCGGGCGACCGATGCCGGGATCGAGGCGATCGTCCTCTCGCCGAGGATGGAGGACTTCAACGAGGATCTCCGCTACTTGGGCCTCGCCGCACTTCGCAAATCGATCGCGGACCAACTAGTTCACCGGGATCGCCATCGTTTCCTCGAACGTGTGACCTGAACCGGTATGGAGCGCGGCGCCGTGCGGTTCACGAGGCCGGCGTCACGCGCCCCAGAAGCCTCCGCCGGAGAGAACCACGACCCGGCCTTCGAGAGGGCGATCGGGCCCACAAGCGGCCCGGCCAGACAAAGGCGTCGGCCGACTATTTTCCGGCGGCGGCTGCGCCGCCTTTCCATCGCGAGCCAAAATAGTCGGCCTCTGCCATCCTCCGCTGTCGCTCCGGCCCTCCGCGTCGCTCCGGGTGCGAGGCCATCCCGCCTGTGAGCTTTCGTCGCCAAGAAGGCCGCGAGGGTCGCGGTCCAATCGACGGGAGCATACCGTGAGCGCGTACGACGACACCGAGCCACACCACTCCGCCTCTCCAACCGATCACGTCCTCACCGAACTCCAGCTCTATGGCTGGCGTCCTTACGCCGACGAGCCGGATCCGCGACCACTTCCCGACGGCGATCATGTCGCCGGAGCCGTGGTGGACATCTTCGATGCCCTCATCGCCACCTTGGCGGATACGCGCCTCGAACCTGACCTCGACGACCTGCTCTGGTCCGTCACCAACGTCTTCCACCGTGCCGTGCTGCGGATCGAGCGCCAACTGGACGACAACGAGCAGGCGCAGCGTCGCCTGCAGCGGGAACAGGATGGCACCGAGATCAAGGCGGTCGAACTCGAGAACCTCACCGCCCAGGGCCGGACGATGATCGAACGGCGCGACGCCTTCGAACTGATGCGCGACCAGGCTGGCGACCACTACGAGCAGCACACCGGATCGGCCTGGCGACCGCGCACCGGATCGATGGTCAACCACCGGCATCTCACCTCGGCGATGATCGACAGCCGCGACTTCCTCGCCGCCCGGCGGAAGGCAGACACCAAGGTGATGCTACCCACAGGCCCGAAGATCGCCCTGACCGGCGGGCTCGACTTCAACGATCACCAGTTCATCTGGGACGTGCTCGACAAGGTTCACGCCAAGCACCCCGACATGGTGCTGATTCACGGCAAGTCCCCGAAGGGCGCCGAGCTGATCGCCGCCAAATGGGCCGACAGCCGCAAGGTTCCTCAGGTCGGCTTCGCTCCGAACTGGGACAAGCACGGCCGGGCCGCGCCGTTCAAACGCAACGATGCGATGCTAGACATCCTGCCGATCGGCATCATCGTCTTCCCGGGCACCGGCATCCAGGACAATCTCGCAGACAAGGCGAGGAAGCTCGGCATCAAGCCCTACGACTTCCGCAAGAAGGACGGCGCGTGAGCGCCGCTGTATTTCCGCAAAGCCGTATCGCCATTTCCACTGAAAATCGGCTTCAGTCCGGATTGCCATCACCGCGATACGGCGGCACGCGCATAGGGCTCCACGTCCCCCTCGATCAACCGGTTCAGCAGCGCCTATCACGTCGCTCTGATCCGACGCCGACTGAAGCGGCCCCGGCTGTCGCGCGATCGCCAGCACTGCGATGGCCAACGTCTTCTTCACCAGGTGCTGATCGCGATCCTTGAATTCTGCTGCAATGACACCAATCCTCCAGAACGATCGGACCGACCATCCCCCGCGCCGATTGCAGAAGGGACAATGTGCCTTCAGGGCTCGTGACAACGGCTCTTGAACAAACGAACACCACCCCCGCTCCCAAGTAGCGCTGATCCTTGGTCCGGCCCATGGCCTGACGCCATCAACCCGTAAAGGGTCCGCTACGCGAGCGTGCGGCCCTGCGGCTTCGCCCCAGCGGTGATTGCGGCCACGGGCCGGACACATCGGGCGCCTGTCGCGCGGGGGATGGTCTCCCGCCTCCAAGACAGGAGCCGGAACAATGTCACTCAACGACGCTCACGCCTTCGCTTTCAGCCTCGCCGCAACCCTCATGGTCAACATCATCATCTTTCAGGCCGGCGACGGCAGCCTCGGCGTCATGCCCGCCAGCGAATACGACGGCGATACCGCCGCCATCGTCCATGAAATCGATCCTTTCGCTCCCTGAGCAGGGGCGGCCTTGCCGTTGGAGCGGTAGTCCTGCCGGATTTCCGCTCCCGCCGCCGCTCATCTTCGGCTATACTTCAAACTGCGCCGTGGTGGTGGTGGAGGCGCGACCGTCAGACCATTTCTCACGGAGACCACCACCATGATCTTCCTCGGCATCCTCCTTTGCATCGCCGGTATCGGATTCCTTTGCTGGCTCCTGTTCACGCTCGCGGTCTACGCGCTTCCGTTCTTCGTGGGCGTGACCGCCGGAATGTGGACCTTCGGCACCGGCGCGGGTCCGCTCGGCGCGTTCGTCGTGGGCATCGCCGCCGCCGGGGCGACGCTCGCGGTCGGCCAAATCACCTTCACATTCGTTCGCCCGGTCTGGGCTCGCCTTGCGGTCGCGCTCCTCTTTGCCGCACCAGCATCGGTCGCCGGCTATCACGCGACACATGGTCTCGCGACGCTCGCCGTACCGTCCTTGGGCTGGCAAAACGCTTTCTCGATCGTCGGCGCGATCGCCGTCGGCATTGCCGCTTGGGTTCGGTTGCTGGCGATGGCACCGCCCGAGCCAGCCATGTGAGGCGTCGCTCGCGGCTAGGCGCCATCCGGAGCTTGAGGGCGGCTGGGACAGCGAGGATCACTACCAAGCCGCCCCTCGCTGCGTCAGGGCCACGGACAGAGCGTTCAAGCCCAAGGGGTTCCACCCCCACGGCACAGACGCAAGCAGTGCCCCCCGCCTGGCATTGACCGCTATGACAACCTCGAGCGGCCGTTGATCGCAGATGCAACGGCGGTCTCCTCCCTGGGAGCGCTCATTCAGGTGCCATCGCGGATATGGTCGAAAAGCGGGCTGAGCGCCGTCGAGCAATGCCGGCTATTCGAAGTTGCCGATAGTCGCCATGTTCTCGCTCGAGATCCTCTTGCAGGTCGACCGCTCTAAAACGGCCTCATCAATGGCCTGATCTGACCGAAGGTCGGCTACGCCTCGACCGCCTATGCGGCAATGGCGCCGATCGTCTTTCTTCCCCTGCCGGCTGCGCCGTCATTCCTCGCGAAACAACAAAGTCGACTGGCTGCCATCCTCCGCTGAAGCTGCGGTCTCAAGCGATGCCGCGTCGATCGCCTCCGGCCTGCCGATCGCCATCGAGGCCGCAATGGTGCGGGCTCGAAGCAGAGATCAAGGAGAACTACCATGGCGACCATCGGAACCTTCAAAAAGTCCGGCAACGAATTCACCGGCGAAATCGTCACCCTGAGCCTTCAGACCAAGAATGTCCGCATAGTCCCCGACAGCCGGCAGGTCGGGGAGAACGCCCCAAGCCACCGCGTGTTCGTCGGCCGCGCCGAGATCGGCGCCGCTTGGTCCAAGACCTCCAACGAGGGCCGCGACTACCTCGGCCTCAAGCTGGACGACCCAAGCTTCAATGCTCCGATCTACGCCAACCTCTTCGACGACGAGGAAGGCGAAGGCTTCAGCCTCATCTGGTCCCGCCCCAGCCGCCGTAACGGCGAGTAGCGGCCTGAACAAAGCCCCGCCCGGACGCACCGGGCGGGGCCTTGTCCATTTTTCAGGCGGCGCGCGGCCGTGCGCCGCGCCTGACAAGCGCCCTTCGCCTCGCACCCGAAACACGTGGGCGGTTCCCAAACGACGATTACCTAGTATATTGGGTGGCAGTATATTAGGTAGCCGGTGACTCCTCCCGAATGATCTTACGGGAGAGAGTTGCGAAGAACTTACGCCGGCTGAGGCATGCCACTGGCCTGTCGCAGGAGGAGCTTGCCGATCGTGCCGACGTCAATCGCAACTATGTTGGCATGCTTGAGCGCGAGGAGCATGCCGCCACAATCGACATGCTCGAAAAGCTTGCCGCAGTTCTGGAAGTCGATCCCGCCGAGTTTTTCCGCAAAACCGCCTGACCGATCTGGGCACAGCGATGCGCCGCGCGCATCACCTGATGCCTTCGTGCACTCGCGCATTCACCTGCCAGCCTATACTGCTAATAACGATGCAGACGCTGCGATGACCGGCTGCGGGAGATCGGCGTGACACAAGAAGCGTTTCTGGACCAGCCACCAGAGAGCCAAGAGATTACCAGGTACGATCGCCAGCACATGAAGCTGTATATCCGCCTGCTTGACGCGGCGGCGGACGGTGCCGACTGGCACGAGGCGGTCTCGATCCTCTTTGGTTTAGATGCTGACCTCGAACCCGAACGAGCCCGCCGCGTCTACGACACCCATCTTGCTCGCGCACGCTGGATGACAGAGCACGGCTACCGCAAGCTTGTTCGCGAGAGCCGTCACTAGCTCGACCGCGATGCGGTGCTCGCATCGCGCGTTGTCCACGCGAGGGCTTCCCGAGGTCTTTCCATCCGGCAATCGTGTCGCTCCCAGCATGTACGAGACATGCACACTTGGAGGACACTGATGCGGCCGGACACATCACAGTGGCGATCCTCGTCGACGTACGACTATCTGGATGATCTTGTCGCCGCCGACCTCGCATGGGAATGGCTGCGCCGCAATGCCGACTATCAGCGCGACTACGCTGAAGTCGAACACCCCGACGCGGCCAATGAGCGCCTGACGAACATGGTGCGAATGCGCTGGGGGCTGCGATTTCCCTGTCGACCCAACTTTCAGTGCCATCGAGACGGCAGCGTTCTGGGCGCCGGGAGTAGATCCGGGCACAGTCATGCTCACAGCGATCCCGCCATTGCCATTGCCGGGCTTGCAAGGCTTTGCGCCACCTGATCTCGATCCCCGCAACGCGCAGTTAGGCCCGGAGGGGCTGAGCATTGTGCACGGCGAGGGTGCCGGCGCCATCCGCCTTCTGGTGCTTGGCGATGCGCGGCCCGATGAGCCGCTGGCGGCCCTTGTTCCGCTTGACGCCGACGGTCTCGATCGTATCGACGCCGTCACGCGGCTCTGGCGTGGGCTGCATGGCCGTCCCGTTTTTCCCGATACCCGCCTGACGGCACAGCAACGCCGAAGGCTGCGCCACATGCTGCAGGCCGTCGACGGCAGCATGAACGGCGCGAGCTACCGCGAGATCGCAAACGTCATCTACGGCGCGCCGCGCGTCGCCGCCGATTCCTGGAAGACCTCCGCGCTTCGAGACAGCACCATTGACCTCGTCAAGGACGGCCGCGCCATGATCGCCGGCGGCTATCTCAGGCTTCTGCGCCATCGCCGTAAGTCCTGACACGCTTCACGCCCGACGGGGGTGCGAATTTAGCTCATCCTTCTTCGCCATCCCCCCTCGCGGCCCCTCTCCGCCACCGTGGCCTTCGTCCGCCGCTGATCGCCAGCGGCCTCAATGAACCCACGGAGGCCCGATCATGTCCGCCAACCTCTCCGGCTTGCCGCCGCGCTTTCTGCGTACTCCCGAAGCCGCCCGCTTCTTGGGTCTGTCCGGCCGCACGCTCGAGAAGCACCGCACCTATGGAACCGGCCCGTCCTATCGCAAGCTCGGAGGTCGCGTCGTCTACGCGATCGACGACCTGCAGGCCTGGGCGGACCGGGGCGCCGTTACTTCGACCTCCGATCCCCGCGGCACGGTTCTCCCTGCAAAGCGCCATGAGGCCGTGACGCCGGTCGTTGCCGGCCGTCACGCCCGCTGACCGTCGCGCCGGTTCCCTCAATGCCGGTGCGCCGTCGCCCCCTGTCGGAACGCGGACAACTCGAACTGTTCCGTGCGCGCGGCAGCGATCTCGCACCCCGAGACACGCAGGATCTCATGGCCTATCCGTTCTTCAGCCTCTCCAAATCCCATCGGATACAGCCCATCGACTTCTCCGCCGGGGACGTCGTCATCCGCGTCGAAGCCGTACCCGAACATGGTATGGCGACCATCTGGGACGCGGATATCCTGATCTGGGCCGCAAGCCAGATCGTCGAGGCGCGCGACGCCGGACTGCGTACGTCGCGCCTCATGGCGGCCACGCCCTACGAAATTCTCACCTTCGTCGGACGCGGCGTCGGCGCTCGCGACTACCAGCGCCTGAAGGCGGCGCTCGATCGCCTGCAATCGACAACGGTGGCGACGACGATCCGCCAGCCCGCGCAGGGCCGCCGGCACCGCTTCTCCTGGATCAACGAATGGGTTGAACGCACGGATCCACGCGGCCATCCTGCCGGCATCGAGTTGATCGTCCCCGATTGGTTCTACCAAGCGGTTCTCGACGACGCCCTCATACTCACAATCGACCGCGACTACTTTTCGCTGACGGGCGGGCTCGACCGCTGGCTATATCGGCTCGTGCGCAAGCATGGTGGCCGCCAGCGTGCTGGCTGGCGCTTCGATTTTCGCCATCTCTACCTGAAGTCCGGCAGCCTCTCGCCCTTCAAGCGGTTTGCCTTCGAGCTGCGCGACATCGTCAGACGACAGCCGCTGCCCGGGTACACCCTGTTCATCGAGGTCGAAATCAGCGGCCGGGTGCTGCTCTCCTTTGAGCCGTCTCCTCAAAGGAGACCTGTGGACGGCCTCGTGCTATCGGGAACCCGCACTATCGTGCCATCGGGAACCCGAGGCTCGTGCTATCGGGAACCCAAACCGGGGTTAACCGACTGCACGGCAAGCGAAAATCGCGGCCCTAACTTAGAATCTAACACAGAATCTAACTCTTATGGCGCGCGCTGCATCGTCAAAAGCTCTGCCGGCGACGGCAATCGCGACGAAACACAGACGCTTCAGCCCCCGATCTTCTCGCAGACATCTTTCAGGAAATCCGGTGTTCCGACACCTGAACTTCCTCTCGAATCTAAACCGCGAGGGGAAAAATGATCGTAGCGCTCCTCAATCAGAAAGGCGGCGTCGGCAAGACAACGCTGGCGCTGCATCTCGCCGGACAATGGGCCAGGATGGGGAAGCGCGTCACGCTGATCGACGCTGACCCGCAGGGCTCGGCGCTCGATTGGTCGCAGCAGCGGACACGAGAAGGTCTGCCGCGACTGTTCGGGGTGGTCGGCCTGGCGCGAGACACAATCCATCGCGAGGCGCCCGAACTGGCGCGGGACACCGATCACATCGTCATCGACGGGCCACCCCGCGTCGCCGGGCTGATGCGCTCGGCGCTGCTCGCCGCCGATCTCGCGCTTGTCCCCGTGCAGCCATCCCCCTTCGATGGCTGGGCGTCAGCCGAAATGCTTTCGTTGATCCGCGAGGCGCGGATCTACCGCCCCGAGCTTGCTGCCCGCTTCGTGTTGAACCGCTGCGGCACGCGCACCGTCATCGCTCGCGAAACAGCCGAGACCCTGGCCGATCACGATCCGCCGGTGCTCGCCGCGACCATTGGCCAGCGTGTCGCCTTTGCCGATGCCGCGCAATCGGGTCGCCTCGTCTTTGAGACAGACAAGGATAGTCCGGCATCACGCGAGATTGCTGCCTTCGCCGCCGAGGTCGGGAGGATCGCACCATGAATCGACGATCCTCGAAGCGCGGCTTCGCCGCACGTCCCGGCTCCGCCGACGACTGGATCAAGGAATCCGAGAAGGCGCCGGATCGCAGCGGTGAAGCGCCAGGTTTCACCGCCAGGCTGACGATCGACGTTACGCCCGAGCTGCGTGGCCGCATAAAGATCGTCGCCTTTCAGCGCGGCCAGACCGTCGCCGACATGCTGCGCGACCTGCTCGCCCGAGAATTTCCCGAGAGCCAAGGAGACACTCCGTGATCCGAAACCAGACGCCTCGAATGCGCGGCGGCCGACAGCCCGACGTCGCCACACCATCCACAACCCTCGTCGAGTTGACCTGGATCGAGAAGAGGATCGAGCACTGGATCAGGTTCGGCCACAAGGTTCACGAGCAGGTTCTCGACCAGCGCCACCGTGTCGTCGGGTTTGCGCCCAACACGACCTTCGCCTTCGTCCGCTGGGCGGCGAACGACTTCGGCACGATCATCTCGCGTATTGATATCCTGCGCGCGGTTCGTGACGGCGAACCGTTCCAGACGCTGCCCTTCGTTAGACCCGGTGGCGACATCCTGCTGAAAGTCGACAGCTGGCCGAAGGTCGAGCGCGTGCTGCAGGCCATCGACGCCATCGAGGCGCTCGGCATTGATCCCGTCGATGTCGCACCCGACCATTGGCGACACATCCACAACCGCCTCAACGCCGGCCACGAGCCACGCTCCTACACCCGCGAGCGTCATCACGCCTGGCTCCAGCGCCGCAGGGCCGAACCATGACGCGGTTCGGCTACGTCATGACCACATATTTCGCCGTGCTCGCGATCGGCGGACTTTCCTTTGTCCATGTCGCGCCGAAGCTGATCTGGAACGCGTCAGCCAGCACACCGATTGGCCTGTACCGCGTCAGCCCCGCGGTGCGGCTTACTGTTGGCGATCTTGTCGCTGTCGTTGCTCCCGAACCACTGGCAAGCTTCCTTGCCGACAACGGCTACCTGCCGCGCGGCGTGCCGCTGATGAAGCGCGTCGCCGGCCTTCCAGGGCCGGAAGTCTGTCGCAATGGTCTTGCCATCACTGTCGATGGAATCGAGATCGGTAAGGCGCTCGAGCGTGACCGCATGGGCCGACCACTGCCGGTCTGGCAGGGCTGCCGGCGCATCGTCAGCGGCGAATTCTTCCTCATGAATGCGCACGTCCGCGACAGCCTTGACGGCCGCTACTTCGGGCCGATCAAGGCCAGCTCGATCATTGGCCGCGCAACGCCGCTGTGGACCAAGCAGGACACGACCGGCCGCTACGAATGGCGCGCTCCAGCCCAGTGATCGCGCCCGAACCTTCAAACGCCCATCGCAGAAAGGAGCAAAGAAATGTCACAGATCGGCGAGTTCACCCGCACGAAGTCCGGATATTCCGGCCGCGTCCGCACGCTCACCCTCGACCTGCAACTGGCCCTCGTTCCAGCCGAGCCCTCGGACCCCGAAAAGGCGCCGGATTTTCGCATCCACATCGGCGAGGACGGCGACGGACCCGAGGTCGGCGCAGGCTGGAAGCGCACCGGAGAGAAGGCCGGCGAATACGTCTCACTGCTGTTCGACGATCCCGTCTTTACGCAGCCAATCCGGGCAAACCTGTTCCGATCGGACGCCGACAATGCGTCGTGGTGGCTGCACTGGAGCCGTGCGCCCAAGCGCGGCGAGCGAGAGTGAGGCCATGTCGACCTCCCGTCACCGCGCCGCCGCCAGCCTTCCCAAGTTCGCCCGTTGCGGCGCATTCCTTCTTTCCGGCCTTCTCTCGATCGCTGCCTTGCCGCCCGCCTCGGTCGCGCAGAATGCGCCGATCGAACGAACGACTGCCGGCGATCCCTATGCGGCTATCATCGCCGAGGCGTCGCAGCGGTTCGGCATCCCGAAGAGCTGGATACGCGCCGTCATGCGCGCCGAAAGCACAGGCGACGCCCAGGCGATCTCAAAAGCTGGCGCCATAGGGCTGATGCAGATCATGCCCGACACATGGGCAGAGCTTCGTCTTCGCCACCGGCTCGGCAGAGATCCTTTCAGCCCGCGCGACAACATCCTGGCGGGCGCAGCATATCTGCGCGAGATGCACGACCGCTATGGCTCTCCGGGTTTCCTCGCCGCTTACAATGCTGGGCCTGGCCGCTACGAGGATTACCTCGCGGGCCGACGCGCGCTACCAGCCGAAACGCGGGCCTACGTCGCTGCACTCGCGCCACTTGTCGGAGGCGGAAAGATCGATCGCCCTTTCGTAGCCGAGGCCGTCGAGCGCAATGACTGGACGCGCGCACCGCTGTTCTCTGCCAAGTCCGAACACACGCCGGCTGTCGATCTTGTACCGCCAGATGGCCATATCGATGCTGTTCCGGCGGCAAGTCCCGCACATGATCTCTCGGCCACCTCACCGCTGTCCGTTGGCCTGTTCAGCGCCCGTCCCGGCTCTGGAGGCCCGCGATGACGAGTTTCGAAGGATCGAGCAGACCGGCGTGGAGTAGCGGAGGGAGGACGGGATTAGAGGAGTGGCGAGGAAATACGAGCTTAGGACGGCAAGATAAAAGCGGCTCGCCGGTCGTCATCCAAGCCATTGATATGGCTTGTTTTCCGGCGTGCCTGTCGGTCGGCGCGCGTGCCGCGCTTGAGAGTTTCCCCAATGATTTCAACGCTATTTCCGGCACTGCTCGCCTAATACCTTCATTGGTAGACTGGCCATGAGCAACGGGGACAGCGACTTTCGCCTCCGGCCAGGACGCATCCGCGGCACCCGCGCGCCGAAGGCGAAGAGTTTCGTCAACCAGGTGCTGCGGGCCGCCAAGCGCGCCGGCCATACCGATGGCGCGTTCAGTTCAACGCCGAGGAGCGGCCGTTCGCCCGTTCTGGGCCGCTCCAACTTCGGGCGCGGCCGGATCAACTTCAGCCGGAACCGGCTCTTCTCCTCTAGCCGACGTGTCGTCGTCGCGGCGCGGATTGCCCGGCATACGGGCAAGGCGTTTCGCTCCGCCCCCTTGTCCGCACATCTGTCCTATCTGAAGCGCGACGGCGTGACCCGGAACAGTGAGAAGGCGGTGATGTTCGACGCTGGCAGCGACCGCGCGAATGACACAGCCTTCGCCGACCGCTCCAAGGACGACCGCCACCATTTCCGATTCATCGTCTCGCCCGAGGACGCCGGCGAGATGACGGACCTGCGTGCCTTCACGCGCGACCTTGCGAGGCAGATGGAATCCGACCTCAGCTCGCGTCTCGATTGGGTCGCCGTCGACCACTGGAACACCGACAACCCGCACGTCCATCTGCTCGTGCGTGGCATCGACGACACCGGCGCGGACCTCGTGATCTCGCGCGACTACATCAGCCGCGGCCTGCGCTCGCGCGCCGAGGAGCTGGTGTCGATCGAGCTCGGACCCCGACCCGAGCACGAAATCCGCAACGCGCTGGAGAAGGAGATCACGGCCGAGCGCTGGACGCGGCTGGATTTGGAGATCCGCGCCGCCGCCGACGAAGCCGGGTATATCGACCTGCGCCCGCAAGCGACCGGTGCCGCCGATCCCGAAAGCCGTCGCCTGTTGATCGGCCGGGTCCAGCATTTGGAGAAGATGGGCCTCGCCACCGCGGCCCGTCCCGGAGAATGGATGATCGGCCTTGAAGCCGAACGGTCGCTCCGCGACCTCGGCATGCGCGGCGACATCATCAAGACGATGCACCGCGCGTTCACCGAGCGCGGCCAGGATCGCGGCATCGCCGACTATGTCATCGACGTGGGCGCGACAGGCGCGCCCATCATCGGCCGGCTTGTCGCCAAGGGCCTTCAGAACGAACTGACCGGCGAAGCCTACGCAGTGATCGACGGCATCGACGGTCGCGCGCACCACGTCCGCTTCGGCAGCATCGAGGCGTTCGAGCACTCACCGCCGATCGGCGGCATCGTCGAGGTTCGCCGCTTTGGCGGGCCGAAGGACGAACAACCGACGCTTGTGCTCGCCAATCGCTCGGACTTCGACCTGAAGTGCCAAATCACCGCGCCGGGCGCGACATGGCTGGATCATCGCCTTGTCGAGCGCGAGCCGATGTCGCTTTCGATGGGCGGTTTCGGCCGCGAGGTGCGCGACGCCATGACAGCCCGTGCAGACCATCTCGCCGAGGAGGGGATCGCCCGACGACAAGGCCAGCGCATCATCCTGCAGCGCGATCTCCTCAACACCCTGACCCGCCGTGAGTTGGACTCCGCCGCCGCGCGGCTCTCGGCCGAGACCGGCCTGCCGCACATCAAGGCGACAGCCGGTGATCATGTCACCGGCGTCTATCGCCAGCACCTGACGCTCACGTCCGGGCGCTTCGCGATGATCGACGACGGCCTCGGCTTCCAACTCGTGCCGTGGTCGCCGCCACTCGAGAAGAAACTCGGCAAGCACATTGCTGGCATCGTCAGGCATGGCGGCGGCATCGAATGGGGCTTCGGCCGCAAACGGGGACTCGGGTTGTAGGTCTCCAAATGTCGAATGAGGAATACCGGCATTAAGCCGTTAGGTCCGGGTCGCTATCGTAGCTGCGGCGCCACCCATCGTTACCGCAGCCGCTCGGTTGAAGATCTTAAGCGCACGTGGCGTCCGCAACACGTTTCGCGCTTTCGCTGCCAGGATGACAAAGGGCAATTGGGCAAGAGACAAAATGACGGTGGTCAAACCGAGCAAGATGATGACGTCGGATGTGCCAATCGCATCTAAGTCAATAATTGTTGGCAGGAGCGCAACATAGAAAAGGATGGATTTGGGATTGCCCAGGGTAACCAAAATTCCGGAGATCAGCGCATTCGATCGGCGGTCATTTCGGCTTCGCGAACCAACCTCATGAACAACGTTGCCGGCCCTCCAGAACTGGACAGCGAGCCAGCAGAGATATGCGACTCCCGCCCACTTGATCGCGATCAGCAGAATACTGAACGACTCGGCGATGTATGCCAGCCCCGCGAGAACTGCTGAAAGATACAGCACGTCGCCAATGACCATACCTGCAGTCATCCAGAACGCCCGGCGGTAACCCGAACTCATTGCATGGGCAACAAGAGCTACAATCTGCGGGCCCGGAATGACTGCCGCGATCGCAAGTGCAACGGAATATGTTGCGAACCCTGCAAGCGTCATCAGACGTCTCCTCAATGACAATAATCTTCTTCCAGACGAGCTTATCGCGCAGGTCGGTACCACATCAATATATGGAATCGCACTTTAAAGAAATCGGGATCGTCCGCTCCAAGCGCAAACTGACCTCGCCGCCCCCGACGCTTTTTCCTGTATTTTCACTCTAGTATCGCCGAGTCTACGACCCCCAACGGAGGCAGCTTGTAATCCTCAGCACCCGCCACCGACCTTGATGGCATACCTATCGAGGAGCGATGAACTTGTCCGCAACGAGAATCCTCTGGGGCCAGATCGCCATTGTCTCTCTGATCGTGCTCACCACGACCTGGGCGGCAACGCAGTGGACGGCGTGGAGGCTCGGTTTCCAGGCGCAGCTCGGCGCGCCATGGTTCGAACTGGCGGGCGTGCCGGTCTACTACCCGCCCTCATTCTTTGCGTGGTGGTATTTCTACGACGCTTGTGCGCCGCCGATCTTCGTCGAAGGCGCCTATATCGCCGCCTCTGGCGGCTTTATCTCCATCGCCGTGGCGATCGGCATGTCGGTCTGGCGGGCGCGCGAGGCGAAGAACGTCGAGACATACGGATCGGCGCGCTGGGCGAAACCGAATGAGGTCAAGTCCGCCGGTCTGCTCGGCCCTGACGGCGTGGTACTCGGCACGCTCGATCGCGATTATCTCCGTCACGACGGGCCAGAACATGTCCTGTGCTTCGCGCCGACGAGAAGCGGCAAAGGCGTCGGCCTCGTCGTGCCATCGCTTCTCACCTGGTCGGGATCGGCCATCGTGCACGATATCAAGGGTGAGAACTGGCAGCTCACTGCAGGCTTTCGCGCCAAGCACGGGCGGGTGCTGCTGTTCGATCCCACGAACAGGAAGTCCTCCGCCTACAACCCGCTTCTCGAAGTGCGCCGCGGCGAGTGGGAGGTGCGTGACGTCCAGAATGTCGCCGACGTGCTAGTCGATCCCGAAGGCTCGCTCGAAAAGCGCAATCACTGGGAGAAGACCAGCCACTCGCTGCTCGTCGGGGCGATCCTGCACGTACTCTACGCCGAGCCCGACAAAACGCTGGCCGGCGTTGCGGGATTCCTGTCAGACCCAAAGCGGCCGATCGAGACCACTCTGGCGGCGATGATGACGACGCCGCATCTCGGAGAGACCGGCCCACATCCTGTCGTCGCCTCAACGGCGCGCGAGCTCTTGAACAAATCCGACAACGAGCGGTCTGGCGTTCTCTCGACCGCGATGTCGTTTCTCGGCCTATATCGCGACCCTGTTGTTGCCGAGGTGACGCGCCGCTGCGACTGGCGCATCGCCGACATCGTCGCCGACCCGCGGCCGGCGACCCTCTACCTCGTCGTGCCGCCGTCCGACATCTCGCGCACCAAGCCGCTCATCCGCCTGGTGCTCAATCAGATCGGCCGGCGCCTGACCGAAGATCTTCATGCGAAGGACCGCCGCCACCGCGTCCTGATGATGCTCGATGAGTTTCCCGCGCTCGGCCGGCTCGATTTCTTCGAGAGCGCTTTGGCCTTCATGGCGGGCTACGGTCTAAAGGCCTTCCTCATCGCGCAATCGCTCAATCAGATCGAGAAGGCTTACGGCGCGAACAACTCCATCCTCGACAACTGCCATGTCCGCGTGAGCTTCGCGACCAACGACGAGAGGACGGCCAAGCGTGTTTCGGACGCGCTGGGCACCGCCACCGAAATGAAGGCGATGAAGAACTATGCCGGGCATCGTTTGTCGCCCTGGCTAGGGCATCTCATGGTGTCGCGCTCGGAAACGGCGAGACCCTTGCTCACACCGGGCGAGGTGATGCAACTCCCGCCCAGCGACGAGATCGTCATGGTGGCGGGCACGCCGCCAATCCGCGCGAAAAAGGCCCGCTACTACGAGGACGGGCGGTTCAAGGAGCGCGTCCTGCCGCCCCCAGATCCGGTGAAGAGCGTCCAGTCAGCACGAAAGGACAACTGGTCCGCGCTTGCCTCGCCGCAGGCTTCCACCAGGCTTCTGGCCGAGGCGGAAAAGGCCAAGCAGGACGAAGCCAATGGGGGCCTGCGGCGCGAACCGGAACTCCCGGATCACGTCGCTATCGCCAGGGAGACCAGTGGGCCGAGGCCGCAGGAAGAGTTCGCCATCATCGCCGACGACGAGCCGGAAGATGCTGCCCGGCAGGGCCGCATCCTGCGCCAGCAGATGCGCGGGGTCGCACGTCAGGTGGCGCTCGATCCCAACGACGGCATCGAGATGTGAGGCTCGACCATGCGCGACCGGATGAACGTCTATTTCCCGCCCCAAATGCTGAGACAGATCGCCGAGCTTGCCGACCGCAAGAAGCTCTCACGCTCGGCGATCGTGGAGGCGGCAGTCGCCTCCTTCCTGTCGCCGGACGGCGCCGACCGGCGCGAGGCCGCTTTCGCCCGCCGCCTCGACCGGCTTTCGCGACAGGTACAGCGCATGGAGCGCGATCTCGGTGTTACCGCGGAGACGCTAGCGCTGTTCGTCCGCTTCTGGCTGACCATCACGCCGCCATTGCCGACCGACGCCCAGGCGGCGGCCCAGATCAAGGGCCGTGAGCGCTTTGAGGGGTTCATCGAAGCGCTGGGCCGGCGCCTGCAGAAGGGACAGAGCTTTCTTCGGGAAATTCCCGACGACATCGGCAACCTCCCGCCGACCAAAGATCCCGACGAGTCGGGGACGGCCGGCTGAATAGTCTTCGCGAGGCGGATGCCAAGTATTCCGACGTCCCGCCGTTTCCCTGTCTTTATACGCCAGGCTGCGACGCCACATTGTAGTTGTTGCCAGCCTCTAATTCCTGCCTCTTCTAATCATCCCCGATGCCAGCGCCGCCTTTGCGGTCCTTTGGCAAGAAGGGGACGACATGGCGGCTTCTCACCAACAATCCGAGGCGATCATCCGGGGCGCGCGCATGCTGCGCACGGCCCTGGGACCGGCGATAGCGGGGTTTCTGGAAGACCCCGAAATCGTCGAGGTCATGCTCAACCCCGACGGGCGGCTCTGGGTCGATCGTCTTTCTCACGGGCTCGCCGACACGGGCGAGCGGCTGTCGTTCGCGGACGGCGAGCGCATCGTGCGGCTCGTCGCCCACCATGTCGGCGCCGAGGTTCATTCCGGTCGTCCACGCGTCTCGGCCGAGCTGCCTGAAACGGGGGAGCGGTTCGAGGGGCTTCTGCCTCCCGTCGTAGCGGCCCCGGCCTTCGCCATCCGCAAGCCCGCGGTCGCCGTCTTCACCCTCGGCGATTATGTCGACGCCGGCATCATGACGGCCGACCACGCCGAGGTCCTGCGCGCGGCCGTCGCGGCCCGCAAGAACATCCTCGTCGCCGGCGGCACCTCGACGGGCAAGACCACGCTCACCAACGCGCTGCTGGCCGAGGTCGCCAAGACATCTGATCGCGTGGTGCTGATCGAGGACACCCGCGAGCTGCAATGCGCCGCGCCGAACCTGGTCGCGCTGCGCACCAAGGACGGCGTCGCCTCGCTTTCCGACCTGGTTCGCTCGTCGCTTCGCCTGCGGCCCGACCGCATTCCCATCGGCGAGGTCCGCGGCGCCGAGGCGCTGGATCTGCTCAAGGCATGGGGCACCGGACATCCCGGCGGCATCGGCACCGTTCACGCCGGAACCGCCCTCGGCGCGCTCCGACGGATGGAGCAGCTCATTCAGGAAGCTGTCGTCACCGTGCCGCGCGCGCTCATCGCCGAGACCATCGATCTGGTCGCCGTGCTTTCCGGTCGCGGCTCGCACCGCCGTCTCGCCGAACTCGCCTGGGTAGACGGGCTGGATCCTGCTACCGGCGACTACCGCACGCTCGACGCCAAACACGACCCCAAAACAAGCGCGAATCCCCAGTCCTCCACGGAGTCTCAGAATGTACCCGATCCGCTTCACTTCATCGTCTATCCATAAGATTGCCGGCCTGCTTTCCACGACCGCAGCAACCGTTTTCGTTGTGGCCACGATGATCGCGCCAGCCCATGCCGCCGGTTCCTCGATGCCGTGGGAAGCACCGCTGCAGTCGATCCTCGAATCCGTCGAAGGGCCAGTCGCCAAGATCCTTGCGGTGATCATCATCATCGTCACCGGCCTGACGCTGGCCTTCGGCGACACCTCGGGCGGTTTCCGCAGGCTGATCCAGATCGTCTTCGGGCTGAGCATCGCCTTCGCTGCCAGTTCCTTCTTCCTGTCGTTCTTCTCCTTCGGCGGCGGGGCGCTCATCTGATGGACGGCGTCTTCGACCATGGCGGCGACATTCCGGGCTTCACCGCCCCGGTCCACCGCGCACTGACCGACCACATCCTGCTTGGCGGCGCGCCGCGCTCGGTGGCGATCCTGAACGGGACGCTGGCCGCAGCGCTCGGCTTCGGCCTGCGGCTCTGGCTGGTCGGCCTGATGCTCTGGGCGATCGGCCATTTCGCGGCCGTCTGGGCCGCCAAGCGCGACCCGATGTTCGTCGATGTTGTGCGCCGGCATTTGCGCATCCCCGGTCATTTGAACGTCTGAGAGACAAGGATCTGAGCCAGCCATGATGAACCTTGCCGAATATCGCCGCGCGTCTTCCCATCTGGCCGACTTCCTGCCTTGGGCAGCCCTCGTCGGCGAAGGCGTTGTCCTGAACAAGGACGGCGCGTTCCAAAGGACCGCGCGCTTTCGCGGACCCGATCTTGAATCTTCGGTGCCGGCCGAACTGGTCGCGGTCGCTGGACGCCTCAACAATGCTTTCCGCCGGCTTGGCTCCGGTTGGGCTATCTTCGTCGAGGCCGTCCGGGTATCGGCACAATGGTATCCAGAGAGCCGGTTTCCCGACCCGGCGTCCGCCCTCGTGGACGCCGAACGCAAGGCCGACTTCGAGGAAGAAGGCGCGCACTACGAGTCCAGCTACTACCTGACCTTCCTCTATCTACCGCCGGCCGAGGACGCCGCACGCGCCGAGGGCTGGCTTTATGAGGGCAAGGCACAGAGCGGCGTCGATGCCCGCGCGATCCTGCGCGGCTTCGTCGATCGCACCGACCGGGTGCTGCAACTCGTCGAAGGGTTCATGCCCGAATGCGCATGGCTCGATGACGCCGACACGCTGACCTACCTGCACTCGACGGTCTCGACGAAGCGCCATCGCGTGCGCGTGCCCGAGATCCCGATGTATCTCGACGCGTTGCTGGCGGACCAGGCGCTGACTGGTGGCCTCGAGCCGCGGCTCGGCAATTCGCACCTACGCATCCTCACTATCGTCGGTTTCCCGACCTCGACCACACCTGGCATCCTCGACGAACTGAACCGGCTCGCCTTCCCGTATCGCTGGTCGACGCGGGCAATCATGCTCGACAAGACCGACGCGACAAAGTTGCTGACCCGGATTCGGCGGCAATGGTTCGCCAAGCGCAAGTCGATCGCCGCGATCCTCAAGGAGGTGATGACCAACGAAGCGTCGACGCTGGTCGACAGCGATGCGGCGAACAAGGCGGCCGACGCCGATCTCGCGCTGCAGGAACTTGGCTCCGACCTGATCGGGCAAGCCTATGTCACGGCAACTGTCGTCGTCTGGGACGACGATCCCCGTATCGCCGAAGAGAAGCTGCGCCTTGTCGAGAAGGTGATCCAGGGCCGCGACTTCACCGCGATGACCGAGACGATCAACGCGGTGGACGCCTGGCTCGGCAGTTTGCCGGGGCAGGTCTACGCCAACGTCCGGCAACCGCCGGTCTCCACCCTCAATCTCGCCCACATGATCCCGCTCTCGGCGGTGTGGGCGGGGCCGGAACGGGACGAGCATTTTGCAGCGCCCCCCTGCTCTTCGGCAGGACCGAAGGCTCGACCCCGTTCCGGTTTTCTCTTCATGTCGGCGATGTCGGCCACACCCTCGTCGTGGGCCCGACCGGCGCCGGCAAGTCGGTGCTGCTGGCGCTGATGGCCCTGCAGTTCCGGCGCTACAGCCAAGCACAGGTCTTCGCCTTCGACTTCGGCGGTTCGATCCGTGCGGCGGCGCTCGCCATGGGCGGCGACTGGCATGACCTTGGCGGCGACCTAACCGATGGCGCCGCGGCGTCTGTCTCTCTCCAGCCGCTCGCACGTATCCATCACACACCCGAGCGCGCCTGGGCCGCGGACTGGATCGTGGCGATCCTAATGCGGGAGAGCGTCGTCATCACTCCGGAAGCGAAGGAATATCTCTGGTCGGCGCTGACCTCGCTGGCATCGGCCCCTGTGGCGGAACGCACACTCACTGGCCTCTCCGTGCTGTTGCAGTCATCGGCCCTGAAACAGGCCCTTCGACCCTATTGCGTCGGTGGACCTTACGGGCGGCTGCTCGACGCCGAAACCGAGCGGCTCGGCGAGGCGTCCGTGCAGGCCTTCGAGACCGAAGGGCTGATCGGCACGGGCGCGGCGGCCGCCGTGCTATCCTATCTGTTCCATCGCATCGAAGACCGCCTCGACGGTCGTCCCACTCTGCTCATCGTCGACGAAGGCTGGCTCGCGCTCGACGACGAGGGATTTGCCGGCCAGCTCCGCGAATGGCTGAAGACGCTGCGCAAGAAGAACGCAAGCGTCGTCTTCGCCACGCAGTCACTCTCCGACATCGACCGCAGCGCGATTGCGCCTGCCATCATCGAGAGCTGCCCGACGCGTCTGCTGTTGCCGAACGAGCGGGCGATCGAGCCGCATATCACCGCCATCTATCGGCGCTTCGGCCTCAACGACCGCCAGATCGAGATCCTCGCGCGAGCCGTACCGAAGCGCGACTATTATTGCCAGAGCCGCCGCGGCAATCGCCTGTTCGAGCTGGGGCTCGGCGAGGTGGCCCTCGCCTTCACCGCCACCTCGTCCAAGACGGACCAGGCCGCGATCGAACGCGTCCTCGCTGAGGCCGGTCGCGATGGCTTCGTGCCCGCTTGGCTTCGGGCACATGGCGTCGCGTGGGCGGCCGACCTCATCCCCGATCTCACGAACCTCAGTCCCCAAACCCAGGAGACAACCCAACCATGATTAACCGTTCCTCTTCCAGCATTGCGCGTTTCGCGGCGGCCCTGGTGACCGCGCCCATTGTGCTATCGCCGATGCTCACGACATCAGCCTACGCGCTCATCGTCTTCGATCCAACGAATTATGGGCAGAATGTCCTTCAAGCCGCCCGAGCACTGGAGCAGATCACCAACCAGATCACTTCGCTCCAGAACGAGGCGCAGATGCTGATCAACCAGGCCCGCAACCTCGCCAGCCTGCCTTTCTCCTCGCTCCAGCAGCTGCAGCAGTCTGTCCAAAAGACGCAGCAACTCCTTTCCGAGGCGCAGAACATCGCTTTCGACGTCCAGCAGATCGACCAGGCGTTCCAGACAACCTACGGCAGCGCCGCGCTCTCGGATTCGGACCAGGAGTTGATCGCGGGAACTCGCGAGCGTTGGCAGAACACGGTCGACGGCCTCCAGGACGCCATGCGCGTGCAAGCCGGCGTCGTCGGCAACATCGACACCAACCGGACCCAGATGTCCGCGCTCATCGGGCAGAGCCAGGGTGCCACCGGCGCGCTGCAGGCGGCGCAGGCCGGCAACCAGCTTCTCGGCCTCCAGGCGCAGCAACTGGCCGACCTGACCGCCGTGGTCGCCGCGAACGGCCGGGCGCAGGCGCTTCAATCGGCAGAGCAGGCCGCGGCCGCCGAACAGGGCCGCGAGCAGCGCCGCCGCTTCCTGACGCCGGGCGCCGGCTACCAGCCGGGCAACGCCCGCATGTTCCAGAACGGCGACTGAGGCAAAGTCATGGACGGAAAGATGCTCGCCCGGCTGGGCGCGGTCGTGTTCGTCGCGGTCGCCGTAGTGGCGACCGCGCTCGAGCTGACCCGGAAGGAAGATCGCTCCGCGATCCCCTCGGTCGGCCAATCGGAGGCGGGCAGCGCCGATCCGTTGCGCGGCGAGCTGATCCGGTGCCAGGAGCTTGGCGAAGCGGGCACGCGCGATCCCGCATGCCTACGCATCTGGGCCGAGAACCGCCGCCGCTTCCTCGCGCCCGCGCCGTCGGCGATCGATCGACCGGAGGCCCGATAGCCTCATGGGTGGCACCGGCGTCATCGATCACTTTCTCGAAGTCTTTACCCGCTACATCGATTCCGGCTTCGGCCTGCTCGGTGGCGAGGTCGCCTTCATCGCCACCACGCTGATTGTGATCGACGTGACGCTGGCCGCCCTGTTCTGGTCGTGGGGCGCCGACGACGACATCATCGCCCGCCTTGTCAAGAAGACGCTTTTCATCGGCGTGTTCGCCTACATCATCGGCAACTGGAACAGTCTCGCCCGCATCGTCTTCGAGAGCTTCGCCGGCCTCGGCCTCAAAGCGTCCGGCACCGGCTTTTCGACCGCGGATCTCCTGCGCCCCGGCAAGGTCGCCCAGACAGGTTTGGACGCCGGCCGGCCGCTGCTCGACTCCATCTCCGGCCTGATGGGCTACTGGTCGTTCTTCGAGAACTTCATCCAGATCGCCTGCATGTTTCTCGCCTGGGCGCTGGTGCTGTTCGCCTTCTTCATCCTGGCGGTCCAGCTCTTCGTCACCCTTATCGAGTTCAAGCTCACCACGCTGGCGGGCTTCGTGCTGATCCCCTTCGGCCTTTTCGGCAAGTCCGCCTTCATGGCCGAGCGGGTGCTCGGCAATGTCATCTCCTCCGGCATCAAGGTGCTGGTGCTCGCAGTCATCATCGGGATCGGCTCGACACTCTTTTCCGAATTCACCGCCGGCTTCGGCGGCGCAACGCCTACCATCGACGACGCCATGGCGATCGTGCTTGCCGCGCTCGCGCTGCTCGGCCTTGGCATCTTTGGTCCCGGCATCGCCAATGGCCTCGTCGCCGGCGGGCCGCAACTCGGCGCCGGCGCCGCTGTCGGCACGGGTCTGGCTGCCGGCGGCATGATGATGGCGGGCGGAGCCGTCCTTGGCGCGGCGGCAGGCGGCATCAACGCCGTGTCGAGTGGTGCCTCGACCGCTGCGCGTGGTGGCGCCACGCTCGCCGGCGGAGCCGCGAATTCCTATAGCCTTGCGTCTGCGGGCCAGACGGGCGCAGCCGGCGTTGCCTCAGCCCTCGGCGGCGTCGCCCGCGCCGGTGCCAGTGCCGCCACATCGCCGCTTAGGCGCGCCGCGTCCCGCACTGCCGACAGCATGGCGCAGAGCTTTTCCAGTGGTGCAAAGGCCGCCTTCGAGGCCACTGGCGGCACATCGACTGAAGGCACGATCGGCGGCGGCGCTGATGCCGCGAACGATCCTTCCCATGCAGCAGGCTCCTCGACGCCGCCCGCCTGGGCCAAGCGCATGAAGCGCTCCCAGACGGTCAGCCATGGGGTCTCGGCAGTCAGCCACGCCGTCCGATCGGGCGACGCCCATGGCGGTGGCTCATCCATCAATCTCTCCGAAGGGGACCGCTAATGTTCAAACGACCGTCCACCCACTACGGCAAGACACCCGAACCCGAGACGCCGTACCAAAAGGCTGCCCAGGTCTGGGATGACCGGATCGGCTCGGCGCGCGTCCAAGCGAAGAACTGGCGCTTGATGGCTTTTGGCTCACTGCTGCTCGCCGGCGGCTTCGCGGCGGCGCTCGTCTGGCAATCGGGGCGCGGGACGATCGTTCCCTGGGTGGTGCAGGTTGACCGGCTCGGCCAGGCACAGGCGGTCGAGCCGGCCGTCACGGATTACCGCCCGACCGATCCGCAGATCGCTTGGTACCTGGCGCGCTTCATCGAACAAGTCCGCTCAATTCCCGCCGATGCGATTATCGTTCGCCAGAACTGGCTCAGGGCCTACGACTTCACGACGGACCACGGCGCGCTGGCGCTCAACGACTATGCCCGCGCCAACGAACCCTTCTCCAAGGTCGGCAAGCAGCAAATCGCAGTTGAGGTGTCGAGCGTCATCCGCGCCTCGCCGGATAGCTTCCGCGTCGCCTGGGTGGAGCGCCGCTATCAGGACGGTTCGCTCGCATCCACCGAGCGCTGGACCGCCATCCTTACCGTCGTGATCCAGCCGCCGCGCGACACCGAGCGGGTGCGCAAGAACCCTCTCGGCGTCTTTGTCAACGCCATCAACTGGTCGAAGGAGCTTGGCCAATGATCACTCATGTTCGTAGATCCAGCCGGCCAGCTCCGGCGAAAGTCGGATTTCCTCATTTCCGTAAATCCGTCTTTCCGCTTGTGCTGCTCTCCGCAACGGCGCTTGGCGGTTGCGCCACCAAAAAGCCGCCGCAGATCTCCTACGACGATCCACAGCCCGCTGTGCTCAGGGCCGAGCCGGCGGCGCCTGTCCAGGTGGTCGAACTTGCACGTCCCCTGCCCTTGCCGGGCCAGTTGAAGCCGGTCAAGGAAACACGTCGAACACCGGAACCGGCCGAGCCCACCGCCCGGGTCAACCAGGCCAACGCCGCCGCGCGCATGCAGCCTGTGCGGGACGGCTTTATCAACGCGATGCAGGTCTATCCCTACACGCAGGGCGCGCTCTATCAGGTCTATACCGCCGTCGGACAGATCACCGACGTCGCCCTGCAGCCCGGCGAGCAGCTCGTCGGCTCCGGTCCAGTCGCCGCCGGCGACACTGTGCGCTGGGTGATCGGCGATACCGAAAGCGGCTCAGGCGGAACGCGGCAGATCCACATCCTCGTCAAGCCGACCCGTGCGGACCTGACGACGAATCTCGTTATCAACACCGATCGCCGCACCTATCACATGGAGCTGCGCTCGACGACGGGGACCTACATGGCATCGGTTTCCTGGCAATATCCGCAGGACCAGCTCATCGCCCTGCGCCGGCAGAACACGCGAGCCGAGGCCGCTCAGCCCGTCGCCACCGGAGTCGATCTCGCGTCGATCAACTTCCGCTATTCGATCGAAGGTGACCGCGCACCGTGGCGGCCACTGCGTGCCTTTGACGACGGCCGTCAGGTCTTTATCGAATTCCCGCGCGGCATCGGCCAAGGCGAAATGCCGCCACTGTTCATCGTCGGCCCCGAGGGTGACACCTCCGAACTCGTGAACTACCGCGTCCGCGGCAATCACATGATCGTCGACCGCCTGTTTGCCGCGGCCGAGTTGCGCTTCGGCAGCGGCCGCAAGCAACAGCGCGTCCGGATCGTCCGCACCGACGGAAGGCCCGCGTCATGAGCGAGGACCGGGAAGAGGAAGGACGCCCGCCGGTCGGTGGCGAAGCACCTGGTCCCGCGCCCATGCGCCTGCGTGGGGAGGCGCCACGCGTCACCCGCCTGTCGCGGCGTGTGCTGGCCGGGCTCGGCCTGGTCGCCAGCCTCGGCATTGGTGGCGCGCTGATTTACGCGCTGCAGACGCGTCACAGGGGCCCCGCCAACGACGAACTGTACTCGACCGACAACCGGACCACGGCGGACGGACTCGCCAGATTGCCGCGCGACTATTCCGGCGTGCCGCAACCCAATGTTCCGCAATTGGGGCCGCCGCTTCCAGGAGATCTGGGGCGTCCAATACTCAACTCACAGAACCGTGGTCAGCCCGTCCAAGGCGTCAGCGCCGAGGAACAGCGCCGGCTCCAGGAAATCGAATCCGCCCGGACGAGCCGGCTATTCGCCGGCACCGAAACGCGGTCTGTGACTCCCATGCCGGCGCCCGCGTCAGGCGAAACGCCGGCAATGGAGGCACCGACGCTCGCGAGCCTTGGCCTCGCCCCACAGCCTGCGACCCCCATCGCGCAGGAGAGGCAGGCCGCCTTCCTCAACGCGGCCGTCGACCGCCGCACGGTTAGTCCCGATCGCGTTGCGGAACCAGCCTCGCCCTACGTCTTGCAGGCAGGCTCCATCATCGCGGCGGCCCTCATCACCGGCATCCGCTCCGACTTGCCCGGCCAAATCACCGCGCAGGTGACCGAGAACGTCTATGACAGTCCGACGGGACACATTCTCATTATCCCGCAAGGCGCGCGGCTGATCGGTCAGTACGACAGCGGCGTCGGCTTCGGTCAGCGCCGCGTCCTCCTGGTCTGGAACCGCGTCATCATGCCGAACGGTAGGTCCATCGTGCTGGAGCGGCAACCCGGCGCCGACGCCGAGGGCTATGCCGGTCTCGAGGATGGCGTCGACTATCACTGGTGGGACTTGGCCAAGGCGGCGGGCCTGTCGACTTTGCTCAGCGTCGGGGCCGAACTGGCGATCGACGATGATCAACGGCTGCTCCGTGCCGTCCGCGAAGGGGCGCAGGACACGATCAATGATGCCGGCCAGCAGATCGTCCGGCGTCAACTCTCGGTCCAGCCGACGCTCACCATCCGGCCAGGCTTCCCCGTCCGCGTGATCGTCACCCGCGACCTCGTCCTCGAACCCTATGGAGGGTGATCCATGGCGAAGCTGAAACTTGGGGCCATTGCCGACGACAAGCCGGTCAAGATCTCGATCGAACTGCCGGCCACCCTGCATCGCGACCTCATCGCCTATGCCGAGGTTCTCGGCCGGGAGACTGGCCAGCCCGTTGGCGAACCGGCCAGGCTGATCGCGCCGATGATCGAGCGCTTCATGGCGACGGATCGGGCGTTCGCGAAGGCGCGGCGGATTCGGCAGCCCTAGTTGGCAGCGGGGGATAGCGCTCTTCCAACAGCTTGAGGAAGTGCGCCAGCGCCGGGTTGTCGTTGTTGCTCTGCCAACAGGCGGCGTAGCTGATCCGGCTCGGTCCCCTACCGTCCTGCACATCGCGATAGACGACGCCAACGTAACTGGCGCCGATGGCAGCCTCGCATGTCAGGCTGACCCCGAAGCCGGCACCCACCAGGCTCGTTATGCTTTCGCGGCTGACGTCTTGGGTGACAAGCTTAGGCTGGACGCCGGGCGAAGCCAGTTTCGCCAGTAAAATGTCCCGGAGTTCCGGTTCGGGATCGCGCTCGCTCAGGAGGAAGGTTTCGCCTCTGAGGTCGGTCCAATAGACTGTCTCGTTCGCTGCCAGTGAATGGCTCTCCGGGAGCGCGACCATGATGCGTTCGCCCCACAAGGCCATTGCTCCGCCGTCGCGAACTGCCGGCTCGCCGGTGACGATGGCAACGTCGAGCGTGCCATGTTCCAAGCCTACGATAAGACTCGCCCGTGCTCCCTCGACCGCACGGATTTCCACCTGCGGAAATCGTCGCGCATGTTCCACCAAGCTCGCGCGCAAGTTCCCCGCCGACAGCGAGGTGTAGAAGCCGATGGCCAGCCGGCCAGCCTCCCCCCTGCCTGCGGCCTTGGCCGACGCCATCATGTGGTCCAGCCCATCGACCAGATGCCGGGAGGTGCGCAGGATTTCGGTGCCGGCCAATGTCAGGCGCACGCCGCTGCTCGATCGCTCGAACACCGCGACACCCAAGCGGTCCTCCATTTGGCGAATGCGGCGGCTGAGCGACGACTGCTTGACGCCAAGCGCCTCCGCCGCGCGACGGAAGCTGCCATAGTGCGCGGCCGCGACAGCGTACCGCAGATGGCGCAGTTCAATCGCCATTAGGGACTCGCAGCAGCCATCATCACGCCGCTACCGGTGGGATAATGCGACCCGTGAGCACGGACCCTTTGAGCTGCCCCATCTCGCGAACGTTCATCAGCGCGGATTCAGAGATCGGCAGGTAACCGGCCAACGCCCTTGTGTTGTCAATCTGCATGGGCGGAGCAAAGCGCTCCAATGGCCATCCAGCACGCCTTAGGATGCGCTCAAATCGAACGTCCGTTACTGTGACTACCGCCTCTTGACCCTTCGCGAGTCCCCATTCGAGAATCCCCGCAAGCAGGCTGAACGTCGCGTCACGAAGCCCAGTTGAGGCCACGCTGTCCGCCGCGCTTGTATCCACACAGAAGCGCGAACTTTCGAATATTCTGTCGCTTCGCGGATGGAGATTCGATCCAAGCAGCGCTGGAAAGGTGTTCGCCAGCATCGTTGGTCCTGTCGTCGGCAGCAGCCTCGCACAGCCGACCACCGAGTTGCTGTCGTCGACAGCCATGATGTATGTCGGCTCAAGCGTGTCGTAGGCGTCGATCTCCATATCGCCTGAAACAGAAACATCCCAATTCAAACGATCCCGAAACACGCGGTAGCGCAAGCGGTGCATGCTCGCGATCAGATCAGGAAAGTCTGCGTAGTCCGAATGAGTAACTGGAATTACGCGCATGGCAGCAGGCTCCTTTGTTTGTGAGAAACAAAGAGCACGGCGGGCCGGGTCGCGTAGCTGTGGGGTTTTACAGGGTGAGTATGCGCGGAAGCTCCAGCGTAAATTTGGCCGATTGCACCCACGGCTGCAGTAGAGATGGGTGGTGCATGGACGGGAGATGTCGATCAGACCAAGCAAATCGGGGCGTCACTGCGCCCGCGGCGGTCTCATGAGAACCAGAGTCGAGCGCTTTTTCACGACAAGATAAGGCCGCGGTGGGCGGCCTCGGCTACTGCCTGCGCTACCGTGGACGCGCTCAGCTTTGACCGGGCATTCTCAAGATGGAAGACCACTGTTCGTGTGGTGATACCGAGAATTTTCGCGGTCTCTTGCATCTTCTTTCCGCGCGCCGCCCAAGAAAGGCACTGCAACTCTCTTTGGGTGAGTGGCGCGTCGGCAACCCGGGTCAGGCCGAGTTGGAGTTTCGCGTAGACGTGAGCATGATAGTAGAGTCCAGCAAGTTGCAGGAGATCCATCGATTCAGTAGTACGAATCTCGAGGTCTGTGTTCAGGTCGCCCGCAAGTGTAAACGCGGCGAAGCGGCCAAAGCCTCCGCGTATCGGAACCGTCACTCCGCTTTGAATGCCAAATTTGGCGGCCTCGGAGAAGAAGCGCTGCTGAGGCGCGGTTGACAGTCGCAACGTCCGGCGATCCCATTGGAACGACCGTTGCGACGATCGTGCCAGTCCGACCACGGGGTCGATATCCTCGTACCGTTGCTCGACATACTGCCGCGCCCATGAATTTGGATAGGAAGAGAGCACCTTGAGCGCTGGTTCCGAAAACCCGAGATAGGCAAACCATCGGTAGCCTAGTCGCGCAGCAAGACGGTCAGCGGCACCCTTGAAGCCAACCTCATCATAGGCGGTCTCAAGTGCGTCAATGAAATCTCTGAAGGCAAAGTCGAGAAGCGTCATCAACGGCCCTATCCCTGCACGCACGCTGATTAACGGTTAGCCGTCGGGTTCGTCACGGCCACTTCAACTCGCCCGCCGATATCCGTGTGCTCACGTAGAAGGGGAATTCTTCACCACACAGTGTAGCCGCCGTCGGCGACGACAATCGCCCCCGTCATCAGGCTCGAAGCATCGGAAGCCAAGAACAGCACGATGGATGCGATCTCGTGCGTCTGGCCGACGCGACCCATGGGGGTGTTCCCGAGCCACACCCGTGTCATCTCTACGTCCTGCTTCAGAGCAAAAGCGTTCATCGGTGTCTCGATAAAGCCCGGCGCGACGGCGTTGACGCGGACACCGCGTGGCGCCCACTCCGCCGCCAGCGAGCGGGTCGCGTGATGGACGGCGGCCTTAGACGCGTTGTAGTGGACGTTCTTCTGCGGCCGGACCACGATCTCTCCGGCCATCGAGCCGACGTTTACGATGGATCCGCTGCCACGCTCGATCATGCGGCGGCCGAAAGCGCGGGCGCACCAGAAGACCCCGTTCAGGTTAATATCCATGACCTCGCGCCACTCGGCGTCCGAGGTGTCCTCGGCCGCGGCTTGCCGCCCTATCCCTGCATTGTTGATCAGGATGTCGACCGTGCCGACGCGCTCCGCCATGCGGTTTACCGCGTCAGGGTCAGTGACGTCGACGTGCTCGAAGGAGACATCGGCGTCACTGAGCCTTGTCCGCGCTTCCTCCAGGTTCTCTTGGCTGAAATCGGCGACGATCACGCGCGCGCCTGCTTCGAGCAGGGCATCGACGCACGCGGCTCCGATGCCGCGTGCGCCCCCCGTCACGAGGGCCGTCTTGCCGCCAAGTTCGAATTTCTCCAAGTACATGCATACCTCCTCAGTCAGTTCCGCTGATTCTGTTCGAGTGAGAGCGCCGCCGCGCCCACGAGGCCTGCGTTGTCGCCGAGTTCGGCCAGCACGACCGGAACTTCCTTGAACGGCTGCATCGCGTCGCGACGGATGACGGCATGAATCCGTTCGGACATCAGATCAAACGCGTTCGAAACCCCTCCGCCCATCACCACACATTCTGGACTGAAAAGATGTATCAGGCCGGTGAATCCCTGCCCGAGGTAGTCTGCTTCCTGCGCGAGTAGGAAAATGCAGATTTCGTCGCCCTCGCGGGCGCCCGCCACAACGTCGCGCGTTTCCACTTGCCTCTCGCCTGCCACCTTCGAGAGGAAACCTTCACCCGAGCGACTCGCCTCCCTCGCACGCCGGGCCAAGGCAGTCCCGGCAGCGAAGGCTTCGAAGCAGGCCGTCGCGCCGCATGAACATTGGGGGCCGTCCGGAGCCATGCGGAAGTGGCCCATATGCGCCGCCATTCCCCGGCGGCCGTGGAGCAGATTTCCGTCGACTACGGCTCCGCCACCGACTCCTGTGCTGACCGTGACAAAGACCATGTGCCGAAGTCCTCGTCCCGCGCCGAACTTCCATTCACCGTAAACCGCCGCGATGCCGTCGTTCTCCACAGTGACCGGCAGTCCAAGTTCGCGTCCGAGCACCTCGCGAAGCGGGAAATCCTCCCATCCGGGGAGCGTCGGGATGTGGAGGACGGTCCCGGTGTCAGTGTCGAGCGGGCCCGGAGCGCTGACGCCAACGCTGACCAAGGCCACCCTCTCTTCCCGGCTACAGACACCCCGGATCATGCGATCGAACTGTGCGAGGACGGCAGCGGGGCCGCCCGCTACGTCCGTCCGCTCCGCCGTGCGGCGGACGACTTGACCGTCGCGGACCAACGCGACCCGGGCCTGCGTCCCGCCAAGGTCCATACCGACCGCGAGTTTGCCCGACATGGGTCAGGCCCCCTGAGGAAGCGCATGAAGCCAGGTCATACGCTGTGGAAGGTCGGGATCATTGAAAGCCAGGGAACCCAGCACGACGGTCTCGGCTCCAGCCGCTCTAAGGAGTGGCACCGTGTGCTGGCGGTTGCCGCCGTCAGACGCGAGCAGGATGCGACGCGTTTGCTCGGCGCGGGAGATCATGTCCTTCGCCTCGGTAAGCCGTGCAGTCGCCTGCCCGTCCAGGTCCTGGCCCTTTACTCCAATCCGGGTGCCAAGCAGCGTGAGGATACCGAGGCGGTCAAGAAACCGATCGACAACCGTAACCGGAGTATGAAGCTGGAGGACGAGGCCGGCGACCATTCCGAGTTCGGCAACGAGCCCAAGGCCTTCCTCCACATGGCGGTTCTCCGCATGGATGCTCAACGCATCGGCGCCCGCGTCCGCAAACTGTCTGATCTGGGCCATCAGAATCGAGTCGTCCACCATCAGGTGGACGTGGAGTGGCCTTGCGGTGCTCCGTCGTATCATCCTGACCAAGTCGGGGAAGAGCAGAATGTCGGGCGAGAAGTGGCCGTCAGCCACGTCCAGATGATAGAGGTCGGCAAACCCGTCAACGCGTCCGATCTCATCAGACATCCGGCCGAGGTCTGCAGACCAGAGGGACATCTCAGCGAGCAGCCGCTCGCGAGGCAGTTCGTCAAGCCAGTTATGGGAAGGTCTCATGGCAAAAAATCCTGAAGAAAAGATGCAACGGCAGCGCGGAACTCGCTGCGGTATAGGTCCCGGCTGTCGGACTTTGACGTGACCTGTGCAAAGCGCGCGCCGGGTATCAGAGCCGCCAGTTTCCGGGCCATCCCCAAAGGGTGGACCGCGTCTCGGGCGTTGCCGATCACGAGGACCGGAACGCGCAGGGCAGCGATATCTTCCTGGTCGACGCCTGGCCCGTCCATTGAGATCCTGGACAGGAGCTCCCGTGTTGTCTCCACGGGCTCTCGCGCGAAAAACCCCCTTAGGGAGGCAAGGTTGTCCGGGGCATCCTCGGCCAGGGCGACGGCGAGCTGAGAGCGGTCAAAGATCTCCTTGGCTTCAACGGGAGGATGGTCGCGCAACAGCCCGGCGATGAAGACATTTGGTTGCATGTTGACCGGCGCGGCCCTGTCCAGCCATGCGGGGCGCGCCAGCAGCAGGGCCGACACAAGGTCTGGACGCCGCACCGCGACGCGCAGGGCGATGGCCGCTCCCATGGAAATGCCGGCGAGCGGCATAGGGGTGAAATCCCGCGCCTCGATCAGAGAGATCAGGTCATCGGCGAAGGAAGCGATCGAAAAGTCCTCAGGAGATCCGGCCTCAGAGCGTCCATGCCCCCGACATTCCAGGGTGACGGCACTCCAGCCGATTCCGTTCGGAAACACATCCGCGGGTTGGCGCGCGTCGCCGCAGAGCCCGTGCTGGAAAACCATCGGCCGCCCCTTCCCGTAGGTGGCTACAGAGAGGGCCAGTCCCTCGCTCCAATGAATGTCCCTTTCCATTACTGCTTACCGGCCGCGTCGATCTTCCCGGCGAGGAAGCGCGCGACTTCGCCCGCCTCACTGGCTTTCAGTCCGTGCGTCACCAGCGTGCCATCGAAACCGGCGCGATCCAGCGCAGCAAGGTAGTGCGGCCAGTCGATCACTCCCCTGCCAACTGTTGCGAAACTGCCATCGGCATGGCGGTCCTTGGCATGGGCCAGCGCGATATCATCGCCGACAAGTTCGATGGACTGGTCGATGATTTCCCTCGCGCGGTCAGCGTCCTCCTGCTCAAACAGGTTGGCGGGATCCAGCACGATGCGGATCGGTCCCGACGGAAACATGTCAACGAGTACCCGGGCTCGCGCCGCCGAGTTTACGATGTTGGCGAGTTCCGGTTCGACTCCGATCGTAATGTCATAGCGCTCGGCGATCGGGACGAGATGGCGGAATTCGGCAACCATCTCTTGCCATGCGGCCCCGGTGTCGTTGTGGGGATGGTACCGCCACTGGTCGTCCGGATCGCGGCTCCCGCTACACACTGTGATGAGGCGGCTGCCCATGCGGCGCGAGGCCGCTGCGATGGCCTCGAAGCTCCGACGGCCTTGCGCACGCTTCTCCATGTCCGGATGCGTCATGTTGTATGTCGCGGAAACCGCCGCGATTTCTACCCCGGTCTCCTCCGCGGCGGCCGCGACGGCGTCAGCGGCTTCCTCGGTAATGCTGGCGGGAAGCGGCCCCAGCCCCGAGCACGCCATGTTGTACTGTACCGCCCTGTAGCCTGCGTCGCGCGCCGCCCGCAGGACGCCCATCGGCGTGCATCCCTCGAACGTCTTGGCGAATACCCCGAGCTTCATCATAGCGCTCCGGAGACGTCGGCGAGGCGGACCGGCCTCCCGCTATCAGCAGAACGCGCGATGGCCACCATGGCCCTGACGGACGCAATACCATCTGTGATGTCAGCGCCTGCCATTGGGGCGCCGTTGAGAACCGATGCCGCAAGACCTTCCAACTGGCGGCGGTAGAAGTGGCCGTCCGCTCCCAGCACGCGCGTGGTGGTCGCGGTCGCCTCGTGGAAGATATCGACATCGCTGGAGCGGTAGAGCCAGGGATTGTATGTTCGGGCGAGCACGCTCCCGTTTTCGCCGTAGATCTGGAAGCCCTCGTGCCAGTCCATGCGAACCGGGAGGGTCAGGTCGAGATGGCCCAACGCGCCGCTCGCGAAGCTCACGTTCACAAACCAGCAGTACGAGCCGAAGCTCTCGCGCAACCTCACGTCCACTTCGACGATCTCGCCGCCGAGGAACCGCGCGGTGTCGACCAGATGGCTTCCGTGAGCCAACATGTAGTAGGACTTCAGGTTCGACTTGGGGTTGCCGGGCGGGCGCTTCACGGCGCTGCTGCGGACCATCAGTGGTTGGGTGGCATCTGTGACCCGGTAACGGTGCGTGTTGTCACAATACCAGGCCTTTAGCGCGAGCATTGCCCCCATTTCCCCTTCGACGAATGCCTTGGCGCTCTGCACGCCCTCGTCGAAGCGCTTCATGTGGCCGACCTGCAGAAGAAGTCCCGACCGCTTTACCACCTCCGCGAGTTCCTCGACCTCCTCGACCGAGACGCCGATTGGCTTCTCGCAAAGCACGTGTTTGCCCGCCTCCAGCGCCATCGTCGCCGCTGGGACATGGAAGGTGTCGGAGGTGGCAATGATTACCGCATCGAGGTCCGGGTCGGCGAGCATCCGCTCGTAGTCCGTGAACGTCTTTCGCGCACCGTGGGCGACCGCCATCCGCTGGAGGAGGTCTTCCGCCACGTCGCAAACCGCGTAGAGCTCGGCGTTGCGGGCCTTCGTTGCGCTTTCAAAGTGCGCTGCCTGCGCGATGGGGCCACAGCCCAGCACACCCACCTTGAGGCGCCTATCCTCGTTTTCAGTCATCTGCTTGTCGAATCCTCTCGTCCGGCTCATGACGTTTCCAGAACTTTAGCGTCTCGATCCCTCATACTCCTCCATATTATTTACTCATTAAACAAATAAATTCGCTAGAAGCTTCGTGTCAAGCCGACTTTGAGTGCTGGCCGTAATCGACGCTACGTGCGCCGATCTGTAAATCGAAGGTGGAAGCTTTGCCCGGCACGAACCGTGCGGCAGTTGCCACGCCTGCCGCCGCAATCGGATTTGGTGCGAGTGCCACCTGCGTACCGAGATCGAAAGCCGAGATCACGGGTTCGATACCGACACAGAGATTCCTGCCATTCCATGGCGAGTGGCGCCTCCCACGATTGCTGAGCCAGAGGACACACGACGGCAACGCTTCCGGATCCCAAGTCAGCGACCAGCATGTTCGCTCCGCATCGTCGAAAAGGTGAGCAATGCCCCCTGTGCCGCAGAGCTGCAGAATCTCCTCAGTGTTGTCGGCCAGAGGCAGGAGGTCGAAAGGTCGGGTTCCGCCATCTCGAACCGGCACACGAGATAAGTTGTCAAAGTTTTCGTCGGGTTGGGCAGCGGACACATCAGCTTCGCCGACCGGATGGGTCATTCCGAAGCTGAACCTCCCGGGCACGATGCGGTACGACCCTGGTTTGCCGGGCAGCGCAAAATTGGGATGAAACCCAAAGGGGCGCCGACACGGTCGACGCGCCTCAACCTCGACAGAAATCTTAAATGCCGCCTCGCCGGGCAGACCTTGCACTTTGCGCACAAGACGGCCGATCGGCGAAGGTTCGGGATATTCAATCGCGATCACCAAATTCCCGGGAGATTGCGTGACCAACGACCATCTTGCGTTTGAGCAAAGGCCATGCGGCAACAGGTCACTTCCGGTCAGTTCACCGTCCATGTCGTCAATGGGCGTTTTGGCTGCCAAAAGCCATCTGTCTGGCAGTCCATCGGCATCTCCATACGCGCGTCCAAAAGGTAGGCAAGCGAACTCTCCACGCAAATTTGCGAGCAGCGAGACATCGTCGGGCGCGCTTTCTCCAAGCCAAGGAGCTTCGTAGAACGGCGCTACCCAACGCCCGTCTTCCAGCAACAGTCTGGTGGCCCCAATCATCCCGCTTTTTGCGTGAACGGTCATATGGCCGTGCGACCACGCAACGGTCCAAGCCTCGCCCATGATACATCCTTCCGGCTGCGTTGAGTTGTCGATCTTACCTGGCCGAAGCGCACCAATGCTGTGTTTGATTTTCGGTCGCGCACCTGTTTCGCGAAAGAACTTCCACAACGAAGGATGGGCCTCAAAGAGTCTTGAGCATGCCTCCGTCGACAAAATAGGTCGAACCCACTGAGTAACTTGCCCTTTCCGAGCAGAGAAACACGAAGAAGTCGGCCAGTTCCTCGGGTGACGCAAAACGCCCAATGGGCGCATGCTCGGTCGCGACCTCCGTCAGGTAGGCTTCCCAATCCCCGCCCCTGTCGGCAGTCAGTTCCTTGGCAGTCTTGATCCAGTCAGGCGTCTTTGTCAGTCCGGGGTTGACCGCATTCACCCGGATATTGTCCTTGATAACCTCATTCGCCAGGTTCTTGGAGAACATGACGAGTGCTGCCTTTGTGACGTTGTAGATCGGCTCATACCAGAGCGGCTGGGCAGCGCAAATCGAGGCATTGTGAAGGATCACGCCGCCGCCGCGCTCACGCATCTGCGGCACGAAGCCACGAGCCAACCGCACCGCTGCCATCACGTGGATGTCCCAATAATATTGCCACTTCTCGTCGGGTGCATCCATGATGGTTTCGTTGCTTCCGGTCCCGGCGTTGTTGATCAGGATATCTGCGCCACCAAACTCTCGGCGAGCCGAGCTCACAAGCGTGTCAACGCCTTCGACTGTAGCAACGTCGCACTCGACACCGAGAGCTCGAACGCCGTGTTTGCTGCTTACCAGCAACTGCGCTTCCCTCACGCGGTCCGCGTGACGCGCTGCTAGGACAACATGCGCGCCCTCAGCTGCCAGTCCTTGAGCGATGGCGAGGCCGATGCCGGTGCTGCCTCCCGTGATAACGGCAACCTTGTCGCGAAGACCAAGATCCATGCGGTTTACTCCCTTGTGCTATCAATTGAATTTGCTTCTCATATCGAGGCATCGCCTGACTGAAACATGTCGAGCAGCGCGTCACAAAATTAGGAAGTCCGCTGCGCCCGGATCCGTTCGAGCCCCATCGCCAGCAATATCGCCCCTCCAAGGACGATCGGTTGAAAAGCGCTTGGAACATCCATCAACGACAGCGCGCTTCTCAGTACGGACATTATTGCGACGCCCAAGAGAATCCCGATAGCCGACACCCCACTGCCCCCACCGCCGAACTTGAGACCGCCGATCACAGCGGCCGCGATAACGTCGAGTTCGTAGCCGGTCGCGACGCTAATCTCGCCACTGCCCAGCCTCGCCGTAAGCAGTAGCCCTCCAAATGCACCCATGATCCCGGCAATCACGAAGGCCGAGATCTTCAGGCGGCCAACAGGAACACCGGAAAGGCGAGCCGCCTCCTCGTTGCCGCCGATGGCGTAGATGCGCCAGCCGAATGTCGTGCGCGACATGAGCCAAGTGAATACGCACGCAAGGATCGCCATCAGCCAGACGGGGATTGGGATGCCGAGATAGAAACCCACACCCAGATACCTCAGTCCGCGAGAAAACCCGCTGATAGGCATCCCATTTGTCAGCGCATAGATGAGGCCGCGCCCCATCAATCCGGTTGCGAGGGTGAGGATAAGCGAATTCAGACCCAAGCCGACGACGAGAGCGCCATTTACAAGGCCGTAGAGTCCCCCAGCGGCCAAAACCAGAAGAAGCACTGCGGCGTCCGACAACCCGAGATTCACCGTGAAGTATGCGGCGAGAACGCCGGCAAGGCCCATGCAGGAGCCAACGGACAGGTCCAGTTGCCCAGCGGAAAGCACAACCATGGCACCAAGGCTGGCAATCCCCACGAACGAAAGCGAGCGCGCAACGAGAGTGAGGTTGCGCTCACTGACGAAATTTTCATTCATCGCCGCAAGCGAGAGGCACAGTAAAACAAGGATGAGAACCGCGGTCGCCTCCTTGCGGCGCAGCAGGTCTCGCAACACTGTCATCATGGACTGCCTCGACGATGCGAAGGTTTCTTGCAGTATCAACCCACTTGGCTCTGCCTCCAATTCCACACTCCTTGTCCCTGGATTGGCTTGCGAAGGCCGGGCGTTACCGTGCGACATGGCTTGCATACCTCATGACTAATTCGGGGGTCGCGTCGGATCGATCAAGGGTTGCCATGATCCGCCCTTCGGACATGACGCAAACGCGATCGCTCAGACCCAGCACTTCTGGCAGATCCGAGGAGATGAAAATCACAGCCAAGCCTTCCGCGGCCAGGTCCCCGATCAGTTTGTAGATCGTTGCCTTGGCGCCGACGTCGATACCCCGCGTTGGTTCGTCGAGAATGAGGACCTCGGTCGAAAGGACAAGCCACCGACTGAGGACGCACTTTTGCTGGTTGCCGCCACTCAGACCAGCGACGGTCTGATCAAGTGAACGCAACTTTATCCCAAGTTGTTCGGTGTATTGGGATGTGACCCTGGAAACGCGCCTGCTGCGAACCACCCCGAAATCTGAGAGCTTGGGAAGGGCGGCCAGGATCATATTTTCGCGCACCGAGTGGTCGAGAACGAGCGCGTCTTTCTTGCGATCCTCAGGCACAAGGCCAATGCCGCGCCGTATCGCCTCTCGCGGTGACCGATTGAGCGCTGGTTTCCCGTTCAAGAGAATCTGCCCCGCACTCGGCACTTGGTCGCCAAAAATCAGGCGAGCCATCTCGCTTCTTCCTGCGCCAACCAGTCCAGCAAAGCCGACAATCTCGCCGGCGCGCACCGAAAATGTCACATCCTTGACCATCCCCCCACTGAGCCCGCTAACCTCAAGGACAGGAGTTTGGCCGATCTGAACCGCACGTTTTGGGTAATGCTGATCCATAGGCCGACCCACCATCCATTCAACAATGGTCGCCTCGTCGATGTCTTTCGCGCCAGCTTTGCCAACATTCCTGCCGTCGCGAACAACGACAAACCGGTCCGCGACCCTGAAAGCCTCCGGCATTCTGTGGGTCGTAAAGACAATGGCCATTCCTTGCGAACGCAGTTCGCACATGAGCGTTAGCAAACTGTCGGCCATTTCCTCGGAGAGCGAAGACGTCGGCTCGTCCATAAAAAGAACCTTGGCATCAAAGGAAATCGCCTTGGCGATCTCCACGAGTTGTTGTTGGCCCGCGCTAAGATCCCACAATATCGTGCCAGGCGAGGCTTTCGAGCCGACAGTCCGCAGAGCCCGTTGCGCCCTGAGGTGAAGCTCCCGGCGATCAATGACTCCCAGCCAGCCCAGCCCGCCCCTCCGAAGGGGTTCGCGGCCAAGGTAGATGTTTTGGGCAACAGTGCGGCTTTGGACCAGGTTCAACTCTTGATAAATCATGGCAATGCCCAGGCTCTGCGCATGCATGACATTCCCGATCACGACCGCTTCGCCGCCATAGGAAACCACGCCGTCGTCGGGTCGCGTTGCGCCAGCCAGAATTCTCATCAGGGTCGACTTGCCCGCACCGTTTTCGCCGATGAGGGCGAGGATCTCGCCGGATCGAATATCCAAGTCGACGTCCTCAAGAACACGCTGCGAGGCGTAGCTTTTGTTGATGCCTCGGGCGCTGAGGACGATATCGTTCAAGCTCATTGTCTGCTCCGGCGCGGAACCGCCACGCGATTGCCGTGAGTTCCCGTTCTTCGATCGATACCTATTGGGCGTCGCATCGCCAGAATTTGCCGCCGAGCGAAACCCCGGCGGCAAATAATGTTGGCGCTACTGGCAGTCTGTGACCTGGACGGGATGTGTGTCCCAGTCGAAGTCTGTCCAGATTTTCTTGTTGAATTCCGCGGCGCTGATCCTGCCAGACCCACCGTCCTTGGTGATCAACTGGTTGGCCAAATTGCAGACGGAGGGATACTTGACGCCTTTGAGGGCGACTTGATTTGCATATTCTACCATTCCGGCGGTCAATTGACCGAGGTTCTGGGAAACCTGGCCATAGATATAGCCATCCTCCACCAGCTTCAGGCCGTTGGGAAAGGCGTCGACGTTGACAACGACGAGTTTTCCTTCCTTGGCCCTTGCGGTCATCAGGGGTAAGCCGACGCCTGGAACGGCCAGAGCGCGGTCACATAGACGGCTGTAATTGAGGGATCCGCGCGCAAGGATGACTCGATCGCGTCGATCGCCTTTTGGGTGTCTTCGTAGCATGGGATCGTGGGAAGAAACTCGACGTCAAGCGCAAGGTCCTTCACCTTGTCCTTGAAACCTTGTTCGCGCTCCTGGAGATTCTGAGCTCCGGGTGTTCCTGTCACCACCAGAACCTTCTGATGTCCTTTGTCCTTCACGGCCTCGGCAAACAGCGTCGCAGCATCTGCGCCCAGCGACAGGTTGTTCGAACCGTAATAGCCCAGGCGGGTGCTCTCCGAGCAGTCACCGTCGCCCATGACCACCGGGACGCCGGCCGCGATAGCATCATCCACCGCTTGGCACGTTGCGGGGCCCAGGCTCGAGACGACAAGCGCGTCGACCTTGTCCGATACGTAGTTCTCGATCATTTCGACTTGCTTTGCGATGTCGCCGTTCTCGGGACCAACCACCTCATAATCAACGCCGAGCCTGGCAGCGTTCTCCTGAATTTTCTTGTCGATCTCGGGTGGCCACCACTTGGTCGAAAACTTGAATACATAACGAATGACTGGCTTCTTGTCCTGAGCGTAGGCAGCGCTGGTCATCGGCACCACAGACGACCCAACGAGGAGCACCGACGCAAGCAATGCAGAACACCTCAGTTTTCCCAACGTAAAGTTTGACATTTCCCGTTCCTTTCCCAGTTGACTTCGTATCGTTGAGTTCATGCCTCGACGAATATTTTGAGGAGCCGGCAAGCATCGGCTTGTTTGGACAGCTTTGGATTTCATCCACGTATCTTGCGACGAATACCGTCGATCGACACTGCAGCGACTATGATGCTGCCGGTTGCTAGCAGCTGCCACATCGCGCCGATCTGGAGCAGTACGAGGCCGTTTCGGATGACAGCCATTGCGGCAGAGCCGATGACAACGCCTAAGACGCTGCCAATTCCTCCAAAGATGGACACACCGCCGATCACCGCGCCAGCGACAGCTTCCATCTCGTAGCCAACGCCGATCGTTTGTTCCGCCACGCCGAGCCGGCACGCCAGCAAAAATCCCGCCAGAGCGCCCATCGCCCCGCAAAGGACAAAGGCCAGCATACGAATCCGATCGACCGGAACGCCGGACAGTCGGGCGGCCGAAGCGTTCCCGCCTATCGCGAAGAGGTACTTGCCGAAAACTGTTTTTCGCAGCACCCAAGTCCAAAAACGGCAAGTACAAGCAGGATCAAAACGAGATTTGGAATCCCAAGAATTCGACCTTGTCCGACGAATGAAAGGTTATCAGAAAATCCGGTTAAATTCCTGCTCTCGGATATTATTACGATGACGCCGCGGCCAATGTACCCGGTAGCCAGCGTAGCAATGAACGCGTTAAATTTGAACTTTGTAACGATGATCCCGTTGATCAAACCAAAAATCATGCCCGACGCAATCGATGCGCCAAAAACCAGAACGTCGGGAGTTTCGGGATGGTGGAAGACTATCCGGCCGGCAATGATTGCAGCCAAGCCGATTTGAGCTCCTATGGACAGGTCGATGTCGCCCGCCGCCAGCACGAGCAACATGCCGATGGAGGCCAACCCAATTACGGCAAAACTGTAAAGGACCCACAATACGTTCTCTTGGCTTAGGAACGTTGGCGTGGCAGCGGACAGAAATATGGCCATGACGGCGAGCAAAATGGCTCCAGCTACTTCAGGTCGGCTTGCAAGCCTCGCGTAAAGTGAATCCCGATCGGCAACTGCCGGCCTCCTGGCCGCCATGTCGGCAACGCTCAGACTGCCGTGAGGCTCTCCTACCATTTCTCATCCTCCCGGGCCGAACTTCGACGGGAAGCGCGACTAGCACCATAAGAGAATGCGCAAGGGCGAAAAACCAGCGCCGGTGTTTCGGACTCCTGATACGCATTTTCTGCTGCTCTGCAAAAAAACGGCTCAAACAGCACCATTGCCGGAAATATCCCACTAGCGGCATCGCCAATGCGGGGTTCGGTGCGCGTTGCTGGAATCTAGATCGACTCCTCTCGCGAGGACATCCGAATGACAGCTTTGATGATTGGGGGAGTACCGGTCCACGCCCGCGATCGGGCCATCAGCCGAGGCGGCTCGTATTTCGCCTGGACCGTCAGCTCATTACATTGCCGCCATCAACGTTGAGCGTCTGACCAATGATGTACTGCGCGTCAGCCGAAGCAAGGAAAACTGCCGCCCCCGCTATCTCGTCTGGTCGTCCCATGCGCCCAAAGGGCACAGACGCGCCAACCCGTCTTTTCTTCTCGCCGAGCGGCAGTTGCTCGAGCCGAGCGTACAGAGCATCGACCTGGTCCCACATTGGCGTTTCCACTACGCCCGGCGCAATCGCATTGACGCGAATGCCGTGTCCGATCAAAGCAAGGGCAGCGGATCGCGTAAGACTGATTACAGCGGCCTTGGTGGCAGCGTAGACAGCTGAATCAGGTTCACCTCGCCGCCCGGCTTGAGAGGCCATGTTGATAATTGCTCCCAGCCGCCCGGCATCGACCATGTTGCGGGCCACCGTCTGCATCATGAAAAATAGGCCCTTCACATTGACCTGGAACAGCCTGTCAAAACTCGTCTCTTCCACTTCAAGAAGGGGTGCGAGATCGAACACCGCTGCGTTGTTGACCAGAATGTCAATGCCGCCGACGCGTCGTGTGATGTCAGCAACGAACGCCTCGATTGAGTTGCGGGAGCCTACATCGACCTGGGCAGGTATGGCGCCATACGGCAGACGCCCAGCCACATCTTCGGCGTCCGCCAAGGCTATGTCCGCGACAACGACCCTTGCCCCCTCGCCCGCATAGCGCTCAGCGATCGCGCGTCCAATCCCCCGGCCGCCCCCTGTAACGACTGCTATTTTGCCGTTGAGCTGCATTCTAACCTCGCGCATTCGAGACTGTGCTGGCTGCAAGGATCGCCACCGGGCGCGTGAGAAGAGTTGCTGCTCCAAGGCGCCTCGCGAACGCCGGAAGAGTCGTAAGCCAGCTGTTCATTGTGTCACCACTTCGGGCCGGATGCCGATGGAGCATCGTCGTCACGGTGATGGCACCATGCCCGGATTGTCGAGAACGGCGACCTTCCCTTCCCTCTCGACGACGATCTTTCGCATCCCGGTGCGCAAGATCTGTCCATAGTCATGACCGGCGTCCACCGAACAGACCCACATAAAGACCAAGCTTTCGGCGCCAATGTTGATCGACCTGTGCGCCCAATTCGGAGCTATGAAAGCGCATGTCCCCGGCCTCATCTCGATCACGTTGGTCTCGCCATCAGGGGACTCCAGGAGCAGGATACCGGCGCCGTTTCTTGTGTAGTAGACTTCGCCCATGTCCCGGCGTTTGTGGAAGTGACCCCGGGTCATGTAATATTCCGCATTGACCTTCCCCGGCAAAATCGCGGTTGTCCCAAAAAACAGATCACTTCCACCCTTTTTGTATTCGATCACTTCATAAACGATCGGGTCGCCCTTGGCCCGGATTTCGGCCTCGAGTACTTGGGCATCCTGGAAAAGGCCACGCAATTCGCTTAGGCGCTTCCTGTAGCGCCCTGTGTTGGGCGTCATGAGACCAGATTTGTCATCAATGACCACATGCTCGGGTATCATGATGGCTAGATCCCCATTGCAGCAAAACCGCCAGATTGCGTGGTCCCGTGCTTGTCGCCGGTTGCCAATGCGAGAGCCAGGAACCTGCGTAGGTCACCTATCCTCGTATCGACAATAATTTATTCATGCAATTAACTAACTACTAAAAAATCTCCTTGATTTCAAGCCTTTCCGGAACATTGGAATGACCGAGGCAGTTTTCCGCTTGATTTCGTCACGACTGCTCAGATAGCAACATGCTTGGAACACAGCAGGCTTTGCAAAATGGGCTATCAGACGCTTGCGAGACATGTGAACGAGTTGCGCGTCCTGACCGTGCTTAGGACCGAAGGGCCGACGAGCCGCGCCGACATGGCCAGACGTCTGGCGTTGACGCCCGCAACGATCACAAACGTCGTCGATGACCTTTCGCAGCGCGAACTGGTCATGGAAAGCGCGGGCGCGCGGCGGGTCGCAAACCGCAAAGAGCTGGGGCGGCCAGGAGTTGCGATCGCAATCAATCCCGGCGGTGCCTATTTCCTTGGTGCGGAAATCGGCGTTGGCGTCATGCGTTTTGCGCTTCTTAACATGGCGGCGCAAACCGTCGAAACGGCGAAAATACCGATATCGGAATCCATGACCGCGACGGACGCCGTCGATGCTATCCGGAGCCATGAAAAGTCGTTAGAGCGGAAATTGAAATATCGCGGGCGCATTCGCGCGATGGGCGTGACCGTGCCCGGCTTGGTCCGGTCGGATGGCTTTGTCGTCCATCTCCCTATCCTTGGCTGGAGCGACGTCAACCTGCTGGGCATCTTACAAGATACCGTAAAGCTTGACGCCATTGTTGAGAACAACGCCAATGCTGCAGCTCTGGGCGCTGCCTATACCGTTCCGGCGCTGCCGCAGGACTGCATAGTCTATCTAAAGCTCGGAACCGGATGCGGCGGGGCGGCCATTTTCAATGGCAGACTGTTGCGGGGCGCGTCTGGTACAGCCGCCGAACTGGGACATATCCGCGTTACGGAGAATGGCCCGATTTGCAGTTGCGGGCAGCGAGGGTGTCTTGAAACGTGGGTGAATATCGCCGCCCTTGCACGCGCCTATGATGACAGCGCGCACCTGTCCGCAGATGATCTTGCTTTGCTTCCCGCTCTGGTGGCTAAACGCTCCGGCTCGGGCGACAAGGCAGCCCGCGCGGCCATTGAATCTGTCTTTCTTCATTTGAACAATGCGCTTCAGACGCTGGTCAACACTTTCAATCCAAGCACAGTCATCTTGGGCGGAGCGATGCTGCCTGTCCTCCAGGCAATCATTGACCGGCTCCAAACGAGTGTTGCGAAATCGATCGTTCCAGGCATGCGGCCTCCGGAACTCCGCCTGTCGGTATTGGGAGAGTTTGAATGCGCGATCGGCGCGGCCTCGATAGCACATCACCACGCGTTCGGCGTGTCCAGTGTCAATACTGCCGCCGAAGGCGTCTCTGTATTTGGATAGGTGATAGTGGGCTCTACCGCAGGCTTCAGCCGCCTGGCTTGCCGACCCACCCGCGATCTCAGTCACTGGTGGTGATCGCCGCTTCAAGTGCCTTTGCCACTCCGCCTGTCGCAATCATATCGACGCAGGACATATATCCCGCGACAAAAGCGGAAGAGCCCGCAAGATCCAAACTGGCGAATGAGCCAAGTCCCAACACCCCACGCGGGTCCACGGTTGCCGCCTCGAGTTCTGAAGCACTGATATGGGGTTCATCAAGGATGAACCGAGCGCCTACCTCGTCTTGACCTTTCAGGTAGTGGTGAAAGCATGCGAAAACGAATGCAAATCGCGTGATATCGCTGCCCTCGTTCAAACAAGTGGCAAGCGTCTTGAACAGGAAGGTCGGAAGCTTAACGGCGCCATTGCCGCAAATTCTGAGCAGTTGGTCATGGATTGCGGGATTGGCGAACCGTCGCAAAACCATCTGCTTATAGCCGTGAAGATCGAGGCCCGCAGGTGCCGCAAGCAGCGGGATCGCATCCTTCTCCATGTACAGTTCAAGCAGACGCCTCAAACGCTTGTCTGCCATGGCTTCGTGCACTTCACGATATCCGAGGAGAAGCGCCGGAAAACAGAGGGTCATATGCGAGGCGTTGAGCATGCGACCCTTGATCTTCTCGAACTCGCGAACGTCGTCGCGCAAATCGACACCCACGGCTTCAAAATTTGGACGGCCCGCACAAAATCGATCTTCCATGACCCACTGGAGGTAGTCTTCCGCCATCACGGGCCGAAGGTCGTCGACGCCATTTTCCCGGTTGAGTCTCTGGCGTTCGGACTCGTCCACCATCGGCGTGATGCGATCGATCATGCTGTTCGGGAATGAGACGTGTCTCTCCATCCAGTCAGCGAGGCCTGCGTCTCGGGCGCGAGCAAATGAGGTGAAGGCAAGGTGGGCAACATCGCCGTTATGCCGGAGGTTATCGCAGGTCATGACGGTGAATGGACCGACACCTGAGGTGCGGCGGCGATTGAGCGCTTCGACAACGAAGCCGAAGGCTGTTCGAGGCGACTGCGGCTGAGAAAGATCATGTTCGACGTCAGGATGTGAGAGATCGAACTCCCCGGTCGCTTCGTCAATGTTGTAGCCGCCTTCGGTGATAGTCAGCGAGACAATGCGAATGGCTGGGTCTGCTAGACGGTCAAGGACGGCGGCGGGATCGGCCGGTGCGTGAAGGTAGTCAACCATCGAACCGATGACGCGAACAGCGACGGCGCCATTGGATGCGTATTCGGTGAGCGTGAAGAGGCAGTCCTGACGTTGCAAATCTGACGCCTTCCGCGCGGGGCCCGGCCCGGCGCCGAGCCCGATGCCGAGAAGACCCCAAGCCTCCTGTCCCGCGAGCTGGAGACAGCGATCAACATAGAGGGCTTGATGGGCTCGATGAAAGTTTCCAACGCCGATATGAGCAATGCCAGCCCGGACCGATCGACGATCATACCTTGGGATAGCAACGTGCTCGGGCAACGACGTAAGGGTCTTTGAGGACAATTTGGATGAGGTGTGCTGCATCATGTGTCGCATTTTCCTGAACGGTGGATTGCTATCGTGCCTTCGGCAGGTTTCGCCGAGACCGCTGTGAGGCGGCGGCGAAGTCGCTAAGCCTCGTGATCAGGGATCCACTTTGATCTGCAGTTTCACATCGCCAGGCAGCCCTTTTGCAGCACGCTCGAAAGCGATGACGCTGTCATCAAAGGAAAACGTTCTTGAGATCAGCGGCCTGACGTCCAGCTTGCCCGACGAGAGCATTTCGATCGCCCGGTCGAAGACATTGGCGTAGCGAAAGACCGTCTCGATTCGTACCTCTTTGGCAGCCGCCGCGACGACGTCGACCACTACCGGCTCGATTGGCATGCCGACTAGGACAACGCATCCTCCGGGCCTGATGCAGTCGAAGAGCTGAGGGAAGGCTTTCGGGCTGCCGCTTGCCTCGAAAATGATGTCAGCCCCCCACCCTGCGGTCACAGCGGCGACCTCGCTCCCCAACGTTTTATGCCTGATGTCTACACCAATCACGCCCGGATATTGTTGGGCGATACTGAGCTTCTCCGGAACGAGGTCTGCGATGATCACTCGGCTGCAACCACCCGAAAGCGCCGCTAGCGCGACCAAGATCCCGATCGGGCCAGCGCCCACGACGACGGCAACATCGCCGGGCCGAATGCGTGCCTTGGATGCGGCCTGCAGGCCAACTGCGAGCGGCTCGACCATGGCGCCTTCGGCAAACGAGACGTTGTCTGGCAGCTTGAACGTGAACGCAGCGGGATGCACCACGTAGGATGTCAGACAACCATGGATCGGAGGCGTCGCCCAAAACGTTACGCTCGGATCTACGTTGTATAGACCAAGTTTGGAGGCTCGCGACGACAGGTCGGGGACTCCGGGCTCCATGCAAACGCGATCACCAGCGACAAATGCCGACACGCCAATACCAACTTCTACGACAGTACCGGCTGCCTCGTGGCCCAGCACCATCGGTTGCTGGACAACAAAGGGACCTATGCGCCCGTGCGTGTAATAGTGGACATCGCTGCCGCAGATCCCAACCGTGTCGACCTTAACCTTGACCATCCCGTGTCCCACCGCCGAGGGCAGATCGATTTCACGAAGAGAGAGTTCTCTTTGACGTTCAAGGACGAGGGCTTTCATCGGATCCGCTCTTGGTTGGGCCAGAACCGAGGACGACCGACAGACGGCGGCCTCGGTGCCAGCAAGAAACGAGGGAGCCTGGGGTGGAGCCCAGGCTCCCTCGGCGCTCAGGGCTTGGGAGGAACCTCGAGCCTGAAGATGCACCGACTCTCAGGGAAGGGACGCAATGTCACTAGGACCCTATTTTCCAAGACCCGATACGCATTTTCTGCTGCTCTGCAAAAAACCCACGAACGCGCCGATATTTCTGAAATCAAGCACTAGCTTTCTTCTTGAATATGAGAATCCAGGGTGCAAAGGTAGCGAAACTGTGTCGCGCGCACCGCGACGTTGCAGCGGGACAGAGCGCGGTGACTCTCAAGGTTTTACATAGGCAATCAACGCAGACGCCGAATGTTGGCCGCCCTGGCCTCGAGCGCATACTGACGGAACCAGGAAAAAGCTTCGTTTGGCGGAAGGATGACTATCCTTGCGCCCTCGGCCAGTGGAACTATCATCCAGAATTCGAAATCCATCTGGTTCGAAAGTCGATCGGCCGTGTCTTCGTCGGAGACCACATCGGCCATTTCACTCCAGGATATCTCGGTGTGGTGGGATCGAATCTGCCGCACAATTGGGTAACCGACATCAAACCTGGAGAAATCATCCAGGGGCGCGACATCGTCATCCAGTTCGATCCGAACATGTTGCGATCGGCACGGGACACATTCCCGGAAATGTCGGACCTAGAGGGGTTTCTTTCCGCCGCCGGGCGGGGCCTACACTATTATGGTGCGACTGCCCTTCAAGCGGCCGACTTCATCGAAGACATGGGCGAAGCTCAGGGATTTAAGCGGCTGATGCTTTTCCTCAACCTCATATATCTGCTTGCCAGTTCTGATGAGCGTCACACGCTATCGAGCGAGCATTTTTCGCCCGATCTGGTGCCGAGCAATTCGGCGATCGTGCAATTGGTTCTGGAATATGTCCTCAACAATCTCCATGAAACCGTGAGCATGTCAGAGGCCGCGCGACTGGTTGGTATGACCGGTCCGACTTTTTGCCGGTTCTTCAGGAAGAATACAGGGCACAATTTCCGCGACTACGTCAGGATACTGCGTATTGGCCAATGTTGCAGACTCCTGACGGAGACTGACGCGCCGGTAACGGACGTTTGCTTCCAAGTTGGATATCAGAATATTTCAAACTTCAACCGCCATTTCATGCTTGAGAAGGGAGTGACGCCGACCCAGTATCGGCGGCTACTAAAGACCCGATCAAGCGGCGGTCTGGACCAACCAGCTGCCCGCTGACGTGTTCTTGATGGCACTCATGAAGATTGACTCGCTATTGATAGCGGCTCCCTTGCTCAATGCCCCATGGCTTTGATGATTTCCTCGGTCATCTTCTTGGCGTCGCCGAGCAGCATCATGGTGCCGTCCTTGTAGAACAGCGTGTTGTCGATGCCGGCATAGCCGGAGCCGAGCGAGCGCTTGACGAACAGGCAGGTGCGCGCCTTGTCGACGTCGAGGATCGGCATGCCGTAGATTGGCGACGACTTGTCGTCGCGGGCGGACGGGTTGGTGACGTCGTTGGCGCCGATGACATAGGCGACGTCGGCCTGCGCGAATTCCGAGTTGATGTCCTCAAGCTCGAACACCTCGTCGTAGGGCACGTTGGCTTCGGCCAGCAGCACGTTCATGTGGCCGGGCATGCGGCCGGCGACCGGGTGGATGGCGTATTTGACGTCGACGCCGTTGGCCTTGAGCTTGTCGGCCATTTCGCGCAGCGCGTGCTGCGCCTGGGCGACAGCCATGCCGTAGCCGGGCACGATGATGACCTTCTGCGCGTTCATCATCAGATAGGCGGCATCGTCGGCCGAGCCCTGCTTGACCGTGCGCTCGATGCCGTCGTCTGCAGCTGCCGCCGTCTCGCCGCCGAAGCCGCCGAGAATGACGGAGATGAAGCTTCGGTTCATGCCCTTGCACATGATGTAGGACAGGATCGCACCGGACGAGCCAACCAGCGCGCCGGTGATGATCAGCGCCAGATTGCCGAGCGTGAAACCGAGTGCCGCGGCGGCCCAGCCAGAATAGGAGTTGAGCATCGAGACGACTACCGGCATGTCGGCACCGCCGATCGGGATGATGAGCAGGATGCCGAGGAGAAGCGAGGCCGCGACGATCAGCCAGAACACCAGCTTGGACTCGGTGGTGACGAGCAGGATGATCAACACAATCAACGCGATGCCAAGCGCGGCGTTGATGAAGTGGCGGCCGCCGATCATGATCGGCTTGCCCGACATACGGCCGTCGAGTTTCAAAAAGGCGATGACCGAGCCGGTGAAGGTGATGGCGCCGATGGCGACGCCAAGGCTCATCTCGATCAGCGCCTGGGCGTGGATATCGGCAACGGTGCCGATGCCAAAACTTTCCGGCGCATAGATAGCGGCAGCCGCCACCATGACGGCGGCAAGGCCGACCAGCGAGTGGAAGGCGGCAACCAGCTGCGGCATCGAGGTCATGGCGATGCGCCGCGCGGTGACCGCGCCGACAGAACCGCCGATGGCGAGGCCGAGGACGATCAGCCAGTAGCGGCCGGCCGACGGGACAGACGGGGCCGCCAGTGCCAGCGTGGTGGCAATGGCGATGCCCATGCCGATCATGCCGTAGAGATTGCCCTGGCGGCTGGTGGTCGGATGCGACAGGCCGCGCAGTGCCATGATGAACAGGACGCCGGAGACGAGATAGAGGAAGGACGCGAAGTTGGCGTTCATGGCGCTCTACTTGTCCTTCTTCTTGTACATGGCCAGCATGCGCTGGGTGACGAGGAAGCCGCCGAAGATGTTGACCGAGACCAGCATCAGCGCAACGAAGCCGAAGCCGGTGGCGACGCCGGAGGCCGAGATGCCGACGGCAAGCAGCGCGCCGACGACGATGACCGAGGAAATGGCGTTGGTGACGGCCATCAGCGGCGTGTGCAGCGCCGGGGTCACTGACCATACGACGTAGTAGCCGACGAAGATCGCCAGGATGAAGATGGCGAAGCGGAAGACAAAGGGATCGATGGCGCCGCCGGACAAAGCGTGCGCGGCATCGCCCGCCGCATCGGCGTCGCCGGGGGCATTGGCCAGGTTCTGCACCGCAAGCCGGACGGCGGCGGACGCCTGATCGAGCTGGTCGAGGGCTTTCTGCAAGGTCTGATCCATCACGCGATCCCCTTCGGCTTGGCGGCGGACTTGCCCGTGGCGGCCTTCTTGCCGGCGGCCCTTTTCGCTGTGGCTTTCTTCACCGATGCGTCGGCGACCATGGTCTTCGCCGGGATCGCCGCCGGTTCGACATGCCGGCCCTTTGGCGGCTCTGCCGCCGCCGTGGCGAAAGCCGGATGCACCACCTTGCCGGCGTCGGTCAGCATGGTTGCCTTGACCAACTCGTCGTCGCGCTTGATCGCGAGCGTCTTCGTCGCCTTGTCGACCAGCGTCTCGACGAAGGTAAAGAGGTTCTTGGCGTAAAGCAGCGACGCTGAAGCCGCGACGCGGCCGGGAACGTTGAGATGGCCGACGATTTTTACCCCGTTGGCCGTCGTCACCACCTGCCCCGGCACGGCGCCCTCGACATTGCCGCCGCGCTCGACTGCGAGGTCGACGATCACCGAACCCGGCTTCATCGAGGCGACCATCGCCGCCGAAACCAGCTTGGGCGCCGGACGGCCGGGGATCAGCGCGGTGGTGATGACGATGTCCTGCTTGGCGATGTGCTCGGCAGTCAGCGCGGCCTGCTTGGCCTGGTATTCCTTCGACATCTCCTTGGCGTAGCCGCCGGCCGTCTCGGCTGCCTTGAATTCCTCGTCCTCGACCGCCAGGAATTTTGCGCCGAGCGAGGCGACCTGTTCCTTGGCGGCGGGGCGAACGTCAGTCGCGGTGACGACCGCGCCAAGGCGACGCGCCGTGGCGATCGCCTGCAGGCCGGCGACGCCGACGCCCATGATGAAGATTTTCGCCGCCGGCACGGTGCCCGCCGCCGTCATCATCATCGGCAATGCGCGATCATATTCCGAAGCGCCGTCGATCACCGCCTGGTAGCCGGCAAGATTGGCCTGCGAGGACAAAACGTCCATCGACTGGGCGCGGGTGATGCGCGGCATGAACTCCATCGAGAACGCGGTGACGCCGGCCTTGGCCAGTGCTGCGACAGCGGCATCGTTGCCATAGGGATCCATGATGGCGATGACGGTGGTTCCGGGCCGATAGGCCTTCAGCTCCGCTTCGCCCGGCCGGCGCACTTTCAGCACCACATCAGCCTTGGCGGCATCGCCGGCCTTGCCAATGGTGGCGCCCGCCTTGGCGAACTCCTCGTCGGGAATGCGTGACCTGGTGCCGGCCCCGCTTTCGACAACCACGTCGAGGCCCAGAGCCGCCAGCCGCTTCACCGTATCGGGCGATGCCGCGACGCGCGGCTCGTTGGCATCGAGCTCACGAGGGATGAAAAGTATCTGTCCCACCATTTACACCCCTAACGTCAAAGCACCCCGTCGACTGCAACGGGTCTCGTCGAATCTGCTTTGGAGGAAATTAAGACCAGCAGCGAAGCGATTAGGGTTTTGAACGAGCAGGTTAGCGACATTCCGCATTGGGATGTGGCCGGACTTTCACGTCCAAGCGTTCGGCTACAACCAACGGATCGGTTTCACTTCGCGACTTGGTTCCGACAATGCACGCTTCATCCGCTGCATCGAGGATACCCGAGCGCATTCAACGTCAAGAACGACAACGCCACTAGCGTTGGGTTTGTTGAAGTCTGATAGAAATTTTCGCCAAAGCTTCGTTCGCCACCGCCCGGATCAAACCCACCGGGTGCCGCTTCCGGAACCCACTCCACAAGCCGAACGTCGCTGAACAGATCTTCCCGCATCCTGCCCCACCGTCGCAAATCAGTCCGAAGCCGCATGGAGTAAGCCATGAAACGCGATGGGCGTCTTGCCTTCGGCGACTTTGATCGCGGCTCACTATGATTGATGGCGTTTCCACCGGCGGCCGGACCGTGCATGCCCTCAACGATTGCCAAAAGAGCTATCGGTGGGCGCGATGGATTTGCCATTGAGTATCTTAGCTGAAGATAACTCGTGCTCGAGAGGCAATCCTCATCTTCCCCGTTCGGTGTCGTCGTGCAATATTTCGGTCATCTCCTTGGGGGCAATCGATTGAATAATAGATACAACAAGTCGGCCGCGATCGCGGTTGCAAGTTCACTGAAAATTTCGAAGTCGCCAATGCGAGAAATCCGCTATCTCGCTAGTGAGGGCATCCACTCACGAGAAATAAAGGGAATCACCGCACTTGACGCAGCAATGCCGCCCCAGTGGGTATTCTACACCGGCCTCCAATACTTTCCAGGACACGACAGACCGATTGAGATGGATCTCATCATCCTAATGGACGACCGCGTGCTTCTGGTGGAAATCAAGGATTGGACAAAGGCAATTCGCTACGAGGGAAGTGTCTGGGTCGTCGGCCGTGGAAGCCGGCGTCCGAACCCAGTGAAATCTGTCGGAAATAAAGCCCGGATACTAAAAACGCTCCTCCGAAATAAATTGCCCAATATTCCGGTGTCGGTGGATTCTTGCGTCGTACTTACAGCTACGCCTACGGTCGACGGCATTCCGCCAAACGAGGGGCGACGAGTTTTATCGCTGCTTGAGGCTTGTGAACTTGACAATCCGGAGGTTCGCCGGAAGCACCTTGAGAAGTTGCAGCTTGGGCTACGGGCTCCAGAAATCTGGAAGTTCGCAACCCAATTTGACGAGGTGTTCGGAGATCGACGTTCGTTTCGATCTCAAGAGGCGGAGTTCTCCGGCTATCGGATTACCGAGGACAGTGTCTTCGAGCATCCGCGGCATATTTGGCGGGAGCATCGCGCTGAAGAGATCGAACGGACAGGGTCGACGGCCTTGCTACGTCAATGGGATTTTTCGAAGTTACCCCCTGCCCTAAACTCTCCTGATGAACGAAAATTCGTCGCAGAGCGAGAGCGGCGGCTGTTTGAACATCTGAACGCATTGGGAAGTTGGCTAGCGGAGGGGGCATCACTGCTGCGCCCCTTGGGAGCTGTCGACGACGAGGTTGGAACAAGTCATTTCGAACTCTTAGCGCTGCCTGCGACTTGGACGCAGGTGGTTCGCTTTGCCGAGCGAATGCACGAATCGTTATCTGACGACGATGCGCTCGATAGCGTCGGCGAACTTTTGCGGATCGTTGCTGAGTTGCATGACAGGCAGATCACTCACCGCGATATCGGTACTCGTAACGTTTGGATAGGGGGGACCGCACGCTTGGGCGTTACAGGTTTCAGCGTGAGCCAACTACCAACCGACAAGTCGATAGGGGATTGGCGGTCCACACTTAGAGGCTACGGTGACGACATTCCGGAAGATCTGGACTCTACATTGTTTGAAAGCGGCTTTCGGCGAGACGTTTATCAGCTCGGCATCGTCATCAAGGAACTCTTGGGCACGTGCAAACCCGAGGCCTTAGCGAGACATGCCGAGTGGCTCTCGGAATGGCTTGCCGTTGCTCTGGCGATCGATCCCAAGGATCGGTATGCCACGGCGAGGGCGATGGCAGACGATTTCGGCCTCCGCCGAACAGAAATTAAGTCGTCATCCCTCGACGCATCCCGCCTCGACGCATTCGAAACTTCTGAGAATCCGTATGCACGCTGGGTGCCGTTGACGACGATAACCTCTGGCGCCGTGCACATCTACGAATCGCTCCAAAACACAACTGAGAGTGTCTTCGTCAAGATCTGGCTTGGCATTCGTCGGGGTGCCACCCTTGAGACAGATTTGGCGCTGTTACGCCTCCTTGAAGGCGCTTCTCGAATGAAGGCCAGCCCGGTCGACGGTTTCCCGGTTTTCGAAGCAGTCGGCCTTCACGTCGCTGGCCCGTACGTCGTTTATAAACGGGTGGACGGGGAACCGTTGGGACGCTTGAGTGACATTACCAGGCGAGAGTCGGTGTCGCTGGCAACGCAGCTCCTGCGCTCAATTCAGTCTCTTCATGCGCTTGGTTATGCGCATGGTGACCTCTCCCCGCAGAATATCTTGATCGGTCGCGGTGGCAGTACGACATTAACAATCGTAGACCTCTTTGACCTCTCGCCTGTTGGCAACGGGAGGAAGAGAACCCTCGCCTATTGTCCCGAAGGTCACGACAATTTGGGTGACAAACAGGTAGATCGGTACGCCGCTGCGGTTATCGCGTTGGAGTTGCTGAAGGGTGCGGAGGCTCCAAGTACTCGCCCTGCGGTTGAATTGCTGCAGGCAGTCGTCGATTCTGGCGGCGAGGATCCGTTAGAGTTCGCCCTCGAAGCTCTTCTGGCAGCTCATTTTGAATTGGAGCGGCCACCGGCCCCTGAATTTGCAATCTCGTTCCCTGGAACTCCTCCGCTCAATTTAGAAAATCGGCTTATGAAACTAAGGCGGTTCGACACCTCCTTGGTACTCACCACCGACGAAGTTGAGATTGAAATTGCGGCCAAAACTAAAGAGCGTGCCATTGTACGCTCGATCGTCCGGCCAACCCATCGCTCGCTAGAAGACGCGTCATTCAACGGGGTATCTGTGCCGCTTACGTTGTTGGTCAATCGAGATGGCCGCGACGAGTTGGGCAACCTCGTCAGTCATCTGGAAGGAATTAGCACAGCGCGCGCCAGACCAACTGTCGCTCGTAAGGGCCCCTCCTCAATTAGCGCGCACAAGACCTTTCCAGTGAAGGAATATTGGAAGCGGGTGGTGGAACTCGAAGATAGCCTCCTGCCGGAGTTGGAGATTACAGGCCCGGGAGAAGCGCGCGGTCGAACAATGACGTTCCCGTGTGAGAGGACACGGGGTACGTTTGATTTTGACCCGCTTGATACTGTTGACGTTTTCATGGGTGGCAAAAGCAAGCCCATTGGAAGCGTTCACGTCGCCTCGCTAACCGACGAATCCATCACCCTCCTGAATGAACCCGATTGGCCACTTCGCAAGGGGGATCATGTACGGCTAATGAGCCGACGCAGCAGACAGTCCTTCGACAAGCGAAAGCGAGCAATCGATCGGATACTCAGTGGCTCAAGCCAGATACCCGACCTAGTGGAATACTTTGATCCGGCCGCAACCAAGCGTACGATCGACTATGGTGACGTAATCGATAGTGATGACCTGACCCAATATGGTCTGAATGAAGGTCAACGTGACGCAATCGTCCACGTTCTCAAGCACGGACCGGTAGGGTTGGTTCAAGGCCCTCCGGGCACCGGCAAAACCCACTTCATCGCGGCCTTGACGCACTGGTTAACCACCAAGGGTGGCGCGGACAAAATACTCTTGGTTAGTCAATCCCACGAGGCTGTGAATGCAGCGCTCGAAACGCTCATCAATCGGTTCGATACTGAAAAACACAAGCTCCCTTTACTTCGAATAGGGACGAAGGGGATTAGCGAAAAAATCCGTCCTTACCACACTGCATCATTGCGAGAACGTTTCCGAGCGTCGTTTGAAGGGGCAATGAAACATCGTGTTTCGGTTGCGGCGAGAGGAGCGGGCATATCACGCAATACCGCTTACGGTGGCGTCGATATCGAGCGACAGATTGGAGCTATCTCTCGACGCTTGAGTTTCCTAGAATCGATGCCTAGCAGCTCCACAGATACTGAGGAAAGCAGACGCCTCGAGCGAATGATTCACTCAGCGGGTAGATCCTTTGAAGCCGCTGGCAAGCAGTTTTTTGGTTACTCTGTTGATGCTAAAAACCACCTCAGTGAAGTCGCGTCTGCTTACAAGGAGCTGGCTACTACAGAGAAAAGTTCGCCCGCAGACATTCAGGTTCTACTCAATATTTTGAATCTATCTCAGGATTGGCTCGCCGCACTTGCCACGAGCTATCGGAATTTTGACGAGTTCTTGGTCAAAACCCGCAGTATTATTGCAGGGACATGTGTGGGTGTCGGCCAAACCTCGCTCAAGATTGACTCACGCTCATTTGATTGGGTCATCATTGACGAAGCAGCGCGATGTACGGCTGGAGAACTTGCTGTCGCAGCGCAACTCGGTCGTCGGGTGCTCCTCGTAGGCGACCATTTGCAACTGTTGCCTATGATCGACAGGGAAATGATGGAGCAACTCGGAAACGCTTTTCCAATCATCTCCTCCGATGAACTTGCTCGCAGCGATTTTGAACGCGCGTTCGCATCAACGTACGGAGAGGGAAATCGTCGAGTTCTGAGCGAACAGTACCGGATGAACCCCGCAATATGTGATCTGGTAGCCGATACCTTCTACTCTCCTCACGGCGTCGCGCTTCGCACGTCTGAGAAACGTGAGCCAAACCTTTACTTCGACCAATCACTACCGAAGCCTTTTGATATCCAAATTGCCTGGCTCGACACTTCCGGCGATCCTCGAGCAAAGGAGGATCCAGACGAGCGCGAAAGCCACGCAAACGCTGCAGAAGTCGATGCCATTGTTTCGGCCCTAGATGTGATTGCCGCCGATGCATCATTCGTGGCTGCCCTCAAGATAGTCGAAGAGGAAAAGCCCATTGGGGTCATTTGTATGTATGGGGCCCAACGGGAAGCAGTTGAAATGGCCATCGCCGCGAGGCCTTGGGAGAATGGCTTTCGGCGGCTAATCAAGGTCGAAACGGTCGATTCGTACCAAGGCAAAGAGAACACGATCGTCCTGGTATCACTATCACGCACAAATAGTGGTCGGCGAGGCGGGCACGTCTCAATTCCGAATCGCGCAAATGTCGCTTTCTCCCGTGCGAAAGAGAGATTGTTGATCGTGGGATCGGCAACGTTTTGGGACCGGTTCGACATCGGGCACCCAATCCGGTCTACGCTTGATTGGATCCGCGCTCGGGAACGTAAGGACGGCAAGGCTAAGATGATTAAGACGGTGGAGTTGTTTGGTCGATGAACGAGCAGCAGGACGTCGTCACGATCGATACAATCGGCTTTCGAGTTCCTTGCCGTAGCTTCTACATCCGCGCAAATGTGACTCGCGACCGTCCTCTACCGGTCGTTGATGAGTTCGTGCTTCGCCTGCTTCGGGTCTGCGGGCAACTCACCCTGGCCAGAGTTGGAGATTTCTTTGGGTTCACAAGGTCGGAGACAGAGCGTGTCATCGAGGACCTGCTGTCCAAAGAGCTTGCAGTAGCCGAGGGGGAGGAACTTCGTCTTTCGAAAACGGCAGCCGAGCTTTTCAGATCAAGTGCGGACGAGGAGCCTAGACTTGTAGAGGTCGAGGCTTGGACAGAAAATATCTGGCTTGACCTAGTTGGCCGAACGCTCGTTCCACGGCCACGACAAAGACCGTTTCGGAATTTGGTTGATGTCCAACCCGATGTTGACGCCGAAAAGTCTCCCGCCGATCACGCTCGTGCAGCTTTTGAGGCGAACTTCAGGGACTATGTAACAAGAACTCGCCGCGTACCTGATCCTGATAAGGTCAGCATCCATTCCATTGCCAGCCTAGAGCCGGACAGGTACGGTTCTGTGATCATTGGGGCACGAAAGGTTCTTCAAAAGCGGGGCGGCAAACTCCGGCTTGAGTTCGATGGATTCGCTGATGCGCCGGCTCACTACCGCAACCTTATTCAAGAACTTTCATCAACATATGGCCAGCTCGACCAGCCAAAAGCTCTCGCGACCAGTCTCACCGATTTCGAACGGCTTGCCGCCGTTTCTTTGCGTGAGTATTTCGACGAGAGCCAAGCGTTTGATTACGAGCGGTGGATTGCGCACCGACCCTCGTTCTCTGACAGCGCAACGACCTGGATTGCTGGCGCGATCTATCTGGACACCAACGTGCGGGAGTTGGTCGCCCATCTAGAAAAGTTGGAGCCCAATAGTGTCAAGCCCGAACTGAAATGGCTTCGGCCAGCCGGCGGGACTTGGGGCATGACCAGCGACCTAGCCGAGGCGTTGAGCTTACTCCGACGTACGCTTCGCTTGCCTGATATTCCACGCGCGCAAGGCGCTACGCTGGTCGTTCCAAAAGTAGCAGTGAGCACAACCGTCAAACGATTCAACCGTTTGTTTGAGTTTGCCGAGCACGCACCGTCCCGAACAGCGTCAAGTCTCGAAATTCTCGTCGCCGGGAAGGCTGCCGCAATGGTGCTAATCCACGTCCCGGTGGATGCCCGTGAAACTTTGCCGATTGGGGTTGTGACGACGCAGCACAAGTTCCTGAGTCGTCTAACGGCGTATATGGGCAGCGAAAACCCATCCCTGTGGCGTACCCTGCCGCGCAAGGGTCAAGATGCAGACGATGTCGAACCAGACTCGACATCTTGATCGCGGGGATCGACGATAATCCGGCAAAGCTGGATGGCAGCATGCCGCGCTGGGAACAAGGTAGAGAGCACTCCGGTGCCGAGGCCTAGTTCTGGAGCTGGGTGTGGTCGGCAGGCCATCCGATTTCTATCCCGCGATATCCGTTGTCACTACTCCCCTCCTCCGAGCCTTGCATTCCCGTGCACAGACGTCAGTCATAACGTAACCGCTGTTCTCAGGCCACGGCCTTGAGTGGCGCGGGGGCATAGGCCCAGGGCAGCAGGTCGTCGAGCTGGCTTTGCGGATGGCCTGCGACGATGCGGGTGATGACGTCGGCGAGGTAGGCGTACGGGTCGACGCCGTTGAGTTTCGCGGTTTCTACGAGCGAGGCGATGGTCGCCCAGTGCTCGCCACCGCCGTCGGAACCGGCGAAGAGCGCATTCTTCCGATTGAGGGCGATTGGCCTGATCGAGCGTTCGACGACGTTGGAGTCGATCTCGACGCGGCCGTCGTCGAGGAAGCGACCAAGTCCGGCCCAACGCGAGAGCGGGTAGCGGATTGCTTCAGCGAGCTTGCTCTTCTGGCTGACCAGGGCGAGCTTCTCGCGCAGCCATGGCTGGAGGGTATCGATGATGGGGCGGCTTCTCTCCTGGCGCGCGGTGCGCCGCTCTTCGGGCGAGCGTCCCCGTATCTCGTTCTCGATCTTGTAGAGCTCGGCGATGCGCTGGAGCGCCTCCGTGGCGATCGGCGCGGGCCCGGACTGGGCCAGTTCGTAGAAGCGTCGACGGACATGCGCCCAGCAGAACGCCAGGCTCACGGCATTGCGCTCGGCCAACGCCCGGTATCCGGCGTAGCCGTCGACTTGCAGGATTCCGACGAAGCCCTGAAGGTGCCGCAGTGGCTGTTCGGCCTTGCGGTCGGGTGCATAGAGATAGGCGACGCCAGGTGGAGCGATCCCGCCCCAGGGGCGATCGTCGCGAGCATAAGCGAACAGCTGGCCCGTCTTGGTGCGGCCGCGCCCGGGATCGAGCACCGGCGCCGTGGTCTCGTCGGCGAAGAGCTTCCCGGAGGCCTTCAGCCGCTCGAACAACCGCTCGTGGATGGGGCGGAGCAGGAAAGCCGCCTTGCCGACCCAATCGGCAAGCGTCGAGCGATCCAGGTTCACGCCTTGGCGGGCGTAGATTTGCGCCTGGCGATACAGGGGAAGATGGTCGGCGTACTTGGAGACCAGCACATGGGCGACGGTCGCCTCAGTCGGGATGCCGCCCTCGACAAGCCGTGGCGGAGCCGGTGCCTGCACCACGACCTCCTCGCAGCTCCGGCAGGCGTATTTCGGTCGGCGCGTGACGATGACGCGGAATTGGGCCGGCACGATGTCGAGGCGCTCGGAGCGATCCTCGCCCATGACATGCAGCATTCCCTTGCAGCACGGGCAGATCTTGTCGGGAATGTCGATGATCTGCTCGATACGCGGCAGATGCGCGGGCAGTGATCCACGGTTGGCGCGGCGCTTCCTGGCGCGAGCCTCGCGCTTGGCAGTATCGGCGGTGTCCTCCGCGGCGAAGCCTTCAGCCTCGATCTGCTCGGCCTCTTCCAGGCCCAGCAGCAGCTGGTCGACCGGCAGGCTCTCTGCCCTGCGGCCGAAGCGGTGGCGCTGCAGTTCCTTGATGATCTGGCGCAGCCGCTCGTTCTCGGCGCGCTCCGCCGCGAGCATCGCCTGAAGCGCGATCGGATCGTTGGTCTGAGGCTCGGCCGGGTTGCTCACAAGGCCGATTCAATCATGCATTCCAATGCTTTGCGAGCGCCTCTAGCCTCCCATGGAATCAACTTGCCGCGACCGGCGCGCGCGTCTCGCGGGCGTCATGCACGCGCCGCCAATCCAACCCTTCCAGGAGCGCCTGCAATTGCGCCGCCGACAACCTCACCACGCCATCGGTGATGGCAGGCCAGCAGAACTTCCCGTCCTCCAGACGCTTCGCCAGCAGGCACACGCCGGTGCCGTCGAAGTACACCAGCTTGACCCGGTCGGCGCGCTTGGCCCTGAAGACGTAGACCGCGCCAGAGAACGGATCGGCGCCCATCGTCTCGCGCACCAGCGCCGCCAGGCCTTCGGCCCCCTTGCGGAAGTCCACCGGCTTCGTCGCGACCATCACCTTGACCACACCCGTCGGCCCGATCACGACGGCGCCTTCAGCGCACGGATCACCGCCGCCACCGTCCTGGCGTCGGCGCCACGACCGACCCGCATGGCGACGCCGTCAATCTCCAGCTCTATCACGCCGGTTTCTCGCGCGGCCTTCCGCTGCCGTGTCGATCTCGCGCGCTTCCCCGCCGGTTCGGGCTCCTGTGCCGCGACCACCGCTGGAACAAACAACGGCTCCGGTGCCGGCGCATTCGCCAACGGCACCCGCGCGGACCGGCGCCAGGCGAACAGCTGCTGCGGGGACAATGCATGTCGCCGAGCCACCGCGCTCACCGTCTCGCCAGCATCGTAGCTTTCCGCCACGATCCGCGCTTTCTCCTCCGGCAACCATTCGCGCCGCCGTCCAGAACCCGTGAATATCTCAAGCCGTCGAACCGGCTCCTCGTCCCTGGACTTAAGCGTAAGTTCTGAAATCGTCATGTGTCGAAGCCCTCAAAGGCCCCGAGCATCGTCGCTCACGACAACGCGCGAAAGGTGCCAACGGGACAGCGCTTACGTCATAACCGTGCAACTGCATGATCAACGGTTCGGAAGCGTGCACGAGCCTGCTCACAGGCAATGGTTGGGATACCACCAGCAGCGCTGCCGCCGGCGAACATCTGGAGGCCCCGATGAAATATCTGACGGCTGAGGAAGTCTCGGAGCGCTACCGTGGCAGCATCTCTGTTGGGACGCTGCGAAACTGGCGAGCTGTGAGGATTGGACCGGCCTACGTCAAAATCGGAAAAAGCGGTGCTATATCCGGTCGAGGGTAACCGCTGTTCTCAGGCCACGGCCTTGAGTGGCGCGGGGGCATAGGCCCAGGGCAGCAGGTCGTCGAGCTGGCTTTGCGGATGGCCTGCGACGATGCGGGTGATGACGTCGGCGAGGTAGGCGTACGGGTCGACGCCGTTGAGTTTCGCGGTTTCTACGAGCGAGGCGATGGTCGCCCAGTGCTCGCCACCGCCGTCGGAACCGGCGAAGAGCGCATTCTTCCGATTGAGGGCGATTGGCCTGATCGAGCGTTCGACGACGTTGGAGTCGATCTCGACGCGGCCGTCGTCGAGGAAGCGACCAAGTCCGGCCCAACGCGAGAGCGGGTAGCGGATTGCTTCAGCGAGCTTGCTCTTCTGGCTGACCAGGGCGAGCTTCTCGCGCAGCCATGGCTGGAGGGTATCGATGATGGGGCGGCTTCTCTCCTGGCGCGCGGTGCGCCGCTCTTCGGGCGAGCGTCCCCGTATCTCGTTCTCGATCTTGTAGAGCTCGGCGATGCGCTGGAGCGCCTCCGTGGCGATCGGCGCGGGCCCGGACTGGGCCAGTTCGTAGAAGCGTCGACGGACATGCGCCCAGCAGAACGCCAGGCTCACGGCATTGCGCTCGGCCAACGCCCGGTATCCGGCGTAGCCGTCGACTTGCAGGATTCCGACGAAGCCCTGAAGGTGCCGCAGTGGCTGTTCGGCCTTGCGGTCGGGTGCATAGAGATAGGCGACGCCAGGTGGAGCGATCCCGCCCCAGGGGCGATCGTCGCGAGCATAAGCGAACAGCTGGCCCGTCTTGGTGCGGCCGCGCCCGGGATCGAGCACCGGCGCCGTGGTCTCGTCGGCGAAGAGCTTCCCGGAGGCCTTCAGCCGCTCGAACAACCGCTCGTGGATGGGGCGGAGCAGGAAAGCCGCCTTGCCGACCCAATCGGCAAGCGTCGAGCGATCCAGGTTCACGCCTTGGCGGGCGTAGATTTGCGCCTGGCGATACAGGGGAAGATGGTCGGCGTACTTGGAGACCAGCACATGGGCGACGGTCGCCTCAGTCGGGATGCCGCCCTCGACAAGCCGTGGCGGAGCCGGTGCCTGCACCACGACCTCCTCGCAGCTCCGGCAGGCGTATTTCGGTCGGCGCGTGACGATGACGCGGAATTGGGCCGGCACGATGTCGAGGCGCTCGGAGCGATCCTCGCCCATGACATGCAGCATTCCCTTGCAGCACGGGCAGATCTTGTCGGGAATGTCGATGATCTGCTCGATACGCGGCAGATGCGCGGGCAGTGATCCACGGTTGGCGCGGCGCTTCCTGGCGCGAGCCTCGCGCTTGGCAGTATCGGCGGTGTCCTCCGCGGCGAAGCCTTCAGCCTCGATCTGCTCGGCCTCTTCCAGGCCCAGCAGCAGCTGGTCGACCGGCAGGCTCTCTGCCCTGCGGCCGAAGCGGTGGCGCTGCAGTTCCTTGATGATCTGGCGCAGCCGCTCGTTCTCGGCGCGCTCCGCCGCGAGCATCGCCTGAAGCGCGATCGGATCGTTGGTCTGAGGCTCGGCCGGGTTGCTCACAAGGCCGATTCAATCATGCATTCCAATGCTTTGCGAGCGCCTCTAGCCTCCCATGGAATCAACTTGCCGCGACCGGCGCGCGCGTCTCGCGGGCGTCATGCACGCGCCGCCAATCCAACCCTTCCAGGAGCGCCTGCAATTGCGCCGCCGACAACCTCACCACGCCATCGGTGATGGCAGGCCAGCAGAACTTCCCGTCCTCCAGACGCTTCGCCAGCAGGCACACGCCGGTGCCGTCGAAGTACACCAGCTTGACCCGGTCGGCGCGCTTGGCCCTGAAGACGTAGACCGCGCCAGAGAACGGATCGGCGCCCATCGTCTCGCGCACCAGCGCCGCCAGGCCTTCGGCCCCCTTGCGGAAGTCCACCGGCTTCGTCGCGACCATCACCTTGACCACACCCGTCGGCCCGATCACGACGGCGCCTTCAGCGCACGGATCACCGCCGCCACCGTCCTGGCGTCGGCGCCACGACCGACCCGCATGGCGACGCCGTCAATCTCCAGCTCTATCACGCCGGTTTCTCGCGCGGCCTTCCGCTGCCGTGTCGATCTCGCGCGCTTCCCCGCCGGTTCGGGCTCCTGTGCCGCGACCACCGCTGGAACAAACAACGGCTCCGGTGCCGGCGCATTCGCCAACGGCACCCGCGCGGACCGGCGCCAGGCGAACAGCTGCTGCGGGGACAATGCATGTCGCCGAGCCACCGCGCTCACCGTCTCGCCAGCATCGTAGCTTTCCGCCACGATCCGCGCTTTCTCCTCCGGCAACCATTCGCGCCGCCGTCCAGAACCCGTGAATATCTCAAGCCGTCGAACCGGCTCCTCGTCCCTGGACTTAAGCGTAAGTTCTGAAATCGTCATGTGTCGAAGCCCTCAAAGGCCCCGAGCATCGTCGCTCACGACAACGCGCGAAAGGTGCCAACGGGACAGCGCTTACGGTCGAGGAAACTTGAGATGTGGGATAACAAAAATATTGTGGTGTGCCGTGCATCAAAGCGACTCACGATGGACGCGACTGAATGAGCGTGACGATCAGGCAGAAGCACACAAAACCGCCATCAAACACGGGCGGTTAGTTGAGCGTCAAGACGACCGGATTGTGGTCGCTCGTTTGGTCACGGAAGTCGGCATTGAGGTTCAGGTAGGTGATCGAGGTGACGTCGGTCGACGACAGGCTACCGCCCACGACTATGTGGTCGATAGCCTCCCGCAGGCCATGGAACTGCGACGAGAAGGTGAAATTCTCGCCCCGGCTGTCCGGGAGCATAGTAAGGCCAAGGCTGCCCGCCTCGAAGGGAGCAAGCGTGGCGGCCTCTGTGACATCGTTGAAGTCGCCGAGAATAATAATCCGGGGCGGGTTCGTGCCAAAACGTGACTCCAACTCAGCGACGATGGCTTCCGCCTGCGCGCGTCGCCCTGCCGACGAGTGCGGCACGGGATCTTCCGCTTTCGAGTAGAGCCCCTGGTCCCCGACCTTTGAGCTCAGGTGGACATTTAGCAGAACGTAAGGCGTCCCGTTCACTGTGAGTGTCGCCAGCAGCGGCTTTCTCGACTGATAGAAGGGATTTACACCCTCCTTGCACCGGTCGTCCGTGTCGAACAGCCGCTCAACCGCCCCTACCGCAACGCCCGCCCCGCTCTTGGCGAGATAGACGTTGCGGATGTTGCCACCAGGCTGACCACCGTCGGCATTGGGCACCAGTGGATCGAGAGCAACTATCTCGTAAGCAGGGCCATTGGCGGCCCCGATCGCGGCAATTAGCTTCGCGAGGGTGGCACCCGCGGTGACCGTCATCGTGACATCAACACCATCGTCGTCCTGGACTTCTTGCAGGGCAAGGATATCCGGCGCGCCGAGCGATCCCACGATCTGCTCAGCAATGCGAGCGAAGCGCGACGGCGGGTCATTCGCATCGAGATGCTCGGCATTGAACGTTGCGATGCGCAAACCCTGCACCGGGGCGGGCGGCGCTTCGGGCGCGGCAGGCTGCGTCAGGGATACCGGATCGATCACCTGGTCGAGCGCCACCATGTACTCGCCATTCTCGTAGGTAACGACGCCCGTGAGGTCGCCAAGGAGCGTGCCAGGATCGACGACGATCGTTGGTTGGGTCGCCGGCAAGCGTACCCGCGTAATTTCCGGAAAGATGTGGCCAGGGATACTGATAGGCAGTCCATCGACGGTCAGTTCGCCTGTCTGCAGGTTCGCGCGTGCAGCGACATAGACGATCTTGTTGTCCCGCGCGGACACGGCCAACGCGTCATCGATGCTGACGCGCATCCCCTCGAGGGATTCAAAGTAATCACGGGGATGATTTGCCGGATCGAACGGCGTGTTCGGAATGTCAGCAAAAGCGATGGAGGCTGTTGCCCCCGGCGGCATGAGCGGCACTGGCGCGGGAATGGCAGCGGTGCCGTTTACGGTCATCGCCGTGACATTGGTAAGTTCGGTAATCGTGAGGTAAGACCTTCGGTCTTCGTTTGGGATGGTCGACGTTTCAATCGTCCCGCAGGTGACCACGGTGCGGTTGGGCGGAAAGCCTTCGGTGAAGGGCTGGAATTCGACAGGGCGGCCCGTCACCGTGACGAGGCTCCCGACGTCATGAACTGGGAAGGCCGCGACGTTGCGCAAGAAGACGTAGAGGCCCTCCGAGGTGGCCGGATCGTTGTCCGGCGCCGTGGACTGAAGGAAGAAACCGTCGCCGAACAGCTCTGTCACCACGCCCGACACGGTCAAAACCCCGCCACCTGCAACGGGCGATCTGTGGTCAGCGCCCTGCACCGCGGACACCGGCGTTTCCTGAGCCATCGCCATTGCCGAGACAAGGAACGCAGCTGTTGTGACACCAGCAATGGCTGAAACGACAGAACGCAAATGGAAATACATTCTCGACCCCTCGCGACATGTGTTTCAGCAAAGCGACCATATTGTCGCTAAAGACGAAACGCAATCTGCCGTTGAATTACTGCGATCATGTGACAGATAATCTATGTAGCCACAGCAAGCGCCGGCCAGGGTGCGAGACCACGTCACCGTAGCTTCAGCAGGAGTAACGAGGATTGAGCGCCTGGCCATCCCCGTCCGGCGCGTGGTCGCGCTCTTTCCGAATTGCGCATGCGCGATGCGGCGCCGTGCCAAAGAAGCCTTGGCAAAGGCCCGCAACCAGTGACATCGTCGCCGATCGGCGGCCGGGCTATCGCAAACCGAGCCCGCATCCGGTCTCGGCCGGGCGGCTTCTATCCCTGGTGCCGCATGCGGACTTCCGCGGACGGGGACAGTCGGTCCCGCGTCCCGTCCTGCGGCCGGCGCTATGCTGACGCTCCTACGGCTGTCCCGTTACCGCCCGCGGCAGAGGCGAATTTCCTCCGTCCTACCCGCGACAATCGTCCGCTGTTGCGGACGCGCGCAGGACTGCGGTTTATACGCCGTTCTGTCGTTGGACCGCCGGCGGTCGCCGGCGCGGACCCATAGATCGTGGAGACCTCAGATGGCTTCCGAGCAACATCCGGATGGATTTTTCAAGTTCTGGTCGTTGCGAGATGAATCGGTGATCCACCGGCGTAGCGCAGTATCACGTCGATCCAATCATATGCCCCCAGGATCGACCATACTGGCCTGCGATCGGGATGACTGAAATTGGTCGGAAGCTCCCATTCTCGAATGACCGAAACTGGGCCGGGAGCGGACTGGCTGCTGTTGTACCGTACCTAGGGATAGCTGTCGCTCCGCTTCCGATGGAGGCGCGAATGATCGATTATCCCTTCTACCTATGCTTGGCCGTTGTGGTGCTCAACGCACGCGCCAGCGTTCTGATTGCCTTCTTTCGCCCGAGATCGGCGGTCGTTGAAGAAGCCCTGCTGCGGATTGCACCCTTGGCCGCTGCCGCCGTGGTTGCCACTCAGGCTCATATCGACACCGTGTGTCATTGCAGGCTGCCTCCACCGGGAGGCGGGAGCTTTCTCAGTCTGAAAATTCGCCCGTTTCGACAAAGGTTTTGTAAGAATCGGGATCGAGGTAGACATTGTGGAACAAGGCTTTCACGGCCCGCTCGGCCTCGAGCGAGGTCATGTCGGCGAGATGATTCTCGTAGGACAGGCCAAAGTTAGACCCGACGAAGACCCAAGTCTCGAAACCCGTCGGCACGGTCAGGGTCCCATCAGCCTGATAAGTAGGGGCGAAGGCGGAGGGGTGGGCGCCAACTGGTGTTGCTATGCTCAGGAGAACCAGGCACCCCAGCGACCGTAGACGCATGAATTTGCTGGCTCTAGACATCTATGTGCGCACCACGACGTGAGAACCGGCCGCATCCTCCACAACCACCGAATTGATGGTCGTGGACAGTATCAACTCTTTGATCGTGGTGGGAAAGGCCGTTCCGGTTTGCCCATCGGGCAGCGGCTCAACTACAAGGCGATAAGACCGCGTTTCGATGACGGGGTCGCCAAAATCAAACCATGCTCGCGACGACACATCCTCGAGTGTCGCACTGCAACTGAGCGTCAGGCTCGATCCTATCAGTCGCAGCTTGTAGTTGGACCCGGTGGCCAGCGTCAGCCTCCTGCAGCCTTCGATCCGCCATCTTTCGAAAACGGCTATCCATTCCTCCGGCCACGGTCCCCCTGTCATGCGCGTGGGCATCGGTATGGCGCTCGTCAGTTCGTCGAAGATCTCCTTCGCGTGATTGCTGACGAAGTCATAGTTCCAGAGATCGATCGGCTCCATTCCGATTTTTTTGGGCAGCATATGTGCCCAATCGATCACCCGGAACATGGGCCGTATATGGAGTTCGAAAACGGGGTTGCGGGAAGCCATTTAGCGCTCCTCGACCTCAAGCGCCTGGATGAGGCTTGAGATCGGGGCGAGGCTCTTGTTGGCCGCTTCCATGAGGGTGATGCTCTCCGCTGGCGGTGCCAAAGGGAGTGCTGACGTTGCTATCGTTATCTGCCAACCCGCCAGGAGATCGCGACCATTGGCCTTGCCGAGATCGACGTACGCGTTTGAACCGCCATGGTGCGTGTGTCCGGAGCGTCCCCTCCAGATGACGAGCCGGTCGATAAGAAAGCCATCGCGGGCCGAGGACGGGCTTCCCGCCAGAGGGTCAAACCCGGATGGATGCACAAAGACAAGGATTTCAAAACTAAAGTCAGGCGATGGGGTCACGGCGACCAGTTTTAGCAACCGCCTTGCACCCGTCTTTGCCGTAGTCGGCAGCTTCACAGTCATCACCCTGTCGTCCACGCGTTCCACGGACAAGGGAATGTTGTTTCTTCCTCCCGCCACCTTTATTTCGGCGTCACCATCGCCGTCAAAGTTAAAATCATATTGGTAGCCTAAAGCACTCGTCTTGACGATCATCTGATCGACGGTGCGGCTCTCAGGTTCGACCCACACGGTTGCCGCACCTTTCTGGGCCGTCTGTGTGTTTAGCCGCTGCCAGCGTGCCCAGATCAAGTCGATAAACGTATGAAACGACCAGAAGATCGGGTCTTCTGCCGCAGTTGAAGGGTCGCCCATGGTGGGCCCGATCAGTGGATGCATTTCGTTGTGAGCGTGGTCCTCGAGGTAGCCGTAACTGGGCTTTGGCTTCGCGTCTCCGGCGAAGAGGTTCCAATCGTCCTCCTTGATGGCAAGGCCAATGTCCGCTGCATCCCACTGCGCCGGTCCGGCGTCTTTGCCCCAGCGGCCGGCATGAAACAACGGTGAAGCGGCATCCTCAAACGCGGCCGGAAATCTCTCGCCCGAGGCCGCTTCATGCCAATTCCAATAGGGGAGAGTGATATTCGACGTGCGCGGCGGGTCAGCGGCGCGCAGCAGGTTCTCAAACAGCAGCAGATGGATGCGGTGCCAGGGAAGGAATTCCTCGCTCCCATGTTCGCAAGACCCGATCGTTCCGTCGGGATGTGTACGATCTGCATTGTGAAGGGCAGCCTGATAGTCGTAGCCGGCTTGATCGTTCGGATCGACCTCGCTGCGCTTTTTCAGGATTGAAATGGCATGCGCATAGTCGGCAACCTCCTGCGACGTCAGCGTATCTATATTCTTGCGTGTTCGCATTTCATCCGCCGCTGCGCGCGCGATCAGCATGTCGAGCGTCGGCGCGCCGAGGATACTTGCGTACGCTAGACCAGTTACCAGATTTCGACGGCTTATCATAAGTCCCCTCCATCTTGAAGGAATCGAACATAATCCTAAACTAAAATCGGCGTCCAGTTATTGTTATTGACGTCACTTATATTTTCCCGGTCCGTTGCGCACAAAGTGAAATCACAGTCGTAATCCGCGTCGCCTCTTCATCTCGTTGATTGCGATCAGTATTTTGCCTCGTATTCCGTCCTGACTGAGCACGGGGCGCATTTCGACATTGCAAACGGCGGCGCCTGCCAAACAGGAACACGCCGATTGCCCCGACAACGTGCAGGGACATAGCATTGAAAAGATGCCGAACCATGCCGGCAGAGTGGGCGGGCAGCGGGCGGGTCGAGCCGCAAGCGTCAAGATATGAGTAACTCGCGGCCCCCGGTGGAGTGGCACACACCACCGTCGCAGCAAGACTATAGTCGGTCAACAATGATGCGACGATTTGAGATGTTCGCTTACGGCCAACGAATCCGTCTGCTGTGCACGCTATGATTGGCCATTTCCGTCCACTCGTATCGCTCGCACAATCTGTAACTTATGACCGCTTTTGGGATCCGCTCGCTGCCAAGCAAACTTCCGAAATGAGGGCACATACCAGACATTCAGTAGCTGACCGACTGCGCGTCGGTCGCCTCATTCCTTCCACATCATCGATCGGAGAACGGCCTGGATATGCTCTGCGAGGTCGAGTTCGCCACGCGCCTCGATCTCTAAAGATACCGGGCCTTGGCCACGCGATCCTCTTCCCCAACCGCAGCATAGCCGCAAAAACCTCGCACCATCGGGTCGGCTGGAACTTGGATGCCCAGGGGCTCGGCTGACAGCATTGGCAAACGCGGCAATCGCTTCGCCGGCGAGCCGACTTTGATGATTGGCCCTGTCGAAACGGCAACATCGAACAGTGCCACAACCGGCACTTGCAAATGTGCTCTTGATGCGATCGCAACGGCGTCTTCCGAACGTGATTGCGCGAAAACCGCAATGTCTTCGGACGAGTCGCCCGATCGTTGTCTATCTGTATGGTGACGGCGGGCATTCGGAGAAAGACCGATACTCAAGCTTAGTCCAGCCTGATGAATAAATCTCTTGCGACTTGAATTTCAGATCAAAGATCAGGACTGCCTCCTGCTTCTGCACGCCGAGGGTCACGGTTCGCGTCTCAATGAGCATGCCGTAGTCCTGAGCATTATCTGCGAGTGTTGGGCCCGGCCCGGTTTTGGGAACGGCGCGCGCGAGATCGAGCGTGCCGCAAACGCGATCGAAAATGTTCGGCCGGGAACTCTCCTGATAGAGCCTGAGCCCTGACAGCAGATTGTCTTCGGCAAGCCGCGGCATGAAGAACAGCGGGGCGTCGCCGTCGTGGTTGTAGACCTGCACGCGGCTCCCTTCGAAATCGGACTTCCGGAGGCTGGTGTTGCTGAAGCGAGCGTTGGTCAGGTCAGCGCCGCGGAAGATCACCCCAGTGAGTTCAGCCCCTGCGAAGTTCGCGTTAGGGAGCCGGGAGCCGGTCAGATTAACCTCCTGGAGGCGAACGCCAGCAAGGGATGCGCCGGGAATATCCGAGTACGTGAAGTCACCGCCTGCCGCTTGGATGACGCTGAGATCGATCCCGGCGGCATGGAGAGCGACCAAGAGCTGGCCCCGCTCCGGACTTGCCGGGGCACAGTTGAGCTGAGCTGGGCTCGTGAACCGGCCGCCGGCCAGGCGATCGATCCAGTCGCTTAGCCAGACGAATAAGCCTTCAGCGGTGCCACTGTCGATTGGGATATCGGTTTGGTAGGCTTCTGCAGCCAGGGCCCGCGCGCGATCAGGCTGCAGCCCCTGACTGGCGCCCACTGGCCCCCGCAAGACGACGTCGCCGAGAAGGGCCGTGTAGGCGGCGCTGAGCGTCGGCGACTCCGTATCTTGTGGGCAGAGCTCCGGCTGAGCCCCTTCGACCGTTAGGTATCGATACGGGCGAAGTGCCTGTGTGAGGGCCGCAATCCGCCCGAGCGTCGCCTGCGACGGGACGAAAACAGGCTGCGGCTCCCCGGGGACCGAGGGTCGGAAGCAAAGGCGTTGAATATTCTCCGTGCACTCCTTGTTCGAACTCTTGTCTACTTCCTGCTTCTCGGCATCGATGCGTTCGAAAATGGCCGTGATTTCGACGACCAAGCTCGCACGCCGCTGAGCCTCGGCGAGCAGGTTCTGCACCTCAATCTTGTTGTTCTGGACGGCGAGAAGCCGCGATTGCTGGAAAGACACGAGCAGCGTCAGGACCGCGACGAAGCCGATGGCTGCTGTTCCACCTGAAGGAACGAGGCACCAAGCGAACGCGGCAAGCGCCGGAGGCAGCAGGCGCTGACGCTCTTCGCCACGGCAAACGAAGATCACCTCGCCCAGATTCTTAACGGCCGCCACCAATCGATGCTCTTGGCCGATGAGTGCAGCCTCCTGATAGAGCTTTGCTTTTTTGACTTCGGCGTCGAGATCAGTGATCCGCTGAGCAAAATCAGCCTCCAAGGCGTCAATGCGCTGATCGGTGGATGTCTGATCATCAGTTTCGATCATGCGACATAATCCATGTGTTCCGACTCACCAATTGGGATCGGCACGGGGTCGGGCGATAGCGTTTCCACTGGGATCAGATTGCTATCAGATGCACTGGACTACTGGACTGCTCAGCGCATTGCCTGCTGAACGCTAGCAGTCCGCCCAACGCGAGGATCAATGCCACCTCGCCGACACTACAAACGGGTCGAAGAAATGCAAATAGTCGTTTCTTTGAGGACCACTTACGAAGAGCACTCCGCCCCCAGGGAGGACCCCAGTCGGAATTCGTCGACCGGCTCAGCCGACCGATGTGGTTCGCAGAACCGATCGAGGTTTGTTTCACATCTTAAGCCGCAGATTAAGGGCCGGAAACCGCAGCGGTGCCTTCGATACGCTAGAATGGAACCCAGCTGTCGCCCCCGCTCTGCTCATAACGATATGCACCCTCCTCAAAGCGGTTGCCGACACCGGCGCCGTGATCGTAATAACCTCGCAATCCAAGTTCCCGGCCGTAGTCCATGATCATTCGATAACCAAATACCTCGTACTGGTAGGTATGAGCGCGCTCATGGTCGTACGCCGTCAACAAGTGTTGTGGAGTCCAACCTCTACCCGGTGCCGGATAGAGGATTGAGTTCCCTAGTGTGAACGGGTCTGAGACAAACGCGATTCCCTTGAATTGGATTGCGTTGTTTTCGAATGAGATCGAGCCCGTACCCCAGCCCAGTTGAGAGACGCCCACCATCGCAGTGCCTGCGACCGCGCCCGCCAATGTAAGCGGCAAGGCGTTTATTTTGCCAATTATTCCGGTAGCCGTACGCACGGTCGATTGAAGCCCGCCAACGAAACTCGCTGTATCGCCGGTTAAGCCCGAAGACCAATTGTAGGAATGGCTGTCGATATAAAGCTGCGCGAACGTGCCAGACAAAGCACCGTTGGCGAACTTCTTCCCTTCGAGTTCAGCCACGGCTCCACTCAACGTCGCCCGCGCAGCAACCCGAAGCCCCGTTGAGGGGACACTGCTGATATTAGGTGAGACGCCACGGCTCAAAGCGCCAACTGCGAATCCCTTCCAGTAGTCCCCACCTGCCATAGCGGCTTGCATGCCGCCGAGATGGCCTTCCGCGGCAATACTTCCCCAGCTTCCAGCACTAAAGGAGGTGCCAACGCCGTATCCAATACCGCCCATTACGGCTCCGGTGAATCCACCGATCAGTATGTCTTCAAAAGTGCCGCCATAAGCCCAGGCCATACCCGCCCCCATTACGGCACCACTCAACATTGCGGCTGCGATCGGAGACAATGTCCCGCCGGAGAGCGTTGTAATAGCTACCGCTGCGGCGATAACAACTACCTGACGCCAGTTTTCAGACAGCCATTTCCCGGCGTCCTCCAGCCCGCGCCCTATCCCTCGAGCAGCATCTCCTATCGCATTCCCGACATCGCTGGCGCCTCTTTTGATATCCTCCCAGCGATCGCTGAGCCAGCCGAATCCAGTCGGATCAATGTACCTGAGAGGATTGTTTGCCGAATAGCCGTAAGCGTTTGCCGATTGGGTGTTGAAGACAGCTTGGTTTATGAGATCCACTGACGTAAACATTGAGATCGCGCTGTTATAGACGCGTCCATTCATATGGATGAGCGAGAACTCATCGATATGTTCATGACCCGTGAATCCTCGGTCCCAGCTATCGTCAAGCTTCCGACCAAGACGGGGGGTATTCGGGTCGCGCACCGAGACCGTCCGCTTACCCCAGGGATCATACCAAAAAGCAGCGGCGACCCGGTCTGTTTCGTCAGTAACCTTGATTACTGAACCCAGCTGGTCTTTGTGCAGATACCAGACTTTTGTCGTTTCGATCAGGCTTCTCGGAATCTCAGACTTTGGTTGCGAAGGTCTAACACCAGCCATTTCGCTCAGGACGTCCGAGTATTCACCATTAATTTCTACCGTCGCAAACACGCCGCCACTATTCGAGAGATAGTGCCGATGGCGCGTGAGCTTACCCCGCCTCGCATCTGTGAGAGGACCAATGTAGTCGGTTACCCTCTCATAGGCGCCGAGATAAAGTGTCTCTGTCGCCTCGATCCCCGTGCGCGCAAACTGACGGTATCGCGGACCGGTTGGAGCATAGTCGAAGCGTACCCACCTGGACTGGTTCGCAAACAGCAGCTTCATGCTGTTGTCGGACGTGTACTCAAACGTTCCGGTCGGGCCGCGAACCATGTTCCCGTTTAGATCATAACCATAACTGTCTCGAGTGGACCCGGACTTCGTCCCCAGAACGGCATGAAAGGGCTTCGCATCAGGATCTTCTCCCGCCAATGCGAGAGTTATCGGAGTGGCATAGCTGTAGTCACCAACTCCCGACTTAAAGGTAATGCGACCTGCAGCATCGAAGGCGTAACGCTCTCGCGAGCCATTTGGGCGATACATGCCGATGAGACGATCAAGTGCGTCATACTCAAAAGTTTCAGAAATAGGTCGTCCGGGTCGGACTCCAGTCGCTTCCGTTCGGTTGGTTAGATTGCCGACGAGGTCGTACTTAAGGGATAGATCAAGGACTGCGCCCCCTTTTTCCTCTCCCACGTAGATGGTCTGAGGACGGCCGGTTTCTGGCTCGAACGTTCGTGTAGTTGTGAGCCCGTTGCCGTACGTTTCCGCCGTCGTGCGGCCCAACTCATCAACGTCAAGGACGGTCCAATAGGTGGTGCGTCCATCTGCGTTGCGAACTGAACTCAGAAATCCCTTTGAATCGTAGACATTCTCGATGGCAAGGCCGCTCGGATAGGCTGTGGCAGCTATCCGGCCAAGGCGGTCGAACTGAGTGAATGTAGCGAACGTCTCATTCGCAATCGTGACAGACCAACGGCTCTGACGGCCGAACTCGTCATAAAAGTAGTCTTCGCGGTAACCGTCCGATCCTCTGACTGAGGCTATCTTACCAATGCCACGGGATCCGGAATCATACTCCCACCACGAGGTTGCGTCGTTTAGAGCTTTGCGAACCGGCCGTCCCAGTAGGTCATACTCGATGGTCGTAACCTGGTTTTTTGCATCCGTTTGATGGACCAGTTGACCGAACGCATCGTACTGGTATTTCCAGCGCCCCATGTCGGGATCAAAAGTTTCAATCCGCTGACCCGTCTCATCATACGAATGGCGCGTCGTCGCGCCGGCTGGGTCGATCATGGTGGCCAGGCGATCACCGCCGTCGTAGGAATAAATCACCATACCGCCAAGAGCGTCCGTAACTTTGATGGGGACGCGACGCATGTTCGTTTCGGTCGAGGTTCGCCTTCCCAAAGGATCTATCACGGTCGTCATCAGCCCACCGCCTGGCCTGGAGGCGTAGACGGTCTCGGTCGTTGCGCGATTGGGTGCGACGATCTTCTTGACTCTACCCAAGCGATCGTACTCGACAGTCGTCCAGAAGAGACTCTCCCCACGGTCATAGGGTAGCGTCGATGAAATAGGCCGACCGAGAATGTCAAAAGTGCCATCGCGCTGGATAGGCCTCTTGGAAACTCCATCACTGGTGAAGCCTTCCACCAGGATTCTCAGGACCCGTCCCTTGTTGTCGATGAGGCGAATGGTCGGTGGCAAACTGTCGGTTTGCATTCGCACCGCGTACGCAACCGGAAGCCCAGCTATTGCCTCCGGATCATTGAGTTCCGACGGCGGCAGCATGTCTGAGAGTGAGACCACACCTGTTGCAGAAATCTCCTTTCTGAGGCGCCCAAAGCTGTCGTATTCGTATCGGGTTGTCAGCCCGTTTGGACCTGTCGTTGCAAGTGGAGCCCCAGTCGTGAGTTTTGGGGTCGTTTCGACGCGATGGCCCAAAGCATTGATTTCGGAAGTGGCAAAACGACCCAGGGGATCGAAGATGGTGTGCGTGATTCGGGCGGGCTGACGAATAGCGCGAACTTCAGTTGAGATGACGTTTCCAAACTGGTCCCGCTTGTAGTCGGTCCTTACGGCCACGGCCGAAACATGTGCGTTAGCAATTTCAAACGCGAGAAGACCGGTCGCCGCATCATAACCAAACTCGGCAGTTCGTGTTTCCTGGTATCGGTCACTGGTGCCGGACTGGATGACGTCGCCGGTTTTTGCGACCACAGACTTGGTGAGGCGACCGAAGAACCAGCGTGCCTCATCGTCTTGGGCATACACATTGGACGTCCGTGTGGACGTGCCGTCGCCTCGTTGGCTTACGGTTTCCAGCAAGTTCTGCCGACGCTTGAGGATGTCGGCACTATCATCATACATGAAGGCGTCCGTTTGCGTGGACACAAGGCCACCATCAAGCTCAAACGCCGTGGTCTGTGTGCGCGCAAGGCTGATTTGACGTATTGAACGTGCTGGAAGCCCGTTCGACCCACCGACAACACCTTCCTTCAGACTCCAAGAGAATGTCGACTCCGCGAGTTTGCGGATCGCCAGCAACGGTTGAGGAACGACGGATGGGCAAAGATTGCTCCAGAACGCATCCGAAGGTCGCGCGAAGTCGCGCGACACGGTTGGGCGTCTAAGCTTTTCGAGCGGAACCCAACAGCTTGCTTCTCGAATAGGACTGCTGCGATACTTGATGTCCTGCAGCAACTCCGTGCGCGTGAGGAGCTGGCTTTCCAGTGCCTCATTGTAGCTTTCCCGCCAGCCAAAACCGAGCGACCGCATCGCCGGGCCATGCATGCGGAATTCGCCATATCGGTATGAAAAAGCGAGTTGGCGGCCGGCCCCCTCGTCCACGATCGCGCGGCGGACCACGTAGCTGGCAGGCACAGGCGAAATGATAGGATATTGCGCTAGTGGCCCGGGCACGTAGACGGCATCCCAAGGCGCGACCGTGGTTGCTCCTGGCACGGCGCGCTGATCCGGAGTGGCCTCCAGCAGCGTCTGGTAGAAGATCGTTGTAGTGAGGCCGTACCCTGTTTCGATCGAGGCTAGCACGTCTGAACGGCGCCCCGCATTCAACAGCACGGGCGTTGCGGGAATGGTGTTACCAGGGCCGCTGGCGAAGGATTGCAAAATGTCCAAAAGACCATTGCCATCCACGTCGAACAGGCGAACGCCCTGATCGAGCCCATTCTCGTCTATGAAGCCCGGCACTCGTTCGACGAGCTTCTTGTCAGCAGCAATCCACGAAGAACCGTTATTGAGGTAGACGCCGGCCTCTTTCTGCCCGCCGGACACAATACGCGCATAGATGATGTCCAACAGGCCATCACCATTGACATCGATCAATCGGAAGCTTGGGTCTCCGTCGCGATCTGCGATTGCCTCGGTCGCAACCTTCCAATCTTGGCCACCGTCGACAAAGCCACGACCGGTAGAAAGGAAGGTCGATGAGGCGTTGGACCCGCCATTGCGTTTCGAGAATACAATGTCAGCAAGACCATCACTGTTTGCATCGGCCCATTGCACAAGCGCGCGACGATCTCTGAGAGGCTCATCAAGATAGAGCCGCCCTCCAGAGGGCATGTTTGGCAACCGTAGATTTGTGTCTAGCCGCCAGCCATGCCCTGTGTTGAGCCATGTCTCAAACACGTCTTTCGTGTTGTCATAGGGATGCTTGAAGCCAGCAATAACGTCCGAAAGTCTATCACCGTCGACGTCGATCAGCTGGACGAACAAATCTCGAGTACGATTGCCAGCGGCGGCTTCCTGCGAAACGAACGGTACGGGCGGATCATAGTGCTGCGCGCGCACCCATGAGACACCATCATTCAGGAACGCAGCGACTCGAAAGAGGCTGCGATTCAGCTCGCAGATTTGCCTTCCATTTTCGGTCTTGCAAGTTTCGACGGAATCGTTCCCGCCAGACGAGCCTTTCGGCGGAAGGTATCCGACGAGAATATCGGCGCGACCGTTGCCATCCAGCTCTACGAAGCGGACGCCGAGGTCCCCGACGTGCTCCGCGGCGAAAGGGTAGCCCGCGGGCGGAGCTAAATCAGACGGAACACCCGGCGACTTTTCTTGAAGAACCCATTTTCGGTCAAACCGTGGATCCCATTCACGCCCGGGGGCACAAATCTTCTGATCGTCAGCCACATTGGGGTCGCACGCGGCATTGCGGTAAAAACCGCGCACCACGCTACTGTCCACCTTTCTGAAGCTGTAGAGCATGTCGATGAAGCCATCGCCATCGACATCCACAAATTCGACAGGATTACCGGTGATCTTGTCAGAAGCGAAAGCCAACGGCGGGATCAACCCGGGTGAGGGTAGCCAGCCACGGCCGGTATTGATGAAAGCCCCCTTCGAGTCCTTGTCTTTTTCTGGATTGGTGACATCACGATTGTAAATGATGTCAGGTAACCCGTCGCCATTGAGATCGAGGAGCCGGATACCACGATCTTGTTGATCAGCTCGGGCAAAGGGTACCTTTGGGCCATAGTCCGGGGCCTCTGCGAAACCGTTGCTAGACCCCTGAAAGACCCTACCCAAGCCCTGTTCAGTCCCTGCCGGCAGTACAATCTCGGGGAACCTGTCGCCCTCAAGGTCGCCGACAAAGGCGTGTGGTTGTTGGGTGTTCGGCGCTCCTATCGCCAGTGCCGGAGGCTCGAATGCAGCGTTTTCGCTCCAACCCGAGTTTGTCTGCAAGTAAGCAAATTTGACTGCCGGTTTCCCTTCGAGAGCGTGATTTGCGATGATGTCGACTTTACCATCATTGTCGAGCTCGACCGCGATTGCGAGTGATTCCTCGCCCTCGGAGGTCACAAGATTGAACGGCGGCTCCTTGTCGGGTACCGACAGCCATCCTGATGGGGATGCGACGATTGCAGCGCGAAAGCCTCCATTCTCGCCTGTAGACGCGATAAGGCCTGGGCACGAATTGCCAGAGAATTGGACCTCTAACAGCGCTTTGGGCCTAATCGTTGGTGGGATGAAAGAGGTTGGTAGGAACTGTGAGCTGCTCTCTGGGATCCATCCGGTTGGAGAAAACCGGAAGACACGCCAAGTAGACACGCCGGCCGTGTCACGTTCGATCGCCAACAACTCAGGTGATCCGTCACAGTCCACATCGAACAAAGTCGCGAAATGCCCGAGTGACACAGGCGGGGCCAGTATTGAATCGCTCCTCCAGCCCGTCGCGGTGTTTTCCAGAAACCCTTTCTGCCCCTCTGACTCATAGAGCAAGTCGACCTTTCGACCCGGCGCTAGAACGCCCGATAAGACAGTCGCTGCGCGCTTACCCTCGACGCTCAGATTGAACGGCAAACGGTAATCGAGCGAAGGCTGGTCGGCAGGAGCCCAACGATCCTTTTCTGCAACATAGGCGCTCCGTAGCGGCGCTGCGTCCTTGGGTTTGTGGCTCTGGAGGAGATCAATTCGACCATCCCCATTGACGTCTATCAAGAGCGCTCCGAGGTCATCTCCATCGGTGTTAGTAAACGCAAACGGTGGCTTAAACGCGTCGATGCGATCCCACTGACCATTACCCTTGTTCTGGTAAGCAAAAGCGTCCAGTTTGCCGTCCACCTGCGCTGCAACGAGCAAGTCGGGCACGCCGCTTGCTTGCTCCGCGAACCGCACAAAGCGATAAGCTCCCGCGAGTTCGTGGCGGTGAGCGAACGCGATTCCCTGGGGCAAACTGTAGCGATCATCGCGCCATTCAAAATCGGGACTGGAGTATTTGAATGTTGTTGGCGTTATCTCGCTGTTGTCTTCGCCGAATTGCCGTACCTTTGTCAGAACGAAGCGGTTAGCCGTTGTTGGGCGATCTTCGTATTCTAGGGTGTATTTTGAGACTTGTGACCAAGAGGCTTTAGGGAGCGATGGATCGTCGCCGACGAGCGCCCTGATCGAAGCAAGCCTTCTCTTCTTCTTTAGAACTTGACCGGCAACATATGCCTCGATTGTTCTTGAAGTGGACTCATATGAAAACTCCACCGACGCATAGCCGCCTCGCTCTAAAGTGACGGCACCTGTTTCGTCAATCCTGCCTCTGCCGGTGTAGTAGATGCTGGCAATGTCGTAGTCGCCGTCTTCGTCATTCTGGTACGCAAATGAGATGTAGTTTCCCGTCGTATCAAAAATATACGATACCGCTTGAAGGAGCGTTGGCCCCGCTCCAAACGATATTCTGCTTTTTCCGTCCCCGTTGAAAACGAGCGTAAGGCCGCCTTTGGTCCTTGCAATAAATCGCGACGAACCGAAGTTGGCTCCAAACTGGACAACTTGGCTCTGGTCGTCGACTTCCTTTCGATACTCGATACGGCGAGAGTTGCCCGATCCTGAGATCGCGATAGGCACCAGGCGCTGTCCATCGAGGAACAACGCATCCGTCTCCTCCAATCTAACGCCATCAACTACGCCATCAAAATACAAGCTCTTCGGGCCGCGGGTGATGGCGGATAGACCCACGACCGACCAACCTGCGCCTAAAGTGCCTCCTGGTGACTGTGAGTCATAAGACAAAGCAATTTTCGGCTCAGTTCCGGCAGACCCCGGTGCTAAGCGAATTGGGATACTGTAAGTTGCGCTGCCAGCTAACGTGACATCGAAACTACCGGCAATTGCTCCTACTTCTTGCTTGGTCTGTGCATTTACTCCGGTCACGGGGCACGCCGACACACCGAGAGCAAACGACAATGCGAAACTCGCACTCGCAAAGAGCTTCATCGACACTCCCCCGCTTTTAATGAAACTATACACCAAATCGTAGAGAACAAAAGCCATGGTCCTCGACGCCGCCGACGAAGATCTGCGGCAGCGCCGTCGGCACTTCGACATGCTGGCGACGCGTATAGCCACTCATCAGGGCGGCCTCGCTAACGGCGACGGGCACGCGATGGAGGACGAACATCTTGTTGCGCACCATCGGGGGCGTTGCATAGATGGCGCTGGCGATGACCTCTTCCACCGGTCCGAAGCCGAACAGCAAGAGCAGCGGAATGAGATAACGAAGGCAGGCACGGTCTGCATCAGGGTCGAGTGCGCCGAGCAGTCTGGGCGCTCGCTCCGACGGGCAAAAAGGCTTCGGCTCTTGCTTTGGATGGGTCTACTTGCAGCGCAGATCGCCGCACTGCGTCGCCCCCTTTCCGGTTCGCGAGCGCTAGACCGCAACGGGGCCGGAAGCTGCCTGTCGGCTTTCGGTTGGCTAGACTGCGAAGAAGACTAAAGGCCCGATGTCCCACCGTCAGTTTTTCGCCCAGAGCAGGAATTGTGTGCACAGGACGAGCGTCGCTACGCAGGTGTGCTGCGGCATCGTTGCAAAAGGAATCGACAAGAGATCGCTTCTGCCCTCACATGACTTAGGGGAACGTGGGGGATTAAAATGCGGGATCTACTTGGAGATACGTTCGGCCGGCCAAGCCGCCGTGCGTTGTTGCAACGGTTGGTGAGCGCGGCGGCAATCTCCGCGCTACCCGCCTGCGTAACACGACCGCTCGACCCCGGGAGTTGCGTAACCGACACCGGCGGTAAGCTCATTGATGTCCACTGTCATTTCTTCAACGCGTCGGACGTGTCTGTCGAAGGCTTCGTGCGATATGTGTTTCTGGGGGAAGAGCGTGAGCTCTATGTGCCGGGACTTTTGGCGGCAAAGACTCGAAGTGTCATTGATGCGCTGGTGGTGCTGCTCGCGCTTATCCTGGCTGCCAACACCATTTCCGCCAAGCGTGAAGCCGCCAATCTGCGAAGCAAGCAGACCCGGGAGACGTCGCAGGAACTTGACCGGCGCCAAACGGAGGCGGTGGCCAACGCGCTTGTCGTCATAGACAGCAGCCAGCGGGCGCCCAACCGATTGGCGCGTGCCATCGTCGGTAGCGGAGCGGACCCGGACTACGGGGGGCTCCTTAGCCAACTCTACGCCGAGGCCGGCATTTTAACCGCGAAGGCTCGCTCCGAACCTCTAACCAAGGAAGAAGCGGTTCGCGTCACACGGGAACTCAAAGGTAAGGAATCTAAATTCGCGCGCTTTATCGATTTCGCGCGATTGCTGCTTGGCAGCCGCGAGGCCATCGCCCGGGAATATGTCCGCCTCTACGCTGACCAAAGCTGCGGCCAACTGCAACTGGTCACACCGAGCTTCCTCGACATGCACCGCTGGCTGGGTGCGCCCCCGAACTCGCCGATCGCTGACCAAGTTGATGTGATGGACGCACTGCAGGTCACGATCGCGCAAACCACCCCCGTGCACATGCACAGTATGGTCGGCTTCGATCCGAGGCGCTCCGCCGAAGACCCCAAGGTCCTGAAAGTAGTCAAACATGCTGTCCACGACTGCGGCTTCATCGGGGTCAAGGTCTATCCGCCCATGGGCTTTCAGGCCATCGACAACGCCGGTCTCGAGGTGCCGGAAGGGCCCGGTGGCGCGCTTATCGATCGTGAGCTCTTGAAGCTCTACGACTGGTGCGCCGCCGAGGACGTGCCGATCATGGCACATGCCGAGAACAGCCTTGGCGCTGTCTGCGGCTTCGGCAAACGCGCCAGCCCCGTATGGTGGCGGAAATTGCTCCGCAGGCGGAAGTATTCCGAGCTGCGCATCAATCTCGCCCATTTTGGCGGCTTCGATGAACTGCTCGATATCGGAGACAACACACCCGCGGGGCTACGGTGCGCTGACGATGCATACTCGGGCGAAGTGTGGGAGGACATCATCGGCAAGGCGATATGGGACGACGGGCGTGAATTCCTGTTCGCTGATCTCGGCTACCTCAGCGAGCTGGCGATCCCGGGCCGACAGGAGGAGCAGCGTCCGGCCATCCTGGAGCAACTCGCCCGTTTCCGCTCGAAGTACGACCCTCAAGTACACCACCTCATGTACGGCACCGATTGGACGATGACCGCGAAGGAAGTCGGCAACAATAACTACCTCGCGAACCTCGATACGCAACTTCGCGACGCGGGCTTCACGGCCGACGAACTGCAAAACATCTATTGGCGGAACGCCGCGCGATATCTTGGGCTGGGTCGCGGGCAGAAGACGCGGGATCGGCTGGTACGCTATTGCACGAAACGCAAAATCCCCGCCACGTGGCTCAACAGCTTCGATGCCGGCTAGGCATGCGGAGGCAGCGGACGCGCATGCAGCGGTTCTTGGACTGTGGGCGTCACCGAGCTTGTTTTTCAACGCACCCAGAGCTTCAACTTAGTCGAGGGTGAATGGCTGGTCGCCGAGATTGCCGATGTTAGCCCCAAATGATCGAGGTCGTTGAATATGGCGAACTCGTCGATCCCATCCTCTAATAGGTGCTTGCGGGGCACATTCGATAACGTCATCCGGAATATGGACACTGGTCACGAAACGAAGCGCCAGTTTCTCTAGCGGCTCCAGCGCAGTTCCGTGTACCGTAAAAGAAGAAGCCGCCTTGGTGCCCAATCCTTCTGAACTTCCGCGGCGACGCCTAGGGACGGGCAACTTATAGGGCCAAGCAGCAGGCCGTTTACAATGCTTCTCTCGAACGCCGCGTAGAGGCGCATCCATGTCGTACCTTGGCGCATCGCCACGTGCTTAGTCGGGGCCGCGGCGGAAGTCGGGGTAGGAAACCAGGATAACCGCTTCACGAATAAAAAAAACGCAACTCATTGAGTTAGCGGCGTGATTTTGTTTGCGGCGGTAGGATTTGAACGTACAACCTTCAGATTATGAGTTATCCATGCCAGAATGCTGCGGCGTCACTCGGCACAAATCACATTTTTTTTCACTGCGAACTTGCACGCAGTGCTTTCCTTGCACACGCTTTGAACGGCCTCCTTATCCATTTGGCGTCGATTGCTCCAATTGAACTTCGCTACAACCCCGTTGATTGTCCTCGGATGGCTGGCGGCGAGCGAAGAAATTGAACACCCTCTTCCTACTCATGGCGCAGTATGAGGGACGCGTGATTGTCCCCGCTGAGACCGTGTGCAAGGATTATTTTCCCACCTGACGCTCACCAAGTTCTTACGCAAAGTGAGCGTTGGAAAAATTGAGCTTCCGCTAACCAGAGCAGAAAGAAGCCAGAAGAGTGCCAAAGGCGTTCATCTCCAGGACCTAGCTTCATACCTCGATAAGCGGCGCGAAATCGCACTGTCTGAAGTGCGCGCCTTCCGACGAAGCTAGCGCGCCCGTGGCTTCTTTGCGCTTGGGGTTCAGCATTCCCTAGGTCACTGACAGGATGCTACCTCCCGTCCGGCATTCGTGCCCCTTCCCCGAAATGCGTCCGTTTTTGCCCAAGCGCTTCGGACGCCCACTCTTCCGCAACGGGGGCAAACGCGGTGGCTATGGTGACGTGCAGTAGAGCGTCGCGCGAATCTCGCAGTCTCCCCCATTCGCGTCATACTCCTTACAGCCGATCTCCACGTTCCGGCGCCCGAGCACACCAACGATTTTGGCCTGGCCACTTCGCCTGGAGGTATCTCCGAGCCAGCAGACCCCGTCGTACCCGGTGTCTGAGCGCTCAATGACCGCAAGCACGTTACCCGGCAAGTTAGACAGATGCGCGGACGTCACGCTGCTTGTTTCGAGAGTGCAGGCAGCGCGAGCCGAAACTAATCGCTTGCCAGCAGGACACGCCGCGGTTCGCTGACAACCTTGGTTGTTACCATTCACCGCACACACAGCGACCTTCTCCTGCAATGAACAGGTGGACGTCGATGTAAGCTCGCCGTCACTGCAGGTTTTGGCCTGGCTCATGCATACTGGAATGGCTTTCGGACCTTCACGTACGTCCCAACTGTGGCCATCAAGCAGAAGATCTTTGTAGGGGTTTAGGATGTAGCATCCGGACCGACGGGGGCTTGCGCTGTCGACGGTTTCGTTGTGCGCGATGAGGTTCGGACGGTTGGAGCTATCGCCCTCCCGGATCATCAGCGGCGTCAGCCGCTTGATGATGCGATTCTGCATGACAACGTTGTCGGTGGCGTGATCGTCGTTGCTTATGCTCGACCCCCACTCAAACCCGTCATCATCATCGCATGTGCCAAGGCCAGGAAACGACCGCCACCAGTCGCCATGAGCGCCCAGAAGCACGGACGGATTGGCGCCATCATAGTGGTCATAAAAGAAGATGTTGTTGATGATCTGATTGTGGCTCGGCGTTCCATGACGGACGGTCCCGCGATAGCCGCAGTTTCGGTAGAGCCAGACCCCTCCCCCTTCGAGTGCTGAGAAACGGTTCCCGATGATGCGGTTGTAGCTGGACGTGTCTACCGAGATCTGGGGCCCAAGCCTGTTGATGCCAAAGAGCCGCTCATCAAACACCTTCACATGGATCTTGTTGTCCTTGATCAGGTTGTAGCCGGACTCGGCGTCCAGGTAGATTGCACCGCGAGTGCCATTGCCATTCAACTCGGAATTGAGCAGCGAGACACGGGTCACACCAGGCGACACATAGAGCGCGGTCCGTTCGGTAGACGTAATCGCAAAGTGGTCAAGCACGATGCGGGTGGGTGCAGCCCGCCGCAAGCGACCGACGTGACCATCGTCTTTCTGGGAGGATTCTCTGACCGCATCTGCTTCGCCATTTTGACCCATGCCTTGGATGCGTATCGACCCGATCACGTTGCAGTCACGGATCGTGATGTCGGTCGGTCGTAGCCAATCCGTTCCAGAGGGGGTGGACCGGATATCGATCATGTCCTTGCCGTCGTTCGGGCTGCCAATGCCCCCGTTAAGCGTGGCGCCGTTGCAATCGATCGTCACGCCAGACACTGCCCCAGAGATCACGATCCGCTTCTGCACGACATTGTCGGCTTCCAGGACAAGGTCGCAGGCAACCTCCACGTCGTAGTGCTTCTTCTTCGTGTTCTGGTCGATGGGCGCCCGCACCCAATCAGTCATCCTGTCATCGCACCGGGTGGCGGAAGCAGGCAGGCAAAGCCAGCATGCGGCTATCACGACCAAGATAAAGCGCAGACCGGCATATGTTCCATGTGCCATCGGTATGCCCCTCAATTTTCTCACGATAACTAATAGTTGTCGATCAAGCGCCACAACAACTTAAACGTATGACAGTATGTCTGTCATTGTTCCTCGAACAATTGAGATCGATGCAATTCTGCACCTTTCGCAGGCGAAAACAAAGGTGCATCATTGGCACCAAGACATGCAAGCGCATTACAGAAGGGACTGGCGCTATGCAGCACCTTCGTCCATCATCAGGGCGCGCAATCAGTCGATTGCGCTGCGCAGCCGCGGGACTGATTGCCACCTGTCAAATCATAGGTGCAGAAACGGCGCTGGCAGCAGACGGCCGCCCTAGAGTCGCTCCGGCGCAGGGGGCAGCGGCCGCCGCGCCTGGCGGCGTCGTTGCGCCGCCTGATCGCCCTCCGCTTGGCAAATTGATCAAGCGGCTTCGTCTCCTGACGCACAACGTCTACGCCGTCGATGAAGATTCTTGTGATCAGCGGGCTAGGGGATTCGGGCTTCAGCTGGCAAAGGCCGGGTCATCCGGCCGGCAGCCCTATGACATAGTCGGACTGCAGGAATATTACGAAGATCATTTCTTCGATGCCGGAACGGTATGCGACGACAGCACGCTCCTCCAGGCAGCGCGGTCGACAGGCATGTACCGCAACTCAAGCAACACCAGCCTCTTTAGACCGCGGTTCGACGGGCGCCACAACGGAGGCGTCGGTGTATTGACGCTTCACCGCATCAGGACTGATCTCGACTGGCGATGGGGTAACGATCAACAGGGTCTCTTCGAGGCCGTCGAAGGCTTTATGTTTGCGCGGATCGAAATCCCGGGCAAGGACCTAGCCATCGACACCTATGTTGTCCATTTGAACTCAGGCCGAGACAATGTCGCCGGGCGTCAGCGCCAACTGCGGCAGCTTGCGGCACGGATTGCCCAATTTAGTAAGGCCAGTGGCAACCCGGTTATCGTGATGGGGGATTTCAATATTGGTGGCCCGCAGCCGCGGACCAATCCGCCAGGAAATCCCGGGTATCAGGACATCGTTCGCATCCTGCGCAGTCCCAGTGACCTGTGGCTGAACGCGCATCCGCAGACCGTACCAACTGCCGGCTACACGAGCGGCTGCGACACACAGTACCGACCAGCGTGTCTGGGGAAGGAGCGAATTGACTACATCTTCCACGTGACCGATCCGGCGCTGACAAACAGCCCGTACCAACTCGTGGTGACAAACGTCTCTCGTGTGCGTTGGGCCGAGCCACCAAAGGCAGGCGCCAAAGACAGGCATTTCGTTTCAGATCATTTCGGGGTCGACGCGACGATCGAAATACGGGTTCGTTCGCCGTGAGTTCGTCAACCCATAGAGATCGAGGCGTTAGTCGTAGTGCCAAGTGTGGGGCCGAACTTTGCCGCGCCCAACATGTGAGCGCGGCAATCTCGATCCTCACGCCGCCTCGAGCACTATGTTCAGAGGGGGCTGCGCGGCCCTGCGAATGCTTGTAAAGCAACCGGACCGGATGACGACCTCCGTCAACTTTTCCTCGCCAGCCTGAGCGCCGCCGCCGTATCCGCCCGTCCGGCCAATGCAGCGATGCGAGCCGCATGCCCAAGCAACATGCCACGGCGCTGGAGGTCAAACCATGTGGTGCCGCGTCACATTTTGCAGAAATTGAAAGCCAACCTGAGCGGTGGCCTCAGCCTTCCATCCGCGCTGCTGCAGCGGAGGCGCGGGTAGCCCTGTGCCCACCGGGTGATCCCGAAGCGTTTAGGCTGCTCGCACTTGCTCGGCAACTGTGGACCAGCGCACACTCCGCTACCACTCGGCCCGAGTTCGTTTGCTGCTCGCCGAGGCGTTTGCCAGGAATGGCGACTTATCCAGTGCGCGAGCAGAACTGGTAGCGGCAAGCCTTTCCGCCGACCGGACAGTCTGCTGTCGGCCCTGAGCGGACATCGCATTTCCTTGCCAACCCTATCTTCCCAACCGGTACCGCCACTGGTTTTGGTCATTCTGGTGGACAGCCATGACGTTGGCCAGGCAAACGGCGCAAACGAGCGCAACGCAAGCAAGGACGGGCATGGCACTATGGGCGTAAGGCGGAAACGGGACATTGTACTTGGACGCTACGGCCCAGCGTTCCGGCTCCAAAACTCACAACCTGAACGTCGCAGGTTCAAATACCGCTCCAGGTCATGCAACCTGAATGGCGCCCGATCTTACCCAAGCGCTCCGACGAGTACGACAGCAGTACAACTTCGAGGAACTGATACCCATTAAGTCGTTGAATATACTTTGCTTTTCGCGACGTCTGTCCAATCCATCATCTTTACAAGGAACTTATGGATCGACCACATCGGCCATTTCCAGGTAGCGGCAGAAGCCGTTGGCGAGATGCATCTGGCGCGGCGTCCGACATTCCGGCTCGAACACGTCCGGATTGGCCACGAGAATGCACAGTGCCTTGGCGCGGGAGGTGGCCACGTTGAGGCGGTTCGCGCTGTAGAGGAACTCCATGCCACGCGGGGCGTCGGCATGACTGGAGGTCGTGATGGAATAGATCACGATGGGCGCCTCCTGCCCCTGGAACTTGTCAACCGTCCCTACCCTCGCACCGGGGAGGCGCGCCTGGATTTCAAAGACCTGCGCGTTGTAGGGCGCGATAACCAGAATGTCTTCCAGGGTGAGCGACGCCTCGTTGCCCTCGCGATCGCGCCAACCTGCACCTGAAGCAAGGATCCCCAGCACAATACTACGGATACGGTCAGCCTCCTCCGGGCTGGAGTTCTGGTTGCCGCTGTGCCGCACCCCGACATAGCGCAGGCCGCTCCCGCCAAGCGGGCCGTCCATCAGGATGGCCTGGTTCTCGAGACCGGGACGGGGAAGGAGTCGGCTTTCGTAGAACAGCTCGGAGGTGAAACGGCAAATGGCGGGGTGGAGGCGCCAGGTCTGGTCGAGGAACAGGCCCTCGTCCTCGGCGATGGTCTGCCGTCCGCCGAGAAGGTGGTCGAGGGCCGAGACCTCCGTACCCTCGGGGTGCGAGCCCTGCATCGGCTGCTCAAGCTGCTGCGGATCGCCAAGCAGGACAAGGCTGGCTGCGGCTGGCGATATGGCAAGCACGTTGGCGAGTGACATCTGCGCGGCCTCATCCACGAACAGCACGTCGACGAGGCCAACCGCATCGGGCCGGGCCCACAGGAACCCCGTGCCGCCGAGGACGTGGTAGCCGCTTGCAAAGGCGCCGAGGGCCTCAGGGTTCTTCGTGGTGGAGGTGAGGTGTGGGACATTGTCTTCCGCATCCGTGACCTTGTGCAGGCACTGCAGGTCGAAGTCTTCCTTCGCTGCTTCCTCGGCGGCCTTCGCGAGCAGGTTGCGAATGACCTTGTGGCTGTTGGCGGTCACCCCGACGCGAAGGCCGGCCCTGACCAGCGCAAGGATCGCGTAGGCGCCGGTATGGGTCTTGCCCGCGCCAGGCGGTCCCTGGATGGCGAGCACGCCCTGCAAGGCCGGGACGAGGCGGCAGGCCGCATCGACCGCGCTCTCGCCCGGCTGGCGCAGCGCCGCGCCACCGGCATCGGGCGGCCGCCGCAGCAGCAGATCGCGCGCCGCCTTGTAGGCACCGGGACCGCCGATGCCATGATCGGCCACGTACTCGCCGATCTGCACCAAGGACTCGGCCAGGACAGCTGTGTCGATGTAGGTATGGGCGAAGATCGCTTCGGGGTGAAGACCGGCAGTGTCGCCTCGCTTCTTGATGTCGATGAAGCGATGTTCCAGGTCGACGCCCTCGACCTTGCCGAACCGCTCGCCGCCGACGCTGCGCAAATCCTCGCCACCGCGAAACTCCGCGTCCTGCGGGGGAAATCGATAGCGGTGGATGGGGGCCTTGGCGGTTCCTCCCACGATATCCACGAACTCGAGGCCGGCGATGCCTGCCCGCTCGTCCTCCAGCTCGTCCGCGGACAGCGCCGCCAGCCGGAAATATTCCCACCAGGTCGCCTTCTCTTCCCGGCGATGCCAGTCGAGCACGTTCGCCAGCACGTAGAGCGCCTGCTGCTCGGCGCTGCGCTCCGCGGAGTCCACCGGAATGCCATCGGTCAATTTGGCCACGACTGCATCGATCCGCGCCTGCCAGGCTGTAATATCCGGGGGAGCGTCCTCTCCAGGCGGAGCCGGTCGGGGGATCTCCACGCCTGAGGCGACCGCGCCAGTCCGCAGGCCCTCCAGCCAGTCCCGAAGCCGCTCCGTCGAGACACAATCATCTTGGTTATAGCCCGCCACGACGGCCCGATCATCCGGATTGATGCCGCCTGCATCCCCGAGCTCCAGGCGGGCCTGGACCCTACTCAAGGCATAGTTGGCATCGGGCAGCGATACCGCGCGTACGAATTCGTAGAGCGGCTCCAGCTTCTTGATGGAATAGCTCTCGACGCTGGCGCGGATGGCGTGGCGGACCACCGCGTAGAGATCGACCAGGACCTGCCCGCGCAGCAGAGTGTCGATCTCTTCCTCGCGCGTGGCGTAGCGCCCCATCAGGCGTTTGAGCGCGCCCACCTCATAGGCCGCGTAGTGATAAATGTGCATGCCGGGATGGTGCGCTCGCCGCTCGATCACGAAATCGACGAAGCGCTCAAAGGCTGCCTTTTCATCGGCCTGGGTGAGACACCAGTCGGCGACGTAGGTGAGCGCGCCCTCCGCGTCCTTGAAGGCATAGCCGAAGAGATATTCGAGGCCGCCTTCGCCGACGAAGGGGTCGCCTTCGAGATCGAAGAAAATGTCGCCGTCGTCCGGCACCGGCAGGCGGCACAGACCAAAGCCCAGTTCTATCGGCAGCGCTTCATGGAGCACCTGCCCGGCCGCGCGCCCCGCGACCTGGATCCGGGCCTGCTCGCGGATGCGATTGTAGGACGATGCGGCGCCGCGCTCCGGCTTCCACGACAGCGGAAGGGGGAGCTCGGCCAGCGCAGTCATGGTGGCGACGTCGTGGCCGGCGAGCTCGCCGCGCTGCACGGCCGTGATCCCGGCCACAAGGGAGAGGTGATCGTCCTGGTGGCGCTGGTCGTCGCATCGGCCCCGCCAGCGGCAGATGTCGCATTGAGCGACCGGCTCCGGATAGGTCCCGCCGTTTCCGTTCAAGGACGTGGCGAAGCGTTCCCGGACATTGCGGTAGTAGGCGGCATAGTCGCTGATCCGAAAGACCTCCGGCTCGAAACCGGTGAGCGGCGCGACAACGTAGGCGTATTCTGGCACGAGGCCCTGCACCTGCCCGACGAGGTCAGAATAGAGGCAGAGCTGCAGCACCGTCCCGCCCTTGGTTTCGCGGGCGAGCTTGGTGTCGACGACTTCGTAGGACCAGGCGCCGAGATCGCTTGGCGTTTCGACACGCCGGAGTATGTCGGCCCGACCAGTGAAGGGCAGCGACCGCAGCGCGGCCTGTACGATTATCTGCGCGCCCGCACGCATCTTTTCCATTGTGGCGGCCACAAAGCCGTCATCGATCCCGTTACCTGCGATGACCGCGACATCAAGGCCGGACGCACGCAGATGATCGACGTAGGCCGCCTCATGCGCGGCACCTCGCTGCTGCAGAATCTCAAGTAGAGGGTCCCAAATCTTCGGCTTCTCAAGCGCGCCCTCTGCCACCTTAAGGTCAAGTCTCGTCAGATGGCCGCAATTCAAATAGCCGACCAGGTCGGAGGCGCTCAACTGTAGCTTGGAGCCGACTTTTAGCATAAACAAAGTCTACACAGATTAGTGACAGTCCGGCAATGCGAGTGTGCCGAACAACATTTTCCCCCTTTACGAAATCTTCCCCTTAGTGTCTTTACATTGCGCTAGATGACGGTCGAAGAACACAAATATCCTGGTGAGCTTGCATCCCCACAGCAGGTTCACGCCCTGGCGGAAGAATACCGCAGAGCAGCAAGCCATCTCCTTCAACTCGGCCGAGCCGGCAAGCCGCTTTCCCGAGCGCCGTTCAGAATGGCGGCAATCCATGCGATCGAACTCTATCTGACCGCGCTTTTGCTCCACTTTGGGCTCAATCCCAATCAGATCCGTAAGATGCAGCACGACCTGTCGGCGCGGACGGAACACGCTTTGGAGGCGGGACTGCGCGTTCGCGGCAAAACCGCCAAGCATCTTCAGTCCCTGAGCCAGAACCGAGAATATCTCGTCACCCGTTACGGCCCGGAACTCGCAGCAACGGCCTCGCAGTTAAACCGTCTCACCGCTACCCTCGAAGAGGTGGCGACAAAGGTCACTGTATTGATCACGCTGCCACCGAGAAGGCCGAAGCCACACTCGGCTACCGACGAGCTTGAGGGCCAGCTGCCAGCAACCCCCTTGCAAAAACCGAAACCGAAAGACACGACAAGTGCGCGCCAATAGCAGGGACCACGCTGCAGCGGCAAATGGCGCACACCACCGCTTGGACACGCCAGTGTGCAATTCAACGTGGCCTTCCACGGTGATTTGGAACATCTCAATCTCTCTGTGATAGTTCGGGCGTCGGGATCTCTTTACCGAGCGTATCGAATGTGGCCTTGACCAAATTGCTATCTGGCCGCTCGCGCACCTACCGCCCTGGCTTCTTTGCGCGGTTGTTTCCGGCGGGAAAATGGAAGCTGACCCTAGACCCGAAGCTATCGGGACATTTCCGGCTAGCTCAGGATAGCGAAGTCGAGTTTAGCTGCCTTGACGTCGTATCGATTTCGACCAGCAAGGCTCTCTTGTGGCATACAGTCGAGATACGCGCTCGTGGCAGAACAGACACGCTGTCGGCGCTATCGGGAGACGCGGCCGCACAACTGGCCGCAGACCTTCACGCCTTCATCAACACTCATCTCTTTGGTCTGATCGACAACGAGAGAGAGCACTTGCTTGATGTCGACGACCGACTTCGGAGGATTACCGAAGGCAATGGACAGTATCTTGCCCAGGCCGATCTCGGCAGAGCCATTGCCAGCGTTCCTGGCGCCGCGGCAGCTGCCCTCTCTCACCCGCTTCTCGACCCAAACTTGATGCCTGCGGGGCTCAATGCATCCCTCCCGGCCTCCTTTGCCATGATAACCGACCCAAGCGTTCGGCTCGCCTACAATGAAGCGTTCGTCAGGTCGGAGTTGCTAAAGTTCCAGACATTCTTCGACGATCTCGACAGGCGTTCGTTTTCCGACCAGCAGCGCGAGGCCTGCATCCGCCTCGAGGACAATAACCTGCTCGTCGCCTCGGCAGGGTCCGGCAAATCCGCCACGATGGTCGGCAAGGTCGCCTACGTTCTGGAGAAGCAGCTCTATCGGCCTGACGAAATCCTGCTTCTGGCCTTCAACAAGAGCGCAGCCGATGAACTCAAGACGAGGATCGCAAGCCAGCTACAGGTCGCCGAAAACGCGTTGGAGTGCCGCGTCACCACGTTTCATGCGCTTGGGCGCGGAATCATCGAGGCGGTCGAAGGTCGGCCGCCCCAGCTTGCCAACTGGGTGGATCATCCTGGTGGGGAAACGAAGGTCATTGAGGCAATCATCCAGAGCCTCGTCGAGAGTGATCCAGAATTCGCCCGACTGTGGAGCGATCTTCTCGTCGTGCACCCCAAGGCCGACATCCCGGTTGAGGTTTTTGACGCCCAGGCCGACTACCGCCGCTATGTTTCGGATAGCCTCAGGAAGGGGAAGGCCACTATCGGCTCCCTGCCAGGCGTGATCGTAAAGTCGCTGCAGGAGCAGAAGATCGCCAACTGGCTTTGGCTGCATTCCGTCAGCTTCGAATATGAACGGCAGATCGCGGTAGAGGAAGATGACGGCGCGGTCCGCCATCTGCATCCCGATTTCTATTATCCGCAGACCGATACGGTGCATGAGCATTTCGCGCTCAACGCCGACGGAACGTCGCCCTTTGCGGACTATGCCCAGCACGCCGAGAAGAAACGGCAGGCATATCGCCGCAAGGAGATCGATTTCTTCGAGACGACTTCAGCCCAGGCCAGTAACGAGACGCTGCTTAATACGCTTGAATCAGAACTGGCGCAGCGCTCCATGCCTTTCGAGCGCAAGAGCTACGCCGAAATCACCAAGGCGCTCGACCCTGTGGTGATCAAGCACTACCACCAGCTGATATCCACCTGCCTGAAGCATATACGCGCCAGCCATCTCACCCTCGACATGCTGCTCGAGCGTGCCAAGAGCCTGCACGACAAGGAGCGTGCGAAGCTATACGCCCGCGTGGTTTGGATGATCGCGGGGGAATATTCCCGAAAGCTTGAGGAAACCAGACGGATCGACTTCGATTCGATGATCGCGGATGCGGTTCGGCTAGTCGAGACCGGCCGATATCGAAGCCCCTATGCCCTGATCCTCGTGGACGAGTTTCAGGACATTTCCGAGCCGCGCGCCAATCTCATCAAGGCCCTTAAACAACAGAAAGCGTTCAGCAAGGTGTTCGCGGTCGGAGACGACTGGCAGTCGATCTATCGTTTTGCCGGATCGGACATCTCCATCTTCACCCAGTTCGAAGCGAATTTCGGCATCAGCTGGCAGGGGCGCCTCGAGCAGACTTATCGCTGCAACCAGCTCATTGCCGAAACGGCCGCAAAGTTCGTCCAGCGCAATCCCGATCAGATCAAGAAGTCGGTCCGCTCGACACGACCGGCTATCTCGCGGTCGATCCGTGTTATTCCCATCGATGGTGACCGCGGCAAGCTGGACTTCGCGGTGGCTTGTCAGCGCCTGCTCGAACGGCTTGACACCGCTCTGGGCGGCATCGCCACACTGTGGCGCAACGAAGCACGCGACAAGCTCAAGGTTCTTGTGCTGTGGCGCTATAACACCCTGGATCCCTTCGAAGGAAAACCACCTTCCTTTGCCAATATCGAAGTATCTGGGCTGTCGTTTCACCGGGCCAAAGGGCTCGAGGCCGACTACACAGTGCTGCTCGATGTGAGCGAGGGCAACTATGGCGTACCAAGCCGCATCGAGGACGATGAGCTGCTCAATCTAGTCATCCCCCGCCCCGAGACCTTCGCCTACGCGGAAGAGCGACGCCTTTTCTACGTGGCGCTGACGCGTGCCAGCCGAGGCGTCTACATGATCACCAATCGCCGTCAGCCATCTCGCTATATCCGTGAGCTTTGCGAGATCGCCAGCGACGAAGTTCGCTTCGAGACGATCGAGGGCACCGCCTTAAGCCAGTGCCCAGCTTGCCTCGTCGGCCAATTGGTTGAGCGGCGCAATAAGAACGGAGCCGCATTTCGTGGATGTAATCAGTTCCCGGACTGCAAACACGGTGAACCGGTGGCTGCCGACCGCGGGAATCGGTCCCGTCCCCGGCACTCTTAGTAGGCGGCAGGCTTCCTAGTACTGCTACGCTAGAACTGTGCTGCTTCCTGCCGATGGGCGGTTGGATTCGCTTTCGCTACCTCCAGTCATGAACGAAGAACTCGAGAGGCTTGGTGGTATTCATCTCGGCATTGCTCGAAATTGCGATATACGACAGATATGTGAAGCGAGCTTTGACCCCATACCAGGAGCGACTACTTGAGCGATCAAAACGAAGCCCAAACGGCCAATCTGGTCGGGCTGACGGCAGACATTGTCTCTGCCTATGTCAGCCAAAATCCATTGCCCGTCGCTGGGTTGCCAGACCTCATCGCGTCGATCCATTGGTCGCTGTCAGGCCTTGGCCAGCCGAGTGAGGCCCCGCAACCGAAACAGGAGCCGGCCATCAATCCGAAAAGGTCGGTAACGCCGGACTATATCATCTGCCTGGAAGACGGGAAGAAATTCAAATCGCTGAAACGGCATCTCGCGGTGCACTACGGGCTCACTCCGGATGAATACCGCGAGAAGTGGGGATTGAAGCCGGATTACCCGATGGTTGCGCCGAATTACGCGGCTCAAAGATCGACGCTTGCGAAGGCGGCAGGGCTCGGACGCAAACCGCAGCTAACCCCGGCCAAAAAGGCTCCTGTCAAACGCAAGCCTAGGGCTTAGTGAAGGCAGGCTGTGGGAGCGTCCAACCTCGGGCGGTTCGTCAGGCGCGGGTAGCCAATCGAGACCACCTTCGTGGGCGCATGCCACCTTCTGGGCATCGATCCCGGTTCGGGGTACTAGCGGCAGCCGCTTACTCATTGTCACAGCTATGGTGTAGGGCGCTCAGATTCTTCAGGCGCAGCTCCGATCTGGATCGCCCCAACTCCTCTGAACCGGTCGGCAGGAAATCCAAGACTCGATACGAGATCATTCCCCAGAAAGCCGAGGGGACAGGCGGTCATGCCCTTCCAGGTGGCGCAAAGTGCAAGCGTCGCCATGACCGCTCCCGCATCCCGGAACATGAGGCTCTCCGCGTCAGCATAGGCAGCCGAAAGCTTTGCCCAATCTGCGATGAGACGGAGCGTACAACCGGCGACGGGCCTGACGACAGCTTTGACCGCTTCTCGATTGGCTCTGACGACGAATTCTGCCTCGACGTTGAGTTCGAGCAGGCGATGCCCGAACGGATCGTAGAGGCGAGGCCGTGAGCCATCGTCGGACAAGCAAACAACGCGCACACAACCCAGCCCGCCTGCACTAGGCGTGGCCGACCACTGGATGGGCAGGCCGGCGCGACCGGCCGGTTGATAGCCTCGGACACCGGCGGCAAACCATAGGAGATCAGCGATTTGCAGCCACGTGACGCGACCGCCGAGACTTGACCGGCGTGCTTCCAGCACCTCAGCGAATGGCACGTCCGATTTGGCGGTCGGTCGGGCGAAGTCGTGAACCGCGACAACGGCCGGTTCAAATGGGGACCAGTCGCACGTCGATCGCCGCGGTTGCGGCTCGTTAATGTGGGGCCCAGCCAAGCGCTTTCCACGTCGCATAGTGTTTGCGACACCCGCGACACTGCCCGCACGCCACATTGCTTGTGTGGCAAGAGTGCGCCCAGCCGAGGATGTCTTGGGAGATTCCGGACGCCTCGACCAGTTCAACCGCGGTCAAGCCAATGGCCGGGGCACCGACGGTTAGCCCGCCCTCTTGCGTCGCCATCAGATCGGAAATCCCTGTCACAAACTCGCTTCGTCCGTCGGCATGCACCCTGTCCGTGCTGAGCGTACCAATCATCAAGCGCTTGGCGCCTAATCTTAGGGCGACAGCCCCCGCAATCGTTAGGATCAACTGATTTCGGAACGGCCACCATTCCGGCACCGGCGCAATGTCTAGACCCGGCGACCCGGCCATGTCTCCCGACCCCAGCGCCGAACAATCGGCACGCACCATTTCGAAGCGAAGGTCGATAGCCTCGCAGACCGCACGCCCGGCCGCCTCTTCGGCCTCCGCTGGCTTCTGACCATAGTCCACGAAGATCGCGACATCCGGGCGCTTCCACCACGCGATACAAGTTGAGTCCATGCCCCCAGACAGCAGAAGTGCGTTCATCGGACGGGCAATCTCCCTATGACCCGGTAAAGGGCGGAGGCGAAGTCATCGATGATTTCGCAACCGCTTCCCTCAATCATCTTCAAATCCTCACCCTTGATATTTTGCGCGAGGACCACCACAGGAATTCCCAGTTTCACAGCGTAGCCGATCTCGAAAATAGTGCCGGTGTCGAGACCGTTGGCGATCGCCAACACCGCATCACAGGCCTCGAGACCCGCAATATCTTCGGGCGCGACGATGTTGGCGGGTCCGGGACCAACCTCATGCACCGGCGAGAACACTTTCGCGCCGAGGGACAGCAACAGTCCGCGAGCTTCCTCGATCAGCCATCGCTGAGCAATGTCGAAGAAGGGGCCGGCCAAATAGATCAAGCCCTCGCCACCCCGCACAGGATCATTCGGCATAGCGCGCAGTGCTTCAAGCGCGGGGGTAGGTAGCGCCCGTGTTTCGCAGTAGGCGGCAGTTGCTCTGGACGCGAGGTCGGCTGCTTCAAGCGCGTCAATGGCCAGGCCGCCCCACAAAGCTGCAAAAACCGCCGAAAACACGTCGCCCGAACCAAGCTTCCAGACCCTCTCAGTTCGATAAAACGGTACTTGGTTCAATTTGCCCGGCGTCGCGACAAGCGCGCCCCTGCCGCCCATTTTGACAATCACGACCTGCGCCTCACCTGCGTCTAACAAAGCCGCCGCGGCAGCCACGGGGTCGCTCAGACCCGTCATTGATTGCGCCTCCATCCGATTCATCACAACCGCAAGGCGATCAGCCCGCGAGCCGTTGGCCGAGAACCGGGGAGCACCAAACGCAGATTGCGGGTCGTAGATTGCCGTTTGCGCATCGACCACGGCATCGCCTTCCAGCATGCCGTAGCGCAAAACGATGTCCCCGGAGACATGTATGGACGCATGGCGAGTCATGCGCGCTGGAGCGGGTCGAATGATCGGCGTCGATAGAGGATGCAAATAGTCAAAACTGACTGCATGATCGGCGGGTGTCGGCACCAGAAGAGCGCCGCAGTCTGCCGCAAGATAGGCCGTTTCGTCCTTCACTGCGCCTGCCACGTAGGCATGCAGTTGCACCGGTTCGTTGACGAGCGAAGTGACACAATGAGCGGCCCTGCCCGCCGACCCATAGACCGCGTTCCAAAGCGGTTGGATACAGCGTTCCTGGTAGATCCCTCCAACGATAATGAAGCGCGCTGTCACTTTGGCTCTACGCTCACCTCGTAGACCCCGCCCGTAATGTTGATAATCGTCGCCTCGTAGGTAACGCCGCGATTCTGAATGCAGTCGATGACTTCCAGATAACCGATGAAAGTCAGGGATCCGGCCAAGGCACCCGAGCTGTCAAAGACTGCGAGGATGGGAGTTGCACCCGACATCTGGATATCGACTTTGAGAATGGCGCCGACAACCAACTTCGAAAGAACAACTGCCTTAGGGCTGTTGATCGGACCGCGTCGCTTCTTTTGACACGGGTCTGAGCCCCCTACCGGCGCGCCACCGCTGCCAGGCCCATCGTCGCGGCTGTCGTTTGATCCAGACATGGCCGATTCCCCCTTTGTTCTATTTCGTCAAGCTGCGCGAATCGGCGCGCGCGGTCAACGAGTTGTTGCAATAGAACCCTACTCAGACTCCGCATCGTCGACCACATCACCGCATCCATCGCCGAAGCGGGTGACTGCGTCGCTTCGCAGAATGCCAGGAAACGGCGCTCTAGGTCGCTGTAACGCCGAGCGGGTTGAGCCCTCTCCGGGAAAACACCGATCGCCGAACAGGCGCGGACGATATGAACATCAAGGATCGCTACATGATCACTGGCGCGGCGATTGCGCACGATCCACGACGCCGTCTTGGGGCCGATTCCAGGCATGCCGCACAGCACATCGCGCAGATCGACATCGCCAAGGTTCTCAGTCTCGACCTCGGCTAGTCGGTCGAGCGTTCCCGCGAGATAGTGCGCCCGCTGGGCAGCAAAGCGATATCTGACCGATCGGCCGCGTACCAACAGCGGCTGGCGAAGCAGACGCTCCAATTCGATCCGCGAAGGTTTTAGACTGCCAGAATTGCGCAGTGCGTCGCATACCCGCCTGGAGGCCGCTAGACCGACTTCGGCCGGCGCGCCGTGACCGCCAAGAAGGCAATAGATGACCTCCTCAATCAAGGTCCGGCCCAACCGATAGTGCTCGTCGCGTGTGGGCTTCGCCATCCAAGCTTGACTAGCCCAGAAGGCGGGCGTCAGCGGTTCGTTGAAGTGGCCCCAGCGCAACCCAGGCCAAACTGCTGCGCCCGCATCCGGGAGGCTGAGACGTTCGAAGCGTCCCCCGATCTCTGCGATGACCTGTTGCACTAGCGCAATCCTTATGCAATGCATCAACTTTATGCATTGCATCGAAGGTCAGGTCAATGGCTGGAAGCCAACTGATTGCCAACGTTCTGCGACAGATGGCGCAGCTCAATACTACACAGTCCGAGCTCGCAGTGGCTTGTGATTTGTCTCAACCACATATCAGTAAGGTATTGTCTAGGCGCGTGATATTGGCACCAAAGACGGAACGCAAGCTATCAGCTTGGCTTGAAGCCACAAGCGCTGGATCTGCTGTTAGCCCGAGCGACATTGTTGGCTCTTTGGCCGCTCGGCTGGAACAATTGCGCCCTCGCAAACGTATGCAAATTATGGAATTGTTGAGGGCTGTGGAACGCCTGATTGAGACCTGACCGCGCTTTGCGGTGGTTCCCACGACGCCGGACTTCAAAGGCGAACCACCAGCCTTTTTCTGCACCGCCCCACCTATTCCTGCGACAGCGCTTGTCGGCATTGTGTGCCGTACCGAGTCTTCTCGTATCGTGCATCAAGCCACTTTGGGAACGGCCGCGCACCATGGACCACTTTTACAAGCAAGCCTTCGTTGCACCTGCGAGTAGCGTCACAGCGAGGAACGCCAATCCTGGTCAGGTCTTTCGTTTGCGTGCTCAAGCGCGAGGGCGACCGGACGTTCTCTCCATGTCGGCTTCGGTCCGCCGGCAGCGGAAGAGCGGCAAATTGACAAGGTCAGTTATGTGCCCCCAATGCGGCCCCCGCATGGGTGTTCGCACACTTATTCTTAATGGTGGGTCGTTTGGCGCCGGCAGGATATTCGAACCTTTGACCTCTGCCTTCGAAGGGCCCCCGCTGGTTGCATCCCCTGCCCCGGGCGGATCCGACTTATGGTCGCGCCTTCCCTCCGGCCTTTTTCTAGCCGGCAGCCCGAGATGGTCCTACCGTGGTCAGAACCCGCTTTCAGTCTTGAGTGAAATCCCCTTAGAGGTGCGTGACGCGCCGGTATCGACAGATGTTCTCAATGAAGATCGCCTTGTCGACCCCAAGCGCAGGGAGGTCGTCTCCGTCTTCACTATTGGCGGACCCGATCATCCCGACTGAGACTTGGTTTGAGGTGCAAGATGATGGAACCACTGTATCTGACGCCGGAGGAAGTGACCGAACGTTTTCGCGGCGCAATCTCGACCGGGACATTGGCCAACTGGCGAGCATTGCGCGTCGGGCCAGCTTTCGTGAAGATTGGAAAGTCGATTGTCTATCCCGTGGCCGACCTCAACGAATGGGCAAGTCAGCAAACCGTTAGGTGCCGTGCGACAAATCGACTCAACGGGAAGGAACATGAGCAAGCGTGAACCCGGTCGAATAAAGTTCACATACGCACCCCAGAACCCGCCCTCAGTAACGTCCGTCTCGTATTTTTATCATGTAATATCAATTAGATACTGAGTTGCGACGGGTGATCCACAACCATCCATCGGGCGACCCGACGCCGTCGCGCGCCGATATCGAGATGACGAAAGAGATCATCGACGCGGCCAAGCGGCTGGGCATTTCCGTGCACGACCACATCATCATCGGCCGCAAAGGCCATTCCAGCATGAAGGGTTTGTTGCTTATCTAGGCAGCGACCCGCATGCCGTCGAAGTCGTCTTCGCCGGGACGAAACCAGGCGCTCCCGCGTGGCCCTTGCCGTGCCGCGGATTGGCAACTAGGACCATAGTCCGGTCTACATGGGACTTCAGTACCGCAGCAGCTTCATGGCAATAATTTTTGTGAAATAACAAAAGCTTATGGCGGCCTCTGGTTTCCACATCGCGTATTGAGACCGCATTTGTCTAAAGTTTACTCTGTACCGTTAGCAATTCCTCATACGACGCTTCCTTAGCTGTCGGGCGGATGGCGATTCCCCGAGGAGATTTACCCATGACAAACCGAAAAACTCTGTTCGCGGCGCTTGCCGCATTTGCGCTTCTGGCGTCCCCGGCGCTCGCCGGAGCCGGCGGCAACGGGCACGGGGGCGGCGGTGGCAATGGCGGCGGTAACAGCGGCGGCAACGGCGGCGGCAACGGCGGCGGTAATGGCAACGGCGGCGGCAATGGCAACGGCAATGCTGGCGCCTCGCATGGCAAAAGCGACGCTTCGCATGGTAAATCTGCGTCGGCTCCGGGACAGGTGGCCAAGGCTGAGCCGGACACAACAACCGAGACCACGGTCGACACAACTGAGGTCTCGTCTGTACCCAAGGAAAAGAACATCCACGCCAAGCTTGGTCGGCTGAACTCGCTACAGCGCAACATCAACGCCTACATGAACTCGAAGAGCAAGAAGTTCGCTGCCGTCCAGGCATTTGTGACGCAGTCGGCGAAAGCCAAGGTCGCCCAGGCTGCGGCAGACGAGGCAGCCGCCGCAGCGGCGGCCGCCCAAACCCAGTTGGATGCCCTGAATGCGCAGCTCACCGCGCTGCAGGCGGATGCGACCGCTACGCCTGAACAGATCCAGGCTGTGCAAGACCAGATCACTACTCAGCAGGCTGTTGTCGACGCCGATAACGCAGCGGCCGACGAGGCGGCGGCAGCGGCTACCGCGGCCACCGCAGGCACCGATCCGGCATCACTCGACGCAGCGCTGGCGGACATGGCCAACAAGCCGGTCGATCCCGAGGTCACGGCCTGGGCGCAGGGCGTCCTTGCCGGCAAGATCGACCAGATGGCTACCAAGATCGAAGCGGAGACGACGCCTTAAGCGTCGACTAAACGGCAGCAGCCGATCGAAGAAAAGCCGCCGGGCACCACCCGACGGCTTTGCTATTTCTTGACCATCGAAGAAAGCCGGCCTGTTGCGATCTCCAGCGCTTTCGGCCCTGCCCGGCACGAAATGGAGATCGGCGCGCACGACATCATCGTCGGCCGGAAAGCCATTCCAGCATGAAGGGGCTGTTGCTGATCTAGCCTCGTATCACTTCAGCCCGACCAGCCGCCTCAGGCGTCGACGCAAGCTCATCGCAATTACTTGGCGACGAAGGCGGTCAATTTCAGCGTCGAGTCTGGCCCGCTCTTCGGCATGCGCCGCTAAGGCAGCGCTCAGCTCTTCCTGACTGACCCTGGCCCGATCGAGCGCTGCACCTGCGGCGAGCTTTTCCTCGTTGATCCCGGCCTTCTGGATTGCTGCATCCGCGGCCAGCTTTTCCTGGTTGATCCTGGCGCGCTCGAGCGCCGCATCTGCGGCTAGCTTTTCATCTCGAACGCTGCGGAGCTCGCGGCGTAACGCAATATTGTCTACCTCCACAGCGCTCGGGTATCGGATTTGCGGTTGGGGGATCACTGTATCCGCTGCCGATAGCCCTTTTTGTGTTGCAACCTCGTCGCCGATCCTGACCTTGGCAAGCGAAGCAACGCTGGCATGTGCCTCCCGAGCGGTTTGCGCAGATACGTCTATGGGCAGGATGGGTTTCAGCGTGAGGTAGAGATATTCCCAGTCTTCAACCATCCGTGGGAAGACTGGAAAAACCATAGGGATTTGGGCCTCGGCGGCACGATGAACCAACCTGTGGAAGCTGACCGCCAGCAGCCTGGCCTGATCGAGCGGATTGAGTGAAAAAACGAGCCCGCCGGGGGTCACCCCGGCTACCTCCCAGGTTCGATCCAGCTTCTCCGCGACCCACGGCTGGGTCTGATGGATCGATCGATACTCCGCCACGGCGCGGCTGGTAGCGGCCTCGACAAGATCCCGAATAGGAACCACCAGCGCATCGATCGCAAATCGGTTGCTGCCCAGAATCTCCTCAATATATTCCCCGGCCCACGGTGACTTGAGGACATAGGGCAGATCCTGGTCCGGCTGGACCAGAAGCATTTGTTCCAAACCGGCATTGGCGGAAGAAGACCAGCCAGCTCCCTCTTCACCGTAACGACCGAAGCTGGTGTCCAGACCAAGGGCAGTCAGATACTTGACGAGAAAGCTTGTCCCAGCCCGGCCTGTTCCAGCAATCAGGAGATGACGGCGCGGCGACGCTGGTTCAGCACCTGAACCGGTAGAGGTCTCGGTCATCACGAAATTCCGATCTCACGTCTGTTGTGAATCGCCAGACCGTTTTCCGGCGTCATTTTATCGACACTGGACCCGTCATGGGCCGACGCCAGACGGCAAACCTTCATCAGGAGTGTCATGAGAAGCCGATCCGTTGGAAACAAGAAACTCTACGGCAATTGCAGCAACTGGAATTTGCTACGTACCAACCGGATTTGAATGTGGCAACGCCCTCAAACTTCAGTCTCGGGCGTCGAAACCAAACAAGGCGCCTTGCCCGCAAAAACGCGCCGCGTCTCGGTTTCTGTCAGCCGCTCGCGGCCGACGAAATGGCAGCTGCGCCGAGCACCGATCAGGCCGGCCGGCCAAACAAAGTGCAGAAAATGCGAATGCACAATCTTTTTGCCGAAAATTGAAAATCGTTCAAATTTGGTAACGCGAATTCGGGTTTCGGCCACATCATGGTTTTGGTTTCCAAATCCAGACCAACGCTACCAACTTTTTGGAAGATCATTCCATTGAGGCGTCGCATCTTCGCTGCTACCGTTTGAAACGCTTCAATTGGAACCAGGCAATTGCAACGCAAGCGCCCTACCATAGCGGATGTCGCACGAACCGCCGGTGTCTCCATCGGCACGGTATCGAACTTCATCAATGGCACTGCCGGCCTCAGGGACGACACGCGCGACCGCATCGAGAAGGCGGTTGCCGCGCTGATGTACCGGCCGAGTTCATTCGCCCGTTCGCTGCCCGGCCGCGCGCCGCGCAGGCCCAAAAACCTCGATCACCTGCCAAGGCTGCTGGTCGCCGGCCGCGTCAGCGTAGACTTCCTGTGCCGCGTCGACGTGTTGCCGCATCGCGACGACCGCATCACCGCCAGCCACATCGAAAAGGCGCTGGGCGGACCGGCGGCCAATCTCGCGGTTGCCGCGGCCGGCGTCGGAGCGCCCTACGCCCTTGACGTGGAACTGGCGACGGCGGTCGGCAGGGACGCAGAGAGCGACTGGGCGCTGGGCGAGCTCGCCAAACTGGGTGTCCACGCCCTCCCCATCCGCAGCACGCCCAACAACCGACTTTCGCAGGCGATCGTCATCATCGAGCGAAATGGCAGCCGCACCATCATCAGCGAACCATTCGAACTGGGTGAGGTCGACCTGACCGCCAATCTGGACATCCAGCCCGAGCAGCGCCCGGCCTGCCTTCATATCGAGGGCTTTCACTATGAGACGATGATCGCCTCGATAGAGCGCTTTCATCAGGCCGGTTGGAAGGTGAGCCTGCATTCGGCCGGCCTGCCCAAAAGCGCGCGCACGCCGGAAGCTTTCACGCAGATGGTCAGGCAGATCGACCTGACCTTCATCAACGACGTGATGATGCGGGAAATTTTCGGCTTTCGCACCGGCATGGCGAGCATGATCGAAGAGGTGCGGCTGATGCTGTCGCGCATCAAGCCGCGCGGGTCGGTCGTGCTCACCCTTGGCGAGTTTGGCGCGGTCGTCTTCCCGGCTGGCGGCGGCCCACAGATCGAGGTGCCGGCGCTGCCGGTCAACCGCGTCGACGCCACCGGCGCCGGCGACAGCTTTGCCGGCATCTTCCTCAGCCTGTGGCTGCATGGCGCGTCGCTGGATGCCGCCGCCCGCTATGCCGCCATCGGCGCGAGCCTGACGACCACCGTCGAAGGCGCGCAGGGCTACATTGCGGATTTTGCGACCCTGAAGGCCACCGCCTTGGCAAACGACACTGTGATGGCCAGTTAAATCAAAGACTTATCGATTTCCAGACATCGGCCCATCGGGCGAAAATCAGGAGAATATGATCATGGCGAAAGCAAAAGTCCTTCTGGTCGGCGAGAGCTGGATGAGTTCGGCGACCCACTACAAGGGCTTCGATCAGTTCGGCAGCGTCACCTTCCATCTCGGCGCAACGCCGCTCGTCAACGCCTTGAAGGACAGCGAATTCGATCTCGAATACATGCCGGCCCATGAGGCTGTCGAAAAGCTGCCTTTCTCCATGGAGGGCCTGTCGCAATACAAGGCGATCATCCTGTCCGATATCGGCGCGAACTCGCTCCTGCTGCATCCCGATGTCTGGCTGCACGGCAAGACGGTGCCCAACCGGCTCAAGTTGCTGCGCGACTGGACGCTGGCCGGCGGCGGCCTGATCATGATCGGCGGCTACTTCTCCTTCCAGGGCATCGACGGCAAGGCGCGCTGGCATCGCACCGCGGTCGAGGATGCGTTGCCGGTAACCTGCCTTCCCAATGACGACCGGCTTGAGATCCCTGAGGGCTTTCGGCCCGAGATCACCGGGCCCAGGGATCATCCGCTCTTTGCCGGCATAGACGGGGAATGGCCCATTCTTCTCGGCGCCAACGAAGTCGTTGCCCGCGACCGGGACGATGTCGAGGTTCTGGCACGGCTGCCGCAGGACCAGGGCGGTCACCCGCTGCTGGTCACCGGACGCCATGGCGAGGGTCGCACCCTGGTCTGGACGTCGGATATCGGCCCGCACTGGCTGCCCAACAGTTTCGTCGAATGGCCCGGCTATACCAGCCTGTGGACCAACGTGCTGCGCTGGGTGAGCAAGACCGTTTAGCCACTTAGCCCGATCGACCGCCGGGGAGCCCGTCATGACAGAACCCTTTCTTGTCGCCAGGAACATCGCCAAGCGCTTCGGCGCGCTGACGGCGCTTTCAAACGTTGACCTGGAAATCCGCTCCGGCGAGGTGCTGGCGCTGCTTGGCGACAATGGCGCGGGCAAATCGACCTTCATCAAGATCCTGGCCGGCGCCCATGCGCCGAGTGAGGGAGAACTCATTATCGAGGGCAATCCGGTCTCCTTTCATTCGCCCAAGGATGCGGCGGCGTCGGGGATCGCGACGATCTTCCAGGAACTGGCGCTTTCGGAGAACCTGTCGATTGCCGAAAACGTCTTTCTCGGCCGCGAATTGAAACGCTCCATTTTGGGCATTCCGTTTCTGAAGCGCCAGGAAATGCGCCAGCGCGTCGACGGCTTGCTGAAGGAGCTCGATGCCCATATTTCCGATCCGGAAGCGCCCGTTGGCAGCCTTTCCGGCGGCCAACGTCAAGCCGTCGCCATCTGCCGGGCGCTCAATCTGAATGCCAAGCTGGTCATCATGGACGAGCCGACGGCGGCGCTTGCCGTCGCCGAGACCCGCAAGGTCCTGGCGCTGACGCGGCGGCTTGCCGCGCGTGGCTGCGCCGTCGTCCTCATCAGCCACAACATTTCCGAAGTCTTCGAGGTTGCTGACCGCATCGTCGTGTTCCGGCGCGGCCGCAAGGTGGCCGAACGGCTGGCGACCGAAACCAATCACGAGGAAGTCGTTTCGCTCATAACAGGCGCTCATCCCGACGTGCGGGCGCTCGAAAAAACAAACTGAAACGCACGTCATTTCCAGAGAGGATCAAACCACAATGCTTTCACAGTTCAAGAAAGTGCTCGCAGCCTCCGCATTGTCACTCGTCATTGCCACGGCAGCGCACGCCGCCGACAAACACAAGGTCGCCTTCGTCCCTCAGCTGATCGGCATCCCCTATTTCAACGCCATGGAAGCCGGTGGCAATCGCGCCGCCAAGGATCTCGGCGTCGATTTCATCTATTCCGGCCCCGTCGACACCAATCCGGTCGACCAGCTGCAGATTGTCCAGAACCTGATCGACCAGGGCGTCGAGGCGGTCTCGGTCAGCGTGCTTGATGCCTCCAGCATCGCCCCCGTGGTCGAGAGCGCCAAGGCGAAGGGCATCAAACTGTTCACCAGCGACAGCGATGCCCCTGACAGCGGCCGCGCTGTCTATGTGGCGCAAGCGACCGACGAAGGCCTCGGCACGACGATCGTCGACGAACTCGTCAAGCGTGTCGGCGAGGACGCGACGATCGGCATCGTCTCCGGCGAGGCGACAGCGTCCAATCTCAACGCCTGGATCGGCTTCATGCAGAAGGAAGCCACCGCCAAATACCCGAAGCTGAAGCTGCTCGCGCCGCAATTCGCCGGTGGCACCGCCGAGCGCGCCGCGCAAATATCAGGCGATCTCATGGCCGCCAATCCCGACATCAAGGCCATCATCGCCGTCGCGTCCTCCACCTGCCCCGGCGTTGCCCAGGCCATCGAAACCGCCGGCAAGATCGGCTCCGTCATCGGCGCCGGCTACTGCAGCCCGAACACGGCGCGCTCCTACCTGAAGAGCGGCGCTTTCGGCTTCACCGTGCTGTGGGATCCCGAGCAGCTCGGCTACCTCACGGTCTGGGCCGGCAAGCAGCTGATCGACGGCAAGGCCTTCGAGGCGGAGAACAAGATCGCCGGCCTGGAGAAGCCCGTCACCTACGATGCCGCCAAGGGCATTCTGCTGCTCGGGCCGCCGGCTGTCTTCACCAAGGACAATGTCGACAAGTTCAACTTCTGAGCCTGACATGAGCGCGGTGCGACAGTCTGCAAACGGTGTCTTCTCAATGAACGGACGAGAGTGGTCTCTGCTTGTCGCCTGTTTGCTGGCGATCGTCGTCTTTTCTGTCGCATCGCCCCACTACGCCACCTCAGGCAATGCGGCGACGGTCCTGCGCAACAGCGTCGAACTGCTGCTGATCGGCCTAGGCATGACCTTGCTCCTGGCCATGGGCGGCATCGATGTATCCATCGGCATCGTCATGGGGCTCGCGGCCATCGCTATCGGCCGCGTGCTCGGTGCCGATGGCAATCCGGCGCTGGCGATCATTGTCGGCCCGCTCGTCGGGGCCTTGCTGGGATGCGTGACGGCCACCATCGTCGTGCTGGGCCGCGTTCCGGCCATCGTCGGAACTCTGGGCCTGCTCGGCGTCTACCGCACCGCCGTCTTCGTCCTGCTCGGCGGGCAATGGCTTTCCGGCCTGCCCTCGAGCCTCACCAATGTTCTTGCAATGACCGTGCTCGGCGTCCCCATTCCTGCGCTGGTGATCGCCATTGCCTATCTCATCGTCTGGCTGGCGTTGCGGCGAACGCCCTATGGGCTGCATTTGCAGGCGATCGGCAATTCGGAGGAAAAGGCGCGGCTGTCCGGCATACCGGTCATCAAGACCCGCTTCACGACCTTCCTCATCAGCGGCTTTCTGACCGGCATTGCCGCCACTTTCTATGTCGCCACCTACCGCAATGTCGAAATGACGATCGGCAGCACGCTGGCGCTCGATGCCATTGCCGCGGTCATTCTCGGCGGCACCAGCATACTGGGCGGCAAATGCAGCCTGATCGGCACCGTTCTCGGAGTGCTTCTCCTGCGCATTCTCCAGAACGGATTGCTGCTGATCGGCGTCCCCTCGCTCTGGCAGCCCGTCGTCACCGGGGTTCTCATCATCGGCGTGCTTGGTTTCGAGGCCGTCTCCAACCAATTGCCGCTTGGCCTGATACAGCGGGCCCGCGCATGAAAGCGCTCCGCAACCTGCAGGGCCCAGCCCTCACCTTGGCTCTGCTCTGCGCGCTTTGGCTGATCGTGATTGTCGGCCTGCTGGCGCTCAGGCCTGCGGTCTTCAATCTCGGCACCGTCACCACCATCCTTCAGTTCTCGACGATCCTGGCGTTGGTCGGCCTCGGCCAGGCGCTGGTCATCCTGGCCGGCGGCGCCGGCATCGACCTGTCGGTCGGCGGTGCGGTCTCGCTCTCGGCCATCCTTGCCATGCTTTGCATCAAGCTGGGCTTGCCGCCTGTCCTGCTGCCGGCCGTCTGCATCCTGGCAGGCGCCCTGCTCGGTGCATTAAACGGATGGCTGGTCAACGGCCTCGCCCTTCTCCCCTTCATCGCGACGCTGGGCACATTCTTCGTCTATTCCGGCGCGGCACTCGCTGTCACCGGCGGCGCGGCACAGGCTGGCGTACCCTCATGGCTGCTTGTCTGGGGCCGTGGCGTCGTCATGGGCATTCCCATGCCATTTCTCACGCTTGCCATCCCGTGCTTCGTCCTGGCCGGCCTGGTGCTGATCTCGACGGCCTGGGGGCGCTGGATTTACGCAATGGGCTTCAATGAACGCTCGGCCAAACTGGTCGGCATTCCGGTCGATCGCGTGCGTTTCATTCTCTACTGCTTGAGCGGCGCGCTCGCCGGTGCCGCCGGTCTGGTTTCGCTGGCCTGGCTCGGCAGCGGCAGGCCCAATATCGGCCAGAACCTCGAACTCGAATCGCTGACCGCGGCCATGCTCGGAGGCATCGTCATCACAGGCGGGCGTGGTGGCGTCGGCGGCGTGTTCGCGGCCGTCCTGCTGCTGGTCACGCTGAAGACCGGCCTTCTGCAATTGAACATCAACACGGTTTGGCAGGTGGGGATTGTCGGCGCCCTTCTGGTGTTCGTCCTTCTCGCCGACCGACTTTCCCAACGTTGGAGATCATGATGCCGTCCAAAGAAGAGATCATCGCCGCGCGCGTCGAGGCAGCCGCCGACCGCATCGTAGCAACGCTGAGCGATCTCGTCGCCTTCCCCTCCATCGTGAAATCCAACCCCAAGGAGGCAGGACTCGGCGAACGTGATTGCCAGCTCTATCTGCAAAAACGCATCGAAACGCTCGGCTTCACGACCGATCTCTGGGATCCGGACGGGCCTGCGCTCTACGAAAAATACAAGGGACGCGCCGGCGCCAACAAGGGCAGGACCTTTGATGGCCGGCCCAATCTCGGCGGCGTCCTGAAGGGTACGGGCGGCGGGCGCTCGATCATGCTCACCGGCCATATCGACGTCGTCCCGCCAGGCGCTGCCAGCCATTGGACGACAGATCCGTTCCGGCCCGTCCTCAAGGATGGATTTCTGCACGGTCGCGGCACGGTCGACATGAAAGGCGGCGTCGCCTGCATGCTGATGGCCGTCGAGATCTTGAAAGAGCTCGACATTTCCCTGTCCGGCGACATTGTCTTCACCACCGTTGTCGACGAGGAGATCGGCGGCATGGGGTCCCTGGCCATGGTCGATCGCGGCTTTCACGCCGACGCCGGCATCATGACCGAGCCGACGGCAAACAAGATCGCACCGCTCTGCCACGGCATCCTGTGGGGCAGGATCATCATCGACGGCATAGGCGGCCATGCCGAGCTGACGCCGAATGCCTGGTATTCCAGCGGCCCAGTCGATGCCGTCCAGCTTTGCCGGCAAATCCTCGACGGCATCGACATTCTCAACCGGCGCTGGATGTTCGACCCCAGCAAGAACCATCCGCTGATGGACCTGCCCAACCAGATCATCGTCACCCAGATCAATGCCGGTGAACACCCCTCCTCAATGGCAGGACGTGGCGAAATCATCATCGACGCGCAATATCTGCCGAGCGAGCATGACGAGTTCAGGCTGGGCGGCAACGTCAAACGCGAGATCGAAGAGCACATCGCCAATGTCTGTCAGGCAGACCCCTATCTACGAAAGCACCCGGCCCGCATCGAATGGATTCTCGATGCCGACTGCGCCGAGATCCCGTCGGGCAATCCGTTCGTCGGCGTCTTTCAGCAGGCGGTCGAGGAAGCCAATCTGTCACCCGTTCTCAGTGGTTTCGGCGCGCACAGCGACATCGGCTTGCCGACCGGCCTCGGCAATACGCCGACCGTCAACTTCGGCCCGGGCGACCCGGCGCAGGCGCATCAGCCCAACGAACGCGTTTCGGTGCGCGATCTCGTCGATTGCACAAAGGCGATTGCGATTGCCGTCGAGAAATGGTGCCGCTAGCGAACAGCCAATGGGCGACTGATCACCCGCCAAACCGCGGCTCCGGAACGCCGGTCACGCCGAGGCCAGTGACGGCGAACAGGCTGCCGCGCAGCACACCGTCGCCGGGAAAGCGCGGCAGCGGCGGCTTGGCCATCGAGGTGACATAGAGCGTGTCGAGCTTCGGCCCGCCGAACATCACGCTGGTGATCTTCTTCACCGGCATGTCGATGATGCGGTCGACAGTGCCATCGGGCGCATAGCGCACGAGGCGTCCGTCATAGACCAGCGCATTCCACAGGTACCCCTCGGCATCGACGGTCGAGCCATCCGCAGCACCGCCCTTGCTGGTGTCGACGCGCACGAAGGTGCGGCGGTTGGTGGCGGCGCCCGTGGCGATGTCGTAATCATAGGCCCAGATCTCGCCGGTCCAGGTGTCGGCGAAATAGAAGGTGCGGTCGTCGGGGCTCCAGCACGGACCGTTGGAGCAGATGATGCCGGAATCGATCCTTGTGACCGAGAAATCCGGATCGAGCCGGTAGAGCCCGCCGGAAGGCCCCTCCTCCATCGTGTCCATCGAGCCGGCGAAGAAGCGGCCGCGCCGGTCGACCTTGCCGTCATTGAGACGGTTCATCGGCCTGTCCGGCTCCGGATCGTGGATCAGCGTCACATCGCCAGAGGTGAAATCGAGCAGATGGAAGCCGCGCTGCAGCGAGACGACCGCGCCGCTGCCATCCTTGCGCAGCGCCATCGAGCCGATCTTCATCGGCACGTCCCAGGAGCGGATTTCGCGCCCGTCGGCGGTGGCGCGGAACACGCGCCCGTCGAAACTGTCGATCCAGTACAGGCGCTCCTGCTCGACGTCCCATAGCGGGCCCTCGCCCAGCGTCGTCTTCACGTCCACCACGACTTCGATCTTCATGCCATCCTCCTGTGTATTGGCATCCCGTGCAGCGATTATTGGGCCGCCTCAGAAGGCGACCTTGTCGCCGCCCTTCAAGGACAGGATCTCGCGCGCCTCGTCCGGCGTCGCCACCTCCATGCCAAGCCCTTCGATGATCTTGCGCGCCAGCAGGACCTGTTCGGCGTTCGACTTGGCGAGCTTGCCCTTGCCGGCCCACAGGCTGTCCTCCAGCCCGACGCGAATGTTGCCGCCGAGTGCGGCCGATTGCGCGGCAATGCGCAGCTGGCTGGCGCCGGCGCCGAGCACCGACCAGCGGAACTGGTCGCCGAACAGCCGGTCCGCTGTGCGCTTCATATGGGCGACGTCTTCGGGATGGGTGCCGATGCCGCCGAGCAGGCCGAACACCGACTGCACGAAGAATGGCGGCTTCACCAGGCCACGGTCGGCGAAATGGGAGAGGTTGTAGAGATGGGCGATGTCGTAGCACTCGAACTCGAAGCGCGTGCCATTGTCGTAGCAAGTCGCCAGAATGTACTCGATGTCCTTGAACGAGTTGCGGAAGACCAGGTCGCGCGTCGCCTCCAGATGCGGCTTTTCCCAGTCGAACTTGAAGGTCTCGTATTTGTCGGCGAGGTGATAGAGCCCGAAATTGATCGAGCCCATATTGAGCGAAGCCACTTCCGGCTTGAATTGGGCGGCCGGGCGCACGCGCTCCTCGACCTTCATGTAGGGGCTGCCGCCTGTGGTGATGTTGATGGCGGCATTGGTGCCTTGCTTGACGCGCGGCAGGAAGCGGGCGAAGGCCTCCGGCGTCTGGTCGGGCTTGCCGGTTTCCGGGTCTCGCGCATGCAGATGCAGGATCGCGGCACCGGCCTCTGCCGCCGCGATGGCCTCCGACGCGATCTGATCCGGCGTGATCGGCAGATAGGGCGACATGGTCGGCGTATGGATCGCGCCCGTCACCGCGCAGGTGATGATGACCTTGCCCTTGGCCGCCATGGCGCCGGGCTTGCGGCTTGTTTCTGTCATTGTCCGAACTCCTGATCCGATTTCTTCTTGTGTGCCGCCAGCGCCATCAGCCGGCGATCCCGCCAGACCTGCCGGTCGCCCAGGCTCTCCCTCGGCAAGCGCTTGCTGCGCTCGGCCTCGACGGTTGCCATGACCTCGCCAGCCCAGTCGACCCGGCGCAGCATTTGCGGGAAAATGTTGGAATAGATGCCCTGGTAGCGCTCGACATAATCGCGCACGCCGCCGGGCGCGTTGAGGTCGATGGTCTCGAACGGTCCCATGAAGGACCAGCGCAGCGCCAAGCCATCGCGGATGCCGATATCGACATCCTCGACGCTGGCGTAGCCGTCCGCGACAAGCCGGAAAGCCTCTTCCAGCAAGGCGCCTTGCAAGCGGTTCATGATGAAGCCGTCGAGCTCGCGCTTCATCACCAGCGGCGCATGGCCGGCATCGATGAGGAAGGCGCGCGTCCTTTCGAGCGTCTCGGCGGACGTCCACGGCGCCGGCACCACCTCGGCCGCCGGAATGAGATAGGGCGGGTTGATCGGATGCACGACCAGGCAGCGGTGCCGCCCTTGCAGATGGTCGGTGAATTTCGACGGCAACAGCGCCGAGGTGGAACTGGCGATGACCGTTTGCGGGCCGGCAAGGCTATCGATCAGGGAGAATACTTCCCGCTTCACATCGAGGTTTTCAGGCGTGTTCTCCTGGACATGGGCTGCATCGGCCAGCGCTTCTACCAGTTCGGCGACGACGGCGATGCGGCCCAGCACGGTGCCGACGGACTGCCCGCGCAGCAGGTCGTTCGCGGCAAGATCGCCGAGCACACCTTCTATATAGTCGCGCGCACCATCCGTCGCTGCGGGCGACTGGTCCCACATGCGCACATCATGGCCGGCGCGGGCGAAGCTGATCGCCCAGGCCCGTCCGATGAACCCGCTTCCGACAATCGCGACATTGGCCATGGATTGTTCCTCAGAGTGTTTCGACGTTGCCGTCGACGCCGAGCGACTGGCCCGAAATGTTGATGCCCGCGTCGGAGAGCAGGAATGCGACCATCGAAGCGACGTCATAGGGACTGGTCATGCGGCGCAGCGAGATGTTCTGCAGATAACGCCCGGTCATCTCCTCGTGGCTGATACCGACCTGCTTGGCGCGTGCCGAGATGACGCCTTCGATGCGTGGCCCCTCGATGATGCCGGGCAGGATAGCATTGACCCTTATGCCGTGCGGCCCAAGCTCCTTGGCGAGGCTCTGGGTGAAGCCGATGACGCCGAACTTGGCCGCCGAATAGGGCGTGCGGAACGCGTAGCCGTGACGGCCGGCCGCCGATGACATCGAGACGATCGAGCCGCCGCCCGCCGCCTTGATCAGCGGCACGGCGCGCCGCGCACACAGGAACTGGCCGGTGAGACAGATGTCGATGCAGCGCCGCCAGTCGTCCGGTTCGATCTCGTCGACACCGCCGGTCGGCCCGGCAATGCCGGCATTGTTGATCAGCGCGTCGAGCCCGCCGAGCTTTTCCTTGACCGCCTCGAACAGGCGGTCGACGTCATCGTCGCGCGAGACATCGGCCTTGACCGCGGCAACCAGGTCGAGCTTGCCGGGAGCAGCGGCCAGCGCTTCGTCGGAGACGTCGCAGACGACGATGCGTGCGCCGAGCCGCGACAGCGTGTCGGCGATGGCGAAGCCGATGCCGCCGGCGCCCGCCGTCACCAGCACGCGCTGGCCTTTCAGCCCGGCCAGAAATTCGTCCGCCGATGCGGGTGCCTTTGTGCTCATCGTCCTGTCCTTTTCATTGCAGCCGCCGTTCGCGCAGCGCCATGACGGCGCCCAGAACGACCAGCCCGTAGAGAATTGCCCTGGTGGCGTAGGGAAGCGTGGTGCCGGCCAGCAGCATCTGTAGCGCCGTCAAAAGCAGCACGCCGCCGAGCATGCCGAGATAGTGGCCGCGCCCGCCGGTGATCAGCGCGCCGCCGACCACCACGACCGCGATTGATGGCAAGAGATAATCGTCGCCCATGCCAAGGCTCGCCTGGCCCGAAAAGCCGGTCAGCATGATGCCGACAACAGCCGCGCAGACGGCCGACAGCATGTAGACCAGGATCAGCGTGCGCTCGACACCGATGCCGGACAAGCGCGCCGCGCGCAGCCCGTTGCCGATGCCGTAGACCCGGCGCCCGAACGGCGTCCGTCCAAGCAGCAGCACCGCCCCGACCACGAAGACGACCATCAGCAGGACGATCGGAGTCACAAAACCGAGCTTGGCCGTCATGAACCAGCGCAGCATCGGCGAGGAAAAACCGGCCGGCGTTCCCTGCGAATAGATCAACGCGAAGCCCTGCAGAATGCCGTTAGTGGCGAGCGTCATGACGATCGGCGAGATGCCGAGATAGGCGATGCCGAAGCCATTGGCGAAACCGATCGCGCAGGCCATCACCAGCACGACCGGCAAGGCGTAGACAAGGGCGGCGTCGGAGCCATTGACCATGCCGGCCAGGATGATGCCGGAAATGCCGATCGTCCACGGCACGGAGAGATCGAGGCCACCGGTCAGGATGACCGTTCCCTGCCCCAGCGCCAGGACGGCGAGGAACGACGACAGCACCAGCAGGGAGTTCCAGTAACCCGGATTGAGGATGGCGCGGCCGAGCCAGATTTGCGTAACGACCACGATGACGAGCAGGCAGACATAGGCGGGCAGCGCATAGCGCAGTGTCTCGGCATTGCGCAGACGGAAAGCCGGGCGTGGCGCTGCCGGACCACGCAGGCCCTGCGAGGGCCCAGTGATCTTCAGCCGCCGGTCGATCGGCTCAAGCTGCGAGGGCAAGATGCCGGCGCGCCAGGCGGCGAGCCGCGCGCGGGCCGCGCGCAGTTGCACTGCGAGCACCGATGCGTGCGACAAGGATCCGGCAAGGGCCGCCAGCACCAGGATGGTGCCTTCCGCGATGGTCGCATAGTAAGCCGATACGTTCAGCACCAGCAGGATGTTCACCACCATCATCAGGATAAAGGCGCCGAAGACGCTGCCCACCGGGCCACCCTGCCCGCCGCCAAGGCGCGTGCCGCCGACCACCACCGCCGCGAACATCGACAAAAGCAGCGGATTGCCGACCAGCGGGTCGCCGCTACCGGTCTGCGCGCTGATGAACACGCCGGCAAGGCCGTAGCAGCCGCCGGCGATGACATAGACGGCAAAGCGCACCAGCACGACATTGATGCCGACGGCAGCCGCCGAATCCGCGTCGCTGCCGACGGCATAGAGTGCCGTGCCGAAACGGGTTCCCTTCAGCCAGAACCAGGCGAGCAGGACGACGCCGATCACCACCAGCGGCATGGGCAGCCAGCCGGTGATCGCGTCACCCAGATAGAAGCTGCCGAGATCGGGCGAGACGAAGCCACCGGGCTTGTCCATCACCAGCAGCGTGACACCTTGCAGGATGAACATGGTGGACAGCGTCACCACGATGGGCTGCATGCGCAGCACCGCGATGAAGAAGCCGTTGAAGGCACCCACCGCCATGCCGACGCCGATGCCGACCGCGGTCCACAGCAAAATGCTGGCGCCCGGCGCCATCGGGTCCATGCTCGATGCCAGCACGGCATTGACCAGCGAGATCACCGCGCCGGCGGAGAGGTCGAAGCCACCCGACAGGATGACGATGGTCTGGCCGATCGCCGCCAGCGCCGAGGTCGCACCGCCGCTGGACAGGAACGACACGTCGAAATAAGTCAGCGGCCCAGCACTGATCCAGTCGACAATGAAAAGCAGGATCGCGAGAACGGCCGCGGCGATCAGCGCACCGCGGTTGCGCATCAACGCTCGGCGCAGACCGAAGCCGGTCGAACCAGGGGATGAAGTTGCTGCGCTGCTCATGCGGCTTCTTCCCCGGCATGGCCAAGCGCCGGGCGCATGATGGCGGGCTCGGTGATGGCGTCACCTTCAAGCTCGGCCGCGATGCGCCCGTCATAAAGAACCAGGACCCGGTCGCATTGGTGGACGAGTTCGGGAATTTCGGTCGAGTGCAGCAGGATCGAGCCGCCGGCGGCGACGTAGTTTCGCATCATCACATAGAGCTCATGCTTGGTGCCGACATCGATGCCGCGTGTGGGATCGAACAAAAGCAGGATGCGGCTCTGCGCTACCAGCCATTTGGCGATGGCGATCTTCTGCTGGTTGCCGCCGGAAAAGGCCCCGGCCCGCGTCCACAGCGCGCGGCGGTCGACTTCCACGGTGGCGAATGCCTCCTCGACCGAGCGGGTCTCGGCCGCGGCGTCGACAAGGCCGAAGCGCGTGAAGCGCGACACTACCGGCAGCGTGGCGTTCTGGCTGCCCGACAGTTTCAGGAACAGGCCTTCGGATTTACGATCCTCCGGCACCAGGCCAATCGCCATGTTGGGCCGCAAGGCATCCGCCGGAGAGCCGAGCCAGACCTTGCGGCCGTCGACAAGGACGTCGCCACGGATGATTTCGGCCATGCCGAAGCAGGCCAGGAACAGATCCTGCTGGCCCATGCCTTGCAGGCCGGCAACACCGAGAATCTCGCCCCGACGCAGGTCGAAATGCGCGCCATCGAGCTTGCGCCCGACCTTCAAGTCGCGCACGCCCAGAACCGGTGGACCGAAGGCCTGGGCACCGTCGGGCTTGGGCGGAAAGGTCTGCTCGATGCTGCGCCCGATGATCTTCTCGATGACGTCGCCGTCGGTGACATCGGCTACCGGCGCGGTGACGATGTGGCGGCCGTTTCTCAGGATGGTCAGCGTATCGCAAAAGGCGCGCACCTCGCGCATGCGATGGGTGATGAAGACGATGGTCGTGCCCGCCGCCTTCAACCTGGCGATGATGTCGCCCAGCCAGTCGACATCGCGGCCGGCGAGCGTCGAGGTCGGCTCGTCGAGCAAAAGGATGCGCGGCTTGCGGTAGACGGCGCGCGCGATCTCGATCTTCTGCCGCACCGAAAGCTCGAGCTCGCTCACCTCCGCATCGAGATCGACGGAAAAACCGAGCTCATCGATATGGCGGCGGACCGCCTTGCGTGCAGCACCGCGGCGAATCAGGCCGGAGATACCGACGGGGGCGTAGGGCAACAGCATGTTGTCGAGGACGGAGAGATCGCGCACCAGGGTCATCTCCTGGAACGCCGTCTGCACGCCGAGCGCATGTGCCGTGCGCGGCGCGCCATAGCCGATCTCCTTGCCGAAGACCCTGATATGACCGGCACTCGGCCGCACCAGCCCCGACAGCAGTTTCACCAGCGTCGACTTGCCGGCGCCATTCTCACCCAGCAGCGCATGGACGCTGCCGGGCGCGATGCGGAACGACACGCCGTCCAGCGCGACGGTGGCGCCGAACGCCTTGCCGATACCGTCAATCTCGATGGCGGGGAACTCGGAGTTTTCTGTCATGTCCTCGATCGCCGGGCTGCGCACTTTTGGGCGCCACGCATTTGGCGCGTATCGACGATGCACGGACAAGGCCCGTGCATCGTCGCGATTTGCCTTGGGAGGCTTAGTTCTCCGGCTGTCCGACGAGGGCGGCGTTGAGGCCGATCTCGGGCGTCTGGTCCGAAAAGATCGAAGCGAACCAGCCGGGATTGGAAACCAGCGACGGCTTGAAGACGTTGCAGCCGGCCTTCATCTCCGCCCAAGTGCCTTCATCGCATAGCTTGATCGTCTCATTGGTGACGAGCGGCAGCGGCAGGATCGTGGTCTTCGGCACATCCTTGCCCTCGATCGCCTCGACGGCAAGTTTCAGCGCCAGCGCACCGGAATAAGGCGGCGAGGCATAGGAAATGCGTTGTGCGCCCGATGGTGCATAGGGCGGAGCCGCCCCCTCTACGTCGGTGCCCTCCGGCAGCATCTGGATGCGGCCGCCATTGGAGCCCTCGCCGGCGCAGGGCAGGAGTTCGCTGGCCTTCTTGCCGGCCTCGAGCTGCATCGAGTTGGCGGTGAAGCAGCCGACCTGCATCCACAGCCCGTTGATATCGCCCCAGCTGCGCGTGGCGAGGATCTTGGAGAGCTCGGTTCGGGCGACCGCCTGGCTCCACATGCCGACAGCCTCGCCGACAATCTTGATGTCGGGATATTTGGCAAAGACCTCCTTGGCGGCCTTTGTCCGTTGATCGTCGACCGATGTGCCGGGAACGCCGGTAATGGCGATGATGTTACCCTTGCCATTGAGCTTCTTGACCAGCCATTCGGCGGTTACCCTGCCCGCTTCCAGCTGGTCGATGTGGACGTTGTAGGCACAAGGCTCGGTAATCTCGGCGTCATAGGCAAAGACCTTCACGCCCTTGTCGCAGGCATTCTTCACCACCTGATTGAGCGCGGTCGGCGAGATCGGATAGACGACGATCGCCTCGGCGCCGCTTTGCACCATGGCGTTGATCTGCTGGATCTGGCGTTGTGCGTTGGGCCCGGCGACCTGGACCTGCAGATCGACCTTGTCGGCAAGGCTCTTGTGCGCGGCCATGGCCTTGACCATGTTTGCCGCCTCGGCCTGCCAATCATTGCCGATGTAGCTCATGCTGAGAAATATCTTGTGCTTTTCGGCCGCTTGCGCGCCCGACATGCCAAAGGCGCAAGCAGCCATGCCCGCCAGCAGCGCGAGCCGCCGGACTTTCAATCCGATACCCATGTGAATTCCTCCCGAAACGAACGACCGAATGCCTCCCGAGGGCACGAAACGTAGCCCTCGCCATCCGATGTCGATAACCCTAACATCATTTGATCAAAGATCAATGATGAAATATCTTTATACCAAGCCACCGGTAGCATACGCTTGACGCGGCAGCCGGAACCCTGCATTCCGGGAACGGGTTGTGGCGCGGCCTTTGCGCGGAAAGGTTGATTGGGAGATGGCCGGAGCGGCGTTCAGGAAGCCTGGTGTCGAGATCGTGCCCCTGTCCAGAGAGACCCTGCAGGACAGGGTCTATCGCCATGTCACCGAATTGATCCTCGACGGCAGCATCGTGCCCGGCGAGATGGTGACGGTGCAAAGCCTTGCCGACGCCTTCGGGGTCAGCCCTATGCCGGTCAGGGAGGCTTTGCGGCGGCTGACCGCGGCCAATGCCTTGATGGTTGTTTCAGGCCGCTCGATCGGCATTCCCGCACTCAGCCGCGCGCGCCTCGTCGATCTCCGGAATGTCCGCTTCGAGATCGAGGCGATAGCCGCCGCATGGGCGGCAGAGCGCATCGACGACCAGGGCATCGTGCAGCTCGGCCAGCATCTGGCAGCACTCGAACAGGCCAATGCGGCTGGGGACGTCAAATCCTATCTGCGCGCCAACTACGCCTTTCACTTCTCCATCTATCGGGCGGCTGGCTCGGAGAACATCCTCAACATCATCGAGAATTTGTGGCTGCAGATCAGCCCCTATTTCAACATGCTGCATGATTCCGGAAACTATTCGACCGCCAACGAGCACCATCAGGCGATGTACGCGGCGCTGCGCAACCGCGACGCCGAAGCCGTCCGCCAGGCGATCCGCGCCGATATCGACGCCGCCTTCGACGTGCTGGTCGACCTGCTGAAATAGGATTGCCCTTCCACCTGGGCTGCGAAAATCACGCTGCAATTGGCGAAGGTCAAGCGGCGCCACGCAGACGCATTCCGTTTGTCTAGTGGCATCGGCTTGAAATGAGCCGACCTTTCCACACATGCGATACACACGACAAAATATTGAGAAGGAACTGACAGCATGACCACACAGGCCTCCGCGTCTGAAATCGTGATCGTCGGAGGCGGCATCTACGGTACCAGCCTCGCCTACGAACTGGCGCTGGCCGGCAGGACCGTTACGCTGCTCGAGGCCGACGACATCGCCACCGGCGCATCGGGCGGTTCCGGAGAACGGGGCGTGCGCGCTAACAGCCGCGACTTGCGCGAACTGCCGATGGCGACTGTCAGCTTTCCGCTCTGGGCCAGATATCAGGAACAATTCGAAGGCGGCGTCGGCTACCGCCGGATCGGCGGCCTTCATCTCTTCAATATCCCGCATGGCGGCCATGAACATGAAGTGCGCGGCACCATGGAAGCCATGGCAATGGCACAGAACGCGCTTGGCGTTTCTTCTCAGCTTCTCAACCGTGACGAAACGCTGGAACGCGAGCCGGAGCTGTCGGGGGATCTGATCGGTTCGATCTACTGCCCGAATGACGGTGTGTGCGATCACACCTTCGCCACGCAGGCGTTCGCCAAACAGGCGCGCAAAGCCGGAGCGAACCTGCGCACAGGCACCCGCGTCACCGAAATCCTCCACACCAGAGGGAGGGCGACGGGAGTGAGGCTGGCGAGCGGCGAAGTCGTGCCGGTTGGCGAGAAGCTCGTTCTCCTGGCCAACAGCGGCGTCCTGCCGCTGCTCAAACCGGTTCTCCAGCCGCAAGAAATCATGCCCGTCACCACCCTGATGCCGCAGATGATGTTCGTCACCAATCCGCACGGCAAGAAGATCAATCATCTTCTCGGCCATGCCCACCGCACGCTGTCCGTGAAGCAGATCCCGGATGGGACGTTGATGCTTTCAGGCGGCCAGAGCGTTGCCTATACGCCGGAGGGCCGTTGGAAGGGGTCGCTCAGTGCGACAGCGCTCGGCCTGACCGATGCCATCGCGACCTTGCCCTTCATCGACGAGTCCGCCTTCCTGAAGGTCGATGCGTCCCGCGTCGAGAGCTGTGCGGTCGACGGCATCCCGATCGTCGACACGCCTGCTGCCTTGCACAACACTATCTATGGATTTGCCTGGACCGGGCATGGCTTTGCCATAGCCCTTGGCGTCACCAAATACCTGACTGACTGGATCGTCAGCGGTGAAAAGCCGCAAGCGCTCGAAGTCTTTTCTGGAAGACGGTTTCGGGGATCATTTTCCGACTAGACCACCCGAGATCCGGTCACGGTGGATCGGTATGGCAGGTCCCGGCGATCTGCTCGACTGCCTCTTCAAGTCCCGCGAGGTCGAAATCCGCCTGGCCGCGGCCTGACAACAATCCGAACCGCCAGGAAAGCGACAGCCGGCTTGCGGGAACAAGGCGCTTGATGCCGTCAGCTCCGTCGCGCATCAGCATTCGGCCGCGCGCCCCGACCGACCAACTCTCGTCGAACTTGCCGCCGCCGTCGACGGTGACCGACATGGTGATCTTGCGGCTGGCCGAAACCCCGTCATTCAATTGCAGCCATTCGGTCCAGCGCGGTTCGCCGTCTGCCCGGCAGGCAATGGTCAGCACCGGGCTGTAGCTCAGGGCGCCGCCGCCCGTGATCAGCTTGTTGGTGCCATGAAGCGAAGCGGTGACAAGGCCACCGTCGTCCGTGCCGAAGCGCCAGTCGCCGGCAAGCGCGGCGGCTTGGGCAAGGTCACAGGCGAAGGCCAGAACGAGCGCCAGGGCGACAGTACGCCCCGTTTCGAAGAATAGGCTCAACGCCCCCTCCAGGAACCACACGGTTTGCAGCAACAGCGCAGATAGTGATTAGCGCTTGGTATAACCAAGGGCCGCCTCCCGCGAAGCGAATCGGCTGTTGCAGTTTCGCAACGAAAAAGGCCGCCTCGAGGGCGGCCTTCGTCGATTCCATCAAGTGCGGGAAACTTATTCGGCGTCCTTGGCGGCCTTCTTCTTCGGCGCGGCCTTCTTCTTCGGCTCTTCCGCCTCGTCCTCGCTCGCCTTGGCTTCAGCCTTCTTGGCCGCGGCCTTCTTCGCCGGCTTCGCCTTGGTCGTGGTTTCCGCTTCCTCGTCGTCGGCCATCAGCTCTTCCTTGCTGACCTTGACGTCGGTGACCGAGATCTGTCCGAGCAGATGATCGACGACCTTCTCCTCGAACATCGGCGCGCGCAGCGCATTCAGCGCCTCGGGGTTGTTGCGGTAGAACTCGAAGGCTTCCTGCTGCTGGTTGGCCGGGAAGCGGCGAACCTGCTCGAACAGGCCGCGCTGCAACTCCTCGTCCGATACGGTGACACCGGCCTTCTCGCCGATCTCGGCCAGCACCAGGCCGAGGCGCACGCGGCGTTCGGCAAGACGCAGATATTCGGCGCGGGCTTCTTCTTCGGTCGTCTCTTCGTCGGCGAAGGTGCGGCCGGCGGCTTCCAGATCGCGGTTGACCTGCGCCCAGATGTTGTTGAACTCGGCCTCGATGAGCTTCGACGGCGCCTCGAACGAATAGGCCGCGTCGAGCTGGTCGAGCAACTGGCGCTTGACCTTCTGGCGCGTCATCGAGCCGAACTGGTTCTCGATCTGGCCGCGCACGATCTCACGCAGGCGCTCCAACGACTCCAGGCCAAGGTTCTTGGCGGTCTCGTCGTTGATTTCCAGTTCGCCGGGCTTTGACACTTCCTTGACGGTGACGTCGAAGGTGGCTTCCTTGCCGGCCAGATGAGCAGCCTGGTAGTTTTCCGGGAAGGTCACGGTGACCTGCTTTTCGTCGCCAGCCTTGGCGCCGACCAACTGGTCCTCGAAGCCTGGAATGAACTCCTTGGAGCCCAGCACCAGCGGTTGGTCGGTGCCGGCGCCGCCGGCAAAGGCCTCGCCGTCGATCTTGCCGACATAGTCGATGCTGACGCGGTCGCCTTCAGCCGCCTTGCCGGTCTTCGGCTCGTAGCTGCGTGCCGATTCGGCAACGCGCTTGACCTGGTCGTCGATCTCGGTGTCCGGCACGTCGAACACCTGACGCGTCACCTTGATATCGGAGAAATCCTTGATCTCGATCGCCGGAATGATCTCGTAGTTGAGGCGGAACTCGAAATCGGTGCCGCCGGCCAGGATCTTCTCGGCTTCCTTCTCGTCCTCGGTCATGATGACTTCGGGCTGCATGGCGGCCTTTTCGCCGCGGCCCGTGATGATCGAACGGGTCGAATCGTTGAGGATCTCGTTGACCACTTCGGCCATGAACGACTTGCCATAGACCTTGCGCAGGTGCTGCACCGGCACCTTGCCCGGCCGGAAGCCGTTGATGCGAACCTTATTGCGGGCGTCCGACAGCCGCGCCATCAGCTTGGCTTCCATGTCACCCGCCGGCACGGTGATCTTGATCTCGCGCTTGAGACCGGAGTTGAGCGTTTCGGTGACCTGCATCGTAAAACCTTTGTTTTCACCAATGAGACTGCCACGGCCTCTGCCGTTTACAGCCTGCCGGTATAATCTTGCCGGGAATGGCTTTTGGTACGGAACCTGGCGATTTGACCGAAATTACGGCTCAAACTCTCCCAAACTGCGTTCCAAAATGTGAATAAGTTCTTGTTTTTCCTACTTCTTATCACATTCTGTAGAAGCGGATCGTCGCGTCCCGTCACATTTGACACGCCTTTTGTCACAGGCGAGGCTAATTTTCAACAGTCTTCGCGTTTAGGCGAATAACCAACATTTCGGCCTTGGCCCGACATTCTGGCCCTCACCGACATTTTGGACCTGACCCAACATCTTGAACCTGACATTGACAGAATGATGGCTACATGGGATTGCCGGACCACGCGGGTATGGCGGAACTGGTAGACGCACCAGATTTAGGTTCTGGCGAGAGATCGTGGGGGTTCGAGTCCCTCTACCCGCACCACTCTTCGCTCTTCGAGCTTCGGGTGGCAGGCCACCCCGCCAACCCCCAATGCAGCATGACTAATAAAGCGGCTCCTCGAACAGCGTTTTGTCGCCGTCGACCAGTGCCTTGATCTGCGCGGTGCCGTCGCTGGCGAGCGCCAGCCTTATCCCGAACGGGCGCACCCGCATGTCGTTCTGGATCGCCATGCCCTCGCCTTCCGGCAGATAGAAACGTTCGATGCCGTAGTCCGGTGCGATCGACGCTCCCTCGCTGCGAAGGTCCCAGCCTTCGGCGACATGGCCTGATATGTCGGCCTCGTCGGCGGCGGCCGGCGTCGGCGCCTTGCCGAACCAAGCAGTGGTTGGTGTCCAATAGCCGTCAGCACCTTTCTTCAGGCGGACCACGATCGAGGTGTCGTCGCTGGAGAGTTTGCCGGCGGGACTGTTGGCGATCATTTTCACTGGTATGCGCGAGATGTCGTAGCCAAGGATGATATAGTCGCCGCGCAGCAGGTCGCGCGGATCGACGGGTTCGATCTTCAACAGCACTTCCTTGCCGTGGCGCAGGATCGCCGCCCGGCCGGCGATGATCCAGCTCAGGAAGCCCATCTGGACGAGCGCCAACACCAGCGCCGAGATTACAAGCCGCTTTCCGGTCATCATGCCGTGGCTCCCCCCGTTGCCGGACCCTTCATGCGTTTTTCGACGCGGATGATGACGATGGCCAGGATGCCGAGCAGCACCGCGGCGGCAAGGAAGAAGCCGGCCGTGTCGAGCATCGATTGCAAGGTCACGACATAGATCATGGCAAGTTCGACGGCGAAGCCGAGATAGGCAAGCCAGCGCAGGCCTCGGCTCTCCCGTCCTGCCAGCACGATAGCGGCGACGATGCCGGCCAGCGCGACGACCGAGGCGATGGTGAAACCGCTGTTGTAGGTGCTTTCGTCGGCCAGTTCGAACTGGATGATGGCGAGGCCAGTGAGGAAGCCGAGCAGCGCGTGCAGCGGCAAGCGGCCGCCAAGCTGCACGATCTTGTCGACCGGCTCCGGTGCGAAGACGCCAGCCGCGAAGAGCACGACAGAGGCAATGACCAGGGGGATCGCCACCGGCAGCGTCGCGTGATTGCCGGCCAACAGCACGAGATAGAAGAGCAGCGACAGGATGATCAGATGCCGCGCCGGCTGGCTGCGGGTCCAGAACGAGATGGCAAACAGCACGACCGCCATGACGACGAAGGCATGCGGAAAGTCGCTACGGTTGTAATAATCGAACCCTTTGAGGAACAGCCACGCATCGGCGATGCCGACCGAAGCGACGGTCAGCGGGTTCGACCGTAGCGCGACCGCCGCCAGCGCCGTACCGGCGCCCCAGGTGATCAGGGCGGAAGCTTCGTCGCCGGACAGATGATACATCTGGCCGATCAGCGCGATCGAACCACCGAAGGCAGCAGCCGCCACGATCCATAAGGCCTCGCCGATCGCCGCATGGTCGCGCGTCTTCAGCACCGCGCCGCCGACATAGCCGCCAAGGATGATGGCAAACAGCGCTGCCACCCGCGCCAGCCGCGGGATGGCGTCCCAGTTGGCGGCGACGAAGATCAGGATGGCCGCACCAAACAGCAGCGCAGCCATCATCGCCAGGATCGAGCCGAAGCTCAGTGATTTGCGCGCGTTGGCGTCGACGTCACGCGTCAGGGAATCGGCTGTCGCAGCGTCGATCAGGCCTGCCTGGAGCCACCGCGCAATATCGGACCTGACCCGTGTCGAGTAGCCCGCCATGTCCTGCCTCCCCCGCTAGGTCGTTTTTTCAGCCGAACCAGCCAAACCGTTGACGTCACGGCACTTTCTGATTCTGGCTTCTTTGTGTCAGGTCCGTGAAGGCGCGTTAATGTTGCATTGCACAATTTGCATTGCTGCCATGCAGCCATAGCGCTTTTAAATCGATATGACCCCGCCTATTTATGGTTCGTACACAAACGGAATGATCCGCAAGAAAAGACGAAACGAGAACTACCATGAACCTGATCCGCAACTACCGCAACTGGCGCCGCTACAGGGACACCGTGTCCGAGCTGAGCCGCCTGAGCAACCGTGAACTGACCGACCTCGGCATCAGCCGCAGCGACATTCCTTACGTCGCTCGCAAGGCGGTCTAATCCTTCGGACCGCAAATGGTCCGAACAAGTTTCTGAAGAGAGAACGACAATGAACCTGATCCGCAACTATCGTAACTGGCGCGTTTATCGCGATACGGTTACCGAGCTGGGTCGCCTTTCGAACCGCCAGCTGCATGATCTCGGTATCGTCCGCGACGAAATCAAGATCATCGCCCGCCGGGCGATCTAACGGAATTTCGCTGGGGTCGACCTCCTCCCCGACTTCCAGCGAACGGTCAGCCCTTATCCTCCTCCCGAGGGTTGACCACCAAAACGGCGCCCGCCGCACCTCCTCCCGCGGCGGGCGCTGTTTCCCCGGAGCAAAATTCATTTTGCTCCAAAGGGTTTCGCCCCTTTTCAAAATGCGAAAGAGATTTCGTCAAAGCCGACCTCCTCCCCGGCGATGACGAATAGGCCCGACCTTCACCTCCTCCCGAGGGTTGGCCAACCAAACGGCGCCCGCCGCACCTCCTCCCGCGGCGGGCGCTGTTTCTCCGGGGCAAAATGAATTTTGCTCCAAAGGGTTTCGCCCCTTTTCAAAACGCGAAAGAGATTTCGTCAAAGCCGACCTCCTCCCCGGCGATGACGAATACGGTCGATCTTCACCTCCTCCCGAGGATCGACCCCCAAAACGACACCCGCCGGACCTCCTCCCCCGGCGGGTGTTGTTGTTTTCAGCGGCTGGTTTCGCCCTCTGCGTTTGCCCCACACCAAGCACGACAATTGCAATCGCGGCGGCAAGCGATTATTCCGGCGCTCATGAGCAAAAACCCTATCCACGTCATCGGCGGCGGTCTCGCCGGTTCAGAAGCCGCATGGCAGGCAGCGCAAGCCGGCATTCCCGTCGTGCTGCATGAAATGCGCCCGGTTCGCGGCACCGACGCGCACAAGACCGATGGCCTGGCCGAGCTCGTCTGTTCCAATTCCTTCCGCTCCGACGATGCCGAGAACAACGCCGTTGGTCTGCTGCACGCCGAAATGCGGCTGGCCGGCTCCTTGATCATGAGCGCCGGCGACGCCAACCAAGTGCCGGCGGGCGGGGCACTCGCCGTCGACCGCGATGGTTTTTCAGAAGCCGTGACGAAAAGGCTCGAAGCGCACCCGCTGATCACCATCCAACGTGAGGAAGTGCCCGGCCTGCCGCCGGCCGACTGGGACCAGGCTATCATCGCCACAGGGCCGCTGACCGCGCCTTCGCTTGCTCAGTCGATCGCGGAAGCGACCGGCGCCGATGCGCTGGCCTTCTTCGACGCCATCGCGCCGATCATCCATTTCGACACGATCGACATGGACACCTGCTGGTTCCAGTCGCGCTACGACAAGGTCGGACCGGGCGGCACCGGCAAGGACTACATCAACTGTCCGATGGACAAGGACCAGTACCTTGCCTTCGTGCAGGCGCTGGTCGACGGCCAGAAAACCGAATTCAAGCAATGGGAAGGCACGCCCTATTTCGACGGCTGCCTGCCGATCGAGATCATGGCCGAACGCGGCGTCGAGACACTGCGCTACGGGCCGATGAAGCCAATGGGCCTGACCAATGCGCACAACCCGACGGTAAAGGCCTATGCGGTCGTCCAGCTGAGGCAGGACAATGCGCTGGGCACGCTCTACAACATGGTCGGCTTCCAGACCAAGCTGAAGCATGCCGAGCAGGTGCGCGTCTTCCGCACGATCCCAGGGCTCGAAAATGCGGACTTTGCTCGCCTCGGCGGCCTGCACCGCAACACCTACATCAATTCGCCGACCTTGCTCGACGCATCGCTGCAGCTGAAGTCGCGCCCCGGCCTGCGCTTTGCCGGCCAGATCACCGGTTGCGAGGGCTATGTCGAAAGCGCTGCCATCGGCCTGCTCGCCGGGCGCTTCGCCGCCGCCGAGAGGCTCGGCCAGGCACCCTCGCTGCCGCCGCTCACCACAGCCTTCGGCGCCCTGCTCAATCACATCACCGGCGGCCATATCGTTTCCGACGATGAGCCGGGCAAGCGCTCCTTCCAGCCGATGAACGTCAATTTTGGCCTGTTCCCGCCGGTGGAGGCCGTGAAGATCGAAGGTAAACGCCTGCGCGGCAAGGACAAGACGGTCGCAAAACGGCATGCCATCACATCGCGCGCCCAAGCCGATTGCCGGCGATGGCTGGGGCTGCCGGCTCAGGCGGAAGCCGCCGAAGCGGCGGAATAAAGTACACCTATTCCGCCGGCTCGGCACCCGCCATCGGCAGCCCCGGCTTCCCCGCCTCACCCGGATTTCGCCTGACATAGGCGGCCTTCAGGCTCTCCGACGTCTCGCGCGAGCCGTCATGGCTCCAGCCGGGCGGCTTGATCAGGTAATTCAGGCGATCGCTGAGTGAAAGACCCGGCGCGAAAGCATCCCTGAACATGCCGATCCACTCGTGGAAGGCCACTTTCAGCGGGTTGAAGGTGCCGAGATTCTTGACGATGCCATAGCGCGGCCGGTCCTCCTCCAACTCCTCAACGAAGGTGCCGAACATGCGGTCCCAGACGATCAGCGTGCCGGCATAATTAGCATCGAGATAGCGCGGATTGGTGGCGTGGTGGACGCGGTGGTGGGATGGCGTGTTGAAGACGAATTCGAACCAGCCCCACATCTTGCCGATGGTCTCGGTGTGGATCCAGAACTGCCAGACCAGGTTGAAGCCGAAGGTGAAAGCAATCACCGCCGGGTGGAAGCCGAGCAGCACAAGCGGCGCCTGCAACACGAACATGAAGGTGAACAGCCCGGTCCAACTCTGCCGGAGCGCCGTCGACAGATTGTAGTGCTGGCTCGAGTGATGGTTGACGTGCTCGGCCCACACCCAGCGCACCCGGTGCGCGATGCGGTGGTAGACATAGTAACGCAGATCATCGAGCAGGAAGGCGGCCAGGAACACCCAGACCGACAGGCCGAGATTGAAGACGCGGAACTGCCACAGCCACAACAGCGCCCAATAGGAGACGACTCCAAGCAGCAGCCCGGCGACGACATTGCCGGTGCCCATCATCAGGCTGGTCAGAGTGTCGCGCGTCTCGAATGAGCCTTTGGCGCGGCCTGTGCGCACCAGCCCGAGCTCGATCAGGATGGCGGCGACGAAGAACGGAATGGCCAGCTGGGTGACCTGCGGAAAATCATAACTGTCCATCACGCGGCCTCCCTGGCGGCATCTGAATGGCGTGGTTCAACAGCCTTCAGCAAAGCCTGCGCATCGCTGGCATCGGCAAAGCGGAAGCGGCCGCCCTTCCAGGTGAAGTCCGTCAGCCGCATCAGAATCGTGTTGGCCTCGTCAGCGCTGGACACCCTTGTGTCGCCAGCCGTGACGATGCGGGTCAAAAAGCAGTCGCCGATGCTGTGGACGATGCCGATGCGCCCTCGTCGAAGATCCAGAAATGCTGTTTTGGCATCCGCCGTCAGACGGACTGTCGCAGCTATCTCGTCAGGGTAATCCTCCGCGAAACGGATCAACGCCTGATCCGCACCGGTCAGCGTTGCCGTCTTGCTGCCGCCGGTGAAATGCACGGCTGCAACCGACAGCGCAATGCCAAGGGCGACGATCGCGACCAGAACGGGCAGGCTCATGGATTTCCTCCGGGCCGGCCTGTCGTCTTCGGCGACAGTTCTCGGCGCGGCCGAATCCTTAACACGATTGACGTTTACGTCAAAGTGCCGGCCAGCCCTTGCCCGCGCGCCGCAACAGCAGCCAATGCCGACGCACGGCGGATAACCGCACGACGCCGTCGAGCGGTGAATGGCGCGAGCCTTCCATCTTGTCGAGATAGGCGCGCGACAGCGCCAGCGGCAGGAATGCAGGGCGCAACGACGCCGGCAGCCCGGTAGCGCCCCGCTCGAAAGCAGAAAGGTGTTCGCGCGCCAGCGCAATCATCGCCGCCACCGCGCGCTGCGCCCCAGGCCCGCCAGCGCCGGCAACGAATTCTTCCGGCGAAGATCCCGCCGCCGCCAGGATGTCGGCCGGGACAAAACACTGCCCGCGCTTGCGGTGCAGCGGCAACAGACGCAGGAGGCCGGTCATCGCCTGCGCACAGCCCGCCCTGCCAGCCAGTTCAGCGAAGCGGGACGCCTCGACGGGATCGAGCATCATCGCCGCAAGCTGGATCAGCGCAGCCGCAGTCTCACCGCAATAGCCTTCGAGATCGGTGCGCGACGGCATCGGATCGTCGTAGAGATCGAAGATGCGCGCTTCGAGCATGTTGTCGAAGGCGAGCTTGGGCAGGCCATGGGCGGAAATTGTCGCCTTCAATGCGTCGGCGACGGGATGGCCGATGCCTGCGCCGTCATTGTCGGCGGCGATGAGGTCACGCCACCATTGCAGCCGCACCTCGCCCGGCAACGGCTCGTGGATGCGGTCGCGGATGCCGGCGATTTCGGCATTGAAAGCATAAAGCGAAAACAGCGCATCGCGCTTGTCGGCTGGCGCGTAGAGCGCCGTCAGATACCGGTCATGGTCGGCCGCGCGCACCGAATCCATGACGATTTCTGTATTCTGCGACATATCAATCGACGGCGATGAGCGCGGCAGCCACGGCGCGGTCTTCCGCCAGAAGGACATTGTAGGTCCGCACCGCAGCCCCGGTCGACATCGGGTCGGACGCAATGCCAGCTTCTTTCAGCGCCGCCCGCAGTGCCGACGGCAATGGCCGGAGATCCCTGCCCATGCCGACCAGCAGGATCTCGACCTTGTCGGCCTCGGCCAGTAGTCTGTCGAAATCCGCTACCGTCAATGCCAACGGATTTTCCGGCTCCCAGCCATGGATCCCTGTAGGCAGGCACAGCAGTGAGCCACGATGCGACATGTCGGCAAAGCGGAACCCGCCATTGCCGTAGGCCTCGATCGGCGCGCGGCCGGGGAAATGCGCCTCGCGGATGACGATGCCTTTGCCGGTCATCACTCTGTCATCCCTTCGGGGTCGCGCGTCAGGTCGCGACCGCCTTGCCGCCGCTGACCGGCTTCTCCTCATCGGCCGAAGCCTGCGGCCGCAGCTTGAACAGGATCAGCAGTGGTGCGGCGATGAAGATCGACGAATAGGTGCCGAAGACGACGCCGAACAGCATCGCCATGGTGAAGGAGCGGATGACTTCGCCACCGAACAGCACCAGAGCCAACAGCGCCAGGATCGTCGTCACCGAGGTGAGCGTCGTTCGCGACAGCGTCTCGTTGATGGCGTTGTTCAACAGCTGCGGCAGCGGCATTCGCTTGTATTTTCGCAGATCCTCGCGGACGCGGTCATAGACCACGATCGTATCGTTCAGCGAATAGCCGATGATGGTCAGGATCGCCGCCAGCGACGATTGGTTGAACTCCAGCCCGGTGATAACGAAGAAGCCGAGCGTCATGACCACGTCGTGCACGGTCGCAACAATGGCGCCGACCGCGAACTGCCATTCGAAGCGGAACCAGACATAGACCAGGATTCCGATCAGGGCGACCAGCATGGCGATGGTACCTTGCTTGGCCAGTTCGCCGGAAACCGTTGGTCCCACCACTTCGACGCGGCGGAAATCATACTGGTCCTGCAGTTCGCCGCGCACCTTGTCGATGACCGTCTGCTCGGCATTCTCGCCGCCATCCTGCGTGCCGACGCGGATCAGCACGTCATTCGGCGCACCGAACTGCTGCACCTGCACCTCGCCGATGTTGAGCTCCATCAATCGGCTGCGGATATCGCCGATATTGGCATCGCCGCTCTTGGCCTTCACCTCGATCATCGAGCCGCCCTTGAAGTCGATGCCGTAATTGATGTCCACGGTCATGAACAGCACCACGGACAGCACCGACAGGAAGCTCGACAGCGCGAACGTCCAGCGGCGAATGCCCATGAAGGGGATCTTGGTACCCGGTGGAATGAAGGTCACCGGAGCCTTCGGCAATTCCTTCGGACGGGCGCGACGCAGCCAGATCGACACCAGCAGGCGCGTGAAGGTGAAAGCGGTGAAGACCGTGGTCAGGATGCCGATCGCGTAGGTGATGGCAAAGCCCTTGACCGGGCCGGTGCCGAGATAGAACAGCACCACGGTAGCGATCAGCGACGTGACGTTGGAATCGACGATGGTCGCCAGCGCCTTCGAGAAGCCGGTGTCGATCGCCTGGATCACAGAGCGGCCGGCACGTCGTTCCTCACGGATACGTTCGTAGATCAACACGTTGGAATCGACCGCCATGCCGATGGTCAGCACGATACCGGCAATACCAGGCAAGGTCAGCGTCGCCCCAAGCAGCGACAACAGTCCGACAATCATCGCCACGTGCACCGCCAGCGCGATGTTGGCGAGGAAACCGAGGAAGCCGTAGGCGACGAACATGAAGGCAACGACGAGGATCGAACCGATGATGCCCGCCACCTTGCCGGCATGGATCGAATCCTGGCCAAGGCCCGGACCGACCGTGCGCTCCTCGATGACCGTCAATGTCGCAGGCAGCGCACCGGCACGCAAAAGCACGGCGAGATCGTTGGCGCTCTGGGCGGTGAAATTGCCTGATATCTGGCCGGTGCCGCCGAGGATCGGTTCACGGATCTGCGGCGCCGAGATCACCTGGTTGTCGAGGATGATGGCGAATAGCTTCCCGACATTCTGCGAGGTCGCCTGGCCGAAGCGGGCGGCGCCCTTCGAATCGAAGCGGAATGAAACCACCGGCTCGTTGTTCTGCGAATTGTACGTCGCCTGCGCGTCGACGAGGTTTTCGCCCGAAACGATGACGCGGTTTTCAATCAGATACGGAACCGGCGGATCGTCCTGGGAATAGAGCACCGACGAACCCGCGGGCGGGCGCCCCTTGAGCGCGTCCTGCACCGGCATCGACTGATCGACCATCTGGAAGGTCAGCTTTGCGGTCTGGCCGAGGATTTCCTTCAGCCGCTGCGGATCCTGCAGGCCCGGAACCTGGACAAGGATGCGGTCGTCGCCTTGCCGCTGCACAATAGGCTCGGTGGTGCCGAGCTCGTTGACGCGGCGCTCGACCACTTCGATCGACTGCGCCAATGCGGTCGATGTGCGGTATTTGATACCGGCGTCGGTAACGGTGAACTTGAGCAGGCCCGGTTCGGAATCGTCCAGCGACATTTCCTGGATGGAGCCGCCGCTGAACAGGCCGGCGGCGACAGGATCGGTCAAGGTCTTCAACGCCGTCTTTGCGGCGTCGAGTTGGGCTGGATCCGTGATGCGGACCTGCAAGGTCCGCCCGGTGCCGGCAAGGCCGGTATAGCCGATCTTGGCGTCGCGCAGCAGCGTGCGGATTTCGTCACGTGTCGTCTCCAGCCGATCCTTGATCAGATCGTTCTGGTTCATCTCGAGCAGGATGTGCGAACCGCCCTGCAAATCGAGGCCGAGCGTCATCTGCCGTTTCGGCACCCAGCTCGGCAGCTGAGCCAGCGTGCTGGTGGGGAACAGATTGGGCGCGGCGAGGATCACTGTGATGGCCACGGCCACCCAGATCAGGATCATCTTGAAGCGCGAAAAATACAGCATATGGCGTCGTCCGTCAGAGCGTGTCCGCGGATCGCTCCGCCTGGAATTGGATTATTTCTTGGCGTTCTGGTTGGCCACCGGTTCGCCCTTGACGCGCACGTCGGCGATCGTCGAGCGCAGCGCCGTCACCTTGGTGCCACCGCCGAGGTCGATCTCGAGCTCGTTATCGTCGATCACCTTCGTCACCTTGCCGACGAAACCGCCGCCGGTGACGACCGTGTCGCCGCGACGGACCGCCGCCAGCATCTCGCCGCGCTTCTTCAGCTGCGTGCGCTGCGGGCGGATGATCAGAAAATACATGATCACGAAAATCAGGACAAACGGCAAAATGCTGATGAGCATATCGGGAGAGGCGCCGCCGATGCCTTGGGCGTATGCCGGTGTCACGAACATCGAGAGTACTCCTGAATTTTAAAAACAGCCGCCAACCGTCCTGCGGAGTTTGGCGGCCCCTTGAAATTTGGCCGGAATATAGTCGGTAAAGTTGTCAATGCAACTGCGCGGCCAGCCAAATCGGCTGCTTTTCCGGCTTGTTGAGCCGTGTTAGAGCATGACCGCGAAAAGCGCGAGCCGGTTTTCCGAAAAGATCACGCTCGAACAAACGGTTGGAACCGGTTTCGAACCCGACGGAATCGAACGCCCCCACCTGCCCGCCCAAGAAAACGAACCAAAAAAGACCTGAAATGACCGATAGCAGCATCGACGCCCTCAACAAGAAACTCGACCGCCTGATCGAGGCTGTCGGCCGCCTCGCCCCGCCGCCGGTGCCTCAAACCGACCTCGGCGAGGCCGACTGCTTCGTCTGGCAAGCCGATCCCGGCTATCTGGAACCGGTGCGCAAGGTCAACCGCGTCGACATCGGCCTGATCCGCGGCGTCGACCGCGTCCGCGACATCCTTGTCGACAACACCGAGCGCTTTGCCGCCGGCCACCCGGCCAACAACGTGCTGTTGTGGGGCGCGCGCGGCATGGGCAAATCGTCGCTGGTCAAGGCCGTGCATGCCGAGATCAATGCCAAGGCCAAATCCGATCTGCCGCTGAAGCTGATCGAGATCCACCGCGAGGACATCGACACGCTGCCGAAACTGATGGGTTTGCTGAAGGCGGCGCCTTTCCGCGTCATCCTGTTTTGCGACGATCTGTCCTTTGATCATGACGACACCTCGTACAAGTCGCTGAAGGCGGCACTTGAAGGGGGCGTCGAAGGCCGCCCGGCCAACGTCATCTTCTACGCCACCTCGAACCGCCGCCATCTGTTGCCACGCGACATGATCGACAATGAGCGCTCGACCGCCATCAACCCGTCCGAAGCGGTCGAGGAAAAGGTGTCGCTGTCCGATCGTTTCGGACTTTGGCTCGGCTTCCACAAATGTTCGCAGGACGAATATCTCGAGATGATCAACGGCTATGCCAGCCATCACGGCCTCGACATCGACCCCGAGCAGCTGCGCGCCGAGGCGCTGGAATGGGCGACGACACGCGGCAGCCGTTCGGGCCGCGTCGCCTGGCAGTTCACCCAGGACCTGGCCGGCCGGCTTGGCAAGCCGCTGAAGGATTGAAGCGTCGCTAAAGCGAATTGCGGGATGTCATTTGGGCGGCCGCCCCCGTCGCAAATCACGCGGCGTTTGGCCGATCTCGCGGCGGATCCAGTGCGCCAGATGCGACTGGTGTGCGAAGCCCGTCAATTCCGCAACCTCGCTGGTGCTGAGATCGCCCTGCTGCAACAGAACGCGCGCGCGTTCGACGCGACGACGCAACACGTAGCGATGCAGGGTGACACCCGTCGCCACCTTGAACCATGTCCGCAAATGCGAGCTGCTCGCGCCGGCAACCCGGGCTAGTCGATGGATCGAAAGCGGCTCATGGAGAGCGGCCTCAATGTGGTCCAGGACACGCTTGAGCTGGGTATCCGACAACCGGTTCGTTCGATCGATGTCTGAACCATCGAGGCCAAGCAGCCTCACCGCGAGCGCGGCGCCAACGCTGTCGGCAAACAGTGAGCCACTCGGCGCGCCTGCATCGAAATCACTCCGGAGTGCTCGAGCAAGATGCTCGATGCGCTGGTCACGTAGCAAATGGCGCGTGTCGAGCCGCGTTACCAGCGCCCTGCCGCCAAGTTCCGCCGCTACCCTTTCCATCAAGGCTGGCAGCAAGCCAATCTCGATCGTGTCGAACGGGGTTTCAGCCTCGAAACCGCCCTCCTCGCCAGCCGGCACCAGGTCGATATCGCCGGCGCGCCTGACGAAATATCGCCCAACCTGATCGCAGTAGGACCGCGTCGCGGCGCTTGCATGCACCATGATGCGATGGTGTGGCGCCCGCGACAGACGATGGACGCCCGCCTCGATATGCCGGGAAACCATTGTCACGTCTGACGGAGATCGGGCCGGAGCGAATTGCGGGCGCATGCTCTCTCGATTCATGGCGAAACCTGTTCAAGATTTGGCAATTCCCGCGCGATTTTCAATGCCGCGAACCTGTAGCTCTCCATCAAACTTGGAAGAGAGGTTGCCATGAATTTCTATGTTGTTGTCGGTGCAGGCCCGGTTGGTCGCGAGACCGCTCGCCTTCTCAGCGAAGAAGGACATGAGGTCGTTCTCACAAGCCGAAGCGTCGGTTCAAACGCGTTGCGGAACGTGCGAGCCATACAGGCCGACGCCACGGATGCCTCGGAACTGTCGCGTATCTGCCAAGGCGCCGATGCGATCTTCATGTGTGCCATGGCCACATATCATCGCTGGCCGACCGACTTTTTCCCCATCATTGACGGCACCGTGCGCGCGGCCGAAGCGGTCGGCGCCAAGCTCATTGTCCTCGGAAACCTCTATGGTTATGGGGAAAATGCCGACAGCCCGCTTCGCTCCGACCTGTCGCTGGACCCGACTTCGAAGAAGGGAACCGCCAGGACGATCATGTGGCAGCGGGCGGTCCGTGCCGATGTACCGGCGATCGAAATACGCTCCAGCGATTATCTCGGACATGGCGCGATCAGCTATTTCTCACTGGTTGCGCTGCCCTCCATCATCGAGGGCAAGCCCACCGCCTTCATTGGAGACCTCGACGCAACTCATGCCTGGACCTTCACCAAGGACGTCGCGAGCACACTGGTCGCGGCAGCCCGTTACACGGGTGAATGGGGACGGGCGTTTCACGTTCCCTCGCAACACGCCTCGCCCCGGCAGCTCATCTGGAAAACCGCCGCGATGGTGGCACGAGAGGTTTCAGAGATACGTTCCTATTCCGTCGCCGAGATGGAAGCCTTGGGCATGCATGAGCTCATCGAGATGAGCTACCTCTTCCAGAGCCCCCTGCTGGTTGATTCCTCCGACACCGAGGCGCTTCTGGGCGTGAAGGCCAGCAGCCTTGAGGAGATGATCGCCGACACGCTCCGTGATCATATGTGAGCCCTGCGAGCGGGCTTTTGGACAAAACTGAAAAAGCCCGCTCCTTGCGGAACGGGCTGAGCCGGCGGGCTGGACTGGAGGTCAGACGGCCCGCAAATCGCTTTTTTTATTCTATTCGAGATAACCCGAGGGATCGACCGGCGCCGAGTTCTTGCGCACTTCGAAGTGCAGCTTCGGCGAGTCCGTCGTGCCGCTCATGCCCGAGAGCGCGATTTCCTGGCCGCGCTTGACCTTCTGGCCGCGCTGCACCTCGATCGAGCTGGCATGGCCATAGACGGTGACCAGGCCGTTCTCGTGGCGCACCAGCACCGTGTTGCCGAATTCCTTGAGCCCGTCGCCGGCATAGATGACGACGCCGTTCTCGGCCGCTTTGACCGGCGTGCCCGTCGGCACGGCGATGTCGACACCGTCCTTGCCGGATCCGAAACCGGAGATCACCCGGCCGCGCACCGGCCAGCGCATCTTGCCGATCCCCGTGGCATCCGGCGCGACCGCGTCGTCGTCCTCGGCCTGCTGGATGACCTTCGCGTCCTTCTTCGGCGGCGTGTAGGACGCCAGCGTTTCGGACGGCGTGGTCTTCGCCGGAGGCTGCGTGGTTGCAGTGGTTACCGGATCGACTTTCGCCGGCTTGGCACTGGCGACCGTCGCGGTTCCGCCGGCCGGCACCTTCAGGGTCTGGCCGATCTTGAGCAAGCCGTCCTTCATGCCGTTGGCCTGCTTCAGCGCTACGACGCCGACGCCGGTCTTCCTGGCGACCGAGGACATCGTGTCACCCGACTGGACCGTATAGGTGCCCGCGGCGCCAGTTGCCTTGGCGACCTGCGCGGGCTTGGGCTCCTTGGGCTGGCTCGCGGCGGCCGAAGCGTCGACCTGCGCGGCGGACTTGCCTTCCTTGAGCTTCGGCTGCTGCGGCAGGACGGCGACCTTGTCCGGCGCGGTGGCCGGCAAATCGTGCTTGCCATCCTTCGCCGGCTTTGCGTCTGCGACCTTCGGTTCGGCCTTGCTCGAATAGGCATAGGCCGGGATGACTAGCTTCTGCCCGGTCTTCAGGCCCTTGGTCGCGCTAAGCCCGTTGACCTTCATGATGACGTCGGCCGGCACTTTGTAGTGCTGCGCGATGCCATTGATCGTTTCACCGTCCCTGACCACGATCTCGGTCGCGTGCGGCCTGCCCGCTTCTGCCATCTTCGGCGCGTCGGGCTGGGCATTCTTGAACGGCTTGGCCGCCGGCTCGACAGTGCCGGTTGTCACCCTGTCGACATGCGGCGCCGGGCGCACCATGGCTGGCGCCGATGCGACACGCACCGGATTGGCGGCAGGCGCGAGTGCCGGCGCGGCCTGGGCTGAAACGGGCGGCGGCAACGGCCGACTCGAAACCGGCTCGAGGCTGGAGCGGCTGACCGACTGGGTGTGGCTGCCGTCGAGCGGAGCGGCGGAGACATCGCCCGGATAGGGCTGCGCGGCATCCTGCTTGTTGATGATGGCGCGCTGATTGTTTGTCGAGGAAGTGAAGACATCGTCGACGCTGTTGAACCGCGAGGCCTGGGAACTGCACCCGGCGGCGGCCCCCGCAATCATGAGAACAGCGCAGCCCCGCGCCAGATTGCGACTGTTTGTCTTCAAAACACTGAGTTGCATCGCACTAACCCGCACAAACGCTGCACCAACTGAGACAGGATTAAAGCGCGTTAATGTTACTGGGCGGTTAACCCATTAGAATCCGACGAAAATTTTCTTAAAACATTTTGGGGCGCCGGAGGCGCGTTGAGATTCAGGTCAGGCCGAGTCGAAAATGGTTGATACCGAGAACCGGAGCGGAGCGTACTTCAGTACGTGAGCACCGGAAGCGCAGGTATCAGCCATTTGCAGGCCGGCCTCACCTGAATCTCAACGCGCCTAGATCACCGCCGCGACGCTGCGCAGGATCGGCTGCAGCCGCACCAGGCCGATATCCTCGCGCTCGAAACGGCTGCCGACCTTGGTCAGCTTGGCCAGCACCTGCTCGCCCTCCTCCGGCCCGATCGGCGCGATGACGATGCCGCCGCTGGACAGTTGGTCGAGCAGGAATCGCGGCAGGCTGTCGAAGGCCGCCCAGGCGACGATGCGGTCGAACGGTCCTTCGGCCGGCAAGCCGCCGGAGCCGTCCGTCTGGCGGACGATGACGTTGCCGATACCGAGTGCCTCGAAACGTTGCCTGGCTTGTTCGACCAGCGTCTTGTAGCGATCGATGGTCACGACGCGCGCCGCCAGCCGCGACATCACCGCCGAAGTGTAGCCGGAGCCGGTGCCGATCTCGAGCACGCGGTTTCCCGCTTCGATGGCAAGGGCCGCGATCACCGCCGCCTGCATGTCGGCGCCTTCGATCGCCTCGCCGCATTCGATCGGCAGCATGCGGTCCGACCAGGCGATCTGGTGGAAATGGGGCGCCAGGAAACCGCGCCGTGGTGTCGCCTCGAAAGCCGCGATCAGCGCCTTCGGAACCGTTCCCCTGCCACGCAGGCGCAACAGGAAAGCGGCAAATCCCTCGCGGTCATCGATTGGCAGGTTCATGCAAGCGCCTTGCTCAGCTGGTCACGGATCTCATGCGCGGTGAGGTCGAGCTGCAACGGCGTCACCGACACCAGACGGTTGCGCAGCGCGTAGAGGTCGGTGCCTTGCTTGCCTTCGACCGGCTCGCGGCCGAAGCGCAGCCAATAGTAAGGCAGGCCGCGCCCGTCACGGCGCTCATCGACCCACAGGCTGTGCACGAGCTTGCCTTGCGAGGTGACGACCGTACCGGCGACCTCTTCGGGAAGGCAGTTCGGAAAATTGACGTTGAGCAGCACGCCGTCCGGCAGCGGCGTCGCGACCAGCTTCTTTAGCAGTGCCGGCGCCAGCGCCTCGGTGGTCTCATAGGGGACGACGCGATCCTCGCCGACATAGGAGTAGCCCTGGCTGAGCGCGATCGAGCGGATGCCGAGCAGCGCGCCTTCCATGGCGCCGGCGACGGTGCCGGAATAGGTGACGTCGTCGGCGATGTTGGCGCCGGAATTGATGCCGGACAGGATCAGGTCCGGCGCGCCAGGCAGTATCTTCTTCACCCCCATGATAACGCAATCGGTCGGCGTGCCGCGCACGGCAAAATGCTTCTCGCCGATCTTGCGCAACCGCAGCGGCTCCGAGATCGACAGCGAATGCGCATAGCCGGACTGGTCCTGCTCCGGCGCCACCACCCAGACGTCGTCCGACAGTGTGCGGGCGACGCGTTCGAGCGACGCCAGCCCCTCGGCATGAATGCCGTCATCATTGGTCAGAAGAATGCGCATTATTTCGCTTCGATCTTTGCCAGACCGCCCATGTAAGGCCGCAGCACTTCAGGAATGGTTACGCTGCCATCCTCATTCTGGTAGTTTTCAATGACAGCTATGAGAGCGCGGCCGACAGCGGTGCCGGACCCGTTGAGCGTATGGACGAAGCGGTTGCCCTTGCCATCCCTGTCCTTGTAGCGGGCATCCATGCGCCGCGCCTGGAAATCGCCGCAGACAGAGCAGGACGAGATTTCGCGATAGGCGTTCTGGCCGGGCAGCCAGACCTCGATGTCATAGGTCTTGCGTGCACCAAAGCCCATATCGCCGGTGCACAGCACCATGGTGCGGAACGGCAATTCCAGCCGCTTCAGCACTTCCTCGGCGCATTGCGTCATCCGCTCATGCTCGGCGAGCGAGGATTCCTGATCAGTGATCGACACCAGCTCGACCTTGTAGAACTGGTGCTGGCGCAGCATGCCGCGCGTGTCGCGCCCGGCCGAGCCTGCTTCCGAACGGAAGCACGGCGTCAGCGCCGTATAGCGCAGCGGCAGCTTTTCATGCGCGGTGATTTCTTCGCGCACCAGGTTGGTGAGCGGCACTTCGGCGGTCGGGATCAGGCCAAGCCTGCCCTCCCCGTGCGGCACAAAGAACAGATCCTCCTCGAATTTCGGCAGCTGGTTGGTGCCGAAAAGCACCTCGTCGCGGACCATCAGCGGCGGGATCACTTCCTCATAGCCATGCTCGGTCGTGTGCAGGTCGAGCATGAACTGGCCGATCGCGCGTTCCATCCGCGCCAGGCCGCTCTTCAGCACGGTGAAGCGCGAGCCCGACAGCTTTGCCGCCCGCTCGAAATCCATCATGCCGAGCGCTTCGCCGATCTCGAAATGCTCCTTCACCCAGTTCGGCCGCGTCGGCACCGTGCCGACAATGTGTTTGACGACATTGTCGTGCTCGTCCTTGCCGACCGGCACGTCGTCGAGCGGCACATTGGGCAGCACTGCCAACGCGTCGTTGAGCGCCTTGTCGAGCTCGCGCTCGCGCGCCTCGCCGTTTTGGATAAAGGTCTTGATCTCGCCGACTTCGGTCTTCAGCCTTTCGGCAAGGGCGGCATCGCCCGAACGCATGGCGTTGCCGATCTCCTTCGAGGCGGTGTTGCGGCGCTCCTGCTTGGTCTGCAGTTCGGTGACGTGTTCGCGCCGCGCCTCATCTTTGGCGATCAGCCCGTCGACCGTGGACTGCGCCTCACCGGCCGACCACGAGCGCTTCACCAGCGCCTCGACAAGGGCCTTCGGGTTGTCGCGAATCCATTTGATGTCAAGCATGGTTTATCCGTCCTCAGCTATGCGAGAGGGCGTAAACCGCATCCTTGATTGATGCAAGATAGACCGGGCAGCGACGGTCTCTTTCCGCCGCTGCCTGTTGTTTTACGAAGCAGCCGGCGCTGGAGGCTCGTCCGGCGTTTTATCGGCCACGGTCTCCCCGGCCTCTTGCTTCTCGCGCGCAACCCGCTGCTTTTCCTGGTCGCGCTCGATCCACCGTGCGGCCCAGATGGAAACCTCGTAGAGCAGGATGGTCGGAAGGGCCAGGCCGATCTGGCTCATCGGATCGGGCGGCGTCAGCACCGCCGCGACGATGAAAGCAATGACGATCGCCCATTTTCGTTTCTCGGCCAGCCCCTTGGACGACAGCATGCCGACGCGCGTCATCAGGCTGGTCACCACCGGCAGTTGGAACACCAGGCCGAAGGAGAAGATCAGCGTCATGATCAGGCTGAGATATTCCGACACTTTCGGCAGCAGCGAAATCTGCACCTGGTCGTCGGTGCCGGCCTGCTGCATGGCTAGGAAGAACCACATCACCATCGGTGTGAAGAAGAAATAGACCAGCGAAGCGCCCATCAGGAACAGGATGGGCGACGCGATCAGGAACGGCAGGAAGGCGTTGCGCTCGTTCTTGTAGAGGCCGGGCGCGATGAATTTGTAAATCTGCGTGGCGATCAGCGGAAAGGCGATGACCATGCCGCCGAACATGGCGAGCTTGACCTGCGTGAAAAAGAATTCCTGCGGCGCGGTGTAGATCAGCTCGACTTTGTGCGGATCGAGACCCGCCCACTTCGTCGCCCATTTGAAAGGGACGACCAGAAGGTTGAACAGCCGCTTGGCGAAGAAGAAGCAAACCAGGAAGGCGACGAAGAAGCCGCCCAGCGACCAGATCAGCCGCCGGCGCAGCTCGATCAGATGCTCCATCAGTGGAGCGGACGATTTCTCGATCTCGTCCTTTTCCTTGTCCGAAACGCTCACTTGGCGGCTCCAGCCGTCTTTTTGGCCACCGGCTTCTTCGCCGCGGCAGGCTTCGGTTCGGCTTTCGCCACGGTCTTTGCAGCAGTCGCCTTGGCAGCAGTCGCCTTGGCGGCGGCGGGCTTCGCAAGCGCAGCTTTCGCCTTCACCACGGGTGCGGCTTTTGCCGTCACCACCTTCGCGGAAGTCGCGGCCTTGGACGGCGCTTTCGCTGCCGGCGCCGTCTTGACGGCTTTCCTGGCCGCGGATGTCTTCGGCACCACGGCGGGTTCCGTGGATGTCCCCACCACCGATTCATCGGTCATCGCCGGGAAAATCGGCGTTGAAGGCGCAGCTTCCGGCCCGCTGACGCCGGGCATTTCCGTCGCACCATTCTTCAACGGCTCGGCCGCCTGTGGCGTCGAAGCGGCGGGCGTTGCCGGATCAGCGGCCGGCTTCGGCTTCATCGCCGCGTCGACACCGGCGCGGACATCGGCCGCCGCCTGCTCGAACGGATTGAGCTGCTTTTTGATTTCGGCAACGGGGCTGAGGCCCCTGAGCTCGTCGACCGACTTCTTGACGTCGTCGAGTTCGGCTTCCTTCAGCGCCTCGTTGAACTGTTTCTGGAAGTCGGCGGCCATGGCACGCAGCTTCGCCGTCGTGCGCCCAAAGGTGCGCAGCATGTTGGGCAAATCCTTCGGCCCGACGACCACGATCATAACGATCGCGATCACCAGCATTTCGGTCCAGCCGACTTCAAACATGGCAATCTGTTCCGACTAGAACTTTTTGGCTCAGCTCTTGCTGGCCTTTTCCTTCACGGCCGAAACGGTCTCATCGGCACGGTGTTCGACGGTGCGCTTGTCCTCGGCGACGTCGTCGTCGGCCATGCCCTTCTTGAAGCTCTTGATGCCCTTGGCCATGTCGCCCATCAACTCGGGGATCTTGCCGCGGCCGAACACCAGAAGCACGATGACCAGCACGATCATCCAGTGCCAAATCGAAAATGAACCCATAGCAAATCTCTCTCGAATGTTTTCCCTGGCGATGATCTATGCGTTTTCGCGTTGGGATTCAAACACAACCGCGACAGAGTTTATGAAAGGCTGGCGGATGTCACGCATTTTCGGCAAAGCGGCCCGCTACCAAACGGCGCATGTAAAGGCGTAAAGCCGCTTTTGATAGACGCTCGCGGTCAATCTTCCGTGACGCGCGGCGTCAAAAGGCCGAGTTCCTCAAGGTCGATGTCGGTCAGCGGATCCTCGTCCTCGGTCAGCGCATCGGGATCGGCCGGCGGCTGCGGAATGGAGAAGTTCGACGGCATGCGGCCCGAAAGCAGGCCGGCCCCCTTCAGTTCCTCCATGCCGGGAAGATCGCGGATTTCCTCGAGCGCGAAATGGTCGAGGAAGGTTTCGGTGGTGCCGTAGGTGACGGGACGGCCGGGTGTTTTGCGGCGGCCGCGCATGCGCACCCATTCCGTCTCAAGCAGAGTGTCGAGCGTGCCTTTTGACGTCTCGACACCGCGGATGTCCTCGATCTCGGCGCGCGTCACCGGCTGGTGGTAGGCGATGATCGCCAGCACTTCCAGCGCCGCCCGCGACAGCTTGCGCTGCTGCACCGTGTCGCGGCTCATCAGGAAGGCGAGATCGCCGGCGGTGCGGAACGCCCAGGCGTCGCCGACGCGCACCAGATTGACGCCGCGCCGCGCATAGACCTGCTGCAACTCGGCCATGGCAAGGGCGATGTTGATGCCGTCAGGAAGGCGCGCGGCAAGCTGCTTTTCGCTGACCGGCTCGGCGCTGGCGAAGACAATCGCCTCCGCCATGCGCACGGCCTCCGCCATATGCAGGCGCTCGGCCGGGTTCTGTGCCGGATTCTGGACGGAAACCTGGTCGAGATCCCCCTCTTCCGGCCCATCATCCACCTTGAAGGGGATAACCGAAGCGTTGGCGCGTTCGCTCATGATGCCACCTCGACTGCCTTGATTGGCTGCGCCCGGCCGCGGAGATAGATCGGCGCGAACGTCTGATCCTGCCGCAAATCCATCGTGCCGTCGCGCACCAGTTCCAATGTTGCCGCGAAGGAACTGGCGATCGCCGTGCGCCTCTCCTCGGGACTGGTCATGTACACGATCAGGAAACTTTCCAGCGTCGTCCAGTCGCTGACAGCCCCAACGAGGCGGGTCAGGATGTCGCGCGCGTCCTTGAGCGACCAGACACCGCGCCTGGCGATGGTTACGTTGTTGATCGCCTGCTTCTGCCGCTGCTGGGCGTAGGCGGTCAAGAGATCGTATAGCGACGCCGAATAGGCGTTGCGCTTCTCGATGATGACCATTTCCGGCATGCCGCGCTCGAACACGTCGCGACCGAGCCGGTTGCGGTTGACCAGACGCGCCGCCGCATCGCGCATGGCTTCCAGCCGCTTCAGCCGGAATTGCAGCACCGCGGCCAGTTCCTCGCCGCTCTCGCCCTCTTCACCCGGCTGCTTGGGGATCAACAGCTTCGATTTGAGGAAGGCGAGCCACGCCGCCATCACCAGATAGTCGGCGGCAAGCTCCAGCCGCAGCGCCCTCGCCGTCTCGACAAACGTCAAATACTGCTCGACCAGCGCCAGGATCGAGATGCGTGCCAGATCGACCTTTTGTGTGCGGGCAAGATGCAGGAGGAGATCGAGCGGACCTTCGAAGCCGGCAACATCGACAACTAGCGAGGGGTCGCCGGTGACGCGTGAATCATCATTCTCGGCCCAAAGGCGGTCCATCGGTGCGGCCTTCGCGGCCTTGCTTTCCAATGTTTCCGCCACTGTCCCTGTCACTTCCTTTTGCTAGGCCACCGCATCGAAATAGGTAGCGAATTCAGCGCGTATCTCGGTTTCCTCGACCGCGTCGTGTTTCTTTATATAGGTCAGTGCCCGCTTTGCGCGCTCCAGAGACTTGCCCTCAAGCCCCTTGGTGCGCGACGCGATGCCCGCCATCTCCTCGAAAACGCCGTTGCAGTGAAGGACCAGATCGCAGCCCGCCGCAAGGATCGAGGCCGCCTTTGTCGGGAAATCCCCAGAAAGTGCCTTCATCGAGGTGTCGTCGCTCATCAAGAGCCCATCGAAGCCGATCTCGCGGCGGATGATCTCGTCGATGACCTTGCCGGAGGTGGTCGCCGGGTTGTTGGGGTCGATGGCGCTGTAGACGACATGCGCCGTCATCGCCATCGGCAGGTCGTTGAGCTCCCGGAACGGGGCAAAATCATGCCGCTGCAGATCGCTCAGCGAGGCGTTGACTATTGGCAGCTCGAAATGTGTGTCGGCAAAGGCCCGGCCATGGCCGGGAATGTGCTTCATCACCGGCAGCACGCCGCCGGCCATCAGGCCTTCGGCGGCGGCACGGCCGAGTTCAATGACCGGACGCGGCTCCTTGCCGTAGGCGCGGGCGCCGATCACATCGCTCGCGCCTTCGATCGGCACGTCGAGCACCGGCAAGCAATCCGCCGTGATGCCGTAGCGCAAGAGGTCGAAGGCGTGCAGGCGCGCCATCAGCCAAGCGGCACGGGCGCCGGCGTCATGATCGTCGCGCCACAGCGCGCCAAGCGCCCCGCCGGCCGGATAGTTCGGCGCCAGCGGCGGCCGCAGGCGTTGCACCCTGCCGCCTTCCTGGTCGATGAACACCAGCGCGTCCGGGCGTCCGATACAGTCGCGCATCTCGGCGACCAGATCGCGGATCTGCTCGGTCTCGCCAATGTTGCGGGCAAACAGGATGAAGGCCCATGGGCATTCATTGCGATAGAAATTGATTTCTTCGCGGGTGAGCGATTTCCCGGCACAGCCGAGGATCATGGATTTTGATTCGGTCATATCAGGAGTTTAGGGCTTCGAGCGATCAAAGGGAATCGTCTCGGGACACATGCGTGAAAGCACGTGACGTGCTTCCACATGAAAAACGCTGGGCACATGAAAAAGCCGGCACGAACTTGGGCCGCGCCGGCTTTGATTGATTGAAACGCGTCTAGCGCGAGACGAAGCAGTTGCCGCCGGCAGCCTTGTAGCTGGTGCACAAATTGATAGCATCGTTGCGCGACTGGGCCACGACACGGACGCGGTAGAACGTGCCCTTGCCGGCAATCTCGGCCTTGACGATATTGGCGGTGCGGCCGGCAAGCACGCTACCATAGCGGCGTTGCAGATCCTGGTAGGTCGACTGGGCACTTTCCACCGTCGGCTGCGAGGCAACCTGCATCGACCACGAACCGCCACCGGTCGCCGTCGTTGCCGGATCGATGGAAGCGACCTGATCGGGCTTGACCTCGCCGACGACGTCGACCGGCTGATCGGACGGACGCTGCGGTGCGATCGCAACCTTGGCCGGAGTGTTGGCTGACTGCGCCTTCGCCGGCTTGGCTGCCGGCTTGAGAGCCGGCTCGTCGTCCGCCTGGGCCGCGGCAGGCGCCACGGTGCCGGTCTGGTCGGCGTCGGCCTGGGCCGACGGGGCGACATGCTGCGGCGCCGGATCGCTCGGCTCAGCCGCAGCTACCTGCGGCGCGGCCGGTGCTGGATCCTCGCGCGGCACCAGCGAGCCATCCGACTTGACCACCATGGTCCTCACCTTGCGCGGGGCAACGGCGACGACATCGGTGTTAGTGCCCTTGTCGGTATCCTGCAGCACCTGCGCGATCCGATCCTCGGACTTGGGCGCTGGCGCCGCATTGTCGGCCGGCGCAGAACTTGCGGTCGGCGCGGCATTGCCGTCGTCGGCGGCGCCGGCGGCGGCACTCTGGTCAGCAGAAAGATCGACGGCACGGGCCGGATCCTTCGCCTGCACGTCCACCGGAACCTCGGTGTTGGTGACAAGCTTCTGCTGCACCGGTTCAGCGGGCTTGGCGCCCTTGACCACCGCGTCATAGACCTTGTTGTCCTGGTTCGGCACCACGGTGCCGCCCGGATTTTCCGGCTTGACCTTGATCGGCGAATTGTCGGCCTTGACGATCACCGGTGCTTCGCTGCCGCCCTTGCCGCCGAAGGACAGGGCAAAGGCACCAAGGCCGCCTGCGATCGCCACAGCACCGACAATCGCGGCGATGAACAGGCCGCGGCGGCCCGAAGGCCTGGCCGCCTCCCGCTCGCCGAGACCCGGAACGGACATCGCCTCGTCCAGTTCGGGATCATAGTCGAGTTCATCGACGGTGAAATCGTCCGCCTGCGAGACCGGCTGGCTGCCGGGCAAATTGTCGAGATCGAAGCCGTCGGCGGCGTCGGCATAGCCTGTGTTTGCCGCAGCGCGGGCCGGCATTTCCGCCGGACGCGCCGCATAGGTCCGCGCTTCCGGCTGCAAGGCCGGCTTGGGCTCTTCATAGGATGGCGCCTGATAGCCCGAGGTGAATCCAGCGTTGTAGGATTCGTCGGCATAGGCAGCGCTGCTCGCGGGAGCAGCAGGAGCAGGCGCGACCTCCACCGAATTCATTTCCGTCAGCAGGCTGGCGAACTCGGCGTCGAGATCGTCATAGCCAGGCGAGGCCGGCTCATCTTCCTCGAAATGCAGTTCCGGGATGTCGAGATCGTCCGCCAGCGCCACGACGCGCTCCGGCACATCAACCGTTTCGACATCAGGCATCTCCTCGTAGCGCGAGGACTGGCGCGGCGGCAGTGCGGATACGGGGGCTGCATAGGGAGCAGCCGCAACCGGGTCGGGCGCATGGTAGGACGGTACAGCGGCCACTGCTGGGGCCACATCAGCCGCGGCGGCCCTGGCCGCCGTCGAGGTGGCCGGCTGCGCGGCGAATGCCGGCTGCTGGGGAACCGGCGTCACGCGGCTCCACGAACGGGTCGGCTCGGTCGGCGCGGAGCGGTCGGCCAGCCAATCGAGGGAATCGGCCTGATCCTGGTGGGAAGCGACCTCGTCACGCGGATCGAGGTTCCTGGCCAAGGCCGCATCGAACGCATCATTGTCGAAATCGACGTCGACATGATCAGTAGCATCAGAGCCAAGATCCTGGCCCTGGAGCTCATCGAGCAGCAGATTGTCGAGATCGGTATCGGCGGCGTGAGCCGCACTGGAGGGATGCAGATCCTCGGGCGCTTGTTCGTCGAGATCCCAGTCGAGATCGGCAGTTTCCTCGGCAGCCGTTGCAGGCGCGGCGGTATACGACTGAACGGGAGCAGCAGCCGGTTGAGCCACAAAGGGCTGAGCGATGACAGGCTGAGCCACGACAGGCTCCTTGGCCGACGGCAGCGTGCGCGCCGTCATGGCACCCAGAAGCGCGTTCAACTCGTCTTCGAGGCTTCGTTCGTCCGCCACGGGGGCCCGCACCGGCTCGGCCATGATGGCTGCCGGAGCGATCGGCTGGACCGCGGCGGTCGCGACCTCGGCGACCGGCTCTTCGACAGGCTCGGCGAACGCGTCGTCCAAGTTCAGGTCGAACGCATCATCCGAAACGGCCTCAGAGCTTGAGAAGTCGCCCCTGGTATCAACGGGATCGGCGCGCACTTCGTGCGTTTCCGCGCCGTCAAAGGCCACCGGCTCGTTCGCCTGAACGTCAAAATCCATATCGACATCAGCCATGGCGTCGTCGAAGTGACCTTCGAAATCCTCGTCGGAAATCGCCTGGGCCTCATGCGCGGTGGCCAGCACCGGTTCTGGATAGTCGACCGCGGTCGCAGCCACATGGCGCTGATCCATCGAATGGTCGTCCAGCATCAGCTCGTCTTCTAGCGAAAGCGCGACCGCATCATCGAATTCAAGCTCGGGGGCCGGCTCGACAGCCACCGGCACTTCGGCAACGGCATGCTGGGGCTCGACGGCGTCGTTTTCGATCTGGACGGCATGGTCCTCGATATGGAAATCCTGATCGAGCGACGCGGCAAGCTCGTCCTCCATCGGCAGATCGTCCTCGAAGGGCGAAACAGCCTCGAGCGAACTGGCAACGGCATTGTCGAAATCGACGTCGAAGGCAGGTTCGACAGCCGGCGCGGCTTCGGCAGCGCCCGGAATTGCATGGCTGGCGACGACCGCGTGGTCATCGGCACCGGTGAAGTCCAGATGAAAATCGTCGTCGAGCGACAGCGCAAGATCGTCGTCAGCCACAAGATCGTCGTCAGCAGGATGCGTGGCCGCCGTTTCGAATGCCGGCTCATAAGCCTCGACAACCGGAGCGGCGTCGCTGTCGCCAGCGCCGAACTCGCCCATCAGTTCCTTTTCGAGGTCAATGTCGAAATCGTCCTCTTGCGTAGACTGACTAGCGGCCTGAGGTTGGGCCGGCGCCTGCTGCTTGACCGGCTGGCGTGGGTCGAATCCCATGATCCTGGTCAGTTCCGCGAACGGATCATCGTCAGCGATGTCGTTGTTGTCGGCTACTCTCAGCTGGGTTCTGTCTGCCATTATTGTTCCCGAACTCGCACTCATTCGGACGCCATGGACGTCGCGCAGGGTTGGCCCTTACCAGCGCAATGTGGGCAAAAGGTGACAGGTTTTTTAGTCAAACCTAACGCATTTCGGTGGGCGCGGCGGCCCCGATCAGCGTCAGGCCGGACGTGAGAACGTCCGAAACAGCCTGCACCAGCCCTAGTCTGGCATGCGTCAATTGTCGGTCGTTAACCTTAACAAAACGTAAGTCCGGATTATCGGTACCCCGGTTCCAGTGTCCGTGGAGACTGGAAGCCAGATCATAGAGATAAAATGCCAGCCGATGTGGCTCCAGCGCAAGAGCGGCTGACTCGATCAGGCGCGGATATTCCGCAAGCTTGCGGATCAGGCCAAGCTCGCCCTCGTCGGTCAGCAAAGCGGCCGCGGCAGCCAGGCTTGTGCGATCGAAATTCGCGTCGCCCAGCTGCTCGCTGGCCTGCCGGAACACCGAATGGCAGCGCGCCGAGGCATACTGCACATAAAACACCGGATTGTCCTTGGACTGCTCGGTGACCTTGGCGAAGTCGAAGTCGAGCGGCGCATCATTCTTGCGGAACAGCATCATGAAGCGTACCGCGTCGCGGCCCACCTCTTCGATGACTTCCCGCGCCGTCACGAAATTCCCGGCCCTTTTTCCCATTCGGACCGGCTCGCCGTCGCGAAACAGTTTGACCAGATTGCAAAGCAGAACCGTAAGCTTCACCTCGTCGCCGGCAATCGCCCGCGCCAAGGCCTCCAGCCGCTTGACGTAACCGCCATGGTCAGCGCCAAGCACGTAGATCAAGTCGGTGAAGCCGCGATCGACCTTGTCCTTGAGGTAAGCCACGTCGGCAGCAAAATAGGTGAACGAGCCGTCAGACTTGACCAACGCCCGGTCCATGTCGTCGCCGACCGCCGTTGAGCGGAACAGCGTCTGCTCGCGGTCTTCCCAGTCATCAGGCTTCTCGCCCTTGGGCGGCGGCAGCTTGCCCTTGTAGATATGACCCTTCAGCGTCAGGTCATTAATCGCCAAGCGGATCTTCCTGGCATTGTCGGCGTGCAGCGTGCGTTCAGAGAAGAACACGTCGTGATGCACGTTGAGCAGCGCCAGATCATCGCGGATCATCGCCATCATCGCATCGATGGCGCGGTCTTTGACGATAGCCAGCGCCTCATCCTCCGGCATTTGGAGCAGACTGCGGCCGAACTCTTTCGCCAGCGCCTGGCCGAGAGGAACCAAATAATCACCTGGATACAGGCCGGGCGGAATCTCGCCGATCTCGTCACCGAGTGCCTCCCGATACCGCAGTATGACCGAGCGACCGAGCACGTCGATCTGTCCGCCGGCATCGTTGATGACATATTCCTTGGTCACGTCGTAGCCGGCAAACGCCATCAGGTTGGCGAGCGCGTCGCCGACGACCGCACCCCGGCAATGGCCCACATGCATCGGCCCCGTCGGGTTGGCGGAGACATATTCGACATTGGTTTTCCGGCCGGCGCCGATCGTCGAGCGGCCATAATTACGCCCATCGCCCAGAAGGGTCGACAGATGGGCCTGCCAGAAGCCGTCCTTGAGCCTCAGATTGACGAAGCCGGGACCGGCGACGTCGACGGCGGCGACATCCTTGTCGTCCCGCAGCGCCAGCGCCAGCCTTTCGGCCAGCGCGCGCGGATTCTGGCCGGTGGGCTTGGCCAGCACCATAGCCGCATTGGTCGCGAGATCGCCATGGCTGGGGTCGCGCGGCGGTTCGACGGCAATGCGCGACAGGTCGGGCGAAACGCCGTCCTTGTCTTTCAGATCAAGCGCTTCGACAGCCTTTGTGACTCGCGCGGTGAAATCGGCGAAGATGTTCATGGGTATTGCTCTGGCGGCTTTATGGCGAATCCGGCTCGTTGGCCGGCAAAATCGCGCCCGCCCTAGCTCAAATCCGGGGTGCGGTCAAACAAACGCCTGTGTTCCTTGAGTGCGTAAGTGTCGGTCATCCCTGCCAGGAAATCGGCCACACTGCGCGCCTTGATGCGATCGTCGGCCCTGTCCAGCCCCTCGCGCCAGCCATCCGGCATGGCGCGCGGATCGGCGAAATAGACGTCGAACAGGTCCCTGACGATCTGCTCGGCGCCGGCGCGCACCCGCATCACCTCCTTGTGCCGGTAGAGGTGCTTGTAGAGAAAGGCCTTCAGTTCCTTCTCGGCCGCGGCCATCTCGGTGGAGAAGGTCACGATCGTCTCGCCTGCCGCCCTCACCGCATCGGCGCTGCGCGGCCCGACACGCTCCAGATTGGCGGTCGCCGAGACTATGACATCCTCGACCATGGCGGTGATCTGCCGCCGCATCAGTTCGTGGCCGGTGCGCACATCATCTAGCACCGGATAGCGCTCGCGCACACCCGCCAGGATCGTCCCCGGCAGCGAGACGGTCTTCAGCATGTCGAGCGTCAGCAGCCCTGCCCGCAACCCGTCGTCGATGTCATGCGTGTTGTAGGCGATGTCGTCGGCGATCGCAGCGCACTGCGCCTCTATGCCGGCGAACCGGTCGAGTTCGAGATCCTGCAACTCCGAATAATCGCGAATTGCCTGCGGCACCGGCCCTTTCAGGCCTTTGCCGCTGGCGTCCGTCAGCGGACCATTGTGCTTGACCAGGCCTTCCAGCGTCTCCCAGGTCAGGTTCAGCCCATCGAATTCGGCGTAGCGCGCCTCAAGCCTCGTCACGATGCGCAGCGACTGAGCGTTGTGATCGAAGCCGCCCCAGGCCGCCATCTTGTCATTCAGCGCGTCCTCTCCGGTGTGGCCGAAGGGCGTGTGGCCGAAATCATGCACCAGCGCCACTGCTTCGGCCAGGTCCTCGTCGCCGCGCAACGCCCGCGCCAGCGCCCGCGCGATCTGCGCCACTTCGATCGAATGGGTCAGCCTTGTGCGATAGTGGTCGCCTTCATGGGCGATGAAGACTTGCGTCTTGTGCTTAAGCCGCCGAAACGCGGTCGAGTGGATGATGCGGTCACGATCGCGCTGGAACGGCGTGCGGGTCGGGCTCTCGACCTCATCGAATAGCCGGCCGCGCGAGCGCGCCGGATCAGTGGCATAGGCCGCGCGCGGCCGATAGCCGAATCCGATGTCGCCCAACTCATTGGTCATGGCTGATGCTGCCGCAGTTGACTTGATCTAGTTGACTTGGCCCCTCGCGCTTCATACCTATCATGTGAAACCGAAAGCAAGGTGACGCCCATGGGCGCGGATGCCAAGACTGCCATGAAAGTCGACATGACCGAGGCCGCGGCCAAACGGATCGCCAAGATTGTCTCTGGCGAGGCCGGCAAGACGGCGTTGCGCGTTTCCGTCGAAGGCGGCGGCTGCTCCGGCTTTTCCTATAAGTTCGATCTGGTCGATGCGCGCAATGATGACGACGTCGCCATCGAAAAGGACGGCGCCACGGTGCTGATCGACGACCTGTCGCTGGTCTATATGGGCGGTTCGGTGATCGACTTCGTCGACGATCTGATGGGCCAGTCCTTCCAGATCCGCAATCCGAACGCTGTCGCCTCCTGCGGCTGCGGCACGAGCTTCTCCATCTAGCGGCATGCCTGGCATCGGCGCGGTCCGTCAGATCGCGCTGTCGGCCGGACGCAACCTTGATTCGACGCTGGCCTTCTGGTGCGATGTGCTAGGTATGGGCGTTCACGCCCGCTACGATCCCCCCGGTATCGCCTTCATCATGGCGGGCGATGTGCGTCTGCTGTTCACCGATGGCGTGCCGGCCGGCACGGTCTATCTTGACATAGCGGGCCTCGAAGCCTTCCACGCCGAGGCGAAAGCTGCGGGCGTCCCCTTCACCGCGCCGCCAGCGCTTGTCCATCGCGACACCGAAGGCACATTCGGTCCGGCGGGGGAAAGCGAGTGGATGGCCTTTCTAAAGGACCCGGCAGGCAATACGATCGGCCTCGTCGAACGCCACCCGCCGCAGGAAGAATAGACCGTCATGAAAATCGTCACCTGGAACATCAACGGCGTGCGCGCCCGCATCGGCAACCTCACCCATTGGCTGACCGAGAGCGCGCCCGACATCGTCTGCCTGCAGGAGATCAAGACGGTCGACGAGCAGTTCCCGCGTGCCGAGATCGAGGCTCTGGGCTACAATGTGGAAACCCATGGCCAGAAGGGTTTCAACGGCGTGGCGCTGCTGTCGAAGCTGCGCTTTGACGAAGTCAATCGCGGCCTGCCGGGCGACGACACCGACGAGCAGGCGCGTTTCATCGAAGGTGTGTTCTCGACCGACAAGGGCGCGCTTCGGGTCGCCTCGCTCTATCTGCCGAACGGCAACCCGATCGATGACGAGAAGAAGTTCCCCTACAAACTGTCCTGGATGGCGCGGCTGGAGCGCTGGGCCGAGGAACGGCTGAGGCTGGAAGAGGCGCTGGTGCTGGCCGGCGACTACAACGTCATTCCCGAGCCGATCGACGCGCGGTTTCCGGAGAACTGGCTGGGCGACGCGCTGTTCCAGCCGCAGACGCGGCAGGCTTTCCGGAGGCTGCTCAACCTCGGTTTCACCGAAGCGGTGCGCGCGGTCACCGATGCACCCGACACCTACACCTTCTGGGACTATCAGGCCGGCGCCTGGCAGAAGAACAACGGCATCCGCATCGACCATCTGCTGCTGTCGCCGGAAGCCGCCAACCGATTCTCGTCGGCCTCGATCGAAAAACATGTGCGCGCCTGGGAAAAGCCCTCCGATCACGTGCCGGTGGCGATCGATCTCGCGCTACAGCCGGCCTGACCGGAGGCCCTGCGCCCCGAGGCCTGAGGCTGGGCACGTCGATGCTGGACCTCATATCGCCACATTCGGGCGCATGATGGGAGATCTTCATGGCGGCCGGGGTTCCCATGACCATTCGATTTGTTATTTGTCCGATCGGCTTGGCATTTGCCACGGCCGCCATGGTGCCGGCTTTCGCCGCCCCGGAATGTCTCGCCAACGGAAAATCCTATCCGGTCGGTCAGGTCGCCTGCCTGACGGTTGCCGACCAGAGCCATCTGGCTCGCTGCGAGATGGTGCTCAACAACACATCCTGGACGAAGGTCGGCGACAGCTGCCCCGAAAACACGATGGCGCCGCACCTGCACGTCACGCCGATCTCGACGCCAGCGCCAAGCATGGTGCCGACGGAGCCGACCGAGAACTGATTTTTCCGTTAGAGCGGTCTTGAAACAATTCCGGACGGAAAACCGCTTCAAACTTTTCCTGGAATTGCTTTCGCTGATCCCCTCTTTGTGGAGGAGACCACTCCTTACTGATCCGTGTTGGCGGTGCCCTTGGTCAGGATGTCGTCCGCCAGCGAAATCGCTGTGCGCCGGTCGGCTTCGCCGGCGGCGGCAAAGGCCTCTTCCTGCATGCCGCGGATCCAGGGCTGGTCGGCCGGCGACGCGCGCTCGAGCGCCGCGGTCATCATCGCCAAGCCACGAACGATCTTGCCGCTCTGGAACAAGAGATGGCCAAGTGTCGCCTGGGCGCCGGCATGGCCTTTCTCGGCGGCGAGCTGGAACCAGCGCCCGGCCTGCTTAACGCTGGCCTTCACACCGCCCTCGCCCTTCAGGAACATCTGCCCCATCTCGAACTGGGCGTTCGGGTTGCGGTAGTTGGCGGCGGCACGCATGTAATATTCCTGGGCCGCCACCTCGTTCTCGGTGACCGGGCTGCCGGGAATGCCCGTGCGCAGATAATCGCCGAGCGCCACCAGCGCATCGGAGACATAGCTTTCTTCCGGCGAACCGGGCTCGACATCCTGGTCGACGATCTCGGAGAAGAACTTGAACGCCTCATAGTCGTCGCGCGCCACGCCGTCGCCCTCGGCATACATGCGGGCAAGCTTCCAGGTGGCGCCGATCTGGCCGTTTTCGGCGGCGTATTTATAGGCTTCGGCTGCCTGTTCCTTGTGGCCGTTCTTGTAGGCGGAAAAACCGAACTGGAACACCGCCCAGGGGCTCGACTGCGGCTTCACGCCGGTCTTGTCGTCGAACACCTTGTCGTCGAAGGCCAAAGCCTGGCCCACGGCGCCAAAGATCGCGACAGCGACCAGTGCCGGAAGGACAGATGACCTCAACAACTCTGGTGTTGACTTCAACAACTCAGATATCCGCATAGCAGTGTGTTTCTTTCGCACCGCCCGGATGGGTGACCGCGCCGTCGCGGGCAGACCCGACCGTCTGTGCGTATTTCCATATCGCGCCCGACTGGTAGTCGGTCGTGCGCGCCTTCCAGGTCTTGGCCCGCGCCGCCAATTCGGCCTCGGTCAGCGCCACCTCGATCGTGCCGTTCATGGCATCGATCGAAATCACGTCACCATCCCGGATGAGACCGATCGGGCCGCCAACCGCCGCTTCCGGCCCGACATGGCCGATGCAGAAGCCGCGTGTCGCGCCCGAGAAGCGGCCGTCGGTGATCAGCGCCACCTTGCCGCCCATGCCCTGGCCGTAGAGTGCCGCCGTCGTCGACAGCATCTCGCGCATGCCCGGGCCGCCGCGTGGTCCTTCATAGCGAATGACGAGAACCTCGCCGTCCCTGTAGTTGCGATGCGTCACCGCCTCGAAACATTCCTCTTCCGAATCGAAGCAGCGCGCCGGGCCGGAGAATTTCAACTCCGCCATGCCCGCGACCTTCACGATCGCGCCTTCGGGGGCGAGGTTTCCCTTCAACCCCACGACACCGCCGGTTTGGGTAATTGGTCTGTTGGCCGGGCGGACCACATCCTGATGTTCATTCCAGGCAACATGTTCCATGTTTTCGGCCAAAGTGCGGCCAGTGACCGTCAGGCAATCGCCATGCAGATAGCCATGGTCGAGCAGCGTCTTCATCAACAGCGGAATGCCGCCGGCCTCGAACATATCCTTGGCGACATATTTGCCGCCCGGCTTGAGGTCGGCGATGTAAGGCGTCTTCTCGAAAATCTTTGCGACGTCGAAGAGATCGAATTTGATGCCTGCCTCATGCGCGATCGCCGGCAGATGCAGGGCTGCGTTGGTCGAGCCGCCGGTGGCGGAAACCACGGTCGCCGCGTTCTCCAGTGCCTTCAGCGTGACGATGTCGCGCGGCCGGATGTTTTTCGCGATGAGCTCCATGATCTTTTCGCCCGAGGCGAAATTGAAACGGTCGCGCATTTCGTAAGGCGCCGGCGCGCCGCAGGAATAGGGCAGCGCCAGACCGATCGCCTCGGCGACGGTGGCCATGGTGTTGGCGGTGAACTGGGCGCCGCAGGAACCGGCCGACGGACAGGCGGCCTGCTCGATTTCGAGCAACTCGGCATCGCCGATCGTGCCGACCGAATGCTGGCCGACCGCCTCGAACACATCCTGCACGGTGATCTGCCGGCCACGATAGCTGCCGGGCAGGATCGAACCGCCATAGATGAAGATCGACGGCACGTTGAGCCGCACCATGGCCATCATCATGCCTGGCAGCGACTTGTCGCAGCCGGCCAGGCCGACCAGTGCGTCGTAGCAATGGCCGCGCATGGTGAGTTCGACCGAATCGGCAATGACCTCGCGCGACACCAGCGACGACTTCATGCCCTGGTGGCCCATGGCGATGCCGTCGGTGACGGTGATGGTGCAGAATTCGCGTGGCGTGCCGTTGGCGGCAGCTACCCCCTTCTTGACCACCTGTGCCTGGCGCATCAGCGAGATGTTGCAGGGTGCCGCTTCGTTCCAGCAGGAGGCGACGCCGACCAGCGGCTGCGCGATCTCGGCGGCGGAAAGCCCCATGGCATAGAGATAGGACCGGTGCGGCGCGCGCGCCGGACCGACAGTCACATGGCGGCTAGGGAGCTTAGCCTTTGAAATGACCTTGGCGTCCATTCTCATCCTTGCCGCGGGCGGTGCGGCCTGTCCCATCGCCGAGCCTTTTGGCGCGTGTCCCGAGACAAGATCGAGGTGCGCCGGGTTTATGGCGGGAAATGGGCAATTTCCTCGACCTGACTTCTAGCGCAGGGGTTGTTCAGAAAGTGTTGCCAAAACGTCACAATCGCACGAGGCGGCCCCGGTGCGGCTTATATGCAACGCAGCTTGGATACAGAGGGCCCTGGCAAAGCCCATCCAAACGAAAAAGGCCGGGCAATGCCCGGCCTTTTTGTCGATTTCTCAATAAGTTAGAACTTGATCTTGATGCCGCCGGAAATTGCCGTGACCAGATCGTTGCCGAAGTCGTAGCTGACCTCATTGCCGGCCACATAGCCGTTTTCGCCATTCACTGTTCCCGAATGGCCGCTGGTCAGCACGCCGATCGCACCGGCCAGACGAACCTCGATATTGGGCTGCGGCGTATAGGCGACGCCACCACCCACGGTCCAGGTATCGGTCTGCGAGCCATAGCCGTGCGAGGTGCCGCGATCCCAGGAAAGCTGGCCGGCCGCACTCCACTGATCGTTGAACTTGTGGCCGATACCGCCCGTTACGGTCCAGCCGTCGCGATACATCAAATCCAGCGAGGTGATCTGGCCTGAATGCAGAGCATCGCCCGTAACGCAGGCTGCCGAAGGAGTGCCGACTACGCAAATCGGAACACTCTGCAGCAGACTCCAATTGACCCACTTCAACGAACCGAAAGCGAGCCAGCCGGGCGCAATGCCCGACTGCAGCTTCAACTCGACCGTGTCCGGCATGTACTGTGTTGAGGCATAGATCGGCAGCACGACACTGCCAACATGCGTCAGATCCAGCGTGCCCGTGATATTGTCGAGCTTGACCCGCGAATTGTAGACGAGGCTGGCGCGCAGCGCGATGTCAGGGATTTCATAGGCAAGGCCGACGCGCCAGCCCCAGCCGGTCCCTTTGAGATCAACCTGGCCGGTGCCCTGGAAACCCGGCACCAGCGGCGACACCAAGTCTTTCTTGAAACCATAGACTTCCTGGTAATAAACGCCACCGATGAAGCGAATCTGGCCTTTGCCTGCATCCATCTTGTAGGAGCAAGTCGTGGCGTAGTTGTTGCTCTTGATGTCGGTTTCCATGTTGGATTCGGCGCCGGCCCACAGACCCGGATTGGTGTGTGCGCCCCAAGGCTGGGAATAGTCGAACATACAGTCGACACCCTGAACGACCTGCGCCTTGACGCCGATGCGCGGCACCCAGTAGCTCTTGCTGTCTTTCGCCGTACTGCCGAGGAATGTCAAATTGCCGTCGAGCGGGTTGGTGTCCACCGCATTTTTGAGCTTGCGTTGCGGCATAACATAAGTCGATTCCGCTTCCGTCGCGAACGGCGCCGGATCGAACAGAAGATCGATATCGTAACCGCCACGCTCAATGCCACCGGCATGCGCCGAGTTCACTGCCGTGCCGATCAAAGCAAGCGAAAAGCACCCCGCCCCCAGTAGCGCTTTCAGTCGCAGAATAGTCATAAATGTCCTCCCCGAATTCGAGTGCATCAAGCTAGAACCAATTCGGGTTAACGGTGCAATAACGAATTCAAGGGGCGTACATGTACATGCTTGTCAAACGCATTTTCGACAAAATGCAAGGCAGTGCCAGGAGGCTAAAAACCGCCCTCGGGGGCCAGCGCTGGCCCTAAAAGGAGAGAAAAGCCGGCTGAAAAGGCTCAAAAACAGCCAATTTTAGAGGCTTGCGCCCCCGTTGTTACATTATGGCAACAATGGGGCTAAAAGTTTCCGTTTACGTCAACATTAACGCTGCGGAATGCCTGTTTTCGAGGCAGTTGACCTACGGGAAACCGGTCCCGGCCCCGTTGCGAATCTACCCTTCAACCGGCGTCGCGAACCCTCGTCAAAGCCACCGAAAGCTTGTCCTGCGCGTCGCGGTATTCGGCGAGCTTTTCGCGCTCGGCGTCGACGATCTCGGCCGGCGCGCTGGCGACGAACCGTTCGTTGGACAGCTTCTTGTGCAGCCGGGCGATTTCCTCGGTCACCTTGGCCAGCTCCTTCTGCAGTCGGGCAGCCTCGGCGGTGAGGTCGATCAGGCTGCCGAGCGGCAGGCAGATCGTCGCTTCGTTGAGGACGATCTGCGCCGAGCCCTTGGGTGCTGTGTCAGCCAACGAGATGTCGCCGACCCGCGCCAGCCGCTTGATCGCGGAGTCCTCGCGCACCAACCGTTCGCGCGTCACATCATTGGCGCCGACCACGACCAGCGGCGCGATCGCCGCCGGCGGCACGTTCATCTCGGAACGCACCGAGCGGATGCCGGAGACGAGGTCGACCAGCCAGTTGATGTCGGCGGCCGCTTCCGCGTCCTCGAAGTCCGGCGACGGCCATGCGGCGTGGCAAAGCAGCGAGGAGCGCTCCTTGCCCTCGCCCGCCGTCTGCGCCCACAGCTCTTCCGTCATGAACGGCATCATCGGGTGCAGGAGCTTGTAGATCTCGTCGAGCACGAAGGCGACGCAGGCGCGACTTTCGGCCTTGGCAGCCTCGTCCGTGCCCATGAACACCGGCTTCAGCAGCTCCAGGTACCAGTCGCAGAACAGGTTCCAGACGAAGCGATAGGCAGCACCGGCCGCCTCGTTGAAGCGGTATGAGGTGATGCCGTCCGTGATCTCGCGTGCGGCGCGCGTCAGCTCGGTCAGGATCCAGCGATTGACCGCGAGTTTGGCGTCGTTCAGCCAGAAATCGTCATTGCGGGCGACTTCGTTCATCTCGGCAAAGCGCGTCGCGTTCCACAGCTTGGTGCCGAAATTGCGATAGCCGGCGATACGCGCCGGGTCGAGCTTCACATCGCGCCCCTGAGCCGCCATCACCGTCAGCGTGAAGCGCAGCGCATCGGCGCCAAACTCGTCGATCAGATCGAGCGGATCGATGACGTTGCCTTTCGACTTCGACATCTTCTGCCCGTTCTTGTCGCGCACCAGCGCGTGCACATAGACGGTGTGGAACGGCTCCTCGTCCATGAAATGCAGGCCCATCATCATCATGCGGGCGACCCAGAAGAAGATGATGTCGAAGCCGGTCACCAGCACGTCGGTCTGGTAGTAGGTCTTCAGTTCCGGCGTCTGGTCCGGCCAACCCAGCGTCGAGAATGGCCACAGCGCCGAGGAGAACCAGGTGTCGAGCACGTCCTCGTCGCGGGTCAGGATCTCGCCAGGCTTGTAGTTCTCGAGCTTGTCTTCGACCCAGCCCTTCCACGGCCCTTCCAGCGCCAGGTAATATTCGATCGCCGCGCCCAGCGCCTCTTCCTCGGTCTTTTCGACGAAGACGCGCCCGTCCGGTCCGTACCAGGCCGGTATCTGGTGGCCCCACCACAGCTGGCGCGAGATGCACCAGGGCTGGATGTTTTCCATCCAGTCGAAATAGGTCTTTTCCCAGTTCTTCGGCACGAAATTGGTGCGGCCTTCGCGCACCGAGGCGATCGCCGGCTTGGCGAGTTCGGCCGCATTGGCATACCACTGCTCGGTCAGGAACGGCTCGATCGGCACGCCGCCGCGGTCGCCATGCGGCACGGCGTGGCGATGCGGCTCGATCTTTTCGAGGAAGCCGCCGGCTTCCATCAGTTCGACGATCTTCTTGCGCGCGACGAAACGGTCGAGCCCGTTGAGATCGTCCCAGACCGCCTGGCGTTCCGGCGTCACCTCGAGCCCAGCGAGGAAATCCTCATTGTCTTTGAGGTTTATCGCAGCCTCGATGGTGAGAATATTGATCGCCGGCAACTTGTGCCGTTTGCCGACCTCGAAGTCGTTGAAATCATGCGCCGGCGTGATCTTCACCGCACCGGAGCCTTTTTCCGGATCGGAATACTCGTCCGCCACGATCGGGATTTTTCGGCCGACGATCGGCAGCACTACGTTCTTGCCGACCAGATGCCGGTATCGCTCGTCGTCTGGATGCACGGCGACGGCCGTGTCGCCGAGCATCGTTTCAGGACGCGTCGTCGCGACGGTGATGAAGGTTTTCGGGTCCTCAGGGTCGAAGACAGCGCCCTCGATCGGATAGCGGAAGTGCCAGAGATTGCCGTTGACCTCCTGCTGCTCGACCTCGAGATCGGAGATCGCGGTCAGCAGTTTCGGATCCCAGTTCACAAGGCGCTTGTCTTTGTAGATCAGCCCTTCCTTGTAGAGCGTGACGAACACTTCGAGCACGGCCTTGGACAGGCCCTCGTCCATGGTGAAGCGTTCGCGCGACCAGTCGGCCGAGGCACCGAGCCGCTTCAGCTGGTTGAAGATGGCACCGCCGGATTCGGCCTTCCACTCCCACACTTTCTCGATGAACTGCTCGCGCGTGAGATCGCGGCGATGGATCTGCTTTTCCATCAGCTGGCGCTCGACCACCATCTGCGTGGCGATGCCGGCATGATCCATGCCGGGCTGCCACAGCACATTCTTGCCGCGCATGCGCTCGAAGCGCACCAGAATGTCCTGCAGCGTGTTGTTGAGCGCGTGGCCCATATGCAGCGAGCCGGTGACGTTGGGCGGCGGGATGACGATGGTGAAGGCCTCGGCGCCCTCCTCGGCGCCTGCGCCGGCACGAAAAGCGTCGGCCTCTTCCCAGGTTTTGGCGATCTTCGGCTCGACGGTCTTTGCGTCGTAGGTCTTTTCAAGCATGGGAAAATGGTCCGCGCTGTCGGGATTTTTGCTGGTTCGGTGTAAATCGGAAGGTCTGGGCCAAGTCAACCGCAAGGGCCGCCTCGGTTCATGAGAAGCAAATAGGCGTGACGCGGATCGGATCAAGCAGGAGCTGTTCGCGATCTACTCATCAACGATGGCAGTCCCCTATTCGCTGGAGAAAGCCTTGTCACTCGCGCCTTGACCACGGATCCCAGCCATCTTAGGTTGCCAAGGCTGCTGTAGGGCGCATCGGCTTCCGGCCGGAGGGGCATTGCCCGCCTACGCCACCTCAACCCGCAATGCGCCCATGCCGACACTCGAACATCACAAGAAACAGGCCAAACTCTATCTGAAATGGCATCGCGAGCGGTATTATCCCGTCGCCGCTGTGATTGGATGGCTCTTGCCGCGTTTTAGCCATCTCAGCGACAGCCAGATCCTTGATCACGGCTTCAAGCTTGCCGATGCCCAGGAACTCGTCGCCAGGAAGTCAGGTTTCGAGAGCTGGCAGGCGCTGAAAGAAGGCTTTCAAACCGTGACCGATCATGGAGCAGCAGACGCCGCAAAACCGCATCTCGCCTTTGCCGAGCCACAGCTCTTTGTCTGCGACATCGCAACGGCCTGTAATTTCTATCGGCAAAAGCTCGGCTTCGAGACGCGCTTCACCTATGGCGAGCCGCCTTTCTACGCCCAAATCATCCGCGATGGCGCACGGCTCAACCTGCGCCATGTCGACAAGCCTCCACTCGCCGCCAATTCGACCGATGACCTACTGGCGGCGACGATCGTTGTCGACAACATCAAGGCTCTGTTTCTGGAGTATCAGGCGGCCACAGCCCCGTTCCACCAGACATTGCGGACCGAACCGTGGGGCGCCCGCACGTTCATCGTCAAGGATCCCGACGCCAACCTCATCTGCTTCGCGACCAGCGCGGGCTGACCTCATCGACAAAAACGCCGCCTCACGGGCGGCGTTTCGAGAGTGATCGCTGGAGGAGATTACTGCGCGCCGCGCGCCACGCGCTCGATCTCCTCGCGCACCAGCCTTTCGACCAGCGTCGGCAGATTGTTGTCCAGCCAGTCCTGCAGCATCGGCCGCAGCATCTCCTCGGCCATCTCGTCGAATGTCTTCTTGCTGCGGCTGGCAAAGGCGTCGGACAGCTCGCCGAAGGCCGCTGCGACCTGCCGGCCCGTATGTTCGGAAAGGATTGCGGCGCGGACCGCAGGCGCTTCAGTTACCGCCGCACGTGTCTGAGTGGTGGCTGCCGGAACCTCGTTTGAAGAAGGCCGCTCGAACGCGGCCTCCACCACCGGTTCGCTCGCTAGCGACTCGAGTTGGGGCGCCTCGGGCTGGGGTGCCTCGGGTTGAGCGACCGGCCGGCGGACGCTCCTGTCCGGTATCGCTTTTGCCTGCTCTCCGACCGCTGCGATCTCGCGCCGCCAATCGGCAACGATGGCATCACTTGTCGCGCTGGCTTGCGGCGCCCCAGCCTGCGGGACCTCAGGCTGCGGGACCATTGCCGCGTCGGCCCTGACGGCGGGCACCGGCTCGGCGGCGATCCTGGCGCTGACCTCGGCAAGCGTCATCGACGGCTTGGCGGGCGCGGGATCGGCACGCGTCTGCGATTCCATGTGCACGGGCTGGGGGCGCGCGGGCTCGGGCGCCGTCGCCTGGATTTCCGCGAGCGCAACCGGCTTCCGGACTTCGGGGGCAGCATGCAGCTCGGCGCGAAACGCATCGACATCAGCGGCCGGAGCCTCGCTGGACGATGGCTCCAGATCCTGGCGCAGCTCATCGGCCTCGCCCGGCTGCTTGCGGCCGTTGTCGCTGTCCTCGATGATCCTCCTGATGGAAGCCAGTATCTCTTCCATGGAAGGTTCGCGCTGCGCGCTGCTTGCCGTTGCCATCGTCACATCCGCCGCCCTTGTGACCTCTGTGGTCTTCCGCCCCGGCACGAGCCGGATTCGAATCATGGCGACAGCGTAACCGACGGATCGCCGCACGAGAATCCCCAATCTGGGGCCATGTGGGATTTCAACAGATTAGAGCGCGAAGCCGAAGAAACGGGACGGGTTCGGAAAATCGCGTCCTGAGCGGACGCGAGAATTCCAACCGGCGGCCTAGCGGCCGTCCGGCGTGCGCAGGCCGATCCACTTGTCCTTGACGGCGTTGTAGTGCTCTTCGGGCTTGTACTTGGTCACCGGCAATCCAAGCCGATCGATCGAGAGGCGGCCCACGGCCGACAGGATGGCATAGCTCGCCACGACCACATCATGCTCGGAATTGGCCTGGTTGATCTTGGCGGTGATGACGGTGGCCTGTGCGTTGAGCACGTCGAGCGTGGTGCGCTGGCCGACATTACGCTCTTCGATCACGCCGTTCAACGCTAGTTGCGCGGCGTCGATCACCTGCTTGTTGGCCGAGACGCTCTGTTGCGCGGCGGTGTATTGCGACCATGCGGTGGCAACGGCCTGGCGCACTTGGTCGCGGCTGACATCGACCTGGATGCGGGCCTCGCCAAGCGATTCCTTGTTCTGCCGCACGTGCGCCGAGGTCCGGCCGCCCGAATAGATCGGAATGGTCAGTGTCGCGCCGATGTTGGCCGAGGTTGAATTGCCGTTCGATCCGGCATTCGGATTGCGATTGAGATAGTCATCCGAGATGCCGGCCGAGGCGGTAAGCTGCGGCAACAGCGCGCCCTCAGACGATTTCACTGAAAACGCGGCCGCATCGACGAGATGCTGGGTGGAGAGAATGGCCGGATGTTCGGCCGAACCAATGGCAATCGCCGAATCGAGGCTCGACGGCAACAGCTTCGCCAGCGGGGCAGCCGGCTTGAGCTTGCCCGGCTCGTCGCCGACCACCTGGTGATAGGTTGCGGCGCTGGCCAAAGCCTGAGCGCGGGCAGCGCTGAGCGAAGCCACCGCCGAGGCACGCGACGCATCGGCCTGCGCAACGTCGGTGCGCGTGCCCTCGCCAACCTCGAAACGCGAGCGCGCGGCGCGCGCCTGCTCGGTCAGGAACTGCAGGTTCTGTTCGGTCAGCACTGCGATCTGCCGGTCGCGGATCACGTCCATATAGGCGGTGGCCGCATTGAAAAGCGTGTTCTCTTCGGTGTTGCGCAGGCTCTCCACCGACGCCTTCACCTGGGCTTCCGCCGCCGCCACGTTGTTCCTGGTCTGAAAACCGTCGAACAGGGTCTGGTTGATGACAATACCGACGCTGGCCGATGATGTCTTGCTGTTGGCGCCGCTAGCGCGCGTGTTCACATAGTTCGCGTCGGCGGATCCGGTGATGGTTGGGCGCCAGCCCGACTTGGCGATGGCGACACCTTCATCGGTGACGCGCACACCGGCGCGGGATAAATTCAGTGAGGAATTGTACTGATAGGCCTTGGCGAGTGCGCCGGTGATGGTTTCCGCCGAGGCGGTCAGCGGAGACAGCGCGGTCGCGGAAACGAGGACAGCGGCAAAAAGGGTCTTGGATACAGACGGCACGGGTATATCCCTCATTCGTTTTCCCATGGGAACCGCGCCGCGCCAGCTTCTCGTTAAGAGCAGCCGGAGTGGCGTGTTTTTAATGCTCCCTGTCGCTCGGTCCCAAAGTGCCCCCAGTCTGAGATCAGCAACGTTTGTTCAAGTCCAAGCGACCATGACAAAGCCTTTGCTGCAAGCACAAATCATTCAGAATTCAAAGGCATGCTCACGTTCGAAGCCGGGTAGTGGCTTAATTGCCGCATTAAATGCCCGTCTCCCGGTTACAACCCCCCCAGCCTTGAAAAAAAGTCGCGCCACGCCGGAATTGCCTTGCCCTTCGACCGCGACGAGTCGGCCGCCTTCGGCGAGCTGATCGAGCAGCGGTGCCGGCACGTTCTCGACACTGCCGCCGATGAAGATGACGTCATAGGGTGCCTTGGCCGCATGACCTTGCGCCAGCGCACCCTGGACCACGGTCACATTGCCGCAGCCAAGGCCGGAAAGGGTCGACGCCGCGGTTTGCGCCAGCGCCGAATCGCTTTCGAGCGCGACGACGGACCGCGCCAGCCGCGACAGGATGGCCGAGGCGTAGCCGGTGCCGCAGCCGACATCGAGCGCCGAATCGGTCGGGTTGATCTCGGCCAGTTGCATCAGCTTGGCCAGCGGCGATGCTTCCATCAGATAGCGCGCGCCATCGGCGCCGTCGGCAATGCGGATGTCCTCGTCGATATAGGCAAGATCGCGCTGGCGGTCGCCGACGAAAACCTCGCGCGGCACGGAAAGCATGGCATCCAGCAGCGGGGCGCTGGTCACGTCGGTGGTGCGAACCTGACCATCGACCATCTTGACCCGAAGCTCGGCAAAATCAGCGCTCATGTTCCAACCAATCCGCTTGCCGCGTCAGAACCGCGGTTCATTTCGATGAGAACGTCAGGCTCCGGCGCTGAGCGCGCGGGAGCCCGGGTATTGGAGGCCTCGCCCGGAATCGAACCGGGGTGCAAGGATTTGCAGTCCTCTGCGTAACCACTCCGCCACGAGGCCTCGTTGCTCCCGGCGTTCCACCCGGTTCCAATAGGTTGCGGCGAAAATGGCGTCAAGCGGCCACCACGCATTCGGCGCGGTTTCCTCTGCAAGAATCTGACCCTCCGCGTTGAGCGTCGCGACCACCGCGGTCACGACGCATATTAGCAGAGCGTTAAACATAGCAGGCGATCACGAGAAACTCCACGCCCCGGCCACCGTTGAGAAACGAGGAGGACTGCGCCATGCGGCCGGCTAGCCCAAACGACGGAACGAGCGCCTGGGACGGCCTGTCGCGAGCGGGATGCGAGGCGTTGCTGCGCCATGCCATCGATTGCCTGGCAATAGACGGCACCGCTAGGCTATCGCCGCGCGACCGCGCGCGCCTTGCCTCGGCTGCCGCGGTTCTCAAGGAAATCCGCGAGAATCTCGGAAGAAGTGCGGACCGAAAAGCCGATTCGTGAAAATCCGGAACCCGAACAAAGACATGACGCGCCGGAAGGATGGCGCGATCAAAGGCGCGGCTTGGTGCCCGTCGTTCCATCCGGCCGCCGCCGCCGCTCCCACCAGACGACGAAGCGGCGCCGGTGGCGGCGCACCATGGCGAACTCATATGAAAGCACCAGCAGTCCGATCGGCACCATCCAGAAGCCGAGAATCGGCAGAAAGCCGAGAATGCCGCCGATGGTCAAAAGAATACCGATCGCGATTCTGAGGCCACGCGACTGCGGCATGGTGAACTCGCGCCCGAAAATCGAGATCTTTCGTGCCGGTATCCGGTTTTCGTCTGCTGCCGTCATCGCGAATGGCTGCCTGTGTGGTCGCTCGAAAATATCATTTTACGAAAGTCGCGACCGCCCTTTGGGTTCCGCGCCCATCGCCAAGACGGCTAATATGAGGGCGGACGCCGCCGATTGCGAGAAACGCCAGAGCGAAAAAGTCTCGGAAAAAAGCGAAATGCTTCTTTGCAAAGCCGAAAGGTGTTTGCTATAGGCTGCGCCACTTGCTCAAAGAGCCTCCGTTCCCCGGTAGCTCAGTGGTAGAGCAACCGGCTGTTAACCGGTTGGTCGCTGGTTCGAATCCGGCCCGGGGAGCCAAATCTTTTCAAACACATATCAATCTCGCAAAACCGAAGATTTTTCGGCTATGTACGGCTTGTGTACGCGAGTTGCCCAGCTTCCGGGAATCGGCAAAAAAGGCGTTTCGTTCCAGCGAGACCAAATCGAGAGATTAAAGGCAGCGGATCACGAGGCCTGATAGCCAAAAGGTAACCCAAGAGACTGTCGGGCCTCTTCACCTTCGAACGAATGTCGGCTTCCAGTCGCGGTGTTGCGCGTGCAGCCCGTTTTTGTAGATCCGCGTGAGCACGTCGCGAGCAGACTCGGCGCGCTCCCGTGTGCAGCCGATCAGTATTTTCCCGCCCAAGTTTGCCGGCTCGCCGGTGACTTCATCCCAAACCGTCCAGTCGCCTGTCGGCTCGAGAAAGCAACTAAATCTACCTGGGCTTTCTTCCATTGCCCCATCCCCCAATATGGGCGGAGCGTTTCATTATATTAGCAATCGCGCAAGTAATGACTGGCGATAGATCACTGCCTCCTTCGGTCAAGGTTAATTTGCGAAATAGTGAGAAAGCCCAGCGCTTCTTCACCTTGCCGCCGATTTCCTTGGCCATATCGAAGGCCGCCTGTTCGTCCTTGGTGGTCAGCACTGTGCGCCAGTGCGGTTTCTCGAACACGCTCACGATGCCGGTGGTGGCTGGCTTGTCGGCCGTCTCTGGCCCTGGTGAGAGTTTGAGAGCCCGCGCTCTCGGCCAGAGGCGCGGACTTCTACTGGGAAGTAGGGGGCTGGTCGGCCGCGTGTTGCCTGACATCACCTTTCAAACCCTGCGCAGCTCTAATCACGGCCTTGCGGCTGTTACCGTGTTTTAGGATCAACTCCCAAGCCAGGTCCGGCGTTAAACCGTTCTCTGAGGCGAAATATTCGACCTGATGGTCGTGAATAGCATCCTGCCTGCGCTTATCGCCGGCCATTTGAGCCTCCGCGCTGTCAAATTTTGAGCTACGAGCGCCAGTTTGGTGAAACGAGCCGCACCGGCCATAGCGGGTCTGTCCTTTGGGATCGCCCCGCATTGCCCAAGCTAAATGCATATTAGCAATAGCTCAACTAAGACTGAAGTCCCTCGAACGTAGGTTTCCAGTCGCGATTGCGCTCCCTACCCGGTGATCCGAAGTGAACGCCGAGGCATAGCCATCGGCGGATCGGTCGAACGACAAGGTTGCCCGTAAGCCGGAAAGTGAACGCCATGAACAAGTTCGTTCTAGCCGCACTTTTTTGACCCTTTCATCAACTGCCTGCGGCGACGATGATATCTCGATGCCGGAAGCGACCTTTACTGTCCCAGGTGAGACAGGCCCTTCGGACTCATCCGGCCTCCTTGGTCTGGACCCTAGCAACGCGTGGCCCGAACGGCCGACTATCCCAGGCAGCATTGGAACTCTTGTCGCAGCGGCGCTTTCCCGACGCGTTCAGGATTTGGACAAAAGTCTTCATTCCACGCCCGATACCACCCGGCGGTATCCCTACGCCATCCCGAAAAAGGTCTGCGCGTGGGCATGGAGCTGTCGGGCGGCCGACCGGTGTTCAATCCCATCACCGCTGCAAACAACCAGGAACTGCGCCGCGAACTCGTGCGCATTTGTAGCCGGGATGGCAAGCATGGCCTGCACGATCTCAGACATGTCTTGATAGGCGCGTTTCAGATCCCGGTCGGAAATGTCCAGGGAGATCGAATTCATCAGCGCCTCCCAGCGCCGGAACCTCGCCAAGATGGGACTTTCGTTCGAGTTTGCAGCAAAAATCTTTTCCGCTGCGGCGACGGCCCCTATGGGCGGAAAGGAGACTGTTGTGCCTACCACCGCGCGTTTGGTCATTGCATCAAACATCATGTCCGAGTTCCTACGACTGAAGGCAACTTTCTAGGGCTGTCGATCCGATACCGCATTGCGCTGCGTCAAATCCGGCAACGCCGAAAGCCGGGGTAGAAGCCAGCCCTGTCTCCGGACGAAGGTGATAAACCGACCGAACTTGGTCGCCGGCCGATCGAACCGTTGAAGATGCTTTCCGCCTGGCCGCACGACCATGTCGCCGTGAACATGGCCCGAACCCGGTCGAGGAGGCGGAATATGGGTGGATCGATGGAGCCACTCATTGGAACGTCTCGGGTCGCTCCCGCTTGCGCTTGGATATCCGCCGCGCGATAGATGCGTCGGCTCAGGGAGGAATTATGCGCAAAATCCTGGTTTCGGTACTGCTGGCCGCGGCTGCGCTTTATGCAAATTGCGCTCTGGCGCTCGACAGCAGCAGCACGCCTGTCGTCGTGACGCCGCTGGCATCGCGCACGACCACCGCGTCCGGCCAGCCGATCACGCTCCCGCAGAAGAACGTGCAGGTGCTGGTGTCGACCTTCGACATCGCGGTCGGCGCAACCTTGCCGGTGCACAGGCACCCCTTCCCGCGCTACGCCTATGTCGAGGCCGGAACGCTGAAGGTCACCAATGTCGAGACCGGCAACAGCAACACCTACAACACGGGCGATTTCATCATCGAAATGATCGGGCAGTGGCATCAGGCCACCAACATCGGTGATGGCCCGGTCAAGCTGCTGGTCATCGACCAGGTCGAGGAAGGCGTCAAGAATACGGAATTGCGCCAGTAACCGCCAACGCCCCGAAGGCGGAAGGCAATGTGCCGTCCGCCTTCATGCGCTGTAGTTGACAACCACCTTGCCCCAGCGCACTCAGCCCCAGGTGCCGACCATCTGGCGGGTCGTCGCGTTCAGCCGGTTGAAGGCGTTAATCAGGGCGATCTGGACAACCAGCGCGGCAAGTCCCTTTTCGTCATAGTGCCGGGCGGCTTCATCCCAGACATCGTCCGGCACGGCGTCCGGGCGGTCGGCGAGCCTCGTGCCGGCCTCCGCCAGCGCCAGGGCCGCCCGTTCGGCATCGGTAAAGTATGGCGTCTCGCGCCATGCGGCCAGCGCAAAGATGCGCTCGTCCTTCTCGCCGGCCTTCTTCAGTTCGCGCGCGTGCATGTCGACGCAGAGCGCGCAATTGTTGATCTGGCTGGCGCGCAGATGAATGAGCTTGCGCGTCACATAAGGCACGTCGGCCGCCTCCGTCGACTTGTCCAGCGCCAGCAGTGCCTGCAGGGCGCCTGGGATCAGCATCACCGGGTTCTTGATTCTCGCTTGCATGGTCTTCTCCTTTTGAAGTGTTTCGTCAGGACGTGTTTTGCCGACCCGGATGGAGCGCATCCGGGTTTTTGGCTGATGGAATTTTCGGCTGCCGCCGTGCCGCCAACGGCTAATCAATAACCATCTGGCTATGGATTATTCATAACTACACGGTTATAGGACTGTCAAGCCGGAAATGTCGCCTGGTCCAAATGGCGGGGCATCGTTCACGCTTTCGCGCCAGCCGCCCGGGTGCTAGGGCTTTGCGCAACATCATGAACTGGATCGCCCCTTGACCACAGAAATCCGCCCGCCGCTGATCGAAATTTGTGTCGAAGGCATTGATGGCCTGCTCGCCGCGCAGGCTGCCGGCGCCGACCGGGTCGAACTGTGCGCCAGCCTGGTCGAAGGTGGCATTACGCCGAGCCTCGGCACGGTGCGCGCCGCCCTGAACCAGGCGACGGTACCGTTCCATGTCATGGTGCGGCCGCGTGGCGGCGATTTTCTCTACAGCGAGACCGAGTACCGCTCGATGCTCGCCGATGTCGCCGCACTCCGCGATCTCGGCGTGCCCGGCGTCGTGTTCGGCTGCCTGAACGCCGACGGCACCATCGACGAGAAGCGCATGGGCGAACTGACGCAAGCCGCCGGCTCCCTGAACGTCACCTGCCACCGCGCCTTCGACATGACGCGCGATCCGGCCGAGGCGCTGGAAGCGCTGATCCGCTGCAAGGTCGGCCGCGTGCTGACCAGCGGCCAGCGCGACACCGCGATCGAAGGCCTGCCGTTGCTGGCAGATCTGGTGCAGCAGGCCGGCGACCGCATCATCATCCTCGGCTGCGGCGGGCTCGATCTCGCCAACATCGCCGAGGTGCGCGGAAAGACCGGGCTGGCCGAAATGCATTTTGCCGCACTGAAGGATGTGCCGAGCGCCATGCGCTACCGCAATCCAAAGGTCGGCATGGGCGGTTCCGATCTCGATCGCGAATACCGCAACACACTGACCGACACTCCGCTGGTGGCGGCGACGATCGTAGCGGCCAAGGCATGACCTCTGAGATAGACCGCATAGCGCAAGGCGACGAAGCCGACATACTGGCGCTCAACAATGAGCATGCCGCGGAACTGTCCTGGCTCGAGGCCGAGCGGCTGTCGTTCCTGCTCGGCGAAGCATTCTATGCGCGGCGCATCGGCGATCTCGAAGCCTTCATCATGACCTTCGACCAGGAGGCCAACTACGACAGCCCGAATTTCCTGTGGTTTTGCGAACGCTACGAACGCTTCATCTATGTCGACCGCGTCGTCGTGGCGGCGCACGCCAGGGGCCGCGGCCATGCGCGCCGGCTTTATCAGGATCTGTTCGAGCATGCAGAGCGCGCCGGCCACACGCTGGTCACCTGCGAGGTCAACGCCGATCCGCCCAACCCCGCCTCGGACGCCTTCCACGCTGCGCTGGGTTTCGCTGAAGTCGGCGACGCGGTGATCCATGGCGGCAAGAAAGCGGTGCGCTACTACGTCAAGCAGATCGTCGCCTAACTCTGTTGCGCTGGCCACATAAAGAAGCCACATCTAATATGGGTTCCACCAACCGGAGGAACCGCGATGCCAAGCAACGTCTTCCGCTTCGATGAAAGCTGGCACATTCCCGAAGGCACGCCGCAACAAGTGTGGGACGTGCTCTCCGACGCCGAATTGCTGCCGCTGTGGTGGGGCGATGTCTACAAGGAAGTGGTGCCGCTCGACGGCAAGGGCAAGGCGTCCGTCGGCTCGCGGGCAAGGGCGCGGGCGCGTGGCGCCCTGCCCTACGAACTCAACTTCATCATCGAGGCCGCCGAACTCGAACCTGGCCGGCTAGTGGTGGTGAAGACCTTTGGCGACTTCGACGGGCTGTGGCGGGCCGAACTGTCGGCGTCGGGCACCGGCACCCATGTCCAGTTGACCTGGCAGGTCACGGTCGAGAGGCCGATCCTCAAATTCCTGGCACCACTGCTGCGGCCGGCTTTCGCCTGGAACCATCGCTGGACGACACCGCGCGGCGAAGCCGGCCTGCGGCGCTATCTCAGGCTCGCAACAACAGTGTCTCGGCGCGATGAGGCCTGAGTCACCAGTTGCGGTTCAGCCATTCACGCGCCGGCCGCTCGATGAGGTAGTAGCTGCAGAGCGCGCAGGCAAAGACCGCGGCCAGCATCGGCCACGGGTTGCTGCCTTGCTCGTAGACGAATTTGTAGAAAGGCTGCTGCCACAAATAGAGCGAGTATGACCATAGGCCCAACGTCGCCATCGGCCAGGACGACAGCAAATTGGAAAAAATCGGCGTGCTGAAATCAAGCGCATTGACGGCCAGCGCCAGCAGCGGCACCGCCAGGAGATAGTGGATCGGCGTCGGCACCGGGTCCATGAACAGCAGAACCGCGGCGATCGCCGCGGCCAGCGCGATATAGGGCCCCTTCAGCACGGCCGGCAGCCGGCCGTCGGCCTTGAGCAGGCAGATCGAAGCCGACAGCAGGATCGAGGCGATGTGCACATCGGTGCGCCAGTAAGTGGCCTCATAATCCAGCTTGAACACCCAGTACGAAATCGCGCCATTGGCCATGGCGAGCAGGGCCAGCGCCAGCAGCAGCGGGATGACGCGGTCGCGGCTGGAGACGAGCGCGCTGATCAGCGCAAGGATGATGTAGGCATGCTCCTCGACGCAGAGCGACCAGATATGGTCAAGCGCACCGGCACGGGTGACGAGGATACCGGCATAGTTGTAGGTGAATGTAAGCGCCGTCAGGGCCGCCTTCCATTTGAAGGCGATGAACGTGCCGGAGAGCGCAACCATGGCAACGATGACGAACACCAGAAGTGCCGGGTAGATACGCGAGAAACGGCGCTTGAAGAACTTCTTCAGCGGGTAGCGTTCGATGAACAGGATTTCGCCCATCAGCCGGCCGCTGAGCACGAAGAAGAATTCGACGCCCAGCACGCCCAGATTGATTCCCGGAACCGGAAAAAAATGCCCGATCAACACCAGGGCTATCGACAGGCCGCGCCAGCCATCGAGATAGGCCAGTCTTGTCCGGGCCGATCTGTCGACGACGGATCGGGACGGAACCAAATGGGTCGCGGAAATTTCGGACATGCCGATCCCTTCGCATTGGCATGCGAAAGGGCACGGCGATGCATTCTCCGAACCCGGCTCGCATTCCCGCCCAAATTCATATTGCAGTGCAATATCAGTTTGTGCAAGTGCGAGATTGCCGCTGAAGCAGTTCCTTGGGCAGCAAGCTGCCGGAATTGCTTGAAGCAAAGGACCGGTCGCGCGGCGGCATTTCCTTCAAGAGCCGCACGGCTACAGCTTGCCGCATACGAAAAAGGGGCCGAGACGGCCCCTTTCGATGTCGGCAATTGATGCAGTCAGGCGTTGGCTGCTGCCACCGCACGCTTGGCCATGACCGTGATCAGATTGGCGCGGTAGTCGGCGGAAGCGTGGATGTCGCTCATCAGGTTCTTCGCCGGCACTTTTACACCGGCAAGCGATGCAGCATCGAAATTCTTCGCCAGTGCGGCCTCGATCTCCTTCGAGCGGAAGACACCGTCATCGCCGGCACCGGTGACGGCGACGCTGACGCCATCCTTGCCCTTGGCCACGAACACGCCGACGATCGCGTAGCGCGAGGCCGGGTTGCGGAATTTTTCGTAGGCAGCCTTTGCCGGCGCGGTGAAGGTAACCGCCGTGACGATCTCTCCATCCTTCAATGCCGTTTCGAACAGTCCTTTGAAGAACTTGTCGGCAGCGATCTCGCGCTTGTTGGTGACGATGGTGGCGCCCAGCGCCAGAAGTGCCGCCGGATAGTCCGCCGCCGGATCGTTGTTGGCGATCGAGCCACCGATCGTGCCCTTGTGGCGCACCGCAGGGTCGCCGATCAGCGACGCCAGATGGGCAAGCGCCGGACAGGCCTTTTGCAGCTTCTCGTCATTGGCGACGTCGAAATGCGTGGTGGCGGCGCCGATGGTGACCGTCTTGCCCGAAACTTTTATCCCCTGCAGATCCTTGATGCGTGACAGGTCAACAAGGTCGGAGGGGGCCGCCAGCCGCGTCTTCATGGCGGGGATCAAGGTCATGCCGCCGGAGAGTAGCTTGGCGTCGCCGCTCTTCACGAGCTTGGCGGCATCAGTGACCGAGGCGGCACGGTGATAGTTGACCGAATACATGGCTGTTCCTCCTCAGTGCTTCGTCGCGGCGCGGATCGCTGCCCACACGGTGGACGGCGAGGCTGGCATGGCGAGATCGTTGCTGCCGATGGCATCGGTGATGGCGTTGATCACCGCCGGCGGCGAGCCGATGGCGCCCGCCTCGCCGCAGCCCTTGATCCCGAGCGGATTGCCCGGACATGGCGTGTTCGAGGTCGAGACCTTGAACGACGGCAGGTCGCCGGCGCGCGGCATGGTGTAGTCCATGTAGCTCGCCGTCAGCAGCTGGCCGCTAGCGTCGTAGTGGGCGCCTTCCAGCAGCGCCTGGCCGACGCCTTGCGCGATGCCGCCATGCACCTGGCCTTCGACGATCATCGGATTGATGATGTTACCGAAATCATCGGCCGCCACGAACTGGACGATCTCGGTCGTCCCGGTCTCCGGATCGACCTCGACCTCGCAGATGTAGCAGCCCGCCGGGAAGGTGAAGTTCGACGGATCGTAAAAGGCGGTTTCCTTCAGCCCGGGCTCCATCCCTGCCGGCAGATTGTGGGCGGTATAGGCGGCAAGCGCCACCTGGAACCACGGCACGTTCTTGTCGGTACCGGCAACCTTCAGCGCGCCATTCTCGATGACGATGTCGCCCTCGTCGGCTTCGAGCAGGTGCGCGGCGATCTTCTTGGCCTTGGCCTCGACCTTGTCGAGCGCCTTGACGATGGCCGACATGCCGACCGCGCCTGAGCGCGAACCGTAAGTGCCCATGCCCATCTGCACCTTGTCGGTGTCGCCATGGACGATCGAAACCGAATCGATCGGCACGCCAAAACGCTCGTTGACCAATTGCGCGAAGGTCGTCTCGTGACCCTGGCCATGGCTGTGCGAGCCGGTCAGCACCTCGATCGTGCCGACGGCGTTGACCCGCACTTCCGCCGATTCCCACAGGCCGACACCGGCGCCGAGCGAGCCGACCGCCGCCGACGGCGCGATGCCGCAGGCCTCGATGTAGCAGCTCATGCCGATGCCGCGCAGCAGGCCCTTCTTAGCGGCGGCAGCCTTGCGCTTGGCAAAGCCGGCATAATCCGACGCCTTCATCGCGGCATCGAGAGAGGCCGCGTAGTCGCCGGCGTCATAACACATGATGACCGGCGTCTGGTGCGGGAAGGTGGTGACGAAATTCTTGCGCCGCAGGTCCGCCGGCGAAACGCCGAACTGGCGCGCGGCGGTTTCCATCATGCGTTCCATGACGAACGTTGCTTCCGGCCGTCCTGCCCCGCGATAGGCATCGACGGGTGCGGTGTTGGTGTAGATCGCCTTCACATTGGCGTGGATCGCCGGGATATTGTACTGGCCCGACAGCAGCGTCGCGTAGAGATAGGTCGGGGTCGCCGACGAGAACAGCGACATATAGGCGCCGAGATTGGCTTTTGTTTCGACCTTGAGGCCAAGGATCCTGTGGTCCGCATCGAAAGCCATTTCGGCATGGGTGTGGTGGTCGCGGCCATGCGCGTCGGTGAGGAAGCTTTCGGTACGGTCGGCCACCCATTTCACCGGGACGCCGGTCTTCTTGGAGGCCCACAGGCAGACGATCTCTTCCGGATAGATATAGATCTTCGAGCCGAAGCCGCCGCCGACATCCGGCGCGATGACGCGGAGCTTGTTTTCCGGCGCGACATTGTAGAAGGCACTCATCACCAGCCGCGCGACATGCGGGTTCTGCGACGTCGTCCAGCAGGTGTAGTGGTCCTCGGCCTTGTCATAGTGGCCGAGTGCCGCGCGCGGCTCCATGGCATTGGGAACCAGCCGGTTGTTGATGATGTCCATCTTGATGACATGGGCTGCCTTCTTGAACGCGGCGGCGGTGTCGTCGGCATTGCCGATGTCCCAGTCGAAGATCAGGTTGTTTTCGGCCTCCGGATGGATCTGCGGCGCGCCCTTGTCCATTGCTTTGGAAGCGTCGACGACAGCCTTCAATTCCTTGTAGGTGATCTCGACCGCCTCGGCCGCATCGCGCGCCTGACCCTTGGTCTCGGCGACCACGATGACCACCGCGTCGCCGACATAACGGACCTTGTCGAAGGCCAGTGGCGACCAGGCGCCCATCTTCATCGGCGAACCGTCCTTGGAATGGATCATCCAGCCGCAGATGAGATTGCCGATGCCGTCGGCCTTGAGCTCCTTGCCGGTCAGCACGCCGATGACGCCAGGCATGCCTTGCGCCTTCTTGACGTCGATCTTCTTGATCTGCGCATGCGCGTGCGGGCTGCGCACGAAGGCCGCATGCTTCATGCCGGGAACCACCATGTCGTCGACATAGCGGCCGGCGCCGGTAATGAACCTTTTGTCTTCCTTGCGCGCGACCCGAGCGCCAACACCTTCAATGCCCATCAGAAATTCCTCCCGAGATTATTGTAGGGGGAGTAGGTGAGTAGGGCAGTACGGCAGTAGGGAAAAATTGGTCCGGTTCCCTACTGCCCTACTGCCTTACTGACCTACTGCCTCGTTTAAGCAGCTTGTTTCGCTTTGGCCTTGGCGGCCCCCTTCGACATCGTCTTCGATGCGGCGAGGATCGCCTTGACGATGTTGTGGTAGCCGGTGCAGCGGCAGATGTTGCCTTCCAGCTCGGCCCGCACCGTCGCCTCGTCGAGGCCCTCGGGATGGCGGGCGATCATGTCGGTTGCCGTCATGATCATGCCTGGCGTGCAGAAGCCGCATTGCAGGCCGTGATGTTCCTTGAAGGCGGCCTGCACGGGATGCAGGTCGGCGCCGTTGGCCAGACCCTCGATCGTCACGATGGTCGACCCTGAGGCCTGGATGGCGAGCATCGAGCAGGACTTGACCGCCCTGCCGTCGACATGGACGACACAGGTCCCGCATTGCGAGGTGTCGCAGCCGACATGCGTGCCGGTCAGGCCGAGATTCTCGCGCAGGAAGTGAACCAGCAGCGTTCGATCCTCAGCGGCCCCGCTGACCCGCTTGCCGTTCACCATCAACGAAACGTCCGACATGAATCCTCCCTGGGTATCAACCTTGGTCATCACGCTGCCGACGTGCCGCTGGCACTTCGGCCATGCGTTATTCGTACACCGCACAACGCACAAAAAACAGCGCGACGGAAATGGCGGATCATTGTACTTTCGGTCATGGCCACGGCCGAAGGCGCATTCCCCTCGCCCCATTGCCAAAACGCCTATTGGAAGCAACAATGCCCTTCGACGCCCGCGCGCCAAAAGCTTGTAAAAACAGCGCATAAACAAGCGTCGGAGGAAATGCGGGAGAACGCCGCTGACCAGTTCAACGACGCGCTACGCCTGCGGCTTGTCGGCGCTGACCACGGACGAGCCCGACCCGGACGTTTTCGCACGCGCGGTAGCCAGCGAGGCTGCCGCAATCAACGCCGGCTTTGCCCTCGTGTTCTTTTCCCAGAGCCTCGTCGAGGCCGGCGCCCTGTCGCGGGCACTCTCGGCCTACGCGCCGGCGCTCCACCATGCCGGCTGCTCCACCGCCGGCGAGATCACGCCGCAGGGGCTCGAGGAAGGCCATATGCTGGCGATGCTGCTTCCCTCGGCGTCGTTCACCGCGGTCAGCGCCATGGTCGACAATTTGTCCTCATCGGGCATGGACAGGATCACCGGCGAGGTCGAGGCCTTGCGGCGCACGCTGCGCGGCCGGCTTGGCTGCGAGCAGGCCAGCAACACCTTCGCGCTCTGCTTCATCGATGGGCTGTCCTATGCCGAGGAAGCGGTCAGCTCGGCCATCCACTGGGGTCTTGACGACATACCGTTGCTCGGCGGCTCGGCCGGCGACGATTTGAAATTCGAGACGACGCGCCTGATCTCGAATGGCAGGGTCACCTCGGACAGCGCCATCATCGTGCTGATCGCCACGGAAATTCCGTTCCATGTCTTCAAGACCGACAATTTCGTTCCGACCGACGAAAAGCTGGTGGTGACCGCGTCCGACGCCGATCACCGCATCGTGCGCGAGTTCAACGCCACCAATGCGGCGGAGGAATATGCCGCCTCCGTCGGCATCATGCCGCAGACCCTGACGCCGCTGAGCTTCGCCTCGCATCCGGTGGTGGTGAAGGTGGGCGGCGAATATTACTGCCGCTCGATCCAGAGGATGCACGCGGATGGCTCGCTGTCGTTCTTCTGCGCCATCGACGACGGCGTCGTGCTGTCGATCGCCCAGCCCAAGGACATGGTGGAATCGACGCGCGCCGCCCTGCGCGAGGTCGAGGACAGGCTGGGCGGCATCGACCTGATCCTCGGCTTCGACTGCGTGCTGCGCCGGCTCGATGCGCGCAACCGGCAGGTCTTTCGTGACATTTCGGAACTTTACCGGGTCAACAATGTCATCGGCTTCGGCACTTATGGCGAACAGTATCGGTCGATGCATCTGAACCAAACCTTCACCGGAATTGCCTTTGGCGAGCGCCAGGCTGCAGAATGACAAGATGCCGCTCAAGGACATAAACGATCTCGAAAAGCTGAAGAAGATCAACGCCGCCCTGGTCAGCCGCGTCGAGCGCTCGATGGACCAGCAAGGCAATGCCTTCTCGCTGTTCCAGACCGCGATCTCGCTGGAGAACCGCGTGCGCACGCGCACCGAGGAGCTGCATTCGACGCTGCGCCGGCTGGAGCAGTCCAACATCGACCTCAGCGCCGCCAAGGAAAATGCCGAGCTGGCGAACCTCTCCAAGACCAGGTTTCTCGCCGCCGCCAGCCATGACGTGCTGCAGCCGCTGAACGCGGCCCACCTCTCCGTCTCGGCGCTCGCCGAAGTGCAGACCAGCGACGAAGGCAGGAAGCTTGTCCGCCAAGTCGAGCGCTCGCTGGAAACGATGGAGGACCTGCTGCGCACGCTGCTGGATATCTCCAAGCTCGACGCCGGCGTGGTGCAGCCCGACATCGGCGACGTCAGCCTGGAAGCGCTGTTCTCGTCGCTGCGCTCGGATTTCCAGCCGGTCGCGGAAATGAAGCGGCTGTCGCTGAAATTTCGGCCGGTCAATGCCGTGGTCCGCTCCGACCGGACGCTGCTGCGCCGCATCCTGCAGAACATCCTCTCCAACGCGCTGGGCTACACCCGTTCCGGAGGTGTCTTGGTCGGCACCAGGCATCGCGGCGACACCATCCGCATCGATGTCGCCGATACTGGCTGCGGCATTCCCGAGGACCAGCGCGAGGCGGTGTTCGAGGAGTTCCATCGCGGCACCTCACCGGCCAGTTCGGAACGTGACGGCAACGGTCTCGGGCTCGGGCTTGCCATCGTGCGCCGCATGGCCGGCGCGCTCGGCCACCCCGTGACCTTCTCATCGAAGGTCGGGCGCGGCACGATCTTCCACATCGATGTCCCCGTCGGTATCGGCGCGCCCGCCGACGCCATTGCCAGCGCCACCAGCCTGGAGCGGTCGCGCGGCTACGGTCTGTTCGGCACCAAGGTGCTGCTGGTCGAGAACGACATCGAGGTGCTGGAGGCCATGACCTTCCTGCTCGAGCGCTGGCAGTGCCTGGTGCGGTCCGCGACCTCGACCGACGACGCGCTGGACCTGCTCGGCGACACCGACTGGGTGCCCGACATCGTCATTGCCGACCAGCATCTCGACGGCGGCGATCTCGGCACCGCCACCATATCGGAAGTCCGCGACTATCTCGGCCGCGCCGTGCCGGCGCTGATCGTCACCGCCGACAGTTCCGAAGCCGTCGCCAAGGCAGCGCGGGCCGGCGGCATCGAACTGATGCGAAAACCGCTGAAGCCGGCGCAGTTGCGGGCGCTGCTGGCGCATTTGCTGGCTTAGGGGCTTACCCTCCCCTTGATGGGGAGGGTCGGCGCGCAGCGCCGGGGTGGGGTGCAGCGGCAAGCTCCCCCACCCCGCTCCGCTTTGCGGATCGACCCTCCCCACAAGGGGGAGGGTGGAAGCTCAAAACCCCGCCTGATCCCGAAACAGCTCGGCATTGTCCAGCTTCGAAACCTCGATCACCGCCTGCGTGCGGCTGTACACGTTGAGTTTGCGCAATATCTCCGAGACATGCGCCTTTACCGTGGTCTCGCCGACCTGCAGCTCATAGGCGATCTGCTTGTTGAGCAGGCCCTGGCGCAGCATTTGCAGCACGCGCAGTTGCTGCGGCGTCAGCTTGGACAGGCGCTGGACCATGTCGGCGCGGTCGATGCTGTCGGCGTCGGCCGGCTGGCCTTCATAGGTTTCCGGCACATAGATCGCGCCGTCCATCACCGAGCGGATGGCGGCGGCCAGGTCACTCTTGCGCGCCGATTTCGGGATGAAGCCGGCAGCACCATAGGACAAGGCCTCGGAAATGATCCGCGGTTCCTCGTAGCCTGAGACGATAACCACCGGCAGCCGCGGATAGCGCGTCCTGAGCTGCAGCAGCCCGTCAAAGCCATGCACGTCGGGCATGTTGAGATCGAGCAGCGCCAAATCGAACGGCTTTATCCCTGCCAGCAGATCGAGCGCCTCGGCGATCGAGCGCGCCTCGACCGTATCGACTTCCGGATAGGCCATCTGCACCGCGCTGTGCAGCGCCTCGCGAAACAGCGGATGGTCGTCGATGATCAGGAACCGGGCGCGATCATTGGATACTGTCATGTGGCTCGTTCCGGTTTACCCGCCACACCATAGTCCTGTGACCATGGCCGGATTATTGGCAAATAGTCTATCGCCAGTTGATAGGATGCACTGCTGCAAAAGTGATGGGAACCCTGAATTCCTTGTACAGCCCCGGCAATGCCTTTGCTTTATGAAAAGCGACGCCTTGCCCGGCCCCCGAAATCGGTCGAAGGTGCCGCCATCATCCCGAACGCAGAGACCACCATGACCGTCTTCATCCTTCCCGTGCCGCCAACGCCATCCGTCGCCATCAGCGGCTCGGCCGAGCGATTTGCCGTCCGGCGTATTTTCTGCGTCGGGCGCAATTATGCGGCGCACGCGCGCGAATTCGGCAATGACGAGCGCGATCCGCCCTTCTTCTTCACCAAGCCGGCCGACGCGGTGGTCGATTCCGGCACCGTGATCCCCTACCCGCCGCTGACGGCCAATCTGCACCACGAAATCGAACTGGTGGCCGCGATCGGCAGGCCGGGTTTCCGCATTGCGCGTGATCGGGCGCTGGATCATGTCTGGGGGTACGCCGTCGGCATCGACCTCACCCGTCGCGATCTCCAGGACGAAGCCAAGAAGGCCGCGCGGCCCTGGGACTGGTCGAAAGCCTTCGACCGCTCCGCTCCTTGCGGCCCGCTGGTTCCTGCACAAAAGACCGGCCATCCGACGAAAGGCCGTATCTGGCTCGCCGTCAACGGCACGGTGAAACAGGATGCCAACCTCACCGAACTGATCTGGCCAATCGCTGACATCGTCTCGATTTGCAGCGAAGCAGTCGAACTGCAACCCGGCGACCTGATCTTCACCGGCACGCCGGCCGGCGTCGCCGCCGTGGAGCCGGGTGAGACGATGACCGGCGGCGTCGACGGCATCGGCACGATCGAAGTGACCATCGGCCAACCGAACTGAGCGCATGAGCGAACTCGTCCTGCACAATTACTATCGCTCCTCCACCTCCTACCGGGTGCGGATCGCGCTGGAGATGAAGGGGCTGAGCTATGACTATGTCCCGCATCATCTGCGCCATGGCGACCATCTGGAACCGTCCTACCTCGCGGTCAATCCGCAGGGGCTGGTGCCGGCATTGGTGCTCGACGATGGCACGCTTTTGACGCAGTCGCTGGCGATCATCGAATATCTCGACGAGATCGAGCCCGCGCCGCCGCTGCTGCCGAAGGACGCACTTGGGCGGGCGCGCGTGAGGATGCTGGCGCAGATGATCGCCTGCGACATCCACCCGGTGAACAATCTGCGCGTGCTGACCTCGCTGCGCACCTTGTTCGGCGCCGGCGACGAGGACATCACCAACTGGTTCCGCCACTGGGTCAACGAAGGCTTTCAGCCGCTTGAAAAGATCCTGGCTTCTTCACCCGAGACCGGAACTTTCTGCCATGGCGAAGCGCCTGGGCTCGCCGACATCTGTCTGGCGGCGCAAATCACCAGCAACGCCCGCTTCGGCGTCGACCTGACGCCCTACCCGACGATCGCCCGCATCAACGCCGCCTGCATGGCGCTGCCGGCTTTTCAGAAGGCAGCGCCGCAGAACCAGATCGATGCCGAGTAGACCGGTCTATCGGCCCACGCGCAGCGTCAGCGCCCAGAACAGCAACGCCATAAGGCCGATGCCGGCGCCCAGCATACAGACGCCGCTCCAGCCCATGGCGCCATAGATCACGGTCGAGGCGATCGAGCCGAGCGCGCTGCCGAGCGAATAGAAGATCATGTAGCCGCCGACCAGCCGGCTGCGCGCATCCGGCCGGCGCGCGAAGATCAGGCTTTGGTTGGTGACATGGACGGCCTGGATCGCCAGGTCCAGCATGACGATGCCGGCGACGAGCAGCCACAGCGACAGGCCCATGAAGGCGATCGGCAGCCAGGCTGCTGTCATCAACAACAGGCTGAGGCCGGTGACCAGTTGCCCACGCCCGCGATCGACGAGGCGGCCTGTCCAGCGGGCACCGAGAGCGCCGGCGACACCGGCCAGGCCGAACAATCCGATCTCGGTGTGCGAGAGTGAAAATGGCGCGGCGCTCAGCGGCAGCACCAGCGGCGCCCATAGCACGTTGAAGGTGGCGAAGATCAGCATTGCGAGCACGGCGCGCACGCGCAGCAGCGGCTCCTGCACGAACAACAGCACCACCGAGCCCAACAGGCGCGGGTAGGATGTGCGTGGCCGCTCCGGCTCGCGACGCGGCAAGATGAGGAAGAGAACCACCGCCATGATGAGCGTCAGTGCCGCCGAGATCAGATAGACCCAGCGCCAGCCGGCGAAATCGGCGACGACACCGGCGACGAAGCGGGCAAGCAGGATGCCAAGGATGACGCCGCTGGTGACGGTGCCGACCGCCCGCCCGCGCTCGGACGGCGCGGCGAGATCGGCGGCGTAAGCCACCAGCACCTGCACCACCACGGCAAGCAGCCCGACAACCGCGAGGCTCGCCAGCAGCATCGCCGCATTTGGCGCGATGCCGACCGAGATCAACGCCACGGCGGAAAGGATGGCCTGCCCGGCGATCAGCTTGCGGCGGTCAAACAAATCGCCCAGCGGCACGATGAAGAACAGGCCGAGCGCGTAGCCGATCTGCGTGACCGTCACCACGATGCCGACCGAGGCCGGCGCGATGGCAAAATCATACGCCATGGCGTCGAGCAGCGGATGGGCGAAATAGACATTGGCGACGCTCAGGCCGCAAGCGATGGCGAAGACCAGCGCGGTCATTGCCGACAGTCCCGGTGGCGCCGCCGGCACGACTTGCCGCGGCCCGTCGGATCGCTCCAGGCTTGTTGCCGCGCTGTTCACCACCTGCACATTCATGTCGCTCTCCGCAAATAGGTTTCAACTTGAAACCTCTTGCTGGATAGACAGAACAGTTTTATGTTGCAACCAAAATGACGGATCTGGACCAACGATTGCCATGGTGAAACGAACGAGTCACCACGAAGCCGATTGCCTGATTGCGCGGCCGCTGGACGCGATCGGCGACTGGTGGTCGCTGCTCATAGTGCGCGACGCCTTCGACGGGCTGCGTCGCTTCGGCGAGTTCCAGAAGAGCCTCGGCGTCGCCAAGAACATCCTGTCGGCGCGGCTGCGCAATCTGGTCGCGCACGGCATCCTGGAGACGGTGCCCGCACCCGACGGCAGCGCCCACCATGAATATGTGCTGACGCAAAAGGGGCGCGGCCTGTTCTACGTCCTGGTTGCCTTGCGGCAGTGGGGCGAGACCTATTTCTCCGGACCGGGCGAGCCCTACACTTTCATGGTCGACATCAAGAGCGGCCGGCCGATCAGGCGCCTGGAAGTGCATGCCGAGGACGGGCGGCTGCTTGTCCCTGGCGACACAAGGCTCGCCGATTTCCGCAACCAGGAAAACAGCTGACCGCCCTGGGCTGGTTCGGCGGACGGCCTGCCAGGCGGAATCGATTTCTCCTTGACCCGACAGGGAATCGGCTATCGTTTCAGGTAGCGAATACCGTCCTAGGGTGGAGTTACAGATGAAAGCCGTCGTCTTCGAGAAATTCGGCGAAGCGCCGACGATCCAGACCGTCCCCGATCCGAAGCCGGCTGCCGATGGCGTCGTCATCAAGGTCGAGGCGACGGGGCTGTGCCGCAGCGACTGGCATGGCTGGATGGGCCATGATGACGGCATCACCTTGCCGCACGTCCCGGGACATGAGCTGGCCGGCGTCGTCGTCGCCGCCGGCAAGCAGGTCAGCCGCTGGAAGGCCGGCGACCGCGTGACGGTGCCGTTCGCCGTCGGCTGCGGCCGCTGCTTCGAATGCACCTCGGGCAACCACCAGGTCTGCGAGCACCAGACGCAGCCCGGCTTTACCGGCTGGGGCTCGTTCGCCGAATATGTCGGCATCGAGCATGCCGATACCAATCTGGTGCGCCTGCCCGAGGAGATGGAATACGCCACCGCCGCCAGCCTCGGCTGCCGCTTCGTCACCTCGTTTCGCGCCATCGTCGACCAGGGGCGGGTCAAGCCCGGCGAATGGGTGGCGGTGCATGGCTGCGGCGGCGTCGGCCTGTCGGCGATCATGATCGCCAGCTCGATGGGCGCCAATGTCATTGCCATCGATCTCACCGACGAAAAGCTGGACTTCGCCAAAAAGATCGGCGCCGTCGCGACCATCAACGCCTCGACGACGCCGAATGTGGTCAAGGCGGTCAAGCAGATCACCAATGGCGGCGCGCATATGTCGATGGACGCGCTCGGCCACCCCACGACCTCGTTCAACTCGATCGCCAATCTGCGCCGGCGCGGCCGTCATGTGCAGGTTGGCCTGATGCTGGGCGAACACGCCCGCCCGCAGGTGCCGATGGACAAGGTCATCGCCTTCGAACTCGAAATCCTCGGCAGCCACGGCATGCAGGCCTATCGCTACCAGGCGATGATGGACATGATCCGCAACGGCAAGCTCAAACCCGAACTGCTGGTCGGCAAGAAGATCAGCCTCGACGAAGCACCCGCGGCCTTGATGGCGATGGGCGGTTTCGAGGGTATCGGCATTGGGGTGGTGACGAAGTTTTAGGCGTGGGGCTCGCTTCCCGAACTACCGGGCAAACTTCTTCGCCCCGAACACGCACGCCACGACGCCGAGCGTAACCACCACCATCAGCGGGCTGACCTGCTCGTGCAGCAGCGTCGCCGCCAGCGCCAGGCCAAAGAAGGGCTGCAGCAGCTGCAACTGGCCCACCGCCGCAATGCCACCTTGCGCCAAGCCGCGGTACCAGAAGACGAAGCCTATCAGCATGCTGAACAGCGAGACATAGGCGAGACCGATCCAGGCGTGGGAGCCGACGGCTGCAAAGGACGGCGGCAGGGTCGCCAACGTCAGTACCAGCATGATCGGGAGCGACAGCGTCAGCGCCCAGCAGATCACTTGCCAGCCGCCGAGCTTGCGCGACAGCGCTGCGCCCTCGGCATAGCCCAGGCCGCAGACGACGATGGCGGCGAGCATCAGGCCATCGCCGACCGGCGAGGCCGTCACGCCTTGCATCAGCGCGAAGCCCGCGACCAGCGCGCTGCCTATGCAGGAAAACAGCCAGAATGCCGGTCGTGGACGCTCACCGCCGCGCAGCACGCCGAAGATCGCGGTTGCCAGCGGCAGCAGGCCGACGAAGATGATCGAGTGGGCGGAGGTGACGTGCTTCAGCGCCAGCGCGGTCAGCAAGGGAAAGCCGACCACCACTCCCAGTGCGACGATCACCAGTGACATGAGATCGCCCCGCTCCGGGCGCTTCTGCCGGAACAAGAGCAGCATTGCCAGGCCAAGCAGCCCGGCAATCGCGGCGCGGGCCGATGTCACGAATGTCGGATTGAAGTCCATCACGGCCACGCGCGTCGCCGGCAGTGAGCCTGAGAAGATCAACACGCCGATAAATCCGTTCAGCCAGCCGCTCGCGGTCTTGTCCATTCCAGGCTCCATGTCTTTCGCCCTCTATCCGGCAGATGCCATGGCGCAGCCAGAGACAATGGGGTACAATTCAGCGAAACTGTAATGGCCTGACGAGCAGTACGGATGACGGACTTCGCTTTGGAAAAGGACGACGCGCGAACCCTGGGCGCCCCCACCCTCGTCGAAAGCGTCATGGCGACCATCCGCCAGCGGATCGCAGCGCGCAGCCTGACACCGGGCGCCCGGCTGCCCTCCATCCGCGCCTTCGCCCAATCCATGCAGGTGTCGAAATCCACCGTGGTCGAAGCCTATGAGCGGCTCGCCGCCGAAGGCACGATCCGGTCCCGGCCGGGTTCAGGCTTCTATGCCGCCGGCTCGCTGGCGCCGCTGTCGCTGGCCGAGATCGGCCCCCGGCTCGACCGCGCCGTCGACCCGCTCTGGGTCTCGCGCCAGTCGCTGGATGCCGGCGACGAGACCCTGAAACCCGGCTGTGGCTGGCTGCCGGCCTCCTGGATGCCGCAAGCCGGGCTGCGCCGGGCGCTGCGCACAGCAGCGCGCGCCGACGATGTCGCGCTGGCCGACTACGGCACGCCGCTCGGCCTGCCGCCGTTACGACAATTGCTGGCGCGGCGCATGGCCGGGCACGGCATCGAAGTCTCACCCGAGCAGATCATGCTGACGGAATCGGGCACGCAGGCCATCGACCTCCTGTGCCGGTTCCTGATCGAGCCCGGCGACACCGTGCTGGTCGACGATCCCTGCTATTTCAATTTCCACGCTTTGCTGCGCGCCCACCGCGCCAAGGTCGTCAGTGTGCCCTACACACCGTCGGGGCCTGATATCGAGCTGTTCGCGCAGGCGCTCGCCGAGCATCGGCCGCGCCTCTACATCACCAACTCCGCCATCCACAACCCGACCGGCGCCATCCTGTCGCCGGTCACCGCGCATCGCTTGCTCAAGCTCGCCGACCAGTCGGACCTGACCATCGTCGAGGACGACATCTTCGCCGATTTCGAACATGCCCCTGCCCCGAGACTGGCGGCCTTCGATGGCCTCAGCCGCGTTGTGCAGATCGGCAGCTTCTCCAAGACGCTGTCGGCGTCGATCCGCTGCGGTTTCATCGCCGCGCCCCGCGACTGGATCGAGGGCCTGACCGACCTCAAGATCGCCACCACTTTCGGCGGCGGACGGCTGGCGGCCGAACTGGTGCTGACGCTGCTGAAGGACGGCAGCTACCGCAAACATATGGATCTGCTGCGCGCGAAACTCGCGCGTGCCATGGTCGAGACCGGCACCCGGCTGAAGGCGATCGGCATCACGCCGTGGATCGACCAGCCGGCCGGCCTGTTCCTGTGGTGCAGCCTGCCCGATGGCGTCGACGCGGCCGAAGTCGCACGCCGCGCGCTCACCGACAATGTCGTGCTGGCGCCCGGCAATGCGTTCAGCCTGTCCGGAACGGCCAGCCGTTTCCTTCGCTTCAACGTCGCCCAATGCGAAGACGAGCGGATTTTCAAGGTGCTGGAAACCGCGATGAAGCGGTGATCGCACGTCGCTTTCAATCAGCGGCTCGCACAGACCTCCCGCACGCAGTCGCGCAGCCAGCGCTGCGCCGGATCGGCATCGAGGCGCGGATGCCAGAGCATGGAGATGGTGACCTCCACCGTGGCGACCGGCAGCGGAAAACTGTGCATGCCTGTGCGCCCGCCCGCCGTATGCCGCTCGGGCACGCTGGCGACCAGCTCCGAGGCGCGCGCCATGGCGAGCGCGGCCGAGAAACCCGAGACCATGCAAACAACCGTCCGCCGCAAGCCAAGCCCGCTTAGGGCCTCGTCGATCGGCCCTCTCTCGCGGCCACGCCGCGAGACACTGATATGCCGGCCAGCCGCATAGCGCTCGGGCGTCACAATGCCCTCGGTAAAGGGATGGCCTGATCGAACGGCGCCGATAAAACGGTCGCGAAACAGCGCCTGGATGCGAACTTCGGGCCCGGTTTCACCGGCAACGCCGATCTCGAGGTCAATCGCCGCGTCGCGCAGCGACATCACATCCTTGTCGGATTTTGCTGCAAAACGCAGCCGCACCCCTGGCGCATCGGCCGCGATGCGCGCGACCAGACGAGGCCCGAACTCCTCGACGAAGCCCTCATTAGTGCGCAGCGTGAAGACCCTGTCCAGGCTTGCGAGATCAAGCAACGCGGCAGGACGCAGCAGCGCCTCCGCGTCCTGGACGACAGGGCCGACCTGCCGGCGCAATTCCTCCGCGCGCGGCGTCGCCACCAGGCCGCGCCCGGCGCGGACCAGCAAAGGATCGCCCGTCGCCTCGCGCAGCCGCGCCAGCGTCCGGCTCATCGCCGAAGGGCTGAGCCGCAGACGGCGCGCCGCGCGGGCCACGCTGCCTTCAGCCAGCAGAACGTCGAGGGCGAAAAGCAGATTGAGATCCGGCGATGTCATCCGCGGATCGTAGCATGATGTGGCGTTTGATGCACGAATATGATGCAAATGCTGCGCCTTCCGCCATATCAGGCACAGGGCTAGATCTCCGACAGCTCCAGTTCCGGAGCGAACGGAAAGGAGATCGCCATGGCAGTCGCCGCGCAAAATCACGATGGGCTGGTATCAGCCCATCAACAGAACCAATCGGTCGGCTGGGCGCTGGCAGGCCTGTCGCTCGCCACGCTGCTGTCGTCGCTCGGAACCAGCATTGCCGGCGTAGGACTGCCCTCGCTGATGCAGGCGTTCGGGGCGTCGTTCCAGGCCGTGCAATGGGTGGTTCTGGCCTATCTCCTTGCCATCACGACGCTGATCGTCAGCGCCGGGCGGCTGGCCGACATGTTCGGGCGCCGGCCATTGCTGCTTGGCGGCATCGCGCTGTTCACATCGGCATCGGTGCTCTGCGGGCTGGCGCCTACGCTCTCGCTGCTGATCGCCGCGCGCGCCGTGCAAGGGCTTGGCGCGGCGTTGATGATGGCGCTGACGCTGGCCTTTGTCGCGGAGACGGTAAGCAAGGAGCGGACCGGCAGCGCCATGGGCCTGCTCGGTGCGATGTCGGCGATCGGCACGACACTCGGCCCCTCGCTAGGTGGTCTGCTGATCGCCGGCCTCGGCTGGCGGGCGATCTTCCTGATCAATGTGCCGCTGGGCCTCCTGACCTTCGCGCTCGCCTGGCGTGCCTTGCCTGCGCGCAGCAAGACAGCGCAGGCCGCTCAAGGCAAGTTCGACGCGACAGGCACTGTCCTGCTGGCCTTGACGCTGGCCGCCTATGCATTGGCCATGACGCTTGGCCGGGGCAATTTTGGCGCTCTCAACATCGGCCTGCTGGCTGCGACCGCTGCCGGCGTCGGTCTGTTCGTCATCGCGCAGAGGCGCGTCAAGAACCCCCTGGTCCGGCTTGCCAGCTTCCGGGACCTGCGGCTCAGCGCCAGTCTGGCCATGAGCCTGATCGTCGCCACGGTGATGATGGCGACCCTAGTGGTCGCCCCGTTCTATCTGTCGCGCGGACTGGGACTCGATGCCGCGATGGTCGGCGTGGTGCTTTCGACCGGGCCGCTCGTGTCGACCCTGTCAGCGCTGCTGGCCGGACGGCTTGCTGATCGCTTCGGAGCCCACAGGATGATGGTCGTTGGGCTGTTCAGTCTCGCCGTCGGTACATTCCTGCTATCGCTGGCCATGATGAGGCTCGGCATTGCCAGCTATGTCGTTCCGATCACCGTCACCTGCTTCGGCTATGCCCTGTTCCAAACCTCCAACAATGCGGCCGTCATGAGCGGTGTCGGCGCCGGCGAGCGCGGCGTCATATCAGGCCTGCTCAACCTGTCGCGCAATCTTGGCCTCATCACCGGCGCATCCTTGATGGGGGCTATATTCGCGGTCGCATCGGCCGGGGCGCAGCGAGGCATTGGGCAGGAGATCCTGACTTCCGTGGCCGCCGCCCGGGGCATGCAGGTCACTTTTCGAACGGCAACGGCGCTGGTGCTGGTCGCGCTGATCCTCGCCCTGCTCTCGGCCCGCGCCGCTGCCCGCATAGAACCCAATGTTTCGTAAGACACCACCCCTTTTTGGCGATAGGCGATCGAAGCGTTAAATCCGGGTGCACACCTCTCCGAGACTGTTTCGAAATTCGCTCTGGCGAGTCATATGGTGGTGGTTTCGAGAACCGGAGCGGAGCGGACATTCGGGTCCGTGAGCTCAGTTCTACTGCGAACGCAGTAGAACGGGGAAGCGCAGAAAACGCCATCAGATGGCCGCCGGAATAGAATTTCCAAACAGTCTCTCAGGCCCCTGCCCGTTTGCGCCGCTCATAAAGCATGACCAGCGTTTCCGCCATCAGTGCCGGCTTTTCCTCGCCTTCGATCTCGACCGTGTTGGCTGCCTTCATCAGATACTGGCCGGGGCCTCTGTCTTCCATGGAAAGCAGAACCGTGCGCAGCCTGATGCGCGCGCCGACCTTGACCGGCGCCAGGAAACGCACTTTGTCGAAGCCATAGTTGAAGGCCGCCTGGGTGTTTTCCGGCACGATGCCCATGCCGAGCGCCAGCGCGCCAATGATCGACAGTGTCAGATAGCCATGCGCGATCGTCGTGCGGAACGGGCTTTGCCGCCGCGCCCGCTCAGGGTCGACATGAATCCATTGATGGTCGCCGGTGCATTCGGCGAACTGGTTGATACGGTTCTGGTCGACCGTGGTCCATTCCGAGACACCGAGCTCCTGCCCGGACATCGTCCTCAACTGCTCGTAGGTCGGCGGCGTTTTAGGCCGTACTTCTGTCATTCCTGCTTTCCCGATAGCTCACCGCGCCTCCGGACCACGAACGCACGGCCCCTGTCAATTCGTCCTGCATGAATCCGTTCCGCCGAATTCCGGCTGAATCGTGCCATGCCTTACCATGCAATGGCAGGCCGAATTCGGATTCTTGGACGTTCCAAGGGTGCCGGGAACCTATTCGTGGCGCGAATGCAACTATGGGCAAGGTTGCAAAGCCAGGAGGCCGCGTGCCCTGCGAAGGCGAAACGGCAGGCGGCAAGAGCCTATTTCTGCCCATAGCCGGCGCGGATTTCCTGCATCGCCTCTTTGATGCGCTCGCGCAGGATTTCGATCGATTCGGTGCCGGATTTCTTGGCCAGTTCAGCCACCTCGCTGGCATTCTTCAGCGCAGCCTCGAAGGATTTGCGGGCGAATTCCGTCTGTTTGGTCATCAACTCCTGCGGATTGCCCGGCGCCCTGTAGCTTTGCGCCATATCGGCAACCTCGCGCAGCGTGTCCTGCAACAGTTCGCGCTGCCTTGACAACAGCGAGGTCGCTCCGGCGGCGCCGGCTCGCGCCGATTTCTCCAAGGCTTCGAGGTTCTTGCGGTGATGGGCAAGGATCGCCTCGACATCGACATTGGGCACCTTCAGGTCGCGGCCAAACCTGCCGAACATGTCCATGAAGGAATCGGATTCCGGTTGCTTGGCCATGATGTCTTCTCCCCTTTGCCGCAAATGCGGCTGCCCTCGCCGGGGAGCATATCACTCGCGCGCCGCGTGTCCATTTCGAACCTGGCGATCGGCGTGCATCAATTGACCGGGAGCAGCAGCTCGATCGTATAGAGCACGATACCCGCCAGCCCGCCGATGATCATGCCGTTGAAGCGGATGTATTGCAGGTCCCTGCCGATGTTCATCTCGATCAGCCGCGTCAGTTGGGCAAGATCCCAGCGCTTGACCTGGTCGGCGATGAACTTCGACACGCCGCTCTTCTGGCTCTCGACGAAGGAGGCCAGCGCCACCACGAACCCCTGGTTCACGTCCGCCCGGATCTGGGCATCACCGGCGAGATGGCGGCCGACCTCGACGAACATGTTGGCGAGATGCGCACGGATCACCGAATTCGGCGCCTTGGCATCCTGCTCGATGAACAGGCTGAGGCTCTCCCACATGTCGCCGGCCAATCCCTTGACCTCCGGCCGAGCCAGAAAATCCCGCTTCATCTGCTCGGCGCGTTTGGCATACTGCTTCGATGTCCTGAGTTTTTCGATGAAGCCCTGCGCAAAACGGTCGAACTCGGCGCGCATCGGATGGTCGGGATCGGCCCGCACCTCGTCGAGCAGGGAACCCGCCGAAGCGACGATCTTCTTCAGGAGATAGGCGTCGGCCCGGAACAGATTGAACAGCGACGGCAGCTCCTCACGGATCTTCTCGCGCATCGTTGCCAGCGCCTGTTCGTCGTTCAGGAAGCGGCCGATCACCTTGATGAACTCGTCGAACAGTTTCTGGTGGCGACGGTCGTCGGTGAGCGCCGACAAAAGCTCGGCGGCCAGCGGCGCCAGCGGCACCTTTTCGATCTGCTCGAGCATGCGGCTGGTGACGAAGCCGCGCAGGCCGGACTGCTCGACCGCGGCAAGCGTCTGCGGCACCAGCCGCACGACGAAGCGCGACAGGCCGGCCGCACGTTCGGCATCAGTCAGCCAATCGGCGACGAGTGCTGCAAAATCGACCTCGGCGAGTTTCTCGCGCACCGGCTCCGGCGCCAGGAAATTGGCCTCGATGAAGCGGCCGAGATTGTCGGCGATGCGGTTCTGGTTTTCCGGGATGATGGCGGTGTGCGGGATCGGCAGCCCGAGCGGCCGCCTGAACAGCGCCACCACCGCGTACCAGTCGGCAAGGCCGCCAATGGTCGCCGCCTCGGCGAAGGCCGCGACGAAACCCAGCCACGGATAGGTGCCTTGGAACGACTTGGCCAAGGCAAACACCAACACGCAAAACGCCAGCGCGGCCGTGGCGATGAATTTGGTGCGGCGCAGCGCCGAGAGCTTGGCGGCCGCGTCGGCATCGAAACGGACAGGCGCCAGGGACGGAGCCGATTGTGACATGGATGAACTGCTCCTCGTCGAACTCTGGTCGACCTCTGGTCGATCTCGGACCTATCTAGTGCCTCGACCGCCGAAATGCCCGCGACGACAGGTTTTTCCCGCGCTTTGCCGGGTTGCGCACATAAAGTTGACGAGAATATTCATCTATCACGCGCTGCTAGTCTGGAATTATTCCAAGGTATAGGCCATATTCGCCCTGGGCCAGTGTGGCGAATCCGAAATTCCGGATCGGAGCCGCGCCAGCAAAGTTCTGGAATCCGGCGTGGTTGCACCGCGCCGGCGCCTAGTGAGGACAAAAATGCGGCTTACACGCCAGACCAATTATGCCATGCGCATCCTGATGTATTGTGCTGCGAACAATGACCGGTTGAGTCGCATTCCCGAAATCGCGGCCGCCTATTCGGTGTCGGAACTGTTCCTGTTCAAGATCCTGCAGCCGCTGGTCGAGCATGGCCTGGTGGCGACGGTGCGCGGCCGCAATGGCGGCGTCCGGCTTGGCCGTGCCGCGGAGGCGATCAGCCTCTTCGACGTCGTTCGCGTGACCGAGGAGAGCTTCGCCATGGCCGAATGCTTCGAGAACGATGCGGCCGAATGCCCGCTGGTCGACAGCTGCGCGCTGAATTCGGCGCTGCGCGAGGCCCTCAACGCCTTCTTCGCCGTGCTTGCCCGCTACACAGTCGCCGACATGGTGGCGGCAAGGCCGAATGTGCGCAACCTGCTTGGCATCGACATGCTGGAGCGCCGCGCCCCGGCCGCCTGATCTGAGCAGGCCGGCCTCACCTGAACATCAACCGACCGACGATTGCGGCAGCACGAACGGCATGTTGCCGGCCGGGAGCACGCCGACCCTCAGCCGGCAATCGAACACTTTTTCGATCAAATCGTCGCTGAGCACATCCAGCGGAGAGCCGGTCGCGGCCAGCCGGCCGCGATGCATGACGAAGATACGGTCGGCATACATGGCCGTCAGGTTGAGATCGTGCAGGATGGCGACGACGCCGCCGCCCCTTCTGGCGAAATCGCGGGCGATGTTCATGATGATCAGCTGGTGCTTGATGTCGAGGCTGGAAACCGGTTCGTCGAGGAACAAATAGCGCGGCTTGCCGTCGAGCACCGGCGCCCAGACCTGGCACAGCACGCGCGCAAGCTGGACGCGCTGCTGCTCACCGCCCGAAAGCTCCTGGTAGAAACGCCCGGCAAAACCGTCGAGGTCGACGCGCGCCAGCGCCCGCTCCGGCAGCCGCGCATCCTCGCCCGGCAACACACCCGCGCGGCCGCCAACGAGGCCGAGCTTGACCACCTCGCGCACGGTGAACGGGAAGGACAGTGTCGTCGCCTGCGGCAGCACCGCGCGATGCACGGCAATCTCGACCGGCTTCATCGAAGAAAGGTCGCGGCCGTTGAGGGTGACGCGCCCGGTAAAGGCAAGTTCGCCCGACAACGCTTTCAGGAAGGTCGTCTTGCCGGAGCCGTTGGGGCCGACGATGGCCGCGATCGCGCCGGGTCGCGCATCAAAATCGACCCCGCCGACGATGCGCTTGCCGGCGATATCAACGGAAACATTCCTTGCCTCGATCATCCCAGCCTCACAAATCCCGTATCTCACAGATCAACCACGCCGCGCTTGCGCAGCAGGATCCACAGGAAGAACGGCGCGCCTGCGATCGCGGTAACGATGCCGATCGGCAGTTCGGCCGGCGCCACGATGGTGCGGGCGACAGCATCCGCCAGAAGCAGCAGCGAGGCACCGAGCAGCGCCGAGGCCGGCAGCAGGTAGCGATTGTCCGGACCGATCAGCAGGCGCAGCAGATGCGGCACGACGATGCCGACGAAGCCGATGCCGCCGCTGACGGCGACAGACGCACCGACCGCAGCCGAGACACCGATGATGGCCGTATATTTCAGCCGCTGTACCGGAATGCCGAGATGGCCGGCGGTCGCCTCGCCCAACGCCAGCGCGTTCAGCCCGCGCGCCAGGAACGGCATCGCAGCCAATGCCAGTATGATGATCGGCCCGACGGAACCGATCTTCTGCCAGGTTGCGCCACCGAGCGATCCCAATTGCCAGAAGGTCAGGTCGCGCAACTGGCCATCGTCCGCCATGAAGATGAGGATGCCGGTCAGCGCCATGGCAAGGGCTGCCAGCGCGATGCCGGCCAGCAGCATGGTGGCGACCGAGGTTTGCCCGCGTCGCGTGGCGACCTGGTAGAGCACCAGTGTCGTGGCAAGACCGCCGAAGAAGGCGGCCAGCGGCAGCGCGAGTGTTCCGAACAAGGCCGTCACCGGCGCCAGCACCGTGGTGCCAAGCACGATGACGGCGACCGCGCCAAGGCTGGAGCCGGCTGAAACGCCGATCAGGCCGGGGTCGGCCAGCGGATTGCGGAACAGTCCCTGCATAACGGCGCCGGAGACCGCGAGCGCCGCGCCAACCAGCATGCCGAGGATGATGCGCGGCAAGCGGATGTCGTAGACGATCAGGCTGTCACGAGCGCTCAGCGCTGCATCACCCGGGACGACTCCAAGCAGCCAGTCTCTGAGAACGTTGACGGCCGAAGCATCCGACGCCCCTGACGTGAGCGACAAAAGCACGGCGGCCGCGAGCCCGAGGCACAGCAGCAGGATGACGATGCGGGCGCGACCCGAGCGGTCGCCTTCGGATGCATTCGCCATCGCCTTCACCTGGCCGGCGATCGATTGATCGACCATGATGCTCAGTCCGTGACCTGCGCGCCATAGAGCGAGACAGCAAGGTCGTGGATGGCTTCAGCCGTGCGCGGCCCGAAGCCGAGCAGATAGCCGCCATCGATGCGGATCAGCTTGCGCGCGGTTCCGGCCGGCGTCGAGGCAACAGATGAATTGCCGAACAATTCGTCGTCCGACACCGGCGGTCCGGCATTGCTCATCATCAGGATCACGTCAGGCCTGGCGGTGATGATGGCCTCGTCGGACATCTGCTTGTAGCCGGAGAAGCCTTCGACGGCATTGACCCCGCCCGCCATCTTGACCATGCCGTCGGCCGCGGTGTCGCTGCCGGCCGCCAGGATCTTGCCACCCTGTATCGACAGCACGAACAGGATGCGCTTGCGCTCCTTGATCGAGGCGGTCTGCCTTTCGGCTGATGTCAGCTTGGCATCGAGTTCCTTGGCCAATACGTCGGCCTTGGCGTCGACGCCGAGCGCCTTGCCGACGATGCGGACCTTATCGAGGATGCCGTCGTGGCTATAATGCTCAGGCACTTCGATGAACGGAACGCTGCTCTTCTTCAGCACGTCGACGGCTTCCTTGGGACCGCTGCCGTGCAGCGCCAGGATGCCGGTCGGATTGACCGACAATACGCCTTCCGGCGACAGCGCGCGCATATAGCCGACATCGGGCAGATCGAACGCCGCCTTCGGATAGCGGCTGCTGGAGTCGCGCGCCACCAGATGTTTCTCCTCGCCGAGCGCATAGACGATCTCGGTGATCGAACCGCCTATGGCGACGATCTTCGAGGTGTCCGTGAAAATCGAGACGCCTTCGGTGGCGGCAGCCGGCTGCAGCACGGCAAAAACGAGGGAAAGGCCGGCCATTGCGCCACGCATGGTCGGCGATTTCGAAAGAAAAGACATCGTTATGTTCCTCAGGCTGCCGTCGGGTTCGGGATGCGCGGCAGGTTCTCGGCCAGGAAGCGCCAATCGTCGCGCTCGCTTTCGCCTTCGTGGCGCTTGCCGAAGAACTGGATGATCATCTCGCCGTCGGCGGTGTAGACCTCGAGCGAGGTGACATGGCCATCCTTGGTCGGCTTGCGCACCGCCCAGACTTCATGGATGTGGTCGGTGCGCAGGTGCAGATGGAAGGTCTCGTCCAGCACATTGATCCACGGCCCCATCGGCTTGATCGACTTGACCGGTCCGGAATGGATCTGGATGCAGCCGCGGTTTCCGACGAAGCACATGATCGGCATCTCGCCTTCGGCGGCATGGTGGAACATGGCGCGGACCGCGTCATTGTCGAGCAGCCAGGCATAGTCGGTTCCAACCATGCGCACCGCCTGGCGGCGGCTGAGCTTCAGCGTTTTCAGCATGCCGAAGAACTGGTGCACGTCGGTCAGCCGGCTCCAGCGGTCGCGCAGATCGTCAAGGTTGGCGTTCGTCGCCGTGGCCTCGCCCTCATCATCGGAGGCTTGCCCGGAAATAGTGACGGTCGGTTCCTGGTTGGAGGATTCCAGCGACGCGACCAGCTTCTGGTAGGCATAGAGGCTGGAGGCCGGACGCAGATGCACCTTGTGCACCGCCTCGCCTGCCGCGTCGAAGAACTGCAGGCTGCGGCGGATGTCGTCGCCCTCGCGCTTCTCCACGGCAAAGCCATGCGCCCAAACTTTCGGGAAGATACGCAGGTCGATGTTCTCGCCGAGCACCATGGCATTGTGGTTGCCGGTGACGACCTTGTCGTAAACGCCGATCTTTTCGTGCACGGCGCTTTCATTGCGGGTCAGCGCCATCACCTCGCCGACCGCCTCGAGGCCGGTCAGGAGGTCGTTGACGCGCGGCTCGACGCGGACGACGCCGTCGCCGCAATTGGCGGCGACCAACTCGGCTTCCGAGATGCCGAGTTGCGCGGCCAGGTCACGCTCGCGCGCCTTCGAATTTTCCGTCCGTGCCCGCCGGATTTCATGCGGGGCGGGTTTTACGCGCTGGTCCATGTCTCGTCCCTGCTGCCTTGCCTTACTTGTTGAGAATGAGCTTGCCCTGCCGGGTGATCTTCAGCCGGTAGAGAGCGCCATGATGCTCGATGCCGATCTCGTGCTCGCCCTGGAACAGCGTGTTGCTGGACAATGTTCTGACCGCCAGCGGAACCCGGTCGAAACGGGTGACGGGGGCTTCGTCGGAACGGCGGACGCGGTAGCGAAAGTCATTGGGATTGTGGGTGTTCATCTGGGTCGATCCCTTTCCTGTGCCGGGCGTCTGGCTAGGCGTTGCGAAGATCCGATTCATTTCTTGACTTGAATAATCATGTTTATTAGTCAGTGCAATACCGGATTAAATGAGTCAACATTTAACGCGCCGGACACGATCAAAAATGCCAGCGAGCCACGGGCCAGCCAGCACGAAACCTGGAATCTGGAGTTGGGGCATGGGGTTGGTGAACTGGGAATGGCGCGACCGGTCGGCGGCGAACGGTGTGGCGGCTTTGTTGGCAAGCGTGGCGGCGATCGCCCTGTCCGCGCCATCGGCGCATGCCCAACAAGCAACGCAGCCGGCGGGCGAACAGACGGATCAATCAAAGAAGGCTGACCAGGAAAAAGCCGCCCCCGCGGGCGCAACGCTGCTCGACAAGATCCTGGTGCTCAGCCGCACCGGCGAGACAGCGATCGAATCGCTGGCCTCGGCCAGCCATCTCGACCAGGAACAGCTCGACCGCCGCATGGCGACGACGCCCAACGAGATACTCTTCGGCGTGCCCGGCGTCGCAGCACAAGCCGACGCCAGGCGCGTCAGCACCAGCATCAACATTCGCGGCCTGCAGGATTTCGGCCGCATTGCCGTCATCGTCGACGGCGCGCGCCAGGATTTCCAGCGCTCCGACCACGGCACCCAGTCGACCTTCTACATCGATCCCGAGCTCATCAAATCCGTCGACGTGATCCGTGGTCCTGTCGCCAACACCTATGGCTCAGGCGCCATCGGCGGCGTCGTCTTCTTCGACACCAAGGACGCCGCCGACTTCCTCAAGCCGGAGGAAACATGGGGCGCTTCGGTAACCGGACGCTATGAGAGCAACGGCAAGGGCTGGACCACAAGCGCCACCGGCGCCTACCGCGTCAACGAGAATTGGGACGTCTTGGGCAACATCGTCTACCGCAACTATGACGACTACAAGGATGGCGGCGGCGACACCGTCAACGGCACCGGCTTCGACGTTTTGAGCGGCATGCTCAAGACCACCATCCGCCCGACCGACAACAGCGAGCTGAAGCTCGGCTGGGTCGGCTCAAGCGACAGCTGGGACGAAACCAGCGGCGGTGTGCCGGTCAATGATGTCGACCTGAAGTCGAACACCTTCACGGCCCGTTACAACGTCACTGACGAAGACAAGAGCTGGCTCGATCTCCACATCAACACATCGTACAACAAGACCAATCTCGACCTGACCAGCCTTGTTCCGCAAAACCGCTTCGATCCGGTCACAGGTCTTCCGGTGGTGCTGCCAACCGGCTCGACGTCGACTTTCGATGTCGGCACGGCGGCAATCGACATCTGGAACACCTCGCGATTCGAGACCGGTGGCGTTGCGCACGAATTGACCTATGGCGGCGACTGGGTGAATGACGACGTCAAGACTGGCGGCACCGCCGGTGGCGACAGTTTCTACACGCCGTCGGGCAAGCGGAATGTGTCCGGCGCCTATGTCCAGGACAAGCTCACCTGGGACTGGCTCGAGGTGATCGCCGGGCTGCGTTACGACAGCTACAGCCTTAGGGATGACACCCACGATACATCGGGCGACCGGTTGTCGCCGCGCATCACCGTCGGCGTCTCGCCCTTCGACAACGCCAGCCTTGCCGGCTTGCAATTCTATGGCACTTACGCGGAAGGTTACCGTTCGCCTTCCCTTACGGAGACGCTGATCAGCGGCAACCATCCGGCAGGTGTCACCTTCCCATTCCTGCCCAATCCGAACCTGCGGCCTGAGACCGGCAAGACGACCGAATTCGGAATCAACTACAAGCAGAACGATATATTGGAGGCTGGCGACGCACTCCGCATCAAGGCGGCATATTTCAACAACGACGTCGACGACTATATCGAAGGCGTGACATTGTCGCCGTTCGCCCCAGGCAGTGGCTGCCCGTTCGGCCCCGGCATTCCGATCTGCTATCAGTACCAGAATTTCGCCAAGGCCAAGATCCACGGTTTTGAGTTTGAAAGCGTCTACGACGCCGGATGGGGCTATGCCGGGCTTTCGGCATCGATCACGAACGGCCACACCATGTCCTACAAGGGTGTGGAAGCCGATCTCGCCACCATCCCCTCTTCGCAGGTCACCGCCCAACTCGGCCTGCGCTTCCTCGAGGACAAGCTGACCGTCGGCGGCGAGGTGCAGTACAACGGCAAGCCGAAGGGCAATGCGGTGGCCGAGGACTACACGCTGGTCAATGCCTTCGCCAGCTATCAGGCGACCGACAATCTGAAGGTCGATTTCCGCGCCGACATATGTGGAACGGCCCGCGTTGCAAGGGCTTTTTTAGTCGATTTCATCACGCGGGAACGGTGCAGTCATATGTCCGGCCTTTCAGCGCGGCCCATGACCGCTGGCCTCGATGAAGTCCGCGAAGCGGGTGGCTGATCAATCTGACGTGCTCGAAGCACATTGTCGCGCAAGCCTCTCCCGCGTCGGGATTTCGTCCCGTGGAATCATCGTCTGCTCAATGCACCTCGCCTCTTCCTGGCTCTTCTCCGGTAGCTCGTGTCGGTACTCTGCCCTCAGGCGTTTGCCGCACGAACCGCCATCACACCAGGTTTCCGATAGGTCCCGCCCTTCGTTAGCAGGGCCCAGATGATCCTCGCGATCTTGTTGGCAAGCGCGATGGCGACGACCTTGAAGGGCCGACGCGCTAGCAACGCGGTCAACCAGGGCAGTGCCCTGTCGTTGTTTCTGGCATGGCGCAGGACAGAGGTAGCGCCATTTACAAGGAGAGATCGAAGCTCCGTGTTGCCCATCTTCGAGATGCCGCCCAACAGCTCCTTGCCGCCGCTCGAATGCGACCTCGGCGTAAGCCCAAGCCAAGCGGCAAGGTGACGGCCCGACCTAAACCCGTCCGGATCGGGAACCAGCGCCTTGACGGTCGCCGCTGTGATCGCGCCGACGCCCGGGATCGTGGTCAGACGGCGCATGTCTTCGTCATGCTTTGCCTCGGTGACGATCTCGCGCTCAAGTCGTTCGACCTGTTCGCTCAGAGTGTCTAACTGGTCGACAAGGGCCGTCAGGGCGAAGCGCGCCGCCGCAGGCAGGCGAGCATCTGTCGGGTCACGCACGATCGCGGCTAATGCCGCCACCTTCGCCGGGCCGGCAGCCGCGATGATGCCCAATTCGGACATATGAGCGCGCAAGGCGTTGATCACTTGTGTTCTTTGGCGCAGCAGCAGAGCTCGCGTCCTCAGCACCATCGCCGCCGCCTGTTGCTCGGCCGACTTGATCGGCACAAAGCGCATGGTCTTGCGGGTTACCGCCTCGCTGATCGCCTCGGCGTCGGCAGCATCGGTCTTGCCGCGCTTGACAAAGGGCTTGACGTAGGCCGGCGGGATCAACCGGACGTCATGGCCGAGTGCTGCGATCTCACGCGCCCAGTAATGTGCCCCGCCGCAGGCCTCGAGGCCGACGAGACAGGTTGGCTGCTTCTCGAAGAAGCGCAGCACTTCGGCCCGGCGCAACCGCCTGTTGAACAGCGGCGCGCCTTCGGCGTCTGCGCCGTGAACTTGGAAAACCTGCTTGGCCAAATCTAGCCCGATGGTGTTAATCTGCGTCACGGAACGGTCCCTCCTTGGTGGCGTTGAAACAACGGCCACGTTAGCACTTGATGCTGTCGGAGCGGGCCGTTCCACCTCATCAATCTGTTCGATGTCAAATACGCCAACCCGCTGAACGGCACCACGACAGTCGCGGTCTATGAGCCGGGCATCACGCTGAAGCTGGCGGCAACAATGCGATTTGGAGGCTGATGATCATGATGAGCTTGACGACATCTCTTCGTCTGCGGACCTCGACGCTGGCGATGTCGCTTGCGATGGTTCCGGCGTGGGCTGAAGGGTCCGCGCCGTTCCCTGCGCTGACCCTGGAGCTTAATGCCGCGCAACCTTCCGACAAGGGCTGCCGGCTGACCTTCCTGGTCAACAACAATCTCGGCGCCGACCTCTCCAAGGCGGCGTTCGAGATCGCGCTGTTCAACGAGGCCGGCGTCGTCGACCGGCTGACCGTGCTCGATTTCAAGGATTTGCCGGCAGGCAAGACCAAGGCGACGCGCTTTGATCTCGCCGGCACCGACTGCACCAAGATCAGTCGCGTGCTGATCAACAGCGCGACGGAATGCGCCGGCTCCGGCGTTGAACCGGCCGCCTGCATGCGCAAGCTGAAGACGGACACCAAGACCGGCATCGCTTTCGGCGTCTGAGAACGGCATTGGGACTGCATCCCACATTCACAGGAAAGACCGTGGCTTGGTCGCTGGCCGGCCTCGGGCCGACGATACCAGGGGCAAACGATCTTGATTTGACTTTTGCCCGCTGGTCGCTGCAATTTCCGGCCCGCGACATGCAGGAAATCAGTCCCCTCCCCGACGCCGGCAGCGAACTGGCGATAGCGCCGGCCGAACCGCTTGCAGTCGCGCGGCCGACCGCCCGCAACAGCAAATGGCCTGCGGCGATCGTCGTCTCCGGCCTGCTCCATGGCGCAGCGGCGGCATTCTTTCTGATCTCGCCGTCCGGCACGTTCAATTCCCGGGATGCGGTGCAATCGGAAGGCAGCGATCAGACCGGAGACAGGGTGGCCGGCAGCGCGTTGGACAAGGATCCGGCGGCAATCAATGTCACGCTGGAGCCGACACCGCAGCCGACCAAACCGGAGCCAGCGGTCAAACCAGTTCCGCCGGCAAGACCTCCGCAGCCAGCCCAGGAAGCTTTGGAGCAAGCTCCCAAACCAACCCAGGAAGCTGCCAAGCCGCAGCCCAAGCCTTTGCCGGAAACTGTCAAACAGCCAGCGGCAACGCCAGATATACTGGTGGCGGCAACGCCGCGCCCGGATAACCAGAGCGTGGCTGCCAAGGTCGAAACGTCGGCACAGCCGACCGTCCAGGCCGAAAGTACCGAAGCGTCTGTCGCCGTTCCGGAGCAGCCGCCGATCCCGAGTGCCAGGCCAACGCCGGCAGTCGCTCCCGCGGCAGGAAGCAAAGTTGCAGAGAAACGCGGCACAGCGGACGGCAACGAAACCAAGGCGGCAATTGCGAGCGAGGGCCGAAAGCAAGCCGATACCGGGAGCGCGGCGGCGTCCCGCTATAGCGGCGAGATAGCCAGCAAGTTGGCTCGCGCCAATCGCCGCGTATCGAAATCGGCACAAACGACAGCCCGCAACAACGCATTGGTGGCGTTTGTCGTGCTGGCCAATGGAAACATTGTCGACCTGCAGCTTGCCAAAAGCTCAGGCTCGCCCGAACTCGATCAATTCGCTTTGGAGCTGGTGCGAAAACAGGCACCGTTCCCGCCGATTCCTCCCGAGACCGGGCTGATGAACTGGCGTTTCAAAGCGCCAATCGGCCCCTTCTCGCCTTGACAGCTCAAGCAACTACCCAACATCAACGCACGCGAATAACCGAGAGGAACCCCATGTACATCGCCATGAACCGCTTCAAGGTGCAGAACGGCTCGGAGGCCGATTTCGAGGCCGTATGGAAAAACCGCGATTCCAGTCTTGCCGAGATGAAGGGCTTTCGGGAATTCCATCTGCTGCGCGGCCCGGTCAACGAGACCGAGGGCTACACGCTGTTTGCCTCGCACACGGTGTGGGCGAGCCAGGACGATTTCGTCGCCTGGACCAAGTCGGAAAATTTCCGCGCCGCGCACAGGAATGTCGGCACGACCAAGGTCCACTATCTCGGCCACCCGCAGTTCGAAGGGTTTTCGGTCGTCGAAGGCGCCTGACGTGGCTTTGCCGGAGCAAAGCACCTCCGGCACCCCTCGTCATGATCGCGTGGAAGCGCGCCCACCCAGCCGACGCAGCCACTGGGCAATGTGCATGCGCAGCCACTGCCAGGGCCGTCTCCGGATCAGGTGTCGCATCAGCCGCGGATCATCGGCAAGCTCCCTGAACTGACGCACATGCTGCGTCAGGAATGCAGGTATGAAATTGCGCCCGTTGACTTCAGCGAGCCAGGCTGAATTCTCAAGCACATAGTCGACGACATCCGCCGCCAATGTGCTCCTGTAGGCCCGGTAGGCAGGCGTTTGCCGAACATGGCCGCCGGCAAAGCCAGCGCCGGTGGAGGAGACGTTCGACCCGTGCAGGCGATAGAGGCCGAGTCCTTCGGAGAGGATGAGGCTGCCGCCTGCCAGATGCGCGCATGTGGCTGTCAGATAATCCGTCCCCACCTTGGCCTTGAACGGGAAGGACAGGACCGATTCCAGCGCGCCACGCCGGTACATGATCGCCGAGCATGGTGACCATAGCCAGCCGGTAGTCGCAGGCGTGAAATAGGTCACCGGATGCTCCGATGGGTAGGCAATCCCGGACGCCATGCCGGCAAGCCGGCCACCCGGTGCGATGGCGACGCCATTGCCATCTGGCCCGGAGCGCGGTTTGCGCAAGGGAAGGAAAGTGCCGCTCAGCAACGTGCCGCTGCCGTCGACCAGGAACACATCGGAGCTCGAAAGCGCGGCCGAATGTGTCGCGTTGAGGTGGGCGGACAGATGCGCCAGGAGAAAATCCGGCAGCCACGCATCGTCGGCATCGAGAAACACCACGAAAGGCGCGTCGGTCGCGGCAAAGCCGTCGCGGAACCCCGCGATCTGCCCGCCATTTTGTGAGCGCGCCAACAGGCGCAGGCGCGGATCGTCGATGGCCGCCAGAAGCTGGCGGATATGGTCGGCCGAACCGTCGGTCGAGGCGTCGTCGACGATGACGCAGTCCCAATTCCGGTAGGTCTGTGCCAACACCGAGCGGATCGCCTGTTCGACGTAAGGCCGGTAATTGTAGCAGGTGATGATCACCGCCACGCAAGGCAGCTCAAACGGTGGGGACTTGTCATTCATCTGATCGGTCGCCCCGCTCGAATTGCCGCCCGTGTTTATCCCCGGCAACTCGAGACAAAGCAAGCGAGGTGCGAACAGTCCTTATGCCGCAGCCAGCAGGCTGGCATTGCCGCCGGCCGCTGTGGTGTCGACGCAGACGGCCCGCTCATGCGCATAGGCCGCCGGGTTGAGCACCTCGCTGACCAGCGGCACGATCGGGCCAGTCCTGTCGGCGATGACCTTGCGCACGATGCGGGCGGCTTCCGGTGCGCCTGAAAAAGCCACGACATCGACGCGCAGCGAGCGCGCTTCGACCGGATCAGGCCGGCCATCTATAGCAGCCAATGGCAAGCCCTTGCCGGTCAATGCGGAGAGTGCGGCCGGCGCTCCCGGCGCCACAGCCAGTACCGCATTGCCTGCGGCGAGCGCCTGGATCGTCTGCGCAAGCAGCGTGTCGGCGTCGGGGCCGAGGCACAGCGCCCGCCCGCGTGGTGACAACGACAGCGTGTTGGCCTCGCCGGTCGGTCCGGGCAGGTCGACCTGGCCGAAATCGATTGCAGCGGCGGCGCCAATGGCGGCAGCGCCCTTGCCGCGCAGATGTTTCCTCAGGATCGCGATTCGATCCGGCCGCGTCGACCAGCCGCCAAGCGTGGGATCGGGCAGATTGTCGGCCAGTTCGGTCGCCGTCACCTTGTGGCCATCCTGCAAATGGGTGCCTGCCTCCGGCCCCTTGCGGAAACGCCGGAGATAGTGCGGCCCGCCGGCCTTCGGACCGGTGCCGGACAGCCCCTCGCCGCCAAAGGGCTGCGAACCAACGACGGCGCCGATCTGGTTGCGGTTGACGTAAATGTTGCCGGCGTGGATGCCGTCGACGAAATGCTGGACGCGGCCCTCGATGCGGGTGTGCAGGCCGAAGGTCAGGCCATAGCCCTTGCGGTTGATGGCGGCGATGACCGCATCGATCTCATCGGAATCGAAGGTGGCGACATGCAACACCGGCCCGAACACTTCGCGGTCCATCTCCTCGATGCCCTTGACCCGGAAGACATGCGGAGCAACGAAGCGGCCGTCCTTCGGCGCCTCGAGCTTGGCGATCAGCCGACCCTCGAGGCCCTTCTTCGTGCAATAATCGCGGATCGAGACCTGCGCCTCATCATCGATGACTGGACCGACATCGGTCGAAATCTGCCAGGGATCACCGATGTTGAGCGCTTCCATGGCGCCCTTCAGCATCTCCAGCATCTTCTTCTCGACGTCCTTCTGCACGTAGAGCACGCGCAGCGCCGAGCAGCGCTGGCCGGCACTCTGGAAGGCGGAAGCCAGAATATCACGCACCGCCTGTTCGGGCAGCGCGGTGGAATCGACGATCATGGCGTTGAGGCCACCGGTCTCGGCGATCAGCATTGCGTCGGGTGCCGCGGTCTCCGCCAGCTGCTTCTCGATCAGCTTGGCGACCTCGGTCGAGCCGGTGAAGCAGACGCCGGCAATGCGCGGATCGGCGGTCAGCGGGCCGCCGACCGAAGGGCCGTCGCCGGGCAGCAGCTGGATGACGTCTTCCGGCACCCCGGCCTCGCGCAGCAACTCGACGGCGCGGAAGGCGATCAGCGGCGTCTGCTCGGCCGGCTTGGCGATGACCGAATTGCCGGTGACCAGTGCCGCCGCGATCTGGCCGGTGAAGATAGCGAGCGGGAAATTCCACGGCGAGATGCAGACAATGGCGCCGCGCGCCTGCGTGCCGGCTTCGTTGTTGGCCGCTTCGGCAGCGTAGTAGCGCAAGAAGTCTACGGCCTCACGCACCTCGGCGACACCGTCGGCCAGCGATTTGCCGGCCTCGCGGGTGGCGAGTGCGAAGAACTCGACGGCGTTGGTCTCATAGAGATCGGCGGCGCGGTCGAGGATGGCGGCTCGCTCGGCAACCGGACGTTTTGCCCAGGCGGGCTGCGCCTCCACGGCGAAGCGTACAGCGGTCGCCACCTGCTTGGCGGCGGCCTCGCTGACCGTGCCGACCACTTCGTCAGGCTTGGCCGGATTGACGACCGGGCGCTGCTTGCCATAGCCGGCGGCGCGCGTGATTGGCTTGGCATGCCAGCGATCCGGTCCGGCGAAGGCCGCTCTGGCCTTGTCGATCGCCGCCAGCGTCACCGTGTCGGTGATGTCGAATCCCCTGGAGTTGCGGCGGCCGGAGCCAAAGATCTGGGACGGCCGGGCAATCGCCGGATTGGCGGCAGGCCCCTGGTCCTCGACCGTTTCGAGCGGATCGCGCGCGATGTCCTCCGGCTCGACATCCTCGTCGGTCAGCTGGTGCACGAAAGAGGAATTGGCGCCGTTCTCCAGCAGCCGGCGGACCAGATAGGCCAGCAGATCGGAATGCGCGCCGACCGGCGCATAGATGCGGCAACGCGTGCCTTCGGCCTGGCGCACGGTCTCGTGCAGTGCCTCGCCCATGCCATGCAGGCGCTGGAACTCGAAGGAGTCGCGACTTTCCGCCATCGACAGGATGGCGGCGACGGTGTGGGCGTTGTGGGTGGCGAATTGCGGATAGATGCGGTCGGTCATGCCAAGCAGTTTCTTCGCGCAAGCCATGTAGGAGACGTCGGTGTTGGCCTTGCGGGTGAAGACGGGATAGCCGGATAGTCCGAGCGTCTGCGCCCGCTTGATCTCGGTGTCCCAATAGGCGCCCTTGACCAGCCGCACCATGATGGTGCGGTCGTATTTCTTGGCCAGCGCGTAGAGCCAGTCGATGGCAAACGCCGCACGCGGCCCATAGGCCTGGACGACGACGCCAAAGCCGTTCCAGCCGGCGAGTTCCGGCTCTGCCAGCACGCGCTCGATGACGTCGAGCGACAGATCGAGGCGATCGGCCTCCTCGGCGTCGATGTTGAGGCCCATGCGCGAATGGCGCGCGGCCAGCGCCAGCGACAACAGCCGCTCGGCCATCACAGGCAGCATCTCTTCCCTCTGCGCCACTTCGTAGCGCGGATGCAGCGCCGAGAGCTTGACCGAGATGCCGTGGTTCTGCCTGATGTCTGGACCGTTGGAGCCGGAATCGAGCGAGGAAATCGCATCGGCATAGGCCTTGAGATAGCGCAGCGCATCGGCCTCGGTGCGGGCCGCCTCACCCAGCATGTCGAAGGAATAGAGATAGCCCTTCTGAATCATCGGCCGGCCGCGCTTGACGGCTTCGGCGATGGTGCGGCCAAGCACGAACTGTTCGCCCATCTCGCGCATAGCGGCGGCCACCGCCTTGCGGATGACCGGCTCGCCCAGCCTGCGCACCATCGAGCGCAGCGTGCCTTCGATGCCGCCCTCGCCCTCATCCAGCACGCGACCGGTCAGCATCAGCGCCCAGGTCGAGGCGTTGACGAAGATCGAGCTGGAACCGCCGGAATGCGCGGACCAGTCATGCGGCGCGATCTTGTCGGCGATCAAATCGTCCATCGTCTCGGTGTCCGGCACGCGCAGCAGCGCCTCGGCCAGGCACATCAGCGCCACGCCTTCCTTGGTCGACAGGCCGTAGGCGGAGAGGAAGACTTCCATCAGTCGGGGATCGGACGAGCCGCGCACCGCCCGCACCAGATCGGCGGCTCGCGCCGAGATCGCATCGCGATCCCCGGCCGAAAGCCCTGTCGCCTCGGCCAGCCGCTTCACGGCCTCGTCTTCGTCAGGCAAATAGTTGGCGCGGATCTGCTGGCGGATGGTGTCGAGCGGCATGGCGGGTCCTGTGGAGCGAGCATCAGCGAGCGGGCCGGCGGTCACCGGACCGAATGGCGCAAGCTAGCACAGGCGCAGATTTCAGTCGGTCCAAAGAAATCGACATCACAGGCCATTTGATCCATCATGACGACAGAAGATCAACAAATAGACTGCCTTTTTGATGACCGAAGACCAATTGGACCGCATCGACAGGAACATCCTGTCTGCGCTGGCAAGCAATGGCCGGCTTTCCATGTCGGAACTGGCAGCAAAGGTCGGCCTGTCGAAGACGCCGGTGCAGGCGCGGGTTAAGCGGTTGGAGAAAGACGGCTATATCAGGGGCTACCAGGCGATCATCGACCGCGAGCGCATGGGCGAAGGCCATGTCGCCTTCGTCCAGGTAAAACTGTCCGACACCCGTTCCGCAGCACTCGACGCCTTCAACCGGTCCGTCCAGAGCGTGCCGGAGATCGAGCAGTGCCACATGATGGCGTCGAGCTTCGACTATCTGCTGAAGGTCCGCACCAAGGACATCGCCGCCTACCGCCGCGTTCTGGGCGAGCGTATCTCGGCGCTTCCGCATGTCGCCCAGACCTCGACCTTCGTGGCGATGGAGACAGTGAAGGATCGATAGGTCATTCCGCCAAAGTCTTCAAAAACGCCACCAGCGCCGCGCGCTCACGATCCGACAGCTCCAGCGGATGAATTTCGGATACCCCCTCCACACTGGGTGCCGCCTTGGCGTAGTGCGCCACCACCTCGTCGAGCGACGAAAACTGCCCTGCATGCATGTAGGGTGGCCGCGTGGCTGCGCCGCGCAACGATGGCGTCTTGTAAGCGCGGATCAGTTGCGGCGCACCCTTGACCATAAAACGCAGTTCGCCGCAGGCGCTCGCATCGCCGTCGCGATAGACGCCGAAACAGTTGAACGGGTCGGCCTCGACCTGTGCCACCGCATCGATGCGCCCGCGATCCAGCGGCAGATCCGCGACGGGCGGCACGCCGGTGTTGTGAAAACTGTTGTCGGTGAAGCGCGGGCCGTTGTGGCAGGTCACGCAATTGGCCTTGCCTATGAACAGTTTCAGCCCGAGGATTTCTTCCCGCGTAAAAACCGCATCGCCCTTCGGTTCGGCGCCGGTGGCGAGGTCCAGCGCAAAGCGGTCGAAGCGCGTCTGCGCCGGCTCGATCGAGCGTTCAAAGGCCGCGATCGCCTTGCCGATATTGGCATAGACGCCGTTGATGTCATCGCGCTGCGCATCGCTCATCGCATTCCAGGCAGTCTTTTCGGCATCTGTTCCGAGCGGGCTGGCATTCAGCGGAATGCCGGAAAAATCGGGCAGCGGCCCAAAAATGCGCTCGTAGCGCTCGCCAAAGCGCGCCTTGATGTAGTGTGCGTAGGCGGTGCGGTTTCCCGCCTGTTCCAGCGGGTTTTCCAGCGGCGTCAGCGCTTGCGCCCACAGGCTGTCGCGACGGCCGTCCCAGAAGAACCAGGGGTCACGCGCCACGCCCGCCAATGCCATTGTGCGGCGGTTGGTATGGCCAACGCCCACCGCTTGTGGCAGGTCGTCCTGGAACTGGCGGTCGATCTTGTGGCAGGTCGAGCATGAGACCGTGCCGTCGCGGCTCATCCCGAGATCGAAGAACAGCGTCGAGCCGAGCGCCGCAGCGGCCGGCACATCGGCAAAGCGGTTTGTGGTGTCGGGCTTCAACGACGGCAGCGTGTTCAACGCCAGCGAGGCGATGGTCTTCTTCTCGGCGTCGGAGAAATCCGGCTTGCCGCAGCCGCCAAGAACAACGGCCACCGTTAGCGCCAGAAAACAGAAAAGCCGCTTCATCGATCGCTCACAGCACCACGTTGAACAGCACCGTGTCGGAGCCGGCGCCGGACGAGATGGCGAAACGAAGTTGCCACCAGCCGCTCATCGTGAACTTGACCCCTTCGATCCGGTAGCGTCCGTCGCCCAGGTAATCGGTGACCTGCGGGCTGGTCGGCAGGCCGTGATTGTGTTGCGGCATGCCGCCGGAGATGGCGATCGCGGCTCGCTCCACCGAAGCTCCTGTCTTTGTTTTGAGCGTCAGCAGCCAGGATTCCAGTTCGCCCTGCCGTACCACGCCCCGTTCCGGTACGAAGCTCGCCATGTACAGCCCGTTGTCGGTTTTCTTCGTCCGCGAGACATCCGGGCCGGCAAGCTGCGCCGATTGCGGCGCGGACAGATAGACGACCGCGAGGACGCCGACCAGCAGAGCAGCCAGACCAAGACCCGCCAGGAGATAACGCCATATCGATGCCAAACCGGTTCCTCTGCTGCGGATAACGTTCTGCCGGGCGGATCGCGTCCCGCCAGCCTGTGGGAAAACGCTGTGGCGCAAAAATGCCTGCTTGCCAAGCATGGCGCTGCCGCCGGCAAAAAGCTACAGCACCGAAATCACTGGAGGATTGCAGATGGCGGGAAACGGCGTCGCCTCGATCGGCGAATGCATGCTTGAACTGTCGGGCCAGACCGGCCCGAACTGGCACATGGGTTTCGCCGGCGACACGTTCAACACGCTGTGGGCGCTGCATGCGCTGAGCGGCGACCGCCCTGCAACCTATGTCTCGGCCTTCGGCGACGATCCCTTCTCGCAGGGCCAGATCGGCTTCTTCGCCGAAAACGGCATCGGCATCGGTTCCAGTCCGGTGATACCGGGCGCGCGGCCCGGCCTCTATGCGATCACGCTGACAGGGGCCGAGCGCTCCTTCACTTACTGGCGCGGCGACGCCGCCGCGCGGCAGCTCGCCTCGGATCCCACAGCACTGTCGAAAAACCTGGAAAATCAATCGCTTGTGTACTTTTCCGGAATCACTTTGGCAATTCTGGACGATGCCGCGCGCAAAACACTGCTGGCCGCCGTGGCCAAGGCGCGGGCGGCGGGCTCGCTGATCGCCTTTGATCCCAACTATCGGCCACGGCTCTGGCGCAACCGCGAGAACGCGCAAGCGGCTATCGTCGAGGCGCTTGCCGTTACCGACATCGCACTGCCGACCTTCCCCGACGAGCAGATGCTGTTTGAGGATGCAACGCCGCGGGCGACCGCCGAGCGGCTCCGGCAATGGGTCGGCGAGGTCGTCGTCAAGAACGGCGAGCAGCCGGCGCTGATTGCCGAAAGCGGGATACTGCACGACGTGCCGGCGATCCATGTCGCGGCCCCTGTAGACACCACCGGCGCCGGCGATTCCTTCAATGGCGGCTATATCGCGGCGCGTCTTGCCGGCCATGGCCCGCAGGAGGCGGCAAACCGAGCCCATCGCGTCGCCGCCGCCGTGGTCCAGGTCCGCGGCGCGCTGGCGCCGTTCGAAACGCTACGGGCGGCGTTCGACGGCTGAGATCTGTTGATCTTAAGGCAGACGGAATCGATATTCCGTCACGTGGTGATAAATAGCGCCAGGCCACAGCGTGGCCTGCGGGAAGTATGGCCGGTTCGGTGCATCCGGCCATATTTGCGGCTCCAGGCAGAAGCCGGAAAAAGCCTTGTAGTCCCGCCCTTCCAGCCCTTTGCGCGGCGTCACATACTGGCCGGTATAGAGCTGGACGCCAGGCTCGGTGGTCCAGACCTCCATCTCGACGCCGGAGCTTGCCCCTTGCGCCCATGCCGCTTGCCGCAACGGCCCGCGCGCCGACGCAAGGCAGAAATTCTGGTCGTAGGGCAGTTGCTCGCCCTCGGTCTCCATGCGCAGCGGCCGCGCCTGGCGAAAGTCAAAAGGCGTGCCGTCAACCGGCTTGACCACGCCGGTCGGGATCATATCGCCGTCGACAGGCAGATAGGCGCCCGCATTCAGCATCATCCTGTGGTCGAGAATGTCGCCGGCGCCGCCATCGTCGAGGTTGAAATAGGAATGCTGGCTGAGATTGCACAGCGTCGGCTCCTCGCAGGTCGCCGTCAGCTCGACGCTGAGCGTGCCGGGGATCTTCAGCCGGTAGGTGCAGGTGACGTCGAGCGCGCCGGGAAAACCCATCGTGCCGTCGGGGTCGTGCAGCGTCAGCGTGACGAAGTCCCTGCCATGCAAAGAAACTGTCCACGGCCGATGCGAATAGCCTTGCGAGCCGCCATGCAGCGTGTGCTTGCCGAGGAAGTTCTGTTCGGTCTGGTAGCGATTGCCGGCGATGGTAAAACGGCCATCATGGATGCGATTGGCGTAGCGACCGACGACCGCGCCAAAGAACGTGTTATTGGTCTCATAGGCTTCCAGATTGTCGTAGCCGAGCACCAGCGGCGCATCGTGCCCGGTCAGGCGCAAATCCTGGATGACAGCACCGAGCCCGATGATGTTGGCAGTAATACCGCCGCCCTTGATCGTGAAGCGGCGCACCGCCTCACCCGCCTGCGTCGTGCCGAAAACCTCGCCGTCCTTCATCGCCATGCCCGCAAACGCCAGTTAATCCAAGGACTTCGGCAGGTTCTTGCCAACCCAAGGCAGGCAGGTCATGGACCTGCCAACCTCAGGGCCAGTCTATCAGAGGCCGAGGCCGCCGATGCACACATATTTGGTATCGAGGTAATCCTCGATGCCCTGATGGCCGCCTTCCTTGCCGAGGCCCGATTCCTTGACGCCGCCGAACGGCGCCTCGGGCGTGGTGATGAGGCCTTCATTGACGCCGACCATGCCGTATTTCAGCCCTTCCATGACGCGGAAAGCGCGGCCGAGGTCGCCGGTGTAGAAATAGCAGGCGAGGCCGAATTCGGTATCGTTGGCGAGCGCGATTGCTTCCGCTTCAGTCTCGAACTTGAACACCGGCGCGACCGGGCCAAAGATCTCTTCCTTCATGAAGCGCATCTTGGGCGTCGCGTTGGCGATGACCGTCGGCTGGAAGAACGAGCCCCCCAGCGCATGGCGCTTGCCGCCGGCGACGATCTTGCCGCCTTTGGAAGTGGCGTCGGCAATCAGCTCCTCGACCTTCTCGACTGCCTTCTCGTCGATCAGCGGTCCCTGCTGGACGCCCTCTTCGAGGCCGGAACCGACCTTCAGCCCATTGCTGGCGGCGGCGAGCTTCTCGACGAACTTGTCATAGACGCCGGCCTGAACCAGGAAGCGGTTGGTGCAGACGCAGGTCTGGCCGGAGTTGCGGTACTTGGCGGTAATGGCGCCGGCGACGGCACGCTCGAGGTCGGCGTCGTCGAAGACGATGAATGGCGCGTTGCCGCCGAGTTCCATCGACACTTTCTTGACGGTCACCGACGACTTCTGGATGAGAAGTTTGCCGACCTCGGTCGAGCCGGTGAAAGTGATCTTCGACACCAGTGGATTGGCGCAGATTTCGTCGCCGATCTCGCTGGCCGAACCGGTCAGGATGTTGACGACGCCCTTGGGGAAGCCGACTTCCTCGGCCAGCGCGCCCCAGGCGAGACCCGAGTAAGGCGTCTGCGAGGCCGGCTTGACGACGGCGGTGCAGCCGGCAGCGAGTGCGGGACCGAGCTTGCGGGCCAGCATCGAGGACGGGAAATTCCACGGCGTGATGGCGGCGATGACGCCGACCGGCTCCTTGGTCACCAGGATGCGGCGGTCCGCCCATGGCGAGGGCACGACGTCGCCATAAGTGCGGCGGCCTTCCTCGGCGAACCAGAGGATGTAGGCCGCGGCAGAGCCGATCTCGCCCTTCGATTCGAACAGCGACTTGCCCTGTTCGATGGTCAAGAGTTCGGCCAGCACGTCCTGATTGTCCATCATCGCGTCATGCAGCTTGCGCAGCAGCTTCGAGCGCTCGAGCGCGGTGGTCTTGCGCCAGGTCTTGAAAGCCTCGGCGGCGGCTTCGATGGCGCGGCGGGTCTCGGCCTTGCCCGACTTCGGCACGGTGCCGATCTTGAGGCCGGTGGCCGGGTTGTTGACGTCGACCGTCTGGCCGCTGTCGGCCTGCACCCATTCACCGTTGATGAGATTGGCCTGCCGCATGAAATGGCTGGTCTTCTGAAGCATGGTCTAGCCTCCGCTCGGCGCACTGACGGGCCGGTATCTGGATTTTCTTCGATGGACGTGCCCGATGGTATCGAGGCCGGGACACTGGAGCCAGTGCTCTTTACCTAGGGCGAGCCACGCAATCAATTGCAAGATGGCATATAGGCTTTAGGCCAGCGCGAAACCAGCCGAAGACGAACTAGCCGTAGACGTGAAGAACTACGGTCAGCCAGAAAGCAGTGGTGACGGCGGCGCAGGCGGTGGCGATGGTCATCTGGTTCGATGCCAATGCCTGGCCGGTGTTGAACTGCACGGCGATGAGATAGGAATTAATGCCGGACGGCAGCGCCGCCACCACGACGGCCACCTTGGCCGTCATCGGCGGCAGGCCGAGCAGCCAGACGAAGACGAGCACCAGCGCCGGCATCAGGAACAGTTTCAGCACCGAGAGCGCCAGTGCCGGCCGGACATTGCCGGAAACGCCGAAGCGGCGCAGGCTGAGCCCCATGGCAAACAGCGCCACCGGCCCTGCCGTGTCGGCAAGCGCATCGACCAGCCGCATGAGGAGGTCCGGCAGCGGCAAGCCGCTGAGCCGCCATGCCAGCCCGAGCAGGATGCCGATGATCAGCGGATTGATGAACAGCCGTCTCAGGAAACTGCGGATGACGCGCAACGGATGGACGGGGTCACCCCCGCTGCGGCCGAACATCTCGAACAGCACGATCGAGGCCATCATCATGACAGGCAGATGCACGGAAACCAGCAGCGACAGCACTTCGAAGCCGCTCGGGCCGAATATCCCAAGAATGAAGGGAGCGCCAAGCAGCACGACATTGGAATAGGCCGACGACACGCCGCCGACAACACCGGCGCGGGCGTCGCGTCCGAAGATCCGCGTGGTGACAAGATGGCCTGCGGCCCAGGTGATCGCCACCGCCGTGAAATAAGCCCCCCACAGCGGCCATGGCGCGACGCCGTGGAAATCGGCATTCACCATCGTCTGGAACAGAAGCAGCGGCATCGCCACAGAGACCGCGAAGTCCGATATCCCCTCGCCGCTTGCCGGTCTGAGATAGCCGGTCAGCCCGGCGAGATAGCCGAGCGCAACCAGGCTGAAGACGAAAAGCACGGTTTCTGTGAGCGGAGACATTTTTCAGGGATAGGCGAGCCACGCGCGCGGCGCAATCGCGCCCGAATTTGATCATGGTATACTGGCAGCGTTATAGAGGGTTTGGAATATCAGGGCGGACACCAACGACAAATGACCTTTGTCGAAACCTCGGAACGCAATCTTTTTGCACGGATGTGGCTGACGGCTTTCGTCGCCGCACTGTTTTGTTTTGCCGCGACGGCGCTTGCACTTGCCGAGACCAAAAGCCTGAAGGGCGTGGCGCTGATCATCGGCCAATCGAACTACGAGCACATCGCCGCCCTGCCCAACCCGGCCAACGACGCCCGCGACATGGCCAAGATGCTGACCGACCTCGGCTTCGACGCCCGCAATGTCACCGATCGCGATGCCGCCAAGTTGAAGCGCGACCTTGAACGCTTCGTCGAGGATGCCGAGGGCGCCGACGTCGCTTTCATCTACTACTCCGGCCACGGCATAGAGGCCGGCGGCGAGAATTATCTGGTTCCGGTCGACGCCGACGTCTCGTCGCTCAAGGACGCAGGCCAAGCCCTGGTGCCGATATCAGCCGTCATGGATGAATTGAAGAAGACCGTGCCGGTAACAATCGTGCTGCTCGATGCCTGCCGTACCAATCCGTTTCCGGCCGATGCTGTGGTCCGGCGCGCACCAACCGCTTCTGCCGAGCCGATAGGTGCAGGCGGGCTGGAGCCGGTGCGCGGCGCCAAGGCGCTCGCCAATGCGTCGGCGCAAGATGCGAGCCTCGGCACGGTGGTCGGCTTCGCCGCCGAACCCGGCCGCCCGGCGCTCGATGGTGCCGCCGGCGAAAACAGCCCCTATGCGGCAGCCCTGCTGCGCCATCTCGCGGCGATGAAAGGCACCGAATTTGGCTCGGTCATGCGCATGGTGACGGAGGAGGTCTATCTCGACACCAAGGCCAAGCAACGCCCCTGGGTCAATGAAAGCCTGCGCCGGCTGCTCTATTTCGGCGTGGCGCCACCGGAACCGACCGGCGACGACGGGCTGATCACCGGTGAGCGGCGGCAATTGCTCTTGACCATTTCCGACCTGCCCGACCCGAAGCGGGCGCAGGTGGAACTGGCCTCGCTGCAGGATGGCGTGCCGCTCGACGCGCTCTATGGCGTGCTCAGGGCCCTCGGCACGGACAAAATCCCTGAAGATCCGACCGACCTGCAGAAGGTGTTGGACGGCCGAGGCCGAGCGCCTGAAGAAGATGATGTCCGAGCGCGCGGCACTGCGCACCGACGATCCGGAGATCAAACGGCTGGTTGCGTCCGCCGACAAGGCCATCGGCCAGGGCGCCATGGTGACGGCGCGCAAATTCCTCGATGACGCGGTCGGCAGGGTCGAGCAGAACAGCGATGCGGTTGACGAGGCCGAGGACCTGGTCCGGCAGAAACGCATCGCCGACGCCTCGATCTATGCCAAGCGCGCCGACGCCGCCGCACTGGTCTTCGACTACAAATCCGCCGCCAATGATTACGCCAAGTCCTTCTCGCTGGTCGAGAAATGGGACGACAAGCTGCGCTGGAACTACAAGAACCAGGAAGCCGAAGCGCTCAACTCCTACGGTTACGCCACAGGCGATCTCGATGCACTCCAGCGCGCAATCGAAGCCTATCACGTCATCCTGAACTTCATTCCCAATGGCGAGCAGAACCGCGACTGGGCAATCACCCGCAACAACATGGCGGTTGTGCTGCAGACCATCGGTGAGCGAGAGACCGAAACCGCGCATCTGGAAGAAGCAGCGCAGATTTTCAGCGATTCGCTCGTCGTCTTCGAGCGTGAGAAGGACGACCGCAATTGGGCCGCCGCGCAGAACAATCTAGCCAATGTGTTGTTGAAGATCGGCGAACGCGAGAGCGACCCGAAGCGCCTCAACGAGGCGGTGGCAGCGATGCGTGCCACGCTGGAAAAGCGACCGCGCGACAAGCTGCCGCTCGACTGGGCCGCTTCGCAAAACAATCTCGGCCTGGCGCTCTTTGCGCTCTCCGAGCGTGATCCCGCCGGCGAGCATCTGAAGGACGCGGAAGCCGCCTACCGGCTGGCGCTCGAGGAATACACGCGCGAGAAAGCGCCAGTGGAATGGGCGATGGTCGAGAACAATCTCGGCAACACGCTGGTGACACTTGGTATCCAGCTCAACGACAAGGGGAAGATCAACGACGCAGTCGATGCCTTCCGCGCGGCGCTGAAGGTGCGAACCCGCGAAACTTTCCCGGTGTCCTGGGCGACCAGCCGGCTTAACCTCGGCAACGCGCTGAGCGGTGTCGCCCGCTTTGATATGGGCACGGACACGCTCGAAGAGGCCGCCGCGGCCTATGACGACGCCCTGACGGTGTTTACCCGGCAGCGCTTCCCGATGGATTGGGCGTCGGCGCAGAACAATCTCGGCTCGATTTACCAGACGCTTGGCCAGCGGACCCGCGACGCGGCGAAGCTGGAGCAATCGGCGGCAGCGTTTCAGGCGGCGCGGCAGGTCTATGTCAGGCGGAAGTTTCCGCAGGATTGGGCCATGGGCTACTACAATCTCGGCAACACGCTGCAGCTGCTTGGCGGCGTGACGGACAAGCCCGAGCACTACAACGAGGCGGTCGACGCCTACGGCAATGCCTTGCGCGAGTACAAGCGCGAGACAAACCCGCGGCAATGGGCGCTGGCCCAGGCCGGTCTCGGCTCGACTTTGCACTGGCTGAGCATGAGCAATGCCGATCCGAAAACCTTGCGGGATTCGATCGCAGCCCGTCGGGCGGCCCTCGAAGTGCTGACCATCGAGACGGCGCCCGTCGACTGGGCCAACGCCCAGAACGGCATCGGCATGAGCCTGCTCAACCTCGGCAACATCGAAAGGACCGGCAAATATCTCGACGAGGCCGAGGCGGCGTTCACGGCGACGCTGAAAGTGTTCACCAGGGAAAGCCAGCCCATGCAGTTGGCCTTCGAGCAGAACAATCTCGGCGACATCCACTGGAACCGCGCCAGCTATGGCGGCGGCAAGGCCGAGTATCTCAAGGCCATCGACTTCTTCGAGAACGCCAAGCAGGGTTTTACCGAAGCCGGCTACACCCTCCCCATCCCGCTTACCGACCAGAAGATCGATCTGGTGAAGAAGCAGATCGCCAAAAAGTGAGGCGGGGGCGTCTGCAACGCCCGCTTGTCTTTGTGCCCGCTTTCCAATCCCTATATGCGAAGGACCGGAACCCGATGTCGGGCTCCTGGAAGGACTGCGATGATTCGATTTGCCCTGGCCTTGTTCCTGCTCGTCATTCCCGTCGCGGCCCATGCCACGGATGCCGGCTGGGCGCTGCTGCGCGATGGCGGCCATGTCGTGCTGCTGCGCCATGCCATGGTCACCGGCACCACCGATCCGGCCAATTTCGACATCGACAGCTGCACCACCCAGATGAACCTGTCGGCGCGCGGCAAGCAGCAGGCGAGCAAGATCGGCGCCTTGTTTGCCGCTCGCGCCGCGCCTATCGAGCGCGTCCTGTCCAGCCGCTATTGCCGCTGCCTCGACACCGCGCGCATCGCCTTCGAGGCCGAGCCAGAGCTGTTTGCGCCGCTCGATCTGCTGAAAGGCGACGATGCCAAGAAGGCAGCGCAGATCGCCGCGATCATGAAGGAAATCCGCGCCTATTCCGGCTCCGACAATCTGGTCATGGTCACCCACCTGGAAGACATCGTGGCGCTCACCGGCATCTCGCCGCGCGAGGGCGAGGCCGTGGTCGTCGAACCGCAAGGCGACGGTCTGCGCGTGCTCGGCCGCGTCACCTTCTAATGATGGCCAGAGCCAACTGACGTCTCAGTGAGCAGCCACGCATCGATGCGGACTTTCCACGTCTCGATCATGTGCGCGAAGACATCCTCCGTCAGTTCAGACAGATAGGATTCTCCCGCCGCGTTCAGAGCCGTGAACGTATAGGCAATCGATGCTTCGGTGCCGCCATCGGCAGCCGAACGGCAGGCCACTTCGACAAATCCGAAACGCGAGTCCGGCGTGACCCTGACATAGCGGACACGATGCGCGGTTGGATCCCAATCGGCGCAGGCCCACAGCGTCGCCTCATCGCCGTGGACGGTTCGGAAAACCATGCCTTGCCGCGTTTCTCCACCTTGCGGATGCAGAAATTCCGGATCCCAGCCCTCCACCCACAAGGTCTCGCCGATCGGCGTGAACAGCGGGAAGACGCGGCCGACCGGACCGGAAAGGACGATGCTGTGGCTGCGTTGAAGATGGCTCGTCATCCGCCTTCCCTTTCCATTCCGTCAGAGGGTGGCGCTTCAGCCAGACGGTGGCTGTCCGCCGCGCCAAGTTCCAGCCCATAGATGCGCTTCAATTGGCTGATCGTTTCGAGCGTCTCCGGTGAAAACGGCGCCTGCCCTTCGAAAGCATGCAGCACGATGCCTTCGATGAGATCGCCGAGGCTCATGTCGCGATGCTCGGCCAGGGCCTTGAGCACCTTCACCAGCCGTTTCTCCAGCCGCACGCCGGTCTGTATACGTTCGATGTTCATAGCACATCGTACCATGGTACATTGGTACAAACAATATGCGGGCAGACGCCGACCGGCACTGTTGCCGAAATGCCACCGCCGAAAGAAGCCGCAAATTCGCCCCGACAATGCCGCTTGCGACAACCCGTCGCAGGCTCTATAGCCGCGCTCCCGGTCACGAGAACCGGAGCGAGCACAACGGCTGGAGCTTTCGTCTCCGCCCGTGCAGGCGGCTTTGCCGCCCTGTATACGGCGCCGCTTTGGGGATTGGGATCGCGGATGTAGCTCAGTCTGGTAGAGCGCCGGATTTGGATCCGGAGGTCGCAGGTTCGAATCCTGCTGTCTGCACCACGGATAGCTCAGTTTGGTAGAGCATCAGATTTAGGTTCTGATTGTCGAAGGTTCGAATCCTTCTCCATTGGCCTGATAAGCCAGCACCCTGCCACGGTGTTATCTGAAAAACGGTCCGGGGACTGGAATGCTGAAGACCCGACGGACAGCCTAAGCCTTCGGGCCAAGGCCGTTTCGAAGGTCCGACGCCATCGGCTCGCGGCCAGGTCCGCGGTGATGATCAAGGCGCAGCGTCGCCGGCAAGGCAGGCCAAGGCTTGCCGAGCCCGCTTCGCTGCCCCGCGATCCGCTCCCGAAGGCCCGCCACGGATCGATGCCACCAGTCCCCGGATCATTCGTGCCCGGACTATGACGCTAGAGACGATGTGAAATGAGAAACGAAGGGAAGATCGACGCATGAGTTGACGCCTCGCATGGGGCCATGCCCGACAGGAGTAAGACAATGACTGTTCTCGACAAGGTTCTTGGACGCGAGCGCGTCCTCGTAAGGGAAAACGAACGTGCCCTCACCCTCTACAAGGGGGAGATCAAGGCTGTCCTGCTGCCGGGCGAGCATTGGCTCGCCAACCGGTACGGAAGCCTCGAAGTGTCCCGGCACGATCTGAAGAACCCGGAATTCGTTTCGGCATACGAGAAGGCGTTGTTCGACAAGCTCCCGGATGTGGCCGCGCGTCATTTCACCGTCGTTCGCACCGGGCGCACGGACGTCGCCGTCATCGAGCGTGACGGCAACCTGCATGCCGTTCTGGCGCCGGACCGCAAGCTGGTGCTGTGGACGGATGCCGGGCCGTGGAAGGTGACGATGGTCGACACTTCGGCCGACCTCGCCATCGATCCGGCTGTCATGCGCCGGCTGGGCCAGGCCCGGAAGGCGGAGTTGATGTCCGTCTACCCGGTTGTCGACGGCCAGGCGGGGCTGCTGTTCGTTGACGGTGTCCTGGTCCGGACGCTGGCTGCGGGCGTGCATGGCTTCTGGAACGTCGGACGGATGGTGCAGGTCAAGGTCGTCGACCTCAAGCGCCAGTCGCTCGACGTCGCCGGGCAGGAAGTGCTGACCAAGGATCGGGTCACGATCCGCGTCAACATCGCTGCTGAGTATCGGGTCGTCGACCCGGTCAAGGCGGTGAGCGCTGTGAAGGACTTCTCCGAAGCCCTCTACCGCGCCTTGCAGTACGCCTTCCGCAAGACGCTTGGCGGGCTGACACTTGACCAGATCCTTGAAAAGAAGGTGACGGTCGATGAGGAAGCTGCGGCCAAGGTCCGTGCCGACATGGCCGAGATCGGGGTCGAGGTCAGCGATATCACGCTCAAGGATGTCATCCTGCCGGGCGAGATGCGCGAGATCCTCAACCAGGTGGTGTCGGCCGAAAAGCAGGCCGAGGCCAACGTCATCCGCCGCCGCGAGGAGACGAACGCCACGCGTTCGCTGCTCAACACGGCCCGGGTGATGGCGGAGAACCCGGTGATGCTGCGGCTGAAGGAGCTCGAGGCTCTGGAAACCATCGCCGGTAAGGTCGAGCGGCTGACTGTCCACAATGGAACTGGCGGGTTGCTGAACGACCTGGTGAAGCTCCGCGAGAGTTGATGCATGTCGCCCAAAAGTGGTTGCGGTTTTGGGAAACGACATGCATCGAAACAAGGACTGACGTAACGGTAACGGGAAGGGCCGCCGGGTTGACCGGCGGCCCTTCTTGCGTTTCCTAGGCACGCTTCCCATCTGCGCCCGGACTATCAGGCCTTTTCCTGCCGGGAAAAACCGATTAGACAGCGCCCAAACAAGATGCGGACAGATTCCGCCCGCAAAGAAGGAAAAGCCCTTGTCCACCACGTTCGACAAAGTCGCCAAGATCATTGCCGACACCAGCGAGATCGATATCGACACCATCACGCCCGAGAGCCACACGATCGACGATCTCGGCATCGACAGCCTCGATTTCCTCGACATCGTCTTTGCCATCGACAAGGAATTCGGCATCAAGGTGCCGCTGGAAAAGTGGACCCAGGAAGTCAATGACGGCAAGGCTTCGACCGACGATTACTTCGTCATGAAGAACCTGTGCGCCAAGATCGACGCGCTGGTCGCCGCCAAGACCGCCTGACGTCAGTTGAGCGCGCGATCTTGACGCGCTCTGCCGCCTGACCCACAAAGCCGCTCATGAGCAGCCCCCGCGACGTCGTCATCACTGGTATCGGCCTTGTCTCCTCGCTGGGAGAAGGCCCTGAGGCCCACTGGCAAAAGCTGGCGCAGCCAGGCCTGCAGCCGGTGCTCGAAGCCGCGCGCTTTGCGCCCTACACCGTCCATCCGCTGCCGGAAATCGACTGGAACCTGCAGATCGCCAAGCGCGGCGACCAGCGGCAGATGGAAACATGGCAGCGGCTCGGCACCTATGCCGCCGGCCTTGCGCTGGACGACTCCGGCATCAAAGGCAATGACGAGCTCTGCACAACCATGGACATGGTGGTGGCCGCCGGCGGTGGCGAGCGTGACGAGGCGGTCGACGCCGCCATTCTCGCCGCTTCGGAAAGCCGCAACGACCGCGACGTGCTTCTCAACGAGAAGCTGACCACTGAACTGCGGCCGACGCTGTTCCTGGCCCAGCTCTCCAACCTGCTCGCCGGCAACATCTCGATTGTCCACAAGGTGACCGGCTCGTCGCGCACCTTCATGGGCGAGGAAGGTGCCGGCGTCGCCGCCGTCGAAACGGCTGCCGCGCGCATCCGCTCCGGCCAGTCGACGCACATCCTGGTCGGCGGCGCATTCCAGACCGAGCATTCCGATATGCTGCTTGGTTACGAGCTTGCCGGCTATTTGCATCGCGGCCCCTGGAAACCTGTGTGGCAAAGACAGGGTGCTGAGGGCGGCGGCGTCGTGACTGGATCCGGCGGGGCCTTCCTGGTGCTGGAGCACCGCGAACACGCGACAAGCCGCGGGCGCAAGATTTATGCAGAGCTCGGACCGGTGGTCTCCGGCCGCGCTAGGCGGCCACGCGGAGAGCTCGATGCCGAGATCGCCGCGCTGCTCGGCCAAGCGGCGCTGCCGAACGGCAGGCTGCTTGCCCTGTCGGGCGCCTCGGGCGCGCATGCCGCAACCACCGCCGAGAAGGCAGCGCTCGATGCCAATCCGGCCATTGCCACACGCGGCTTCTCGACGCTGACCGGACACATGAAGGAAGCGCAGTTTCCGTTCGCGGTGGCGCTGGCGGCACTCGCCGTCGACCGCAAGGCCGCCTACCCTGTTTTCGATGCCGCAGCCGAGAAGCCATTCGAAGGCGTTCCAGCGACCGTCCTTGCAACGGCGATCGGCTATCACCAATTCGAGGGCATGGCGCTGGTCAATGCCGCGTAACGCGGCGCTGCGCGAACCATGCTGCAACGATAAACACTCGAGGGCTCCAGATGGCCAATCTGAACGATCACATGGGCAGGCCAATCGTCGCCGTCACCGGCATCGGCGTGGTCACCTCGCTTGGCGTCGGCAAATCAGACAATTGGGCGGCGTTGACCTCCGGCAAGTCGGGCATTCACCCGATCACCCGCTTTCCCATCGATCAACTGAACACCCGCATCTCAGGCATGGTCGATTTCCTGCCGTCGAGTTCGAAAGGTGCCAGCCCGCTCACCTATGAGCTAGCCGAGCTTGCGGGCCTCGAAGCCGTGACTGAAGCCGGTCTTAATTCCAGCGATTTCGGCGGACCGCTCTTCCTCGCATCGCCGCCGGTCGAGCTCGACTGGGCCGAGCGCTTCTCGCTCTACAATTCTGGCAAGGACAAGGATGACACCGCCGCCGAAAGACTGCTTCGGGTGGCGCGTAGCTTGAAAGAGCTGGATATTTTCGAGACCACCCAGTTCGGTTCGATCGCCGACCGCCTTGCCGACCGCCTTGGCACACGCGGTCTGCCGATCACCCTGTCGACGGCTTGCGCTTCGGGAGCCACCGCGATCCAGCTTGGTGTCGAGGCGATCCGACGCGGCGAATGCGACCGTGCGCTATCGATCGGCGCGGACGGTTCTGCGACCGCCGAGGCATTGATCCGTTTCTCATTGCTTTCGGCGCTCTCCACGCACAACGACATTCCCGAAAAGGCATCGAAGCCTTTCTCCAGGGATCGGGACGGCTTCGTGTTGGCCGAGGGATCCGGGGCGCTGGTGTTGGAATCGCTTGAGGCGGCATTGGCTCGCGGCGCGACTATTCTCGGCGTCCTGGGCGGTTGCGGCGAGAAGGCCGACGACTTCCACCGCACCCGCTCGAAGCCGGACGCTTCGCCGGCCATTGCCGCGGTTCGCGCCGCCCTCGCCGATGCCGGCCTGAGTGAAGACGAGATCGACTATGTCAACGCCCATGGCACGTCGACCCCCGAGAACGACAAGATGGAACATCTGGCGCTGTCGACCGTGTTCGGCGAGCGCATAAGCTCTATGCCGGTCTCGTCGAACAAGTCGATGATCGGGCACACACTGTCCGCGGCCGGCGCTGTCGAGGCGGCGTTTTCGCTGATGACGATGCGTGAGAGCGTCATTCCGCCGACCATCAACTACGACAATCCCGACCCGGCGATCGTGCTCGACGTGGTGCCCAACAAGAAGCGCAATGCCGAGGTTCGCAGCGTTCTGTCGAACTCCTTCGGCTTCGGCGGCCAGAACACTTGCCTTGTCATGGCGCGGGAACCGGTCTAAGCGAGCGCTTTCCGCCAATGCATGTCGCGCAAAAGTGAACTCGGTTTTGCGACAACGACATGCATAAAACAACGAACTAAAGCGCAACGCGCTTTAGAACAGAACCGGCAGGTTTTATGCGCGCACTGCAACTTATCGAGGACCGCCGTCTTGAAACGGTGGACCTGCCGCCCCCGCCACCACCCGCACTCGGCGAAGTCACGCTGCGCATCAAGGCGGTGGCGCTGAACCATATCGACGTCTGGGGCTGGCGCGGCATGGCCTTTGCCAAGCGCAAGCTGCCGCTGGTCGTCGGCGCCGAGGCTTCCGGCGAGGTCGAGGCGGTCGGTCCCGGCGTTTCCAGCCTGCTGCCTGGACAATTGGTGTCGATCTACGGCGCGCGCACCTGCGGCCTCTGCCGCGCCTGCCGCGAAGGCCGCGACAATCTCTGCGAACATGTTTCGGGCGTCCACGGCTTCCATCTCGACGGCTTCGCCCAGGAGAAGATCAACCTGCCGGCGCGCCTGCTCGTGCCTGCCCCGCCAGGCGTGACCGACATCGGCGCTGCTGTCGCGCCGGTCACCTTCGGCACCGTCGAGCACATGCTGTTCGACAATGCCAGGCTTCAGCCCGGCGAAACCATCCTCGTCCATGCCGGCGGCTCCGGCATCGGCTCGGCGGCGATCCAGCTGGCCAAGCGGATGGGCTGCACCATCATCACCACGGTCGGCTCGAACGACAAGATCGACAAGGCCAAGGCGCTGGGCGCCGACCATGTCATCAACTACCGCGACGACCGTTTCGAAGGCGTCGTGCGCAAGTTGACCAAGAAGAAGGGCGTCGATGTCGTGTTCGAACATGTCGGCGCCGACACCTTTGCCGCCTCGATGCTGTGCCTGAAGCGCGGCGGTCGCCTGGTCACCTGCGGTTCGACCTCGGGCGTGTCGACGCAGATCAACCTGATGCAGCTCTTCCAGCAGCAATTGAAACTGCTGGGATCCTTCGGCTGCCGCATGGAGAACATGGCCAACGCCATGCAGAAGATGGCGGCCGGACAGGTCGCGCCGGTCATCGACACCGAGGTCGGCTTCAGCGATATCGATGCCGCGCTGAAGCGCATGGAAGGCCGCGACGTCTTCGGCAAGATCATCCTGCGCGTCGCCTAAGGCCTTGACGCCGGTGCTCAAGAAGTTTCGCCGCGATCTCAGATTTCGCTATGGCAGGCAGCTGCGCCAGCTGAACTACTGGCTGGTTGCCCGCGCGGCGATGATGATCATCTCGATACTGCGCCTGCTGCCGGCCGACAGTGCGCTGAATTTCGCCGACCGCGTGGCGCGCTTCATTGGTCCCAAGGTCGGACGCCACCAGGTCGCTATCGACAATCTGCGCAAGGCCTATCCGGAAAAGAACGAGGACGAAATCCAGGCCATCGCCTCCGATATGTGGGGCAACATGGCCCGCCTTGCCGCCGAGTATATTTTCCTGGACGCCCTGTTCGACTATGACCCCGCTGCAACCAAGCCCGGCCGCGTAGAGGTCAAGGGAACAGAGCATTTCGTCGAGATCGCCGCCGAAAAGCAGCCGCACATCGTCTTCACCGGCCATCTCGGCAATTTCGAGCTGCTGCCCGTGGCGGCAGCCACCTTCGGCATGAACATCACGGCACTGTTTCGCCCGCCCAACAACCCATACCTCGCCGACTACATCCTCTCGACACGGCGCTCGACCATGGGATCGCTGCTGCCGTCGATGGCCGGCGCCTCATTCGCCTTGGCAGGCGTCCTGGAAAACGGCGGCAATATCGGCGTCCTCGTCGACCAGAAATTCTCCAACGGCCTCGACACGACCTTCTTCGGCCGCCCCTGCCAGAGCAACCGGGTGCTGGGCACCCTTGCCCGTCACTATGACTGCGACGTCTATCCGGCACGTTGCATCAGGCTGCCGGGGAACCGCTTCCGGCTCGAGATCGAGGACAAGCTGGTCTTGCCGCGCACCGCCGACGGCAGCGTCGACGTCCACGCCACCACCCAGATGCTGAACGACGTGGTCGAGCGCTGGGTGCGCGAGGATCCCGGCCAGTGGATGTGGTTCCACAAGAGGTGGGAGATCAGCAACTGGCGGCGCAAAAAGCGGCCGAAGCCGGCTCCTGTCCCAACTACCTGAGCAAGCAGCCGGCGAGAACGCGAGTTCCACGCCAGCCGATAGGGCCCGCATCAGCGCACCAGTAGCTGCCTAGTTCGTCACTACAATGCGCGTATTGCCGAAGCCCACTTCCCGCACCATCGAATAGAAGGCCGCAGCATTGGCCGTGTGCAGCCGCACGCAGCCATGCGAGGCCGGGCGCCCGAGTTGCCTGACGGCGCCCGTGCCATGGATGGCATAGCCGCCATGGAAGAACACGGAATAAGGCATCGGCGACATATGGTACTTTTTCGAATACCACATCCGCGCCGTGCGCTGCGGCCGGTACGTGCCGCGCGGCGTGAAATAGCCGGGACGCGCGGTGGACACGGTCCACCGATAGACCTCCAGGCCATATCTGACCGTCATCGTCTGCGACGACACGTCGATACTCGCTTCCAACATGGCCGCGTGGCTTGCGGCCGGCGCACCAAACAGCGCGGTTGCCAACATCGCCGCTGCGACTAGAAAAGACTTCTTCATGCGACCAAACCCCTTTGATTGCCCTTGCCTGTCTGCCCTCACGATGTTTTTCATCTTTTTAATGGCAGGTGAACGGGATAACACACACTCCTTGATCAATTCCCCAATCCGAAGCAGCGAATTTGAACGATTTCCCGCGATAGTTGCCGCAACGACACGTCGCACGGACTTGATTGCTGGCGGGCTTGCAATGCAACGTCGTTCTTTGCTCAACTCTCCTGATGAACGAACGACTCCTGCAAGCAATCGATAACAAGCGCGATGAAGTCGTCGCGCTGACCGCCGAACTCATCCGGTTCCCGACCATCAATCCGCCCGGCGAGGCCTACCGGCCATGCGCCGAATATATTGGCGCGCGGCTGAAGAAGCGCGGCTTCGAGACCGAATTCATCCGCGCCGAAGGCACGCCCGGCGACACCGATCGCTATCCGCGCGTCAATGTCGTGGCCCGTTTCGACGGCCGGTCACCCGGCGCCTGCGTCCATTTCAATTCGCATATCGACGTGGTCGAGGCTGGCGACGGCTGGACCGTCGATCCCTTCGCCGGCGTCGTCAAGGAGGGCAGGGTCTATGGCCGCGGCGCCTGCGACATGAAGGGCGGCTTGGCTGCATCGATCATCGCCGCCGAAGCCTTCATGGAAGTCTATCCCGACTTTCCCGGCGCCATCGAAATATCCGGCACGGTCGATGAAGAATCCGGCGGCTTCGGCGGCGTCGCCCATCTGGCGGGGCTTGGCTATTTCTCCAAACCCAGGGTCGATCACGTCATCATCCCCGAGCCGCTGAACAAGGACCGCATCTGCCTTGGCCATCGCGGCGTCTGGTGGGCCGAGATCGAGACCAAGGGCGAGATCGCGCATGGCTCGATGCCGTTTCTCGGCGACAATGCCGTGCGCCATATGGGCGCCGTGCTCAGGGCTTTCGAGGACGAACTCTTCCCGGCTCTCGACCGCAAGATGACGCGCATGCCAGTCGTTCCCGAAGGCGCAAAACGCTCGACCATGAACATCAATTCCATCCATGGCGGCCAGACCGAGGATTTCCGGCCCGGCCTGCCCTCGCCCAACGTGCCCGATTCCTGCCGGCTCACCATCGACCGCCGCTTCCTGCTCGAGGAAGATCTCGCCACAGTCAAGGGCGAAGTGACCGGCATTCTCGAGCGGCTGAAGCGCGAGCGCAAAAAATTCGACTATGAAATCCGCGACCTGATGGAAGTGCTGCCGCTGATGACCGAGCGCGACGCGCCGGTGGTCAAGGCGGTGGCGCAAGGCATCATGGCGATCTTCGACCGCGAGCCCGACTACGTCATCTCGCCCGGCACCTATGACCAGAAGCACATTGCCCGCATCGGCCACATCTACGACTGCATTGCCTATGGCCCCGGCATTCTCGACCTCGCCCATCGGCCGGACGAATGGGTCGGCATAGAGGACATGGTGGAATCGGCCAAGGTGATGACGATCGGCCTCAACGTACTGCTGCGCGGCACAACCGAATGATCGGCCTGCGGCGCAAAAACATTTCTCCTGGCGCGGCGCGACAGCACGAAACGCAATTTACTCCCGCGCGAAATCACGCTTCTATCCGCCGGCTTGAGCATTTGAGCACATTGGGAGTTCAGCGATGAAACTTTGGAAGACCCTTCTGGCCGCTGCCGTGCTGGCGGTCGCAACCGCCACTTCGGCTTCTGCCGCCCGGACCGATCTGGTCATCGGCATTCCGCTCGAGCCCCCGCATCTCGATCCGACGGCGGGAGCGGCCGCGGCAATCAGGGAGGTCACCTACGCCAATGTGTTCGAGGGCCTGACCCGAATCGGGCCCAATGGCGAGGTTCTGCCGGATCTTGCCGAAAGCTGGACGATTTCCGATGACGGCAAGGTCTACACCTTCAAGCTGCACACCGGCGTGAAATTCCACGACGGCGCCGATTTCAGCGCCGACGACGTGAGGTTCTCGCTCGACCGTGCCCGCGCGGAAAACTCCCTCAACGCGCAAAAGCAGCTCTTTGCCGCCATCGACAAGGTCGAAGCGGTCGACCCCGCCACCGTCAAGGTGACGCTCACCCACCCGCAGGGCTCGTTCCTCTACAATATGGGCTGGGGCGACGCGGTGATCGTGTCGCCGAAATCCGCCGACACCAACAAGGAAAAGCCTGTTGGCACCGGCCCGTTCAAATTCGAGAGCTGGGCCAAGGGTTCAACGGTCACCCTGGTGAAATCAGATCATTACTGGGGCACCCCCGCTTTCCTCGAGAAGGTCGAGTTCCGCATCGTTCCCGATGCCGCGGCGGCGGTGCCGGCGCTGCTGTCCGGCGACATACAGGCTTTCCCCTTCTTCGATCCCGACAGCGTTTCCCAGGTCAAGGACGATCCGCGCTTCAAGGTGGTGGTCGGCGCGACCGAAGGCGAGACCATCCTGTCTATCAACAACAAGAAGCCGCCCTTCGACAAGCTGCAGGTGAGGCAGGCGATCTCCTATGCGCTCGACCGCAAGGCGATCATCGACGGCGCTTCGGCCGGGCTCGGCCTGCCGATCGGCTCGCATATGTCGCCGGCCAACAAATATTATGTCGACCTCACCGGCCGCTACCCTCACGACGTGGCCAAGGCCAAGGAACTGCTCAAGGAAGCGGGACTGGAGAACGGCTTCAAGGCCACGTTGAAGCTGCCGCCGACGTCCTATGCGCGGCTCGGCGGTGAGATCATCGCCTCGGAGCTCCGCGACGTCGGCATCAACCTCGAGATTATCCCCGTCGAGTGGGCGCAGTGGCTGGACCAGGTGTTTACCAAGAAGGACTACGACCTGACCATCGTCTCCCATACCGAGCCGAACGACATCGATATCTACGCGCGCAAGGACTACTACTTCAATTACGACAACCCTGCCTTCACCAAGGTGATCGCCGATCTGGAGCAGACATCGGACGAAGCCAAACGCAAGGAACTGTATGCCCAGGCGCAAAAGATCCTGGCCGACGACGCCGTGGTCGGCTTCCTCTACGAACTGCCCAAGGTCGGGGTCTGGGACGCCAAGCTGCAAGGGCTGTGGGAAAACGCGCCGATCCCGGCCAACGACCTGACCAAGGTGAAGTGGACCGATTGATTTCGCCCTTCCGAGAAATGCGTGGCTCCGGAAGTAAACCAGCTTCCGGAGCCTGCCTTTTTCCGGCACGTTGGAACGGATGACCGCCTATCTCCTCAAGCGCCTGGCCATCTCTCTCGCCACGCTGGTCTTGGCCTCCATCGTGGTGTTTGCCGTGCTCGAAATCCTGCCCGGTGACCCGGCGCGGCTGATGCTGGGCATGAACGCCAGCGCCGACCAGGTCGAACTCTTGCGCAATCAGATGGGCCTCAACGCGCCGCTTGCCCTGCGCTATCTGCACTGGGCCGGCGGCCTGCTCAGCCTCGATTTCGGACGCTCCTACACCTATTCGGTGCCGGTCATCGATCTCGTGCGTGAACGGCTTGCCGTCTCGCTGCCGCTGGCACTGATCGCACTCGCGCTCTCCACCATCATCGCCATTCCCGTCGGCCTGTTTTCCGCCAGCCGGCGCGGACGAGCCGGCGATACGATTTCCATGGGCGCGGCACAGCTTGGCGTCGCCGTGCCCAATTTCTGGTTCGCGCTGATGCTGATCTACGTCTTTGCCGTCTGGCTGCGGCTGGTTCCGGCCGGCGGATTCCCCGGCTGGAGCGCCGGCATCTGGCCGGCGCTGAAATCGCTGCTCCTGCCGGCAGTGGCGCTTGCCTTGCCGCAGGCAGCAATCCTGGCGCGCGTTACCCGCTCGGCGCTGATCGAGGTGCTGAACGAGGACTATATCCGCACCGCCCGCGCCAAGGGCCTGCCCTATCGGGCCGTGCTGTGGCGGCATGCGCTGCGCAACGCCATGATCCCGGTGCTGACCATTCTCGGCCTGCAATTCGCCTTCCTGCTCGCCGGCACCATCATCATCGAAAATGTCTTCTATCTCCCCGGCCTCGGCCGGCTGGTGTTCCAGGCGATCACCCAGCGCGACCTGATCGTCGTCGAAAGCGTCGTCATGCTGCTGGTCGCCGCCGTCATTGCCGTCAACCTCGTCGTCGACCTTTCCTATGCGGTCGTCGATCCGCGCCTGAGAAGCCGGCAATGACGCTGCACATCGACATCCCCGAGGAGACGTTCAGCTCCATCCTAGCCAAGGCTTTCAGGAACACAGCTTTCGTCACCGGCTTCGTCATCACCTTGCTGATCCTGGCGATGGCGCTCGTCTCCTATATCTGGACGCCTTACGATGTGACGAAGCTGGTCATAGCGGACAAGACGCAAGGCCCTTCGCTGGCACATTGGTTCGGCACCGACCATTTCGGCCGTGACATCCTGTCGATGATCATGGTCGGCGCCCGCAATTCGATCGCCGTGGCGCTCGTCGCGGTCGGCATCGGCATGGGCGTCGGCGTGCCGCTCGGCGCTTTCGCCGCCGCGCGCGGTGGCCTCGTCGACGAGGCGCTGATGCGCATCAACGATCTTGTCTTCGCCTTCCCTGCACTGCTATCGGCGATCATGATCACCGCCATTTTCGGGCCGGGCGCCGTCAACGCCATCATCGCCATCGGCATCTTCAACATTCCGGTGTTTGCCCGCGTCGCCCGCGCCGGCGCGCTGGCAATCTGGCCACGCGAGTTCATTCTTGCAGCGCGTGCCGCGGGAAAAAGCAGCACACAGATATCGATAGAACATGTGCTGCCCAACATCGCCACGCTGCTGCTGGTGCAAGGCACCATCCAGTTCGCGCTGGGCATCCTGGCCGAAGCCGGGCTTTCCTATCTCGGCCTCGGCGCGCAGCCGCCAATGCCGAGCTGGGGCCGCATGCTGTTCGACGCGCAGACGCGTATGGTCGTGGCGCCGTGGATGGCGATCTTTCCCGGCATGGCGATCGTCATCACCGTGCTCGGCCTGAACCTCCTGGGCGACGGTATCGCCGACATTCTCGACCCAAAATCGCGGCGGCAGCGATGAGCTTGCTGGAGATCGAGAACCTGTCGCTGGCGATCGGCGAGACGCCGATCCTGAAAGGGATCGAACTCTCCGTCGCGCCCGGAGAAGTGATGGGGCTGGTCGGCGAATCCGGCTCCGGCAAGTCGATGACCGCGCTGACGCTCATGCAGCTCCTGCCACACGCCGCGCGCGCCACCGGTCGCATCACCTTCGATGGCATCGACATTCTCGGAGCAACCGAGGACCAGATGTGCGCGCTGCGCGGCGACGACATCGGCATGGTGTTCCAGGAGCCTATGACGGCCCTCAATCCGGTCAAGACCATCGGCGAACAGGTGGCCGAAGGCATACGCTGGCACACCAAGGCCACGCGCGCGGCGGCTGAAGAGCGGGCGCGCAAAATGCTCGACCGGGTGGGCCTGCCCGACGCAAAATTCCCGCTGTCGCGCTATCCGCATGAACTCTCCGGCGGCCAGCGCCAGCGTGTCGTCATCGCCATCGCTTGCGCGCTGAAACCCAAGCTCTTGATCGCCGACGAGCCGACGACGGCGCTCGACGTGGTGCTGCAGGCGCAAATCCTCGACCTCTTGCGCGACCTCGTCGCCGAGAGCCGCATGGGCCTGCTCTTGATCTCGCACGACCTTGCGGTGGTGACCGAGATGGCCGACCGCATCACCATCCTGCGCCATGGCGAGGTGATGGAGGCCGGCGATACGGCGCGCACGCTGTCGGAACAGCTCCACCCCTACACGCGCCAGCTGGCGCAGGCCTCGATGCATGTGCCGGCGCGCGCCAAAATTCACGCGGTCGGATCGGCCAAGCCACTGCTCGAGGTTGAAGGCGTGACGCGCGATTATCCAGGCCGGCGCACCTCTCTGTTCCGGCCCGCACCCGCCATCCGCGCCGTCGACGATGTCTCCCTGTCATTGGCGCCGGGTCAATCGGTCGCGCTGGTCGGCCGCTCCGGCTGCGGCAAGTCCACGCTTGCCCGCATGATCCTGGCGCTCGACAAGCCCAGCCAGGGCACGATCCGCTTTCGCGGCGAGACCATCACCGGCAAGAGCGAAGCCGAGTTGAAGCCGACCAGGCGCGATATGCAGGTTGTTTTCCAGGATCCCTACGGCTCCTTCGACCCGCGCCAGAAGGTCGAAAGACTGGTCGCCGAACCCCTGCATGTGTTGGAGAAGAAGCCGACGCGCACTGAACGCCGCGAGATGGTGGCCCATGCGCTGCACGAAGTCGGCCTCGATCAGCGCGACATGGACAAGTACCCGCACGAATTTTCAGGCGGCCAGCGCCAGCGCCTGTCGATCGCCCGCGCCATCATCACCCGGCCGAAGCTGGTCGTTGCCGACGAGCCGGTCTCGGCGCTCGATGTCTCGATCCGTGCCCAGATCCTCGACCTGTTCGCCGAGCTCAACCAGAAGCTCGGCATCGCCTATCTCTTCATCACCCACGACCTGACCGTCGCCCGTGCCATCACCGACGAGGTGCTGGTCATGCATGACGGCAAGATCGTCGAACGCGGCAAGACCAGCGAGGTGCTGGATCATCCGCAATCCGAAGCAGCCAAGGCGCTGGTCGCCGCGGCCCCTGATCTGCATCGGGCGATCGCCCGGCGGATGCGGGAACAGGGGTGAGCGGCCGGTTCGCGAAGCGAAGTCATCGTGCCAGTGGCACGATGAAAGGCGCGAACGGTGAAAACCCGGTCCGCCTTCAGGCGGATCGGAACGTCCAGTGGACGTTTCGAAGGGTTTGAACGCCCGAAGGGCTAAAGGACGCTGCGGGGCAGCGGGGACCCGGCCGGGCAACAGTAGAGCTTGGCTCTGTCCTATTCTTCCGGCTTGACCACATCGACCGGGCTGATATCGAGCAAGTCGAGCGTGCGGCGCAGCAAGCGCATCTCGCTCTCGGCCAATTGCGAATCCGCCTTGGCGATCTCCGCCATGTGCTGGGCCAATTGCTTGCGGCGTTCGACGTCGAGATCGCGAAACAGCGCGATTGCTTGCGAGCCATTGGTCTCGTAGCCGAACTCGTTGAGATATTCGATGACGGCGTCGATGCTGGTTTCCGGAATGCCGAAGGCATCCTTGCAGATGCGCCGGAAGGCAACCATCTCACTCTCGCTGACCGTGCCGTCGGCCAGGATCATGCGGAACAGCATCAGAAGTTCAGCCGACAGAACCGGATCGTCCGCGACCTTGCGTACGCCTGGATCGCCGTCAAAGATCGAGCGTATCTGGTCCAGCAATGCGAATGCCATCGGGGCCTCTTTCCGGGTTAACTGCGCGCAAATACAAATCCAGGCGCGACGCGCTTGGATAGAGTTAGCGCGAAATCGGCCTTGCGCAAACAGGGCGGTCGTGGTCGAACGCCGTTATCCCGCCGACCGGACGTCTCCGCATATCAGATGATCGACCTCACCACCCAGACAATCGCCATGCTCGCCTTCGCCGCCTTTGCCGCGGGCTTTGTCGATTCGATTGCCGGCGGCGGCGGGCTGATCACAATTCCTGCACTGCTGCTGGCTGGCTTCTCACCGGTCGAGGCGCTTGGCACCAACAAGCTGCAAGGCATGTTCGGCTCCGGGTCGGCGACCATCCACTATGCCTCCAAGGGCCATGTCGACTTGCGCCGGCAATTGCCGTCTGCATTGCTCGCACTTGTCGGAAGTGCCATCGGCGCCCTGCTGGCCACGATCGTGCCCGGCGACCTGTTGCGCGCCCTGCTGCCCCTGGTGCTGATCGCTATCGCACTCTATTTCGCGCTCAAGCCCAACATGAACGATGTCGACCGGGCCGAGCGCCTGTCGCCATTCCTGTTCGGACTGACCCTGGTGCCGGCCATCGGCTTCTATGACGGCCTGTTCGGCCCCGGCGCCGGCTCCTTCTACATGCTGGCCTTCGTCGCGCTTGCCGGCTACGGCGTGCTCAAGGCGACGGCGCACACCAAATTGCTCAATTTCGCCTCCAACATCGGCGGCTTCATAGTCTTTGCCGCTGTCGGCGTCATCTCCTGGAAGATCGGCCTGATGATGGGTGTTGCCCAGTTCCTCGGAGCCCGCGTCGGCGCGAGCCTCGCCATGCGCATCGGCGCCAAATTGATCAAGCCGCTGCTGGTGATCGTCTGCGTGGCGCTGGCGGTGAAACTGCTGGCGGATCCGGCCAATCCGCTGCGTGTGATGATTGGTGTGTGATAGACTGCCATTGTTCGAATCATGTTGAGGAGGAGCCAAACATGAATCTCAGCGCACCCACACAGATCGTTTTCATCATTGCGGTTGTTATCGCCATTATCGGGGTTCTAGCAGCCCTCGGCATTCTTGCGTTCATTCCATTGGCCTCGGTCTGGATTGTGACCATCGCTTTCGTCGTGCTGGCCGGCGGCTGCCTGATGCGCGGCGCCTGACAAGTTTCCATTGAAGTGGGGACTGGAAGCGCCCGGCCAAAAGCCGGGCGCTTTTGATTCCGGCCCATGGCTATCTCTTTGTTTTGACGCAATTCCGGACGGAAAACCGTCTCACACTTTTCCTGGAATTGCTGTAGATCTATCCCGGCGGAAGGATGGCCGATGCCGATCGAGATGCAGCGCCGGAAGGAACAGGACCGCTCCATCGCGGGGCGTTTCGAGATGCGCCGGCGCCTTCCTGATCCTGCGCTTGGCGGCGTCGTCACCGACATCTGCGGCTATCGCGAAACGGCGCCTGGCCATTTCCGCAATGTCGAATACGCCTCGCTGACCGTGCCGCTGGTGATCAGCTTCGCCGAGCCCTTCGCCATCGGCCTCGGCAAGACGCCCGGCGACAATGACCGCTTCGCCAGTTTCGCCGCCGGCCTCTTTGCCGGGCCGGTGATGATCGAATCCTTCGGCGCCGCCTGCTGCGTGCAGATCAACTTCACGCCGCTTGGCGCGCGCCGCTTCTTCCGCCTGCCGATGAGCGAACTGACCGACAGCATGGTCGTCCTCGACAACGTGCTGGGCACCGAAGGCATGGCGCTGCGCGAACAGCTTGGCAATGCGCCGGACTGGACAGCGCGTTTCGACCTTGCCGAAGCCTTCGTCACCGCTCGTCTTGCGAGCGCTGCCGAAACGCCGCTGGAAATCGCCTGGGCCTATGACCGCATCATCACATCGGGCGGCCGGACCCGTATTGCATCGCTTGCCGAACGGCTGGGCTGGAGCCGCAAACACCTCGCGGAAAAATTCACCGACGCAACCGGCATCGGCCCAAAAACGCTGTCGCGCATCGTGCGCTTCAACCGGGCGCTTGGCCTGTCGCGGCAGCAAACGTTGGACTGGGCCGATATCGCGGCCGATTGCGGCTATGCCGACCAGGCGCATCTGGTGCGCGAGTTCCGCGACCTTGCCGGCGAGACGCCGACGGCACTTCTCGGCAGGTAACATTTCTTCAAGACGCTGGAACGACCTTCGAACAGAGTGATGCATGTCGCCCAAAAGTGCGCAGCGGTTTTGGGACAACGACATGCACAAACAGGATTCATTGACCAACCCAGATGAAGGAGTTCCCATGCCCACCACCACTGAAGCCCCCCGCCTCTACCCCGCTTTACGCTATAAAAACGCGGCGAAAATGATCGACTGGCTGGGCGAAGCCTTCGGCTTCAGCGTCCGCGCCCGCTATGGTGAAGGCGATATCGTGCACCATGCAGAACTGGTCTTCGGCTCCTCGATGATCATGCTGGGCAGCACGCGCGACGACGATTACGGCAAGATGGTCGGCGAACCTGGCTCAGGCGGCGGCAAGTCGATCTATATCGCCGTCGACGATGCCGACGCCGCCTATGCCAAGGCCAGGAAGGCCGGCGCCACCATCATTCAGGAATTGACGAACCGCGACTATGGCAGCCGCGAATTCATCTGCCGCGATCCGGAAGGCAGCGTGTGGTCGTTCGGGACGTATTGGCCGAAGGCTGGCGAAAAGGGCTGAGCCGAGTCTTCAACGCGCCAACGCGAAAATCGCGTCACAGTCGAGATGGGTTTCGAGCTCGGCCGCGACGTCGTCTAGCGCCCGTTCGACCTCGGCGCGATAGTCGATGCCGCCACCCTTGATGCCGAGGCTTTCCAAGAATTTCCCGCGAAAGCCGTCGGCGCCGAACAGGCCATGCATGTAGGTGCCGATCACCTTGCCATCAGCCGAGATCGCGCCGTCCGCGACACCATTGATGATCGCCGACGGTCGTATCGTGTCCGGTCCGGTGGTGCGGCCGAGATGGATTTCGTAGCCTTCGAGCGGCAGATCGAATTGGACCGAGCGTGCGCTGACATTGCGCACCGTCTTCTCCGGTTCCATCACCGTTTCAATATCGAGCAGGCCGAGCCCTTCGGCTTCGGTGACGCTGCCTTCGATGCCGTCGGGATCGCGCACAATACGGCCAAGCATCTGGAAACCGCCGCAAATGCCGACCACATGGCCGCCACGCTTGCGGTGCGCGGCCAGATCCCGGTCCCAGCCGTTCTCGCGGAATTTCAGGAGATCGCCAATCGTAGACTTGGAGCCGGGAATGACCACCAGCCCGGCGTCGGCCGGCAGCGGTTTTCCCGGCGGCACGAACACCACTTCTACCTGCGGCTCGGCCTTGAGCGGATCGAGATCGTCAAAATTGGCAATGCGGCCAAGCATCGGCACCGCCACCTTCAGCGCGCGCGCCTCGCCGGACGCCAGCCGCTCCAGCACCACCGAATCCTCCGAGGGCAGCCGAGCCGCCGCCTTCAGCCATGGCACGACGCCAAAGCAGCGCCATCCCGTGAAAGTTTCGATCGCCTTCAGGCCATCGTCGAACAGCGAGACATCGCCACGGAACTTGTTGATGAGGTAGCCGACGATCATGCGCCGGTCCTCTTCCGGCAGGATCAGATGCGTGCCTGCGACCGAGGCGATGACGCCGCCGCGATCGATGTCGCCGACCAGCACCACCGGCACATTGGCACGGGTGGCAAAGCCCATATTGGCGATGTCGCGGCTTCTGAGGTTGATTTCGGCCGGCGAGCCGGCGCCCTCGACAATGACCAGATCAGCGCCCTCGCCGACCTTCGCCCAGGAGTCCAGTACGGCATCCATCAGCCGGCCCTTCAGCGCCTGGTAGTCGCGCGCCCGCGCCTCGCCGAACACCTTGCCCTGCACGATGACCTGCGCGCCGACATCGGTCTGCGGCTTGAGCAGCACCGGGTTCATGTGGACCGATGGCGCGACACCACAAGCGATCGCTTGCAGCCATTGCGCGCGGCCGATCTCGCCGCCGCTTTTGTTGTTGTCGCCGGGAATATCGGCGACCGCGGCGTTGTTCGACATGTTCTGCGGCTTGAACGGCCGCACCTTCAGCCCACGCTTCTTCGCTGCCCGGCACAGCCCGGCGACCAGCACCGTCTTGCCGACATCCGAACCCGTGCCTTGCAGCATGATCGCCTTGGCCATCAGCTTCGGCCCTGCGCCACGGTTCCGGTAATGGTGGATTTCTGCGCCAGCGGCCCGCCGCGCCAGATGTAGAGCGCCAGCAGCGGCTCGTTGCCGGTTCGCATGGTGTGGTTGACATTCGAGGCATGGTGCACGACCTCGCCGGCCTTCCGCTTGCGAAAACCGCCCTCGCCCATGCGCCATTCCGTGCCGCCGGTCAGCGGAATGTATATCTCTTCGGCAAGGTGATGATGGTCCGGATAAACGATCTCAGGCCCCAGGATCAGCAGGCCTGCCGCAACCGCGTCATTGGCGAAATGGCCGCGCGTGCCGAACACTTCCAGCCAACCGTAATTGTCGATGAAGGCCTTGCCGAAATCAACCTCGGTGTAGGTCTGCCCCCAATGCAATGCGTTGCGCTGCTGCGCCAGCACTTGCACCAGCGGCTTCGCATCAGATGGCGCCAGTTCGGCGGTCCGATCGAGATGATGCAGGCAGCCGAGCGCATGCGGCTCCAGCACGCGGGCCGGCATGTCCCAACCGATGCGCGCCACGGCGTCACGTACCAGGGCGTCGTCCACGGAAGCGAGATAGGTGTGGAAGCGTCGCAGCAGTTCATCGAATTTTGTCGTCACATCTCGCTCCGGACATGCATTGATGCACAGCCGCTCCGCAGGGGATCGGGTTGCGCGGCGGCATCATTGGTCTAGATTGGTGCCCGCGCAAAGCCAAAAACGACAGGCCAGCGGGCTAGCTGGCCAGCACATAGGGAGCACGCCATGGACGCCGCGGTCGATGCGAGCACCAGCCAGTTCGAACTCAACGAGGAACAGCGCGCCATCCAGGAGATGGCGCAGGCCTTCGCCGCCGATCGCGTCGCGCCGAACGCGCTCGACTGGGACCGCAGGAAGCATTTTCCCGCCGATGTGATCCGCGAGACCGGCCCGCTTGGCCTGGGCGGCATCTATGTCAGGGACGATGTCGGCGGCTCCGCCCTCGGCCGCCTCGACGCCGTGCTGATCTTCGAGGCGCTGTCGCATGCCGATCCGGCCTTTTCGTCCTTCATCTCGATCCACAACATGGTGGCCTCGATGATCGACCGTTTCGGCAATGACGAGCAGCGCCAGCGCTTGCTGCCGAAGCTGACCTCGATGGAATGGCTGGCGAGCTATTGCCTGACCGAGCCGGGCTCCGGCTCCGATGCCGCGGCGCTGAAGACACGCGCGGTGAAGAGCGGCGGCGACTATGTGCTCAACGGCGCGAAGCAGTTCATCTCCGGCGCCGGCGACAGCGATGTCTATGCCGTCATGGTGCGCACCGGCGCCGACGGGCCGAAAGGCATTTCCACCATCATCGTTCCGAAAGACGCTCCCGGCCTCTCCTTCGGCGCCAACGAGCACAAGATGGGCTGGCATATGCAGTCGACCCGCCAGGTCATCTTCGAGGACTGCAAGGTGCCCGCGGAAAACCTTTTGTCGGGTGAAGGCGCCGGTTTCGGCATCGCCATGGCCGGGCTCGATGGCGGCCGGCTCAACATTGCCGCCTGTTCGCTGGGTGGCGCCCAATCGGCGCTCGACAAGGCGCTGTCCTACACCGCCGAGCGCAAGGCCTTCGGCTCGAAGATCAACCAGTTCCAGGCGCTACAGTTCAGGCTGGCCGACATGGAGACCGAGCTGCAGGCAGCGCGCATCTTCCTCTATGCGGCGGCCTCCAAGCTCGACCGCAAGGCGCCGGATGCCGGCAAATGGTCGGCCATGGCCAAGTGCTTCGTCACCGACACCGGCTTCACAGTCGCCAACGATGCGCTGCAATTGCTTGGCGGCTACGGCTATCTGCACGATTACGGCATCGAGAAACTGGTACGCGATCTTAGGGTGCACCAGATCCTCGAAGGCACCAACGAGATCATGCGCGTGATCATCGCGCGCGCGTTGATCGGACGATAAAGGCAGTAGGCAGTAGGCAGTAGGCAGTAGGCAGTAGGCAAAGAGATGACCGGCAAGATCAATTCGTACAAGGATCTTATCGTCTGGCAGCAGGCAATGGATCTGGCCGTCACCACCTACGCCTTGACTAAGACATGGCCGAGAGAGGAATTGTATGGGCTGACCAGCCAAATTCGCCGCTCAGCAACCTCTGTCCCTGCGAACATTGCGGAGGGTTATGGCCGAGATAACAGAGGCTCCTATCAGCAATTTCTCAGGATAGCTCAAGGCTCGCTGAAAGAGTTCGAGACACACCTACAGATCGCTGAACGCATTGGCCTCGCCACCCATGATCAAGCTCATCAGATACTGTTAGCGACCGAGGGTCTCGGAAAAATGCTTCGCCAACTCATTATCAAACTCGCCCCCGAGTAGAATTCCTACTGCCTACTGCCTACTGCCTACTGCCTACTGCCTACCCAAAATCACGGAGCGCCACCATGACCACTATCGCCTTCATCGGCCTCGGCAATATGGGCAATCCAATGGCCGCCAACCTGGTCAAGGCCGGGCATCAAGTGCATGGCTTCGACCTGATGCCGGAGAATTTGACCGTCGCGCGCGAGCACGGCGTCGTTGTCATGGCCAATGCGCTGGCCGCCGTGAAGGACGCCGATGTGGTGATCACCATGCTGCCCGCCGGCAAGCATGTGCTGTCGGTCTATGAGGACCTCGCGCCCAAGGCGAAAAAGGGTGCGTTGTTCATCGATTCCTCGACGATCGACGTCGACTCGGCGCGCAAGGCGCACGCGATTGCCGCGAAACACGATCTCAAGTCGATCGACGCGCCGGTTTCGGGCGGCACCGGAGGTGCGGCAGCCGGCACGCTGACCTTCATGGCTGGCGGCTCCGACGATGCCTTCGCCGCCGCCGAGCCGATCCTGAAGCCGATGGCCGGGCGCATCGTCCATTGCGGTGGTGACGGTGCCGGCCAGGCGGCAAAGATCTGCAACAACATGATCCTCGGCATTTCGATGATCGGCGTCGCCGAGGCCTTCGTGCTGGCCGAAAAGCTCGGCCTGTCGCATCAGGCGCTGTTCGACGTCGCCTCGACCTCTTCGGGCCAATGCTGGTCCTTGACCACCTATTGCCCGGTGCCCGGCCCGGTGCCGACCTCGCCTGCCAACAGGGATTACAAGCCGGGCTTTGCTGCGGCCCTTATGCTGAAAGACCTGAAATTGTCCCAGGAAGCAGCACTTGACGCAGGCGCGGTGACGCCGCTTGGCGCCGAGGCCGCACAGCTCTACGCCCTGTTCAACGCCCAGGGGCATGGCGGCGCCGATTTCTCCGGCATAATTAATTTTCTCAGGGGTAACCCAGCGTAACCAGCGGATTTTATGGGCTTTTCCGGAAACGTCGGGCAGAAAACCCGCAAATTTAGATTTGCTTAAGCTCTCGATAACTCCGCGGTAACGATGTCCCTATAAAACGGATGGCGAGGCGGACATATCGCATCCGCCCGGCGCTCCGGATCAGGTCTCGCGTACCGGAGCCCGTAAGTTTCGCAGTGTTTCAGTAGCGAAACGCCATGCGTATCTGGCAAAGCCGCGTTCCCGACGGAGCGCGGTTTTTGCGTTTCTGGAACTATTGCTGCGTCGTCCGATTATATTTTGGTTGCCGCATCTGGACTGGCGAAATGGTCCTCATCGACCAGCACGATTGGTGCCCCTCCCGCCATGACGACAAGCAGGCGCAGGTTCCATTTTCCTGCGCTGCGCAGAGCATGCGACATCACCCAGGCCGATCCGCGGCTGCCATGGATGCGCATGCTGAACTGCGCGTCGCCAGACTCGTTTCCAAAGGTCTGGACGCTGCCTAGCACCCAATAGCCGGCGTCAATATTCTCACCGAGTGCAGCCTTGACGCGACCATCGGCGCGAACAGCATCCATGCTTAGCCGGTAGGCGTCGCTGTTCTTCAGGAGACGAGGGACGACGCCGACCACGGCGGCGGCACCGGCGAGCCCTAGCCCAAATGCAATGAAACCGGCAATCGCCCAGTTGCGTTGGACCCTGCGGAAATGTTCGGCATCGCGCCAGGAAACATTCTGCCACGCCCAACGGCTGCCCTTGGCGCCCAGCACGAAGAGCATGACGATATTGACCAGCGGGACGAACATCAACAGCGCGATGAAGGTGTTGTTGGCGATGCCCCAGATCCAGTTGAAGAAAAACGCGCCCCAGTTCCAACGGTCGAGTTCGGGCGGAATTTCAGCGGGCTGGTTGAGCGGTTGTACGGCCATGATGTCCCCCATCGGCAAAGACTGCCCGACGGATTCTAGCGCAGACGCCGCGAAAACCGGAATCGCTTTTCATGCGCCTCGGACAGAGGCACGGCGGCCTTGTCCGACCGGACGCTTCAATCAACTTTTGTCGATAGCCTGCGAAAATTCGCCTTCACCGCACGGCTGGCCGGCTTCAGTGCGGCGCTGATCGACCGTTCCGCTGCGACACCGTTGAACAGCGACGGCGTGCGACCGGAAAGGAATTCCGGCCAGAATCGCGATGCCGATTGCAGCAGAGACATCTGCGCCGCAAAAGCGCCTTCGGCCATGGCTGCGGTCTTCTCGTTCACCGCACGTGCGGTTTCGGTGCTCCAGGGCTGGCTGCTGCCGGCGTCCATCGCCATCAACGGCATGCGCATCATTGCCACCAGCGGCGCCAGCATAAGGTCGCCGCCGATGCTGGTTGCGTCTTGCACGCGTCGGCTCTTGCCGGTTTTTCTCATGGAAATGAACCCCTTGTCGCAGCCAGGCTGGCTGCCGCCTCACACACTACGCGCGGAGGATGAAGTAGTTCCGCATTGCGGCAGCATGTTTCTCGAAGCCGGGCGTTCCCTCTAGGAAACGCCCGGTCGAGGCTGGTTCTTAGCGCTTGCGCAGATCCGCCTGTGCCAGATCCAGCGCTTTGCCGATGCGCTCGCAGGCCATGTCGATCGTGTCGCGGGTCCAGATCAGCGGCGGCGACAGGATCATCGTGTCGCCGGTGGCGCGCAGCATCATACCGTTGGCGATAGCATGGTCGCGCACCGTCACCGCCGCACTTCCCGACGGCAGGAACCGTTCCTTGGTCGCCTTGTCCTTGACGATCTCGATCGCGCCCATCAGGCCGATCGAGCGCACCTCGCCGACCAGGTCATGCCCGGCAATGCGCTCCTGTAGGGCCTTGGCGAAATAAGGCCCGGTGTCGTCCCTGACGCGGTCGACCAGGCCTTCCTGCTCGATGATCTCCAGGTTCTTCAAGGCCACCGCGCAGGCCACGGGGTGCCCGGAATAGGTGTAGCCGTGGTTGAACTCACCGCCCTTCTCGACCAGCGTCGAGGTGATGCGGTCGCCGACCAGCAGTGCCGACAGCGGCTGATAGCCTGACGTCAGTGCCTTTGCCGTGGTGATGGTGTCGGGCTCGATGCCGAAGGTCTGCGCCGCGAACCACTCACCGGTGCGGCCATAGCCGGTAATAACCTCGTCCAGCATCAGCAGCACATCGTATTTACGGCAGATGCGCTGTACTTCGGGCCAGTAGCTGGCCGGCGGGATCTTGACGCCGCCCGCGCCCATCACCGGCTCGCCGATGAAAGCCGCGACCTTGTCGGCGCCGGCTTCGAGGATGGCGTCCTCGACAGATTTAGCCGCGCGCAGGCCGAAATCATGATCGCTTTCGCCCGGCAGCGCCAGTTCGTAGGCATAGGGCATCATCACATGGACGATGTTGGGCACGGCCCCATTGAGCTGCTTGTGCATGGCATCCATGCCGCCGAGCGAGGTGCCGGCAATGGTCGAACCGTGATAGGCCATCTTGCGCGAGATGATGCGGTTCTTCTCCGGCTTGCCTTCCAGCACCCAATAGTGGCGGACAAGACGCAATGCGGTGTCGTTGGCTTCCGAACCGGAGGAACCGTAGAAGACTTGGTTGACGTTCTTCGGCGCGATTTCGGCCAGCTTCTTGGACAACAGCACCGGCGTCGGCGTCGAGCATTTGAAGAAGGAATTGTAGTAGGGCAGTTCCTTCATCTGCGCATAGGCAGCTTCGGCCAGTTCGTCGCGGCCATAGCCGATGTTGACACACCACAGACCGGCCATGCCATCGAGCAGTTCGGCCCCTTCGGAATCGTAGATGAACGGGCCGTTGGCGTGGGTGATGATGCGGGAACCTGCTTCGCGCAATTCCTTGTGGTCGGTGAAGGGATGCAGATGATGCGCGGCGTCGATCTGCTGAAGCTGCTTCAGCGAATAATTCTGATAGGTCATGTCTGGATCTTTCCTCTGAAATCATTCCGGCGGTGCCGGGGCGAATTCGTCAGAGGATGGCGGGTGGCGAATAACCGATGCGGGCGCACAGCCGCAAAAGCTCCGCACGCAACGTGCGCGGTGACGGTGTCACCGCGACCCCGAACGTGCAGACAAAGGTCATAGCAGGAGCCATGGAGGCACCTTAGAGCAAAGGCTGGCCGAGGTGAACCACCCTTTGCTTGACCCATGAACAAATGGCTCTAGGCCTTGGCGCTGAGCGCCCGTTGCAGGAAGACATACTTCATCGCCGTCTGCGCCGCCTGCGGCCGGCGGTCGCCACGCCCACCATGGCCGCCTTCGGTTTCCTCGAAGAACAATGTCCTGGCATGACCGGCCTCCTGCAGGCGTGCCGCCATCTTGCGCGCATGGCCGGGATGGACGCGGTCATCGGCGGTCGAGGTTGTCAGCAGCACCGGCGGATAGGCGACAGAGGCCTCGACATGCTGATAAGGCGAATAGCCGGACAGCCATTTCGCGTCTTCCGGCTGTGACGGATCGCCATATTCGGCCATCCATGAGGCGCCGGGCGGCAATTGCGTGTAGCGCAGCATGTCGAGCAGCGGCACCTCTATGATGACGGCGCCGAACAGCTCCGGATGCTGCGTCAGCGAAACGCCGGTCAGCAAACCGCCATTCGAGCCGCCCTGGATGCCGAGCGAGCTTGCCGTCGCGATGCCGCGCCTGACGACGTCCTCAGCCACCGCGGCGAAATCATCAAAACCGTTCTGGCGATTGCCTTTCAGCGCCGCCTGATGCCAGGCCGGCCCAAACTCGCCACCGCCACGGATGCAGGCCTGGACATAGGCATTGCCCTTCTCCAGCCACAGCCTGCCGCGCACGCCGGCATAGCCGGGCAAGAGCGGTACTTCGAAGCCGCCATAGCCATAGAGCAGGGTCGGCACCGGCCCCTTCTGGTCGCGCCGCCTGACGACGAAGTACGGGATCATCGTGCCGTCCTTCGAGCGCGCCTCGAACTGCTCAGAGATCAGCGGCGCGGCATCGAAGCGCGCCGGCTGCGACTTCACGGTGGCGAGCGTCTCGCCATCGTCATCCGACCAGATGATCGAGCTCGGCGTCAGGAAATCCGTGAAGGAGAACGACACGCTGGAACCGAAATGCTCGGCATGGCTGATGCCGACAGTGCCGTTTTCAGGCAGCGCCACCGGCTTCATCGACCAGGCGCCATCCCTGCGCTCGCAGACAAGGGCCTTGCCGCGCACATTGTCCATCAGGCTGATGAACAGCCGATCCTGCGTGCGCGCAATGCCGGCGATCGACACCCGATAGGCCGGCGCCAACAGGGTTTCGATGGCGCCAAAACTGCCGGTTTCGATCCAGTGCGCGAAATCGAGCGAGTAAAGCCCATCCGGCTGGCAGGCGGTACCGTCCGGCGCCGTCCACGGTGTACGCACACCGAACAGCAGCTGGTCCTTGAACAGCGATGTGTCGGTGACATCGTCGGGCAGCGGAATGCGCCGGTTTTCGCCGGACGGGAGATGCAGAAAACTGTGCGATGCGAAGAAATTGATTGCCCGCGCCAGAAACACGTGACGCTTGTCGCCGTCGAACTCGACGCCGGCTCCGGCGGCGAGATCATCTTTCTGCGCCTCGAAGATCGGCGTAGCCTCTTCCAGCTTGGTGTCACGCTTCCAGAGCTTGATCACGCGCGGGTAGCCGGACTCGGTCTTGTCTGCTTCCTCGAAGGCCGCCGAGACGATGACGGTGTCCTTGTCCAGCCAGCTAAAACCCGACTTCGAGGCCGGTGCACGGAACCCGCCCTCGATAAATGATTTGGTTTCGATGTCGAATTCGCGCATCTCGCTGGCATCGCCGCCATCCGGCGACATCGACAGCAGGCAGCGGCTAAAATCCGGATAGAGCCGGCTGGCGCCGCTGAACACCCATTTTATCCCCTCCTTCGCCGCGAGCTGGTCGAAGTCGATGATCGTTTCCCAGACCGGCTTCTCGGTCTTGTAGGAAGCAACCGTCGTGCGGCGCCACAGGCCGAGCGCATTGGTCTTGTCCTGCCAGAAATTATAGACATGACCCGCGATGGCCGCGCCGACAGCGATATTGTCCTCGGCCGTCATCAAATCGAGTGCCGTCTCGAACGACGCCTGATAGCATGGATCGCCCTGCAATTCGCCTGTCGTGATCTCATTCTGGCCATGCACCCAGTCGAGCGACTGTTTGCTGGTCCTGTCCTCCAGCCAGAGGAAGGGGTCCGCGGTGCCGGCTTCCGGCTTGGTGATGGGCTTGGTCATCGAATCTCCGATAGGCAATGCGTCGGCATGCAACATCGACATGCCGCGTCAGATATTCAAGAGTTGCGGTGTCTCAGCAGAGCATTCAGGCCTTCCCGCGACCAGCGACGCTCGCAACCGCCAGCGTCAAGCACAGCAGCCCCAGCGTGATCGGCAGGCCTCTTGCACCAAGCAAGTCCATGGCGCTCCCCGCCAGCGGTGGCACGGCTATGCCACCAACGCCCCACATCAGCGAGAAAGCGGCGTTGCCGGCGACCAGTGTCGAGCCGGTGAAGCGCTCACCGAGTTCGATGATCGACATCGTGTAGATGCCGTAGGAAACCGCGCCCCAGACGAAAATCATCGGCCAGATCAGCGGCGTTTCGATGAGAAGCGGCAGCAGGGCACATCCAAGCACCGTCAAGGAAACACAGGCAAGCCGCACCAGGCGCGCGGTCAGCCTCTCCGCCAGCAGCCCGAGCGGCACCTGCATGGCAATATTGCCGGCGATCATCACCGACAGCAGCGCCGACATGCGGACTTCCGCGATGCCATGATGGGTGCCATAGACCGGCAGCAGGGCCAGCGCTCCCTGTTCGAAACCCGCCGCCACGATGACGGCGAACAAGAGCAGCCATGCCATCGGCACGAAGCCCAGGACGGAAACCTGATGACCGGCTTCGTCTACCTTCGGCAGGCGCGGCAGCACCGAGGCCAGGCAGATGCCGCACAGCACGAAGGCGCAGATGCCGACGAGGAAGGGCGACCATCCCTGCGTGCCGACGGCAAGCAGGCAAAGCGGCCCGGTCGCAAAGCCGGCCGAGATGATCGTCGAATAGACGCCCATGATGCGGCCGCGCCGGGCCGGCGGCGCCAGTGCGATCACCCAGATTTCGCTCAAGACATAGAGCGGATTGGTTACCACGCCGATCAGGAAGCGCAGCGGAAACCACAGATAGACGTTCTGCGTCCAGCCGATCAGCGCCAGCACGACAGCCGAGAGTGCGGCACAGGTCAGCGCCGTGCGCCCTGCCCCGAACCGCCGCGCCAGTGCCGGGATCAGCGGCGACGAGATAATGAAGCCAACTGGCGTCATCGCCGCCGACAGGCCGATCATTGCCGGCGAGACGCCCTGCCTCTGCAGGATGAAGCTCAACAGTGGATAGGACAGCCCCTGCGCGATGGCGAACACCGAGACGGTCGCGATCACGCCGGTGATCGCGGCCCATTGCATTCCGTCGCCAGTTTCCGAATCCGCCGCGGTCATGCCTTGCCGCTCCGGCGGACCGATGAGCGATAGAGCGCGAAGATCACCAGCAAGGCGTCGAGGCCGACGATCACGACCGGCAGCCCCAGCGGACCGATGCCTTGCATCAGCAGGCCGGCGCCCGGCGGGCCGACAATGCCGCCAACGCCCCACAGCAAGGCGAAGGCCGCGTTGCCGGTGACGAGCAGCGTGCCCTTGAAGCGGCTGCCGAGTTCCACCAGCGCCATCGTATAGACGCCGTAACCGACTGCGCCCATCACCAGCAGCGCACCCCAGATCAGCGGCGTCATGATCAGCAGCGGCAGCAGTGCCGCGCAAACCGTTGTCGCCACCGCGCAGGCAACGATCATCGGGCGGCCGCCGAAGCGCTCGGCCAGCAGGCCGAGCGGGATCTGCAGCAGGATGTTGCCGAGCGACAGCGCCATCACCAGCGCGGCGAGCACGGCCTCCGGCAGGCCATAGCCGGCACCGAAGACCGGGACCAGCGCATAGGTGCTTTGCTGGACGGCGGCCGAGACCAGCACGGCCAGCAGCAGCGCCGGCGCCAGCTTGGCAAAACCGACAAAGCTGCCGGCAGGCTGGCCGTCATCCTCGAAGCCGGTGAGTTTTGACGAGACAAGGCGCAGAATGACGGCACAAAGCAAGAAGCCGCCGACACCGACGCTGAACGGTGCCCAGCCCGATGTGCCGATAAAGGTCAAGGTGAAGGGCCCCGCCGCATAGCCGGCCCCCATCAGCGTGTTGAACACGCCCATCACCCGGCCACGCCGCGAAGGCGGCGAAAGCGACAATGCCCAGACCTCGCCAAGGATATAGAGCGGGTTAATGACGACGCCGATGATGAAGCGGATGACGTACCAGGCCACCCAGTTCTGCAGATAGCCGATCGCCAGAAAGCACAACGCGCCGATCAGCGAGCAGCCGACCGCCAGGTTGCGCGCACCGACCAGCCGCACCGCGGCCGGCACGAACGAGGCCGACAGGATCAGCCCAAGCGGCATCATCGCCGCCGACAGGCCGATCAATCCAGGCGACATGCCCTGCTTCTGCATCAACAGCGTGAACAGCGGCGAGCTCAAACCTTGCGCGGCGCCGAACATGGCAAGTGCTGCGGTGACGCCGGCGAGCGCTGCCCACTGCGTCCCCGCTTCGCCTTCGCTCGAGCCGGTTGCCACCATGTTGTCATCCATGTGAAATGCGCCGGCCATCCGACCGGCACGCTGACTAGCTACTGGCTCGCTTGAGGGAAAGGAAGGGCCGGTCAGGGAAATCCGCTTGCACCAACAACCCGGCCGATCGGTTGACGCCGACCGGTCCGAGATTGAATGAAGGTTTGCCGAGGTGGCCGGTTGCGCTTAAGGAAAATACCGAGCAATCGCGCCTTTCTTGCCATCCGCATACGGCTTCAGCCACTTGTCGTCGATGGAGATCCCGTCATCGTCCGATGGTCCCTTGCCGATCGTCCGGCGCCAGGCGCGGAACTTGTAGTGGTCGTAGACGTCGAGCATGTGCACAGCGTAGGCAGCGGCAAACGTCTTGTCACCTTCCACGATCACCAGATTCTCGTCGTTTTCGTAGGACGCCTTGTAACCGAGATTGTGGCTGCCGGTGATGACGGTGGCGTTGTCCTCCATCGGATCGATGATGACGATCTTGTCATGCACGATCGCGTGGCCAACGGTCAGCACCTCGGCCTGGAAGTCGCGGGCAATGGTGGCGCCGGTCAGGTTCGCCGCCCGCACGATGGAGACGTTCGGCGCCTCCCAGACATTTTCCGGATAGACGAAGGGCGACTTGCCGCCGCCCTTGATCGACTTGTGTGTGACCGGATCCTTGGGCGGCGCGACATAGTTGGGCATGGCGGTCTCGTCGCTGATGGCGCCCTGCACGATCAGATTTGGATCTGCCTTTGCGGCGGCGACAGCCTGATCGACGATCGAGTTGTCGCCGAGCAATGAAGGGTTGAACACGAGGAACAGAACGGCGCACTTGGCCGCCCTGATGCGCGCGAAGACATCCTCGAGGTCCACCGGTCGCACCGAGATATCCTTCTTGCTGCGCTTCGGGTCGTTCGGAGAGAAATACACCGTCATGCCGTCCAGCGCCGAGGTCGCGCCGTTCAGCGGATTGGGCAAGTGGTTATCCCTGCGGAACGGCACGCCTTGCGTCTGTGCGACGTGCCCGGCAGCGGTTTCGCCGGCTGGTGGCGGAAACACGTCTGCCTTCATGCGCTGCCAATAGTCGTTGAAGACCTCGGCCATCGCGGGATCGTCACGGACGAAGGCATTGTTGGACTGTCCGCAAATGCCTGTCGAGGTCCAGTTGGTGCTGCCGGTCATCACCGCCAGCGGCTTGCCCTGGGGATCGCGGTAGACAACGAATTTGTTGTGGCCGATATGGTTGTTGTTGAACAGGCGGTCCGTCACCACCACGCCCGCATCGCGCAGGCGCTGCCTGTAGCGAAAGTTGCCGGCATCCCAAACCTCGGCCTTGTCGTCTTCGGCCGCGTCTGGAAGCTTGCCCTTGCCGGAATTGGAAAGGATGACCTCTACGACATCCTTCGCGGCGATGATAGCGTCGCACAATTCGTCATCACCAAGCTCATAGAGGGCAAGCCTGACCGTGCCGCCCTCGGTCTTGGCGCGTTTCAGGAGACTGGTTAGCACATCGGGCACATCGCCATGCAGATAGGCGCGTATCTTGCTGGTCGGGTCCTGCAGGATCGCAGCGATCTTCTCGCGCTGCCCGACTTTGATGCCGGCCTCCTGGAGCGCATGCGACATCCATTGCGTCGACAGCACGCCGTTGGTGAAGGCGACGCGCGCCTTGCCGAACATCTGTCCCAGAAAGATCGGCGGGCTGACGGCACCCTGGCCGAGATAGCCAAGCGGCCGCGCCGGTCCGGTATAGGCGGGTTTGCCGTCGACGACCTGATCCGGGCGTACCGGCACGGGATCGAGGCCCGGCTTCATATCGCCAACGGGACGCACCCGGTAGGCGATCATCTCGCCGTCGGGCCTGACGTCGATGCTGTCGCGCCGGCGCCGCACGGTCAGATCGCGCCAGAACGTCTTCTGAACCGGCCACACGCCGGTGTCCTGCGGAATCCATCTCGGATTGCGCTGCCCCTTGAACGGTACCCAGGACGCCAGGCAGCGCTCCTCGCCTGTATCCGGATAGAGGCGCACGATCTCAAAACCGAGGCAACCCGGGATCATCCCGTCAATATCCCAGGAAAGGAAGGCAACTTCGTTGTTTGTCGCGGCACGCACTTTGACGACGTCAGGCATGGCTGTCCCTCCGAAAAAGTTCAACGCGCAAGTATGTCAGAAGTAAAAGACGGTACTGTAACGCTCTCAACATCCGCGCCCAACCAGCTGACCGCTCTCTGACACACCCCGGAGTACCGATGCCGCCAAGGCAACGTCGCCGCCGCGCAACTGCCGTTCCGGCATGTCGCTTCCCTCGCCCTAGTGGTCGCCGCCTCCGCAATGGCCGGCGGGCCGCCGGTCCATTATGCCGCCCGCTATCGCATCGTACGAGGACCATCATGACCGCCGCCCTACAACCCCTGGAATCGGCACAGGCGCCCGACCGTGCCCGCCGTGGCGGCCGCGCCGGAAAGCGCGCCGGCGGCTCGGCCGCCTTTGAGCAGCCGGCTTTCCGCCAGTTGAGAAATCCGCTCACGCCGACCAAGCTGGTTTCCGAAGACGAACTGGAATCGATCCACCTCGCCTCGTTGCGCGTGCTCAGGGAAATCGGCGTCGACGTTTTGCATGACGAGGCCCGCCGCATCATGAAGGCGCATGGCGCCGATGTGCGTGAAGGTTCGGAGCGCGTGCGCTTCGACAGCGATATGATCCTCGATCTGGTCTCGAACTGCCCGCCCGAATTCACCATCCATTCCCGCAATCCCGCGCACAATGTGCGCTTCGGCGGCGACAATCTGATCATCTCGATGATGGCGTCGGCGCCCAATTGCTCCGACATCGATCGTGGCCGCCGGCCAGGCAACCAGCAGGACTATCGCAACTTCTTGCGCCTGGCGCAGATGCACAACATCCTGAATTGCACGGGCGGCTATCCGGTCGAGCCGACCGACATCCACCCCTCCGTCCGCCACCTCGAATGCGTCCGCGACCTCGCCACGCTGACCGACAAGGTGTTCCACATCTATTCGCTCGGCAAGGAGCGCAATGTCGACGGTATCGAGATCACCCGCATCGCGCGCGGCATCAGCCACGAGCAGTTGCTCGAGGAGCCGTCCGTCTTCACCATCATCAACACCAATTCGCCGCTCAAGCTCGACGTGCCGATGATGGAAGGCATCATCCAGATGTCGAGCAAGGGCCAGGTCGTCATCGTCACGCCCTTCACCCTGTCGGGCGCGATGGCACCGGTCACCATCGCCGGCGCGCTGGTGCAGCAGAATGCCGAAGCACTGTCCGGCATCGCCTTTGCCCAGATGGTGCGCAAGGGCGCGCCCGTCGGCTATGGCGGCTTCACCTCCAATGTCGACATGAAGTCCGGCTCACCGGCCTTCGGCACGCCGGAATACATGAAGGCGCAGCTTGTCGGCGGCCAGCTTGCCCGCCGCTACAACATCCCCTACCGCACCTCCAACACCTGCGCCGCCAACACTGTCGACGCACAGGCGGCCTATGAGAGCGTGTTCTCGCTTTGGGGCGCCATCCAGGGCGGCGGCAATCTGATGATGCACGCGGCCGGTTGGCTCGAGGGCGGCCTGCGCTGCTCCTACGAGAAGACCATTCTCGACATCGACCTCTTGCAGATGGTGGCCGAATTCCTGACCCCGCTCGACATGTCCGACGAGGCGCTCGGCTTCGACGCCATCCAGTCGGTCGGCCCGGGCGGCCATTTCTTCGGCACCCAGCACACGCAGGACCGCTACAAGAACGCCTTCTACTCGCCGATCCTGTCCGACTGGCGCAATTTCGAGACCTGGGCAGAAGCCGGATCGCCGACGGCGATGGAAAAGGCCAACAAGGTGTGGAAAGAACGGCTGGCATCCTACGAAGAACCGTACATGGACCCGGCGATCCGCGAGGAGCTCAACGCCTTCGTCCAGAAGCGCACGGCCGAAGGCGGCGCGCCGACCGATTTTTGATCGGGAAGCCCGCGTCGCCACGCCCGCTTACCAACCCTGATTCAGTTTTCGCAAAAACGGACCTATCTTCATGAAATCCCACGTAAAAGCGGTTGTCATCGGCGGCGGCGTCGTTGGCTGCTCGGTGCTCTATCACCTGGCCAAGGCCGGCTGGACCGACATCATGCTGATCGAGCGCTCGGAACTCACCTCCGGCTCGTCCTGGCACGCGGCGGGAGGCTTCCATACGCTGAACGGCGACCCCAACGTCGCCAAGCTGCAGGCCTATACCGTGCAGCTTTACAAGGAGATCGAGGAAATCTCCGGCCAGTCCTGCTCGCTGCATCTGACCGGCGGCGTGATGATGGCCGATACGCCCGAGCGCATGGACTTCCTGCGTCTGGCCCACGCCAAGGGCCGCTATCTCGGGATGGACACCGAGCTGATCACGCCGTCGGAAGCCAAGGCGATGTTCCCGCTGATGGACGAGACCAACTTCGTCGGCGCCATGTGGGACCCGGTCGAAGGCCATCTCGACCCGTCCGGCACCACCATCGCCTATTCCAAGGCGGCCAAGAAACTCGGCGCCGAGATCGTGCTGCGCAACCGCGTCGTTGATCTCACGCAGCAGCCGGACGGCACCTGGAACGTCGTCACCGAACAGGGCACGGTCCACGCCGAGCATGTCGTCAACTGCGGCGGCCTGTGGGCGCGCGAGATCGGCCGCATGGTCGGCGTCGAACTGCCGGTGCTGGCCATGGAGCACATGTATCTCCTGACCGAACCGATGCCGGAGGTCGAGGAGTTCAACAAGTCGACCGGCCGCGAGATGATCGGCGTGCTCGACTTCAAGGGCGAGATCTACACCCGCCAGGAGCGTAACGGCATCCTGCTCGGTACCTATGAAAAGGCCTGCAAGCCGTGGTCGCCGGTCAACACGCCATGGGATTTCGGCCACGAACTGCTGCCGCCGGATCTCGACCGTATCGCGCCGTCGCTGGAAATCGGCTTCAAGCATTTCCCCGGCATCGAGAAGGCCGGCATCAAGCAGATCATCAATGGCCCCTTCACCTTCGCGCTGGACGGCAACCCGCTGGTCGGACCGGTGCAGGGCCTGACCAATTTCTGGTGCGCCTGCGCCGTCATGGCCGGCTTCAGCCAAGGCGGTGGCGTCGGCCTCGCTCTGTCCAACTGGATGGTGCATGGCGATCCGGGCTTCGACGTCTGGGGCATGGATGTCGCCCGCTTCGGCGAATGGGCCGGCCTGCGCTACACCAACGCCAAGGTCCGCGAAAACTATTCGCGCCGCTTCTCGATCCGCTTCCCCAACGAAGAACTGCCGGCGGCACGCCCGGCGCAGACGACGCCGCTCTACGACACCATGCTGGCCAACAACGCCGTCATGGGCGACTCCTGGGGTCTGGAAACTCCGCTGTGGTTCGCGCCGAAAGGCAAGGAGCCGAAAGATATCGTGTCCTTCCACCGCTCCAACGATTTTGGCCCGATCGGCGAGGAAGTGCGCGCCACGCGCGAGCGCGTCGGCGTCACCGAGATCGCCAACTTCGCCAAATACGAAGTGTCGGGACCGGGCGCGGAAGAGTTCCTCAACCGGCTGATGACCAACCGCATGCCGAAGACCGGCCGCATCGTTCTGACGCCGATGATCAACGAGTTCGGCAAGCTGATCGGCGACTTCACCATCGCCAAGGCCGGCGAAGACCGCTTCATGATCTGGGGGTCGTCGGCCGCGCAGAAATACCATATGCGCTGGTTCGAAAAGCATCTGCCGAAGGACGGGTCGGTGCGCATCCATCGCTTCGACCAGACGCTGGTCGGCCTGTCGATCGCCGGGCCGAAATCACGTGACCTCCTGCAGAAGCTGGTCGATGTCGACATCTCGACAAAAGCCTTCCGCTTCATGGATTTCCGCGAGATGGCGGTCGGCGGTGCACCGTGCCTGGTCAACCGCATCACCTACACCGGCGACCTCGGCTACGAAATCTGGATGGCGCCGGCCTATGAGCGCCTGGTGTACAAGGCGATCAAGGACGCCGGCGAGGAATTTGGCCTGGTCGATTTCGGCATGCGCGCTTTGCTCTCGATGCGTCTCGAGAAGAACTTCCCGACCTGGTTCCGCGAGCTGCGTCCGATCTACGGCCCGTTCGAAGGTTCGATGGACCGCTTCATCAAGCTCGAGAAGAATGACTTCATTGGCCGCGAAGCCGCCGCCAAGGAACAGGCGGAAGGGCCGAAACTGCGCCGCGTTTCCTTCATCGTCGACGCTGCCGATGCCGATGTCATGGGCGACGAGCCGATCTGGGCCAAGGTCAGCAAGGACTATGGCACGGTGGAAAAGCCGCATGGCTACGGCGCGCCGCGCTTCGACACATCAGGCAAGGAAATCCGTGGCTCCAAGGCCGCTGAAGGCGCGTCCGCCGTGCGCGGTATCGTCGACGGCGACTGGCGCGTGGTCGGCTGGGTGACCTCGGGCGGCTATGCCCACTATGTCCAGAAGTCGATGGCGCAAGGCTATGTGCCGGCGGCACTGGCCGAGGACGAAAGCGCCGGCCTGTTCGAGATCGAGATCCTCGGACATCGGCGTCCGGCGCGCATCAATGTCGAGGCGCCTTTCGACCCGAGCGGCGAGAAGATGCGGACCTGAGGCTCGACCATGGACAGCGCGGGGCCAAAAGGCGGCTTCGGCCGCCACCGCAAGATCATGCCGTTCGAGCCAGGCTCGATCGAGGCCCTGCGCGACACCTCCCGCCAGAAGGCGGCTTCGCTCAACCAGCATGTGCTGGGCTATGGCGCGCAGGCTGAAGCGGAATGGGCTGCGGCAGGCATTGCTGCGCCCGATCTGCCGGCGATGCGGAAATACCGGCTGGAGCGCATCCGCGCCGAGCTGAAGCGACGCGGCTATGCCGGCGCCCTGCTCTACGACCCCGTCAACATCCGCTACGCCACCGACTCGACCAACATGCAGCTCTGGGTGGCGCACAACCCGACACGGCATTGCTTCGTCGCCACCGAAGGGCCGGTGGTGCTGTTCGACTATTTTTCCTGCGAGCATCTCTCCGACCATTCCGGCGTCGTCGACGAGGTGCGCCCGGCCGTGTCGTGGATGTATCTCTACGGCGGCGAACTGACCGAGCAGAAAGTCCGCCGCTGGGCCGCCGGCATTGCCGATCTGGCGAGAGAACATGGCCGCGGCAACAACCGCATAGCCGTCGATCACATCAATCCGGAAGGCGTCGAGGAACTGGCGCGGCTTGGTGTCTCCATCGGCAATGGCGAAGCGGTGATGGAAAACGCGCGGCTGATCAAATCGCCGGACGAAATCCTCGCCATGCGCCGCGCCATCGTCGCCTGCGAGGCGGCGATGGGCGAGATGGAACAGGCGCTGAAGCCGGGCATCTCCGAGAACGAACTGTGGGCCGAACTGCATCGCGGCAACATTGCGCGCGGCGGTGAATGGATCGAGACGCGACTGCTGGCATCAGGCCCGCGTACCAACCCGTGGTTCCAGGAATGCTCGTCGCGAAAAATCGAGGCCGGCGACCTCGTCGCCTTCGACACCGACCTGATCGGCCCCTACGGCTTCTGCGCCGACCTGTCGCGCACCTGGCTGTGCGGCGATGCCAAGCCGACCAACGAACAGCACGACCTGTTTCGCATTGCCGCCGACCAGATCACACACAACACTGAATTGATGCAGCCCGGAATCTCGTTCCGCGACCTTGTCGAACGCTCGGCGGTGCCGCCTGGCGACTGTTTCCCGACCCGCTATGGCGTGCTCTATCACGGCGTCGGCCTGGCCGACGAATACCCGACGCTGCCGCATGCCAGCGACTGGACGCCGGACACGCCGGACGGCGTGCTCGAACCAGGCATGGCGCTGTGCGTGGAAAGCTATATCGGCAGGCTTGGCGGCCGCGAGGGCGTCAAGATCGAGGAGCAGATCCTGATCACCGAGACCGGCAACGAGCAGCTTTCAACCTACCCGTTGGATGCGAGGCTGCTCGGCTAATCCAGCGAGGGCTTCGCGCATTGCCCGGATTGTTTTTTCGGGCGTTGTCTTGGCGGTGATGAATGGCAGGCCCTTGCGCCGTGCCGTCCAGCCGACGATCGCCACTTTCCGCGCCGCCGGTTCGAAACGCTGCGCCAGCGCCCAGCTTTCGCAGTCGATCGCAGCGATATCAGCCTTGCCCTCGGCCACAGCGACGATCGAGGCGCGATGGCCGCCGCTTGCGCTGCGCGCGGAAAAGATATCGAGGCTTTCGCCAGCCGCCTGCAGATCGCGCGTCAACCCGATGATGCCCGACATCGAATCGAGGCCGTTGAAAGTGAAGCGCTTGCCACGGATGAGTTCTAGCGGGAGCACCGCCTTGCCGTTCGCGGGTGACCGAACCTCCGGGCCCTCGCCTATCCGCATCACCAGCGCACTGGAATAGAGTTCGCCCTGGCCGCCTTCATAGGTGTCGTAGCTCGGCTGTCCGACCACTTGCACATGGCTGGACAGGCCAAGCTCCATCGGTCCCCAGCAGGTCTGTGCAAACAGCAGTGCCGGGTGCAGCCAGAGCTGGTGATAATCGAGTGCGTCGGGCGGCAATGTCGCCGGGTCCGGCGCGATCAACGCTCCCTCGGCGTCGCGGATGCCGCCCGGCACCGGCGGCAGGTCGCCATTGCGGTGCACGATGGTTTGCGGTGCGTCGATACCCTTTTGCCGGAAGGCATCGCGCAGACGTACCCATTGCGCGTCAACCTCGCCGCGGACTTCAGGCCAGTCATACATCGGCAACGCCGCAATCAATTCGCTCATGCCGACACTCAATCATCACGTCTGGAGAAAGGATCGCAAAAACGCGGCGTCCAATCAGAATTGGCCGACACGGGACCCAGAGTTGCCCGAATTATTCCTTGGGCGGTTCGGCGGGCACCGGCGCGGTGCCGAGCCCACTGACGTTGCGCGCCCGGATGCGCGGCTGGAAGGCCCGGCCGTGCTCAGGCACGCGACGCAGCACCGGATGCACGATCGGCTCCTTCGCCTTGAAGGCGTAGGCTTTGATCAGCGCGAAATAGTTGGGGTAGGCATAGCCATTGTTCATCCGCAGCCATTCGTCACGGCGCTCGCGAAACAGCTTGGGCAGTCTGTACCAGGCCACCGTCGGGGTCTTGTGGTGGACGAAGTGGAGATTGTTGTTGAGGAACAGGAACGACAGTGGCGAGCGCTCGATGATCACCGTGCGGCCTTCCGGGTGCTCGGACCACTGATGCTCGGCAAAAGTGCGGATCGCGATCAGCGACTGGCCGAGCCAGACCGGCGCCAGAATATAGAGCCAAAGCGGAATGCCGAAACCGAACTGCACGATCGGCGCCACGATGGCGAGGCCGATCGCGTGCAGCAGCCAGGCTTTGCGGATCGCCTTGTCGCCGGCCATGATCTGCTTGGCATCATCGATGAAGAAGCCGATGCAGGACAGCCAGGGGCCGAGGAAGAAACGGCCGGCCATGGTGTTGTTGATCTTGAGCAGGAATTTCATCGTCGGCGGCAATTCGTCATGCTGCCACATCGCCTGATAGTAGCTTTCCGGGTCATCGAGCGGATCGGTCAACCGCTCATCGGCATGGTGGCGCAAGTGAAGCGTCTTGAAGCGACGGAACGGCCAGACCAGACCGATCGGCAGGAAGACGAAGGCTTCGTTGATCAGCGCGCTGCGCGTCGGATGGCCATGCAGCACTTCGTGCATGATCGATGATTGCAATGCCAGGATGAAGCCAAGGATGGCGAGCGCGAGGATGGGATAAGAGGGCCAGAGCAGGAAACCGGTGGCGAGCCATGTTCCGTAACAGAAGAAAGCGAGAACCACGGTGGGCCACTCGATGGCCGGTGCGTTGCGTCGCTTGATGCTCTTGCCTGTCATGCTATCGACCACTGTCCCTCAGTCGCCGGAACCCCCAGTGGTTCCTGACAGCATAGTGTCAGGAGAAGTGATTCCACTCAACGAGACAAAGTGTACAAAATGTTGCGATTGCGCATATTTAACCGCACATGTTACACATTGTAAACAGCCTTAGGGATTCATTTACGCCTGAGATGCCTCGTTAAACCGCTTCGGCGCAAATTTTTCCTCAAGATTCGGAGGACCGGACGATGGACAAACGCGACCTGTCAGCAATCTTTCGGGAGCGTTTGAAGCTGCTCCTGACACGGTCGGACCTCAACCAGTCGGCATTCGCGTCAGCAGTCGGCATCGATCGGTCGGCTTTGTCGCAGCTGATGTCGGGCGCCTCGACACGCCTGCCACGCGCCGAAACGCTGCTCAACATCGCCGCCGAATTCAAAGTGTCGCTGGACTGGCTGCTCGGCCTCAGCCAGGACGAAGGCGTCACCGGTGAAATCCGCGAAAGCCTGGAGATCGAGGAAGCGCCCGACGGTTTCGACCGCACGCTGCTCGCCAAATGGTTCGCTGAAGCCGCAGGCACCAAGATCCGTTACGTGCCGGCCGGCATTCCCGACCTGCTGCGAACCCGCGCGCTGGTCGACTACGAGGCCAACATCACCAACCGGAGCCGCCTGACGCAGGCCAGCGAGACGCAGTACCGCATCGAATACAACCGGCGCCCGGAAACCGACATGGAAGTCTGCATGCCGCGCCATACGCTGGAGATTTTCGCGCGCGGCCTCGGCGTCTGGGATCGTTTTCCCGAGGCTGACCGTAGGCAGCAACTCGCCCATATGGCGACGCTGCTCGACGACCTCTACCCGACCTTCCGCCTGTTTCTCTATGACGGCCGCATGCGCTATTCGATCCCGCTCACCATCTTCGGCCCCTACCGCGCCGCCATCTATGTCGGCGACATGTATGTCGTGCTGAACGCCACCCAGCCAATCCAGGCGCTGACCCAGCATTTCGACAATCTGATCCGCGCCGCCGACATCAACCCGCACGAGGCCGCCGCCTACGCGCGCAATCTGGCCGGCATGTCGTTCCCGTCAGGCTCTGTCTGATCGATAGCAGTCGTGGTCATTCGATTGCCTGGCCCCGACATGGTCGAGGGTCAAGCCAACCGCATTGCCGGAAAGTCGCGCAAATCGTTGACTGGACATAAAGACTTCTTTATATCCTTATTCGAATTCGAAACACGAAAGCCAATCCGATGACGACGACCAATCCGATCGATGCCCTGCTGGCTGAAAAGGGCGTGCTGCTGGCCGATGGCGCCACCGGCACCAATTTGTTCGCCATGGGCCTGGAGGCCGGCGAGGCGCCGGAACTGCTGAACGAGACCGCGCCCGACACCATCACCAGCCTGCACCAGAATTTCGTCGATGCCGGCGCCGATATCATCCTGACCAACTCCTTCGGCGGCACCCGCCATCGGCTGAAGCTCCACCATGCGCAGGACCGCGTGCATGCGCTGAACAAGCGCGCCGCCGAGATCGCCCGCGCTGTCGCCGACAAGGCCGGCCGCAAGGTGATCGTTGCTGGCTCCGTCGGCCCCACTGGCGAATTGCTAGTGCCGCTCGGCGCCATGACCTATGACGAGGCGGTCGAGGCCTTTGCCGAACAGATCGAGGGTCTCAAGGAGGGCGGCGCCGAAGTCGCCTGGATCGAAACCATGTCGGCGCCCGACGAGATTCGCGCCGCCGCCGAAGCGGCGATCCGCGTCGGCCTGCCCTACACCTATACCGGTTCCTTCGACACCGCCGGCCGTACCATGATGGGCCTGCTGCCGAAAGACATCCACGGCGTCGTCGACGGCCTGTCTGAAGCACCGCTCGGCGTTGGCGCCAATTGCGGCGTCGGCGCCTCGGACATCCTGGCATCGCTGCTCGACATGACCGAGGCGAAGCCACAGGCGACCGTCATCGTCAAGGGTAATTGCGGCATTCCCGAATTCCGCGGCACCGAGATCCATTATTCCGGCACGCCGGAACTCATGGCCGACTATGTCCGTCTTGCCGTCGATGCCGGCGCCAAAATCGTCGGCGGCTGCTGCGGCACCTCGTTCCAGCATCTTGCCGCCATGCGCAAGGCGCTCGACGCCCATACCAAGGCGGATCGTCCGACGGTTGCGGCGATCGTCGAGCGCATCGGTCCGATGCGCAACAAAGTGGCGACGGAAAACACCGCCGAGACCAGTGAAGCCCGCCGCGAACGCCGCCGCAGCCGGGCCTGACTCGATATTCTCAATTATTCGCTGTTGTCGGCGTAGCTCGACTGCGCCGACTTGAAATCGACGACATTGTCGCCGCGCATCGTCATCAGCGCGCCGGATGACGCCGGATCGCTGATCTGTTCCAGCATGGCGCGGAAGCGGTCATTGGTAAGCGCCGACATGGCGGTATGGCGCGCCTGCGCGACATCGTCACTGATGCGCCTGGATTCAGCTGATGGGGCCGACGAAACCGGCGGAGTGTCCCGCGCCGGCGGCGGCGAGTTGGCGATAGTCCTGATCTGCAATTCCGGCTCCCTCAAGCCCTGTAAACATGACCGGTGTAACAAGAGGACATTGCGATCCGGTACCGGAAATGTCGCGCAATTTAACGATCTTGCGGGTTAACGGCGCGCGTTAGGATCTGTTGAGATTCAGGTCAGGCCGAGTCGAAAATGGTGGTTTCCGAGAACCGGAGCGGAGCGTACTTAAAGTACGTGAGCACCGGAAGCGCAGGGAACCTCCATTTGCAGGCCGGCCTCACCTGAATATCGACAGATACGAAAAAAGGCCGGCAAGGGAATGAATCCCTTGCCGGCCTGCCTCACCCGCCCGTAGGCCGGTTTCCCATATCAGAACGATCCCATCTGAAAGAAACCGGCCGTCATCGCCACTACCGGTTACCGCCCAGCGCCGAGGCAAGGCGCACAAGCGAGAGGAACTCGGACCTGTACCCAAACGGGTCGGCTCCTCGGGCGGCAGTGGCAATCTCCATGATCTTGTCGTAACCGAACTTCGCGGTTGCATCCTCGTCGCGCAGCTTCTGGCCGAAGGCCGCGACGGCGACCGAGAAGCGCTGGTCGGTGCTGGCCTGGTCGAACGACTCCACCTCGTTGGCCGATGTCACCGGCGTGGTGATCAGCTTCGAGATGTCTTCGTTCGGCAGCTTGTAGCGGATCTTGACGAAGGCATATTCGTCCGCATTGGCGACGCCGCCATTGTTGACCGTCGCCTGGCCATAGCGCAGCGGATCGATCTGCTCCCCGCCGCTGCCCTTCGGCGTGACCTCGTAGATCGCGGTGACCGAATGGCCCGAGCCGATATCGCCGGCGTCGACGCGGTCATTGTTGAAATCCTCGCGGTTGAGCGCCCGGGTCTCGTAGCCGATCAGACGGTATTCGGAGACCTTGTTCGGGTTGAACTCGACCTGGATCTTCACGTCCTTGGCGATCGGGAACAGCGTCGACGAGGCATCCTCGACCAGCACCTTCTCCGCCTCGGCCAGCGTGTCGATATAGGCTGCCGTGCCGTTGCCGTTCTGGGCAATGGTCTGCATCATCTGGTCGTTCAGATTGCCGCGGCCGAAGCCAAACACAGACAGGAAGACCCCGGTCTTGCGCTCGCTTTCGATCAGCCGCTTGAGGTCGTCATCGTCGGTCTGTCCGACATTGAAGTCGCCGTCGGTGGCCAGCATCACCCGGTTGACGCCGTCCTTGATGAAGGACTGCTGGGCCAGCTTGTAGGCCTCCTTGATGCCGGCCTCGCCGGCGGTCGAGCCACCCGGCGTTAGATTGTCGATGGCGTTGAGGATCTTGTCCTTCTCGGTAACCTTTGTCGGCATCAGCACGGTGCCGGCGTCACCGGCATAGGTGACGATCGAGATCGTGTCGTCGGCCTTCAGCTTGCTGACCAACAGCCGGAATGCCGATTTGAGCAGCGGCAGCTTGTCCGGCTCGTCCATGGAGCCCGAGACGTCGATCAGGAACACCAGATTGGCTTTCGGCTGCTCGGTCGGCTTGATGTCGAAACCTTTGATCGCGACATGCATCAGCTTGGTGTGCGCGTTCCACGGCGTCGGCATGACGCTGACGGTCGAGTTGAACGGCGTCGACGCCGAGTCCGGCCCCTTCCAGTCATAGGGGAAGTAGTTGATCATCTCCTCGACGCGCACCGTGTCGGCCTGCGGCACGAAACCTTGCTTCAGTGAACTGCGCACGAAGGAATAGGATGCCGTGTCAACGTCGATCGAGAAGGTCGAGACCGGATCTTCGAGTGCGGCGTGCACCGGATTGGTCTTGAAATCCTGGACGCGGTCGCGGTTTTCCTCCTGCGGTGCGATCTGATCGGCAGGTGCGGTGGGCTGCGGCGCCATCAATTTGGAGTCGGCTCCCGGCACGCGAGCGACCCGTGATGCGTAGGGCGCGGTCCTGGTGCTACCATCCAACGCGAATTCACCTGTTGGTGCAGGTGCCGGCTTGTAAGCCTTCAAAGTGCCCGCCTCGGTTTCGTTGATTGTTGCCGGAGCATCAGCCGGCACACCACGCCCCAGTGCATTCTGCCGTGCCGCGCCGCCAACCGCGGTCGATTCGGATTTCGGCGGCGAAGCCGGCGCCACAAGCGCGTCGGTCGCGTCGCGGCTTTCCACATCCGCGTCGGCCTTCTTGTCCTTCTCCAACCAGGTCGGAGCCTGCTTCGGCTCGGCCGGCTTCAGGGTCGCCGGCTTGTCGGCCAGCGTCTCGGTGATCTTCTCGTCGCCGCCGAATTTGGGCGGCTGTTCCCTCAGCAGTTGGAAGGTGGCGTATCCGGCGATCGGCAGGGCGACGAGCCCGGCAATGGCCGGAGTGGCAATGAGTTTCTTTTGCATGATCTCGCTCCAGAGCTTTTGTGCTCGCTCTGTGAGACGAAGGCCGCCGACTGATCCTTGGGCGACGGCAGAAATATTTTCCTGATCATAGGCGCGCAGCGCGGCCTCAAAAGCGCGCGCCTTCGCGCTCTCGGCCGGCGCTGGTGCTGCGATATCGCGCAGCTTCTTGAGTTCGTTGTCGTCGACCATGGTCACACTTCCCCGGCCGAGCGCATCAGCGTCTTCAGCCGTTTCTTCGCTTCATGGATGTGCCAGGAAACCGTCGTCTCCGAGATCGCCATCGCCTCGGCGGCGGCCGCGTGGCTCAAGCCCTCGCCATAGACCAGCAGCACGGCGTCGCGCTGCTTGTCCGGCAGCTGCCGCACCGCCGCCCACAGCGCCTCGGCCGGATCCTCGCTCTCAGCCGGGGCCTCGCCGGAAATCAGCGCATGAACGCCGTAAGCCTCGGTCTTGACCGTCTCGCGCGCGGTCTTGCGCATCATGTCACGCGCGGCGTTCATCGTCACGGAATAGAGCCAGGTCGTGAAAGCGCCGCCGCCGCGATAGTCGCGGATCGCCTTGCCCAGCCGGACGCAGACTTCCTGGGCGATGTCCTCGGCATCGGCCTTTTTGCCGCACCAGCGATAGGCGGCGCGATAGACGAAGTCGTAGTGACGCTCCAGCAATGTGCCGAAGGCCCCCCTGTCTCCGCCCTTCGCCCGCCCGATCAGTTCGGCGTCGGAGGCTTCGCTTTCATCCAGCATCATCGCCATCATTTGCCTGTTGGACGAAGGCTAATGGCTAATCCTTGGGGTGATGCAAAGATTTTTTTCAACCCAGCGCTTTGACGGTGGGATGCCCCACTGGGACGACTTCACGACAGACGCAAAAAAGAGTGACTTGTGATCATCCGTATGGTGCTGGCAATTCCATCTCGGCTCCTCACCAACGGCTGCGGCCAGAACGTCAAAAATGTCGAAACCGGAAACAGCACCCGTCCCTAGCTGTTCGCAGCTGTTCTGGATTTTCACCCGCATCGCCTTGACGAGTTTCGGCGGTGGAGTGAGTGGTTGGCTGCTGCGGGAATTTGTCCAAAACCGCAAGTGGATGACGCAGGAAGAATTTCTCAACGGCCTGTCGATTTCCCAGGCGCTGCCGGGCGTGAACGTCAAGAACATGGCCGTCTGGATCGGCTACAGGCTGCTTGGCTGGCGTGGCGCCATCATTGGTTTTGTCGGCATCATCGTCCCGCCCGCCATCGTCATAGTCCTGTTGGGAACGCTGTTCTCCTCGCTGTCGCGGTATCCGCTGACGCATGTGGCGTTGACCGGAGCCGCGGCGGCGGCCGTTGGCCTGTCGCTGTCAATGGGCATCACGGCCGCGCGGGCGGTGCCTCGAAAGGCAGTTCCCATTGCGATTATGGCTGGCACTTTCATTGCCGTCGCACTCCTGCACTGGCCCCTCTTCTGGGTCGTTCTCGCCGCCGGGTCCGTAAGCGTCGCCTACACCTACGCGGAGGCTAGGTGATGAGCGAGCCCCCACACACATCGTTGTTGCTGAGCTTGTTGGCGGTATTTGCTCCGCTCTCCCTCGTCACGATCGGCGGCGGGCAGAGTGCCATCGCCGATATCAACCGGCAGGTTGTCGACGTCCATCAGTGGCTGAGCCAGGCGCAATTCGTCGACGCCTTCGCCATCTCGCGGATGGCGCCTGGGCCAGGATCCCTGCTGGTTACGCTGATTGGCTGGCAAGTCGCGGGGTTTTGGGGCGCTGTCGTTTCGACGCTGGCAATTTTCGGCCCGACCACCTTTCTTATCTACGCGGTCGCCCATATGTGGTCCCGCAATGGCGGAGCGCGCTGGAAACGAGCGCTGGAGGCAGGGCTCCGGCCAGTCGCCGCGGGGATGATCCTGGCCGCGACCTATGTGTTGCTCCAGGCCATCGATGGCGGCTGGTTCGCACGTGCCGCGGCATTCGCATCAACGGCAACACTGCTTTGGACCAAGGTCAATCCGCTCCTCTTGATCGGCGCAGGCGTGGCTATTTTCATCGGACTTCATGCGATGAGCCTGGTTTAGGCACCCCCCGAAGGCAGCGGTAACATAGGCGCTGCTTAAGCCGCCTGCCCCGCCACCCAGCCCGACGACCATGCCCACTGGAAATTGTAACCGCCAAGCCAGCCGGTGACATCGACGACTTCGCCGATGAAGAACAAGCCCGGCACGGATTTCGCCTGCATCGTCTTCTGATCAAGTGCGTTGGTATCGACCCCGCCCAGCGTCACTTCGGCGGTGCGGTAGCCCTCGGAACCGGCCGGCTTGATGCGCCAGTCGTTAACCGCGGCGTCGACCGTTTTGACGTGGGCGTCCGAAAGATCGGCGAGGTTGCCGTCGAGCCCCGTGCGCTCCGCGATCGACTGTGCAAGCCGTTTCGGCAGGTGATTTGCAAGCACTGTCTGCACTGCCTGCCGTCCATTGGCGCGTTTGGCTGTGCGGATGAGGCCCGCCACGTCGACCCCGGGCAGCATGGAGATGCGGATTTCGTCGCCCTCGCGCCAATAGGATGAGATTTGCAGGATGGATGGCCCGCTGACGCCGCGATGTGTGAAGAGCATCGCTTCGGAAAACTTTGTCTTGCCACAAGCGACTTCCGCGTCGACGGCGTTGCCGGCCAACGGCGCCAGCCGCTCGAGTGTCTTTGCGTCGAAGGTCAGCGGCACCAGCGCCGGCCGCGTTTCGACAAGGGCAAGCCCGAACTGTTCGGCAAGTTCATAGCCGCACCCCGTCGCCCCCATCTTGGGGATCGACTTGCCGCCGCACGCCACGACCAGGGACTGGCAGTTGACCGCGCCGGTGGAGAGGGTGAGCACGAACCCTTCCGGGGTTTTGCGCACATCCCTAACCTCGGTCGACAGTGCCAGTTCTACGCCCCGGCCCTGCATTTCCGCGACCAACATGTCGATGATCTGGCGCGCGGAGCCGTCGCAGAACAGCTGCCCCAGCGTCTTCTCGTGATAGGCGATGCGGTGGCGTTCGACGAGCGCGATGAAGTCGCGCTGCGTGTAGCGGCTGAGCGCCGAGATGCAGAAATGCGGATTGCCCGAGATAAAGTTCTTCGGGCTGGCGTGGATGTTGGTGAAATTGCAACGGCCACCGCCGGAGATGCGGATCTTTTCGCCCGGCGTTGCCGCGTGATCGAGGATCAGCACCGAACGGCCACGCTTGGCGGCCTCCATGGCGCACATCATTCCGGCTGCGCCAGCGCCGATGATCACGACATCGTAGGATTGCATCAGACCAGCCGTTCCCGCTCGGCCCCCACTCAATTCGGGGGGCCGTCATTCAGGCTGCCTGATACCGCGAACGGGTCGGGCCGCCAACAGGCAAGAGTAGCCTCATCAAAGCTCAGATCAGCGTTTCGGCAAACAGCGTGGTCAGCCTTTGCCAATGCCGCTCGGCGCCGGCTTCGTTGTAGACGCTGTGATCCGGCACGCACCAGCCATGAGCCATGCCGACATAGTTCTCGATCGTATGGTCGACCTCTGCATGTCGCAGCGCCTCTTCCAGCCGCGTCGACTGCTCCGGCGGGAAACTCCTGTCGACGCCCGCCATGCCGACATAGACGCGCGCCTTGATGGCGGCGGCCTTGCGGTGCGGGCTGTCGGCGGCATCGGAGGCGAGATTGCCGCCATGGAAACTGGCGGCGGCCTTGATCCTGTCCGGGTAGGCCGCGGCGGCGTTGATCGCCCGCGCGCCGCCCATGCAATAGCCGACAGTGCCGATCGGCCCGGTGACGCCTTCGCCCGCGAGCGCATCGAGGAATGCGGCGCCGTCGCCGATGGTCATCTCCTGCGTCGTGCCGGTGACCAGCGCCATCAGCGCTGCCTTGGTCTTTTCCTCGGTGAAAGCGGTCTTGGCGTCGAAGGGACCGTAAGGCGCGTTGCGATGGAAGAGATCGGGCACCAGCACCGCATAGCCCTCGCCCGCCAGCCGCTCGGCCATACCGTCGAGCGCCGGACGCGGACCGAATGCGTCCTGATAGAGAATGACACCAGCCTTGGCCGGGGAGCTCTTGGCCGAGCGGAACAGGCCCGCCTTGGCCACTCCGTCACGGGTCTTGATCTGAAGGTCCTGCTTCGTCATTGCCTGCTCCACTCATTCGATGCGCGATACATATCCGCGCATGCGACAACGGCAAGACATTGCCTGAACGTGGCGGTCAACATTTCGTGCAGCCTAGCGTCAAGCCGTGAGGATCAATCTTGGCCGTCGATGCGCATGGTTCGGGCGCCGACATGCAGCGCACGTCCGGCACCGAACCCCATGATGGCCGCCCCCAGTCCGAGCGCGACGAACAGGAAGGCCGATTCCGAAAAACTGCCGGTCCAGCCGCGGATCAGGCCGACCAGCAGCGGGCCGGTTGCCGCAAGCACATAGCCGACACCTTGCGCCATGCCGGACAGATGCGCGGCGACATGCGAATCCGGCGAGCGCAGCACGATCAGGGTCATGGCGGCGGCGATCAGGCCGCCCTGCCCGATGCCTTGCAGAACCGCCCAGAACAGCACGGTCGAGGTCGGTGCGAACAGGATGCCGAGCAGCGCAACCACCGCGATGCCAACGAGCGCCACGTTGATGCCGCGCTGGTCCTTGAGCCGCACTGCGACGGAAGGCACAGCAAGGCAAGTGATGACCTGCGCCATGACAGACACCGAAGCGATGGCGCCGGCGGTGGCAGCGTCGAAGCCGCGCTCGCGCAGGATCGGCGCCAGCCAGCCGAAGATGCAATAGGCAAGCGCCGACTGCAGTCCCATGAACAGCGTCACCTGCCAGGCCAGGCGATCGCGCCACAGGCCGACGACGCGAAAGCCGCGATGGCTGACCTGCCGCCGGCTGGTGAGCGCCTGCGGGACCCAGATCAGCAGCACGAGCAATGTCGGCACCGCCCATGCAGCGAGCGCGCCCGACCATGAGCCCGTGACAAGATGCTCGATCGGCAGGGTGAGACCGGCGGCAGCGGCCGAGCCGGCGCAGAGCGCCATGGTGTAAAGCCCGGTCATGACGGCGGCGCTGCCGGCAAAATCGCGCTTGACCAGACCTGGCAAAAGCACATTGCCGATGGCAATGGCGCCGCCGGCAAGGAAGGTAGCGACAAACAGCAGCGGCACCGAGCCGAACCAGCGCAGCCCGGTTCCCAGCGCCAGCAGCACGAGCGCGCCGAGCAAGGTGCGCTCAGCCCCGTAGCGCTGGGCAAGCTTTGGCGCAAAGGGTGCGAACAGGCCGAGGCACAGGACCGGCAGCGTGGTCAGCAGGCTGGCGCCGGTGGTCGAAAGACCGGTCGCCTGCATCACCTCGGGCAACAGCACAGACAGGCTGGAAAACAGCGGCCGCAAATTGAACGCGATCAGCACAAGGCTGGCGCCAAGCACGACGCGCGCGATACGGCTGCGCAGTTCGGGCGGCTGCGGCTGCGGCAGGCTATCGGCTTCGGCATCGATGAGGTCCAGCCCCTCGACGGCCCCGGATTGCACCGTCAGGCCGGGCTGGCGAAATGTCTGGTTCATGGGGACAGCAGTCTTTCAAGTTGGGCAAGCACCGGCGCCATGAAGGCGCGGACGGCGGCAACCGCACGGTCCGGATCGTTCGCGGCGATGGCGTCGACGATTGCCCCGTGCGCCTGCTGGTCCGGCTCGGGCAATTCGCCGTCGATGGTGGCATGGATGGTTTCGGCGATTGCCGCGGTGAAGAAGTCGTAGAGCTCCATCATCGCTCTGTTGCCGGACGCGGCGACGACCGATTTGTGGAAGGCGAGATCGCGCAGGATGAAGGCTTCGCTGCCACCGTCGGCAACGGTGCCGCGCTCGGCCAGCAGTTGGCGCATCCGGTCGAGATCGTTGGGCGTGTGACGCAAGGCGGCAAGCCGTGCGGCCTCCAGGTCGAGCGCTGCCCGCGCCTCCCATTGGTCGCGCAAGCCGGTGCGTTTGACGCGGTCGAGCGCGGCGGAAGAATCGACGGTCGAGCGCACATAGGTGCCCGAGCCTTGCCGCGTATCCAGCAACCCTTGCGAGACCAGCACTCTCACCGCCTCGCGCACCGTGCCGCGGCTGACCGACAGAAGGTCGCTGAGGGCCGCCTCGTTGGGAATGCGCTCGCCGACGCCCCAGCGGCCGCCGACGATTTCAGCACGCAGGCTCCCGGTAGCACTGTCGGTAAGATTGGTTCGGATGGCAGGTTGCATCGGCCTATTCATCAAGTCATCGGATGACTTGATGAATAGGCTTGCTTCTCCCTGTCGTCAAGCTACCGATCGAGGTGGAAGCTCACCAAGCTATGGCGTTGATCAGTTGGTGGATCGTGAAAAGCTCGCCATGTGGAAGGCCTGGACCTCCGGCGGATAGCGATACTCCGTGCCATAGGGACAGGCATTGCGATCAAGGCAGCCGCCGCTGCGGCACGGCTCGCCACTTACTCCCCGTACATGCGCCAGGCAGGCCTGATAGGCGAACCCTGCCGGGGAATAGGCGTCAACCGGACAGGATTTCAGACATGGTTTCTCGACACAGGCGTCGCAAAGGTGAATTGCTTCACCCTGCTCTGGAAGCGCGATCTCGTCCTCGAACAGCAGCGCACCGCGATAGGCATGCCAAAGCCCGTATTGCGGGTGCATGAGGATGCCGAGCGGCGACGGTTTTAATCCTTCGGCCCGCATCGCCCATTGCTGGAACGGCAGATAGGGTTTGTCGGACGGTGAAACGGCGCGCGCCCCGACTGCCGCAGCCACATCGCCGATGACCTGCCGTGACCAGCTGTCGAGCGGATTGGCGATTTGCTGTGGCTGCCTTTCGCGCCAGCGCAGGAAATGCGGCCAGGGCGCCGCACCCGCCTGCCCCACCAGCAGGACGGACCTGGAGGGAGCGCCTGAGGCGCCATGAGGAACACCCTCGTCACCAGAAAAAACAAAACCACCGCGCAGGATGAGGCTGTTGGCGCCAAGCGCGGCCGTGATCTCCTCGATCATGCCGCGCGCAGTCATCCCTTCTTGTCCGGATCGGAGAAGGCGCTCCGCCAGACTTCCTTGTGGATGATGTTGGCGACTTTAGCCCCGCCTGACTCGGGCTCCTTTCAAGTGAAGGCGTCGGGCATCGACCCCTTCTTCTTGGCGATGAACTCCTTCAGCGCTTCGTCGATGCTCGGGTCGAGATAGGGCGCCTCATAGCTTTCCAGCCAGCGGCGGGCGAGTTCGTTGGCGCGCTGCGGCGCGGTCTTCTCACCCTCGGCCAGCCACTGCTCGTAGGAATTGTTGTCGGCAATGTTGGAACGGTAGAAGGCGGTCTGGAAATTCGCCTGGGTGTGGTCGCAGCCGAGATAGTGGCTGCCCGGCCCTACCTGGCGGATGGCATCCATCGCCTGGCCGTTCTCCGACAGATCGACGCCTTCGGAGAATTTCTGCGTCATGCCGAGCTGGTCGATGTCCATCATGAATTTTTCATAGCAGGACGCCAGCCCACCCTCGAGCCAGCCGGCTGAATGCAGCACGAAATTGGTGCCGGCGAGAATGGTCGAGTTCAGCGTGTTGGCGCTTTCGTAGGCCGCCTGTGCGTCCGGAACCTTGGATGCGCAGAGCGAACCGCCGGTGCGGAACGGCAGGCCGAGCCGACGCGCGAGTTGCGCCGCGCCATAAGATACCAGCGACGGTTCCGGCGTACCGAAGGTCGGTGCACCGGACTGCATCGAGATCGACGAGGCGAAGGTGCCGAACAGCACCGGAGCGCCCGGCCGGATCAGCTGCGTGAACGAGGCGCCGGCCAGCACTTCGGCCAGCACCTGTGTCAGCGTGCCGGCGACCGTCACCGGGCTCATCGCGCCGGCCAGGATGAACGGCGTGACGATGCAGGCCTGGTTGTGGCGCGAATAGACTTTCAGAGCGCCGAGCATGGTCTCGTCGAACACCATCGGCGAGTTGGCGTTGATCAGGCTGGTCAGCACCGTGTTGTTCTCGACGAAGTCGTCGCCGAAGACGAGCTTGGCCATCGCCACCGTGTCTTCAGCCCGCTCCGGCGCGGTGACCGAGCCCATGAACGGCTTGTCGGAATATTTGATATGGCTGTAGATCATGTCGAGATGGCGCTTGTTGACCGGCACATCGACCGGCTCGCAGACCGTGCCACCCGAATGGTGGATCGACGGCGCCATATAGGCGAGCTTCACGAAATTCTGGAAATCCTCGATCGTGGCATAGCGCCTGACACCATCGAGGTCGCGCACGAAGGGCGGGCCATAGACCGGCGCGAAGACAGTGGCATTGCCGCCGATCTGCACAGAGCGTTCTGAATTGCGGGCATGCTGGGTGTAGACGGACGGCGCGGTTTTCAGCAGCGAACGGCAAAGCCCCTTCGGGAAATGCACGCGCTCGCCCTTGACGTCGGCGCCGGCCTCTTTCCACAGCTGCAGCGCTTCGGCGTCGTCGCGGAAGATGATGCCGATCTCTTCCAGCACCGTATCGGTGTTCTTCTCGATCAGCGCCAGGCCCTCTTCGTTGAGCACCTCATAGACGTTGATCTTGCGCTTTATGTAGGTGAGCTGCGTGCCGGGGCCACCGCCCGAACGCGCCGCGCGCCTTGCCGCCGCGCCGCCGCTGGCAGCGCGCCCACGCCGCGCGTTTGACGCTTCCTGGTCGACTGCCGCGTGTTCACTCATGATCGCTCTTCCCTGAATATGGCCAGGCCTGACGATGGCTGGTCCGTAACCGTTGCGGCCGCATGGCGCGGCTTTCGCCGGATCGTAGCCATGCACCCTATTCGAAACGGCCCGTCCGCGCCAACGCCTGTCGCAAAATCGACAAGAAAACCAATAGATTTTCCAGTCGCTTTCCTTTTGCGGGAAGTCGCAAATCAGCTATGGATACCCGCCCGTTGCGGGTTAGGTATGAACGCTAATATTTTGTGCCTTGCGACGCAGTCGCGATGCCGTGAGGAGCTGGATTAAAATGTCCGACGACGAGATCATCCTTTCTGAACTTTCCGACGACGAGTTGGTGCAGCAGATGCACGACGATCTCTATGACGGGCTGAAGGAAGAGATCGAGGAAGGCACTAACATCCTGCTGGAGCGCGGCTGGGTGCCCTACAAGGTGCTGACGGAAGCGCTGGTCGAAGGCATGCGCATCGTCGGCGAGGATTTTCGCGACGGCATCCTCTTCGTTCCCGAAGTGCTGCTGTCGGCCAACGCCATGAAGGCCGGCATGTTCATCCTGCGTCCGCTGCTCGCCGCCACCGGCGCGCCCAAGCAGGGCAAGATGGTGATCGGCACCGTCAAGGGCGACATCCACGACATCGGCAAGAACCTCGTCGGCATGATGATGGAAGGTGCCGGCTTCGACGTCATCGACCTCGGCATCAACAATGCGGTCGAGAAATATCTCGATGCGATCGAGCAGCATCAGCCCGACATCATCGGCATGTCGGCGCTTTTGACCACCACCATGCCCTACATGAAGGTCGTCATCGACACGATGAAGGAAAAGGGCATTCGCGACGACTATGTCGTGCTGGTTGGCGGCGCGCCGCTCAACGAAGAATTCGGCAAGGCCGTCGGCGCCGACGCCTATTGCCGCGATGCCGCGGTGGCGGTCGAGACCGCCAAGGACTTCATGAAGCGCAAGCACAACGTCCGCGCTTCGGCCTGACCCAAGGCATCAGGATGGACCGACAAGAAAAGCCGCGCCTTGCAGCGCGGCTTTTTTGTTCCCAGATGATGGACGAGGCTGCCGATCAGTTGGCGACAGTGTCCTTGACCGCTCTTGCCGTCGATTTGACGTCTTTGCCGACGCCGCGAACGGTGTTCGCGCAAGCCGTAAGGGCCAGGACAGAGGCAAGAATGGCAATCGGTGCGATGCGTAGCAGTTTCATGGACGGTGTCTCCCTCAACAGATAAATTAGCCCCACAGCAACGAAGGCCGGCTCGACTGGTTCCATGGCCAAAACACAGAAAACGAAACCGAATCAAGGCGACAGGCTGCTCGTCATCGCCTGCGGGATGATTGCGCGCGAGGTGTTGGCCGTCAAGGAACAGCTCGGGCTGCATCACCTCGAATTGACCTGCCTGCCGGCGGAGTTTCATTTCTATCCCGACCGCATCGCGCCCGCCATGGACAAGGCGATCGCGAAGGCCAAGGCGGAAGGATACGAGCACATCTTCGTCGGCTATGCCGATTGCGGCACCGGTGGCCTGCTTGACCGCGTCCTGGAGAAGCATGGCGTCGAGCGCATGGCCGGACCGCATTGCTTCGCCTTCTATCAAGGCATGGAGGCCTACGCGAAAATCGCCGACGACGACATGATGTCCTTCTACATGACGGACTTCCTTTGCCGTCAGTTCGATGCCTTCTTCATGAAGCCGCTCGGCCTCGACAAGCACCCGGAGCTGATCAAGGACTATTTCGGCAATTACCAGAAGCTGATCTACCTCGCCCAGACCAACGATCCGGAGCTCGACAAGGTCGCGGAAAGGGCAGCGGCCCTGCTCGGCCTTGCCTATGAGCGGCGCCCGACCGGCTATGGCGACCTGACGGCCGGAATGGCGCTGGCGGCCGCGCATGCCTGACGACTCCTAAAGCAATTCCAGGAAAAGTGTGAGCGGTTTTCCGTCAGGAATTGCGTCAAAACAAAGAGTTAGAGCGGTTCGCCGTTTCCATGAAACGGTGAAACGCTCTAGGAGACGTTCTCCTCAGCCCGCAATTGTGCCAGCACATCGGCAAAACTCGTCTTGCAGACAAAACCCAGCCTGTCCTGCGCCCGCGACGCGTCATAGACCCGGTCGATAGGGGAAAACATCGTCCAGCCCTTTCGCGCGTAGAGCTCGGGAAAGTCTGGGAAATAACGCGCAACGACCGATGGCGCGTCCCTGATCAGCGCCTCGCAGTCGTCGGGCTGGAACGGCGTCGGCGCACAGATGATAAAAGTATCGAAGCCGAGAAGCGGCGCCTTCTCCAGCGCGGCGATATGAGCCTGCGCTGCATCTTCCACCGTCAGCCGCCGGAACAAAACTCGTTCGCCTTGGTGTTGGCGTCAGACTGTTCGATCGCATGCGCCATGTCATCGGCTTCGGGAAAGAATCGGGCCGTGCGCAGCACGACCACCGGCAGGCGGTGCTGAAGATGATAGAGGCGGCAGAGATGCTCGGCCGAAAGCTTGGTCACGCCATAGATGTTGCGCGGCTCGGGCGACATCGCCTCCGTCAGCCAGGCGGCCTTGCGCGCACCGCCCTTGAACCCGGCGCGTATCGCTTGCGAGATCATCAGCGAGGTCGTCGAGGTGAAGACGAAGCGCTGCACGCCGGTCGCCACCGCCGCGTCGAGCAGGTTCAGCGTGCCTTGCACGTTGGTGGCGACGAAATCGCTGTTGGCGCGGCTCTCTATATTGGGCTTGTGCAGCGCGCCGCTGTGAACGATGGCTCCGATCCTGTGATCCCTGACCGTCCTCATGACCAGGTCACGATCAGCAATCGAGCCAACAATGTGCGTCTCCGTTGATGGAGCGGGATCGAGCCCGATCACCTCGTGACCAAGGTCGCGCAGCCGCGGCGCCAGCGCACTGCCCAGCCAACCTGACGATCCCGTGAGCAAGATTCGCATGCGTCACACCATGATTTTTGACGGTGACGCTGTTAAGCACGGATGACAGGCGCGAGCGACCCGGTAAAGTCAGGCATCGGGCGGCAACAGCGTTGCTCCAGACATTAACTGCCATTTCTATTCATTGCCATTTTAGAGACTGCGGGAGTTCCAGATGACCATTCGCCCATTGCTCGCCGCCATCGGCCTGCTCTGCTGCACCCTGCCCGCCTTCGCCGACGGCGAGGTGCAGAAGCTGATCACGCCTGCCGACAAGGTCCGCCTCGACAAATATGGCGAGACGCGCAAGGCAGCCCTTGCCGAAGCGAAGGCGGGCGACCCAGCCGAGGTCAAACAGCTCGATGCCTTGCTGGCGAAGCCGCTGGTGTCGTTCTCCGACAAGGACCTGACCGGCAACTGGCAGTGCCGCACCATCAAGGCAGGTGGGTTGAGCCCGCTCGTCATCTATGGCTGGTTCAAGTGCAAGGTGACCGACGACGGCTCCGGCTGGCGGTTGGAAAAGATCAGCGGCTCGCAGCGAACCCAAGGCCGCTTTTTCGACGACAACGAGAAGCGCGCGATCTATCTCGGCTCCGGCTCCGTCAACAACGATCGGGCAAAACCCTATGGCAGCGGCCCGCAGACCGACCAGGTCGGCTATGCCTTCCGCACCGGCGCCAAGGAATGGCGCATCGAATTGCCCGCGCCCTATTACGAATCGAAGCTCGACATCATCGAGTTCAAGCGCTGAGCGTGGTCATCAAGATTTAACCCCATTCCGGCACAAATTCCGGCCAGCAGCATGCGGCAGGCCGCCGCGTGCAAGGCAGGGAAGCGGGCTATGTCTTCACCGGTTGGAACCAGCGCGCCGATCGTCGTCGTGACCGGCGGCGGGCAGCATGTCTGGGCTATGATCAACGCAATCGCCGATCGCGTTGGTCCTGTCAGCGTCGTCCTCGAAACGCCTGAATCCAAAAAGCAATTGCTGCGTGGTCGGGCTCGCCGCCAGGGCTGGATCTCGGCCATCGGGCAACTTGGCACGATGGTGCTGAGCAGGCTGGGCAAGCGATTCCTGGCCGGCCATGCCGAGCGGTTGATTGCCGAGGAGAAGCTGGAGGTTGAGCCGCGACCGGGCCAGGAGATCATCCAAGTGGCCTCGGCCAATGGACTTGAATGCCTGCAGGCGATCCAGAAAATCCAGCCAGGCGTGGTGCTGCTCAACGGTTGCCGACTGATCTCGGCCGAGATGCTGAGCAAGATGCCTTGCCCGGTGCTCAACTACCATGCGGGCATCACGCCGAAATATCGCGGCATGAATGGCGGCTATTGGGCTCTGGTATCAGGTGATGCGCAGAATTTCGGCACGACTGTCCACCTCGTCGACGCCGGCGTCGACACCGGTGGCGTGCTGAAGCAGGCACGCGGCAGATCGAAAAAAGGCGACACGATCTCAAGTCACGCGCTGCGCCAGACGGCGTTCTCGCGCGACATCTGCGTCGAGGCCGTCCGCGATGCACTCGCCGGGAAACTCACGACGATCGATCCCGGCCTGCCTTCGAAACTGTGGTATCATCCGACGATCTGGTTCTACGTCTGGACCGGCCTCAGAACCGGAATCTGGTAGGTTTTTTCAACCTCGAACCGCATAAGGCACGACGGCCGTTTTGGCACGTCGACCCCGCCGCCGGCACATGCCGCAAACGAATAAACGCACCTTTCATTTTACGACATTGAAATGCGTCGCTTTTGAATGCGCGCGCGTCGTCCCATAACAAGCGGCCCCACGGCGCATGCGGCAATGCTCGATAGTTCGAGGAGCGAGAATTCATGGCCGATCTTATCGTCGTCTACTGGCGCGACATCCCTGCCCAGGTCATCGTCAAGAAGGGCCGTCAGAACGCCAAGCGTGAACTGCCGTTGCGCTTCACCGAGGCCATCGACATGTGCGCCATGCGCACCGGCGCCGGCGGCACCGACGACTATCTCGCAGAATGGCGCAAGGCCGATCCCATTCCTGTCGGCGACGATCTCGAAGCCGAAGTTGAAAAGGCTTTTCAGGACCTCGACACGAAATATGACCGCGAGCGGCTGGTCGCTCTGGTCAAGGCGGGGGGAAAAGAAAATGTCTGAAGCCCAACCGTCAGTTACCCAGGCCACCCAGGTCAAGAAGGCAGCGCCGAAATCCGACTACAAGCCGGCCGACGTGTCGCCACAGCGGCGCGTACAGCGCTCGTTTGCGATCAGGCTGTGGTCGATCCGCCATTCGCGCCTGCTCGAATGGTTCTATGCGCGTTTTGCCGACACCTTCCTGCTGCTCCACCCGCTTTGGAAAGGCCTTGGCTACGGGCGCGTCGAGGCCCCGATCAAGTTCGTCGAAAAACGCGTCAAAGGCTTCATGTTCGACTGCCGCATGTGCGGCCAGTGCATCCTCTCCTCGACCGGCATGTCATGCCCGATGAACTGCCCCAAGCAACTGCGCAACGGCCCCTGCGGCGGCGTGCGCGCCAACGGCAATTGCGAGGTCGAGCCTGATATGCCCTGCGTCTGGGTCAAGGCCTGGGAAGGTTCGCAGAACATGGTCAACTCGGACAATATCCTGACCGTGCAAAAGCCGGTCGACCAGTCGTTGCGCGAAACCTCCGCCTGGCTGCGGGTCACCGCGCAGGCGGCGGCAGCGCGTGAAGCCGCCGCCGCGCCAAAGACCGGAGCCGCCGCATGATCGGCCGTCAGCGCGATGAGAACCCGGCCGGCATTGATCTGCCGCTCGATCCCCTGCCCGGCCACTCCTCGCGCGGCCGGCTGGAGCGTGTGCTGCGGCGCGGTGAATTCGCGGTGACGACCGAGCTCAATCCGCCTGACAGCGCCGACCCGGAAGACGTCTACAACAGGGCGAAGATCTTCGATGGCTGGGTCGACGCCATCAATGCGGTCGACGCGTCCGGCGCCAACTGCCACATGTCGTCGGTCGGCATCTGCGCGCTTTTGACCCGCATGGGCTATGCGCCGATCATGCAGATCGCCTGCCGCGACAAGAACCGCATCGCCATCCAGGGCGACGTGCTGGGAGGTGCTGCCATGGGTGTCGCCAACATGCTGTGCCTGACCGGCGACGGCGTGCAGGCCGGCGACCAACCCGGCGCCAAGCCGGTGTTCGACCTCGATTCCATGTCGCTGCTCGAAACTGTCCGCATCATGCGCGACAACGGCAAATTCCTGTCCGGCCGCAAGCTGACGACGCCGCCGCAGGTCTTCCTCGGTGCTGCCGTCAATCCGTTCGCGCCGCCCTTCGATTTCCGCCCGATCCATCTCGGCAAGAAGATCGCCGCCGGCGCGCAGTTCGTGCAGACGCAGTATTGTTTCGACGTGCCGATGTTCAGGACCTTCATGCAGAAGGCGCGCGATCTCGGCCACACCGAGAAGGTGTTCGTCCTGTGCGGCGTCGGCCCGCTCGCCTCGGCCAAGACAGCCAAGTGGATCCGCAACAACGTGCCGGGTATCCACATCCCGGACGCTATCATCAAGCGGCTGGAAGGCGCGCAGGACCAGAAGAAGGAAGGCAAGCAGCTCTGCATCGACATCATCAACGAGGTGAAGGAAATCCCCGGCATCTCGGGCATCCATGTGATGGCCTACCGCCAGGAGGAATATGTCGCCGAGATCGTCGATGAATCGGGCGTGCTGAAGGGCCGCCAGCCCTGGAAGCGCGAGATCCGTCGCGACGACCAGATGGTTGCCGACCGGCTCGACCACATACTGCACGACGAGATTACCGAAACACAGGTGGACATGGTAAAGACCGCGCACTAAGTGCGGCCGATCACCAGACCCTGGAACGAAACCAGAGACGATATAAAGAAGCACTTTATATCAAGGCGGAGAGACTTCATGACCCGGACCATTGTCGCCTCGGCGACACGAGAGATCATCATCGGCTTCGACCAGCCCTTCTGCGTCATCGGCGAGCGCATCAACCCGACCGGCCGCAAGAAGCTCGCCGCCGAGATGATCGCCGGTAATTTCGACACCGTGATCAGGGACGCGCTGGAACAGGCCGCCTGCGGCGCCACCATGCTCGACGTCAACGCCGGCGTCACCTCGGTCAACCCGAACGAGACCGAACCCGGCCTTCTCGTGCAGACGCTGGAGATCGTGCAGGGGCTGGTCGACCTGCCGCTATCCATCGACAGCTCGGTCACCGCCGCGATCGAGGCAGCACTCAAGGTCGCCAAGGGCCGCCCGCTGGTCAACTCCGTCACCGGCGAGGAGGAAAAACTCGAAGCCATCCTGCCGCTGGTCAAGAAATACAACGTGCCGGTCGTCGCCATTTCCAACGACGAGACCGGCATTTCGATGGATCCGGACGTGCGCTTTGCCGTCGCCAAGAAGATCGTGCAGCGTTGCGCCGATTTTGGCATTCCGGCGCATGACGTCGTCGTCGACCCGCTGGTCATGCCGATCGGTGCGCTGGGCGACGCCGGCCGCCAGGTGTTCGCGCTGCTGCGTCGCTTGCGCGAAGAGCTCAAGGTCAACACCACCTGCGGCCTGTCCAACATCTCCTTCGGCCTGCCGCATCGCCACGGCATCAACGCCGCCTTCATCCCGATGGTGATTGGCGCCGGCATGACCTCGGCGATCATGAACCCGGTGCGTCCGCAGGAAATGGAAGCCGTGCGCGGCGCCAATGTGCTCAACGGCACCGACGAGAACTGCACCAACTGGATCCGCACCTACAAGGACTACAAGCCGGCCGAAGGCGGCCAGTGCAGTCGCGGCACCGACACAGGTCAATGCACCGGGCGACGCTGCTGCCGGCGGTCGCCGTCGCGGCGGCCGTGAAGCCCGGATGGGTCGGGGATAAGCGCGCAATCGTGAATTCACCTGCCAACATCACCGATCCGCTCGTGCTGTTCATGCCGTCAGGCAAGCGCGGGCAGTTTCCCGTCGGCACGCCGGTGCTCGATGCCGCGCGCCAGCTTGGCGTCTATGTCGAGAGCGTGTGCGGCGGCCGCGCCACCTGCGGGCGTTGTCAGATCGAGGTGCAGGAAGGCAATTTCGCCAAGCACAAGATCGTCTCGTCCAACGACCACATCTCGCCCAAGGGACCCAAGGAAGAGCGCTACGAACGCGTGCGCGGCCTGCCCGAGCGGCGGCGCCTGTCCTGCTCGGCGCAGATCCTCGGCGACCTCGTCATCGACGTGCCACAGGATACCGTCATCAACGCGCAGACCATCCGCAAGGATGCCGACACCAGGGTGATCGCCCGCGATACGGCGATACGCATGTGCTATGTCGAGATCGAAGAGCCTGACATGCACAAGCCGCTCGGCGATCTCGACCGGCTCAAGATCGCGCTGATGAAGGATTGGGGCTTCAAAAACCTCGAATTCGACTTCTACCTGCTGCCGCAGGTGCAGGGCATATTGCGCAAGGGCAACTGGACCGCGACCGCCGCCATCCACAAGGATGCCGACAGCGATATCGCGCGCGTCATTTCTTTGTGGCCCGGCCTCAAGAACGAGGCCTATGGGCTCGCCTGCGATATCGGCTCGACCACCATCGCCATGCATCTGGTGTCACTGCTGTCTGGCCGCGTCGCCGCCTCCTCCGGCACCTCGAACCCGCAGATCCGCTTCGGCGAGGATCTGATGAGCCGCGTCTCCTATGTGATGATGAACCCGGACGGGCGCGAAGGCATGACGGTCGCCGTGCGCGAGGCGATCTCCAGCCTCGTCGACAAGGTGTGCGCGGAAGGCAACGTCCAGCGCAACGACATCCTGGATTCCGTCTTCGTCGGCAATCCGATCATGCACCATCTGTTCCTCGGCATCGATCCGACCGAACTCGGCGGCGCCCCCTTCGCGCTCGCCGTCTCGGGCGCGGTGCGCATCAAGGCCTCCGACATCGGCCTCAAACTCAACCAGGGCGCGCGCCTCTATATGCTGCCCTGCATTGCCGGCCATGTCGGCGCCGACGCGGCGGCGGTGACGCTGTCGGAAGGCCCGCACCGCCAGGACGAAATGATGCTGATCGTCGACGTCGGCACCAATGCCGAGATCGTGCTCGGCAATCGCAAGCGCGTTGTCGCGGCCTCCTCACCCACCGGACCGGCCTTCGAGGGCGCCGAAATCTCCGGCGGCCAGCGCGCCGCGCCCGGCGCCATCGAGCGCGTGCGCATCGATCCCGAGACGCTGGAGCCAAAATACCGCGTCATCGGCTCGGAACTGTGGTCCGACGAACCGGGCTTCCTCGACAGCGTGCAGGCGACGGGCGTCACCGGCATCTGCGGCTCCGGCATCATCGAGATCGTGGCGGAGATGTATCTCGCCGGCATCATCTCGGAGGACGGCGTCGTCGACGGCTCACTGGCCGCACGCTCGCCGCGGGTCATCGCCAATGGGCGCACCTTCTCTTATGTGCTGAAGGAGGGCGAGCCGAAGATCACCATCACCCAGACCGACGTGCGCGCCATCCAGCTCGCCAAGGCAGCGCTTTATGCCGGCACCAAGCTCTTGATGGAAAAGCAGAACACCGAGCACGTCGACCGGATCCATTTCGCCGGCGCCTTCGGTTCCTTCATCGATCCGAAATACGCCATGGTGCTGGGCCTGATCCCCGATTGCGACCTCGACAAGGTCTCGGCCGTCGGCAACGCCGCGGGCGCCGGTGCGCGCATGGCGCTGCTCAATCGCGGCTATCGCCGCGAAATCGAGGAGACGGTGAGCCAGATCGAAAAGATCGAGACCGCGCTGGAACCGAAATTCCAGGAACATTTCGTCTACGCCATGGCGCTGCCGAACAAGGTCGACCCATTCCCGAAACTGTCGGCGGCGGTGAAGCTGCCACCACGCAAGACGGTCAGCGAGGACGGTGTCGCCGGTGACGCCGCCCCGCGCCGCCGCTCGCGCGAAGGCCACGCGGCAAGGCGTAGCCGGGAATAAAAGCGCAGCGCGCTGCAACGGATTCAGCGCCCGCGCCTCGAATCCATGTTCAATCCGCGGCAGGCGCAAGTCGAACTATGACTTGACCTGTCACGGGCTTTTGGTGCGTGAGCGGTTTGAGCAAGCCGGTCAGCGGTTTTTCAACGATCAGATAGAGCCCTGCGGAAATCGCAATGCTGACAAAGGCAACCGATGCCGGCTGCCAACCTGGCGGAACCCCAAGCCGCAGTATGATGCCGGTTACCACGACAACTACCAGCACATGCCAGACGTAGATTGAATACGAGGCATTGCCGAAAAATGTGAACAAGGCCATTGGGCTGAACGGTCTGGCGCGCTCGGCAAAAACCGCGCCGGCAACGACCAGCATCGACGGAACACCCCAACGCAAGACACGGGGCATTTCGGGGTCGAGCATCTGGACCATTATCAGCAAGAGAAATCCGCCGACAACCAGCGACAGCGCCAGCACAAGCTGGAGCCGAACATCCTTCACCCACAGGCGCCCGACGACAATGCCGGCGGCGAACTCGAGCACGATGGGCGAGGTAAACGCCTCGGCGTGGCCTTTCAGCAGCAACACGTTCAACACCACCAGCGCCGTCAGCACGCCGATCAGCGCGGCAAAACGCTGCTTCTCGCCCAGCAAGAGCGACAGGGCGAAAATGACGTAAAACATCATTTCATAACACAGCGTCCAGCCCTGGATCACCACGGGGTGAAGTGCACCATTCTGCGTGATCGGAAGAAACAACAGCGAGCCAACGAGATTTGCCGGGCTCAGCACGTGTCCGAAGAGAAATTGCGGCTTGACGAAAATTGCCAGCGCGGTCAGCAACGTGACAATCCAATAAAGCGGCACGATACGAACGATCCGTCGCCACATGAAACGCTGTGGATCAACAGGGTGATCGACCGTGGTCACCCACATGATGAAACCGCTGATGACAAAAAACAGGTCGACCCCTGCTGCGCCAATTGCGAACGGACCGCCGAACTGCTCGCTGATGTGAAAGAGGACTACAGAAAAAGCGGCAAGCCCTCGAAGGTATTGAATACTGTGAATGTCATTCACGCCCGTACCCCTACTACCTAAATTAGCACCCCAAAATGCTGCACTGCACAATAGCGGGCATTTGCTACCTGCTGTCAACCGGCTAAAACCGTAGGTGGCGTTACAGTGTCGCTTTCGGTTGGCTGCGACATGGCCGAGAAGCAATCCCTTCGGGCCTCGAACTCATTTGCATGCAAATGTTTCCGGATCGAACCGATCCGGAAACCGAAACGCTGTTTTCGCGAAATCCACCCGATACATGGCAGGCGCATTTACCCCGCATCGAACGGCAGCCGAAGATAATCCTCGGCTGCAGCCGTTCTTCAAGGGAGATGAAAATGTCGATGTTTGGAAATCTCGGTCGCTTCGGTGCAACCATCAGGCAGACCCATGCCAGGAACAAGGCGATCCGCTCGCTGAACAGCCTGCCGGCACATGTCCAGAAGGACATTGGCTGGCCGGCATCGCCGCCCACCGACCCGCAGGCCGCGCTCACCTCGCTGCTTCTGGGGACCGCGCGCTGATGACCTTCGCCGACAAATGCAAATTGCTCGGCGTCCGCCGGGGGCTCGCACATCCCCGGCGGCAACCAGCAACCGGCTGCGCGCGGCACTTTTGCCGCGCCGCTGACGTCAGTGGCGCGGATCACAGCGCCGTGTGGACACTGCGTAAAACTTGACTTTTTCGGCCAAGGTACGATCTTCGGAATTAGTGGAGGTTTCTCTTAGTCGGCTCTTGCCGAAGTTCGTGTACCCGCATGCTAAGTTTCAAAAGCCACGTCGTGTCCTTTGTGCTCAGGTACAGTCGCAAAAAGGCGTTTTCCAGCCCGGAAAACCTGCAGCGCTGGATCGCGGCCGCGCGCAAGACCGAGGATCACCATCCGCCGGCCTCGCTGCAGCAGCGCTTGGACATCCAGACACGCACCGTCGACGGTTTTCCGGTCTATGAAATCGCTCCAAGAGCCGGCGAGTATAAGCGGATCCTCTATTTGCACGGTGGCGCCTATGTGTTTGAGATCACGCCCTATCACTGGCGCCTGATCGCCGACATGGCCGACCGGCTGGGCTACGGCATCACCGTGCCGATCTATCCCATCGCCCCGGAACACGATTTCCACGCCATGTTCGGTATGGTCGGCGACGTCTATCGCCAGATGCTCGACGAGACGGAAGCGGAAGACATCATCTTCATGGGCGATTCCGCCGGCGGCAACATGGCCGTGGTGCTGACCATGATGGCTGCCGAAGAAGGCTTGCCCCTGCCGTCGCGCCATGTGCTGATCTCGCCCGGCGTCGACATGTCGCTTTCCAACCCAAAGCTGTTCGAGGCTGAGCGCAACGACCCGTGGCTCGGCATTCCAGGCGGCCTCGAAGCCATCCGGATGTACAGTGCCGGCATCGACCGCAGCGACTGGCACATCAGCCCGGTCTACGGTGATCTCTCCGTGCTGCCCAAGACACTGCTTCTGACGGGCTCGCGTGATCTCCTGACCCCCGACAATCTGGTCTTCGCGGAAAAGGCGCGTGCCGCCGGCGCCGAGATCGACGTCGTCCATGAGCAAGGCATGTTCCACGTCTGGCCACTGTTCGACATGCCGGAATCGCGGCGCGCCCGTCAGCACATCGTGGCGTTTCTCAACGAGAGCCCCTTGCCGATCAGGCAAGACACGAGAACAAGGTCAGAAGTGCCCTCCGCCGAGGCGGCGGAGTAGCGCTTCTGCTTGGTCTGATCCGGGCGGATCAGAACTTGCCGGTTTCCCGGAACACTTCGAACGTTGCGCGGATGTGGTCGGCCACCGCCTTGACCGGCGCGCTGGCGTCCGGTGCCACCACCATGGCGAGATTGTAGGTGCCGATATCGGGCATGCCGTCCTTCGGGCAGAGTTCGACCATGTCGTTGCCGAGGAATGATCGCGGCAGCGGTGCAACCGCCAGGTCGGCCATGATCGCGGCGCGCTGGCCGGCTGTATGCGCGCTCATATAGGCGACGCGATAGTTGCGGCCTTCGCGTCCCAGCGCATCGAGCGCACCCGCCCGCCAGGCGCAGCCCTCTTCCCACAGCGATACCGGCAACGGCTCGCGCAGATGGGCGCAACCGCCCTTGGCGCCGGCCCAGACGATCGGCTCGGTCAAAAGCACCTCGGCGCCGAGTGCGCTGGTCTTGTAGGAATTGGTCAGAAGCGTGATGTCGAGCGCCCGGTCATCCATGCGCCGGCGCAAATTGCTGCTCTGGTCGATGGTGACGTCGACGGCGATCGACGGATGCGACTGGGCGAAGCGCTTCAGCACATGCGGCAGCACGCGCTCGCCGTAATCATCCGGCGAACCCAGCCGCACCACGCCGACAATCTCGGGAATGATGAACTTCGACACCACCTCGCGGTTGATCGACAAAAGCCGGCGGGCATAGCCGAGCAGCATCTCGCCGTCCGTGGTCAGCGACACCGAGCGGGCGTCGCGCGCGAACACCGAGCGGCCAAGAATGTCCTCCAGCTTCTTGATCTGCATGGAGACAGCCGAGGGCGTGCGGAACACGGCATTGGCGGCGGTGGTGAAGCTCCCGGTCTCGGCAATCGCCACGAAAGTGCGCAAAACATCGAGATCGAGCAGCGGCAGCGGATGATTGAGCGGGGCGTTCATGGCAACCGACCTTCAATTTTTCTGATACAAAGCATCATTCCATTTCGTTTGATTGAACATCAGATTAGGAGGATAGTCAACTCCATCGAAGCAGGTAGCTGCCACAAGCAGCCACGAAACGACCACGACGCAGACCTGCAATCGACATGAAATGGGGTTGAAACACGCCGCGTGTGAGCCCCACAGCAAAGGTCGGAATGGCTCCGGCCCGCCACCAAAGGAGAATGAAATGTCTATCCTGTCATCCCTCGGTCGCATCGCGACTGAATTCAGCGAGGCACGCGCCCGCTACCAGACCGAACGTGCCATCCGCTCCCTGCCGATCGAACTGCAGAAGGATATCGGCTGGCCTGAAGCTTCCGACACCAAGACCGGCATTCGCAACGGCGCTGGATCGTGGGCTGGAGCAAAGTAAACCGTGTGTATCAAATGCTGAAGGCCTGCCGCGCGCACCCAGCCCGGCAGGCCTTCTCAATTTTACCCCTTGGGCCCCTGCACTTTATTTGCATTCAAATGAGTTTCAGAGCCATGTCGCCAACGCATGACGCATATGAGCAAGCCGCATAGCAGCTCAAATTTTGAATTAATGCCTTGTAAACAATCATAATTTTCGAGCACGCTGCCCAAATTTGTCGCATTCGGTGTCGCATTTCATATCAAGCGCTTCGCTTTTGCGATTTAGTTTTTACTCACACAAGCCTATATCACAGCCAGCAAACGAGCTGCCCCACTCCATCAAGCGAAGGCGACCCGTCTGAGCAACCGATTGGAGATGATCATGAAGCTTTTTGCCCGCCTCTTCGCCCGCCGCGAAATGAACCTGACCACCGCTCTCGAGCGTCAGCGCCTTGCCAACACCATGCCCGGCCAGACCGGCGCCATGGCTGCGGCGCGCCTCGGCTTCGTCGCCTGAAGATTTCTCCCAGGCAGCGCCTCCCTGCCGCTGCTTTAAAACTGTAACGCCGCCTGACTCCAGCCAAGGCGGCGTTTTTGTTTCGACGTTGAACATTTTGCCTGTCGCTTGAACAGTTGATGCCGCTCGCCGGCGCAGCGCCGCACAGCAATTGCCCATTTGCGACCCATGTCGCAAATTTTGTCTCGTCAAGGCAGCGTAGCCGATTGACAAGCAAGGTTTTTCCTGATGACGCTATGCTATTCGCGACATCCTGTTCGCGCCATGGCTGCGTGAGGTTCCCTTGAACGCCGTAAAGCATCCGATCAAGCGATCGTTTGTGTTCTTCCTTGTTCCCGATTTCACCATGATCGCTTTTGCGACCGCGCTCGACCCGCTGCGCTCGGCCAATCGCATGCTTGGCTACGAGGCCTATCGCTGGCGCCTGGCCAGCATCGACGGCAAGCCGGTGCGGGCCTCGAACGGCGTCGAATGCGCGGTCAACACCTCGCTGGAGGAAGAACGCAAGAAGATGGCCGGCCCCGACCGGCCCAACATGGCCATCGTCTGCAGCGGCATCAATGTCGAGCGCTACCAGAACAAGTCGGCCTTCGCCTGGCTGCGCGAAGAGTACAACCGCGGCGTCGCCGTCGGCGGCCTGTGCACTGGCGCGCATATCCTCGCTGCTGCCGGCCTCTTGTCCAACAAGCGCTGCGCCATCCATTGGGAAAACCTGCCGGGCTTTTCCGAGGCGTTTCCGAAGGCCAATGTCTTTGCCGACCTCTTCGAGATCGACCAGAACATCTACACCTGCGCCGGCGGCACCGCCGCGCTCGACATGATGCTGAAGCTGATCGGCGACGATTTCGACGAGAGCCTCGTCAACCGGGTCTGCGAACAGGTGCTGACCGACCGTGTGCGCAGCCCGACCGACCGCCAGCGCCTGCCGCTGCGCGCGCGCCTCGGCGTGCAGAACTCGAAGGTGCTGACCATTATCGAGCTGATGGAAGGCAATCTGTCCGAGCCGCTGTCGCTGATCGAGATCGCCGACCATGTCGACCTGTCGCGCCGCCAGATCGAGCGGCTGTTCCGCACCGAGATGGGCCGCTCCCCCGCCCGCTACTACCTGGAAATCCGGCTCGACCGCGCCCGGCATCTGCTGATCCAGTCCTCGATGCCGGTGGTCGAGGTGGCGGTCGCCTGCGGCTTCGTCTCGGCATCGCATTTCTCGAAATGCTACCGCGAGCTCTATGCCCGCTCGCCTCAGCAGGAGCGCGTCGACCGCAAGCAGCTGCTGGCGGCCTGATCCCCGGATCAGGCCTCGGTCGGCTGCGCCTGTGCCGTGCGCATCGCTTCGACGCGGATGTCCTCGGTCAGCCGCGCCTTCAACGCGGAGAATTCCGGACTGGTCTTCAGCGTGTAGTGGCGCGGATGCGGCAGGTCGATGGCGACATCCGATTTGATGCGGCCGGGCCGCGCCGTCATCACGATGACGCGCGAGGCCATGAAGATCGCTTCCTCGATGTCGTGGGTGACGAACAGCACCGTCTTCTTGCGCCGTTCCCAGATCCCGAGCAGAAGTTCCTGCATCAGCCCGCGCGTCTGGTTGTCGAGCGCGCCGAACGGCTCGTCCAGCAACAGGATCGCGGGATCGTTGGCCAGCGCCCGAGCAATCGCCGTGCGCTGCTGCATACCGCCGGACAGCTGCTTCGGCCAATGGTTCTCGAACCCCTTCAGCCCGACGAGGTCGACATAGGACGCGACGATACCGTCCCGCTCCTTTTGCGCCATGCCGCGTTCGCGCAGGCCGAAGGCGATGTTTTCGGCCACCGTCAGCCACGGGAACAGCGTGTAGGACTGGAAGACCATGCCGCGGTCCGGCCCCGGCCGCGTCACCGCCTTGCCGTCAAGAAGCACGCGACCCTCGCTCGGCGCCTCGAGACCAGCGACGATCCTCAGCAGTGTCGACTTTCCGCAGCCGGACGGCCCCAGAATGGTGATGAAATCATTGGCGGCGACCGCCAGGTCGACCGGCATCAGCGCCTTGACCGGCTGTCCGCCGCGCACGCCTGCAAAGGTGCGCGAGACGCCCTCGACGAGAAGCTTGCTCACGCCAGGCTCCATGGAAAGAGCCAGCGGTTGAAGGCCTTGAAGGCGAAATCGGACAGCAGCCCGATCAGCCCGATGACGATGATGCCGAAGATGATCTGTCCGGTCGCCAGCCGCGACTGGCTGTTGATGATCATGTAGCCGATGCCCGACGACGAGCCGATCAGCTCGGCGACGATGACATAGGTCCAGGCCCAGCCGAGCACCAGCCGCAGCGTTTCGGCGATTTCGGGCGCATTGGCCGGCATGATCACCCGTCTGACGATGCCATTGTTGGTGGAGCCCAGCGTATAGGCGGCCTCGACCAGGTCGCGCCGCGTGGAGCCGACCTTGACGGCGACGATCAGGATGATCTGGAACACCGAACCGACGAAGATGACCAGCAGCTTTTCCAGCTCGCCGATGCCGGCCCACAGGATGAGCAGCGGAATGAAGGCCGACGCCGGCAGATAGCGGGCGAAGGAGACGAAGGGCTCCAGGAACGCTTCCACCGGCTTCCAGGCGCCCATGGCGATGCCGATCGGCACGGCGACGACCGAGGCCAGCACAAAGCCGCCAAAAACCCGCCAGATGGTGATCAATATGTCGAGCCAGAACCGGTCCTCGACCAGCAGCCGCCAGCCGTCGCTCAGCATCGACAACGGATCGGCGAGGAAGATGCGGTTGACGTGGCCGCCAAGCGTGATCCAGGCCCAGAAGGCGACGAACAGCACGAAGAAGGAAATGCCAAGCACGGTTCGCAGGCCCGGCGAGACTGGATGCAAGGGGCGCATCTTCACATCGTCCCCATCAAATGGTCACGTGTCCAGGAGAAGACGGCGGCGCCAGGCGCCGCCGCAGGGTGGGCAAAGGCCGGACGATCAGTTCGCCACCGCGCTGGTGTCGGCCAGCGTGGCGACATCGGGCGCTTCCTTGATCAGCCCCATCTGCAGCAGCAGATCGCCGGCGGTCTTGGAAAAATCCTGGAATTCCTTGGTGAAGAACTGCTGGTTGTCGGCCTTGTCGGCCCATTTCAGGTACTTCGCCGAATCCTCGAATTCCTTGGCCGACTGCTTCACGTCGGCGCCCATGATCTCGTAGGATTTCTGCGGATCCTTCTTGATCAGGTCGAGCGCCTCGAAATAGCTGTCGGCAAGCGCCTTGGCCGCGTCGGGATTGGCCTTGAGGAATTCAGGCGTGCAGCCGACCGTGTCGAGCACCATCGGATAGTCGAGCGTGGTCGCCAGGATGTGGCCCTGGTCGGACTTGTCGCGTACCGCCGAGATGAACGGCTCATAGGTGACGGCCGCATCGTTCTGGCCGGCGAGGAAGGCCTGCGCCGCCGCATCCGGCTCCAGATTGACGACCGTCACGTCCTTGGTCGACATGCCGTTCTTGTTCAGCACCCAGGCGAGCATGAAATAGGGCGACGTGCCCGGCGCCGAGGAAGCGACGTTCTTGCCCTTGAGATCGGCGACGGTCTTGATGTCGTTGCGCACGACGATGCCGTCCGCGCCGTAGGACTTGTCGAGCTGAAAAATCTGCTTGGTGGTCACGCCGCTGGCATTCCACACCAGCCAGGTCTCGACCGTGGTGGCGGCGCATTGCAGGTCGCCGCTGGCGATGGCGAGCGGACGGCTGGCCTGCGGCACCTTCTTCAAGGTCACGTCGAGGCCGTGCTTCTCGAAAAGGCCTGCCTGCTTGGCAAGCGTCAGCGGTGCAAAGCCGGTCCAGCCGCTGATGCCGATGGTGACCGAGGTGGCGGCCATCACCGGCGCGGACAATCCGGCGGCAAGCGTCAAAGTTGCGGCGAAAACGGCGATCCTGTTCATGTGAGTTCCCCTTTTGTTTTATCTCGGGGGATTTTTCTCACAGACGCCAATCGGCTTGTCAATCAACAGGATGGTGAGGCATGTCCCTGGGATAAGGCCTAGCGGCTGTCCAACATCCAACTGCGGTTGCGCCACATCTTCTCGCCGATCTGGCAGTCGCTGGCCGGCTTGTCCTGCGTCAGCACCACTGGCGGGTGATCCGCCTCCTCCGCCGCCCATTGCGGCGACGCCGGGCCGGCAAGCTCCAGCACCAGCTTGCGGCGTATAGCTTCGGGAAATTGCGTCCAGTCGTTGACCGGGATCATGAACGCTCCGGGGCCGCCGATGACGCAGTCGCTGTAGTAGCGGTCGAGATCGTTGACATCGTAGGCGCCGGAAAAGCCGCCCCGCGTCATCAGCGGCAGGCCGTTGATGACAATGCCTTGCCTGACCACGCCGTCGCGGGTGAGATTGACCGGCGCGCCCTGATTGTTGGGTCCGTCGCCGGAAATATCGATGACACGCTTGGTGCCCTGGTAGCCGCTTTCGGCGAAAAGGTCGCTGCCGAACTCCAGCGCACCGGAGATCGAGGTCCGGCGCGCGCTGTCGGGCGGATGCGCCGACATTTGCGCAACCACCCGCTCGGCGTCGGCGCGGTTGGCGATGACAGTCCATGGCACGATGACGCGTTGCCAGCTGGTGCCGGCCCATTCGACATAGGTGACGGCGATCTTGCCATAGGCGCCATCGGCGATCGCTTGCAGCACATTGTCATGCGTCAGCGCCGCCGCGTAGCCATGACGCTGGATCTCGAGCTCGTCCGCCGACATCGACAGCGAAACGTCGACCGCCAGCACCAGTTCGACATCGACCGGGTCGTCGGCGCGGGATCCCGGCGCCAGCCAGAACATCAGCGCCAGCGCGGCACAGCCCGAAAGGAGATGTCTTGCGCAGGAGAAAGCAGACATGCTGCAAGGGTAAGCGAAAACCGCTCGCTTAAAAAGACAAAAGCCCGGCTCAAAGCCAGGCTTTTGCGATCAATCCATTGCTCCATCAGCAGGAGGTCAGCTGCGCGGCTTGAGGTTCTCCGGGTCGTACAGCGGCTTGTAGCCGACACCTGCGACCTCGACCGGATACGTCTCGCCGAAATACTCGACCTTGAGCTTGCGGCCTTCCTGCGCATACGAATGCGGCAGATAGGCAAGCGCGATGTTCTTGCCGATGGTCGGGCCATAGGCGACCGATGTGGTGAAGGAGCGGCGGCCGAGTTCGTCGACCAGCGTCTCGCCGGTGGCCGGATCCATCACCGGCATAATGCCCACGGGATAGCGCGCCACGCCCTTGGAATCGGTGTTTTCGGTCATCACCAGCGTGCACAAAGTCGCCGGCTGGTGCTCGCGGGCGCGGTATTCGACATGCTTGGCCTTGCCGCAGAAATCGTTCTCCTTGACCTTCGGCCGCGCGAGATCGGCTTCGAGCAGATTGTACTCGGTCAGAAGGTCGGCGTTCTGCAGCCGCAGGCTCTTTTCCATGCGCCGCGTATTGGCATAGGTCTCGACGCCGAACGGCATCACGCCGGTCGAGCGCAGCGCGTCCCAGACGGCCAGGCCGTCCTCATAGCGCATGTGCAGTTCCCAGCCCTGCTCGCCGACATAGGAAATGCGGAAAGCGGTGACATCCTTGCCGCCGATTCGGACCGGCTTGATTGCCGCGAACGGGAAGTTTTCAATCGACAACCCGTCCGGATTCTCGACCACCTTCTGCAAGGTCGTGCGCGCATTCGGGCCCCAGATGCCGATGGTGACGTAGTTCTCGGTCACATCCGTGATGGTGACATCGAAACCTTTGTCCTGCGCGGTTCGCTGCATGTAGCGGAAGTCGCGCGGGCCGGCGTCGGCGCCGTCGATCAAGCGGCAGCGGTCGGCCATGCGGATGACGGTAAAGTCGGCGCGCACCATGCCCTCCTCGTCGAGGAAGTGAGTGTAGATGCCCTTGCCGATGTTGTTGTCGCCGCCGATCTTGGCCGCGCACAGCCACTCCAGCAGCGCGACATGGTCGGGTCCCTCGATGTCATACATCGAGAAGTGCGACAGGTTGACGATGCCGCAATCCTCGCTCATCGCCAGATGCTCGGCATTGGAGACGCGCCAGAAATGGCGGTTGTCCCATTCGTTCTCACGCACGGGCACCCGGTTGCCATACTTCTCAAGCAGATGCTCGTTGGCGGCATAGCCATGCGCGCGCTCCCAGCCGCCCAGTTCCATGAAGTAGCCGCCGAGTTCCTTCTCGCGCTCCCAGAACGGCGAGCGCCTGATGTTGCGGCCCTTGGAGAACGGCTCGCGCGGATGCACCGCCGGATTGTAAACCTTCATCGCCGTCTCGGTGCAGCGATCCCAGATGAACTGTTCCTTGGTCTGGTGCGGATAGAAGCGCGCGTAGTCGATGGCGTGGTGGTCGATCGCCGTGCGGCCGTCGGTCATCCAGTCGGCGATCAGCTTGCCCATGCCGGGGCCGTCCTTGACCCAGATGGCGACGGCGTACCAGAGCCCCCTCACCTTCTGGCTTTCGCCCATCGACGGGCCGCCATCGGCCGTCACCTGCAACAGGCCGTTGAAGGAATGGCTTTCGTTATAGCCGAGTTCGCCCAGGATCGGCGTCAGTTCCATGGCGCGTTCGAGCGGCGCCAGGATCTGCTCCATGTCGAGGTCGCGCTGCGACGGCGACAGCCGCGCCTCATGCTTTTCCAGCAGGTCGCGCGGATGGCAAAGGCGCGGATTGTTTTCTTCGTAATAGCCCCATTCGATCTGGCCGCCCTCGGCGGTCTTGGGGTCGCCGGTGTCGCGCATATAGGCCGAGTTGCCCTGGTCGCGCAGCAGCGGCCAGCCGATCTCCTTGCCGGTGCCGGCGAACTCATTGTAGGGGCCGAAGAAAGTCAGCGGATGGTCGATCGGCATGACCGGCAGGTCCTCGCCGACCATTTCCGCGATCAGACGGCCCCAGATACCGGCGCAGACGATGACATAGTCCGCCTCGATCGTGCCGCGGTCGGTCACCACGGCGGTGATACGGCCGTCCTTGACGACGAGCGACCTGGCCGACGTGTTGGCGAAGGATTTCAGCTTGCCTGAGGCTTCCGCCTGGTCGACCAGCTTGCCGGCAACGGTCTGCGAGCGCGGAATGACGAGGCCGGCGTCCGGGTCCCACAGCCCGCCCTGCACCATCGCTTCTTCGATCAGCGGAAATTTTTCCTTGATCTCAGCCGGCTCGATCAGGCGCGCCCGCGTGCCGAAAGCCTTGGCCGAAGCGATCTTGCGCTTGATCTCGTCCATGCGGCCGTCGTCGCCGACGCGCGCCACTTCGAGGCCGCCGATGCGGGCGTAGTGGCCCATCTTCTCGTAGAAATCGATGGAATAAAGTGTCGTCCAGCAGGACAGGAAATCGTGGCTGGTCGTGTAGCAGAAGTCGGAAGCATGCGCGGTCGAGCCGATGTCCGTCGGGATGCCCGACTTGTCGATGCCGACAACATCGTCCCATCCGCGCTCGATCAGGTGATGCGCAATCGATGCGCCGACAATACCGCCGAGGCCAATGATGACGACCTTCGCCTTTTTCGGAAACTCTGCCATTGCCCGCGACTCCAAAGTGATAAAGCGGGCGGACTATAGGGCGGAGCGGTGGGCCTGATGAAGCCTGTTTGCGACATTGGCAAAAAGCCGAGCGACCAGACAGCAGAATGCCTCACTTAGACAGCTCCTGCGCGGAGCCGGACTAGCCATCATTGCCGGCTTATGGCTAGGCTTTGGCCGCAGCAATCCGGTGCAATCGATATGGCAAGCAAGAACGACGGCCCGCAATCGATCGAGCGCGTGGCGCGCATCCTCGAATGTCTGACGTCGGAGCCCGTCGTCGGCGAGCGGCTGTCCGACATCGCCGCCCGTTGCGGCTATGCCAAGCCGATCGCTCACCGGACGCTGAACGCGCTTGTCGATGTCGGCTATGTCGAACAGGATCCAGAGACGCGCCGCTACCGGCTTGGGCTGGAGATTTTCGCCCTGGCCGCCGCCGCCGGCAGCCGCATCAGTATTCTCCACCTCGCCCAGACCGCGATCGCCCAGCTTGCGGCCAAGCACGGCGACACATTTTTCCTCTATGTCCGCAACCGCACCAACGCTGTCTGCATAGACCGCATCAGCGGGTCTTTTCCGATCAAGGCGCAAACCATCAATGTCGGCGACCGTGTCCCCCTGGGCGGCAGCGCCGGCAGCCTCGCCATCCTGGCGAGCGTCAAGGAAGACGAGCTCGATCGGCTGATCGACATCAACATGCCGATGCTCGGCCACCTGTCGAAATTCGACCCGTCGCGGCTGCACCAACTCGTGGCTGAAACGCGCGAGCGCGGCTACGCGCTGTATGAAGGTGCGATCGTCCCCGGCATGAGTGCGGCGGCGCTGCCGATCCATGATGGGCAGCGCAATGTCGTCGCCTCGATCAGCATTGTTGCACTCTCCGATCGGCTCACGCGTCAGCGCCTGCCGCAGATCATCGACGACATGGCGGAGGCCGTCCGCCTGATCGAGCAGCGTTCCGGATACAGCCGGCTCTGAGCAAGGCCAAGATCATGCGCAGCGCACGCTGAGGCCGCCGTCGACCACCAGCAGATGGCCGGTTATGTAGCGGGCCTCGCGGCTGGCCAGGAACACGCCCGCATTGGCGACATCCCACGCGTCGCCGGTAAACCCCATCGGGCAGAGCGCCGCGCGTTCGCTGGCGGCGGCCTTCCCGTCGTCGCCGTAGCGCTGGGCCAGCTGGTTCTGCACCAGTGACGTATGCAGCAACCCAGGCACGATGGCGTTGGCGCGAATGCCACGGGCGGCGTTCTCAAGCGCCAGCTGCACCGTGAACTGGTTGAGTGCCGCCTTCGATGCGGCATAGGCGGCGTAAGCGATACCGGGGTAGCGGATGGAGCCGACGGTCGAGATGTTGGTTATGACACCACCGCCCGGCTGCGCAAGCATCTGCCGCAGCGCAAGCCGGCTGGCAAGGAATGGCGCTCGGGCGTTGATCGCGAACGCCCGATCCCACGTCGCGGTCGTCATCGCATCGATCGCCGCGACGTCGGCGATGCCGGCATTGTTGTGCAGGATATCGATCCGGCCGAACGTTTCGAGCACGCACTCGAACACCCTCTCGACTTCAGCCTCGTCGTCAGCCCGCGCCTCGATCGCCAGCGCATGGCCGCCGGCAGCCTTTACCAGTGTTGCCGTGGCCTCGGCCCGTTCCCGATAGAGGTCCACCGCGACGACACTGGCACCGGCGAGAGCATAGGCCAGTGCCGCCGCCTGGCCGTTGCTCAGAATGCTGCCGGACGAGCCGGCCCCAAAAACGACGGCGATCGCGCCGACCAGACGGTCGGACTGTTCTGGCGCATGCGGCGGCAACGCTACCTTGCCGGCCAATCGGTCTCGCTGCACCGATCAGCCCCGGCGGCTCAGAAACCGCACGACCGCGGCGTTGAACGGCTCTGGCCTCTCGAGGAACATGAAATGCGCCCCGCCATCCTCGGCGTCGGTGATGACAAGCTCGACATCGGCGATCTGGCTGGCGATCCAACGCTGTGATCGCACCGAGACGTGGCTGACCATGCCGCCGAATACCAGCACGGGCCGGTCGATCCGCCTGAAGATATCGCGCCAGTCCAGCGATGCATGATCGATCAGCAGGGAGGCGGCCGCTTGCGGCGCCACGCGCAGGTTCTCGGCAACGACCCAGCGGTGCAAGGCAGGATCGATTGCCTTGGTGACCATCGAGCCGACAAAAGCCTCGCGCACTGAAGCCCCGTCAGCTCCAACGATCTGGGCGGCAATGGCGCCCAGCGACGTTGCATCGAAGATGGCGCCGGCATCGGCGACCGCTTCGTCGTCCATGCCGGGCTGGTGCATGACCGCCGCCGGCTCGTCGACGAAAATCAGGCTGCGCAGTCTGGCCGTGCCGAAAAGGTCGATATAGCTCCACAGCACCGAAGCGCCCATCGACCAGCCCAATGCCGATAGCGAAGCGATCTCCTCATGGTCTAGCAATTCGTGCACATCTCTGGCGAACCGCGAAACTCGGTAGCCATGGTCGGCATCCGCCGACTGGCCATGACCGCGAAAATCGAGCGCGATAACCCGGTGCGATTTGCTGAAGGTGTCGATCTGGTTGCGAAACATCGCCGCCGATTGCGACCAGCCCGGCAGCAGCAGAAGCGGCGATCCCTCACCTGTAACGCTGTATGCCAGATGCGCGCCGTCCGACGTCTGGAACGTCTTGTCCATCATTCCTCCCGAAAATGCTGTCATCCCGCTGTTGGCCCTGCCCCACGCACCTCCACGCGTGTCCTGCATCGCGGCCGCCACCGTGGAAGTGCAGGTGGCGGAACAAAGCCATTACCAACGTCGCACAGACTTTTTCGTTGAAGAATATCCGGTTACCGATTTGCGCCTCAAGACAGCGAAAATATTTCAGAAACAAGCCAAAAAGTGGCCTGTTTTTCACCTGTCGGGAATACGAATTCTCACAGGCGTAACATGGCCTGAAAGTCATGCCGCCAGCTAGGCCTGTCGGCCCGAAAACCAACGATGCGGCTGCCTCATCGTCCGCTAAGTTACTCGACTCTGGCAGTTAGCTTCAGGCGAAAGCCCAGATATCCTCGGCCTGGAAGCCGACCTGGTAGCCCGCCGTCTTCAGCTTGACGACGACCTGGCCGATCTCGGTCGCTGGCAACGCACCGACTTCCACCTTGATCATGCCTGGGCGGTAGCGCTTGAGGTCGAGCTGTTCGAAGACGATCCAGTCGGCACCTTCGCAATCGACGAGGAAGGCATCGATACGGGTGATGCCATTGCGGTCGAGCAGCGTTTGCAGCGTTTCCGATGGCACTTCGGTGTCCTTCAGGTGCGGCGCGAATTTGTTGAAATTGGCGTCGGCCTCACCCCAGGCATTCTTGCCCGACATCAGATTGGTATCGGTCACCGACGAGCAGCCGATGAACTCGATCGGCAGCGTGCCGGCCTCGAGGGCGGCGGCGTCGAAAGTGTGGACGGTGATCGTGCCCTTGGTCCTGGTCACGGCTACCGGCTCGATGATGAAGCGGTCCGTATCGGGATAGTTGGCGCGCAGCCGCTTCTGATTGTACGGGATCGGCTCGACCAGCATGGCGCGGGCGCCGGAAATCTTGTGCAGCCACGGCGTCACATCGTCGAACAGCGCGCCATCGCAGGCACCGACATTGACCATCTGGAACGGCTCCCCTGCCCCACCGAAGCGCGCTTTCAGCGCCGCCTTGGCCAGGAATTTCGTACCGCGCAGCGACGGGCCACGATCGAGCAGGCCGGAGGGAAGGCCGAGCGACAAGGCGATGCGCGCCAGGTTGGATAGCGAACTCATGGCTTATCTCCGGGAATGATGTGCAAGGCGGCGCGATGCTGGCCGCGCGCCACGGCTGCCCACAGCGCCATCAACGGCGTTGCCAGCAGCAGGAATGGCGGGATCAGATGTGGAAAATAGATGCGCGTGTCGTGGATCGGGAAGACGGTGAACTTGGCCAGTGCCCCCAGCACCAGCGCCGCGAACAAAATGCCGGCACGGCGGTCGAGACGGAAGCCGCCGCGGCTGGCGGCGAACCAGCCGGCCAGTGCCAGCACCGAAACGCCGACCCAGCTGTTCAGATTGACGGCGCGCAGCAGCGATGTCGCAAACGCCCTGAGATAGGCGGTGACCGAGAACGCCGGCTCGAACCCGTCCATATTGTAGTGCTGCTCGATGCTGGAGAACCACAGATGCGGCCACCAGCCGGGATGATGGGCCCAGTGCGAAATGGCGAAATAGGCGACGAAGGACGCAGCAAAGCCGGCCAGCGCCCCCCACGCCTTCTGCCGGAAAGCGACCAGCAGCACCGCGAAAACGGCAAGGAAAACAATATTATCCGGCCTTACCATGAAGGCGAGGAAGAGCAGGATCGCCGTCGCCACCTCGCGGCCTCTGACATAGGCGTTGAGCCCGCCGAGCAGCAGCGCCGACGTGAGCAGGTCCGGCGTCGAGGCACGCGCCGCATCGCCGAAGCCAGCCATGATCAGCACCGCGCCGACCACCGGCGCCAGCGCCAAGGCCTTTTGCGAGCGCAGCCAGAGCAACGTAATCGCGCCGAACAAGAGCACCGAAAATACCTGCACCAGCCGCATCGCCTCCACCGGCGACATCACTGCGCTCAGCGTCGACAGGATCTCGGCATAGAGGAACTTGATCCGGTACATGCCGAGCAGCGAATGGAAATCGGCGGCATTGTCCGTCATGTGGCTGCGGAAGCCGCCGCCATCGTCGGTCAGCGCCTTGTAGTCGCCGGCCGAAACGCCTGATTTGACGGTGCTGTAGGCATAGTCATGCAGTGCCTGCGCATCGGGATAGCTGCCTTCCTCTGAGATGGCGAGATAGGGCAGCATGTCCCAGTTGGCGTCCGGCATCACCCAGGCCGTGAACGCCGTCAAAAGGATGTAGAGCGCGAAAGCCGCCGCGCCGATGGGTGCGGCCAGCCGCGCATAGGTCCCCTCGCCCCACGCCAGACCGGCCTCGGTGAGTCGGTCGAGCGGGTTTTTCGCAGCGGGAGACTTGGTCAGCATTGTTGAACTCAGCGAACCTGGCTTTTGACGAAATCCTTGACGATCGAAACGATGCCGCGCGACAAGAGGCTGTCGAAGGCATCGACGAAGCGGTCGACATGCTCGCGCTGGCAGATCAACGGCGGCTCGAGCCGGATGACGTTGCGGTTGTATTCGGTGAAGGCGACGAGCACGTCATAGTCGCGCAGCAACAGCGCGCCGACGAAGCCGGACAGCGATCCCTTCAGCTTGTCGTCGAGCACGCTGACGATCGGGCGCAGCACCATCGGCAAAGTCTGCGAGAAGTCATGAAACTCCAGGCCGACCATGAAGCCCTTGCCGCGCACATCCTTGATGATCTTCGGATACTTCTCCTTGAGCGCTTGAAGGCGCTGCAGAAGGTAGTCACCGGTAACGGCGGCGTTGTCGATCAGCCCTTCGTCATAGAGCACGTTGAGGCCCTCGATCGCAGTGACGCATGCCTCGCCCATGCCACCGAAGGTTGCCATGGCATGGATCATCGCCGTCTTCGGCGTGCCATAGGCCTTCATGTAGACGTCGCGCTTGGCAATCATCGCACCGACCGCCGCCTTACCGGCGCCGAGCGACTTGGCAAGTGCGGTCACATCAGGAACGACGCCGTAGTGCTCGAAGGCATAGAAACGGCCCGAGCGGCCATAGCCGCACTGCACTTCATCGGCCACCCACAGCACGCCATACTGGTCGCACAGCGCGCGCAGCTTCTGCCAGTATTCGGCAGGGGCCTGGATGATGCCGCCGCCGCCCTGGATGGTTTCGAGCACGATGACGCCCACTTCCGGATCGGAACGGAACAGGCGCTCGACCGCCTCGATGTCGCCGAACGGAATGCGCACCGTGTTCTCGGCCATCTTGAAATCAGCGCGATAAAGCTGGCCGTCGGTGATGCCGAGCACGCCCTTGGTCTTGCCGTGGAAGGAATTCTCGGCATAGATGATTTTCGGCCGCTTCGGGCCGGCGGCGCGCTCGGCGAGCTTCACCGCCGCTTCCATCGCCTCCGAGCCGGACGAGCCCAAAAACACCATGTCGAGATCGCCGGGCGAGCATTTGGTGATGTTGTGCGCCAATGCCGTCGCGTATTGCGACATGAAGGCGATGGCGATTTCCTGGCGCTTTTCCTCCTGGAATTTTCTGCGCGCTTCGAGGATGCGCGGATGGTTGTGGCCGAAGGCCAGCGAACCGAACCCGCCGAAGAAGTCGAGGATCTCGCGGCCGTTCTGGTCGATGTAGAACATGCCTTCGGCACGCTCGATCTTGATCTTGTGGAAGCCGAGCAGCTTCATAAAATGCAGCTGGCCGGGGTTGAGATGCGCCTTGAACAAATCGGTCATGCGGGCGACGTCCATCGCCTTAGCCTGCTCGACGCTGATCAAATCGGGCTTGGCGATGGTGGCGGGCGACAGCGCCGGCGCGCTGACCATGGTGCGCGCATTCGTCTGTTCGGGTTTGGCCATGACGGTCATTTCAATTCTCCTGTCCGCGCACACGACCAGCGTCGTGCGCCATATGACTTTTTGACGAGACCGCTATTCGGCCGGCACGTGTTTGGTGGCCACAGTGGGACCGGCCTTCCTGGCGCGGTACTCACTGTAGGCAGCGATCAGCATGTCCTCGTCGCGATACTGCGGCACCCAGCCGAGCTGGCGTTCGGCCTTGGACACGTCGAGCACGCACTCCTCATCGGCGATCAGATATTGTTCCGGATCCATGATCGGCATGTTCATGAGATCGAGTAGGTCGAGCGTGCGCTTGACCGTCCAGCCGGGCGTCGGCAGCAGGATCGATTTCGAGCCGGCATGCCGGATCAAATCGCCGAGCAATTTCTTCACCGGCGGCGGGTTGAGCGAACCGAGGTTGTAGGCTTCGTTCGGCACGCCGGCCTTCCAAGCCGCGCGAGCGGCTTCCGCACAATCGAAAACAGAAATGAACTGATAGGGGTTGCGGCCCGAACCGATCATCGGCACGGGAAGGTTCCAGTCGATCAGCTTGAACAGTTTTTCCAATATACCGAGCCGGCCGGGGCCGATGATCAGCCGCGGCCGAAACAGCGAGATCGACATGCCGCGCTTGCGCCATTCGGCCGCCAGTTCCTCGGTCTTCTGCTTCGACCAGCCATATTCGCCAAGCGGCGCCACTGGATGCTCCTCGGTCATCGGCTGCGTCACCGTATGGCCGTAGATCATATCGGTCGTGTAGTGGACGAGCCTTAGTGCGCCGGCCTTGTCCATCGCCCGAATGATGTGCTCCGTGCCGTGAAAATTGACCGGGAAGAAGAAATCGTGCCGCTTGGCGCGCACCTGGATCGGCGACAACATCTTGGCCGACAGATTATAGACCATGTCGTCGGCCTGAAGTCCGACGCACGACACCGAAGCCGGCTCGGTCACGTCGCAGCTGACGAAACGGACGTTGCGATAGTGCGGCAGGTCGCTCTTGACGATGTCAACGACGACCACGTCCTCACCATCGGCCACGAGCTTGGGCGCAAGGTGACGACCGACGAAGCCGTCACCGCCGAAAATCACATGTCTCATCGAACGGTCTCGTTTGCAGGGATCTTGTCGGGCGTAAGCGAAGCGGTCTGGTCCTCATGCCCTCGCCCACCCAAGTCTCGACCACTCTGCGCGATCAGCACGGTGCCGACGCAGATGCAGGCGATGCCGGCGATGCGCCAGCCGTTGAGGTCTTCGCGGAAGACGAAATAGGCGAAGATGGCGACAGCGACATAAGCGAGGCTGAGGAAGGGATAGGCGAAGGAGAGCTCGACCTTCGACAGCACATAGAGATGCGAAGCCATCGAAATGACGAAGGTGCAAAGCCCGAGGAACACCCAGGGGCTGAAGACGATCTGCAGCAGCTTGACGAGCGGATTGACGCCCTCGAACGAGATCGGCCCAAGCGACATCATGCCTTGCTTCAGCATCAGCTGCGCAGCGGCATTGGTCATGACCGTAAAGAGAATGAAGACGATATATTTCATGCCTGCTCACCCACCCCGTGTCATCGAGTAATACAAAGCTGAAAAGATTTCGTGAACTCACAAGAATGTTTTGAGTAAACCTTGCAATTAATCACTCGATAACCACGATTCATTCCAATTTTATCTATTCCGCAGCCTCGGCGCCGCGTCGCCGCAGGTCGATGCTGCCAGCCGTGCGCGCCCAGAAATCGGACATGAATGAGGGGTCGCGCAGCGCTTCCAGCCGCGGCCAGTCCACAAAGGAGGCGGCGAAGGTTGCGGAGCTCATGCGCGCATCCTTATAAGGGTTGACCGCGCCGCCTGCCGCGATGGTGATGCGGTCAAGTTCACCAAGCAGAGCAAGCGTCGCCGCTCCCTTGTTGGGGAAATCCAGCGTCAGCGTGTAGCCGGGCCTGGGGAATGACAGCAGCGCCGGCGAGCGGATCGAGCCAAAGCGCTTCAGCACGGTGAGGAAAGACCCCTGCCCGGCCCGCCGGGCAGCGGCGAGCAGCTCCGGCACCACGGCCCGCGCGGCCTCTTCCGGCACCACGCTCTGGTGCTGGAACAGCCCTTTGGGGCCATAAAGCCGGTTCCAGTCGCGCACGCCGTCGAGGGGAAAGAAGAAGCCCTGGTAGCCGGCCTGGCGCGGCACCGTGGCACGGCCTTTCTTCCACCGGTAGGCGGCGTTGAAAGCGGTCAGGAACGGCCGATTGAGCACGTTGAAGGGCGGCTGGAGCGGCACCGCAAGACTACCGCCGGCTCGCGCGGCCGCATGCGAGCCATGCTCGGCGTGGTTGCCGGTGAACAGCAGGCCGCGCCCGCTGTTGTGGCCGCCGGCGAGCTGGTCGATCCAGGCCACCGCATATTCATTGGCCTGGTCCGCCGCCTCGGCCAGATCGAAGAATTCGCCGAGATCGCGAAACGGCGTCGTCTTCTCGACGATGTCCAGCGAAGGCACCCGCATCAACCGGATCGAGGCCGAAAGGATCAGGCCGGTCAGGCCCATGCCGCCGATGGTGGCCGCAAACAGGCGCGTATTGGTGGTGGCTGAGCAGCGATAGGTCTTCCCATCGGACCGCAGCAGAGTGAAGCTCTCCACATGGCAGCCGAACGTGCCGCGCCGATGATGGTTCTTGCCATGCACGTCATTGGCAATGGCGCCGCCGAGCGTCACGAATTGCGTGCCCGGAACGACCGCCGGGAAGAAGCCGCAGGGGGCTGCGTGCGCGATGATATCCGACAGCAGCACGCCGGCATCTGCTTCAAGCACGCCGGTCTCGGCGTTGAAGGCGCGGATGTGGTTCAGGGTCCGCATGTCGACTACCGCCCCGGCCTGGTGCTGGCAGGAATCGCCGTAGGAACGCCCATTGCCATAGGCCAACAGCGACCCGTCCTTCGCCTGACCGCCCTTCAGCAGCGCAATGGCGTCGTCGGCGTGGATCGCATGTGGCGCAGGCGGCGTAGCGAGGCCAAAACTCTGGAACCGGCCGGCCATACCTACCAGCCCCCGATGACCAGCAGCACCGCACCGATCGCCACGACGATCTGGCTGCGCCAGTCGCGGATGATGAAGACGACCGGGTCGTCATGCATCTCGTCGCGCCGCGCCAGGATCCAGACGCGCATGGTGAGGTAGAGCACGATCGGCGCCAGCGGCCAGATCAGCCAGGGATGCGGGTAGAGTTCCCGCACCGCGACACTGTCCATGTAGAGCGCCAGAACCAGCGCCGAAGAAAAGGCCGACGCCATGCCGGCCTGGGCGACGATCTCCTGGTCTTCGGTGCGATAGCCGCGGCCGGCAATGCGTTCGCCGGGCGGAATGGCGGTGGTGCGCAATTCGACGAAGCGCTTCACCAGCGCCAGCGACAAGAAGAAGAAGATCGAGAAGGCGAGCAGCCAGAACGAGACGTCGACGCCGGTCGCGGCCGCACCGGCGAGCACGCGGATCGTATAGAGGCCGGCGAGCGTCAGCACATCAACCAGCAGCATGCGCTTGAACGACAGTGAATAGGCCGTGGTAACGACCATGTAGCCGCCGAGCACACCGAGGAATTGGATTGGCAAAAACAGGCTGATGGCGATGCCGATCGCCAACAGCACGACGATCGCACCGAGGCCGAACGGGATCGACAGTGCGCCGCTGGCGAACGGCCTGTTGCGCTTAGTGACATGCTTGCGGTCGAGTGCGAGATCGAAGAAATCGTTGAGGATATAGATGGCGGACGCCACCGCGCTGAACGAGATGAACGCCAGCAGGCATTGCCAGATCATATTGGTGTTGAAATATTCGTGCGACAGCACCATCGGCACGGCGATCAGCGAGTTCTTCAGCCACTGATGCACGCGCAGCATCTTGACGATGGTCCGCAAGGTCGGCTTCGGCGCCGGCATGGTTTCGGCGCCATGCGCCGCCTGCCAGCGCGCGGCATGACGGTCGGGCGCGACGACGATCGCATTGCGCGCCGCGTCGAAGACCTGGAGATCATGGCGGCTGTTGCCAGCATAGTCGAAACCGCCATCGCCATAGGCTGAGATCAGCGAAGCACGCTTCTTGCCGGACGTGAGATTGTCGAAACCATCGGTCGCCAGCACGCGATCGAAAATGCCGAGATGAGCTGCTATGGCGTCGGCGAATTTGCGCGGCGTGCCGGTCGCCAGCACGATCTTGCGGCCTTCGTTGTGCTCGGTACGGAGCCGCTCGAGCAAGGGCGCGCGATAGGGCAGTGTCGCGGGGTCGATGTCGATACGCTGCGCGATCGCCTGCTTCAGCCGCGCCGGCCCGCCGGCAACCCAGAACGGCACCAGGAAGATATAGAGCGGGTTCTTCTTGAGAAGGAGGAACAAGCCTTCCCACAACAGGTCGGTTGCGATCAGCGTGCCGTCGAGATCGACCGCAAGCGGTATTGCGTTCCTGTCCGACCGCGCGTCCATGTCCTGCCCTGCCCTGCCAGCGTATGATCCGGGAAACCGGAATCTGGTTGCGCGCCGCGTTTCGGCGTCTTGACGCTGGTATAGCGGGGGATGGCGTAGCGAACGTTAAAACGTCTGGTTGCAGGCGGCTGCCGCACCGGTATTTCCGGCGTCATTGTTAAACAACTGCTACCGGAAACGATAAAGGCCGAGCAAATGCCCGGCCTTTCCAGTCATGCCACCCGGATTACTTGATGCGGGCGACACCGCCCGAGATTTCGACGGTTTCCGAGCCGGTCAGGGCTTCGAGGTCACCGTTCGGCAACATGACGAAGCAGCCGTTCGGGCAGAACTCGACGGTTTCACCGCCGGCCAGCGCAAGTTCGGTCTTGCTGCCGCCCTCGGTCACGACCAGCGTGCGGGTCTCGGCGTCCTTGTTGACCGCGCTGGCGGCATGGGCCGAGCCGCTCACGGCGAGCAAGGCGACGGCAGCGACGAGAGACTTCCACATGTTGCAATATCGGTGTTCCCACCGCCTCTGTTGCATTTCGCAAGGCATTTTCGCCCTTTGCATGGAAGCTTATATGAGATGGAAGCTGAACCGCAACTGAATGCCGCATTCATGCCGCAATTGGTTTTGGCATGTCCAATGTCGGCTGCGGGCGCACGCCCAACCCCTGTTAATTTCGCCAACCGGCACGATATGATGCCGAAGGCGGCGAACGCGAAGAAAAGATGCACGACAATTGGCTGGAAACGATCGGCGTTGGAATTGAGTCGCGAAGGATTGCGGCGCGACTGACCCATTATGTGCCCGCATCCATCAATCATCGGCTGGGGATCCACGTCGGCGCGCCAGTCAACGCGTCGTGCCACTGCGACGGAAAGCATCACCGGCGAGTCCAGTCGGATGGCGACATCGATATCGTGCCCGCCGGGCTCGACGGCGACTGGGAAGACGACGCCGACTGCACCATTCTGCGGCTGTGGGTCAGCCCGGCGCTTGTTCGACGTGCCGCCGAGGACCTCGAGATCGATCCGGACCGGGCCGTCGTCCATCCGCAGTTCCAGCGCCGCGATCCGAGGATCGAACATATCGCCCATGCGTTGGCGACCGGGCTCAGCCCGGACATCCCATCCGACCGGCTGTATTTCGAAAGCCTGGCCAAGGCGCTCGCGGTACAGCTCATCCAGGGTGCAGGCTCGAAGTCAAACGTTCCGGCCAGGCAAACGCTTTCCTTCGGCCAGAAGCGCAGGCTGACCGATTTCATCGAGGCCAATCTCGACCAGGACCTTTCGCTGGATGATTTGGCGCAAGTGGCTGCCATCAGCGTCTCGCATCTGAAAGTGCTGTTTCGCCGCACCTTCGGCATGCCGCCCCAGCAATATGTCATCCATCGCCGGGTCGAGCGGGCCAGGGCCCTATTGCATCAGGCGAAAATGCCGCTCAGCCAGATCGCGCTGGAGGCAGGCTTTTCACATCAGAGCCACATGGCGCAAAGCATGAAGCGCATCCTCGGCGTCACGCCTGCCGCCCTGATCCGCATGCAGCGATAGTCGGCGGTCCGGCATTTTTCGCCGCCTTCGGCTTTCGTAGCCAACCATCCGTTTTTGTCTTCCGCCGTCCATACCTGGGCGACCCAGGCCCGCCCATCAGGCATTCCTGACATCCCATTGGTCAGATTGAAGGATACGGGCATGTTTGTTGTGTTGGGCGCTACCGGGAAGATCGGACGGGCCACGATTGGTGCACTGCGTCGACATGGCGTTCCGGTCAGGGCCGTGGTGCGAAACCCGGCGCATGCCGAAGAGTTTCGTGCGCTCGGTTGCGAGACAGAAATTGCCGATCTGCGCGATGCGCCGGCATTGGCGCGGGCAATGAAGGGCGCGACCGCTGTTCAGGTCATCTGTCCCACCGGCGTCCGCGCCGATGATGCGTCGGCGGAGATGTCGTCCACCATCCGGTCCATCGTCATCGCACTGGATCAGAGCCGGCCGAAAAGCATCCTGGCGATTTCGGACTATGGCGCCCAGCTTGCCGCCGGCACCGGCATCACGCTCACTTTCCATCATCTGGAATCGCAGCTGAGGACAATTCCGGTGGCGCTGACGATGCTGCGCTCCGCCGAGCACATGCAGAACTGGAGCCGCCTGCTCGGCCGCGCGATCGAGACCGGTGTGCTGCCGAGCTTGCATCATCCCGTCTCCAAATCCTTCCCGACGGTCTCGGCCGGCGATGTCGGCCTGATGGCGGCCGATCTCCTCCTGTCGGGCAATGGCGATACGCTGCGCGTGGTCCATGCCGAGGGGCCTGATCGTTACAGCGCAGCCGATGTGGCGCGGACGCTTGGCGAGATCGCCGGCCGCGAGATCATAGCCCGCGAACTACCAAGGCAGGACTGGGTTCCCGCCCTCACCGGTGGCGGCATCACCACGAGTTACGCCGAACTGGTCGCTTCAATGTTCGATGCCCACAATGCCGGCCGCATCGATGTGGAACACGGCGTCGGCGAGATCAGGCGTGGCGAGACCGATCTTCGCACGGCATTGTCCGCGCTGATCGAGAACCGCGAACAAGTCTAGTCGGGATCGGGCTTGCGCAGCTTGCGTCCTGATTTGGCAAGCTTTTTCGCTTCGGCCGCGGCGTCCGCCTTCGCCTGCTGCTGGTCGGCAAAGTCGGCCTCGATCTTGTCGTCGTCGGTCGGCCAGGCCTTCGCATGCTTGGTCTCGATAACGGCGCGCGGCGTCGAGGGGATTTCGATATGCTGGTCGCTGAATTTTTCCAGCACCGCGAAGCGGACGTCGTTTTGCACGATGTTGCCGTTCATCACATCGGCCAGGAACACACGGATCTCGAATTCGAGCGCCGCGGGACCGAAGTTGGAAAACAGCACGAAGGGTTCCGGGTTCTTCAGCACCATCGGGTGGCTGCGTGCGATCTCGAGCAGGATGGCGTGGACCTGCTTGACGTCGCTGCCATAGGCGACGCCGACCTTGATGTCGATGCGACCGAGCTTGTTGCGGTGCGTCCAGTTGCCGACGGCATTGTTGATCAGGTTCGAATTGGGCAGGATCACCGACTGCCGCTGGAACGTCTCGATCTCGGTGGCGCGCACACTGATCTTCTTGACCGTGCCGCTGACGTCACCGGCGACGATCCAGTCGCCGACTTTGAACGGCCGCTCGGCCAACAGGATCAGGCCCGAGACGAAATTCGACACCACATTCTGCAGGCCAAAGCCGATACCGAGGGAAAGCGCACCGGCGACCAGCGCCAGGCTGGAGAGATCGATGCCCGCCGCTGATATGCCGACCAGCCCCGCCAGCGCCACGCCGGCATAGCCGACCGCCAGCCGGATCGAGTTGCGCACGCCGGTGTCGACCTTGCCGCGCGCCATCACCGAGCCGTCGAGCCAGCCCTGGAACCAGCGCGTCAGGAAATAGCCGATGACGAAGACGACGATGCCCGAGAGGATGCCGGTGACCGAAATCGTCACCGAACCGATATTGATCCCGGTCGCGAGCTTATAGGCCCAGGCCTGGATGTCGCCGGGCTGGAATCCCCACATCAACAGGATCAGCGGCAGGAAAACCAGCACGATCAACAGGTTGATGGCAACACTGACGACGAGGCCGAGCTGGTCGAGTGCCGTGTCCTCGTAGCTGGAATTGGTCGACAGCCAGCGCCCGACAGTGGTGTTGGCGAAAGCCCCCTCCTCGCCGATCGCGCGCGCCGACAGGAAGCCGATATAGGCGGTGATCAGCGCCGTGCCGGTGACCACGACTTGCAGCGAGACGAACAGGGCAAGACCGATATAGCCAAGCAAGGCGGCTATGATGGTGAACAAGCCAAGCGCCAGCGCCAGATAGCGCAGCCATGCCGGCCACGGTCGCCAGCTTCCGTCACGTGCCTTGAACGGCCGCAGCATCGCCATCAGGATCAGGATGATGCCGACGATGATGGTGGCGACGAAACTGCGCGCGATGGTCAGCGACAGCGGCGAGCCCATCTTGTCGTTGACGACAGACAGGAAGGTGTTGACTGAGATGACCACGGCCATGGCGGTGGACAGGCGCACCAGCCAGCGCGCCGGCACGGTTTCGACCGGGATGAGGCGCCAGTTCGGCAGCCGCGGCTCAAGCGCCGCATTGGTCAGCCGATTGACGCAGAATATCACACCGATGGCAGTCGCGAGCGCATTGAGGAACAGGCCAATGTCGCCGCGCAACACATTATAATAATTGAAAAAGAAGATGGTCGAGCCAAGAAACGCGCCGACCGCCAGCGTCGGCAGCAAGGTGGACCAGAAGGCCACCGACAAGCGGCTAAGATAGGACGGGTCTTCATTGGCGGGGTCGGCCTCGAACACGCGCCCAAACAGGCGCCTGCCGCCGACCAGCAGCACCAGCGCCAGCCCGAGCGCGACGAAGGTTGCCGCCAGGATGGCCTGGAACTTGAACTTGAAAGCGAAGCTCAGCCAGGACGACACTGCCTTGTAAAAATTGGCGTATTCGTCCTGGGCGTCAGAAAACACCTGCGGGCTCAGCGCATCCGACAGCACGTAGCGTTTGGTCAACAGGTTGCGGAACAGCTCGCTGCGCATATTGCCGATCTTGTCGATCAGCCCGCTGATGCGGATCGACAGGTTCTGCGCGGCGGCGACGACCGCGTTGATCTCGGCCTTTTCCGACGCCAGCGCCTGGCGTTCGCCGGTCACGATGTCGGGCTCCTGCGGCTGGCCCGCCGCCGGCGGCGGGCCGAGAACCTCGATGCGATTGTTGATGTCGGTGAGCCGCGAACGGAACGCCAGCGCACTGGTCAATGCCGCCCGCGACAGGTCCTCCAGTTGCAGACGGATATCGACGAGTGAGGAATCGTCCTCGGCGTCCTGCTGTATTTTCTTCTCGAGATCGTCCGTCTTGGCCGTCAGCCCCTGGATGACTTTCTGCTGATCGGTGATCAAGCCGGCGGAGCCCTGGCCAAGCGCCTGCGCCATCGCCTCGAACGAAGGCTGCGCCGAAACGACGAGCGCGAGGATCAGGAAGAGGCGAAGCAATCGAAAAAGCATGATTTGTTGGCGACTCATGGGCGGCAAAGGCATTCAAAAAGCCTGTCCTTGATAAAGACGGCCATATCATGGGGCAAGCCGTCGCATCCGATCGCGCTCGGATCGCGATCCGAGCGTCGGCCAGTCGAAAGGCCATGGCGCAATATTGGCTTTGCGGATGCGGCCTGCTCTATAGTCTGCCGCATCGCCCGAACCGGATGACAATGATGGCAGAGTACTCGGCCTTTTCGCTGCTCGCGAACGCGCTCAAGGGAAACAAGGACTGGAAGCCGGCCTGGCGCAAACCGGATCCCAAGGCTTCCTATGATGTCATCATCATCGGCGGTGGCGGTCACGGTCTGGCGACCGCCTACTATCTGGCGAAGGAACACGGCATCACCAATGTCGCGGTGCTGGAAAAGGGCTGGCTCGGCTCCGGCAATGTCGGCCGCAACACCACGGCCGTGCGCTCGAACTACCTGCTGCCGGCCAACACCCGCTTCTACGAGCATTCAATGAAGATGTGGGAGAACCTCTCGCACGAGCTCAACTACAACGTCATGTTCTCGCAGCGCGGCTGCCTGAACCTGGCGCACACGCCGGCCCAGTTCGACGACTATGCCAGGCGTGGCAACGCCATGCGCCATCTCGGCGTCGACGCAGAGCTGATGACGCCGGCCGAGATAAAGCGCCTGATCCCGGCGCTCGATATTTCCAGCGAGGCCCGTTTCCCGGTTGTCGGTGGGCTGATGCAACGGCGCGCCGGCACCGCCCGTCACGACGCTGTTGCCTGGGGTTATGCGCGCGGCGCCGATCGGCGCGGCGTCGACATCGTCGAGAACTGCGAGGTCACCGGCTTCCTGCGCGATGGCGACCGCGTCACCGGCGTCACCACCTCGCGCGGCGATATCCGCGCCAAGAAGGTGGCGGTCGCCGTGGCCGGCAGCACCGGACGCGTCATGCAGCTTGCCGGCATCGAGACGATGCCGATCGAGAGCCACGTGCTGCAGGCTTTCGTCACGGAATCGCTAAAACCCTTCATCGATACGGTCGTGACCTTCGGGATGGGCCATTTCTACATGTCGCAGTCCGACAAGGGTGGCCTCATCTATGGCGGCGATATCGACGGCTACAACAGCTACGCCCAGCGCGGCAATTTGCCGATCGTCGACGAGGTGATGAGCGAGATGCTGGCGCTGTTCCCGGGCCTTGCCCGCGTGCGCATGCTGCGCTCCTGGGGCGGCGTCTGCGACATGTCGATGGATGGCTCGCCGATCATCACCACCGGCCCGCTGCCCGGCATGTATCTCAACTGCGGCTGGTGCTATGGCGGCTTCAAGGCGACGCCGGCCTCCGGCTGGACCTTTGCCTGGACCATCGCCAAGGATGAGCCGCACGATTTCAACGCGCCGTTCACGCTCGACCGTTTCCACCGCGGCCTCGTCATCGACGACAAGGGCCAGGGCGCGAATCCGCGACTGCATTAGGAATAATCGATGCTCATCACTTGCCCCTATTGCGGCCCGCGCGACGTCATCGAATTCACCTACCAAGGTGACGGCAACCGCGAGCGGCCCGATCCCGCCTCGCAGAATCTCGAGGCTTGGAATGCCTATGTCTACGATCGGCTGAACCCGGCCGGCGACCACAATGAGATTTGGCAGCATTCCGGCGGTTGCCGCGCGCATCTGAGGGTCGTGCGCAACACGCTGACGCATGAGATATCCAGCGTTGCCTTCGTGCGCGGCGATCATGGCTCAGCCGCGCGCCGGAAGGCGGAGGACAAGGCATGAGCCCGCGCCGCACCGACACTGGCGGCCGCATCGACCGGCTGAAGACCATCCGCTTCACCTTCGACGGAACGGCTTATACCGGCCATGCCGGCGATACCTTGGCGTCCGCGCTGCTGGCCAAGGGCGTCACACTCTTCGGGCGCTCGTTCAAATACCATCGCCCACGCGGCCTGCTGACCGCTGGCGTCGAGGAGCCCAACGCGCTGGTGACGGTGCTGAAGGGCGAGGTGCGCGAGCCCAACATCCCGGCAACCATGGTCGAGATCCATGACGGGCTGGTGGCGATCAGCCAGAACCGCTTCCCCTCGCTGGCCTGGGATATCAATGCCGTCAACCAGCTCGGCGGCAAGATCCTGTCGGCCGGCTTCTATTACAAGACCTTCATGGGGCCGGTGGTCGGCCCGCTGAAAGGCACGCGTTTCTGGATGTTCTGCGAGCATTTCATCCGCCGCGCCGCCGGTCTCGGCAGCGCGGGATCGGCGAAAGACCCCGCCCGCTACGAGCGCATGAACGCCTTTTGCGACGTGCTGGTGGTTGGCTCCGGGCCGGCCGGACTGATGGCCGCCAAGGCCGCCGCCGATCAGGGCGCCCGCGTCATGCTGGCCGATCTCGAACCGCGTTTTGGCGGCTCGACCAGTTGGTCCGATGAAACCATCGACGGCGCGCCGGCCGCGGATTGGGCGCGCCGCACCGTCGCCCAGCTCGAAGGCCGCGACAATGTCCGGCTTTTGCCGCGCACCACGGTCTGGGGCTACTACGACAACAACACGCTTGCCGCACTCGAACGGGTCAGCGACCACAAGGAACAGCCCGCCAAGGGCGAGCCGCGCCACCGCTATTGGGCGATCCGCGCCAAGTCCGTGGTGCTGGCCACCGGCGCCTTCGAGCGTCCCCTGATCTTCCCGGGCAATGACAGGCCGGGCGTGATGCTGGCCCATGCCGCCGAGCGCTACGCCAACGAGTTCGGCGTGCTGCCGGGCGAGCGGATCGCACTGTTCACCAACAATGACAGCGCCTACCGCGCGGCCGTCGCCCTGAAAAAGGCAGGTGCGGCGATCGTCGCCATCGCCGACGTCAGGTCCGAGCTTTCGGCCGAAATGCGCAAGCTGGCGACGGAGGCCGAAGCCGAACTGTTGGCCGGCCATGCCGTCATCGCCACCGAAGGCGGCAGGGCGGTCTCCGGCGTCAAGGTCCAGCGTTTCGACATGGTCGCCGGGGCGCTGAGCGGCGATGAACGCAGCATCCATGCCGACTGCCTGCTGATGTCAGGCGGCTGGTCGCCGACCATCCATCTGGCCAGCCAGGCCGGCGCCAAAGCGGAGTGGAATGCCGCGCGGCAGGCTTTCCTGCCGCCGAAGCCGACGCAGCATTGGCCAACACAACAATGGATTGGCGCCGGCGCCTTTACCGGCAGTTTTTCCACCGCCGAGGCGATCGCCGAAGGCCGCGCCGCCGGTCTTGCTGCCGCAGGTGGAACGAGCACGCCGGCGGCTTTGCCCACCGTCGAGGCCGTACCCGGCGACCCCGATCCGGCCCCTGTCTTCGAGATCAGGGCCAAGGGCAAGAGCTTTGTCGATTTCCAGCACGACGTCACGGCGGAAGATGTCCGCCTGGCGCATCGCGAAGGCTTCGTCTCGGTCGAGCACCTGAAGCGCTACACCACGCTTGGCATGGCGACCGACCAGGGCAAGAGCTCCAATGTTCCCGGCCTTGCCATCATGGCCGAGGCATTGGGCAAGCCGATCCCCGAGGTCGGCACGACGCGTTTCCGGCCGCCCTTCGCGCCGGTCTCGATCGGTTCGCTGGCGGCCGAGCGCTTCGGCGACCTGAAGCCTGAGCGGCTGACACCAATGCATGATTGGCACCTCGCCAATGGCGCGACAATGTATTCCGCCGGCCTCTGGTACCGGCCGATGATCTACGGTCTTTCAGGCGAAACCATCGAGCAGGCCTATGTGCGCGAAGCCAAGGCGACGCGCGAAAGCGCAGGCATCGTCGATGTCTCGACGCTGGGCAAGATTGCCGTACAGGGTCCTGACGCCGCCGTATTCCTCGACCGCGTCTACACCAACATGTTTTCGACGCTCGCCGTCGGCAAGGCGCGCTACGGCCTGATGCTGCGCGAGGACGGCCTTGCCTTTGACGACGGCACCACCTGGCGGCTCGGCGAACAGGATTTCCTGATGACCACCACCACGGCCAATGCGGGCAAGGTGATGCAGCATCTGGAATATTTCCTCGACGTGATCTGGCCGGAGCTGAAAGTGCACGTCACCTCGGTGACCGACGAATGGGCGGGTGCCGCGATCGGCGGGCCAAAGGCCAGGCAGATCCTCGCCGCCTGCGTCACCGGAACCGCGGTCGACAACGCCACCTTGCCCTTCATGGGCATCGTACGTGGCGAAATCGCCGGCGCGCCGGTGATGATTTGCCGGCTGTCCTTCTCCGGTGAAATGGCCTTCGAAGTCTATTCCGGCGCCGGCCATGGTACCCATGTCTGGCAAGCTCTGGTCGAGGCCGGCAAGCCGTTCGGGCTGGTAACCTACGGGCTCGAGGCGCTGGGCACGATGCGCATCGAAAAGGGCCATGTCACCGGCGCCGAGATCGACGGCCGCACCACGGCGCGCGACCTGCATCTCGACTGGATGCTCTCGAAGAAGAAGCCGTTCATCGGCTCCGCGATGATGGACCGCGAAGGCCTGATCGCGTCCGACCGGCTAGAACTGGTCGGCCTGATCGCGCTCGACAACCGGCCGCTCAATGGCGGCGCGCACATTGTCGAAGAGCTTGACGAGGCCAATCCGCACGGCTCGATCGGCCACATCACCGCCTGCTGCTATTCGCCGGCGCTCGGCAAGCATATCGCGCTGGCGCTGGTCGAGGGCGGCAAGGCAAGGCACGGCACCCGCGCCCATGTCTCCGATCCCTTGCGCAACCGCTTCGGACCGGTCGAGATCGTCTCCAACCATTTCTACGATCCGGAAGGGACCCGCATGCATGGTTGAGCGCCAATCCCCCTCGAGCCGGAGTTTCATGTCGGCTCGCACGGCAATTTCGAGCATGGCGTCGAGATCATCCTCACCGAAACGCGGCCGGGCTCGATCGTGCAGCTCGCCGCGTGGCCGGGCGAAGAGAAGACGCTGATCGCTGCCATCCGCACCGTCACCGGGCTTGCCCTGCCCGACGGCGCCGGCGGGGGCTCTAGCGACGGCGTGAAATCGGTGTTCGGCTTCGCGCCGGGAAAATTCACCGTGGCCGATGAGGCCGAAGGGCTGGCCGCTTCCTTCGCCAAGATGGTGACTCCGGCCATCGGTACGGTGACCGACCTGTCGCATGGCCGCACCGCCATCCGCATCGCCGGACCGAAGGCCGAATGGGTGCTGGCGAAATTCTTCGCCATCGACTTCGCGCTGCCGGCCTTCCCGGTCGGCGCCGGCCGCTCGACCACCCATCACGATGTCTTCGCCCAGATCCAGCGCACCGGCGCCGACCAGTTCGACATCTACGTCTTCCGCTCCTTCGCGCGCTCATTCTGGAAGGCGCTTTGCCATGCCAGCGAGGAAGTCGGCTACGAAGTACAATAAGCGTTGCGGCCAGATTGCGGCCCCCGCTGCTTCTGGCCTCAATGCCGACCGGGTTCTGCCGCTAGAGAATCGCGCCGCGGGCGGCCATGGTGGAAAAACGTGGCCGCCAGATCGGCCCAAGGGGTATAAAAATCCCGTCTCAGACTCGGCACATTCGTTGGTTCGAACATCCCCATGACCGCAGAACTATCCGCCGGCGCCCCGGATCGCGCCGATGTGTCGGCCAGAGCCTTGCTCCTGCTGCCGCTGACGGTCGCTTGCGGCGTGTTCATGACCAGCCTCGACCAGAACGTCGTGGTGACGGCGCTGCCCGGCATCGGGGAAAGCCTCGCCCGCCCGCCGAGCCAGCTCGGCCTGTTGATCACCGTCTATGTCGCCAGCCTGATCATCTCTATGCCACTCGGCGGCTGGGCCGCCGACCGCTTCGGCCTGCGCAACGTCTACTGCTTTGCCTTGCTGGTGTTCGCCGGCTCATCGGCGCTGTGCGGGCTGTCCGACAACATCTGGATGCTTGTCGGCGCCCGCGCTCTGCAAGGCTTCGGCGGTGCGCTGATGGGCACGCTTGGCCAGGTCGTCATATTGTCCAGCTTTCCGCGCAGCCGGACGCTCAAGGTCAACATGTATATCTCGGTGGCCAGCCAGACCGGGCCGCTGGTCGGACCGCTCGTCGGCGGCGCGCTGACCACCTACATCTCCTGGCGCTGGATTTTTTTCATCAATGTGCCATTCGCGCTGGCTGCAGCAATCCTTGCCGCATCGCTGTTCCCGACAGTGACCAAGCCCGTGCGCACGCGCTTCGATTTTCCAGGCTTCCTGCTGGTCGGCAGCGGCATGATCCTGCTGGTCTTCGGCATGGACTCGCTTGCCGCCAAAGACGCGGTCGGCGGCATGATCGCCGGTGAGTTGGCGCTGGCGGTCGTCATCCTGTCGATCGCCTCGCTCTACTGCCTGCGCGTGCCCAACCCCCTGCTCGACCTCAAGCTCCTGCGCATCCGCACCTTTCGCATCTCGTTCCTCACCGGCGGCGGCCTGGACACGATCGGGCTGAGCTCCGTCGCCTTCCTGCTGCCGCTGATGTTCCAGCTCGGTTTCGGCATGAGCGCTGTGCAGGCGGGATCGCTGACCTTCGTTGCCGCGCTCGGCTCCGTCATCATGCGGTTCTTCATGCCACGCGTCCTCAACCGGTTCGGTTTCCGCCGCGTGTTGGTCTTCAACACGCCGGTCATTGCCACCATGGTTGCCGGCTTCGCCTTGATGCAGGCGACGACGCCGGTCTGGATCGTGCTTGGCTACATCTTCGTTTTCGGTGTTTTCCGTTCCATACAATGGGCTTCGACCGGAAACCTCGCCTATTCCGACATCGCGCCGGAACAGCTCGCCCGCTTCAGCGCGCTCTACTACATCCTCTGGCAGTTGGCGGTGGCAATCAGCGTTGGCCTGGCGGCTGCCATGCTGTCGTTCCTGGCTGGCGGCGGGCCTGCCGTGACCAACGATTTCCGCATCCTGTTCGCAATCGAAGGCGCCATCACGCTCTGCGCGCTGCTTGCCTATCTGAAGCTGACGCCGCAGGACGGCGCCCATGTCAGCGGCCATGGGATGCAGATGAATACCGAATAGCCGGCACGGTCCGCCAAGTCTCTTTCGGCGGCCGCTCTATTCGCTGAACGTCACCCACTCTTCCAGCGGCACGCGGTCGGTGCGGAAGGCGTTTTCCGGCTTGGACGTGTCCTCGTAGCCCAGCGCCATGCCGCAGACGACGATCTCCTCATCGGGAATGTTGAGCACCGGCCGGATCTGCCGGTGATAGGGCGCGAAGGCGGCCTGCGGGCAGGTGTGCAGGCCCCTGCCCCGCGCCGCGACCATGATGTTCTGCAGGAACATGCCGTAGTCGATCCAGGAGCCCTGGTTGAGGCGGCGGTCGATGGTGAAGATCATGCCGACAGGCGCATCGAAGAAGACGAAGTTGCGGTCGTGCTGGGCACGCATCTTGTCGACCTCGCGGCGGCCGATGCCGAGCGCGCCATACAGGCCGAAGCCATTGGCGCGTCGCCGTGTCAGATAAGGCTCGAAGAACTGAGTCGGATAGTAGCGGTACTCGTCCCAATCGGCCTTTTCGGCGCGGATCCCGGAATTCAGGATAGCATCCGATATCTGTTGCTTGGTCTCGCCCTTGGTAACGTAGACCCGCCACGGCTGCATGTTGGTGCCGGACGGGGCGCGTGCCGCAACCGCCAGAATGTCCCGGATCGTCTCGTCGTCGATCATATCGGGCAGAAACGCGCGCACAGAACGGCGCGACACGATCGCCTCATCGACGATCTCGGCCTCATCGGCGATTCGAGCCTTCTTTTCCAACATGGGCCGTCCCTTAGCCTTTGTATCGATCGGACGTCCCCACTCGCCGCTCACGGCGGAGCCTTTGCATGAACCGTCAAAATCCTGCAAGTAAATCTTGAGCATCGGTGAAATTCTGCTTGATTTTTTCATGAGCTTGATTTCTCATGAAATTCGGATTGAAATTTTCATGAAGAGCGCGTTTTGCCCTCCACTACCGCACGAACATTGCAGGGACCTGACGAACGCGTGCTGGCCGGCGATATCAGGGCGCTGCGCCGGGCACGCGGGCTGACGCTCGCCGAGATCGCGCTGAAACTCGGCCGTTCGGTCGGCTGGGTCAGCCAGGTCGAGCGCGGCCTGTCGACGCCATCGCTCAGCGACCTCAGGGCCTTTGCCGAACTGTTCGGCGTGCCGATCAGCCTGTTCTTCAGCCATGACGTGCCGGTCGAAAGCGAGCGCGGCGTCGTGGTGCGGGCCGGCAGGCGCCGCACGCTTGGCACCAGCGAATCCGGCCTGGTGGAAGAACTTCTGTCGCCCGATCTCGGTGGTAGCTTCGAGATGGTGCGCTCAATCTTCGCGGCGGGCGCGGAGATGAAGACCGAGCAGCTGCGGCCGACCGAGGAAGCCGGCTATATCGCCTCGGGTATTTTCGAGATCGAGATAGCTGGTATCTGGCACCGGCTCGGCGAAGGCGATTCCTTCCGCTTCGAAGGCAAGCCCTATCGCTGGCGCAATCCGGGCACCGAGCCGGCGGTCATCATCTGGGTGGTTTCGCCACCGGTTTATTGAGTCAAATTCTGGGAGACAAACATGGCGGGTTTGCCGAGCACGGCGCGCGTGGTGATCATCGGAGGTGGCGTTGTCGGCACCTCCTCGCTCTATCATCTCGCCAGGGCGGGCTGGACCGATTGCGTGCTTCTGGAAAAGAACGAGCTGACATCAGGCTCGACCTGGCATGCCGCAGGCAATGTGCCGACCTTCTCCTCGTCCTGGTCGCTGATGAACATGCAGCGCTATTCGACCGAGCTTTATCGTGGGCTGGGCGCTGAAGTCGACTACCCCATGAACTACCACGTCACCGGTTCGCTGCGGCTTGCTCATTCGAAGGAGCGCATGCAGGAATTCCAGCGCGCCAAGGGCATGGGCCGCTATCAGGGCATGGACATCGACGTCGTCGGCGTCGACGAGATCAAGCGCCGCTACCCCTTCATAGAGACGCATGATCTGAAGGGCGCGCTCTACGACCCCAGCGACGGCGACATCGACCCGGCACAGTTGACCCAGGCGCTGGCCAAGGGCGCACGCGACATGGGCGCCAAAATCATCCGCTTCTGCCCCGTCACCGGCGTGCGCCGCGAAAACGACGAATGGGTGGTTGCCACACCGCAGGGCGAGATCCGCTGTGAGATCGTCGTCAACGCCGCCGGTTACCGCGCCGCCGAGGTCGGCAAGATGTTCGGCCGCGAGGTGCCGATGATGGTGATGAGCCACCAATACATCCTGTTCGAGGAAATTCCCGAACTCGCCGTATGGTCGAAGGAACAGGGCAAGAAGCTGCCGCTGCTGCGCGATGTCGACACCTCCTATTACCTGCGCCAGGAAAAGGCCGGCATGAATCTCGGCCCCTATGAGCGCAATTGCCGCGCGCATTGGGCTACCCACAACGACCCGATGCCGGAGGATTTTTCCTTCCAGCTCTTCCCCGACGATCTCGATCGGCTGGAACATTACCTGGCCGACGCCGTCGCCCGCGTGCCGATCCTCGGCACCGCCGGCCTGTCCAAGGTCATCAACGGTCCGATCCCCTATGCGCCGGACGGCAATCCGCTGATCGGCCCGATGCCCGGCGTGCCCAATGCCTTCGAGGCCTGCGTCTTCACCTTCGGCATCGCCCAGGGCGGTGGCGCCGGCAAGGTGCTCGCCGAATGGGTGACGCAGGGCCAGACCGAGTGGGACATGTGGTCCTGCGATCCGCGCCGCTTCACTTCTTTCGCCGCCGCACCCGACTACTGCGTCGCCAAGGGTCTCGAAATCTACGGCAATGAATACGCCATCCAGTTCCCGCGCCATGCCTGGCCGGAAGGGCGCGACCGCAAGCTGTCGCCGATCCACGACCGCATCAAGGCGTTCGGTGCGCGCTTCGACGCCTATAATGGCTGGGAGCGTGCCACTTGGTACGCGAAGGACGGCGACGACATCTCCGAGGAAGCCACGCTGACCTTCCGCCGCGACGGACCGTGGCAGCATCGCGTGCGCGAGGAATGCTTGGCCGTGCGTGACGCCGCCGGCATTTTGGACCTGCCCGGCTTCTCGCGCTTCAACCTCGAAGGCCCCGGGGCCGCCGAATGGCTGAGCCTGCAGGTCACCGGACTGGTGCCGAAGCCCGGCCGCATCGGCCTCGTCTACTTCGCCGACGACAAGGGCCGCATCGTCACCGAAATGTCCGTCGTGCGCCACGACGGGAATGTGATGACGCTGATCACCGCCGCGGTCGCGCAATGGCACGATTTCGAGTGGCTGAAATCGCGTATGCCCAAGGGCGCATCGTTCAAGCTGATCGACCGGACTGAGGAATTCTCCACCCAGATCCTGGCCGGCCCCAATTCGCGAAAAATCCTCACTGATGTCTGCGACGCCGACCTCTCCTTGCCGTGGCTGACACATCAGGAAACGAAGATCGCCGGCCGCTGGGCCAAGCTCGTGCGTGTTTCCTTCGCCGGCGAACTCGGCTGGGAAATCCACACCAGGGTCGACGACACCGCCGCCATCTTCGATGCCGTTTGCGCGGCAGGGCAACAGCATGGCCTGAAGCCGTTCGGCATGTACGCTCTGGATTCACTGCGGCTCGAAAAGGGTTACCGCACCTGGAAAGGCGATCTCTCGACCGACTATTCCATCCTGCAGGGTGGGCTCGAGCGCTTCGTCAAATGGGAAAAGCCCGACTTCCGTGGTAAGGCCGCGCTGCAGAACGAAAAGCAGCAAGGCGTGAAGAAGCGCTTTGTCACCCTGGTCGTCGAAAACCCCGGCGATTGCGACGCACCCTACATGTCGACGCTGTGGCATGGCGGCCAGATCGTCGGCGAGACCACGTCAGGCGGCTGGGGCCATCGCATCGACAAGTCGATCGCGCTCGGCATGTTGCGCGTCGATTTGACCGAGCCCGGCACATCAGTCGAGGTCGAAATCTTTGGCGACCGTTTCAAGGCGATCGTGCAGAACGACGAACCTTTGTGGGATCCGAAGAACGAAAGACTGAGAGCATGAAGAAAGTCATCCTCACCGACGGTGGTATGGGCCAGGAACTGGTCCGTCGCAGCAAATCCGAGCCGACGCCATTGTGGTCGGCCAGGGTGCTGATCGACGAGCCCGATCTGGTGCGCGACCTGCATGCCGAATTTATCCGTGCCGGCGCCCGCGTCATCACCATCAACACCTATTCGGCGACACCCGAACGCCTGGCGCGCGAGGGCGCCGAGGACCTGTTCAAGCCCCTGCAGAAACGTGGCATCGAACTGGCCAGGCAGGCTCGCGACGAGGCCGGCGACGCAGCGATCGCCGGCTGCCTGTCTCCGCTTTTCGGCAGCTACGCCCCGGCGCTGACCATCTCTTACCAGGAGACGCTCGACATCTATCGCCGCATCGTCGCCGAGCAGGCCGACGGTGTCGATCTCTTCCTGTGCGAGACCATGGCGTCGGCCGATGAAGCGCGGGCGGCCGTCACCGCAGCCTCTGAGAGCGGCAAGCCGGTCTGGGTGTCGTGGACGCTCGCCGATCACGGCGCGCCACGGCTGCGCAGCGGCGAAACAATAGCTGCCGCGGCCAGCGCGCTCGATGGCCTGCCTATAACGGCGCGGCTGCTCAATTGCTGCCGGCCGGAAGCGATCGCCGCCGCCTTGCCTGAACTGATCGATCTCGGCGGCCCGGTCGGCGCCTATGCGAATGGCTTCACCTCCACGGAGGCGCTCAAGCACGGCGGTACCGTCGACGTGCTGCATGCCCGTCACGACCTCAGCCCGGACGCCTATGCCGAGCAGGCAATCGGCTGGGTGGAGGCAGGTGCCGACATCGTGGGCGGCTGCTGCGAAGTCGGACCGCCGCACATTGCCGCGCTGCGCGATCGACTGCAGCAGGATGGTTACGAAATTTCGGGAGTTTTGCATGCCTAGACCATCGTCTCGCATTTCCGGCATTGTCCCGTCGGGCAAGGATGGCTGGGAAGTCCATTCCGCCGCCTGGGCTCGCAAGGCAGCCGGCGAGAACATCATCATGCTGTCGGTCGGCGACCATGATTTCGACACACCTTCCCAAACGATCGAGGCCTGCGTGGCCGCGGTTCGCGGCAGCAATCATCATTACACACCGCTGCCCGGCCTGCCGCGCCTGCGCCAAGCAATGGCAGCAGCCTCCAGCGCCTGCACCGGCGTCGAGACGACGCCCGACCAGGTGATCGCCACGCCGGGCGGCCAGGCGGCCCTCTACGCGGCTGTGCAGGCCGTGCTCGACCAGGGCGACCACGCCATCGTCGTTGCCCCCTACTACGCCACCTACCCCAACACGTTCAGCGCCGCCGGTGCCAGTTTCACCGTGGTCGAGACGCCGGCCGAGGATGGTTTCCAGCCGCACGCCGACATGATCCGGGCTGCGCTCAAGCCCAACACACGCGCCATCCTGATCAACACGCCGAACAACCCGACCGGTGCGGTCTATTCGCGTGAGCGGCTGGAACAGCTGGCCGAAATCTGCCGTGAGCATGACCTCTGGCTGCTGTCGGACGAGGTCTACTGGACGCTGGGCGGTGGCGAGCACGTCTCGCCGCGCTCGCTGCCCGGCATGGCCGAGCGCACGTTGGTCATCAATTCCATGTCCAAGAGCCATGGCATGACTGGCTGGCGCATGGGCTGGCTGACCGGGCCTGAAGCGATGATCACGCTGCTCATCAACCTCAACCTGGTGACTACCTACGGCCTGCCGGCCTTCATCTCGGTCGCCTGCGCCGAGGCGCTGGAGAACCATTACGGCGTGAAGGACATCGCCGAGCGCTACGCGGCGCGCCGCACCGTCTTCCTCGATGCCGTGCGCGGCATGAACGACGTCAGTGTGCGCGGCTCCGAAGGCGGCATGTATGTCATGCTCGACATATCCGAGGTCGAACCCGACGACGAGAAATTCGCCTTCGCCTTCCTCGACAAGGAGAATGTCGGCGTCATGCCGGGCTCCAGCTTCGGCGAGGCCGCCGCCGGCCACATCCGCATCAGCCTCTGCCAGCCGGAGCCGATCCTGCAAGAAGCAGCACTTCGGCTGCGCCGTTTTGCTTCCAGCTACCGCCGTGAGGCCGCATGACCACCAAGTCCATCCCCACCAAAGCAAGGGCCGTCATCATCGGCGGCGGCGTTTCCGGTTGTTCGGTCGCTTACCATCTGGCCAAGCTCGGCTGGACCGACATCGTGCTGCTGGAACGCAAGCAGCTGACATCGGGCACGACATGGCACGCCGCCGGCCTGATCGGCCAGTTGCGCGGCTCGCAGAACATGACGCGCCTGGCGAAATATTCGGCCGACCTCTACGTCAAGCTGGAAGCCGAGACCGAAGTCGGCACCGGCATGCGCCAGGTCGGCTCGATCACCGTGGCGCTGACCGAGGAGCGCAAGCACGAGATCTACCGGCAGGCGTCGCTTGCCCGCGCCTTCGATGTCGATGTGCGCGAGATTTCACCCAACGAAGTCAAGCAGATGTACCCGCATCTCAATGTCTCCGACGTCGTCGGCGCCGTGCACCTGCCGCTCGATGGCCAATGCGATCCCGCCAACATCGCCATGGCTTTGGCCAAGGGTGGGCGCCAGCGCGGCGCCACCATCGTCGAGAATGTGAAGGTGACGAAGGTTCACACCAAGGCCGGCCGCGTCACCGGCGTGTCCTGGGCACAGGGCGAGGAACAAGGCACCATCGAAGCCGACATTGTCGTCAACTGCGCCGGCATGTGGGCGCGCGAACTGGGCGCCCAGAACGGCGTCACCATCCCGCTGCACGCCTGCGAGCATTTTTATCTCGTCACCGAGCCGATCCCCGGCCTCAGCCGCCTGCCGGTGCTGCGCGTGCCGGACGAGTGCGCCTACTACAAGGAAGATGCCGGCAAGATGATGCTCGGCGCCTTCGAGCCGGCGGCCAAACCCTGGGGCATGGACGGCATCCGCGAGGATTTCTGCTTCGACCAATTGCCTGAGGATATGGACCATTTCGAACCGATCCTTGAAATGGGCGTCAACCGCATGCCGATGCTGGCCACCGCCGGCATCCACACCTTCTTCAACGGTCCCGAAAGTTTTACGCCCGACGACCGCTACTATCTCGGCGAGGCGCCGGAATTGTCTGGCTACTGGATGGCGACCGGCTACAATTCGATCGGCATCGTCTCCTCCGGCGGCGCCGGCATGGCGCTGGCGCAATGGATCAACGACGGCGAAGCGCCGTTCGACCTCTGGGAAGTCGACATCCGCCGCGCCCAGCCGTTCCAGAAGAACCGCCGCTATCTCAAGGAGCGCGTCTCCGAAACGCTCGGCCTGCTCTATGCCGACCATTTCCCTTATCGGCAGATGGCGACATCGCGCGGTGTGCGCCGCTCGCCCCTGCATGAACACCTCAAGGCGCGCGGCGCGGTGTTTGGCGAGGTCGCCGGCTGGGAGCGCGCCAACTGGTTCGCCCGCGAAGGACAGGAGCGCGAATACCGCTATTCCTGGAAGCGGCAGAACTGGTTCGACAACCAGCGCGAAGAACATTTGGCGGTCCGCAACAGGGTCGGCCTGTTCGACATGACCTCGTTCGGCAAGATCCGCGTCGAGGGCCGCGACGCCTGCGCCTTCCTGCAACAACTGTGCGCCAACGATATGGACGTGGCGCCGGGCAAGATCGTCTACACGCAGATGCTCAACCAGCGCGGCGGCATTGAGAGCGATCTCACCGTCTCGAGGCTGTCGGATACGGCATATTTCCTCGTCGTGCCGGGTGCCACGCTGCAGCGCGATCTCGCCTGGCTGCGCCGGCATGTCGGCGAGGAGTTCGTCGTCGTCACCGACGTGACCGCGGCCGAAAGCGTGCTCTGTCTGATGGGCCCGGATGCGCGAAAGCTGATCCAGAAAGTCAGCCCCAACGATTTCTCCAACGAGAACAACCCGTTCGGCACGTTCCAGGAGATCGAGATCGGCATGGGCCTCGCCCGCGCTCACCGCGTCACCTATGTCGGCGAACTCGGCTGGGAACTCTATGTCTCGACCGACCAGGCAGCCCATGTCTTCGAGGCGATCGACGAGGCGGGTGCTGATGTCGGCCTGAAACTCTGCGGCCTGCATACGCTCGATTCCTGCCGCATCGAAAAGGCCTTTCGGCATTTTGGCCACGACATCACCGACGAGGACAATGTGCTGGAAGCCGGTCTCGGCTTCGCGGTGAAAACCGCCAAGGGCGACTTTATCGGCCGCGATGCCGTGCTGAAGAAGAAGGAAGCCGGATTGAACCGCCGCCTGGTCCAGTTCCGGCTGAAAGACCCGCAGCCCCTGCTCTTCCACAACGAGGCGATCCTGCGCGATGGCAAGATCGTCGGCCCGATCACCTCAGGCAATTACGGCCACCATCTCGGCGGTGCGATTGGGCTGGGCTATGTGCCGTGCCAGGGCGAGAGCGAGGCGGATGTGCTGGCCTCATCCTACGAGATTGAGATCGCCGGCGAGCGTTTCGCGGCGGAAGCGTCGCTGAAGGCGATGTATGATCCGAAGGCGGAACGGACAAGGATGTAGCGCCTCTTCCTTCTCCCCGTTTACGGGGAGAAGGTGCCCGAAGGGCGGATGAGGGGCGGCGCCAGCATTCGAAAGTTCGTGCTGCCCCTCATCTGCCTGCCGGCATCTTCTCCCCGTAAACGGGGAGAAGGACGCTAATTCCTCAAAACCGCTCCAGCTTCGCCCTCACCTTCGCCAGAAACGCCGCCCGCGTCTTTGGTGTCGAGGCATCCATCAGATAATGTGCCAGGAAGAACGTCTTGCAGCGCGTCGCGCACAGCGCCCGCATGCCGCGCAGCAACGTCTTGCGCCCCGGTTGTCCGACGACGACGCTCCACCAGGTCGGCGCGCCGCAGGTGGTGATGACGCCGACCTTGGTGACATGCGTCATCAGCGATTTGATCCGCCCCTTGCCCACAGGCAGCTTGAAGGCAACATCCGTCGCCCAGACCCGATCGAGCCAGCCTTTCAGCATCGCCGGCAGCCCGTACCACCAGGTCGGATAGACGAACAGGATCGCTTCCGCCCAGGCGAGCAGTTCGAAATGCGGCTTCAGCGCCGGATCCTGCGGCGCCTGGTTGTTGTAAGTGCGCCGCTCCTCGCAGCCCATCACCGGGTCGAATTTCTCGGCATAGAGGTCGAGCAGCCGCACCTCCCAGCCCCTTGCCTTCAGCACATCGACGGCGGTGTCGCGAATGCTTGCACAAAAACTTTCCGGCACCGGATGGCAATAGACCACGAGGACCCGCATCAGAACGCATCCATGCTCGCCGCAACCTTCGTCATGAAGGACTTCCGTGTTTCGTCGGTCGACAGATTCATTGCGTAGTGCGCGAGGTAAGTCACAGGTGCGCCCGGCTTTACCGTGGCGCGCAGCATGCGCTTGATCAGTTTGCGCGGCGGATCGCCCATCAAAATGGCGCGGAACCGGCTGCCGCCATAGGTGGTGACCGCCGCGACCTTGCGGATGTTGTGCAGCGATGGCTGCACCTTGCCGTCGACCAGCCTGAACGACACGCCGGGCAGCAAGACACGGTCGAAAAAGCCTTTCAGGATTGCCGGGAAACCGTAGTTCCAGACCGGATAGGAAAGCACCAGCGCATCGGCCCGCAACAGGCGATCGACATAAGGTGCTGCTGGATCCCCGGAGCCGCGCGGGTTGTGATAGTCCAGCCTCTCTTGGCGCGTCAGCCGCGGATCGAAATCCTCGGCATAGAGATCGCAGTCATCGACCGCATGCCCCGCCGCCGTCAGCCGCTCGACGATCAACCGGTGCAGGCCGGCATTGAAGCTGGTCTCGACCGGATGGGCGTAGAGGACGAGGATGTTCATCAGCCTGCCTTTTGCAGTCCCTTGAACAGAAAAGTCCGGCCCGAACGATAGTCATAGTCCGGGTTTTCCCAGGCGATCATCTTGCCGGGGTTGAGCAGGCCCTGCGGGTCCGTCTCGCGCTTGAAGGCGAGTTGCACGGCATCCGTCTGCTTCATGCCGCCCTCCTCCAGCGTATAGCGGTGCGGGTTGAAGATCGGGCAGCCATTGTCCTCATGCAGGCGCACGATCTCGTCGAGCCGCGCCTCGGTGGTGAACTTCACCAATGGCAGGCCAAAGCAGGTGATGTTGCCATCCAGCCGCACGAATTCGAGATGCGAGAACACTTCGCCCGGAAACATCGCATCCATCTTCTCGACCAGCGCCAACTGGTTGGGAAACGGGTAGAGCGACTGTAAATATGTGACCGAAGGGTCCACGCGTAGCGCTCTCAGCGTCGTGTGGTTCCAGGCCAGCTCATAGGCCGGCGGCAGGCCCTTTTTCTCCTCGGGCGTCGCGGTGGCGGCATTGAAGATCACCTCGCCGCCGGCGCGCCGGGTGAAGGCGAGGAACGCATCCAGCCCATGCTGCGCCACCATGACGACGCAGATGCTTTGCCCCTCCCTGAAAAATTTCTGGTGCCGCTTGAAGTAAAGCTGCGGCACGGGTGCCGCGATCGGCGTGATCAGCTTGGTCAGGATACCGTCCTGGCATGCCAGCTTATTGCCATAGCGCGCCGCATCCATGAAGGCATCGAAGCCGACAATGACGTCGACCCACTCATAGGCCGCGGTCAGCGGCATCTCGACTTCGGTGATGATGCCGTTGGTGCCGTAGGCGTGGGTGACCTTGTGCAAATCCTCGCCGGTGAGTTCGAGCGCCTTCGGCTCGGCCTCCATGGTCACGACGCGCAGCCGCAGCACATTGCCGAAATCGCGCAAGCCGCCAAAATTGATCGAGCCGACACCGCCCGAGCCGCCGGCGATGAAGCCGCCGATCGAGGCAGTGTTGTAGGTGGAGGGCGATAGCCGCAGCTCCTGCCCGGAATGCGCCCGCGTCGCCTTGTCTATATCGGCCAGCACCGCGCCCGGCCCGGTGACCACGCGCCCCGGCGCGATCGACTTGATCTCGTTCATCTCGGCAAGGTTGAGCACGACACCGCCCGACAATGGCATTGCCTGCCCATAATTGCCCGTACCGCTGCCGCGCGGAGTCACCGGCACGCCATGCCGATGACAAGCGGCAAGCACTCGGATCAGTTCGGCCTCGGTCTTCGGCGTCACAATCAGGTCGCCGGTAACATGGTCGAGTTGCTGTTTCAGCACCGGGCTGTACCAGTAGAAATCCCGGCTCTTCTGCTGGACGATGGCCGGATTGTCGTCGAGTTTCAGCCCGTCGAGATCACGTTTGAGCGCCGAAACATCCATCATTCCACCATCAGTTCGTCGAGCTCGGCATAATCGGGCAATTGCCGCTCGATCGCGCGGCCGGCGCGCACGACGATGCGATCCGATTCGGGCCGCGACAGCAATTCGGTCCAGCTTCGACCTTTAAACAGGATGAAGTCGGCGTCGCCGCCGGCGGCAAGCGTGCCGAAACCATCGAGCCGCATCACCTTGGCCGGGGTCGCGGTGACCGCTTGCGGCCAGTCGGCGACCGGATGATCGAAATGCAGGATGCGCGTCGCCATGCGGTACACCTCCAGCATGTCGAGATCGCCATAGGCATAGAAGGGATCGCGCGTGTTGTCGGAAGCGACGGCGACCGGAATGCCCCTCGCCTTCATCTCATGCAGCAGCGTCACGCCACGCCAGCGCGGCGTGGTCTGGTCCCCGCGCCGATCCTGCAGATAGAGATTGCACATCGGCAGCGACACCACCGCCAGCCCCGCCTTCGCCACCTTGTCCAGCGTGTCCAGCACCTCAAGATCGGGCTGGCGCGCCAGCGAGCAGCAATGGCCGACGAGGATCTTGCCTTCGAAGCCGCTCCAAAGTGCCGCCTCGGCGATCTTCTTCAGCGAGATCGCCGCGACGTCGTCGGTCTCGTCCGCGTGGAAATCGAGGTCGAGCCCATGCTTGATCGCCTGCGCGAAGACATGATCGAGCAGCTCTTCCAGATCCGGCACCATATAGGTGACGACACCGAGCACGCCCTTGGCGGCGGCAACCCGTTTCGCCAAGCTGTCGAACCATTCCTTGTCGCGCACGCCCTCGATGCCGAGCAGGCAGGCGCCCTGCAATTCGATGCGACCGCGCCAGGTCTCGCGCATCGTCTCGAACACCGGCCAGGAGATCTCCTCCTGCGGCGCGACGCTGTCGAGATGGGTGCGCAGCGCCCTGGTGCCATGCGCGTAGGCGGAGCGCAGCGAGAAATCCATGCGCTTGGCGAGGTCCTCGGCGCTCCAGCGCGCGACGCGGTCGGCGCCGGCGGCATTGAGCGCACCCATGAAGGTGCCGTCGGGATTGGGCTTTCGCGGCCAGATATGGCCCTTGTCGATATGCGTGTGGCAGTCGACGAAACAGGGCAGGATGATGCGGCCGGCAAGGTCGATCGCGTCGGCTGGCGCCGCTGCCCGATCATGCGCTGCAATGCCCGCGATCTTGCCATCGGCGACAGTGATGTCGACCAGCGCAAAGCCGTCCCCGTCATAGGCGGCGGCAAGCCCCGGCGTCAGCGATGCGTGAACACGGGCATTGGCGAGCCGGTATGAAGCTGAGTCTGGAATCAAGGCACTACCGCTCCTGCTTCAGCGCGCTTTCGTGCCAGCGCCGCAAAATGAGATGCGAAATCAGCGACAGCACGAGGAAGATCAGGATGCCGGTCAGCGAGATCAGGAACAGCGCCGCGAACAGCCGTGGCGCGTTGAGCCGGTAGCCGGCCTCGATGATCCGCGAGGCGAGCCCCGACGACTGGCCGGTGGTGCCGGCGACGAACTCCGCCACCACGGCGCCGATCAGCGACAGGCCGCCTGCGATCTTCAACCCGCCGAGGAAATACGGCATCGCCGCCGGCAGTCTGAGATAGCGAAGTTGCTGCCAGCGCGTCGCGCCATTGAGCTTGAACAGGTCGCGCAGATTGCGGTCGACGGAGTTGAGGCCGAGCGTGGTGTTGGACAGGATCGGGAAGAAGGCGACGATCCAGGCGCACAGCAGAAGCTTGGTCGTCTGGTTGTTCACATAGATGTTGATCAGCGGAAAGATCGCCACGATCGGCGTCACCTGCAGCACGATGGCGAACGGGAAGAACGACATCTCCACCCATTTCGACTGCGTGAACAGCACTGACAGGCCGACGCCGCCGATGACAGCCAAAGCCAGGCTGAGGAAGGTGATGCGCAAGGTGACCAGCAGCGAGGAGAACAGCAGGCCAGCGTCGTTGAAGAGTGTCTGCAACACCACGCCGGGGCGCGGCAGGATGTATTGCGGGATCTCGTTCCAGACACAGATGCGGTCCCACAGGCAGATCGCCAGGATCATGATCGCCAGCGGCAGAACCCAGCGGCCGATGCGTTCAAACTGCTCTTGGCGCACGCGGCGCGCTTCCTCGGGATCGAGTTGGAGCACCTGCTCGTCAATGACCGTCATGATGCGCGCCTGCTGTTGAATTGATGGCAGTGACCAACACGTCCGAGGCCTGTCGGCAAAGCGCCGCATAGTCCGGCGAGGTGCGAAACACCTCGTCGCGCGGATAGGAGGCCTCGATGGCAAGTTCGTCGAACACCCTGCCCGGCCGCGCCGCCATGACGACGACGCGATTCGACAAAAACACGCTTTCAAAGACGCTGTGGGTGACGAAAACGACGGTGAAGCGTTCGTCCTGCCATAGCTCCAGGAGATCGTTGTTGAGTTTGAAGCGCGTGATCTCATCCAGTGCGGCGAACGGCTCGTCCATCAACAGCACGCGCGGCTTGGTCACCATGGCGCGCGCGATCGACACGCGCATCTTCATGCCGCCCGACAGTTCGCGCGGCACCGCGTCCTCGAAGCCGGTCAGGTGCACCCGCGCCAGCATCTCGGTGATCGCCGGCGCCGCCTTGGCGCGGGAAATGCCTTTTAGCCTGAGCGGCAGCCAGACATTGTCGAAGACGCTGGCCCAGGGCAGCAGCGTCGGCTCCTGGAAGACGAAGCCGATATTGGCGCGGTCGAGCGAGCCGCCGCCGCGCCAGTCTAGCACGCCGGAGGTCGGCGTCGACAGGCCGGCGATCAGCCGCAGCGCCGTCGACTTGCCGCAGCCGGACGGCCCGAGCAGGCTGAGGAAATCGCCTTCCCGGATGGTCAGGTCGACAGCGCTCAGCGCCGTCACGCCGTTGGAAAACACCTTGCCGACGCCGCGCAGCGCCAGCAAGGTCGGAGCGACGTCCGATGCCGGCGCTCGCGCCACTTTTTCCCCTATCATGCCCAGGCTGGCCTATTTCTTCAGGTCGAGCCCGACGCCCTTGTTGACGAAGGCCAGCGTGTAGGCCTTCGTGATGTCGATGCCTTCAGGCGTGACCTTGGCCTTGACCATCTTGTCGTAGAAGCTCTTGATCCGCGCATCGGTCATGGCGCCGATGCCGAGCTTCTCGGTGTCGCCGGAATCGGCAAGGCCGAACTTCTTCATCTGGTCGATGGAGAAGGCGATCTGGTCGTCCGTCATGTCAGGATTGTCTTTCTTGATCATGTCGTTCGCGGCTTTGTTGTCGCCGTAGAGGTATTTGTACCAGCCCTTGGCCGAGCCATCGACGAAGCACTGGACAACCTCCGGCTTCTTGTCGATCGTGTCCTGCATCACCTCGATCGTCGTCGAATACGTATCCCAGCCATAGTCAGCGAGCAGGAACTGGTTCGGCACGAAGCCGCCTTCCTTCTTGACCGCGAACGGCTCCGAGGTGACGTAACCCTGCTGGATCGACTTCTTGTTGGCGAGGAACGGAGCGGTGTTGTAGGTGTAAGGCGCGCGCTTGGCGGCGTCGAAGCCGAGCGCCGTGACCATCCACTGGAAGAAGGTCTGCACGCCTTCGTCGCCCAGTATGTACTGGTCGGCGTTCTTCAGATCCTCCCATTTGTCCAGCCCCTCGCCGGGGTGGGACATGATGACCTGCGGGTCCTTCTGGAAATCGGCGGCCACGACGCGCATCGGAATGCCTTGCTGGACGGCGTCGAAGGCCGACAGCAGATTGCCGCCCATGTAGAAATCGATCTTGCCGGCCAAAAGCATCGGCCGGCCGCTGACCTGCGGGCCGCCCTGCATGATGGTGACGTCGAGACCGCAGGCGGCGTAGGTGCCGTCCGCCACGGCCTGGTAGTAGCCGCCATGTTCCGGCTCGGCCAACCAGTTGGTGCCGAAGGTCACCTTTTCATTCGCCACCGCACCCAGCGTGCTGGCGGCAAGCAAGGCCACCACCGCGACCGAGATCTTCTGTTTTGCGTACATCGACAACCACCCTCTGTTTGCTCCGGCGCCACGCGCCAGGCTCGACACCAAAGATCCAAGAAGCAAGACACATGCCACCGGCGTCTCGCGCCGGGACCCGCCCGCCTGCACCACAGCCATCTGCGAAAGCCGGAAAGGTCGTGCTGCACCGGAGGCATCGTGCCTATTTTTTGAACGCCTGTCCACAATCGCACGGGCAACATGCACCGCCATCTTGAAGCTGTAACGCATCCCGCCTTAGGCTGGCGATATCCAGGAGATTGCCATGTTCAGATTCCTCACCCCGAAGTCGATCAAGCCGCCTTTTGCCCGCTACAGCCACGGCGTCGAGGTGCCGCCAGGCAAGCGGCTGGTGCTGTGCTCGGGCCAGGTGGCGATCACGGCGGACGACCAGATTCCCGAGGACGCCGGCGCCCAGGCCGAACTCTGCTTCCGCAACATCGAGGCGATCCTCGCAGAGGCCGGACTGGCACTCCAGGACATCGTTCGCATCAACGCCTATGTCACCGACCGCGCGCATCTGCGCCCCTATATGGACGTCCGCGACCGGCTGTTTTCCAGCCCTGCGCCGGCCTCGACGCTGATGATCGTCAGCGGTTTTGCCCGACCCGAATTCAAGGTCGAGGTCGAGGCCATCGCGGCCGGGTGATCGACAGCAGGCCCTTCCCGCGCTAGGTCTCACCGATCATCGAAGAGGCATGACATGACCGCAGCCAAAAGACGCGTCTGGTGGGGCGACTACCGGACAACCGAATATGCCTCGATCGATCCGGAGGCGACGATCGCGGTTCTGCCGGTGGCGGCGATCGAGCAGCATGGGCCGCATCTGCCGGTGTCGACCGACACCTCGATCATGAACGGCATGCTCGACACGGTCATTTCGCGCCTGCCCGACGATCTCGACATCCGCATCCTGCCCGTCCAGGCGGTCGGCAAGTCAAATGAGCATCTGCACGCGCCGGGCACCCTCACCTTGCCGGCAACGACGCTGATCGAGGCCTGGACCGAGCTTGGCCTGTCGATCGCGCGCGCCGGCGTGCGCAAGCTGGTCGTCGTCAACTCGCACGGCGGCAATGAAGAGATCATGGGCATCATCACGCGCGAACTACGCGTGCGCGAAAAGATGCTGGCGGTGAAGACCAGCTGGCAGCGCTTTGGCCGCCCGGCCGGCATGTACACCGAACTCGAGGATCGTCACGGCATCCATGGCGGTGATGTCGAGACATCGCTGATGCTGCATTTCCGGCCGGACCTGGTCGACATGGGCAAGGCCGACAATTTCGTTTCCAACGTCGCCAAGGCCGAGAAGGAATTTTCGCTGCTGCGCCACACCGGCACCCACGCCTTCGCCTGGATCGCCAGCGATCTCAACCCCAACGGCGTGGTCGGCGACGCCAGCATCGCGACAGCCGAAAAAGGCAGGCTGACCGCGGAATATCAGGCCGATGGTTTCATCAGCCTGCTCAGGGACGTGCGCAAGGCGAAGCTCGCCGACTGGTTGAAGTAGCGGCATAGCCACAATCGCGCCTTCGCAAACAAAAGACTCCCGCATATGAGATTTTGACAAACTTTGCCAAAATAGATCGTACTGGACGGGATATGGAGGCCGATATGGCAACAATGAACGTATCATTGCCCGACCCGATGAAGGATTGGGTTGAGGCGCAAGCCGAAACGGGTCGCTACGCCAACGCGAGCGACTATGTCCGCGATTTGATCCGTCGGGATCAGGAGCGCAACGACAAGATTGCTGCCATGCAGCGCTTTGTCGATGACGGATTGAAGAGCGGCATCGGCAATCGATCCAGGGACGCGCTTTTTACTGAGGCGGTCAAGCGCGCTGGAAAGTCACCCGGCAACGGGTAATGGGATTTCGCCTTTCCTTAGCCGCCCATCTTGTCGTCTATCGGATCGAAGCCGACGGCGACGTGTTCATTGTCCGGGTACGCCACGGGCACGAAGATTGGGCGAATGAAGGCACTCGATAATATCCAACAACGACATATGGGCGCAGCTAGCTGTCGATCCTTAGCGCGAACGGCGTGCCTTCGAACGCGTCGGCGCCGCGCCCGATCGACTGGATCGCCTCGATCATGCGGCCATTGCGGTCAAGCAGCGTGTCAGCCACGGCAATCAGCCGCGGATTGGGCGTCGCCGAGGGCGACAGCGCCCGCAACGTGCGAGCCAGCTCGGCCTCGTCGCGTTTCGGCGCCAGTGCGGCGGCGATGATGTAGGCGGAAGCAGTCGAGCGGCTGATGCCGGCATAGCAATGCACCACCATCGGCTTTGTCCGATCCCAGCGACGGGCGAAGTCGAGCAGGTTGCGGACATGCTCCTCGCCCGGCATGGTCATGCCATCCTGCGCCACCGCGATATCGTGCATGACCAGATGCAGGTGGTTTTCCCGCGCTATCGAGGCCGGCCGCGTCACATCGGTTCCGACGGAGAGCAGCGACAGCATGCGGTCGGCGCCGGTCCTCGCCACCGTTTCCTCGATCTTCGCCAGCGAGCAGACATGGATCATCGTTCAAAACCCTTCGATCGATCCTCGCGCCGCGTCGCCCATTCGGCAAGGGCGGATTCGAGCCGCCGCCATTCCTCCTGACTCCCCGGCAGACCGGCACGCAAGACATGCGGCCGGTCGGAGAAATGCCTAAACAGCACGCCGCGCTCTCCAAGCGCAGAAAACAGGCCGGCTGCATCGGGCAGGCTGAGATAGCGGAAGAGTGTGGTGCCGCCCGCGACAGCCACGCCGAAACGGCCGAACAGCCCGTCGAGCCGCGCCGCTGCCTCGGCAAGGGATGCCCGCATTGCGTCCTGCCAGCCAATATCGGCAAGCGCGCGAATGCCATACTCCAGCGCCGGACCGGCGACAGCCCAGGGTCCGAACTGCGTTTCCAGCCGGCCGACCGTTGCAGCATCGGACAGCGCGAACCCAAGCCGCAGGCCGGCCAACCCAAAAAACTTGCCGAACGAGCGCAGCACGACGATGCCGCCCTGCCCAACATCGCCGGCGAGGCTGTGCTGGCGCGGGCCGACATCCATGAAGGCCTCGTCGACGACCAGCAGCCCGCCTTTGGCGCGCAGCCCGGCGGCAAGCGCCAGCAACCGGTCGCGCTCGATGACGCGACCGTCCGGATTGTTGGGGTTGACGATGATGGCGAGGTCGGCGTCCGCCAGTGCCGCAAAATCGCTGACTTCGCTCACCTGATGCCCGGCAATCGCCGCTGTACGCGCATGTTCGGCATAGGTCGGCCCCAGCACCAATGCCTTGCCGGGCCTGACCAGCGAAGCCACGCGCGGCAGCAGGATCTGCGTGCCGGGCGCCGCGACGACATTGGCCGGCGACGGCGCGCCATAGGTGCTGGCCGCGATTTCCGTCAGCTCGCGCCCGCGCGCGGCTTCCGGCAATCGCGACAGCGAGGTGGCGGGAAGCTCGAAAAGCGGATAGGAGTGCGGATTGATACCAGTCGAGAGGTCGACGAAAGGCTGCACGGCGTTGGGGAAAAGCACCCTCGCCCGGCCAAGACTTCCACCATGGTCCACCGCTCCATCAAGAAGCTTCATGTCAATCCTGATCGCTTTCCTGTCATTGGCCGTCGAATTCGCCCTCGGTTACCCGGACTGGCTGTTCCGCGCCATCGGCCATCCGGTGACGTGGTTCGGCAGGCTGATATCCTTTCTCGATCGCAGGCTCAACCGCGCCACTGATCCCGACGCGCTTCGTCGCCAACGCGGTGTCCAGGCGCTGCTGGTCATCGTGCTGGTGCCGGCGGTGATTGGCCTTAGCGTGCAGCTTGTCCTGCTCTGGTTCGTTCCGTTCGGGCTGTTCATCGCCGCCCTTCTGGCGACATCGCTTCTGTCGCAGAAGAGCCTCTACGACCATGTCGAGGCTGTTGCCGACGCGCTGGACTCGGGTGGCCTCGCCATGGGCCGTGTCGCCGTCTCGCGCATCGTCGGCCGCGATCCCGAAGCGTTAGACCGCGCCGCCGTCTGCCGTGCGGCAATCGAAAGCCTGGCCGAGAATTTTTCCGACGGCATCGTCGCCCCCGCCTTCTGGACTGGCGTCGGTGGGCTGGCCGGTGGCGCCGCCTACAAGGCCGCCAACACCGCCGATTCGATGATCGGCCACCGCACCCCGCGCCACGAGGCCTTCGGCTGGGCGGCGGCGCGCTTCGACGACTGGATCAACCTGCCGGCATCGCGGCTGACGGCGCTGCTGATCGTGCTGGCGGCTTTCCTGGTCAGGGATGCCGACCCTCGCAGTGCCCGGCAAGCGGTGGGGCGCGATGCGAGAAAGCACCGCTCCCCCAATGCCGGCTGGCCGGAAGCCGCCATGGCCGGCGCGCTTGGTCTGGCGCTGGCCGGGCCACGCAGCTATGGCGGCATCGTGGTCGACGACGTCTTCATGGGCGAAGGCGGCCGCCGCGACGTCGACAGCGGCGACATCAGGCGGGCGCTGAAACTTTATCGTGTCGCCGATTATCTGCTGATCGCGCTGTTCGGGTTGGTTTCGATGATCGCGGTTCTGGTGTTCTAGAACTCGATCCCCTGCTGCGCTTTCACGCCTGCCGAAAAATGGTGTTTGGTCACGCCCATCTCGGTGACCAGATCAGCCGCCTCGACCAGCGCCGGCTTGGCGTTACGACCGGTAACGACAACATGCAGGCCTTCGCGCCGCGCTTTCAGCGCCGCAACCACCTTGTCGAGATCGAGATAGTCGTAGCGCAGCGCGATGTTGAGTTCGTCGAGCACGACAAGGCTGATCGACGGATCGGCGATCAGCTCCAGCGCCTTGGCCCAGGCAGCTTCCGCGGCCGCGATGTCGCGCTTCAGATCCTGCGTTTCCCAGGTAAAACCCTCGCCCATCGCGTGCCAGATGACGCGATCGCCGAAGGCGGCGAAGGCGTCCTTCTCGCCGGTGTGCCACTTGCCCTTGATGAACTGCACGACGCCGACGCGTTTGCCATAGCCGAGCATCCGCAGCGCCAGGCCGAAGGCGGCCGTCGTCTTGCCCTTGCCCGGGCCGGTGTTGACGATCAGCAGCCCCTTCTCGACCGTCTTGCTCGCCACCTCGGCATCCTGCACCGCCTTGCGCTTGGCCATCTTGGCGCGGTGGCGCTCTTCGTCCTTATCATCGATGTCGGTCATCTCATTTCACCTTGAGCGGCAGCCCCGCCACCATCAGCAGCACGGTGTCGGCAATCGACGCGACCTGCTGGTTGAGCCGTCCGGCGTCATCACGAAATCGGCGCGCCAGGGCATTGTCCGGCACGATACCTTGCCCGACTTCGTTGGAAACCACGAACCAGGGCCCGCGCGGCCGCGACAGCACATCCGTCAGCCGCCGGCATTCCAGCTCGAGATCGTGATCGGCCAGCATGTGATTGGTCAGCCACAGCGTCAGGCAGTCGACAAGCACCGGCTGGTTGTCAGGCAGAGCCGTAAGCGCGCCGGCAAGATCGAGCGGTGCGTCGACGGTTATCCAGCCCTCGCCGCGCCGCGAGCGATGCAGTGCGATGCGCTCGCGCATCTCGTCGTCATAGGCTTCAGCCGTGGCGATATAGGCCCATGGTGACGGCAACGCCGTCGCCAGGGCTTCGGCGTGCGCGCTCTTGCCGGAGCGCGCACCGCCGATGATGAAGGTCAGCGAGCTTCGATCAGGCAAAGCTGTCGCGCAGGCTGGTCGCGGTGCCGGTGAAGCGTCCGCGCACCACGCCGACGACGGCGCCAAGCACCAGCCAGAACACCAGATTGGTCACCGTCACCGCCACCACGAACTGGTGGTGCAGGCCTTCCGGGATCGGCGTTTCGAAGCTGTCGGGCTGCGGCGCGCCGACGATGTGCGGAGCGACGATCAGCGCCACACCAAGGATCGCCAGCGGCAGTGACTTGCGGAACGCGATCAGGCCGAGCCCGGCTGCGGTCGCCGCCACCGTTGCCCACCACCAGATCTGGCGTTCGGTCAGATCGGCCGCAGGCATGGCCGGCAGTTCCGGCGGCAGGCCGAGACCAGGCGCCAGCGTGAATACGGCGAAGCCGGCCAGGCCCCAGAACACGCCCTGGCGCCAGGTGCCGATGCCACCAGCGAATTCCGAAACAGCGACCAGGATCAGCGCAAAGCCGATGCCGGTGACGATATTGGCAAGCACGCTGAAGGCGAAACGCTCGAAACCGTCGGCCGGCGCCCAACCCTCGTCTTCCGCCGGAGCAGTCGCTTCGGCCGGGGCCGGCGCCGCAGTGCTCATGGCATTCCCCGCCGGGGCGGCCGTGCTCATGGCAGTGGTATCCGTTGCGGCCGGTGCCGCGGCATGGTCGTGCTTGTGGCCACCGCCGGCCTGTTCGTAGACTTCCGCCTTCAGGATCAGCGGCACGGTGGCATAGGCCTGCATGCAGGCGAGGACGACGCCAGCCACGAGCCCTGCGATCGCCGCGATGAACACGACGTTGCGAAACAGGTTCATGATGTCAGATCCTCGTCAGTGGCAGGGAAACGCCATCGAATGGCGATAGTCGTGAGCCGCATTGTGGATCGCATCGATATGCGAAAAGCCGACAAAGCCCATCACGAAAATGCCGAGAAACGCAGCAAGAGCGAGCTGCATGAAGCGCGACTGCGAGGAGACGGAGGCGCCGAGGGAGACGGAAGCGGTAGTCATATCTTGTCCTTTCACCCTCCACCCGAGGGCCTGTCAGTTTTGCCGTCGTCGGCAGGTCTCCTGGCTCGCGGATCAGCGCCCTTCTCCACCTTCCCGAAGACGAGATCTTCAGTGGCATATGGAGAGGACTACCGCACACAGTTGCGGGGGCAGCCACGGCATTGGGCAACAAACGAGCCCGCACCGCATTCCCTCTTGGCTCCAAAACGGAACCGACGACTGTATGACTATAGGGAAAATCACGACACGCGGCAAACCAAATTCCGCCGGCAAACAGCGCGATTGCGCCATGCCGTCTCCAGGCACGACAATTGACAATTCTCCTGGCCGGGTGTCGGCTGGAGCCTTCACAGGAAGCCAGCCATGCAGCCCATTGCCAGCGAGCGCGATCCCTATAACGGCCTGACCCGGGCCGAACCGACGCTGCCCTCATCGGCCTATTGGGATGCGGCAGCCTATCAACGCGACCTTGATGCCATCTGGTACAAAAACTGGCTGCTCGTCTGTCGCGAGGCCGATCTGGCCCAGCCGCTGGCGTTCCGCCGGTTCCGCATCGGCACGCAGGACATCATCGTGCTGCGCGACGACACCGGCGCGCTGCGCGCCTTCCACAACACCTGCCGCCATCGCGGCTCGCAGCTGTGCCAGGAAAGCGAAGGCCGGCTGAAGGCGCGGCTGATCACGTGTCCCTACCACGCCTGGTCCTATTCGCTGCGTGGTGACCTTGTGCGCGTGCCGTCGAAATCGCTGCCGGACGGCTTCGACAAGGCCGACCACCCGCTCTATCGCGTCGCGCTGTCGGTGTGGCGCGGCTTCGTCTTCGTCAATCTGCAGGAGGACGCGGCCGGCTCGGCGCAGGAATCCTTCGACCCCGCCTCCGGTAATCTCGGCAACTGGCCGCTGGAAACACTGGTCTCAGGCCATGTGCTGCGCAAGGTGATGAACTGCAACTGGAAGATCTTTTGGGAAAACTTCAACGAGTGCCTGCATTGTCCGGGCGTCCACAAGGACCTGTCGCGGCTGGTGCCGATCTATGGCCGCGGCCTGATGAGCCGGCACGACGATCCCGAATGGACCCGCCACGCCGACAATGACGCGCCGGAGTTTTCCGGCGGCCTGCGCGCCGGCGCCGAAACATGGTCACGCGATGGCCAGACGCACGGGCCGGTCTTCTTAGGCCTGACACCGGCCGAACGTGCCGCCGGCCAGACCTACGTCACCAGCCTGCCCTCGATGTTCATCGTCGGTCATGTCGATTATGTCAGGACCGTTCGCCTGGTGCCGCTCGGCCCCGAACAGACGGAGCTTGTCGCCGAATGGCTGTTCGCGCCCGAGGCGCTGGCCACGACCGACATCGACAACATCGTCGCCTTCGGCACACAGGTGCTGGAAGAGGATGCGGCGATCTGCGAGGTCAACCAGAGGGGCCTGCGCTCGATGCGCCACCAAGCCGGCGTGCTGATGCCCGAGGAATATGACCTGCACCGCTTCCACAACTGGGTGCGCGAGCGGCACGCGGCGCTTGCGCCGTGATCCTTCACAAAGACTTCGGCAGATAGCGCCACGTCACGAAGCCGCAAACCGCCGCAAGCAGGCTGAGCGTGATGAACACCGAGCCCAGTCCGAAGAAGATCAACACCACGGAATAGACCAGCGGCGGCGTCAGCTCGGAAAAATCGAGATAGGTGCGGTAGACCGCTGCCATCTGCGCCCGCTCATAAGATCGCACCGAGCGCATGAAGGCGGTCGAGCCCAGCGCGTCGAGCGCAATGGTGAAGAACGCGCCGCACAGCAGGAAGGCACCGGTGAGCAGCGGCACGGTTTCGCCCACCGTGCCCGCCGCCAGAAGCATCGCCGACATGGCGAAATAGGCGAATGTCATGGTGCGCCTGCCGCCAAAGCGTTTTCCAGCCTTGCCCCAGAAGATCGCCATGAACAGCAGCGCATTGCCGGCCGAAACCAGCAGGCCGCCTGCCAGCTTGCCCTCGCCCGTGATCACCATGAACAGCGGGCCATAGACGAAGAAGGTCGTCCAGAAGCAGGAGCGGCCGAAGGCGATCAGCCAGGCGAGCCTCAGCCTCGGCTGCGCGATGAAGCGGCCGATATTGGCGAGCGGATTGGCCGGCCGGGTCTTGCCTGGCCGGATCGACTGGTTGTCGCCCAGCCGATAGGTCCAGAACAGCGCCAGCAGGGCAAACGCGAACACCGCCACCGCACCATGCGCGGCATAGATGCCGAAGCGCGTGTAGAGGAAGATGCCGAGCGTCGGCCCACCGGTCCACGCGAACATCGACCACGCCATGCGCAGCGATTCGGCCTGCATGAAGTCGGTCTTGCGGATGTGGTCCATGATGTAGAGGTTGAGCGTGATCGACAGCGCACTGGCGCCCATGACCCGGCACAGCATGCCGGCCAACTGCCCGGCCAGCGTGTGGGTGACGAAGAACAGCGAGCCGATGGCGAGCAGGCAGGCGCCTGCCGTGTAGACCCAGCGCCGGGCAAAGCGGCGGATCAGCATCGGCATGAACAAGGTCACCGACAGGCCGAGCAGCGCCACGATCGTGTAGAGGATCGAGACGATCTGCTCGTTGTGGAGGATTTCGTAGGCCTGGATCGGGATGACGCTCGACACCGTGGCGCGGGCGAAGGATTCGACTGCATAGAGCGAGGCGAAGGTGCGCGCATCCGCGGCCTTGAGGGCCGGGAGCCAGATCGGATGGCGTACATGGGTGGACATTGCTTCCCCAAAGCAGACTCACCGGTCAAATCTGCCGTGCTCAATCCCGGGCGATTAAGAGGAAACCGACGCATAACCGGCAAAAAGCGTAACCGGTCAAAGGCTTCCCAGCTCTGGCCCAAAGCGTCGCTTGATCCGATGTCCCGGCCTTCTTCTGTCCCGCCCAACCGTGATAGTCCTCAGGCGGGGCTGAATCAGAACGCGAGACCATGACCATCGACACGCCGACCGCACCCGTTCCGGAGCCATCCAAGCGCATCGTCGCCATCGACATCGTGCGCGGCATCGCGCTGCTGGCCATGGCGAGCTACCATTTCACCTGGGACCTGGAATTCTTCGGCTACACCGATCCCGGCCTCACCGCCTTCGGCTGGTGGAAGATCTACGCACGCTGCATCGCCTCGACCTTCCTGTTCCTGGTCGGCGTCAGCCTCTACCTCGCTCACGGCCAGCAGATCCGCTGGAACGGTTTTTGGAAGCGTTTCGCCATGGTTGCCGGTGCGGCGATCGCCATTTCGGTGGTTACCCGCATCGCGACGCCGGATGGGTTCATCTTCTTCGGCATCCTGCACGAGATCGCGCTCGCCAGCCTGCTCGGCCTCGCCTTCCTGAGACTGCCGGCCCTGCTGACGCTTGTCGTTGCCGCGCTGGTCATCGCGGCGCCCATTTATTTGCGCTTCGAGGCCCTGGATCACCCCTGGCTGTGGTGGATCGGCCTGTCGGCGATCAATCCGCGCTCCAACGACTATGTGCCGCTGTTTCCATGGTTCGGCGCGGTGCTTGTCGGCATCGGGGTGGCGAAACTCGCTTCCGCGTCGGGTGTAAGAGCGCGGCTGGCAAGCCTGGTGCCCGGCCGCTGGGCCAATCCGCTGCTCTTCATCGGCCGCCACAGCCTCGCTTTCTACCTCATTCACCAGCCGCTGCTGATCGGCTGCGTCTGGCTGTTTTCGCAAATCATGCCGGCCCAGGTCGAAACCCCACAGGTCAATTTCCTGAAAACCTGCCAGCGTTCGTGCGAGCAGACGCGCAACGCAACCTTCTGTTCGAGCTATTGCAGTTGCATGCTGACGACGATCGAGGGCGAGGCCACGCTTGATCGGCTCGAGAACAACGACCAGAGTGCGGAATTCCGGGCGCATCTGGGCGATCTGGCCGCCAGTTGCACGGCCCAGACCGAAGACAAGATGGACGAGGGAGGAACGCAATGAGCGAAACCCAGCCGAAGCCCGGGGTCCCATGGCCGCCGGTGATCTACACCGCGGCGATCGCCATCAGCATCATCCTCGGCATGCTCTATCCCCTGCCCTGGATCGGCGACCTTCTGGGCGACCTGCTGTTCGCCGCCGGCTGGGTGGCGCTGTTCGGCGTCGCCGCACTCTGGTTCACCGCCATCCGCACCATGATGCGAGCCAAGACCACGCTCAACCCCAACGCGGTACCCGACCACCTCGTCACCACAGGCCCCTTCGGCATCACCCGCAACCCGATGTATCTGGCCAACACGCTGCTGTTGATCGGCGTCGCCTTTGTCACAGGGATCGTCTGGTTCCTGCCGCTGGCGTTCATCGCCGCCTTCGCCACGCAAAAGGTCGCGATCGAGGGCGAGGAGAAGATCCTGGCGGCGAAGTTCGGCAAGAAATACCGCGACTACGCGAAGCGCGTGCGACGCTGGATTTGAGTGGCGTTATGTGTTGACGCCAAGCTCCACCAAGCGCTCGACGCAGGATTCCTCGGCCTGGTCGAGCTCTGCCAGCGTCTCCTCGAGGTCGCGGCGCTTTTGCCTCAAATCCTCGCGTTTTTCCTCGATGCGCTTGATCATCAGCTTGAGTTGACCGACCTCGCCGGGCGGCTCCTTGTACATCTGGATGATTTCGCGGATCTCGTTGATCGAGAAGCCGAGCCTTTTGCCGCGCATGATCTGCCGGATGAGATGGCGGTCGGACGGACGAAACAGCCGCGTGCGGCCACGCCGCACCGGCTGCACCAGTCCCTCGTCCTCATAGAAGCGCAGCGTCCGCGTCGACACGTCGAATTCGCGGGTCAGCTCAGTGATCGAATAATATTCCCGCATTGTCACTCCCGCACGCCGGATCCCTGGCGATCGCCATGCAGCGTCGCCTTCTGTCCCGAACCAAACCCTTGCCCGTCGGAATCGACATGGCCCCCGCATGAGCCTCGCACGGCATTTACGTAAAAGTCAATTGAGCGACCCATGTGCCTTCACGGCACCGCGAACCACCATGTGGCAAGGCCGAGGAAGGCGAAGAAGCCGACGACATCGGTGACGGTGGTGACGAATACCGCCGAAGCGACCGCCGGATCGATCTTGAAACGGTCGAGCAGCAGCGGGATCAGGATGCCGGCAAGTGCGGCGACGAACATGTTGATGATCATCGCCGCCGCGATGATGCCGCCGAGATTGCGATCGTGGAACCAGGCCGCTGCGACAATGCCGATCAGGATGGCGAAGATGATGCCGTTGATGAAACCGACGCCCATTTCGCGGCGGATGATGCGGCCGGCATTGTAGATGTCGATATCCTTGGTCGCCAGCGCCCGCACGGTAACGGTCATGGTCTGCGAGCCGGCATTGCCGCCCATGCCGGCGACGATCGGCATCAGCACGGCAAGCGCCACGATATGCTCGATCGTGCGGTCGAACAGGCTGATCACCGACGCCGCCAGGAAGGCCGTCAACAGATTGATCAGCAGCCAGGGAACACGCGAGCGCGAGGTCGAAAAAATGCTGTCGGAAAGCTCTTCGTCGCCGACGCCGCCCATGCGCAGCAGATCTTCCTCGGCCTCCTGCTGAATGACGTCGACGACATCGTCGATGGTCAGCACGCCGACCAGCCGCTCGTTCTCGTCGACGACGGCGGCCGAAAGCAGATCGTACTGCTCAAACTCCCGCGCGGCCTCTTCCTGGTCCATCGTCGCCGGAATGGCGTGCCGCGTTTCGTGCATGACCACTCCGACCTTGACCGTGCGCTTGGTGCGCAGGATCTGGTCGAGGTCGATGGCGCCGAGCAGCTTGAAGGTCGGGTCGATGACGAAGATCTGGCTGAAGCGCTCGGGCAGGTTCTTGTCCTCGCGCATATAATCGATGGTCTGGCCGATGGTCCAGAACGGCGGTACCGCGACGAACTCCGTCTGCATGCGCCGGCCGGCGGTCTCTTCGGGATAATCGAGCGAGCGGCGCAGCCTGATCCGTTCGGTGAACGGCAGTTGCGACAGGATCTCGTCCTGGTCTTCCTTTTCGAGGTCTTCGAGAATGTAGACCGCATCGTCGGAATCGAGTGCCTGCACCGCCTGCGCGATCTGCGCATTGGGCATATGATCGACGATCTCCATGCGGATCGCCTCGTCGACCTCGGTCAGCGCGGAAAAGTCGAAATCGGCGCCCAGCAGGCCGACCAGGGTCCGCCGCTGCTCGGGATGCAGCGCCTCGATCAGGTCGCCGAGTTCCGACTGGTGCAGATGGTCGACTTCATGCCTGAGGGCCGACGTATCGCGGTCGGCGAGCGCAGCCCCGATCTGGGCAAGGAAGGACGAACGGACCGCACCGTCCTCGCCATAGATGTCGGCATGGGCGTCGTCAGCCTCCTTGGCGGAGGTTGTCTGCTTGTCCTCCACCAGCGCCTCCCGCCATCCCGGAAAAAATTACGTCTCAGGTCTAGAGCATCGGACCCCAAAGCGGAAATCGGTTTCGCGGGAATCCGATGCATCTCGCATGCAGACGCGATTCGATTTGAGAACTTATCGCTCTAAGGCACGGAATATCAAACGAAACGCTTATTCCACGCCACTCGGCGGGCGTGTCTCGGATGCCTAACCTGGCAATGCCAATCCCATCACGAACCGGCGAATCCCGGCTTCAGACGGCGCGACAGCCGATGTCGCTGGGGAAAGAGCACCCCAGCGCGATTGGGGCAGAATTGTCATGATACGGGTCCAGGCCTGAAACCTGGCCCCGGAGTTGCGGCACAATCCGCCCAGGACAAAAACGGCCCTTGAACAGCAAACCCGGGAAAACGAGCAAGGCAATTGGCGACCGGCGCATGCGCATTGTCGTCGCCGAGCGCAATCCGTTCGTCATATCGGCGCTGCGCGAAATGCTTGAATGCGACGGTCGTTTCGAATTGCTGAGCAGCGTGCAGAGCGGCAAGCAATTCCTGGATCTGGCAGTGAAGGGCGGGTTCGACGTCGCAATCATCGGCTGGAAGCTCTCCGACATGGACGGCGCCGACGTGCTGGCCGAGGTCCAGAGCCGCAAGCTCGATGTGCGCATCACCGTCTTTTCCAACGACCATGATATCGGCATCCTGAAGCAATGCGTGCGGCTCGGCGCCCAGGGGTATTGCTTCCAGTTCGATGATCCGGCCATCATCTTCGACACGATCCTGGCCGTCGCGCATGGCCGCATCTGCATCCCCTACATCGACATCAACAAGGTCAACGACACGCCGCTCGCGCAGCTGACGGTGCGCGAGCGCGAGCTGCTGGCGGTGCTCTCCGATGGCTGGACCAATCTGCAGATCGCGACGCGGACCGGCATTTCCGAGAACACGGTGAAGTACCACCTCAAGAATCTCTACGACAAGCTCGACGTCCGCAACCGGGCAATGGCCGTCGCGCTCTATTCGCGAGAGCGGCGTACCCAGAAGCAGCCTTTCGGGTAGGCCAAGCTTGTACCTGGCCGGGTAGGCCTGCCGGGTAGGCCGAACCCACCCGCGCGCGGTGAGATCTTACCCGCTGAGGTGTTGTTGGCTTTAGCCGTCGAAACGAAACTCCCCTCACCGCTTTGCTGGATCAGGAGGAGTTCGCACCATGGCCGGTTTCACCCATCTCTTCATTCCCGGGCCGACCAACATCCCCGAACAGGTCCGGCAGGCGATGAACCTGCCAATGGAGGACATGCGCGCCGCATCGTTCCCCGATCTCACCTTGCCGCTGTTCGAGGACATTAAAAAGGTTTTCAAGAACGAGACCGGCCGCGTCTTCATCTACCCATCCTCCGGCACCGGCGCCTGGGAAGCGGCGATGACCAATGTGCTCAGCCCTGGCGACCGCGTGCTGATGTCGCGCTTCGGCCAGTTCTCGCATCTGTGGGTCGACATGGCCGAGCGCCTCGGCTTCGAGGTCGACGTCATCGACTGCGAATGGGGCACCGGCGTGCCGCTCGAGCTCTACGCGGAGAAGCTGAGGGCCGACAAGACGCATCGCATCAAGGCCGTCTTCTGCACGCAGAATGAGACCGCGACCGGCGTGACCAGCGACGTCGCCGGCTGCCGCGCCGCGCTTGACGACGCACACCACCCTGCCCTTCTGTTCGTCGACGGCGTGTCGTCGATCGGCTCGATCGACTTCCGCCAGGAAGAATGGGGCGTCGACTGCGCCGTAAGCGGCTCGCAGAAAGGCTTCATGCTGCCGGCCGGCCTCGGCTTCCTCTCGGTCAGCAAGAAGGCCCTCGTGGCTTCGCGAACCGCCACCCACCGGCGCTGCTTCTTCTCCTTCGAGGACATGATCCGCGCCAACGATGCCGGCTATTTCCCCTACACGCCGGCGACGCAGCTGCTGCGCGGCCTGCGCGCCTCGCTCGACCTGATCGCCGACGAAGGGCTGGAGAACATCTTTGCCCGCCATCATCGCCTCGCCGAAGGCGTGCGCAAGGCGGTCGACGCCTGGGGCCTGAAACTCTGCGCCAAGGCGCCGAAATGGCACTCCGACACGGTCAGCGCCATTCTGGTGCCGGAAGGCATCGACAGCGGCGACATCGTCAAGCGCGCCTACCAGACCTACCGGACGTCGCTCGGTGGCGGCCTCAACAAGGTGATGGGCAAAGTCTTCCGCATCGGCCATCTCGGCTGGCTGAACGAGGTGATGGTGCTGGCCTCGCTGTCGGCGGCCGAAATGGCGCTGCTCGATTGCGGCGTCAGGCTGGCGCCGGGCTCCGGTGTCGGTGCCGCCATCCAGCATTTTCGCGCTTCGGCCGCCGTGCCGGTCGCCGAAGCCGCCTGAGGGAGCGCCGACGATGAGCCACACCATCAACCATCTGAAGAAACTCAGGCTGCAGCGCAGCGAACTGGCGGTTCCCGGCTCCAGCCCGGAGATGATCGACAAGGCGGCGAACAGCGCCGCCGACTTCGTCTTCCTCGACATCGAGGACGCGGTCGCCCCGCCCGACAAGGAACGCGCCCGCAAGAACATCATCCAGGCGCTCAACGACATCGACTGGCGCGCCAAGGGCAAGACCGTCTCGGTACGCATCAACGGGCTGGACACGCACTACATGTACCGCGACGTCGTCGACGTCATGGAACAGGCCGGCGACCGGCTGGACACCATCCTGGTGCCCAAGGTCGGCGTCCCGGCCGATCTCTACATGGTCGAGGCCATGGTCAACCAGATCGAGATGGCCAAGGGTTTCAAGACCCGCGTCGGCCTCGAAGCGCTGATCGAGACCGCACTCGGCATGGCCAATGTCGAGGCGATTGCCGCCACGCCAGGACGGTTGGAGGCGATGCATTTCGGCGTCGCCGACTATGCCGCAAGCTGCAAGGCGCGCACCGTCAACATTGGCGGCCTCAACCCCGACTATCCCGGCGACCAGTGGCATTTCGCGCTGTCGCGGATGACCGTCGCCTGCCGTGCCTACGGCCTGCGCGCCATTGACGGGCCGTTCGGCGATTTCTCCGATCCCGAAGGCTATGTCGCCGGCGCCAGGCGCGCCGCCGCACTTGGCATCGAAGGCAAATGGGCGATCCACCCCTCGCAGATCGCGCTCGCCAACGACGTCTTCTCGCCACCGGAAAAGGAGGTCACGCGCGCCAGGCGCATCCTCGAAGTGCTGAAGGAGGCCGAGGCGCAGGGCAAGGGTGCCGCCGCACTCGACGGCAAGATGATCGACGCCGCATCGGAGCGAATGGCGAGGAATGTTCTGGTGGTCAACGAGGCCATCGAACGCGCCGGCCACGTCGCCACGCATTGAAAGTTACGGGAGGACAAAATGGACATCCACGAATATCAGGCCAAGGAACTGCTGGCACGGCATGGGGTGCATGTGCCGCGCGGCGGGCTGGCTTACAGCCCCGAACAGGCGACCTACCGGGCGCGCGAGATCGGCGGCAGCAAATGGGTGCTGAAGGCGCAGGTTCATTCCGGCGCCCGCGGTAAGGCCGGCGGCATAAAACTGTGCGCCAATGACGAGGAAATCTCGAGTGCCGCCGAAGCGATGCTCGGCCGCAAGCTGGTGACCCAGCAGACCGGCCCACGCGGCAAGCTGATCTCCAGGCTCTACCTCGAGGAAGCCGTCGACATCGCCCAGGAGCTCTATGTCGGCTTCGTGCTCGACCGCAAGGAAGAGCGCGTCATGATCGTGGCCTCGGCCGCCGGCGGCATGGAAATCGAGGACATCGTCGAGAAGGCACCCGATTCCATCCTGCGCACATCGGTCGACCCCGGCGTCGGCATGCAGCGCTTCCAGGCCCGCGAGATCGCCTTCGGGCTCGGTCTCGACCACAATCTGATCGGCAAGGCGACCGAAACCATCTTCAGCTGCTACCAGGTGTTCCGCGACTACGACGCCTCGATGCTGGAGATCAATCCGCTGGTGGTGACCCGCGACGGCAATCTTATCGCGCTCGACGCAAAAATGTCGTTCGATGAGAACGCGCTGTTCCGCCGGCCGGAAATCTCCGAACTGCGCGACAAGAGCCAGGAAGATCCACGCGAAACCTTCGCCAGCGACCGCGGCCTCTCCTATGTCGGCTTGGACGGCAATATCGGCTGCATCATCAATGGCGCCGGGCTCGCCATGGCGACCATGGACATGATCAAGATTGCCGGCGGCGAGCCGGCCAACTTCCTCGACATTGGCGGCGGCGCCTCGCCCGAGCGGGTCGCGAAATCCTTCCGCGCCGTGCTTGGCGACAAGAATGTCGAGACCATCCTGGTCAACATCTTCGCCGGCATCAACCGCTGCGACTGGGTTGCCGAAGGCGTCATCAAGGCGATCCGCGAGGTCGGCGTCAACGTGCCGCTGGTGGTGCGGCTTTCCGGCACCAGGGCCGAGGAAGGGCGTCGCATCCTGGCCGATTCCGGGGAGGCGGTGATCGTCGCCGACACATTGGCCGAAGCAGCCGAAAAAGCCGTCGCCGCCTGGCGCGCGGCCGCCAAGAAAAAAGCAGCCTGAGGGAGGTCGAGAAAATGGCAATCCTGCTCAATCGCAGCACCCGCGTCATCGTCCAGGGTTTTACCGGCAAGATCGGCAGTTTCCATGCCGAGGACATGAAGCGTTACGGCACCAAGCTGGTCGGCGGCGTCACCCCCGGCAAGGGCGGCCAGAAGCACCTCGGCCTGCCCGTCTTCAACACGGTCAAGGGCGCGGTGCGCGAGACCCGCGCGGAGGCGAGCATCGTCTTCGTGCCGCCGCCCTTCGCCGCGGATTCGATCATGGAGGCTGCGGACGCCGGCATCAAACTTTGCGTCTGCATCACCGACGGCATCCCCTCGCAGGACATGATGCAGGTCAAGCGCTACATGCGCCGCTACCGCTTCGAGGACCGCATGCGGCTCGTCGGCCCGAACTGCGCCGGCATGATTACCCCCGGACAGGCGCTGATGGGCATCATGCCCGGCAGCATCTACCTGCCCGGCCGCATCGGCATCGTCGGGCGCTCCGGCACGCTCGGCTACGAGGCCGCCTCGCAGATGAAGGCGCTCGGCATCGGCGTGTCGACCAGCGTCGGCATCGGCGGCGATCCGATCAACGGCTCGTCCTTCAAGGACATTCTGAAGCTGTTCGAACAGGATGACGACACCGACGCCGTGGTGATGATCGGCGAGATCGGCGGACCGCAGGAAGCCGAAGCCGCGATCTGGGCGCGCGACAACATGCGCAAGCCGCTGATCGCCTACATCGCCGGCCTCTCCGCCCCGAAAGGCCGCCGCATGGGCCACGCCGGCGCCATCATCTCGGCCTTCGGCGAGTCGGCGCAGGAGAAGGTCGAGATCCTGAAGGAGGCCGGGGTGATCATCGTGCCGACGCCGTCGTCGTTTGGTGAGGTGGTTGCCGATACGTTGTCGCGGATGAAGAAGGCGGCTTAATTTCCGCTGTAAGGCGGCTGTTGCGCAAACAACAAATGGCGGCGCGGTCGGCGTGACCCGCCGCCACTGCCGTTGGGAAATCGAATTCAGGAATTTGCGTGCACGCAAGACCAGCAAACCGACGCTCCGCCATTTCAGAGCGCGCTGGTACAGGCGACAAGATCAGACCAAGATTGCGCAACAAAACTTAACATCACTTCACGCATGCAGCCACTTTCACCTGAAATAGTCTGAGCATCAGGGGCTCTTACTGCCTCGCTGCTCTGGAGCATGCATGTTCAAAATGGTTTCTGGGACCTTCGCCGGCCGGGCCTCCCTCGCCGCGATCGCAATCCTGTTTTCAACGCATTCTGAGATCGTGCTGGCGGCGGACGCTATTGCCGTCGACACGGATGCCGATACTGGGGATTTGACCCCGCCGCCCGAGCTTTCCCGTTTCGGACGTTTCGAACAGAAACTGGGCGACTGGCATGTCGTCCTTGGCGGTGGCGCCATCATCGCTCCCAAATATGAGGGCAGCAACGAGTTCAAGGTCATACCGGTGCCTTTCGTATCGGCGACATTCCTCGACACGGTGACGATCGATCCGACGGGCGCCAACATCGCCCTCTATGAACAAGGGCCGTTCGAATTCAGTGCGCGGCTTGGCTATGACACGGGCCGCAAGGAAGACGATTCCGATCACCTGCGCGGCCTGGGGGATGTCGACATGGGCGCGGTCGTCGGCGCCAAGGCGGCAGTGAAGTTCGGTCCGGCGGAAATTTTCGCACAATTGGACAAGACCATCGGCGGCAGCGATGGCCTGCAGGGCACGATTGGCATCGAGGTGAACCAGCCGCTGTCCCAATCGTTGATGGTTGGCGCCAGCGCATCGGTCGTCTTCGCCGACGAAAACTACATGCAAGCCTATTTTGGCGTCACGCCGGAGCAATCGGCTCGCTCGGGGTTGGCCCAATATGATGCCGGCGCCGGGTTGAAGCGCGCCGATTTTTCGATTTCCGCCACATATATGCTCAATCAGAACTGGATGGTGCGTGGCCAGGCGGGGGTCGGCATTCTTGTGGGGGACGCCGCCGACAGCCCTGTTGTCGTCGACAAGGTCCAGCCTTCAGGGATGCTCCTTGTCGGATATCGGTTTTAATGCCCACACATTCAGCAATGCAGGCTGCGGCAGACTCTAGCCGGATCGATTTGAACGCCGAGTTCAAATCGCCGAGGCAAGGGTCGCGTATCCTCATTGTCGAAGACGATATCGAGATCGCGCGCATGCTGGGCGAGACGCTCACCGAAAACGGCATGATCGTGGAAGTCGCCGGCAATGGCGTCCGCATGAACGCCGCGCTTCGCAACCAAAAATTCGATCTGATCGTGCTCGATATCATGCTGCCGGGTGAAAACGGTCTCAGCATTTGCCGCCGGCTTCGCGCGCAAACGAACATTCCGATCCTGATGCTGACCGCGCTCGGCGAGGAAATCGACCGCATCTTCGGCCTGGAGATCGGCGCCGACGATTACGTGACGAAACCGTTCAGCGCGCGCGAACTGACGGCGAGGATACGGGCGCTGTTGCGCCGCACGGCCTACGCTCCCGAGGAACGCGACCGCACGAAGGTGCTTCGCTTCAACGGCTGGCGCCTCGATCCCGTTCGCCGGCAATTACATGATCCGAGCAACGCGCGGGTTGCGACCACGACGCATGAATTCGATCTGCTGCTGGCGTTCTGCCGCAATGCCGGCCGGGTTCCTTCGCGCGAGGAGCTTCTCAGCGTCACCCACGCAGGGCTTGCCGGCCCGATCGAGCGCAGCGTCGATGTCCATGTCAGCCGGATCCGCCAGAAGATCGAAAAGGAGGCACGCGATCCGGTGCTTCTCAAGACGGTTCGGCTGGGTGGCTACATCTTCACCGCCACGGTGGAGGAAGCGTGAGGCGCTTGGTCCGTCGCTTCCTGCCCCAGTCGGTGCGTGGGCAGTTCGCGGCAATCATTTTCATCGCGGTGATCGTGATCATGTCCGCCGGATCGGCCGTCGAAGGCTTGATAGACAACGTCGACCTTCCTGTCGTGGAAGACAGCGCCCGGCGGGCTGCCGTTGTCGCTGCCCTGCTGCGCCAAACACCAACAGAAGCCCGTGGTGCTGTTCTGGCCGCGGCGACACGCGCCGGCTTTGATTTCAAGATCCTGCCCAGGCAGCAGGTCAGCAATATTCCAGATTCCTATCTGCAATGGCGAAGCATCACATGGCTTCTCCAGATCGAAAGCAGCTCGATCGCTGGGCGCTGGAAAAGGATCGGCGGCAGGTACGCGTTTGTCATCGATCTGGACCAGCAGAGCGTCCTGGCGCATTTCGGCATGCCCGATTCCTGGCTGACATCAGGCTTTGTCCGTGTCTCGTTCTACAGGTTCATGGCTTTCGTCGCGTTGCCCATCCTGATCTGGCTGTTTGCGATATGGGCCGTGACGGCCCCGTTGCAGCGCATCTCGAACGCAGTGGGGGAAGCCGAGATCGAGAATGGCAACGAGCTTTTCGCCGAACGCGGCTCCATCGAAATGGTCGGCCTGGCGCGCGCGCTGAACAGAATGAGAACGCGTATCCGCACCATGATCGAGAACCGCACCCGCATGCTGCGCAGCGTCAGTCATGATCTGCGCACGCCGTTGACGCGGCTGCGCCTTCGCGCCGAGCGCATGGATGACGGCCCCGTTCGCACCGCCCTGCTGTCCGATGTCCAGCACATCGAGGATCTGATCGACGAGACCTTGACCTACCTGCGCAACGACGTCTCGACGGAGAAGCTGCAGCGGGCCGATATCGCCAGCGTGCTGCAGACCGTCTGCGCCGAATTCTCCGATGTCGGGTTTTCGGTCTCCTATTCCGGGCCGGACAGGCTTCTGGGCTGGTGCAAACCCAATGCGCTGGCGCGTGCGATCACCAATTTGTGCGACAATGGGGTCAAATTCGCCGGCAATGTCACCGTCGCATTGACGCAGACCGACACGGCGGCGCGCATCGCGGTCGGCGACGATGGGCCGGGCATTTCGATGACGGCGCGCTCGCGCGTTTTCGAACCCTTCTTCAAGGAGGATATGTCACGCGGCGTTGCCTCGAAGCACGGCTTTGGTCTGGGCCTTTCGATCGTAGCCGACATCATCCAGGGCCACGGCGGCAAGATCGAGTTGCACGACAACCAGCCAACCGGCCTCGTCGTGACCGTCGATCTGCCGAATGGACCCAAGGTCCAGCCATTGTAAGACGGCCAGCGCCGTACTCGGGTCTGATGATCGCCAGATTGCCGGAGGTTATTTCAAGGCGTCCGAAGGCTTGCTTCAGGAAATATTGGTGCGGTCGAGAAGACTCGAACTTCCACGGGTTGCCCCACAGCGACCTCAACGCTGCGCGTCTACCAATTCCGCCACGACCGCACGTGGTAGGAGCCGGAACCGACCGGCTCGCGGCGTGTAGCAAATCGTTTCCGGCGAAACAAGTGCGCCGCACGCAATAATCTCAGGCGATTGGCATAACGGTCCACAGGATCGGAATGAACGGCCGGAACTGGACGTTTTGGACGATTGACGCCATATGGGGGACAGATGCATGTCGCCCGAAAGTGCAAGCGGATCACGACGGCATAAGTGAAAAACGAAAAGCCATGCCAGAACGCAGCCAGATCGCCACGTCGTTCCTGCCCCTGCCCGGCTCGGCACCAGTCGAGTGGCGCATCGAGCCTGGCCTTACTGCCTATCCCGAGGCGTTGGCCTTCATGGAGGCACGTGCCGAGGCGATCCGCAGCGGGGCCGCCGGCGAAATGGTCTGGCTGGTCGAACATCCCCCGCTCTACACCGCCGGCACCAGCGCCCGCATCGAGGACCTGATCGATCCCGACCGCTTTCCGGTCTTTTCGGCCGGGCGCGGCGGCGAATACACCTACCATGGGCCGGGCCAGCGGGTTGCCTATGTCATGCTCGACCTGAAGCGGCGGCGTGAAGACGTGCGCGCCTTCGTCGCCGCGCTCGAACAGTGGATCATCGGCACGCTTGCCGCCTTCAACGTCCATGGTGAGCGCCGCGAGGACCGTGTTGGTGTCTGGGTGGTGCGGCCCGATCGCCCTGCCTTGCCGGACGGCTCGCCGGCCGAAGACAAGATCGCGGCGATCGGCATCCGGCTGCGGCGCTGGGTGAGCTTTCACGGCATCGCCATCAATGTCGAGCCAGAGCTCGAGCATTTCGGCGGCATTGTGCCTTGCGGCGTACAGGACCACGGCGTCACCAGCCTCGTCGACCTTGGCCTTCCCCTTGGCATGGCCGACCTTGATCTGGCGCTGAAATCAGCCTTCGAGGATGTGTTTGGTCCTGCCACTGCCTTGACCGCCGAAGCGGCCCGCAAGGCCGATTGACCTTTTCGGGCTCAACACGAGCTCAAAGCAGTTGCGCCGACGCCCACAACACGCCGCAGCCGTGAATGGTGAACACCGCCAGCAGCGCGCCGGCGATGGCGAAGCGGTCGACGGTGCGGATCGGCTCCAGCTCGTGGCGTGGCTTCACGCCGCTGCCGACAGTGAGCAGACTGAGGATCGAAAACACCGCTCCCGCCACGATCAGAAAGCCGGACGAGAAACCTGCCTGTCGGCCGAGTGCCAGGAAGACGGAAAGCAGGAAGAATGAGGCCAGCGCCAGCGCGATCGGCCCGGGGCAGATCTGGCGCAGCACCTGGCCGCCGTCGAACTTCCACACCGGAACCAGATTGGCGATGTTGAACAGAGCCGCACAACCCGCGAGCGCCGCCAGCAGCGCGGCCGCCGCCTTATGCCCCTCGCCGCCCGCAAACGCGCTCGCGGCAATGACGATCGGCACCAGGAAGGCGGAGAAACCCGCCCCCATCAGCGCCACGAACGCCACCTCGAAACGGCTGTTATAGGGCCGGCCGCCAATGGCGATGCCGCCGAGCAGCGGAATGAAGATCATCCGCGCCTTGCGGTGACCCATCAGCCGGAACGCCGCCATATGGCCAAGTTCGTGCAAGGCCACGACCGACGTCAGGATCGCGGCCAGCGCCAGCCCGCCGAGATGGAGGCCGAAGAACGGCCACAGGATCAATGCCGACAGCACGGCAAAGCCGACTTGGCTCAGCGGATGCTCGAACCAGCCACCCTTGCGATACTGCCCGGTTACCGCCCAACGCTGCAGCTTGGACAGTTCGCGGCGCATGGCGAAGAACCGAAACACCAGAAAGGCAGCGCCGCGGTAACGATCCGCCTGGCTGAGCGTCACCCGCGTGCCGCTGCCTACGGAGACGAGTTCGGCGGTTTCGCGATAGTCTTTCCAGAACGAGAGATCGAGCGCGGTGTCCTCGAGGACGCGCATGGCGAAGCGGCTGCCCTCGACGACGTCTTCAAACCGAGCCCTGCGCTCGATCGGCTTGCCGTCGCGGCCCTCCCACGACAGCATGATGCGGGACACGCCCTCGCCGTCCAGCGGCTCAGCTGACAGGATCTCGCCGGACCAGCCGGCATCGCTGCCAAGCGGCCACAGCGCCTGCCAGAGGCGCTGGCGGTCCATCGCAATCACGCGGCTGACCCTGACCGTGCGCAAACCAAGCGGCACGGTCATCAAGAGAAAGATCAGCCCGAGATTGCTGGCCACCAGAATGGCCGTGACGATGGGCGACACCTGGACGTTGCTCCTGCCTCAGAGGCGCACCCTAGCGCTGCGGCGGCAAGAAAGACTTAACGGAGAAGCGGGTCTCAACCGCTGGGAACGACGGCGGCAAGAGCCGCCAAATCACATGGCGCCGATCCAGATCGCCATGGAAACGAGAAACGCACTCATGCAAACCAGCGAGATGACATCCTGAACCAGATCGGTCATAACTCTCTCCTGTTGTTGATATGTTCGCAATTTGTTCTAATTTTGTTTCAAAGTCAACGCGCAGAATCCGCCCGCAGCTGGAATCTTCGAGCGATCAAATCGGCAGGGTTAAGAAAAGGTTGATGGGGAAATGACCGACTGCCCTGGCCAGGGCAAGCCAATCAGCCGCTGCCATTGGTAGCTGGAGATGGGGCAACAAGCGGCGGCTGATCGCACGTCTTGGCCCGCAGTTCATCATTCCAGATGTATTTTCCCGATGTCTGGTCGTCGCAAAGATCGATCTGATTGTTCACAACGTCGCACTGCCACAAGCCTATCGCGGGAAGCGATAGGGCTAGCGTTAGAAATAGGCCTCTCCTAACAAGAGATCGGACCACTACGCATCCTTACGCTCGTTCAGACCGATTGGGTTTTGCCCTAAAGCGGCACCACTTTGCCATCGGCCAGCGTAACGCGCCGGTCCATGCGCGAGGCCAGATCGTGATTGTGGGTCGCGATCAACGCCGCGAGGCCCGATTGCTTGACCAGCGCGCCCAGCGCGTCGAAGACATAGGAGGCGGTGACCGGGTCGAGGTTGCCGGTCGGCTCGTCGGCCAGCAGCACCAGCGGGGCGTTGGCGACGGCGCGCGCTATGGCGACGCGCTGCTGTTCGCCGCCGGACAATTCGGCCGGCCGGTGCGAGGCGCGCTTGCCGATCTGCATATAGTCGAGCAGCTGTGCGGCGCGCTCCGCCGCTTCCTTGCGCGACAGGCCCTTGATCAGCTGCGGCATCATGATGTTTTCCAATGCGGAAAACTCCGGCAGCAGATGATGGAACTGGTAGACGAAGCCGACATCGTTGCGGCGGATCGACGTGCGTTCGTCGTCGGACAGCCGTCCGCAGGCGCGGCCGGACAGGATCACGTCGCCGGCGTCAGGGCGTTCCAGCAGGCCAGCCGTGTGCAGCAGCGTCGACTTGCCGGTGCCCGACGGCGCCACCAGCGCCACCATCTCGCCGCGCTTCAGCGAGAAATCGGCGCCGTTCAAAATGGTGAGCTTGCGCGGCCCTTGCACATAGTGCCGCTCGACGCTCTTCAGCTCGATAATGACCTCGGCCACTACTCGTACCTCAAGGCTTCGACGGGATCGAGTCGGGCCGCCCGCCATGCTGGAAACACCGTCGCCAGGAAGGACAGTCCAAGTGCCATGATGACGACATAGGTCGTCTCACGCGGATCCATCTTCGCCGGCAGCTGGCTGAGGAAATAGAGTTCCGGGTTGAACAGCACCTTGCCGGTCATCCAGGAGAAGAACTGGCGGATCGATTCGATGTTGGTGCAGATGACGACGCCAAGCAACACACCGGCGAGCGTGCCGGTGACGCCGATCGCCGCCCCCGTCATCAGGAAGATGCGCAGGATAGCACCACGCGTCGCGCCCATGGTGCGCAGGATGGCGATGTCGTGCCCCTTGTCCTTCACCAGCATGATCAGTCCGGAAATGATGTTGAGCGCCGCCACCAGCACGATCAGCGTCAGGATCATGAACATCACATTGCGTTCGACCTGCAGGGCCGAAAAGAAGGTCTCGTTGCGCTGGCGCCAGTCGACCATGTCGATAGGCCGCTGCGCCGCCTCTTCCACTTCCGATTTCAGCGCGTCTACATCGTCGGGATTGTCGACATAGATCTCGATCGTCTGCGCGCGGCCATCCATGTTGAAATAGAGCTGCGCTTCGGAGAACGGCATGTAGACGATGGACGTGTCATATTCCGACATGCCGACTTCGAAGATCGCCGAGATCTTGTAGCCTTTCATGCGCGGTGTCGTGCCGATCGGCGTCACGTCGCCATCAGGCGAGATCAGCGTAATCGTGTCGCCGAGCGTCAGCCCGAGGTTCTCCGCCATGCGTTTGCCGATGGCGACGCCCTCGCCGCTATCGAAATCTGCGAGCGAGCCTTGCTTGATGTTGCTGGCGACGATGGCGATCTTGCCGAGATCTTCACCGCGTATGCCGCGTACCAGCGCACCGGTGCCGCCGCCGACATTGCCTTGCGCCAGCACCTGGCCGTCGATCAGAGGGATGGCGTATTTGACGCCGGGCACGCCGTTGATGCGGCCGGCAACCTGTGCGTAATCCTCAAGCGGCGAATCGAGCGGCTGCACGATCAGATGGCCGTTGACGCCAAGGATGCGCGTCAGAAGCTCGGCGCGGAATCCGTTCATGACAGCCATGACGACGATCAGCGTCGCCACCCCCAGCATGATGCCGAGGAAGGAGATCGAGGCGATCACCGAGATCACCGTCTCCTTGCGCCGCGAGCGCAAATAGCGCCACGCCACCATGCGTTCGAAGATGGAGAAAGGGCCGGCGCCCGCCGATCTTGTCGCCGCCGCCTCGCTCATGCGGCCGCACCGAAGCGTTTTTTCGCGTCAGCCAACGGCAGCGTTTCGCGCTCGCCGGTCTTGCGATTCTTGATCTCGATCTCGCCGGCGGCCACGCCGCGCGGCCCGACGATCACTTGCCAGGGCAGGCCGATCAGGTCGGCGGTGGCGAACTTGCCGCCCGGCCGCTGGTCGGTGTCGTCGTAAAGCACATCCTTGCCGCTGGCTGCGAAGGCGGCATAAAGCTCGTCGCAGACGCGGTCGCACTCGGCGTCGCCCACCTTCATGTTGATCAGGCCGATGTCGAACGGCGCCACGGCGTCCGGCCAGATGATGCCGTTATCGTCGTGGCTGGCCTCGATGATCGCCGCGACCAGCCGCGACGGGCCGATGCCGTAGGAGCCGCCGGAGACGAAATGATCCTTGCCGTCAGGCCCGGTCACCTTGGCACCCATCGGCTTCGAATATTTGTCGCCGAAATGGAAGATGTGGCCGACCTCGATGCCCCGCGCCGAGACCCGGTCGGCTTCGCCGAGCTTGCCCCACGCCGCCTCGTCATGCATCTCGTCGGTGGCGGCGTAAGGCGTCGTCCACGTCTTGACGATGTCCGATATCTCGGCGTCATTGGCGAAGTCGGTGTTTTCGCCGGGCACCTGGAGCGACAGATAATCGCGATCGCAATAGACCTGGCTCTCGCCGGTGTCGGCCAGGATGATGAATTCGTGGCTGAGGTCGCCGCCGATCGGCCCGGTATCGGCCCGCATCGGGATCGCCTGCAGGCCCATGCGCGTGAAAGTTCTGAGATAGGATACGAACATCCTGTTATAGGCAGCTCTCGCGCCTTCGAAATCGAGGTCGAAGGAATAGGCGTCCTTCATCAGGAATTCGCGTGAGCGCATGACGCCGAAGCGCGGCCGCACCTCGTCACGGAACTTCCACTGGATATGGTAGAGATTGAGCGGCAGGTCCTTGTAGGACTTGACGTAGGCGCGGACGATCTCGGTGACCACTTCCTCATTGGTCGGACCGTAGAGCATGTCGCGGTCCTGGCGGTCCTTGATGCGCAGCATCTCTTTGCCGTAGTCGTCATAGCGGCCGCTTTCGCGCCACAGATCGGCCGACTGGATGGTCGGCATCAGGATTTCCTGCGCACCGGCGCGGTTCTGCTCCTCGCGGATGATCTGGCAGACCTTGTCCAGCACCCGCTTGCCGAGTGGCAGCCAGGAAAAGCTGCCCTGCCCCTGCTGGCGGATCATGCCGGCACGCAGCATCAGCCGGTGCGAGACGATCTCGGCCTCGCGCGGATTTTCTTTGAGGATAGGCAGGAAATAGCGCGACAAACGCATGGACTGGTCCGTGAATGAGAACGGCCACGCCAGAATCGGCGCGACACAAGCTTGCTTGACCCGGCTTCATAGCCATTTCATGGCACAATGGGAACCCGGCCATGGCGGCACATTGACGCCCTCGTGCCCCGATTCCCTCACTTCCCAGATCATGCCGCGCCGGCTTGCTTGAGCCGAAAAGCCGTGGGACGCTGTCCACTTGGGTGGATTGGGGCAGTGCGTTTTTTCCTGGCAGTCATCCTTGCGATCTTTTTCGTCTCGGCGGGACACGCCGAGCGGCGGGTCGCGCTCTTCATCGCGGCCGACGAGTATCGCAACGTGCGACCCCTGAAGAATGCGGTGAACGACAGCCGCACGATCGAATCGGCGTTGCAAAAACTCGGCTTCGACGTCACCACCGAAGCGAACCGCGACTTGAAGCTTATGCGGCGCGCGCTGGAGGACTTTCGCGACGATGCGGCCGGCGCCGATGTCGCACTGATCTATTTCTCTGGCCATGGCGTCGAGATCGCGGGCGACAACCGTCTTCTGCCGGTCGATGCCGATCCGTCTTCGCTGGACCGGTTGAAGGCCACAACCCTTCCGCTTGAGGAGGTGCGCGAGACAGTGACCTCGGTCGGCAAGATCGGCCTCGTGGTGCTCGATGCTTGCCGCAACGATCCTTTCGGCCAATCGGGAGAAAGCAACTCCGGCGAAGGACGCGGCGTGGTGTCCATCGCGCCAGAGGTTAAAGCCGAAGCCAAGCCCGGGCTCGGACGCATGGGCCGGGCGGAAAACGTGCTGTTCGCCTTTTCCGCGGCGCCCGGACAGACGGCCTCTGACGGCACTTCAGGCAATTCCGAATTCTCCGCCGCATTGGCCAGGTTCCTGCCCACCGACGGGCTGGAAATACGCTCCGTGCTGACGCTGGTTCAGCAACAGGTCTACGACCTGTCGCGCGGCAAGCAGCTTCCCTATGTCGAGAGCGGCTTGCCGCGGCTTTTCTTCGCCGCCCAGGCCAGCAAGGACGCCCTGCCCGAGCGCGATCGTCTGCTGCTCGCCATGGCCGATGTCACGCCGGACTTGCGCGTCGAGGTCGAGGCGGTGGCGGCCCACGCCGACATGCCGCTGGCGCCGCTATACGCCGCACTCATCACCTCCGACGGCAAGGCGATGGCGCCGAGACAACGCCAGCAAAAGCTCCAGGAAGCGGCCGACGCTTTCATCAAGGTGCGAGCCGATTTGCGCAACTTCGCCTCGTCCGATCCGCAGGTGACAGCGCTGCGCCAACAGGCCGAGGCGCAATTGGCGCTCGGCTCGTTCGACGAGGCACGGGCGCTGCTTGGCAAGGCGGCGGATATCGACGGCAAGTCGCGCGACGATCTGAAAAACCGCTTCATCGAGCGTACGCTGTCCGAGGCAACGACACACTATTTAGCCGGCGGCGCCTCGCAGGCGCAGTTGCGCTACGACCTCGCCATCGAAGACTACCGCAAGGCCGTGGCGCTCTACGCGGATGTCGAGGGTTTCCAGATACCGGACGACGCGCGCTATCAGCAGACACTGTCCTGGGAACTGATCGGCACACTGGAAACGACCGTCGGTCATCTGCAGGAAGCCGGCAAAGCCTATGATTCGATGGTCCGGTCCGCTGAGAAACGCGCGGCCGCCGAGCCCGACAAGATCGACCACCAGCGCGACCTTGCCGTGGCGCAGAACAAGGTGGCCGACGTCAAGAAGGCGATGGGCGATACCGCCGGCGCGGTCGCGCTTTACCAGCAGGCTCTCGCCACAATGAAGGTGATCCTCGAAAAAGAGCCTACGCTTGGCTATCTGCGCGACTACGCGGTCTGCTTCAACCGCATCGGCGACGCCATGCGGGCTTCGGGCGACGGACCCGGCGCGCTGGTGAACTACCGTTCGGCGCTCAAGGTGGCCGAATTCCTGGTCGAGAAGGCGCCGGATGATGACGGCTTTCGGCGCGACCTTTCCGTCAGCCATTCCAAGGTCGGGCTGGCGCTCAGGCTGACCAACGACCTCAAAGGCTCGATCGCCGATTATGAGGTGTCCTTGCAGATCACCGAGGCGCTGGCGAAGAAGATGCCTGATGACGCCGAACTGCAGCGCGACATCACCGTCAGCCTCACCGCTATCGGCGACCTGCAGCGGCTTACCGGGCACAACGAAAAGGCTTTCGAACCCTACCAGCGCAGCGTCGATATCGCGCGGAGGCTGGTGGCGCGCGACCCCGGCAACACACTATGGCGGCGAGACCTCGAGCTTGCGCTGGGCAAGATAGCCGACGCCCGCGCCGAGGCCGGCGACCTTGATGGATCGCTCGCCGACCGCCGTTCCGCGCAGGCCATTGCGGAATACCTGGCCGAACTCGACCCCGACAATGCCGAATGGCAGCGCGACCTTGCGGTTGGCCACAACCGGATCGGCGATGTGTTGATGGCAAAGGGCGGCAAGACCGGCGCGGCTGCGGAATACCAGGCTGGCTTCGTCATCGCCAAGGCGCAGCTTCAGGCCGATCCCGGCAACGCACAGCGCACGGTCGATGCCGCCTACAGCCGCTACAAGCTTGCTGTGGCTGGCGTTGACCCCTCGACAAATTTCAAGGCCGCGCTGGCCATGCTGACCGGACTGAAATCTGAAGGACGCTTGCCCGGCGCCAATGAAGGCTGGATCGGCATGGTCGAGAAAGCGATGGCTGCGTCCGGCGTCGCAAAATAGGTCCAGCCGACTGTACGAGAGAGCCCAACCTCTTGTGATTTGGCCGCCAATTCTTTGCGCGCGTCAACCGAGGACATGCCGTAAAGGCTCCGTGTTCGTTTCGAAAGCAAAGCATGCCATACTATTGTGCAGTGCAGCACGAGAATGCCTGTTTCGAGGCAAAATTCTTCGTGACATTTTCATTCGGCTTGGGCTAATGTCCCGCGATAACCGAGAGGGCGGAGAAAAATCTGCTCTCCTACGCGGTCAAAGTCTTGGGAGGATGCGATCTAGGCGCGGTTACTCGCTGCCGCCGGAAAACGGAAACAGATCGGACGCGTTTAATTGCAAGGCCTCGTGCCTTGCATTTTTTTTGTGCAATCATCTGGTTAGCGCGGCGAGTTGCCGAGTTACATGACCTAGCGTTAGCTTAGCGTCCGGCCCAAACATGGCGGCATCTCAGTGCCCCTCCGCAACGCTCCGATGTCGCCGGAGCGCTCTCTCGGGAAGACCTATTTCGCCGGGGTCTGGCCGAAATCCGGCACGATGTGCGGGATGTCGTTGAGGCTGTATCCCAGCCCGTGCGTCAGGCCATAGAAAATGCCCATCAGGATCGCCGTGGCGATGGTGGTACGGATCACCGCGCGCAGCATGTGCGGCCCGCGCGGCGCGCTTGGAACCGTGCCCAGCGTCACGTCGTGATCGTCATCCTGCGTGCGGACGCTGAACGGCAGCACCGCAAACAGCACCACCCACCAGGTCGCGAAAAACAGGGCGGTGAACGAAACCCAGCTCATGATTGCTCCAGTTCGATCAGCGTGCCGAAGAAATCCTTCGGATGCAGGAACAGCACCGGCTTGCCATGTGCGCCGATCTTGGGATTGCCGTCGCCCAGCACGCGGGCGCCGGCGGCCTTGAGCTGATCCCGCGCGGCCAGGATGTCGTCGACATCGTAGCAGAGATGATGCATGCCGCCGGACGGGTTCTTCGCCAGGAACGCGGCGATCGGCGAGCCCTCGCCCAAGGGCTCCAGCAATTCGATCTTGGTGTTGCCGACATTGACGAACACCACCGTGACGCCATGCTCCGGCAAAGCCTGCGGCTCGGTCACTTCGGCGCCCAGCGTGTTGCGGTAGGCAGCAATGGCGGCAGCCAGATCCGGCACGGCAAGCGCGACATGGTTCAGCCGTCCGAGCATGTGCGAGCTATCTTTCCTCTGTCCAATGGCTGGCGTCATACGTCAAATCGGCCGAGATCAACAGCCATTCACGAGGCGCGCACTGTCGCACTTTGGTGAACACTCTCCCAAATCACGATCGAGGCTGTTCCGACCGGCAACCGCAAAGTACAAACGGCAATGTCTTACATCCGCCCTGCCCGCGCCCGCGTTTTCACCTTCGATCTCGGATCATTCAAGATTGCCGCCTTGCTCGACGGCGTCGATGTCCGCGACAACCTTGCATCGGCCTTTGCAGCCGGACAGTCGCCAAGCGCGGTGCGCGAACTTGCGATCTCGAACTTCATCGACCGGGATCGGTACGAACACTGTTTCACCCCGACGCTGATCGACACCGGTTCCGAAAAGATCCTGTTCGACACCGGATGCGGAGATGAAGGAAGTTCACTCCTGGACGGATTGCGAGACCTTGGGCTCGGGCCTGATGACATCGACGTGGTGGTCATCACGCACGGCCACCCCGATCACATCGGCGGACTTGTCAGCAATGGCGAACCGGTTTTCAGCCGGGCACGCTATGTATTCGGCGCGGCGGAATTCGCGTTCTGGACCGAGGCAACAGAGGTCCGCGAGGCCAGATTGGCCAACCGTGATCTGTTCAGACAGATTTGCACCGGGCTGGCCGACCGGGCGACATTCATAGCGCCAGGAGATGAGATGCTGCCAGGCATCACCGCCATCGACGCGTCAGGCCATTCCCCCGGCCTGCTGGCATTTCTCGTCGAAAGCGACGGTCAGCAATTGCTGATCTGGTCGGACGCCTTCCTGCACTATGTCGTGTCCATCCAGCATCCGGAATGGCATGCCGATTTCGATGACGACAAGGAACAGGCGGTCCAGACCCGCAAGCGCCTGCTGAAGATGGCCGCGGAACAGCGGCTGCTGGTCGCCGGCCACCACATGCCATTTCCAGGCCTGGGCTACATTGAATCGGCGAACGGTTCTTTTCGCTGGCTTCCGGTCAGCTATCAGCTGAACGTGTAGCGAACCGCTGCCATCCTCACCGTGTAACGAAAACCGTCACCAGCGGCTTCTTGCCCCAGGCTTCGTTGGCGGCCCCGCGCACCGCGCGCCGTACCGCTTCTTGCACCAGGTCTAGGTCTTTTCGCCGCTGGCGGGGGATCGAATCGACCGCGCCGACGGCCGCATCGATCATCAAATCCTCAAGCGTCTCGCCACTGGCATCAGCTTCGGCCACGCCGATGGCGACCAGGTCAGGATCGCCAGCCAGTTCGTATTTGTCGTCAAGCACGACGTTGACCGCGACATGGCCGGCAAAGGACAATTTACGCCGGTCACGAATGCCCATCGCCTGGTCGGTGCCGATCAGCCTGCCGTCCTTGTAGATGCGGCCGAACGGCACCTGGTCGATGATGGTGGCCGGGCCAGGAGCAAGCCTCAGCATGTCGCCGTCGCGCACCTGCGCCACCTGGCCGATGCCGGAGGTCGACATCAGCGAGCCCTGCGCCACCAGATGCGCCGCCTCGCCATGCACGGGAACGCCGATCTGCGGGCGCACCCATTCATACATCTTGCGCAATTCGCTGCGGCGGGGATGGCCGGAGACATGCACCAGCGCATCACCGTCCTCGATGATCTTGACGCCGAGATCGATGAGACGGTTCTTGATCTCGAGGATCGCCTTCTCATTGCCGGGAATGGTGCGCGAGGAAAACACCACCGTGTCGCCCGCCGTCAGCGACACCGATTTCATCTCGTCGCGCGACAGTTTCGCCAGCGCCGCCAGCGGCTCGCCCTGGCTGCCGGTGCAGATGATCACCAGGTTTTCGCGCGGGATGAAGCCGAAATCTTCCTCGGCAATGAATTCCGGCAGGCCGTCCATGTAGCCGAGTTCATCAGCCACATCGATGACCCGCTTCAGCGAGCGTCCAAGTACCAGGCACTGGCGGCCGGCATCGCGTGCTGCTCTCGCGATGGAGACGATGCGCCCGACATTGGAGGAGAAGGTGGTGACGGCAACGCGGCCGACAGCACTCTGGATGACGCCCTTCAGACCCTCGCCAACGGCGACTTCCGAAGGCGACTCGCCTTCCCTGAGCGCATTGGTCGAATCGCAGATCAACGCCAGCACGCCCTTGTCGCCATAGGCGCGAAAGCGCGCCTCGTCGGTCTTGGGGCCGATCGTCGGTTCCGGATCGATCTTCCAGTCACCGGTGTGGATGACCGTGCCGGCCGGCGTGGTGATGGCCAGCGACATCGGCTCGGGGATAGAGTGCGCCACCGGAATCGCTTCGATCTCGAACGGGCCGACCGTGAATTTCTCGCCGGCCCGGTAGATCGTCACCGGGATCTTCGGTGCGCCCTGCTCGCCCTGCCGCTTGGCGTCCAGCAAGCCGGCGCTGAACGGCGTCATCCAGACCGGTGCTTTCAGCTTCGGCCAGGTGTCGAGCAGCGCGCCATAATGGTCCTCATGCGCGTGGGTGATGATGATGCCGCGCAGATTGGCGAGGTTCTCCTCGATGAAGCGCGTATCGGGCAGCACCAGGTCGACGCCGGGCAGGCTGGCATCGGGGAAGGTGACGCCGACATCGATGACGATCCATTCGCGCGCACTCGGCGGACCGTAGCCGTAGAGGGCGAAGTTCATGCCGATCTCGCCGACGCCGCCGAGCGGCACGAAGACGAGTTCAGCGTTTTCGGCTTTCGCCATGATTTTTTCCTTCCTGGCCCTCAGGCCAAGCCGTTGGAGCAATTCCAGGAAAAGCGTGTAACGGCTTCCCCACAGGAATTGCGCAGAAACAAACAGTTATAGCCGTCATTGTTCATATCGAACAATGAGCCGCTCTAAACCCGGGCGGACGCCACCGCGCCGAAATGCACGTCGCCGGCGGCGACCGTCACAACAGATCCCTCATCGTCGCGGATCACGAAACGACAGTCTTCGTCAATGGTCTCGAACACCCCACGCACGACATTACCGTCAATTCTGACAGCAACCTCGCCGCCAAGCCCCGCCGCGCGCGCCAGCCAGCGCCGCCTGATGGCGGCAAGACCGCGCCCTTCATCCCACAGGCGGGCATTCTCGCTCCAGGCATCCGACAGCGCCAGGAACAGCGTTTCCGCGTCGCATGTCGCGCCCAGTGCCTGCAGCGATGTCGCGGGATACGGCAAATCCGGCGGATGCGCCACCACATTGACGCCGATGCCGACGGCAACCGCGAAGCGGCCACCATCCAGTATCGCCGACTCCAGCAGGATGCCGGCGAGCTTCGCACCGGAAGCAAGCACATCGTTCGGCCATTTCAGCTCGAAACGGTTTTGTCCCTGGCTCGCGCCATCGAGGCCGATGGCGATACGGCCCTTCGGCACCACGGCGTCGAGTGCATCGGCCAGCGACAGGCCGGCGACGAAACCGAGCGTCGCGGCAAGGCGAAGCTCACCGCCGGTGAGGACGAGTAATGTCGCGGCCAGATTGCCTTCGGGCGACACCCAGGCGCGGCCGCGCCGGCCACGCCCGCTTTCCTGCTTCTTGGAAACGACCCACAGCCTGCCAGGGTCGCCTGCCCTTGCGTGGTCCAGCGCCACCGTATTGGTGGAGCCGACGCTGTCATGGGCCTCGAGCCGGAACCCTTCCGACGCCGAGGTTGGGGCCAGCCGAAATGCCATCCCGTCTAGAAAAATGTCTTGGCGGCGGCTTCGGCATAGGTGCCGATCGGACCGCCGATCAGCACATAGAACAGCACGAAGGCGCCGCTGACGCCGAGCACGACACGCAGTTCGCTGGCCATCGGCACGAAGCCGCCGACCGGTTCGTCGAACCACATGATCTTGATGATGCGCAGATAGTAATAGGCGCCCACCACCGAGGCCAGAACGCCGATGATCGCCAACGCATAGAGATGCGCGTTGATGGCGGCGAGGAAGACGTACCATTTTCCCCAGAAGCCGGCGAGCGGCGGAATGCCGGCCAGCGAAAACATCAGGATGGTCAGGATCGTCGCCATGATCGGATTGGTCGAGGACAACCCGGCCAGGTCGCTGATCTGCTCGACATTGCCTTCCTTGCGCCGCATGGCGAGGATGAAGGCGAAGGTGCCGAGCGTCATCACCAGATAGATCAGCATGTAGATGGCGACACCGCGCACGCCGGCCTGACTGTTGGCGGCAAGGCCGACCAGCGCGTAGCCCATATGGCCGATCGAGGAATAGGCCATCAGGCGCTTGATGTTGGTCTGGCCGATCGCGGCGAAGGCACCGAGCGCCATCGAGGCGATCGAGATAAAGACGATGATCTGCTGCCAGTCGGCGGCGATCGGCTTGAAAGCGCCCATGGTGACGCGCACGATCAGTGCCATTGCCGCCATCTTGGGGGCTGCCGCCAGGAACGCCGTCACCGGCGTCGGCGCACCTTCATAGACGTCGGGCGTCCACATGTGGAACGGCACCGCCGAGATCTTGAAGGCAAGGCCGGCCAGCACGAAGACCAGGCCGAAAACCAGGCCAAGCTGGCGTTCGCCGCTGCCGAGCGCCGAGGCGATCTCCTGGAAGCCGGTGTTGCCGGTGTAGCCATAGACCAGGCTGATGCCATACAGCAGCATGCCTGACGACAGCGCGCCGAGGACGAAGTACTTGAGGCCGGCCTCGGTCGAACGCAGATTGTCGCGGTTGATCGCGCACAGCACATAGATCGCCAGTGATTGCAGTTCGAGGCCGAGATAGAGCCCGATCATGCCGTTGGCCGAGATCATCAGCATCATGCCCAGCGTGCACAGCAGGATCAGCACCGGATATTCGAACTTGTCGAAACGCTCCGCCTTGGCAAAGCGCATCGACATGATCAGCGTCACCGCCGAGCCGACCAGCGCCAGCACCTTCATGAAGCGGGAGAAGGAATCCTGGATGAAGGCGTTGCCATAGGCACTGCCCTGCCCGGTGTGAAAGATCAGCCAGAAACCGGCGATCACCAGCACGGCGACCGCAAGGCCCGTCACGAAGTTGGCGGTGTTGGCGCGCGAATAGGCGCCGACCATCAGCAGCGCAAGCGCACCGATGGCAAGGATCAGCTCGGGCGTCGAGAGCGACAGGCTGGAGAGAAGGTCCGGCGTCATGGTTCGCAAAACCTCTGGTCAGTTCGCCGCCGCGGTCTGCGCGGCGCCGATGGATGCGGTGACATTGGTGACGAGCGACTTGACCGATTGGGCCGTCGCGTCGAAGACGGGAGCGGGATAGACGCCGAAGAAGATGACCAGCACGACCAGCGGGTAGATGATCACCTTCTCGCGCGCCGAAAGGTCGAGCAGCCCCTTCAGGCTGTCCTTGGTCAGCGCGCCGAAGATCACCCGGCGGTAGAGCCAGAGCGCGTATGCCGCCGACAGGATGACGCCGGTGGCGGCGAAGAACGCCACCCAGGTGTTGACCCGGAACACGCCGAGCATGGTCAGGAACTCGCCGATGAAGCCCGAGGTGCCCGGCAGGCCGACATTGGCCATGGTGAAGATCATGAACACAGTGGCGTATTTCGGCATGTTGTTAACCAGGCCGCCATAGGCATCGATCTCACGCGTATGCATGCGGTCGTAGATGACGCCGACGCACAGGAACAGCGCGCCCGAGACGAGGCCGTGGCTGAGCATCTGGAAGATCGCGCCCTGCACGCCTTCCTGGTTCATGGCGAAGATGCCCATGGTGACGAAGCCCATATGGGCGACCGAGGAATAGGCGATCAGCTTCTTCATATCCTCCTGCATCAGCGCCACCAGCGAGGTGTAGATGATGGCGACGACCGAGAGCGTGAACACCAGCGGCGCGAACATTTCGGACGCCAGCGGGAACATCGGCAAGGAGAACCGCAGGAAGCCGTACCCGCCCATCTTCAGCAGAATACCGGCCAGGATGACCGAGCCTGCCGTCGGCGCTTCGACGTGCGCGTCGGGCAGCCGGTGTGCACCGGCCACATCGGCATCTTCACCGCGAAGGAGGCGAAGAAGGCCAGCCATAGCCATGTCTGCATGTTGGCCGGGAAGCTGTGTGTCAGCAGCGTCGGGATGTCGGTCGTGCCGGACTGGTAGAACATCGCCATGATGGCGAGCAGCATCAGCACCGAGCCGGCGAGCGTGTAGAGGAAGAACTTGAACGAGGCGTAGACGCGCCGCTTGCCGCCCCAGACGCCGATGATGATGAACATCGGGATCAGGCCGGCTTCGAAGAAGACGTAGAACAGCACGATATCCAGCGCGCAGAACACGCCGATCATCAGCGTTTCGAGCAGCAGGAAGGCGATCATGTAGGCCTTGACGCGCTTCTCGATCGATTCCCACGACGCCAGGATGCAGAGCGGCATCAGGAAGGTCGTCAGGATGACGAACAGCATGGAAATGCCGTCGACACCCATATGGTAGGAAATGCCGGAGTCGAGCCAGGCGAATTTCTCGACGAACTGGAAGCCGGCCTGCGAATTGTCGAAGCCGGTCCAGATGAACAGCGAGATGATGAAGGTGAATGTCGTGGTCAACAGCGCGATGGCGCGGATGTTGCGGCGTGCGTTTTCGCTGTCATCGTTGATGAACAGGATCAGCAGCACACCAACCAGCGGCAGGAAGGTGACCAGCGAGAGGATTGGCCAGGCGGTCATCAGAGCATCATCCAGGTGACGAGTGCGGCAACGCCGATCAGCATGGCGAAGGCATAATGGTAGAGGTAGCCGGTCTGCAGCTTGACGACGCGGTTGGTAACATCGACGACGCGCGCCGAAATGCCATCCGGCCCGAGGCCGTCGATGATGGTGCCATCACCGGTCTTCCACAGGAAATGGCCGAGGCGCTTGGCGGGCCGCACGAACAGGAAGTCGTAAAGCTCGTCGAAATACCACTTGTTGAGCAGGAAGGCGTAGAGCCCGCGATTCTGCTTGGCAAGGTTCACCGGCATTTCCGGCGAGCGGATGTAGAACTTCCAGGCCAGCGCGAAGCCGATCAGCATGGCGATGAAGGGCGACAGCTCGACCCACAGCGGCAATTCTTCGATGTCGTGCAGGATGTGATTGTTTGGCAGCGTGAACAGCGACGCCTTCCAGAACTCGGCATTGCCTTCGCCGATGAACGAATTGTGGAAGATGATGCCGGCAAACAGCGCGCCGGCGGCCAGGATGAACAGCGGCACCAGCATCACCGGCGGCGATTCATGAACGTGGTGCATCACCTCATGGCTCGCCCGCGGCTTGCCGTGGAAGGTCATGAAGATCAGCCGCCAGGAGTAGAAGGACGTGAAGCAGGCGGCGATCACCAGCAGCACGAAGGCCAGACCGGCGACCGAATTGTGGCTGGCAAAGGCGCTCTCGATAATGGCGTCCTTGGAGAAGAAGCCGGCGGTGCCGATGACCGTCACCGGAATGCCGACGCCGGTCAGCGCCAGCGTGCCGATCACCATCATCCAGTAGGTGGTCGGGATCAGCTTCCTGAGGCCACCCATCTTGCGCATATCCTGCTCGTCGGAGACGGCATGGATGACCGAGCCCGAGCCGAGGAACAGCAGCGCCTTGAAGAAGGCGTGCGTGAACAGATGGAAGATCGCCGCGCCATAGGCGCCGACGCCGAGCGCCACGAACATGTAACCGAGCTGCGAGCAGGTCGAATAGGCGATGACGCGCTTGATGTCGTTCTGGACGAGACCGACGGTCGCCGCGAAGAAGGCGGTGAAGGCGCCGATGAAGGTGACCACCGTCAGCGCCGAATGCGACAGTTCAAACAGCGGCGACAGCCGCGCCAGCATGAACACGCCGGCCGTCACCATGGTGGCGGCATGGATGAGCGCGGAGACCGGCGTCGGGCCCTCCATGGCGTCCGGCAGCCAGGTGTGCAGCGGCACCTGCGCCGACTTGCCCATGGCGCCCATGAACAGCAGCAGGCAGACGACGGTCATCGCCGACTGCTTGTCCAGCGCATGGCCGAGGAAAGTCAGCACCGCCGCACCTTGCGGAGCGCCTTCAGCCGGAATGAACGTCGCCGCATTGGCAAAGATGGTGCCGAGATTGACCGAGCCGAACAGCACGAACAAGCCGAAGATGCCAAGCGCGAAACCGAAATCGCCGACGCGGTTGACAACGAAGGCCTTGATGGCCGCGGCATTGGCCGACGGCTTCTTGTACCAGAAGCCGATCAGCAGGTAGGACGCGAGGCCCACCCCTTCCCAGCCGAAGAACATCTGCACCAGATTGTCGGCCGTCACCAGCATCAGCATGGCGAAGGTGAACAGCGACAGATAGGCAAAGAAGCGCGGCCGGTTCGGATCGTGGTGCATGTAGCCGATCGAATAGATATGAACCAACGCTGAGACGGTGTTGACCACCACCAGCATCACCACCGTCAGCGTGTCGATGCGCAGCGCCCAGGATACGTCGAGGCCACCCGACTGGATCCAGTGGAGCACGGGCACGACGAACACCTCGCCATGGCCGAAGCCGACGCTGAAGAAGGCAACCCACGACAGCACCGCCGAAATCACCAGGAAGCTGGAGGTGATGTATTCGGACGCCTTGGCGCCGAGCGACGTGCCGAACAGGCCGACGATCAGGAAGCCGAGCAGTGGAAGGAAGACGATGGCCTGATACATGGTGGTTCCGTCAACCCTTCATCATGTTCACGTCTTCGACCGCGATCGAGCCGCGGTTGCGAAAGAAGACGACGAGGATGGCAAGTCCGATGGCGGCCTCGGCCGCCGCGACCGTCAGCACGAACAGCGCGAACACCTGGCCGACGAGATCGCCGAGCGCCGCCGAAAACGCGACGAAATTGATGTTGACCGCAAGCAGGATCAGTTCGACCGACATCAGGATGACGATGACGTTCTTGCGGTTCAGGAAGATGCCGAACACGCCGAGCGTGAACAGAACAGCCGATACGGTCAGATAATGTGCGATGCCGACGACCATCTCAGACTCCTTCGCCCGACTTGACCTTGCGGATTTCCATGCCGGTGGCCGGCGTGCGGCCGACCTGGGCTGCGATCGACTGCCGCTTGACCCCTTCCTTGTGGCGCAGCGTCAAAACGATGGCGCCGATCATGGCAACCAGCAGGATGAGGCCCGAAATCTGGAAGTAGTAGAGGTAGTCGGTATAGAGGATGTCGCCGAGTGCTGCCGTGTTCGAGCGCGTGGCGAGATCGGGAATCGGTTTCGAGATTGTCGAGGCGAGTTGCGGCGCGAATGTATAGCCGCCGAGCACGACGATCAGTTCCGCCGCCAGGATAAGCCCAACCAGCGCGCCGATCGGCGCATATTGCAGGGCGCCGCTCTTGAGCTCCGCGAAATCGACGTCGAGCATCATGACGACGAACAGGAACAGCACCATGACCGCGCCGACATAGACGACGAGCAGGATCATCGCCAGGAACTCGGCGCCGGTCAGCATGAACAGGCCGGCGGCGTTGAAGAAGGTCAGGATCAGGAACAGCACCGAATGCACGGGGTTGCGCGACGAAATGACCATGAACGCCGACGCCACGGCGACAAAGGCGAAGAGGTAGAAAAAGGCCGCCTCTAGTCCACTCAGCATTGGGGTTCCCCCGGGTTCCTGTTCGAACATGGCGCTCGGCGCCGGGTTCGATTGTTTGCGACCGCCTCCGGTCGGCAAGTTGCGTGTTCCTTAGACGAGGCCCCTCGCCCCGTCCATGCGTCAAATATCAGCGGTAGGGTGAGTCCAGCGAGATGTTGCGCGCCAGTTCGCGCTCCCACCGGTCGCCATTCGCCAACAGCTTGTCCTTGTCGTAGTAGAGTTCCTCGCGCGTCTCCGTCGCGAACTCGAAATTCGGCCCCTCGACGATGGCGTCGACCGGGCAGGCTTCCTGGCAGAAGCCGCAATAGATGCACTTCACCATGTCGATATCGTAACGCACCGTGCGGCGCGTACCGTCATTGCGGCGCGGGCCGGCCTCGATGGTGATGGCCTGCGCCGGGCAGATCGCCTCGCACAATTTGCAGGCAATGCAGCGTTCCTCGCCATTGGGATAACGGCGCAACGCATGCTCGCCACGGAAGCGCGGGCTGGTCGGCCCCTTCTCGTGCGGATAGTTGATCGTCTCCTTCGGCGCTAAGAACTGGCGCATCGACAGGAAGAAGGCGCTGACGAAATCCTGCAGCAGCAGCGATTTTGCGGCCTGGGAAAGAGCGGACATCACGCAAACCCCGTGATCTTGAGGAAGGCTGCGGTGGCGACCACCATGAACAGCGAGATCGGCAGGAACACTTTCCAGCCCAGCCGCATCAGCTGGTCGTAGCGGTAGCGCGGCACGAAGGCCTTCACCATCGAGATGCCGAAGAACACGAAGCAGACCTTCAGCACGAACCAGATGACGCCGGGCACCCAGGTGAAGGGCGCAAAGTCGAAGGGCGGCAGCCAGCCGCCGAGGAAGAGGATGGTGGCCAGCGCGCACATCAGCACGATCGCGACATATTCGCCGAGGAAGAACAGCAGGAACGGCGTCGACGAATATTCGACCATGTGGCCGGCGACCAGTTCCGATTCGGCTTCAACCAGATCGAAAGGCGGGCGATTCGTCTCGGCCAGCGCCGAGATGAAGAAAATGATGAACATCGGGAACAGGGCCAGCCAGTTCCAGTCGAGGAACGTGTTGGGCAGGCCGAGCCGCGTGCCAATGCCATCATGCTGCGACAGCACGATATCGGTCAGGTTGAGCGAGCCGGCGGTGAGCAGCACGGTGACTATGACGAAGCCGATCGAGACTTCGTAGGACACCATCTGAGCCGCCGAACGCAGCGCACCGAGGAACGGATATTTCGAGTTGGATGCCCAGCCGCCCATGATCACGCCATAGACCTCAAGCGAGGAGATGGCGAAGACATAGAGGATGCCGACATTGACGTTGGCGATCGCCCAGCCCTGGTTGACAGGAATGACCGCCCAGGCCGAGATCGCCAGCACCGCCGACACCAGCGGCGCCAGCAGGAACACGCCCTTGTTGGCGCCGGACGGGATCACCGGCTCCTTGAAGACGAATTTCAACAGATCGGCAAAGGCTTGCAGCGTGCCCCAGGGGCCGACGACGTTCGGACCGCGGCGCAGCTGCACCGCCGCCCAGATCTTGCGGTCGGCGTAGAGGATGTAGGCGACGAAGACCAGCAGGATAACGATCAGCACGACCGACTTCAGCAGGATGATCAGCGCCGGCAGCACGTAGAAGGAGAAGAAGGTGTCCATGCTTATTCCGCCGCCTGCTTGAAGCCGCTCTTGGCCAGTGCCGAGCATTCCGCCATCACGGCGGACGCCCGCGCGATCGGGTTGGTCAGATAGAAATCCTTGACCGGCGAGGTGAACGTACCCTTGTTCAGCCGCCCGCCGAGTTTCGCCACCTTGGCGATGTCCTCGGCATTGCCGGCCGCGACCTGATCGATGCGGGCTAGGTGCGGGTACTCGCCATAGAGTTTGGCGCGCAACTGCGGCAGCGAATCGAACGGCAGTTTCTTGCCCAGCACGTCCGACAGGGCTCTCAGGATCGCCCAGTCCTCGCGCGCATCGCCCGGCGCGAAGCCGGCGCGGTTGGTCTGCTGCACACGCCCTTCGGTGTTGACATAGGTGGCCGACTTTTCGGTGTAGGCGGCCGCCGGCAGGATGACATTAGCGCGGTGCGCGCCTTGATCGCCATGGGTGCCGATATAGACGACGAAGGCGCCGCCGGTCTTGCCCATGTCGATCTCGTCGGCGCCGAGCAGGAACAGCACGTCCGTCTCGCCCAGCATGCCGGCGACATTCTTGCCGCCCTCGCCCGGCACGAAGCCGAGATCGAGGCCGCCGACTCTGGCCGCCGCATTGTGCAGCACGGCAAAGCCGTTCCAGTCGGCGCGAGCAGCGTTGACAGAAGCAGCGAGCTTCGCCGCCTGGCCAAGCACGGCCGCGCCATCGGCACGAGACAGCGCGCCCTGGCCAACGATGATCAGCGGATGCGTCGCCTTCTTCAGCGTCTGGAAGAACTTGCCATTGCCGTCGGCCAGATCCTTCAGCGAATCCGGTCCGGCACCCAGCAATTCGTACTCGTAGCGCGTATCGCCGACATCGCCGATGACGCCGACCGGCAGATTGCCGACCCGCCAGCGCTTGCGGATGCGCGCATTGAGCACCGAAGCTTCATAGCGCGGGTTGGCGCCGATGATCAGCACCGCGTCGGCCTGCTCGATGCCTTCGATGGTCGAATTGAAGATGTAGCTGGCGCGGCCGAGCGACGGATCGAGTGCGGCGCCATCTTGTCGGCAGTCGGTGTTCTTCGAACCGAGCGAAGCCATCAAAAGCTTTAGCGCGTAGATTTCCTCAACCGCCGCGAGATCGCCTGCGATAGCACCGATCTTCTCGGGCGTCGTCTTCGACACCGCGTCCTTGACCGCGGCAAAGGCCTCGGCCCAGCTTGCCGGAACCAGCTTGCCGTCCTTGCGCACATAGGGGCGGTCGAGGCGCTGCGTGCGCAATCCGTCCCAGATGAAGCGGGTCTTGTCGGAAATCCACTCCTCGTTCACCTGCTCGTTGACGCGCGGCAGGATGCGCATCACTTCGCGGCCACGGCTATCGACGCGGATCGCCGAACCGACGGCATCCATCACATCGATGGATTCGGTCTTGGTCAGTTCCCACGGCCGCGCCTGGAAGGCGAACGGCTTGGAGGTCAGCGCGCCGACGGGGCAGAGATCGATGACATTGCCCTGCAATTCCGAAGTCATCGCGCTTTCGAGATAGGTGGTGATCTCGGCATCCTCACCACGGCCGATCAGGCCAAGCTCCGAAATGCCGGCGACCTCGGTGGTGAAGCGGACGCAGCGCGTGCAGTGGATGCAGCGGTTCATCACCGTCTTGACCAGCGGGCCGATATACTTGTCTTCGACCGCCCGCTTGTTCTCGTGATAGCGCGAAGAATCGACGCCGAAGGCCATCGCCTGGTCCTGCAGGTCGCACTCGCCGCCCTGGTCACAGATCGGGCAGTCGAGCGGATGGTTGATCAGCAGGAACTCCATCACGCCTTCCCGGGCCTTCTTGACCATCGGCGTGTTGGTGAAGATTTCCGGCGGTTCGCCATTGGGGCCCGGGCGCAAATCGCGCACGCCCATGGCGCAGGAGGCCTGCGGCTTGGGCGGCCCACCCTTCACCTCGATCAGGCACATACGGCAATTGCCGGCGATCGACAGCCGCTCGTGGAAGCAGAAGCGCGGCACTTCCGCGCCCGCGTCTTCCGCCGCCTGCAGCAGCGTGTAGTGGTCGGGTACAGTGATCTCTTTCCCGTCGACCTTGAGCTTTGCCATTCGCTTCAAACCCCTGCGGATTTCCCGCAATCTCATTTCCCGGGCGCGGCAGACGCAGCGCCCGGCATTTCATTCACTTCTTCGCGGCCAGCACCGCTGCCTGGGCAGTCCAGTCGTCACGGCCGATGCGGCCGTTGAACGACAGATAGTCGTCGACCCAGGCGATCTCTTGCGCCGACCAGGCCGCGATCTGGGCATATGTCCAGATACCGAGCCCGTTCAGCACCTTTTCCAGCTTCGGGCCGATGCCCGAAATCGCCTTCAGGTCCGACGGTTTCGCCGGCTTGTCGATAGCCTTGGGCTGCCTGAAATCCTCGGGCAGCAGCACATCGGCGGCCTCGCTCGTTGCCGGAGCGACATTTACCGCCGGCGCCGTGATGGCGGCTTCCTTGGCGGCGATGTCGGTGACTTCCTGCGCGAAGGACTGCGCCTCGGCAATCATGGTCTTCGCCGTCGCCCGCGCCTTGGTGGACGACGAGTTCGCGTCCTCGAACTGCTCGACGCGCGCCTCGAAATCCTCGATCAGCGGCTGCATGAGGCGCTGTGATGCCTCGGCGGCTCCCGAAAGCGCCCCCAGCCAGACGCCGAACGCGTGGTTGGCGAGCCCGATGCCAAGCGCCGACATCGCCGCCGCACCTGCGACAGGGTGCACGAAAAGGTTGACGGCGCTGGCCATCTCCTTCGGCATCATCCTGGTCAGGTCCTGGTTCATCTTCTCGAGCTGGTCCAAATTGGGCATCAATGGGTAGGGTGTCGAATACGGCGCCATAGAGTTCTCCTGGTCGTTTTTCGTTCGCCCCGCCCCGTTCTTCCTGCAGTCACAAATCCGTCTATTCCGCCGCCACCAACACCGGCTCGGCCCGGTGCGCGTTGCGCGAAAACTCGTCGATGCGGCGCTCCACCTCGCCGCGGAAATGCCGCATCAGGCCCTGGATCGGCCATGCCGCCGCGTCGCCCAGCGCACAGATGGTGTGGCCTTCGATCTGCTTGGTGACGTCGAGCAGCATGTCGATCTCGCGCTTCTGCGCCTCGCCGCGCACCAGCCGCTCCATCACCCGCCACATCCAGCCGGTGCCTTCGCGGCACGGCGTGCACTGGCCGCAGCTCTCATGCTTGTAGAAGTAGGACAACCGAGCAATCGCCTTCACGACATCGGTCGACTTGTCCATGACGATGACGGCGGCCGTGCCGAGGCCGGACTTCAAGTCGCGCAAAGCGTCGAAATCCATCGGCGTGTCGATGATCTGCTCGGCCGGCACCAGCGGCACCGAGGCGCCGCCAGGAATGACCGCCAAGAGATTGTCCCAGCCGCCGCGAATGCCGCCGCAATGCGTTTCGATCAGCTCGCGGAACGGGATCGACATCGCCTCTTCGACGGTGCACGGATTGTTGACGTGGCCGGAGATGCAGAACAGCTTCGTGCCGACATTGTTGGGCCGGCCGAAGGACGAGAACCAGGCCGCGCCGCGACGCAGGATGGTCGGCGCCACCGCGATCGACTCGACATTGTTGACCGTTGTCGGACAACCGTACAAGCCGACATTGGCCGGGAATGGCGGCTTCAGCCTCGGCTGGCCCTTCTTGCCTTCGAGGCTTTCCAGCAGCGCCGTCTCCTCGCCGCAGATATAGGCGCCGGCGCCGTGATGCATGTAGATGTCGAAATCGTACCCGGACGTGTTGTTCTTGCCGATCAGCTTGGCCTCATAGGCCTCTTCGATGGCCCGCTGCAGCGCCTCGCGCTCGCGGATGAACTCGCCGCGCACATAGATGTAGGCCGCAATCGCGCCCATGGCGAAGCCGGCAAGCAGCGCGCCCTCGACCAGCGTGTGCGGGTCATTGCGCAGGATGTCGCGGTCCTTGCAGGTGCCGGGTTCGGATTCGTCTGCATTGATGACGAGATAGCTCGGGCGGCCGTCGCTCTGCTTGGGCATGAACGACCATTTGAGACCGGTCGGGAAACCGGCGCCGCCGCGGCCGCGCAGGCCCGACGCCTTCATCTCGTTGACGATCCAGTCGCGCCCCTTGGCGACGAGGCCGGGCGTGTTGTCCCAGGCGCCGCGCGCCATGGCACCGGCCAGCGACTTGTCGAAGAGGCCGTAGATGTTGGTGAAGATGCGGTCTTTGTCCTGAAGCATTTTTCGTCCCTCAGACCGGCTTCTTGCCGAAAACGCGGATGTATTCGGCGACGCCGCCCTTGGCGAGCGCCTTGGCCTGCTTGACCCAGTCGTCGCGGTCGATGCGGCCGTGGAAGGAGAGATAGCCGTCCACCCAATCGCGCTCGGCCTTCTTCCAGGAAGCAACCTGCGCAAAGGTGAAAATACCAAGCGTATGCAGGACGCCCTCGATCTTCGGGCCGACGCCGGAGATCAGCTTGAGATCGTCGACCGCGGCCGGCCTGTCGATACCGGCCGGACGGTTCTTGTCGTCCAGCGACGGTTTCGCCGGCTTTGCCGCTGGCGCCTTGGCTTCCGGCGCCTTGAAGGCAGCGGCCGGTTCGGCCTTGGCCGTCGGCCCATTGCGCTGCTTGGCGACCTTCTCGACTTCCGGCGCTGCCGTGTTGGCGTTGGCGGCCGAATGCAGCGGTGCCGAAACGCTCGCCGCCTTCTCCGCCGCCGGCGCCACCTTGGTCGCCGAAGGCGTCTTCAACGCCGGGCTGGTCTCCGGCGCGTCGGTCTTCGGCTTGCCGGCATTGGACGGCGCGGCAGGAGCGGCAGCCGGCGCTTGCGCAGCAGGAGCAGCCGGCGCGGCTGCGGCCGGAGCGGCGGCAGCGGTCGGCGCCGCATTCTGGGCGGCCTTGGTCGCCGCCTTGGCTTCCTTGTCACGCGTCGACTTGAGGATCGCCTTTTCGCTCTTCAGCGTCGTCAGGCCGGAGGCCGGCTCGGAGCCGGTGCGGCCATTCTGCGGACCCGGCGCGACGGAGGCGCCCTTGCCCGCATCATAGAGATCGATGATTTCGGCCAGCCGTTCCGGCGTCAGATCCTCGAACGTATCCTTGAACACCATGACCATCGGCGCGTTGACGCAGGCGCCGAGGCACTCGACCTCTTCCCACGACAAGGTGCCCTTGTCATTGGTGTGGAACTGGTCGTGGTGGATTTTCGAGCGGCAGACATCCATCAGCGCTTCCGAACCGCGTAGCATGCACGGCGTGGTGCCGCAGACCTGGATGTGGGCGCGAGTGCCAACGGGGTTCAGCTGATACTGTGTGTAGAAGGTCGCGACCTCGAGCCCACGGATGCGCGGCATGCCGAGCATGTCCGAAATCGTCTCGATCGCCGCCTTGGTGACCCAGCCTTCCTGCTCCTGCGCGATCATCAGCAAGGGAATGATCGCCGACTGCTCACGCCCTTTCGGGTATTTCTTGATCCATTGCTTCGCCGCTGCCGCGTTCGCCCGGTTGAAGGCGAAGGAGGCTGGCTGGACGCTTGCTTCTGCGAGACGGCGGACTGACATGGAGTATCGCTTCTACGTTTCTTACTGAGCTGATCTATAAGTGCGGTAGCAATCCTCGGATTGTCCCAGCACGCATACGAACTCTTCATTCCCCCGCTTCAGACGGATAAACTCGTCATAACGGTCATTCCACCAGATACTTGCGCAGCGAGGTCGAGGCTGGCCAGGCATTTCCGCAACGAAAATATCATTTCGTTTGCAATCTTCCCTCGGCGGGCCGTGTACAAATATCCCAGCGTCCAAAAGCCCATAGCCACCAATTTCGCGGACCGTCAGCAGATCGCCTTCGGCGATGAGCTTGAACCCTTCTTTCAGGAGATCAGCTGACGAGAGCCCGCCTTCGGCTCCCGCAAACGACGCTTCGGCGGAAGCAGCAAAACACGCCGCTGCCAGAAACGCCTTTGATGGTCGAGCCATTCCCATCATCACCGATCGACCTCACCAAACACGATGTCGAGCGAGCCGAGAACGGCGGTGACGTCGGCCAGCATGTGGCCGCGGCAGAGGAAATCCATGGCTTGCAGATGCGCGAAACCGGGCGCGCGCAACTTGCAACGGTATGGTTTGTTCGAGCCGTCGGAGACGAGATAGACGCCGAACTCGCCCTTTGGCGCCTCGACCGCCGCATAGACCTCGCCGGCCGGCACGCGGTAGCCCTCGGTGTAGAGCTTGAAGTGATGGATCAGCGCTTCCATCGAGCGCTTCATCGCCTGGCGCTTGGGCGGCACCACCTTGCCGTCGAGGTTCGACACCGGGCCGGTGCTTTCCTTGCCGAGCAAGAGATCGACGCACTGGCGCATGATCCGCGCCGACTGGCGCATTTCTTCCATGCGCACGAGATAACGGTCGTAGCAGTCGCCGTTCTTGCCGATCGGAACGTCGAAATCCATTTCCGAATAGCATTCATAGGGCTGCGACTTGCGCAGGTCCCACGGTGCGCCCGAACCGCGCACCATGACGCCGGAAAAACCCCAGGCCCAGGCATCGGCCAGCGAAACAATCCCGATATCGACATTGCGCTGCTTGAAGATGCGGTTGCCGGTCAGTAGACGATCGAGATCATCGATCGACTTCAGGAACGGATCGATCCACTTGCCGATGTCCTCGACCAGTTGACGCGGCAGGTCCTGGTGGACGCCGCCGGGACGGAAATAGGCGGCATGCATGCGTGAGCCGGAAGCCCGCTCATAGAACACCATCAGCTTTTCGCGTTCGACGAAGCCCCACAGCGGCGGTGTCAGCGCGCCGACGTCCATCGCCTGCGTCGTCACATTGAGGATGTGCGACATGATGCGGCCGATTTCGCAATAAAGCACGCGGATCAGCTGGCCGCGCCTCGGCACCTCGATGCCGAGCAGACGCTCGGCGGCGAGCGCGAAGGCGTGCTCCTGGTTCATCGGCGCGCAATAGTCGAGCCGGTCGAGATAAGGCACAGCCTGCAGATAGGTCTTAGCCTCGATCAGCTTTTCGGTGCCGCGATGCAAAAGTCCGATATGCGGATCGACGCGATCGACGACTTCGCCGTCCAGCTCCAGCACGAGGCGCAAAACGCCGTGCGCCGCAGGGTGTTGCGGCCCGAAATTGATGTTGAAATTGCGGACGGAGGTTTCAGCCATTCTGGCGCCTCAATTCGTCTTGGCTTTTTCGTCCCCGGGCAGCACGTAGTCCGTGCCTTCCCAAGGGGAAAGAAAATCAAAATTGCGGAATTCCTGCTTGAGCTCGACAGGCTCGTAGATGACGCGCTTGGCTTCGTCGTCGTAGCGCACCTCGACGAAGCCGGTCAGCGGGAAATCCTTGCGCAGCGGATGGCCTTCGAAACCATAGTCGGTCAGCAGGCGGCGCAGATCGGGATGGCCCGAAAACAGCACACCATAGAGATCGTAGGTCTCACGCTCGAACCAGTCGGCGCCCGGAAACACGCCGGTGATCGACGGCACCATTGTCTCCTCATCGGCCAGAACCTTGACGCGGATGCGCACATTCTGTTTCGGCGACAACAGGTGGTAGACGACGTCGAAGCGCTTGGCGCGCGACGGATAATCCGCGCCGCATACATCGATGATCGAGATGAACTGGCAGCGCGCATCGTCGCGCAGGAAGGTCACCACTTCGACGAGGTCGCGCGGCTCGACATGGACGGTGAGCTCGCCATAGGCGATCGCCGCGTCAGTGACGCGGCCGATCAGCTTTTCGCCGAGATAGGTCGACAGTTCGCTAAGGGATGCGGCCATGGATTTACCGTTCGATCGTGCCGGTGCGGCGGATTTTCTTCTGCAGGAGAAGAATGCCGTAGAGCAGGGCTTCGGCGCTCGGCGGGCAGCCGGGCACATAGATGTCGACCGGCACGATGCGGTCGCAGCCGCGCACCACCGAATAGGAATAATGGTAGTAGCCGCCGCCATTGGCGCACGAGCCCATCGAGATGACGTAGCGCGGCTCCGGCATCTGGTCGTAGACCTTGCGCAGTGCCGGCGCCATCTTATTGGTCAGCGTGCCGGCGACGATCATGATGTCGGACTGGCGCGGAGAGGCGCGCGGCGCCACGCCGAACCGCTCCGAGTCGTAGCGCGGCATTGAGGTGTGGATCATCTCGACCGCGCAGCACGCCAGACCAAAGGTCATGAACATCAGCGAGCCGCTGCGTGCCCAGGTGATCAGCGCCTCGGTCGAGGTGACCAGAAAGCCCTTGTCGGCAAGCTCATTGTTGATTTCGAGGAAGAAGGGATCGTCCTCCCCCACCGGCCGGCCGGTGTTGGGATCGATGATGCCCTTGGGCTTCGGCGCGACGAGGGTGCCTGAACTGTCGTTCAATCCCATTCCAGCGCTCCTTTTTTCCATTCATAGGCAAAGCCGATGGTCAGCACTGCCAAAAACACCATCATCGACCAGAAACCCAGCATGCCGATCTTCGTGAAGGAGACCGCCCAGGGGAACAGGAAGGCCACTTCCAGATCGAAGATGATGAACAGGATCGACACCAGGTAGAAGCGGATGTCGAATTTCATGCGGGCATCGTCGAACGAGTTGAAACCGCACTCGTAGGCGGAAAGCTTTTCGGGATCGGGATTGCGGTAGGCCACCAGGAACGGTGCGGCCAGCAGCGCCAGGCCGACGACCAGTGCCACGCCGATGAACAGGACGATGGGCAGGTACGAACTGAGGAGTGCGTTCATGCAGCGGTTTCCGTTGGCGCCAATCCACTTTGATTACAGCACCGGACCTTAATGCGGAAGCGTGACAGTTTAACCGCTGAACCGTTTTAAGGGGCCTATGCTGCAACGCGGCGAGGGTTAGCGCAGCACTTCCAGCGAAGCAAGTCAAACCTTGTTCAAAACGCAGTGCTGGACGGCATATCCGAAGAAACTGGTCCGATCCGCTCTTGTTTGATTTCCTTCACTTTTTACTCCACTTTTCTCTCCTGACAGGGTTGCCGCCAAAACCCTGCTAGCATGGGCCGGAATCACCCTGAATGACGGTCCACGAGCCATAAGAGTCGCATCCGAATGAAGGAAAAGATCTCGCTTGCCATGGCACGGCGCATTGCGCTCGCCGCTCAAGGGTTTCTCGATCCGCGCCCAAATGGCACACCCGACCGCCGCCACCTCGCCCGCGTGCTCTCCCGCACCGGCCTGCTGCAGATCGATTCCGTCAGCGCGGTGGTGCGCGCGCATTATATGCCGCTTTATTCGCGGCTTGGCCCCTACCCGCTCGCCTTGCTCGACAATGCCGCAGTGACGCGCAAGCGCACTGTCTTCGAATACTGGGCGCACGAGGCCTCCTTCCTGCCGGTCGAGACCTATCCGCTGATGCGCTGGCGCATGCAGCGCGCCGAGCAAGGCGACGAAATGTATCTGGGGCTGGCCAAATGGGGCCGCGAGCACGCTGCCTATATAGAAGAGATCTACCGCGAGGTCGTCGCGCGCGGCCCGATCGCTGCTTCAGCACTCGAGGGCCAGAAAGGTTCGGGTGGCTGGTGGGGCTGGAGCCACGCCAAGCACGCCTTCGAATGGCTGTTCTGGGCCGGGCGCATCACCACGGCGCACCGTCGCGGCTTCGAGCGCTTCTATGATCTGCCGGAGCGCGTGCTGCCGCAGGCGATCCTCGATCTGCCGGTGCCATCAGCCGTGGACGCACACCGCGAATTGCTGCGCATCTCCGCCCGCGCCCACGGCGTCGCGACATCAGGCGATTTGCGCGACTATTTCCGCCTGTCGCCGGCCGACATGAAGGGCCGGCTGGAGGAATTGGTCGAGGCCGGCGAGCTGGTGCCGGTGCGTGTCGAAGGCTGGGACAAGCCGGCTTACCTCTATAAGGACGCCCGCCTGCCCCGAAAAATCGAGGCGCGCGCCTTGCTGGCGCCCTTCGACCCGGTCGTCTTCGAACGCTCGCGCTCTGAACGCCTCTTCAATTTCCATTACCGCATCGAGATCTACACACCGGCCGAAAAGCGGCAGTACGGCTATTATGTCCTGCCCTTCCTGCTCGGCGACCGGATCGTCGCACGCGTCGACCTTAGAGCCGACCGGCCGGCGAGCGTCCTGCGCGTGCACGCGGCCTACCCCGAGCCCGGTGCGCCGCCTGAAACCGCCGCGCAACTGTTCGAGGAACTGAAGCAGATGCAGGGCTGGCTCGGCCTTGAACGCATGGAAGTGACGCCGGCCGGTGGGCTGGGGCCGGCGCTGGCCAGTCAGAGAGATGGTCAACCTCCACGGCCTCTGTCATAGACGCTCCAAGAAGCCCGGTAGATTTTGCAATGGCATCGCACAAAGTGCTCGACATGATCCATGGTGCGCTGATTGCACATGGAATGGATGCAGTACGTAGAGAGCAGGACGTTACGCTCCAGTCGGGGCAACTTCGGTTTGAGGCTGAGGTGTTCGAGACGGGCTCTGACCGGCTGGTTCTTGAAATCTACATATTCTCTCCGTTGCTTGATGTTCAGCCGGTCATCGAATCCTTTGCTGGCTTCGGTGACACGCGCGAACAAGAATTGAATCAGGCGTTTGAAAAATTTCTCCGTGGTGTTTTCCACGTGGCCATTGAGGGGCTGGCTGATCATGTGTGCGACAACATGCAGGCCGATGTAGAGATTTGGCAGCGAAGCAGCGCCAGTTGGAAGATCTGGCGCAACAATGCCCGCTGGAAAATCTATGGCGGACCGGTCATTTCCCAGGCCACTACCGAGCTATGCTCGCTGACCCCAAGCTATCCAGCATTCTATGCCAAGCTGGAAAAGCTGTTCACAGCTTCGGTACCCCCTGGAAGCCATTTTGTACGGACCTTTCTGGCAGGCTTGAACGGCACGCTTATTAGTGCCGAAGTCCTTCTGGACAACGTGGTTTGGCAAGAAGGACAGAATCTGGCTGTCGATCATGACTGGGACTATGGCGATGGCTATCAAGCTATCCGGCAGGTTATCCTGGCACTGCCGGAAGCTGGAAGATGACAGCCTCTTGCCGACATCGCCATGTCGTAGCCATGCGTTGACACCGCTGCCTGCAAAAGCCTAAATCCGGTCCAGACGGTCCCTTGCCCGCAACGGCAGGGGCTAAGAGGGAATGCGGTGCGGGATTTCGATCTCAAATCCGCGGCTGTCCCCGCAACTGTAAGCGAAGAGCCAAGGCCGAAAGCCACTGGGAGGTTCCCGGGAAGGCGGCTACCGAGGGCGATGACTCGCGAGCCAGGAGACCTGCCGTCTGCGACAGAAGAATCCGATCGCCCGGCGGGTTTCCGGGCAAGGAGCCCGGTTTTTGGACCAGAACAGCAGTTTTTCGGCTGGCACAGCGGATATTCCGTCCGCCAACAGTGATGCTTTGGCCGGCGTCACCGTCATTGTTTGCGCCTCCTGCCGCGATGAATCCGGCTCGGATGCCCATCCCCGCGCCGGCGAACTTTTGGCTGAAGATACGCGCCAAGCCGCAGCGGCCGACACTATCCGCGTTCGCACGGTTGAATGCCTCGGCAATTGCAAGCATCGCCTTAGTGCTGCCATCCTGCGCGACGGCTGCTGGAGCTATGTGTTCGGCGACTTGACGCTGACCAGCGGCGCCGACCTCGTCACCGGCGCAAAGCTCTTCGCCACCTCGACCGACGGCCTCATCCCATGGCGCGGCCGGCCCGATTCGCTCAAGCGCGGCCTCGTTGCCCGCATTCCACCTCTCGACATGCTGAAGGATTGACCATGACCGCTTCCGTCTCCCGCGTCCCCTGCACCGTCGTCACCGGCTTCCTCGGCGCCGGCAAGACGACGCTGGTCCGCCATCTCCTGGAAAATGCCGGCGGCAAGCGCATTGCGATCATCGTCAACGAGTTCGGCGATATCGGCATCGACGGCGAAATCCTGAAAGGCTGCGGCATCGACACCTGCCCGGAGGAAAACATCGTCGAACTCGCCAATGGCTGCATCTGCTGCACCGTCGCCGACGATTTCGTGCCGGCGCTCGACAAAATCCTGTCGCTGACGCCGAAGGTCGACCACATCCTGATCGAAACCTCGGGCCTCGCTCTGCCCAAGCCGCTGGTCCAGGCTTTCCAGTGGCCAAGCGTGAAGAGCCGCGTAACCGTCGATGGCGTCATTGCCGTGGTCGACGGCCCGGCGCTGGCCGAAGGCCGCGTCGCCAACGACATGGACGCCTTGCAGGCGCAGCGCGCCGGGGATGACAGCCTCGACCATGACGATCCGGTCGAGGAGGTATTCGAGGACCAGATCGCCTGCGCCGATCTGATCATCCTGTCGAAGAGCGATTTGATGGACGCCGCAGGTTCGGCCCGCGCCAACGCCATCATCGGCGAACACTCCGCCCGCGCCGTGAAGATCGTGCCGACGTCGCATGGCAAGGTCGATCCCTCGGTGTTGCTCGGGCTCGGTCTCGCCGTCGAGGACGACATCGAGAACCGCAAGTCCCATCATGACGGTGCGTTCGACCACGAGCATGACGATTTCGACACCTTCATCGTCGACATTGCCTCGATCGCCAATCCGGACGAGCTGGCAAAACGCGTCGCCACCGCCGCCGAGCAGGAAAACGTGCTGCGCGTCAAAGGCTTCGTCGAGGTCGGCGGCAAGCCGATGCGGCTTTTGCTGCAAGCCGTCGGCCCGCGCGTCAATCATTACTATGACCGCGCCTGGACCGCCGCCGACGACCGCCGCTCGCGCCTCGTCGTCATCGGCCTCAAGGGGCTGAACCGCCCGGCGATCGAGCGTATACTCGCCGGCTGATCTCAGACACGGGCCGCGATGCACATCCTCACCACGACCTCCGCCTCGCTCGACGATCTCGCCGAGCCGGTCGATCTGCGGCAGACGCCGGCGGATATCGTGGCCCTGTCCTTCACCGACAGTGACCTTGCCGGACTGGCGGCCGCATGGAAGGCGGATGCCGGCCGCCTGCCCTCGATGCGGCTGGCCGCTCTGCGCGACCTGCGCCATCCGATGTCCGTCGACCTTTGGGTCGACAGCGTCGCCCGCCACGCCAAAATCATCCTGGTGCGCATCCTCGGCGGCTACGACTGGTGGCGCTATGGCTGCGACCAGCTTGCCGCGACGGCCCGCGAACGCGGCATCAAACTGGCGCTGCTTCCGGGTGAAAGCCACGACGAGGATCTCCGGCTGATCGAAGCCTCGACGCTGCCGCGCGAGGAGTTGGATAGCCTGCTCGGTTATTTCCGCGAGGGCGGACCGGCCAATATGAGCGCGCTGGTGCAGAGGCTGGCGGGATTGGCGGGACGGGAAGCAGCTGTCACCGAGCCGGTCAGCGTGCCGAAAGCGGGCTACTACGAGCCGAACCGCGGCGTCGTTCCCCTCCCCCTCGAGGGGAGGGTCCGGCCGGAGGCCGGGGGTGGGGTCCTCTCCACAGCGCGCCGTCTCAAAGAAACCTCGCGCCCAGTCGTACCGACCCCACCCGGCCCTTCGGGCCACCCTCCCCTCGAGGGGGAGGGAAAGGTCGTGCCGATCCTGTTCTACCGTTCGATGCTGCTCGCCGCCGATGTCGCACCGATCGATGCGCTTTTTGAAGCGCTGGAGCAGCGCGGCGTGACGCCGATGCCCATCTTCGTCTCCAGCCTGAAAGACCCGACCTCGCTGGCCTTCGTCGAAACCGCACTCACTACGCTCAAACCCGCCGCCATCATCACCGCGACCGCCTTCGCGTCCGGCGCTGAACCGGGCATCGAAACCCTGTTCGACCGTGCCGGCGTCCCCGTCTTCCAGGTCATCGTCGCCACCACCCGCCGCGACGTCTGGGAGAACAACCAGCGCGGCCTGGCGCCGGCCGACCTTGCCATGCATGTCGTGCTGCCCGAGCTAGACGGCCGCATCCTTGCCGGTGCCATCTCTTTCAAGGGCGAGAGCGATGTCGATCCGGCCCTCGGCCATCGCGCCTTCGCCAACCGGCCGGAACCGGATCGCGTGGCGCAGGTAGCGGACCGTGTGGCGGCGTTCATCCGTCTGCAGGAAACGCCCCGCGCCGAGCGCAAACTCGCCATACTGATCCCGGATTACCCGAGTGCGCCTGGGCGCACCGGCTATGCCGTCGGCCTCGATGTGCCGTCCAGTGTGCTGGCGATGCTGCATGACCTGAGCGAACAGGGCTATGCCGTTGAGGGGATTCCGCAATCGCCGCGTGCGCTACTGGATTTGCTGGAGCGGAGTGGCGACGGGCTGGGCTTCGAACATTATCTGGAGTTCTCGATAGAGTTGCCGGTTCAGGCAATGACTGCCGTTGAGGCGGCGTGGGGAAAAGCAGAAGAAGAGACAGGTTCGCGCGAGGCACCCCCCTCTGTCCTGCCGGACATCTCCTCCGCAAGGGGGAGATCGGCAGCTTCGGCGCTAGGGCAAGTTTTGCAACGTTGGAGATTGGCGAAAGCAGAGATGAGAGCATAATCTCCCCCCTGCGGGGGAGATGTCCGGCAGGACAGAGGGGGGTGTACGCGCGCCAACCTCCGCGAGCTTCCCCTTCCGCGCCGCCACTTTCGGCAACGTCACCGTGGCGCTGGCCCCCGACCGCGGCCGCTCCGCCGACCGCCGCGCCGATTACCACGACCCGACGCTCCCGCCGCGCCACGCACTGCTCGCCTTCGGCCTCTGGCTACGCAAATCGCTCGGCGTCCACGCCCTGATCCATGTCGGCGCCCATGGCACGCTGGAATGGCTGCCCGGCAAGACCGTTGCACTCTCGCAAAACTGCTTCCCCGAGATCGTCACCGGTTCCTTACCCGTCATCTATCCCTTTATCGTCTCCAACCCCGGCGAGGCGGCACAGGCTAAGCGGCGCATCGCTGCCGTCACCCTTGGCCATCTGCCGCCGCCGCTGACCGGCGCCGGTCTGGACGAAAACCAGCACAAACTCGAACGCCTGGTCGACGAATACGCCCAGGCCGACGGCCTCGACCGGTGCCGCCGCGACCGCTTGGCCAAGCTGATCGTCGACACCGCGCAAAAGACCGGCCTCGCTTCCGAAGCCGGTGTCGCCAGGACCGACGCCCCCGACGAGGCGTTGCGTCGGATCGATGCTTGGCTCTGCGATCTCAAGGATTTCGCCATCAAGGACGGGCTGCATATCTATGGCCGCGCCCCCGAGGACGAACCCGACGCCATGCGTCGGCAAAGTGCGGCAGACGAAAAGGCGGCGCTGCTTGCCGCACTTGATGGCCGTCACATCAAGGCAGGTCCAGCCGGCGCGCCCGCGCGGGGCCGCTCCGATGTCCTGCCCACCGGCCGCAATCTGTTCACGTCCGATCCGCGCACCATGCCGACGCCGACCGCCTATGATCTCGGCCGCGCGGCGGCGGAGGAAGTCGTGCGCGGCTACCTGCAATCGCATGGCGACTGGCCACGCTCGCTGGTCATCGACCTCTGGGGCTCAGCTTCGCTGCGCACCGGCGGCGAGGAGATCGCGCAGGGCCTGGCGCTGATGGGCTGCCGGCCGCAATGGGATGGCGCCACCGGTCGCATCACCGGCATCGAAGTGCTGCCGCCGGCCACGCTCGGTCGCCCACGCGTCGACGTCACCTGGCGCATATCGGGCCTGTTCCGCGACATGTTCCCGACCCAGATCGCGCTGATCGACGCCGCCGCCAACGCCGTTGCCGCGCGCGACGAGGAGGATTCGGAAAACCCGCTCGCGGCCCGAACCCGCGCCGACGGCAAGGTCAGCCCGCGCATCTTTGGCACCTCGCCAGGCACTTACGGTGCCGGCATCGAGGATCTTTTGTCCCGTGGCGACTGGGCCGTGCGCGAAGAGATCGGCCGCGCCTATCTCGATGCCACCTCGCATGCCTATGGCGGCGAAGGTGGCGAAGGCGTCTCGGCGCCCGGCGCGTTTGAAGGCCGCATCGCCGAGGCCGATCTTCTCGTCCACACCGGCGACGACCCCGGCCGCGACATCCTCGAAGGCTCCGCCGACGTCGCCTTCATCGGCGGCTTCTCGGCCGCGCTTGCAGCACTTGGCCGGAATGCCGACGTCATCGTGCTGGACACGACAGATCCACAAAAGCCGAAGCCGCGCTCGATCAGCGAGGCTGTATCACGCGTCGTGCGTGCCCGCGCCGTCAATCCACGCTTCATATCAGGCCAGATGCGGCACGGCCCGCGCGGCGCCTCCGAATTCGCCGAGACGGTCGATCGACTGGTCGGCTTTGCCGAGACCACCCACGCTATATCGGGGGCGCTGATCGAGGCCGTGCACGACGCCTATGTCGGCGATCCCGAGGTCCGCGCTTTCATCCTGCGCGAGAATCCCGCCGCCGCGAAAGTCATTGCCGAGCGCTTCCTGTCGGCCCGCCGGCGTGGCCTCTGGCACCCCCTGCGCAACTCGATCGACGACGATCTCGCGGCCCTGATTGCCGAGGCCGAGGCGCTTGGGGTGGCGGCATGAACGCCTTCTCGCGACGCGGTGCCTGCCCGGCTTTGTCGTCGCCGATGCTGACGGGCGACGGGCTGTTGGTGCGGCTCAACCCGGTTGCTGGAGGGTTGTCTCCGAAGCTGTTGATCGAGCTGGCCGAATCCGCCCTGCGGCACGGGAATGGCATCATGGAAGTCACAGCCCGGGGTAGTTTGCAGATACGCGGTCTGACAGCGGACAGCGCGCGGTTGCTGGCGGCAGAAGTCGATACGCTGGGCATTGCGGTCCGCACTGGCGTGCCGGTCGAGACCGGGCCGCTGGCGGGCATCGATCCGCAGGAGATCGCCGATCCGCGGCCGCTGGCTGAGCGGATCAGGGCGGCGGTCGAGGACGCTGGGCTGACGCAACGGCTGGGGCCGAAGGTTTCGGTGGTTGTCGACGGTGGCGGGCAGCTGACGCTGGATGCCGTGACGGCCGATGTGCGGCTGACGGCGGTGCAGTGCGGCGAAGGCGTTCTGTGGACTGTATCTGTCGCTGTTGACGGCCAAAGCCCGAAACTGCTTGCGACGGTTGAGGACGATGCAGCGCGCGATATCACTGTCGCTGCTCTCCGAATGGTTGCCGAGAAGGGCCGCGACGCCCATGCGCGTGATTTGTCCGAGAGGCAATTGGCGTCTCTGGCGGGTTGGCTATGTTTGACAGGTTTGCGCGAGGCGCCCCCCTCTGTCCTGCCGGACATCTCCCCCACGAGGGTGGAGATTGCTCATGCACGCCCGCCTTCGCCAGTTTCCATGGCTGACGAGGGAAAGCCGGCGCCGAAACTGCCAATCTCCCCACCTGTGGGGGAGATGTCCGGCAGGACAGAGGGGGGCGCCTCGCACAAACCCATCGGCCTTTTCCCCTTAGCCGGCGACACTTTCAGCCTCGGCATCGGCCTGCCCTACGGCAGCATGCCTGCAGACAAGATCATCAGCCTTGCAAAAAGCGCCCTCACCTTTGGCACCACTGAAATCCGCCTCGCCCCAGGCCGCGCCCTGCTTTTCCTCGGCCAACCATCCGCAGCCGACCTCCCCCTCCAAACCACCGCCGCCATTCTCGGCTTCGTTACCTCCCCCACCGACCCGCGCACCCGCATCGCCGCTTGCCCCGGCACGCCGGCCTGTGCCTCCGGCCACATCGCCACCCGTGCCATCGCCGAGACGATCGCCGCTGAAAACGCCGACTTCCTCGACTTCACCATGCACATTTCCGGCTGTGCCAAGGGCTGCGCGCACCCCGGAGCGGCGACGCTCACAATCGTCGGCGGCGAAAATGGAGCCGGACTTGTCGTGAACGCGACGGCAAAGGCCCTTCCTGCCGGCTACAGGCCGGGCTATGACGCCGCGCGCGGCTTCAGCCGCATCGCCACAGTGATCGGCAGCGCACGATTTGAGGGCGAAACCGCCGCCGCTTGCCTGACAAGGCTTGGGCCGGCGGCGATCGCCGAGGCTTATCGACAGGCCCAAACTGAAAAACGGAAATGAGCATGGCCGCCTACGACTATATCCACGACGGCACGGCGATCTACGAGCGCTCCTTCGCCATCATCCGCGCCGAGGCCGACCTTTCGCGCTTCTCGGAAACCGAAGCGGATGTCGCCATCCGCATGATCCATGCCTGCGGCCAGGTCGAAGCATCAAGCCACTTTGTTTTCTCCCCCGATTTCGTCACCGCAGCGCGCACCGCTCTGGCGGCCGGTGCACCGATCTTCTGCGACGCGGAGATGGTCTCGCATGGCGTCACCCGCGCCCGCTTGCCGGCAGGCAACGAGGTGATCTGCACCTTGCGCGATCCTCGGACGCACGACATCGCCAAGGCGATCGGCAACACCCGCTCGGCCGCAGCGATCGACCTGTGGGGCGAGCGCATGACGGGTTCCGTCGTCGCCATCGGCAACGCGCCGACAGCACTGTTCTATCTCCTGGAAAAACTGCGTGACGGCGCACCAAAGCCGGCGGCCATCATCGGCATGCCGGTCGGCTTCGTTGGTGCCGCCGAATCCAAGGATGCGCTGGCCGAGAATTCTTATGGCGTGCCCTACGCCATCGTGCGCGGCCGGCTTGGCGGTAGCGCGATGACCGCCGCCGCGCTCAATTCGCTGGCGAGGCCAGGCCTGTGAACGCGCTTCCCAAAGGCCGTCTTGTCGGCGTCGGCACTGGTCCCGGCGACCCCGAACTGTTGACGCTGAAGGCCGCGCGGGCCTTGGCCGAAGCCGATGTCGTCGCCTATTTCGCAAAGCGCGGCAACAACAGCAATGCGCGCGCTATCGTCGAAACGCGCTTCCGGCCGGACATGCTCGAGCTGCCGCTGCTCTATCCCGTGACCACCGAAATCGACAAGGATCACGACGACTACCGCTCGCAGATCACCGGTTTCTACGAGGAATCGGCCGAAAAGGTCGCCGACCATCTCGAAGCCGGCAGGATGGTAGCGGTGCTGTCCGAAGGCGACCCGCTGTTCTACGGCTCCTATATGCATCTGCATGTGCGCCTCGCGCATCGTTTCCCCACGGAAGTCATTCCCGGCGTCACCGCCATGTCCGGTTGCTGGTCGCAGACCGGTGTGCCGATCGTCCAGGGCGATGACGTGCTGACCGTGTTGCCCGGCACGATGAGCGAGTTCGAGCTGACGCGTCGCCTCGCCGACACCGATGCCGCCGTCATCATGAAGGTCGGCCGCAACCTGCCCAAGATCAGGCGCGCGCTGGAGGCCACCGGCAAGCTGACGCGCGCGGTCTATGTCGAGCGCGGCACCATGGCCGGCAGCGTCTCGATGAAGCTTGCCGACAAGCAGGACGACAAGGCGCCCTACTTCGCCATTGTGCTGGTCGCCGGCTGGTCTGGCAGGCCCGGCGCGTTGGGAGCGCCGGCATGAGCGGCGGCCGTCTCACCGTCATTGGCCTCGGGCCCGGCAATGCCGATCAGGTCACGCCGGAAGCCAGCCGCGCCGTCGCGGAAGCCAAATTCTTCTATGGCTACAAGCCCTATCTTGACCGGCTGGACCTGCGCCCGGACCAGACCCGCGTCGCTTCCGACAACCGCGAAGAACTCGCCCGCTCCAAGGACGCCTTGAGCAAGGCGGCCGAAGGCCATGATGTCGCCGTCGTCTCCGGTGGCGATCCCGGCGTCTTCGCCATGGCTGCCGCCGTCTGCGAGGCGATCGAGGCCGGTCCGGCCGAATGGCGTGCGGTCGATGTCGCGGTCGTGCCCGGCGTCACCGCCATGCTCGCGGTCGCCGCCCGCATCGGCGCGCCGCTCGGCCATGATTTCTGCGCCATCTCGCTGTCCGACAATCTGAAGCCGTGGGATCTGATCGAACTGCGCCTGCTGGCTGCGGCCGGCGCCGGCTTCGTCATCGCGCTCTACAATCCGATCAGCAAGGCCCGCCCCTGGCAGCTTGGCCGCGCCTTCGAATGCCTGACCGCGATCCTGCCCGGCACCACGCCGGTCATTTTCGGCCGCGCCGCCGGCCGTCCCGATGAGCGCATCGAGGTGTTCCTGCTGGCAGACGTCGACGCGCAAAAGGCCGACATGGCGACCTGCATCATCATTGGCTCGCCGGAAACCCGGATCATCAAGCGCGGCGACAGACCGGCGCTGGTCTACACGCCGCGCTCGGCAGCGGGCTCGACAAAATGATCGACCATCGCGGCCAGCGCTTCTACGGTTTCAGCCGAAGGCACGTCCGGCAGCGTTGGCCGGCGCACCATGACCACCTCGATGCCAAGCGCCCTTGCGGCGGCGATCTTGCCGTAGGTCGCCGCGCCGCCGCTGTTCTTAGACACGACGACATCAATGCGATGGTTTCCAAGCAAGACGCGTTCGTCCGTCTCGCGAAACGGGCCGCGCGCCAGCAGATAGTCAGCGTCGGGAACGGCCAGCTTCGGTTCGACCGGATCAACGCTGCGGATGAGATAATGGTGTTGGGGCGCCGCCTCGAACGCGGCGACCTCTTGCCGTCCCAACGCCAGGAAAACCCGGCGCGGTGCCGGTCCAAGCGCTTGCACGGCCTCGCCGACCGCATCAACCTGAGTCCAACGATCCCCCTCGACAAGCTCCCAGCCGGGACGCCGCAGGGCGAAGATCGGCGCGCCGGCCATGCGTGCCGCTTGCGCGGCATTGGCGGAGATTCGCGCAGCATAGGGATGCGTGGCATCGATCAGCAGATCGATCCGCATGTCATTGAGATAGGCCGCCAGCCCGCCAGCACCACCAAAGCCGCCGACCCTTGTCGGCACGTTCTGGGCGATCGGGTTTTCAGTGCGGCCGGCCAGCGACAGAGTGACCGAGCAATCGGTACGCGCGGCCAATCTTCCGGCCAGTTGCCGGGCTTCCGTGGTGCCGCCGAGGATCAGAATGCGGTGGGTCATCATGCCTGCTGAGGGTCCGCGCGGCGCCAGACCAAAATGGCTGACTGTGATTGGCATCGGCGAGGACGGTTTAGCCGGTCTCGGCGACGAGGCCAAGCAGCGGATCGCCGACGCGGAGTTCATCTTCGGCGGCAAGCGGCATCTGGCATTGGTCGCCGCCTTCGCCAAGGGCAAGCCCTGCCCCTGGCCGGTCCCTTTCGATGCGAAAATGAGCGACGTGCTGGCGCTTGCCGGTAGCAAAGTCTGCGTGCTCGCCTCCGGCGATCCCTTCTTCCATGGGGTCGGCGCGACCCTCGCCCGCAAAGTGAAGCCACAAGCGATGCACGTCATCCCTGCGCCGTCGGCCATTTCGCTGGCGGCCGCCCGCCTGGGCTGGGCGCTGCAGGACATCGAGGCCGTCTCGCTACACGGCCGTCCACTCGACCTGATCCGGCCGCTGCTGCAGCCCAACGCACGCATCCTGGCGTTGACGTCGGATGCCGAAGCGCCAGCAGCACTTGCCCGCCTGCTCACCGAACTCGATTTCGGTGCCTCGCGGCTGACGGTCCTGGAAGCACTTGGCGGGCCAAAGGAAACGCTGCGCACGGCTCGCGCCGATGCCTTCGATCTCGAAAACATCAATCCGCTCAACGTGTTGGCGATCGAAGTTGAATCCGGCCCGGATGCGCGTGTTCTGCCATTGGCGTTCGGACTTGCCGATCATCTTTTCGACCATGACGGCCAGATCACCAAGCGCGAAATCCGCGCCATCACCCTGTCGGCGCTGGCGCCGAGGCGTGGCGAATTGTTGTGGGACATCGGCGCCGGTTCGGGTTCCATCGGCATCGAATGGATGCTGGCCCATCCCCTGATGCGCACTATCGCCATCGAAGCCGACCCGATCCGTGCCGCCCGCATCGGCCATAACGCCGCTACCTGTGGCGTTCCCGGCCTTGTCGTGGTGGAAGGCAGCGCGCCCAAGGCGCTTGCCGGACTGGACACGCCGGACGCGATCTTTATCGGTGGCGGCGGCAGTGACACCGGCGTGTTGAAGGCGGCTATGAAGGCGCTGCGCTCCGGCGGCCGTTTGGTCGCCAATGCGGTGACGCTGGAGATGGAAGCCCTGCTTCTCGCACAGCACACGAAACTCGGTGGCGATCTTACCCGGATAAACATCTCCCGGGCGTCTCCGGTCGGTTCGATGCAGGCATGGCGGCCTGCCATGCCGGTCACCCAATGGAGCTGGGTGAAGCCATGATGGTCGCGGGCATCGGCAGCCGAAAAGGCGTTGGAGTTGAAGACGTGCTTGCCGCGATTGAAACCGCACTCGAAGCGCACGGTCTGGCGATGACTGCGCTTTCGGCGCTGGCAACAGCCGCGCTCAAGAAGGACGAAGACGCAATCGCCGCCGCAGGCCGCGCACTGAACCTTCCGGTCATCATCGTCGATGACGCAGCACTTCAGGCCGCCTCGCCAGCGACGCTCAGCAGCTCCAGCCTCTCGCAGGAACTGGCCGGCACGCCGTCGGTTTCCGAAGCGTCAGCCCTTGCGGTCGCTGGCGCCGGGGCAAAACTGCTTGGACCCCGCACCGTGCTCGGCCCGGTCACCTGCGCCATCGCTATCAGCGGAGACGCGTCATGACCGTCCATTTCATCGGCGCCGGTCCGGGCGCCGCCGACCTCATCACGCTGCGCGGCGCCAGGCTCCTGGCAAGCTGCCCGGTCTGCCTTCACGCCGGTTCGATCGTCGCCCCCGAATTGCTGCAGCATTGCGCGCCGGGCACGAAGCTCATCGACACCGCGCCGATGTCGCTCGACGAGATCGAGGTCGCCTATCTGGAGGCCCACAAGGCCGGCCATGATGTGGCGCGCCTGCATTCCGGCGACCTGTCGGTGTGGAGCGCCGTTGCCGAGCAGATCCGCCGGCTGGAAAAACACGGCATCCCTTACACACTGACGCCGGGCGTCCCTTCTTTTGCAGCGGCAGCCGCCGCACTGCGCCGCGAGCTGACCATTCCCGAAGTCGCGCAAAGCCTAGTGCTGACCCGTCTCTCCGGCCGTGCGTCAAAAATGCCGCCCGGCGAAACGCTCGCCGGTTTCGGCCGCACCGGCGCCACGCTTGCCATTCATCTCGCCATCCACGCCATCGACCGCGTCGTCACTGAGCTGACGCCGCATTATGGCGGCGATTGCCCGGTCGCGATCGTCTTCCGCGCCTCCTGGCCGGACGAGCGGGTGCTGACGGGAACGCTGGAAACCATCGAGGCACAGCTTGCCGCCGATCCGATGGAGCGCACGGCGATCATCTTCGTTGGCCGCTCGCTGGCGGCGGAGGGCTTTGGCGAGAGTTCATTGTACGACGCCCACTACCAGCGGCGTTTTCGCGGACGGGACGGATTGTGAGCGGCAGCACCAAAACCAACGGCGAAAACGCCACGCTCGAACAGGCGCTTGCCCGGCTGAACTTCAAGCCGCGCCCGCTTGAACCGGGCCATGTCTGGCTGGCCGGGGCCGGCCCCGGCGACCCCGGCTGCCTGACGCTGGAAGTGCTGGCGGCGCTGGCCGAAGCGGACGCGCTGGTCTACGACGCGCTCGTCTCGCCAGATGTCGTCGCGGTTGCCGCAAATGCCGAGCTGTTCTTTGCCGGCAAGCGCGGCGGAAAACCATCAATGAAGCAGGACGACATCACCGCCCTTCTGGTGCGGTTGGCGCGCGAAGGCCGCCGTGTCGTCAGGCTGAAAGGCGGCGATCCCTATATTTTCGGCCGTGGCGGCGAAGAAGCTTTGGCGCTGGCGCGTGAAGATATCCCCTTCCGCGTGCTGCCCGGCCTGACCTCGGGCCTCAGCGCGCTGGCCGCCACCGGCATCCCGGCCACCATGCGCGGCATCAACAAGGCGGTGATCCTGGCCACCGGCCACGCTGCCGGCACCGATGACGACATCGACTGGGCGGCAATCGCCCGCACCGGCCAGCCCGTCGTCGTCTATATGGGCATGGCCAATCTGCCGCTCATCGCAGCCGCTCTGCTCGACGGTGGGCTGGCGCCGTCAACACCGGCGGCGGTAATCGTCGCCGCCACCACGCCGCAGGAGCGAATTGTCGTCGCCTCGCTTGCCACCATCGCCGAGGAAGCGGCAGCCGCGGGCCTCGCCTCGCCGGCGCTGATCGTCGTCGGCGGCATCGTCGCCATGCGCGCGGCACTGGCGGGGCAAGCATGACGGCCCGCGCCATCATCATCGGCGCGCCGCGCTCCGGCTCGGGCAAGACCAGCGTCACCATCGGCATTTTGCGCGCGCTCACGCGGCGCGGGCTGAAAGTGCGCGGCGCCAAATCCGGCCCGGACTATATCGACCCGGGCTTCCACACAGCGGCCACCGGACTTTCCGGCGTCAATCTCGACAGCTGGGCGATGCCTCCGTCGTTGCTCAATGCGCTGGCCGCGCAACAGGCCGACGACACCGATTTCGTCATCCTTGAAAGCGCCATGGGCCTGTTCGACGGCATTCCGGCCGCGCCGGGCCGCACCGGCTCTGCCGCCGACCTCGCCCGGCTCTACGGCCTGCCGGTGCTGCTGGTGCTCGACGTTTCCGGACAATCGACCACGGCGGCGGCCGTCGCCAAGGGCTTTGCCACCTACGATCCGGATGTCCGCATGGCCGGCGTCGTGCTCAACCGGCTGGGAAGCGAGCGCCACCGCAAGCTGTGCAGCGAGGCCATCGAAGCGCTCGGCCTGCCCGTCGTCGGCGCCATTTTACGCGACCCAACCCTCAACCTGCCTGAGCGGCATCTCGGCCTCGTCCAGGCCGGCGAATATGATGATCTGATGGCGCATCTCGATCGGCTGGCTGACATGGTGGAGAAATCGCTCGACCTCGATGCCGTGATGAGGTTGGCAACGCCCCTCACCCCGGCGCCCGGCGACTTCGCCGGCGCGCTGCAACCGCCGGGCCAACGCATCGCGCTGGCCGAGGATGCCGCCTTCACCTTCCTCTATCCGCATGTCGCCGCTTACTGGCGCAAGGCCGGCGCGGAGATCGTTCCGTTCTCGCCGCTCGCCGACGAAGCGCCCGACCAGGAGTGCGATGCCTGCTGGCTGCCCGGCGGCTATCCCGAGCTTCATGCCGGCAAGCTCGCAGCGGCGGAGACGTTCAAAACCGGAATGGCGCGTTTCGCCGCGACGAGGCCCATTCACGGCGAGTGCGGTGGCTTCATGGTGCTCGGTGAAGCGCTGGAGGATGCCTCGGGCGAGACGCACAGGATGCTCGGCCTGCTTGGCCATGCCACCAGCTTCGCCAAGCGCAAGATGAACCTCGGCTACCGCGAGGCACGGCTGCGTGCCGATTGCCCGCTGGGCTCGGAAGGCGCGCTGATCCGTGGCCACGAATTCCACTACGCGCAGATGACGGCCACCGGCAATGATGAGCCTTTGGCCGACCTCGCCGACGGCCAGGGCAATCCGATCGGCGCTTCCGGCTACCGGCGCGGCCATGTTAGTGGCACTTTCTTCCATGCCATCGCGAGGGGCTAGAAAAAGATGCCGAAAAATGGCGACCGGTTTTCGGACAAGATCAGGCTCAAGCTCCGGAGCTTGACCCTTTCGCCTCGCCAAATCCCTAGCGATATCGCGCTCTGCCTGGTCTTCTTCACCCGCCTGCCCTTGCCCGTCTTCGATTTTCGCGGCCGCAACCTTGCCGCCGCAATCTGGGCCGCACCCATCGCCGGCCTTGTCGTCGGCCTGATCGGCGCGATCGTCTTTGCCACGGCGGAACGGTTCGGCCTTGCCATGGGCCCGGCGGCGGCCCTTGCCCTTGTCGCAACGGTGATCACCACCGGCTGCCTGCACGAGGACGGGCTTTCAGATGTCGCCGACGGCTTTGGCGGTGGCAAATCGCGTGGCCGCAAACTGGAGATCATGCGCGACAGCCGCATCGGCGCCTATGGCGCCATGGCGCTGGCCCTGTCGCTGCTGATCCGCTGGAGCGCGCTGTCGCAACTGGTCGACCCTACGCAGGCTCTCTTTGCCCTTGTTGCCGCCCACGCGGCCTCGCGTGGCGTGCTGGGCGCCTTCATGCATCTCTTGCCCCCGGCGCGCGACGACGGCCTCTCGGCCGGCGCCGGCACCGTCTCGCTGGAAATAGCCATCGCCGGCGCCGTGCTCGGCGCGATTCCGCTCCTGCTGCTTGGGCTCGGCGGCGCCATCGCCGCACTGATCCTGCTCGGCCTGCTCTTTGCCGCCTTCCACGCCCTTTGCCTCAACCAGATCGGTGGCCAGACCGGCGACACGATCGGCGCCCTGCAGCAGGTCAGCGAAATCGCGGTGCTACTCGTCGCTTCCGTAGCCCTCTCTTGATTCCCTTTGACCTGATTCCCTTCCGGAGACCTTGCCCCCATGCCCTTCAAATCCCTCGATGAATTGCGCGCCGCCTGCCTCGATCTGCCAGCCGGCAGCGATACCGCTGCAAAGGCCGTTGCCAGCCGCCAGGACACGCTGACCAAGCCGCAAGGCAGCCTCGGCCGGCTCGAGACCATCGCCGCGTGGCTGGCGCGCTGGCAGGGCCGCGACATGCCGAAACTCGACCGCGTAAAAGTGTTCGTCTTCGCCGGCAATCACGGCGTCACCGCGCAAGGTGTGTCGGCCTTCCCCTCGGAAGTCACCGTGCAGATGGTGGCGAATTTCGCCGGCGGCGGTGCCGCCATCAACCAGCTCGCCCGCATCGCCGGCGCCGAGCTTGATGTCATCCCGCTCGACCTCGACCATCCGACGGGCGATTTCACGCAAGTGCCGGCAATGGATGAGAAAGCCTTCCTGGCCGCCGTCTCCGCTGGCTATGACGCCGTAACGAAAGACCTCGATCTCATCTGCTTCGGCGAAATGGGCATCGGCAACACCACGCCGGCGGCTGCCATTTCAGCCGCGCTGTTCGGCGGTGGTGCCGAGAAATGGACCGGGCGCGGCACCGGTGTCGACGACGCCGGCCTGAAGCGCAAGGTGGTCGCCATCGAAGCCGGCCTCAAGCGTCACGCCGCGGTCCTTGCCGATCCGCTCGGCATTGCCGCAGCACTCGGCGGCCGCGAACTCGCCGCCATCTTCGGCGCCACGCTGGCCGCCCGTCATCTCGGCATACCCGTGCTGCTCGACGGCTTCGTCTGCACCGCCGCCGCAGCCCCGCTGGCCAAGCTGCACCCGACAGGGCTCGCGCACACCATCGCCGCCCATGTCTCGGCCGAATCGGGTCATCGCGGCCTGCTCGAAGCGCTTAGCCTACCGCCCCTGCTCGATCTCGGCATGCGGCTTGGGGAAGGCTCCGGCGCCTGCCTCGCCGTCAACATCGTCCGTTCGGCGCTGGAGTGCCACGCAAGGATGGCAAGCTTTGCCGAGGCTGGCGTGTCGGAGAAGTAGGCCGCAACGCCAGGATCACACCTGATGAATAAGCCCTCGCAGATATTCGGAGACCCCAAACAGGGTCTTCGGGATATTTACGCGCAGATTGTCAGAGACTTCGATCGAAAGATCGGAGCTTTTGCGGGCCTGAAATACAACTCACCATGGATATTGGCTACGGAGGATTGGGCGGAACGCTCGGGCCACACGCTCGAAGAACTGCGAGAGATGATTTCTCAGTGGCGGATTTCGGTCAGATTCTGACCAACCGGATTCGAAAACCGTCCAGACTTTTGAAGATCTCCGCAACGCTGCGGAAGAGTGGAGAGCTGAAAGTGGCTATAGTGATCCGCCTACCCGTCTAACGCCTGAAATGACAAAATTCCCTAATCGCAAGGAACTGAAAGCCCATACCCTTAAGACATGGAGCGCTCTAGGGTTGACGAGGCAATGGCATAGCTATGATGCCCGAGACCTCAGTTTTGGCGGAGCTTTTGAAGACAGATTTGGTCACAATGTTTCGGTCACCATGACTTTCAAGCTTGGATATGGCGGGCCGGTTTGGCTGTATTTTCGCTTTCCCTATTACGAGCTTGGCGAGCCGACATCCTTTGAACTCCTTATGCTCTCCGGTTGGGGAATAAATCGGGCGCTTAAGTTGCCGGAAGCTCCCGAGTTGGAATGGACGGTCAGCAAAAGCAAGACAGACTTTGGAGCTGTCGACGGCGTCATCGCCATAACCCGGGCGATCCTCACCTATCTCCGGCCAACTGTGCAATAGCAGTCGAACGGTGCTGCCAACGGACGGCAGCGAAACGTCTCGCTTTCAGGGTCTTTCCACCAAGTCTTCTAGGAATTTGGTGGGTGCGCACAGGATTGAACTGTGGACCCGCTGATTAAGAGTCAGCTGCTCTACCAACTGAGCTACGCACCCACTCGGCCGGCAAAAACCGGCGTTGGCGGGCATATAGCCGCCACCATCGGTCATGTCTAGCCCTGCCGGAATCATTTCCCGACAAATCGACCAAGCCTCAATGCGATCAGACGAAGAGCTTGCCTTCCGCCACCTTCACCGCATGGCCGCCAATGCGCGCCGAGGCCAGTTTTCCGCCTTCCACGGTCAGTTCGAGGCGGATGCGCGACGGCCGCCCCATCTCCAGCCCCTGCTCGATCCACAGCTGTGAAATGCCATCCGTCGGGCCGTCGAAATGCATGATGGCGCCGGCAAAGGCCGCCGCCGCCGAGCCGGTCGCCGGATCCTCATAGGAAGGCGTGCCGGGCACGATCATGCGGACATGGAAGGCGCTTTCGTGGTTCACCGTCTCGCGGCAATAGACATAGGGACTGGCGAAGGCCCAGTCGCTCTTGCGCGGCGCCAGTTCCGACCACGCCTGGTTGTCCAGCCGGATGCGGCCCGCCGCTTCGAGATTGGCGACCGGAATCGTCACATAGGGCACGCCCGCCGACCAGAAGGCGACGCGGTGATTCTCGAAACCGATCTCATGCGGTGCCAGCCCAAGGGCGGCACCGATCGCCTGCGGATCGGCGGAGAGTTCCAGCGGCTCCGGCAATTTGGCGAGATCGAACTCGGCGAAGGTCGCACCATCATGCGTGCTGACGGCGCAGCGCACCGGTCCGATGTTCTCTTCCAGCACGAAGATGCCGGCCCCGCCCTCGCCGAAGAGTTCGGCAAGCGCGATGGCCGAACCCACTGTCGGATGGCCGGCGAACGGCATTTCATAATCGGGCGTGAAGATACGAATGCGGTTTTTGTGCTTGGGATTGTCGGGCGGCAGCACAAAGACCGACTCGGACAGATTGAATTCGCGCGCAATGGCCTGCATCGCGGCCGTGTCCAGACCTTTGCAATCCAACACCACCGCCAGCGGATTTCCGGCCAGTCGCTCGGTCGTAAACACATCGTAAAGCAAGTAATTCCGGGTTTGCATTCCTGCCTCAATCCCAACATGGGCGAAATTTAATTTGATATTTGAACTGGTAAGCCTGATCTGTGCACAGATAGGGACATTACGCATCATAGGGGTCCGACGTGGACCAGATTGTCAATCTGCCAAAGACGGAATCGGATTCCGCCATCGAGACGGCGCTCGGCCTCGATAAGAAGGGGCGGAGCAAGACGCGCCGGCGTGGCTGGCTCTATGCGTTGCTGACCCTGATCGTGCTCGCAGCCGGTCTCGGCCTCTATCAGTGGTATGCCGGTACACCCGCCAAGATCGATTACACCACCGTGCCGGCGGCCAAGGCCGACCTCACCGTCCAGGTGTCGGCGACGGGCACGCTGCAGCCGCTCACCCAGGTCGACATATCCAGCGAACTGTCCGGCATCATCCGTTCGGTCTCTGTCAATGAGAACCAGCAGGTGAAGAAGGGCGACGTGCTGGCGACGCTCGATACAGTGAAACTCGAGGTCCAGATCGAACGCGCCGAGGCATCCGCCAAGGGCGCCGCTGCCAATGTCGAAGACGCCACGGTGACGCTGGCCGAGAACGAAAGCGCGCTGGTACGCGCAGAGGCCTTGACCAAGCGCGGCATGGCGACGGACCAGTCGCTCGAGGCGGCAACCGCGACGCGCGACCGCGCCAAGGCGGCGCTCGACAGTGCTCAAGCCAATCTCGCCATCGCCCAGGCCGACCTCAAGGCGCAGCAGACCGACCTTGCCAAAAGCACGATTTATGCGCCGATCGACGGCATCGTGCTGACGCGTTCGGTCGACCCCGGCCAGACGGTCGCCTCCTCGCTGCAGGCGCCGGTGCTGTTCATCATCGCCGCCGACCTCAGAAATATGGAACTGGTGGCGGCGGTCGACGAGGCCGACATCGGCGCCGTCAAGTCAGGCCAGCATGCGCGCTTCACCGTCGATGCCTTCCCGGACCGGCCGTTCGATGCCGAGATCCGCGACATCTCCTATGCCTCGGTCACCACAGACGGCGTCGTCACCTACAATGCGCGGCTCGAGGTCGACAACAACGAGCTGTTGCTGCGCCCCGGCATGACCGCCACCGTTTCGGTCGTTACAAGGGAAGCCAAGGGCGTGCTCACCGTGCCCGCCACCGCCTTCCGCTACCGCCCGGCGCAGCAGGCGGCCCGTGGCTGGAGCCTGAGCGACCTGTTCACCGGCCGTATGGGTCGTCCCGGCGGCAATCGCCAGCGTCAGGCAGCAGCCGCCCCCACCGATGGCTCGCGCACGCTCTACGTGCTGGAGAACGGCCGGCCGCATGCGATCAACGTCAAGATCGGCTCGACCGACGGCGAACTGACCGAGATCACCTCCGGCCTGGAGGAAGGCGCGCAGGTTATCACCGCCTCGCAGCAGCGGAGCTGATTCCGTGGCCGCGGGTGCTGCCCTCATCGCCTTCGACAAGGTCTGGAAGAGCTATGGCCAGGGCGAGGCCCGCGTGCACGCACTGGCCGGCGTCGACCTTGCCATCAGGCGTGGCGAATTCGTCGCCATCATGGGTCCGTCCGGCTCCGGCAAGTCGACGGCGATGAACATCATCGGCTGCCTCGACACGCCGACGGCTGGCACCTATTCCTTCATGGGCGTCGATGCCGGCCGGCTCGACCGCAACCGCCGCGCCATGCTGCGCAACCTCTATGTCGGCTTCGTCTTCCAGGGCTACAATCTGCTGGCCCGCACCACCGCGGCTGAAAATGTCGAACTGCCGCTGATCTATCGTGGCGTGGCCAGCCGCGAGCGCCGCGACCTTGCCATGCAGGCGCTGGCGCAGGTCGGCCTTGTCGGCCGTGAGCATCACACGCCGGCGGAACTCTCCGGCGGCCAGCAGCAGCGCGTGGCGATCGCGCGCGCCATCGTCACCAGTGCCGACGCTGCTCGTCGCCGACGAACCGACCGGCAACCTCGACACCGCACGCACGCACGAGATCATGGAGTTGCTGACCCAGCTCAACACCGAGCTTGGCCTGACCATCGCCATGGTCACGCATGAAGCCGATGTCGCCGGCTATGCCGAGCGCACCATCCGCTTCCTCGACGGCCACGTCGCCTCCGACACCATGAAGGTAGAGCTGGCATGATCTGGGAAACCGTCCGCCTCTCGCTACGTTCGATCCGCCGCAATGTGCTGCGCTCGTTCCTGACGCTGCTCGGCATCGTCATCGGTGTCGCCGCCGTCATTGCCATGCTGACCATCGGCTCCGGCACCACCGAGAAGGTCAAGGCCGACATCTCCAAGCTCGGCAGCAACCTGCTGGTCGTCCGCTCCGGTCGTCCGGCCGGTCCCGGCGGTCCGGGCGGGCTCGACCAGGTGGTGCGCCCACTGGCTGAAAAAGACCTCGAAGCACTGATTGCGCATCTGACCGGCGCGCGCGCCATCTCGCCGGCTTCGCAGAAGCAGGTGCGCGTCATCTTCGGCACCGAGAGCCTGACCTCGGGCGTCACCGGCACCGACAGCGCCTATCTCGACGCGCGCGACTGGAAGCTGGTGTCGGGCCGCCCGTTCAGCGATTCCGAAACCCGCTCGGGCACCGGTGTCTGCCTGATCGGCGAGACGGTGCGCCAGCAATTCTTCGGCGCCGGCGACCCCGAAGGCGAGATCATCCGCGTCAACCGCACCTCCTGCAAGATCATCGGCCTGCTCGAACCCAAGGGCTACACCGGCTTCGGCCAGGACCAGGACAATGTCGTGCTGATGCCGCTGCATGCCTATCAGCGCCGCATCGCCGGCAACCGCGACATCGACAACATCTACATCGCCGCCGACGACCGCACGCCGACCAGCGAGCTGCAGCCACGCGTCGAGGACATTTTGCGCGATGCGCGCCGCATAACGCCCGACCGCGAGAGCGATTTCGGCATCCGCGACATGACGCAGATCGCCGACGCCATGGCCAGCGCCACCACCACCATGACCGGCATGCTGGGCGCGGTCGCCGGCGTCAGCCTGCTGGTCGGCGGCATCGGCATCATGAACATCATGCTGGTCTCGGTCACCGAGCGTACCCGCGAGATCGGCATCCGGCTCGCCATCGGCGCGCACGAGAAACATATCCTCATCCAATTCCTGGTCGAGGCGACGGTGCTGTCGCTGCTCGGCGGCATCATCGGCATCCTGATCGGCCTGGCCCTGGCCGGCCTTGCCTCGGTGACGCTGACGATACCTTTTGCGCCCAGTCCGGCCGTCATTCTGCTCGCCGTCGGCTTCTCCGCACTGATCGGCATGGTGTTCGGCTTCTTCCCCGCCCTGCGCGGCGCCAGGCTCGATCCGATCGACGCGCTGCGGCACGAGTAGAGGATGGCCAGGTTCACCGCGACCAACGGCTATCCCCAACTTGCACCTTTGCCTGCACAGGCCACACTGTCGTCCTGCGATCGACGATGCTAAGGCAAGACATCTCCGGTCGAGGGTCAACGGATGAGCAAGAAGGCACGCGTAATCCTGGCGATGGTGATCATCGAGGCCTTCCTTGCAGGCATCTGGTGGTACCTCGCCCGTTACGGCATGGCCAATCCCGACCGCGTCACATCGGATTTCCAGGCCGTTGTCGGTCAGACGATGGGGATGGCAATGGGTGGGTTGCTGGGCATCGGCTTTATCCTGTTCTTCGTCGCCGCCCGCAATGATCGCAAGGCGGCGCAGGACGGGACGCGTCGCTAATCCTCGCCGGCAAAATGCCACTCGATCAGCGGCTTCATGTGCGGCGACAGCCCCTCCGGCAGGTCGGCGGCATGACGGATGATCACCGGCCCTTCGATCTCCGGATCGGTCTCGGTGGCGACAAAGGCTGAGATCCGCCGCGCGATCTGATCGGCCGGCTCGTCGACATGATAGCGACGGAAAATGACCGTGCCGGTCGCGGTCGACAAAGCATGCCAGCGCTCGCCGCGCCTGACCGCCGACAGGTCGAGGCCGGTCTCCTCGCGCACCTCGCGGATCATGTTGAAATCGACATCGACGAGACCATCGCGAAAATCGATCGGCTCGAACGAGCCAGCGGCGAAGTAGACGCGGCCGGCGTTGACTGTGCGCGGGCCCATGCGGATCGCCACCAGCGCATTGTCGCCGGCCACCAGCACCGCGTGGGCATAGGCATGCTCGGCGCCGGAGTTCTCGCGCCGCTTCCGCCAGAGCATGAAGGTGGAGTAGTTGACCGCATGACAGCGGCCGACGAGCCGGTTGTCGCGCCAGGCAAGTTGCGAGAGCAGCACCACGGTGCCGTCGAACAGCGCCGGATTGGCTGCAATCTCGCGCTGCCAGTTCTCGGTGATCGCCTGCTCGTTGTCACGGGCGAACGGATGCGGGCCGGAGTCGAGCCGGACCTCGATGGCATCGACAGGCAGGATGACATTGCGCGGCAGGTCGAAACTCATGCGGCTCAGGCCATGTCCAGCGTGATCACCACCGGGCAGTGGTCCGACGCTTTCGGCCGGTCCCAGCCGGCGCGCGGGAAGCGTTCGACCTCCTGGCCGGCCGGAAAGATCGTGCGCCAGGGCTGGCCGTTGCGGATGATGTCGGGAACCGCGGTGGCGTTCTTCGCCGCCAGCCCCTTGGAGAGCAGGATATAGTCGAGCTGGCAGAGATGCCGCTCGTCGGGCCCCCGCGTGTGATAGAAGGTCCAGCGGTTCATTTCCGGCCGCCGCTCGACAACGTTCTCGCAGAAGCCGCCCGCCGTCAGCACATTGATGCAGGACTGGTTCTCGTCGACCACCTCGAAACGGTAGCCGTCGACATCGTCGCCGGCGATCTTCACGCGCTGGCGGTAGTCGTTCATGTCGCCGCAGATCGCCCAGCGCTTGTCGGCGGCATGCTCCCCACCGAAGCGCTCCTCGATGATGCGGCGCACGGCCTGGGCCTCGGCGATGCGCACCGGCATAGTCGCCTCGCGTCCGTCGAGCCCGTTGCGCGGCGAGCCCATCGACTTGAGGTGCACGAGATAGAGCGTCAGCGGCACGCCGCCGACGGTGATGTCGACCTCCAGGCAATCGCGGCGGAAGATGCGCTCATTGGCCTGGTTGCCGAGCGCCGCCAGTTCCGGCGTGTGCAGCCCGAACTGCTCATAGGTGACGTAGGCGTGGCTGGTCATGCGTACGAATTCGATCGGCTGGCCCTGCGCGGTCTCGTTGCGCATCATCACGGCGACATCGATGCCGCGCGAATCATTGCCTGACGTGGTGTATTTCTGCCGGTAGCCCTGCCCCACCATCTTGAACAGATAGCCATATTCGAAGGCCTTCAGCGCCTCGATGTTGTCGACCTCCTGCATGCAGATGATGTCGGCGCGGGTGGCGGCGATCGCCAGCGCCGTCAGCTGGCGCGTGTCGTCGGACTGGGCGATGGCGCGGGCCTGCTCCAGCATCTTGTACTCGGCCTCGCTCTGGATATCGAACAGCGCCAGCGTCCGATCTTCGTTGAGCTGGTTGCGATAGCCGGAAAAATCGAACCTGTTCATCAGGTTCTCGACATTGAAGGTGGCAAGGCGCAGCGACATGTCCTGACCTTTGCCTGCAAGCGCTGGAGAAAACAAGATCGCAGGGCCACAAGCCAAGATCGCTTGGGTCTGGAGGGATTCGCGCCATGGTTGACGGAACCTTTCCGTTCATCCGCCGTTCAGACGTAAAGATCCACAGTGGCCTCATCCCAGGGTAGGCGTGGGGCCTGTATCTCTTGGAGAGTGCAATGAATTCGCTCTTTTCTTCCACTGTAAAATCCGGGCTGATTGCGCTCGGCATTGTCTCCGGCATCACGGCACCGTCCGCCGCCGGACCGATCCTGCAGCCGGACCTGTCGATTCCCACCAGCACCGCGGCACCAACGGTCACCCCAGTCCGCGACAGCTGGGCGGGCGGCAACAACCGGGAGTTCAACAACAACTGGAACAACGACTGGAGATGGCGCCGCCATGACGGGCGTCGCAACTGGAACCGCGGCAATTGGAACGGCGGCAACTGGAACGGCGGCGGTGACGATTGGCGCTGGCGCCATGGCCGCCGCCACTATCACGGTGGCTATGACGATGGCGCCGCTGCAGTCCTTGGCCTTGGTCTGGGGCTCGGCCTCGGCAGCATGTACAACAACAACTACTACAACGACGACTACTATGCGCCGCCGCCGCGCCGCTACTACCGAGCCGGACGGCTTTCCAACGCCCATGTCCAATGGTGCTACAACCGCTACCGGTCGTATCGTTCCTGGGACAACTCGTTCCAGCCCTACAACGGCCCGCGCCAGCAGTGCTGGTCGCCCTATAGCTGAGCACGATCGCCAGAGCATGCTGAACGGCGCCGCATCGCGGCGCCGTTTTCATTTGGTTTCACGCTGGACAAAGCTATTCGGATGCAGGAACGCTCATAACAGGCGGTGGACTTAACTTTTCTTGTCACTGCAATTACTATCGCCCCCGCAAGACTTTGCGGCTTGAGGGGGTAGGCTGAAATGTCCGAAGCGCCCGTCGTGATCCTCATTCATGGCATCAGGACCGCCGCATGGTGGCAGAACCGGATCGCTTCGGTGATCGAGAGCGAAACGTCCGCCACCGTCATTCCGATCAAATACGGCTATTTTGACCTGCTGCGGTTCTGGTGTCCGTTCGGCATCTGCCGGGCGGGCCCGATCGAGAAGCTGCGGCAGCAGATCGAAGGCGTCAGCAAGCACTATGGCGACCGGCCGCTGATCGTCTTTGCACACAGCTACGGCACCTATGCGCTGACCCGGGTGATCCTGCAGAACCCCTACTTCCGGTTCGACAGGGTCATCCTGTGCGGCTCGGTGGTTCCGGGAGATTTCGACTGGCGCGCTGTCGAAGACCAGATACGTGGCCCGGAGAAGCGCAACGCCATCATCAATGAATGCGGAACGCGCGACATCTGGCCGGTGCTGGCGCAGTCCGGCACCTGGGGTTACGGCGCCACCGGAACCTACGGTTTCGGAACGTTCAATGTCCGCGACCGCTTCCATGACATCACGCACAGCGAGTACTTCACCAACGAATTCGTCAAGGCCAACTGGATCCCTCTGGTTCGCGGCGAGAAGGTGACGTTCTCGGATGTCGATATGCAAGGTGGCGGAACCCCGGCATGGTTCAACCTGCTGCGGCTGCCGCTGAAGTGGATCCCCTTTGTCGCGGCCGCCGGGGTGGCGGCGGTGCTTGCCCTCAATCCAGTCTGGATACTCGGTGGCTGTGCCAGCGGCACGAAGCCTTACAAGGATCAGTGCGTGACCGAGGATTGGCTGGCAGGCCGCAAGGATCTGAAAAAACAACTGGGCGATGTCGTTGCGGAGGTCAACAAGACGCTCGACCTCAAGGGCGGCCGGTTGTTTCCCCTGATGGATGAATATGAAGCCGATCCGACGCCGGAAAAATGGGCCGAGATCGTCCAGGTCGCCGACATGTTGCTGAAGCAGATCGATGACGGCGTAGCCAAGGCGCTCGACTATGATTCCAGGCTGTTCGGTGTCGGCAACAACATCATCCTGATCACGTCGACAGGCAAGCAAACCATCGACAAGAAATACAGCAACCCGTTCGTGACCGTCGAAAAGCAATGGAACGGGCGCCAGTTCGTCGTCAATCAGATCATCAAGGTGAAGGAGATGCCGACCGTCGAGCAAGCGCGGCAGTGGCACCAGCAACTGTCCGAAATGCATCAGCAATTGACGGTGGAAATGCGGAAACTGATGGATTTGCTGGATGACGACGGCGAGCCGGATGGATCAAGCGCCTAGCGCCTCCTTGCGGCAAGAATGAAAAAGGGCGGCACTCGCCGCCCTTTTGTTGGATGCAACCGAGTTTGGTTTTCGCTCAGTTCTTGGCCTTGTCGACCAGCTTGTTCTTGGAAATCCACGGCATCATCGCGCGCAGCTTGGCGCCGACTTCCTCGATCTGGTGGCTGTCATTGTTGCGGCGGATGCCCTTGAAGCGCGACATGCCGGCGCGGTATTCCTGCATCCATTCCGAGGTGAATTTGCCGGTCTGGATATCCTTCAAAACGCGCTTCATCTCGGCCTTGGTCTCGGCAGTGATGATGCGCGGGCCCGAGACATACTCGCCCCATTCGGCGGTGTTCGAGATCGAGTAGTTCATGTTGGCGATGCCGCCCTCATAGATCAGGTCGACGATCAGCTTGACCTCGTGCAGGCACTCGAAATAGGCCATCTCCGGCGCGTAGCCGGCTTCCACCAGCGTCTCGAAGCCGGCGCGGATCAGTTCGACCAGGCCGCCGCACAGCACGACCTGCTCGCCGAACAGGTCGGTCTCGCATTCCTCGCGGAAATTGGTCTCGATGATGCCCGAGCGGCCACCACCGACGCCGCAGGCGTAGGACAAGGCCAGATCAAGCGCATTGCCCGACGCATCCTGGTTGACGGCAACCAGGCACGGCACGCCGCCTCCCTTCTGATATTCGCCGCGCACCGTGTGGCCGGGGCCTTTCGGCGCGATCATGACGACATCGACGGTCGACTTCGGCTCGATCAGGCCGAAATGCACGTTGAGGCCGTGCGCGAAGGCGATCGCCGCACCATCGCGGATGTTCGGCGCGATTTCGTTCTTGTAGATGTCGGCCTGCAATTCGTCGGGCGTCGCCATCATCATCAGGTCGGCCCATTTGGCGGCATCGGCCACGCTCATCACCTTGAGCCCGTCGGCCTCGACCTTCTTGGCGGTCGCCGAGCCGGCCTTGAGGCCGATGGCGATCTCCTTGGCGCCGGAATCCTTGAGGTTGAGCGCATGCGCCCTGCCCTGGCTGCCATAGCCGATGATGGCGACCTTCTTGCCCTTGATCAGGTTGAGATCGGCATCACGATCGTAATAGACACGCATTTCGTCTTCCTTCCCGTTTTATAAGTCAGAGGGCTTACGGCCCGGTTTTGCTCCGAAAAGAGCGAGAAACTGCTGCGTCGCGCGGACGGCATCGCCGCCGATCGCCGCCTCAGTCAATTCCAGCCGGTCGCCGAGCAGCAGACGGATCTGCACGTCGCGGGCGACCAGCCCGAAAAAGGTGCGGAACGCCGTTTCAGCATCCGCGAAATCCAAAAGCCCGGCCTGGCGACCGGCCACCAGCACCGGCTTCAGCCGCTTGGCCAGGGCGAAGCGCCCGTTCTCCAGCACGACCGCGCCGAGGTTGTCCTTACCGGAGCCGGCATGGCCGACCGCCACCCGATTGAGCGCGATCGAGGTGTCGCTCGAAATCACTCTCAGCCAATCGGAGGCGAAGCGTTCCAGGCCTGATGCCAGCGAGGCAAGATCGAGCCCCTTGCCGTCGACCTGCGCCACCCGCACCTTGGAAGCCTGCCACTGCACCGTCGCGGTCAACAGCCCGTCGCGGTCGCCAAACCATTTGTAGAGCGTTTCCTTGGAACAGCTCGCCCGCCGCGCCACCGCGGTCATGGTCAGCTGATCGCCCTCCTCGACCAGCAGCCGCAACGCCGCATCCAGAACGGCCTTCTGCCGCTCCGTCAGCGTCTCGCTGGTGTCGATATCGGGCACGATGTGCAACACGCTCTTCCCTCACGGACAGGCAAGCCAATCATTTTGGCAAGCCGTACCGTACGTTACGGTTCGGCACTTCTATGGCGTATTGCACCTAGCCTTGCAAGCCCTATTTCTCTCTGGGCGGCATCGCTGTCGGCCGCCCGCGGGGGAAGAAATATGCTGATCGGATTGCTCGCTTTGACCATATCAGCCGTGTTTGCCGGCGCCGCGATCTACGTCAGCGTCGCCGAGCAGCCGGCCCGACTTCGCCTTGACGACAGGGCTTTGCTGCAGGAATGGCAGCCTTCTTACAAACGCGGCGCCGCCATGCAGGCGTCGATTGCCATCGTCGCCTGCGTTCTTGGCCTGATTGCCTGGTGGTTGAGCGGCGGCATTGCCTTTCTCGCCGGCGCGGTGCTGATCATCCTGCCCTGGCCGTGGACGCTCATTGCAATGATGCCGACCAACAGGGTGCTGGAAGCGATGGATGCCAGCGCCAACAATCCGCAAGCCAGGCTTCTGATCGTCAAATGGGGCAATCTGCACCTGGTTCGCGTCGCCCTTGGCGTGCTGGCGACACTGGCCTTTTTCTGGGGCAGCCATCTGGCCTGACATCGGTCGGATCTTACCGGGCCAGCCTCAATCGCCGGCAGGGGGATGGCGCAGCCGGCCGAGCAGCGCCGACACCGTGTTCAGCTCGTTCGGCGAGAGCCTGGCGCCAACCAGTTCGGCGATTGACCGACCGTAGACGGCCCACATCCCGCGGCGCGTCTCACGTCCCTTGGCCGAGATGCGGATGGTTTGGCCACGGCCATCATCGGCGACCGGCAGTTTTTCGACCAGCCCGTCTGCCTCAAGCCGCGCCAGCAGCCGCGAGATATTGTACTGCGCAAACAGCGTGCGCTCGATCAATTGAAACGGCCGCAAGCCGCCCTCACCCGCCTCGGCGAGCTCGTGCAGCACGTCGTACCAGGCAAGCGGCGGCAGGCCGCCCTGCTTCAGCGCATCTTCAGCACTCTCCACCAGCTGGCGCGAAACGCGCATCAGGCGAGCCCAGGCCTTGATGGCTTCCGGCGAAGGCGTTGCTTTTTCTGTCATGACTCACCCTAGGCGATAGATGCAGATGCATCAAGCTTGACGATAAATGCACATGCATCTATATAGATGCAATTGCATTAACTACTGAAAGGCAAATCATGTCCGACAAGCTCATCCTCGTCAGCCATCCTCTCTGCCCCTATGTCCAGCGCGCGGCGATCTCGCTGACCGAAAAGGGCGTGCCGTTCGAGCGCGTCGACATCGACCTCGCCGACAAGCCGGACTGGTTCAAGGCGATCTCGCCGCTCGGCAAGGTGCCGCTGCTGCGCGTGCGGCGAAGTGGCGAAGAGACGACAATCTTCGAATCCGCGGTCATTCTCGAATTCCTCGAGGAGACGCAGGCAAGCGCCCTTCATCCCGCGGACCCCTATGCACGCGCCCGGCATCGTGCCTGGATCGAGTTCGCCTCGGCCACCCTCAACGCCATCGGCCGGTTCTACTCAGCGCCGACCGAGGCCGGCTTCCTTGCCGAATCCGGCGCGCTGTCGGCCATGTTTGACCGCCTTGAGGCCGAACTGGCTGACGGCACCGATCGGAATGGCCCATGGTTCGCCGGCGACAGCTTCTCGCTCGTCGATGCGGTCTACGGGCCGGTTTTCCGATATCTCGACGCTTTCGACCAGATCGGCGATTTCGGCATCCTGGACGGCAAGCCGCTTGTTCAGGCCTGGCGGCAGGCGTTGCGTGATCGTCCGTCGATCAAGCACGCGGTGGCGGCGGACTATCCGCGGCGCCTGCATGCCTTCCTGCAAGCGAAGGGCTCATTTCTGTCGAGCCTCATCCGCCGGAGCGATCCGGCCACCGCGCCTCGGCAAGCCCTGCCTGCCTGAACGGGTCGATCACCGTGCCGGCGACCATCGATGCCAGAAGCTGCGGCGCCGGCGAGATCTTTGCGATGGTCGCCACCAGCCTGTCGCGGATGAAGGGCAGCGCGACCGAATCCGACTGGTAGAACGGCGTGAACGCCAGCGACAGCGCCTGGAAGACACGCACATGCCAGCGCCTCGCCTTGGCGTAGGTTTCAAGCGCTGCCTCGACGCTTTGCGTGCGTGCCAGCGCATGGCTGAGCGCCGCCGCGTCGAGCAGCGCCATATTAGCTCCTTGTCCGAGCTGCGGGCTGGTCGAATGCGCGGCATCGCCGATGACAGCCAACCTGCGGCCGGCGGGAAACCTCATCGTGTGGTGGCCGTAGCGGGCCAGCGAGAGCTGGTCGAAACTGTCGATCTGGCTGGTGTACGCCTCGCTCTGCGGCCACAGCCGGACCAGCCTCTCCTTCCAGGCGTCGATCCCGACAGCGCGCACCGCATCGGCATCGGCCGGCTTCAGGCTCCAAAAGAAGGCGGCCATCTTTTCGGCACCGGGCTCCGGCCGGCCGATCGGCAGCACGCCGATCATCACGCTGGCCTTGTCGTAACGCTGTAGAAGCGCGTGCTCGTCAAAGCCCTCGCCGCGCCAATCGAGCGATGCCCAGAACGCGCCATAGGTCAGAGGGCGCGGCGCGCCCGCAGCGCCAACGCACTGCCGCAGTTTCGATCGCGAACCGCTGGCGTCGACGACCAGATCGAACGGCCCTGCCCTTCGTTCATTACCACAGATCAGCATCACCCGTTCGCCGGCCTCCATGGTCTCGATCTCGACGCCGGTTTCAATGGTGATCGCCTCACGCCGGGCGGCACGAAACAGCACGCCGAACAGGGCCGCGCGGTGCACCGCCAGGCCGAAACGGCGGCCGCGCTGCGCGTCGTAGCGGACGTCGAGCACGGTGCGGCCGGTCGAGGCATCGGCGCCATGCAGCCGATCGATGCGGGCGCCGAGCGCCAGTATGTCGTCGAGCAGGCCGAGCTCGGCCAGGACCGTCAAGCCGGTCGGCTGCAGGATCAGCCCGGAGCCGACCGGCTTCGGCTCCTCGAAGCGCTCGAAGATGGTGACCCTGTGCCCGGCGCGCTTGAGATAAAGCGCGGCTGCCAGTCCGGCCGGCCCCGCGCCGGCTATCGCGATGTCCAGAGATTTTTCCATTGCCCGCCCAACCCGAAGTGGCCGGACAATCCTTCAGCGGCAAGGCTAAATCAAGCCACTGGTCGAGGCGGCAAAGGCTCAGGCCCGAGCTGCATCGAAGGCGGAGCGCGCTTCGCGCACTGCCTCATGGTTGAGCTCGGCCCATTGGACGAGTTGATACAAGGGGCCAAACATCGATCGCCCGAGATCGGTGAGGCTGTACTCGACGCTCGGCGGCCTGGTCGGGAACACCTCGCGATGCACGTAGCCATCGCGTTGCAGTTCATGCAGCGTCTGGGTGAGCATGCGCTGCGAGATATCAGGAACGAGCCGCCGCAGTTCGCCAAAACGATAGGGTTTCTCCGCGAGCGCCATCACCAGCAGCGGACTCCATTTGCCGTTGACGCCCTGCATGACGTCGCGAACCGGACAGTCGGCGAAATTGGCGCCGGCCGTCATGGCTTTGTAGATCTCGATCTTCGATTTCAGATTGACGATCTTGCCGTCCATGGCTGGTTCCCTGCGTGTGCCTACCTCCCGAAAAACTGCCTTCTTTACGGCACCAGGTCAATTCCTATTTTAGTGCTGGTCTCTTTTTGAGACCACGTACGCACCCGCCATGCTGGCGCAAAATCAGGACCTCCCCATGACCGAAACCCTCCTTGTCACCGGCGCTTCCGGCCAGCTTGGCCGCGCCGTCATCCGCCATCTGCTGGACGCTCAGAAAGTCGCGCCGGCAAGTATCATCGCCACCACGCGCGACCCCGAGAACCTCGCCGACCTGGCGGCACTTGGCGTCACCGTCAGGGCGGCCGACTTCAACGATCCGGCTTCGCTGGAGAAGGCGTTTGCCGGCGCCGACCGCGTGTTGATCGTCTCGACCGGCGATCTCGATCTCAAAACCGGCAGGCGTCTGAAGCAGCATGAGGCGGCGGTGGCGGCTGCGAAGAAAGCAGGCGTTTCGTATCTGCTTTATACGTCGATGCCCAATCCTGAACCTGTTTCGCCGGTGCTGTTCGCTGGCGACCATTACGGCACCGAGCAGGCGATCAAGGCGAGCGGCATCCCCTACACCATCTTCCGCAATGGCTGGTATCAGGAGAACCTGTTCCTGGCGCTGCCGCACGCCATTGCATCCGGCAAGTGGTACTCCTCGGCCGGCGATGGCCGCATCGCCCACGGCGCCCGCGACGACATGGCCGCTGCGATCGCGGCAGGTCTCGCATCCGGCACAAAGGAGAGCAATATCTACACGCTGACCGGCCCGCACGCCTACACCACGAGCGAGATTGCCACTCTGGTGACGGAAGTCACCGGCAAGCCGCTGGAGGTCATCCAGTTGCCGGATGAGGCGCTGACCGAGGGCGTCAAGGCAGCGGGCCTTCCCGAGGACTTCGCCCGCATCATCGTTTCCTTCGACGCCAACACGCGGTCCGGCCGCATCGCAATGGTGACGGACGCGGTCGAAACGCTTTCCGGCAGGAAGCCCCAGACGCTGAAGCAGTTTCTGGAAGCCAACAAGGCCGCTCTGGCTGGCTGAAAACTTCGCGGCGGCTGGTCTTCCTGCCGCCGCGCTACTTCTTGAGCAGGCCGAGCCGGATCAGGCTTTCTCCGGTGGCAGCCAGCGCGTCCTCGCGCGAGCGCGGCGCCCAGCCGAGCATGCGCACCGCCTTGGCGTTGGTGGCGTTCTTGACCTTGCCCAATTCCGTCACCAGCTGCGCGGCTTCCGGGTTGAACAGCCCGACGATCCGCACCAGCCAATCGGGAAGCTGCCTGGTCGAAACGCGCGCCGCCGCATCGCCGAGCCGCGTTTTCAAGGTCTGCGCCATCTCCCGCACGGTCATGAAATCGCCTGACACCGCCAGGAAGCGCTGGCCTTTGGCGGCGGGATTGGTCATGGCGCGCACATGCAGGTCGGCCACGTCGCGCGCGTCGACCACGCCGAAGGACAGGCGCGGCAGTCCCGGCATGGCCCCGTTCATCATGCGCTGGACAAATTCGGTGGAGGTCGAATGGTCCGACCCGAGCACCGGCCCGAAAATACCGACCGGATTGACGACCGCCAGTTCCAGCCTGCCACCCTCGGCGGCGACGAAATCCCAGGCCGCGCGCTCGGCAAGCGTCTTCGACTTCACATAGGCGCTGACCTTGCCCGTAGGATCGGTCCAGCTCTCCTCGGTGAAGGGCCGGCCGTCAGGCGGCATCTTGCCGTAGCCGATGGCCGCGAAGGACGAGGTCAGCACGACGCGTTTCACACCAGCGTCCCGCGCCGCCCGCAGCACCCGCAATGCGCCTTCACGAGCCGGGATGATCAGATCATCCTCATGCTTCGGCACGCCGGGCGGAAATGGCGAGGCGACATGCAGCACATAGTCACAGCCGGCGACCGCCTGCGGCCAGCCTGCGTCGCTCATGAGGTCGGCCATGGCAAAGGAGAGCCTGTCGTCCGGCTCGACGCCACCGGCCTTCAGCATGGCCAGCACATCGGCTTGCCGCCTGGCGGAGCGCACGGTCGTGCGCACCCGATACCCGCCCTTCAGCAATTCGATAATACAGTGGGCGCCGAGAAAGCCCGATCCGCCGGTGACAAGCACCAATTCGCCGCTCATGCCCGCCTCCTGTTAGGTCGAGGCGATCAAGCCGATCAGATCGCCACCTGCGTGCCGATTTCTACCACGCGTCCGGTCGGGATCTGGAAATATTCGGTCGCGTCCGATGCGGTGCGCGCCAGGCCGATGAAGAGCTTGTCCTGCCACACTGGCATGCCTGAATTGGGCGATGCCTTGAGCGAGCGCCGCGACAGGAAGAACGACGTCGTCATGATGTCGAACTTCCAGCCCTGCTTGCGACAGATCGCCAGCGCGCGCGGAATATTGGGCTGTTCCATGTAGCCGAAGGTCAGCGTCACCCGCATGAACAGCTCGTTGACCGTCTCCATCTTGACCCGCTCGCTGTCGGGCACCACCGGCTGCGGCGCAGTCACCACCGAAAGGATGACGTTCTGCTCATGCAGCACCTTGTAGTGCTTCAGGCTGTGCATGAGTGCTGTCGGCGCGCTGAGCGGATCGCTGGTCAGGAACACCGCGGTGCCGGACACCAGTTGCGGCTTCTTCTTCAACAGGTTGGCGGCGAGGAAATCGAGCGGGATCTCGTTGCGGCGGGTCTTGTCGAACAGATAGCGGCTGCCGCGCACCCAGGTCCACATTCCCAGCACGATGGTGAAGGCCACCGCAAGCGACGCCCAGCCACCTTCGAACACCTTGACGATGTTGGACGCAAAGAAGCCGACGTCGATGAAGGCAAACAGTGCGGTCAGTGGGATCGCCACCCTCAGCTTCCACTTCCAGATGCGGGTCATCACGACATAGAGCAGCACCGTCGTCACCAGCATGTTGCCGGTCACCGAGATGCCGTAGGCCGAGGCGAGCTTGCTGGACTCGCCAAAGCCGACCACCAGCATCATCACCACCAGCGCCAGCAACAGGTTGACGCGCGGCATGTAGATCTGGCCGGACTGCCTTTCCGACGTGTGCAGGATTTCGAGCCGTGGCAGCATGTTGAGCTGCACCGCCTGCCTGGTGAGCGAGAAGGCACCCGAAATCACCGCCTGGCTGGCGATGACCGTCGCGGCGGTCGCCAGCACGACCATCGGGATCAGAGCCCAACCCTCGTTCATCTCGAAGAACGGATGGCCGACGATGCCATTCTTGGCCAGCACGAAGGCGCCCTGTCCGGCATAATTGAGCAGCAGGCATGGAAAAACGATCGCCAGCCAGGCAAGTACGATCGGCTTGCGGCCGAAATGACCGAGATCGGCATAGAGCGCTTCCGCACCGGTCACGGCGAGGAAGACAGCGCCGACGGTGACGAAGGCCACGTCCGGCGAATGGATCAGGAAGGCGACGATATAGTGCGGGCTGATCGCCAGCAGGATTTCCGGATCGTTGATGATATGTTTCAGGCCGGAAAGGCCGATGGCCAGGAACCAGACCGCGGTCACCGGGCCGAACACCAATCCCACCCCGCCCGTGCCAAAGCGCTGCACCGCGAACACCATGGCGAGGATGACCAAGGTTAACGGCACCACATAAGGCTGGAAAGCAGGCGTAACGACGTTCATGCCCTCGACCGCCGAAAGCACCGAAATCGCCGGTGTGATGACCGCATCGCCGAAAAACAGCGAGGCGCCGACGATACCGATACCCAGAATCACCGCCGAGCGCTTCGGGAAACTGCCGCGTGCCAGCGCCATCAGCGACAGCACGCCGCCCTCGCCGCGGTTGTCGGCGCGCAGCACGAACATGATGTATTTTATCGTAACCGTAATCGTCAGCGACCAGATGATCAGCGACAGCACACCGAGAATATCGCCGCGATCGGCAACGGTGCCGTGGGACGACGCCACCAGCGCCTCGCGAAAGGCATAGATCGGGCTGGTGCCGATATCCCCATAGACCACGCCGAGTGCGCCCAGCATCAGCACCTTGGTGCTATGCTGTTCGATCTCCGGATGGCTCGACTGTTCGACGGGTTCTGCCTCACTACCAGTATTGGCAAGGGCCATGGACAACACTCCGATAAGCGCGCGGTGCTCTACGCTTGCTGCAATGCAATATCAAGTGCCGTCGCGTGATGGCTCCCATGCCGGCAACGCTAGGCTCCTTGGAAAATGGCCTGTAAATCCAATGGTTGCGGGCTGAATTCGCGCCTGCGGGGGCATGACGGGCGCCCAATAATACCTGCCCTATTTGCTTTAGATAGCGACTTGCGTGCCGATTTCCACGACACGTCCGGTCGGGATCTGGAAATATTCGGTCGCATCGGCCGCCGTACGCGCCAGGCCGATGAACAGCCGGTCCTGCCACACCGGCATGCCGGAATTGGGCGATGCCTTGAGCGAGCGCCGCGACAGGAAGAACGAGGTCGTCATGATGTCGAACTTCCAGCCCTGCTTGCGGCAGATCGCCAGCGCACGCGGGATGTTGGGCTGCTCCATGTAGCCGAAGGTCAGCGTCACCCGCATGAACAGCTCGTTGACCGTCTCCATCTTGACCCGGTCGCTATCGGGCACCACCGGTTGCGGCGCCGTCACCACCGAAAGGATGACGTTCTGCTCATGCAGCACCTTGTAGTGCTTGAGGCTGTGCATGAGTGCTGTCGGCGCGCTGAGCGGATCGCTGGTCAGGAACACGGCGGTGCCCGACACCAGGTGTGGCTTCTTCTTCAACAGATTGGCGGCGAGGAAATCGAGCGGGATCTCGTTGCGGCGGGTCTTGTCGAAGAGATAGCGGGTGCCGCGTATCCAGGTCCCCATGATCAAGCCCATCAGGCAGGCAACCGTGATCGATACCCAGCCGCCTTCGAAGATCTTCACGATGTTTGCCAGGAAGAAGCCGCTGTCGATGATACCGAACAGCAAGGTCAGCGGCAGGGCGACCGCCAGTGTCCATTTCCACAGCTTGCGCATGACGACGAACAGCAGGATCGTCGTCATCAGCATTTCGCCGGTCACCGAGATGCCGTAGGCGGAAGCCAGCGAACTCGAGCTGCCGAAACCGACGACCAGCAGCATCACCCCGAGCGCGATGAGCAGGTTGACGCGGGGCATGTAGATCTGGCCGTGTTGCATTTCGGACGTGTGCTGAACCTCGATGCGCGGCAGAAGGTTGAGCTGCACCGCCTGGCGGGTCAGCGAAAAAGCACCTGATATGACTGCCTGGCTGGCGATGACGGTCGCGGCCGTGGCCAGTCCCACCATCGGCATCAGCGCCCAGTCAGGCAGCATCTGGAAGAATGGATTGGTCGGCCTCCCGCCATTGGCCAGCACAAAGGCACCTTGCCCGAAATAGTTGAGCAGCAGGCAAGGGAAAACCACGGAAAACCACGCCAGCACGATGGGCTTGCGTCCAAAATGGCCGAGATCGACATAGAGCGCCTCGGCCCCGGTCACCGCCAGGAACACCGCGCCGACAGTGACAAAGGCGGCCGTGGGTGTGCTGACGAGATAGGCGACCGCGTAATACGGATTGATGGCCAGCAGGATCGATAGATCGTCCATCAGGTGATAGAGCCCCGCGACACCGATAGCCAGGAACCACAGCGCGGTCACCGGCCCGAACACCGCCGCCACCTTTCCCGTGCCAAAGCGTTGCACCGAGAACAGGATGGCCAGGATGACCAGCGTGATCGGCACGACGTAAGCGTCCAGCGTAGGGGTCACCACCCTGAGGCCTTCGACCGCCGACAGCACCGAGATGGCCGGCGTTATGATCGAATCGCCGAAAAACAGCGCCGCGCCGCAAAGGCCGATGGCCAGGATGAGTCGCGCGCCTTTGGGATAAGCGCTGCGCGCCAGCGACATCAGCGACAACGTGCCGCCTTCGCCCTTGTTGTCGGCACGAAGCACGAAGGCGACATATTTTATGGTCACGATGATCGTCAGCGCCCAGACGATCAGCGACAGCACGCCAAGCACATGAACGCGCGTATCGACACCGGGCGAAGCGTGAAGCGCCTCGCGGAAGGCGTAGATCGGACTGGTGCCGATATCGCCATAGACAACGCCGAGCGCACCCAGCATCAGCACCTTGGTGCTTTGCTGTTCGGCCCCGGAATGGCTCGATTGCTCGACGGTTTCGGCCTCGCTACCGCGACTGGCAAGGTCCATAGACCACTCCCCGACAAGCGCGCGGTGCTTCATGCATGCTGCGATGCGATGTCAATTGCACACTATGGCTGCCATACCTGCAAGGCGAAGCTCTATCCCTACCAGCCGCAGGCTCTGAGAAACCGTCCCACCGTTCCGGCCATGCCATACTCCAACGCGTCGGCTGTCAACCCATGTCCGATCGACACTTCGGCCAATGCCGGGATGCGCTTCGCCAGTGCAGGCAAATTGCCCACCGTCAGATCGTGGCCGGCGTTGACCTGGAGGCCGCCGGCGATTGCCGCATCGGCTGTTTTCCCCAATCTTTCCAGCTCCTTGGCCGCCTTTTCGGAATCGGAATGATAGCTTCCATAGGGACCGGTATAGAGCTCGATCCGGTCGGCGCCGGTATCGCGCGCGGCGGTCATGCCGGCAGGATCAGCGTCTGAAAACAGCGATACTCTGAAACCACCCTTCTTCAGGCGTCTGACGATCGGTGTCAGGAACGCCGCGTCGGTGACGAAGTTCCAGCCATGGTCGGAGGTTGCCTGTGCCGGATCATCGGGAACCAGCGTCACCTGTTCGGGCTGATGCTTTTCCACAAGCGCCAGGAAATCCTCGCTCGGATAGCCCTCGATGTTGAATTCGGCCTGCGGAAACTCGTCGTCGATCAGCGCCCTGATCTCGGGCAGGTCGGAATGGCGTGTGTGACGTTCGTCGGGACGCGGGTGGACGGTCAGCCCATGCGCTCCGGCGGCAAGGGCAAGCCGACCGATACCGGTTACGCTGGGCCAGGGCAGGTCGCGGCGGTTGCGCAGCATGGCGATGGCGTTGAGGTTGACGGAAAGCTTTGCAGGCATGGGCTGGCGTCCGTGAAATCAGGCGGTTGAGGCGCGCCACTGTTCGGCCGCGGCGCGCTGAGACCGGGCATCTATAGCGCCTTTGGCGGGAACAGATAGAGGTTTCGGGTGTTCCAGAAGACCAACATCATTCCGCAAAAGGAGGCACCAACCGTGAATTTCCTGCAATCCGTGCCGGCGATCCGTCGCATCGACACCGGTCGCGACGACCTGTTCGCCATCGACGTGGTCGGTCATGTCTCGGCGGCCGATGCAGAAAACCTGTTCGGCCTGCTGGAGGCGGCCTACGCGCTCCACCAGCGAATCGACGTGGCCGTGCGCATGGTCGATCACGATGGCGTCGACTGGACCGACATCTCCGACGAAACCCTCAAACAGGGTGCCGTCCACGCACTGGAGCATATAGGCCGTTGCGCGGCGATCGGCACACCGGACTGGACGCCGGACGCACGGCACGCTTTGCCCAGGTCGTCGCCCATCGAGTTCAGGCATTTCAAGGCCGAGGATGAAGCAGAGGCCTGGAAATGGCTCGGTGTCCAGCCACTCAGCGCGCCATGACGGCTCTGGCCACCACGCCTTACCTGACGATGGTCAGCCGTTCAGCGGCCCGCGTGATCGCGGTATAGAGCCAGCGCTGGCGGGTTTCCTTGAAGGCCCAGCTTTCGTCGAACAGCACGATCTCGTTCCACTGCGAACCCTGCGCCTTGTGCACGGTCAGCGCATAGCCATAGTCGAAATCGTCAAAACGCTTCTTCTGCTGCCAGGGGATGTCGGCGTCCGGATCCTCGAACGCCGCCTTGAGCAGCTTGATCTTGGCGACACCGCGGTCCGGATCGTCCTCTTCCGGCGAGACCAGCAGGTTGATGCCCGGCTTGATCGTCTCGCGCGACGAGGTCATCACCTTCCACAGCGAACCGTTGAGCAGCCCCTTGGCGGGGTCGTTGCGCAGGCAGACCAGCTTGTCGCCTGCCTGTGGGTAGTCGGCGTTGAAGCCTTTGAGCTCGCGCAGGCGCTGATTGTAGCGGCGGCGCGTGCGGTTGGTGCCGACCAGCACCTGGTCGGCCTTCAGCACCAGCTCCTGGGTGACGTCTTCCTTGCCGATCACCTGCGCCGTGCCATAGTCGCCGCGCATGAATTCGCGGCCCTCGCGCACATCAAGCGCCAGCCGCAAGATCGGATTGTCACGTGCCTGCCGGTGGATTTCGGTGAGCAGGAAATCCGGTTCGTGATCGGTGAAGAAACCGCCGCCTGAAATCGGCGGCAACTGGCCGGGATCGCCCAGCACCAGGATCGGCGTGCCGAAGCTCATCAGGTCGCGGCCGAGCTGCTCGTCGACCATCGAGCATTCGTCGATGACCACCAGTTTCGCACGCGAGATCGGGCTTTGCCGGTTGAGCGAAAAGGTCGGCGACATCGAAGTCTTGCCGGTCACCTCGTTTTCAACCGATTCCTCGCCCTTGGGCCTGTAGATCAGCGAATGGATGGTGCGGGCATTGACCGCGCCCTTCGAGCGCAGCACCTGCGCCGCCTTGCCGGTGAACGCCGCAAACTGCACCTGGCCGTCGACATGCTCGGCAAAATAGCGCGCCAGCGTCGTCTTGCCGGTGCCGGCATAGCCGAACAGTCGGAACAGCTGCGGCTTGCCAACCTGCAGCCAGCGGGCGACCGCTTGCAGTGCCTCGTCCTGTTGGGGAGAGAATTCCATCAGTGCGACAGACCGGATTCGCAAGGGAAAGACAAGACAGTCGCCTATCGACTGCCGCCAGTGACGCACCGAGCGCCTCCGACGGTTCAGGCTATCAGGCACATACGAGAACGTAAAGAGAACAAACGCAGGCGCCGGGTTGATCCCTGCTGTCAGCCAAGCGCAATCAGGCCTGTGCCGGCGAAGGCGAACACTGCCCCGGCCCAGGCCGGTGCCGGCGGCCTGTAGCCACTGCGCAGCCACACCATCGGCAACACCAGCACTGGCGACAGTGACGACAATGTCGAGACGATGCCGACCTTTCCGCCGGCCAGCGCGGCCATGATGAGCGACATACCCATGCCGGTGCCGATCAGCGCACCGCAAATACCGATGCCCAGCGTTCGCGCCGACGGCCGGGGTCGCTTGGCAACGCTGCGCAGGGGAACAAGCAGCAGCAGCAGGAACAACACGGCCGACACCCCGGTCCGGATCGCCATCGCCGTGAACGGGTTGACGCCCGATGCCATGACGGGACGCGCCACCAGGGCGCCAGCCGCCTGCCCCAGCGCCGCGACCAGTCCAAAGGAAAGACCGACAGGCAAGGTCATCTGCTTTGCCGGCAGCACCACCGTCTCGATCGGCGGGGTCGGGAAAATGCCTTCCGGCTGAACCTTGCCCGGGCGCCCGAACAGGATGGCGAGCACAATGCCGGCGATGACCAGCGCCACTCCAGCCAGTTTGACCGGACCGACGGTCTCGCCCAGGAAAACATAGCCCATGATCAGCGCAAAGGGCGAGGTCAGCGAGAACACCAGCAACGCCAGACGCGGCCCGAGCGCGAATATCGACGAGATGTAGGCTGATGAGGCAATGAAGATCCCGAACACGCCGGAAGCGGCAAGGTAGCCCATCTGCCATGGCTGCAGCCCGGTCCAGCCGCCCAGCACCGTTGCCGCGATTGTAGTGGCGACAGTCACCGCAAGCGTCTGCAAGCGGGTCAGGGTCAAGGCATCGACGCGGCCAACCAGTTCACCAGCCAGCATGCCGCTCGTGGCGATGCACAGGGCCGCGCCGATCGAGAGAATTTCCGACAGGTACATTCATTCTCTCTTGTGTAGAGGGGCGGCTTTTCGGGGGAGATGGCTGCCATCGTTCTGGCGGGGTGTGAGGTTTTGGACGGTCCGAAAGATATCCGCCTGATCAGACGGATTGGAACTCCGGATCGTTCTCCAGCAGGATCGGCCGGCCGTGCGGCGTGGCGTGCGCGGCGCGTTCCCAGGCCCGCGCCACCGCATCGACAGCGGGCTTGGCGGCCAGCCCCTTGGAGGCAAGCAGACTTTCCAGTGCCGCCAGCCAATGCTCGTAATAGTCATGTCCGTCGGCTGCCGCATCCGGCTTCTTCACCTCTGCCGACAAGGCCTCCGCCCATTCGCCCCACGAGAACAGGCCCTTGTCGTGCAGCGCCACCGTCATGGCGAACGCCTCGGCCTGCCAGGGCTCGGCGAAAACCGGCGCATCGAGCCCCGCGGGCAAATCGGCGGCGGTCCCGTCAGGCCGGCTCAAGGTAGCTCTCCCAGGCATCGATCGAGACGGTCAATGTCGGATCAGCGCCCTCGCCCCAGATCTCGCTCCCGTCGAAGACCACGGTGTACACCCATTGCGGGTTTTCGCCCTTGCCATGCGCGTTGCTGTCGGGAAAGACAAAGCCGTCGCGCACCGCCCCGATCGTGCCGCGCTTGCCGCGCGCATAGCGCGGCAGCCTGGTGTGGCCGGTCGGGTTGACGTTTTTGGTTCGCACGGGGTCGCCGGCCTTGAAGCGCGGCGCTGTCTCGACCGGCCGGTCGCAAGGACCGCCCTTCGCCAGCACGGCCGGAACGTTTTCCGCCTTCAGCACGCGTTTCGGGGTCGCCGCCGCATCGATCGCCTCGCCCGCTTCGAGATCGCGTTCGCTGACGAAACCATGCCGCTTGAGCAGGGTCTCAAGCGCCTTGATCCAGATCTGGTAGTAGCTCGAGGCATAATAGTCGGCAGGGTGCAGCGATTCCCGTGCATGCCGGCTCTCATCGATGTTCCAGGCGCCCATGGCGCCGGCAGTGAGCGTCACGCCGAGCGCCCGCCTCTCCCAGGCAGCATGGAAATAGGGCTCGTCCTTTTCGGGCGCGACCGGTCCGAATCCCATCTGTCCGCCGAGATCATGGGGGCCGTTCATGCCGGCTCCCCCGTTTGTTGCGGTTGCCGGGCGAGTGCGGTGCCGATCATCGCGTCGCGGCTCACCAGTTCGGCCAGCCGCTCCTCGCTCCAGCCCTCGGTGCCATCCGGCCGCATCGGCACCACGAGATAGCGCAGCTCCGCCGTCGAATCCCAGACCCTGATCTTCTTGGTCACCGGAAGCGTCAGCCCGAATTCCTCGAGCACGCCGCGCGGGTCGATCACCGCCCGCGACCGATAGGGCGGCGCCTTGTACCAGACCGGCGGCAGGCCGAGCACCGACCATGGATAGCAGGAGCACAGCGTGCAGACGACGAGGTTGTGCGTCTCCCCGGTGTTGAACACCGCCTGCATGTGCTCGCCCTGCCGGCCGGTATAGCTCAGCGATTCTATCGCCGCCGTCGCATCGCGCTTGAGCCAGTCCGCATAGGCAGGATCGCTCCAGGCCTTGGCCACCACCCTGGCGCCGTTGCGCGGACCGATCTTGGTCTCGTAGGTGTCGACGATGACGTCGATCGCCGCAGGATCGATCAGCCCCTTGCGGGTCAGGATGGTTTCCAGCGCCCGCACGCGGGCGGCAAACGGATCGAGTTCGTTGTCGTGGTCATGATCATGGGACATGGCCACAAATTACGGCTCCGCTCTGCCGGCCGCAAGCACGACAGCTTGGGCCAGCTTCTATCCTTGCAGTCTCAGCCTGTCATTCGGCGGCGGTCTTTTGCGCGTCTGCCGGGATGTCGTCATTGGTGCCGAACAGCGAAGGCTGGTCGCCACTCTCTCTGACCATCTGCGGTTTGGCCTTGCCTCTCGACCACAGTCCGACCAGCCAGCCCGAGAAATTCTCCATGTAGACGTAGATCACCGGAGTCACGAACAGGGTCAGCGCCTGCGAGGCCAGCAGGCCGCCGACAACGGCAACGCCCAGCGGCTGGCGCAGTTCGGCGCTGGCGCCGGTGCCGAGCGCGATCGGGAACGTGCCCATCAGTGCGGCCAGCGTCGTCATCATGATCGGTCTGAACCGCATCAGGCAGGCCTTGTGGATGGACTCCTTGGCCGACATGCCCTCTCGTCGCAATTCGAGCGCGACGTCGACCATCATGATGCCGTTCTTCTTGACGATGCCGATCAGCATCAGGATGCCGATCACCGCGATGACGGACAAATCCATGCCGGCAAAGCGCAAGGCGACGACCGCACCCAGCACCGCCGACGGCAGGCCGGTGAGGATGGTGAGCGGGTGGATGAAGCTCTCATAGAGGATGCCGAGCACGATATAGATGGTCAAGATCGCGCCGCCGACCAGAAGCCCCTGGTTGGCCAGCGAGATCCTGGAAGGTCTTGGCCGTGCCGGCGAAGCTGGTCGAGATCGCCGTCGGCATGCCGATCTGCTCTTTGAGCGCGTTGATGCGCGTCACGCTGTCGCCCAGCGCGACGCCCTGCGGCAGATTGTAGGAGATGGTCACGGCCGGAAGCTGGCCGAGCTGGTTGACCGTCAGGGCGCCGGCCGTGCGGTCGACCCGGGCGAAGGCGCCGAGTGGAACCAGACTGCCGCTCGCCGTCCTCATCTGGATGGCGAGCATCCGCTCGGGCGACCACTCGATCTTCGGATCGAGCTCGGTGATGACTTCGTAGCTGTCGGCCGAACCGAAGATCGTCGAAACCTGGTCGGTGCCGAAGCCGCCATAGAGGGCGGAGCGCAGCGTGTCGGTATCGATGCCGAGCTGGGCGGCCTTATCGCGATCGATGACCAGTGATGCCTGCAGGGCATTGTTCTGCAGGTCGCTGGTGACGTCGGTGAAGGTCGTATGGTCGGCCACCATTGCGTCATTCAGTTTCTGCGCCCACTGGTCGGTCAGGCCGGTATCGAGGCCCTGAACCACGAGCTGGTAGGCGCTGGCCGACGAGCGCGAACCGAGCCGCAGGTTCTGCACCGGCTGCATGTAGGTCTCGATGCCCGCCACGCCTGCCAGCTGCTTGCGCAGGTCCGAAAGCACCTTCTCGATATCGGGCCGCTGGTCCTTGCCCTTGAGCTGGACGAAGAGCTGCCCCTGGTTGAGCGCATTGTTGCCGCTGCCCGCCGACCACGCCACGTGGTCGACATAGGGCGAATGCGAAAAGACGCTGGCCACTTGCCCTTGCAGCTTCGACATGGCGTCGAACGAGATGTCCTGGCGCGCGATGGTGGTCACCGAGATCTGGCCGATATCCTCTTGCGGGAAGAAGCCCTTCGGTGAGATCTCGATCAGCCACACCGATGCCGCCGCGGTGCCGACAAAGACGAGGAACACCAGGAAGGTGTGCCGCAGGCAGAATGTCAGAACCCGGTCGTAGCCGCGGGTGACGAGGTCCTGCTTATGGCCAGGACCATGCTTGTCGCGATCGGCCTTGGTCACCGACAGCAGCCGCGAACACAGCATCGGCGTTAGCGTCAGCGACACGAACATCGAGGCCAGGATGGCGACCGTCACCACGACGGCGAACTCGTTGAAAATGCGCCCGATGACGCCGCCCATCAGAAGCACGGGGATGAAAACGGCCACCAGCGAAATCGAGATCGAGATGATGGTGAAGCCGATTTCGCGCGCGCCCTTCAGCGATGCATCGAAGGCCGACAACCCATCTTCCTCCATATGACGGAAGATGTTTTCGAGCATGACAATGGCATCGTCGACGACGAGGCCAACGGCGAGCGTCAAGCCCATCAGCGATATGTTGTCGATGGAAAAGCCGAACAGGAACATGGCGCCAAGCGTGGCGATCAGCGAGATCGGCACCGCCACGGCCGGGATGATGGTCGCCGTCACCCGGCGCAGGAACACGAAGATCACCATGACCACCAGCGCGATGGTCAACAGCAGCGTGAACTGCACGTCGTCGACCGCCTGGCGGATAGAGCTCGAACGGTCGTTGAGGAGCTTGATCTGGGCGGCGGCCGGCATCTGGTCCTGGAAGGACGGCAACATCGCCTTGACCTTGTCGACGACGTCGACGGTGTTGGCGTCAGGCTGGCGCTGCACGGCCATGATGATGGCGCGGGTGCCATCGTACCAGCTCGCCGTCGTCGTCGTCTGCACCGAATCGACTACGCGTGTCACCTCGCCCAGCCGCACCGGGTGGCCGTTTTTGGTGGCAATGATGATGTTGGAGAAGCCGGCGGCGTTGGTCAGCTGCGTGTTGGCGGTGATGGTGAGCTGCTGCTTGTTGTTCTGCAGCACGCCGAGCGGCGTATTGCTGTTGGCCGATGCGACCGCCGCCTGCAGCTGATCGATCGAGATACCCCGCGCTGCAAGCGCTGTCGGATCGATCTGGATGCGCACGGCGTATTTCTGCTGGCCGTAAATCGAAACCTGCGCGACGCCGTCGATCGTCGACAGCGATGGCGAGATGACGTTTTCCGCGAAAGCATCGAGGTCGGTCAGCGGAACCGTATCGCTGACCAGCGACATCAAGAGGATCGGCGCATCGGCCGGATTGACCTTGCGATAGCTGGGCGGCGCCGTCATCTCCGGCGGCAGCGATTTTTGCGTGCGCGCGATCGCCGCCTGCACGTCCGCGGCCGCGGCGTCGATGTCGCGGTTGAGCACGAACTGGATGGCGATCGAGGTCTGGCCAAGCGAGTTCGTGGTCGAAATGGAATCGATGCCGGCGATGGTCGCGAACTGCTTGATCAGCGGCGTCGCCACGGATGTCGCCATCGTCTCCGGCGAGGCGCCCGGCAGCGAGGCCGAGACGTTGACCACCGGGAATTCGGCGCTGGGCAGTGCCGCCACCGGCAGGAACTTGTAGGCAAACAGTCCGCCCAGCACGAGGGCGAACGACATCAGAAGGGTGGCGACGGGCCTGCGAATGCAGAATTCGGAGATCATTGGGCCGCCCCGCTGGCGCTGCCCGCCTCGGCCACCTTGGGCGCCGCAGCATCCGCCGTGGCCTTGCCTTCATGCACGGCGGCGCCGTCCTTCAGCCTTGTCTGGCCTTCGGTGACGACCTTCTCGCCGCTTTTCAGCCCCTGGCTGATGGCGCTGTTCTCGCCTTCGGTCAGCGCCACCTGCACCGGCCGCATCTCGACGGTGTTGTCCGGCTTGACCACATAGACGAACGGTCCCTTCTGGCTGGGCTGGACCGCGACGGTCGGAACCGACGTCATCTGCGGCATGATGCCGGCGTCGAGGATGACATTCACATACTGGCCGGGCCACAGCGACAGATCGGCATTGGGAATGCTTGCCCGCGTCGCGATCGTACCCGACGCGGTGTCGACACTGGAATCGACGAAATCGAGCGTGCCCTTGCCGATCGGCGTCGGGTCGCCGTCCTTGGTCAATGTCACGGCCCCTTGCTGCGGATTGGCAAGCGCCTTGTGCAGCAGCGCAAGGTTGCTTTCCGGCAGATTGAAGTTGACCTGCAACGGGTCCATCTGGGTGATCGTCACCAGTGGCGTCGCCGTGCTGCTGTTGCCATTGCTGACGGTGACGAGATCGCCGACAGCGACGCTCACAGCGCCAAGCCTGCCGGCAATCGGCGCGGTGATGGTGGCGAAGCCAAGCTGGACATTGTCGGCGTCGATTGTCGCCTTGTCGGCATCGACGGTCGCCGCTGCCGCCTTCTGCGCGGCTACGGCCTGATCGTAGGTCTGCTGCGTGCCGGCTTGCTTGGCGACAAGGTCCTTGGCGCGCTGAAGATCGGAATTCGAACTGGCAAGCATCGCCTGGTCCTTGGCGAGCGTGGCCTGATCCTTGGCGAGTTGCGCCTTCAGCGCGCGGTCGTCGAGCGAGAACAGGGTGTCGCCGGCCTTCACCATCTGGCCGTCCTTGACGTCGATCGACACGATCTGGCTGGAGACCCGCGCGTTGATGTTGACCACTGCCGGAGAGGAGACGAAGCCGATGGCGTAGCGCCGGACAGGGAAGTCAGCTGTCGTTGCCGTCGCGGAAAGGATCGAGGCCGAGCGAGCGCCATTGCCGCCCCCTTGCTTGCCCCCTGCTGCCTGCTTGTCACCAGCCGGTTTGTCCGTCGCCGCGACCTGCTTCATGCCGACGAGCTGCTGAACCTTGCCCAGCGTCTCGGGCGAAAGGTAGAGCCAGGCGGCGCCCGCACAGGCGACGGCAAGCAATGAAAGAATGACTTTTCCACGCATCGACAAAGGCCTCTCCGTCCGACACGCCATAGAAAGGTGGTCGTATTCTAGCGCAACTCACGGCTGATTGCCGCGATTTCGCCGAATAGATAGGACGCGGGTTTGTTGGAAAAGGGCCAAAACACGGCATTACGAAGATTTAATGTGCACTGCACAATGGTTGTGCAGCCGGCTACGGTCGCGGGCCGAAGCCCGTCTTAGGCCCCAAAAGCTGGTCTCTAAGCCTTGCCCAGATGCTTCGGCCAGAATTCCTGATGGACTTCGGCGGCTTCGTCTTCGAGGTTCGGGCCAACCACGGTGACGATGCGTGCGCCGGTTTGCAGCACCGCCCGGCTCGGCACGTTCAAACCGATCCCGGCGATCTCGCCAAGCCGCGCTTCCGAGCACGCAAACACCATGCGCCCGATGCCCGACCAGTAAATCGCCCCGGAGCACATCGCGCACGGCTCCGTGCTGGTGTAGAGCGTGCAGTCGGCGAGAAAAGCAGTGTCGTAGTGTTGCGCCGCCAGTTTAACCAGGTTCATCTCGGCGTGGTTCGTCATATCGTGGCCGGTGAAGACGCTGTTTTCGGCGCGCAGGATGACTTCGCCGTCCTTCACCAGCACCGAGCCAAACGGTTCGTCGCCGTGTTCCACTGCGGATTTCGAGAGCGCAATCGCCTCGCGTAAAAACGGCTCGTGGTTTTCCATCGGACGCTCCCCAAGGCTAAGCGGGATGATCTTGTCTTGAAGCGCAGGGATTTCCAAGGGGCTGCAAATCAGATTCCAGTCGGCGATCTGCACCTCGCTCTAATTGATGAGTCCCGAGCCTAGCGCAGCATCGGCCAGAGCGTCGCCGCCAGCAGCACGCCCATGGCGATGTTGAACCATTTGAGCCGCACCGGATCCGACAGGAATCCACGCAGCGCCGTGCCGAATCCCGCCCATATCGAAACGCTGGGCAGGTTGACGACGGCGAAGGCGACCGAGATCAGCGCCACCGAGATGAAGGGGTGATCGGGATTCGTGTAGACGGCCATGGCAGTGATCGCCATCACCCAGGCCTTGGGATTGACCCACTGGAATGCCGCCGCGTCGATGAAGCGCATCGGCTGCGCTTCCGCCTCGCCTTTGCCGCTTAACGAGCGCGACATGGCGATCTTCCAGGCGAGATAGAGCAGATAGGCGGCGCCGGCGATCTTGAGGGCGTTGTGCAGCGCCGGAAATGCCGTCAGCACCGCGCCAAGCCCGAAGCCGACGGCGAGCAACAGGACGAGAAAGCCGATGCTGATGCCCAGCATGTGCGGCACGGTCCTGGCGATGCCGAAATTGACGCCGGAGGCCAGCAGCATGAGGTTGTTCGGCCCCGGCGTGATCGAGGTTACGAAGGCATAGACGAGCAGTGCGAGGAATGCGTCGAGTGACATGATATCCTCCCAGATACGTCAGCACTATTGTCTCTTTTCGGTTGACGCACAAAGGCCTGCGCCTGCCCGTGACCGAGCCAGGCTCTCATCCTTGCGGGGTGTCTGAGATGCGATGCGCGCTACATCGCCTGCGGGCCGCGGTTCAAAGCCGCCACGCCGGTGCGGCAGATTTCGATCAGGCCGAGCGGCTTCATGATGGCGATGAACTGGTCGATCTTGGTGCCCTTGCCGGTGATCTCGAAGATGAAATGCTCGGTGTTGGCGTCGATGACGCTGGCGCGGAACGCGTCGGCCAGCCGCAGCGCCTCGACGCGGGCTTCGCCGGTGCCGGCAACCTTGACCAGTGCCAGTTCCCGCTCCAGCGGCCGCTCCTGGCCGGATTCATGCGAGCGCACGGTCAAGTCGACCACGCGGTGCACCGGCACGATGCGCTCGAGCTGATGCTTGATCTGCTCCAGCACATGCGGCGTGCCGCGCGTCACGATGGTGATGCGCGACAGATGCTTTTCATGCTCGGTCTCGGAAACGGTCAGGCTCTCGATGTTGTAGCCGCGCCCGGAAAACAGGCCGATGACCCGGGCAAGCACGCCCGGCTCGTTGTCGACCAGCACGGAGAGCGTGTGGTTCTCCGGCTTCTCGGTTTCCTTGGCGATGAAATAGGCCGAACCGGTCGGTTGTAGCTGTGCGTTCATGACATGAATCTCGATTTCAAACTCTTGATCTAACTCTCTGTTCCCGCACGGCTTCTCGCGACAGCCCTGCCTCGGCCTGTCGGCTACACCAGTTCCCTGCCCTTGGCGTCGATGGCATTCGCCACCACCTCGTCGGTTGCCTCGTCCGGCAACAGCATCTCGTTATGCGCCTTGCCCGACGGGATCATCGGGAAGCAATTGGCGAGGTTCGCCACGCGGCAATCGAACAGCACCGGCTTCCTGACCGAGATCATCTCCTTGATGGCGTCGTCCAGCTCGTCCGGCTTCTCGCAGCGTATGCCATGGCCGCCATAGGCCTCGGCCAGCTTGACGAAGTCCGGCATCGCTTCGGTGTAGGAATGCGACAGCCGGTTGCCGTGCAGCAGCTGCTGCCACTGCCGCACCATGCCCATATACTGGTTGTTGAGGATGAAGATCTTGATCGGCGCATTGTGCTGCACCGCGGCACTCATCTCCTGCATCGTCATCTGGACCGAAGCGTCGCCGGCAATGTCGATGACGAGCGCGTCGGGATGCGCGATCTGCACGCCGAGCGCCGCCGGCAGGCCGTAGCCCATCGTGCCCAGCCCGCCCGATGTCATCCAGCGGTTCGGCTTCTCGAAATGATAGTGCTGCGCCGCCCACATCTGGTGCTGGCCGACCTCGGTGGTGATGTAGGTGTCCATGCCCTTGGTCAGTTCGTAGAGCCGCTGGATGGCGTATTGCGGCATGATCACGTCGTGGTTCATCTTGTAGGCGAGTGAATCGCGACCGCGCCACTTGGCGATCTGCTCCCACCAGGGGTAGAGCGCCTTCTTGTCGGCCTTGGCGGTTGCCCGCCACAGCCGCACCATATCCTCCAGCACACGGCCGACATCGCCGATGATCGGCACTTCGGTGTGCACGTTCTTGTTGATCGACGACGGATCGATATCGATGTGGATCTTGCGCGAGTTCGGCGAGAACGCCGTCAGCCGGCCGGTAATACGGTCGTCGAAGCGCGCGCCGATGCAGATCATCACGTCGCAATCATGCATGGCCATGTTGGCTTCGTAGGTGCCGTGCATGCCCAGCATGCCCATCCAGTTCTTGCCCGACGCCGGATAGGCGCCGAGACCCATCAGCGTCGAGGTGATCGGGAAACCGGTGAGGTCGACCAGTTCACGCAGCAGATGGCTCGCTTCCGGGCCCGAATTGATGACGCCGCCACCCGAATAGATGATCGGCTTCTTGGCGCCGGCCATCAGCTCTACGGCGGCCTTGATCTTCTCCAGGTCACCCTGGACCTTGGGCTGATAGCTGGTGCGCGGCGCGATCTGCGGCGGGACATAGAATCCCTTGGCAAACTGCACATCCTTGGGGATGTCGACAACCACCGGACCGGGACGGCCGGTCGTCGCGACATGGAAGGCTTCGTGAATGGTCGCGGCGAGCTCGTTGACGTCCTTCACCAGCCAGTTGTGCTTGGTGCAGGGGCGCGTAATGCCGACCGTGTCGCATTCCTGGAAGGCGTCGGAGCCGATCAGCGAGGTCGGCACCTGCCCGGTCAGGCAGACCAGCGGGATCGAATCCATCAATGCGTCCTGCAGCGGCGTCACCGCATTGGTGGCGCCGGGGCCGGAGGTCACCAACATGACGCCGGCCTTGCCGGTCGAGCGCGCATAGCCCTCGGCCGCGTGGCCCGCGCCCTGCTCGTGGCGCACCAGAATGTGCTCGACCTCGTCCTGCTGGAAGATCTCGTCATAGATCGGGAGGACGGCGCCGCCGGGATAGCCGAAGACATGCTTGACGCCATTGTCCTTCAGCGCCTGCACCACCATTTCGGCACCCGTCATTTCGCGCCGCTCACTCTGTCCGTTGCTCATCGGTCTGGTCCCGTACTGTCGCCCCTTGGGCGTTGCCATTTGGGTGTTGTTGGTCGTTTAGTCGTGTTTCAGGCAATAAAAAAGGCCCCCGAGGGAGCCTGTGTGTTGCGCATGGGAGGTTTTCGCCCGGCGGTCACACCGCCTTGCCCACGCGCCTTCCTACGAGAATGAGTGCCTTTTTCATGGTCGCGGACACTAAGGGCGGGCAAGGCAGCCTGTCAACGGCAAAAATCGCGTCGGCGATGAAGGTGTTTCGCAATTCGACAGATCGCCGTCACGATTTCGCGACCGACGCCCCATCGTGCCGCCATCACGCAAGCCGCAACGTCCCGTCCCTCGCCCTCAGCAAGGCGCTCCCGGACCAGTTCGGCAGCAGCGTTTTCCGGATAAGCCCTTGAAGCCACGCGAAACTATGGTGGGGCGTGACGAAGGCCGCTGTCTCTGCCGATACTTGATCGTCCGGCTCGGGAGGAGCCACCATGACGGCCAGGATTTCACGGAGGAAGACTTATGCTCGACAAGGCCCCAAACAAGAAACTGTCCGACCTGCTCGACCAATTCGGCGCCGCCCTGGCCGCCAATGACATCGACAAGGCCGTCGGTTGTTTCCAGGACGACTGCTACTGGCGCGACCTCGTCACCTTCACCTGGAACATCAAGACCATGGAGGGCAAGGACCAGATCCGCGACATGCTGCAAAGCCAGTTGGCGAAGACAAAGCCGTCGCATTGGACGCTCGCCAAGGGCGAGGACGCGACCGAGAGCGGCGGGCTGATCGAGGGCTGGATCAGTTTCGAGACCGAACTGGCGCGCGGCTTTGGCCATGTCAGGCTGAAGGACGGCAAGATATGGACGCTGCTGACCACCATGGCCGAATTGAAAGGCCATGAGGAGAAGGCCGGCTTCGCGCGGCCGATGGGCGCCAAGCATGGCTCGGGCAAGAACCGTCCGACATGGAAGGAAGAGCGCGAGAAGGAAGCCGCCGAACTCGGCTTCAAGACGCAGCCCGACACGCTCATCATCGGCGGCGGCCAGGGCGGCATCGCGCTCGGCGCAAGGCTGCGGCAGCTCGGTGTGCCGACCATCATCATCGAGAAGAACGAGCGGGCCGGCGACAGCTGGCGCAAGCGCTACAAGTCGCTCTGCCTGCACGATCCGGTCTGGTACGACCATCTCCCCTATATCGATTTCCCGAAGAACTGGCCGGTCTTCTCGCCCAAGGACAAGATCGGCGACTGGCTGGAAATGTACACCAAGGTGATGGAACTGAACTACTGGTCGTCGACGGAGGCCAAGAGCGCTTCCTATGACGACAAGAAGAAGGAGTGGACCGTCGTCGTCCACCGCGACGGCAAGGACATCACCCTGAAGCCCAAGCAATTGGTGCTGGCGACCGGACAGTCCGGCAAGGCCAATCTGCCGAAATTCAAGGGCATGGAAAACTTCAAGGGCGACCAGCATCACTCCTCGAAGCACCCAGGCCCCGACGCCTATGCGGGCAAAAAGGCCGTCGTCATCGGTTCCAACAATTCCGCCCACGACATCGCAGCCGCACTTTGGGAAGCCGGCGCCGACGTCACCATGGTGCAGCGCTCAAGCACCCACATCTCCAGATCCGACACGTTGATGGAAATCGGGCTGGGGTCGCTCTACTCGGAGCAGGCGCTGCAGAACGGCATCACCACGGCCAAGGCCGATCTCATCTTTGCGTCCCTGCCCTACAAGATCCTGCACGAGTTCCAGATCCCGGCCTATGCCGAGATGAAGAAACGCGACGCGGCGTTCTACAAGGGACTGGAAAAGGCCGGTTTCATGCTCGACTGGGGCGACGATGAGTCCGGCCTGTTCATGAAGTACCTCAGGCGCGGCTCCGGCTATTATATCGATGTCGGCGCCTCCCAGTTGATCATCGATGGTTCGATCAAGTTGAAGAGCGGCGTCGACGTCGAAGAGATCAAGCAGCATTCGGTTGTGCTCAGCGACGGATCGGAACTGCCCGCGGACCTCATCGTCTACGCCACCGGCTATGGCTCGATGAACGGCTGGGCCGCCGATCTGATATCTCGCGAAACCGCCGACAAGGTCGGCAAATGCTGGGGCCTCGGCTCGAACACCACCAAGGATCCCGGCCCCTGGGAAGGCGAGTTGCGCAACATGTGGAAGCCGACGCAGCAGGAAGCGCTGTGGTTCCATGGCGGCAATCTGCACCAGTCACGTCATTATTCGCAGTTCCTGGCGCTGCAATTGAAGGCCAGGCAGGCAGGCCTGCCGACGCCGGTCTACGGGCTGCAGAAGGTGCACCACAAGGGATAGCGGCCGGGTAGCCAGCATGGCCAGGCACCAAGAGGTGCGGCGAATGCCGCGCCTCCAGAATGCATCGCTACGCGCGGGAACGGCGCATAGCGTCGATCGGTTCGGACCTGCTGACCGCATCGAGACGACCCGGCTTGCCGGCAGAGGCGCTGAGATCCACCGGGGGAGCGCCTTCCGCACGTCCGCGCTCGCGACAGCTCTCCGGTCGGTATGCAGCCACCGCGCTTTCTCCGTCGAAGCAGAAACACATGGGCTGCCTCCTGGCTGATCGGTTGCGTCAGGCGTGGGCGCTGAAATCGCGAACGACGCGCTGCAGCAACGGCACGTAGTCGCGAAACGTCCGCGTCTTCATGTTGGCGATCTTGCCGGCTTCGTCCCACATGCGGACCCGCACCGCCTCCTCATGGAAAGGATTTTTGCGGAACTCGGCCACCTCCTCGGCACTCATCGGCCCGCCCTGCAGCGACAGCGTATGGACAGAGGCCTGCGAAAGCCTGCCGAAATAGGTCGGATCGGTGGCGCAGAGATAGCGCTTGGCCGCGACATGCAGCCTCACGCACTCGACGATGACCGGCGGAAAGAACGGCGCCAGCACCTCGCCGCCGGCCTCGTCATGATGCTTGTCCTCGACATCCTCGGGCGAATAGGTGCCGAACTCGCTGGTATAGTGGCCGATGTCATGCAGCAGTGCCGCTGCCACCAGCGCTTCCGGTGCGCCATCCTGCTCGGCAAACCAGGCGCCCTGCAGCATGTGCTCCGACATGGTGACAGGTTCGCCGAGATAGGATTCGGCACCCCGACGTTCAAAGATATCGGCGATGAACTCGACGATATTGTCCGCATTCAAATCCTGGCCGCTCATTCCGCGGCCTCCTTGAAGCTGTGCTCGATCGCGGCAAGCGTCGACAGCAGGCCGTCCTTGTCGGCGTAGCAGCCCTGCAGCCAGCGCTTGCCGGTGCCGGAAAACGCCTTGCGCGCGTGCATGACGCGTGTGTTGTCAACGATGAAGGCCTGGCCCGCTTCCAGCTTGAACGTCACTTCGAAGGAGGGATCCTCGATCAGCTCTGCGAACCGGCGATAGGCGGCATAGTAGGCGTCCATATCGGCGAACGGCACGTCGACGACTGGCGCCAGCGAGCGGTTGTTGAAGCGGATGCAGATCAGCTCGCCGTCCGGCCCGAGTTCGATCATCGGCCGCTTCGCCTGCAGCCGCACGCCCGACGAGCCGGCATATTCGAAACGCGCCGGACAGGAACTCAACAGCCGGAAGCCTTCAGGGTTTTCGGCCTGCAGCACGGCCGCAACGGCAAAGCCGTCGACGACGCTCGACTCGCCACCTTCCACCGTATTCTCGATGCAGGACAGGATCTGCAGCGTCGGCACCGGATCGCGATAGGGATTGTCGGTATGAGCCTGAAGACCGAGATTGGTGTAGGCGAGATTGTTCGGGTTGACCTCGGCGCGCACCTCGAACCAGCGGCCGTAATTGGTCTCCCTGATATAGCCGAACAGATCGGAGACCTTGCACAGCGAACCGGATTCGACCGGCAGGCCGTCCATCACCGAGAAGCCATAAGTCCTCACCGCCGAAAGCCATTCGCGCAGGACGCTGCGGCCGTGAACGGCAGCAGCGTAGCTGGCGCGCGGCACCGAATTCTGCATCGTCGCCTTGGTCCAGCGCTGGACAGCATCGCCCGTCCAGCCGGGCTGGCGGCGATAGTCACGATCGTAGGCATTGGCGATCAGCCATTGCGCGGGAAAACTGACGGTTTTTCCTTCCGGCACGAAGCTCACCTCCAGCGCGCCACCCTTGATCGCAGCCGCGCCAATCCTTGTCTCAGCCGGAATGTCGAGGATGGTGATCAGGCGCTGGCCGTTGCCGGCGCTGCGCGTCTTGTCGTCGAGCGCATTGTCGCGCAGCCACATGGCGTGAAAGCGGGTGCGCCTCCCACCCTGCCAGCCAAGTTCGATTGTTTTGCCTTCGTCGCCAACCAGCGCGTGGGTGAGCATGGAGATGCCGTTCCTGTCCGTTGCACCCGACGGCCCGATCCGCAGGGTTTCGATTGCATGTTGGCCGTGCGAAAGGCATAACTCAAATTATCATTTTTTGGCCAATGGCATCAAATAACTAATGGCTCAAAGAACCACCCTGGCCTTGCCTCCCCTCGACTGGCTGCGCAGTTTCGAGGCAGCCGCACGACTGTCGAATTTCACTGCGGCAGCAGCCGAACTCGGCCTGACACAGGCCGCCGTCAGCCAGCATATCCGGCTGCTCGAGGAGCGGCTGAGAACACGTCTGTTCTCGCGATTGGCGCGTGGCGTCGCGCTGTCGCCGGAGGGTGCTGCCTATCTGCCCCACATCCAGTCGGCCTTCGCCACCATCGGCAGCAGCACAACGGAACTGTTCGAGCCGCGCGCCGTCCAGACCGTCTCGATCCGGGTGCCGATCTCCTTCGCCCTGCTGGTGCTGGTCCCGGCGCTGCCCGATCTCGCCGAGGCGCTGCCGCGCATCCAGCTCGATCTGGTGACGATCCATCGACCGACCGACTACGACCTGCCGGGCTCGGCGCTCGACATCCGCTTCGGCAACGGCTCGTTTCCAGGACGCGAAGCCGACAGGCTGACCGCCGAGCGGCTTGTGCCGGTGGCGAGCCCGGCGCTCGCCGGTGCCGCCGATTGGACAGCCCTGCCGCTGCTTCTGGTCGCTGGCGCGCGCGAAATGTGGGCAGAATGGTTCGCGGCCGCCGGATTGGCCGGCCACCCCCAGCGGTCGCACCGCTTCGACAGTTTCGTCGCGGCGATGGAAGCGGCGCGCGCCGGTGCCGGCGTGCTCCTGGGTTCGCGCCCGCTCGTCGACGCAGCGCTCAACAGCGGGAGCCTGGTGTCGCTTTCCGATTTCGAGCTCTCAAGCACCTCGGGCCACTTCCTGACCAGGGCGTCGACCGCACGCCTGACCGGTGCCGAGCAGGATTTCCGCCAGTGGCTGCTGAGGCACCTCTCGGGAGAGGTCCCGGCCTGACCGGCGCGGGCTATCGCGATGTGGCGCCGATGCGCTTCCAGTAGATCAGCGTGCCGGTCAGCCCGCCATGCGGCTTGAGCGCAAAGTCCGGTATTTCGCCGGCCAGGGTGAAACCGTGTTTTTCGTAGAGGCCCGAAGCGCCCTCTTCCGTCGCTGTGTCCAGGACCAGCAGCGTGCGCCCGTTCTCGACGGCGAGACTCTCCGCAGCCTGCATCAGGCGTTTTCCGACACCCCTGCCCCGGTATTCGACCGATGTCATCAGCTTGGCGATCTCGGCCCGGTGCGGCTGGTTGGGTGGGAAGTCTAGCAACAGCGTGACGGTACCGATCAAGACCTTGCCCTCCCACGCGCCAAGCACCACGCGTTCCCCTCTGGCCGCCGCTTCCAACGACCTCTCCCAGAATGCGCTTGCCGCCTCCGGCGCCAGCGGATGCATGAAGCTGACCGAACCGCCGGCGGCAACCGTTTCGACCAGCAGATCCGCCAGCATCGCCAGCGTTTCCGCACTGGCGCTCAGGGCTCGGATGTCGATGGAATTCATAGCCAGTCCTCTGGAAACGATGAATGGGCTCGACGCCGGCGTCAGTCGAGATGGCGCACGCGCCGCCGCTTGCGCGCTGCCTTGATGGCGCTGATGCGTTCGGTGTCCTCTTCCCTGAGATGCCGTCCGCGCTCCAGGATCTCGAGCGTGTATTCCTCATAGGTCAGGCCCAACCGCTCGGCCTTGTCCATGCGCATCAGCATGACTTCGCGGCTCGGCGCCTTCCACGCCTTGGCGTGCGCGGCCTGCCAGGCCAGGAAGATGTAAGGGTCGCCCTTGCCCCAGGGCGGTCCCTTGTACTCGTCAAGAGGCGGTCCCCCATTGTGGGAGCGTTTTGGCCGTCTCGCCATGATCTCAGCCCCTGACCAGCGCGACGAGATAGTCGGCGCCCGCCTCCCGGGCATGAAAGGTGCAGTCCGACGGCGCGCCGAGCGCCAGGGAGTCGCCGGGTTCGAGCCGGTGCACCACATTGCCCTCGGTGAAGTCGAGCCGTCCGGAAATCAGCCAGATCTGCTGCTTGATGAAGGCATAGGAAGCCGCCGGGAAACTGACCCTCGCGCCCGCCGGGAGATGCACCTTGATCAGTTCGAGCGGCATGTCGCTGGCCGGTGACAAATGCCGCCTGACATAGCCTGTATCGGGATCGCGCCACACCGGCTGGTCGGCCGCGCGCAGCAACCCGCCGCCTTGCAATTCCGCTCGCGCGATGAGGGTCGACAGCGTCATGCCGAAGGCCGCAGCGATGCGCACCAGAAGGGCGGCCGTCGGGCTGGCCATGCCGCGCTCGATCGTGCTCAGCATCGCCTTGGAAACGCGGGACCGCTCGGCGAGATCGGCCAGAGACCAGTCCCGAATGGCCCTTTCGGCGTGGATCCGCCTGCCGATGGTCGAGGAAATATCGTTCGCTATATCATCCATTCGTCCATTATAGCGAACCACGTGCGTTGGAGAAGAGCCATTTAGCGACAATTTTCGCCAGGCGCTTAATCCTCTTTACACCATCCGACCTCATCCGCCCTTAACCCCATTCCGGTAGGGTCCGATCTCAAGGGAAATGGGGATTGGCCGGTCCATGTATGTCGAACGCGAAGCTTCCGTTGGAGAACCGACATCGCAGGAGCGCCGCAACGCAGAGCAGAACGATCGGCGCATCCTTGGCAATGTCGTGCAATGCGACGGCGCCCGCGCCACCATTGCCGCCTATGCCGACGACGTCGATGGCGCGGTCACCGGCCTGTGGACGGTCGGCAAGATGATCTCGATCAATCTGGGCACGACGCGAACCGTGGGTCTCGTTTACGCGATCGGCAAATCGAACCGCGCCTGGAGCAATGAGGGCCAGAACCCCATCGAGGTCAGCATCGAACTGATCGGCGAAGTGCGCGACGGCGCTGAGCCGGGCGCCAAGCCGATCTTCGACCGCGGCATCACCACCTATCCGCATATCGGTGCCGTTGCGCACCGCATTCGCACCCGCGACCTGCAGGCGGTCTATGATCTCGCCGGCCGCCATTCCATCACCATCGGCTCGCTGGCGCAGGACGAGTCGATTGCCGCCAACATCGCCATCGACGACACGCTGGCGCGCCATTTCGCCATTGTCGGCACCACCGGCGTCGGCAAATCCACGGCCGTTTCGCTGCTGCTGCGCAAGTCGATCGAGGCACGCCCCGATTTGCGCATCCTGATCCTCGACCCGCACAATGAATTTGCGAGCTCGTTGCCGGAATATTGCGTCAAGGTCGATTCCAAAACGCTCGACCTGCCGTTCTGGATGTTCAAGCTCGAGGAATTCGCCGAGGTGCTGTTTCGCGGTCGTGAGACCGATGCTGAAGAGATCGACGCTCTGCGCGATCTCATTCCGCTTGCCAAGAACCTCTACCGCAACCCGAATTCGGGCGCCTATCTCAGGCGCGGCAACGATGCGCTGACCGCCGATACGCCGGTGCCTTACCGCATCGCCGACCTGCTCAAGCAGATCGACGAGCGCATGGGCATGCTCGAAAGCAAGAACGAGCGCCCGACGCTCAAATCGCTGAAGACGCGCATCGAATCGGCTGCCGCCGATCCGCGCTATCGCTTCATGTTCAGTTCGCGCCTGATCGAGGACACCATCCACGAGACGATCGGCAACATTTTCCGCGTGCCGCATCACGGCCGGCCGGTGACCTGCTTCGAGATGGCCGGCATGCCCTCCGAAGTGGTCAATTCCGTCTGTTCGGTGCTGGCGCGCTTGGCCTTCGATCTCGCTCTGTGGAGCGAAGGCAAGCTGCAACTCCTGCTGCTGTGCGAGGAAGCGCATCGCTACATGCCGGCCGATCCGCGCCTCGGCTTCGCGCCGACCCGGCATGCGCTGTCGCGCATCGCCAAGGAAGGCCGCAAATATGGCTGCTATCTCGGCGTCGTCACCCAGCGTCCGGGCGAGCTTGACCCGACCATCCTGTCGCAATGCTCGACCTTCTTTGCCATGCGGCTCGCCAACGAGCAGGACCAGGCGATCATCCGCTCGGCCATTGCCGACTCGTCCGCCTCGACGCTTGCCTTCCTGTCGTCCATGGGCCAGCGCGAAGCCATTGCCTTCGGCGAAGGTGTCGCGACGACCATGCGGCTGAAGTTTGAAAAACTGCCCAGCCACCTGCTTCCCGGCACGTCCAAGCGCGAAGAGGCCATTTCGTCGAAAGGCGAAGATGTCGACCTGGTGGCGATCGTCGAGCGGCTTCGTAACGTGCCGAAACCGACGCCGCAGGCGATGGCCTTCGCTGAAGTGGTCGACTCCAGCCGGCAGGCCGGCGACCCCGACTACCGCAAGCCGCCGGCCACCCGCGCGCCATCGGACGACGATTTCGACATGCGCTACGGCCTGAAGCCCGCCACCTTCGGCCTGCGCCCCCAGAACGATTAGGCCGGGGCGTCACGTCCACTTGCCGACACTTCTGAGAACTCCGCACGAGCGGACTGTCCCTGTCTTCACTGGCCGGCCTGGATAAATCCCGTCAGGGAATTCGTCAGGCTGAGTCGGCTGGTGCCGTTTTCGAGAACCGGAGCGGAGCGGACATTGAGTCCGTGAGCACCGGAAGCGCAGAAAACGGCAGCAGACGGCCGGCCTCACGAATTCAATGATGGGATTTTAGGCGCAGACGCGGTTGCGGCCTTGCCGTTTGGCTTCGTAGAGTTGGCGGTCGGCGCGGCGATAGAATTCCTCGGCCGTCTCCTTGCGGTCCCACACGGCAAGGCCGACGCTGGTGGTGATCTTGAGCCGCACATTGCCCGAAAGGATCGACATGTTGGCGATTGCCTTGCGGATGCGTTCGGCGAACTTGGCCAGCAGTTCCGCCTCCATATTGGGCGTGACGACGGCAAACTCCTCGCCGCCCAGCCGCGCCACCACGTCGTGGAAGCGTGTCATGTCCTTGAGGCAGCTGGCGACGGCCTTGAGCACCTCGTCGCCGACATCATGGCCATGGGTGTCGTTGACCTGCTTGAAATGGTCGAGATCGAGGATCATCAGCCCGACAGGCTTTTCGATACGCCGGAACTCCTCGAGATATTCCTTCAGCGCATCATCGAAATAGCGCCGGTTCTGCATGCCGGTCAGGCCGTCGGTCAGCGCGGCGTGCTCGAGCGTTTCGGAGCGGGCGCTGAGCGAAACCGTCATGGCGCGCAGCTTGCCTTCTTCCGTCGCCTGTTTGCGGATCAGCGGATAGATGAAGAAGATGCCGAAAAACAGCGCGGTCGCAAGCAACACGCCCGTCGCGAACAACAGCTTGTTGAGGTAAATGACCTTGTCCAGGCCCGACTGCGTATGCAGTTCCGTAGCGAAGGATTGCAACAGTCCATAGGCGTGCAGCGTCACCAGGCCAGCAGCGAGGATCACGAAAATAAAAACGAAAAATGCGGATTCCGCCTTATGGAAACGCATCTGCTCCCCAATGCAAAAGTGCCCATCGACCTTATGGCACGGACCGCCTTACGGAGCGTTAATTCCGACAACTTCGACGGGAACCCTTCCCCCGAGGTCAACTTTTTAAGTTGCATTAGCAACAAGTGTTTGGATCGTGGTTTCGAGATCGTCACCGGGGCGCAATCTCTGCCATTCCGGCCCCAGCTGATGCCGAAACCAGGTCGCCTGCCGCTTGGCGTATTGCCGGGTCGCGATCTTGGCGCGCTCGATCGCCTCGGGAAAACTGGTTAGTCCGGCCATCGCGGCCTGCAGGTCGCGAACGCCGATCGCTTTCATCGCCGGCAGGTCTGGATCGAGGCCAAGAGCTGTGAGCTGCCTGACTTCCTCCAGCGCGCCCTTGTCGAGCATCTGGTCGAAGCGCCTTTCGATGCGGTCGACCAGCGCGGCCCGGTCCGGCTCGATGACCAGGAAACGCGCCGTCTGCCTGTCGATGAGCGGCCGGCCGCGCTCTGCCTGCCATTCCAGGATCGACCGGCCGGAGGCATCGAGTACTTCGAGCGCCCGCACGACGCGCTGACTGTCGGTTGGCTTGAGCTGGATGGCGGCTCTCGAATCCTCACGCAGCAGCAGGCTGTGCAGCTTGACCGCGCCTTGCTCCTTCAACTCGTAGCGCCAGCGGTCGCGGATGCGCGGCGGAATGTCGGGCATTTCCGAAATACCCTCGGCCAGCGCGCGAAAGTAGAGGCCGGTGCCACCGACGAAGACCGGCCGCCGCGACAGCATGCCATCGTCGATGAGCTTCATCACATCGCGCAGCCAGGCACCCGTCGAATAGGCGGTACCGGGATGGACGTGGCCGTAGAGAAAATGCGGCACGCGTGCGAGGTCGGCTGCTTCCGGCCGGGCGGTCAGCACGTCGAGAACGGAATAGCCTTGCATGGAATCGGTGTTGACGATGACGCCGCCCGCACGTTCGGCCAGGTCGAGCGCCAGTGCCGACTTGCCGCTGGCGGTCGGCCCGGCTATCAGGATCGCGTTCTTCACGCGGCCTTCGCCCGCATCCGTGCCGGAATTCTCCATGCCGCTCATTGCCACGCTTGTTTCCCGTCCCGCCGACCGCGCTCTGTCGCCGTCGCTTGCGAATATGGCCTCACGGTCGGTGGGCGCAAGCGCTGTCGTCTGGCTGGCCGAAGGCATTGCCTGCGATCTTGCCCTGCCGCAAGGGGCTGACGCGGCCGATTTCACCGCTGCCTTGCGCGCCGCACTTGCCGCGGAGCCTATCGATGTGATCGTCCAGCAGGCCGAAACGCGGCGCAAGAAGATCCTCATCGCCGACATGGATTCGACCATGATCGACCAGGAGTGCATCGACGAACTGGCCGACGAGATCGGCGTCAAGGATCGCGTTGCCACCATTACCGCGCGGGCGATGAACGGCGAGATCGCCTTCGAGCCGGCGCTGCGCGAACGCGTCGCGCTGCTGAAGGGGCTCGATGCCGCCGTCGTCGACCGTATCGTCGCCAATCGGCTGACATTGGCCTCGGGCGGTCGCGCGCTGGTCCAGACCATGCGCGCCAACGGCGCCTGGACGGCCCTGGTCTCGGGCGGCTTCGAGGTCTTCACCACGCGCATCGCGGCCTTGCTCGGCTTTCAGGAAAACCGCGCCAATCGCCTGCTCGAACAGGACGGGCGCTTCACCGGCCTAGTCGGCGAGCCGATCCTCGGCAGCGCCGCCAAGGCCGACGCGCTGCTCGAAATTTCCGCGCGCCTTGCACTGACGCCCGCCGATGCCATTGCCGTCGGTGATGGCGCCAACGACCTCGCCATGATCCGCCTCGCCGGCACCGGTGTTGCGCTGCATGCCAAACCGACCGTGGCGGCGCAGGCCAAGGTTCGCATCGACCATGCCGACCTCACCGCACTGCTCTACCTTCAGGGCTACCGGAGTGAGGAAATCGTCCAATGAAGCCCATGCGCACTGAGCGCCTCATCCTGCGCAACTGGGAAGACCGCGACCGCGAACTCTTCCATCGCATCAATTCCGATGAGCGCGTCATGGAATTCTTCCCGTTCCGTCGCGACCGTGCCGCCGCGGATACCAAGATGGACGAACTCCGCGCCTTGATCGACGAGGACGGCTACGGCTTCGCCGCGGCCGAGATTGCCGCGACCGGCGAATGCATCGGCTTCGTCGGCCTCCTCGCTACCGATGATGTACCATCGTTGCCGGCCGACACAATCGAGATCGGCTGGCGGCTGGCCCCAGAATTCTGGGGCAAGGGCTATGTAACCGAGGCCTCTGAGGCATGGCTGGCCTACGGTTTCGAGACATTGGCCGTCGACGAGATCGTTTCCTTCGCGGTCGCGGAAAACCACCGCTCGACCGCCGTCATGAAACGCCTCGGCATGACAGCCGATCCCTCAGCCGATTTCGATCACCCCCGCATTCCCGACAGCCATCCCGCGCTCAAGCGGCATGTGCTCTACCGGCTCTCGCGCGAGAATTGGCAGGCAAGAAAAAAGGCGGCTGTTTAGCCGCCTCTTTGAAATCGCCGATTGAAATCTCAATCCATCCGGATCGTAACGAAGCGCAACTCACCGGTCTTCGACGCCAGCATCAGCAGCGCATTCTTGCGGCCCTGCTCCTTCAGTGCGCCGATCCGGTCCATGACGTCCTTGGGCGTGGCGACCGATTCCTGCGCGATCTCGGTGATCACTTCGCCGGGCTGGATGCCGCGTTCGGCGGCGGCCGAATCCTTGGCCACATCGGTGATCACGACGCCGGAGACATCAGCGGCGATGCTGAACTTCTTACGCGTCTCGTCATTGAGTTCGCCGACGGTCATGCCGAGCACCGAAGCGGTCGAAACGGCCGGAGCCTTGTCACCCTTGTCCTGGTCGGTGTTGCCGTTCTCGCCATTGGCGAGCTTCTCGCCGTCCTCGAGCCGGCCGAGCGTCACCTTCACCGTCTGCTCGACGCCCTTGCGCACGATCAGCACGTCGACAGCCTTGCCGACGGGGCTTTCGGCGACGACGCGCGGCAGGTCGCGCATTTCATGGATGTCCTTGCCGTCGAACTTGATGATGACGTCGCCGGCCTGGATTGTGCCGTTGTCGACCGGTCCGCCCTTGATGACGCCGGCGACCAGCGCCCCCTTGGCGGTCGCCATGCCGAGGCTTTCGGCGATGTCGTCCGTCACCGGCTGGATACGCACGCCAAGCCAGCCGCGCCGCGTCTCGCCAAACTGGCGCAATTGGTCGACGACGCCCGAGGCAAGCTGCGAGGGAATCGAGAAACCGATGCCGATCGAGCCGCCGGACGGCGAGATGATCGCGGTGTTGATGCCGATAACCTCGCCGGCACTGTTGAACAGCGGTCCGCCCGAATTGCCACGGTTGATCGCGGCATCGGTCTGGATGAAATCGTCATAGGGGCCGGAATTGATGTCGCGGTTGCGGGCCGAGACGATGCCGACCGTGACCGTGCCGCCGAGGCCGAATGGATTGCCGACCGCCATCACCCAGTCGCCGACGCGCATCTTGGTGGAATCGCCGAACTTCACCGCCGTGAGCTTGTGGCCCTTGGGATCGACCTTGAGCACCGCGACATCGGTCTTGGTGTCGGTGCCAACCAGCGTCGCCTTCAAGGTGATGCCGTCGGAGAAATTGACCTCGATGTCGTCGGCGTCCGCAATCACGTGGTTGTTGGTGACGACGATGCCTTGCTCGGCGTCGATGACGAAGCCGGAGCCCAACGACTGCACCTTCTGCGAGCCGTTGTCCTTGTCGCCGCCGCGGTTCTTGAAGAAGTCGTCGAAGAAGTCCTGGAACGGCGAGCCTTCGGGAAGCTGTGGCATCGGCACCGCGCCCGGCCCTTCCGTGCCCTTCACCGTCTGCGAGGTCGAGATGTTGACGACGGCGCCGAGCACGCCTTGCGCCAGGTCGGCCACCGAAGCAGGTCCGTCTGCAGCGAAGGTCGGCGTCACGAAGGACGAGACGGCGACGGTGCCGACAAGAAGCGCTGCCGTGCCGGCGATGAACGTCCGCCGTGCCGCGCGCAAAAGGAGTGTGGATGTCATCGAGAAGCCTCCCGGTCTTTCTGAAAGAGAAAGCGCAACGGCGAAAACACCGTGTTGCGCCATGTTGGCAAAAAATACGGCACGTTTGCGGCTACGACTACCGGCAGAGGATAAATCCTCCGTTATGCCGAAGACGCAAACCGGTGGTTCTCATCCGCCCCGGACCAGCCAGACGATGCCGACACCAATGGCAATCGCGGCCAGCCCGGCAATCCGCAATGCATTCTCCGGCATCGACAGCACCTCGCCCGCGAGCTTCCTCGCCAAGCTGGGAAAGCCGCCATAGACCAGGCCCTCTATCACGAGGACCAGGCCTATCGCCGCAAAGAAGTCCTGCACCGGCTATTGCTGGCCGGTGCTGGGCTGTGTCGCCGGTGCGGCGGGAGCCGTCGCCGGTGCGGCGGGAGCCGTCGGCGTCGGCTTCGCCGGGCCTTCCTTGCCGTCCGGATCGCGGAAGAAGCGGAAGAACTCCGAATTCGGCGACAGCACCATGGTCGTCCCGGTGTTGTCCAGCGCCGTGCCATAGGCATTCATCGACCGGTAGAAATCGAAGAAGGCCGGATCGCGCTGATAGGCTCCGGCGAAGGTGGCACTGCGTTGGGCTTCGCCCTCGCCGCGCAGGATCTCGGACTCCTTCTGCGCTTCGGCGACGATCTCGACCACTTCACGATCGGCGCGTGCCGTGATGCGCTGTGCCGCTTCGTTGCCGCGTGCCCGCAGGCGAGCGGCCTCGGCCGGGCGTTCCGCCTTCATGCGATCGTAGGTCTGCTGTGAAACCTCGGCCGTGAGGTCGGTGCGGCGGATGCGGACATCCTCGATCTGCAGGCCGAGCGAGGTGGCGTCGGGCCGAAGCTGATCGCGCACTTCACGCATCATCACCGCACGCTCTTCCGAGAGCGCGGCCTCGAAGTCGCGCAGACCGTAGACGCGGCGCAAGGCAGCGTCGAGACGGGTCCGCAGCCGCGCTTCCGCCAGCTCGATCTGACCGGACACGGCGGCCCGGAAGACGCGCGGATCCGAGATGCGATAGGCGATGAAGGCATCGACCTCATAGAACTTGCCGCCCGACACCTGGACACGGATGTTGTCGAGGTCGAAGCGCAGCACCCTGTTTTCGATCAGTTGCACCGTATCGGCGTCGAAGAACGAGAACGGCGCCTTGAAGTAGATGCCGGGCTCGCTCTTGACGTCGACGATCTCGCCGAACCGCAGCACCAGCGCCTGCTGGCGTGCGTTGACCACGAAGACCGAGGAATAGATCAGGAACAGGATGACCGCCGCGACGACGACGAAGATTGGAAGACGGTTGGCCATCACTGGGTACCTCCCGTGTTCGCGGCAGGCGCGACCGGAGCCGGCGGTTTGGGCTGCAATGCCGGCAGCGGCAGATAAGGCACGACGCCTTGTCCGTTGCCTTGCTCGACGATGACCTTGCTCGAGTCCTTCAGAACCCTCTCCATGGTTTCCAGATAAAGCCGCTTGCGGGTGACATCGGGGGCTTTGACATATTCGTCATAGACCGAGATGAAGCGCTGGGCCTCACCTTCGGCTTCCTGCACCACACGGTTCTTGTAGGCGGCGGCGTCTTCGCGGACCTGTGCCGCCTCGCCGCGCGCCTGGCCGAGTTTCTGGTTGGAGTACTGGTTGGCCTGCTCGACGAACTTGTCCTCGTCCTGCTCGGCACGCTGCACTTCGTCGAATGCATCGGCCACTTCACGTGGCGGTGCCGCATCCTCGATGGAGACGGCGTTGATGTTGAGGCCGGCCTTGTAACCGTCCAGCGTCGTCTGGATGATCTCGCGCACCGAGGCCGCTATACCCTGGCGGTCATCGCGAAAAATGTCCTGTGCCGGCCGGCGGCCGACGGCTTCGCGCATGGCGCTTTCGGCGACCTGCCGCAGCATGCCGTCCGGGTCGGAGACATCGAACAGATAGGCGCGGGGATCGGAGACCTGATAGGCCACCGAAAACTGCACGTTGACGATGTTCTGGTCGCCCGACAGCATCAGGCCGTTGCCGCTGGTGTTGCCGCCGCCAATGTCGACGAGCTGCTCGGAAATCTTGGCCGTCTCGACGGTTTCAAGCGGCCACCAATGGAAATGCAGGCCGGGCTGGGAGAGTTCGGGCTTCGGCTTGCCGAAGCGCAGTTCGACCGCGACCTCGTCGGGCTGCACGGTATAGACCGCCTGGAACGCCCACAGAACGACCAGCACCGCGGCGATCAGCCCGAACACCGCCGGACTGGCGCCACCGCCGCCGGGCAGCGCGCGACGCAGCCTGTCCTGGCCGCGGCGGATGATGTCTTCGAGATCGGGAGGCGAGCCCTGTGGCCCGCTCGGTCCCTTTGGTCCCTGCCCCCAGGGCCCCTGATTGTTGCCGCCGCCGCCGCCCCATGGGCCGCCGCCACCGCCGCTCTTGTCGTTCCAGGGCATGAATGTCCTTTCGCTTGGAATTCCCTCAAGCGCCGGTGTTACGGCGCAAAATCCAGTGTTGTTCTTCTATAGGGATGTGGCAGCACGCTTTCAACGCGATGGCCCGCCGACATCATCCGTTTTGGGCCGGTCGCGACCCTTTGTCGTCTTTCAATACCTTTTTTGTCTTTCAATGTATCTCGCGCCGACGCTCGTAAACCGAATAGCGCGTTGCGTGGCTATCCTTTTCGCCGGCCGGCACCTCCTGCGAACTGACCAGGCGCCATGTCTGAGGGTCGATCGGCGGGAAATGCGCATCGCCGTCGACGGCGGCCAGCACATGGGTGACGTGCAGCCGGTCGGCCAGCGGCAGCGCCTGCGCATAGATTTCGCCGCCACCGATGACGCAGACCTCGTCCACGCCGGCCATGCAGCGCCCACGCACCGTTGCCAGCTGAATCGCGGTCTCAAGCGTATGCGCCACCTCGACGCCCTCGGCGCGCCAGGCCTTGTCGCGGGTGACGACGATGTTCAGCCTGCCCGGCAACGGGCGGCCAATGCCTTCATAGGTCTTGCGGCCCATGATCATGGGCTTGCCCATCGTGTCGGCCTTGAAACGCTTGAGGTCGGTGGAGAGCCGCCAGGGCAATCCGCCGTCTCGCCCGATCACACCGTTCTCGGCGATGGCGACATAGATCGCGACATGCATCAGTTCGCATCTCCGCCATTGCTGTCCGACGGTTCGAGCAGCAGGATGTCGATATCATGCTCGGGATAAAAATCGTTCGCGGTCATCTCGAAACTCGTCGGTCCGACCTTTTTGACGTTGTCGCCGCAGAACGATACCAGGGCTTTCGCATTGCCCTTGTCGACGGTCAGCTTGAACTTGCCGATGGTACCCGCCGCCCAGTTACCGCCGGTGGTCAGGATATAGGCGATGCGGCTTTCGTAATATTTCGGGTAACCGTCCGGATTGTCCTTCGCCGCCTTGCGCACCACGTTCTCGAACGTGTCGTCCATGCAGTAGCGGGTCTTGTATGTCGCATACTGCCCCTGGAACTGGCCATCGTAGAAGAAGCTGACCGAGGACGTGCCACCGACGCTCGGCTTGTAGCGGTGCGAAACATGGACGTCCCTGTTGGCCGGAAAGGTCGAGCGCCACCAATAGGTCGAGCGCAGCTGCCACCATGGCGCGTAGGTGGATTTCATGCCGCTGCCGTCATCGGCGGTGTCTTCGATGATGATGCCGCGGTTGACCCAGTCGTCGGCCACCGCCTTTGGCAGCTTCGCCAGCGCCGCCTTGGCCGCGTCGCCGAACGGGTTGAACGGCACATTCTGCGCCTTGAGGTCGGCGCTGATGTCGATGCCGAGCGCGAACACCTTCTGCTCGAGCTGCGGCTTTGCCGGCGCGCCGTCGATCGTCACCTCGAAGCCGAGGAAATTGTCACTCTGGTTTTCAGGGATCGCCGGCATCTCCTCGGGGTCGCCTGAAATGTCGGGCATCGGGAAGGCGACGATCGCGTCGACATCCGTGTCGGTGTTGTTGTGGAAGACGTAGTCGACCGTCACTTTCTCGGGCGAAATGAAGAGATCCTCACTCTGCATCGCCACGGCATCGTTACGCGACAGAATGAGGCCACCGGTGCCGAGTTCGGCAGTCGAGTCATTGGCCATTGCCGGCGCGGCCGAAAGCGCCAACGCCACAGTCAGAACATATCGCAACATCGAAGCCCCCTCGGCTGGAATGCCTGAATGACCCTAGCGGTTTCAATGTTGCGTTTCAAAGCCCTTCCGCTTGCACTGGCGTGCCACAGTGTCTGGACACGCGAGCGGTCTGGACTAACAGGTTCCGATCGGGCAGGAGTTCGCCCCATGCGCACGCTTCTCGTCATCGGCATCGGCGCCGGCAATCCCGACCACATGACGGTTCAGGCCATATCAGGCCTGAACCGCGCCGACGTGCTGTTCATCCCCGACAAGGGCGCCAAGAAGAATGACCTTGCCGAATTGCGGCGTGAAATCTGCGACCGCTTCGTCACCAACCCGAAATCGCGCCGCGTCGAATTCGACGTCCCGGTGCGTGCCGAGCCGGCGCCTTCCTACCGTTCGACCGTCGACGACTGGCACGAAGCCATCGCCGCCATCTACGAGAGCCTGATCCGCGACGAGCTTGCCGAAGATGGCTGCGGCGCCTTCCTGATCTGGGGCGACCCCTCGCTCTACGACAGCGCGCTGCGTATCCTCGAGCGGGTGCGCCTGAGAGACAATGTCGCCTTCGAGCTGGAGGTCATCCCCGGCATAACCGCCATCCAGGCGCTGGCCGCCAGCCATAAAATGGCGCTGAACCGCATCGGCGATTCCATCCTGGTCACCACCGGCCGCCGCCTCACCGAAGAGGGTCTGGCCAGCAATGCCGGCAGCACGGTCGTCATGCTGGACGGCAAATGCGCCTTCAACACACTGGCCGACCGGGATGTCACAATCCATTGGGGCGCCTATCTCGGCACACCGGACGAGATTCTTATCTCGGGCCGCCTCGGCGATGTCGGTGCCGAGATCGAAAAGGTCCGCGAGGAAGCCCGCCAGAAGAAGGGCTGGATCATGGACACGTATCTGCTGCGCAAGCCTGGCGAGCCGAAAGAGAATTAGTCCCTTTGTGGCGCCAACGCTGAGATCGGCTCGAAACTCGTCCCGATGAGGTGAATAGCGTGAATTTCGAGAACCGGAGCGGAGCGGACATTAAAGTCCGTGAGCACCGGAAGCGCAGAAAATCGCGCTAGTCGCCCGTCGGGGTAGAGTTTCCAGTCGATCTCACCCGGCATCAATCTCCGCCTGCAAGGCATCCATATGCGTCGCTGCCGCTGCGGCCGCGGCGCGCTCGATGGCACGAAAACGGCTGACCACGGCCAGGCCGATGGCCGTCAATTGCGCACCGCCGCCCTTGCGGCCGCCGGTCTGCGCCGCGACCAGCGGCTTGCCGAACACGCGGTTCATGTCCTCGACAAGGTCCCAGGCATGCTTGTAGGACATTTCCATGCCGCGCGCGGCGGCTGAGATCGAGCCGAAGGTAGCGATGTGCTCCAGAAGCTCGATCTTACCCGGACCGATCCGCCCGTCTGGATCCAGATTTATCCGCAAGCTCAGAGACGGCATTTTTGCTTCTCCGCGGTCATGTCCGCCTCCATGTTAGAGCTTCTTGCGCGATACCGCTATTCCAAAAAGATATAGCGTCGACTATCGAATGCATCAGCCGTCAACCTCGAGCGGCAGGCCGGCACCGGTGTTCGCCCGGTCGAAGCTCACTGTCTTGACCACCGCGAAAACCTTGCCGCCGAGCCGCAGTTTCAGCGCATGCCGCGACTGTTCGGTGATGCGGGCAAGCACGGTCGCGCCATTGCAGTCGATGCCAATCTCGACCGCCGGCCCCTCGCCCGGGCTGATCGCGACGATCGTGCCGGGCAGGATGTTGAGCGCGCTGAGACCCGTCGGTTTGTCCGTCGCGATCATCACATCACGGGCGCGGATGCGAATACGCACGCGAGCCCCGGTCTTCATCGCAAGGCGCGGCACGCGGATCTCGCCGGCGGCAGAGTCCAGCACGGTCATGCCGAACACCTCGTCGTGGCGCAGCACTTTCGTGTCCAGCACCGCGCCGCCCTCGCCGCGCTCTTCCGCCGGCAACAGGTCGAGCCTTTGCATCACCGCCTCGGTCGGACCGCTGGCGACGACCTTGCCTTGCGCCAGCATCACCACGTCGCTCGCCAGCCGCGCCACCTCGGCGATCGAATGGCTGACATAGACGATCGGGATCTTCGTCTCGTCGCGTAATCGTTCGATATAGGGCAGGATCTCGGCCTTGCGCGCCTCGTCCAGCGAGGCCAGCGGCTCGTCCATGAGCAGCAGTTTCGGGCTGGCCAGCAGCGCCCGGCCGATCGCCACGCGCTGCTTTTCGCCGCCCGACAGCCTTGCCGGCCGCCGCCCGAGCAGCGGGCCGATGCCGAGCAGGTCGACAACCGAATCCATCTCCGCGTAACGCTCCGCCGCCGGCGTGAACCAGCGGCCGTAACGCAGATTGCTGGCCACGCTCATATGCGGAAACAGGCGTGCATCCTGGAACACCATGCCGATGCGGCGTTTGTGCTTGGGCACGAAAATGCCGGCGCTTGTGTCGACCAGCACGCGGCCGTCGACCGCGATGCGGCCCTTGTCGGGCCGGATCAGCCCGGCGATCATGTTGATGAGCGAGGTCTTGCCGGAGCCTGACGGCCCGAACAGCGCTGTCAGCCTTCCGGCGCTTTCGAAGCGCGCCTCGACGGCGAAGTCGCCCAGACGATGGCTGATGTCGATGATGACGCTCATTCGATGTCCATCCGCCGGCCGACCCGCCGCGCCAGCACTTCCGAGGCGACCAGTGCGGCCATCGAGATGACGATCGAGATCAACGTCAGCCGCAGCGCGCCCTCATCGCCGCCGGGCACCTGCGTAAAAGTGTAGATCGCCGACGGCAACGTCTGCGTCTCGTTGGGGATGTTGGAGACGAAGGTGATCGTCGCACCAAATTCGCCCATCGCCTTGGCGAAGGCCAGGATGGCGCCGGCGATCAGCCCGGGCAGGATCAGCGGCAGCGTGATGGTGGCGAACACCCACAAAGGATTGGCGCCGAGCGTTCCCGCCGCCGCCTCCATTTTGCGATCGACCGCCTCGATCGACAGCCGGATCGCCCGCACCATCAGGGGAAAACCCATGACGCCGCAGGCAAGTGCCGCACCGGTCCAGCGAAACGAGAAGACAATGCCGAAATGCTCGGCCAGGAAGGCGCCGGCCGGGCCGCGCTTGCCGAAGGTCAGCAGCAGCAAATAACCGGTCACCACAGGCGGCAGGATCAGCGGCAGGTGAACCACGCCGTTAAGCAGCGTCTTGCCCCAGAATTGTCCACGGGCCAGCAGCAGCGCGATCAATATGCCGGGCGGAAGGCTGGCGAGCATCGCCACGGTCGCCACCTTGATGGACAGCCGGACCGCATTCCATTCGTCGGGAGTGAGGTCCAGCAGCCAGTTCATAGTGCGCTATCAGGCCCTTTTCAGTTGCTCGGCGTGAGCACGGTGAAACCCTGTTCCTTGAAGAGCGCGCCGGCCTTGGCGGACTGCAGGCATTTTAGGAAAGCCAGCGTATCCTTGTCCTTCGAATCGGCGGTCCGGGCAACCGGATAGATGATCGGCGGATGCGAATCCTCCGGGAAGGTGCCGACCACCTTGACGCCCCTTTCGGCATGCGCGTCGGTGGCATAGACGATGCCGAGAGCGGCCTCCCCTGTTGAAACCAGCTTGAGCGCCGCGCGGACATTCTCGGCCTGCGCCACCTTGCCCTCGACCGAGGACCAGACGCCGAGCGATTCCAGGGCCGCCTTGCCGTACTTGCCGGCCGGCACCGCCTTGAAGTCACCCATGGCGAGCTTGCCGTCACCGACCAGCTTGGCGAGGTCGAAACCCTTTTCGATCTTGGTTTCGACCGTCGAATCCTTCGGCGCTACCAGGACGATCTCGTTGCCGAGCAGCTTCACCTCAGTGTCGGGCTTGGTCAGCTTCTTGTCGGAGAGATATTTCATCCAGTCGAGGTCGGCCGAGATGAAGACGTCGGCCGGCGCCCCGCCCTCGATCTGCTTGGCCAGCGCAGAACTCGCGGCATAGGAAACGGTCGCGGCCTCGCCGACATCGGCCTCGCAGGCCTTGTTCACCGCATCGAGCGCGTCCTTTAGGCTGGCCGCTGCAAACACCACGACCTTGTCGTCCGCATGTGCGGCCGGCGCTACCGCCATCAACGTCGCCGCAAAACCGCCAATGGCGATCGCCCTCAACCCGAAACCTTTGCGCATCATCGAAAACTCTCCCTGGGTTTGAAATCCGACCGGCTCGAAGCCTGCCAACCGATATATCCGCATGAACATAACAAGGGAAGACTTTTTGCCGACGCCGGCATTGTGTCTGGATGTCATCGCGGCCTACGATGAACCAGGCTGGCTACAGCGAAAGATAAAAGGATACGTCCAATGAAGATCAGCGCCCGCAATATCCTGAAAGGCACCATCGTCGAAATCGTCAAGGGAGCCACCACCTCGCATGTCAGGATCGACATTGGCGGCGCCGTCGTCACCGCCTCGATCACCAACGAGGCCGTCGCTGATCTCAAGCTTGAAAAGGGCAAGCAAGCCTATGCCGTGGTCAAGGCTTCGGATGTGATGGTCGGCATCGACTGAAGCTTGCTGCTCAGACCGCGATCGGCGCCTTGATCGAGGCATCGGCGACGTAGTTTTCCAGCCGGAAATCGTCGAAGCGGAAAGAAAACAGATCCTTCACCTCCGGGTTGATCCACATCGTCGGCAGCGCCCTTGGCGTGCGCCGCAACTGCTCGCGCGCCTGTTCGAAATGGTTGGAGTAGAGATGCGCGTCGCCCAGCGTGTGGACGAAATCGCCCGGCTTCAGCCCAGTCACCTGCGCCACCATCAGCGTCAGCAGCGCGTAGGACGCGATGTTGAACGGCACACCAAGGAAGATGTCGGCCGAACGCTGGTAGAGCTGGCAGGACAGCCGGCCTTCCGACACGTAGAACTGGAACAGGCAGTGGCAGGGCGGCAGCGCCATGGCTTCCACCTCGGCCGGATTCCAGGCCGAAACGATCAGCCGCCGCGATTGAGGATTGCGGCGTATCTCCTTGAGAAGATTCGCGATCTGGTCGATCGAACCGCCATGGCCATCCGGCCAGGAGCGCCATTGCTTGCCATAGACCGGGCCGAGGTCGCCATTCTCGTCGGCCCACTCGTCCCAGATCGTGACGCCATGGTCGGTCAGGTACTTGATGTTGGTGTCGCCGGCCAGGAACCACAGGAGTTCATGGATGATCGACTTCAGATGCAGCTTCTTGGTGGTGGTCACGGGAAAGCCGCGCGCCAAGTCGAAACGCATCTGGTAGCCGAAGACGGAGCGCGTGCCGGTACCGGTGCGGTCGCCGCGATCGGCACCGTTGTCCAGCACATGCTGCAAGAGGTCGAGATACTGGCGCATCGGTTCCGGCTCGATTCGAGGTTTCACCAATCATAGCGCATGTACGCGCTGACGCCACGCCTGTCTGAAGTCTTCCCCACACGGATAGGGAGCGGGCCTCAGAACTCGCTCTGGCGGGCCGAAAGCGCATAAAACCGCGCTAATCGGCCGCCAGAGTAGAAACTATGAGGGGTCTCAGAGGGAACCGAGTTTGCCCAGATCCTTGGCCACCAGGTAATAGAAGGTCACGCGGCCCTTGGTGTTGTCCGCGTGCATCGCCTTGCAGGTCTTCTCGATCGCCGCATCGGCTTTCGCCCCGTCGCTGACGCCGAGCTTCTTGGCCACCCAGCTCTCCTTGACGCGCTCAAGCTCCTTCGGGTCGGTGCAGGACACCAGCGAGGAATCGCGGTTTCTGAGCGCAATGCCCAGATGCTTGACGATCTTTTCGACCACGTCGGCGCTGGCGCCCGCGTCGTATTTCTTCACGTCTGCAAGATAGTCGGCCATCAAAATTCCCCTCGTCGGCGCCACGGATCCGATCGATGAGGGCTGTGGCGCGCTTTGCAATCTGTGCGCTAGGTCGGTAACTCCTCACCGCTGGCAAAGCTTGAGTTGAGACCGCGCCCAAGTCAACCCTCGGCGTCGCAATTTGACACAGGGACAAAGCACCATTGCGGCCTTTCATTTCTCACGCCGGCCCCCTATATTCGTTTCGTCGGCTCGACCGACTATGGCGATAAATGGGCGATGTAATAAGCCGTTCGGACCCGGGGGCGGTACCCGGCGCCTCCACCAAAAGCCGCTTTGACGACAGAGCGGTTTTTGCTGGGGGCGAAATAGGATCGACGAAGGTGTAAAGATCGTACTTTTGCCCGGCATGGTACCACCGTCATCGGGCTAAACCTGTAGTTGCAAACGACAACTATGCGGAAGCACGTCTCGCTGCTTAATGCAGTGCGATAGCTTCAAATCAAGTCCTAGGGGTTCGCACTTCTAGGCGGGGTTCGGAGGTACCTGGCAACAGAAACCTCCACTTCTCCCCTCCTTCAATCTGCATCATACGCAACGGCAGGCTTTTGCCGCTGGCCAGACTACGCATGGTCTCCCATCGAGGCGCGGCTGCGCTTGGTGCTGGCCGAGGCCGGATTGAGATGACAAAGGCCGGGACGAACCCGGCCTACTTCTGTGTGTTTCGTGGTGCCTACTCGGCCGGTGCCTCGACCGCTTCGCGCGAGCGGCCGAGCGTGACCTTGGCCAGCGTGAAGGAAATCACCGCGCAGAGCGTGATGCCGGCGACCATCGGCAGTGGCGTGCCGTCGAAGAACACGCCGGCGACGCCCATGGCGAGCGCGCCGATGGCGAAGTGCAGCGTGCCCATCAGCGCCGACGCCGTGCCGGCGATCTCGCCATGCTCTTCCATGGCCAGCACCGAGGTGGTCGGAATGACCAGGCCGAGGAAGCCGTAGCCGACGAACAGCAACGCCGCCATCACGTCGAGCCGGTCGACGCCTGTCGCCATGATCGCGAGCAGCACCACCATCGTCGAGGCATATCCGGTCACCGCGACGCGCACCACGCGGCGCAGCCCAAAACGCTCGGCCAGCAGCCCGGTCAGCTGCGACATGCCGATGAAGGCCACCGCATTGATCGAGAAGAACACACTGTAGACCGAAGGCGACAGCCCGTAATGGTCGATCAGGATGAAGGACGAGCTCGACAGATAGACGAAGAAGCTCGCAATGCCGAAGCCGGCGATCGCCACCAGGCCGAGGAAATTGCGGTCCCCCATCAGCAAGCGGTAACCGGCAAGTGCGGTGCCGAAGGAGGAACCGACACGCTCTTCCGCCGGCCGCGTCTCCTTGAGCGAGGTTGCGAGCAGGATGGTGGCAAGGGCTGCCGCACCGGTCACCGTCCAGAACACGGCTCGCCAGCCGAAATTCTCGATGATCTGGCTGCCGGTCAGCGGCGCCAGGATCGGCGACACCGAAAACACCAGCATCAAGAGCGACATCAGCTTGGCCGCCTCATTGCCGGTGTGCAGGTCGCGCACGATGGCGCGCGGCACAGCCATGCCGGCACTGGCACCAAGACCCTGCAGGAAGCGGAAGGCGATCAGCCACTCGATGGTAGGCGCCATTGCCGAACCGATGCCGCCGACCATGAACAGTGCAAGGCCGCCATAGAGCGGCAGCTTGCGGCCGACCATGTCGGAGATCGGCCCGACGACGATCTGGCCAAAACCCATCGACAGGAAGAAGATCAACAGGCTCATCTGCACGGCAGCGGTGCCGGCGTGCAGATCCGCGCCGATCGACGGCAGAGCGGGAAGGTACATGTCGATGGCGAACGGGCCGATGGCGGACAACAGGCCGAGCACGACCGCGATGCGGAGGAATTTGGGACTCATGATATTGGCTTCTTTCGAAATCTGGTTGCCGCCGCCAGGCGACGTCTAACCCTAGGACGTTCCATCCCATGAGACACCGACACTCAGGAGCGAATTCTACTCGTCCCCCGTGCGAAATCTCTTTATCGTATGTCCACAAATTTAGACACTCTTGTCCAAATCGTCAATCGCCTCTATATAGATTTTCATGAGAGCGAGCGTTTCTCCTGACATTTTCCCGCCACGTGGCCACGAGGCCAAGCGCCTGTCGATCGTCGACGCCGCTGCCGGCGTGTTCTGCCGCGAAGGCTTTGCCGGCGCCAATATCGATCTGATCGCCGCGGAGGCAGGCGTCTCGCGCCAGACCGTCTACAACCACCATGGCGACAAGGAAAAGCTCTTCATGGCCGTGGTGCGCGACCTCACCGAGCGCTGCAATGCCGGCATTTTCGCCACCATCGCGACTTTCCCTGACCAGCCCGGCGATCTTGAAGCGGATCTGATCGGCTTTGCCGTGCGCCTGAATCAGAACTGCATTTGCAACCGCGACGGAAAATTCCTGCGCAAGCTGATCCAGACCGAAGGCGAGCGCTATCCCGAATTGTTTGCCGAATGGCGCGAACAAGGTCCGGGCAGGACATGGCCGGCAATCGCCGCCCGCTTCGCCCGCCTCGCCTATGGCGGCTACCTCACCATCGACGACCCCGACGTCGCGGCGCGCCAGTTCCTCGGCCTGGTCAATGCCGAACTGCAGACCACCTTCATGCTCGGCGGCTCGCCGCGCGAGGACGAGGTGGTGCAGTCGGCGACGAATGGCGTGCGCACCTTCCTGCGTGCTTTCGGCAAGCGCCCTGCCCCGGGCAGCGCCAAAAAACACACTGCGCTGGCTAACGCATAACATTTGCGCTTGCCGGCAAGCCGCCTTGCCGATCAAATCGTTGGCAATAGTCCTCGCTTCGACGCGGCGGTGGGCTATATCAGGTTTACGCCGCGCTCAAGCTTGATTACAGCTATGCGGACGATTCAACGGAACCCGACCACCACATGGCCGACGACCACATCCGCTACGACATTCTGGCCCAGGAGGCGTTGCGCGGCGTCATGCGCAAGGTCCTGGCCGAGGTCGCACGCACCGGCCTCCCCGGCAACCATCATTTCTTCATCACCTTCCTGACCGGCGCCCCCGGTGTGCGGGTGTCGTCGCGCCTGCGCGAGCGCTATCCCGAGCAGATGACCATCGTCATCCAGTTCCAGTATTGGGACCTGAAGGTGACCGACACCGGCTTCGAGGTCGGCCTGTCCTTCTCCGACGTGCCGGAGAAACTGGAAATCCCGTTCTCGGCCGTGCGCGGCTTCTACGATCCCTCGGTCAATTTCGAACTCGAGTTCGACGTCAAGACCGACGCTCAGCCCGAGGAGGAACCGGCCCAGCCGGCGCCCGAGCCGCTGACCATCGTCTCCGAGAAGAAGCCGAAGGCCGAGAAGAAGGCCGCCGCCGAAGCGGAGAAAAAGCCCGCCGCAGCCGAGGCCGGCACCAAGGGCGCCGAAGTGGTTTCGCTCGACGCCTTCCGCAAGAAATAGGCTGGGCGGTCCACGCCATGGCCGACATCGTCAACCTCCGCCAGGCGCGCAAGCAGAAGGCGCGGGACGAGAAGCTGCGCGTCGCGGAACAGAACCGGGCCCTGCACGGCCGTTCCAAGGCGGACAAGCATCGCGAGCGGCTGATCGCCGACAAAGCCGAGACATTTGTCGCCGGCCATCGCCTCGACCCGTCCGGCAAGGACCAGCAGTGAGTGTCCGGCAGTGAGTGTCCGGCAGTGAGTGTCCGGCCGTGAGCGCCGTCGAGAAGCGCTCGGTGACCATTCGCGGCCATCGCACCAGCTATTCCCTCGAAAAGCCCTTCTTTGACGACCTCGTCGCCATCGCAGCGGCCAGAAAGCTGACGCTCGCCGCACTCGTGGCCGAAGTCGACGAGACGCGGCCGCGCGACACCAACCTGTCCTCGGCGCTGAGGCTGCATGTCCTGGAATGGGCGAAGCGCGGAACGGGCGTTTGATCCCCGCCGCTCCAGACCGGCTCGTCCGACTTATTTCTGCCGGCTCAGATCCTTTGGCCTTTCCGAAACGTCCAGGGAGTGAACGCTTCGAAAGGCGCAAGGGCAATCAAGAGGAAGAGCAGAGATGAAACGTCACCTGATACGCTACAAGATGAAGCCGGAACGGACCGATGAGAACGAGCGATTGATAAAGGCCGTTTTCCAGGAACTGCGCGACAAATCGCCGGACGGCGTTCGCTATATGGCATTGCGCGCCAGCGACGGGACATTCGTCCATCTGGTCGAGACGGAGACCGATGCGCATGCCGACATCATCACCGGGCTGGCGGCATTCCAGGCATTTCAGGACGGTTTCAGGGAGCGCTGCAGCGAACCTCCGCAACGCGACGAGATAACGGTGGTGGGCAGCTACCGGATGCTGGATGAGTAATCGTGGCAGGCAACGGCACGGAACGGGAGCCCTATGACCATTCCCATTCGTGGTGAGCAGCATGGGCTCTTCGAGCGCCTGTTTGGGGAATTGCGCCCCAAGCTGCACCGCTACTGCGCCCGCATGGCGGGCTCGGTCATCGACGGCGAGGATGTGCTGCAGGAGGCGCTGGCCAAGGCGGTCGAGGCCTTGCACAACGCTGGCCCGATCGCCAATCCGGAAGGCTGGCTGTTTCGGATCGCGCACAATACGGCGCTCGACTTTCTGCGCCGCCGCGCCCGCGAAAAGACCTCTGGCGATGAGGATCCGGACATGATCGTCGACCCGGTGAATCCCACCATCGATCGTCAAGCCGCTTCTGCCGGGTTGCACAGCTTCATGCGTCTTCCCGTCGCGCAGCGAAGCAGCGTCATCATGATGGATGTTCTAGGCTACTCCCTGCGGGAGATCAGCGCCACGCTCGACACCAGCATCCCCGCGGTCAAGGCTGCACTGCATCGTGGCCGCGAGCGCCTGCGCCAGATTGCCGACGAACCCGACGACCGCCCTCTGCCCAGACTGAGCACCGCCGAGCGTCTGTTGCTCAATACCTACATAGATCGCTTCAATGCCCGTGATTTCGACGCAGTGCGTGACATGCTGGCGCAAGAAGTCCGGCTGGAACTGGTGGCCAGGACACGGCTCAACGGCCGCAAGCAAGTGGCCACCTATTTCGGCAACTATTCCCGCGTACAGGATTGGCATCTCGTGCCCGGCTTCGTCGAAAACCGGCCCGCTATTCTCGTCCGCGATCCCAACGATCCGACGACGCGGCCGACCTATTTCATCCTGCTGGCCTGGCAGGACGGCAAACTTGCCGCCATCCGCGATTTTCGCCACGCCCGCTACGTCGCCGACGGCGCCGAGCTGTTTGTTCTTTGAAACGAACCGGGGCGGAAAGGCCTCGCCCTACTGCCCTACCGCTACTGCAACGACTTCATCAGATTGTCGATCGTGAACGGATTGGCCTTCGGTTTAGCGGGCGGATTGTCGTTGGCCTCCGGCTGCGGCGCACGCTCGACCTTCGGCTCGGCGGCCTTGCGTTCAGCCTCTAGTCGCGCTTTTTCCTGCGAAGCGATACGCTTCGCCTCCTCGGCCTTCTGCCGCTGTTCTTCATCGGCCTGCGCCTTGGCTGCCTCGTCGGCGGCCTGCTGCTCGGCCGCCGCCTTTGCATCAGCATCAGCCTTGGCCTTCGCATCGGCATCAGCCTTGGCTTTGGCCTCAGCATCCGCCTTGGCTTTGGCGTCCGCGTCGGCCTGAGCTTTTGCGTCGGCTTCGGCCTTTGCCTGGGCGTCAGCCTCCGCTTTCGCCTTGGCGTCCGCCTCCGCCTTCAGCCGCGCCGCCTCCTCCTGTTGACGCAGTTCCTCGGCAGCCTTGTCGCGTGCATCCTGCAGCGCTGCGTAATAGCGCACCTCGCGCCGCAGCCGCTGCTTCTCCAGCAGCGCCGCCTGCATCGCCTCGACGCGCTGCTGTTCCTTTTCCAGCGCACGCTGGGTCAGGAACTGCGCCAAAGGCTCGCTGTCGAACTGACGCTTGACGGCACCAAACGGCCCTTCGGCAGTGAAATTCATGATCGGATCAGAGCCGACCAAAGCCTCGTCGCCGGGCTTGTACGTGATCGCGCCCTTGGCGGAAACCGTGCTGGTGTTGAGATCGGCGGTGATGTCGGCGGACAAGGTCGCCGCCGGGTTTTCGAGGCTGATCGGCGGCGCCCTGAGCGTGCCGCCGGCAATCGTGAAAGCGATGTCGGCATTCCCGGCGGCAAAGCTGCCATCGGCGGCGATGGCAGGTGCGAAGCCCGCGGTCTTGGCCGCGTCGATGTCGCGGCCGATCGCATCCGCCTTCGCCAGCAAAGTGCTGAACGCATCGGGGTTGACGCCGGCGACCTGCAAACCCCTGAGCGCCGCCGTGCCGGAACCCGATAGTGCAGCGATCATCGCATCGACCGACTTGCCGCTGGTCGACAGCGTCGTCGAGAAATCGCTGATGCCGCCAATGCCGGCGTCCGGCAACACGTTTGCCAGATCGGCACCCGCCAGTTTCATCTGGCCGGTGAAAAGCCCGGTGCCGTCATTGTTCTTCAACTCGAACATGCCGGTCAGCGCACCACCAAGAAACTTTGCCTTGAGATCCGAAACGCGGATACCCTCCTGGTCGAGTTTCAATGCAAAGGACGCATCATAGGCGGTGGCGAGCGGCCCGGCAGCCAGTGCCGCCGTCGTCAGGTCGAGGTCAGCGGTGAACGGCAGGCTGGATTTCTGGCTGAACGGTGCTGCCGGCCACGCGCCGCCCTTGTCGCTCGCGCCCTTGTCGGCCCCACTCTTATCGGCAAGGAAAGCGGAATCGCCAAACAGCGCCACGGCCATTGGATCGAGGTCGAGCTCGTCGAGCGCCAGCGCGCCCGCCAGATGCGGCACGCCGTCCTTGGCGTCGATGTTGACGTCGCCGGACACGGCCGCCTCGTTGATGGCACCGCTGACATTGTCCAGCACCAGCAGGCCGTTGCCATAGTCGCCCTGTGCCGACAACGAGGTCGACATGCCGGCCCCCATGCCCGGCAGGCCGATGCCTGATGTCATCAGCCAGGGTTCGATATCGGCGGCATCGAGGTTGATCTTGCCCTTGGCGGTAGGGCCTTGCGGCGTGTCGGCGATCGTGCCTTCGAAGCCGGCCTTGAAGTCATTGCCGGCAAGGCTGAAACTTGTCGTCAGGCCACCGCCAAATGTGCCCTTGGCCGAAATATCGGTCGTTGCCTCGCCCAGCATGCCGAGCGGCAGCGCCGGCAGGCCGTAAAGCGCAAGCAGCGCCGTGGCATCGGGGTTTTTGGCGTTGAAGGTCAGTGTCACCGGCGCGTCGAGAAGCTTGTCCGGCGCTCCCTTCCCCGAAAGCGAGGCGGAAAAGGCCGAGCCGCCAGCCTTGCCCTGTCCGCTCACCGCTAGGCCCGTCGTGCCGTCGCCATTGTCGGCGGCGCTCGCCACAAGGTCGACGCGTGCGTCCTGGAACAGGTCTGGATAGGCCGCTGCTCGGCTCGCCAGCCCTTTCAGCACGCCATTGTCTGGATAATGCTGTGCGGCAACGTCGATCAGCGGCTTCAGGTCGACGGCGACAATTGATGCATCGAGCTTGCCGGTGGGGCTCGCTGGAAAATCCTTGATCCGCCCCGTGGCGCTGATCGAGGCGCCGGCCAGCCCGCCAACCGAGAGCCGGTCGACTTCGAGCAAGCCGTCGCGCAACCTGAGCGCCGTGTCGATAGTATCGGCGGTGAGCCCGCCGGCGCTGACAGGCCCGGCCTTGATCTGGAAATCGAGGTCGCTGTTGGCAAAACGGTTGGCGCCCTTGTCGCTGACGAAGATCGAGGCGAAGGCCGCCAGCCCGTCGACATCGAGTTCGCCGCCCTCGAGCCGCATCAGCACCGAGGGCTTTGCATCGTCAGGCTGGCTGGAATCGATACGGCCGGAAAACTTCGCCTTGCCCAGGATCAATTCGAGATCACTGAAGGCCTGGTGGTTTTCCGAAAGGTCGACCTTGGCTTTGAAGCCGGCGGCGGGCAGACGGCGGATCGCCTCGTCGACATCCTTCGACAGCCACGCTGCGAAACCCGAAGGCTGCGCCACGGCCAACAGCAACGAGCCGGTAAAGCCGAAATGGCTCTGCACGTTGAGCACCAGCATGCCGCTTGCTTCCAGCGTGGTGCGGCCCGGCAGCGTCGCGGCGAGCGATTTCACCGACCAGCCACCGTCGACCGGCTCGGCCGAGAGATGCACGTCACGCACCGTGGTATCGCCGGCCACCACCGCCGGCAGCTTGACCTCGACGGTGCCGGGAATGGTCGGCTTCGGCAGATCGAGCAACGCCTGCTCCAGCCCCGCAATACGCTGATCCAGTGTCAGGCCGGCGCCGGCCGCCGCCCCCACCGCCTCGTCCAACTGCACCTGCGCGCCATTGGCTTCGATGGCGAAGTTCGGCTTCAGCCCGAGATCGACAGAGGCCTTGCCGTCGGCGGTGTAGGGATTGTCCAGCGGTCCGGTCTCGAAACGGAATTCGTCGACGCCAAGCTTCTGGTGGTCGAGCGAGAACTTGCCGTTCAGGCGGAAGCCCGGATCGGGTTTGCCGGCGCTGACCTTCACCGTCTCGCCGTCGGTGCCGCGCAGCTCGGCGCTGTTCTTGTCGGCGCCGGAAATCTTGAACTGGCCGGAATAGATGGCGGCACCGTTGACGATGCCGGCATTGCCGTCGGTCTCGATGACCAGCGGATAGGCATCGGGATCGGCCTTCAGCCGAAGCCGCATCTGGCCGTTGCCTTCGGCCTTGCCGGTCGACGCCGCGACCGTGGTGCGCAAACCGTCCAGTCGCAACGTGCCGTCCATGCGCCAGGGGCCGGCCAGCGACTTGGCCGAAATGGTCGAGTTGATCTCGGAAAAGATATGGCTGCGTCCGCCGGCGGCATGGCGCAGTTCGATCTGCCCTTCCGTCACCGTCAGCTTCTCGATCGAGATCTGGTTGAGGTCGAAGGGCGAGGATGGCCGCATCGCCCAGTCGACGGTTCCGTCATTGGCAATGTCGATCGTCGCCTTCGGCCGCACCAGCCGCATGTCGAAGATCAGCACTTCACCGCGCAGGAAGGGCGCGAGTTCCGCATCCATCGAAAACGTCTCGACGGTCATGGCCGGCTGGCCGTTGGGGCCACCGGCGACGGCAACGTTGGAAAAGGTCACGGAAGGAAACGGCAACAGCCTTGCCGTGGCATCGCCCTGCACCGTCACCTTGCGACCAAGGATGGCGCTCGCCTCGCGCTCGAATTCGGCGCGGTAGCCGGTCCAGTCGACAAAATACGGCACCACCAGCGCCGCGCACAGCACCAGCACAAACAGGCCACCAAAGATCACGAACAGGCGTGCGAGCATCAGCTCCGAACAGGTTGATTGAAATTCTGCCGCACTCTACCCGCATCCGCGTGTCGATAAAGAGGCAATTCATCCAGTATTGCCTCATCCCCGGCGATCTGAAACAAATCCGGCAAAAGCGGAGATTCTCGAATGTCGGGCAAGAACTGGGATCGCGTGCCGATCGACGCGCAGAGCGTCGATGCGCCGCTTTCACAATCGGCGATTTTCCTCGTCGTCACGGTCGCCGCGGAACAGGCGGCCCTGGCCAAGGTCTGCTCCGTGCTCGGCGAACTTGACGATCTGGTCAAGAATGTCGGGTTCCGCGACCTTGGCGGCCGCCTGTCTTGCATCGCCGGCATCGGCCGCGATCTCTGGGACCGTCTCAGCCCCGGCCGGCGGCCGCTGGAGCTGAAACCCTTCGCGCCGATCAAGGGAGCGGTCCATTCGGCGCCATCGACACCGGGCGACCTTCTCTTCCACATCCGGGCAGAACGGCCCGATATGTGCTTCGAGTTCGAACGTATCCTGCTCGACCGGCTCGGTCCCGGTGTAACCGTCGTCGACGAAGTGACGGGCTTTCGCTATTTCGATGCCCGTGACCTGCTCGGTTTTGTCGACGGCACCGCCAATCCGACCGGCCTCGACCTGCCGGCTTCAGCGCTCGTCGGCGACGAGGATGCCGACTTTGCCGGCGGCAGCTACGTCGTCGTCCAGAAATATCTGCACGATATGCAGGCCTGGGCGCGCATTCCGACGCCCGAGCAGGAGGCGATCATCGGCCGCACCAAGATCGACAACATCGAAATCGACGATGACGACGCGCCGCGCAAATCGCACAAGTCGCTGGCCACCATCGAGGATGCCGACGGCAACGAATACGACATTTTGCGCGACAACATGCCGTTCGGCAGGCCCGGGCAGAATGAGTTCGGCACCTACTTCATCGGCTATTCCAGGTATCTCTGGGTCACCGAAAAGATGCTGCAGCGCATGTATGTCGGCGACCCGCCGGGCGCCTACGACCGGCTGCTCGATGTCTCGACGCCGCAGACCGGCACGACATTCTTCGCGCCGACGCGTCCCATGCTGCAGGCCCTCGTCGAGGGCGCGTAGCAGCCTCCCGCCGGGCGGTAAGGCGGCAGGCTGAAAGTGATTAACGTCGCCAAAGTTTGTCGAGAAAGCGGTGCGGTTTGACTTGCTGCGTTGGGAGACTGTGTCCGACAGCCTCCATCAGCACGGTCAAAACCGCTCCCTTGTGAAGGCTTGTCGAGAAACTCTCGGCAATGAACTCCAACGTTGAATCGTGGAACGTCAGGATGAAATGCCGATAGTCTGAAAACAGTTCAGGCGTATGGGACGAGTGAACTCGATTTGCCTTTTCAAAAGACGCGATCCACGACGAGTTGCGGACTTCGAATGCGCCGTAAGGCCGCAAGCCCAGTGCATAAAGACGGTGGCCGCTGATGGCTTCGTCATTCGGCGGGCCGAATTGAAATGCCAGATAAGGGTCTGCCGTCAGGATGGCGATGGACTGGTTGCCTGTTTCCGGCGAAATCGAGCGCGGATTCGTGCCATCGAAGGACGGGTCAGGAGCATTGGCGACGTAGGCGACAAGCAACCTGCCTTCATCCGCAAACAGATGAGGCAGTGGCGCGCCAGCGGACGACGGCGGCACCTCGATCGGTACCAGAGTCTCGGCAGCCGACATCTAATGGCCCTCGCCCGGCAATATCTTGCCCGGGTTCATGATGTTTTGCGGGTCGAGCGCCTGCTTGATGGTGCGCATGATATCGACGCCGTGGCCGAGTTCGCTGCGCAGGAAGCCGACCTTGCCCTGGCCGATGCCGTGCTCGCCGGTGCAGGTGCCGTCCATGGCGATCGCCCGCATGTTGAGCCGCGCGACGAACTTCTCAGACAGCGCGATCTCCTTGGGATCATTGACATCCATCAGCACCAGCACGTGGAAATTGCCGTCGCCGGCATGGCCGACGATCGGCGCGATCAGTCCCATTTCGGCGATATCGGCCTCTGTTTCCATGACGCATTCGGCAAAGCGCGAGATCGGCACGCAGACATCGGTCGACAGGCCCTTGGCGCCGGGCCGCAGTGTCAGCGACGACCAATAGGCGTCGTGCCTGGCCTTCCACAGTTTGGTGCGCTCCTCGGCGACGCTGGTCCACAGGAACGGCCCGCCGCCATTTTCCTCGGCGATCATGCCAAAAGTCTCGGCCTGCTCGGCCACGCCCGCGTCGCTGCCGTGGAACTCGACGAACAGGCACGGGCTTTCGGGATAGTCGAGTTTGGAATAAGTCTTCATCGCCCGCATCTGCAGCGCGTTGACCAGTTCGATGCGCGCCACGGGAATGCCCATCTGGATCGTCGCGATGACGGCGTTGCAGGCCGCCTCGACACTCGGGAACGGACAGACGCCGCCGGAGATCGCCTGTGGAATGCCTTGCAGCTTCAGCGTCAGCGCGGTGATGATGCCGAGCGTGCCTTCCGAGCCGACCAGCAGCCGCGTCAAATCATAGCCGGCCGAGCTCTTCTTCGCCCGCTTGCCGGTCGTTACCGTCTCGCCATCGGCCATGACGGCGGTCAGCGACAGCACATTCTCGCGCATCGTGCCGTAGCGGACGGCGTTGGTGCCGGAGGCCCGCGTCGCCGCCATGCCGCCGAGCGAGGCATTGGCGCCGGGATCGATCGGAAAGAACAGGCCGGTGTCGCGCAGATGCCGGTTCAGATCCTCGCGGGTCACGCCTGGCTCGACCGTGCAGTCGAGATCCTGCGGATTGACCGCAAGGATACGGTTCATGCGCGAGGTGTCGACCGAGATGCCGCCGCCCGGTGCGTTGGTGTGCCCTTCCAGCGACGAGCCGACGCCAAAGGCGATCACCGGCACGCGATGCGCCGCACAGGCGCGCACGATCTCCTGCACCTCTTCAGTCGTTTCCGGGAAAGCCACGCCATCAGGCGCCTGCGTCGGAATGTAGGTGGTGGTATGCGCGTGCTGCGCGCGGATGGCCTGGCCGGTCTGGAAGCGTTCGCCGAGCTGTTGCTTGAGGATGCCGAGCACCGCGGCGATGCCTTCCTCGTTGCGTTCGACCGGATTGAGGTCGCTCAGAGCCATGGTTTCCTCCGCGAATGGACCAGCGCCCACGCTTGTTATGGGGCTATGGATGCCTAAAGCATTTCCGGGAAAAGTGTGAAGCGGTTTTCCCACAGGAATTGCGTCAGACCAAAAAGCCTTACCCACCACGCTCTGTCCAGCGCCAGAACAAGGAAGTTTCGATGTCCATCCCCGCCCCCTTCGTCTCCAAGCCCATGGACATCGAGAAGGACTGGATCGATTACAACGGCCATCTCAACATGGCCTATTACAACGTGCTGTTCGACCGCTGCTCGGACGAGGCCTTCGAGGCGATGGGCATGGGGCTGGACTATGTGAAGGGACGGCGCCTCACCATCTACACCGCCGAGGTCCATGTCTGCTACGTGCAGGAACTGCATCTTGACCATAAGGTCACGGTCTCCTTCCAGCTCATCGACCATGACGCGAAGCGGCTCAGGGCCTATCAGGAAATCCGCCATGTCGACGGCTGGCTCGCCGCCACCTCCGAGACGCTGTCACTGCATGTCGACATGTCGGGGCCGAAGGTCGCGCCCTTCCCCGCCGATGTGCTGGCCAAAATCGAGACCATGCGCGCGGCGCATTCGGTGCTGCCGATGCCGGAGCGTGCCGGTCGCTCGATCGGCATCAAACGCAAATAGAGCGGCGACCGAACCTCAAAGCCACACCGGCCATCCAAAATCGCAGAACCCTCAAATCGGCTGGCACCCGTTCTTGAAGCGGCCTGGCACCCACGTTAACCTTACCGAGGTTTTAACGGGAACAAGCCAATTGAGCCGTTGAACGACTCAGCGGAGCGGCAGAAAAGGTCCGCACAGGGTTGTTATACGGGCGGCAGGGCGAAGCCGGTTCGAGGAACGTGCATGAAAACCGACATCAAGGTCGAGGTGGACAGGCTGGCCGCTGATCCGCGCATCACTGATTATGATTTCTGGCGTTCTCTCAAGAACGTCGACAACGAGATCTTTCACATCGCCAACAACAACGAGCCGATCCCGTTCGACATGATCCGCTGGCGCAGCATTTTGAAGCGCGCCCGCCTGAAGCGCGGCCACGCCTGACGCTGGCTTGGGGAAATCGGGTAGACCAACCAAACCGCGCCGTTTCACGGCAATCGCTTTACCGCCGCCAGCGGCGAGCGTGCGACCACGGGTGACGACTGGATGATGGCCGTGTTGGTCATCGCATAAGGAATAATCCGGTCAATCACCCGTTCGAGCTCGGTCACCGACCCGACATGCACCAGCGCGATGAAGCAATCCTCGCCGGTCACCCTGTCGCATTGCGCGATTTCCGGCAGCTCGCGGATGATCTCGGCCACGACGGCCAGTTGCCCCGGCACTGGCCGAATGCGCAGCCACGCCGACAGCTTCAGGCCAAGTGCGGCGGGATTGATCCTGACAGAGTAGGCTTCGATGACGCCGTTCTCCTGCAGCCGCTTGATGCGCTCGGCGACGCTTGGCGCCGACAGACCGACCGAGCGCGCCAGCTCCGCCGTGCTGGTGCGTGCGTCCTTTTCCAGTAGGCGCAGGATCTTCATGTCGGCCGCGTCGAGATCGATATTTTCAGTTCGAAGGCGCTTCACTGAAAACTCCTTGCTTTAGGATAGAGATGATAAAAACAGCCGATCATCATCCATATATCCAGCAGAAACTGCCTGCGATACTGATCCGATGGACGATCAAACGCAACTTCCCGGAGCAGGCCCTGTCCTTGTTGTCCCCGCCTCCGCCGGCCCTGGCCTGGGCAAGCTGGCAACAAAATTGCCGCCGCATGTCTGGTTCGGCGTCAGCGCCATCTTCCACTATCTCGGGCCGGCTTTCGCCGTGCTGCTGTTCCCGCATGTCGGCGTGCTCGGCATGGCGTGGCTGCGCATCGCCACCGCCGCGCTGATCTTCGCGCCGCTGACCCGTCCGTGGCAAACCTTTGCCCGCGCTGATCGCTCGACCCGGCTCCTCCTCGTCGCTTTGGGCGCCTGCCTGGCGGTGATGAACTGTTCCTTCTATCTCGCGCTCGACCGCTTGCCGATCTCGCTGGTGGCGGCAATCGAGTTCGTCGGCACCATCGGCGTCGCGGTGATCGGGCTCCGGAGCCCGCGCAACCTCGCTGCCCTTGCCGTGGCTGTCGCCGGCACCTTGCTGCTGATCGACGTGAAATGGTCCAGCGATCCCGTCGGGCTATTCTGGGCCTTCCTCAATGGCGCGCTCTTTGTCGGCTACATCGTGCTCGGCCACCGCGTCGCCCGTGCCGGCGCCGGCGACGGCATCGCCGGCCTCGGTGCCGCCATGGCGGTCGCCTTCATCGTCGTGCTGCCGATCGGCTTCACTGATGCGCTGCCCGCCTTTTTCTCACCGCCACTGCTCGCCGCCGCCATCGGCGTCGGCATCTGCTCGTCGGTCATTCCGTATGTCTGCGACCAGCTTGCCATGTCGCGGCTGCCGCGCTCCAGTTTCGCGCTGATGCTGTCACTGCTGCCGGTCACCGCAACGCTGATCGGCGTCATCGTGCTGCGCCAGATTCCAAGCCTCAGTGATTGCCAGGGGATCGCGCTGGTGGTCGTCGGCGTTGCCTTCCACAAGCCGACGCCGAAAAGTTAGATGCCAGGAAAACCTTTATTATCAACTGGTTGCAGAAGAACCGAGTCGGTTCCCGATTCCGCCAGACTGCGACAACACGTCCAGGATTGAACCAATTCCTCACTTGAGCCGTTGACCCCCACGAAAACGGCTTGGAGTGACACAATGGACTGGAAACGGACCAGGGAGCCTGCCGACGCCTGGCACATGACGGACGACCTTCATGCCGAGCATGGCAAGGGCGACCCGTTCGCGGCGGCCATCCGCGCCACCCGCATGTCGATGATCATCACCGACCCCAGGCAGGCCGACAACCCGATCGTCTTTGCCAATGACGCCTTTCTGCGGCTGTCCGGCTATGAGCGCGACGAGGTCATGGGCAAGAACTGCCGCATTTTGCAGGGGCCGAAGACCGACAAGGCCGCCATTGCGGAGATACGCGCTGCGATCGAGGACAAAGCCGATGTCAGCGTCGACATTCTGAACTATCGCAAGGACGGTTCGACCTTCTGGAACGCGCTCTACATCAGCCCTGTCTCCAACGATAAAGGCGAGGTGCAGTTCTTTTTCGCCTCGCAACTCGATGTCTCCGACCGCAAGCGCTCGGAGCATCGCATCACCGCCGACAAGGACCGCTTCGAGAAGGCGGTGAAGGAGCGCACCGCGGAACTGGAAGCAGCGCTGGAGGCGCAGACCACCTTGCTGCACGAGGTCGATCATCGGGTGAAAAACAATCTGCAGATGATCTCGTCCCTGATCATCATGCAGCGCCGGACTATAAAGGATGAAGCGACCAGGCATTCGCTGACCACCATGCTGGAGCGCATCGAGGCGCTGAGCACCGTACATCGCCGTCTCTACCAGTCGAAGGATGTCAGCCGGTTCGACGTCTCGGATTTCGCCAAGGATCTGGTGACCGATCTGCTGACGGCGTCAGGGCGCTCCGGGATCAAGTCGAAACTCGAGCTCGAACCCATTGTGATTTCAGCGGAAAAGGCGACGCCTGTCGCGCTGATGGTCAATGAACTCGTCACCAATGCTTTGAAGCACGCTTTCAAGGAAGGACCGGACGGGACCACGGCCGGCCGCATCGGCATCAAGATGAGCCAGCCCGACGGGCACTTCAACATCGAGGTATCAGACGATGGTGTCGGCATGGCCGATGCAAGTGGCGATACGTCTTTCGGCATGCGGCTGATCAAGTCGCTCGCCCGCCAATTGCAAGCCGATATCGAATGGCGCGACGCCGGGCCCGGAACCAAGGTCGTGATCTCGATGCCGAACGAACCGCAGCAAAAAGGGAATGTGTCATGATTGAACCGCTCAAGGTCCTGATCGTCGAGGACGAAGCGCTGCTGGCCATGGAACTGGAAAGCCTTGTCGAAGAGGCCGGCCATAAGGTCGTCGGCTGGGCGACATCCTCGTCGGAAGCAAAGGGCATGGTTGAGTCCACGGATGCCGACATCGCCTTTGTCGACATCCACCTCACCGACGGCCCGACTGGTGTCGAGGTGGCCGAATATATCGGCCAGAAGAAGAACTCGATGGTGGTGTTCATGACCGCCAATCCGAAGCGCATTCCCGATCATTTCGCCGGCGCGATCGGCGTCATCGCCAAGCCCTACACGATGAACGGGCTGACGTCGGCGTTGCGATACCTGCAGGAGGGCGTGCGCCGCCCGCCGCCCGTTTCCACACGGCCGGCCGGCTTCACCTTGTCGCCGGCCTTCGAAACTGTCTGGGCGCCGTCAGTCGCCTGACGGACTATTTCAGCTTCTCCTTCAGGAACGCGATCGTCCTGCCCCAGGCGAGATCGGCGGCCTTCTTGTCGTAACGCGCCGCCGACGTATCATTGTTGAAGGCATGGTTGGCGCCTTCATAGACATAGACCGTGTACTCGACATGCGCGGCGTCGAGCTCCCTCTTGAAGGCGTCGATGCCGGCATTGGTGCGATCGTCGAGGCCGGCATAGTGCAGCAGCAGCGCGGCCTTGATCTTCGACGCGTCGGCGGCGTTCGGCTGCATGCCGTAATAGGCGACGCTGGCGGCGAGATCGGGCGCATTGACGGCCAGCATGTTGGCCGTGCTGCCACCCCAGCAGAAGCCGATGGCGCCGACCTTGCCGTTGCCGTCCTTGTCGGCCTTGAGGAAGGCGACGGTCGCAACGGCGTTGGCGACTGTCTGCGCCGCGTCGAGTTTGGTGAACATGTCGCGCGCCTTGTCCTCGTCGGCGGGCGTGCCGCCGAGCGGCGACAGGAAATCCGGCGCAAGCGCCACGAACCCCTCCAGCGCCACGCGCCTGGCGACATCGCGTATATGTGGGTTAAGCCCCCTGTTTTCATGGATGACGATGACGGTGCCGAGTTTGCTCGTCTGGTTCGCCGGTTTGACCAGATAGCCCTTCATCTCGCCGCCGCTACCGGGATAGCTGATGTCCTCGCCTTTCACGCGGGCATCGTTTTCGGCGACGATCGCCGCCTGGGCGGAATTCGCCGCCAGCATTGGCGCAATCGCCGCCGCCGCCGCACCCGATCCGGCAAGCCTGGTCAGCTGTTCCATGAAGCGGCGGCGGTCGAGCGTCAGATGCGTGTATTCGTCATAGGCATCGATCATCGCCTGGGTGATCGCAGGCTTGGTGTTGACGTCGGTCATGGCGCGCTCCTTCGGTCTCGGGATATGCGCAAGATAGGAGCGCGAGTCGCCCCGTCCAGTCACGAATGACTGAGACGTCGATCCGGTATTTTCATCGCGAGCGCATGAAACCGGTCGCCGCGTCGATGAACGCGCGCAGCTTCGGTTGCGCCTGGCTGCGGGTCGGGAAATACAGAAACAGGCCGGGTTTGGTCGGCAAATAGGGCTGGAGCACCGGCTCGAGCGCACCGGATGCCAGCTCGGCGGCGGCAACTCTATCGGCGGAGTAACAGAGGCCGACGCCTCTTGTGGCCAGTTCGATCATGCTGATGTGATCGTTGACCACAATGCCGCCGGGCGCATCGAGCGAGAATTCACGGCCGTCGCGCGCGAACTGCCAGCGGTAGATTGTTCGCGCGGTCGGAAACCGGTAGCGGATACATTCGTGGCGCATCAGGTCTTCGGGTGCTTGCGGCCGTCCACGCGTGGCGAAATAGGACGGCGCGCCAAGCACCGACCAGGCAAAGTCCGGTGTGATCCTGACGGCGATCATGTCTTGCTCGATGAATTCGCCAATGCGGATGCCGGCATCATAGCCGCCCGCCATCAGGTCGACCGAGGCATCGTCGACGTCGATGTCGATGGTAATGTCGGGAAAGGCGTGGCGAAAGCCGGGCAGCAGCCGATAGAGCACCAGGTCCAGCGCAATGCGCGGCACCGAGAGCTTGAGGTTTCCCATCGGGCGCTGGCTGAGAACCGACAGCGCGTCGAAGGCGTCGCCGATCTCGTCGGAGGCCGGCTTCAACCGCGCCAGAAAATCCCTCCCCGCTTCCGTCAGCGCCACGCGCCGTGTCGTGCGCTGGAACAGCGGCATGCCGGCGCGAACCTCGAGCGTACGGACCGCCTGGCTGACCGCCGCGGGCGTCACGCCAAGTTCGGCCGCCGCGGCCCGGAAGCTTGCATTCGCGGCAACCGCGAGGAACTCGGACAGGCCGGTGAAAACGTCGGTACGGGCCATGCTGCTCTCTAGATTATATAGATGATGTTTATTACCTATACCGATTTCACCAATTTTTCCAGCCAATTGATTCCGATAGCTTGCCTCCATCGACAGCGTTCGAAAAGGAGACGACCGATGAAGTTCATCGAGCAAATGGTGAGCCGCTATGTCGCCATGTGGCATGAAACCGACGCCGCCGTTCGGCGCCAAACGATCTCCGAGCTGTGGGCTCCGGAAGGCGCGAACTATCTGACGTCGGCCGCCTATCATGGTCATGCCGAAATCGAGGCGCGCGTGACCGCTTCACACGAGAAAAATGTCGTCCAGGGGCGCAACCGGTTTCGCGCAAGGCCGGGCGTTCAGGTCGTGCAGAACGGTGTCTTGCTGACCTGGGAAATGCTGCCGCGGGACTCCGATACGGTGCTTGCTGTCGGCCATGAGTTCTTCGTCCTGGACGATCAAGGCCGCATTCTTTCCGACCACCAGTTCATCGTGTCGTAGATCACACCGTCAACAGCCGGGCGGCTGCTCTAACTCCCGACAGGAAAACACCATGAAAACCTACCGTGCCAATCTCGGCGGCGGCATTGACGGCATCGTCATGCACGACGAGCCGATCCCCACGCCCGGCCCGCACCAGATACTGGTCGCCGTGCGCGCCGTCTCGCTCAACGCCCGCGAACTGTCGATCCTGCAGGGCTACTATCCGCTGCCGGTCAAGCCCGATCTCACCCCTGTTTCCGACGGTGCCGGCGAAGTCGTCGCCATCGGCGACGGCGTCACCCGCGTCAAGGTCGGCGACAGGGTTGCCGCCGCCATCTTCCCGCGCTGGATCGACGGGCCGTTCGGCTGGGATTTTGCCGCACAGCTCGGCGGGTCGCTCGACGGCATGCTGAACGAATACGCCCTGTTGCCCGAGGATGCCGCCGTGCACATACCGCCGCATCTGTCGTTCGAGGAGGCTGCCACCTTGCCTTGCGCGGCCGTCACAGCCTGGAACGCGATCTCGGGTGGCGCACCGTTATTGCCAGGTCAGACCGTGCTGACTCAAGGGTCGGGCGGCGTGTCGCTGTTTGCGCTGCAGCTGGCCAAGCTGTTCGGCGCCCGCGTCATCGCCACCACGTCCAGCGACAGCAAGGCAGAGCGCCTGCTGGACCTTGGCGCAGATGCGGTGGTCGACTACCGCAAGACCCCGGACTGGCGTGCCAAGGTGCGCGAACTGAACGGCGGCCGCGGTGTCGACGTGATTGTCGAGGTCGGCGGCGCCGTAACCATGGAGCAATCCTTGAAGGCCGTGGCGTTCAGCGGCCAGATCAGCCAGGTCGGCTGGCTGGACAAGAGCACCTCGTCGATCAGCATCGCCGCCCTCTCCGCCACCGTCACCACCGTCAGGCGCATTGCCGTCGGCAGCCGCGCCCAGTTTCTCGCCATGAACAATGCCATCGCCATGCACGGGCTCAAGCCGGTCATCGACAGCGTCTTCCCGTTCGAAGATGCGTTAGCGGCTTTCCGCCATTACGCGCGTGGCAATAGTTTCGGCAAGATCGTCATTCGCCACGATCGAGAGGCTAGCCGGAGCGTCATCACATTCTTGTCATCGACGACAAATCCTGGTGTCGCTGCCACAATAGTAGGGGAAACTGACCATCCGGTCGCCCCATGGCGCGGCCACGGTCCTGAAAGGCCGATCTGAGCCTGAACGGCCGATCTGAAAAGGAAAACGCCGATGATCATGCCTTCGCCGATCCTGGCAACCGCCTTCATGGTTGCCGCGGCCGCCATTCTGGCGATGCGCGCGACTGTTGTCGCGGCGAGCCGGAAGTCCATGGTCAAGGTCCGCAGCCGCCAGCGCCATCCGGTAGGCACGAAAACCCAAGGTTGAGGTGAGATCATGAACGTCCAGGATATCGTCAATACCGTCAGCCAAAAGGCGGGCCTCGACCAGGCGACGACGGAAAAGGTCGTCGGCACCATTTTCTCGGTTCTGGAGCATGAGGCCGAAGGCACCAGCGCCTCGTCGTTTTTCGCCAAGATTCCCGGCGCCGACGAGCTTGCGCACCAGTATGACGTCATGGCCGCAGCCCCGGCCGGTGGCGGTGGCGGCTTCCTGTCTTCGCTGCAGGGCGCGCTTGGCGGCGTTCTCGGCGAGAAGGCCGGCGCGCTGGTCAATGGCCTTGCCGCGCTCAAGGCATCCGGGCTCGACATTGCGCAGATTCAGAAGGCCGGCGAGGCTCTGGTCCAGCAGGCTGAAGCAGCCGCCGGTCCCGATTTGACCAATCAGGTGCTGGGATCGGTGCCCAGCCTGAAGAGCCATCTGGGCCTCGGCTAGCGCCGAAACTGTTTTCGGCGAGCGCGCCCCCTACTTCGGCAGCGCGTAGGCCATCACATAATCCCCAGGCTTGGTGCCAACCGAGCCGTGGCCGCCGGCGACGATGACCACGAACTGGCGTCCGTCGGCGACCGTATAGGTCATTGGTGTCGACTGCCCGCCGGCCGGCAAGCGTGCCCGCCAGAGCTGCTTGCCCGACGTTAGATCATAGGCGCGCAGATAGTCGTCGACCGCCGCGCCGAGGAAAGCGACGCCGCCGGCGGTGATCATCGGCCCGCCAATGCCGGGCACCCCGACCTTCAGCGGCAGCGGCAGCGGCGTCATGTCGTAGACGGTGCCGTTGCGGTGCTTGTAGGCGATCGCGCCGGTCCTGAGGTCGACGCCCGCGACATAACCCCAGGGCGGCGCTTGGCAGGGAATGCCGAGCGGCGACAGGAACGGTCCCATCACCACCGCATAGGGGGCGCCTTCATTGCGATTCAGCCCCTGTTCGCTGCCGCGCCCCTCATCCGGCGGCGGCACCTGGTCGCGCGGAATAAGCTGCGATTTGAACGCGAGATAGGTCGGCATGCCGAACATCACCTGCCGCACCGGATCGACAGCGACGCCGCCCCAGTTGAAGGTGCCGAAATTGCCGGGATAGATCAGCGAGCCCTGTACGGAAGGCGGCGTATAGCGGCCCTCGTAGCGCAGGCCCTGGAATTCGATCCGGCAGGCCAGCTGGTCGAACATGGTAATGCCCCACATGTCGGCGCCGGTGAGCGGCTTCGGCATGAAGGTAAGATCGGAGACCGGCTGCGTCGGCGACGCATGGTCGCCCTCGATGGCGCCGCCGGGCGCCGGCACTTCCTTAACGGCAATCACCGGCTCGCCGGTGCGCCGGTCAAGCACATAGAGGTCGCCCTGCTTGGTCGGCCCGACCAGCGCCGGCACGATCGAGCCGTCCGCCTTGGTGATGTCGATCAGGGTCGGCTGCGCCGGCACGTCCATGTCCCACAGATCGTGATGCACGGTCTGCCGCACCCATTTCAACTGCCCGGTGTTGAGGTCGAGAGCCGTGATCGAGGAGGAGAATTTCTCGACATTGGCGCTGCGGCCCATGCCGAGCTGGTCCGGCGTCTGGTTGCCGAGCGGCACGTAGAGCAGGCCAAGCTTCTCGTCGGCGCTCGGCGTCGACCACATGTTGGGCGAATTGGCGGTATAGGTCTGGCCGGCCGGCAGCGGCGTCGTCTGGTCCGGATTGCCGGAATCCCAGTTCCAGATCAGCTTGCCGGTGCTGGCATCATAGGCGCGAATGACGCCGGACGGCTCCTGCGTCGAATAATTGTCGTTGACCGCGCCGCCGACGATGATCTTGCCGCCTGATATCAGCGGCGCCGAGGTCGAGTAGTAATAGCCCGACTTCGGGTATGGCATGCCGGTCAAGAGGTTGAGCGTGCCTCCCTCGGCAAAGGCGGGACAGACCTGCCCGGTGGCGGCGTCGAGCGCGATCAGCCGCGCGTCAGAGGTCGGCAGGTAGACACGGCTTCCGCAGGGTTGGCCGGCAGCAATCGCGGCATCGGCATAATAGGACACGCCGCGGCAGGTCTGGTGCTGACGGTCCTTGTCGAGCTTGATCTTGGGATCGTAGCGCCACTTCTCCTTGCCCGTCGCCGCGTCTACCGCGATGGCGAAATTGTGCGGCGTGCAGATGTAGAGCGTGTCGCCGATTTTAAGCGGCGTCACCTGATAGGTGGTCTCGCCGACGTCGTCCGGCCCCTTCACGTCGCCGGTACGGTAGGTCCAGGCCGGCTGCAGATTGGCGACATTGTCAGGCGTGATCTGGTCGAGCGGCGAATAGCGCTGGCCGAACTGTGTGCGGCCATAGAAGTGCCATTCGCCCGCCGGCACATCATTGCCAAGGTTGGCGTTGGGGATCACCTTGTCGGTGTCGAGCGCGCCGCCAATGTCCTTCGGGTCCGTGGTCATCGAATAACCGGCAACCGCCAGCGACGCCAGCACGGCCAGGATCAGCGGCGCGCGCCCGTCAGGACCGGCAAGACCCCGCCTTGCCCACGGCGTCAAAAGCCACAGCGCCACCAGCACGATGATGCCGCCGCGCGGACCGAGTTCCCACCAGTCGAAGCCGGTTTCCCAGACCGCCCAGGCCAGCGTACCGATCACGATTGCCGCGTAGAGCCACAGCGCCGTGGAGCGGCGCCGGTAGAGCAGCCAGGCGGCGATCAGGAACGCCACGCCGACGATGATGTAGTACCAGCTGCCACCCAGCGAGGCCAACCAGATACCGCCGGCGCCGAGCGCCAGGCCGATGAGGAATAGGATGAGGGCGGTGATGGTGACAGCCAAGATGATACTCCTTCGACTGTTGCGCGCTCGCGCGGCCACGGGCAAACCGGCGCACCGTTCCTGCCCTCGGTACAGCTTTCTCCCGCCTGCCCCGCCTGTCAAGTTGGCCCACACGCCAAGGTGGCAATTCATCTTGCCTGCATGCAGGTTTTCCAGCAGTCTCTATTGATCGTCTCTTCCGTGGAGCAAGCAAAATGCTGTCATTCGTTCCGCCTCTGACGCGCATGGCGCTTGTGCTCTGCTGCCTCGTCGCGCTTGTTGCCGGCACCGTGGCCGCGCCAGCGCAGACAATCGGCGACATCAACAAGGTAAACGGCTTGCACGAGATGCTGATGGGCATCGGCCCGGGTTTCACCGCGGCCGTGAAATCGGCGCCGGGAACTCCGGTGCAAAAAGTCCAGGACGCCCTTGCCGCCGCCATGGAAGGTGCCTTTGACCCGAACAAGATGGAGACGGCTATCGAAGCGCGAATGGATGGCAAGCTGTCCGCCAAGGACCTGTCCGACCTCGCTGCTTTCTATGCCTCGCCCTTGGGCAAGCAGGTCACGTCGCTGGAGATCCAGGCTTCCGCACCGGAAGCAAAGGAGGCCAAGAAGATCGAGGGTGCCAAGATCCTCGGCGAGCTTCCATCCAGGGATCCGGCCCGGCTCGCATTGTACAGGAAGATGATGGACGATATCAGCGCCGTCGACACGGGCGAAGCCGTCGCCTTGAACATGGGCTATGCGATGCTCACCGAAATGCTGGGCGCGGCCGGAAAGCCCTTGCCCGACGACCAGGTAATGGCCCTGCTGCGCAAGCAAACCGAAGGGCTTCGCCGTGACATCGACAACGATGCCATGGAATCTTCAGCCTACGTCTACCGGGATATGTCCATGGCCGACCTCAGGCTTTATGAGGCCTTCCTGACCTCACCCGCCGGCGGCCGCTATTACGACCAGATGCAGGTCGCCCTGGGCGCGGTGATGACGGACGAGGCCCGCTCGTTCGGCCATCGATTTTTCGTCGCCCTCGGCTACCGCAAGGCCTGAACCGCGGTATCGGGCACTTTACCGGGAACAAAACGTAGACAGTTCTGGTCTTTCCCCACCGAATCACTACATTCGGGGGAGATGTCCGGCTTTTCGGAAGACATGCCCTTTTTCGACGAACCCAATGCGCGGCCCACGGCCCCGTCGGGCATTGCCGCGCGCGCCATGGCTGCCCGCAGCGGCCAGAACAGTGCACCCGACTATCTCAAGGGGCTCAACCCGGAACAAAGGCTGGCGGTGGAAACCACCGAAGGCCCGGTTCTGGTGCTGGCCGGCGCCGGCACCGGCAAGACCCGAGTCCTGACCACCCGCATCGCCCACATCCTTGCCACCGGCAAGGCCTTCCCGTCGCAGATCCTCGCCGTCACCTTCACCAACAAGGCCGCGCGCGAGATGAAGCAGCGCATCGGCATCCTGATCGGCGAAGGCAATGTCGAAGGCATGCCCTGGCTCGGCACCTTCCACTCGATCGGCGTGAAGCTGTTGCGCCGCCATGCCGAGCTTGCCGGCTTGCGCTCCGACTTCACCATCCTCGACACCGACGATGTCGTCAGGCTGATCAAGCAGCTGATCCAGGCCGAGGGGCTGGATGACAAGCGCTGGCCGGCCAAGCAGTTCGCGCAGATGATCGACGGCTGGAAGAACAAGGGGCAAGGTCCGGCCGATATCGCCGAGGGCGACGCCCGCGCCTTCGCCAACGGCAAGGGCCGCGAACTCTACAAGGCCTATCAGGAGCGGTTGAAGACACTCAACGCCTGCGATTTCGGCGACCTGCTCTGCCACCCGATCCGCATCTTCCGCGCCAATCCGGATGTGCTGAAGGACTACCACCGGCGCTTCAAATACATCCTCGTCGACGAATACCAGGACACCAACACCGCCCAATACATGTGGCTGCGGCTTTTGGCGCAACGGCCGCAATCCTCCCCCTTGAGGGGGAGGTGCCCGCGAAGCGGGCGGAGGGGGTCGCCGCAGAAGGCACCGCTGCAGCATCGCGCACTGCCGCGAGGACCCCACCCGACCGGGCTTCGCCCGGCCACCCTCCCCTCAAGGGGGAGGGAAATCCGCGCCCGGCCACCGTTAATATTTGCTGCGTCGGCGATGACGACCAGTCCATCTATGGCTGGCGCGGTGCCGAGGTCGACAACATCCTGCGCTTCGACAAGGATTTCCCGGGCGCCACCATCATCCGGCTGGAGCGCAACTACCGCTCCACCGCGCACATACTGGGCGCCGCCTCCCACCTGATCGCCCACAATGAGGGCCGCTTCGGCAAGACGCTGTTCACCGACCGCAACGAGCCGGAGGATGGCAAGGTCAACGTCCACGCCTCCTGGGATTCGGAGGAGGAGGCCCGCGCCATCGGCGAGACCATCGAGGCCTATCAGCGCGAGAAGCATAATCTCAACGACATGGCGATCCTTGTCCGCGCGTCCTTCCAGATGCGTGCCTTCGAGGACCGCTTCATCACGCTCGGCCTCAACTACCGCGTCATCGGCGGCCCGCGCTTCTACGAGCGCATGGAAATCCGCGACGCGCTGGCCTTCTTCCGCGTCGTTGCCAACGGCGGCGACGACCTCGCCTTCGAGCGCATCGTCAATGTGCCGAAGCGCGGGCTGGGTGAAGCCACCATCCGCCAGATCCACGACACGGCGCGCGCGCTGCGCATCCCGATGCTGGAGGCCGCCGCCAACCTCGCCGAAAGCGACGAGTTGAAGCCGAAGCCGCGCGCAGCACTGCGCGAAGTGGCCGCCAATTTCGAACGCTGGCAGAAGGCGCTGGAAACCAAGCCGCACACCGAGCTCGCCGAGACCATTCTCGAGGAGAGCGGCTACACCGACATGTGGAAGAACGACCGCTCGGCCGAAGCGCCGGGGCGGCTGGAGAACCTCAAGGAACTGATCCGATCGATGGAGGAGTACGAGTCGCTGCGCTCCTTCCTCGAACATGTGGCGCTGGTCATGGATGCCGAGCAGAATGCCGGGCAGGACGCCGTCTCGATCATGACGCTGCATTCGGCCAAAGGCCTCGAATTCGAGACGGTTTTTCTCCCCGGCTGGGAGGAAGGCCTGTTTCCGCACCAGCGCGCGCTTGACGAAGGCGGCCGCTCAGGGCTGGAGGAAGAGCGCCGCCTCGCCTATGTCGGCCTGACGCGGGCCAAGAAGAACCTGCATATCTGGTTCGTCTCCAACCGCCTCATCCATGGGCTGTGGCAATCGACCATCCCGTCGCGTTTCCTTGAGGAACTGCCGGAATCCCATGTCGAGATCGCTGAAAGCGGCAATTCCTATGGCGGCTATGGCAATTCCTATGGCGGCGGCTCATTCGCCTCCGGCCGTGGCGGCGGCCGGCAGAACCCCTATGGCGCCTCGCGCTTCGATAATGTCGGCGCCAGCACCGAAAAATCCGGCGCCTTCTCCAACACCTATTCGACGCCGGGCTGGCAGCGCGCGCAGGCCAACCGCACCGAGGCGACCGACCGCAACTGGGGCACGCGCTCCGGCCACCAGGTCGAGCGCATCGGCTACGGCGAAACCGACAGCGGCTACGGCGCCGGTCGCACCTCGGTCAAAGGCCGCACCATCGACGGCGAACTGGTCGCAAAATCCGTCTCCGACACGCCGTCCGCCTTCAGCGTCGGCGACCGCGTCTTCCACCAGAAATTCGGCAACGGCAACATCTCGGCCATCGAAGGCAACAAGCTGACCATCGACTTCGACAAAGCCGGCCAGAAACGCGTGCTGGACGGGTTTGTCGCGGCGGTGTGAGATTAGCGCTCCCGTTTGACTGCGGTTGCTCTCGGTTTTGCGTACTTGGTGCTAACTTCGAACGAAACCTTATCCGCCAGTCGCAATTGAGACTTTCCAGTGTGGTCCGCCATTTTAAAATAGTAATCTGCGTGGTTCTCACCACCCCGAATAAAGCCGAACCCCTTTTCAGGGTTGAGGCTTATAACGGTACCGATACTTCGAATCTTCTCTGTTTTCTCCACGTTTGATAGCGTCCTCTCCCTAAAACACCATCGTATAAAAGGTTCTGAATCCTGCCGATCATCTCCATCACGTTCTTTGTAACAAATAACGTTTTGATCGTAAAGAAACTGCAGAAAGACACCTTCGTTCTCAAAAAATTGAGGCAAAATCTTGCCGGACGCATCACACTCCGATATAAATTCATTAAAGGCAGCCAAATATTCCTCAAAAGTAAATTTTCTTTTCCCTTTTAAATACAGGAAGAATTGTAAAAAAACGTCATATTCATCTTGTGAATAATAAAACAATAGTTGATCTCTAATTTCTCCAAGCAAGTACTCTGCGTGAGCATCACGAAAGGAAGGGTCGTCAAAATCCTTTTCTGACACATACGCAGATACGTCCGGCTTCTTTTTTAAGATATCCTGAATAGTAGCAATCATACTGGTAATATCACGAGGTCTATAGTAACTAAAACGAAGGAAGGATAGAAATGAATTTGTCCCGCTCTCGCCGGAGACGGACCCGGATTTGACATTCTCTGCGAAAGAAAGGAAAGTAGTGATCCCAAGCTTGGCCCAACTTCAATATCGGATTGTCCTGCTGGGCAGATAAGAGGCGATCAGCAACTTTGAACAACAGAGAGTTTCGGTAATCCTTGTATGTAGTCATCCAGTTTAGAAAAACAGAATTGTCCCTGAGTTTTGTATTTATATTGTGAAGACCTGTTCTCAGAAAAATATCTGGCCTTACCAGCAATACTACCTTTATTCGTCCTTTGCTATCCTTTATATTCGCGAGAAAATCGTTGTTGATAGACCATACCGCCTCGACCAAGCCCCTAACGCAATCAAAATAGTCGGGATAGGCAATGTCCGATGGCCTAACGTCGATGCCATCAATAAATATTATCATGTTTTCATCTAGCTTTACGCCACTTAGCGCGGCTTCGAACGCCTTGCGTATCTTTAGTAGGTTTGTCTGAAAAATAGAATTCGAATCACCAGCCTGAAAGCCGCTTTTTGCTGAAATACCCGACTCAATACCAGAGTATTTTGCCAGCAACGACGACGCGACCTCTCCAGACTCTACGAAAGTAAGCATTTTGACAATTTCAGGTGCAAATGCGTTCTGGTAGAAATCGTCTATAACTTTCTTCAAAGCACCTAACTTCGTAAAGCGTCTGAGAAATTCAGGAGTTCCGGACTGTGAAATTACACTAGACGCGCTCGCCATTAAGAGCAGAGTACGCCAGACTTCAACATACTGGCTCAAAGGCAAGTGGCCTTGACGCTTTAGCTCTATAAATTTTTGATACTCTGTTTGACGAACATCGAATGTTGACACTCTATTATTCTTATAGACATTGTTGGCCAAGTACGTAGCGTAGGCAGTTTTGCCAGTCCCTTTTTCTCCAACAACATAGTATATATTCGGATCAATAATCCGATCTAAAAACTGATCGCCAACAAAATATTTTGACAACAACGCTTTGTTCTCTCGGCGTCGATAGTTCTCAGCATTGCTAAATCCAACATTCAGATTCACAAATGGCTTGTATATGGGCATGATTCCGCCTCGCCGGTTTTGGGGAACGTGTCAGATGTTTGCCTGACTGTCAAAATGGCCACTCTGCAGTGACGCCCGGCGAGTGTGTTGTGCTACTAGCCCACCATTGCAAACAGACGAAGCGGTAGGACCGCACCGCGAAAAGTCGTGGCTGCGTGCAGCCAAGCGCCGTGGAAGCGAGCACTCTTTTTCAGTAGTCTCAGCCTCTTTGGCGTGACAGAGCCTGGACGAAACCGCTCAATTCGCCTCTTTTTCGCCCGCCCCCAGGCCTTGACGCTGTCATCCGTTGTGAAGAGGATTTTCCTTCAGTTACCCCCGCTAAGCCTTCTTCTGGATGGCCCCCTCACCGATACCTTGCCTGGTTCCACTTATGGCCGAGCAGCGACAGGATGATGATCAGCCCGTTGAAGAACTGCACGTAGAAGCCGCTCAGGCCTGCTGCCACGACGCCGGTCTGGATGAACGACACAGTGACCGCGCCGATGGCGCCGCCGGCAACCGTGCCGATGCCGCCCCAGGTTGGGGTGCCACCGACGAACACCGAGGCCAGCACCGGCAGGAGATAGCCGTCGCCCGCGGTCGGCCACCAGGTGAAGTTGATCATCACCGAGAAGGTGCCGGCGATCGCAGCACCTATGCCGACGAAGACGAACACTTTCACCCGCACGCGCTTGACGTCGATGCCCATCTGCTGGGCGCTGTCGGGGTTGTCGCCGACCACCTTCACCTGCGCGCCGAAACGGTGCCTGTTGTAGAGCATCGCCGACAGCACGACGAAGGCGATGGCCCAGAAGATCTGCACCGGGATGCCATAAGCCTGGCTGGAGAAGATCTTGTAGGCCGGGCTGTCGGCAAGGCCGGTCAGCGCCATCGACTTGCCCTCGTTGATGATCTGGATCAGGCCGCGCAGCAGAAAATTCATGCCGAGCGTGGCGATCAGCGACGACAGGCCGCCATAGACGACCAGCGACCCGACGAGGAAGCCGAGCAGCATGCCGGTGACCAGTGCTGCGGCAATGCCGAGGAACGGATCGTAGCCGGCCTGCACCACCAGGGCGAAGACCCAGGAGGCAAAACCCATCGTCGCCGGAAATGACAGGTCGATCTCGCCGCAGGTGACGACGAAGACCAACGGCACGACCACGAACAGCGCAACTGGGAGCGTCGTCAGCACCGAACTGTAGAGATACCAGGTGGTGAACACGGTCGGGTTGGCGATCATGAACACCGCCATCATGACGATGAACACGGCGAGCGTGCCGAGCGAGGCACGGTTGTCGAGGACGAAGCCGCGCAGCCAGTGATCGGATGGATGTTTCCACTCTTTGCGGGCGGCTCCATGCGCGCCGAGAGGCGTTTCGAGATCGGGTTCCATGGTCTTGCTCATCGCGCTCGCTGCTCCGCTTCGCCGGCCTCGTGCAACCCAGGCAATCCGCCGGGGTGCGCGACGTCTTCCATGAAATTGATCAGCTCCTCCGCCGACTTGACCTGGCTCCGGTCGGCGGTCAGCGCCACCTTGCCGCGATCGAGCACCACGAAGCGGTCGGCGATGTCGAAGACATGATGGATGTTGTGGCCGATGAACAGGATCGAGCGGCCGCCGGCTCGCACCTGACGCACGAAATGGAAGACTTTTGCCGTCTCTGTCAGCGACAGCGCCGTCGTCGGCTCGTCGAGGATGATCAGCTCCGCCTGCTTGTAGATGGCGCGGGCTATCGCCACGCCCTGGCGTTCGCCGCCGGAGAGCTGGCCGACGATCGAATGCGGCGTGAACACTTTCGAGGTGAAGCCGATCTCGCGCATGAGCCGGCTTGCCTCCTCGATCTCCTTGTTGACCTTCAGGAAGCCCATGAAGCCGGTGAGCTCGCGGCCCATGAAGATGTTGCGCACGATGGTCTGCTGCACCGCCAGCGCCCGGTCCTGGAACACCGTCTCGATACCGGCGTCGCGCGAGCGCGCTGCGCTCCAGCCGCTCACCGGCTTGTCGCGCACAAGAATCTCGCCGCTGGTCGGCCTGACGACGCCGGACAGGATCTTAATCAGCGTCGACTTGCCGGCGCCATTGTCGCCGATCAGGCCGACCACCTCGCCGCGGTCGACGCTGAGATTGACGCCGCCAAGCGCATAGACCTGACCGTAGGATTTCTTGATATCGCGCAGTTCGATGATGCGTTCGGCCATCGGATCCTCGCTTGTCATTGTCGCTTGCCGGCCTTCTTAACCGGCGGTCCTGCCGGCCGGGTCAACCCGGCCGGCAGCCTTGGGAGGTCAGCGCAGCGCCTGCTTGGCGAGCTCTGAGACGATCTCATAATTCTGCGGCGTGACGAAGCCCGCACCCGTGTCGACATTCATCGGCGCGAGACCCAGCACCACCTGCTGGCAAAGGCTGAGGATCGGCAGATAGCCCTGCAGGAATGGCTGCTGATCGGCGGTCAGTTGCACCCAGCCGCCCTTGAATCCCTCGACGATCTGCGGGCTGGTGTCGAAGCCGAAGTTGAAGACATCGCCGGGCTTCCTTCCCGCGGCCTGCATGTATGTCGGCACGTTGCCGAGCATCTGCCCGCCGGGGTAGCCGACCGCCTTGACGCTGGGATTGTTGAGCAACGCCGCGGTGATCACCGGGATGGCGAGATTCGGATCGGCTGCCCACTCGGGCACAGAATTGATCTGAACGACATCGACGCCGGCCTCTTTCAATGCGGCGACTGTCCCACGCTCGCGCGCGCCCCGGCTCTCATTGTCGAACGGGCCGATCATGATCGCCTTGTCACCGGATTTCAGCCCGGCCAGCTTGAACGCCTCGGCGCCGAGCGCGCGGCCCTGCTGTTCCTGCTGCGCGCCGACATAGCCGCCGCCGAACGCCGCCGTCACCTTCGGCACCGGCACGTTCTGGTACATCATCTTGATGCCGTCCTTATGCGCCTGCTCGGCCAGCGGCATGATCGCGTCGTCGCCGGGATGGCCCATCATGGCGATGCCGCCCGGCTTGACCGCAACCGCCTCACGCAATTGCTGCACCATCTTCTCGACGTCCCAGCCGGAGAAGATATAGTCGACCTTCGGCCCAAGATCGGCCGCCGCTTGCTTGGCGCCGTTATAGACGATGGTGCCGAAAGCGTCGCCCTCGGCGCCGCCGACGAAGAAGCGGATATGGACATCCTTGCACCATTGGGCGTCGAGCGCCTGTGCCGGCAAGGTCGAGATGGCGGCGCACAGCGCCGTGGCGGCGGCCACGACGGTCGTGCGCAGAAGTGTCGTTCTGATCGCGATGCTCATGCACTTGTCCTCCCATTGTTTCCCTCGTCAGCCGAGGGGCTTTTGACGATTGCTACGGCAGTACGACTTACCGGCCGGCTCCTCCCGCCGCCCAATTCTCACATCAAATTTGGTCTCACGTCGGGTTTGGCAGGTAGCTCGCACCTCCCCGGCATTGCTTGAGATACTCCAGCGCCCGTGCCTGCCCGGTGATTTCGAGGTCGCCGCGATAGACCGGGTCGTGCCAGCCCTCGATATCGATGGCGCCCTTGTAGCCGGCCAGCCGCAATTCGCTTATCACCCGCGTCCAGTCGCTGTCGCCGAAGCCCGGCGTGCGCATCTGCACGAAGGGCAGCCGGCCGAACACGCCGTGTTCGCGGATCACATCCCAGCGCACCGTGGCGTCCTTGCCATGGACATGGAAGATGCGCGGCGCCCATTTGCGGATCTGCGGCATCGGGTCGATCAGATAGACGAGCTGATGGCAGGGCTCCCATTCGAGCCCCAGATTGTCGTCGGGCACTTCATTGAACATCAGCTCCCAGGCGTCCGGATTATGGGCGATGTTCCAGTCGCCAGAGGCCCAGTTGCCGTCCATGGCGCAATTCTCGAAGGCGATGCGCACACCCTTGTCGGCGGCGCGTTTGGCCAGCGGACCCCACACTTCGCGGAAGCGCGGCAGGCTGTCGGTCAGCTTCTTGCCGCGCAGGCGCCCGGTGAAGCCGCTGACCATCGAAGTGCCGAACAGATGCGCGTTGTCGATGGCCGTTTCCCAAGCCGCAAGCACACCGCGATCGACCTCGCCACCCTCCAGCGGATTGCCGAACACGCCTAGGGAAGACACGATGACATCGGCATCACCGATCGCCTCGCGGATCTGGCCGGCAAGTCGTGGAAGGTCCTTGCCGCCCAACGTCTGCCAGAAGAACGGCTGGATGCTCTCGAAACCGAGCGGCAGGATCTGCCTGACATAGGCTGCCGGGTCGTCGAGATTGGCCCGCACCATGGTGCCGATCCGGATGTCGAGAAGCGGGTTTGGCATTATTTTTCTTCCTGTGCGGTGATCGCCACGCGGCGTCCGGTCTCGGCGCTCTCGATGGCACCGAAAACCATGGCCAGGCTCTTGATGTTATCGGCGCCGCGCGTCTCCGGCTCGGTGCCGGTCTCGATCGCGTGCATGAAATCTTTGATGATGCCGAGATGACCGCCGACGCGGTCGGCGGGATCGAGCGGCGGCACCTCGATCGGCTGGGTCTTGTCGATCAGGCCATCGCGGCCCGGCGCCACCACTTCCGCCTTCAGGCCGTCGTTGCCGTCCCAAATGAGGCTGCCGCGCTCGGCGACGATGCGCCAGCTGCCTTCCCAGCTGGTGCGAAAACCGTCGGCGCACCAGGAGCCGGCATAGGTGAAGACTTTGCCGCCGCCAAGATCGAAGACGGCGCTCGCCGATGAACCCTGCCGGTACCAGGAATTGGCCGGTTCCCATTCCTGGCAGTAGACGCTGGCCGGCTCGCCGCCGACCATGTAGCGGGCGGCGTCGAAAGTGTGGATCGCCATGTCGAGCAGCAGCACATGCGCCATCTCCTCGCGAAAGCCGCCGAAATGCGGCGCGACGAAGAAGTCGGCATGGATCGAAGTAGCCGCGCCAATGGCGCCGGAGTCGAGAAACCGCCGAATGCGCCTGACATTGGCGACATAGCGCCGGTTCTGCACGACGGCATGGACACGCCCTGCCCGGCGTGCCGCCTCGACGATGGCACGGGCATTCTCCGGACTGTCGGCCAGCGGCTTTTCGGTCAAGAGATGGCAATTGTGGGCAAAGGCAGAGAAGGCCACGTCGCGGCGGGCGGCGGGAACCACGACATCGAACACCGCGTCGGGCCTGGTTTGATCGAGTACCGCGTCGAGACTGGTGCCGATGACGGCACTGGTGAGATCGTATTCGCGCGCCCTCGCCTTCGCCCGCTCGGCGTCGAGATCGACAAGGCCGACAATGGCAAGCCCGTCGATCTGCCTGGCGGCATCGAGCCACTGCCTGCTCATCGCGCCGCAGCCGACGAGGACGACATTCATCATCCGGCATTCCTCCCGTCCGGTCCCTCCAGACCGAATGTCACGGCATTCACGGCATCACCGTAAACGTTTTTCCGTAAACGTTTACGAGAACACACCCGATAGCGTAGAATGTCAATCGGCTGCCTGCGAAAATCATCCCGAAGCCTTGGCCTGAGCGGCAGCCGGTGCTAGCCAAGGGTCGGGGGAGAACTGTCCTTGGCGTCCAGCATCCACGACCTTGCGCGTCACCTGAACATTTCGATCGGCACCGTGTCGCGGGCGCTGAACGGCCGCGCCGATGTCAACGCCGACACCCGCCAGCGCGTGCTCGAGGCGGCCAAAAAGCTCAACTATTCGCCGAACCAATCCGGCCGCAGCCTGCGCCAGGGCGCCACCCGTTCGATCGCCTTCATGCTGCAGCCGCATCCCGGCGACCAGCAATATGGCGAACCGTTCTTCATCCCGTTCCTGACCGGTCTGCAGGCGCGGCTCGCCGACTATGACCTGGATCTGATGGTCGTCATGGGTGAGCCCGGCCAATATCAGCAGGAGAGGCTGCGCCGTGTGGTTGAGACGCGCCGAGCCGACGCGGTCGTGTTGGCCAACACACGGCGGGAAGACGATCGGATCGATTATCTCAGCAAGGCCGGCTTTCCTTTTGCAACGCTTGGCCGAAGTCAATCCGGCGGCGACACCTATCCTTCGCTCGATATCGATTTCGAGAGGGCGGGTGATGAAGCCGTCGACCGGCTGGTCGCGCGCGGCCATCGCCGCATCGCTGCCATCCGCCCTTCGCATGATCTCAACTTCGGCTACCTGTTCCTGGACGGCTATCGCAAAGCGCTGGAGCGGCACGGCATTGAAGTCGACCCCGGCCTGATCGCCGACGGCTTCATCAACGAGGCCGGCGGCTATCAGGTGACGGCGGACGTAATGCTCTCCAAGGATCGGCCCACCGCCATCATCTTCAACAATGACGCCATGGCGCTCGGCGGCTGCAAGGCGCTGGCCGAGATGGGCATCCGGCCCGGCCATGATATTGCAGTGATCGTCATCGTCGACACGCCGCTTTGCCGCTATTTTTCCCCGGCGCTGACCGCTTTCCGCCCGGCGCTGGAGCCGATGGGCCGGCGGCTGGCCGAAATGCTGCTGGCCTCGCTACCGGCCTTCGCCGGCCCCGAAGGCCCGCGCATCATCCGCGAAGTCTGGCCGCTGGAGCTAATCGCGCGCGACAGCGATTGATGAGAGAGCCGGCTAGAGCGTTTCACCGTTTCATGGAAACGGCGAACCGCTCTAACTCTTTGTTTTGACGCAATTCCCAAGGGCAAAGCGCTATGCGCTTTGCCCCGAGAAAACCGCTCACACTTTTCCTGGAATTGCTCTAAGGCGCTCAATCCACCTTCTTCTCGCCCCGCTCGCCGGCCTTGACGATGTCGCCCGTGGTGAACAGGATTTCCTTCAGTTCCGCACGCCAGTCCTTCTTCTGGCGCAGCAGGAATTCCAGATCCATGCCGAAATGCTTGAACTCCTCGCCTTGCGCGTTCTTCATGATCGCGCGGGCCTGAGGATCCTTCTCCACCGAGATGCGCTGTTCGTACCAGCCGATCGCTTCCGCCTCCTCGATCAGCGAGGTGATCATGCGGGCGAAGGTCCGCACCTTCTGCGACAGTTCTTCAGGCGGTTCGTGATACTGGTCGAAACCCATGTCGTCCTCCGTGAGCCATTCCCATGAATGCCCGGAGCAGCCGCCGGTTCCGCATCATCGCTGCAATTCCGCCAAGGCTCGCTCCAGCGGCGCCGGCGAAATCTGGATCGGACCGGCGAACGGCACATCCATATCGAGGATCAAATAGAGCGCCCCGGCGATCAGCGCGGCGGAAATCACCAAGGTCGCTAGCGTGATCGCATTCTTCGGCGCCCTGAACCCGAAACTGGCAAAGATCAGTGCCAGCCACGTCACCAGCATCGCGATCAGCGGCCAGGGGATAGCACCCTCCGACTGCTCGACGAGGATCCAGCGCAATTCCAGCACTTTCTGCAGGCGCTGGCGTCCATCCTGCAGGAGCGAACCACGTACAGCGTCGGCCGGCGTCAGCGCATTCAGCCGTGAACCGATCTCCGTCAGCAGATGTTCGGACAGCTGGTTGGCGGCGATGGTCGTTTCGCTGTTCTGTGACGAGGTGGTCACCACCCTCTGGACATAGGCGACCAGCGGCTGGCGCACCGCGTCGGTTTCCGGGCCATACAGGCGCAATGTCCTATCGAGCAGGATCAGCTCCGTCGCATAGGCGTGCACGTTGTGATCGATCGATTCGAAGGTGTTCTTGGCCGAATTGATCATCAGGCCGAGCATCAGCGAGGTCATGACCCCGAACAGATTGGCCGCGTGCCGCACCACAGTGTTCGTGTCGTCATCACGATGTCTGGCCGGCAATCTCGGCCAGATCGCCATGCTGGCGAACGCCGACGCCGCCAGGCACAGGAAGATCACCGTTGCGATGAACGCCTCGAGCATCGCTCATCTCTGCACGGGACGCGCCAATTGCCAATGGCAGGGCACCGGTCACACAGCGAAAGTTGCGCCGGCGCCAGCCGTTTCCCGCCCCTGTCTCACGACACCGGTGCCGCTCCGCCCTCTTCGGTGCGCCGCGCGATGAATTCGTCGAGCACGCCCGACGTGGCGACAGCCGATGCCGGCGGCTCGAAATCGGCAACCGCACGCCGCCAGACACCGGTGGCGCGTTCGCTCGCCGTCTTCGATCCGCTTTGCGTCCAGTTGCCGAAGTTCGACCAGTCGGCGACCAGCGGTTCGTAGAAGGCGGTGCGGTAGCGCGACATGGTGTGGCCGGCCGAGAAGAAATGGCCACCCGGCTGCACTTCGGCGATCGCCTCGAAGCCGATCGAATCGTCGTCGCCGGGCGTCGCGGCACAGAGTTCCGCGACCGTCTGCAGCGCCTCGATGTCGGTGATCATCTTCTCGAAGGAGACGCTCAAGCCGCCTTCCAGCCAGCCGGCGGCATGGATGCACATCGTCGCGCCGGCCAGCACCGAGCCCCACAGCGCGAATTGCGTTTCGTGCGCTGCCTGCGCGTCCGAGATGTTGGCCGCGCTGCCGCCGCCGGACCGCCAGGGCAGTCCGGTGAAGCGCGCCAGCTGGCCGGCGCCCAATGTCGCCTTGACATGCTCCGGCGTGCCGAAGGCCGGCGCCCCCGATTTCATGTCGACATTGGAGGAGAAAGAGCCGTAGACGACCGGTGCGCCGGGCCGCACGAGCTGCGCCAGCGTCAGCCCCGCCAGCGCCTCGGCATGCTGCAGCGCCAGCGCGCCGGCGACCGTGATCGGCGCCATCGCGCCCGCTAGACAGAACGGCGTGATGACGGAGACCTGCCCCGCTCTGGCGAAATCGATGATGCCTTGCGCCATCGGAATGTCGAGCTGGCGTGGCGAGTTGGTGTTGATGACGGTGTAGCAATGCGCGTTCGCCAGGAATTCGTCCTGCGACAGGCCGCGGGCCAGCCGGATCATCTCAAAACCGTCCTCGACCTGCGGCGTGCCGCGCGCGAAGACGAACGGAAACTTGTCGGACAGCGTCAGCTGCGCGCGGTTGACGGCATAGTGGCGAAGGCGGTTGTCGACATCTTGCGGCTCGATGCAGGGGCCAAGCATATGCAGCACGTCGAAATGCTGCACCAGCCGCAGCAGGTCCTCGAAATCGGCCAGCGTGCCGGGCCGCCGTCCGCGTTCGAGATCGGTGACATTCGGTGCGCCACATCCAGCCAGGAAAGTCATCGACCCGAGTTCCAGCGTCAGGTCGCGGGACCGGTCGCCGGCTTGCGCATGGATCGACTTCGGCGCCGAGGCCAACGCCGCCACCACCATGTCGCGGCCGATGCGCACCATGTCGGTGTCCGGGTCCACAAGCGCACCGGCGCGGGCAAAAATCTCCCGCGCCTGCGGCAGCAGCACCTTGATGCCGAGCTCCTCCAGCACGCGCAGCGCCGTGTCGTGGATAGAAGCCACCTGGTCGTCCGAAAAGATCGGCTGCGGCAGGAACGGGTTCTTCAGCGACCGGTAATTGGGCCGGCGACTGCTTTCGCTGCCCGCCTCGCCCGTGCGTCCGCGCCGGCGTTCGCGCCTGCTGTCTCGTGCCGCGTCATCGACCATCGAAAATCCTCCTCATTGCCGCATCGCCTTGCCCGAGGGATCGTAGGGCGAGGCCGCGATGATCCGTGCCGGCCGCTCGACGCCGACAATGTGCACCGAAAGCACCGTCCCCTCCTCGGCAAAATCGTCGTCCACCAACGCCAGCGCGACGCTCTTGCCGATCGTGTAGCCAAAACCGCCCGAGGTGACGAAGCCGACGCGGCGGCCGTCGTGCCAGACCGGCTCGAAGCCGCTGGCATCGGCGTCGAGCGCATCGATCTCCAATGTCACCATCCGCTGCGCGGTGCCGGCGTTGCGCTCCTTCAGCGCCGCCTCGCGGCCGACGAAATCGCCCTTGTCGAAGGCGATGAAGCGGTCGAGGCCGGTCTGGCGGGGCGTGTAGCCCTGCGTGAATTCGCGCGACCAGATGCCGAAGCTCTTCTCCAGCCTGAGCGCATTGAGCGCGTAGTAGCCGATCTCGGCGAGACCAAGATCCTCGCCGGCGGCAAGCAGCGTGTCGCGCAGTGTGGCGTGCATGGCCACCGGGCAACTGATCTCGAAGCCGAGCTCACCGGCGATGGACAGCCGTGCCACACGGGCCTGCACCATTCCGATATCGAACGCGCTGCAAGCCATGAACGGCAGCGCCGCGGCGGAGACGTCCTGATGCGTTGTGCCTTCGAGGATCTTGCGCGCGTTCGGCCCGGTCAGCAGGAAGCCGCTCATCGCATCGGAAATGTCAGTGACGGCAACACCTTCCGCCGCGTGGCTCTCGAACCAGCGCATGTGGAATTCCCTGAGATAGTAGGAGCCCATCAGCCAATAGTCACTGCTGCCCCAGTTGATCACGGTGAGGTCGCCCTTCAACCGCCCATCCGGCCCGAGCATCGGCGCAAGCCGCGCCTGCCCGGCTTTCGGCAGCCTGCAGGCGAGTAGCCAGTCGAGCCATGCCTGGGCGCTTGGCCCCGACACCGCATAGCGCGCATAGGCCGAGATATCGACGAGGCCGGCAGCATGACGGGCCTGCAACGCCTCGTCGCCGACGATATCGAAGGCGTTGGAGCGCTTGAGCGTGGTGTTCTCACGAAACCCCATCGGCGCGAAATAGGCCGGGATTTCCAGCCCCCACGACGCAGTCCATTCGCAGCCCGCCGCACTCATGCCATCATAGGCGCCGGGGCGTTTCAAAGGCCGGCCAGCCGGCAGCCGCTCATTGGGAAAGGTCATGACGAAACGGCGCGAGTAGAACTGGCGCGTCGTCTGTTTGAGGTATTCCCGGTTGGCGGCGAAGACGCCATAGCGGGCAATGTCCATGCCGAAGATGTCGGCTTGCGGCTCGCCGTAAATCATCCATTCGGCCAGCGATTTGCCGACGCCGCCGCCTTGGCTGAAGCCGGCCATGACGCCGCAGGCGACCCAGTAGTTTTTCAGGCCGCGCACCGGTCCGACGATCGGATTGCCGTCGGGGGTAAAGGTGAAGGCACCGTTGACCCATTTGCGGATGCCGGCCGTCGCCAGGCACGGAAAGCGCTCATGCGCCTTGGCGAGTTCCGGGCTGATGCGGTCGATGTCTTCCGGGATCAGCTCGATGCCGTAGTCCCATGGCGCGCCATCCATGTTCCAATGCTTGGGGTTCTGCTCGTAGACGCCGAGCAGCACGCCCTTGCGCTCTTGCCGCAGGTAGGAAAAACCGTCGAGATCGACGGCGATGCCGATCTCCCGATCCAGCGCCGCGATCTCCGGAATGTCCTCGGTGATGAAATAGTGGTGCTCCATCGGCGTCACCGGCAGGTCGACGCCGGCCATGCGGCCGAGCTGCTTTGCCCACAAGCCGCCGGCATTGACGACATGCTCGGCAACGATGGTGCCCTGCTCGGTGACGACGTCCCAGTGGCCGTCGGCGCGCGCCTTCAGCTCGACGACACGATTGCGCAGGATGATGTCGGCGCCGCGCTTCTTCGCGGCGCCCGCATAGGCATGCGTGGTGCCGTAGGGGTCGAGATGGCCTTCGTTGGAATCGTGCAGGCCGCCCAGCACACCCGTGACGTCGACGATCGGGCAGATCGCCTTGATCTCGTCGGGCGTCACCAGCCGCGCTGTCTCGATGCCGACCGACTGGAACACCGCCCAGGCCGATTTCAGCCACTCCCAGCGTTGGGGGTCGCTGGCGATGTTGACGCCGCCGGTCATGTGCAGGCCGATATTCTGGCCGGATTCGGCCTCGATCTCGCGGTATAGATTGATGGTGTAGTCCTGCAGCGCCGCGACATTGGGATCGGCGTTGAGCGCATGGAATCCGGCCGCCGCATGCCAGGTCGAACCGGCGGTCAGTTCGGCGCGCTCGATCAGCGCCACGTCAGACCAGCCGAACCGCGTCAGGTGGTAGAGCACCGAGGCGCCGACCACCCCACCCCCGATAACCACTGCGCGGTAGTGCGACTTCAAGGCTTCCCTCCCGGTCTGTCAGAAGCCGCACCATATACGTACTGGACATAAGTGTCTAGTGCGGGGTTTGGACACCCAAACGCATGCGCGAGGGACCATCAATTCTTTCGCCCCAGTGCGCGTTTTCATCGGCCTGCGAACAGGCCGGCGAGCACGCATACCGCGCTGTCACGCAAGCATCATGTTCGCGCCGTAGACCGCTTTTTGGGGGCGGCGCGCGGCATCATCGATGTGCCGCCTCTTTCAGCTTTTCGTTCTTCGGCCGCTCCGGCACATCCGTCACAAGAGGATATCCATGAAACAGCTTTACCGAACCGCTTCGCTCGGCGTCGCGCTGGCCCTGTTCACCGCCTTGACGCCGGCGCTCGCCGACAGCACCGCGACCGTCCTCATCAACAAGGGCCTGGTCGGCGTCGGCCGCATCCCGGCCGCCCAGCGCGACAAGTTCGGCGAGACGTTCGGCTCGGGTTCCGGCATGGCGATCGATACAGCTGCCTGGACGCATGATGCGGGCACCTACAAGGGGTCGCTCTGGCTGCTGCCGGATCGCGGCTACAATGTCGCCGGCACCACCGATTACCGGCCGCGCCTCAACACCATCGGCATCGAATTCACCCCGGCGGCACCAGGCGCCGCTGGCCAGGAGCAGACTGCAGTCAAGGCGACGCTTGCCGACACCATGCTTTTGACCGACGACAAGGGCACTGATGCCACCGGCCTCGATCCGCTGTCGGATGTGCGCGCCGCCGCCGGCGACATGCCGATGCTGCCCGCCGCGACCAATGGCAAGCTCGCCCTCGACAACGAGGCGATCGTGCGGCTGCCCGACGGCTCGATGTTCATCTCCGACGAATATGGCCCCAACATCTACCGGTTCTCGGCACAAGGTCGCCTGCTGTCGGCGACCCAGCCGCCGGCGGCCCTCGTGCCGACACGCAAGGGCGTGCCGAATTTCTCCTCGGACAATCCCGGTCCAGGTGCTGCCGAGCCCGATCCGAAGGATCCCGATACCGGCCGCCAGAACAACCAGGGCCTCGAAGGCATGGCGATGACGCCGGACGGCAAGTTCCTGATCGCCGTGCTGCAGTCGGCGACCCGGCAGGATGGCGGCGATTCGGGCTCGACCCGGCAGAACACACGCGCCCTGGTATACGACGCCTCCGACCTCGCCCATCTCAAGCTGGCGCATGAATATGTCGTGCCGCTGCCGGTGTTCAAGGATGCCAAGGGCAAGACCAAGATCGCCGCGCAAAGCGAGATCGTGGCGCTGTCGGACACGTCCTTCCTGATGCTGGCGCGCGACAGCGGCAACGGCCAGGGGGTGAAGGGCGACACCTCGCTTCTGCGCCAGATCTTCGTCGTCGACGTTTCGACCGCCACCGACATTGCCGGCGGCGCCTTCGATGCCGCCGACAAGCCGGTCGCCCCCAAGGGCGTGCTCGATCCGTCGGTGACGCCGGCCAAGCTGACACCCTTCATCGACATCAACGACAATGCGCAGCTTAATCGCTTCGGCCTGCACAATGGCGCGCCGAACGATCACAACAACCTGTCCGAGAAATGGGAAGCGATGTCGCTGGCCAGCGTGCTCGACCCGAAGCTGCCCGACGACTACTTCCTGTTCGTCGCCAATGACAACGACTTCCTCGCCCAGGACGGTTTCCAGGTCGGTGCGCCCTACAAGGCCGACGACGGCGCCAATGTCGACACCATGTTCCTGGTCTATCAGGTCACGCTGCCGGGCCTGGCCAAGAAGTAGTCACCCCTATCCAGGCGGGCGCGCTTGACGCGTCCGCCTGCGCAGGTCGTACAGACTACTTCAAGAACTCCGCATCCTTCGGCACGCCCGCATCGATCGGTTCCGCCGTCCTGCTCGACACGGCCATGATCTTGCCGGCAGCCGACAAATTGGGACGCACGAAAACCTGGGCGGGGCCGTTGACGCGGCTGTAGAGGTCGATGATGTCCTGGTTCATGAAACGCACGCAGCCCGACGATGCGTTCTTGCCGATGGAATCCCACTCCGGCGTGCCGTGCAGCCGGTACATCGTGTCCTTGCCATCGCGGAAGAGATAGAGCGCGCGGGCGCCCAGCGGGCTCTGCGGACCGGGCGGCATGCCGTCCTTGAATTTCGCCAGTTCCGGCCGGCGCTTGATCATTTCCGGCGGCGGCGTCCACACCGGCCACTTCTTCCGCGCCTGGATCACGGCGCTGCCGGTCCAGCCGAAGCCGGCCTTGCCGAGGCTGACGCCGTAACGGATGGCCTTGCCGCCATCGCGCACCAGATAGAGGAAGTGCTCGGAGACATCGACGACGATCGTGCCTGGTTTTTCACCGGTCGGGTCGGCCACGATCTGGCGCACGAACTTCGGATCGAGCTTGGCCACCGGGATGGCCGGCAGTTGAAAGCCCTCATCGGTGCGTGCGGTATACATTGTTGCGGCATCACCGAGCGCAGGCTCGGGCGGCGCCGCGGCCACCGGCGGCGGCGTCACCACCTCCGTCGTGGTGCAGGCTGAAAGAGCTGCGGAGGCCGCACCCAAGGCGGACGCACCGAGAAACGCGCGCCGGTTCAGGCGCTCGGAAAACAGCGTAATATCGGACATAATCCCCCCGGCTTATCCATCAGATCTAGTAGGAATGCGGCCCCACGCGGCGACGATCAATACCCCATTCCGGGAGCTTTGAGAACATGATTAGATCAACACACGCCAGCCGGAATTTTCCGACGCCGCATCGACCTGTCTCGTTGAATCGGCAATCATCACGGGCCGGACTCGAGATAAGCCTTCAGCCATGACCGAAAAAATGCCCACGCGCCGACGCACCGGCGACCTGACCAGCGGCCCGATCCCGCGCACGCTGCTGCTGTTTGCCTTGCCGGTGCTCGGCTCCAACGTGCTGCAGTCGCTCAACGGGTCGATCAATGCCGTCTGGGTCGGCCGCTTTCTCGGCGAATCGGCGCTGACCGCCACCTCCAACGCCAACCTCGTGCTGTTCCTGATCCTGGGCACGGTGTTTGGCATCGGCATGGCGGCGACCATCCTGGTGGCGCAGTCGGTCGGCGCCCGCGATATGCCCGAGGCGCGCCGCATCGTCGGCACCAGCGCCACCTTCTTCTTCCTCATCTCAGTGATCTTCGCCGTCTGCGGCTGGATCTGGGTCGACGCCATCCTCAACACGCTCGGCACACCGGCGGACGCCTTGCCGCTGGCGCGCTCCTATCTGCGCATCATCTTCGTCGCCGTACCGATGATGAACCTTCTGTCCTTCGTCATGACCGTGCTGCGCGGCGCCGGCGATTCTGCGCACGCCCTTCTTCTTCATGGCGCTGGCGGTCGTGCTCGATATCGTGCTCAACCCGCTGCTCATCCGCGGCATCGGCCCCTTCCCCGAACTCGGCATCGCCGGCTCCGCCACCTCGACGCTGATCGGCCAGACGGTCAGTGTCATCGCCATCCTCGTCGTGCTCTACGCGCGCAAACATCCGCTGCGGCTGGCCGGCGCCAATCTCGTTCTGCTGCGCCCCGATCCGGCTTTGCTGCGCATAATCGTCTTCAAGGGCGTGCCGATGGGCCTGCAGATGATCGTCATCTCGGCAGCCGCCCTGACGGTCATGGGCATCGTCAATTCCTACGGTTCGCAGGTCGCTGCCGCCTACGGCATCGCCGCACAGCTGTGGACCTACATCCAGATGCCGGCACTCGCCATCGGTGCGGCGGTCTCCTCGATGGCAGCGCAAAATGTCGGTGCCGGCCGCTGGGACCGGATCGGCCGCATCGCCGCCTCCGGCGTCGGCTTCAACCTGGTCCTGACCGGCGCCCTCGTCGCCTTGCTGTGGCTCTTCGACCGCTCGATCCTCAGCCTGTTCCTGAGCAGCGACAGCACGGCGATCGACATCGCCGCCCACATCAACAAGGTCGCCTCCTGGTCGTTCATCCTGTTCGGCATCACCATCGTGCTGTTCGGCACCGTGCGCGCCACCGGTGCGGTGATGCCGCCGCTGATCATCCTGGTGATCTCGGTGCTGATCGTGCGCACCGGCTTCGCTTATTTCCTCAGGAGCGTGATCGGCGAGGAAGCGTTGTGGTGGAGCTTCCCGGCCGGCTCGATCACCTCACTGGTGCTGGCCGCGGCCTATTACCGTTTCGGCCGCTGGCGCACCATGCACATGATCGAGGACAGGCCGGCCGCCGGCGAACCGCCTGACACCGGGCTTGGCGTGCCGCGCCAGCGCGCGCATATGATGCCCGAGACACCAAACGGCTGAATGATCTGGCGCCAGCGGGCGTTCGTCGACTGCCGGTCAGGCGATACTCAGTGTCTTTCATGGTTCGCCTGCGCAGTGCAGGCCATCTTCCGGTCGCCCAGCCACGTGGCGGGTAGCCGCACATCCCGCCATCGCGTAGATTTCGCCCGACATTCGGGGGAGTTCCATGGGCAAAGGCAGGGTCGAGGCGTTCACCGACGGAGTGGTGGCCATCATCATCACCATCATGGTGCTTGAACTGAAGGTGCCGCATGGCGAGGATTTTTCGGCCCTGGTGCCGTTGTGGCCGATCTTCTTCTGTTACGTGCTGTCCTTCATCAATGTCGGCGTCTACTGGAACAATCTGCACAACATGTTCCACACCGTGCAGCGCGTCGACGGCCGCGTGCTGTGGGCGAACCTCAATCTGCTGTTCTGGCTGTCGCTGATGCCGGCAACGACGGCCTTTATGGGCGAGAACCATTTCGCGCCGGTGCCGGTCGCCGTCTACGGCGCCGACCTCGCGCTATGCGCTATCGCGTTTAACATCCTGACCATCACTCTGCACCGGCTTCACGGCAGCGAGAGCGCCTTTGTCAGGGCCGTGGGCAGCGACCGCAAAGGCAAGATCTCGCTCGCCTTCTACCTCGCGGCCATACCGCTGACCTTCCTCAACCAGTGGATCGGTGTGGCGATCTACGTTGCCATCACCATGGTTTGGCTGGTGCCGGACACGCGTTTCGCGCGGGTGATCGAAAAATAGATCCCTACTTGCGCATCGCCTTCAGCTTTTCCGCCACCGAAGCGGCAAGATCGGCATAGCGCTCTTCCAGCCGGTCGGCTGCCTTGATGATCGAGAAATCATGGCCGAACTTCTCCAGCGCCATGCGCAGTTTCTCGACGAACTCCGCCTGTTTTTCCAGCGCGGCGAACAGTGTCTTGACCTGGGCTTCGCTGATATCGGGGTTGGCCAGCATCTGCGGCACCTCGCGCCCCATCTGGTCGCCGGTGGCGGTCTGCTCCTTCAGAATTGCAACCCAGTCCGTCAATCGAAGATCTCCATTTTGCCCAGGCAAAAGGCTCCTTTTGCCCCGGCAGTGCCCAAGCAACATGCGCAGCCTCGACCGGAGTGGTCAACCCGAACACGTGTTGACGGAGGCTTGCGCAAGCCCGTTCGAGCGCTAAGTTCGGCGCCATCGAGAAAAGGACACCATTGCTCATGATCACCGACGCCGAAATCCAGACCGCCCTGCCCGCGCTTGGCAAAGGCAACACCGCCGTCATCACCGGCGCCGCCAGCGGCATCGGTCTGGCAGCCGCCAAGCGGCTTGCGCTCATGGGCATGAAGATCGTGCTCGCCGACATTGGCGGCACCCGCCTTGACGATGCCTCCCGCGCCATCTCGGCCATTGCCGACGACGACGCCGTGCTTGCCGTTGCATCGGATGTGTCGAAGGCCGACGAGGTCGACCGTCTCGCCGAGCGGGCATTCGGCGCCTTCGGCGAGGTCTCGCTGCTGATGAACAATGCCGGCATCGGCGACAATCCCGGCAAACCCTGGGAGAACCGCGATGCCTGGAAACGTCTGCTCGACATCAATTTCTGGGGCGTCGTGCATGGCGTCGAGGCCTTCACGCCGCGCATGCTGGCGTCGGCCAAGCCGGGCCTGATCATCAACACCGGTTCCAAGCAAGGCATCACCACGCCGCCCGGCAACCTCGCCTACAATGTCTCCAAGGCCGGCGTGAAGACTTTCACCGAGGGCCTGGCGCATGCACTGCGCAACGAACCGGGCGCTCGCCTCTCTGCGCATCTGCTGATCCCCGGCTTCACCTATACCGGCCTCACCGAAGGTGCGACGGAAAAACCGGCTGGCGCCTGGACCGGCGAGCAGGTCGTTGATTTCATGCTGGAATCCCTGGTCGGGGGCGACTTCTATATCCTGTGCCCGGACAATGATGTGGCGCGGCCTCTGGACGAGAAACGCATGGCATGGGCGATCGGCGACATCATCGAAAACCGCCCTGCTCTGTCGCGCTGGCATCCGGACCACAAGGATGCTTTCGCGGCCTTCATCAAGGGCTGATCTGCAAGCCCTCAAGCCGCGCGCTTTTTCGGAGCCCGTTTTTGCGTCACGGCCTTCTTTGCGGCCATGGTGGCGATCTTCTCATCATGCCGCTGGTCATGCCGCTTCGCTGCCCGCTCGCACTTGTCGCGGATCTCCTCGACCTCGGATTCGGTCAGGTGCTCGATGCCGATGAAATGGTTGTGGCCCTCGCTGACCCGGATCAACTCATCGAGCTTGGCCTGGATCGCGGCGCCGTCGCGGTTCTGGGTGTTCTGGATCAGGAACACCATCAGGAAGGTGATGATGGTCGTGCCGGTGTTGATCACCAATTGCCAGGTGTCCGAGAAACCGAAGAACGGCCCGCTCACCGCCCAGACGACGATGATCAGGCAGCAACCGACGAATGTCAGCGGCAGGCCGGTTATGTGGGCGACCCAGTTGGCGATCTTGGTGAAAAGCTTTTCCATCTGTCGAGATCCGTCAGTGACTGTCGCGAGGAGAAACATCCGGCGACCGTCTCAGGTTCCCGCTGGCGACAAATACGTCAGGCACAATTGAATACACGCTAAGCGGGCACGCGACGGAAAACACACCTTATCGGTTCAATGTCATAGTAATCGTGCAGGCAAGAGAGCCTGTTCCTTCCGCTTCACAGCGGTTTACCTCCATCCCCTTCCGCTGCGCCACCCCCGCATGGCGGAAGGGGTTTCAGTCTGGTGAGGGCGGAGCACGAGTTCCCGAAAGCGCCGACTGGTCCAAGACAGCACACTTTTCCTGGAATTGCTCTAACCGGCGTCATTTTCCCAGCGATCGAGGAAGGCCCCGATCGGCATGGACTGGATGTCGGGAACCGCCCTGGCGAGTTTATCGACCTGCCAATCCCACCAGGCGAGCGCTTCGATCCGCGCCGCGATGTCAGGGGCAAAGCGCGGCCGCAGCGGCTTTGCTGGCACGCCGGCGACGATCATGTAGGACGGCACGTCTTGCGTCACCACCGCGTTGGCGCCGATGACGGCGCCATTGCCGATGGTGACGCCAGGCATGATCACCGCGCCGTGGCCGACCCAGACGTCATGGCCGATGCTCACCGCTTTCGACTGCCGCCGCTCGCGGAACGCGGCATCGACACCCAGCCAGCGGAAATACTCGTTCGGCCGATAACTGACCTTGTGCTGGGTCAGCCTTTCGATCGGATGCTCAAGCGCATTGATGCGGCTGTTGGCGGCTATCGAGCAGAATTTGCCGATGGTTGTGTAGATGGCTTCCGAATGGCGCTCGAAATAGGAGAAGTCGCCGACGCTCACCTCGCGCAGCACCACCCGCTCGCCGATCGAGGCGTAGCGGCCGAGCTTGCAAGCCTTCAGCTCCGCGGTCGGATGGATGCGCGGCTCTGGATCTTTCAGGACGAGGTTTTCGGAACGGTCCATCCGGGCGGCTTTACGTCAGAGCAATTGCTCCTGCAAGGCGGGGGCAATTGTCCGTGGGGCCAATCAGCACAAAAGACGCCGACCACGGCCTATTTCGGCTTGCCGTTGGTCCACACCACGCTCTGGCCGTACAGCGGCACTGTCGTGACCGACATCTTCGCCGAGCCGTTCTGCACCTGGCGCGAATGCGAGAGATAGATCAACGTCTCGTTGGCCTTGTCGTAGATGCGGTTCACCACCTGCTTCTTCCAGATCAGGCTGATGCCTTGCTTGAACACCTCCTCGCCGCCCTCACTCATGTCGATATCGCCGATGGTAATCGGGCCGGTCTGACGGCAGGAGATCGACGAATCGCTGGGATCCTCGAACCAGTTGCCCTTGTGCAGGCGATCAATGATGCTGCGGTCGAAATAGGAGACATGGCAGGTCACGCCCTCCACCTTCGGGTCCTTGATCGCTTCGACGATGATGTCGTTGCCGACCCAGTCGACGCCGACCTTGCCGACTTCCTCGGCGACGGCGCTGCCGGCGCCCAGCACGACGCACGCGGCCACGGCGCCGCCGATCAGTTTTCGCCCAATCCGTTCGCGCCCAATCAGTTCGAGCAAAGGAGCCTCCTGCGGTTCGAGTTGCCGGTCTCAGGTGGGACGCGTTGTGCCGCTTTGCAAGCACAAGCGTCAACACCGCCGCGGTTGCGGCATCGCGGCACTTTGCCTGCACAGGCCCGAACGGCTAAGACTGTCGCACCGGCGCGGCATCGAGCCGGCGCGATGATTTCTGCAGACGGACTTTTCTGATGATGCGTTCTATCCTGGTCGGCATTCTCGTCCTGATGGCGGCCGGCATCGGCTGGCTGACCTTCGACTGGTATCGCGGCCATTATGGCGGTGAGCCGTTCGGCGCCCCCTTCACTTTAGTCGACCAGAAAGGCGCGCCGATCACCGAAGCCGCCTTCCGGGGGCAGCCCAGCGTCGTCTTCTTCGGCTTTACCCATTGCCCCGAAGTCTGCCCGACCACGCTGTTCGAACTCTCCGGCTGGCTGAAGACGCTCGGCGACGACGGCAAGACCTTGCATGCCTATTTCGTCTCGGTCGACCCGGAGCGTGACACGCCCGCGGTGATGAACGCCTATGTCAGCAACTTCTCCGACCGCATCACCGGCATCACCGGCGACCCGGACAAGGTCCATGCCATGGCCAAGTCGTTCGGCATCTACTGGAAGAAGGTCGACACCGGCGACGGCGACTACACGATGGACCACACGGCCTCGGTGCTGCTGCTCAACGCCAAGGGCGACTTTGCCGGCACGATCGCCTATGGCGAAAGCGCCAGCACCGCAGTCGAAAAGCTGAAGCGCCTCGCGGCCAAGGGTTGATACTGACTCGATGACCCAGACGCGGCTCCATTTCACCACCGGAAAGATCGAGGCGGAGCGCGTCTTCGCGGCGCTCGAAATGGCCTTCGAGGATGAAGGCCTGCCGATCGCCGTGATCGAGGTCGACGAGGACCAGGATATCCACGAAGTCTCGCTTTATACCGATGGCGACGTCGATGCTGTCGAGGCGCGGATGAAGGACGTTCTCGCCGGCCTCGCTCTGTCGAAGCCGATCGGGCGCGAGGCGCTGCCCGATATCGACTGGGTCGTCCACTCTCTGGAAGGTCTGAAGCCGGTGCGCGCCGGCCGTTTCTTCGTCCACGGCGGGCATGATCGCACGAAGCGCCACAGCGGCGAACTCGCCATCGAGATCGAGGCCGGCCTTGCCTTCGGCACCGGCCATCACGGCACCACCGCCGGCTGCCTCGAAATGCTGGAGAAAGTGGTGCGGCGCGAACAGCCGCGCAATGCGCTCGATCTCGGCACCGGCAGCGCCGTGCTGGCGATCGCCGTCGCCAAGCTGGCGCATATTCCGGTGCTGGCCACCGACATCGATCCGGTGGCGGTGAAGGTCGCCGCCGCCAATGCACGGCTCAACCACGTCAAGGGGCTAATCGAAACAGTGACCGCGCCGGGCTTTCACCACCCGATCTTCGGCAAGCGCGGCCCCTTCGATCTCATCGTCGCCAACATATTGGCGCGGCCGCTGATGCGGCTGGCGCCGCAAATGGCCGGACACATCACGCTTGGCGGCTCGATCGTGCTGTCAGGCATCCTCGAGCGCCAGCGCGACGCCGTCATCTCGGCCTATGTCGGCCAGAATTTTCGCCACGTGCGCACGCTGCACCGCGAAGGCTGGGTGACGATCCACCTCAAGCATTGAGGCCGGCAAGGCACCGCCGGTCTTTCCCCGCCATTGCCAAGGTGTTGAGATTGAGGTCAGGCCAACTGGCTAGAAGCTGATGCCCAGATTGGCCTTGAACCCATTGTCGAAGGCATCCGCCCCGAACTGTCCGGCATAGGACAGGCCAAGCGTGGCGTTGTGCGCCAATTGCACGTCGAAGCCGGCTTCGACCAGCACCGCATCCCTGGCGATCGGCACACCGGCAATGGTGAAGCTGTCACCACCCGCGAAGGCAACGGTCGATAGTGGCGTGACGTCACCGAAGGCGTGGCGCCAGCCGAGCATGCCGCGCGCGGTCGCGGCAACGCCGCCAAGGGTAACGTCGGTCGACGCCCTGACGCCGAGCGTGGTGAAGGTCGCATCTGCGGTCGAACTGCTGCTTGTCAGCGCCGCGGTGCCACCCGTTTCCGCAAAGCCATCCGTGTGCAGGTTCACATAAGCAAGATTGGCGAAGGGCTCGAAGGCAAACGGCCCGGCGTCGGTCTTGTAGGCCAGTTCGCCGAAGGCCTGCGCGGTCGCGGCGTCGTAGTCGGCCGACAGGCTGTCGGTGAAGCCCTGGAAAGCGACGGAGCGCGATGTCGAGATCCGGTGCCAGGTGTAGGCGGCACCGGTGCGCAAGGCGACAGCGCCCCAATTGGTGCCGCCGTAGAGGCCGAGATGGTAATTGTCGCTGTCGCCGGACGAGTTCCTGTCGTCGGCATTGAAACTGGTGCGGCTGTAGCCGCCGACCACGCCGATGCGCCAGTCGCCGGCCAGGCCGTCGGCGCCGACCAGCAGGCCGCCCGTCGAACGATCGAAGGCAGCCGCATTGCCGTCGCTATCGGCACCGCCCCAGGAGCCAAATCCCTGCGACCAGATGGCGAAGCGATCTGTGTCGGCGGCAACGGGCTGCACGCCGTCCTCGCCATAGGCCATGACCGGCAGCGAGGCGGTCTTGCCGCTGTCGCCGAAGGCAGCGCGCAGGCGCGCCGTCACCGCGTCCTGCAGGAAGTGGCTGTCCTGCACCAGCATACCCTTGGCCGAAGCATGGATTTCGCCGGAAAGCTGGTCGAAAGCGGCCTGCGCGGCTGCATCGCTCGGCAAGTCAAGCACCGCGCTGACCAAGGCACTGCTGGCCGCGCTGTCCAGCCCGTCACCGGTGGCGATCTGGTTCGGCGTCACGCCGGCCGAACCGAAGGTCTGCGTCTGGATGACGTCGACATAGGCCTGCGTCGTGATCGAGTGGGTGCTCAGACGGACGAAGGCGGAGACCTGCGGATCGCCCACCAGGGTGAAGGTTCCGGCCACGCTGGCGGCTTGAAGCACGACGTAGTGGGCGCCCGCCACCAAATCGTCCAGCCCAATATTGGTCACGCTCAAGCCGGCGCCTGGGGCTATGCTTGCCGTGCCTACGGCAATGATCCGATCGGTAGCGCCGGCGGCATTCAGTTCCACCGCATAGGTCGAGCCGGATGCGAAGCTGGCGTCGCCATAGACCGCCAGCGTGCCGATGCCATTCTTGCCGGGCGCAACCGTGCCGGAAACAGAGATCGAGCCAACCGGACCGCCGCCGGCGAGCGTGGCGCCGCTGTCGACTGTAATGGCCGAACCGATCAGGGAACCCGAAACCAGCAAGGTACCGGCCTTCACCTCGGTCGTACCCGACAACGCGTTCGTACCCGACAGCTCGAAAGTTCCCGTGCCGTCCTTGATCAACCCGTTGGTACCTGTGATGACGCCCGAGAACACCGTCGAGCCATTATTGCCTCCGGTCGTCAGCTTGCCTGTCCCGGCATTAACCGCTCCGGCGCCGGCCAGCGAACCGATCGCCTGGTCGAAATTGTTGAGATCGAGCGTTGCACCGCTTTCGATCGTATAGGCGCTGTTAGCGCTGAAAATGTTGGTGGCGAACAGGCCCGCCTTGAGCGTGCCTTGGGCGACATCGGTGGCCGTGGCATAGTTGTTGTTGCCGTCAAAACCTTCCACGGTCAGCGTGCCGGCGCCTGTCTTGGTGAATGTCCCGCTCGGCGTGCTGTCGTCTCCCATGCTGGCGGAGGTGCTGACGTCGAAGCCGTTCGTGTCGATGGTGCCGCCAGCGGCGCCGAACAGGATCGAAACATTCGGAAGGGTGAGGTTCGCACCTGCCTGCAGCGTGCCGCCATCCAGCGTGATCGGCCCCAAACCCAAAGCATGATCGGCCGTGACCCGGATCGTTCCCTCCTCGATCCGGGCGCCGGAGCCGAAACTGTTGTTGTTGGTCAGCACGAGCGTGCCGGCACCGGTCTTGACGACCGCGGATGGATCGCTGAGGTCCGAAATCTGGCCGGCATAGGTTCCGGTTGCCCCGGATCCGACATTGATGGTCTGGCTGAGATCGATGGTCAGGTCGTTGTTGATCGTGACGCCATCCTGGATATCGATCACCGTTCCACTGAAGGCGGAAAGCAGGCCGGTTCCCAGCGCGTTGTTGTTGCCGAGGCTGAGCGTGCCGCCATAGAGGTTGGTGCCGCCAGTGTAGGTGTTTGCGCCATTCAAGGTCAGCAAGCCGTCACCGCTTTTGGTGAGGCTTGCACCCGAGATCACTCCATCCGCCGTAAAATGAGCACCGGCATCGACCGTGACGACAGTGTCGGAGACGAGATTGAAACTGGCGCCGGCGTCCAGGTCGGGAATGAAATTGTTCGTCTGCACGTTGATCGCGGCCTGCCCGGAGGCCTGGAAATTCAAAACGCCGTTTGAAAACCGGTAACCGCCGGAGGTGCTCGTGGCATTCAAGTTCAGTGTGCCGACCGTATAGGGTCCGCCAGTCAGAAAAACGGTATAGCCGAGCCCCTGGTCCGGCGCATCATGGTTGAAGTTCGCGACCGCATCGACGCCGTTGGGAATCGTTTCCGGAGTCCAGTTCGCAGCTATGCCCCAATCGCCGCTGTTGTGAGTGAAATCCTCGGCCGAGGCGGCACCGGAGATGATCGGCGTTACAGCGGCCGCAATCAGCCCGGCAATCAGCAGAGCCGGAAGCGACGTGGACGACAGAAGCGAGCCCGCAAGCCGCGCATTCACCTCGCCATCGCCTTTGGCACGCACTGTAGAAACGGAATGTCTCATGAAAATCCCCCGACCAACCATCCATTGGCTGAATCGACCCTTGAAGCCCATGGCGACGCTACGAAACCCGCTGCCGAGAGACAAGCGAATGTAAGCCGTAAAGATTACCGGAACCAAGCAACACAGAGCCCAGACAAGAAATCAGAGCAAATCCGTTGCGAATTTGCATCAATCAATAGTTGGCCACAACAGATGCCGGACTGCGAACAAGCACGGTTTTTGCCGGCTGACTGGCTCTGGATATCGTCCTCATTTTCAACATCGACCCTGCAAGCGGCGCATGGCATCATGGCTTTCAACAGCGTGCCGGAACAGGTTCCCCGACACCAACCCTGACCGGAAGGCCCTACCCCCGGCGGTCAAGACAAGAAAACCCGAACCAGATAACTTGCCGTGCGAAGTGACGCACGCTCAAAAAGCAGCCTTTGCTGACTTTTTCTGGTTGCAATTCCCCGGTGCTGGCGGCAGCGCGGCAATGCCGCGTCGTGTCGGGGATGAGGAACGACAATCCAGCTTTCGTGCTGCTGGACCAGCCCCATTCGGTTGTCAGCCAGACGGCGCTGTAGCAGTTTGCGCCGGCCGGAAATCGATTCCGATTTCCGGGCCTATAGGCTACGGTCAGGCCAGCTCAGGAGGCCCATCATGTTCCAGACCTTCGATTCCGCGGGCGACCCTTCCGTCGGCAAGCCGCGCGTGGCGCTGCTGCGCCAGTGGCTGGCCGCGAATGGCCTCGATGGTTTCATCGTTCCGCGCGCCGACGAGCATCAGGGCGAATATGTCGCCGATCGCTCGGCACGACTGAAATGGCTGACCGGCTTCAGCGGCTCGGCCGGCGTCGCCATCGTTTTGCGCGACCGCGCCTTCGTCTTTGTCGACGGGCGCTATACGCTGCAGGTGCGCAGTGAGGTCGATCTCGACATCTTTTCGATCCAAAGCCTGGTCGACAACCCACCCGCCGTCTGGCTCAAGGACAATATCGGCAAGGGCGCGCGGCTGGGCTTCGATCCATGGCTGCACACGATCAGCGAGGTCAAGGCGCTGCAGGCCTCGGCCGACAAGACCGGCGCCGTTCTGGTGCCGCTCGACAGGAACCCGATCGACATCATCTGGAAGGATCAGCCCGAAGCACCGGTGGCCCCGGTCGAGCTGCACCCGATCGGCTTTGCCGGCGAACTCGCCAAGGACAAGCTGGCGCGGCTGGCGGCAGCGATCGGCAAGGACGGCGCCACCCATGCGGTGCTGACCGACCCCTCCTCCATCGCCTGGGCCTTCAACATCCGTGGCGGCGACGTGCCGCACACGCCGCTGGCGCTCGGCTTCGCCATCCTCGCCGCCGACGGATCGCACCAGCTGTTCATGGACAAGCGCAAATTCCCGCGCCAGGTCGCGGCCTATCTCACCCAACTCGCCGATCTGCATGAGCCCGGCGAATTCGAAGCGGCGATCGCAGCACTTGCCAAGGGCGGCGCGAAGATCGCGCTCGACCCGGTGCTGGCGGCCGACCGGCTGCGCATGCTGGTCGAGGACAATAGCGGCACGGTGGTTGCCGCGCCAGATCCTGCCCGCATCCCGCGCGCCACCAAGAACCAGGCCGAGATCAACGGCTCGCGCGCCGCGCATCGCCGTGACGGCGCGGCGGTGGCAAAGCTCCTGTGCTGGCTGGAGCGCCAGAAACCCGGCTCGCTCGACGAAATCGCGGTCGTCACCCGGCTGGAGGAGAGCCGCCGGCAGACCGGCGAGGAAACGCAGATGCCGCTGCGCGACGTCTCCTTCGACACCATTTCCGGCGCCGGACCGAACGGCGCCATCATGCATTACCGCGTGTCTCGCGCCACCAGCCGCAAATTGCAGGCCGGCGAGCTGTTCCTGCTCGATTCCGGCGCGCAGTATCAGGACGGCACCACCGACATCACCCGCACCGTGCCGATCGGCCAGCCGACCGAGGAGATGCGCGAACGCTTCACACTGGTGTTGAAAGGCATGATCGGCATTTCCACGTTGCGCTTCCCCACCGGCACACGCGGCTCGGAGATCGACGCTGTCGCCCGCATGGCGCTGTGGAAGCATGGCTGCGACTTCGCCCATGGCACCGGCCATGGCGTCGGCTCGTATCTCGCCGTGCATGAGGGGCCGCAGCGCATTGCCCGCACCGGCACCGAAAGGCTGCTCGAAGGCATGATGCTGTCCAACGAGCCCGGCTACTACAAGGAAGGCGTCTACGGCATCCGCATCGAGAATCTCATCCTGGTGACGCCAGCCGAACAGATCGAAGGCGGCGACATCGCCATGCACGGCTTCGAGACGCTGACGCTCGCCCCGATCGACAAGCGGTTGGTGCGGTCAGAGCTGCTGACGCGCGAGGAACTGCATTGGCTCGACGCCTACCATGCCCGCGTGCTGGCCGAGATCGGACCGATGCTCGACGGCGAAACGCTGGCCTGGCTGGAAAAGGCAACAGCGCCGCTGCCGCACGACGCGAAGATTTGAGCGGGCTGACATTCAGCTTGGAAGGCTGACGCTGCCCTATCCCACAAATTGCCGCGCTAGGATCAGCACCGCTGCCCCCGCCAGGAACATCGACATCAGCCCGCCGCGCAGCGAAACCACGGCGGTGACGGCCAATGCCGCCCATTCGGCCGGTCCGGCATTCAACAGCTCCGGCGCCACCAGCGTCGTCAGCACCGCCGCCGGCACGGCGTTGAGGCCGGCCTCGACGCGCGGATGGATGTTGTCGAAGCGGGAGATGACCAGATGCCCGCCGATGCGCGTCAGATAGGTGGCGATCGCGCCGGCGATGATGATCCAGAAGGTCGTGCTCATGGCCGCTCTCCCACGCCGCTATGATGTGGCGGCAGGATGACGGCGAGCAGCACGCCGGCGATGGCGCCGATCGAGACGTGCCAGGGCGAGCCCACCGTCTTATAGGCGATGATCGAGGCGCAGGCACTGGCGACCACCACCGGCAGCCATAGCGGCCGCTTGCGGAAGCCCATCACCAGGCCGAGAAAATAGATCGGCAGCAGGAAATCGATGCCCAGCGCATGCGTGTCGGGGATCAGCCTGCCGAACACCGCGCCGAGCGCGCTTTCGACCACCCAGAACACATAGACCGGCAGGCCAAGCCCCAGATACCAGGCGAAGCCGACGGTATGGCCGGATTGCGCCCTCGCCTCAGCCACCGCGTATTGCGGATCGGTGAGGATGAAATAGCCGAGCGCCTGCTGGATGACCGGCCAGTGCGCGATGCGCCGGCCGATCCCGGCGGAGTAAAGCACATGGCGGAAGTTGACGGCGAAGATCGACAGCACGATCAGCCACGGCGCGACATGCTGGCCGAACAGCTGGATGCCGACCATCTGGCTGGCGCCGCCGAACACCAGCGCGCTCATCAGGAAGGCCTCGAACACCGAGAAGCCGTTGTCGACGGCGAGCGCCCCGAACAGCACCGCGAACGGCGCCGACGCCACCACAACAGGCATGGAGAGCCGCACGCCCTGCCAGAAGTCGCTTCTGCCGCCGCTCTCTGAGATCACGTCCGTCGCCATAGGCCGCTCCTGATGCAGGTCGCCCAAAAAGTGCGTGGGATTTGGGATAACGACATGCACAACAACAAGGGAGTGGCGGTATGTAGGTGGCATACCCCGCCTTGTCACACGAATTCGCTTGAGCCAAACGATCAGCGGAAATGATCGTCGCCGCGCTTAAGTTGGGGCTTAGTCCTTCGCGATTTTGCCCTCGATCGCCCTGCCCCAGTCGAGCAGCGGCTTGGCGCGCAAGGTGAAATCGACGAGTTCCTCGACCAGTTCCGGCCCGTGAATGCCGGCCGGATCGATCGCATGCCGAACGGCAAAATGCCGGTTGCGGATAGCAGCGACAAGGTCCTCGTCCGTGACATGCTCGAAGCCGCGCGGCGTGCGCTTCATGCGGTCTTCGGCATCGAGTTCAAGGCCGTTCTTCTTCAACGCCTTCACCATGGCGCGAAACCTGTCGGGCCACGTCTCGATGGCGCGCCGCATCGCCAGCAGCAACGCGGCCTCCGGCTGCCACCAGGCGACGCCGGCAAAGCATCCCTCAAGCCCGATATGAACGTAGAACACACCCTGCACCGCCTTGCTGCCATCGGGCGACAGGATCGCCGAGACATGTCGGTTGTAGGGCCGCTTGTCCTTGGCAAAGCGCACGTCGCGATTGATGCGGAACAGCGACTTCTTGCGGTCGCCGCGCAGACCAAGCCCCGCCTCTGCAAAGCGCAGCGTCAGCGTGTCGACGAGATCGCCAAGGGGATCGCGCAATTCCTGTTCGAACAGGTCGCGGTTCTCCAAAAACCACTCTCGGCTCTGGTGGAAATCCAGCGCCTTCAGGAACGGAATGGCCTTTTGGCCGAAGCCTTTGAACGCCGTCACGACTTACCGACCCGTTGCAGCCAGGTGTCCTCGTCAATGACTTCGACACCGAGTTCGCTGGCAAGCTTGAGCTTGGAGCCGGCCCCCGGTCCTGCCACCAGCAGGTCGGTCTTGGCCGAAACCGAGCCGGCGACCTTGGCGCCAAGACGCTCGGCCATCGCCTTGGCTTCGAGCGCGTCATCTTCTCCAGCGAGCCGGTGAAGACGATGGTCTTGCCGGCGACCTCGCTGTCGGCCGAGACCGTGACGATATACGGCTTCGGCTTGACCTCTCCGAGCAGCTTGTCCAGCACGTCGTCATTGCGCTCATTGCCGAAGAAATCGCGCAGCGCATCGATCACCGTGTCGCCGATGCCGTTGACCGACGGGAAGACGGTGTGCGGATCCTCCGCCGCCGCTGTCTCCTTGCCGACGCGGATCAGCTCCTCGATGGTGGAAAAGGTCTTGGCAAGCACTGCCGCCGTCGTCTCGCCTATATGGCGGATGCCGAGCGCGAAGATAAAGCGGTCGAGTTCTGGCTCCCGGCGCGAATCGATGGCAGCAAACAGCTTGTCGAGGCCCTCATAGTTGCGATCCTCGACACTGCGCACATTCTTGCGCGTCTTGCCGGATGCCGCCTCGCGCTGCCTGGCCTGCTCCTCGCGCCGCTCGGCAAGCGCCTTGGTGACCGCGGGACGGCGATCCCTGAGCGTGAAAATATCGGCGGCCGTCTTGATCAGCCCGGCATTGAAGAACGTGTCGATGTTTTCGGCGCCCAAGCCCTCGATATCGAGCGCCCCGCGCGACACGAAATGGCGCAACCGTTCCACGGCCTGCGCGGCGCAGATCAGCTCGCCGGTGCAGCGCCGGCGGGAATCTTCCTTGCCGGTCTTCTCGTTGATCTCGCGCGTCGCCGGCGAACCGCAAACCGGACAGGTATGCGGGAAATCGTAAGGCACGGCATCGGCGGGACGCTTGTCTACGACGACGCTGACGATTTGCGGGATGACATCGCCTGCCCGCTGGATCACCACCGTGTCGCCGATGCGCACATCGATGCCGTCGCGGATCGGCAGGCCGTTGCTGTCGAAACCCTTGATGTAGTCCTCATTGTGCAGCGTGACGTTCTCGACCACCACGCCGCCGACGGTGACGGGCGCAAGCCGCGCGACCGGCGCCAGCGTGCCGGTGCGGCCGACCTGGATGTCGATCTTCTGCACGGTCGTCATTGCCTGTTCGGCCGGGAATTTATGCGCAACCGCCCAGCGCGGCTCGCCGGTGACAAACCCCCAGCGGCGCTGCAGCTCCAGCTGGTCGACCTTGTAGACGACGCCGTCTATGTCATAGCCCAGCGAAGAGCGCTGCTCCTCGATCAGATGGTAATGCGCAACCAGTTCCTCGGCCGACTTCGCCCGCACCATCAAAGGGCTGATCTTGAAGCCCCAGTCGGCGAATTTTTGCACCGATTCGTACTGCGTTGGTGCTGGATCTGCTGTCGTGAAGCCCCAGGCATAGGCGAAGAATTTGAGGTTGCGGCTGGCAGTGACGGACGCATCCTTCTGCCGCAGCGATCCGGCAGCCGTATTGCGCGGATTGACGTAATCCTGGCCACCGGCCGCGGCCGAGCGCTGCTTCAGCGCGTCGAATTCCGCATAGGTCATGTAGACCTCGCCACGTATCTCGATGGTGTCGGGCCAGCCCGAGCCTTTCAGCCGCGCGGGGATGTCGGCGATGGTTCTGAGATTGGCGGTGATGTCTTCGCCAACCGCGCCGTCGCCGCGCGTCGCACCCTGCACGAACACGCCTTTTTCATAGCGCAGCGATGCCGACAGCCCGTCGATCTTCGGTTCCGCGGTGAAGGCGATGTCGAGATCCTTGTCGCGGTCGAAGAACCGCCGGCCGCGCTCGATGAAATCGGTGACGTCCTCGTCGGTATAGGCCTTGGCGAGGCTAAGCATGGGCACCGCGTGACGTACCTTGGTGAAGCCTTCCGCCGGTGCGGCACCCACCCTGAGCGTGGGCGAATCTTCGCGCACCAGGCCGGGAAAGCGCTCCTCTATGGCAAGGTTGCGCCGCCGCAGCGCATCATAGTCCGCATCCGTAATCGTCGGCGCGTCCTCGGCATGGTAGCGCCGGTCGTGCCCGGCGATCTCCTCAGCCAGCCGCTGGAGTTCGGCTTCAGCCTCGCTTTCGCTGAGCGAATCGACAGGTTTTTCAGCCATGCTTTTCTCCCCCGAACGGTGGCGCGTCACAATAGATCAGGATTTTGGGAAAATCATTCCCGAACAGCAGGATGGAGCCATATCCTGACTCGGTCCCATATCCTAAATCGGCCATGACGCCGGATGTTCTTACGCCGCGTTTGTATTTTCACGCAGCAGCCGCTCGGCGGCCGCGCGCGCCTCGTCGGTGATGGTGGCGCCGGCCAGCATGCGGGCGATCTCTTCCTGCCGCGCCGTCCTGTCCATCTCGGCAATGCCGGTCGCCACGCGGTCGGTGCTGCCCGATTTGGAGATCAGGAAATGCGTCGCCGCCCGCGCCGCCACCTGCGGCGCATGGGTGACCGACAGCACCTGCACGCGCTTCGACAGCCGCGCCAGCCTCTGGCCGATGGCATCCGCCACGGCGCCACCCACACCAGTGTCGATTTCGTCGAAAACCAGCGTCGGCGCTGAGCCGCGATCGGCCAACGCCACCTTCAGCGCCAGCAGGAAGCGTGACAGCTCGCCGCCGGATGCAACCTTCATCATTGGGCCTGGCCGCGTGCCGGGGTTGGTGCGCACCCAGAACTCGATCTGGTCGATGCCCTCTTCCATGCGGGTCTCGGCCTCGCTCTTCATCTCGACGATGAAGGCGGCGCGTTCGAGCTTCAGCGCCGGCAATTCGGCCATCACGGCTTTGGTCAGGCCGACCGCCGCCGCATGGCGAAGCGAGGAAAGCTGCGCGGCGCCGATGTCATAGGCCTCGCGCGCAGCAGTGGCCTGCTTTTCCAGCCCGTGCAGGCGTTCCTCTCCGGCGTCGAGATCGGCGAGATCGGCAACCATCGTGTCGCGCAATTGCGCCAGATCATCGACGGCAACGCTGTGCTTGCGTGACGCGGCGCGCAGCGAAAACAGCCGCTCCTCCGCCTTCTCCAGCCGCTGCGGATCATATTCGGTGGCGCGAAGTGCCGCCTCGACACCGGATTGCGCCGCGTCGAGCGACAACATCGCCTCGTCCAGCGACTTGACCACATCCTCGAGCAGGCCGGGCGCCTCCGTCGCCTTGCGCTGCAGCCGTCGCAGCAGACTGGCCAGTTGCGGCAAGGGCGAGGACGGGCCGGACAGCACATCCTGCGCATCATGGATTTCGGAAGCGATCTTTTCGGCGCGCATCATGTGGGCGCGCAGTTCCGCCAGTTCCGTTTCCTCGCCGGGCTGCGGATCGAGCTTGGTCAGTTCCGCCACCGCGGCGCGCAGATAGTCGGCCTCGCGCGCGGCGGCCGCCACTTTGGCGCGATGGCGGGTAAGCTCCTGCTCGCAGCCGCGCCAGTGCCGCCAGGCCTCGCCGGTCGAGCGAACGGCGCCGAGATGGCCACCAAAGGCGTCGAGCACGTCGCGGTGGGCGCCGGGATCGACCAGGGCGCGCTCATCGTGCTGGCCGTGTATTTCGACCAGCGCGCGGCCGACATCGCGCATCAGGGTGACGCTGGACGGCTGGTCGTTGACGAAGACGCGGGTGCGGCCGTCCGCCGTCTGCACGCGGCGCAGGATGATGTCGCCGTCATCCTCGATGGCATTTTCAACAAGCAGCGCGCGAACCGGATGGTTGCGCGGCACATCGAACACGGCAATGACCTGGCCCTGTGCCGCGCCATGGCGCACCAAAGAGGCGTCACCGCGCGCGCCGAGCGCCAGCGACAGGGCATCGAGCAGGATGGATTTGCCGGCGCCGGTTTCGCCGGTCAGCACGGAAAGGCCAGGCTGGAAGTCGATATCCAGCTTCTCGATCAGGACGATATCGCGGATCGACAGTCTGGAAAGCATCAGAACCCGGACCTCAAGCAATTCCAGGAAAAGTGCGTAACGATTTTCCCACAGGAATTGCGTAGAACAAAAAGCCAGAGCAATTCCAGGAAAAGTGTGAACGGTTTTCCCACAGGAATTGCGTCAACAAGAGATAGAACGGTTCAGCGCTTCAATCAAACCACTGAACCGCTGTGGAGCGGCACGCGACCAATCGGAGTCGCAGCGCCGCACTATCTTTTTGTTTCAGCATCGGATCAATCCGAAAAAGCGCGTCGCTGCGACGCGCTTTGGGGATCAGGCGCCGGTGATCAGCTTCCCGGCCTTGGATATCCACGATCCGGCATTCTCACGCGGCGAAAGCCCGTTGCTCTGCAAGAGCTTGTAAGAATCCTTGTACCACGGGCTGTCAGGATAGTTGGTGCCGAGCACCGCGGCGGCCGTCTGGGCCTCCGAGGTCAGCCCCAGCGCGTAATAGCTTTCGGTGAGGCGGGCCAGAGCTTCCTCGACATGGCGCGTGTTGGAATAGTTCTCCACCACGTTGCGGAAACGCTTGACGGCGGCGATGTACTCGCGGCGCTCCAGATAATAGCGGCCGATCTGCATTTCCTTGCCGGCGAGCTGGTCGTTGGCGAAGCGGATCTTCTCCTTGGCGTCGTCGACATATTCCGACGTCGGCCAGCGCGTCACCAGATCCTGCATCGTCTGCACGGTCTGGCGTGCTTCCTTCTGATCCTGCGTCACATCCTTGATCTGGCGATAGTAGCTCAGGCCGATGATGTACTGCGCGTAGGGCGCGTCATCGGTGGACGGGTAAAGCGCCAGATAGCGCTTGGCCGACGAGATCGCATCGTCGTAGCTGCCCTTTCGATAGTCGGCGAACGCGCCCATCACCATCGACTTGCGGGCCCATTCCGAATAGGGATGCTGGCGGTCGACGGCGTCGAACTTCTTGCTCGCCTCGTCCAGGCGGCCGGCATTCAGATTGGCGAGGCCCTCATTGTAGAGAACGTCGGCCGGCTCGGTCTGGTCGACATATTTCGACAGGTCGATGTCTTTCTCCGGCGACGACATGCAAGCCGACAGAAAGAGCGATGGAACAACCAGCGAAAGCGCCAGGATAACAGACCGCTGGGGCGCCTTCGATTGACCGGCTCGCGTGAAGAACATGATTGGATTGCGCCCTTTCGGCGTTATTTTAATGCCTCTTGCATGCTGTTGTCCCAAAACTGGTCCCCACTTTTGAGCGACATGCACTAATCGACGGCAGCAGCCATAAACCATAACCACCTTGCCCGGCAACGCTATGTCTAGCCAATCGCACATTTTTGTGGCGGTCGGACAGAGCCGGAGAATCCATGCAATTTCGCTGGACGGTGGTGCATTGATGCCACACCTGCCATCCCGCATGGAATCCGAAAAACGTTAAGGAATCAGAGCATCCAGGGCGCGTAGAGCGGCGCATTGATGGCGCTCATCTCGGCGGCGCGGCCACGCTCGCGGCGTGTCGTCTCGACGATTTCGAACGCCGTGCGGTCCGACAGCAGGCGCCGCAACGCCGCGGCGTTCATCCTGTGGCCACCGCGATAGGAGCGGAAGCAGCCGATGAAGCGGGCTCCGGCCAGCGCCAGGTCGCCCATGGCGTCCAGCGTCTTGTGGCGCACGAATTCGTTGGGATAACGCAGGCCGCCCATATTGATGACGCGGTTGTCGTCACCGATCACCAGCGAATTTTCGAGCGAGGATCCAAGCGCATAGCCGGCGGCCCACAGCCGCTCGACATCCTTCATGAAGCCGAAGGTGCGCGCCCGCGCGATGTCACGGCGGAAAATATCGGCATTGAGGTCGGACGCAAACAGTTGGCGGCCGATCGCCGGGCTTTCGAAATCGATCTCGACCTCGAAACGCGTACCGTCATAAGGCCTGAACTCCGCCCACGAGGCGCCGTTCTCGATACGGACCGGCTTGATGACCCTGATGTAGCGGCGCTTAACCGACAGCGTCTCGATGCCCGCCTGATCGATGGCCTCCACGAACGCCATGGCGCTGCCATCGAAGATCGGAACTTCGGAACCGTCGATCTCGATAAGGACATTGTCGATGCCAAGCCCAAACAGCGCGGCCATGATGTGCTCGACCGTGGCGATGTGTTCGCCCGCTGGATCGCCAAGCATGGTGCACAAATCGGTGGCGCCGACCTCGGCGACCAGGGCGCGGAACTCGCGGCCCTGCTCTGCTCCGTTGGCAAGCTGGAACACGATGCCGGTATCGGCATCCGCCGGCAGGAAACTGATGGAAACTTCTTTGCCGCTGTGAACGCCGGTGCCCGTAAGCGACGCGCGCGCCTTCACTGTCGTCTGGTAGTCGTGCAAGACAATCCCCATAAGCCCGATATGCCTAGGTCCGCTTCTCCAGCCCGAGGGCGCGGCTCTTGTTAAATCGGCAGGCAGGGTCACTTCCCCCGAAATCCCGGCACACCGACTATGGTAGGCAGCGAAGATAGTGTCCCGGCAGGGAGACTCCAAATCACGGTTTCTTACCCTCTGTAACCGCAAGCCGGAGCGAGCTCGATATTATAACCCTTTGATTTTGCACCACTTAAAACGTTAACAGGCAAGCAATTCCTTGCCTGCCTGTTAACAAATGTTACAGTCCGTTAACCGCTCAGTTGGCCTGGCGGCGCAGGAACGCCGGAATCTCCAGCTGATCGTCGTCCTGAGTCGCCCGGGTCTGCGGCGTCAGGCGGCCCTGGTCATCCAACTGGCCGCGGCGCGGCGCGTAGAGCTGGGCGTCCTGGCTGGCGAGACGGCGTACTTCGGGGGCGGCCTGGCGCAGCTTGGGCTCGCGCGGCTGCGCTGGCTGCAAACGTGCAGGCTCCTCTTCGCGGCGGGTCAGGCCGTTGGTCAGGCGCTTCAAGAGGCCCATCGGTCCGCTGTTGTTCTCATGGTCGACCGGACGGCTCTTGGCATCCACCTCGGCCTTCACCACCGGCGGAAAGTCCTCGACGCGCGGCATGCGCTGCGGCGCCATCGCCACCGGCTGCTGAACCTCACGCAGCATTTCGCGCGGCTGCGGGGCCGGCTGCATCATCTGCTGGACGACCGGCTGCGGCATTGGCTGCGGCTGTGCCGGGGGCGCCTGGAAGATCTTGCTCTGCGGGCGGAAATCGTCGGCATGGGCGATCGGAGCCGGACGAGCCTGCGCCATGGCCGCGGCGTTTGCCTCGGCCAACTGGATGGCTTCGGCGACCGGGTCGGCGGCGCGCGGCTCATAGACAGGCTGCATGACCGGTGCCGGGCGGCTTTCCACGGCGGCCACGGCCGGCCGGCTGGCCGGCTTCGGCGGAGCGGTACGGATCGAGATCGGTGCGGCGGCGATTTCAGCCGCCGACTTGTCGATGCCGGTTGCAACCACCGAGACGCGGATGACGCCTTCGAGCTCCTCGTCGAAGGTGGCGCCAAGGATGATGTTGGCGTCCTGGTCGACTTCCTCGCGGATGCGGGTCGCCGCTTCGTCGACTTCGAACAGGGTCAGGTCGCGGCCGCCGGTGATCGAGATCAGCAGGCCCTTGGCGCCCTTCATCGAGGTCTCGTCGAGCAGCGGGTTGGCGATCGCTGCCTCGGCGGCGGCCATCGCACGGCCCTCGCCCGACGCTTCACCGGTGCCCATCATCGCCTTGCCCATCTCGCGCATCACCGAACGCACGTCGGCGAAGTCGAGGTTGATCAGGCCTTCCTTGACCATCAGGTCGGTGATGCAGGCAACACCGGAATAAAGCACCTGGTCGGCCATGGCGAAGGCATCGGCGAAGGTGGTCTTGTCATTGGCCAGCCGGAACAGGTTCTGGTTGGGGATGACGATCAGGGTGTCGACGCATTTCTGCAGTTCCTCGATGCCCAGGTCGGCCGTCTTCATGCGGCGCTGGCCTTCGAAGTGGAACGGCTTGGTGACGACGCCGACGGTGAGGATGCCCTTTTCGCGGGCAGCGCGGGCAACGACCGGAGCAGCACCCGTGCCGGTGCCTCCGCCCATGCCGGCGGTGACGAAGCACATATGGGTGTTGGTGAGATGATCGAGGATCTCATCGATGCACTCTTCAGCCGCCGCGCGGCCGACTTCCGGCTGCGATCCCGCACCGAGCCCCTCGGTGACATGCGCGCCGAGCTGGATCAGCCGGGCGGCCTTCGACATGGTCAGCGCCTGCGCGTCGGTGTTGGCCACCACGAACTCGACACCGCGCAAACCGGCGGTGATCATGTTGTTCACGGCATTGCCGCCGCCGCCGCCGACACCGAACACGGTGATGCGCGGCTTAAGCTCGGTGATGTCCGGCTTCTGCAGATTGATGGTCATTGTCTCCGTCCTTTGCCTTTCACGCCGCTTCGCCGCCGCGGCCGCCTATGGGGCTGTCCCCGTCAATTAGAAACTGTCTCTCAACCACTGACTCATGCGATGCAGTTTTCCACCCGTTCCGGTCATCCTGAGACCGGAAATGCCTTTCGCCGGATGGCTCTCGAAGCTCGCCATCTGCGGATAGATCAGAAGCCCTACGGCGGCCGAGAAGGCCGGTCCCTTCGCCGCTTCGGGCAGGCCGGCCACGCCAAGCGGGCGGCCGATGCGCACATTGCGTCCCAGGATGCGGCGTGCCGCTTCCGGCAGGCCGGCCAGTTGGCTGGCGCCGCCGGTGAGCACGACGCGCTTGCCGACCGCATTGCCGTAGCCGGACTTGTTCAGCCGGTCGCGCAAGAGTTCGAGCGTTTCGTCGATGCGGGCGCGCACGATGCGCGTCATCACCGAACGCGGGATCTGCAGCGGCACGTCGCCATCGTCGCCGATCGGCTGGATCGAGACCAGGTCGCGGTCATCGGCGCTGCCCGGCAGCGCCGAGCCATGCATCACCTTGAGCCGCTCGGCGGCGTCGAGCGAGGTCGAAAGCCCCTTGGCCATATCGAGCGTGACATGGTTGCCGCCGATGGCGATGGCGTCGCCGTGAACGAACTTGCCTTCCGAAAACACCGAAATGGTCGTCGTGCCGCCGCCCATATCGATGCAGGCAGCACCCAGCTCCAGCTCATCGTCGACAAGCGCCGCCAGCCCGCTGGCGTAGGGCGTCGCCACCATGCGCTCGACCGAGAGATGCGAGCGGTTGATGGAGAGTTCCAGATTGCGCATGGGCGCTGCGTCACCGGTCAGCACATGCATGTCGACACCAAGCGCGTCGCCGACCATGCCGCGCGGATCGCGCACGCCGCGTTCGGCATCGAGCGAGAAGCCGACGGGCAGCGAATGGATCACCTCGCGCTCGGCCCTGAGCGCCTGCTTGGCGCCGGCGCCGAGCACCCGCTTGATGTCGGCCTCGTCGGCCTCGTGGCCGCCAAGATTGATGGTCGCCGAGAAGCTTTCGCTCTTCAGCCGGCCGGCGGTCATGTTGACGATCAGCGAATCGACCGTCAGCCCCGCCATGCGCTCGGCGGCGTCGACAGACAGGCGGATGGCATGCTCGGCGCGGTCGAGATCGACGACCACGCCCGACTTCACGCCTTGCGATTTCTGATGGCCGATGCCGATCACCTGGATCCGGTGCGAGCGGCCGCGCAAGAGCTTGCCGTCATCGTTCGGCTTGAGCTTGGCCACCATGCAGCAGACCTTGTTCGAGCCAACATCCAGCACCGTCAGAGTGCCGGACCGGCGCGACGAGGCATCGCCTGAACCGCCAAGCCAGCTCATATCTTCGTCTCCGACTTGCGCTTGAGGGTCTTCGGCTTCTCGTTGAGCGCGGCCTCGCGCTGCGTCGCCGCTTCGGGCGTCAACTCCACGACCAGCCGGTCAGTGAGGCGCATGTCGACAGCAGCGATGTCGCGCGACAGAAGCCCTTTGTCCTTGTCCATCTTGACGAGTTCGGCGAGTGCCTGGTCCTCATCGTCCTCAGGCAGCTTGACGGTGATGCCGTTGTCCAGCTTCAGGTCCCAGCGCCGATCGCCAACGCGGATATAGCCTTTGACCCGGCTCGCCAGATCGGGATATTTTTCGATCTTGGCCAGGAAGTCCGGCGCCTTGGCCGGCGCACCGTCGCCGATCAGCAGCGGCAACAGCACCTGCTTGCCGCCCGAGAAAGGCGCGATGATGGCGCCATCCTTTTCGATGACCGAGAGATCATTGCCCTGCTGCCAGAGCGCGAAGGCATCGCGCTCCTCGACACGCACTTCCAGCGTGTGCGGATAGACCTTGCGCACCGCCGCGACCTCGATCCAGGGCAGGCTGGAAATGCGCTCACGCGCGGCCTCGGCATCGAAGCCGATCAACGAGGTCCAGCCGTCAAGCTCGAGCCTGTCGAGAATATCGATCTCGGAGGTCTGGCGGTTGCCGACCACCTTGACCTGATCGACGGCAAAGCCGGTCCGGGCCGTGATGCTCTGGATGATGCCGTCGGCATGGCCGCCGAGATAGGCGCCATAGGCGCCGCTCGAAGCGAGCAGCACGGCCGACATGATCGTGACGGAGAAGCGTGGCGCCTCGAAGTCGCCATCGCCCAGGCGCGCCAGGATGCGCACCGGGCGACGAAGCACGCGCGGCAGCACGAAATGGTCAAACGACAATGGCAGGCCGAACAGCGACGGCACGGCCGCGCCCTTCCCCTTGCCCTGTCCCCATTTCAACGCAGACACGAAGCGTCCTCCACCATCCAACTCAACAATTCACCAAACGAATGCCCCGCCTGGGCAGCGATTTCAGGCACCAAAGACGTCGGCGTCATACCCGGCTGAGTGTTGACCTCGAGCCATACAACCTCGCCATTTTCGGAGTGACGATCGTCATAACGGAAGTCCGACCGGGAAACGCCCCGACAGCCGACAGCTTGGTGAGCCTTGAGCGCCAGTGTCTGTATTTTTTGGTAAATATTCGGTGAAACTTTTGCGGGGCATTCGTGTTTTGATCCGCCCGCGACATATTTTGAATCGTAATCGTAGAAGGAATGGCCCGTCGGGATGATCTCGCAGACGCCGAGCGCCACATCGCCCATGACGGCGCAGGTCAGCTCGCGCCCGTGGATGTAGCGCTCGACCATGACGGTATCGCCATATTTCCACTCCGACGACCCAACGACCTGGGGCGGATGCGACTGCCCCTCCGACACGATGACGACACCAAAGCTGGACCCCTCATTGACCGGCTTGACCACATAGGGCGGCTTCATCGGGTGCTTGTTCTGGATGGCGAAGCGATTGGTGACCTTCGATTCGGCGACGGGAACACCGACCGATTTGACGATCTTCTTCGCCTGCTCCTTGTTCATGGCGAGCGCCGAGGCGAGCACGCCGGAATGGGTGTAGGGAATGCCGAGATATTCGAGGATACCCTGAATGGTGCCGTCCTCGCCAAAGGGGCCGTGCAGCGCATTGAAGGCAACATCAGGCTTGAGCTCGGCAAGCACGGAGCCGACATCGCGGCCAACATCGACGCGAGTGACCTGGTAGCCTTCCTGCTCGAGCGCATCGGCGCAAGCCTTTCCAGAAGACAGGGACACGGGCCGCTCGGACGAAAAACCTCCCAGCAGGACGGCCACATGCTTGCTTTTCATTCCCCGTCATCCCCTCTCACGGCGGACCAAAAAACCAAGATTTCCGCAACATTGAGTCCGAGTCTCCCGGCAGGTTGCCCCCCAGACGGAAAACGCGGGTAACGCGTCGAACGACTCAAATCAGGAAACGCTTTGGAGCAGAGAATCAGAGAGTTGATTCACTGGCAAGTGCTTATGATTCCGAGAGATTCACTTTGTGAGAAAATGGCTACGAAAACCGCCTCGCTGAGTCTTTGCAGCAACGGTTTTGCGCGTTTTGGCAGCGTGTTGAAGTTCATGCATCACATGAACTTCTACCAGGATCAGAGAAGCTGGCCCAGAAACTCCTGCACGGCATGGCCGGGCCGGAAATTGCCGATGCGCTTGATCTCCCAATGGAGGCGGATGCCCGAATGCTCCAGCACGCGCGCGCGCACCGTCTCGCCGAGATATTCGAGGTCGTAGCCGGTCGCGGTGCCGGTGTTGATCATGAAATTGCAGTGCATCGGCGACATCTGCGCGCCACCGATCATCAGGCCGCGGCAGCCTGCCTTGTCGATCTCCTTCCAGGCCGACGTGCCCTCGGGATTCTTGAAGGTCGAGCCGCCGGTCTTCTCGCGGATCGGCTGCACGGTCTCACGGTGGTTCTGCACGGCATCCATCGCCGCCTTGATTGTGGCTTTGTCTTCGGCAAAGCCTTCGAACACGGCTGACGTGAAGATCAGGCCGGACGGTGCCGCCGAATGGCGATAGGCATAGCCCATCTCGGCATTGCTCAACGTCTGGACATTGCCCTTGCGGTCGAGCGCCCGCACCTCGACGACGCGCTCGCGTGTCTCGACACCGTTGGCGCCGGCATTCATCCTGAGCGCACCGCCAATGGCTCCCGGAATGCCATGGTAGAAATGGAAGCCGCCAATGCCTGCTTCCAGCGCCAGGGCCGCCACGCGCTTGTCGGGCGTCGCGGCGCCGGCCTTGATCCTGATCGGCGAAACGATTTCGGCCTCGCCAAAGCCTTTGGCCGAAAGCCGGATGACGAAGCCCAGAATGCCGCCGTCGCGAACCAGCAGGTTCGAGCCGACGCCGACGATCGTCAGCGGAATCTCTTCGGGAACCGCGCGCAGGAAGGCTGCAAGGTCCTCCTCGTCCGCCGGCTGGAACAGCGCCTCGGCCAGGCCACCGGCGCGGAACCAGGTGATCTTGTCCATCTCGGCATTCGGCGTGAGCCGGCCGCGCAGGCCGGCAAGCCGATCGCCGAGTTTGTCGATCAGGGCCTGGCCGTGCATCATGAGGCGGCAAGCTCCTTGGGCAGAGCATAGGCCCATTGGGTGATATTGCCGGCGCCAAGGAAGACGACGAAGTCGCCCGGCTTGGCCAGGTCGCGAATAACAGGCGCAATCGCCGCCGGGCCCTCTATATAGCGGGCGTCGCGGTGGCCGCCGGCACGGATGCGCGACACCAGTTCGTCTGACGTAACGCCGTCGATCGGATCTTCGCCGGCAGCGTAGACCGGCGCGACCATCACCGTGTCGGCATCGTTGAAGCAGGCGGAGAACTCGTTGAACAGATCGTGCAGCCGGGTGAAGCGGTGGGGTTGGGCAATGGCGATGACGCGGCCCTTGGTGGCGCTGCGCGCCGCCTTCAGCACTGCCGATATCTCGACCGGATGGTGGCCATAATCGTCGAACACATCGACGCCGTTCCACGACCCGGTATGGGTGAAGCGGCGCTTGACGCCGGCGAAGGACGACAGGCCCTTCTTGATCGCCTCGGCGGACAGGCCAAGCTCATGCGCGACGGCGATCGCCGCCGTTGCGTTGGAGACATTGTGACGGCCAGGCATCGGCAGGCGCAGGTCCGAAATCGTCTTTTGGCTGCCGGTCTTGCGGTCGCGGATCACCACGTCGAACTCGGACGTGGCGCCGGCCATGCGGTGATTGGTGAAGCGCACATCGGCCTGCGCGTTCTCACCATAGGTGATGACGCGACGGTCCTCGATGCGGCCGACCAGCGCCTGCACCTCGGGGTGGTCGGTGCACATCACGCCAAAACCGTAGAACGGCACGTTCTCGACGAACTGGCGGAACGCCTCGCGCACCTTGTCGAAGCTGCCATAGTGATCGAGATGCTCGGGATCGATGTTGGTGACGACCGCGATCTCTGCGGGCAGCTTGAGGAAGGTGCCGTCGCTCTCGTCGGCCTCGACCACCATCCACTCGCCGTCGCCCATGCGCGCATTGGTGCCATAGGCGTTGATGATGCCGCCATTGATGACGGTCGGGTCGAGCCCGCCGGCTTCCAACAAGGTCGCCACCATCGAGGTCGTCGTCGTCTTGCCATGCGTGCCGCCGATGGCGACGGCCTGGCGGAAGCGCATCAATTCGGCCAGCATCTCGGCACGGCGCACTATCGGCAGCAGTTTTTCGCGCGCGGCCTTCAACTCCGGATTGGTCTTCTTGATCGCCGTCGAGACGACCACCACCTCGGCATCGCCAAGGTTTTCGGCCTTGTGGCCGACGAAGCATTCGATGCCTTTGTCGCGCAACCGCTGCACATTGGCGCTGTCGGCCTGGTCGGACCCTTGCACCTTGTAGCCGAGATTGTGCAGCACTTCGGCGATGCCGCTCATGCCGATGCCGCCAATGCCGATGAAATGCACAAGGCCGATGGTCTGCGGCATCTTCATGGGTGCGTCCCCTTCCTGAAATCCGTAACGGTTTTTCTGGACGCAATAGCCTCTGTGAGATCGGCGAGCAACCGTGCCGCGTCCGGCCTGCCGGCCGATTTAGCGCCCGCCGCCATCGCCGCCAGCCGCTCGGGATTGTCCATCAGCCCGCCAATGAGGGCTGCGATGCGCTCGGGCGACAGCGTCGATTGCGGGTGCACCTCGCCGCCACCGGCAGCGGCAAGGGCTGCCGCATTCGCCGCCTGGTCGTGATCAAGCGCATAGGGATAGGGCACCAGCAGCGCCGGCCGGCCGATGACGGCGATCTCTGACACGGTCGAGGCGCCGGAGCGCGAGATCACCAGATGCGCCGCGGCGATGCGCGCCGCCATGTCGGTAAAGAAGGGCGAGACCTCGACGGCGACACCAAGGGCGGCATAGGCCGCCTTCACTCGCGCCACGTCATCCGCGCGAGCTTGTTGGGTAATGACCAGCCGCTTGCGCTGCGCATCGGAAAGCAGCCCGATGGCCCCCGGCATGGCATCGGAAAAGAACTGGGCGCCCTGGCTGCCACCGAACACCAACAGGCGGAAAGGCTGCTCCCCGGTCGAGGCCGCGTAAGGCGTCTTGGCCGCCTCCAGCACCGCCGGCCGGACCGGATTGCCTGTCGTCACCGTCTTTTCACCGATGGCACTCGTATCCTGCGGCAGGAAGCCGCCGGCGATGGCATCCACACGGCCGGCCAGCGCCCGGTTGGCGCGCCCCATCACCGCGTTCTGCTCATGGATCAGCGTCGGCACCTTGCGCCGTGTCGCCGCATAGAGCGGCGGCAGGGTCGGGTAGCCACCAAAGCCGACCACCGCATCCGGCTTGATCCGGCCGATAATGGCCGAGGCCTGGCGCACGCCGCGCCAGATTTTCCAGAAGGCGCCAAGCACGGCGATGGGATTTTTCGAACCCATCGTCGCCGACTGGATCGGATGGATGGCGGCAGCCGGGAAGTGGCCGGCAAACCGCTCGGCGCGGTCGTCGGTTGCCAGTTGCACCGACCAGCCGCGCTCGATCAGCTCATGCGCCAGCGCCTCGGCCGGAAACAGATGTCCGCCGGTTCCGCCCGCCGCGAGAAGGATGACACCCCTCGCCATGTCACTCCGCCGGCATGGCGCGCTGCGGCAGGGTAAAGCCCATCTGCTTGCGCTTTTCCGGGCGCTTGCGTGTCAGCGCCAGCACCATGCCCATCGAAATGGCGATGGCGATCTGCGAGGAGCCGCCATAGGAGATGAAGGGCAGCGTCATGCCCTTGGCCGGCACCAGTTGCAGGTTGACGCACATGTTGATGACCGCCTGCAGGCCGAACACGGTGACGAGGCCGCCGACCGCATAGCGGGTGAAGTCGTCATGTTCCTTGAGCGCCGTGTTGAGGCCGCGCAGCACGATGAAGGCGAAGATCGACATGATGAAGAAGCACATGATCAGCCCGAACTCCTCGCCCGCGACCGAGAAGACGAAGTCGGCATGGCTGTCGGGGATGACCCGCTTGACGGTCCCTTCGCCCGGTCCGACGCCGAACCAGCCGCCATTGATCAGCGCGTCGCGTCCCATGTCGACCTGGAACGTGTCGCCTTCGCCGGTGAGGAATTTGTCGATGCGCAAGGCCACGTGCGGAAACACCGTATAGGCGGCAAAGACGCCGCCGACGCCGGCGGCACCCAGCACGATGATCCACAGCCAGGGCAGCCCGGCCATGAAGAACATGATGCCCCAGGTGCCGGTCGTCAGCATGGTCTGGCCGAGGTCCGGCTGCGCCACCAGCAGCGACACGACCAGCACCAGCAGCAGCATGGCGAACAGATTGCCTGGAATGTCGGGCTGGCGCTTGTGCTCGGCGAACAGCCAGGCGCACATGATGACGAAGGCAGGCTTCAGAAACTCGGACGGCTGGATCGACAGGCCGGCGAGCGAGACCCAGCGCCGCGCGCCCTTTACCTCGACGCCGATGTAGAGCACCGCCACCATCAGCACCAGCATCAGGCACAGCATGATCAGCGACATCCGCCGGATCTGCCTGGAATCGAGAAAGGACACGGCCAGCATCACGCCGAGCGCCGGTACGGTGAAGATGATCTGCCTTGTCGCGAAGTGGAAACTGTCGAGGCCGATGCGTTCGGCCACCGCCGGGCTGGCGGCGAAGGACAGCACGATGCCGAGGCCCATCAGCGACAGGAACGCCGCCAGGAACCAGCGATCGATCGTCCACCACCAGGTTGCGACAGGACTTTTATCGAGACGGCTCTGCATTATCGTGCCCCTCCGATGGGTTTGACGCCATCTATAGCGCTCGCAGCTTGCCTGAAGGCTTCGCCGCGAACTTCGAAATTCTTGAACTGGTCGAAACTGGCGCAGGCCGGGGACAACAGCACCACCACCTCGCCGCTGTCGTCCTTGGCCGCATCATGCGCGGCATGCTCGACCGCAGCGGCCAGCGTGCCCGATATCTCGTAAGGCACCGCCTCGCCCAGCGTCGCCGAAAAGGCAGGCGCCGCCTCGCCGATCAGATAGGCCTTGGCGATGCGCGGGAAGAAGCCGCGCAACGGCTCGATGCCGCCTTCCTTGGGCAGGCCGCCGGCGATCCAGTAGATACGCGGAAAGCTCGACAAAGCGGGCGCTGCCGCATCGGCATTGGTCGCCTTGGAATCGTTGACGAACAGCACATGGTCCTTGCGGCCGACCTGTTCCATGCGGTGGGCGAGACCCGGGAAGCTTTCGAGCCCGGACTGGATTTCGCCGAGGTCGAGCCCGACTTTCAGGCAAGCGGCGACCGCGGCAAGCGCGTTCTGCGCATTGTGCTGGCCGCGCAGCGAGCCGATGCCTTCAAGGAAGGCGACCTTGCTGTAGCGGCCATGCACGGCCTCCATCAGGTTGGTGCCGTCGGCGAAATAGCCGTCGGTCAGCGGTAGGCGCTTGGAAATGCGGATAACCTGCCGCCCTGCCCGCTCCAGCCGCTCGGCGATCTGCGCACACCAGGAATCGTCGATGCCGATGATCGCCGTCTCGCTGCCCGCCACCAGCCGCTCCTTGATCGAAGCGTAGTGCTGCATGGTGCCGTGGCGGTCGAGATGATCCGGCGTCAGATTGAGCAGGATGCCGGCCGTCGGGTTGATTGAGGGCGCTAGGTCGATCTGATAGGACGAGCATTCGACGACATAGTGCCGGTCGGGCTTCGGCGGATCGAGCGTCATCACCGCACGGCCGATATTGCCGCCCATCTGGGTGTCGCGGCCAGAAGCCTTAAGGATATGCGCCGTCAGCGCGGTCGTCGTCGACTTGCCGTTGGTGCCAGTGATGGCGATGAAAGGCGCCGTCGGCGCCTGCAAAATCCGTTCGCGGCAGAACAGCTCGATATCGCCGATCACCTCGACGCCTGCGCCCTTCGCCAGTTCCACCGTCCAGTGCGGCTTGGGATGCGTCAGCGGCACACCAGGCGACAGCACGAAGGCCGAGAATTTCGCCCAGTCGGCGCCGCGCAGATCGGCTGTGGCGATGCCGGTGGCGGCAGCCTTGGCGACGCTGTCGGGATTATCGTCCCAGGCCAACACGTCCGCCCCACCCTCGATCAACGCCCGCGCGGTCGCGATCCCCGAGCCACCGAGCCCGAAGAGCGAAACGTACTTGCCTGCGAAGGATGCGGCGGGGATCAAGGAGGTTTCCTATCTGAGCTTCAGGGTGGACAGGCCGACCAGCGCCAGGATGACAGCGATGATCCAGAAACGGATCACCACCTGGCTTTCGGTCCAGCCGAGCTTTTCGAAATGATGGTGGATCGGTGCCATCAGGAACACGCGCTTGCCGGTCATCTTGAAGTAGCCGACCTGGATGATGACCGAGAGGATTTCGACCACGAACAATCCGCCGACGATGACCAGCACGATCTCGTGCTTGGTGGCGACCGCGACCGTGCCGATCAGGCCGCCCATGGCCAGCGAACCGGTGTCGCCCATGAAGATGGCCGCCGGCGGTGCATTGAACCAGAGGAAGCCGAGGCCCGCGCCGATGACCGAGCCCAGCACGACAGCCAGTTCGCCGGTGCCGGGAACGAAATGGATCTGCAGATATTCGGCAAACACCGCGTTGCCGGAGAGGTAGGCGATGACGCCGAAGGAGGCCGCCGCGATCATGATCGGCACGATTGCCAGCCCGTCGAGGCCGTCCGTCAGGTTGACGGCATTGCCGGCGCCGACGATGACGAAGCAGGAGAACGGAATAAAGAACCAGCCGAGATTGATGATGAATTCCTTGGCGAAGGGGAACGTCAGCGACGACGAGAACGGCGCCTGGCCGTTGTGCATGATCGCCCAGGCGGCGATGCCGGCGATGACGAATTCAAGCGCCAACCGCGCCTTGCCGGAGAAGCCGAGATGCGACTGCTTGGTCACCTTCAGATAGTCGTCATAGAAGCCGATCGAGCCGAAACCCAGCGTCACCAGCAGCACCACCCAGACATAGATGCTCGACAGGTTCGCCCATAGAAGAGATGAGCCGATGATGCCCGACAGGATCATCAGTCCGCCCATGGTCGGCGTGCCGGCCTTCTTGAAATGCGTCTGCGGTCCGTCGGCGCGGATCGGCTGGCCTTTGCCTTGCCGCAGCCGAAGCGAATTGATGATGGTCGGCCCGAAAATGAAGACGATCAGCGCCGAGGTGATCAGCGCCCCGCCGGTGCGGAACGTGATGTAGCGGAAGACATTGAAGACAGAGATCTTGTCCGCGAAATCGACCAGCAGTGTGAACATGCGCTTTCGTCCCCCGACGTTAGGTCTGACTGTTGGCTGTTGATTGAGCCGGGAACTTGCCCAGCAGCGCATCGACCAGCTTTGCAAAACCGATGCCCTTCGACGATTTGATCATCACCACGTCGCCCGGCTTCAGCGCGGCAAGCAGCACCGGCTTCAGTTCCTCGACGCCGGCGCGGTATTCCGTCTTGATATCGTCCGGCAGCGCTTCCGCCAGCGCCCGCATTTCCGGACCACCGAGAAAGACCGTCTGCGTGCCGGTGCCGACGATGAGATCGGCAAGGGCGGTATGCAGCTTGGCCGAGTGATCGCCGAGTTCGAGCATGTCGCCAAGCACGGCGATGCGGCGGCCCTCGCCCGTCACCGGCGTCGCGTTGAGCAGCGCCATGGCGGCACCCATCGAGGCTGGATTGGCGTTGTAGCTTTCGTCGATTAGCGTGATCGGACCGCTGGGGTGGCTCGAAGTACCGGGATGCCGCAGCACATGGCGTTTTCCCCGGCCGCGCTCTGCCGAGAGATCGGCCAGCGCCAATGCCACCTTGTCGAGATCGGCGCCGACCAGCTGCGCCGCACCCAGCACCGCCAGCACGTTCTGCACCATGTGCCGGCCGGGCGCACCGATGCGGGCGATCATGTCATGGCCGCCGATCCTGGCGGCAATGTCGGAATGGTCCGCGTGAAGCTCGCATTTGACCAGTTTGAAGGTCGAGCGCGCATTCTCACCGAAACCGTAGACATGCTCGACACCGGCGGCATGCGCCATCTTGTCGAGAAGCTTGAAACGCGCGTCGTCGCGGTTGAGGACGGCAGCGCCTTCGGGCTCCAGCCCTTCGAAAATCTCGGCCTTGGCCTTGGCGATCTCGTCCAGATTGCGGAAGAAGCCGAGATGCGCCGCCGCGATCATGGTGACGATGGCGACATGCGGCCGCACCATCTTCACCAGCGGCCGGATCTCGTCGGGATGGTTCATGCCGATCTCGAACACGGCATAGTCGCAATCATCCGGCATGCGCGCCAGTGTCAGCGGCACGCCCCAGTGGTTGTTGAAAGACTGCGCCGAGGCGTGCACCTTGCCGACGGCCGACAGCACATGCCGCAACGCCTCCTTGGTGGTGGTCTTGCCGGCCGAACCGGTGACCGCGATGATTTTGGCCCGGGAGCGAGCCCGCGAGGCGACACCGAGCTTTTCCAATGCGGCCAGCACGTCCTCGACGACGATGATCGGCGCCGTCAGCCGGCCGAGCGACGGCAGCCTGCCTTCCGCCACCACCAGCACGCCAGCCCCGGCCTTGATGGCCGCGGTGGCGAAGTCATGACCGTCCATCGCCTCGCCCTTGATGGCGAAGAACGCGTCACCTGGCTGCAGGCTGCGGCTGTCGATCGAAATGCCCGATATGCCGTCGGGCATGGGACCAAGCGGCCGCCCATCCATGGCGGCAACCAGCGCCTCGGAGGTCCACAGAAGGCTCATGCGGCACGCTCCCGCAGCGCGGCGCGGACTTCCTCGTGGTCGGAAAAATGCAGAGTCTCGGAGCCGATCGTCTGACCTTCCTCGTGGCCCTTGCCGGCCACGATCAGCGTGTCGCCGGCATGAAGCATACCGACCGCCTCATGGATCGCCTTGCGCCGGTCGCCGATCTCGATGGCGCCAGGTGCGGCGGCCATAATGGCGGCGCGGATGGTTTCGGGCACTTCGGAGCGCGGATTGTCGTCGGTGACGATGACGACATCGGCAAGCCGGGTCGCGATCTCGCCCATGATCGGCCTCTTTCCCCGGTCGCGGTCGCCGCCACAGCCGAACACGACCATCACGCGGCCGGTGGTGAACGGCCTCACCGAGGCCAGCACGTTCTCCAGCGCATCAGGCTTGTGGGCGTAGTCGACATAGACCGGCGCACCGCTGGCGGTGGTGCCGACGAGATCGAGCCGGCCCGGCGCGCCCTTCAATTTTTCCAATGCGGCCAAGGCCTTGGCGACGGGTGTTCCCGTGGCAATGGCAAGGCCCGCCGAGACCAGCGCGTTCGAAATCTGGAAATCTCCGGCCAGCGGCAGGTCGATTTCGTAAAGCACGCCCTCGGCCTCGACTTCGGCGCGCTGGCGATGGCGCTCGTGCTCGACCCGCTTCAGCGTCAGGAAATCGCCATGGCGGCCAACCGTCAGCACCTCGAGCCCGGCGGCCTTCGCCGCCTGGATCGTCGGCGCCGACCACGGATCGTCGGCGAAGATGACAGCCGGCGCGCCTTTCGGCAGCAGCGTATCGAACAGGCGCAGTTTGGCGCGGTGATAATCCTCGACCGTCGGATGGTAATCCATATGGTCGCGGCCGAGATTGGTGAAGCCGCCGGCGGCGAGCTTCACACCATCGAGGCGGCGCTGGTCGAGCCCGTGGCTGGAAGCCTCCATCGAAGCATGGGTGACGCCGGCATCGGCCAATTCCCGCAGCAATTGGTGCAGGGCGACCGGATCAGGTGTGGTCAGCGAGCCATACTCGTTGCGGCCGGGCGCCACCACGCCGGTGGTGCCGATGGAAGCCGCGGCATAGCCCGCCTGCTCCCAGATCTGCCTGGTGAAAGCGGCGACCGAGGTCTTGCCGCTGGTGCCGGTCACCGCGACCATGGTCTCAGGCTGTTTGCCGAAATAGCGGGAAGCGCTCAGCGCCAATGCCAGGCGCGGATCGTCGACCGCCAACACCGGAACCGGCAGTCCGGCGACGGAACTGCCCTTGCTTGTCACGATCGCCAGCGCGCCACGCCTGGCCGCGTCGGCAGCGTAGGCCGCACCGTCCGCCTTGGTGCCGGCGAGCGCAAAAAAGACGACGCCCGGTTTTACCTGGCGGGAATCGGACGAAATCCCGGTAACCTCCAGATCGGCGGAAGCTGTTCCTTCGACTGGCAGGACACCGGTTAGATCTCTTAGCTTCATCGAGTTCCGTTCACCGCAATAAAATAGCGCGCAGTTGCCGGCGCGCCCCAAGAATCACTGATAGGAAACCAGCGTTGCACCATTTTCATGGCTGAAATCTGGCTTCACGCCAAGCATGGCCGCTGAACGCCTGATGATATTGCCGGCCATGACCCCCGCATTGTTGGCGGCGACGTCGGTCATCCCCGGCTTTTCCGGGTGCGGAGCGTCGGCAATCGTAAACACCAGATATTGCGGATCGTCCATCGGGAAGGCGGCGACGAAGGTATTGAAATTCAATTCCTTCGAGTAGCGGCCATTGATGACCTTCTCAGCCGTTCCGGTCTTGCCGCCAACGCGGTAGCCGGGGACTCTGGCGTTTCTGGCCGAGCCCTTCTCGGCGTTGAGCGAATAGAGGTAGCGCATGCCCTCGACAGTCTTTTCGCTCACAACCTTCTTGGCGGTGGCCATCGCTTCTTCTTGGGTCCGCACCAGGAAGGTCGGGTTCATCAGGAAGCCGCCATTCATCAGCGCGGCGCAGCCGACAGCCGCCTGCAGCGGCGTCGTCGACACGCCGTGGCCGAAGGCGATGGTGAATGAATTGACCTGTTTCCAGACCTTCGGTTCGGTCGGGCGGGCGACCTCAGGCAGTTCGGTCTGCATTCTTTCCAGAATGCCAAGGCGATGCAGGAATTCCCGATGCCCCTCGATGCCGACCAGTTCGGCCTCCCTGGCCGACCCGATGTTGGACGAATAAAGGAACACTTCCGGCAGCGACAGCACACGGTTCTTGCCGTGGAAATCGTGAATCGCCTGATGGCCGACCCGGATTGGATGCGAAGCGTCGAAACGACTATTCATCGTCGCCTTGCCGGAATCGAGCGCCATGGCCGAGGTGAAGCTCTTGAAGGTCGAGCCCATCTCATAGAGGCCCGCCGACATCCGGTTCAGCCGGTCCTTTTCCTGTGCATTGTAAGGATTGTTCGGATCAAAATCCGGCACCGAGGCCATGGCCACCACTTCGCCGGTCTTGACGTTGAGCACGACAGCGCCGGCGCCCAGCGCGCGGTAGCGCTCCAGGCCGGCGGCGATCTCGTCGCGTACCACATGCTGGATGCGCAGATCGATCGACAGCTTCACCGGCTTGAGATCCTTGGCCACCGCCAGTCCCGACGCCTGCAGGTCGCTCAGGCCCTGCTCATCGATATATTTCTCCATGCCGGAGATGCCCTGATTGTCGATGTTGGTGAGGCCGACAATGTAGGACGAGGTTTCGCCGCTCGGATAGAAACGGCGCTTCTCCGTGCGGAAGCCGAAACCGGGAATGCCGAGCTGCATGATGTCGGCCTGCTGCTTGGGCGTCAGCTGCCGCTGCAGCCAGACGAAGCCGGCACCGCTCTTGAGCTTGTGGTAGGTCTGCTCGTAATCGATCTCGGGCAGCACGGTCGACAGCTTCTCGATCGCCTCGTCGGCATCGACGATGCGGCGCGGCTCGGCGAACAGCGACGCTGTCTTGATGTCGGTCGCCAGCACTTCGCCATTGCGGTCGACAATGTCGGGCCGCGAGGCGGTGATCCGGCTCTGCGGGCCGCCCGACAGGTCAGGCGTCTGGAAGCCGAGATAGACCAGCCGCCCTGAAATGGTCGAGAAGATGCCGAAGAACACGGCCATCGTCATGACGATGCGCGCCTTGCCCTTGCCGCCGGTTGCTTTGCGGGCGCCTTCGACGACGATCGATCCGTCCTCAGCCGTCCTGGCACGACGCTTCAGCAGTTTGCCGATCATTGGGCGATGTCTCCGGTCACGACGGGATCCTTGTCGCCAGACGGCGCCTTGTCGGAATTGTCGGCCATGCTGTCCTGGCGCCCTTTCAGGATGTCCTGGATGTCGAGGGCCTTGGCCGGCAGGTCGCTCAAGCCGACGATCTGGCGCGCACTGACCGGCTCGAGTGCGAGCTGCGACTTGTAGAGTTCGGCGAGCTTCTGCAGCCGCGACGGCTGGGTGAGTAGGCTCCAGTCGGCCTTGAGCAGGTCGATCGTCTCCTCCTCATAGCGTATCTGGGTATGGATCTTCTGCACCGCTGCCAGCTGATCCTCGGCCTCGCGCTTGGTCTTGTAGGTCAGGGCCGCCGCCGAAACCATGACGGCGATCAGGACAATGTCGCTGGTACGGAACACGTGCTTACCTCTCCCCCGGCAGGTTGATGCCGGGAAGCTTTGGAAGGCCGAAAATCGAAAAATCGCCGGCGCGCGCCGGCGCTTCGGTGCGGATTGCGGCGCGCAGCCTGGCAGAGCGGGCGCGCGGATTGGCCGCGACCTCGGCATCATCAGCCGTCACGCCGCCACCGGCCTTGCGGAAGGTTGCGGTGCGCGCATGCGCCTCGGGCAGGTGACGTGATCCCGTGGCAACGTCGGCCCGATCGGCGATGAAGCGCTTGACGATGCGGTCTTCCAGCGAATGGAACGTCACCACGGCGAGCCGTCCGCCAGGCTTCAGTGCGCGTTCGGCCGCAAACAGCGCCTTGGCCAGTTCGCCGAGCTCGTCATTGACGAAGATGCGCAGCGCCTGGAAGACGCGGGTGGCCGGATGGATCTTGTCCTTCGGTGCGCGGCCGACATGCGTCTCGATGGCGTCGGCGAGCTCCAGCGTGCGCTCGAACGGCCGATTTTCGCGGCGCGCCTCGATCATGCGGGCGATGCGCCCGGCGTGACGCTCCTCGCCGAGGAAGCCGAAGATGCGGGCAAGGTCGCCAGGCTTGAAACTGTTGACGACATCGGCGGCGCTCAGGCCCGCCTGCGCCATGCGCATGTCGAGCGGCCCATCATTGCGAAACGAGAACCCGCGTTCGGCCTGGTCAAGCTGCATGGAGGAGACGCCAATGTCGAGCACGACGCCATCGGCGCTTTCGACATGCTCATCCAGCGTCGAGAACGGCGCCTGCACCAGCTTCAGCCTGCCACACGATTGCACTTCCAGATCGCGCCCGGCCGCGATGGCGTCGGGATCGCGGTCGATGGCCACAACGGAAGCCCCGGTCGCCAGGATGGCCCTGGTGTAGCCGCCGGCGCCGAACGTGCCGTCGATGATGATGTCGCCCTCGGCCGGCGCCAGTGCCTCGAGCACTTCGCCAAGGAGGACCGGAATGTGGCGGACCGATCCGCCAACGGCGTGCCCACCTACAGCGTGAGGAAGGTCATCGCCGTGGCCCACCATCATTCCGGTCGCTCCCCAGGCTTCGTCCCCTGCCGAAGCTGCAACAGCCTGGCCCGCGCCTGCGCCCCATAGGCCGCAAGCCGTCCCGGCTCCCAGATCTGAAAGAAATTGCCGCGCCCGACAAAGGCTGCTTCCGCCGAAATACCGGTATGTTCGCGAATGAAATCGGTCATCGTGATGCGGCCGTCCTGGTCGAGTTTCAGGAACGTTCCATCGCCATGACAGAAGAACGACATGTCGTCCGCCGTCTGCAGGAAGGGATCTTCCTGGGCGATGCGCTGTTCGTAGCGATCGAGCAGATCGAGCCCGCCGACATCCATCGCCGGCAGGTCCAGGCACCGCAGCGCGTAGAGTTCCGAATAGCCGCGCTTCTGCACGACGGCGCGGAAATGCGCCGGAACGGACACCCGCCCCTTCGCATCGATCCTGCTCACCGTGTTCGACAGAAACCGGTCCATTAAACGCTACAGCCGCTTGCGCCGCCGCACCCCTCTTCATCGTCTCGTACGCGCCGCCGCAGCGCGTTCCCTGCCCCACAGCCAGCTCGTCCACACGGGCAAAAAACGGCAAACGCGCAGCCGCCGCGGCTGCCCGATTGGCGTACGCTTTACCCTGACACGGAACGAAGGCTTTGATGTCGAAATGGGATATCATGGGGCACTATGGGCGTCAACGGGAATAGGCTTCACAAACACGCGCATCGCGACCAATCCGAGCAGCCGTTACGGCACGTCTCGTCTTTATGGATCATTAAGCCTAACGAAGCGTTTAGAGCCCTCTGGCCCAAAAGACCTGGCTTGCCGCCGTTCACCCGCGCGCATAGCGTCGAGCGACGTCTTCCGCCCAGCAACAAGGATCGAGCTCATGTCCGAGACGGCAAAGTCACGCGCCGCCGAATTATCCCATTTGCGCAGCCGCGATTTCGCCACTGGCGACCCGATCCCCTTGCCGCTGACCATGGCGTCGATCTTTCACACGCCGGGCGTCGAGACCGGGGTCGATCAATATGGCCGCTACGACAACCCGACCTGGCGCGCCGTGGAACATGTGCTCGGCCATCTGGAAGATGCGCAATGCGTGAGTTTTCCTTCCGGAATGGCTGCGATTTCCGCGGTGTTTTTCGCGCTGCTGAAATCGGGCGATCGCGTGCTCCTGCCCGCGGACGGCTATCACGCCACGCGCGCGATGGCCGAACGCTTCCTGAAGCCGCTAGGCATCATCTGCGACACCAGGCCGACGCCGACTTTCCTCGACGGCGGCTTCGAAGGCTATTCGCTGGTCTTCGTGGAAACCCCGTCCAATCCGCGGCTGGACATCTGCGATATCTCGGCCATCGCCAAGGCTGTCCACGAACAAAGCGGGATCCTTGTCGTCGACAACACGACGATGACGCCATTCGGCCAGCGTCCGCTCGACTTCGGCGCCGATATCGTCGTCTCCGCCGACACCAAGGCGGTCAACGGCCATTCGGACGTGCTGTTCGGCCATGTCGCCAGCCGCAACGCCGACATCATCACCAAGGTGACAGATTGGCGCGCAATGGCCGGCGGCATTCCTGGACCGTTCGAAGCCTGGCTGGTGCATCGCGGCCTCGAAACACTAGAGGTGCGCTTCGACCGCATGTGCTCATCGGCCGAAACCATCGCGCAACGGCTGAAGGAACATCGCGCGGTCAGTGGCCTGCGTTTTCCGGGCCTCAATGGCGACCCGTCGCACAATCTTGCCCGCGTCCAGATGGAGCGCTTCGGCTTCCTCATCTCCTTCGAACTCGCCTCGGAGGACAAGGCCGAGGATTTCATCAACAATTGCCAACTGATCGAGGCCGCAACCTCCTTCGGCGGCGTCCACACTTCGGCCGAGCGGCGTTCGAAGCGAGGCGATGCGGTACCGCCAGGCTTTGTGCGTCTGTCGGTCGGCTGCGAGCCGATGGAAGAGCTTTGGAGAGCGATCGAGACGTCGCTGGACAGGATCAAAGGCTGAAGCGCTGGACGTGATGCCTTATTGGCAAACAGCCGAAAAGACTTGAATCGACAGGCGCGCCCGAGGGCGCAACCTGCTGATCTAAAAGGATTTTTCTTCGGGGAGAAACTGCCAGCTGGCCTGTAAGCCGGGTTCTGTATGGCCCTCGCCCCTTGCGGGACGAGAACGTGGCGGCCATTCATCTTGGGCGCATGTTGCCATACGCCTCACGCAACCTACCCGGACGGTGAGCCGGAAACAGCCCTCGAGGGTTTCCCCTCGCACCGCCCCTATTCGGTTTTGCTCCCGGTGGGGTTTACCGTGCCGCTCCTGTTGCCAGTCGCGCGGTGGGCTCTTACCCCACCCTTTCACCCTTACCCCGACAAAGTCGTGGCGGTTTGCTTTCTGTGGCACTTTCCCTGGGGTCGCCCCCGCCGGCCATTAACCGGCACCGTGTCTCCATGGAGCCCGGACTTTCCTCACTCGCGGCCTTTCGGCGTTTGCGAGTGCGGCCGCCCAGCCAGCTGGCAAGGCGTATAAAGGGGTTCAGCCAGGAAAACGCAAATGAAAAAGCCGGCTTGTCCGCCGGCTCTCGCAACTTGCAATCAAAGCGCCGCCATCTGCACCTTGACCTTGCTGCAATAGGCGGCCGAGATCGGGTTCATCCGCGTCGCGGCATGGCCAGCATTGTATTTCAGGATCGTGCCACAGGTCGTGCCACCACCAAGGTTCTGCGCCAAGGCGAGATACTTCATGCCGTATTTGATGTTGGTGTCAGGATCGAACAGCCCCTTGGCCGAACCATTGTAGCCCATCATCCGCGCCGTCGCCGGCTTGATCTGCATCAGGCCGATCTCGCCGGCGCTGCCGACCATGTTCGGCCGATAGTTGCTCTCGATCGTGATGACGGCCTGGGCCAGCGACACTGGAACGCCATAGCTCGCCGCATAGCGGGCGACGATCGCGGAATACTGGCCGCTGCTGGCCACTGCTGCCGTCGACGCCGCGACATTCCTGAGGCCGATCGATGCCGTTGTCGTCATGTCGATGGTTTTGCGACCGCGCTTTGTCTGCCTCTTGGCGGCGGATCTCTTCGCCTTGGTCCAGCTGGCCTTATCCACCTTTGCGGAAGCCTGCTTCGCCGTTGCCTTCGTGCTCCTGCTGCTTTTGGCCGAAATGGCCTTGCCCTTGGCGGTCGCCACGACGAGCTCCTGATCGGCCCGTGGGCTTGACGGCGCGGCGTTGGCCGCGTTGAAGGCAAAAGTCATTACGCCGGCAGCAAGAGCTGCCGTTACAACGGTCAATTTCTGCATGTGATCCTGTTCTGTTTGGACCGCGCGAAGATTTTCGCGCGGCGCTGCTTGATTAATATCGGAACACCCGGGGGGCTAGACGTCCGACAAACTGTACGAATTGCCCTTTGAAGCCCGAATTGGCGCCAATGAAGGCGGGGCAAGTCACTTTGAGTGACAGTTTGTAACCTGCGGAGGAAAAAGATTACTTGGGCAGCGCGCTGACCCCGGGTCAACGGCCCATGGAAGCAAGCAATTTTTGCAGCGTGCGCATCGTCGAGCCGTCGGCCAGCCCGTCGACCAGGCGGGGCCGGAAATGGCGTTGGAAGGCCTCAACGACAATCCGTGTCTGATGATCGAAAATCCCCGATATCTCGACACCATAGCCGTAGAGCGCCAGCATCGACTGCAAAGCTTCGACATCGGCACCGCTGTCACCGGGCTTCAGCGCGGCGCCACGCCTCATGGGAGCGGCCGGCACGAGATGGCCGACGCCGGCCTCGAACAGCGACGCCCACGGGAACTTCTCGCCCGGATCGATCTTGCGCCCCGGCGCCACGTCGGAATGCGCCAGCACGCGCCTCGCAGGGATCGCATGCCGCCCGGCAATCCCCTTGCACAGGCCGACCACCGCATCGATCTGGCGCCTGGGGAACCCGGGATAGCCCAGCGAATGGCCCGGATTGACGATTTCGATGCCGACCGAACAGGAATTGATGTCGGTGCGCCCGAACCAGGAACTCTTGCCGGCGTGCCAGGCGCGGTCGCTTTCCCTCACCATCTGCACGATGTGGCCATTCTCATGGACGAGATAATGCGACGAAACTTCGCTCGCCGGGTCGCACAGCCAAGCTTCCGCCCCGGCGCCTGTGGTCATGCCGGTATAGTGCAGCACGATCATGTCGGGCTTCAGCGTGTCGCGCCTTGGCCCGAAATTCGGTGATACCCTGACCTCGGCGCTCGGCTCGTCGGGCAGGAAGCCGCTCATGCGTGCCGCAGGCCCCGCTCGATCATCTCATAGGCGGCGTTGATCGCCGCGACCCTGGTCGTCGCGATCTTGATGAATTCCTGCGGCAGGCCGCGCGCGATCAACCGATCGGGATGATTGTCCGACACCAGCTTGCGATACCGCTTCTTGACCTCGTCGAACGGCTTGCCACGCTCGATGCCTAGCACGACATAGGGGTCGCCGGCGCCAAGGTTGACGTGCCGGGCCAGGATGGCTTCGTAATGCACCTCGTCGATGCGGAAAATCTCGGCGATACGGTGCAGGAAGATGCCTTCGCCCTCATGTACCACCCCGTCGGCCTTGGCGATGTGGAACAGGCCGTCGAGTATGTCTTCCAGCATCACACAATTCGAATGCCCGGAACCGCACATCTGCGCCATGCGCTCGGCATAGGTCTCGAACCCGGCCACGTCGCGCTGGGCGAGATCGAAAAGGCGCGCCACGTTGCGCGTCTCCTTCGGCGGCACTTCGAATATTTCCTGGAAGGCACGCACCTCGTCCTGGGTGACGATGCCGTCGGCCTTGGCCATCTTGGCCGAAAGCGCGATCATCGCCACCGAGAAGGCGACGCGGCGGCGCAGGTCGGCATCGCCGGAGAATACCGTGCGCACGGCCTCGACGACGTCGGCAACACCCGACGTTGCTGAAGATGATACCCGTGTGATAAACTCGCCGAGGCGATCCCAAATCGACATGGCCCGCTTCATAGAGCCAACCGGTCCCCGCTATCAAGCCAATAACGGCCGCTGTCGGGCCCGTGAACGAGAGGCGCCTTATCGGTCCCACTCGTCGCCTTTGCAAAGAAAAGGCCGGCGAGACGCCGGCCCTTCCTCCCAAGACACTCTTACTGCTTTACAAACTACTGCGCGGGCGCAGGAGCAGGCGTTGCCGGAGCCGGCTCGGCAGGCTTGGTCGAATTGTCAGCCGGGGCCGCAGGCTTCATGGGCTGCTCAGCGGCCGGCGGATTGGTGCTCTGCGTGGTGGTCTTGTCGGTGCCGCTGTCGCTGCAGGCTGCGACGCCCAGCAGGGCAAGGGCGGACACGGAAGCTAGAATGAGCTTTTTCATAATATCTCTCCTTCAACACACGCTCACGTTGCAGTGAACGGTTACAGAGGAAATGCGCGACGCGGCTATGAGTTTCGTAACGTTGCGTTTCCGCATGTAACATCAACGGGATGCGTTGCTGCCGGCGCGCTGGCGCATTAACAACGAGAGCTGAAACGAAAATGCCGGAGACTACCGCCATGGCCGCGAAATGGGATTTCTGGATCGATCGCGGCGGCACCTTCACCGATGTCATCGGCCGTGACCCGCAAGGGGAATTGCATCCGCGCAAACTGCTTTCGGAGAATCCCGAAGCCTATGCCGATGCCGCCATTCAAGGCATCCGCGACCTGCTCGGCCTTGAACCGGGCGCCACGATCCCATCGAGCCTGATCGGCGACATCAAGATGGGCACCACGGTCGCCACCAATGCGCTGCTGGAGCGCAAGGGCGACCGCGTGCTCCTGCTCATCACCAAGGGCTTTCGCGATGCGCTCAGGATCGCCTACCAGGCGCGGCCCGACATTTTCGCCAAGGAGATCATCCTTCCCGAGCAGCTCTATGAGCGCGTCATCGAGATCAACGAGCGCGTGCTCGCGGACGGCTGTGTCGAACGGCTGCTCGACATCGCCGCTTGCCGACCGGCGATCGAGCAGGCCAAGGCCGATGGCATCGACGCCGTCGCCATCGTCTTCATGCATGCCTGGAAATACCCCGATCACGAGAAGGCGGTGGCCAAGGTCTGCCGCAAGATCGGTTTCGCCCAGGTCTCGGTCAGCCATGAGGTCTCGCCGCTGATCAAGCTGGTCGGCCGCGGCGATACCACCGTGGTCGATAGCTATCTCTCGCCCATCCTGTCGCGCTATGTGCAAAGGGTTGGACAGGAGCTCGGCGTCCTCTCCCCCCTCGAGGGGGAGATGGTCGCGAAGCGGCCAGAGGGGGTCCTCTCAGGAGGCACCGCTAAAACGCCGAGCCCGGTCGTTCCGACCCCACCCGGCGGCTTTGCCGCCACCCTCCCCTCGAGGGGGAGGGAAAGCCCTCGCCTCATGTTCATGATGTCCTCTGGCGGCCTCACCGCCGCCGACATGTTCCAGGGCAAGGACGCGCTGCTGTCGGGGCCGGCCGGTGGTGTCGTCGGCATGGTCGAGACGGCGAAGCTCGCCGGCTTCGACAAGGTCATCGGTTTCGATATGGGCGGCACCTCCACCGACGTCGCCCACTTTGATGGCGAGTATGAGCGCGCCTTCGACACCGAAGTCGCAGGCGTGCGCGTCCGCGCGCCGATGATGCGCATCCACACCGTTGCCGCCGGCGGCGGTTCGGTCCTGCATTACGAGGCAGGTCGTTTTCGCGCCGGACCGGACTCCGCCGGCGCCAATCCCGGCCCCGCCGCCTACCGGCGCGGCGGGCCGCTCGCCGTCACCGACGCCAATGTCATGCTCGGCAAGCTGCAGCCGGATTTCTTCCCGGCCATTTTTGGCCCCGGCCAGAACGAACCGCTCGATGTCGGCACCGTGCGCAAGAAATTCAGCGCGCTGGCCGCTGAAATCGGCGATGGCCGGACGCCGGAGGCGGTCGCCGAGGGCTTTGTCACCATCGCCGTCGAGAACATGGCCAACGCCATCAAGAAGATTTCCGTGCAGCGCGGCTATGACGTCACCGAATATCTGCTCAACTGCTTTGGCGGCGCCGGGGGCCAGCACGCCTGCCTGGTCGCCGATGCGCTCGGCATGGAGGCGGTGCTGATCCATCCCTTCTCCGGCCTGCTTTCGGCCTATGGCATCGGCCTGGCCTCGGTCTTTGCCTCGCGTCAGCAGGCGCTGCTCAAGCCGCTTGCCGAAGAATCCAGAACCGAGATCGACGCCCTCATCACCATCTTGAGAAAAGCCGTCATTGCCGAGTTGGCGGCGCAAGGCATCGCCGAGGACGCGGTTGCCACCAGGCCGGTGCTGCACATCCGCTATGACGGCACCGACACGACACTGCCGGTGAATTTTGAAAGCGACTCGATTTTCCAGGCGAAGCGCGATTTCGAAATCGCCCACAAGGCGCAATTCGGCTTTGTCTATGACGACAAGCCGATGATCGTCGAGACGGTCGGTGTCGAGGGCACGGAAATCGGTGAAAGCAGCGCCGAAGCCCATGCGCCCGCCGGCCCTGCGAGGGTTGAGGCAGGCGCTTCCGGAACGCGGCGCATCTACACCGAAGGCCGGTGGCATGAAGCCGGCATCCATCGTCGCGAAAACCTGCGCCCATCCAATCTGGTCGCCGGCCCCGCCCTCATCATCGAGCCCAACCAGACCATCGTCGTCGAGCCGGGCTGGCAGGCAGAAATCACCAATCTCAACCACGTCGTGATCCGCCGCACGGCAAGGAAGGCGCGCGCCGCTGCCCTTGGCACATCAGCCGATCCGGTGATGCTGGAAGTCTTCAACAACCTGTTCATGTCGATTGCCGAACAGATGGGCGTGACGCTGCAGAACACTGCCTACTCCGTCAACATCAAGGAAAGGCTGGATTTTTCCTGCGCCGTCTTCGACCACACCGGGGCGCTGGTCGCCAACGCGCCGCACATGCCGGTGCACCTCGGCTCCATGGACCGCTCGGTCGAAACCATCATCCGGCTGAACTCCGGCGACATCCACCCCGGCGACGTCTTTGCCTTGAACGCGCCCTATAATGGCGGCACGCATCTGCCTGATATCACCGTGGTGACGCCGGTCTTCGACGATGCCCAGAAGAACATCCTGTTCTGGGCGGCCTCGCGCGGCCATCACGCCGATATTGGCGGCACCGCCCCCGGCTCGATGACGCCGCTTGCCACCACGGTTGACGAGGAAGGCGTGCTGTTCGACAATTTCCGCATCGTCGACCACGGCAAATTCCGTGAAAAAGAGCTGCATACGCTGCTCACCGACCACCGCTATCCGGCCCGCAACCCGCATCAGAACGTCGCCGACCTCAAGGCGCAGATCGCCGCCAACGAAAAGGGCGTCGCCGAACTGCGCAAAATGGTCGCGCATTTCGGCCTCGAAGTCGTCGAGGCCTATATGGGCCATGTCCAGGACAATGCGGCCGAAAGCGTGCGCCGCGTGCTCGAGCGGCTGCCGGACACATCGACCTATGAATATCCCACCGACACCGGCCAGGTGATCAAGGTGAAGATCACGGTCGACCGGCAAAAGCGCGAGGCGACGGTCGACTTCACCGGCACGTCACCGGTGATGAAGAACAACTTCAATGCGCCGGAGCCCGTTGCTCGTGCCGCTGTCCTCTATGCCTTCCGCGTCATGGTCGAGGACATGATCCCGATGAATGCCGGGTGCCTCAGGCCGATCAACATCATCATTCCCGACGGCTGCATGCTGAAACCCGCCTACCCTGCCGCCGTCGTTGCCGGCAATGTCGAGACCTCGCAGCACGTCACCAATGCGCTGTTCGGCGCCATGGGCGCGATGGCCAATGCGCAGGGAACGATGAACAACCTGACCTTCGGCAACAAGCAGTACCAATATTACGAAACCATCTGCTCCGGCTCGCCGGCCGGCCAGATGAACTCCGGCCGCGGCTTTGCCGGTACCTCGGGCGTCCACACCCATATGACCAATTCACGCCTCACCGATCCGGAAGTGCTGGAACTGCGCTTTCCCGTGGTGTTGGAGGATTTTCACATCCGCGAAGGCTCCGGCGGCAAGGGCAAATGGGGCGCCGGCGACGGCACCAAGCGCACCATCCGCTTCCTCGAAAAGATGGAGTGCGCGATCCTGTCCTCGCACCGCAACCGCCCGCCGCAGGGGCTGGACGGTGGCGGCGACGGCGAGGTCGGCTCGACCAAGGTCCGTCGCAAGGATGGTTCGATCGACATGCTGAAGGCCTGCGACCAGACCGTGCTCGACGCCGGTGAGGCGGTGATCCTGACGACGCCGACGCCGGGCGGATTTGGCAAGCTGTAAAGAACGCGTCAACAGGCTGTCACCGGCCTGTCATGACCCTGCGCTACCCGCTTGCGACAAAGCAAATGGGAATCACTTTGTCATGACGGACGTTTCCGCAGATCTGGTTTTTCGCCGCGGCAAGGAAGTTGGAAAAGCCGTCTACCAGAACCGCGCGCTTTCGAAAGCCGGCATTTCCGAGCGGCTGTTCGCCTTCTTGTTTTCCGGCCTCGTCTATCCGCAGATCTGGGAAGACCCCGATGTCGACATGGAAGCGATGCAGCTTGGCCAGGGCCATCGCATCGTCACAATCGCGTCGGGCGGCTGCAACATCCTGGCCTACCTCACCCGCTCGCCGGCAAGGGTCGACGCCGTCGACCTCAACGCCGCGCACATCGCGCTGAACCGCATGAAGCTGGAGGCGGTACGCCGCCTGCCCTCGCAGGGCGACCTGTTCCGCTTCTTCGGTGCCGCCGACACCAGCCACAATTCGGAGGCCTACGACCGTTTCATCGCGCCGCATCTCGATCCGGTCAGCCGCCATTATTGGGAGCACCGCAACTGGCGCGGCCGCCGGCGCATCGGTGTTTTCGACCGCAATTTCTACCAGACCGGCCTGCTCGGCCTGTTCATCGCCATGGGCCACCGCACGGCGAAATTCTTCGGCGTCAACCCAGCCCGCATGATGGAAGCCAGGAATATCGGCGAACAGCGCCGCTTCTTCAACGAGGAACTGGCGCCGGTCTTCGACAAACCGCTACTGAAGTGGGCGACCTCGCGCAAGGCGTCGCTCTTCGGTCTCGGCATTCCGCCGGCGCAGTATGATTCGCTGATCACCTCCGGCGACGGCACCATGGCCAGCGTGCTCAAGGCCCGGCTGGAAAAACTCGCCTGCGATTTTCCCTTGGAAAACAATTACTTCGCCTGGCAGGCGTTCGCCCGCCGCTATCCAAATCCCGGCGAAGCCGCCCTGCCCGCCTATCTCGAAAAGCAGAACTACGACACCATCCGTGGCAACATCGACGGCGTCGCCATCCACCATGCCAATCTGATCGAATTCCTGGCCGGCAAGGATGCCGGCACCGTCGACCGCTTCATCCTGCTCGATGCCCAGGATTGGATGACCGACGACCAGCTCAATGCACTGTGGTCGGAAATCAGCCGCACCGCTTCGGCCGGCGCACGCGTCATCTTCCGCACCGCCGCCGAGCCGAGCCTGCTGCCAGGCCGCGTCTCGACCTCGCTTCTCGACCAGTGGGATTATCAGGACGAGGCGTCGCGGGAATTCTCGGCCCGCGACCGCTCGGCCATCTATGGCGGCTTCCACCTCTATGTGAAGCGCGCGGCATGAGCACGACGGAGCTGCCGGCCAGCCATGCCGAACTGATGGACGGCGTCTACCGCTGGCAGCGCCACATCTACGACCTGACCCGCAAATACTATCTTCTCGGCCGCGACCGGCTCATCGATGGGCTGGAGGTGCCGGCCGGCGGCACCGTTCTGGAACTCGGCTGCGGCACCGGCCGCAACATCATCCTCGCCGCACGCCGCTATCCCGATGCCCGCTTCTTCGGCCTCGATATTTCGGCCGAAATGCTGGAGACGGCCGGCAAGGCGATCGACCGCGAAGGCCTGTCCAGCCGCGTCACGCTGGCACGAGGCGATGCCACCGATTTCGATGCCAAGGTTCTCTACGGCATCGAACGGTTCGACCGCGTCTTCGTCTCCTATTCGCTGTCTATGATCCCCGGTTGGGAAAAGACGGTGTCGGCAGCACTCGCCGCACTATCCCCTAGCGGCTCGCTACACATCGTCGATTTCGGCCAGCAGGAAGGCTTGCCCAACTGGTTCCGCACTCTGCTGCGCGGCTGGCTCAGAAAATTCCATGTCTCGCCGCGTGAAACGCTGCGCGAAGTTCTGGAATCGGAATCTCGGCGAACCGGCGCAAGCTTCCGTTTCCGCACGTTTTGTCGCGGTTATGCCTGGCTGGCTGTGATCGGGCCGCGCAAGTAGCTAATGCAGCGCCTTCACCAGCGCGCCCACCATCGTCTGCGGCCGGTAGCCGAGCTTGGCCGGGGTCAGCCCGAGCCGCACAATCACCAACTGCTCCGAAGGAATGATGGTGACCGTCTGCCCGTCATGCCCTTCCATCCAGTAGGTGTCCTTGGGCAGGCCGGCCGCGACGCCGGCACCCGGCTTTTCCTCATCGCCCGGCGCTTCGATCCACAGCTGGCCCTTACCGTAGACTTTCGAGGCCGGCGCCGGCTCGCGCATCCAGTCGACGAAGCCGGCCGGCAGGACCTGGTTACCGTTCCACACCCCGCCTTGCAGCAGGAACTGGCCGAAGCGGGCCCAGTCATGCGCGGTGGCGTAGAGATAGGATGAGCCGACGAACGTGCCCTGCTCGTCGGTTTCAAGCACCGCGCTGTGCATGCCGAGCGGCTCGAACAGCGCGCCTCGCGGCCATGTCAGCGCCTTGGCCTTGTCGCCGATCGCGTCCTGCCAGAGGCGCGACAGCATCACCGCCGTGCCGCTCGAATAGGAAAACACCTTGCCGACTTCGCCGGTCAGCGGCTTCGATTCGGCAAAGCCCGCCATGTCGGGTTCGAGATAGAGCATGCGCGTGACATCGGCGACGTCGCCATAATCCTCGTTGAATTCCAGCCCGCTCGACATCGCCATCATGTCGGCAAGGCTGATGGCGGCGCGGCCGTCGGCTTTCCAGGGGGCGAACAGGCCCTTGTTGTCGACGGCCATCTTGCCGTCCTTGACCAGCGTGCCGACGATGGCGGCGTTCACCGTCTTGGTCATCGACCAGCCAAGCAGCGGCGTCTTGGCGGAAAAGCCGTCGCCATAGCGTTCGGCGACGACGCGGCCGTTCTTCACCACCACGATTGCGCGCATGCCGGTGCCGGTCAGCGCCGCATCGTCGAGCAGCTTGGCAAGCACTGGATCCTGCGAAGCGTCGACCCGCTCGCCTTCGGGCCACAGCGTGTCCTGACTGGTTGCCGCGGGCTCGGCATGGACCGCCGTGCGTCGCGCCTTGCCGACATCGCCGTCGGGAACCGAGGCGCAGCCCAACCCGTCGCGGGAAACCGCCTCGCTCTTGCCGAGGAAGCCAAGCAGACCGGCCGAGACGGTGCCCCTGTTCTTGTCGACCGAGACCCGCATCAGCCGCAGCAGCGGGTGGCCGGGCGCCTGCACGTCGACGGCAAGCACCTCATTGGGGTCGCGCCCAGCGATGAAGACGTTGGAGCAGACGATCTTCGCCGAATAACCGGAACCGACGCGGATCAGTTCGGGCGGCGCGATGTAGAGCCAGGCAAACAGCGCGGCGACCGCCAGCACGATCAGGCCAAGCAGCCATTTGACGACCTTGACGATGATCCGCATCTGCTTCCTCCCGGGCTCTTGCCCGACCCTTATGTCATCGAATTGCCGCCATTGCTTCCGCAAAATCGGGGCTCCTGTCGAGCGCCATCAACGGATTATCAACCATGATCGGCCATCACAGGATATGCTGAGCGATGCGTGGGGCGATCGTTCGGAGGGGCCAGACCGGCCATCAGTTCACAGACCCATCAGCGACCGGCTGATTCCGGCTTGGAAGTTGTGATGCGCCGTCTTGCGGCCCTTTTCATGCTGACGCTGCTTGGCGCCTGCTCGACGGTGGACGATCTGTCGCCGCTGTCGCCATCGTCGTCCAGCACGACGGTCGCCGTGCGTGCGCCGCGCTTCGAGGATTCCAAGCCGCATGAATGGGACAGCGGCGCGCCATGGAACTATGCCGTTCACGGCACCGATGTCTCCAAATACCAGACCTCGGTCGACTGGCCGACAGCCAAGGCGAGCGGGATTTCCTTCGCCTTCATCAAGGCGACCGAAGGCGGCGACCGCTTCGACGAATATTTCAGCGAGCACTGGGCGCGCACGAAAGCCGCCGGTGTTCCGCGCGCGGCCTATCATTTCTTCTATTTCTGCACCCCCGCCGCCCAGCAGGCGCGCTGGTTCATCCAGAATGTTCCCGTCGACCGTTCTGCCATGCCGCCGGTCCTCGACATGGAATGGAACCCCAAATCGCCGACCTGCAGGCTGCGCCCCGACCCTGCCACGGTGCGCGCGGAAATGACCACCTTCCTCCAGATCGTCGAGCGGCATTACGGCAAGAAGCCGATCATCTACACCTCGGTCGATTTCTTCGACGACAATGAGCTGTCGAGTTTCCGCGGCTATCCCTACTGGCTGCGTTCCGTCGCCGGCCACCCGCGCGAGAAGTATGGCAGCCACCCCTTCACTTTCTGGCAGTACACCGGAACCGGCATCGTTCCCGGCATGACAGGCAAATCCGACATCAACGTCTTCAACGGCTCGGAAGCCGCATGGAATAACTGGCTGCGGCAGAACACGCGCTGACGTCATGTTCAACGGCCGCAACGCCCCGACCAAATCACTCCAGCCGAGTTCCCGTTGAACCGGGTTCAACGGCCGCAACGCCTCGACCAAATCACTCCAGGAGAGCTCCCGCTGAACGGGGGCCAACGGCAGCGAACCGCCTTCAACAAGGGGCTGCGGCAGAAGAACCGTTGACACCGGGCCTGCCGCCTGCTTTTCGACACAGCCAGCGGCAAAAAGTGCAACCGCCGGTAATCCAGGGTATTGGGTTTCCTGCCAAGCACGACAATGCCCTCTTCGTTTCGAAAGGAAGCTGATGCGACTGCGTTCCCAAGCCCTCGCGGCGCTATTCCTGTGCGCCACGGCCTTGCCGGCGATGGCGCAGGAATGCGGCGGCGACTTCGAAACCTGGAAACAGGGCGTCGCGGCGGAAGCCAAGGCGGCCGGCGTCGGCGCAGTCGGTCTCGACGCGCTGGAAGATGCCACTTTTGACGAGAGGGCGCTGGCGCGCGACCGCGCCCAGGGCGTCTTCACCCAGACCTTTGTCGAATTTTCCAACCGCATGATCTCGGCCTACCGGCTGAAGCAAGGTGCGGCGAATATGAAGAAATACGCCGATATCTTCGCCCGTGCCGACCAGCAGTTCGGCGTCCAGGCGCCGGTCATTACCGCCTTCTGGGCGCTGGAGACCGATTTCGGCGCCGTGCAGGGCGATTTCCACACGCTGAGCGCGCTGGTGACGCTTTCGCATGATTGCCGGCGTCCGCAGCTGTTCCGCCAGCAACTGGTGCCGCTTCTGGAACTGATCGATCGCGGCGTGCTGCCGGCCGATGTCACTGGCGCCTGGGCCGGCGAGATCGGCCAAACGCAGATCCTGCCTTCCGATTATCTGACGCATGGCGTCGACGGTGACGGCGACGGCAAGGTCGACCTGCGCAAAAGCGTGCCCGACGTGATCATGACCACGGCCAGCAAGGTGCTGTCGCGCGGCTGGAAGCGCGACGAGCCCTGGATCCAGGAAGTGCGTGTGCCCGACGAGATGCCCTGGGACCAGACCGGGCGCACCAACAAATTGCCGCTGACGCAGTGGGCGCAGTGGGGTGTCACCAATCCCGACGGCTCGCCGCTTGTCGACAAGGGCCTGAAGGCCGGCCTGGCCCTACCCATGGGCCGCAAGGGTCCTGCCTTCCTCACCTACGACAATTTCGACGTCTATCTCGAATGGAACCAGTCCTTCACCTACGCGCTGACCGCGGCCAACCTCGCCGCCCGGCTCGCCGGCGCGCCGCCGCTTGATCCGCGCAACCCGGAACAAGGCCTCAACAACGAGCAGATGAAGGCGCTGCAGACCAAGCTCGAAGCCAGGGGCTACGACGTCGGTACGGTCGACGGCATTCTGGGCACCAACACCCGCGAAGCCATCCGCAAGGAGCAGATGCGGCTGGGCTTGCCAGTGGATGGCTGGCCGACGCCGGAGTTGTTAGGAAAGCTGTAGAAACCCCTTGATCAGGCAACCGGTCATACGCGGGCTTGATCAATAATGGCAGTTGCTTCAGCGACCGTCTCTTTCAACGCGATCATATTCCGCGCAGGCACGCGATTGTTCCAGTGCCTATCATCAACCACCGCTACGGATTTGCCTCGGTACAATGGCGCGCCGCCATTAACTGGACTTGGCTGAACCGCGGCAATGCCGTTGGCGTTCAATGCAACCTGCGCACCCGTAGGAGCATGAAGTTGAGCTATTGGAATAGAACGAGAAAAGATATTGCAGATTTCATCATAGTCTCCACGAACAAATACTCCATTTGTTGCGTAGTCGACGAAAATTGTTGATTTCGGCTCTTCAGCTAAGAGAGCTGAACGAATTTTTATCACGGCGACAGGATCTATCGATATCCGTTGCCCGGTATGGTCGATAAGGCTGATCATAGAAATTACCCCCCTGTTGGAGGTAATTATCTACTAAAATCGCGGCTACTTCAACGAAGTTCAACAATGGAAAAAGCGGTTTCATAAAAGTGAATACGATAACGCTTTGGAAGCATGACGTTCGCTGTAAGACGCCACCACCTACGATACCAGCCTTATCGACGCAAAATGATGTGCCGTATCCGGGTCGGAAAGAAACCTAATCCGCCATCGTCTCCAAACTGGCAAATCCCTGCGGCGCGTCGCCCTCGTCGAAGGGCGTCGTCACTTCGACGAACGTGTCGGGATAGAACCCGTTGAATCGGGTCCTGAGCGATAGCGAATAGGCACCGATATGGCCGATCTCGATCCAGTCGCCGGTGTCGACGGTTTCCGGCAGCCAGAATGGCCTGGACAGGATGTCGACGGAATCGCAGGTCGCGCCGCAGACCTTGAACGGCACGATTTTGCCCTCATCGCCATTTCGCGTCCTGATCGCGGGATCCGGGATGAAGCGGGCCGGCAGCGTGATCTTACCGGTCCATGAATCCGACAATGACGCCCAGATGCCGTCATTGATGTAGAGCCGCTTGCCCTTGCGCAGCAGCACGCGCACGATCAGCGACAGGCAGCGCGCCACGATCACCCTGCCCGGCTCGGCCACCAAGGGTATCTGGTCGAACTGGTATTCCTTCAGGTCGCCGGAAAGCCGCGACATGATCTGGCCGAGCGACGGCATCTCGATCTGCTTGCGGTTGGGATCGTGCCCGTATTCAGCCGGAAAGCCGCCGCCGACATCGAGCCCGGCAATATCGAAGGTCAGCCGGTTGCGCACCCAGTCGGCCGAGGCCAGCGCCCGCTCATAGGTGTCGGGATCCTCGATCTGGCTGCCGACATGAAAGCAGAGCCCGACCTTGTAGCCGGTGCGGTTCAACCGCTCGGCGAGTTCGACCGCATAGGCCGGCCCGGCGCCGAATTTCTTCGACAGCTCGTAAGCCGCGTGGCCCTTGGTCTGCACCCGCACGAACACGCTGATCGTGCCCGGGTCGATGTCGAGCGCCCGCACCACCCGGGTCACCTTGGTGATCTCGTCCTCATGGTCGAGCGAGATGACGCGGATGCCGTATTTCTCCAGCGCCAGCTTGATATCAGACTGCGCCTTGACCGGGTGCATGTAGAGCATCTCGGCATCGGGCGAGACAGCGCGCACGGCGGCGAACTCACCGGGCGAAGCGACGTCGAAGGCGGTGACGCCGGCCTCGACCAGCGCCTTCAGCACGATCGGTTCGCCATTGGTCTTGACCGCATAGGCGGTCTTGCCGGGGAACATGCCCATGAATTGCCTGGCATCCGCCATTAACACCTGCGGGCGGAAGCAATAGACCGGATCGTCCGGGCGAAGCGCCAGTGCCGCCTCGCGGGCATTTTCGAATCGCTGCATGGACGAATCCTCATCTCGGCTGCGCACAATTAATCCAAGCTAGCGGCTAATGAAAACAATTCTGTGTCTCGCGGCACTGACGCAGCGGCTCTAGTTTTTGGCGGTATCCTTTGCCAGCCATCAGGTTTCGGGTGGCCCTTGTCGTTGGACCGGATATGCCTTGCGTCTGACCGGCTGGCATTCGGGTCGGCATTTCGGCCCGTCTTGGGGGAGGACGATAGACATGGCAATTGCCGCGACATCAACACCGCGCGGACCGATGACGCTCACCGATTGGGGACAGCTCCTGCTGCTCGGCGCGATCTGGGGCGGTTCGTTCTTCTTCGCCCGCATTGCGGTGGCCGAGCTTCACCCGCTGGTGCTGGTGCTGTTTCGCGTCGCCATCGCGGCAATCGCGCTGCAGCTGTATCTGGCCATTCGCGGCCCATCCTTCCGCCTCGCCTTTCCGCGTGCCGGCCTGTTCTTCCTGCTGGCCTTCACCAACAACGTCGTCCCGTTCTCGCTGATCTTCGCCGGCCAGACCGAGCTCGGCGCCGGTGTCGCCTCGGTGCTCAACGCGACGACACCGTTCTGGACATTGATCCTCGCCAACGCGCTGACATCGGATGAAAAGCTGTCCTGGAACAAGCTGGCCGGCATAGCGCTCGGCGTCGCCGGCACAGCCGTCATGATCGGTCCCGGCCTGCTTGCAGGGCTAGGCGGCCCGGCCTGGGCGAAATTCGCGCTGATCGGCGCGTCCTTGTCCTATGGTGTCGCGCTGATGGTCGCCCGCCGCTTCAAGGGCGTGCCCTCACCCGTCATCGCCACCGGGCAGCTGACCGCTTCGACCATCATCATGATTCCGGTCGTGCTGCTGGCGCACGGCCCCGCCGGCATGTTCTCGGCCTCGCCCCCGGTCTGGGCGGCGGTGCTGGCGTTGGCGCTGCTGTCCACCGCCTTTGCCTATATCCTCTATTTCAACCTCGTCGCCTCGGCCGGCGCCACCAACGCCTCCCTGGTGACGCTGATCGTGCCGGCCAGCGCCATGCTGCTCGGTTTCCTGTTCCTCGGCGAGCGGCTGGAACTGTTCGAGATCGGCGGCGTGGTGCTGATTGGACTCGGCCTTCTCACAATCGACGGACGTGTCCTTGGAAGACGGTAGCGCGCCGCGCGTCCAATTGGACGCGCTCCAGCCACTTTGATCGGATCCTCCGATTGGCGCGAAAGTCGAAGTCGACTTTCGCGGTGGTAGCGCTGCCATGACACAAGAACGACACGCCGCCGCCATATTTTATTCACAGGTCTAAAGCCGGTTTTTGCCAAAGAGTTTCAACGGCTAACGGCAAAACCGGGGTCGCAATTCTAGCATTTACGTCGCAATGCAGCACATTTTCCGCTTGCCTGTGGCACAAATGAACCTAGACTCCTAGGCATAGCTCTTTAAGAGGAGGCTATGTCATGGGACTTACGAGGCCAATCAACGCATTGATGATTTGTGCTGCGTTTGCTTTCATCGGCGCCCTCATTATGGGCGTCCTTCCCTGAACCCGCCAAGACGGGGAAGCCAGCACCAAGTAGTCTAACCAATTCGAAAGGCCGGGTTTTTGCCCGGCCTTTTGCTTTTCTGGCTAAACCTTAGGCCGCTGCTGAACCCGCTACTTCGGCCTCGTGCGAGCGGATGCCGATCATGTGGCAGATGGCGAAGACGAGGTCGGCGCGATTCATCGTGTAGAAGTGGAAATCGCCCACCCCGCGCTCGACCAGGTCGAGAACCTGCTCGGCGGCGACGGCGGATGCCACCAGCGCATGCGTCTGCGGGTCGTTCTGCAGGCCGTCGAAACGCTCGGCCAGCCATGCCGGCACCAGCGCGCCGCAACGCGCCGAGAAATTGGCGACCTGGGTGAAATTATGCACCGGCAAAATGCCGGGCACGATCGGAATGTAGATGCCGGCGCGGCGCGCGCGTTCGACATAGCGCTCGTAGAGATCATTGTCGAAGAAGAACTGGGTGATCGCCCGCGTCGCGCCATTGTCGACCTTGCGCTTCAGCATGTCGATGTCGGTGGCGAAGTCAGGGCTTTCGGGATGCTTCTCCGGATAGGCCGAGACCGAAATGTCGAAATCGCCGGCATCCTTCAACGCCCCAACCAGTTCGGCGCCATTGGCGTAGCCGTCCGGATGCGGCCGATAGGCGGTGCCGACGCCGGCGGCCGGATCGCCGCGCAGAGCGACGAAGCGCTTCACGCCCATATCGACGAATTCCTGGATCACCGCATCGACCTGATGGCGGGCGGCATCGACGCAGGTCATGTGCGCGGCCGGCGTCAGGCTGGTCTCCTTCAGGATACGGCCGATGGTGCGCGCCGTGCGCTCACGCGTCGAACCGCCGGCGCCATAGGTCACCGAGACGAATTTCGGCTTCAGCGGCTCCAGCCTTGTGACCGTGTCCCACAGCCGAGCCTCCATCTCGTCGTTCTTGGGCGGGAAGAATTCGAAGGAAACCTTGATCTTGTCGCCAATGTCGGGGCGGCGGGAAAAGCGGAACTGGTTCATCAGGCGATTTCCCCTATCGAGTTCACTTTGGTCTGGTCGTTGGCGGGATCGGCGATCAGCAGGCGCCGGTCGCGGCCAAGCCAGAGTTTTACCGTCAGCCTGGCCTCGTTGCCGCCGCGCGGCTCAAATTCCTGGGCATCTTCGAGATCAAGACCTGCCTCGGCGAACCACTCGCCGATCTGCCGGTCGGAAAAGCCGAGCCTGACATGCGCATGCTCATCGCGCAGGAATTCCAGCGTGTGCGGCGCGAAATCGACGATGACCAGCCGGCCCGACGGGCGCAAAAGCCGCGCCGCCTCGTGGATGGCGCGGGCCGGATCGTCGAGATAGTGCAGCACCTGGTGGATGGTGACGAGATCGAAGGCATCGCGCTCGACCGGTGGCGAGAAGATATCGCCCTGCCGCACCTGCGCGTTGGAAACGCCGGCCTTGTCGAGATTGGCGCGCGCCACGGTCAGCATTTCGCGCGACATGTCGATGCCGACACCGCGCCGGTAGAGCGGCGAGAAGATTTCAAGCAGCCGCCCGGTGCCGGTGCCGAGATCGAGCATTGACTGGAACGGCCGCTTGCCGACCAGCTTCAGCATCGCGGCCTCGACGGCGCGATCCGGCACGTGCAGCGAGCGGATATGATCCCAGCTTGCCGCGTTCACGGAAAAATACTCGGTGGCGCGGTCCTGCCGCTTGCGCTTGACCGAGGCCAGGCGCTCGAGATCGCGCTCGACCTGCGGGTCGGCACCGCGAATGCTGGAAACCAGCCCCATGACGAAGTCGCGCGCGGAATCGGTATCCGACAGACGGAAGAACGCCCATGACCCTTCCTGGTAGCGGCCGATCAGCCCGGCCTCGAGCAGCAGCTTCAGGTGGCGCGAGACCCGCGGCTGCGACTGGCCGAGAATTTCGGTAAGATCGGAAACGGTGAGGTCGCCGCGCGACAACAGTGCCAATATGCGCAGGCGGCTGGATTCGGCCGCCGCCTTCAAGGTGTCCACCATGGTGTCGAGTGAGACATGCATCAGCGTATTCTCGTTTCAGTGCAATTCACTTTGAAAAAGATATAAACATATGTTTATGTCGATTTTCAAAACCTTGCAAGCGCTATGTCGCTCCCGGACCAGAAAATGCCGCATGCGTGATTTTCCGGTGCGTGCCGCGCAAAAATGCGGTGCGGTCTTGGGACAATGGCAGGCACCAGCACAGAGATGGGCAGAATGAGCGGGCCACGCGAAATGTTCGAGGCACGCGAAGGCGAGCAGAGGCTGCAACAGGATCCGGCAACGATGCCGGCGGATGCCGGCGTCGTCTTCATCGGCCGCATCGCCTCGCCCTGGGTGACACGGGAGAGCTGCCCGAAAAACATGCGCACGGCCCGCGAGACCGGGCAGCCGGCGGTGCTGACCATCGACGCGCCCTACCGGGACGGCTTGCGCGGCCTGGAGCGCGCCAGCCATGTCATCATCCTGTCCTGGCTGCATCACGCACCGCGGAATCTGATTGTGCAGAAACCCCGCCATGCGGCTGAAGCGAAAGGCGTATTCGGCCTGCGCTCCCCTGCCCGGCCGAACCCGGTCGGCCTGCATGTGGCGAGGCTCGTCGGGCTGGACATCGGCACCGGACGCATCGATCTAGACGCTATCGACGTGCTCGACGGCACGCCGGTCATCGACATCAAGCCCTACTTCGCCTCGACCGACGCCATTGCCGAGGCGGCCGTTGAGGGGCGCGAGGAACGATGACAGCGCCGACCGGCCGCCGCCGCGCCATCGCCAAGGCGCTGACAGCCCTGCTGCCGCTGGCGCCCTATGCCGACATGGAAAAGATCCGCACTGACGCCGGCTCGCTGCATATGAAGACCTTGCCGCCGACGATCGCGGTATGGCTGGCGACCATTGCCCATATCCGTCATATGCACACCGACTACGAAAAGCTGCTCGCCGAGGGATATGACCGCGACTCGGCGCGTTTCTTCGTTATCGAGCAGACCAACGTCGTGCTCACCCGCTGGCGCGCGACACGCCTGCTCGACGCTGACGACGAAGAGGAATGAGGCGTTACTGCCGCGTCAGCACGGCGATCGCATTGTAGGGCTGACCGTCGGCCTGGCCGACCCAGGTCCAGGACAGGTTTCCCTTGAAAAACCGGACGGTGATGTCGCCGCCATCGATGCACTTGTCCTGGCCGTAGGTGATGCTCTCATGGAATTCCGCCGACGTGTCGTCCCTCGACGTCTGCGACAGCGACCCGCCGCAGCCGAGCGAGGGATAGTCGATCGATGCGCCGTCATCCCTGATCGTCATGGCGATCGACCAGTCGGCGCCGGCGTCACCGGCCGGGCTCTGGTGGCCGCTGCCGACCCAGGTGCCGGTAAATGTTTGCGCCGGCACGTTCACCGCGCAAGGCACGTTCTGGAAGATCGGCGTCAATTCGCTGCCGGTCTTCTCGCAGCGATAGGTCTGGCCGTTTTGGCAGAGGTCGTCGCCTTCTTTCGTGCATTGCGCATTGGCTTCGCCCACGGCGGCAAAAATCATCATGGCCGCCATGACGGCCCAAAACCTGCCCATATCCCCCTCCCATTCTGCCCCATCGGATTATAAGGCAACTCCAATCCAATGTATCGGCTACATCGTCATGGAGGACGAACAGCGTCGGACGGTTGGCTCTATGCCTCCTGTCCGGGGTCGATAGGCTGATGACCCGCCCTGCGCGAGGAGGCCCCGATGGACCAGACGACGGCAACACAGGGTTCGAAGCCGCTGCCAGCGGCGAGCGATCGCCATATCGACCCGCATGCCTATCCCGACGGCATCGCCTTCCTCGATGGCCAGTACCTGCCGATGTCGCAAGCCAAGGTGTCGGTGCTGGATTGGGGGTTCCTGCATTCCGATGCCACCTATGACACGGTGCATGTCTGGAACGGCCGCTTCTTCCGCCTCGATTTGCATCTCGACCGATTCTTCGGCGGGCTGGAAAAGCTGCGCATGACGATCCCCTTCGACAGGGATGGCGTGACCGAAATCCTGCACAATTGCGCAGCACTTTCGGGCCATCGCGCCGCCTATGTCGAAATGCTGTGCACGCGCGGCGCTTCGCCGACCTTCAGCCGCGATCCACGCCAGGCGATCAACCGCTTCATGGCCTTCGCCGTGCCGTTCGGCTCGGTCGCCAATGCAGAGCAGTTGCAGCGCGGCCTGCTTGTCGCCATCAGCGACAAGGTACGCATCCCGCCTGCTTCGATCGATCCGGCAATCAAGAACTACCACTGGCTCGATCTGGTGCGCGGCCTTTACGATGCCTATGACCGCGGCGCCGAGACCGCGCTCATTCTCGACTTCAACGGCAATGTCGCCGAAGGGCCCGGCTTCAACGTCTTCTGCGTCAAGGACGGCAGACTGTCGACACCGGCCATCGGCGTGCTGCCCGGCATCACAAGGCGCACCGTCTTCGATCTCTGTGGCGAGGAAGGGCTCATCGCAAAGGCTGCCGATGTCAGCGTCGCCGCGCTCAAGGCGGCCGACGAGGTTTTTATCACTTCCACCGCCGGCGGCATCATGCCGGTGACGCAGATCGATGGCGTGGCGATCGCCGACGGCAAGGTCGGGCCGATCACCAGCCGGCTGATGGCGCTCTACTGGCAAAAGCACGACGACCCGGCGTGGTCGTCTCCGGTGAACTATCCCTGACCAAGGGGCCTCTTGTTCAAAAAGATTTCCCCTCGCCTCTGGAAAATCACGGGATAGGCCGTATATGCCCGAAAGCGGAGAAGCCTCCGCTTTCATCCAGAATTGCGCCCGCAGGGGCAAGGACTCCACATCATGACAAACAAGGTTTGGTTCATCACCGGATCGTCGAAGGGTTTTGGCCGCGTCTGGCCGAGGCCGCGTTGGCGCGTGGCGACCGCGTTGCCGCGACCGCCCGTGACGCCGGCACGCTCGCCGATCTGGTCGAGAAGTATGGCGACAACATCGCCGCGATAAAGCTCGACGTCACCGACAAGCAAGCCGTCGATGCCGCTGTCGCCGAGGCGCACGAGCGCTTTGGCCGGCTCGACGTCGTCATCAACAATGCCGGCTACGGCCATTTCGGCGCCATCGAGGAAGTCAGCGAGCAGGAAGCCCGCGACCAGATCGAAACCAATGTGTTTGGCGCGCTCTGGGTGACGCAGGCCGTGCTGCCGATCATGCGGGCGCAACGCTCCGGCCACATCGTCCAGATCTCGTCGATCGGCGGCGTCAACGCCTTTGCCTCGCTCGGCCTCTACCATGCCTCGAAATGGGCGCTGGAAGCCTTCAGCCAGTCGCTCAACATCGAGGTCGCGGAATTCGGCATCCATGTCACGCTGGTCGAGCCGGGTGGCTTCTCCACCGACTGGTCCGGCGCCTCAGCCAAGGTCTCCAAGCCGATCGAGGCCTATGCGCCTGCCCGCGCCAAGATGGCCGAGCGCCGCGCCAATTCGGTCGCCGGCGATCCCGAGGCCACCGGCCCGGCGATGCTGGCCATCGTCGACGCCGCTGAGCCGCCGCTGCGCGTGTTCTTCGGCGATGGCGGCCTGCCGATGATCCGCCAGGAATACGCTAACCGCCTCGCCACCTGGGACAAGTGGGACCACGTGTCCGTCATGGCGCAAGGCGCGAAGAAGAACCGCAAGGACTGACGATTTGCGGTGTGAGCTACGCCGCTCAATGGGCGGCGTAGCCCCTGTCCTCAGGCACGCAGTTACGCCTGATAGATCCACTGCTCCGGCACCCGCGCCGATATCTCTTCGCCGGCCATGATCGTGCCCGGCTTCTCGACCCAGGCGACGAGACCACGCAGCCGTTTGGCCACTTTGGGAAAGAGCAGCGCACCGGCTTCAATGTCGGCCATTCCGGCATTCTCAGCGATCGATCTCCCAGCGAGACGGCATGGTCCATTCTGTGCGTCGACCTTGAGGGTCACGCCGTCCTTGAAGAACAGCAGCGTGCCGGCCGGCAGCATGGAGAGGTTCGGCACGCCTTCGATCACCAGATTGGCGCCGATCCATTCCGGCTTGATCTCGGCCAAACCCATCCGCCCGGCGACAATGGCCAGTTCGTCGGCTGCGACGATCGACAACTGCCGTTCGTTTCGCATTTCGGTGCCGCGCGGATACCAGGGTTCGCGCCCGCCCGAGCGTCGCGTCGGCCCGGCATGAAAATCGCCCGATATGCCGTCGAAGCCGAGCCGTAACTCCTCCACCGGCCTTGTCTGGAAATGATCGGCCGGCGCGACATAGAGCGCTGCCGCGCGGGCGGAAAGTTTCTTTGCCGGGATGATGTCGACCTGCTTCTCGGCCTCGGGAAAGAGATCCAGCATGGCGTTCTGTCCTTGAATCATGCTCGCCTTTTTTGCTCTTCGGCCGGCAAGGCCGCAAGAGCGGTTTGGGCCAAAAGGCGCAACTCTTCGACCGATGCGCCGTCGCGCGCCTGGATCGACATGCCGTTCATGACACCGGCGAGATATTTGGCGAAGCCTTCGACGGAGAGGCCTTCCGGCAGATCGCCCGCCGCCCTGCCCTTGGCCAGCCGGTCGGCAATCGCCGCTTCACTCGCCTTGCGATAGGCCTTGAGTTCATCGACAATGGCTTGTGCCTGCGGCGAGGCTGCCAGCGCACCGCTGACGAACAGGCAGCCGCCCGGCTTGCCGGGCCTGGAATAGGCCTCGGCGGCGCCGAGCAGCAACCGCCGGATCGCCTCCCGCGTCGACACCTGTGCGCTCAGCGCGTCCAGCGCAAAGCCGATCTCCGTCTCGTGGTAGCGCGTCAGCGCCTTGCGAAACAAAGTCTCCTTGTCGGTGAAGGCATTGTAGATCTGCGGCGGCGTCAGCCCCATCGCCTCACGCAGCATGGCAAGCGACGTCGCCTCATAGCCATGCTCCCAGAACAGATGCATCGCCGCATCCAATGCCCGGTCGGGGTCGAAGGCGCGGGGACGACCACCCCTAGCCTTTTCCAAATCCTTGGCCTTTTCTAAATTATCCATAGTGATCGATACGAAACCTGTTGACTTGCTCAGCAGGCATAACGTAACAATTGATACGAAACATGGCAAGCCGGAAGACGATCTTCCGGCAAGGCCGTGCAGCCCGAGGACAAGGAGAGACCGAATGCCCATCACCGTGACCGCGCCGGAAGGCGTACTGACAGAGGCCGGAGAACGCGAGATCCTGCCGCGCCTCAGCGCCGCCCTGATCGAAGCCTCCGGCGCCACCGGCAATTCCTTCTTCACCGCCATTGTCGGCGGCACCGTCCACGTCCTGCCGGCGCGCCACATCTATGCTGGCGGCGGCAATCGGCCCGTCGTCATGGTCGAGTTGAAATTGCCCAATATCGGCCTTGGCTCGGTCGAGGCCCGCAAGGCCTTCATCGACGCCGCTTCCGGGATTGTCGCCGAACTCTCCGTGCTCGAGCACAGGCCCGAAAACACCTGGATCAACATCGTCAACGCGGCTGACGGCGGCTGGGGCATCGGTGACAGGCAATATACCGGAGACGCGCTCATCGCCGCCGCCACCGCCGCCGCGCACTGACCAGACATAGGGAAAGACAGGATGCGCCTCTCCCCTTCGCTGTTTTTCACCACCAATTGCGAGCCGGCACTGGCCTTCTACGAACAGTGCGGCCTTGGCCTGAAAACAATCCTGCTGCGCTGGGGCGACAACGACATGCCGGTGCGAACCGAAGCCATGCGCGGAAAAATCCTACATGCACGCTTCGAAGGTCCGGGCGTTCTGTTCCATGCCTCCGACAATGACGATGCGGAGCCGATGAAAGGCTCCGCCATGATGCTGGAGTTCGACGACCTGGCCGCCATGCGGGAGCTTTTCTCCCGCATGGCCACAGGCGGCCGCATCACCGTGCCTCTGGCGCGGCAAGTTTGGGGAACCAGCTTCGGCATGCTGGTCGATGCGTTCGGCGTGCAGTGGATGTTCAGCTGCTCAAGTGATTGAGCAGGGATCACGATCTTCTTACCGGAACAGCAGCCGGTTCCGGATACCACCGCATTGCTGCCGCGCTGCACCCGCTTCATGGTGTTGTCCAGACAGTCGGCGGAGGTTCTCATGCGACCGGTGACGGCAATCACGTTGCTTTGGTTGATCTGGGCGGTGAGCTGGGCCGCCGCCGCTTTGTGGGCCGACCCTGCCCAGAAGCGCGCCGGCTTCAAAGCGGAGGTTCGCTATCGGGCCCTGTGGCTGGTCGGCGCGGGGCTGCTGTTCATTCCCGCGCACGGCTATGAGGGTCGGCTCAGGCTTTGGATGCCTGATCTTGCCGAAGCCTGGATTTGCGTTGCCCTGATTGCCGTCGGCATCGGCTTCGCCTGGTGGGCGCGGCTGCATCTCGGCAGGCTCTGGTCGGGCACGGTCACCGCCAAGGCCGATCACCATGTCGTCGACACCGGTCCTTACGGCCTCGTCCGCCACCCGATCTACACCGGACTGCTGCTCGCCATCCTCGCCACCATGGCGGCCAAGGGCACGGTCTGGGGCATTGCGGGCACCGCCCTGCTCATCATCGGCATCGTCGTCAAGGCAAGGCTCGAGGAGAGCTTCCTGCGTGGCGAACTCGGCCCCGCCTACGATGATTATGCCGGGCGAGTGCCGATGCTGGTCCCTTTCACACCGGCCTGACCGGCAAGATGCGGCGAACGCGAGCTCAGCTCGATTTCCCCGCCGCGCTGCTTTGCCAAAAATGGTCGACAGCACCGTCGATCTGAACCCAATCATGTTTCGACTGCTCGAAAATCGACCTGACGGGAGGCGGATATTTCGGGTCAGCCAGCGCGCCGACGGCAACGCCGATCATCGACGGCAACCGGTCGGCTCTCCAATAGACCGTCGAGCCGCAGTTGGGACAAAAGTAGCCGTGCACCGCCCCGCCGCTTGCCGCCTCGCGGGTGAACTCTTTCGAGGTTCCGGAGATGGCGACGGCGTCGGCCGGATAAAAGGCGCCGACACCGAAGGGCGCGCCAGTTCGGCGCTGGCAATCGAGACAATGGCAGGCCACAACCAGTCTTGATGGTCCTGGAAGCGTCAGCGTGAGAGCACCGCAACTGCATCTGGCATCAACCATTGGAAACTCTCCTTTCTGAAACACGGTCGCGTTGGTTCAAGCCCCAACACAGGCTGTGTTGAGGGTCTGTTCAGGCCGAACGGGAGGGAAGACAGGCGCGAAGCGGCCGGGGTGGGCGGATTTCGGAAGCCCTGATGGCCCTTTCAGGCCAAGGTCACCTCGATATCAATATGCCTAGGCTGTAGTGACAAATTAACGACTTGGGATTCCCATCGCGAGGCAAATCAGATTCAAGGCTGACTTTTGGAGGTCGGCTTTGGAAGGTGAGGTTCTACGCGACGATCAGTGGGAGCAGATCAAGCCTTTTGTGCCGGGTGGGCGCAAGGGCAAGCGGGGTCCGCGTAGCGATGGTCGGCGCTTCTTCGATGCGCTTTTATGGATCGCTCGGTCAGGCGCGCGCTGGCGCGACCTGCCGGAGCGGTTCGGCCCGTATCAGAGGGCAAAGCGACGTTACTACCGCTGGATCGAAGCGGGCGTGTTCGACCGGCTGTTCGAAGCCATCAGCAGGCATCCAGATATGGAATGGCTGATGATCGACGCGACCGTTATCCGCGCTCAGGCCCAGGCTGCTGGAGCCCGGCGTAAAAGGGGGATCTGAAGCCCAGGCTCTCGGCCGCTCGCGTGGTGGGTTCGGCACCAAGCTCCATGCCGTCGTAGATGCGCTCGGCCTACCGGTCCGCTTCGAGATCGGCCCCGGCCAGCAAAACGACATGGCAGCGGCCTGCGGTCTGATCGAGGGGATTGCAGCAGGCCAAGTGATCGCCGACCGCGCTTATGATGCCGATCGACTGCATGATGTGATCCTCGACCAAGGCGGTGAACCGGTCATCCCGCCGCGGCGCCATCGCAGATACCAACACAGCTATGACAAGATCGCCTACAAAAACCGCTGGGGCATCGAGGCCTTCTTTGCAAAGCTCAAGCAGTGGCGGCGCATCGCAACGCGCTACGACAAAATCGCCGCCAACTTCCTCGGCTTCGTCAAGCTCGCAGCCATCATGCTCTGGCTCAAATGATTAAATTGTCACTACAGCCTAGAGCATTCTGATAAGAGCGCCGCCTATCGAATACCCCGCGCCAAAGGCGCAGATCAAGCCGAAATCGCCGGGCTTCATGTCGGCATGGTTCTCCGACAGCGCGACGATGGCGCCGGCGCCCGCCGTGTTGCCCAGCCGCTCCAGCACCATCGGCGCGCGGTCGTGATCGACATCGTGGCCGAACGACAGTTTCAGGATCATCGCATTCATGCGCGCATTGGCCTGATGCAGCCAGAAGCGCCGGACGGCCTGCGGCGTCAGCCCGTGCTCGGCCAGGAATTCGACGATGAATTTTTGGCCGGCAACGGTGACTTCCTTGAACACCTTGTTGCCGACCTGTTTGATCAGATTGCCTTCCAGGTTGATCATGTAGGGATCATCCTGGGCGGTGCGGGTGTGGTAGCCGAGATTGGTGCGGATGTTGTTCGACATCTGCGTCCACAGGCGCGTGTCCAGCACCTCGAAACGCCCCGGCCGCTTGTCACCCTGGGCAAGCCCCTCCACCACCATCGACACCGAGGCGTCGCCGAAGATGAAATGCGTCTGCCGGTCGCGGAAATTGAGGTGGCCGGTGATGATCTCCGGCGTGGTCACCAGAATGCGCTTGTGCGCGCCCGAGCGCACCAGATTGACCGCCAGATGCAGCGCTGCCGCGGCGGAAGAACAGCCAAGCCCCATGTCGAAGCCGGCTCCGGTGGTGCCCAACGCCTCCTGCATTTCGATGGCGATCGCCGGATAGGGACGCTGGTGGTGCGAGGCCGAGCAGATGACCAGGTCGATCTGGGACGGTTCAAGTCCGGCATGGTCGAGCGCTTTCCTGGCCGAAGCGATGCCGAACTCCGCTTCCAGCGACAGCGCATCGTCCGGTCGCGCCGGAATGCGAGGCGTCATGCGGGTCGGATCGAGAATGCCTTCGCGCTCGATGACATGACGGGATTTCACACCCGAAGCATGGACGATGAAGTCGCTGTCGGACTTCTGCAGCAAGGGCTTGTCGGTACCCTGGCGCCGCGCGTTCTCCGTGTCGACCCAGCTGTTGAAGCTCTCGACCAGCTCTTCGTTCGTGATGACAGCTTCAGGAATTTCAGCGCCGATGCCGCTGATGATGACGCGATGCATGTTTCAGTCTGTCCCATCCGCGGGCGTTGCGGCTTCATGTGGGCGCCGAAACGCTTCGGCGCAACACTTTTCTCATCAGGCCGTTTACGCCGGCTTAAACCAACAGTTTAAGCCGGCTTAAACCAAAGGTTCAGGCCGGCTTGAATCCGATCTTACCAGGCGCACAGTTTGGTGTTGGTCTGCGGGTTGTTCCAGCAGGCGCCGTCGTCGCGGCTGCGCACGAACTGTCCCGGCAACGGCACATTGCGGCGACCGAGATTGACATAGCCATAGGCAAAGCCCGGCCCGTCGATCTCCAGCACATAGGTCGGATAGCCCGGCGCCGAGATCCGGAAACTGCCGGCATCGTCGATCGCGCGGTAGCTGCAGGCGAAATAGCCGTCATCCGTGGTGAAGCAGCGCGCCCGCTTGGCTTCAGCCGAAACCGAGAATGCCAGAAGTGCCGCCGCGCACACGCCGCCACCATAAAGCAATCTTTTCAAAGTCATCATCCACCCCCTGCCATTCGGCCATCATGGCCCCACGCGACGAGTTGGCCATGGCCGCGAAACCGGGTCAAGCATCGGCAACCTGCTGCTTGCGAAGTGGGTAATTCTTTCCTAGCCGGCCCTCTTGGCGACAATGAAGATGCGCGGGAAACGCAGCAGCACTTTGCCGTTGGCGGTCTTCGGATAGGCCTTGGCGATCTTGGCCGTGTAGCTGTCGAGGAAGATCTTGCGCTCGTCCTCCTCGAGCGGATCGAGAAACGGCTTCAGCCCCGTCGACTTCACCCACTCGACGATCGCCTCGGCATTGGCCAGCGGATGGTTGTAGATGCTGTGCCAGATGTCGAGCCGATCGGAGAGCGCCGACAACAGGTCGTAGTAGAACGACACCGGCGGCAGCGGTGCGCGCGCCGCGCCCTTGATCTTTGCCGCAAACGGCACCTCGGCTGCGGTTTCCCGCATCAGCCGGTGCGAATCCTCGGCCATATTGTCCGGCATCTGGATAGCGAGTGCGCCACCAGGGGCGAGAAAGCCCATCAGCCGCTGAAACACCGCCGGATGTTCCGGCAGCCACTGGAACACCGCATTGGCGAAGATCACATTGACCGGCTCGGCCGGCTGCCAAGCCGAGGCATCGGCGAGATCGAAGGTCACGTTGGGCAGGCGCGCCCTCGCCTTTTCGATCATGTCGGGAGAGGTGTCGAAGCCGCTCACCGCGGCATCCGGCCAGCGCTCGACCAGAAGTTCGGTCGAATTGCCCGGCCCGCAGCCGATGTCGACGACCCGGCGCGGGAAGTCGACCGGCACCTGCGCGACGAGATCACGCGCGGGCCGCGTGCGCTCGTCTTCGAATTTCAGATATTGGGCGGCGGACCAATCAGCCATTTGAACTCCTCATATCACCTTGAGAATTCGCCGCCCCGGTTTGTCCCTTACCGCGTCAGCCTCTTGTAGGTCATGCGGTGCGGGTTGACCGCTTCGGGCCCGAGCCGGCGGATCTTGTCCTGCTCGTAGTCCTCGAAATTGCCCTCGAACCATTCGACATGGCTGTCGCCCTCGAAGGCGAGGATGTGCGTCGCCAGGCGGTCGAGGAACATGCGATCGTGCGAGATGATGACCGCGCAGCCGCCGAAATTTTCCAGCGCGTCTTCAAGTGCGGCCAGTGTTTCCGTATCCAGATCGTTGGTCGGTTCGTCGAGCAGCAGCACATTGCCGCCGGTCTTCAGCATCTTGGCCAGGTGCACGCGGTTGCGCTGGCCGCCGGAGAGATTGCCGACCTTCTGCTGCTGGTCGCCGCCACGGAAGTTGAACGACGCGCAATAGGCGCGCGTGTTGGCCTCGAACTTGCCGAGCTTGACCACTTCGGCGCCGCCGGAAATTTCTTCCCAGACGGTCTTCGACGGATCGAGCGCATCGCGGCTCTGGTCGACATAGCCGAGCTTGACCGTCTCGCCGACGCGGACAGTCCCGGCATCCGGCTTTTCCTGACCGGTGATCATGCGGAACAGCGTCGTCTTGCCGGCGCCGTTCGGGCCGATGACGCCGACAATGCCGCCCGGCGGCAGCTTGAATTCCAGGCCGTCGATCAGCAGCGTATCGCCAAAGCCCTTCGACAGGCCGTCGACCTCGATCACCACATTGCCGAGCCGCTCACCGTGCGGAATGACGATCTGGGTATCGCTCGGGCGCCGCTTGTCGGCGGCATCGAGCAGGTCCTGGAAGGCCTGGATACGCGCCTTGGACTTGGTCTGGCGGGCCTTCGGGCTCGACTGGATCCACTCGCGCTCGCGGCCGATGGCGCGCTGGCGGGCGTCGTCCTCGCGGCCTTCCTGCTTGAGGCGCTTGGCCTTGGCCTCGAGATATTTGGTGTAGTTGCCCTCATAGGGAATGCCGCGGCCGCGATCGAGTTCGAGGATCCAGCCGGTGACATTGTCGAGGAAGTAGCGATCGTGGGTGATGATCATCACGGCGCCGGGATAGGCGCGCAGATGCTTTTCCAGCCACGCCGTGGTTTCGGCATCGAGATGGTTGGTCGGTTCGTCGAGCAGCAGAAGGTCGGGCTGGCGCAGCAGAAGCTGGCAGAGCGCGACGCGGCGGCGCTCACCGCCCGAAAGCTTGGTGACTTCCGAGATCCTTGGGCGGGCAGCCCAGCGCTTCCATCGCCATCTCGACCTGCTGTTCGAGATCCCAAAGGTTCAGCCGGTCCATCTCGTCCTGGAGCTTGGCCGACTCGTCGGCCGTCTCGTCGGAATAGTTCATCATCAATTCGTTGTAGCGCTCGATGATGGCGGTCTTGGCGGCGACGCCTTCCATGATGTTCTCGAACACCGTCTTGTTCGGGTCGAGCGCCGGCTCCTGCGCCAGGTAGCCGACAGTGGCGCCTTCGGCGAGCCACGCCTCGCCGCTCCACTCCTTGTCGAGCCCGGCCATGATCTTGAGGATCGTCGACTTGCCGGCGCCGTTAGGCCCGAGAATGCCGATCTTGGCATCGGGATAGAAGGACAGATGAACGTTCTCGAGCACCTTCTTGGTGCCATAGGCCTTGTTGAGGCCGGCCATGTGATAGATGAACTGGCGTGCCACGCGCGCTTTTCCCTGAAAAATGACTGGATTTGTCGGATTGAATGGAGGTTGGCCGCTATGTAGGCGATGCTGGGCCGAACGGCAATCGCTTTTGCCAGATCAAGCCGATCACACGGACAAGTGTGTGCCGGCCGTTAAGTTTTCCACCAGTCGCTGGCGTGCGGAAATCTCCGGTTAACCCTTCCGCGTCAAAACAGGATCGGGGTGGAATCGCTGGATTATCGCGATTCCGAGCGAGAGATCGGATCGACGGCAGTGCTGAACAGTTTCCTGCTCCTTGCCGAAGCGGTCGTCTACTTCAGCATCATGGTGACGCTTTTCCGCTTCAGGAGGCGCATCGGCCTCGGCGTCTTCGTCTGCGCGCTCGGCGTTATGCATTTCCTGGAAACCTATCTCGCCAGCGTCTTCTACGTCGCGCTGCCGTTCGGCTTGGTCTCGCCTGGCTCCGCGGTGCTGTTTTCAGGCAAGCTGGTGATGTTGCTCCTGCTCTACATCAAGGAGGACGCCGCCACCGTGCGCCAGCCGATCTACGGCCTGCTGCTCGGCAATGCACTGATGATCGGGCTGGTGCTGCTCTTGCGCCTGCACGCGATCGCACCGCTTCCCGACGGCAAGCTTCCCGACATCGGCTTCATCGACGAGATGGGCTGGCTGATGGTGTGGGGCACGACGCTGCTCTTCATCGACGCCATCCTGATCATCCTGCTCTATGAAAAGCTTGGGCGGTATCTGCGCCAGGCGCAGTTCGCGCGCATCCTGATTTGCGTCGCCTGCGTGCTGACCTTCGACCAGGCGGGTTTCTTCACCGCGCTGCATTTCGTCGCCGGCGCCCCGATCGCGGTCTTCTTCGGCGGCTGGTTCGCCAAGATGGCGGCGGCGCTGACCTTCAGCGCCATGCTTGTCGCCTACCTCAGATGGTTCGAGGCCCGCGACATTCCGCTGCCGCGTGGGCTGACCGACATTTTCGAAACCCTGACCTATCGCGAGCGCTATGAAGCGCTGGTCGAACATGTCGGCCGCGACGGCCTGACCGGCCTGCTGCACCGCGGGCGCTTCGACGCCGACGGGGAGGCAGCCGTCGAGGTCAGCCTGCGCACGGCCAGGCCACTCAGCCTGCTGATCATCGATGTCGACCATTTCAAGTCGATCAACGACCGTTTCGGCCATGCCGAGGGCGACAAGGTGCTGAAAGCGATCGCAAGCCTGCTTCGCGAAGTGGCGAGCGCCGAAGAGCAGGTGTTCCGGATCGGCGGCGAAGAATTCGCCATCCTGAGTTCGCGTCCGCATCCGGTCGCCAGGCTGTTTGGCGAAAGCATCCGCTATGCGGTCAAGGCATCGACCGTGACCAGCCGCTTCGAGCTGACCGTCAGCGCCGGTGTTTCAACCGTCGGCGAAACGACACGCTGCCTTGCCGACCTGTTCGCGCTCGCCGACCAGCGCCTCTACAAGGCGAAATCGACCGGGCGTGATCGTGTCGTCGGCGAGCCGGGCGGCCACGAGCCCGAAACCGTCGCCTGGACCAAGTCGGCGCAGATCTAGTTCTGTTCGCTAGATCATTTCACCGTTTCACGGAAACGGCGAACTGCTCTAACTCTTTGTTTTGACGCAATTCCGGACGGAAAACCACACACACTTTTCCTGGAATTGCTCTAGGACTTTCTCTGCCGCGCAATACCTGTAAACGTTGACACCGCCATCAGCGCGATCGCCAGCCATTTCAAAGCGGTGATGATCGGCCCAGCCTGGATGTCATAGGCGATGAACAAAAGAATGCCCGGCACCAGCAGCCCACACATGATCAGCATGATGCGGTTGATCTGCCAGGACACTTTTGACGCCAACGCCTCGTCACCGGCAGCGGGCACCAACGCCGCGCGCAAAGTCTTGCCGCCCACCAGCATGGCGGAGAGGCGCATCGAAATCGGCAGGCCGAGTCCGATGATGAGGAACGCGCAGGCGGCGAGCAGCATCGAAAACTTCAGCGCGCTGGTTTCGGCCGGTATCGGAAACAGCACCGTCGCCAGCGGCAGGAAGACGCCGAAAATGCCTAGAGCGGCGATGGCTATGAAGATGGCCGCGTTGACCATCGTGAACAACTGATAAGTGCCGGCGCCGATCGGCTCGGACAGCGTGCGCATACGCGCCCATTCGGCATCGCTGTAGGAAAAGCCCGGCCATTCCATCCGGGCATTGTTGATCGAAACCATGCCCTTGGCCCAGAAAGCCAGCCGCGCCAGCGCACTGCCTGTCACATCGCCCATCGCCATCCCCCGTTGAATGATGTCGCCCCACCATAACACCGCGCCGTGGCGCAACGACAGCCCGTTACCGGACCCACTACACTTACTGGAACCCGATCGCGTCAACGGTGCCTGTTGGGCAGCCGGCCTTGTTGGTCGGCACCGAGGCCAGCAGCAGGTCCTTGAGCGAAGAGTTCGGGCCGATCGGGCCGGCAAGGCCGAGCGTCAGTTCGCCGATCAGCCGCCGGCCGCTTGAAGGATCGATGACGCAAGAGACGCGTACGCGGTCCCCTGCCCCAGCGCCGAAAGCCTGGTCGAAGGCACCACGGATCTGGTCTGCAGTCAGCTTGCCGCCAATGGTCTTGGCGAAGAGATCGCGCACTGGCGAGGCGTTGACCTGTCGCATCAGGGCGAGCGCATCGGAAAAATACTCCTGCTGGCTCTTGCCGTAGCAGGTGCCATGCTTGATCCATTCATGCCGTTCCAACTGGGAGGCCGTGCCCGGCATCACCTGGTCGAGCTCCTTGCGGGTGCCGGCATCGAGATTGACGGACGGAAGATCCTTCCAGTGAGCCGGATTGTCATTGGCCTTGTCGTTGGCGGCCACCTGGCAATAGAAATTGCCGTTCGGCTGCGGCCACAGGCCGTGCAAGGTGAAGTTGGTGGCATCGAACTCGTTCGGGTTCTGCGCCTTGCATTCGGCCTTGCTCGACTTGGTCTCGCAGAAGGCCGGCTGCCAGCTCAGCGCGAAGACATAATCGGGTTTTCCCGACGGGGCGGGCTTGCCTTGTCCGCCAGGTGCCGCCGGCACCGTCGCGGCACTGCTGCCCGACAGATGGCCGCAAGTGACCTTCACCCAGCGCCGCTCCGGATCGGCGCCCGGCACCAGGATCAGATAATGCGTAGGAGCATCCTTGTTGCCGGCAAGCAGCTGGTAGCTCTGTCCGGCATCGGTCGAGACATTGCCGGGGTTCTTGCCGTTCTTGATGGCCTGCGTTGCCGGGCAGGCCGCGTCGGCAACGAAGGTGCCGCTCATCTTGACTTCGGCATGCGCAGCATTGGCCAGCGACATCGCCAGCATGGCCAATCCGAAAACGACACCAATGCGCATGAGAAATCCCCGGCTGAACAAAGTGGGCGACAGACTGTCTCTGTCTCCATGTCAGAATTGCGATATTTTGCGGGTCAAACGCAAGAAACATCGTCGCGCAAAAGCAGTTGCTGTGGATTGACGCCAAACCGGGGCCGGCGCAAACAAAGCCAACAACGATAAAATGAGGGAAAGACCAGGCGGCCATGCCTTTTGATCAGCAACGCATGGTCCGCTCACCGACCGGTGCCGACCTCAACCTTTTCGTCAGGCATGCCGATGGCAGACCACGCGCCGTCGTCCAGATCAACCACGGCCTGGCCGAGCACGCCGCACGCTATGCCCGCTTTGCCGGTTTTCTCTCTGCGCGCGGCTTCCACACCTATGTCCACGACCATCGCGGTCATGGCGCGACCAAGGCCGCCGACGCGCCGCTCGGCAGATTTGCCGACAAGGATGGCCCGGCCAAGGTGATCGCCGATGTCGACGCCATCCATGATCTCATCGCCAGCGAATGCCCTGATCTGCCGGTCATTCTCTTCGGTCATTCGATGGGCGCGTCGGTGGCGCTGAACTATCTTTTGGGCCATTCGCCACGCGTCCATGCCGCCGCGATCTGGAACGGCAATTTTTCGCAAGGCCTGCTTGGGCAGGTGGCGCTCGGCGTCCTCGCCTGGGAACGCATGCGGCTGGGCTCGGATGTGCCGTCGCGCCTGCTGCCGAAACTCACCTTCCAGGCCTGGGGCAAGGCGGTGCCCAACCACCGCACGCTGTTCGACTGGCTGTCGCGCGACGAGGCCGAGGTGGCGAAATACATCGCCGACCCGCTGTGCGGCTGGGATGCTTCTATCTCGATGTGGCGCGACGTGGTCTCGATGGCGCTGAACGGCGGCAAGGATGCCGGCTTTGCCGGCATCCGGCGCGATCTTCCCGTCGCCATCGTCGGCGGTGAAAAGGACCCTGCCTCGGACTATGGCAAGGGCATCACCCATCTCGCCAACCGCATGCGCGGAATAGGCTTTTCGAATCTGGTTTCAAAGGTTTACGCCGACACCCGCCATGAAAGCCTGAACGAGGTGAACCGCGACATCATCATGGACGACTTCGCCGCCTGGGCCGACGGCATTCTGAAATAACGGCCCCTATCCATTGCAAACCGGCCCTTTGGCCTATCGCAAGGGCCGTGACAGCGGCACAAGGTGTTGATAGAGGCTGCGGTTCCGACCAATTCTGGTGATTTATGGCCGAACCTCCCCTGAAAGGCGTCCGCGTCGTCGAACTCGCCCGCATCCTGGCCGGGCCATGGGCCGGGCAATTGCTTGCCGATCTCGGCGCCGATGTCATCAAGGTCGAAAGCCCCGATGGCGGCGACGATACGCGCAAATGGGGACCGCCCTTCGTCATGAGCCATGACGGCGAGAATCTGTCGGCCGCCTATTACCATTCCTGCAATCGCGGCAAGCGCTCCATCGCCATCGACTTCTCGACGCCCGAGGGCGCCGAGACCATCCGCCGGCTGGTCGCGACGTCGGACGTGCTGATCGAGAATTTCAAGCTCGGTGGCCTGAAAAAGTACGGGCTCGACTATGACAGCCTGCGCAAGATCAACCCGCGCCTCGTCTACTGCTCGATCACCGGCTTCGGCCAGGACGGCCCCTACGCACCACGCGCCGGCTACGACTTCATCATCCAGGCCATGGCCGGCATGATGTCGATTACCGGCGAGGTTGGGCGCGAACCGCAAAAGGCCGGCGTCGCCATCTCGGACATCTTCACCGGGCTCTATTCGGTCATCGCCATCCAGGCCGCCTTGCGCCATGCCGACCAGACCGGCGAAGGCCAGCATATCGACATGGCGCTGTTCGACACGCAGATCTCCGCGCTCGGCAACCAGAACCTCAACTATCTCGTCTCCGGCAAATCACCGGTGCAGATGGGCAATGCGCATATGAACATCGCCCCTTACGAGGTGGTGCCGGTCAGGGATGGCCACATCATCCTGGCGGTCGGCAATGACGGCCAGTTCGCCAAATTCTGTGCCGCCGTCGGATTGGATGACCTGTCGACCAATCCCGACTTTGCCACCAATCCGGCCCGGGTCGCCAACCGGGTCAAGCTGCGCGAGCATATGATCGAGGCGCTGAAAACCTTTGATCGTGACCCGCTGCTGGCAAAGCTGGAAGCAGCAAGCGTGCCGGCGAGCCCGATCAACACGATCGGCCAGATGTTCGCCGACCCCCAGACGATCGCGCGCGGCATGCGGCTCGACCTCGACGACGGTCACGGCAATCTTCTGCCCTCGGTGCGCGCACCGATGGTGATGTCTGAAACACCGCTCGTCTATGAGCGCCCCTCGCCGCGCCTGGGCGAGCACACTGACGAAATCCTTGCCGAACTGGAGAGATCAGCGAAATGAAGACCGGTGGACAACTGATCGTCGACGCGCTGGAAGCGAACGGCACCGACCGCATCTTTTGCGTGCCGGGCGAATCCTACCTCGCAGTGCTCGATGCGCTGCACGATTCCAAAATCCGCACGATCGTCTGCCGCCAGGAAGGCGGTGCGGCGATGATGGCGGACTGCCAAGGCCGGCTGACCGGCAAGCCCGGTATCTGCTTCGTCACCCGCGGCCCCGGCGCCACCAACGCGTCGGCGGGTATCCACATCGCCATGCAGGATTCGATACCCGTGATCCTGTTCATCGGCCAGGTCGCCAGCCACGCCAAGGAGCGCGAGGCCTTCCAGGAGGTGGACTACAAGAAGTTCTTTGGCGACATCGCCAAATGGGTGGTCGAGATCGACGACGCCGCGCGCATCCCGGAATTCGTCACCCGCGCCTTCGCCGTGGCGACATCGGGCCGCCCCGGCCCGGTTGTCATCTCGCTGCCGGAAGACATGCTGACCAGCGTTGTCGAGGCGCCGGCTGCCTTGCCGCACACATCAGTCGAAACCCGGCCGGGCGAAGCCGAACTCGATGCGCTGGAGAAACTGCTGGCCAAGTCCGTCAGGCCCTTCGTCATTCTCGGCGGCACGCGCTGGGATGCCGAGGCGGTTGCACGGATGCGCGCGATCGCCGAGGCATGGTCGCTCCCCGTCGGCTGCTCCTTCCGCCGCCAGATGCTGTTTGATCATCTGCACCCGAACTATGCCGGCGATGTCGGCATCGGCATCAACCCGAAGCTCGCCACCGCCATCAAGCAGGCCGACCTTGTCCTGCTCATCGGCGGCCGCATGGGCGAGATGCCTTCCTCGGACTACACGCTGCTGAAAAGCCCCTATCCCGACCAGACGCTGGTCCATGTCCATGCCGACGCCGGCGAACTCGGCCGCGTCTACCGGCCGGCGCTGGCGATCAACGCCTCGCCTTCCGCCTTTGTCGAAGCCTTTGCCAAGCGCAAGCCGGCCTCGGCGCCGAGTTGGGCGGACGAGACGGCCAAACTGCACGCCGCCTATCTCGACTGGTCGACACCGCCGGAAAGCGGCCCCGGCCCGGTCCATATGGGCCCGATCATGAACTATCTGGAAAAGGTGCTGCCTGACGACGCCATCCTCACCAACGGCGCCGGCAACTACGCCACCTGGGTGCATCGCTTCCACCGCTCCCGCCGCTTTGCCACGCAGGCAGCGCCGACCTCCGGCTCGATGGGCTATGGCACGCCGGCGGCGGTCGCCGCCAAGGCGCTTTATCCGGATCGCACCGTGGTTGCCTTTGCCGGCGACGGCTGCTTCCTGATGAACGGCCAGGAGTTCGCCACCGCCGTGCAGTATGACCTGCCGATCATCGTCATCGTCGTCAATAACGGCATATACGGCACCATCCGCATGCACCAGGAGCGCGAATATCCCGGCCGTGTCGTCGCCACCGATCTCAAGAATCCCGACTTCGCGTCACTGGCCCGCGCCTATGGCGGCCATGGCGAGACGGTCGAGACGACGGCCGACTTCGCGCCCGCCTTCGAGCGCGCGCGCGTCAGCGGCAAGCCCGCGATCGTCGAAATCAGGCTCGATCCCGAAGCGATCACGCCGACCCGCACGATGACGCAGATCCGCGACAAGGCGTGATCCAACAAGAAGGGGCGGTCACCCGCCCCTTTTTGCCGGCGCGGTTTGCGCTACTTCGCTGCCTCGATCTGCCCGCGAATCTCACCATCCTTGTTGGCGGCGGTGTGGACGTTGACATAATAGTTGCCGGCCGCCAGGTCGGCGGCCTGCGCGTCGGTCAGCTCGGCCGAACCCTTGATCGGGCTCTTGAGCTTGCCCTTGAACGGAATGACGGGGCCGGCGTTCGCACCCATCGCCGCCGGGCCATGAATGTGCGCTGCCGTTGCCGGTCCGCTCAGGCCGGAATATTTGACGGTCCAGCTGAGCTTCTTCTTGGTTGTGTCGAAGGTGAGCGTGGCGGTGCCTTTGCCCTTGGTGGTGACGGGCGGGCTCTGCTGGCTGCCATCGAGCGTTGCCTTGTATTTCACCACCTCGGCCATGGCCGGGGATGCGAGCAGGAAAGCGGTCGAAATGGCCAGCGCCGAAAATACCGGCAGGAAAGAATGTGTGCGCATGAAGAACCTCCGATTGGCTGTCGCATGGGTCACGGTCCCCCGACGCGCGCATGCTCCAACGCAACGGCTGGGCGGCGCAATGTTTCCCTGCACACGTTTTTGTGACCGGGAAAACAAAAAGGGGCGATCGCTCGACCCCTTCCAGCGTCCAGCAGAGAGCCGTCAGACCGCCGCCAGCGCCTGCGTCAGGTCGGCGATCAGGTCATCCGGATGCTCGACACCGATCGACAGCCTGACCGTGGTCTCCAGCACGCCGATGCGCTGGCGCACGTCGAAGGGAATGCCGGAATGCGTCATGGCCGCCGGATGGCTGGCAAGCGATTCCGTGCCACCGAGGCTTACCGCCAGCTTGAAGATCTGCAACCCGTTGAGAAAGGCGAAAGCCGCCTTCTCTCCGCCCTTGATGTCGAAGGAGAAGGTCGAGCCGGCACCGGTGCATTGCCTGATGTAGGCGCGCCCAGCCGGCGTGTCCTCGCCCAGGAACGGCAGATAATGCACCTTCTCGACCTTGGCATGGTCGCGCAGGAATTCGGCGATCAGGCGCGCATTGTCGTTGGCCCGCTCCATGCGGATCGACAGCGTCTCCAGCGAGCGGCCGAGCATCCAGCAGGAATGCGGGTCGAGCTGCGTGCCGATGGCGCCGCGCAGCGCCTTGATCGGCTTGGTGACCGCCTTGCTGCCCATGGCGGCACCCGCGATCAGGTCGGAATGGCCGCCGACATATTTGGTCAGCGAATAGACGGAAACATCGGCGCCATGCTCGATCGGCCGCTGGAACACCGGCCCGAGCAGCGTGTTGTCGCAGACGACTATCGGAGCCGCGCCTTGCTTGGCGCCGATCTCGTCGGCGATCGTCCGCATCAGCGCGATATCGACCAGGCTGTTGGTCGGATTGGACGGTGTCTCGATCAGGATGACCGAAACGCGCCCCTTCGCAACCGCCGCATCGGCCGCCGACCGCACCGCCGCCTCGTCGACGCCATCGGCGAAGCCGACAGCACCGATGCCGAAGCCGGACAGCGTGCGCGTCAACAGCGTCTCGGTGCCGCCATAGAGCGGCTGCGAATGCAGGATGACGTCGCCCGGACGGGCATAGGCGAGCAGCGTAGTAGCGATCGCCGACATACCCGATGAAAACAGGATGCAGGCATCCGTCCCCTCATAGATCGCCAGCCGGTCCTCGACGATCTCGCTGTTGGGATGGTTGAAGCGCGAATAGACCAGGCCGGAGGCCGTGCCGCTCGGCGGTTCCTTGCGGCCGGACGTGTAGTCGAAGAAGTCGCGCCCCTCTTCCGCCGACTTGAACACGAAGGTCGAGGTCAGGAACACTGGCGGCTTGACCGCACCCTCGGAAAGCTGCGGATCGAAGCCATAGCTCAGCATCAGAGTCTCCGGATGGAGCTTGTGGTTGCCGATATGGGTTTTCGACGGGCGTGGCGCGGTCATGGCTTTTCCTGCATTCGAGGGATATCGCGCCGCAATTTATGCGATCCGGATCAGCCAGTCCTTGCTATTCTTGGGCTCGCATGGCTGCATATCAGCAACAAATTGCCGAGAGAGAGCGAAAGTGCAGCAGAAGATAGCCGATGATTTCGACCTCCGGATTCTCAGGGAATTGCGGGCGGACGCCCGCATCACCAACAACGAGCTTGCCGAGCGCATTGGCCTGTCGCCATCGCCCTGCCTCAGGCGTGTGCGGCGGCTGGAGGAGACTGGCGTCATCAGAGGCTACACCACGCTGGTCGATCCCGCCGCCTTCGGCTGGAGCATGGTCGCCATCGCCACCATCCGCCTCAGCCGCCAGAACGAGGACGAGATCGTGATGTTCGAGGACGCGATCCGCGGCTGGGAAGAGGTGCTGGAATGCCACCTCGTCACCGGTTCGCGCGACTATGTGCTAAAGGTGGTGACAGGCAGCCTCGAACAATATGAGCGCTTCATCAAGGAGAAGATCGCGCGGCTGAAATGCGTCGCCTCGATCGAGACCAGTTTCGTCATGAACACCATAAAGGAACGGCGCCTCTGACATTTTGCCAGAGGCGCCGTTTTCGAAATCAGAATGACTGGTAGGCCTACTTAACCGCCTTGTCGGTGATGGCGGTGGTGTAGGCGCCGGTCGGCTCCTTGGTGATGATCTTCTGGTCGAGCAGCGCCTTGGCGGTGCGCTCGTAGGTCGCCGGATCGAGCTTGCCGTCGGCATTGTCGACCAGCTTGGCGACTTCGCTCATCATCCGCTTCTGGTGGTTCTCGTCCTGGCCGCCGCCATCCATGACGATGCCTGCGGCTTCGTCATTGTTGTCGATGGCGTATTTCCAGCCCTTCATCGAAGCGCGCACGAAACGCACCATCTTGTCCTCGAAGGCCGGGTCCTTGAGCTTGTCTTCCGAGGCATAGAGACCGTCTTCAAGCAGGTCGTTGCCCATTGCCGAATAGTTGAACACGGTCAGCTGTTCCGGCTTATAGCCGGCATCGATCAGCTGCCAGTACTCATTGTAGGTCATGACCGAGATGCAATCCGCCTGCTTCTGGATCAGCGGCTGCACGTCGAAGCTCTGCTTCAAGACGGTGACGCCATCCGGGCCGCCATCGGTCTTGAGGCCAAGCTTGTTCATCCAGGCATAGAACGGATATTCATTGCCGAAGAACCAGACGCCGAGCGTATGGCCCTTGAAGTCGGCTTCGGTCTTGATCGGACCGTCCTTCGGGCAGACCAGTTCCATGCCGGCCTTCTTGAACGGCTGGGCGATGTTGACCAGCGGCACGCCCTTTTCGCGCGCAGCCAGCGCACCGCCCATCCAGTCGACGATGACATCCGCGCCGCCGCCGGCGATCACCTGCTCGGGCGCAATGTCCGGGCCGCCCGGCTTGATGTCGACGTCGAGGCCTTCGGCCTCATAGAAACCCTTGGCCTTGGCGACATAGTAGCCGGCAAACTGAGCCTGCGTGACCCATTTCAGCTGCAACGTCACCTTGTCGGCGGCCATTGCCTGGAAGGCGGCCAGCGACATCGCGCCGGCCAGAACGGGAATAATCAGTCTTTTCATTTTTCTACCCTCTGAAGTTAGTGCCCTAAACCCACCGCCCCTATCCACCACGGACAGAGGGATGCCAAAACGTGACGGCTCTTTCGACAAGAGCGACCACGCCATAAAAGACCGAACCCGCAAGTGCTGCAACTGCGATTTCGGCCCAGACCATGTCGATGTTCATCCGCCCGACCTCGGTCGAGATGCGGAAGCCCATGCCGACGACGGGCGTGCCGAAGAACTCGGCGACGATGGCGCCGATCAGCGCCAGCGTCGAGTTGATCTTCAGCGCATTGAAGATAAAGGGCGCCGCGGCCGGCAGCCTGAGCTTCAGCAGCGTCTGCCAATAGCCCGACGCATAGGTGCGCATCAGGTCGCGCTCCATATGGCCTGACGCGGCGAGCCCGGCGACCGTGTTCACCAGCATCGGGAAGAAGGTCATGATGATGACGACAGCCGCCTTGGACTGCCAGTCGAAGCCGAACCACATGACCATGATCGGCGCCACGCCAATGATCGGCAGCGCCGAGACCATGTTGCCGATCGGCAGCAGCCCGCGCCGCAGGAACGGCACGCGATCGGCGAGCACCGCGGTGATGAAGCCGGCGCCACTGCCGACGACATAACCAAAGATCACCGCCTTGAAGATGGTCTGCCGCACATCGGCGCCGAGCACCGGCAGCGAAGCGGCGATGCGCGCGCCGATGGCACTCGGCGGGGGCAACAGGATGAACGGAATGCCGGCGCCCCGCGTCACCGCTTCCCAGATGATCAGGATCCAGGCGCCGAAGATGGCGGGGATGATGAGCCGAAGGGCGGTCCGTTCCCAGTTCGCCATCGGGCGAAGTCCCGACAGCACCGCGACGCAGCGCCAGCCAAGCAGCCAGGCAGCCGTGAGCAGCAAGAAGTACGGTGCCCGTGCCTGGCCTTCGAAGCCGGCGATACCACCGATCAGCAGCCAGGCGACGAGGTGCGCGCCGATGAAAAGCACGACTGCTTCGACGATGGACGGTATTCTGGCCATGGAGATCAGAGCAGCGAGAAGCAGCGCACCGAAGATCAGCCAGCTTGTCGCCGCATAGGGATAGATCAACGCCCCGGCAGGCTGGGCCAGCGGATCCACTTTTGGCGCGGCGATCGCGCCGAGTGCGACCGCGATCAGGCACAACACAATCGCCAGCGCCGCTTGCCAGGAGGGTTTCAGCCAATTCATGCCGGCCTCCCGCCCATGGCGCGGTCGACGAGGCGCCCGGCAATGCCGACCACCATCACCAGAAGTGCGGCCACGATCGAACCGGCGACCAACGCCGACCAGATGTCGATGGATTGGCTGTAATAGGCGCCGGCGAGCAGCTTGGCGCCGATGCCAGCGACCGCACCGGTCGGCAGTTCGCCGACAATGGCGCCGACCAGGCTCGCCGCCACCGCCACCTTCATCGAGGTGAACAGGAACGGCACCGACGCCGGCACGCGCAGCTTCCAGAAGGTCTGCGCGCCGCTGGCATTGTAGGTGTGCATCAGGTCGAGATGCATGATCTCGGGCGAGCGCAGCCCCTTCACCATGCCGACCGTCACCGGGAAGAACGACAGATAGGTCGAGATCATCGCCTTCGGGATCAGCCCGGTAATGCCGACCGCCGCCAAAACCACGATGATCATCGGCGCCACCGCCAGGATCGGAATGGTCTGCGAGGCGATGATCCACGGCATCAGGCTGCGGTCGAGCGTCGCCACATGCACGATCCCCACCGCAATGACGATGCCGAGCGCGGTGCCGAAGCCAAAGCCGAGCAGTGTCGACGACAGCGTCACCCAGGCATTGTAGACGAGGCTGCGGTTCGAATTGATGGGCCTCAGGAAAGTGTTTTCGAAGAAGTTCACCGCCACCTGATGCGGCGCCGGCAGCGTCGGCTTGGGCTGCGACAGCGTCTTGCCGATGAGTTCGCTGAACGTGGAGGTCTCGTTGGCGCGGCGGTCGAGGTCGCGCTGGAACGGCGTGTTCAGGATGACGGCGAAGACGTACCAGAGGATGACGACGCCCAACAGGATCGACGTCACGGGAACGAGCTTGTCGCGGAAGGAGTCCATCTAGCGCTGCCCTCTTGCCCTTAACGAGAGAGGGCGACGACACCCATCCTTCGTCATCCTAGGGCGAAGCAAGGAGCGACGCGACGCGGCGCAGACCCTAGGATCCATGCCGTTACCTCTACGCTCCGCGACGGTAAGGAATACAGCTCCCGACCTAGGAAAACTGTCCCCCGCCGTGATTTGCCTTGCCGTCATTCTGGACCGTTTGCATTTTGCGATTGATGTCACGGCATGGATCCTAGGGTCTGCGCCGCGTCGCTTCGCTCCTTGCTCCGCCCTAGGATGACGAAGGCGCTGGTGGCCGCCCCCTCACCCGACCTCCGCTTCGCTCCGGCCACCCTCTCCCCGGTGGGGAGAGGAGGGAGCCCGTCCTGCCCCCGCTCAATCATCATAGCTGTGCCCTGCCCTCAAGCCATCACGCACGCGCGCAGCGATCGCCAAAAACTCCGGCGTTTCGCGGATGTCGAGCGGCCGCTCCTTCGGCAGCGTCGATTCGATGATGTCGCTGACGCGGCCGGGCCGTGGCGACATGACGACGATGCGCGTCGACAGATACACGGCTTCCGGAATGGAGTGGGTGACGAAGCAGATGGTCTTGTTGGTTCGCCCCCACAATTCCAGCAATTGCTCGTTGAGGTGGTCGCGCACGATCTCGTCCAGCGCGCCGAACGGCTCGTCCATCAAAAGCAGGTCGGCATCGAAGGCCAGCGCGCGGGCGATCGAGGCGCGCTGCTGCATGCCGCCGGATAGCTGCCAAGGGTATTTCTTCTCGAACCCCGAGAGGTTGACGAGGTCGAGCGTGCGCTTGATGCGCTCCGCCTGCTCCGCCCCGGACAGGCCCATGATCTCCAGCGGCAGGCCGACATTGCGCTGGATGGTGCGCCAGGGAAACAGGGCGGCCGCCTGAAAGACATAGCCATAGGCGCGTTTCTCGCGCGCCTGTTCCGGTGTCATGCCGTTGACCGAAATCGTGCCCGAGGTCGGCTTCTCCAGATCGGCGATGACGCGCAGCAGCGTGGTCTTGCCGCAGCCAGATGGCCCGATGAAGGAGACGAACTCCCCCTTGCCGATCGTCAGGTCGACATTGGACAGCGCCTGCACCGGCCCGTCATTGGTCTGGAAGGTGAGGCCCAGTTTGCTTGCCGCGACGACGGCTGGCGAAGTCCCGGTCATCGGCTGCAGCCTGCCTGTTCCCGCCCCTGCGCCGGCCGGATTCCGATTGCTTTTATCGCGATGTTGTTTTCCACTCGCCCAGTCCCAATGGTCTTTGTTCCACTCAATCGACGCCCGGAGTTTCCCCGATGTCGCCCACTTGTCATCTTATCCGCCCTGAAAGCACTTATGAAGGCAAGCAGGGTTTGACCTATTTCGCCGGCATCGCCACCGAGTCGGTCGGCTCCTCCGGCATCTGCATGCATGTGCTGACCATGCCGCCCGGCGCCCGCGCCAAGGCGCATCTGCATGAAAATCATGAAACGGCGATCTACGTGCTCTCCGGCGAGGTCCATACCTGGTATGGCGACCGGCTCGAGCATCACATCGTCGTCAAGGCCGGCGACCTCTTCTACATTCCGGCCGGGGTTCCGCATCTGCCGGCCAATCTGAGCAACGCCCCGTCCTCGGCCGTCATTGCCCGCACCGATCCCAACGAGCAGGAAAGCGTCGTCCTGCTGCCGGAACTGGATGCGCTGGTCGCCTGACGCTGACGGGATCGCGGTTATTTGCACCGCGAGACTTCCCCCATCAAATTGCCGTCCGCATCGGCGATCGTCAGCTTCTTGGCGTTCTTGGCGCTGCGCTTGATGGTGAATTTGGTCGGCTCCTGTCCCTCTTCGCCTTCCGCCTCACATGTCGCTGTCACCACCAGCGATCCGTCGGCCTGCGCCTGCGTCTTCGTGAACGTGCAGGCGCTGGCGGCGGTGATCAACTCCTTGTCGGTCAAAAGCAGCATCTGATCGGCGGCGACTTCCTGGCCGTTACGGTTGATGCAGCCATATTTGTCGCCATAGGGTTTCGACAGGTCGATGCCTGCCGCGGAAGCCTGCCCCGCCGTCAGCACAAGAATCATCGCAACAGACAAACCGAAACCGCGCATGCTCATCCCCCAGATCCCCCAGATCCCAATGCTCAAAACGTCAAGAACATGATTGCAGCGGCCCCAGTTCTTCCAGGCCGGGAATGGTGACGAAGAAGCCATCCGCACCCTTGTTGGTGACCACAATGGTTTCGATCGTCGTCCCCGCCTCGCCCTCGGCGGAACAGGTCGAACGCAACGATTGCGTACCCGGCACTGAGGTCAACTGCTGCTCGAAGCGGCAACCGCTGCCATAGGTCTCGATGCCTTCAGCGGTCAGCAGGATATAGGCATCGCTGTCCTGGTACCCGGCCTTGACGCCGGCACAGCCGACATCATTGCCCCAGGAACCGGCCAGTACCCCGGCCGCACTTGCCGGACCACCGGCAACAGCGGCCAGGACCGGTAAGATGAGCGCGGCCGAACGCGCCAAGCTCAGACCCCGGTCGCCGGAATGCCTGACCGTTCGACCTTGCGCGGCGCGGTGATGTCTTTCCACGTCGACAGCGCCCGGTTGACCGCCGCGTTCGGCTCGCGGCCGACGAACTGGCCATGGCCGGGCTTGGCCTTGACCTCGGTTTCCTCGATCGACAATTCACCGCGCGAGAAGACGAAGCGCGGCAGACCAGTCACCTCGAACCCTTCGAAGACATTGTAGTCGATCACCGACTGCTGCTTCTTCGACGAGATTGTCTTCTTCCGCTTCGGGTCCCAGACGAGGATGTCGGCGTCGGCGCCTTCGACGATGGCACCCTTCTTCGGATACATGTTGAGGATCTTGGCGATGTTAGTCGAGGTCACCGCGACGAACTCGTTCATCGTCAGCCGGCCGGTGTTGACACCGGTGGTCCACAGCACCGGCAAGCGGTCTTCCAGACCGCCGGTGCCGTTGGGGATCTTGGTGAAATCGCCGACGCCGTTGCGCTTTTGCTTGGTGGTGAAGGCGCAATGGTCGGTCGCCACAACCTGCAGCGATCCGGCCTGCAGGCCGGCCCACAGCGAATCCTGGTGCAATTTGTTGCGGAAGGGCGGGCTCATCACGCGGCGCGCCGCATGATCCCAGTCCTTGTTGAAATATTCGCTTTCATCGAGCGTCAAATGCTGGACCAGCGGCTCGCCGAACACCCGCATGCCCTTCTGCCGCGCCCTGCGGATGGCCTCGTGCGCCTGTTCGCAGGAGACATGCACGACATAGAGCGGCACGCCCGCCATGTCGGCGATCATGATGGCGCGGTTGGTCGCCTCGCCTTCCACTTCCGGCGGGCGTGAATAGGCATGTCCCTCGGGGCCATTGTTGCCGGCGGCGAGCAGCTTCTGCGAGAGTGCCGCAACCACGTCGCCATTCTCGGCATGCACCAGCGGCAGCGCACCAAGATCGGCGCAACGCTGGAACGACGCGTACATCTCGTCGTCATCCACCATCAGCGCGCCCTTGTAGGCCATGAAGTGCTTGAACGAGGTGATGCCCTTGTCGACGACAGTCGCCATCTCGTCGAACACCTGCTTGCCCCACCAGGTGATCGCCATGTGGAAGGAATAGTCGCAGGCAGCCTTCGACGTCTTGTTGTCCCACATCTGCAGGGCCTCCAACAGCGACTGCTGCGGCGCCGGGAGGCAGAAATCGACCACCATGGTGGTGCCGCCGGCAAGGGCGGCACGCGTGCCGGATTCGAAATCATCGGCCGAATAGGTGCCCATGAACGGCATTTCAAGATGGGTGTGCGGGTCGATGCCGCCCGGCATGACATAGCAGCCGGTGGCGTCGTACTCATGGTCGCCATGCAGGTCCGAGCCTATGGCGACGATCTTGCCGTGGCTGAACAGCACATCGGCCTTCCACGAGCGGTCGGCGGTGACGACGGTGCCGTTCTTGATGACTTTGGTCATTTTCTGTTCCCTTTTTCTCTTCGCGCTTCTTTATGAGCGGCGTTTGGAAGGTAGATGTCTAAGCTCACTCCACGATGACAGCCGTCTCCACCACCGCGTGGAACAACACGTCGGCGCCCGCCGAAGCCCATTCCTTGGTGATCTCTTCGGCCTCGTTGTGTGACAACCCGTCAACACAGGGACACATCACCATGGCGGTCGGCGCGACGCGATTGATCCAACAGGCATCGTGGCCCGCGCCCGAGACGATGTTGCGGTGGGTATAGCCGAGACGGTCGGCGGCATCGCGGATCGCCTTGACGCAACCGGCGTCGAAGGTGACCGGGTCGAACGCGCCGACCTGTTCGATCTTGTACTGGATGTCGAGCGCCTCGCAGATCGTGTCGATGCCTTCGCGGATGCGGCCATCCATCGCGTCCAGCACTTCCTTCTCGGGCGAGCGGATGTCGATGGTGAAGACGGTGCGGCCGGCGATGATGTTGCGCGAGTTCGGAAATACCTCCATGTGGCCGACCGCGCCGACGGCGTCAGGCTGGTAGTCCATGGCGATCTCGTGCACCAGTTCGATGACGCGAGCCATGCCGAGCCCGGCATTGCGCCGCTTGGGCATCGGGGTCGAGCCGGTATGGGCTTCCTTGCCGGTCAGCGTTACCTGCAGCCATTTCAGGCCCTGGCCGTGGGTGACGACACCAATGTCGATGTCTTCGTCCTCAAGGATCGGTCCCTGCTCGATATGCAGTTCGAAGAAGGCGTGGATCTTGCGGTCGCCGACCTTCTCGGTGCCCTTCCAGCCGATGCGCTCCAGCTCTTCGCCAAATTTCTTGCCCTGCTTGTCGGTATGCTCGTAGACATCTGCCTGCTCAAGCACGCCGGCGAACACGCCGGATGCCATCATCGCCGGGGCAAAGCGTGAGCCTTCCTCGTTGGTCCAGTTGGTGACGACGATCGGATGTTTGGTCTTGATGCCGAGATCGTTGAGCGAACGCACCACTTCCAGCCCGCCGAGCACGCCGAGCACGCCATCATACTTGCCGCCGGTCGGCTGCGTATCGAGATGGCTGCCGACATAGACCGGCGGCAGGTCGGGATCGGTGCCTTCGCGGCGGGCAAACATCGTGCCCATCTCGTCGAGGCCCATTTCGAGCCCGGCGGCCTCGCACCAGCGCTTGAACAGATGCCGGCCCTCGCCGTCCTCGTCGGTCACGGTCTGGCGATTGTTGCCGCCGGCAATGCCGGGGCCAATCTTCGCCATCTCCATCAGCGAATCCCACAAACGGTCTGAATTGATTCGCAGATTCTCGCCGGGTGCGGCCATTCAACATCCTCTCACTCATGACATCGGCCGGGCGGCGGTTCCCGCCGCCCGGCCGATGGAAGCAGTTTAGTCTATCGACCTCAGCACTTCACGCACATGGTCGATCAATTCATTGATCTGGCCCTTGGTGATGATCAGCGGCGGCGACAGCGCGATGATGTCGCCGGTGGTGCGGATCAGGGCGCCGCGCTCGAACGCCTTGACGAAGGCCGAGAAGGCACGCTTGGTCGGCTGGCCGGCGATCGGCGCCAGTTCGATCGCGCCGATCAGGCCGATGTTCCTGATATCGATGACATGCGGCTCGCCCTTCAGCGAATGCAGCGCGTCTTCCCAATAGGGCGCCAGTTCCTCGCCACGGGTCAGCAGGCCCTCTTCCTTGTAGGTGTCGAGCGTGCCGAGTGCCGCGGCGCAGGCAATTGGATTGCCCGAATAGGTGTAGCCGTGGAAGAACTCGATCATGTGCTCGGGGCCGGTCATGAAGGCGTCGTGGATTTCCTTCTTCACGAACACCGCGCCCATCGGGATGACGCCGTTGGAGACGCCTTTGGCGGTGGTCATGATGTCGGGCGTGACGCCGAAATAGTCGGCGGCGAACGGCGCGCCGAGACGGCCGAAACCGGTGATGACCTCGTCGAAGATCAGCAGGATGCCGTGCTTGGTGCAGATTTCGCGCAGCTTCTGCAAATAGCCCTTGGGCGGCAGGATGACGCCGGTGGAACCGGCGACCGGCTCGACGATGACGGCAGCGATGGTCGAGGCGTCATGCAGCGCAACGATGCGTTCCAGCTCGTTGGCTAGCTCCGCGCCATATTCCGGCACGCCCTTCGAGAAGGCGTTCTTCTCCGGCAGATGCGTGTGCGGCATGTGGTCGACGCCGCCGAGCAGCGTGCCGAACATCTTGCGGTTGGTGACGATGCCGCCGACCGAGATGCCGCCGAAATTGACGCCGTGATAGCCGCGCTCGCGGCCGATCAGGCGGGTGCGTGAACCCTCGCCCTTCACCCGGTGATAGGCGATCGCCATTTTCAGCGCGGTCTCGACCGATTCCGAACCGGAATTGGTGAAGAAGACGTGGTCCATGCCCTTGGGCGCCAGGTCGACCAGGCGGTTCGCCAGTTCGAACACGATCGGATGGCCCATCTGGAAGGCCGGCGCGTAGTCGAGTTCGGCGGCTTGATGCTGGATCGCCTCGGTGATCTTCGGCCGGCAGTGGCCGGCATTGACGCACCAGAGACCGGCGGTGCCGTCCAGCACCTTGCGGCCGTCGCTGGTGGTGTAGTGCATGTCCTTGGCGGACACGAACATGCGTGGCGCCTGCTTGAACTGCCGGTTTGCCGTAAACGGCATCCAGAATGCGCTGAGATCGTTCGGCGTGACTTTCAGCCGGTTGGACATGACCAAGACTTCCCCTTGTAACCTGTTTCGGTGCGTCCAACGCTTGGTCTTTGCCGCGCTTTCATGCTACGCAAATTTTTGACCGATTGGACAAACGTTAGCACCGCCCTGTCGGCGGTCAAGGGATTACTAGCGGAAATGCGGCTCCTGAAGTGCGTTCCACAGGCTAGGGAAAAACTGGTCCAGAGAATTGGTCCAGATGACCCTCCATGCGAGGGCTTGCAACGGTGAACACCGGCACGGACGCCCCTCGCCGCACCCGCATCCAGCAGGAAAAGCGTGAGCTGATCCTGGAGGCGGCACTCGAAGTGTTCTCCACCAACGGTTTTCGCGGCTCGACCATCGACCAGATCGCAGAGGCGGCCGGTATGTCGAAGCCCAACCTGCTCTATTACTTCCGCCGCAAGGAAGACATTCACGAGACGCTGATGCAGCGCCTGCTCGACACCTGGCTGGCGCCGCTCAGGGAACTCGACGACATCGGCGATCCGATGACCGAACTCAGGAGCTACATCAGGCGCAAGCTCGAAATGGCGCGCGATTTCCCGCGCGAGAGCCGGCTGTTCGCCAACGAGATCCTGCAAGGCGCGCCGCGCATCATGCCGCTGCTGGCGGGCGAGTTGAAGACGCTGGTCGATGAGAAGGCCGCCGTCATCAAGGGCTGGATGCGTGCCGGCAAGATCGCCAGGACCGACCCCTGGCACCTGATCTTCTCGATCTGGGCAACGACGCAGCACTATGCCGATTTCGACGTCCAGGTCCGCGCCGTGCTCGGGCCGAACCGCGGCGGCGACGGCCGCTTCGAGGACGCCGCGCGGTTCCTGGAGCAATTGTTTCTTGAGGGGCTGAAGCCGAAGGCCTGACCTCGGCCGCGACGGCTCAGGCGCTGCGCCGCTCGGCTGGCAGCGCGTCCAGCAAGGACTGCAGCTTGGCGATCGAGTTCTGCTCGGCGAGCGGCGTATAGACGATCAGCTTCATGTCCGAGCCGTCATCGATCGACAGGCTCATATGCTCGAACACCATCGCGCCGGCGATCGGATGCCGCAGATGCTTCATGCCGGACAGGCGGTGCACCACGTCGCGCTGCGGCCACCATTCCCGGAACTCGGGACTTGAGCGCATCATCAGCGCGATCAGCCGCTCGAAATCCGGATCGCCGACATATTTCGCGCTCTCGGCGCGAAACGCGGCAAGGGTTGCACGCGCCAGCTGCTCCCAGTCGACCAGCAGATGCCGCCGGTGCGGGTCGGTGAACACGCCATGGATGATGTTGCGGGCGTCGCCCTCCAACTGGCCATAGTCGCCGAAAATGGCGACGGCGCCGTCATTCCAGGCCAGCACGTCCCAACGCGGGCCGACGACATAGGCGGGCTGCAGGACAAGGCTTTGCAGCATATGCAGCAGGGGACCTTCGACCTTACCAGCCGCGATGCGCCGCCGCTCCGGCTGCTGGCGGCCGGCAAGCGTAAACAGATGCCGCTTCTCGGCGGCGTCGAGGCGCAGCGCCCCGCACAGCGCCGTCAGCACCTCCGCGGAAGGCCTGACATCCCTGCCCTGTTCCAGCCACGTGTACCAAGTGGTGCCGACGCCGGCGATCATCGCCACCTCTTCGCGGCGCAGGCCCGGCGTGCGCCGCCTGAGACCGGTGGCGATACCGGTTGCCGAGGGCGTCAGCCTTTCGCGGCGCGAGCGCAGGAAGGCGCCGAGTTCGCGCCGGCGGCTATCTTCAGCGGAATGAGAGGGCGCATCCATGCTGCCTACTATAGCAGTACTGATACCAGGATAAAGTTTGAACTGTTTGAGATCCGTCAGGCGTCCCATCTTGCGTCCAGAGCAGCAGACAGGAGGCTCCAAGAATGGACCTGAAAGACAAGACAATCCTCATCACCGGCTCGACCGACGGCGTCGGCCGCGTCGTGGCGCAAAGGCTGGGGGCCGCCGGCGCCCGTATCCTGGTGCACGGCCGAGATGCGGCGCGCGGCAAGGCAGCGGTGGCCGAAATCGAAGCCGCTGGCGGCAAAGCCGAGTTCTTCGCCGCCGACCTCGCCTCGCTGGCCGAAATTCGCCGCCTCGCCGAGGCCGTGCGTGCCCGAACGGACCGGCTCGACATCCTTATCAACAATGCCGGCATCGGCACGGCAGGCGCCAAACGACAGATCAGCGCCGACGGCTACGAACTGCGCTTCGCGGTCAACTATCTCGCCGGCTTCCTGCTGACGTCGGAACTTCTGCCGCTGCTGAAGGCCAGCGCACCGGCGCGCATCGTAAATGTCGCCTCGGCAGGCCAGCAGGCAATCGACTTCAGCGATGTCATGCTGACCCATGGCTATAGCGGCGTGCGCGCCTACTGCCAGAGCAAGCTGGCGCAGATCCTGTCCACCGTCGATCTGGCGGAACAGTTGAAAGGCACCGGGGTCACCGTCAACGCCCTGCATCCGGCGAGCTACATGGACACAACCATGGTCCGGCAGGCCGGCGTGACGCCATGGAGCTCGGTCGAGACCGGCGCCGACGCCATCGTCAACCTCGCCAACTCACCCGCGCTGGAAGGACGCGCTGGCCTCTATTTCGATGGCCTGCGTGAATCCCGCGCTGACGCCCAGGCCTACGACGCCAGGGCGAGACAGCAATTGCGAAGCCTGAGCCTCGACCTTGTCGGCCTGGCTTCCCCGGAACAGAAGGAACAACATTCATGACCGATAGAACCGAACACACAGTCATCATCGGCGGCTCGTCCGGCATCGGCCCGGCGACCGCGCGCAAGCTGATTGGACCCGGCATGAAGGTGACGATCACCGGGCGCAACCAGGACAAGCTCAACAGCGCCTGGAAAAGCCTCGGCGGCGGCGCCGACAAGGCCGCCTTCGATGCTTCGAGGCCGGACGAGGTGCGTCAGTTCTTCGAACGCCTCGGCCCGTTCGACCACCTCGTTCTGGCGGCGAGCGGCGGCAAGGGCCTTGGCCCCTTCGCGACGCTTGACCTTGCCGACATCGGCGGCGGCGTCGAGGAGAAGGTGCGGCCGCAACTGTCCTGCCTGCAGGCCGCCTTGCCGACGCTCAACAGATCGGGCTCAGTCACCTTCATATCGGCGGTATCGGCTCAGGCCACCATGCCCGGCGTCGCCGGCATCGGTGCCGTCAACGGCATGCTGCTGACGGTGACGCCGATCCTGGCTGTCGAACTGAAGCCCTTGCGCGTCAACGTCGTCGCGCCCGGCGTCATCGACACGCCGTGGTGGGACTTTTTGCCGGACGAGCAGAGGCAGGCGGTCTTTGCCGAATATGCCGGCAAGACCCCTGTCGGCAGGATCGGCCGCGCCGAGGACGTCGCCTCGGCGATAGCCTTCCTCGTCTCCAACGGTTTCATGACCGGCCAGGTGCTGACCTGCGATGGCGGTTTGCGGTTCGCCGCCTAATTCCGCCCTTCAAACGGCTTGCGCGATCAGCGTCAGGAACCCACCGCCGAGCGCGACATTGCCGACGAAGCCGTTGATGCGCGCCGCGCGGTCCGGGCCCTGATGGTCCCAGAAATTGTGGAACATCGGCGTCGCGGCGATCAGGAACAGCACCAGCACCGCGCAGGCGATCGCGGTCCACAAGCCTGCCATCACCAGCACGCCGGCGATGACCTGCAGGACGATGCCGGCCCACAGCGCCAGCCGCGCCTGTGGCACGCCGCGCGCGGCCATCAGCCCGGTCAGGAAAGCCGCGTTCTGGATGTTGCGCAGGCCGGCGAAGACGAAAGCGCCGCCGAGCAACAGGCGGCCGAGAAACAACAAAGTCGAAGGCAAATCGGCAGACATCAAACACTCCCTTTGAAAACAGTTGGAGCGCCGCCTCCCCGGCAGCGCTCCCAAACACATCAGGACGATCAGGCCGCCTTGGCCTTCTCGACCGGATGGATGGCCTGGAACGGAATGCACAGCCGGTTCCAGGTGTTGATCATGCCGAGCGCGACGGACAGCTTGACCAGTTCCTCTTCCGAGAAGTGCTCGAGCGTACGGGCATAGAGCTCGTCCGATACGCCATTGTTGGCAATCAGGGTCACGGCTTCGGTCCAGGCCAAGGCGGCGCGCTCGCGTTCGGAAAACAGCGGCGATTCCTTCCAGGCAGCGACGAGATAGAGCCGCTGCTCGGTCTCGCCGTCGCGCCTCGCCTCACGGCTGTGCATCTCGACGCAATAGGAACAGCCATTGATCTGCGAGGCCCTGAGCTTGATCAGGTGCAGCAGGCTGACCTCGAGCCCGCATTCATCGACCGCCTTGTTGAGCGCCGACACCGCCTTCATGATCTCGGGCGCCTTGGCGTAAAATTGCAGTCTCGGCTTCATCATCTTTCCTTTCACATCTGCTTTGGGGGTTGCGGGGTTGAACTGGGTTTCTGCGGCCGCTGGTGGCGCGCGACGAAGGCGCAGCTCGCGGCAAAGGATCTCGGATCGCCCTCCGCCGCGTAGTCCGCCACGATGTCGGACAGCTTTGTTTCGGCGAGCGCCGCCCGATAGGCGCGCTCAGCCCAGAGCATCGCGGCATTGATGCCGCAGGGTTTGACATAGGCCGAGGCATCGATCTTGACCGGACCGTTGCGGCGGATTTCACCGCAGCGAAACGCCGGTTCGCGCCCTTCGACGGCCAGCACGATGTCGAGCAGCGTGATGCGTTCGGCCGGCCGCGCCAGCCTATAGCCGCCCGCCGGACCCGATACCGATTCCAGGATGCGCGCGGCGCTCAGCATGTTGAGATGCTTCAGCAGATAGCTCGGCGACAGGCCGAACGCCTCGGCGAGCGCCGCACCCGGCATGGTGCTGTTGCCCTCGACGCTCGCCAGCGTGGCCGCACAATGGATGGCCGCCTCAACGCCCTCGCCCAGTTTCATGGTGCCGATCTCCAATTCATGGATATCTTTTATCGTGGATAACTTTTATCTGCAATAGGAAAAATGAAAAACGGCGCCCGAAGGCGCCGTTTTTTTTGTTGAAGGACTCCGCCCTACTCCGCCGCCACCTTGGCCATCGGGTTGTTCGGATGTGTGGTCCAGTTGGCGTAGATCGGCGACACCGGCTTGCCGGTGCGCTGGTCCATCACGCCGACCGCCAGCGGCTCCATGGTGATGCAGTTCTCGACCGGGCAGACATTGACGCACAGATTGCAGCCGACGCATTCGGCCTCGATCACCTCGAAATGCCTGACACCGTCGACCATGCTGGTGATCGCCTGGTGGGAAGTGTCCTCGCAGGCGATGTGGCAGCGGCCGCATTTGATGCAGGCGTCCTGGTCGATATGCGCCTTGGCGATGTAGTTGAGGTTGAGATACTGCCAGTCGGTGACGTTGGGCGTGGCACGGCCGACAATGTTGTCGAGCGAGGCATGGCCCTTCTCATCCATCCAGTTTTCCAGACCCGCGATCATCTCCTGCACAATCTTGAAGCCATAGGTCATCGCCGCCGTGCACACCTGCACATTACCGGCGCCGAGCGCCATGAATTCGGCCGCGTCACGCCAGGTGGTGATGCCGCCAATGCCGGAGATCGGCAGGCCCTGCGTTTCCGGATCGCGCGCGATCTCGGCCACCATGTTCATGGCGATCGGCTTCACCGCCGGGCCGCAATAGCCGCCATGCGAGCCCTTGCCGTCGATGGTCGGCTGCGGCGCGAAACTGTCGAGGTCGACGCCGGTGATCGAATTGATGGTGTTGATCAGCGACACCGCGTCGGTGCCACCGGCGAGTGCGGCCCGCGCCGGCTTGCGCACATCGGTGATGTTGGGCGTCAGCTTGGTGATGACCGGCATGCGGGTGTTGGCCTTGCACCAGCGCACCACCATCTCGATATATTCCGGCACTTGGCCGACGGCGGCACCCATGCCGCGCTCCGACATGCCGTGCGGACAGCCGAAATTGAGCTCGATGCCGTCAGCTTCCGTCTCCTCGACCACCGGCAGGATCGCCTTCCAGCTCTCCTCGACGCAGGGCACCATCAGCGAGACGACGATGGCGCGGTCGGGCCAGTCCTTCTTGACCTGCTTGATCTCGCGCAGATTGACCTGCAGGTCGCGGTCGGTGATCAGTTCGATGTTGTTGAGGCCGAGCAGGCGCCGGTCGGCCCCCCAGATCGCGCCATAGCGCGGGCCGTTGACGTTGACGACAGGCGGCCCTTCCTCGCCCAGCGTTTTCCACACCACACCGCCCCACCCTGCCTTGAAGGCACGGATGACGTTGTAGGCCTTGTCGGTCGGCGGCGCCGAGGCCAGCCAGAACGGATTTGGCGATTTGATGCCGACGAAATTGTTGCGGATGTCAGCCATGACAGGTCCCTTTCAGCCGAGACGAAGGATCAATTCGACGGGTGCAAGAATACCGCCTTCAAGCGCGGCGGTGATATTGGCGATCTTGGTGCGGGCGCTCTCGCCCATGATGAGGCCGACGCCGGGCGGCGGGTTTTTGCCCTCTGCTTGCGCGGCCGCCATCCTGGCACGCCCCGTTGCAAAGAATTCGATGGCAAAGGCGCCACGCTGCCGCTCCGCGATCACCGAGAACCCGGCGGCTGCGGCCGCCGCGCGATAGTCGCCGGGCGTGGCGACGAATGACATGCTTTCATCGGATGCCCATGGCAGCGGAAAGGTCAGCACGCCGTCCTTTAGCCGCATCACATCGTAGACGGCGAAGATACCGCCCGGCTTGAGCACGCGGGCAGCCTCGCTCATCAGCTTCGGCTTGTCGGGAAGGTTCATGCCGACATGCAGGATCATAGCCGCGTCAAAGCTGGCGTTGCCGAACGGCATGTCCAGGGCACTGCCCTGCACGAACCGGACTTTGTCGGCCATTCCCGTGCGCTTCGACAGGCTGGTCGCGATATCGACATAGCTCTGTGTCAGGTCGATGCCGGTGACATCGGCGCCGGCATTGTTGGCGGCAAAACGGGCTGGGCCGCCGACGCCGGAACCGATGTCGAGCAGCTTGGCCCCCAGCTTCAAACCCATCTGGCCGATGAGTTCCCTAGTAGCGGCGATACCGCCAATGTGGAATTCGTCGACCGCTTCGAGATCGCCGGCACGCAGATGGGCAATGTCCACGCCGGTGTCGGCGAGCGCTGCAAGGATACGCTGCTCGAGACCCGATACGTCGTAGTGACGGGCGATGCCCGATTCCACCGAGGCCATGATCTCTATCCCTGTGTCAGACTCCTGTTGATGCTCTCGGCAGCGTCGCGGCCCTGCGCCACGGCCGAGACGGTCAGGTCGTCGCCGCCGAAGATGCAATCGCCGCCGGCCCAGACCTTTGCCAGCGAAGTGCGCCCTTCCGCATCGACCTTGATGCGGCCGGCTTCGAGCTCGATCGACGCACCGCTGCCATTGAGGGCGGCCGGGACAAAACTCTGGCCGATCGCCTTGAAGACCTGGTCGGCAACGAGCGTCAGCGTCTCGCCGGTGCCGGCGAGCTTGTCGCCGTTTAGCGCGGTATATTCGAGTTCGATGCCCGACACCTTGCCGGCCTCGCTGATGACCCGCTTCGGCTGCAGCCAGTGGCGGATGGTGACGCCGTTGGCGGCGGCCAGATCCTGTTCGAAGCCGGAAGCGTTCATGTGCTCCTGGCCGCGCCGGTAGCAGATCGTCACCTCCTCGGCGCCGAGCAGCTTCGACTGCACGGCGGCATCGATCGCCGTCATGCCGCCGCCGATGACGACGACGCGGCGGCCGACCGGCAGGCCGGAGAGGTCGCTGGCCTGGCGCAGTTCGGCGATGAACTCCACCGCATTGGTGACGCCGGCGGCATCTTCGCCATCGGCGCGCAGCGCGTTGACGCCGCCCAGCCCCATGCCGAGGAACACCGCATCGTAATTGCGGATCAGGTCGGAGAGCTGGTAGTCGCGGCCGAGCGCCTTGCCGTTCTGAATATCGATGCCGCCGATCGCGGTGACATAGTCGACCTCGGCCTGGGCGAAATTATCGACGCTCTTGTAGGCGGCGATGCCATATTCGTTGAGGCCGCCGGCCTTCGGCCGCGCTTCCAGTATGGTGACGTCATGACCATGGCGGGCGAGCCGATGCGCGGCGGCAAGGCCGGCCGGGCCGGCGCCGACCACGGCGACCGTCTTTCCGGTCGCTTCTGGGCGCGGATAAAACTGCTTGTTCTCAGCCATCGCGACATCAGTGGCATAGCGCTGCAGGCGGCCGATCTGCACCGGCTTGCCTTCCGCCACCTCACGCACGCAGACTTCTTCGCACAGCGTCTCGGTCGGGCAGACGCGAGCGCACATGCCGCCCAGGATGTTCTGGTCGAAGATGGTCTTGGCCGAGCCGATCGGATTGCCGGTCGATATCTGGCGGATGAACAGCGGGATGTCGATCGAGGTCGGGCATGCATTCATGCACGGTGCGTCGTAGCAGAAATAGCAGCGGTCGGATTCGACCAGCGCCTCGTGATGATCGAGCGGCGGATGCAGGTCGGAAAAATTGTCGGCGTACTGGTCGGCCTGGAGCCGGCCGCCGACAATACCCTCTTTGAACTGGCCTTCTGGCATTGTCAGTTCCCCATGTTTTCGTTTTGGGGAAGGCTAGCACGTTTTATTTTTTTATCAATTGGTCAATTTTCGACGCAAGTCGCTGAAAAGACTGAATAAAAACATGATTTTTTTACTCATGTTATGCTGTGGACGGCTGCTCTTGCCGGGGCGGGTAGCCCTCGTCTACCGGCCGGTCATGGATAGCCCGGACCTCGTCCGCCACCAGTTCCTGCAGCCGCCACAGATTGCGGTCGTGGATGCCGAATGCTTCAAGATGGCTGACCGTGTTGTAGAGATATTCCGCGCCGGAGCCGATATGGCCGCAGGCCCTGGCCAATATACTCGCCACCTTGTCCAGCGGCTGGTTCGGTGATGTCCCCCTGCCTTTCACACCGACCCAGAAGCCCAGCGCCCGCAGCCCGCTTTGCGCCGTATGCACCGGCAGCCACCGGACCGAGCTGATGCTCTCATGGTCGCTGATCTCGCGCCGCAGCAGCCTTTCGATCTGCGCCGACTTTTCGCCCTCCGGCAAACGGTAGATCACACCGTTGCAGCGTCCGCCCCGTTCGAGCGCCATCATCAGCCCCGGTTGCTCGGCACTGCCGCGCCAACGCACCATGTCGAGGCAGAAGGAGCGGTGCCAGCCGAAGGCCGTGGCAAGCCGTTGCTCGACCGATTCGAATTCTGGCTTCCAGATCAGCGACCCGTAGGCGAACACCCAGAGCGGTCCCTCATCCGCTTCAGCGGCAAGCCGCATGGCCAGGCTTCGGAAATCCTCGTCGGTCAGCTCGGTCCAGCTCGGGTCCGGACCGGGATCGGCCTCTTGCCGATGGCACAGTGCAACAAGCTCAGGCGTGAGCGACATCTGGCGCATGAACAACCCCCTTGCCGTACAGAAATCGAAAACCGCGGGGCATGCAACCGGGGAACGCATGTCATGGGCAGACATTATTGTTTGGGCGGTTGTCGGATTTCCGTCGCCAGGATCGTCCTGCGATGGATCGAACAACGATCGATGCTGAACGGTGAGGAGACCGACCATGCCGAAATCCCCGATGCCCTTCTTCTGGTACGAACTGATGACATCAGACCTCGACGCCGCCGAAGCCTTCTATACCAAGGTTGTTGGCTGGACGGCGCAGGCCTTCGACAAGGCGCCGGGCATGCCGCGCTATATCGTTGTAAATTCCGCCGAACGCGGCGTCGGCGGGCTGATGACGATGCCCGAGGACGCCGCCAAGATGGGTATGCCGCCGGCCTGGGTCGGCTATATCCACACGAGGGATGTCGATGCCTCGACAGAGGCGGTGAAGGCCGCAGGCGGAGCTGTACACCGCCAGCCCGACGACATCCCTGGTGTCGGCCGTTTCTCCGTCGTGGCGGACCCGCAAGGTGCGACCTTCATGTTCCTGCAGCCCAATCTCCCGGACCAGCCGGCTCTGCCGGCCACGACGCCAGGCCATGTCGGTTGGCACGAGCTCTATGCCACGGACCGGCAGGCTGCGTTCGACTTCTATTCCAGCCAATTCGGCTGGACCAGTGCAGGTGATTTCGACATCGGCGAAATGGGTGTCTACCAGACCTTCAAGGCGGGACCTGAATCAGGCGGCGGCATCATGAACAAACCGCCGCAGCTCGCCGTTCCCGTCTGGCTGTTCTACTTCAACGTCGCTGCCATCGACGCCGCGGCCAAACGCGTCACCGACAATGGCGGCAAGCTCGTCATGGGTCCGATGGCCGTGCCGACCGGCCAATGGATCGTTCAATGCCAGGATCCGCAAGGCGCGTATTACGCGCTTCTGGCGCCGGTACGATAAAGTTTCGCGCCAGTCGCGGATGTCACGCCTGCTGGCGTCGGCTCACTCCGGCGTCAGCACCGCGACCTTCAGCTCAGCCTTTTTCGCGCCGCTGAACTGGACGGTGGCCGGGCCGGCCGCGAGCTTGAAGCGCACGCTTTTGCGGATGCCGGGGCAGGTTTTCACGCCGCTATAGCCCGCCGACTTGATGGCCTTGCCGTCCTGGATGACATCGATCCAGGCCTCGCCTGACAGGCTGATCTGGATGGCCCCTTCGGCCGGCACCTGCACGCTGGCGACGGCACCGAATGTGCCCTCCGCCGGCGCGCGTTCGGGCGGCAGCGTAAAACCGGCTTTCGCCGCCGGCACCAGTGCCAGATCCGCGGCAGCGCCGACCGCCAGCGCGGCTCCGGGCGGCGTTGCGGGCGGCGCGGCAAACAGCGCCTGTTCCCGCGTCACCGGCCATTTGAAGGCCTCGCAGCCGGCGTCCTCGGCCATGGCCAAGCTGGTGCCTGCAAGGAGTGCGAACAGGCTGATGATGATTTTTTTCATGGCAAGGGAACCCACATGTTCAGAATGTCCATATCAATACAACCATGGCGATATAAATGCAACCCAGACGAGAACAATATCAAAGGGCATACCAGGGAACATTTCCAATCACCGATTGTTGATGGCATGCCATGGGAAGTGAATGGTCCAGCACCGGTCGATAATCTATGGCCGGGCCGGGAGGGTGAAATGGAGTTTCAGATGAAGCTTTTTGAAGGCCTCTCCAACTACCAGCCGCAGGCGCTCGGCGTCCTGCGCATCATGACCGCGCTGCAGTTCATCGAGCACGGCAGCCAGAAACTGTTCAATTTCCCAATCAGCGCCGAGCCTCACGCCCTCAACGGGCTGACGACCGCCGCCGGCATTCTCGAATTCGCCGGCGGCATCCTGCTGGCGCTTGGCCTGTTCACGCGGCCCGTGGCGTTCCTTCTGGCCGGCGAAATGGCGATCGCCTATTTCATGGCACACATGCCGCGCGACTTCTTCCCGGCCAACAATGGCGGCGACGCGGCAATCTCGTTCTGCTTCATCTTCCTCTATCTGGTCTTCGCCGGCGCCGGCGCCTTCGCGCTGGACAACCGCAAGGCCTGATGTTCCATGCGGGGGTGAGCCCTCATCCCCGCATCCGCTCGAAATTGGCATCGAACAGCGGCGCAGCCTGGATGCGCGCCGCGCGGCGTTTGCCCAGCAACTCGATTTCAAAGCTGTCGCTCTCGTCGGCAATCTCCTTCGGCACATAACCGACGGCGACCGACTTTTTCGAGTGATGCGCGTAGCCCCCCGACGTCACCCAGCCACGCACTGCGCCGCCGAACCAGATCGGCTCGTCGCCGATGACATCGGCGTCGTCCGCATCGAGGATGAAGGCGCGCAGGCGCAATTTGCCGCCTTGCTTGCGCTCGGCCAGTGCTGCCGCCTTGCCGATGAAATCCGCCTCCTTGCCATAGGCGACGAAGCGGTCGAGCCCTGCTTCCAGCGGCCCGTAGATCGGCCGGTATTCGCGTCCCCATGAGCCGTAATTCTTCTCCAGCCGCAGCGCGTTCAGCGCGCGCGAGCCGAACAGGCCGATGCCGAATTCTTCGCCCGCCGCCATCAGCGCCTGATAGGCCGCGCGCTGATATTCCGGCGCCACCCAGATCTCGTAGCCGAGATCGCCGGTGTAGCTGACACGGCCGACCAGGCACGGCGCTATGCCGATATCCATCTTCGCCACCGCCATGAACGGAAAAGCGGCGTTGGAGACATCCGCGCGGCTTACCTTGGCCAGCACCTCCCGCGCCTTCGGCCCGGCAATCGCAAGGCCGGTGAGTTTGGCGCCCAGTGCTTCGATGTGAACCGAGCCATCTCCAGGCAGATGCGCCTCGAACCAGCGCATGTGGTATTGCTCGGCAATACCGGAGCCGGCGAGGAACCAGCCATCGGGACCGAGATTGGCCAGCGTGAAATCGCCGATCAGTCTGCCGTCTTCTTTCAGCATCGGCGACAGCGTCATGCGGCCAGGTTTTGGCAGCTTGCAGGCAAGTATACGGTCGAGCCAGGCAGCAGCCCCCTCGCCGGTCACCTTGTACTTGGCGAAGCTCGAAATCTCCGAAAGGCCGACACCGTCGCGAACCGTTGCGACCTCCTTGGCCACATGAGTGAAATCGCTTGAGCGCCGCCACGAGAACTCGTCCTTGATGCCCTCCGGCGCATACCACAGCGGAACTTCCAGACCATAAGCGACACCAAACTGCGCACCCTTGGCCGACAGAAGGTCGTAGACCGGCGTCGTCTTCAGCGGCCGCCCTGCGGGCAATTCCTCATTGGGGAAGCGGATCGAAAAGCGCCTGGAATAGTTCTCGCGCACCTTGGCGTTGGTGTAGGCCATGGTCGCCCAGTCGCCATAGCGTGCCACGTCCATGGCCCAGATGTCGGCGCCGGGATCGCCCTCGATCATCCAGTTCGACAGCGCGAGGCCGACACCGCCGCCCTGGCTGAAACCGGCCATGACGCCGCAAGCGACCCAGAAACCCGGCAGGCCGCGCACCGGCCCGACCAGCGGGTTGCCGTCCGGCGCGAAGGTGAAAGGCCCGTTGATGATCTGCTTGATGCCGGTGTTCTGGAAGGCCGGGAAGTGGCGGAATCCGACCTCCAGCGACGGCGCGATGCGATCGATATCCGGCGCCAGCAATTCATGCCCGAAATTCCACGGCGTGGAGAATTCGGACCATGGCTTGTTGGCCTTCTCATAAGTGCCCATCAGCATGCCGCCGCGCTCCTGGCGCAGATAGAGCTCGCCGTCGAAATCGACCGCATGGATGATCTCGGTGCCGGTCTTTTCGTTCCAGACCGCGACCTCCGGCATGTCCTCGGTGATCAGGTACATGTGCTCCATGGCCAGCACCGGCAGTTCGAGCCCGACCATGCGACCGACCTCGCGCGCCCACAGGCCGCCGGCGTTGACGACATGCTCGGCCACCACCTCGCCCTTGTTGGTGATGACGCGCCACATTCCGTCGGGACGTCGCACGATGTCCTCGACCTTGGTGAAGCGTTCTATTTCCGCCCCAAGCTTCCGCGCGGCCTTGGCATAGGCATGGGTGACGCCGGAGGGATCGAGATGGCCGTCCTCCTTGTTGCGGACGGCGCCGACAAACTGCTTGGGGTCGAGCAGCGGCATCAGTTCGGCCGCCTCATTCGGCGAGATTTCTTCCAGCTCGATGCCGAGGTAGCGGCCCTTGGCAACGACGCCACGCAGCCAGTCCAGCCGCGCCTCGGTCGCCGCCAAAAGCACACCGCCGGTCAGGTGCACGCCGGTCGCCTGGCCGGAAAGCTCCTCGATCTCCTTGTAGAGGTTGATGGTGTATTTCTGCAGCTTGGCGACGTTGGGGTCGCCATTGATCGTGTGCATGCCGCCCGCCGCATGCCAGGTCGAGCCGGAGGTCAACTCGTCGCGCTCCAGCAGCACCACGTCGGTCCAGCCATGGCGCGCGAGATGGAACAGCACGGAACACCCGACGACACCGCCGCCAATAACCACGACCTTTGCATGCGATTTCATGGATTTTTCTCTGATATCAGTGAGTTGGATTGGGGAGTGGATTCAAGATAGGACGCATCACGGTTCGCCCTGCCCGATCGCTTCCTTGCGTCTGGCGACATAGGCCTCCAGCGCCTCGCGCACGGCGACATCCATCGCCGGCTCGACATAGTCTTCCAGCGCCTTCTTCCACAGCCGCGTCGCGCGCGCCGTGGCGTCGAGGCTGCCGGCCTCCTGCCAGGCCTCGTAATTCTGCCAGTTGGAGAGCATCGGCTGGTAGAAGGCGGTGGCATAGCGCTCCAGCGTGTGCGGCTCGCCGAAGAAATGCCCGCCCGTCGGCACCGCGCCAAGCGCCTCGACGGCAAGCTCGGCCTCGTCGACCACGATCGGGCGCAGGAACTCCATCATGTGCTGGATCATCTCGACATCGATGATGAATTTTTCGAACGACGCGGTCAGCCCGCCCTCCTGCCAGCCGGCGGCGTGGTAGACGAGATTGCCATGGCCAAGCACGGCGCCCCACAGCGCCATCAGTGTCTCGTAGGCGCCTTGCGCGTCCGCCGCGTTGGAGGCTGAGCCGGGCGTCGTCCGGTAAGGCAGCCCATAGCGCCGCGCCAACTGCCCGGAAGCAATATTGGCCTTGGTGTTCTCCGGCGTGCCGAAGGCCGGCGCGCCCGACTTCATGTCGACATTGGAGGTGAAGGCGCCATACATCACCGGCGCTCCCGGCCGCACCAATTGCGTCAGCACGACGCCGAACAATGCCTCGGCATTCTGCTGCGCCAGCGCACCGGCCAGCGTCACCGGGCTCATCGCTCCCATCAGCGTGAACGGCGTCACCGCCACCGACTGGCCGAACTCGGCCATGGTCATCAGCCCCTCGGCCATCATCTCGTCGAAGCGGCGCGGCGAGTTGACCGAGATGATGGTGGCGATGCCGGGGTCATCGCGCAGTTGGTCCAGCGTCAGCCCGCGTGCGATCGCCATCATCTCGATGCCGTCCAGCGCCCTGCCCCGGCCGATCGCCGAGACATGGAAGCTCTTGTCGGTCAGCGTCAGATTGGTGAAGTAGGTGTCGAGATGGCGCGAGTTGGCCGGCAGCTCGACCGGCGCACAAACCTGGTTGCCGAGCATGTGGACGCAGTTGAAATGCTGTGCCAGCCGGGTCAGATCCGCATAGTCCGGCAAATTGCCGGCGCGGCGGCCGCGTTCCATGTCGTGCACATTGGGCGGCCCGGCAACCAGGGTGAAATTGATGGTGCTGCCGCCGAGATGGATCGTGTTGGCCGGGTTGCGTGGTGTCAGCGTGTAGTTGGACCGCGTCATCTTCAGCGCCTCGTCGACCATGCCGCGATCGATACGGACATTCGCCGAGGCGTGATCGACCACGGCACCCGCCCTCTCGAACAGCGACAGCGCCCGCGGGCTCATCACCTCGATGCCGAAATTTTCCAATATATGCATCGATGCCTGGTGGATCGCCTCGATCTGGTCGGGCGATAGCAACGCCATCGGCGGATAGGGATTGATAACCCGCCTTTGCGGCAGCTGCGGGATCGGCGCTGGCCCCCGGTTGCTGGTGCGCTCGGCGCCGCGCTTGCGTCTTGGTTCGTTCATGCCAGACATCAAAGCCTCGGCAAACCAGGCGAGCTGTCAGAAATACGCCGTTTGCCGGCGCGATTTTAGCCAAGGCGGCATTTCTGCAATATCCTTTTATAAAAGGCGACGAGAAGAGTCGGAATATCCATACGGCATTTTGCCAAGCGCTCGCGCCGGCGAAGCGTTAACGGACACAGCAAGATTCCCTTTATGATTTCGGCCTATTGCTCACCCAATGCGTAGGTCGAGTTTTAGTAAAATTGTAGCGGTCGGCGTGTTGCTGGCACTTTCGGCCTGCGCGACGGCGCCCAGCCACATCAACAATGTCTGCGCCGTCTTCGACCAGAATGACGGCTGGTTCGACAATTGGCAGTCGGCTGCCGAACGCGCCTCGCAGAAATACCGCGTCCCCGTGCCCGTGCTGATGGCGACAGTGCGCAAGGAATCCGGCTTCAAAAGCAATGCCCGGCCGCCGCGCACCAAGCTGCTCGGCTTCATTCCATGGAAGCACGTCTCGTCGGCCACCGGCTTCTCGCAGGCGCTGGACGGCACCTGGTCGCAATATCAGCGCGAAACCGGCAATTGGGCGGCACGGCGCACCAAATTCGCCGACGCCGTCGATTTCGTCGGCTGGTATCATTCCAAGACGGCCGACACATACGGCGTCGCCCGCAACGACACCTACAACCTCTACCTCGCCTACTACCTCGGCTGGACCGCCTATGGCCGCGGCAACCGTGGCGATGCGGGCGTTCAGGGCTATGCACGGGCCACCGACAAGATGGCGCGGGACTATGCGCAACAGCTGAGCCAGTGCAGCAACTAGCTAGCTGCTGCCGAAGCGATAGCTTCCTGTCAGTTCGGCTTCTTGCCGCGTGGCGGTTTGGGCTTGGGCGTGGCCGCCTCCGAAACATGCGGCGCATCTTCCGGCACGCCCTCGTGGGCCGCGTGCTCCTTGTCGAACTTGATCACCGGCTCCATCTTGGCCAGCACGTCGTCGGCCAGCCAGCACAGGCTCATATGGCCATCGCCGAGATGCTTGACCGGCGGCACCTTGGTCTCGCACAGATTGTCCGGCACCAGCTTCTTGTAGCCGCAGCGTGTCTGGAACGGACAGCCCGACGGGGGGTTCATCGCCGACGGGATGTCGCCCTCCAGCACGATATGCCGCTTGACCACGCTGGTATCGGCGATCGGGATCGCCGACAGCAGTGCTTCGGTATAGGGGTGATAGGGCGGCGCGAAGATCTGGTCGGTCGTCCCTTGCTCGACGATGTAGCCGAGATACATGACGACGACACGGTCGGCGATGTAGCGCACGACCGACAGATCGTGGCTGATGAACAGCATCGTCGTCTTGTTCTTGCGCTGGATGTCCATCAAGAGTTCGGTCACCGCCGCCTGCACCGACACGTCGAGTGCCGAGACCGGTTCGTCGGCCACCACAACCTTGGCATCGCCGGCAAAGGCGCGTGCCACGCCGATGCGCTGCTTCTGGCCGCCCGACAGTTGGCGCGGCTTGCGCGTCTCGAAGGCGCGCGGCAGCTTCACCAGGTCGAGCAGTTCCAGCATGCGCTTGCGGCGGTCGGCGACCGTCTTGCCGACGTTGAATTTCTCCAGCGTGCGGATGATCTGCGAACCGACCGAATGGCTGGGGTTGAGCGTGTCGAACGGATTCTGGAACACCATCTGGATCGATGACACGGTGTCGACGCTGCGCTTCTCGATGCCGGTCGACTGGATTTCCTTGTTGCCTAGCGTCACCGTGCCGGCACTTGCCGTCTCCAGGCCGAGCAGCACCTTGGCCAGCGTCGACTTTCCGCAGCCGGATTCACCGACAATGGCGACGGTCTCGGATTCGCGCGCCATGAACGAGATCGTCTCGTTGGCCTTGACGACACGGCCCTCGCTCGAGCCGAACACCTCGTTGCCGCCGACCTTGTAGTATTTCCTGAGGTCCTCGATCTTGAGCACCGGCGCGCCGGGCACGATGCGCTCATTGACCTTCTTGGCGCCGGGCGGCAGCGCCTCCCAGTCGATCTCGTTGAAGCGCACGCAGCGCGAGAAATGGCCTTCGTGGCCCGCCACCTCGATCATCGGGATTTCGGCCGCGTTGCAGACGCCCTCGACGAAATGGTGGCAGCGCGGGCCGAAATTGCAGCCCTTCGGCCGCTCATGCGGCAGCGGCAATTGCCCCGGAATGGCAATCAGCGGCCGCGAATTCTTGTCGGCGCCGGGCAGCGGGATCGAACGGAACAGCCCTTGCGTGTACGGATGGCGCATCCGGTCGAACACGTCCTTGATCTTGCCGGTTTCCACCGCCTCGCCCGAATACATCACCGTGATGCGGTCGCAGGTTTCGAGGATCAGGCCGAGATTGTGCGACACGAAGATCATCGAGGTGCCGAACTTCTCACCCAGTCCCTTGACCAGCTCGACGATACCCGCCTCCACCGTCACGTCGAGCGCCGTCGTCGGCTCGTCGAGCAGCAGCAGCGCCGGCTTCGACAGCAGCGCCATGGCAATGACGATGCGCTGCTGCTGGCCGCCGGAGAGCTGGTGCGGATAGGAGCGCATCATGCGCTCGGGGTCGGGCAGCTTGACCGAGCGCACCATTTCGACGGCGCGTTTGTAGGCCTCTTCCTTCGACACTTTGTCGTGGATCAGCGGCACTTCCATCAGCTGCTGGCCGATCTTCATCGCCGGATTGAGGCTGGCCATCGGCTCCTGGTAGATCATCGCGATCTTGTTGCCGCGGATGGCGCGCAGCTCCTCGTCCGAGAGCTCGCCCATGTCCTTGCCCTGGAACTTGATCTTGCCGCCGACGATTTTTCCGATGTTGGAGAGGTCGCGCATGATGCCGAGCGACACGGTCGACTTGCCGCAGCCGGATTCGCCGACGATGCCCATCGCCTCGCCGGGCATGACCGTGCAGGAAAAATCCATGACGGCCGGTATCTCGCCCTTGCGGGTGAAGAAGGAGATCGACAGGTTTTCGATCTCGATGATCGGCTCTGCGGGATTTCGAACTGCCTCGTTCATGGGTCGCTCCAATCCAATTTTACCAGATGCGGGCCAGAGCCCGTCAATCAGTCCTTCATCGATTGCTCGCGCAGGGAATCGGCGAGCAGATTGAGCCCCAGCACGAAACTCATCAGCGCGATCGTCGGCGGCAGCGCCGGGTGAATGAAGGAGCGCAGCAGCCGGCTGGCATCCTTGATCGCCGTGCCCCAATCCGGGCTCTCAGGCGCCAGGCCGAGGCCGAAATAGCCCAACGTCCCGAGCAGGATCGTGGTGTAGCCGATGCGCAGGCACGCATCGACGATCAGCGGCCCGCGCGCATTGGGCAGGATCTCCCACAGCATGATGTACCAGGGCGATTCACCGCGCGTCTGCGCCGCCGCCACATAGTCGCGCGTCTTGATGTCCATCACCAGGCCACGCACGATGCGGAACACGCCGGGGCTGGAGGCGAACACCACAGCCACGAAGATGTTGAGCTGGTTGGGATCGATGTGCACGATGTGCAGCGGGTCCCGGTCGAAGACAAGGCCGAGATAGATCCAGCCGCCTATGATCAGCGTCAGGCCGAGCAGGATGTAGATCCGGTCGGGCCGGTTCTTGAAGCGCGTCCAGAACAGCACGCTGAAGAAGATGATCGGAAACAGGAAGAAGACCCCGGCCAGCGCATAGGGGATCGGCGTGTCCATGATGCCCGGCGTCACCAGGAGGTAAAACAACAGGATGACCGGGAAGGCCAGCACGAGGTTGGCCAGGAACGATAGCACGGTATCGATCTTGCCGCCGTAATAGCCGGCAGGCAGGCCGAGCGTGATGCCGACCATCAGCGCGAAACCGGTCGCCGCCGGCGCAATGATCAGCACGATCTGGCTGCCATAGACCATGCGCGAGAAGACGTCGCGGGCCAGCTTGTCGCCGCCGAACAGATAGACGAGGCTCGATTGCGGCTCGATGGCGCCGGGCAGCGTGTCCTTCATAATAGGGATCTGCGCCAGCGGATCGAAAGGCGAGATGGTCGATGCGAAGATCGCCGTGAACAGCCAGAACAGGCAGATGCCGACGCCGACGATGCCGACGCCGCTGTCGAACAGCTGGCCGTAGAGCGCCAGCTTCTTCTTGTAGGCGAAGCTTGCCCCCATGACGATGATGAGCGCGATCCAGACCGGCCAGAAGCGCGACAGCACTCCCAGCACGACACTAACGGCGCTGATATATTCGACCTGCATCCGCCTGATCTCCTACTGGACTCTGATACGCGGATTGAGGAACGCGTAGCCGACATCGGAAATGAGCTGCGTGATCAAGACGATGAACACCGAGACCAGCGAGCAGCCGAGCAAGAGATCGATGTCGTTGTTGCCGGCGGCCTCGACCAGCGTGTAGCCGAACCCCTGGTAGCGGAACATCACCTCGACGATGACGACGCCGGTGAGCAGCCAGGGAAACTGCAGCATGATGACGGTGAAAGGCGCGATCAGCGCGTTGCGCAGCGCATGCTTGACCACCACGCTGCCGAAGGAGAGGCCCTTCAATCGGGCGGTGCGGATATATTGCTGCGTCATCACCTCAACCATCGAGGCGCGCGTCATGCGGGCGATGTAGCCGATGCCGTAGATCGCCAGCGTCATCACCGGCAGCGTGAAATTGTAGAAGGTGATGCCCTGGCTTGCCGAGGCAGCCGAGCCGTTCAGCCAGCCGAGCCATGAGGCGAAGATGACGGTGAAGATGACGCCCGACACATATTCGGGCGTTGCCGTCGAGGCGATCGAGGCCACTGACAACACGCGGTCGGTTCGCGACCCCTCGCGCATGCCGGCCAGGATGCCGATCAAGAGCGAGATCGGAACCATGACCACCAGCACCCAGAACATCAGGATGCCGGTCGCGCCAAGCGCCGGGAAGAGCTTGGAGGCCACGGTCGCCTTGAATTTGGTCGAGCAGCCGAAATCGCCCTCCAGGACCCCGGCGAAAGTCGGCACCACGGGATCGTTGCAGAAGCTGAAGCGCTGCGCCGGCTTACCGGTCGCCGGATCGGTCACCGGCTGCTTGGGCAGGACGCCGAGCCACTGGCCGTAACGGATGAAGAAATTCTGCCGGTAGCCATGCTCGACCAGCCAGCTCTCGAGCTGCTCGGCCGATGTGTGCATTTCGGTCTGGCTGATCGCCAGCTTCTTCAGATTGGGCTCGAGGTTGATCAGGAAGAAGACGATCATCGTCAGGCACACCATCGTCAATGCCATGGTGCCGAGACGCCGGATAACGAAAGAAAGCATGGCGGCCCCCTGCCGATGGGGTTGGGGTTTGAGCCGGCTCCAAAGCCTTGTCCACCGTTGCCGGCGGACTGGCCGTCAGACAGGCCCTCGGATGCGATCAGTTCCTGATTTATTGCACGACCTTGTCCGGGGAGTCCGCAACTTTTTTGCAGTGCACACTCGTGGATTCAGATCGCTGCAAAGAACGAGGGGAAAGGGGCAGCGCCCCTTCCCCCATCGATCTTGATCAGGCCTCGTCGAGCCAGACCTTGCCGTAGTCGTGCTCGTAGGTCGGGTGCATCTTGTAGTTCTGCACCGCCTTGACCGAGTGGCTGAAGAGCTTGCGCCAGTATGGCTGGATGATGATGCCGGAATCCTGCAGGACCTGCTCGATCTCCTTCATCATCTCCTTGCGCTTGGCGGCGTCGGCAACGGCGAGCGCCGCATTGAGCTTGGTATCCCATTCGGGATTCGACCAGGCCGCTTCGTTCCAGGCTTCGCCGGTGCGGTAAGCGATCGCCAGAACCTGGACGCCGAGCGGGCGCATGTTCCAGTTGGTCATCGACAGCGGATACTTCGTCCAGTCGTTCCAGAACGTCGAACCCGGCAGCACGGTGCGCTTCACCTTGATGCCAGCGTCGCGCAACTGCGCGGCGATCGCGTCGCCGGTGTTCTTGTGCCAGTCCTCGTCCACGGTGATCAGATCGTGCTCGAAATCGGCCTGGCCGGCTTCCGCCATCAGCGCCTTCGCCTTGGCCGGGTCACGCTTGATCTTCGGCAGTTCGAAATATTCCGGATGAATCGCGCAGACATGGTGGTTCTCGGCGACGGTGCCGGCATTGCCGTAACCAAGCTGGAGGACGACGCTGTTGTCGACGCCGAGCTGCAGCGCCTGACGCACCTTCTGGTCGTCATAGGGCTTGTTCTTGACGTTGGTGCGGCACACGATGGTCGCCGCGGTCACCACTTCCGACTTCACCAGGCTCATGCCGTCGAGGATCGACACATAGTCGGCCGAGGTCTCGAAATTGGTGTGCACTTCACCGGCTTCGAAGGCGCTGACCATGGCCGCCGGGTCGGTGCCGTAGTCGATGAACTCAAGACCGTCGAGGAACACCTCGCCGTCCCACCACTTGTTGTCGGCGCGGCGCTTGTAGACCACCTTCTGGCCGACATCGTAGGAGACGAGCTCAAACGGCCCGGTGCCGATGGGGCAGGATTTGAAATCGCCCCCCTTCTCGTCGAAACTCTTGTGAACGATGAGGCCGGGATAGTCGCACATGTTCGGGATGAGCGCGATGTCGGGCTTGGTGAGCTTCAGCACGACCGTGTGATCGTCCTTCTTGGTCACGGCGCTTTCGTCGAGCTTGTCGTCCTTGACCAACGAGCCCAGGCGGCCGGGCATGGAATTGCCTTCGGCTTTCTTGTCGGCCCAGCGCTTCAGGTTGAAGATGACATCGTCGGCGGTGAACGCATCGCCGTTGTTCCAGGTGACGCCCTTGCGAACATGTAGCGTGTATTCGGTGGCGTCGTCGTTCACGTCCCAGCTTTCCAGCAGATAGGGGCGGAACGTGTATTCATTGGTATACTTGACCAGCGGCTCGAGCGCCTGGCGCTCCGCATTGGCGATTTCCGACCAGTCGGCCTTGCGCGGATCCTTGGGATCCTTGATCCACTGGGCGATCTTCAGCGTGCCGCCCTTCTTGCCCTGCACATCTTCTGCCTTGGCCGGCGTCGGATCGGCGAGGCCGATCAGGCCGTAGGCCATAGCCGTCGACGCGCCGAACACGCTGGCCATCGCGAGAAATTCGCGGCGATCCACGGTTCCTGCCTTGGCTTCTTCGGCCATGGCCAGGATGTGATCCGGAACGCTGTCGCCATTACTCTTGTAGATTGTCATGACTAACTCCCATTGTTGGCTTTCCGCCGATTAACATTCCGCATCCGAGCCATGATGTCAAAGACGGCTTGGATTGGGAACATGTTAGCGAATGTGCAACTTTGAAAAGGGAGCGGTACGCGCGATAGCGACAGTCTTGACGCAAAATTGCTAGTGCGCCCAGATTCCGCCAAAATCTACTCAGGGCGATTAAACTGAGACATTGGCACGGGTTACGACAGCGCCAGTCCTTGCCAGGATGAGGGCCAGCGCCTCATCCGGGATGAGGGCCAGCGCCTCATCCGGGATGAGGGCCAGCGCCTCACCCGGGATGAGGGCCAGCGCCTCACCCGGGATGAGGGCCAGCGCCTCACCCGGGATGAGGGCCAGAACCTCAATATTCCTTCTCGTAGAAGATGCCGCCCTTGGCCTCGCCGGCGTCCGTCGCCTCGCCGCGCAACTTGACGCCGCGCCCGACATTGAGGTCGATGGTCGCCTTGCCCGAGCCCGGCTTGTCGCCCTTCTGGATGGTCACATAGGTGCGGTCGTTCAGGTACTTGCCGGCCGAGACCGCCGTGCCGCCCTGGTCGTCGGTGGTGACGTCGAGATCGTCGACGCCGATGGCGCTGCGCAAGTTCTCCAATAGTGACGTCGAGCCGCCGACGCCGGCCAGTTGCCCGGCCGCTTCGGCCAGCTGCGCGATCTGCAGTGGCGACAGGTTCGACATGGAGCGGCCGAAGATCAATTGCGCCAGCACCTCATCCTCGGGCAGCGCCGGCACCGAGGAGAAGGTGAATTTCGGATTGGTCGCCTCGCCCGACACGACGATGGTGACGGTGGCGCTGGTCGTCGTCGTTGTCGCGGTCAGGTTGAGGTAGGGCACCAGCGAACCGGAGAAGCCGACCGTGCCTTCGGTGAAGGTCAGCCGCTTGCCGAGGATCGACAGTCGGCCGCGCTGCAGGGTGAAGGTGCCGACCGCCTGCGGCGACGAGGCCGGGCCGGTCAGCTTGAGCGAGCCGCCGAGCTCGGCGTCAACGCCCCTGCCCTGGATGAAGATCTGGTTCGGCGCGTTGACGGTGACATCAAGCGCAAGCCCGCTGCCGCCGCTCTTGCCTGACGTCGTCGCCGGCCGCAGCGCCTTATCCTGCGCCTTGACCGCACCGGGCGCGTTCTTGTGCTTGACGTCGAGCGCCGAGAGCGAGCCCGGCAATTTGTCCGGAACCGTGATGACGGTCTTGGCGAGGTTGACGGTGCCGGCAATCACCGGTGCCGATGTCAGCGGCCCCTTGATCGTCAGGTCGCCGCCGAGATTGGCGGTCACCACGCGCCCGTCCGTATAGCGGCCGTCGGTGAGCTTGATCGACAGGTCGGCGGGAAAACCTTGCGCCGGGTTGATGCCGACTGTGCCGCTGGCCGACAGGCTGCCGCGCGTCGACAAGGTTCCGGTCAGCCGGTTGATCCTGGCGACACCGCCGCCGATCGAGACATCGGCCGTGAGATCGTTGACGGCGAGCCCCGAGCGCGCATCCACCAGCCGCGCACCCGAGGTGCTGACGCTGCCGCCGATGACGGGCAATGTCGCCGGACCGCGCACCTGGACATTGACAGTGGCGGTTCCCGTCAGCGCCAGACCTTGCGCGGCCAGCTTCTGGCTGAGCATGCCGAACGGCACGGCGCCATTGAAGTCGAGCACCAGCGCCGGTGTGCCCGCCGTCGTCACCGTGCCGCCGCCCTTGAGGCCAAGCCCGGCGCCATCGCTGAGATTGGCGTTGAAGGTCAGTCTGTTTCCGGCGAAGGTGCCTGAGGAGGACACGCTGACCGCGCTAACACCGGCGCCTCGGGTCTGCGATGTCTGCACGCCGGCTGCGTCGATGTTGAAGGCGACGGCTGGACTGGCAGGCGCGCCGGTCACCTTCACCGTGCCGGAAATCGAACCGGCGGCATCGAGACCCGGCGAGAAACTGTTGGCGAGCGACATCGGCACCTTCGCCAGCGTCGCATTGATGTCGAGCGCCTGCCCGACCTTGCCGGTCACCGTCGCCGTACCGCCGCCAAGGTTGAGCACCAGCCTGTCCAGCGTCGTCGTGCCATTGGCGATGCTGATCGTCGAAGCCTGGGCGATGGCCGCCTTGATGCCCTGCACGGTCGCCTGGCCGGAAGCAAGCTCGATGGTGGTGGTGCCGTTGGCCACCTTCACCCGGCCGGCGGCCTTGGCCGGAATGCCCTTGACGGTGGCGCCACCGGAAAAGCCGGTCCAATCACCGTCGCGCTTCAAATCGACATCGATGCCGCTGATCACGGTGCCGCCCGATGTCACGGTGTCGGCGCGGATCTTGCCCGAGATCACCGGTGCGGCGAGATAGTTGGCGATCAGCGCATCGATGGAAACGGCCTTCGCCTGCAGGTCGCCGCGCGTGATCGAACCGGTGGCCGCCTTGATGGCGACCTGGGGTGCCGCGCCGTTCTTCGTGAAGGCGATCGTACCGCGCACGTCGCCTTCGGCCTTTTCCAGCGCCAGCGCGGCAAGCGGCCCGATATCGGGCAGGTCGAGCGATATCGTGCCCTCAGGCACGAACTTGTCGTCCAGCGCCAGATCGCCGGAAATCTTGTTCTTGCCCAGCGACAGGAGCAGGCCGTTGATGGCGCTCTTGCCGTCCGCCGTCGCCAGCACCGCGCTGCCTTGCAAGGCCTGTCCGGCGACATTGCCGGTCAGTTGCACATTCGCCGCCGGATTGGCGGCATCGGCCTTGCCGGTGGCCGTCAGCTTCAATCCGGTGATCTCGCGCTCCGCCACCAGTAGCCGATCGCTGTTGATGGTCAGCGACAGATCGGGTGCGATGGCCGGCCCCTCGGCATTCAGGGCAAAGGCGATGGCGCCCTTGGCGTCTTTGGACAACAGCGAGATGTCGCTCAGCGCGCCTTTGATGTCGGCGGCCAGCTTGTTGTCGGCTAGGCTCGCTTGCCCGCCGGCGGTCAACGCACCAGAGGTCAACTTCAATCCATCTATGTTGATGCTGCCATTGGCGTCGCGCTTCAGCGTGGCGCTGATCTGCGCGCGTTCGCCGAGCATGCCGCGCGCCGCCGCCGGCAAGGCCGATGATGGGGCATCCGCACTCAGCGTGAGATCGATGGCGCCGTCGCGCAGCGATACCTGGCCGGCGACCTGGCTGTTGAGCGCATCGCTCTTGAGCGAGCCGCTGTCGATGGCGACTGCGTCCGATGTCAGGCGGGCATTGAGCGCGGCCGTGACCTTGCCGGCGATCAGCGGCGCGATCGCGGCATTGTCGAGCCCGACCTTGTCCACCGACACCGTGCCCGAAACCGGTCCGGCGCGATTCCTGAGGTCGAACGCGTCCGAATGCAATGCCAGGGCAAGCCCCTCCACCTTGGCCGGGCTGGTGGTGACCGAAGGCAGGATCGCGGAGACATCGAGGCGGGCCTTCGTGCTCTCGCCCGCCACCTTTGCCGACAAGGACTGGATCTCGATCTTCACCGGGCTCGCGGCACTTCCGAACGTCAGCGGCAGGCTGGGACCGGATGAGGTGAGATCCAGCGCAAAATCGCTGAGGCCGTTCGGATTGATGGTGCCGGTGGCCGTGCCGGAAATCTTGTCGCCGGACAGCGTGGCATGGTCGATGGCGACGCCGCCGGCCAAGGTATAGGCACCGGCCGCATCGACAGCCAGCGGCCCGAGCCCTGCCTGGCGGGTCTGGCTGGTTTCGACGCCGGCAAGCTGTGCATTGAACCGAACCTCCGGAGCAGCCGGCGTTCCCTTCACTTGCGCCGTGCCGCCGAGCGTACCCACGGCATCGAGGCCGGGCACGAAATCATTGGCTATTGCCGCCGGCAATGCTGAAAATTGCGCGGCGAGATCGAGCGTCTGGCCGGCGCTGCCCGACAGCGTCACCGCGCCGCCGCCGATGTCGAGCGCCAGCTTCTCGATGCTGGTGGTGCCGTTGGCGATGGTCAGGGTCGAGGGCTCAGTGATTGCCGCCTTAATGCCGCGCACCGTGGCTTCGCCCGACGCGATCTCGACACTGGTAGTGCCCTGAGCGATCTTGATCCGGCCGGCCGCGGTCGCCGGAATGCCCGCAATGGTGGCGCCGCCGGTAAAATTGGTCCAGTCGCCGTCGCGCTTCAGGTCGACGCCGATGCCGCCGATCTCGGTGGCGCCCGACGTAACCGACTCAGCCTTGATGGTGCCTGAGATCGCCGGCGCCTTGAGATAGTTGGCGATCAGCGCGTTGACGGCGATGGTCTTGGCCGTCACCTCGCCACGCGCAATCGAGGTGCTCTTGGCATCGATGGTGACTGACGGTGTCTCGCCGTCCTTGGCAAAGCCGATGGTGCCGTTGATGTCGCCCGTTATCGCCTGGCCGGCGAGCGCCGCCAACTGGTCGATGGCGGGTGCGGCGAGTGTGAGCGTGCCGAGCGGCATGAACTTGTCATCGAGCGCCAGGTCGCCCGAAACCTTGTTGTCACCCAACGAGACCAGAAAACCATTGATCGAGCGCTTGCCCTCGCTCGTCACCAGTGCCGCCTTGATGTCCAGTGGCTCGTCGTTGACGGTCCCGGTCAGCGAAACATCGGCCGAGGGGCTTGCTATGTCGGCCTTGCCGCTCGCCGTCAGCTTGATTGCCTTCACCGTGCGGCCCGAGGCCGTCAGGCTGTCGCTGCCGGCGGAGACGGTGAAATCCGGAGCCGAGCGCGGACCGCTTGCCGACAGCGCGAAATCGACGCCGCCGGCAACCGGCACGCCGACCATAGGCGACAGCACCGAAACGTCGCCCAGCGTGCCCTTGATGTCGGCCTGGATGTCGCTGCCTTGCGCGCTGGCGGTGCCGCTGGCGCTGAGCGATCCGGAGGTGAACGAGATCGAATTGGCGGCGAAGGAGCCCTGTGGATCGCGCGTCGCGGCAGCTGAGAACTTCACTCGCTCGCCGAGCACCGAGCTGATCTGCGGCGGCAAGGCGGTCGACACCGCATCGGCGTTCATCTTCAGCTGCATCGACAGGTCCGCAAGCGCCACCGTCATCGTCAGCGAGGCGTTCAGCGCATCGGAGCGCAACGTGCCCTGGTCGATGGTGATGGCGTCCTTGCTCAGCGACCCCCCGAGGTCGACGTCGACCTTGCCGGTGATCAGCGGCGCCAGCGTCGCCACGTCGGTCTTCAGGCCACCCGCCGTCAGCTTGACGGCAAACGGCCCGGCACGGTTCTGGATGTCGAAACCGTCGGAATGGATCTGCGTCGAAATATCGTTCAGTTGCGTGCCGCCCGCCACCACCGAAACCAGCGAGGCACCGATGTCGATGATCGGCGCCTTGCCGTCGCCGAAGGCGCGGGCGGTGACATCCCGGATGACCACGGTGATCGGCTGTGCCGCATTGCCCACGGTGATCGGAACAGGTGCGCCCTTGGCGGCAATTTCAACCGACAGGTCGCTGGCGCCGGCAGGGTCGGCGATGCCGGTCGCGGTGCCATGGATGGCATCGCTTTCGATGCTGGCGCGGTCAACGCTGATGCCGCCGGCCGATGTGGCGGTGCCGGCGACATCGAAGCTGGTCTTTCCGGCAAACAGCGGCCGCAAATTTTCCGGCAGGAAAGGCGCGAACTCGCCGTCGCCCTTGGCCTCGACATGATTGCCCTTGTCGGTGAGTTGATGACGGCCCGTCAGCTGGGTGACGATCTTGCCGTCGACCGTGAACGTGGCGATGCCGTTCCAGTTGGCAAGCGGTCCCGTGCCCGAGACGGCAATGTCTACCGGCGGCGTGTCGGGCAGCTTGAGCAGATTGGCGATGATGCCGCCGGCCGGCTCCGACGCCTTGAGATCGAGGTCGAGCCTGTTGTCGGCCGGCGCAAAGTGGATCTTGGCGTCGACATTGCCTTGTTTGCCGTCATGGCGGGTGACGTTGAGCACCGTCTCGACCGCCAGCGGCGCGGCATCGGCCTTGAGCATCCCCTTGGCGGCAAGTTCGGCAATGCCGCTGCCGGCCAGTTGCTGGCCAAGCGCGATTTCGGGCAAGTCGATCTGCTTGATGTCGATGGAAACCGGCAGCGTCGTCGTACCGCTCTGCGCCGGCGGCTGCTGACCTGCCACCGGCAGCCGTGCCAGTTCGATGCGTTCGGCCGCGATGCGGTCGGCACTGAAGCTTTTCGACAAAAGCGAAAGCGGCGACCAGTCGACGGCGACCTTGCGCGCCACCAGCCAGGCGCCTTGGCGGTCTTCCAGCACGACATGGTCGACGCTGAGCGCACCCGACCAGATGCCGTCAATGCCGCTGACAGTGATCTTGCGGTCGTCGTTCGAGGCCAGCCGCGAAATGATGCCGGCGAGATTGTCGCGTCCGCGCTCGGTCTTGGTCAGCACGACGAGCGCGCCGATGGCGCCCGCGACCACGATCAGCAGCGTGTAGAGGACAATGCGAAGGATGCGCCGGACAGTCTTCATGTCAAAATGCCTGTCCGATGCCGGCATAGATGCCGAAACGCGGATCGCCGGGGTCGCGGTTGAGCGGCACGGCCGCATCGATGCGCAGCGGCCCGAACGGCGTCACGTAGCGCAGGCCGACGCCGGCGCCGACCTTGACGTCGGAGAAATTCGGAATCGACTTGGTCGACACTGTGCCGGCATCGACGAATGGCACGATGCCGATCGTGTCGGTGACGGCGATGCGCATTTCCACCGAGGTCTCGAAGAAGGACAGGCCGCCGATCGGCTGGCCGTTGAAATCCTTGGGGCCGATGCCCTGATAGGCATAGCCGCGCACCGAACCGCCGCCACCGGAATAGAAGCGCCGGTCGGCCGGAACGTTTTCCAGACTGGTGCCGACGATCGACCCGACGGCGACGCGCTCAGCCAGCACGAACTTCGAGGCCGTATCCAGCGACTGATAGGCCGATCCCTCGCCCTTCAGCTTGAGGAAGGCCGCGCCACTCATGATGTCATAGCTCGGCTCGGCATAGGCCAGCACCCGGAAGCCCGTGGTCGGGTTCAGCCGGTTGTCGCGGTTGTCGTAGACATATTGCAGCGGAATGCTGGCGATCAGGTACTTGTGCTTGCCGAAGGCGTCGTGGATGCGTGAGTAGTCGAGCGCCACTTCGGCGGACACGGTCTGCTTCTTGTCGAGTTCATAGGACAGGCCGGTGCTGCCCTTGACCGAGAAATGGTCGTAGGCGTCCGGATGCTCGAGCACTGTCTTGACGCTGGCGAAGAACTTCGACGCCGGTCCGATCACGCCGGGTTTCTCGAACATGATGCCGGCATTGTAGTTCAGCTCGGACAGTTTGTTGTTGCCGATGCCGCTGATGGCTCCATCGATGCGCAGCTTTTCCGCGTGACCGAACAGGTTGCGGTGCCCCCAATAGCCTTCCAGGCCAAGGCCCTCGGTGTTCGACAAGGTGCCGCCCAGCCCGAAATAGCGCGGCTTGCGCTCGCTGACCTGGACGCCGATCGGAATGTTGCCGTCAGCATCGAGCTTGTCGGCTTCCTTGAACGTCACGCTGTTGAAGACTTCCAGCGCCAGCAGCCTGTCGCGCGCGTCGCTGATCTCCTGTGGCGAGTACTGCTTGCCGCGCTTCAGCCCGGTCATGTATTCGGTGAAGTCGCGGTCGACCTTCTCGGTGCCCTCGACCGTCGTCGCGCCATAGCCGGCAACCGGCCCGGCAGCGACCGTCAGCGTCACGTCGAGCGTCGAGGTGGCATGGTCGGCGACGATCTGCCGGTCGGTAACCTTGGCCAGCGGTCTGCCCTGCTCCTTCAGCGTCCGCACGATCAGCGCCTCGGCCTTGAGCACCGCGCCGGACCCGGCGTCGCCACCCGATATCAGGCCATAGTCGGCGCTCATCAGCCCGGCCGCGTCACCTTCCAGCCTGATATTGCCGAGCGTGAATTTGGGGCCGGCGGCGATGGTGATCGCCACCGGAATCGGCTGCGGACCCTTGAATTCGGCGTCCGGCGGCAAATCGTCGAGGGGCTTGCCGTCGATGGTGATGGTGACCACGCCTTCGTAGCGGGCATCGGCATAGAGGGCGGCGACCAGTTGCTCACGATCGCTGCGCGCCTTGGCCATCAGCCCGAGCGAGCCTGACACCGGCCGATCCTCGTCGCCTTTCAGCGCCGAGGCGTTTTCAAGCTTCTTGACCAGGTTCTTGTCGGCATCGGGCGCCGTGATGGTCACGGCATAGCGCAGCGGATCGACGATATCGGCGTCCTCGTCGTTGGACGATCCCCACAGCTTGATGCCGAAAAGCTCGAAAGCGGCTGCCGGCCTCGATTCGGCGACCAGCGCGGTCGCGCACACCATGGCCAAAAGCAGGGCGCGCGGAAGAACGCGCCCTGGCGCGGTCCTTCCTGACATCTGCTTTTCATGCGCCGGCATTAAGACAACCTAGGTTACAAAACTAAAATTGGAATGAAGTTCTGAAGCGCTCGTAAAGGGGCCACAATCCAATTGTCTGAAATAGGACGGGCTTGGAATTCACACCTTCTGCGTTTCCGCAAGAATGCGTGATCCCCTGTCCTATGGAGGTACTACCGGTCATCGGCCGGAAAGGAAACCGTTGGCAGGCGGAACCCTGCCGCGTCCTTGTGTTGACAAGCTTGACTGAAGCTTGAACATGCCTGGACGTCTGCACTTGTCTGGAGGGTGTTATGGCAATGCGCGCGGCTCGTGGTCTGTCTATCCTTATCCTTCTTTTCTTCGCCTGGGCCAATGTCTTAGCCTGGAACAGCGTCGCGCAAGCGGCCGAGGCCCGGCGAATCGCGACATCAGACAATTCCGACTATTTCGGCTTTGACCTCAGATCCGACCAGAATGTCACCCTCGACCAGTGCAAGACGACATGCCTTGGCGATTCGGCCTGCCGCGCCTTCACCTACAACACCAAGGCCAAGTGGTGCTTTCTCAAATCCGACTACAACCAGCTGAAGCCGTTCAATGGCGCGGTTGCCGGCAAGGTCGTCAACATTGACGGCGACCCCGATATCGGCGCGCCGCCCGAACTCGCCTTCTTCCCCAACTGGATGGCCGACCAGGCCCAACAATACCGCAACAAGCTGCTTGGCCCCGCTTTTGACAAGCCGACCGAGGGCATGGCGGCCCTGATCAACGCGGCCGAGCAGGCCGTTCTGACCGGCGACCATCGCTCCGCCATGCAGAAATACGAGGCCGCGGTCTCGGTGATGCCTGACGATGGCCAGCTCTGGCTCAATCTGGCGCGCGAAACCCTTGCCGTGCAGCCCACGGCCAGCACCGCGGAAGTATCCACTTTTCCGATGAACGGCACGTCGGCTGCCTTCAACGCCTACAAGCTGCTGCGCACCACTAAGACGCGCGCCGACGTGCTGGCGCTGCTCGGCAACGGCCTCGACAAGCGCGATCTCTACCGGCCTGCCCTGCAGGCCTATGAGGCGAGCCTTGCGCTCGTAACATCCCCGGCCGTCCAGGCCGACTATGCCGACCTGAAGGCCCGCAAGGGTTTCCGTGTCATCGACCACAGCGTCGATGCCGACACCAGCGCGCCGCGCATCTGCGCGCAATTCTCCGAGGAACTGGTCAAGACCGGCGTCGACTACGCGCAATTCGTCACCGTCGACAACGCGCCGCCGAAGGGTGTCGAGGCCAAGGACAAGCAGATCTGCGTCGAAGGGCTTGAGCACGGCCAGCATTACGACGTCACCTTCCGCGCCGGCCTGCCGGCGGCGATAGGCGAAGTGACCGCCGCTCCTGTGGTGCTGTCGATCTATGTGCAGGACCGCGCCCCGTCCGCTCGCTTCACCGGCGACAGCTTCGTGCTGCCGGCCGGCGCACGCCGCGGCATTCCGGTGGTCACCGTCAACATGAACGCCGCCCAGATGAAGCTCTACCGCATCGGCGACCGCTCGCTGGCGCAGCTTCTGTCGGGCTATCAGTTCCTACACCAGCTCGACAGCTATGACATCTCCAACATTTCCGAGCAGATGGGCGCGCCGGTCTGGCAAGGCGAGCTCGACATCGCCAACGACCTCAACAAGGAGGTCACCACCTCCTTCCCGGTCGACGAGGCGGTGCCGCAGCGCAAGCCCGGCGTCTACGTGCTGACCGCCCAGCCGGTCAACGACAAGAGCGACGACTATGGTTCGATGGCCACGCAGTGGTTCGTCGTCTCCGACATCGGCCTGTCGACCTATACCGGCCAGGATGGGCTCAACGTCTTTGCCCGGTCGCTGGGCTCGGCCAAGCCTATAGCCGGCGCCGAACTGACGCTGGTTGCCCGCAACAACGAGGTTCTCGGCACCGCGACATCGGATGCGGACGGCCACGCCGTCTTCAATCCCGGCCTTACGCGCGGCGATGGCGGCATGGTGCCGGCCGTGCTGATGGCCAAGCAGGGCGACAATGATTTCGTCTTCCTCGACATGTCCAAGGCCGGCTTCGACCTCTCCGACCGTGGCGTCACCGGACGCGCGGCGCCCGGCGCGCTCGACGTCTATGCCTGGACCGAACGCGGCATCTACCGCGCCGGCGAGGATGTCCATGTTGCGGCCCTTGCCCGCGATGGTGCCGCCAAGGCGGTGGAGAATCTGCCGCTGACATTCATCTTCTCGCGCCCCGATGGTGTCGAGGACCGCCGCATCGTCAGCGACGGCGCCTCGGCCGGTGGCCACGCCGTCGACCTGCCGCTCGAACCCAACGCCATGCGCGGCACCTGGTCGGTGTCGATCTACACCGATCCGAAGCAGCCGGCCGTCGCCAGCCAGATGTTCCTGGTCGAGGATTTCGTGCCGGATCGCATCGAATTCGACATGAAGGCCGACAAGCAGGAAATCGAGCGCGGCGAAACCGCCAACATCAACATTGACGGCCGCTTCCTCTATGGCGCGCCGGCGGCGGGCCTGGCGCTGGAAGGCGAATTGACGCTGTCGACGGCGCGCGACTGGGACCGCTTCCCCAACTTCTCCTTCGGCCTCGCCGACGAGCAGTCGGCGGAGCCAACGGTCACGCCGCTGACCAACCTGCCGGTGGTCGGCGATGACGGCAAGGCGACCTTCCCTGTTACCGTCGACCAGTTGCCCTCGACCACCAAGCTGGTCGACGGCAAGGTGACGGTGCGCATGCGCGAAACCGGTGGCCGCGCCATCGAGCGCTCGCTCAACATCGGCATCCGCCCGCAAGGCCATATGATCGGCATCCGTCCCGATTTCGCCGATGATGAGGTGCCGCAGGGCGGCACCGCCAAGTTCAGCCTGATCGCCGTCGATCCCTCTGGCAAGCGCGAGGCGCTGAAAGGCGCGCAGTGGACGCTGGTCAAGGTCGAACGCAATTACCAATGGTACCGCTCCAACAATTCGTGGAACTACGAGCCGGTCACCTTCACCAAGTCGATCGCCAACGGCCAGATTGATCTCAACGCCGATGGCGACGCCACGGTCTCCGTACCGGTCGACTGGGGCCAGTACCGGCTCGAGGTCGAAACCTCGGACCCCGAGGGTCCCGCCACCAGCTATGAGTTCGACGCCGGCTGGTATGTCGCCTCGACCACCACCGAAACGCCTGACGGCCTGGAGATCGCCCTCGACAAGGACAATTACGCGGCGGGCGAAGTGGCCAAGCTGAAGGTCTCGCCGCATTTTGCCGGCGAACTTCTGATCAATATCGGCTCCGACAAGCTCTTGAAGACCATCACGGCGACCGTGCCGGCCGGCGGCAGCACCGTCGACATCCCGGTCGGCGACGACTGGGGCGCCGGCGCCTATGTCACGGCAACCCTGTTCCGGCCGGGCGATGCGCAGGAGACGCGCATGCCGGCCCGCGCCATCGGCGTGAAATGGCTGACGGTCGATCCGGGCTCGAAGAAGCTCGCCATCACCTTGACGCCGCCGGACAAGACCGTGCCGCGCCAGCAGCTGTCGATCCCGGTCTCCGTGGCCGGCGTACAGCCGGGCACCAATGCCTATGTCATGGTTGCCGCCGTCGATGTCGGCATCCTCAACCTGACCAACTACAAGACGCCGGACCCGGAGAACTGGTTCTTCGGCCAGCGCATGCTGGGCATGGAGATCCGCGACATCTATGGCCGCCTGATCGATGGCTCGCTCGGCACCACCGGCAAGCTCAGGACCGGCGGTGACGGCGCCAACATGCAGGCGCAAGGCAGCCCACCCACCGAAAAGCTGGTCGCCTTCTTCTCCGGCCCCGTCCAGCTCGATGCCGACGGCAAGGCACGGATCGACTTCGACATCCCGCAGTTCAACGGCACCGTGCGCGTCATGGCTGTCGCCTGGACCAAGGAAGCGGTCGGCCATGCCCAGTCGGATGTCATCGTGCGCGATCCGGTGGTCATCACCGCCGGCCTGCCGCGCTTCCTGGCGCCCGGTGATGCCGCCGTCATGCGCCTCGATGTCGCCGACACCGATGGTCCGGCCGGCGACTATGCCTTTTCGATCGATACGACGGGCGATCTGTCGACCGGTGACAAGCCCCTGCCCCAGAAGCTGACGCTCGCCCAGGGCAAGCGCCAGACGCTGACCGTGCCGCTGATCGCAAAGACGCCGGGCAATGCCTCGCTCACCATCAAGCTGGCACACGCCGACGGCACCAAGGTCGAGCAGACGCTCTATGTGCCAGTGCGACCGGCGCAATTGCCGGTCACCACGCGTCTTGTGGTCGACCTCAAGGGCAATGGCGGCGCGCTGCGCGTCGACAAGGAGCTCTTGGCGGCAAGCCTGCTTGAGGGCGCTTCCGTCAGTGTCGGCGTTTCGCAGGCGGCAGCCTTCGACGTGCCTTCACTGCTGATGACGCTCGACCGCTACCCCTATGGTTGCGCCGAGCAGACCACCAGCCGCGCCATGCCGCTTCTCTATGTCAATGAGATGGCCTCCGGCATCGGCATGGAAAGCGACCCCGACCTGCATGGCCGCATCCAGGATGCGATCTACAAGGTGCTGAGCTACCAGTCCTCGAGCGGCAGCTTCGGCCTTTGGGGCCCGGGCTCCGGCGATCTGTGGCTCGACGCCTATGTCAGCGAATTCCTGACCAGGGCGCGCGAGCAGAAATACGATGTGCCGGCGCTTGCCATGAACCAGGCGCTGAGCAATCTGCAGAACTCGCTCGGCTACGACCAGAGCGTACAGGACCGCGGCAGCGAGATCGCCTACGCCCTCTACGTGCTGGCCCGCAACAAGAAGGCCTCGATCGGCGATCTGCGCTACTACGCGGACACCCAGCTCGAAGCCTTCTCGAGCCCGATGGCCGTTGCCCAGCTGGCGGCGAGCCTTGCGCTCTATGGCGATACCCAGCGCTCCGAGGCGACCTTCAAGACCGCGCTGCAGCTCGCCAAGTCGCAGACCGACTACGACTGGTATCGCTCCGACTACGGCTCGGCGCTGCGTGACGGCGCGGCGATGCTGTCGCTGGCGGCGGAATCGAAGCCGGTGTCGACGATCGTGCCGGAACTGATCAAGCTGGTGACCAGGGAACGCGCCGAAGTCCGCTGGACCAGCACCCAGGACGATTCCTGGATGCTGCTGGCGGCTCGCGCGCTGAAGGAAGGCAATGACTCGATCACGCTGACCGTCAATGGCGCGCAGCACTCCGGCGGCTATTCCAACCAGGTCAACGGCTCCGAGCTGGTCGACAGCCCGCTCGAAATCGCCAACACCGGCAAGACCCCGCTGCAGGCCGTCGTCACCACCGTGGCGTCGCCGATCCAGCCCTTGCCGGCCGGCGGGGACGGCTTCACCATCGACCGCACCTACTACAAGCTCGATGGCACCGAAGCCAATGTCACGGAGGCCACCCAGAACGAACGCTATGTCGTCGTCCTCAAGGTCACCGAACAGAACAGCTGGCCGTCGCGCCTGTTGGTCACCGACCTGTTGCCCGCCGGCTTCGAGATCGACAATCCCGGCCTGGTCTCCAGCGCCCAGTTAACGAACTTCTCCTGGCTGGCACAGACCGACGCCGCCCATCTCGAATTCCGCGACGACCGTTTCGTCGCGGCGTTCAACCCGGCCGATGGCGAGCACGACCACAATCTGACGCTCGCCTACGTCGTGCGCGCCGTGACGCCGGGCACCTACGCCCATCCGGCGGCAACGGTGGAGGACATGTACCGGCCGCAATATTCGGCCCGCACCGCCACCGGCATGATGGAGATCAAGGCACCGTAAGGCGCTATGGTGACGATCATGCAAATGGCGATTGCGCAGACGACAGCCCCCTTCTCCCCGTCCGGGGAGAAGGTCCTCGGCGGTGGATGAGGAGCGCCAATGCTCTCCAGAAAATTCCTCCGTCGCACGGCCATTGCGGGAGCGTCTCTCGTCGGGCTCACGGTAATCGCCGCAGCCTCTCTCTGGGAACTCGACCGCACCTTCCCACCCCCACTCCCGGCGGAACTCACCGTCTCCACCGAAGTCCAGGACCGCGACGGCCAGCTGTTGCGCGCCTTCGCCACGCCGGACGGTTATTGGCGGCTCGAAACCCGTCTCGATCAGGTCGACAAGCAGTTCGTCGACATGCTGGTCACCTATGAGGACAAGCGTTTCTGGGACCATCAGGGCGTCGACGTGCTGGCGCTTGGCCGCGCCGCGGGCCAGCTCATCACCAGTGGCCACATCGTCTCCGGCGGCTCCACCCTGTCGATGCAGCTTGCCCGGCTGATCGAGCCGCGCGAAAGCCGCAGCTTCGGTTCCAAGATCAAGCAGATGCTGCGCGCCATCCAGATCGAGAGGCGGCTGTCCAAGCGCGAGATCCTCGAGCGCTACCTCACGCTGACGCCCTATGGCGGCAACCTTGAAGGCGTGCGCGCCGCTTCGCTCGCCTATTTCGGCAAGGAGCCGAAGCGGCTCACCGTCTCGGAAGCCGCCTTGCTCGTCGCCTTGCCGCAATTGCCGGAGAAGCGCCGGCCCGACCGCAACCTCGAGATCGCCCACGCCGCTCGCGACCGCGTGCTGACCCGCATGGTCTCATCGGGCCTGATCGGCGAGCGCGAGGCCGCCCGCGCAGCGCTCGACGATGTCTCGGGCCTGCGCCGCACCTTGCCGGCGCTCGCCGCGCACGCCGCCTATGCGATGCTACCCAGGGCCGTTCCTGGCCAACCTTTGCAGTTGACCATCCGCAAAAGCGTCCAGCAAGGGCTTGAACAGGTGGCGCGCGATGCCGCCACCAAGCTTGGACCGCGTCTGTCCGTCGCCATGGTGCTGGCCGATTCCCGCACCGGCGACATTTTGGGCGAAGTCGGCTCGGCTAATTTCTTCGACGCCAGCCGCTCCGGCTGGATCGACATGACCAAGATCGTGCGCTCGCCCGGCTCGACGCTAAAACCGTTCATCTATGGCCTCGCTTTCGAGCAGGGACTGGTGGCGCAGGAAACGCTGATTGAGGACAGCCCGGTTGATTTCGGCGGCTACCGGCCAAAGAACTTCGACATGGGCTACCAGGGCGATGTCAGCGTCCGCCAGGCGCTGCAACTGTCGCTCAACGTACCGGCGATCCGTGTGCTCGACGCGGTCGGCCCGGCGCGGCTGACGGCGCGCTTCCGCCAGGCCGGCGTCAACCCGATCCTGCCGGTCAACGAGGCGCCGGGCCCGGCCATCGGCCTCGGCGGCGTCGGCGTCACGCTTCGCGACCTCGTCCAGCTCTATACGGGGCTCGCCAATGGCGGCAAGACGCACACGCTGCATGACGGCACCGAGCCGGCCAATGCCGAACGCACCACCGCCACCATCCTCAATGACCAGGCCAACTGGCAGATCATCGACATCCTCTCGGGCGTCAAGCCGCCGGAAGGCGCCTTGCAGCGCGGCATCGCCTACAAGACCGGCACCTCCTACGGCTACCGCGATGCCTGGTCGGTCGGCTTCGACGGCCGCTATGTCTTGGGTGTCTGGGTCGGGCGTCCCGATGCCGGCGCCGTGCCGGGCCTTTCCGGCTACGTCTCGGCCGCCCCGATCCTGTTCGAGGGCTTTGTCCGTTCGGGCCTTGCCACCGTGCCGCTGCCGGGCAAGCCGCCCGGCGCCTTCACCCCCAAGCGCGAGGACCTGCCGGTGACGCTGGCCCGCTTCGGCGCCGGCGCCGACGGCCTGGTGCAGGCGACAGTGACCGAGCCCGCCCCAACCATCATCTTCCCGCCGGACGGCGCCCGCGTCGACCTCGCCACCAATTCGGTCGATGCCTCACCGCTGGTGCTGAAGCTGCAAGGCGGCCGCGCGCCATTCCGCTGGCTGGCCAATGGCAAGCCGCTATCCGGCATCGACCGCCGCCGCACCGCGACCTGGCTGCCCGACGGCGCGGGTTATTCGACGCTGACGGTGATCGACGCGGCGGGACGGGCGGCGAGCGTGAAAGTGTTCGTTGAATAGAATGCGCCAGGCGATTCATCGAATTGGCTTTCCATACGCTCGGCAGGTAGCAGGATACTTCACTCCATGCCCATTGCGAGGCACCCCCCTCTGCCCTGCCGGGCATCTCCCCCGCAAGGGGGGAGATTGAGCGCTCAGACGCTTTCGCCAATTCCCACCGCGACAGTTGGGGGCTCGGCGCTGAAACTGCCGATCTCCCCCCTTGCGGGGGAGATGGCCGGCAGGCCAGAGGGGGTGCCTCGCGCAATCCTCGATTGTTGGCAGCCTCGGCGTTGGCTGCGGCAGCGATTGTTTTGGCAACCCCTCCACCCGCCTCTGCCGATCCCTTGCCCGCTGGCTTCGTTCGTCTCGCCGATATCGCTCCTTCGATCCGCCAGGACATCCGCTACGCCGGATCGGATGATTTCCTGCACCGCAAGGTGAATGGCTACGACGCGCCAGTCTGCATTCTGACCCGGCAGGCGGCGCAAGCTCTTGCTGGTGTCCAACAGGCGATCGCCGCGAAAGGTCTGACGCTGGTCGTGTTCGATTGCTACCGCCCTGCCCGCGCCGTCGCCGACATGGGCAAATGGACGCGTGAGGGCGGGCCGCCCGATCCGCAATGGTACCCGAAGGTTCAGCGGGGCGACCTCATCGCCAAGGGCTATGTCGGTGAGCTGTCAACCCATTCGCGCGGCTCGACCGTCGATGTCGCGATTGCGCGGGTCGGCGATCCATCCGTCTCCAAACCCGCCTGTGGTGCCGTCGATGCCGATACGCTCGACTTTGGCACCGGTTTCGACTGTTTCGACCCAATGAGCGAGACGGCGCACCGACCGCTGAACAGTGAAGCAGCGGCAAATCGCCGGATGCTTGTCGATGTCATGCGTACCGGAGGGTTCAAGAACTACGCGCGCGAATGGTGGCACTTCACGCTGACAAAGGAACCGTTCTCCAGGGAACGTTTCGACTTTCTCGTTACCGCGGAGTAATTCGCCCCATCAATCCCCTACGGCCTTGCCTCGACACCTCAAATTTCTAGATAGGTCCGGTGGCGGCGCGGATTCGCTGTCATCGCGCACAAGGGAAAACATTTCTCCTACCCGCAAAATTTCGTCCAAGATTTTCTTCAGGAGGGCAAAAAAGGCAACATTCGATGCATCTAATTTCTATCAATTCGGTAGATTTGGCGCGGGTTCAACGGAGGCAGAAATGACCAAACCTCATTTCAGGAAACTGCTCGGCGCACTGGTCGCCACATCTGTCCAGTTCGGCACGCTCGGTTTCGCGTTTGCCGACACCACTATCCTCAATGTGTCCTACGATCCGACACGCGAGCTCTACAAGGCCTATGACGAGGCCTTTGCCGCACACTGGAAGGCCGAGACCGGCGAGACGGTCACCATCCAGCAGTCGCATGGCGGATCGGGCGCCCAGGCTCGTGCCGTGATCGATGGCCTCGACGCCGATGTGGTGACGCTGGCGCTCGAGGGCGACATCAACGCCATCGTCTCCAAATCGAAGAAGATCAACCCCGACTGGCGCAAGAAATTCGAAAACAATTCAGCGCCTTACACCTCGACCATCATCTTCCTGGTCCGCAAGGGCAACCCCAAGGCCATTCACGACTGGAGCGACCTCGTCAAGGATGGGGTCCAGGTGATCACCCCGAACCCCAAGACTTCGGGCGGCGCGCGCTGGAACTACCTCGCCGCCTGGGCCTACGCCAACGCCCATGATGGCGGCGACGAAGCCAAGAACAAGGAATTCGTCGGCAAGCTCTACGCCAATGCCCCGGTGCTCGACACCGGCGCGCGCGGCTCGACCGTGACCTTCGCGCAAAAGGGCATCGGCGACGTGCTGATCGGCTGGGAAAATGACGCCTATCTGGCGCTCGACGAATTCGGCGCCGACAATTTCGAGATCGTCTATCCGCCGACCTCGATCCTGGCCGAGCCGCCGGTGGCGATCGTCGATGCCAATGTCGATGCCAAGGGCACGCGCAAGGTGGCCGAAGCCTATCTCGGCTGGCTCTATTCCAAGGAAGCGCAGACGATCATCGCCAAGAACCACTATCGTCCGGCCAAGCCCGAACTCGTGGCCCCGGCGGATATTCCGAAGACGCCGGAAATCAAGCTGATCTCCATCGACGACCCGCTTTTCGGCGGCTGGAAGAAGGCACAGCCTTATCATTTCGGCGACGGTGGTATATTCGACCAGATCTACAAGCCGGCCCAGTGAGGTTCGGTCGTCCTGAGGAAGCCCGCGAATGGGCTTCTTCAGCAAGTCTGGTTGAGTAAGAAGGGACAATCCAGAACTCCATGACCACAGCACCCGCGCAGGCGGGGTGGCGATTCAGGCAGCCGAGTGTCATTCCGGGTTTCGGATTGACGCTCGGCTTCTCGCTTGCCTACCTCACCCTCATCATCCTCATTCCGCTTTCCGGGCTGGTCTGGCGCTCAGCGTCTCTCGGCTGGGCTGAATTCTGGGCGATCGCCAGCGACCGCCGCACCCTCAACGCGTTGGAAATCAGCTTCGGCACCGCCTTCCTCGCGGCGATCGTCAATGTCGTCTTCGGCACGCTCGTCGCCTGGGTGCTGGTGCGCTACCGCTTTCCTGGCCGTCGGATTGTCGACGCCATGGTCGACCTGCCCTTCGCCCTGCCGACGGCGGTCGCCGGCATTGCGCTCACCACGCTCTATGCACCGAACGGCTGGATCGGCAAATTGCTGATGCCGCTCGGCATCAAGGTCGCCTACACGCCGCTCGGCATCGTCGTCGCACTCGTCTTCATCGGCCTGCCCTTCGTCGTGCGCACCGTGCAGCCGATCATGGAGGAAATCGACAAGGAGGTGGAGGAAGCCGCCGCCACGCTTGGCGCCAGCCGCTTCCAGATCATCACCCGTGTGTTGTTTCCGGGCCTGGCGCCGGCCATCATCACCGGCTTTTCGCTGGCCTTCGCGCGCGGCGTCGGTGAATACGGCTCGGTCATCTTCATTGCCGGCAATCTGCCCTACAAATCCGAGATCGCACCGCTGCTGATCGTCATCCGGCTGGAGGAGTACAATTACCCGGCGGCGACCGCGATCGCGGCGATCATGCTGGCTCTGTCGTTCGTCATGCTTCTGATCGTCAATCTCGTGCAGACATGGAGCCGCAAGCGCTATGGCTGATCCCGAGATCAAATCCTACGAACCGTATCACGAGAGCCGCTCGGCGGCGGTGACCGAAAGCCGTCCGGCACAGGCCGTGCTGATGGCCATCGCTTTCGCCTTCCTCGGCATCTTCCTGCTCCTGCCGCTGATCATCGTCTTCCATGAGGCGCTGGCGAAAGGCATCGGTGCCTATACGCAAGCACTAGGCGAAGCGGACGCACGCTCGGCCATCCACCTGACGCTGCTTGTCGCGGCGATCTCGGTGCCGCTCAATGTCGTCTTCGGCATCTCCGCCGCCTGGGCGATTGCCAAATTCGAGTTCAAGGGCAAGGCCTTCCTGACCACGCTGATCGACCTGCCCTTCTCGGTCTCGCCGGTCATTTCAGGTCTGGTCTACGTGCTGCTGTTCGGCGCGCAAGGGTTGCTTGGAGCATGGCTGAAGGGACATGGCATCCAGATCTTGTTCGCCGTGCCTGGCATCGTGCTCGCCACCGTCTTCGTCACCTTCCCCTTCGTCGCCCGCGAGCTGATCCCGCTGATGCAGGAACAGGGCAATGGCGATGAGGAGGCAGCCCTTTCGCTCGGCGCCAATGGCTGGCAGACCTTCTGGTACGTGACGCTGCCCAACATCAAATGGGGCCTGCTCTACGGCGTGCTCCTGTGCAACGCCCGCGCCATGGGCGAATTCGGCGCGGTGTCGGTGGTATCGGGCCATATCAGAGGCCTGACCAACACCATGCCGCTGCATGTCGAAATCCTCTATAATGAGTACAACGCCGTCGGCGCCTTTGCCGTCGCTTCATTGCTTGCCGGGCTGGCGCTGGTCACACTGGTCTTGAAAACACTGCTCGAGATGCGCTACGGCGCCGAGCTTGCCGCGACGCGCGGACATTAGCAGAGGGATTTGTATGGAAGTTCGCGTTGCCAACGTGCGCAAGGAGTTCGAGCGGTTTCCCGCACTCCACGACGTGTCGCTCGACATCAAGTCGGGCGAGTTGATCGCGTTGCTGGGTCCATCCGGCTCCGGCAAGACGACACTGCTCAGGCTGATCGCCGGGCTGGAGCGGCCGACCCGTGGAAAAATCTTCTTTGGCGACGAGGACGCTTCGCAGAAGTCGATCCAGGAGCGCAATGTCGGCTTCGTCTTCCAGCACTATGCGCTGTTCCGGCACATGACCGTGGCCGACAATATCGGCTTTGGCCTGAAAGTCCGGCACGGGCCGTCGCGGCCGCCGGCGCAGGAAATCCGCCGCCGCGCCTCCGAGCTTCTGGACCTCGTCCAACTTTCGGGCCTTGAAAAGCGTTATCCGGCCCAGTTGTCGGGTGGCCAGCGCCAGCGCGTTGCGCTCGCCCGCGCCATGGCGATCGAACCCAAGGTGCTGCTGCTCGACGAACCGTTCGGCGCGCTCGACGCGCAGGTGCGTCGGGAACTCCGCCGCTGGCTGCGCGAGATCCATGACCGCACCGGCCACACCACCGTCTTCGTCACCCACGACCAGGAAGAGGCGCTGGAACTTGCCGACCGCGTCGTGGTGATGAGCCAGGGCCGCATCGAGCAGGTCGGCACCGCCGACGACATCTACGACACGCCGAACTCGCCCTTCGTCTATGGCTTCATCGGCGAATCGAGCTCGCTTCCCGTCAAGGTCGAGCATGGCGAGATCTGGCTCGCCGACCGCCCGATCGGGCTGTCGGCGCCGCATGCACCCGAGGGCGATGCGACGCTGTATTTCCGCCCGCACGATGTCGAACTGCTCGACGGCTGCAGCGGCTGCATCGCCGGCACGGTCGCCGCCAGCCGCCGCGTCGCTGGGACCAGGCGGGTTGAGCTCGAGATCGGCGGCGAGCGCCAGCGGGTCGAGATCGAACTGCCGGTCGACCATCCGGCGGCGCAAAAGAGCCGCGTGGCATTCCGACCGGGGCGTTGGAAGCTGTTCCCGGCGGCCTGATCCTCGGGTCGAGCCCTACTCCAGCCAGTTCTCGACCTTTAGCTTAGGGATGCGGGTGAATTCTCCCATGTTGGCCGTCACCAAAATGGCACCCAGCACGCTAGCGTGAGCGGCAATAAAAAGGTCATTGTGGCCAATGGGTTGGCCAACGGCCTCCAGCTCGGCGCGAAGCATGCCATACTCGGCATCCACCGGCACATCGAGCGGCAGGACAGGGATCTCGGCCAGCAGGTCCTCGACCTTCTTGAGCAGCTTGGCCGATCCCTTCCTGGCACAGCCATATCGCAGTTCAGAGGCGACCACGATGCTGGTGCACACGGCGGCGTCTCCTTCGCGCAGCATTGAACTGGCGGCCTTGCCGGCCGGGTTTCGGATCATATCGCTGATAATGTTGGTATCCAGCATGAACCGCATCAAAAAATATCCTCGGCTTCGACAGGCGTATCGTTGATCTCGGGAAAATCGTCCTCAGGACCAAGCGGCGCCTCTTTCGCCCATTGGGCGAGCAGCGCGGTCAGACCGGGCTTGCGGACCGGCTCGATGATCAGGCGGTCGCCCTCACGGCTGATCAGAACCTTGTCGCCGGGGAGTTCGAACTCGACAGGAATGCGCACCGCCTGGCTGCGATTGTTGCGGAAGAGCTTGGCCTCCTTCGGCGGCGGCGTTGTTGTTGTTGTTGAATGACGGTGCTGGGGCATGACTGCCTCCCTTTGTATATGCCTTTTGTATATGCCAACTGACACAGCAACGCAAGGTGAGAAACAATACGGAGGCGAGAAGGCGCTGGCCGGAACAGAATTCTAACGACAGGTATTTGTGACGACGTCTTTTCTCACGACACCACCTCACAACCATCGCGCGTGCCTCGTCGCGCGGGCCATCCCACGGCTATGGTCTGAACATAAACGCATTGCATCCGGAGCCTTTTTCATGAAGCGATTTTTCCTCGGCGTTGCCGCTGTCGCCGGCCTGTTCCTCGCATCCTCCCAAGCCTGGTCGGCCGACAAACTGCTCAACGCCTCTTATGACGTCGGCCGCGAATTGTTCGTTCAGGTCAACAAGGCCTTCATCGCAGCGCATCCGGGCGTGACCATCGACCAGTCGCATGCCGGCACCTCGGCGCAGGCACGCGCCATCGCCGAGGGTCTCGGCGCCGATGTCGTCACCTTCAACCAGGTCACCGACATCGATTTCCTGGTCAAGAAGGGGTTCGTGTCCGCCGACTGGCAGAAGGATTTTGCCAACAACGCCTCACCCTTCTACTCGCTGCCTTCGTTCCTCGTCCGCGCCGGCAATCCCAAGCACATCAAGGACTGGAACGATCTGGTGCGCGACGACGTGCAGGTGATCTTCCCCAATCCGAAGACGTCGGGCAATGCGCGCTACACCTATCTGGCGGCCACCGCCTACGCCAAGGAAGCGTTCAAGGGCAACGACGCCAAGGTGAAGGAGTTCATCACCAAGCTGTTCAACAATGTGCCGATCTTTGACACCGGCGGCCGCGCCGCGACCACCACCTTCGTGCAGCGCGAGATCGGCGACGTGCTGATCACCTTCGAATCCGAAACGCGCGGCATCCGCAAGGAATATGGCGACGACAAGTTCGAGCAGGTCACGCCCTCGGTCAGCCTGCTGGCGGAATTCCCGGTGGCGATCGTCGACAAGGTCGCCGACGAGCATGGCACCCGCGATCTGGCCAAGACCTATCTCGATTTCCTCTACACGCCCGAAGGCCAGGACATCCTGGCCCAGAACGGCAACCGTGTGCGCGACGCAGCCGTCGCCGCCAAATACAAGGCCGATTTCCCCGAAGTGCGCCTGCTGACGGTGGAAGACGTCTTCGGCGGCTGGGACAAGATCCAGAAAGAGCATTTCGCCGCCGGCGGCCTGCTCGACCAAGCCTATGGCAGCCGCTGACGGCTACAGCATACAAAGAACAGATGAGAGAAAGCCGGCAACAAGCCGGCTTTCTTCGTTTTTGCCATCAGTCATGGCGAATACGGCGCCATCACTACAAAACGTTACAAAGAATCAACGCGTTTGTGCCTACCGTGCCATTTGGCGTCTTGTTGTCGCGAAATGCCTTCGCGCGGCGAAACCGTCATTATTTGCACACAAACAGCCGCCAGATGCGGGGTGGTTGGGGCTTTAACGGGTTGACTCGGGCATGCTGACAAAAAAAGGCAAATACGGCCTCAAGGCCCTCGTGCATCTTTCCAGCCTTCCAGTTGGCCAATTGGCCTTCGTCAACGACATCGCGGTCGCCAACAACATCCCGAAGAAATTCCTCGACGCCATCCTCGGCGAATTGCGCAATGCCGGCTTCGTGCAGAGCCGCAAGGGCAAGGAAGGCGGCTATCGCCTCGCCCGCCCGGCCTCCGAGATCAAGATAGGCCATGTCGTGCGCGTGCTTGACGGGCCGCTGGCGCCGATTCCCTGTGCCAGTCGCACGCAATACCAGCGCTGCGAGGATTGCGACGAGGCGACCTGTCAGGTCCGGCACATGATGCTGGAAGTGCGCCAGGCGATCGCCGAGGTGCTGGACAATCGCAGCCTCGCCGCCATGCGCGATGCCGACAACGACGATTTCCCGGTCGAGCTGTCGTCGCAAATCTAATGCATGTCGCCCAAAAGTGACCTCGGTTTTGGGAGAACGACATGCATAACAACAAAGATCTAAAGCGCGTCGCATGACGCGCTTTAGATCGACGGCTGGCGATCGGCGTTCATCGCTGTAAGATTGCGCGATGCGCGCAGGCGCTTTGCAGCAACAGGAACGGATGGACGCCCGCGGGATGAGGCTGTCGAAGTTCGCGAGATCCCGAAACACTGCCCGCAGGCCGACCGCCACGGCCAGGTTCCAGACCGAAATCATCGCCGATGTCCCCGTGCCGGAAAGGGCTGAGGACGTGCGCTTCTTCAGCCGCAAGGTCGTCCACCCCGGCAAGGTACGCCGGTTCTCGAACCAGGACCTGCGGGAAAGCGCGATGGCTCTCTTCTATCTCGTGGTCGCGGCTTCGGTGCCGGTGCGCTGGTGGGCGTCGATCTGCGATCGGATGTCCAGGCTTCGCCTGAAACGGCATCTGCGCAAGCAATTTCCAGGCTATGCCGCCGCGACGCGCGCCGTGCTTGGCAAGGATATCGATCCGCGCGGCCTGTTCGAGGCATTGCTCGCGGCGCGCCACCGCCGCCGGCTGCAGCTTGCCGCGCACCTCGCCGGCTTCCGATGGGCGCCGACAATCCGGCTGGAGGGACAGGAAGGACTGCAGGCAGCGTTGCGGCGCGGCCATGGCGCGATCGTCTGGTGCGATCAGTTCACCTCCCAGACCATCCTCGGCAAGCGCGCCCTGCACGAGGCCGGCATCGAGGCGCACCAGGTGAGCGTCAATTCCCACGGTGTCTCGGAATCGATGTTCGGACTGCGTTTCCTGAACCAACCGCTGGTCAAGGTCGAGAACCGTTATCTCAAAAGCCGCATCGTCTTCGAACGCGACGATGCCTATCAGGTCACCATCCGCATCCAGAAGATCCTGAAGCGCAATGGCGTGGTGCTGATGACCAACACCATCCATGCAGGCTCGACCTTCACCGAGGTCGCGCTCGGTGAAGGCGGCTGGACGCATCTTGCCTCGGCGCCAGCCAATTTCGCTGCAAGAGGCAAGGCGGCGCTGTTTGCCATGTCGACCTTCGAGACCGTTCCCTTCCGCGAATACCGGGCCGTCATCAGCCCGGAGCTGTTGCCGGCTGAAGCGGAGGTGGGACGCGACGGAGCCAAGGATATGGTGCTGCAGGCGCGCTATATCCTGCTCAAGCGTGACCGGCTGCTCGAAGCGCTGAAACTGTTTCCCGAACAGATGCTGGTCTGGTCCGGCAGCCGGCGGATGACGGAAGCCTCGGACGAGGCCGTGACCGGCGACGATACCGGCTCATGACCTGGCCAGCAGCCGCATCGCGTCGGCAACGACATCGGCAACGGGACGCGTCGCGTCGATTGTCAGGGCCCACTCATCCATGCCCGGCGGCTCCAGGATGGCGAATTGGCTGTCGACCAGGCTTGCCGGCATGAAATGGCCCTTGCGGCTGGCAACGCGCCGCCGCGCGGTGGCGGGATCGATCTCCAGGTAGAGGAAGACGATGTCAGCGCAAAAACCGCGCAGCCGTTCGCGATAACTGCGCTTCAGCGCCGAGCAGGCCGCGACCACACCCTGCCCGTTGCCGACCGACGCCGCGATGCGCTCGCCGATCGCATCGAGCCAGCCTTCGCGTAACTGGTCGGTAAGGGGCTCGCCGCTTGCCATCCGCGACACGTTTTCGGGCGGATGCAGTCGGTCACCCTCGATGAAGACGGCGTTCAGCGTGGCCGCCAGCGCGATGCCGACAGCCGACTTGCCGCAGCCGGCGACGCCCATCACCACGATGGCCGGAGGCACCGCGCCGGGAGCGCCCGTTGGCGCCTGCGCTGCTTCTTCGTCCACGGCTAGAGCATGATGCCGAAAAGTGTGAAGCGGTTTTCGGACGACATCATGCTCTATCTCCTTGATTTGGAGGCGGATTCAGATTTCAGGTCGATTCGACCTGAAATCATCCGGCTCTAGCGGCTTGCCGGCGCGCGGCCGTAGAGCAGCAGCATGGCGACGATGACGACGCCATAGATGATCTGCCGCCCCGCCTCCGGCATCTGCATGACCGACAGGATGGATTGCAACAGCGTGATCAGGATGACGCCGGCGACGGTGCCGAGATAGGAGCCGCGCCCGCCGAGGATCGAAGTGCCGCCAAGCACCACGGCGGCGATCGACGGCAAGAGATAGGCGTCACCCATCGACTGCGCTGCCTTGGAGGCATAGCCGGCAAGCAGCACGCCGCCGAAAGCGGAGAGACCGCCGGAGACGGCGAAGGCGATCATCACCACACGCCTTGTGTCGATGCCGGAGAGATAGGCGGCGCGCTCGCGGTTGCCGATGCCATAGACGGTGCGGCCAAAGCCGGTGCGGGTCAGCACGAACACCATTGCCGCGCCGATCAGCGCCCAGATGATGACGGCGTTGGGCACGCCGGGGATGGCAAAGCCGGTGGCCAGATATCGCATGGCGCCGGTGGCCGAATCCTGGGGTGAGAAGCCGCCGGTATAGACAACCATCAACCCTTGCGCGACGGCGTTGGTGGCGAGCGTGATGATCATCGAGGGAATGCGCAGATAGGCGACGCCGATGCCGTTGACGACGCCGATCAGCACGCCGCAGAAGATGCCGAACGGGATAGCCAACACCACCCCGGCCGGACCGTAGGCGGCAGCCGCGCAGGCCATCATCGCGCCGGCCGCCACCGACCACGGCACCGACAGGTCGATCTGGCCGAGCAGGACAACCAGCATCATGCCGGTGGCGATGACGCCGAGGAACGAGGCGACCTTGAGCTGCTGCAGCAGATATTCAGGCGACAGGAAACTTCTGGAATAGAGACTGCCCACGAACAGCAACAGCACGATGCAGGCAAAGGCCGTCAGCACCGCCGGATCGGCGCGGCGGATGAATTTCGGCATGCGGCCGGCAATGCCGCCGTTGCTCTTCCCAACCATCGGCGTCGTTTCGCTCACAAGAACCACTCCAGCCGGTTGCGGACCCGAAACAGGGCGAAGGCGCCGAGGCTGACGGCGACCAGCAGGATAACGCCCTGGAACAGCGGCTGCCAGAGCGGATCGAAATCGAACACGAACAACAGATCGCCGATGGTGCGGAAGGCCAGCGCGCCGAAGATGGCGCCGATGGCGCTGCCCTTGCCGCCGAACAGCGAGACACCGCCAAGCACCACGGCGGCGATTGAGAACAGCGTGTAGGCGTTGCCACTGGCATAGGCCGCATCGCCCGTATAGGTGAAGAAGGTGAGGAACAGCCCGCCGATCGCGGCCAGCAGCCCGGCCAGCGTGTAGGCGGCGAACTTGCCGCGCCTTATCGGCACGCCGGACATGTAGGCCGCCGTCTCCGACGAACCTGCGGCGTAGGCCGCCCGGCCAAGCACCGAGCGGCTGAACGGCACCCAGATCACCAGCACGATGGCGATCAGCGCGACAAGGCTCGCCGGCACCACATCGAAGACGCGACCGGTCAGCGCATCGGCCAGATCCTCATTGACCGAACCGCCCGGGAATGGCCGCAGTAAAAGGCCGATGCCGTAATAGACGGCCCCGGTGGCGATTGTGGCGACGATCGGCTGCAGGCGGCCATAGATGACGATGGCGCCGTTGATGGCGCCACAGAGAAGGCCAACTGCCAGCACGGCGATGACGCCGAGCGTCGTCTGCATCGGCGTGCCCACCACCAGCCAGGAGGCCAGGCAGTTGGTGAGCAGGAAAATCATGCCGACGGACAGGTCAATGCCGGCGGTGATCACCACCAGCGTCTGCGCCATGGCGACGAAGGCGAGCAGCACGCCCTTATTCGCCGCCGTCTGCACCACATTGGCGGTGAAGCCGGCCGGATGGTTCGAGGTGTAGATGACGAACATGACGATGAAGATGCCGAGCGCCAGCAGCGTTCCGCGCTGCTCGGCCAGCCAATAGCGCCAATCTTTCACGCAACTGCTCCCAGGCCCACCGGGCTCTCCTCGCCATGGATGTTGAGCGCGCTTGATATCAGCGCCCGCTCGGTGATCTCGGTACCGACCAGCTCGCGCTTGACCGCGCCGTCATAGAGCACCAGCACCCGGTCGCAGCAGCCGATCAGCTCGTCATAGTCGGTCGAATAGAAGAGGATGGCGGCACCCGCATCCGCCAGCTTGCGCATCAGCTGGTAGAGCTCCTGCTTGGTGCCGACATCGATGCCACGCGTCGGATCGTTGAGCAGGATGATGCGCGGCTGGCGCATCAGCCATTTGGCGATGACCACCTTTTGCTGGTTGCCGCCCGACAATGCGCCGACCGGAATGTCGAGACCCGCCGTCTTGATCGCCAGAAGGCCGACCATGTCGTCGATCAGCCGCTGTTCAGCGGCGCGGTCGATGATGCCGCCCTTGGACAGCCTGTCAAGCGCGGCGAAGGACAGGTTTTCGCGCACCGTCATCGGCAGCATCAACCCTTCGGTCTTGCGGTCCTCCGGGATCAGCGCCATGCCGATGCCGTCCTGTCGCGCCTTGGAGGGACTGCCGATCGTCACCGGCTTGCCGTCGATCAGCACCTCGCCGGAAAGGCCGCGCAGCACGCCGAAGAAAGCGAGCAGCAATTCGCGCTGGCCCTGGCCGTCGAGACCGCCAAGGCCAACCACCTCGCCTGCCCTGACGGTCAGCGAGATGTTGTCCAGCCGGTCGGTCCACGAGAGCTTGCGGGCTTCAAGTCTGGGTGCCGCTGTGGTTGGGACGGTCGCCGGCTTGGGCGGGAAGATATGACTGTATTCGCGGCCGATCATCAGTTCGACCACCTCATTGTCGCTCTTGGAGCCGGCCTTGTAGCTGGCAACGTTGCGGCCGTTGCGGAACACTGTGCACTGATCGGCGAGTTCCGCGATCTCATTCATGCGGTGCGAGATGTAGAGCAGCGCCAGTCCTTCCCTGCGCAACCGCTTCAACACGCCAAAAATGTTCGAGACATCCGCCGCGGCGAGCGCGGACGTCGCCTCGTCGAGGATCAGGATGCGCGGCTTTCTGGCCAGCGCCTTGGCGATCTCGACCATCTGCCGGCGCGACAAGGGCAAGTCCTTGACCAGCGCCAGCGGGTGGATATCGGCAGCACCTGCGCGGGCAAGGGCTTCCTCCGCGATGCGGCGCTGCGCCTTGCGGTCGATCATGCCGAAGCGTTTGGGCGGGTCTGATATGACGATGTTGTCGGCGACGCTGAGTTCGGGAACCAGCGACAGTTCCTGGAAGATGCAGACGATGCCTGCCTTGTTGGCGGCAGCCGGCGAAGCGAAGGTCACCTCACGGCCATCCAGCATCATGCGGCCTTCGTCGGCCGCGACGACGCCCGCCATCACCTTGATCAGCGTCGATTTGCCGGCGCCGTTTTCGCCAAGGATGGCGTGGATGCTGCCGGACGTGACGACAAGCTCCGCCTTTTCCAGCGCCCGCACGCCACCATAGCGCTTGGATATGCCTTCCATCTGGAAGAGCGGAACCGCAGCGTCCATAGGCCCTCCCGAGGCACTTTGACGACCAGAGATATCGAGTGGCCGGCGCCGTGGGGGGATCCCACGGCGCCGGGAGTGCAGCCTACTGGTCCGCCTTGGTCTGCCCCATGATTTCCTGCGCGGTGAAATTGATGCCGCAGGTCGGGAAGGAATTACCGACGAAGAAATTGTCGGATTGGTCGGGGAAGAAATCCTGACCGGCCTTGAAGTTGGGATCCTCGACGATCGCCAGCGGCAGCTTGACCGACTGCGGGACGACATTGCCTTCAAGCGCTGCGATCGCCGTCTTGATGGCAACCGCCACCTGCGCCGGGCCGGTACCGGCTGACGAGCATTTCAACCCGTCGGCCGCGTGGGCCGCGCAGAATTTGCGGAAGCCGTTCTCGGTCTCGCCGCCGAATGGCACGAACGGATGCTTGGCATCGATCATCGCCTGCACGATGCCGGTGTCACCGCCCTGTCCGGTGACGCCGTCGAAGGGGCCGTTGGTGGCGATCGCATCGGCCGAAGCCTTTTGCGCAACGCCGTCATCCCACTTGCCGACGACCTCGGTAACCGCCCATTTCTTGCCGGAGGCGTCGAGAACTTCGTGGATGCCATTGTGGCGGTCTGTGTCGACCGATGTGCCGGCAACGCCGCGCACCTCGAGCACCTTGCCGCCATTCGGCACATGGGTGACCAGCCACTTACCCCACAGCTCGCCAAGACCCTTCTGGTCGACGTTGACGTTGATGGCGTCCTTGGTGTCGAGAATGTTGTCGAAGGCAACCAGCACGACGCCGGCTTCCTTGGCGCGCTTGATCACCGGCCCGAAGGCGGTCGGGTTCTGTGCGTTGACGACGATGGCGTCATAGCCGGAATCAATGAAGTTGTTGATCGCCGAAATCTGCGCCGGCACGTCTTCCCCGGTCGAGACGACCTTGAATTCCTTCAGCTTCGCCGCGACGTCCTTCTGCGCCGCATAGGCCTTCGCGGTCTGCACCATCTGGATACGCCACGTATTGGCGATATAGCCGTTGGCGAGCGCAATGCGGTATGGGCCGGCCTTCTTGGGGAACTTGAAGAACAGCGTGTCCGCGGCCCAGGGTGAGAAGCAATCCGGCTCGGCCGCCGGACCCTTCACGATTTCAGGGCCCGCAGCAATCGCCGACGAGCTCAACATGACGAATGCAGTGGCGGCAACGATGCCACCAACAAGTGACTTGATCATCGATAATCCTCCCGATTGCAGTTCTGATTTGTCTGTTCAGTTTTATGGATTTTTTGCGCTTCCGGCTGGCCCCTCCGCCTTGCCCAGTCACGCCCTGCCAGGTGCCGAAGGCCTCCGCGATCCCTCCCCTTGCCGCCCCCCTTCAGCGGGGTGAAATCTATCATATTATACATAATAAACAAGCTTGAGCTGTTGCTTATGTATAATAAACAGGCTCGGCCTCTAAGCGACGATGCCGGCTCAACGAAAATGGTAGCGCTACCATGACGTCGTGTAAAGCGCCATTTGCGGGCGGTCTCGAAAGCATGTTCAGCGTGCGGTGCTCTCGCGGCGCTTGAGCTCAAAGCCGAGGTCGACGATCCGCTCCTGCGGCCTGTCGCCAGAGATTGCCGCGAGCGCCATGGCGACCGCGCGCCTGCCGATTTCGTATCGGTGGGTGCGGATGCTGGTGATTGAGGGAAAGGCCACCTGCATCATGTCGAGATCGTTGAAGCCGACGATACCGATGGTCTTCGGCACGTCGATCGCGGCGCGATGGCATTCAAACAGCACGCCGAGCGCGATGTCGTCATTGTTGCAGAACACGCCGTCGAGCGTCGGCATCTTGGCCAGTGCGTCGCGGAACAATTCGCGGCCGAGCGGCACGCTGGACAGCACCGGCGTGGTCGTGACCAGGCGCGGGTCGAACAGGCCGGCTTTCTCCATCGCCGCTCGGTAGCCGGCGAGGCGCCGTTGCGAGCGTGGGTCCATGCGCGCGCCGATGAAGCCGATCCGCCGGTAGCCCGCCTCGATCAGGTGCTCGGTCGCCGTCCTGCCGCCGTCGAAATGCGAGAAGCCGACCAGCATATCGACGGGATCGGGCCCTGTCTCCATCACCTGCACCACCGGGCAACCGGCATTTTCGAGCAGTCTTCGCGAGGTTGGCGTCTGGTCGATGCCGGCGACGATGAGTGCTGCCGGCCGCTGCGAGCCGAACACCTGTAGGAGCCGCTCTTCCTCGAGGCCGGAATAATGCGTGTTGCCGAGCTGGATGCGGAATGGACTGTCCGACAGGCTGTCATAGATGCCGCGCACCACTTCGGCGAAGACGTTGTTGGTGAGCGACGGCACCAGCACGCCGAACACCTCGGCGCGCGCCGAGGCCAGCGCCCGCGCATTGGGGTCCGGCACATAGCCGAGCTCGTCGACGGCGGCCTGGATCTGGCGGCGCAATTCCTCGGAGACACGCTCCGGCTCGCGCAGCGCGCGCGACACGGTGATGGCGCCGACGCCGGCCTTGCGCGCGACATCCGATATGGTCGGGCGGCCGCCGCCCCGGCGCGAGCGCGGCTTGATCAAGGCCACTGCCCGCAGCCGCCGAAGCGCACCCGCAATACGATCATCTGAGCTGTCGCCATCTCACCGGCCTGTTGCGCACCCCTGGGCCTCTGGGGTCGCGCAGTGCCTGCCTATTGTCAAGCCGAGGTGTCTCAGGCCGCTATGACAGCCCTTTGCCTTGCCTTCCACATGAACAGCCCGACAGCCAGTATGTTCAGCAAATTCCAGGCGATGCCGTTGAGGAAGGCAGCGGCGTAGGAACCGGTCAGGTCGTAGATCCAGCCCGACATCCAGCCGCCGATCGCCATACCGAAAATCGTCGCCATGATGACGATGCCGATACGCTGACCAGCCTCCTTGGCGGGCAGATAGTCGCGGACGATGATCGCATAGCAAGGCACGATGCCGCCTTGCGACAGGCCGAACACCAGCGACACGACATAGAGCGAGGCGAGCCCGTCGAAAGGGATGTAAAACAGCAGCGACAGGCATTGCAGGACCGAGCCGATAAGCAGCGTCTTCACGCCTCCGATGCGGTCGGCGAGAAAGCCGGAGGCAAGCCGGCTGACGACGCCCGCCGCCATCATGATCGACAGCATATCGGCGCCATGCGCCATGCCATAACCGAGATCCATGCAATAGGCGACGATGTGCACCTGGGGCATTGACATCGCTACGCAGCAGCCGAGGCCGGCGACGACCAGCAGCCCCTGCAACGCCGCCGGCGACATCGGCATCGGCTGCACGGGCCGGCTTCCCGGCGAACCGGCGGCCGCCGCCTCCGGAGCCCCGCGCCGCAGCAACAGTACCAACGGCACCATGGTGACCAGGCAGAAGATGCCGATCGCCGCATAGGTGAAGCGCCAGCCTTCCGCCTTGATCAGCGTGGGCATGATGGTTGGCCAGAGCGCGCCGGCGAGATAGTTGCCGGCCGCCGCCGCCGTGACGGCGACGCCGCGCCGGCGGTTGAACCAGTGCGAGATATCGGCGATCAGCGGCCCGAAGATCACCGACGTGCCGACACCGATCAGCACGCCCTGCGCAAGGGTGAATTGCAGGATCGAGGTCGACAGCGCGGCAAGCATTAGGCCGGCGGAGAGCGCCACGGAAGAAATCAGCGCCGGTATCCAATAGCCCATGCGGTCGATGGCGCGGCCGACCAGTACATTGCCGGCGGCAAAACCAACCATGGTCGCGGTGTAGGGCATGGATGCCGCCGCACGGTCGACGCCGAACTCGGCTTGCACGGCGGGCAACACCACGACGACAGCCCACATGCCGACCGCGCCGATCGTCGCCAGCACCATCGAGATGGCGAGCCGCATCCAGGCGTAGGAGCTGTCGACGCCGGGGCTGGCCTGGCTCAAGTCGGTTCGGGTCAAAGGCGTTTTCCTGTCGGCTGTCTCGAAAACCGGCTGCCGTTTGCGCCACTATCGGCACATTCTCAGGAGGCAGCAGCGCCACGGCGGGCAAATCCGTGGCTCCAGACCTGAAGTATGTGCAAAGACCTACCGCCGGGATCGCTCGCAAATAGGCAAATAGCCAGAGCAATCATGCTGCTGGCTGATTGGTTGTCTAACGCGACTTGATAACGTGGTCAGTGTTGGCGAGCAGCTTGCGCACCGCTGCCCGTGCGGCGTCCGGTCGCTGCAGGCGGATATTCTTCTCGATCGCCTCATGCAGCTTCTGCGCATGATTGAGATCGTCGACCGCCCGCGTCGTATAGGCGAACAGGTGATCGAAAGCGGATTCGATCAGCACGCCGAGCGGCACCAGCAGATCGTTGCCCGAGGCCCGCAGGATGGCAAGATGGAAGCGCGTGTCGGCACGCGTGCGCTCCTGCAGGCTGGCGGCCTCCCCCATCTCGCGGCAGGCCTGGCTGATCTCGGCCATCTGCTCGTCGGTCCGCCGCATGGCGGCGAAGGCGGTCGCCTCCGGCTCGATGATGTGGCGGAACTCCTGCACCGTCTTCAGGAACACCTCGCGGTCCGGCGACGTCGCGTACCAGGCGAGCACGTCGCGATCGAGCAGGTTCCAGCGCTCCTTCGGCTCGACCCAGCTGCCGATCTTGGGGCGTGAGGCCAAAAGGCTCTTGGCCATCAGCATCTTGATCGCTTCGCGCACAGCCGAGCGGCTGACGCTGAAGGTCTCCGACCATTTGGCTTCGTTGGGCAATATGGTGCCGGGCGGATAGTCGCCGCGCACGATCCGCAGGCCAATCTCGCTGGCCAGCGACGTGTGCACGCTGGCGCCCGGAATGCGCGCCGCATCGGCCCGGCGAACACCGGCCGGGCGCTCGACGGCAGCCGCCTTTTTCGGCGATTTTTCCTTGTTCGGCTTCGCGTCCCGCATATGCCTCAGAAAGGCCGGTTTACAGAAGCTGTCAAGCACCACCGAACGGTTGAGCCGCAAAGCGCGCCGCTATGCACAGCCCAGCCCCATTTACCGCTCGCTCCGTTGGGCATGCTCAGGCGGTTTTGACGTATTTGCGCCAGCTGTGTTCCGGGCGGAAGCCCAGCATGTCGCGTGCCTTGCGGTTCGACAGCAGCGTCTCGTATTCACCGAGTTCGGCCTTGACCGGCACGTCGGGATAAAACCGCTTCAGGAGTTCAGCCGTCGGCAGATCGGACGAGGTGTCGTCATTGGCGGCGTTGAACACCTGGAAGCCGAGGCCGTCCTTCTCGACGGCGCGCAGGGTGATCTGGCCGAGGTCGCGTGCATCGACATAACTCCAGGCGATCCGCTTGCGGAAACCGGGATCGGCGAACCATTTCGGGAACAGCGAATATTCGTGCGGCTCGATGACATTGCCGATGCGCAACGCATAGATGTCCGTGCCATTGCGCTGGGCGAAGGCACGAGCCGTCTTCTCGTTGACGATCTTGGACAGCGCATAACTGTCCATCGGGTCGACGTCATACGCCTCGTCCAGCGGGAAATATTGGGGATCGCGCGGTTCGTTGGCGAACACCAGGCCGTAGGTCGTCTCGCTGGAGGCGATGATCACCTTGCGGATGCCAAGCTTCACCGCCGCCTCGATGACATTGTAGGTGCCCATCGCGTTGATGCGGAACACCTCATTGTCGGGCGTGATCATGATGCGCGGGATAGCGGCGAAATGCACCACCGCATCCACCGGCTGCGGCCGCAGCGACGGATCGAATTCGTGCAGGCCCATATAGCTCGACAGCGCGTTGAACACCTGCCCGCTGTCGGTGATGTCGGTGATCAGCGTGCGCACCTTGGGATTGTCGAGCGGCTTGGTGTCGATGTTGAGCACCTGGCAGCCCTGCTCGACAAGATATTGCACGACATGACGCCCAGCCTTGCCGCTGCCGCCGGTGAACATGATCCGCTTCGTCATTCTGGTCTCCATGACAGGCTCTGGAATTCCCGTCTATTGTCAGACAATATTGCTTTCTGCAACCGTATATGGCTAAAACGGCGGTGCAATTATCGATAATCCGGGATAGGAACGACGACATGAACACCTCCGCCGCGCGCGAAAAGATCGGCTTCATCGGCCTTGGCCTGATGGGGCACGGTATCGCCAAGAACATCGTCGACAAGGGTTATCCCCTGACATTCCTTGGCCGTAAGAACCGCAAGCCGGCGGAGGATCTGCTGGGCCGGGGCGCCAAGGAAGCCGCCACTTCGCGCGATGTGGCAGTGGCGTCCGATATCGTCTTCATCTGCGTCACCGGTTCACGCGAAGTCGAAGCCATCATCCGCGGCCCCGGCGGCCTCAAGGAAGGCTTGAAAAAAGGCTCGGTCGTCGTCGATTGCTCGACTTCCGATCCAGTTTCGACCGTGGCGCTCGCCGCGGAACTGAAGGAGATCGGCGTCGACTTTGTCGATGCGCCGCTCAGCCGCACGCCAAAGGAAGCCTGGGAAGGCACGCTCGACGCCATGGTCGGCGCCCCCGACGCTCTCTTTGCCCGGGTCAAGCCGGTGATCGAAACCTGGGCTGGCCGCATCGTCCATATCGGCGACACCGGCGATGGCCACCGCATGAAACTGCTCAACAATTTCATCTCGCTGGGCTATGCCGCCATCTATTCCGAGGCGCTGGCTCTGGCCGAAAAGGTCGGCATCTCACCGCCGCGCTTCGACAGCGTCATCCGCAACGGCCGCATGGATTGTGGCTTCTACCAGACCTTCATGCGCTGGACGCTGGAAGGCGACCGTGACGCCCACAAATTCACCATCGCCAACGCCTTCAAGGACCTGACTTATCTCGAGTCCATGGCGGGTGCGGCCGGCATCGCCAACCCGCTCGGCAATGCCACCAAGAATTCCTTCGCCGGCGCCCATGCCACCGGCCCGGCCGAACAATTCGTGCCGATGCTGGCGACCCATATCGCCAAGGTGAATGGGGTGGACCTGATGCCGACGAAGGATGGCAAGAAGCAGACGATCTGAAGCGCGAACGGCCGGCCGGTCTACCGCCGCCGGCTTCCGATCCCCTCATCGGTGTCGGCGAGCAGCTTGTGCACGGCATTGCGGGCCGCCGCCGGCCGTTGCAGGCGGATGCTCTTCTCGATCGCCTCGTGCAGTTTCTGCGCCCGCCGCTGATCACCGACCTGGCGCGTGGTGAAGACGAAGAGATGGTCGAGCGCGGACTCGATCAGCACGCCGAGCGGCACCAGAAGGTCGTTGCCCGAGGCCCGCAGGATAGCAAGGTGAAAGCGCGTGTCGGCACGGATGCGTTCCGGCAGGTTCGCAGCCTCCCCCATCTCGCGGCAGGCCAGGCTGATCTCGGCCATCTGCTCGTCGCTGCGCCGCATGGCGGCAAAGGCGGAGGCTTCGGGTTCGATGATGTGGCGGAACTCCTGCACGGTGCGCAGGAACGCTTCGCGGTCGGGCGCGGTCGCGTACCAGGCAAGCACGTCGCGGTCGAGCAGGTTCCACCGCTCCTTCGGCTCGACCCAGCTGCCGATCTTGGGGCGCGATGCCAAAAGGCTCTTGGCCATCAGCATCTTGATCGCCTCGCGCACCGCCGAGCGGCTGACATTGAAAGTCTCGGCCCATTTGGCTTCGTTGGGCAGGATGCTGCCGGGCGGATAGTCGCCGCGCACGATCCGCAGACCGATCTCGCTGGCGAGCGAGGCATGGACGCTGGACCCGACAAAGTGCGCCGCATCCGCCCTGCGCACGACCGCCGGATTGCGGCTGGCCTGCGCCTTGGCCTGGCTGGCTTTTTTCTTTGACGTTTCGTCCGGCATCCACGTTCCAATGCGTCGGCCGTCTGTCATCCCGAGGGATCTGGCCTTGCGTGGCCCGGCAATCCCGTTGCCGACAATCCAAACCATGGACGCGTCAAAACCGGAGCCTCTGGCCCCCGCCGCCGCATCTCATCAGGGAATTGACGGGGCGCCCGTCAGCCGGGCGCCCCCTCATCGCAAACTACTTCTGGATACAGGTGTCGACCGTGTCCTTGGTGCATTCGTCGAGGCCGGTGAAGACCGGATCGTCGACCTTCTTACCCGTGATCAGGTCGATCATCACCGACGGCGCCTTGTAGCCCATTTCAAAGGGCCGCTGGCCGACCAGCGCGGTGACCAGGCCATCCCTGGCGATCGCCACCTCGTCGCCGATCGTGTCGGCGGCACCGATGACGAAGTCGTTCTTGGCTATCCGGTCCTTCAGCGGTCCGAACAGATCGCGATAGGGCTGCGGTGCGCCGAACAGCGGCCAGCCGCCCATGATGCCGAAGGCGTCAAGCTTTGGGTTGGCGGCGAGGATGTCGGTCATCGCCTGCACGCCCTTGGCGCCGTCGTCATTGGTGAACACCGGGCAGCCTGCAACTTCCGTCCAGCCGCCTTCGCCGGCAAGTGCAGCGAGGCCTTCCTTGCCCGACAGTGCGTCGCGCATGCCCTGGGCACGGCGCAGGATGTTGTCGGCCGCCGGATTGCCCTCGATGGTGCAGATCGTGCCGCCATTCGGCTTGCCCTTCTTGATATACTCGCCGATCTTGTGACCCATCAGATAGTTGTCGGTGCCGAGATAGGTCTTGCGAAGGGCCGCATCTTCCTTACTGAGGTCGGCGTCGACCGTCATGATCGGGATCGTTGGATTGGCGGTCTTGATCGTCTGCGCGATCAGCGGCGCGTTGGACGGTGAAATCGCCATCGCCACCGTATCGGCCTTGCTCAGCATATCCTGGACGATCTGCGCCTCGCCGGCCTCGTCGGACGTCGATGCCGGTCCGGTGTAGAAGCATTCATATTCCGAACTGGCGTTTTCCTTGTTCCACTTCTCGCAACCCTGGTGGATGGCTTCGAAGAACGGATTGTCGAGACCTTTCACCACAATGACGAGTTGCTTCTTGGCCAAAGCCGGCCCGGCGCCCAGCGCCATGGCGGCGACGGCGGCAAGCAATACTGTTTTCCTCATATCAGTCCTCCCTTGGAAACAGACGGACACGGCGTGCCCGCCATACAAATCGACCTAATGCGAGATGGCAGAGCCAACGCTCGTGCCGCCGGGCAAGGCCGATAAGCATTTTCAGATGCGACTGGACCGACAACGTGCCGGAACGGCCGATAACCTCCCGCCGGTCCCGCTGCAACGACGGCTTGGGACCAGGTATCTTTCTCCGACCATCAACTAATAACGGCGCGGCGCCAACGTCAATTGCTATTTGTCCTACAAAACGGATTTTTCGGAACCGTATGTCACTATTCGTCTGACAAATAGCATATTTCGACAATTGACGCACGCGCGAGCATTCGCGTAAATGCCGCTCAACGTTGCTTCCGGGAGGAATGGGGAGCACGATGTAAGGGCTGCGAGCTGGAACAGGCCGGCAGCAAGGCATGGGGAGGCTATAGGCTGGTGGCGGTTCTCGAACTCACCAATATCTCGAAGCATTTTGGCGCCATCCAGGCGGTCAACGACGTGTCGCTGTCGATCGAACCCGGCCAGGTCGTCGGCCTGATGGGGGACAATGGCGCGGGCAAGTCGACACTGGTCAAGATGATCGCCGGCAATTTCCACGCGAGCCATGGCATCATGCGGATGGACGGCAAGGAATTGATACTGAACAAGCCGGCGGAAGCCCGCCAGCACGGCATCGAGATCGTCCACCAGGATCTTGCGCTCTGCAACAATCTGACGGCCGCCGCCAATGTCTATCTCGGCCGCGAGTTGCGGCGCGGCGTCGGCCCGTTCCGCATCCTCGACTATGCCGCGATGTACAAGCGCGCCGGCCAGCTCTTTGCCGAATTGAAATCCGAGACCCGCCCGCGCGATCTCGTCAAGCAGATGTCGGGCGGCCAGCGCCAGGCGGTCGCGATCGCCCGCACCATGCTGTCGCAGGCCAAGATCGTACTGATGGACGAGCCGACGGCGGCGATCTCGGTGCGGCAGGTCGCCGAAGTGCTGAACCTGATCCGCCATCTGCGCGACCAGGGCATCGCGGTGGTTCTGATCAGCCACCGTATGCCCGACGTCTTCGACGTCGCCGACCGCGTCATCGTCATGCGGCGCGGCAGGAAGGTCGCCGACAAGAAAATCGCCCTGAGCTCCCCCGAGGAAGTCACTGGGCTGATTACCGGCGCCATCGAACAGGTGTCGTGAACATGGCGCACCCGGAATTCACCACGCCGACGCGCATGGCCGCTGGCAGGAAAGGTCGATAATGGCAGCCACCCTTGACCAGACGATCGCACAGAAGCAGCACAGTTTCCTGTCGCGGCTGTTCTCCACCCAGACCTTCTGGGTGGTGATCGCCGTCATCCTCGCCTGCATTTTCCTGTCCTTCGCCACCGACGCCTTCGCGACGTCGAAGAACCTCTACAACATCACCCGCAACATCACCTTCGTCGCCATCATCGCGCTCGGCATGACCTTCGTCATCATCACCGGCGGCATCGACCTGTCCGTCGGCTCGGTGCTGTGCCTGTCGTCGATGGTGCTGGCCGTCACCATGCATGCCGGCTATTCGATCGAGATCGGCATCTTGGCCTCGATCGCCACCGCGCTCGCCATCGGCGCCTTCAACGGCATCTTGATCGCCTATCTCGGCTTTCCGCCCTTCGTCGTCACGCTTGGCATGCTGTCGATTGCCCGCAGCCTGGCCATGGTCGCCTCCAACAACACGGTCGTCTTCCAGTTCGGCCCGGACCACAACAAGCTGCTGGCGCTCGGCGGCGGCGCCTGGGTGTTCGGCATCGCCAATCCGGTGCTCTACATGATCCTGCTGGCGCTGATCACCGGCTTTACCCTGCGCTGGACCAAGTTCGGCCGCCATATCTTCGCCATTGGCGGCAATGAGCACGCGGCAACGCTGACCGGCGTCCCGGTGCGCCAGATCAAAGTCGCCGTCTACATGATCTCGGCGCTGTCGGCCGGCATTGCCGGCATCATCCAGACCGGCTGGCTCGGCGCCGTCACCACCAATCTCGGCACCGGCATGGAGCTGCAGGTGATCGCCGCCACCGTCATCGGCGGCGCCAATCTCGCCGGCGGCGTCGGCACCGCCTTCGGCGCCATTGTCGGTGCTGCCCTCATCGAGGTGATCCGCAACAGCCTCGGCCTGCTTGGCATCAACGCCTTCTGGCAAGGCGTCTTCATCGGCGGCGCGATCCTGCTTGCGGTGCTGTTCGACCGCATCCGCAATTTCAGGCGCAGCGACTGACACTCAAGCGCCTGTCCTTCTCCCTTGTGGGAGAAGGACAATGCCGAAGCGCTATTCGTTCCGGTTCCTATCGCTCAGTCTGAAAATCGGCCGGAGCTGCCCGCCATGGCTGCCGGCCAACAGCCTATGCCTTGACGGAGACCGGAAACCGGTCGCACAATCCTCGATGCAGGCGAAGGGAGGCCAGTCGTCTGCGGGAGGTTATACCCATGACGGACGCGATCAGGCTCTACTGGGGCCGGTTCGGACATGTTTCTGTCCTGAATGTCGCAAGCGACTTCGTCACCCATGCCCATGTCGAGGCACATCTGATCATCTGGCTCGAAGGCACCGCCGGCGAGATGACGATCGGCCGCGAAACGGTCCGGCTCGGCCCATGCACCGCCGCCGGCATCAATTCCTTCCAGCCGCACAGCCACGTCCTGTCGCAAAACGGAACGCCCGGTCTGTTCCTCGCCTTCTACATCGATCCCGACTGGGCGCGCCGTCGCCGCGACCTGCCCTCCTCCGCGCCGCTGTTTTCGCAGGCGGCGATCACGCTGGAGCCCTGGCTGCACCAGGCCGCAGCCAGCCTGCTCGACCATCTGACCGACAATGAAAGCGTCGACGATATCGCCAACTACGAGATCGAGCGCTTCATCGACTCGGTGCTCGATGCCGCCGATGCCGCGGCGCCGCAGGAGGCGCGCATCCGCATCAACACCATGCAGGATTACCGCGTCCGCAAGGCGATCCAGCTGATGAGGGCCAATGTCTGCGAGCGCATCTCCTTCGACGATGTGGCGCGCAGCGTCGGCCTGTCGCGGCCGCATTTCTTCGCTCTGTTCAAGGAACAGACCAATCTGACGCCCAATGTCTACTGGAACACGCTGCGCATGGAGGAAGCGGTGCGGCAGCTGCAGTGGTCGCAGGAGCCGCTGATTTCGGTCGCCTGCAATCTCGGCTTCACCACGCAGGGCAATTTCTCGCGCTTCTTCCGCGATCATGTCGGCGTGCCGCCGACGCTCTACCGTGAGGCGGCGCGGGCGATTGCCTGAGCCGCAGCCGCCTGTTTTTCATACTGATTGATAGGCGGGCAAGACGCTTTGATAAACGTCGTCCGGAGCAGCGCCCTACTCTTGCCCAGCTGTCGCATTCGCAAGGGAACATTTTGATATGGCCAAAGTCACCATCTCCAGCGTCATCGACGCGCCGGTCGAAAAGGTCTGGGCGCGCATACGCGACTTCAACGGCCTGCCGGGCTGGCATCCTCGCATGGTCGAAAGCCATATCGAGGACGGCAAGGACGCCTCAACGATCGGCTGCGTGCGCAATTTCGAACTCGCCAGCGGTGCCCGCATCCGTGAAAAGCTGCTCGACTTCTCCGACGAGAACTTCCTCGTCAGCTATTCCATCCTGGAGACGCCGCAGCCGCTCACCAACCACAAGGCGACGCTGCAATTGCGCCGCGTCACCGATGGCGACCGCACCTATGCCGAATGGGCCGCCAGCTTCGATGCCGCCCCCGAAGAAGCCGACAAGATCGCCGCTGGCATGGGCGCCAACGTCTTCCAGGGCGGCTTCAATGCCCTGAAGAGCCATTTTGCCGGCCAGAGCTGAGGGAGCGGGCCATGGCGCTGGCACTCCAGACTTTTGCAACGGTGAAGGACGCCAACGCGGCGCTGAAAGCCCAGGGCATGCGCTATCTCGGCGGCGGCACGCTGGTCGTGCGCGCGGCCAATGAAGGCGATGTCTCCGTGTCCGGCCTTGTCAGGTCGACTGATCCAGCCCTGTCGGCCATCGCGGTCGCCGGCGGCAAGGTCCGCATCGGCGCTTCGGTGACGATGGCGGCGATCGCGGGCCATCCAGAACTCGGCGCGCTCGCCAAGGCCGCGCGCGCTGTCGGCGGCCCGGCAATCCGCAACATGGCGACCGTCGGCGGCAATCTGTTCGCGCCGGCGCCCTATGGCGACTTCGCCGTTGCCTTGCTGGCGCTCGATGCCACGGTCGGCACCGAGGATGGAGAGACACCGATCGGTACCTTCCTGGCCGGGCGGGACGGCAGCCGTACCATCGCCACGTCAGTCAGCTTCACGCTGCCGAAGGCCGACAGCTTCCGCTTCCTGAAAGTGTCGCGGGTCAAGCCCAAGGGCGTCTCGGTGCTCAGCATCGCCGCGGTTCTGGAACAGGCTGCCGACGGCACCGTCTCTTCGGCGCGGATCGCGCTTGGCTGCATGGCCGACCGGCCGCTGCGTGCCAGGGCGGCGGAAAAGGCGCTCAAGGGAAAGTCGCTCGACCAGAACGGCATCGCGGCAGCGCTGGCCGCCGCCGCCGAAGGAACCGCACCGATCACCGATCCGATCGCCAGCGCCTGGTACCGCGCCGAAGTCCTGCCGGTCCATCTCGGCCGGCTGCTGCTGACCTGAAATCACCCGTTGGGGGGCGCGCGTCTGTCCGATCCGTCGGGCAGGCGCGCAAGGAGGAAACATGGCGAAGATCCCGGTCCAGTTCACGCTCAACGGCTCCGAAAAGGCCGAATTCATCGACAGCGGCACGACGCTGCTCAACGCCTTGCGCGACAAGATCGGCGACACCTCGCCGAAAGGCGGCTGCCACCAAGGTACTTGCGGCGCCTGCTCCGTCATCATCGACGGTGAGCTCCGGCTGTCCTGCCTGACGCTGGCAGAAACCTGTAGCGGAACAACAATCACCACGACGTCGGGGTTGTCGGAAAGTGGCGTCCTGCATCCGCTGCAGCGCGCCTTTCTCGACACCTTCGCCACGCAATGCGGCTTCTGCACGCCGGGCATGATCATGGCCGCCAAGGTGCTGCTCGACCATACGCCCAACCCCAGCCGCGACGAGGTTGTGGAGGCGCTGTCGGGCAACATCTGCCGCTGCACCGGCTACGAGCCGATCATCCAGGCGGTGCTCACCGCCGCGCGGTCCAACTCTCAGAACGCGGCTTGAGGGAGCAAAAGAATGGAAATGCGGAAAAACTACTTCGCCGATGTGCGCAAGGATGATCTGCACGAGATCGGCCAGCCAAGGCCGCGCTCGGACTCACCCGGCCATGTCACCGGCAAGACCGCCTTTTTCGCCGACCGCAACTTTCCCGGCATGCTGCACCTGAAGATGGTGCGCAGCCCGCACCACCATGCCCGCATCCGCTCGATCGACACGTCAGAAGCGGAGAAGCATCCGGGCGTCGTCAAGGTGCTGACCGCCAAGGACGTGCCGCACAATGTCTACACCATCCTGATCCTGATCCAGATCGGGCCGGAGGACGAAACCGTGCTGGCCGACGGCAAGGTGCGCTGGAAGGGCGAGGCCGTGGTGGCGGTGCTGGCCGAGACCGAACGCGCCGCCCAGGAAGCCGCCGCCAAGGTCAAGGTCGACTACGAAGTGCTGCCGGCCGTCTTCGACATGGAGGAAGCGCTGAAACCCGGCGCGCCACTGGTCAACGAATATCACGGCCAGAACTACTACCTCTATGACAGCGGCGAGTGCCGCAAGGTGCGCTTCGGCGACGTCGAGGCGGGTCTTTCTGCCGCCGATCACATCCTCGAGCAAAGCTACCAGTCCTCGCCGATCGAGCATGCGCCGACCGAAACCACCGGCTGCGTGGTGGCGCCCGAGGGCAATGATCGCTTCACCTGCTACACCAACACGCAGGCGATGTTCTTCACCCTCGACAACGCCTCGATCATCTTGCAGATGCCGGGCAGCAAGCTGCATTTCGTCGGTGGCACCGTCGGCGGCGGCTTTGGCGGCAAGGTCGACGTTATCGTCGAGCCGATCGCCATCCTCGGCGCCAAGCTCACCGGACGCCCGGTGTCCTTCATCTACAGCCGCGAAGAGGAGATGCAGATCTCGTCGCCCCGCGCGGCCGAAAAGGTCGTCATCAAGGACGGCGTCATGAAGGATGGCCGCATCATCGCGCGCAAGGTTACCGGCTATACCGACGCCGGCGCCTATTCCCGCCATTCGCCCTATGGCGCGCAGAAGGGGGCGGGGCACTATCCCGGCCCCTACACCATCCCCAATGTCTGGATCGACACCTACTGCGTCTACACCAACCGCACGCCGTCCTCGGCCATGCGCGGCTTCGGCGTTACCATCGGCGATTTCGCGCTGGAGGTGCAGATGGACAAGCTGGCGCGGCTGATCGGCATGGACCCGCTCGAATTCCGCTTCATCAACGCCTATCGCGACGGCGACATGAAGGCGCATCGGCAGCCGACCGAAGGGGCAGCACTCATCGAATGCATGCAGGAAGCCTCGCGCGCCGCCAACTGGCCGGTGGCGGAGAAATACATGGCGATGTCCTCCTACAAGAACGGAGCTTGAGATGGCGATCCGGCGCGGACGCGGCGTTGCCGCGATCAACTATCCCACGGGCATGAACCTCGGCGGCGACCCGACGCAGGCGCTGGTGCATTCGACACCGACCGGCAACTTCATGGTGACTTTGTCCTCCGTCGATCTCGGCCAGGGCATGAAGCAGATCATGGCGCAGATCTGCGCCGAGACGATCGGCGTGCCGACCGACCGCGTCGTCGTCGACACCGCCGACACCGATACCGGCCCGCACTGCATGGGCACCTTCGCTTCGCGCGGCACGCACCGCGCCGGCAACGCCGTCATCCAGGCGGCCAGGGAAGCCCGTCAGGTGATGCTGGAAGTTGCAGCGGAAGAGCTGGAGGTCAACGCCTCCGACCTTGAGACCGATGGCCAGGGCAACATACTGGTCAAGGGCGCGGCGCAAAAATCGATCTCGATCTTCGACGTCGCGCTGTCGGCGCATTTCAAGCGCGGCCGCTCGATTTCGGGTCGCGGCATGTTCCTGATCCCACGCTCCTATCCCGAGAAGGAAACCGGCGCGATGAAGCCGTCGACCTGCTACGCGCATGCCTGCACGGTGGCCGAGGTCGAGGTCGACGATGAGACCGGCGAGGTCACCGTGCTGACGGTGAAGAACGTCTTCGAGATCGGCCGCGCGCTGAACCCAAAAATGGTCGAGCAGCAGTTGGTCGGCGGTTCCTGGATGGGCATCAGCCACGCGCTCTATGAAACCACAGAGCCCTACTACCCCAACCGCGACCATGGCGGCACCGACTTCAACCAATATCTGATGCCGGGTCCGGGCGATCTCGCCGAGACCGAGATCATCGTACTGGAGCGGCCATCGGCGGATGGGCCTTACGGCGCCAAGGGGCCAGGCGAAATGTGCGCCAACCCGCAAATCCCCGCCGTCGCCAATGCCGTCTTCGACGCCGTCGGCGTGCGCATCGACACGCTGCCGATCACGCCCGAGCGCATTTTGCGCGCGCTCAAGGCGCAAGCGGCGAATTGAGAGACGAGATGTCTGGAGTGAATGCAGAGACTGTCGCGACCTCGCCGGAGGCGGTGGCGCAGCATCTCGCCGCCTCGCGCTATCTCGCCGATGACAGCCTGGCGACCGCCATCTTCCTGGCCATCAGGCTCGGCAAACCGCTGCTGCTCGAGGGCGCACCGGGCGTCGGCAAGACGGAGGCGGCGAAGGCGATTGCCGAACTGCTCGGCCGCGATCTGGTCCGGTTGCAATGCTACGAAGGCATCGATGCCGCGCATGCGCTCTACGAATGGAACTACCAGCGCCAGCTGCTCGCCATCCGCCATGCAGGCGAGCATGAAATCGACATTTACGACGACCGCTTCCTCATCGCGCGTCCGCTCCTGCAGGTGTTGAGGGCACCGGAGCAGCGCGTGCTGCTGGTCGACGAGATCGACCGTTCCGACCATGAATTCGAAGCGCTGCTTCTGGAATTCCTCTCCGATTTCCAGATCAGCATTCCCGAGCGCGGAACCATCCGCGCCGCCGCCCAGCCGATCGTCATCCTGACCTCGAACCGCACCCGTGAGCTCGCTGAGGCGCTGCGGCGGCGCTGCGTCTACCACTGGATCGGCTATCCCGACGCCGAGCGCGAAGCCGCCATCATCATGCTGCGCGCCGGAGATGTCGCCGAGGCCACGGCACGCGCCGTGGCGGCTGCCGTACAGACCATTCGCGCCCGCCCACTGGCCAAGCCGCCCGGCATCGCCGAGGCGGTCGAATGGGCCAACGCCGCCACCATCCTCGAAAAAGGCGGCAGCCCGTGGCCCGAAGCCTTCCGCCGCGCCATCGGCGTGCTGATCAAGGATGAGGAAGACCTGTCCTATATCGCACCCGAACTTGGTCGCATCGTCGAGGAGGCGCTGGCGTGAGCCGCGACGTCAACGACCCCTTCTCCCCGTTCACGGGGAGAAGGTGCCCCGAAGGGGCGGATGAGGGGCAGCGCTATCGGAGACAGGAAAGCCTGCCTCGCGCCGCAGCCCCCCTGCTCGGCTTCGGCCGCCTGCTGCGCCGCTACGGCTTCGCCGTCGCCCCCGAACAAGTCTCCAGCTTCATGCAGGCCGTGACCTTGCTCGGCCCCCGCTCGATGGCCGATATCCGCGAGGCCGCGCTTGCCACCCTTGCACCGCCACCCGACCGCCGCGAAGAATTCGACGCGCATTTCCAGAGCCATTTCTACGGCAACACCTCAGCCGTGGTCGAAGGTGATGCGGATGAGGAACCCCGCATCAAGGATGATGGTGGCGCCGACAACCCGCGGATTGAAGCCGAGCACAGCCGCGAAGGCGGCGAACTGTCCTCGGCTCTGGAGCAGTTGAGCATGCGCGACTTCCAGCGCGACGACGACAGGCTGACCGCCTTCCGCCGCAAGCTGTCGACCGCCCTGCCCGCCCGCCGTTCCTTCCGCACCGTGCGCACCCATTCGCGCGGCAAGCTCGACTTGCGCCGCTCGCTGCGCGAAATTGTCAGCGCCGACGGCGATGTGCCCTCGCCACTGCTGCGCCGCCGCCAGACGGTGCCGCGCAAGCTGCTGCTGCTGATCGACGTCTCCGGCTCGATGAAGCTGCACACGGCGGACTATCTCAAGCTGGCGCATGCCGCCGTGCAAGGCGCGGATCGCGCCGAGATTTTCACCTTCGGCACACGGCTAACCCGCATCACCACGGCTCTGCGCATCCGCGACCACGACCAGGCGCTGGCGCGCGCGGCCGCCCAGGTCGACGACTGGGACGGCGGCACCCGCATGGGACCGACGCTGCTCGCTTTCCTCTCGGTGCCGCGCTTTTCGTCCTTCGCGCGCGGTGCCGCGATCGTCATCCTGTCCGATGCGCTGGAGCGCGGCGACCATGCCGAGCTGGAGACGGCGATGCGAAGGCTCAGCGCACGCGCCTTCCGGCTGTCGCTGGCCACACCCTTGGCTGGCGACCCGCGTTTCCGCCCGGTGACGGCGGCTCTCCGCGCCATCCTGCCGGCGCTGGACGATCTGGTCGACGGCTCGTCGCTCGCCGGCCTCACCGATTTCATCCTGTCGCTTGCCCGCCCTGCCCCCGCGGCATCGGCAATCTGGAAAAGGGTTTCGTGATGCAGAAAGCCATCGACGCACATTTCCACATCTGGCGCCAACAGGACCAGCCCTGGCTGGTCGGACCGATGGTGCCGCGCATCTTCGGCCCCTATGAGCCGATCCGCCGCGACTATCCGATAGGGGAATTCCTCGAAGACCAGCAAGGCTCGGGCGTAGAAAAGGCCGTCTATGTCCAGACCAACTGGGCCAAGGAGGATTTCGAAAAGGAAGTCGCCTTCCTGCAGAAGACCGCTGACGAAACCGGCTGGCCGCATGCCATCGTCGGCTATGCCGACATGACGGTCGACGATGTCAGGCCGCAGATCGACCGGCTGATGAAATACAGGCTGCTGCGCGGCGTGCGCATGCAACTGCACTGGCATGAGACGCCGGCCTTCCGCTTCGCCGCCTCGGCCGACCAGGTCATCGACCCCAAGGTGCGCGCCAACGTGGCGCGGCTGAAGGACTATGGCCTGTCCTTCGACCTGCAGCTCTTCCCCGCCCAGATGAAGGACGGGGTGACGCTGGTCGGTGAAAATCCGCAAACCAACTTCATCCTCACCCATGCCGGCATGCTGACCGGCATGGAGCCGGAAACCACCGATGCCTGGAAGGCCGGCCTGCGCACGCTGTCGGCAGCGCCGAATTTCTACGCCAAGCTCTCTGGCCTCGGCACCTTCGTCCACCGCAACGACCCGGCGCTCATCGCCTACATCATCGACAACGCGATCGACATTCTGGGCTCTGGCCATCTGATGTTCGGTTCGAACTTCCCGATCGAGAAGCTGTGGACCAGCCACGCCGAGTTGATCAAGGCGCACCGCGATGCGGTGGCGAAGCATGGTGCAGCCGCCGAGGCCGACATCTTCTGGAACACGGCCGAGCGGGTCTACCGGCCGGTCTGACATAGAGCAGCCGCCGCGCTGGCGCGGCGGCTGCTCTGGAAAACCCTTACTGCGTCGGCAGCATGCCTTCGACGTCGCTGGCCGCGTCGGTGAGCGCTTCCTTAGGAGAGGCCGACTGGTCGACGATGCGCGACAGGTTGTCGACGATGGTCTGCGTCACCTTGACGCCGTTGGTGCCCGGGAAGGCATACCACGGAACCATCAGCGGCATCTGGCTGAGCCCGGCCTGGAACAGCGGGTTCTTCTTGTAGAAATCGCCGAGATAGTCCGACGATTTCGCCGCCAGCTCATTGTTCGGCACATAGCCCGTGCCCGGCACGACGACGGAAGCGCCGTAGGGGCCGGCGGCGAATTTCGCGAACTTCCAGGCGGCTTCCTGCTTGGCCGTGTCCTTGGTCAGGATGACCACGGCATTACCGCCGGTCGGCAGATGGCCATTGACCGGATCGATCAGCGGGATTTTGGCGGTGCGTAGCGTGAACTTGTCGCCGACATTCTTGATGGTGTTGACCAGCGCACCGGTGGTCTGGAATTCGAAGCCGACCTTGCCGGCCGCGAAGGCCTGCTCGCCCGCCGGCTTGGTGAAGACCGGCATGCCACCCTCCTTCACCATGCGCGCCAGGATCTCCACCGCCTTCTCGCCTTCCGGCCCGTTGAAGGCGACCTTGCTTTCGTCCTCGTTCAGCATCCTGCCGCCGGCGCCGAACAGCAGCGCCGAGAACATCCAGTCGTCGCCCTGCCAGCGGAAGTCGATGCCGTCGACACCGTTGCCAAGCGCCTTGATCTTGCCGCCGAGCGCGATGACCTCGTCCCAGGTCTTGGGCGGATTGTCCGGATCGCCACCGGCCGCTTTCACCAGATCGGCATTGTAGTACATGATCGGATTGGACGTGGCGAAGGCGAGGCCAACCTGCTTGCCGTTGACCTGCGCGAGCTTCAGGATCGTGTCGGAGAAACCGAGTTCCGCCATATTGCCTTCCTTCTTGACCAGCGGGCCAAGATCGACGGCAACGTCACGCTCGTTGAGCATGCGCAGGCGGTTGAGGCCGATAAAGGTGATGTCGGGCATCTCGTCGGTGCCGGCCTGGCGAAGAATGGTCTGGATGCCTTCCTCATAGGTCGCCGACGGGCTGGCGAACTGGATCTTGATGTCGGGATTTTCCTCCATGAACTTCTTCGAGATCGTGTCCATCACGTTCTTGAAGAAGCCGGGCATCGGGTAGTGGACCGTCAGCGTCGTTTCGGCATAGGCCGGAAGGGCCGCCGCCAGCGACACCGCCGCCGCCGCGAAAATCCTGGAGATATGCTTCATTGCTCGTGCTCCTTGTTGGTCCGGTCAACCTTTGAGACCGGTCATGGTGATGCCCTCGACGAAACGCTTCTGCGCGAGCAGGAAGGCGGCGACGAGAGGAAGGGTGATGATCAGCGTGGCGGCCATCAGCGCGCCGTAGTCGTCGCCGGCCTCGGCGGCGCGGAAATACATCAGGCCGAGCGGCGGCGTAGCGTAGGCCTGCTTGCTGACGACGATCAGCGGCCAGTAGAGATCGTTCCAGTGCGCGACGACGGAAAAGATGGCGAACGCGGTCACCGCCGGCCACGCATTGGGCACGATGACGCGGGCGATGATGCCGAGTTCCGACATGCCGTCGAGCCGCGCCGCGTGCAGGAGGTCGTCGGGCATGGCGCGAAAGAACTGCAGGAACATGAAGATCGCGAACACCGATATGGTGAAGGGCGCAACCAGCGAGGTGTAGCTGTTCAAGAGCGACATCCTGTCGAAGGCGACATAGAGCGGCAGCGCCGTCGCATGGATCGGCACCAGCAGGCCGAGCATGACCAGCACCATCATCAGCCGCGCGGCGCGGAACTTCAGCTTGGCTATCGCATAGGCGCAAGGGATGGCGACCACGACCTGAAAGAAGAAGATCAGGCCGCAGACGATGACGCCGTTCCACAGCAGCGTCGCCATCGGCACCTTGGCAAACGCCTTGGCGAAATTCTCGGCGAAGTAGAAATGCTGCGGGATGAGCGTCAGCAACGAGGTGAAGATATCGCTCTGCGTCTTGCCCGCCGTCGAGATCATAAAGATGTAGGGTGCAAGGATCATCAGCGCGCCGAGCGTAAGCAGCGCGAAGCGGATGATGCGGCCAGCCGGGATGCTCGTCATGTGTAGTGCACCCGCCGGTCGAGCACGCGGTAATGCAGGAGCATCAGCACGACCAGAATTGCCAGGAAGACGACCGTCATCGCCGAGGCGTAGCCGACGCGCAGATAGACGAACCCTTCCTGGTAGATGGTAAAAAGCAGCACTTCGGACGCCTTGTTGGGGCCGCCGTCGGTCAGCATCTTCACCGTCTCGAAAACCTTCACCGCATTGGTGATGCTGATGGTGACGACGAACAGCGTCGTCGGCCCGAGCATTGGCCAGGTGACGAGGAAGAACCGGTCGAGCGCCGATTTCGCGCCGTCGACATGAGCGGCGGCATAGAGCTCGCGCGGGATCGCCGTCAGGCCGGCCAGGAACAGCACCATGTTGAAGCCGATCGACTGCCAGATGCCGATGATCGACAGGCTGTAGAGCACGGTATTCGACGCGCCGAGCCAGTTCGGGCCGGGAATGCCGGCCAGCGAAAGCAGCGCGTTGAGCGGCCCGATCGTCGGGTGGAAGATGTATTGCCAGACGGTCGCCATGGCGACGATCAGCGAGGCGACGGGCAGGAAATAGACGGTGCGGAAAAAGCCGCGCGCCCGCCCCTCGCCTTCGATCAGCAGCGCAACCCCGAGGCCAAGCGCGATCGAGACCGGCGCGACGATCGCCGTATAGACTGATGTGTTCCACAGCGACCGGCGGAAGGTGCGGTCGTTCAGGAGATGCGCATAATTCTCGAAGCCGACGAAGCGAAACTTGCCGTAACCGAGCTCGAAATCGGTGAAGCCGAGGAAGATGACGGCGGCCACCGGCAAGAGCACGAACAGCAGCAACAGCACGATCGCCGGCGCCGCCAGCAGCCAGGCGGTCCGGTCCTCGCTGCGCGCACGAAGCGCCGCGGCGCTCGGGACATTGCCCGCCAGCGCGACGCTAGACATAGGCCGGCTCCTGCCGCGCGCCAGCCAAGTCCGCAATGCGCAGCCGCTTTCCCTCCGGCCCGAAGACCATCGCCTGTTCCTGCGCCAGAAGGACACCCACCGGCATTCCGGCGATCAGGTCCCTCGCCTCCTGCGGCGCCAGCTTGGCGATGACGCTGTCGCCGGAGGTATCGAGACGGCAATGGGCAATGACTTCCGAACCGAGGAATTCGAGGCGCTCAATCCGCCCAGCAAGGCCGCTGCGCCCGCTGGGAGACAGTCTCACGAATTCAGGCCGGATGCCGAGGCTGACTGGACCGTCCGCCACCTTCTCCAGCAGGGCCAGCCGGATGCCTTCGAAGCCGACGCGGCCGTTTTCGGCGAGCGCCTGGATGATGTTGATCCTCGGCTGGCCGACGAAACGCGCGACCTCGATATGGGCGGGATCGTTGTAGATCACTTCGGGCGCGGCGAGCTGCAGCAGATTGCCGCCGATCATCACCGCCACGCGGTCGGCCATCGAAAGCGCTTCGGCCTGGTCATGCGTCACATAAAGCGTCGGCACGCCGGCGCGGCGATGCAGTTCGACGATCTCGCCGCGCGCATGGACGCGCAGATTGGCATCGAGATTGGACAGCGGTTCGTCCATCAGGAAGATCCTGGGCTGGCGCACCATGGCGCGCGCCAGGGCAACGCGTTGCCGCTGGCCGCCCGACATCTGCCCCGGCTTGCGGTCGAGCAGATGGTCGATCTTGAGCAAACCCGCCATCTCGCGGACATCGCGCGTGATGCCGGTGCGGATTTCCCTTTGGCCGGGCAGCAGGGAGCCGACCAGCGGCAGGCGCTGCGACCGGCTCAGCCGCTTCATGGCAAGCGGCACGGCGATGTTCTGGCCAGCCGTCAGATGCGGATAGAGCGCGTAGGACTGGAACACCATGGCGATGTTGCGGTCGGCCGCGGCAACCGGCGACATGTCCCTGCCGCCGACGAAGATATCGCCGCTGTCGGCATGCTCGAGCCCGGCCAGGATGCGCAGCAAGGTGCTCTTGCCGCACCCGGACGGGCCGACCAGAGCGATGAATTCGCCCGCTTCGACATCGAGGCTGACGCCGTTCAAAATGGCGTTGCCGCCGAAGGATTTCCTCAGGCCGCGAAGCGACAGCGCGCTCATGACGCGACCCGCTTTCGAACCTTGTGCGCCTCGTGCGGATATACCTCCTCGACCACATCATCGAGGACGTAGGTGGTCATGCCGGGGATGGCGACGATCTCGCTGGCAACCGTGTCGCCGAATTGGTGGATGACGGCGCCAAGCAGCCGCTCGCCCGGCATTTCCCGCTCCATGTCACCGACGACGAAGGCGGCCGACGGGCCCCATATCAGCGACGTGTTTTCGTACCGGCCTTGCCAGGCCCGGTGCAGGTGGCCGCTTGCAAACAGCACAACATCGTGGGCCGCGATCTGATCGTAGAGGCGCTGGCGTTGCGCCGGCCTGACACTCCAGTAGCCGGTATCGCCCTCGCCGGGTTCATCGATAAACAGCGGCTTGTGGGCGAAGAGCGCAACGCGCCGGCCGCCGCGGCTTTCCAGTGCGCTCCGCAGCCAGTCGAACTGCGCCTCGTCCTCGGCATCGTCAAACCCCATCAGCAGGCTGTCGAGCCCGACGAGGCGCCAGTTGCCAGTGTCCTCCATCCAGTAATCCGGGCCGACCAGCCGGCGCCAGCGCTCGAGACGTCCGGCATTGACTGGCTGCAAGGAACCCGGGAGATGGCCGACATCGTGATTGCCGGGCACCAGCAGCATCGGCGTGGAGATTTCCCGCATCAGATCCATGCAGAAGGTGATGTCGTCGTCCTTGTCGGCGCCGTCGACGCTGAGGTCGCCGGTATGGATGACAAGGTCCGCGCCGCTCTGCTCGATCCAGGCGGCCAGCGGCTCCCAATTGCCGTTGAAGTGCGGCTTGGTCGGGCTGAAATGGGTGTCTGTGATTTGAACGATTTTCATGCCGGCTCCACCATGCGAGCCGCGCCCCCAGGCGAGCGGCATCGCATGGGGCTTCCTTAATGTCGTTCCATGTCACTTCCTTAACAGCGGCTGGGATAAATTGTGCAATTGCGAACAGCCGCCGACGAAGAGTCTCAGCGAAGATCGCCGCAGCGCGGAAATTGAAGATATTTCAGATACTTGCTGTCGTTAGTCGGCGCATCGTCCGCGCTCACAATCCTTTGACACGCGGCAGCAAGACAGGTTCACTTCACCTCGAATTGCGGATCAACCGGGATCTGCATCGCCGTCACCAGATGGTTGGTCTGGCCAGCCAGCCCGATAATCGACACCAGCTCGCCATGCTGCGCGTCGGTCATCCCCTTGGCGCGCGCCGCCGCCGTATGCGAATGGACGCAGTAGGAGCAGCCGTTGGCGGTCGACACCGCGATGTAGATCATTTCCTTGGTCAGCGGATCGATGGCGCTGTCCGCCACCATGACTACTTTCAGCTGTTCCCAGATGCGCTTCAGCGCCGGGGGATCATTGGCGAGCCCGCGCCAGAAATTGTTGACGAAATCGGATTTGCGCGTCGCCCTGATATCGTCGAACACGGCCTTCACCGCCGGGATTTTTTCGACCTCGGCATCGCTGAGGAGTCTTGTGGCGGCCATGGTGTTTTTCCCTTCTTTGAATCGGTGGATCAGGTCGTTGAATCAGGTCGCGAGCAAAGATGGCTAACCGGCTTTTCTGATTCAGTTTTCGTGCGCATTGGAGCAGAACCGTGGAGGTTTGCGGAGCCTCCCTCACCTTCGTCATCCTAGGGCGGAGCAGCCGCGAAGCGGCGTCGCGGAGACCCTGGGATCCATTCCGTGACGCCTATCGAAGTGTGCAGCGGAGCAGAATCCTGCACCGTGGCGGCGCATCCGAGTCCCGGCATGGATCCTGGGGTCTGCGCCGCGTCGCTTCGCTCCTTGCTACGCCCCAGGATGACGAAGGGACAGGCGTTATCGCCAATTTCCAACGCATACGCACCACCAAGCACCAGCCAGCACCCCTAATGCACCGCCGCATACATGATCTTCTCCTCCGTCGCCTCCGCCGGCGAAAACTCCTCGACGATACGCCCTTGCCGGCACACCAGAATCCGGTCCGACAGGTTCATGATCTCCGGCAGGTAGGACGAGATGACGACCACGGCCAACCCCTCATCGGCCAGCCGGTTGATGATCTGGTGGATCTCGGCAATCGCCCCGACATCGACGCCGCGTGTCGGCTCGTCGAAGATGACGATGCGTGGCTGCTGCACCAGGCCCTTGCCGATCACAACCTTTTGCTGGTTGCCGCCGGAGAGCTCGACGACACGCGCATTGTCGTTGATCGCCTTGATGTTCAGCGTCTTCGTCCATTCGGCCGAGAGCTGCCGCATCTCCTGCTGGTTGATCACCCAGGCCTTTTCGCGGCCCGCTGCCAAGAGCCCGCCAAACAGGTTCTCGGCAATGCCCATCGTCTCGAAAATGCCTTCGCTCTTGCGGTCTTCTGTGACATAGACGATGCCGTCGGCCACCGCTTCGCTCGGCACGAGATAGCGCACCGGTTTGTCGTCCAGTTCGATCGCGCCACCGCGCAAAAAGTCGCGCTTGTAGATGCCGGAGACAATCTTGAAGGTCTCGGTGCGGCCCGAGCCGATCAGCCCGAACACACCGGTGATCTGGCCCTCGAAGATCGAGAAGGAGTTGTTGCGCACGACATTGCTCATCGAAATGTCCTGCACCGACAGCACCTTCTTGCCCGCCTTGCGCAGCTTGGCCTCGTCGCGCTGGCGATAGATCTGCCCCGACAGTGTGCGCCCGACCATGGCGGCGACGATCTTGTCGCGATCGAAGGCCGATGTGTCGTCGGTGATGACCAACTCGCCATCGCGCAAAATGGTGATGCGGTCGGCAATGGCAAGCGCCTCTTCCAGCGCGTGGCTGATGAAGACGATCGACACGCCGCCCGCCTTCAGCCGACGGATCAGCGCGAAGAAGTGGCGCTTTTCTTCCGGCGTCAGCGTCGCCGTCGGCTCGTCGAAGATGATGATCTCGGCATTGTGGTGAACGGCGCGGGCGATCTCGACCATCTGCCGCTTGGCCGCACCCAGCGTCGCCACCATCGCGTTGGGATCGACCGGGAAATTCAGCGACTGCAGGAATTGCTGTGCTGAAATATACGTGCCGCGCAGCCGGTTGAGGAATTTTTCAGTACCGAGATAGAGGTTCTGCGCCACCGTCATCGACGGCACCAGGCTGGTTTCCTGGAACACCATGGCAATACCGGCCTCGAGCGCTGCATGCGGAGAGGCGTAGGCGATCTCCCGGCCCTTGTGGAACATCTTGCCCGACGTGGCGTCGACGACGCCTGCGATGATCTTGGTCAGCGTCGACTTTCCCGCGCCGTTCTCGCCGAGCAGCGCGTGGATTTCGCCCTTGCGCAGGTCGAAACTGACGTTCTTGACCGCTGGCACGCCGCGATAGTTCTTGGTGACGTTCTCCAGGCGAACGATCGGTTCCATCAGAAACCTCCCGTATCGACGGCAAGTACACAGTCGCCGCCCCTGGAGGCGATGAACAGCCGGCCGTCCTTCTCCGCCACGCTGCAGATGCCGTGGCGCGTGCCGTTAGCGCGGCTGTGCAGGCTGAATTGCGGCTGCATCTTTGCGTCGAGCCTGACCACCAGCCCGTAGGAACGGCTCGGCGACCATGGCTTGTGGATGCCCATGGTTCTGATGCCGCCGCATTGCAGCGGTTCGAGGAAACTGCGGCTGGAGGCCAGCGTCGGCGCGATCCAATAGGCCGGCGGCACTTGGTCGATCATGTCCTGCCGGTAGTGCGTTTCCTGCAGCACGAATTCGATCAGCCGATTGCGCGGCGCGAACAGCGCCAGCCACGCCCCGCCATCGCTGGCGGGCGACAGCCGCGCCGGATAGCCGGGCAGATGCGTCAGCACCGTCGAGCGATTGCCGGTCGCGCCATCGAAGCGGACGAGCTGATGGCGCCAGCTTTCGCTGACCAGCGCATCCTTGCCGATGGGATGGAGGCCGTATGGAAACGCGATGTCGCCGGCGACCTTGCGGAATTCGCCACCTGCCGCGTCGCGTTTCCAAAGCGAACCGGACGCACCCTTCTTCATCAGATCGGCCGCCCATTGCGATGGCGCATGCTCGGCCGAACCATTGGCCAGCCACAGCGTGCCATCCTCGGCATAGGCAAGCGCGGTGATGCAGCGGATTTCGGCCGGCAGCGAAACCTCCTTGCCCGATATCAGCAGCTTGCCGCTGTCCAGCCCAACCGTCAGCTCGCCCAACGGCGACAGAGCCAGTGCCGCGATCAGAGACGGAAAGGTCTCGATGAGCTTGGGCTCGGCTCCGGCGGCAAGCGAATAGACCGCATTGCCGCTGGAGGCGAGCAACTCGTTCCTTGAAACAACCAGATTATCCGGCTCGGTCAGCTCGGCAAACGCCGGCGCATCGTCGAGGCGCGTGTTGGGCCGAAAAGCGCCGTCGAGCGGCGGGATGGTCACCGCCTTGCCGCGAAACATGTCCAGGATCGGATCGAGGATCATGACTTCGCTCCCCAATAGGAAGCGGGGCTGGTCCAGTTCGGGTCGGCGCCAGCTATTCTGTAGCGGCCGATGCGGTTGTTGAGGATGCCGCCGACGAAGAGATATCCCTTGTGCTCGCGCATCGAGGTGACCATCGGGTGCGCGCCGCCGCTGAGGTCGCCCATCGCCTCGACGATCCCGCCCGTCTCGTTGAATTTCACCACGCCGCCGGTGTTGATGTTGGGAAACAGCCACTCGTCCTGCGGCAGCCGGCGCGTCATGCGCTTGCGCATATCGGGATGGCGGAGTGAGAGGTCGAAGCTCGGCGTGCGCATGCCGAGCCACGCCATCCAGTAATTGCCGTCCGACGCGCGGTTTATGTTGTCGGGATAGCCCGGCATGTCGCGGATGACGCATTCGGCGGTGCCGGCCTTTGGCCCCTCCAGCCAGTAGCGATGCACGCGGCAGGCCCAGCTTTCGGCGAAGAACAGCGACTCGCCATCGTGCGCCATGCAAACGCCGTTGGTGTAGCGGTAGCCGTCGAGCAGCGTCTTGGTCGAACCGTCCCTGGGGTCATAGACCAGCAGCCGCCCGGTGGCGCGGTTCTCGATCGAATCCAGCGCCCAGTCATGCGCGTCATAGCGCTTCGTCGAATCCGTAAAATAGATGCGGCCGTCAGGTGCGATGTCGCAGTCGTTGGGATCGCGCAGCCGAGCATCGTCGACGATCGAGGTCCAGGAGCGGGACGTCTCCGCCGACAGGCGCTTCACTTCGCGCTCCGGCGAAACGGAATACAGCCCCATGGCGCCGACGCAGCTGATCAGATTGCCCGATCTGTCGAAGGCCAGCCCCAGCGGAAAGCCGCCTATGTGGGCAAACACTTCCGACTTCACATAGTCCGGTGCGAAAAAACGGACGATCTCGCCATGGCGCGTGCCGCAATAGAGATGGTCGTCGCGGTCGAGGATGACGTCTTCCGGCCCTTCCAGTTCGCCAAGCCCGATATGGTCGGCAGCCGACAGACGGTTGTCGAGTTCATAGGGCGTGCCGGACCCAGGCACGGCCGACTGTGTCTCGCCCATCTTGAGGTAGACCGGCGCGACATAGACTTCGTTCAGCACCTTGTGGCGGTTCTTCAGCCAGCGGATATCGATCGTCACCGCCACCGCCAACATGATGCCGAGCACCATCTGGTTGGTGCCGGTGCCGTAACCCAGCCGGATCAGCCCATTGGTCATGGTCAAGACAATGATGGCGCCCATCAGCCCCTTGATCACCGAGCCGCGGCCGCCGCCGAGGCTGACACCGCCGACCACCGCCGCCGTCAGCGCCATGATTTCGAGGTTGAGGCCGGTGCCAGGCCCTGCACCGCTCAGCCGGCAGGCGATGAGAAAACCGCCAATCGAGGCGCAGAAGCCGGAGAAAACATAGGTCATGAACACGGTGCGGCGCACGCGGATGCCGGCATTGTGCGCCGAGCGCCGGGAGCCGCCGACCGCCAGCACATGCCATCCCGGCCGCGAGCGCGTCAGCGCGATATGGGTGACGATGGCGAGAATGATCGCCAGCCACACCGAGACGGACAGGCCCCAGAAGGTGCTGTCACCGATGAAGTCGAGCACATCCGAGGTGGCGGTCGAAAGCTGCACGTCGGCGGCGTAGGTGGTGACCAGGATGTCGAACAGCGCCCGTCCGAAGATGAAGGTCACCAGCGTGGTGAGAAAGGCGCGCAGCCTGAGGTAGCCGACGAGGTAGCCGTTGATGGCGCCGAAGACGAGACCGGTGGCGAGCGAAGCCGCCAGCGCCAGCCAGATCGACTGTTCGAGGATGAAGAAGACGTAGACGGCGGAAAAGCAGGACAGCGCGAAGATCGAGCCGACCGAGAGATCGATGCCGCCGCCCAGCATCACCACCGTCATGCCGGTGACGACCATCGAGAACTCGCCAAGCTGCCGGGTCGATTCCTGCAGCGCGTTCAGCTTGAAAAAGCCCGGAATGATCGAGCCGAAGGTCGCCAATGTCACCACCAGCGCCAGGAAGGGAATGGCGTTGTCGGTCCAGCGTTTGGTCAGGATCTCGCCGACCAGATGGTCGGGCACGAGATTGTAGCGCCAGGACTGGAGGCGTTCGCGAAAGGACATCGGTGGCTGCTATTCCATGAGGGAACGAGGTGACCAGATTGTTCCGGCCACCCCGTTTATTTCAGTCGAAAAAGCGCGGCTTACTTCGCCGCCGCCTCGGCCTGCAGCGCCTTCAAATCCCAGCAGCTGTCGGGCTTGAGGTCGGCCTTGGTCGTCGCCTTCTCCAGTGTGTAGATATAGGTGTGCGAGGTGCCGGCCGGCTGGCCGCTCTGCAGCAGGAACTTGATGATGGCGTTCATGTCGCCCGACTGCCGGGCGAGATCGGTCATCACCACGGCGCCATAGGTGCCGTCGGCCAGCTTGTCGCAATCGGCCGCCTTCTCGCCGCCGCCGGTGGTGACCAGAAACACCTTGCCATCGAGCTTGGCGTCGCGGATCGCGGCCGACGCGCCAGTGGCGTCACCGTCCCAGAAATCGATGATCGAGCAGATGTCCGGGTTCTGCTGCAGCATCGTCGTCGTCACATTGCGCGATGTCGTCGCGTCCCAGTTGGAGTCGGGCTTGGCCACCACCTTGAAGTCGGGATGCTTGTCCAGCACCTTCATGATGCCGGCATACTGATAGAGGCTGGAAGAGTTCGCTTGGTCGCCCTGCACCAGGCCGATCTTCTTCGACGAATTTTCGCCGCAACCCTTGATCGCCGCTTCGGCCTCGAGCTGGCCGAGCCGGTCCCAGTCGCTGCCGACGAAGGCATCGGCCGGGAAGTTGGCGGGATTGTCGACCAGTATGACATAGGTGCCGGCGGCCTGCGCCTTCTTCATCAGCTTGGAATAGGAGTTAAGATCCGGCGCGTGGATGATCAGCACGTCAGGCCTGGTGTCCGACGAGATCGCGTCGGTGATCGCTTGCGCACCGGCATCGACGACCCAGTTCGGATCGCGCGTTTCGAACGTGCCGCCCCAGGCGTCGACTTCCTTCTTCAGGTAATGCGCCCAGCCCTGCGCCAGGTCGAAGCCCATCGCCAGCGGCACCAGCATGACGCGCTTGCCCTTGAGCGCCTGCGCGTAGGCCGCCGGGCCGGGATCGTCGGCGGCGAAGGTCGGCGCCACGAAGGCGGTAACGGCGAGCGCCGTTGCGGCGGCCATAAGTGTCTTGATCAGTCTCATGTCACGTCCTCTGGTTTGGTGTTGTTATCGGCGGCCGGCCCCAACCGTCCGCCGCAGTTCCGGTCTAGATGTCGCCCTGTTGCGCGGTCTGTTCGTCACGCGGATTGATGATGCCGTCGACGATGATGGCGCCGAGCAGGATCGCTGCCTTGATCAGGTTCTGGTAGAGCAGCGGAATGTCGATGATGGTCATGGCGTTGAGCAGAATGCCGATCAGCGCGGCGCCCACCAGCACGTTGCGCACCCCGCCCCTGCCGCCCGACAGACCGATGCCGCCGATCACCGCCACCAGCACGATGTCGTAGAGCAGCGTCGAATTGACGATGCGGGTGTTGATCGAGTGCAGGCTGGCCGCCGTCAGCAGGCCGGCGATGAGCGCGACGAAGGCCGAAAGCACATAGCGCAGCACCAGCATCGGCCGCACCGGAATGCCGATGTTGCGCGCCGCGACCGGATTGTCGCCGGCGAAATAGATGTAACGGCCCCATTTGGTATAGCGCAGGAAGAGAAAGAACAGGAAGGCGAGGCCCGCGAAGACGAAGACCTCGATCGGGATATCGAGGAAGCGCAGGCCGCCCAACAATTCCACCCAATGGCCCTGCGGCACCGGCACCGCATCCTGCGTGATCAGTTGCGAGCGTACATAGCCGAAGACGAAGGAACCGGTCGCCAGCGTCACGAAGATCGCCGGCACGTCGGCATAAGCGACGAGAAAACCGTTGAGCAGGCCGATGGCGAGCACGCCAGCCAGCACATAGGCGAAAGCCAGCCCGTCCGAGGTTCCGGTGTTGAGCAGTTGCAGATACCAGGCAACCGACATTGCCATGATCGCCACCGCCGACAGGTCGATGCCGCGGCCGATGATGACGACAGCCATGCCGAGCGCCAGAATGCCCAGCACCGACACCGAGCGGACGATGGCGACGAGGTTGTTGGGATCGATGAAGCCCGGCAGGCCTATGGCCGCGCCAAGGAACAGCACCACCGCGATGGCAAAGACAATGCCTTCCTGATTCAGGCTCCTGAGATTTAGCCAGCCAATCGCGTTCATGTCTGCATTTGCCCCGATGGCAGCGCTGCCATCCCGAACGCAGAGCTAATCGCCTCGGCGCCGGTTCGTCAAATGAATCTGCGTTCAGAACGAGGCTTGGTGTCGATATTCGCCGAGTGGACGCATCGATTGCCGAAACTGGCGCAATGCCCGGAAACTCCTGCGTTTTTGGCAATCGATTGCGCCATCGCAGTCATTCGCGAAAGGAGAGCATCAAGGCGAAAGGATGAGGTGGAATTTATCTCCGCATCGGGCGAAGAAACTCGATTTCAATTCCGAGCTTCATGCCCGGAAACCTCCGCCCCGGCGGCGGGCGGCAACACCAGAAAACGCAGTGCCGCGACCAGCCCGATGGCGCCGATGACGAGAAAGGCGATTCGAAAATCGACGAGGTCGAGCGCCGGTTGCGCCCTGGCGATCTGCGACAGATTGAGGATCGCCGCCGCCACGGCGACGCCGAACAGCATCGCCACCTGCTGCAGCATGGACGACAGCGTCGCCGCCGAGCTGCGCTGCGCCGCATCGATATCGGCGAAGGCCAGTGTGTTGAGAGCGGTGAACTGCATCGAGCGCGACAGGCCGGCGATCAGCATCAGCGCCACCACCAGTGCCTGCGGCGTCTGCGGCGAGATTGCCCCGCAAGCCATGATCGAGGCCGAGGCGATGATGCCGTTGACCACCATCACCGAGCGGAAGCCGAAACGCCGCAACGTTGGCGTCGTCACCGTCTTCATGCCGAGATTGCCGAGGAAATAGGCCAGGATCATCAGGCCGGCATCGACGGGCGAGAGGCCGAAGCCGACCTGGAACAGAAGCGGTAACAGGAACGGCGTGGCATTGATCGCCACCCGGAAGATCGTGCCGGCGGCAAGTGTCGAGATGGCGAAGGTCAGCACCTTGAACGAGGAGAGATCAAGCAGCGGATGGGGAGCGCGCCGGAGATGCCGGACCGCCAGCCAGCCGATGACGATGCCCGCCGCGATCAGCAGCACCGTCGACAGCACGCCGTCCTCGGGATGCGCGATGCGCTCGAGGCCGTAGAGCAGGCAGGCGAGCCCCAGCGACGTCAGGAAAAATCCCGGCCAGTCCAATGGCTTGGGATCTGCTTCGCGGTCGCCGGGGATGAACCGCGCCACCAGCGCCAGCCCGATCAGCCCAAGCGGGATGTTGATGAAGAAATTCCAGTGCCAGGACAGGTAGGTGGTGATGAAGCCGCCGAGCACCGGACCGACCACGGGCGCGAACAGCGCCGGCCAGGTGATCAGCGCGGTGGCGTTGAGGAGTTCGGACTTAGAGGCATTGCGCAGGACGAGGATGCGGCCGACCGGCGTCATCAGCGCACTGCCCAGCCCCTGCACGGCGCGGGCGACAACGAATTGGGTCAGATTCCCGGAGAAACCGCAGGCAAGTGAGGCCAACGTGAACAGCGCGATCGCCACGAGAAAGATGTTGCGCGCGCCGAAGCGGTCGGCGAGCCAGCCCGACAGCGGCACGAACACCGCCATGGTGAGCATGTAGACGGTGATGCCGATGCTCATCGCCACCGCCGGCACGCCGAAGGATTCACCCATCTGCGGCAGCGAGGTCGAGATGATCGTCGAATCCAGCAGCTGCATGAAGAAGGCGATGGCAACGATCAGCGCCACGCGCCGCGCGTTGGTGGCCGTTTCGGCTAAGGCTTCGGTGTCGGGAATGGCAGTCATGTCGGTTCGGTTTGAACAGCATTTAGCCGGCAGCGTCCAGACAAAGCGCAACAAACTTTCGTGTCACGCCGCGGCCTGCTATGGGATGGGAGGGGTGGACCGAGGAAAGCATGCGCGTAAAATGAAGCCCATCTATATCGATTATCTCAATGCCCTCGACATTGAAGCGCTAGATATGACCGATGGCGAAATCATTGCCGCTGTCGAGGCAGGCCTTATCGCGCAAGGCAACGGGCAGACTGTGATCGAGCCGCGCGTCCATCTTGAGCCGGACCCATCCTTCCACGGCCATTTCAACGTGCTGCGCGGCTACGTGGCGCCGCTCGACACGGCGGGCGTGAAGATCGTCGGCGACTATGTCGACAATTATCTGCATGGCCTGCCTTCGGAATTCGGTATCCTCAATTTGTTTGATCCGCGCACCGGCACGCCGCGTGCCATCCTTGACGCCACCGTCATCACCGACATGCGCACCGGCGCCGTCACCGCCATCGGCGCCAAGCATCTGGCACGCAAGAACTCCAAGGTGCTCGCCCATATCGGCGCGCGCGGCACCGCCTATTGGAATGTGCGGCTGCTCGACCATGTCTTCGACTTCGACGAGATCCGCGTCCATTCGCGCCGCCCGGAAAGCCGCGGCGGCTTTGCCGCCAAGCTTTCGGCCGATCTCGGCAAGACGGTGACGGCCGTCTCCGACTGGAAGAGCTGTGTGGAAGGAGCCGACATCGTCGTCGAGGCCTCGCGGCTGCCGGAGCCGCAGCCGCTGCTCAAGACCGAATGGATCAAGCCTGGCGCACTGGTCGTGCCCTATGGCACGATGAGTGCGGTGGAGCTGTCGCTGACCGACATCATGCAGAAAATGGTGGTCGACGACTGGGGCCAGTGCAAGGGCGGCAAGTTCGGCTCACTGCGCGCCCATGTCGAGACCGGACGTCTGAGCGAAAAGACGCTGCATGCCGAACTCGGCCAGATCGCCGCCGGCCTCAAGCCGGGTCGGCAGAGCGACGACGAAACCATCCTGTTCTGGCATCGCGGCCTGTCGCTGTCCGACATTGCGCTGGGCAAGGCGATGCTCGCCAAGGCAGGCGAAAACGGCATCGGCCAAAGGCTGCGTTTCGCATGAGCGCGCTCGTCCTCACCGGAGCCGGCGTCAGTGTCGGCGATGTCGCCAGCGTCGCCCGTGACGCACGCAAGGTGGAGATCGGACCTGAAATCATCGGCAGGCTGGAGAAGGCGCGAAAAGTGCTCGACCAGGCCGCCGCCTCCGGCCAGCAGATCTATGGCCTGAACACCGGCCTCGGCGCCAATCTCGGCACCTCCGTTGAAGGCGACGCTAGCGCCTTCCAGCGCCAGCTCCTGGAAGGCCGCAGCGGCGCAGTCGGCGAAGCGTTGCCGGTCGAGACCGTGCGAGCAACCATGCTCGCCCGCCTGGCGATGCTGTCAGCCGGCGGCTCCGGCCTTTCGCCCGCCGTGTTTGTTGCCCTGGTCGATGCGCTCAACGCTGGCGTCCATCCGGTCATGCCGTCGCTCGGCTCGATCGGCGCCGGCGACCTCGTGCTGATGACCGCGCTTGCCCGTGTGCTGATCGGCGAAGGCGAGGCCGATTATCAGGGAAGGCGCATGCCGGCGGCCAAGGCGCTGATGATGGCCCGCCTCGCCCCGATCAGCCTGGCGCCCAAGGACGGGCTGTCGCTGATCAACGCCTCGGCGGTCTCCGCCGGCAGCGGCGCGCTTTGCGTTACGGATGCGCTGTCGGCGCTGGCCCAGCAGCAGCAGGCCGGCGCGCTGACCATGGAAGGTTTCGGCGCCAACCGCACCATCCTCGATCCGCGCCTGCAGATGGCGCGGCCGGCGGCGGGCCAACAGGAAGCCGCCAAGGCGCTGAACGATCTGCTTGCTCGCGAAGAGGCGCCGGCGCCGACCACTATTCAGGACCCGCTGTCGATCCGCTGCATGCCGTCGATCCATGGCGCGCTGATCGAGGCGATCGGCCAGGCGAAGCGTGCCGTCGAGATCGAGCTCAATGCCGCCGCCGACAACCCGCTGGTGCTGGGCGATGACGAACTGGTGCTGTCGACCGGCAATTTCCACACGGCCGCACTCTCGCTTGCCTTCGAGACGCTCGGCCTGGCGATCGCGCAATGCGCCGCCGCGAGCGTCGCCCGCTTCATCCAGCTCAGCGGCTCGGGCCGCAATGGCCTGACCAGATATCTGTCGCCCATCGGCGGCGCTTCGGCCGGTTTCGTGCCGCTGCAGAAGACGGCGACGTCGATCCTGGCCGCCATCCGCCACAAGGCCAATCCGGTGATGCTCGACTTCCTGCCCGTTTCGGAAGGCGTCGAGGACCACGCGACCCAGTCGCTTCTCACCGTATCGAAATGCGCCGGCATGATCGCGCTGTGGCGGCGGCTGATCGCCTTCGAGCTTATGGCCGCCGCCCAGGCCGTCGACCTGCGTGAAGGGTTGACGCTGGCACCACGCACCGGTGCGATCTATGCGGCGGTGCGCGCCCATGTATCGATGCTGAAGGAGGACCGGCCGCTGGGGGCTGACGCCGAGGTGCTCCACGCCATGCTCGCCGACGGAACGTGGCAAGGCGCTGCGGCGGCCAGCAAAGACCCCGAGTAATCAGCTCTTTGCGTCCACCTTTTTCATGAACAGGCTGAGCTCGGCCGGGTCCATGTGGACGACGTGCCTGTCCTCGGGATAGGCGCCGCTGTTGACGTCGGCGACATATTCGGAAAATGCCGCCACCCGCTCCGCCTGCAGCCGGTCATATTCGGCGGCGAAGTTGCGATAGACCTTGGAGTGGCGCGGCATGTGGCCCCGGTTCTGGCCAAGAATGTCCTCGGCGAACAGATATTGCGCATCGCAGCCGGTGCCCGCCCCCATCGACAGCATGATCAGCGAGGTGCGCTCCGAGATCGCCTTGGCCACCTCGACCGGCACGACCTCGATCTCGGCGCCGATGGCGCCGGCCGCTTCCAGTTGCTTCACCGCTTCGAAAACCTGGATGGCGGTGTCGGCGGTCTTGCCGACCGCCTTGAAGCCGCCGGTCCAGGTGGCGCGGGACGGAATGAGGCCGACATGACCGATGACGGGAATGGCGTCGTCCGCCATACGCTTGATCGTGGCATAGCCGGCGCTGCAATAGACCGCGTCGGCGCCGGCCTTGTAGAGCCGGAAGGACCAGCGGACAAAATCATCCGCCGTACCGATCTCGAAGAAGTTTTCGCCCGGCATGGTGAACAGGCTGGGCGCCGCATCGCGGTATTGCGGGTTGAGCACCAGTTCGGGCGGCACCGAGACGATGTCGACCCCTGCCCGTTCAGCGGCCTCCGCCTCATCCAGGTTGAGCACGCGCAGCATGGTCAGCTGGCGCTTGCCCTTCATCGCGCGCAGATCGGCGACGGTCGGTCTCTTTCGGCTCATGAAAACGTCCCTCTGTGCTTGCTTGACGCGGCGCCCGATCGGTCGCCACGTTTTCAGATCTGGATCATGACCTTACCGGCCTCGATCTTGACCGGATAGGTCGCGAGATTGACGCAGACCGGCGCGCCCTTGGCCTGGCCGGTCTTGTAGTTGAAGCGGCCATTGTGTTTCGGACATTCGATGATCTCGTCCATCACCAGCCCGTCGGCCAGATGCGCCTTCTCATGCGTGCAGTAGCCGTCGGTGGCGAAGAACGCGTCATCCGGTGAGCGGTAGACCGCGAAGGTCCGGCCGCCATAATCGAAGCGGATGACGTCTTCTTCCTCGACATCATCCACCGCGCACGCTTCAACCCAATCGGGCATCTCGGTCTCCTCAGGAATTCGCGACCGCTATTCGGCCGCCGCCGACATATCGACCTCGTGGAACTCGCCGCGATAGGGCCTGGCCGTCGGCGGCAATTCGCGCATGAGATAGAAATCCTCGTATTTCAGTTGCCGGAGCAGAACCGGCCAAACCTCGCGATAGGCATGCCACATTGACGGGTTCGGCTCGGGCAGATCGTGCTTGATCAGTTCGTGCAACCTGGGCAGCGCATGATACGGCACCATCGGGAACATGTGATGCTCGACATGATAATTCATGTTCCAGTAGATGAACCGGCTGATCGGGTTCATGTAGACGGTGCGGGTGTTGAGCCGGTGGTCGATGACGTTGTCGGCAAGGCCGATATGCTGCAGCAAACCGGTCGTCACCATGTGCCATGTGCCGTAAAGGCGCGGCAGGCCGATCAGCACCAGCGGTATCCATGACTGCAGCGCGATCGCAAGCGCGATCGTCGCGATATAGATGGCGACGTGCCAGCGGGCGGCGACCACGGCCTTCTGCTGTTCCATCTCCGGGATATAGCTCTTCTCCTCCTCAGACAACGTGCCGAAGGCCTGGCGCACCAGCGTTGGCAGCGAATAGCGGAAGTCGAGAATGCCGGTGAAGGCCAGTCCCGCCTTCAACAGGTCCGGCGGCCGCATAACGGCGATCTCGGCGTCGCGGCCGACGATGATGGTGTCGGTGTGGTGACGGGCATGGCTCCAGCGCCATTGCACGGGATTGCGCATCAGCATGAAGGAGGCGATGTGGTAGACGACGTCGTTCATCCAGCGCGTGCGGAAGGCCGTGCCGTGGCCGCATTCATGCCAGCGCGAGTCGCTCGACGAGCCGTAGAGCACACCATAGACGAACAGGAACGGCACCACCCACCAGGAGCCCCAGAACCAGACGATGCCGGCAGCCGAGCCCAGAATGACAGCTAGCCAGATGATGGTGTCGCGGATCGCCGGGCCGTCGGAGCGCTGCATCAGCTCCTTCATCGCCTTGCGCGGCACGTCGGTGTGGTACCACTCGGCCGAAGCCAGGCCGGTCTTTATGGCGGCCCGCGTGCTTTCGCCGACCAGGCTGTAATCGCGCTTGTTGCCCATCACACCGACCTCCGGTTTCCGGCCCGCCAGCCGGAGCATTCCTGTCGCATCATGCCCCCAATCTCGGAAAATTTCCCGACGGCCTGGGATAATCCTGCAGCGGCTGCCTGGCGATCGCGCCGATCCTGCCTTCCGCCGCCGCAATCTCCCCGGCGCCATCGAGGACACGAAACACCGCATCGTAGGCCCGGGCTTCGCCATGCTCCAGCCAGATCATCTCGCCGCGTTCACGCGCGGCGAGATCGCCGAGCACATGATGGGTCGAGGGCTCGATGCCCAGCGCATACTGCCCGGCCTGGAAATTCTGCCACTGATAGGCGCAGGGCAGTTGGTCCTTGCGCGTCACCACTTCGAAGCCGAGGCCGAGCCGGTCGTTGACCACCGCCACCGGCACTTGCCCCTTTGCGTCGGCGCCCATCTCATGCTGCCAGACCTGCTCGCTGAACCCCATTTGCGGCGCCGGCGCCGTGCGGTAGCCGACCTTCTGTGCCTCGTAGTGCTCGCCTGCATGGCCGGCCCATACCACGTCGCGGATCGGCGCCAGATAGCGCGAGCCCGCGTCGAGCAAGGGATGACTGACATTGACGTGGTAGAAATACATATGCGGCGTGCGGTTGAAGCCGTGGTTGACGACACGGTCGGAAAGCCGGATCTCGTTGCCGCCGACATCGGCCTCGATGCGCCGGATGAGATGCAGGTCCTCGCCGAACACCGCCGACTGCTGGACGATGCCTTCGGCCCACAGCACGCAGCGGTCACCATCCCAGCGCTCGCCATAGCCGGTCAGCCGCGCCGGGATCGCGCCGACGCGGCCGTGCAGCGAATGGGTGACGGTCTTCTTGCCGGGATAATTGTAGCTGTCGGCCGGCACTTCCTCCCGGCCCAATATGTGGTCGAGGCCGCAGGTGACGAGCAGGCCGGAAAAGGAGCGTGCCCAGGCGAGCCCGCTCTCCCCTTCATAATCGTGCAGGCCGGGATGGCGGAAGCCGCTCGGCGAATGCCAGCCGATCGCCTGGCCCTTGAAGTCGCAGTCAGAGATATCAAGCGCCCGGTCGACCAGCGCGGTGAAGCGCAGGCCCGAGCCGGTGCGAAACTCCAGCATGCGGATGCCGCGCTCCACGCCATCGCCAAGCGTCATCAGCCGCACGCCGGCGAATTGCGACAGCATGCCGGACCGCTCGGCCACTTGCCGTCGCGACAGCGTCTTGCCGTAAAGCTCTACCATGCGACGCCCTTCACTTTGCCCTCGCCTCCTTGAGCAGGGCCGACATGTCGGCGCCGGTGATGATGCTTTCCACGGTCAAGAGGTCGGTGTCGGCGACGATCTGTTCGGCGACGATTTCGCCGCGGCGCATGACGATGATGCGGTCCGCGACCTGGAACACATGGTGGATGTTGTGGGTGATCAAGAGCACCGAATGGCCGGCGTCGCGCACCTCCTTGACGAAGCGCAGCACGCCATGGGTTTCCTCGACACCGAGATTGTTGGTCGGCTCGTCGAGGATGATCACCTTGGCGGCGAATTGCATGGCGCGCGAAATGGCAATCGACTGGCGTTCGCCGCCCGACAGCGTCGAAACCAGTGCATCGGCGTCGAGCTTCTTCGAGATACCGACGCGCTTGAGCAATTCGGAAGCGGCCTTGCGCAACTTCGCCAGATCGAGCGGTGCGAACACACCAAGCCAGCCGAAATTGACGGGCTCGCGGCCGAGGAAAAGGTTGCGGGCGATGCTGAGATCCGGCGCTAGCGACGTGTCCTGGTGGATGGTCTCGATGCCGAGGTCCATCGCATCGCGGGTCGAACGGATCGAGACCTTCGCACCGCGCACGAAGATGTCACCACGATCGACCGGGAATACGCCCGAGATCGCCTTGATCAGCGTCGATTTGCCGGCGCCATTGTCGCCGAGCAGCGCTACCACCTCGCCTTCCCGCAGGGTCAGCGAGGCGTTCTTCAGCGCGCGCACGCTGCCGAAAGATTTTTGCAAATTCTGCAGCCGAAGCACTTCCATCGTCAGCTCCTTGCGGCGTTCTTCTGCAGCAAAGCGTGCAGGATGAGCATGGCCAGGATGATGAGGCCGACGAAGATGTTGTAAGCGAGCCCAGGCACGCCGATCAGCACGATGCCGTTGCGGATGGCGCGCAACATCAGCGCGCCGACGATGGTGCCGAGGATCGTGCCGCGCCCACCGGTCAGCGCCGTGCCGCCGACAACCACCATGGCGATCACTTCGAGTTCGTAGCCGGTGCCGGCTACCGGCGAGGCGGCTGAGATGCGGAAGGCGCTGATCATGCCGGCAAGGCCAGCCAGCACCGAGGTGGCGATGAACAGCCAGATCTTGACGGCGTCCGCCGGCACGCCGCGCGCCACCGCCGCGTTGCGGTTGGACCCGATGGCGCTGATCCAGTTGCCAAGCTTAGCGTAGCGGAGGATGTAGATCGCAAACAGCGACAGGCCGATGAACCACCATAGCGAGGTGTAGAAGCGGAACGAACCGACATTGAAGCTGCCGGCCAGCAGCGTCACGAAGAAGCCGGGCTGGTCCCAGGATTTCAGCGGAAACCCTTGCGTGATGTAGAGTGCTGCGCCGCGCACGACGAGCAGCATGGACAGCGTCACCAGGAAAGATGAAATGCCGATCTTGGTGACGATCAGCCCGTTGATCGCGCCGATCGCGATGCACAGGAGAAGCCCGGCCAGAAGGGCGACGCCGATATCCCAGCCGCCGTTCTGCACCAGCAGCATCACCACCACCGGCGCCAGTCCGAACACGGCGCCGACGGACAGGTCGAATTCGCCCGCCGTCAAAAGCAACGTCATGCCGAGCGCGATGATGCCTAGCTCTGGCAGGAACGCCATCATGTTGGAAATGTTGAGCGGCGACAGGAAATTGCGATCCGCGATAGCGAATACTGCAAGCAGGACAATGAGGATGACGAGCGAGGAGAATTGCGGCGAGCGTATCAGGCTCGATCTGCGTTTCCCGACAGGCATCTCGTCTTCAGCGGCGATCGTCATGACTGTTTGAACCATGCTTGAAAGACGCCCGCCGCTTTCGCAGCGGGCGCTGCTTTTCTCACTTCTTGTCGTAAAGCTTCAGGATCGGGTCGACGCTGGAGGCGTCGTAGAGACCGAAAGTGTGGATGTCGTAGCCTATCGGTTCGCCCGAGGCTGCGAGCCCGAGCAGTGCCACCGGCATGAAGCCCTGCGCCGACGGGTACTGCCAGGCGGCAGCGTTGACGAAGCCGTCCTTGACGGCCTGCGCCGTTTCCTTGGAATTGCCCCAGCCGACGACCGGGATCTTGCCCGCCGGCACGCCCGCGCCGTCGAAGACCCGCTTGACGCTGGCCGCCACGGAATCGCCGAGCGCGATGATCGCCGGCGGATTGTTGGCGACCATGTAGTCGGTCATCTTGGCGATGATGCCGGCCGGATCGGTGCCGCAATCGACGACGTCATATTTGATCCCCAACGGATCGAACACGCTGGCGATGCCTTCGGTTTCCAGCTGCTGATAGCTGGCGCCGGGAACTTCCACCGGCAGGAACACCTTGTCGCCCTGTTTCACCATCTTGTGGTCGACCAGGTACTTGGCCCAGATGACGCCGGCTTCCTTGAGGTCGGCGCCGACATAGGCCTGGCGGCCCGTCGCCGGATCGTCAGTGTTGAAGAACACGATCGGGATGCCGGCCGCTTTGGCTGCCTTGACCTCCTCGGTCCACAGGCCCGGCTGCGCCGACGTGGTGGCAATGCCGTCGGGCTTCGCCGCCAATGCCGAGTTGAAGGCCTCCTTCTGCGCCGCCATGTCGCCGCCGCTGAAGGAGATCTTGCAGGTCACCTTGAGCTGGTCACACGCCTTGGTCGCGCCGGCGTTCCAGTCGATCCAGAACGCATCGGACGGACCGCCATGCGACAGCAGATAGAAGGTCTTCTGACCATCCTGCGCCTGTGCAGCCGTGCCGAGGGCGACGCCGGCGAACACCGTCGCGGCGGCCGCCAATTTCCAAACGAATTTCAACATGCTTTCCTCCCTCTGTTTGGAGCCATCACAGGCCGTTGGCGCGGAACTTCCCGTCGAGAAATGTCTTGGCGCGCGGCACGTCGTCTTCCGAGAGGTGCTCGATGATGACCGGGATGTTCGGATGCTTCTCAGCCAGCCGCTTGAGGTAGAGATCATAGTTCAGCGAGCCGAGACCCGGCGCCGGCAGTTCGATCTCGCCGACGCCACGGAACGTATGGCTCTCCAGCGCATCCTCGTCGCCGATATCGGCGTGCTTCTCGGACTTGTCGCCACCCGAGCGCTTGACGTCCTTGGCGTGCGCAATCTTGATCTTGTCGGTCAGCGTGTCGAACACCTGATTGAGGATCTGGTCCATCTTGTCGATGTTGTGCGTCTCGAAATAATTGGTCGGATCCATCAACAGGCCAAGGCCGGGGTGGTCGACCTGAGCGAACATCTTGACCGTCTCCTCGACCGAGCCGACGACGTTGTTGACATAGGTTTCGAGCAGAAACACAGCGCCGTGGTCGTAGGCTGTCTGGGCAAGGTCGGCGATCACCTTGCGGCATTCCTCAAAACCTTCCTCGGTCTTGTTCTTGGGGTGATGCACCCAGTCGGATTCGGTGTTGTAGGTGCCGGTTTCCGAGATCACGTAAGGCGAGCCGAAATGGCGGGCGTTGCGGATGATCTCCTTCAAGTAGCCGACGCGCTTGTCGCGCTCGGCCTTGTCGGGATGGATGATGTTGGTGTAGCCCGACACGCAGCAGACCGGCAAATTGTGGTCGCGGAAGACATCGCGCACCTTCTTCGCCTTGTCCTTGGTGATCTGGCCGGCCGACAGGTCGACATCCTTGAAGTGCAGGTCGAGCTGCACCGTGTTGAAACCGAGGCCGCGGATCTTCTTCGCCGTCTCTTCGAGGCCGTACGGGAAATAGCCCGTGAAAATACCTGCCTGCATCATGGTGTGAATTCCTCCCTGTAAGCGATTCAGTTGTCTGGTGTTTCAGTTGCGGTGATCAGATAGCGATTTCGGAAAGCTTGACCGTGCGGCCCGACGCCATCGAGAGGTAGCCCGCCTCGACCAGCGCCATGGTCTTGACGTTGTCGGCGACGGAAAGCGCCGGCGGCGTGCCGGTCTTCACCGCGTGCTGCAGCTGCTCCATGACGCCGATGAAGGCATGCGGAAACCACATCGTGTCCCAGCTTGGGCTCACCCACTCGCCGCCAGTGGTCTCGGCCGAGGCATAGGTCAGCGTCGAGGCTGCCCCTGTCGGCCAGCCGATCGTGCCCTTGGCGACACCTTTTGTGCCATCGACGCGCCAGTTGATGTGCTGGTCGTCCTTGTAGCCGTCCTGGCGCGGGCCGGACCAGACATCCTCCAGCGACACGGCAAGTACGCCGGACGGGAAGCGCAGCGTCGACACGGTAATGCCGTCCAGATGGTCGAATTTGGTGCGCGGATCCTTGCGCGTCAGCGTGGTGATCTCAGCGGGGTCGCCAAACAGGAAACGCAGCACGTCGAGATGGTGCACGCTCATATTGGCAAGCGTCAGCCGGTCATAATCCTCGAGAAAAGTCTGCCAGTGCGGAATGGCGTGCATGTCGATCTGCGCGAAGACGATGTCGCCCAGCGCGCCGCTGTCCATGATCTGCTTCAGCACGCGCATCGACTGGTCGTAGCGCATGTTCTGGTTGACCGAGAGGATCTTGCCGGCCTTCGCCGCCTCGTCGCGCAGCTTGACGGCTTCCTCCACCGACAGCGCCAGAGGCTTCTGCGCGAGGATTGCCTTGATATGCTTCTGCTTCAGCGCATGGCGGATCAGCGCCGGCTGCAGGTCGGGCGGAAAGGCAAGGTCGATGATTTCGACGTTGGTGTCCTCGATCAGCTGTTCCGGCGTGTCGTGCACGGTCGGGATGCCCCAGCGTGTCGCAACCTTCTGCGCGTTCGCAGGGGTGCGCGAGGCGATCGCCACCACGGGAAATCCGGCCTCCTTGTAGGCGGCCAGATGGCACTCGGCCATGATCATGCCGGCGCCGACGCAGCCGATCTTGTATTCCTTGGTGCGGACCTTCACGTCCGGCTCGAAGCCTTTGGCTGCCATGCTTTCCTCCCGAAATTCTGTCCTCGCGGCCGCAATCATCTCGCCAACGCGCCTCCGCTTTGCCCGAAATAATGCACGCGGGCCGGCTCGCAGGATATCGCCACCATCGCATCGGGCCTGATGTCGGGCTGGCCGCGCAGCAACGCCTTCAGCCGCGCCTGCCCGGCGGCGAGCGTCACGACGGTGTAGCCGCCGAGCGGCTCGACCTCGAACACCCGCGCCGGGCGGCCCTGGCCCCCATCCGCCCACGGATTGACCTTGATGTCTTCCGGCCTCAGCCCGATCTCGACAGCATCAACGGGCGCAGCTTTGTCGGCGATGCGGATCGTGCCTTCGGCCGCTTCGACGCCGCCCTCGCCGCGCGCCGATTTGAGGATATTCATGACAGGCGAGCCGAGCAGCCGCGCCACATAGGTGCTGGCCGGTCGGTCATAGATTTCGGCTGGCGCGCCAATCTGCCTGATCCTGCCATTCTCCAATATGGCGATGCGGTCGGCGATCGACATCGCCTCTTCCTGGTCGTGGGTGACATAGATCAGCGTCTTGCCGAGCTCGCGCTGGATGCGCTTCAGCTCGACGCGCGTCTCCTCGCGCAGCCGCGCATCGAGCGCCGAGATCGGGTCGTCCATCAGATACGCGTTGGGATCGCGCACCAGCGCACGCGCGATCGCCACACGCTGCCGCTCGCCGCCCGAGAGCTGCGCCGGCGGCTTGTGCAGGATGTGGCCGATATGCAGCTTGGCGGCGACGTCGGCGACGCGCTTTTTGATCTGGAGCTCGGCGACGCCGCGTTCGACCAGCGGAAAGCGCACATTGTCGAGCGCGCTCATATGCGGGAACAGCGCGAGGTTCTGGAACACCATTGCCACATTGCGCTCGGCCGGCGACACCGCGTTGACCGGCTTGCCGCCGATAAGGATTTCGCCGGTGTCCGGCGCCTCCAGCCCGAGCACCAGGCGCAGGATCGTCGACTTGCCCGACAGAGGCGGCCCGAAAAAGCAGAAGAATTCGTTGTCGTTGACGGTGAACGAGGCGTCGTCGACGGCGAGTGTGTTGCCGTAGCGCTTGGTCACATTGCGAAAGACGATGTCAGCCATCTCAACCTGCCTTCATCGCAACACCAGAGGCGGCATCGAAGACACGTACCGACGACGCGTCGGGGGCGACAACCGCGGTTTGCCCGATCGACAACCCGACATCATTGTCGAAGACCGCTTTCACGGCGCCCCCGCCTTCTCCGAGATGGACGATGGTGCGCGCACCGATGCGCTCGACGAAGGTGACAGGCATGGCAAGCCCGCGCCCATCCTGCGCCAGCGCCACCTGCTCCGGCCGGAAGCCGTAGAGCACATCGCCGCGTGCGCCGCGCAAGGTGGCCGCGAGCTCGTCCGGCAGCGGCGGCGTGATGCCCAGCGGCCCGAGATCGACGACAAGCCCGCGATCACTTTCCGCCGGCTTGCCCTTGAGCAGGTTCATGCCAGGCGCACCGATGAAGCGGGCGACGAAGACATTGGCCGGATTGTTGTAGACTTCGAGCGGCGTGCCGACCTGCTGCAGCACGCCATGGTCCATGACGGCGATGCGGTCGGCCATGGTCATGGCTTCGAGCTGATCATGGGTGACATAGACCATGGTCTGCCTGAACTGACGCTGCAACTGTTTCAGCTCGGTGCGCATCACAGCCCGGAAGGCGGCATCGACATTGGACAGCGGCTCATCGAGCAGGAAGATCGCCGGCTCCATGATCGCCGAGCGGCCGATCGCCACGCGCTGCAAGATGTTGACCGAGAGCCGGTCGGCCTTGCGGTCGAGCAGCGGCGTCAGTTGCAGCAGCTCGGCGATGGCGCCGACGCGGCGGTCGATCTCGGCTTTGGCGGCGCCCCGCATCCTCGGCCCGTAGGCAAGGTTCTGGCGCACACTCATATGGGTGAAGATCGCATAGTTCTGGAAGACGAAGCCGACGCCGCGTCGCCCCATCGGCACGCCGGCCATGTCGCGCTCGCCAAACAGGATCTTGCCGCTGGTCGGCTCCTCCATGCCGGCGATCATGTTCATTGTCGTCGACTTGCCGCAGCCGGATGGCCCGAGCAGCGCCATGAATTCGCCATCCGCTATGTCGAGATCCATGGTCTTCAGCGCGGTGAAATCGCCGAATGTCTTGGTGAGGTTGCGCAGCTGGATCGTGCTCATGCCGTCACCTGCCTTGCCCGCGCCATGCGCTTCATGGCGAACACGGCGACGATGGAAAGCACGACCAGGATGGCGAGCGCGATTGCCGCGACATAGCCCCAGATCAAATCCTGCGTGGTGACCTTGTAGATGTAGACCGAGATCGTTTCGGTGGCGACGCCGGGACCGCCGCCGGTCATGATGTAGAGCGTGTCGAAGATCTTGAAGTTCTCGATTACCCGGATCGCCAGCGCGATGATGATGATGGTCTTCATCTTCGGCAGCACGATGGTGGTAAAGCGCTGCCACGGATTGGCGCCGAGCAAGGTCGCCGCCTTGATCTGGTCCTCCGGCACGCCGACCAGGCCGGCGAGCAGGATCAGGAACATCAGCGGCGTCCACTGCCAGATGTCGGCGATCATCACCGCGATCAGCGCCAGGGTCGGATCCGACAGCCAGGCGATGGTGACCTGCGTGCCTGACAGGGCTGACAGGATGTCGTTCACCGGCCCGCCCGACTGGAACAGCATAAAGAACATGTAGCCGGCCACCGCCGGCACCACCATCATCGGCATCAGCAGGATCGAATAGAAGACGCGCTTGCCGGGAAAATCGTCGGCAAACAGCGTCGCCAGCGCGAGACCCAGCAGGAACTCCGCCGGCACGCAGACGATCATGACGATCGCCGTGCGCTTCAGCGCGCTCCAGAAGCGTGCATCGGCGGCAAGATCGGTGTAGTTGGCAAAACTGTTCCACATCTCCCAGGCATTCCACCAGCCGAGACCCGAGAGCGGCGACCAGTCGGTGACGCTGATGTAGAGCTGCATTAAGAGTGGAAAGGCCGAGATGAACAGCACCAGGATCTGCGCCGGCAGCGTCAGCCGGAAGCCCAGCCGTGCCCCTTCGTCACGCATGGCCGGCTTCGCACGCGCGGCGCCCATGTCGTCCTCCGAAATGGTCACAGTCACCGCGCTCATTGCTTGAGCGCCCCGAACGTCAGCCCACGCACCAGATGGCGCTGGATGGCGATGCCCATGATCACCGGCGGCACGGCGGCGATCAAGCCGAGCGCCGCCTTGGCGCCATAGAGCTGACCGGTCATCGAGGACGACAGTGAGGCCATGTAGACCGGGATCGTCACCCATTCGCGCGTCGTCAAAAGCAGCGCGATCAGATAGTCCGACCAATTGAGGATGAAGACGAAGAGGGCGGCACTGGCGAGCGGCGCGCGCATCATCGGCAGCGTGATGCGGGTGAAGACGCGCAGCCGCGAACAGCCCTCGACAAGTGCCGCTTCCTCGATCTCGCGCGGCATGTCGTCGAAGAAGGTCTTCATCAGCCAGAAGGCGAAGGGCAGAGTGACGATGCCGTAGATCAGCGCCAGGCCCCACCAGCTGTCGGTGAAGTTCAGGAAGGCCCACATGATCATCACCGGGATCATCACCGCCATCGGCGGAAACAGCCTGAGCTGGATCAGTGCCAGCGGCAGGTTCTGACCCGAGCCGAAGCGCGACAGCCCGTAAGCCGCGGCCGTGCCCGCCGACATGGCGATCGCGGTGCCGAACACGGCCGACAGCAGCGACGACAGGATCGGCTTCAGCGCGGTGCGGTCGAGCGCGACGATCAGGCTGTTGGTGGATTCGCCGAAGACGAAGCGGAAATTGCTGAGCGTCGGGTTCTTCGGCCACCATGTCAGGTCGGCACCGGTCGCCGACCATTCGGCGATCGGCTTGAAGGCCATCGACACCATCCACAGGATCGGCACCAGCGTCACCGCCATCGCCGCGAGGATCGCGGCGTAGCGGAATATCTCGAAAGGAACGGAACGCTTCATCTGGCTGCTTTTGCTGGTGGCGTTGAGTGCGGAGGGGAAGAGCTTTCGCCCCTCCCCTCCGGCTCTGATCCAGGGAGACGGATCAGCTGATCGGATCGAGAACGGTCGGCCAGGCCTCCTTGTTGGTTCTGATGGCTTCGAGCAGTTTGTCCTCGCCGATGCGCCGGGCGATCTTCTTCCACTCGGTCTCGGTGTCGGCCATCGCCTGCTCCGATGTCTTGGCCTTGGTCAGCGAGGCCATGAGGTTTTCGTCTAGAGCGTTGTGGAAGGCGGTGGCGCCGGGATAGTTGATGGTCGGCACCGTGCGGGCGACCGTCTCGCGCACCACATCCATGTGGTAGGCGTGATAGGTCTGGCGCACCAGCGGATCGGAGAAATCCGAAAGCCGGAATGGATCGAGATAGCCGCCGGGATTGGCGCTCATCCAGGCGTAGATGCGGGCCGAGCCCAGCCATTGCAGCAAGAGATAGGCGACCTCCTGGTTCTTTGACTGCGCCGATACCATGCCGGTCAGCGAGAACCACAGCACCGAGCGGCTGATTAGCTTGCCGTCGATCTCGCGACCGGGCGGCAGCATCGAACCGATCTTGCCGGTGACGGCCGAGATCCTTGTTGCCGGCATTGTCGAGGAATTTCGGCAGGTTGGAGAAGGCGCAGGTCATCGCCGCACCACCCTTGGCGAAATTGCCGTACTGTTCCGGCCAGCCCCAGGAGATCGCATCCGGGGAGTGGTGCGCGAGCGAAGCGACATATTCGTTGGTGGCGGCGATGCCGTGCTCGGAATTGATCAGCGGCTTGCCGTCATCGCCGAACAGGAACTGGTTGGGCGAAGCCATCGAGACATAGCGCTGGTACCAGTTGGTGTAGCCCCAGCCCTGGTTGCGCAGGTCGGTCGAGCCGAACAGGCCCTTGTCCGGACGCTGGAAAAAGGCGGCGATGTCGCCATGCTGTTTCCATGTCTTCGGCGGCGCCAGATCGTAGCCGTATTTGTCCTTGAAAGCCTTCTGCTCGGCGGCGTCGCCGAACAGGTCGGAGCGGTAGACCCAGGTCTGGAAGTCGCCGTCCAGCGACACGCCATAGTTCGAGCCGCGATATTTGTTGAGCAGCGACACACCCTTGGCACCATCGACATAGCCGGTCTTGGGATCGTCCCATTCGGGCTTGTACTGGGCGACGAAGTCGTCGAGCTTGGCGATGCCGCCGGTTTCGGCGAGGTCGCCGAGGCGGTTCCATTCGGTCGAATAGATGTCATAGGCCCCACCCTTGGTGGAGATGTCCTGCATAGTCTTGGTGAATTCCTGGCCGTTCGGCAGGCCGACGATCTCGATCGGAATGCCGGTCTCCTTTTCCCACAACTCCTTGATCGACGGCGCGCCGGCCGGGAAAGGCTGCGTCAGCTGGCCGATCGAGCCGTCCGACAGGCCGAGCACGATCTTGGCCGGCGCCTTGCCGGCGCCCTTCAGCGCCTTGGCCGCCTCGATGGCGCGGCCTTCCGGCGTGTCGGCGCCATATTGATAACGCTCGGCGCCCTCGAAGCCCGTCGGGCCGCCGATCATGCCTGGCGCCAATGCGTCGGCAGCGAAGGCACGGCCGGGACGAATGAATTGCGGTGCGATACCTGTGGCGGCGACGAACACCGCCGCCTTTCCTCCGGACGCCAGCAACCGGCGTCGCGATATGCGGATCAGATCAGACATTGGGTTTCCTCCCTCAGGGCTCACGTTTCCTCCACGAGCCCATGAGGGATATTGACGGCAGTATAGGAAGGCTGTCAACATCATAACTAATCAAAACACCTCACAACATCGCAATGGGGCGAGGAAATGCGTCATACCGGGGTCCCTATACCGCTCCAGATGCCTCGATTTGATGGGAAATGTCACTTCCCGCCCCGGAACAGCAGTGCCGGGCGACCTGATTTAGCCCGACGGCTTGCGCTTCGGCCAAGGCCGGATACATCATTTCCCATCAGAATCGCCGATGGCGAGGAGTCGTGGCCATCAGGCCGGCTGCCGACATTGCGTGATCCTGGTGCGTTGAGGAGATGAGAGACGGTGCGTTCCACCCTGACTGACATAGCCCGGGAAGCCGGCGTTTCCGCCGCCACCGTCGACCGCGTGCTCAACAACCGGCCCGGCGTGCGGGCGCGCACGCGCGAGATCGTGCTCGAAATGGCGCAGCGCCTCGGCTACATCGCCGAAGGCCCGAACGGGACGCCGCCGCGCGCCTTGCCCGGCGAGGTCATCCGGCTCGACTTCGCGCTACCGGCCGGCACCAATTCCTTCATCAAGATGCTACACCGACACATCGAGACGCAGGCTTTGGGGCGACCCGATCTCGACGTCCACATCGCCACCATAGAGGGCTTCAATCCCGACCGGCTCGCCCGCCTGCTGCAGGATTTGCGCGGACAGACGCAAGGCGTCGGCGTCATCGCGCTCGACCATCCGACGGTGCGCGAGGCGATCCGTTCGCTGTCGGCCAACGACATCAAGGTGGTGACCATCGCCTCCGACATCCTGCATGTGCCGAGGGTCGCCTATATCGGCATCGACAACCGCGCCGCCGGGCGGCTGGCCGGCTATCTGCTCAACCGTTTCATGGGGCCGGAACGTCCCGGCAAGGTGGCGCTGTTCGCCGGCTCGCTGTCCTATCGCGGACACGAGGAGCGCGAGATGGGATTCCGCCACATATTGACCGAGGAATCACCCAATCTCGAGATCGTCGAGATGCGCGAAATGCTCGACGACCGCGAAAAAGCCTATTCGGAGGCATCGGCGCTTCTGGACCGGCACCCCGATCTTGCCGCGATCTACAATGTCGGCGCCGGCAACACCGGCATCGCCCGCGCGCTCAAGGAGCGCGGCCGCGCGCAATCCATGGTCTTCCTCGGCCATGAAGTAACGGATGGCACCAAGGACCTTCTGCTCGACGGCACGCTCGACGCTGTCATCGACCAGAATCCGCGCGTCGAGGCCCGCGAGGCGCTCAACACTCTGACCCATGCGGTGCGGGGATTGCCCTATGAATTGCACCAGCCGAGGCTGCAGGTGATTTTCAAGGAAAACATCCCGGAGATCTAAAGGATTTCATTGGTGGGTACTGCTGAATTGATGGCGGGTTGAATCGCAACGATCGCTAGGCCATCCACAGCTGTGCTGATCGCGATCCTGTCGCCGGACACAAGTCCGGCAATATCGCACACCACCAGCGGCATGCGGATCTCGTAAAGAAACTCGGCGACGATCGCCCCCACCGCCAGGATCGGGTCCGCCCGCTCTAGAAGAATACCGGCCGGCGCCGTCCCCCGGCGGATCGCTTCGGCCAGCACGGAGGACGAGGAGGACGAGCCGCGCCCGCTCGGCATGACCAGGATCCTGCCGGCTACGTTCTGGCCGAGGCCGGGATGGGAGTGGTCGATGATGTCGCCGGTCTCGGCGTCGATGCCGCCCCAGAAGCTGAGCGGCTGCGAGAACATCAGAGCCAGCCCATCGGCCTCGCCGGCAAGTTGGAAAGTGCCCGGCCGTTCGACGGCTCCCGTTGCAACCGGCTGCGTCATGAGGCGCTCCGCACGACATGCCCGACCGCCGCGGAGCGGATGCAATCCTTCATCTCGGCGAAGGCGACGGTCACGCCGATATTGCCCGGCGCGTAATGCGCCCATTTGCCGGAATTGGTCATCACCACGCCGTCGAGCCGCTCGAGGATGGAGGTGACATAGGTGCAGGTGTCGGCGACAGGGATCAGGCCGAAAGCCTCCATGCCGGCAAGCGCGCCCTCCTCCTGCAGCCGCGTCAGCGTCGCGCGACCGGTGTTGACATAGATCGGGATGCCCCGGCCCGGTGCTGCCTCACGCAGCAGCGGCAACAGGCGCATCCACTCCTCATGCGAAAAGTGCGGCGTGCCCAGTGAGACCGCCGAGAGCAGCGCGCCGTCGGGCACCATCGACAGCCTTGCCAGCGCATGATCGAGATCGGCACGGGTAATACGGATCGTCTCATCCGGCGCCTCGCCTTGGAAGGCCTCATCGAACGTTCCGGCCTCCGGCGTGATGCCGACCGCATGGAACAAAGCCACGGCACCCGTCGTTGCCGCCGCCGCGCCCAGCGCCTTTAACTGGTCCTCGTCACGTGGCTGCGGCAGGCCTGCGATCACCGGAACGCGGTCGCCACTGGCTTGCCCAATGATCAGCCCGACACCGACGAACAGGCTGTCGCTTGGTTCGGCCTCGGCGATGTCCAGTTCGAACAGGATTCTGCCGCGCCGGTTTTCGCTGAGATGCAGGCCCCAGGCGGGTGCACGTCCGGTCATGGCGCAGCACAAATCGATGAAATCGCCATAGCGATTGGTGCGCGCGCCGATCACAGAATTGGCGAATACGATGGCATTGGATTCGCCCCAGGCGATCTGTTGCCCGAATTCAGGCCGAAACCGCGTCTGATACGGCGCGCAAGTGAAGGTCGCCTGGCAGCCAAGCTCCATATGCGCCTTCATCAGCCGCCGCGCCGGCACTTCCTCTGCCGCCGGCATCTTCACCATACCGGGATGGATGAGGTCGAACGAGCCGACATTCAGCGTCGTCGGCACCTGCACGCGGCCGCCGCCCTCGACCAGCCGTTCGACGAAATCGAGCCCGGCCTTGCCATGGTAGAGGCAACCATCGATGTGAGCGCCTGATATGTCGAGCAGACTGCCTGCGCCAATGGCGTTGGAGAAGGCGACGAGGATCTTCATCGCAGCGGCGGCGGATGGGCCTTGCCCGCCGTCGAGCATGGATCGGTCCTGTGCGGTCAATTCTAGCGTCATCGGAATGCTCCGGACTTATGCCCGGCTAATGCTGTTCCCTATTGCCCGCTGTCTGGCAAGAGCCAGAGTGAGGATCAACTTGCCGCGATCAACACCGTACTTTCCGGCGACCAGCGCAGCACGACATCCTGCCCCTCGGCCAGCCTGTCGGCACCGGTGTTCTGCACGATGACCTTCAGCGTCTGGCCGGCACGCTCGACAAAATACGTGCTGTTGTTGCCGGCGAAGATGCGCTTGGAAACGTGGCCCTTCAGCATGTTGGCATTGGCGGCATCCGGAACCCCGGCGTCGGTGGCGATGCGGATGCGTTCGGGCCGTACGGCACAGCTCGCCTTGGCGCCGGCGGCAAGCGTCGCGCCTGCGCCGGCAGCGATCGCGGTGCCATCCGGCAGCCGGATGCCATTACCCGTCGAGTCACCGCGAAAAATGTTGGCGTCGCCGAGGAAGGTGGCGGCGAATTCGCTTTTCGGCCGGTCGTAGATTTCCTCCGGCGGCCCCTCCTGCACCACCTTGCCGTCGCGCAAAATGCCGATGCGGTCGCTCATCGTCAGCGCTTCCTCCTGGTCGTGGGTGACGAAGATGGTGGTGATGCCGATCTCGCGCTGGATGCGCTTGAGTTCGATCTGCATGTCGACGCGCAGCGCCTTGTCGAGCGCACCGAGCGGCTCGTCGAGCAACAGCACGCGCGGCTTGGTGACGATGGCACGCGCCAAGGCCACACGCTGGCGCTGGCCGCCGGAGAGCTGGTGCGGACGGCGGCCGCCGAGCTTGCCCAATTGCACGAGGTCGAGCGCGCGCTGCACTTCGGTCGCAATCACTGCCTTGGCTTCGCCGCGCACCGACAGGCCGAAGGCGACATTGTCGGCGACGCTCATATTGGGAAACAGCGCATAGTTCTGGAACACCATGCCGATGCGCCGCTTCTCGACCGGCACCCGCTCGACACTTTCACCCCCGATGGAAATACGACCGGAGTCGGGAAAGTCGAAGCCGGCGATCTGGCGCAGCAGCGTGGTCTTGCCGCTGCCCGATGGCCCGAGCAGCGCATAGAAGCCGCCATCGGCGAAATCGATGGAGACATTGTCCAGCGCCTTGTGCGCGCCGAAACTGCGGGAGACATCAGATACCTGCACGCCGGCCATTATTTCTCTCCGCCGAATTTGAAGAAGCGCGCCGTGAGCAGCATCAGCGCCATCGACACGACAATGATGATGGTCGAGACCGCATTGATCTCGGGCGTGAACCCCTTGCGGATCGCGGCGTAGATTTCGACCGGCAGCGTCGTCTGGCCGGGCGTCGCCAGGAAGTAGGAGACGACGAACTGGTCGAACGACACGGCGAACGCAAACAGCCCGCCGGCGATGACGCCGGGCATGATCCAGGGCAGCGTGACGCGCACTGTGACTTGCCACTGGTTGGCGCCGAGCGAGCGCGCCGCCTCTTCCAGTTCAGGCGCGAAGGTCTGCAGCCGCGCCGAGACGACGACGATGACATAGGGCAGCGCCAGCGCGACGTGGCCAAGCAGGATGGCGAACAGGCCGCGACCGATGCCGACGCCGAAGAAGAAGATCAGCATCGCCGTGCCGGTGATCAGCCACGGAATGGCGATCGGCGGAAACAGCAGCGCCTGCAGCACTTTCTTGCCTGGGAATTCATAACGATAAAGCGCCAGCGACGCCGCCGAGCCCAGCACCACGCTGATGATGGTGGTGATGACGGCAATCTCGAGGCTGTTCCAGGTGGCCGCGATCAGCTGGTCGTTCTGCCACAGCGAAGCGTACCATTCCGTCGTCCACTCGAACGGCAGCTGGTAGAAGGGCGAGACGTTGAACGACATCAGCGCCATGATGATGATCGGCAGATAGAGGAAAGCGAGCAGCAGTCCGATATACAGGCGGCCAAGCCCTTCCAGGATGCGCGTCGTCAGCATCACGCAGCCCTCCGCAGCACCGGCGAGGCAATCGCCAGGATGACCAGCACCACGGCCAGCAGGATGAAGGACAGTGCCGCACCGAGCGGCCAGTTGAACACCGCGACGAACTGGTCCTCGATGACGGTGCCGTAGAACGTGCCGGTGCGGCCACCGAGGATACGCGGCTCCATGAACGAGCCGACAACGGGCACGAAGATCAGTGCCGCGCCCGCCACCATGCCGGGCATCGACAGCGGGATGATCACCCGCTTCAGCACCTGCAGCCGCGAGGCGCCGAGCGAGCGCCCGGCCTCGATCAGCGAGTCGTCGATCGCTTGCAAAGTGAGATAACAGGTCAGCACCATGTAGGGCACGTAAGAGTGCACCAGCCCGATGATGACGGCGGGATAGGAATACATGAGATCGATGTTGATCCTGAACGGCAGCACCGCATTGAGCGCCGTATCGAGAATGCCGCCCTCGCGCAGCACCATTGCCCAGGAGAAGATGCGCACCAGCCCGTTCGACCAGAAGGGCAGGATGACGAGGAGAAAAATCGCCTCGCGGCTGCGGCCCTTCAGCACCTTGGCCAGCACGTAAGCGGCGGGATAACCGATGACGATGCACCACAGCGTCACTTCAAGGCCGAGGCGCAGCGAGGCGAGCAACAATGTCAGATAGAGGCTATGCGAGAAGAAGGCGGCGTAGTTGCCAAGCGTGAACGCCCACGGCTTTCCCGACAGTGGCAGCTCGGTCATGAACGAGAAAAAGACCATGGCCGAGAGCGGCAGGAAGATCGCCACCGTCAGCCAGAGATAGGCCGGTGCCAGCAGCGGCAGCGCCGATCTCAACCCGCCGCGCGATGCGGTCGCGCTCTGTGCTGCCATGCCACCGTCCTCCCCCAGGATTGAAGGACCAGCCGGCGCGAACCGCCGGCTGGTCCGGACGCGAACTTTACTTCACGTCGACCTTGAGCTGCTGCCAGAGCGCCAGATAGGCCTCGCGCTGGGCATCGGTGACCGGCGCCTGGAACTGGATGCGCTTGGCGACCTCGGGATCACCCATCACCTTGCGGTTGAAGGCATCCTCCGGCAGCGCGTCCACCGCCTTGGTGTTGGCCGACACCGGAGCGCCGACCTTGGTGACCCATTCGACATAGAATTTCGGGTCGATCATCCAGTTGATGAAGGCCTGCGCGCCTTCGACATTTTTTGAACCTGCCGGAATGGAGAAGGCATCCAACCAGGCGACAGCGCCTTCCCTTGGAATGACCAGCGAAACCGGCAGCTTGAAGTGGGTCTTGGCGCGGTCGGCCGAGCCGCTCCAATAGGTGCCGATGTCGATCTGGTTGGAGGCGACCATCTGGTTCCAGTCGTTCTCCGAGCTCCAGAAGGTCTTGATCTGCGGCATCAGCGAGGTGAGCTTCGTCTTGACCGCATCCATATCCTTGATGTCGTTGATGTTCTGGCCCGTGGCGATGGCACCGAACTGCACCGCCTCGACGGCGTCGTCGCGGATGACGACGCGGCCCTTATGCGCGGGATCCCACATTTCGGCGATCGATGTCGGCGGCTTGTCGAAGGATTTTTCGTTGATGGCGAGCGCCGTCAGCCCCCACACCCACGGCACGCCATAGACCTTGCCGTCATGGTCGAGCATCGGCGAGCCGGCCTTGTCCTTGCTGATGTCGGCATAGTTCGGCAGTTTCGAGGTATCGATCGGCTGGATCAGCTTTTCCGCCATCGCCTGGTCGTTGAAGGCGGCGTTGATCATGACGACGTCGTAGAGGCCGGGATTGGTCCGGATCTTGGTCAGCATTTCCTGTTCGGAATTGAAGAAATCGTTGACGACCTTGTTGCCGGTCGCTTTCTCGAAGGCCTCGACGGCCCAGGGCTCGTCGGCGCCGTAGCCTTTCCAGTTGAGCACATGCACTTCAGCGGCACTTGCGGCCAGCGTGAGCGCGGTGGTGAAGACGGCGGTCGCCGTCAAGAGAGCAGTCAGTCTTGGCATGCGCATGTTGGTTCCTCTCTTTGTTTGCCCGCTTCCCGGGCTTGTCAGGCTGTTTGATGGGCCTTCTGGTTCTGGCCCGGCGTGCCGGTCGAAGGACCATTGGCCTGGCTCAGGAAAGTCTGGATTTCGGCATCGGTCGGCGCCGATGAACCGCCATGGCGGGTGACCGAAATGGCCGCCGCCGCATTGGCGTAGCGCGCCGCCTCGAAGGGTGGCGCACCGCGCGCCAACGCACTGACGAAAGCGCCGATATGGGTGTCGCCGGCGCCGTTGGTGTCGATGGCATCGACCTTGAACCCGGCGATGGTCTGCGCCGTGCCGTCGGCCAGCCTGATATGGCAGCCCTTGGCGGCGCTGCGGATGACGACACCGGCGGCCTGCGGGCAATGGTCGGCAAGCAGCCGCGCCGCGAGGCCCTCGACATCACCAGGGGCGGCGATCTCGGCGGCTTCCGTCGTGTTGCAGCTCAGCCATGTGGTGCGGGCGAGCACCCGCGACAGGATGGAGCGCGGAATGTCTGAAATGACCGGCGTCGGGTCGAAGACAAAGGGAATGTCTTCCGGCAGCGCCTCGATCCAGTCGGTAAGCGCATCGCGGCTGCCCGGATAGCTCAACGTATAGCCCGAGGTGAACACCCAATCGCCCGGCGCCACCGATACCGGCGCCATCATGTCGAGGCTGAGCACGCTTTCAGCACCTGGCCACGACACGAAAGTGCGTTCGGCATCGCTCGAGATCATGGCAACGCAATTGCCGCTGTCCATCACAGGCGATGGTGGTGTCAGCGTTTCGATGCCCTCGGCGGCGAAGGCAGCGCGCAGGAAATCACCGTTCGGCCCGCTGCCGAGCTGGCCGCCGAACACCACTGTCATGCCGGTGCGGGTGGCCGCGACCATCATGTTGAAACCGCCGCCGGCGACCTGGGCATAGCTCGATGCCGTCTTCTCCGTGCCTGGCGCCGGCAAGGCGTCGATGCGGTAGACATAGTCGACCACCGCGCTGCCGATATGGACGAGACGCCCGCTCATGCCGCCGCGTCCGTGCCGGAACCGGCTTTTGGCGCAAGGCCTTTGGACGTCCGCGCCGCAACAAGGTCGGCGGCAAGCGCGCGAACCTCCGCCATGTCGATACCCCTGAGGCCGGCGACGCGTTCGCTTGGCAACCGCGAAAAACCGGTGCAGGCGCCGGCCATGCCGGCCGCGATGGCGCCGATCGTGTCGGTGTCGCCGCCGAGATTGGCGCTGATGACCGCCGCTTGCCAGGGGTCACCGCCGGCGACTTCCAGCACAGCGAAGGCCGCCGGAACCGATTCCTGGCTGGCGACGCCGGTGCCGACCAGATCGGTGATCAGCCGGATCGCGTCCCTCATCACCTTGCCGCGCACCAGATCCCGTGCCCAGACGATACGCGCGGCGATGTCGCCGCCGGTCACCCAATGGCCAAGCGTCGCCGCTCGCCCCGCCGCAGCGACGGCACTGTCGGAGGCGGCGTGCCAGTCGCCGCCGGCAACACCGCGGCTGACGGCGGCCGCGACGGCGGCGGCCGACGCTATGGCGATCGAGGTGTTGTGCGTGGCGCGGCAGGTCTCTGCCACCTTGGCGACGAACGCGTCGAGCGGCTCCAGCGGCATCATGATGCCGACCGGCGCGATGCGCATGGCTGCCCCATTGGTGTCGCCGCTGCGTCCCGCCTCCTCGGCCGGCACGCCACTGTTGATGGCATCGATGGCACGCTTGGTCGATGGCCCCAGAAGATCGTAGCTGCCGCGCGCCTTGACCTCGCGCTCCCAGTCGAGCAGCGCGTTGACCCAGCGCGCATGGTCGAAACGCTCGCCTGACTCAACCAGGATGCGGCCAAGCAACAGCGCCTGTTCCGTATCATCGGTGATGGTGCCGGCCGCGAGCCCCTTCGACACCGGATGGTCGGCGAAGGGCGCGATGAAATCCTCGACATGGCCATAGAGTTCGGCAATGCGCGCCGGCGACAAAAGCTGCGTCGGCATGCCGAGCGCGTCTCCCAGCGCTCCGCCGACAAGCGCGCCCATGGCGCGATCAAGTGTGTCCGGCATCGCTCAGAACCTCATATGCAGCGCGAAATGCGCGGGATTGAGCAGGCTGGTGACATATTCGATCGGCCGGTCGTCGGCGGCACGCGTCAGCCGGCGGCCGCGCAGAAAGGGCGTGCCTTGCGGGCAACCGAGAATGGCCGCGTCCTCGGCGTTGAGCATCTCGATGCCGACCCATTCCTCGCCATGGTCGGGAATGAGACCGGCGCCGCGCAGCGTCTGGTGTAGCGAGCCTTCGCGCAGGCCACGCAGCGGCACATCCTCCAGCTCCGGCGACAGCGGCAGGCGACTGCGCTCGATGGAGATCGCATGGCCGTCGCTGGCATTGGTGCGCACCCGGTCAACGGCGATGAAGAACGGGCTTTCGATGCCAAGCAAGGCAGCCAGGTCGACGTCTTCGATGACCTCCAGCCGCAGCGTCCTAGTCTCGGCATTGGCACCGGCATTGGCAAGCGCCCGTGACCAGCCGATCGAATCGTCGACCGGCTTGCCGTCGAAGGTGACGAAGGAGCCGATACCGACCTTGGTGGTGATCAGCCCGCGGCTGGACAGTTCCTCGAGGCCCTTGCGGACCGTGTTGCGGCTGACGGAGAAGCGTTGGACGAGCTCGTTCTCGCTTTGCAAGCGATCGCCGAAGCCGAGAACGCCGGAGCGGATTTCATGCTCCAGAACAGTTGCGATCTGCTCGGGCTTGCCCGTGCCGGGAGACAGTTGAACCGCGCGCCGCTTCATATGCATACCTGTTCAGTGAACCTGTATAGTCCTGTTCAATATATGGTCAAAAACCGCTTGTCAATGCGACGCCGAATGCAACTCAACGCAGGCAGCGGGTTCCGGAAGACACCAGCAAAATCCGGTTGAAAACCAGACAGCGCCCCCCTGGGTCTGGTAGTGTGATAGGTTCCGCGTCGAAGGAGCACCATGTCCCATTCAACAGAGCATAAGAATCCCAAGCTGATCGTCGTGGTTGCTTTCGATCGCGGCGAGGACGGTGAATTGTTTCCAGCCTTCGGCCCTGCCGACCAGCAGAGCGAAGACCGCGCCATACGCACCGCCAGGGCGCTGGCGGCAAAGCATGTCGGCGTCATCGCCTGGAGCCGCGATGCCGACCCGACACTTGGCGACTACGGGCCGCCGACCACGCTGTTTGTCAGCGGCGACGTCCCGGACATGGAGTAATCAGCCGGCGTCAGGGTTCTGGCCCGCGTCCAATGTCGCGGACCAAGGTGGGAAATATCGCTGGAGCTCCAATTGCGGGTCCCCGTCAGAGCCAGAGAAATAAAATATCGTTTTAATATATATTCATCCAGGGGAACTGTTTTCTCTCGGTACCGTTTGTCCGCAGGTCGTTTATTCCAATGACCTCGACAGAGAGGAATTTCCCGATGAACTTCAAGATGCTCACGATGGGCGCGATGGCGCTTGCGATGATGACCGGCTCGGCGCTGGCCGCTTCCGGCGGCAACACCTCCGCGCTCGACAATCCGGACAAGATGACGCCTTTCTATACGGACTCCGGCATGAAGACGATGAAGTCCGAGAAGGAATTCAAGGTGGCCTGGATGGCGATGAAGGAAGAAGATCGCGCAGGCATGACGAAGGAATGCGGTGACAAGGCTATTGCCAAGTCGCATGACAATTTCTGCAAGATGACCAAGCAGCTCGGCGGCGCGAACTGACGCAGCGGTTTGGGCACAGGCCTGAACAGAACAGCTGAAAGAAGGCGGGCCTGATGCCCGCCTTTTTCTGTTTGGTGGGCGCAAAAACCCGCCACCTCCCCCCGAAGGCAGCGGGTTCTTCGCGCGACCGGTGAGGGCATCCGAAAGACCGGCCGCCACGAGCGGACTATCGATCGCACCGTTGCCGAGGCGCCGTCATTCAAATTTGACATAGGACAAGCAACCTTGCCGTCGGCGGGGCTGGGATGGGATCATCACATCGCCGGGCCATCAGATTCAATTCGCGACAACGGTCAAGCAAAGATATAGGGTTTACCCTTGGAGCGGCAGAACGCCGTTCGTCTGGCTTTTGCCCATGTTTCAACCCATCGCGAATATCGAGGATGCGCAGACGTTGGCGCAGGCGATCGTCAATACGATCACCGAACCATTCCTGGTGCTCGACGAGCGATTTCGTGTGCTGGCCGCCAGCCGTTCATTCTACAAGACATTTGAAGTGGACCCCGCGCAGACCCAGGGCACGCTGCTCTACGCACTCGGCGACGGTCAGTGGGACATTCCAGCACTTCGCCTGCTGCTGGAGACGATCATTCCGGAAAAGACCGCCATGGACGGTTTCGAGGTCGAGCACGATTTCCCGCGGATCGGCCGCCGCACCATGCTGCTCAACGCGCGCAAGGTGCTTTACGATCATAGCTCGGCGATCACCATCCTTCTCGCCTTTAATGACATTACCGCCCGTCGTATCATCGAGCGGGAAAAGGAAGAGCTGCTGCGCCGCACCGAGGATCTGCTTCAGCAGAAGGACGTGCTGCTGCGCGAAATGGAGCACCGGGTTGCCAACAGCCTTCAGATCATCGCCAGCATCCTGTTGCTGAAGGCACGCTCCGTCACCTCGGAAGAGACGCGCCAGCATCTCAAGGACGCGCACCAGCGCGTTCTGTCGGTGGCCGAAGTGCAACGGCATCTTCACACCTCGGCAGGCATCGACGAGATCGATGTCGGCTCCTACCTTCCGAAACTGTGCAGCAGTCTCGCCTCGTCAATGATTGGCGAAAGTCAGCCGATCACGGTCACAGTAACGGCCGAAGGCGGCAGGATGGACTCGCAAAAGGCAGTAAGCCTCGGTCTGATCGTCACCGAACTCGTCCTCAACGCCATCAAATATGCCTTCCCCAAAGAGAAGGACGGTGCCCGCATACAGGTGAGCTATGAGACTGCCGGCAGCGACTGGAAACTGACGGTTTCGGACAATGGCGTCGGCAAGATCGCCAACGACCTGCCGGCCACCGGCCTTGGAACGGCCATCGTCGAGGCACTGGTGAAACAGCTCGATGCCAAGGTGGACGTCGTAAGCGACACCGAAGGCACAAGCGTCTCGGTCACCCGGGCGACGTTCACCTCACGTGTGCCGCGCGCGGCGTAAGAACCGCTACCACAAGGCCTGCCTTCCCGACATCGTCTCGATCCTGATCTGATAGAAGAGATGGCTGCCCGAGGGCGCGAGGGTCTCGCCGGGCTTCAGGGCTCCCGGCTCCCACCAATCGGCGTGCGCAGCAAGAAGCGACCAGGCAAGCCGGCGGTCGCTATCGGCTGGAGCGGTCATCCTTTCGACGCCGGTCATGCCGGCATCCGGATCAGGCGCTTTAGGCAATTCCTCGAACAGGCCTTCCACGACGACGCTCCTCCACCCATTGCCACCGCCGACATCGTCGACCTGCAGGCAGACATGGGGATCGGCTCGCATCCAGTCGACTTTTCTGCCGGGAAGCGAGAAACTGAAAATGGAATTCTCGCCGAACGCGAAATGGACCGGCACCACATAGGGTTTCTGGTCACGTACGCAGGCCAGGCGACCAAGACGTTGCGTCTTCAAAAGGGCGACGCAGTCCTGCCGCGTCATCTCCTTGATGTTCATACAATCCTTCTTCCTGTTCAGGCCGACCGATCGATGCGGCGTATCCCCTTGATAGCCTCTGCTTCCGCAATGCCGATCAGCGCATCTATGCCCTGGATGGTCTCTATATGGCCACGAGCCGCCACCATCCGCCGCAGGACGTGAAGATCATCGCGAATGTCGCAGAGTGTCGTTCCGAGTGTTGCGGGCATTGGGCAGCCTTCCGCAACTCAACTGTCTCGACGCGAGCCGGTTCCCCTTCAACGCAAAAGCCCGCTCCGGCATGCCGGGGCGGGCCTTGGAGGAGGATGAAGGGGTGGGACCCTCTCCTCTTGTTTCCACGGGGGGTGTGGACCGAAATCAACATACGAGATTCCAGCCGGATTTCGGATCACAAGCCGGCTTGCATCCATCACAATCCGGTGCATGTCGGCCGCGCCGCGGTCACGAGATTGCGATTGTCCGAAGGCTTGCGCGCGCCTCTAGATCCGCCCTAGCACGACAAGGACAATAATGATCAGCAGCACAAGGCCAAGGCCGCCGCCGCCATAATAGCCGGTGCCATAGAATGGGCCACCGCCGAGGCCGCTAAAGCCGCCAAGCAGCGCGATGACAAGAATGATGATGAGAATGGTGCCGATGCTCATAGTATTTTCCCGCTCCTGTAGGCGCTGACACGCCAGTTGAACATCGTCGGATGCGATGTTTCGAAGACCAGAACGTTCGAGCAGCCTTACCGTTCCGACTGATCATGACGAGGCGCGCGCACGGAGAATATTCGCCGGAAAAAGGCCCGCCACCTCGCGGCAGCGGGCCTCATGACGTTTACCGCCTCAGCGGCGCGAGATCATCAGGCACAGCTGCCGCAGGTCGCGGTCGTAGCTGCCTGAGCTGGCCAGCACATCGACGCAGCGCTTCTTCATCCGCGCCACCTGGCTGTCCGACATGTCGGCGACAACACCTGGCAGGCTGGGACTGCTTGCATTGGACGGATTGCTTGGGTTTGTTTGACCAGCGCCAATGCCAACACCCGCACCGACGCCACTACCGATACCGACACCCGCGCCGACGCCAACACCACTTTGGCCGCCTACCGAAGCGCCGAGTCCTGCAGTGACGCCGTTGTTGCCGCCGACGCTGGCTCCTGCGCCCGCATTGACGCCTGTGCCGCCACCGATCGATGCACCGGCGCCAGCATTGATGCCACCACCGCCGCCGACAGAAGCACCGACGCCGGCATTGACACCGCCACTACCGCCGACCGAGGCGCCGGCGCCAACGCCGATCCCAGCGGCGTGGGCCGGCATGCATAGAGCGGCCACCACTGCGCTGCCCGCGAGGATTGTGGAAAGTCTTTTTGCGATACCAAACATGGCTCTCTCCTTGGGTTGTCTTGAACGAACCGGACTTCAAAACCGGCTGTATCACCAACCCGAGCCTCTATCGTTGGTTGCTAAAATACGAAGGACAATCATAGGTATAGTTACCCATGTACCAGCCAATTCTAGACAACTGAACCCATTGGGAAGGTATTGCCTCGGCCGAGACGTTCTTCGCCTGGAAGCCTGAGAACCGCCCCCCTGATTGTCGACGTTACGAACACGCTCCACAGCAGAAAGCCCGCCGAAATGGCGGGCTTTCCGACCGGCCGGAGGCCAGGAGAGTGCGGTCAAAGCCTCACGGCTGGTTGTGCACTTCCGATCCCGGCACTCTTAGCCTCAGCGCCTTGCGATCAGCAGGCAGAGCTGCCGCAGGTCGCGATCATAGGTGCCCTCACTGCTGAGCACGTCGACGCAGCGCTTCTTCATGCGCGCCACCTGGCTGCTGGACATCTGGGCCACCACACCCGGCAGGCCGGGATTGCTCGGGTTGCTGGGGTTCGAGGGATTGCTGGGGTTGGACGGATTTGACGGATTGCTGGGATTGGTGCCACCACCGATGCCCACGCCGACACCGACGCCGATGCCGCCGGTGCCGCCGACATTGGCGCCGAGCCCTGCAGTGACGCCGCCAGAACCACCAACATTGGCACCAGCGCCGGCATTGATGCCACTGCTGCCGCCGACGGAAGCGCCGAGCCCGGCACTCACGCCGTTCGAGCCGCCGACATTCGCACCCGCCCCGGCATTCACGCCGTTGGAGCCGCCGATCGAAGCACCAACGCCGGCGTTGATGCCGCCGCTGCCGCCGACCGAAGCGCCGACGCCGGCATTGACGCCGCCGCTGCCGCCCACCGAGGCGCCGACACCGACGCCGAGCCCAGCCGCGCTTGCCGGCATGGAAAGAACGAGGACCATTGCACTACCTGCCAACACACTGGCGACTGTTTTGATGGTAAAAGCCATAACACTCTCCTGTTGTCGTTGCGCTAAGTCAGCCGGCATACAACCGGCTGCAGATTCAGCTACGTGGCAGGTGAGCTTCAGTTTCAAATCAGCGCATACATGTGAAAGCGATGGTATTTATTGGTAAAATAAGGAAACTTTAAAAGTAATAAAACTCTAATACATGTGTAGAAAAAATTCTACATCAAAGAGGCATATTATCGATATATTTTTCTGCACAGAAGGAAAACCGATTCCTGGGAAATCGCTGCTTCCGTCATTGCCGGTAAACATCTGCGCTTGGTGCATAGCGTGAGGATTGGACATCGACCACGATGGCCGAGCCCGTAAGCAATCCGCAGTATCCGGCGCGCGGTATTGGAAAACCAGGCAGTCGACAGGCCTAAAACAGTTCCAGGAAATGTGGGGACCGGTTTTCCGCAGGAACTGCGCCAGAAACAAGAGAGGGAGCGGTCAGCGTTTCTGTGAAACGGCGAACCGCCCCAAGAAAGCGCTGTCAGCCAACCCCAAGCCAGATGGGATCGGCCACTCCAACCTCTTCATCGACAGTCTTGCCTTCAGAATATCCGGTAAAACAGCCTGTAGTGCACACGTTCCATGTAAGCGCGATACTCCGGCGCGGCTGCCAGCAAGGCTTCTTCGCGCAGGATACGATACAGCTGCAGATAGGTGATAACCGCATAGACCGCGAGGTTGTGGAAGGAAAAGGCCGACAGCAGATAGAGCACATGGCCGGCAAGGTAGCCGGCATAGATCGGGTGCCGCACAATCCGGTAGGCGCCGCCCGTCATCACGCCGCGATTGCCAGGCAGGATGGCGAAGGAACGGCCCAGCGATATCTTGCCCCAGATGACAAAAGACAGCGCGAGGAACTGCAGTGGCGCGGCGATGTAGACCGGAACAAGCACCACGCCGGGTTCGAGGCTGATCAACGCGACCCCGAAACTGGCGGTCACGGAGACGATGACCGTAAGCGGATTCCAGTCACGCGTCACCGGGCGGCGCGACAACAGCAGCCAGGTGAAGGTGAGAATCTCGGAAATCGCCACCAGCGCGGCGTTGATCCGGGTCGGATCCTCCACGACCTGATACACGCCGCGATAGACGAACAGCCCCGCGCAGGCCAGGGCACAGAGGCGAAAGAAGCCTTCGCGCAGGTCGACCAGCAGGTCACGCCTACGCGCGGCGGAGAAGTATCCGCCCCCGTTGTTATCCGAAAACGCTTCGCTTTTTGACGTGAGCAAGGCAAGCACCCCGATGATCCCTCGAGGCGACCATTGCACGCAACCATTGCCGGGCAGTTAACCGGCAAGATCGGATCAGCATCAAATGGGGCAACGCCCTCGAAACATGCGGGGAGGATGCGCCCCGGATACCAATCCGGTGGGCCGCGCGCTGCCGAGCGATGCGCATCCAGCCTCACTCCAGATATAGATTTGCGAAATACGCCGCGAAATCAGGGTGTTGCGTCAGAATTTTACCATCGGCGTCGTGCAGAATGCCCGCCGTGAAGAGATAATCGCCGATCGCGTCCATCTTGGCCGGATCCATCGTGCCGATGGCGCCGTTTTCTGCGCGCAGATAGTGGCCGTCGATCAGCGCCTTCAGCGACGCCTCGACCAATCCCGGACTGGTCAGGGCATCCTTGTTGGCGGCGATCAGCAGCGTGGCGGCTTCCCCGGGATGATCGACGGTGAACTGATAGCCGCGCCGCGTTGCCTGGACGAAGGCCGACGCCAGTGCCGAGTTTGCCTGGAGATAGGCTTCGCTCGACGAGATCAGCGTCGTGTGCTCGTCGGGCACGCCATGGTCGGCGTAGACGAAGCTGCGCTGCTTGATGCCTTTGAGTTCGGCCTCGACGCCCTCCCAGGTCGAGACCTCGAGCGTGAAATCGACCGAGCCATTGGCCAGCGCTTCATAGGCCGAGGTGCCGAGCGTCACCGTCTCGAAATTGCCCTTGCCGCCGTCATGGCGGATGATGGTCGAGATCAGCGCGTTTTCCCAAGCGCTGCCGAAACCGCCATAGGTCAGGCCGTCAAGGTCCCTCGGGCTCTTGATCTCGCTGCGTGCCGCATTGAACACCACGCGGCCGGTTTCGGACTGCACCACCGCATAGACGGCCTTCAAGTCGGCACCGGCGGTCTTCTGGGTGAACAGGCTGATCGTGCCGTTGATGCCGAAATCGGCGACACGGTTGGCGACCAGCGTGCCGGCGCCGGTGTCGCTGTAGGGCAGGATCTCGACCTCCAGGCCGGCCTCGCGATAAAACCCCTTGTCGCGGGCGACGAACAGCCCGATGTGGTTGGTGTTGACCGTCCAGTCCAGCGCGACGGTGACTTTTTGCGTTGCCGCGAAGGAGCGGCTCGGTCCGGCGATCAGCGGAAGACTGCTGGCAAGAGTGAGCAGCAAAGCCTGCCGGCGCGTCAAGTCAATCATGGTCATGTCCTTTGGATGGTTGCGGGTTGAGCAAAATGTCGAGGATCTCGGCTTCGAGTGCGCTGGCCTGTTGTGCGGCGGCGCCGGTCGGATCGCGCGGACGCGGCAACGGCACCCTGATTTCACGCACCACACGGGCCGGGCGCGCCGACAGCACATAGATGCGGTCGGACAGGAACACGGCCTCGCGCACATCATGCGTGATCAGCAGCGCCGTCCAGCGGTGGTGCCGCCACATCTGCTCGAGCCAGCGCTGCATGGCCGCGCGGGTCAGTGCGTCGAGCGCGCCGAACGGCTCGTCGAGCAAAAGCATGTCGCGCTCCTGCACCACCGTGCGCAAAAGCGCCGCGCGCTGGCGCATGCCGCCCGAAAGCTGTGCCGGAAAATGCCGCTCGAAGCCGGCAAGCCCGAACTCGGCAAACAGCGGCGCGACGCGCGCCCGCGCCACCTTGCGCCTGACGCCTTGCACTTCGAGCCCGAGCGTCGCGTTGTCGAGGATGCGCCGCCACGGCATCAGTGCGTCGCGCTGCGGCATGAATGCAAAATGCCTGCCATGGTCGTCGAGTGGCGTGCCGTCGAAGAACATCTCGCCGTCGCCATGCTCCGCCCCTGTCAGAAGCTGGAACAGCGTTGACTTGCCGGCGCCCGAAGGCCCAAGGATCGAGACGAATTCGCCGGCACCGACACTGAGCGAAATGTCGGCTAGCACATCGAGCGTGCCAAACGCCTTGCGCACATGCCGCAATTCGAGCCGGCTCATCGCCACGGGCCCTTCCCTGCCGGCTGCGGGTCGGCCCGCTCCCAAGGCATGACGAGGCTCTGCAAGAGCACTGTCAGCCCGAACAGGACGAGGGTGAGTGCGGCACTGACACCGACGGCGGCCAGCACCAGATCGGGGCGGAAATTGTTCTTGGCGTTGAGCATGTAGATGCCCAACCCTTTAGCCGCACCGGCATATTCGGCGAAGATGGCGCCGACCACGGCATAGGTGATGGAAATCCTCAAGCCCGCGAAGAAATAGGGCAGCGCCGAAGGCAGCCGGGCCAGCACGAAGACGCGCCAGCGCCCTGCCCCCATGGCGCGCAGCATCTGGCCGATCTCGGCCTCGGTCGCCTCGTAGCCCTGCACCAGAGCCACCAGCATCGGGAAGAAGGTGACCAGCGCCACCAGCATGATCTTGGGGGTGAGTCCGAAGCCGAACCACAGCACCACCAGCGGCGCGATCGCCACCAGCGGCAAGGTCTGGCTCACGATGAAGACGGGAAACAGCGCGCGCCGGAGCGGCTGGAAGAAGTCGACCAGCATCGACAGCAGGAAGGCGGCACCGAGCGAGCAGGCAAAGCCGATCAGCGTGGCGCGGATGGTGGGAATGGCATTGTCGATCAGCGCGTCACGATTGAGCACCGCCTGCTCCAAGACGCGTGAGGGTGCTGGCAGAATTGTCGGCTTGATGCCGGAATAGGTGGCGTAGAGTTCCCACGCAACAAGGAGCAACCCGACCGAGATGACGGCGGGTATTGCCTTGGCAAGGGAACCCGCGAGCGGGCGCGACGCGACTGATGATGGGACCACGGGCATAACCTTTGACGGCGCGCGGAAGCGCACCTGGTTTCAGACAGCCGACGGGCTGTTGGCCGAAACCGTGACGTCGAGGGTTACGTGGCCGGCGCCCGGGCCGAAGCGGCAGAAGGCTTCGTTCAGCGCCGAAAAGATCGCGCCCGTATCGCCGCGCAATTTGGTGCAGAAGTTCTTGGAGCGATCGTAGACGCCGGACTGTTTCAGGAAATCGATGCAGCCATAGATCTCGTCCATGTGGTCGCCGGTGCCCATCACGTAGAGCGAGAACTGCGCCGCCGCCGGCTGGCCGGTGGCAGCAGCATTGCGCACGGCGCTGATGGCGGCGTCCTTGCGTGGGCCGAGCGGGCCGACAGGTCCGCCAAACGCGTCGGAGCGGCAGATCGGATCGTCCGGCTCGCCGGGGCAGCCGCGCGAAATGGCCGCCGACAGCACGCAATGCTTGCCGCTCAGCGCCGCCGCCACGAACAGATCGCGCAAAGCCGGGAACAGCACCTCCGGCGGACCGACCAGCAAGGTCGAGATGTCGTCGGTCTCGATCCTGAGCCTGTCCCGGTAGGGATCAAGCGCGCCGAGCGCGCCGAGGATGACGCCGACGAAATCGTCGGCCATGGGGTATAGGGAAATCTGTGCGCCTGAAAACATCGCCCGCCTCGCTCCGCTGGTATTACCCAGATCAGCTTCTAGGGTCTGTGGGCTTGCCGCCCCCGTCTCAGCCCCGACTGTACGGAGCACCCCTGTGGATGGGCGCGTTAAAGCACCATTCGAACCCAAGGGGAAGCCGCTTTTTCTGCGCACCACGCCAAAAGCATTGCACCAGATCTGTTCCCAGAGAGGACGCTGGAGGGTCCTGCCCCAGTGAATTTTATGGGGAACCTTCGCCAGGCCGGGAGGTTGTGCCACCAGTCGCAACGCGACGAGTTCACAGAAATGGAGACAGAACCATGTTCATGAAAATCCTCGCAGCTTCGGCGTTCACCGTCGCTCTTGCCACCTCGGCGATGGCGCAGAGCAACGGTGCAAACGGCACGGATGGATCCGGCGGCAGCAGCAAGACGATCACCGTTGACCCGAGCACACCGGCTTCGCCCAATACGGTCGATCCAGCGGCAACCAACAGCACCACCACCGCGCCGGGCGACATGAATTCCAACGCGGACAGGAATTGCCCGACAAACCCGCAGGGTGCGCAGACCGATGCCAATGGCAACGCGACGGCGCCGACCGTGAACGACAAAAACTGCGGCAAGTAATTTCCGATCGCAGTAAAAGCGAAGCCGCGGAGCGCAGGCTCCGCGGCCTTCTTGTTTGCATTGGCCTCACTGTCCCAGGCGGTCGATCCCAGGCACTTCACCTGCCGACCCGCTTTCCGTCTCACCGAACAGCCTTATCTCAGTCCGCGACTTTCTGACTTGAGAGCGCGCGAATGTGGCGTGCACTTTTACGAGCCGTTTGAGCAACCGGCCATAGGTGAGGTGCTGGACCCTGCCATCGGCAAGATCGAATTCCACGACCCCCCACCGCCTGACGGGCACCTTTCCCGTCGGCGGGCCTAGCCGTCTGACCTGGAACGCGAGCCTGGCCTTGCGGCCGGCGACATCGAGATAGATGCCTGGAATGGTGCCCAGCACATGCCACATCAGGGCAACATGCTCGATCGACATCTCAGGCGAAATCATCGTGTGGGCCGGCTCCAGCCGCGCCCAGATGAAATCACCGGCCGGCTGCCGCATCCCCTTCAGGCTGCCTTTGCAGTAGGCGGGCGCGACCTCGCTCACCAGCGCGCGCATCGCAGTCGCCACGCTGTCGGCCAAGGCCTGCAGCGATACCCAGTCTGCCTCCGAAAACGACACCTGCCCGAGAATGTCGCCATCATCGAAACTGGCGGACATCTTGTGCAGCGTCACACCACCATGAACGGCGTGCTGGCCGTCCACGGCCAGGCGATGGAGTGGGTGCGGCCCCCGATAGTTGGGCAGCAACGCTGGATGAAGATTGAGCCCGCCTTTCGGGAAAACACCAAGCAACTCCGCCGGGATAAGCGCCGGAAACGCAAAGCAGATCAACACATCGGCTTTGAGCTCCGACAATTGGCTGCCGAGTGTGTCCCAATCATAGGGCCGGCCAAATTCGATCAGCCGTGCCGGCGCGTTGCCGATATAGCGTTTGAGCAACAATCTGCGTCTCAGCCTTCGGCGAAAATTGCCGGTGCTGAAATGTTTTCGGCGTTGGCGGACCGCCGGCACGACGATCGCATGGATGTCATGACCTGCTTCAAGCCATCCTGCCAGCAGCGGTCCGGTGTAGTGGGTGATGTCGAGCACAAACACGGCCGAAAGCCGGCTCGAGCCGGTCTGCGGGCTCAACAGCGCCAGCCGTTCAAGGCGCACATCAAGCCAATCCCCATCGGGGCGCATTCGAACGGCAAGCCAGCCTCATCGGACGGGCCTGACCGGTTTGCCAAGTAAGTCCGTCGGTCAGGGAGCCTTGACAAGTGAAGACGGCACCGTGGCGGTGACATGGGAAAGTCGTCCGCCTTTCACCAGAATGGGCTTCTCATAGACTTTCTTCATGCGTATCTCCTGCAGCAAATCAGCATGCGCAGTTGGCCAGCAACGCCACCAACTGTCAATCGCCAGGTGGCGGCTGACAGTTGGCATTCACGCGGTCACACGAAGCCTTGCTTCTCGAAATTGATCCGCAAACCCTACGAGACGGCCTTCTCGCGCACCGGCAGCTTCCAGCCCGGCCTGACGAAATGGCAGGTGTAGCCGTTGGGATATTTCTCCAGATAGTCCTGGTGCTCGGGCTCGGCCTCCCAGAAGGCACCAACTGGCGCGACCTCGGTGACGACCTTGGCGGGCCACAAGCCGGAGGCATCGACATCAGCGATGGTGTCTTCAGCAACGTGCTTTTGCTCGTCGCTGGTATAGTAGATCGCCGAACGGTAGCTCATCCCGACATCGTTGCCCTGGCGGTTGCGCGTCGTCGGATCATGGATCTGGAAAAAGCGCTCCAGCAGCGTGCGATAGCTGATCACCGCCGGATCGAAATTGATCTCGATGGCTTCGGCGTGGGTGCCGTGGTTGCGGTAGGTGGCGTTGGGTACATCGCCACCGCTGTAGCCGACACGGGTGGAGATGACGCCGGGATAGCGCCGTATCAGATCCTGCATGCCCCAGAAACAGCCACCGGCCAGCACTGCGCGTTCGGTCGAAGTCGCCATGTCACGTCTCCTCAAAAGGCAATTCCGGCTGTGTAGCGGTTTCCCGTCCGGAATTGCGCAGACAAAATTGGATTTCCCAATAAATGGGCATTGTCATCTGCTTCGTCCAGTCGCGTGGAACGAACGCGGCCATGCGCGAACGATATCACGACCCGGTCAGGGGATCGAACCGCTTCAGCCGCGCGGATGCCGGGTCCGGCTGTCGGCATCAATCGGCAGATACCGCATGCCGGGCGGAATGGCGGCAAAACTGATTGGCACGGGCGGCGCCTTGCGCGACCAGTTGAAAAGAACAGTCTTGACCGGGAGGTTGCCCAGCCATGCCCGCAGTTGCGGCGGCACGCCATGACCAGGCCAAACCATCAGCATGCCGTGGTCGCGCAACCGCTGACTGGTGATCCAGGGCGCGAACCGCATATCGAGCTCGGTGAAGATCGACGGCTTGTCATAGGCATTGAGACCCGCCAGCATGGCCAACTGGGTATTGCCGCCGACAATGTCGAGCCGGCCGGGCGTTGCTGCGTGCCAGACAGCCTCGGCCTCGTCCGAGATCGGTTGCGCCGGCCAGCAGACGGCATCCATGCGCCCACGCACATTGCAGTCCGTCCAGCGGATGGCCGCATAGGCGCCTGACATGGTGACGATGCAGAGGAACGCGCAGACCGCCAGCCTTCGCATCTCGATGGCGCCGAGCCGGTGGCCGAGGAAGGCGAGCGCCGCGACGCCGACAAGATTGTACATCGGCGCGCCCCAGGCTTCGCCGGTACCGGTGAACAGCGAGGCTACCATGATCAGCGTCGCCGGCCCGAGCCCCATCCACACGAGATAGGCCAGAATGCTGCGCTCGACGGGCGCTTCAGGAGCGGGCGAGCGTCGCAACAGCCCTGATACCGCCAGCACCAGAAGAAAGCCGGAGAGCCCGGCAAGCTGGACACCGATGTAATAAAGGCGCGCCCGGTGTTCGGTCACCCATTCGTCGCGGCCGGCGAAATAGGTCAGCGGCAGGAAATCGATGCGGTAGAGCGCGATGGCCAGCGGCGTGGCAATGGCGAGAAAAACGGCAAGGCCAAGCCATGGCCAAGGCGTCGCCAGCCGGCTGCGCGCGCGTGCATCGGACAATAGCCAGAGAGCGCCGAAGGCAAGCAGCAGGCCGGTGGAGAACTTGGCATAGAGCCCGACGCCCGACACCAGTCCGAGCGCCAGCCACCAGCCCGGCCCGCCACCGCGGCCGGCGCGCCAGAGCAACCAACAGATGGCTGCCCAGAACGGCATCTGCGCATAGTCATGATTGAATTGCGGGGTCGGCCAGCCGAAGAAATAGACCGACGGCATCAAAAGCACGGCAGCCAGCGCGCGGCTTTGGCCGAGCATGTCGCGGGCCAGCAGGTAGACCAGGACGAAGGTTCCCGAGATCGTCAGCTGGGCCAGCAGATATTGCGGCCAGCGGAACGATCCGGTCAGAAGATGGCTGGTTTCGAGCAGCCAACCGGGAAGCTGCGGGTGCTTGTAGGTCAACAGCACCCATTCGCGGCCCCACATGAAACCTTCCACGACATCGCCGGGCGGCGCGGGATCGATCAGTGCCGGCACCACCGTCCAGCACAGGATCTGCACCAGGCATAAAAGCGCCAGCAAATGCCAGGGATGGCGAAGCAGACCGGGCCATATCGATGACGAGTCGAGGCCCGTGGCAGTCAGCCCCGCCGGCGCCCAACCATCCATGGAGTCATCGATTCCGACCATGCGGCGCTTAAACCACATCGTCCGGTTTGCCGAACAGCCCCAACCTCAAAGCTTACGAAAAAGTATACTTGCAGGCCATAGCAAGACCAAGATTGAGCAGGAGTTTCAGCGCTCCATTGCCCTCCCCAGGCAAAACAATCCGTACATCTGATCCTGTCTGAAAATCCCGGATATTCGATGCGTCACCAGCATGCCGTCATCCACCACCGCGCGCTCGACTTCTGGCTGGCGCGTGCGGCTGTCCTCGTCATCATCTGTCTGCAGCTCCTGGTCATCAACGATCTTTCGTTCGGCCCGCGCTGGCTGGCGCCGGCGCTGGAGGCCACCTTGCTCGTGCCTCTGTCCGTCGCCACCGCCTGGACACAGGCTGCCACCCAGAAGGCGATCGAGGACGAGCACTGGTATCTGATCGGCCGGTTTCGCATCATGATCCGCAGGACGGCGCTGGTGATGACCGGCGTCGTCAGCGTCATGAACTGCGGAGCGCTGGTGTTTCTGGTGCGCGCCTTGCTGGCGGGCCATGCCGGCTCCAGCGGCGAGACGCTGCTGATCGACGCGCTCAACATCTGGGTCACCAATGTCATCGTGTTTGCCTTGTGGTTCTGGAGCACCGACCGCGGCGGGCCGCCGACCTGCGGCCTTGTCAACCGCGCCCATTCCGATTTCCTGTTCCCGCAAATGACCTTGAACGACCGCGAGATCCGCGACTGGCTGCCGGGCTTCGTCGACTATTTCTTCCTCGCCTTTACCAATGCGACGGCGTTTTCGCCGACCGACACTCTGCCGCTCTCCCAGCGCGCCAAGCTTTTGATGATGGCCGAAGCAATGATCTCGCTGCTGACGATCGCGCTGGTCGCGGCCCGTGCGGTCAACATCCTCGCTTAGGTCTTGCCAAGTCGGGTGATTGACGCAAAGTTCGGTCCGGCCGGATGGCTGGGCTTTTGGCGGGGGCCAGGTGGAAACGGATGTTGCGATTGTCGGCGGCGGCATTGCCGGACTGTACGCCGCCTGGCGGCTCGCGATGGTGGGTGGCAGGCGCATTCGCCTGTTCGAAGCGTCCGGCCGGCTTGGAGGGCGTATCCATACGCTTCACCCCGCGCCGGGCCTGACGGTCGAACTCGGCGCGCAGTCAGTGCGCGACGACCATCATCTCCTCATCCGGCTGCTGCGGCAGCAGCATATCGACACTGTTCCCGAACAAGGTGACGATGCAGGGCTGGCGCATCTGCGTGGCCGGACCCGGTCGTTGGCCGAGGTCCGCAAGGCGCGCTGGCGCCGTCCCTTCGCCTACGATGTCGCCGTCCGCCTGCAGCGCGGCGGCTCCGGCAAGTTGCTGCGGACGGCACGCAAAAGGTCGGCGGGCGTGGCAGCGCTTGCCGCGGAGCTCGGGCCGCGGCTCTCGCAGCTTTTGAGTGCCGAGGAGATCGCCTATTTGTCGGACCGTTCGGGCTACGGTTTCTGGACGGCGCGTGCCAATGCCGACGCTGTGCTCGACTGGGCCGAGCACAGCCTGTTCAAGGGCGCGCACCAGCTGTTCGACGTCCCCTCCGGCATGTCCAGCCTGGTCGATGCACTGGCGGCGGCAGCGCGCGGCCTGGGCGTGGAAATCATCACCGGTTGCGCCCTCGCCAGCCTGGCGTGCGACCCCGACGGTTCGGTCACACTGGGCTTTGCAGCAGGCCGGCCACCGGTTCGCGCGGCAAGCGTGATCCTGGCACTTCCCAAGGCGGGCATCGGCGGAATCGATGGCTTCAACCGGCTCGGCACGGTCCGCGCATTGCTTGCCGCCGTCGACGCCTGGCCGGTGGTGACCTCGGCCATCCTCTATCCCGACTGTTGGTGGACACGGATCGGATTGCGCACGGCGATCGCCGTGACCGATCTGCCGCTCGGCATGACCAGGCATTTCGGCGCCGAGGACTGGCGCGAACCCCATGGCATGGGCGCGCTTGCCATGTTCGCCAATGGCGAACGCAGCGCCTTCTGGCGCGACATGTCGCTTCCTGATGGTGAATGGCTGGCACCGGGTCATCCCGCCACGACCGAAATCCACCGCATGGTCGAGGCTGTCTATGGGCCGAAACTGGGGCATGCGCCTCCGCTTCCGCTCAAGGCCATGATCCGCGACTGGACCGCCACGCCATTCGGCGGCGGCTTCCATCTCTGGGCGGCCGGCAGCAAGCCCGGCGAAGCCGGCGCACTGGCGCTGCAGCCGGTCGCCGATGCGCCGGTCCATATTTGCGGTGAGGCATGGTCGCCCAGGCAGGCATGGATCGAAGGCGCGTTGGAGACCACGGAATGCATATTGTGCCGCCATTTCCAGGTGCCGGGTTTTCTCGAGGGAACCGCGCCCTGAGCAAGCCATAGCGACAAACGCAAAATAGCCCGCCCGGCGAACCGGAGCGGGCTATTGATTTGTCTGCGGTCGCGTCAGTGGCGCTTGCTTTGCATCACCGCGGAAACGCGAATGGCGGGCGACACCCTCAATCGGCGCCGAGGTCGCGTTCGAAGACCACCTGGTCGCGCAGCGGAATGCCGTTCACAGCCAGGCCTTCGGGGTAACCGGTCGATGGCCCGAACGCATCCTGCACGATGCGATACATCCGAAAGCCCTGTCGCTGGTAAAACCGCAAATTGCCGATATCGGCCGTCGCGGTCGCAACGATCAGGCGTCGGCCGTTGCGCTCGCGGCAGCGGCTGATTGCCGCCGCGACAAGGGCACGCCCCAATCCCTCGCTCTGCCTTGCCGGACGGACCGCCAGGCTCTTGATTTCGAAGACGCCGCCCTCGCCTGTCTCGATGATCTGCACATGGCCGACGATCCTGTTGCCGTCGCGCGCGACCAGCACCTCGCCCTTGTCGATATAGGAGGAGATCTGCGTCGGAGAATCGTCGGCAAGGGCAAATAGCGGCCGTAAAGCCTCGCGGTCCCCGTCATATCGTTCAATCTGCATCGAAAAGCCCGGGCTGGATCGACGCCGCCACGAGTGCGGCAGCCTTGCACCGGATATAGCAGTGGCCGGTCAGGGGCCACAAACGCAAAAAGCCCGCCCCGGCATGAGCCGAGGCGGGCTTTGGATTCTCGGACGCTGGACAAGGCCCGGAGCTATTCCTCAGGAATTGGCCTGAACTTCCGCATGATCACCTCGAACAGAACATCCGATATCCACATGGCGCAGACGCCGATGAGAAATGCCGCCGCCAGCGTCGTCGTGTCGTCATTGGCCAGCGGCAAGCCCGTGGCGCGGGAATATTGGACCACGGGCAGCGTCAGATAGGCGGCGGCGAGCGCGCCGCAGATCGGCGACGCCACCATTTCGCGCAGCTTGTAGCGGTGCCGCGACAGGGCGCGCAGGACACCGCCGGCCAGACCGGCGACGACGACCGGTCCCTTGATGCCGAGCAGGTCAAAGAGGTCATGCATCATGTCATCGCCCTCGCGATGAGAAAACCGAAGACCGATCTGGCGCCGAATATGATCCGCCCGCCGAGCAGCATGGGCGAGTCCAGGGCGACGACCGTCATGGCTTCCACCCGCACAGTTTTTCGCCCTTGCGGTTGTGCGCCAGCAGCGCCTTGACCTCGGCGTCCGACAGCGCATCGACAGCGGCCGCGGACAGTCGCAGCGGACTGGACACAGGGCAGAATCCGCCTCTGACGGTCGTGCAGCCGGCCAGAGCGGCCAGGACGGACACAAGCATCAATCCCTTGCCCATGATTTGAGCTCCTTTCGCGCGGTGGCGGCCGGCAGCGCGCCGATATCGTTCTGGACCTGGTCAGCAATGTCGTGCGCCGCGGCCTCGGCTGCGGCCTGCCGGGCACGCTCGCTGCGCTCGCCGGCAAGCCGCTGGCGAACACCCCAGCCGAGCGCCGCGAGGATCGCCGCACCGATGCCGAGAAGGGTCGGATTGCCAAGCAGGAATGTGAGAAGCGCGCTCATTGGTTTGGCTCATCCTTGACCAGATAGCCGATGGCAAAGACCGCGATCGGCAGAAGCGTGGCCCATGTCTCGGCGTCGTACCAGGACGGCCAGAAATTGCGCACGAAGACGCCGGAGACCGACACGGCCGCGGCGGCGATGGTCGCGGCCGTCAGCTTGTTGGTAGGGCGGACGGTTGGTTGGGTGATGGTGGCCATGATCAAAAAATCCCTTTCAGGGCGACGGCAATTTGGTGCCAGGCGGCATAGGCGAAGAGCAGGCAGGCGGCGATGATCCCGCCTGCCTTGGCGGCAACCGGAACACCGGAACCGGCAGGGGCCGGCGACGCCGGCCCGGGCATAGGCGTTTTGCCAGCCGCCGTTTCAACCTCGAGCGGCCGCGGGGCCGGTCCGGGCACCGGCGTCGCAGGCTGCACGGGCGCGGGCGCCGGGCCCGACATCAGCAAGGCCTGGGCTCGCACCGACTTGACGCGATCGGACCAGCCGCGCCCGAATGTTGCCCATGTCGGCAATCGCTTGAGAAACGCCAGCCGTGCATCGCAAAGCTGGTCGATGACGACGCCGGCCGGCTTGGCCCTGGCCGCCGCCAGCGTGGCCGGACCGATGCGGCCATCCTGCGAGACGCCGACGGTGGCCTGCAGGTATTTGGCCGCCCTGCCCGGTCCGCTGTTCACCGCGAAGTCGAACACGGCGTAGTCGACGCCATCGGGCAATTCGGCGCCGAGCACGGCGTCCCAATAAAAGCGCCGGTAGACGGTCGCGACCTGGTCATCGCCGATCTTCTTCAGATCGGCCTTGCTGGCGTCCGCCTTCACATAGCGGCGAAAGTTCGCCAGCGTCACGCCCTTCATCGTGGCGCCGCCCGGATCGGCCGGATTGTCCGACCAGCCGCCCTCGGATTTCAAGACAAGCGCAAGCGCCCGCGCGAAGTTGCGGTCCATGGGTTTTCCTTTCGGATGATGGTTGGTTGAGGCCGGCGTCAAGAAGCGCGCCGATGAATTTCACTGTCGAGTTGATGCATGGCGGCAACGACGTGAAACGTGCCGGGGTTCAGGCCGGCGGCGATGTTGAAGCCGCACGCTCATAGAAAAAGGAACTCGATGCGCAGGACGAGGATAACGTCCAGGGATCAGTCTCAATTGACCCGTCAGGTTCGATGAAGAGCCGGCTTGACCTGATCGTGCTCGCGGTCGTTTGGGGAAGAAGTTTGCGTTTTCTTCTGCGCTCGCCTAAAGCACCCTGGGCGGCAACGGGGGTGTAATTGGCGTATGGGTGCTGGACGTATTTCCACAAACGAGCTCGATGAATTTGTATTGGAGTGTGACCGCCGAGGCGGTCCGCAGCACCCCAACTGCGGCTCTTATTTCAGTGATCTTTCACTTACTTATACGACTAAAGTAGACGAGGGACTTGACCCGTTTTCGGAAGCCTACACGGGACAACAGATCGCGCTCTATGAGGAAGTATCAGGGCGCAAGCTTGACCAGATAACCGGCGAACAGTCTGAGATCGGAATAGATGCCAGGACGAACACGGCCAATCCGTACGGCATTCGTCATGTCAGTTTTATTGCCAAGCATTCGCGGGCCGTTCTTTCCGCCCTTATGGCCGCCAATGTGCCGCCATCTCCCAAGATTCTCGATATGGGCAGCGGCTGGGGGCTCAGTTCGGAAATCATGGCCTTTTGCGGCGCCGAAGTCACTGGCGTCGACATCAATCCCGATTTTGTGGAACTGAACCGCAGAAGAGCGGCGCGCATTGGCCTGCCCATCACGTCTATTCATTCGACATTCGATGCCTTCGAAACTGATGAACGATTCGACATGGCGTTTTTCTACGAATGCCTTCACCATGCCGTACGCCCTTGGAGCGTGCTTGAACGTGTCGGCAAATTCGTCAAGCCCGGTGGCAAGATCGTAGTTGCCGGCGAGCCGATCAACGATCAATGGCGGCATTGGGGCATACGCACCACGGACCCTCTCGCTCTCTACTGCATCCGTAAACACGGCTGGTTCGAAAGCGGCTGGTCCATGCCATTCCTACTTGCGGCTTTTGACCGTGCTGGCTTCCGACTGGCAATTGCTCACGGCGTTGGCATCGACAACGGGCCGATAGGCGTCGCAGTCAGGAAAGATGAACCGGACCAGCATGATTTCACAATTGCTCTGCCGTACATGACGGCGCTCAGCCAGCTTCACGAGAGCTTGGCGAAGCGGTCCACCGAGCCACTACGCCGCCCTGCGAGGATGTTGGCGCCGCTCCTCCGGCTTGTCGGGTTGTAAGGTTAACGCAACCACCTTCTTGGCTGTCAGCGTGCTGGGTGCGATATCCACGCTAGCTTCCCCCCGATGACCGCTCCAAAGGCAGCGATGTCAGGGGCGGGAAAGTGTGGGGACCGGTGAAGGTTCGGCTCGGCAGAGAGCCGGACTATGGCGAGCTGATACAGGTGACGCAGACTGGCGTCGGGATGAGCCCGTCTCAAGTTGGAGCGTGATGTATTTGCGCGGCCAGGTTGCCGATGCTGTGGTTCTGCTCTAACGCTGGTGGACATGGAGGAACCGGCCATGATCAGAGAGATCGCGCGAAACACTCTGCCTCTTGGTCTGCGAATCGCCGTGCGAAAGTACTTTCCGCCTGACCCGCGTCGTGTCGCAATTGCCGACTTGGCGAGTCGCATCCGAGCAGCGGATCATACCAAAACACCGAACGCGACAAGTGAGCCGGCCACCATCAAGGAAGACGTCCTGCTGGCCCCAGAGGTCAGTGTGGAGGCGGTAAGGCCGGAGCCAGCTATCGCTCCGATAGCAGCGCCACGGGCGTCAAGGCCGATTTCATCGCTCGAGGAATTCGACAGCGTTCTTGCTGACGTCAAGGCCTTGCCGACAGAGTTGGAGCGCGTGAAGGTGCTTGCCAACTGCCATTTGGCCGACCCCAGCATCGTGACGATGCCGGAGGATCCCTTCTCGCCCGAGTACCATCAGCGCGTCCTCGAAATCTACTACAAGCTCTCCAATCGCAAAGAATACAGCGCGGCCGAGTGCGAGCGAAGCCCGATTAACGTCGAAAGGACGATCTTGAAACCCGGCGTTTACACGCACGATGGCGGGTTCCTTGGGAACTACCTCGAAGCATACGGTCAGATCATCAAGCAGATGAATGTGAAGCCGGGAATGCGGGTTTTGGAGTATGGCCCAGGCGACGGGCAGATATCATTGTATCTGGCAAGGCTCGGCTGCGATGTCACCGTCGTGGATGTTGACGAGTCTTATCTTTCCATCATCCAGGGGCAGGCCCAACGGCTCGGCGTATCCATCAAGACCGTGCATGGCGACTTCCTGACCGGAGTCGATTTCGAGCCGTTTGACCGAATTTTCTTCTTCCAGGCCTTTCATCATTCGCTTGTTCACCAAGAAGCCCTGCAACAGATGCGCGGTATGTTGAACCCTGGGGGCTTTCTTCTCTTTGCCGCTGAGCCGATCATCGATCCCACCGGCTATTGGGCTGATGCGGTTCCCTACCCGTGGGGACCTCGTCTCGACGGATTATCCCTCAGAGCCATTATGGCTCACGGCTGGATGGAACTAGGCTTCCATGAGTCATATTTTCGCGAGGCGCTTACGCGCGCCGGATGGATACCCGGCAAATATGATTCGCCCACTAATGGTCTGGGCAATTGCTATTTTGGAAGGCTCACCGTTGCTTAAAACCACGCGCTAACAATCCAGCGGCCGAGAGGCGGAGCCTTACCTGGATCCGCTTGCCTATGTCCTCGCGGCCGCTCTGCCCAGTACCGCACCGGTTCTGTACGTCGGCATAACTGTAATTCGAGCCAACCTAAGTACCGAGATCGACGGCTCCATCCGCGGGCACTGCCACGGAATTACTTGGATGACTATGCTGAAAGCTGCCAATTGCCAACCGTGGCGTGAAAAGTTGTCCTAGCTGAATGCGTCGGATGGTAGTGGCATATCGGTTTCGAGCTAAGCGGTTGCCTCACCAGCCCTTTGCGCCTTGTGACATCAAGCGCATCAATCTTGATGCTGAGATTCGCAACAGCTGAATTGCTAAGGACAATCCGCGGGAATTGGGCGCTGGCCCTCTCTGTGCACAGCGTTGGCGCTTATCTAACTCGCCTAGCCCTGATGATGCCAAAGACGCTGCAAGTGCTGACGGCGAAGACGGCATTCGCCACTGCAAAGATATTGGTATTCCCACTTACGGATATCCGTAGTGGCGGTATAGCGAGGCCAATGGTGGACAAGGTGTTGAACGAAGTCGCGCCTGTGAATGGAAGTCCGACTTGTCTACCGACAGTGTTGTCCAACGTCGCCGTGGTGAGCGAGAGCGAGCCGATCAGGACTGTCAACGTCGTTGTTGCACCGCCCTTAAATTCAAACACGACATCGACGTCCCAGTCGCCGGCAGTCAACGCCAATGTTCCCATGTTTGCTGAAACACTATTGGTCAGTGCGACGGCCGACCCGGTGGCGACCACCGTCTCCAGATACTCTCCCACATTGCCAGCTACGGCGTTGTCATTTGTCGCGGTGCCGACGATCTGACCGTTGTCGTTGGCGGTCGAGGGTAGATTGCCGTTAACTTTCTTGGAGGACGCCGCCGTGTGGCCAGTAATCGCACCGCCCGCGTTACCCTGGAGGTCAACGCCCTTGATGATATACTTGTCGTTGGAGCCACCTAGGCCGATGCCGAAACCACCATTGCCGGTAAGGCCGTTACCGTCGCCGATCTTGCCACCAACAACGCGGAACTTTTGGACGCCGTTGCCGAATTGCAAACCATGGTTTCCGTTCTGGCACACGGCGGGGTTGATGAAAGAAATGTTTGAAACACCGCTGTCGACCGCATTAAAGCCGAAGGATCCGTTCAAAAAGATGTGTGGGTTAATGAAGTCGATACCGTTAATGGTACCGCCCACAGAGGTCTGCAGACGAATCCCTTCATTGGCCGACGACGAAAACCAGCACTGATCGAATATGCATCTTGACACTGCGCCTCCGGACGCATCGATAAGAAGCGCCCGCTGAGAGGTGTCAAAAAAGCAATCATTTGCCCACAAGGAATTAATGCCTGCCGCGCCTGGGCTTAGGCAGAGATCATTCCCTCCGTGGATGATTTGGCATTCTGCCAGAGTAAGGTCCCCGCAGGCACTGACGAAAATACCGGCGAACGGCTGCGATGCATTAGGAGCATCCATCAGGATATCGGAAACGGACAGGTCGAAACCACCCTCGATCCGAATGCCGATACCAGAAGTTGCGACAGTGTTGATGATGTAGCCTCTCTCGATCGAGACGGACGCAGGACCATTGGCGATACGGACACCTTGAAACGGCGAGTCCATATAGAAGTTTCTTAGCAAAAAGCGGCTAGCGCTGGCCTGTGCGTTGACATAGTTGCCGCCCGTGCGAGGCACGGACGACTTGAACGCCAGATCGCGGATCGAAACAAAGGAGGCCGCGACATCAATTACGTTGGCCGTCGCGGAAGTCGTGCGAAGCACGGTAGCGCTGCCCTGACCGGCAAACGTAACGTTGGCTGCCAGCGGGATGACTGTGCCGTCGACATCGAACACGCCAGCCGGAAGCTCAACCAGTGCACCATTGGCGCCAGCTGCGTTTACGGCGTTGTTGATCGCAGCGCGATTGACAGCACCACTGGCTGCCGTACTGGCGCCAAAATGCGTTGGCCTGATCCGCTCCTTGAGCACGGCTGGGATGGCAAGGGCGACTGCACCCGTTTCCGAACGCTGGAAGAAGGTGCCGTTCTGAATCGCCTGCTTCGTCTGCAGCGGCGACATGATTTTGTTGGAAATAGCGCCAGCTTCCGCCTCGGCCTGGCTGGCATATGTCAGGGCAGCCGCCGACGCGGCCGCAGCACCAGCCGAGCCGGCGGCAGCGGTCGCTGAATTCCCCGCATTGGTCGCCGATGTCGCCGCACTCGACGCCGAGCCGGCCGCCGCCGTGGCCGAATTGCCGGCGTTCGTCGCGCTGGTGGCGGCTGCGGATGCCGAGCCCGACGCGGCAGTGGCCGAGCTGCCGGCATTCGTTGCGGAGGTCGCGGCATTGCTCGCGCTTGTCGAAGCGGCAGTGGCCGATCCGGCGGCGGCGGAAGCACTGCCGGCCGCGGCCGTCGCGGCCGCTTGCGCATCGCCAAGCGTGTCGTCGGACAGATAGAGCGACAGCGTGATGTTGTCGGTGCCGATCACCGGCTCATCGGTCTGGAATGAATGGCTGCCCTCACCCGGTCAACGGTTTCTAAGAAAAAATTCCTAGCTAACTATTTGCCGGCGCTGCAGCGTTCGCCCTCGAGGCCCTCCGGCGCCCGCGCGTTGCCTAATGCATTCATTGATGGGAAGCTGCGCCTTGGGATGGAGGACGGCCATGAGCAACGTCACCACGCATTACGGCAGCGACGGCATCGTCGAGCGCATACTGGCCGCCATCCCCGATGCCAAAATCGATAGCCTCAGTGCCGCGCAGCTCTATCCGTTCGACCAGCTTCACGGCCGCGAACTCGTCGCAACGCAGGAGCATGCCGCCCGTCTTGCACCCTCGCCCACCGACCGGATCCTGGATATCGGCAGCGGCATTGGCGGCCCGGCGCGCTTCCTTGCCGCCACCTATGGCTGCGATGTCGACGGGGTCGACCTGACGCCGGCCTTTGTCGAGGCGTCCACCCGGCTGACCAAGCTCAGCGGCCTTAGCGACAAGGTTCGGTTTCAACAGGCCGACGCAACACAATTGCCGTTTGCCGACAACATTTTCGACGCGGCGATCTGCTTCTATGTCGGCATGAACATCGCCGAGAAGGCCACCGTCATCGGACAGGCTTTTCGCGTGCTGCAGTCGGGAGGCAAGCTGATCTGGACCGAAGCGGTGCTGGCTGGCGGCGAGCCGTATTACCCCTTGCCCTGGGCAGTCGCGTCGGCGGCCAGCCATCTTGTCGATCGACACACCCTGAAAGCCCTGTTCGTCGACGCCGGCTTCCGGATCGACGAAGTCATCGACGAAACCGGCGAGCATGTCGAACTGGCACTGAAAAGAGCCAGCTCCGGCATCCTGCCGTCACCCGCGCAGCAGCAAGCCAATGAAATCGTGCTGGGCGCCGAATTCGTGCAGCGGCGCAAGAACTACATTCGCAGCCTGAGCGAGGGCAAGCTGGCATCGCTCGCCGTCGTCGCTTCGAAGATCGGGTGATCGGGTGATCGGGTGATCGGAGCTGGCTCGCTGCAAGATAGGGCCAACAAGTCAGGGCCAACAAAAAAACCGCCTCGGCGGCGGGTCATCGGCGCAAATCAGCACCATGGGCAAATATGTAGCATGGCTGCCCTCACCCGGTCAACGGTTTTTAAGAAGAAATTCCTAGGCAGTTAGAACCGGCGCCGCGAGCCTCCTCCTCGATCACGCTTTGCGCCACCTCAGTGGCGCCGCCATTGAGGCGGGCGGCGATGACGTGGCCGAGCGCCACCGCACCAACGCACAGCAGCACCGACAGGCCGATGTTGAGCGCCGCCCGGCCGAAATCGCCAGCTTGCAACAGGTCGAGCGTCTGCAGGCTGAAGGACGAAAAGGTCGTATAGCCGCCGCAGAGGCCGATCATCACGAACAGGCGCAGGCTTTCGGAGGCCGGATAGCGCCCGCCGGCCAGCGTCAGCGTGCCGAAGAAGCCGATCAGCAGCGAGCCGCTGATGTTGATGATGATCGTGCCCCAGGGCAACTGGCTGCTCATCGGCAGCGCCCAGTTGGAGACGAGATAGCGCGCCAGCGTGCCCAGCGCACCACCGACCATGACGACAAGACAATTCGAAAAAGACATGCTCGATCCTCTCTGAGGCGAGCATTTAGCCCGCCATGGCGGCGGGATCGACAGACTCCCACCGCGGTTTTCGCGGCAGGAGTCATCAGCCATCACTGGCGGTTTCGGGAGAACTCCATTCCCATCGCGGCCAACATGCCAGACCTCGCCAAGCTCGACAAGGCGGCGAGATCGAGAAGCCGAAAAAACAAAACCCGCCTCGGCGGCGGGTCATCGGCGCAAATCAGCACCACGGATGAAATCATAGCACAACTGCCCTCACCGGACAACCAGATCGGCGTTAACCGGACGCCTCCACCCCGCATTGGCTAGCCGGCTTTTCATAAACCGGCAGCTGTGGGATCATCAGCTAAAGCTCATGGAATGATTCGCGTCGCACCGCTTTGTCGGAGAGGACGATGGACAGACCAGCCATGGCATCCGTCTTCAGGATGCGGCATGCTCCAGCCTCGGTTTCCGGTGTGCGCAGCACCGGTCAGGGCCAGGCCGACCCGGTGATCCGCGTGAACTCGCTCGGCGACGCGATCCGTTTCGTCGCCAGTGCCTTTCCCCACTACGACATCAGCGCCGTCGCCATCACCTGTAACGATCCCTCGATCCCGCGCCTCGGCAGCCTGGACGTCAAGGCGCTGTGGCGCGAATATGGCGAGCGCCTGGTCCAGGAATAGGCTATTTTCCATCAGCTTGCCTTCCACCTTCCCGACATCCGGACAGAGGATGACCGTCCCCGGCGCCTTCACCATCATCACAATCATGCTGGTCCTGGTCGGTGTGCTGCCGATCTGGCCGTGGTCGCGCGGCTGGGCCTGGCGGCCGGCCATCATAGCGGCGGCGATCCTGCTGGTGCTGCTGGTCCTGCTGTTCGCCAACAGGATCTGAGCCGAGCCAATCCCGTCGCCCCATCCCTCCATTGCGGATCGGAAACGCCGCTGGCGCGTTTCACCTTTGGTCAATGGAGGGAACAATCGCCATGAACGTCGCCAATCTGCAACTCGAAGGCCTGCTGATGGCCGTCGCATCGATCAACCACGTCCTGGTTCGAAAAGGGGTGCTGACAGCGCAGGAGATCGACATCGCGCTGCGCAAGGCCGAGGCCGGCGAAACCGGTGAGGAGCGATCCGGCGGCATGTCGGCATCGAGCCGCGACGCCGTCAATTTCCCGATCCGGCTGCTGGAACTCGCCAACCAGTGCCAGCCCGAGGCGGACATGCCGTCCTTCTCGAAACTGGCTCGCATGGTCGGCCAGATGAAGGAGCCCTACAACGATCAGCTGTGAGGCTCGCCCTACGCCCGGCCCGGCCACCCCAGGTTCAGCGCCAGCACCCTGCCCGGCCCGTGCACGGCGGCGAACAGCAGCCCGGCCGTGAAGGAAAAATGGTCGACGAAGAAGCCGAACTCGGCCTGGTTGCCGGCCCAGTGGCTAGGGCCGTGGAAAGAGAAGCCGAGGAACAGAACATAGGCCGCGGCGACCAGGGCCGCCTGGGTGAAGAAGGCGCCGCTCAGGAAACACAGCACCAGCGCCACCTCCAGGATCGCCGCGCACCAGGCGAGGAAGAGCGGAAAGGGAAAGCCGGCGGCGGCGATGAAGCTTGCGGTGGCGCCCATGCCCATGAACTTGAACGTCACCGCCATCAGGAAGACGGCGGCAAAGATCAGGCGGGCAATGAGAAGGGCCGCGGTCTGCCACGGCGATTGAGTGATGTCCGGCATGCTGTCTCTCCAGGGTTTGTAATGGCTGTCGACCCAAGGACGAGCGACCCTGTGCAGTTCCGACACCGGCCCGACATTTTTTGTCCGAAAGCGCTGCCGCGCCGGATATCGGCACCGGTCTGGAGACCGCGGACAGGATGTTTTCGCCGGGGCTCGAGCCTTGCAGCGTCTGGCTCCGGACGCTATTCCTCGCACTTGATCAGGTTGTGAGGAGAGCCAGCGGATGGCGACGGTCCGGTATCTCGTCAGCGATGTCGAGTTGGCGATAGCATTTTACACCAGGCATCTGGATTTCCTGCTGCAGCAGCAGTTCGGTCCGGCGATGGCCATCCTGAAGCGCGACGACCTGACGTTCTGGCTTGCCGGCCCGATGGCGTCGGCGGCAAGACCGATGCCGGATGGCCGCACGCCCGAGCCGGGCGGCTGGAACCGCATCGTGCTCGAGGTGCAGGACCTGCCGGCGCTCGCCGCCCGGATGCGCGAGGCCGGCGTGCCGTTCCGCAACGAGATTGTCGACGGCCCGGGCGGCCGCCAGATTCTGTGCGAGGACCCGTCCGGCAACGTCGTCGAGCTTTTTGAACCACGTGCATGATCCCTCCCGAGGTCCGTTCGGGATCATGGTTTGGCTCTTCGCTGCCTCACCGCGGGCTCAGTTCGCCACCGGCGCCGGCGTGCTGAGTTCGAGGAACGGCACCGTCGAGCCGGGGATCATCGACTTCGGCAACTGCCCGTCCCACTTCTCGGCCTTGGTCAGTTCGACCAGCAGCGGATTGTTGGCGAGCGCCGCAGCACGCGCCTTGATCGCTTCGGCCGTCGCCTCGCCTTCGATCTTGGTCTTGTAGGCGCTGGCCTCGGCTTCCGCCTTGACGCTGTCGGCGCGGCCCTTGGCCTGGGTGACCGCGATGTCGGCCTTGATCTTTTCCTGCTGCAGGTTCTGTTCCTGCTTCTGCACTTCCACCTGCGCCGTCATCCGCGCCTCGACCGCCTGTTCGTAGGCGTCGGAAAAGTCGATGTTCTCGACCTGGACGCTGTCGACCATGACCGGACCGTCTGTCACCGCCGAAATGGCGTCGGCGACATCCTTGTTGAATTTGGCCCGGTTCTGGATCACCGACACCGCGTCATACTGGCCGAACACCGTCTTGATTTCCTGCGGCGCCTTGCGGGCGATGACGCGGTCGGCCAGCGCCTCGATCGACCCGTAATTGGTGTAGACGTTGGACACCTCCGCCGCCGGCACGTGGAAATTGACGGTGACGCGCATGTCGGCCGGCTGCTGGTCGCGCGAATAGGCCTGCATGGCCGGCAGGTTGCCGCAATCGCTCTGGTTCTCGCAGCCCCATTTCAGCACCTGCTGGCGCAGGCTGATCTTCTCGACCCGCTGCAGCCAGGGCAGTTTGAAATGCAGCCCGGGATCGACGACCGAACTCAACGCGCCATTGGTCAACAGCACGCCGCGGTCGCCCTGGTCGATCGTATACCAGGACCCCATGACGGCGCCGATCAGCGCCAGCACGATCGCCAGCGCGACGATGCCGGTGCCGATCGAGCGCGTACCCACGGCACCGTGCTGTAGGGCACGGTTCGAATTGCCTTGCGTGTCAGTCATTGCCAACCCCCGTTGTCATTGCCCGATCCCAGGATTGCCCGGAATCATGGCGGCAAGATTGCCATGATGTGGAGTGCCCCGGCCCTCAGCGCCAGTGAAATCGGATTATTTCGGTTTGCCGGCTGATGGTATGATCGTCCCGCCCAAGGGAGGGAATCTAGCATGGCCAAGGCCTTGACCATCGGCGCGCCGCAGCCTCCGACGCGCTGCTCGACAAGGTCGAGGCCGTGGCTGGGATCGTGGCTGAAACCGGCCTGAGGCAGGGGGCAGCCAACGCCTCGGACCTGCCATCCGCCGGCATTCACGAACAATTAATGATCATGAAACTTGTTCGTAACCGGCGACGTGCTACTTTTAAGCCGGGGCTAATGCACAGGCATGTCCGGTGCAGCTATTTGGGTGGGTTGTGTTGTGGGCGCGAGCGTAAGGTTCGGGACGAAGTCCTATCTGGTTCAGTCATCGGTTCTGGAATGTAGCGGCTGCGGCGGCACCGGGCAGGTTTTCCAATGCCCGCGCTGGACAAGCTCCAACGGCCTTTGCTGCCCCGCCGGCACGCATCACCGTGGCTGTCCTGGCGCCAGCGCGCCTTGTGCCGATTGCAGCGCCACCGACCAGCACGGCGCCGACCCGACCCAGCCGTCGGCCTGAATCGGCAGCCTCCGCCGCCTGCCGTGGAACCGGCAGCACAAATCTCTGTTATGTCTGATCGCGGCATCCCATATACCGGTGTCCGCGCGACCGTGCGGCTGACAGAAAGTGAGGCACGCCATGCCCGACGACAAATCGAAGATCAAACAGGACCGCAAGCTGGTTTCGAGCGAGGAGACCTATGAGGTCGCCGCCTTCGCGCGCAAATACGGCATCCCGCAGAGCGAAGCCCAGACCATCATCAAGCGCTACGGCCCTTCGCGCAAGAAGCTCGACAACCACATGGCCGCGCGCGGCTAATGCATGTCGCCCAAAAGTGACCTCGGTTTTGGGGGGACGACATGCATAAAGACAAAGTTCTAAAGCGCGTCGCATGAATCCGCCTCGACGCGACGCGCTTTAGAAGGTGGCGGCCGCAAGCCGCAACCAGTTCGCCGGCATGGCGTTGAAGGGTCGACCCGGGCTCGGCGCTACGGGTGAACGAAATGGCCGGCGAGCCTCTGTCCCGCCCGGCCCGTAGCGTGCCAGACTGACGAAAGCCAGACCGAGGGAGGCTGCAACCATGTCCGACACCATACGCAGGACCGGCAGTTGCCTGTGCGGCGGCGTGCATTTCGTCGTCACCGGCCAGCCGACGCGGATTGGTCTTTGCCATTGCAAGGACTGCCGCAAGGCAGGCGGCTCGGTCTATTCGGCCTTCGCCATCTGGCCACGCGACGTCTTCAAGACATCGGGCGAAGTCGCCAGTTACGGCACGCGCAGCTTTTGCCCGACCTGCGGCAGCCGCGTCGCCTGGGTCGGCGACACCGAGGTCGAGGTGATGCTCGGCAGCCTCGACGTCGCGCCGACCGACCTGGAGCCGCAATACGAATTGTGGATCACCCGCCGCGAGACCTGGCTGCATGCCTTGCCCGGCACCGAACAGTTCGAGCATGACCGGCCCGATGACCAAACACCGGAAGCTGCCGATCCGCCGGCGCCGAGACCTTTGTCGGACGCGTCGCGCACGATTGAAAATTGATCTTTCGGGCCTGGAACCCTGCCTTGCCGGCGGCGTTATCCGGCGCCCCTTGTGAATGCCGTTGATTCAAAACGGCCGTTCGGGGCGACATGCCACGGAGACTTCCGTTGAACGACAAGATGTTTCCCCGACCGATCCGCCTGAAATTCGCCCCCGAGCGCGAGCGCGTGGTGCGCAGCGCCTGGGAGGGCCTGGAATGCCTCGGCGACTGGCCCGCCGGCCAGGGCCGGCAATACCGGGCAGCCTTGCGCAGCTGCCGCGACGCGCTCGATGGCTGGACGCCGCCGGAAAAGGCGATGCGGGCGATGATCGACGCCGCACGCGAAGCACACATCCTCCAATAGCGGGAAAGACAATGGCCGAAATGATGCTGTCGACACCGATGCGGATCAAGCCGCATGGCGCGGAGACGATCCGCGAGGTGGCGACGCTTCAGGACGCCAGTGAAATCCTGATCGACTGGCCGCATGCCAGCCGCGGCCCTTTCTACCAGGCGGCGCGCGAAAAGGTCGAGGCGGCGCTGGAAAACAAGGACGGCGTGGCACAGGCGCAGGAAGCCTTCACGGCGCTCTGCGATCACGCCGGCGTCTTGGTTCGCTAGGCCTATTCCGGGAAGCCAGCAGGTCCCTTCCAACAAAAAAGCAGGCGATGCCCTCGCCTGCTTTTTTTGGAACCGAGACCGGATTATTCTGCGGGCAGATCGCCATCCACGATCGGATGTGAGGCTTCAAACCCAAAACCCTTCGGCGCCATCAACATCAGGACGATCACTATGGCGATAGAGGCAATAATGGTGACCGTTCCGGCAATATCCTTCAAGACCTTGTCCTTTCAGATTAAACTCTCGAAAGAAACGTTTCCTGCTGGATGAGGTTCCGTTTCGCGGAAACAAGGTCCGCCTTCTATTGCGCTGGCGGCTGCGCCGGCACCTCGCCCGGCTTGATCACCGGAGTCTTGCCTTCATCGGGCGCCGGCGCGGCCATGCCCTGATCGCCGGTGGCCGGCGGCTTCAGCACCCCACCACAATCGTTGAGCTTCTCCGTCAGATTGCCGCCGCCGGACTGCTGCTTGCCGCCTTGATCCGTCTCCATCCGGCATTTGTCGGCATGCTGTGCCGGGTTCTGCTGCGTCTGGGCGGCCGCCGGTACGGCCAGGGCCAGCATCAGCGACGCAAAAGTGAGAGATTTCATCTCGGCCTCCTTCCACGGCCACCCGCGGCGGCATTGCCTTCGCAGGGACAACGCCCAACCGCGCAAAAGGTTGGCGCCAAAGGTTGGCGCCAAAAAGCGTATCGAACGAATCTAGCCGCGCGGCCGTTTGGCGGGCGCCGATCCGGGTTTCTTCTCTCCCCCAGGGCCGGCCCGTGGTTGGAGCCGATGCAGAAGCCCCGCGACGACCAGCACGATCAGCGTGGCAAACCCGGCCACCTGCCACAGGCCGAGGCCGCAGGCGACGCCGATCGCGCCGGCAAGCCACATGCCGGCCCCTGTCGTCAGCCCATGAACTTCTCCGCGCGAAAACAGGATCGACCCGGCGGCGAGGAAAGCGACGCCGGCCGTGACTGCCTCGACCACACGGATCGGGTCCACCTTGACGGACTCCTGCGCGAACATCGGTGCATGGATGATCTCGATGGTCAGGATGCCGAAAGTGGCGGCGGCGACGCAGACGAGAATATGCGTGCGAAGCCCGGCGGGGCGATTGCGCCATTCGCGCTCGAAGCCGATCGCCGCGCCGTAAAGCGTCGCCAGCAGCAGCCGCGCCGCGATGACCGGAAACGAGGTGTAGGTGGGATGGCCGAATTCCTCGACGAGCTGTTCCATGATTTTCCTTTGGAGCCTGACGGCCACAACGTGTGCGGCGAGCGGCGGTTCCTTCGGCGTCTTCAAGGTGAGGACTCCGGGCCAAACAGGCAAACACAGCCCGTCACCTCTTGGGGTTTCGTCAGCGCCGCGTCGAGCCGCTTGGCTGCGTCTCTGTTCGGATGACTGTCGGGCCGACCAGGTCGTCGAGTGAAATGCCAAGCTTGTCCAGCCCGAGCGTCTGGTCAGCGAGATTTCTCCGCCTCGTCCTCGAACGGGACATCTGGCGGATCGGTTCTTTGCGGGCACGCTTCGTAGCGGTGGTCGCGGCTGCCGCAGAAGGAACAGCACATGGCTTCGCGGCCTTCGTTTCCCGGCCACCATAGCGGCGTTTCGTAAGGTTTCCTGCTGTCCATGCCCAGCAATGCGCGACGCGTGATTTGGTTGCGCGGCGGACCGCGCCGCGTCTCGCCACGCGCATTCGACGCCCCGTGATGGAACCAGCGGGACAGATACCGGGTTCTGTAGGGCAATGCACGCCTGCTGGAGCAGTTCCAGAAAAAGTGAATCGGTTTCCTCGGGAAAAACGCGTAGCGCTTTCCCCAGTGAATTGCGCCAAGACAAAGAGAACAAGACAGAGAGAACATGTGATGTCTGCTCGCCTTCTTATCCTGTCGGTGACCTTGGGCACCGTGCTTGCGGCGACCGGGTTGGCCGAGGCGCGGCCCGACAGCCGCAGCATGAGCTGCTCCGAGATCCGGGCCATGATCCAGAGCCGTCGCGCCGTGGTGCTGACCACCGGCCCGAACACCTATGACCGCTATGTCCGGCAGTTCGGCAATGAATGCGACTGGCCCGAAATTCCGATGTCGGCCTATATCCCGGCGCGCGACGGGCACTGCCCGGTTTATCGCTGCGACGAACCAGTCAACAACTTCCCGAATTGACGGCGCGCCGTGCTGCCTGCATAACCGTCCCAGCTCCCGCTTCGTCTAATGGTAGGACAGCGCCCTTTGAAGGCGTGAATCGTGGTTCGAGCCCATGAGCGGGAACCAGGCCAACCTCACCATTTGTTTTTTGGAGTCCCGGCCGGCGAGCGGCGGTCAGGACTTCTTGACCCCGTCTGGATTGGGTGCCGGTGCCTCTCTCACGTCTCGCGGTGGCGGATCGACGTGTCGGGGTTCTGGCGACGCTTCCTTGTCGGGACGACGGACAGGTGTCTCCTTCGGGTCGGGCCGCAATGGGTGTTTGATCTTGTCTGGCATATCCATTTCCTCCATCCTCAGAAACCGCGGCGCTCCCCCTCTTGTTCCCATCAGCCTTTAGAAGGCCCCGCCCCTGATGCCAGTGGGCCGCCAGCCCGGTGCAACAAACGCCGGCATAGCGCGTTGAAGCTCGTCCGAGATGGAGCTTCAAGACATGGATCTGGCAACTTCCGCGGTGATGGTTGTGCTCTCTTGCAACCCTGGCGCCCCATCCGTCTGCAAGCCGAGCGATATGCCTCCCACCTCTTTTGCATCGCTCGACGAGTGCCAGCTGGCATTGGCTGACAGACTCGCAAGCGCCCCCAATGGGGAAATGGTAGGGCGCTGCCGTTCGGTCGACCCGGCCGCAACAGGTTCACTGCCTGCCGGCTATAGGACGGTTGTCGTCACACGCGGCAAAGGGGCTGATGCCGTGAGCAGTCGGTATATCGTCCCGCACAAAGACTGAAGCCCGCTACAGGCCCGCCGAGAAAACCCCAAATCTCAGCGAGCCAGCCGCCCGGGTACAAGGGACAAAAGGGCGGCCAATTGATTTACGAGTCCATCGTCGGCCGGAAATCGTCATGCCACCTCGAGTCCTAAGCCCGGCTTCCGCGATCACACCATAGCCAGGGATCGTCTTCGGTATATTAGCATCTGCTTGCGGCGGACCTGATGTCCGCTTGGCCGGCGTCATCCCAAGCCCACCCCAACTGGGCGCCGGCCATTTTCATTCACCCTCGGCGTGAACTCTTCGATCCGCGCCCTAACGCCGTCCTGGACCATCGCCTGTCAAGCGCCTCTGCTTCTGCCCTGCTTTTGGGAGAAGCGTGCGAGAATATATTAGCGCAAGCGCATTTATACTGCGACAGGCGGCCCATCTAATTCAATAAGGCGCCAGCTTGGCCCTGGTGGTCAGCACCGTGCGCCAATGCGGGTCGTCGCTAGTTCTTTTTAAGTCGTCTCTAAGCCTATTGGCTCGTTGTAGCCGATACTGTGAATGGTAAAATGGACTTTGCTAATGCTGGGGGTTTGCTGAAATGTCGATCAAGATCTCGGAAGATCAAGCGCGTCGCGACTTCCTCAAGAAGGCGGGGCGTTTCGCGGCGGTGACACCGCCGGCTATAACACTTTTGCTCGGGACAAGCCTGAACTCCAGGGCGATTGCCAAATCGGGTGGATCAAGTCCGGGCAGTGGCGGTCTGGGCAGTGGCGGAGGAGGAGGACAATTACCACATCCACCTCCTCCCCGCCGTAAAGTCTTTGGGTTCGGCCAATCAGGCGGTGGTGGCCGTTCCGACAGCTACGGCGGTGGATCCCACGGGGGTTCCAGGTCTGGCGACCCCAACTAGAGCAATTCCAGGAAAAGTGTGAGCGGTTTTCCGTCAGGAATTGCGTCAAAACAAGGAGTTAGAGCGGTTCGCCGTTTCCATGAAACGGTGAAACGCTCTACCAGCGGCTTCAAGGATTTCGTCCGGGGCGACGAACGAGCCGAGCGCTTCAGCCTCCGCCTGGTCCTTGGTGGTCAGGATGGTGCGCCAGTGCGGCTTGCCGAAGACGCTGACGATGTAGGTTGTGGCCGGCTTGTGCTCCACCTTTTGCTGCTTCCATCGTTCATATTGATAAGTCCCAATTATATTAGCAAAGGCGTATACATTAGCTAGCCGGACGCGCGCCCGTCCTCAAGGCCACTGCCCGGCGAGGCCCAGCGGCTTTCCGCTGCCAGTCCCTCTTGCAACCAAGCCGCTGGGCCGCCGTCCTAAGTCCCCCGTTTGGTGCTTCGACGATCGGCTTCCTGTCGCGATTTCGCTGCCGATCAGCTTCAAGTTGCATGCCGAACTTACCGTTTGTTGAGCAGATTAGCGCACCATCATATGCGGACATGGAATGTAGCTCGTACATGTGACTAAAGGCCCCGGCGCCTCACCCAGCGCCGGGGCTTTTCGCATCTAGGAAGCATGTGGATGGCAAGCTCGCCGGACGAAGACCCCAACAACCTCAAGCCCGGCGAGCCTACAACCTGATCAGAGTACGCGATCAGGGCCGGGATCAACCGGCACGTTGTTAGACGCAAAAGCAGTGCCAACACCGCCGTCCCGAAATGGCACAAATCGGGGGAAAACGGCCGCTCAGGGTTTTGTTGCAGACTTGCTAACGTTACGGTCACGCCAGCCGGCTTGCCCTAGCCGGTTAGGCCCGACGGTCAACCAAACCCACCCCAACGGGGACTGTCGGGCCGCAGGAAGCCAGGCTGCAATGGGTCTTTGATCTTGTCTGGCATATCCATTTCCTCCCATCCCCTGAAAACCCGATTACTCCTGTTCCCGTCGGCCATTCGCTAAGCCCCGCCCCCTGCAGGCACCGGCGGTCAGCCCGGTGCAACAAACATCGGCCATCGCGCGTTGAAGCTCGTCCGAATGGAGCTTCAACAATGGATCTGGCAACTTCCACGGTGATGGTTCTGCTCTCTTGCAACCCTGGCGCTCCATCCGTCTGCACGCCGATTGCTATGGCTCCCACCATTTTTGCATCGCTCGACGAGTGCCAGGTGGCGTTGGCTGACAGGCTCGCAAGCGCCCCCAACGGGGAAATGGTTGGGCGGTGCCGTTCGGTCGACCCGTCCGCGACGGGTTCAATGCCTGCCGGCTACAGGACGGTTGTCGTCACGAGGGGCAAAGGGGCGGATGCCGTGAGCAGCCGGTATATCGTCCTGCACAAAGACTGAAGCCCGCCACAGGCCCGCCGAGAAAACCCCAACGAAATCTCAGCGAGCCAGCCGCCCGGTACAAGGGACAAAAGGGCGGCCAATTGATTTACGAGTCCGTCATCCACAAAGTTGCCGGAAATCGTCATGCCACCTCTAGTCCTAAGCCCGGCTTCCGCGATCACACCATAGGCTAAGGCGATCATGTGGTTCACAGTACAACCACAAGCGGTCGATTCCCCAGGGATGTAGCCACTTAGAAAGCCCGCCGCGGGTCGCTCCTGTGGCGGGCTTTTCCTATTGGGACCAAGGTCTTGGGTGCCTCCCACAAAGGTCTGACGTAACCGCTTTGGTTCCGGTATCGTCCATTGGACGTTCCGTTATTTTATCCAATTGCAATATAAGGTGATCAGGCTTTGCGGGCGGGCAGAGACCCGCCGCCCCATTCACGGCGGCGGCGGGCGCCCCTAGGGATCGCGGGACTTGCCGGAGCGTTGGAACCCCTGCCGCAAAATTAACTCTCAACGCCGCCTGAGGTTCCGGCGCGCACTCTTGGCGGCGCCTTCAACGCGTCTTTGGCTTCGGCGTGATCTCATCGACACGCACCTTGTCGCCGATCTCTTTCGCCAGCGCCAAGGCCTTGGTTTTGTCCTTCGTGGTCAAGACCGTACGCCAGCTGGGCTTTTCAAAGACGCTCACGACGTAGGTTGTGGCCGGCTTTTCAGTCATCGACGGCCTCCCCGCATCTGCATGCTATAGGAATATTAGCAGATGCGCATGTAATTGTCAGCCGGCAGCCGCCCCACGCCGGTTGAGCCCCGGCGCGCCGCTTCCCTAAGCAGTGGTGTGAGGGCCGCGACCCCTTTTGCGCGAACTTCGAAGGCGCGAAGCGTGGTTCGAACCTAAGCAGCCTTCCCGCGAGCAGCCCCGGGGCTTTGAACCGGTCTTCCTGAAACCATTTCATCGACCCCGCGTTGAACGACGGGGGATGGCCACACAGGAGATATTCATGACCGTCAACTGCCGCATATCCATCGACAACCGGCCGGACGCCACCGACGCCATTTTCCAGGCGGTGCCGCGGATTGGCGAAAGCGTTTCGCTGTCGGTCGACGGAAGTCCGCAGGATCTCCGGGTTTCACGTGTCGTGCATGTCCCCGACGGCACGTTGGAAGGCGCCGCCATCATCGTCGAGGTGACGTCCAATATTCTCTGAAGAGGCTAGATGCCGAAGCCCAGCGCGGAGGCGCCATCGTCGTCTTCGACGCCGGCTTGCGGCACGATGATCGAAGCCAGCGGCGCGCTGAGGCGCCAGCTGAGATGTCCGGGCGAGCGCTCCAGTTCGGCCAAGCCGCCCAGCGACTGCGGCGCCACACGCTGCAGGACGACGGTGCCGAACCCTTTGCGCACGCTGTCGTCGCTGCTTTCGCTGAGGCGGGGCGTGGATGTTTCGGTCCAGAGCAGTTGGAATTCACGCCCGCCCGAAACGCACGAGCCCTGGCCACCGGAACCCTGGGCGCCGGACTCGATTGTCCAGGTGATCTCGACCCGGCCGTCTTCGCTGCCCAGCGCACCATATTTGGACGAGTTGGTGCCAAGTTCGTGGAAAGCCATGCCGAGGTTCTGCACCGCATTCGACTGCAGCGTCAGGACCGGGCCGGAAAGCAGGATCTGCTCCTCACGGCCGAACGGCTTCAAATGTTCCTGGATCAGGTCGAACAGGCTGGCGCCGGCCCATTCCGAGGTGACAAGCAGATCGTGCGAACGCGACAGCGCCATGATGCGGGCACGGATCAGTTCCTCGAATTCGCGCGGATCGCTTGAGCGCTTGCTCGTCTCCCGGACCATCGACAGGATGACCGCGAACTGGTTCTTGACGCGATGGTTGACCTCTCGCATCAAGAGCCTGATGCGGCGCTCGCTCTCCTTGGCGGCGGAGATATCGCGGGCGATCTTCGAAGCGCCGACGATCTCGCCATGGGCGTTCTTGATCGGCGAAACCGTCAGCGAGACGGAAATAGGCGTTCCGTCCTTGCGCTTTCGTGTCGTCTCATAGCTCGCCACACGGTGGCCGCCGCGAACCTTGCCGATGATCTCGGTCTCCTCGCTCTTGAGGTGATCGGGGATAAGCATGAGGATCGACTGGCCGACCGCTTCCTCGGCGCTGTAGCCGAACATGCGTTCGGCAGCCAGGTTCCAGCTGGTGATGATGCTGTTCAGGTCCTTGCTGATGATGGCATCGAAGGAGGAATCGACGATGGCCGCGAGGCGTGCGTCGGCGGTCGCGCTCTGTTTTGGGTTGCTTGTTGCAATGTCAGCTGTCGCCGGCACGATGTCGCTCATTCGCATGAGGTAGCGCGCAAGCGGATCAAGGCAATCTCCGCCCGGCGCAATTCGCACAGGCCGCGTATCACGGCCCACGCGGGCTTCACTCCGAAGGCCGATCGGTCGTCTTGCCTTCACCGTCAGGCAGCACACCGAACTCCTGCGACTTGACGCCCTGCTCGGCCATCAGGAACCCATCCGAGGCCAGGCCGCGCCGCAACAACTCCCTGACCGCGGCCGAGCGGCTTGGCATGCGCTTTTCGAAGCGCCAGTTTTCCAGGGCCGCCAATTCGTCCGTCGTGAGCATGATCTGCAGCCGTTCCGGGCGTTCCAGTTCAGCCATGTGCGCGCTCCTCGCTCAGGACTAAAAATACTGTGAGTTAGTATCTAACTCATTCGGCTTATAATTAGGATAGCTCTCATTATGCGTCAAGACCGGCCAGCGAGCGCTCCACACATCAAACTCATGATGCGCATCAGACGCCGGATGCACATTCCTGTAACTATTCTAACTAATTGATTTTATTCAGATATCATGAGAATTTCACTTGCCAGGCCAGCACGTCGAGCGCATGCTCCAAGCTCAACAGAAAACCGTTCTCTTTGGGAGGTTTCGATGCGGTACGAATACTCCACGCGTCTGCGCGACGACGTCCATTCAGCGGTCCAGAGCGCATTCGCCACCGCTGGCATCGTCAACATCTCGGCGACGGCCGAACAGGTCAGGGTCAGGAATCTGGCCGAGAACGTCGCCCTCGAGGACATTGAATATCTGGTGCTCCAGGCAGCCCAACTGATTGGCGCGGCAATTGAATTCGACGCCTTGGGCAATGGCTTGGCGCTGTCGGGAAACGACATTGTCGATGGTGAAGAACCAGCGATCAGTCCCGTCATTTTTTCGCAGCCGACCTCAATCCAATAATGTCGACCTGACGGCCCTCCAGCGTCACGCCGCCTCCATCGTGCGAATGAACGCCGGATCGCTTCCCGGCCTGGACGGCGCGGGGCCCTCGCGCCCTCGATCACAGTCGATTGAGACAGCGCCGAACACCTTTGGGAATCGAGCGCGCGCTCTATATGGTGCTGCAGAATCTCAACCGGAGCACCGCAGCCATGACCCTCGCCACACGCAAACTCGGCAGCCAGGGACTACAGGTCTCGGCCATCGGTCTCGGCTGCATGGGCATGAGCCAGTCCTACGGTCCCGCCGACGAGGCTGAATCCATCTCCACCCTGCATCGCGCCATCGAGCTTGGCTGCACCTTCCTCGACACCGCCGAGGTGTACGGTCCGTACACCAACGAAGCGCTGCTCGGCCGGGCATTGAAGGGCAAGCGCGACCAGGTGACCATTGCCACCAAATTCGGCTTCCGCATCGAAGACGACAAGCAGGTCGGGGTCGACAGCCGGCCGCACCATATTCGCGAGGTTGTCGAAGCCTCGCTCGGCCGGCTCGCCACTGACCATATCGACCTGCTCTACCAGCACCGCGTTGACCCTGATGTGCCGATGGAGGATGTCGCCGGCGCGGTCGGCAGGCTTGTCGCCGAGGGCAAGGTGCGCTTCTTCGGCCTGTCGGAGGCAGGTGCCGCCAACATAAGCCGGGCGCATGCCGTCTTTCCGGTCTCAGCGGTGCAGAGCGAATATTCGCTGTGGGAGCGCAATCTGGAGCCCGAGATCATCCCGCTGCTCCAAAAACTCGGCATCGGCCTGGTGCCGTTCTCGCCGCTCGGCCGCGGCTTTCTCACCGGCGACGTCAAGCGGGCCGAGGATTATCCCGAGAGCGACTACCGCCGCAACGACCCGCGCTATCAGGGCGAAAACTACGACGCCAATGTCGAAGCGGCCGCCAAGGTCCGCGACATCGCAACGGCCAAGGGCGTCAAGCCAGGCCAGATCGCGCTGGCCTGGCTGCTCGGCAAAGGCAGCGATTTCGGCATCGACATCGTGCCGATCCCCGGCACCAAGCGGCGACAATATCTGGAGGAGAACATCGCCGCGGCGGCGATCAAGCTCGATGCAGCAGAGATGGCCGCGCTGGACGAGGCGCTGGCGCCAGGGAAGATCGCCGGCCCACGCTATGGCGAGCGTGGGATGGCGATGGTGGATCGGTAGGGTTTTCCTATGTCCCGGACATCCGGCCCCGCCGGCCAGTCGCGGGATCAGGCGGGAATGTAGGTCAACCTGATCACATCCCCGTCCATCCGATCATGAGCCATGAGGCGGAGCGGCGGCCGGGGCCCGGCGAAATATGGCTTGCCGCCACCAAGCACGACGGGGTGCAGATAGATCCGATACTCGTCGATCAGGCCAAGTTCGGTAAGGCTTTGCGCCAGGCCCGGGCCAGCTACTTCGATCTCCCCTTCTCGCTCGGCCTTGAGCGCACGGATCGCGCTCTCGAGATCACCCTCGACAAGCCGCGCGTTGGGGCCGACCGATTTCAACGTGCGCGAGACGACCCATTTCGGCTGCTTGCGCCACGCCGCCGCGAAGGCGTGCTCATCCGCATTCCATTCGGGACGATCATCGTCCCAGTAACGCATGATCTCGTAAATTTGCCGACCGTACACACTGCCCGCCTGCCGTTCGGCCTCCTCAATGAAGTGGCGGAAGAGCACGGGGCCTGGCGCGAATCCCGTATGGTCGACGTAACCGTCCAGCGACTGGTTCATTCCGAACACAAGCCTTGCCATGCTCGCTCCCTTTCCTCGCGCCGTATCCGTACGAAATCCGATTGCGTTATGCAATCAGTTGTAAGCTATATCGCCTGAGCTTCGCAATTGGTTTTTGGCGTCCATGAACGCCTTACGAGCCTGGTTCGCCGTTGCCGTGTCCTGAAGATCGACCGCTCCCGGTGCACGTCGTCGCAACCGCCCTGGGCGACAAGCCAGGCCAGATTGATCCGACCTGGCTGCTCGGCAAAGGCAGCGACTTCGACATCGTGCCGATCCCCGGCACCAAGCGGAGACAATATCTGGAGGAGAATGTCGCGGCGGCGTCGCTGAAACTCGACGCCGCCGAAATGGCCGCGCTGGATGAGGCGCTGGTGCCAGGGAAAATCGCCGGCCCACGCTATGGCGAGCGTGGGATGGCGATGGTGGATCGGTAGACGCGCCGATTCGTTCCATTCACCGCAACGCACAGTGAGTGCCGAGAGCGGGCGCGTTGCCGCAAAGCTCTCGACGTCTCGATCTGGCCGGGAGGAGACTTGCGGCTTTGAGGCTGGGACAGTGAAAAACAGACTTTCAGATGCCCTACATGCATCGAAGCTGATCGCAATGATGGAGATATCCGTCCATCGTTCGTCAACACTAGGCTTTGCTCGTCACCCAGTCACCGACCGATTGCGAGCGACGGTTTCTTGGTGGCTGAGCTTGCCACCCGCCGTCATAAATTCCTTGAGAAGGGCGTCGCGATTGCGGCTGTTGGATGTCGTGGATGCTGACGTCAAACTGGCAGCCCGAGCTGCTTTCGCAGGCTTTTGTCGAAGGCGGACGCAGGGACGAAGCGGCGCAGCAAACTGACCTGGCGTGCCATTTTTCCCGCCGCATAGCGTTTCTTGGGAGCGGGATCGATCGCAGCGGCCAAAACGGTCTTGGCTACCACTTCCGGCTCATCGCCTTTTTCCATCGATTTCCGTACGGCTAAGGTCATGCCGGCGCGCGCGGAGTCGTAGATATCGAGCAACTGGTCGGGGGCGGCGAGATTGTCCTCGAATGACGTACGGGTATAGGCGGGCTCAACCAACGAAACGCGAATGCCGAACGAGCGCAATTCGTGATCGAGCGATTCGGAATAGCCCTCGATGGCATGTTTGGTTGACGCGTAAAGCGCGAAATAGGGAGCGGGGATGAACCCCTGTACCGAACTCAAATTGACGATTCTGCCCTTTCCTTGGCGTCGCATTGCCGGCAACACCGCGTTGGTCACGCGGAAAACGCCGAAGACGTTCACGTCGAACAGCGCCTGGGCCTGGGCGGTCGAGGACTCCTCCGCGCCGCCAAACAGACCCATGCCGGCATTGTTGACAAGCAGGTCGATGCGCCCGGCCTTGGCCAGAACGTCATCGACCATTTTCGCAACGGACGCGTCGTCGGTCACGTCGCAGGTCAGCATGGTAACGCCGTCGGATTGTTTGGAGGCTCCACGACGGCTGGTTCCGAATACGCGAAAGCCAGCGCTTAGCAAGGCTTCGGCGGTAGCCCGCCCGATGCCGGAAGATGCCCCTGTCACGAGAGCGACGCCAGGATTGGTCTTGGTCATGGAAATCATATCTTTCTCTGTGTTGGATCGGAGTTGGAGAAGCATGAAAGGTCGGTGTGAAGGGTGCCAATCATGAGCGCCCCTGGCCCTCGTGTCGCGCCGCCGGGGCGGTCCAGCGCCTGAACAAGGCGCTGGCATTCACGCCGCCAAAGCCGAAGCCATTGGAGATCGCGTATTCCATCTCCATTGGCCGGGGCTCGTTTGCGACGAAGTCAATGCCGTCGGCGGCCGGATCGGGAGCGCTCAGATTGAGCGTCGGCGGCGCCACCTGATCCCTGAGCGCCAGGATCGCGAAGATGGCTCCAAGCCCGCCGGCCGCGCCCAGCAGGTGTCCGGTCGCCGATTTTGTTGCGCTGACGGCTATCGCGAAATCGCGGCCGAATAGGCTCTTGATCGCTTCGATCTCGCCCAGGTCGCCGACTGGCGTGGAGGTCGCATGCGCATTGAGATGACGAACTTCGTGCGGCGAAATCCCCGCTTGCGCAATCGCGATCTCCATGGCCCGGCGCGCACCGCCGCCGTCCTCAGGCCCAGAGGTGACGTGGTGGGCATCCGCCGTCGTGCCGTAGCCGACTAGCTCGGCGAGCGGTGTTGCGCCGCGTGCCAACGCGTGGCTCAACGCCTCGATGACCAGCACACCGGCTCCTTCGCCCATGACGAAGCCGTCCCTCGATACGTCGAAGGGACGCGAGGCTTGAGCCGGCGCCCAATTGAAGCCGGTTGAAAGGGAGCGTGCGGCGGCAAACCCACCGAGACTGACGATGTTCATGCACGCTTCCGTGCCCCCGCACACGGCAATATCAGCCTCGTTCGCGCGGATAAGACGGGCCGCGTCGCCGATCGCCTGGATGCCGGCCGCGCACGCCGTCACCGGCGCGCCGAGCGGCCCCTTGAAGCCATGCCGGATTGAGATGTGGCCCGCCGCGAGGTTCACCAGGAAGGACGGAACCGTAAAGGGCGACAGGCGGCGCACACCGCGCGTGTCGACCGTGCGCACGGCCTCGGTGATGGCTGGGAACCCGCCGACCCCTGAAGCGATGATCGTGGCTGTACGCAGGCGATCCGTTTCCAGGGCAGGCTTCCATTTCGCCTGCGCAAGCGCCTCTTCCGCCGCCGCCAGCGCAAAGAGAATGAACCGGTCGACCTTGCGCTGATCCTTCGCGGACAGGATGCCATCAGGATCGAAGCCAGCGTCGGGGTCTTCTTGCAAGGAGGGAACCACGCCGCCAATCTTCGCCGGCAGGTCTCCCACCACATCGTCAGGAAGCCTACGGATGCCCGAATGGCCGGCCAGCAGACGCGACCAGGACGCTTCGACATTGGCGGCAAGGGGCGTGACCGCTCCCATGCCTGTGACAACAATCCGTCGCATTTATTTTCCTATCAAGTTGAGTGCGGCGCCAGCACTGCGCACGCCGTTCAAGCGCCGGCTGCTTCGCGAACCTGATCGGTCGCCGCATCCAGAAAAGCCTGTGCGAGGTCGGGATCGTTGACGACGCGCGAGAGGAGCACCGCGCCGACCATCGTCGAGAGAATGGCCATGGCCTTGCCTTCGGTTTCCTCGCCATTGGTCTCGGCAATGAAACGGCCGAGGATCTCGAGATGCTCCTTGACGCCGGTTTCGAACGACGCTTTCACGTCCTGGCCCTGCCTGGCGGCATCCGAACCGAGTGCCACGATCGGGCATCCGTCCATCCTTTCTCCGCGATGGCCCATGCTGAGATAGAAGGAGATCACTGCTTCGAGCGGATGCTCAGGGCTTGCAGCAGTTGCCGCCGACCATCGGTCGGTGGCGCTCTCCATAGCCCGCCTGGACGCTTGAGCTGCCAAGTCCTCTTTTGACTCGAATTGCTTGTAAAAGGCGCCCTGTGTCAGTCCGGCACCCTTCATCAGATCCTTGAGGCCGATGCCGTCAAAGCCGCGCTCGCGAAACAGGCGGCTTGCCACATTGATCACGGTCTCGCGGTTTTCTGCGGCTTGAATTCGGCTCACGCGCATCATCGATCTCCTTTTTTGATTGCGTTCGTAATCTATAATCGATATAGAGCACGAACGCAATCTATTTTGGATATGAGGCGACGAGCGTGAAAAAGAGAACCGTTATCGTATTGGGATCGACCCTGACGGCGATGTCATGGGCGGCGGCATTCGCCACGTTTGCTACTCCTGCGCAGGAAGCCCCTCTGGTGACCGACCCAAGGCAGGAAGCGCCTTTCGTCAGACTTGTGTCGGCAGCGCCGGTGACCGGATCAGAGCGCGGCTTCACCGGCATCATCGCGGCGAGGGTGCAGAACAATCTCGGCTTTCGCGTTCCGGGCAAGATCGTGGAACGATTGGTGGACGTCGGTCAGGAGGTCAAAGCCGGTCAGCCGCTGATGCGGATTGACGATACCGATCTGCGCCTTGCGCTTTCGGCGAAACGCAATGCCGTTACGGTAGCGCGTGCGACAGTCGCTCAGACACAGCCGGATGAACGGCGATACGCCAGTTTGCTTGGCAGTGGATGGGTTACACCGCAGCGCTACGAGCAGGCGAAGGCTGCGATGGATACAGCCCAAGCGCAACTTGCCGCCGCCGAAGCCGACGCACGGGTCGCTGAGAACGAAGCGGCCTATGCAGTCCTGTTGGCGGACGCGGATGGAACGGTGGTAGAAACGCTAGGCGAGCCGGGGCAGGTCATCGCTGCCGGCCAGCCAGTGATCCGGACCGCCAAGGCCGGCCCGCGCGAAGCGGTCGTCGCGCTTCCCGAAACGATCCGGCCGGCGATAGGCTCGGTAGCCGAGGCCAGCGTGTATGGTGGCGATGAGCGCCGCTATTCAGCACATCTGCGGCAGCTGTCGGACTCCGCCGATGCCCAGACCCGCACGTATGAGGCGCGCTATGTGCTAGACGGCGAGGCTGCCACGGCACCGCTTGGCGCGACGGTAACCATTCGGCTCGCAAGCCAGGTGAAACAGCCGGAGGTTCAGGTGCCACTGGGAGCCGTGCTTGATGACGGCCGCAAGACCGGCGTTTGGGTGTTGGATAGCGCCACCTCAACCGTACACTTTCAGCCCGTCCAGCTTGTTCGTGTTACCAGCGAAACCGCCGTGATCTCCGGATTGAACTCCAACGTTCCCATTGTGTCGCTCGGCGCCCACCTCCTTCAGGAAGGCGCTCTCGTTAGGACTGAATCCGAAAGCGGGAGCAACTGATGAACTTCAATCTTTCCGCGATCGCCGTTCGCGAACGCGCCGTCACCCTGTTCTTTATCCTTCTGCTGGTGGCTGCCGGCGCCTACGCCTTCTTCATGCTCGGCCGAGCGGAGGACCCCAGCTTCACCATCAAGACCATGACGGTCACGACGGCGTGGCCGGGCGCGACGGCGCGAGAGATGCAGGACCTCGTCGCTGAGCCGTTGGAGAGCGGCTTCAGGAACTGACCTGGTACGACCGGGTGGAGACGACCACACGGCCAGGTTATGCGTATATGACGGTCACGCTGAAGGACAGCACACCGTCATCCGCCGTGCAGGAGGAGTTCTACCAGGCCCGCAAGAAGCTCGGGGATGAAGCCCGCAACCTGCCGCCCGGAGTCTTCGGTCCGTTCGTGAACGACGAATATTCGGATGTCAGCTTCGCCCTTTATGCGCTGAAGGCCAAAGGCATGCCGATGCGGGAACTGGCGAGGGAGGCGGAGGTGATCCGCCAGGACCTGCTGCACGTGCCCGGCGTCAAGAAGATCAACATCCTTGGTGAACGTCCCGAACAGATATTCGTGGCGTTTTCCTATGCCAAGCTGGCAACCCTCGGCGTGTCGGCACAGGATATCGTCGCTGCCTTGCAGCGGCAGAACACGGTCACGCCCGCAGGCTCCATCGACACAATGGGGCCGCGCCTCTTCATTCGGGTCGACGGCGTTCAGGCGATCGCCGACACGCCGATTGTCGCTGGGGGGCGGACGCTGAAGCTCTCCGACATCGCCGAAGTCAGCCGCGGCTATGAGGACCCTCCGACATACCTCATCCGACGCCAGGGCGAGCCCACCATCATGCTCGCGGCGGTTATGCAGGAGGGCTGGGATGGTCGCGCGCTGGGCAAGGCCCTCGAGGACAGGACTGCCGCGATCACACAGACGCTGCCGCTCGGCGTGACGCTCGACAAGGTAAGCGACCAGGCCGTCAACATCACCTCGGCGGTCGACGAATTCATGTTGAAGTTCGCCATGGCGCTCGGCGTCGTGCTGCTGATCAGCCTGATCAGCATGGGCTGGCGCGTCGGCATCGTCGTGGCGGCTGCCGTCCCTTTGACGCTCGCCGTCGTGTTCCTCATCATGCTGGAAACAGGCCGGTTCTTCGACCGCATCACGCTCGGCGCCCTCATCCTGGCGCTTGGTCTTCTCGTGGACGACGCCATCATCGCCATCGAGGTGATGGTGGTGAAGATGGAAGAGGGCATGGACCGCGTCAAGGCGGCGGCCTATGCATGGAGCCACACAGCGGCACCGATGCTATCGGGAACGCTGGTGACGATCGCCGGCTTCCTGCCAGTGGGTTTTGCGCGCTCGACGGCTGGCGAATACGCCGGCAACATCTTCTGGGTCGTGGGGTTCGCCCTCATCGTCTCCTGGATCGTGGCGGTGGTCTTTACGCCCTATCTCGGCGTCAAGATGCTGCCCGCGATCAAACCGGTCGAAGGCGGTCACCACGCTATTTACGACACGCGCAACTATCGACGTTTGCGGCGGGCCATCACGTTTGCCGTGCGCCATAAGTTCGTAACCTGCGGTATCGTTGGCATCGCCTTCGCGCTTTCCGTCGTCGGTATGGCCGGCGTCAAACAGCAGTTCTTCCCGACGTCCGACCGCCCCGAAGTGTTGGTGGAGGTTCGCCTGCCGGAAGGTGGTAGCATCGAGACAACGACCGCTGCGGTGGAGAAGCTCGAAAATTGGCTGGACAGACAGCCCGAGGCCAAGATCGTCACGAGCTATGTCGGTCAGGGCGCTCCGCGCTTCTTCTTTGCGATGGCTCCGGAACTGCCCGATCCTGCCTTCGCCAAGATCGTCGTGCTGACCCCCGACGCCGAGGCGCGTGAGGCGTTGAAACACAGGCTCCGGGAGGCGGTAGCGCAGGGGCTTGCACCCGAGGCGTATGTCCGCGTTACACAGCTCGTGTTCGGCCCCTACACGCCGTTCCCGGTCGAGTTCCGGGTCAAGGGACCCGATTCCACGCAACTCTACAGCATTTCCGAAAAGGCCCTCGACATCATGCGGGGCGTCCCGGACGTACGACAGGCCAACCGCGACTGGGGCAATCGCACGCCCGTGCTTCGCTTTGTGCCGGATCAGGATCGACTGAACCTCATCGGCCTGTCGCCGGCGGAGGTCGCCCAGCAACTACAATTCCTCCTCACCGGCATCCCCGTTACGCAGGTCCGCGAGGACATCCGCAATGTCCCCATCGTGGCACGCAGCGCTGGCGGCGAGCGGTTGGATCCGGCGCGTCTGGCGGATTTCTCACTCGTGAGCCGAGACGGCCGCTCGATTCCGCTCGACCAGATCGGGCATTCGGAAATCCGTCAGGAGGAGCCAATCCTGAAGCGCCGTGACCGCACGCCCGTTGTCACGATCCGCGCGGACATCAATGAGGCGAGCCAGCCTCCGGAGGTCTCCAAGCAGATCATGAAGGCCCTTCAGCCGCTGATCGCGTCCCTTCCGGTCGGCTATCGTATCGAAATGGGCGGATCGATCGAGGAGGCTGAAAAGGCCAACACCGCGCTAGGCAAGGTCTTCCCGGCTATGATAGCCGCCATGTTGATCGTCATCATGCTGCAGGTGCGATCCTTCTCGACGATGTTCATGGTCATGCTGACGGCGCCGCTTGGCCTTGTCGGCGTCGTACCGATGCTGCTCACCTTCCACCAGCCCTTCGGATTCAACGCCATTCTGGGCATGATAGGACTGGCCGGCATCCTGATGCGCAACACGCTGATCTTGACCGAACAGATCAAGGAGAACCGCGGTGCCGGCATTGACGACTATCACGCCGTCATCGAGGCCACGGTGCAACGCACACGGCCCGTCATCCTGACCGCACTTGCCGCCGTGCTCGCCTTCATCCCCCTCACGCACTCCGTCTTCTGGGGTTCAATGGCCTATACGCTGATCGGCGGAACGGCGGCTGGCACGGTGTTGATCCTGCTCTTCCTTCCCGCGCTCTACACCGCATGGTTCCGGATCAAGCCTACCGCGGATGAGATCCAGGAGGTTTCGACGGAGGAACCGGAACCGCGACTAGCAATGGCTGCCGAGTAGGCACAGTTATCGAGCCTCGTTTCTCTGCACGGGCGACTGACGGATTTGCTTTGTCGATGCGCGTAGCTGACGGCGGGACATAACGGGAGTGCTGACGATTTTGAGCGCTGCCTCGCACGCCTTGCGGCATCTGCCATCAGTGCATCCTTTCGGCCTAATTAAAAGGACCAAACTCTCAATGGCTCAATTTGTTACTTGTTCAGAGGGGCGCTTCGCTTATTTGAGTTGGGGTGAAGAGGGTGCCCCCATCGTCTTTTGTCTGCACGGCTTCCCAGATACGCCGCATAGCTTCAGCGACTTCGCGACCAAGCTCTCCTCTTTGGGTTATCGAGTGATCGCACCTTGGTTACGAGGTTACGCGCCTTCCACGTTGGATGGCCCCATCACAACCGAACAGCTCGTCAAAGATATTAAGAGTCTGATTGAAGCAATCTCTCCAAACAAAAAGGTCTTTATCGTCGCGCACGATTGGGGCGCGGCCCTTGCCTACTTGGCGCTGTCGCAGTATCCGCAGCTATTCTTGCGAGCGGTGACCGCCTCTGTGCCGCATCCGACAGTTTTCTTTAAGAACATCGTGACAAAGCCAAGTCAGCTTAAAAAGAGCTGGTATATCTTATTCTTCCAGCTGGGCCCACTCGCTGATTACTTCGTGGAAAGGAATAACTTCTCCCTCATAGAAAAGCTGTGGAGGACTTGGTCTCCTGGCTATGCGCTCTCTGCGTCGCAATGGAACACTATTAAAGAATGCCTCTCTCAAAGTATGCCAAAGCCGGTAACGTATTACCGCGCGATATTCTGGCCGCCGTTGCCAGCCCTCAAGCAACTGCGGGCGGCCAACAAGATTCATACGCCGCTGTTGTATGTGCATGGCGTTGAGGACGGATGCATCAATCTTGAGTCTCGACGCGGCCAAGAGAATTATTTTATGGCGGAGCACCAAGAAGTCTTGCTTGAAGGCGTAGGCCATTTTGTGGCGCTCGAGGCCCCTGACAGACTGGCTCAAGAAGCGCATCGCTGGTTTCAAGGTTAGAAGTGTTCCGGCTTATGGAGACAGGGGGATAAGTCGCGGTGGCGGAGAGTTCGAGCGCCTCAACGCCATTCTGGGCATGATTGGACTGGCCGGCATCCTGATGCGCAATACGCTGATCCTGACCGAACAGATCAAGGAGAACCGCGCTGCCGGCATTGACGACTATCACGCTGTCATCGAGGCCACGGTGCAACGCACACGGCCCGTCATTTTGACCGCACTTGCCGCCGTGCTGGCCTTCATCCCCCTCACGCACTCCGTCTTTTGGGGATCAATGGCCTATACGCTGATCGGCGGAACGGCGGCTGGCACGGTGTTGATCCTGCTCTTCCTTCCCGCGCTCTACACCGCGTGGTTCCGGATCAAGCCGACTGCGGATGAGGTCCAGGGGGTTTCGACGGAGGAACCGGAACCGAGACTAGCGATGGCTGCAGAGTAACGGTTCAAATTCTGACCCGCTGGGTTGCCAAATGTCAGGTCTGGAGAATGGCTACGAATAACTGGAATTGGCGCACCCGCGACGGCCAGCGCGGGCGCCGGCAATGTCCGCTTCTAGGCAGGGGCACAGCCAACTTTAATGACTGAGATGCGGCGCGGACCAATCTGCAAGTCGGCTTCGGGCCAAACGCGGTCGTTCTGAGCGCTCGGCTTTCGCCCCTAGCCCGCCGCCGCCGCAACCTTCCTCGGTGCCGCCCTTTGCCGTCTTGCGCGGCGCTTGGCAACCAGCTTCAGCGCCACCGCCGGCTCGTTCGACAGCGCGCCTGTCACGGCGTCGACCATGCCGTGCGCGACGAAATCCGCGTTGATGTCCTGGGCGAGCTTGGCGGCCGCTTCCTTGTCGTTGTTGCCGGTTTCCGACCAGAACACGATGCCTACCCGCAGTGCCGCCTTCGCCCGCTTCAGCCGGCGCACCAGGAAGCGGGCGTGCTTGACGGAATCGCGGTTGAGGAAGCCGACCACCACGGTGTCGATGGTTTCGAGATCGAGGCCGCGGATGCTTGACGGCTCCATGTCGGCAAAGCCCGCCTTCGACGCGGTCGCGCCCTGGACTTCCAGCACCTGCGCCAGCATGGCGGCGGCGGCATCGTCGAGTTCCCCTCGCCCGCCGGCGCAAAGCACCGATAGGCCAGTGCCGTCGGGCAGGTCGGCCGCATCCTCGCCGGCGGCATCGCCGGGCTCGCCCGCCTCCCCGGTTTCCCCTGCGATGTGCGGGGCATCTTCCTCAGCCGCTTCCTCTTTCGCATCGTCGTCGAGATTGGCCACCAGCGTCAGCGCGCTGGCCGCCACTTGCCGCCGCTGCAGGTCGCCCATGACGCCGCGCACCCGGTCGCGTTCGCCCAGCAGCAAGGCGGGAATGGCAACCTTGTCGTAGAAGTCGACCAGATATTTTTCCTCGAGCATCTCCTCGGCGTGATCGGTGGCTTCTTCCGGGTCGCCGGCCAACAGCCGCTGATAGAGGCGCGCATGCGGTTCCAGCACCGGCTCGTTGCCGAACAGCACGTCGAGGAATTCGAACTGCGGCACGTGCCTGCCCAGCACCACCAGGCAGACGGTGAGCGGCGTCGACAGCACCAGCCCGAGCGGCCCCCACAGCCATGTCCAGAAGATCGCCGCGACGATGATCGCCAGCGGCGACAGTCCGGTTCGCGACCCGTAAAGCCAGGGTTCGACGACATTGCCGGTGACCAGCTCCATCACCACGAACAAGGCGGCCGTCCACGCGACGAGCTCCCAGCCGGGCGCCACGGCCAGCGCCAGGAACAACGGCAGCAGCGCACCGATGACCGGGCCGATATAGGGAACGAAACGCAGCGCCAGCGCCAGCAGCCCCCACAGCAAGGCGTTGGGAATGCCGAGGATCCACAGCCCGATCGCAATCGGTATGGCGTAGACGATGTTGACCACCATCTGCATCAAGAGATAGCGGCCGACCCTTTTTCCCGCATCACGAAGGGCCTCGGTGGTGCGGTGAAGGTCGCCATAGCCGACAAGCCGGATGAAGCGGTCGCGCAGATCCTCGCGCTCGAGCAGCATGAAGATGACGACGACGATGATCAGCCCCGCCGACCCGAGCGGGCTGAGCAGCGGCCCGACGATGTTCTGCAGGACTTGGAGCGGCCTTTCACGCGCAACGATCTCGACCGGAACCGGCTCGCGCGGCTTGTCCGGCGTGGCGGCCGGCAGCGTGGCGTCCTGCTTGTCGATCTCCTGGCCGACACGCTCGACCACTTTGCTCAATCTGGCGATGATCCCGCCGCCGACGCCGGTTTCCTTGAGCGAGCGGATCTTGGCCAGGATGTTGGTCTGGTAGACCGGGATATTCTGCGCCAGTTCGCTGACCTGCGTGGCGACGATGAAGCTGAACAGGGCAAGGGCCGCGAAGGCGCCCAGCACACTGGCGATGACGGCGGCGATGCGGGGAATGCCGACCCGTTTGAGCGCCGAGACCAGCGGCGCCAGCGCGAAGGTCAAAAGCAGCGCGATGGCGATCGGCAGGAACACCTCGCGCCCGAAATAGAGCGCCGCCACCGTCGTGACGGTGGTCGCTACATTGGGCAACGAGGTTCGCGGGTGGGGTGCTGCGGCCGCAAGAATGTCGTCCAGCCCATGCGCCGCAGACGCCGTCCCATTTCGACGATTGGCCACTCTTTGATCTCTCCCCCTGCCGGCGGCCATGGTCTGATATATTGAGCCGGCGTGCAACCTTGGCCGACGACTAGCCGGTTACCCTTCAATTTCGGACGCGGCGGTATGTTCCACGACCCGGGGTAATGGAGAGAAATGACTTAATCCGCTCATGCGGATCCGCGTTCCAGGGCTGCGGAAACCCTGGCATGACGCGGCACGGAGCGGATCACCGCGCCCCATATCTCGCCAGCGCATGCTCGATCAGCGCGTCGATGACCTGGCTGTAACCAATGCCGATCGCCGCCAGCGCCTTGGCGTACATCGAAATGTCGGTGAAGCCGGGCAGCGTGTTGACCTCGTTGACCAGCAGCGAACCGTCGGCGCGCAGGAAGAAGTCGACGCGCGCCATCGCCTCGCAGCCGAGCGCCCGGAAAGCTTGGCGCGCCATCTCCGCCGTCCTGGCAACGACATCAGCCGGGACGTCGGCGGGCACCTTCACCACCGCGCCGTCGGCGTCGAAATACTTCGCTTCGTAGGTGTAGAAGCCATGCTTGTCGGCCGGGATGATCTCGCCGGGCGGCGACACCGTCAACGAGCCGTCGGCCCGCTCCAGCACCGAACACTCGATCTCGCGACCGGCGACGAATTCTTCCACCAGCAGCTTGCTGTCGTGCCGGAACGCCGCCGCGACGGCTGCGGCGAAGCCGGCGCTGTCGGCCACCTTGCTTACCCCAAAGGACGAGCCCTGGCGCGCCGGCTTGACGAAGACCGGCAGGCCGAGCCGTGCCGCGATATCCTCGAACGCAACGAGCTCGCCGCGCCGCAAGGTGACGGAGCGGGCAACTGCAAGCCCGGCCTCGCGCAGCAACCGCTTGGCGGCATCCTTGTCCATGGCGGCGGCCGAAGCCAGGATGCCGCAGCCGACATAAGCGACATCGGCAACCTCGGCATAGCCTTGCACCGAGCCGTCCTCGCCGAACGGCCCATGCAGCACGGGAAAGACGACATCGACCGGGTCAAGCTGTTCGCCACCCCTGGTGACAGCCACCAGCCGGCCCTTGCCGCCCGGCAACAGGGCGACCTCCACGCCATCTTCCGACACCGCAGCCCCTGCCCCGTCGCCGCCGGGCTCGAACGACGGTTGCAGCAGCCATCTGCCATCCCTGGAAATGCCGATCGGCACCACCGCGTAGCGCGTCCGGTCGATCGCCTTCAGCACATTGGCCGCCGACAGCCGCGACACGTCATGCTCGGCCGAGCGCCCGCCATAGAGGATGGCAACCCTGATCTTGTCCTTCATCGAAAATCCCTCGAAATCAAATGCTGACGGCAATGCCGCGATTGGCAAAGAAGCGGTCGAAATCAGCTGGCGCCAACACTGCGTTTTCTTGTGTGGCCCTGGTATGGCCGGATGGGTTGTGAAAGCGGACACCGTCATCCGAGGCCGCAGTCACCAGCACCAAATGACCGCCTTTCGACGGCGGCTCGCGCTCGGGCCAGCGGATCGCGCTGCTGACCGAAGCAATGAAGAAGCGCGACCGCTGCATGATCGCCGGAATGTCCGCAGTCGCGACATTGGTCATCACCTGCGCCTGCAGGCCGAATTCCGCCTGCACGAAGGTGACGAAGGGCGCGTAAATCAGGCCTTTGATCGACCCTTCACTGACGACATAACCGCCATATCCAGTGCACCGCCTCGCCAGCTCGATCGTCGGCACGACCTCGCCGCGCGTCGCCAGGATCATTTTCAGGCACGCCATGCCGCAGATGTTGGCGGCCCAGACCGCGTATTCGTCCAGGCTCGCCGCGCCGGACCCCCGCCACAGCGGATCGCGCCTGAGTGCTGCCTCCGCGCCATCGGCCAGCACGTCCAGCGTCATGTCGGGCGTCTCCCACTGGCTGAAAAACGGCACGGTTTCAGGCAATGGGTTCATGGATTTCTCGGGTTGCATGCATCAATCTCGTATACGAGAATACGAGATTGATGCAAAGCCGCTTAAGGCCTGTCTTAAAAATTCGCTTCCAGCATACCTCCGCGATGGGCGCAGACATCAACCGTTTCGTCATCCTATGGCGGAGCAAGGAGCGCAGCGACGCAGCGCAGACCATAGGATCCATGCCGGGACTCCGGAGCGTTGCCTCGGTCCAGAATTCTGCTCCGTTGCACCCGTCAGCAAGGTCGCGGCATGGATCCTCGGGTCTTCGCGACGCCGCTACGCGGCTGCTCCGCCCGTGGATGACGACCTTGGGAGGCTTCGGCCAACCCCGAACTATGCTCCACCGAGCCGAACGACGAGACAGGTCATCAACCCATCCCCCCGTGCAACGCTCCTAGCGCGCCGCGCCGCCGTCTACTCAGTCTTCGTCCAGCCGAAAACCTGCCAGGCGTATTTCGATTTTTCGTCGGGTTCGACCGTGTAGGTCATCTGCATATCGCCGTCCTTGGCGTAGATGTCGAGCCTGGGCGCCGTATCGAGCTCGAGCCATAGCGAGCTCTTTTTGAAGGACCAGGTTCCGCACCAGACGCAAGGCCCCGATGTTGGATCGCCCGGCTGATGGAAATTGTAGCGGCCGTCCGCAGTGATCTCGAGATAGTCGAACGCGCCGTAAAACGCCGTCAGCGACTGCTGGAACTCGGTGGCCGCCGCTTCCTGCTCCGCCGTCGGCGCATCCGTCATGTCGCGCGGTGGCCGGATGGCTCCGCCGCTGAGTTTCCATTTGCCGACAAAGTCCTTCTCGGTCGGAAGATATTCCTCCTGAGCCCGCGCAGATGAAATATAAGCAACAGATGATATGATAGACAGACCCGTGGTTCCGACCGCAAGTAGAAGCGCGGCGGCACAGATCGCCCTGGTTGGATTTTGCATAAAAAATAGTCCTCGACGGTAAGGTAATGGATCTCAGTTCGGGAGTTCTATTGAGCAATTTTGGCGCGGGTTGCCTCGTTGCCGATTCCCGCCGCCATTTGCACGGTTAGCATCGGGCCACCAATCCGGCAACGCAACGCACCATCCCCTGCAAGGCCGGCCGCCGGACCTTGCAAACGAAAGCCCGCCGGGAGGGGGGTTCCGGCGGGCTTTTGGAAAGCTGATTTCCAGCTTTCATATGTCTGACGGGGGATCAGACGCAATGACAACTTTTATTGACCACAGAGGTTCCACCCGAAACAAAAGAATGGCGGCGGCTCGTTCAAATGCCCGGAATTCGAACGGTGGCGGCGATTTCTTTTCGCGGGACCACGTCCCACTGGAACCTTCCACTGCCGACCGAGTTTTGTGCCGCGGTCGGGAGGACTTGAATTGGACAGTTTTCAGAGGCTTGAAGCGCTGCTCGATAGCGCCGGCGGCGATGACATCGGCGAAGCGAACGCCTTGCTGCGCCGGTTCAAGGGCAAATCGCAAGAGGTCGCCGCAGCCATCGACGAGTTCATGCTCGACTTCAAGACCTTGGTCTTCGTTGTCGAAACCGGCGAGGAAGGGTCCCAGAAATCGCTACGCGAGTTGGCGCGCGTCAGGCTTTCCAATCTCAGGCAGCTCCTGAACGTGGCGGCATAGGGGTCCCCGGCGCCGGCTCACCCCTTCAGCAGCGCCGCCAGCCGTGGGATGCCCTCGCTCACCGCACGCCGGTCGGCCAGCGTGAAGGACAGCCGCAGCGTGTTGCGTCCGGTGCCGTCGGCATAAAAGGCATTGCCGGGCACGAAGGCGACGCGCGCCTCCTTCACCGAGCGTGCCAAGAGTTCGGTGGCGTCAGCCCCTTCCGGCAACGTCGCCCAGACGAACATGCCGCCTCCCGGGCGGCTCCAGCTCACGCCCTCCGGCATGTTGGCTTCGAGCGCGCCAAGCAGGCCATCGCGGCGCTCGCGATAAGCGCCGATGAGTTTTTCGACCTGGCCGTCGAACACGGCCTCGGCGACGCGGTGCATGACCAGCTGGTTGATCGACGGGCTGTGCAAATCGGACGCCTGCTTCATCAGCACCAGTTTTTCCACCACATGGCGCGGCGCGCAGACCCAGCCGACGCGCATGCCGGGCGACAGGATTTTCGAGAACGAGCCGCAATAGAGCGTGCGCGCCTTGTCGATACCGCCGGAGCGCCCGCAGTCGAGCGCCAGGATCGGCGGCACGCCCTCGCCGTCATAGCGCAGCGCCCGATAGGCGGCATCCTCGATGACGGCGATGTCGAGTTCGCCGGCAAGGTCGAGCACCGCTTCGCGCTGTTTTTTGTCCAGTGTGTTGCCGGTCGGGTTGGCGAAGTCGGGCACCAGATAGGCGAACTTGACCTTGCCGCCATTGGCGGCAGCCGCCGCGCGATAGGCATCCGGCGTCATGTTGCCGCCTTCGGGGCGCAGCCGGTCATAGCGCGGCTCGTAAGCGTTGAACGCCTGCAGCGCGCCGAGATAGGTCGGCCATGTCACCAGCGCGGTGTCATTGGGCGACAGGAACAGTTTTCCCAGATAATCCAGCGCCTGCTGCGAGCCGGAGGTGATGAAGATGTTGGCCTCGCCGCAGGCAACGCCGAGCTTGCCCATCTGCCCGGCGATCCAGCGCCGCAGCGGCAAATAGCCTTCCGAAACCTGGTATTGCAGCGCCGCCCCCGCCTCCGCACCGCCCAGCACTTCGGCATAGGCATCGCGAATGGCGTCGGCCGGAAACAGCGCCGGATCGGGAATGCCGCCGGCAAACGAGATGATATCAGGCTGGTCGAGCAGCTTCAGCAGCTCGCGGATTTCGGAGGCTTTCATGCGCGACGAACGCGAAGCCAAGAGGTTCATAAGGGTCAAGTCACGCCTCCCCAGACGATTTTTATATAGGTCAACCTGGCTGACCTATATCCGCTTTCTCGGGCGATTTGAATAGTGCCTGAAAGCCTTCCGCTATACGCCAGTCGTCGCAGGGGTGGAACGCTACAGCGCTTTCTTGTAACCAATATGGCTGCCGGTGAAGCCGAGGCCTTCATAGAAGCGGTGCGCGTCCGCCCGCCCCTTGTCGGTGGTCAGTTGCACGTGACTGCATCCACGCGCCCGGCATTGATCGATCGCCCACTCGAACATCAGCCGGCCGATGCCACCCGAGCGCCGATGGCCGGCGATACGAACCGCCTCGATCTGCCCGCGCCAGGCGCCCTTGCGCGACAGTCCGGCAAGGAAGGTGATCTGCAACGTACCGATCACCTCGCCGCCATCCACGGCAACCGCCAGCAACTGGTTGGGATCGGCATCGATGGCCTTGAAGGCCTCGACATAGCCTTGCGCCAGCGGCAGCGAGGCATCCTCGCGGGCGGCACCGAGCGGATCGTCGGCCAGCATGGCAACGATGACAGGCAGGTCGGCGGCTTGCGCCTTGCGGAAGGTGATCATGGTAGCGAGATAGCGCGAGGCGCCAGCCGGGGCAACGTGCCACTTGAGCCGAACGCGATCGGCTGCGATCATGCCCGTCCCACCATCTCACAAGAGGGCCGGCACGCATGCCAAGGAACCGCTCTACCGCAAAGTGAACACCCGAACCCGCCTGGTTCATCATGACCGTGGCGGCGAGTACAGATGGTCGCGAAACACAGGTCGCGAAGATCGGACCAACCGGGGTTCGATGCATGGCGGACACCAACGTGGTCTGGATTACACGCCGTTGTTCAAATTCCTGCTGTCGCATCTCGGCGACGACTGGGCCGCGGTTCACAGCGAGGCGGTGGCACGCCTGGACCGCGCCGAGCCAATCTTCTGGATGGTGGCGCGCAGCGAGGCCGAAAGGAAGCCGTTCATCAGGGTCGGCGAAAGTTCCTACTATAGCGGCCTCTATGTCGACGGCGACAACCGCATTGCGCGCGTCGATCCCGACTTGCGGGTGGAGGATATGGAACCATCCTGTTCCTGCTGTACCCACACATTCAACGGGTTGCCATTTACCAGAGCCTTCAGGCCCTTTGCTTCGCGCGCAACATAGCGCGGTCAGGAGCACATGCAGCCAACTACACCCCACCCTCGTAAACCCGCTGCGCCTGCGTCAACGCCGCGTCCAGCCTCTCGCCCTCGGCATATCCAGCTAGGTTCCCCGGCCGCTCTATCCCAGGCAGGATCCTCGGGCATGGCTCGGCCGCGCCGATCACCATCCGCACCGGGATGACGCCCGCCCACACCGGATGGCCGTAATCCTCCTCATCGTCGCCGACGCCCTTGGCGCGCACCTTGGCCGAGGCCTCTTCGATGCGCATGCCGATCACCGTCGTCGCCTTGGCCTCCTGCGCCGAGATCGGTCGCAAGGTTTCGCTGCGGCCGGGGTAGAAGCGGTCGACGACGCCGGCCAGCGCCTTCATCTTCGCTTCCGGCTCATCGACGATCCGCGCCGTCCCAAAACACATCGCCGAGCGGTAGTTGGCGGAATGGTTGAAGCCGGTGCGCGCCAGCACCAGCCCGTCGAGATGCGACACCGTCAGACAGGCCGGCGTGCCGCCGCGCAGCTGGCGCAGCATGCGGCTGGCCGACGAGCCGTGCCAGTAGAGCATGTCGCCCTCGCGCCAGTGGATGGTCGGTGTGCAATAGGGCTGGCCCTCGAACGTGTATGCGACGTGGCACAGCAGCCCGGCATCGAGCACCGCGAAGACGGCCTCGTGGTCGTAGCTGCCGCGCTCATGCAGGCGCTTGACCCGATTGCGGCTGGTGGTCGGAAAGCTGGCGGCAACGTCGTTCACGGCTTGCATCCTTGTCTCTGGTCTGCCAACCATGCGCTGTGATATTGGTCGATAAAAGGACCAATCGAATGGATAAAATTCAGACCAATCAGCCGGATTGGTCGGCGCTGATCCCCGTCCTGCCGGGCGATGGCCCGCGCAGCCGTGAACTATACGTGGCGCTCCGCCGGCTGATCGAGACCGGCGCGCTGCCCGCAGGCGCCAAACTGCCGACCACCCGCGATCTTGCAGGGCGTTTCGGCCTGTCGCGTTCGGCCGCGGTCGCCTGCTTCGAAATGCTGATCTCGGAGGGCTTTGCAACAGCCAAGGTCGGCGCCGGCACCTTCGTCGCGCCAGACGTGCCGCATTTGCCGGTGACGCTGATCAAGCCGCGCCCGCCCGAGATCGATGCCGCCACCTCGCTGCCTTGCGGCCTTGGCGTGGCGGTGTCCGACCCACGCACGCTTGATTTGTTCCGCATCCTGTTGTCGCGCCACCTCGCCCGCCCCGCGCCTGAGCATTTCCGGTATGGCGATCCGCGCGGCGGCCTCGGCCTGCGCACGGCGATCGCCACGTATTTGCGAACCGCGCGCGGCGTGCGCTGCGACGCCGGCCAGATCGTCCTGACCTCGGGGACACAGCAAGGGCTCGACCTCCTGGTGCGAACGGCGCTTCGCCCCGGTGATGCTGTCTGGATCGAAAACCCCTGCTATCCCATGGCGCACGCCGCGCTGGCCGGCAGTGGCGCCAAGATGGTTGGCGTGCCGGTCGACGCCGAAGGGCTCGATCCCGAGATCGGCGAAAGCCTTTGCCCGAACGCCCGCGCTGCCTATGTCACGCCCTCGCATCAATATCCGCTCGGCGTGACGATGACGATGCGCCGCCGCCTTGCCTTGCTCGACTGGGCTCGGCGCAACGATGCCTGGATCATCGAGGACGATTACGACAGCGAGTTCCGCTATGCAGGCCCGCCGCTGACCTCGCTGCAAGGCATGGATGGCGCGAACCGCGTCGCCTATCTCGGCACGTTCTCGAAAGTGCTCTTCCCCGGCCTGCGCATCGGCTATGTCGTGGTGCCGGAGCCGCTGCTCGATGCCGTCATGGCGGTCCGAGCGCGCTCCGACCGCTACCCCTCTACACTGGCCGAGGGCGCGCTGACCGATCTCCTCAACGAAGGCCACTTCGCCGCCCATCTCAGGCGCGTACGCCGCCGCGTGCAAGCCGCGCGCGATGTGCTGGTGGCGGGGCTAGAGGCGCATTGCGGCGATATGCTCGACGTGACGGTGCCAGAACAGGGCCTGCATTTGATGGCGATGCTGAAGGGCGGCGGGTCGGACACAGCCATTGTCGAGGCGGCAAAGGCGGTGGGCGTTGGCGCGCGTGCCCTGTCCGCGATGTTCATCGCCGGGGCGCCGGAGCACGGGCTGGTGCTCGGGTTTTCCGGGTTTTCGGATGAGGAGTTGAGAGCGGCTACGGTGCGACTGGGTGAGGTGATGGGGCGGCATCCCCTCCCTTGGTCATCCTAGGGTCTGCGCCGCGTCGCTTCGCTCCTTGCTCCGCCCTAGGATGACGAAGCCGCGGTTGTCGCCCCCTCAATCTCCATCCGCAGCAGGCTTCGCCTTGCCGCACTGCGCCAGCACCTTGCCGATGGCCCCGCTCGATCCCTTCAGCGGAAAGCTGACCGCACCGTATTTCGCCGCACTGACCGACACGTCGCCCTTCGAACGCAACAGGTCGAGCAGTGGATCGGCCTTGGCCAGATCGACCACGAAATAACCGTACATTTCCTCGAGTTGCAGCGTCTTGGTCACCGTCTTGCCGTCGGCCTTGAAGTCGAACGAGCCGCTGACGCCGGGCTCCGTCTGCTGGCCGCTGGCGCCCAGATCGTAGCTCAGCACCGGCGTGCCGAAACAGGTCAGCATCAGATAGGCATCGCCCTTCGGTCCGCCACAGACCGAGGCGGTCAGCACCTTGCCTCCCTCGTCCTCCTCCATCTTCGCGCTCCAGCCGCTGCACGACGCGGCAAAGGCCGGCTGCGCGGCCTGCAATGCGGCCAAGGCACCGACAACGACGAGATATTTTCTCATGACTTCCCCCCAATTGACTGCCTGCAAGACATTTGCAGCACCGGCCGACAGCATATAGGTAAAGCCTTCCGCTGGCATTGCCTGTTCGGCAAGGTTGTTCTGTCCCGGTCTGGAGAGAGTGGTGCTGAGAGTTCGTCTGTGTCTTCTGCTGGCCGCCCTGATAGCCTTGCCGCTCACCGCCCATGCCGAATGGAAGCCGGTGGAGAAGGTAGAGACCTATGCCATTTCAGGTCAGTCCGGACCGGAGCTCTACCGGTCGATCGGCGAGAACGGGCCGAATGTCGGCGTTGGCCGCGCCATCGCCCACACCAATTTCAAGCTGACCTGGACCAGGGACTATCAGGCGCGGGCCGGAGCCTGCGTGCTGGTGTCGGCCAGGCCCAAGCTGATCATCACCTACACCTTGCCCAGCCCCTCGTCGCCCTTGCCGACCGCCGTCGAGAAGAACTGGGAGGTTTTCCTCGCCGGCGTCAGCGCCCATGAAAGGGTGCATGGCGCGACCATTGTCGACATGGTGCGCAAGATCGAGGCGGCGACCGTCGGCCTCACGGTCCCAGATGACCCCAAATGCAGCAAGATCCGGGTAGAGATGACCAAGCGCCTGTCCGCACTCTCGCAGGCGCAGCGCCAGGCCAGCCGCGATTTCGACCGCGTCGAACTTGGCCAGGGCGGCAATCTGCAAAAACTCATCCTTGCCTTGGTGAATGGCGGCTGAGCGCCATCAAGCCTCGGACACCAGCCCCTCGAGAAGCGCCAAACCTTCCGGCCAGTCGCCCAGGCCGCTGTCGGCATTGATGTGGCCGAACGGACCGATGACGACCAAACGGCTGCCCCATTGCCTCGCCCGCGCCTGCGCATACTCCTGCGAGCCATAGGGGTCGTCGGTGCTGGTCACCACCAGCGAGGCAAAGCGCAGCCGGCCCTGCGGAATTTTGGCAAAGGCCATGCCGTATCCAGGAAAGACCGTTGACGCCGGATCGGGCACGCCTACCAGCAAGGCCGCCTTCACCGCCCGTCGCGAGATCTTCTGCCAGTGCGCGATCAGCAGGCAGGACAGGCTGTGCGCGATAAGTACCGGCGGCTCCGGTGCCGCGATCACCGCACCCTCCAGGGCCGCCAGCCAGTCGGTGAAATCGGGCAGGTCCCAGCTTGACGGCTGGAAGCGCCGCATCGCCGGATTGGCGCTTTCCCAGCGCGATTGCCAATGGCCCGGACCCGAACCGCCGCTTCCCGGCAGGATGATGAAATGCGTCATGTCGCCTTGCTCCTATCGATTGGAGGTGCATGGTGGTGTCTTGCGCCGGCAACAGGAATGGGAAACCATCGGAAAAATCACGTTGTTGCCGATGGATTCAAGGTGCCCATGAAGACCAACGATGAGCGCGCGCCGCTCGATCCGACCGACATCGCCATCATCGAGGCCATGCAGGAGAACGGCCGCATCGGCATGTCGGAGCTTGGCCGGCGGGTCGGCCTGTCGCAGCCGGCGACGTCCGAGCGGGTCAAGCGGCTGGAAGAGCGCGGCATCATCGCCGGCTACACCGCGGTGATCGATCCGGCGGCCCTCGGCCTCGGCATGATGGCCATCATCCGCGTGCGCACCACGCATGAGCACATCCGCCCCTGCCTGAAGCAGTTCACCGAAATGCCTGAGATCACCGAGGTGCACCGGCTGACCGGCGAGGATTGCTTCATCCTGAAAGTGGTCGTGCCCTCGCCCGCCCACCTTGAAACCATCGTCGACGCCGTGGCGCGCCATGGTGCGGTCACCACGGCGCTGGTGCTGCGCAGCGAGACGCCGAAGCCGATCGGCCGCGCGCTGATCCGGCGATCAGGCGGTTAACGGCTCAAGCCTAGCGGCTGAGATCGAGCGCCGCACTCAGGTCGCCCATCGGCGGCTGGTCGTTGTTGCGCAGCGCCTTGTCGCGGGCGACGATGCCGGTCAGCACCGGCAAATCGTAGCGCGCGGTGATGAAGCGCAGGATCGACGTCGTGTCGTATTGCGTGTGGTCGACCGTGCCCATCTTCGCATAGGGCGAGATGATGAAGGCCGGGATGCGGTTGCCCGGGCCCCAGCGGTCGGCCTTGGGCGGCGCGACATGGTCCCAGAAGCCGCCATTCTCGTCATAGGTGACGACGACCAGCATGTGGCTCCATTGCGGGCTCTTCTCCAGATGCGCGACGAGGTCGGCCAGATGCTGGTCGCCGCTTGCCACGTCAGTATAGCCGCCATGTTCGTTGAGGTTGCCTTGCGGCTTGTAGAAGCTGACGGCCGGCAGCTTGCCGTCGTCGATCGCCTTGATGAACTCGGTGCCGTCCAGGCCGCCATCCCTGAGATGCTCGGTCCGCGCCGCGGTGCCGGGCGCATAGGCAGCGAAATAGTTGAACGGCTGGTGATGGAACTGGAAGTTCGGCACCGGCGTGGCGTTCTTGCCGTCGAGCGTCGCCTGCCAGGCGCCGGCATACCAGGCCCAGTCGATGCCTTTGAGCGACAGCAGGTCGCCGATGGTGATGTCGTGCTGCGGCGGCAGCGTCGTCGGCTGCGCCGGGTCGGCAAGCGCCTTGTCGCCGCCTTCAACCGGCTTGTTGGCGCTCGGCTGATAGGGCGGCTGCATGGTGTTGACGGCATAGAAGTCGGGCGTGATGGCGCCGTCATTGACGAATTTCGGCGCGCCACCAAGTGCGGAGGCGGGCGAATTGTCGGCCACCTTCAGCGTCTTGCCATCAGCCTCGACGACGGCGATCTGCCCCTTCACCGGGCTGGTGTCGGCGTTGGGATAGACCGGCGCGCAGGCGCAGGCGAGCATGATGTGGTTGAGGAAGGAGCCGCCGAAGGCGCCCTGGAAGAAATTGTCGGCCAGCACGTATTTCTTTGCCACCGCCCACATCGGCAGGCCGGAGCCATCATAATGGCCCATCACCAGACCGCCGGAATCGGCCCAGGCGGCGAATTTGTCATTCTTCCCGCCGTCGATCTGCATCTGCTCCTGGTAGAAGCGATGCCAGAGGTCGCGTGTGATGACGGAGGTCTTCTCGTTGAAACCGCTGGCATCGTCGATGGCGAAGCTGGCATTGGCGAGATGCGCCGACTGCGCCTCGGTCACAACAGGCGTCACCCCCTTGCCGGTCAGCCCGCCCCAGGCCGGCGGCAGTTCGGCAAGCGGCTTGCCGTCGCGGTCAAGCTGACGGACCTGATCGGCCGAGAGATTGGCCAGCCCATTGGCGCCGGGGAAGCCGCCATAGAGATTATCGAAGCTGCGGTTCTCGGCATAGATGACGACGACGGTGTCGATCTTGTCGTAGCCGGGAGGAGCGGCGTTGGCCACGCCGGCGAACGATGCCAGCGCAGTGGAGGCGAGGCAAAGCGAGAGGAAAGATCTGGTCATGGTCGATTGGGTCATGGGGAAGATGCCTCGTGGCTGGCTAGAGGACGACACGCATGGGCAACGGAAATGCAGGAATGGAGCTACTTCCATGCCTTGTCACCTTTGTGACATTTGCCGACCCGTCGAACACGGTTTCGTGAACGCCGGGCTGGGTCATGAATCCGTTGCACAGGATACTTAGTTGCGGGATCGAAACCGGACTTCAGGCATGGCAACGGGACGATGGAAAAGCCGGGCGGCGGTGATCGCCGCGGCATCGGTGGTAGGCTTCGCCGCGCCCGCAAGCACGGCAGCACCGGATGGCGTCCACCCCGGCCCAATGTCGCGCGCGCAGGCCTACGCACGCGCCGAGGCGCTGACAGCGCTTGGCAAAAAAATGTTCTTCGACCCGGCGCTGTCGGCCTCGGGCAAGCAGGCCTGCTCGTCCTGCCATGATCCGCACCACGCCTTCGGCCCGGTCTCGGCCTCGGCGGTCGAAATGGGCGGCCCGAACCTCGACCAGCCGGGCGTGCGCGCCGTGCCGTCGTTGCGCTATCTCCAGGCGGCGCCTGCCTTCACCGAACATTTCTACGATTCCGAAGACGAGGGCGACGAGAGCGTCGACAATGGCCCGACCGGCGGCCTGACCTGGGACGGCCGCGCCGACCATGGCAAGGACCAGGCGAAAATACCCCTGCTCTCGCCCTTCGAGATGGCCAACAAGGATGAGGCCGCCGTCGCCGCCGCCTTGCGCAAATCAGCCTATGCCGACGCGTTCAAGGCCGCCTTCGGCGCCGACGTGTTCGACCACCCCGGCGACGCCTTCGACGCCGCCGCCGAGGCGCTCGGCACCTTCGAGCAGAGTGCCGCCGACTTCTATCCCTATTCCAGCCGCTACGATGCCTTCCTTGCCGGCAAGGCTGAGCTCACGGCACAGGAAATGCGCGGCCGCGCGCTGTTCGAGGACGAGACCAAGGGCAATTGCGCCAGCTGTCATCTCAGCGAACCGGCCAATGACGGCGAGCCGCCGCAATTCACCGATTTCGGCCTGATCGCCATCGCCGTGCCGCGCAATGCCGCCATCCCTGCCAATGCCGATCCGGCGTATGTCGATCTCGGCCTGTGCGGCCCGCTGCGTACCGATTACAAGGGACGGACCGAATATTGCGGCCTGTTCAAGACGCCGACCCTGCGCAACGTCGCGCTGCGCAAGAGCTTTTTCCACAATGGCGCCTTCCACACGCTGCGCGACGCGGTCGCCTTCTACGCCAGCCGCGACACCGATCCCGGCCATTGGTACCCCAAAAATGCCGACGGCACGGTCAGGAAATACGACGATCTGCCAAAGGCTTACTGGCCGAACTTGAATCAGGATCCGCCCTTCAGCGGCAAAAAGCCCGGCGACAGGCCGGCGCTGAACGATACAGAGATCGATGACATCGTCGCCTTTCTCGGCACGCTCACCGACGCCGACCAGCAGGCAGCGCCAGCGAACTGAACCGCCTTGCCCGTTTGGCCTGCCTGCCGGCGAAAGAAAGGTTCTGGATTTGCCGGATTTGACGCGCCCGCAACGCTTGGGACCGGTAAAGAAGGACATATCCCATTAGCGCTTCCTAAACCGCTTTCCGGTAATCCTCGTCACTCCATGGTGGGGCGCTGATGAACGCATTCAGGCGAGCGGCCGGATTTGTTGTGATCCTGTTGACCGGCGCGGCGACGCTGGCGGCGTTGCACATCGATGCCCAGCGAAACTTCGCGCTGGCCAAGGAGCGCTATCTCGAGAATTCCCAGGCAGCTTCCAGAGCGACGGCCAAGACCGTCGAGGACGCCTTGCGGGCCGTCTATGAAAATGTCCGGACCTTGACCTATCTGCCCAGCGTCCAAAACCTCGACCGGCATGGCACCAATCTGGGCGACGAAGGCCGCGCGACAATCCAGCAGATCTACAACAACCTCGCCAACAACGTCTCGATTTCCGAGGTCTACTTCCTGCCGCTGGATTTCGATCCGGACCGCTTCGATGCCGAAACCGGCAAGCTCGAGGAGCCGATCCTTCAGTTCGACCAGCTGATCGTGAATGCCAAGGCGAGATCCGATGCCGCCGGCGGCGCCAAGCACGCGAAGCTGGACGAAAATGCGCTGACCCGCCCCCCGGAGGAGGTCGAAACCTATGAATACCATGAGCTGGCAAAGCAGCTTGCCTGGCTGAAGGCCAACTATCCGAATTCGAGCGCCATCGACGGGCTCAACGTGCCGATCATCGGCACCAAGGAGCTCATCACCTGCGACAACACCGATTTCATCCATACCGGCAATGACGCGGACCGCTCCGGCTTCATCCTCTCCGTCCCGGTGTTCGGCCAGGACGGCGGCCTGCGCGGCTCCGTCTCGGCGATCATGCTCACCTCGGCGCTGCGCAAACTGTTGCCGAGCACCGACTACGTCATCGTCAATTCGGGCTACGGCTTTGAATCCGACCAGCACAAGATGTCGACGGCGCTGGCGGCCGATTCCCGTGCCTTCACGGCGGCCGACCCCAATCTGATCTATTCAGAAGTCATCCCGCTCTCGCTCAACGACCCCAGAAGCGCATGGCGTCTTTGGGCTGGTTTTCCCAACAGCCGGTTCGACGCCAACATGGACGCCCAGTCCGTGCGGGAATTCGAGCTGGCCGGCTATGCGGCGGTCGCTGTGGTCACGCTGCTGGCGCTCGCCTGCTGGTATGCGATCGGGCGCGCGATGATGATGCAGGCGAATGCCGCCGAGACGTTGGAACTGCGGGTCGAGGAACGAACCGCCGAGATCCAGCATCTCGCCACGCATGACATTCTCACCGGCCTGCCCAACCGGGGCCTCCTGGCCGACACCATGGACGAAGCGCTGACAAGCCTCAGGCACGGAGAGAAGCTGGCGGTCCATTGCGTCGACCTCGACCGTTTCAAGCCGGTCAATGACACGCTCGGCCATCCCGTCGGCGACGAGCTTCTCGGGGCGGTGGCGAAGCGGTTGAAACAGCATGCCGGCGAAACCGCCATGGTGGCGAGAATTGGCGGCGACGAGTTCGTTATCCTTCAGCTCCTGCTCGACGGCAACGACGAGGCCGGCGTGCTGGCAAGCCGCGTCATTCATGCCCTGTCCGACGAATTCTCCATCCAAGGCCACAAGATCAACATCGGCGGCAGCATCGGCATCGCCGTCTTCCCCGACGACGGGCAACGTTCGGAGACCCTTATCCGCAATGCCGACCTTGCTCTGTACAAGGCCAAGATGGAGGGTCGTGGCACCTGCAGGTCGTTCGAGCCGGGAATGGATGCAAGGCTGCAGGAGCGGCGCCTGCTGGAATCCGAACTGGCCCTTGGCGTGACCAGAGAGCAATTCGTTCTGCACTACCAACCGCTGCACGATGCAAAGACCTCCAAGCTCACCGGCTTCGAAGCGCTGGTGCGATGGAACCATCCGCGCCTCGGTCTGCTGCCGCCGTCGGAGTTCATCCAGTTGGCCGAGGAAACGGCTGTCATTGATGCGCTTGGCGAGTGGATCATGCGGCGTGCCTGCGCCGACGCCGCGAAATGGCCCCAGCCCGTCAAGGTCGCGGTCAATCTCTCGCCGGCCCAGTTCAAGCAGCAGGGGCTATCGCTTCAGGTTGCCTCGGCGCTCGCGGCTTCGGGCCTGCTGCCGTCGCGGCTGGAGCTGGAGATCACCGAATCGGTGCTGCTGGCGAACAACGAAAACACGCTAAACACGCTGCACAGCCTGCGCGACCTCGGCATCAGCATAGCCATGGACGATTTCGGCACCGGCTATTCCTCGCTGAGCTATCTCAGGTCGTTCCCGTTCAACCGCATCAAGATCGACCGCAGCTTCGTCAGCCTGATGTGCGAAAGCAGCGAAAGCCGGGCGATCGTCAAGGCCGTCGCCGAACTCGGCACCACGCTCGGCATGACGACGACCGCCGAAGGCGTCGAGACCGAGGACCAGTATCGCCTGGTCCGGGAGAATGGCTGCACGGATGTCCAGGGCTGGTTGTTCGGCCGCCCGATGCCGGCCTCCGAACTTCATACGCTTTTCGAACAGCCGGAAGCCTTGACCGCGTAGGCAGCGTGGAGCGCTAGCCGGCTATTACTGCGCGTCCGCGTTCGCCCTCAACTCCGCCCGCTTCTCGGCGACCTGTCGACTTGAGCACAGGAGCTTCAGCCAGCACGATCATCCGGCTGCCTTCCGAGCCCATTGCCAGAACGGATCGTCCGAAAAGGCTGCATCCATATCCGCCACGCACGTGACGATCTCGGAAGCAGTCCTTGGCACGGTCACATGAAAAGTGGATTCGACCCAATGCCTGAACTCAACGGGCGCGCGGTAAGGAATAGCGTGCTCATCCCCGCGATGCTCATTTGTGTAGGCCTCCTCAGGCGTCAGTGTGAAGACTTCTGGCCAGCAGATTTCTTCGTAGCCGATGGCTAGCAAGCGCAAGAAATCGACGGCATTGTCCGCCAGCACACAGGACAAGGTCGATCCTGATCCGGATCCCAGATGCACGAAGCGCTGCACGCCGTTGTCGTCCATCCAAATTCCTGCCTGCGACCCATCGCCTCCAGTAACAATGAACGGAGCCACCCGGCCCGTCACGGAAGGATCGTCATTGCCCAGCCACGCACTCATCAGGTCGGGATCGACCACGGTGAAATAGCTATTGGCTATCGCTTGTCTTTGGACCACTGTTGCCGGGTACAGCGAAGCACAGCGAATGGCCTCGTTTCGAACGAAGCCGTTTTCCTCCATCCAGCGGAATGCCATCTGCAATTCTTCCGGCATTCGCAGCATTGGAGGAAACGTGCGTTCGACCTCGTTCAAAAAGCTCGTCATGCCACGCCTCCGATGCTTGGTTCCGCCATCAACTGAGACGCGTTCGACATCCTCACAGATGCTGCCAGATCACCTTCAGCGGCGCGCCCATGGCTTGCTCGATCGTCCGCAATTGCTCGCTGGCGAGCGATGCCACACCGGGATTCACCACGGTCAGCGCGCAGACCCCGAACGCCGCCGGCCAGACATAGCGCAAATCGTTCAGCGACGTGGCCTTATGACAGCATGGCGTGGTGACCGAAAGGTCTTCGAAGCGTGACGCGGCGGCCTGGTCCATTGCCTCGCCCCACCAGTCCTCCAGATCGCTGCCACAAAACGGGCAATGGATGCTTTCCGTGTTGGCTCCGGCGTCGAAGAACGTCATGCCTTCCTCATATTCGACGGTGACATGCTCGGCCAGCGGGAACAGGCCGAGCGCAATCTTCACGGTTGCCGTGGCAGCCGCTTCGTCGGGATGCCAATGTGGGTCATTCGGAACCAGGCGCAGAAAAGTGTCGGACATGGCCCCTCCTCCTCATGGATTGAGGATGATCGTTCGAAGCGTGTCGCGCAATGGTCGAACGCCGATTGCCGGATCCAACCACCTCGACATCAGTGCCCACCGAGATGCGGCACCCGCCTGCCTCACAGCGCCCTGATGACACCCCCATCGACACGAATGTTCTGGCCGGTGATATAGCCGGCGCCTTCCGAGGCCAGGAACGCGATCGTCGCGGCGACCTCCTCCGAGGTGCCGTAGCGCTGCATCGGCACGTTGTCGCGGCGCTCTTCGGTGGCCGGCAGGCTGTCGATCCAGCCCGGCAGCACGTTGTTCATGCGCACATTGTCGGCGGCGTAAGTGTTGGAGAAGATCTTGGTGTAGGCGGCAAGGCCGGCGCGGAACACGGCCGAGGTCGGGAACATCGGGCTCGGCTCGGCGACCCAGGCGGTCGAGATGTTGATGATGGCGCCGCCCTTCTGCTTGACCATTTGCGGCGCCACGATGCGCACCGGCCTGACGACGTTGAGCAGATAAACGTCCATGCCGGTGTGCCACTGCTCGTCCGTGATTTCCAGGATCGGCGCGCGCGGGCCGTGGCCGCCGCTGTTGACCAGCACGTCGATGCGGCCATAGCGCCCGAGCGTCAGGTCGACGAGGCGCTGCAGATCGTCATTCGATTGGTTGGAGCCGGTGACGCCGAGGCCGCCCAATTCCTTGGCCAGCGCCTCGCCCTTGCCGGACGAAGACAGGATGGCGACCTTGAAGCCGTCCGCCGCCAGGCGCTTGGCCGCCGCCGCGCCCATGCCGCTGCCACCGGCCACCACAACAGCCACTTTTTCTACACTCATTGGATTTTCCTTTTCGCGGGCACCGCTAGCGGTGATTTTGGATTGTAGGTGCTGATATAGCTGGTTTTTCTACCCGGTTCGAACCAGAATGCCTGAAATCAACCAGTAGAAAAACTCCTGCATGCCCGAAGCCTTCCTCAGCCTGCCGCCATTGAATGCGCTGCGCGCCTTCGAGGCCTCGGCGCGCCATCTCAACTTCCGCATCGCCGCCGAGGAGCTGAACGTCACGCAAGGGGCGGTGGCCCAGCACATTCGCGGACTGGAGGCCGATCTCGGCACGAAGCTGTTCGAGCGGCTGCCGCGCGGCCTGGCGCTGACCGACGAAGGCCGCGCCTATGTGCCCAACATCCGCCGCGCCTTCGACCTGATCTCGGAGGCGACGCTGCTGTTGCGCCCTGAGCCGGCGCGGCTGACGATCAGCGTGACGCCGAGCTTCGCCACCAAATGGCTGATCCCAAGGCTGCAGGATTTCGTGACACACAATCCGCTGGTCGACCTGCGCGTGCTGGCCAGCGAAAGCCTGTCGAGTTTCCAGGCCGACGGCGTCGACATCGCGGTGCGCCAGGGCCGCCCGCCCTTCGGCGCCGGCCTGATCGTCGACCTGCTGTTTCCCCAGCAGATCATCGCCATCTGCAGCCCGGCCCTGCTGCCGGCCGGCACGACCGAAATCGCGGCAGCCGAAATCCAGCATCACGTTCTGCTGCACGATGCGCACAATCTGTGGCCGGAATTCATGGAAAAGGCGGTCGGCCTGAAGATGACGACCGAGCTGAAACGCATGCGCTTCAACCAGACCAGCCTCGCCATCGACGCCGCCATCGCCGGCCAGGGCATCGCGCTGGCCAGCCGCTTCCTCGTCGCCGCCGATCTCGCCGCCGGCCGCTTGGTCCAGCCGGTCAGCGGCGAAATGCGCGGCACGCAGGATTTCTATGTCGTCATGCCAAGAAAACAGCGCCACCCCGAGCCGACGCAAGCCGTGCGGCAATGGCTGCTGGATGCAGGGGAAGGCGCGCCGGTCTAGATCGGCGGCAAAGCGTCGGGCTTCAAGGCGCAAACGACCGAGGGGTGGTCGCGCGGTTTGACTGGGTACGAAATCATTTTTACGACTGTTGGATGCATTCGAATCCCTCCCCAAAAATCGTCGTCATCGGTGGTGGCATTGCCGGGCTGTCGCTGGCTGCCGCCGTGCGGGACTGGGCCGCCGTCACCGTCCTCGAGCGCGAGCCGCATCTTGGCTACCACGCCAGCGGCCGCTCTGCCGCTTTGTTCACCGAGACCTATGGCAACCGGGTGGTGCGCGGGCTGACGCTGGCCAGCCGGCAGGCAATCGTCGAGGGCGGCTTCGTCGCCCATCGGCGCGGCGCGCTGCATGTCGGCTGGCGCGGCGACGGCGCGGCAATAGACCGGCTGGCCGACGAATTGCAGGCGCTGGTGCCCAGCGTGCGCCGCCTGTCGGCGGCCGAGTTGCATGCGATGGTCCCGGTCATTGCCACCGACGACACCTGCGGCGGCGTCTATGAGCCGGACGCGGTCGATGTCGACACGGACAAGATGCTGGCAGCCTGCGCCTCGGCGCTGAAGTCGAGCGGCGGCACCATCCGCACCGGCGAGGAGGTCCGCGAGATCGCCCGTACGGGAAACGGCTTCCGCGTCACCACCAATGCCGGCACCCATCAGGCCGACATCGTCGTCAACGCCGCCGGCGCCTGGGTCGATGTCGTCGCCGGCATGGCGGGGCTCCCCGGTCTCGGCTTCCAGCCGAAACGGCGCACCGCCTTCCTGTTCGACCCGCCTGCCGGCACCGACATCGCCAGCTGGCCGCTGGTGGTCGATCTGCACGAACAATTCTACTTCAAACCGGATGCCGGCAGGCTGATCGGCTCGCTCGCCGACGAAACCGATTCCGAGCCTTGCGACGCGTATCCGGAAGACATCGATGTCGCCATCGGCGTCGACCGCATCGAGCAGGCGACCTCGATGCGCATCGGCCGTCCCTCGACACCGTGGGCGGGCCTGCGCACCTTTTCGCCCGACCGCACGCCGGTCGCCGGCTTCGACCCGCGCCTGCCCGGCTTCTTCTGGCTCGGCGGCCAGGGCGGCTACGGTTTCCAGGTGTCGCTGACGCTGGCCAGGCTGAGTTCGGCGCTGATGCGCGGCGAGCCTCTGCCCGGCGATGTCACGGCCGTCGGTGTCACCGCCGCGGCGCTGGCGCCAGATCGTTTCCTGACCGCGGCGACGACACCATGAAACCCACACTGCCGCTGCTGCTGAGCCTCAATGGCGGCTATGTCGATACGGCCGGCTTCCTGGCGCTGCAGGGCCTTTTCACCGCGCATGTGACAGGGAATTTCGTCACCCTCGGCGCCTCGCTGGTGCTGGGCATTTCGGGCGTGCTGGCAAAGCTGCTGGCGCTGCCGGTGTTCTGCATCGTCGTCATCCTGACCCGGCTGGCCGGCGAGCACTTGCGCCGGCGGGGGCATCAGGCGCTTGGGATCCTGCTGGCGACCAAACTGGCGCTGCTTGTCGTCGGCGCCGCTCTGGCGATCCGCTTCGGCCCCTTCGCCAGCGGCGACAGCGCGGCCGCGATCGTCACCGGCATGGTGCTGGTCGCCGCAATGGCAATCCAGAACGCCGTGCACCGGGTCCATCTGGCGGCCGCCCCGCCCTCGACGCTGATGACCGGCACCACCACCCAGATCATGCTCGACCTCGCCGACCTCATCGGCGGCACAGCACCGGAGGCCCGCCCGGCGCTCGTCGCCCGCCTGCGGCGCATGGCGGCAGCGGTCGCCGTCTTCGCCGCGGGCTGCGCGGCAGCCGCGCTCGGCTATGCCTTCGCCAATGTCTGGTGCTTCGTCGTCCCGCCAGTGATCGCGCTAGCAGCGCTGGTGCTGCGGCTATCGGCGCCGGATGAAGAAACCAGGTAGGCAGTCGACCAGTTCTGGCTCGCCGGAATCCTCGTGCAAGCTATCCCTAGCGCCGCGCGGGTCTCGGCGGGATGGAAAAGATCGATCGCCCTTTGCGGTGCTTCTTTAACGCGTTATAGAAGTTATCTGGGATGCAGACGAAGGCGAGATGACCGTGACGCGAAGGACATGCTTACTGTGCCTTATCCTATTCGCGATCTGCTTTAGCTCCATCGTATTTCTCGCGATCAGCGGCCTTGGACAATCGAGCTATGCAGAAACCCTTTCGCCAGTTTTCAATCTCTTCGTCGTAGCCTGCATACTTCTTTTCCCCGTCAGCATTGTTAGTCTAATGCTTAGTTTGGCATTTCCGCTGTTTGCCAGTGATTCTGTTTATCGGTCTCAACTCAGAGGAAATCCGATATTGATCCTTATCTGGCGCGATTTGCTGGTGAAGTACAAATTATTAGATTGAAATTTCTCGTGGATCGGGACCGAGCGACAGGGCACGAGGTACTGGTACCCGGCAACCACCTTAGCCGCCGCCGACCCGTCAGTCTTCTTCCACCCAGATCAGGCGCAGCAGGCGCAGCAGCGTCGCCCGCTCCTTTTTCGTCAGTCGATGCAGGAACCGGTCCTCGTGCCGGCGAACCTGTTGCCGCCAGCCCGGCATGGCCTCCCTTGCGGCCTGCGTCAGGGTCAGCATCCGCACGCGCTTGTCCTGCGCATGGTCGTCGCGTTCGACCAGCCCGCGTTCTTCCAGTTCGGCCAGCAGCGGCGCCATGTTGGCGCTCTTCATGCCGAGCAGGCGGCACAGTTCAGCGGCGCGGATGCCGGGTCGCTCATCGATCAACGCCAGCATGCCGTAGGTGACCGGGCGCAGGCTCGCATCGGCCAGCTCGATCGCAAAATCATTGAGCGCGAAAGCCGAGGCACGCCTCAGATTGTAGCCGATCTGCGCGTCGAGCGCGTCCTCGGACCTCAGGCCTGGCGCGCCGCTGCTGGCATGAACCTCTGTATTATCCATGCTGCAACCGATCGCCGCGATCACCCTCTCTTGTCAAGCGAAAAAGACTATGCGACATAGCAATCATGATAGCTATGATGCATAGCAATATTCGTCAAAGCCAATACAGAGTGGGAGGACACCGACCATGACCGACGAGACCGTTGCCTTCGATGTCGAGAACGGCATCGCCTGGGTGCGCTTCAACCGGCCGGACAAGCGCAATTGCATGAACCCCGCCCTCAACCGGCGCATGATGGAGGTTCTCGACGAACTCGAGTTCCGCGATGATGTCGGCGTGCTGGTGCTGTCGGGCGAAGGCAGCGCCTGGTCGGCGGGCATGGACCTCAAGGAATATTTCCGCGAGACCGAAGCCAAGGGTCTTGGCGCCATCCGCAAGGCGCAGTCAGAAGCCTATGGCTGGTGGCGGCGCCTGCGCTGGTACGGCAAGCCGACCATCGCCATGGTCAATGGCTGGTGTTTTGGCGGCGGCTATGGTCCGCTCTTCGCTTGCGACCTCGCCTTTGCCGCCGACGAGGCGCAGTTCGCACTGTCCGAGATCAACTGGGGCATCCTGCCCGGCGGCGGCGCCACCAAGGTGGTGGTCGACCTCCTGTCGATGCGCGATGCCATGTACCACGCGCTGACCGGCGAGCTGATCGACGGCAAAAAGGCGGCCGCCTGGAAGCTGGTCAATGAAAGCCTGCCGCTGGCGGATCTGAAGGCGCGCGTCACCGAGGTCGCCAACACCTTGCTGAAGAAGAACCCGATTGCGCTGAAGGCGACCAAGGATGCCATCCGCCGCGTCGCCGAGATGACCTACGACAATGCCGAGGACTATCTCGTCCGCGCCCAGGAGGCGGCGAACTTCCACGACAATTCGGGCCGCAAGGAAGGCATCCGCCAGTTCATCGACGAAAAGAGCTACAAGCCGGGCCTCGGCGCTTACGACAAGGCCAGATGACGCGATCGACGCAATCTTGGAGGAGATGCGAATGCCGGCCTGGACAACGCCCGATCCCGTGGCCCTGCATGCGAGCGCCCAGCCGGATCGTCTTGCTTGTGTCGACCTCGCAACCGGCCGGCGCTGGACCTATCGCGCGCTCGACGAGGCCATCCAGCGCGCCGTCGGCGTTTTCGAAACCGGCCACGGCGTCGAACCGGGACAACGGATCGCCACGCTTGCCCGCAACAGCGCCGATCTGCTGATCCTGCAGCAGGCCGCCATGCGCCTCGGCGTCATCTTCGTGCCGGTCAACTGGCGGCTCGCCGCCGCCGAACAGCAGGCGATCCTCAAGGATTGCGACCCGGTGTTGCTTCTGCATGACACCGCCATCGACCTGGCACTAACCAGCCGCTGCATGTCCGTCGAAGTCGCCAGCTTCGCGAAAGCGGTCGAGGCGCAGGCTCCGGCGCCGCGCCGTCCTCTGCCCGCCAGCGATGCGCCGTCGATCATCCTCTACACATCAGGCACGTCGGGCCGGCCGAAAGGCGTCATCGTCAGCGAGCGCAATGCGTTGGCCACGGCAGTCAATTTCGGTGTGCTGGGGCGGGTCGGCAATGCCAGCATCTTCCTCTGCGACGCGCCGATGTTCCACGTCATCGGCCTCATCACCAATTTGCGTCCGCCGCTGCTGCAGGGCGCCACGGTGCTGATCTCGGCCGGCTTCGACGCCGGCGCCACCAACCGTCGCCTCGCCGATCCCGCCCTTGGCGTCACCCATTATTTCTGCGTGCCGCAGATGGCCAGAATGCTGCGCGACCATCCGGATTTCGCGCCGGCGAACTGGACCTCGCTGACCGCCATCTTCACCGGCGGCGCACCCAACCCGGCCGCCGACATCAATTGGTGGCTGGCGCAAGGCGTGCGCATGGCCGACGGCTTCGGCATGACGGAAGCCGGCACGGTGCTTGGCATGCCGGTCGAGGCCGACCGCATTGCAGGCAAGGCAGGCTCGGCCGGCCTTGCCGCACCGATGATCAGCCTGCGCATCGTCAACGACAATGGCCGCGACGTCGCGGCCGGCGAACCAGGCGAGATCTGGCTGTCCGGCCCCTCGATCACATCAGGCTACTGGAACCGATCGGAAGAGACGGCTTGCGCCTTCACTGCCGATGGCTGGTTCCGCACCGGCGACATCGCACGGCAGGATGAAGAAGGCTTCATCACCCTGGTCGACCGCCGCAAGGACATGTTCATTTCCGGTGGCGAGAACGTCTATCCCGTCGAAATCGAGATGGTGCTGCTCGACCATCCAGACATTGCCGAGGTAGCGGTGATCGGCATCGCAGACGAACGCTGGGGCGAAGTCGGGCGCGCCTTCGTCGTGGCGAAAGCCGGTTGCGCACTCGATCCCGCTGATCTGGCTGCCCACTGCACCGCCCGCATCGCGCGGTACAAGGTGCCGAAAGAGTTCCTGCTCACCGAGGCGCTGCCGCGCACCGCCTCCGGCAAGATCCAGAAACACATTTTGCGCACATGGACAGCACCAGCCGGCGGCCAGGACTGAGCCATTCAGCCGGCCGACCGGAAGATAGCGACGGCCGCGGCAACGATGTCCCCATTGTCCCTCGCCACCGTCCCGTCAGGCAGCGTCCTGCCATCCTCCAGCCCGACCCGCGTCGACCAGCGCTTTTTCTGCGCCAGTTCCACGAACGGCCAGACCGTGGCGTCAACGCCATGCAGCAGGATCGGCCGCCGCACTTCGGCGCGCTCCAGCACGGCGGCAATGCCATGCGCCTGGTCGAGCGCGGCGGACAAATTCTGGATGTCGATCTCGATCAGGATGCGCAGCACCCGGCCGTGGTCGGCAAGCGCCACGAAGCGCTCGGCATCGGCAATCGTGGCAAGCCCGGCCTCGATGCCGACGCCGCGCTGGCGCAACAGCTCCATCACGGCGGGCGCGTCGGCCTCCGACAGATTGACCGAGGCATAGTCGGGCAGTTCGCGCCAGCCGGCGATCGCCGCGCGGGTGCGCGAAACATCGTTCTCGATCCAGGCGCCGGTCGACACGCCTATCAGCGTGCCCGGGCAGGCATGGCGCACGGCAAGCACCGTCGCGTCGACAGCGGCCAGGCTTTCGCGCCCGTCCGCACCGCGCGGATGGATGTGCAGTTCGGCGGCACCCGCGGCGACGCAGGCCGCGGCATCGCTGGCCATGGCCTGCGCGTCGAGCGGCAGCTTCGGATGGAAATCGCGCGGACGCGCGCCATTGATGCAGGCCTGGACGATCATGGTCCCTCCTCGGAAAACGCTAATCTAGCCGTGCCGCCAGGCATGGCAAAGCTTTGGGCAGCGTCACTCCTGACAGCTGCCCCTGACAACTCCTTGTCGAGGCGAATCACTGCCATTGGCCACGAGCATGGATGGGCACGTAGAAACAGCATCCCAGACAAATACCGGCCACTGATTTGGTCTCGGCGTCCATGCGCGAGCTTTTCGCCTCCTCCATTTTAGATATTTTTTGTCTTTAAAACAACGATAATCGATATTCTTGCAGAAGTTACGCTAAATTAGCGCTATATTAGGTCGCAAAGCAAGAATTTACGCGACTTTAAACCTAGTAAAATTAAGTATGCGCAATCTCTAAAGTACATCGATATTTTTGCTTTCCGCTTACCGCTCCTTATCACTCATATTAACTTTTCGTTAACTGTAAAGAACATAAATATAGAGAGAGATAATCTTGAAGTAAGCCTGCAAGCGGGAGGGCAAAACATGCCTGGGCAGACTCGTTCGTGCCGCTCCAATCGAATTGCCCTGCTTCTGGGTGTTTCGAGTCTCGCTGTAGCAATCGCATCGGTCGCCGGACCGGCATCCGCGCAAGACGCGACATGGACCGGCGTCGGCGGTACCTGGAACAGCGGCTTGAGCTGGAACCCGATCGGCGTTCCAACCGGAACCGCGACGTTCGACACGCTGGGAGTTCCCGCTGTCGCCTTCACGCCGGGGTCGTCGACCACGATCGGCGGCATATCGTTCACCGCCACCGCGCCGGTCTACACGTTTGCCGTCACCGCCCCGGCCTTGAACACCTCGCTGACGCTGACAGGTGCCGGCATCCAGAACAGTTCCGGGATCACGGCGCCGATCTTCAACATGTCCGGCACGCTTGGCGGCACCGGGACGCTGACCCTCAACGGGGCCGGCACCAGCGCCGGCAATGCCATCGTCAACGCCAGCCTGGGCGGCATTGTCAATTTCGCTGGCACCAGCACGGCCGCCAACGCGGTCATCACCGCCAGTGCCGGCGGCGACATAAATTTTGCCGGCAACAGTCTCGGCGGAAACGCCCAGATCATCGTCGGCGGCGCCGGCAGCACGCTCAATTTCAGCGGCTCGAGCAGCGCCGACAATGCCGCCATTTCGGTCAATGTCGGTGGTGCGGCGAATTTCGCCGGTACCAGCACCGGCGGCAATGCCGCCATCACCCTTGCCGGCGGCAGCCTCGGCCTTTCCGGCCTGACATCAGGCGGCATGAGCATCGGCTCGCTGGCGGGCACCGGCTCGGTCGATCTCGGCGCCAAGGCGCTGACGCTCGGCGGCATCGGCGGCAACACCAGCTTCAGCGGCACCATTACCGGCGTCGGCGGCTCGCTGATCAAGACCGGCACCGGCTCGCTGACCTTGTCCGGCGCCAACAGCTTCACCGGTGGCGTCGCCATTGGTGCCGGCACCCTTGTCGCCGGCAGCAACGGCGCGCTCGGCACCGGTGCCGCTTCGCTTGCCGGCGGTGCCACGCTTGGCCTCGCCAGCGGCGTCACGCTCGGCAACACCATCAGCCTGACCGGCGCCGGCAGCGCGACGCTTGACGTTGCGCTCGGCACCGGGACATTGAACGGTGCGATCAGCGGTGGCACCGCCCTGGTCAAGACGGGCGCCGGACAGCTCACGCTGGGCGGCGTCAACACCGGCCTCACCGGCGGCCTGACCATCGGCGCCGGTGGCGTACTGGCAACCAACGTCGATGCACTGGGCAGCGGCCCCGGCGGCATCGGCCAGGTCACGCTCGGCGGTGGCGCCGGGCTGACACTGGGCGCCAATGGCACCTTCAACAACGCGCTCAATCTCGGCGCCGGGCTCGGCGGCACGCTGTCGGCCGGCACCGGCCTCAATGTGACGCTGGGCGGCGGGCTGAACATCGGCACTGGAGCGACGCTTGGATTGGGCACGGCGGCTTCGCTGGGCAGCCTGACACTGGCCGGCCCCTCCACCATCGGCGCCGGTGCGACCTTGTCTGCCGATTTCGGCTCGGTGAAGTTTGGCGATGCCTCGATCGGCGCTCAGCTGGCCGGCGCGACGCTGAACATCGGTGCCGCCGGCGCGGTCGACATCAACGGCTTCGGCGCCACGATCGGCAATCTGACCGGCGCAGTCGGCGCAAGTCTCACCAATACGGGCGGAGCGGCCACCCTCAACATCGATGCCGGTAACTTTGCCGGTGTGATCTCCGGCAATATGGGGCTGAACAAGATCGGCGCCAGCACGCTGACCCTGTCGGGCGTCAACACCTTCACCGGTGGCGTATCGATCAGCGGCGGTGGCTCCTTGGTCGTGGCCAACAATCTGGCATTGGGATTGAACGCGGTGAGCCTTGGCGCCGGCACTTCGTTCGGCATCGGCGCCGGCACCATACTCACCAATGATCTCAACATCGCAGGCGCTGCGTCGCTCGACGTCTCCGCCGGCATCGGGACACTGAACGGCGCCCTCACCGGTGCGGCTGCGCTGACCAAGACCGGCGCGGGCCAACTCACGCTGGGCGGCGTCAACACCGGCTTCACCGGCGGGCTCACCATCGGCGCCGGCTCCGTGCTGGCAACCAACGTCAATGCATTGGGCAGCGGGCCTGGCGGCATCGGCCAGGTCACGCTCGGCGCCGGCACCGAACTGACCCTGGGCGCCAACGGCACCTTCAACAATGCGCTGAACCTCGGCGCCGGACTTGGCGCCACGCTGTCGGCGGGCCCCGGCATTGCGGCGACGCTCGGTGGCGGACTGAACCTCGGCGCCGGCGCCACGCTCGGCATCGGGACAGTGATCAACAATGGTGTCGTCGCCCTTGCGGGTGCCAGTACGATCGGCGCCGGCGCAACGATCTCGGCCAATTTCGGCACGCTGCAGCTTGGCGACGCGGCGATCGGCGCGGCACTTGGCAATGCGACGCTCAATGTCGCCGCCACCGGCGCCGTCGACCTCAATGGTTTTGGCGCGACGATCGGCAACCTGACCGGCGTCGCCGGCGGCACCATCGGCAATGCCGGAGCAGCCGCCACACTCGGCATCGCCGCCGGCAATTTCGGCGGCGCGATCACCGGCAACATCTCGCTCGACAAGACCGGATCGGGTACGCTGACCCTGACCGGCAACAACAGTTTCACCGGCAGCGTCACCATCGGTGGCGGCACCCTGATCGCCGGCAGCAACAATGCGCTCGGGCTCGTCGCCAATCCGGTGTCCCTGGCCGGGGGTGCCGCGCTCGGCATCGGTGCCGGCATTTCGCTCGGCAACGCTATCGGCCTGACCGGCGCCGGTAATGCCTCGCTTGATGTTTCCGCCGGCATCGGCACTTTGACCGGTATCATCTCCGGCGGCGCCGCCAACGGCCTCATCAAGACCGGAACCGGTACGCTGGCGCTCAACGGCGCCAACACCTTTGCCGGCGGCATCGACGTCAATGCCGGCATCGTCATCGCCGGCAACAACAGCGCGCTGGGCAGCGGTGCGGCCAATCTCGCCGGCGGCGCTACGCTCGGCCTCGGCGCCGGCATCACGCTGGGCAACGCCATTGGCCTGGGCGGCACCGGCGACGCCACGCTCGACGTCGCGCTCGGCATCGGTACGCTCAACGGCGTCATTTCCGGCGGCGCCGCGAATGGCCTGATCAAGACCGGCGCCGGGGTTCTGGCGCTGAACGGCGCCAACACCTTTGCCGGCGGTCTCGATATCACCGCCGGCACTGTCATCGCCGGCAACAACACAGCGCTCGGGACCGGCGCGGCCACCTTGGCCGGTGGCGCAACGCTCGGCCTCAGCGCCGGCATCATGCTCGGCAACGCCATCGGCCTCACCGGCGCCGGCGACGCCATGCTCGATGTCGCGCTCGGCAACGGCACACTCAACGGCGTCATTTCCGGTGGCGCCGCCAACGGCCTGATCAAGACCGGCCTCGGCACGCTGGCGCTCAACGGCGCCAACACTTTTGCCGGCGGGATCGACATCACGGCAGGCACCGTCATCGCCGCTAACAACCTCGCGCTTGGCACCGGTGCGGCTTCGCTTGCCGGCGGCGCGACGCTCGGCCTCGGCGCCGGCATCACGCTCGGCAACGCCATCGGCCTGACCGGCGCCGGCGACGCCACGCTCGACGTCGCGCTCGGCACCGGCACACTCAATGGCATCATCTCTGGTGGCGCCGCCAACGGCCTGATCAAGACCGGCGTTGGCACGCTGGCGCTCAACGGCGTCAATACCTTTGCCGGTGGCATCGATATCAATGCCGGCACCGTCATCGCCGGTAACAACAGCGCGCTCGACACCGGTGCCGCAACGCTTGCCGGCGGCGCCGCGCTCGGCATCGGCGCCGGCATCACGCTCGGCAACGCCATCGGCCTGACCGGTGCCGGCGATGCCACCCTCGACGTCACGCTCGGTACCGGCACACTCACCGGCATCATCAGCGGCGGCGCCGCCAACGGTCTGATCAAGACCGGCACCGGAACGCTGGCGCTGAACGGCGCCAACACCTTCGCCGGCGGTCTCGACATCACCGCCGGCGCCGTCATCGCCGGCAACAATCTCGCGCTTGGCACCGGTGCTGCTTCGCTCGCCGGCGGTGCCACGCTCGGCCTTGGCGCCGGCATTACGCTCGGCAACGCCATCGGCCTGACCGGCGCCGGCGATGCCACGCTCGACGTATCGCTCGGCACCGGCACCTTGACCGGCATCATCAGTGGTGGCGCCGCGAATGGCCTGACCAAGACCGGCGCCGGCGTCCTGGCGCTCAACGGCGCCAACACCTTTGCCGGCGGCATCGACATCAATGCCGGCACCGTCATTGCTGGCAACAACAGCGCGCTCGGCACCGGCGCGGCCACATTGGCCGGCGGCGCTGCGCTCGGCCTCGGTGCGGGCATCTCGCTCGGCAACGCGATCGGCCTGACCGGTGTCGGCGATGCCACCGTCGACGTCACGCTCGGCACCGGTACTTTGGCCGGCATCATCTCGGGCGGCGCTGCAAACGGCTTGATCAAGACCGGCGTAGGCACGCTGGCTCTGAACGGCGCCAACACCTTTGCCGGCGGGCTCGACATCAACGCCGGCACCGTCATCGCCGGCAACAATCTCGCTCTCGGCACCGGCGCGGCCTCCTTGGCCGGTGGCGCCACGCTCGCCCTCGGCGCCGGCATCACGCTCGGCAATGCCATCGGCCTCACCGGCACCGGCGACGCCACGCTGGATGTGGCGCTCGGCACCGGAACGCTGACCGGCATCATCTCTGGTGGCGCCGCCAACGGTCTCATCAAGACCGGCGCCGGAACGCTGGCGCTGAACGGCGCCAACACGTTCGGCGGCGGTATCGACATCAATGCCGGCACCGTGATTGCCGGCAACAACACCGCTCTCGGCACCGGTGCCGCAACGCTTGCCGGCGGTGCCACGCTCGGCGTCGGCGCCGGCATCACACTCGGCAACGCCATAGGCCTGACCGGCGTCGGCGATGCCACGCTCGACGTCGCGCTCGGCACCGGCACCTTGACCGGCATCATCTCTGGCGGAGCTACCAACGGTCTCATCAAGACCGGCACCGGCACGCTGGCACTCAACGGCGCCAACACCTTTGCAGGCGGTCTCGACATCACGGCAGGCACCGTCATCGCCGGCAACAACGCCGCTCTCGGCACCGGCGCGGCCACATTGGCCGGCGGCGCCACGCTCGGCCTCCGCGGCGGCATCACACTCGGCAACGACCTCGGCCTGACCGGCGCCGGTGATGCCACGCTCGACGTCGCGCTCGGCACCGGCACCTTGACCGGCATCATCTCCGGTGGCGCCGCCAACGGCCTGATCAAGACCGGTACCGGCACGCTGGCACTCAACGGCGCCAACACCTTCGCCGGCGGCCTCGACATCACCGCCGGCACCGTTATCGCCGGCAACAACAGCGCTCTCGGCACCGGTGATGCCAGCCTCGCAAGCGGCGCCACCCTCGGTCTCGGCGCCGGCATTTCGCTCGCCAACAATATCGGCCTGACCGGTACCGGCGATGCCACGCTCGACGTCACCGCCGGTACCGGCACGCTTGGCGGCATCATCTCGGGCGGTGCCGCCAACGGCCTCATCAAGACCGGCGCCGGCACACTGGCGCTGAACGGCGCCAACACCTTCGGCGGCGGTCTCGACATCGCGGCCGGTGTCGTCATTGCCGGCAACACCGGCGCGCTCGGCACCGGTGACGCGACGCTCAGTGCCGGAACCCAGCTGATCCTCGGCGCCAACGGAACCTTCGACAACGGGCTCGCCCTGGCCGCGGGCACAGCGGCGACGCTTTCCGCCCAGGCCGGCATCGACGCGCTTCTTGCCGGACCGCTGACGCTTGGCGCCGGCGCGGATCTGCATATCGGTTCGGCCGGCAACACCGGCACCGTCGCCCTCGATGGCGCCGGCGCCTCGGTTGGAGCCGACACGACGCTGTCGGTCGACTTCGGCACCTTGCGGCTTGGCGATGCGGCCGCCGGCATGCTGACGGCGGGCAACGGCGCAACGCTCGATGTTGGCGCGCAAGGCACGTTCGACCTCAACGGCTTCGGCGCGACGGCCACCAACCTGACCGGAGCGGCCGGCGCCACCATCACCAATGACGGCGGGGCAGCGGCAATCCTCAGCGCCGGCGCCGGCAGTTTCGCCGGCACGATCGAAGACGGCTCTGGCAGCCTTGGATTGGACAAGATCGGCAGCGGCCTGCTGACACTGTCTGGAACCAACAGCTTCACCGGTCCAACCACGGTGCTTCGCGGAACGCTCGACATCGCCGGCTCGATCGCCAATTCGGACGTCACCATCAATGCCGGCGGAACGCTGGCCGGCATCGGCACCGTCGGCGGCATCAATGCGGGCGCCGGAGCAACGGTCGCGCCGGGCAGCCCGACTGGCGCAAATCCAGTCGGCACCTTGAACGTTGCCGGCGACGTCGCCTTCGCCGCAGGCTCGACGCTCGCAGTCGATGTGACGGGGACTGGTACCAGCGACCTTATCGCGGCAACCGGCACGACCACGCTCACCGGCGGCACGGCCAGTGTCAGCGGCATGCTCGCCGCCAACACCGCCTACACGCTGATCACTTCAGGCACCGGCGTGAACGGCACGTTCGACACGCTGCTGGCGGGTGGCGGTTCAGCCTTCCTGACGCCGACGCTGGTCTACCAGCCGGACGCGGTGGTGCTGCAAGTGGACCGCAACGACGTCTCGCTTGGCGGCATTGGCCAGACCCCCAACCAGCAAAATGTCGGCGCCGCTGTTGACACACTCGATCCTGCCAATCCGATCCTGATCGCGGTTCTCAACAGCTCGGAGGCGCAGGCGCGGACGGCGTTCGACCAGCTCTCGGGCGAAGTCCATCCGAGCGCGACCAGTGCCCTGATCGACGAGACACGCTTCCTGCGCAAGACGATGGTCGACCGCATCATCACTGGCCTTGCCGGCGACGCGCGAGACCCCGACTCCTATGTCGACCTCAAGGATCCGCTCCTGAGCCGCTCCGAGGCCACCCCCGCGCCCGATCGCTTCGCGGTGTGGTCGCAGGCGATCGGCAGTTGGGGGAATTTCAGCAGCGACGGCAATGCCGCCGAACTCCACCATTCCCTCGGCGGCCTGCTGATCGGTCTCGACGGACCGGTTGGCGACAACTGGCTGGTGGGTGCCGCCGCGGGCTACTTGCGCTCCTCGTTCGACGTCGATGACCGCCAGTCCTCGGGTTCCGCCAACAGCTATCACATCATGGCTTATGCCGGCACGCAGCTCGACAAGATCGGCCTGCGCTTCGGCGCCGGCCACAGCTGGCACACGATGAAGACCGGTCGCACTGTCGACTTCCCAGGCTTTGCCGACCGGCTGAGCGCCGACTACGACGCCTCGACGAGCTATGCGTTCGGCGAGATGGGCTACAGCATGAGCGCCAACGGCATCGACTTCGAGCCATTCGTCAACGCTGCCTATGTCCATCTCGACGCCGACGGCTTCACCGAGACCGGCGGACCGGCGGCGCTGACCGGCGGCGGCATCACGCGCGACGTACCCTACACCACGCTCGGACTGAGGACAGCGACCGACATCACGACCGGCACGACGATGCTGCGCGTGCATGGAATGGTCGGCTGGCAGCACGCCTATTCGGATGTGGTGCCGACCGAGACCTTTGCCTTCATCGGCAGCGATGCGTTCGATGTTAGCGGTGTGCCGATCGCCCGCGAGGCGCTGGTGCTGGAAGCGGGTGCGAACTGGCACCTGCCGGAAAAAACCAACCTTGACCTCACCTATAGCGGGCAGCTTGCATCCGGCGCGCAGGAGCACAGCCTCAAAGGTACGCTCAGCGTCAAGTTCTGACGACACGAGCTAAGCAGCCAGCGCAGGGGCGGCGCGGACAGGCTCCGTGCCGATCCCACGCCGGCATGTTCGGCGGCATTTGAATAAAACTCGCCTGTGGATATTTACCCCGCGTTCCGCTGGGCCGGCCAAGATACATTAGGGCGGGATCATGGAGGGACCATTGACCAGCGACTTTTCAGCCGCCCGTATCCATCTCGAACGCGCCTATCACTATCTGCGCGGCAATGACGAGACGAGCCGCTTGACATGCGAGGCCCTCGACCTGCTGATCGAGACGGTGGCGGAAGCACAGCACAGGCGGCCCGAGACCGGGGTGCTGGAATTTCCGCATCAAACGGTACGGCAAACTGGCTGATCAGGATGCCTTGCGGACTCGGCTTGCGGGACCAGTCGCCCGCGCCACGATCTGTTCCAGCGGTTCCGGCCGGTGCAGCAGAAAACCCTGGCCGAAATCGACGCCCATCGCCTGCAGGATGCCGAGCGTCTCCGGTTCCTCAATCTTCTCGGCCACAACCGCGCAGCCGAGGCTGCGGGCAATGCCTGATATGGCCGAGACGATTTCGCGGTCGAAGCGGCTCTCGGCGATGTGCTCGATGAAGGAGCCGTCGATCTTGATGGCATCGACGGGAAAACGCCTGAGATATTCGAACGAGCTCATGCCGGCGCCGAAATCGTCGAGGCTGACCTTGCAGCGCCGCTCGCGCGCCTTGCGCACGAACGTCTCGGCGGCGTCGAAATTGGTGACGGCGGCGGTTTCGGTGATCTCGAAACCGATGCCGGAATGCGGCGCCCCGGTTTGTTCTATGATGCTGTCGACGAAGTCCCACAGCCCGGGATCGCTCAGCGTCTGCGCCGACAGGTTGAAGCCGAGCGTCAGCGCGCCTGAGCGCAACGCCGTGCCATGCCGCGACAGCGCCGTGCGGATGATCCAGCGATCGAGCCTGGCGGCAATGCCGAACCGCTCGGCCACCGGAATGAATTCGCAGGGCGGTACCAGCCGGCCGTTGCGCGCCGTGAGCCTGGCCAGCACTTCGACATGGCGGCTCTCTTGCCAGGGCTTGCCCAGCAGATGGATTTCCTGGCCGAACAGCTTTAGCCGTCCGTCTTCCATGGCGTCGACCGTGTCGGCAGCAATGCGCGCGGCGTTAAGCCCACCCGACCCCGATTCCACCGTCGCGGAAAACACCGCGAAGCGGTTGCGCCCGGCAGCCTTGGCCGCGTAGCAGGCATCGTCGGCGCAGGCCAGCGCGTCGGCCACCGTGGTGTTGGCGTCGTCGATGAAGGCGATGCCGATCGAGGCCGCCAGCTTGCGCGATGACGTGGCTGGGCCGAGATCGGCCTCACGCACCGCGCCAAGCACGGCTGTGGCAATCCGCTCGGCCTGCGAGGCGTCACAATGCGGCACCAGCAGCGCGAATTCGTCGCCGCCCAGCCGCGCTGCATGCGCCGATGGCGGCAGGCAGGCGCGAATGCCGGCGGCAACGCTCTTCAGCGCCAGGTCGCCGGCGGCGTGGCCGGCAAAGTCGTTAAGCGCCTTGAAGTAGTCGAGATCGACATAGAACACCGCCAGCGGCACACCCGCCGCGATATGGTCGGTGAGCAGCCGGTCGAAGGCGGAGCGGTTCCACAGGCCGGTCAGCGCATCGTGACGGGCCGCATAGGCAAGATCCTGCTCACGCAGCTTGTCCTCGGTGATGTCGCGCACCGTGCCGAGGACCTGGCCAGCGGCGCCCGCAGAGGCAATGAAGCGCACCAGCGATTCGACATGGCGGATCTCGCCATCGCGCTTGATGATACGGTATTGCGAGGCGGTGACTGCGTCCGAGCCGGGTGCCGGCTGGTGCGCGCGCTCGGTGGCTTCTTTGTCGTCGGGGTGCAGGAAAGTATGCCAGAGGTCGGCCGTCACCTCGTCGGTGTCGGCGACGAGGCCGAATATGTCCCTGGTGCGGGCGTCCCAATAGCTCGTGCTGGTGGCGATGTCGTGGTGCCAGATGCCGGTACCGCTGGCGGCGAGCGCCAGCCGGAAGCGCACATTGACCTTTTCGAGTTCGACCTCGGCCGCCTTCTGCTTGGAAATGTCGGTCTGCACGCCCATCAGCCTGACCGGCTTTCCGGACGTGTCGCGCTCGACGATGCCGCCGCGATCGAGCACCCACACCCAGTGGCCCTGCTTGTGCTTCAGCCTGAGTTCGGTCTCGATCGACGGGGTCAGGCCGGCAATGTGGGCGTCGCCGCTGGCCAGCGCCCGCTCACGGTCGTCGGGATGCGTCAGTTGCAGCCAGAGATCGGCCGTGTCGGCAAGCTCCCCCTCCTCATAGCCGAGCATGCGCCACCATGTCGGCGAATAGAAGCAGCTGCCGTTTGCAATATCCCAGTCCCAGACGCCGAGATGAGCGCGTTCGAGCGCCAGCGCCCAAAACTCTCCGTTGCGACTTTTCTCGTCCTGACGCGCCATCTTCTGTCTTCGCCGACCCCCACCCCGCGGGCAATCTGCCGCAAAACCAGCGAAGAAACAGTTACCGCACGCGACCATACGCCTCTTCGCCCGCCAATGTTCGCGGCACGGGTCTTTCGATTGGCCGGCAAGAACCGGAGTTTTGCGCGCGCCGGATCGTCCTAGGGATAGCTCAGGTCATCGGCGACACCGATGCCCCCCTAACACAAAAGGACCTCCCAATGACCAAGCAAGAAGACAACAAGGCCGTCGTCGTCAGATGGTTCACCGACTTCTGGGGTGAAACCTGCGATCTGTCGGTGGTCGACGACATCGCAGCACCCGACATGCTGCTCAGATACTCCTTGCATGAGCCGCGCCGGGGCCGTGACGACATCAAGGCCTTCATGACCGATTTCCGCACCGCCTTCCCGGATCTCAACTTCTGGGCCACGGCCGATCTCATCGCCGAGGGCGATTATGTCGTCGGCCAATGGGAGGGCGGTGGCACGCATACCGGCCCGGCCTTCGGCGATTTCCTCGCCGGCTCCCTGCCCGCCGCCACCAGCCGCACCATGCGCTTCACCGGCACCACCGTGCTGAAGGTAATCGACGGCCGGATCGTCGAGGAGATCGGCCTCGACGACGGCGTCTCGGCGCTGACCCAGCTCGGCCTGATCAAGACCGCCTGAGGCGGTCACGCGGACCGATCTTTTCGGGCCAGGCAGCATAAACGCCGCCTGGCCTCATTGCTTACTGGCTCGGCGCCATCGCGTGTTCACATGACACTTTCGGATTCATGTCGGCGAAGGTGCCGGCCGGGTTGCCCTTCCAGGCCCAGACGTGCAGTTCGTAGAATTCACCCAGGCCATAGCGGTTGGGCGCGCTGTTGAAGTTGAACAGCTGCCCGTCAAGCGACGCCGGACCCTTCGAGGTGATGTACTCGACCGCCACCAGCTTAAGCCGGCCGTCGGCCATCGGCTCGTACATCACGGCTTCAGGACGGGCGATGTCGATCTTGTCGTCCTTCAGATACGGGCCGTTGACGTAGTGGATGCCCATGGCGCCGCCGGTGATGCCGCTGGCGCAGGGAATGGGCGCATAGCCCCCGGCTGTCGCCGCCTTGACGTCGAGAAACCGGCTGTTCGCGGCCCGTACCTTGTCGGCCAGCGGGTTGGGGCCGGATGCGGCTTCGGCCGCTTCCTGATGCGCCCATGCGAAGCTGGTGCAGACGGCCAGCATGGCCCCCGCCATGACGAGCCTGTTGCGAAGATTTGATGTCATATCCATTCCATTCTTCTTGAGAAAGCACGGCTGGCCGGCCGCCGAAAATACGGAGGCCCGGCAGGCAAGCGCCGTGACTGTTGTTGCTTGGCGATCCCGAATTCGATGCGGCGACTGCCGGGAAGGATCATCCCTTCGGCAGATACGGGATCGTTCCCGCCAGATCGGTGTCGTCGATCAGTTGGAAGCGGCTGTCACTGCCACCCTGGCGCGCCGAAACGAAGGGCGCGTAGGCCGGATCGTTGGTGAAGGCGCGCGCCGCCGCTTCAGACGGGAATGCCATCAAGGCGATCAGCGTGGTGTCGAGCGGCTTGCCCTCAAGTGTCTTCACATTGCCGCTGCGCGACAGATATTTGCCGCCATGCTTGTGGACGATGTCGTGCACCGAGGCGGCATAGGCCGGCACCCATTTCGGGTCCTTCATCTTGATGTCTGCGATAACGTAAGCGGTCATGGGTAGTCTCCTGGTTGCGGCACACAGGGGTATCCCGTGCACCGGCCAAAGGGCTCGCATGGCAGGCCCTCGCCAACCAGTCCGCGATCTGTACCGGGCCGATACAGTTTCTGTACTCGTCGCTTCAATCATGAAGGGCTAATGTTCATCCCAGCTTCGAGGGAGGAACACCGATCATGACCCAGCACGGATACAAGCAGTTCTGCCCGCTATCGATGGCAGCCGAGGTGCTGTGCACCCGCTGGACGATGGTGCTAATGCGCGAACTGGTGGCGGGCTCGACCCGCTTCAACGATTTGCGCCGCGGCGTGCCAAAGATGTCGCCAACCCTTCTGTCGCAACGGCTGAAGGAGCTCGAGTTGGCGGGGATCGTCGAGCGCAAGGAGATCCAGGGAGAGAAGGGGATCTTCGATTACCGGCTGACCGAGGCCGGCCGCGATTTACGTCCCGTCGTCGAGGCGATGGGTTTCTGGGGGCAGAAATGGGTCGAGTCCCGGCTGTCGCTCAAGAACCTCGATCCGTCGTTGCTGATGTGGGACATGCGGCGCAATTTGAACCCCTCGCCGCTACCCGAGGGACGCACGGTGATACAATTCCTGTATCAGGATCTCCCAGCGTCCAAACGGTCGTGGTGGCTGATCGTCGAGAAGCATGGCGAGGTCGATCTGTGCTGGTACGATCCGGGCTTCGATGTCGACCTCTACGTCTCGACAGACCTGCACACGATGACGGCGATCTGGATGGGATTGCTCACCGTCGAGAAGGCCGGCGCGAAGGTCGCCCTGACCGGCGACCACGCGATCGGCAAAAAGATGCAGACCTGGCTCGGGTTGAGCCCGTTCGCGGTGGAGCCCAAACGCGCGGCGTAGGAGAGCCGAGAGCCCTTGGCAGGAAACGGGTGGCGAGCCCGGGTTTGCTCGGCTTCAATGCGGCCATGTTCGTCACCCTGGCCAGAGATCTGAAACCCATGCCGTTGCCGGTCACCGACGACCCGCGTTGGGCGCGCGTCGTCGCGCGCGACAAGTCGGCGGACGGGCAATTCTGGTATTCGGTGGCGACGACCGGCGTCTATTGCCGGCCCTCCTGCCCGTCGCGGCGCGCCAACCCCGGAAATGTGCAACTGCACGACACGCTGGCTCAGGCAAAGGCGACCGGCTTTCGCGCCTGCCGGCGCTGCAACCCGGATGGTCCCTCGCTGGACGCCGGCAATGTCGCGATGGTCGCCGATGCCTGCCGCAGGATCGAGCACAGCGAGGAGGAACCTTCGCTCGCGGAACTGGCTGATGCCGCTAGCCGCAGCGCTGGCTATTTCCACCGCGTTTTCAAGGCGATCACCGGGCTGACGCCGAAGGACTATGCCGCCGCGCACCGCGCCGCCCGGGTCCGCCAGGGTCTCGAGGACGGCGCCAGCGTGACAACGGCGATCTACGATGCCGGCTTCAATTCGAGCGGGCGTTTCTACGAGAAGTCGACCGGCATGCTCGGCATGACGCCGACGCGCTACCGCGCTGGCGGCGCCAACGAGGACATCCGCTTCGCCGTCGGCGAATCCTCGCTCGGCGCCATACTGGTCGCGTCGAGCCAAAGGGCGTCGCCTCGATCCTGCTCGGCGATGACCCGGATGCCCTGGTGCGCGATCTGCAGGACCGTTTCCCCAGGGCGAGGCTGATCGGCGGCGACCGCGACTACGAGGCGCTGGTCGCCGGCGTCGTCGGCTTCGTCGAGGCTCCACGGCTCGGTCTCGACCTGCCGCTCGACGTGCGCGGCACCGCCTTCCAGCAACGCGTCTGGCAGGCCTTGCAGGACATCCCGGTCGGCAGCACGGTTTCCTATGCCGGGATCGCTGAGCGCATCGGCGCGCCGAAGGCAACCCGCGCCATCGCCGCCGCCTGCGCCGCCAACAATCTTGCCGTCGCCATCCCTTGCCACCGCGTGATCAGGAAGGATGGCGCCCTGTCCGGCTATGCCTGGGGCGCCGAGCGCAAGCGCGCGCTGCTCGACCGCGAGGCGGGCGGAGCGGCGAAGGCCGCCGACAGGGCGGCCCGGTCTTCGGGGGCCTGACGACCGGCGATGCGCACGATGGCAAGGTCTCCCACAGCCGGTGCGAACAGCCAGATCGCCAACGGTGTTGCCATCGACGCGAAGTCACAGGTCCTGGCCGCCATCGGCGAACTGGTCGATGATGGCAAGGCCGAGTGGAGCCGCACTGCGAGTGGCGAGGTTGAGCTGCGGCTGTTGTCGGGCGAGGTGTTCATCCTCGGCGAGGTATCCGTCACGCGTGTCGCATAGGCACACTCGGCGCTTACCTTGGCGTCCTTCATTCTCGGAAGCGACGATTTGAATTTGAAAGCAAGCACCGGAGTGAGCGCCAACCGGCACGCGGCTAGGGTTCAGGCACACAGAAGGAGTGAAGGCAATGAACCTCATGCAAACTCAAATGACGACGGCGCACAACGCCCTCGACATCATCACCTACGCCATCGGCGAATCCGCGATCGGCAAGATCCTGGCGGCGCACAGCGATATCGGCGTCTGCGCCATCCTGATCGGCTCGGACACCGACACGCTGGAGCAGGACCTCGCCGACCGCTTCCCCGGCAGGATACTGCTCGAAGACAAAAACGGGCTGCGCGGCGATCTCGCCGCAATCGCGCGCTTCATCGAAATGCCCGGCGCCGGCCTCGACCTGCCGCTCGACATGCGCCACGGTACGCCGTTCCAGCAGCGTGTGTGGGACGCCCTGCGCGCCATCCCTTGCGGCGCCACCATCACCTACACCGCGCTTGCCCGGCAACTTGGCCAACCGAACGGCGCCCGCGCCGTGGCAACCGCCTGTGCCGCCAACGCCATCGCCCTCGGCATTCCCTGCCATCGCGTGGTCCGTGCCGACGGCACGCTGTCTGGCTACCGCTGGGGCATCGAGCGCAAGCGCGCCTTGCTGGACAAGGAGGCGGCGATATGAACGCCCATGCCAGGGTTGCCGCATCGGTGGTGGAAGCCGCCGAGACACGCATCGCCGCTTACGACTGGTCGGCGCTGACCACCGAACTCGACGGTTTCGGCTGTGCGGTGATGAAAAAGCTGCTCTCACCGCAGGAGTGCCGGCAGATCGCCGGCCTCTACCCCGAGGAAAAACATTTCCGCAGCCACATCCACATGGCCAGGCACGGCTTCGGCAAGGGCGAGTACCGCTATTTCCGCTATCCCTTGCCCGACCTCATCGGCGGCTTGCGTAGCGCGCTTTATCCCCGGCTGGCCGAGGTCGCCAACCGCTGGAACGAGCGCATGGGGATCGCCCTGCGCTATCCCGCGACGCATGCCGAATTCCTCGACCAGTGCCATGGCGCCGGCCAGGTCAGGCCGACGCCGCTTTTGCTGCAATATGTGCCCGGCGACTTCAACTGCCTGCACCAGGACCTTTATGGCGACCTTGCCTTTCCGCTGCAGGTGGCGGTCCTGCTCTCCGAACCAGGCGAGGATTTCACCGGCGGCGAATTCGCCTTGACCGAGCAGCGGCCGCGCATGCAGAGCCGGGTGGAAGTGGTGCCGCTGCGCCAGGGCGACGCCGTGGCCTTCGCCGTCCACAACCGGCCGGTGCAGGGAACCAAGGGCAACTACCGCGTCAATTTGCGCCACGGTGTCAGCCGCCTGCGGTCAGGCATGCGCCACACGGTCGGCATTATTTTTCATGATGCGAAGTAAGCGCCGGCTCACGCCTCCCAATAGGGCGGATTGCCAAAGGCATCGCGTAGCCATGCGGTGAGCGCGCGCAGTTTGGCCGATCCGCGCCTGTCCTCGGGACAGGCGATATAGAGGGTTGCCCCTTCAGGCTCGGCACCGACATCGACGACCGTCAATCGCTTGTCGGCGATCTCGGTCCGGATGAAGTAAGCGGGCAGCAGCGCCAGGCCGAGACCGGCAAGTGCTGCGTCGCGCATCAGAATCCCATTGTTGACGCGCAGCGCGGTTTCCGGGCGGATCGTCACCAGCCGCCGCGAAATCTTGAACCGCCAGTCGGCGGCACCCCGGATGGAATAGATGATGCCCTTGTGGCGTTTCAGGTCGTCGGTGGTCGCGGGCAATCCGAAGCGCTCGATATAGTCCGGTGAGGCCACGAGGAAGCGGCGGCTGGAAGCCAGCTTCCTGACGATGATAGGTCCGTCATCGACGACCGGCCCGTGGCGCACAATGGCATCGTAGCCATCGGCCACCACGCTGACGAAACGGTCGTCGACATCAAGCGTCAGTTGGATCCCCGGATGCCTGGCCAGGAAACCATACAGCGCCGGGCCGAGGTGGAGGATGCCGAAACTGGTCGGCGCCGAGATCCTGAGCGATCCAGCGAGGTCGCCGCGATGTTCGGCGATTTCGGCGCGGGCGTCGGTCACCTCCTGCATGATGCGCTTGGCGCGCTCGTAAAAACCGCGCCCCGCTTCGGTGATGGAGAGTTTGCGGGTGGTGCGGTCCAGCAGCCTTGCGCCGAGGCTGCGCTCAAGATCCGACAGCCGCTCGCTGATGACGGACTTGGACAGGCTCATGCGCCTGGCCGCTTCGGTGATCGAACCGGATTCCGCGACGGCGACAAACGCGGCGGCGGATTCAAGCTTCAGCATTGTTCGGTTTTCCCGAATTCACAATCAGGCGACCGGTGCCTGACGAAATCAAGGGCATGGTGCCATAGTCGAAAAGACCGCGATATGGCGGCGGCAGAATAAAAGCTCGGGGTAGCGCATCATGTTTCGTTCTTTGGTCATCGTGCTTGGTCTGCTGTCACTCGCCGCTCCGGCCTTTGCGCGCGTGACCCCGTTTCCGACGGGCTTCAAGACGCAGTCGATCGAGACCAATGGTACCAAGCTTTATGTGCGCGTCGGCGGACAAGGGCCCGCTGTCGTGCTGCTGCACGGCTTCGCCGATACCGGCGACATGTGGGCGCCAGCCGCGATAAAGCTGATGAAGGATCACACGGTGATTGTGCCGGATCTGCGCGGCATGGGCCTTTCCGCGCATCCGGACGGCGGCTACACCAAGAAGAACCAGGCGGCCGACATCGCCGGCGTCATGGACGCGCTGAAGATCGACAAGGCCGACCTGGTGACGCACGACATCGGCAACATGGTCGGCTATGCGCTGGCCGCGCAATATCCTAAGCGCATCACGAAATGGGTCGTCATCGACGCACCGCTGCCGGGCATAGGCGACTGGGACAAGATCAAGCAAAGCCCGTTGCTCTGGCACTTCAACTTCCGCGGCCCCGATATGGAGCGGCTGGTCGCGGGCCGCGAGCGCATCTACCTCGACCGCTTTTACAACGAACTGTCGGCCGATCCGAAGAAGATCGACGAGGCGACGCGGGTCCATTACGCAAAACTCTATGCGCGGCCGCACGCCATGCATGACGCCTTCGAACAGTTCAAGGCATTTGACCAGGACGCCATCGACAACCAGGCGATGCTTGCCACCGGCGGCAAACTGCCAATGCCGGTGCTGGCAGTCGGCGCGGAGAAATCGGCAGGCACGACCGAGGCCGATATACTGCGCTTCGTCGCGGTGGACGTGACGGGCGCCATCGTGCCCGCATCCGGCCATTGGATCATGGAGGAAAACCCGGACGCCACGGTCAAGCTCATCACCGATTTCCTCGCCAAATAACCGCGCGAAATGGCCGATATTATTCTGGCGACCGCGAACTTGGTGAAATAGGACGCCGCCGGTCATCCATCGGCGGCCACCATCTCCAGTATCCAGGGGCACGCATAATAATCGGCAATGCGGTCGATGACGCCGCCCTCGGCATGGACCCGCACGAGATAGGCCGGCCGCCAGGCCTCGCCATGCAGCCTGTCGACGACAAGCACGTCCTCCCCTTCGACCACGTCTGGCCGCATGCGCCAGGGCTCGCCTTGCTCATATTCGACGAAATAGGGCGAGCCGGAGAGCAAGCCATTGTAGCAGTCCGAAACCCGCAGCCGGGCATCGGCGCTGGTCAGCGCCCGCACCCCGTCCCAATCCCTGGCATTGAAGAGTTCGACATAGCGGCCGAGCAGCCGCTCCAGGTCCGCGTCGTGCACGGGCGCCGCGACCGGTTGCGCCGGCAGAGCGGCGAGCTTGGCGCGGCCACGATTGAGCGCCGACTTGACGCCGCCCGATGTTGAACCGACCAGGTCGGCGATCTCGTCCAGCGAATGGTCGAAGACATCCTTGAGCAGCACGCAGGCGCGCTCCTTGGGCGGCAGGTGCACCACCAGCCGCTCGATGGCACGGCCGGCGCCGGCGGGCTCGACCGGCAGCACGATCTCATCGCTGGCATAGCCTGCTTCGGCCTTGAGCCGCGTGCGACGGTTGCGGATAAAGTCGATGCACCTGTTATGAGCGATGCGGAACAGCCATGGCCGCAGCGCCTGCGCATCGTCGAGCAGCCCGATCTTGCGATAGGCCTCGAACAGCGCCTCCTGCATGATGTCCTCGCCGTCGAGAGCCGAGCCGGTCATACGCGCGCAATAGCGGTGCAGACGGACGCGCAAATGCGAGACCGTCTCCAGGAACGCCCTGTAGCGCAGGTCGAACAGGCCTTCGGGATCGAGGCGCGGCTCAAAGCCTTGCCTCGTCTCACGGGATTTGCGGATCTGCTGGTTCATCGCGGCACGTCGCTCGGCGTCACCGCAGCATCGCGCAAGCGTCGCGCATCCACAAGCCGGCCCATGGTCAGGCCGCTCTGTCGCCGGCGACATTGTCGCCAGCATCCGGCAGGCCAAGCTTCGGCCGCAGCCAGGCGGCGAAGCGGCCGATCGCGTCATCGGCTTCCGGCGCCCGGCCGGCCATCATCTGGAACGAGTGCAGCATGCCATCGAAGACGTCGAGCCGCACCTCGACCCCAGCCTGCCGCGCGCGCTCGGCGAACATGCGGCTTTCGTCGACCAGCGTTTCGTCGGCGCCGGCCTGCAGGAACACAGGCGGAAAGCCGGAGAGGTCGGCGTAGAGCGCGCTGACCTCCGGATCGAGCCGGTTGCGGTCACCGATAAAATTGGTCACCAGCCAGTCGACGCCCTCCTTCGCGAAGGCTGGATCCTTCTCGCGGTTGGTCTCATAACTGGCGCCGGTCAGCGCCATGTCGAACCAGCCGGAGATGATCAGCGTGGCGGCCGGCAGCGGCCGGCCCTGGGCACGCAGCCGCTGCAGCACGCCATAGGTGAGCATCGCGCCGCAGGAATCGCCGGCAATCGCGATCTGCCCGGTGTCGAACCCTTGGTCGACGAGCCAGTTCCAGGCGGCCATCGCCGCATCGAGCTGTGCCGGGTGCTTCGCCTGGTGCGCCAGCGGATAGTTATAGACCAATGCCCGGCAGCCGACGGCCTTGGCCAGATGGCCGACCAGCTTGCGGTGCGTGTAGATCGAACCACCGAGAAAGCCGCCGCCATGCGCGTAAAACAGTGCCCGCTCCTCATCGGCGCCCTTGGGCACGACCCATAGCGCCGGAACACCGCCGGCATCGACCTCGATATAGTCGACGCCGCCGGGTTCGCCGGTCAGCGCCGTCCAGCTGGTGTCGTTGAAGTCGGTCATCGCCTGCGGACTGTTGAACTTGCCGGCCTTGGCGACGATCGCCGCATAGTGGTTCCTGTTCGCCTCGCTCTCAATGCTCACCATGATAGTCTCCCGGGGTTGCGGATCGCGACTGCGCGACCTTCCAAAGCCAAGGACGGACGGGCGGACAAAAAGGATACGCTGCTGCGCGTTTTTTTCGCGGGATCGTGGCTCAGGCCGCGCCGCCGAACATCGCCGCATGGCGCCGGGCGAACTCGACGAACGGCGTTGGCTTGACGCCGAACATCTCGTGCGTCGCCAGATGCACCCGCGATTTCGGCCGCCGCAGCCGCTCGGCCAGTTGCTCGTCCAGCGCGTCGGCGAAACCGGGCGGAATGCCGGCGGCGAGCAGATTTTTCCGCCGCACTTCGGGGCTGACATCGACATAACGAACCGGCTTGCCGATCGCTTGCGATATACGCGCCGCGATGTCGCTCATGGTCAGCGCCTCTGGCCCGGTCATGTCGAGGCTCTCGCTTTCGTGCCCACCATCGCGCAGCAGCCGGAAGACCACCTTGGCGATGTCCTCGACATCGACCGGCGACAGTTCGGTGCTGGCAAGCGCGAGATAGAAGGCGCCTTCCGCGGCAATGGTCGGCGCGTCGCGCAGATAGACCTGCATGAACTGGCTGGGGCGCAGATGCGTCCACGCCACTCCAGCAGTTTCGAGATAGCGCTCGATCTCCTCATGCATGCGCGTGAAGCGAAACTTCGTCGCGTCATAGCCGATGTTGGATTCGGCACCGGAAAACTTCACCACATGCGCGATGCCGGCCTGCTTGCAGGCATCGATGAAACGGCATTGCGTTTCCGTCATGTCTTCAGCGGCGGTCGAAATCATCAGCACGCGGTCGATACCGTCGAGCGCGGCGCCAAGCGTTTGCGCCCGGCGCATGTCGCCCTCGACCAGTTCGACGCCGGCAAGGCCGCCGAGCCCTGCCATCGATGCCCGGTCCGCATCGCGAACCAGCGCCCTCACCTCATGCTTCTGCCGCGCGAACTCGCGCACGATCACCTTGCCGTTCAGGCCCGTTGCGCCCGTCACCAGGATCATCGTCTTGTCTCTCCGTCTGGGATTGCTTCGGCGGCCACACCGGCAACCGCACCTAGAAGACGAACAGGCGAGAGCAAAGGATTCAGCCCAAACAGGTTTTTTGGCGCCATCTGCAATTACCCCGCCGGCGCGTAGCGGTTGACCACCATGCCGCAGGCATAGGCCTTCGAGCCGAGCAGAAGCAGCTTGGCAAAACCACCCTGGTCGAAGATGCGGCGGCCAGCGCCCAGCACCGCTGGGTTGATGAACAGCTGGAACTCGTCGACCACCCCGGCCGCGATCAGCGCCGAGGCAAAGCCGGCGCCGCCAAACACGGCAATACCAGCACCCTCACCTGCCTTCAGCGCGGCGACCTCGCGCGGCAGGTCGCCGCTCACCACCTTCGTGCGCTCCCAGCGCGAGGCCTTGAGCTTGTCGCTCAGCACCACTTTCTGTGCCTCCACGATGCGCTGGGCGAAGGCGTAGAACGGATCGCGTGGAAACTTCTGCGCCGCCTTGCTCCAATGGGTGAGATAGCCCTCTTCGGCCATCTTGCGGCTGAGCAGAATGGTATCGATGCCGGCGAAGACGGTGTTGAAATCCTGTTTCAACTCCTCGTCCCAGCTGATGTCGTCGCCCCATTCCCAGAGCTGCCACGGCAGATCCGCATTGGCACCGACAAAGCCGTCGATCGACATCTGCATCTGAAGAATGAGCTTTTTCATGGGGTTCGCCTCGTTTTCGGATTCTATGCGGAAAGGCTTATGCCGCGCTTTGCGAGCGGGCGAAGGCTTGCGCCCAGTTCTCGAAACTGGTCGGCGTGGCGTTGCGCGCTGATGGCGCCTCCAGCGCCCAGCGCTCGCCCTTGTTGAAGCTCGCCGCCGTTTCGCCCAGCGCATCGGCGAAGCTCTCCGACAGGCCATTGGCGACCATGCTGGCGCGGGCATCGGCGGGGGATGCGGCATGATAGGCCACTTGCCTGCCGATCGCCTTGCCAAGGATCGCAGTGGCCCGTTCGAACGTGTAGTAGCCGCCGCCATGCAGTTCGATGACCCGCTCGGTGGGGAACCGGGCAGCGCCCAGCAAAGCGGCGGCACGCTGCCCGACATCGCCGGCGGCAATCAGCGGCATCGGCAGATCGCCGCGGAACGGCGTGGCGAAGACGCCGGAAGCGGCTTGCTGGACAAAGCCCATGCCTTTGGCAAAGTTCTCCATGAAGAACGAGGCGCGCAGGAATACCAGCTCATCGAGCCCGAGCACTTCCAGCCGTTCCTCCATCAACGCGGCACCGAGCGAAGTTCCCATCCTGAGATGGGCGTTGAGGCCGCTGAGCAGCACGACGCGGCGCACGCCTGAATGCGCGATCGCCGTTGCCAGCCGCTCGCCGACCTCTTCCTCGAACCGATGGAGATCCGGCGCGGCGACGTCGAACGGGATCATCACATAGGCGCTGTCGGCGCCGGAGAAGGCAGCCTTCAACGCATCGGCATTGTCGAGCACAACGCCCAGGCTGCGCGCCACGCCGCGCACCGCGTGACCCTGCCCTGCCAGCACGGAAGCGACTTCCGCGCCGACCTCGTTGGTGGCGCCGACAACCACGATGGTTCGCGGCGTGATGGCGGCATCGTTCTCGATCGCTTGCTGGTTCATGTCGTCCTCCTCCGAGAAACCCAGCCGTCATGCCGGAAAACGATTTACTTTTGGAACCATTTGACGGATGCAGCCAATGATGTCAATAGTAAAGTGATTTAAAAATGGAACCATAGAGATGTCGACGCGCGAAAGATCCGGCTGCCCGATCAACCTGTCGCTGGAACTGCTCGGCGACCGCTGGACGCTGCTCATCATCCGCGACCTGATCTTCGCCGGGAAAAAGCACTTTCGCGAATTCCTGCAGTCCGACGAAGGCATCTCCTCGCGCACGCTGGCCGAGCGCCTGCAGACGCTGCAGGACGAAGGCATCCTCACCCGCAGCGACGACCCGACCCACGGGCTGAAGGCGATCTACCGGCTGACCGAGGCCGGCATCGACCTCTTGCCGGTGCTGGCCACGCTCGGCGCCTGGGGCAGCAACCACCGCAAGGCGGATGACAAGCTCGCCCGCATCGCCGACGAACTGGCGGCCGGCGGCGAGCCGGCACTGGAACGGATGAAGGCGGCGCTGCGGGCGGAACATATTGTTTAGGCGGTAGCGCGGCCTTCCCTTCCCCCCTTGTGGGGGAAGGTGGATCGGCGCGCAGCGCCGAGACGGACTAGGAGTGTTCCAGCGGAGTGAGACCTTGGCGTTCCCTGGAACACCCTCATCCGTCGCCTTCGGCGACACCTTCTCCCACAAGGGGAGAAGGGAAATTTCCATGCCTCGGCTCACGGACGGGGGTATGAGTAAACGGTTTCCCTTGACAACAATCACCTTTTGTTCTCTATCTGTTCGCATCTATCAGCAACTGCGGATGAGCGGTCGGGATGGAAACGACAGCCACCATCCTGCATGCCGATCTCGATGCCTTCTACGCCTCGGTCGAGCAGTTGCTCGACCCGTCGCTGCGCGGCAAGCCGATCGCCGTCGGCGGCGGCGTGGTGCTCGCCGCCTCCTATGAAGCACGCGCCTTTGGCGTGCGTGGCGGCATGCCGGGGCGCAAGGCGCGCGAGCTTTGCCCGCAGCTGATCTTCGTCGGCGGCAATTTCAGCCACTACCAGCGGCTGGGCGATGCAGCGATCAAGGTGCTCGATGATTTCACGCCGGTGGTCGAGCGCATTTCCATCGACGAGGCCTTCGCCGATGTCGCCGGCTGCACGCATCTGTTCGGCTCCCCGCAAGAGATCGCCACGGCGATCCGCCGCCGCGTGCGGGCCGAGCTCGGCCTGCCGATCTCGATCGGCGTGGCGCGCACCAAGCATCTGGCGAAGATCGCCTCGCAGGTCGCCAAGCCAGACGGGCTGGTGGTCGTCGATCCCGGAACCGAGCTTGCCTTCCTGCACGATTTGCCGGTCGGGCTGATGTGGGGCGTCGGCCCGGCAACCAAAGCGCGGCTGGCCGAGATCGGCGTCGAGACCATCGGCGAGCTGGCGAGGACGCATAGCGGCGCGCTGACCAGGCTGCTTGGTCCCGCCGCCGGCGAAAAGCTCGCCGCCCTGTCGTGGAACCGCGACCCGAGGAAACTGGAGACCAAGCGCCGCGCACACTCGGCCGGAGCACAATCGGCGCTAGGCCAAAAGCCCGCCGTGGCGCAAGTGATCGTGCCGACGCTGCTACATCTGGCCGACCGTGTCGCCAGCCGTCTGCGCGCCAAGGCGCGGCCCGGCCGCACGGTGACGGTGCGGGTGCGCTTTGCCGATCTCAGCGCCGTCACCCGCTCGATCACGCTGGACCAGCCGATCTCTGCGACCACCATGCTGGCCGAAATCGCGCAGGACCTGGTGCGCGGCGTACTCGCCGACCATCCGCGCGAAAAGACGATCTCGCTGCTGGCGATCTCCGTTTCGCATCTGGAGGAGAGCGCCGAGCTGCAACTCGACCTGCCGCTCGGCCTCGCCGACGAGAAGCGCCGCCCCGGCAGCCAAAAAGGCCTCGCCCGCTTCGGCGCCGACCGCGCCATCGATAAGATCCGCGAACGCTTCGGCAAACAGGCGGTCGGCTACGGCACGGTGGCGCTGGAAGCGGCGCGCTCCGTGCCCGACGAATTCAGGGAATTGGCGGAAAAGGAGCTGTGAGCGCGCCTGGCGCCATTGGTCTCCTGAATATGACCGCGCCAGCATGGTAACCGAGGGGCGGCAGCCCGTGAGAAATCTTGATCTCCGCACACTGGCTATTCAAGTAAGGTGTAGTCGCCACAGGCCATGGAATCCGATGTTCGCACCCTTTATCGTTTGCGCGTTGGTCACAGCTCTCAGCGCAATTGTCAGCCTCGGTTTCTCCGTGGCCGCCGTGATGAATGGAACCGGCAGCGCCCGGACGGTGGCATTGTACGCCTGCGCACGCAGCGCGGCTTTGGTGGTGGCAAGTGCCGTGCCATTTTTTACGGGTTCGACGGAATGGCTTGAAGCCATCGCCTGGACAATGATCCTTGTGCAGGCTGGGGAAGCTGTCATAGGCACCACGATCGATGATCGTATGAAAACCTTCGGCCCGGCCGGTACATCGCTCACCAACCTTCTGGCTCTCCTGTGGCTCATCCAGTCTGTTCAATGAGATCACGACAAACAGGCTAAGCGCGCGAAACCGCCACGCTACAGACGAAGCGCCCGGCGGGCGCTGGCTTCCAAACCGCTCCATCTTCCAACGGTCGAAGGCGTTCGCCACCTTGAATGCTTGCCAAATCCCGCTATGCCGCCCATACAGCGGCTCGGGCAGATCGCCCGTCCCGAGAGGCTATCGCGCGCCTCACCTCAGTTTGCCAGGGATACTTGTCCGATGTCTGCGACGCCGTACCCTTGGTTCAAGCCGTGACGAACCCCTCAATCTCGCTTGCCAGCCTTGGCTGGTCGGATTTCTTCGCCGATCAGCTTGAGCCGAGCGAGGCAAGCCTCATCCCGACCCGCATCGCCATGGTCCATCGTGACCGGCTGAGCGGCCTGTCCCAGACGGGACAAACCGACCTGACATTGCCGCCGCAGGCCAACACCGGCGACTATGCCGTCGGCGACTGGGTGCTGGTCGAGCCGCATGATCAGCTTGTGAAGCGTCGCCTGACCCGCAAGACGGTGCTGGAGCGCCGCACCCAGGGCGGCCGGGTGCCGCAGCTGGCCGCGGCCAATGTCGACAGGCTGTTCATCGTCACCTCCTGCAATGCCGACTTCAACATCGCCCGGCTCGAGCGCTATCTGGCGCTGGCCAACGAGGCCGGAACGACACCGGTGATCCTGCTGACCAAGGCCGACACGGCAGAAGACGCCGAGACCTACCAAAGCCAAGCCGCCGCACTGCAGCGCGGATTGGCCGTGGTGACGCTGAACCCACGCATAGCGGATGCCGCGACCGCACTCGCCGCCTGGTGTGGCGCGGGGCAGACGGTGGCGCTGATCGGTTCTTCGGGTGTCGGCAAATCGACGCTGGTCAACACACTGGCCGGATCGGCGCAGCAATCGCCGCAGCAGACCGGCGCCATTCGCGAACACGACGCCAAGGGACGCCACACCACCACGGCGCGGTCGCTGCATGCCATTGCCGGCGGCGGCTGGGTGATCGACACGCCGGGCATGCGCACGCTGCAGGTCAGCGACGTCGGCTACGGCATCGACACGCTGTTTGCCGAGATCACCGAGCTGGCACCGCTGTGCAAATTCCGCGACTGCACCCATGTGCACGAACCGGGCTGCGCGGTGCAGGCTGCCATCAAGGCCGGGACGCTCGATCCCGAGCGTCTTGCCCGCTGGCGCAAACTGTCCGAAGAAAACCAGCACAACACGCCAGTGCAGAGCGGGCCTCGCGGAGCGAAGTCCCCCGCCGGCCGCGGCAAGCGGCGCTGAAACGACTGCCCTACTGCCCTACTGCCTGAGCCTCAAAGCCGCGCCGTGCCGAAAACCCGATCCCACAACAGCGACGTCACGCCGAAATTGGCATTGTCGTCGAGATGGTGGTGCACCGCGTGGCGGCGCTTGAGCGTGTAGAGATAGCTGGGATGGGCGGGATGCCAGTGGTGGATCATGTGGTGGACACTGATGTACCAGAGATAGCCCAGCATCAGCCCGCAGCCGACCGCGCTGGCGGTCGCGAAATCCGAGATCAGCCAGACGGGCAGTGCGATCAGCGCATGCACGCCGAGACTGAGCCAGGTCGGTGTGCCGACCGGACTGCGCTCCTCGACATGATGACGGTCGTGCAGATCCCTGATGTAGGGAACGTGATGCAGGACGAAGCGGTGCAGGACGTATTCGATCAACGTCCACAGAACGAGACAGATCAGCATCGTGCCGATCCATTCCGGCGCGCTCTCTTCCCCGGCCTCGATCAGCCCGGCCACGCCCAGGAGGGCGATCACTAAGGGATAGACCACGAAATCGCTGTAGTAGCCGATCAGACCGAGTTGCATTCCCGATGCCCCAACTGATTTTCGACTCGCCCCAGAAACGACGCTAACAGATTGCCGAACTCGCGGGTGAGGTGCAATCCGGATGCATCTGACATAGCGTCGCAATTTCCCGGTGCAAGTTCGGCGCCCATGATCCCTGCAGAATCGGCCGACTCGCACCACTACCGCAAACGGACATGCAATCATGGCAAAACGCAGTGCGGGCCTGCTGATTTATCGTCGAAGCGATGGCGAGCTCAGGGTGCTTCTGGTTCATCCCGGCGGCCCGTTCTGGGCGAAGAAGGACGATGGCGCCTGGTCGATCCCGAAAGGCCTCGTCGGCGAGGACGAGGACGAACTGGCGGCCGCACAACGTGAGACCGGGGAAGAACTCGGCATCACGGTCGACGGCCCTTTCGCACGCCTCGGCGATTACAAACAGCCGGGCGGCAAGATCGTCATCGCCTGGTCCATCGAGGCACGGGCCGAGATCGACGTCGCCACGATCAAGAGCAACACCTTTACGACGGAATGGCCACCGCGGTCCGGGTCGATGAAAGAGTTTCCGGAGGTCGACAGGGCCAGCTGGTTCAGCCTGCCCGAGGCCGAGGTCAAGATTGTCCAGGGGCAACGCCCGATGTTAAAGGATCTGGCGAAGCAACTGGCTGCCGAATAAACGAGGTAACCAACAAAATGGAGAGAGACACATCGAACGAACCGACCGCCATCCTGATGCAAAAAGTGAAACACGAGATGCAAGAGGTGAATGGCGGCAACGACGATGCTGAATTGAACTACAGACTCGGGGAAGAGCTCATCGAGAGATGGAGACGAGGATGCGATCTGGAGTTTCTCGTCGACCTACTGCGATCTGAAAAATCGGGTGAGCGGCTTCTCGGCGCCTACTACCTCGGCGAAGTGGGCGGGATAGACGGATTGAAGGGTCCGGCGATAGAGCTGGCCGATGACGTGCTTTCCAACTGCCGGCGCGCTTTCATCGGCTATGTGACAAGTTCCGGATGTTACGATGACACGATTGCCGACGCCCTGGCGAAATGTCTGCTGGACCTCGATTTGTACGTCCGAGTGACGGCCATGCGGTGGGCAATCCAGACATCCGCCGAAACATTCGAACAGTTTTCCCTGCTGGTTGAGTCTGGAGCGGGTGGCTTCGAACCCAAATTCGGCAATCCCCTCAGCAACGACTTCCTCAACGAGTCCAGCCTGAGGCGTGCGACCCGGGGGTTGGGTATCATTCGCCGCCTGCGCGCGGGCGAGAAAATTCAGGAGATCAGGAAGGACTTCCCCGAAGAAGACAGCTTTGTCCTCGACAATTTTCTTTTCTGGGAAACCCGTCGGGAACGCGATTTAGAATGGCGAAAAACAAAGGCAGGGCATTAACCGCAGACCGTGGCGCGAATCGCGAGTTTTCATATTCACTGCATGTGGGCCGTCGAGCGATTACTCTGCAAACCTTGCCGCCGTCCAAGCTCCACCGGCCGCATTCGACTCCACCGCCGCGGCAACAAACTTCACACCCCGCGCGCCATCCACCACATCCGGCACCTGCGCCGCGCGTGCCGGATCGATCGCGCCACCAGAGCGATGCGCCCGGATGATATCGGCGGCGTCGCGGTAAAAATTGGCGAAGGCTTCGATATAGCCTTCCGGGTGTGCGGCCGGCATGCGTGACACGCGCTGGCTCTCAGTGGTCGAACCATGGCCGCCGCGCACCAGCGTGCGGGTTTCCTCGCCATATCGGGAAAAGCGCAGTTCCTCCGGCCGGCCGCCCGACCATTCGAGCCCGGCCTTGTCGCCATAGATGCGCACGGACAGATCATTGTAGTGGCCGGGCGACGTCTGGCTGGCCAGGATCGTGCCGCGCGCGCCGCCCGTCCAGCGCACCATCACATGCGCATTGTCGTCGAGCCGCCGTCCCGGCACGGCGGTGAACAGATCGGCCGACACCGCCTCGGCCTCACAGCCCGAAATGTAGCTCGCCAGATTGAAGGCATGCACACCGATATCGGCCAGCACCGCCGACTGCCCTGCCCGCGCCGGATCGGTACGCCACTCCGCCTGCTTCTGGCCTTCGGCGTCGATCGGCTTGGTCAGCCAGTCCTGGATGTAGGCGCCATGCACCGACACGATCCGGCCAAGCTCGCCCGCCATCACCATCTCGCGCGCCTGGCGCACCATGGCGTAGCCGGTGTTGTTGAGCGTGACGACGAAGCGGCGTTTTTTGGCGCGCGCCAGCGCCACCAGCGCCTCGGCGTCACCAAGCGTCGTCGACAGCGGCTTGTCGCAGATCACGTCAATGCCGGCTTCGAGAAAGGCTGTCGCGATCGGCGCGTGCAGATGATTGGGCGTGACGATGACGACCGCCTCGATGCCATCAGGCCGCGCGGCTTCGGTCTTGGCCATCACGCGATAATCGGCATAGCTGCGCTCGGGCGGGATGCCGATCTCGGCGGCCGAGGCGGCGGCATTCTCCGGGTCGGAGGACAGCGCGCCGGCGACCAGCACGATCTGGTCGTCAAGCCGCATGGCCAGGCGATGCACGGCGCCGATGAAGGCGTTGCGGCCGCCGCCGACCATGCCGACCCTCAGGCGCTTGCCCGCCGATCCGTCCGATGTTGCGTAGACCATGTTTTCTCCTCCGAGTATGCGCGACCGTCAGCACCAGAACGCGGCCACCGCTTTCGAACACAATTTCCAATTTTCATATTGTAAAACGATCGTACCGCGCTAGCCTGAAATCATGAGTGGGGCGGGCAAATCTTCGGGACGATCTCTTGCCGACGAGGCAGCGACGCGCAAGCGCGGGCGCTCTCTTGCCGCGTTGGGCTATATCCAGCCGCAGACCTATGAGGAACTGCGCGCGGTGCTGTCGTCGGGCACCGTGCATTTCCCCAAGCGGCTGCGCCAGGTGGCGATCTTCATGTGGCAGCATCCGAGCGATGTTGCGCTCGGCACCATCGCCCAGGTGGCGGCGCAGGCGGGCGTGCAGCCCTCGACGCTGGTGCGCTTTGCCCAGATCTTCGGCTATTCCGGCTTTTCCGATTTCCAGGGCCTGTTCAAGGAGCACGTCAAGGGATCCTGGCCGGAAGGGCGTGGCGAGCAGCGCACCGAAGCCGAGCCCAACGCAAATCTGCATTTCCTGCACGGCATGGTTGGAGCCTCGCAAGCATCACTTGGCCGCATCGAGGCGGGCTTCGACGTCGACAGTTTCGAGAAGATGGTGGCGCTGCTGGCGGCCGCCGACCTGATCTATGTCATCGGCTCCAAGCGCGCCTTCCCGGTCACCGCCTATCTGTCGCTGACCTTGTCGCAGCAGGGCGTGCGCAATGTGCTGGTCGATAATGTCGGCTCCTCCGCTCTCGACCAGGTCGGCTGCATCGGCGGCCGGGATGCCGTGCTGGCGGTCTCCTTCAGCCCCTACAATTCGATCACGCCCGACCTCGTCGCCGTGGCGCATGAGCGCAAGGCCCGCATCGTCACCATCACCGACAGCACCTTCAGCCCGCTCATCCCTTTGTCGGACAGCTGGCTGGAAGTGGTGGAATCCGACTTCGCCGGCTTCCGCTCGCTGGCGGCGTCGCTGGCGGTCGGCATGGCGCTGGTCCAAGGCGTCGCGGCAAGGCGCGGCACATGAGGTGGCGCTGGCACAATTGACTATCGGGAATTGCCGTTCCATATTTCGAAAAATAGAAACTTTGTTCCGGGAGGAGGAATGGAGCTTCATCTTCAAGGCAAGGTCGTGTTGGTCACCGGCGCGACGCAAGGCATTGGCCGCGCCATCGCCGAGACGCTCGCGCGCGCCGGCGCCGGCGGGCTGCTGATCACCGGACGCGATGGCAAACGCGGCGACGCAGTGGCGGCGGAACTGTCGGCCATCGGCACGCCGACCATCTTCGTCGCCGCCGACCTTGGAGACCCGCAAACCCCTGCCCTTCTGGCGCAAGCCTGCATCGCGCGCTTCGGCCGTATCGACGGCCTCGTCAACGCCGCCGGGCTGACCGACCGCGCCTCCTTCCTCGACGCCAGCCTCGACGATTGGGCCTCGCTGTTCGCCGTCAATGCGCGCGCGCCGTTCTTCCTGATGCAGGCCGCCATCGCCGACATGAAGAAGCGCGGACAACCCGGCGCCATCGTCAACATCCTGTCGATCAATGCCCATTGCGGCTCGCCGGAGCTCGCCGTCTATTCCGCCACCAAGGGCGCTCTGGCGACGCTAACCAAGAATGCCGCCAACGCCCAACGCTTCGACCGCATCCGCGTCAACGGCATCAATGTCGGCTGGACCGACACGCCGGCCGAACGCGTGATGCAGTCAGAGACCCTGGGCCACGGCCCCGGCTGGCTCGACGCCGCCAACGCCGCGCAGCCCTTCGGCAGGCTGCTGACGCCGAACGATATCGCCAACCTTGCCGTCTTCCTGCTCTCCGACGCGGCCGGCCCGATGACCGGCGCCGTGATCGACCAGGAGCAATCGGTGATCGGGGCAAACCGGTGAACGCGGCTTCGGCATCGCCGGAAACACTCGGGCCAGCCTTGCTCGACCGGCTTCCGGCCGCCGTCCAGACACCCGGATATAACCGGACAACCCTTGCGCCCGGCATGGCGCATCTCGGTGTCGGCGCGTTCCACCGCTGCCATCAGGCCGAATACACCGACGATTTGCTTGCGCTCCAGTTCGACCGCTGGGGCGTTGTCGGCATCAACATCCGCCCGCCCACCCTTGCCGACACGCTCGGCCGGCAGGGCGGGCTCTACACAAGGCTGATCCGCGAAAACAGCCACATCGAAGCGCGCATCATCGGCAGCATTGTCCGCGTGGTGGACAGCCAGGACAGCGCCATTCCGGCACTCGCGGTGCTGTCTTCACCCGACATCGAACTGATGACGCTGACGGTGACCGAGAAAGGCTATTGCCACATCCCGTCGAGCGGCGCGCTTGATCTCGGCCATCCCGACATCGTCCACGACCTCGCCAACCCGGAAGCACCGCACAGCGTTCCCGGCATATTGGTGCGGGCGCTGGAGTTGCGCCGCGCCACGCATGGCCGGTCGATGACGCTGCTCTCCTGCGACAACATCCCGACCAACGGCGTCATCTTGCAAAATGTCGTGCGGAGTTTTGCCGAACGGCGCGGCAATGGTCTCGCCGACTGGATATCAGCCAACGCCGCCTTCCCTTCCGCCATGGTCGACCGCATCGCGCCGGCGGTGACGCAGGATGATCTCGACAGCGTCGAGCACTGGTTCGGCTACCGCGATGGTGCCGTTGCCGTCTGCGAACCGTTCCGGCAGTGGGTGGTCGAGCAGAAATTCGCCGGCCGCATGCCGCGCTGGGATCTGGTCGGCGCCACCTTCGTCGACGATGTCACGCCGTTCGAGCATCTCAAGATGCGGGTGCTGAACGGCGCGCAGACGACGCTCGCCACGCTCGGCGTGCTGGCCGGGCTGGAGCACACTTTCGATGCCATCGCCGACCCGCTGCTGTCGGCCTTCATCAGGCGCATGCTGACCGAGGAAACGCTGCCGACATTGATGCCGGTGCCCAGTGTCCTGCCTCTCGCCTATGTCGAGCAGAGCCTCAGCCGCTTGAGGAACACGGCGATCCGCCACCGCAACCACCAGATCGCCACCGACGGTTCGCAAAAGATCGTCCAGCGCCTGCTCAACCCGATCCGCGATCGGCTGCGGCAGGGCGCCAGCGTCGGCCTGCTGTCGGTGCCGGTTGCCGGCTGGATGGCCTATCTCATCCAGGCCTCGGCGCGCTTCGGCAAACGCTGGCCGGTGTCGGACCCCTATGCCGGTAAGGTCGCCGAAATCGCCGACGCGGCCGGCCGCGATGCGTCGGTGCTGGCTTCCGCCATCCTGGCCATCGACACGATTTTCGATCCCGGCCTTGCCGCGAACCCTGCGTTTCGCGCGGCCGTCACATCGGCGCTGGACGAATTGCTTTCGGACGATCCGATGGCGGCTGTCCGGCACAGTCTGGAACAAGATGAGATGGCAAGGTTGAAACGATCCAAACAATCGGCATTATGAACATCGGCCGTGAAGACACGGCCAGGGGAGGCAACATGAAACTTGGACTGCTCACCGCGCCATTCGCGGAGACGCCGCTTGCCGATGTCGCCGGCTGGGCACATCAGGCCGGCTTCGAGGCGCTGGAGATCGCCTGCTGGCCGAAGACATCTGGCGCCACGCGCCGCTATGCCGGCACAAGCCACATCGACGCCGCTTCCACCTCGCCCGCGCAGGCCAAGGAAATCGTCGCCTCGCTGGCGGAGAAAAAACTCACCGTTTCCGGCCTCGGCTACTACCCGAACCCGCTGCATCCCGATGCCGCGCACCGCGAGGCGATGATCGGCCATCTGAAGAAGGTGATCGCGCTGGCCGCCAATATGGGCGTGCCCGTGGTCAACACTTTCTGCGGCGGCGATGCCTCGAAGACCGTCGACGTCAACTGGCAGGACGCGCTGAAAGTCTGGCCCGAAATCGTCGCTTTTGCACGCGACCACGGCATCAAGCTTGCCTTCGAGAACTGCCCGATGATCTTCAGCTATGACGAATGGCCGGGCGGGCACAACATCGCCTATTCGCCACAGGTCTGGCGCCGCATCCTGGAAGCCTGGGGTGGCGAGGTCGGCATGAATTTCGACCCCTCGCATCTGGTCTGGCAGATGATCGACCAGGCCCGTTTTATCAGGGAATTCGGCCCTTACATGCTGCATGTCCACGCCAAGGATTTGATGATTGATCGTGATGGACTTTACGAGCGCGGAATCCTCTCGGCCGGGATAGGCTGGCAGGTGCCGCGCATGCCGGGGCTGGGCGATGTCGACTGGAGCGGCTTCTTCTCCGGCCTCTATCGCGCCGGCTATGACGGGTCGGTCATCATCGAACACGAGGACAGGCGATTTGAAGGCAGCGACGATCAGGTGAAGCGGGGTTTTATGCTCGCCCGCGACGTGCTGCGTCCCTTCGTCAAGTGAGGAAAAACATGTCGCCCAAAAGTGCACTGCGGTTTTGGGATAACGACATGGGTGAGGAAAAAGCATGTCGGCAACGACATGCGGAGAGAACAACGAGTTGAGCCGCCTGAATCTCTTTCTGAGCGACACGGCTCAACGACTTGGAACTGAAACTGAAAAACAATGTGGAGGAAGTCTGAAATGAAGAAAATCCTGACCATGGTCCCGTTGCCCACCATTCCGCTGCTTGCGGGCGCTGCCTTGCTGGCCTCGGTGGGCGTCTCGGCCGCCGCCGGCAAATACACGATCGGCATCTCTAACACCGTCCAGGGCAATGGCTGGCGCGAGGAGATGGTCTGCGCCATGAAGGCGCAGGCGCTGGCCTCCGGCGAGGTGGCCAAACTCAACATCGCCCACCGCAACACCGACGCCGCCGGGCAGCTCGAGGACATCCGCAATCTGATCAGCGCCAAGGTCGACGCCATCGTCGTCAACCCCGCCGATCCGGCCGGCATCAAGGCCGGCCTCGAGGAAGCCACCAAGGCCGGCATCGTCGTCGTCGCCGTCGACCAGGCGGTCACCGAGCCGTCGGCCTACATCATCTCCAACAACCAGGAGCAATATGCCTATCTCGGCGCCAAATGGCTGTTCGGCCAGATGGGCGGCAAGGGCGAGGTGTTCTACATGCGTGGTGCGGCCGGCGCTTCGGCCGACTCTGATCGCGACAAAGGCTTCAAGAAGGCGCTGGCCGAATTCCCCAATGTGAAGGTCGCCCAGGAAGTCTTCACCGGCTGGCAGCAGGATCAGGCCAAGCAGCAGATCCTCTCCTTCCTGTCGACGGGAACGCCGTTCAACGGCATCTGGACCTCGGGCATCGACAACGTCATCGTCGACGCGCTGGTGGAATCGCAGGCGCCGCTGGTGCCGGTGGTCGGCGCCGACAATGCCGGCTTCGTCGGCCAGCTCAGCTCGGTCAAGGGCCTCGTCGGCGCGGCCGTCACCAACCCCGGCTCGATCGGCGGTGCGGGCGTCACCCTGGCGCTGCAGATCCTCGACGGCAAGAAGCCGGCGCAGCAGACCGTGCTGGTCGACCCGCAGTTGTGGGACAACGCCACCGACGAAGGCAAGGCCAAGCTGAAAGCCGCCGCCGACCCGTCGCTGAGCCCCGAATGGCCGGTCTCGATCTCGATCCCGGATTGGACGACGTACACGAAGGAGCAGATCGTGGCTTGCAAGGGGCCGGGCGAGTAAGGCTCCGTTGAATTGCATGGCGAGGACGGCGCCGCCGTCTTCGCCATTGTAGGTCAGCACTCTACGAGGCCCCCCTCTGTCCTGCCGGACATCTCCCCCTCAAGGGGGAGATCGGCAGTCGCGACGCCGGCTCTCTTCTTGCAACGTCGAAAATTGGCGAAAGCCGAGACGACGTCTAATCTCCCCCCTTGAGGGGGAGATGGCCGGCAGGCCAGAGGGGGGCCTCATAAGGCGCCAACCGTCAGCCAGTTTGATCTAGAAATATTTGAACAGATTGACCCACGATTTGACCACCAGCCCCCTCCTCGACGCCTCCGGCGTCGCCAAAAACTACGGTGCGGTCGCCGCCCTGCGCAACGCGTCGCTGTCGGTCCTGCCGGGCGAAGTCCACGCGCTTATGGGCGCCAATGGCGCCGGCAAGTCGACGCTGGTGAAGATCCTGACCGGCGCCATTTCGGCCAATGCCGGCCACATCCTGATCCGCGGAGAGGCGCGCGACATCCGCTCGCCCGCCGCCGCCCGCCGCGCTGGCCTGCTGCCCGTCTACCAGGAGCCGTCGCTGATCCCCGATCTCGACGTGCTGTCCAATCTCAGGCTCACCGGCACGCCGGTCGAGCCGTTCCGCGCCTGGGTGCGCGAACTCGGTATTCCCGACCTCGACATCCGCGACACCGCGCGCGACATCCCGCTGGCCGTGCTGCGCGTGCTCGACCTTGCCCGCGCGCTCGCCGTCGAGCCCGACGTGCTGCTGCTCGACGAGATGACGGCCGCCCTGCCCGCCAACCTCGCCGAAAAGGTGCTGGAAGTGGTGCGCCGCCAGGGCGACGCCGGCCGCGCGGTGATCTTCATCTCGCACCGCTTCGTCGAAATCTCCGCACTCTGCGACCGCGCCACCGTGCTGCGCGACGGCGAGACCGTCGGCGTCGTCGACATCGTGCCCGGCGTCGAGGAAAAGATCGTCGAGCTGATGCTCGGCACCCGCATCGTGAAAACCCACGTCGCCGCCCGCAGCGCTGCTGAGAAGGCGGCTCCCGCCCCTGCCCAGCCGCGGCTTACCGTGCGCAACCTGCGCGTCGGCACCAAGCTCAGCGACGTCTCCTTCGATCTCGCCGACGGTGAAGTCGCCGGCGTCGTCGCGCTCGAAGGCCAGGGCCAGGACGAATTGTTCGCCGCCCTTGCCGGCTCGATCCGTCCCTCCGGCGGTACCATCGAGGTCGATGGCTCTCAGGTGAAATTCTCGCACCCGATCGACGCCATCAGAGCGGGGATCGCCTATGTGCCGGGCGACCGGTCCGAGGCGCTCGCCATGCAGCGCTCGGTGCGCGAGAACATCGCCCTGCCCTTCAGCGCTGCCTTGCGCAACTGGGGCCCGATCAACATGCGCAAGGAGCGCGCGACAGTGCTCAGCGCCATCGAGCGGCTGCAGATCGACACCCGCGCGCAAGGCGAGGTGCAGCGCCTGTCCGGCGGCAACCAGCAGAAGGTGACCATCGCCCGCTGGATCGCGGCGGACGCCCGCACCCTCCTGTGCTTCGACCCGACGCGCGGCATCGACGTCGGCACCAAGCAGGAGATCTACAAGCTGCTGCGCGAGCTCGCCGGCAACGGCAAGTCGGTGCTGTTCTACACCTCGGAGCTGGAAGAAGTGCAGCGCGTCTGCGACCGCGTCATCGTCATCTTCGGCGGTCGCCTCGTCGACATTTTTCCTGTCGAGGAGGCCGATGAGCCGGCGCTGATGCGCGCCGCCTACGGCCTGCCGCGCGGCGCCAAGGCCGATATCGGGATTTTGGCTGACCCCTCATCGAATTCAACGAATTCGACGGAGGCGACACCATGAGCCACTTCCTGCGCCGCCAGGGCTGGGTCATCGGCCTGCTCGCCCTCTTCGTCGTCCTGTTCATCGCCACCAAGATCATCCAGCCCGCCTATGGCAGCGGCGATTTCGGCTCGCTCGCCCGCGCCGTGCTGCCCTACGCCTTTGCCGTCGCCGCGCAGACGGTCGTCGTCATCGCCGGCGGCATCGACCTGTCGGTCGCCGCCATGATGGCGCTGACCAGCGTCACCGCCGCCTCGATGATGGCGGGCGCTTCCGAAGAATACGCGCTGTTCGTCGTGCCCTTCGTGCTCGCCATGGGCTTTGTCCTTGGCGCGCTCAACGGCCTCTTGATCGTCGTCACCCGCGTGCCCGACATCGTCGTTACGCTCGCCATGCTGTTCGTGCTGCAGGGCGCCGCCCTGCTGGTGCTCGATGCGCCGGGCGGTGCCGCTGCCGAGTGGCTGAAGGCGCTGATCTCAGGTACCGTGCCGATCCCCGGCCTGCCCGACGCCATCGACGCCTGGCTGCCGAAGGCGCTGCTGGTGCTGATCGTCTGCCTCTGCGTCATCTGGATCCCGCTCAGGCGCTCGCGCCTCGGCCTCTCCATCTACGCCATCGGCTCGAGCGAACTGGCGGCGTTCCGCTCAGGCGTGCCGGTCAAGCGCACCCGCATCATCGCCTATGCGCTGTCTGGCCTGTTCGCCGCCTTCGGCGGGCTGGCGCTGACCATGAGCACCGGCATCGGCGCCCCCATCCCCGGCCCTTATCTGCTCGCCAGCGTCGCCGCCGTGGTACTGGGCGGCGTCGCGCTCGGCGGCGGCAAGGGCGGCCTGCTCGGCCCCATCGTCGCCGTCTTCGTGCTGCGCCTGGTGCGCACGGATTTGACGCTGCTCGCCATCGACCCCAACGTCACCGCCATCATCGAAGGCGCCATCATGGTGGCGGTGGTGATGTTCGGCGCGTTCATTACGATGCGGGGGCGGCAGTGAGCGAGAGTAGCGCCCTACGGCGCCCCCCTCTGTCCTGCCGGACATCTCCCCCACAAGGAGGGAGATTGGCAGCTTTGGCGCCCCACTCTTTTCAGCAACGTTGGAGATTGGCGAAAGCCGCGACAACAGCCAATCTCCCCACAAGTGGGGGAGATAGCCGGCAGGCCAGAGGGGGGCGCCGTAGAGCACAATCCTCGCAGAACATCGGGCAAACCCCATGAGCACCACCGCGATCACCCCCGTCCCCTTCGGCCGCCGCGTCAAGCGCTTCATGGCCGACCGCCCGCTCGTGCCGCTGATCATCCTGCTCGTCATCCTGGTGGTGATCCTGCAAATCCTGCGTCCCGGCATCGTCAACGAGCGCTGGATCGGCAACACCATCAAATTCGCCATCCCCTTGGCGATCCTCGCCGGCTGCCAGACCATGACCATGCTGACCGGCGGCATCGACCTGTCGGTCGGCACGGTGGCGACGATGAGCGCCTTCATCATGGCGACGCAAATCGTCAACCAGGACCCGGCGGTGGCCTTCCTGCTGGCGATGATGCCGGCGGTGCTGATCGGCCTCGTCAACGGCATCGGCGTCGGCGTCTTCCGCGTCCACCCGCTGATCATGACGCTGGGCACCAGCCTGATCGGCACCGGCTGCCTGCAGGTCTACCAGCGCACGGTGATTGCGTCTGGCGCCAAAATCCCCGACTTCCTCGCCTGGCTCGGCACCGGCGTCACCTATGGCTTCCCCAACGCCCTGCTGCTGTTCATACCACTGGCAGCCCTCATCGTCTTCACGCTGGCCCGCACCGGCTTCGGTCGCCTGCTCTACGCCGTCGGCGACAATGAGCGGGCAACGCGCCTGTCCGGCGTGCAATACTGGCAGGTCATCACCGCGCTCTACGTCACCTCCAGCCTGCTCGCCGGCATCACCGGCCTGCTCTATATCGGCCTGATCAAGGCCCCGTCCCTCTCGCTCGCCGAACCGCTGGTCCTGCCCTCGGTCGCCGCCGCCGTCATCGGCGGCACCTCCATCTTCGGCGGCCGCGGCGGCTACACCGGCACCATCATTGGCGCCCTGATCCTGACCGTGCTGACGACGCTGCTGACGATTTTGCAGATGCCGGAGGGGGCGAGACGGATCCTGTTCGGGCTGATCGTGCTGTTCGTGACGGCGGCTTATTTAAGAATTGTGGAGGAGCGTTAATACCAGAAGAGCCAAGACGGTGGCCTATGGACATAACAAACAAGGCCCACAAGACAGCGAAAAGCGCGTCCAATTCACGACTCCAATTTCAAATACTGAATAAATCTATTGCGCAACATACCGCCAATATGCAGAAATCCGCGTCTAGAAGCGGGGGGCTGATTAGTATGTCGGAAAATTTCGAGAAAAAGCTGGCGCTATCTTTTGACGGCCCAGACAATTCCGCAACCCGAGGACATTCGCTGGATGCTGCACCCTATCTAGACTGGTAATTTCGAAAAGCTGTTGCATCCGCCCCTCGGAAACCAAATTACCACGTGGCATTCGAGTCCCAATCAAATCTCTTTTGGCAAGAAAGCGCTATCCCATGATTCCCGCCAGACTTTCAGCCCCTGCCCTCGCGAGCCTTCTCGCCGTGGGCCTTGCAGCACCCGCCCATGCGCTCGAATGTCCGTGGCAATTGCGTTTCTGGCTCGGCGTGGACACCAATGGCAGCGCCATGGTCCACAGCGGGCAAAAATGCGTATTTCCCATGAACGCCAGCGGTACCCTCAGTCTAAAAATCGTTTCCCGCCCTAAACATGGAGTGGTCACCCTCCCCAACCGCTCGACCATCGCCTATCAGGCGCAAAACGGCTACAAGGGCACAGACACCTTTGTCTTCGCCGCCACCGGCAAAAGCCAGATCAATCACGGCCAGTCGACAATCACCATGACGATGAAAGTTGACTGAGCAATCATCATGGCAATTCGCGTTGCTTTGCTATCGGCCTTTTGCCTGAGCGTTGCCGCATCTCTTATATCCTTGGCTGCGATAGCGTCGGCCGCCGGGAAACAGCAGGCGCCCGGCGAGTGGCCGATGAATTTTGCTCTGGTTCGCAACGGCGATTGCACGCAAACCTGCGTTCAATGGATATCAGCCGAAGGCGCCATAACACGCGACACCGCCAGACGGTTCAAGACATTTCTGAAGCGGCTGAAGGGCAAGAAATTGCCTGTGGTGTTTCAGTCTCCCGGCGGGGACGTGGTTGCCGCGCTAGCGATTGGACGCATGATCCGGAGCGCCGGCCTGGAAACAGCAGTGGGCAGAACGCAGCTGAACGGCTGCCCGATGCTGGTGCCGCGCTGTCCCGAAAAAATCGTCGAGAACGGCTGGTCGCAAGGCGAGGTCCATTCAGGAGGCGCCTATTGCTTCTCGGCTTGCCCGCTTGCCTTCATGGGCGGCCAGATCCGCGCTGCGGCTCCTGGTGCCCGCATCGGCCTTCATCAAGTAACGATCAACGGCTACAGAGGGCCCGAGCAGGCGGCAAAGAGAGACCTTAACGCAATTTCGACGCGGTCCGACCCTGAGTTGAAACAGATGCTTTCGAGCTATTTCGAAGACATGGGAGTCAGCAGCCAGGATGTGTTCGCCATGATGGGACTGGCGACACCTTACGGTTTTTACTGGGTCCAAAGCGCCGAAGCTCTGAAATCAGGCATCATTACAAAGGTCTTCGCGTACGCCGATGACCCGGGCTACATCATCAGCGGCATGGCGCATGCGGCCGCTCCGCCGACGACGGACATCGTGCAGTGAGAGGGATCTGTCGCTCGCCGAACCCCTTGTGCTGGCCTCGATCGCCGCCGCAGTCATCGGCGGCACCTCCATCTTCGGCGGCCGCGGCGGCTACACCGGCACCATCATCGGCGCCCTGATCCTGACCGTGCTGACGACGCTCTCGACGATTTTGCAGATGCCGGAGGGGGCGAGACGGATATTGTTCGGACTGGTGCGCTGTTTGTCACGGCGGCGTATTTGCGAATTGTGGAGGAGCGGTAGGGGGCATGCCACACTGACTTTTGCCGCCGCCGGACGTCCGCCTGGCATCAAGGCTGGAAGATTTTACGGGGGCCGTTGTCAAAACTCCTGCGGCCGCGTTTCCAGCCCGCAACCACTGGCGCGGCTTCGCGCACGGCCGCTAGCGGTCCGTCACAGTCCAGCAGAACGATATCGGCCTGCGCCCCGACCGCCAGACCATAGGGCGCTGACATCAATCGGGCAGCGCCGGACGTCACCATGGCAAAGACCGCGGCAATATCCGCGGCCAGCGCCAGTTGCGCGACGTTCGCGTAGAGATTGGCCATACGCATCAGCGACGCATCCCCGAATGGCGTGAAAGGGTTAAGCAAATTGTTGGTGGCGATCGCCACGGCGACGCCCGCTTTGGCAAGACGATCAGCGGGCGCAATCCCACGCGGAACCAATCTGTCGTAGCCTCGCCCGTTGAGGAAGAGATCAGTCGCCGGAAGCACCGCGAGTCCTATCCCGGCCGAGGCCAGTCGCGCTCCGATTTGGGAGACCTGATCGGGCGCCATCGCCGAAAGGTTGGTGACATGGCCGAGCGCGACGCGCCCTTGCCAGCCTCTTTCCACCGTCTCCGCGATGACGAACGGCAAATCCGTCCTGTCCGGGTCGAGGGTGAAATCCAGGTGAAAATCCGCTGCCACGTCGTATTTTTCGGCAAGGTCGAAGATGAGTTCGATATGACGCCGCGGATCGGGATCCGTGTAAGGGCATCCGCCGACCAGATCGGCCCCCTCGGCAAGCGCCTCGTCCAGCATGGTAAAAGTGTCGGTTTCATTGGTCAGCCCGTCCTGGGCGAAGGCGCAAATCTCAATGTCGATGGCGAAAGAGTAGTCGGTGCGGATGCGTTTGATCGCCTCGAAGGACCGGAAGCCCGCGCGCGGATCTATTTCCACGAAGCTGCGCATCCGCGTCGTGCCATGAATGATGGCCTTTTCAACCACGCGCGACGCTCGTTCGTAGACGTCCGCTTCCGTGAAGCCGGCTTTGGCTTTTGATGTCTCGCGGATCGCCTCGGCCAACGTGCCCTCGCAGATGGCGCAGCGATCGATAATGCAGGCCTTGTCGAGATGGATATGGGCGTCGACAAACCCTGCGCAGGCAAAACGGCCGCCGGCATCGACCTCTTCATTCGCTTCGCCTGATATAAGCGGATCGATCGCAGCGATCCGGCCATCGGCAACGGCGATGTCGACGATTGGACCGGCTTCTTCGAGCCAGACATTACGGAGAATGAGATCGAAGGTCATTGCGCGCTTCCGATGGCGCAGCCGTCGCTATCCGAGGCGTGCGGCGTATCTCGGTTTGAGGTTCATCCTGGTTGATCTTATGCAACGTTTCAAGTTCCACAACCCACCTTATGGTGATGATTCTGTTAATTTTTCCGTCGCCAACTCTTAGTGAAAATAGACGCCTCTCGCCTTAAGTACGGTCGTCTGACCCCTCGCCCGCCGCGTTCAACCTTAGTGGCCGCCACGTAGGACCGGCTCGAGGCGCAAAGCGGACGTTTAGCGTCAGGCGGGCACCGACGTGGTCGCATATCCATAGGCGAATGGCCGCCTTGCCAGTCCTGCCAATTCGAAAGTCCGACCTGCTGCAGGTCTTGACGAAAATCGGTGCGCCTGACACGAGGGCAAATGGGCATTCGCGCCATGGTGGATGAGCAGGCGGTGGGCAAGCTGTGAAGCGCTTTTTTCGATTGCTTGGCGCCGTGGTCATGGCGTCCGGCGTGGCCGGGTGCACCAGCGTCTCCTACTACGCGCAGGCGCTGGAGGGCCATGTGCAGATCATGGCCGCGCGGAAAAATGTCGGAAAGCTCATCCACGATTCCTCGACGCCGAAGGCATTGCGCGCGAAGTTGACGTCGGCGAGCGCCATACGTCGCTTTGCCACGGATGAGCTGGCGCTGCCCGATAACAGCAGCTACCGCAGCTATGTCGACATCGGTCGAGATAACGTGACCCTTGCCGTTTTTGCCGCGCCGCAATTCTCGCTCACGCCGATAACATGGTGCTTTCCGGTCTTCGGCTGCGTTCCGTACCGGGGTTACTTTTCCCAGAAATCCGCGGCTGAAAGTGCTGCCGAACTGCAGCAACAAGGCCTGGACGTTTACGTCTCGGGCGTCACCGCCTATTCCACACTGGGCTGGTTCAGCGACCCGCTGCTCAGCACCATGCTGCGTCAGGACGCCATGTATCTCGCAAGCCTCATCTTCCATGAACTGGCGCATCAGAAAATCTATGTGAACGGCGACTCCGCGTTCAACGAGGCTTTCGCGGTCGCCGTCGAAACCACCGGGGTGAGGAAATGGCTGCGCGCCACCGGCAATCGCGCCGGATTGCGCAGTTACGAGATCGATCGCCAGCGCAAAGCGGATTTTCTCGGACTGATAGCGAAAACGCGGGACGAGTTGAGGCAGGTCTATGCCAGTCCCCGCGCCTCGCAGCAGATGGCTGCCGCCAAAACAGCCGCGATCGACAGGCTGCGGGTGCGCTACCGGCAAATGCGCGACAGGCGCTGGGCCGGATATCGCGGATACGATGCCTGGTTCAATAATCCCATCAACAACGCAAAGCTCGCCGCGACTTCCGTCTACGGCGAACAGGTTCCGGCGTTCCTTCGCCTTTATGATTTGTGCTCAGGCGATTATCCAAGGTTCTATGCTTCCGTACGGCGGATCGCGGCATTGCCCGAGCCTTCGCGCGCGGAGGCACTGAGGAACGCGACGACGTGTAATTGACGTCGACCAGCACGGCGGCCGGCCTCGCAAGCTCGGCCGTGACCAGCGCCGGTTCCGACCGGCGCGCGCGGGAGCGGGGCCGACCTCACCGTCGGCTCGTCATCGCTGCGATCGTCTCCAGCAGCACCCCTTGCTCTCCCACCCAGAACCAGTGATCCTCCCCCTCCACCTCGACAAACCGGGCTCCCGGTATCCGCGCCGCCAGATACCGCCCGGCTTCGATGCGCACAGCGTGGTCGTCGGTGCGGTGCAACACAATCGTCTTGGCCGCGACTTTTGACAGCAACGGGCGGACATCGGCGTCGCGCAGCGCCTGCAGCAGGCCGGCGACGGCGCCGGGGCTGGAGGCGGCCCGGAGCAGGCCGGCCCACCAGGCGCGCGCCTGGCGGTCGGCGGCGACGCTGGGCGCAAAGGTTTCGATTTCCGCCGGGCCGCCCCAGCCGGCGAGCAGGCGTTGCTGCCAGAGGTCGTATTGCGCCGATGTCAGCGCGAAGGGATAGTCGGGCGCGTGGCTGCCCTTGGCGAGCGAGCCCCAGAGAACCAGGCCGGTCAGGCGGTCGGGGTGGTCGACGGCGAAACGTATGCAGCCCGGCCCGCCCTCCGAGGCGCCGACGAGCAAGGCTTTGCGGCTGCCGGCGGCATCCATCACCGCCAGTATGTCGCGCGCGGTCGCCTCGACTGTCGGGCGCGCGCCGACGCGGTCGGACAGGCCCATGCCGCGCCGGTCGAACAGGATCAGGCGACCGAGCCGCGACACAGCATTGAGCCAGGCGCGGCAGCTCCTGTCTTCCCAGATGCGCTCGACATGCGAAATGAAGCCCGGCACCAGCACGATGTCAGACGGGCCGCTGCCTATGGTCTGGTAGGCGATATGGATGCCGTCGACCGCGACATAACGGGTTCTCGGCACCTCGGCATCGCTCGCGCGCAGCAGAGCGAGCGTGGCAGGGTCCGGCGCCACGCCGAGTTCGTCGCGCAGCAGCCGCACACAGATCTCGCCCTGGCGCTCGGCCGCCGCCCTGTCGCCGGCGGCCAGATGGGCGCGGATCAGGTGACGGTGCGCGCTTTCGCTCAAGGGGTCGAGCGCCGCCAGGCGGGTGGCATGCATTACAGCGCCGCGCGGTTCGCCCCCGGCGATCTTGGCCTCGACCAGCCGCTCCAGCGCCTGCACCAGCCGGCTGCGCAAGGCCTCGCGGCGGAAGAACACCCATTCCTCGAATTCGGGACAATCCGGCAGCGAGAAACCGGCAAGATAGTCGCCGGTGTAAAGGCCGGCGGCATCGTCGAGCAGCCCGGCGTCGCAGGCGTGGTCGAAAGCCCGGGAGTCGGCCTCGACGAACAGCGGCGCGCGCACCACCAGGGATGCCGCGCTGGCTGATATGACCTCCTCGCCAAACGCGATGCGGATCTTGTAGAGCGTGCGCCGCAGACGGGCGCGGGCGGCTTCCGCGTCGGCTTCGGGCCACAGCAGCGTGGCGGCAACGTCGCGCGCCACCGGCCCGCCGGCCTCGGCGAGGTAGATGACGAGCGCCGCCGCCTTGCGCAAGGCGAGCTCTATCGGCCGCCCGTTCAGCCGGAACTCCGGAAAACCCAGAAGTCTGAGTTCTATCAGCTCCATCGATCCGCACGCGGCCGCCCGGTCAGAGGACGTTGAGGGGACGCCGGCCTTCTATCCATCCCCCGAATTCGAGCCGATCCGGCCCGATCAACTCCCTTGGAGCGAGAAATGTTACCGGTCAATACATCAAGCCATCGCACATCAGAACCGCTAGCCGGCGCCCCTGCCGCCGGGCATGGAGGCTGAACCATGTGCCAGACCTGCCTCTCCTGGTACGCACGCTGCGTCGCGCCCTATTTCGTCCACGCCGGCTGTTCGGCCGGCGCCTTCTCGCATATGCGCAGGCGCATCATCCCGCGGGCGCAAGGTGTCGTCGTCGAGGTTGGCTTCGGTTCGGGCCTCAACTTGCCCTACTACGATGCCGCCAGGGTAGAGCGGCTGATCGGCGTCGATCCCGACGGCACCATGCTCGGCCTCGCCGCACCGAAGAGCAGCGCCTCGCTATTCCCAGTCGAATGCATCCGGGCCGGCGGCGAAAGCCTGCCCTTGGCCGATGGCTGCGCCGACACGGTGGTCGTCACCTACGCCTTCTGCACCATTCCGGACCCTGAAGCCGCGCTCACCGAAATCCGGCGCATCCTGAAACCGACGGGCCGGCTGATCTTCATCGAGCACGGCCAGGCCGAGGGGCCGCGCTGCCGCCGGTGGCAGGAGCGGCTGAACCGGCTATGGGGATCGATCGCCGGCGGCTGCCACCTCAACCGCGATCCGTTGCGGCTGATCGGCGGTGCGGGCTTTCGCGTCATCGAGGTGCAGCACGGGCGCTTCCCCCTGCCGCTGTGGCAATTGGGCAGCCACCATGCCGGCATCGCGGCGGCAGGCTGACCGGTCGTCGCCGGCGCCTCACCAGAAGCCGACGAGCGACCTCAGCATCGCGGCTGGGCCAACCGCTTCGCGGCAGGTCTGGCGAAACCCGGCCCGTCCGGTTGCATCGAGCACGTCGTCGTCGATGGCGCGCAGGATGGTGCGGGCATTGCGCCATCCCATCCTGGCCAGCGCCGACGCCAGCTCGGCGCGCGCGGGGTCGAAGGCTTTTTCATCCGCCGGGCTTTCAGCGGGGTCGAAGTCGTTGCTGGCACCAAGTGTGTGCTCGGGGAGAGCCACCACCCGGCGGGCATCGAAGAATGAGTCAAGATCGAGAAAACGCGAGATCGAGCCCAGGCAATCGGCCGGGTCTGAAACCAGCTGCTCATAGCGCACGAAATGCACCGGCGCGCCGGAGCGGCGAAGCGCATCCATGGCGAAATAGAACTGGTTCCAGTAATCGGCCGGCGAGTGGAACCTGTATTCCATGCGCTTCGGCTCGGTGAAATCCTGCCTGACTTCGAAGGGCTGCGTCAGAAACGCGCCGAGATTCCCGTTCGGCTTGAAAATCGTGTCGTTCCTGGCAAGGCGGAACCACGACAGGATCTGGCTGACGGGATCCTTGCTCAGGACGACGATGGGCAGGTCGCCATATTGTATGTCGCGCCCGTTCATGAGCGCCGGAAAGACCCCGTGCTTCCAGAAGCCGTGATCGAAGACGATTTGTACGCCCAGATAGCGTTCTAGCAGATATTTCGCCAGATTGGTGCCGGATCGCGGCGTCCCCATCACCCGCACGGCAATATTGCCGGAGCGCTCCCGCGCCCCGCCGAGCGTCGACATATCGACAATGGTTCCCATCACGCCCCGCGAAATACCGGTTGATCGGCTGCTAATGCGCCGGGCTGCACTGGCCAGCCCGGCCGCCGCCGGATTGGGCCCGTAAATCCTCGGCACGAGATCGTCTGAAGCGACATCGGCAACGGCGCCGACTTCCGCGACTTGGTCGATCGCCGCGACATGGTCGACAATGGTCGCGAAAAAGTCTCGCTCGCGGATCGGGCGGTAGCGCGACGCAATCGTGTGGCGCAATTCCGCCAGCCAGACCGGATCGGTGCAGGCCTTGGCGACCGCGGCGCACCAGGCGTCGACGTCGCGGGCGGGAATGGTCGGCATCAGCCCTTGCGTCGCCTCCGTCAGCGACGGCGCGTCCGAAATCAGCACCGGCAGCCCGAAATCGAGGCACTCGGCGGCACCCAGGCCCCAGCCTTCGACCGCGGAGGGATAGACGCTGAATTCGGCGTCCCGGTAGAGTTCCGCCAGCTCCCGGTCGCTGAGGTTGGAGCGGAACTCGACATGTTCGCCAAGTTCCGGATGCTGCGCCATGAAGGCGGTGAGCTCCTCATACATCCAGCCCCAGCGGCCGCACAGCACGAGCGTCGGCAGCCGCTCACCCAGCAGCGGCAACAGCCGGTGCCAGACCTTGAGCAGCAGGATGTGGTTTTTGCGGATCTCGATCGTCGAGCAGTAGAGGACGAACTTGCGGTTCTGGTTCTGCCGCTCAGTCGACATCTCCCGATCGCTGACGCCTTCCCTCAAGAAAGCGCCGGGCGATGCAACCGCGACCTGCGGGACCCGGCCAAGACCGGAGGCCCTGGCATGGCACCTCACCCGGTCGGCGGTGTATTTCGACACGCAGACGAGCAGCTGCGCATTGTCCAGCTGCCATGCCGTGTTGCGCACGAATCCGCGCGCGTGATGCGGACCGACGAATTGCGGGAAGTCGATCGGAATGAGGTCGTGCATCAAGGTGAAGATGCCGCTCTTGGCTTTTTTCCCGCGAACTTGCCCGAGGCCAGTTCGTGCACGCTGGCGCTGGACAGAAAGCATATTGCGTTTTCGTCCTTCAGCGGATCCCCGCTATCGAGCCTGCTTGGACGGAGCGCCGACTTCACGATCTTGAACAGCCGGATGGCCGTCTTCGACAGCTGAAACTTGACCCCGCGCCGCATCTCGGAGCCCGAGAGAAAGATCGCCGCCACGCGATCGAACTCGCGCCCGGCGGCGAAGGGTGCCGCCCGCATGATCGACAGCAATTTCCACAGCCGCGCCAGATACGAGCTTGCCTCGCCGCCAATCGGTTGCGGCAGATCGCCGTCGACGAGCCGACGGAGATAGCGAAGTTCCGTTTCATCGAGCCTTTGACCCTGCCCCCAGGCATCTACGATGAAGAAGCCGACCGGCGAGCCCTTCCATCGCAGCGCCTGACGGACGAGCGCCGTTTCGACGCGCGGGATGCCCACTGGCGGATGCGGCCCCCATCGAAATGGCAGGGAGGCATCAATATACAGTTTTTTCAATGGTTTACCTTCGAGGTTGCTTCACCGAAAATCAACTAGATCCGGAGGCAACAAATCCGTGGCGGTCAAGCCGCATCATTTCGGCCGCATCATTTCGGCCGCATCATTTCGGATTGTCTTGCCTTGTTCCGAGGCCCGAGGATTTGGAACCTCAGGTGTCGATCCGATGTATGTGGGAAATTTACCCACGTCAAGAGCGTGCGATTGACTTGTGGGTAATTTTCCCACACATTGAATCCGTCAGCGACTGTGAGAGGAAAGGAAGCCAGGACATTCCATAGGATTCAGCGGACCGTCCGCCCCCCGCATGGTCCGCGGAAAGCAGCCGTGCCAAAAAAGCTCACGCCCCCTACCCAACGAGCCCGTACGGCTGCGCCGGCCGGTTCCGTCTATCGCAAAGGACGGGCCGGCCGGATTGTCGGGGCCTCCGGAACGCTGGTCCATCCATCGCTTCGTCATCCTGGGGCGGAGCAAGGAACGAAGCGACGCGGCGCAGACCCCAGGATCCATGCCGGGACTCGGAAGCGCTGCTACGGTGCAGAATTCTGCACCGCTGCACTCCACGGCTAAGGTCACGGAATGGATCCCAGGGTCTCCGCGACGGAGCTTCGCCCAGGGATGCCGACGCGATATGCTGCTTCCGAGAAACGATGAAGGCTCTAAGGCGCGCCCGGCCCACCAGGGCCGCCTGGTCCCCCCGGCCCCCCAGGTCCACCCGGCCCTCCAGGTCCGCCAGGCCCAGTCGGCCCGCCCGGTCCACCCGGCCCGCCGGGAGGCGGACCCGGCGGCATGCCGGGCCGGTTCGGTGACGGCCCGCCGGCACCTTGTCCACGCGACGCCGATACGATGCGGCCCTCTCGATCGAACCCGACCTCGAGGAACACCCGGACAGCAGCCGTCGATGTCACATCGCCGTTCTGATTGTCGACGGCGATGCCCAGACCCGATTCCAGCCGATGTCCGCGGCGCTGCAGAAACGTCTCGTAGAGAACATCAGCGACATGGGCCTGCGGCACCGGCGCCTCCGCTTCCAGATCCACGATCTTGTATCCGCCGGTGGCCTTGGTGAGGGTCAGTTCAACGCGCCGATTTGCCAGTGGCGACGATCCGTATCCGATCTTGAGTTGCCCAATAAACAACGCACCCGACCGCACCACCGCCAGGCCACGAACCAGATAGTGCGTTTCATCCGGCCTGGCCTCTACCAGGCTGGCAACGATTTTCCCGTCGGGCCGGCGAATACCATGGACGGCCACGATATCGCCCACCCCGACCGTCAATCCCTCCGCAAGCTGGCGGATGTCGACCTGCTGTCCCAGCACCCGCATCGAGCCCGTGGTTTTGCGCTCGACCGGCCCAATCACCTCGCTTGTGACATGTATGGCGGAGGTCATCACGCGATCGGCTTTTTGTGCCACCGCGACGCGGACGACATGCCCGACCTTCAGGCTGCTCGGGGTGACACGGACGCCGTCGATCCAGACCGGCACGTCAGGCTGATACTGAACCCGCACGCCATTGACGAAAATGCTGCCGAAACGCTGGATCGTTCCGACGATGCCGGTGCCGCCGATGCCTTGGTCGCCGTCGGTCCCCGCTGTCCAGCCGGTGCCGCCAATGCCCTGGTCTTTAGGCTGTTCGGTCGCCCGCGCAAGCAGGCTGAAAAACACCGCCGGCACGGCGGCTGCGAGCGTCAGGAAACCCCGTCTCGTCGGCCTGCCGCTCATGCCGTCTCTCCGCCGGCATCCCCAGTTTCAGACGTTTCTTCGGCAACGAGCGGCGTGCCGTCGGTGGTGAGGATATAGACCCCCCAGTTCCACCGGCTGGTGCCGCCCGGATCGCTTTGAATGGCCTGGTTTGCGTATTTGTTGAGGCGCAGCAGCGTTTCGACCGCGATCTCGCGGCTGTAGGCTTCGAGCGACCTGGCAAGCTCTTCCGACAGCCCGTCATAATGGACGGCGCGCTCGAGGAAGGGCGGAGCGTCGGCCAGGACGTTCTCGACCGAGGCGGCCGCATGGTCGCCGAGATTGCGGGCAAAATAGTAAAGCCGGACCTCGCCGTCGCCGCGCGGCACCATCGCCCCTTCCATCAGGACGATGCGATCCTTGCTGTCGATTTCGACCAGTTCCCGGTCGAGCCAGTCGTCCAGCACCGCGCGTGGCCTGAGATCGCGGGTCACCGATTCCACCAGGCCGGCAAAGGAGGGCTCTCCAGCCTCGTTCGTGCGCGCCAGCGGCAATGGCACGCCCTTGGCGTCGACGAACTGCGGATCGGCAAGCCAGCGCGCGACGATGGCGCTCGTCCGGGAAACGGAATCGGGCACAACCCGCACCGGAGCGCCCGCCCCTCTCAGCCGGCTGACTTCCTTCCTGTGGACGCCTGTCAGCAGGCTGACCCTGGAGTCGGTCTGCTGCTTGTCGGGCAAGGCGAATTCATGCTCGGCCACATTGACGTAGAGCTGGCGCAGCAGATCGACGAAGGCCGGAAAGGTCACCCCGCACTTGATGGCCAATCGCACCAGCGGGCGCAGAACCCGGTTCAACGCGTTCTGGACCCCTGCGGCATCCAGATATTGTCCCGATTTGCTCATCGTCGCCTTCACTTCTCAATCGCGAGATCGATCATCCATCCCTCGGAAATTCCTGCCGAAAATAGCTTGTGGGAAATGCTTCCACAAGGGCGCCAGCCAAAGAAGCGACATCGGCGGGCTTCTATCGCGTCAGTTCCGGTTCCCGCACCCCGACGGGGAAACGACGCTTCGACTTGGCCAAATCATCTGGTTCACGCCAGTTGACACGTGTGAAATTTTCCCACAACTATGATCCAGCAGATGTAACCACCAGACCATGCTCGTCAAGGAGAAGCCTTTTGAAGAAGCCTTATGTCAGACCAACCATCGTTCGGGCCGGGGGGATTTTCGAAGAAATGCCTGATGAAGTCACCGACGGCGCCGGCATATACGCCGGAAACGGCAAGCATATCGACCCGGTCATTTCCATAACCGCCGATATCGTCTCGTCCTACGTCTCGAACAACCCCATTCCCGCTGCCGAGCTTCCCGACTTCATCGGCAAAATCCATGCGTCAATCCGGAATATTTCCGATGGCGTTGCCGATGGCGGGCCCGACGAGATCAGATATGCCGTCCCCGTGAAAAAATCCGTCACGCCGGATTTCATCATCTGCCTGGAGGACGGCAAGCGTTTCAAATCGCTGAAGCGGCATATCGAGACGAATTACGGCCTGACGCCGGACCAGTATCGAAAGAAGTGGAACCTGCCGTCCAGCTACCCGATGGTGGCGCCAAACTATTCCGCCACCCGCTCGAAACTCGCCAAATCCATGGGGCTGGGCCGCAAGCAGAAATAGGTGGTTGAAAGCCGCGCGGCGCACCAACCTCACCAGAAGTCGATGAACGACCTTGCTATCGCCGCGGGACCGATCGCCTTCCGGCAGGTTATGCGAAATCCGGCCCGGCCCGTCGCATCGAGCACGTCATCGTCGATGTCGCGCAGGATGCGGCGCGCATTGCGCCATCCGATCCTGGCGAGCGCGGAGGCCAGATCCGCGCGCGCGGGATCGAACGGGCCCAGCTTGGCGGCCGCCTCCGCCGGCCGGTCGATGTCATTGCTCGCGGCGAGCGCATGCCGTGGGATGGTCACCGTGGCGCCGGCGTCGAAAGGCGGGGACAGGTCGAGAAAACGCGCAATCGAAGCGAGGCAAAGCGCCGGCGTCGAAACGAGCTGCTCATAGCTGACGAACTGCACCGGCGCGCCGGTGCGGCGCAGGGCTTCCATGGCAAAGTAGAACTGGTTCCAATAATCGGCAGGCGTGCGGAACCTGTAGGTCATCTTGGGCCGCGTGAAATCCTGCCTGATCTCGAAAGGCCCGTTCAGGAACGGTCCGAGATGTCTGGCCGGCCTGAAAAGGCTGTCGTTCCTGCTGAAACGGAACCATGACAGAAGCTGGGTAATGGGATCCTTGCTCATGACGATGATGGGCAAGTCGCCATATCCAAGGTCGCGCCCGTTCATCAGCGCCGGAAAGATCCCATGCTTCCAAAAGCCCTGGTCGAAGACGACAGGCACGCCAAGATGGGTTTCGACCAGGTGCTTGGCGAGATTCGTGCCGGACCTCGGCGTCCCCATGATGCGCACCCGGGCGGCATTGCCACCAGGCTGCCTCTGCGATCCGCCGGGATTTGAACGCGTCATCGCCTCCTCACAGTGCCAGGCTCCCCTGCTCCACCTCCTCGGCGTTGGGGTCGCCGGGGGCCGTGGCCCAGGCCAGTTCGACCAGCGTCACGGTGCGCTTTCCCGTGCCGTCGAGTTGGCAGACGATCAGGCCCTGCTCCTCGATATAGGTCAACAGGCGGCGGGCGCGGCGCAGCGAGTGCGAACCGTAAGCGCGCGCGATCGCTGCGTCGCTCGGGCACGGCCAGCCTTCCTTGGCCGCCCGCGCGATCATCATGAACACGCCCTGCATGTCGTCGGGCAGCAGCGACGCGCGGACGGAAACGTCCTGCCACGCGTCATCCTGCGTCTCGGAGCCAAGGCCGGCGCGGGCGCGCGTCAGCATGCGGCGGAACTCCGGCAGGTCCGGCACCACCGAGGCGAGACCCTCGATGCGGCAGCGCACGACGAATTCCTGGTAGAGCACGCCGATCACGCGAAAACCCGCGTCGGGCTGCGCAAGGATGGCACGCAGCACGCGGTCCACCCGCTCGCGCCGTTCCGCCAGATCCTCGGCGCTGATTTGCGGCTCCGCCGGTTCGGGGCGGATTTCCAGCGCAGCCGACTTCGCCGCCATCAGCTGGTCGAGCAGGTCCGGTGACGCCACCCGGCGCGGCGTGCGCGCCGTTTCGGGCGGCGGTGCCGCCAGGATGATCGCGCGGGCGTCCTCGAGGGCTGCCTCCGGCATCGCCATCAGCCGCGGCGTGCCGTTGCGTGGGCTGGTGTCGGTCGGGCCGATGCGCAGGCCGAGCGGACGGCGCGACAGCGCTGGTCCCAGCGCCATGAACTGCCCGCGCTCCAGGTCGCGAAACGCTTCCGCCTGGCGCCGCTCCATGCCGAGCAGATCGGCGGCGCGCGCCATGTCGATATCGAGGAAGGTGCGGCCCATGAGGAAATTGGAGGCTTCCGCCGCGACGTTCTTGGCGAGCTTGGCCAGCCGCTGCGTGGCGATGATGCCGGCAAGCCCCCGTTTGCGGCCACGGCACATCAGATTGGTCATGGCGCCAAGCGAAAGTTTTCGCGCTTCGTCGGAAACCTCTCCGGCCACCGCCGGCGCGAACAGCTGCGCCTCGTCGACCACCACCAGCATCGGGTACCAATGGTCGCGGGCAACTTCGAACAGGCCGCCAAGGAAGGCGGCAGCCCGCCGCATCTGGTTCTCGGCGTCGAGCCCTTCGAGGTTGAGCACGGTGGAGACGCGGTGGATGCGCGCCCGCTCGCCGGCCGCCTGCAGGCCGCGCTCGGTGTGCTCCTCGGCATCGATCACCAGATGGCCGTAGCGCTCGCCGAGCGAGACGAAGTCGCCTTCGGGATCGATGATGGTCTGCTGAACCCAGGGCGCGCTCTGCTCCAAGAGCCGGCGCAACAGATGCGACTTGCCGGAGCCCGAATTGCCCTGCACCAGAAGGCGGGTCGCCAGCAGTTCCTCGAGATCGAGGTTGGCTGGGGCGCCCGCCGTGGTGTGTCCCATCTCGATCGCAACGGTCATGTCTCGACTCAAAAAGGTCTCCTGCGCGGCTTGGGGCTTAGCAACCCAGGTGCTGCCCGTCGAGCGCCGATGGCCGACCATGGGGTGTTGCACACAGCTGTGAGGGACGGCGAAGGGTCCGTAAGGTGGTTGCCAGCCTGTGGATAGTAACCACCTGTTCACCATGGGCCAGCGTTCCGATTGAAGGCGCCCGGCATCCGCGTAGCCTGACCTTGCATCGCGCCCCAACGAGATGCACCCCAACGCCCCAAATGGCGGCCGGCGTCTTCAAGTTCCGTTTGTGTATGCGCCGGTCGTCTATTTGCCCCCCAACCGCCCCCGGTTTACGCGCCCTGCCGCGGCACCGGCGGCAAAGGCGGCGCTTCCAGCCCCTCGAAAGGGTCGCGCCAGGCGTCGATGGCTTCGAGCCGGCGATACCAGCTCGCGAGGACGGAATAATCCTCGAGCGGCAGGCCGGCGACTTCGTTGAAGGGCAGGAACGTCGCCATGCGGAAATCGGCATAGGAGACCCGATCTCCCACCAGCCATTGCCGGTTGCCAAGCGCTGCCTCCAGGATTGCCGCCGTCGAGTGAAACAGCTTCAGCCCTTCCTCGACGAGTTGATGATCGATTGGACCCAAGTGATAGCGCTGCTTGGTGCCGCGCTCGAAATGCACCATGTCGCAGGCCCGCGCAAAATTCTCCTTGCCCCAGCTCAGCCAGCGGATCATCTCGGGCTCGTCATCACCGGTGCGCCAGAAATCCGATCCGACGTCGCGCGACAGCCGGCAGGCTATGGCGTCCGCCTCCCAAAGACTGCCGCCCGGCCACGCCAGTATGGGGAGGGAAAGGTTGGGATTGAGCGGCCGGTACCGCTCCGCTTGCCCCGGCGCGAACGGTGACGCGAATTCGAAGGTCACCTCGGCCTTGAGATGACGCGCGACCGCGACCGCCAGGCGCGGATTGGGATTGCGGCTGAAATACAGTTTCATGTCGCCCGCAGCCAACATCGGCTCGATCTTGTCACGCATGAATGCCTCTCCTTGTCCTGGCCAACGTCGCAGACCTAGGACGGAGGTGGTTGGTGCAATCCGACATTTTTGTCTATTTCCCCCGAACCGGGGGCCAGGGTGCATCAAGGTGTTTTGGCTGCCAATCGAAACAGGACGGATGGCGCAAAGTTTGGGTTGACCGCCCCTGACAGCGAGGCGACACTTCACCTCGGACCAAGGCAGGAGGAATTGCGATGGACGAGCCCGAACGGTGGCGCCACATGTCGACGGCGCCCAAGGACGGCAGCCGGATCCTGGTCACGGTCCGTCCCTCCGAACAAGGACCGGCCGAAGTCGACCTCGCCTATTGGGCGCGCGGCGACCAGTTCGCCGGCGAAGGCTGGCGGGCGTCGGATTCCTCACCCGGCCGCGTCGTCGAATACGCCGACCCCGAGCTGAAATGCTGGATGCCCCTGCCCTCGGCCAACCTCAGCCGCGGCGGCTCGCTGCCGGCGCCCTGGGAGGGCGAGGATGCGCAGCAGCTGGATGGGTCCGGGATTTAGCGGGCGCGGACAGTGAAGCCGCCGATCTCCCCCTCGTGGGGGAGAGGTCCGGCAGGACAGAGGGGGGCGCCGTAGAGTGCTCACTTCAATCAAGAAGGCAGCCATGCCTCATACTCCATTGCCCCCTCAGAACCGATCAAACGCACGTTCCATGCGCAAAGTCATGACCGACGCGGAGTTAAAGCTCTGGAACGCACTTCGCGCGCATCGATTGATGGGTCTTGGCTTTCGCCGGCAACTCCCGATCGCCGGCTATCGTCGATTTTGCCTGCCCGCAGAAAAAGCTCATCGTGGAGCTTGATGGGTCGCAGCATGCGGATGCGGACCTTGCAGCCGCCGACGCATCGCGGACGAAGCGCCTGGAACAGGACGGTTGGGTCGTCCTTCGCTTCTGGAATGATGATGTCATCCGTGACATCGACAATGTCTGCCAACATATTGTCATCGCTGCGGGTTTGAACGGCACCGACTGATACGTCGGCGGGACAGCGCCCCCTTCTGTCCTGCCGGACATCTCCCCCACTTGGGGGGAGATTGGCAGCTTCGCCGCCCGCCCTCAGAACAAAAACGCCGCCGTAGCCGGGTTCGGGCCGTCGCGGCCGTCGGCCGAATCCATGCCGGCGATAGTCTCCAGGTCCTGCGCGTCGAGTTCGAAGTCGAAGACATCGAAATTGGCCGCGATACGGTCCTGGCGGACCGACTTCGGGATGACGATCAAGCCCTCCTGAAGGTGCCAGCGGATGATCGTCTGCGCGGCAGACTTGCCGTGCTTCCCAGCAATGCCGGCAATCGTCGGGTCGCTCAGCAGCCGGCCGCTGCCCAGCGGGCTCCAGCTTTCGGCGCGGATGCCGTAGCGGGCATGGAAATGCCTGAGGTCGCGCTGCTGGAAGCGGGGATGCAGTTCGATCTGGTTGACCACGGGGACCGCGCTGGTCTCGCCGATGATACGCTCCAGATGGTCCTGGTTGAAATTCGAGACACCGATCGACTTGATCCGCCCCGCCTGCTTCAGCTCGACAAGCGTCTTCCAGGCCTCGACATATTTGTCCTGGCTGGGCACCGGCCAATGGATCAGGAACAGGTCGATCTGCTCGACGCCGAGCTTTTTCATCGTGTCGTCGAAAGCGCGTAGCGCCGCATCGCGCTGGTGCGCGCCGTTGCGCAGCTTCGAGGTGATGAACAGCTCGCTTCTCGGCACATCGGAAGCGCGGATCGCCTCGCCGACCCCCTCCTCGTTCTGGTAGCCCTCGGCGGTGTCGATCAGCCGGTAGCCGGCCTTGATCGCCCAGCCGACCACATCGGCCGTGATGCCGTGATCGACCTGCCACACGCCAAGGCCAAGCTGCGGGATGGTGGCGCCGTCATTCAGCGTGATCTGTTCGGGCATGGTCGGGTCCTTTGTGAAGAGATGTCCGGGCGGTCGCCCAACGCAGCCTATCTAGGCACGACCTTGGGCGACGACCAGTCGCCGGCGGACAAATTCGCAAGGCTCGATCTGGCAACCCGTCAGGGAACCCGGCTCATTTCGGCCGGCGCACCGCCCGCACCACGCCGGTGGATGTGCTGCCGCAATAGAGGCGGTCGGCGCCATCGGATTCCAACCCGGAGATGCCGATACCAGCCGGCATGTCGAGCGTCTCCAGGAGCTTGCCGGTTTTCGGGTCGACGCGGCGCAGATCGCTCTCGTCGCCTTCCCAGGTGGCGTGCCACAGCTCGCCGTCCACCCAGGTCACTCCGGTGACGAAACGGCTGGATTCGATGCTGCGCAGGATCTTTCCGGTCTCGGGATCGATCTGGTGGATCTTGCGCTCGCGGTACTGCCCCACCCAAAGCGTGCCTTCGGCCCAGGTCAGCCCGGAGTCGCGGCCGCCGCCCGGCGCCGGAATCGTGGACAGCACCGCGCCGGTATCGGGATCGATCTTCTGGATACGATCATTGGCGAGCTGGAAGAAATGCCGGCCGTCAAAAGCGGTGCCGGCATGGGCGGCGACATCGATCGAGCGCAGCGTCTGCCCGCTTTCCGGGTCGAAGGCGTTCAGCCTGTCGCCTGAGGCGAACCAGACATTCTCGCCGTCGAAGCTCACCCCATGTATCCGCTCGATACCGGGAAAAGGTCCGTATTCGCGCAGGATTTCGGCCGGTGAATGTTTCATGTCTTGATCCTCGATTGTGGTCATCCACCCTTCCTAACTGCTTGGCAGCGGCGCCGGGAGTAACAAGGTGGTCGTGAATCCGGCCACCGGCGGCGTCATCCAGCGGCGCGCCCTGCCATGGCCGAAAGACTGCACCTTGCCGGCCTCGGCAAGCGGCTCGAGCGCCCGCTGCACGCTGCGCTGGCCGGTTGCGAGCGCCAGTGCCAGGGCCGAGCTCGACCAGGCTTCGCCGTCGGCGAGCAGCGCCAGCACCGCCGCGTGCCGCTCCTCGATCGGCCGCGCCAGCACCATCACCGCGCGCTCCTGGCGCGGCGCCAGCGTGAAGCCGCGCTTGGTGGCGCTGATATCGGCCAGCGCGCCAAGCTCGGCGCGCAGCCGGCCGATCTCGACGCGCAGCCGCGCGCGATGCGATTCATCCGCATGCTTGCCGCCAAAGGCCCGCGCCACCAGTTCCTCGCGCGACACATCGCCGGGCCACGCTTCGGCAAGCGCACGCGCCAGCGCAAACAGCACCGGCCGGCTGGCCAGCGAGACGGCTCCGTGCCCGGCGCGCACGGTGTAGCGAAACGCATCGACAACCAGCGCCGGCGATGCCTGGAGCGCCTCGACCTCTTCGAGCAGCAGCGGCCGCTCGGTGCCTTGCGTGATCAGCCGCGCCGCCGGTGTTTCCAATGCCAGCGATGCGCTGTCGACCTCCGCCATGAGGCCGGGAATGCCAGCCTGGCGAGCGGCGTGGCGCGCCCATTCCAGCGCCGCGCGCGCCGGCCTGGTCCGCAGCCGCCGCATGGCGATGCCGGCGACGGCAAGCTCATGCGCGGCCCGCGCGGCCGGCGGCAGCGGCGTCGGGTCGAGCCCGGCCAGCACATGCTCGGCCTCGTCGAGCCGGCCGATCAACAGCAGGCGCCGCACCTTGAGATGGCCGGCATGCGCCGCATTCAGCCGGTCGCCATGCTTTTCCAGCGTCGTGCGCGCCGCGTCGAGCGCCTTGGCCGGCCAGCCCAGATCACGCGAGACCAGCGCGATCTCGGCCTCGGCGACGACGCATCTTGCGCGCGCGACGGCCTCTTTCGGGCTGAACGCGCGGGCCGCCCGCCGCAAGAGCAGCTTGGCGCGATCGAAGTCGCCGAGCTGCGCCATAGCGATGCCGCGCAGCGCCAGCGCCGGCGCATCTTCGCGGAGCGCAACGCGGTCGAGCGCGCCGAGCGGATCGCCCGCCGCCAGCGCCAGCGCTGCCGCGGTGATCAGTGAATCCATTCAAATCCCGTCACACTTGTAACTCCCACCCCCACCGCATGCCGCCCTAACTTAGATCAACACCGCCGGCCGGCAAGCCGCGGTTGACGCCCAAACTAAGCATCTTAGTTATTTACATTAAGCATCTCACTAGAGGTAGCCGAAAATGCCTGCAACCGAAGATCTCGAACACACCGCACGGCCCCGCCACCCCTGCTGCGCCGGGCCGGAGGATTCAAATCCCGTCGCGGATGTAACTCACCCCACCCCGCTTCACCGCCCTAGCCTGGATCCCCAGGCAACAACAGACCGCACTGGCAAAGGAGAAGACCAATGACCAAGCACATGACGATGCAGACCCCACCGGTCGTTTCACAGCAGGAATGGCAGGCCGCGCACGCGCAGCTTCTCGTCAAGGAGAAGGCGACGCTGCGTGCCAAGGACGCGCTCGCCGCCGAACGCCGGCGCATGCCGTGGGTGGAAGTGGACAAGGCCTATGTGTTCGAAGGCCCCAACGGCAAGGCCAGCCTGCTCGATTTGTTCGAGGGCCGCCGCCAGCTGATCGTCTACCGCGCCTTCTTCGAGCCCGGCGTCTATGGCTGGCCCGATCACGCCTGCCGCGGCTGCTCGCTCGGCGCCGACCAGGTCGGCCACCTCGCCCATCTCAACGCCCGCAACACCACGCTTGCCTACGCTTCGCGCGCACCGCAGGCCGACATTGCGCGGCTGAAGACGCGGATGGGCTGGGACATACCCTGGTACACAATCACCGACAGCTTCGACAAGGATTTCGGCGTCGACGAATGGCATGGCCACAACGTCTTCATCCATGACGGCGACCGCGTCTTCCGCACCTATTTCATCAACAGCCGCGGCGACGAGGCGATGGGCACGGTCTGGAGCTATCTCGACGCCACGCCGCTCGGCCGCCAGGAGATCTGGGAGGATTCGCCCGAAGGCTATCCGCAGACGCCGCTCTACAGCTGGTGGAACTGGCACGACAATTACGAAGCCGGCGCCGACAAGAAATGGGCCGAGGTATCCGCCGCCGGCGAAGCCGCGTTCAGGGATAAGGGCGAGCAGTAAGGGCCTCCAGCTAGGGTTCCTCTCCCTCACGAAGTGGGAGGAACCCAAGTCCTGGTCTCGGCCCACCAAGTCCCGTCAAGGAAAAAACCATGAGCGATATCCATTCAGGCACCGGCAGCGCGACCCCAGAAAACACCGCCAGCCTCGGCATCGCCGACTGGCTTTGCCTTGCCGCCGCACCGACCTTCGCTCTGATGGCGCTGCTGTCCTGCCTTCAAGGCAGCAACGCCACGATGCTGTGTATGGGCACCTCACCGCTCACCGGCATGGCAGCCATGTATCTGCTGATGAGCGCCTTCCACCTGACGCCCTGGTTGCGGGTGATCTCCGGCCGGCAGGTCCGATAGATCCACCCCGCCCGCGGCCCCCGAACATCCCTACACGTCGGAGACAGACAATGAAGCTCGTCAGGCTGAGAGCGCCGGGTGGATTGGACAGGCTCGACCTGGTCGAGGAAGACCCGCCCCAGCCAGGGCCGGGTGACGTGATGGTCAGGATTCGCGCCTGCTCGCTAAACATGCGCGACGATTTCGCGGTGCAGGGCAAGACACCGCTGGCCGATGGCCGCGTGCCGCTGTCCGACGGCGCGGGTGACGTGATTGCCGTCGGCAGCGATGTCGATGCGTTCAAGCCCGGCGACAGCGTCGTCAGCACCTTCTATCCCTGGTGGCTGGACGGCGACATGACGCCCGCCACCAGGCGCGATGTGCCGGGCGACAGTTTTGACGGCGTGGCCAGTGAATATGTCTGCATGCCGGCGCAGGCCTTCACCAGGGCGCCTCGGGGCTACACCCATGTGGAAGCCGCAACGCTGACCTGCACCGGCGTCACCGCCTGGCGCGGCCTGGTTGTATGCGGCAAGGTGAAGCCCGGCGACACGGTGCTGGTCCTCGGCACCGGCAGCGTATCGCTGTTTGCGCTGCAATTCGCCAAGGCCGCTGGCGCCCGGGTCATCGCCACCTCGTCCGATGAGGAAAAGCTGGAGAGGCTCAGAGACCTCGGCGCCGACGCCGTCATCAACTACAAGGCCGTGCCGGAGTGGGGCCGCAAGGCCAGGGAGTTGACGGACGGACGCGGCGTCGATCACGTGATCGAGGTCGGCGGCCCCGCCACGCTGGCGCAATCGATAGCCGCCTGCCGCACAGGCGGCCACATCGCCCTGATCGGCGTGCTGACCGGCTTTGCGGCTGATGTCTCGATCCCGGCCGTGTTCTCGAACCAGATCCGCATCAGCGGCATTTCGATCGGCAGCCGGGCGGACCAGGAGGACATGATCCGCGCGATCGAGGTCAACGGGCTGAAGCCGGTCGTCGACCGCCGCTTCCCGCTGCGCGACATCGCCGCTGCCTTCACGCACTACGCAGCCCAGAAGCATTTCGGCAAGGTTTGCCTGGAACTTTGAGCCTTGCGGGCAGATGCACGCCTCAACGTGCCTTCATCCATCAACCGCTTGGACGGTCAGTGCCCGCATGACTTCGGCCTCGAAAGCGCCAGGCACACGCCCCGCCTCGGCCAGTTGCCTTGCATCCCAGTCACGCGCGATGCGGCCTTCGGCCAGGAGGACGGCGCGGTTGCACAGGCCAGGCACGGCCTCCACGACATGGGTGGAGATGATGACGGCATGGCGGCCACTCGAAGCCAGAGCCAGGATGATGCGCTTCACCTCGAAGGCGGCGAGCGGATCGAGGCCGTTCAGGGACTCATCGAGGATCAGCAGCGGCGGCGCACCGAGCAGAGCCGCGGCAATGGCGATCTTGGCCCGCGTGCCGAGGGAATATTCGGCGATCGGCCGCTCGATCCAGCGCTTCAGCCCGAGCCGTTCGGCGACATCGGCGCCAGGCCAGTCGTCTTCGGCGCAGCCACGGATCGAGGCGACGAGTTCAAAATATTGCCGCCCGGTCAGAGCCGCCGGCAGATCGGATGGATCCATGGCAAGACCGAAGCCGGACTTGGCGCGCTCCGGTGCGCCGGCAAGGTCGGCGCCGCCGATCGCCACGGTCCCCCCGAGCGGCCGGATCTGGCCGGTGATCGCCCTGAGCAAGGTGGACTTGCCCGAGCCGTTGGCGCCGAGCAGGCCAAGGATGTCGCCCCGGCCGAGCGACAGATCGATGCCACTGACGACCGCGCGGGGCCCATAGCCGGCGCTGAGTCCGCGAACCGCGAGGATCTCGGCAGGATTGGCGCTGCTATCCATGGCGATATCTCCGTTGCGCCCGATGCCACAGAAACAGGACAAGGGCTGCAAAGCCGATCAGTACCGTGCGCCCATATTCGAGCGATTCGTAGCTGGTGTAGGCGATGGCGCTGAGGAAGCTCAGCGCGGCGACGAACGGCGCGGTCATGAAATAGGCGGCGAACACCGCATAGGCGCCGTTCAGCGCCAGCAGCCAGAAGCCACTGGCGAGCGGCATCGCCCAGGCCGATGGCTCCGCCGCCAGCGCAGCGCTCGCCGGCATGAGAAAGAAGGCAAGCGACAATTGCAGGGGCAGCCGCGCAAGGCGCAGCCACGCCCTGACGAAACCTATTGGAGCCGTGCGCAGTACCGGCGAGCCGAGCGGATGGAACCGCGCGCTCAGCATGAAGACGAGAAGGCCGCCGGTCAGGCCGGCCATGGCCGCCGGCACGGCATCGTGATGAACGAGGCTGATCGCTGCGGAAAGGGCCGCGACGACACCGAGGAAGACGGCCGCGCCCACCAGTCGCCAGGACGGGCGCACATGGCCAGCCGGCAGGCCCCAGGCCCAGCTGGAGAGCCAGGCTGGTGCCGGACGATCGAAGGCAGCGAGCCAGGGCCGGCGCCCACTTGGATCCCTCGCCAGATCGGAATTGTTGATGCGGACGAGGTCGCGAGCGCTCCGCAGATGCAGCACGGCTGCCGCACAGAAGCCGGTGCCAAACAGCATCGCGGCGCCGAGACCCCAGACCGGCGCGAGTGGTTTTGCGATGACGAAACAGCCAAGGCCCACTGCCGCGGCGACAATGAAGGCAATGGGAACGCCCAGCATACACGCCGCCAACGCCGCCATGCGCCGGCGCTGCACGAGCGAGATCGGCAATGCCTTCAGGAACGGTGCAAAGGCGCGCAACATGCAAAGTCTCGCGATCGCGCTGCCAGCGAAACCACCAAGGCCGAGAAGTGCCGCCGGCAAGCCAAAGGTCCACAGCGCCTGCGCCTGCCGCAGCGTGGCGGATGCCGTCTGCAAAGCAAGAACGATGTCTGCGATGGCATAGGCAAGCAGAGCCCCGCCGCCGAGCCCAATCCAGGCAAGGTCGCGGCGGCGCATCGAGCGCAAGCCAGCCAAGAGCTCGCGCCAAAGCAAGGTCAGGACAAGCCTGTCGTGCCGCATTGTTCCATCATCGTGATCGCAGACCGGTTGGATATCGACATAGGTCGGCGACGATTGTGCCGCCAGTAGGGCCGTCGCGCCTCAACCTCCCACGGCGGGCTTGGCGTTGACATTCTTCAGCGCGGCCAGGAGATAGTCCTGCATGGTCGCCTGCAGGTTGGTCGTTGCACCGCGCACCGCCGCCATCGCGTCCTTCACCGCCGCTTCGTCAAAGGGTTTGGCTGTTTGTGCCGCCGCCAGATTGGCGCGCGCGGCACGCAGCTCGCGCAGTGCCTGGAAGGTGCGCGCGCGGTTGTCGCGCAGCACACCACGGAACTCCTTCCTCACCTCGGGCGGATAAGTGCTGGCAATCTCCGACAACAGCACGCGCGCCGCCGCGCCCTGGCGCAGCCCATGCACGGCATAACCGACCAGGAAGAAGTTGACGGCCAGCGACAGCGCAAGCAGCACCAGCGTCGCCGTCCATATCCAGGAACGCTTCAAAGCGAGCCCTCCTCTGCCGGATCATCCGCGACAACACCGCCGTCGGCCAATGACGATCCCGACGCCAGCGCCAGAAGCTCCGTATCGGACGGATCGTCCTGCAGCCGCGCCATCTGGTAGCCGGCCAGCGTCACCGCCACGACCACAGCAGCGGCGCATGCCGCGAACCCGGCTGGACTCAAAAGCAGGCGCGGCAGGAAGGACGGGCCAGCCGAGCCGGCTTCGATGCGAGCCAGCACCTTGCTAGCCAGTTCCTGGTCGTCGTCACCGGTCAGCGCCGCCTCGAGCACGAGGCGGTCGAGCGCGGCATCGGGATCGTCATTACGCTCCGCCGCCATCAAGGCCAGCGCCTGCTGGCGGAAGGGCGCCGGCCATGCCTCGACGGTGTCACCGAAGCGGCGCCTGTTTCGTTCAAATTCGTCCCGTGTCATGAGGACTTCCTTTCGCGGCCCACGGCCGCCATTGCCAAATGATCCCTGAGTGCGCGCCGTCCGCGCACCAGCAATTGCTCGGCCGAGCCGACGCTGCTGCCCATCACCTCCGCGATCGCCGCGATGTCGAGGTCGCCTACGGCCCTGAGCAGCACCGCCATGCGCTGCCGTTCCGGCAGGCGCGACAGCCCATCGCGAACGATCGCCAACTCCTGCCGCGCCGCGGTCGTCGCTTCGGCATCCGCCTCCGGTGACGCGACCTCATCCCTTATGTCGTCCAGCCCGATGAAACTGCGTAGCGCCCTGCGTCGACGCTGGTCGATGCAACGGTTGGCAGTGATCCGGTAGAGCCAGGTCGAAGCCCGCCCTCTGACCGGATCGAACCGCGCGGCCTGTTTCCAGACGGTCACGAACACCTCCTGCACCACATCCTCGGCGTCGCCGGCATTGCCGAGATAGCGCGCGGCAAATATCCGCAGCCCACGGCCATGGCGGGCGATAAGCTCGGACAGCGCGCTTTGGCTGCCCGCGGCGATGCGCGCCAGAAGCTCATCGTCGCCGCGGGGCTCATCATGTCGCACGGCGGCGGGCTTCCACGGACGAGACTGCTGGTTCGGCGAATCCGAAATTCGCATCGATCAGGAGGAGCGCAGAAACGAATTTCGGATTCAAATCCATCACACCAGATGTCAGCGCCGCCAGCGGCGGAAGCCGTGGACCGTGTTGCCGTTCGGGCCGGTGAAGCTGCCGACCGAGCGGCCCCGGAACGGCCCGCGCGCCGACACTCGTTTTCCCGAAAAGGTCTGCCCGTTCGGCCCGGTGCCAGAATAGCTTCTGGCGCAGCGGTCAACAACGCCTCCCACGCATTTGGAACTCGACGTGTAGGTGGCGCCATTCGGACCGGTGCGGGTGGTCGAACCGGTATAGACGCCGCCGTCTTTGGTCACACCGCGGCTGATCTCGCCGCCATGCACGGTCGGGCGCTGCCACTCCTCGGCCGAGGCCGGCGAAGCGGTCCACCAGACAAGCATCGCACCGAGACATAAAATCGGAATCTTTACCGAAGACAACATGTCGTACTCCTTGTTTTGTAAAGGGAATGATCGAGCCGATCAGTTGGCACGGTCGGCTATCATCTTGCGGACGGTTGCGATCTCGTCCGCAGAAAGCCTGCCGTCGCCGTTGCGATCAACGAGGTCGAACAGCGGCATGCTGCTGGCGAACTCCTGTTGCGACACCTTGCCATCGCCATTTGTGTCGAGGCGGCGCCAGCGATTGCCAAGCCGCGCCTGCGCCACCTCGGCGCGATCCTTGATCGCCTGGCGGGCGCTCTCGATCTCCTTCTCGTCGATGACGCCATCGCCATTGCGGTCGAGCTTCCTGAACAAGCGCTCGCGGGCGGCCGTCATCTCATCCTTGGAGATGGCGCCGTCGCCATTGGTGTCGATCCGTTGCAGAATGCGCTGGCCGGGCATGTCCTGTGCCTGCGCCGCGCAGAGCGGTGCAAGCCCGATGAGCAAGGCCGCAATCAGTACTGAGCGTTTCATGATGATGTCCTTTCATTGTCAGGCCGCGGTGGCGACTGCTGACCGATACGCAGCGAGAGCCGGGCTCCTACGCTCGACACGCAAGATTCTTTGCCGGCCTTGAATTCTCTATCGCGGCGGGGATAGGCGGCTGTGCTGGCCGCACCTCGAAAAAATCATCTCGCGTTGCGTAGGAGCACAAAAGGTGCCGCGTAGAAGACTCTGCAAGGACGGTCCGCGGCGGACTATCCGACCAATGCGGAGACCAGCATGAACAAGATCGTCATGGCCTTTGCCGGCCTGCTGCTTGGCGCGGGTAGCGCCTGTGCGGCGGACGGCGGTGCCAGGGAACTCTTCCGGCGCATAGACACCAACGGCGACCGCAAGCTCGAATTCAGCGAAATCCAGGCCGCGCGGGCGCAGATGTTCGACCGGATGGATGCCAACCACAATGGTTTGCTCGACGCGGGCGAAGTGCGCACCGCGGTGGAACAGGTGAAGTCGAAGCGCGACTTCCAGGCCGCGCAATTCGCCGGCTTCCAGGCCCAGGCTGGCCGCATCGACCGCAATGGCGACGGCAAGATTTCACGTGACGAGTTTGCCGCCTTCATTCCCGACCGGTTGCTGCAGGCGGACACGAACGGCGATGGCGCGCTTTCGATCTCCGAACTGCGGGCGCTCCGACGTCAGTAATCCCCGAACCCTTCGACCCCATCCAACAGGAGTGAAAAGATGAAACGGACAATCACAGCGTTTTGCGGTTTGACGATTGGAGCTACGGTGCTGGCCTCGCCGGCCCAGGCCTTGCCGGTCGTGCCGGCCTCTGCCCCGGCATCGGTCACCACAGCGCCGACGCCAGTCTGGTTTCGGCGCGGCTTCTACGTTGTCGGCGGCGGATACTACTACAATGGCTATCGCGGCTATGTCCGCGTGCGGCCAGGCTATCGCTATTACAACGGCTACTGGTTCCCCGCCGCTGCCTTTGCCGCCGGTGTCGCGGCCGCGACCGTCGCGCCATTGCCGCCGCGTCCGGCCATCCGCCTGGAAGCCGCGCATGTGCGCTGGTGCTATGAGCGCTACGTCTCCTACCGTGCCTGGGACAACAGCTATCAGCCCTATAACGGGCCTCGCCAGCAATGCTGGTCGCCCTATAGTTGAACTGGGGGAATTGGTCCTGGATCGCCCCTGCGCGGAACGCCATGGAGAATGACATGATCGCCAATCGCTCGATGCCCGCGAGCGCGGTCATACCCGTGCTGTCCTATCCCGACGTCGAGACGGCCAGCCGCTGGCTCTGCCAGGTTTTTGGGTTCGAACAGAGGCTGGTCATCGGCAACCACCGCCACCAGCTCGGCTTCGGCGACGGAGCGGTGGTTGTCACCGGGCCGAAGAACGGCGAACCGATCCCAGAGCAGGCCGGCGCGCAGTTCGCGGTGATGGTGCGTGTCGAGGATGTCGACGCCCATCACAAGCGAGCTGCGCGCCATGGTGCCGTGATCCTGAGCCCGCCGACCAGCTACCCCTATGGCGAGCGCCAATATTCCTGCCGCGACTTCGCCGGCCACCGCTGGACGTTCTCACAATCGATCGCCGACGTCGCGCCTGAGGACTGGGGTGGCGTCGTGATCGGCAATCGAGCAGTCTTGGAATAGGCGTCGGTCCCGCCTCGGTCGCGATATCGTCGACCGGCAGCGATGCTTTCCAATTCATAACTCCAGGAAGGGGTAGAAGGCACGTCACACCGTTCGCAACCATTCCGTCAGCAACAGCTAATTGACAGTTTACGGGAAACGGCGCTCACTGGCCTGCACAGGTGGATCGCAGCATAGGCGGGCGATATCAACCGCCGGCGTCACCCTGGGGAGGATGCCATGCCAACCGTAATCGGCCATCACAACATCACGAAAGACAGCAAGCACTGGCTCAGTTCACCCAAGCGCAAGGAGCTTTTCGGCTCGCTGGGGATCACCAACATCCGCACCTTCGTCGATCCGCAGAACCCGAAACGGGTGGCCGTGATGATGGACGTTCCGGACATGGATAAAATGGCGGCGATGATGCAAAGCAAGGCAGCCGCCGACGCGATGGCGCACGATGGCGTGGTGCCGGAATCGCTGGTGATCCTGGTCGAGACGAAGGCGTAGCTACCAATCGAGGCGGACCGCGATCTTGCCGAAATAGCCGCCCTCCGCGAGCTGGCGGAACGCCTGGCCGATCTCCGCGACACTAAAGGTCCGGTCGATTACAGGCTCGATGCGCGCGGCGCTGATGGCCTGCATCGCACGACCGAGATCTTCGACGGAGCCGGTGTTGTTGCCTTGCACTCGAAGCGCCTTGACGATGATTGGCATCAGATCGAGTTCGAGCTTCGTTCCGGTCAGGAAACCGATCGTGTAGATCAGGCCGGTGTGGCGGGCGGCCGCGAGCGAGCGGGTGAATGTTTCGGGCCCGACGGTCTCCAGCACCAGGTCGACGCCGATGCCGTCGGTCAGGCGCCGGACCTCGTCATCCCAATCGGGAAATTTGCGGTAGTTCACCGTCTCGTCGGCGCCGAGCGCACGCGCGCGATCGAGTTTGGCATCGGATGACGAGGTGATGATGACGCGGGCGCCCCTGGCCTTGGCAAGTTGCAATGCGAAGATGGAAACGCCACCGGTTCCCAGGAGCAGCACCGTCGAGCCCGGCCCGGCATCGGCAACAGCGAGCGCATTCCAGGCCGTGGTCGCCGCGATGGGCAGCGTGGCGATCGCTTCCCATGACAGATGGTCCGCCGCCTTCACAACCGAAACGGCATCCACCGTCGCGATCTCGAGCAGCGAACCCGGCAGCGATACGCCGCGCATCGTATTTGCTTTCGCTGCCGTGGGGCGGCCCGCGATCCACAGCGCCTTGGGGTGAATGGCGACACGATCGCCGACCTTCAATCCGGTCACCCCCTCACCGATGGCAATGATCTCGCCCGATCCGTCGGCAACCGGCGTCAGCGGAAAGACGATGCCGGGATATTGCCCCTTGGCAAGGGCGAGATCGATGAAGTTCAGGCTGGCGGCGCGCATGCGCACATTCACCTGGCCGTGTTGTGGCGCCGGCGGTTCGGGCAACTCGATCTGGCTCAGAGCGTCGAGCGAGGGCTTGTTCAGGATGATGGCACGCATGTCTCGGTCCTTTCGGGATCATTGCACTGATATCATTTGACCACTGCAAAAAATGAATTGAAGAGAGAAATATTGCAGGTTATTACTGCGAAATATGCAGCAACCGGATGCCGTTCCTGATACCGACGCCCTGGCGGCATTCATCGCTGTCGCCGAGGAAGGCTCGTTCAGCGCCGCCGGCCATCGCCTCCACCGCGATGCAACCGTCATCTCGCGGCGTGTCCAGAACCTGGAGCAAAGTCTTGGCGTCCGGCTGGTCGAACGCTCGACGCGGCGGGTGGTGCTAACGGAAGCTGGTTATCTCTATCTCGGCCGGATTCGCCCCCTGCTGAGTGGCTTGCTGGCTGCTGGCCAGGAAGCAGGGCGGTTCACTGATGGCGAGCCACGAGGACGCTTGCGACTGGCTTTGCCAGGCAGCTTTGGCCGCATGTGGCTGATGCCCATGCTGGTCGATTTCCTTGAGGCCTATCCCGGAGTGACGCTCGACGTCGCCTTTTCCAACCGTTTCGTCGACCTGATCGGAGAAGGCTTCGATCTGGCCATACGCCTCGGGGTATTGCCCGACTCGCGGCTCATGACCCGCAAGCTGGCGGAGCGAAAGCGGATGATCTGCGCGTCGCCCTCCTATCTTCGACGGCGGGGCGTTCCGGCATCGCCCGGGGATCTCATCGGTCACGAGTGCCTGATCTTCGCCGGCAAGACGAACCCCAATGCATGGGAGTTCATCATGCCCGGTGCGAGGCAACTCGTGGTGCCCATTTCAGGACCTTTCATCTCGGACGATGCAGAAGCCTTGGTTCTGGCCGCCATTGCCGGGCAGGGATTGCTCTACGCAACGGATTGGCTTGTTGGACGCGAGCTTGCCGACGGACGTCTCGTGCGGATTCTCGAAGGCTTTCCGGTTCCCAGCGAGGGCGCCGTCTATATGGTGCATCCCTCATCCCGCCATGTCCCGAACAAGACCCGCGCATTCGCCGACTGGATCGTCGAGCGGTTTTCCGGGAGCCTGCCTTGGCAGGCATGACGTATCGCAAGCAGGTGATCGAGGGGCCGAATAGACCATTCTCGCCCCTGCTAAACAGCCATGAGCGCGGGATCTCTCCCGCGCCCATGCCGCTATCTCAGTTGCACTTCGGCTTGGCGCTGTTGCAGGCGTCGACCAGTTCGGCCGGCGGATCCTTGTGGAAGACGGTCTTGTAGGATTCCAGCACGTTGGACTGCACCACCGGCAGCGATTGCACGCCGACCCAGGCGGGCGTGGGTTGCCCGATCAGCGCCTTCATCATCGCCAGCGCCTCAGCGACACCCTGGTCATAGGGGCGCTGCGAACCGGTTGCCTTGAGCGGCCCGCCCTTGGCGATCTCGATCGCCGACTGCAGGCCGAGATCGACCGTGGTGATCGGAATGTCGATGCCTTGCGCGCGCATGGACGACAGCGTGTCGAGCGCCGGCTGATCCCACACCGCGTACAGGCCCTTCACATCGGGATTGCCGGTGAGGAAGTCGCCGGCGATCTGCGAGACCTTCGAGGGATCGGTGAAATCGACCTGCTTCATGACGATGTCGGGCCGGTTCTTTTTCATCCACTCGCTGACACCCTTGGTGCGCTCATTGGTGCTGAAATAGTCGACGCCGAAATTGACCAGGCCGATCGTACCGCCCTTGGGCATGCAGGACGCCAGGATCGTCGCCGCGATCTGGCCGTTGCCCTGGCTGTCGGCCGAGATCATCGAGGCAAAATCCTTTGGCGATGAGAGGCCGACCGGAATGCTGTCCATGAACACCAGCTTGATGCCGGCCTCGCCCACCTTCTTGTAGGTCGGCGCCGTCGCGGTGAAGTCGACGGGGATGGAAATGATGCCGTCCGGGTGCTGCTGGATGGTGTTTTCGATATCGGCGATCTGCTTGTCGACCTGATATTCGGCCGAGGCCACGCCGGTGACGGTGACGCCATATTTGGCCAGCGTTTCGCTGATGCCCGCCACTTGCAGCTGCGACCAGTCGAGGTTCACCGTCTGCATGGAGATGCCGACCTTGAACTTGCCGGCCTTGACCTTGGCGGCTTCATCGTCGGTCAGTTTCAGCTCGTCGGGCGAGGCTGCCTTTTCCCCATGCGGGCCCTGCCCGACAATGCCCTTGGGTCCGAGCGTCGCCAGGTCGACGCCGGTAACGCATGTGTCGGGCGTCTGCGCCAGGCTCATGGACGTCGACAGCGCGAAGGCGCTGGCGGCGAGGCTCAATGTTCCGAACAGGATTCGTGCCGAATGCTTCATGACTTTCCTCCGTTGATTTCTAGTGTTCGTATGCCGTTTGGAGCCGGCGGTTTTCTGCTGGTATTCGGTGATATCCGGGGATGCGCGCCTTACCTCCTCGTGAACGCGACCGCGGCGACGATGATTGCTCCCTTGATGACGAGTTGCAGCGACGAGCTGACGCCGAGCAGCACCAGACCGTTGTTGAGCGTGCCGATGATCAGGCTGCCGAGCAGCGTGCCGAGCACGAAGCCGCGGCCGCCGAACAGGCTGCAGCCGCCGAGAATGACCGAGGCGATGACGTCGAGCTCCATGCCTTGCACCACGTCGGGCCGCGCCGCGTGCGAACGCGCCGACAGGATAAGCGATGCCAACCCGGCGAGCGTGCCTGTCAGCACGAAGGCCAGCGTCGTGACCTGCTTGATATGGACGCCGGAATAGAGCGCCGCCGTCGGATTGCCGCCCGCCGCGTAAACCCGCCGTCCGTAGACGCTGTAATGCAGCAGCAAGATGCCGGCGATGGTGACGCCGAGCGTCCACAGGATCGGCGCCGGAATGCCGAGCACCGAGCCCTCGCCGAAGATGGCGAAATAATACTCGTTGGTGATGATCACCGGCTTGGTGTTGGTGACCATCAGCGCCAGCCCGCGCGCGCCGCTCAACGTGCCCAGCGTCACCAGGAAGGACGGGATTTCGAGGCGGGTGGTCAAGACACCGTTGATGAGCCCGATCAGCGCTCCGGTGCCCAGCCCGGCCACCGCGCCGACGACCCAGTTGTTGGCGACGAACGCCATGGCCAGCGATGCGCTCATGCCCGAGAGCGCCAGCGTCGAGGCGACCGACAGGTCGATCTGCCTGGAGATGATGACGAACGTCATGCCGACCGCAATGATCGACACCAGCGTCGTCTGCCGGCCGATGTTGAGGAAATTGTCGATCGACAGGAACCAGGGCGACGCCAGGCTGAAGACGATCAGCATGATGGCGAAGGCGACGTAGAGCATGTAGGGACGCTCGCCTTGCAGCAGATGCCGCAGCGCCGAGCGACCGCCCGGCTGGTTGGCAGCTTTTGCCGGGCTTTGGGTTTCGGTCATGCCGCGTGCTCTTCCGATGGCTGCGAAAGTTGAATGAGGTGATGGAGGTCTTCAGCGCTGCCGAATTCCGACCGCGCAATCGTCTTGGTGATCCGGCCATCGACCACGATCGAGATGCGATCACAGAGCTGCAGCAGTTCGGACAGATCCGAAGACACCAGCAGCACCCCGCTGCCGGCCACCGCCGCGGCACGAATGACGCCGTAGATCTCCTCGCGCGCGCCGACATCGACACCGACGGTCGGCTCGTCGAGCAACAGCACGCGCGGCCGCGGCTCGTTCCATTTGCCGAACACCACCTTCTGCTGGTTGCCGCCGGACAGGTTCTTCACCAGGGTCGACGCACCTGGCGCCTTGACGGCCAGCCGGCGCATCGCGGCATTGGCGTGGTCGCTGGCCGGACCGCGCTGCAGCCAGCCGAGACGAGAAAAATACGGCAAGCGCGGCAAGGTCAGATTGCGCTCGATCGAATGTTCGAGCACCAGCCCTTGCAGGTGCCGATCCTCCGGCACCAGCGCGATGCCCAGTTGTATCGCCGCCGCCGGGTCTGTGCCCTTCACCGACACGCCGTCGAGGCTGGCCTCGCCCGACTGGACGGGCCGCAAACCGAAGATGGTCTGCAGGATTTCGGTGCGGCCGCTGCCGATCAGCCCGGCGAGGCCGTGGATCTCGCCGCCGCGCAATTCGAGGTTGACGCGATCGAGCCTGTCATTGCTGACATCAGTCAATTCGAGCACGGGCATTGCAAGGGAACCAGTCGATGGCGGCAAGCTCTGCCCTGATGCCGCGCCGTCCGCCTTCAGAACAGCGTGGTCCGGCCCGACGATAGCGCCGACCAGTTGCCGCATATTGGTCTGCGCCGTGACGAATGTTCCGGCGTTCTGGCCGTCGCGGAACACGGTCACCCGGTTCGAAATGCGGAAGACCTCGTTGAGGCGATGCGTGACATAGATCACCCCGACGCCGCGCGCCGCGACCGCGCGAATGGCCTCGAACAGGATCTTCTCCTCATCGTCCGTCAGCGCCGAGGTCGGCTCGTCCAGGATGAGCAAGCGAACATCGCCCATCAGTGCCTTGGCGATCTCGGTCATCTGGCGATAGGCGAAAGGCAGCGACCCAACCATGGCGCGGGCATCGAGCGGGATGTTCTGCGATTTGAGGAAGGCTTCGGCCTGCGCCACCAGCTGGCGTTTTTTCAGGAAGCCGAGCCGCGTCTTCGGTTCTCGCCCCAAGAGCAGATTGTCGGCAACCGAAAGCGACTCGACCAAGCTCAGATCCTGGTAGACGACCGCCACGCCGGCATCGCGCGACTGGGCGGGCGAAGAAAACGACACCGGCTTGCCGTCGATGTCGATCGAGCCGCCATCATGCACATGCACGCCGCTCAGGATCTTGATCAGCGTCGATTTGCCGGCGCCGTTTTCACCAAGCAGCGCGTGGACTTCACCGGATTGGATTTCAAGACTGACGCCGCGCAGCGCATTGACACCGCCGAACCGCTTCCTGACGCCCTCGACGCGCAGCAAGGGGACCTCGGAAATCAGCGCAATCGAACCCTGTTCGATCATGACGCCCGCACTTCCTCCCTTTGACGCGTCCCCTACCCTGGGTCATCGAGAGTCTCTTTTGAGACTTCTCTTACTTTTTTTGTGACTTTTCCATCAGCGATGTGAAATGTCAAACGGAGTCGGATGGCGGCCGGAATGAATCCGGCCCAACCTCGCCGTTCTCGGTGATCACCGCATCAAAACCGTCCATGACCGAGAAGAAGGCGCGCTTGAGCTTGCCGATCTTGCTGGAGTCGATGACCAGGTAATTTTCGCGCGCCAGGCTCATCACCTTCTGTTTCACCACGGCCTCGTGGAAATGCTCGCAGGTGGCGCCGCGCTTGGCATCGACGCCGGCGGCCGACAGGAAGGCGGCGTTGATGCCGACGCTGTTCAAGATGTCGAAATCATGCGTGCCCGAGAAGGACGCCGACGCCGGATGATAGACGCCGCCCAGCATGATGATCGTGACATTGGCCTTGCGGCTCAGGCGCTCCGCCACATTCATGGCGTAACATATTGCCGTTATTCGATAATTGTCGGGAATGAGATCAACCAGATGGATCAGCGTCGTGCCGCAGTCGATGAAGATCGTCTCGTCGGGCCGTATCCTGCGCACCGCATGCGCGCAGGCCTCGCGCTTCGCCGCCGCATGGCTGTCGGCCGCGGTCGCCAGCTCGTAGGGAATATCGGCCTCGATCTCGGCCGCCGCCAATATGTGTCCGCCGAGATAGGCGATCTGCCCCTGGTTGGTGGCGATGTCGCGCCGCACCGTCATCTCGGAAACGCCGAGAAGCGTTGCCGCCTCGCTGAGATGGATAACCCGCCGCTGCGACAGCAGATCGATCAGCCGTGCCGTCCGTTGCGCTTTGCGAGCAGTCATGCGTTGGGCCTGTGCATCCCTTGAAATGTGAGGATTTTAACAACCGCTCGCATTCAGATGCAAGCGCGGCGTGCGGGTTCGCTCCGGGTCTCGTCAGGTGCGGCGTGAAAGATAGTCGCGAAGGCGATGCAGGCGCCGTTGAATCTCCGGCGTGTCGAACAGAAAGGGGCCGCCGCCGGGTCTGTAGCTCGCAAGATCTATGACAGCACTTTGAACAAACTCATCGTCAGGATAAGCCGCGTCGAGCAACACTTCCAAGCTGTTGGCGGCTGCCAGGCTGGTGTCCTCTCCACTGACGAACCTGTCCAGCAGCGAGCTGAGGTCGTCCACGGTGTCACCCCTTCTTGGCCCCAAACCGCAGCCCGTCCATCAAGAGCTTGACCAGCCGCCGCGAGCGGTCCCGCCACTCCGGGGTGTCGGGCGCCGAATAGATGCCGGACAGCGCGTGCAGCACGTCGGAGGCGTCGACATCGCCGCGGATGGTGCCGTCGGCCACAGCCGCCTCGACCAGTTGCCGCAAGGCCTGCGATACCCGGCCCGACGTGTCCGAGAACAGCGTCGAATTGGTGCTGAGCAGGATGCGCAGGCTGGTCGCCAGGCCGCGCTTGGTGGCGATGTAGTCGACGAAGCGCTGCATCCACTGCTCCAGCGCGACATCGGACGGATGTTTTGCCGCGAGATCACCGGCGGCCGCGCACAGCCCCTCCGCCTCGCGCCGGTAGACCACCTCGACCAGATGCTCGCGCGTCGGAAAATGCCGGTAGAGCGTGCCGATGCCGACACCGGCGCGGCGCGCGATCTCCTCCAGCGAAGCGTCGATGCCGCGCTCGGCAAAGACCGATGCCGCCACCTCGACCAGCCGGTCGCGGTTGCGCTGCGCATCGGCGCGCAGCCGCTTGGCCACGGCGGCGTCGGTCTTCTGTTCAGCGCTGGATGGCTCTGCGGCCAATTTCTTTCTCCACATCGTGTCGGGGGGCTTGAACCGGGTCGGTTCAGGCCCCACGTTAATAAACGGAGGCACCTCCGCTTTAGTGGAGTGCCTTTATCATATAAGAAGGGGAAGCGGTATGTCACGTCTTTCGAACCTGCAAGCCGACATCTCCCCTGCCCGCCCGTTACCCGGGAGATCCGCTGCCATCTCCACCTCCGCCCACACCTGACCATAAGGTTACCTTGCCCTTCGCCGGCAAGGCACCAGTTCACGTCCCATCCGCGTCAAGCAAACTGGAGCCAGACGCCCATGACCAGCCTTCCCATCACCCTCACCATCAACGGACACCGACACGAGCTGGAGGTCGATCCGCGCGTAACCCTGCTCGACCTGTTGCGCGAGCGGCTTGACCTCACCGGCACCAAGAAGGGCTGCGACCGCGGCCAGTGCGGCGCCTGCACGGTGCTGGTCGACGGCAAGCGCATCAACTCCTGCCTGGCGCTGGCGGTCAGCCATGACGGCGCCGATGTCTTGACCATCGAAGGCGTCGCCCACGGTGAAGAGCTGCATCCGGTGCAAGCCGCCTTCATCGCCCATGACGGCTTCCAGTGCGGTTTCTGCACGCCCGGCCAGATCATGAGCACGCTCGGCCTGATCGCCGAGGGACAGGCCGGCGACGATCCAGAACGCATCCGCGAGGGGCTGAGCGGCAACATATGCCGCTGCGCGGCCTATGGCGGCATCGTCGAGGCCGTCCTGGAAGCCCAGGAAAAACTTGCCACAGCCGACCGGAGGGCCGCGGCATGAGAGACTTCGACTATATCAGACCCGCCACCATTCCCGACGCCATCGCGGCGGCGGCCGAGCCGGGTTCGGCCTACCTGGCCGGCGGCACCAATCTGCTCGACCTGATGAAGGGCGGCATCACCAGCCCCGAGCGCATCGTCGACATCTCTCGGCTGCCGGAACTCAACCGCATCGAGCGGCTGGACGATGGCGGCCTGCGCATCGGTGCGCTGGTCCGCAATGCCGATCTCGCCCATGACGCGGCGTTCGCAAAAGCCTATCCGGCGGTGGCCGAAGCGCTGCTGTCGGGTGCCTCGGCGCAGCTTCGCAACGCCGCCACGGTCGGCGGCAATCTCCTGCAACGCACGCGCTGCAGCTATTTCTACGACACCGCCAGCGCCTGCAACAAGCGTGTATCAGGCGCCGGCTGCGATGCACTGGGCGGCGAGAACCGCCTGCACGCCGTGCTCGGCTGGAGCGATGCCTGCATCGCCACCCACCCGTCGGACTTCTGCGTGCCGCTGGTGGCGCTCGACGCCGTCGTCGAGATCGAGGGCAAGGAGGGCCGGCGCCACGTCACGCTGGCTGAATTCCATCGGCTTCCCGGCGAAACGCCGCAGCGGGAGAATGCGCTGGAGCACGGCGACCTGATCGTGTCGGTGCGCCTGCCGGCGGAGGCCGCCTCCTTCGCCGCCAATGCCCGTTACCTGAAAATCCGCGAGCGCACCTCCTATGCTTTCGCCGTCGTCTCGGCCGCCGCAGCCCTTGTCGTCGATGGCGGCAAGATCCGCGCCGCGAGGCTGGCACTCGGCGGCGTCGCGGCCAAGCCGTGGCGAGCGCGTTCGGCGGAAGCCGTCCTGCTCGGCGCCGACGCCAACGAGGCGACCTTCGCCAGTGCGGCGGACGCCGCCTTGGCCGATGCCAGCCCCTCCGGCGACAATGCGTTCAAAATCGAGCTTGCCCGCCGCATCGTGGTCAGGGCGCTGAAATCTGCCCTGGCGGGAACGCCCGAGCGGCTGCCGGCCCTTCCTGCCTCCCCGTTCTCAAACACTCCCGGAGCGCGCCATGACGCTTGAACTCAGCCTCAACCAGCAGCCCGCCCATGCCCGGCAGGGCTCCAGCATCGGTCAGCCACTGACCCGCCGCGACGGCTTCCTGAAAGTCACCGGGGCCGCGCGCTACGCAGCCGACAACCATCCGCCCGGCATGCTCTACGCCGTGCTCGCTGTCTCCAGCATCGCGCGCGGCCGCGTTGCCTCGCTGGATGTCGAGGCAGCCAAGGCGCACAAGGGCGTGGTCGAGGTGATGACGCCCAAGAACCGGCCGGCGCTCGCCGCCGATCCGGATGCCAAGGACCATCCCTTCATGTTCCGGCTCGACCTGCTGCAGAACGACCGGGTGCGCTACCCCAACCAGAGCATCGCCGTGGTGATCGCCGAAACGCTGGAGGCGGCGACCGAGGGGGCGGCGCTGCTCTCGCCGACCTATGAAGCACTGCCGGCGCGCGTCGGTCTCGACGGTGCCGAAAGCTTCGTGCCGCGTGGGGTCGGCGTCGGCAATCCGGCCGTTCAGCACAAGGGCGATGTCGAGGCCGGCCTCAAATCGGCAAAGACCCGGATCGAGGCCACCTACGAGACGCCGGCCCAGTACCACAACGCCATGGAGCCGCACGCGATCGTCGCCGCCTGGGATGGCGACCGGCTGTCGATCGACACGCCGAGCCAGGGCCTGGCCATGGCGCAAGGCCGCATCGCCGGCCTGTTCGGCATCGCGCCGCAAAACATCCACATCCGCAGCCCTTTCCTCGGCGGCGGCTTCGGATCGAAAGGCATGATTTCCGGGCCGCAGGTGCTGGGCATCCTGGCAGCGCGTCTCGTTGGCCGTCCCGTCAAGCTGGTGTTGCGGCGCGAGCAGATGTACGGGCCGGTCGGCCACCGCGCGCCGACGCTCCAGACCTTGCGCATGGGCATGGATGGCGAGGGGCGGCTGACGGCCATCGACCATCACGCCAAGACCACGTCGAGCACCTTCGACGATTTCTTCGAACCGGCGGCGGACGCCTCGCACACGCTCTATGCCAGCCCTGCCATCACCACTTCGCACGAGGCGGTGCGGCTCGACACCGGCACGCCGCTGTTCATGCGCGCTCCCGGCGAAGCCACCGGCTCGATCGCGCTCGAGAGCGCCATCGATGAGGCAGCGCATGCCTGTGGCATGGACCCGCTGGAATTCCGGCTGCGCAACTATGCCGAGGTCGAGCCGATGACCGGCAAGCCGTTTTCCTCCAAGGCATTGCGCGAATGCTACAGCCAGGCCGCGAAGGCATTCGGCTGGGCGAGCCGCCCGCTTCAGCCCCGGTTGATGCGCGACGCCGACGGTTTCCTCACCGGCTGGGGCGTGGGCACGGCGACATTCCCGGCCCTGATGTTCCAGGCTGAAGCGCGGGCGGTGCTGAGGGCCGACGGCAGCGGCCTGATGGAGACCGGCGCGCAGGATATGGGGCAAGGTGCCTGGACCGCCTTCGCCCAGATCGCCGCCGACGGGCTGGGGCTCGACATCGATCAGGTCGATTTCCGGGCCGGCAGCTCCGATCTGCCCAATGCGGGCATTGCCGGCGGCTCCGGCCACACGGCGACTGCCGGCATGGCGATCCACAATGCGGGTGCCGCCGTGATCGCCAGGCTCGCCGATCTCGCCACCGGCAACGAGGCCTCGCCGCTGTTCGGCGCCGGCAATGAGGGCGTTGTGGCGCGCGGCGGCCGGCTGTATCGCCGCGACGATGAAAGCCGCGGTGAAAGCTACGCCGAGATCCTCACGCGCGCCGGCCTGACGGAGATCGAAGGCCATGGCAAGGGCGCCCCGGACCCGGCGTCCCAGGAGACCTATGCCAAGCACGCGCATGGCGCCGTCTTCGCCGAGGTCAAGGTCGATCCCGATTTCGGCCAGATCCGCGTCACCAGGCTGGTCGGCGCCTTCGCCGCAGGGCGGGTCATCAATCCCAGGCTTGTGCGCAGCCAGTATTATGGCGGCATGATCTGGGGCGTCTCCTTCGCGCTGCACGAGGAAGCCATCACAGACCGGCGCTCGGGCCGGATCCAGAACGCCAACCTCGCCGAATACCATGTCCCGGTGAATACCGACGTGCCGTCGGTCGAGGCGATCCTGGTCCATGAGGACGATCCTTACGTCAATGCGCTCGGCATCAAGGGCGTCGGCGAAATCGGCGTCACCGGCACGGCTGGCGCGGTTGCCAACGCCGTCTGGCATGCAACCGGCGTGCGGCCTCGCCGCTTTCCGATCCGCATCGAGGATCTGCTGGCCTGAGAAGTGACGAACCCCCGGAGCGAAAGCGCCGGACGGACAGGTGGGCCTCCACCTGTCCAACATGAAATAATTCCACCAGCGTCAAGCAACTGGAGCCCGACGCCCATGACGAAAATCCCCGTACATCTCGACATTAACGGCACACATCATCAGCTGGAACTCGAACCCCGCGTGACGCTGCTCGATGCCTTGCGCGAGCGGCTCGGCCTGACCGGCACCAAGAAGGGCTGCGACCACGGCCAGTGCGGCGCCTGCACCGTGCATGTCGATGGCGAGCGCGTGCTGGCGTGTCTCACGCTGGCGGCACAAGCCCAGGGCCGCACCATCACCACCATAGAGGGGCTTGCACGGGAGGGCGAACTGCATCCCGTGCAAGCTGCCTTCCTCGAGCAGGACGCCTTCCAGTGCGGCTATTGCACACCTGGCCAGATCATGTCGGCGGTGGCCTGCATCCGCGAGGGCCATGCCGGCTCGGATGAGGAAATCCGCGAATACATGGCCGGCAATCTCTGCCGCTGCGGCGCCTATCCGCACATTGTCGCTGCTGTCCGCCAGGCAGCCCTGGAGGTCGCGTCATGAGGGACTTTTCGTACCTGCGCGCCACTTCGGTCGATGCCGCACGCCAGGCGGCCGCCCTGCCCGGCGCCATGCTGCTGGCCGGCGGCACGACGCTGATCGACCTCGCCAAATGCGGCGTTGCCGAGCCCGATAGCCTGGTCGACATCACCCATCTCAAGGGGCTGGACCGGATCGAAGTGAATGAGCGCGGCGCCACCATCGGCGCGCTCGCCAGAATGGGCCATGTCGCCGACCATGCCGACATCAAGAGCCGCTTCCCCGCCATCTCCGAAGCGCTGTGGCAGGCGGCGTCCGCGCAGATCCGCAACATGGCGACCATCGGCGGCAATCTGATGCAGCGCACGCGCTGCCCCTATTTCCGCGATCCCTCCAACTTTTCCGCCTGTAACAAGCGTGAACCCGGCTCTGGCTGTTCGGCGATCGGCGGTGTCACAAGAGGACATGCGGTGCTCGGCACCAGCGAGGCCTGCATCGCCATGTATCCCGGCGACCTCGCCACCGCTCTGGTCGCCTTCGACGCAACAGTCCATCTCGGCGAGCGGCGCATCCCGGTCGACGACTTCTTCCTGCTGCCGGGCACCACGCCCGACAGGGAACATGCGATCGGGCCGGGCGAGATGATCACCGCCATCGAAATCCCCGCATCCGCCGCCGCCCGCCGCTCGACCTATCTGAAGATCCGCGACCGGCAATCCTATGAATTCGCTGCCGCAAGTGCGGCGGTTGGCCTCGAATTGGAAGCCGATGGCCGCACCGTCCGCGACCTGCGCGTCGCGCTCGGCGGCATCGCTACAAAACCGTGGCGGGCGCGGGCCGTGGAAGACGCGCTGAAGGGCAAGGTGCTGGAGCCGGAAGCCGTTCGCGCCGCCAGCCTGCTCGCCGTCGAAGGCGCCGTCGACCATGGCGCCAACCACTACAAGATCGAGCTCGCGCCGCGCGTTGTCGCCCGCGCCATCCTCAAATTGGGAGAGACGGCATGACCGTTCACATCGCAAGACATGGCGACGCCGCCGACGGCGTGGTGGCGGAAGCCGTCGGCGGCCGGCTGTCGCGCGTCGACGGCCCGGCCAAGATCACGGGTGCCGCGAAATACGCCGTCGAGCAGCAGCTCGAAGGTCTCGCCTATGCCGTGCTGGTCGAGAGCACGATTGCATCCGGCAAGGTGCGCGCGATCGACACGAAAGCAGCCGAGGCAGCGCCCGGCGTTCTGCAAGTGCTGACGCCCGACACCATCATCAGCCTGAGGACCGCGGCGGACTGGTTCGGCACGCCGCCGCCCGACAAGCCCTACTGCCCGCTGGCGCGCGACATCACCTTCTCGGGCCAGCACGTCGCCGCTGTCGTGGCGGAGACCTTCGAGCAGGCGGTCGCTGCAGCCGCGCTCGTCAAGGTCAGCTATGACGAGACGGCGGCAATCGTCGACCTCAGCGACGGCAAGGCCGGCGACGGCATTCCGATCGACGCCATGACCAAGGAATGGGGCGATGCGCCCGCCGCCTTCGCTTCGGCGCCGGTGCGGATCTGCGCCGCCTACAACACGCCGCGCGAATACCAGGCGCCTATGGAGCCGCACGGGCTGATTGCCCGCTGGGAAGGCGATCATCTCACCGTCTGGGAGCCGAGCCAGTGGCTCGACGGCATGGCCCGCACCTATGCCGAATGGTTCGAAGTGCCGTTCGAGAATGTCCGGCTGGTCTCGCCCTATATTGGCGGCGGCTTCGGCTCCAAGGCGCTGGCGCTCAGCCATGGCGCGGTGGCCGCCAGTGCCGCCAAAATGCTGGGCCGACCGGTGAAACTGGCGATGACCCGGCCGCAGACTTTTACCGGCTATGGCGGCCGCGCCGCGACGCGGCAGACGGTGACGATCGGCGCCGACCATGACGGCGTGATCCAGTCGATCGTGCATCGCGGCGTCAACGAGACATCGATGGACGGCATGTGGGTCGAGCCACTCGGCTCGGTCACCTCGATCATGTACGCGACGCCGAATTTCTCCTCCAAGCAGAATGTCGTGCGGGTCAATTCCGTCGTGCCGGGCGCCATGCGCGCACCAGGCGAAAACCCCTCGGCCTTCGGCATCGAAAGCGCCATCGACGAGCTCGCCTATGAGGTCGGCATCGATCCGCTGGAGATTCGCCTCAGGAACTACGCCGAGCAGGACCCGCACGCGAAAAAGGCATGGTCGACCAGGCAGTTGCGCGAGGCTTTTGCCGCAGGTGCCGAGCGTTTCGGCTGGGCCAGGCGCTCGCCAAATCCGCGCTCGATGCGTGACGGCAACCAGCTGATCGGCTGGGGCGTCGCCGCCGGCACCTATCCGGTGCGGCGCGCCTATGGCGAGGCGATCGTGCGCATCCTGGCCAACGGCTCGGTCGAGGTCGAAAGCTCCTCGATCGACATGGGCCAGGGCACCTACACCATCCTGGCGCAGACCGCCGCCGAGACGGTCGGCGTGCCGGCCGACGACGTGGTGGTGAAACTGGGCGACTCCCGCTTTCCCCGCGCCGGCGTCACCGGCGGCTCGCGGCTGGCGGGCGTGATGACAGGTGCCGTCTACAAGGCCGCGACCTCGGCGCTTGACCAGTTGGTGGGGCTGGCCATCAGCGACCCGCGCTCGCCCTTCCACGCGCTGCAGGCCAACACGCTGGTTGTCGCCAACGGCCGCATCGGCTCGCCACGCGGTGATGGCCCGGATATCTCGATCGCCGAACTGCTCAAGAGCGTCGGCCGCGACCAGATCGAAGCCACCGGCGACACCATGCCGGCCAATTCGACCGCCGAGGAGCGCTACAAGAACTACACCACCATCGCCATGTCGGTGCCGCACACCGAGGGCGACTATTCCCGTCACTCCTGGTGCGCGCATTTCATCGAGGTGCGGGTCGATGAGGATTTCGGCACGGTGCGTGTGTCGCGCGTCGTGTCGGCGCTGGATTCCGGCCGGCTCTACAACCCCAAACTCGCCGAAAGCCAGTGGAAGGGCGGCATCACCATGGGCATCGGCCAGGCACTGCTGGAGGAAGGCATCATGGACCGCCGCCACGGCCGCATCGTCAACAACAACCTCGCCGACTACCTCGTGCCGACCAATGCCGACATTCCCGACATCGAGGTGATCTCGGTCGGGATACCCGACCTGCATTCCTCGGTGCTCGGTGGCAAGGGTGTCGGTGAACTGGCCATTGTCGGCGTGGCACCCGCGATCGCCAACGCGGTGTTCCACGCGACAGGCAAGAGAGTGCGGGACCTGCCGATCACGCTGGAGAAGCTGATCTAAGGACGGCCGCCGCCAGTCTCGAATGCCTTGTCTCGGCAGCTGAACCAGCCTTACAGGGCAGTTCACTCGAGCCGAGCCGATCAGCGCCGACCGTTCGAGAAAGATGGTTTCACAAACCTGGCGGCCACGTGGGTATCGCCGCTGACAGGACCAGGCTGTGCGGCTCCTGAACCAACTGCAACATTGCCTGAACTGTTACCGCTCAACCGTTCAGAAGGGATTTTGCCCTCTTGCCCTTTAAAATAATGCGAAGAATCAATCCTCTGATTTTCACCGGTTCCGTAAAAGACAAAAGACGGCCATTGGCTATCGGCCTGTGATGGGGCGCCGAACGCGGGAGGACAAGCGCCGCAGAGCGCCGCTAGGACGACAAGAGATCTTCGCACGTCGACCGAAGCCTTCATAACGTGGCGACTGATAGCAAACATTGATCTTGGATACGTTAAACGGCACGCAAAGAATTTAATGACCGCTCGCCAATCGATCCTGGCGCAAACCCGACGAAAATCATGATTTGGTTTGCGCTTGGTCGCAGGCCAGCCTTTGACCGCAGAGCCCCCAATCACCATATCATCACTGCCAGATGACGATTGTCCTCCAAGAGGCGCAGTCATGATCGTTTCCATGGATTGCCGGCCAACGGTCCCCCGACGGGGCCCGATTGACGCCCTTTGCGACACTTGCCGCGGCCTTGCGCGATCGGAAGAGGTCGTGCCAACGGAGTGACGATCATGAACCCCATCACCTTGTTCCTCACCACGGTGTTCGCCCTTGCGGGCATCGGTCTCGGCGCCACAACGAGTCCGTGGCTCGGCGCGCCATTCATCATCGTCGCGCTGCTCATCGCAGCCTCACTGAAGATGGCCAACACCTGGCAGAAATTCGTCGTCCTGCGCGCGGGCAATCTGCAGGGCGTCAGGGGCCCCGGGCTGTTCCTGATCATTCCGGTCATCGACAATGTCGTCGCGGTGATCGACGAACGCATCCAGACCAGCGCCTTCAATGCCGAGCAGGCGCTGACCAAGGACACGGTGCCGGTCGATGTCGACGCGATCATCTTCTGGCATGTCCATGACGCACGCCAGGCGGCGCTCGAGATCACCAATTACCGCGAGGCGATCGACCGCGTCGCACAGACATCGCTGCGCGAGATGATCGGCTCGTCGATGCTGTCCTCGCTGTTGTCCGACCGCAAGGCGGCCGATGAGCATTTACGCGACGTCATAGGTCAGAAGACCGCCGAGTGGGGCGTCACGGTGATGTCGGTTGAGATCCGTGACGTGGCCATCCCCGTGGCGCTGCAGGATGCGATGTCGCGCCAGGCGCAGGCCGAGCGGGAGAAGCAGGCGCGTGTCATCCTCGGTTCCGCCGAGGCCGAGGTTGCAGGCAAGTTCGTCGAGGCAGCCAATATCTATGCCGGCCATCCCACCGCGCTGCAGCTGCGCGCCATGAACATCATCTACGAGACGACGAAGGAACGCGGCGCAACGATCCTGATTCCGACTGCCATGGTCGACAGCCTGAACCCGGCTGGCGCCCTTGTCCGCGCTGGTCAATCGGCAACGCCCAAGGGGACCGCGTAGCGCGCCTGAAGCGCGGGTGTGGTACGACTGCAAGTATCTTTTCGGGCAACGGGAGGAATTGCGATGAAGCATGCACGAAGCAAGATGGCATTTGCCGTTCTGGCCTTGGGATTGTTCCAGGGTCTCGGCGCGGCACAGGCCGAGCAGGTCAAAGCATCTGGCTGCGCAAGAGCCGGCACCGAAGCCGGTTGCATCATCCTGCAGGACGGCGACAAGACTTACGAGATTACCTCTGCCAGCCCGAAGCCGGCCATCGACACCTATGGAACCGTGACCGGCACCAGCAGCAGCAAAATGACTATCTGCATGGAGGGCAAGCCGCTCGAAGCCGCCGAATGGAAGCCGGATCCAACCAAGGCCTGCACCAACTAGAGCAGCGCAGTCGGCAGCGCCGCTCCCCTACTCCGGCGACGGCACTGGCGGCTAAAACGTAAGACAGCTCAAACGGTCAGAACTTATAGGCGACACCGATCCGCAGATCATGCGTCGTCAGCTCGATCGCATCCGGATTGAGGGGGGCGCCATTGAAGGTCGCGTGGCGCAGCGAGGTGTGGCTGCCGAAATCGGCAAACCGGTATTCGCCGCGAACCACCCAATTGTCGGTGACGGCATATTCTGCGCCGGCCCCCAGCGTATAGCCCGTGACCGTGTCCTTGACGTCGGCGTAAGGTGTACTGCCGGGAAGATCGACCGTGGTGTGCTTGTAGGATGCCACCGCCAGGCCGCCGGTGACAAAGGGCAGCCACCGATCCATCGCGTAACCAGCTCTCAGGCGCAGCGAGCCGACCGAATCCAGCTTGAGCACACCGCCGACCGTGGGATCGTCGACCCCGAGCGCCTGATACAGCGTGGTGTCCTTCACGCTTGCAAAGACGTAGTCGCCCTCGATACCCAGAACCAGCCCGCTGTCGAACTGATGGTTGAAGCCGGCATACAGTCCGCCGAAGCCACCGGACGGACTGTAACCCCAGCCGTAATTGTCGAAGCTGTCCGGCGCAAAGGTCTGCCCGACCCTTGCATTTCCCCAGGCATATCCGGCCTGTGCGCCAATATAGGCGCCGGACCAGCTGTAGGTGGCGCCGACAGGCAAGACCGCATTGGTATCCGCCGCGCATGCCATGCCGACAGGTGCGAAAAAGACCGCCATGGCGAGAAGAATGGTTTTCATCGTTTGTCTGCTGCCTCGAAACATCGCGTTTCCCCGCGCGCAAAAGGCCAGCGCGGGGTATTGCTCGGCCTGGCGGATCAGAACTTGTAGCTGAGCCCGACCCGGACATCGTGCGTCTGGAGATCGACGCTCGTCTCCGTCGGCAGACCGGCTGCCAACGAGAGGTCCTGGCTGCCGAAATCGGAGTAGCGATATTCGGCCCGCGCGATCCATCTGTCGGTGAAGGCATGCTCGATGCCGGCTCCAACGGTCCAGCCGACATGGCTCTCGTCGTGGAACGGTATTTCACCGCCAGCGCCGGCGCTGATCGCGGTCACTTCATATTTGGCCGCGGCCACGCCGGCGGTGATGTAGGGCAAGGTCCGGTCGAACGCATAGCCCGCCCGCAGCCGTGCCGATCCCTGCCATTTGAGTTCGCTCTTGAGCAATGTGGTGACGCCACCGCCGCCCGTGTCGACAGGTGTCAGTCCGTCGGCATTGCTGTAGGCGATGTCAGCCTCGGCGCCGATCACAAAGCTGTTCGCCATCTGGTAATTGGCACCGATATGGATGCCGCCGACAAAACCGTCCGGATCAAGCGGCACGTTGAGGTCGGATCCGCCGCCAAAGCCGCCGCCGGCGATGAAGAGATTGGATTTTCCAGCCACGTAACCGACGTCGACGCCGGCATAGAGGCCGGACCAGTCGTAGCCGGAAACGGGCGATGCCTCAGTGATATCTGCCGCGCACGCCATGCCGATCGGCGCGAGGATGAAGGCCGTAGCGAGTAGGATCGTTTTCATTGTTTGTCTGCCGCCCCAAGGGTTGTGGTCCCCGCCGCGAAAATGCCCCGCGGCGATCGAGCACCCGGTGTTGCATTGTCAGCCGGTGACGTCTTGGGCCGGGCCGCACTGGAATTGTCCTGGACGGCGATACAGCGCTTTCCTGATCGGTGTGGCGATTCAGCCGCAGTTGATTTGGCGTTCGACGGCACTGGGGCGCGAGACTACCTGGCGCTACTCGGCGTCGAGCCGAAACGGCGGCGGAAGCAGCGATTGAAATAGGACACGTCGGAGAAGCCGCTGAGCAGCGCGATCTCGCTGATGCGCATCCGGTCGTTGCGCCTGTCGGAAAGCATCCGGTGCGCCCTCTGCAGGCGCAATTCGAGAATGCGCTCGGCAAAGCTCACCCCGGTTTCCTGCAGGAGATCGTGGACATAACGCACGGAGAGCCGCAATTGCGAGGCAACGCTCTGCGCCGAAATGCCGGGATCGGCGAAATTGTCCCGCATCTTTTGCAGGATGGCCTGCAGCCTTGCCGCGCGCAGGCCACGCAGGCCCGCGAGTTCCGCGGCCTCGCCCTTGGCGCCGGTCGCCAGGCCGATCAGGTCGACGATGGTTTCGGTGGCATGGCCGACAAGATCGGGTGAGACCAGCGCCGGGCCAGCTTCCAGGAAACTGCAATAGCGCTTGAGCATGGCGAGCGCCTCATTATCTGCTCCGATGGTCAGCGCCAAACGGTCCTCGACATGCGTGAAGGCATTCTCCAGCACGATGCGCGGGAGCACCACATTGGCCCAGACATTGTTGTCGCCACCCGTCATCTGCAATGCCTCCGAAGCCGAGACCAGCGCGGCCTCGCCCTTGCCCACACGATAGTCGCGGCCGATCTGGGTGCCGCTGAGCACCGTATCGCCATTGTTGACCAGCAGCAGATAGCCATCACGGCCGTCGGCGGCGATGTTGCTCGCCTTGCGGCTGGCATGCCTGATGGTCCCGGCCATCTGCCCGAGCACCAGCGGCCCGACGGCCGTGGCCTCGATCGCGGCCTCGAACGACAGTTTCTCGGAAATCGTATATTCGACCGACCAGATTTCGGCGACGTGGATGTCCTGCCAGAGCGCGAACCGTGTGTGGTGGTCCAGATGCGGCGGCAGGTCGACCGATGAGAAGACATTCTTTTGCAAGGAACAACCAGACCTTTTTCACGCGCGCATAGTCACTTTGTTGTGCACCGTATTGGAGCAGATAACGATCTGTCCAGAGCTGGAAATACTTATGCGCCGCGCGACAATTTCATTGCTGTTTTAGACAAGAATTCGCCTGACCCTCATCGACATGATCAGTCCAGAAATACTCCGAGACGTGCAAAAAGCGGCGACCTTCCCGGGGCTCGCCAATCGCCGGACCCGAGCTTCCATGCACAGCGTCGGCCCCGACCACGCCGTCGTCATGAGCGAGGCTCGCTCGGGAAACTGCGTGGTTCTGGAAAGCCTACTCCGGCGAAGGCACCGGCGGCTTCGAGGTCAGCGCGGTGCCGGCGGCCGCGACAATGACGGCGGCGATGCCGGCCAGTTGCGGCAGGGTCAGGCTCTCGTGCAGGAACAGGAAGCCGGCCAGCGCGCCGAGCCCCGGCTCCAGGCAGGTCAGCGTGCCATAGATGCGGGCCGGCATGCGGGTCAGCGCCACCATCTCCAGGAAGAACGGCAGCGCGCTGGAAAACAGGCCGACGAGCAAGGCGCTGACCAGGATCGAGGGCGCGAGCAGGCCCATGCCCGCTTGCGCCACGCCGAAGGGCAGCGCCAGCACGGCGGCGATCGCCATGCCATAGGCGGTGGTGCGGGTGCCGAGCTCCGCACCCGCCTTCTGCGCGAGCACGATGTAGAGTGCCCAGAAGCCGCCGGCCGCGAGCGCCAGCATCACGCCCACGGGGTCGAGCGGCTGCAAAGAATGGATGAACGGCGACAACAGCACGATGCCGGCGACCGCCAGCGCTATCCAGGCAAAGTCGATGGCGCGCCGCGAGGCCAGCGTCGCCACCAGCAGCGGCCCGGAAAACTCGAGCGCCACGGCGACGCCGAGCGGAATCCTGGCAAGGGCTGCATAGAACAGAAGGTTGAGCGCGGCGAGCGTCACGCCGTAGGCGACCAGCCACGGCAAGGTGGCGCGCGTCGGCCGCATCTGCCAGGGCCGCAGCACCGCGATCAGCATCAATGCGCCGACGACCAGCCGCAGCGTCGTCGTGCCCTGCGCCCCGATCAGTGGGAACAGCGTCTTGGCGAAGGTGGCGCCGATCTGGATCGACACCATGGCCCCCATCAGTGCCGCGACGGGCAAGGGCGCCGCTTCGCGATGGGCAATTGGCGTCGATTTCACTTCTGTTCATCCTTCCCTGCCGTGCCAGGCACCCGCGCGACCGGCGGCATGGCTGGCAGCTATGGCTTTCCCGGGCAGGCCTGTCGTGAGGCACGGGAAAACAGTCGGCTGGGGCAAGCGCTGGGCCGGAAGTCGGGGAACACCCTTCCGGCGGCCATTCACGGCATTGGTTGGGGCTGCCCGCCTAAGCCGCTGCGGCCGAGCGCTTGAAGACGATGGTGACCCGCGTGCCCTCGCTGGCGCTCGAATTCACGTCGAATTCCGCCTTGGCGTTCTCGGTCAGCGAACGCGCGATCAGCGCGCCGAGCTTGCCGGGTTTGGGCCAGGTCTCGCCCTCCGGCAGGCCGATGCCGTCGTCGGCGATGACGATACGGCAGCCGTCGCCGTTGACGATGCTATGCAGCGTGATCGTGCCGCCGTCGCGCCCTTTGAAGGCATGCTTGAGCGCATTGGTCAAAAGCTCGTTCACCACCAGCCCGGTCGGCATGGCGACGTTGACCGACACCGGATAGGTATCGACCTTCATGTCGAGGCGAATGCCCTCGACCGCATGCGAGTTCATCACGGCCGACGCGATCTGGCTGAGATAGACGCCGAGATCGATCTCGTCCTTGTGATCGTCGCCCGACAGCGTCTGGTAAAGGATCGCCAGCGCGTCGACGCGGCCGGCCAGCCTCTCGAAACGCTTCTGGTCCGGCTCCGTCGCGTTGCGCGTCTCCAGCCGGATCAGCGCGGTGATCATCTGCAGATTGTTCTTCACCCGGTGCTGCAATTCGCGCAGCAGCGTGTCCTTCTCGCGCACGCGTTCCTCGACGGAGCCTGCATCCTCGGTCTCGCCATGGGCCGAGACGTCGACCAGCGCCACCAGCCGGAAGCAGACCTTGCCATTGTCGTCCTCGATGACGTTGGAATAGGCGTCGACGATCGCCGGCGTGTCCTGCGCCCGCTCCAGTCGGAACGTGCCGACGAAATCGGCATCCTCGACCAACGCTTCGGACAGCGCGCGGTCCTTTTGCCGGTGCAGGCCGGTGCCGGAAAGTGCCGCCCACTGCCTCTGGGCCAGTCTGGCCGCCTTCAGGCCTGACAGTTTCTCGAATTCCGGATTGGCATAGACGACGCGCTCCTTCGCGCCGAGGTCCGAAACGGCAATGGCGATCGGCACCTGGTCGAGGAATTTCTTGAACTGTTCGCTCTCCAGCGCGCTGGCAAGGTCCGGCGTATCGAGCAATTGCTCGACCGCTTCGGCCTTGTGTGTGTCGGATGTCATCGGCGGCGCCTGTGCTGTGCGTGGGCACCATCAGTATCAGCGATAGGGTGCGCCTGCCATCTCCAATGCATGAGGAGGCATTTTCGCGCGCCGGTCATCCGTGCGTTCAGCCGCTGAACGACACGCCCCTGCGGCGCATTCCCGCCTGCACGCCGCGCACGATCAGCCGGGACAGCATTTCCATGTCCCAGGGCATTCCCGGCCGCCAGACATCCAGCAGCAAGGCGATCGGGGCTTCATCGGCGTTGTTCATCACCTCGTGCGGGTAGGTGTCGTCCCACAGCATGCCTTCGCCGTCGGTGATCCGTTTCTCCTGATGGTTGATCATCATGATCGTTGCCGGGCGGCCATCGGCCTGCCGCGGGATGACCAGGCCAAGGTGAAACCGCATGATGCCGCGGAAGGGTCCGCGATGACTGGGGATGTGCTTGCGCGGCGCCAGGAACGAAACCGCCGCCGATTTGACTTCCGGGCATTCGGCGAGCAGGCGGCTGAGAACCGGCATCCGCGCGAGGTTCTCCGGCACCGCCATGTCATAGGCCTTGAGCACGAACATGCGCCAGTCGAGCCCGTCATTGGCCGAGATATCAGCCTGCTCCGGCATGATGTCGTGGAAGCGCGGGACCTTGCCCAGATGCACGCCAAGCGCTTCGTCGCGGATTTCGCGCCAGGCATCGGTGAATTTCGCAGCGTTCGGAAATTCCCTGTCGGCATCGAGGATCGCCGGCGCGTCTATTCGCCTTTCATAGACACGCCGGATCACATCGGATGCAAGATCGTAGGTATGGGACATCGCATTGCCTCCGCCACATTATAGACGGACGGCTACCGGTTTTGCTTACACATTTTGTTCACTGTGCCGTCATCGCCGCCGCCAGCCTTGGCCCGGCCTTGACGTCGACGATCTCGGGCTTTGAGCTGTCGACCGTGCCGTCCCAGCCACCGCCGAGCGCCTTGTTGAGGGCGATGTAGTTGGTCGCCAGAAGGACGCGGCTTTGCAGCAGTGAATCCTCGGCCGAGTAGAGCGAGCGCTGCGCGTCGAGCACGTCGAGCAGGCTGGTTTCGCCGGCCTTGTAGAGCGTGCCCTCGAGGTTCGCCGCCTCGCCATAGGATTTCGCCGACGCGGCAAGCTTGCCGATCCGGATGCGCTCCTGCGCCATCAGCACCAGCGCATTCTCGACATCCTCGAGCGCGGTCAGCACCGAGGCGCGGTAGGCGATGAAATACTGGTCGCGCTGCGCGCGAGCGACATCGGCGGCCGCCTGCAACTGGCCGGCATTGAACAGCGGCACGCTCAGCGTCGGCCCGAACGACCAGCCGATCGACGAATTCTTGCCGAGATCGCCGAGATTGAGCGCCGCCGTGCTGATGTTTCCCGTCAGGCTGACCGAGGGATAGCGCGCCGCCTCGGCCTGGCCGACCTTGGCGGTGTATTGCGCGTATTGCCGCTCGGCCATGCGCACATCCGGGCGCGACAAAAGGATGTCGGCGGGAATCCCGGTCGGCATCGGCAGGCGCGGTGACGGGATCGGCTTGCTGCGCTTCAGCCGCTGGGCGAGTGCTGCCGGCGGCCGGCCGGTGAGCACCGACAGACGATGCACCGCCTCGGCATAGCTTGCCTCCAGTGTCGGCACCGAGGCCTCGGTGCTGGCCGCCTGTCCCATCGCCTTGGCGACGTCGGCCGCCGTTGCCGATCCTGCCAGCAACATGGTGCGGGTGAGTTCGGCGGTCTGCCGCTGCGATACGGCCGAACGCCGGGCCAGCGCGATGCGGGCCTGGTAACCGCGCGCCTGGGTGTAATAGGACGCGACATCGCCGACCAGGGTCAGCAGTGTCGAACGCAATTCCTCTTGCGCCGCGTCGACGCCGTAGCGAGCGGCTTCGACGCCCCTGCGGTTGGCGCCGAACAGGTCGAGTTCCCAACTGGCGTCTAAGCCGGACTGGTATTCTGCGTAGATGGAATTGGTGCCCGATGTGGTCGCGGCCGACTTGTTGCGGGTGACCGAGCCGGAACCGTCCACGGATGGCAGCAATGCGCCGGCGCTCTGGCGATAGCTGGCGCGCGCCTCGCGGATCTTGGCCTTGGCGGTGGCGACGTCGAGATTGCCGGCGACGGCTTCCTCGACAAGCGTGTTGAGCTGCGGATCGCGCAGGCGCTGCCACCATTGCGACAATTGCGCCGGCTGGACGGATTTCGTCGGTTTCTCACTGCTCCAGTTTGCCGGCATCGGCAGGATGGGCATCCGATAGTCGGGGCCGACGACGCATCCGCTGAGCAACACAGCCGTAATCATGGGCACAATGAGCCGCCCCGCGGCCACTGGGCCACGTTCAAAACCTGTCATGGAAAGTTTCCTTATTGCTGGTTGGCCGTCGCCGGCTTCTCGTCGCTGCCCTGCCCAGAATCTTGTTTGGCCGCGCCGCCCTTGAAGATGCGCCGCACCGTGACGAACAGCAGCGGTACCAGGAAGACGCCGATCACCGTCGCCGCGATCATGCCGCCCATGACGCCGATGCCGACCGAGTTCTGCGCGCCGGAGCCAGCGCCGCTGGCGATGGCGAGCGGCGTGACGCCGAGGATGAAGGCCAGCGACGTCATCAGGATCGGGCGCAATCGTTGTCGCGCCGCCTCCAGCGTCGCCTCGACCAGCCCCATGCCGGCGGCCTGCCGCTCGATGGCGAACTCGACGATCAGGATGGCGTTCTTCGAGGCCAGGCCGATCGTGGTCAGCAGGCCGACCTTGAAATAGACGTCGTTGGTCTGGCCGAAGAGTGTCGCCGCCGCCAGCGCGCCGAAGATGCCGATCGGCACCGACAGCATGACCGCGAACGGGATCGACCAGCTCTCATAAAGTGCCGCCAGGCACAGGAACACGACCAGCGCCGAAATCGCATAGAGCGACAGCGCCTGGTTGCCCGAAAGCCGTTCCTGGTGCGACAGGCCGGTCCATTCATGCGAATATCCGGCAGGCAGTTGCGCGACGAGCTTGTCGATCTCGTCCATCGCCGCACCGGAGCTCACGCCCGTGGCCGCCGCGCCCTGGATCTCGACCGCCGCCGAGCCATTGTAGCGTTCAAGCCGGGGCGAGCCGAATGTCCAGTGGCTGGAGGTGAAGGCCGAGAACGGCACCATGGCGCCGCTGGCATTGCGAACCTGCCATTTGTCCAGATCTTCCGGTTGCATGCGGAAGTTCGCGTCCGACTGCATATAGACCGGCTTCACCCGCCCGCGGTCGATGAAGTCGTTGACGTAGTCGCTGCCCCAGGCGCTCGACAGCGTGTTGTTGATGTCGGCGAGGCTGACGCCGAGCGCGCTGGCCTTTTCCTGGTCGATGTCGATCGAGAATTGCGGCTGGTCCTCCTGGCCGTTGGGGCGCGTGTTGGCGAGCAGCTTGCTCTGCGCGGCAAGACCCAGAAGCTGGTTGCGCGTCTGGATCAGCGCATCATGGCCGGCGCCGTTGACGTCCTGCAGGTAGAAATCGAAGCCGTTGGTGTTGCCAAAACCCTGGATCGCGGGCGGGGCAAGCGCGAAGACCTGCGCGTCCCTGATCTTGCGGAAGGCACCCATGGCACGGCCGGCGACCGCTTGCGCCGCCAGGGCCGGCGATGAGCGCTGGCTGAATTCCTTCAGCGGCACGAAAGCGATGCCGACATTCTGCCCGGCACCGCCGAAGCCGAAGCCGGAAGCGGTGAAGACGCCCTGGACAGCGTCCTTTTCCTCCTTGAGATAGTGGTCGGTCACCTCGGCCAGGACACGCTCGGTGCGGTCCTGCGTCGCGCCAACCGGCAGCGACACGCTGGTGATCAGGATGCCCTGGTCCTCTTCCGGCAGGAACGAGCTCGGCAGCCGGGCAAACATCCAGCCCATGGCGACGACGATGGCGAGGAACACGGCGAGAAAGCGCCAGGACCGGTTGATGATGCCGTGCGAGCCGTCGCGATAGGCCGTCGTGCCGCGGTCGAAGACGCGGTTGAACCAGCCGAACGGGCCGGTCTGCGTGGCATGATCCTTGGGCCGCCGCAGGATGGTGGCGCACAGCGCCGGCGTCAGCACAAGTGCTACCAGCACCGACAGCACCATGGCCGAGACGATGGTCACCGAAAACTGCCGGTAGATGATGCCGGTCGAGCCACCGAAGAAGGCCATCGGCACGAACACCGCCGACAGCACGGTGGCGATGCCGACCAGCGCGCCGGTGATCTCGTTCATCGATTTTCGCGTCGCCTCCTTCGGCGACAGATCTTCCTCCTGCATGACGCGTTCGACATTCTCGACGACGACGATAGCGTCGTCGACCAGCAGGCCGATGGCCAGCACCATGGCGAACATGGTCAGCGTGTTGACCGAATAGCCGAACAGCGACAACACGCCGAACGTGCCGAGCAGCACCACCGGCACGGCGATGGTCGGGATGATCGTTGCCCGCAGATTCTGCAGGAAGATGAACATCACCAGGAACACCAGCACGATCGCCTCGGCCAGCGTCTTGACCACCTCCTCGATCGACAGCCGCACGAAGGGCGAGGTGTCGTAGGGGTAGACGACCTCGACACCTTGCGGGAAGGTCGAGCTCAGCCGGTTGATCGTCGTGCGCACCGCTTCCGCCGTGCTGATGGCGTTGGCGCCGGTCGCCAGGTTGACGGCAACGCCGGCCGCCGGCTGGCCATTGTATCTGGCCTGCGTGGTGTAGCTTTCGGCACCGAGCTCGACGGTGGCGACGTCGTTGAGACGGACCAGCGAGCCGTCCGTCTGGCTCTTCAGGATGATGTTGCGGAACTGCTCGGCGGTCTGCAGCCGGCTCTTCGCCGTCACCGTGGCGTTGAGCTGCTGGCCCTTGCGTTGCGGCATGCCGCCGAGCTGGCCGGCCGAAACCTGCGTGTTCTGCGCCTCGATCGCCGAAGCCACGTCGCTCGGCATCAGCGTGTATTTGGCGAGCTTGTCGGGATCGAGCCAGATGCGCATGGCATAGCTGGAGCCGAACAGCTGCGTCGAGCCGACGCCTTCGACGCGCTTCAGCGTGTCGTTGATGGTCGAGTCGACATAGTCGGCAAGATCGGTCGAGTTCATCTTGCCGTCGCTGGAGACGAAGCCGATGACCATCAGGAAGCCGGTCGAGGATTTCGAGACGGTGATGCCGTTGCTCTGCACCACCTGCGGCAGTTGCGACTGGACCAGCTGCAGCTTGTTCTGCGTCTGCACCTGGGCGGTGTCGGGATCGGCCGCACTGGTGAAGGTCAGCGTGATCGTGGCCGCACCGGTCGAGGTCGAGGTCGCCGTCATGTAGTCGAGATTGTCGATGCCGGTCATGCCTTGCTCGATGACCTTGGTCACCGAGTTCTCGACCGTCGATGCATCGGCGCCCGGATAGTTGGCGCTGATGTTAACCGTGGTCGGCGCGATCTGCGGATATTGCGAGATCGGCAGCGTGCTGAGCGCCAAGAGTCCACCCAGCATGATCACGATGGCGATCACCCAGGCGAAGATCGGCCGGTTGATGAAGAATGCTGACATTGCTCAGTTCCCGGCCGAGGCGCCTTGCGCCGGTTTTTGGCCACTATCGGCCACCGCTGTGGAAGATGCGGACGAAGACGTTTGCGCCCGGTCCTTCACCTCGCCGGTCGTCTCGTCGATCGTCACTTCGACGCCGGTCGCATCGCCGCCGGGGCGGACCAGCTGCAGGCCCTCGACGATGACGCGGTCGCCGTCGCCGACGCCCGAATCCACCAGCCAGTTGTTGCCGACGCTGTTGCGCACGGTGAGCACACGCGTCTCGACCTTGCCCTGCGCGTTGATCACCATGGCGGTCGCCTCGCCCTTGGTGTTGCGGGTGACGCCGCGCTGCGGCACCAGGAAACTGTTCTGGGCGACGCCCTCCTCGACCAGCGCCCGCACATACATGCCCGGCAGAAGCAGCCGATCGGGATTGGGGAATTCGGCCCTCAGCGCGAAAGTACCCGTCGTCTGGTCGACATTGGCGCCGGCGAATTCCAACTTGCCGGTCTGCGTGTAGATGGTTCCGTTCTCGAGCTTCAGCTTGACGCTGACATTGGGGCCGCTGAACTTCAGCCGGCCCTCATTGATCGCCTGGCGCAGATTGAGCAAATTGGTGCTCGACTGCGTGACGTCGACATTGATCGGATCGAGCGAACGGATGGTGGTGAGCAAGGTGTCCTGATTGGCGGTAACCAGGGCGCCTGGCGTCAGCGATGACTTGTCGATGCGGCCGGCGATCGGCGCGGTGATCTTGGTGTAGTCGAGATTGATGCGCGCGGTTTCGACACTGGCCTTGGCGGATGCCACATCCGCATTGGCCTGCGCCAGTGTTGCCGCGGCATCGTCATAATCCTGTTTGGAAACAACGTTCTGCTTCAACAAGCCGGCATAGCGGTCGAACTTGGCCTGCGCCGTCGGCACCGCCGCTTCGGCCTTCTGCTGGGCTGCCTGCGCACTGTCATAAGATGCCTGGTAGCTCGCCGGATCGATGAGGTAGAGCGGCTGCCCGACCACCACCTCGCTGCCCTCCTTGAAGAGGCGCGCCTGGATGATGCCGTTGACCTGCGGGCGCACATCGGCGGTGAGCGAGGCTGACGTGCGTCCCGGCAGCTCGGCCGTGATCGCCACCGACTGCGGATGCAGCGTGACTATGCCTACTTCCGGCTTGCTTGCACCGGCCATGCCGGCGGGAGCTTTGCTCCCCTCCTGCGAACAGGCCGCCAGAATAACAGTGGCGGCAAGCGCTGCGGCCCAGGGCGCGGGCCGGCGTGCCGGCAGGGAAGACGGGCTAGACTGGATAGACATGGGCTGGATGATCTTTCGCTGGAGTTGCGGTCGCCGTCTGGCTGTCGGGATCGGATCGTTCCACCAGCAGCCGGGCGAGATGCCGGCCGAGGAAGCGCTGGATGTCGTCCATGAAGGTATAAACGACCGGAACGTAGACGAGGCTGAGCACGGTCGAGGAGATGAGCCCGCCGATCACGGCGATCGCCATCGGCGCCCGCGTCTCGGCGTCGGCGCCGATGCCGAGCGCGATCGGCAACATGCCGGCGCCCATGGCGATCGATGTCATGACGATGGGCCGTGCCCGCTTGCGGGCGGCGTCGAGCAGTGCGTCGAAGCGGCTCATGCCACGCTCCTTCTGCGCGACCAGTGCGTACTCGACAAGCAAGATCGAGTTCTTGGCCGCGATGCCCATCAGCATCAATATCCCGATCAGCGGCGATATGCCAAGCGCCTTGCCGGTAATCAGCATGAAGCCGAGCGCGCCGCCGACCGACAGCGGCAGCGCGACCAGGATGGTCACCGGCTGCACGAAGCCGCGGAACAGCAGCACCAGTGTCAGGTACATCAGGAGGATGCCGGCGGCGATCGCGGTGGCGAAGCCGGAAAACAGCTCCTGCATGCGCTGGGCGTCGCCGCGCGCCAGTTCTTGCACGCCTGCGGGCAGGTTGCGCATTGCCGGCAAGGCATGGATGGCCTCGGTCGCCTGGCCGAGCGTCAGGCCGGAAAGATCCGCCTCGACAGTGGCGCTGCGGCTGCGCCCCACCCTTGTGATGCTGTTTGGCCCGGCATTGAAGCCGATATCGGCGACGGAGCCGAGCGGCACGGTGCCCCTGCTACCTATCAGCGGCAGGACGGCCAGTTTCGCCGGATCGTCGATGGCGCCGTCAGGCAAGGTGACCACAACGGACACCTGGCGGTCGCCGAGATTGAACTTGGCCAGGCTGGTGTCCGTGTCGCCGATTGTGGCGATCTTGACCGTCGACGCGATCTCGGTCGGTGTCACGCCAAGCTCGGCCGCCCTGGCGCTGTCGGGGCGCACGATCAACTCCGGCTTGGTCGTCGCCGCCGTCGAGGTCGGGTTGATGAGGCCGGGCACCGACTTCATTCCATCGATCAGCATGTCGCTGGCCTTCTGCAGGGCATCGCCATCGTCGCCGACCAGCGTGATCGCCACCTTGGCGCCGGCAAAGCCGTCGGCGCCGAACTGGATGCGCGCGCCCGCAATATCGTTGAGCTTCGGTGACGCCTCGGCCTCGAACTGCTGCTGGCTGACATTGCGCTCGCCGCGCGGCTTCAGATTGACGGTGACGTTGGCGCTGCGCACCTCGGCGGAGGTCGACCCGCGGTTCGGTCCGCCGCCAGAGGCGGCCGCGGTGCCGATGGTGGCGAAGATGCTGTCGACGGCCGGCTCATCCTTGAGGCGCTTCGTGATGTCCTGGACGACGGCCGTCGTCTGTTCGATCGTCGACCCCGGCTGCAGCTCGACCGAGATCATCGAGCGGCCACGATCGGTCGCCGCCATGAATTCGGTCGGTAGTTTCGTCGCCAGCGCCAGCGAACCGGCGAAGAAGGCGATGCCGGCGACGAGCGTGATCCAGCGATGGTCGAGCGCCTTGCGCAGCAGCCAGAGATAGGTCGGTACCCAGGCCGGCAGATCGTCCTCGCTGTGGCCGCCAGCGCGCACCAGATAGGCGCCCATCAGCGGTGTCAGCATGCGCGCCACCAGCAGCGAAAACAGCACCGACACGCAGACGGCAACGGCAAACGAGAAGAAAAATTTCCCGGGAATGCCGGGCATGAAGGCGACCGGCAGGAACACCGCCACGATCGTCGCCGTGGTCGCCACCACGGCAAGCCCGATCTCGTCGGCGGCCTCGATCGCCGCCTGGTAGGCGCTGGCGCCGGTCTGGCGCATGTGGCGCACAATGTTCTCGATCTCGACTATGGCGTCGTCGACGAGGATGCCGACCACCAGCGACAAAGCAAGCAAGGTGATGTTGTTGAGCGAGATGTCGAACGCCGCCATGACAGCGAAGGTCGGGATCAAGGACAGCGGCATGGCGACCGCCGACACCAGCGTCGCCCTGATGTCGCGCAGGAACAGCCAGACGACGCCGATGGCGAGCAGCGCGCCGAGCCACAGCGCCTCGAATGCGGCGTCATAGCTTTCCTGCACGAAGCCGGAGGATGAGGTGACTTCAGTGAATTTCGCGGTGTCGGTCTTGGCGCTGATGCTCGCGATCGCAGATCGCGCAGACTTGACCACGTCGATCTCGCTCGACCCGACCGACCTGTAGACGTTGAAGGCAACGACCTGCCGGCCGTCGAGATAGGCGGCCTGGCGCGGCTTTTCCCAGCTGTCGACCACCCTGCCGAGATCCGAGAGCTTGACGCCGCCGGCGCCCGACAGCGCGATGCGGGTGTCGGCCAGCGCCTCGACGGTGCCGGCGCTGGCCAGCGTGCGCACCGACTGCTCCTGGCCACCGACGCTGGTGCGGCCGCCCGGCTGGTTGACATTGTTGGAGGCAAGCGTCTGGCTGACATCGCCGGCGCTGATGCCGAGTGCGGCCAGACGGTCCGGATCAAGTTCGACGCGGATGACCCGGTCGACGCCGCCCGAGCGGGTGATCTTGGAGACGCCGTCGACGCCGAGCAGCGCCTTGGCGACATCATTGTCGATGTACCAGCTCAGCGCGTCCGGCGACATCGAGGGCGCCTCGACGACATAGGTCAGCACCGAATTGCCGGTCGCGTTCATCTTGGCCACGACAGGCGTCTGCGCGGCCGCCGGCAGGCTCGATTGCACTTCGGACACGGCGTTGCGGACATCGTTGGTGGCGGTCTCGGGATCGGTGCCGAGGGTGAACTCGACCGTGGTGACGGACGAGCCCTCGCTGATCGAGGTCGAGACGTCGTCGACGCCTTCGAGCGTCGCCACGGCGTTCTCGACCACCCGCGCCACCTGCACTTCCATTTCTGAGGGTGCCGCGCCCGGCTGCGAGACGGTGACGGTGACCGTCGGCAGGTCGATGTCGGGCATGTTGTTGGTGCGCAGTTGCATGAAGCCGTAAAGGCCAGCAATGGTCAGCGACAGGAACAAAACGATGGTCGGCACCGGGTTGCGGATCGACCAGGAGGAAATGGCGTTCATCGCGCTGCCTCCGTCATCTTGCCGGCGGCGTCGGTGCCCGCTTGCGCGTCAGTGATACGCACCAGGTTGCCATCGCTGAGGAAGCCGGCGCCGGCGACAACGACGCTGTCGCCTTCCGACAGCCCGCTTTCGATGGCGACGCGGCCGTTCCGGTGCGCGCCGGTGGTGACCGCGCGTGCGGCGGCCTTGCCGGCGGCGTCGACCACGAAGACAACAGGCTTGCCGTCCTGCCAGACCAGAGCGGACTCGGCGACGCTGAGCCTTTGCGAGGCCGCTCCCGCGATAGACACACGAGCGAACATGCCCGGCTTCAGGCCCGAGCCTTCGCCGATCGCGACATAGACGGTGGCGAGCCGCGTCGTCGAGCTGACCGTCTCAGCGATCGAAGAGACGCTGCCGGCAAAAGTCCGGCCCGAGGCGTCGACGACGCTTGCCGCCTGCCCGATCGAGACCATTGGCAGGTCCTTTTCGGGGACAAGCACGCCGACCTCCAGCCTGCCGTCGCGGATGATCTTCATCAGCTCGGTGCCGGCCTGGACGATCGAGCCGGCAACCGCCGGCCGGCTGGAGACGATGCCGTCGAAGGGCGCTCGGATGGTCGCCTGGTCGAGCTCGGCCTGCAGCCTGTCAGCGGCGGCCCTGGCCTGCTCGAGCGAGGCCCGGCCGGTCTTGACGGCGGTCGCCTTGTCTTCCGCCGTCTCGGCGCTGATTGCCTTGCTGGCCAGCAGCCTGTCGGCGCGGCCGGCAGCGGATACGGCGCTGTCCAGCGTCGCCTGCGCCTGGTCGACCGCGGCCTTCTGCTCCGCCAGCTGTGCCTTGAGCACCGAGGCGTCGAGCCGGGCGACGACATCGCCGGCCCGCACATGGTCGCCTTCGCCAACCAGCACTTCGGTCAATTTGAGGCTGGAGGTCTCGGCGCCGACAGTCGCTTCCTGCCAGGCAGCGACGGTGCCGGTGGCGCTGATCGACGAGGCGACCGCCTCGGAGCGAACCTTTTCGACCGCAACCGTCAGGCTGGCCCGCAGCGCGGCAAGAGCCTGTGCGGCGGGCTCGACTGTCGAGCGGCCATAGGCGCTCAGCGCCGCCATGGCGACCAGGACGATCAGCACGCCGGCCAGCACAAGATAGGTCTTACGCGATCTTGCGGTCATGATGTCCGTGGCCGTTGGGGCGGTCCGAGACCGGCAGCGACAGGCGCCAGGCGACAAAGTGCAAGCGCACCGCGCCCTTCAGCGTGTCGGCGGGCAACGCCGCCGGCACGGCGGCATGGTTGGCACGCTGGCCGAGCGAGAGTGTTAGGCTCATCGATGCGATCAGCCGCAGCATCATCATGGCTTCCCACATTGCCGCGCTTCCATTTTGGATGATTGAACGGTGGGATGGCGGACATGGCCGCCATCCCTGAAAAAACCGGCCGGCCCGAGAACGGGTTGGACACCGGGCCGGCCGGCGCAGCCGAAGGGAGCTGTCAGCCATTCCCGGGCTGGGGTGGCGGAAGCTGTCCGCCCTGGTCGGGCGGACCTCCAGGTCCGGCTGCATCTTCCGGCGGGCCGCCCCAGGGACCGGGGGGTGGTCCGTGGGGGCGTTCCGCCGAAGCCAGGATTTCGAGCTGTTCGGGCGTGAGCTTGGTGCGCAGCTCGGCGATCGCGTCCTTCAGCTTGGCGGCCGAAGCCGCGCGAGCCGTGACGTCATCGGCCAGCCTTTCCTGGAAGGCGAAGGGATCAGGCTTGCCGCCCGGGCCGGCATCGGGGCCCTTGGCCTCGGGCTCACCAGGGCCGGGGCCACCAGTGCCACCGGGACCACGATCATGCCGTGGCGGCGAGAGCACCGCCTGCAATGCGCTGGTGTAGTCGCGCCAGGCGTCGAGCTGTTCGCTGCGGATGCCGACGCGCGTCTCCAGCGCCGCCAGCCGGGCAGCCAGCATGAACTCCGGTGGCGGTCCCATGCGGTGCGGGCCGAAGCCTTCCGGTCCCTGCGGACCAAAACCGTGCGGACCAGGCCGCATCGGCCCATGCGGCCCATTCTGGCCGAACCAGGGCATCGGGCCATGGTCCGGTCCATCCTGGGCGATGACCGGGGGCTCGCCGGCGCCGGCATCGGGCTGTGCCGCCAGCACGGGGTGGATTGCGGCGACGGAAAACAGGCCGAGCGCAAGAAGTCTGCTTCGCATGACGGTGTTCCTTTCTCTCATGCATCGGACAGCCATGAGGATAGGAAGCCTGTTTGTCTGCTTCGCGTCGGCATGTTGCCGAAGGTTTCCGCAAAGCGGCAATTTGTTTCCGAACGTTTCTGGCGGCCCGTTGGAAACATTGCGTTGCAATTTTCCATGCCGCTGGCGCGCGCGCTCCCTATAATTAGCGCCAAGCAAGGGCATCATCATGCAGGCACAACCCCACATCCTCGTCGTCGACGACGACCGCGAAATCCGCACACTGCTCGGCCGCTACCTCGACGGCCAGGGCTTTCGCGTCTCGGTGGCAGCCGACCGGCGCGAATGCGAGCAGAAGCTGGCCGCCGGCCAGTTCGACCTCGTCGTGCTCGACGTCATGCTGCCCGACGGCTCCGGCCTCGACATCTGCCGCGCCTTGCGCGATCGCAAGCCGCATGTCCCCGTCATTCTGCTGACGGCGCTGAAGGAAGATGTCGACCGCATCATCGGCCTGGAGCTCGGCGCCGACGACTATCTCGGCAAGCCCTTCAACCCGCGCGAACTCACCGCCCGCATCCGCGCCGTGCTGCGGCGCGCGGCACCGGAAGAGGCGCCCGCTCCCCGCGCGCGCATCTACCGCTTCGCCAGCTACCGGCTGGAACCGGACACCCGCAAGGTGACGGACGCGCGGGGCGAGCTCGTCGACCTCACCGGCGCCGAGTTCGACCTGTTGCAGGTGTTCCTCGACCGACCCGGCCGGCTGCTGTCGCGCGACCAGCTGCTTGATCTCACGCAAGGCCGCGAACGCGACCCGCTCGAACGCTCGGTCGACGTGCTGATGAGCCGGCTGCGCCGCAAATTCTCCGACACCGGCGACGGGCCGCTGTTCAAGACCGTGCGCAATGGCGGCTACCAGCTGACCGCGCGTGTCGAGGCGGTGGAGGCGCAGGCGTGAACTCGCTGCGCCGAAGGCTGATCATCCTGCTGGTGGCCTCCATCATCGGCGTCGTCGGCCTCGCCACGACCGTGGCGATCAAGGTGCTTGGCGGGCCGTCGCCGGAACTGATCATGGGACCGGTTGCCCGTCAGGTCCAATTCATGGTGCAGTTGGTTCCGGGCCATGTGCCTGGCGCGGGCGATGCTCCGCTGACCATCCGCGACCACCCCGCCGATGGCCCGGTGGACCGCAAGCACACGCGCGTGCTCAACGACATCCTGCGTGATGACGGCCTCGGCCTCTCGGCCGTCGTCAGCCGTACTCCGGGCACTCCCGGCATGGTCGCGTCGGTGGCGCTTCCCGACAAACGCTGGATGATCATCGACGTCCCCGACTTCGACCCGCCAAGGGATGTCTGGCTGGTTCTCGCCGGCTGGATCACGCTGATCGCGCTCGGCGCCACCGCCGTGTCGGTCTATTTCACCTCGGTGCTCGTGCGGCCGCTCGAAATGCTCGAGGCGGCCGTCTCGAAGATCGGCTCGGACGGGCTGCTGCCGCAGTTGCCGGAAGAGGGCTCGGCCGAGGTCAGGGCGACGGCGCATGCTTTGAACCAGCTGTCGTCGCGGCTGCGCACGGCCATGGAAAGCCGCATGCGGCTGGTAGCCGCCGCCGGCCATGATCTGCGCACGCCGATGACGCGCATGCGGCTGCGCGCCGAATTCCTCGACGAAGACCGCGACAAATGGCTTCACGACCTCGACGAGCTCGACCGCATCGCCGACAGCGCCATTCGCCTGGTGCGCGAGGAGGTCAACCAGGACGCCGTCGAGCCGCTGGACCTGCGCAAGATGGTAGGGGATATCGAAGCCGAGATGGTCGCGCTCGGCCATGCCGTCTCGATCGGCCATCTCGACAAGGTGTCGGTGCGCGCCGGCGCGCTCGGCCTGCGCCGGGCGCTGCGCAACCTGATCGTCAACGCCGCCACCCACGGCAAGGCCTGCAGCATCGACCTCGCCGCCGCCGACGGGCGCGCCGTGCTGACCATTTCCGACAAGGGCCCGGGCATCCCGCCCGACCTCATCAACAAGGCCTTCGAGCCCTTCTTCCGCGTCGACCCCGGCCGCCAGCAATTCATTCCCGGCGCCGGTCTCGGCCTCGCCATCGCCAAGGAAATCATCGAGCGCTATGGCGGCACCGTGACGCTGGAGAACCGCAGGGGCGGCGGGCTGGCGCAGACCGTGGTGTTTGCGGCGGTGTGAGGCGTCGGCGAGCCATGTGGCCAGTCGACGAAAAAGGCGGCTATGCCGCACCGCGAAAGGCCAATGATTCCAATTCATTCGCCGGGCTGATCGGGATGAACCCAAATAGATAAAATGTAGATTTATCAAATTTCGAGGTTTTTTTAAAAAAACTCGAACGATTCCTGCCTTCCCGAGCAGAAGTGTCCCCAATCAACCAAAGCGAGCAGATAGACATAACTCGAACCAGGAGGTTGAAATGCCATAGAAAATCGCAAGACGCCGGAAAATAGAGGCTTTTTGCCAATTTCTAGCCTTGCTCACATAAGTATTTCAGCTTGCTATTTTTTTTGTGTTGCACTGCACAATGCCGTAGCCGATCCATCCGCCGGGGGACTCGTTTGCGACTGGACGTACGCCGTGGAGGATTCCGCCAGCTTGACGAACTTGAGCTGTCCATCCGTCGAATTCGTTCTTGGCTCGGATGGACGCGCAAGGCTCGGGTCTGACGATACCGGACCAAGGACAGCCATCGTCCGTCCTCGCCCGCCGCTCGAAGCGGCGAGGCGGCACGGACATCACGCAGGCGGAAGCCGCTGATGGCAAATGCCCGCGACATCCAACTGGATGCACTGAGGGCCATCGCAGTGACGATGGTGATGTACTCCCATTTCTTCGCCGCGGGAGGATCTTCGTTTTGGGGCCATATCGGCGTGCGGCTGTTCTTCGTGCTGAGCGGCTTCCTGATCACCCGCCTGCTGCTGGAAGCGCGCGCGGCCGCCGCGTTTGAAACCGGCCCGGCGCTGCGATCCTTCTACGTCAGACGGGCGCTACGGATATTCCCTCCCTATTTTGCCGTGCTGGGTTTCGTCTGGCTGTTTGATCTGGAGCAGTCCAGGGGATCGCTGGTCTGGCATGCGCTTTACCTGTCGAATTTCTGGTATGCGCTTCACAACAACTGGAACCCCTGGGTGCTGTGCCATTTCTGGAGCCTGAGCATCGAGGAGCAGTTCTATCTCGCCTGGCCACTGGTCGTCCTTTTGGCCCCACGCCGGCGTTTCGAACAGATCTGCATCGGCGTCATCGCCCTGTCGCTGGCCTATCGCTTTTACTGGCCGCTCACCGCCAACACGGCGCTGGCGCGCGACCTGCTGCCACCGGCATCCATGGATGCGCTGGCGACGGGCGCGCTGCTTGCCTGCTGGCGGTCCAGAGGTGCGGCCCTGCCGCAATGGATGCGGCTTGGCTGGCCTGCCTTCGCGGCCGCATTCCTTGTCATCGAATGGTTCGTCCCGGCGCCTGCCGATCCGGTGCTGGAATGGGCCCATTGGCTGGTGCGGCAAGTCCTGCCCCTGGTGCCGCTGATGGCCATCGTCGCCGCCTGTTCGAGCGGCCTTGGCGGCACAATCGGCAAGCTTCTTGACCAGCCGCCGCTGCTTGGTCTCGGCCGCATCAGCTACGGCGTTTATCTCTATCATCCGATATTGCTGTCGCTCGCCGTCAAGTCGCAGCCCTGGATTCCGCTCAATGTCTCGCAGCAAGGGCCAGGACGGTTCCTGGTTGCGGGCACCGCCACGATCGTCCTGGCTTCGATCTCCTGGATGGTTTTCGAAAGGCCGCTCAACAGCCTCAAGCGCCACTTCCCCTATGTCCGGCGTGCCCCGGCCGGTCATGCCGGCTGGTTTGCGAGGCCGGTGGGATCGCCCGATGGCCGCACGCCATCCCTCGACCTTCCGCGAACGGATGCGAGACGATGACCGCCGCGCCGCTCGTCTCCGTCCTGCTGCCGGTCTACAATGCCGGGCCCTACCTCGCCGCGGCACTGGAAAGCATCCTGCGGCAGGACTACCGCCGGCTGGAGGTCATCGCCATCGATGACGGGTCGACCGACAATTCGCTCGAAATCCTCGAGCGATGCCGGAAGGCCGACAGCCGCATTTCGATCATCTCGCGCGAAAACCGCGGCCTCGTCGCAACGCTCAACGAAGGGCTGGCGGTCGCCCGGGGCGAGCTGGTCGCGCGGATGGATGCGGACGACATCGCCTATCCCTGGCGCCTGTCGCGCCAGGTGGCGCTGTTCGAGCGGCGGCCCGAGCTCGGCTTCTGCGGCGCCGGCGTCGACATGTTGATCCGCGGCCGCATCGCCAGGGGTAAGCCCGATCCGGTGTTCCAGTTCGGCCGCATCCCTGTTTTGGCGATGTTCTTCACGATCTTCATGCACCCGACGGTCGTCTACAACAGGAAGGTCATCGAGGACGCCGCTCTCAACTACGACCCGACCTACAGGCACGCCGAGGATTTCGATCTCTTCCGGCGGCTGGCCGCTCGTTACCCGGCAGCCATGATGCCCGAAAACCTGCTCGTCTACCGTACTCATCAGGGGAGCGTGACCCACCGGCACAGCAAGGAGATGCGCAGGACGCATTTGCGCATCGTGGCCGAGAACCTCGAGCGCGAGGGCCTCGCGGAAGCCACGCGGGATCTGCGCGACATCGGCGAAGCGGTCAGCCACGACACGGTTACCCGAGCGGCCGACTTCATTCTCGCGCTGGAGGAACGGATCTGCTCGCTGCCGGCCGAGACGCGGCCGAGCTTCGAAGCTGGCGCGCTCAACCTGTTCTATTTCCTTTACCAGCTCGTCGCCGACGAAAAGCAGCCCCCACTGACGCATGAATTGCTGACGCGGACCGCGAAGTGGAACGCCATCCGGCGGCGCGAGAAATATGCGCTGCGGCCGGGCGCCTGGGCGCCCTGGCTCAGCCGCGCCTCGCTGTCGGCCGGCAAGCAAGCGGACGCCGTGGAATACTTCTTCAAATCCGCGCCCGCCGCGGCGGTTCTGGCATCTCATCAGGTGGGCTAGAGGAATGACCGTCAAAGCCCACCAACCCTTGCGGCGCGATCGTTCGACGGCGCTTGGCGCCGTCTCGGTCGGTCCGCGAGCGGAGCGATCAGGCCCGGAAGTCAGCTTCATCATATGCACGCGCAACCGCGTCGCCGTGCTCGAGGCCTGCATCAAGTCGGTGCAGGCCGCGTGCCGTGCCCATGCCGGCTTCGCCGCCGAACTCGTGGTCGTCGACAACGGCTCGAGTGATCGCACGGCGGAACGCCTGGCCAGCATCGCCGCTATGTCGGACATCCCATTCACGCCCGTTTGCGAGCCACGCCCCGGACTGGCAGCTGCCCGCAACGCCGGCTTGAGGCGCGCGCGTGGCCGGGTGCTGGTCTTCGTCGATGATGATTGCGCGGTGCATCGCGACTATTTGCGGGATCTGGAGCGGCACTATGCGTCCGGCGAGCAATGGCTCATCCGAGGCGGCAGCGTCGAGCTTGGCGATCCCCGGGATTTGCCGTTCACGATCAAGCGATCGCGGGTACGCGAGCGGTTGACGCCGGATGTTCATCCCGGCGGCTTCGTGCTGGGCTGCAACATGACCATGCACCGAGACGTCGCGGCCCGCATCGGCTATTTCGACGAACGCTTCGGCGCCGGCGGGCCGTTGCGCTCGGCGGAGGATACCGATTACCTCGTGCGGGCGATGCTGCTCGGCATCGCGGTCGAGTACGTGCCTGATATGACGATATTCCATCATCACGGCCGACGCGATCGCAAAGCCATCGAAAAGCTCCATCGCGACTACAGCCTGGGCAATGGCGGGCTCTGCGTGAAGCATATTCGCCATGCGCCCTGGCTGCTTCGCCATTTCTACTGGGCCGCGAGAGCGGCTTTCCGGGAATGGATGGGCGGGCCGGCGTTCGATCGTGAACTGAGGCTGTCGCACTGGCCGATCGTCGGCATGAATGTGCTCGGCGCGGCCAGATTCGCGGTTCTCCTGCTGGCGAGACGGCCACAGGTCGAGCCGGTGCGGCAGGATCAACAAGCCAATGCCGAGGCACCGCTCTGATGGCATTGCTCCCGCCTAGCCTGCCGATGCTGTTCCGCGCGTTCGGAAAGCGGCAACTGCGCCTGCTTCCGGCCGTGGTGGTTCTCGGCCTGGTCGGCGCCGCCCTCGAAGGCTTCGGCATCGGCCTGATCATCCCGCTGCTGGGCATCATCATGGGACATGGGGATGCGGCGGGAATGGCTGGTTTCCCGGCAATCCTCCAGCACGTCGGAGCCAGCCTGAGCGAGCGCGACCGGCTTGTCGTCATTTCAGCCGCCATCCTCGGCTCGATCCTCCTGAAGAACCTTTTCGCCTTCGCCAACACGCTGCTGACGACCTTCATTTCCGGCAAGGCCAGTCATTCGATCCGCAGCGCCTTGTCGGAGCAGCTGTTGCGGGTCGGCTATCCCTTTTTCCTGCGACAGAGCCCCGGACGGCTGCTCAACATCATCTCCAACGAATCCTGGCGGGCATCGGATGCGATCCAGATCATGCTCTCGGCAATCGTCAGCGCATCGGCCGCCATCATCCTCCTGGCTTTCCTGCTCCTGCTTTCGTGGCGCATGACGCTGCTGGTTACGCTCGGACTGGCGCTCGTCCAGATCGCGCACGCCGTCCTCTCGGCCAATCTGAAGGAGCCGAGCCGCAGCGTCGCTTCGCGCAACGGCCACCTCGCCTCGCAGATGCTGCATCTGGTGCATGCCGGACGCCTCATCCGCATCTTCGGACAGGAGAACCGGGAGAAGGCTATTTTCGATGCAGCATCGGACGGGGTCCGCCGCGCCTCCTTCGTCCTGCAGGTCCGCCAGGGCGCGTTGCCGCCGCTGACGGAGGTTCTGCACGCCATGCTGTTCCTGGCGGTGGTGATTGGCGCCTGGCTGGCGCAAGTGAGTTTCCCGCTGATCATCGCCTTCGTCATCCTGCTCTACAGGCTGCAGCCGCATATGCGGGCCCTGCAAGGGTCGTGGAGCCAGTTGCAGGGCCTGAGCGGATCGCTGGAAGAGGTGACATGGATGCTGGACCCCACGGACAAGCCCAAGCCTCCGCAAGGCGACGGGCCGTTCCACGGTCTGGGCAAAGGCATCAAGTTCGATGACGTGACGTTCACCTATTCCGGCACGGACCAGCGTGAGGTCGTGCTGCATGCGGCGACGTTCGATATCCGCGGCGGTCGCTCGACGGCGCTGATCGGCCGCTCCGGCGCCGGCAAGACCACCATCGCCAATCTCCTGTGCCGCTTCGTGGAGCCGGATACTGGCCGAATCCTCGTCGATGGATCACCGCTCGACGGGATCGACGCCAGCCAGTGGCGGCGCCACATCGCGCTCGCCAGCCAGGAGTTGGAGCTGGTCGATGGCACCATTTTCGACAACATAACCTACGGCCAGGACGCGGCGACGATCGGCGATGCCGAGCGCGCCGCGAGACTGGCCGAAGCGCATGAATTCATCGAACGGCTGCCTCAGGGCTACGAGACGCTCGTTGGCTACAGGGGCGTCAATCTGTCGGCCGGACAGAGGCAGCGGATCGCACTGGCCAGGGCCCTGGTGCGCGATCCCGATCTGCTCATCCTCGACGAAGCCACCAATGCGGTGGACGGCTTGTCGGAAGCAGCCATCGTCGAGACCCTGAAGTCGAGGGCGGGACGGCGCACGACCATCGTCATCAGCCATCATCACAGCACCATCTCGTTCTGCGACGACGTGGTGATCCTGAGCGGTGGCCGGGTGAAGAAGCAGGCCCCTTTCGGCGCCCTGGCATCGCTCTCGATGGACGAGCTTTACCAGCATGAACCGCTTGACTGACATGGGTTCGGGCAGCGATTCTCGGTGCGGCCTCGGCCATCCGAATCACGAGACCCGGGAATTGCCGCAGGCACCCTGCGCGATCGCACCAATGCTATGCGGTGCCCGGACTCGCTACCGTTGTTTCGCGGCGGACCTGTCGATCCGCCCGGGCCGGTGCCCATTGGTTTACTCTCCAGATGCGGTGCCGGCCCCCCTCTTGGGCTCCTCGCCCCACAGAAATTGGGGAGCCGAAGGACGGGCGAGGCCCGTGGCTCCCGCAAGGTGGCTCGAGCGAAGCCCGGGACGGAGAGCGGGAGCGAAGCGACGTCGCGGCAGCCTTGGAAGGGTGAAGTCAGCTACGGCGCCACGCGGAGGTTCCTGGGGATGCGCCGCCTGCCCGCTGCACGTGCCTTTTCCGCCACCACGCCGGCAATCTCGACCACGCCGCCCTCGCGCGGTCTGCCGTTGGTGGCTTTGTGGAGCCGCTCGTAGGGCAGCAATTCCTTGATCCGGGCATTGAGTGACGCGATCTCGGCTTTGAGGTCGTCGCACTCCTGCCTCTGGACATCGAACTGTATCTGTTCCGATGCCTGTTGCAGCGTAAGCTGCGAGAGATTGGCATTCACTCTCGAAAGGCTCATCTTGTCGTTTTCGTTCTCGCGGGTGAGAGCGGACAATCTTTCGTCGGCGATTTTCTTTTCAGCCAGGGCGTCGTTCAATTCAGTCTTCAGCCTGGCGATTTCGCCGACGGCCTCGCTGTTCTCGTTCGACGCCTGCTCCAGCCGCGATTGCAGGTCCTCGATCTCCGAACGCAACCCGCGCATTTCCGCCTCGCCGCGAGCCAGCTCGGCTTCCCTGTCACCTTCCATCATGCGGGACGCTTCGGTTGTTTCCGACAGCTTCGCCTGTGCGGCCTCGAGTGACTTTTGCAGCCGCATCCCCTCTATCTCGCTCTTGCTGAGCGCGGCCTGCAGGTTCGCAAGCCGTGCTGCCTCGCTGGCATGGATCGCCGAGAGCTCGTCGAGCCTATGGCGCGCCTGGGATTCCCGCTTCAGCGCCTTGTCGAGATCGAGCGACAGGCTGACATGCTTTTCCCGCAGCATCTTGCTCTCGCGCAGGCGCCTGTTGGCCTGGACCGTTTTGGCAGTCACCTGCTTGGCGATTTCGCCGAACTCCGCGTCGCGTTTTGCGCTCGCATTGGCTGTCTCCACGAGTTCCAGCCTTACCGCGGCAAGCGCTGCGCGGAGCGCCTCCCGGTCCTGAACCAGGCTTGCCTCGCGCTGCTGCTGCAGGTCGAAAGCGCCTTCGCGCTCGCGCAGCTTTCTCACCGCGTCGTGCAGCTTTTCCGACAGCGTTCTTTGTTCCGCGGCCAGGTCGGCATTTGCGAGCTCCAGCTCATTGGCGCGAAGAATGTCGCTGTGCAGGATGTGGAGGTATTCGCGCGTCAAATGGTGCGAGGTCGCGATCTCCGACAGCTTTCCGGTGATCTCGTCCATATAGTCCCTGGCGTCATGAAAGAGGCCCTCGAAGGCACTCAGCGCAGCCAGGCGGGTCTGGGTGTGGGATGTCTGTCGACGCCCGGCCTCGGGACTGTCCGTATTGTCCGCACTGTCCGGATTTGCCGCTTCCGCCTCGGGCGGCGAGCCATCAGATCCTGCCGCCATATCCGAGACATCGCCGCTCTTTGGCGCCTCGTCCTCGGTGCCTAGATCCGATGCCAGCGCGTCCGCCAGATCGACCTGCAGCTCCTGGAATGCATTGTCTACGTCTTCAGCACGCTTGATCAAGCCCTTGAAGTTCATGTCCGAACTCCCTTTCCCAGCTCTCTACCCTGTACTTAACGAATTGCTAATATGACCTTACATCTGAGGGCTACGCAGGGGAAGCCCCCCTTGGCGGGAGACATTTTGGGGAGATCCGGGCGTTGGAATGCCGCCGGCAACCATGCCGAGAGCGTGGGAAAGCCTGGGTTCACGGATGTGGAGAGGTGGCTCGGGCGAAGCCCGAGACGGAGCGGGGGGATGGCGCGGCCTTAACGAATATCGAGGAAGCCCGCCAGCGGCGCAGCCCCTCTCCGACCGCTTCGCGGCCACCTCTCCCCCGCTTCGCGGGGGCGAGGAAATGGCGTCGGCGCTACCCAGCGATCGCCATCGGCACCGCGCTCTTGTTGGGGATCTGGATATCGATCTCCAGCGTCGACATGGTCTCGCCCCTGTCCATCGAGACCTGCAGGTAATCCTGGTCGATCTGCACATGCTTGGCGATGACGGCCATGATCTCCTCGCGCAGGATGGAGACGAGGTCGGGCTGGTTGCGGTTGCGGCGCTCATAGGCGAGCAGCACTTGCAGCCGCTCGCGCGCCACCGGCGCGCTGGAGCGCCGCTTGAAGATGTCGAGCAGGTTCATGCCGCCCTCCTTCCCAAAAGACGATCGAGGAAGCCCTTGCGCTCGAAGGGCACGATGACAGGCAATTGCTCGCCCTCAAGCCGCCTTGCGGCCTCGATGTAGGCCTTGGCGGCCGTGTTGAGCGGCTCCGACAGCGTCACCGGCGAGCCGAGGTTGGAGGCGCGCAGCACATCCTGGCTTTCCGGAATGATGCCGAGCAGCGGCACCGACAGGATTTCCAGCACATCGTCTATGCTGAGCATTTCGCCGCGCGCGGCCCGCCCCGCGTCATAGCGGGTGACCAGCACATGTTTGGCGATCTGCTCGCCCTGTTCGGCGCGCATGGTGCGGGCGTCGAGCAGGCCGATGATGCGGTCGGAATCGCGCACCGACGACACTTCCGGATTGGTGACGATGACCGCCTCGTCGGCAAAGCGCATGGCGAGCTGTGCGCCGCGCTCGATGCCGGCCGGGCTGTCGCAGAAGACGTAGTCGAACACCGAGCGCAGCTTGTCGATGACTTCGCCGACGCCTTCCTCGGTCAGCGCATCCTTGTCGCGCGTCTGCGAGGCCGGCAGCAGGAACAGCGTGTCGACCCGCTTGTCGCGGATCAGCGCCTGCGACAGCTTTGCCGTGCCCTGGATGACGTTGACGAGGTCGAACACGACGCGCCGTTCCGCGCCCATGATCAGGTCGAGATTGCGCAGCCCGACGTCGAAATCGACGAGCGCCACCTTCTTGCCGGTCTTGGCCACGGCCGCTCCAAGCGCAGCCGTCGAGGTGGTCTTGCCGACGCCCCCCTTGCCCGAAGTGACCACCACTACCTTGCCCATTGAAAAGCCTCCGTTGTTATCCGTTTATTGCTTGGCCGGCTTGCCGGCCTTTCTTCAGTCAGCGGTCAGTCAACTCAAAGTCTCGACGCGCAGGCCGTCGCCGTCGAGGAAGGCCTGCACCGGTTTTCCACGCGACACCCCTTCCATCTCCTCGGCGGTGATGTACCAGCCGTCGACCGACAAAAGCTCGGCCTCGTTGCGGCGGCAGAAGATGCGCGCGCTGGTGTTGCCCAGCGCACCCGCCGAAGCCCGCCCGCGCAGCGTGCCATAGACATGGATCGAGCCGGCGGCGACGATCTCCGAACCGGACGCGACCGAGCCGAGCACGATGACATCGCCATGCGGATGCATGATCGCCTGGCCGGAACGGATCGGCGCCTTGATCATCAGCGTGCCCGAATCGTAGTGCGAAACCTGCGGCTCGCTTTCCTCGGTCTTGCTTGCGCCAGCCTTGCCCTTCGCAACGCCGGCAGTATCCGTCCGCGCGTCCATGCGGTGGTCCGGCGCCCTGCCCTCGGCGGCCTTGCTGTCCGATGTGCCGGAACCCTCTTGCCCACCCTTGCGGCCAGGCAGCAGCCCATCCGTCGTCGCCTCCTTGGCGCCGACCAGCAAAGGCGGCAGCTCGGGGCCAAGCGAGGCCCCCTCGAGCTCGATGGCGTAGATGCGGATGCCCCGCGTACCAAGCTCCGCAACCAGCGCCGCGATCTCGCTCGGCGCGGGCTTGAGCACGTTCAAATCCAGCAACACCGGCCGCCCGGCAAAATAGCCCGGCGAGTTGCCGATCCAGTGATCCAGCCCCTGCAGCCACTCCGCCATGGGCGCTTCCGGGGTCAATGTGAAAGCGACGAAAGAACGGGCACGAAAGCGAATGGATTTGGCCTCGAGGGGAGCGGCAAAGGTCACGGCTGGCGAATCCTTACTGAGAGGTAAACGCTAGCGAGGGAATGGTTAACGAATGGTTAATGAGGGGGGAGGGGGGGAGGCTCCTGACGGATCCCACGAAAGCTAACAGGTTTACTAAACGTAAGGTGTGAATACTTGGCGCGACCGTTCAGCCCCAACGCTTATATGTCCAACATTGGAAGGATCGAAATTGGTCGCTTACTCAGGCCGCTGGCTTCACAGTTCGCCTTCCGATCCGCCGCCCCCTGCGAGGAAGCCGCCGCCGAGGACGTGAAGCACCGCGAAAACGATTGTCGATCTGACTGAGTGTCTCCGAAGCGGCATAAGCATTGGCATCAAGTAAGTCCTCAAAAATCTCAATGCCGACGTCACGTGTGTGGGGGCCGAGCCGATGCAAAGTAATGGCAATATCTACCAGTTCCGGCGCGGCTGCTGAGGTAGCGGTACGGAAATCTCCAAGATCCTGCCGCCATTTGGTAGTAAGCGCCTTAGCTATCTTAGCAACAAGCTGCGCTTGGTGGGGTAACAACGACTGTAGTCTGTCGACTACGAATGTGGACTCAAATGAAGACTGAAAAGGAATGCGATCGGCTATCGCCTCCAGCAACCGTACCCATTCAGGTTCCGATGAGATGTCGTCGACGAGGCGAAAGATGTCAATGACCGCAGACCATGTCGCATCATCGGCACTAGGGATGATGCGCTCCAATAGTTTGGATGCGCGATCCTTCTTTTCTGTCTCAGCCCAAACGTTTACGGCCGCATAAACAGCCCCAACGCGCGCGAATCCTGCCTCTTTATTCAGTATCTCCTCTATCATTACATTAGGCCAGTCAAGGTCTGGCTGCATAAGCCAAACAAGGGTGGCTAGTTCACCGAATGCCTGCTGAACAAGCATGGCCTTGTTGGACTTCCAAGCTGAAAGGATGGATTTAACGAAATCAGGGACTACCCAGTGCGCATAAGCCAGAAAGATCGCTGCTTCGCGAGTATGAGCAAGGCCAGGGTATTTCTCAAATAAATTTGTCAGAAAGGCTTCAAAGACGTGGGTATCCTTGGGTCGAATGTAAGCGAGCAAGCGCAACAAGGATGCCCACACCTTCTCATCCTCAGAGTGTTCAAGATGCCCCAATAGAAGAGAGAGAAGTCCATCGTAATCCTGCCTTTGCAGATGAATGCGAATTAACGCCTCGAGAATAGGAAAATTTCCATGCGGAAGAATTGAAATTCCACCCGTTCCCCACAGCACACTACCTGCATGATCGCTGGCTTTCTTCTGATCATTTGACAGAAGGACATCCTCAAGAGAGTTCTCATCGCCATCCTCTGGCGGGTCGTTATCCGCGTTCTGGAGAAGTATGCGCTTGTCATTATTCAGCCAACCCGCAAGCAAACTAAGTATTTCATTATCGATATTGACATCTCGCCTAATAAGGCGCTCAAGCGCTCGTGCCACGTTACCGTGATACTCTTCGCCAGAAAATCCCCTCGCCTCCAGCTGATGTATGAGGGCAAGAACTAACTTCGGCGACGCCTGCTCAGACATCGTATCTAAAGCGTATCCTGCCGCGCGAGTACCAATGTCAGGCGTCATCTTACTGAGGATAGCAACCGCCCGCTCCGGGCTTGCTTTAGCAAAATCAGAAAAGGCACGTGCTAGTTGTATATTGCCACCCTTCATAAAATCTTTGGGGTTGTCCCAACCGGTCGCGTCGGGCAACTGACGAAACGCATTGATCACATCCTCGTCCTTAGCCCGACCAAAGTCTTCGGCAGACATAGTAGGACCAATCCATTTGGCTTCTGAGAATACGACTCCAGAGGGCGGATCACCAAATCGGCGTCTTTGCTCTTCTACAAAATCAATCGCTTCTTTCGAAAGGCGCTGGCGAGGAAGCACTTCCATAAGTCGGAACTTTAGGCGATCGCGATAGCGTCTGAAATTGCGGCGTTGGTCTGCTGTATTGCGCCAAGCCGCGGGTCTCGGGGAGTACGCGAGTACTTCCTCGACGAACCTACCTAGTTGATCTTTATCCCAAAACGGGGCGCAAGCCTTCACCAACCGCTTCGTGGTGCCCTCGACGTCTTCTACTCCGCCAAGGTGGAGTCGTCGTTTATCGGAAAGCAGAAATTGAAGCGCGGTTGGAGAGAATTTTTCAGGGAAGACTGCCAGCGTGTGAGCGAATAGCCTCTGAGCAGGCGCAGCGTTTTCACTACCATTCTGTTCCAGCCATCCCAAAAAACCCTGAGGATCCGTCTCGGCTAAACCCTCCACCGCAATTCGTAGCGCACCTAAGAGAGCGTATTCTCCCAATCCAAGAGAGTGTTCGCCTTCGAACCTAAAGTCGAGTGAATACTGAAGTGGAAAACCTAAGTCAGATTCATTGTCCTCATAGGTTCTGAGAGCGGCGAAGACCTCTTTGAACCACGGCCAAAAGAGGGACACAAAACTCTTAGGGTCCTGCTTAGCTAGAGATTCAAGGCCTTCCCAGCCATCAGATTGTTCGACGACCTTCGTCAATGGCTCTTGTGGCGATCTGTCAAGATATCCGGCAAGGTAGCCCTCTTCCTTTCCTGATCTAGGAAGGCGTGCCCGCCGCCCGGCTTCAGCCAAAGCGTCCTTCCATAGCAGCAGCACTCTTGATAGCGCTAAGCGCATCGCCACGAGTGGTTGTTCAACGCCGAGCGTCATTATGGTTTGATCAAATGCAAAGGGGGCGATAGAGGTCCGCGACAAGATAGTGGAAGCCATATCGAGATGGGCATCGGACCACGCAGGCGCCTCTTCGAGGACGGTCCACGTGTACCCGTCGTAGTCTTTGTTGGGCAGCCAATACTTCTCCAGAAGCGCCGTAACCCTGTCCGACTTGGATGACCAGGCTCGGCGCAAGATGATTGCTGCGACATTGGCTTCGTCCGCTTTGATCATGGCCTCCGGTATGATGGTGCCGGCATACCGTGTGAACCATCCGGGACTACCAATTATTGCTTGCAAGCAGGCGCGGCGGTCAGCGGAATTGATCGACTGATCCATCAGGACCCCCTCGCCCTCCACGGGGCTGGATTGTTGCCCCATGAATTCGATCAGCAGATAACGCAGGTGTCGGCGAAGATTTTCATACGACCAGATTGCGGTTAGTTCCGTTAGATAGGCGGGCTGTTCAACCGCCCTAAGATAAGTGAGTGCTGCCCACAATTTGGGGCGAATGAAGAGTGATGACTCACGATCGAGAACGTAGCTCGACAATCTTCCCTCCTTTTGTGCGAAGGCACGCGCGAGTGCATACTCGAAGACGGTCTGATGAGAGAACCCGACGCTACCCGGCGTGCCGGGGTTAGTAAGAATTCCGTTGGCGAGCAGCTGCTCAAGGTCGGTCGCTTGGTCGTCGTACTTCGATGCTGCAATCCAAAGCGTTTCCCTTTCTGCCATGTCTTCGGCGATGCGACCCGCCAACCGTGCTACGCGACCGCCGTTCGGTTGGGAGATGATGCGCTCCTGCCAAAGTTTTTCGAGCATTGCCTGGTAGGTCAGAAACGGTTCTACTGTCGCCTTGTCGGCAAATAAGAGGAAAGTGGCGAGGGCCTGTGGCGATCGCATCACCTCCTGTGCATCATTCGGCCACCCGTCAGCTTTAATACCTTTGGATTCAAGTATCTTAAGGATGTGGCTCCAAGCGGGCAGTTCGAGGTTCAGACTGTCTGCCTGTACCGTCTTTAGGCGGGTATCGTGAGCAAATTCGAAAGCGCGTGCTGACAGCACGACGTGGATGTTTCGGCGCAGGCCGAGTTTACGAACCAAATTCAATAGTACGCTCAACCGTCCTGTGCGGAGGTCCACATATCCCGCAAGGGCGTCGAGCTGATCGATAACTAAGACCACAGGTCCCAGCAGACTAAGGCGCATAAGTATCGCGGCTGGGTTCTCCGAGAGATGAAGGTTCTTTCGCAGATCATCTTCTGTAGCGACCGCCGTGTCTAAAAGATCAGCCTTGATCGCCAGAAACGGTACACCTTGGTCTTTCAACGTATGCGCGAAACGAGCCAGGAGCGCAGTCTTACCTGATCCAGGATCACCAATAATAGCAATTGTAGATCCCACGTCACCATCAAGTATCTCTAGAAGCTTACTTAATTCTGGCCTGTCTATCCATGTTTTGTCGGGTAGAGTCTGCGGCCAATCCATAAGCGGACCGGACGCAGCAACCAGTGAGGATTGCGCATCGGATATCGCCCGATACTCCTCCTCAGTCATCACACCAATGAGTGTGGCTTGGAACTTATCCGTCAGAAAGTGGCGAACCTCCGGCGTGTCCAATTTAGTCACGTCTCCGTCCTCACCGCTGAGAATGAGTCGGAACGAACCCGCTTCGGTGCCTACGATTTCGAGCTTATCGTCACCGATTAGCTTCCGGAGCGCTGCCAAGATAGCGGCTTGGCGCTCCGGAGGAAAATCTACCTCAGATCCCTTAAAGTTCATTACAAATGTCGATGTAATAGATGACCTCTGCTCTAATGTTTCCTGCAAGGCAGATGTTTCAGGCCCGCGTGTCCTCGAGGGACTGGCAATTCTTGGTATAACGGGTTGACGCTCATAGGTCATTCCCCAGAGATCAACAACGGCAAACCCAAACGCCGCTGCATGGACCGCGGCTACAGGCTGATGGACAACATCCAATTCCGGCTGCTTGTTCTTGCGCTGGTCTGATATCCCCCGAATTACGATGCCCGGCGTTCTCTCGCGCTCAGCGACAAAGAGGAAACCGTACCCTTCCATCTCAACGGCGAAGGAGTCGTTGTAGTGTTTGGTTATCTGGGCCTCAAGCTCCGAGTCTGGATCTGCGGAGACCGCTTCAACGGAGATAATCGGGGCTATGAGCGCATTTGGTGGACGAGGCTTGGGATAGAGACCATCCTCTGGAAGTTGTCCTTTGAGCGGAGGCCGAATGCGGGTTTGCCACTCACCGTCCCTTTCGATCTTCTTGGCAATATTGACAAGACGGATGTCGACAGTTCGAACGTCGGGCCGACTGTTGAAGGCGCCCTCGGCCCACTTGCCTCCATACGCCATATAGACTTCACTGGAAGCCACGACGGCGCCGACGATGGCCTCAGGCTTGCGACCACCGGCGATACCCACAAACAAGGACAATTCAAAGGGACCGAACTCGGAGAATGCATTTTGCGCCACTCCTTGGGCCTCGTGTGTTCCAGCGCCGCTCTCTGCGAACATGACGAGCCAATCCACACCATTAGATGAAAAATGGCCGAGTTCCAAAAATGCGCCGTCGCGGGCTACAGCATGGCCAAGGTGCGTGACGTGCGCACGAACCGCTCTGGTCTCCAAGGCCAGGGCCGTCACAACGAGAACTCGGCGCCAACCTTTTGCATCGGCGTCTAGAAATATCTGAGCGGATCTTTGTTGCGACACCGCCGACCAGCCTATTCCGTACCAAACCGTTGCATCTTGTGGCCCAGCTTTCGAGCCTTTGAGCGCAGATAGTCCTCGTTGTCGGGGGTAGGTTCGCTTTCAAGAGAGCAGCGATCAACGCTAAGTCCCTCTCGCTCCAAACCTGCTACTTTACGGGGATTGTTGGTGAGTAAAATGCAATCGGTAACGCTAAAATAGCGAAGCACGAAGGCCGCTCGTTCATACGTGCGAGGGTCAAGGGGAGATCCAAGTTGTTCGTAGGCTTCTGCCGTGTCGATCCCCGTAGTAGCCGTCAAGTTCATCCCACGAATCTTTGTAAGGAGGCCTGCGCCGCGCCCATCACAAAGCATGTAAATAAAGATGCCTCCGGAGACGGCGATACGAGCAAGACTTGTCTCAAGTTGCCAATGGCAATCGCAATCGCGGCTTTCGAATATCTCGCCAGTGTAGCAGGCGCTTTGCACCCGAACTAATGGGCGCGTTTCCGGCCCCTCGGCTAGCAGAGCTAGCACGTTGTCCTGTTCGTTCTCCGACCAGGAAAATACGTAGAGACGAAAAGTGCCGTAGCGTGTCTTTAGAGGAGAACTAGCGATCTCCGGTTCAGCCAAGCTCATTGGTCACACCGGCAAGGCCCTTTGCCCCATTTGAAACGAGAGCGTCTGGTTCTGGAACAAGACCCTCCCATTGTTCATGCACTCTAAATGCAATGTCGGATACTTTTTGTGCCAGCAATTTCTCCGGATCCGCAGTCAACCCATAGTCGCCTAACTTGAAGTCAAAATAGGATTTTTCCCTTTCGAGTTCCCGCTGGCCGCGGCGATAAATTGACCAAAGTCGCTGAGGTTTTCGCAGCTGCAACCACGATGTTAGCCCGGCGGCTAACACGGATAGCGAGGCTGGTACAACTTTCGCCCATAAATCGTCGTGACCCAACGTCACAAATAGAGGCGTCATTAACGTGCAAGCGATGGTTAGACTAAAGCACCATTGGGATTCTGCTTTGTTATGGTCTGCCTTCTCACGCAAACCTCCACGTAACGCCGAATAGTAGTCTACAGCAGAGGTGAATCCTTCATTCGGCAGTGTATTATCTCGACGCCAGCCCACTTGTAAGCCCCCCTTCATTGGAGAATGGCATAGCAGAGACACTTCTGGCTCGCCATGCTCATATGCTAAAAATACAAGAAGAATTGGGGCGCCCTACACATCAATTGTGAGCGATCAGCGCTTTCCTTTCGAGAAATGCCCGATTAAGCCCTGCTGCAGAAGCGCTAGCCAGCGCCTAGCTTCGGTGCCGAGGCGCCATGCCGGGCTCAAGGTCGTGGTGGTGCAGCTGCCATAGCCCCTCGCCTCCCCATCTGGCTCTCCGCCGCCCGCATTGCTTGTCGCGCTGCCGCTGCTGAAGGTAATCGGCGCCGAGCCCATCCAGCGAGATCGCGCCGGTATCCGCGATTGCCAGCATGAACATACCGCCGACAATGGTCAAATCGAAATGCAGCAGTTCGTTCTGACTAGTGAGGCTAGAGGATTTGCCGTTGCCATACCGCCCCACCTGTCGCGTGCGGTTGGCGAGATTGCAACTTGCTGCAATGGCTTTGCGAACGGCACGTCCCTCCAAGGCCCACTCAATACCACTTGAAATACAGCACCTCCCGCTCTTCCTTCTCCGCCGCCTCCCTCGTCTCAAAAGTCCCCAGGCTCCGCCTTTTCCGGTCTTCTCGCCGTGCCGCTGCGCCAGCGATTCAAAAAAAATCGAGATGCGGTGTCGGATCTACGCCCAGTCAACCGTCTTACAGCAGGCGCCTGGACTGGCATCCCGACAACGAAAGGAACGATCGATGAGCAAGAAGATTTTCGTGAGCCTGCCGGTGAGCGACGTGAAGGTGTCCATGGCGTTCTATGAAGCTCTCGGGTTCAAGAACAATCCCGGGTTCACCAGCGAGACGGCCGCGGGGATGGTGTGGAGCGACCACATCAATTTCATGCTGCTCAGCCGTGAAAAATGGCAGACCATGACCACGCGCCCCATCCCGCCATCAACCTCCAGCGAGGTCATGCTGGCGCTGTCGCTCGACAGCCGCGAGGCGGTCGATGCGATGGCCACAGCCGCTGCCGCGAACGGTGGCACCGCCGACATCAATCCGATCGAGGATCATGGCTTCATGTATACACGCGACCTCGCTGATCCCGATGGCCACGCCGTGGGCGCGATGTGGATGGATTTTTCCGCAATGCCTTCCGGCGACAAGGCGGAGGAAGGGCGCAGCCTGCAGTCTTAGAGAATTGGCGGTGCGGCTGAACGCCAACTGCGTTCGCACCCGCAACACGCTGATTGTCTCGACAGGGCCCGAGAGCCCACCCTCCGCTTGAGGCGTACTGCCTGAGATCGCGGCGCCGGGCGCACTTCGTGTTCTGGCAGGGTATCCTGCCACACCCAGCTTACTTTGCCGAGATTCCGATCAGCTCAGGGATTTTTGCTAGCTGCCGGAACCGCTTGTTGATGGCGAAGTTCAACTCCTATCAACACAGGAGTGACTCGCCGTGAACACCTTAGATACAGACAACCTTTCGGGATCAGGAATCGCCAACGAGAACGGCTGGCAGGGCAATGCGGGCACTGAACGTGCCAGCGACAGCAAGGAAGCGCTCGGCAAGTTGAAGACGAGTGCGGCAGAAACCGCCGCGCATCTGAAAGATGCGGCGGCTTCAGTGTCGAGCGACGCCAGGGACTATGCCGGGTCTGTGGCATCCAATGCCGCCGGCGCCTTCAAGGACGCCGTCGAGTCCAACAAGACCGCAGGCGCCGATGCGATCGCCAATATCGCCCATTCCGTGAAGGACGCGGCCGACGGCATCGAGAAGCAGTCGCCCCAGGTTGCAAGCATGGTGCGCAATGCTGCCGAAGGCGTCGAGCGCATCTCGACCGATATCAGGGACCGCAATGTCGGCGAATTGCTCGATTCCGTCACCAAGTTCGCGCAGCGCCAGCCGGCCGCCTTTTTCGGCGTCGGCATCCTCGCCGGCGTGGTGCTGACGCGGATCATGCGAAGCTCCGATCGGTCCTGAGAAGGACCACGCGCATGGATGACGGAATGGATCACCGGCCATTCGGGAGCGTGCTCAGCGAAGCTGTAAGCCAATTTGCTTCGTTGATGCGCCTCGACCTTCGCCTGCTCGAAGCGGAGATGCGGGCCAAGACCACGACGATCGTGTCGTCGGGCGCATGCGGCGTGGCTGCCGCCATGTTCTTTGTCCTGGCAGCATTCGCCCTGGTTCAGTTCCTCATCCTTGCGATGATCCATTTTGGGGTCGGCGCGATGTTCGCCTGCCTGATCGTCGGCGCCGTTTTGATCGTCGCAGGGATGCTATCTCTGCATTTGGCCAGGCGCGCGCTGATCGGATGGACCATCACGCCCGTAGAAACCGTCAACCAGGTGCGGACAGACCTCGCAACCTTGAAGCAGGGGATACGCTATGGCTCAACCCAGCAATGAGATCCGGGATATACTGGTGCAAAGCCGCGCTGAACGGCAAGCGCTGTTTGGGCCGGTCAGCGAGTTGAGCCGCAGGCTCCAACCCAGGCATCTGGTGCAAGCCTCCACTCACTACGCCAAACAGAAGGTGATCGGGGTCCTTGGTGGCGTCTCCGATGCCGTCAAGGAGAATGGTGGCACCGCGGCCGCTGTGGCCCTGGGTGCCGTTGCTGTCTTCGATGCCGGCAGGAGAAGCGCTGGCGGCAATGTCGCCGCCGGACATGCGGGCGCGGACATTGAAACACTTGCCAGCGGCGGGCATGCCGATGCTGGACCAAGCCGGTACCACGCACTTCCGCGAAGTGGCCTGTCAAACCTCGAGCGAGCCAAGGTCATAGCCGGCTCCGCAGGAGGGCTATTTCTCGGCCATCTCATCGGCCGTGCATTTCAGCCAACAGCCAAAGAGCAGGCGCTGTTCGGCAAGGCAGCCGACGAAGTCCGGGACGTGGCGGCCCAGTTTGTCAGTGAGCACAAGCGCGGCGCTAAACTTGCGGCGGCCGAGGCCTTTGGCTTCGCGCGGTATAGCGCCGCCTTCTTGGCTGTCCTGGCGTTGGCGAGCGATTATTTCGTGCGTAATGAAGAGGTACGCAAGCCGCCCGACGCGTGATTGCCGGACAGCGTCAGGCGCACTTCTTGCGTTCAGCCCCCTCGAGCTTACCAGCGAGGCGACCGCGGTCATGGATACGGCACAAAGCAGTCGTTCGGCCCGCAGGTCGCGGCGGCACGAATGGGTCAGAGGCTCTATTGCCGGGCGACGACAACGAAACCGCGGGTCTTGTTGTCGTTGTCGCTGTCGGTGGTGTTCATGGCCGTGAAGAGGTCGCTCGCCGAGACCCAGACAGGTGGATATTTATAGCGCGCGACGTCCAGGATCAGGAATCGATCCGACTTGGAATCGTAGGCTGCAAGCGGCGATATATGACCGCCCTTTTCCTGGCCCATCGCCTTGCGCAGATAGTTGACGATGACGAAGCGCCCCTTGTCGCTGAGCGCCGCTCGCGCCATTTTCCGAAAATCGTCCAGCGACGTATCCGCGGCGTGATAGACGGAAGCCGAGACCCCCTTCGTGGCGAGGATGCCCCCAATCTGGTCGAGCGTCATGCCGATCATTGCCAGCGTGACTCGGGGCAGCACCGTGTCGGTCTTTTCATCCAAAACATTGTCCTGGGTGAAAGTGCGGTAGGGCTGGTATTCCGCCACCTCGGGCGCCGGCACGCCAAGCGAGTTGAGCACCATCACGATGCTCGCCACGCCACAGAACGACTGCGTTTTCTGGGTTAGGAAATTGCTGGCGAGAGCAAAATAGGCTTCGCGGGCGTCACTCTCAACGAGATAGGCTTCTCCTTGATCGGTGTCGAACCCGGTCAGGTTGTCGGGAAGCCGCAGCGTCTCAGCCGGCGCCGATGACAACGAAAGTGCAAAACAGCAAGCGGCAAGTGCATACCGGAGATGTCGCATGGAAGTGCTCCCAAACGGTGCACGATTATCGCACATTTCAGGGTGCAAGTGAACGCCGCGCGCCCCAAGGCAGTGCTCCGCTTGTGGTGCAGGGACCAACGACAGCGGAGGCCGAACGTCCGATGTATGATGTGTGATGCCGTGAGTTGACCCGTTCCGGTCGTCGCATCCCCTCACCGGCAAGAACGTCCTCGCTCAATCGAAGTGCGGCCGAGCGCAGATTCCCCACCCTTTCAAAACGGATGCACGACCCAACGACACAGGGTATGTTGCCCCGTCTGGCCAAGGTCATCGAAGGGGGAGGCATGACATGCAGGCAATGCCGATAGCGCATCAGGCCGCGCAACCCGTGGCCCGTCCCATATCCTCCTTGGCCGGCTATCCGGCCGCCGTCCTGTGCTGGCTGCTTTCGGCTGGCGTCTATATCGCGGCCAAATGGGTGGCGCCTGAAATGCCGCCCTGGGGCCTCTGCTTCTGGCGGCTGACGCTTGCCTGCGCCATCCTCCTGCCGATCGTGCACCGTCATCACGACGCGATGATCGGGCTTTTGCGAACGCGCGCCGTGGAGGTCGTCGCCGTGGGGGCGATCGGCCTCACGCTCTGCCAGGGTATGATCTACCATGGCCTCAACCACACTGACGCCACCACGGCCGGCATCATCATGGCGCTGTCGCCTGTCATGACGATGGTGCTCGCCCGTTTCGTGCTTGGCGAGCCGCTCGGGCTGTGGAAATCGCTTGGCGCGCTGGTCGCGCTTGCCGGGATGATTTTCATCGTTGCCCACGGCAACCTGACGGCGCTGCTGCAACTGAAGGTCAACGCCGGCGAGTTGTGGATCGTCGGCAGCGCGTTCTGCTGGGGCCTCTACACCGTGCTTTTGCGCCGTGCCAAATTCGGCATCGAAATGCTGCCGATGGTCGTGCTGCTGCTCGGCGCCGGTGCGCTGGTCGCCTTGCCTTTCCATTTGTGGGAATTGTTCAACGACGAACGCTCCGCCATGAACGTCCACAGCATTCTCGCGCTCGCCTATCTGGCAGGCCCCGGCGGCGCCTTGATGTACTACCTCTACAACAAAAGCGTGGAAACGCTCGGCGCGAGCCGGGCAAGCATGCTGCTCTACCTGCAGACGGTGTTCGTGGCCATTCTCGCCTATCTTCTGCTCGGCGAGGGCTTGCACGATTACGATCTGGTCGGTGCGGCCTTCATCGTCGCCGGCATCGTCCTCACCACCGTGGTAAGGCCAGCTCAACCACGCCTGGCGTAGACATCTTGCGAGCGACGGCAGGGCCGTGAGCTTGGCCAACCGATGTCGGCTTTTGGTGGTGCATCACCATCGCGACGTCCAGAGGCAAGCCTCAATGCCGCTTGAAATACTGCACCTCGCGCTCATGCTTCTCCGCCGCCTCGCGGTTATCGAACGTACCCAGGTTCCGCCGTTTCCCGGTCTTCTCGTCCTTCTTGCGCGAATAAAGCCGGTATTTTCCGTCCTTGAGTTTGCGGATCATCTCGCTCTCCCCAGTTAGGATCGATCAGGATTTCCGATTGGCCTTGAGGTTGCGCGCGGCCTGCTCAGTTGCGGCGCGGTCGCTGCCCAGGCGGTCGATCAGCGCCTGCGCCTCGTCGCCCGATATGCCGGTGCGCACGGCCAGCGCTTCGACCTCCAGCACGTCGGTGCTGGCGATCTCACGGGTTTGCGGCAGCGCGTCGTCGGCCGTCAGCGGCAAAGCGGCTTCCCGGTCGATCTCCATCGCGGCCTGGTGCCAGTGGCGATCATGGTCGCCATGGGCGCCGCCTTCGCGTTGCCAGATGGCGTAGGCGCGGTCGCGGATTTTTTCGTTGCGGTCATCGGTCATGTCGGTTTCTCCCTTGTGTGAGGGGTGAACGCCGGGCCGGTGCGAACGATCCAAAAAATTTGCGTGATCGAATGTCCAGGGATGGTGCGCGAGTCAAGCAGCCGCCGCCCCTACTCACACTGGCGCCTCGGCCCGCCGGAATATGGCTGGTAGCTGTTGTCTTCGGGGCGGTAGGAACGGTAGCGGCTGAAGCAGGACTGGACGTGGTCGTCCGAAAGGTCCGCTGCTGCAACCAGGGGCGCGGCGCCGCCTTCGACATAGCTGACTTCGGCGGGCTGCTGCGCGCTCTGGTCGGCGGCGGTGTCCAGATAGGGCGACACGCAGGGCCGCTGCTGTCCGCTATAGGACGTGTAGCTGTTGTCGTCGGCATTGTAGGAGCGGTAGCGGTCGGCGCACCAGCTGACATGGGCAGGTGGCAGCCTGGCTTGCTGCTCGCCCGGCGGCACCGCGCCCGTATTGGTCGGGTCGGGCGCCTGCATCCTGGCGGCGGCGTCGGGCGCCGCGGGTTGCGCGGCGGCCACGCGCTCCAGGCCTTGCGCCGCCTTGTCCACGGGCTGTGCGTCCTTGGTCCACAGCTGCGAGACACTGTCGGCGGGCTTCGCCTGATGCACGGGCTTGGCGACAATCAGCCAGGCCGCGAAAGCCAGCCCGCTGGCGAAGACCGCAAGCGTCAGCACGAAGCCGCCGACCAGTGCCAAAACCGCTTTCATCACACACTCCTTGAGTCCCTGCTAATAGAATGCGGAGCATCAAGACTGGTTCCAGCATGCGAGCATATGGCAAGGGTCGGCGACTCGAGCGGCCTGCCGCTGCGCAAGGCAGACCGCCTCGTCGCCTCAAACCGGCAGCCGCACATCCACCGTGAAGTCGTTCTCCACGGCCAGCAATGCCGCCACCATGTCCTTGTCGCGCTGCCGCTTCTGCAGATAGAGCCCCAACAGCCAATCCAGCGAGATCCGCCCGGCGCCGGCGACGGCCAGCACGAACATGCCGCCTGAAATCGCCAGATCCTTTTCGAAGTTCAAGAGCTCGGCCTGGCTGGCGAAGTTGGTGTGGAACAGCGTGGCCGTTGCCAGGCAGAACAGGCCGAGGCCGATGGCGCCCAGCCGCGTCAGCACGCCCGTCGCCACCGAGAGCCCTGCCCCCAGTTGCAAGGCGATGGTGGCGACAAACAACGGCAGGCCGACGCCCTGAGCGGCCATCGCCTTGGCGGCGCCGTCGAAATGGGTGGCCAGTGTGACGCCCTCATGCAGGAAGATGAAGGACATAAGCAGGCGGCCGACAAGCAGGGTCACGTCCCTGATGTGGTATTTCATGGCGAGGCCGGTGAGCTTCGCGGCGAGTTCGGTCGGGTTCATGGGGCAGCCTCCAATTTTGGGCACAGGCAGGCGCCGCGCCCGCCTGGGGATGCACGGGAATGTCGCCTGCCGGATATGAGTTCGAAAAGGCCGGAGCCGGCTCGAGGGAGAGCGCCGGCTCCGGCAATGGGCGCCAGCCACGAGCGCCCGAGCTGGGATTCACTAGGTTGAGGTTGGCGCCAGGGGAACTTACTGCGTCACCTTGGTGTCGATGGCTTTCTGCAGGTCGGAAAGCTCGTCGCAGCCGGCGGGGCAGAGTTTCTGCAGCGACGCCAACTGTTCCTTGGCCTTGGCCATGTCGCCGGTCTCGACATAGAGCTCACCCAGATATTCGCGGGCGGCCTTGTGGTCGGGCTTCAGCTCCAGCGCCTTGTTGTAGTAGGTCAGCGCGGTGGTGAAGTCGCCGGTCTTGCGCAGCGTGAAGCCGAGCAGATTGTAGACGTCGGCCTGCTGGTTGTCCTGCGCCAGGTCCCGCAGATCGGCCAGCGCGCCCTTGTAGTCCTTGGCGGCGATCTTGGCCTGGACGGCGGTGAGGTCGGGCGCGTCGGCACCCTCGATGTCATCGACCGCATAGGCCGGCATGATGGTGGCGACGGGAACCACGGTCAGCACGGCAATGGCGCCGAGCAGGCCGTAGAGGGCGTTTTTGCCCAGGAAGGATTGTATCATCGTCTTTCTCGCTTGGTTTGGGTTGCCGCGTTCAGACCTGCACGGGGGTGAAGCCATAGGCATTGCCGTCCTTGACGAAGACGCCGGTGCCGGGGAACGGGAAGTGCGAACCGGAAATGCGGATGTTGTCCGCGATCACCTGGTCGATGATCTTGTGGCGGGTGGTGATCGCCGTCGGCCCGTCCTGGTCGTAGGCGCCCTGCCACTCCGGATGCGGCGCCAGAAGGGCGGGCACATACATGGTGTCGGCCGAGATCATCAGCTGCTCCTTGCCGGAATTGGCGAGGTAGACCGAGTGGCCGGGCGTGTGGCCGGGGGCGGCGATGATCTGGATGCCGGGCGCGACTTCCGCACCGTCCTCGACCAGCTTCCAGTTCTTCCATTTCGGAAAATTTTCGGCGATGCGCTTGCCCGCCGGCTTGCGGCCTTCGGGCAGCTTGGCCAGGCGGCTGGGGTCGGTCCACCAATTGTATTCGGTGGCGTTGACGATCAGCTCGGCATTGGGGAACACCGGCGTGTTGGTGCCCTTCTCCATCAGGCCCCAGACGTGGTCGGGGTGGAAATGCGAGATCATGATGGTGTCGATCGCCTTGTAGTCGATGCCGGCGGCGGCCATGTTGGCCGGCAGGTGCGTGGCGTTGGCCTGCCACTGGCCGACGCCCGAGCCGGCATCCATCATGATCAGCTTGCCGCCCATCTTGAGCACGACGACGGTGAGCGGAATGGGCATGAAGTCGGTGGTCAGGCCCGCCTTGGCGAGCGCCGCCTTGGTGTCGTCGACGGAAACATCCTTGATGAAGGCCGGGTCGTGCGGCTTCTTCCAGATGCCGTCATAGATGGCGGTGACCTCGATGTCGCCGACCGTGTATTTGTAGAAGCCGACGGTCGGCTCCACCGGCGTTTGCGCGAAAGCAGGGCGGGTGAATTCAAGCTTGCCTGCAAGGCCGAAGGCAGCGGCAGCAGTGGCGGTTCCAAGCAGTGTGCGGCGTGTCATGCTGAACATGGGTTATCTCCTGTGGGGTTGCGTGGCGGTGGTAAAAGTCGGAAGGCGAGAAATTCCAGGAGTGACGGAGGGCCACGCCACATGGCCCCCCGTCCTGATTGCGGACCGGGTCGGGACCTCGAGGGTGTCCCAACCCCTGAACTCAGTTGCCCCAGATGCCCTGGCCGGGTTCATCCGCATCAGATTTCATCGTCGCCTGGGAACTGTGCCGGACCATGTCCGGCTTGCGCATCGAGGCGGTGTAGCTGTTGTCGATGGTGGCCGTCGTCGGGTTGACGGGGCGGTCGCCGAAATGGTCGCTGCCGGCAAAGGCGCCAGTGGTGGCAACGAGGATGGCAGCAGTGGTGAGAGCGATGTTTTTCATGACGATGGTTCCTGTTTGTTGAGAATTTGCTTGAAGGCCGGAGCGCGCTCAGCGGCCCCAGAGGCTTTCGTCGTTGTGCCGGTTGATGATGTCCTGCACCGAGCCCTGGCTCGGCCCGGTCGTCACCTTGGCGTCGACGCCGTTCTGCTGCGCCGTGTAGGGGATGGACGCGGTGGCATTGGTGTCGACGGAGGCGACAGGCTGGTTGGCGTTGTCGGCGCCGAAATGGTCGCTGCCGGCAAAGGCAGCACTCGAGGCAAGCAACATCGCAGCCACGCTGAGAGCGAGCTTGGTCATTTCTGATGAATCCTTGTTTCGTTTCTTCGCGTCGCGGGCCGGCAGATTGGCCCCGCTGTAGTGAAGACCCGGCAGGGCCGTGCTTTATTCCCGAGGGCGGTGAGATTTTTTGGAAGGGCCGGAATCAGGGCTCGGATGGTGCACTGGCGCCGTTTTGCAGCCAGAGGGTAAGTGAAGCGCGCTGCTCCATTCCCTCCCCGAAGAGCCAACAGGCGGGAGGGGGAAAACAGCCCCCCAGACACACTTCAGAAACAATATTCAACAGTTCGGAAAAACTGGCGAAAAGATCGGATGGCATAAGCGTCCGTCAACGGCCGGGAATCGGCTGCCGCACACGCACCAGATGCATCGGCAGTGCAGCCGGCAAGGCCTGTCAATTGCGGCGGCAGCCCGGCAATACGCAGTCAGGGCGAGAAAGTTTGGAAATGGATTACGGTATCGATATCGCCGCATTGGACAGGGACGCGGCAAGGCCGGGCAGAGAGCCCGAAATTGGCGACGCGCAGCCGAAAACCGGCTCCGCAATGGTCGCCCGCCCCCAGATCCTGACGGGCGCCGATTTCGCTATGGCGGGTCAGCCCGACGAGCGGCTGGACAAAGTCTTCGAGCAGCTCGCCCAGACATTCGCCACCTTGCCGGCGGTGATCTCCGACGGACGGAGCTGGACCTATGAGGAGCTGGATAGCCGCGCCAACCAGTTCGCCCGCGTGCTGATCAAGCGCGGCGTGCGGCCGGGCCACCGGGTCGGGCTCATTCTCGACCGGTCGGCGGAGACCTATGTCGCCGTGCTCGCCGTCGTGAAGGCAGGCGCCGCCTTCGTGCCGCTGGCCACCGCCTTTCCGCAAGAGCGCATGGCCCTGATCATCGAAGACGCCAGCGTCAGCCTGATCGTCACCATCGCCACCTATGCGTCGCGCGCCGATCAGCTGCCGGTTCCCCATGTGCTGATCGACAGCGCCGCCGCCGAGATCTCCAAACAGTCCGGCGCGCCGCTGAAGCCGCACAAGGCGCCGGCATCCAGTGCCGGCGAAGACATCTGCTACATCCTTTACACATCGGGCACGACCGGCAGGCCGAAGGGCGTCGCCGTCAGGCACCAGAGCTTCGTCAACTTCATCCGCGTCGCCGCCGCATCCTACGGCTACCGGCCGGGCGACCGCGTCTACCAGGGCATGACCATCGCCTTCGACTTTTCTTCCGAAGAGATCTGGGTGCCGTTCGTCGCCGGCGCGACCGTGGTGCCCGCACCCGGCCAGATGCCGCTCGTCGGCGAAGAGCTCGCCGATTTCCTGCGTCTTCACGACATCACCTGCATGGCCTGCAGCCCGACCCTTCTGTCGTCGATGACGTCTGACGTGCCCAGCCTGCGCACGCTGCTGGTCGGCGGCGAAGCCTGCCCGCACAATCTGGTGGTGCGTTGGTCCAAGCCCGGCCGGCAGATCCTCAACACCTACGGCCCGACAGAGGCGACCGTCACGGCAACGATGGGCGCGCTGACGCCCGACAAGCCCGTCACCATCGGCGCGCCGCTGCCCACCTATTCCATCGTCATCCTCGACCCTTCGCTGCCGGAACTGGCCGAGCCCAGTGAACTGGGCGAGATCGGCATCGCCGGCATCGGCCTCGCCGTCGGCTATCTCAACCGGCAGGACCTGACCGACCAGAAATTCATCGCCGATTTCCTCGGCCTGCCGAACAACCCGTCGCAGCGCATCTACCGCACGGGCGACCTTGGCCGGATCAACGAGGATGGCGAGATCGAGTATGCCGGGCGCATCGACACCCAGGTGAAGATCCGCGGCTATCGCATCGAACTCGGCGAGATCGAGGCGGTGCTGCTCGACCAGCCGGAGATCGCGCAAGCTGCCGTCACCACCTGGGAGATCGAGCCCGGCCGCGTCGAGCTCGTCGCCTATTACGCACGCAAGGCCGGCCAGCCGGCGCTCTCGCGCGCCGACATTGCCCAGACGATGAAGCGCCGCCTGCCGGATTACATGGTGCCCTCCTATCTGGAGGAACTGCCTGTCATCCCGATGACGGTCTCCAACAAGGTCGACCTGCGCCAGCTGCCGAAGCCGACAAGTGTGCGGCTTTCCGCCGACCGGGAGATGGTGGCGCCCGGCAATGACGACGAACGTTTCCTGGCCGAGGCGCTGGCCGCGGTGCTGAAATTCGAAGACGTGTCGGTCGAGGACAATTTCTTCGACGATCTCGGCGCCAATTCGCTGCTGATGGCGCATTTCTGCGCCCGCGTGCGCACCCGCAAGGAATGGGCGACGACGTCCATGCGCGACATCTATCTCTATCCGACGGTCGCGCGCCTGGCCAAACATTTGAGCGTGCCGGAAGAGATGACGACGGCCACCAACGAGCCTGTCCTCACCCGCCGGGCATCGAATTTTGCCTATTGGACCTGCGGCATGGCGCAGTTGCTGTTCTACGGGGTCTACAGCTATGTGGCGCTGTGGGCGATCAACATCGGCCTCAACTGGATGTATGACGCGCTCGACGATCCGCTGCAGCTCTACATCAGGTGCGTAGCGCTTTCGTCCGGCGTCTTCTTCGGCATGACGGGCTTTGCCGTGCTGGCGAAATGGGTGCTCGTCGGCCGCTGGAAGGCCGAGGCGTTCCCGATCTGGGGCCTGCGCTACTACCGCTTCTGGGTGGTCAAGACATTGATCCGCACCGCCCCGGTCGTGCTGTTCCGTGGCAGCCCGCTCTACAGCTTCTATCTGCAGCTGCTGGGAACCAGGATCGGCAAGAACGCCGTCATCGAATCCCGGTCCGTGCCCGTCTGCACGGATCTGATCTCGATTGGCGCCAACACCATCCTGCGCAAGGAATCGCTGATCCTCGGCTTTCGGGCGCAGTCCGGCTACATCCATATGGGTCCGCTGACCATCGGTCGCGATGCCTTCGTCGGCGTCGGCTCGACGCTCGACATCGACACGTCGATCGGCGACGGCGGCCAGCTCGGCCATTCGTCCTCGCTGCAGCGGGGGCAAAGCATTCCGGACGGCGAACACTGGCATGGGTCGCCGGCCGTGCCGACTACGGCGGACTATTGCAAGGTGCGCAACGAGAACCCGTCCGACATCCGACGCTTCCTCTTCGAAGCGGTGCAGTTGATCGGGCTGTTTGCCGTTGTCATCCCGCTGCCGCTGCTGTTCCACAGCTATTGGGAGAATGTCGGCGACGACTATCAGGAGACGATCGGCCTAGTCGCGATCGGCACCACGGTCACGCTTTTCGGCTATATCGCCGTGGCTTTTCTCGCCGCGACCCTGCTGCCGCGCCTGCTCAGCCTGGTGCTGAAGCCAGGCCGCACCTACGCGCTCTACGGTTTCCGCTACTGGCTGCAGGCGGCCACCGAATTCTCGAGCAATTCACGTGTGCTCGGGCTGCTGTTCGGTGACAGCTCGGCGATCGTCTATTACATGCGCGCTGTCGGCTGGAACCTCAACAAGGTGGTGCAGACCGGCTCCAATTTCGGCTCCAACCAGCAGCACGAAAACCCGCTCCTGTGCGAGATCGGCACCGAGACCATGGTGTCGGACGGCCTGTTCATGATCAACATGCACAAGTCGGCCTCCGCGTTCCGGCTCGAGCCGACGCGCATTGGCGAACGCAACTATCTGGGCAACAACATCTACTATCCGCCGGATGGACGCACGGGCGACAACGTCCTGCTCGGCACCAAGGTGATGATCCCCATCGATGGGCCGCTGCGCGAGAATGTCGGGCTCCTGGGTTCGCCTGCCTTTGAAATCCCGCGCATGGTCAACCGCGACAAGGAACTCATCGCCGGCGTCGACGAGGCCGACCGGCGCAAGCGCATCCCGTTCAAGAACCGCCACAATCTGGTGACGATCCTTCTGTTCTTGGCAACGCAATGGGTCATGCTGTTCGCCACGATCGCGATCTGGGACCGGGCGCTGAACTACTATACCGAATGGGCGGAGGTCGCTCTCTTCGTCGCCGTGCTCCTGACCTCGGCGATCACCATTCCGTTCTACATTTTTGTCGAGCGGGCAAGCCTTGGTTTTCGCAGGCTGAAGCCGCGGATAACGACGATCTACGACGTCGACTTCTGGCGTCACGAACGCCACTGGAAGCTGGCGGACTCGCCGATCGTGAACTTGTTTGGCGGCACGCCGTTCCGGCCGATGATCCTGCGCCTGCTCGGCGTCAAGGTCGGCAAGCGCGTCTATGACGGTGGAGCCAACCTCACCGAACGCTCGCTGGTCGAGATCGGCGATGACGCCACGCTCAACGAGGGCTGCGTCATCCAGGCTCACTCGCTGGAGGAAGGCGCGTTCAAGTCCGACTACATCCGCATCGGCAAGGGCTGCACGCTCGGACCGTCGGCCTTTGTCCATTACGGCGTCGTGATGGGTGAAGGATCGGTGGCCGATACCGATTCCTTCGTCATGAAGGGCGAAGAGCTGGAGCCCTACTCCATATGGCGCGGCAACCCGGCCAAGCTGCATCGCTTCGTGATCCCGGTCACGGAAGACGGCGCCAAGGCGCCGGCTTGAAGGCCGCAGAAGTCCGTCTCGCTCCCGTGACCGAGGCCAACCGGGCCTTGGTCGCGTCGTTGGAACTGGCCCCGGACCAGACGGATTTCGTCGCTGGCAATGCGGAGTCGCTGGAGGAGGCCGAAGCCGACGAGGACGCCCGGCCGCGTGTGGTGATGGCCGGGGATCGTGTCGTCGGTTTCCTGATGTACGACGCACCGGAAGATGACGACGAGGCGCGCATCTATCGTTTCATGATCGACCGCGCCAGCCAGGGCAAGGGCTATGGCAAGGCCGCGTTGCGCGAGGTGATGGACGAAATCCGAGGGCTCGGCCACATCAGGCACGTTTCGATCTGCTATGAACCCGAGAATGAAGCGGCGCGCCAGCTCTACCGCGCCGCCGGTTTCGTCGAAGAAGGGCTCGACGAGGATGGAGAAATGATCGCCGACCTCGCCCTGCCGAGGGATGACCGTTGACGCTGCCGCCCTCCCCTGAAGGCGCGTTGATCGAAGCGATGGCGGCAATTGCGCCCCCAGGTGTCCGGACCGGATGCCGGCTGATAGGCGACGCGGACGAGGCCCATCTGCTGCCCGAAGAGGCGCGTTCCATCTCCGCGCGCCAGCCGGCCATGCGGCGCGCCAGCGGTACCGCCCGCTGGATCGCGCACCGGCTGCTGGCCGATATCGGCATCGGCAACGTCGCCATCCCGCGCGCGCCGTCCGGTGCCCCGGTCTGGCCGGACGGGATAATCGGTTCGCTCGCCCATGACGACGACATGGCCGTGGCGGCGGTCGCGCCTGTCGGCCGCATCGTCTCGCTCGGCATCGATGTCGAGCCCGCCCAGCCCCTGCCGGATGATATTTTCGCGATCGTTGCAACCGGCGCGGACCGGACAGGCGCGGCCGACCGGCGGCTCGCCGGCCGCATCCTGTTTTGCGCCAAGGAAGCGGTCTACAAAGCGGCCTATCCGCTCGATCGCGAGGTGCTGGGCTACGAGGATATCGCCGTCGACCTCGATGCAGGGCGTGCGACGACGAAGACCGGCCGCAAGGTCAGGCTCGGATACTGCGTTGCCCCGCGCGTGGTCGTCCTGGCGTTTGTGGGCGAATAGTGCGCCGCCCTATTCGCTCACAATCTCCCGATAGTCCCTCACCGCGCCATCCAGCCCGCGAATGCGCCATGTCTCCCCGTCGCTTGCTTCGATAGGGCACGGCCCGAGCGGCACCTTGCCGCCGCCTTCGGGGAGGTCGAGCACGTAGACGGGGTTGCAGATGCCCGACAGCCGCGCCCTCAGTGCTTCCACCAGCGCTTGGCCCTCGGCGATCGTCGTGCGCCGGTGCGCCATGCCGCGCGCGAGGTCGCCGTGGTGGAGGTAGTAAGGCTTGACCCCGAGGCGATACATCAGCTCGCGGCAGAGCTCCTCCAGCACCTCGACGCTGTCATTGACGCCTTTAAGCAGAACGCTTTGGTTAAGCAGCACGAAGCCCGCTTGCCGCATCGTCCGGCAGGCTGCCTCGGTGGCGTCGGTGATCTCGCGCGCGTGGTTGAAATGGGTGACGACGGTCACCATCAGTCGGCCCTGCAGCGCCTCGACCAGCCCCGACGTGATGCGCGACGGCAGCACCACCGGCACGCGCGTGTGGATGCGCAGTAACCGCACATGCGGAATCGCCTCGATGCGCGCGACGATCTCGGCCAGGGCCTTGTCGGGCAGCGACAGCGGGTCGCCACCGGTCAGGATCACCTCGCGGATTTCGGGATGATCCGCGATATAGGCCAGCGCCGGCTCCAGCGCCTCACGCGTGTAACCGCGACCGATCGAGGTCAGCGATTCCTTGCGGAAGCAGAACCGGCAATAGACCGCGCATTGATAGGTCGGGAACAGCAGCACCCGGTCTGCATGGCGATGCGTCAACCGGGGCACCGGGCTGAAGTCGTGGTCGGCGATCGGATCGCCAAGCTCGCCCTCCGTCTCCACCAGTTCGTCCGGCGACGGGATGATTTGCGCGCGGATCGGATCGGCGGGGTCGTTCCAGTCGATCAGGTCGAGATAGGCTTTTGGCGCACGCACCTTGTGGAGCGCGGCGGCAGCTTGTGCCGCTGCGCGCTCGGCTAGCGACAGCGGCAGGGAGGCAAGATCGCGCACATGGCGCACGCCCTGGCGGACATCGTCCTGCCAGGCGGCGTCGGGGGTGCCGGTTGCATCTTTTAGGTCGGTCATTGGCGGTCTCGGAGTGGTCTCGCGGACCTATCGGCCGGATGGGCCGCGCGGTCAACCACTGTGGCAGCGCCAATGTGCCCGTCGCGCGCTGTCGAATACGCGGGCACGGCGTTGCCTCACCCTCACCCTTGTGGGGGTCTTCACCCGTGACCTCTCTTCCCGCCCACCAACCCCAGCCGCAGCAGGCTCTCGGCCGTGGCGACAATCGCCTCTTCGGCCGGGCGCGGCGTCCAGCCGAGCAGGCGCGTCGCCTTTTCGCCGGTGGCGTCCATCATCACGCCGAGATGCCTGGCCAGCATCTTCGTCGTCGGATCGCCGCGCAGCGCCAGCAGGCGGATCACCCAGTTGGGGATTTCCCGCCTCGGCACCTTGGTCGCGGCCGCGCCCATCCGCCGGCGCAGTACCTTTGCGACATCCGCCATCCACAGGCTGTGGCCCGAAATGCCGATGAAGCGCTCGCCCTTGGCCGCCGGGCTGGTCATCGCCAGCAGGTGCAGATCGGCAAGGTCGCGCACGTCGACATAGCCTGAGTTGACCTTGGGACAGCCGGGCATGCCGTCCATCAGCCGCTTGATCAGCCCGATCGAATGCGAGAAGTCGGCGGCGAGCACAGGGCCAAGCACGGCGACCGGGTTGACGACGGAGAGTTCAAGGCCGCCGCCCTCGCGAGCGATGAAATCCCAGGCAGCGCGCTCCGACAGCGTCTTCGATTTCTGGTAGGGCGCGACAGTGCCGCTGAGGTCGGTCCAGTCGGTCTCGTTGAACGGCCTGGTCTGCGGCGCATGCCCCATGGCGACCGCGCCGATGGCCGAAGTCAGCACCACGCGTTTCACGCCGGCATCGCGCGCGGCCTTGAGCACCCGCAGCACGCCGTCGACGGCGGGCCGCACCCAATCCTCCTCGCGCGTCTGGCTGCCGGAGGGCGTCGGCGAAGCGCCATGCATGACATAGGCGCAGCCGGCGGCCGCCTCGGCCCAGCCGGCGTCCGCGGTCAGGTCGGCGGCAACGAAGGACAGGCGGTCACCGGGTTCGGCGCCGCCTTCCCTCAGCATCGCGCGCACCTCCGCTTCGCGCTGGAGCGAACGCACCGTCGTGCGCACGCGGTAGCCGGCGTCTAGCAGCTTCAGCATGCAATGCGATGCAATGAAGCCTGAGCCGCCGGTCACCAGCACCAGTTCGTCGTTCATGTCGGCTCCTCTGTCGTCGCCGCTCGCGACGACGTTTGATCGCCCCTCAGCTATGCGCCCTCGCCCGGATTGTGAATGCTTGAAAATCCGCATAAGTTGCGCGAAAGTACAAAAATGACGAGCGACCCCTTCTCCGACATCCTCAAATTCACCAGCGCGCAAACCATGGTGACGGGCGGCTTCACCGCCGGCGGGCCATGGGCGCTGCGCTTTCCGGCGCCCGAAAAAATCAAATTCTTCGCCGTGGTGAAGGGTGATTGCTGGATCCGCCTGGAGGGCGAGGACGAGCCGGTGCAGGCGCAAACCGGCGACGTGTTGCTGCTGGCTTCGCGGCGCTCCTTCGTCCTCGCCAGCGACCTGTCCGTCCCGCCGCTCGACGCCATGGCGGTGTTTTCCGGCTGCAAGATCGCGCAGCTCGGCGACGGCGAGGATTTCGCCCATATTGGCGGCCATGTCCTGCTCGACCAGGCGAGCGGGCGGCTGCTGGCCGATGTCTTGCCACCCTGGATCCACATCCAGGCCTCGTCGCCACAAGCCACCATTCTGCGCTGGATCCTCGACCAGCTGGTGCGCGAGCAGGCGGATGGCCAGCCGGGCGCCAGCCTTGCCTCGGCGCAGCTGGCGCAGTTGCTGTTCATCCAGGTGTTGCGGGCGCATCTGCAGACGTCGAGCCTGATGCCTGCCGGCTGGCTGCGCGCGCTCGCCGATCCGCGCCTGGCGCCGGCGCTGCAGCTGATGCATGGCGACCCCGGCCGCGACTGGCATCTGGAAGAGCTCGCCAGGGCCGCCGCCATGTCGCGCACCAGTTTTGCCTTCCACTTCAGGCAGACCGCCGGCGTCGCGCCGCTGACCTATTTGACGCAATGGCGTATGCATCTGGCCGAGCGCGCTCTGCGCGAGGAGGATACGCCCGTGGCCGTGCTGGCCCGCTCGCTCGGCTACAGCTCGGAAAGCGCCTTCAGCAACGCCTTCAAGCGCGCCACCGGCACCGCCCCCAAGCGCTATCGGACCGCGGGGAAAGCCGAAAAGTCGGAGGATACGGAGGCGAAGTCGCTGAGCCTGGTGTCTTGAAACTTCGCGACGAGCCAAGCCTTGCAGCGCCGCGCTGACCCCCACCCCGCTGCTTCGCAGCGAACCTCCCAACAAGGGGGAGGGTGAGGAAGCGCCTTATCCACCCATGGAGCGGTGTTGTTGTGGAGACGCGAAAAAGCTGCGCTCCCCACCTCCCCCTTGTGGGGAGGTCGGACCGAAGGTCCGGGTGGGGGTGCTGGCGCAGACCTTGCAGAACTTGGTTCCCTACCCTGCGGACCGGAAGCAAGCACAAGCAAGACAGGTGGACAGCTCGGGGCTGTCCACCTGGCCCCCGCCTGATGCATGTCGCCCCAAAGGGGGCATCGGTTTTCAGGGAACCGACATGCAGGCCCGCGGACAGAGTGAACGTTGGCGTCCGCTGCGGCCAGTCGTCATATGACGGGTATCAGCTCAAAGCGGCTAGTCCTTGGCGCGATAGGCTTCCGGTATCACGAACACCTCGTCGGCGCGGCCATAGCCGCCGTCGGGGACTTCCTCCACCAGCACCATCGTGGTGGGGCGTACGACCTCGCCGAAAAAGTCGACGAACATGGCTGTGGTCCGGTGGATGAGGTCTTCCTTCTGTGCCTTGGAAAGTGCGGCCTGCGGTACTTTGATGTTGGCGAATGGCATGGTCGTATTCCTTTTCCGTTGAAGTTGGATTTCAGGCTTTGGGATGGAGCAGGTCGGCAAGGCCGATCCGCTCCAGCAGTTGCGCGCGCACGCGGTCGGCAACGCCGTTGACGATCACGGCGCCATCGTCCGAGGGGTCGATATGGACGCGAAACGGGCGGCTCCCGTGCGGCATGGCGACGAGGTCGACGATTGCCGCCGCGATCTCGGCCGGATCGGCATCCGCCGGCTCCAGCGACGCCAGCCCCTTCAGCGCCTGCTGATCGGCACCGGCATAGGGACCTGACCAATAGGCGTCGGCGCGCGCCGCGTCGGCTGGTGCCGCCGCATGGTGGAAATGCTCCGTGCCCTTGGTGAAAGCGCCCGGCACCACGATCGTCGTTTCGATGCCGAAGCGGGCGAGTTCCAGCGCATAGCTTTGCGCCAGCGCGTCCATGCCGGCCTTGGCGGCGAAGTAAGGCGCCAGGAAGGGCGGCGTGCCGCCGCGCGTGCTGCTCGAACCGACCCAGATCATCTGCGCCCGGCCGAGAGACCGCATATGCGGCAGGGCGGCGCGGTTGACACGCTGCGTGCCGACGACGTTGACGTCATAGAGCTGCGCCAGCTGTTCGGGCGAGAACGCCTCGGCCGGGCCGAACCCCATATGCCCGGCATTGTGGACCAGCACGTCGAGCTGGCCGGCCTCAGTGACGATCTGCTGGATCGCCGCCCGCGCCGAGGCATCGGAGGTGACGTCGAGCGCAATGGTCCTCAGCGCCACACCCTCGTCACGAGCGAAGTTTTCCATCGCGGCTACCGCAGCACTACGTGCCGAGGGGTCGCGCATCGAGGCATAGACATTGTGGCCCGCCCTTGCCAGCGCCCGCGCCGCCATCGCGCCGAAGCCTGAGGAAGCACCGGTGATCAAAATTGTCTGTTGCATGATCGTCTCCTTCAGATAACGCCGCCATTGGCGCGGATGATTTGTCCGTTGACCCAGCCGCTATCCGGCCCGGCGAGGAATGCGACGACGCCGGCAATGTCATCGGGCTGGCCGAGCCGGCCGAGCGGGATCATCTTGGCCGTAGCCTCGATCTGCGCCGCGCTCTTGCCGTCCGTGAACAGGGCGGTCTCGACCGGTCCGGGTGCCACGGCGTTGACGGTGACGCGGCGCGCGCCAAGCTCCTTGGCCAGGATGTGCGTCATCGCTTCGACAGCCGCCTTGGTGGCGGCATAGACGCCGTAGCCCGGCTGGTAGAGGCCGACGACGCTCGAGGAGAAATTGACGATGCGGCCGCCATCCCTCAGGCGTTTTGCCCCTTCGCGCATACCACGGAACACACCGCCGAGATTGATCGCCACCTGCGTGTCGAAGGTGGCGTCGTCGGTCGCCGCGATCGGCGAAAGCTTCATGATGCCGGCATTGTTGACGAGGATGTCGACGCCACCAAACGCCTTCTCGCCCGCGTCGAACAGCGAGGCGATGCCTGTGGGATCGGCGATATCGGCCTGCACGGCAATCGCCTTGCCGCCTTCGGCTTCGATCGCGCCGACGACCGCTTCGGCCTCGGCGCGGCCGCGTGCATAGTTGACGACAACAGCGACGCCGTCGCGGGCGAGCCGCTGTGCGATCGCCGCACCGATGCCCTTGGAGGCGCCGGTCACGATCGCGGTTCTGGTTGGATTTGTCATGGAAGCCTCTCCGTGTTGTCAGTGACACGGATATAGACGTCGCCATCCTCCGGATAATCAGTCGATCCTTGACATCACTATTCGGAAACTGCGAACAAAAGCGATGGATCGTCTGGACACGATGCGGCTCTTCGTCCGCGTTCTGGAACGGCGCAGCTTCACTGCTGCCGCCGCCGATCTCGGCCTGCCGCGCTCAACCGCGACGGAAGCGATCCGGCGGCTCGAAGAGCATCTCGGCGCCCGTCTGCTGGAACGGACGACGCGGCAGGTGAACGCCACGCAGGACGGCGAGGCCTATTACCAGCGCTGCCTGTCGATCCTGGCCGAGATCGAGGATGCCGAAGCCGCCTTCCGCAACGCCGAGCCCTTCGGCCTGCTGCGCATCGACGCCAGCACGCTGCTCACCCGCACCTTCCTGCTGCCGCGCCTGCCGGAGTTTTTGGCCCGCTATGTCAGGATCGACCTGCAGATCGGCCAGAGCGACCGGCTGGTCGACCTCGTGCGCGAGGGCGTCGACTGCGTCATCCGTGTCGGCGAGCCGCCCGACAGCGGCATGATCATGCGGCGGCTGGCCATGATCCGCGAGATGACTTGCGCCAGTCCCGCCTATCTCTCTCGCCACGGCATACCCGCCTCCCCCGACGCACTCGACGGCCATCAGGCGGTCGGCTTCGTCTCGTCGCGCAGCGGCGAGGTGCTGCCCTTCGAATTCACCGTCAACGGCAAGACGCGCGAAGTCCGGATGCCGGGCCGCGTCGCCGCCAACAATTCCGACACCGCCGCCGATCTGGCGCGGCTCGGCCTCGGCCTCATCCAGGCGCCGCGCTATCGCTTCGAGAAGGACCTGGCCGACGGCACGCTGGTCGAGGTGCTGGCCGACTACCCGCCCTCGCCGACGCCGCTGTCGGCACTCTACCCGCAGAACCGCCAGCTCTCTCCACGCCTGCGCGTCTTCCTCGACTGGGCGGCGCGCATCTTCGCCGAGGCGAACCTTTAAAAGCAATTCCAGGAAAAGTGTGCAGCGGTTTTCCGTCCGGAATTGCGTCAAAAGAGAGAGTAGGCATGCAGCCATCGGTTCCGTTGCCCATCATGGTAGCTCGCCGCTATCGACCCCATCGCTGACGAAACCGTAGGTGTTGAGGCAAAATGGCATTACTCTGCAAAATCTGGGGTCTTGGGGCAAAAGGATGGATTTCAGCACAGGCCATGGCTACCTCCTCATCGGCGGCCTCATCCTGGTCGGTGCCGGGCTGCTGATCCTGTCGCTAATCGTCAATCTCCGCGTCGCTCACAGCGTGCGCGACGACGTGCGCCATCGCGAAAAGCTGCTCGAATATTACCGCAACATCTTTTCACAGCTGGGCGTGATCCTGATCGGCATCGGCGTGTCCCTGTTCATCTTCTTCTTCCAGCAGAACTATCAGGACCAGCGCAGACGCGAGACGGAACTGCAGCAGGTTCTCGCCAAACTGGCGGCGCGCATTGCCCGCGGCGCTCCCGTCGTCGGCTCGCTTGGAGAATTCGACGCGCTGCTGGATGAAGGCGGACCCTATGTCAGTCCGGAGCTTGGGGGAACGAACGCCGCGGTCAGCGCGCAGGGAACCGAGCTCGGCAAGCAGGTCGCCGAGGTCCTTCTGGTCGAGCGCGACGTCGATATCAGGGACTTCGACATCCTGAACCTGTCGCGCGATTTCGAATCCTCCTTCGTCGTCAACGAACTCGATCCGACGCTGTGGTTCAACATCGTGCGCGACGAGAGCGAGATCAAATACGCCACCACCCAGCTCGCCCTCGATTACAAGGACCTGCAGGACGCGATCGGTGGCGATCCGGTCGAGGTCGCGCTCGCCGATCCTGAAAAGCAACGCAAGGTCAAACATGAGGTGCTCGACATCTTTTACGATGCCGACCTGCTGCGCCAGCGCAGCAGGCGATTCCTCGGCCGTGCGTGCTGGCTCCTAGGCAACGGGCGTGGTTTCGTCGGCCTTCGGCCGATCGATGCCATCGAGGCCGATGCGAGATCGCACCAGGAGTGGATCGAGCGCTCGAAACCGCTACTGACGCAGGCAAAGTCGGGCAGCGGCGATTGCTTCAAACTGCTCCAGTACGGCCCGCCGGCATGAGCTGAGAACGAGAGGGCAAGGCCCGCCACTCTGGTGTCAAATCCAATCACTCTCAACAACCGGGCTCGACCCATTGCGCCCCTGCGAATGAAGCCAGTCGTCCTAATCCCTTTTCCCGCCTATCCGCCCGCGCCCGTCTGCCGGCATCTGCCCCGATGAGCCCAACGCAGCTTGTATGACTCCAAGCTAATATGATACCCTTGCATAATGCGCGGACTGCTGGCACTTGGGATGCTGGTACTGGCGGCTACAACGGCAGCCGCAGGTGAGCAATTGTTCGACTCCATCGCCGCCGGCGACAAGGGTGCCGTCGAGCAAGCCCTGGCAGGCGGTGCCAACGTCGACAGCCGGGCACGCGACCAGGCAACCCTCCTCATCGCTGCAGCGCTCGACAACCAGCCGGAAATCGCCGAATTCCTGCTGAGCAAGGGTGCCGACGTCATGGCGCGTAACTCGGGCGGCTTTACCCCGCTTCATGCTGCGGCCTTCTCGGGAAGCCTGCCGATCGCCAAGCTGCTGCTGGAAAAAGGCGCGGTGCTCGACGATGCCGCCAACAAGGCGGGCGCTACGCCGTTGTTGGTGGCCGGCGAGGAAAACCACGTTGAACTGGCCGAATTCCTTATCGCGAAAGGCGCCGATGTGAACCATCCCGAGGGTCATGGCTACATGCCGACAACGCGCGCATTCTGGAAGGGCAACACGGATATCTTACGACTGTTCAAACGCCATGGTGCTACCTGCCAAGTCAAAATCCTTGGCGAGGCGAACGCGGCGAAGTGCGCGGAGATCCACGATTAACGGAGGATGCAGATGAGCACGATGATCAAGTCACGACTGGTTCGGAATTTGGGAGCGGCTGCCTTGGTCGCGGTAGCTGCGGTCGCCGGGGCGGGATCGGCCTGGGCCGACGATTCGGTAAACACCGGCTATTTCGGCGGTGTGGCGATCATGGGCTACGACACGGTCGCTTACTTCACTGACGGCAAGGCGGTGAAGGGCTCCGAAGAATTCACTTATGAATGGCTGGGGACACCCTGGCATTTCGCCAGCAAGAAACACAAGGAAATGTTCATGAGCGAACCGGTCAAGTACGCTCCTCAATATGGCGGCTACTGTGCTGGCGAAGTCGTGGGCGGCGGGGTCACGATCAATGTCGATCCGGAAGCATTCAAGATTATCGACGGCAAGCTCTACCTGATCTACGACGTCGGCAATGCGGACGATTTCGCCGCGCATGCGGCTGAAAACATACCGAAAGCCGATGCCAACTGGCCGAAGGTCGCGGCCAATTTGGAGCTCGACAAGTATCACTGAGACCAAGGTCGCCTACTGGACGACCGTGAAGTGAAACACCTTACTTGTATTGACAAAGGAGTAGCCTTTGCCGGCTGCGTCGTTGCGTCTGTAGACGGGACCGCAGTCGGGGCGCCCGAACAGGTTCTCGCTCTGCTCGCACAAGAGATCGCCATCGACGTAGACGGTCTCTGTGACCAGCCGCGTCGTCGTGCGGAAGGCCGCCTTGCCGTCGCTCCCGATCTGAAGGAAGGCTGGTTGTAGTGCGGGTTCGATCTGGCCTTGCAGTGTATGGCCAATGACGAGGGACGCGATCTCCGCACCCTTCAAATGGTCGTGTTCGTCCGGGGTAAAGCCGTAGGGCCATTCGGGTAGTCCTGCCTGGCGCAGCGCATTGACGATGGTCGCCAGATCCTGCGGGTTTCGGAAATGTTGAGTCATCTGCCACCCAGCCAAGGAGTCCACGTAGCTGGACCCTGCTCCGAGGCGGAGCCCATCGGCAATTGCGGCTTTCGCATCCGGTAGACGGCCGCCGCGGACATACGCCGCAGCGAGCGTAAACCGAAAGTTGGCAACGGTGGGCGCGTCGTCGCGTGTGCGTTCGAGAGTCTCGATCGCTTTCTCGACATTCCCCTGCAGAAGAAAAGCCAGCCCAGCAGCTTCCCGGTTGATGGCGGAAAGGTCGGGGTCGAGCCTGAGCGCCGTCTCGACCGCATTGGCCGCTTCGGCGTGATTGCCGGCGTATAATTGAACATATCCAAGGGCAGCTTGCGCGTCTGCATCGCCCGGACCGATTGAAACAGCCTTCTTGGCAGAGGCAATCGCATCTTCGTAGCGGCGATTCACGACTTGCATGATACCGAGGATCGCATAGGGCGACGAAAGGTCCGGTTCGAGTTCCAAAGCTCGGCTCGCCTTCTCATAGGCGCGCTTTCGTGCGGGCGCGCTCTGGATGATGTCGTTGAAGGACTCGCGCCAGACATAGACGGTCGTGCGCGCGTCGGCCGCAAAGGCTTCTGCGAAGGCGGAGTCGAGCCCCTCCGCCTTTTCATAGAGCGCAAGCGCCTCCCGCAGACCGGCCAGCAGGCCGCTGCGTGACGCCGTCTCGGCTTGTAGATAGTAATCGTAGGCCTCGAGATTATTCGTCGGCGGGCGTGCCATGCGCTCGCTCTCCGCTGCCGAAGCCTGGATACCGAGCGCTTTGGCGATCTCCCCGCTCATCTCGTCCTGGACGGCAAACACGCCGGCCATGCCACGGTCGAACCGATTGGCCCACAGATTATCGCCGCTTGCTGTGTCGATGAGCTGAGCATTGACGCGGATTTGCTCGCCGGTGCGGCGGACGCTGCCCTGAACGACATAGCGGACGCCCAAGTCGCGCGCGACATCGGTTAGCACCGCAGGCTTGCCCTTGTAGGCGAACACCGAGTTGCGCGCGATGACGTCCAGACCGGAAAGCTTGGTGAGGTCGGTGATCAGATCCTCGGTGATGCCGTCAGCGAAATAGTCCTGGCCTGGATCGCCGCCGAGGTTCGCAAACGGCAGCACGGCAACCGATGGCCGCGATGGCATCGAGAATTTGTGCCATGCGAAAACGCCGGCAAGCACGGCAAATGCCAGAGCCGCGACACTCGCCAGGATCATGACGCGCGAGACCGACCGGTGGGGCGCAGCCACGACCTTGCCCGAGGCTGCGGGATCCAGCAGCAGCCGATAGGCGCGAACGGGATCAGCGATGTTCTTGAGGCGCTGCTCGCCAAGACTGGCAAAGCCGACATCAACCTTGTGCACCGCGTGATCGAACGCCGTGCCCGAGATACATACTCCGCCTGGCTCGGCCATAGCCTCAAGGCGCGCGGCGATGTTGACGCCATCGCCGTAGATGTCATTTTCCTCGACGATGACGTCGCCGAGATTGACGCCGATGCGAAACCGGATCTGCCGGGCATCACCGGTGCCTTTGTTGCGATCGGCCATCCGACGCTGGATCATGGCAGCACACTGGACGGCATCGACGACACTCGCGAACTCGACCAGCGCGCCGTCGCCCATGAGTTTGACCATGCGACCGTGGAATTCCTTGATCGCTGGGTCGACCAGTTCGCGACGGCAACTTTTCAACCGCTCGAGCGTACCGACCTCGTCCTCGCCCATGAGCGTGCTGTATCCGACCACGTCGGCAGCAAGGATTGCGGTAAGCCGTCGCTCCATACCTGCCTGCGCCCTCCCGGTCGATCACGCGGCTTCGCTGCAGCCTATTCCAGTCCCGCGTCGGACGCGAGCGTAAGCAGCCGCTTTCACTGAGACGCGTGCATCTACTGAATCACCGCGAAGTGGAACACCTTGCTTGAGTTGACGAAGGAATAGCCGCCGCCTCCATCGTCACGACGTTTATAGACGGGTCCGCAGTCCGGGCGCCCGAACATATTCTCGCTCAGCTCGCACAAAAGGTCGCCATCCACACGGACAGTCTCGGTGACCAGCCGCGTCGTGGAGCGGAAGGCAGCCTTGCCGTCGCTCCCGATCTGGAGGAAGGCTGGTTGGAGACCAGGTTCAAGCTGGCCCTGCAGCGTATGGCCCAGCACCAGCGAGGCGATCTCCTCGCCCTTCAAGCGGTCGTGCTCGTCGCCGGTGAAGCCGAACGGCCATTCGGGCAAGCCGGCCTGCTGCAACGCGTCGATGATGAGAGCCAAATCGCGCGGGTTACGGTATTGGGCACCGTTGAGCCGATATGCAGACAATGAATCGGACCCAGCTGTCGACGTGGAACGTAGTCCCTCGGCGACCGCCGCTCTTGCATCGGGCAAACGGCCGGCGCGGGCGTAGGCCGCAGCGAGGTCAATCCTGAAATCTCCAACTGACGGCGCCTCGTCGCGGGCGCGTTCGAGCGCCTCGATCGCCTTGTCGGTGTTGCCTTGAATGAGAAAGACCAGACCGGCAATTTGCCGGTTGATGGGGGAAAGGTTGGGATCGAGCCTGAGCGCCGTCTCGACGGCAACGGCTGCCTCGGCATGATTGCCGGCAAACAGCTGGACATATCCCCGCGCGATCTGTGTCTCGGCATCTCCGGGGCCGAGCGCGACGGCTCGCTCGGCCGAAGCGATGGCTTCCTCGTAGCGACGGTCCACGACCTGCATGACGCCGAGAATCGCATAAGGCGACGAAAGGTCCGGGTCGAGTTGCAGCGCACGGCTTGCCTTCTCATAGGCGCGCTTGCGCGCGGGCGCGCTCTGCATGATGTCGTTGAACGATTCGCGCCAGATATACACTGTCATGCCTGCATCCGCCGCGAAGGCTTCGGCAAAGGCGGGGTCAAGCTCCTCCGCCTTGTCGTAGAGCGTGAGCGCCTCCCGCAGCCCGTCGCGCCGGCCGGTCCGCGCCGTCTGCTCGGCCCGAAGATAGAAGTCGTAGGCTTCGAGGTTTTCGGTCGGCGGGCGCGCCATACGCTCGCTTTCCGCTGCCGAAGGTTGCATGCCAAGCGCCTTGGCGATCTCCCCGCTCATCTCGTCCTGGACGGCAAATACGCCAGCCATGCCACGGTCGAACCGGTTGGCCCACAGATTGTCGCCCGTTGCCGTGTCGATGAGCTGGGCATTAAGGCGGATCTGCTCGCCGGTGCGGCGGACGCTGCCCTCGACAACGAAGCGCACGCCAAGGTCGCGCGCGACGTCCGCCAGTGCTGTAGGCTTGTTCTTGTAGGCAAATACCGAGTTGCGCGCGATGACGTCCAGACCGGAAAGCTTGGTGAGGTCGGTGATCAGATCCTCGGTGATGCCGTCAGCGAAATAGTCCTGGCCTGGATCGCCGCCGAGGTTTGCAAACGGCAGCACGGCAACCGATGGCCGCGATGGCATCGAGAACTTCTGCCACGCAAACATACCGGCAAGCACGGCAAATGCCAGAGCCGCGACACTTGCCAGGATCATGACGCGCGAGACCGGCCGGTGGGGAGCGGCCGTGACCTTGCCCGATGCCGAGGGATCCAGCAGCAGCCGATACGCACGAACGGGATCGGCGATGTTCTTGAGGCGCTGCTCGCCAAGACTGGCAAAGCCGACATCAACCTTGTGCACCGCGTGATCGAATGCGGTTCCGGAGATGCAGACTCCGCCTGGCTCGGCCATAGCCTCGAGGCGCGCGGCGATGTTAACGCCATCGCCGTAAATGTCATTTTCCTCGACGATGACGTCGCCGAGATTGACGCCGATGCGAAACCGGATGTGGCGGGCATCAGCGGTGCCTTTATTGCGATCGGCCATCCGGCGTTGGATCATGGCAGCACACTGGACGGCATCGACGACGCTGGCGAACTCGACCAGCGCCCCGTCGCCCATGAGTTTGACCATGCGGCCGTGGAATTCCTTGATCGCAGGATCGACCAATTCGCGACGGCAACTTTTCAACCGTTCGAGCGTACCGACCTCGTCCTCGCCCATGAGCGTGCTGTATCCGACCACGTCGGCAGCAAGGATTGCGGTGAGCCGTCGCTCCATGTGATGGTGTCCTGCCTCGTCCACCCAAGCTTCGCCGACGAGCGTATTCGACTGGCATACCGAATGCGAGCGTGCTCAGCACACTGGGCAGCGATAATGCAACCACGTCGTTTTTGCGGCCATTGCCCACATGGATCAGTTTACGAGCCAAAAGCGGATGCTGCCGAATGGATGCCCTGGGCCTACGAGATCGGACCTTTGAGGTTGAAGGTCCGCTATCGTTCTTCCCTCCCCATAAGCGGACCTACTGCTCTCGGCCCAAAACCGGACGCTCCTGTCTGGCGCTGAGCGTCGGCAGTTGGCGCGCAACAGCCTTTCGGACGCGCCAAGAGGGGCGACGTTCGCTCCAACATCCATGCCGCGGGAACGGCCGGCTAGGTCAAGGTAACGGCCACGATGCTGGGCATTGCCGAAATGGTGCGCCCCAAATTGATCGTCGACGGCATGTTCCTAGTCGGTCTCGACATCGTCGGCGACAGGCTTCTGGAAATCAACGTCTTCACACCAGGCGAGCTGACCTGGCTCGCCGACATGTACGTGACAGACTTTGCCGCGAGCGTCATCCCCGCGCTGGAAGAGAGGCGGACGCTGCGGCAAGCCTATGGAAAGGTGATGACCAATTCGCGGCTGGCGACGCCGTGAGGAATGGAGGCATGACGCGATCAGATCCGAAGCAGACATCCACAAATGAAGGCGTGCATAACTGCTTTGCGCCTCGACGGCGACGCTTCTGCCGTGTGGTCCCACGGGCAAATCGACAACGCATTCCCGCACACGTCTCGCAGTAAATTTGCTATGCATATGCGAGGGAGAGGGGGGAAACAGATGAAAGACGATCCTGGATTGCCGTCCGACGCGACGCCGACGCTCCTCTTTCCGAAGACCTGATACAAATGCAAAGTAAGATCTCATGTCTTCGCAAGATGTGACCGGCTCATCCCGCCCCTCGGGCTGGGGCTTGGCCGCAAAGCTGTTTACAACCCTCGTCCTTCTAGGCGCGATCGCGGTCCTGGTGACCGGGACGCTCGGTTACTTCCGCGCCCGCGACGCCCTCGAAAAAGCCGTCTTCGACCAACTCACGGCCGCCCGTCAGACCAAGACGCGCCAGGTTGAAACCTACTTCCGCACGATCCGGGCGGAACTGCGCCTGCTTGCCACTTCCAAGATGGTGGTCGATGCGACACGCGAGTTCCGGACCTCGGTCGACATACTCGACCAGGCAGGCGCTCCGCCTGAACTGCAGCAAAAGGTCGGCGATTGGTACGCTGAGAACTTCATCCCCGGAATGACGCGCACCCTTGGCAGGGAACCAGCCCTGTCGGACTACCTGCCGGTCGATGGTGCCCCCTACTATCTGCAGGATCACTACATTGTGGAAAATCCCAACCCCGCAGAACGGCGCAAGCTTCTCGACGACGCCGGCGACGGAAGCGAATACTCCAGGCTGCATGCCATATATCATCCATTGATGCGCGCTGCGGCCACCACGGTCGGCTTTTTCGATCTCATGATTGCCGATCCCAAATCAGGTCGCCTGATCTATACGGTCGAGAAGGAGGTGGATTTCACCACTTCTCTTCAGTTGGGTCCCTACCGCGGCATCAACGTCGCGGCGGCCGTCGCCCGATGCTCGCAGATCGCAGACCCGTCAGCAATCTGCCTGGAAGATTTCGCCTCTTATGCGCCATCAGGCGGCGCACCGATCGCCTTCATGGCAGCACCGGTGATTGCCCAGGGCGTCGTCATCGGCGTGCTGGTCGCGAAACTGTCGAATGATGAGATCGACAACGTTGTCACCGGTAACCGCGGTTGGCGGCAGGAAGGGTTCGGCGACACGGGTGGGGCCTATCTCGTCGGCCCCGATTATCTGGCGCGCTCTGGCCCGCGGGCGTTCTACGAGAACCGGGATGACTTCTTCGCCGACCTCAAATCCGTCGGCGCTTCGGACGAGGAGATCGCCGTCATTCAGCGTTACGGGACACCAGTGCTGCATCAGCGCATCGACACCAGGGCCTCCCGTGCCGCGCTCGCCGGTGTCGAGGGCACGGGCGAGATCATCGGATACCGTGGCGTCCCGACGCTCGCTTCATGGGGACCGCTTGCGATTTCCGGTGTCAAGTGGGCTCTTGTCGCCAAGATCGACAGCGCCGAGGCCTTCGCACCGATCGCCGAACTCCGCCGGAATCTGTTGCTCGTCGGAGGACTGGCGATGCTCGTGGTCGCCGCCACCGCCGCCTGGCTTTCGCGTTCGCTGCTCGGACCGCTCCGCGATCTGACTGCCGGGGTGAAACGCTTCTCGGCTGGCGACTATGCGACCAGCGTGCCGGTCCGCACGCGCGACGAGATTGGCGAGCTCTGCTCAGCCTTCAATGGCATGGTTGAGGATCTGCACCAGAAGAATGTTGTGATCGAGAACAAGAACCGCGAGAACGAGCAGCTGCTGCTCAACGTCCTGCCGGCACCGATTGCCAATCGGTTGCGCGCTGGCGAGGAGAGGATCGCCGACGGCTTCGCCGAGGTCACGGTCGCCTTCGCAGACCTGGTCGGGTTCACGGCACTGGCATCGGAAATGCCGCCGCACGATGTCGTGATGTTTCTCAACGGACTCTTCACGCGCTTCGACATTGCCGCCAATGATCTCGGCATCGAGAAGATCAAGACGGTGGGCGACTCCTATATGGCGGTGTGCGGCCTACCCGTGCCGGTGGCCAACCACGCCGAGCGCATGGTCCGCATGGCCATCCGCATGGTCCACATTACCCGCGAGCACGCGATGGAACATAACGTCTCGCTAAAGCTCAGGGTTGGCGTCAACAGCGGGCCAGTGGTCGCCGGCGTCATTGGGAAGAGTAAGTACATCTATGATTTATGGGGTGACACGGTGAACCTGGCGAGCCGCATGGAGTCTGGCGGAGTTCCCGACTCCGTTCAGGTGACGCGCCCCGTCTACGAACAGCTCAAGGACCAATTCGTCTTCGAGACGCGCGGCGCTATCGAAGTCAAAGGCAAGGGAAAAGTCGAAGCCTGGGTATTGCGATTTTAGTCGCGGGGGCAGCTCCGATGCCGGCTTGCCTCCACCTGTCCGCCGTCAATGGTTTTCGCCGCGGGCACGACTAGGCGCCCTGATCCTCACGGGCTTCCTGGAATCTCGCGTTGCGTCTGACCGAAGTGCTCTTCGTCGAGGTTTTGCGAAGCTGGATCAAGTCGCTCGGCCCCGGAGAAGGCGGGTGGCTGGGGGCGATGGCGGACCCGCACATAGGACCGGCACTTCAGTTGATCCACGAACGGCCGGAGCGGCCCTGGACGCTTGGCGACCTCGGGCAAAGCGTGGGACTTGGTCGTTCGGCGTTTTCGGCTCGCTTCACCAAGCTTGTTGGCGAGTCCATGTACCGCTATCTGATCGCACGCCGGATGTCGGAGGCCGCGTTTCTGCTCGAAACAAGCGACGAGGGGATTGCACGGATTGCGACCCGTGTCGGCTACGAGACCGCGGCCGCGTTTTCGAAGCTCTTCCATCGACATCACGGCCTATCGCCTGGCCGTTATCGAGCAGTTCGCCGCTCTGAGGGTGGCCAGAGGCAAGGGGACGATCTGGAAGCAGAAGTCGTCGATTGACCACGACCAAGCTGGTATCTGGAAGGTCTGGCGATGGGCGGCGGGGCGGCTCCGGCAGGAGTGCCCGGTTTTTGTTTACAAATGGCGCGCCGGAAGCCACGCAGCATTTTCCACTTTGAGGCGAAATAATTCTCAACTATGGTCCGTCGGGCTAAAGGCATGGGGGATTGCCGATGGTTTTATCACGCAGGGATGTCGTGCTCGGCGGCCTGGCCTTGGTCGCGGTCGGTGCAACCGGCAATATTGGTCAAGCCGCGCCGGCAAAATCCTTTTTCGCCGGTACCGCCAGCGACAACGATTTTGTCTATCGCAAGACCAACTTCGCCAAGATCGACAAGAGATGGCATCGCCAGATCGTCAAGTATTTCAGCAGCGAGTCGGTCGGTACGGTCGTGGTCGATACCCGTCACCACTTCCTCTACCTCATCATGGAAAACAAGACCGCTATCCGCTACGGCGTCGGCGTAGGCAAGGAGGGCTTCAAATGGTACGGCCGCGCGACGATCGACCGCCGCGCGCTGTGGCCGCAATGGGTCCCGCCCCCCGAAATGCGCAAGCGCAGGCCGGAGCTACCGCCCATGATCGCAGGCGGCGCGTCCAACAATCCGCTCGGGCCGCGCGCGCTGTATCTGTACCGCGACGGCGCCGACATCGGCTACCGCCTGCATGGCACGCTGGAGCCATGGAGCATCGGCACCGACGCTTCCAGCGGCTGCATCCGCATGTTCCCGGAAGACATCATCGACCTCTACCAGCGGTGCCCGATCGGAACCGCGGTGGAGGTCCTGCCGCACATCGCCGACCAGGCGCCCGCTTCCACCACTGTCGAATGATTGGCGCATCATGAACCGCATGATTGAAAATACGCGCCGGCTGTTCGCCGCCAGCCTGCTGGTGTTGGCCGCATCCTGCTCGACCAGCAACACGCTGGCCCCTCCCACGCCCGACGTCACCAACGCCGAGATTGCCGGCTTCCAGAACGTGCAGCCGGGCAGCGAAGAGGATTTTATCCTCAATGTCGGCCGCCGCACCTATTTCACGAAGGGTTCGGCCGCGCTCGATTCTGTCGCCAAGGCCACCCTCGACACCCAGATCGCCTGGTTAGCAAAGCATCCGCGCTGGCTGCTCAAGCTGCAGGGTTTCGCCGACGATCCCGGCGCAAGTGAAACGGCGCTGTCGCAGCAGCGCGCCGATGCGGTGATGGACTACCTCGCCGCCGGCGGCATAGACCGCAACCGCATGTGGGCCAAGGGCTACGGCAAGGACAGGCTCGTCCGCGACTGCCCCGACTCCGCCTGCAGGTCACAGAACCGCCGCGTCGTGTCTAATTTGCGCGATGAGAGGGACGAGTCGTAGGGGCTGCTGTTTTGCTTGTCACCAAATCAAAGTCTCACGCGCGACGGCGGCATGGCCGCTTCGCACCTGCTTGTATCATCCGTCGCCGCCTGCGTTGGCTTCCGGCATAACTTGCAGCAACGGTTGCGGCGATACTGCGATCTCGCCCGTGAAGGGCCGGTCGTGGGCGAGAATCAAGAGAACGGATGCCGCCACGCCGGTCGCAAAACTTCCAAGAGCGATCGCCGATGCCAGTCGGTTATCACTGTGCACGACCGCGATGGCGAGAAGAGCACAGAAGGCTTGCAGGATCAGGCAGGCCCACTTCGTGGCGTTGATTTGTGCCGAGCTGACGAGAACCCGTTGGCGACGCGCCTCGAAGGCGTCTTCAAGCCACCTCGTAATCTCGCGCTGCGCGATCTCCTGGCCGGGATTGCTTGGCTCCAAGGCCAGCGTCGTCCGCAGCGCCTCGTTAAGCGCCGGCGGGATTATGGTGAGGGTCGCGGCGCCCTCGGCCATCAGCGGCCACTCCTGGCTCGTGGTTTCCTCGATATAGCTGCGCACCAGCGTCCGTAGGCGCGCCTCGGGCTCCCCGGGAAAGCTGCTCGCCAGAACCACGATCGACCGCAATGCACTGGCCTCGCGATTGACTGCCGCATTGGCGCGATCGTTGTCGCTCCAGACCTGAGCCGCGGTGAACGCCACAAATAGGCCAAAGATAATACCGAGCGGCGGCAACATGCCAGGCGAAACCGCCTTGAATGACCGCGCCGTGGAGCCCACGGAAAGAGCGGCTATACCTTGGTGCAAAATGAACGCGACCATATAGGTGGCCCCGAACACGACGAGAGCCATCCAAGCGAGTGGAAGAATATGCAACCAGCCACTCATAGTAGCGCCTGCCCTATCCTGAGAATTCGTCGTCAGGCGTTTGTAAGGCCGTCGTTCCACTCGTGGCAATGCCACTGTGTTCCATCGTGTCAACAAATGGGGGCCAGTTGGAGACGTCATCTTAGATCGCTGAGTGTTTGCTATCACGTTTCTGGACGCCAGAAGCTGACGGTCTGCTCTCGGCCCCGTCCCGGTCGTTGAGAAACGCACGTCCGAAGAGCTACTTCTGGCGCAATGTGCTCGTTCTAACAGCTGAGCCGAACGGCAACTCCACCCTGCTCAGCCCCTAGTCACCCACCCGCCGCAGCGTGCCGAGATGATTGTCGTCGAGGAAGCCTATGGTCATTGCCGACGCCTTGCCGTCGGGGCCGACGACGAAGCTCACGCCGGTCGGCCTGTCCGGCGTCTCGGCATCGGGGAAGGTCAGGAACAGATCGCCGTCGAAATGCGTCAGTGAGTAGGACCGGGCGCCGGCCGGACCGACCTTGAGCACAAGGCTGTCTCCCGCGCTCACCACGACGGCATCGCCGATGAAGTCGTTGGTGTAGCGGCCGGCATAGGCACCGGCCGGTGCGGCCGGCCTTGCCGGAGACGGCGGCGTGGCATAGGTGGCCTTGGCCGCCTCGACCACCGGACCGAACATTCCGTTGTAGATGCCGTCCCACGCCTTGATCCAGTCCTTCTCGACCGAACCCTCGAAAACGAGATCGGCAAAACTGTCGGACAGCCCCTCCGGCACACCTGTCGGGAAGGCGTTGGCGAGGATGACGATGCCAAGCTTCTCCTCCGGGAAGACCGTCACCAGCGTACGCGCGCCGACGCTGAAGGCACCGGCATGGCCCCAGCTCAGGCCATGGCGGCCGAACTCGACATTCCAGCCGAGGCCGTAGAACGATGCGCCGCCCGAGACAGGGTTCTTGCCCCGCGTCATCAGCGGCACATGCGTCTGATCCAACGCATCGGCGGCAATCAGCGTCTTGCCGGCGTAGACGCCATTGCCGATGATGAGGCGCACCCATTGCGAGAGATCGCGTCCGGTGGAACTGACGCCGCCCGCGGGCGCCTGCGCATCCGGATCGCGCTTTATCTTGGCGGCCCAGGCGCCATCGACCTTTATATGCAGGGCTGCGCGGTCGGCGTGCTCGACGAAATCGGCGAGACGCGAACTGGTCGAAGCCATGCCAAGCGGACGATAGAGCTTCTCCTCGGCGACCTCCTCCCAAGGCTTGCCTGTCGGCTTCGCGGCCGCGATGGCGCCCTCGGTCAGTCCGAAATTGCTGTAGGAATAGCCGGCGCGAAAGCTCGACGATGGCGGCACGAACCGCAGGCGGTGCAAGATCTCGGCGCGATCGTAGCCAATGTCCTCGAGGTCGTCTCCGGCGGTGCCCGGAAGCCCGCTGCGGTGCGAAAACAGGTCGCGCACGGTGAGCTGACTGGTTGGGTAGGGATCGGCCAGCCGGAAGGCCGGATCGAGGTCGGTGATCTTAGAGTCCCAGGACACGATTCCGTCGCTGACCAGCGCCGCCACCACGGTGGCGGAGACCGGTTTGGAGAGGGAGGCGATCTGGAACACCGTGTCCGGATCGACGGTCTCCGGCTTGCCGGCCTCGCGATGCCCGAACCCTTTCAGGAAGACCACTTGGTCATCATGCACGACCGCTATGGCGAGACCTGGCACGCCACCGTCGGCGACGGCGGCTTGCGCCAGCGCTTCCAGCTTCGGCAGGGCGGCAGCGATGCGCTCGGGCGTGACGGGGTCGGCCGATGCGGCATGGGGCCAAAGCACCATCACGGCGATGACGGCCCAAATCCTCAAATGCCAAATCCTCAGATGACAGAGTTTCCGATCAAGCCGCATGCTCGCGCCTCCCGTCCGTGCATTCACCCGACAATAGTACAGCCTGGCGCCGGCGAGGCCAATGCTGGCTCACCCTCTGGACTTTCGCCGCAATCGACCCGCGCTGCGTTTTCGGGCAATCTCCCGGCGGCGCATCCATGGGGAGAAGATGCGCCGCCGAGGGAGGATCGCCATGACCAGGACGCCAGCAGCCAGCCTGCCGCGCTACGACGATGCCGTTGCGGCCTTTCGCATCGAGGATGAAGTTGCCCGGCTTCACGGCGACCCGGCGACCGGCATCAATGCCTATGTCGAATGCTGTGGCCGCCACACCGGCCAGAACCGGCTGGCGCTGCGCGCGATCTCCGCCGGCGGCGAGTTGCGCGAATTCAGCTTCGACGATCTCGCTGATATGTCGGGCCGCGTCGCCAACCTGCTCAAGCAATTGGGCGTCGGTCCTGGCGATGTCGTCGCCGGCATGCTGCCGCGCATCCCCGAACTGGTGGCGCTCATCCTCGGCACCTGGCGCATCGGCGCCGTCTACCAGCCGCTGTTCACCGCCTTCGGCCCGAAAGCGATCGAGCATCGGCTCGGCTACAGCGGCGCCAAGCTTGTGGTGACCAATCCAGCCAATCGCGGCAAGCTAGATGAAATCGAGACCTGCCCGCCGATCGCCACCATTCTTGGTGCCGGCGACGCCTTGCCCGCAGGCGATATCGATTTCCGCACCGCCCTCGCCGCCGCCTCCCCCGATTGCGAACCCGTCATGCGCAAGGGCGATGACCTGTTCATGATGATGTCGACCTCGGGCACGACGGGCTTGCCCAAAGGCGTGCCGGTGCCGCTCAGCGCCCTGCTCGCCTTCGGCGCCTATATGCGCGACGCCATCGGGCTCCGCTCCGACGACATCTTCTGGAACATCGCCGATCCCGGTTGGGCCTATGGCCTCTACTACGCCATCACAGGTCCCCTGCTGCTCGGCATCGCCACCACCTTCAACGAGGGCGCCTTCACCGCCAAGAGCACCTATGACGTCATCGAGCGGCTCGGCGTCACCAGCCTGGCCGGATCGCCCACCGCCTTCCGCCTGCTGCTCGCCGAAGGACCCGAGGCCGCCGCGCGCATCAAGGGCCGCCTGCGTGTCGTCAGCAGCGCCGGCGAGCCGCTCAACCCGGAAGTGATCCGCTGGTTCGACGCCCACCTCGCCGCGCCCATCCACGACCATTACGGCCAGACCGAGAACGGCATGATGGTCAACAACCACCATGGCCTGGCGCACACCGTGCGCGCGGGGTCCGCAGGCTTCAGCATGCCGGGCTACCGCATGGTGGTGCTCGACGACGCCGGCCATGAACTCGGCCCCAACCAGCCCGGCATCCTCGCCGTCGACATCGCCAACTCGCCGCTGCGCTGGTTCGACGGCTATCACCAGGAGCAGACGCCGGCGATTGTGGGCGGCTATTACCGCACCGGCGACACCGTCGAATACGAGCCGGACGGCTCGGTCTCCTTCATCGGCCGCGCCGACGATGTCATCACCTCGTCCGGTTACCGCATCGGCCCCTTCGACGTCGAAAGCGCACTGATCGAACATCCAGCCGTCAACGAGGCGGCCGTGGTCGGCGTGCCCGACCCGCAGCGCACCGAAATCGTCAAGGCCTTCGTCATCCTGGCGCCCGCTTACCAGGGCAGCCCGGAACTGGCCGAGGAACTGGCGCAGCATGTCCGCAAGCGGCTCTCGGCGCACGCCTATCCGCGTGAGATCGATTTCGTTAGTGAATTGCCGAAGACGCCAAGCGGCAAGATCCAGCGGTTCCTGCTGAGGAAGGCGGAGGTGGAGAAGCGCAAGGGGTGAGAGGGCCGCACCCGCAATCAGACCGCGATCTTCAGCCGAGGCGCGCACGAAACAAGGTGCAGCCGTCCGTCAGACGCGACCTGGAAATGTCGAGCAATCCAGCCTCGGTCATCCACGTTCGATACTGACCCTCAGTGTAGGATTCGCCGTGGCGATAGAGATTCAGGAAGGTGAGGTTGAGAAAGACACCCTCAGGTGGGCCGAGGCGATCGTCGTCGACGACACCCCACCCCGCAATTGCGATCTCGCCTCCGGGTGTGAGGCAACGCGCCGCGTTCAGGATCGAACTGCGCGCCTGGTCCGGCGGCAGGACCTGGACGACGGCCTTCAGGATCGCCAGATCGTGCCGACCGATCGATGGCGCGACGGTTATGTCCCCCTCTTCGACGACCACGTCATTGGCGCCGTATTCGGCCAGGATAGAAGGCGCGACCGCCGCGACCGTTGGCAGTTCCATCAGCGTCGCCGCAATCCGTGGCCACCGCTCGCGAAGTCCGACGAGAATGGTCCCGGCGCCGCCGCCGATATCGATCACCGAACGAATAGCCGAGAGGTCCAACTCGCGGGCCAGGTTTCGGCCGAAAATCACCCCGCCCGGCGCCAGCATGCGGCTGAAGGCCGCCGCGGACTCAGGGCCCGCTTCGGAAAAGTCGTGCAGCGCGGCGGGCCGGTTCTGTCGCAGCGACTCCGCGGTCAAGAGGTCGGCTCCCCAGAGCTCGCGCAGCAGCGCATGATCGCCGCCGCGATAGGCGGGCTTCGACGCATCGAGGAAGGCCGACGCTTCGGCTCCGTTGCGAAATTGACCATCCTTGACTTCGAGGAGACCGATGCTGGCGAGCGCGTAGAGGAGCCGCGACAGACGACCGGGCTCGACGTCGAGCGCGGCCCCAAGGCTGTCGGCGGTCGCGGCATCGCCACCGAGCCGGGTGAAGACGCCAAGGTCCAGCCCGGCTCGAAGCGCCAGGGCGGAGGGCACCGCCGCGATCAGCCTGTCGATCCGGTCAGAATCCACCACGTCACCTCCCCTTCCGCGGTCCAGGACCGAACTCGAAGCAGCTCCCATAAGATTTCAACCACCGTTCTCCTGCAAGCGAAGACATAGTCAGGGTTTTCGAGCGAGCCGACACGATGACGCGACGAGGCGGCCGTGGTCGGCGTGCCCCCGCCTAGTGAATTGGTCGCAGCCGCTTGGCGGCTCCTCCGACGGCAGTTCGGAAGGCGGCATCGAAGTTTACGCCAGCGATCTCCCAGCGCGCATCTTTCGCACTAAGGGGCAGCCGCCAAATGGCATGCCAACCCGGCTCGTTGGTTTCCCAATCAAGACGACCGACCAAGACCGCATCGGCGCCCAATCTGGATTTCAGCGTCATCAACCTGTCAGCCGGAATTGCATCAATGCTCCCGAGCGTGACCGCTGCCGCCGCCAGATCGGCTTCTTTCGCGAATATCACAGGCATCGAGAAGCGCGCCGAGGCATCCTCAAAGCTCGCGCGCATGTCGGAGCCGTGGGCGCCATCCGCCGCGAGCATATAGCTCCGCGCCATATCGGTGACTTCGAGGACGATTGCCAGCTTCGGGCGCGGGCCTAGCCACGCCATCTCACCCAGCGCCGCCATCGCATCGTCCATCCGCTTTCGGTCAAACTGGAAAGTGAGGTCAAAGGGGCGGTCGTGTGTCCCTTGCTCGTCATGGATGGGAATGCCGAACATGCGATCATGATACGTATACGACCAAACCATGGCGGTGGCCCGGGTCGCCAACGAAGCGAAGACCGGATTTTGCGCAATATCAGGGTTTCCCGTCAGCTTTTGCGCCGCCAGTTCGAAGCCCTGTGGAACGGCGGGGATGCGTGTTTCCTCACGATCTCCGGTGACAATCAGGCTTGAGCGATAGAGCACATCGTCATCCGCCTGCGCCAGGTTAGAGAATGCGAACCACGCGACGAGCGTCAACAAGGTGGCCTTCATGGATGCCTCGCAGCTCTCTTGAGTAACCGTATAAACGGTTACATATTGGATGGATGGAATCAACTGAATTTGTCCGTACCTACCTCTCGCCGCTCGGCCCCATGCGCATGTTGGGCGGCGCACCGGCGCTGGACCTTGCAAACACTTTGCACTGGCGTGACGGGAGCGAGGTCGATTTCATTCCGACCTATCAAGACATGTTGGCCTTTTGCGCTCCTGCCCAGTTGCTGTCTGACGACGAGGGGCGTGCGCTGAAGCGCATGGCGGGACATCATGGAAGCGCAGCCGGCAAGGTGCATCTCGAGGTGCTGAAACTGCGCCAGGCCCTCAAATCGTGGCTCACTGTTTCGGCACAAAATCTGAACCATGGAATGGTGCCCAAGGAACTTGCCACGCGCAGCATCCAGGAAGCGATAGCCCGGGCGGGAGGCACAGCCGGCTTTGGTGATATTTTGAAACTCACATCCGCTTCCGCAATTGAGGCCATTTACCTGCCCCTGCGCCGGTCCGCGGCCGCTGCTGCCATGTTGGTGCTGTTTCCTCCGGGAAATGACATCCGGCAATGTGAGGCCGATCATTGCGGCGGCTTCTTCATAAATGACAGTCGCTCGAAACCGCGGCGCTGGTGCTCGATGGATGGTTGCGGCAATCGTGCCAAGGCAGCGCGCTATCGCCTGGCACACCGGAAATCCATTGCGTAGCATCCGCCCAAGGCGCACGCTCTTCCACAGACGTTGCGTGCCTGTCACGGACCGTTCCTGAGCCTGGCTATCAGCTTCTGACCGTCTCATGCAATGTGATACCAGCGCCCGCCGGCTTTTGGCGGGCTTTTTGTACCGGGAAGCCCCACAGTCTCGGCCGGCAAGGGAGGTGCCCACCATGGAAAAGATCATTCTCGACTGCGACCCTGGGCATGATGACGCCATCGCCATCCTGCTGGCGGCGGGCAATCCGAAGATCGACCTTCTCGGCATCACCACGGTTTCGGGCAACCACAATGTCGAGAACACCACGCGCAATGCGCTCTCCGTGTGCACGGCCTATGGCATCAAGGTGCCGGTGGCCAAGGGCTCTCCCGGTCCGCTCATCATCGACCAGGTGCTGGCCGTCGAAATCCACGGCGATACCGGGCTCGACGGCCCCGTGCTGCCGCCCGCATCGTTCGAGCTCGACAAGCGCCATGCCGTCGACTTCATCATCGACACCGTCATGGCGCATGAGCCGAAGACGGTGACGCTGGTGCCGGTCGGGCCCTACACCAACATCGCGCTCGCCGTGCGCAAGGACCCGCGCATCGTCGGGCGAGTGAAGCGGGTCGTCGCGATGGGCGGCAGCTACACGCGCGGCAACATCACGCCGGCGGCGGAGTTCAACGTCTATGCCGACCCGGAGGCCGCCGACGTGGTGTTCCGCGCCAATTGGGACGTCACCATGGTGGGGCTCGACCTCACCCACCAGGCGCTGGCCACCCCGGACCTGCAGGACAGGGTGCGCGCCATCGGCGGCCCGATGGCCAAGTTCATCCTCGATATCTGGGAGTTCATAGCGACCACGCATGGTGGCCTGCTGCAGATCGAATATCCGGCCATCCATGACGCCTGCTGCGTCGCGGCGATGATCGACGGAAGCGTCTTCACCACCGAGAAGGCCGACATCCGTGTCGAGCTTGCTGGCCGCTGGACCAAGGGCATGACCGTCTGCAATTTCGAGAAAATGGGCGGCATGCACCATTTCGGCGGCACGGCGAGCGAGCAGACCGACTTCCGCCACACCGTGGCGATGAAGCTCAACCATCCGAAATTTTGTGATCTGATCGTCGATGCGCTGGAGCGGTTGGTGAGGCAGAAGGTGTGATTGAGGCGTTGTCCGAACGAGCCGGTCGCCGCCGGTTCCCCTTGGACTTTCTCAATCCCAGAAGCAGTCAGCCCGGCAAATAACCGAACCGTTCCATTTGAGCATGGTGCTTGGTTACGATCTGGTCTACCTGGCTCGGCGTTAGAACCTCGCGCCATTGATCGGTTTTGCCCGCACGGAAGAAGTTCGCCGTGGCCGCTTCAGGTCGCTCGCGAAAACCGCCTTCCTTTTCCTCAGCCTGCAGTCTCTCGAATGACGACATGTCGAGCGCGCTGTCGAGTTCAGCGGCCGATGGGTTCATCTTGAGATGATTGGCAAGTCCGGCGAAGGTCTTGGCTTGGTCGGCAAGCATGTCTTCATATCGCATGACGTAGATTGCCGGATGCTCCGACCGGGTCCAGCTGTGCACATGCTCGCTCCAGGAGCCCCAGATTTCATACACCTGCTTTTCGCTGATCGTCGTGCGCATGCCTTCACAGGCCATGAAATCGATTGTCTCATCGATGGGCCTGCCGCGATGGTGCGACAATGAGATGACCACATCGAGCGGGTTCCTGACGATGTAAACGGCGCCGGCGGTCGCGGCGGGACTGATGACTGGCTGTCCCTCGTCCATCAGCAAGGCATTGTGCGTCTTGATAAAGGCGACGCCACCCGCCTCGTCAGCGAGCTTGACCTGCACTTTGGGACGCAGCGTCGGGATCAGCTCTACGTCGTCCTTGGTTATTTCCCGCCCGGCCAGGACGGAATAGCGCCATCTCCCGGCCTCGCCGCTGGAGAAGCGCCCCATCTTGTTGATAGACTGCGCGCCAGCCTCGCCATGCAAGACCCTCAGGAGACTGTGAAGGAAATGCCGCGTCCAGGTGTTGCCGGACTTCGGGTATGACGCCAGCCAAACTATTCCGGATTGATGGGACAAACTGGCCTCCTTACCGCCTTGCCGTCGCTGATAGCGTCTCTGGCATTTTTGCAACAGATACGAGAATTCTAATTTAATAACATCCGCGTGAGTTGAAACCTTAACCGGCCCGGGTGCATGTGACGTTGCGGAATGAATTGGGCTGGGGAATTATGATGCATCTGAGAAGAGTACTGCTTCTGGGCGTTTCGTCCATTGCGTTGGCGGCCTTGGCGCCGGCGGCGCGCGCCGCCGATCTCGCCGATACCTCGCTTCCGGTTGCGGCTTCGTTGCCGCTGACGGTCTTCATCGAAGGTGGGGTGAACTGGGCGGGTGGTGACCGGTTGTACCCGAACACGCCTCTCCCTGACTTCTTCTCTCCCTTCGCGGGAGCCGGCGGTGAAGTGGCAGCGGGTCTCGACTACCGCATCAATGAAGCCTGGCATGTCAGCGCAGCCTTCCGCTACGGCTGGAACAAGCGCAACAAGAACCACGACGCGACTGAAGTCGTCACCTTTGCGCGACCGCCGGGAGACGGCACAAGCGGACCCAACACCTCATTTGACACCACGGACGCGCGTGCCGGAACCGTCCATGTGCGCTCATCGCATTTCGTTGCCGATTTCGCGGTGGGCCGCGACCTCGGCATCGGATCCGGACAGGCTCAGGTCAAGCTTGGGCTGCGCTACGCCGACCTGAGCGAGAAGATAAGCGGTCCAGGTGTTGCTTACACCGATTCCGGCCTGGGATCGCTGACGTCTACCGACAACGCATCTCTGAAAAGCCGCTTCCAAGGCCTCGGCCCACGCATCGCGGTCGAAGGCAGCATGCCCATATCGGGCCAGTGGGGCGTCGACTATGGCGCGGGCGCCGCATACCTGTTCGCTCTCAAGCGCGACCGGACATTTGCGCTCGAAGACGGTGAGACGATCACCCAGTCCGACAAAAAGGGCGTGTTCAACCTCGATGCGTCATTGGCGTTGACGTACAATTTCACGGAAACCACCAAGGTGGCGGTGGGGTACCGAGCGGACGCGTATTTCGACGCCCTGCCTGGAATCGATTTCACGAAACCGGGCGGAGGGGCCGATACGACCCGTGTCTATCACGGAGCGTTCCTGAGACTGACGACCAACTTCTGACCGTCTCACGCATTGTGAGGCCAATGGCCCGCCGGCCTCCGGCGGGCTTTTTTTGTGCCGAGAGGCCGGGTTGACAAAGCCACATATGCCCACTGCCAGAGGGCTGTCGGCGCGCCATGCTGGGCGCCGGCTGAGATCAATGTCTCGTTGTTAGGGGACGGTTTGGCCGAGATCAGTGCGCAACACCATCCGCTGCGTGCAGCAACCTCCAGGCCAAACCAACCCGTCCATCAAACTGCGCCGCAAAACGCTCCGCGGCCACATCCTCCAGCCCGTCATCGACGAGCGCCTCGACGCTTCGCCGCATCAGGGCGAGTTGCATCTGCCTGGCGTGCTCCAGGTCGGCCTCTCGCATGATTGCAGTGACGTGGTAGGCGACGACTGGCTGGCCCAGGCACGACAACAGAGTGCTGGCCTCGGCTGTTGCAGCAGTAACCGCATCTTCGATCTTCATTCTGGCGCTCCACATCAAAATGATGCTGACGCCTCCCCGCAAGGCGACGGTGGTCCGTCGCTTCTTTTTTAAAGTTAACCTGCCGCGTGCTCCCGAAAGCCGCGCGCCAGTCTAAAAATTACTGTCTTCTCCGGGTCCCTCGAGCAGCCTCGTTTGGCCAAGAACAATATCCGCCAAATTTGATTCAAAGGCGAACGGATAGTTAACTGATGGTTAATGGCAGCGCTTGCCATCCCTGCCCGATCAAGATGTTTCGCCTCGGCGGTTCCTGCCGCGCAATCGCCGCAAAGCTGCCCGATGGCTGCCTTGCCTGTTGATCGCCACGAAGAAAGGTTCTGTCATGCGGTTGGTCTGGACGGTCATGTTTGCTCTTGCGAGCAGTGCGGCTTTCGCGGCCACACCCGAGGACGACTATATCGCCGCGCGCGACAAGGCGATTGCCGAGATCGCGGCGATGGACAGCGCCAACACCCCGGTGGAAACGCTCGATGCGGCCAATGAAAAGGCGCGCGCCGATCTCGAAAAGCGTCTCACCACCCTGCTCGGTCCCTTCACGGTCAAGGATTTTCCGGCGGCCGGCACAATCAATATCGAAAGCCTCAGTTCCTCCGACGTCGGCTTCGGCATGCTGGACGGGCTGCGCCATGGCACCGAGGATGGCCCGAGCATCGTGGCTTCGACACGCGGGCTGGTCGAGCGCTGGCTGCAGTCGCGCGCCGCCGAGACGGACGCCGATCTCAAACTGCCCACCAGTTTCGACGCGGCGCTGAAGCTCGATGCGTTCTACACCCAGGCCATCGGCAGCGACGCCGCCTTCACCGGCACGCTCGACTTTGCGCTGAAGACACCCGACGGCGCCGACATGGCGATCGCGCGGCTCGGTGGCTGGGCGCAGGATGTCGGGCCGAACTACGACCAGGAGGTCGTCGTTACGGTCGTCAAGGGCAACAGCGTGCTGATCGCCGAAGCGCCCGCGACACCGCCCGTCCCCAAGATCGCGGCCTGCGACGCCGTCTGGACTGCTGCCGACGCCGCCGCCCAGAAACTCGTCAAGCAAGCCACCGACGACAGCGACGAAAACACATCCGACGCCGCCAACGCCGCCTGGACGAAAGGCGACAACGACTTCCGCGCCTGCCTGGGCAAGAGCCTGCCGGCGGATGCTGCCTTTCCGGCGCTCCTCGCCCAGGCGCAGGCGCTGGCAGACAAGATGGCGAGGAAGTAGGCGCGAAAGGCGGGTGCGGCGGCGACGCTGCCAATCTCCCCACCTGTGGGGGAGATGGCCGGCAGGCCAGAGGGGGGCGCTGGCCCGCCGACATCTCCTAGCGTTGGATTGCTGTCGTCTTAAAAGGACGCGCACCGCTTAGCCAAATTGGCGAAGCCGAGATCCTTTGCGCCCCCCTCTGCCCTGCCGGGCATCTCCCCCACGAGGGGGGAGATCGGCGGTTTCACCGCCGGCACCCTCTTGTCGCCCTCCCATCCCACCGCCATATCGTCGGCGCGCTGGCTTGCTTAAACGCAGTTGCCAGCACCGCTAAAAATGGTTGAAAGGAAGTCCCGCACGCACTTCGGCGCGGTGGGCGGATGAACAGCGTGGGAAAATTGGAATGACGACGGATACGAAAGCGACGGAAACCAGGGCGTTCGAGGCGGATGTCTCGCGGCTGCTGCACATGATGGTGCACTCGGTCTATTCCGATAAGGACGTCTTCCTGCGCGAACTGATTTCCAACGCCGCCGACGCCTGCGAAAAGCTGCGCTTCGAGGCCGTCAGCCATCCGGAATTGCTGGGCGACGACCCCAAGCCGCGCATCTCGATATCGGCTGACGCGGACAACAAGGAGATCACCGTCGAGGACAACGGCATCGGCATGAGCCGCGACGATATGGCCGAGGCGCTGGGCACCATCGCCCGCTCTGGCACGCGCGCCTTCATCGAGCGCGTCGGCGCAGGCTCAGAAGACACGCAGCTCATCGGCCAGTTCGGCGTCGGCTTCTATTCCGCTTTCATGGTCGCCGACCGGGTCGACGTCATCAGCCGGCAGGCGGGAGGCGAGGAGGCCTGGCGCTGGTCGTCGGACGGCAAGGGTTCCTACGAGATCGCGCCCGCCCCGCTCGACGCGGCACCCAGGCGCGGCACACGCGTCGTGCTGCATCTGATGGACGACGCCGTCTCCTACACCGGATCCTACCGGCTCGAGCAACTGGCCAAGTCGCAGTCGGGCCATGTGCCGGTGCCGATCACGCTCATCGAAAAACCCGGCGCGGAGGCGCGCGACATTGCCGACGGCACCGCACTCTGGGTCCGGCCGAAGAGCGAGATCACGCCCGAGGAATACACCGACTTCTACCGCGGCGTTGCCGGCCAGTATGACGAGCCGGCGGCCACCATCCATTTCCGCGCCGAGGGCCGGCAGGAATACTCAGTGCTTGCCTTCGTGCCCGGCTCGCGTCCGTTCGATCTCTTCGACCAGGACCGCAAGGGCCGCATGAAGCTCTATGTGCGCCGCGTCTTCATCACCGACGAGGCCGATCTTCTGCCGCGTTATCTGCGCTTCGTGCGCGGCCTGGTCGATTCCGCCGACCTGCCGCTCAATGTCTCGCGCGAAATGATCCAGGAAAGCCCGCTGCTCGCCTCGATCCGCAAGGGCCTGACCAACCGCGTGCTCGGCGACCTCGTCAAGCTGGCCGAGAACGACGCCGAAGCCTACGCGAAGATCTGGGAGAATTTCGGCGTCGTCCTCAAGGAAGGGCTCTACGAGGACCACGAGCGGCGCGAACAATTGCTGAAGCTCGCCCGCTTCCACTCGACCACATCCGGCGAAGGCTGGCGCGGCCTTGCCGACTATGTCGCCGCGATGAAGGAAGGCCAGAAGGCGATCTTCTTCATGGCTGGCGACGACCGCGCCCGGCTCGAAGCCTCGCCGCAGCTCGAAGGTTTCAAGGCGCGCGGCATCGAGGTGCTACTCTTGACCGATCCGGTCGACAGTTTCTGGGTGACGATGGCGCCGGACTTCGACGGCAAGCCGTTCAAGTCGGTAACGCAGGGCGTGGCGGAGCTTTCCGACATTCCGCTGCTCGACGAGGCCAAGAAGCCGGATGTGACGGCGACGCCGGAAGTCGACAGCTTCCTGGCTTTCGTCAAGTCCGCGCTCGGCGATGCCGTCTCGGACGTGAAGGCTTCCGATCGCCTGACCGAAAGTGCTGTCTGCCTCGTCGCGCCCGAACACGGCCCCGACCGGCAGTTCGAGCGGCTGATGAACGCCGCCGGCCGTCTCGACAAGGCAGCCAAGCCCATCCTCGAGATCAACCCAAGGCACGAGCGCGTGCTGGCGCTGGCCGGCCTTGGCGAAGAAGACCAGGCCTTCAAGGACGACGCGGCCCACCTCCTCTACGACGAGGCGCGCGTGCTCGACGGCGACAAACCGGCGGACGCCAGGGCGTTTTCGCAGCGTCTGGCACGGCTGATCGCGCGCGGCATTTCGAAGGGCTAAGGCAGCGCCGACCGACCGTCCCCGACACTGGCTCAATCGCCGACTGTAGACATCAGGCCTCCAATCACCCAATCTTGGCCCCGGGAACAAAACAGGCGCTTCAAAGCGAGCGCACCGGGTGCTCATGAAACGACGATGGACATTGTATGATCCACGGCTGGCCTGGATGCTCGTCGCGCCGGTGTTCTTGCTGCTGATCTTCTTCCTGGTGCTGCCGATCGCGGTGATGGCCGCCTACACCTTCTTCACCTTCGTCACCGCCGGGGTGGAAACCAGTTCGCTGACGACGGCGAACTGGCACGAATTCCTGACCGACAGCTATTATTCCGGCTTCCTCCTGAAGACGCTGAGGGTCGGCGCCATGACGGCGGTGCTCTGCGGGGTGCTCGGCTATTTCCCGGCCTATTTCATCTGGGCCACGACCTTCAAGCACAAATGGCTGCTGCTGCTTCTGCTCATCGTGCCGTTCTGGATCAGCTTCACCATCCGCACCTTTTCCTGGATCAACATTCTGGGTGAACAGGGCGTCATCAACGTCGCGCTGCTGAAACTGGGCATCATCAACGAGCCGCTGCCGATGCTTTACAATGAGGGCGCGGTGATCCTCGGCATGCTGCACTTCTTGCTGCCCTACATGATCCTCAACGTCTATGTCAGCCTCGAGGGCATCGACCGCACGTTGATTTCAGCGGCCCGCTCGATGGGCTGCACCAGCGCGCAGGCGTTCCGTGAGGTCACACTGCCGCTGTCCCTGCCCGGCCTGGCGGCAGGCCTGCTGCTCTGCTTCGTGCTGGCCGCCGGCAGCTATGTGACGCCGCAGCTGCTGGGCTCCGGCCGCGACGCGCTGTTCGGAAATCTGATCTATGACACCATCATGGGCGAGCTGAACTGGCCGATGGGCGCCACGCTTTCGATCGTGCTGTTCGTCGTGCTCGGCTTCTTCGCCGCCGCCTACACCCGCTACATGGGCATGTCGCAGATCGTCAAAGGACTTGGTGGATGAAAGCCAGGCGCAAGCAGGAAGGAAGATGGGCCTGGCGGCTGACCGGCTTCGTCACGCTCTGCGTCTATATCTTCATGTTCGCGCCGATCGTGGCAACGGTGATCCTGTCCTTCAATGCCTCGATGTTCGGCGGCTTCCCGATGACCGGCTTCAGCCTGCAATGGTACGGCAAGCTGATGGCCAACGAGCAGGTGCTGACCGCCTTCCGCACCTCGCTATGGATCGCGCTGGTCACCGCCGCCGTCACCACGGCGGTAGGCGTCGTCACGGCATTCGCGCTGGTGCGCTTCGAATTTCGCGGCAAGCAGGCGCTGAGCACGCTGGTGATCCTGCCGGCGCTGGTACCAGAGACCATCCTCGGCGTCGGCCTGCTGGTGCTGATCAAGGCGATCGACCAGCCGAGGACCATGCTGTTGCTGGTGCTCGGCCATATCCTGCTCGCCGTACCCTACGTTGTGCTGATCACCCAGGCGCGCATGGTCGGTATCCGGCGCGTCTATGAGGAGGCGGCGCTCTCGCTCGGCGCCTCGCGCTTCTCGTCCTTCCGCGAGATCACGCTGCCGCTGCTGATACCAGCTGTGGTGGGCGGCGCCTTGCTCGCCTTCACCATCTCCTTCGACAACACCTCGGCCAGCTTGTTCTGGCGGCCGGCTGGAGTGGAGACCATGCCCACCCAGATCCTTTCGATGCTCAAGATATCGATCAGCCCGGAGATCAACGCGCTCGGCACCGTGATGATCCTGGTGACCGTCGGCATACCGCTGCTCGGCGGCCTGATCCTGCAAAGCCTGACCAGATTGAAAAGACGCGGCCAACCCAAGGAGGAAGCACGATGAAACTGTCCAATGGAAAGCGGCTTGAAAGGCTGCACGATCGGTATCTCAACGGCGGTGTGAGCCGCCGCACTTTCCTGACGCTGAGCGCCGCCGCCGCGGCCGCAGCGGGGCTCGACATGCCTTGGATGCGGCAAGCGCTCGCCGCGGTCGAAGAGGTTCGCTTCGACGGCTGGGGCGGCACGGTGCAGGATGCGATCGACAAATATGCCTTCCAGCCCTACACGGCCAAGACCAAGATCAAGGTGGTCCAGGGCACGTTCGGCGACGAGGACGAGATCATCACCAAGATCAAGACCGCCAAGCCCGGCGACTACCAGGTCATCCATTCCTCCGGCGTCAACTACTACATCAAATATGTGAACGGCGGCCTGACCTCGGAGATCAACGAGGCCAACATTCCCAACATGGCCAATGTGCTGCAGCCGATGATCGATCCGTTCCGCAAGCTGACGCCGAAACTCTCGGCCGTGCCTTACGACTACGGCACGACAGGCATCGCCTACAACACCAAGGTGATCTCTCCCGAGGAAGCCAAGGAAAAGGGTGCGGCACTGCTGCTCGACAAGAAATATGCGGGCAAGGTCGGCGGCTATGACGACATGACCACGCGCGTCTGGTACGCCGCGCTTGCCACCGGACAGGACCCCAACAACCTCAAGGACATGGACGCGATCTGGGCCAAGGTGCGCGAGACGCGCGACCTCGCAAAAAATTCTGGAGCTCCGGCGCGGAGCTGATGGACCTGCTTTCCAAGGGCGAGATCGTGGTGACGGACGCATGGTCGGGCCGCGTCGCCGCCTTGCAGGACCAGGGCGCGCCGATCGGCTATCTCGATCCTGCCGGTTCCTATGCCTGGATGGAGGACATGCTGATCCTGAAAGGCTCGCCCATGGCCGAGTGCGAGGAGCTGATCAACTTCATGCTCGACCCGGCGACCGCCATCGCGGTGGCCGAGGGCCAGAGCTATCCGCCGTCGCTCGACCCGACAAAGGTCAAGCTCACCGAGAAGATCGAGAAGCTGCCGGCCTTCGACAAAACGGGCACGATGAAGGCGCTGACCTTCGCCGACCCGGTCTACTGGGCGACCAACGAGGACGCCTGGACCAAGCAGTGGAACAGGATCTCGAAAGGTGCCTGACAGCCGGGCCACGACATCCAATCCCCGGCCGGCCTCGGCCGGGGCAGCAGGCTTGAGCGCGGCCGCGGAGCCGAACAGCCCGGCGGTCGAGTTCCGCGACATCGACATTGCCTATGGCAAGTTCGTCGCCGTGCGCGATTTCTCGCTCTCGATCGCCAAGGGCAGCTTCGTCACCTTGCTCGGGCCTTCGGGCTGCGGCAAGACCACGATCCTGCGCTCCATCGCCGGCCTGGTCGACATTTCGGGCGGCCAGATCATGATCGACGGGCGTCGGGTCGACGACGTGCCGATCTACAAGCGCAACATCGGGCTGGTCTTCCAGAGCTACGCACTGTTCCCACACAAGAACGTCTTCGACAATGTCGCTTTCGGCCTGAAGTATCGCAACGTGCCGAAGCCCGAGATCGTGCGCAAGGTCGGCCAGGCGCTCGAAATGGTGCGGCTGCCGGGCAGCGAGAAGAAGCTGCCCTCGCAACTGTCGGGCGGGCAGCAGCAGCGCATCGCGCTTGCCCGCGCCATCGTCTTCGAGCCGCAGGTGCTGCTGCTCGACGAGCCGCTATCGGCGCTGGACGCGAACATGCGCGAGGAGATGCGCGTCGAGATCAAGAAGATCCAGAAGGAAACCGGCATCACCGCTATCTTCGTCACGCACGACCAGGAGGAAGCGCTCTCCATGTCGGATCGCATCGTGGTGATGAACGCAGGCGCTGTCGAGCAGATCGGAACCCCGCAGGAAGTCTACGAGCGACCTGCCACGGCCTTCGTCGCCGACTTCCTCGGCAAGGCCAACATGCTTGCCGGGACCGTGAGCGGATCCGGCCAAGGAACGGCGGTGGTGCTTGCCACGGGCCAGACGATCAACGTGGCCTGTCCGAGGCCGCTAGCGAGCGGCAGCAAGGTCACTGTCGTGGTGCGGCCGCAGAAATTGTCGGTCGGCGCGGGGGCGAGCGCCAACCTTCTGTCTGGCCGGGTCGTCTCTGCCTCGTATCTGGGGGGTAGTGCAATCTACGAGATCGACATTGGCGGCAAGACCAGCATCCGCGCCAACGCGCCGATCAGTGGTCGCGTCCTTCGCGAAGGCGAGGCGATCGATCTTGGATTCGATCCCGATGGCTGCGTTCTGCTCGACGAGGACGGTCAGCGGATTTCGTGATGCATGTCGCCCAAGAGTTGGCACGGCGCGGCCGACGCTGAGGCGGCGCGTCTTCGAACGCAATTACCCCGCCGCGCCCGCGGCCATGCGGTTGGGATGCCTGAGATGGGTGGGCGTGATGCCGGTCTGCTGGCGGAACACGCGGCTGAAATGGCCGGCATTGGTGAAGCCGCAGCGATAGGCAATGTCGCCGATCTGCAGGTCGCTGCCTTCCAGCAGCGACTTGGCATGATGCACCCGCAGCGCGAGATAACAGGCCATCGGGCCGATGCCGAGCTCGGTGCCGAAAAGCCGCTCGAGCTGGCGCCGTGAGCAATTCAGGCGGTCCGCGATCTCGCTGACCGGCAGCGTCTCCTGCAGATTGCTCTCCATCAAAAGCAAGGCGCGCTTCACCGCGCGGCTCGACGCCGCTGGAAACAGGTCGCCGACGGGCTGCACGTCGCGGCTGCTTCTGATGCGGTCGAGCACCAGGATCTTGGCCGCCTTTTCCGCCGCCTTCCGGCCGATGAACTGGGACACGAAATGGCCGGCAAGGTCGGCCGCACCCGTGCCGCCAGCGCAGGTCGAGCGGCCCCGGTCGACGGAAAACAGGCTGTCGGCATGGGCATTCACATCAGGGAACTGGCTGCGAAAATCCTTGATGTGGAACCAGCTGACGGCGGCGCTATAGCCATCGAGCAGGCCGTAGCGCGCCAAAACGAAGCTTCCCGTGCAGAGCGCCGTCAGCGGCACGCCCTTCTCGGCCGCGCGCAACAGGAAGGCCTCCTTGTCGGAGCTCAGGCTGCGGTTGGTGTCGAGCAGGCCGCCGACCACAACGACATTGTCGAAATCCTCGGGATTGCCAATCCCTTTGGTCGGCAGCAATTCGACGCCGCAGCTTGCCCGGATCGGCAGGCCGCGTTCGCCGACGATCTCCCAGTCGAACTCGATCCTGCGGCTGCGGTCGCCCTCATCGCCCGCCAGCCGCAGCGTGTCGATGAACAGCGACAGCGGCGACAGGGTGAAGTCGCGCACCAGGAGAAACGCAAACCGCCTTGCCATTGTGTTTCCGGAACCGTCCCTCGCCTGAGCAGGAGCCTGTTATCACCGATGGTATGGTTTGGCACAGTCACCAGGCCCGCGCTCCTCAGGAGCGGCCGCCAGATGTCGGAGATGAGATTGACGACCTTGAGATGAATATCAGGCGCACCACGCCGTAATCCGGGCGCGGGTGAACGAGAAAAACCCGGGCGCCAAGTGCCCGGGCTTTTCATCTCGATCATGCAGCTTCACTTCTTGCCGACGCCGGCAGCCGCCTGTTCGATGATCTTGGCGACGGCCGAGGGATCGGAGACGTAGACCGCGTGGCTGCCGGGCACTTCGACCGTCGTCGCTCCGGCCCGGGTCGCCATCTGACGCTGTGCCGGCGGCGGGATCATGTGGTCGTCGGTGGCGACGAGATACCAGCTCGGCTTCACGCGCCAGGCCGGCTTGGTGACCTTGCCTTCGAGCGCGGCGATGCCCCACGGAACCTGCGAATCCGCCATGAAGGCAGCGAGCGAGGGACGCACATCGGCGGCGAAGGAAGCGGCGAACTTGGCCTTGTCGAGCATCAGGAAGCCGTCGACGGGCGGCAGGATCGGCGGCACGGATGCGCCGGGAGGCGGGTTGGCGATCAGGGTCGAGACCGACTCGCCGGCATCCGCCGCGAAGGCCGCGATATAGACGACGGCAGCCACCTTGGGATCGGTGCCCGCTTCCGACACCACGACACCACCATAGGAATGGCCGACCAGGATGACATCGCCCTTCGCCTCTGCGATGGCGCGCTTGGTCACCGCGACATCGTCGGCGAGCGAGGTGGTCGGGTTCTGGACGATGGTGACGTCATAGCCGTCCTTCTTGAGCTGGTGGTAGACGCCTTCCCAGCCGGAGCCATCGACGAAGCCGCCATGAACGAGGACGACGGAATTTGCTGCAGTGTTCGACATTTGAGTTCTCCTTTTTCAAAGTGTTGTCTGCGTTGGTTGCAGGAGGACTATGCGCCGCAGCCGCCGCGCCCGCTTTGAGGCGGCCTTCAGGACCGCTTGATTTTCCCTTGAGATGGCTTTGATTTTGCGGCCACCACGCGGCTAAGGTGCTCGAGTCGCAATCTTCCACGCGCCTGGAGCCAGCAATTTGCCGTATCTTTTCGAGGATTTCGCCCTGGACGGCGACCGGCGCGAATTGCGTCGCGGCAACGACCTGATCGCTGTCGAGCCGCAGGTGTTCGACTTGCTGCAATATCTGATCGGCAATCGCGAGCGGGTGGTCAGCAAGGACGATCTGGTCGATGCGGTCTGGCAGGGACGCATCGTCTCTGACGCGACGCTGGCCAGCCGTGTCAACGCCGCCCGTAGCGCCCTTCAAGATAATGGCGAGCAACAGCGCCTCGTGCGCACCGTCCCGCGCCGGGGCTTTCGCTTCGTCGGCACCGTGCGCGAGAAAGCCGCCGCCGAGGCGCCGGTGGAACAGGCGAAGCCTGGTCTCGGCATTCCCGCTCGCCCCTCCATCGCCGTGCTGCCCTTCGTCAACCTGAGCGGCGATGCGGATCAGGACTATTTTGCCGACGGCATGGTCGAGGACATCATCACCGGCCTGTCGCGCATCCGCTGGCTGTTCGTCATCGCCCGCAACTCCTCCTTCACCTACAAGGGCCGCGCCGTCGACGTGAAGCAGGTCGGGCGCGAACTCGGCGTGCGCTACGTGCTGGAAGGCTCAGTGCGCAAGGTGGGCAGCCGCGTGCGCATCACCGGCCAGTTGATCGACGCCGAGGACGGCAGCCATCTGTGGGCCGAACGCTACGACCGCGAGCTGACCGACGTGTTCGCGCTGCAGGACGAGATCACCATCAGCGTGGTCGCGGCAATCGAGCCCAATCTGCGCCGGGCCGAGATCGAACGCGTCAAGCGACGGCGGCCCGACAGTCTCGACGCCTACGATCTTTTCCTGCGCGCGCTGCCTGACGTCTACACCTTCATGCCGCAAGGTGCCGCCAAGGGCCTGCCGCTGCTTGAGCAGGGGCTGGCCATCGAGCCGAGCTATGCGCTCGTCCATGGCTTTGCCGCCTGGGCGCATCAAACCCTTTTCATCCGCGGCGGCATGCTGGCGCAGCACAGCGAGAAGGCATCGCGCCATGCCCATGCGGCGATCGAGCACGGTTCGGGCGACGCCATGGCGCTGGCGCTCGCCGGCTTCACCATCGGCCTGGTCGAGCATGACCGCAAACTCGCCGACGAGGCGTTTTCGCAGGCTCTAGCACTCAGTGCCTCCTGTGCCTTCGTCTACGCCTTCGGCTGCGTTCCGGTTGCCTATGGCGGCGACGCGACACGCGCCATCGACTGGGGCGAGCAGGCGTTGCGGCTGAACCCGCTGGACGCCATGAACTGCGTGCCGCAAGGCATGATCGGCTTCGGCAATTTTCTCGCCGGCCGGCATGAGCAGGCCATAGCGGCAGGCCGGCGGGCGGTGGAGATGAACCCCGGCTTCAGCATCCTGCACGGATGGCTGGCCGCACCGCTTGCCCGGCTCGGGCGGATCGAGGAAGCAAAGGCGTCGGCCGCGCGGCTCATGGCGCTCGACCCGCATTTTACGATTGGCCGGTGGTCTGCCGCCGTTGGACTTGCGCCTGAGATTGTCGGTGAGGTGACCGACGCCATGCGACTGGCGGGCTTGCCGGAGTAACGCTGCCCGCCCATTTGGCTTGGGCTTACAAGGAGGATCGACATGGGTCTCGACGCCGCCGTTTTCAAAAGTGTCTCGGCGATGGAGCGGGAATTTCCCGGCTATCGCTTTCAACGAGAGCCGATATCGGGTGAATGCGAGGTAATCCATCCCGAGAACGTGGATCTCGCGCTCGACGCGCTTAGGGCTCGTGCGTGGCGCATCGGAAACATCTCGCATGTCGGCGACCTTCGAGAGTCGATCGCCGGCCATATCGGCAAAGGATCGGCTTTGGAACGGCTTGTGCTTTATTCCGGTAGTCATATGGGAGACACGATCGAGGAGCCGAGCTTTGGCGAACTCGAAAAAGAATTGCGGCTCATCGAATCCAACCCCGACGCATGGGTTCGGGAATTTGCCGACGGACTATCGGAATTGATCGACATCGCACGGCGCGAGAAAAATCCTATCGTGTTTGTGTGAGCGACGATCTAGATCTGCAGTTCCGTTTTCTTGTCCGAGCTACCTTGCCCAAGGCGCGGCTCCGTTCCGGCCAGCAGTCGCCGGATGTTGGCGCGATGGCGTGCGATCACGTAGAGGCCGCCAGCAATCACCAGCAGCCGGTAGGGCAGCGGTTGCTCCATGCCAAGGACGAAAACGATCGCCGTCAACGCTGCCAGCATCGAACTCAGGGAAACAATCCTGGAAAGTGCCAGAACGGCGCAGAAAACCGCTGCCGCACCCAGACCGATCGGCCAGGAAAGCGCCAGGAGCACGCCCAGCCCCGTCGCGGCGGATTTGCCGCCGGTGAAATTCAGCCAGACCGAACGGCCATGCCCCAGCAACACGGCAAGTCCGGCCATGCAGACGGCCCATGGTACGAAGCTTTGCAGATCAAGCCCTGCCGGCGGCGTGAGGAACGGCAACGCATAGAGCCAGCGGATAAAGACGATCGCCGCCACGCCTTTCAACACATCGACCAGCAGCACCACCAAGGCAGGCCCTTTTCCCAGCGTTCGCAACACGTTGGTTGCGCCGGTTGATCTGGAGCCATGCTCGCGGATATCGATGCCCGTGAGCAGTTTCCCCGCCAGATAGCCGGTGGGCACGGAGCCGAAGAGATAGGCGATCGCCAGTCCAGCCACGCTCGCTATCCAGAAAACCATGGATTTACCCTGTTGCTGCAGACCAATCGCCACGACCTTATAGAGCCGCTCTCGGAAAGGGCAGAGTTGGTTTGGTAAGCCCAACTCCTTTCACTACGAAGTCCTTTCGCAGGCAAAAGCTCTGGTCTTTGGCTTCGTGCACGAGATCCCCACGACGAACATCGGACGCTGTCAAGCGCCCAATCGTTCGTCCGTGCGGCGCTGGTCGACCATCGCCCAAGAGTAGTTCATGCAAAGCCACCCGAATAATGCTCGGCAAAGCCAGCACCCACATAGGCGCTTCGTCGGGTATCTGGTCCTGACACGCGCAGAAGCACCGGCGACGCCGGTCGTTTAGGCACCGCTCCGCCGGCAAGTTGAAATGCCCTACATGGGCTAATGCTGAAACTTCCTGTCAGCATGGAAGGGCAAATTTAAGCGTTTGCTACTAGGCTGGATCGATGAGCTATTGTTCAGGACAGCTATCCGGGTCGAATTGACCACAACAAGATTCAGTCTTGGCCGCGCGAGCCGGGCCATTTTTTCTACCGCCAACTTGCCGGCGGCGATCGCTTTTGTCGTGCTTCTGGTCTGCGCCGTCGTTGCCGACCAGCAGAACAGAAGGGTCTCCGATCAACTGGCCCGTGCCGACGTGCTGGCCAAGGTCAACATCATTCGCGCCAAGCTCGAAGGCAATATAAACGGCAATCTTCAGCTTGTGCAGGGGTTGGTTTCGGCCATCGATACCGAACCCTATATGGGCCAGCAAAGATTTGCCTCGCTTGCCCGCAATCTGTTCGAACAGAAATCGCAATTGCGCAACATTGCCGGCGCGCCCGACCTCGTCATCTCGTTGATGTATCCGATGCAGGGCAACGAGAAGGCGATCGGGCTCGATTACCGCAAGAACGAAGCGCAGCGCACGGCAGCGCTCCGGGCGCGCGACCAGCGGGTGCTGGTGTTTGCCGGCCCGGTCGACCTTGCCCAGGGCGGGCGCGGCTTCATCGGCCGCATTCCGGTCTTTGTGCCGACTGCCGGCGGCGGCGACCGTTTCTGGGGCATCGTCTCGGCGGTGGTCGATGTCGACCGCCTGTACGCGGCGAGCGGGCTGACCGATCGGGATCTAAGCATCGATGTCGCGCTCACGGGCAAGGATGCGCTGGGCGGCGGCGGCGAACGCTTTTTCGGCGGCGACCATGTCATCGCCGGAAATCCCGTATCGGCCGATGTGCAGCTGCCGTCAGGCTCCTGGCAGATTTCGGCCATTCCCAAGGGCGGCTGGCCGACGGCTCCGAAGAACGAGTGGACCTTGCGGTCGCTTATGCTGCTCGCCGGCGCATTGGTGGTGCTGCCGATCATGGTGGCCGGCCGGCTATTCGGCGAAAGGCAGAAGAACTACGCCGAGCTGAGGCGCCTGTCCGGACGCCTGGAGCTGGCGCTTGAAGCCTCTGGTATCGGCGTTTGGGAACACGACCTCACCACCAATGAAATGGTGTGGGATGACCGCGTCAACGAAATCTACGGCAAATCAGCCGACGGCAAGCCGCGCGGCTATGATGACTGGGCGCAGACGATCCATCCTGACGATCTCGGGCGGGCCAGACAGGACTTTGATTCGGCCTCGGCCAGTAAAGGCCCCTACTCCTCACAATACCGGCTCCTGCGCCCCGACGGCACCGTTCGCCATGTGCGCACGCGCGCAACCTACTTCCAGGACATCGGCGGCACACCCAAGCTGATCGGTGCCGAATGGGACGTGACCAGCGACGTGCTGCTCAACGAAAACCTCATTCGCGAGCGCCAGTTGACGGAATCGAAGAACGCCGAGCTCAATCTCGCCAAGGCACATATCGAGTATGCGGCGCTGCACGATTCGCTGACCGGCCTTCCCAACCGCCGCTATCTCGATGAACTGCTGGCCGAAAACGGCGAACCGGACCGGCGCACGGCACTGCTGCACCTGGACCTCGATCGCTTCAAGCAGATCAACGACACGCTCGGCCACGCCGCGGGCGATGCCATGCTGATGCATGCCTCCAGGGTCATCAAGGCCAATGCCAGCCGTGACGATTTCGTTGCGCGCATCGGCGGCGACGAGTTCGTTTTGGTCAGCCATGGGCTTGATGACGACGAGCTCTCGGCACTTGCCGACCGGATCATCGAGGAGATGCGCCAGCCTGTCGATTATCGCGGCCATCCGTGCCGTTTCGGGGTCAGCATCGGCATTGCCGCCAACAGCGGCGTCGACGTGAAGCAGTTGCTGGTCAACGCCGATCTCGCGCTTTATCGGGCGAAAAGCCGTGGCCGCAACCGCTTCGAATTCTTCAACGAGGAATTGCAGAGCGAGATCGTGCGGACCAAGCAGATCGCCGACGAGATTCTCGGCGGGCTGGAGCGGCACGAATTCATCGCCTACTATCAGCCGCAGTTCGACGCCAGGACGCTCGAGATCGTCGGCGTCGAGGCGCTGTCGCGCTGGAAGCATCCGCGACGGGGCATCCTGGCTCCCGATGCCTACCTCAAGGTGGCCGAAGAACTCAACGTCGTGGCGCTGATCGACCGCATCGTCCTCGAACACGCGCTGGAGAATTTCGAGCGTTGGTCGCGCAGTCATCTCAACATCCCGCGCGTATCGGTCAACGTCTCGGCCACGCGCCTGGAGGACAAGGACCTGATCGAGGGCCTGCGCAAGCTGGCCATCAAGGCGGGAACCGTGTCGTTCGAGCTGGTGGAGTCCATCTTCCTCGATGAAAACGATGATCTGGTCACTTGGAATATCGACCACATCAAGGAACTCGGCATAGACATCGAGATCGATGATTTCGGCACCGGCCATGCCTCGATCGTGTCGCTGCTTAAGCTGCGGCCGCGTCGCCTCAAGATCGACCGCCAACTGATCACACCCATCACCGGCTCAATGGCGCAACGGCACCTGGTGGCGTCGATCATCGAGATCGGCAAATCCCTCGGCATCGAAGTGGTCGCCGAGGGCGTCGAGACGATGGAGCACGCGCGTATCCTCAAGGAACTTGGCTGCGATATCTTGCAGGGCTACCTTTTTGGCCGCCCGATGGAGGCCAAGGCCTTCAAGGCCTTCGCCCAGTCGCGCAAATGGCTGGCCGCGGGCTAGTTGGCCCCTAATCGATGGCGTTGCCCTTTGCCGCCGCCGTGCCTGTTGCAGACCAATCGCCACATCGCTATATCGCCGCTGTCGGAAAAGGCAGGGTTGGTTCGGTAAGCCCAACTCCTTTCGGTAACGAAAGCTCTGGTCTTTGGCTTCGTGCTCGAGATCCCCACGACGAACATCGGACGCTGTTAAGCGCCCAATCGTTCGTCCGTGTGGCTCTCAACTCGAGGAACGCTCCGGTCGAACACATCGACCAAGGAGTAGTTCATGCCCAACCCGATTCCCTATGATGTCGTCATTGCCGGTGTCGGTCCGGTCGGCCTGTTTCTCGCCTGCGAGCTGCGCCTGGCAGGCCTCTACGTGCTGGTGCTGGAGCAGGCCGAAGACCCGCGCTCACCGTTGAAGCGGCTGCCCTTCGGCATGCGCGGCCTTAACGTGCCCACCATCGAGGCCTTCCACCGTCGCGGCCTGCTGGACGACATTGCGCCGCCCGCGAAGGATGGCGGCGGCGCATTGGCCGCCGCGCACTGGATGCAGCAGCCGCGCCGCCCGGGCGGCCATTTCGCCGGCATCCAGTTCCACCTCGACGCCGTCGACAGCTCGAAATGGCCCTATCGCCTGCCAGGCCCGGCGAGCCCCGGCGTGGCGGTCGAGATGGAGCATCTCGAAATCGTGCTTGTCACCCGCGCGACCGCGATGGGCGTCGAGATCAGGCGTGGCCTCGGCGTCGACGGCTTCGACCAGTCGGACGAAGGCGTGACCATCCGCGCCGGTGGCGAAACCTTTCACGCAAGCTGGCTCGTCGGTTGCGATGGCGGCCGCAGCTCGGTTCGCAAGCTTGGCGGCTTTGCCTTCACCGGCACCGATGCCGAATTCACCGGCTATTCCGTCGAAGTCGAGATGACCGATCCGGACACACTGAGCCCCGGCCGCCACTACACGCCGACGGGTATGTACACCTACTCCCGGCCAGGCACGATCGCGATGGTCGAGTTCGACGGCGCCGCTTTCCACCGGACGGAGCCGATCACACCAGAACATGTGCAGGTGGTGTTGCGCCGCGTGTCGGGCACGGACGTCACCTTGACGGCGCTCAGCCTCGCCACGACCTGGACCGATCGCGCCTACCAGGCGACCGCCTACCGCAACAGGCGGGTGCTGCTTGCCGGCGACGCCGCGCACATCCATTCGCCGCTGGGCGGCCAGGGGCTCAATCTCGGGCTCGGCGATGCGATGAACCTCGGCTGGAAGCTTGCCGCCACCATCCGCGGCGACGCGCCGGCCGGCCTGCTCGACAGCTATTTCGCTGAACGGCATCGGGTGGGGGCGCAGGTGCTCGACTGGTCGCGCGCCCAGGTCGCGCTGATGCGGCCGAGCCGCAGTTCGCGCGCGCTCGAAGCCATCATCCGCGATCTCATCGACACGCGCGACGGCGCGACCTATTTCGCCGAGCGCGTTTGGGGCGTTTCGCTGCGCTACGATCTTGGCGGCAGCCACAAGCTGGTCGGCCGCAGCGCACCTGACTTCGAGCTGGCCGACGGGACGAGGCTCGGCGAACTGCTGAGGAACGGGCAGGGCCTGTTGCTGGACTTTGATGCCAGTCCTGCCCTTCGGGCGCTTACCAGCCGCTGGAGTGGGCGGATCACCTATGTCGCCGGCAACGCAAGGGAGCGGCTGGGCCTGAGCGCCCTGCTTGTGCGCCCGGATGGCTTCGTCGCCTGGGCTGCTGATGGCGAGCCTGACCTTGGGGGCGCTGCCCAGGCGGCGTCACGATGGTTTGGCGAAGCCGAATAGCAGCCTGAGCGTGCTAAAGGAACTGTTTGAGCCTGGTTTCGGTTGTCTGCTGTGCGAACTGCCGTTCCACGAAGGCAGCTGATGAGCGAACATGAAACATGACAGACAAGAAGCGTGGTTCCCTGCGAAAGGTCCTGAGTGGCATCGTCGCGGCAATTGCCACCGGCCCTGACCGCGCATCCGAGCGCGGCAAGGGCACCACCGTGGTCGCCGAATGGCCGCTGCCGCCATCGGCAACGCTTGGCTCCTCCATGCGCCTCAAGGGAATCGAACGCGAAGTTCGAGCCCGCCTGCCATGGGTGGTGAGGAAGTTTGCCAAGGCTGAGACGGGCCGCATCGTCTTGCGCATGTTGAAAACCGACGCGGATGCCTTCCAGGCGGCCTCGGCCACCATCTCCAGGACACTGGAGGGGATCGAAGCCCTGCCCGTGCTTCCGCGCGAGGCAGAAGACATTCTCACCATCTCGGCCCGCGAGCGTCACAAATGGCTCAGGGATGGCCGCCTGAAGAGCATCGGCACGCGCACCGTCAAGATGCGCGGGCGGTCCAAGGCCGTCACCTTCCATGTCTTCGATCCACGCCACATCGAGGACATTCTCGATCGCGACCTGGCGACAGGCTGGCGGGAGGAGGATGCAGAGGAAGTTGCTGAGAACAGGAGGCGCGGTGCCGGCAAGGCCGCACTGACGCGAGCGGGAAAGCGGGAGCGCAAGGCGCCCAGTGCCAGGAAATCGAGTAAGGATGACGCTCCGCAGCCAAAGCTAGAAGGCTGGGACACATTCGAGGCGGAAGGCCTGCTGCGCTAAAAGACGAGGCAGGTTGTCGGTAATTGCCCCGGTCATTCGTCCTCTGGGTGCCACCAAGAACCAGACAGACCAAACCAACCACCCGGAGCCTGCCATGACCCCCACCATTACAGCCTTTGAACGATCGCCCGATGGCGGCAAGGGGCTGGCGCGCGATACGCGCGTTCGCTGGGCGCTCGAGGAAGTGGGGCAGTCCTATGAGGTTCGTCTCGTTTCCTTCGCGGCGATGAAGGCGCCTGAGCATCTGACCATCCATCCCTTCGGCCAGATCCCGACCTATGAAGAAGGTTCGCTCTGCCTGTTCGAGACCGGCTCCATCGTCTTTCACCTTGCCGAGCAGCATGCGGGCCTGCTGCCTGAGGAACGCGATGCCCGCGCCCGCGCGATCACCTGGATGTTTGCCGCGCTCAACACCGTCGAGCCGCCGATCCTCGATTTGACGACGGCCAGGATATTCGAAGCCGACAGGCCCTGGGCTCAGCGGCGCCTCCCGCTGGTGAAAGACCGTGTTCGGGCAGTGCTGGACAGGCTCTCGGCCTATCTGGGCGCCGCAGAATGGCTCGATGGTGCATTCAGCGCGGGTGATCTGCTGATGGTATCGGTGCTGCTTCGCCTGAGATTGTCAGGCATTCTGGACGAATATCAAAACCTGGCCACCTATGTGGCGCGCGGCGAAGCACGGCCCGCTTATGCCAGGGCTTTCGCCGCGCAATTTGCGGTCAACGCCCCGTCAAAGAGCTGACGCTACCGAAACCAATCAGCGGTCCTGCGACCAGGCCCCCAGGCCGGCCATATCGGTCAGCCGGATCGCGGCCAAGGTCTCGATTTCCCTGGAGATCGGCGTCTGCCGCATGCTCTGCGCCTCAGGCTCGCTCTTGGCAGTGGTGAAGCGGGCTTGGCCAATCATGGCTCGAACGGCGGTCAGCATGTGTGATGTTCCTTCGCTTGTCCTGGGCTAGGAACTTGGCGAATGCATTTACGTTCCAAGGGCCGCTGACAAAACCGTTCGGTGGAATCCAATCCACTGGCGGTAACGATGAGCCACGCAGCCCTTATCCAAAAACAGAAAGTGATGGTCGGGATCGAAACCGTTTTGGGCAAGCTGCGAGTGAAGCGCTACGGTGGTTGTCAACCGAGGCAGGCAAATGATTGGAATGAAGTGGAACGCAACGACAGCGACTGAGGTGCCCAGCTCAACCGGCTCAAATAGCCCCAATGAGACTATCGCTGGAACCAACAATTCTGGAAGCGCAACGCAGGAACCGGTTCGCATTGAACAATTTTGGGACAGGAACAGATTGGTTCCGCCATCGATGGAGAGCTATCTTCCAAGCAATAGAATGTGGGCAGACGGCATATCAACGGTTCTTCAGCTCTTCATCGCATTTGTTATATTTGCAATAGTTTTTCACGTTGTTTTAAAGATCGATAAAATATTTGCGGCAGTTACTCTCGCGGCGTTCTCATATATATTTGGCAGCTTTAACGCAAGAATGGCTCGCGCACAGCGCAGATTTTATCTAGCCAAGAAAACAGAGTGAAGAAATTCGCAGGCCCTGCGGCCCGCTGGGCGCGAGCCAGGCAAGCCGGTCGTATCCCCGTTCACCGATGTCGAGGAGATTGAGCCGATGGACTGTCCTCGGCATTCGGCACGACACATCGATCCACTTGAGGACTTCCGCTGACGTTGTTACAAGAGGTCGTGGCGGGTTCAAATCCCGTTCGGTGGTGGCAGTCTCTGGCGGGCAACTAGAGGCCACCAATACCGGTAGCTCAGTCAGGTTAGAGCAAAGCGGCGCGCCGGTCCGCCGTTGCCATTGGCCGGCATTTTCACAGCGCTTGGCATTTGTATGAGTGCCCGCATCGTAGGCGGAAATCTCCGCGACCTGAGCTACATCGCGGCGATCCTGCGGCTGGAAGACAAGGCACAGATCGACTGCCAGCCACTGGCTACGGATATTGCGCCTTTGCGACCGCCGGGCTCAGATCGCCCTGCAATTCCTTCGGCAAAGGCAGGCTCGAGCATTGCAGGTGCACGTTGCGGGCGTAAAACTTCCGATGCTTCTGCTCGGCCTCCTTGGTGGCCGCTATGATGCCCAGCCCATACGGGCCAAGTGCCGCGAATTCCCAGCCCGGATGCTGTTTCTCGCGAACCGCGTAGTCTGAAGCAGCCGCCCGCGCCTGCTGGCATTCCGGCGACGCCCATTTCGGGTCCTGCGGCGAAAGCGACGTCCCATAGTCGACCGGAGAGGTCGCGCATCCCGCCACCGTCGCAGCCAATGCGGACATTGCAATTCGCGTCGCAATTCTCATCCCCAAGCCCCTTCCCGTCAGTCGCATCATCTTAAATTCCGCACGACCGCAGCGAAATGGGCGTGCCATGAATCCGGCAGAGCCCGCCATACCAATCACGTATACGCGATATCAAGCCCTTGCGCTTGCCATCGGCTCCGCTTCATGGCGATCTTCCCACAGCCCGATTCAAGCGGCGTGATTGGAACCAAATGACGGGCGAGACTGTTCAGTTGAAACTTTGACACGACGCTGACATCCCAGCCGGCAAAGCGGCGACCTTGAGGAGCTCTCCATCATGAACATTTCGTCCGGATTTCGTAAGATCGCGGTTGCCGCCATCGCCACCGCGGGCATTGGCTTTGCCAGCGCAGCACACGCCGACAGCGGTACCATCCGCTTTGCCGTCTACAAGGCGGCCTTCTTCGTCGGCGGCTCCGGCGGCGAAGGCACGTTCACCTTCCACGGTAAGTCGTATCCAATCTCCATCGGCGCCGTTTCGGGCGGCCTCGCCTTCGGCGTTTCCAAGACCTATTTCCACGGCACGGTGCGCCATATCAGGCGCGCCCGCGACGTGACGGGTGTCTATGGCGCGGCGGGTGGCGGCGGCACGATCGGCAAGGGCGCCCAGGTAATCGTCATGACAAACGACAAGGGTGCCCAGCTCGAACTCACCGGCAAGCAGGTTGGCCTGCAGGTCAATGCCGATCTCAGCGGCTTTGCCATCTCGCTGAAGTAATGGCCTCGTCCCTTTCGGGGGCACGCTGGACAGCAAAGAGGGCGGCGTCAGCTCGACGACCGCCTTTTTTCCACCCATAGGCTTTTGATCCAGTAAGAACTTGATGGCGGCGAGGAAATTGTCGGCGCTGGCAAGCAGGTTTATGCGTTTACGGCCCAAACGACACTTTGTAGGTTGGACACATGACGCTCAAACGGATGGACAACATCGGAATCGTCGTCGATGACCTCGAAGAGACGATTGATTTCTTTCGCGAGCTCGGCCTTGAGCTCGAAGGGCGGGCGACGATCGAAGAAGAATGGGCCGGACGTGTCACCGGACTGGGCGATCAGCGCGTCGAGATTGCCATGATGCGCACGCCGGACGGCCACAGCCGGCTCGAACTATCCCGCTTCCTCACGCCGCCTGTCGTCGCGGATCACCGCAACGCCCCGGTCAACGCTCTGGGCTACCTGCGTGTCATGTTCACTGTCGACGACGTCGACGACACGCTGGAAAGGCTCCGCAATCGCGGCGCGCGGCTCGAAGGCGAAGTCGTCCAGTACAAGGACGTGTATCGGCTCTGCTATATCCGCGGGCCTGGCGGCCTTCTCATCGGACTTGCCCAGGAACTCGGCTGAGCGCGACACGAAGACGATGTCAGGAAACGCGTCTCCGTCGTTGGATCAGCTCCTCAGCCCCGGCGCTTCCTGCCCGGTGCGCTCGACATATTCCGTATAGCCGCCGCCATAGGTGTGGATGCCTTCCGGCGTCAGTTCCAGCACGCGGTTCGAAAGTGCTGCCAAAAAGTGCCGGTCGTGCGAGACGAACAGCATGGTGCCTTCATATTGCGACAGCGCCTCGATCAGCATCTGCTTGGTGGCGATGTCGAGGTGGTTGGTGGGCTCGTCCAGCACCAGCAAATTGGGCGGATCGAACAGCATCAGCGCCATCACCAGCCGCGCCTTCTCGCCGCCTGACAGGACGCGGCATTTCTTCTCGATCTCGTCGCCGGAAAAACCGAAGCAGCCGGCGAGTGCGCGAAGCGGCGCCTGGCCGGCCTGCGGGAAATTGTCTTCCAGCGTCTGGAACACGGTGCGCTCGCCTTCGAGCAGTTCCATGGCGTGCTGGGCGAAATAGCCCATTTTCACGCTCGGCCCCCGCGCCACCGTGCCGGTATCGGGGTCGGAAGCGCCGGCCACCAGCTTGAGCAGCGTCGATTTGCCGGCGCCGTTGACGCCCATGATGCACCAGCGCTCGCGGCGGCGGACCTGGAAGTCGAGCCCCTCATAGATGATGCGGCTGCCATAGGCCTTGTGGACGTTCTTCAAGGTGACGACATCCTCGCCGCAGCGCGGCGCCGGCTGGAACTCGAAATTCACGATCTGGCGGCGTTTGGGCGGCTCGACGCGGTCGATCTTGTCGAGCTTCTTCACCCGGCTCTGCACCTGGGCTGCATGCGAAGCGCGCGCCTTGAAGCGCTCGATGAAGGCGATCTCCTTGGCCAGCATCGCCTGCTGGCGCTCGAACTGCGCCTGCTGCTGCTTATCGGCGATCGCCCGCTGCTGCTGGTAGAATTCGTAGTTGCCGGAATAAGCGGTGAGTGAACCGGCATCGATCTCGACGATCTTGTTGACGATGCGGTTCATGAACTCGCGGTCGTGCGAGGTCATCAGCAGCGCGCCGTCATAGCCCTTCAAAAACTGCTCCAGCCAGATCAGGCTTTCCAGATCGAGATGGTTGGACGGTTCGTCGAGCAGCATGACGTCGGGCCGCATCAGAAGGATGCGGGCCAGTGCCACGCGCATCTTCCACCCGCCCGACAGCTTGCCGACATCGCCGTCCATCATCTCCTGCGAAAAGCCGAGGCCATCGAGCACCTCACGCGCCCGGCCATCGAGCGCGTAGCCGTCGAGTTCCTCGAAGCGATGCTGCGCCTCGCCATATTTCTCGATGATCTCGTCCATGCGGTCGACCTGGTCGGGATCGGCCATCGCCGCCTCGAGTTCCGCCATCTCCGCCGCCACGTCGCTCACTGGCCCGGCGCCGTTCATCACCTCGGCGACAGCACTGTGGCCCGCCATGTCGCCGACATCCTGGCTGAAATAGCCGATGGTGACGCCGCGATCGACCTGCACCTGGCCCTCGTCGGGCTGCTCCTGGCTGGTGATCATGCGAAACAAAGTCGTCTTGCCGGCGCCGTTCGGCCCGACAAGGCCGACCTTCTCGCCCTTCTGCAGGGAAGCCGACGCCTCGATGAAGACAAGCTGACGGCCGTTCTGCTTGCTGATGCTTTCAAGTCTGATCATGCGGTTTCCGGACTGTGCCTGCGCTGAAAGGATTTGCCCGGCGCCTTACGCGAAGGACGGCGCCAAAGGAAGAGGCGCAAGCGCCGCAGCGGGCGGAGCGCTGCCTTCCCTTCTCCCCTCGCGGGAGAAGGTGGCCTCGCGAAGCGAGGTCGGATGAGGGGTGCTCCAGCTTGGCGCCGACGGCACTCTGTCACCCACCCCTCAACCGTCTCGGCGCTAGCGCGCCGATCCACCTTCTCCCACAAGGGGAGAAGGAAAAACCCAGCCAGACACACTTCAGAAACAAGATTCAACATCCGGGAAAAACTGAGGAAAAGATCGTCAGTCATAACCATCCTCGCAGCGACCGGACAGCGGTCGCCACATCAACGCAAAGGGATGGTCCCGACAATGCAACGACGTTCGACCGGATGGATGGCTGCCCTCGCCGGCATTGCGCTTGCCATGCTTGCGGTCGCGCAGTCGGGTGCGGCGGCGGCGGTTACCCGGAGCGAATATTGCAGCCGGCTCGGTCTTCAACTCGACGGAGCCATCCGGACCAAAGCCGAACCCGGTGCCGGTGCGAGCCAGATCGCGCAGGCAACGGCACTCCAGGACAAGGCGAACCGGTTCTGTTCCGAGCGCAAGCAGGCGCAAGGCATCCGGACCTACGCCAACGCCCTGAAACTTCTTGGCGTGACGCCGGTCGACCTCGACCAGTGACAGCAACCATCAACCTCTGAAGGCAGCCTCTCATGAACAAGCCCCTCCTCTCCGCCCTCGGCCTGGCCATCGCTCTCGGCCTGGCTATGCCGGTTGTCGGCACCGCCAATGCGGCGGCCACGACCACCACCACGACGACGACCGCTCCGGCGGCTCCCGCTGCCGTGGACGCGGCGAAGACGCCGGTCAAGGCGGCCGCGCACAAGCACCACTACAAGAAGCACCACAGGCATGGGCGCAAGCATGGCCACCGGCACGCCGGCAAGAGGCACGGCCACAAGCACGTCGCCCGGAAGCACCACCACAAGCGTATCCACAAGAAGTACGGCCACAAGCACGCCAAGGCGGCTTAAGCTGTTCTGACCTCTTTCTGACTTCCTCCCGGGAAAAGGCCGCCATTCGCTAGAAAGCGAGGGCGGCTTTTTCTTGTGTGCGATCGAGGCAAGGCAGTCCGCCGGACAAGTGTAAAAACAGACACTTGCAGCAATTCGGCGATTCAGATGGTGAGCTGTTTCATGCGACGCTGGGTTTTCACCACGGCAGTCTTTTGCCGTCGCGGAAAAAGCCGCCGGTCGGGCCGTCATCCGGCAAGGTCGCGGCCCAGACGATCCCGGCCGCCCCTTGCGCCACCGGGCGTCCGCCCGGCCCGCCCATGTCGGTGGCTACCCAGCCGGGGCAGATGGCATTGACCAGCACGCCGGAGCTGTGCAGTTCCGCCGCCAGCACGCAGGTCAGCGCATTGAGCGTCGCCTTCGAGGTCGAATAGGCCGGCGCCCCCGCCCCCATCGAAGCCAGCGAACCGCCTTCCGACGAGACATTGACCAGCCGGCCATGACCGCTGGCCTTGAGCAGCGGCGCGAAGGCGGCCGCCGCGCGCCAGGCGCCGAAGACATTGGTCTCGAACGCCTCGCGGATCACGGTCCAGTCGGGCTGTAAGGCGCGCGAGCCGCTGTCGTAGTGGATGGCGGCATTGTTGATCAGCACGTCGAGCCGGCCGAACCGGCGCTCGACCTCAGCGGCGGCTTGCGCAGCGGCGTCAGGCGCTGCGACATCGAGCGCGATGGCCTCGACATGGCCATCGAGCCCTTTCGCCGCCGCCGCGCCCTTGGCGAGGTCGCGCACGCCGAGCAGCACGGTGAAGCCGAGTTTCGCCAACTGGCGGCCGGTCTCCAGCCCGATGCCGCGATTGGCACCGGTGACGAGGGCGACTTTGTCGGGATGTGTGGTCATGGAGGGATGCCTCTGGATGTCGTCTCAGGGAAAGATGGCACGGGCGGAATTGATTTATTAGGCAGCGGAGGTCGCAATCATTATTCAACTTGATGCATGAGTTTTGATGCATGAGTTGAATCGAGCGGGTCTGACGTCGCGTTCCGTCACACCCCCTCTGTCCTGCCGGACATCTCCCCCGCAAGGGGGGAGATCGGATGTCGCCTCGGCTTTCGCCCAATCTCCAACGTTGGAAGGTTGGCGGAACATCAACTCTGCCAATCTCCCCCCTTGCGGGGGAGATGTCCGGCAGGACAGAGGGGGGTGTTCAAGCGCCGAGGTTTCCGCAATTTGTCCCGCCCAAAGTGGCCGCTGAGATATGAAATACGTACGCAGGAATCGGGTGTCGGCAGACGTCGCACCATGCGATCGTCCAGCCATCACGAGGACCGGCCATGCTCACGCTTCACGATTATCTGCCATCGCAAAATGGCTGGAAAGTCCGGGTCCTGCTCGGCCTGCTGAAGATCCCTTACGAGACCCGCATCGTCTCGATTTTCGAAGGCGAGAGCCATACCGATGCGTTCCAAAAACTCAACCCGGCAGGCGCCGTCCCCGTGCTCCAGCTCGAGGACGGCAGTGCCATCGCCGAATCCAATGCGATCCTCACCTACCTCGCCGAAGGCACGCCGCTCCTGCCGGCGGACCGCTACCGGCGCGCCAAGATCATGCAATGGCTGTTCTTCGAACAGTACAATGTCGAGCCCGTCATCGGCTCGCTGCGCTTCTGGACCTTGACCGGGCGGCTCGAGCGCAACCAGGCGATGGTTGCCGGCAAGCGCGAGGCCGGCGCCCGCACGATCGCCGCCCTGAACCGCAGCCTTGGCGAGACGCCGTTCCTCACCGGAAACGATCTCACCATCGCCGACATCGCCATCTATGCCTACAGCCACCGCGCCGAGGATTGCGGATTCGCTCTGGCGGACTATCCGACATTCCTCGCGTGGACCGGCCGCGTGCGCGACGCCATCGGCGAGGGTTATCCGGTCCATCCCTACAGCATCGATCCGCACTCGGGCGCTTGAGGGCTGGCCCATCCCACCCGCCAGAACCTGTCTGTTTACACTCCGGCAGAATAGGGATATTTCATATCCTTAATAGAGTTCGGTCGGCCGGAATCCGTGGATGATCCTGAAAAGCCAAGTCGAATGGGCGCTGCACTGCTGCGCCATTCTCGCCGGCCTGCCCGAGGGGCGCTATCTCTCGACAAAAGCGCTCGCCGAATTCCACGGCCTTCCCAAGGAATATCTTTCCAAGGCGCTGCAAAGCCTGTCGCAGGCGGGCCTGGTCGCTACGACGCTGGGTCCGTCGGGTGGATACCGGTTGGCGCGGCCACCGGTCGAGCTGACCTTTCTCGACATCGTGGAGGCGGTTGAGGGCAAGGCGCGGACGTTTGTGTGCAACAACATCCGCGAGAACAATCCGTGTCGTCCGCAGGGCTATTGCGAAAGCGGCCCTTGCCCGGTGGCGCGCATCATGTGGGAAGCCGATGAGGCCTGGCGTGAAAAATTGCGCGCCGTCAGGCTTTCCGACCTCACCGAGGCATTGGCGCAGGATATCCCCGCCGAACTCTGGAAGAACAGCTTCGAATGGGTGCTAGAGCGCGCCGGATGAACGCGAACGCATGACCGGCGCGGGCGGCAGGTCTCTCATCGCGGACAGTGCGCCGGCATAACTCTGGGGCGGCAGGGCAAGGGAAAGGCCGCTCACCTCGCAATGGCGATGGACAAGGTCGATCACCTCATTCCTCGCCGTCATCCGGTCGCCCGGACCGGCCACGTAAAAGAGCAGATCCATCCCGACTGCCACCGCGTCGATCTCCTTGAGCGCGACAAGCGGTGCCGGCTGCTGGATGATCCGTTGGCAGCTCGCGAGAACGGTACGCATGGCCGCTTCGATGACGTGCGGCGCCTGCGTGGCCGCGATCCGCACCGTCAGGGTCATCTGCTGCGTCGCGTCGGGACGGCTGAGATTGGTCAGGCTGAGCTTCGCCAGCACGCTGTTGGGCAGGACGACGATGTTGTTTGCGCCGGTCAGCAGATGCGTGGAGCGCCAGGTCGTCTCGACGACCCGTCCCTCCGTGCCGTCGCCGAGCATGATCCAGTCACTGAGCGTGTAGGGTCGCCCCAGCGTCAGCGCGATGCCGGAGAAGACGTCACCAAGCGTGTTCTGCAGCGCCAGTCCGACAATGATCGCGACCACGCCCGACGTTGCCGCCAGCGTTCCGATAGGAGCACCGAAAACGAAGCCTGTTATCGACAGCGCCACGCCGAGATAGATGGCAGCGACGACCAGGTCCTGGAGCATGCGCGCCTCTCGCGGCCGGTGTTCCAGGACAATGTAGAGGCGCACGAAACCGACAAGCGTCCAGGCAAGGTGTACCCACCAGAGGATGCGCGCGGACTTCGCCAGATACGCGACCGCGCCTTGAACATCTGTGAAATCTGTCTCACCCACCCAATGCGGCAGGATACCGCTGAGGCCGAGCACCGCGGTCATGCCGGCGAAGAACAGGATCTGGACGATCAGGCGCGCCATCGGACGCCCACGCCCCTGGAAACACCAGACGACAATGCCGGCAGCCCCGAGAAGGTTGATCAGGATCAGAGCCAGATGATCGCCGAACATGGACTCACTGGTGGATTTGAGCTTGCAGGCACGGCCGGACGCCAGGAAGGCGTCCGGCCTTTGCGCCTACTTCTTGACCGGATAGGTCAGTTCTTTCTGGGCGGTATCGACCACGAACACCGCCAGCAACTTCGCGGGCTTCGTCTTGCTGCCGTTCTCGCTCACGCTGTGGCGATCGCCCGGCATCTCCGAAAAGCTCTCGCCGGCCCTGTAAACCTTGACCGGGCCGTCATTGACCTGGTTGCGGATGGAGCCTTCCAGAACCGTCGCGTAGATGAAGGCGGAGCTTGGATGCGTATGCGCCGGCGAGGTGCCGCCGGGGCCATATTCGACCAGAATACCCTTGATGCTTTTGCCCGGAACATTCGGCAGTTCATGCTCATAGACGAGGGTGACCTTGGCGGCCTTCTCGCCCGCGTGATGGGCCTCAGCGGCTCCGGCCGGGCCGGCCAGTGCTGCCGTCATGACGAGAGCGGCGGCGATTGACTTGATCATCTGAAAACTCCTTTTTGTGTTGAGCGATGTGCCGCGCCTGAGCCAAGGCACATCTGGCGGTCACTTCCGCGCCGAGGTGGGAAACCACTGCTCGAAGGTGATGCGGCCAAGGCGGGGATTGTTGTCGGAGACGAGCGAAGTGTCGTTCAGCCGCGCGCCGAAGTAGAGCGCCTCCGGATCGGCCACCACCTCGCGAGGATCGCCGACAGCCTTGAGGTAGCGGGCGACGAGCTCGCTCATGCGTACGCGCTCCGGACCCGAAATCTCGATCATGCCGTTGATCGGTGCCGCGAGCGCGACACCGGCCATGACGTCGGCGACGTCGTCGGATGCGATGGGCTGCACATAGGCCGGCGACAGATGCACGGCCTCGCCGACAGTGCCCGACTTGGCGATGCCGGCCAGGAATTCCATGAACTGCGTGGAATGAACGATGGTGTAGGGAATGCCGGAAGCCTTGATCAGGTTCTCCTGGACGAGTTTGGCACGGAAATAGCCGCAATCCTGCAGGCGCTCGGTGCCGACAACCGAGAGCGCGATATGGTGCCTGACGCCGGCGACCTTGTCTGCCGCGAGCAGGTTGCGGCCCGACGTCTCGAAGAAGTCCATCGCCGCCTTGTCCTCGAAGGAGGGTGAGTTGGCGAGGTCGATCACGACCTCCGCGCCTTCGAGCGCTTCCCGCAGGCCTTCGCCGGTGATGGTGTTGACGCCGGTATTCGGCGCGGCGGCAATCACCTCGTGGCCCTGCTTGCGCAGGCGTTCTGTGGTCTTGGAACCGATGAGACCGGTGCCGCCGATGATGACGATTTTCATAATAGTCTCCGTTTGCGGACGCACTGTTGCGCCGCATCGATTGATGGGTTTGATCAGGGAAGGGTTAGTTCAGGCCGGCCTTGTCGAGACCGTAGGCCTTGTCCGCGGAGCCCGGCACGGTCTTGAAGGCGACGTTGACGCGGTTCCAGGCATTGATGGACATGACCGAGAAGGTGAGGTCGGAGATTTCCTTCTCCGAAAGCTGCCCGCGCACACGCTCGTAGAGCTCGTCCGGGATGCCACCTTCGGGGAGTTTGGTGATGGCCTCGGTCCAGGCAAGGGCGGCGCGTTCACGGGGAATGAAAAGGGTCGATTCCCGCCAGACGGCGACATGATGGAGCCGCAGCTCGCTCTCGCCGTGGATCTTGGCTTCCTTGACATGCATGTCGAGGCAGAAGGCGCAGCCATTGATCTGGGATGCCCTGATATGGACCAGGTCGCGGATCTTCTCTTCGATGGCGCCGTGTGTCTCGGCCATGCTGAGATCGATGAGCTTCTTGAACAATTCAGGCGATTGCTGCGCGGCATTGAGGCGCTGTGTCATGGCTTGCCCCTATTTGTGGATACCGTATGTCCTTAAGGACAATTAATATCCATAATAGCTGGACAGTAAAGCGCCACTCGCCTAGGATGCCGACATAAGGCTTATGTCGAAAAGTATGAGGGCGAGGATGGACGTCGTATCGGCGTTGCGAACGTTCCTGCGCGTGACGCAGACAAAATCCTTCTCGGCGGCTGCCCTCGACCTCAATCTGACGCAGCCGGCCGTATCCCGACAGGTCTCGGCTCTGGAGGCGCATCTGAAGACCCGCCTTCTGCACCGCACGACGAGCGCGCTCGCCTTGACGGCGGAGGGTGAACAGATGCTGCCGATGGCGCTGCGCGTGATCGAAGCGGTCGAAGCACTCGGCCAGGCCAACGGCGCCGAAGCGGCGGCCGTATCCGGAAAGGTGAGGCTCAGCCTGCCGACGCCGCTCGGCTTCTTCATCAGCGATCGCCTGGCAACGCTGCTGGAGCGCCATCCGGCACTTCAAGTCGAATTGCTCCTCCGCGACGAGCCGTCCGACCTGGTCGCGAACGCAATCGATCTCGAGGTACGGCTCGGGCCGGTCGGTGACAGCAGCCTGATGTGCCGCCGGATCGGCTGGACAACAGCCTTTCTCGTCGCCTCGCCAGCCTATCTCAAGGGACGCGACGCACCGCGAACTCCGCAAGACACAAGGGATCATTCCTGCATCTGTTACAGCCGTGGCGGCGACGGCCGGTCATGGTCCTTCTCCAGCGGAGCGGATGAAGTTGTTCTGCGCATCGAACCTCGCCTTGTCGCCAACAATTCAATGGCCGTCCATCGGGCAACACTGGCTGGAAGCGGGCTTGCGGTGCTCTCGCATATCCTGGCCGGGCCGGACATCGAAGCAGGCAGACTGGTCAGGCTGATGCCGGACTTTCCGCCGACACGCCTGCCGATCAACGTCGTCTATCCATCCCGCCGGAATATACCGCTGCGTGTGACGACGGTCCTCGACTTTCTTGTCCAGGCCGTGCGCGACGACATCCTGATGTCGTCGGCGGCGCCCTCGCCGACCATCCCTATAACGTCGCCCCGCGCTCCGGCGCCGGACGCGCCCTACTTCTTGCCCTGCGGATAGATCGTCTCGCCGCGCTTCAGCATCGCCACGAAGGTCTCGATCTTCTTCCGGCGGCCGGCCTCGGTCTTCATGTTGTGGGTGCGGAAGGCGAGCGAGAAGCGGTTCTGTGCGCTGAGTTTCTCCAGCATCGCCTTCGCCGCTGGTTCGGCATCGATCGCCGCCTGCAGATCGTCAGGGATTTTCATCTCCTTGCCGCTGCCATAGGCGCGCGCCCAGCGTCCGTCGGCCTTGGCCGCCTCGACCTGGCTCAACCCATGCCCGGTCATGCGGCCCTCATCGACCAGCCGCGCGACATTGTCGATGTTTATCTTGCTCCAGATGCTCTTCTTGCCGCGCGGCGTGTAGCGCTGGAGAAAACTCTTGTCGTCCAGCCCCTTGCGCACCGCGTCGATCCAGCCGAAGCACAGCACGACGTCGATGGCCTCTTTCGGCGTGATCGACTTCAGCCCCGATCCGACCTTGTGCACCTTGATCCACACCTCGCTTTCCGTAGCGTGGTGCTGACCGAGCCAGGCATAGAAACTCGCCGCATCGGGGAACTCCCGGACCTTGTCGGGATCGACCTTGACCGGCGCCATCAGCGGGCCTGCCGGGTCAGAATTGTTGTCGCTGTCGCCACCGTCATCATGCCTCCGTCATCGTGCGATTCCCGGCATTATGGCATGGTCCACTGTCGGTTTTCGTCAGCAGCGGGACACGCTGCCGCGAAGCAACGGAACGCACCATCCATCGCCGCGTTGCGGCGGGAGCGCAACCGACCAGATGGACGAGCGCGACACTTCCCTCACCGTGCTATAGGACCACAGACGCCACGCGGGGGATACGTCACAATGAAATCTCTGCTCTTCGCCCTTGCCTTGTTGCTGCCGACCGTGGCCCTCGCCGAGCCTATCGAAACCCGCAAGATCATCACCGCGCTGACCGGCGACTTCAATGGCGACGGTGCGCCGGACCTTGCCATGGTGGTCGAGACCAAGCCGGGCAGCCCGATGGACATCCACTTCTTCCTCAGGGATATCGAGCACAATTACCTCAAGCCCGTCGAAATCGTACGCGAACAGATCGGTGGCGAGTGGAACGGTTACGACCGGCCGGGCTATGAGAACTCCGACACCGAGCCGGAGCTGACGATGCTGCCCAACGGCTCGATCAAATTCTATCTGCCGGCGCCGGAGATCGGCAGCGAGCGCACCAACCAGACGCTGACCATCGCCTACCGCAACGGCGCCTTCATCGTTGCCGGCTTCGCCTACGATTCCGATGATTACCTACAGGAGAATGCCGCCAGTGCCTGTGACTACAATGTGCTGACCGGCAAGGGCACCAGCTCGAAGCAACAGCCGGACGGCAGCACCAAGCACAAGACCGTTTCGGCTGAAGGCCAGATCGTTGCCTTCAAGGACTGGAATTCAGGCAACGCCTTCTCCGCTTGCCAGGAATAAGCGGCGCGCCCTGCCCCTTCGGCCGGCATCACACCGGCGGCGGTGCTGCCGGTGTCAGCCCGTGGCGGCGCATGATCTCCATCATCTTGGCCTTGTCCGGCGGGCCACCGGCAGCGGCGTTGAGCAAGCCGAAGGCTTCGCGGAAATAGTCCGGGCCGATCGCCGCCGGCGTGATGACGCACAGCGCCTTCGCGTCTCGGGTGCCATTGTTGTCGAAGCGGTGAACGGCGCCGCGTGGAATGCACAGCGCCTCTCCCGGTCCGACCTCGATCGGCTTGCCGTTCACGGTCCAGGTCAGAACCCCGTCAATGCCGTAGATCGTTTCCTCGTAGTGGTCGTGGCTGTGCGCCGGCGCAGGCAGGCGCTGTGCGCCTGGCACCATCAGCTCGAAAGCGGCGACACTGCCATTCGAATTTTCACCCGATACCAGGAAGCGGACCGACAGCCCCTTGGTGCCGATGGTCTCGTTGGCTGGATTGACCTGAAGATTCATCACGGACATTGCGCAAACCCCTCCGGTAAATTACATTTACTAGATATCAGTAAACTCAATTTACCGGATCGTCAATGGCCACCTCCACCGAAGTTCTCCAGACCAAGACCGAGAACCTTTTGATCGGCGCCCTGCTGCGCGTGCCGGCACAGGCGATCCAGCGCCGGCTGATCAAGGAACTCAACGCCGCCGGTTTCGACGAATTGCGCCTGCCGCACATGGCCGTGCTGCAGTTTCCCGGCCCGGACGGCGCGCGCCCTGGCACCATTGCCGAGCGTGCCGGCATGAGCAAACAGGCCATCAACCAGTTGCTCAGCAGCCTCGAAGGCTACGGCTATCTCGTCCGCTCCGACGGCGAAGGCAGCGCGCGCGTGGTGCACTCCACCGAACGCGGCCACGCCGCTTTCTGGAAGATGGTCGACATATTGCGCGACATCGAGGAGGAGTGGCGGAGCGAGCTCGGGCCGGAGCGCTTCGACCAGCTGAAGGCGCTGCTGTTCGTCGTCTGGGACAGCCCGCTGGTGCGCTGAGCGGGACGTGCTCTGCGGGCACCATCGGCCTCTCCGATAACACCATCGGTTTCTTCCGTTTTCCCTCGGCACACCGACCTGCCAATCCCCTGCCCTTGTCCCAATCCAGCAAAGGCAGAGCGACATGAGCATTTCAAACCAGAAAATCCTGATCGTCGGCGGCGGCTCCGGCATGGGCCTGGCGTTGGCCAGGCGCTGCGTCGAGGCCGGCGCCGAAATCGTCATTGCCGGGCGCGGTGAGGACCGGCTGCAGCAGGCGCGCGAGGAACTCGGCAATCCCCCCGGCCTGGAGGTGGCCGTGGTCGACATCGCGCGGGAAGACCAGGTCGCGGACCTGTTCGCGCGCATTGGCGGGCTCGACCACATCGTCAGCACGGCGGCCGACATCGAAGGCGCCTACAGGCTGTTGCCGGAGCTTGACCTCGAGGCGGCGCAACGCGCGGTCGACAGCAAGCTCTTCGGCCCGCTGCTGCTTGCCAAGCACGGTGCCCCACGGTTGGCGGTGAACGGCTCGATGATCTTTGTCTCCGGCATCGCCGCCTACCGGCCGGCGGCGCGCGGCTCGGTCGTCGCCGCCGTCAATGCAGCACTTGAAGGGCTGGTGCGGGCACTTGCCGTCGAACTCGCGCCGATCCGCGTCAACGCCGTCTCGCCGGGCTGGGTCGACACCACGATCTGGGCGCAGGTCGCCGGCGACCGCAAGGCCGAGATGCTGGCCGCGATGGCCGAGCGGCTGCCGGTCGGCAGGATCGGCCAACCCGACGACATCGCCGACGCCATTTTCTTCCTGATCGGCAATGGTTTTACCACCGGAACGACGCTGCATGTGGAAGGTGGACACCGGCTTGTCTGAACCGGATCGGCATCGGGAACTGCTTTCAAAGCAAGACCTTGGGACGGCTTGTCGATTCGGGCTCTGAACTGGTTTGAGAGGGTTCCGGTGTCAGTATATCGCGCGCGGCGGCGAGCAACTGCCGCAGCGCCGGCGGCTGGACGCGCCGGCGTCGCCAGATCATCGTCAGCGGTGCCGCCTGTGCCAGGCCGGGCCACGGCAGTTCGACAAGATCGCCACGCGCCAGCGCGTCGTTGACGGCAAGGCGTGGAACGAGGCCGAGGCCAGCGCCCGTCGCCACCAGCCGGGCAATGGCGCCGATGCTGCCGACTTCGGCGGCAGGTTTGGGCGGAGCCATGTCCGCCTCGGCAAAAGCGCTGTCGAACATGTGCCGGTAGATGCATCCGGGCTCCGTCACCACGAAGCGCAGCGCGGCAAGGTCTGCCAGGTCGCGCGGCGCGGTGGCTTGCCCGGGAGCGGCAACCAGAACCAGCGGTTCGGTCCCTATCGTGCGCCTGGCCAGGCGTTCATCGGTCGCGACCGTCTCAGCATCGCGACGCTCGAAGCAGAAGGCGACATCGATGTCGCCATCCCTGAGCAGGCGCCGCAGCGTGCCGCTGTCGGTCACCTTCATCCGCACGGTGATGTCGGGATGGCTGGCCTGGAACACCGGCAGCCATGGCGCCAGCCTAGCCGAGGCGATCGTTTCCAGCGCACCGATGGTCAGCGGTCCGCTTGTCTGTCCCGCCGCCGCCAGCACGGCCGCACGTCCCTCGCCATCGAGCCGCAACAGCTCTTCGGCGATCGGCTTCAGCGCCAACCCTGCCGGCGTCAGCTCCAGGCCGGATTTCGAGCGCGTGAACAAGGCGGCACCAAGCTCAGCCTCCAGCGCCTGGATCTGGTCGCTGACACTCGACTGGGCGAGGTTCACCGCCTCGGCGGCGCGGGTGATGTTGCGGCTACGCGCCACCGCAAGGAAGGTTCTGAGCAGTCTTGGATGCATTGCCGACGCAACGCGGCTACTGCAGCTGCGGCTTCTTCAAAAAGCTGCCCCGGTCGGCGGATTTCACCCGCAGCCAGGTCTCGCGGCCATCGCGCACCACCCGCATCGGGATCTCGGCGCCGGCCGAGCCGCTGTCCCACAGCTTGCGATAGAAATCGGCGAGCCCGTCGACCGCGCCGTCGCGGACCTCGGAGATGACATCGCCCTGGCGCAGGCCGGCCTTGGCGGCCGGGCCGCCTTCGGTCACGCTCATCACCACCACCTTGCCGTCGCTTTCGGCCGACAGGGCGCCGAGCCACGGACGCGGCGGCCTCGGCCACCTGGCCACGCGTCAGGAGATCGTCGAGGATCGGCGGCAACAGATCGATCGGCACCACCATGTTGATATCGGCGACCTCGCCGGCGCGGCTCATCTGCAGGCGCAGCGAGCCGATGCCGAGCAGCGCGCCATCGGCGCCAAACAGCGGCGCGCCGCCCCAGGACGGATGCGCGGGCGCGATGAAGATCGCCTCGTCGAGCAGATACTCCCAATAGCCGGCGAATTCCTGCTTGGTGACGATCTTGGCCTCGACAGCCCGGCCGATGCCGTCGGCAAGCACCACCGCGTCGCCGATACGAGCCTTGCCGGCATCGCCGAGCGCCACGGCCGGCAGCCCGGTCGGCGCCAGCGCCTGGACCAGGCCGAAGCCCGATTCCTGGTCATAGGCCAGCGCGTGCGCGGGGATGACGCGGCCGTCATGCGCGGTCAGCCAGACCTCTTCTGCCTCGGTGATGAGATAGCCGATGGTCAGCACCAGCCCGTCGTCACGGATGACAACGCCGCTGCCCTCCCGGAGCGTGCCCAGCGCGCCGGCCGTAAAAGCATCCTCTGGGACGGTCGCGCGCACGGCAACGACGGAGCGCGGATTGGGATTGATGGTCATGATTTTGTCCTGCGATGCATATGCCCTGACGGCTTCTTCTATAGGTATGCCGTTGAGAGGAGCGCGCAAGGGTGCGGAGCGCGGTTCTTCCTTCTCCCCCTGTGGGAGAAGGTGGCCTCGCGAAGCGAGGTCGGATGAGGGGTGCTCCAGCTTGGCAAGGACGGCACTCCGTCACCCACCCCTCAACCGTCTCGGCGCGGTGCGCCGATCCACCTTCTCCCACAAGGGGAGAAGGGAAAACCGCGCCAACATTGACAATAGTTCAACGCAAGTTGAACTTCCGCCTCCGCAGCCCTAGCTATGGATGGATCTGCCCATCCCGTCCCACGCTATCTTCCCCACGAGGCCCGACATGACAGACTACACCCCGCCGAAAGTATGGACCTGGAACAAGGCAAATGGCGGCGCCTTTGCCAGCATCAACCGGCCGATCGCCGGGCCGACCCATGACAAGGAATTGCCCGTCGGCAAGCACCCGCTTCAGCTTTATTCGCTGGCGACGCCGAACGGCGTCAAGGTCACGGTCATGCTGGAAGAACTTCTGGCGCGCGGCCACAAGGGCGCCGAATACGACGCCTGGCTGATCAAGATCAACGATGGCGACCAGTTCGGCAGCGGCTTCGTCGAGGTCAACCCCAACTCCAAGATCCCGGCTCTGATGGACCGCAGCGGCGCCACGCCTGTGCGCATCTTCGAGTCCGGCTCGATCCTGGTCTATCTCGCCGAGAAATTCGGCGAATTCCTGCCCACCGAACAGCCGGCGCGCGCGGAAGTGCTGTCCTGGCTGTTCTGGCAGATGGGCTCGGCGCCGTATCTTGGCGGCGGCTTCGGCCATTTCTACGCCTATGCGCCGCAGAAATTCGAATACGCCATCGACCGCTTCGCCATGGAAACCAAGCGCCAGATGGACGTGCTCGACCGCCGGCTGGCGGAAACTGAATATCTCGGCGGCAAGGATTACTCGATCGCCGACATGGCAGTGTGGCCCTGGTATGGCGGGCTGGCGCTCGGCCGCATGTACAACGATTCCGCCGACTTCCTGTCGGTGCAGGAATACAGCCACGTGCAGCGCTGGGCCAAAGCGATCGACGCGCGCCCGGCGGTCAAGCGCGGCCGCATGGTCAACCGCGCCTTCGGCGAACCGGCCCTGCAGCTGCACGAGCGCCACGACGCCAGCGATTTCGACACCAATACGCAAGACAAGCTGGCGGCTGAATAGACCGCCACAAGGCCGACAAGAAAAACCCGCCACGAGATTGGTGGCGGGTTTTTAAATGCCAGTTGTTGCAACCGTTAGTTCAGAACCTCGACGATCTGACGGGTCTCGGGGTCGACGAGCACAGTCTGGTCGTTGATGACGGCGACGCGGTATTTGACGTCAGGCACCTCACGCAGTTCGACCGTGTCCGGCACCGGCGAGCCGAGCTTGAGCTCGAGGCCCAGCAGATTGACCGACGCCAGCGGCTGTTTCTTGACGTATTGACGAACGACCGTCTCCTGCTCCGGTTGAATCACGACCCGCTGCGCCGGCTGGACAACGACGACGTCTTCAGCCAGGGCCGCACCAATGCCACCCATCAGAACGATCGCGGCCGCCGCACTCGAAAGATAATATCTCATAACAAATCTCCTTGTTAGCTATCTGGGTTCCGCCCTGCAGGAAAACTCGGCCATCATCGCAAGGTTCCATTCCAATTCATGGAATAAATATACGACAATCCGGCAAATGCCGATTTTGATTGTTTTCGCGTACGAGCGCACAAACCCATATTTTTCTTCAAAAATTCGGGAAATACCAAGGGTATCGCGCAAGATAGACTTTCCTCGAAGGCGCATCTGAGGTGCTTCTTGCGAAGGGAACGCGATCCGCTGATTGCCTTAGCGATAGCCAACGTAGAGCGCACGGTGTCGTTCCAGATGCCGTCGTCCAAGGCGTGAAAAAAGGCCCGCCCTGCCGGGAGCAGGGCGAGCCTTACACTGTGCCGGCGGAGGTGGCAGCCTCACCGGGTCACATATGGAAAACGCCGGTGCCGGCATCCGGTTCCAGCCACCGAGTGGCGTGGCCTTCGTTCGATGCAACCATGTCGCCGCGATGACGTTGTCCCGCGCATTTCACCGATAAACCTCTCAAGGACGATCGCGACATGGCTCCCCGACCCTCCGTGACCAGGCATCCCTTCACGCTGATGTTTGTCGTCATCGCGCTGATGGCGCCGTTTGCCGGCCTTGCCTGGCGCACCCGCGAATGGATGGGCTGGTAGCCGCAGCCGCCACTGCTGGTCGATACCGGGCGCCCGGCCTCACAGCCAGCCGCCGTCGCGATGCAGCGGCGGAACAGCGTCGACCTCATCCTGGCTTGTCGCCTCGTGCGCGCGGTTCGCGCGGTTGAAGATCAGCCGCACGACGAGCACGAAATAGCCAACCTGCAGGACAACCAGCACCGCTATCGTCCAGGCAAGCGCCTCCCAGAAAGAACCGGTGGCGATATAGGTCCAGACTGCGACGATAACGGTCGTTGCCGACATCCCTACGAGAAACGGTCCAAAATACATCGATGCTCAAAGCCGCCGAAACCGCCCCGGTTCGAACGACTCCCTTCCCGAACTCCCATTGCCCGCACACAAGGTTCCATTATTTTAGCAACTTCGCAAGTATGTGATCGGTCGGTTCCGCAACGGCTGTTGCGCGTTGGCTTGGTCCGGCGCAATTTGATGCTCACGGGCTGACATAACGGAGAAAACAAGTCCGCGGGGATGGGGGAATGACGCTCAAATTGATCGGGGCCGGTTTCGGCCGCGCCGGCACGTGGTCGACTTTTGCCGCGCTGAACAGGCTCGGCCTGCCTTGCTATCACATGCAGGAAGTGATCATGAACAAGGCCAACAAGGGCCATCTCGATTTCTGGCGCAAGGTGGCCAACAGTCCGCCCGGCAGCCAGCACGACTGGGACCGTGTCTTCGCCAACTATACGGCGACCGTCGACAATCCCGGCTGCTGCGTGTGGAAGGAATTGCTGGCCACCTATCCCGATGCCAAGGTGCTTTTGACCTTGCACCCGCGCGGCGCCGAGGCCTGGTACGAAAGCACGATCGATACGATCTACTTCACCGAGAATGTCTGGCAGTTCAAGATCCTGGAATGGCTGACGCCGTTCGGGCGGAAATTCGGCGACATGTCGCGCAAGTTGATATGGGGCCGCACGCTGGACGGCGTGATGGGGGACCGCGACAGGGCCGTCGCGAGATACAACGCCTATATCGATGAGGTGAAGGCGGCGGTGCCGCCGCACAAGCTGCTGGTCTACAAGGTGACCGAAGGCTGGGCGCCGCTCTGCGAATTCCTCGGCGTGGCGCTGCCCAACGATCCCTTCCCCAACCTCAACGACCGCGAGACGATCAAGAAGATCATCCGCGACATCATCAAGGGGTCGTACATCATGCTTGGGCTGGCGGTCGCCGCTGTGGTGGCGGTGCTTGCCGCGCTGTGGTGGTGGCTGGGGTAGCTGCGCCTGGAACCCGAAGCGCGAATTGCGCCCGACCCCTTTGCCGCCGAGACCCTTTGCCGCCAATACTGGGAACCAACAGCTGCACCCCGAGTTTCGCCTTCAGTCTTTCATGGATTGGAGGCCAGCATGGCACCGCGCAGCAAACCACGCACCGACGATGACGACAGCCCTGAAGTCGAGGGGCCGGCCATCGAGCAGCTGGACCGGGACGCGGTCAAGGGCGGCCAAATCCTGCCCGACTCCGTGCCGGAAAACGGCGACATGCGCTACGGCGTCGAAAAGGACGGCGACCTGCCCGAGGAAGACGACGACAACGCACTCCAGGACAGCGACGACGCCTTGCCCGACGATGAGGAAGAAGCCGCGATCAAGCGGCACCCGACGCGCGAGGGTCGGTTCGACGAGACGTGAGGGCTGGAAATTACCGGCCCCTTTCCTGCGCTACCACCGCTTTCTCCCCCGCAATGTCGGCGTAATCCCTCCGGGCTAACCCCGCTCCCACAACAGCCGTGTGGGATGCATCTTGATTTTCGAAACGAGCGAGCACGCCGGGTTGCGGGAAACCGCTGGCGTCTTCAGTCAGATCCTTGGCCTTTGCGGACGGCTGGGGGTGCGGCAATCCAGGATTTTCCTCACCCGCTTCGCCTGCAAGCCGGTGAGCTCTTTCAAATGGTTCCGCTTTCTCGCGGGTTTCCGGCGGCGGCACGGGCTGGGCCGCCCGCATGACGATCTCATGCGCAAGAAGCCCTACAAATTCTTCGCCCTAGGGCTGCCCGGCCATCGCGGCTTCGACCTTCTGGTCGACCACTTCAATCTGGCAGCGGCGGGCCTGCCACGGGAAATGCTTGAGGCGGCCTGGCGCGGGCGGGCGATCGACATCGGCCAGGTCACCGGGCGACGCGATGCCTATGCGCTGACCATGCGTCTGTCCGTTCATTCCGGCACCAGCCACGAAGGCGCCTTCTCGATAAGGCTGACGCGACAGAGTGACCGGCTCGACCTGGTCAGGTTGAGCTTCATCCTCTATCCCTTGGGCGCCAGCCCCTGGGCGCCAGCCGCTACACCGTCGCCATTGGCGGGCTTCAGGGCAGCAAGAAGCCGGAGGCCAAGCGTGCCGTCATCGACGCCACGCGCGACCTGGGCGGGCTCAGGCCCAAGGATGCGGCACTGCTGGTCATGGAAGGCATCGCCATCGGCGGCGGCTCCGATCAAGTCCTCGGCGTCTGCGATGCCAGGCACACCATCAACTTCCGCTCACCCGAAAAACGCGCCCGCAAGCGCGCCGACATGGACCGGTACTGGATCGATCGCGGCGGTTGCGAAGGCGGCGAATTCGGCTTCGCCATGCCGGTACGGAGCCGCGACATGGCAGCGCCGCTCAGCCGCCGCGATGTCTACAAGTTCGAATTCCTGGAGTTCGGCAAGCGCCTGTTTGCCGCACCGCCCAGGCTGAACGAGGTTCCACTTGACCTACCTACAGAAGGGTCATCGCCCGACGAAATGTGGAGGGCAGCACATCATTGCCGGATGACGGCGGGCCGTCATTTTACCCTTCCCAGCGCCCGAATTCGCCCCTCGACGGGGGACAGACATTATATCTCATTTGGCTAAAATAGCAGAACGTCCCATGGACATTGCCGGAACCGAACAAGGCCTCTCGGACCTTTGCTTAAGCCACCTAAGACCTTGGTCCTACAAGGAAACGCAAAGGGCCGATGCGGCTCGTCATCGGGAACATCCCGCCTTTGTCGTCGTTTGCCGCAAGGTCTCCGGACCGGACTGAATTTCGGAGGAAAGAGCGATGCACCATCGGTCCATTATCACCAGAACAGGCCACGGCCCGGGCACGGCGATCGCCGTGTTGATGGTCGGACTTGTGGCAGTCGGGATTGTGTTCCTCGTCCTGGGCGGTTTGCTCTATTTCGGCGAGCAGCAATCCAATGAACACGCTCTGTCTTCCGTGCCGGCCCGATCGGCCCAGGCAGCCGACCAGAGCGCGGCGGAGTGATCGGCCGGAGCGCCACTTTCTTTGCACAAAACCTTATTCACAATGGAAACCCAAAGTGAAAGCCAATCTTCTCTGCGCACTTCTCTTTGTCTCTGTGCTGTCCCCCGTCAACGTTGCCCCGACGCAGGCCGCCAGCCTCGTCATCACCACGGACAATGGCGGCATGGGCCGGCATCACTGGCGCGATCATCGCTGGCGCAAACATCACAACCGGCATTGCTTCGTAAAGGTCAGGAAGCATTGGCGCCACCACCACTGGGTCATCGAGAAGGTGCGGGTCTGCGATTTCGATCGCTTCTGAGCCATGCCGAGGATGGAATTGCCCAGGCGTCGTCGAAGGTTCCGTCTGAACGGGCAGACCTTGGCAGTGGCGGCTGCCTGGGGCGTGGCGGCGGTGGTTCTGGTGCTGATGGTGGCGGGCGCGGCCGGTTTTTGAAATCCGGCAGCGTCTATCCCTAGGGATGCCGCGCCTCCATCTTGCAATTACATTAGATACTACTAATGTAAAAGCCGCCGGCTCCCGCCAGAAGCCGGCGGGGCCTGGCGTGCTCCCTTTGCACCTGCCCGCCGGGCCCCTTCCGCCATCAACCCATGGCGTCAACGTGCCAGTACAGTCCCGCCCTTCGCCACCGCCCTGCCCCGGCGATACACCGTCCGATCCTTCGGCACCGCCACCACCGCCTCGGGCACGTGCTGCGCCCGCATGACGACGAAGTCGGCGCTGGCGCCAACCGCAATGCCGTAGCCCTCCAGCCCCAACGCCTTGGCGCCGGCGTGGGTCACCACATCGAAAGCGGCGGCCAGCTCGTGGTCCTCGTAGAAGCCGGAGCGGTAGCCGATCATGTTGGCCCGGTTCAGCATGTCGCCATCGCCATAGGGCCACCAGGAATCGCGGATGTTGTCGGAGCCGCTGAACACGGTGACGCCTTCCTGCCGCAGAGCCGCCACCGGCGGGAAGGCATGGTTGCCGGGCGCGTTGGTATTGATCGCCACGCCAGCGGCCGCCAGCATCGCACCGGCCTGCTTGAGCGCATCGGCTGGAATGTCGCCAAGCCCATAGGCGTGGCTGACGGCGACGTTTCCCCGCATGCCGAGCGCCTTTGTCCGCGCGGCGATCTCCTCGACCTGGAACAGGCCGAGCGTGTCGCCATCATGCAGGTGGATGTCGATGCCGGCGCCATGCTTTTGCGCCATGGCGAACACCACATCGAGATGGCCCTTCACATCGCGGTCGAAGCTGGCCGGGTCGAGCCCGCCGATGAGGTCGCAGCCAAGCTTCAGCGCCTCGTCCAAAAACTCCGCCGTGCCGGGCGAGGAGAGAATACCGCTTTGCGGGAAGGCGACGAGCTGGATGTCGATGAGGTCGCGGTATTCTTCACGCACGGCGAGGATGGTTTCGACATGTTTCAGCCCGACCGAGCCGTCGACCATGACATGGCTGCGCATGGCCAGGCTGCCATTGCCGATGCAGAGATCGAGCTGGTTTTTCGCCCGCTCCGCCATCGGCGCCGCGGCGGCGAGGTTCTGCGCCTGGAAGGCAACGCGCTCGCGCACGTCGAAACCGTTGGTGCAGGGAATGTGCGGGCGCCAGGCATCGCCATAGAACGAGGTGTCGAGATGGATATGCCCCTCGACGAAAGCCGGCACGACAAGCTGGCCGCCGAGATCGATGATGGCTGGGCCGGCGAGATCAGCCGGCGGCGCACTGCCGGCCGGCGCGATGGCGCTGAAGCGGCCGCCGGTGACAAAGAAATCCGCCAGCGAGCCATCGGCCAGTTTCGCGTTGCGGAAAATCGTCTGTTCGCTCATGGGCACCATCCCTGCTGAAAGCGCCAGTCCTCGCCGCCCGCCCGCCGCGGGTCAATGCGGCAGGCAAGAGAAACTGTTTCTCGGCAATTGTCCTGGCGAAGCAGGGCGCCGAATCCGCACTACGGCTCCTGCCTATTCCGCTATCACGGAAGTTTCGAACGCCCGGCAACGTGTCATGGTGTTGCTGCGGCGGTACGAGCCGCCCTGGTTGACGCGGGCGCCCAGCCATCCCAACAATGCGCCCCCCGTCCGCGTCGACCACGGCAAGCGTCCCAGACGACGCAGCCGCCGCGCGAGCGAGGATTCTCCAGCAGCGTCATTCGTTGCAGCTTCAGCCGTCGACCAGCGCCTTCGTGGTCACCACAGTCGCGCCGGCCGCGGTGAATTCACCATTGTGCCGGGTGATGATCTGCTCAGCGCTTTCCCTGGCGCTGTCCAGCGTGCTGTGGGCATCGGAAACCACGGTCACGCCGAGCCCTCTGGCGATCGCGCCCTTGACGGTCGCCGCCACGCAAAAATCGGTCTGCGCACCGAGGATCACCACGGCACCCGCGCCCTGCCCAGCGACCCAATCGCCAAAGGCCGGATTGCTGAAAGCATCGCGCACGGATTTGGCGAAGGTCGGCTCATCGTCGGCCTGGCCAAGGGCGGGCCAAACCGGCCAGCCCGGCTCACCCGGTGCCAGCGGGTCGCCCTCGGGTCCGTCATGCCTGACGAAAGCGACCTTGCGCCCACCGCGCCTTGCCCAGTCGATCACCGCACGGGCGCGCTCGGCAATGGCAGGCGCATCATGGATCGGCGGCTCATGCACACCGTCAAACATGCCGGTCTGGAGGTCGATGACGATAAGCGGCGCTTTGGCAGTGGGGCTGGGTTCTGACATGGGCGCGAACATAGCTTGGACGGCGGGAGGGTCAAGGACGGGAATGGCGGACGTGGCCGTAGTCACCCCGGCGCCCCAGCAAACAGGACCACACCATCGCCGCCGCTCGCCGGCCAATCCCTGATGGTGCGGTCGTAGCCGCCGGTCAGCACCGTGCCGTCGGGGGCGAAGGCCACGGCGTAGATCGGGCCGGTCTGGCTGTCGAACATAGCGATCTGGTTGCCGGTTTCCATGTCCCAAAGCCGCGCCGTGCCATCGAGCGAGCCCGACAGCAGGCGCTTGCCGTCGGCCGACAGCGCCAACGTATAGACCGTGCCTTCATGGCCTTCGAAACGCTTCACCTCGCGGCCGCTGTCGAGATCCCAGACCTTGATCGTCAGGTCGCCGCTGCCGGTGATTACATGGTGCCCGTCGGCGGTGAAGACGGCGCCATAGGTGCCCTGCTCGTGGCCGTGCCAACTGCGCAATTGCTTGCCGCTTTCGATGTCCCAGAGTTTCAGCGTACCGTCGATGCTGCCGCTCAGCGCCTGCTTGCCGTCGGGCGAGACGGCGACCGCGCTGATCGACCAGTCGTGCCCAGTCAGCACATGCAGCACGGAATTGTTGACGAGGTCCCAGACGATGACATTGCCGGTGTCGTGTCCGCTAACGGCGCGCTTGCCGTCCGGGCCGATCGCCAGCTTGTTGACGCCGCCATTCTGGCCGGACTGGAAGACATGCAGAACGGCACCATCGGCCAATTTGCGCAGCACGATCTCGCCATCGTCGCCGGCCGTCAGCGCGCTGACGCCGTCGGGCATATAGAGCGCGGTGCGCGCCATGTCCTTGTGGACGCCGAGATTGCGGATCAGGTGCTTGCCGCCAATATCCCACAGCTTGATCACATGGTCGGTGCTGGCGCTGAGGATCGAGCGCCCGTCGGGCGCCACCGCCAGCCAGACGACCGCGTCGCGATGGCCGTCGGGCTGCGTTGGCGCCGCCGGCGGCGGTGGCGGCAACGGCGCCACGGTGGGCGGCGGAATGACCGCGACCTCCGGCGGCGCGACAGGCGTTGGCGCAGGCGCGGCCACGGGCGGCGCTGCGGGTGCCGGCGGCGGGTTGGCAGCTACTGGTGGCGGAGCGGATGGCGCCACTGGCGGGGCCGGCGCAGGTGCCGGTTCGGGAGCCGGCGGTGCGCTGGCGACATCCTGGCCCTTCGGCTCAACGGGTTTGGGTTCGGCAAGTTTCGGTTCATCGGGTTTCGGTTCGCCAGGCTTCGGTTCGGCCGCCTTGGGCTGGCTGGGCTGGCTGGCGATCTCGCCACCATCATGCCACGGGCCGAACCGGTCGACGGCCAGCGCCGCCAGCACAATCAGCGGCAAGGCGAAAAAAACCTTGCGCAGGCCGGGCCTGCCGGTCTCCTGCACTTCGGCCGCGCGACCGAACAGCGGCGCCCCGGCCGGTTGCGCCGGCCGGCCCGGCAACAGGCCCGACCAGAACAGCAAGGCGCCGGCCAGGCAGGCAAATGTCGCCACGCAGAAAACCAGAATCCGCAAGGAGGCCGCATCCGCCAGCAGCCCGGCAGCGCCATGCCAGGCAAAGCCACCGGCGAGCGGATAGACCCGCACCAGGCAGGCCATGGCAACCGCAGCCAGCACGAGCGCCAGCACCCTGTCAGCCAATCTGTTCATCGCGCTCTCCGCCCGCGGATTTGGCGGAGATTATCAGCGCCGCCGTATACCGCAAAGCGCCGCCCTCGCTTCCTGCCCCATGTATATCACCTGACATATCCCGATTTGGGCCCGGGATATACATAGAAACAACGGCTTAAGCATGTCGGACCGCGCTTTAGAGTGTCGGTCTATGCGCAATCAGGCCGAAGCAATCGGCATCCCGGAACCAGAGTCTCCGATCTTCTGGTTGAGATAGTCTGGACTATCCCCAGCGCAACATTGACAGAAGATCGAGATGTGTCACACTCACGGCGGGATATAGTGGAGAGACTGCATCATGAAGAAGATTTATGAACGGCCTGCTTTGATCAAGAAGGGCAATTTGAAATCGATCACCGCCGCGACCAACGGCCCGGTCGTGACCTCGAATCCTGTGATACCGCAATAAGTCAGCCCGTCAGCATCAGGTCGTCCAGCACCATCTGCCAAGAGTGTTTCGTCGAAAGACGAACACGGGTTACCGCTTTGAGCATCGGGGCGTAGTGCAGCGGCGTCAGCGCCGACAGCGCCAACTGATCGCTGGCGACCAGCTGCTCGCCCAGCCAACACTCGATCAGCGCCATCTCCCCTTCAGACTTCAGCCACGCCGCGCTCAGCAGCACTGAGTGGAAACCAAACGGGGTTTCGCGGCTGAACTCGGCCGGGTAGCCGCTGCTGGTATAAGCGACGTGATCGCCCGAGACATTGCCGTTGACATAGCCTTCGCTGCCCTTGGTGTGATCCTGCGCCATGGCGTTGAGGTTGCACCATTGCAGCCCGGCATGGCCGCACGGGATCTTGCGGAAGCCACGCCCCGTGACGTCGTCGAAGCCGATCGTCCGCAGCGGGGCCTCGTTCGGCAGTGTTTGCGATGACAACAGCCCGAGATCGGTCGGATAGGGCGAAAGCGCAAGCTGCCGGTCAAGCCCGCCGCCGGAAATCACCACCATGTCGGCCTCGCCGGCAAGGTCGAGCCGGAAGGGTAAACCCGGCGCCAGCGCCCGGCTCTCCAGCTCTTGCCCATTTGCCATCACCGACAGTGTCGCGGTGCCGCCCGCCGCCATCCTGCCGGCCAGGCAGCGCGGCGGCGCCAGGCCGACCGGCTGCGGCAGGTCCTGCGACACCAACCCGGCGGGCGAGCCGGGCGCCAGCCGGAAATCCTGCGATTGCGTCTCGTTGGCAGTGGGCGAGCGCCAGCCCGGCGGCATCGAAACCGCGAACCGGTAGGTGCCGGGCGCGCGGATCATGGCGTTGGCCGAAGAAATCGACATGGCGAAGTTGGCAAAGCCGCCATTGTTTGTCCTGGTCGAAGCGACGAAGCCGCCCTGCCCGTCGAACAGCCGCACCATGATGCCGGCCATCGGCCGGTCGCCAACGCCGTATTTTCCGTCGCGGTCGACATCGAAATAGACGAAGGACGAGTAGTTGACGGTGCCAGTGCTGCGCTCCCAGTCGCTGCGCACGGCATAGTCGTTGGCCGGATCCGCACGGCGTTGGGTGCGGCGCCGGACACGCGCCTTGCGCAACAGCCAGACGACGCATGCCGCGACCGCAATAAGGACGGCGGCCGCGAGCAGGATGTCGACGAGGCTGAAATCATGCATGGCGGGCAGGCTTCGATAGTGGCCGTTCGCGGCTGTCAGACATGCAATGCATCAAACGCCCCCGATGCTGATCCATCGCCAGAGTAGCGCGAGATGGCGCCTGCGCAAAAGCACTGTGCGGCCTTCGAGATTGGCTAGAATGATCCGACGTCCAATCTTGCGTCAGCTTCGCCGGGCACGACCGGGAACAATACACCCTTCACCTTAACTCCACCCACACGGGCGCGTGGTCGCTGGCGCCGTCCTGCCCGCGCACGTCGCGGTCGATGCCAGCCGCTTTCAGCCGGCGGGCGAGCGTCTTCGACAGCAATATGTGATCGAGCCGCAGGCCCGCGTTGCGTGGCCAGCGGTTCCGGCGGTAATCCCAGAACGTGTAGAGCGTCTCCTTCGGATAGACCTTGCGCAGCGCGTCGGTCCAGCCCTGCTCGATGAGCGCGGCGAAGGCGGCGCGGCTTTCCGGCTGCACCAGCGCATTGTCGTCATAGGAGCGGGTGGCATAGATGTCGCGCGGCTCGGGCACGATGTTGTAGTCGCCGGCCAGCACCACAGGCAGGCCGGTATCGATAAGCTGTTCGGCATGCGCCGCTAGCCGCGCGTGCCAGGCGAGCTTGTACTGAAATTTCGGCCCTGGCTGCGGATTGCCGTTCGGCGCATAGAGGCAAGCGATGACAATGCCGTTCACCGCTGCCTCGATGTAGCGGCTTTGCGTGTCGGTATCGTCGCCGGGCAAGGCATCGCGGGTCAGGACGGGTTCGGATCCTCGCGCGAGGATGGCGACGCCGTTCCAGGTCGGCTCGCCCTTCCACACCGCGCCGTAACCTGCGTCGGCCAGCGCGGTACGCGGAAACTGCATGTCGCGGGCCTTGAGTTCCTGCAGGCAGACGACATCCGGTTTGGCCGCAGCCAGCCATGCCAGCAGGTTTTCCAGCCGGCTGTTGATGTTGTTGATGTTGAAGGTGGCGATTTTCATTGGCGGATCAGGAGGCCACGCTGCCTACCCAACCCTTCACCGTCTCCGCCAGCGTCTTCAGATGATCGGCGGTCGAGAACCCCGAAATGCTCTTGCGCGGCTTGAGATCATGGTCGCCATCCTCCAACCACACCACCTCGATGCTGTCGGAGAGCTCGTAACCGGCCACCTCGTCCTTCGTGCCGAACTCGTCGCGCGTGCCTTGAAAGACCAGCGTCGGCGTCTTCAACCCGGCGAGATGCTTTGTCCGTAATTGCTCGGGCTTGCCGGGCGGGTGGAAGGGATAGCCAAGGCAGACCAGCCCCGAGATTTCACCCTTGGCGAATATCTCGTCCGCCACCATCGAGGCGACACGCCCGCCCATCGACTTCCCGCCGATGATGAGCTTGCCCACCACGCCCCTGGCTCTGAGGTCGGCGATCGCCTTGATGTATTCCGGGTTCACGGTCTCGGCGCGCGGCGGCGGTTTGCGCTGACCGTAGCGGCGCGCCGCCATGTAGTGGAATTCGAAGCGCGCGACCTGGAAGCCGGCGGCGGCAAAAGCCTTCGCGGTGGCGGTCATCGAGGGCGAATCCATCGACGCGCCGGCGCCATGCGCGAGCAGGATGGTGACGGGGGCGGTGTCGTCGCCGTCGAAGAGGACGCTGGTCATGGGGCGGTCTTTTCCGAGAGGTCGCGTTCCTTCACACCCCCTCTGTCCTGCCGGACATCTCCCCCGCAAGGGGGAGATCGGCAGCTTTGACGTTCCACCCACCTTCCAGTGTCGATGATTGGCGAAAGCGATGGCGATATCCAATCTCCCCCTTGCGGGGGAGATGTCCGGCAGGACAGAGGGGGTGTTCAAGCACCAGCATCAGTCCCTCACCCCGCCGTCCGTGCCAACTGCATATCCACGAACTGCACGCCCCTGGCCGCCACCCCGGCCCATTCCGACTCCGGATCGAGCTCCAGATAGCGCACCCACAGCCGGCGCGCTTCCAGCAGATTACCGGCATCGAATTCCACGCGCGCCAGGTTGAACACCGGATCGGCATAGCTCTTGTCGAGCGCGATCGCTTTCTGCAGATGTCGTCGCGCTGAGGCGTCGCGGCCTTGCTCGCTCATCAGCCCGGCAAGGTTGAACCAGGCTTCGACAAAGGCCGGGTCGAGTTTTATCGCCCTGGCATAGTCATGCGCGGCGTCCGCCGCGTGGCCGCCGGCGCGCAGGCAGTTGGCGCGGTTGAAGGCGGCGATGGCGTCGCTCGGGTCGATGGCGAGGCAGCGCTGGTAGAGTGCGGCAGCACCGTCATGGTCGCCGCTCTCCTCCACCGCTTCGGCCTCGGCAAACAGCTCTTCCAGCGTGTCGTCGCTCTGTGCCGCGGCACCCAGGTCGAACAGCAGCTGCCCGTCGAGTTCGCTCTGGCCGCCTTCGAGATAGATCGCGTCAGGCCTGCCATGCTGCGAGCCGACATTGAGCGACTTGGCGGTGAGCGAGGCGACCGGTCCGGAGCGGTGCACCGAACGCGCGATCGCCCCCCATGTCGCACCGCCGGCCACCAGTCCGGCATATTTGCGCGCCAGGATCAGGTCGCGGAAGGAATAGGGTTCGTTGTCATGCTCGAAGGCATCGAACAGCGACAGCAGGTCGAGATCGGCGCCGGACAGGCGCGATTGCTCAATCAGCGATTGCCTGGACAGCGAGGACGCCTCCGGCGCCTTTATCAGCCCGAGCAGGCGCAAAAAACCGTTCTCGCTGAGCAGCATGCGCCCGGCCGCACGCTCGGCGGCGACGCGGCGCTCGATCCCGGCATCGCCGTTTTTCGTCAATCCAGCCTTGGCAAGCAGCGCCCGGCCGAACACGACATGCGTGGTGCGCCTTGTGATGCCGCGCCGGAGCTGGCCGTGCTGGCGCTCGACCTCGCGACCCGCCAACCTCAGCGGAAACGCCGCCAGCGCGCCGATGGTGCCAAAGACGGCGCCCGCCGGTGCCGTCATTTCTTGCTCTTGCCGACCGCCTTCAGCAGACTGGCCTTCAGCGGATTTTCAGGCGCACCACCCGCTGCCGCCTTTTTGGCGGCGGGCTTGGCCGCCACGTCGTCGGCCTTGCTCTTCGACTTGGCTGGCGGCTTCGACTGCGACAGGCTGGCCTTCAGCGCATCCATCAGATTGATGACATTGCCGCGCTCGGGTGCCGCCGCGATGATCGGCTTGTGGCCCTTCAGCTTCTCGCGGATCATCGCCATCAGCGCGATCTCGTAGCGGTCCTCGTAGTTCTTCGGATCGAAGGTGGTTTCCTTCTGCTTGATCAACGCTTCGGCGAGCTCAAGCATTTCCTGGTCGGGCTTGCCGGCAGGGATGTTGCCGAAATACTCAACCGTGCCGCGCACTTCGTTCGGGTTCCTCAACGTGCACACGAACATCCCGTTCTCGCGAGCGCCGATCGTCACCACGCGTTCGCGGCTCGACAGCACCAGCCGGGCGATCGCCAGCTTGCCGGATTTCCGCATGGCTTCGCGCAGCACGGCGAAAGTCTCCTCCGCCATCGCCCCATCCGGCGCCATGTAGTACGGCGCGTCCTGATAGATGACGTCGACCTCGCCCTCATCGACGAAGGCCTCGATGTTCATCGTGTGGTTGGATTCGATGCGCACCGCGTCGAGGTCGGCATCATCGATGATGATGTACTGCTTGTCCTCGTACTCATAGCCCTTGACCAGGTCCGAGCGCTCGACCAGCCCGAGTTCCGGATCGACCGGCTTCATGTTGATGCGGTTGTGGGTCTTCTTGTGCAGCTGATTGAACGAGATGCGCTCGCTGGTGGTCGTTGCGGGGTATAGCCGCACCGGACAGCTGACGAGGCTGAGCTTGAGATAACCCTTCCAACTTGCCCTGGGCGCCATGATATACTCCTACGCGGCCATGCACTGACATTTTAGCTTGAGCATGATCTTATCCGAAAACCGGTTCCCACTTTTCGGGATCATGCTCTCTGCAGCGCTTTTCGTCCGAAGGACGAACGAGGCTGCGCAAATCCTACACCGACCCCGCACAATACCGGCAAATCCCTGACGAAATCTTCCGCTACGCTTTTGAGGTCGTTGCGAGAGAATAATTCAAATTGTCGGAAGCGTCGATGGCACCCAGCCCCTTCGGATCAAGCCAAGTAGATGACCCCGCATCCCTTTCCTTCGTCATCCTAGGGCGGAGCAAGGAGCGAAGCGACGCGGCGCAGACCCTAGGATCCATGCCGTGACTCTCAAGCGTCGCTACGGTTCAGAATTCTGATCCGCCGTATTCCACGACCACCATCACGGCATGGATCCTCGGGTCAAGCCCGAGGATGACGAAGCGTGAGGTGGCCTCACCATCCAGTTCCACGAAACAGTTCGAACCAGTCTGGATTCGCCTTTTCGATCAGGTCGATCTTCCATTGGCGCGGCCAGCGTTTGAGCGACTTCTCCCGCTGGATGGCGTCGGTGATGTCGAAGTATTCCTCATACCAGACCAGTCGTTGCACACCGTATTGACTGGTGAAGCGCGAGCCTTCGCCTGACTTGTGCTCCGGCATGCGGCGGCCAAACACCGATGTAGATCGTGCCGCGTTTCTGACTCGCGGTCATGTAGACGTAGCCGGTCATGCGACGACTTTAGCTGGCGTTATAGTCGGCGGCCATTCTGAGCAGCCGCATTTTACGGCCAACGTCACGGCATGGATCCTTAGGGTCTGCGCGCGTCGCTTCGCTCCTTGCTTCGCCCTAGGATGACGAAAGATGGGGAGGCAAATCCCTGGCAAACTCCTCAATCTCCGCCCACGGATCGCCCGACGTCTCCAGCAGCCCCGGCAGCGACGAATAATTCAAATCCTGCGGCGCATCGATCGTCTCCAGATCGCCCCAGCTCACCGGCGTCGACGCCGGCAAATTGGTCCGCGCCCGCAGCGAATAGGGCGCCGCCGATGTGTGGCCGCGCGCATTGCGGTGATAGTCGATGAAGATGCGTTTCTTGCGGTTGTCCTTGCCCATGGTGGTGGTGAAGGTGTCGGGCGCGGTCGCCGCCAGATGCGTGGAGATGGTGCTGGTGGCCTGGTGCAGCTTCTTCCAGTTCTGCTTTGGCGTCACCGGCACGGTGATGTGGATGCCGTTGCCGCCCGACGTCTTGGCGAAGGGCACCAGCCCCAGCCTCTCCAGTTCGCCCTTGATGTGGACGGCGGCCTCGACCACCTCGCGCCAGGAAATCCCCTCGCCCGGGTCGAGGTCGAAGACGATCTGGTCGGGCCTGTCGAGGCTGGTGCGGTGCGTGCCCCAGGTGTGGAACTCGACGACGCCGAACTGCGCCAGTGCCAGATAGCCTTTTGCTCCTTCGATCGAGAGGTAGGATTTGGTCTCGCCCTCGGAATTGGTCGCCTGGAACGTCACCACCGAAGGCGGCATGCCGGTGAAGGCGTGGCGCTGGAAGAAGCAATCCTTGGGCAGGCCGGTCGGGCAGCGCACCAGCGACACCGGGCGGCCAAGGATGTGCGGCAGCATGAAATCGCCCACCAGCGCGTAATAGACGGCGATGTCGAGCTTGGTCGGCCCGGTCTTGCCGAACAGCCGGCGCTCCGGATTGGTCACCCAGATGGTGGCGAGATCCGCCTCCGAGATCAGCCGCTTGCGTTTGGCCGAGACCGGCGTCGACAGGCCGACATCCCTGAGGCCGCGAAACACGCCATGGCGCAGCGAATTGTCCGCGGTACGGTTGGCATAGTGGATGCGCGCCGAAAACAACGGCTTCACCCAATGCATCTCGCGCATGATTTCGCGCGGCACGCCTTCGGGTGGCGTGGCACCCGATGTCAGCGGCTCCAGCCGGGCGAGCAGGTCGGCTGCGGTCCCGGCGTCGAAGCCGGTGCCGACCTTGCCGCGATAATGCAGTTCGCCGTCCTGCCACTCGGCCATGCCCAGCGCCGCCAGCCCTTCCGCCGCTTGCGAGATCGTGTAACCCGCGATGACGAAATCGTCCTTCTGCAGCGCCTTGCACTTGGTCCAGCTCTTGGTGCGGCCGCTCTGGTAGATCGCGGTGGCGCGCTTGGAGACGACGCCTTCGAGCCCGAGCTCCGTCGCCTGATCGTAAAGCCCCTGCCCTGAGCCTTCGACATGGTCGGAGAACTGGATGGCGGAGTTGGCGCCCAGCCCGCCAAGCAGCTCGGCCAGCAAAGCCTTGCGCCGGATGAGCGGCGCCTTCAGCAGGTCCCAGCCATCGAGATGCAACAGATCGAAGGCATAGAAATGCAGCTTGCTGCCGGCGCCCTCGGCCAGCGCATCCTGCAGCAATGCGAAGCGGCTGATACCCCGGCCGTCGAGCACGACGATCTCGCCGTCGATGATCGCCTCGCGGCACGGCAGTTTGGCAAACGCGTGCGGCAGGTCGCCGTAGCGCTTCGTCCAGTCGATGCCGCCTCGGGTGATCAGCCGCACCTCGCCATTGGAGATATGCGCCATGGTGCGGTAGCCGTCGAATTTGATCTCGTGCAGCCAGAGCTCGTTGGTGTTTTCGGCAGGCCCTTCGCCGCCCGGCGGGTTTGGCACCTGCGTCGACAGCTGCGGTTCGATGCGGCTCAGCGCCGGCGCCTTCACCGCGCCCGGCAGTGTAGAGGGCTTCAGCGAACCCGGCTTTGGCGCGGACTTTGCGGCCGGCTTCGGAGGCGCCACCAACTCCTCGATGCGCAGGCCGGATTTCACGCTTTCCGGCCGCGCTTCGAGGATGTCGAGCTTGGCATCGGCGGCGAGATCGCGCTCCTTGAACAGCAGCCAGTTCTTTTTCTCCGCGTCCTCGCCGGGCTTGGGCTTCAGGCGGGTCAGCATCCAGCCGCCATTGAGCTTCTTGCCGGCCAGCCGGAACTTGAAAGCGCCGGTCCTGAGGCTTTTGTCGACATCGTCCATCGGCGCCCAGGTGCCGGTGTCCCAGACGATCATCGGCCCGCCGCCATATTCGCCCTCGGGAATGACGCCCTCGAAGTCGATATATTCGAGCGGATGGTCCTCGGTCTCGACCGCCAACCTTTTGTCGGCCGGGTTGAGCGAAGGCCCGCGCGGCACCGCCCAGCTTTTCAGCACGTCGCCGACCTGCAGACGCAGATCGTAATGGTCAGCAGTGGCGTGGTGCTTGTGGACGACGAAACGGTTGCCGTCACCGGAGATGAGCCCGCCGGCCGGTTCGGGTGTTTTGGTGAATTCACGCTTGGCGCGATAGGTTTTGAGTTTTGGCGGAGTGGTCATGGATAGGCGGTGGCGGATGCGGATGCGCCTTCCCAGCGCCGCGTTCCGTCACACTGTCCCGCCAGCATTTCAGATTTCCCAGCGCAGTGCGAAGAAACGGTGGTCACGCTCTCAATCGTCGGCAGCCGGCGTCAGCTCGAGCTCGGCCGGGGTCAGTCCCTGCTGCAGCTGGCTCAGCCGGAACTCATCCACCCAGTAGGCCTCGCCGTCGACCAGCACGCGTGCCTGGTAGGCACCGTCCGAAAAGCTTTGCGCGGTGATGTAGACCTTGTGGCTGTCAAGCGCCTTGCGCACCGCGGCGCGCTTGGCATTCTGGCCGATGACGGGACTGAACATGACGCTGCCCTCGGTCGCCCTGACACGCAACATGGCCGCTTCCACGGCCTGGCGACTGGTCTCAAGGATGACGGAGACGCGCTGTCCTGTCAATTTCGCGGCCGCGCAGCTTACGATCCGCTGCTGGTGACCTTCGTGCCGATCGTCGTGAACTTGGCATTGATGGCATTGCCGAGCGCGCCGGCGCCGGTGATGATGGCAAGCGCGATGAGGGCGGCGATCAGGCCATATTCGATGGCGGTCGCGCCGGTTTCATCCCGGATGAAACGGGAAACGATTGCTTGCATTTCAAGCCCCTGGTTTCTGATCCCTCGCACAACCCTATAGACACCTTGAGTTGCGGTTCGGTCAAATTTTGCCAGCCTTTTGAAGGTGCTTGCGCGCGGACCTGAATCAAAACATGAAACATCCGGCCACCGAGCGCGGAATGGTTGCAGGCGGTCCAGGCCGGAGCTGTTTTCAGCTTGCCGGCCTGGGACCACCCACCCGCCTTGTGTCCTTCCCAAGACAGGAGACCAGATAGGCGCATGGACGCCGATCCGCTTTGACATGGATCAAGTGCCAACTGCGCCCACGGGTTTGGCCTTTGGCAGGCGCGAAATATCTTCAAGCGCCGGGGCCATTTTACTGGGCTCGCGAACCCCCATGTCGAAATCCGCTCCCGGCGAACGACATTGGTGCGGCGCCGACGAGGCGCGATCACGTCAAACGACAGGGAGCACCATCATGGCCAAGATGCTTGTCATCTACAAAACCCCCGCCGATCCGGCGGCCTTCGAGCGCCATTACCACGACATTCACGTGCCGCTGGCCAAGCAATTGCCCGGACTGCGGCGCTACGAGATCAGCCGACCGCCGATCATGAACGTTCTGCCGGGCGAGACGCCCTACAGGGTCGCGACACTCTATTTCGACAATCTGGAGGCCATTCGCACGGCTTTTGCCAGCGATATCGGCCGGGCCTGTGCGGTGGACCGGCGCAAACTCGCCGGCGATGACGATCTGGTGACGATGCTGCTCTTCGACACCGAGACACTTTGAGAAGTCACACGTCCTCGCCGTCGAAGATCAGCATGTCGGCACCGCCGGTCGCGAACACCTGGAGATCGGCGGCCGTCACCTGCCCTTCGGCGCTGGCGAAGGCATTCTGGATGGCAGCCAGGTCATCGAAGTGCAAGGTGGCGACTAGGTGGACTTTCGACGGCCCGGCCGGTGTCATCACCGGGCCGCGGCTGATTTCGTAGCGCCGCAATCCCGGAATGGTCTTGGCCAGCGGGATATGCTTTTCACGATAATAGGCGTCGAATGCCGCCGAATCCGCAGGCGTGCCGTACATCACCACCAGGCTTGCCATCATTGCCTCCCGAAATCGTTGCGCTGCAGAAGCGTGATGACTTTGCCGGGAGCTTGTCAATCCGCCCTTCCCTGCTAGGCAAAGGAGCCTGGACGGCAGCCTCAGTTCTTCAATCGCCGCAACCGCCGCATCACGCTCTGCACGGCCTTGTACAGCGCGGGCTTGGAGCGCACGAAAAGCTCGGCCTTCCCGCGCAGCTTGATATAGGCGGTCGAGCCCCTGCCCTTCAGCGTCACCGCCTCGCACAATTCGGCCAGCACCGCGCTCGAAGCGCCGATATGCTGCTTGTAGCCCTGGCTGCCGACCGAGAGGTCGAAATGACCGAGCCCCTGCGCACGCGCCCAGATCATCAGCTTGCCGATCGTCGTCAGGCCCGGCGAGACGTTGGGAACCGCGTCCTGGTCGATCCCGAGCAGAAGCGCGTGCAAGGTGCCCTTCATGACCAGCACGTAGATGACGGCGAGATAGGCTTGACCGGCACGCAGTCCGAACAGCCGCACCGAGCCGTCGGACAGGCCCTGCAGGGCGGCGTTGCGGTAGAACTCGACGACCGGCGCCTGCGTCAGGAGATCGAAGCGCCCGAGCTCGCGGAAACGGTTGAGCCTGAGCTCCAGCAGCGTGGCGAACTGCTCCTCCACCGCGTCAGGCGTCTCGGCTTCGACCAGATCGAGCTTGCCCAACTGTTCGAAGCGGCGGCAGTGCTTGTGGAAATTCTTGGCGAAGGACGGTTTGCAGATGCGCTTGATCAGCGTCTCCGGATTGCCATCCAGGGCCAGGCCCGAGGCGATCTGGATGGAGTCGCGCGCCACCGAAAGCAGCGCCAGCGGATTGTCGACGCCGTGGATCTGTTGCGGGATTCCCGCGATGTGGAAGCGGTCGGTCGGCGGCAGCACGGCACACACCGCCGCCCAGGCATCGTCGGCGCTCTGCCTGGTCCATGGTCTCGCATCGGCCAGCAGTGGCGCCGCGTAGTCGCACACGCCGCCGCTCAGCCATTCGATCACAGTGTGGCCCCGAGCGCGGCGGCGCATCAGCGGCAGCAGCATGACCGGCGCACCCGTGGCGGCGTCATTGACCTCGACGACGAGCAACTCCGCGCTCTTGGGCATCAGCCGTTTGGCGATCCCTTCTACCCAGGCAAAGCCCTGGTGGCCGGTGCACAGGCCAGTCTCCTCAAGGCGCAACCAGAGGGGCTTTATGGCGTCGAAGCTGGCGTGCAGCCGCGCCGTATAGCGCACGACCATGCCGAAGCCGACGGTGATCGGCGAAACCTGCTTGACGGCGCCCTCGGTCGCCGCAGCCTGTCGCATTGCCTGGCTTGCCAAACGCTTCTCCTGTTCGTTCTGGCCCGCCCTCAGCGCCCTCCACGCAAGCGCCGCAAGCCCCGCATCGTTCCCTGAGCCGCTTTCAGCAGCCGTGGCTTTGAGCGCACGAAAACCTCGGTCCAGTCGCGGAGCTTGATGGCAGTGCTCGCGGCATTGCCCCGCATCGTGAACCCGTGGCAGAGTTCGACCAGGACCGAACCCGTAGCGCCCATCTTTGCCTTGTAGCTCTGGTTGCCGACCGACAGGTCGAAATAACCAAAGCCTTGCTTGCGCGCCCAACTCATCAACCTGCCCATGATTGCAAGTCCTGGTGACACATTGGGCACCGCGCTCTGGTCGATTGCTATCAGCAGAGCATGAACAGTGTCTTGATGAACCAGAAGATATTGGACCGCGATCAGGGCCTCGGCCACGCGCAGCCCGAACAGCCGCACTGCTCCGTCCGACAGGCCCCTAACAGCGGCGTTGCGGTAGAAATCGACGACTTTCTCCTGCGTCAGCAGGTCGAAGCGGCCAAGCTCGCGAAAGCGGCTGAGCCGCATCCGGACCAGTTCGCCGAAGATACGCTCTACCTCGGCCGGCGTGGCGGCCTCGACCAGTTCGACATCGCCGAGCCGTTCGAGCCGGCGCCAGTCCTTGCCGAATTCCTTGACGAAGGAGGGCTTGCACAGGCGCTTGAGAACCGTGTCCGGATCGCCGTCGATAGCAAGGCCGAAAGTGGTCTGGAGGGAATCGCGCGTCTCTGCGAGCAAGGCAAGCGGATTGGCAACGCCGTTGATCTCAGGTGGAATCCCCGTAATGTGGAACCGATCCGCTGGCGGCAGCACCGAGCGCACCGCGGCCCATGCGGCCTGTGCGGATTGTGTGGTCCACGGCCTCGCATCGGCCAGCAGCGGTGCCGAATAGTCGCAGACGCCACAGCTAAGCCACTCGATCACCCGATGACCCAACGCCGGCCGGCGCATCAGCGGCACCAGCATCCTGGGTTCGCCCGTCGCGGCGTCGTTCACCTCGACGACGAGAAGTTCGGCACCTTGCGGCATCAGCCGCGCGACGATCCCCCCGGCCCATGCATAATTCTGGTGACCGGTGCACACACCGCTCTCCTGGAAGCGCAGCCAGAGCGGCCGCACTGTTTCGAGACTGGTGTGCAATCGCGCCGTGTAGGCGTCGTTCGCCGCTATGGAGACTGGGTGCGAGACCTGCCCGTCGGCCAAGCCGTTCACCGCAACTATTTCCACTGCCTGGCCCGTCACATCGCCCTCCTATCGTTTCGCCGGGGCGAATGTGATGGCCCGCCGCCAGGAGCCCAGGCGGCTGTAGCGCTGCTGGTCCGGATGCTCGATGTTCCACATGCGGTGATGCGCGAAATACCATGATGCCGCGAGCACGAAGGTCTCGGAGACCGCCGAGCCCAGCAGTGCCCACTGCGGCGACGCGACTGAAAGCAGGATCGCGATCAGCGCCAGCCCGACGATCGCGCCGCCCATCGTGATGAAGGCGACGATGCGGAAGTCACCGAATATCTCCAGGACGATGCGGGGCATGATGTAGAGCATGATCGGGATAAAATTCGCCGTAACGAAAAGCCCGATGAACTCGACCGAGGCATCCTGGAGGGCCTGGGATTTGATCATCGGCAAGACGAACAGAATGGCGCATCCATAGGCCAGGCCGCCCAGCCCCATGACGACCGACCAGATCTTCGCCTGCGACCAGACGCGGCGCGTTTCATTCTGCCGCATCAGCTTTGCAAGCTCCGGCTGCGTCATGTTGACGAAGGCGAGGCTGATGATGCGCAGCGGCGCGAACAGCACGATCACCGCCGCCAGCGGCGCGTAAGCCGCGGGTCCGGCAATGCCGGCGACCAGCAGTGCCAGGCATTGTCCCTGGATGTTCGTGGTGGTCGCGCTGAAGGCGGACCAGCACAGCTGACGCCACAGCCTGGCATAGCGCCGCCGCGTCGGCATGCGGAAGGATATGCGAATTGTACGGCGCGCCAGCCGGACCAGGACGAAGATGCCGAACACATTCGCCGCTGCAAGCGCATAGAACACGGCTTGCAACGCATCCCGGGCGTACCAGATTGCCAGCCCGGCGAGCACGGTGCCGGCGATGGTGAAAGCGGCATCGCTGATGGAGACGACCACCTGCTGGCGGCGCGCGAAGAAGGCCGTGCGCATATGGCTGCGCAACGACCATGCGCCGACGAAGCAGCCGGCGGCAATGCCGCTCGGGTCGCCCAGGAGATGCATCAGGACAGCCGTGCCGACCGCCATCAGCAGCGCCACGATCAGCGCCGCCGTTCCGAAGGCCACGTCATAGGCATCGACGCCGGCGGTGTTGGTGCTCTTGCTCATCCATATCGAGGCGGGGACGGCGGTGAGCGACCTGATGTACGACAGGCCGACGCCGCCCATCACCATGCCTATGGCGAACAGGCCGTAGCCTTGCGCCGACAGCAAGTGCAGCAGCATGATGTTGAGGGCAAAGTGGAAGCCACTCTGCATCGCCTCGCCGCCGATCATCAGCACGAGGCGCCGCACCAGATGGATCGGGAACTTCACGACCGTGTCTCCGCCTGGCGCGTGCTTGCCGCCCTGCCCGGCCTTGCGATGGCCGCCTTCAGCTTCTCAGTGGCGATCGCGGCGATCGCCGCGGCCGCGACCGGCTCGCTGAACATCGTCTCGTAGCGCTTGCGCCCGGCGGCGACAAAACCGCGCCAGGCCTCGGGGGCGAGGATGATCTCGCGCAATTTCGTGGCCAACGCCGCCGCATCGCCCGGCGGAACATGCCAGCCGGTCTCGCCGTCTGCGACCACTTCGACCAGCCCGCCGATCGCCGACACCAGCGGCGGACGGCCATAGGCCATCGCCTCGATGGCGACGCGGCCGAGCGATTCCGGACGCCGCGACGGCACGGTGACGATGTCGGCCCAGCGATAATGCTCGGAAGGGTCTGACAGGAAGGGCAAGGCGCTGACCTGTCCGGCCAGCCCCATGGTCTCGACCAGTTCGGCCAGCGCACGCTCACGCTCGACGCTTTCAAAGGCGCCACCGACCAGCCGCACCTCGATCCGCGACTTGATCTCTGCGGGCAGCGAGGCGATCGCCTGCAAAAGCACTTCCTGGCCCTTGATCCGGTTGATGCGGCCAAGCAGCAGCACCCGCAGCGGGCGCGTGCCGTCATAGGTCATCGCTTGCGCCGCCGCCGGACCGGCAACGCCATTATAGACGACGTATGAGCGTGCGGATCTGGGCTCGCCGAAGGTGGCGCGCGTCGCTTTCGAATTGAAGATGAGGTCGGCATGGCTCCAATGCATCAGCCCGACGAGGATCCGGCGCAGCACGCCTTCGGGAATTTCGTGGATGTGCAGCAATGCCTTGCTGGGCAGCAGGCGCGAGGCCAGCGCATAGTCGGCGACGATCGAGGTGTTGACGTAGACGAGGTCGCAATCGCGCAAGCGCCGCCAGGCCCGCCATAGCGCCACCGGCAGCCGCGCCATCTCGACGGTCGCCAGCCTCAGCATCGCCTGGCGCCTCAGCACCCAGAGCGGCTCGAAGACGATGCGGCTGGCATGAGGCTCCAGGATTTCGACGATCGGTCCGCTGCGCGGCAAAACCACCTCGATGTCGGCCGACGGAAACGCGGCACGCAACGCGGCGACGCTCTCCGCGAAGCTGCGGTCGGAACCGTAGAGTTCGTAGCCCTGATGGATGCAAGCAATCCGCATCTTCACATGCATCTTTCTGTCAGGGTGGTGAGACGATTCCGCCGCCTGACGCTATCGGCGGCCGGAAACTTCAAGCCAACACCCCTTTGGACTTCCCTCGTTTTCAGTGTGGCCATGAAACGGATGTTGAACCCGGATCACCACACCAATACTGCACGCCCTCCGCCGATACTGGCGCACAGAAGTCCTTACGCAAGCATTATGCCGTGCTAATATATCTATTCGCAGGCCGACAAGCCGCGGCATTGCCTCGTTTCGATACACATACGTGTGGAAGGTTGACCGATAATGAAACAACCCGGGCGTTTGGAAGAAATATTTTACAACCCGGGTGCGATGATAGCTGGAATCGGGCCTGGCAACCATCTTGCAAGGCCGCGGTTTTGAGATGAGACAGCCTCGCATCGCGGATCGGGCGGACCTGAAAGTGCCAGCAGTCATGAAATCGGAACAGCCTGCCATCCTGATCCTGGGAACGCGCGGCATTCCTGCCGCCCATGGCGGCTTTGAAACCTTCGCCGAGAAGCTGGCGCTTTTTCTCGTCGGGCGCGGCTGGAAGGTCGGCGTCTACTGCCAGGACGAGGTCGAGCGTGTCGACCAGAGGGTGCGCACCGAAACCTGGAACGGCATCGACCTCATCCACATCCAGGTCGCCTCGAAAGGCCCGCGCGCGACGCTGGAATTCGACTGGCAATGCGTGCTCGACGCTGCGCGCCGGCCCGGCGTCTGCCTCGTGCTCGGCTACAATGGCGCGGTCTTCCTGACCTGGCTCAGGCTGATGCGGCGCAAGATCATCACCAATATGGACGGCATCGAGTGGCGCCGCCCCAAATGGGGGCGCGCGGCGCGCACATGGTTCTGGCTCAATGAATGGATCGGCGCGTGGGCCTCGCACCGCCTGGTCGCCGACCATCCTGTCATCGCCGATCACTTGGCGACGCGCCGGCCGCGCAGCGCCATCACCACCATCGCCTATGGCGCCGACCCGGTGACATCGGCACCCGAGGCGCCGGTGCGCGCACTCGGCCTCGAGCCTGGAAAATATCTGATCTCGATCGCGCGCATCGAGCCCGACAACAACATCCTGCCCATCGTCGAAGCCTTCTGCAGCCGGAAGCGCGACATGAAGCTGGTGGTGCTGGGCACGCTGTCCGACGAGATTCCCTATCATGTCGCGGTCCGCAAGGCGGCAAACAGCTCAGTGGTCCTGCCGGGCGCCATCTACGACCAGGCGGCGGTGAAGGCGCTCCGTTACCACGCGCGCGCCTATATGCATGGCCACACGGTCGGCGGCACCAACCCGTCGCTGGTCGAGGCGCTGGCCGCCGGCAACATGGTGATCGCGCACGACAATCCCTACAACAGGTGGGTCGCGGGTGCTGCTGCCATCCATTTCACCGACACGCAAAGCTGCGCCGAGCGGATGCAGCAGGCGATGGAGGACGATGCGCTGGTCAAGGCCTGCGGCGAAGCCGCCAGGACGCGTGCCCGCGAAGCCTTCCGCTGGGAGGATGTCCTGCTGGCCTATGAGAAGGAGGCGCTGCATCTGCTCGGCGCCAAAGCCCCGGCGCAAGCCGCGATCGACCGCCCCTCGCCCGGCGCCGTATGACGGACTGGTCGCGCCGGCGGCTTATCACCACCGCGCTGTCGACGGCGCTGGTGCCTGCCGCGGTGGCGCAGCTTTCGTCAGCGCCGCCCGCGCTAGCCGCCGAAGGCGAATGGCGTTTTCGTCGCGGCGTCAACGCCTGGCCCTGGTTCTCGCTGACGCGCGAATTTCCCGCCCCGCGCACCGACTATGACTGGCCGCCCTTCCAGTCGCAGCGGCCGGTGCCGACCCCAGATGACCTTCACCGGCTGCGTGCCACCGGGCTCGACTTCATCCGCCTGCCGGTCGATCCCGGCCCATTCCTTGCTGCCGACGCCGCCACGCGCGGCAAGTTGCTGGACATGGTGGACGCCGCCGTCACCGCCACGCTCGACGCCGGTCTCGGCATCATCGTCAACGTCCAGGCCAATGGCGCCACGCATTACTGGAACCCCGACCGCATGGTCTCCAGCACCGCCGCGCCCGAATTCGCAGCCTATCGCGCACTCGTCGGCGAGCTTGCCGGCAGGCTGGCGCGGTTCACATCAGGAATGGTGGCGCTGGAGCCGGTCAATGAACCGCCGCAGTCCTGCGATTCCAACGTCTGGTCAAACGTCCAGGCAGCCCTGCTGACGGCGGCCAGGGCGCAATCCCAGACCTTGCCGATGGTCGTCACCGGCGGCTGCGGCTCGATGGTGAGCGGGCTGGCGGCGCTCGATCCGGCGCCGCTGGCGTCCTTCGAGCCGATCCTGTTCACGTTCCACTTCTACGAGCCCTATCTGTTCAGCCATCAGGGCGCGCCGTGGATGCGCGAACCCGTCTACCGCGCGCTGAACAATGTGCCCTGGCCGGCCTCCGCCGGTTCGCTCGACGCGACGCTCGCCTCCGTCAGGGCGCGCATGGCTGCGGATACCGAGACCTCCGAAGCGGACAAAAAGGCCGCCTATACCGAAACCGAGCGCGTGCTGAAAGTCTATTTCGACGCCCAGCCCGACCGCTGGTTCATCGATAAATACCTCGCCCAGGCGCGCGCCTGGGCCGATGCCCACGGCATTGCGCCGGAGCGCGTCATTATGGGCGAATTCGGCGCGCTGCGCACCGACGCCCACTATGTCGCCGCGCCCAACCCCGACCGCGCCCGCTACATCGCCGACGTCAGGCAAAGCGCCGAGTCGTTCGGCTTCCCCTGGGCGTTCTGGGACCTCTTCGACGGCATGGGCATGATGGACGGCACCACGCGCGCGCTGGATCCTGCAATGGTCGAGGCGTTGGGGTTGAGGATGCCGGAGTAGGTCGCGCATCTTTCGAAATTGGCCAAGCGCCTCCCCCTCTCTTCGTCATCCTAGGGTCTGCGCCGCGTCGCTTCGCTCCTTGCTCCGCCCTAGGATGACGAAACGCGGGGTTGCGTCTGCGGTCGGTGCCCCGCTTGTACCCTTTGGCCCACACTCCTTGCCGGCCTGTAAAGCACCAGCGCGATCACCACGAATTTGGTCATCAGCGTCGTCTTCGAGGCCAGGCTTTCGGAGGTGTTGAGCAGGATCAGCCAGCCCAGCATCGTCAGCCAGATGCCGGAATGACAGCGGCGCGCCACTTCGTGCATGAACAGGGCGAAGCCGACAAACAACAGCAAGGTGAAGAAGGCGCCCTGGTAGAGGATCAGGCGGATGACCGGGTTCTCGATGCCCTGTTCGAGGCCGCTGATGCGGCGCAGGCTTTCGATGAGATCGATATCGGGCCCCACGATCAGGTCGCGCAGTTCGAAATGTTTGAAGAGCTCGAACATTTCGACGCGGGCATTGGCGCTGCCACTGTCCGACACGAAGCGTTCGAGCAGCGCGTCGAAGAAGCCGTATGACGCCGCGAGCGCGATGACGACCGGCACCAGCGCGGCAAGGATGAGGCCGAGTGCGGCGCCAAGCAGGTTGACGCGCCCCGTGCGCAGGCTGCGCAGACCCTGAATAAGGAGGTAACAACCGCCGAGAACGATCGTCGTCACCATCGCCGAGCGGCCGCCGAAGGCAACGAGAGCGGCGAATTGCAGGCCGATCAGCCCGAGCCGCACTGGCATGGACAGCGATCTCGAACCGGAGAGCAGCGCCAGCACATAGACCGAGGTGACCGTGGCATTGGACAGCGGATGGCCCTGAAGTGCCGTCGAGCGCAGGTCGGCCATGAACACCTCGCCGTCGAGGCGATAGGGAAAGATCAGCGTCTTGGTGGCAAACTCGAACAAAGCGAGCAATGCGTTCACGGTCATGATGGCGTGAACGACGGTCTGCATCCGGGCGAATGTCTTCTCGTCGTCCTCGCCCAGCATCATCACCAGCAGCGCCGGCGCCACGAAGGTGTCGATCATGCCGGCCATGCCGGGGCGCTGCCCGGCGATGACGACGACCAGCAGCACGATCGAGATGACCGCCATCAGCGTGCTGGCCGGCCGCCGGTCGGCGACGGCGACCATGTAGCCGATCGGATTGCCGAAGGTGCAGGCGCGCCAGGCAAACATCAGCACGAGCAGGTAGGTCGAAGGATGGATCTTGGTCGCCGGATTGCCGGTCAGGCCGTCGTAATTATAGCCCACCAGCCACAGCATGCCGCCGGAGATGGCGAACAGCAACGCCACCGTTGCGACCAGGCCGAAGCTGGTCAGCCAGTCGACGGAGCTGCCCGCGCGCCCGGTGGCCTGACCCGAACCGCCTTGGCCCGAACCGGGCCAGCCGGCAGCCGGGTTGGCGGCTCCCCCGGTGGTGGCCATGTCAGGCCGCCTCGTCGACCAGCAAGGCGCCGGTCGGCAACCGCCCCATGACGGAAATGGCCTGCGAGGCCGCCGTGACGTCGGCCATCGGCGTCGAGTTGAGCGTCGCGACCATGACGATCTCGTCGACCATGGCGACCAGCGGCGAGGCGTTGAGATTGTCGGCCAGCGCGCCGCCGTCGACGACGACGAGGTCGAAGTTGCGGCCGGCCTGGGCCAGCATGTGCTGCGTGAAATAGACGCCCTGCGCCTCGGAGAAGACGGCCGTCTGCCGGCCCCTGCCCAGCACCGCGACATTGCTGCCGGCCGTGTACTGGCTCAACGCCTCGAAGGCATATTCGCCGCGCAGCACGTCGAGGAGACCGGGCAGCGGCTCCTTCTTGCCGCTGCCGGCATTGGTGTCGATGAACAGGACACGGCTGCCCCTGGCAGCCGCGGCATTGGCGAGCAGGCGTGCCACCCGGCTCCGATGCACGGCGTCCTCGGGCGGCGACGTCAGCAATATGGACGGCACCAGCGGCCAGTTCGGCGGACGCCGGCTGGAGGCGAACAGGCGCCTCAGCGCCAGGCCCGCGACCGCATCCGTCTTCTGCCCTGCAGCAGTGGCGGCGCCGAAAGGCCACCAGCGGCGACGGGATGATTTCGCCGGCAGCACGCCAAACACCGGCGCGTCGATGGCCGATTGCATCTGCGCGCTGGAAAGCACGGTCGGCGAGGAATATTCCGCGATCAGCGCCAGCGCGGTGCCGAGCCCCAGCCCGCCGAAGAGGGCGCCGAAAAGCAGCAGCGGCAAAGGCGGCCAGCTCTTCTTCAAGGCGGGCATGGCGTTGGAGATGATGCGCGCATTGGTGCTGTCGACATTGATCTGCTCGCGCGTTTCCTGCGCCCGCTGCAGATAGGTGGCGTAGACGGAGCGCACCGCCTCGAGATCGCGCTGCAATTCGCGCAGCTTGACCGAAGCCTGGTCGGTGTCGAGCGACTTGCTCTTCATGCCGGCGACCTTGGCCTCCAGCGCCTGCTGGTTGGCCAGCGCCCGCTCATAGTCGGTTTCGGCGGCAGCGCCGATGCGGCGGAGTTCACGCGCGATGAGCGCGCGCGTGTCGCGCAGTTGCTGCTGGGCGGCGATCATCGAGGGGTGGCGCGGCCCGAGTTCGGTGCCGAGCTGCGAGACCTGGTCGACAAGCGTCGCCTCCTGCGCCCGCAGGCTCGAAATCACCGACGAGCGCATCGCTTCCGATGTGGCGTCCGGCGCGCCGCCGGACCGGCGCAGCTGGTCGACCTGTGCCTTCAGCGTCGCGGTGCGGCTCTGCGCGGCCGAGAGCTGCGTGTTGATCTCGGTCAGTTCCTGGTCGCTGACCAGATTGCCCGCCGCCATCACCATGTTGTTGGCGGACTTGTAGGCCTCGACGGCGTTCTCGGCCTTCTGCACGCGCTTGCGCTGCTCATCCAGCCGCGCGGTGATGGAATCGGAGGCGTCCGTGGCCATCTTGGCGCGCGCGCTCGCCTGGTCGGCCAGATAGGCCTGCGCGATGGCATTGGCGAGCTTCGCCGCCTTGTCGGCGCTCTTGGCGGTGACGATCACGTCGAGGACCAGCACCTTGTCGGCCCGCTTCACCGCCAGCCGCCGGCGCAGTGCATCGAGCGTCTTGCCCGTCCTGTCGGTTTCGGCCGAGCCCGAGCCCAGCACGCCGCCAAGCAAACGGCTCAACAACCCGCCCTGCCCGTTGAATTCCGGATCGTCGGTCAGGTTGGTTGCCTGGATGGCCTTGAGCAGCACGCCCGTCGACTGGACGACACTGACCTGGCTTTCCACCATGGTGATGCCGCCATCGGGCGGAACACGGCTCGGATTGACGTCGTTGGTCACCACCTGCAGGTCTTGCGGATCGATGAGGATTTCCGAAACCGAACTGTAAAGCGCCGGCGTGAGCAATCCATAGGCCAGCGTCGCAAGCGTCAGCAGCGCGGCGGTGGCGAGGATCAGGAAACGGCGGCGCACCAATATGCGCTTCAGGTCACCCAGTTCGACGGTCGAGGATGAATAGGTCGCCATCGGCACCGGCTCCGGGGCATATTGCATCGCCTCCGGAGCGTTTTGTTGCGGCAACGAGAGCAGGGATGATTGCAAAGGTCGCTCCGACAACACTCCATGTGCCTGCAAAGATTAAATTGCGGCTTCAGCCTAGCTATTCCTTCAACTGTTAAAACACTGTTAATTATGTTGGGAGCTCTTCTGATTTTTGGCAGGGCGTTTACGCATTTTTGGCACGGAGTTTGCGTAATATTAGGCACAGGCGCTGATACGGGCGCGAGCGAGCAGGAGACGAATGGAAATGGGGCAGCACATCAGTCCAGCCCCGCCGTGCGCCCATCTCCCCTGCCCTGATATCGAACACCGGCCAGATACAAGACATCACGACGCCAGGGGTGCGACATGCAAGTGAGCCTGCGCCTGGACGGCGAATGTGTCCGTGCTTTCCACCTGACGCTGCTGCAGCGGCTGGCGGCCCTGGCGCAGGTCGAGCTTTCCGTCGACGCCAGGCCGGCCGGGGGCGGCATTCCAGGCAGCGCCGCGGCGCTGTTCCAGCTTGAAACGGTCCTCCATGGCCTGCCGGCGGACGGGCTTGCCAAGCGCCTGCCGCTGTCGGCGCTCGCGCCCTATCGCACGCAGCCGCCCGCCTCTCCCGATCTGGTGATCGACCTCTGCGGCGACGTGAGCCTGGAAGGAGCGCGGGTCTGGCGCGTCACCTATGACGGCGCCGCCGGCGAAGCGGCTCTGCTGGCGCTGATCCTCGACGGCCGCACGCCGATTGCCCGCATCGAGGAGAGCGGCACCACTGTTGCCGAAGGACGCCTGGGCACCGAATATGGCGGCATCGCGCTGGCCTCCTTCCAGGACATGCTGGCGCGCACCGCAAGCTTGATCCTGGCGGCAATGCCCCCCTCAGCAATGAATGGCGCGGCGCGAGCCGTGCCCGCGCTGCCGGAGCCGGCGCAAGCCGGTCCCTCGCCGCAGATACCCTCGCCCACCAAGCTTGGCATCAGAGCGGGCAAGGCGCTGGCGCGGCGCATCGTCCAGAAGATCTACCACCTCTGCTATAACGCCCCGCACTGGAAGGTCGGCTGGCGCCAGACCAATGGCCGCGACCTCTACGACCTGCGCGCCCATCCGGCATCCGGCTGGCAGGTGCTGCCCGACGACGGCAGCCGCTTCTACGCCGACCCGTTTCCGATCCTGTATCAGGGACAGGTCACCCTGTTCGTCGAGGACTATATCCACCGTCTGGGCCGGGCCATCATCTCCGCCGTGCCGTTCGGCCCGTCGGGGCCGATCGGACGTCCCGAGCCGGTGCTCGACCTGCCCTATCACCTCTCCTACCCCTTCGTCTTCGAGCGCGACGGCGAGGTCTGGATGGTGCCGGAAAGCTGCGCCAACCGCACGGTCGACCTCTACCGGGCGACAGCCTTTCCCGGCGGCTGGGTCAAGGAAGCAACGCTGCTGTCCGACATCGTCGCCAGCGACGCCACGCTGGTCGAACATGGCGGGCGCTGGTGGCTGTTCGCCACCGTCCGCGACGGCGGCGGCGCTTTCTCCGACGCGCTGCATCTGTGGTCGGCGCCGGACTTTCGCGGCCCCTGGACGCCGCATGCCAAAAATCCCGTTTTGGTCGACATCGCCTCGGCGCGGCCGGCCGGCCGCATGGTCGCGCGCGGCAACGATCTGCTGCGTCCGGTGCAGGATTGCCGCAGGAGTTATGGCGCCGCCCTTGGCATCGCACGCGTCGCTCACCTTGATTTGAACGGCATGGAGCAGGTCGTCGAGACCATCTTAACTCCTGGCGCGCTATGGAATGGGCGCAAGCTGCACACGCTCAACGAGGCGGGCGGCCTGGAATTCATCGATGGCTCGGCCATCGCGCCGCGCTGGAAACAACAGGCCCGGCGTTAAGGTAAACAAGTGTTGCTACCGGGCACGCGCATGGGTTGCTTGAGGTTGATAGAAGGCTGGAAGATATTTTCCACCACAGATTGTGGAGAGAAACATGACCAGCAGAAAGGGCAGTGACATGACCCCCGCTGAACCTGCCCCGGCTGAAGTCGACGTGGCGATCATTGGCGCCGGAATGGCCGGCACCACCCTGGCAACGGTGTTGGGAAACGCCGGCCGCAAGGTGGCGCTGATCGACCCGCACCGCGTCCATCACGACGAGTTCCGGGCCGAGAAGATCGGCGCGAACCAGATGCAACTGTTCGAGAAACTCGGTCTCGACAAGATGGTCATGCCTCTCGTCACCCCGTTTACCGACATCGATGTCTTCCGCCTCGGTCAATTCTTCGCGCGTGAAAAGAAGTGGGAATACGCATTTTCCTACGGCGCGCTGATCAATGGCCTGCGCGATGCCTTGCCCTCGCAGGTACCGCTAACGGTCGGCAAGGTAACCGAGGTCTCGACCGGACCGGACCGGCAGCGGCTTGTGCTGGCCGACGGGAGCGTCATCAATGCCCGCCTGCTGGTGGTGGCCACCGGCTACAGCGAATTGGTGCGGCGCGCCATCGGCGTCGAGCGCATCGAACTGTCGAAGGCGCATTCGCTGTCGATGGGGTTCGACCTCGCCATTGCGCCGCGTGATTGCGCCTATCAAGCCGTCACTTGTTACGGCAAGCGGGCCTCGGACCGCGTCGCCTATCTCACCGTCTTTCCCATCGGCAACAGGATGCGGGCGAACATGTTCGTCTATCGCACCGTCGCCGACCAGTGGACGCGGGATTTCCGCACCGATCCGCAAAAGATGCTTTGCGAACTGATGCCCGAAATAGCGGCGCAGTGCGGCAACTTCGAAGTGGCGAGCCCCGTCGAGGTCAGGCAGGTCAATCTGACCACGACGCAAGGCCATCGTCGCGACGGCGTCGTCTTCATTGGCGATGCATTCGTGACGACATGCCCGACGCCAGGCGTCGGCATCGGGCGGGTCATGATCGATGTCGATCAGCTCCATTCGGTTCATATTCCGCGCTGGCTGGAAACGCCAGGCATGGCGGCTGACAAGATCGGCGCTTTCTATGACGACCCGGTCAAGGTGGCATCCGATGAGGAAGGCATGCGTGTTAGCATCTACGCCAAGCAGATCACCACCGAAACCGGACTGGAATGGCGCGTACGGCGCCTGCGCAACAACACGGCACGGCAGCTGATGATCCTCGGCCGCAAGGTGCGCCAACTGGCACCGCGGCGGCAGCCCGGCATGGCGTGAGGGTCTTCCCCCTCACCCCAATTGCAGCCCCGCTCTCCTCGCCTCCTCGCGCAGGAACGGCAGCCCGACGCCGATCACATCGTCTGGGTTCTCCGCCACCGGCCGCCACACCGCCAGCCCGCCGGCAATGTCGACATCGACATGGTTCATGCTTTCCAGCGTAATCGCGCCGGTATAGCCGATGGCGGCGATGGCCTTCATGCAGGCCGCCCAGTTGAGCATGCCGCGCCCCGGCACGCCGCGATTGGCTTCGGAGACATGGACATAGCCGAGATAGGGTGCCGCCGCCTTGAAGCCGGCCTCGAAACTCTCCTCCTCGATATGCATGTGGTAGGTATCGAGATGGATGAAGATGTTATCGGCGCCGACGCGCTCGATGATCCGCGTTGCGTCGATGCCGCGGTTGATCAGATGCGTCTCGTAGCGGTTGCAAGGCTCGATGCCGAGCTTCAACCCATGCGCCTTGGCGGCCTTGGCCGCGCGGACCAGGAAGCGGCACATGCCGTCGATCTCTTCTTCGGTCGGCGCGCGTCCGGACGTCTTGCCAATCGTGCCATAGGTGACACCGCCCAGCGCTTTACTGCCCACCGCTTCGCAGACGCCGAAGGCCGGCTCGAGAAAGGCCAGCGCCTCGTCCGGCCGTGCCACGACGTCGAGTGAAGCAGGCAGGCCAAGCGACGGAATAAGCTCGACATTCCACCGGTCAGCGAAAGCGCGCGTGCGCAGAGTGTCGATCTCCTCGGGGCGCAGCAACGGGATTTCCAAGAGGCCGATGCCGAGCCCCTTCAGCCGCTCCATCTGCGGCTCGATCAGGTCGAGGTCCCAGACCGCGGCGATGGCGAAAGTGTGCAGTCCAAAGGTATTCATCTCAGCCTCTCTGTTCGTGCGCCGCGCCGCCACCGCCGATGGGGGGCTATGTTCGGTTTCCGGAATGCGGGCCGCTGCCTGGCGAGCCAACGGATTCCCGCATCAAAACCCGGCAAGGCTCGAGCCGCGCTCTCGGCGGCCCCTCCTCGCCTTCAATCCTGGCAAACAGCGCCTCCATGGCGTGGCCGGCGATCTGCCGCACCGGCTGCACCACGGCGGCGATGGCCGGCCATGTCACCTGCATCCATTCGGCATCGTCGAAGCCGACCAGCGAAATGTCGTTGGGACAGTGCCAGCCGCGGCGGCGGAACTCCGACAGCGCCACCAGCGTGCCCTTGAGGAACAGCGAATAGACCGCCGTCGGGCGCTCGCCTTTCGCGAAATAGTCGCGCAACTGCGCCCTGAGCGGCTCGACACCGGTTTCGGCAAGCACAACATCGATGCGCACATCCGGCGCCAGGTGCAGCGCGGTGGTGCGAAACCCGTCGAGACGGGCGCGCACCGTCGCCGCCTGCTCGCCGAGGCCGACGACCAATATGTGGCGGTGGCCCTTGCCGATCAGTTGGCTCGCCACTTCGGCGCTGGCCGCGGCACTGTCGGCCGACACGGTGTCGAAGGCGTCGTCGGACAGCACGCGATCGATCAGCACGCCGGTCATGCCGTTGGCCTTCATGAAGGCGGCCGCCGGGCCGTGCTCGTTGCGCACCGGCGCCAGCACCACGCCGGCGACGCGCCAGTCATGCATGCGGGCCAGGATTTCCGTTTCGCGTTCTTCCGATTCGCGGCTCGACGCCGCCACCAGCGTGTAGCCGCGCTGCTCGGCCAGGCTCTCGAGCTGAGTAACCATCTGGCCGAAGAACTCGCTTTCGAATTCCGGCATGATGGCGCCGATGATGCGGCGCTTGGCCCGGCGCAAGTCGGAGGCCAGCGGATCGACGCGGTAACCCAGATGCTCGATGGCATCGAGGACGCGCTGCGCATTCTCGGGCTTGACCGTGGTGACGCCGGCCATGACCTTGGAGACGGTGGCGGCGGACACGCCGGCACGGCGGGCCACGTCGTGGATCGACGGACGCCGCTGCTGGTCCCGCCTATGCGCCATGGCTCCTCCTCCCGAGGCGCGGACAAAGGCATTTTCTGTCCGCTGGAGAAATGAGTAAATCGATTTTTCGCAGTTGTAAATCGGTTCATCGGCGGTATTTTAGCCGCCGAACCACATGTCGCCCAAAAACTATACAGCGGTTTTGGGACAACCACATGTGCAAAGCAAAAACGCGCGCTAGCATCGCGTCGGGAGGAATCGTCATGCCAAACAAGGATTTGCCGCTGGTCATTAGCGCGCCGGAACCACGCTCGCTCGAGCTGATCTTCACGCCACCGCAGCTGGCGCGCTTCAAGGCGAAATACCGCATCGTCGAGACGACGGACGATGGCTTCGCCAGGCTGCCGGCCGATGTGCTTGACGAGGCCCGCTACATCCTCGGCCAGCCGCCGATATCGCCGCAGACGCTGGACAGGATGAAGGCGCTGCGCTGCGTTTTCAATGTCGAGACCAACCTCCTCAACAACATGCCTTACGAGACGCTGTTCGCCCGTGGCATCCATGTCGTCACCACCGGCCTCGTCTTCGCCGAGCCGGTGGCCGAGCTTGGCCTTGCCATGGCGCTCAACCTTGCCCGCAATATTGTCGATGCCGATCTTGCCTTCCGCAAGGGCGAGGAGCTGTGGGGCGGCGACGGCAATCTGACGGCGCGGCTCTTGTCGGGCGCCGATGTCGGCATCATCGGCTTCGGCGATCTCGGCCGTGCGCTGAACCGGCTGCTGTCGGGCTTCCGCACCCGCACGAAAGTCTTCGATCCCTGGCTGCCGCCATCGATCCTGATCGACAATGGTGTCGAGCCGGCCTCGCTCGACGAGGTGCTGACGCAGAGCGACTTCATCTTCGTCGTCGCCTCGGTGACCTCCGAGAACCAGGGCTTTCTTGGCGCGGACGCTTTCGCTGGCATGCGCAAGGGCGCTGCCTTCATCCTGCTCAGCCGCGCCGGCGTCGTCGATTTTCCCGCGCTGATGGCGGCGGTGAAGAGCGGCCACATCGTCGCCGCCAGCGACGTCTTCCCGGAAGAGCCGCTGGCGCAGGATCATCCCGTGCGTGCCCTCCCCGGCTTCCTGCGCTCGGCCCACCGCGCCGGTGCGCTCGACATCGCCTTCAAGCGCATGGGCGACATGGTTTTGGAGGACATGGACCTGATCGACCGTGGCCTGCCGCCGCTGCGCTCCAAGCGTGCCGAGCGCGAGACGGTGTCGAGGATGCGCTCCAAGCCGGTGGACAGGAATTGAGGGCAACCGAGCATCGTTTCCGCACCCGTATTTACGCCGTCCTGGCTGCTCGCTTGACAATGAGCCGGCATGCAACGACCTTCCACCCTTCGAACGGGAGAAGGACTCGGATGCGAAAGACCTATGACAAGCCGACACTCGTCAAGCGACAGAAGCTGTCGGCGGTGACGGCGCAGGAAGCGATCTCGGGCCCAATCGGCCCAGCCGGCTAGTTCTCGACCCTCGATAGCAGCAAATGCCTGCTCGCTCGGCCCAGCCGCGCGGCTAACAACGGACCGAGGCCCCGGCCATCGGAACCTTTTCCGCAGCGTTTGCGTTTTTTATCCGGATCGTATCCCATTCGATCCGTTGATCCTCCAATCAACACCCCGTCAGGCTCCTGCCGGCGGGGTTTTTTGCGTCTGTTTGCGGCGACAAGAATGTTGGCCATCGCTTCTTCTGGCACGAAATCCAGCCATTTTGCGCTATTTTGTGGGGTTTTAGCATCAGCAAGCCCTAAAACAACGAACGCCTCGCCACTCAGGGACGGAAACGTTTTGACACCGCGTTTTCCCCAGCGTCATGTGCGCTGTCTAACGTTTGGGTAAGGGGAAATAAATGAAGAAAAACTACGCAAAACCGACACTTTTGAAACGCCAGAAACTGTCGTCAGTTACCGCGCAACTTTGTCCAATCTCGCAGTGCGCAGACTGAAATCATCATGCGCCCGGGGCTACGGGCGCTTTGTTGAGACCTCAATAACAATAGCCCGGGACGGTGCTCGCCTCGGGCATATCAGAACGGGGGATTGCATGAAAAAGACCTACCAGAAGCCAGTTTTGGTGAAGCGTGACAGGCTGTCGGCTGTGACCGCCGACTGCACCCCGTCGAACCCTTGCCAAAGCTGATCTCACACAGAGGATAGGCCATGAAGAAAACCTACGCCAAGCCGACGCTTTTGAAGCGCGAGAAACTCTCGGCGGTCACCGCGGGTAGCTGCACCTCGATTTGCATCTGAACCGCCGGGCCTGTCGAAGAGCTGAAGCTTGAGACATAGGCGAGGTCTTGCGACCTCGCGCCAGCAAGACCGGCACGATCGATCCCGCTCTGGGGAGGCGGCTTCCTGTTGTGATGGAACGATCATGGCGCCGTGAAGTTTTCCAGACAGCCGGGCGGTGGGACGCCCGGTGTACTCCAGAAGGCCCGTCACGATTCGCGTCGGTGGCGGGCCTTTTCGTTTTGCTTGGTTCTCTCCACGGCATGCGGAACTTTCCAAACAAAGCGACGTTGGTCTCCGCAAACAATCCGCGAAAGGAACTCCCATGGGAAGCACCAGCGACAAGGCATCGGGTCTCGCCAATCAGGCCGTCGGCAAGGCCAAGGAAGGCGTCGGCAAGGCCGTCGGCAATGACCGCCTGCGCGCCGAAGGCGCGGCACAGGAAGCCAAGGGCAAGGTCCAGAAGGCTGTCGGCGACGCGAAGTCGGCCGTCAAGGACGCAACCAACAAGACCGCCGCCGCGATCAACAAGAACCTCTGAGGGTTCCTCACTCTTGAAGAGACGATTGAAGGCCGCCGTGCGAACCGGCGGCCTTCTTCATTTGCGGATCTGAAATCGGCAGGGAACGCATTGCCATCCCGGAGATTGAGGAACCAGCGCAGCCCGCGCATTGGTCCCAGGGATTTTCAGTCATGGCGAAGCAAGCATCCACACCGGCCGCGACAGCCGCGACCATCCACGATCAGAAACTGAAGCGCGGCGCAGGCGGCGAACTGCACCAGACCGCCTCCGGTTCGACAGAGGTGCTGACCACGGCGCAGGGCGGCCCTGTCGCCGACGACCAGAACTCGCTGAAGATCGGTGCCCGCGGGCCAACCGTGCTCGAAGACTTCCACTTCCGCGAAAAGATCTTCCATTTCGATCACGAGCGCATTCCCGAGCGCGTCGTCCATGCGCGCGGCTATGGCGCTCACGGCTATTTCGAAACCTATGAATCGCTGGCCAAATACACGCGCGCCGACATCTTCCAGCGCGCCGGTGAAAAGACGCCGGCTTTCGTACGCTTCTCCACCGTTGCCGGCAACAAGGGCTCCGCCGACCTTGCCCGCGACGTGCGCGGCTTCGCCGTCAAACTCTACACGCAGGAAGGCAATTGGGACATTGTCGGCAACAACATGCCGGTGTTCTTCATCCAGGATGCGATCAAGTTTCCCGACCTGATCCATGCGGCAAAAGCCGAGCCCAACAGCGACTTCCCGCAGGCGCAGACGGCGCACGACAATTTCTGGGACTTCATCTCGCTCACGCCGGAAAGCATGCACATGATCATGTGGGCGATGTCGGACCGCGCCATCCCGCGCTCGCTGCGCTTCATGGAAGGCTTCGGCGTCCACACCTTCCGGCTGCTCAACGCCAAGGATGAATCGACCTTCGTGAAGTTCCTCTGGAAGCCGAAGCTCGGCATGCAGTCCGTCGCCTGGAACGAGGCGGTCAAGATCAACGGCGCCGACCCCGACTTCCACCGCCGCGATCTCTGGGACGCGATCCATGCCGGCAATTTTCCGGAATGGGAATTGCAGCTGCAGCTGTTCGACCAGGCCTTCGCCGACAGTTTCGACTTCGACATCCTCGACCCGACCAAACTCATTCCCGAAGAGGTGCTGCGGCCGATCGCGGTCGGTCGCCCTGGTGCTCGATCGCATGCCCGACAATTTCTTCGCCGAGACCGAGCAGGTGGCGTTCATGACGCAGAACGTGCCGCCCGGCGTCGACTTCTCCAACGACCCGCTGTTGCAGGGCCGGAATTTCTCCTATCTCGACACGCAGATCAAACGGCTGGGCAGCACCAACTTCACCCATCTGCCGATCAACGCGCCCAAATGCCCCTTCCACAATTTCCAGCAGGATGGGCACATGGCGATGCGCAACCCGGTCGGCCGCGCCAACTACCAGCCCAATTCATGGAATGAAGGCCCGCGGGAATCCCCGTCCAAGGGGTTCCGGTCCTTTGCCGAAGTCGAAGCCGGACCGAAGGCCCGTTTGCGGTCGGAAACCTTTGCCGATCATTACAGCCAGGCGCGCCAGTTCTACATCAGCCAGCAGCCCGTCGAGCAAGGGCACATCGCCGCCGCACTGACCTTCGAGCTGAGCAAGGTGCAAACGCCTGTTATTCGGGAGCGCATCGTTTCCCACCTTCTCAACATCGATGATGCGCTGGCTCGCAAGGTGGCGGATGCGCTCGGCTTGAAGGCGATGCCGAAGCCTGCCGATGCGGCGGTGCCGACGCGCCGGGATCTCCCTGCGTCGGACGCGCTCAGCATCCTCAAGAACGGCCCCGGCCGTTTCGAGGGCCGCAAGCTCGGCATATTGGTGACCGACGGCACGGACGCTGCTTTGCTCAATGCCCTGAAGCAGGCGCTGACCAAGGCCGGCGCCAAGTTCGAGATCATCGCGCCGAAGGTCGGCGGCGCCAAGGCGAGCGACGGCACCTGGATCGACGCACAGCAGATGATCGCGGGCGCGCCATCGGTTCTCTATGACGCGGTCGCGCTTTTGCCGGCGAAACCCGCAATGGCCGACCTGCTGAAGGAATCCACCGCCCGCGACTTCGTTGCTGACGCCTTCGCGCATTGCAAGTTCATCGGCTTCGTCGAAGCGGCGGCACCCCTGTTGGACAAGGCGGGCATTGTCGGGGACGAGGCGGTCATTGCGCTGGCATCGCCCAAGGATGTCGCGGGCTTCGTCACCAGGCTCGGCGAGTTGCGCTTCTGGGCACGCGAGCCGAAGGTGAAGTTGGGCTGACTTCGAACATAGCTCGGTCGGCTCGAGAGCAAAGGCGCCGTGACCAAGTAGGCACGGCGGCTTCGCCCTTTCGACAGGGCTTGCGTATATAAGCGGTATGTCGGTCCTCGATTCTGCGAAGCAATGGACGCGCAACATCAAGCGCGATGTCGTGGCACTCTGGCTTGCCGCGCGTGATCCGCGCGTTCCATGGTATGCAAAGGCCACTGCTGGCGCGGTCGCGGCCTACGCTCTAAGCCCTATCGACCTGATACCGGACTTCATTCCGATCATCGGCTATCTGGACGACCTCATCATTGTGCCGCTCGGCATCATGCTTGCCGTCAAGCTGGTGCCGGCCGATCTCATGCAAGAGTTTCGAGACGAAGCGACACGCCGCGCCAAGCCGGTAAGCAAGGCAGGGCTGGCGTTCATGGTCGCGGTCTGGATACTGGCGGCGCTTGTGTTGCTCTGGCTGTTCTGGCCGAAGCCAGCCTAGGTTGCGCGACTTCGATTCGGGGCGCGCGAAGGAAGCCTTGGGCGGATGGAGCTGGTCCACCGCCAGCGGGTCCTGCTTCAGCATGTCAAAACCGAAATAGTTGAACCCACCCTCTCGGCGAAAGTCAGGATGGACCGGAGGCCTGCAGTCTCGTCAGTTGCTTCTCGGCTTCTTCGACAGCGTTTGCCATCAGCCTGTCGAAGTCGATCATCGCCTCGAGATGACCATGGTCGACGATGGATTTCCGCAGCATCCGCATTGCCAGGATCGCCTCCGCCATCGCCTGTTCGATACTGACCACCAAATAAACCTTTCTGGAAGCGTGCGGTTCCGCGCGGGCGTGCCAGGGTGCGCACGGCAAACAAGACGGCATTTGCCAAACCGGTACCTGCCTGGTCTCGCATCGATGCGACGAGGTGCGCCTTAGACGTCCGAAGGGGCACTCTTCGTCATGTCGGCCTGGTTCGGAAAATCCGCCTGAGAATGTCGCGCGCGATCTCGGCCCGATGCCTATCCTGGCCGCGCAACTCAACCCCACCCAGCTTTGCCGGCGCGCCGCCCTTGTGGTCCCATACCATCCAGTTGCCGGAATTCTCCTTCAGGCACTCGAATCTGTCCCCTGGCATCAGGCAGATCTATCTCTCTGCATCAGCGTCTCCATTCACAGGCCCGCAATCGAGGTATTGTCACCGATGGCCATGCCGGCTTGGGTTTGGATGGTGGCCGTGTCCCGTATCGGCCAAGGCGGCATCCGAAATCCGCCGCGTCGCGAGGCTAGCGAGTTGCCGGTGACCGAACAATGAAGAAGGTCGCTTGGTACGTTTCCGAACAGTTCGCGGGACTGGCTAACCGATTGTCGGAAGCGTACAGTTGCCCTGTCGCCGGCCGTTGAATGGGCGCTGGCGCTTGAAAGAGTCGTTCGCGCTTTCGCCCCACCGATGGGAGAAACGCGATGATGCCAAACGGTTCGGCGGACTCAAATCAGCTTTCGATCCTGGCCAAAGTGCTCGACGAGTATTGTCGCCAGGCCGGCATTGGTGCCGGTCACGCGGCGCGGGAGCGGCTTGGCCGCCGCGTCATGGAGCTGTTCCAGGGCGGCATGGACAAGTCCGCGGAATTGCATGCCGCCATGAACGCCAGCTATGCCGAATGGCTGGGCGAGGTTGATCGCCTGTCTTCATCTTCACAACAGCCTGTCTTGTGGGCGATTGACCCGGCAATCACGGAACCATCCCCTGCCGAGACTGTTGATTCAGGTGGCGGCGGAGCATTGCGCTTCCCTCAAGCTGATGGTGCGGATCACTCCGCCATTTCGTCGCCACGCCCCCTCTGAGAAGATATTCAGAAAAGCCAATTCGGCACGGGTAGAAGACGGACGCCGTCGCGCCGAAGCCTGGCAAGCGCGGCTTACAAAAAGGCCGCCTAGAGGAAAGCCATTCTAGAGGAATGACTCGCTAACCGATTGTCGGAAGCGTACAATGCACTATCGGCGATCAGGCCAAGGGCTTCGCTGATTGAGAGACATATCGCACTCTCGCCCGTGAGGCGTTGAGATGTTGAAACGTACTCCCCAAAGCGAGTTCCTGAGTCCGGACGACTTGGCTATCTGCCAGCGTGTATTCGATAAAGTATGCGCCGACTGCAAATGGAATAGCGCGTCCAGCGATGCCGAAGGGTTGGCGATCGTCGTAATATCTGTCTTTCAACACGGTCTATTCAACGAAGTTGATCTGCTCGCAGAGATGCAGGCGCGGCGCCATGATTTCGAGCGGCGCACCGGCTGACACAGCCGTAGGAGATGGCGCGGGCACTTTTCGAATTTCAAACTGAGACGCCACACCCGCACGGAATGACTCGCTATCGGAATGTCGAAAGCGTACAGTTCTCCTGTCGCTAGCCACTGAACGGGCGCTGGCGCTTGAGAGTGTCGATCGTACTCCCGCCCCTGCGGGAGCTACGCGATGAACTACGAAATCCCAAAATCGACTGTCACCGGCCAGGCACTGGCTGGCGAGACCGCCTCTGCGTCAACATTTCAAAATGGACTCTTGCGCAGGATGAGCGCGGATGATCTTGCGCTGCTTGAGCCGAGTTTGCGCCCTGTAGCCCTTCCGCTCAGAATGCCGCTTGTCACGCCCGGCGTCCCGATTGAAGCTGTCTATTTCATCGAGCACGGTATTGCGTCGGTGGTCGCGCGCACATCCAGCGGACACGAGGCGGAGATCGGGTTCATTGGCTATGAGGGGATGACTGGGGCTTCGCTGGTGATGGCCGACGACCGCTCGCCACAAGCCTGCTTCGTGCAACTCGAAGGCGAGGCAATGCGCATCGACGCAAGCAGCTTTGTCGCGGCTCTGACGGGTAGCCCCACCTTGCGAATGTTCCTGCTGCGCTTTGTCAATTCTTTGCATATCCAGACCGGGTGCACCGCGCTCGTCAACGCGCGACTGAGGTTGACGGTCCGGCTGGCGCGGTGGTTGCTGATGTGCGACGACCGCGTCGTGGGCGTGCGGTTTTCCATTACCCACGAATTCCTCGCCACGATGCTCGGCGTAAGGCGGCCAGGCGTCACCGTCGCCCTGCAGGAACTGGAAGGTCTTGCCCTGATCCGGTCACGCCGGGGTGAGGTCATCATCATGGACCGGCCCGGACTGATTGCGCTGGCCAGTGGCGGATATGGGGTGCCGGAAGCTGAATATACCAGGCTTTTTGGAGCAATCGGCTCGGGGCTGAATTGACTGGCTAATGGATTGTCGGAAGCGTACAATTCCCAGGTCGTCCGCCGTCTACGGCACACGGACGCTTGGGAGCCAAATCAGGTGCTTTCGCCCTTTCGGGAGGAGAGTCATGGCTGAAGCAGAACAACCTATTCCGGATGGCGTCGAAGTCACCGAGACCATGGGCGAATGGCGTGTTCGGGTCGTCATCAACGGCAATGTGCACTTGAGCACGTTTGATGTGGAATCCTACGCCCGGTCCTTTGCCGATAGCCAGCGCATGCGCGTGGGGCTGACCCGGCTCGCTTCGCGCATTTGATGCGAATTGCCCGCGCCGCCTAGATTGTCGGTTTGGTACCAATAGCAACCAAAGAAATGTCGGAACCGTACGGTTTTCACAAAAGTAAACATCGAAGTTTATTGAAATTGAATATTATTAGACTGATGCGTCATAGTTAATAGACGGCGCCTTGTTTAAGTGCTTAGTCAAGATGTCATCAGCTTTTGCACGGGCGCTGGTGCTTGAGAGCGCTTAACATTCTCCCGCCCAAGCGGGAGCTATGCAGTGACCGTCAACCGGCCAAACATGTTTTCGGGAATTCCCATCGAGCGAAGTGACGGCACCATTTCGGTGCTTTGTACACTTCCCCAAATGGCGCACGCCTTGGCAAACGACTGGCCGTCCAATGGCCCGATGTTTCTGGCGGCACTTGCCGCCCTGGTTGGGGAACGGGTGGGACGCTGCAGCACAAGGGAGGCCCACCGGGCTTTCATTGCGGCCGCGGTCGAAGCCGATTGTCTTCCCGACAGCTACATGAAGGAGTGAACGCGAAATGCCCATCACCCTGCGCACGACACTTTGCGAGACGAGAGATGCGCTGCACGTGCTGCGACGGGCTTTGTTTGTCCGCGGGCATATCGAAGCCATGGAAGAGATCGATTCTCTCATAGGCGTCGCCCAAGACAAGGCAGTCCACGCGATCGGCAACATCGACCGGGCGGAGATAAGAAAGCCTGTCCTGGTGGCGGTCGCACATCCGGCGGAGCCGGCAGATATTGTTCTGCCGATTGCGCAGCCGAAGAACCTTGGCGAGCTTCGGGAACAGGGCATGGGCCTCAGCGCGTATTGCGGCAATGCACGCTGCGGTCATCTGCGTTCGCTGGATCTCGATGGCCTGATCGAGACCTACGGCACCCACTACGATTTCAACACCGAAAGGCGGCTGGCATCGAAGCTCGTCTGCAAACGGTGCCAGCATGTTGGAGGGAGATTGGTCGTCGTTTCCGATAAAAGGCCCCGCTATTGAAAACGGGACGACGGACTAACCTCTGAGCCGCTCGTGCTTTTCGTGCGCGGACGGAACCTCTTGGCCGACAGCCCGTTCCTGGTAGCGCCTCGGAAGCCCCTCAGCCGAAAAAGGCGCCGGAAAGTTAGTCAAACAACTTTTCATTGAGCCCGCCACTGACCCCTCCGTGGCGGGCTTACATTTGTCGGTTTCGTACCAAGCCTCGCTATCCGATTGTCGGAAGCGTACAGTGTTGTTGTCGCTGGCCACTGAACGGGCGCTGGCGCTTGAGAGTGTACATCGTACTCCCGCCCTGAGGGAGTCAGACGATGAACGACCACACCGACAGCCCGGTCTCTGCCCTCGATTTCCATACCCTTCGCAGCGCATTCAGAAGTTTGGTCGCCGAAGGCTTGTTGCCTGAAGCCATATGGGTGCGCCATGCCGAGGAAATGGTCAGGGAGCTGACCGGATCGAGTGTTGTCGACCCCGAGATTGTCCTTCAGATCATCCGCAAGTGACGCCCAGGATGCATTGGCAAGTGCAGTCAATTGCAGCTCGGGCGGCGCGGCCGAAGCCAAACACCAGCCGTTCGGCGAAACGTTCCGACGCTACCCAGCCAAATACAGCCTGGTATTAATCCTTCGCAGGGCAAGCCCTATGGGGAGCGGAGTGCCGCCTGTCGATATGGCCCATTGAACCTGTCACATCAGCGTAACAATTCGCGGGTAGTTGCTAGGAGCCTACTAACTCCTCCAGCCCCGCCAGCTTCGTCCCAAGAAGGCGGGGCAGTTTTTTTCAAGACGCCGCGTCCGAATCCAGCTTTGACCGTATGGTATTGATGGCATCCACGATGGCGTCGGCAGTCGGCTGGTCGATCGCGATATCCAACAATCCTTCAGTTGTCTCGATCGAGAGAATGCCAAGAGGACCGTTCTCATCCCTGACGGTGCTGACGTGGATTTCGGTCGGCACGAAAGGTTGCGCCTTTTTTACCGTACGCTTCATTGGGTACTCAGTTGCCTAGGCCGCGCGGCGACAATCGCGCAATGCGGCAACAAGTTCAAGCGGAGGCCATTGCCTATCCAGCGGTAGGAGGCCGCACCGGTCCTGTGGTGTTCCACCGGATGAACTCGACTTCCTTCCCGGTGACTTCCCGCACGGCTTTCAACAGCACCTCATGCAGAACACGCGTTGCCCGGTAGTGGTCGCAATGTGGCGATATGAACGGCTTGATGATGCTTAGGTGCAGCGCTTCCGCTGCCACCAGAAAGCGCTCGATTTCAGCCTGCGATAACTGCTTTGACGGTTTCGACCTAGCCATTGCGATCTCCTACGAGAATCGCCCCACCTAGGATTATCGTCCTACATACGGGAGGCTGGGTAAAGTCGCACCTGGCCTGAAAGCTCAGGATCAGACCGCGGCATCGACGGATTGCAGACGGTTGAGGAGTTCCAGCAGGTTGGTGTGTTTCACAGGCTTCTCTCATCGCACGATGCCGAGAGGCCGGTCCGATTAACGGATCGCTCTTGTCAAAAGATTGCTATCAGGCAATGACCAGATGAATTGTCGGAAACGTACAATCCAGGCTCAGGCGGCGCGGCCATACTCGTTCTGGACGATGTCGAGAAGCAGGCCGTCATTGTCCCAACCGACAGGCTCTTTCAGCCGCCAATCGCAACCCGAGCGGTCGAACACGATCGGTGCCGAATAGAGCTGAGCGAAGCCAAGCACCAGCCGTTCGGCGTCAGCGATCGACAGGTCGCCGTGGCGGTCGGCCAGTTGAGCGGCCAGGACCGGAACGTTGACGATTCCATACTCGTAGATTGTCTTGACCAGCGTGTGATTCAGGTCGTCACGCAGTTCGACCGGGTAATGATGCATGGCAAACTCCTGTCCGAAGGACTGGGTTTTCCCTCACTTTCACCATGCGCCAGGCGATTCGTTAAAGCAAGACAAATCTCAACAAATCATTAATAAAATCAATTAGTTAGTATGTTTAGCCGGTGACGCAACCGAGGCACTTTGAGTAGCTGATGCAACAAATGTATTTGGCTACCTCGGAACCAAATAGGCCATTGGCAGATTGTGAGACAGATAAGTCACTTACTCATTCGGCTCACCGGCTGGATTGCCGGAAGCAGGAGGCCATGATGACCGACAATCTTGAACGCCCCGAACGGCTGCAGGTGATGCTGAACGAAGAGGAATTCGCGGCGCTCGACACATGGCGTTTCGACAAGCGCATGCCGAGCCGCGCGGCTGCCGTGCGTGAGTTGCTGCGCCGTGGCCTGGCCGCCGACGGCTTTCTGCATGCCAACAGCGGCACCCGTTCGGCCGATTTCGGTCTTCTGAGCGGCGAACAGGGCGCCGGCAAGACCAAGCGTGCGGATGGGTGAGGATATCAGCCTATCGCGCCGACGGCGGCGCGATGGCGTCCGCCGGGGCTTCGAAGTTTAAAACCTCGACCAGCATTTCGACAGGCGCGGTCAGGCCCTTGAGGGTGGCATGGATGCCCAACGTCAGCGCAGCAAGGTGATCTTCAGCCTTGCTATTGTCGTCCGCCAGCTTGGCGGTGAGCGGCTGCTTCACTTGGATGATCCACTCGATGAAGCCGGTATCGACGTGAGGACTGCCGGTGAGGTCGCGCATCATCGCCTTGGCGTGCTCGACCCATTCTGCTTCAGGCAGTTGCAGCTCGGCGATCGATGCCTTGAAGGCTTTTCTCAAAATGTGAGAATCGTGAGCGGATCTGATGCCGCCCGGGCCTCGGTCGTCTTCCATCTCATGTCTCCGGCAGGGCGGGAGTACAAGACACTCTCAAGCAAGGCTGGAACATGCCGACCCGAAGGAAATCAAGGCGAAGCTCGTTAAGCTCGAGGAAGAAGCGGCGCAAAGCGCCGCTGAGCAGGCTTAGCCGGTGTTCTACCGATCACTGGCGTCCATTGAAGGCGGTTCCAGACGTGCCCGCTGAGGCACATCGTCAGCGTTCATCTGGGTGCCTGGACAAAAATCCAACCGCCCAGCCCAAGGATAGCGCTAAGCCAAGTCCGAGAACGAGTGCAGCCAGAAACCACATATGAGGTGTTTTCCTCCCGATGCACGAGCAGGAATTCGAAGCGCCGCCAGAGGCGGCGATATCTACTTGCGCAAGATCCAGTCGACAATGTCGTCGTCGACATCGTCAATCTCGGTCAGTTCGCGTGCCAGCAGTCTTGCATTTTGGCGCCTATTCCTTTCAGCGACGCGTCTTTCCACGACCGATCGTCTAAAGGCGCCGCGAAGGATCTCGCAGTCGAACGCCGTTACCCTGTTGCCTGAATGGTCCTCTGCCATGTCAGTCTCCGCATCGTGGCGGGAGCACCTGAGTTGGCTACCAAGCGTCCGTATGCCGTGAAAGGCGGACGACTTACAGAGTGTACGCTTTCGTACCGAGATTGCCAGTCAATTTGCAATGGGGAACGTTGCCATCGCTTCATGGTTGTAGCCTGAGGAAGGGGCTACCGGTGTCAGATCAACCAAGCGTTGTCGAGACCCTGCGCGTCGTCAGGGGGCTGTTGAGCCTTGCACGCAAGGCGGTCATCGACGCTCGCCATATTGAGGCTATGATCGAGATCGATACGCTTATGCATGTCGCACAGGCGGAAGTAGACAAGCGGATTACGATCCTGGAACGGGCCGCTGGTTTGTCCAAGCGATAGACTGCAAGCGGTGGCGTGGCTTCAGGCATGCTTTCGGAAAATCCCCGGGACCAATCCGAGCGTACAGCCGTCCGGCCGTTAGCCGGCGGATTTTCTCCACCATCCTCCAAAGCAGGCGTTCCCGCGAAATGTTGGTTTCGTACCAAGGGGCGGTTGGTACGTTTCCGACACTAACTTTGACGTCGATCTTTTCGTATGCGAACGGCAGTGGGGGACGCCGTGCATCGAATTCCAGACCGTATTCCTAGGTTTCTTCGTTCAAAGTCCCTATGTCTAGGCGATCGTCGGCACGTTGATACGGGCGCGGACGGCTGGGAGATCGGATGGCTCTTGCCCTGCATTGGGCCGCGCCATGATTAAATCCGATTTCGACCGAAATCATCGATACCGAAACCAGCTGCTGCTGCGCATGAGCGCGGATGATCTCGCCTTGCTGGAGCCGCACATGCAGCGTTGCGAATTGCCGCTGCGCATGATGCTTGTCACGCCCCATCTCCCGATCGAGGCGGTCTATTTTCCCGAACAGGGCATTGGCTCGGTTGTCGCCAGGACGGCGAGCGGCCACGAGGCAGAGGTCGGCTTCATCGGCTTCGAAGGCATGACCGGAACCGCCCTGGTAATGGGCGACGACCGTTCGGCGCATGCGTGCTTCGTACAGCTCGAAGGCGAAGCCATCCGTATCGATGCCGCACCTTTCAACGCAGCCCTTGCGGCAAGCCAGACCTTGCGCCTATTCCTGCTGCGTTTCGTCAACGCCCTGCACACCCAAGCCGGCTGTACGGCGCTGGTCAACGCAAGGCTGAAACTCGAGGAGCGGCTGGCGCGCTGGCTGCTGATGTGCGACGACCGGGTACCCGGCGAACGCCTTGCCATCACCCACGAATTCCTGTCCATCATGCTTGGCGTGCGGCGGCCCGGCGTCACCGTCGCGCTGCAATTGCTGGAAGGCCGCGCGCTGATCCGCTCGCGCCGCGGCGAGATCGTCATTCGCGACCGCGCCGGGCTGCTGGAACTCGCCAATGGCGGTTACGGCGAACCCGAAGCCGAATATACCAGGCTGATCGGAACGATCATGCCCGGCTGATCGGCCAGCACCTGTCCGGCTGACATATCAGGCGTCAGCGTTCTCGCCGGACGTCCCCGCATCCGACGCCACGGCATTTGCACCACGCCCGATCTCGTCGCTTGCCTCCACAACCACCAGCCGCGCTGGCGGCGGATAGGCAGGCATGCTGACCTGGTGCCACAATCCGTCGAACTCTTCCGCCGTGCCCGGATGCTCGAAGAATGGCACGCGCGGATCGAGCGGCGTCACGTCGAGGCGCTGCCCGGTCAGAGGGTTCTCGACGATGACATGCTTGTCGAGAATGTCGCCTGGAGACATCAGCCAGCCGCGCACCACCCGCCAGTCCGGATGTTCAGCGACAAAATCATGGCTGTTCTCATGCGCGTCGTAGCCCTCCATGGGAGACGAACCCAACCTGGCATATCTGTAAGGGATCAAGACCGCCGCGCGGCTGCCGGCGCGAAGTCTGGCGAAAAGGCTCAAGGCAAGCGCCGCACGCGCATCGCTGCCTTGCCGGCGTCCGGCTTTACCACTCTTGCCTGCAAGCGGGCAACAGCGCCGCTTGCGCCGACCGGCGCATCCCTGCCAACCGGCCCATCCCTGCCAACAGGCATGCCGGCATGCTCCAGGCCGGCGAGCTTGCACTTCGTCTGCTCGGCCGCCGCGCCGATCAGGCAATCGATGGTGAACATGGCGCCGGCGTGATTGCTTGCCGCGACCGCCTCGCGGATTTTGCTCAATTGAGCGTGAGTATAGTCGAGAAGATCGATCAGCTCTGCATGGTCCAAAGCACTCTCCATCATTCGATGTCGAGAGGCCGATCTAGGTCGCTCTTCGTCCCAAAATACGCCCATTCGCCTGGATTGCATAGGCGCATAGTACGAAACCGTACAATTTGCGTATTTCCGCAACAACCAAGGAATGGCGACCAATAGCCGTCACGTATTGGCCAAAGGTCCCATTCGCGGCAGCGCGATGTTGTGCGAGATTGCCGCAATATAAGCAATTGCTGAAAAATGGTCCGAACGGCTGTCGAGGGGCGTATCGTGCCAATCCGCAAGAATCTTGCCGCGAATCTGCGACGGCTGGTCTCCGGCCATGCGTCGGTGGCTGCCGTATGCCGCGGATTGAGCATGAACCGCACGCAGTTCGAGCGCTATCTGCAAGGCAAGAGCGTGCCCAACCGGGCGACGGCGAAGCTGATCTGCGCCTATTTCCGCATCGATGAGGATGAATTGTACCGCGCGCCAAAAGCCGCCGCGCCCGAACACCCGTTGCTGTCATCGCTCCACCAGACGCTCTACGAGAACATGGTGCGCGGCCCAGCTCCCGCCATCGCAGGAGGCACCTATTTCACCTATTTCGCGGTTCCGGATCGTCCCGACCTTCTGATGCGGTCGGTCACCTTCGTGCGGCGCGAGGCCGAGCTGGTGACCTTCAGGCGCGTCACCCGCTGGGCCGAGGGCCATCGCCAGGGCGGAGCGCGCGTGCCCGGCTGGCATTATGGCGTAGCGATCTCACGCCTGAACTGGATCTATTTCGCCGGCATCAACCGGCGCCAGACCAGGGAGCCGTCGGTGATGGCCGTGCAATGGGCGCCGTTCTCGGAGCCGGTCCTGGTCGGCAGCGCCTTCGTCCTGACCGGGACGGGGCCAGTTAGCGTAAAGGTCATCATGCGCCAGGAGGTCGGCAGGATCAGCCTGAGGCAGGCGCTGCAGATGTCCGGCATCGTCAACCTCGACGACCCGCGCCTCGACCAGCTGGTGGCCAGCCTTGTGCGCGAAGGCCAAGCAATTCCAGAGACAGTGTGAAGCGGTTTACCGCGGGAATTGCGCCAAGCAAGACGGAGCGGTTCGGCGTTTCCGTGAAACGATGAACCGCTTAGAATGACATCCCCGCCAGACAAGGCGCCGGGAACAACGGGGATTCGCGATGCTCAACAGCTTCGACTATGGCGGTAAGGAAGCCGACACGGTGCACGCACTCGAGGAGGACATCATCTTCGGCCGGCTGCCGCCCGGCACGCGCCTGGTCGAGGATGTGCTGCTCGCCCGCTTCCCGGTTTCACGCCACACCATCCGCCAGGCGCTCTACCAGCTGGAAAAACTCGGCATCGTCACGCGCGAGCGCAACAAGGGCGCCATGGTGCGCCGGCTCTCGCCCGACGAGGTGCGCCAGATCTACGAGGTGCGCGAAATGCTGCAGCGCCAGGCGGCGCTGATGATCCCCTTGCCGGTCAGCGACGAACTGATCGCGCAATTGACTGACATTCACCGCACCTACAGCAGCCATGTCGACAAGGGCTATCTCAGAGGCATCCACGAGGCCAATGACCGTTTCCATCTCACAATGTTCTCGGCCTGCGGCAACGCCTATCTCGTGTCCTCGATCGAGCACTACATGCGGCTCAGCCTGCCGGTGCGGGCCAATTCACTGGCCGACCGGGAAAAGCTCGACGTCTCGCGCCAACACCACGCAATGATGATCGAGGCGCTGAAGCGCAGGGACAATTGGGTGCTGGCGCAGCTCTGTGTCGACCATTTGCAGCCGAGCAAGGTGTTTTATCTCCAGGAGATCGACACGGTGGCGGTGTCCTGAAGCAACAGCCTTCCGCCGAACGCTCTTCCTACCTGACCTTGATGACGACCTTGCCCTTGGCACGCCCCGCTTCGACATAGGCCAATGCCTCGTTGGTCTTCTCGAACGGAAAAATCCGGTCCATGACGGGGCGTATGATGCCGGATTCGATGAGCGAGGTGATCTTGCCCAGCTGATCGCCCTGCGCCCGCATGAACAGGAACTGATATCCGACACCGGCGCGTCTGGCTTTGCTGCGTATTCTGCGGCTCAGCAGCCGCAGGACCAGCTTCAGGACCATGTTCAGCCCCTGCTTGCTGGCAAATGCGGGATCCGGCGGGCCGGAAATGGAGATGAGTTTCCCGCCCGGCTTCAGCACATTCAGGGATTTTTCGAGCGTTTTGGCGTCCTGGCTGTTCAGGACGACGTCGTAGCCTTGCAGGATTTTCTCGAAATCGTCTTTCTTGTAGTCGATGACGATATCGGCTCCGAGGCCTTTCACCAGATCGGTACTCGCCGCGCTGGCTGTCGTCGCGACGGTCGCGCCGAGATGCTTCGCCAGCTGGATGGCGAAGGTCCCCACTCCGCCCGAGCCGGCCTGGATAAAAACCTTCTGGCCTTTCTTCAGCCCGGCCGTCTCGACCAGCACCTGCCAGGCGGTCAGGCCCACCAGCGGAATCGAGGCGGCTTCTTCCATGCTGAGGTTTTTCGGCTTCAGCGCCAAATCGGCTTCATCGATAGCGATAGATTCCGCGAACGTGCCGATCCGCCCGTCGCGCGGCCGCGCATAGACTTCGTCACCGGGCTTGAATCTGCGGACTTTCGATCCGGCCCGCACGACGATCCCCGCCACGTCATGGCCCAGGATGAAGGGCGGGCGATAGGGCAAAATCGGCTTGAACTCCCCATCCCGAAGTTTGGAATCGAGAAGGTTCACCCCGGCGGCGTGAATTTCGACCAGGACATCATTGTCCCGCAACTCAGGCTCCGGCATCTCTGCGAGCCGCAGGGCGCCCTTCTTTTGATACTTGTCGACAACAAAGGCTTTCATCATGGTCGCTTTCTAAATATCCGCGGCTTCGTTCAGACGGGCAGGCGAAACTGCTTGCGCAAGATTTTGTCGAACATCGCGGCCGGCGCGAACCGGCGCAGCATGCTGACCTGCCGCGCCGCCTTGCCGGCGGTGTAGCGCCGCAGCGGATGCCTGTCGGTCGCGGCCTTGAGAACCACCTTCGCCACCACATCGGGCAGATCGGCCTTGGGCATCACCTCGCGAAGCAACGCCTCGACTGCGGCTCGCGCCTGATCATATTCCTTTTTGCGGGAATCGGGCTCGAATCCGTTCTGGTCGAATACCGTGCGCACATATGCCGGTTCGATGACCGAAACGCGGATGTTGAAGGCGCGAACCTCGTGGTCGAGCGATTCCGAATAACCTTCAAGCGCGTGCTTGACGGCTGAATAATGGGCCGAGTAAGGCGCCGGGACCACCCCCAGGATCGAGCCGATATTGACGATGCGCCCCTCGCCCAGCCGCCGCATCACCGGCAGCACCGCGTGGGTCATCCGCATGACGCCAAACAGGTTGACGTCGAACAGGGCCTGCGACTGCGCGACCGAGGACTCTTCCGCGCCGCCCAGCAGCCCGATACCCGCATTGTTGACCAACAGGTCTATCCGGCCGGTCTTGCCGAGGACAGTCGAGACAAGGGACGCGACAGACGCGTCGTCCGTCACGTCGCAAGCCAGCATCGATACACCGTTCGAGCCCTGGTTGGATGCCTTGCGGCTGGTGCCGAAGACAGTGAAGCCCGCGCGTGCCAAAATCTCGGCGCTGGCACGGCCGATGCCTGAGGAGGCGCCGGTCACAACGGCAGTCTTTCCCGAATTCTTGTTCATTGTGAAGGCTCCAAACGTAAGAGGTCTTGCCTGCGATCGGCGATTGAATTATGATCGTAATATCACATTACACTCATAATGCAATAGGAAAGCAAGAAAGAACCATCATGCGCTATGACAAGGGCCGGAAGGACGCATCACGCAGCCGGATCATGGAGGTCGCCTCGCACCGCTTCCGAGGCGACGGCATCGCCGCATCCGGACTGGCCAGCATCATGAGCGACGCCGGGATGACCAATGGCGCCTTCTATCCGCACTTCCAGTCCAAGGCCGACCTCGTGCGCGAGAGCATGGCATCGGCACTGGAGATCCAGTCGCAGCAATTGCAGCAGGCACTGGCCTCAGGCGGCCTGGAACTGGCCATGGCGATGTATCTGTCGCCCGAGCATCGCGATCATCCGCAGACCGGCTGTGCGTCCGCCGCGCTGTTGCCGGAAATCGCGCGCCAACCGCCCGAGACGCGCGCGCTCTACACTGAAAAGCTGCTGACGCTGGTGCACCAATTGGCCAAGGACCTGCCGCCGCACACCCGCGATCCCGAAGGCGTGGCGTTGGGCGTCTTCGCCGCGCTCATCGGCGCCCTGCAATTGGCCCGTGCGGTGGAAGGCACGGAATTGTCGGACCGCATCCTGGCGGCGGGCGCCGATGCGGCGCGCGCGCTGACCAAGCCGCCCAAGGACGAAGCCTTCTAGAATTGCTGGTGCACAGCCATCGCCCTCAAACCTCGGCGATGGATATCAAGGTCAGAACCGGCCGGCGGCGAACGGCGCAAGCCGGGCGCTGTTGGGCCGCCGGCCGGCGATGAGGTCGCCAACCAGCCGCGCCGTGACGGCCGCGAGCGTCAGCCCGAGATGACCGTGGCCGAAGGCATAGATGACATCCGGATTGCCGGGCGACGGGCCGATGACCGGCCTCGAATCCGGCAGCGACGGCCGAAAGCCCAGCCATTTTGACGACGGCTGGCCGAGCGCGGGGAAGAACTGGCGCACGCCGCGGTCGAGCAGCGCCAGCCGGCGCGGATTTGGCGGCGCGGCCTGGCGGCCGAGTTCCACCGTGCCGGCGACGCGCAGCCGGCCGGCCATCGGCGTCATGTAGAAGCCGAGATCGACCGGACACACCGGCCGCGTCAGCAACGGCATCTCGGTCGGAAATTCCAGGTGATAGCCACGCTCGGTTTCGAGCGGAATGCGGTCGCCGGCCTGTGCCGCCAGCGGCCGTGAGAAGGCGCCGGCGGCGATCACCACCTTGCTGGCGCGCAGGCTGAGGCCGGGACCGCTGAGGTCGATACCGCCTGCATCGGCCCGCAGCCCTGTCACCTCGCCCCGCAGCAAGGCGGCACCCCGGTCCGTCGCCGCCTTGAGCAGCCGCGCCATCATGGTCTGGGGATCGGTCAGGTTCATCGACTGCGGAAAGAACAGCCCGCCGCCCTGCACCGCCGGCAGGTTCGGTTCCAGTGCGGCCACTTCACGGGGGTTCAGCACCGCCTGGTCGACGCCGAACTCGGCGCGCAACGCCCGGCTCGACGCGCCGCCGGCAAGATCGCCCGGGCGACGATAGAGGTAGAGGCAGCCATTGCGGCGCAGCAGATCCCCGGCATCGGCCTCGGCAGCTATCTCCTCCCAGGCCGGCAGGGAATCGGCCAGCAGGCCGGCCATCGCCACGGCGTTGGCATGGGCAGCGGCCGGCAGCGACTGGCGCACGAACCGCAGCAGCCACGGGGCAAGGTGCAGCAGCGCTGTCCAGCGCAGCGAAAACGGACTGTCGGCGTCGAGAAGCAGTTTTGGCAGCGCGCGCAGCACCGCGGGATTGCCGACCGGCATGCAGGCATATTCGGCCAGCGTGCCGGCATTGCCAAACGAGGCGCCGGAGCCCGGCTCGTTGGGATCGATGAGCACGACTTCGCGGCCGTCGCTGGCCAGGCGCAGCGCCGTCGCCAGCCCGACCACGCCAGCGCCGATGACGGCGATTTCGACAGTTCTGGCAGCGGTCACGCGAATTTCCTCAGGCAGATCGTTGGGGCATCAGACAAAACCCGGCAATTGCAGATGCCCGGCCGACAGCAGCTCGGCCATGGTGTTCAGCGCGGTGCGCAGATCGTCCTGTGAACGCGCAGCACCGACATTGATGCGCACGCCGTGCTGGACCGGCTCGCGGCCGACGGCGAAGGCATCGCCCGGCAGCAAAGCGACGCCGCGCTCCAGGCAGGTGCGGGCAAAACCGGCGCCGCGCCAGGGCTCGGGCAGGCGCAGCCAGGCATGGGTGGCGCTCGGCTGGCTCTGGACGTCATAGGCGCCGAGAATTTCGCTCAGGATCGCCTGGCGCTGGCGCAGTTCCTGTTTCTGCACCTCGATGATGCGCGCTGCCGCGCCGTCCTCGATCATCCGCGCGCCGATCAGCGCCGTCAGCGGGCTGATGCTCCAGCAATTGATGCGCAGCGCCGCCGCCACCTGGCCGGCAATGGCGCGCGGCGCGATGACGAAGCCGAGCCGCAGACCCGGCGCCAGGCATTTCGACAGCGCGCCGATATGCACCGTCAGTTCCGGCTCCAGGCTGGCGAAGGAAGGCAGAGCCTCGTCCGCCAAGGGCCTGTAGACGTCGTCCTCGATGATCAAGACATTGTGGCGGCGCGCGACAGCCGCAAGCTCACGGCGGCGCGCTTCGCTGAGCGTAATGGTCGTCGGATTGTGCAGCGTCGGCACCAGGAATACCGCGCGGGGGCGGAGCTGCGCGCAGGCGGCGTCGAAAGCGTCCGGCCGCATGCCGCCGCGATCCATGGCGACGCCCCTGAGATCGAGCCCATGCACCCGGCAGAGCGCGTTGATGCCCTGATAGGTCACCTCGTCGGCAAGCACCACCTCGCCCTGCCTGGTCACCGCGCCAAGCAGACAGTCGAGCCCGTGCTGGGCGCCGGCCGCCAGCACCACGCGGCCGGGGTCGCCGTCGCCGGCAACGGTCTTCAGCCAGTCGGCGACGGCCACGCGTGCCCACAGTGGCCCTTCCGGTGGATGGTAATCCTGCAGCGAGGCATAGTGCGGATCCCTGGGCAGGCGCGGCAACAGCGCCGCCAACGCGTCGAGATAGGCCGAGGTGGCGGGCCGATTGACCGAGAGGTCGATGACGCCGCTCTCGTCGCTTGGCGCCGAGACGAAGCCTGGCCGCTCGGCCGCCTGCCTGGCCGCCACCGTCGTGCCCCGCCCCGGCCGCGCCTCCAGCAGGCCGCGCTGCTGCAGCGTCGCCAGCGCCCGCGTCACCGTGGTGACGTTGATGCCGAGCGCGCGCGCAATATCGCGCTGCGGCGGCAGCCGGTCGCCGACCGCGAGTGTGCCCGTGGCAATGCGCTCGGCGATCGCGTCGGCGAGACGGCGATAGACCGGACTTTCATCCTCGGTAAGGCGGAGATCGCTGAGCATGCTGGATGGATTCGGGGCTTCGGCTTCGTCGTGGGCTTAGCATAAGACAATTCGCCGGACAATAGCACTTGTGTGACATCAATTCGGCTTTCCCTGCCTGAAAATATCACACAATCGCGGCAAATACCGGCTTGACGGTCAAAGTTGTATGCATCTATGCTCGATTTCAGATAGATTGTGTGAGCATACAAGCTTGAATGACCCGCCGAGACGCGGGCATCCAATGGGACGGAACCATGCATCACAAGCCGCATAGTGTTTCAGCCGCTGCGTTTCGGGATCGCGTCCAATGAGCGCCCTGGCCGCATTATCGCCAGCGCCTGCCGCCGGCCCGGCTTTCGTCGATTTCGTCGATGTCGAGAAATCCTATGACGGCCGCGCCTTCGCGGTGACGCGGCTCAACCTCGGCGTGGCGCGCGGCGAATTCCTGACCCTGCTCGGCCCTTCCGGTTCGGGCAAGACAACGACGCTCAACATGCTGGCCGGTTTCGAACGGCCGACCAGCGGCACCATCACGCTGGAAGGCAAGCCGGTCGATCGCTTGCCGCCCTACCAGCGCAACATCGGCATGGTGTTCCAGAACTACGCGCTGTTTCCGCATATGAGCGTCGAGGAGAACGTCGCCTTCCCGCTTTCGGTGCGCCAGGTGAGCAAGGCCGACATTGCCGGCCGCGTCGGCCGCGCGTTGGACATGGTGCGGCTGAAGCAGTTCGGCGACCGCAAGCCGGCGCAGCTTTCCGGTGGCCAGCAGCAGCGCGTGGCGCTGGCCCGCGCGCTGGTCTTCGAACCGAGCCTGGTGCTGATGGACGAGCCGCTGGGTGCGCTCGACAAGAAGCTGCGCGAGCACATGCAGCTCGAGATCAAGCAGATCCACACCATGCTCGGCGTCACCATCGTCTACGTCACCCATGACCAGAGCGAGGCGCTGACCATGTCGGACCGCGTCGCCGTCTTCAACAATGGCGCCATCGCCCAGCTCGGCTCACCCGACGACCTCTACAACGCCCCGCAAAGCTCCTTCGTGGCGAGCTTCATCGGCGAGAACAACACGCTGGAAGGCATCGTCGACCGCGTCTCCGGCCAGCAATGCCGCGTGCGGCTGACCGGCGGCGGCGAACTCACCGCGCTCGCCATCGGCGTGGCGCAAGGTGCTGCCTGCCACGTCGCCATCCGCCCCGAGCGGCTGAGCCTTATGCCGGTGGGCGGCAACGCCCTGCCCGCGACCGTCGATGGCCGCATCTTTCTCGGCGACCATCTGCGCCTGCTGGCCAGGCTCGGCAACGACCAGGTGCTGACCGTCAAGGTCGGCCCCGAGGCAACCATGGCCAATGGCGAGGCCGTCACGGTCTCCTGCGCGCCGGGTGACTGCCGCGCGTTTCCCGCCGATGCCTCTGCCGCCAAGGCGGGGCCGTCCTGAACCAGGCAATCTCCAAAACAGGTCCATCTCAAAAACAGGGGAAGAAAAATGAAAATCGCCAAGACCCGGATGCTCGTATTCACGGCAGCCACCGCACTCTTCACCATCGGCCAAGCCGCTTTCGCCGATGAACTGTCGATCATGGCCAGCGGCGGCGCCTGGCAGGACGCCCAGCGCAAGGCCTGGTTCGAGCCGTTCAGCAAGGAGACCGGCGCAAAAATCCTCGAGCAGGAGTATCTCGGCGATCTCGGCAAGGTCAAAGCCATGGTCGACACCGGCAACGTACCGATCGACCTGGTGACGGTGGAAACCGCGACCGTGCTGCAAGGCTGCGACGCCGGCATTCTGGAGCGCCTCGACTATGCCAAGATCGGACCGCGCGACAAATTCATCGAAGGTTCCGCACTCGATTGCGGTGTCGGGCTCGACGCTTACGGCGACATCCTCGCCTATGATCCGACCGTGCTGAAGGAAGCGCCGACCTCGGTGCTCGACCTCTTCGACACCAAGAAATTCCCGGGCAAGCGCGCCATGCGCAAATTCCCGGCGCAGAACCTGGAATGGGCATTGATGGCCGATGGCGTCGCGCCAGCCGACGTCTACAAGGTTCTGGCGACGCCGGAAGGCGTCGACCGCGCCTTCAAGAAGCTCGACACCATCAAGAAGGACATCGTCTGGTGGGATGCCGGCGCGCAGCCGGCGCAATTGCTCGCCTCGCAGGAAGTGGTGATGACCACCGCCTGGAACGGCCGCATCCAGAACGCCATCGACACCGACAAGAAGCCGTTCAAGATCGTCTGGAACAATCAGATCCTCGAATACGACATGATCGCCATTCCGAAGGGCGCCAAGAACCCGGATCTCGCCTACAAATACCTCGCCTATATCTCGAAGCCGGAAAACAACGCCAAGCTCGCCAGCTACATCACCTACGGGCCGGTGCGCACCGATGCGGCGTCCTTCGTCGCGGCCGATGCCTTGCCGAAATTGCCCAATGCCCCCGACCACCTCGCCGGCGCCTACCTCGTCGCCGACACCGAGTTCTGGGGCGACTATGGCGAAGACCTGGTCAAGCGCTTCAACGCCTGGCTGGCGCAGTAAGGATGTCGGCCTTGCTGCCCAGCGAACTCGACCGGCCCGCGCTGGCCCGCGGCCGGTCAGCCGCCGACGCTGACCAGAAGTCGGTGTCGGCGGCGCTGCGGCGCGCCGAGTTCGGCGACCGGCTGCGTTCGCTGGCGCTGGCTGCCCCCCTGCTCCTGCTCCTCGCCTTGAGCTTCGGCATCCCGATCGTGCTGTTGCTGTCGCGCGCCGTCTACGACCCGACCATCGCCGACGCTCTGCCCCGCACCAGCGTGGCCCTGTCCGACTGGAACGGCCAGGGCCTGCCCGGTGACGCCGCCTTCATCGCGCTCGCCGCCGACCTCAGCGACAGCCAGGCCAAGGGCACCGCCTACGAGCTGGCCAAGGCGCTCAATGCCCGCCTGCCCGGCGCCCGCAGCCAGGTGCTGAAGACCGTGCGCCAGCTCGAAGCCGCCGGCGGCAAGCCGCCGCTCGACATCATGAAAGCCGTGCCCTTCTGGTCGGCGCCCGGCACCTGGCCGGTGATCGCCAACGGCACCCACGCCATCACCTCGTTCTATCTGTTGAGCGCGCTCGATCTCAGGTGGAACGTCGATGGCGGCATCGAGCGCGTGCCGCCCGAACAGGCGATCTTCCTGCAGGTGTTCGCGCGCACCTTCTTCGTCGCCGCCGCGGTGACGCTCGCCACCTTGCTGCTTGGCTTTCCCCTCGCCTATCTCATATCAAGCGTGCCGAAGGGGCTGGCGGCGATCCTGATCGTCGCGGTGCTGTTGCCGTTCTGGACCTCGATCCTGGTGCGCACCGCGGCCTGGACGGTGCTGTTACAGAAATTCGGCCTGGTCAACGACCTGTTGCTGTGGCTCGGCATCGCCTCCGAGCGGCTCGACCTGATGTACAGCCGTATCGGCCTGATCATCGCCATGACGCATATCCAGCTACCATTCACGCTGCTGCCGATCTACAGCGTGATGCGCACCATCGCGCCCTCGCAGATGAAGGCCGCCTATTCGCTCGGCGCAAAACCCTTCACCGCCTTCCGCCGCGTTTACCTGCCGCAGGTTTTCCCCGGCGTCATGGCCGGCTGCCTGCTCACCTTCATCCTGTGCCTCGGCTACTACATCACGCCGGCGCTGATCGGCGGCGCCAGCGACCAGCTGATCAGCAATTTCATCGCCAATTACGTCAATGTCGAACTGAACTGGGAGATGGCGGCGGCACTGAGTTTCATCCTGCTGGTCTTCACCCTGGCGCTCTTCGGCATCTTCGCCCGGATCCTCGGCCTCGACCGCCTGAAGATGGTGTAGCCATGCTGTTGTCGCCCTATCCCACCCCTGGTGAACGCATCCGCGTCGCGCTGCTCTGGCTGTGGTGCGGGCTGGTGATCCTGTTCCTGCTGGTGCCGATCCTGATCCCGGTGCCGCTCTCCTTCAACAGCGGCGCCTTCTTCATCTTCCCGCTCGAAGGCCTGTCGACGCGCTGGTACGAGGTGGTGCTGGGCACGCAGCGCTGGCAATCGGCGATCGGCAACAGCCTGATCGTCGCCTTCGGCACCACGCTGATCGCCACCACGCTCGGCACGCTGACGGCCATCGCGCTGTCCAACGAGAAATTTCCCGGCCGCCGCATCGTCATGCCGCTGCTGCTATCGCCGCTGATCGTGCCCGTCGTCATCACCGCTGTCGGCTCATACCTGTTCTACGCCCGCGTTGGGCTCGCCAGCACCTATGCCGGCATCATCCTGGCGCATACAGCCCTTGCCAGCCCGTTCGTCGTCGTCACCGTCGGCGCCAGCCTCACCGGCTTCGATCGCAACCTGATGCGCGCCGCCGCCATCTCCGGCGCGAAACCGCTGACCGCCTTCTTCCGCGTCATGCTGCCGCTGATCCTGCCCGGCGTGCTTTCGGGCGCTGCCTTCGCCTTCGTCACCTCCTTCGACGAGGTGGTGGTGGTGCAGTTCCTGGCCAGTGCGGGCCAGCGCACCATGCCGCTCGAAATGTTCATCGGCCTGCGTGAAAAACTCTCGCCCGCCATCACCGCCGCCGCGACGCTGATGATGGCGCTGTCGATCGTGCTGCTGGTGGTGGCGAACCTTCTGGCCCGGCGCGGCCAGGGCCGCCGCGCGGCAAGCGGCTGAGCTTCAACAGCCATCGGCAATCCCCGCAGAAAAACAGCGAAACTTTTCGCGCGGCGCTCTCGTTGCTGCTGGCATCGCCTTCCCAAGGCGATCGCAGACCTCCGATCAATGCCCCGCCGGCCCTGTCGGTGGGGCCTTTTTTTAAAGGCGGCGGGCGCGGAGCAATCTGAGAGACGGAAGATTTCAGATCAGCCGGACCCTGGCACCTCTGGTCAACTCCCGGCGCCCTTGCCGCTGCGACGCCCCATCGGCCATAATCCGTCCTCTCGCGGAGAACCCGATGTCGCTCAGCCCCTTGCTCCACGCCTCGGCCGTCATCCAGCTCCATGCGCTGATCGCCATCGCCGCGCTGCTACTTGGCGCTGTGCAGCTGTGGCGCACAAAGGGCGACCGGCTGCACCGGGCGCTCGGCCGCGTCTGGGTGGCGCTGATGGCGACGGTTGCCGGCTCCGGCCTGTTCATCTGGACGATCCGGCTGTGGGGACCGTTCAGCCCGATCCACCTTCTGTCGCTGCTGGTGCTGGTGATGCTGTGGCGCGGCGTGCGCGCCGCGCGCGGCGGCAACATTGCCGCGCACCGCCGCATCATGCAGGGCACTTACATTTTCGGTCTGATCATTACCGGGCTTTTGACCTTCATCCCCGGCCGCACCATGCATGCCGTCGCCTTCGGCCCGCAGGGCGCGACGCCTGGGAAGCTGGCGGTGTTTGCCGCTTTGGTGGCGGCAGCGGCAGCGGCTGGGCTCTACGCCGCGCGCGGTGCGCGGGCGGCGAGTTGAGTGTCGCCGCGCACCTTAAGAGCGGCGACCCCGACAGGCTTAGGCGCCCTTCCCCGACACGACGACGATCGCGGTGACGCGGGAGAGCTGCTCGCGCTTGCGCAGCGTCGGCTTTTCGTAGGTCTTCTTCATGATATCCCCTTGCCCAAGTGATGGGCCGAGATTGCACCATGGACCGATTGCGTCAAGCCGCGGCTGAGATATCGGCGCGGTGACGGCGGCCGGAAAGCCGGCCCTGTTGCATTGTCACCACGAACGGGCCGGCGAAAAGGCCCAAGCTTATGCCGCTCAGAACGGGCCGGACGCCACGAACGCGACGACGCTGGACAGCTTCTCGCGCTTCACCAGAACCGGCTTTTCGTAAGTCTTCTTCATGGATGTCTCCAATCAAATCAACAGTGCCTGACGGCGCACACCGCCATCGAGGCACTTGCAGCTGCGATGCTTTGGAAGTGCGAAGCCGGGTTCGGAGCTTCACCTCGAGGGAATGCCGGCGACCACTTTCGACAGCTTTTCACGCTTGTCGAGAGCCGGCTTTTCGTAAGTCTTCTTCATGGAATGCCCCCAATGCCCAGAATTTGCCTCGCGCAGGTCGCTACGGAAGCCCTTGCTTGTCAAGCCATGACAAAACAAGGCTTCGTGATTGCTGACCTTCGTGGCCCATCCCACAATTGCGCGTCGAGGCATCCACGTCGCTTCCGACCGCTTCCTTTTTCTGGCCATGTTGCGCTGCGAAAAGCTTGTTGCATTGCGGTAGCGGCCTGCCAGGCCGACAGTGGCAAGAGTCGGGCTTGAGGGGGCTTGCACCAAGGAGGCCTCGTGGCGGCATCGTTCCGGCCTGACATACAGGGATTGCGCGCGCTGGCTGTCGGCGGCGTCGTTGCCTATCATTTCGGCCTCACCGCACTGCCCGGCGGCTTTGCCGGCGTCGACATCTTCTTCGTCATTTCCGGCTGGCTGATCACCACGCATCTGATGCGCGAGATCACCGAGACCGGCCGGCTCGACCTCTGGCGCTTCTATATCAGGCGCGCCCGGCGGCTTTTGCCGGCAGCTTTGTTCGTCATCCTGGCCACACTCGCCGCCGGCTACTTCATCATGGCGCCGCAGGAGCAGGCGCTTTATTCGCGCGGCGCCATGTTCGCCTCGGCCTATGCCATCAATCTGTGGCTGCTGCGCTGGTCGTTCGATTATTTCGCTGCCGATGCCCTGAGCAATCCGTTCATCCACTTCTGGTCGCTGTCGGTGGAGGAGCAGTTTTACCTCGCCTGGCCGGCGCTGCTGCTGTTCGCCGCCTGGCTGCATCCGGGCCGTCGGATGGCGGTCGTGGTGATCGGCGTCGCCGGTCTCGCCTCCTTCATCGCCTGCCTGTGGCTGACCAGCCTCTCGCCGGCCTGGGCCTTCTACTTCTCGCCGCTGCGCGCCTGGGAGTTCGCCGCCGGCGGCCTGGCGACGCTGGCGCCGGCGACATGGCTGCGCCGCGCATGGCTGCGCGCGGTGCAGGGCTGGCTCGGCCTGGCGCTGATCGCCGTCGCCTATCTCTGCTTGAGCGAAGACCTGCCCTTCCCCGGCTGGTACGCGCTGTTGCCGGTCGCCGGCACGGTGCTGGTGCTGCTGGCGGGCGAAGAGAGCGACGCAGAGAGCCCGACCGGCTGGCAGGCTCTGACGCCCGCCGCAGCGCTCTCGCTGCCGCCGCTGCAATGGATCGGCGCGCTCTCCTATTCGCTCTATCTCTGGCACTGGCCCGTCATCGTCTACGCACAGATGCTGGTGCCGGATCTCGGCGTGGCGCAACGCCTCGGCTGCGGCGCCCTGGCGCTGGCGCTGGCATTCCTGACCTATCATTTGATCGAGAATCCGGGACGGCGTTTCGGCTGGCTGACAGTGGGCGCTCGAGCGTTGGCTCCGGCGCTTGCGCTAACCGGTGTCGGCGTGGCGGTGGCCTACGCCAATGCGCATCTCGCCACGCGCAACATCGATCCCGCCCAGCGCGGCATCGAGCAGGCCGCCGAGCAGCCCTCCACCGCACGCGCCACCGACGAAAACTGCCTGCTCGACTTCCACACGGTGACGCCGAAACCCTGCACGTTCGGCGCGGCCGACGCCGCCCACACCATCGTGCTGTTCGGCGATTCCCACGCCGACCACTGGTCGACGCCGCTGGTCGAGGCGGCCAAGCGCAACGACACCAAGGTCGTTACCTATCTCAAATCCTCATGCCGCGCCTCGCGGTTGCCGACCTTCAGCGCAGTGCTGAAGCGCGACTACACCGAATGCGACGCCTGGCGCGAACAGGCGATCGCGGACATCATCCGCCGCAAGCCGCGCCTGGTGGTGATCTCGGAATTCTCGATCGGCAACCTGACGCGCGACATGCCCGCCGCCGGCCGCAAGGCCGAGACCGCGCGCTGGCAGGCCGGCCTGCGTTCGACCCTGCAGGCCTTCAGCCAGGCCGGCGTCGAGACCGCCGTCATCCGCGACACGCCGATCGGCGACAGCTTTGCCGATTCCTGCGTGGCCCGCGCTTTGTGGTGGCGCGAAGCCCCCTCGCGCTGCGACACGCCAAGAGCGCAAGCCGCCAATGACAGCGCCGCAGCGCAAGAGCGCGCCGTGGTCGAAAGCGTCCCCGACACGCTCTACGTCGACCTCACCGACCGCTTCTGCGGCCCGACTGAGTGCCACGTCTTCATATCAGGCAAACTGGCGTTTCGTGACAGGCATCATCTGGCGACGGCGTTTGCCGAGACGCTGGAGGGGCCGCTGGAGAGGGCGTTGTTCTGAAGGACTTAGCTCCCTTCTCCCCGTTCACGGGGAGAAGGTGCCGGCAGGCGGATGAGGGGCGGCGCGGCACTGAGGATCAGTGCACTCCAGCGAACCGCTCACGATGATGCGCCAGAAGCGCCGGATGTGGCATCAATCGCGAATCCTTGGGCCAGTGCAAACCTTGTGATTCAGGGCGGAAGAGATTCCTCAACTCGCTCGGCACCCGGTTGTGCGCGACCAGCAGCCGATGGTTCTCGTCGATCGAAATCAGGTGCCGGTCGAACAGCCAATGGACGGTCGCCGACAATGCGATGCCGTTCTGCACAACATCCGGACCACCAGCCGCCACCGGCTTGATATGAGCGGCCTGAACTTCGGCTCGACCGCCGCCATTGATGATGCGCAGACCAGTGACCGCGCACGTATCCTCATAGGCACGGCAAACCTCCAGCCGGAAGGTCGCATCGCGAACCTTGCGGTTCAGCAAGATTTGCTCGACCCGACGATCGACAGTCTCGGCAAAACCGGGCTGTCCGCCCGAACCTGGTTGCGTCGGCCGAGGGATATCGAGCGGCAGCATGTCTGGGCTAAGCCGTCTTGCATTGGCTGGATCAAGCGGCTCGCGCAGGCCAGCCAGAACGATCTCGTCGAAATCCTCGCTTAGGATTGGACGCATCGATTTGCCCTGCACGGCCTGGCCAACCTGGCTGGGATCCAAAACCTCGCGCAACAACGCCTCCGCGTAGCGGCCGTCCCTGATGAAAGGCACCGGCGTCGGAAATTCGAGATAATCAGTCACGTTGGCGTAGTAATGGTCGGAACGGTCAGGGTCCGGCACGACATCACTTACCCGCGCGGTGGAGATATAAGCACGGCGGCCGCCATTGCGCTGCGGTTCGCGAAACAGCACCCAGTCGCCGATGGCGTTTCGGGCTGCCTCCAGATAGTTGCTGCGAGAGGGGAAATGATAGCGGCGGGCGATGTCATCATCATAGCCAGATCCTGGCTTCACATCGAAAACGGCCTTCACGATTCCATCCCGGAAAATGCAAAGGATCATCTTAGCCGCGTTTTGACCGTCGCGCGAGCATCCGGCGCGCAACTTCAGGCGGGCTGAGATCGCAAGGATAGGCCGCGCGACCGTATTGGCACAATACCCATGCTCTTGAGACGTCTTCGGTTTTGCGATTGACTATGCAGCACTTCCGGGGGGAATCAATCTTGAAAAAACTTCAACTCGTCGCGGTTCTACTGCTGGCAGGCTGTCAAACCGGCCCCTCGCCCAGTGCATTCAAGCCCGGCACCAATGCCAGCCAACGGCAAGCCGACTACGACCAGTGCAAGATCGCCTCGCTTCGCGAGATACCCCAGGCAATGGCGACACAGGTGAGCGGCGGAGTCTACACCCCTGGCTCCGTTCAATGCCGGGCCTTCGGCACCATCACCAGTTGCAGCGAGAGCGGCGGCCTGAATATTCCGGCCACGGCCACCACCTACGATGCCAACCAAGGCCTGCGCGATCGCTTCATCAACCGCTGCATGATGCAGAAGGGCTATTCGATCCTCTCCAGGCCGGCCTGCAGCAGCGAGAGCGAAAAGCTGAAAGCCGCCACCACGCCTCACCCTGCCAATCCTGCCGACTACAAATGCACGCCCGGGATCAACATGGATGGCTAGGATGGCGAGCTTTTTGAAGCGGCTGGCAGTCAATCTGGTCACGCCGGCGGCAGCTCTTGTCCCCATCGCGATCACAGCTGCCATGGGCCAGACGATACCCGACCACGTGCCACCGATGCGCTTCATCGTCGTGCGCAGTAGCGCGCAGTGCGAGCCGACATGCCCGGAGTGGATTTCCGCAGAAGGCCACATCGAAGCCGATTCTCCGGGCCTGCTTAAGGCGCTGCTGAAAGAGATTGGCGACCGCAAGCTGCCAGTCGTGCTTGACTCTCCTGGCGGCGAGACCGAGGCCGCGATGGCGCTTGGCCACATAATCCGAGCCCAGCAGCTCGATACGATGGTTGCCAAGACCGTCTTTTCCGACTGTGGGGCGGAGACGAAAGCCTGCAAGCCGCACAAACCGAAAACTCGCCTCGGCGTCGTCGATCCCGTCGGCGCCTTATGTTCGTCAGCTTGCCCTATAGTACTGGCTGGCGGCGTGCGCCGCTTGGCGGATAGCCGCGCCTTTGTCGGCATCCATCGAATTATGGTGAATATGTCGATCATCAGGAAAGTGCATGGCAAGAAGGTGCAGAACACTGAATTCGTCCGGGTGCCAAAATGGTACGAACGCAAGATGGAAAATTATTTCAAGGAAATGAATGCAGGGACTTGGATCGTGTCGGCCATGCAAAACACGCCGGACACCAACATACGCTACCTGCTGCCATTCGAACTTATGGATCTGAACCTGACAACCGAATTCGGTCATGGCGACACACTGACTGATGTGGATGTGTGCAAGACCACGCCGCCAGCGAGCAATTGCCGGACGGATCAAGTCGCGGAAAAGTAGGGAGCGGCCACGCGTGGTCAATGCACCACCAGCGAATTGCTCTTCAAGCTTCCCGAAAGCCCCTACCAAGCGCCAGATTCGAGATTTACGCGATGTCTCCGAGGATTATTGCGCCCCCTCACCGCCCCATCATCATCCCATAATGCACCGCCAGCAGATCCAGCCCGACCTTCAGCAGCTCCGTCACCACGTCCCTGCCCTCGCCGGTCTGTTCCGCCACAGCTTTGACCGACTCCCCCGCGCAGCAGATTTTTTGCACCACCGCCGCGACCTCCCAGTGCCCCAGCGCCCTGGTGGCGGCGGCGTGCGCGCGGCCGGCGTCGGGCACGCTGTCGGCGATGCCGCCGCCATGGCGGCCGCCGTCGACGCGTTCGGTCCAGCGCATCGGTTTGACGCTGGCCTGTGGCTGCACTGAAAGTCCTCGCGGTAGCGCTGGCCGGCCTCGCGCTGCTGGCGCGACAGCGAGGATTCGATCTGAAATCATCCGGCTCTAGGGAAAGCGCACCGCGCTTTCCCGGGAAAACCGTTCACACTTTTCCTGGAATTGCCCTGGCAGAGCGGCCCGCGTCACCGGTCCCGGTGCACCCTACGCATGCCGCCTGTAGCGCAGATGCTCGACGAGGGCCGTAAGCGCGGCCGATTTCTGGTGCCTGCTCGGGTAGTAGAGATGGTAGCCCGACCAGACGGGGCAGAACGTTTCCAGACACGTTTCCAAACGTCCCGAGGCGAGATGCCCGGCAACGTGCGTTTCGAAGATGTAGGCCAGCCCCAGGCCAGCCAACGCGGCTTCGATCATCACAGGCGCATCATTGACGACGACGGCGCCCTCGACCGGCACGTCGACCGTGCGCGCACCGTCCCTGAACATCCAGCGGTAAACGTCGCCATGGCTTGCCGTGCGAAAATTGATGCAGTCATGCACCGCAAGATCCTCGAGCCGGCGGGGCCGGCCCCTCCTGAAGTAGTAAGCCGGCGCGGCGACAATGGCCGCGCTGACATCCGGCCCCACCGGAACAGCCACCATGTCCTTCTCCAGATGCGCTCCGAAGCGAATGCCGGCATCGAACCCTCCCTGGACGATGTCGACGAACCGATCGCTGACATGGATGTCGACCCGCACACCCGGATGGCTGGTCAGGAATTCGCTCAGCGCCGGCACCAGAATGGCACGCGCCGGGTATTCCATCACGGTCAGCCGCAACGTGCCGGACGGCTGGTCGCGGCTGTCCTGCAACTCCAGCAGCCCGCTTTCGATCTGGCGCAGCGACGGCGTGATCCGATCGAGCAGGCGGCGGCCCGCCTCCGTTGGCCGCACGCTGCGGGTGGATCGCGCAAGCAAGGGCACGCCCAGCCGCGCCTCCAATGCACTGATGGTCTGGCTCAGGCCGGACTGCGCACGCCCCATGACGGATGCGGCCCGTGTGAAGCTGCCCGCCTCCACAATGGCCTGGAACACGAGCAGGTCGGCAATATCGCGACGATCCATTTATCAGCGAGCATGATAGACCCATTCATATAAATCACTCTAATGGCGAAATGCAATTCGCCTTACGTCTCTGGCTCCAACCAACCGGAGCTTCAAAATGGACACGATCAGCACCCTTCTAGCCTCGCTCATGATTGTTGCCGCCGCCGCGGCACTGCCCGCGCCCGCAGCGGCGAAAGCCGGCAATATCGTGCTCGTGCACGGAATGAACATGGATGGCGGCGCCTGGCGCGGCGTCTACGACCGTCTGACAGCCGACAAGTATCATGTCACCGTGGTGCAGCTGCCGATGACCTCCATTCAGGACGATATCGCCGCCACCCGCCGCGCGATCGACGCGCAGGATGGGCCCGTCGTGCTGGTCGGTCACTCCTATGGCGGCATGGTGATCAGCCAGGCCGGCACCGAGCCGCAGGTCCGTGCTCTCGTCTATGTGGCTGCGTTCCAGCCCGAGATCGGCGAAAGCCTGGGCTTCCTCAACGCCTCGATCCCCGGCAAGCTGCCGGCGGACGCGCTTACCGTGTTCAAGGATGGCTTCTACCTTGTAAAGCCCGACGCCTGGATCGCCGATGTGGCGAACGGCCTGCCCGAGGCGGAGGCACACTATACCGCCATGTTCCAGACGCCCGCGAACACGGCGATTTTCGGCTACAAGGCCGAAGCAGCGGCATGGCACAATAGGCCAAGCTGGGCAGCCATTGCCACGGAAGACCGCACCATTGCGCCGGATCTGCAGCGGCGGATGTCCAAACGCTCGGGCGCCAAGGTCGTCGAGATCCACGGCGGCCACTTGCTCCCGATGTCGCATCCGTCGGAAGTTACCGCGGTAATCGAGGACGCGGCCGCTTCGGCAAAGTGAAGCGGGGCGTCTCGCGCCCGGCGCCCGTATGGGTTGCCTTGCGAATCCATGGAACGAGATCGCGCCTCGGGGGTTATATTAGACCAACCTTGAAAAGGAGGTAGCTATGAAGAAGCTCCTGCTCGTCTCGGTTATCGCCATTGCTTCGGCGGCGGCGATGATCGCGCCTGCCGCCGCCCGCAGCCACGTCTTTATCGGCATCGGCGGCGGCTATAACAACTATTACGGCAACGACTATTACGATCGTTATGGACCCTATGGCGGTCGCTACGTCTATAGCCCTTACGACGCCTACGATGACGGCTACAGGCCGCGCTATTTCCACCGGCACCACCACCGTTGCCACATCGAAGTGATCAACCACTGGCGTCATCATCACAGGATCGTCGAGGAAGTCCGCGTTTGCGGATGACCTGATCCCGGTGAAACGGATCCGGCCGGCATCGCCGGTCGGATCGTTGCGCCGCGCTTTCACCGCCCCATCATCATCCCCCCCATCATCATCCCATAGTGCACTGCCAGCAGGTCCAACCCGACCTTCAGCAGCTTCGTCACCACATCCCTGCCCTCGCCCGTCTGTTCCGCCACGCCTTTGACCGACTCCCCCGCGCAGCAGACTTTTTGCACCGCCGCCGCGACCTCCCAGTGGCCGAGCGCGCGGGTGGCGGCGGCATACGCGCGGCCGGCGTCGAGCACGCTGTCGGCAATGCCGCCGCCGTGGCGGCCGCCGTCGACGCGCTCGCTCCAGCGCATCGGTTTGACGCTGGCCTGGTGACTGCATTGGAAATCCTCGCGGTAGCGCTGGCCGGCCTCGCGCTGCTGGCGCGACAGCGAGGTGATGCCGACAAGCGGGTCGACGGTGCGCACCCGCACGATGCCGCCGGTGGAGGTGTAGCCGTCATTCGACACTTCGTAGACGCGCCGCGCCTCAGCCGTGCCGGTGGCCAGCCGCTTGCGGCCGAAGGCGTCATTGCTCAGCGCGAAATCATGGCCGACCCCGCGGCGGATGCGCACCTGCTCGGCCTCGCCCTTGAGGAGTTTGGGGGCCTGCGGTTTGGCGGCTTTGGTCTTTTTGGGCATGGGCGGCTCCTTGGGTTTTGGGGTGTGGTGTTTTTGGTGGAGAGGTCACTGTCCCGCCGACCTCATCCAGTCACCTGCGTCACGGGCGCTTGCGCCACCCGCCGCGCCATCAGCTCGCGCATCGTTTTCCGCTCCCGCACCTCGATGCAGAGCTGGGCGCTCGACGGGCAGAACTGGGCGTTGCCGCTTTTCACCTCGCCGCGCACGAAGCGCTGGATGGCGGCCTGCAGATCGGCAAGCTCGGCGTCGCGCACCGCGCCGAGATAGCCGCGCATCTGCATCTCGACATCAGTCAGGGCGGATTGCGGGAAGCATGAGAACATCGCCGCCAGCGCCTTCGTCGCCTGCTGCAGTTCGGCTGCGGTCATGGCTGCGTATCTCCTCGATGATGGCGTTGGCGGCGTCGGTATGGGTTTTCGGCCGCTGCCAGCCGGGTTTTTTCCCCGAAAAGACGGGAGCCGTTTTGTTTCTGCCGGCAGGGGGAAAAGCGGATGCTTTTTCAGGGGAGACCACTGCGGCCTCTTGTTCTCCATGAGTCGAAAAATGCTGCGCATTTTCGGGGGAAAAGGCGCCAGCCTTTTCCTTCTGGTTTCTGGAGTCTGGAGAATGCCGCGGCAAAGCGCCGGCATTTGCCGCCCCGTGGACCTTTGTTTTCAAGGCGGTGGCGGCTCCGCCGCGCGCCCCGGCGGCGGCCCTCGCCTCGCTTTTGACCAGCGCCTTGTGCAGCTCTTTCGTCAGCCTCTTGTGGCCGATCTCGCCCGCCTCGCGCTCGAAGAAGGTCAACAGATCGGCGCTGATGGCGCGCCACTTCTTCAGCGAAAGCCGCGCCACCCGCGCGAGCTTGGCGTCGTCGTCGGGCAGGCTGCCGCCGGCGTTCCACATCGCCATCAGGATCAGCATGTAGGCGCCGATCTGTTCGGTGGAGAGCTGCAACGTGTCGCCGACGAAATCGGAGACGTAGAGCTGCATGAAGGGCCGCTCGCTCATATCAGGCCCCTGCTTACACGCCAGCTAATGGAACCAGCCGCAGGTCCGCACGTTATGCCGCGACCAATCCAAGGGGAGGTTTGCCGATGACGGCTTTCATGCCGATTACGCTGCGCTTTTGCGACAACAAGACCATGCTGGTCGGCTCGGTGGCCGATGCCGAGACGGCGCTGCGCCAGCAATGGCCCGACAAGACCGCGCCCACATATCTCGATGCCGCAAGGCTGGTCAGGCTCGCCATCGAGGGCACTTGCTGCCCGCGCACCGCCTTCGAGGCCTTCAGCAAGGCCGCCAGGCAGCAGAGCATATTGGTGGCCAGGCCGAGAAGCCGCGCGCATGAGTGGCTCGATGCCGCCGCCAACCCGTGATACTGTCGCGATGGCGATGCAACCGCGCGACGGCCTCATGCGTTTATAAGCATAGGCTTGAAAGCCGCGTCGAGATTGAAGGTGAACGCCGTGGGTACGATGAAAACCGGAGTGCCGCTCAAAGTCAGCCTGGACGGGCATGTCGAGGAGATCGACAGCGTCAGCGACGCCGCCGATTTCCTGCAGCGTTGGCCGGTCGAGCGGCGCGGCCATATCTACCGCAGCGCGCTCAACGCCTGCAGTGCCGCGATCGCGGCACAGATCTCGGAATCCGACGCGATAAAAGTGTTCACCGGCTTTGCTCGCGTCGCCGGGGTTCTGGTTGCCGAGGGTGGCCCGGCTATGAAGCTGGAGGCACGTTCCGTGCAAAGCCGCATGCCCAAACAGGGCCGGCAGATGCCGAAATAGGCTCACGCGCAGACCCGCCTCTGAAACCGCGCCTGGTGATAGCTGCAGTAGCTTTTCAACGCCCTTGTCCGCATGCCGCAGCACAGCATGTCGGAGCCGGGCCGGCCGCTTGGCGCGTCGTTTTCCGGATCCTCTTCCAGCGTCAGGTCCAAGGGCGCGCGACAGCGGGAAAACAGGCAGTCGATGAAGCGCATCGCCACGCCATGCGGCTGGCGGCCGATGGGTCCGCGCGGCGGCGTCGGCACCTTGAAACGATAGGCCTCGCCATCGGCGATCAGCACGCCCACCTCGCGCACGAACAGGCGCGGCGGTAGCCAGGCCGGCGAAGAGTCGTGCCTGGCCCGGGCTTTGTTCTTGCGCGGGACGGTGCCTTCGGCGGCATGGACGCCGGCGCGCTTTTCCTCAGCCGCCTTGCCATTGGCCTTGCCTTTTGCCGGCCTTGCGGCCGCCGGCTTGCGCATTGCCCGCTCGCCGGCAGCTTGCCTGGCGACCGGCGGCATCCCGCGGCCATTGGCAAAACCGATCGCGCCCAGCATGGCGTTGCGGTGGACGATGCCGATAATGGCGTTGCGTGACACCGGGCTGCCGCGCAGCGCGCTGAACGCCACGGCGATCCGCGAGGCCGAAAGCCCCTCCTTCAGCCAGCGGGCGATCTCTTGCAATTCGGCGTCGCTGTAGCTTGCCATCTCCAGGCTCCATCCAGGGGTCCGCCTTCGGCAGCACTTGAGAGCGCGCCGTCGGCCAGACGTCAGGGTTCGGGGCCCGGTCGGGGCCACGGTCAGGGTGTTCGGTACGAAAGCCGGCTCGCGGCCGGATCAGCCGGAGCGGGTCGAATGCCCGGCGCAAAGGCGCGCCAGCCGCGCCTCCGCCGTCTTCCTGTCGGGAGCGGAAACCGCCGTGCCCGTCATCGGCTCGAACAGGAGGACGGTGCCGTCCTGCGTACGGATGCAGGAACGCGCGTAGGGACCGGCAGCGTGCCGATCGAATGGGGGGCCGGAGCCGCGGGGAGCAGCGGCTCCGGCCGTTCCGGCCGCCGCTGACGGGCGGGCCGGACCCGAGGCAATCAAAGCGCTCGGGCTTCGCCCCGGCCGGGGAGGAGGACGGCCGGGGCGGAAGGGAATGCGTGGCAACTTCAGTTGCCGAGTTTGCCTCACGGGAGGCCGGCGCTTCGGCGCCATGAAAGCTGGACAGGTTCTGCATGGCCAGATATAAGCATAACTCAAAAATGGATGCAAGCCATTCTTTCATAGACGAGAGCCGCTTTCATCGCTCACATGGGTGCCATGGCCAAAACGGAACTGTCGATCAAGGTCGGGGCGGCGATCCGCCAGGCGCGCAAGCAGCGCGGCCTGGTCATGCGCCACATTGCCGAGCACAACGACACCGATGTCGCCGCCGTCGGCAATTGGGAAACCGGCCGCAATCTGCCCAAGACCGAGAACCTGTTGAAGACCGCAGCCTTCCTGCGCGTCGACCCCGTGGCGCTAGGCCAAGGGCAGGTCGTCTTCCTCGACGATGCCGGCCCGGTGGCCGACGCCGAGATCGTCACCGATGCCGGCCCGCTGCCCGCCGGATCAATGGATATCGAGGTGCTGGGCGCCGCGGTCGGCGGCGACGACGGCGACTTCACCTTCAACGGCGAGCCGGCCGGTTACGTCCAGCGCCCGCCAGGCGTGCGCAACCTGCCAAAGGTGTTCGCGCTGCATGTGCTCTCGGATTCCATGGTGCCGCGCTACGAACCCGGCGACCTCATCTATTGCGGTGGCCGCGACGCCGTGCCCGGCGACCATGTCGTGATCGAGACGTTTCCGGAAGAAAACGAGCGCAACGGCAAGGCCTTCATCAAGAAGCTGGTCAAGCGCACGGCGGGCGAACTGGTGGTCGAGCAGTACAATCCGCCCAAGACGCTGACCTTCAACCGCTATGCGATCAAGCATGTCTGGCGGGTTATACCGCTGAAGGAATTGCTGGGGTATTAAGGATTCCTGCCGTCCGGCGCGCCAACTCGCACCTGGTTTTGCGCCGTTGAATCTCTCCGGCGTCGCGGAGACCCTAGGATCCATGCCGCGACCGAGGTGAAGGGCACAGCGAAGCAGAACAAAATCCTGACAGCTCGACCTCCCAGTCCCCACTCGCCCTACCCCCCTCAAGCCCGTCTCGACCCCTCCACCAACACCTCCCGCTCGCTCAGCATCTGCGCCTCGTTGCGCACGCGCTGGCGCTCGTCGACGAACGCCGCCTGGATCGACACCGCCGTGCCTGGCAGCCCGTCGGCGCGGCAGGCCGAGCAGACGATACGCCCCGACAATGCCGCCAGCGGCGTGTTGCCGTTCACCCCGAACCGCTTCAGCTGGTCGGGCCGCCACCATCTGTTGCGGCCGCAATCGGCGCATTCGACCGAGATCGAGGCGACCTGCGCGATTACTGCTTCCCTGCCCGGCAATACCATCGCCCCTCCTCGCCTTTTGTTCGTGATTTGTTCCTATATTCCTGTGTTTTGATCCGGGAGTCGAGTCGCAGTTTTAACACTTTCCCAAAAGTTTCCCTTTTATCAATTTTTGAGTTATGCTTTTATAAACTCGCAAGCGTGAGTCGCCTGCCACATCAGACCCGGGAGCCAGTGATGGATGCCGCCGATTTCGCCCGCGCCTGCGGTTACACCGGCGACAGTCCTGCTTTGCTCGAAGCCTTCGAGGCGATCCGCCGCAACGGCATTGCGCAGGCCCGCCACGACCATTTCCGGCGCAAGGCCGTCATCAACGAATTGAAGCAGTCGGAGTCGCTGTTCCTGGCCGCAATCGGCCCGGCGCTGTCGGCGGACGAAGCCATCGAGGATACCACCCGCTTCATCGCCTGCTGGCGCAACATGCCGCGCTGGCGCCAGGAGCGTCGCTTGCCAGACCTCGTCAGGGCGAGGCAACAGCGGCTGGTGGCACGTTTCTTCCGCCGCTACGGCCACCACCTGTGGGCGCGCGAAGCGGCTTGAGGCACTTCGCATCTTGACCACCCGGCTAGCCTGGTGCCGCGCCGGCCCTGATTCCGTCGGATTGCTGCGCTGATTGGTGCCTCGAAACGGCCGGAAGGACCCGCCATGAAACGCCTTGTTCTCATAGCCCTGTGGGTGATGGCGCTCGCTCTCGCCGCCCATGCCGCCGGCGACAGCACGACCGGGCTTGCCGACACCATCGTGCTGATCGTGCGCCATGGCGAAAAGCCCGACAGCGGCCCCGGCCTTTCGCCCGCCGGCGAAGCCCGCGCGCAAGCCTATGTCGCCTATTTCCAGCCCTTCATGCTCGACGGCACACCGTTCCGGCCCGACATGCTGGTGGCCAGTGCCGATTCCAAGAGCAGCGCGCGCGAACGGCTGACGCTGACGCCGCTCAGCCAGGCGCTGAAACTGCCGATCGACCAGCGCTTCGCCGACCACGAAGTCCAGAACCTCGTCGCCGCGCTGTCGACCGAAAGCCATGGCAAGTCGATCCTGATCGCCTGGCATCACGGCCAGCTGGGCAAGCTCATCAAGGCCTTCGGCGCCGACCCCAAGACGCTGCTGCCGAACGGCAAATGGCCTGACGATGTGTTCAACTGGGTGGTGGTGCTGCGGTTTGATCATACCGGGCAGCTGGAGCCGGATTCGGCGCGCGTGATTGAGGAGAAGCTGGCGGGGTAGCCCGTGACCGCATGCTCGCACACCCCTAATGAGGGATCAATTCCAACAAATCAAAGACCCTTCCCGCTGCATGTCTTGTGTAGCAGTCGCCATTATCCATTGCGGCCCTCGTGCCCTCGTAGTCAGATATGGCAGCGCAATCGAATTTGTTCCACGCGCTCCACATAGACTGCGATTTTGCAATGTCGCCCGAAGCTTTTCCCGATTGCACAAGCCGAGCGTAGACATCGTCGACAATGCTGGTCCATGCAGCTCCCGAATAGCCGGCACATTGATTTATGGCGGACTGGTTTTGGCTGCCATTGTCAAATTGCGTGCGGCAAATCTCGATTGGCTTGAACACGCAGGAGTCACGCTCCCTACTGTCTTCGAACTCGTACAGGCACTTCAAGGCAATCCGCTTTGCTGACTCTACCCCATGCTCGTCATTCCAATCATATGGCACGTCAGCGGCGTGGACGTGGGACACAAGCAAAACCACGGCAGCCGCACTCCGTGAGGCTCCGGCTAAAGTTGTCCTCATGGCCCTACCGCCTCACCCGCGACTTCAGCCACCGATCAAACGCCACCGCCAGGATCAGGATCAGCCCGATCACGATGCTCTGCGTGTAGGAAGAAACATTGTTGAACTGCAGCCCGTTCTGCAGCACGCCGATCAGCGCCGCGCCCACCACCGTGCCGCCGACCGAGCCGATGCCGCCAAACAGCGAGGTGCCGCCGATGACGACGGCGGAGATGACAGTCAGCTCGTAGCCGATGCCGGCGACCGCTTCGGAAGAGTTCAGCCGCGCCGATAGCACGAAGGCGGCGAGGCCGGCGAAGAAGCCGACGATGACATAGACCGAGACCAGGATGCGGTCGACGCGCAGGCCTGACAGCCGTGCCGCCTCGGCATTGCCGCCGACGGCATAGACGGCGCGGCCATAGCGCGTGTAGCGCAGCACGATGTGGCACAGGATCGCCGCGATGGCGAAGATGATCGCCGGCACCGGCACCGGGCCGATCAGGCCGGTGCCGAACCAGCGCATCGAGGCGTCGAATCCCGAGATCGGGCCGCCATTGGAGATGGTCAGCGTCAGCCCGCGAAACACCGTCAGCCCGCCCAGCGTGACGACGAAGGGCGGCACTTTCAGCCTTGTGATGGCAAGCCCCTGCACACCGCCAGCGGCGGCGCCGACAATAACGGCGGCAAGCAGTGCCGCGAACCAGCCATAGCCTTGCGTGCCTGATGTCGACAGCGACAGCGTGTTGGCGGTGCCGCCCTTGGCGACCACGGCGGCAACCATGCCGCAGAAAGCGAGCAGCGAGCCGACCGACAGGTCGATGCCGGCGGTGAGGATGACGAAGGTCATGCCGAGCGCGATCAGCCCGGTGATCGAGATCTGCCGCGTGATGTTGAACAGATTGATCGGATCCATGAAGCTCGGCTTCAGCACGGTGAAGACGATAATCAGCGCCGCCAGGAACAGCAGCGGCCCGAAGCTCATCAACAGCCGCGCGACATTGATGCCACCACGCTCGCTCTGTTCCGTCACGCTCATCGTGCCTCCTTTTCTTTCGTCATCCTAGGGCGGAGCAGCCGCGAAGCGGCTGCATAGACCCTAGGATCCATGCCGTGAAACCTACTGTCGAACGCAGCGGTGCAGAATTCCGCGCCCTTGCAACACGTTGAAGTAACGGAATGGATCCTAGGGTCTCCGCCGCGTCGCTTCGCTCCTCGCTTCGCCCTAGGATGACGAACTCCAAGGGCGGTTACGCCAATCTCCAAAGTCGGCACCTCCTTCGACTCGTCAAATCCCGCTCGCATGCCCGTTCGTTTCCCGCCTGTCGAGCGCCATCAGTTCCATCAATCGTTCCTCGTTCGCCTCGACGCCCGGCATCTCGCCGGTGATGCGCCCCCGGCGCATGGTGACGATGCGGTCCGACACCGCCAGCACTTCGGGCAGTTCGGACGAGATCATCATCACCGCTATGCCGCGCGCCGCAAGCTGCATCAGGATCTGGTGCACCTCCGCCTTGGCGCCGACATCGACGCCGCGCGTCGGCTCGTCGACGATCAGCACTTTTGGATCGCGCGCCAGCCAGCGCGCCAGGATCACCTTCTGCTGGTTGCCGCCCGACAGGCCCTCGATCGCCTGCTCGGCCGAGGCCATGCGGATCGACAGCATCTTGCGGAACCCGGAAAGCGCGTCGCGCTCGCGCCGCTCGGCCATGAAGCCAAAACCGTTGCTGAAGCGGCCGAGCGAGGCGACGGAGAAATTCGGCAGGATGCCGAGTGCTGCAAAGATCGCCTGGTGCTTGCGGTCCTCCGGCACCAGGCCGATGCCGAGCGCGATCGCATCCGCGGGCGAGGCCGGCGCGATCTGTTTGCCATCGAGCGTGATGGTGCCCGCCGCGATGCGGTCGGCGCCGAAGATGGCGCGCGCCAGCTCGGTGCGGCCGGAGCCGACAAGGCCGGCAACGCCCAGGATTTCACCGGCCTTGAGATCGATGTCGACGCCGTCGAGCACGATGGCATGCGGCGCTTCGGGATCGCGCACCGTGCGCAAACCGCGAACGGAAAGAACGACATCGCCGGCGACGGCGCGCTGCGCCGGCCGCGCGTAAAGTTCGGAGGCCGCACGGCCGACCATCTTCTCGATGATCCTCGGCAACTGGATCGGCCCGCCCTGGCGGTCGAGATGCCCGGCCAGCCGGCCGTCGCGCAGCACGGTCATGCGGTCGCAGATGGCGGAGGCCTCCTCCAGCCGGTGGGTGACGAACATGATGGCGACCTTGTCCTGGCGCAGCCGGCCCATGATCGACAACAGCCGCTGCACCTCGGTCTCGGTCAGCGCCGAAGTCGGCTCGTCCATGATGATCAGCCGGCTTTTTTGCGACAGGGCACGGGCAATCTCGACCAGTTGCTGTTCGGCGACGGATAGCGCCGAGACCGGCGTCATCGGATCGATGGAAAGACCGACGCGGGCGATGATGTCTCGCGACGACGCCTCCATTCGCCGCCAGTTGACCAGACCAAGCGGCCCGACCGGCGCGCGGCCGATGAAAATATTCTCGGCCACCGTCAGCGTCGGGATCAGGCTGAGCTCCTGGTAGATGGTGACGATGCCAAGCCGCTTGGCATCCTGCGGGCTGGACGGCGCGTAGTCGGCGCCGTCGAATAGGATGCGCCCACTGGACGGCGGCATGACGCCCGACAGGATTTTCAGAAGCGTCGATTTGCCGGCGCCGTTTTCGCCCAGCAGGCCGAGGATTTCGCCGGGGCGGATGTCGAGCGAGACGTCGCTCAGCGCGGTGACGCCGGAAAAATGCTTAGTGACGCCCTCGACGGCGAGCAGGACGGGTGCGGCTTCAGCCAATGATTACTTCCTCGATGCGGTTCATGCTGGTCCCGTCGCGCTTGGACACCCCCCTCTGTCCTGCCGGACATCTCCCCCGCAAGGGGGGAGATGGGCTTCCGTTCGGCTTTCGCCAATATCCAACGTCGCAAGGAAAGTGCGGCCATCAACGCTGCCAATCCCCCCTTGCGGGGGAGATGCCCGGCAGGGCAGAGGGGGGTGCTGTCCCGCCGGCCTCTCCAATCCCCTACTTCGTCTCGCTCAACCTCTCCGCCTTATCGAGATTGTCCTTGCCAATGACGATCGGCGTCAGCAGCACCAGCTTCTCCTTCGGCTCGGTCTTGTTCTTGGCGTAGGCGACCGCGATCTGCACGGCGGTGCGCGACTGCTGGCCCGGGAACTGTTCGACCGTGCCGGCGAGCTTGCCGTCGCGGACCGCAACCAGCGCTTCCGGCAGTGCGTCGAAACCGTAGATCTTGACGTCGGTGAAGTTGCGCGCCGCGCACGCTTCGAGCGCGCCGAGCGCCATGTCGTCATTGGCGCAGATGATGGCGTCCGGCTTGCCGTTGGCGGCAAGGCCGGCTTCCGTCACCGACAGCGCTTCGGCCCGCGCAAAGTTGGCGGTCTGCTCGAAGATGATCTGGTACTTGTCCTTCAGCGGATCGAGCACATTGTGCACGCCCTTGTTGCGGTCGATGGCCGGACCGGCCCCCGGCTGGCCCTGCAGATGGAACAGCTTGGCGCCGTTGGGGAACGCCGCCACCATCGCCTGCGCCTCCGCCTCGCCGCCCTTGACATTGTCGGCGCCGACATGGGCCAGGATGCCCTCGACACCGTCGACGCGGCGGTCGATCGTCACCACGGGAACGCCGGCCTTGACCGCTTCCTCGATGGCCGGCGCCAGCGCGTTGACGTCGAGCGGCGAAATCACGATGGCGTTGACCTTCTGCACAAGTGCGGCCTCGATATCGGCGGTCTGCTTGGTGGCCGAGTTCTGGCCGTCGCTTTCGGTCAGGTTGACGCCTTGCGCCGCGGCTTCCGCCTTGATCTCGTTCAGCATGTGCACGAAGAACGGAAAGCCGAGATTGGGCACCGAGCCCAGTATGGTGAGCTTGTCTTCGGCAAACGCCGAAGGCGCGGCCAGCATCATCGCGCCCGCCGCAACGGACGTCATCAGGAATTCGCGTCTGTTCATGGTTGATCCTCCTCCACAAGAACGCACAATCCCCAAGGCCGGGATCGGTCTTGGGAAGGGATCATGCGTCGGTTCAAAGTGTTGGAGCATCCTCCTTGCGCGGGAAAGCGCATGCCGCTCCAGCTGATTGCCGTTGCAAAAACTGCCTCCCATCGGCATCAGCAAATGGATGCTAACCCAGGGTCAACCATTTGTGCAACATCGATATAACAGTGCTGGGCGGCCAATTATCGGAATTGTCGGAATTTTGGATGCGAGGCTCCTGTGCTGGATGATAAACGGAGCGCCCCGCCGACCCGGCCGGTCTATTGGCTCTGGCTGACTTTCACATTCTGGTTGAAAGGCAACTTGTCAGTGTGTATAAATACACATGAATAGCGCCGACATTATCCGCCTGTTGCAAGCTGATGGTTGGTTCGAGGTTGCCCGAAAGGGCAGCCATGCACAATTCAAGCACCGCGATAAGCAAGGGCGGGTCACTGTTCCCCATCCCAAGCGCGATATCCCGATAGGCACTCTGCGCAGCATCGAAAAGCAATCTGGACTGAAACTGAGGTGACGGACATGAAGCAGTATATCGGACTTATCCATAAGGATGCCGGCAGCGACTTCGGCGTGTCTTTCCCTGATTTTCCAGGCGTGATTACCGCTGGAAAGGATCTGGATGACGCCCGGTCCATGGCTGAGGAGGCCCTCGCCCTCCACATCGAAGGGCTGGTCGAGGATGGCGAAGCCATTCCGGAGCCTTCCAGTCTGGAGGCTGTGATGGCCGACGCCGATAATCGTGACGGTGTCGCAATCCTGGTCGCGGCCAGGACCGAGACTAGGAAGGCGGTGCGTATCAACGTGACGCTGCCGGACGACGTTCTTCGGCGGATCGATGCCTTTGCCGAAGCTCATGGCTATACGCGATCGGGGTTTCTCGCGAAGGCGGCTGAGAAAGCGATGGAACTTGAATCGGCCTGATACGCGTCGCCCCTAAAGTAACCCCTGGAGAATTGCATGAAGCCGCGCATCATCTGCCACATGCTCGCCTCGCTCGACGGCAGCCTGCATCCGAGCCGCTACACCACGAGCCCGGACGGGACCCGAGCCGAGTGGACAAGCCTCTATGAGCAGATCCACGGCGATCTCGAAGGCGACGCCTGGATCGTCGGCCGCGTCACCATGGCCGAGATGAGCAAGGCCGGAGCGCACCCGCCGGCGCAATTCGGCAAGGTCGAGCGGCCGCATCATTTCGCCCAACGCGATGCGGGCAGCTTTGCCGTGGCGCTCGATGCCTCGGGTAAGCTGCACTTTGCCAAGCCCGATGTCGGCGGCGACCATGTCGTGGTGCTGCTTGGGCGTGACGTTGCCGACAGCCATCTGGCCGAGCTCGCCGCCGACGGCGTGTCCTATATCGTGTCGGAGACGGCCGATATCGACCTCGCCGCGGTGCTCGATGTGCTCGCGCATGAACTCGGCATAAGCCGGCTGCTGCTTGAGGGCGGTGCCGGCATCAACGGCTCCTTCTTCGCGGCCGGGCTTGTCGACGAAGTCAGCCTGCTCGTCGCGCCCGCGCTCGATGCGCGGGCGCGAAATCAGGGTTTTGTTGAGTTCGGCGAAACCGGCCTCGCCGGCAAGATGCAGTTGTCGCTGACAAGCTGCGAAACCCTCGCACATGGGCTCATCCATCTGCGCTACGCCGTCAGCCCCGGCTGAGGCCGCAGCGCCTCAATACCGCATGGCGTCGAGATCGGCGATCAGCGTCGGGCCGGTCGGACGCCAGCCGAGCCGTGCCTGGGTCAGCGCGCTCGAAGCCGGCAGGTCCATGGGGGCGAACATCGCCATCCAGCCGAAATGCTCCGCCGCCTTTTCCGGCGCGATCGAAGCGACCGGCAATTTCAGGCCCCGGCCGAGCGCCTCGGCGATGGCGCGCACCTCGACACCTTCCTCGCCGACCGCGTGATAGCGCGCGCCCGGCTGCCCCTTCTCCACCGCAAGCCGGTAAAGCCGCGCCGCATCGAGAAGATGCCCCGCCGAAAAGCGATTACGGCCTTCGCCGACATAGGCCGAGACGCCTTTCTGGCGCGCGATCTCGATCAGCGGCGTGATCAGCCCTTGCTTGACCGGATTGTGGACCTGCGGCAGGCGCATCACCGACACGTTGATGCCGGCCTCCAGCAAGGCATTGCCGGCGAGTTCCGAGGCGATGCGCGGATTGGGATGACTGGCGTTGAAGATGTCCTCCACCGCCGGCTGGCCATGTCCGGGGCTGCCCATGCCGACGCCTGATGTGATCACCAGCGGCCGGTCGGATCCGGCAAGGGCGGCGCCGAGCGCTGCGATCACGCGCTTGTCCTTTTCGCAGTTCTCGGCAAAGCGCGAAAAATCATGATCGAAGGCGGTGTGGATCACGGCGTCCGCCTTGGCCGCGCCGTCGCGCAGGCTCTCGGGATCCTCGAGGGTTCCGCGATGCACCTCGGCGCCGGCGGCAGCCAGCGCCTCGGTGCCGGCGTCGGAGCGGGTCACGCCCACCACCTGATGGCCGGCCTGGATGAGTTCGGGAACGATGGCCGAACCGATGAAACCGGTCGCGCCGGTGAGAAAGATACGCATGCAAAATCTCCTGACAGTTGCCTGCGTAATATCGACGGTCTATTATTCCATTAAAGTAGTGACCTTATCATGGTATAATCTTTAACAGGATGGCCAACAGGATGCCCACAAACTCGGCCGGCACGCTCGCAGCCTTCCTGAAGGACCGGCGCACCCGGCTCGATCCCGCCTCGTTCGGCTTTTCCGGCCGCCGGCGCACGCCGGGGCTGCGCCGCGAAGAGGTCGCCCAGCGCGCCAACATCAGCCCGACCTGGTATACATGGCTGGAACAGGGCCGTGGCGGCGCGCCTTCGGCCGATGTGCTGAACCGCATTGCCAACGGGCTGCTGCTGACCGAGGCCGAGCGCGAACATCTCTTCATGCTCGGGCTCGGGCGCCCGCCCGAGGTCCGCTACCGGGGCGACGAGGGCGTCAGCCCCCGGCTGCAGCGCCTCATCGACACGCTCGATGCCAGCCCGGCTTTGATCAAGACCGCGACCTGGGACGTCGTTGCCTGGAACCGCGCCGCCGAGATCGTACTGACCGACTATGGCAGCATCCCCGCCGGCCGGCGCAACATCCTGCGCTTCATGTTCCTCACGCCCCACATCCGCGCCAAGCAGCACGATTGGGAAAACCTCGCCCGTTTCGTCGTCGGCGCTTTCCGCGCCGATGCGGCGCGTGCCGGCGCAGTCTCCGAGGTCACCCAGCTGGTGGACGAACTGTGCGGCGGCAGCGCCGAATTCGCCAAGTTGTGGCAGGAGAACGACGTCCTCGCGCATGGCGACGGCACAAAGCGCCTGAAGCACCCGGAACTGGGTGACATCGAGCTGGAATACTCGTCCTTCGCGGTCGACGGCCGGCCGGATTTGAACCTGACCGTCTACAACCCGATCAACAGCAAGGTCGCCGACCGTATTCGCGCACTGGCCAAGCGCCCCAGGGCGTAAAGACTGGCGCCGCTGCGATGGCGCCTACCCTCTTCAACTTCGCTCGCACACCGCCTTCAGGATCTGCAAAGTTGGCCCCCAATAGAGATTGGCATGCGGGCGGATCGCCGGTTCGGCGAAGTCGCTGAGGGTCAGCGTCAGCAGCGTTCCGCCATCCGCCGGCGCCAGGGCGAAGCTGACCAGCGTGTGGTTTTCCGGCAGGTCCGCCAGGCGCAAGGCCGACAGCGTGCTCCAGTAGCTGTAGGTAAAACTCTTGTCCGGCTCAAAGGCGCGGACGGTGCCATGGTTCTCGAACGGCATGCCGTGCAGCAGCCCGCTGATCACGATCGCGCCGCCGGCATGCCCCTCCAGGCTGACGGTCAGCTCCTCGTCGGACATCCATTGCGGGATCATCCCGGGCGTCGTCAGCACGCGCCAGACCTTGGCCGGCGCGGCGCCAATGGCAACGGTCTTGATGATCGGCGCGGAAGGATCGGTCATCCCACGCAATTACCGCGACTGCGGGGGCGAGGCCATCGCCGGCCCCATCGGCGGCGCGTACGGGGGTGTCGGATCGGGCGTGCCGCTCTTTTCGCGCTTACGCGATCGCCGGCTGATCAGTGCGACGGCGGCGAAGGCCGCGATGCCGAACAGGCCGACTCCCACATTGAGCCACAAGGCCGGGAAAACGCCGAGGCCTGATATCATCAAGGTGAGGCCGAACGGGGCGAAGGCGGAACTGAACTGGCGCGCCGCCGTGATCCAGCCGACATAGGAGCCGTAGCGCTCGTGGCCGAACAATTCGAGCGGCAGCGTGCCGCCGACAATGCTCATCAGGCCCGAGCCGAAGCCGAAAAGCACGGCAAACAGCATGGCGCCGGGAACCGAGGGCGCCACCAGCAGCAGCACCGCAAGGCCGCCGGCGAGTGCTGCGGTCGCGCCAAGCGCCAGCGATGTCTGTGTCAGGCCCCGGCCGAACAGCATGTTGACCAGCCGGCTCGCCACTTGCGACGGGCCAAACAGGCTTGCGACCAGCACCGAAGCCCCACCGAGACCGACCAAAGTGAGCAAGGGCACCATCTGCACGAGGACCGCCGAAAGCATGAAGCCCTCTATGGCAAATCCGGCCAACACCAGGACGAACAGTGGCGACCATCGCCGGCCGGACGCGGGGCCAGCCATGCCTGATGTGATCGGGATGATCCTCTCCCGCGCCTTGCCGGTGCGGCTCGAAAGCCGGGCCAGCCACCAGTGGATCGGCAGGCAGATAAAGGCGTTGAGCGCGGCAAAGAGGACGAGAACCTCGCGCCAGCCGAGATGCTGGTGCAGCAGCGTCGTCAACGGCCAGAACAGGGTCGAGGCAAAGCCGGCGATCAAGGTGAGATGGGTGATGCCGCGGCGCGCGCCACCGAGTTGCACGATGGCGACGAAGGCCGTGCTGTAAAGCACGAAGCAGGAGGCGAGTTCCATGGCCAGCACGCCGAGCGCGAAGCCGGCGCGGCCCGGCGCCAGCGCGCACAAGAGCAACGCGCCGGCCGCCGCCAGCGATCCCGGCACCATCAGGCGCCCTGCCCCGATACGGTCCGCGAGGCTGCCCGCGAACGGCGCCAGGACGGCACTTGCCAGCAGCGACACCGACAGCACCGCGAACACCCATTGCTGCGACCAGGCGAGTTCCGCTGCCACCGCCGGCGCCAGGATGCTGTAGCTGTAATAGAGCGTGCCATAGCCGATGATCTGGGTGGCACCCAGCGCCCAGATGGCGGAGGCAGGGATCTTGCCGTCGCTCACGCCGCCGCTTCCATCTTGCCGGCGCAGCCGCAACCGCTTTTGCCCGCCACTTTCGCGTCCACATCCGCCATGCAGCAGGCATCGATTTCGGCCGGCGCCGGTCCTCCGCAACAGCTCTGCGACGCGCGGCCTGCCGGCACCGTGCAGACGCCGGTCTCGGGCAGCACCAGATGCACCGCGTCGGCCGCAGCCATGTCGCCGGCGATCGCCGCCGCGACCGAGCGCACCTGTTCGTAGCCGGTCAACAGCAGGAAGGTCGGCGCGCGGCCATAGCTCTTGATGCCGACCGTGTAGAAGCCGGGCTCCGGATGGCCGAGTTCGCGATGGCCGTGCGGCGGCACGTCGCCGCAGGAATGCTGGTTGGGATCGATGAGCGGACCGAGCGCCTTGACGCTTTCCAGCCACGGATCGAGATCGAGCCTGAGCTCCCGGGTCAGCGACAGGTCCGGGCGCTGTCCCGTCGCGGCGATGATGCGGTCGACGGGACCGAGTTGAGTCACGCCCTCCTCGCTTTGCCCCTCGACGATCAGCCGGCCGTCCCGCTCGTGTATGGCAAGCGTCGCAAAGCACGTCGCCAGCTGGACGCGGCCGCTTTCAGCGAGCTCGCGCACATCGGCGCCGAGTTCGCCCCGCGCCGGCAATTGGTCGGCGTCGCCACCGCCATAGATGCGCACAAGGTCGGTTCCGCGCACCGCCCAGATGAAGGCGGTGCCGGGCGCGGCATCCGCCAGCCTGGCAAGGTCGAGCAAGGCGTTGGCCGCCGAGTGGCCAGAACCGGCAACCAGCGTCGTGCGGCCGGCATAAAGCGCGCGGTCACGGCCGAGAACATCGGGGATGCCGTAGGCGATACGATCGGCGAACTCCGCCTCGCCCTCCGCCGCGATGCCACCGGCGCCGAGCGGGTTGGGCGTGCGCCATGTCCCCGAGGCATCGATGACCGCGCGCGCACTGTCGCGCCTTGTGCCATTCGCGGTCTCGACGACGAGCATGAACGGCCGCGTCCCGCGCTCACTGCCGAGCACCTTGTCGGCGCCCCAGCGCGATATGGCGACGACACGCGCATTGGTTTCGATCGCCGGCGCAAGTTGGCTGGCGAGCGGTTCGAGATAGTGCGCGACGAGTTCATCGGCGGTGGGAAACGCCTCCGCGTCCGGCATCCGCCATCCCTGGCTTTCGAGCAGCTTGCCGGCCGCCTGGTCGACGCAATAGCGCCAGGGCGTGAACACCCGCACATGGCCCCAATCCCGCAAATTGGCCGCGACGCCGCTGCCGGCCTCATAGAGCTTGACCGGCAGGCCTCGGGCCAAGAGATGAACGGCGGCCGCCAGGCCAACCGGGCCGGCGCCGATGACGGCGATGGGCAGATCGTTTTGTGTGGCCATAGCTTCCATCCTTCCGGTATTATCGAAATAACAGGCAAAAAATCAGGCGGCCGCGTCACTCGTTGCCGGATTGCAAGCCGCATCGGCGCAGCATTCGTCGGCCAGGAAGCCGATGAGATCGTTCATCATGGGATAGTTGGCGCGGCAGATCAGCGTCGTTGCCTGCCGCTCCTGGCTGACCAGCCCGGTCAGGATCAACCGGTGCAGATGGTGCGACAGCGTCGAGGCGGCGATGCCGAGGCTTTCCTGCAGGGTGCCGACCGGGCGGCCGGCCTCGCCGGCCCGGACCAAGATACGATAGAGGTTCAGCCGCGTCGGATTGCCGAGCGCTTCCAATTGCTTCGCTGCTTGTTCGAGTTTCATGGAAATAGGATGCGGTCAGCGACAGCAGTCGTCAAGCCCTATTTCGAAAAATATCGAAATAGACCTTAGACGACCCGCTTGCCGCCGGCGTAGAGGACGACCTCACCGTCCTCCTTGGTGAACGGGCCGATATCCGGATTGGGCAGGATATCGAGCACCGCTTCCGATGGCCGGGCCAGCACGACGCCGAGCGGGCTCACCACGATCGGCCGGTTGATCAGGATCGGATGCGCCAGCATGAAATCGACGATCTCGTCGTCGCTCCATTTGGGGTCGCCAAGGCCGAGCTCGGCATAGGGCGTGCCCTTTTCGCGCAGCAGGTCGCGCGGCGTCATCGCCATCGCCGCGATCAATTCGACGAGCCTTTCGCGCGACGGCGGCGTCTTCAGATACTCGATCACCTCCGGCTCCTCGCCGGACTGGCGGATGATCGCCAGCGTGTTGCGTGAGGTGCCACAGGCCGGGTTGTGATAGATGGTGATGGTCATTCTGCAGCTCTCATTTCTGGCACGGGCTTGGGTTCGGACAGCAGCCAGCCGGCCAGCGCCATGGCGAGCAGCGCGCCCAGCAGTTCGGCGACGATGAAGGCCGGGACATCGAGCAGCCGGATCCCGGCGAACGTATTGGAAAACGCACGGGCAATGGCGACCGCTGGATTGGCAAACGAGGTCGAGGCCGTGAACCAATAGGCTGATGTGATGTAGAGCCCGACCAGCCAGGGAATGGCGTCACTCCGGAAACGCAGGCCGGCAAGGATGGTGAAGACCAGGCCGAAACTCGCGACCAGTTCGGCCAGCCACTGCCCCTGCCCGCTGCGCACCGTCGCCGACACCTCCAGCAAAGGCAGGTCGAACATCGCATGCGCCACCAGCGTGCCGGCGAGGCCGCCAACAATCTGGACAGCGATGTAGCCCAGCACGGCCAGCCAGCCGATGTCGCGCCGCAACCCGAAAACGAGTGTGACGGCCGGATTGAAATGGGCGCCGGAGACCGGCCCCAGCGTGGTGATCAGCACCACCAGCATGGCGCCGGTTGGAATGGTGTTGCCGAGCAGCGAAATCGCGACATCACCGGTCAGCCGGCTGGCCATGATGCCCGAGCCGACCACGGTGGCAACCAGCATCGCGGTGCCCAGCGCTTCGGCTGCGAGACGGCGCCGAATGTCGGTCATGGCTGCCACCTCAACATCCGCACGCCACCGCCTGGAGGATCGGCTGGCAAAGCTCCGGGGCGCCATTGCAGCAATCCTCCATCAGATAGGCCAAGAGATCGCGAAACCCGGTCATGTCGGCCGTGTAGCGGATGCTGCGCCCGTCGCGTTCGGCATGCACCAGTCCGGCCTGGCCGAGGATCTTCAAATGCGCCGACATGGTGTTCTGCACCGTGCCCAGACGCGTGGCGATCTCGCCGGCCGGCACACCTTCGGCCCCGGCCCGGACCAACAGCCGGAACACATCGAGCCTGGTTTCCTGACCGAGTGCTGCGAGCGCCAGCAATGCTGTTGTCTTGTCCATCAATCCATCTATCCAGATTTATGGATTAATGGCAGAGGACCATGACAATGCTGTGACAGCCGGCGCTCACGCTTTGCGCCGGGAACCCGTTGCGCGTGGTTGGCTGAGATGCGGGCGCCAGCCATGCACGCGGTCCCGCCCCGCGGCCTTGGCGCCGTAAAGCGCCTCATCGGCGCGCCGCAGCAGATCGGCGATCTCGATCGCCGCACTGCCGTCGAACGTGGCGACCCCGATGCTGATGGTGACGATGCCCTTTTCGCTGCCGGCATGCGCGAGCCTGAGATCGCGCACCTTGCCCCGCAGCGTTTCGGCGATGACGAAGGCGCCTCGCGCGTCGGTTTCGGGCAGGACGATCGCGAACTCCTCGCCACCGTAGCGGGCCGCCGCGTCGGCCGGCCGCCGCGCCGTCGCCTCGATGCAGCGGCTGGCGGCGCGCAGGCATTCGTCGCCCGCCGGATGGCCGTAAAGGTCGTTGAACCGCTTGAACCAATCGACGTCGATCAGCAGCAGGCTGAGCGGCGTCGTGTTGCGCCGGCCGCGGGCAAATTCGCGCGCCAGGGCGTCGTCGAAGGCACGCCGCGTCAACAGTTCGGTCAGACCGTCGCGGTGCGCCAGAAGGTTCAGCTTCTCGTTGGCGGCCAGCAGTTCGGCCTCGATCTGCTTGGCCTCGGTGATGTCGGAAAACACGCTCAGGCTGCCGCCATCGCCGGTCGGCCGGGTCCGCACGTCCAGCCAGCGCCCATCGGCGAGCCGTATCTGGCGGTGGCTGGCAAGCGTCTGCATGGCCATGATGTCGGCGACCCAGGCCTCGACCGCTTCGGGCGGCGTGACACTTTCGCCGCGCGCGACCGACGCGCGCAGGATGTCGCGGTAATCGGCGCCCGGCACCCTCATATCGGCCGTCTTCGGAAACATGGCGCGGTACTGGGCGTTGCACAGCATCAGCCTGCCTTCTGGATCGAACATCACCAGGCCGTCGGCCATATGCGTCAGCGCGTCGCCGAGCCTGGCCTGGCTTTCCGCCAGCTCGGTTTCCAGCTGCTTGCGCTGGGTGATGTCGCGATTGTGCGTGATCAGGCCGACGACCGCCCCGGTCCTGTCGCGAAACGGCGCCTTCAACGTCGCCAGCCAGGCATCGGTGCCGTCCTCATGGCGCAGGTGCTGCTCGATGGTGGTGGAGACACCCGCCGCCAGCACGGCAAGCTCGTCCTCGCGGAATTGCTGCGCCGTTTCCCGGGGATAAAAGTCGAAATCCGTCTTGCCGATCAGCGCCTTGGAGTCGGTCGCCTGCATCAGCTCGGCCGTTGCCGGATTGGCGGCGATGAACCGCCCGTCGAGATCCTTGACGTTGAGGCAATCGGGCAAGGTCTCGACCACGGCCTTGAAGATGCGCCGCGACTGCAGCGCTTCGAGGCGGCGCCGCTCCTGGTAGATCGCCAGCCCCGACATCGCCACGGAGACAAAGATGAGCAGGCTGGAAGGGAACACCACTTTTGGCAGGACCGTCTCGATAATGGACCGCGGCAGGACACTAAGGCCAAGCAGCGATCCGCATGCGGCGGCCGCACCCAGGATCATGATATCGCGCATGGCAGGAGCGCGGCCCCTCAGCGCAAGATTGCCGGCAATGCCGATCACCATGGTGGCCGCGATCCCGACCGCGCCGGCGAAGGCGCCGATGCCGCCCTCGAAAACCCGGAAGGCTCCGGCCATGACGCCGGCGACGATGCCGGCAACAGGACCGCCGAAGAAGCCCGCAACGGCAATCATCGTCGCTCTCAGGTCGACAAAGACGCCCGGCTGCAGCTGCATCGGCGTCAGCATCAGGATGATGGCGCCGGCGCCCATCAGCAGGCCGAAGGCCGCAGCCTTCACAGCGGCCGGCCTGCGGTCCAGCCACACATGCGTGTGGATCCAGACCGAAACGAACATCGCAACGACCGCGAGGTTGGCCAGCAATTCAGACCAGGGCGAACCCATTTTCCTGCCTATCCCCCTTCTCTCATGCGTCGAGGGTGCGTCTGCCATCGGCGACGCTGCCCTCGTGGATACGCCGGGCAGGAAAACAAACCGTTACGGACCGGGTTTGGATTGTTTGGAACATGCAGACGGAGGGGATGTCCCGAGGGTGCCTGGTTCAGCACCGACACCACTTCAACTTTCTACGACGACATGCATTCATGCATAAAAAACAGATTCTTAAGCGCGCCGGATGATTCAGTTTCGACCCGGCGCGATTGACGCTCGCAGCGATTACCCTTCGATCGCCAGCGAGCTTGAAAGCGCGCGATAGGCTTCGATCTGTTGCTGCAATGTCGCAATCATCTGTTCAGCCGTGGCGATGGCATCGGCGCCGGCCAGGAAACGCCGGGGAAGCGCGGCCTCCTTGTCCAGCGTGATCAGGGCCTGCGCCAGTTTTGCCGGATCGCCGCCCTGCGTGCCGTTCGCACCGGTCCAGAAGGCTTCCTGCTGCGCACGGCGCGCGCTGTAATCCGCGATGGAGAGGTCGGCATATCGGGTCGATTCCTCGGTGAGAAGTTCGGTGCGGAAGAAGCCCGGATTGACGATCATGGTCTCGATCCCGAACGGCGAGACCTCGACCTGCAGCGCTTCCATCCAGCCGTCGAGGCCGAACTTGGACGCCGAATAGGCGGTGCAGAATTCGTACCCCACAAGGCCTGCCGTCGACGAGATCGAGATGATCCTGCCCGATCCCTGCTTGCGCATCGCCGGCAGAAAAGCGCGGGTGACATTCATCGGGCCGACAAGGCTGGTGGCCAGTTGCAGGTCCATCTGCCGAGGCGACAGTTCCTCGAAATAGCCGGCCTGGAAGCTGGCCGCGTTGTTGACCAGGACGTCGATGCGGCCAAAGCGCTCGATGGTGGCCTTCGCCGCCGTCTCGGCGTCGGCGCTGCTGGTGACGTCAAGCTTGACCACCAGAAGCCTGTCGGATTGGCCGACTGCCCCGGCCACCTTGTCCGTATTGCGGCCAGTGGCGACCACTTGATGGCCGGCGGCGAGCGCTGCCCTGGCAATATGCAGGCCCATGCCTCGCCCGGCGCCCGTGATGAACCAAACCTTGCTCATGTTCAAAAATCCCTTCGTTGCCGGGATTAGATAACCCCTGCTGACGAACGGGATTAGATGGTATTATCGGCATGAACTTAGAAATGGGATTGATGAATGCGAAGGCAGAATGTGAACGACCTTCTGGCCTTTATCGCGGTCGCCCGTGAGCAGAGCTTCACCAAGGCCGCCGCCAGGCTCGGCGTGTCACAGTCTGCCTTGAGCTATACCATCCGCACCCTGGAGGAGCGGCTTGGCCTTCGGGTTCTGACCCGCACGACCCGCAGCGTCGCCCTGACACAGGCCGGCGAGAGGCTTCTGGGCAGCATCGGGCCAAGGTTCGATGAAATCGAACGTGACATCCAGGCATTGGGAGAGATGCGCGACAAGCCGGCCGGCACGGTCAGGATCAATTCCGTCGAGCACGCCGCTGAAACCATCCTCTGGCCGGCCATGGCGCGGTTGCTGCCGCAATACCCTGACGTGAACGTCGAGATCATTTCGGACTATGGTTTGATCGACATCGTGGCGGAGCGCTACGACGCCGGCGTGCGACTTGGTGAGCAGGTGGACAAGGACATGATCGCGATGCGCATCGGTCCTGACTTCCAACAGGCGGTGGTCGGGGCGCCGGCTTACTTCGAAGGCCGGACGCTGCCAGGCACACCGCAGGAGCTCACCGAGCACCAGTGCATCAACATGCGTCTGCCGACGCATGGCGGTTTCTATATCTGGGAGTTTCGCAACGATGGCCGAGAATTGAAGGCCCGCGTCCAAGGTCGCGCCGTGTTCAATTCCATAAGCTTGATACGACAAGCAGCGCTCGACGGGTTGGGGCTTGCCTACCTGCCGTTGGACCTGGTCGAGGCGGACATCAGCACCGGCCGGCTGCTGCGCGTGCTGGACGAGTGGTGCGCACCACGCCCGGGCTATCATCTCTACTATCCCAGCCGCCGCCAGCCTTCACCTGCCTTCGCTCTGGTTCTCGAGGCCCTTCGCTACCATTCATCCACCTTTCACCCCCAACGCATCGTCGCGACAAAGTCGATGAAGGCGCGCAGCGGCGCCGGTGTCAGGCGGCGGCCGGGATAGTAGAGGAACGGGCCGGAAAATTCCTGCCACCAGGGCTCCAGCACCGGCTCCAGCCGGCCATCGTCGAAATAGGGGCGCAGCCAGTCCTCGAACAGCGAGACGATGCCGCCGCCGGCGATCGACACCTCGAGCGCCAGCGCCATTGCCGTGCCGGTACTGACCAGCAGCGGCCCGGTCGGCTCGACGCTCACCACCTCGCCGTCGCGTTCGAACTCCCAGGCCGGCGTCAGGCCGCTGGCGAAGCGGCCCCGCAGGCAGGCATGATCGAGCAGGTCGCGCGGATGCTCGGGCCGGCCATGTCGGTCGAGATAGGCCGGTGCGGCGGCGGTGGCGAAGCGCTGCCGGCGCGGGCCGATCGGCACCGCGATCATGTCCTGCTCCAGCCGCTCGTCATAGCGGATGCCGGCGTCGCAGCCGCTCGCCAGTATGTCGACGAAACTGTCCTCGGCGGTCACTTCCATGCGGATGTCGGGATAGGCGGCGAGGAAGGGCGGCAACAGCCGCGGCAGCACCAGTTTCGCCGCGACGACCGGCACGTTGAGCCGCAGCGTGCCGGCCGGGCGGCCGCGAAAGCCGTTGACCACGTCGAGCGCCGCCTCGACTTCGCCGAGCGCCGGGCCGAGCCGCTCGAGCAGGCGCGCGCCCGCCTCGGTGGGAGCCACACTGCGTGTCGTGCGGTTGAGGAGCCGCACGCCGAGCCCGGTCTCCAGCCGCCGCACCGTCTCCGAGAGGCTGGAAGCGCTGACGCTGCCCGTCCTGGCCGCCTCGCGAAAACCGCCGGCGCGCGCCACCGCCATGAATGCCTGGAGGTCGCCGAGATCCGTTGCCATTGTTCGCCTTTCCGCACAGGCCGTGCCGATTGCACCATATTATCGTGCAGGCGCGCTTTGTCTACATTGGGCTGATCCAAAGGAGATGTGACCATGACCGACATCAGCAAGGCCGGAACGTTCAAACTCGGCGACCGCACCGTGAAGCGCCTCGGCTACGGCGCCATGCAATTGGCCGGACCCGGCGTCTTCGGCCCGCCGAAGGACCGCGACGCCGCCCTCGCCGTGCTGCGCGAGGCGATCGCCAGCGGCGTCGACCACATCGACACATCGGATTTCTATGGCCCGCACGTCACCAACCAGATCATCCGCGAGGCGCTGCACCCCTATCCCACCAATCTCACCATCGTCACCAAGGTCAGCGCCCGCCGCGGCGCCGATGCATCGTGGCTCCCCGCAATGTCGCCGCAGGAGCTGACGCAGGCCGTGCACGACAATCTGCGCAATCTCGGGCTGGACGTGATCGAGGTGGTCAATCTGCGCTCCATGCATGGCATCCACGGCCCCGCCGAAGGATCGCTCGAGCCGCAGTTGAACACGCTCGCCGAATTGCAGCGACAGGGCCTCATCCGCCATATCGGCCTGAGCAACGTCACCTCGACCCAGATCGCCCAGGGACGCCGCACCGCCGATATCGTCTGCGTGCAGAACCAGTACAACATCGCGCATCGCGAGGATGACGCGCTGATCGACGAGCTGGCCGCCGACGGCATCGCCTATGTGCCCTTCTTCCCGCTCGGCGGCTTCACGCCGCTGCAGTCGGAAACACTCGCCAATGTCGCCAGGAAACTCGGCGCGACCCCGATGCAGGTGGCGCTCGCCTGGCTCTTGCGCCGCGCGCCCAACATCCTGCTCATCCCCGGCACCTCCTCGGTCGGTCATCTCCGTGAGAACCTGGCGGCGGCCGAACTCGATCTGCCGGCCGACGCGGTCAAAGTGCTGAACGGCATCGCGGACGAGGTCGGGAAAGCGGCCTGAGCGTTTGAACACCCCTTTGCCGGGCGACTGTTTTTCGCTCGGCAAAGGGAGTCATTGCTCGCAACACCAAAGGCGCCACCAGAAACCATTGACGTAGCGGGCCAGCTCCATTATAGAACCGTTTAGTTCCAGAACTAGATGGTTCCACAATGGCTCCTCAGATCTCCCTCGACGACACATTCGCCGCGCTCGCCGACCCTACACGCCGGGCGATCCTTGCCCGGTTGCTTGATGGCGAAGCGTCGGTCGCCGAACTGGCGCAACCCTTCGCGCTCACTGTGCGCGCCGTCTCCAAGCATGTCGGCGTGCTGGAGCAGGCCGGCCTCGTTACCCGCAGCCGGGCAGCGCAAAAGCACCTCAGCCGCATCGAACTCAAGCCGCTGCGCGACATCGACCGCTGGCTGGATGACTACCGAAAACTCTGGGAAGACCGTTTCGACCGCATGGAGGATTTGCTGCGGCGCGGCGCGGACAGATCGGAATGAGCGCGCCCGCAGCGACAACCGCCGACCGCAGCTTTGCCATCGAGCGGATTTTCAACGCCCCGGTCGAGCGCGTCTTCAAGCTGTGGACCGATCCGCTTCTGGTGGCGCAGTGGTGGGGCATCAGGGACTGCACCATTCCGCATTGTGTGCTCGATTTGCGCGTCGGCGGCCGCTGGCGCATCGATATGCTGACCGCGAGCGGCGCGCTCTACCGCAACCAGGGCTGCTATCTCGAGATCGTCGAGAATGTCAGGCTGAGCTACCGCGACGAACCGGACCCTGAAATCCGCGAATGGGCCGGCAAGCCACCGGGCCAGAGCCGCCATACGGTGAGCTTCACGGCCAACGGCGCGCGCACCCATGTCCATTTCGAAGTCACGTTGGCCAGCACCGCCGACCGCGAACGCCTGCTCGCGCTCGGCATGCGCGGCGGCTGGACGCAGAGCTTCGACCGGCTGGAACAGTTGATAGCCACGGGAGCCAACCATGCTGGCTGAGAACGCGAAACCGACCACGCAAGCCGTGTTGTCGCGGGATGGAACGCCGATCGCCTGCGAGCGCCGCGGCTGCGGCCATCCGCTCATCCTCGTCGACGGCGCGCTCTGCTCGCGCGCCATGGGTCCGAGCGGTCCTCTGGCCAAGGCGCTGGAAGGCAATTTCACCGTGTTTCGCTACGACCGCCGTGGCCGTGGCGACAGCGGCGACACCTTGCCTTACGCAGTCGAGCGCGAGGTCGATGACATCGAGGCCGTGCTCAGGGCGGCCGGCGGTGAAGCCTATGTCTGGGGCATGTCATCAGGCGCCATGCTGGCGCTTATGGCCGCAGCCCGCCTGCCCGGCATCCGGAGGCTCGCGCTCTACGAAGCGCCGCTGATCGTCGACGACAGCCGCGCGACCACGCAAGGCGACTGGGCAACGATCCGGCAAGCCATAGCGGACGGCCGGCGCGGCGACGCAGTGAGCGCCTTCCTCAAATCGGTCGGCATGCCCGGCCTGCTGATCGCTTTCATGAAGCTGACGCCGATCTGGCGCAAGCTCAAGGCGGTGGCGCACACCTTGCCTTACGACGGCGCCATCGTCGCCGGCGATCAGCTCGGCAAGCCGCTCGACCCCTCCCGCTGGGCCGCGGTGAAAGTGCCGACGCTCGTCACCGATGGTGGCAAGAGCCCGCCATGGATGCAGCACGGCAACAAGGCGCTGGCCGAAGCGGTGCCCAATGCCAGCTATCGAACGTTGGCCGGCCAGAACCACATGCTGAAACCCGTCGCGCATGCGCCGGTGCTGACGGCATATTTCAACGGGCGGGACTAGAACCGGCCGGCCGATGGTCGGCGTCCTTCAACCCCGGCCGAACAGCCGCGCCAGCCGCTTCTTCAGCGGCCGCAGCGACAGCCGCCGCCGCCAGGCGAATTCCGCGATGCGCTGCCGCACCGCGCGCATGGCGTCGGCGTGGATGGCGTCGACACTCATCGTACCGTCTCCGAGCAGGAGAGCTGGACCGGAGACCGGCCGCATGATGGCGCGCAAGGCCTGCTCATGCATCCGTGCGTAGCGGCTGTAGTCCACCCCCGCGTCCCAACCGGGCGGTCGCGCCAAGACGGTGGGATTGTTGTTGATCTCGAAGGTCTGAACCCTGCCATCGACGATGCCGTAGTCGATGCGGCCGTAATCGATACCGGCCAGCGCGAAGACGCGTTCGATCTGCGCGGCATGCGGATTGTCGGCCACATAAGCGCGGCTTTCCGCCCTGTCGGCTTCGGTGAACCGGGTGCTGGGAAACTTGATGTACCAGCTTTCGTTGATGAAACAGTGCTGCGGATAGATCGCCGGACCGACCTTATAGGCCGAATACTTGCGGAACCGGCCGTCGGCCGAAGGGGCCGCGCCATATTCGACGATCATCAGGTCGGGATCGCGGCGGATATGGGCCGGCAGGCCCTCGATCGCCTTGTCCAGCGCGTCGGCGCTGTCGATCAATCCTGTCAGCGGCGGCTCATGCTGGCTTTCCCAGCGCACGAAAACCGGAAACCGCCGGATGGACTGACGTTTATCCAGACGGTGCACGTCGAAATGGTTGAGGCCGGCGGCCTTCAATCGCTTCAGCAGGTCGAATCGGCGCGGCACGATTGCCGGATTGTTGAGCAGCAAAAGGCCCGGATTGAGCAAGGTGATGTGCTCGTAAAGGGCAATCGCGGCCTGCGATTGCGCCGGCGCCAGCCTTTCGAAATCCGTGAAGATGAAGGTGCCAGGGTCAATCGAGCCGAGCCTCGCCGCCAGTTCGTAGGGAATGATCCGCACCAGATCGCCTAGCCCATGGTCGTAGTAGCCAAGCAGAACGCCCATCGTGTAAGCGTGTTGGCGTGTGCAGAAATAGTAGATCGGCCCTTGATTGATGGTCATGGCCGGGCGTCGATACCAGGGCATGCGGGACGAAAGCCTGTCTTGGCTGACGAGGTGGGGAATTTCCAGAGACGATGCATAGCGAGACTTCCTTCAGCGCTGCGTTCGAAGCCGCTCGGCATCCCTGGCATGGGGTTCGCGCCGGCGCCTTCGCCGGTGCCGCCAATACCTATGCGATCCACGACGAAATGCGGCGGCGGGCTCCCGTCTGGCAGGCGCCATGGGGCGACGTCTATGTCACCGGCTATGAGCTCGTCTCGAGTTGCCTTGCCAATCGCGGCCTGTCGCACGTGCCACCGGGCGACGGGACGGATTCGGCAATCCGCGACTGGCTGATCTATCAGGAGGGCAGCGCCCATGCCGCCTTGCGCCAGGCCCTGCAGCAACCCTTCATCGGCAAGGGCATGGCGGTGTTGCGCCCTGTTGTAGCCGAAGCGGTCGACAACCTCATCGGCGACGCCGGCCTGTCTGGCGCGGTCGATGTCGTGGCCGCCTTCACCCGCGCCATACCCGAACGTGTTATCTGCCGCCTGCTTGGCCTGCCCGACGCGGACATGCCGATGATCCGGACGTGGTCCGCTTCGATCCGCACCATTCTCGATACTGGTTTCGATGATGCCTTTGGCGACCGCTCCAACCAGGCCGACGAGATGTCGGACTACTTCGTGGAACATTTGCGCGGCCTGCTCGCCGCCGGGCGGACTCCGCCGCTGCTGACTGGGCTGGCTGGCCTCATCGACGGACTGGGACTCACGGCTGCCGGCCGCAACGTCGCCTTCCTTGCCTTCGCCGGTCACGAGACGACGGTGCACCTCATCGGCAACATGCTCTTCCATCTTGCCCGCCAGCCTGCCCAATGGTCCGCGCTGCGGGCCGACCGCCACCTCGCCGCCAATGCCGTCGCCGAAACGCTGCGGCTGGAAAGCCCGGTGCAGAAGATCTGCCGTTGGCCGCTGGAGCCCGTCGTCATGGGTGGCCAGGAGATTGGCAAGGACCAACTCGTGGTGCTGCTGGTCGGCGCCGCCAACCGTGACCCCGCCCAGTTCGCCGATCCATGGCGTTTCGACTTCGGCCGGTCCGGCAGGCAAAACCTGGCCTTCGGCCGGGGCGCGCATGTCTGCATCGGCAGGGCGCTGGCGGAGATGGAGGGCGTCGCGGTGCTGGAAGCCGCGCTGGCGCGATGGACAGCCATCGAACCGGTCGCCGCGCGCTGGATGGACAACTCCTCCATCCGCGGCCTGGATGAATTGACCTTGCACCTCACGGTCTGAGCCGACGGACGCCCAGTTGCCCGGCATTTTCGATTCCGCGACAAGGGGATGCGGCATGATCCTAAATCTCCCCCTCACCCGCCTCGAGTGCGGCTAGTAGAGCCGCGTCCGATCGCCTCAGCAGAACCGGTGCCTTCATCCCGGCAACGCTGGTGCCGCCCGCCATGCGGTGACGCTTCAGCCTGCCATAGAGGTCGTCGGCGCCCGTTGCCCGCAGCGGTCCCAACTGGCCTATGCGGCGGGCATATTCATATTGCGGATTGGCCTTGAGCGCACGGTCGAGGCTTTCACCATACCCGTCGGTGTTGAGCCCAGGAGCCGCCTCGATGAAGAGCCGGTAATGCGGATGCGGCGCCGCGACCGGCACAAGCAGGGCATAGGTCCGGTGATCGAGCCCGGTCTCGGCAAGGCTGCGCGCGACGAAGGCTTCCGTCAGCTTCTCGCCGCAGAGATCGGACACCATGCCGGCACGGCCGCTGAAGCGCAGGCGCGGCGTGTTGCCGGTGAAGCCGGTGATCTCGACTATGTCCTGCGTGTCGTAGCGGTAGAGACCAGAACCCGTGGTGACGATCAGCCGGTAGGACTTGCCGGCCTGCAGCTGCCAGGCGAAAAGGCTGGTGCCGCTGTCGTCGGCAAATTCGAAGAACCCGCTCTGTGAGGCCAGGATGCAGCCTGGACCATCGCCATAGGGAAATGAGACCGCTGCCTCGGTGGACATCAGGCCTTTGGACTGCATGGAGACATGCGGGAAATGAGACCGCAGTGCTGTCGCGAAGCCGCTGCTGGAGGCGTCGGTCCAGCAGCTGATCGTGTCGAGGAGAGGCCAGATCGCCGACAACTCTGCCCGGGAATCTCCAAGGGCCGCCTCAAGGACCGCAAGCCGGCGCCGCACGGTATCGGCCGGCTGCGTGACGCGCAGCCTCTCAGCCAGTTCCGGCAACAGGCTCCCGGCATCGCGCTGCATCGCGCGCAGGATTTCCGTCAGATAGGTCGGGCTCCAGACCCAGATCAGAGCGAGATCCTCGGCGGCCAGAAGATGCAGGCAGGTCTGCCTCTGCCAGCTGGCGAAATCGGTGAGCAACCGCAGGTCCATCGGCACGGCGGAAAGTTCGATCAGGCTGTCGCGCAAGGCGCCGAAATAGGCAAAAGGCACGGGGCTGCCCAACCTGTGCGCGCCGACGCGCTCATTCGCGCCGCGGCCCACCGGGCTCAGTGCAAAATAGCTGCGTCCACGCCGCACTCCAGGGCGGCGTCGGATCAGGTCCGCGAGCCAGGGATAGAGGCAATCGGTAAAGGCCTGCAGGCCCGTATCCGTGTAGGGAATATATTTCGAGCCGCCGGAACTGCCGCCGGTCTGTTCGAGGAACCGGACCGGTTCGGCGGTCAGCACCTTCCCAGCCCCGCCGACAACCCGCTCGATATAGGGTGACAACCGTTCGTAATCGCCGATCGGCACCAGATCGCGAAAAGCTTCCGCGGAAGTGACGTTAGCGAAGCCGTGGTCAGTTCCGAACGCCGTCGCGGCATTCGCGTTGACAAGCCGCTGCAAGACAGCGCGCTGCGTGGCCTCGACACCGCCGAGCCGCGACTGGAAACCCGCGTCGCAAGCCGCGGTCGCGTCGGCGATCCGCGCCCAGGCCTCAGCCGCCATCGTTCAGCCCCTCGGCAAAGCTCGTGGCTCCATAGCGCTTCAGATTGCCAAGCTCGAACTCCGCCAGGCAGGCGAGTTCGACACCCCGAAGATAGGACGGGTTGGCCCTCAGGAAGAACGCGGCGAACCGGTTGCGGACAGCTGTTTCCTCGACATCTGCCCATTCCCGCCGCAAATGGCCCTGCGACGGCCCGAAGTCGATCAGGCCGGTCGAGGGATCGAAGTAGCTGCCGTAGCGGGCTGCCGCGATCTTGTCGCGGATTGCCTGAAGGCCGGCCGGGTTCGCGCCGTCGATGGCAGGAACGAACTCGCGAAAGAAATTGGGCAGGATACGGAATGTCCTATGCCCGCCGATGATCGAGAACCAGAACAGCCGGCCCCCGACACTTGCCTTGGCGGTGCCCGCCGCGTGGAAGAAACCGCGCAGCAGCACAGGGTCACCCCAGCGCGCGGAGTGGAGAATCGTGTCGCCCGAGAAGAGATAGTGGATTGTCTCCCCGCCGATCGTCTGTGGCCGGACGAGATAGGTCGAGAAGCCGATGATCTTCCGCTTATGGCGGATGGTCACGACAGCATCCTTTTCGGCGAGATCGCGCTCGAAACCCTTGCGGTCGACGGCCTCGTAGTAGGTCTCGTACAAGGCAAACATCTGGTCGCGGTCGGCGGACGCCAAATCCGGGACCGGTGTGTTTACCGAGTGGATGGAATCGATTTCATCTGCAGTACATCGCACGCAATCTTGCCGCCCCTGTCAAACCCAATGGATCGAATATGAGCCAGAGCTTGAGAGTTTCAACCCGTTCTTTTCCGAATCCTTGTCAAACCGGTTATGCCAGTGCGCCCGCCGCCGGCAGCTTGCGAACTCGCCCCCGCCCGTGCCATCAGTCGGCCCAACCGACACCAGAGCGACGGCCATGACACCACGGCGGACACACGATGCCGACAGGCCGGCGATCACCAGGCCACACATGGCCAAGTCCCCCGGCGTCAGTCTCAACCGCGCGCTGTCGAAACTCGGCCTGTGCTCGCGCACGCAGGCGCAGGTGCTGATCGCCGAGGGCCGCGTGCGCGTCGGCGGCAAGGTGGTGCGCGATGCGGCACTGCGCGTCGACCTCAACCGCGACCGCATCGTCGTCGATGGCGAGCAAGTCGTTGCCGAGCGCAAGGTCTATGTCATGCTCAACAAGCCGCGCGGGCTGGTCACCACCCGCGACGACCCGCAACAGCGCGACACTGTCTATGCCTGCCTCGAAGGGCTCGATTTGCCTTTCGTCTCGCCGGTCGGCCGCCTCGACAAGGCGAGCGAAGGCCTGCTGCTGATGACCAACGACACCCACTTCGCCAATCGGCTGATGGACCCGGCCTCGCATCTGCCCAAGACCTATCATGTGCAGGTCGGCAACGTGCCCGATACCGAGATGCTGGACAAACTCCGCGCGGGCGTCACCGTCGACGGCGAGACCCTGACCGCCAATTCGATCGCGCTTTTGCGCAGCGGCGGCCGCACCGCCTGGCTGGAGATCGTGCTCGACGAGGGCCGCAACCGCCACATCCGCCGCCTGCTCACCGCCCACGGCATCGAGGTCAAGCGCCTCATCCGCATCGCCATCGGCCGGCTGCCTCTAGGCGACCTCGCCAAGGGCACGGCGCGGCATTTGACGGTGGAGGAGCTGGCGCTGGTGTCCGAATGAGTAAGCGTCCCGCCCGCCAGGCCAGAAGCGGCCTGGCCATCCAATGCAGCACTGTCAGTCAGAGTTGGAGCGGCCAATCAGGCCTTGTTGGTGATCCACATGCTTGGCGCACCGAGCACGCCGGCGCTCGCCATCGCCTCTTTCAATTTCGGGTTTTTGATGAAGGCCTGTGCCTCGCCGACATTGGCGAAATCATGCGTCACGGTGACGTCGTTGGGGTTGTCCGCCGCCTGATAGACGGTCTCTGCCTTCACGCCGCCAGCCTTTTGAACCGGGGCGAACCCGTCATAGACTTTGCGCCAGGCCTTGTAGTCGGACACGGTATGTCTCACGAACAGCGTCGTCATCGTCCATTCCTCCCAGTTTATTGGTATGCCCAAGAGATCGGCGATGGGCCGTCCAGTTTATCGCCTCAAGCCGATCTTTGGCAAACCGGCGAACGAATGAGAGCCGCCTGACAAGCGCCCGCGAAAGATTATTTTCACCCCCCACCGATGATTTCCACCCGCCCGCGCTGTCTTCACCTATAGGCGCCGGAATTGTCCGGGCCGGAAAAGCGAGGTGAGCCATGGGGCATGACATGCCAACCGCGCCGCGATAGTTCCCGTGCAACGTGATACAGACCGGCGTTACCAGTCAGCTGATGTCGCATTTTCCCGTCCCCTACTTGGCGGCGGCGTTCTTGCGATGGTCCTGCACATCGTCAGCTTCCTCGCCGGTCGCAGCGCGGATGACGCGGACAGCAGTGCCGATCTCGTCTGAGGGGCGCTTCTGGCCTCTAGGTCCGTCGATATTTTTGCCCTCTGAAATCCAAACGACGTCACCTCCCACAACAAACAACATTGCTCCATCTGACTGTGATGTGTCCTGTTCGACTATCTCAATGGCTTTGGCAATTGCCATTGACCTATCGGGCGCAGATATGGGCACTCTATGAGTGTACTTGCTAGCCGACGCGCCAGCTGGGCGAAAAAGAAACTTTAGGACGAAATCCATTGCTGGGACGGCTCCATGCTTCCGCTGAGCATAGGCGGCTTCGCCTACAGCTTCAAATGCGGCCGACGATTTCCGAATTTCAAACTGAGACACTACACGAATGGGAGCGCCTGGCAGGCCGCCCGCGAAAGATTATTTTCACCCCCCACCGATGATTTCCACCCGCCCGCGCTGTCTTCAGCTATAGGCGCCGGAATTGTCCGGGCCGGAAAAGCGAGGTGATCCATGGGATCGTTGAAAGGTCAAAATGTCGTCGTCGTCGGAGGCAGCCGGGGTGTCGGGCGCTCGATCGTGGAAGCTGCGCTCGGCGAAGGCGCAAATGTGCTAGCCGTCGCCCGCGGCACGGAAGCTTTGAAGGAGCTCGCCTGGGAAGCGTCAGGCGTGAAGACGCTTGCCGCCGACGCCACGCAGGACACCGCGCCCGACGCGGTGTTTGCCGCCATGCAGCCTGATGTCCTGGTAATCTGCGCCGGTGCCTTCGCTCCGTCGGCGTCCATCCAGGACCAGAGCTGGGACGATTTCTCGGCGAATTGGGAGACCGACGTCAAGGCATCGTTCCTGTTCTGCAAGGCCGCCCTGCAAGGCGCGCTGAAGCCGGGCAGCCGCGTGGTGCTGATCTCCAGCGGCGCGGCATTCAGCGGCGGCCCGCCGAACTCGGGCGGCTATTCCGGCGCCAAGCGCATGCAGATGTTCCTGGCCGCCCACAGCCAGAAGGAAGCCGAAAGGCTGGGCCTCGGCCTGCGCTTCATGGCGCTGGCGCCGATGCGCATCATGGCCGGCACCGGCGTCGGCCAGCGCGGCATTTCGAGCATCTCCGCCTATCTCGGCATCAGCCCGGCGGATTTCCTGGCCAGCATGAGCGACGTGCAGACACCCGCCGATGTCGGACGCGCCGTGGTCGCGCTCGCCGGCGGCAAGGCGCAGGGCACCGCCTTCACGGTGAGCGGCAGCGGCCTTGCGGCGGCGGCATGAGGCGCGCAGGATGAGTGAGAAACGCCGCACCGCAGGCTCGATATGACAGACGCTCCCGGCCCGATCGAGCCGCCGAGCCCGACAGGCCGGCCGATCCTCGATCGGCCGGCCTTCGAGCGCCTGACGACGACCCACCGCCGTGCGCTGAAGCTGCATTGCTACCGGATGATGGGTTCGCTGCACGAGGCCGACGACCTCGTCCAGGAGACGCTGCTGAAGGCCCGGCGCCGCCGCGCGCAATTCGACGGGCGCGGCTCGACGCGCGGCTGGCTCTACACCATCGCCACCAACACCTGCCTCAACGCCATCAAGGCGCGGTCATCCGGACATCGCCTTCTCCAGGAACCGGACCGGCCGCCGAGCGAAGGACGTGCCGCCGCCGGGCCAGCCGCCGAGCTCTCCTGGCTGGAGCCTTACCCCGACGCCGAACTACCGGACCTTGTCGATGGCGAACCCGGCCCGGAGGCGCGCTACGAGACAAGCGAAGCCGTGCGGCTGGCCTTCGTCGCCGCCATCCAGTTGCTGCCACCCAGGCAACGCGCAGCCCTTTTGCTGTGCGACGTGCTGGGCTGGTCGGCGCTGGAGACCGCGCAGTTGCTGGGCGGCTCGACCGCCTCGGTCAACAGCGCCTTGCAGCGGGCTCGCGCGACGCTTGGTGAGCGCTATCCCGCAGGGCGCCCCTTGCAGCGATCGCAGCCCAACCCGCGGGAAAATGTGCTGCTGGAACGCTATATCAAGGCCTGGCAGGCCGCCAACCTCGACGGCTTCATCGCGCTGCTGCGCGAGGACGCCACCTATCACATGCCGCCATGGCTGGACTGGTACGAGGGACGCCCCGCGATCCACGGTTTCTTCAAAGCCGTGTGGGGCAATTTCGCCGGCTACCGCGCGGTGGCGACACGGGCCAACGGCCAACCCGCCGTCGCGATCTACGCGCGGCGCCATCAGGAGCCGGAATGGCGCGCGCAGTCGCTGCATGTCATCGAGCCGGCCGCTGGCGGCATCGCCTCGCTCACGGTCTATGTCGCCCCGCTCGCGGCAGAGCTGTTCGCCGCCTTCGGCCTGCCGCCAATGATGCAGGAGAGCTGGTTCGAACCGAAAGCGTAGCCGTCTCTCCTGACAGAAAGCTGGCAGGAGGCCTGGCCTATAGGTCGGTCGGGAGCCCGCACGCGGCTTCAGCGATCAAGGAGTCCTGCGATGAATTTCGTTTCTGTCCGCATCATCACATCAGACGTTCAGCGCCTCGTGCGCTTCTACGGCGAGATCACCGGCATGCCGGTCACGGTCTACACGGAGGACTTCGCGGAACTCTCGACACCTTCCTGCACGCTGGCGATCGGCAGCACGCGCACCTTGATGCTGTTTGGCGGCGACATCGCCCGCCCCGCCGACAACCACACCGCCATCCTCGAATTCCGCGTCGGCGACGTCGATGCCGAATTCGCCAGGCTGTCGGACACGATCAGGAACGTGACCGTGCAGCAGCCGACCACCATGCCCTGGGGCAACCGCTCGCTACTGTTCCGCGACCCCGACGGCAATCTGGTGAATTTCTTCACGCCGGTGAGCGCAGAGGCGATCCGGAAGTTCGACAAGTAGGAGCGGTGGCGCAAATCCGTGCAGCGCCAGACGTCTGAAATTAGCTGGAGCCTTCCCCCGCGTTCGTCATCCTAGGGCGAAGCAAGGAGCGAAGCGACGCGGCGCAGACCCTAGGATCCATTCCGTGACCTTAACCGAGGAATGGGGCAGAGCAGAATTTCTGCACCGTTGCTGCGCTTCAGAGTCCCGGCATGGATCCTCGGGTCTTCGCGACGCCGCTACGCGGCTGCTCCGCCCGTGGATGACGAACGCGAGGGGGCGCTCGGGCCAGCGTTTGTCGCTAACCCTACTTCAGGTTCCACTTGCGCACGACCGGCTCGCTCAGATCATGCTCATAGCCGAGCACGCTGATGCTGGCCGTATCGAGCACGAACAGCGCGCCGCCTTCCGGCGGCAGGCCGAGCCAGCGGGCGGCGAGCACGCGCAGGAAATGCGCGCTGGAAAAGATCAGGATCGAGCCGCCAGCTTCGCGAAGCTGTCTGATGATCCTGTCGGCGCGGACGCCGACATCGGCCGCCATCTCGCCTTGCGGACAGCCGTCGCGAAAGACGTTCCAGCCCGGCCGTTCGGCCAGGATTTCCTTGGTGGTGCGCCCCTCATAGGCGCCGTAGTCCCACTCCTGCAGATCGTCGTTTCTGACGCTTGTCGCGCCAAAGCCGGCCAGCACGCTGGTGTTGTAGGCGCGCTGCGACGGGCTCGACCACACCGCCGAGAACGCCAGGCCCTTGAGCCGATCCGCAACGCCACGCGCGGCCGCTTCGCCTGCCGGCGTCAGCGGCATGTCGGTGCGGCCGGTATGCTGCCCCGAAAGGCTCCACGCCGTCTCGCCATGCCGGACCAGGTGGATTTGCGGATATGCGTTGCTCATGGGCTGCCTTTCGATGATGTCAGGCCAAGCTGTAGCGGTCGGCACAACACAGCGAAAGACCCCGGCTGCCATCGCAGCACGTCAGCACCATCATCGCTGGCTTACCAATCCGTAAGGTCCCTGCCACAGAGTTTTCATGAACCTGTCATGTCCGCTCGCCTACCCTGTTCCATCGCGGGGTTGCGAGACGAGGGACACTTCAATGAAAAAATTATCTCTGGCGCTGGCGGCGGGCACGCTGACGGCGGTGTTGGCTGGCGCGCTGTCTGTTTCCAGCGCCAACGCCGCACCCTACAAGCACGTATTGCTTATCAGCGTCGACGGGCTTCATGCGCTCGATCTGGCAAACTATGTCGCCGCAAATCCGAAGGGCCCTATCGCCACGCTCGCCAGTACCGGGATTTTCTATCCGAATGCGCTCACCAGCGCCCCGTCCGACTCGTTTCCCGGCCTTGTGGCACAGGTAACCGGCGGCACGCCCAAATCGACTGGCGTGTTCTACGACGACAGCTACGACCGCACCTATTTCGCGCCGGCCTCGGATTGCAAGGGCGAGCCTGGCGCCGAGGTGGCTTTCGCCGAGAACATCGACGTCGATTCGACCCGCCTTGATGGTGGTGGCAAGCCGGGCGATTTCCGCAGTCAGATCGACCCGGCAAAGTTGCCGATGACGCTGATCAACGGCAAGTGCTCGGTGGTCTATCCGCATGATTTCGTGCGGGTCAACAACGTCTTCGAAATCGTGAAAGCGCATGGCGGCCGCACGGCTTGGTCCGACAAGCACCCGGCCTACGAATGGCTGAACGGACCGTCGGGAAAAGGCGTCGACGACCTGTACGCGTTGGAACAGGACAGCTTGATTCCCGGCACGAAGGTCAAGACGACCGGCAGCTTCAAGGCCGAGCGTGACTTTGATGAAGCGCGGGTTCATGCGGTGATCAACGAAATCAAAGGCCTCGACAGCACCGGCGCGCATCATGCAGCGGTTCCCACGCTTTTCGGCATGAATTTCCAGGCGGTGAGCGTGGGCCAGAAACTCCCCAAGTCCGGTCCCGGCGACGAGGCCGGTCTGGTGGGCGGCTATCTGGATGCCAGCGGCGCGCCTGGCAACGGTCTTGCCGGGCAACTCGCCTATGTGGACGGCGCTATCGGCGAGCTGATGGTCGCGCTCAAGGACAACCACCTTGCCAGTTCGACCCTGATCATACTTGCTTCGAAGCATGGCCAGTCTCCCATCGACCCCGCGACGTTCCAGCCACTGGACGATGATCCATACACCAAGACACCGGGCTATGCCTTCCACATCGCCGACGACGCCGCGCTGATCTGGCTCAAACCGCAAGACAGGGTGAAAAACCTCACGGCGGCGCAGGATTATCTCGAGAAATCGAGCAAGGCTGAAGGCATCGCCCAGATCCAGCCGCCGAATGCGCTTGCTCTCGCCTATCAGGATCCGGCCACCGACAGCCGTACGCCGGACTTCATAGCCACGGTCAATCCGGGTGTGGTCTACACATCCGGTTCGAAGATTGCCGAGCACGGCGGCGCCAATGCGAACGATCGCAACGTGGCGCTTCTCATCAGCAGTCCTTCGCTCAAGCCGAGATCGGTGCCAACCCTGGTGCAGACCACGCAGGTAGCTCCCACCATCCTGCGGGCTCTTGGCTATAACGCGAACGAACTCCAGGCTGTGAAACTCGAAGGCACTCAGGAACTGCCGACGACACCGTTCTAAGCTTAGGGATCATACCGTTTCACAATTGGCCGCCGGGCATGCTCGGCGGCCAATTGTTTGTGATCGGCAATGTTTGAAGACAGGTGACCGCATCGCTGATGGCAGGCCGGCCTGACAGTGGTTTGAGTTCCAACCCCACTTGCCTGGCCTTGATCCGCATCAAGGTGGCCCTGTGATGACGCGGGTAGCGAACTTATATCAGGTACAGCCCTCGAGGGCTCCCGCCACCCCAGGGCATCGGCCCTTGCACAACAGGTCAGATCATCATGTACAAACATCTGCTCATCGCCACCGACGGATCGGAACTGGCCGACAAGGGCGTTGCCCATGGCCTCACATTGGCAAAAGGCATCGGCGCCACCGTCACCTTCGTCACTGTCTCGGAACCGTACCCGATCTTCGCCTGGGGCGGCGCCATGGCCGGCTATGCGGCGGGCGACGAACTGGCCGTCTACCAGGAAGAATCGCGCAAATATGGCAAGGAGGTGCTCGACAAGTGCAAGGCATCGGCCGATGCCGCCGGCGTGTCTGCTGAGGTGGTCCATGTCGAGGACAAACGGCCCGCCGAAGCGATCCTGGAACTGTCGCAGACACAAGGCTGCGACCTGGTCGTGATGGCCTCGCATGGCCGCCGCGGCCTGGGCAAATTGCTTCTCGGCAGCCAGACGGCGGAAGTGTTGTCCTATACTGAAATTCCGGTGCTGGTGGTTCGCTAAAGCAATTCCAGGAAAAGTGTGAAACGGTTTTCCGTCCGGAATTGCGTTAAAACAAAGAGTTAGTGTGCCCCCGAGAGCTGGAACCGGCTTTCGGAATCATGCTCAAACAGCAGACAGGGGCGCATCCCGGCGCGGCCGCCTTGCGCCAACATTCGTTCGACCGCGCCCGGAGGGTCGCGCAAGGCGCCGGCATCGCCATCGTGCCGGAAAGTGCCGCGCCGCTCGGCCCGCCGGCTTCGCAGCCTGCGCCTCGGCGACGACTGGGCGACGCGCCAGCTCAACCTTTGCGCCCGCAGCTTCGACGAGCTGACACCGCAGGCGAAGCTGCTGGCCGCGGCGCTGGCGTGAACAGAGACGATGGCCTGCCGGGCCTTCACCAGGGCAACGGACCCTCATCGTAGAAATAGCCGCCGGTCGGACCGTTCTCGTCCAGGGTCGCCAGGCGAACAATGATCTCGGCCGCCTGCTCCACGGTGCGGTAGCCAGTGTGTCCGTTGAAGTCCGTCGCGGTATAGCCGGGATCGGCCGAATTGACTTTGATGCCCGCCGCGGCAAGCTCCTTCGAGAAGGCAACGGTGGCGGCGTTGAGCGCCGTCTTGGAGCTGTTGTAGCCAAGGATATTGATCGCATAAAATTCATTGGCCGGATCGGTCAATCCGCCGAGTGACCCCAGCCCGCTGGAAACCATCACCACATTGGCGCGCGGAGCTGCCTTGAGCAGCGGCAGGAAGGCCTGAGTGGTGCGGATCGGGCCGAACACATTGACCTCGTAGACGTCTTTGATGATGGCTATGGGCTCTTCGCTGGGAGCGAGCATTGAGCCGAGGACGCCGGCATTGTTGACCAGCACATCGAGACGTCCGTGCTCCTGCAAAACGCGCGTGGCGGCCGCCTTGACGCTGGCGTCGCTGGCGACGTCGATATCCAGTACGCGCACGTCATGGCCCTTTTGCATGAGCTCGGCTGCCGCCGCTTCGCCGCGTTCCCTGTCGCGGCTGCCCAGCCAAACCCTGTAGCCGGCTTCGCCCAGCCGGCGCGCGGTTTCGTAGCCGATGCTCTTGTTGGCACCGGTCACCAATGCGGTCTTGTCGGTCATTTCCATCTCCAGTTTGATCCGTGGTTGGTCTGCGGCAGAGATGGGGCGGACCGTTGGCCGCCGCGTGCCGAAAACTGGTGAGTTCTTGCCTATTCCTGCCGGGAGCTTGATTGCCGGCCGCGCCGATGCGATCTACAGGCTGTGATGAAATCGCTCGACGACCTCAAAGCGCTGGTGATGCGCCATGCGCGCGGCCGGCTGACCGAAACCGGCATTCCCCGCGTCGCTATCATGAAGGGCGAGGCGACGACCGGGCCGTTGCTGGGGCTCTATGACCCAAGGCTTTGCCTGGTCCTGCAGGGCGCCAAATCGGTCATGATCGGCGATCAGCTGCTGCATTACGACGCCGGGCGCTACTTCATCGCCGCGGTCGAGGTGCCGGCCGTCGGCAAGGTTGTGCAGGCCAGCCCGCAACACCCCTACCTCTCCGTCAGCCTGGCCTTCGACACCACGCTCATCGCCTCGCTGCTACTCGACATGCCGCCCGTTGCCGAGGCGCCGATCGGCCATGGCTTTGCCGTCAGCCGGGCCGACGAGGCGCTGGTCGATGCATGGCTGCGCATGATCGAGCTCATCGATCATCCGGCCGAAATCCCTGTGCTGGCGCCGTTGCTCGAACGCGAAATCCTGTTTCGGCTGCTGCAGGGACCGCAAGGCACCATGCTGCGCCAGATCGCCGGCGCCGACAGCCGCCTGTCGCAGATTCGCCGCGCGCTGGGCTGGATCCGCGCCCACTATGCCGAGCCGTTCCGCGTCGAGGATCTTGCCCGGATCGCCGGCATGAGCGCCTCGGTGTTCCACCGCCACTTCAAGGCGGTCACGGCAATGACGCCGATCCAGTACCAGAAGCGCATCCGCCTCAATGAGGCGCGCCGGCGCCTGCTCGCCACGTCAGGCGATGCGGCCGGCGTCGCCTTCTCCGTCGGCTATGAAAGTGCTTCCCAGTTCAGCCGTGAATATGCCCGCCTGTTCGGTGCACCACCCGTGCGCGATATCGGCCGCCTGCGCGCCGCGCCAGAGCCCACCGAGCTAGCCTGACCGCGCGCAAACCCGACCTTGAATTCGAAGACGCAAGCGTAGAGCGGAAGACCACGCCTTCCCGGCTTGCGCACCGCGCCCCTCGAGGCCGGCCCGCGCAGCGGCTTCGATAGATCCACCACCAAGCGTTTTATCCTGCCTGTCTGCATGGATGAGCAGAGGGCCGTGGCCCCGAGACGATACAGGCCTTGCTGTTATTAAAAATTGCCCATAAGGTATTTTCACATTAGAAAGAAAAATCCGTCGATTTATCTCATTTGTGAAAGACAGACACTTTGCGGGAACATCTCGATCTGACTGATCGGCGGCTGGTCAAACAGCTGTCGCAGGACGCCCAGCCGGGCATCAACCGCCTCGCCGAATTGTTGGCGATTTCGGTGCCGACGGTGCGCTCGCGGCTGCGCAATCTGCTCGATCGCAATCTGCTCAAGATCGTCGGGCTGTTGAACCTGACCGAGCGGCCCGAACTGATCTCGGCCATTGTCGGCATCAACGCCCAGGGGCGCGGCCGCGCCCGCGAACTGGCGCAACGCATTTCCGAATTGCCTTTCGTCAACTCGGCTTCGGTGGTCACCGGGCGCTTCGACATTATCGTCGACGTGACCGTGGCCGGCGACGTCGCCGATCTCTACCGCGTCACCAGCGAGCTGATCCCGGGCGCCGGCGAGCCGGGCGAAGTCGTGCGCAGCGAGACCTTCGTCGTCATGGCGTCCTGCAACAAATGGGTCAGCCTTCCCGAGGGCTGCTGGTCTGACGACCGCAAGGAGCCGGCATGAAGATCGCCGTTCTCGGCGGCCTCGGCCTGCAAGGCCGGGCGGCCATCGCCGATCTCGTTGCCAGCGGTGTCGAGGAGGTGATCTGCGTCGACACCGCACCGGATGGTGCGGCCCGGCTGGCCGATCTGACCGACCTTTCCCGTGTGCGCTTCGTGGTGCCCGAAGGCGAGATCGGTCCGGCTCTGGCCAGCGTGCTGGCCGATGCCGACGCCGTCATCGATCTGCTGCCGCAGCCGCTGATGCGCGAGGCGGTGCAGGCCGCCATCGCAACCCGCACGCCGCTGGTCACCACCAATTACGGCAAGGCCATCGCCGACCTGGCGCCGGCCGCCGAACAGGCCGGCGTGTCTGTCATGACCGAATGCGGGCTCGACCCCGGCATCGACCTCGTGCTCTACGCCCGTGCCGCGAAGCAGTTCGATACCATCACCGCGATCGATTCCTATTGCGGCGGCATCCCCGAGCCGAAGGCGATGGCCAAGCCGCTTTGCTATAAGGTGAGCTGGAACTTCGACATGGTCCTGGTCAGCCAGAACCGCGACAGCGTCATGATCGAGGACGGCGAACGCGTCGCCGTGCCGGCCGCCCGTCAGCATGACAGTCATTTCATCCACGAGATCGAGGTCGCCGGCCTTGGCCGGCTGGAAGCCTTCCCCAATGGCGATGCGCTGCATTATGTCGAGATGCTTCCGGCCGCCAAGGGGCTGCAGCGCTCCGGCCGCTACACGCTGCGCTGGCCCGGATGGTCGGCCTTCTGGGCGCCGCTGAAGGAGCTTGGTTTCCTGTCCGAGGACAAGGTGCCCGGCACCTCCAACAGCCCGCGTGAATTCCTCGGCCGGCTGCTCGGCCCGCAACTGCAATACGGTACCGGCGAAAAGGATTTGTGCGTCATGCGCAATGTCTTTTCCGGCCTCGAAGCCGGTCGCGCCAAGACGGTGACATCCGATCTGATCATCGAACGCGACCTGGCCTCCGGCCTGTTCGGCATGAGCCTCGGCGTCGGCTATCCCGCCAGCATCGTGGCGCAGATGCTCGCGCGCCGAGAGATCACCACACCGGGCCTTTTGAACCCGCTGCTGCATGTGCCCGATGGCCCCTTTTTCGATGCGCTGGCCAGGCGCGGCATCAAGGTCACGGAAACGGTGGCCTGGGACTGAGAGTTTTCGAACGGCCCGCCGGCAAACGGCGCCGCCGCTCAAAAAAGCGCCCAAGGGAATCCGCGGGCAAAACAACAACCAACAGGGAGGAATACCAAATGAAGATTGCCAGACTTTTCATCGCCGGACTTGCGCTCGCGGGCTTGACCGCTGCCGCCAGCGCCGGAACGCTGGACGAGATCACCAAGCGCGGCGAACTGCGTGTCGCGGTACAGACGCAAGGCCCCCCTTCTCGCTGGTCGGCGCCAACGGCGAACGCACCGGCAGTTCGGTTGAACTCGCCGAACTGATGGCCAAGGAAATGGGTGTGAAAATCACCTTCCTCGACTTCGACTGGGACGGGCTGATCCCGGCGCTGCTTTCGGGCAAGGCCGACCTGCTGGTCGCCGACATGACGCCGACGCTGGCGCGAGGCATGAAGGTCGCCTTCACCACGCCTTACATGTATACGGGCAGCACCGTCTTCACCAAGGCCGACAGCAAGTTCAAGACCACCGAGGACTGCAAGGCCAAGGGCACCAAGATCGCTGTTCTGCTCGGCGCCACCGGCGAGAAGGAAGCCAAGACCGCCTTCCCCGATGCCGACATCAAGAGCTACAAGGGCGGCGGCCCGCTGCTGCTCGACGCCGTCAACAACGGCCAGGCCGATTGCGGCGTCAACGACATCTCGGCGGTCAAGGGTCAGCAGACGGCCTACCCCGCCGGCACCTTCACCGTCATGCCTGACTTGCTGTCGAAGGAGCCGCTTGCCTTCGCCACCCGCTATGACGAGCCGGACCTGCTGATCTGGATGAACCTGTTCCTCAACCAGGTCACCATCGACGGCCGCCTGCAGAAGAACCTCGACTACTGGGTGAATTCCGACGCCTGGAAGAAGGATCACTAAGCAGCGATAGATCCCGACGGTTTCGCGCGCGCTCCGGCGGCGCGAGACCGTCCGGAATTCGCTTCGTCCGTCTCGAGGACACGCCAGCGATGCTCGAAAATTTCAGCTTCCGCACCATCGTCGAATATCTGCCTCTGTTTGGGCAGGGCCTGGTCACGACCGTCTGGCTGTCGGCGCTGTCTTTCATCGGCGCGCTGGTCGTCGGCATCGTGCTGTGCGCCATGAACCTCCAGCGCGGCTGGCTGTTTCGCGCCCCGGCCAAGGCCTATATCGACGCCGTGCGCGCCACGCCCTTGCTGGCGCAGCTCTATTTCCTCTATTTCGGCCTGCCCCGGCTCGGCTTCGTCCTGCCGGAGCTCGTCGTCGGAATCCTGGCGCTGTCCTTGAACAGTGGCGCCTATATCGCCGAGATCATTCGCGCCGGCATCCTGTCGATCCCGCGCGGCCAGGTCGAAGCCAGCGTCGCCTCGGGCATGACCTATGTCCAGCGCATGCGGCTGGTCGTGCTGCCGCAAGCCTTCAAGGTGACGATCCCGCCCCTGCTCGGCCAGGCGATCGTGCTGGTCAAGGATTCCGCATTGCTGTCGCTGATCTCGGTCGCCGAGCTGACCCGCGCCGGCCAGCTGCTTGCCTCCGACCGCTTCATGCCGGCAGAAGGCTTTCTCACCATCGCCGCCTTCTACCTGCTGCTCTACTACTGCTTGAAAGGGCTGGCCGTTCTCTCCAGCCGCTGGCTCGGCACGGCGGGGGCGCGGACATGATCTGGCAACAGTTCCTCAGCCTCGCCGGTTCCTATCCCCTCGCACTGCGCGGCCTCGGCATGACCGTGGTGCTGTCGCTGATCAGCCTGGTGCTGGGCACCTTGCTCGGCTTCGGCCTCGGCATCTTGCGCACCGGCGGCAACCGCCTGATCTCGGGCGTCATCGGCGCCTGGGTCGACCTGATCCGCGGCACGCCGTTCCTGGTGCAGATCTTCCTGATCTTCTTCATCCTGCCGGAGTTCGGCATCGAGCTCGACGCCTTCACCGCCGGCATCATCGCGCTGACCAATCTCGCCGCCTGCTTCATCTGCGAGATCGTCGCCGCCGGCATCCGCTCGGTGCCGACCGGCCAGGTCGAGGCGGCCCTTGCATCCGGCCTGTCGCGCTGGCAGCGCATGCGGCAGGTGGTGCTGCCGCAGGCGATGCGCATCGTGCTGCCGCCGCTGGTCGGGCAATATGTGCTGCTGATCAAGGACTCTTCCGTCGTCTCGGCCATCGGTCTGACCGACCTCACCCGCGTCGGCTGGCTGGTGGTGCAGCGTGTGCCGAACGGCCTGCTGGTCTTCTTCCTGGTCGGCGTCGGCTATTTCATCGTCTGCTATCCCCTGATCATGCTGGCCCGCCGGCTCGAACGCCGCATGGGTGCGGCCCATGGCGAGGTGCAGCTGTGACATCGAACCCCAAAGGTCCAACCGATATGACGAGGCCGAGCCCGACAAAAACCGGCTCTAACAAAACCGGCATGATCGACTTTCGCGGCGTCAACAAATGGTTCGGCACGCTTAACGTATTGAAGGACATCACGCTCAGCGTCGAGCCGCGCGAAGTGGTCGTCGTCTGCGGCCCGAGCGGCTCCGGCAAGAGCACGCTGATCCGCTGCATCAACGGCCTGGAGACGATCAAGGACGGCGATCTCATCGTCGACGGCCAGCGCGTTGGCGACCCCGCCACCAACATGACGCAGCTGCGCACCGAGATCGGCTTCGTCTTCCAGTCCTTCAACCTCTACCCTCACAAGACCGCGCTCGAAAACGTCACGCTGGCCCCGATCCATGTCCGCAAAATCCCGCGCACTGAAGCCGAAGAGGCCGGCCGCGAACTGCTGGCCAAGGTCGGCCTCGCCGACAAGGTCAACGCCTATCCGGCACAGCTCTCCGGCGGCCAGCAGCAGCGCGTGGCGATTGCCCGCTGCCTCGGCATGCGGCCGAAAATCATGCTGTTCGACGAACCGACCTCGGCCCTAGACCCGGAGATGATTTCGGAAGTGCTCGACGTCATGGTGGCGGTCGCCGAGGAAGGCATGACCATGATGGTGGTGACGCACGAGATGGGCTTTGCCCGCAAGGTCGCCCAGCGCGTCGTGTTCATGGACGCCGGCGCCATCGTCGAAAGCGGCACGCCCGACGAGTTCTTCTCGCACCCCAAGACCGATCGCAGCCGGGCGTTTCTGAGCAAGATTCTCAGACATTGAGGGCGTGCGACAATGCCTTGATTACAGCGACACGCCCAGTTCGTGCAGTGCGGCCTTGGCCGCTTGGTATTCATAGAAGCCTTTGGGGCAACCGCCGATGGCGGCCCGGTAAAGCTGCAACGCTTCATCGTTTTGGCCCTGCAGCCGGCTGAGTTCGGCCGTATAGAAATTGGCCTCGCAGACCTGCCCGGTTTTCGTGGTCGCATCCGGATCTTCGGCGGCCTTGAGTGTATCGGCCGGTGTCTGCTGGCCAAGCAACATCCGAACCACCGGCGCCGGCCATTTCATCATGTCGACCTTGCCGATCCAGCCCTGCAAATGACTGCCCAGGCCGGCGCGCCGATTGGCCAGATCCAGCCAGATCGCGGAATAGGCAAAGTCGGGCTCGAGCGTGGCCGCCTGTTCGAAATCGGCCCGCGCCTTGGCCAGCGCGCCGGAGTAGAACGAGACAATCCCCCGGTCAAAATAGGCGTCGGCGTTTTTCGGATCGAGGGAAATCCCTTTGTCGAAGTCGGCTAGTGCTCGCGCATTGTCGCCCTTCTTAGCCCATGCCATCCCTCGACCGGCGTATGCTGCGGCCAATTCGGCGTTGTTTGGATCGAGGCTGATTGCTTCGTTGTAGTCCGCGACCGCTCGATCATCGTCGCCTTTATGCCCCCATGCGAGGCCTCGGTTGTAATAAAGTATGGCATGTTTCGGCTCGAGGCTGAGCGCCTGGCCATAGTCTGATATACCGCGGTCATAGTCACCCTTGGCAACCCACGCCAGGCCTCGATTGTTGTAGGCGTCGGCTTCTTTCGGATCGAGGCTGATTGCCTGGTTGTAGTCTGCCATAGCGCGATCGACGTCGCCCTTCTTTCCCCATGCAACGCCTCGGTTGAAATAAGAGTGCGGATATTTCGGATCGAGGCTGATTGCCTGATTGTAATCTGCGATCGCGCGATCATTGTCGCCTTTGTGTGCCCATGCCACGCCCCGGTCGGAGTAAGAGAGCGCCTGTTTCGGATCGAGGCTGATCGCCTTGTCGAAGTCCGCAATGGCACGGTCATCGTCGCCCTTCTCCTCCCATGCGATGCCTCGATTGGAATAAGGAAGGGCACGTTTCGGGTCGAGGCTGAGCGCCTGGCTGTAGTCTGCTATGCCGCGGTCATAGTCACCTTTGGTAACCCACAGCAGGCCTCGATTGATGTAGGCATCGGCCTTTTTCGGATCGAGGCTGATTGCTTCGTTGTAGTCGGCGATGGCACGGTCATTATTGCCCTCGTTCGCCCATGCGACGCCACGGTTGGAATAGAACACGGCGCTTTTCGGATTGAGGTCGATAGCCCGATCGTAGTCTGATATAGCGCGGTCGTTGTCACCTCTGGCAACCCACAGCAGGCCTCGATTGTTGTTGGCATCGGCGCTTTTCGGATCGAGGCTGATTACCTGGCTGTAGTCCGCGATCGCGCGGTCATTGTCGCCTTTGTGGGCCCATGCCATGCCTCGGTTGAAGTAAGAGCGCGTATTTTTCGGATCGAGGCTGATCGCATGGTCGAAGTCGGCAATGGCACGGTCATTGTCGCCCTTCCTCACCCATGCGATGCCTCGATTGGAATAAGCGACGGCATGTTTGGTATCGAGGCGGATGGCTTGCTCATAATCGGCAATGGCGCGGTCGTAATCGCCCTTGGCAGCCCACAGCAAACCGCGATTGTTATAGGCATTGATGATCTTGGGATCGAGGTTGATCGCCTGGTCGTAGTCGGTCATCGCACGGTCATTGTCGCCCTTGCGGGCCCATGCCAAGCCTCGGTTGAAGTAAGACAATGAAGACTTCGGATCGACACCCACAGCCTTGTCGTAGTCGGCAATGGCGGCGTCATCGTCGCCCTTGCGGGCCCAAGCCATGCCTCGGTTGGTATAAGAGGCGGCCTGCTTGGGATCGAGCCTGATCGCCTGGGTATAGTCGGGGATGGCGGCGTCATCGTCGCCCTTGCGGGCCCATGCCATGCCTCTGTTGGCATAAAACGCGGCACGCTTGGGATCGAGGCTGATCGCCTGGGTATAGTCGGCGATGGCGTGATCGTCGTTGCCCGTGGTGGCCCAGATCAGACCTCGATTGTTATAGGCCTCGGCGAATCTCGGGTCGAGACTGATCGCCTGATCGTAGTCGGCAATGGCATGGTCATGGTCGTTCTTGTGCGCCCATGCGATACCCCGGTTGAAATAGGAAATCGCATGCTTCGGGTCGAGGCCGAGCGCCTGGTCGTACTCGGCGATGGCGCGATCATTGTCACCCCTGGCAACCCACACCAGGCCTCGATTGTTGTAGGCATCGACATTCTTGGGATCGAGGCTGACCGCCTGGTCGTAGTCGGCCATCGCGCGATCATTGTCGCCCTGGTGCTGCCATGCCATGCCTCGGTTGTAGAACGCCTCGCCGTTTTTTGGATCGAGCCCAATCGCCTGGTCATAGTCGGCAATGGCCTGGCCGTAGTTTCGCTTTGATTCCCAGACATTGCCGCGCATGACGTAGGCGACGCTACGCCTGCCGGCGGCGGCGTATTCGATGACTTGCGTACAGGCCGCGATTTGCCGGGCTGTGTCGACCTTTTGGCCGATGCAATCGGTATAGTTCGGGTCGGTCTGCAAAAACCGCGCGAATACCATCCCGACAACAATGATCACCAGCGTGATAAGCCAGTACCATTTGCGGACCAGCGCGATCAACTCGCTCTTGATCATCGAGACCCCATTCGATTTTCGGCCAAGTGCTTCGACCTGTCGCTGCTGCCTTGAGCTTATTAGCCAAGGTCGAGCATTGCTTCCAACCACTTCCAGGTGATCTCGGGATTTTCGCGATCCGCGGCTCTTACTGGCGGCAAAACCGGCCAAGGCTCGCATAATTCTTGCGCGGGCCCTTGACCCGCCACGCCTCGGCCCATTCGTCAGGCCCGCGAAAGAAGAAGCGCCCGACATAGAGATCGGCGCCGCAGAGATGGCGCACGGTCTGCACCGCCTTTGGCTCCAGCGCGATGAAGTCGCGGCCATCGGCATGCAGAATGCTCGTCGAACGCTCGCCCGGCTCGAGCCGGTAGCGCCGGCTTGCCGGCATTTCGCGGGAGCCGATCCGCATGATGCCATGCTCGCTGAAGGCATCAGCCGTGACCACGGCGTCGCCGGCGAAGCGGTAGGTCTCGTCGGCAAGGAAATCGATCATGGTGCGGCGGACTTTCCAGTCGCCGACAAGGCTGTCTGTCATTGCCTCACCGGCCTGTCCGACGGGACTAGGTGTGTTTCCTCGGCCGGATGCTACAGCGCGGCGCGTGTCCATGAAGCGATGAACCGCCCTCACGGCGCCTTGCCCATGACACGCAGCGCGTTGGTGGCGGCGGTGTACTCAATGAAATCCCGAGGACAGCCGCTCAGGGCCAACCGGTAGAGCCGCAAGGCCTCGTCGTCGCGATGCTGCAGCCGCAGGAATTCCGCCGTGTAGAAATTCGCCTCGCAGACCTGCTCGTTTTTCTTCGCCGCGTCCCGGTCGTCAGCGGCAGCGAGCACCGCCTCCGGCGTTTGTTCGCCCAGCAGCATGCGCACCAGCGGCGCAGGCCATTTCGTCATGTCAAGCTCGGCGTCATGCAGGATGCTCGGCTGCCCGTTGCGCCGCCGCGCAAGGTCCGCCCAAATCGCGTAGTAGGCATCCTTCGGCAGCATCTTGGCACCCTGCTCAAGGTCGGCCTGCGCGCCTGCCGGCGACCCAACGTAAAACCGTGCGATGCCCCGGCCCTGATAGACGCCCGCGGATGTCGGATTGAGGCGCACCCCTTCATCGTAGTCGGCTAAAGCGTCGCTGTAGGCGGTCTTGTAGATATTGGCGAGGCCGCGCGTTTCATAGGCGGGGATGTAGAAGGCATCGAGGTGGATCGCCTGACTGCAATCGGATATGGCGCGGTTGTATTGCGCCTCGTAGACCCAGACACGGCACCGGCCGACATAGGCGCCGGCGTAGTCCGGACTGAGCATGATGGCCCTGTCGTAGTCCGCCATGGCATAGCCGAACTGGCCCTTGCGAGCCCAGGCGGCGCCTCGGTTCTTGTGCGGCCGCGCATAACCGGCGTCGAGGAGGATCGCCACATTGTAATCGGCAATCGCACGGTCATACTCACCCTTGTCCATCAGCGCCAAGCCCCGGTTGTCGTAAGGCTGCGCATATTTGGGATCAATGGCGATCGCCTGGCCATAGTCCGATATGGCACGGTCGAGATCGCCCTTGTCCGACCACGCCAGGCCGCGATTGTTGTAGGCCCTGGCGTAGGTGGGATCGATGCTGATCGCCTTGTCGAAATCAGCTACGGCGCGGTCGGCGTCGTGCTTCTGCGACCAGGTCCAGCCACGATCATTATAGGCTACCGCATCTCTGGGATCGACATCGATGGCCTGCCCGTAATCGGCGATGGCACGATCATAGTCCTTCTTGCCAAACCACAGATCACCACGATTGCGGAAGGTCTCGGCGTCCCTGGGGTCGATCCTGATGGCCTCGTCGTAGTCAGCGATGGCGCGATCGGCGTCGCCCTGCTTGACCCAGGCGTCGGCGCGCCAGCGATAGGCATCAACATGCTTCGCATCGAGGCTGATCGCCTGGCCGTAGTCTGCTATGGCGCGTTCCGGATTGCCCTTGGAGGTCCAGGCCAGCCCGAGGTTGAAATACTGATCGGGATTCTCGGGATCGAGAAAGACCGCCTGACTGTAGCTGGTAATGGCGCTGTCATAGTCGCCCTTGCGCAGATACGCATTGCCAAGGAGGTTGTAGACATCGCTGGTTTGCGGTTCGAGACTGATCGCCTTTTTGAAATCGGCGATCGCGCGGTCTTCGTCGCGCTTCTGGGCGTGCCAGATCAGGCCCCGGTTGGCATAGGCAAGGGAAAATTGCGGATTGAGCTCTATCGCCCTGCTGTAGTCGGCGAGCGCGCGGTCACAGTCCTTCTTGTGGCTCCAGGTCAGGCCACGATTGTTGAGGGCATCGGCGTCCTTGGGATCGAGTTCGATCGCCTTGTCGTAATCCGACAGAGCGCGATCATATTCGCCGGCCGCGTCCAACGCGTTGCCGCGATCGAAATAGGCAATTTCCCGGTCGCTTGCCGAGGTCGCCTTGTCCTCAATCACATTGGTGCAGGCAACGATCCGGTTGGGCGGCGCAAGCTTGTCATTGGCGCAGACATCCATGCGGCTGTCGGCGGCCATGGCGGGAGCGCCGAGCGCCAGCAGGATGGCGAGACAGGCGAGAGGCTGCCGCGCCTTGACAATCGATCTCCGGAATCTGGGAAGCATCATGTCAGCAGTTTTTGAAGCACAATTGCCGGTTGTTGGCCCTCTACCGACTTGATCAGGCAAATTCTTGATCGCCGCAAGTCACCGCAGAAAAGAAATCCGCTCAGCCAGGCCCGGTTCCACGCCCGTGCGTCCCGGCCAGATGTTCATCCGATCGCGCATAGCGCGATGGCTGGCCGGCTCCCCATAGGGAGCCGGCTGCCTTGTGAGTAGGCCTAAGAGAATGGGCGGCTCAGGCCGCAGTCGGATAATCCGTATAACCCTTGGCGTCGCCGCCATAGAACGTCGCCTTGTCCGGATCGTTCAGTCCGGCATTGCGCTTCAGCCGGCTGACGAGGTCGGGATTGGCGATGAACAGCTTGCCGAACGCGACAAGGTCGGCATAGCCGTCCCCGACAGCCTTTTCGGCTAGGTCCTTGTCATAGCCATTGTTCACCAGCCAGGCGCCGTTTCCACCGGCCTTGCGATAGGTGGCCTTGAGTTCTTCGTAGTCGAACGGCTTGTCGCCCTGACTGAAGTCGCGGGCGCCGCCGGTCGCGCCTTCGACGATATGGACGTACGCCAGGCCGCGGCTGCCAAGACCCGCCACGACATGGTTGAACAGCGGCTGCGGATCGGAATCCGACGTGTCGTTGGCGGGCGTTACCGGCGACAGCCTGATCCCGGTCTTGCCGGCTCCGACGGCGCCCGTGACCGCGTCGACCACCTCGAACAGGAAGCGCGTCCGGTTCTCGATCGAGCCGCCATACTCATCGGTGCGATGGTTGGTGCCCGAGCGCAAAAACTGGTCGATGAGATAGCCATTGGCGCCATGGATCTCGACGCCGTCGAAACCCGCTATTTCGATCGCCGCCTTGGCGGCGCGGCGGAAATCCTCGACGATTCCGGGAAGTTCGGCCGCTTCGAGCGCGCGCGGCTCGGAGGTCTCGGCGAACTCGCCGCTGCCATCCGGCTTGACCAGGAAAGTCTTGGAGTTTGCCCTGATCGCCGACGGCGCCACCGGCTTGCCGCCGCCGGGCTGCAACGTCGTGTGCGAGATGCGGCCGACATGCCAGAGCTGCACCACGATCTTGCCGCCGGCCTTGTGAACGGCGTCGGTAACGCGCTTCCAGCCGGCAAGCTGATCCGCGCCATAGAGGCCGGGCACGTTGGCGTAGCCCTGGCCTTGATGGCTGATGGCGGTGGCTTCGGTCACGATAAGACCAGCCGTGGCGCGCTGGCCGTAATAGGTCACCGAGAGGTCGCCGGGCACCGCATTGGGCGAGCGATTGCGCGTCAGCGGCGCCATGACGATGCGGTTCGCCAGCGCGAGATCGCCGGCCCGCAAGGGATCAAAAAGGGTAGCCATGAGAAATGCCTTTCATGCATTGGGGGGATTTGGGGAGGATCGTCAGAGATCGGAATCGTCAGAGATCGGACAGGGCGGCCTGGAAGGCGGCGATGGTTTCTTCGTTGCGCTTGTAGAACACCCATTGGCCGACCCGACGCGTTGTCACCAGATCGGCTGACGCCAGCGTCGCCAGATGCGCCGAGACGCTGGACTGCGCCAGGCCGCGATTGTCGAACTGGCTGGCGCAGATGCCCATTTCGAGCGGATGCGCCTGCGCGGCGAAGTGCTGTTCAGGCTCCTTCAGCCACGCCAGCACATCGCGCCGAAACGGATGCGCCAGTGCCTTCAATATGATGTCACGGTCCATCTTCACCTCGCATCGATCTCAATCGATATATAGATCGGACGGAGGCGATATGGCAGGTAATCCATTCCATTTTTGCCGGCGATCGGAGAAAAGCCGCTGTCCCCTATGGCACGGTGCCGGAATCAATGCCTCGGGCTGCGGAAGCCTGTGCCGCCTCGCGGTGCTGGGTGCACGACGACGGTGCGGCTACCGAAATTCGTACAGCGGCAGATTGATGTCGTTGCACAGATTGCTGCAGAGGGCTTGGATGTAAGCGGGGTCCATGCCGACTTCGCGGGCGCGGGCGAACGCTTCTTTCGCCTCCTTGAGCTTGTGAACCTTCAGGTAGTCGGAGGACCTGACCAGCCAGGCGATCGTCACCAGCGAACGGTTGAAGGGGGATGGCAAAAGCGAATAGGCTTTCTCTCCATATTTGATAGCGCCATCGACGTCGCGATCGCGAAACAATCTTAGCCTGGCATAAGTGGCATTCATGGTGCCCGAGTTCGGATCCTCCTCCAAGGCGCGGAGGTAAATCCGGTCGGCCACGGTATGGTCGCCTCCCATCTCGTAGGCCATTGCCAACAGATTGTCTTCAGGAAGATGCCGCCTGTGGTAAAGGTCCATGACGTCACCGTAGCGGCCCTGCACGACCAACATTTGCGCTTCGCGATGGCCCATCAACGTGACGTCGTAGCCCTTGAGGCCGCCCTCCTCGAGAAGCTGCGACATGACCGCAACGTCACCGAGGCTAAGAGCCAATCTGAAGCGCATCTGCCACACGGACGCGGCCTGTTGCGGATCATCCCTGATCTTGTCGAGGATGACGATCGCGGCGGCGGCGTATTCGGGCCGAAACTGGGGCCGGATGCCCCAATCGTACAGATATCCATCTGCCAGCTTGAGGCGAGCGGTTTCGTACAAGAGTGCGTTTGAAGGCGGCTGTTTGGCTTCAATTCGCTGGGTCACCTCCGTCAGCACATCCAGGAGACCCGCCTGGTATAGATAGCCTGACAGGCACGCGTGGATGACCTCGGTGAGTTTGCCCATGCCTGGTTCGAGTGCGTATACCTGATCGGCCAGGGCGACCGCGGCGTCGTGGTTGGAGGCGCCCTGCAGTTTGGTGATCGCCAGGATTGCTTCGGCCATCGCGCTGGTCTTTCCGACCGTCTTGGGCAGCGCCGTCCTTGCCCATGTCAGCGCCTCCTCGCGGTGGCCCAGCCGTTCGAACATTAGCGACCAGGTGATGTCGACCCAGGGGTCCGCGGCGTCGAGCGCCTGCGCCTTCTCGAGCTGCTTTCGCGCTCCCGCCGGATAGCCGGAATAGATATAGGTGCGAGCGCCGTAGATGTAGGCCGGTTGATAGGACGGATCGAGCTTCTCCAGTTCCTCGAACATGATGAAGAAGGATTTGCTCGCGAGCGCCATCCCCATATAGGCGGCTACACTCAGCCACTTTGCCCGGATCGCTTCAACCTGCGCGGGAACGAAATCCGGGTGTGCGGCGACGAAGGCCTGAATTTCGGCTCTGATCTTCTGGTCGTTTGCAGCTGTCCAGCCGTCGACCGCGCTGATCAGCTGCATGAATTTTTGTTGATCCGGCTCGTTGAGCTTTTCCCGCCAGGGCTCTGCTGCCCGTGCGGCGCCCAATTGAGCACCCAGCATCAGGACCAGAAAAACGGCAGTCCACGCTTTGACTGTGGCAAATCTCATGTCGTTCTCACCGATTTCTACGCGGCAAGAATGCATCACGCCAAGTTAATACCGGTGCAAACCGATTGTTCGATTTTTACTGGGTTCATACTGGCGACTATTTGCCGGATGACGACCTGGACCTGTTCCACACTCTCTCGCGGAACCAGAATTCCCCTGGGCCGCAGTCACACGACCGCCAGCACCTTGCCGGTATCGTGCTGGCGCACGAAATCCACACGGCTGCCGTCCCAGTGGTAGCTGTAGTGCCGCCCCTGCACCGGAATGGGGATAACATCGGGCCAGAAGATGCCGATGCATTGGCCCCCCGGCATGCGCACGCTGTTCCACACCAGCCCGTCGCTGCCGGCGGCACGAAGCGCCCGCCCCTCCGCCTGCGAGGCGGTGTAATCGTCGGGGTCGAGCACGCCGGGCACCGCGTTGACGTCATCGAGGTCGCGGTCGACGCTGCCGATCAGCACGCGAAAATCCGCCGTCCAGCCCGGATCCTCATTGGTGGCGCGCATGAAGTTCTGGTGATGGTGGATGGTTTCGGCCAGCGCCACATCCTCGCTGTCGCCGGCATAATAGAGGCCGTAGCTGCCATCCGAGAAGCGGCCCGGCCGCAGCGTCGAACAATGCACGAACGGCGCCATGACGAAGCTGGCGCCGGGGCCGGACACCCGCCTTGCGGCCGTAACCTTGCCGAGGTCGCCGATCTCCAGCCGGATGCGCGGATTGGTCTTCTCCTCGACCGAGGCCAGCGCCTCCCAGTCGCGCGGATCGGCAATGTCCTCGAACAGGTCGATCGGCGGATGGATGGAGCGGATGATGCGGAAAGTCTGGTGCCAGTGGACGCGGCGCCGGACCGCAAGCCCACTCACCATGCACCACGCTCCGCATCGAGCCATTCGCGCATGGCGGCAAGGTCGGAGATTTCGCCGCGCAGCATCAGGTCGAGCGCCGACTGGCCGCCGAAAGTGGCATTGGGCTTGCGGATCCAGGCATAGCCGCGCGCCGGCTCGGTGAAGAGGTAGCGCAGCCCCTTGTGGATGCCCATCAGATGCGCCATGCGGGTCCGCAGATCGCGGTCGATGCGACCAATGCCGCCTTCCTTCCAGCGCGCCCCAGTCTTCCAACGTGCCCAGGTGCGTGCTGACATGCCGCCAAGCAGGATGCAGGCCTCGAGATCGTTGAGGTTCCACGCCTTGAACAGATTGACCGTGGTGCGCGCCAAAGCGCCGGCCTCTTCATCCGAAATGGCTGACCCGACCGTGGCCGGCGTGGTGACGATGGACTGAAGCTGCATGTTTGCTCACCTCTGCTATTGGCAAAGATATAGCATGTATTTGCCAATTGGCAAGAAGCGCTTAAATTCAGGCGCCTGGAATGGCAGCGTCGCGAGGCAAGAGTCCGCACCGTTCCTTTGCATAATCCCAAGCAGAAAAAGGCGGATCGACTCGTCGCCCGGGCGGTGTCTTGATGAACGGATCCGGGCCAAACAAACTGTATGTCGCAAACCGCTCTTCGGGAGTTGCTCCCGGTTTGAAAGCATTCTCCAAGTCGCCGTCGACTATGGCGCGGCAGTGGGCCACCGCCTCTTCATAGGTTGCGAATTGTCCGTCCAGATAGCGATGACTCTCGTCACGATAGTGGAAATTATCGTCGACGAAGACCTGGTAGAGACTCTCGTCGGGCTCCAACATTTCCAGCTCCGGCTCATCCGCGGTTCGTGCGGGACACACCCAGGAATTTCCGCAACACCATCATAAATGCCCGGTGGCCGGCCGCAACCAAGCTCGATAAGGCCGCCACGTCAATTCCTGGGCGTGGCGGCCTCGGATGCCAAACAGATGAAACACTTCGGGCCGGCATTACCGCCGGCCCCAAACCGCGTCGCGCTTACTCAGCCGCCTCATAGCCCGCGATGCCCTTGATCTCGAGGAAATCCTCAAGCCCATATTCGGCGTATTCGCGGCCATTGCCAGACTGCTTGTAGCCGCCGAAGGGCAGGCCGGCGTCCCAGGTCGGATAGTTGATGTAGACATTGCCGGAGCGCATGCGGGCCGCCACGTCGCGGGCCTTCTGGATGTCCTTGGCCTGGATGTAGGAGGCAAGGCCGTAGACGGTGTCGTTGGCCTGCTCGACCGCCTGTTCGACCGTGTCGTAAGGCAGGATCGCCAGCACCGGTCCGAAGATTTCCTCGCGTGCGATGCGCATGTCGTGGGTGACGTCGGCGAACACGGTCGGCCTGATATAATAGCCGCGGTTGAGTTCGGCCGGGCGGCCGGGGCCGCCGGCGACCAGCGTCGCCCCCTCGTCGATGCCGGCCTGGATCAGGTCCTGGATCTTGTCGAACTGGACCTGGCTGACGACAGGGCCAAGCTTGGTGTTGGCGCCGTCGGCCGGGCCGACCACGAACTTCTCCGCCGCCGCCTTGGCGTGAGCAGCGGCCTCGTCGTGACGCTCGCGCGGTACGAACATGCGGGTCGGTGCATTGCAGGACTGGCCGCTGTTGCTGAAGCAGCCGGCGACGCCCTTGCTGACGGCGGTTGCGAGGTCGACATCCGGGAACAGGATGTTGGCCGACTTGCCGCCCAGTTCCTGATGCACGCGCTTGACCGTGTCGGCGGCGGCCTTGGCCACCAATATGCCGGCCCGGGTCGAACCGGTGAACGACATCATGTCGATGTCGGGGTGGCTGGACAGCGCCTGGCCGACTCCGGGGCCGTCGCCATTGACGAGGTTGAACACGCCCTTCGGCACGCCAGCTTCGTCGATGATCTCGGCGAAGATGATGGCATCGAGCGGCGCGATTTCCGACGGCTTCAGCACCATGGTGCAGCCGGCGGCAAGTGCCGGGCCGACCTTGCAGGTGATCTGGTTCAGCGGCCAGTTCCACGGCGTGATCAGACCGACGACGCCGATCGGCTCCTTGACGATCAGCGCGCTGCCCTTGACGTGGCGGAACTGAAAAGTTTTCAGCACTTCGGCCATTTTGGTCAGATGCGCCAGCCCAATGCCGACCTGGCTGTCGAGCGCCATCTGGCGCGGCGCGCCCATTTCGCGCGACACGGCCAGCGCCAGATCCTTGGAGCGCTTCTTGTAGACCGCGATGACGCGGTTGAGGATATCGAGGCGCTCTTCCACCGAGGTGAAGCCGTACGAGTTGAAGGCGCGCTTGGCGGCTGCCACCGCCTTGTCGACATCGGCCTTGGAGCCGAGCGAGATCTGCGCGAAGGCATCCTCGTTCGACGGATCGATGACATCGAGCGTGTTGGGCACTTCAGGATCGACCCACGCGCCATCGATATAGAACTGCAGATTGTGTGACATGGTTTTCTCCCTGGGGGCGCCGCATGGTCGTTCCGGCCGTGATATCTGGCTAGAGATAACGATGCACAAACCGCGCTGTCAAACACAACCCCCGAACTGGTTGAGCCAGCGCTCCCAGTGATTGAGCCAGACGCCTTGGACCAGCAGACCTGACCGTTTTCGATGGCGGGATGAATTACAGCAGCGTGTGTCCTGCCTCGACCAGATGCTGTCTCGCCGCTGCCTGATCCGCCGCTTTCACCAGCAGATGATCGCCGTCGAAGGTGGACACCAGGAAGATGCCCAGCCCGTTTTCCGACAGCGGCTGGATGACCGACAACACGATGCCGGTTTCGTCGAAAGCAAAGGGGCCCTGCAATTTGAAGGCGATCCAGTCGCCATCGTGCTTCACCGTGCCCGGAACGCGATCCTGCAGGCATGTGATCGAAAGCTCGTTGTCGGTCCTGGTGATGCCGACGAAGCCCGGCCCGTCCGCCCAGCCGGGAATGCTGTCGCTCGCCCCGAGCCGCGAGATCGCGTACGATCCGGGAAGTTGCCTCAATTTGACCCTGGCAGCCATCGTTGTGCCTCCGATTTGCCCGCTATCGCGTCAATCTCTTGCTCATATAGACCGTCATGCCGCCCATGAACGGCTCCTCCCGGTCGATCGTATAACCACGCATTTTGTACAACAACACATTGGCCTCGAAGGCGCCGTTGGTCAGCAGACGCAGCTCGGGGCGACCGGCTTCGAGCGCCTTCTGTTCGGCCCGCTCCAGCAAAAGCCGGCCGATTCCTCCCCTGCGCCTCCGGCGCGACGCAGACATTCTCGATCCAGAGATGATCGTCGGCCAGCATGGTTTCGATCATCCCGACGATGCGGCCGTCCGCGACGGCGAGCTCGAAGGGATGCTCGGCAACGGCCTTCTCGTAATCGGCGCGCATCGGCAGCGGCTCGCGGCCTATTACCGGCACCCACTTCGCATAGGCTGATCGCACGATGTCCCTGATCGCGGCGGCGTCAGCAGGCTCGGCAGGCCGAAACCGGATGGAATTGTTTGTCATCAAAAATGCTCCAGGCATGAAAAACCCCGCCGGCGTGGTCGCGGGCGGGGCTGGAAACGAACGAACCGGATCTATCCTGCCGGGTTTTGTCTTCGCGCATTCAGCTCGCCGCTCCGCACTGGGCGGCGGCGTCGCTGGGTGTTGGTGGGCGCGAGGGCGAACATGGCGCCAAGCTGGCGCAGGAAGCATGGCGCGTCAAGATTTGAAAACTTGCGGCGCCCCCCAACGCTTCGTCATCCACGGGCGGAGCAGCCGCGTAGCGGCGTCGCGGAGACCCGAGGATCCATGCCGCGACCTTAGCTGTGGAGTGCAGCGGTGCAGAATTCTGGACCGTAGTGACGCTTCAGAGTCCCGGCATGGATCCTCGGGTCTGCGCCGCGTCGCTACGCTCCTTGCTCCGCCCGTGGATGACGAAGCGTTGGGCTGCTCCGCCAATCGCCAAGGCGTACGGCTCTTCCATGCGAACGAACGTCAAACATCTGCATCGCGACCTAATACGCCTGCGCCGTCGGCCGAAACAGGATCTCGTTGCTGTCGACCTCGTCGGGTTGGCTCATGGCGAACACCACGGTCCTGGCGAAGGAGTCCGCCGGGATCGCCACCCGGTCATAGAGCGCGCGCACGCTCTCGGCGACATCGGGGTCGTCCGCCTCAGCGATCGATGCGTGCCGCCTGTTGCGGCGAATAGCGCTCGCCCTGCACGGCAATCGCCGAGACCGCGTTTTCGATGTTGGCAAGATCGTCCGCCGTCAGCGCAACAGCGGCCGATCCGATGTTCTCCTCGAGGCGATTGAGCTTCGTGGTGCCGGGGATCGGAACGATCCATGGTTTTTGCGCCAACAGCCAGGCGAGCGCCACCTGCGCGGGGGTCACCTTCTTCTGCGCCGCGATTGCGACGATCGCATCGACCAGCGCCTGGTTCGCCTTGCGGGCCTCTTCCGCGAAACGCGGCACGGTGTTGCGGAAGTCACTGCTGTCGAAGGTCGTGCTGGCATTGATGGCGCCGGTCAAAAAACCCTTGCCCAGCGGGCTGAAGGGCACAAAGCCGATCCCCAGTTCCTCAAGCACCGGCAGGATCGCCTCCTCAGGCTCACGCCACCACAGCGAGTATTCGCTTTGCAGTGCCGCGACCGGCTGCACCGCGTGGGCGCGCCGGATGGTGCGCACGCCCGCCTCGGAGAGGCCGAAATGCTTGACCTTGCCTTGGCTGATCAAGTCCTTCACCGCACCCGCCACCTCTTCGATCGGCACCACGGGATCGACGCGGTGCTGGTAGAGGAGGTCGATGCGGTCGGTCCTCAGCCGCTTGAGCGACGCCTCGACGACGTCGCGAATATGCTGCGGCCGGCTGTCCATGCCCTCATGTCCGGCTGTGCCGGCGATGTCGATGCCGAATTTGGTGGCGATCACCACCTGGTCGCGGATGGGCTGCAGAGCCTCACCGACGACCGCCTCGTTCGTGAACGGTCCATAGACCTCCGCCGTGTCGAAGAAGGTGATGCCGCGCTCGAACGCGGAGCGGATCAGGCGGACGGCTTCCGGCGTCTCCATCGGCTTCCCGTAGGACTGGCTGATCCCCATGCAGCCAAGGCCGATAGCCGAGACTTCGAGGTCGCTTGTTCCAAGTGTGCGCTTTTGCATCTCAATTCTCCTTTGGTGTAATCCGCACCGTGGCGGCGCGGGCGCGCGCCGCAACCATCGGCGCGAGATAGGGGCTGGCTGCGTATTTCGCCCTGTAGGCGTCATCGATGCGGTCATTGATGGCTCCCTCGACCGCCTCGAAGCTGACATCCCTGGTCACGCCGGCAGCAGCGATGCGGCCGGCCTTCTGCTTGATCGCGGCCTGATACCAGCGCGATTGCAAGCCGTTGTAGCCACGCACGTAAAGCGCGCCATCGGCAACGACCGACCAGATCCAGGTCGGCGTGCCCAAGGTCACCCCGTCATCGCGCAACGGTGAAATATGCAGATCGTCGGTTGCGGCGATCCTTGCGAGTTCATCCTTCGACCACGGCATTTCTCTATCCCTTCATCCCGGCATCGGCCTGCTCGAAAACCTTGCGGGCAATGCCGATCGCTGTGCTGGCCGCCGGCCATCCGGCGTAGAAGGCGAGATGGGTGATGGTTTCGATGAGTTCATCGCGGGAGACACCATTGTCGAGCGCCCGCTTCATATGGAAAGGCATCTCGTTGATCCGGTAGTTCGAGACCAGGCTGGTGACGGTGACGAGGCTGCGGTCACGCGGCGAAAGGCCGGGGCGCTTCCAGACATCGCCGAACAGCACCTCGTCGGTGTATTTGCCGAGCGCGGGCGCTATATCGGAGAATGGGCTTTTGGGGGCGTCTGTCATGAGAGCTTCCTTCGTTGAGGGATGTATCGGGAGATGGAGCCGGGAACCGCCGCGTCAAACCCCGTATTGTTCGTCGCTGACCTTCTCCATCCAGTCGACGACCTTGCCGTCGAGCGCTTCGGCAATGGCAAGGTGGCTCATCGCCGTGGTCGGCGCCGCGCCATGCCAGTGCTTTTCGCCGGGCGCGAACCAGACGATGTCGCCGGGGCGGATCGCCTCGACCGATCCACCTTCGCGCTGCACGAGGCCAGCGCCCGAGAGCACGATCAGCGTCTGGCCGAGCGGATGGGGTGTGCCAGGCGGTACGCGCACCGGGCTCGAAGGTCACCGTAGCGCCACCGACACGGGCAGGCTCTGTGCCCTTGAACGGCGCATCGATGCGCACCGTGCCGGTGAAGTAATCGGCGGGACCTTTTGCCGAAGGCTGCGAACCGCTGCGCTTGATATCCGTGGTCTTGTTCCTTCTCGATACAAGCAGGCGATGACCGACAATGTTCCAGCCACAATCTCAGGCTGGCGATTGTGACGGGACTTATCTAGCGCCTGCTATTGGCTGCGATTAGATGCTATATCCGGCATGTACTTATGAGGACTGCTCATCAATGCCGCGAGACAATCTGAACGAGCTGACCGCCTTCCTCGCTGTCGCGCGCGAAAAAAGCTTCACCCGGGCAGCGGCACAGCTCGGCGTGTCGCAATCGGCGCTCAGCCACACGGTGCGCGCGCTGGAGGAGCGGCTGGGCGTGCGGCTGCTCACCCGCACCACGCGCAGCGTGGCGCCTACGGAGGCCGGCGAGCGGCTGGTGCGCTCCGTCGGGCCAAGGCTCGACGAGATCGAGGCCGAACTCGCCGCGCTCAGCGCCTTGCGCGAAAAGCCAGCCGGCACTATTCGCATCACCGCCGGCGAGCATTCCGCCGACGCGGTGCTGTGGCCGGCGATCGGCCGGCTGCTGCCGGACTATCCCGACATCAAGGTGGAGATCATCGTCGACTACGGCCTGACCGACATCGTCGCCGAGCGCTACGACGCCGGCGTGCGGCTTGGCGAACAGGTGGCGCACGACATGATCGCGGTGCGCATCGGCCCGGACATGCGCATGGCGGTGGTCGGCGCGCCGGCCTATTTCGCCGGGCGGCCGAAGCCGCGCACGCCGCAGGATCTGACCACCCACAATTGCATCAATCTGCGCCTGCCGACTTACGGCGGGCTCTATGCCTGGGAATTCGAAAAGGCCGGGCGCGAACTGAAAGTACGCGTCGAGGGCCAGTTGACCTTCAACACGGCAGGGCTTCGCATGAATGCGGTGCTCGCCGGCCTCGGCCTTGCCTATCTGCCCGAAGACCAGGTGCGCGCGCATCTGGCCGACGGCCGGCTGGTGCGGGTGCTGGCCGACTGGTGCGCGCCCTTCCCCGGCTACCATCTCTACTACCCCAGCCGCCGCCAGACGACGCCGGCCTTCTCGCTGCTGGTCGATGCGCTGCGCTATCGCGATTGATCCATCTGGACTGCGCCCGCGGCCGTTCTATCTTCGCGATCGATCGTGATCTTTTCCAAGCACCGGAGCCATCGCCGTGACCGAAACCGACCTCTATCGTGGCTATATCGACTGCCTGAACAATCAGGATTGGCAAATGCTGCATCGCTTCGTCCATGACGAGGTGCACTACAACAGTGAGCGGGTCGGACTGTCAGGCTACCGCGCCATGCTGGAACGGGATTTCCGCGAAATTCCCGATCTCTATTTCGACGTCCAGTTGCTGATCTCCGAGCCACCATTCATCGCCAGCCGCATCCAGTTCAACTGCACGCCAAGAGGGACCTTCTTCGACCTGCCCATCAACGGCAAAAAAGTCTCCTTCAGCGAGAATGTGTTTTATGAATTTCTGAACGACCGGATCAGGAATGTCTGGTCCGTCATCGACAAGGCGGCGATCGCAGCGCAGCTCTGATTGCAGGTGCTATGAATACCTCCTTCTTGCACCTGGTGGTAAACTTGCCTACTTTGCGTAGTAGGAGAACACAGATGGCCAATGTCGAGAAAGTGAGCGTTGCCCTCACCCCTGAATTGGCAAGCATGGTGCGCGAGGTCGTTGCGGCGGGCGAATACGCCTCGGCGAGCGAAGTCATGCGTGAGGCGCTGCGCGAATGGAAATTTCGCCGGATGCAGCGTGATCAGGCTGTCGACGAATTGGGCCGGCTTTGGGATGAAGGCATGGCAAGCGGCAACGCCGTCGACGGTGGCGAAGCCTTCGCCCGGATCAAAAGCAAGCTCGATGCCAGGATTACCGAGCGCACGTCGCGATGACGCTGCGCCTACGGCCGGAAGCAGAAGCGGATATTGAAGCCATCGCGCTCTATATCGCCGAGGATAGTCCCTCGGCGGCACTGCGCTGGTATGACGAAATCCATGCCCATTGCCAGCGGATCGCCGACATGCCGGGAATGGGTGTTGCCCGGCCGGACGTGCGGCCGGGTTTGCGCACGTTCCCTGCAGGAAACTACCTGATCCTCTATCGCCAGATCGACGGCGGCGCGGAGATCGTGCGCGTGGTTCATGGCGCGCGCCGGTGGCAGGAATTGTTGTAGCCGGGATGGTCCTTCACTACGATCGTTCGTAAAAATCGATCATTCCAACCACAACAATTCGTTGGAAAGATCGGTTCAGGAATGACATTCTCCTGGGGTACTTGCCTGGAGAATTGTATTGTCTTCCCTGACCCACATCGCGAACGATATTCCGAAAAGCCTGATACCGGCCGATCTCGCCGCGGGCCGCAAGCGGCTCGATTCGGCGTGGAACGGCGTCATTCCGGGCATCGTGCTGGTGGCGATGATCACGGCCGTGGCCTTCTCGGCGCACAATGTCTCCGGCTTTGCGCTGTTCAGCCCGATGATCCTCGCCGTCGTCGCCGGCATGGTCTATTCCAACGTGCTCGGCACGCCCGCTCATGCCAAGGCCGGCATCGCCTTCTCGCAAAAGCGCCTGCTGCGCTTCGCCATCGTGCTGCTCGGCTTCCAGCTGACGCTCGGCCAGGTCGTTTCGATCGGCGCCAGTGGCGTCGGCATCGTGGCGGCGACGCTTGGCGCCACCTTCCTCTTCACCATCACGCTTGGCCGGCTGATCGGCGTCGACCGTAAGCTTGCGCAGCTGATTGCCGCCGGCACCTCGATCTGCGGCGCCTCGGCCATCGTCGCCACCAACATCGTCACCGATGCGCGCGACGAGGACGTCACCTATGCCGTCGCCTCGATCACTTTGTTCGGCACCGTCGCCATGCTCGGCTTCCCGCTGCTGGCGCCGTTGCTCGGCCTCGACCAGCACGCTTTCGGCCTGTGGGCCGGCGCCTCGATCCATGAGGTGGCGCAAGTCATCGGCGCCGGCTTCCAGAACGGCACCCAGTCCGGCGAGATCGCCACCGTGGCCAAGCTGACGCGCGTTGCCATGCTGGCGCCGATGGTCATCGCGCTCGGCCTGATGGCGCGCCGCAAGATGAGCAGCGACCAGTCAAGCGATCAATCTGGTGCCCGCCCGCCCATGCCATGGTTCGTCGCCGCTTTCGTCGCCGTCGTGGCGCTGAACAGCATGGTCACCGTGCCGGCCGAAGTGAAATCGGCGATGGCGCTCGCCACCACCATCATGCTGACCATGGGGCTCGCCGCCATGGGCCTGCAGGCCGACATTTCGCAGCTCCGCTCGCGCGGCCTGCGCCCGCTGGCGCTCGCCTTCTGCGCCTTCCTGTTCATCGGCAGCTTCAGCCTGATGCTGGTGAAGTTCGCCTAGTTTCACCTCGCTATAGCGGCCTTTTCATCACGTCGAACATGGTCCCGGACATCTCCACCCTGCCGACGGGGCGCCAGCCAAACTTGCTGCAGTAGGCAGTCAGCCACCGGCTGGCCGCATAGAGATGATGGCGCGGCCAATTAGCCCAGAGTTGACCGTGGCAAAAAGTCAGGCCCTAATCCGGACTTCGGAACTTAGTCGGAGGCTACCATGCAGAGCTTGTCCAAGTTGCTTTGTTTCATATCCGGCATGCTGGTGGCCGGCGTCGTACATGCTGGGCAAGCGGAACAGGCCTATAAAAGAGGAGATTACGCAGCGGCTGTCGAGTTGTGGAACCTCCTGGCTAAGGCCGGTGATCCCCAAGCTCAGGACAATCTTGGCACTGCTTACGCTGAGGGGCACGGTGTCACACAGGATTACGCGCAAGCTGCCGCTTGGTACCGCAAGGCAGCGGACCAGGGTGATGCCCAGGCTGAGCATAATCTCGGCTATGCTTATGACTGTGGATTAGGCGTCAGGCAGGACTATACCGAAGCTGCAATTTGGTATCGCAAAGCTGCCGATCAAGGATTAGCGGTTGCTCAAACCAATCTCGGGTTACTGTACAGAGATGGAAGGGGCGTTCCGCAGGACTATTTACAATCCGCCGCGTGGCTACGGAAGGCCGCCGATCAAGGAACGGCTGTTGCCCAATACTTTCTGGGCCTGGCTTATGCCAAAGGTCTGGGTGTCGCCCAGGATTATACCGACGCAGTCGCATGGTATCGCAAAGGGGCGGAGCAGGGAAACGCCCTGGCGCAGCATGATCTTGGTGTAGCCTATGCAGAGGGTCTTGGCGTTACTCTTGACTATGCCCAAGCCGTCTCCTGGCTCCAAAAGGCTGCGGACCAGGGGAATGCAGGTGCTCAGTACGACCTTGGGGTTTCGTACTACAAGGGGCTAGGGGTACATCTAGACTATGTGCAGGCTGTTGCCTGGCTGCGGAAGTCTGCCGACCAAGGGTACGCTAAAGCCGAGAATAGCCTTGGAGTGGCATACCTCGATGGACGTGGTGTGAAGCAGGATACTGCCCAAGCTCTCATTTTGATTCGCAAGGCTGCTGACCAAGGAGATACCACCGCCAAGGCCAATCTTATCAAGTTGGACCCGCCGGCAAAAAAGGCTTGAGATTCGCTATTTCCTGGAATTTCGGCGCTCAAAACTGGCGGGCACGGCCTGCCAGAGCTATGGCCATCCGCCAACCCTCGCCGGTCAGGGGGCGGACTAATCCTCGAACGAACTCGCTGCGGCATAGATCGCCGCCAGCGTCTCGATGCCCGCCTGGTCGGCCTTGTCGAAGCGGCCGGGCAGCGGACTGTCGAGATCGAGTACGCCGAAGACGCCTTCATCGTCTTCGAGCAGCACGACGAGTTCCGAGCGGGAATCGGCGTCGCAGGCGATGTGGCCGGGGAAATCGTGCACGTCCTTGATCAGCATCGAGGTGCCAAGTTCGACCGCCGTTCCGCACACACCCTTGCCGACCGCGATACGCACGCAGGCCGGCTTGCCCTGGAACGGCCCGAGCACCAGTTCCTCGTCCGAGGCGAGGAAATAGAAGCCGGCCCAGTTGAGGTCGGGCACCATCTGGAAGATCAGCGCAGCCGTGTTGGCGGCATTGGCGATCGAGTCGCCCTCGCCGTCGAGCAGCGCCTTCAGTTGCGTGGCAAGGTCGCGGTAGAACGCGGCCTTGTCTGACGTATCGATGGCCTTGGCCGCAAACATGGCTTGTCTCCGTGTTCAGAATCGCGGTTGCGTTTCAGCAAGCTCTCTGCACCAAACGACCACCTGACGATACTAGCTTGAATTCCAGTCGCCGCGAAAGTCGGAAGAACATGCCCTGTCCGACATCAGGCAGCACGGCATCGAACCGTGCTGCCTTGATCAAGAAGGCAAGTCCATCAGCCGGCGGGTTTGTACGCGCCGGCAGCCTTCTTGGCGGCCGCGAGCACTGCCTTCATGTCGAGTTCTTCCAGTACAACCATCTCGGTCAGCGATCCGCTCGCTCGCACCGCAAGGGACATGCCAATCCCCGCTGACTGGTCCGGCACCTCGCCATTGACAACGACGTCATAGATGCCGCGCGTGAACATCACGCTGGTCACCTTGCCGCCAACGCTTTCAAAAAGCGCCTTCACCGCAGCCTGCCTGTCCGAGCCTTGCATCAATCCTTTGGCGGCATGAGGCGCATAATTTGCCAAGATAGTCACTTTCATGGGTATTTCCTCCAAATGTCATTGTCTCGTGCTGCTCCATAATTCGAGCGGCACGGAGCGATTTATTTTTCGGAACAATTGCAGGCGCCCTGGGACGCGTTGGCGGCCAAGGGCGCACTGCGGGATGAATATGCGCTGAAGCTAATATAATGACAATACCGGACACACCGTCCGCTTCTCGCGATCGGAAGGGACAGCTCGCCAGCGCTATTTCAGAGGCAGAAAGAGCTCAACGACCACTTCGTGCAGCGGCCCTTCCGCCACGAGGGACAGATGTCGTTGGCAATAGACCGGGAAGTCGCGCACTTCCTCGCCGCTGGCCGGAAGCCATTCACGATAAAGGTACAGTGCCGCGGGTTCGAGATTGTTGGTGTTGCCGGGGTAGCGCAGCACCGCGCAGCGTCCGCCGGGGATCACGCCGGCCTTCATCTGTGCGTCATTCTCATCGATCGGCTGGTCGGTGCCGACACAAATGTCCATGCTGTAATCGGCCGGGACCGCCGGCTCCCGTTCGGAACGGAAGATGTTGAAGGTCGGGCTTGTCTGCGGCGACAGGCCGTGGGCTTTGCGCCAGGCGATAAACCGCTGAATGGTGTCCTGGAGCGTCGCCCGGTCGCCGCGATGCTCCATGATGGCCACCGGCGTTGGCGGCACATCGCGGATCATCACGTCGTTATGGTCGAAGATTATCTGCATGAGCGTGTTCCTTGCTTTGTCGAAAGGCCCGAAGGCCATGAGCCACGCTCCCCAGTCGGGAGATTTCCGGAACGACGAAGGCGATTGTCCGAACCGTTGCCGAAAAGCGCGGGCGAAGGCATCCGGTGCGTCGTAACCGGCATCCATCGCTATATCGGTGACGCTTTCGGCGTCGCTTCCGGCAAGCCTGTACGAAGCGCGCTTCAAGCGGGCGAGCTGGACATAGCGATGCACGGACACCCCGAAGGTTGAGGTGAACTGCCGGTGGAAATGGTATTTCGAGAACGCCGCGACGCCGCTCAACGCTTCCAGATCCAGATCGTCATCCAGATGCTGGTCTATGTGGTCCAGCACCCGCTGCATCCTGGCATGGTAGTTTTCAAGCGCCGCCTTCAACGTCTCTTCTCCGTGGCAACACCAGATAGGCGCTCCCGCACATGTCCCGCTCGACCGATCTTGCGGTTTGACACGCGCACTCTTACAGGCAGGCCGTCCGCGCCACATGTCGATCATCGGCGCGTGCTGAATGGCATCTTCTGGCTGATTCGATCCGGCGCGCCGAGGCCGTCCGCAAGGCGGCCGGCGGCATCATGACCGAGATGGGCCATTCGCCGGTCCATGCCATGATCGACCAGCGCATGGTGGACCGTGGCGCCGGTTTTCGCCACACTATCGGGTGACGGAGGCCCACGATGGATGCAGGCGGTCGGCATCGTCAATGACCACGCCGCCGGCTGCTTCCGGCGGGTGGAGGTTGCGCGTTGATCGCGGCGGCGTTGATCGCGGTGGAGCCAGTCGCCTACATCGGGCGCTTGGGCTCGCTCTTTGGTGGCGTTGCCGTGTCTGAATCCGATTTCTTGTGCTTGTCGGCGGCAATCCTGCGGATGCGGTCGAAGCGGCTTTCCTCGGTTTTTTCGGTCGTGACGACCGTCTCTGGCTTCTGCACGAACGTGATCATGGATCCGTCTCCTGGGCTAGAGGCCTGCGCGCCGGGAGAAATCCCCCGGCGGTAGTCCCGGCACTTAGAGCCGGCGTAGGGTCAGGCCGAGTCGAAAACGGTGGTTTCCGAGAACCGGAGCGGAACGTACTTTTGGGTACGTGAGCTCAGTTCTACTGCGACGCAGTAGAACGGGGAAGCGCAGGAAACCGCCGTTTGCAGGCCGGCCTCACCTGAATCGTTAGTAGCCGCCCATGCCGCCGCCGCCACCACCCACAGGTGCGGCATCCTTGGCCGGGATGTCGGTGATCATCGCTTCGGCGGTGATCAGAAGTGCTGCGATCGAGCCGGCGTCCTGCAGTGCGGTGCGCACGACCTTCGCCGGATCGACGATACCGGCCTTGATCATGTCGACATAGGTCTCGTTCTGGGCGTCAAAGCCCTGATTGTGATCCTTGCTGTCGGTGAGCTTGCCGACGACGATCGAGCCTTCGACGCCGGAATTCTCGGCGATCTGGCGGATCGGGGCTTCGAGCGCGCGCAGCACGATCGAGATACCTGCCGTCACATCGTCATTGGCGCCGGTCAGGCCGGCAAGCGCCGATCTGGCACGCAGCAGGGCGACGCCGCCGCCGGGCACGATGCCTTCCTCGACCGCCGCACGCGTTGCGTTCAGCGCGTCGTCGATGCGGTCCTTCTTTTCCTTCACTTCCGACTCGGTGACGCCGCCGACGCGGATGACGGCAACGCCGCCCGACAGCTTGGCCAGCCGCTCCTGCAGCTTTTCCTTGTCGTAGTCGGAGGTGGTCTCCTCGATCTGACCCTTGATCTGGGCGACGCGCGCGTGGATCGTCGCCTTGGTGCCGGCGCCGTCGATGATCGTGGTGGTGTCCTTCTCGATCAGCACGCGCTTGGCGCGGCCGAGCATCTCGATGGTGACGTTTTCGAGCTTGATGCCGAGATCCTCGGAAATCATCTGGCCCGCGGTCAGCACGGCGATGTCTTCCAGCATCGCCTTGCGGCGGTCGCCGAAGCCCGGCGCCTTGACGGCCGCGACCTTGAGGCCGCCGCGCAATTTGTTGACGACCAGCGTGGCCAGAGCCTCGCCTTCGACGTCCTCGGAGATGATCAGCAGCGGCCTGCCGCTCTGCACCACCGCTTCGAGGATCGGCAGCATCGCCTGCAGATTGCCGAGCTTCTTCTCGTGGATGAGGACGTAGGGCTCTTCCAGTTCGACGCGCATCTTGTCGGCATTGGTGACGAAATATGGGCTGAGATAGCCGCGGTCGAACTGCATGCCCTCGACGACATCGAGCTCGGTTTCGGCGGTCTTGGCTTCCTCGACGGTGATGACGCCGTCATTGCCGACCTTGTCCATCGCCTTGGCGATCATTTCGCCGACGGTCGCGTCGCCGTTGGCGGCGATGGTGCCGACCTGGGCGATCTCGGCCGACGACTTGACCTTCTTGGCCTTCGACTTGATTTCCCCGACGACGGCGGCAACCGCCTGGTCGATGCCGCGCTTCAAGTCCATCGGATTCATGCCGGCGGCAACCAGCTTGGCGCCTTCGCGCAGGATCGAGGCGGCCAACACCGTGGCGGTGGTGGTGCCGTCACCGGCGAGGTCGTTGGTCTTCGAGGCCACTTCGCGCACCATCTGCGCGCCCATGTTCTCGAACTTGTCGGCAAGCTCGATCTCCTTGGCGACGGTGACGCCGTCCTTGGTGATGCGCGGCGCGCCATAGGCCTTGTCGATGATGACGTTGCGGCCCTTGGGGCCGAGCGTGACCTTCACCGCATTGGTGAGGATCTCGACGCCGCGCAGCATGCGGTCACGCGCGTCGGTGGCGAATTTGATTTCCTTGGCAGACATGATTTTTATCCAGTTCGGTTGATGAAGGCAGAGCCTCCATGATCAATCTCTGAGCGTCCTTGCGCGTCCCGAAGGACACGCAGGCGCGCTGATCAGGCAGCCTTCTTGGCGGCCACGGTCTTGGCGGCGACAGTCTTGGCGGCCACGGTCTTCTCGGGCGCTGCCTCGCTCTTGTCGATGACGCCCATAATGTCGGCTTCCTTCATGATCAGAAGGTCCTCGCCGTCGATCTTGACCTCGGTGCCCGACCATTTGCCGAACAGGATCAGGTCGCCCGCCTTGACGTCGAGCGGAAGAAGCGCGCCATTTTCGTCGCGTGCGCCGGGGCCGACGGCGATGACTTCGCCTTGCTGCGGCTTTTCCTTGGCATTGTCGGGAATGATGATGCCGCCTTTGGATTTGATATCGCCTTCGGCGCGCCGGATGACGACGCGGTCGTGGAGTGGCCGAAACTTCATGAAAACTTCTTTCTGGGGCCGGCTTAGGCGGCCGCTTCCCCCATATAGGCGCTTTGGCACTCGATAGATAGGAGTGCCAAAAATTATTCGCGGGCTCGATGAAATATCGAAAAGTATTATTTCGGCCGGCGATTTCATGATATCGCCAATGGCATAAATAATTCAAAAAATTGAATTTTGCCGGTCGAGTGCCTATTTATCGGACAAGTTCACTTTCACGATTTCAAACGCAAGGGAGATTTGTTCGATGGCCGAAGGCAATCAGACGATCATGGAAAAAGCTGAAGCCCGCTTTGTCGACAAGCAGAAGAAGACGGCCGAGCGCAACAAGGCAACCGCCGAGTACATGTCCGAGGCCAAGGCCAGGGAGATCAAGACGGCGAAGCTCAGGATTTTGCGACTGGCCAAGGAAGAGGCCGACCGGGTCGCCGAAGCCCTGAACCCGACGCCGAAGAAGAAGCGCGCGACCAAGAAGGCCGCCACAACGGAGGTCAAGACATGAGCCTCACTTTCCCCAACCGCAGCCGCAGCTATGACGAAGCCGGCAAGCGCATCCGTTTCGTCGGCCATGACGGCATGTTCCAGATTTCCTTCTCGGTCGCCGCCGACGCAATGACAAGGATGCAGCCGGCAACCGCAGCCAACGAGGCAGGTTACCTCGCCACGTTCGACACGCAGAGCAGCGCCATCCGCGACGTGGCGTCGAAGGCCTACGACCGCACCCGCAAGAGCATGTATGTGCTCACGGCCGCCGACTTCGGCTGAACAGCCCAATGCACGTCGCTCAAAAGTGACCCCGGTTTTGAGACAACGACATGCATAGAAACAAAGATTAAACCTCGATGCCCTCGATCATCGTGCGTATCTTCGCGGCCTTTTCGAAATGATCGAGGCGGTGGGTTCTGATCCACCATTCCGCTGCTTCCATCAGCAGTTCGGGGTCGTCATTCCTGTTGGCGAAAAACGCGTAGAACGACACGCCGACGGCAGGCCCTTTCTCGGCGATCTTGCGGTCGCAGACCTCCAGTATCTTTTGCCTCAGGCTCGCTCTCACGGGAATCCTCTGGTTTTGGTTCGGCGGGGTCTTGGCCCGCCCTTCGAGCCGGCAGCCGGAACGTTCAATCCTTGCGCTCTGCCCTCTCCCGGCGCCTGACGTCGCGCACATTCATCTGCACGACCATGTCCTCGGCCTCGCGCGGGCTCATGCCGACCATGACTTTTTGCCTGACCACGGCTGGCTGGCCGGTGAAGACATCGACTATGGTCCAGCTCTGGGGAAGCTCCATGCGCAGTGTGTAGCGATTGGCCATGCTGGCTTACCTCAGCCATGCATCATGAAAAACACCGCACCCAGGACCAGCATCGTCCAGGCAATCACCGACAGCTTCAGCACCATGCCGCCATGCGCGGCCAGAAACTCCCGCAAGCGCGGCACGATGCCTGCCGAAGAGGCCGGCGCGGCCAGAACAGCCACACGTGCCTTGACACCAAGTTTTCCAAAGACCGGCAGCAGTGACGGTTCACGCACGAAATAACCTCGAATGTCGGGGAAAATCGGAGCGAGCATGCTCGCACCCTTGCATAGCACTCTTTTCGCGAGCGCCCTGCATGCCAAATGCAAATAGGCAGCTTTAACGTCGGCCCTACGCCTTCATGGCCGGAGCCGCGCAAATCGGCTGCGATAAGAGGTCCGGCGCAGGTTTACCGCTCTATGATTTTTGGAGGCCTCGCCTCGGGATCGAACCGAGGCTTCAGAGATTTGCCGTCTCCAGCGTAGCCGCTCCGCCACGAGGCCATTGCCGTTGACCTAACGGGGAAATGCTTGCGGAAAAGTTAAGCCCGAAGTCTGTTCTGTCGACACTTTGCGAAATGCCGCTGCGCGTCCTCATGGCAACGCCTTTTCGGAGCGCAGTGCCTCACCGGCCGAGGATGGAATCCAGCATGGGAAGGCTGACGATCGAGGCCATGGCGATGAGGCCATAACAGGCCAAGCGAAAGCCGCGTTCGCTCGTGCGTCCGAACAGGCGCGAGCCGAGATAGAGACCAAGTCCATAGAACGGGCCCGTCACCAGCGCCAGGCCAAGAACGGGCAGCGTGATCAGCCCACCGGCCAGGTAACTCACGGCGGTCAGCGCGCTCGACAGGGCGAAATACAAGACGATGTTGGCGCGCACGACCTCGCCATTGCCACCCCCGCCAAGCCAATAGGCCACGACCGGCGGACCGCCGACCTGGGCAGCGCCGGAGAAGAAGCCGGCGAGCCCGCCGACGCCGACCGTCAGCGGCGTCGCCGGGCGGCCATGGTAGCGCCAGCCCGACATCAACAGCCCAAGCAGCAGCACCACCAGAGCCACGATGCCCCAGCGCAGTGTGAGCGGGTCCATGCGCGTCAGCGCATAGGTGCCGAGCGGGACGCCAACCAGCGCGCCAAGCGTCATCGTGCCGACGCTCGGCCGGTCGGCCAGCAGCCAGCCGCGCGGCAGCAGGCCAAGGGCGGCGACCGCGTCGATGATCAGCAGCAGCGGCGCCGTCGATTGCGGCCCGATGATCGAGCTCGCCAGCGGCATGAAGATCAAGGCCGCGCCAAAGCCGGAAAACCCGCGCGCCAGGCCGGCGATGAAAGCGACGGCCAGAAGGAACAGCACAGCGCCCTCGGAATGGCCTGACATGGACAGATCGGCCATGCTCATGTCCGATCGGAGCCGCGGCCGGGCTGCCTTGGCGCCTGCCGGCGGTGACATTGATAAGTGTGGTCTTCGGGGCGGATCACATCGTCTCTCCGATGATGGACACAGCGACCTTAACGCAGCATTCTCGCAGCTTCAGCCGAAAGATTGCCGGATAGAGCTGCAAAAATGCACGACATCGACTGGAACGACCTGCGCTATGTGCTGGCATTGAAGCACGAGGGCTCCTTTGCCGCTGCCGGTCGCCGGCTGGGGCTTGATCCGACGACGGTGGCGAGGCGCCTGCGGGCGATCGAGCGCGCGCTCGGCGTACGCCTGTTCGAACGCGGCGCGGAAGGCGAAATGCGGCCGACGCACGCCGGCGAGGTCGCGGCCAGCCGGGCGGAAGCGGTGGAGGCCGAGATCGGCGGGCTGACGCTCGCGGTCAAGGGCGCCGACAGCGACATCAGCGGCACGGTGCGGGTCACCGCCGTGCCGATCCTGATCAACCGGGTGCTGATCCCCGCTGTCTCAGACCTTGTCGCCCGCCATCCAGGATTGCGGCTGGAACTGGTCGCCGACCCCAGCGATGTCAGCCTGACCCGCCGCGAGGCGGACATTGCGCTGCGGCTTGCGCGGCCCGGTACGGAATCTGGCAGCAGGATCATCGCCAGGCGCATCGGCACGCTCGCCTATGCCGCCTATGCGGCGAGCCACGTCCCGGCAACCAATTTGCCTGGGCAGGCCACGGACCTGCCCTGGCTGACCTATGAGGACGGCATGGCGTACCTGCCGCAGGCGCGCTGGATCGCCGGCGTTTCCCGCAAGGATGGTCATGCGCCACTTGTCGTCAACGATGCCGAACCGCTGCTGCAGGCGATCCTGGCCGGCCTTGGCCGCTCGGTGCTGCCCTGCATTGTCGCCGATCACATGACAGGGCTTGCGCGCCTGCCGGAGGACGGCCATCCCCTCCCCGCGCGCGAATTGTGGCTGCTGACGCATCCCGATCTTCGCCACCTCGCCCGGATCGCGGCGGTCACCGCCTGGATCGAAGCAACGATCCAGCGGCTCGAGGGCAGGAGCGACTAGTCTTCACGCCGCAGCACTCCGGCCTTTCGCACCGGCTTCCGCCTTGAAGATGCGGAACGTGTTACGCCCCGCCGCCTTGGCGGCATAAAGCGCGGTGTCGGCCTGCGCGAACAGTTCGCAAGGCGAGCCCGCCCCGGCAAACGCAATACCGACCGAGGCGCCCAGCCGCAGCGACTGGCCGCGGATCGCGACCGGCTTGCCCATCCTCTCGATGATGTCGCGCGCCACACCGGAGACAGCGCCCCGGTCGAGATGCACTCCGAGCAGCACCGCGAACTCGTCGCCGCCGACGCGCGCCACCAGATCCGCCTCACCGCAGCCGCCGGCAAGGCGCTCGGCCGCGGCCTTCAGGCATTCGTCGCCGACGACATGGCCGAACGTGTCATTGACCGCCTTGAAGCCGTCGAGGTCGATCAACAGCAGCGCACCGAGCGGGCGCCCCTCGTCGGCATGCGCCAGCCGCGCCTGGAATCGGGCGCGGTTGGCAAGCCCGGTCATGGCGTCGAATTCGGCGAGATGGCGCATCCGGTCCGACAGGATCTTTTCCTCGGTGATGTCCTGCTTCATGCCGAAAATGCGCACCGGCACACCTTCCTCGCACTCGACGGTCGCGGTGATACGGATCCAGCGGCTGTGTCCGGCGAAAGTGGTGATCTCGGCGTCGAGCGTGAAGCCGCTGCGCTCGGCGATCGCGCGACCGCGCAAACTGTCCAGCGCCTTGCGCGACTCCGCCGGATAGCACTTGACGATTTCCGAGCGATCGAGGACCGAGCCGCGCGGCAGGTCGAACAGATCATAGACCACATCGGTCCAGTGCAATTGTTCGCCGGGCAGGCTGCATTCCCACACGCCGATGCGCGCGGCCACCGACGCGCGGTCGAAGATCTTGCGGCTGTGCGCCAGCGAAACCTCTTGCCTGGCGATCAGTGCCGCCTGTGTTGCCACTTGCCGTTTGAGTTTGGCGACGGTGGCGGCATCGCGACGGCGCTCGTCGGCGCTGTCGTGTCCCGCCCGCTTGCCGGGCTGCGAGGCCGGGCCTTTCGGAACGTATGGCGTATCGGGCATGGCGGAATTCCTGGCGGGGGGCCACCATGGCGCAACAGGCCTTAAGACTTCGCTGACAATCCGTGGGTTCCTCGCCCCCGTGAACGGCTACGCTGTGCACACATCTTTTGTGATTTGCGTGACTGACTGGCCCGCGGCTTGATTGCCACGTGGTTCCCCCAATCCGTCGCTGCTTTGCAGCGCCACCTTCCCCCTCCGGAGGGAAAGGAAGGGAGCTTTGCTTGACGAGCGTTGACGGCAAAAAGCTTGGCGCCTTTCCTCTACCCCGTCGATCGGGGGAGAGGTGGCTCGGCGAAGCCGAGACGGAGTGGGGGTCGACCAGCGCCGCATAAGCCAATGCATGGCCAAACTCCTATGCACGCTATCGCCAAAGACCAGCTGCTTGGAAATGTGTGCATGCCGTAGCCATGTCCGTTGGGGCGAGGAACCAGCCTCAGCCCTTTCTCTTCCCACCGACAGACCTTCGCCACTTTTCCCCTTGAACGCTCCCCCAATCTGGCCTAGCCTGACTTGAGAAAAGGTTTTTCCAAACAGCTTCGATCGGGCTCGGCCATTGGCCGGGCCTTACTCCGACCTGTAAGAGAAAACCTTTTCCCAACTAAGGATTCCTCGGCGCGATGGCATCAGAGCCTGTCCCGGTCTTTCCAAAGCCTGTCACCTTGCGTGACGTGGCGGCGCAGGCCGGCGTCAGCGTCGCCACCGCGTCGAAGGCGCTCAACGACCAGGGGCGCATGACCGCCGAGACGCGCGAGCGCATCCGCGAGACGGCGCGCAGCCTGGGTTTCCGGCCCAACAGCCTGGCGCAGAGCCTCCTTCGGCGCCGCTCCTTCACCGTCGGGCTGCTCACCAACGACACCTATGGCCGCTTCTCGCTGCCGCTGATGTCGGGCATTTCGGACGCGTTGGTCGACAATGGCGTCTCGGTGTTCCTGTGCAATGTCGAGGAGGATCCGCGCCTTGGCCAGCTGCATGTCGACGCCATGCTCGACAAGCGCGTCGACGGCATCATCGCCACCGGCAAGCGCATCGACCGCCATCTGCCTGTCGATCTCAGCAATCTGCGGGTGCCGGTGATCTATGCCTTCACCCAGCCCGATCCCGACGCCGTCGCCTTCGTCTCCGACGATGCCGGCGGCGCGCGGCTGGCGGTCGAGCATTTCTGCCGGCTCGGCCGCAAGCGCATCGCCCATGTCAGCGGGCCGGCGAGCTTTGCCGTGGTTCATGCCCGTGCCCAGGCCTACCGCGACGTGCTCGCCGAAAACGGCTTGCCGGTGACCGAACCGCTGCTCGGCTCCTGGTCGGAAGCCTGGGGGCATGAAGCGGTTTCGCGCCTGTTCGACGGCGTGGGAGAAAAACCGGACGCCGTCTTCTGCGGTAACGACCAGATCGCGCGCGGCGCCATCGATGCCTTGCGCGAACGCGGCCTCAACGTTCCCCGCGATGTCGGCGTCATCGGCTTCGACAATTGGGAGATCGTCGCCGAGGCGACGCGCCCGCCGCTGACCTCGGTCGACATGAACCTTGTCGCCCTCGGGCGCGAGGCCGGGCTGACCCTGCTTTCACTGGTCGGCGGCCAGCCCGCCGCGCCGGGCATTCGAAAACTGCCGTGCCGGCTGGTGGTGCGGCATTCCTGCGGCCATCCGCTGGATGGCTGAAAACGAAAGCGCCGCGTGATCGGCGCCAAGCCGCGGATAGCGGCCAACCTTGGAGGAGGAGAAGATGAGGAACCTGATTGCCAAACTGGCCTTGACCGCTGCCGTGCTGGGCAGCGGCCTCGGCGCTGCCGCCGCCGACACCGCCAACATCTGGGTGCGTGCCGACGGCTCGAACTTCATGCCGAAGATCGTCGACGCCTACAACAAGGCGCACAAGGACCAGATCAAGCTCGACATCATCCCCAATGCCGAGATCATCCCGAAATATGGCGCGGCCGCCGCCGGCGGCACGGCGCCCGACGCGCTGTCGCTCGACCTGATCTACACCCCGTCCTTCGCCGCCTCCGGCCAGTTGGAGGACATCACCGACTGGGCGAAGTCCCTGCCCTATTTCGCCAGCCTGTCGCCGGCGCATGTCAAGACCGGCACCTACAAGGACCACATTTACGGCCTGCCTTTCTCGGCCGATGCCTCGGTGCTGATCTGGAACAAGAAGCTGTTCAAGCAGGCTGGCCTCGACCCTGAAAAAGGCCCGGCCAACTGGGCCGAGATCGCTGCCGATGCCGAAAAGGTCAATGCACTTGGCGGCAACATCAAGGGCTTCTACTTCTCCGGCAATTGCGGCGGCTGCAACATCTTCACCTTCACCCCGCTGATCTGGGCCTCGGGCGGCGATATCCTCTCGGAAGACGGTTCCAAGGCGACGCTGGACAGCCCGCAATTGCGAGGCGCCATCGACCTCTACCGCTCGATGGTCAAGAAGGACCTGGTGCCGGCTGGCGCGCAGACCGACACCGGCGCCAATTTCTTTGCCGCCTTTGCCGCCGGCAATATCGGCATCTCGCCATCAGGCGCCTTCGCCATCGGCGCGCTCAACACGCAATACCCGAATGTCGACTACGGCGTCACCTTCCTGCCGGGCAAGGATGGCGGCTGGTCGTCCTTTGCCGGCGGCGACAATTTCGTCGTCACCAAGGGCACCAAGAAACTCGCCGTGGTGAAGGAGTTCCTGGACTTCGCCTATTCGCTCGAAGGCCAAACCATCCTCGCCAAGTATGGCAGCCTGCCCGTGCGCGGCGACATCGCCAAGGATGCGCTCAAGGATCTCGATCCGCGCTACCAGATCGCCGCCGAAGCCATGGCCAAGGGCAAGACGCCCTATTCGGTGGTGTTCAACGATCTGATCAACTCCGCCAACGGCCCGTGGACGCAGATGATCAACGAGGTCTTCTTCGGCGACGACGTCGATGGCGCCATCGCCAATGCCCAGGAGACCATGCAGTCGATCATCGACCAGGCGCCGCAGAAGTAGCGGCCGCCTGCCGGCCGCCCGCCTGTCTCCCTGGGCGGGTGGCCGGCGCGCTCCTTACCCTCCCCCTTGTGGGGAGGGTCGCTGCGAAGCAGCGGGGTGGGGGTCTGCGCCAGCCCCCCACCCGGACCTGCGGTCCGACCTCCCCACAAGGGGGAGGTAGGGCGGCCAACTGGATGCGACGCAAGTACAGGCAAGCCATGACCGCCATCACCGCCAGCACCACCGCCCCGCCCCGCGCGCGAAAACACGTCGGCGCCGGGCGCCGGCAGTGGATCGGCCTGCTCTATGTCGCGCCGGCAGTCGCGCTGGTCATGGTGTTCTTCGTCATCCCGCTCGGCATGACGGCATGGATGTCGCTGCACAACTGGCCGCTGATGGGCGAGCATTCCTTCATCGGCCTCGACAATTATGTCGCCATCCTGCGCGACACCCGGTTCTGGAACGCGCTCAAATTCACCGGCTACTACACGGTGATCGTCACCATCGCGATCTTCGCCGTCGCCTTTCCCCTGGCGATCTTCATCGAAAAACCGCGACCGCTGACCAACCTCTACCGCACCTTCTTCTTCATGCCGGCGGTGGTCGGCTTCGCCTCGGCGAGCCTGCTCTGGTCCTGGCTGCTCAACGTCGATTCCGGCCTGTTCAGCCCGGCCGCCTATGACCTTGGCCTGATCGACAAGAAGTTCAACCTGCTCGCCACCTTCCAGCCGGCCTTCTGGTCGATCATCGCCATGGTGGTGTGGAAGGTCGCGGGCTTCACCATGATCATCCTGATGACCGGCCTGCAATCGATCCCGCAGGACCTGCAGGAGGCCGCCGTCATCGACGGCGCCGGCCCGTTCGCCAGGTTCCGGGCAATCACTTTGCCGCTGATGCGCCGCACGCTGGCGCTGGCGCTGATCCTGTCGGTCGCCGGCTCGATCCTCGCCTTCGACCAGTTCTACATCATCCTGCGCGGCGGCCCGCGCAACCAGACGCTGACGGCGGTCTACTGGATCTTCAACCAGTCCTTCGTGTCGTTCAAGCTCGGCTATGGCGCGGCACTCTCCATGGTGCTGCTGGTCATCCTGGTGGCGCTCAGCCTCATCCAGCTCTGGCTGTTGCGCAAGCCCGAGGGCGTCGACTGATGGCGCAGGCTATATCAGCCAGAGGCAAGCTCGCCGCCCGCTTCGCCGGGCACTCCACCGGCATCATCGCCTCGGTGCTGTTCGTGGCGCCGATCGTGTGGACGGTGCTGTCGGCCTTCAAGCCGGCGGCCGAAGCGCGCCTGCCGCCGCTGCCGCCCTGGCCGACCACGGGCTTCTCGCTCGAGAACTACGCCACGCTCAACTCCTTTGGCGACGGGCTGTGGGCCTCGGCGCAAAACAGCATCTACGTCTCTGTCATGACCGTCATTCTGTCGGTCATCGTCAGCGTGCTCGCCGGCTACGGCTTCTCGCGCTTCCGCTTTCCGTTCAAGGACCTGTTCTTCGTCCTCATCCTGTCGACGATCATGATCCCGTTCCAGTCGATCCTGACGCCGATCTTCCTGGTGCTGACCAAGCTTGGCCTGCACAACACGCTGACCGGCCTGGTCGGCGTCTATGTGACGCTGCAATTGCCGTTCTCGATCTTCATGATGCGCAACGCCTTCGACGCCGTGCCGCGCGAGATCGAGGAGGCCGCCCGCATGGACGGCGCCAGCAACGTCACCATGCTTTTGAAGGTGATGCTGCCGCTGGTCTGGCCGGGCGTCGTCACCATCGCGCTGTTTGCCTTTCTCGGCGCCTGGAACGAGTTCCTCGCCGCCCTGGTGCTGATGACCGACCAGTCCAAATTCACCCTGCCGGTGATGATGACGGCGCTGCAGTCTGGCCGCTTCGGCGCCATCGACTGGGGCGCCGTGCAGGCGGGCGTCACCGTGATGATGGTGCCGTGCCTCATCCTGTTCCTCGCGCTGCAGCGCTTCTACATCCGCGGCCTGATGGCCGGGGCCGTCAAGTAATCGACAAATGGAGTAGTTTCATGACCGCACCCGCAAAACCCGGAAAACCGAAGCTCGCCTTCCGCCCGCTGCCGGTGCCGCAGGTCGACGTGCACGGCTTCTGGGGCGACCGCGCAGACGCGGTGGCGACGCGCACCGCCGACATCCTCTACGACCGCTGTGTCGAGGCGCGCATGCTGGAGCAGATCGACCCGGACCGCCCCCCGCCCGGCGTTGTGATTCCCTTCCACTCGCCCTCGCCCGATGAAGCCGACCGCCAGGGCGCCGAATTCACCGGCTCGACGGTGACGACGCAGATGTTCTGGGATTCCGATCTCGGCAAGACGATCGAGACCGCGGCCTATTCGCTCTACCGGCGCAAGAACCCGGAACTTGAAAAGAAGATCGACGCCGTCATCGACATGTACGGCAAGCTGCAGCAGGAGGACGGCTACCTCTCCAGCTGGTACCAGCGCATTCAGCCCGGCAAGCGCTGGACCAATTTGCGCGACTGCCACGAGCTCTATTGCGCCGGCCACCTGATCGAAGGCGCGGTCGCCTACTACCAGGCGACGGGAAAGCGCAAGCTGCTCGATATCATGTGCCGCTATGCCGACCACATTGCCTCGGTGCTGGGGCCTGAGCCCGGCAAGAAGAAGGGCTATTGCGGCCATGAGGAGATCGAGCTGGCACTGGTCAAGCTGGCCCGGGTCACCGGCGAGACGAAATACATGGAGCTGGCGAAATACTTCATCGACCAGCGCGGGCAGCAGCCGCACTTCTTCGACGAGGAAGCGCGCGCCCGCGGCGCCGACCCGAAGGCCTATCATTTCAAGACCTATGAGTACAATCAGTCGCACAAACCGGTGCGCGAGCAGGACAAGGTCGTCGGCCATGCCGTGCGGGCCATGTATCTCTATTCAGGGATGGCCGACATCGCCACGGAATATGGCGACGACACGCTGCGCGTCGCCCTCGACCGTCTGTGGGACGACCTCACCACCAAGAACCTCTACATTACCGGCGGGCTCGGCCCGTCGGCGCACAATGAGGGTTTTACCAGCGACTACGATTTGCCCAATGAGAGCGCCTATGCCGAGACCTGCGCGGCGGTCGGCCTGGTGTTCTGGGCCAGCCGCATGCTCGGCATGGGGCCGAACGGCCGCTATGCCGACATGATGGAGCGCGCGCTCTACAATGGCTCGATCTCCGGCCTTTCTCTCGACGGCTCGCTGTTCTTCTACGAAAACCCGCTGGAAAGCCGGGGCCGGCACAACAGATGGAAATGGCACCGCTGCCCCTGCTGCCCGCCCAATGTCGGGCGCATGGTCGCCTCGATCGGCAGCTACTTCTACAGCCTGGCTGACGATGCGCTGGCCGTGCACCTCTATGGCGACTCCACCGCCCGCTTCGACATTGGCGGCACTGCCGTCAGCCTTTCCCAAGCGAGCCACTATCCCTGGGACGGCGCCGTCGAGATCACGGTCGAACCGCAGGCGCCGGTGGAATTCACGCTGCATCTGCGCATCCCCGCCTGGAGCAGCAGCGCGACGCTCCAGATCAATGGCGAGCCGGTCGACCTCGATGACATGACCAGCGCCGGCTACGCCGCGATCCGGCGCAACTGGCAAAAGGGCGATCGCGTCCGGCTCGACCTCGAAATGCCGATCGAGCGGCTCTACGCCAACCCCGAGGTCAGGCAGGATGCCGGTCGGGTCGCGCTGTCGCGCGGCCCGCTGATCTACTGCGTCGAGGCGACGGACAATGACAGCCGGCTGCATCGCCTGACGCTGCCGCGCACGGCAGGCATAGAGGCGCATGAGGCGCCCGAACTGCTGGGCGGCGTGGTAACGCTTTCAGCCACGGCACGGGCCGATGCCGGCGATGGCTGGCAGGACGGGCTCTACCGCTCCGAACCGCCGGCCAGCGTCGAGACGCGGCTGACCGCCATCCCCTATTTCGCCTGGGACAACCGCGAACCCGGCGAGATGCTGGTGTGGCTGCGGGACGGCTGAGACTCTTTTTATGACGCAATTCCGGACGGAAAACCGCTTCACACTTTTCCTGGAATTGCTCAGGTTCGACTATGTCCGGCTTGATTGAGCGGCGGTAGCAGGCAGCGCCGTTTTCGGTGCCGGTTGCGGCACGCTGTTGTCGACATGCGCCCAGGCCGGCCGCTCGAACAGGAACATGCCGAAGCCCACGCGTTGGATGATGAGGTAGAGCACGACAGGGCTGATGATCGATACCAGCAGCACCGCCAGGCTGAGCATGCCGGTGTCGGTCAGCAGGCCGCTTGCGAGTGCGGCGCCACGGAACAGCGACATCGGGATGGTGAAGGCGACATAGACGACCAGCGAATGTTCGCCGAGCCAGCGCAGCCATTCCATGACAGGGAATGTCGACAGCAAGCCGCCAAGCACGCAAAGCGCCACGGCGCCGGCGACGGCCAGCGTGAGATGCAGCGGCGGCCATGCCGCCAGGCCCATCTGCATGCCGACCGGCTGCATGGCATAGCCCGGCGAATAGACGAGCAGGCCGTTGACAACAGCCCACAAAGCCAGGCCGGCGACGGCCAGCGCCGGACGGGGCTGCGTCCATTCGACGAGGCGGAAAATCAGCGGCGCCAGCACGAAGCCAAGGTAGAAAAACACGAAATAGGCCGCGAACTGTTCAACCGCGTAGCTGTCGGGATGCGGCGCCCACATCTGCAGCGCGGCAGCAGGCGCAATGACGACCCAGGCGGGCACGCGGAACTGCCGCAGAAGTTTGGCGACAAGGCCGAACACCGCCAGCATGTAGATGAACCACAGCACGCCATAGGGCTGGACGACGGCCATTGCGAGATCGTGCAGCATGCCGCCCGGATCCCGGCTGAAGATGCCGATCTTGAGCCCGATCGAGATGATCGCCCACAGCACGTAGAAATAGAGATAGTGGACGGCACGCCGGTCTATATAGCGCCGCCACGGCCGGTCGATCACCTGCGACAGGAACAGGCCCGAGATCAGGAAGAATTCCGGCATGCGGAACGGTGTCGCAAAGCCGATGACATAGTGGAGAAAACCAACGCCGCCCGTGTACTCGCCGGTGTTGTAGGCCGAGTACATCATGACCACGAGGATGATCGAGAGACCTTTGGCCGTGTCCACCCACGGCATGCGCATCGGGCTGTTCATGGCGAATCCATCCGGGGCCGGCCAACCCGGCCAGCCATCATCCGGCGATATCTAGCACCATCAAGCTTCCCAGATCGTAAACGGGGCTGTCTTTGCGGGGGTGGCAGGCTGCGTCTGCGGGCCGCTCCTGACGTGTTGAAGTCATTGGCATCATCTGCCGTTTGCGCTGCCCCTCACCTGCCTGCCGGCATCCTCTCCCCGTAAACGGGGCGAGGGACGCCGTTGTCGCCGCCTTCGCCAATCACCAGCGTTGCAAGAAAGGCGCCGGCGTTGGGCCAGCCCCTCTCGCCCCGTTTACGGGGAGAGATGTCCGGCAGGACAGTGAGGGGCAGCGCTGACGTCGACGGTTATGCCAATGGCCTATGACGCAGTAGAATTACTTTCGGGACTTGGATGTGTTCAAAGTGATGGCAGCTCGCACGAGCGCCTTGAACGCCTCCTCGTTGAGCTCCTCACCCTTCTGAAAATCAATAGCCCGCCGTGTATTCCCTTCGAGGCTGGAGTTGAACAGGCGCGAGGGATCGGGCAGCGCCGCACCCTTGGCGAAGGTCAGCTTGACGACGCTCTTGTAGGTCTCGCCGGTGCAGATCATGCCGTCATGTTCCCACACCGGAACGCCGCGCCACTTCCACGTCTCGACCACATCGGGATCGGCCTGCGCACGCAGCCGTTCCAGCATCTCGCCGCGCCAGTCGCCGAGTTCCTTGATCCTGCCGTCGATCAGCTCTGAGGGAGATTTGCTCTCCTGTGATCCGGTGGTCGTCATGCTGTTTCCTTCTTCGCAACGTAGGGCAATACGAACATGTAAAGGCCGCTGAACAATAGCAGGAAGAGCGGCGGGAGTGGCGAATAGACCACCCAGGCCGGCGGTTGCCCAAACGCCATGGTGGCGAAATTGGCGACGACGGTTGCCGTGAAGATGATCGACAGCCAGCGATGCGTCTGCCTGATCCATTTGCTCCAGTCCAAGACGACCTCCTGTGAAAACGTGTGAAACCGGGTGTTGCTACCAGCGCGCCAGCTGGGTGATCTGGATGAGATTGCCGCAGCCATCGTTGAGCTTGGCGATGGTCGAGCCGGTCACCTCGGTCGGCGCCATGCTGAACGTGCCGCCATTGGCCGTGATACGCTCATGGTCGCCCTTGACGTCGTCGGTGAAGAACATCACCGCCGGCTGGCCCTGCTCGAACATCGCCTGCTGGTAGGCCCTGGCCGCCGGATTGTCGTTGAGCGCCAGTTGCAGCTCGGTGCCATCGGGCTCGTCAGGCGAGGCAATCGTCAGCCAGCGGAACGGGCCGTTGCTGAAATCGGCTTTCTTGGCCAGGCCGAGCACGCCGGTGTAGAAGGCAAGTGCCTTTTCCTGGTCGTCCACATAGATGCTGGTCAGTTTGATCTTCATCGTCTTTCTCCATAGGTTTTGCTGGCGGTGGGCCGCCCGGTGAAGTCAGGTGTTGGTTCTATCGGCCGGCGGACTTCAGTCCGTTCGCGCCAGAAGCTCTTCCAGCTTCTCGAAGAATTGCGGCCAACCCATCTTGGCGCCGCCATAGGCCCGCCGCTGATCGGGGCGGAAGCCGGATTGCTCCATGCGCAGATGCGTTCCGGTTGATGTCGGGGTCAGCGTGAAGGTCACCACGCTCCTGAGATCAAAGGCCGGATCCGGGTGCGCGAGGTTCCAGGTGTAGGACAGCGTCTTGTTCGGCTCGACGGCCAATACCTCGCAGTCGAGCACGCCGCCCCAATCGGCGCTGATGTTGAAGCGGTGGCCGACATCAGGCTTGAAATCATTCTTCATCAGCCACTCCTCGATCAGATGCGGTTGCGTCAGCGCGCGCCAGAGTTTTTCCGGCGGATGGGAAATCTGCCGCTCGACGACGACAGTGCGGGTCTCCTGGGCACTATCGTTCACTGGTCCATCCTTTTGAGCAAATCCTCGAGATCGTCGAACCGGCTTTCCCAAAACCCGGCCATCTCACGTGTCCAGTCCATCAGCGGCGCCAGCGCACCGAGCTGAGCGCTGTAATGCGTCTGGCGGCCTTCGTGGCGGTCGCGCACCAGCCCGGCCTGCTTGAGCAGGCCAAGATGCTTCGACACCGCCGGCTGCGAGACGCCGGACTGGCTCGTCAACGCGCCCACCGTCTGCTCCCCCTGGCGGCACAGCCGTTCGAAGATCGCCCGCCTGGTCGGGTCGGCGAGCGTCCTGAAGAGCGTGTCATGAGCGTCCGGCATGTCAGATCGATAACCCGTTGGCTATTGGTTGACGTATAACCACAGGGATATATGTTCGTCAAGAGGAAGATTGGAGCGTGCTGATGATCCTCGTCACCGGAGCCACAGGCTATGTCGGCAACGCCGTCGTCTCAAGGCTGGTGTCATCAGGCCACGAGGTGGCCGCACTTGTCCGCAAACCTGAGGCCGCGCAAAGGCGCCTGCCTCGGGCAATAGCGCTGCGCGTCGGCGATTACGAGGATGCCCCCGCGCTGAAAGCAGCCTTCACCGGCATCGACCAACTGGTGCTGATTTCAAGCGATGGCCATGCGGATGCAGTCATGCGCCACCACGCCAACGCCATCGCGGCAGCAAGCGCGGCCGGTGTCCGCCACATCACCTTCACCAGCATCGTCGACATCGGCGAATCCTCGCCCTTCTACTACGCGCCCGCCTACCGCGACGCAGAGCGCCGGCTGGCCGCCTGCGGCGTGCCCTCGACCGTCCTGCGCTGCGGCCTCTACAGTGATTTCATTGTCGACACCTGGTTGGTGCCCGCCTCAGGGGAACTCGCCCTGCCCGCCGGAGAAGGCCTGGTTGCGCCGGTCTCGCGCGACGACGTGGCAACGGCCGTCGCCGCAGCGGTGGCCAGGTTGGACAAAGCCAGCGCCCTCTACACGATCACTGGAGACCGGGCGCTGGACTTCGACGACATCGTCGCCTGCTATGCTGACGCGACAGCACGGCCCCTACGCTATCGTCCCTGCTCCCCCGGCGACTATCTGGCCTTCGCGTCGGCACGCCTCGCGGAACCGTGGCCACAAGCCTTCTCCAGCCTGTGCGCCTCGATCGCCGAGGGTCGCTACGCCTCAACTTCCAGCGATTTCACCGCGCTTACCGGTAAGGCGCCGGAAAGCTTTCGAGATTTCTTGGGTCGCGCAGCGTTTGGAGTGCTGACGAAACGCTAGTTCCTCGGCTCAGTTATTTTTGATCGATTGGATGGAGATTAGCCGAGGCCTCTCAACTTCGTCATCCACGGGCGGAGCAGCCGCGCAGCGGCGTCGCGGAGACCCGAGGATCCATGCCGCGACCTTTGCCGTAAAGTGCAGCGGAGCAGAATTCTTAACCGTGGCGGCGCTCAGGAGTCCCGGCATGGATCCTCGGGTCTGCGCCGCGTCGCTACGCTCCTTGCTCCGCCCGTGGATGACGAAACGGTGGATGTTTCCGCCAATCGCCAAGACAGGCGATCCGTCACAGCAGGCAACTGGTCGAAACTTCCGCGCACTAGACGACAGCATGGGCGCGGTCGATCTCCTGCGCCACCAGTTCCTGCAGCTGCCACAGATTGCGATCGCGTATGCCGCAAGCGTCGAGGTGGCGGATCGTCTCGAACAGATATTGCGCGCCCGAGCCCCAGTGGCCGACAGCCCTGGCCAGCGTCGCCGCCACCGCCTGCTTGTCGAGCTTGCCGGCATAGCGCGGATTGGCGGGGTCGACGACGAAGCCGAGCGCCTGGCTCACCCCGCCCTCGGTCGTGACCTGCAGCCAGCGCGGCACGTTGACGGCGGGCAGGATGGTCATCTCGCGGCGCAGCAGCGCTTCGAGATTTTCGTCAACCGGTTCAGCGATTTCGAACACCATGCCCTGGCACTGGCCGCCACGGTCGAGCGCCATCATCAGCCCGGGCTGATCGAGCGTGCCCCTGAAGCGCTTGACGGTGAAGCAGAACGACCGGTGCCAGCCCCGCGCCACCGCCCGCTCGCCACCCCTCACCTCGCCGGCCGGCTTCCACAGCAGCGAGCCATAGGCGAACAGTTTCAGCGGTCCCGCCGGCGCGCTGGCCAGTATCTCGTCGCGAAACCGCACATAGTCGGCGTCGGTCATGTAGACCATGCCCGGCGTCGGTCCGGCATCCTCGACCACCCGCATCGTCCGCGCCACCAGCGCCTCGGTCAGCGCCATCGGTGCCTTGCGCGGCGGTGCGGTGGAAATCGGCTTGTTCATGCTCGTGCCTCGGCCTTCGCCGCCATGTTGCTCAAGGCTCGAAGATTCTCAAGGGCCGGCCAAATGCGATTCAAAATCTGAACGGGCACGCCTAAGCGATTGAAAGGACTCAAACCACCAACTCACGACACCAGCGGCATCGGCACCTGCAGCCCGTCGATCAGCGTGTCGCGGAAAAGCGCGATCGGGCGGCTGAGCCGTCCGGCAGGCGGGCGGTGCAGCAGCCAGGCGCGCACTTGCGGTTTGAAGTCGGGGCAGTCGATGACCTCCACCGCGTCACGCCAGCGGCTGTCGGCGAAGGCGCCGGGCGTGATGATGCCGATGCCGTGGCCACGCGCCACCAGCGACATTCTGAGATCGACGCTGAGCGCCTCCACGCCGACCTGGAACGGCAGCCTGGCGGCCTCGAAACTCTGGCGGATGAAGGCGCGAAAACCGCAGCCGTTTTCGTTCATCACCCAGGCAAAGCGCGACAGCGAGGCAAGGTCGGCTTTCTTCGGCACGCCGAGGCCGGGCGACGCGACCAGCAGCACCGATTGCGCGCCGAGATCGTCGCAGACCAGTTCGTCCGGCGGCGCCAGGCCTTCGGCGAGGCACACCGCCACCGCGTCGAGCTCGCTGCGCGCCACCTGTTCCACCAGCCTTGGCGACCAGCCCGAGGTGATGCGCAGCGTCAGTTGTGGAAACGCCGCGCGCAGACTGTCGAGCGGCAGCGCCAATGCAGCGTCGGAGAGATAGGGCATGACGCCCAGGCGGAACTCACCCTTGACCTCGCCTTGCGGCGACACGCCGGCTTTCAAATCCTCCAGCGAGCGCAGCACGCGCCTTCCATGCTCATAGGCCTCGCGCCCGGAAGCCGTCGGCTTCAGCGGCTTCGATTGGCGGTCGAGCAGCGCTGTCGCCAGCCCCTCCTCAAGGTTCTGGATGCGACGCGTGATGCCCGGCTGGGTGAGGTTGAGCCTGGCCGAGGCGCCGACGATCGAGCCGGTTTCCACCACGGCGATGAAGGCTTCGAGGTCATGGATATTCATGCGCATCTCGCATAATCATTATCGAATTGATTGAATTGTAGCATGATAAGGCTTCGGCATAAAGTCCCCACACGATATGCGACTTATTGAGGACCCCATGCCCGACACCAAGGACGGCCAGCTGTGCGAGCGGCTGCCCGCCGCCACCATCACCGGCCCGCAGACGCTGTTGTTTGCCGCCTCTACCGGCATCATCGTCACCAATCTGTTCGCGCCGCAGACCCTGGTCGGGCTGATCGGCCCGTCGCTTGGCGCCAGCGCCGCGAGCGCCGGCCTCGTCGCCATGGCGACGCTGCTCGGCTATGCCGCCGGCCTGTTCTTCCTGGTGCCGATGGCCGATCTCGCCGAGAACCGCGCCTTGATCCTGCGCATGCTCGTGACGGCCGCCCTTGCGGCTGGCGTCGCCGCCTTCGCGCCAACCATCGCCTCGCTGCTGATCGTCCTGTTCGTTCTGGGTGCCGCCTGTTCGGCGATCCAGATCGTGGTGCCGATCGCCGCCTCGATGGCGCCACCCGGTGAGGCCGGCCGCGTCATCGGCGATGTCATGAGCGGGCTGATGATCGGCATCCTGCTGGCGCGGCCGCTGGCCAGCCTCATCGCCGATGCCTGGGGCTGGCGTGCCTTCTACGGCCTTAGCGGCGCCGCACTCGTCCTGCTCGCCTGCGTGCTCGCCTTCACCTTGCCGCCGCGGCGCCCGGAGGCGAAATCCTCCTATGGCGCGCTGATCGCCTCACTGTTCGGTCTGCTGCGCGACGAGCCGGTGCTGCGGCGACGGGCACTGACGGCGGCCCTGGTGATGGCGTCGTTCAGCCTGTTCTGGACGGCGGTGGCCTTGCGCCTCGCAGAGCCGCCTTTCGGCCTTGGCCAACGCGGCATTGCGCTCTTCGCACTCGTCGGCGCCGGTGGCGCCATGGTCACGCCGCTGTTCGGCCGCGCCGGCGACCATGGCTGGACGCGGTCCGCCACCATTTTCTGCCATCTCGTGCTGATCGGCGCGATGGCGCTGGCCGCCTGGGCCGGCTCCTTCCTGTCCGGAACGACTTGGCAACCGCTGGTGCTGATGGGCGTCAGCGCCGTGCTGCTCGACATCGGCGTCACCGGCGACCAGACGCTCGGCCGTCGTGCCGTCAACTTGCTTCAGCCCCAGGCCCGCGGCCGCCTCAACGGCCTGTTCGTCGGCACCTTCTTCATCGGCGGCGCCATCGGCTCACTGCTGGCCGGTGTCGCCTGGACCTGGGGCGGATGGCCCGCGGTTTGCGCAATTGGCGCCGCCTTTGGCCTCGTCGCCCTTCTGGTCGACTGGATCGGTGGACGGGAGTAAAGCCCCAGCCGGCTCAGGGAAACACATTCACCTTACTGACCCTTACTTCGGCCGATCCCTGGTTGTTGTGGCGATAGAAGAAGTCGTAGACGCCAGGCAGGCCGACCACGGCATCGTTGACATAGACATAGAGCTCGCCTGATCCCTTGGGCTTGATCTCGCCGGTCAGCTTCACGTTCGCGCATTGACCGGGGACCACCGGCTCGACGGCATTGAGGGCATATTCGTCATTGCCGAACCGGCCAACACGCGCGATGGGCTTGAAATAAGGCTCTGCCCACCAGCGCTTCATCAGCGTTGCCACATAGTGCGCCACGCTGCTTTCCTGGACGCCACGCGTATCGGCGCACAAGGCCCCGTCCTTCCACGCATCGGTGATGGAGATTTCGACCTTGTAGCGAACACCTTCCTGTAGCCAGTTGCCACTATCGCCGCACATATCGGCGGTGTTGAGGACGTAAGGTGTTCCCGTCAACCTCTCGGCGCCGGTCGGGTTCGCGGAGGCCGGCTCGGCGCAGAAGGTGCCCATCGAATCGGCGACCTCGAACGTGGCCTTGTTGGCCGCAAACAGCAGCAGACCCGCCGACAGGGCCAGGAACACCGCCGGCAGCACGTATTCCCGCAAATGTTCGTAGACCGAATTGGCGAAGCTGTTGGTGCGGATGGCCCGTGCCACACGCAGCGAGATGGGCGTCGGCGGTGCGTCAGTGCGCGGCCCGCGCCGGCTGAGCACGACATAGGTGGCAAGACAGCCGATGAAACCGATGGCGAACAGGCCCGCCGCATAATTTTTGGCCAGCCCCAGCGCCAGGGCGCCGAAGCCGAGCACGATCGTCCCGATCAGCGTGGTGCGCCGGTGCGCATCGGACCGGTTCGATTGCAGCACGGCCGCAGTGCGATCGATCGCGACGTTCCAGGCCGATCGCGCCCGGTCGTTGATGCGCGTGCGCAACAGCCCGTTGACCCACAGGAGAACACCGAGCACGAGGCCCAGTCCCGCCGCCAGGATCGAATGCTTTGCCATGGCGTCCACCCATGGCGCCGCGATGCCGGGCAGGAAGCCGCTGACCAGTCCGATCACAGGCCCGACCAGGCCGGCCGCGGACTGATCGAGCCGTCCGGTGACATCGAGCGTGACATAGCCGGCCAGCAGCGGAAACGCCAGGAACAGCACGGCGATCGACAACAGGGCATAGTAGAGTCCCCGGCGCCACCACACTGTGTCCCGCATCAGCCGCATGAGTTCCAGGCGGTCGGCGGCATGCTGCGTGCGGCTGCCGACACTGTTGTCCTGAAGCACGGCCAGCGCTTCACGGAATTTCTTGTCCATGCTGGCCAAATTGCGTTTGCGCCCGGCCGGAAGCGGCAATTTATCGGTGACGGCGGCCTTGCGCATCGTCACCCAGTCTTCGTCAGGCAGGCCTGTGAAGGGCACCCGCGCACCCAACGGTGACAGCACCTCAATATGCTCCGGCAACGCGATCGGCGCGTAATCGTCGCTTCCCTTCGCCATACGCATGATGACGCTGGCGTCGACCAGCGGCTTCACGCCTGGGCCCATCAACTGCTTGGCGTCGCGCGGATGGTAGCGATAGAAAACGCTGACGCCGGAGCGGGAATCATAGATGCGCCCGGCTTCCGACGCATAGTCCCAGTAGTCGGCGACCATATCTTTCTTGAGTTTCAGCCCTTGCTCGGCGGCCTCGCCGATCATCCAACACAAGGGGATATGGGCAAGCCTGTCGTCGGGATAGCCGCCGCCGACATTGGCATGGCAGCCGGCGAACCAGACTTGCAGCAGGCGGGGATCGGCCACGTCGGCCCCCTCCAGGACAGCCGCATCCAGTGTCGGAGCGGGCTCGTTCCATGGGATCGGGAAGAATGTGCGCCGCTCGTCGTCGATGCTGAAGGCCTGCCGGGCGCAATCCACGGCATCGAGAAGGCCCCTCTTCTCGAAGGTCATCGGCCAAACCCATTTGTTCACCGCCTTGGTCAATTCATCGACCGGCAGGCCATAGGCGGAGACGGTGTCCCAGACGCCGACGAAGGCGATGCGGATCTTGCTGGCTGAACGGGGGGCCGGTGCCTGCGGTTGCACTTGCTTGTAAGTACGGCTTCCGGTGATTTCATTCCACAGGTCGACCGCCCGGTCGCGCACGAAACGGGCGAATACCACCCAGGGCAATTTTGAACCGAAAGCCTTCGGCCGATACGCCCGATAGGCCGCGAGGGCATTGCGGTCGAGTTCCTCTTCCGACTTGAAGTCGACCAATCCCTCCCTGGCGATCATGCCGACCAGCACGCGGATAGTGAAGGCGCCGCGGCTGAAGCCGAAGGCGAAGATCTTGTCGCCCGGCTCATAGTTCAGGCACAGGAACTTGTAGAGCGCCAGCACGCGGCGCTTGACGCCGAAACCGAGCGCCAGGCCGATGATCTCGAACGGCTTGAATTGCGAGGTGCCGACGCCGTCGCTGAACACGGCGATCTGGTCGGCGCCGGTCAGATCGAGCGCCTGGTACAGGCGCCAGACATTGGTCTTGAACGCCTTGGCGGCGCTGTTGCCGGTGCCGTCGGCAAAGACGACGATGTTCCTGCTCATGTCCCCTCCTCTCAACAGCCTTTCGCTGCGTGTCACTCCTGCCCATTCACCACGGCACACTGCTCGGCGCCGCTTCTGCTTGCCGCGTCATTGGTGCCCGGTTGGCGCAGCGCCAGTGGCACAACTCATCCTTGATGCCGTCCTGCGAAGGGCAACAGACGTCCTGCGCGCGCGTGCTGCCCGGGCGATTGAATGCGCATGGACAGTGAAAATCAGCGCCACCGTTGCGAGGCAAACGACGATGGTCCCAGCAGTCAGGGCCAGCAGGCTCCTGACGATCCGCCTGATTTCCACTCGAACCCCCCAGTTCGTTAGCCATCACTATCCAACAACCAGAAACGGCGCGCAAGTTGAGAGAGTAAAATTGCCACTTTGACTTGCGCGGCGGAAAATTCCACTGGAATAGAATCCGACGGGAAATCTTGCTCCACTGACTCCCGGAACGAATTGCCGGGATTCCCGCCAAGCAAACGGCGGTGCCTCTCGCCTCCCTCATAATCGCGTCGAGAAACTGGCCTTGAAGGCGTTTTCCATGGCGCCCGAAGCGAACTGGCCGTCATAGGTGAAGCCGAGCCGGCTGCCTGGCCGATGGCGAGATCGATGCCGGCCTGCAGCGCCAGTGCATCCCTTGCGATCGGCACACCAGGACAGATGCGGACTATTCTGGCCATCGGGCGGCGGGCCTACCCAAGATTGCGGCGATGGCGCCTTCGCCGGAACAGAACCCTTCCGGATCGCGCCAACCGGCGAATCGCCTCGCATCGATACAGCGGCCGCCGGGGAACGATGTTGCCGGCAAACTGTTCTAATCCTTGCCGGAGGATTCCATGAACGATGCGTCGGCGACGCCCGCGGGTCCCGTCCTTTCATCGACGGAGCGTGTGAACACGCTGTCGCATTTCCACCGCGCCGAGATCGCGCGCATGGCCGGCTGGCGTGATCGGCTCGACAGGACGACCAACTGGGCGATCACCGTGGTGGCGGCAATGCTCTCGGTGTCGCTGTCGACGGCCAGCGCGCATCATGGCGTGTTGCTGTTCGCCATGCTGTTGATCCTGCTGCTGCTGTGGATCGAGGCACGCCGCTACCGCTTCTTCGACTTCTACCGGGCGCGCGTGCGCCAGTTCGAGCGCCACTATTTCGCGCAGATCTTTTCCCCGCAGCCCGACTTTGCCTCGGATTGGCTGCTCATTGTCGGCGAAGGCCTGCGCGCTCCAAAATTCCTGCTGTCACAGCGTGTCGCCTTGGCGCGGCGCCTGCGCCGCAATTACATCTATCTCTTCCTCATTCTGCTGCTGGCATGGGTGCTGAAGATATCGACACCCAGCCTGCAAACCGTGGGTATCAGGACCGGGTTCGTCGGCTCGCTGCGCGAGGCGATCGACGGGGCCGCCCTTGGTCCGATTCCAGGCGTCGCGATCGTGGCGATCGTGGCCGCATTCTACGTCGGACTGCTCGCCATCGTCCTTTTTTCGGCGGGCGACGACGGCGAACTCGCGTTCGGCGACGTCCACGTCTGACCTCGATGATCGACTTGGAATTCGGGCAACCAGCGGCTGCAACGCAAATGCTGGCCGTGCGTTGTCATGATCAGTCCGCCGCGACGCTTGAGGGAACCCATGAACCGGCAATCGGCAACGACGTCAGGCCGTATCGCGGCCACTCTCGTGCTGGCTGCTCTTGTTCTGGCGCCGGCAAGCCGCGCCTTCGCCGCCCAGACGCCCGCGCACGCCTCGGGCATGGGCGGCTCGGCCGAAGGCCTGTTCGTCGCCGAGATCGTGCTTCTCCTCTTGGTTGGCCGCGGCCTCGGCGAAGTCTTCCAGCGCTACGGCCAGCCGGCGATCATGGGCCAGCTGATTGGCGGCATCCTGCTCGGCCCGTCGCTGTTCGGCTGGATATGGCCTGACGCGCAGCACCTGATCTTCTCCAGCGATCCGGCGCAAAAGGGCATGATCGATGCCGTGTCCCAGCTCGGCATCCTGCTGCTCCTGCTCTTGACCGGCATGGAGACGGACCTGCGCCTGGTGCGCCGTGTGGGGGCTGCCTGTTTTTCGATCTCGATCACCGGCGTCGTCGTACCCTTTGTCTGCGGCTTCGCGCTGTCACAGTTCCTGCCGGACTCCTTGCTGCCCGACCCGACGCAGCGCGTCGTCGCCGGACTGTTCCTCGGCACGGCGCTGTCGATTTCCTCGGTCAAGATCGTCGCCATGGTGGTGCGCGAGATGAACTTCATGCGCCGCAATCTCGGTCAGGTCATCATCTCCTCGGCGATCATCGAGGACACGATCGGCTGGCTGATCATCGCCGTCACCTTTGGCATCGCCACCAATGGCAGCCTGCAGGTTCTGCCGCTCATCACCACCGTGACCGAGGTGGCGCTGTTCATGGTGTTTTCCTTCACCATCGGCCGCCGCCTTGTCTTCACCCTGATCCGCTGGAGCAACGACTCTTTCCGCAGCGAATACGCTGTCATCACAGTCATCCTCATCATCATGGCCGTGATGGCCCTGATCACCAACCTGATCGGCGTCCACACGGTGCTCGGCGCCTTCGTCGCCGGCATTCTGGTCGGGGAATCGCCGATCCTGTCCGACCATATCGAGAGCCAACTGCGCGGCGTCATCACGGCACTGTTCATGCCGGTGTTCTTCGGCATGGCCGGCCTGTCCGCCGACCTCACCGTGCTCACCGACCCAACACTGGCATTGCTGACGCTGGCGCTGGTGGCCATTGCCAGCATCGGCAAGTTCGGCGGCGCCTTCCTCGGCGGCAGGATCGCCGGCATGTCGCTGAAGGAGGCAACCGCCGTCGGCAGCGCCATGAACGCGCGCGGGTCGACCGAGGTCATCGTCGCCAGCATCGGCCTGTCGATGAACATCCTGTCCCACAACCTGTTCACGATGATCGTCACTATGGCCGTCATCACCACGCTTGCCATGCCGCCGATGCTGCGTTGGGCACTTGGCCGCCTGCCTGTCAACGATACCGAGAAGCAGCGCGTCGACCGCGAACTGCTCGACGAGCGCGGCTTCATCTCGAAGCTGGAACGGCTGCTGCTGTTGGTCGACGACGGTCCGGTCGGCAAGTTCACTGCCTATCTGGCAGGGCTGGTCGGCGGCGGCAGCGGCATGCCGACGACGCTTCTCCACCTCGAGGGCGGGGAACTGCCCGTCGCTACCCGCGATAAGGGTCCGGAGCGGACCTCGCAACAGGTCAAGAAGGGGGCGGCCAGAAGCGCCAGGGCCGTCAGCAAGGCCGAGGATACGCCCGTCGACAAGGTCCACCTTACCGCCCGCACCGAGATCGAGGCTACCGCCGAGACGATCGCCACGGAAGCCCGCAAGGGATACGGCCTCTTGCTGGTTGGGCTAGAGAATGCGCTGACCGACAATGCCACGTTCAGCGGCACGCTGAACGATATCACCAGTGGTTTCGACGGCCCGCTGTGCCTGGTGCTGAACGGTGCCAAATCCACCGGCAAGATGCCGGTGCTGCGCGCCGGAACCATCATACTGGTTCCCGTCAACGGCACAGCGGTCGCGCGCCGCGCCGCCGATTTCGCTCTGGCGCTGGCGCGGCCGCATAGGGCGCGCGTCAAGGTTCTCTATGTCTCGCAGGCGAGGCAAGGCAGCCAGCCGGGCTCGGTCTCGCATCGCCGCGAGGAAGCCGTATTGAAGGAAGTCGCCGATCTCGCCGACCGCTATGGCGTAGCTGTCGACACTGCGATCCGCACCCGCGCCACACCGGACAGGGCGATCGCCAGAGAGGCGGCCAAGGGCGTCACGATGGTGGTGATGGGCGTCACGCAACGCCCGGGCGAAGAGCTGTTCTTTGGCGACACCGCTACGGCTGTACTTGCTGCCGTCGCCTGTCCGGTGGTGCTTCTGGCCAGCGAACGCGTCAAGCGGGCCGAAGCCGGCGCCGAGGAGGCAACAGCCGAAATCAGTGCCTGATGCCTTCGGCTCAGGTGTCGGAACCTATATGCCGAAGAACTGCCTGCCGATCATGTAGCCCAGCGCCGCCACGACGAGTGGAAACAGCGCCGGCGCGGCCTTGCTGAAGAAGGAAGCTTTTGTGTCCTTGGGCGGCATATAGCGTGCGTTGCCGAGATTCTTGGTCATTGCGTACCCCGCGCCAAACCAATCAGTTTCGCGCATGCCGTTGTTCCAAAACCGCTGCGCAGTTTCGGTCGACATGCATTAGAAGCCGCTTATCAACAGCATGGCCGAATTAACGGCTTGCAAAGAAATTCGATCGAATAGCCGACCATTGCGTGGCCAAGCCCGGTATCCAGGGGAAAATTCTCGAGCATCGGGAACCGATCGGCCAGTCCCGGGTTTTGAACGTCGGGGCATGCATGATCACAATCTCATTGAATGCGGGAAAGTTCGGCAGCGCGCGGGTGGCGCGAAGCCCATTTGGGTTGTGCCGGCCGACGGTCCGTCGGGGGCGCACGGCGCCTGAGACATTAGCGGCGGCCAGACGAAACTCGAACAAACGCCGACCGATCCACGAGACGCCATGCCAGCAACCACTGCGATAGAAGATCGTCGTCATGCCTTCCTCGCCGGCGGCGGAGAGCTCGGCTGCCTGATAGCGGCGTTCGACTGGGCCTCGACCTCGATCGGGCCGATCGAGGTCTGGCCGCAGAGCCTGAAGACGGCGATCTCGCTGATCCTGCGCTCCAATGTGCCGATCGTCATGCTGTGGGGTGAGGACGGCGTCATGATCTACAATGACGGCTATTCGGAATTCGCCGGCGGCCGCCATCCGCAATTGCTCGGCTCGAAAGTGCGCGAAGGCTGGCCGGAGGTCGCCGACTTCAACGACAACATCATGAAGGTCTGCCTGGGTGGCGGCACGCTTGCCTATCGCGAGCAGGTGCTGACGCTGAACCGCACCGGCAAACCCGAACAGGTGTGGCTCGATCTCGACTATTCGCCGGTGCTCGACGAAAGCGGCGAACCGGCCGGCGTCATCGCCATCGTCATCGAAACGACCGCCAAGGTCGCCGCCGAGCGCTGGCGCGTCAGCGAGCGGGACCGCCAGCGCCAGATGTTCGAACAGGCGCCGGGCTTCATGGCCGTGATGTCCGGCCCGCAGCATGTGTTCGAGCTGACCAATGCCGCCTACATGCAACTGGTCGGCCACCGCGATGTGATCGGCTTGCCGGTCCGCCAGGCCTTGCCCGAAGTCGAAGGTCAAGGCTTCTTCGAACTGCTCGACCATGTGTTCACCTCCGGTGAGGCATTCATCGGCTACGCCCTGAAGGCGGAGTTGCAGCGAACGCCCGGCGCACCGACGGAAGAGCGTTTCATCGACCTCGTCTACCAGCCGGTGCGCAATCCCATGGGCGAAGTGTTCGGCATCTTCGTCCAGGGTGTCGACGTCACCGACCGCCTGCTTGCCGAACAGGCGCTGCGCCAGAGCGAGATGCAGTTCCGCACCTTCGCCGAGGCGATGCCCAACCACGTCTGGACGGCGGCGCCGGACGGGCTGCTCGACTGGTTCAACCCGCGCGTCTACGATTATTCCGGTTCCAAGCCAGGCGCGCTTGACGGTGTTGGCTGGGCCGACATCGTGCATCCCGACGACATCGTCGCGGCCTCGGAAAAGTGGCAACAAACAGCCGCCGCCGGCACATTCTACGAGACCGAGTTCCGGCTGCGCCGGCATGACGGCATCTATCGCTGGTTCATTGCGCGCGCCGTCCCGATCCGCGATGCCGATGGCGTCATCCTGCGCTGGATCGGCACCAACACCGATATCGACGACCAGAAGCAGGTGGCGCAGGCCCTGCTGCAGAGCGAGCGCCGCTTGCAGCTGTCGCAGAGTGCAGCCGGCATTGCGGCCCTCGAACTCGACATCGCCAGCGGAATCGTGGTCGGATCCGAGGGTTTTTGGGGTCTCTGGGGGCTGTCGCCGCGCGACAGCGTGCACATCAGTGTGCTGGAAGACATCGTCATTCCCGACGACAAGGATATCCGCTCCAACCAGGAAACGCGTGAAAATGGCACCGCCGTGCCTGCCGTGGAATACCGCATCCGGCGGCCCGATACGGGCGAATTGCGCTGGCTGTCGCGCCACATCGATTTCGTCCATGACGAGACCGGCAAGCCGGTCAAAATGTTCGGCGTCATGCAGGACGTCACCGACCGGCGCGAGGCGCAGGCGCGGCAGGAACTGCTGACCCACGAGCTCGAACATCGCATCAAGAACATACTGGCGATGGTTGCGGCCATCGCTTCTCAAACCTTGCGCAACACCGACATCGCCACCGCGAGCGCCACCTTCAACGAGCGTCTGCGGGCGCTCGCCAACGCGCACGACATCCTGAACAAGACCCGCTGGACCAGCGCTTCGATCCGCGAGGTGGTCGACAACACCATCGCCACCTTCCCGCTCGAACAGATTTCGATTTCCGGCCCGGCGCTGCCGATCAATCCCAAGATGGCGCTGACGCTGGCGCTCGCCGTCAACGAACTGGCCACCAACGCGCTGAAATACGGCGCCCTGTCGACAGGGGAAGGCAAGGTGTCGATCGAATGGTCGCTGCAGCCATCGGCCGAGGCATCAGGCGAAAAGCGGCTGTTCTGGCGCTGGCGCGAAAGCGGCGGCCCACCGGTAACGCCGCCCAGCCGGCGCGGCTTCGGCCGCTTCCTGATCGAACGCGTCTTCGGCACCGATTTCGGCGGCACGGTGCAGATCGACTACCACCCCGACGGCGTCGAATGCGTGCTGAACGCACCGGCACCCCAATTGCCGACAGCACCTTACTGACTACATAGGGCGTGCCATGACCACTCAGAGCCTCGTCACCGTCCTTGTCGTCGAAGACGAAGCGTTCCTGTTATTCGCCATCGCCGACGAGCTGCGCGAGGCGGGATACCACGTGCTTGAGGCGAGCAATGCCGACCAGGCGATCCGTATTCTGGAGGCCCGTCAGGACATCACCATCCTGTTCACCGACATCGACATGCCGGGTTCGATGGATGGCCTGCGCCTGTCCGCCGCCGTGCGCGACCGCTGGCCGCCGGTCAAGATCATCATCACCTCGGGCAAGCGCCAGCCGGCGGCGGACGCCATGCCGAGCGGCGGCGTCTTCCTGCCCAAGCCCTACGCCCCGCAAGCCGTTGCGGCCACCATCCAGGGTCTGCTCGACTAAGCTCTCACTTATCGCTGTTCTCGAACGCCCCGATCCCTTGCGCAATGAGGTTGGTGGCCATCACCAGCGAGATGATCGCGGCTGAATTGAACACCACCACCCACCATTTGCCGCCGGTCAAGAAGCCATAGCCGTCGGCGATCGCCAAGCCCCAGTCGGCCGATGGCGGCTGGATGCCAAGGCCGAGGAAGCTCAGCGTCGCGATCGAGAAGAAGGCATAGCCGAGCCGCGTGATGAGCTCAATCAGGATGGTTTCCCGGACATTGGGCAGGATCTCCAGGAACATGATCGCCAGCCGGCCCTCGCCGGCGAGCCGGGCAGCGCTGACATAGTCGCGCTCGCGCTGTTCGCGCGCGGCGGTGCGCACGGTGCGCGCCACCAGCGGCGCATAGGCAAGGCCGATCACCAGGATGACGGTGAGGTTGGAGGGGCCGATCGCCACCAGCGCCATCGTCACCAGCACGATGAAGGGCAGCGACATGACGGCATCGAGCAGCCGCGCGCCGACGGCGTCGACCAGGCCGCCGAAGGTACCGAGCACCAGGCCGATGACGCTGCCGGCCGTGACACCCGCCAGCGTCGCCAGCGGCGCCACCAGCAGGATGTCGCGCGAGCCGACGACGATGCGCGAAAGCACGTCGCGCCCCAATTGATCTGTGCCGAACCAGTGCACCGCGTCGGGCGCCGTCATCATCGAGAGGAAATCCTCGGCATAAGGGTCGAACGGCGCGAATTGCGCGCCGAACACCGCGCAGGCGACCCAGAACAGCAGCACCACTGAGCCGATCACGGTCGACGGCGCCACGTCGGGCAGAAGACCACGCAACCGGCCGAGCCAGGAGAGCCTGATGTCGCCGCGCACGGGAGACTGGACGAGATCGGTCATGGCGCGTTGCGCCGGCGCTGGCGCGGATCGAGCAGTGCCTGCAGCAGATCGCCGATCGCCGCTGTCGAGACGAAAATCGCAGCCATCACCAGCACACCGGCCTCCAGCATCGGAAAGTCGCGTGCCTTGGCGGCACTCAGCACCAGATTACCGAGCCCCTGGATGCCGAACAGCGCCTCGATCACCACCAGGCCGCCGAGCAGGAAGCCGCTCTGGGTGGCGATGACCGCCACCGTCGGCACCAGCGCGTTGCGCAGCACATGCTTGAACAACACCTGCGCGGGGCTGAGGCCCTTGAGGATGGCGGTGCGCGTATAGTCCGCGCCGCGCGCCTCGATCACCCCTGCCCTGGTCATGCGCGCGACATAGCCGATTAGGTTCAGCACCAGCGGCAGCGCCGGCAGGATGAGGTGATAGCTGCTCGTCCAGAAACCGGCTCCATCCGGCGCCGCCCCCGAGATCGGAAACCAGGCCAGCCACAGGCCGAAGACCATCAGCAACAAAAGGCCGGAGACGAAGTCCGGCACGATCGAGAGCGAGACACCGGTCAGCACGATCAGCCTGTCGGCAAGGCTGCCCGAGCGCAGGCCCGCGACGACGCCGGCGCCGATGCCGATCGGCACCAGGAAAAGCAGCACGACGCCGGCCAGTGCGGCAGAATTCTTGATGCTCGACAGGACGAACGGCGCCACCGGCGCGCGCATCGACAGCGAGTCGCCGAAGTCACCCGTGATCGCCCGGCTGAACCAGTGCCAATACTGGGCAAGGATCGGCTGGTCGGTGCCGAGCTTGCGGTTGAGTTCGGCGACCGCCTGCGCATCGGCGAACGGGCCAAGCATGACGCGGCCGACATCGCCGGGCAGCACCTGCCCGGCGAGGAAGACCAGCGCGCTGACCAGCCACAGCGTCAGCAGCAGCGAACCCGCGCGTGCCGCCAGAGGCCGGACGATCGCGATCGAGGCGATGCCGCTCAAACGAACGACACTTTGTCGAGCAGCAGATGCGAGATCGCGGTGAAGCGCACGCCTTCGACCTTCGAGGAAACGATGCGGCTGTACTGCGAGAAATAGCTGATGATCAGCGGCGTCTCGTCGAGCAGCAGCGTCTGGATCTTGCCGGCGGCAAGGCGCTGCGCCTGCAGGTCACGCGCCTTGCCGTACTCGATGAGCAGCGCGTCATAGTCGGGGTTTTTGAAATGCGCCGCGTTCCAGGCGCCCGAGCTCTTCAGCGTCGCGTTGAGGAAGATGTCGGGCGTGCCTCGATGGCCGAAATCGGTGATGCCGAGATTGGAGTCCAGCCATGGTGAGCTGCCGAATGTCGCCGAGCCGTAATAGGCATCCTGCGGGAGCACGTTGAGCTTGATGTCGATGCCGGCCTTCTTGGCGAAGTTCTGGATGATCACGGCATAGTCGGGAATGTCGTAGGCGCGCTCGGTGGTCAGCGTCACCTCGAAGCCGTTGGGCACGCCGGCCTCGCCAAGCAGCCGCTTGGCCTCGGCAATGTCCTGCTTGCGCTGCGGCACCGCCGGATCGGCCGAGGGGAAGATCGGCGCGAACGGCGTGTCGTTGCCGACGATGGCGCGGCCCTTGAGCAGGCCCTTGACCACGGCCTCGCGGTCGATGGTCAGCGCCAGCGCGCGGCGGACGCGCTTGTCGGTGAACGGCGCCTGGTCGGTTCGCAGGTGCGCCGGATCATGCGAACTGGCCTGCACGCTGAGCAGCTTGAAATTGGGATTGCCTTCGATCGCCAGTTCCAGCCGCGTCGTGCTGGGGATGACGTCGAGCTGGCCGGCCTGCAGCGCCAGCACCTGCGCCTGCTCGTCGTCGAAGAACTTGATCTCGACGCGGTCGGGCAGCGCCTTGTCGCCCCAATAGTCCGGGTTGCGCACGAAGCTGGCGCCTTGCTTGGGACGGAAGGACTCCAGCTTGAACGGGCCTGTGCCGTTGAAAGTCTTCTCGAAATCGCCGGCATAGTCGGCCGGCACGATGACGGCGTTGTAGACGTCGGAGGAAACGTAGAACGGAAAATTGCTGTTCGACTGGTCGAGATCGAAGGCGACCGTCTCGTCGTCGACGACCTTGGCGCCGCCCTTGGAGAGAATGCCCTTGTAGGCCGACAGAGCCGACGAGCCGCTGGCCGGATCGACCAGCCGTTCGAAGCTCGCCACCACGTCCTTGGCGGTCACGCTGCGGCCATCGTGGAACTTCACGCCAGGCCGCAGCTTGAACGTCCAGCGCTTGGCCGTCTCGTCGGCTTCCCAGGACAGCGCAAGCTTCGGCTGCAACCCGTCCTTGGGATCGTCGAGGATCAGATATTCGCCGACCTGGCTGATGACGCCGATGCTGGCCGGATCGGTGATGGTGACGGGATCGATCGCCTTGGTCGGCTGGCCGAGACCGACACGGACAGTGCCACCGGCAGTCGCCGCACGCGCGCCTGATGTAAACAGCCCCTGCGAGGCGGCAAAGCCGGTGAGGCCGAGAAGTGCGGCGTATTTCAAGAGGTCGCGGCGCTTGAGGAAACCCTGCGCATATTCGTCGACCGCGACATTCCAGATGTCGCCGGACTGGCTGCGCAGCAAATCGATGTCGGAACGTTTCGTCATTGTGTGCCTCTTGTAAATTCTGGTGAAAATGAAGATCGGAGAAAAAGCCGCCGTCAGGCCGGCTGGCCGTCGAGATGGATGCGGTCGACCGCTTGCGGATAGAAGGCGATCAGGCCTTTGATCCTAGGCATTTCGTCGATCGGGTCGCGGTAGCTCCAGGCGATGTCGGGCCGGATCGAACCGTCTTTCAAAAGACCCGACCAGTACGAGGCGATCCCCTTGTAGGGACATCGCGTCGTCGAATTGGACGCCGTCAGCCGCTCCAGACGGACATCCTCCGCAGGCAGGTAGAACCGCGTCGGCAGATGGGTTTCGAACAACAGCACCGGGCGCTGGCTGTCGGCGATGATGTCGCCGTCGAACCAGACCTGCACATGGCTCGAACTCTGCAGCACATCGATGCGCGCATAGGGATCGCGGGCGTGGACGAAGACTTCCTCTTCCTCCTCGAACCACTGGTCGACCGCCTTCCAGGTGAAGGCGATGCGGCCGGCGAGCGGCGCCAGATTTTCATCCGGGGGTGATGTGAACGACCACGCCGCATTGGCGGCGCGCCTGTCGCCGCTGTCGATGTCCCAATAGGCGGTCTCGCCGCCAACCGTGTGCGGCTCGCGATGCAGCGAGGGTTTCAGCACCGACGGATCGACCGCGGATGGCGGGAAGAAATAGACCGGCAGGAAGTGGTTGGAGCGCAGCACCAGCACGTTGCGGCTGTCGGCAATGGTGCGGCCGCCAAACTTGACACGGATGCGCTTGGGGCTGTGCAGGACATTGACGAGACGTGGAGCGGTGGCTTCGCGGGGTTGAAGGTTTGGCGCGGCGGTCATGGCGATCCCCTCAGGACACGGCGCGCGAATTGGCGCGCTGCTCGGCGAAACGGTTGGCGGGGCGGGCAAGGCCAAAACGGTCGCGCAATGTGCCCGGCGCATATTCGGTCGGGACCAGGCCGCGCCGCTGCAGTTCGGGCACCACCTGCTCGGCGAAATTCACCCAATCCTCGGGCAACAGCGGGAACATCAGGTTGAAGCCGTCGGCCGCGCCCGCGACGAACCAGTCTTCGAGCTGGTCGGCGATCTGCTTCGGCGTGCCGGCAACCGTCGGCACCGAGCCGCTGTTGGCAAGCTTGCGGGCAATGTCGCGCAGGCTGAGATTCTGCTTCGACCATTGCTTGACGCGGTTGAGCGAGGTGCGGCCGCCATTGAAGGTGCTCTCGTCCGGCAGCGGCGGCAGCGGCCCGTCAGGCGGATAGGCCGAAAGATCGATGCCGCTCCAGCTCGACAGAAGGTCGATGCCGACCTGATCGGGAAGCAGGCTCTGCAGATACTCCTGCTTGTCGCGGCCTTCGGCTTCGGAGGCGGCAACGATCGGCAAGATGCCTGGCAGGATCTTGAAGCTCTCCGGCCGCCGGCCATGGCGGGCCAGCCGCTCATTGATGTCCTGGCGGTATTTGATGCCGTCTTCCCTGGTGCTGTAGATGGCGAAATGCGCATCCGCCTGGGCGGTGGCGAAATTCTTGCCGTCCTCCGACGAGCCGGCCTGGACGATCAGCGGATGGCCCTGCGGTGGCCGCGACACGTTGAGCGGCCCGCGCACCTTGAAATGCTTGCCCTTGTGGTCGATCGGATGGACCTTGTCGGGGTCGGCGAAATAGCCCGTCTCCTTGTTGATGAGCAGCGACTCGTCTTCCCAGCTGTCCCACAGCGCCTTGACGATATCGAGGAATTCGCCGGCCCGCTCATAGCGGAAGGCATGTTCGATGTTGCCGTCGCGGCCGAAATTGCGTGCCTCCTCATCCATCGCCGAGGTGACGACGTTCCACGACGCCCTGCCCTTGCTGATATGATCGAGCGAGGCGAACATGCGCGCGACATTGTAGGGCTCGCTGTAGGAGCTCGACGCCGTGGTGATCAGGCCGATATGCTTGGTCACGCTGGCCAGCGCCGACAACAGCGTCAGCGGTTCGAGGCGGGCATTGGCGTAATGCGCGACGCCGCTCTTGACCGAATCCCAGATCGACACGTGGTCGGCGACGAAGATGGTGTCGATCCTGGCCCGTTCCGCCGCTTGCACCAGCTCGCGATAATAGTCGAAATCGAGCACCTCGCGGCCCGGCGCGCGCGGATGGCGCCATGACATGCGGTGGTCGCCCTGCGGGTTGAAGAAGAACGCGCTGAGGATCATGTGCGACATCTAAGTTCCTTCCTTTGCACGCGGAAAACCACCGGCGCGGCGGCGTGTAGCCGTGCCCCGAAAATCGTCCTGTTCTCGAAAGTTAGATTGCGCTGAAACTTAATTCGAGTAATTTTATAGAGATTGTTCCCTACCAAAGCGGAAGCGATTGCCCCTGATCGCCGCGCGCGCAGAAAGTGGTTTCCGGTCCTCCCATGTCTTCGGTTCTAAACGTCGAGCACCTCTCCGTTTCCTATCGCGGAGCTAGGCACATCCATCGCGCGGTCGATGACATATCCCTGAGGATCGGCCAGGGCGAAGCGCTCGGTCTGGTTGGCGAATCCGGTTCGGGCAAGAGCTCGGTGGCGCTGGCGGTGCTGCGCTATCTGCCAAAGCATGCCCGCGTCGAAGCTTCGCAACTGGCGTTCGAAAACCGCGAGATCCGAGACCTCTCCACCAACGAACTGCGCCGGCTGCGCGGCGACCGCATCGCCGCCGTCTATCAGCATCCGGGCTCGGCGCTGAACCCGAGCATGACCATTGGCGGACAGATCACCGAGACCATCCTGCGCCACCGCCCGATGCATCACGAAGAAGCGCTTGGCCGCGCGGCCCAGCTGCTCGGCCGCGTCCGCGTCGCCAATCCGGAGCGGGTGCTGCAGCTTTATCCGCACGAGCTTTCGGGCGGCATGCAGCAACGCGCCAACATCGCTATTGCCATCGCGCTCGACCCGTCGCTGCTGGTGATGGACGAACCGACCACGGCGCTCGACGCCAGCGTGCAGTCCGAGATCATCGCCATCCTCGACGATTTGCGCCGCGAGCACCGCACCAGCATCCTGCTGATCAGCCACGACATCAACCTGATCCGCCGCTCCTGCGACCGGGTTTCGGTGATGCAGGCGGGCTCGATTGTCGAAACCGGAGCCGCAGGGGAAGTGTTCGACAATCCGCGTCACGCCTATACACGGGCGCTGGTCGCGGCCATTCCAACGCTTAACCGCACCAAGCGCGACGGCAGGCTGGCCGAGGATGCGAGCCCCATCGACCTCGCTTCGGACGCGCCCGCCGGGGAAAGCGAGGACACCGCCCTGCCGGCACCGCAACGCGAAATCGCCGTCTCGTGCCGGGGCATCAAGCAGTCCTTCGGCGGCCAGCCGGTGCTGCACGGCATCGACCTCGACATCGCCAGCGGCGAGACTTTTGGCCTGATCGGCGAGTCCGGTTCCGGCAAGTCGACGCTGGCCCGCATCGTCACCGGACTGCAGCCGCCGACGGCGGGCACCGTCGAACTGTTCGGTAGGACCGTGGCGCCGCTGGTCGAACGGCGCCAGGCGAGCGAGCGGCGCGATGTGCAGATGGTGTTCCAGTCGCCCGACCGCACGCTCAACCCACGCCAGCGCATCAGCCACATCCTTGGCCGTCCGCTGCGCCGGCTGGCCGGCCTGCCCCGCCGGGCGGTGCCGCAGCGCGTCGGCGATCTGCTCGCCTCGGTCCGCCTCGCCCGCAGCACGGCGGAACAGAAGCCCGGCACGCTCTCCGGCGGCCAGCGCCAACGCACGGCCATCGCACGCGCCTTCGCCGGCCTGCCGAGGCTCGTCGTGCTGGACGAGCCGACCTCGGCGCTCGATGTCTCGGTGCAGGCGACGGTGCTCAACCTGCTCAACGATTTGCAGAAGAGCAAGGACACCGCCTACCTCTTCATCAGCCATGATCTGCGGGTCGTGCGCTACATGGCCGACCGGATCGGCGTGCTCTATCGCGGCCGCCTGGTCGAGACCGGCTCCTCCGACCAGATCTTCGCCGGCCCCAACCATCCCTACACGCAGATGCTGCTGGCGGCGTCCTCCAACGATGGGCAGGCCGCGACCCTGGCCGAAGCCCAAGTCGCCATCGAAGCTGCTCCCGGCGGCTGCGCCTTCGCCGGCCGTTGCCCCTTGGCTGACGCCGGCTGCCTCAAGGCCGAACCGGTGGCCACGGAGGTTGCATCAGGCCATTTCATCGCCTGCTGGAAACGCGCCGGCTGAGCGAGCCGTCCCGCCGGCACGACATTCCAGCCTATCTGCCGTTGCGGCAGAGATAATTATCATGTTAAGTTCCTGCCGACCGCAAACCCGCGACAAGACGGGAAGGCTTGTTTGGAGGAGGAAACACATGCACGCCCATCATGTCAGCATCGCCGATGGCGAGGCTTTCCTGTCGACATCACGCCTTTTGTTCGGCCCGATCACGCAGCGCTTCCCGCGCGGCACGGTGCCGTCGATCCCGCAACTTGTGTCGGTCAATCTCGGCGCCTGCCGGCTGTCCGAGATCAAGGCCAATTCGCATCTGGTGCTCAACGACCGGCTGTTCTGGCGCAGCTTCGACCCCGACGCGATAAAAATCCTGATGCAGCTCTCGGGCCGCAGCCGCTTCGAGCAGCAGCAAATCGCCGTCGACCTCGGCCCGCAATCGGCAATCATCTATGACCCGGTGCGCAGCTACTCCTTGCAGAACCTCAGCGATGTCGACCAGCTCATCCTGCAGGTGCCGCGCTCGACCTTCGGCGATGACACGCTCGCCCGGCTCTCGGCGCCCCTGCCGCTGCCCGGCAACGGCGACAGCCTGACCCACATCGTCTCCGGCCTGATGCAGATGGCGATCGGCGAGGCGCACAGACTGGACGAGGCCGGCAGCCGGCGCGTCGGCGACAGCCTAGTCCAGCTCGTCAACGGCCTGATCCAGGCCAAGCCCATGGCGCCCGAATTCCGCCGCTCGCCGCTCGAAGCCCTGCGCGAGCGCATCGTCGCCTATATCGACGCCAACCTGGCGCGCAGCAGCCTGTCGGCGGAAGACATCGCCCGCCACATGGGTTGCTCGCGCCGCTATCTGCACCGCGCCTTCGAAGGCGAAGGCGCGACGCTCGAACGCTTCGTCTGGGACCGCCGCCTGGAGCGCAGCAAGGAAGAGCTGCTGTCCCCCGCCCGCGCCTCGGCCTCGATCTCCGAAATCGCGTTCGCCTGCGGCTTCAACTCGAGCGCGCATTTTTCCCGCGCCTTCAAGAGCCGGTACGATGTGGCGCCGCGCGAGTTGCGCGAGCGGCTGCGGGCGGTGGTGCATTAGGGGCGAAAATCGACTGTCGTGGATGGCCGGGGTTGACCAGCCGGACGATCTGTTTCTCGAAGGATAGTACATCAGGCGTAGGACTTTTCCCTAGGTGTTGGCGGTACACGGGGCTAACGTGGGGCCATTGGGAGGTGGGCGATGCCAAACGTCTCGATCCGCCGGGCGGACTTCATGATGGTCCTCGCCTATGCTTCGGACCTTGCCACCGGCCATTCTCGTGATTTCGCGCTGAAATCCTGCGTGCTTGCGATGCGGATCGCCGATCTTGCGGGATTTTCAGAACAAGATCGGCGCAACGCCTACCACCAGTCGATGCTCCGCTATGTCGGTTGCAACGCGGATACGGACCTGCTGTCCGCCGCCTTTGGCGACGAAATCGCGCTCCGTCAGGATCTTGTCGGTCTCGACATGGGCAACCGTGCGGAGCTGGGCAGGGTCTTCGTGCAGGCCTTCAAGCGGCTCTACTACGATCTCGATCCTGACGCGCAGGCCAAGGCGATCGAGGCCGCGATGTCACAGGCGCTTGCTGTGGCCCGCCCAGTGCTCACCGCGCATTGCGAGGTCGCACAGCGGATCGGCGAGCGGCTGGGCCTGCCTGGGGAGGTGCGACGCAATCTTGGACAGATTTACGAACGTTGGGACGGCAAGGGCCTGCCGCGTGGGTTGAGCGGCGAGGATGTTTTGCCAGCCGTGCGCCTGATCACACTGGCGCAGGATGCCATTGCGCTCAGCGATGCCGCTGGTATCGAAGGAATGGCCGAAATCATCGCCAGCCGCGCCGACGGCCCATACGAGGCGGAACTGGCCCGGCTCGTCTCGGCCAACGCGCCGACGCTGATGCAGGGAATCGGCGCGACGGTGGACCGCGAGACGATCCTGGCGCTCGAGCCCGAACCGCCGGCGACGCTGGACGAGGCCGCCTGTGACGAGGCGTTCCTCGCCATCGCCGACATGATCGACATGCGCATGCCGTTTACGTACGGCCATTCGCGGATGGTGGCGGAACTGGCCGAGGGTGCGGGGGAACGGATGGGGCTGCCAGCCCCTGAGGTCCGCGCGCTGCGCTGGTCGGGCTGCATCCATGACATCGGCGAACTCGTGGTGCCGGTGGCGACCTGGATGCGCAACGGTCCGCTGTCGGTGCGCGAACGCGACGCGGCGCGATTGCACGCTTATTACGGCGAGCGGGCGCTGGCCTCGTTCGGTCGCCAGGGCGAGCCGATGGCAGCGCTCGTCCTGCGCCATCACGAACGCCTGGACGGCTCCGGGTATCACCGCAAGGTCGGCGGCTCCGACCTGTCCCCGGCGGCGAGGATCCTGGCCGCTGCCGAAGCGTTCCAGACGTCGCGAGAGGAACGTCCTCACCGCAGGGCGCTGTCCAGCGAGGCGGCTGCGATGCAGTTGCGCGCCGCCATCCGTGAGGGCTGTATCTGCCCCGACGCCGCCGAGGCCGTGCTATCCTTCGCCGGGCAGCCGTCGCGCCGGGCGCCGCCTCGGCCCCTGGCCGGAATGACGCCACGTGAGATCGAGGTGCTGCGCCTGATCGCCGCCGGGCTTACGGCGAAGGAAACGGCTCGGAAGCTGGATATCTCGCCCAAGACCGCGGATCATCACATCCAGAGCGTCTATTCCAAGATCGGCGTGGCCACCCGCGCCGCCGCGGCACTCTACGCGGTCGAGCATGGCCTTGTCCGGCCGGGCGAAAAGCAGGCATAGGGAATCCACCCCATGTGCGCCCGCTCCGGAGCGCGCATCGTGATCCTGTCGACGGACCAATGATGGCCGCGACCGACAGGAGGAAAATCAAATGCTTCTCGCAACGACCAAGGTGGCGGACGTTGACCGCTTCATCCACATCTTTTCGACCAAGGGCGCCGACAAGCGCCGGCTGCACGGCTCGAACGGTGCAACCGTGTTCCGCGACCCCAGCGAGCCCGACCGCATCTGGGCGATCTTCGACTGGGACGCCGAGGGCTGGAAGAACTTCGTGTCGGACCCCGAAGTTCCGGCGATCCTGCAGGAAGCCGGCCACATGGGCAAGCCGCAGGCGGCGATGCTGCTCGGCCACTACGAAGCCTGACGTGCGCCGCGCGCCGCCTGCTACCGGCAGCCGCGCGCTCCACGCCCCCAAGATCGGAGAAATGAAATGGACCCGAAACCCATCAAGATCGGCCTTGTCGCCGAACTCACCGGCGCGTTGTCCTTCATGGGCATCGCCAACGCAAACCTCACGACCATGCTCGTCGACGACATCAACGCCAGGGGTGGCCTTCTGGGCCGGCCGGTGAAGGTCGTCATCGAGGACGGCGAGACCACGGACAGCGTCGCCAAGACAAGGACCGCGAAACTGATAGACGTCGACAAGGTCGACCTGGTCGTCGGCGGCATCTACAGCTCGACCCGCCAGGCCATCAAGAGCGAGGCCGTCGTGCGCGGCAGGACGCTCTACATCTACACCGAACAGTATGAGGGACAGGAAAACGATCCCCTGATCTTCTGCACGGGCCCTGTGCCCGCGCAGCAGGTCGAGCCCCTGATCCCATGGCTGATGAAGAGCACCGGGGCGAAAAAATTCTACCTGCCGTCGGCCGACTACATCTGGCCCCATTTGCTGAACAAGGCGGCGAGCCGGGTGGTGCGCGCCAATGGCGGCGAGATCGTCGGCGAGGAGTATTTCCCGCTCGATACCGTCGATTTCCGGAGAACGGTGCGGCAGATCATGGCGAGCGGCACCGACGTGGTGTTCAACACCATCGTCCCGCCCGGCCTGACGCCGTTTCTCGAAGAACTGCACAGTGCCGGCTTCGGCAAACGCGGCGGCAAGATCATCTGCACCTACTTCGACGAGAACTTCTTCAATCTCGTGCCTTCCGAGCAGATCGAAGGCCTCTACAGCTGCCTCGACTACTATCAGGAACTCGAGGACCCGTTTGGCCGTGCACTCTTGCGTCGCTACCAGGACCGTTTCCCCGGCAGCGCGATGTTGACCGCGGGCAGCGGCTGCACCGGCCACTACCGGGCGATCAAGATGTGGGAAGCGGCGGTGAACGAGGCCGGTACGATCGAGCAGGACGCGGTCATCCGGGCGCTCGATCACGCCCGGATCAGCGAGGGCCCGGGTGGCCCGGCCGAAATGGTCCCCGGCCAGCACCACGTTCGCATGAACATGTACATCGCGCAGGCGCGGGATGGTCGATTCCGGGTCGTCAAGAACCTGGGTCCGATCGATCCTGACGAACGAGTGCTTACCAGCGAACTTCAACTGAGCGGCGCGCACTGAGCTGGTGGAGACGATCGCGTTCTTCCAAGTGGCGAGGCGGTGAGGATATCGCCCGCCACATGGGCTGCTCCCCCGCCAAGAACGGCTACGCCGGCAGCGACGGCTCGGTGTTGACCTCAAGCGCCTCTTCCGCCTCGTGATCGTCCGGAAGCGTATCGCCGTGCACATCAAGCGGCCGGCCGATCCAGACCGGGTCGACCAGATGGTCGCGCTTGGGGTTGGTGGTGTTCGGGTGGATGAGGATGCTCAGGCCGCCATGGTTCAGCATCAGCCACGGAACCAGCGTGCCGAAAATCTCGTTGGCGAAGGAGACCTGGTACATGGGCTGGTCATGCGGGCCGACCTGTTTGTCGTGCCAATTGCCCAGGCGCACGCGGAACCGCTCGCCGATGCGAAGCCGCAGCCACTCGGCATGCTGCCGCTCGGTTTGCCCGTCGAAATAGATATGGGCGTGATAGCTGGCAATCTCCGCCAGCGGCCGTGGTCTGTCTTCACTCATCTCGATGCCCTCCCCGCAACGTGTCCGGCCATTGAGCCCAAGAACGCGGTCTTAAGCAAGGCCACCCAACCATCCAGAGGGTTGCGCTCCTGCCGCGATGACCAGCAATGGCCGCGCCCATATTAGCTCGCGATATTGTGTATGGCTGCCATTTGAGACTTCCCTTATCAACGACACAGCTTTTGCATGCCTCCCGGACAGCCCCGTCCGGGAAGAAATGTGTTTGACGCGTCAACTGGGAGGGAAGTCGACAGGCACCGCCATTGATCCGCCGGAAGGCTGGCCATTCGTGCCTGAGGACGAGAGCGTGCGGCGCCCAAGACGCGCTGGACGGGCGGCGTCCATCATCTCTGCAATCAACGCGGACCACTGAGCGGGGCTGGTCGAATGTCGTTCTTTGTCTTTGCACTCATCTTCGCATTCATTCTCTGGCGGCAGCTGGGCAAGAACCGGCGCCCGGAACAAGCCGTTCAGCCAGAAACCGGCCGCCCGGCTTCGCCGCTGGCCGCCTTCACCGACGATGACAAGGTCGAAGACATCGCTGTCGATGTCGCCGGGCTGGTCTCGAGCTTCCTTGGCCAGAACAGCAAGGACCTGATCGAGCAGGCCGTGGGCCGGGCCATCCAGGACACCAGGATCGGGACCGACCGCAAATCCGCCGAGACCATCGAGCCGATCGTGCGGGCCATCTCATCCGCCCGAACAGCACAGCAGCCGCGTGAAAAACAGCGGACAAGATACCTGCTCGACGGCGATGGCGGCTACCGCCAGCGCAGCGACCGCACCGCCCGGCTGCAGCAACAATTCGGCGGCAAGGGCCTCTGTTCGCCGCGCCAATCAGGGCCGGCGAAAGCGCGACAGACAAATCGCTGAGGCGGAGCCAGCCAGCTCCGCTCAGCCGCAAGTCAACAGGCATCGGGCACGCGCTGGGCGTGCCGGTACATCAGGAGGGGAATTCGACATGGCAATCACCAGACAGGTCATCACGTCGCTGCAGCGCGACGGCACGGACGCGCTAGGCACCAGGACCGTGGCGATGAAGATCGTCGACGAGAGCATCGTCTCGGGCTCGTTGCTGACGGTGGAAAGCAACCATTTCTGCATCCTGAAGTCGCGCGGCGCGGTGCTCAACGTCTACGAGACCGGCCAATACGCGCTGCAGACGCCGGACAAGCCGCTGGTCGGATCGGTCGTGCAAGGCTTCTTCGGCGGCTCCTCGCCCTGGGTCTACGAGGTCATCTACATCAACCGGTCCAAGCTGCTGGTCCGCAACGAGGGTATCGCCACCTCAGCCGAGATGGCGGAGATGTCCTATGTCGTCGACTACTACATCCACATCGACAGCAAGGAAGAGGCGCTCGATCTCATCACCCACATGCCGTTCGCCGGTGCCGTGATCGACACCAAGGAAATCGCCGACTATGCCGGCCCGGCCATCGAGCAGGCGATCAACCAGATCATCCAGGTCACCAAGATGGAGAACATCAACGAGCGCATCAGCGATGTGCGCGAGGCGGTGAAGCTGCACCTCACCGATTTCCTGAAGGTCTACGGCATCATGCTGAACGACCTCAAGGTGCTGATCACGCCGCGCGACGAACGCATGCGCGAACTGATCTCGCTGCAGGCGATCGGCCTGAGCCCGATCGAGGCGGTGCGCTATTATCTGGCGCTGCGCATGGCCGACAAGGGCCCGGTGTCGGCGCCCAACGCAGCCGCCGGCGTGCCCTTCAACATCGGCGGCCAGCCGACCGGCTTCTATCCCCTGGGCGACGAGGTGGGCGCGACAAGATGAGCCGCTTCTACGAGGCCGGGCCGCTCGCAAAAGTCGGGATCAACCTGTTCTACGGCTACGGCTACAATTTCTACCGCCAGGAAAACCAGCTTCGCGCCGACGACCAGCGCGTGCGCGAGATGGCCTGCTCGCTGCTCGGCCGCGCCCGGGCAGCCGTCGACGAGGCAGAGGCCCGCTACCGCCGCGAGAACATCCAGCCACCGACGCGGGCCAATCCGTTCCCCGATGCGGCCGTCGTCGCCAACGCCCAGGCGCTCGAGCGCCTGGGCCGCGAGGTCGGCGCGCTCGAAGGCCTGATCCGCCACCAGCCGGTGCCGGAAAACGACCGCATGACCCAGCGCTACCGCCAGGAAGCGGCCACGCTCGCGGCCCTGGCGGAGAAGGATGCGGTGCTGGTCGGCCAGGCGGAGTTGCTACGCTCGATGCTCGAAGGTGTCGCGGGGGATGCGATCTTGGCGGGTAGGCGCGAGATCGAGGTGGGCATTGCGGCGATCACGGCGACGTTGCGGGAGAGGCAGACGTTTTTGCTGTGAGGTGAGCGATGAACGCGACAGGCGGCTCGCCCATCCTCCCTTCCGCCGGCCCGCCGGGATGAGCCGCCTCCACGAACCGCTCGCCGGCTTCGCCAAGGCTTTCGGGCCCACGCACATCGTGTAGTCTGACGGTTTCCTTGGGAACATGACAAGATGAACAACCAGTCCCCGGCCGCCGAGACGCTGCCCTATCTGTCGTCGGCGGTTCTCGATCGCCTGGCGATCTCCACGCCTGACATAGTCGACGAGATCGAGCGCCAGATCGTCGGCCAGCGGCGGGGCGAAGTCTGGTGCGCGCCGAAGGCCGCCGTGTGGCCGGGCGACGACCGCTACATCATGGCCACGCTCGGCGTCGCCTCCGTGCCACCAGTGCTGGCCACCAAGTCGCTGGTGGTGAATCCCCGCAACGCAAAGCGCGGACTGGCCACGATCAATTCGCTGATCACGCTGCTCGATGCCGAGACGGGTCTGCCGCTGGCCCTGGTCGACGGCAATTGGGTGACGGCCAAGCGTACGGCGGGCCTGAGCGCCGTCGCCGCCAGGCGCATGGCCAGCAGCGATGCGTCCTCCGTCGCCTTCATCGGCTGCGGGGTGCAATCGCGTGGCCATTTAGAGGCCTTCGCCAACCTCTTCCCCCTGCGCGAAATCCGCGCCTTCGGTCGCGGCAAGAGCAATCGCGACGCACTTTGCGAAATGGCGCGGTCGCGTGGCCTCCAAGCCATCCCCAGCGACACGGCACGGGCAGCCGTGGAGGGCGCCGACATCGTGGTGACGACCGTGACCCTGGTGCCCGAACCCGAACCGTTCCTCGACGCCAACTGGCTGAAACCGGGAAGCTTCACCACCATCACCGACCTCGCACTGCCCTGGCTGCCCGCAACCATGCGCCGCTTCGACCGCATCGTCGTCGACGATCTGGAGCAGGAAAAGCAGATGCCCAAACCCATGGTCGACCCAGCGCTGGTCGCCGGCGACCTGACGGGCCTGGTCTGCGGCGACTTTGCGGGGCGCCAGAGCCCAGGCGAGGCCACGGCGTTCGTGTTCCGGGGCATGGCCGTGGGCGACCTCGCGGTGGCCGGGCTGGCGTATATGCGCGCGCAGGCGGCGGGGGTGGTGTAGGGCAAGGTTGCGGGAACGGCCGCGAGGTCGGCGCGATGGAAGGCCTGCCATCAACCGGAAAACGACCGCATGGCCCAGCGCCTGGAAGCGGGCACGCTCGCGGCCTTGGCGGAGAAGGATGCGGTGGCCAGGCGGAGCTGCTGCGCTCGATGCTGGAAGGCGTGGCGGGGGATGCGATGCTGGCGGGCAAGCGCGAGATCGAGACTGGCGACCTTCGCCTATCCTGAATGGCTGCTTAGCGCCTCATCCCAGTCATTCGATCGCCGGATCTCGAATTCCGGGAGCTGCCACTCGCCGATCCAAGCGCTGGCTATGGAAATGGGCCAGCGGCGCGCTCCGCCCTCGGTGAAGACAGGCTCCCAGTCGATCCATGCCGTCCAAAATCGATCGCACTTGTGTTTACGCGCCATCAAAGTCATCATCGGCGGCCCCCATCTAGCCTGTCCGGCCGCGAAAAATGCAAGTATTGGAAGCTCAGCAGGAAGTTGCTTCTGACGCTCAAGCGCCAGTCCTGACACCGTCTTGGCCATCCGTTCCATCGCGCTGGCGGGTTCGCGCGGTCGCGGTTGGCTGTGCCATCGTGATCGTTGGCTTGATGACAACGTTGACGACGTTCAACTCGCCATTGGCTGCGCTTCTCCTCGACCGGCAAGCTTACAGCATCTTCCCGTTTCCGTTCACAATTCAAACGTTCATTTATATCGGGCTCGCCTGGGCGCTTGGCGACCTTTATATTCGTTGGCGCTCGGCACAACGCGAGCGGGTCTTTCTCAAAGCTGGTTTCCTGCCGGAAGACGACTCGACAGTACTTCTGATTGATGACCTTGGTCCCATTCGCAAGCGTGTTGCTGGCCTGCACGAGGATGGCAGCGGCTTCCTTCCCTATTTGGTTGAGATCGCGATCCTGCAACTCCAGGCAAGTCATTCCGTCGATCAAGCGATGAATGTCTTGACCAATTCACTCTCCCTGATGGGTGACCGTGTCGACCTTCGATATCAAATGATCCGCTATCTGGCTTGGCTCATTCCAACGATTGGCTTTATCGGGACGGTCATCGGCCTTTCGCTTGCACTCCACTTGATCAATCCCGCCAACATCGATCTCGGGCTTGTTGTTGGCGGGTTGTCGGTCTCGTTTTACACGACGCTCATTGCTCTACTCGCCAGCGCCGTCCTCGCCTTCGTACAGCACTCGGTGCAGGAGCATGAGGAAATCGCATTGAACGAGGCCGGGCAGTACTGTCTCAAGAATCTGTTGAACAGGATCTATGTCGAACCTGCGGCGAGGGGCGCACTGTAATGCGACGCCGGCGTCGCCACTCCGAGGCTGGCGAAGTCGCGCTCATGGCCGTAATCACAAAGGCGATGGGCGCCTTTCTGATACTGATGATCTTCGGCTTCAAGTACTATGCCGAGGATACCGCGGCCAGCCATGAGGCGGGCGATGCCATCAGCCAATTGGAGCAGACCAGGAAGGCTCTTGGCGCCGCCGAGCAGGCCTTGCAGCAAGCGGGCATTCCGCAGGCGGATGTCGAGACCCTGAAGCGCGAACTTGCTCCCGCCAGAGCGGCGCTCGCCGAAGCGCAGACGTTGATTTCGCAACTGAAGACGCGATTGGATCAAAGGGCGTCACAGATAAACCGTCTGTCCCAGGAGAAGGCGGAGCTGAACGCGACGATCGAGCGCCTCCGCAACGAGGCGGAACCGCTCAAGAACAAGGTCGCCGACCTATCAAAGGAGGTCGAGGATCTCCGTGCAAGGTTGCAGGCCGAAGTCGCAAGGAACGCCGAGCTTGATGCCAGGATCAAGGCGCTTCTCGACCAGGTCGACAAGCTGACGAACGATTTGGCCGACCGTGATCGTCAGATTGAAACGCTGGTGGCCGCCGCACAGGAACGTGACCGGCAGATCGCCGCCCTGCAAGGGCAGGTTGAGCAACTCAACATCGACAAGCGGAAAGCCGAGGCGAGGCTCGAAGCCTCTGTTGCCGAGAATACCGCACTCAAACAAGCCATTCAGCCGCTCAAGCAGCAGGAGCGGCTTATGCAGAACATGCTGACATTCACGTTCCTGGTCGGCGCTTGTCCCGGGCTAAGTCCATCCTTCTATATTGGCCACACTCCGGCCGGCAATGACCCTGCCGTCGACCGGACTGCTCAGGGCCGGACAAGGACGTCAGACGGAGTCCTCACAAGTAACCTCGATGGTGGCACGACCTCTCTTCGTTTCGCGAATTGGGACGTCGGCGACCTAAAGGCGGGTGACGTGCTTACGGTTTATGGGAAGCTCTTGAACGCACGGCCAGATGCGCTGCATGATCGCCTCAGCCAATCGGACAAGCAGTGCCAAGTCTCAATCACCATCACACCCGGGCCGGCCACCCGGATAGACAGGACGATCGGGGCTCAAACGGTTTTCCTTCTTGAAAGCGAACCTTTTGCTATTCTCAACAAGATCCGGTTCCAACCGGACGGTATCGTGCTGCTTCCGATCGAAGCGGCGGAGCGGGCGGCCTTTCAAAAGTCGATTGCCGCCGCGCCCTGTGCCGGCTTGTCGTGCGGCTGGGCGTCGTCCGAGGCGAAACCCCATTTGCGAGAGGGGTTTGTCAACCGCTTTCTTCCCCTGTTAGCGCCGCCAAACCTGGTCAAGGATACTTCGGAGACGAACACGATACGTGCCTTTCTCGATGATCTCGGCGGCAGACTGGAGAAGGGAGAGATCTCCCTGGCGGCGGCCACCGATTGGGTTTCCTTCATCCAGACCTCGTCGCGCAAAAGTTTCAAACAGCAACCGGTTCCAGCCGGTCCTTTTGAGCGCTGGGCGTTCCGGTTAAGAGAGGCCGGTGCGCCCGAGAGTGTCATCGCCGAGATCCGTCGGCGAGTCGCCGAGGGCTGGTTCAGCGCCGACAAGCTGCCATTGTGGCTGTCCCAACAAGGTATTGACGCGAAGGATTTGCCCGACGGTGCGCGGGTCCGCAAGACGCTCAGTGCTCTCGATGTCGATGTCGCCATCCAGGATGAACTCGCGTCGATGGTCGATTCCGGCAACGCCCGACCGGAGGAAGCGATCATCCTCGGTCAGATGCTGGCAAATCAGGGTGATGTCCAGGCGGCGAATCGCCTCGAGCGAGCCGCTTCCGAGGCCGGACTCAGTGACAGTTTGAGCGCGAAGCTTCGACACCAGGTCGCGCTCGGACTAACGAGCGAGAGCAACCTTAACGCTATACTGAGAGCGATTGGCACAAGGCAGTATCGAGACCACGAGCGATGACGGCAAAGCGCTACGTCCGGTGTGACCAAGGTCACGTTTTCGACGCCAGTTTGCTGGAGGCTTGTCCTCGCTGTGCGCAGCTTCGACCACTGGCGCCAAAGACGCCGCCGCTGGCCGAAGAGGTCGTTGTCTCCCAACCGACGGTCAAACAGGTTACCAAGAGCCGGATCGGTCCGGCCGCGATCGCTGGCGGCGTAGGGATGCTGGCCCTTGCAAGCCTTGGTGCGCACGACGCCTACAGCTCCTGCACCGACAGATGGATATTGCGAACCGCGTGCGAGGTGGCGTCCACCGAGCCACATGGCGCACCAGCCACCGCGAAGCCGGAACCACCGACCAGCCAGGATGATCACGCGGGCTCGGTCCCGAAGGACGTATCAACGGACACACCTCGCCCCAACGACACATCGCACCCGGTTGAAAGTAAGCCGACCGAAGAGGCTGGCCGGAAAGTCCAGGATAACGCGCCGAAGGCCGGGCCGGGAGCGGTTGCCGATGCCGACGAGAGCCAAAGGCTGGCACTGCAACAAGAAGCAGCCAAGAAAGCAGCCGAGGACCTCAGCCGGCAACAGCAGGCGGACCGTCTCGAGCGGTTTCTCCGGCTCAGCCCTGCCGTCGTGGCCGCGGCACGAAACGCGCTTGCTCCTGTCGCTCCGGGCGACGCGGATCCGGCCTTGGATGCGCTCAGCCAGAATCCATTCGCCGAAACTCAATTGCATTTATCCAAGGCCCTTCGCCATACGCTCGCCGGCACCCGGTCACTGAGCGCCTATCGGCGAGGCGACATCGCGACGGCTCGACGATATCTGACCGTTCTCGCGGCCGATGAGACAATCGATTCAGGGCGACCGGATTTCTTGTCGCAATTCGGACTTGGCTATATCGAGGCCCGCAAATCGACCGACCCCAACGATTATCAGGATGGAGCCCGTCGAATCCTGAGGGCGGGGCAGTTGGGTTCCAGCGACGCCATCGCTGAGCTGGCGAACGACGCCAAGCTTGCTGACGCAGCGGGGGCAAGCGCTCCAGACTTAAGCGCTATGCTGGAGACGGCGGCGGTCCAGGATCCATCTAAATTCGATATGCTCTTCACCAAACGTGGTCTCGACATGACCTTGGCCAAGCAGCGCCGAGCCAACTTCTTTGCTGCAACCGCGGCGAAGAACTGGACAGCAATTTCCGATGTCTACCTTGCAATTGGAGACCGCAAGGCACCTGCCATCGACAGCGCGCTTGCTCTCGCGCTGCTGCAGGCTCCGTCATTCAAGGGGCCCTATGATCGCCTCCCGGTCGGCGCTTTGACTTCTGCCTTGGGGCTGATCCCCGAGGGCCAGCAAATGGTAGCGTTCATCTGCGAGCGCGGGCTGGCTGGCGTGACGCCAGACGGGCCAAACGCCGCTGTTTGGCTGATATTGTCGCTCGCCGGCAAAGCACCGGATGACAAGGCCTTCACCTCCGCTCGGGAAAGCTACAAACGCGTAAGGCAAGGCTTGAACGAAGGACAGCGAGAATTGGTGAACCAACTCGCCACCGAGTTCGGTGTGCCATGACCTTCTTCATTTGCAACCGCCCGATAGCGCGAGCTCGCCGCCACTGGGCTTCAGCAATTGTCGCAGGCGTCCTAGGGGCGGCCGGACCCGCGAACCCATCGCCGACGCAGGACGCACCGTCATCGTTGACTGATGCTGGAGCCGGGTCGGCGCTCGTTGTCGATGCGGATCGCAGCGCGCGGATCGAAGCGATCGTGCGATCACAACACCGAGCCCGCTTCCAGCCCGTCCCGCCGGATTTCCGGGGATGGGCATCGGGCGTCTCTCCCGATCCCGTGAAGCTTCCAGCGATCGCGGCGAGCCTTGCGGCGGCAGGAGCTGGACCAGACGCGCTGGGGTTGCTTTTGCGGCTTTTCGCGGAGCAGACGCCAAGCGACACCGATCGCGTGGCGCTGCTCGAGCAAGCCTTCGTGCTTGGCCAGCCGTCGGCTGCACTTTCACTTTCCATACAATGGTTTCGAGGCAGCGAAGCGGATCGAAATGGTCGCGCCTATGCGATGGCGCTGGCAGCCGCGGAACGCGGCGTGCCGCTCGGCGACATCGTGGCGATGGACGTCGCGATCGCCGCTTCACCGGCCGTTGCGCCGCTACAGCAAAGCGTGGCGCGCGCCTATGCCGGATTGCCGGATTTCACATCGGGAGGAGACGATCCGGCGGTATCCCTCATCACCGGGATCAGGCTTGGCGCAGCCGACGCCCTCGGGCGCGCGAGCGCCATGAAGATCGAGGTGCAGCATCTTCCCTCTCCTTCATATCAACTTTGCTCGATCTTGCATAAAGGCGACACCTCCGTCGTCGACGAACTCGGTCGCCGCGCGGCGAACCAGGATATGGTCGCGGACCTTTGTTTTGTTGAAGGTGTGCTCTCTGGTGGAAAGCCGATAGGAGCCGCGAAGGTAGCGGCGTGGCCGCGGCCTCTTCTCGGCTGGCTGCTCGAGCGCGTCGCTCGTGGTGCATTGCCTCCTGCTCAGGAAGGTGAGGTCAGCTATTTGATTGGCCATTGGCTGGCCGTAGGCACCCTCGGCGGTCCAAAACCCGCCGAAGCAGCAATCTGGTTCCTGCGAGCTGGGCAAATGGCGCCGCTAAGCGCCCCCATACCGGATGAGCTTCTCCCGGCCGGTCGCTATGCGGACGCAATCGCGGCATTGCCAAAGGCGATCCGAACACCCGTCGTCGCATCGTTGGAGCCACTACGGGCGCGCATTTTTCCTGACACCGCACCGCCGGCGCCAGATCCCTCGCGCCGCGCTTTCGTAGGCTTGAAGATCCATAAAATTGGTGACGCGTTGTCACGCGCACTTGGAATGAGTGGCCCCGACGGCGTCGTGGTCGATGGCTACTCGGCTGGCAGCCCCGCACGTGCATCGGGCGTCGAGGTAGGCGATGTGATCACGAGCTTTGACAACAAGCCCGCGGCGACGACCAAGGAGTTTGTCGACTCCGTGGCCTCCGCGGAACCCGGTCACGACTATCTGGTCGCTCTCATCAGAGGAGGCGAGCGCATGAGCATCTCGGTACGGCCCGCAACGCCGCCACATGACTGACGAGGCGACGAGATGAGAAGACGGTACCACACGTTCTTTTCGCCCCGGCAGGGATGCCCAACCCCTGCCCCGACCAATAGGGATTTCGGACATACCGATCCTAAATGCGTGCGAAGGAGTTGGGTCCAGAGATTTCGCCTGGCATTCCAGCGCTTTCACCGAACGGCTGCGCTCGCGTCGATCGACAAGGCAGGTTGGGTGATCATCATCGGATTGCTGCTTGGCACTTTGCAGGCGTCCGGCGCCTCGGATGGGCTGCCCTTGCTCCTTGATGACTTTCAGGTAGGCGATACGCTCTGGGGTCAATTCGACGGCATTCTGGAGATTGGGAACGGCGAGTTGAGGCTCACGCCTCCGCCAAACACCAGTTCAGGGGTGACGCATGTCCAACGAAACTTCGGCGACGTCGAATTCTTCGCAAGGGTTCGAACAATCAGCACACCTGATTTGGCGACAAGTGGCGCGGGGCTGACATTCTGGGGCCAGGATCCGCAGAATTTCTATCTCTTTGTCGTAACGTCCAGCGGTTACGTGACAGCCTATAGAAACCGCAATGGCCAGTGGAGTGAAGTGCTGCCGATGAAGAATGTGAAGGCAGCAAAGGCCGGAATCGGCGCCTCGAATCTCATTGGCGTTGCCACTCACGGAGTTGAGGCGATTTTCTACGTCAATGGTTCGCAGGTCGGTTCGATTCGAGGCGATATACCGTCGTCAGGACCGAGCTACATCGGCTTCCATGCCGTGTCATCGCCATTCGGCAGCGCGGTTTTTGGCTTCACCGAACTCAGCGTGCTCTTGCCGAATAGCGTTACGGAGGGAAGTATTTTCGATGGGCTGCTGAGGTTGGGGAAAGTCGGGCTGGCGCCTGAGGGATTTATTGTTACGTCGGTCAAATTCGATCTCAGTCCGCAATATGGCACCGCCGAGATCGTGACATCCCTGCAGGCAAATCAGGACAACATCACCGGTGAACTCACCTACCGCTTTTACCCAACCGAAGCCGAGGCCGCAGCCTACGTTGGCAACGACACCTCTCAACCCTATGCGGATGAAGTTCAACGCCCTGGTGAACTGTACACACAGGGGCACTCGCAATTTGAGGGTGATGACAGGCTGTTCCAATGGATTTGGCGGATGTCGCCAGATCAGCAAGCCGAGTGGGCCCGCTCCGTGTCGCGTTCAGGCAGTCTCGTCGTAATCGCGACCCTGGTCGCTCCAAGGCTACACGTCGGAGTGAACGACGATATTCGCCCAGCGACACTCGAGGGCACAGTCCGGCTTAACAACAGTGGGCTGGGCATGGCGGACAAAATCGAAGCCAGCCTTCCAAGACCATGACGCTTGCCGCGGACTTACGTTGGATAGGTCCAAGGCAATACTTCCGGGCAGCGAACACCTGGCCGATCTTGCCGAGAGACCCGATGCTCGATACACGATCTCTCTAGGTGTTGAGCGGCGGGCAGTGAAATTTGAATGTTTCGGCGGAACGGCCGCTTCTTGCTCGCACTATCTGGACAACAGACTGTCTGCTTGCGGCCCCTACCAAGACGTGCGAGACCTTGATGCCAAACAGTGGCGTACCTGCCCCCTACCCCCCAGCCAACCTCGGCAGCAAAAAAATCTCCGCCCCCGCTGGCAGCTCCTTGCTCCACGTGTCCCGATAGATCGTCCCGTCGATCGCCACGGCAATGCCGCGGTCGATCCACGGCTCGAAGCCGGGATACTGTTCAGCCAGTTTCCTGAACAGTTCCCTGATGTCCTTGGCCTCGACCTCGACCTTGCTCTTGCCACCGGCAAGCTGGCCGAGGGCGCCCCAAAGGGTGACTTCGACCACTGGCCCGAAACTCCGCCCTACTCTCCCCGTTCCGCCTCGATCGCCGCCAGGATGCGTGGCGGCGACATCGGGATGTGGGTCATGCGCACGCCCGCCGCGTTCGACACCGCGTTGGCGATCGCCGCCAGCGGCGGCACGATCGAGGTTTCGCCGACGCCGCGCACGCCATAGGGGTGGTTGGGGTTGGGGATTTCCAGGATCTGCGTGTCGATCATCGGCAGGTCGGAGCAGACCGGGATGCGGTAGTCGAGGAAGCCGGCGTTCTGCAGCCTTCCGTCCTTGCCGTAAATATACTCCTCGTTGAGCGCCCAGCCGATGCCTTGCGCGGCACCGCCCTGGTACTGGCCCTCGACATAGGTCGGGTGCACCGCCTTGCCGGCATCCTGCACCACCGTGTAGCGGATGACCCGGGTCGAGCCGGTCTCGGGGTCGACCTCGATGTCGCATATATGGGTGGCGAAGGAGACGCCGGCGCCGTCGGCGACAAGCTCGCTGTGGCCGGCGATCGGCCCGCCGGTCTTGCCGGACTGCAGCGCGATCTCCTTCAGCGACAGCTTGCCGAGATTGCCGTGCTTCTCGCCCTTGGCGACCGCGTGGCCCTGTTCCCAGACGACATCGTCGACGGAAATGTCCCACATCTGCGCGGCGCGCTCACGCAGAATCTTGATCGCGTTGCGGGCGGCCGAGATGGTCGCCATGGAGGAGGAGAAGGTGCCGCGGCTGCCATCGGTCATGTCGTTGTAGCCGAGGGAAGACGTGTCGGCGACCACCGCCTTGAGCTGGGCATAGTCGATGCCGAGCTCCTCCGCCGCCACCAGCGACAGCGAGGCGCGGGAACCGCCGACATCCACCGTGCCGACGGCGAGCGACACCGAGCCGTCCATGCCGATGTTGAGGTCCACGCAGGTCTGGCCGCCGAAATTGAACCAGAAGCCGCAGGCCATGCCCCTGCCCTGGTTCTTCTTCAGCGGCGCCTTCATGTGCGGATGGTTCTTCACCGCCTCCAGCGTCGGGCCGATGCCGATCGGCCCGTAGACCGGGCCGTAGGACGAGCGCGTGCCTTCCTGCGCGGCGTTCTTGATGCGGAAGTCGACCGGATCCATGCCGAGCTCCTTGGCGAGCTCGTCGACGGCGCTTTCCACCGCGAACGCCGCCATCGGCGCCGACGGCGCGCGATAGGCCGCGGTCTTCGGCCGGTTGACCAGCACTTCGTAGCCGACGGTCTTGACGTTATCGAGCTTGTAGCAGGCGAACGCCGTCATGGCGCCGATCTCGGCCCAGGAGCCGGCATAGGGGCCGGCGCTGTAGCGCAGCGTCGCTTCGGCGGCGGTGATGGTGCCGTCCTTGCGGGCGCCGATCTTGACGTCGATCGAGGTGGCGCTGGTCGGGCCCGACGCGCGGAACACCTCGTCGCGGGTCATCACCAGCTTCACCGGCCGGCCGGCCTTGCGTGACAGCGCAAGCGCCACCGGTTCGGCCCAGACATGGGTCTTGCCGCCGAAACCGCCGCCGATCTCCGACGAGGTGACGCGCAGTTTCGAGGCTTCCATGCCAAGCAATTGCGCGCAATGCTGGCGATAGACGAAATGGCCCTGCGTGCAGACCCAGAGGTCGGCGGTGCCGTCGGACGAGACGCTCGCCACGCAGGCATGCGGCTCGATATAGCCCTGATGCGTCTGCTCGGTCTTGAAGGAGCGCTCGACGATGAAGTCGGCGTGGCCAAAGCCCTGATGGACATCGCCATGGCCAAACTGGCTGCGCTTGGTGACGTTGGAGGGTTTTACCGGCTTTTCCTCCAGCCCTTCGGTGAAGATCGTGTCGTTGATCAGCGGGGCGTGGTGCTGCATCGCCTCGTCGACATCGGTAACATGCGGCAACAGCTCGTAGTCGACCTCGATCAGCTTCAGCGCCTGCCGTGCCGTGCGGGCATCGACGGCGGCGACCGCGGCCACCGCATGGCCGTCATAGAGCGCCTTGGTGCGCGCCATGCAATTGTCGAGGATGTCGTACATGGCGGCATCGCCATCGGTCAGGTCAGGCAGATCGGCAGCGGTGATCACCGCCTTCACGCCGGGAAGCTTTTCGGCCTTCGAGGTGTCGATCTTGCGGATGATGGCGTGCGCATGCGGGCTGCGCAGCACACGTCCGACCAGCTGGCCGGCCATGTTGAAGTCGGCGCCGTAGCGGGCGCGGCCGGTCACCTTGTCGACGCCGTCGGGGCGGATGGGGCGTGTGCCGACGGATGCGAATTTACGCCCGGAAAAACGCGGATCGAAATTCATCTTCAGGCTCCCTTCATCACGATAGCTGCGTCCTGGACGGCGCGCACGATCTTGTCATAGCCGGTGCAGCGGCACAGGTTCCCGGCCAGGCCGAAGCGGATTTCTTCCTCGGTCGGGTCGGGGTTTTTCGCCAGCAGATCCTTGGCCGCGATCAGAAAACCCGGCGTGCAGATGCCGCATTGCAGCGCCGCATGCTCGAGGAATTTCTGCTGCAGCGTGTGCAGCTGGTCGCCCTGCGCCATGCCTTCGACGGTCTCGATGCGCCGGCCTTCGGCCTCGGCGCCGAGCACCAGGCACGAGCAGACCAGCCGGTTGTCGAGGATGATCGAGCAGGCGCCGCAATCGCCGGTGCCGCAGCCTTCCTTGGCGCCGGTCAGCCCGAGCCGGTCGCGCAGCACGTCGAGCAGCGTCTCGTCAGGCTGGCAGAGGTATTCGATGTTGTCGCCGTTGATTGTCGTCGAGACTGCTATACCAGCCATTATTTGCCTCCTGCACGTGCGTAGGCGGTCGTTGCGGCTCTCGTGGCCAGCACACCCGCAACCTTGCGTCTGAAATCGATGGTGCCGCGCTTGTCGTCAATGGGACGGCAGGCGCCGGCGCAGACTTTTGCCAGCCGCTCAAGGGCGGCTTCATCCAGTTTCCTGCCGATAAGCGCCTCGGCGGCCTCTTCGACCAGCAGCACGGTGGGAGCAGCCGCACCCAGCGCCACACGGGCCGCCGTCACGACGCCGGCTCCATCGATCGTCAGGTTCACGCCGGCGCTGACCACGGCGATATCCATCTCGGTGCGCGGAATGAAGCGCAGATAGGCATCGCCCGAATGCGGTGTGCGCTTGTCGAGCAGGATCGCCTCGATGATCTCGCCCTTGACGAGCGAGGTCTTGCCCGGCGCGGTCGGCACGGCCTCCACGGCAATCGTGCGCTTGCCTGAGGGGCCGGCGATCACCGCCCTGGCGCCAGCGGCCACCAGCGCCGGCACGCTGTCGGCGGCCGGCGAGGCGTTGCAGAGATTGCCCACAATGGTGCAGCGTCCCTGCACCTGCTTGGAGCCGATCAGCTTGGCCGCCTCGACCACGCCCGGCCATGCCTTCTTCAGGGCAGCGTTCTCGCCCAGCACGGCGCAGGCGACAGTGGCGCCGATGCTGAAGCCCTCGGCCGTTTCGCGGATCTCGCTCAGACCGGCGATCGACTTGATGTCGATGATCAGGTCGGGTTCGACAAAACCGCCCTTCATCCTCACCAGCAGGTCACTGCCTCCGGCCAGAATGGCTGCTATGCCAGCCGATCCGGCCAATTGGCCAACGGCATCTTCGATTGAAAGCGGACGTATGTAGCGCATCGTCTCCCCTTGAATATCGCGATTTCAGCGACCGTTATAAACAATCGCCTCATAATGGCTATCCGGTTCGTCATTTGCGACGATTGGTCCAGCCGCAGAAAATCGAGTCCCAAATCGGTCTGAACTGCCGTTGCTCTGCTACACAGGCTTGCGGCCGGGTTCCCGAAAAAATTTGAGACCCTATGTCGGACTGGTCAAGCCCCGTTCGTCCTTGGGGCATCGAACAGACATCATGAAAGGACAGCATATGCCCGGTACCGTACGTTTGCACCGCGTTCTCACCACCAGCCCGGAAAAGGTCTATCGCGCCTTCGTCGAAGCCGATGCGCTGGCCAAGTGGCTGCCGCCGAACGGCTTCACTTGCACGGTCGATCACCTCGAGGCCAAGGTCGGCGGCACGTTCAAGATGTCGTTCCGCAACTTCACGACGGGCGGCAGCCATGCCTTCGGCGGCGAGTATCTCGAACTCGTTCCCGGCGAGCGCCTGCGCTACACCGACAGGTTCGACGACCCCAATCTGCCCGGCGAGATCCAGGTGACCGTGATCCTGAAGAAAGTCTCGGTCGGCACCGAAATCGACATCACCCAGGCCGGCATCCCCGACGTCATCCCGGTCGAGGCCTGCTATCTCGGCTGGCAGGAATCGCTGCGAAACCTGGCAAAGCTGGTCGAGCCCGAGATCAATCAATAGGGCGATCCGGGCAGAGCGCCGCGTTTCTGGCCCGCCGAAGTCAGGGAATTTGGACTTGGCGGGTAGAGCCGTTTATCGCTAGCAATTCCATATCGGTTTCTGATGCGCCCGGGCGACCGGGCGTATCGCGAGAAATCCAGTGGAGGCGCAAAGCATGACCCTAACCAACCGGGACATCATCGAGATCACCGAGTGGCGGCGCAAGCTGCACCGGCAGCCGGAAATCTCCAATGAAGAGGAGAAGACGGCGCAAGAAGTCGTCTCCTTCCTCGCCGACACGGCGCCGGACAGGGTGCTGACCGGCCTCGGCGGGCATGGCGTCGCGGCGGTCTACGACAGCGGCAAGGCCGGACCGACCGTGCTGTTCCGTTCCGAGCTCGACGCGCTGCCGATCGAGGAACTGTCAGGCGTGCCGCATGCCTCGCAGGTGCCGGGCAAGTCGCATATGTGCGGCCATGACGGGCACACCGCCATCCTGGCCGCGCTTGGCCGTCAGCTCGGGCGCGAACGGCCAGCCAGCGGCCGCGTCGTGCTGATGTTCCAGCCGGCGGAAGAGACCGGCAATGGCGCCGCCGGCGTCGTCGCCGATCCCCGCTACGGCGAGATCGCGCCCGACTTCGCCTTCTCGCTGCACAATCTGCCCGGCGTGCCGTTCGGCGAGGTCAGGCTCAAGCCCGGCGTGGTCAATTGCGCCTCGCGCGGCATGCGCATCGTGCTGGAGGGCAAGACCGCGCATTCCTCCATGCCCGAGACCGGCATCTCGCCCATGCCGGCGATCTCGGAGCTGATGCCGGCACTGCCCGCGCTCGGCCGCGCCACCTTCGCCGACGACGATTTCTCCATGGTCACCGTCACCCATGCCGAAATGGGCGAAGCCGTGTTCGGCATCGCGCCCGCGCATGCCGAGGTGTGGGCGACGCTGCGCACCCGCCGCGACGAGCGCATGGCCGACCTCTGCGCCGCGGCGCAAGCGCTGGTCAAGGAGATCGCTGCCCGGCATCGCCTTTCCGCCCGCTGGGAGTACCACGAGATCTTCGTCGCCAGCGTCAACGCGCCGGATGCGGTGGAGCATCTGCAGCGCGCCCTCGACGAAGAAGGTGTCGTGCATGGGCAAGAAGCCCTGCCGATGCGCGCCTCGGAAGATTTCGGCCTGTTCGGCCATAGTGCGAAGTCGGCGATGTTTTTCCTCGGCGCAGGCGAACGCCACCCTTCCCTGCACAATCCGGACTATGATTTTCCCGACGATTTGATCCCGATCGGCTCGAAGATCTTCATGCGCACGGCACGCAATCTGCTGGGGTGAGTTCGCCCGCAGTCGTTACGCGGATTTGAGGTACGGGCGTTTTTGCACGCCCCGCTTGGCCTGGTAATTCGCGGCGGGAACGGGACGGCCAACGCGAAAACCCTGGATCTTGTCGATGCCGAACTCGCGCATGAGCGCGATCTGCTCATCGGTTTCCACGCCTTCGACCAGGATCTTGTGACCGCGATTGCGCACCAGCGCAATGATGTCCTGCAGCATCGCCATGCCTTTCGGCGTGCCGCAATCGTGCAGGAACGAGCGGTCGATCTTGACCGTATCGAAATCGATCAGGCGCAGCCACGACAGGCCGGCAAAACCGGTACCGAAATCATCGAGCCATATCTTGATGCCGAGCAGCTTCAGGTCGCTGATGCAGCGCAGAATGTCCGAGTGCATCTCCATCTCGAGACCTTCGGTGATTTCGAAGGCCAGCCTGTTGCCGGTCACGCCGGTCTCGCCCAGGATGGTCGCGACGGACGCGGCAAAGCCTGGCGTCTTGAGCTGGATCGGCGAGACGTTGACGCTGACAACACGCACGTGATCGTCCGCCAGCAGTTCGGCGCAGACCGTCCGGATTGCCCAGCGGCCCAGTTCCAGGATGGCGCCTGTGCGTTCGGCGACGGGGATGAACAGGCTCGGCGGAACCAGCGTTCCGTCCAGCATCTTGAGACGCATCAGCGCCTCTACCGCCTCGACGCGGCCCGACACGACATCCTGAATGGGCTGGTAGACGAGTGAAACGAGGCCCTGGGCGATCGCGATCTTCAGAAGTGCCGCAAGGTTTTCGCTCTCGTCGCTGCTCTGCGGATCGGTCGGGTCGAACAGCCGGACACAGTTGCGGCCGCCGGCCTTGGCCAGATAGAGCGCGCGATCGGCCTCGTGGATGATCTTCTCCAGCTTGGCGCCGGCCTGCGTCCTGGTGAACGCGGCACCCACGCTCGCCGTCACGATCGAGACCCCGTCGCGCCTGAGCTCATGGGTGATCGCCAGGCTCTCCACCGTGCGGCAGATGGCTTCCGCCAGTTCCGTGACCTCTTCCTTCTTGTCCATGCGAGCGAGCACGATGAATTCCTCACCGCCATAGCGCCCGATCGAGCCATTGTAGTTCTTGATCAGATCGCTGAGCGCATTGGCGACATGGATCAGGCAGCGGTCGCCTTCCTGGTGGCCGTAGCAGTCGTTGAACTTCTTGAAGAAGTCGACGTCGATGAGGATCGCCGCGAACTTGCTGCCAAGCTTTTGCCAGTCGCTCCAATAATCGCGCAGCTTCTCGTCGATGGCGCGGCGGTTTTCCAGGCCCGTAAGCGGATCCGTCCGCGACAGTCTGAGCAGCGCCTTGCCTCGTTCGGTGGCTTCCTTGTGCTGGATCTTGGCTTCCAGCGCGTTCAGGAAGACGTTGTAGCGCTCTTCATTCAGCTTCCAGTTCACATAGGAGGTGAAGGTGAAGCACGAAACATAGAAAGTGCCGAATACCATTTTGTACGTCAGCGTGGCAGGTAAGAAATAATTAACCACATACAAGATGAATAAGATTATTGTCGACGTTATAATTGAAACTTTGAAGCTGAATGTGAAGAAAAGATTGGCGCTCATCATGAAAATGGTGCCAAATACCATATAATAGGCGACACTTTCTTTGTTTTCGCCCATGAATGCCGGACAAAGCCAGCCGATATAGCCAAAGATAATGGCTGCAGCGCAGGTCACGTCAAGCCAATCGGTGGCGATTCCCCGACGAAGCTGTGCTTCCAGGACCAGCAGCGCGGTCAGTCCGACCGCAAAGCGCGCCGTGATCGTATAGGCCGCGACGTCAGGGATCAGCAGCAGATCCGATACCGAAAACAACACATAGATGACGACGGCCATCCACAGCCCTGGCCTGGCGTCCGCTCTTCGTTTCGCCTGGGATTCCTTGCGGTAGAGGATGCGCAGCTCGGCCGCGCCCAATTCCTGGCGCGGATCGTACGGTTCGACATCCACCGTATCGGCCAATCTGGATGACGCGCGCTCGTTCACAAAGCCCTGCGAAAGGGGATTTTGTGCTCCGAACCCTTTTCCAAATTCTGCCCCCACGCAGGCCGACTCCTTGGGACGACACCATTGCCGCGACGTAAAATGCAATGGCCCAACACAAGTTTGCGTTAACTCGAACCCGGAATCCGCCCGACAAGTTATCTAATGAGTTGAGATGGTTAGCGGGAAATTAATCATACCGATAAAATGCCCCCGGGGCTCCGTTGGCAAATGGAGTATTCTACGCAATAAGTTAACTGACTGTTAACCAAGGAGTCCTGGTGTGCAAACCGTGTTCGATGGCCAAAGCCTGATTACCGCAGAGATGATCGCCGGCAGTCTGCGTAAAGGTACGCTCGAGCATCATGGTGAAGCGTTCGAGACCGCCCGCGCCGAGTTGGCCCTCATCCTCCACGCGACACAGCAGCAGATCGAGCAGCAGAAATTTCCCGCCGAGATCGTTCGCCGGCTGCTGTCGCTGCTCAGCGCGCTGCGGGCCAAGGTGCATCCCGACGTCTGGCAGGCCCTGATACCGGTGGCGCAGAACCACCCGATCCTGGCGTACTTTCTCGAGGATCCGCTGACGCACTGGTCCTTCACCAAGCCCAGAGGCTATTCCGGCGACGCGCAGCTGCTCGACTTCATCTATTGCGACCCGCACGTGGCCGAGAGCGTGGCGAGCGCCTCGGAGATCGGCAAGGCGCTTTACAGCCATACCCAGAACGTTCCGTCATGCGTCGCGGCCCGCGAACGGCGCGATCTCCTGACCCGCTATGTCGACGAGACCGCGGCCAAAAACGGACCCGAAACCGAGGTGCTGGCGATCGCGGCCGGCCATTTGCGCGAAGCCAACCGCTCCGTCGCGCTGGCCGAGGGCGGCCTCAAGCGCTGGGTCGCGCTCGACCAGGATCCGCAGAGCGTCGGGCTGATCGCGCGCGACTTCCAGGGCACCGCGGTGGAGGCCATCGACGGCTCGGTGCGGACCGTGCTGACCAGAGGCCACAAACTCGGCAAGTTCGACCTCATCTACGCCTCCGGCCTCTACGACTACCTCCAGCACAACGTCGCCGTGAAACTGACCAAGACCTGCCTGCAGATGCTGAAGCCGAACGGCACATTCCTGTTCGCCAACTACGCCGAAGGCACCCCCGACGCCGGCTACCGGGAAACGTTCATGGACTGGGTGCTGCTGCTGCGCTCGGAAGTCGACATGTGGAACATCGTCAACGCCAGCGTCGACCGCAACGCCGTCGAGGCAAAGGTGTATTTCGGCGAGAACCGCAACGTGCTGTATGCGGTGATTGAGAAGCGGGGGTAGGCACCAACGCCAACATCCGGCGAGCGCCCTGCGTCAAGTGTTGCAGCGGATCGCAGTGGGCGGACAATGATTGGATAGCCGGTTCAGGAACCGGCCATCCCCCTGATGTCCCTTGCCAGCACCAGCCTGGCATCGTCGGCGACATAGCCGACATAGCGATAGTCGCGGATGAAGCTGATCCGCCCTTCCAGCCATTCCAGCCACATGAAATGAATTGGCTTCGCGGCCGCCCGGTGTTCGAACACCGCGATCACCTCGCGGCCCTCGACCAGGCCGGTTTGGTCTCGGCTGGACACTTCGCAGGCGCCTAGAGCGATGGCGCGCGCCCGAGTGGCCTTTGAAAGGTCGTAGTGAGGGCGGCCTGGCTTGTCCTGAAACCATCGGCGGACCCCGAGGGCTTCGGCCATGGCGTGAAGCTCGGCGACTGAATCGGCCGCCATATGGCATATCACCATCCGGCCGAGGCGCCAGCGCGGCCGGCCGACGTAGACCGTCACGCGAAGGCCTTCGGTTCGGCGTGCGCCACAGTAATCGTCCACTATCTAGCCGCTTTGACGGAGCGTTTGCGTTGCCGCAGCCTCCGCAAAATGAAAGAGTTGATGGCAGAGCGGACATCGAACCTTCCGCCATCGACTTTCTGCGCTACGATTTGGTGCCCGACATGGAGAACTTTAATTTCCTTGCGTCTGGAAGCCACGAAAACATTGATGGCTTCTTCCGGCCTCGTTTCGATCGGTTGTTGCCGTTCCCAAGCGTAATCGTCCCAGATGATGGTCCCGCCATTCTTGAGTAGAGGCCACGCCAGAAGGGAATCGACGTGAACCGCGTCCCGCTCGTGGGCACCATCGATATAGATCAGGTCGTAAGATCTTTTTTGGTCCTGCAGGTCGATCAATGCCTTGCTGGAAATCGACTTCAGCTTTGTGACGCGCCCGGCATACGAGGCCGTGTTGGCATCGAAGCGCTGTTCTACTTGGGTAAATCCGCCGGCCGAAGTTACGTATTCGTTCTGCCCTCCAACGAACGGATCGATGCACGTAATCCGCGACAGATGGCAGTACTCAAGAAAAAAGATCGCGGAACGTCCTTCCCAAGATCCGATTTCCAAGATGTTGAGAGGTCGATCCCGCATACTTGCAAGGCAAGCGCTCCAGACACGGAAATTATTAGACGTCCAATCGGAGGAGAATTCTTTCCCTTCGTACCACCTAGCAAAATCGACCACTGCTAACTCCTCTATTCGCGGCGATCTAGCGCGGCTCCCGGTCGCCAGTTATATTGACGCCGCTTCAGCGTCAATGTTGGATCTGAACCGACGTCCCTGCCGCTGGCAAAGTGCGCCGCCCCGGCAATTCGTCGGTACCCAGGCCCCAGCTTTCCGTCCGCCGATCATCATCAGAAAGGAACAACCATGGCTTTTTCCCGTGAAAAAGAATCGCTTGCCCGCGTGGGCGGTGTCAAAGCCCTCGACCACGACCTGGCGGCGGCGCTTGGCCTGCTTGGAACTTAATTTACCAAGTTTCTGTCGCTTTATGCGCGATCACTAATCAATCAACCGGCCGTAAACCAACACTCCGTCATATGTCGTATCAGTCGAGGGGTGGGTCATGGTCATCAATAGGTTCTGGCGGTCGGAAGCCGGCAATTTCGCCTTGTTGTTTGCGTTGGCGGCGCCTGCAATCCTGGCGGCCGTCGGTTTCGCGGTGGACGTATCCACCGTCATGCGAGCAAAGGTCAACCTGCAGAACTCTCTGGACGCTGCGACACTATCCTCGTCGCACCTGTCAGACGGCGAAGCGAACCGCAGGCTTGCATTTGACGGCTATTTTCAAGCAAACGTCGCAAATCACCCTGAACTCTCCAACGCGAAAGTGACCTTGTCCGTCGACAAGGGCTTCAACTACGTCAAGACCAGGGCTGTCGCTTCCGCGGACGTGAACCTCAATTTCGCTTTCCTGTTCGGCGACAACCAGCACATCGAAGTGGATGCCGGTGGCGTGGAGGCGACGAACAACCTCGAAGTCGTGCTCGTGCTGGACAACACCGGCTCAATGGCCGGTGCCAAGATCCAGGCCCTCAGGGACGCCACCAAAGCACTTCTCGATAATCTGGATGGAGCAAAGTCCCCCGATCGCAAGGTGACCGCGGCGATTGTGCCGTTCGTCACCGCCGTTAACGTGAATGGCGATGAATTTGACCCTTCCTGGATAGACATGGAAGGCAAATCGCCCAACAACGGCGTGAATTTTCCTCTGCTGCCCGATGGCAAGCGTGTAAATCACATGGACCTGTTCAAGGACCTGGCACAGGGGACCGGTTGGAAAGGCACGGGATGGAAGGGCTGCGTCGAGGCACGCCCGGGAAGCGCTGCTATTTCCGACATAGCGCCGGACCAGGCTGACGGTAACACCCTGTTCGTGCCCTATTTCGCTCCAGACGACCCCGGCGACGCGGCGGGCCCATCCGCGAGCTACGGCAACGACGCCAAGGTCTATAACAACTCATATCTTTCCGATGACGTTGAGGACGGCGCGGACACCAAGGGAAAAGATAAAAAGATCGCCAAATACAAGAACCCCAAGGCAAAAAAAATCAACGACAAATATGCGCCCCTGACAGTCGGCCCAAACCGAGCCTGCCCGACTCCGGTGGTGCCATTGACCACCGATTTGGACAAGTTGCGGACGGCCGCCGCCCAGATGCAGGAGTGGAACGGATCTGGCACCAATGTCTCCGAAGGTCTCTCTTGGGGCATGCGGGTGCTTTCACCGGACGCGCCCTACACCGACGGCGCGCCCTGGAAGACTCCCAATACCAGCAAGATCGTCGTTCTGCTTACCGATGGCGAGAATGTTGTTTATGGAGCCAGCACCGAACCGGAAAAGTCGGATTACACGTCCTATGGCTACCTCGCATCCGGCCGGTTCGGGACGAGCAACCAGACGGACGCCGCGCGCGCCGTAGATCGATGGACGCTTGATGTTTGCGATAAATTAAAGGCGCAGCAGGTTCAAATCTACACCATCACGCTGCAATCCGACACGGCCGCGAACCGGACACTCTACGGCAAATGCGCGACGAATCCGACCGACTACTACGCCGTCAACGATCCCAGCAAATTGCCGAACGTGTTCCAGACAATCGCTGGAAAGTTCACGACACTCCAACTGGTTAACTAGGCTGGGATCAGAACCCTGAAAAAAGCAGGAAATTGAGCGGTCATTCGCCCCGCCTGTGGCGATGCCGTTGGCCGACGCCGCCATCTCGTCGTCGCGCACGGCAATCAGCGCCAGCCCGTAGCCAGCCTGTAGTGAGCGCATCAAGGCGCGGATGCCACCCGGATGGATTGCCGCTCGAAATCCCGGGCGCTGCGCACTGACGCTCCCATCGGTATCGCGCAGCCGCAGATCTATGCTAAGCCGCCGCCCAATCAACCAACATGAGGACGACAGCTGTGAGCGAACTGACCGTGGCCGAGGCGACCGAAAGTATCTATGCCTCGCTCCGAGCGGACAATGCCGACATCGACGCCCATATCGCGGCACTTAAGGCAGCGCTGGCACGAGAGGGAATAAAACAGGCGGTGTTCGATCCGACCAAGTTGGCGCAGAGCAACCGCTCGGGCCGCAAGTTGATGCAGGCTTATTTTCGCCAGCGCGGCGTGAGCGTGAGTTTTTCGGAATAGGACAAGCCCGCGCGGGCGATCTAAAGCGCGCCGTTTGGAATGAGCAGTGGCGAGGATCAAAGCCGATGGAACCCGTTGATTTGAGCCCTGCGCAGAGCCGCCTCACGCCGCCCGCGCCCTGCCGCCAAAACTGCGCATCAGCCCCTTCGGCAAGAACAGCATCGCCAGGATGATCGTCAGCCCCGAAATGACAGGGTGGTAATCCGGCACCACAATGCGTGCCAGATCGAACACCGCGTACATCACGAACGCCCCCAGGATCGGGCCGAGCAGCGTGCCGGTGCCGCCGACCACGGTCATCATCAGCGGCAGCAGCATCCAGTCGAGGTCGAACACCGAGTCCGGGCCGACATGGAAGATGTAGTAGGTGTAGAGGCTGCCGGCGATGCCGGCGATGAAGGCGCTGCCGGCGAAGGCTGCGACCTTGACCTTGAGCACATCGATGCCGTTGGCCGACGCCGCCATCTCGTCGTCGCGCACCGCAATCAGCGCCAGCCCGTAGCGCGAGCGCATCAACAGGTGGATGGCAAGTGCCGTGCCGACCATCAGGCCGAGCCCGACCAGATAGTGCGGCAACAGCGTGTCGAAAGTGCCGGCGGGCGCGACGACGCCGAAGGCGCCGCCGGTGAAGTCGCCGCCATTGATGAACATCACCTTGACGATCTCGCCAAAGCCGAGCGTGCCCAGCGCGAAATAGTCGCCGCGCAGTTTTGACAGCAGCGGCAGGCCGATAATGATGGCGGCAATGGCCGCCACCAGCCCGCCCAGCACCATCGTCACCGGATCGAAATAGTAGATGCGCGGATAGGCGTCATAGAGCGAGCCCCAGAGATAGTTGCCGCTCCACAGGATCGCGGTGGTGTAGGCGCCGAGGCCGAAGAAAGCGTGATTGCCGAGGCTAATCTGGCCACCGAAACCGGCAACCAGGTTCCAGCCCTGCGCCATTATCGCGTAGATGAAAACGAAGAACAGGAACGAGAAGGCATAGCCATCGATCGCGCCGGGCAGCAGCGGCAGCAGTGCGAGCGCCGCGATGACGGCGACGGCTATCCATGTCCAGGCTTGTTTCGGCCAGGCCCGTTCCAAAAATTCTAGCTTCACCATGGTGCTCAAGCCTTCTTGTAGGGCCGGCTGAACAGGCCTTCCGGCTTGAACATCAGCACCGCCAGGAACACGCCGTAAGCGATGGCGTTGGTCCAGCCGCCGCTGATGAAATACTGCACATAAGCCTCGATCAGGCCGAGGATGATGCCCCCGGCCAGCGCGCCGGCGACATTGCCGATGCCGCCCAGCGCCAGCGCCACCAGCGCCTTCAGGCTGAAGATGAAGCCGGCGAACGGGTTGAACGGGAAGGTGGTCGCCACCGCGACGCCGGCGGCACCGGCCAGCGCAATGCCGATGGCGAAGGCAATCGCATTGACGCGGTGCGGGCTGATGCCCATCAGCGTCGCCGCTTCCATGTCTTCCGATGCGGCGCGCACCGCCTTGCCGACAATCGTCTTACGCAGGAACAGCACCACCAGCCCTGTGCCGGCGAGCGCGATCAAAAAGCCCATCGAGCGCGTGAACGAGGTGCGCACGCCCAATATCTCGATGCCGCTCGCCGTGTAGGAGGTGACGATGGCCGCCGTGTTGCCGCCCCACACCACGGTCATCAGATTCTGGACCAGGAACATCAGGCCGACCGCAATCAGCAGCGAGATGTTGCGGTCTTCCGCTGCCGCCGCGCGGCGAAACAGGCCCTGATAGATCAGCCAGCCAACGACCAGGCCGACCGGAATGACGATCAGCAGCGACAGGAACGGGTCGATGCCCAGCCCATAGAACAGCGCCCGTACGAAATAGGCGGCGAGGATGATCATCGCGCCCTGCGCCAGGAAGATCAGCCGCATCGTGCCGAAGATGAGGCTCAGACCCACGGCGGCGACGCCATACATGGCGCCGCCCAGCGCGCCATTGAGCGACAGCTGCAGCAGGATTTCGGGAGGCGGAATGGCCTGCATCATTGCACCTCCAACACGCCCATATAGGCCTTCTGGATTTCAGGATCGGCGATGAGCTCGGCGCCCGTGCCTTGCATGGCTAGTTCGCCGGTCTTCAGCACGAAGCCGTAGTCGGCCACTTTCAGCGCCTGGTGGATGTTCTGCTCGACCAGCAGGATGGTGACGCCTTGCTTGTGCAGCGTCTCGATCAGCGCGAACATCTGCTGCACCACGATCGGGCTCAGGCCCAGCGACGGCTCGTCGAGGATGAGCAGCGACGGGTCCGACATGGTGGCGCGCGCGATCGCCAGCATCTGCTGCTCGCCGCCTGAGAGCGAGCCGGCCTTCTGCCCTGCCCGCTCCTGCAGCCGCGGAAACAGCGTGTAGGCTTTCTCCAGCGACTGCTTGAAGCGCTTGCGCACCTTGGGCTGGAAAGCGCCGAGTTCGAGGTTTTCCAGCACCGTCATTTGCCGGAACAGGCCGCGCCCTTCCGGCACATGCGCAATGCCCATGCCGGCGATCTCCTCCGGTGCCTTGCCGGCCAGCGGCACGCCCGAGAGGAAGATTTCGCCGCGCTTCGGCTTCAGCAGGCCGGAGATCGTCTTCAAAAGCGTCGTCTTGCCGGCGCCATTGGCGCCGACAATGGCGACGATGCTGCCGGGGTCGACATGGATCGACACGCCCCACAGCGCGCCGACATCGCCATAGGCGACTTCGAGATTGGTGACTTCAAGCAGCCGGTTCGCCAAGATAGGCCTCGATCACTTTGCGGTTGGCGACGATTTCGCGCGGGCTGCCGTCGGCGATCTTCTCGCCATGGTCGAGCACGATCACCCGGCTGCAGACTTTCATGATGGCGTCGACCTTGTGCTCGACCCACAGGATCGACACGCCCCGCTCGCTCCGCACCCGGCGGATGACATCGACCATGCGCTGGATCTCGGTCGGGTTCAGCCCCGCCATCGGCTCGTCGAGCAAAAGCAGCGCCGGGCTGGAGGCGACGGCCCGGGCGATCTCCAGGAGGCGGCGGTCGGATAGCGTCATATGCGCGGTACGGACATCGCGCTTGGCGGTCAGCCCGACCAGTTTCAGCGCTTCCTCGGCGGCCCCAGTCGCATGCTTGACCCGCCCGCCCGAGCCATAGACAGCGCCGACCATGATGTTCTCGAACGCGGTCATGGTGAGAAACGTACGCACCAATTGGAAGGTGCGGGCAATGCCCAGCCGGCAGATGCGATGCGGTGCCGTGCCGGTGATGTCCTGGCCCCGGAAGTGGATGCGCCCTTGCGTCGGCGTGTAGAGCGCGGTGATGAGGTTGAACAGCGTCGACTTGCCGGCGCCATTCGGACCAATCAGCCCGATCAGCTCATTGGCGCCGACGGCGATGTCGATGTTGTTGAGCACGACCAGCCCGCCGAACCGCTTCTGGACCGCCTCGAGGCGAAGCAGGGTTTCGTCAGGCTGCATCGTGTTTCCGTTTCTCCGGTGGACGTTGTCTTGTGCGGCAATTCATCGGGGTCAGCGCTGCGGGCGTTCGATGGCTGCTTCACCAAACGAACGCCCCTCGCCATCCGTCAGCGCTTGTCCCAGGCAGGAGCCGGCTTGTAGGTCCAGTTGCCGTCCGGGAAGATCAGCTGATGCTTGCCTTGCCACCATTGCGTGGCGACGCTGGGGATGAGGGCAAAGCCGGTCTGGTCGAATTTGAGATCGCCGACCACCGTGTCCTTGAACTCCTGGTTGAAGATCGCGTCGTGGATCGCACCGGCATCGGTGCTGCCCGCCTTCTCGATCGCCTGCGCCAGCACCTGCGCATTGGCGTAGAATGCGCCGACGGTCACCGAGTCCTTCTTGAACTCGGCCTCATAGCGGTCGCCGAGCTCCTTGGCGCCTTTATAGGGATAGCTCGCCGACCAGAAACCGTCGGTCAGGATATAGTCGGAATCCGCCCCGAGCGCTTCGTGGAACTCACCCGTCCAGGTGCCCTTCCAGCCATGCAGATAGGGCACGGAAAAGCCGAGTTCCTTCATCTGCCGCAGCAGCGTCACCGTATCGGCCGGCGAGCCGAACACCAGCATGGCGTCGACATTGGCGGCTTTGAGCTTGGTGATCAGCGCCGAATAGTCGGTGGCGCCGATTGCCCAGGGATCGTCGACGGCGAAGGTGTAGCCATACTTCTTTGCCGCCGCCTCGAAGGCGCCGCCAAAACCCTTGCCGTCGGGCGAATCCTCGGAGACCAGCGCCGGGTTCTTCGGCTTCTCATTGGCCGGCAGCTTGTCCCAGATCTCGAACGGCACTTCGGCGCCCGGCCCCGGATGGAAGAAGAACAGAGCCGAATATTTCAGCTTTAACGGCTGCCATTCGAACGGGAAGGCCGTCGTGATCATATAGAACTTCTTGTACTTCTCGGCGACGATGGCGCCGGCAATGTTCATCGGTCCCGAATGGGTCGACAGCAGTGCATCGACCTTCTGCACCTTGATCAGGTTTTCCAGCGCCGACGCCACCTTGCCTTCGGAGCTTTCGTCGTCGGCGACGACGAGGCGCACCGGGAGCTTCTTGCCGGCCGACTTGACCATGATGCCGCCGGCCTTGTTGATGTCGGCCACCGCCTGCTCATAGGCCCATTTCTGCTCCTTGCCGTCGCCGGCCAGCGGCCCGGTCAAGGAGATCGGCGCACCGATGACGATCTCGGTGTCGCCGGCATTCGCCATGCCGGTGCCGGCCGCGAACGCGGCCGACAGGACCAGGCCCGCCAGAATTGCCTTCAGACTATTTCCCATTTCATCCTCCCAGGTTTTTGGATCGGACGGACACCGTCGGCGTCCGCAGGCATGCCTCAGACCGTCGCTGCCGCGACCAGCCTGGTGTCGGTGAACTGCTCGAAACTGAGCGCCTTGCCGTCCTCCATTTCCCAGACATGGACGACGCGCGCCGACATCGGCTTGCCGGTCTTTTTGTAGGTGCCCGAATAGGTGCCGATGCCGACAATGGTGGTGCCGCCATCGACCAGTTTTTCGAGCTTCAGGGCATAGCCGTCCCACTCCTCGCCGATGCGCTTGAAGACGCCTTCGATGATGGCGTCCGGGCCGACATAGGTGCCGGCATAGGGAAAGCCGGCCATCTCGGTCCAGGCGGTGCGGCTGGTGACCGGCGCCATCATCGCCGAGAGATCCTTGGTGTCGGAGCCGACGTAATGCGCCTTGATCGCTTCGTAGTTCTTGCCCATAGCGTTCTCCCGCGCGGTCAGACCGGCGCCTTGCCTTCGTCGTAGACGGTTCTGGATTTCTTCTCGATGTAAGCGCCGGCCGGCTTGTTCTCGATCTTGCCCTGGCTGGTCACGCCGAGGAATTTCCCCGTCGAGCGCATGACGTCCCAATTGTAGAAGAACAGCGAAGCGACCGGGATGATGAACTCGCGGAAGCCGAACACATACTGGTTCTCGGCGAACTTCCAGGTCGTCGCCAGGTCGACGTCGCCATGGCCGCGCTGGATGCCGACGAGGTTCTGCCAGGCGTAGCGCTCGGAAGAGAGATAGATGTGCTCGTAAACGTGGTTGGGGCTGTATGTGTAGTGCGCGGTGAGCCCGATCAGGTCCCGGGTCGGCGCCGGCGCAATGCCGGTCGGCGCGACCGAGGGATCGCCGAGCACGCCGGCCGACCAGGTCTGCGCCACGCGCGGCTCGCCGGGCGCTTCACTGGCATCGCGCACGCGTTCGCGCACCGACAGCACACGCCGCGTGCTGGTGTTCATGATGAAGGCCTCGTCCTCATCAGGCTGGGCCGAGAAAATCATGTTGATGAAGTACACGTTGGAAGCGACTTCGAGCGCCTCGTACCAGTCGGCACCCGCCTCGCTGCCTTCGCTCCACGCCACCGTGTCGAGCGATGTGAAGGCGAGGTCGATGGTGCGGCCGGTGTCGAGCGTGACCTTGAAGGTCTGGCCGCGCAGCGCATCCGTCGTCGCCAGCCGGTTGGTGGCGATGCCGGCGGCGAAATCGTCAAAATGCTTCCAGTCCGCCGGTCTGTTCTGGTCGTTCATCGCACTCTCCACATCAATCGACAAAGCCCCCAATCAATCCACAAAAGCGAGCGTGGGCAGGTCGACGACGGTGGCGCCGCCATCGACCGTCAGGATCGACCCGTTCATCATCGCCGCCTCGCTGGAGGCAACGAAGCAGATGACATTGGAGACCTCTTCCGGCGTCGCCGGGCGGCCGAGCGGCACATCCTTCGTCACCAGCCGGTAGGCCTCCTCGATCGAGCCAAGCCCGTGCTTTTCGACGATTACCTCCATCTGCTCGTCGGCCATGTCGGTCGACACCCAGCCCGGGCAGATGATGTTGGTGCGCACGCCCTTGCGGCCATAGTCGCGCGCCAGCGATTTGCCGAAGCCGATGCAGGCATGTTTCATGGTGACGTAGCCGGCAGCATTCGGCCCGGCGAACAGGCCGGCGATCGAGGCGACAACGACGATGTTGCCCTTTTGCGCAATCAGGTCGGGCAGGCATTCGCGGGCGCAGACGAAGGCGGTGTCGAGATTGCTGCGCGTCGCCAGGCTCCAGGTCTCATCGCTCATCGAAATGGTCGGGCCGACGCCATGGCCGCCGGCATTGGCGACGAGGATGTCGACCGGTCCGATCTTGTCATGCACTTCGGCCAGCGCCGCACGCACGGCCTGGGGATCAGCGGCATCGCCCTGCACCACCAGCCCGCCAATGTCTTTGGTCACGGCTTCCAGCGGTTCGCGCCGCCGGCCCATCAGCACCACCCTGGCGCCGTCGGCGGCCATGCGCCTGGCAACCGCCGCACCGATGCCGGTGCCGCCGCCGGTGATGAAAGCCGTCTTTCCAAGAAATCGCATGGATCCATCCCGATTGGTGAGTGCGCCGGCTATGCGCCGATCTTCGCTGGGGATAGTGCGGCATCGGCCATTTCGCGTCTTGTCCGAGCGGGAACTTTGTTTTGACTGAGCGCGCACTTCGCGCCTGTCTGGTGAAATGCCGCGCAACCTCTCGGTAGCGCGGCGTCCGCTCGCTAAATACCAGCGGCCTATTTCTTCACCGCTTCGAGATCGATGACGATGTCGACATCCGGGCCGAGGCCGAAACCAGCAGCGGCCTTGGCCATCGGGAAGTCCGCGGTGCTGACCTTCCCCGTGGCGGTGAACGCCGCTTTGGTCAGCGTCGCATCCCAGGGCGCCGGCGCCTCGTTGACCAGCGTCACGTCGAGCGTGATCTCCTTGGACACGCCGCTGATGGTGAGGTTGCCGGTGACCTTGCCTGTCTTGTCGCTGACCTTCTCGACCTTGGTGCTCTCGAAGGAGATCGCCGGGAATTCGGCGGCGTTGAAGAAGTCGGGGCCTTTCAGATCGTTGTCGCGCTGGTCATAGGCGGTGTGCACCGAGCCGACATCGAGCTCGGCCTTGACGCTGCTCTTCGACGGATCGGCCTTGTCCATCACGATGGCGCCCTTCACGGCATCGAACTGGCCATGCGCGGTGCCATAGATGCCGTGCTTGATGGTGAAGGTGACCCAGGCGTGCTGGCCATCGATCTCGTAGTTGCCGGCATAGGCGGCCGAGGCGAAGGCGCACATCGAGGCAAAGGCAAAGGCGGCCGTCAGTTTTCTCATCGTCACGTAACTCTCCCCATTGTTGGTTGTCATTCCCTGGCTCAGGAAAAGCCAAGCGCGGCTCCGTGCGGCGCAAACAGGAGCGCCGTCAGGATGGCCAATATCGCCGGTGTGGCGATCAGCAGGCCGGCAACCAGCGGCCGCAACGGCCGGGCACCGGGAACAAGACCCCGCAGCGGACCGGGCACCAAAGCGGCGACGGCGAGCGGCAGAGGCGAAAGCATGAGCGCCACCGGGTTCGCCTTCGGCGCCAGCAGCGCGACCTGGATCAGCACCGTGGCGGCGGCGTAGATGAGGATCAGCTCGGCGCCCTTGCTCCAGGCAGTGGCCGACCCGCTACGCAGCACCGCGATATACTGGACGAGGCACCAGCCGCCGGCGAGCGCTGCTAGCGATCCCAGCAATTGCCCGGTGACGATCGAGGCGCCAAGCACCGAGATGATGGCGCCGGCCAGGCATGAAGCGAGCATGGCTGCCGGCACCAGGAACGGCTCCTCTGCCGGAGGCGATGGCGAGGCCTTCAGGGACAGCGCATCGCGGCGCCGACGATCGCCAACAGGCCGGCGATGAGTGCGGCGATCATCTGCAGGTCGAGTGTACCGCCGGCGATACGGCGCCAGCCGAGCCACAACAGCGCGGCCGCAAGCGCGCCGGCGACAAGCCTGCCCGCGACGGCAGCGCTGAGCAACCGTTCGGGCAACAGGCCCGCGACAATCCCGGCGAAGGCGAGATAGATCAGCTTCTGGCTGGCGGCGACAGGCGGCACGACCGGCGGGCCAAGCGTGTCCCAGTAGAAGGACAGCAGCAGCACGGCCGCCACCAGCGAAAGCACGGGCGAGGACGGCGGCAGGGCGAACCGCGCCAGCAGCGCCATCACCATGCCGAGCACAAGCGGCAGCGCCGCCGTGGTGACCATCGGATTGCCCAGCAATGCGCTCAATGGCCGACACCTCTTCGACGTCAGGGAGGCTCGCGCAAAACGCGCGGCTCGATGCGATCCTGATCTTGGCCAGCCGATCGCGAGGCGTCTTGTCCGAGCGGGAACTTTGTTTTGACTGAGCGCGCACTCGTGCTGCCTTTGGCTTGAAGCCGGTCGATGCGCTCCATAACCCTCCCTGCACTGTGTTCATCAACATCGAGGAGGATGGCGTGAACGAGAGAATTGTGCCGCCGATCAGCACTGCCGCCGACGCCTTCCTGGCGCGTTCGCACCGGCCCTTCATCAATGGCCGCTTCGTCGATGGTCTTGCCGGTGAAGGCCTCGCCGTCGACGATTCCGCCTCCGGCGAGATCGTCGCCCATGTCCCCGAAAGCGGCCCCGAATTGGTCGACCAGGCGGTGCGCGCCGCGCGTGCCGCTCTCGAAGGCCCCTGGGCCTCGATGCGGCCGGTTGACCGCCAGAACCTGATGCTGAAACTCGCCGACGCCGTCGAGGCCGACGCCGACCTGCTCGCCGAGATCGAGAGCATCGAGAACGGCAAATCGCTCGGCGTCGCCCGCATGCTGAGCGCCGGCGGCACCGTCGACTGGCTGCGCTACTATGCCGGCTGGGCCACCAAGATCGAGGGCTCGACCTTCCAGGTCTCCATCCCCGTGCCGACGGGCGCCAAGCACCAGGCGATGACGGTGATGGAGCCGGTCGGCGTCGTCGGCGCCATCGTGCCGTGGAATTTTCCGCTGCTGATCGGCATGTGGAAGATCGCGCCGGCGCTGGCCTGCGGCTGCACCGTGGTTTTGAAGCCGCCGCAGGAAACGCCGCTCGGCCTGCTCAGGCTCGCCGAGCTGATCGAGGCCGTTGGCTTCCCGCCGGGCGTCGTCAACATCGTCACCGGCAGCGGGTCAGTCACCGGCGAAGCGCTGATCCGCCACCCCGGCATCGACAAATTGACCTTCACCGGCTCGACCGAGGTCGGCAAGCGCGTCGGCCATGCGGCGGTCGACCGTGTCGCCCGCTTCACGCTGGAGCTTGGCTCGAAATCGCCGATGATCCTGCTCGCCGACATGGAGGAAGGCATCGAGCCGCTGATTGCCGGGCTTGGCATGTTCTTCAACCAGGGCCAGGTCTGCACCTCGACCTCGCGGCTGCTGATCGAGAAGTCGATCTATGACCGCACACTTTCGCGGCTGGCCGAGATCGCCGACGGCATGACGCTGGGCGCCGGCCGCGACGCCGAAGCGCAGATCAACCCGCTGGTCTCGGCCAAGCACCGCAGAAGCGTCGAAGGTTTCGTCGAGCGCAGTCTGGCGGCCGGCGGCGAACGGCTCAGCGGCGCCCGGCCGGTGCCGGCCAGAGGCCACTATGTGGCGCCGACCATCCTGCACAATGTCCGCCCCGACATGGAGATCGTGCGCGAGGAGGTGTTCGGCCCGGTGGTGGCGGCAATGCCGGTCGCCGATCTCGACGAGGCGATCCGCATCGCCAACGACACGCGCTATGGTCTGTCCGCCTCGATCTGGACGCGAGATATGGGCAAGGCGATGACCGCCATCCACGGCCTCAAGGCCGGCACGGTGTGGGTCAATTCGCACAACACGCTCGACCCCGCGGCACCGTTCGGGGGCTTCAAGCAATCCGGCATCGGTCGCGAACATGGCCGCGCCGCGATCGACGGCTATCTCGAGACCAAGACCGTCATCATGCGCTATGCCTGACACGATGAGCGCTGAGTACGACTATATCATCGCCGGCGCCGGTTCCGCCGGCTGCACACTGGCCAACCGGCTGATCAATGCCGGCAAGCGCGTGCTGGTGGTCGAGGCCGGCCCGGCCGACAACACCAGGCTGATCGACATGCCCGCCACCTTCGCCAAGGTGATCGGCACGGCGCGCAGCTGGATCTACGAATCCGAGCCTGAGCCGAGCGTCGGCGGCCGCCGGCTGCCGGTGCCGCAAGGCCGCACGCTGGGCGGCGGCTCCTCGATCAACGCCATGCTCTATGTCAGGGGCCAGCCACAGGATTATGATGGCTGGCGCGACCTTGGCTGCCCCGGCTGGGGCTGGGACGAGGTGCTGCCGGTGTTCCGGCGGCTGGAGCGAAATGAGCGCCTGGCCGGCGAACGCCACGGCACCGAGGGACCGCTGCCGGTCTCCGATCCCCGCCATCGCCACCCGCTGTCATTGGCCTATGTGCAAGCCGCGCAGCAGGCCGGCTACCGCTACAATGACGACTTCAACGGCGCCGCGCAGGAAGGCGTCGGCTTCTACCAGACGACCACGGCGAATGGGGAAAGACAGTCGGCGGCAAAGGTGTTCCTGCGGCCGCTAGCCGGCAATGCCAACCTCACCGTGATCACCGATGCGCTGGTCACCGGCGTGACCCTGGAAAACGGTGCGGCGAGCGGCCTCGCCTACACCACCTCGGACGGCCAAAGCCATGCGGCGACGGCAAAGGCCGAAGTGATCCTCACCGCTGGCGCGCTGGCGACCCCAAAACTGATGATGCTGTCGGGCCTAGGGCCAGCCGAGCACCTGACTGAACTCGGCATTCCCGTCATCCGCGACATGCCATCAGTCGGCCGCGACCTGCAGGACCATGTCGCCGCCCCCGTCTATGCGCTGACGCGGCAGCCGATCTCGCTGCTGGGGCAAGATCGCGGCCTCAAGGCACTGCGCCACGGCCTGCAATATCTGATGTTCCGCAACGGCCTGCTCACCTCCAACGTCGTCGAGAGCGGCGGTTTCTTCGACACCGATGGCGACGGAAGGCCCGATATCCAGTTCCACGTCCTGCCGGTGATGATCGCAAGCGCCGAGCACGGCTCGATCGAGCGCCACGGCATGGAGCTCAACCCTTGTGTGCTCCGGCCGAAATCGCGCGGCACGGTCGGCCTGCGCTCACGCGACGCGGCCGACCCGATCCGCTTCACCACCGGCTTCCTGTCCGACCCGGACGATCTGGCTCTGCTGCTCGCCGGCATGAAGATCGCCCGCAATATCCTGCGTCAGCCGGCGCTGCGGGCCGTGGTGTCCGAGGAACTGTCGCCCGGCGAGGCCGCCGACCTTTCAGACCAGGCGATTACTGACCACATCCTCGAGCACGCCAAGACCGTCTATCACCCGTGCGGCACCTGCCGGATGGGCAGCGACGACGATGCGGTGGTCGATCCTCAACTGCGCGTGCGCGGCGTCCCGCGCCTGCGCATCTGCGACGCCTCGATCATGCCGCGCCTGATCAGCGGCAACACCAACGCCCCGGTGATCATGATCGCCGACCGCTGCGCCGATTTTATTTTGGGCGGGTAAAGTGGCTGTTCAATCCTTGGCGGTCGCCGCCTGCGCCAGAACGCCGAGCAACTGGCTCGTATTGTCGATCGAGAACAGCGCACCCGCTGGCGCCCCTATGGCCGCCAGCCTGCTGTCCCTGGTGCCTGTCATAGTGCTATGCCTGCTCGCGCAGCGCTTCATCGTCGATGCGCCGCGCGAAAAAGCAGGGACCATGAGCACAGTCATCGTTGTCGGCCATGTCAATTACGACCAGGTCTGGTCGCTGTCCTCGCCCCTCGCCTCGGGCGCACGCATTGTCTATTCCAACCGCACCGTCAGGCTCGGCGGCGGCGGCTTCCACACCGGCACCCAGCTGGCCAGGCTCGGCAACCATGTCCGGCTGATCAGCAATCTGATGGACGACGACCATGGCCGGGCAGCGCTCGCCATATTGCAGGCGAGCGGCATCGATACCGGCTACGTCACCATCTGGGCCGGCGAAACCCGGTTCACCGAAATCCTGCTCGAGCCGAATGGCGAGCGCACCATTTTGAACCCCGGCGGCCAGATGCGCCCGCCCTTCACCGCACCGGAGCCTGTCAGCGGCGACGCCGCCTATCTCAACGCCCTGGTGCTCGATGCCGGCCTCATCGCCTCGCTGCGAACGATCCCGCTTGTCATTTCGCAATTTCCGTTGCGCAGCGCCTCGCCGCGCCCGGCCGACATCGTCATCGGATCGCGCGCCGACTTTCCCGGCGAGGACACGCGAGCGATCTGGGAGCGGGCAAAGGGGATCGCCGGGCCTCGCCTGAAGACACTGGTGCTGACCGATGGAACGCGCCCGATCTCCCTCTATGACGGCAAGGTGCTGAACCAGGTCAAGCCGTTGAAACAGGTTTCCGTGCCCGACACGATCGGCGCCGGCGACTGCTTTTCCGGGATTTTCCTGCACGGCCTGCTGCAGGGGCTGAGCCTCGAGCTTTCCGCCGAACAGGCCAGCCAGCAGACCGCCGAATGGCTGTCGGAACGATCCCGTACCGGCTGAGCCAAGCGCTGCGGGAGGGTCTGCTTTCATGAAAATGTCATAAAAATCAAATGGAAACCGGCATTCGAGTGAACTAGAAAACATCGCAATGTCTTGGGCAGATCATGATCGAGGCGGCGGCAAGCCGGCGCATCATAGTCATGACCCAGTCTTCCATCCCCCGACGATGTCGCCGGCCATGTCGATCGCGAAATCCATCTTGAAACCGCATTTTCCTTCGAAAGAATCCACATGTGGCTGAGTGAATTCGAAATTGTCCTGCGCGACCGCGTCATCCCGAACGGCGCGATCAGAATCGAGAACGGCCGCATCGCCGAAATCCGCGACAAGCCTGTCGAGCACGCCGATATCGAAGGCGGCGGCCGTCTGCTGCTGCCCGGCTTCATCGACATGCATGGCGACATGGTGGAGAGGGAGGTCGAGCCGCGCATCGGCGTGCACGTGCCGATGCCGATCGGCATTGCCGAACTCGACAAGAAGCTCGCCTCCTGCGGCGTCACCACCGCCTATGCCGCGCTTTCCTTCATCGGCGCCAGCGTCACCAGCGGCGTGCTGCGCTCGGAAGATCATACGACTGCGATCATCGACACCATTGCCGGCATGAAAGACGCCCTTTTGGTCGACCACCGCATCCATGCCCGCTTCGAAGTGACCTTCACGCCGGCGATTCCCAAGCTGCAGAAGCTGATGGATGCCGGCAGGCTGCATTTGATCTCGCTGATGGATCACACGCCCGGCCAGGGACAGTATCGCGACGTCGAACTCTACATCGCCCGCATCGCCAAGGAGCGCGGCATGTCGGTCGCGGACGCATCCGAGGTCGTCGGCAAGCGCATGGCCGGCCGTAACGGCCAGGGTGATGTGTTGAACGCTCTGCAGGATCTGTCGGCGCGTGCGCAAGCCGCCGGCATCGTGCTTGCCTCGCATGACGACGACACGCTGGAAAAGGTCGAACTGGTCCACGGCCTGGGTGCCGCGCTCTCAGAATTCCCGGTGACCCTGGAAGCGGCGCAGGAAGCCCGCAGGCTCGGCATGCACACCGCCATGGGCGCGCCCAACGCGCTGCGCGGCGAATCCTATTCCGGCAATCTTTCCGCCCGCCAGGCCTACGAGGCCGGGCTGCTCGACATGCTGGCAAGCGACTACCACCCGGCCTCGATCCTGCCGGCCGTGCTTGGCCTGGCGGAACTGCGGGGCGATGGCCTGGTGGCGGCGGCGGCGCTCACAAGCGCCAACCCGGCCCACGCCCTGGGGCTCACCGATCGCGGCGCCATCGAGACCGGGCTCCTGGCTGATCTTGTGGTGGCGGACCGCCAACCGGTGCCACGTGTGCGTGCCACCTTCCGCGCCGGTCGCATGATCTACGGCGATGGTACGCTGAGCCTGGCAGGGAAAGTAGAACGCCTTGCCCCGGCCGTGGCTGAACGGCTACCGGCTGCCTGCCGCGAAAGCGCGTAGCGCTTTCCCTGGAGAATTGCGTCAAAACAAGGAGATAGAACTTGAGCAATTCCAGGAAAAGTTTGTAACGGTTTTCCCACTGCGGTTGCGTCAAAAAAGAATTGGATCAGTTTGCCGTTTCCGTGAAACGGTGAGCTGCTCTAAACGTCGAGCGCGACCATCATGCCGCGCACTTCGGCCATTTCCAGCAGCAGGTCCTGCAGGGTTTCGACGGCCAGCGTCGCACCGGTTATGGCCAGCAACTCGGTAATACTCTCTCTCATGGAAATGACCGCCATTCCGGTTTTCTCGGAAAGCAGCCGTCCGATGGCCGCTTGGATCAGAGCATTCTGGTCAGACATGATTCCCCCTTCATGCTGCATGACGATCTAAGTTTTCTCCAACGGTATGCTTTTTGCGCAACTTCTGCGAGCCATAGCTTACGCTTGCAAGCCGTTTTGGTGCGTCGGATCTGTATTATTTGTCTGACAGTTGCTCAGCGATGACAGCGGCGGCAGCGCCCACGGCTTGCCGCTCGCTTCCATGGCTGCAAACCGAGCCAGCGCCACTTGGTGCCGGTAGAGCCCGATGAATGTCCTGCCTCCGCCCATTGCGGGTAATTCCGTGTCGAAAATGGAATACGTGCCCGGCGGCTCGTTCAGGATCTCAAAGCGGTCCACTGCAAACCTCGTGTTCCCCCCTGAGAACCCCGTAACGCCAACGGCCCGCCGAAAGTTGCAACGGATGGTGCTTTTTTTGTGGCCATGGAACGGATGTGCCACTGGCACCGGCCGACATGCCGGTGATGTCGTGCGGCGGAGCGGTGAAAATCACTTCGCACCATTTTAAATCTTGACGCGTGTCAAATTTTTCTGAAACATGCGCAAACGCCGGCAAGGCATCAGCCGGCGCTCTGGGAGGAGCAATGCCTGACACGAAGGAGCGCCCGCACCGGGGCCGCGAGCCGCATATCCAGCGGCTGGCAGCAACGTGTCGGCGGTTCGTGACACCAAGCGATGGGGTCGCTTGCGTGCTGTCGGCCATTTCGTTCGCCGAACACCGAAACTGATGCAACGGCACATCAAACAATAAGGAGGAGGAAAACCATGAGCGTATTTAATGGCTTAAAGCTCGGCACAGGCCTGCTTGGCGCGGGCCTGCTGGCAACCATCGTCTCGGCCCATGCCGAGGACGCGGCGAAGATCGCGGCCATCGTCAAGGGCCTCGACAACCCCTTCTTCCAGACCATGCAGAAAGGCATCGAGGAACAGGGCAAGGCAAACGGCGTCAATGTCAGCGTCCAGGCCGCCGCCAATATGGGCGACGCCACCGGCCAGGCCGACCGCCTGACCGCCATGGCCATGCAGGACTTCGATTGCTATCTGGTCAATCCGATCAGCGTCTCCAATCTCGTCCAGGCACTGGTGCCGGTCGCCCAGAAGAAGAAGCCGATCGTCAACATCGACTCGACCATCGACGCCGAACAGGCCAAGGCCGCGGGCTTTGCCGTCTCCACCTATATCGGCACCGACAATGTCGCCGCCGGCGCGCTGGCCGGCGAGGAAATGCTGAAGCTGGTGCCGAAGGGCGGCAAGGTCGCGCTGATCGCCGGCATCGTCGGCGATGTCGGCTCCAATGCCCGCATCAAGGGCTTCAAACAGGCCGTCGAAGGCAAGCTCGAAGTGGTGGTGATGGTCAGCGCCGACTGGGATCGTGAGAAGGCATTGACCGCCGCCACCGACATCCTCGCCGCCCATCCCGATCTCGCCGGCTTCTTCGCCGCCAACGACATCATGGCGCTCGGCGTCGAACGCGCCGTGCAGACCTCTGGCAAGGACGTCAAGGTGATCGGCCTCGACGGCATTGTCGACGCGCTGAAGTCGATCGCGGCAGGCGAACTCACGGCCACCGTGGCGCAATATCCCTATGTCGTCGGCGCCATGGGCGTCGAAGCCTGTGCGTTGGCCGCCAAGGGCAAGGAACTGCCCGCCAACGTGCCCGCACCTGTGCTCCTGATCAACAAAGCCAATGCCGATGCCTCGCTGACGAATTTTCCGCGTCCCGGCGGCGACTATCCCGATCCCTTCCGCGAGATGTTGAAGTGAGCAATTCCACAGACAACGCGCCCGTCGCCCATTCGGCGGGCGCGGCGGAGGAGAGCCGCCCCTCCCTGTCGGCTCTCCTCCTGGATCCTTCCTTCTGGGCCGACTGGGCATCCGTCGTCGGCCTGGTCGGTCTCGTCATCGTCTTCGGCATCGCCCAGCCGGTCTTCCTCAGCATCGCCAATCTGCAAGCGCTGCTGCTGGCGGCGGCGATCCTGGTCGTGCTGTCGATCGGCCAGACCTTCGTCGTGGCGACCTCAGGCATCGACCTGTCGCTGGCCGCGGCCGTCATGCTTGGCGCCATCGTGCTTGGCCTCGTCAATGCGGCGGGCTACGGCATCTTCATCGCCTGCGTGCTCGCGGTACTCGCCACCAGCGCCATCGGCTTCCTCAATGGCCTCATCATCACCGTCGGCAAAATTCCCGATTTCGTGGTGACGCTCGGCACGCTGTCGGCCATCACCGGGCTTGGTCTCATCATGTCGGGCGGCGAACCGACCATGGTCGGCTCGACCTTCCTGCTGAAGCTCGCTTCGGGCGCGTTCGGGCCGTTCGGCTATCCGGTCTGGGTGGCGATTGCTGCCGTCATCGCAGCGCATATCGCGCTCTACCACACGCGCTTCGGCGTGCATCTGCTGGCGACCGGCGGCCAGGTCGAAAGCGCCGGCGCGCTCGGCATCCGCACCAACCGCGTGAAGATCGCCGCCTACACCATTTCGGGGTTCTGCGCCGGCCTTGCGGCCATCCTTCTGGTCGCCCGCATCGGTTCGGCCGAGCCGCAGATCAACACCAGCCTGCTCCTGAATTCGGTGGCGGCGGTGGTGCTGGGCGGCGTCAGCCTGTTCGGCGGCCGCGCCAGCATATTGGGTCCGGCCATCGGCGCGCTGATGCTGACAGCGCTGGTCAACGGCCTGACCTTGCTCAACGTCTCGGCCTTCTACCAACCGCTTGCCGTGGGCGCCATCGTGGTGCTGGCAGCATTGATCATGCGGTACCAGAAATGAGCGCCGTCAGCCCCTCCCCTGCCTCCGACCCGATCATCGCCTGCGACGGCCTGAGCAAGCATTTCGGGGGCGTGCGCGCCTTCACCGATGTCGCCTTCCAGGCGCGTCGCGGCGAAGTCACCGCCGTCATCGGCGACAATGGCGCCGGCAAATCGACGCTAATCCGCTGCCTGGTCGGCGTGCATGTGCCGGATGCCGGTTCGATCGTCTTCGATGGCCGCGAGCACCCCTTCTCCAACCCGGACGGAGCGCGCAAGGCCGGCATCGAGACTGTGCACCAGAACCTGGCGCTGATCGATGAGCTGACGGTGGCGCAGAACCTGTTTCTCAACCGCGAGCTCGTGCGCCGCATCGGCCCCTTCGCGTTCCTCGACCGCAAGGCGATGAAACGCGAGGCGCGCGCCATGCTGTCGCGCCTGTCGATCAACGTGCCGTCGATCAACCAGCGTGTGCGCCGCCTGTCGGGCGGCCAGCGGCAGGCAATCTCGATCTGCCGCGCCGTTGGCTCCGGCGCCAAGCTGGTGGTGATGGACGAACCGACCGCGGCACTTGGCGTGCAGGAGACCGCCAATGTCGAGGCGCTGATCCGGCGCCTGCGGGAACAGTCGGTGAGCGTCATCCTGGTCAGCCACAATTTCGATCAGGTGCGGCGCCTGTCCGACCAGATCTGGGTGATGCGGGCGGGAAAGATGGCAGCGACCGTGCGCGCATCGGAGACATCAGGCAACGAGCTCGTCGCGCTGGTCACCGGCGCAGCGTGACCGCCCAATCGTGAAATCAACCGTTGGCCGCCTGGGCCAACCCGGAAATGAAATCAGGGAGTTTGAGAGTGGCACCACTTCGTGTCGGGCTTGTGGGTCTTGGAGAAGTCGCGCAGTCGATTCATCTGCCTGTTCTGGCCGACCAGCGTGATCGCTGGCAAATCGCGGGTGTGTATGACGTGTCGCCAAGCCTGGTGACGCTCATCACCTCGCAATATGCGACGGCAAAAGCCTTCGAAACCGCCGAGGCGCTGATCAATTCGCCTGATATCGATGTCGTCTTCGTGCTGTCGTCCGACGACACCCACAGCCGCTTCGTGCGCGCAGCCATGCAAGCCGACAAGCACATCCTGCTGGAAAAGCCCGCTTGTCTCACGGTGCGCGAGATCGACGAGTTGCTGGCGCTGATGCCGGCCTACAACAAGACCCTGTTCGTCGGCTACATGCGCCGCTACGCGCCGGCCTATCTGGCGGCTCGGGACGAATTGCCTGACCGCGCCGACATCACCCATGTCCGCATCTTCGATCTGATTTCGGAAGGCCGGCATTTCCTCAAGAAGAGCCAGAACGTCCTTTATCCCCGCGACATCGACCCGGCCCTGCTGGCGCGCGGCGCCAGGGAGCGGGACGCGCTGATCCGCGAAGTCGTCGGCGCCGACGCCCCCGCCGACCTGGTGCGCGCCTATCGTGGGCTGACGGCGCTGTCGTCGCACCACATTTCGGCGATGCGCGGGCTCATCGGCGAACCCAAAGGCGTGGTGGCCGCGCATCGCACCAATGGCGGCGCCAACACGTCGGTCACTTTCGACTATGGCCATTTCGCCTGTCTCTATGACGCGGTGGTCGACGATCTCGGCCTGTTCGACGCCATGATCGAGGTTCGCTCCAACACCAGGCGCGTGCGCATCATCTACGACACGCCCTATATCCGCAGCCTGCCGACCCGGCTGGAGGTGACCGAGGCCGGCCCGCTCGGCCCGGTGACGAAAACCCTCGGACCGCTCTATGGCGACGCCTTCTCCAACGAGCTGGAGATTTTCCACCGCCACATCGCGGAAGGCACCAAGCCGCAGACCGACCTCGCCGACTCGCGGCGCGACCTGGCGCTGATGGCTGAGATCATCGAGCGCATGAAGGAGAGCGGCGGAGACTCCTGAGCGCTGCCGGCGGCCGCAGGAACAACACGTTCCGGCAAAGATTGCGTACTGGCTCTTGCCGAAGCCGGCGGCCTCGCTCATCCATGGTGTGCAGACAACAGCCTGGGACCAGTGATGATCGATGCCAGCCTTCATCTCGTCGAAGCAACGATCGGCCAGTTGCGCCGCGCGCTGGATGACGGCCTCGTCACCAGCGTTGAGCTGGTCGCAGCCTATCTCAGGCGCATCGCGCATTTCGATCGCCATGGCATCAGCCTCAACGCGGTTCCCGTGCTCAATCCTGATATGTTCGCGGAGGCGGCGGCTTCCGACCAACGGCGGCGCAACAGTGCCACGCTCGGGCCGCTCGACGGCATCCCCTACACCGCCAAGGACAGCTACAAGGTCAAAGGCCTGACGGTGGCGGCCGGCTCGCCGGCCTTCGAACATCTCGTCGCCAATGAGGACGCCTTCACCATCGCCCGGCTGCGCGCCGGCGGCGCGGTGCTGATCGGCCTCACCAACATGCCGCCCATGGCCAATGGCGGCATGCAGCGCGGCGTCTATGGCCGCGCCGAAAGCCCCTACAATGCCGACTATCTGACCGCGGCCTTCGCATCCGGTTCGTCCAACGGCTCGGGTACGGCAACGGCCGCCAGCTTGTGCGCCTTCGGCCTTGGCGAGGAAACTTGGTCGTCCGGCCGTGCGCCGGCCAGCAACAACGCGCTGGTCGCCTACACGCCGTCGCGCGGCGTCATCTCCGTGCGCGGCAACTGGCCACTGGTGCCGACCATGGATGTCGTGGTGCCGCACGCGCGGACCATGCCCGACATGCTCGAGCTGCTCGACGTGATTGTCGCCGACGATCCAGAGACGCGAGGCGATTTCTGGCGCGCGCAGCCCTGGGTCGCCTTGCCGAAAAGTTCAAAGCTGCGGCCGCAACGCTATACCGATCTCACGCTTGCGGGCTCATTGAAGGGCAAACGGCTCGGCGTGCCCGAAATGTATATCGGCCGTGACAGCGGGGCCGACAAGCCGATCGAAACCCGCGCGTCGGTGCTTGCCTTGTGGGAACAGGCGGCGGCTGACCTGACGAAGCTTGGCGCCGAAGTGGTGGAGGTCGATTTCCCCGTCGTCTCCAACTACGACCGCGACCGGCCCGGCACGCGCACCATGGTCGAGCGCGGGCTGGTGCCGAAAGAATTCGCCGATCGCGAACTCTGGGATCTCTGCATCTGGGGCTGGGACGATTTCCTGCGCGCCAATGCCGACCCGGCCCTGCCCGATCTCGCCTCGATCGACGGTCCAAAGATTTTCCCGCAGCCCCCGGGCACGCTGCCCGACCGCTACGAAGGCGGCTTCGACTTGGCTGAGTATGTCGAACGCGCGAAATCCGGCGTCACACCCTTCAGGGATATTCCGACGCTTGAAGAGGGTCTGAGGGGGCTGGAAGCGACAAGGCGGCTCGATTTCGAGGATTGGCTCGACGCGCAAGGCATCGATGCTGTGGTGCTGCCCGCCGCCGCCGATGTCGGCCCGGCCGATGCCGACATCAACGAAGCGTCCGCCGACCTTGCCTGGCGCAACGGCACCTGGGTCGCCAACGGCAATCTGGTCTGGCGCCATTTCGGCATCCCGACCGTCACTGTGCCCATGGGCACGATGGCCGACATCGGCATGCCGGTCGGCCTCACCTTCGCCGGCAAGGCCTATGACGACGAAAGCCTGCTGCGCATGGCTGGCGACTACGAACGCGCCACGCAGCGCCGCACCCGCCCACCACGCACGCCAGAACTGGCCGATGATGTGTTTTCTGGGCGGACCGGCGGAATCAGCAATAGCGGAAGGCCTGCGCCTGCAATCGCGCTTGTCGCCGAGACACGGACTTCCGGCGATCAGGACGAGATTATCATCACACTCGACCTGCCGGGCGGCGCTGAGGCGGAGAACGCCAACATCAAGGTGCATGTCAACGGAGAGGCGGTGGCGATGCAGCGAAGCGGCACGCGCTTCAGCGGGCGGGCGCTGGTTCCGGCCGCCGAGCACAAGCGGCCCCACAGCGTCTGGCGCGGCTCGTATGGCTCAATCGTGACGGCGGTGGTGCGGCTGGATGATGGGCACAGCGCTGGCGCTTATGTAGTCACCGGCGGCATAGAATGATCAGACCAGTGAAATGTGCAGCGTCCACCGTCGAGTTCCGTCACGCCCCCCTCTGTCCTGCCGGACATCTCCCCCACGAGGGGGGAGATCGGCAGTTTCGGCGCCGGCTCTCTTCCTGTGACATCGGAGATTAGCGAAGGCCGCGATGACAGCCGATCTCCCCCCTCGTGGGGGAGATGTCCGGCAGGACAGAGGGGGGCGCCGTAGGGCGCCGCCGGCTGCTAGCCCCGCGCCGCCCAGAGCAAACCGCGCTCGACAATCAGCGCCATCTCCGGCACCGCGAACTCATCCGCCGTATGCCCAAGCGAACTGTAGAAAACCTTCCCCGAACCATACCGCCGCTTCCACACAACCGGCATGACGACGCCGCCAATGCCCGGGAAATGCGCATCGGTGAAAGTGGTCGTCGCCAGCACCTCGTTGCTCGGGTCGACATGCATGTAATACTGCTCCGACCGGTAGGCGAAATCGCTGATACCCTTGGTGATCGGGTCGTCCGGTTGTGTGATCACCACACGATAGTCGATGATGTTGCCGGGATGCGCGACCCATTGGCCGCCGGTCATGAACTGATAGTCGGGCTCGTTGCGGAAACTGTCACCCATCGTGCCGTGAAAACCGCCGAGCCCGCTTCCCGCGCGAACCGCCTGCGTCAGGTTCTGCAGCTCAGCCTTCTCGATCGTCGACATGGTGATCATAGGCACAATGAGATCGAAGGACGGCAAGTCCGGATCGGCGAACAGCGCCGTGCCCTCGCCCAGCGTGACATCAAACCCGTTGCGCTGAAGCAGCGCGCCGATGACGTTGGCGCTGCGCTCGGGCGTGTGGCCTTCCCAGCCGCCCCAGGCAATCAGGGCCTTCTTTGGCATGCCATGAACCTCCTGAATCGCCCGCCGCGATCGATGGTTACACGGCGCGGCCGTCAGCGCCAGCCCAGGGCCGGCGCGACATGGGTCAGGATCGCCTCGATGACATGGGCGTTGTAGTCGACGCCGAGCTGGTTGGGCACGGTGAGCAGCAGCGTGTCGGCTTCGGCGATCGCCTCGTCCTGCGCCAACTCCTTGATCAGCACATCCGGTTCGGCGGCGTAGCTGCGGCCGAAGATCGCCCGCGTATTCTCCTCGATGAAGCCGATCTGGTCGCGGCTCTCATTGCCGCGGCCGAAATAGGCGCGGTCGCGGTCATCGACCAGCGCGAAGATGCTGCGGCTGACCGAGACGCGCGGCTGGCGCTCATGGCCGGCCGCCTTCCAGGCCTCGCGGTAGATCCGGATCTGTTCGGCCTGCTGGATATGGAAGGGCTTGCCGCTCTCGTCGAATTTGAGCGTCGAGCTCTGCAGATTCATGCCGAGCTTGGCCGCCCATTCCGAGGTCGCGTTGGTGGCCGCACCCCACCAGATGCGCTCGCGCAGGCCTTCCGAGTGCGGCTCGAGCCTGAGCAGGCCGGGCGGATTGGGGAACATCGGCCGGGGATTGGGCTGGGCGAACCCTTCGCCGCGCAGCGTGTCGAGAAAAACCTCGGCATGGTGCCGCGCCATGTCGGCGTCGCTTTTGCCTTCCTGCGGCTGGTAGCCGAAATAGCGCCAGCCATCGATCACCTGCTCGGGCGAGCCACGGCTGATGCCGAGCTGCAGCCGCCCGCCGGCGATGATGTCGGCAGCACCCGCATCCTCGGCCATGTAGAGCGGATTCTCATAGCGCATGTCGATGACCGCCGTGCCGATCTCGATGCGGCTGGTCTTGGCGCCCACCGCCGCCAGCAGCGGGAATGGCGAGGCGAGCTGGCGTGCAAAATGATGCACGCGGAAATAGGCGCCGTCGGCGCCCAATTGCTCAGCCGCGACGGCAAGATCGATGGACTGCAGCAGCGCGTCCGAAGCCGAGCGCACCTGCGATTGCGACGAGGGCGTCCAGTGCCCGAATGACAGGAAACCGATTTTTTTCATGGCCCTGAAGTATATGCGAGCGGCACGTGCTTCAATGCCAAAACAGCGGGGTTACACACCGTCGCCTTGGCCACGACGAAAGTACGCGATACCAAAGTGCGCCATACCCAGGGGGTGAGCACCGTGGAGGGTGGAATGCTGAAGGGGACCCGCATCGTCGAGATCGAAGCGCTCGGGCCGGCGCCTTTCGCCGGCATGCTGCTCGCCGATCTCGGCGCCGAAATCATCGTCGTCCATCGCAAGCAGGCGCCCGTGCCAGGCCTTCCCGAACGCTCGCTGCTCGATCGCGGCAAGCGCTCCATCGCGCTTGACCTCAAGGATGCCGACGATGTCGCCTTGCTGATGCGCCTGATCGCCACCGCGGATGGGCTGATCGAGGGATTCCGGCCCGGTGTCATGGAGCGTCTCGGGCTCGGCCCGGATGCCTGCCTCGCGGCCAACAAGCGGCTGGTCTATGGCCGCATGACCGGCTGGGGCCAGGACGGACCGCTCGCCCAAACCGCCGGCCACGACATGAACTATACCGGCGTGTCCGGCGCGCTCTGGTACGCCTCCTTGCCGGGCGAGCCGCCCATGGCGCCGCCGACGCTGGTCGGCGACATTGGCGGTGGCGCGCTCTATCTGGTGATCGGCATGCTTGCCGGCATCATCAACGCGCGCGCGAGCGGTGAAGGCACCGTGGTCGACGCAGCGATCGTCGACGGTTCGGCCCACATGATGAACCTGCTGATGGTGCTCGGCCAAATCGGCGGCCTCTCAGCCGAGCGGGGCACCAGCCTTCTCGACGGGCCGCATTGGTGCCGCGTCTACCGCACATCCGATGGCGGCTTCATCAGCGTCCAGTGCATCGAGCCGAAATTCTATGCCCTGTTCCTCGACCGGCTTGGCCTCGCCGTCGATCCGCAATTCGCCAACCAATTCGATCGCAATCTCTGGCCGCAGCTCGGCAGCCGGCTGGCGGCGATCTTTGCTGCAAAAACCCGCGACGAGTGGACCAGCCTGTTCCAGGGCTCGGACGCTTGCGTCTCCCCGGTGCTCAATCCGTGGGAAGCAGCACAGCATCCGCACATGGCCGCGCGCGGCTCCTGGCTGACGGTGGACGGCACCCTGCAGGCAGCCGCTGCTCCGCGTTTTTCCGGATGGGCGCAAAAGACGCCGGCCAAGAGCCCCGCACGCGATGACCATGGCGCGGAGATCTCGCGCCGAGCTCGCGGATCCAGCCAAAAGCCATTGAAATCAGTTAGGCAGCACCCAGATCAGCGAACACGCAGCCCTTGCGCGTCGAAGATGCGCGTGCGGCCGGGCAGGAAGCGCAGCGTGATCGTCTCGCCGAAGCGCGGCTGGTCTTCGCGCCGTTCGGCCACCACCGTTTCGCCGCTTGGCAGCACGCCGTGCACATAGGAGGTCGATCCCAGGCGCTCGGTGACATCGACGGCAAGCATGAGCTCGACGCCCTGCTTTTCGTCGAGATGCTCCGGCCTGATGCCCAGGGTGACGTGCTGGCCACCGACGAGCCGCGTCGTGAGATGCGAGACGTCGACCCTGGCGTCGCCGACAAGCACGGCTTTCCCGTCCTCGGCCACGCTTGCCCTCAGGAAATTCATGCGCGGCGAACCGATGAAGCCGGCGACGAAGGCATTGTCGGGATCGTCGTAAAGCGACAGCGGCGTGCCGATTTGCTCGATCTTGCCGGCCTTGAGCACGACGATCTTGTCGGCGAGCGTCAGCGCCTCGGTCTGATCGTGCGTTACATAGACCATGGTGCGGCGGATCGACTGGTGCAGGCGCTTGATCTCGGCGCGCAACTCGGTGCGCAGCGCCGCATCGAGATTGGACAGCGGCTCGTCGAACAGGAACAGCCTGGGGTCGCGCACCAGCGCCCGGCCGATAGCGACGCGCTGGCGCTGGCCGCCGGACAACTCACGTGGTTTGCGACCCAGCAAGGGTTCGATCTGCAGCAGCTTTGCCACCGCATCGACCTTCTCGCCTGATGTCTTGCGGTCCAGTCCGCGCATCTTCAGCGGGAAGGCGATGTTTTCGGCCACCGACATGGTCGGATAGAGCGCGTAGGACTGGAACACCATGGCGACATCACGCTCCCGCGCGGGAAGATTGGTGACGTTGCGGTCGCCGATGACGATGGTGCCGGAATCGATCGGATTGAGCCCGGCAATCGCATGCAGCAGCGTCGACTTCCCGCAGCCCGACGGCCCGAGCAGCACGACGAAGGACCCCTCATCGACCTCGACCGAGACATCGTCCAGCACGTTGACCGCACCGTAGGATTTCGACACCGACCGTATAGACAAATTCGCCATCGTATCCCCTCAGCCCTTCACGCTGCCCAGCGTCATGCCGCGCACGATCTGCCCCTGCACCAGAACGCCAAGCACGATCATCGGCAGCATGATGAGCGTGGCGGCGGCCGTCAGTGCGCCCCACTGGATGCCCTGGAAGGTCAGGAACGAGGTGATGGAGACCGGCAAGGTCTGGGTGTCGCGGCCGGTCAGCACCAGGGCGACAAAGAACTCGTTCCAGGTGAACAGCACGCACAGGATCAGCGTCGCCACCATGCCGCCGCGCGCCGCCGGCAGATAGACATGCCAGAACACGCTGAACTCGCGCGCGCCGTCGACGCGGGCCGCATCGCGCAACTCCTTCGGGATGTCGTCGAAGAAGGTGATCAGCAGCGATATGGCGAACGGCACATTGACGAAGGCGTAGGCGGCGATCAGCAGCCAGTGCTGGTTGAGCGCGCCGATCCGCGTCGCCAGATAGTACATCGGAATGACGAACAGCAACGCCGGCGCGATACGCAGGCTGAGGATGAACTTCTCCTTCGAACGGCGCAGGTCGCCCGGCTGCTGCGCCAGCCCGTAGGCGGCGACCGAGCCGGTGGCCACCGCCAGCGCACTGGACAGGATGGAGATGATGAAGGAGTTGGCGAAGGCGCTGAGGAAGCCGCGATTGGCGAACACCGTACGGTAATTGTCGAGCGTCGGGCTGAACAGCCAGACCGGCGGGATGGCGAAGGCATCGCGCGTCGTCTTGAACGAGGTCACCACAACCCAATAGAGCGGGAACAGCACCGCCAGCAAAAGCATGAGCAGCCCGACATAGAAAACCGCGCGCCGGCCCATCAGCGCTCTCCCGCTTTCGGAAACAGAACACTGTACATGGTCAGCAGCGCGACATTGGTGAAGATGGTCAGGATGACGGCGATGGCCAGCGCATAGGAAATGTCGAAATTGGTGAAGGCGACGATGTAGCCGTAGTAGTTCAGCGTCTCGGTCGACAGCGCCGGCCCGCCGCGCGTCATGATGTAGAACAGGTCGAAGGCCTTGATGCTGTCGATCGCCCGGATCAGCGCGACGATGGCGAGCGCCCGGCGCAGCATCGGCAGCAGCACATACCAGGTCACCTGCCATTCGCGCGCGCCGTCGACCCTGGCCGCATTGAGCGGATCGGTGGGCGCTGATTCCAACGCCGCCATCACCAGCAGGATGACGAAGGGCGTCCACTGCCAGATGTCGGCGATCAGCACCGAAAACAATGCGAGTTGAGGACTGCCCAGCCAGTCGACCTGGGACAGTCCGGCCAGCGACAGAAGATAATTCGCCATGCCGGTGGCGGGATCGAACAGGAAGCGCCAGGTCAGGCCGACGACGACCGGCGTCATGATGATGGGCACCAGGAGCAGCGTCCGCACCAGCCGCTTCATGGCGAAGTCGCGGTCGAGGAAGAGCACGACGGCAAGGCCGAGCGCGATCTCGATCACCGTCGCCAGCGTCGTGAACAGCACCGTGCGCCACAGTGCGGCCATCGCACGGGGATCGCCGAAGAAGCGCAAGTAATTGTCGAGGCCGACAAACTTCTCACGCCCGGCGCGCATCAGCGACAGATCGTGCAGCGAAATCCAGATCACGAACAGCGTCAGCGCGACCGATGCCACGGTCAGGCAGAGGATGATCGGCTGGAAGAAATGCTTCGTCGGATCCGACGCTGTTGTCGCCACGGTCTCAATCCATCAACTGAGGATTTCGCCCTGCCGCGCACAGGGAGCGCACGCGGCAGGGCACGCCTGCCCACCTAGCGGGCGAGCGCGGCGTTGTTGGCCTCGTCAGCCTCCTTCAAGGCGTCAGCGGCGCTGGCCGTGCCGGCAAGCGCCTTGGAGACGGCGATGCCGGTGTTGTTGATGATCTCGTTGGCCTGTTCGACCGTCGGCAGATATTGCGGATTGCCGGCGTTGATGGCGGCGATCATGCCATCCTTGAAGGCGCCGTAGCGCTTGCCGAAAGCCTCGCTGTTCAGCACCGAAAGCGAGGTCACGCCGGAATTGGGATCGGTCTCGATCGCCTTCAGCTGCTGCTCCTTGGCGGTCGCCCAGGCGGCGAACAGGGCTGCCGCTTCCTGGTTCTTGGATTCGGCCGAGACATACATCGAGTGCACCGCGAGCGAGGACGAGCCGCCCTTCGGCGAGGCGGACTTCATCGGCACCGGCACGTAGCCGACCTTGCCGACCACCGTGGAGACAGTCGGGTCTTCATTGTAGGCGCCGTTGACGGTTGCATCGAGCGTGATTGCCGCCTTGCCCTGCTGGAACAGCAGCCGGTTTTCTTCCCAGCCGAAATTGGCGACGCCGACCGGACCGTAATCCTTCAGCAGCTTGGTGAAGGCGTCGAGTGCGGCGACGCCCTCCGGCGTTGCCAGCGCCGACTTGCCGCCGGCGTCGAGGAACGAGCCGCCGAAACCCCAGAGATAGGCAGCCCAGACATAGACGCCCTGGATGCCTTGCTGGCCGCGCATGGTGATGCCGGCGATCTGCTTGTTGGTCTTTTCGGAAATGGTCTTGGCCGCGTTTTCGATGTCGTCGAACGTCTTCGGCGCGGAGAGACCATACTGCTCGAACAGATCCTTGCGGTACATGACGAAAGTGCTCTCGCCATAGACCGGCAGCCCGTAGACCTTGCCGTCGACAACGTTGGTGTTGAAGTAGCCGGGCACGAAATCGGCCTTGTCGAAGTTCTCCTTGTGCTTGGCCAGGAAGTCGTCGAGCGGCACGACATAGCCCGACTTCACGAAGCCCGGCAGGTAGATGATGTTGTTCTGGACGACATCGTAGCGGCCGGACTTGGAGGAGAATTCGAGCAGTTCCTTGGCCGTGATGTCCTGCTCGGGCACGACTTCGAGCGCCACGTCGATGCCGGTCACCTGCTTGAATTCCGGCAGCAGCTTCTGGATGGCGTCGGTGGTCGGATGGCCTTCGAGCAGCACCGACAATTGCACGCCGTCGAACGGCTTGTCCTGCGCCAGGGCCGGCAGGGCCGTGGCAAGCGCGGCGGCAGCCACGCCAAGCATCAGTAGATTGCGTCTGTTAAGCATTTTTCGTCTCCCATTGTTGGGCCGCTTTGGCCTCGTTTCAAATTCTCTGTGTTTGTCCGAGCACCGCGCTCTAGCCGAGGCGCACGATTTCGCCGCTCTCAGCCGACTGCATCATCGCCAGCGTCAGTTCGAGCGAACGAAGACCATCGCGGCCGCTGGCGATCGGCATGGCGGCGCCATCCAGCCAGGCAAGCAGGCTGCTGAGCTGACGCGCCAGGTCGCCGTCGAGACGGCCGTTGACGACAGGCCAATGCTGGGTGTCGATCTCACGCGAAGTCTCATTGCTGGCGTAGTAAAGGCCGCTGTCGCCGCACTGCACCTCGAACGAACCTTCGGTGCCGATCAGCTCCATGCGGGCATCGATCATGTGGCGGGCGCCAGCCGGCAGCGACCAGGCACTTTCGAAATTCACCACCGTGCCGCCGGAGAAGCGCACGATCGCGGCCAGGCTGTCCTGCGTGCCCGACGCACCGAGCAGAATGTCGGTCTGCTGGGCATAGACGGAAACCGGGTGTTGCCCTTCGAGCATCCACAGCACCATGTCGACATCGTGCACGGTGACATGCAGCGCCAGCGGCAGTCTGCCGCCATAGCGCTTGGGGCCTTCCGTGCGGGCACTGTTGCGCCGGGCATAGATGTGGATCGGCGCGCCGATCTTGCCTGAAGTCATCAACTCCTTGGCCGCGGCGTAGCGCGGATCGAAGCGCAGGAGATAGCCGATGCCGAGCTTGACCTTGGCCGCCTCGCAGGCGGCGATAATGGCTTGCGCATCCGCGACGGTGGAGGAGATCGGCTTTTCGACGAAGACGTTGATGCCGGCCTTGGCCACGGCAACCGCCGGCGCCAGATGCAGATTGTCGGGCGTACAGATCGAGACGAGGTCGAGATCGCGCTCGCCCGCCAGCAGCGCCTCATGGCTGGCGTAGACCTTGCAGCCCGGCGCCCTGGCGGCAACAGCGCCGGCCAGCTCCAGATTGGGATCGACGATCGCCGCCAGTTCGCAGCCGACCATGTCTGCGAAGATCGCGGCGTGCATGGAGCCCATGAAGCCCGCACCGATAACGGCGACGCGGCGGCGCTTGATCATGACTGGTTCCTCTTCAATTGCGGATTGGCGCTCCACGACGCGACCTGGTCGACGAAGCCGCGGGTGATGGCGTCGGGCCGCGTGATGGCGCCGCCGACGACGATGAAACGGGCGCCGAGTTCGAAGCAGCGGACTGCCTCCTGCGGAGTCCAGATGCGGCCTTCGGCGACAAATGGCAGGCCGGCGCCGGCGAGCTGTTCCATCAGCTGGAAATCCGGCCCGCGCTGCTGGTTGGAGTAAGGCGTGTAGCCGGCCATGGTGGTGCTGATCAGCGAAGCGCCGGCATCGAGGGCGCGCGTGCCTTCGTCGAGCGTGCTGACGTCGCCCATCGACAGGCGTCCCCTCTGCGCGATCGCACCGAACATCGTCTTGAGGTCCGTCGGGCGTGGCCGGTTGGTGGCATCGAGAGCCACGATGTCGGCGCCGGCCTCGATGACCGCCGCCACATTGGCGAGCGTCGGGGTGATGTAGATTTCGGTATCGGCGTGCCGCGCCTTGATCAGGCCGATGATGGGAACGCCGACCTGCCTGCGGACGGCCTCTATGTTCGCGGCACCCTCGATGCGCACAGCGGTGGCACCACCAAGGACGACCGACCGGGCAATGGCGGCAATGTGCTCGGGAGCGTCGAGCGGCATGTGGGATTCTGCCTGGCACGAGACAACCAGCGTTCCATCGAGCTGAGCGAGCACATCGCCTTGCACCTGGGGTTTCTCCTTCGAGCGTTACCCCTGCAATCAAGCGCGGATGAAACTTTTTGTCAAGAAACTATTTTCGATGAAAATTTCCGCCATAGAGCAGCGCGACCCCCAACAGTCCCGCATCGGCGCCGGCCTGCGCGGCAACGATCGGGCGCTGGAAAACGGCTGGAAGCTGCCGGGAACGCGCCTGCAGGGCCTCAATGAAACCTTGCGCAAGCCCGACGCCGCCGCCAACGGCGAAACCATCGATGTCGACGGAAGCCGTCAGGTCTGCAAAGCCGTTGACCAGTGCCTCGACGCCTGTGGCGATCACCCCGGCGGCAACTGCGTCGCCTTGCCTGGCGGCCGCGAACAGGTCGGGCGCGCCAACCGGGCGGCCGAGCCGCTCACTGCCGCGATGGGCGAGTGCTGTGCCCGAGGCGATCGTCTCCAGGCAGCCGCGCCGGCCGCAGCCGCAGATCACGCCGCCGGGGTCGAACATCATGTGCCCGGCATGGCCGGCAAGCCCGGTGGCGCCGGTCTGCAAGCGACCGTCGATCACCAGGCCACAGCCAATGCCGGTCGAAACCGTGAAGAACGCAAAATTGCGAAAGCCGCGGCCGGCGCCGACAGTGAATTCGGCCCAGGCCGCCGCCTGCGCATCGTTGACGACCAGCGGCGGCACGCCGAGCGCCGTTTCGAGCGCCCGGGCCAGCGGATAGCCGTTCTCGATCGGCAAGGTCTGCGGATTGAGCGCGGTCAGCGCGCCGTCGCGGACGATGCCGGTGGTGGCGACGGCGACGGCGTCAGGCGCATGCTTGGGCGCAAGCCCGGCAATCGCCGCGACCAGATCGTCGCCCCTGCCCGTCCTCGGCGTCGCCGTCTGGCGCCTGTCGTGCAATTGGCTGCCGCGCACTTCGGCGGCGGCGATCTTGGTCCCGCCAATATCGATGGCGAAGACCGCACGATCAGAAGCTGCGGTCACTCACGACCTCCGCCGTGCGCCCGAGCAGCGTGAGCCGTGCCGGATCCTGCCGCATCATCTCGGCCGCCAGCGCATCGACGATCAAAAGCTGGCTGATCTTCGACGGAAACGCGCCGCCGGTGAGCGGCGTTTCCGGCCAGGACGCGATCAAAGCGAGGTCGCAGGCCGCGACCAGCGGGCTCTTTGAGCGATTGGAGATGCCGATGACGAAGGCGCCTTGCGAGCGGGCAAGCTCGGCGATGCGCACCGCGTCGATGGTCGAGCCTGAACTCGAAATCACCACCTGCACGGCGCCCTTCTGCGTGGTTCCCGCCGCCATCACCGCCAGATGCGCGTCACCCAGCGCGCGGCTGAGCTTGCCAATGCGGGTCATCTTGTAGGCGAGGTATTGCGCCGTGATCGCGGAAGCAGCGATGCCGAAACAGTCGATCGCCGTCGCCGCCAGCAACTGCCGCGAGGCCGTGGCGATATCTTCGCGGACGATCAGCTGCTCGGTCTCGCGCAGCGAGATGATGGCGGTCTCCACCAGCCGCTGGATGTCGTCGGTCGGCAAGCCGATGTCCCGCGCCCGCTCATCGGTCGCCAGTTCCTTGGCCAGCGCCAGCTTGAAGTCCTGGAAGCCGGTAAAACCCTGGTCCCGGCAGAAGCGCATGACACTGGCTTCGGACGAGGCGGAAGCCTCCGCAAGCTCAGTGATGCTCTGGCGCAAGGTAGCATCCGGCTGCGCCAGCACCGTCTCGGCGACGCGCGCCAATGCTGGCGTCATATCCCCGGCCGCCGCCCTCAGCGAGGCAATAAGCGCATGTGTCATGAATTCCGTCCTTAAAAATGCTCGGCCACCCAGGGCGGCGGTCCGGCAAACAGCTGGTCACACAGACGTATGGCAGCCGCATCGCCGATCACCTGGCCATACTGCGCAAGTCTCGAGGCGCTGCGAAAGCCCGTGAATATCTGCACGAAGGCCGGGGCCTGGACGGCAACGGTCGGGCCGGTCGTCTCGCGGACCTCGACTGCGCCGCCCCTGATCTCGATCTCCAGTGCTGTCTCCGCCGGACCGATGCGCAGTGCCAGCCTGATATCGTCGGCATGGTAGCCGCGCTGGCGCAAGGCAGCGGCCGGGTCGAGCACCCGCAACAGCCATTCCTCCTGATGCGCGAGACGCCAGCCCTTGTCCGGCATCGCCGCCACCAGATCGTCCTGCAGGCCGCCATGCCAGCGCACCACCGGATAGACCGAGCGGAACCTGGCCAGGAACGACAGCAGCCCTTGCGCCGCGTCAGGCGAAGCGGCGTACCAGTCGCGGACATCGAGACGGGCCTCGTCGCCCATATCGAGGATCAGATAGGCCGCATCGCCTTCCGCCAGGTAGGCAGCGAGCGCATCGGTCGGCTCTCGCCGCAGCTCGTTCCAATGCGCGGGGCCACGGCTGAGCAGCCCGGCCTCGCGGCTCGCCTTGATGGCGTAGGCATCGGCAAGCCGTGGATCGTCCAGCTCGACGCGCTCGAAGGCGAGCCTGCTCGCCGCCGGCAGGCTGGCCGTCTCGGCTTCATAGATGATTTCATGCCCGGCGAGCTCGAAGCCGCTCTTGCGGTACACCGGCCGCGTCGAGGCAAACAGTGTAGCGATGGCGGCTCCCTTGCCCTGCGCCTCCGCGCACAACGCGTCGACGAAAGGCACTGCCAGCCCCTGGCCACGACGCTCCGGCGCGATCGCCACATGCGCGATGTTGGCCGCCCGCACCGGTCTGCCATGAAAGACATGCGCCGTCTCGAGCAGCGCCGCGCAGGCCTGAGGATGTCCGCTTTCGCCGCGCAGCAGCCGCAGCGAGTCGAGCCCGACACTGGCGATGTATTCCTCGGATCGTGCCTTGCTGAAGCCGAAAGCCCAGCTCAGCAGGCGCCCGATTTCGGTCGCATCCCTAGCCGTTGCTGCTTCAACTGCGACAGATTTGGAGTTTTTTTTCATACTCGTCTCACGATTGGCGATTTTCATCATATCCTGAAATCGTCAATGCGCAATGGGCAGCAAAACAGCAGCGGCATCGAGCCGTCGCTTATGTCCATAAGCTTTCGTGAGAAGATCGGCCCATGCACGCCAAAGGCAGGTCAGCCGTTCATTTCCCGCAATGGTGGTCGTTGATCTTGTTTATCGCGTTCGCGTCCGGCCCCACCCGGTGGTAGGAACAGGCGCCTGCCGCCGTCGTGAACAGCTGCTGGTCATAGTAGCGAGGACCGCCGAACAGGAAGTCGATGAGATCGTCCTGGGCGGGAACATAGCGTTCTGGCTCGGCCTGGTGGTGGCGATGCTTGCCTCCGGCCAAGGCGGACGAGGACACCACGCAGCCCATCGCCAGGGCAACAGCGCAGATCGCAAACCGTTTCGTCGTCATCGGCAATACCCTCCTGGCCGTTCGCATTTCCACTATAGGCAAAATCACCAGCCGAACAAAGGTTCCTTGGCGACGGTTTGGCCGCCCCGCGATTTGCACGCTGTCATTCGCGGGCCGCCCTCTCCTGAATATCAGGCATACCCATCAGTCGGTCTGGATCCAGACCGACTTCGTCTCCAGATACTCGTGCAGGTGCTCGATGCCGCCTTCGCGGCCGTAGCCCGACATCTTCATGCCGCCGAACGGCACCGCCGGGTCGATGGCATGGTACATGTTGACCCAGACCGACCCGGCCTTGATGCGCCGCGCCAGCTTGTGCGCGGTGCCGAGATGCGTGGTGAAGATGCCGGCGGCGAGGCCATAGGGCGTGGCATTGGCGCGCGTCACCGCTTCGTCGAGCGTGTCGAACGGCATCGCTGAAATCACCGGGCCGAAAATCTCTTCGCGCGCGATGGTCATCTTGTCCGACACCTGGCCGAAGACCGTCGGCGCGATGAAGTTGCCGCCATCATAAAGTTCGCCCGTCAGCCGCGAGCCGCCGGCGACCAGTTCGGCGCCCTCGTCGCTGCCGGCCTTGATGTAGCCCTCCACCTTGCCGGCCTGCCTGGCATTGATCAGCGGCCCGATTTCGGTCTCCGCCTCGATGCCATGGCCGATGCGCAATTTGCCGGCAAACTCGGCGACCCGGCGCACGAACTCGTCATGGATTTCGCGCGCCACGAAAAGGCGCGAACCGGCGATGCAGATTTGGCCCGAATGCACGAACACCGCCATCGCCGCGACCGGAACCGCCTTGTCGATATCGGCATCGCGGCAGACGATGATCGGCGACTTGCCGCCGAGTTCCAGCGAAACGCGCTTGAGGTTGGTGACGCCCGCCCGCGCGATCGCTTGCCCGGTCAGCGTCGAGCCGGTGAAGACGATCTTGTTGACGTCTGGATGTTCGGCGAGCCGTGCACCGGCCTCGGCCCCGGTTCCGGTGACGATGTTGACGACGCCATCCGGAACGCCGGCTTCCTGCATCAGCCGCGCGATCAGCAGCGGCGTCAGCGATGCGTCCTCGGAAGGTTTCAGCACGACGGTGCAGCCGGTGGCGAGCGCCGGCGCGATCTTCCAGATCGAGGCGGCGGTCGGCGCATTCCAGGGAATGATCGCACCGACGACGCCGACCGGCTCGCGCCTTGTGAAGGAGACGATCTCGCCGGGGATCGAATTGTCGATGGATTCGCCATGCAGTGCGGTGGCCATACCGGCATAGAAGCGCAGCATGCCGATGACCCGGCGCCGGTTGGCCAGCGTGCGGGTGATCGGCAGGCCCATGTCGAGCGTGTCGGAAACGCTGAGCTCTTCCCAATGCGTCTCGAACAGATCGGCGATGCGCAGAAGCACGCATTGCCGCTCGTAGGGCGAGAATTTGGACCAGGGGCCTTCGAAGGCCGCGCGCGCAGCAGCCACCGCAGCGTCAACGTCGGCCGCCCCGCCGCGCGGCACTGTCGCCAGCACCTCGCCCGTTGCCGGGTTGAGCGCCTGCACCACCTCACCGGACTGCGCCGCGACCCATTTGCCGCCGATGAACATCGGCCGGAATTCGCCATGGTAAAGCGTCGTCGCCTTCGCCCTCGGGTCGAAGCTCAGCGTCATCTCTTCCTCCTCACGAATTCCGTGGCGACTATTACTCCCGCCGCCGACGACCTCAAACAAGGAAAGCTAAAAGGGCGTTCAGATAATCGAACTGTGCTATGCGAACGACTTCCCGGCGGCAAATCCTTGCCTGCTCGAGCCACCCATTCAAACCCCTGCCAAATCATCGACTTAGCCGAAGGCTAGGGTGAAACTTTCAGCAAGAGCGGTAGTCTGCGAGAAATCCCCTCGTCAGCATATCGCAATTGTCTGAGTTCTGTTCAGCATAGGTCTTCCCGAAAACCTTGCGTTGAGATTTCGTGTCACTATGAAACATTTCGCCTTGTGTACCCTCGGGGCCACGAACAAGCTTTCATACATTGGAAATCATCATATGAAGTAAATTGTTGCAGAAGTTGAAATTCAGAAATAGTGTGCCCATTCGTATTTCTTTAGCATCTTTCACTGGGGGGTGACGATGGTTGAAATCGATCAATCTGGTTTGGCGGGAAAAATTCGAGACCGCCCTATTAGCAAGGAATTGGAGGTCGTTCTTCAGAGGGCCGGAAGCGCCGCTGGAGTCGACAAGATTTTCATCACCTCGGGCGGACAGCCGGGAACCACTGGCAAGAGCACTGGCTCGACACGCCACAATGGAGGCCGCGCGGCCGACCTTCAGCTGCTTGTGAATGGCAAAGTCCAGACCTTCAGCGACTCCCAGGCCAGCAGAACCGTGACCAAATTCGTTACCGCCGCCGCAGCGCACGGCGCAACGGGAATTGGTGCCGGCGTGGAATATATGGGACCGGCGACGCTGCACATCGGCTTCGGACTGAACGTCGCCGACAGAAGCAAGCTGACCTGGGGCGCCCAGGGCCGGTCGGCGAATGCGCCGGCATGGCTGCGGCAAGCCGCCGATGCGGGCTGGAACAATCCGCCCGCCTGGGCTTTCGCCACCGATGACAACTTTACCCAGGATCTGCCCGAAGATCAGGACGAAACGCACGAGGAAGAAGAGGAGAGCGAAGACCTCTCGGTCATTCCCGACCGCTTTTCCCTCGCCGTCATCAAGGCAGCTCAGGCGACCCAGCGCCAGTGGGGCGTGCCGGCGTCCGTGACGCTGGCCCAGTGGGCATTGGAGAGCGCCTACGGAACAAGGATGCCACCGGGATCGAACAATCCTTTCGGCATAAAGGCCAAGTCCGGCCAGCCATCCGTGATGGCGCTGACGACGGAAGTCATCGGCGGCAAGGCTGTGAAGGTGAATGCCGCCTTCCGGGTTTTCGACAGCCTCGACGAGGCATTCATCCTGCACGGCAAGCTGCTCGGAACTGGCGCTCCCTACGCCAACGCCCGCAAAGTCATGAACAGTCCCGATCGTTTTGCGGACGCCCTCACCGGTGTCTATGCGACAGATCCGAACTACGGCGAACTTCTGAAATCGATCATGAGGAAGAACAATTTGTACAACTTCGATGTTCGGGGCGATGGCTCCGACATCCTGGAAGGGGGGATGACGTGACCAGACCGTTGCAGCGAGGAGACGACAGTGTGGGCGTTGAGACTTTGCAGCGACGCCTGGTCGCGCTGGGCTACAAGCTCGGCGATATAGACGGCAAATTCGGTTCGCTGACGGCTGCCGCCCTTCTGGCCTTCCAGAATGACAACGGCTTGCCGACAACAGGCATCGTCGACGCCGCGACCTCGGCAGCGCTCAACACCGCCGAACCGCGGCGGCTGAGCGACAAGCGGATGAAGACCACGGAAGGGGATCTCATCGCCAAAGGGTCGACGATCGCCATCGATGCGCGCAGAGGCAGGATCCTAGCCTGGATAAGCAGCATATTTGGAGCGCTTGGCGTGGGCAACAGCGCCATCGTCAACGCCGCGAATGGCACCGGCGCGACGACAACGGCACCTGACGGGCTCGGTCCCTTGCTGTCACAAGTGCAGGCCCTGACGTCCACCACGGCGCCGGCCGATCTCCAGAAGGTAATCGACCTGGCAAAGTCGATTGCCGCACAATTGGGTGTCCACCCGATCCCTCCCGACGTGCTTAAAATTCTCGATCAGCTGCGCCAGACGATTCCGCCGGATGTCCTGTCCAGCAATCCGGATCTGGCGAAGGTCCTGCAGGTGCTCGGGCAGGTCACCACCACCACGCCCTCAACCGGGATGACGACCATACTCGACATCCTGCCGACGTTCTTTGCCAATGACACCGTGCTGCAGACCATCATGAAGGGAGTGGCAGCCGTGGGCGGAAGCGTCCTGCCTGGTTTTGGCGGCTCGCTGGCGGTGCTGGGGATCGGCCTTGTCGGACGGTATCTGTCGAACAGAATCTCGGCGGCGCGCGTGGACGATCAGCGCACCGCCGGTACTATCAATCCCCTTGAGCCTTGACCGCGGTCAAGGCGTAGAGCCTGGCTGAGGGCCCCGGTCCTCAGCCGATCTGATCCAATCTCTTTCAGAGGTGCGCGCCAGCACGAAATCCCAATTCACCGCCCAGTATGGGGATGTGAAACCAAGCTCGGCCGCGCTGGTCGGGTCCGTGATCGCCTTGAAATCCGCGACCAGCGAATCCTTCACGCCAAACACAGCGTCCTCGGCCAGATACTGGCAATCGGGCGTGAAGATATGGGTGATGACCGGGTCATAGCCCGGCGCGCTGATGATGAAATGGATATGGGCGGCGCGGTTGGGATGGCGTCCGAGTGCGCCGAGCATCTTGCCCACGGGCCCGTCGTCCGGGATCGGGTAGTAGCGCGGCTTGACGGCCCGGTACCAGTAGTCGCCGTTCTCGCCGCTGGTGAACACGCCGCGCAGGTTCCAGTCCGGCTGCAGCCCTTTCTGCTGGACGTCGTAGAAGCCGTCGTCATTGGTCTGCCAGACGTCGATCAGCGCACCCGCGACCGGATTGCCTTCGGTGTCCACCACGCGTCCGCGCACCACCAGCGGCTCGCCCTTGCCGTCCAGGCAGATGTTCGCGCCGTGCTCGTAGCGCGGCGCCTCGGGCACGTAGAACGGTCCCAGAATGGTGTTCTCCGTCGCGCCGTTCGGCCGCCGGTGATTGATGGCGTCGACCAGCATCGAGACGCCGAGCGTGTCGGACAAAAGGATGAATTCCTGCCGCCAGTCCGAACACATCTGGCCGACTTCGGTCAGGAAGGTGATGCCCTTGAGCCATTCCTCATGCGTGGGCTCGATTTCCTTGATGGCGGCGTGCAGATGCTTGACCAGCACGCTCATCACTTCGCGCAGGCGTGGATCGACGTCGGGCCCCATGCGTGCGTTGACGACATCGACCGAGGTTTCCTCCTCGAAATACGGATATTTCGGCGGCTCAGCGCGCCTGGCCTCTACTTTGCCCAAGATTGATCCTCCTCCAGATGTCGCCGCGCCTCAGGGGCGCGGCCGTTGCCCGGCATAGGCCCGGGCGATCAGGCCCTTGATCGCTTCGCGCTCCAGTGGGCGCGGGTTCCAGTAAGGGTTGGACAGCGCCCTGTCCGTCGCAAGCTCGATGCCGCTTTGCGGCATGCCGATGTCCGCAAGCCCACGCCGCGCGCCGACCCTTCCGGCGAGATCGTAGAGCGCCATCGCCGGGTCGTCCGTGCCGAGCACCTCTCCAAGCTTGTGCATCACATCGGGCACCGCCGGCGCGTTGTAGGCAAGCGCGTGCGGAAGCACGATCGCATGCGTTTCGGCATGCGGTAGGTCGAAGCTGCCGCCGAGCGTATGGCAAAGCTTGTGATGCAGCGCCATGCCCACCGACCCGAGGCAGATGCCGCAAAGCCAGGCGCCGTACAGAGCCTTTGCGCGCGCTTCCCGGTCCCCGGGATCGCCGGCGATGATCGGCAGGGCAGCGGCGAGCGCGCCGATCGCTTCTGCCGCCATCAGGCTGATCACCGGGTTGCGCTCGCGTGCATAAAGCGCCTCGACCGCATGCGCGATCGCATTCAAGCCGCTGGTGCCGGACATCGCCGCGGGCAGCGACAGAGTGAGGTCGATATCGTAGATCACCACCTCCGGCAGCACCTTGGGGCTCGATTGGGTGACTTTCACCCCATCCCTGGTCTCGCCGAGGATCGGCGTCATTTCCGAGCCGGCATAGGTGGTCGGCACCACGATCTGCGGCAGGTCGGTGCGCAGCGCAATGGCCTTGGCCAGACCCGTGGTCGAGCCGCCGCCCACGGCTACGAGCCCATCGGCTTTGAGGTCCAGGATGACACGCAGCGCGTCCTCGGTGATCTCCACCGGCGTGTGCATCGTTGCCCGCGCATAGACGCCGGCGGCGCGGCCGCCGAGCTGTTCGACGAGACGTCGCGCTTCGGGCTCCTGCGGCGGCGTTGCCAGTACGGCGACCCGCTTCAAACCCAGCCGATCGAGTTCCGCAGGCAGCTGCTTGATGGTGCCGGATCCGAAAATGACTCGGGCCGGCTGGGCGTTATAGACGAAGGGTTCCATGAATTCGCCTCCGGCTTGGAGCAATTCCAGGAAAAGTGTGAAACGGTTTTCCCACAGGAATTGCGTCAAAACAAATAGTTAGAGCAGTTCGCCGTTTCCGTGAAACGGTGAATTGCTCTAGCTCCGGTTGTCGACGCGCATCAGGAACGGGTTGATGCTGACCGACTGCCAGACATTGGCCGCGTTGAAGGGATCGGCGGCATTGAATGCCCTGACATCCTCGATCTTTTCGGCGGAAAACACAAAGAGCGAGCCGATCGTCTCGCCGTCCCCGGCCAGCAGCGGACCCGAGATGACGGTCTTCACTTGTCCCTGGGCAAGATGCGCCTTGTGCGCCTCATAGTTGGCCAGGCGCCTGGGCAAGGCGTCGGCATGGTCCAGGCAGTGGACGGCGAACAGTGTCACGATATTCCTCCCAAAATGCTCGGCAGACCGTCGCCAGCGATCGAGGCTCGCGAGGAACGACAGGCGAGCAGAAGGTAGCCCGAAATATGGCTGACCGGTTCCAATTCTGTCCAATTTGGACAAATACGATCGTGTTGTGAACTCCATACGACCGGCCGCCGCAACACCATCGCACCGCTCTCCTTTTCGGACCGATCCCTGCGCCGATGCTTTGGGCCATTGCGTTCTGCAATATCAGCGAATATGCTTGTTGTACGATCGTTCAACAAGCATGTTTGCGAAGCCCCGATGACCTGCAATCCCCGCTACGAAATCCTGTTCGAGCCGATGCGCATCGGGCCGGTCACCGCGCCGAACCGCTTCTATCAGGTGCCGCATGCCAGCGGCATGACCAACGCGCTGCCGCGCGTGCGTGCCGCCTTTCGCGAAGCCAAGGCCGAGGGCGGCTGGGGTGTGATCTGCACCGGCGCCTGTTCGATCGACCCGAGCTCGGACGACGCGCCGCTGCCTTACGCCACGCTGTGGGACGACAACGACATCCGCGCCCATGCGCTGATGACGGAAGCCGTGCACCGCCATGGCTCGCTGGCCGGCGTGGAACTGTGGCACGGTGGCGCCTCGGTCATGAACCGGGCGAGCCGCCTGCCGCCGCTGTCGCCGTCGGGCATTCCCTGGATGGCCACCCATGTCGGCTTCATGGGCAATTTGCGGCCGAAGACCATGGACAAGGCCGACATCCGCGAGGTGCTCCGATGCCAGGCCGAGGCGGCGCGCAAGGCGCGCACGGCCGGCTTCGACGTCGTCTATGTCTATGCCGGCATGGGCTATCTCGGCTACGAATTCCTGCTGCCGGAATACAATCATCGCGTCGACGAATATGGCGGATCGATCGAGAACCGGGTGCGCTTCGTGCGCGAGATGATCGAGGTCACCAAGGACGCCGTCGGCAAGGATTGCGGCGTCGCGCTCCGCGTCAGCCTCGAGGAACTGCGCGGCCGGCCCGGCCGCAACCAGCCTTCGGAAGCGCACGAGCTGATCGCGCTGCTGGCCGACCTGCCCGACCTGTTCGACGTCAAGATGGATTCCAGCCCGACCGACTGTTCGGCCTCGCGCTTCACCGGCGAAGGCAGCCATGAGCCGGTAATCGATTTCGTCAAATCGCTGACCAAGAAGCCGGTGGTCGGCGTCGGGCGTTTCACCTCGCCCGACACCATGGTGTCGCAGATCAAGCGCGGCGTGCTCGACTTCATCGGCGGCGCGCGGCCGTCGATCGCCGACCCTTTCCTGCCGGCCAAGATCCGCGAAGGCCGCGAGGCCGAGATCCGCGAATGCATCGGCTGCAACATCTGCATTTCGAGCTGGCATGACGGCGTGCCGGTGCGCTGCACGCAGAACCCGACCGCCGGCGAAGAATGGCGGCGCGGTTGGCATCCCGAACGGGTCGAGCGCACTGATGCGCCAGAACGCATCCTGATTGTCGGCGGCGGGCCGGCCGGGCTTGAATGTGCGCTGACGCTCGGCCGCCGCGGCCATGAGGTGACGCTTGCCGACGCCAGCCGCAGCTTCGGCGGACGGCTGACCTTCGAGAAGACCCTGCCCGGCCTGTCGGCCTGGAACCGTGTCGTCGAGTACCGCCTCGGCCGCCTCGGCGAGATGGGCAATGTCTCGCTCTATCCCGAGAGTGTTTTGGGGCCGGACGAGATCATTGACCTCGCGCCGGACCGCGTGGTGCTGGCAACCGGCGCGCGCTGGACCAACATGCTCTATTCCTCGCTGGAGATTCCGGTCGGCCGGCTCGACCATCCCGGCGTGTTCACACCCGACGACATCGCCGCCGGCCGGCTCCGGCAAGGACCGACCTTGGTCTTCGATTTCGACAATTACTACATGGGCGGCGTCCTCACCGAGCATCTTGCAGCGCAAGGCATTCCGGTCAGCTACGTGACCCCGGCAGGCCAGGCATCGGCCTGGACGATCATGACCAACGAATTGCCGCTGGTGCATCGCGCGCTGGCACGGCGCAAGGTGCCGGTGACGACGCTGCATCTCCTGAAATCCTTCGACGGCGAGACGGCAACGCTGGCGCATCTGTTCACCGGCGAAGAGAGCCACATTGCTTGCCGCTCGGTGCTGATCGTCGGGCTGCGCTTGCCGCGCAATGAACTGTTCGAGGCGTTGACGGAACGGGCGGACGCACTCACGGCCGCCGGCATCAAAAGCGTCGACCGCATCGGCGACACGCTGGCGCCCGGCGCCATCGCCCATGCCGTGCACAGCGGCCACAAACTGGCTCAAGAGATCGGCGCGAAAATCCGCTGGCGGCCCTACCGCCGCGACACGCCGATCGTCGATGCGGTGGCGGATTTCGATATGCGCACGGCTGCGGAATAGGAGAAGGCAATGGAACGCATCGCGGCACGTCGCAGACCCGGCCGCCCGCAGCGCGAGATCGGCGGCATCGAACAGCGACCATGGAAGCAGCTGACCCGCCCCTATGCGCCGATCGAGATTCTGTCGGCCGATCAGGTGCAGACGATCCACGAAATGGGCCTGACCATCCTCGAGGAGATCGGCATGCGCGTGCTGCAGCCGCAGGCGCGGCAGTTCTATCGCGCCGCCGGTTGCGATGTCGATGAAGGCGAGATGCGGGTGCGCTTCGACCGCGCCATGGTCATGGAACGCGTCGCCATGGCGCCGTCATCCTTCGAACTGCGCGCCCGCAATCCCGCGAAGAACGTCAAGGTCGGCGGGCAGCACTGCATCCTGTCGTCGGTCGGCGGCCCGGCCTATGTCATGGACAATGATCGCGGCCGCCGCCCCGGCACCTATGCCGAGATGTGCGACTATTTGAAGTTGATCCAGTCGTTCAATGTGTTGCACCAGGAAGGCGGCGGCCCGTTCGAGCCGCTCGACCTGCACCAGAACACGCGCCATCTCGATCTCTACTATGCCGAGATCACTTTGCTCGACAAGAACTGGCAGCCGCAGACGCTTGGCCGGGGTCGCGCCACCGACGCGCTGGAGATGGTGGCAATTTCGCTCGGCACGACGCGCGAAAACCTTGCGCGGGAGATGCCGGTCTTCACCGGCATCATCAACACCAATTCGCCACTGCAGCTCGACGAGCCGATGGCCGAAGGGCTGATCACACTGGCCGAGCATGGCCAGGTCAATGTCATCACGCCGTTCACGCTGGCCGGCGCGATGAGCCCGGTGACGCTTGCCGGCGCGCTGTCGCAGCAGCATGCCGAGGCGCTGGCCGGCATCGTGCTGACGCAGATCGTGCGCCCCGGCGTGCCGGTGATGTATGGCGGCTTCACCTCCAATGTCGACATGAAGACAGGCGCGCCGGCCTTCGGCACGCCCGAATACACGCAGGCCGCGCAGATCACCGGCCAGCTCTGCCGGCTGATCGGCGTGCCGTTCCGCTCGAGCAACGTCACCGCCGCCAATTCGGTCGACGCGCAGGCCGCCTATGAGAGCGCCATGTCGCTGTGGGGCTGCCTGATGGGCGGCGCCAATCTCGTGCTGCATGCCGCCGGCTGGCTCGGCGGCGGGCTGACCGCGTCGTTCGAGAAACTGGTCATCGACGCCGAGATGCTGCAGATGATGTCGGCCTATTTCGACCCACCCGTGGTCGATATCGACACGCTGGCATTGGAAGCGGTGCGCGAGGTCGGCCCGGCCGGGCATTTCTTCGGCGCGGCGCACACGATGCAGCGCTACGAGCGTGCCTTCTATTCGCCGATGGTGTCCAACTGGGACAATTACGACACCTGGATGGAGCGCGGCCAGATCACCGCGCGCGAGCGCGCCAATGTCGTCTGGAAACGCATGGTCGCCGAATACGAACAGCCGCCGATCGACCCCGGCATCGACGAAGCGCTGCGCGACTATATGGAGCGGCGGAAACGCGAGGGTGGTTCACCGCTGAATTGAGTGGGCGAAGGTTGGTGCGAGGCACCCCCCTCTGTCCTGCCGGACATCTCCCCCGCAAGGGGAGAGATTGGCAGCTTCCCGGCATGACGCCATTTCTGCAACGCCGGAGATTGGCGAAACCATAAGCGACATCCGATCTCCCCCTTGCGGGGGAGACGGCCGGCAGGCCAGAGGGGGTGCCTGGGTGCCGACCTAAAGTGGTTATCCGCCCCGCAACGGCCCCACCTGCCCCTCAAGCATCTCGAACCCCGCCGCCTCCGCCCCCTGCGGCGTCACCACGCTTTCATCGAGGCACCATTCGAGCCACAGCCCGTCGACCAAGGCGATGAAATTGCGCGCCAGCGCGGGCGCGTCGACTTGCTTGCCGCGCGGCACCGCGACCGCCGCGATATCCTCGGCAAGCTCCGCCCGATAGGCATCGTAGAGTTCGCGATGCGCTTCCTTGAGCCGCGGGTTGACGGCGATCTCGCCCCACAGCGACAGCCAGATCAGCAGGTTCTCGCGGCTGAAATATTCGGGCGAGAAGTTGGAATGCACCAGGGCGGCAAGTGCGGCCTCCGGCGACCAATCGGAAGTCTCCGCACGGCGGCGCTTGGCTTCGGCGATCTGGTTGTTGACGCTGGCGTAGAGCGAGGATTTGTAGACCTCGACCAGCAGCCCGTCGAGGCTTTCGAAATGGTGGTTGATGAGGCCGCGCGAGACGCCGGCCTCCTTGCAGATGCGATCGATGGTGAAGGCGCCGATGCCGCCGACCGACAGGCAACGCGTCGCCGCCTCGATCAGCATCGAGCGGCGTACATCCGCCTGTTCGCGGCTGAAGCGCGGCGGAGCCTTCTTCGCGCCGCGCTTCCTTTTTGCACCATCTGGTTGGGCTTCCGTCATGGACCCCAGCTAATCGATTATGCCCTTCCTGTCCATGAAGGCGGCGTTCAGGCCTTCTTCTTGAACAGGACGGGATTGGGGTGGCCGTCCGGATAAATAACCGGGTCGAAAGCGGTCTTGTGGAGGGCGACCAGCGGCTGATGGCAGATGAAGACGAAACCGCCGGACTGCTCCATCAGATCCTCCATGCGGTTCGACAGTGCAATGCGCTTGGCCTCGTCGCTTTCCGCCACCAGTTGCTGGTAGCTGGTCTCGAATTCGGCGCTGTCGAAGCCGGACCAGTTGTAGGCGCCGATCTGGTCGGGTCGGAACCACACCAGATTTTCGGACGGATCGATGCCGCCGGCGAAATCCATCAGCGCCAGATCGATGTTCTTGTAGCCGTCGCCTTGCGTCTTGTCGCCGACGCCCCAGAAAGCGGCTTCGTCATAGGGCTGGATCTCGACCTTGATGCCGGCCTGTTCGAGGCTGGCCTGGATGATCTGCGCCGTCGCCGTGCGGATGGAATCGTTCATCACCGTCAGGGTCAATGACAGGTCGCTGACGCCGGCCTCTTTGAGCAGCGCGGCCGACTTGTCATAGTCGGGTGCCGCGATGAGATTGCTGGCGCGCGCGAATTTGGTACCGGGCTGGACGACGCCGGTGGAGCGCTTGGTCAGGTCGTCATAGACGCCGGTGAGGATCTGCCCGACATCGACGCCATACTGCACCGCCTGGCGGACTTTCAAATCCTTGAGGCGCGGGCTCAGTTGGTTGATGGTCAGCCAGACATAACGGGTCGATTGCGCCTCGATCAGCGTCGTGTCGGCGGGTGGGTTCGCCTTGACCGCCTTGGTCGCCGAAATGGCGATCTTGGTGTAGTCGAAGGCATCGGCCTCGTAGGCAAGCTGGGCGGCCTGATCGTCCGAGACGACATAGATCTCGACCTTCGAAAAGTCCGGCTTCGGACCCGGCCAGTCCGGGTTGGCGGTCAGCGTCACCTTCTGCTTCTGCTGCCAGTCGGAGAAGAGATAAGGCCCGCATGTCGCCGGCGGCTGCGTGGTGAACTTGCCGCCCGCCTTCTCGGTGCCGGCACGGCTGATGATGTGGCCACCATAGTAAGGCAGGCTGGTGACGAAGATCGGCTGGTAGGGTTCTTTCAGATGGATGATGCCGGACCGGGCATCGACGACCTCGACGCGGTCGAGTTTTTCGAACTGGTAGGCCCAGGGCGATGCCAGCGCCTTGTCGGCGATGCGCTCAAACGAGAATTTCACGTCGTCAGCGGTGACCGCGCCGAAACCACCAGACCATTTCAGCCCGTCGATCAGGGTGAAGGCGATGGTCTTGGGGTCTTTCTGCTCGAGCCTTTCCGCGCCCCACAACGACCAGGGCGAGCCCTTGCGGATGTCGCCGAAATGGTTGAGCGAGACATAGATGCCGCGCATCATGACATCCTCGATGCCGCCATTCATGAAGGCAGGATCGAGGCACTGCAGATCGCCCTCCATGCGAATGCGCAAAGTGTCGCCGGCAGCCGACCAGGCAAAGCCGGGCTTCATCGCCAGGCCGGCGCCGAGCACGCCAGCCGCCTTCAGGAATGCACGTCTGTCCATGGTCCATCGTGTCATGTCAGTTTCCCCTTTGGTTTGCGGAAGCGCGTGAGAAGGCTTCCCGTTCTTGCCCGCCTGTCTCCAGCGGGAAATGGCAGCGCACCATCCGGCCGGCGCCCGTCGGCCGATAGGCCGGCGCCTCGGTCTTGCAGCGCTCGCGCGCGATCGGGCACCGCGTGTGGAACTCGCAGCCCGAGGGCCGCCGGAACACGCTCGGTATCTCGCCGGTGACGGCGGGGTTCTGGCTGCGCCGGCGCGGATCGGGGATCGGTTCGGACTGGATGAGCGTCGCGGTGTAGGGATGCATCGGCGCGGAAAACACGTCCGGCGTCGGCCCGGTCTCGACCAGCCGGCCGAGATACATGATGGCCAGCCGGTCGCTGACGTGACGGATCATGGCGAGGTTGTGGGTGACGATCATGGCGGCGAAACCGAGTTCGCGCTTGAGCTCGCCGATCAGGTTGAGCACATCGCCTTGCACCGACACATCGAGCCCCGCGGTCGGCTCGTCGGCGAGCAGCAGATGCGGCTTCATCGCCAAGGCGCGGGCGACGCCGACGCGGCGTGCCTGGCCTCCGGAAAGCTCGTGCGGGAAACGATCGACGAAGGATGATGGCAAACCGACCAGCGCCAGCAGAGCCTTGGCCGCGGCGCGCCGGTCCGGCATCGCCACACCCTGGATGATCTGCGGTTCGGTGAGCAGCGTGCCGATGCGCAGGCGCGGGCTGAGCGAGGCTACCGGGTCCTGGAACATCATCGCCGAGCGCCGGCGCATGGCGCGGAAATCGGCCGGCGTCGCCACGTCCCTGCCCTCGAAGACGATACGGCCGGCGGCGGCTCGTATGAGGCCCAGGATGGTGCGGGCCAGCGTCGTCTTGCCGGAGCCGGATTCGCCGACCAGCCCAAGCGTCTCGCCCGGCATCAGCGACAGCGTCACGCCGTCAATGACGTTGAAGCCCGGCAGCGGGAACGGATTGACCAGCCGGTTGAGCAAGCCGCCGCGAACGAAGCTCACGGAGAGGTCTTCGACGGCGAGCAGCGGGCTCATGGCGTCACCGCATGGCAGCGTGCGACGTGGGTGGCGGCGAGCTTGACCAGCGGTGGCGCGATGGAACCGCACGGCGCGAAGGCACGGTCGCAGCGCGGGGCGTAGACGCATCCCGACGGCGGCTGGGTCAGGTTGGGCAAGGAGCCCGGAATGGTCGGCAGACGGTCCAGCCGCTCGTGGAAACGGGCGGGATCGCAGGCGAGCAGCGCTTGCGTGTAGGGATGCCTGGCGTCGTGGAAGATCGCGTCGACTTCGCCGCCCTCGACCACCTCGCCGGCATACATGACATAGACCCGGTCGCAGAGCTCGGCGATGACGCCGAGATGATGCGAGACGACGATGATGATGCCGTTGTATTCGCGCCGCAGTTCGCGCAGCAGATGGATGATCTGCGCCTCCATGGTGACATCGAGCGCGGTCGTCGGCTCATCGGCGATGAGCAGGCCGGGATCAGTCAGCAGAGCGGCGGCGATCGCGACACGCTGGCGCATGCCGCCGGAAAGTTCATGCGGGAAGCTGCGCATGCGCCGTTCTGCGTCGGCGATGCCGACGCGGCCAAGCATGGCGGCGATGCGCGCCCGCTTCTGCGCCCGGCCAAGGTCCTTGCGGTGATGCTGGAAATCGACGAGCTGATCGCCGATGGTCAGCACCGGGTTGAACGCCGTCATCGGATCCTGGCTGACCAGCGCGATCTCGTCGCCGCGCAGCAGGCGCTGGCGGTGCGCGTCGAGCTTTGCCAGGTCGACACCATTGTAGTGGATCGAACCGTCGATACGGGCATTGGCCGGCAGCAAATTGGCCAGTGCAGTGACCAGCGTGGACTTGCCGCAGCCGCTCTCACCGACAATGCCGATGACTTCGCCGGGGTGTGCCTCGATGTCGACATGGCGCAGCGCGTGCACGCTGCCATGCGGCGTCTCGTAGCGCACGCTGAGATCGCTGGCGGCGAGCGAGCCGGTCATGCCGGCCTCCGCAGCTGCAGGCGCGGATCGAGATAGTCGCGCAGGCCCTCGCCGAGGAAGGTGAAGCCGAGCGTCGCCAGCACCAGCGGCAGCCCGCCGAAAATGACCATGAAGGGTGCCGCGCGGATCGAAGTATAGCCATCATAGAGGATCGAGCCCCAGGACGGGGTTGGTGGCCTGACACCCAGGCCGAGGAAGCTCAGGCCGGCCTCGACCATGATGACCACCGGAATGTCCATCGACAAAAGGATGATCAGCGGGCCCACCACATTGGGCAGAAGATGGATCAAGATGATGCGCGCGGCGCTGGCATCGATTAGCCGCTCGGCGAGGATGTAGTCGCTGTTCTTCAGCGCCAGCGTCTGCGCCCGGATCAGACGGGCATAGCTTGGGAATGAGGTCGCGGCGATGACGATGATCAGCGTGCCGGTGCCGGCGCCGAGCACGGTGATGATGGCGAGCGCGAACATGATCATCGGCAGCGAGTTCAGGCTGTCGAACGTGAGCACCAGTATGGCGTCGAGCCAGCGCGGCCCGTAGCCGGCGATCAGCCCGAGCATCAGGCCGATGGCCCCGGCAATGGCCACCGACACCATGGCGATGGTGAGCGCCGTGCGGGCACCATAGATGACGCGCGACAGCAGATCGCGGCCGAGATGATCGGTGCCGAACCAATGCTCGACCGATGGCGGCTGCAGCTTGTGCAGCACGTCGATCTTGACCGGCGAATACGGCGCGAGCCATGGCGCGAAGATGGCTGTGACGAGGAAGCCGGTGACCAGGATCAGCGCCACGCAGGTGAACGGATCGGCAAGCAGCGCGCGCAGCAGCGGAAATCGTTGTCGGGCCGGAACGGACAACGAGGCATCAGCCACGGAAGACATCGCGCACCCTCGGATCGAGCCGCGCGATCAACAGATCAGCGGCAATGGTGATGGAGACATAGATGGCGGTCATGATCAGCACGGTGCCCATGACGACCGGATAGTTGCGGGTGTTGACGGCATCGGTGATCAGTTTGCCGATGCCGGGCCGGGCAAACACCGCCTCGACGAAAACCGCGCTGGACAGGATGCTGCCGAGGCCCACCGCGACCAGCGAGATGGTCGGGATGATGGCGATGCGCAGCGCGTATTTCGAGACGATCTTCCACTCGGGCAAACCAAACGAGCGCGCGGTGCGGATGTGCGGCTCGCCCATCACCTCCATCATCGAGGCACGCACCATGCGGGCGATGTAGCCGATCCAGCCGAGCGCGATGGCCGCCGCCGGCATGATCAGCGCCTTGGCCTGGCTGACGAAGTCACCCGCCTCGCCGGCGCCGATGGCCGGCAGCCAGCGCAGCGTGACGGCAAACAGCAGCAGCGAATAGATGGCGACGACGAAGGACGGCACGGCGATGACGCCAACGGAGAGCACGCCGATGACGGCATCGGCGGCCGTGCCGCGCCGCATCACCGACAGGCAGCCGAGCGGCACGCCGATGAGGAGCGCGACGGTAAGCGCGGTCAGCCCGAGGATCAGCGTGTTCGGCAGCGCCTCCAGCACCAGCGTCGAGACGGGCCGGTTCGACCAGACGTCGTAACCGAGATTGCCGGTCAGCGCGTTGCGGAAGAATTCGATGATCTGCCACCAGACCGGCTGGTCGAGTCCCATGCGCTCGATCAGCAGCCGCTTCAGTTCCGGCGTGGCGCGCGGGCCAAGCGCCACGGTCGCCGGGTCACCCGGCACCAGGAAGACGGCCGCATACATCGCGACCATGACAAGGACGAGGATCAGGAGGCCGAGACCGATGCGCTTCACTGCATATGCGAGCATGGCCTCCTCCCCTCCTCAGGCGAATTCGCGCCTGATGCGCCGGGTTGCCGAGGCGCTGTGGACGAGCGTTCCCCGTTCTCGCGCCTCGAGCCGCCAACTCAGGTTGAAATGGGTCTCGTCGGATGTGAACTCGGTCACGGCGATCGCCTCGGTGTCGGCCCCGCCGCTGGCAATCGCCCAGCGATATTCGGTGACGAGCTTTGCCGACAGCGGATCGTCGGCACGGATGCTCATCGTGTCGCTGTTGGCCGAGGAGACGGTGATGCCGCGATCGTCATAGCGCCGGCGGCCGTGGTCGGAGGACAGCGCGATGGTCTGTACGCCAGAGCCGACATCCTCGGTGACGATGCGGCGATCAAAACCCTCGTCCAGTGTCGTCGTCGGAACCGGCGGCGCGGTTTCGGCCGGCTCGAAGCGGACGTCGCGATCGCGAGCCGATGGCGGGCGCACCGGCAGCACCACCGTGCTGTCGCCGGTCGCGACCGACAGCGTCGACAGGTGCGGCTGCGGCCAAAGGATCGGCCAGTGCTGGTTGGCCAGCGCCAGACGGATGCGATGGCCCTTGGGCACAGTGCGGGCGAAATCGTTGAGCTTCAGCTTGACGCGGAAGGGCGTCCCAACCGGACATGGTGTGGGATGCTCATGGCTGTCGCGGTGGCTGAGATTGAGCACGCCGTAGGTCATCAGCGCCGAAGTGCCGTCGGGATAGACATCGCAGAGCCGGGCCGCCAGATTGACATGCGGCTGGTCGACCGTGACGAGCAGATCGAGCTCGGGAGCGCCGAGCAAGGTCAGGTCGTCCTCCAACGGCTGCGTATCGAAGCACAGTGCCATGCCGTCCTCACGGCGCTGGTCGATCGGCATGTCCGGACAGGAGCCGCCATAGCCGCCCCAGCGGCCGCAATCGCGCCCGGCGGTGGCCGGCGAGCGGACCGTGAGCACCCTACCCTTCGCGGGTTCGCTGCCCAAGCCGGCTGCGTTCAGATGCAGAGCGCGGCGCTCGACGCGCGGCGACGGCCACTGATCCTCGGCAGCCCAGCTGCCGGCATGATCGGGCAGGTAAAAAGGTTGCGGTCGTTCTTCGCCGGTGACCCAGACGCGGTAGAGCGGCTCATCCATGATGCCGGTGTCTTCGCCGCAGAGCCAATGGCGCCACCAGCGCAGCGCCTCCTGCAGATAGCCGATCAGCGGCCCCGGCGCGCCACGGCAGGGATAGGCATGCGACCACGGCCCGACAATGCCGAGCTTCGGCCCCGGCAGATGTTCGAGCAGGCGCGGCACGAAGTTCGAATAGCTGTCCTCCCAGCCGCAGACGGCCATGACGGCGCATTCGATGGCGGCGTGGTCTTCGCAGACGGAGCCCTGCCGCCAATAATCGTCACGGCGCTGATGCGCGAGCCACACTTCCGACAGCGAGCTCGTCGCCGCAAGCCGGCTCATCCACATGGCACGCCAGGCGTCGCCGACGATTTGCGGATCGGGCGCCATCGCCTTCTTCACCAGCATGAAGTTCGACCACATCTCCTGCTCGGTGAGCAGCGCGCCGCCCATATAATGGATGTCGTCGGCGTAGCGGTCGTCGGTGGCGCAGTTGGTGATGATGGCCTTCAGGGCCGGCGGACGCCGCGCCGCGACCTGCAGCGCGTTGAAGCCGCCCCAGGAAATGCCGGTCATGCCGATATTGCCGTTGCACCAGGCCTGGGCCGCGAGATGGGCAATGATCTCGCAGGCGTCTTCCTGCTCGCGCGGCAGATATTCGTCGGCCAGATCGCCGTCGGAATCGCCGCTGCCGCGAATGTCTATGCGGGCGCAGGCAATGCCGTGACCGGCGAGCCATGGATGGATGTCGATGTCGCGCGCAACGGTGCCGTCGCGGCGGCGATAGGGCACCATCTCCACGACGACCGGCACCTTGTCCACGGTGCGCGGACGCCAAAGCGTCGCGGCAATGCGGGTGCCGTCGGCCAGCGTGATCCACAGCGGATCGACGGTTTCGACGGCAAAGGGAAACTCGGTTCGTACCACGGCAGGTACCCGCAAATGCTCTTGTTGAACGTTCGTACAACAAGAGCATTTGCGGCGCAATCCCGCTTCGTCTTTTTGACGCTGAATGCGAACCGTTCTTCGACGGCCGTGACGCGCCGTTAGACTTTCCGGTCGAATGGAGGCCTATATAGAGCTGGAGGCGCCGCGTCAGTGGATGCAGTCCCTCGGCACGAGGATCATCTCGGTTCCGGAATAGTCGAGGCGGATGCGCCTCTCCAGCAACGATGCAAGTTCAGGCGATGCGGCAAGCGGCGTCGTAGTCGTCCAACACCTGGCCGATCGCTGCGTGAAAAATGGCCTCGGGATTGCCGGCCGGTCCAAGCCCGGACGGCAGCGTCGGCAGGAACTGCCGCATCAGCGTTTCGGGAATGGCCGCGCCGGCAAGCGCCTCACGCAGGCGGCCGACGGCAACGCTGGCCGTTGGGTTGCTCCAATAATAGCGGATGCGGTCGCTGTAGCTGTAGTGGCGCTGCAGATAGCGATCGGCTTCATTGCCGTGATAGTGGCCGTTCCAATGGCCGGGAGCGGCCAGCATCACGCGTTCCATCGTGCGGGCAAGCGACCTGTCGTCATAGTCCGCGATCATTTCGGACGCGATCAGGTCGAGCCCGTAAAGCGCCTCGCGCAGCGCAAAGGTCAGGCCTGGACCCACTTTAAGGATCGGAAAGCCGTTGCCGACAAGGGCGGTCAACGCAGCGCGGCTCTGGTAGTCGGTCGAATGCGCCTCGTAGACGAGGGACGGTTCCTCGTCGAGCAAACCGGTCAGTGGCTTCGACGCCTCCGGTCTGTAGGCGACAACGTTCTGGCTGCCGAACTCGACGCCCGGCTGCACCACCACGGCGATGACGCGGCCAAATGCTTCCGTCAGCCCTTCCCTGGCAAAGATCTCGCGATGCACCTCGATCGTGCGCCGCGCCGCCGCCGCTTCGGTGGGCTGCAGGTCGTTGATCGCATGGTCAACGCCGCCGGGAGCGGGAACCTCGGTGCCGATAATGTAGACCGGCAAGGCGCCACCGATGGCGCGTGCCGCCTTTTCGGCTGCCTTGGCCAGCCGCGCGGCCCGTGTCGCGATGGTCTCGTCGTCCAGCGCCGCCGGCTCGCCGGCACAACCCATCGACGCGTCGAGATGGATCTTGCTGAAGCCGGCCCAGACATAGGCGGTGACCATGGCTTCGGCCTTGCTCATCGCTTGTGCCGCCGGCTCCGTACGCCACGGGTTCGGTCCCAGATGATCGCCGCCGAAGATGATGCGCGAGGGGTCGAGGCCTTCCTTAGCGGCGATCTCGAGCACGAAGGCGATGAACAAATCCGGGCTCATCCCGGTATAGCCGCCGAACTGGTTGACCTGATTGCAGGTCGCCTCGATCAGCAGGCTGCTTTCCTTGTCCCTGACGGCGCGCCGGATGGCCGTCTGGATCACCAGCGGATGGGCCGAGCAGATCGAGGTGATGCCGTAGGGCGACCCGTTTCTGCGCGCGGTGGCGAGGCCTGCGAGCGGGTTGATCGTCATGTCGCCCTCTGCGTCCCGGCAATGAAGCCGTCCAGCACATCGAAGCCGGCGGTGCCTTCCATGGGTCCACGCCGCGTGACGTTGCGGGCGCCGGCGGCATTGGCATAAAACAGCGCCTTGGCCGGCTCCATGCCCTTGCGCCGGCAAGTGAGATAGGTGGCGCCGAAACAGTCGCCGGCGCCGGTCGGGTCGACTTCCTCGACCCGGAAACCGGGGCAGTCGATCCTGGCGCCGTCGGCGCCGAACCAGGACGAGCCGGCGGCCCCGCGCTTCAGCACGATCTCGCCGACGCCCCTGGCAAACAACGCCTTCACCGCCTGGCATTCGTCGTCGACCCCGGCGGCGGCAAGCAACTCGTCGCCGGAGGGCAACAACAGATCGGCATCGTCGACCAGCGCTGAAAATTGCGCGCCGTCGGCGCCGTCGATCAGCTCCTTGCGCACATTCGGATCGAAAGAGGTCGAGCCACCACGGGCCCGCACCGATTTCAAGGCATAGGCGACGATCTCCTTCAGCCCGGCCACCGACAAGGTCGAGCCCATGACATGCAGATGGCCGGCCCTGTCCGCCAGCTCGCGCGCGGCGTCGGTGAGACGGATTTGCCCGGCGGCGGATTCGGCGATGTTGTAGACGAAGTCCCTGCCGCCGTCCGGCCTGTAGCGCACGAAAGCGCTTCCCGTGGGGTAGCGGTCGCTGACCGAGACGGCCGAGACGTCGACGCCGTCGCGTCTCAGCCTTTCCAGGTTGATCGTTCCGAAATCGTCGCGGCCGACGCAGCCGATGAGCCCGGCGCCGCCGCCCAGTCTTGCCACCTGGTCGATGAATATAGCCGGCGCGCCGCTGGGGAATGGGCCGACCAGCGTCAGTGGTTCGAGGAAACCCAGACCGGGGTCCGTCGCCATGATCTCGACCAGGATTTCGCCGGCGGTAATCGTCGGCCCCGCGGCTTCGGAGGCGATCTGCCTTCGGCGGCTCATTGCTGCAATTCCTTCTCTCCCCCAGCCGGACCGGATGCCGTCACGATAGCACCAGCCCAACGATAGCGCTTGGCTGCAGCCGAGGTAAATCGCGGCAAGCTCGAAGTCAACACAAACTGCACGCATGTACACTTATTTTGCTGCGCGTGCGGCCTTCCTAGACATGCCAAATCAGGAACATCAACTCGCCTGGCGATCGCATGGCACCGGAATCAAGCATGGCCGCCTTGACTCGGCTTTCTCATAGCGCAATAAAATGTATACGCATGTCCACTTACACATGCGCATTCGTAAAGGAGGAGACGAAATGCCTATCGGTAAGCGTATCGGAATTCTTGGCCTGTCGGCCGCCGTTTCGGCACTGGCGGCAAATGCCGCCCTGTCCGAGGAGATCACGGTTGCGACAGTCAACAATGGCGACATGATCATCATGCAGAAGCTGTCGCCCGAATGGGAGAAGGCGACAGGAAACAAGGTGAACTGGGTGGTGCTCGAGGAGAACGTGCTGCGCGAGCGGGTCACCACCGACATCGCCACCAAGGGCGGCCAGTTCGACGTGATGACGATTGGCGGCTATGAGACGCCGATCTGGGGCAAGAGCGGCTGGCTGACATCGCTCAACGATCTCGGCGACGATTATGACTATGACGACCTGATCGCGCCGGTGCGCAGCGGCCTGACGGTCGACGGCAAGCTCTATGCCGTGCCCTTCTACGCCGAAAGCTCGTTCACACTCTACCGCAAGGATCTGTTCGACGCCGCCGGCCTGAAGATGCCGGAGCAGCCGACCTATGACCAGATCACGGAATTCGCCGACAAGCTCACCGACAAGTCGAAGGAGCAATACGGCCTGTGCCTGCGCGGCAAGCCGGGTTGGGGCGAGAACATGGCCTTCGTCGGCACGCTGGTGAACACGTTCGGCGGCCGCTGGTTCGATATGGACTGGAAGCCGCAGCTCAATTCGGATGCGTGGAAGAAGGCGATCGGCTGGTATGTCGACACGATGAAGAAGGATGGACCTCCGGGAATAAGCTCCAACGGCTTCAACGAGAACCAGACCTTGTTCGCCTCCGGCCATTGCGCCATGTGGATCGACGCCACGTCCGCCGCGGGTCGCGTCTATGATCCCAAGCAAAGCAAGGTCGCCGACAAGGTTGCCTTCGCCAAGGCGCCGGTGGCGGTCACGCCAAACGGTTCGGCCTGGGGCTGGGCATGGAGCCTCGCCATCCCGACCTCGACCAAGAAGGCGGATGTGGCAAAATCCTTCGTCAAGTGGGCGACCTCGAAAGCCTATGTCCAGCGCGTCGGCGAGACCGAAGGCTGGGTCGCGGCACCTCCGGGAACGCGCAAGTCGACCTATGCAAGCGCCGACTACCAGAAGGCGGCGCCCTTCGCCGCGACGGTGCTTGCCGCGATCGAATCCGCCGACCCGACCAAGCAGACCAAGGATCCGGTTCCCTATACCGGCATCCAGTTCGTCGCCATCCCCGAATTCCAGGGCATTGGAACCGATGTCGGTCAGGCGATTGCCGCTGCGGTGACCGGTCAGCAGTCGGTCGATGATGCGCTCAACGGCGCCCAGACCGCAGTGGAGAAGACGATGACGGAAGCGGGCTACATCAAATAGGGGGCTCGAGCCACACGACCAGACCAGGGGGCGGAACGTGCGCCGCCTCCTGGCGATCCCGGCCTGTCATACCTCCCGTTGCAGCGGGCCGGGAGGATGCACGGATCGGCCGAGGCAACTCCAGGAAAATTGCGGTGCGGTTTTCCCTCCGGAATTGCCTGAGCAATCGGCAGGTCCGTGCGTTCCTCGCGGCAATCTGGCGAAAAGCGTGTAACGGTTTTCCCATCGGAATTGCCAGACAAGGCGCCGCCACGCATACGCCGGCAGGCGCCAAATATCGTTTCGACCAAATATCGTTTCGAACAGTCGGGAAAGGCTGGAACCGGACATGAAACTGAAGAGCAAGACGGCCCTGATCACCGGCGGCGCGCGCGGCATTGGCCTCGGCTTCGCGCAAGCTTTCGCGCGTGAAGGTGCCAGCGTGGTGATTGCCGATATCGACATCGACCGCGCGACGCGGGCCGCCGCCGCAATCGGCTCGGCGGCCAGCGCCGTCAAACTCGATGTCACCGACCTCGATGCGATCGACAGGGTCGCGGCGGAGGTCGACCGCGCGTCCGGCGGCATCGATATCCTGGTCAACAACGCCGCCATCTTCGACATGGCACCGATCACCGACATCACCGAAGCGAGCTACGACAAGGTCTTCGCCATCAATCTCAAGGGGCCGCTATTCATGATGAAGGCGGTGGCCAATCTGATGATCAAGCGCGGTCGCGGCGGCAAGATCATCAACATGGCAAGCCAGGCCGGCCGCCGCGGCGAGGCGCTGGTGACGCTTTATTGCGCCTCCAAGGCAGCGATCATCTCGGCGACGCAGTCGGCGGCATTGGCGCTGGTCAAGCATGGCATCAACGTCAACGCCATCGCGCCCGGCGTCGTCGACGGCGAACACTGGGAGGTCGTCGACGCGCACTTCGCCCGCTGGGAGGGCCTGAAGCCCGGCGAGAAGAAGGCGGCGGTGGCCAAGTCCGTGCCGATCGGCCGCTTCGCCAACCCCGAGGATATTGCCGGGCTTGCCGTGTTCCTCGCCTCGTCCGACAGCGACTACATCCTGGCGCAAACCTATAATGTCGATGGCGGCAACTGGATGAGCTGACGCGCTGCAAGCCGCGCTGCCGAGACAAGGGAGACTGCGATGAAGGCCATCCGATTTACCGCTGCAGGCGTCGCCGGCATGGCGGATCTGGAGCTGCCAAAGGTCAAGCCTGGACACGCTTTGGTGCGCGTCCGCGCCGCCGGCCTTTGCCATACCGACATCGAGGTGCTGCATGGCCGCTACGGCGAAGGTGCGTTTCCCCTGGTCCCCGGCCACGAATATGCTGGCACGGTCGAGGCGGTCGCCGACGATGTCACCACCGTCAAGCCGGGCGACAGGGTTGCCGTCGATCCCAACATACCGTGCGGGCACTGCGCCGCCTGCCGGAAAGGCCTGACCAATCTGTGCGCCAGCCTGAAGGCCTACGGCGTCACCGAAAATGGCGGCTTCGCGGAATTCAGCATGGTTGCCGTCGACCATCTGCATGGGATCGGCGATCTCGCCTTCGATACGGCGGCCCTTGCCGAGCCGCTCGCCTGCGTCCTCAACGGTCTCAGTGCCGCCGGGGTCGAGGCCGGCAGGAGCGTACCCGGCAATGCGCTGGTCTTCGGCGCCGGGCCGATCGGCCTGCTGCTGGCGCTGTCGCTCAGGGCCAAGGGCGTGGCAAGCGTGGCGGTCGCCGACATCAGCGAACAGCGCCTGGCCTTCGCCGAGGCGCTCGGGCTGGAACCGTTGGTGTCCGGATCGCAGGCCCTGTCGACGCGGGCGCGCGGCTTCGATTTCGTCGCCGACGCAACCGGCGTCGCCAAGGTGGTCGAAGGCATGATCGGCTTCACCGCCGATGGCGGCACGGCACTGGTCTTCGGCGTCTGCGCGCCCGATGCCAGGATCTCGGTCGCCCCGTTCGAAATCTTCCGCCGGCAGATCAGGCTGGCGGGTTCGCATTCGTTGAACCGCAACATCCCGCAGGCGCTCGATATCCTCAAACGCGACGACGGCACGATGGCGCGGCTTGTCAGCCATCAGTTGCCGCTGTCGCAATTGCTGCCGTTCTTTGCCAAGAGCAGCGGCGACCCAACGACGATGAAGGTGCAGTTTTCCGCGCAAGCGTAGCCAGGGCTATACGGCTTCCCCTTGCGGGCCGATCGTTTGCGCACCCGGGAGAAAACCCCTCCGGCTTTGCGCAAATAGGTGACTCAAGTAGAAGGTCGAGACGGCGGGTGCAAACAGGGGGCCATGGATGGCGAAGACGATAAGAACGATGGAGGATTTTTCCGCCTTTGTCGGTCTGTCCCGCACGACGGTTTCCAAATATTTCAACGATCCCGGTTCGGTGAGGCAAAACACCCGCAGCGCGATCGAGGCTGCGCTGAAGAAGTCCGACTTCCGGCCGAGCATGTTCGCCGTCAATCTCAATCGCCGCCGCAGCAACATACTGGGCGTCATCATCCCCAATTCGACGGATCCGTTCTACATGGCGCTGACGCGCCGCATCGAGACGATCGCCAATGAAGCCGGCTTCCTGGCGTTCGTGCTCTCCTCCGACGGGCGCCCCGAAATGGAAGACCAGGCGATCCAGACGTTCCGATCGATGAACATCGCCGGCGCCATAATCGCGCCGCTCGGCGTGCAGTCTCATCACCGGATCCTGGCCGAACTCGGATCGAGCATCCCGTTGATCTATGTCGACTCGCCGCTTGACGAGACCTCCTCGTTCGTCGGCACCGACAACAGGCAGAGTTTTCGGCTCATCGTCGACTATCTCTGCAGGTCTGGCGAACCCCCCTGCTACTTCGCCATGCCGCTCGTCAACAACAACGCCCAGGCGAGGCAGGACGCCTATGTCGAGGCCATGCAGCAGTTCAAGATGACGCCTGAAATCGTGCCCGTCGCCGACATCAGATCGTGGGATTTCGAAAAATTCGGCTTTGACGAAGCGCTTCGCATCCTGCAGGCGCAAGGTTTTCCGACGAAAACGGTGCTTTGCGCCAACGACCGTGTTGCCTTTGGCGTGATCGCCGCCGCGTTCCAGCTCGGCTTGAAGGTCGGCCATGGCGCCGATTGCGACCTGCGGGTTGCCGGACACGACGACCATCCATTGTCGCGCTATGCCTGCCCGCCGATCACGACGGTCGCGCAGAACTACAACGAGATCGGCCGCCTGGCCATCGAGCTGCTGCTGGCGCGGCTGGATGAAAAGGCGGCGAAACGCGAAAGCGGACGCATTCTGCTCAACGCCGAACTGATGCTGCGAAGCTCAGCCTGAATTTGCGCTGAATGCGCATCGGGGTGGTCCAGCCATTTTCCTTAGTATGTTCCCGTGTTCGATGACGAACCGGCACCGAGATTACGGACCGGCTACCGCCCCTTAGCCTCCACGTCCGCTAGCCGCCGCAGGTTGATCGAAAAAGATCGTCCTTCGACCTGTGGAGGAGATCAGGACTGTTTCCAGGACGAAAAAAAGCCCGCGCTCCGGTGGAGGACTCGGGCCGTTCGGGCACAGGCCCCGACAGCAGTGATGTCGGGGAGATGTCACTGCCAGCACACAGCCTCAGGAGATGACTTACTGACTGCCTCGGTTCAGGCGAGGACCAAGCGGGCCAAAAGCACCGCAAAGATAAGCGAGAGAGGTATGGCAAGAAGCCAGCGAGCTTCCAGAATGCTGTTGTGCTGGTTATCCATTTCGGACCTAGTACCAGCGTCCACGGCCGTAAAAGCCGCCGCCGCCCAGCACGATAACAATAAGAACTATGACCAGAATTGTGGTGATATCCATATACGCCTCCTGAGCGCGCCCGGCCGGGTTGGCCGTTCACCACTCTTGCCCTGTAGGGCATCGATTGTTCCTGTCACCTTGACACCTACCAACGTTCCGCATGGCATTGTTGTTCCGATGGACCTATCGGGCATGACCCGCCCAACGGAACCGCTGGCCCGCACCTCGGCTGGAAAGGTTTCACAAACCATGTCCGGGTCCACCAAGGAACCAAGCGGCCTGACGATTTCTTTAGCTGCATGAAAAAGCCTGGCACGCTCGGACATCAGGATGCTGAAGGCGATTTCGGCGGTCGATTTGGATATGGGCATCCCGCTCACAGGCCGGATCCTTTTGCCACATACACGTTCTCGGCCGGGGCTGTTCGTCCTCTTCCGGTCGATAACAAGAAAAGATGGCGCTGACGGCTGTGCAAAAACCCTATGAAACCGCCTATTTCGCCAGGAAGCACGGGATCACGCAGGCCCAGGCACGACGGATCACCAAGGACTTCGGCCCTTCACGTGTCAGGTGCGACACAGCCGCCCAGGATCTGAACTTGGCCCTGACAGGGCTCATCGCCTTGCATGAGCGTCGGCAGCATCTGCGTCTTCGAAGGAATAGCTGATCCTGGACGCAGGATACCAAAGCCGATCCATTGGTGTCTTGGCGCAATCAGCGAAGCCACTTCCTGAACCTCGCGGCTTTACTCCGCACGAATGCAGCAGCTGCCGCGTCACACGTCCTGCGCGATGGTCCATTCGCGGCAATGATGAACTTGGCGTCTCTGAGCGTGAGACCGTGCTTCTTTGCAAAGTGGATTGCTCCATAAGGCTCGTCTTGGGGTATGCCCCCGTTGGTGTAGGCCATTTGTGCCTCGCATGACGGATGGCTCGCCTTCGGCCTCTTCCGCTCGCCCAGTCTGCCACATCAACCTTCGACGACGGTTGTAGGTTCCGACCAGAGGTGGAACCTCCGACCGCAGCCAAGGTTTAGCATCTTGATGTTCGAAGGTTTTCAGCTTGAGACAATCCAGCTGCCCGAGGCAACGCTTCGGGTCAGGCACGGCGGTTCAGGACCACCGGTCCTGCTCCTGCATGGTCATCCTCGCACGCACGCCACGTGGCACCGTGTTGCGCCGCTTCTCGCGGAAAACCACACGGTTGTTTGTCCAGATCTCCGTGGCTTCGGGCAGTCTTCGATTCCAAGGGATAGTCACGATCATGCGGGTTCATCCAAGCGCGCCAAGGCGAGGGACTGTGTCGCGCTCATGCGCCATCTGGGTTTTGATCGCTTTGCCGTCGCCGGGCATGATCGCGGAAGCTACACCGCTTTCCGGATGGCGATGGATCACCCATCCGCCATAACGCATCTCATCGTTATGGATAGTGTTCCCATCCTGGAAGCGCTGGAGCGATGCGACGCCCGCTTCGCTACGGAGTGGTGGCACTGGTTCTTCTTTGCCCAGCCCGACAAACCGGAACAGGCGATCATGGCCAACCCCGAAGCCTGGTATGGAGGCTCCGCCGATCAGATGGGTGCGGAGTCGTTTGCGGACTACAGGGCAGCTATTCTCGACGCTCGTGTCGTCCATGGGATGATCGAGGATTATAGGGCCGGCCTCTCGCTTGACCATCTGCATGACGCGGATGATCGAAGTGCCGGCCGACGGGTCCAATGCCCCACCATGGTTCTATGGTCGATGCACGATGATCTGGAACGGCTTTATGGCGACATTCTCGGCGTATGGCGCCCGTGGACGACAAGCTTGCGGGGGAACGCCATCGCCTGTGGACACCACATGGCTGAAGAGGCGCCAGAGCTGCTCGCGTCAGAAATCCTGGCTTTCTTGCAGAGTGTAAAGTCGACCTCCGAGGCCGGCCCGTCAGCGTGATGGCCGATACCTAGCCCAGAGATGGAGCCCTACTTGCCTCGGTCAGCCAGCAAGCAGGTCTTCGAGTTTGCTGGTCAGTTCATCAAAGCTGAACGGTTTGCGAAGGACGGCACGGTTGCTGAAGCCTTCGCGCATGTCGCGATCGGTGTTGCCAGTCGAATAGATGAACGGCATGCCGCGTTCGGCAAGCGCGTCGGCAACGGCGTTGCTGTCGTTGCCATCCAGGTTCATGTCCAGCATGACGGCATCGAACGTCTGCGTTTCGATCAGGGCGATCGCCTTTTCGATCGTGGCGGCTGAGGTCACCGATTGGCATCCAAGATCGCCCAGCATGTCCTCGATCATCATCAGCACCAGAATTTCATCCTCGACAACGAGCATGCGCCGGCCGGCAAGCAGTTTATCCATCGTGAATTCCCGGTATCGGAATGTTCATCGTGCAGATCAACCCGTCCGGGCGATAGTCGAGTTGCACAGTGCCTTCGAGTTCGTGGGTGAGGCCGCGCTCGATCACGCGCGAACCGAACCCTTGTCGCGACGGTGGCGTAACCGGCGGTCCATCCTTCTCCCGCCAGCAAAGGATCAATCGACGGTCATCCGGCGCCGGCTCGATCGTCCATTCGATCCGGATCGAGCCTTTGTCATTGGAAAACGCACCATATTTCACCGCGTTGGTCGCGAGTTCGTTGAAGGCGATGCCGAGCGCCAGCGCCGCTCTTGTCGAAAGGCGGATGTTCTCGCCTGATATCACCAGGCGTTCCGCCCGCCCGTCGGTGACGTCGAACGGTTCCAGGGCATCGTGAAGCACATCGAGCAGCCCGGCGCTGTGCCAATTTTCACGGGTTAGCAAATTGTGCGACCGGGAGAGCGCAAACAACCGGGACTCGACGGCTTCGCGGATCGCCCGTGGATCGGAATTGACTCGCGACGCCTGCCAGACGATCGACTGCACTGTTGCCAGCGTGTTCTTCACGCGATGGTTCAATTCGTCGATGAGCATTTTGGATTGCGCCTGCTCTTCCTTGTGTCTGGTGAGATCGACGAAGGAGGTAAAATATTGGACAATGGCGCCGCTCTTGTCGTGGACAGGACTGGCGAAAAGGGCTCCCCAGAATTCGCTGCCGTCCTTGCGCCTGTAAAGGATTTCCGCACCCGTCTCCGCATTGGCTTCGAACTCGACCTTGATGCGTTTCAACGCTCCGGCGTCGGCGCCGTCGGCCATCAGGAAATTGAAGGGCTGACCCAGGACTTCTTCCCTGGCGTATCCGGTCAGGGCGAGGAAGGCGTCATTGGCAAAAATGATAGGATTGCCCGGCTCTTTTGCATCGGTGAAGACCATGGCCATCCGTGTTGTCTCGGCGGCAACAACGAAGGGGCCGAGGTCGTCCTGAAAGCCTTCGACTTCCGCTTCGGCGTCCTGCTGCTCTTCGGACTTGGCGACTACGCTGGTCATGTGCTTGACCGACCGGCGTCCGCTATGTCGGTGACCGTCATCGCTCATCTCCCATGGAGGGGCGAAAGCGTGATCGACTCTTTCAAGCGCCAGCGCCCGTTGATAGGCTGGCGACCCTTGCTTTGTACGCTTCCGACACTCGATTAGCGAGTCATTCCACACGCGGCTCATTGGCCGCCGCTACGCCAATCCTCGCTGGAACGATTGTTTGGGCGCGCGTTCCTTGACTGCTGCGGATCGCGTCAACCGGGCGTGGCGGTACGGTGAACAGGATGGTTTTCCCGGTTTCATATCCTGACCACGAATGGCAAAAGCGCCTGTCCCGCCCGATCCGCAGCAACGGGGCGCGTCCCGGCAGCGCATTTCCAAATTGCCCGGCCGACTTGTGCTTGATGTCAAAGTGTTGGTCATGATTAGCAGTTTGGCTCAACCGTCACCGCGGGCACCGCGCCCATCAGGGACTTTATTGCGGAAAACAGGGCAATAAGTTTTGCCTGCAGCAAGCACTGGCGTGCTGGCCCTTCGGCGACGCTCGATCCAGGCCATTGTGTGGCGGGCGGGCATTCACTAGTCTTTCGGCTGGGTCGAGGAACGCACGCATGACGCCGAAACTGAACCGCTGGAAGCGTTTCGCCGACTGGGACGAGCGGCCGTTGCGGCTGGACAAGTTCGCGGCGGAAGACCCCGCCAACGGCTTCTCCGCCTTCTCCAGCCCGGCCGATCCCAAACCCGGCATCGGCATCAAGGACGGGCGCGTCGTGTCCCTCGATGGGGTGCTCGAACACGACTACGACATGATCGACCGCTTTATTGCCCGCCATCACATCGACCCGGACGTGGCGCCTGAAGCGATGGCTTTGGACTCGGCAACCGTCGCGCGCTGGCTGGTCGACATGAACGTGCCGCGCGAAACGCTGGTGCGGCTCGCCCATGGCATGACGCCCGCCAAACTCGCCGAGGTGGTGTCGCAGCTCAACGCGCTGGAGATCGCCTTCGCCTATTCGAAGATGCGGGCGCGCAAGACGCCGGGCAATCAGGCGCATGTCACCAACGCTAAGGACGACCCGCTGCAGCTCGCCGCCGACGCGGCGACCGCCGTCGCCTTTGGCTTCGACGAGATCGAGACGACGATGCGCGTGTCGCGCAACGCCTGGTCCAACGCGGTGGCGTGTGCGGTGGGCGGCGCGGTCGGCCGCTGGGGAACGCTGTTCCAATGCTCCAGTGAGGAGGCGGAGGAACTGCGCATCGCCATGGCCGGCTTTACGTCCTACGCCGAAACCGTTTCCGTCTACGGCACCGAAAAATCGTTCACCGATGGTGACGACACGCCGTGGTCCAAGGCATTTCTCGCCGCCGCCTACGCCTCGCGCGGCGTCAAGATGCGCTGCACGTCGGGCGCCGGCTCCGAACTGCTGATGGGCTTCCATGAAGCCAAATCGCTGCTTTACCTCGAGGCGCGCTGCCTCTGCCTGCAGCGCGGCATGGGCGTGCAGGGCACGCAAAATGGCGGCATCGACGGAGCGCCGTTGACCGCCACTATCCCCGGTGGCGTCCGCGAGCTGATGGCTGAGAACCTCATCGCTGTCTGGCTCGATCTCGAATGCGCGTCCGGCAATGACGCGCGCTCCACCGAATCCGAAATTCGTGTCGGCGCCAAGATCCTTCCCTATCTGATCGCCGGTTCGGACCTGATCTGTTCGGGAATGGGATCGATCCTGAAATACGACAATTCGTTCAACCCGTCGCTGATCAACGGCGAGGAATTGGAAGACTATCTGGTGCTGCAGCGGGATTTCGAGGCCGATGGCGGGTTGACGCCATTGCCCGAGTCACGCGCGATCGAGCTGCGCGAGCGGGCGGTGGAGGCGATCGCAGCCGTGTTCGAGGAGCTCGGCCTGTCGACACCGACCGAGGACATGAAGACCAGCGTGGTTTACGCCTCCGGCTCCGACGATACGCGCAGCCTGATGCCGCGCGACGTGTCGTTCATCAGCGAGGCCATCAAGGAGCGCGGCATCACCGTGATCGATGTGGTCAAGGCGCTGGCCCACCGCGGTTTCCGCGAAGAGGCCGAGAACCTGCTGAACGTGGTGAAGCTGCGCCTTTCGGGCGACTATCTCCAGACCTCGGCCATGATCCGCAACGGGCGGATCGTCAGCGCGGTGAACGATCCGAACGACTATCTCGGCCCAGGCTCCGGCTACCGCGTGTCCGAAGAACGGCGCCTGCAACTCAACGACATCCGCGATGTGCTGGATCAGAAGGAAGTGCTGCGCTCGGAAGCCCTGCACGAGAAGGACGAGGCAAGGCACATCCGCTATCGCAACCTTGGGCCGGCAGCCAACGGATCGGCGACCGACGATGTCGTCATCGGCATCAGCCCGGCCTTTGGGCTGAAGCTTTATCGGACGACGGCCGGACATCGGCTTTCCGAAGTGCTTGGCGCCATGCTGGAAGCAATTCGCGCGCGCGGGCTCAAGGCGCGCGTCGTCCGCTTTCGCCATACGGCCGATACCTCCTTCCTCGGTCTGTCCGCCGCCCGGCTTTCCGGCAGCGGTATCGGCATCGGCATCCAGGCCAAGGGCACAGCCGTCATCCATCAGCGCGACCGCCAGCCGCACAACAATCTCGAACTGTTTTCCAATGCGCCGATCACCAGGCTCGAGCACTATCGTGCGCTCGGTGCCAATGCGGCGGCCTATGCGCTGGGCGAAATGCCGGAGCCTATCGTCGTGCCGCAGCGGGGCGAGGCCATGGGCTCGCGCTACCACGCCCGCGTCGCCCTCATCTACGCCATCGAAACCGGGCTGACCGAGGCCGGAGCGGCTCCCGAAGAGGTCGACATCACCCTGACGGGAGCGAAATCGTGACCCATACGCGCGCCGACTATCCGCTCGCCGAAACCCAGCCCGGCGCCGTGACCGGCAAGCACGGCAAGGCGCTTCCGGAGATCACGCTGGATGCGGTGCTTGCCGGCGAAGTGACGATGGAAGACCTTCGCATCACGCCGCATGCGCTGCAGGCTCAGGCCGACGTGGCGCGCGATGTCGGCCGGCCGACCCTCGCCCTCAACTTCGAGCGCGGGGCAGAGCTGGTCGAGGTGCCGCAGGATTTCATCATGCAGGTCTACGAACTGCTGCGCCCAGGCCGCGCCAAGTCCAAGGAAGAATTGCTCGAGGCCGCCGCCACGATGCGCGACACCTACCGGGCCGAACGCATCGCCCGTTTCATCGAGGAGGCCGCCGAGACCTATGCGGCGCGCGGCCTTTTCACCTTCCGCTTCTGAAAGGACCGCATGAGCTGGAAAACCGGATTCCGTTCGCTCTATTACCTCGGCGCGCCCGAGCCGGATGATCCGGTGCTGGTGCCGGCGCAAACCGCCATCCTGGTCATCGACGTTCAAAACACCTACCTGGAACGGCCGGACCGTGCGTCGCTTTCGCCGCAGGACCAGCACCGCTACGATTTGTGGACGCCGTTCCACGAGCGAATGCACGGCACGGTCATACCGAACACGGCAAGATTGCTGGAGCTGGCACGGGAAAACGGCATCGAATGCCTTTTTGCCCGCATCGCCTGCCGCACCAAGGACGGGCGCGACCGCTCGCTCTCCCAGAAAATGCCGGGCTGGAACAATCTGCTGCTGCCAAAGAACGACGCGCCGTCGCAGCTCGTTGCCGAGCTTCAGCCGGCCGGCGACGAAATCGTGGTGACCAAGACCACCGATTCCGCGCTGACTGGGACGAATCTGCGCCTCATCCTTCACAATCTCGGCATCAGGAACGTCATCTGCTGCGGCATCTTCACGGACCAGTGCGTGTCCTCGACGGTGCGCAGCCTGGCGGATGAGAGCTATGCGGTCATTGTGCTGGAGGATTGCTGCGCGGCGGCGACCGAGGATCTCCATCGCAAGGAGCTCGAAATCATCAACATGATCTATTGCCACGTGATGTCGAGCGCCGAGCTATGCAAAATCATGGCCTTGGCAAAGTGACGCGGCGTCCGTAGTGTCATGGCTGCACTCGCAGGCCGGGACACATCGGCCGCCACGTGCGGGGACCAAATACAGCTGTCACGAATGGAGAGGGCTTCATGGCCATAGAAACTGCACGCGGGACGATCGACGTCTCGAAGAGTAACAGCATCAATCTTTTGCACTCCAAGGCCGTGGGGCTCGCGGGAGTGCTCTTCCTGGCCGTCACCGGCGCGGCGCCAATGTCGGCGATGTTGGGCAATGTACCGTTCGCGGCAGGCTATGGCATCGGCAAATACACGCCGGCCGCCTTCCTGATGGCGACGATCGTGTTGACCATCTTCTCGGTCGGCTATGCCGCGATGGCATCGCGCGTCTCGTCCGTCGGCGGCTTCTACTCCTTCATCAGCCAGGGGCTCGGCCGCGAGGTCGGGATGTCGGCGGGCATAGGCTCGCTCGCCTGCTACTCTCTCTTCGAGGCCTCGCTCACCGGGCTGTTCGCATTTTTCGGCAATCTTTGGATTTCCCAGCACTTCGGCATCAACGTGCCGTGGATCGTGCTCGCGCTCGCCATGATCGTGGTCATCGCAGCACTTGCCTATCGCGACGTGAAGGTGTCGGCACGGTTGCTCGGGATCGCCCTCGTTCTTGAGGTGATCATGCTGGTGATCTTCTCGCTGGGCGTGCTTTTCGCTCATGGTGGGACGAATTTTTCCGGCGATTCGCTCAATGTGTTCAAGGTGTTCACGCCTGTCACCGAGCAGAAGGTCGGCGATGTGGCCATACCCGCAGGCGAGGCCGCCGTCGGTATCTTCATGGCGTTCTGGTCGTGGGTCGGCTTCGAGATGGCGCCGAACTACGCCGAGGAATCGCGCGATCCGAAGCGCATCATTCCGCAATCGCTGCTGATTTCCGTCATTGGCCTTGGCCTGTTCTACACCTTCGTCAGCTGGTGCGCGGTGGCGGCCTATCCCACCGAGGCCGACATGGTGGCCAAGGCCTTCTCCGACGGCGTGAACTTCTTCCTGACGCCGGTTCAGAATTATGTCGGCGGCTGGGGCTACCAGCTGATGTCGCTGCTCATCCTGACCAGTTCCTTCGCCTGCGGCATGGCCTTCCACAACACCGCTTCCCGCTATCTGTACTCGCTGGCGCGCGAAGGCGTCCTGCCACAGGCGATCGCCGAGACGCATGACCATCACAAGAGCCCTCACAAGGCCTCGGCGCTGCAATCGGTGCTGGCGGCGGTATGGGTGCTGCTCTACGGTCTGGCCTACGGCTTCGACGACCCGTCGGGACAGGCTTGGCTTGGCGTCTATACCCTGTTTGCGGTGCTTGGCACGGGACTGCTGCTGGTGCTGCAGGCCGTTGTCTCGCTGGCGATCTACATGTGGTTCAAGAAGAACGGGGGCGGCAGCATGCTGACAACGGTCATCGCGCCGTTGATCTCGCTCGTTGTCCAGCTGGTCCTCGTCTACACGCTGGTGGCCAATCTCGCGACGCTCGGCGGCACCAATGGTTTCGCCAGGAGCATCCCCTATGTTGGGCTTGCAATCCTTATCGTCGGGCTGATCTGGGGCTTCGTGCTGAAGTCCGCCAACCCCAAGGCATATGACAACATCGGTCACATGGTGAACGAAGGCTAGGGCATCCATCGCCTGGATTTCTTGTGGCAACGGGGACAGGGTATCACTCTGTCCCCGTCTCATTTTGGAGCTTCAAATCATGACCCAGTCTTTGAAGGGTCGGTCCGTCGTCGTTACCGGCGGATCGAAAGGCATCGGCAAGGGCATAGCGCGGGTGTTCGCGCTCTCGGGTGCCAAGGTCGCCATCATCGCGCGCCACATCGACCAGGCCGAAGCCGCGGCCGCCGAGATCGGCCACGGCGCCTTCGGCGTGGTGGGCGACGTCACCTCACTCGCCAGCATCGAGAGCGCGTTTGCGGCAGTTGCCGCGAGAAGCGGTAGCGTCGACGTGTTGTGCGCCAATGCCGGAATTTTCCCGCAGGCGCGGCTCGAGGACATGACTTCGGAACAATGGGACGAGGTTGTCGACACCAACCTCAAGGGCACCTTCCACGCGGTCAAGGCGGCGGTGCCGTATTTGAAGAAATCCGACCAGGGCCGCATCGTGCTGACATCGTCGATCACCGGCCCGGTCACCGGCTTTCCCGGCTGGTCGCACTACGGCGCCACCAAGGCGGGGCAGCTCGGCTTCATGCGCACGGCCTGTATCGAGCTGGCGAAATACGGCATCACCGTCAACGCCGTCATGCCGGGCAACATCATCACCGAGGGGCTTGCCGGCCTGGGCGAGGACTACCAGAAGACCATGGCCGCCTCGATACCGCTCAAGCGGCTCGGAACCGTGGAGGACATCGGCTACGCCGCGCTCTACTTTGCGTCGAAGGAAGCAGCCTATGTGACAGGGCAGACGATCATCGTCGACGGCGGCCAGATCCTGCCGGAGAGCCTGGAGGCCCTGGCATGATGATGGTGCCCGCCTAGACTAGGAGAACTTGCTGAGATAGTCCTCGCACAGCCCGACCGTTCCCTCGGTGTAGGGGAGACCCATCGATTGGGCGAGGTCTGTCTCGGCATGTGAGCCGATCCACGCAACCAGGAGCAGGCGGCGCAGCATCACGAAGGTCGGGATCTCATCCTCGTCCGCCTTGGGCAGGTCAAGCACGCGGCGATAGCCGGTCGTCCACGATTGGATAAGATCGGCTGCCTGCGGCTCGTGCTCGTAGAAAGAGATAGGCGTCGCCGCGTCGTACATATACCAGCCGAAGCCGCAATCGTCGAAGTCGATGACCTTCACCGTCTTGCCGTCGATCAAAAGGTTGGCGAGCCGCAGGTCGCAATGGATGAGGCCGAAGCGGTCATGGCCCTTGCCGAAGGCGGCGAGCCTGCGGCCGATCAGCTCCGCGGTGCGGCCAAAGAGTTTGGCTTTCGCGGCGTCGACGCCCATGCCGTCACGCCAGCGCCCCCAATGGGGGTTTTCCTCGCCGAGACTTGTCTCGAAATCCCACACATGGCGGCTGAACCAGGATGGGCGCTTCCATTGCCGGGCGTGGATGTGCATGCGGGCCGTCACCTCGCCAAGCACCTCGAAAGGTTCGGCGAGCGCTTCGCCTATGCCCGGCTCCGAACCGGTCTCCCATTGCGACAGCACGACATTGCGGGGTTGCGCCAGCCTGGCATGGCCGACACGCTGGATCTGCTCGCCGTCCTTGCCCGCCACCGGCACGGGGGTGGGCACGATCCCGGTCTGGCGCAAATCGGTCAGCCAGGCCAGTTCGGACTGGATGGCCGTCCTTGAATGGTAGCCGTCGCGATGGATGCGAAGCGCCCAGCGCCGGCCGTCGCGAGCTGCAATCTTGTAAGTCGCGTTCTCCGACAGGTTGATCATCGCGACGGAAACATCAGCCGGCAAATCGTATTTGGCGGTCGCCGCCTCCGCCGTCTCCTGCAGGATGCGGAGTTGCTGGTCATGGGTGAGCGCGTCGAAATCCGTCACTGTCCGTCCTGCCCTATCCTTGCACACTTGCCCCCTGCCGGAACCCTGCGATCCCGGCAAGTCCAGCCGCCAGCCGACCTCACTGGACACCTGGCAGTCTCGGCCAGGTTTGGTCCATGTCAACTCGCCTTGCCTGCCTGATGCAGCAGCTCGCGGGCGCGGGGCATTGCCGCGTCGAAGCGATCCATGATGTCCTGGCAGGTTTCGTGATCGAGAAGCACGCCAGGCTTCCACTGCAGCACCCGCTTGTCGAGCGACGAGAAGATCGCCCAGACGCCCTGCTCGTAGAGTGCGCGTGACACGAAGACGGCGCCTTCGGGGTGATTGCTGAATTCCAGGCCGAGGATCACGCCTTTCTGGCGCACCCCGGTGAAGATATCGCCGTGACGAGCCTGCATCTCACGCATGGCCTGCGCCATGAACTCGGTCACGGTGCCGACATTGGTCACCAGTTCAGGCCGCTGCAGCATCTCGATGACCTTGTGGGCAACGACACAGCCGAGCTCGGCCCCGCCTGTGGTCGAGATGTGGGCCGCCCCGTCCTCGTTGAGCCAGCCACCGGCCTTGTCGTTCACCAGCGTTGCGCTGATCGGATAGAGCCCGCCGGACAGGCCCTTTGCCGTCACCATGATATCCGGCTGGACGCCATAGGCCTGCCAGCCCCACATGCTGCCGGTCCGCATCAGGCCGGTCTGAACCTCGTCGGCGATGTACATCGCGCCATGCTTTTCGCACAGCGCCTTGCAGGCGCTGAGATAGCCGTCCTTCGGCATCGGGAAACCGTACGTGGCGGGGATCGTCTCCATGATCAGCGCCGCGACCTCTTCGCCCTTCAGCGCCTGCTCCATGGCGTCGATATCGTTGAAGGGAACCTGGATGAACGTCTCCGGCTGGTCGGAAAGAAAGATCTTGGTGAAGCGCTCGTCGCCGGTCGCCACCGCGAGCCCGGAATGCCCGTGATAACCCTTGATGATCGACACGATCTTGCGCCGCTTGGTGGCATAGCGAGCGCTCTTGATGGCGATGTCCACCGCCTCGGCGCCGCCCGGCGCGAAGATCGCGTATTTCATTCCCGGCGAGACGTCGACGAGGGATTCGGCCAGCGCCGTCCGCGCCACGGAGGGAAACCAGTGGTTGCCTATATCGAAATAATCGAGCGCGCTCTTCAGCGTCTCGACCAGCTCCGGATTGCGGTGACCGAGATTGTAGGTGCCGCCATTGAGGTGCAGGTCGATCAGGCGGCGGCCCGACATGTCGTAGAGGAAATAGCCTTCCCGCCTGCCGATCACCAGATCGATCCCGGCTTTCTGCCAGAACCTGGTCTTGTCGGGATTCCAGAAACGGATTGCCTTGTCGAAAAAATCCTGCTTCGACTCGAACTTGAAGGGGCCGAAGTCGTACATGCCTGTCTTTTTCCCCAGAGGTTGATCGGCGCGCAACAAAGCCGGCGAGGCTCGTCCGCCGGATGATGCAGGATTACGGGCCGGCGAGAAAGGGGGCGGAAAGATGATCCTGAAGGACAGGACCGCGATCGTCACCGGGGCAGGATCGGGCATCGGCAGGGCGGCAGCGCTGATCATCGCGCGCGAGGGCGCGGTGGTCGGCGTAGCGGACCGCAGCGCTGACGGCGCGAACGCGACCGTCGACCAGATTGTTGCCGCTGGTGGCCGGGCGAAAGCGCTTGTGTTCGACCTGACCGACGATCAGGCGCTTGAAGCCGGTTTCCGCGATTTCATCGACACACAAGGCAGGATCGACATCCTGCACAATCATGCCGGCGTACAGGTAGAGGGTGACGTGCTCGGCGTGAGCGTCAAAGGCTTCGATACGTCCTGGACGCTTAACGTGCGGGCTCACTTCCTCGGTGCCCGCATCGTCATGCCGTTCATGAAAAAGGCAGGTCGCGGGGTCATCCTCAACACGTCGTCGAGCTCCGGCGTGCTCTACGACCGCGAGATGATCGCCTATACGACGACCAAGCACGCGGTGATCGCGATGACGAAGCAGATGGCGGGCGACTATGGCCGCTTCGGCATTCGCGTCAACGCGCTTTGCCCCGGTTGGGTCGACACACCCTTCAATGGCCCTTTCATCGCCCAGATGGGAGGCCGGGAAGCCATCGAAGCCTACATCCGCGAAAAAGTGCCGCTTGGTCGTTGGGCAAGCGTTGAGGAAATCGCGGAGGCCGTGCTGTTTCTTGTGTCCGACCGGTCCTCGTACATGACGGGCCAGATTCTGGTTGTCGATGGAGGAGAGACGGTGATCTAGGCGTGGGCTTCACGAGGTTGTCCATTCGGACCGGGCTAAGGCGTCAGCGCCCGTCGGAGCCCAAACGAACATCCACAAGAACGCCATGGATGTCGACGAAGTGTTGAAGCTGGGTTTTTGGTTCCCTGCATCTGAAGCGAAAAAGCCGAAGCGCAAACGGAAGCGTCGCGGACGTCGGCTGTTATATTTCTGACCGCCGATGGCCGTTGCGCATCAGGCACTGCGCCCAACGATCTTCAAGACTAGCTCGTGAGCCTGCAATACTGCCTCCAATGCCGCGTGCGCCGACAGCATGGCGTCCATCAGTTCAGCCGGCAGCGGATCGTCCCACGCCGCCCGGCGCACCGCCTGCTCGAAAGCCCCGCATCCGACCTTGCCCAAGCAGAGGCCGAATGACCTCAGCGAGCGGCGGATGCCGTTCTCCGGGTCATGGAACTTGGCCTTCAGATTGCGCAGCGTTGCGCGATCTTGTGCATGTGGATCCTGAGGCAGAGCGCTGCCGGTTCGGGCGGCTGCATCGCCGTCGTTTGCGGAAGTTCCCCTCTTACACTGCGTGTTCCTGCTATCGGTGGAGATGGACCCTTGAGCGAGAATCGTGAGCTAGCCGCAATCCACGAAGACGCCGTGTTCTAATACTGACCAAACGGCGCTTACCGCGGCTGCGATGAAATCGACCGCATCGCAGGGCGTGATCAAGGCCACTCGACCTGACTTTCAATATCTGCGCCACAAAGCATTGAGTAAATCCGTTCGCTGGCGTTCGGCATCTGTCGGCACGTACAGTTTGACACCAACGCCTCGTCCAACGGACCTCGGCATACTCCCGGCCGAACATTTCAAAGTACCGTCAGGGCCAGTGAGGTTCGTGACGGCACTTTCTTCATCTCAATCGGTTGAAGATAAGAAAGTTCCCCGTCACGGCCGATGCGCGAAAAGCCGCGTTGTGACCGGCAGGTGTCACAGGCTTCCTACTCCGTAGTGCCAGCTTTTTTTCTGCGCCGATTGGTGTGCGACTGCGCGACGGCCATTTGCAACTCGGGCGGGATCTCCAACGGCGCATTCTCTGCCTCATGTGGGTTCTGCAGCCCCTGGACGTGGACGGTCGGAAATGGCAGTTCGATGCCCTGCTCCTTGAAGGCTTGGCGGATGCGTACATAGAATTTGCGTTTCATACCGAAGGCGCCTCCGGGTCTGGTCATGGCCTTGACCCTCAACACGATGCCGTACTCGCCGAATTCCTGTACGCCCTGCATCTTGATCGGGTCGAGCACCCAGTTTTTGAACTCGGGATCTTCCGCCAGTTCGAGGCCGATCCGCTTGATCAGCTTGCGGGCGAAGTCGATATCGGTGTCATAGCCGACGGTGATGTTGAATTTGTCGATAACCCAGTCACGGCTCTGGTTCTGGACTGCCCCGAGTTCACCGAACGGTATCGTGAACAGCGGACCACGATGGTGGCGCAGCTTCACCGAGCGCAGCGAGAAGCTTTCCACCGTACCCTTGTAATTGCCCGAGGAAATATATTCGCCGACACGAAACGCATCATCGAGCAGAAAAAACACGCCCGAAATGACGTCCTTGACGACGGTTTGTGCGCCAAAGCCCACAGCGACGCCGACAACGCCAGCGCCGGCGATCAGCGGGCCGATCTGGATACCCAAAGAGGCGAGCATCATCAGCACCGCCATCACGATGATCAATGCGAGCAGCATGTTCTGGAGGATCGGCAAGAGCGTGTGCAGCCGTGCCTGCTGCGCATCGAGGATCGGAACGTCCTCCTCGCTGATCACAGGGTGCGGCATTTCGATGCCCAGCTTTCGTTCGATCAAAGCCTTGATGATCGACCAGCCGAAATCGGCTGCAAGCGCAATGACCACGACGTTGATCAAGCCGCGCAATATGAACGTCGTCGTCGTATCGCTGTCGCGCATGGATTGCATGTCCAGGCCCCAGACACGCGCGAGGAAGTAAGCCGCCGCCAGGATCAACATCATCCGGATTCCGCGATCGATGACCGCGATCGTCACCGCCGGGATGGTAGGCCGGCCGACATCTTCCGAACCCGGCCGCAGGACGAAATTGACCCCGCGCTGCGTCAGCACGATTGCCAAAGGCAGGACGAATGCGGCCAAGGTAAACCAGAACCATGTGTACAGGCCGGCGATACGCTCCATAAACAGAGCGACGAAATAAGCAGTCAACAACCATGTTGCTGCCGTGTGACCTTGCCCATCGTCCCGCCGCATTCTTGGCCGGCGCCAGACGGCAAGCAGCCACAGAAACAGCAGCACGAAATCGGCGCCCTGAAACAGGACCATCATTCCGTCCCGATCGATTCCGAGACCGGGCAGGAGGATAAAAGCGGCCGCGAAGAAGGCGAAGACGCCGACGATCCGCGATAGCCAATAGGACCAATGGTCGGCCGTCTCGTTGGTGATCGGCAAGGCACGAACCTCGACGGCGTTCTCGACATGCATGAACGAAGGGACGAGCAAGGCTATGACGTACGTGCGCACACCCCATGTAACGACTGCCGCCATCAGAAATGTCAGCACAATCTCACGGATGAGCACTGGCCAGTCGAACAACATGAACGCGCCGGCGCTGCCCACGGCGAACGAGACAATCAGCAGGCTGGAATAAAGCAGCCGACCACCAATCTTCTTGGCCCGCCCGATGGGCGTATCCTTCGGTTGGGCGATAATCCAAAGACGAAATGGGCGGGTGAGTTTGTACGTGGCCCAAGTCAGCGCCAGCCCGGCGGCGATGAAAATCGCAATCAGCAAAAATATGCCGGCTGGCCCCCTGCTGGACATATCCTCCATGGTCGCTTCCCGAACGCGCGCGAACTGGCCTGGCAGCGAGGGCAAGGTTCGCACGATCCGTTCGATATGATGCTTGATCCGATCGAGCGTCGAGGATGCCATCGTATTCATCTGGGCTGGTGCGGCCACGGCGCCGGACGATGCGTCGGCCGGCGAAACTCCTGCCGCGGCAGGCGCTGCCGTTGATCCGGCGTCCTGATTTCGCTGTTCGGCCACCCAGGCCTTCACTGACGGATCGTCGAGAAGCTCGAACAGCTGTTTGACCCTTTCAGGCGGGACGCTCGCCGCCGCCTGCGCCTGTGCCGGACCAGCCAGCATGAGGGCGATACCACAGACGAGCGGCCCGGCAATCAGGACAAACATCGCAGTCAGATATCCGAGACGTCGTGCCCGGCGCGCCAGATTCCTGGCTCCCAATCGTCGAATCATGCGTGGCATCGTGCTGTAACCTTCCGGTCAAATCGGCAAGCAACGACATCTATGTCCGTCGTTACTCCTACCTTGAACAAGCCGATGTTGTGGTGCAAGGCGTCATCGGTCCGGGCTAGACCGTTGCGCCGGGTACTTGGCGGTGTCTACTAGCCGTCAGGGGAGGTATTTCGACCTCGGCCCGGGCCTCCGGGCGTTCCATGAACCGGGCGTCGTTGATTCTGGGCACAGAACGCCGGCGCCAAGGATCCCAGGCTATTACCCGAGGGGCATGAGCGCTCGCCATTCAGCCTGTCACCAAGCCTTTTTGCCTGCCTCCAATTCGCCCGACCTTGACAGAGCCGTGCTGCCATCCGATGCCGTCATCCGTTTTTGACATTCGCCGACTCTTGCCGAAGAAAACGAAAGCTCGATGGCCAAGGACAATGCGAACGGCGGTACCGCTTCCGAAGCCCTTGCGTGGACCGCGTTGTGGAACGCAGCGTCGGATTGCGGCAGCGGCTCGCGCCCGATCAACCCGCAGTCCCTGCGCGCGCTGCCGGGAGGGCGGAAATGGGTGCGCAAGGCCGCCAAGGTGATCTTCGACGGGCTTATGGCCGGAAGCCTGTCGGCGCCAGCGCAGTTGGCTGCCAGGTGGGACAGCTTCGGCGGGGCCATCACCGCGTTGATCGTCGAACTCGGCAAGATCTGGGGCGATCCCGCAGCGGGTCGCCGCGTCCAGTATCTCCTTGAGCAAATGCTTCTCGACGTCGACGACCTTGCCGCGCCGCGCAGACTGGCGCTGACACTCGGAATTCGCGTCGACGCGCCAAATTCGACCTCGACCGAACTTCCGGAAGGGGTAGATCAGATCTACGCCCGGCTGATGATGGATGGCCAGATAGAGGCTCGCGTGCAGTTCGGCGCACTCGGGACAGTGACAAGGGATCATTGGATTGGGTTGATCCAGAATGTCGTGCCCGCTGAGCGGCTTACCGACAGTACGGCAAGGCTTGCAGGACGATCAGCTGTGCCGCAAGAGGGCGCCGGTGCCAACACGTTAAACACGCTTGCAGCCGAGGCATTGTTGTCCACAGCCGAACGCCGGTCCGATCCGGACAGTCACTTCGGCAAACTCGCCCAATTGGCCGCTGAAGCGCGGGAGCTGGTTCGGTCGAGCGCCGAACCAGCACAGCCTCCTGCGGCGCCGCGCCGAGCACGGGCCGCGGACAGGAATGATCGCACGGCGTTCTGGAACAGCTATTTCGCGACCGAGGATCCGTGGAACTACGGCTCGCTCTATGAGCAGGAAAAATATCAGCGGCAGCTCGAGATCCTGCCTGACGGTCCCATCGGACGGGCGCTTGAGCTGGCCTGCGCGGAGGGCCACTTCACGCGGCAGCTGGCGCCGCGTGTGAGTCATTTGACCGCAACCGACATCTCCGCCATAGCCATCGAGCGGGCTCGTGCGCGATGCAGCGATCAGCCTAACATTGAGTTCGGCGTGCTGGATTTCGCTGCGGACACGCTGCCGGGTGAGATGGATCTGATCTTTTGTTCGGAAGTGCTCTACTATCTGGATGATCTCGCGGAGTTGCGGCGCATCACCAAAAAATTCGCTGAGGCGTTGGCGCCTGGCGGCAGTTTCATCAGCGCACACGCATTCGTCCTACGCGACAATGTTGAAAGGACGGGCTTCGACTGGAACACATTCGGTGCCCAAGCGATCTCGGAGACGCTGGCAGCGACCGAAGGCCTCGTCCTCGAGCAGTCGATCCAGACCGAGCTCTATCGCATAGACCGCTTCCGCCGCCTATCGCCGGACGATGTGGTGACGGAACCGAGGATTGATCATGTGCCGATCCGCGCACCCATCGAAATCGGGGTCGCGCGCAATATCATCTGGGGCGGGGCGCGGGCCTTGCGCCGCGACGTCGCCCGCAGCGAGCGGCGGCAGCGTATCCCCGTCCTCATGTATCACGGCGTCGCCGATGAAGGTCCGGCCGCGCTCGCCCGTTTTCGGCTCACGCCCGCCGCATTCGCCAGCCAGATGGCATGGCTGCGCGCCAATGGCTTTCACGCGATTAGTTCAGAGCAGCTGGAACAGTTCATCGCCAACCGTGAGCCTTTCGCTGGCCGCCCGGTGCTCATCACCTTCGACGACGGCTTCCAGAACTTTGCCGACCATGCCTGGCCGACCTTGCGCGCCAACGACCTGACCGCCGAAGTGTTCCTGGTGACGGACCTGGTGGGTGAAAGTGCACGGTGGGACGCCCACAGCGGTCCGCCGACGCCGCTGATGGACGCCGGGACGGTGCGACGCCTCGCCGGCGAGGGTGCCTTCTTCGGAAGCCATATGGCGACGCATCGCGCGATCGACGGTCTGTCGAGCTCTGACCTGGCCTCCGAGCTCCTGCGCTCCCGCATGTTCATCGAACGGTGGACTGGCCGGCCGACCACGGCGTTCGCGGCACCCTTCTCTGTAACCGACCGACGGCTTGGCCGGCTGGCCAGGGAGTGCGGCTACCGGATCGGCTTCGGCGGCAGACACGGGCCGGCGGGCCTCGATGGCGATCCCATCGACCTTCCACGCATCGAGATCCGCGGGGATCGCTCGCTCGATGACTTTGTTGCCATTGTCGAGGCCGTGCTCGATGAACGGTGAACTTGTCTACTGGGCGACTTCCGACACGGCCGACATCAGTTCCCGTGGGTTTGGCGCCCCAAACATGTATCGCCCACCCTCCGGAACCTCCGTGAAGCTCCAGCGCACGATCCCCTGCCGGTCCAGCAGGAACTGACCGACCAGTTGCCCGTGCCCCGTTGCCATCATCTGCTGGTCTGCTTCGGTCACTTCGTAGGGGTCCTTCTTCTCGAGGAACTCACCGGCCGCAAAAGGATCCATTGGGCCGGGCAGCACGCCTGGTATGTCGACCCGCAAGCCCTTTGCCGCTGCCATCGCGACCTTGTAGGGCCAGTTCGTCTCGTTTTCGGTGAATTCGAGATTGGGCAGTCCAAAAGCACGATGTGAAGCGCGTTCGGGGTCGGAAGCCGCAAGCAGATTCGGCATCGGGTGGTAGCGGAAATAGAGACGCGCCCGCTCGATCGGTGTGTTGACCACCGTCAGGCTCTCCACACCCTTTTCGCGCAGCTCCGGATCGAGCCGCGCTTGGGCGGCGATATGGCGCCGGCAAAACGCGCAATGCAGACCTCGAAACAGGCCGACCAGCACCGGCTTTTGCCCACGAAAGTCGTCAAGCGCGATCTTGCCTTCCTGGGTAATGGCGTCGAGTATCACGTTCGGCGCGCGGTCACCCGGTTGAAGCGGTACCAAGTCACTAGGCGCGGACATTTCAACCTCCAATCCCGGCTAGTCGAGAAAAGGCAGTACCACGAGCGATTCCGGGTCGAGCCCGTGCTGGGCGCATATATCCTGCGCCAGGGAAAAGTAGCGTTCGGCCTCGGCCAGGTTGTCGAGGTCGAGATTAAGCGTTGCCAAGCCATCATAGCATGGAAACAGCAGTTGGGGTTCGCCCGTTTCACGGGCCACGTCCAGCGCGTCGTGGAACAACCCAACCGCCAGTTCCGGACGGCCGTTGCATTGGTGGATCTGCCCCAGCACGATCAACGGCACCGGCAGGTGCTCGCGCTGGTCGAGTGCCCGATCGATCTCGATGGCCTTCTCTGCGGCAGGCACGCCCTCTGTCGGACACCGATCCGTGAAAGTACAGCAGGCGACCGCCAGATTGGCCAGCAGGCGCGCCTGGAAGCCCAAATCACCGATACGGCGCGCCACTTCGAGACCGCGCCGACAGACTTCGATCGCCCGTGCCGGATCGATGGTCGTGTAAAGCACGCCGAGATTGGTGTAGCCACGGCAGGCCGCGCCCAGCAGACCGGCGGCTTCGGCCAATTCGATGCTGCGCTCAACCTGACGCACGGCCTCATGGTTTCGCCCGAGGCGGGCCAGCGCGACAGCCTTGGTATTGAGTGCCTCGGCGGTCACAAGAGTGGCATCAGCCCCCACCTCGGAGACCTGCTCCGTTGTCAGAGTGCCTACGCAATCCAGCGCCGCGTCCGCCCATTTTGCCGCGAGAGCGTGATCTCCGCTCCGGAATGCCTGTCGGCCACGTTCTTGCCACAGATGCGCCTGCTCGATCGGGGCATCCGCTCCATCCAGAAGCGCTGCCGCTTCAGCATAGCGGGATTCTGCGTTGTCCCGCTTGCCGACGTCCCAGAGCAGCCGGCCGATCTTGCGCAAAACGCGCGCCGAAGCGACACGATCGGCTGACTCGCGATATGCCTGCAGCACCGTCTCGTAGTGCTGGTGCGCGATCTCGCGGCGGCCAGCCGGGCCGCTCAAATCGGCAATGCGCTCTGCAATTGCCAGTTTGAGCGGTGTGTGCCCGATCGCGCCCAACGCAGTCAGTGCGCGCTCGTAGAAACGAAGGGCGTCGTCGTTGGCGTATATTGTGCGAGCGCGATCGCCTGCCGCCTGCAGGTAATGCGCGCCTCTCTCCCGCTCGGCGCTCAGTGCGAAATGATGACCGAGCACGGTCAAATCCTCGAGTCGTTCCGGCTTGTCGCCGTACAGGTGCTCCAAGGCGACACCGACCCGCCCGTGGATGTCGGTCCGGCGTTGCAGGAGCAGATTCTGGTAGATCACGTCCTGCAGCAATGTTTGCGTAAAGCGGTAGCTCTGCGATGAGGCCGAGCCTGATCCGGCAACTTCCTCGATGATCTCCGCATCGCAAAGCAGTTCGCAGCCGGCTTCCAACCGGCCGGGGTCGGCCGTCACGGTTTTCAGAAGTGTGGCATCGAAGCGCGGGCCGATCACCGCGGCTTCCTGGGCCAACCGGCGCACCTCCTGGGGCAGCCGGTCGACGCGAGCAAGCAACATTGCCTGGATGGTGGCGGGAATGCCGGTTGCGACTTCGCCCGCTGCAGTCCGCCATCGCTGACCCTCGCGCATCAGTGCGCCGCGATCGATAAGGCCGCGAACGATCTCCTCGACAAAAAGCGGGTTGCCGCCCGCACGCTCGAGGATCTGGTCGACAAGCCTTCCTGCGGAGTTTACCCAGCTCTCGCCGAGAAGCGCCACCAGCAGGCTGCGTCCGTCATCACTGTTGAGCGGGGAAAGCCTGAGCGCCGTGTGACTGACCCGACTAGAGTCGAGCTGGCCGTTGTCCGGCCCCGGACGATGCGTGACCAACAACATCAACCGCGTGCGCTCCAACCTGTCCATCACGAAACGCAGTGCCTCGAGCGAGACGGCGTCGGCCCAATGCAGGTCTTCGACGACAATCAATAGCGGCGACAACGCAAGCCGCCGTTCGATGATTGTGCGGACCGCGTAGAGAATTTGCCGCCGCAACTGCTCTGGCTCGACATGCTGCAAGGTGCCATCAGGGTCGCCAAGGCCAAGCACATGGTAGAGCAAAGGCATCAGCCGCTTCGCTTCCTCGCCCGCCAGGCCGAGGTCGGTAAGCAAGCCTGCGAGCTTCCCCCGCATTTCGTCCCCATTGTCGTTTTGCATCATCCCGGCAGCGCTGCGCACCACCGCGCCCAAGGCGCCGAATGATTGTTCGCCCAGCGGTGAGCACGTGGCCTGCCGCACGGCGACGTTGCGAAAGCGATCCTCGTCGCCGACGCGGGCGACGAACTCCTTGACCAGCCGCGATTTCCCGATGCCGGCTTCTCCGACGAGGCGGACAAGTTGTGCCGAGCCGCCGCACGCTTGATCAAGGCTCGCCAGCATTCTGTGAAGCTCCGCACCGCGACCTATTATCGGCGCGCTGAGGCCGAGCGCCTCGAGCCCACGCGCTGCACGCGGCGCCGCAAGCGGTGCATCCAGTCGATGGACGAGCACACTGCCAGCCTTGCCGCGAAGCACGACGTCACCCAGCGGTTCGTAAGAGAAGGCATGCCGAGTCAGCCTGTGCGTGAGCTCGCCTACCAGCACCTCACCCGGTGCGGCCAGCGATTGCAGGCGTTGCGCCGTATTCACCGTATCGCCGGTCACCGAATAGGATTTGGCGGTGCCGATCCCCAATCCGCCAGTGACGACTGGACCGGTGTTTATGCCGATGTGGAGCAGCAGAGGCGTGCCGGAGTGGGGAGCACTTTCGCCGAGCCGCGCCGTCCGGGCGATCATGTCGAGAGCGGCGCGAAGCGCACGTTCCGGATCGTCCTCATGCGCGACCGGCGCACCGAACAAAGCGAGCAGTGCATCGCCGATGAATTTGTCGACGAAACCGCCAAAGTTTCGCACGGCCGCCGTCAATTCCGTGAACAGTTCGTTCTGCAGCGCTTGCATGACCTCGGGGTCGAGCTGCTCGCTGAGTGTCGTGAAGCCGCAAAGGTCGGCGAACAGGACCGTTACCGTCCGGCGATCGGCGTCAGAGACGGGATGCAGCCCATCTTCGCTTTCGATGTTCGCAAGCAGCGACGGAGTTCGAGAAGGCGGCACAATGGTCCGGCTTGCTGTCGGAGCAGGCCGTTCGATGGCCTTTGCGGGCGCACCGACGCTTGCCCCACACTTTGGACAGAACTCGAAATCCGGTGCGCAGAGGTAGCCGCAACTGGCGCATGGCACGGGCTGGCGCCTGCCACACTTCGGACAGAAAGCAAAGCCGCCCTCAACCTCGAAACCGCAGCCCGAGCAGTCCATCGAACAAGACCTCACTAGAGCATGATGCCGAAAAGTGTGAAGCGGTTTTCGGGCGACATCATGCTCTACCTCTTTGAGTTAGAGGCGGATTCAGATTTCAGGTCGATTCAACATGAAATCATCCGGCTCTAGGGGCCGTGACGGTGTGATCTCGCCACGCACTTCACGGCCTGGGTATTCACAAGGATGAACCGATAGGCGTCGACCAGCAAGCGGCAGCGCAAATGGGCCTCGAGCGATCAGTGCGGGTCCGGCGGCAGCGCTGCCAATTCGGGGGCTGCATCACCGTCGTTTGCGAAAGTTCCCTCTTACCCTCTGTCTTCCTGCTATTGTGGAGATGAGGAGACGGACCCATGAGCGAGAATCGCAAGCTCGCCGCAATCCTGGCTGCAGATGTGGTCGGATACAGCCGGCTCGCAAGCGCGGACGAAGATCGTACTTTGGCGAGGTTGCGGGCACTGCGCAGCGACCTGATCGATCCAATCATCGCAGTGCACAACGGACGTGTGATCAAGCGCACCGGGGATGGGGCGCTGGTTGAATTCCGCAGTGTGGTGGATGCCGTGCGCTGCGCCATTGAGGTTCAGAATGGTATGGTCGAGCGCAACGCCGGCGTGCCGCAGGACCGCCGCATCGAGTTCAGGATCGGCATTCATCTGGGGGATGTGGTCGAAGAAAGCGACGGCGACCTGATGGGCGACGGCGTCAATATCGCCTCGCGTTTGGAGGGCGTCGCGGCGCCCGGCACCATCTGCCTGTCCGAGGATGCCTATCGCCAGGTCAGGGCGAGGCTCGACCTCTCGGTCAGCGATCTCGGCAGCACGCAACTCAAGAACATCGCCGAGCCGATCCGAGTCTATTCGCTGCAAGTCGGCAGCGTCGGGACCAAGGCGGCCGCGACCTCGGAAACCGCGACGAGCCGGCCGGCGGCGGCAGCGCCGCCGAAGCTGTCGATCGCCGTCCTGCCGTTCGCCAACATGAGCGGTGACGCCGAACAGGACTACTTCGCCGACGGCATCTCCGAAGACATCATCACGGCGCTGTCCAAACTGTCGCAGCTCTTCGTCATCGCACGCAATTCGTCGTTCACCTTCAAGGGCCAGAACGTCCATGTGCAGGAGGTGGGCAAGAAGCTCGGCGTGCGGCATGTGCTTGAGGGCAGCGTACGCAAGTCGGGGAACAGGGTGCGCATCACCGCGCAGCTCATCGATGCAATTTCGGGTGGCCATCTTTGGGCGGAACGGTTCGATCGCGACCTGACCGATATATTCGCCGTGCAGGACGACGTGACGCAGCAGATCGTCGGTGCGCTGGCGCTCAACCTGACTGATGGCGCCCGTCTGCGGCTGGCGCCGGAGCACCCGCGCAACACGGAGGCGTATGACTGTTTCCTGCGGGGCCGGGAGCTGTGGCACCGGCTGACGAAGGACACGAACGTCGCAGCCCGCGACATCCTGCAACGTGCCACCGAGTTGGACCCGAACTTTGCCTCTGCCTACGCTTTTCTTGCCCTCACGCACGGCATCGATTACCTGAACAGGTGGGGTGCGTCACCGCCGGAATCGATGGCGCAAGCCGAAGAGGCCGCAACGCGAGCGGTAACGCTCGATGACAACGATCCCTGGGCGCACTGGGCGTTGGCGATAGCCAAGCTGTACACACGACGGCACGATGAGGCCATCGACGAGGTCGAGCGGGCACTGGTCCTCAATCCGAACTTCGCCGAAGCGCATGTCTGCCGCGGCGAAACGCTGTACTATTCAGGCAGACCTGAGGAGGCCCTCGAGAGTTTCGCCCGGGGCAAGACCTTGAACCCATATTTTCCGGATGTGCTTCTGCACTTTCAGGCTTTGGCGTTGTTTCAACTGGGAAGATTCGACGAGGCCGTCGACCTCTTGCTGCAACGGCTGGCTCGCAACGCTGTCACCGACGTCTCGCGCGCGCTTCTGGCCGCCACCTACGGCCATCTGGGCCGCTTGGAGGAGGCCCGCGCGGCATGGCAGGAGGTGCTTCGCGTCAATCCCGACTATTCGCTGGAATACCGTCGCAAAGTCTTGCCTTACAAGAACCCTGCCGATTTCGAACTCATGGTCGACGGGCTCCGCAAGGCCGGTGTGGTGCAATAAGGCTTTACGTGAGGCTCAACCCGCCTTGATCCCTGCCTGGCCGATCTTGCGCCATCGGGCGTTTTCGCGAACCAGCTTCAGGTCGTCGGTCGTCTCGGCAAATGTCCGCAATCGGTATTGCCGAAGCAGGTTCGGGAAGACCGCCCCTTCCGGCAGGCCGGCAAGCTGCTCGCGGACCGAGATCTTTTCATCGATGACCCGCATGCCCCAGGCATTTTCCCGAACCTGCAGCTCCGCGGCCAGATCGCGCTCTTCCGGCACGTTTTCGTCCAGCGCAGCCAGCAGGGTCTGATGGAAAAGCGCGACATAGCCAATCTGTCTCAGGCCGCCCACGACCCGCACGCGCGGCAATATGGCAAGGACGAGGAACATCAGGAACAGGTTCGGCAGCAGCGTGCCGTCCAGCAGCGCCTGCCTGAGATGCGGCCGCTCGAACGGGATGGAAAGACCATGCGGCCTGTCAGGCTCGATCAGGTGGCCGTTGTCGAGGACGAGCTTGCGCACGCGCTCCTCGCGAATGCCCCAGAAATAGTCGGTGGTATTAGGTAGGAATCTGCCAAATGGGCCCGATGCGGCCTCTTGCAAGGCACGTTCGAGACGCTGGCGCCTTGCAGGCTCAATGAGCAGCCTGGAAAGAAGGCTGCCGTCATCTTCTAGATGCCGCGCCATGGCAGAAGCGGCGAGCCGATCGTCGATGAAAACCGGCAGGGCCATGCCGGAACGATCCCAATCGGCGACCAGATCCTCGTTGAGGGCTGTCAGCGCATCGGCGGCGGTTCCAAACACCTTGTCCTGGCTGGCAAGCAACGTGCCCAGCCAGCGGCTGGCATCCGTTTCATCGCCCACCGCTTCGAGTGCGCGCTTGTTGAGCGAGACGGGACCGGCCGCACAGGCGCTTTTGCGGCACAGTTTGTGGCGGCCCATGCCAAACAGATTGACCTTGTCGTCGCCGACATCGAGCCATCCCGGCCCCTCCCGGCCGATGGTCTCCATGGTCATCGTCGTTCCCATGAAGCAGAAGAAGGCCGACAGCCCGTTTTCGACCGCGCCGAGCCAGGCAAGCAGGAGGGCATCGAGGGTGATCCGGTCCATAAGAAGCAGGCAGTGCAGGCCGGACTGAATCACCGGTCTGTGCTCGAACTCGTCGAGCGCCTTGCCGATCTCCTCAGGCAGCATGATCATACCGAGGCGCTGCTGCAGGACTTCGCGCAGGATCGAGCGGGCAGCGATCGCCGGGCCCGATGCAGGCCTTGCCACCGGCCGCCACAGATGGCGGGCGTAATCGGAAACTGGTGCATTCCAGTTCTGCTCGATGTCACGCGCGACTTCCGGACAGAGCCGGGACAGCACGGCCAGAATTTCCGCCGGAGGCGTAGGGGTTGGGTCAGAGATGGCGGTCATCGGTCCCGTCTAGCCGCTTGCGGTGTAAACGCCAAGGGAGATAGCGGATCTCAGAACCGCAGCCGGGCCATGCTCAGGAGGTCGTGGTACTGCCCGTCGGTAAAACCGGCCTTCACATGCCGGCCTTCGACCTCGAAGCCGTGGCTTGTGTAGAGACGGACCGCCGGTTCGTTGTCGGCATAGACGGTCAATTCGACCCGCTTCAGGGCGCGCCAGTTGTCGGCCACGTCAAGCAGCGCGCCAAGTATGGCAGAGCCGATGCCCTTGCCGACAAAGGCATCGTCAAGGCCGATATTGATCTCGCCGATATGCGAACGGCGCGGCGAACCCTGCACAACAAGGTTGCCATGGCCGACGACCTTGCCGTCCAACTCGGCAACGATCCAGGTGGTTTCCTGGCCGGACTTGGCGATGCGCCGCTCCACCTGCTCCACCATCTCGAAAGGCATCCTGAGCGTACCCCAGCGGAAGCCCGGCATGTTGAAGATGGCGCAAAGCGCCTCCGCATCGCTCGGCCTTACGGCGCGGAGCTGCGGCTGGATTTTCTCAGCGGAGGTCGTGCTGGTCATGGCGTTCCCGACTACAGCAATTCCGGGAAAAGTGTGAGCGGTTTTCCGCCCGGAATTGCGTCAGAACAAAGTGATAGAGCAGTTCGCCGTTTCCTTGAAACGGTGAAATGCTCGAAGGCAATCGGCGCGGCACGATGCACCGGACGTCACCTGAAAATCCAGCCGTCTCTGCACCTTATTATACCGTTTGCGAGCTGAAATGGCGGGAAGCGGCGTATAGTTTGAAGATGCCGCTGACGGCGATCCAGCCGAAAAGGGCGAGCCAGCACAATGTTTTAGTCGCCGTCCAGTCGATCCGGTGCACCGCGGCGTCGGTGATGACCAGGCCAAGGATGGCAAGCAGGCCGACCAGAAATTGCGCCAGGCCGAGCACCAGCAGTTCCTCGCGGGGCGCACTTCTCCAGACGAGGTATGTGCCGCCGGCGCCGGCGAGGAAGATGGCGCTGTAGACCTGGCCGTGGAAGGGATCGACCGGCCATGGCCAGCTGCTGCTAACCACCTGGGGAAACAGCAACATGCCGACGCCGTAGAGCCCAAGGATCGCCGTTTCCGCCAACATGTAGCCGCGCCATGCGGGGTTTAGGGTCACGCCTTTTGCCGAAGGACGGGCCCTGGCCCACCACAGGAACAGCCCGGATACCGCGGCCGAGGCTAGATAGACCAGGAACCAGAGCCAGGTCGCTTTTCGTTCGAAGTTGAAATAGCCGAGATTGATCAACGAAACCGCCGACACGATAACGGTGAAGATGAAGGCCATGACAAGCACCAGCCTGCCGGGCGACCAGCGGTTCCAGAACAAGAGCGCCGCCATCACCGCCATTTCGGCGGTGTAGAAGCCGCCTAGGAAGCGGGCACTGAATGGCGTGACGGGCCAGGGCCAGCGCGGCTTGACCAGCGCCGGCGCGAAAAACAGGCCGGCGCCCACGATCAGGACGATGATGACCCCAGCGGAGAAAATGCGCAGGGCTGCTGGAAATGGCGGGTTGTCGGACGTCTGCATGGAAAGGGCCCCAAAAGTGAATACCCGTGGACCATCATAGTGCCGCTTGCGGTCGGATGGAAATCGAGCTGTCACCAGGCTTGTCTATTCGAATGGCCGTACGATCCGTTTCGACGTAAAATGGCAGACTCGGACCAAGGAGCGGTCCAGTCAACACGCCTCGGGAGGCGCATTTTCCGGAGCCTGCACGATGAACGAAGCACAGGATCTGTTCTCGCTTCTGCGGCAATCGACCGATGTCGATCCACGCGCAATCGACGCGATCAAGCGAACCATCGCCGAGGGCGAGGATCGCGAGCTTTGCCGCATCAATGTGCCGGCCTTCGCCAACAAGCATGGCCTCGACGAGGAGCGCGCCATAGGCGCCTTTCTCCATGCGGCGCGGGTGGGCATCTTCGACATTTCCTGGAATGTTCTGTGCCCCGGCTGTGGCGGCGTGCTCGATACCAACGCCACGCTGAAAACCTTGCAGAAGGACGAATACACCTGCGCGCTGTGCTCCGAGGGCTATTCGCCGACCCTCGACGAGATGGTCGAGGTGACATTCACCGTCAGTCCCCGCATGCGCAGGATTGCGGCCCACAATCCACACGAATTGCCGTTGATGGAATATTTCCGCCAGATCTACTGGGCGTCCGGCGTCGATCTGCCGGACGAGGATTTCGCGAAAACGATCGAATCCTTCTCGCTCGAGGATCTCGAGCTTGCGCCCGGTGAAAAGGCGGTCCTGCCCATACAGCTTCCGTCCGAATTCATCATTGTCTTCGAGCCGGTCACCCATTCAGCGCAGTTCATCGACGTGAAGGGCGAACCAACAAAGGAGCGCCGAAGCCTGTCTTTGGTCTTCGACCGCGACCATGTCCAAAACCAGACGCTGGAGATGCAGCCCGGCCCGCTGCGCATTTCGCTGGAAAACAGGACCGACACCCGCGTGCTGCCGACGGTCTTCATCGCCGGCAAGGCATTGCATGATCTCCTGGGCAAACGCCGCCCCTTCCTCACCGCCAAGCGCCTGCTCACCAACCAGACGTTTCGCGACCTCTATCGCGCGGACACGCTCGACATCAACCAGCGTCTGAAGATCACCAGCCTGACCTTCCTGTTCACCGACCTGCGCGGATCGACCGCGCTTTACGAGCGGGTGGGCGACCTTTCGGCCTTCGATCTCGTACGCGAGCATTTCCAGGTTCTGCATGAGATCGTCGCGGCGGAGGCAGGCGCGGTGGTGAAGACGATCGGTGATGCGGTGATGGCGACCTTCGCGACGCCTGACCGTGCGATTGCTGCGGCCCTCAGGATGCGCGATGCCATGCGTGCGCTGAACGACAAGAGCGGGCGCGAGGATCTGCTGCTCAAGATCGGAGTCCATGCCGGCCCCTGCATCGCCGTGTCCATGAACGAGCGACAGGACTATTTCGGCCAGACGGTCAACATTGCTTCGCGGGTCCAGAACCTAGCCAACGCACAAGCAATCTTCGCCACGCGTGCGGTGGTCGAAGACAATCTCACCGCCGATCTGTTGCGCAGGAACGCGTTGACGCCCGTGCCCCACGAGGTCTCGCTGCGCGGCATTGAGCGGGAGATCGCAGTATATACGATCCCTTGAAAACTTGGTCCCTGAAGACCCGTCTTCACCCTCACACGCGCCTGGAGAGAAAATAACGATCGGCGGGCTCCGAAGTCGGCGGCGGGAGGCGTTGCAACTGCGGGTGATCGAGCGGTGTGCCGCTGACCGCGAAGCCGCCGACGCGAAGCATGCGCGCAATCAGATCGGGAAGCCAGGTAGAGGTCACTGCATCGCGATCTTCATAGCCGGTGCCGATGTCGGCATGAACAAGAGCGGCATCGATGCCGATGAACCGCCTCGCCGTCTCGCGTATCTCGCCGAGCACGAGGTTTTCAGCTTCGGGAATTGAGCTGGTGTGTGCGCCAACTTCGCGGTCGAACACCACGATCCGGCGTCCGGGCAGGCGCTCACGCAGATGGTGGAACGTCCGGCCATTGCCGAGGCCGAGCTCTAGCACAAGCCCTTCCATCTTCGCCACCTCGGGGCAGATTTGATTGAGAATGTCGCGCTGCGCGGTCATCCTGCTGATGAAATTATCGAGGCGACTCATATGCGATTGTATGTCCTGAACCAGCAGCCCCGATCGAGGCTTGCCGCATATAGAGGCGTACGACGAACCTTGCAATAACGCAACCGGCCGCCGACAAGCGTCATACCGGGTGGAGTCGTCGGCAGGCCGCGCGGCGGAATAGCAATCTCACTTGTAGGGGTCCGCGGCGTCCCGCAAGCCGTCGCCGAGGAAGTTGAACGCCATGATGACGAGAATGACTGGGAGCATCGGCAAAAGCAGCCATGGATAGAACGCGATCACGCTGACGCTGCGTGCCTCGGTGAGCAGGATGCCCCAGCTGGTTGTCGGCGCCCTCAGGCCGAGCCCGAGGAAGCTCAGCGCCGTCTCGCCCAGGATCATGCCGGGAATGGAGATCGTCGCCGTCGCGATCAGATGCGACATGAAGCCAGGAATGAGGTGACGCCCTATAATGCGGCTGCTGCTGGCGCCCATCAATTGCGCGGCCAGAACGTAATCCTCCTCGCGCAAGGCTAGAAGCTTTGAACGCACGGCCCGCGCCAGTCCGGTCCAGTGGATCAGCCCGAGAATGACGGTGATACCGAAATAGATCAGGATCGGGCTCCAGGTTATCGGCATGATCGCCGCCAGAGCCAGCCACAGCGGAATGCTGGGGATCGATTGCAGAACTTCGATTATCCGTTGAACGATCAGGTCGAAGATACCGCCGTGATAGCCCGCCAGTCCGCCGATGACAATGCCGAGCACAAAGCTGAAACTGATGCCGACGAGGCCGATTGTCAGTGAGATGCGTGCGCCATAGATGATGCGCGAGAGCACATCGCGCCCCAGCCTGTCGGTGCCAGCCAGAAAGAGCTGGCCATTTTCGGCCGGGCAGACAAAATGCCTGTCACCTTCGATGAGGCCCCAGAACCGGTAACCGTCGCCCTTGCAGAAGAAACGGATCCGCTGAACATCATCCTGTTCCTCGATGTAGTTTCGCTTGAGCGTGTCCATATCCAGCGTCATGTGGCGGCCATAGACGAATGGCCCGACGAACTGGCCGTTGTGGAACAGGTGCACCCGCTGCGGCGGCGAATAGATGTAGTCCATGTTGCGCGTGTGCAGATTGTAGGGCGCCAGGAACTCGCAGATCAATATCCCGAAATAAAGCGCCGCCAGGAGTATGCCGGATACAACGGCAAGCCGGTGCCTTCGGAATTTCCACCACATCAGCCGCAACTGCGACGCCTGATAGACCTTCGATTGCTCCGGCGTCATCGCCTCGACCGACTCCAGGTCAAAGGGCGCGGTGGAAACGTAATGTTGCAGCGGAGCACCCGGAGCGGGCAGCGGCGAAAGCGTGCTCATTTGGTGCTGCCGCCTTGCAAGCGAATTCGTGGATCAAGCAGCGCCAGCGCCAGGTCGGAAATCAGGACACCGATGACCGTCAGAAAGGCAAGGAACATCAGGAACGACCCCGCCAGATACATGTCCTGGCTCTGCAGCGCCCTGATCAGCATCGGCCCGGTCGTTTCCAAGGACAGCACGATCGCGGTGATTTCGGCGCCGGAGATAATGGCCGGCAGGATAGAGCCGATGTCGGAGATGAAGAAATTCAGCGCCATGCGCAGCGGATACTTGACCAGCGCCTTGAAGGGATGAAGGCCTTTGGCGCGCGCGGTCACGACATACTGTTTATGTAGCTCGTCGAGCAGATTGGCGCGCAGCCGCCGGATCATGCTTGCCGTGCCCCCGGTGCCGATGATCAAGACCGGAATCCAGAGATGGGCGAGGATCGACTTCGCCTTGTCCCAGCTCATAGGCTCGCCGAGATATTGCTGGTCCATGAGATGGCCGATGGACGTGCCGAACCAGATGTTGGCGAAATACATCAGGATCAGGGCCAGCATGAAGTTCGGAATGGCAAGGCCGAGAAGGCCCAAGAACGTCAGGCCGTAGTCGCCCCAGCTGTATTGGTGCGTGGCGGAGTACATGCCGATCGGAAACGCGATGAGCCAGGTGACGATGATCGTGACGAAGGAAACCAGCACGGTCAGCCACATTCGGTCCCCGACGACGTCGCGAACCGGCAGCTCATATTCGAAGGAATAGCCGAAATCGCCGTGCAGCATCCCGCCGACCCAGTAGAAGTAGCGAATGACCGGCGGCTGGTCGAAACCATATTCCTTGCGCATCATCTGGATGCGATCGGAATCCACCGCTTCGCCCTGGGCTCGAAGCTCGGCAACATAGCTGTCGAAATAGTCGCCTGGCGGAAGTTCGATGATCGTGAACACCAGCGCCGATATGACCAGCAGCGTTGGAACCATCACGGCGATGCGCCAGACAATATATCGAAGCACGCTCAGGTCTCTCCAAGCCAGAATGTATCCGGCATATAGACACCGAAATAGGCAGTCGGGTCGTAGCCGTAGAGCGCCTTGTCAGGCAGGTTGCGCAGCCGTGAGGACACCAGAATCGGCTGATACGTTGCGTTCACCGTGCCGATCGAAAACACCTGATCGGTGTAGATCGACAGCATCGAATTCCAGATTTCGGCGCGCTCTGTGGCTCCGGTCGATCCGTTCCAGCGCTTGAGCAATGCCATCAGCTCGACCACTTCAGGAAGATCGGGCGCCTCACCCATCTTGCCATGGGACAGATAGTGCGCGCCCCAGAGCGGCCACTGCAGCTGGTCATCGATGGTGGGGGCCAGCTGGTACGGGTTCATGTCGGCGGTCGGCACGCCATTATCGATGCCCGACCACATCGACATCATGATCTCGCCGCCAAGCGCGCGGCTGCGGAAGATGTCTCGCTGCGAAGTCCGGATGAACAGGGCAATGCCGATCTTGCGCCAGTGATCGGTGATGAGTTCGAGCGCGTCGGTTTCCAGGGTGCTTTCGCCGGCCGTTTCCACGATGACCTGCGCCGGGCGTCCGTCGGGAAGTATCCGCAAACCGTCATCGTCACGCCTCTGAAGCCCGACCTCGTCGAGCAGCGCATTGGCCTTGTCGGGATCATGGGCGACCCAGGCTTTCGCGAATTCCGGCCGGTAGAGCGGGCTCTCCGGCAGGACCGTATCGGCACTTTCCTGCGCCAATCCGTAGAACACGGCCATGTTGATCTCGCGCCTGTCCACAGCGAGCGAAAGTGCCCGGCGCACGCGCACGTCACGGAAGAGGCCACGCCACACCTGGTCGGCGCAATTCAGATTGGGCAGCAGCGCCAGCCGCGAGCCCTGTGTGCGTTTCCACAGATGCATCTTCACCGGGTAGCGCTTCTCCGCGTCCTTCAGGAAGGAGTAATCGGCGAAGTCAATTCCCATGCATTGCAGGTCGCTCTCGCCCGCACCGGTCTTGGCCGAGATGATCGCCGACGAGCTGACATTCATGACAATCCGGTCAACATAGGGGAGTTGCCGGCCATTTTCGTCTATTCGATGAAAGAATGGGTTGCGCTCGAAGACGAACTGCTCAGCCGGCGGCTTGGTCCGGTTCTGCCAGGGATCCAGCGTCGGCAGCTCCGGGTTCTCCGGGCGATACTGCCGCGACATGCGGATATGCAAGAGCGTCCATTTCTTGGCGCGGTACTCCTTCATCAGGCCGGCGAGCCGGAATGGATCCTGGTATTTTTTGTGGAACTGCTTGAGATAGGCGGCCGGCAGAACAAGCGATAGCGGCGAAGCAGCAGCGAGCTTGGGCAGGAAGTCGGGATTGGGCGCATCCCAACTATAGCGGACCGTCGACGGATCGACGATGTCGAAGCGTGGCTGCTTGCCGTCCGCCAGCAGGGCCGGGGCGAGCCCGCCTTGCGAAAGCTCATCGTTCAGCCAGACATCTTCCCAGCAATAGCGAAAATCCTCCGGCGTCAGCAGGCTACCGTCAGACCATTTATGTCCTTCCCGTATCTTGAAAGTGAAGACGCGATCATTCGCTACGTCGAAACTTTCGAGAATGTCGGGTTGCAGGTTAAGCTTTTCATCATAGCCGACCAGGCGAGCATACCCATAGATCGTCATCATCCGGATATCTTTCTGGCTGCCGATGATCGTGCGCAGCGTGCCGCCATACTGACCGGGCTGCCGGCCCATCGCAGCGAGATTCAACGCGCGCGGGCTCTTGGGCAGGCGTTCGGCGAGCGCCGGCAGCGCCCTGGCCTTCAACTGCGGCTGAAGAAATTCCGGCTCCAGATCGCCGGCACGCAACGTGCCCGGCAGAAATGCCGAAGCTATGAGGCCAAGGACGGTGCGCCGCCTGATCAATGGCGTAGCTCGCTGACATCGGCCGAACGTCGGGCCAGCACGAGGTGGCCGCCGCCAAGATCGAGCGGCGACAGCACATCCTCTTCGCCCTCGTCGCGGAATTGGGGTCCCCATGCGGTGGTGTCGGAAGCGCCGCTGAGCTTCAGCGTCTTGAAATCCATCGGCCTGTCGAGATCGGGGAAAGGTACCGCGGCGACCAGTGAGCGCGTGTAGGGGTGGATCGGTTTCCTAAGCAGGATTTCGCGCGGCGCAAGCTCGACGATACGCCCGCCGCACATCACCGCGATGCGGTCGGCCATGTAGTCCACCACCGCCAGGTTGTGGGATATGAACAGATAGGTCAGGCCCAGTTCCTTCTGCAGGTCCTTCAGAAGGTTCAGGATCTGCGCCTGGACAGAGACATCGAGCGCCGAAACCGGCTCGTCGCAGATCAGGAGTTCAGGCCCCAGCGCCAACGCGCGCGCGATGCCGATACGCTGACGCTGCCCGCCGGAGAAACTGTGCGGATAACGCTTGATGAAGCGCGGATCGAGCCCGATTGCCTGCATCAGGCTCTTGACCGTGGCGAGTCGGGACGTGGCATTGCCACGTCGATGGATTTCCAGCGGCTCGCTCAAGATATTCTCCACAGTCATGCGAGGTGAAAGCGAAGAAACCGGATCCTGAAAGACCATCTGGATTTTCGCGCGCAGCAGGTGCAGGGCGTCTCCCTCGCTTTCCAAGACGTCGATCGGTCCATTGCGGCCGTTGAAGATCACAGAGCCGCCGCTAGGGGTGACAGCCCGCATAAGGATCTTGCTGACGGTGGTCTTGCCGGAGCCGCTTTCACCGACCAGACCAAGGCACTCACCCCGCCTGATATCGAAGCTCACGCCGTCCACGGCGCGAACAGAGGTTTGATGATCCCCGCCGAACCAACCGGACTTGCGGATGGTGAAGGTCTTTGTCAGATCCTTGACCGACAGCAGGATGTCGTCCGGCCCCTTCGATGCCGGCGCCGTCTGCTTGCCGAGCAGGTTCCCGACATTAACCGGTACCTCGCGGAGAGCCTTTAGCCTTTCGCCAGGCTTCAGGTCGAAATGCGGAACGGCTGCCATCAGGCCCTTCAGGTAAGGGTGACCTGGCCGGCGGAATATTGCCTCGACAGGTCCCGCTTCCATGATCTCGCCATGGTACATGACCACCACCTCATCGGCGACATTGGCGACCACGCCGAGGTCGTGGGTGATCAGCAGCATCGCCATGTTCAGCTTGGTCTGAAGCCCGCGCAGCAATTGCAGGATTTGCGCCTGGATGGTGACGTCCAACGCCGTCGTCGGTTCGTCGGCGATCAACAAGGCGGGCCGGCAGATAAGCGCCATGGCGATCATGGCGCGCTGACGCAATCCTCCCGAAAGTTCAAACGGATACATGTCATAGGCGCGCTTGGGATTGGGAAAGCCGACAAGGCTGAGCATTTCCTCGGTCCGCGCCTTGCGCTCCGCCCGAGCCATGGGCGTATGAATCTGTAGGGATTCGCTGACCTGGTTGCCGATCGTGTGCAGCGGCGACAGCGATGTCATAGGCTCCTGAAAGATCTTGCCGATGCGGCTGCCTCTCAACGCCCGGATTTCGGGTCCATCACGCGGCATCTGCAGGATATCCTGCGTCGTGCCGGGCTTTTTAGGATCGGAAAACAGGATACGGCCGCGAACATGGGCCGTGTTCGGCAAAATGCCCATCACTGCCTGGCTCAGAACCGATTTTCCGGAACCTGACTCGCCCACAAGCGCGGTAACCTTGCCTGGCAGCACGCGAAGACTTGCACGCCTGACGGCATGCAACGGTCCCCCGATAATGGCAAAAGAGATGCCAACATCCTCGATACGCAGCAGATCAACACCCGAATTCATTCTCACACCAGCCCCACTCTGGCAGTCCAGAAAGCGAGACTAGCGCATTGCCAGCCTAGAGCAACTTGGATTCGAAACGAGTTCGCCTGTTCCTCGCGGAACCGGCGACATGCCACGGCGTTTTGGATCAGATCGTGCAGTTACTGGAGCTTCCTCGGGTCGCCCGCCGACAGTCGGGCGGCGTCGCGATGAAGCAGCATGACCTGTTCGGCGTCCGATCTTCGGTCGTGAATCGGCTCCAGCGCAGCGTCTTCATCGAGTGCGAGAGCACCCGACAGATCGGGGGCAAGCACCGTCAGCTTCTGCTTGATGCCCGCCAGTTCCTCATTGCCCAGCGTCAGCCAGCTGTTGGCGCCGCAATAACCGGCGAACTCTTTGCTGGCGAGTACGCTGTGCGGATATTTCTTGGTCAGGGTCTGGAGGCGCTGGACCTCGTTTACAGCCGAGCCGAAGGCAGAGAATGTGAGCCGGTCGGTAAGCCCGACATTGCCGAACATCACATTGCCGACATGCAGGCCGATACCAAATTGTATGTCGCCCAACCCTTGCTCCTTCCTGCGCAGATTGAGATCCATCATGCGCGCGGTGGCTTTGTGCGCGGCCGCAAGAGCAGCCTGGCAGGCGACCTCGGACTGCGAGCGGTGTCTTTCGCAAGGGTAGACGGCAATGAAGCCATCCCCGATGAAACTCATGATCTGCCCGCCTTTGCGATTGAAAGGTGCGGCAACGGCGTCGAAAAACTGGTTCAGCGTATCGATATAGATTTCGCGGCCGGAGGTTTCGGCAAGCCTCGACGATCCACGCATATCGCCCATGACCAGCGCGGCTCGGATTGTATCGCCCTCGCCGCGCTTGATCTGGCCGTCCAGCACGCGCCTGCCAGCGTCGCCGCCGAGATAAGTGGTCATCATGTTGTCGGCGAGCTTGGTGAGCACCGCCATCTTGGTTGCAATAGCGAGATGGCTCTGGATGCGCAGCAGCGCCGAAATCATGCTGTCGCTGAAGCCTGCAGCACTGTCGGTGGACCAGGACCCAATCATGCCCTGACTGGGGTTGCCGCTGAAGGGATGGACGAAGGCCATGTAGTCGGTGACGCCGATAAGCCTGAGTTCCTCGAAAATAGGAAACTCCGGCGGCAATGACGGATCGATCCGGCGTCGCAGATGATCGAGCTTGTTGTTGATCAGATGGTAGTATGGACTGGTCAGGAATCTGTCGGACGGCCCGCCGGGCTCGGCTCGGAAGCCTTCCACTTCTATGCCCCGGCCGCGAAACCAGGTGAAGCCAAGCGCGTCATAAAGCGGATGCAGCATCGAAAAGCTCAAATGCACCCGCTTCAGCGGCAGGCCGGCGGCAGCCAGCCGTTCGCAAAAGCCTTTTACCAATGTTTCCAGGTCGCTGCCCGCCAGCGCCGATTGGTTCAGCCAATCGGCAACCTTATCCATGAGAGTGGTGGAAATTTCTGCTTGCGCTGTGCTCATTCTATCTCGAAACCCATTGAGGACGGAGCCATTGTCCTTTGATCCGCCATAACACAGTCCGCCGACGACCCAAAGATAAAGCCCCGACGTCAACGGGGCCGGCTTCGGCGGCATGCGGCAAGGAATTTCCCGGATGACTATCCTTGCAACCAAGGAGCGGGCGTAACTGCTTCTATGTCCTGTGAGGCCTTATGTGGCGAAGCTGCCGGCGGAGTGCAATCACGATCCTGACATCGGGCAAAAAAATTCGCCGGCTCAGACGCTGTCAGGCCTTCACCACCGTCTCTCGGGCCGGCCCGAGGCGGCCGAAAACATTGCGTGTGTCGACGATCAGAAGGGCGTGATCCGCGATCGCCTGATAGTCGATCGCGTCGTGGTCGGTTGCAACGACCACGGCATCGAAATCCTTCAAGGCCGTCTCGGTCAATTCGACCGAGCGGCGCCCTTTGATCGCCATGTGCTCCCGTGTGGTCGGGATCTCGGTAACATGCGGATCGTGGAATTCCGCCTTGCCGCCCCATTCCTCGATGAGCTCTATGAGCCGCAGTGAGGGGCTTTCGCGGATGTCGGGCACATTCTTCTTATAGGCTAGCCCGATGATGAGAATGCGCGAGCGGCTGAGCGCTTTGCCGCAGCGCCGGTCCAGTGCCTTCGCCAGTTCATCGACCACATGACGCGGCATGGCCGTGTTGATCTCCGCCGCCAGCTCGATGAAGCGGGTCGGCAGTTCGTATTCGCGCGCCTTCCACGTCAGGTAGAAGGGATCGATCGGGACGCAGTGCCCGCCAAGTCCCGGGCCAGGATAGAAAGGCATATAGCCGAAGGGCTTGGTCTTTGCCGCCTCGATCACCTCCCAGATGTCGATGCCCATCGCACCGAGCACGACCTTCAACTCGTTGACGAGGGCTATGTTGACCGAGCGGAAGATGTTTTCCGTCAGCTTGACCGCCTCGGCGGTCGCCGTGCTGGAAACCGGAACGACGGTCTTGACCACGCTTTGGTAGAAAGCCTGCACGAGCGTGGCTGCTTCAACGCCGTCGCCTGCCACGACCTTGGGGATCGTCGCGACTTCGAAGCTGCGATTGCCGGGATCCTCGCGTTCGGGCGAGAAGCCGAGGAAGAAGTCCGTCTTCGACTGCAAGCCGGTTTCTTCCAGTATGGGCTTGATCACGTCGTCGGTGGTGCCGGGATAGGTGGTCGATTCCAGCACGATCAGCTGGCCGAGACGCAGATGCTTGGCGATGGTGGCTGCCGTGTTCCTGACAAAGGAGAGGTCCGGCTCACGGTGTTTGGTCAGCGGTGTCGGAACGCAGATGATGATGACATCGCAGACGGCCAGCTCGGAAAAATCGGCGGTGGCGCGGAACCGTCCGCTCGCCACATGGCCGGCAAGGGCCATCGACGTCACCGCCTCGATGTAGGATTGGCCCTTGTTCAGGCTCTCGACCTTCTGGGTTTCGATGTCGAAGCCGGAAACCGGAAAGCCGGCGCGCGCGATCGCAACCGACAGCGGCAACCCGACATAGCCCAGTCCGATCACGCCGACTTGCGCGGCGCGCGTCGAAATCCGGTTCAAAAGACGGTCATATGTCGATCGTGAGGCGTCCAAAAAACTGCTTTCCCGTCAATTCGGACAGACTACCCGCGCCCATGGCGAGGCTCACCGGGTCCCAAAGAACCATGGCCGAGGCATATTGCCGAAAATCGATTTCCGCAAGCCGTCATTGGACCGGCGCCTTCGCCTTCAGGCTTGCGGCAGCCATCGCATAGCCGCCGTCGGCGCCATCGATGAAATGAACATGATCGGGCTGCAGCGGCGAGATGACGAGGCAGGTCATCAAGGCCGACCTCTGGCGGTGCAGGCCATAGCTGCAAATGCCCGCCTCTTCCGCCTGTTTCAGCCGGTTCTCGATCCGGTGTAAGACATCCGCGTCAACATCGATGGTCATCTTCAAGCCGTCGTCGAACTTGCGGAAATCCGAATTGCTGGCCACCTCGCGTTTGTAGACCTTCGGATCGAAACGGCCGATCGTCCAGCCAAATCTATCGGTGACAGCCGTAAGCGTCATCAGGAACATCACCCACAGCTTCACCCGCCACCGCCGCCCTGGCGGCGCCGTGGCCCGCGCCTCAACATCGAGGCCGGCGGGCACCAGACTGTAGGCCGGCCCGTCCACCGGCACCGGGTGGCCATCACGCTCCTGCCTGCCGGCAAGGGCGATGATGTCGGAGGCAAGAAACTGAAAACCGCGCAAGTCTCGCGAAGCCCCCGGTATGGCTATGATCGAGACGATTTCGCCGTGCCGGGCTTCGATCGGGTTCCAGCGGCAGGAGAGGCCGGTCAGATCCGGCCGCGCGCCGGCCGGCGCAGGGTCGATGCGGTAGCGCCCGGCTTTCATCTCGGCTTCCGCCCAACTGCCGCCACCACCGGCGAACATGGCATAGAAGGCCGCTTCGGAGGCCTGGAACCTCGCCACGCGAACATCGAAGCCTTGCGCTCTTATGTCCTTTATCGGCACGATTGCCGCACGCAAGGTCAGGTCCAGTTCGTCCGCCACCCATCTCTGGACAGAAGCCAGCGCGTTGCGGGCGATCTCAAGCGCCGAGCCGGGAAACGCCACGAGTGCGCCGTCGCCGCCGAAGACATAGGGAAGATCTTGCCGGCCCAGCGCATTGAGCAGCGCCGAAATGACGCTGGCGCCGGCCATATTGACGGTTTTATAGCGCCCCGCCTCGATCGCCTTGGTCGAGCCGACAATGTCGGCGGTGGCCAGCGCCCAGCCATCGGGCAGAGGCCGATAATTGTCGATATCGGCAACGCTTTCGAACTTTGCGAAGACTGGCAAGGAACCGACAAACGGGTCGGACGCGACAGCTGTTTCCATGAGCATTAGATAGCACATTCCAACGCTTGAAGGTGAAGTCGATCGTGCTTCGAAATTGACTTGCGCAGGCTTTCCGATGATAGGGTCACGCGATGCGAATTGCCTTCTACGCGCCGCTGAAGTCACCCAATCATCCCGTCGTCTCCGGCGACCGCCAGATGGCACGGATGCTGGTCAAGGCGCTGGAGCACGGAGGGCATAGCGTCGAACTGGCATCTGAGTTGCGCTTCTATCTACGGCAGCCGGAGCCGAAAAGTTTCGATGCGCTCAAGATCGTGGCCGCAGACGAAGCCGCGCGGCTGACCAAGCTTTGGCATCGTGACGGCAAGCCCGATCTCTGGTTCACCTACCATCCCTATTACAAGGCGCCCGACTTGATCGGGCCCGAACTGGCGTCGACCTTTGCTGTCCCCTATGTGACAGCGGAAGCCTCCTATTCCAGGCGACGCAACGCCGGCTTGTGGGCCGATAGCCAGGCGTTGGTGGCGCGAGCCATCGAACAGGCGGCGCTGAATATCTGCTTCACCCAAAGGGATCACCAGGGGCTGACAGATGCGATTCCCGGCGCCGCTTTCGGCATGCTTTCGCCCTTCATCGACACATCGGCATTCCGCGAAATGCCGTCACGGGGTTGTCCGACGCGCCTCGTTACCATCGCCATGATGCGCCCCGGCGACAAAGTCGAAAGCTATCGCATGCTGGCGCAAGCGCTCGGTTCGATCGGCCACCTGCCCTGGACCATGTCGGTGGTCGGCGACGGACCTGCCCGCGACGAGGTCAAAGCGCAATTCGCCGGCTTGCCCGCCGACCGTATCGAATGGCTTGGCGCGATCGAGCCGGCCACAGTGCCGGATGTCCTTTACACCGGGGGAATCTACGTCTGGCCGGGTTATGGCGAGGCCTATGGCGTTGCCTATCTTGAAGCACAGGCCGCCGGCCTTCCGGTGGTGGCTCAAGACATTGCCGGCGTGCCGGAGGTCGTGCGGGATGGCCAGACCGGGTTTCTCACGCCGCCGGGCGATGTCGCGGCGTTCGCTTCCGCCATTGCAAGGCTTCTGGCCCGTAACGACGAAAGAACCATCATGGCCGCACAAGCCAGACGTTTCGTCCTCGAGGAACGCTCCCTCGGCGGTGCAGCGGCGCGGCTGGCGGAACTTCTCAAAAAGATCCCGGTCTCATGACATCCGATCCCATCTGGCAGCCCTTGGTGGAAGAACTGGCGCGCCTGCAACGGGCGGGCCGCAAGGCGGAGTTCTGGCTGCGCGACGATGATGCCGTGGATCCGACGCCGGCGCTCGATCGACTGCTCGACCTCACCGGCGAATTCGCGGTTCCGGTCACTCTGGCCGTCATTCCGGCGCAGACCGACGGGAAGCTTGTCGTGCGGCTTGACGAGGCGCCGCATGCCACGGTCGCCATCCATGGCTGGGCGCACCGAAATCATGCGCCCGAGGACCAGAAAAAGCAGGAGCTCGGTGCGCATCGGCCACGCGAGGCGGTGCTCGATGATCTGGCTCGCGGACTGTCGCACATAACCGGACTGCACGGCGCACGTGCCGTTCCGATGCTGGTGCCACCCTGGAACCGGATCGACGCCGGCCTGGTGTCCGACCTTGGATCGATAGGATTTGCGGCATTGTCGGTCTTTGGCCCGCCGAAGCCGGCTTCCTTGGCGGTCATCAACAGCAATGTCGACATCATGGATTGGCACGGCACGCGCGGCTGCCGCGACCATGGCCTGTTGGTCCAGGCCATCGTCGCGCAATTGCAGCACGCATTCGACGGCAGCGAACCGGTCGGCCTGCTCACCCACCATGTCGTCCATGATGAATCGGCTTGGCTTTTCCTCGAACGGCTGTTCACGGTCACCGCACGGGCAGAAGCCTGCGCATGGCTTCCGATCAGGACATTGATTGAACGCAGCGTCGCTGGAGCATGATCCCGAAAAGTGGAATCCGGTTTTCTCGGACAAACGGTTTCCGTTTGTCCTGAGATCATGCTCAAACAAGGAGAGGAAAATAGCTCAGCGCTTTTTGGGCAATGAGACCGGGAATTGGAGCGTAAGGCCATCCCGCGCAGCAAAAGCGCCGGCAAACCTGTCCTTGGCCAGTTTCTCCATCGCGTCCAGTTGCTCGTCGGTGCGTGCCGGATCGTGGTGAAACAGCGCGAGCCCTCGCGCACCGGCCGCCTCACAGAGCTTGACGCCCTGTTGCCATGTCGAGTGCCCGTTCCCGCGACGGCGTTCCATTTCCTTCTCGGTGTAGGTGCAATCGTAAATGACGAGGTCGGCATCTTTGATCAGGCCGAGCACCGACTGATCGAGTTTGTCCGGCTCGTGCTCGGTGTCTGTGATCACCGCCACGACGCGACCGCCCCATTCGACCCGGTAGCCTATGCAGCCGCCCGGATGGGTTAGACTGCCGGTCCGAACCACCACCCCTTCGCGCGGCCGAAGCACGTCTCCGGACACGAAATCGCGGCAGTCGAGCTTTGCCTTGCAGACGTCCATTTTCACCGGAAACCACGGCGGCCGTATGAACTCATCGATCATCTGCCGGGTCGTCATGCGTCCTGCAAGATGCCCGGACCAAACCGTAAGTTTGACGCTCGGGTCAAAGATCGGCGCAAAAGCCGGCAGCCCGATGATGTGATCGTAGTGGCAATGGGTGAAAAGCAGGTCGAAATCGGTCATATCCGCCGCCTGAAACGCCCTGCCGGCAGGCCGCAAGCCCGAGCCAGCGTCGAACAGAAGCGTATGCTTGCCGCATCGCATCTCGATGCTGTTTGTGTTGCCGCCATAGCGAACGAATTCTGGCCCGGATACCGCAATGCTGCCGCGCACGCCCCAAAATCTGACCTGGAAAAAATCGTCGCCCATGCTACTTTTCGCCCATCGTAGCTCTAGGCGGTTCGTGCGTCGATCAGATCCGCGGTCGTATGGCTCAGCCGATCGGCAAGAACCCGCAATATCTCGATGGTCATTTCCGGGAACTCCTTCATAAGCCTCAGGAAATGATCCTTGCGGATTCTCAAGGCCTCCAGATCACTTGTCGCTCTGACGGTGGCAGTGCGGGAGCTGTTGCACAATATGGCGATCTCGCCGACGATCGAATTTGGCAGCAGTTCGGCAACTTTTATCGGCCCGCTGTCGGAATCCACCAAAATATCCGCCCTGCCCGAAAGGATGACATAGGCGGCGTCTGCCTCGTCGCCCTGCCGGAAGAGGATCTGGCCGGCGCTGTAGCTCACGCGATCGGATGTGAACGCGAGCAGCTTGAGCTTTGCCGGCTCGATGCCAGAGAACAAGGGAACGCGTTGCAGCATTCCAACTTCATCCTTGAGCAGCATTGTCGCAAACCTTCCTAAATTCGCGTCTGCCAGACTATGACAGAAGTTCCTTGAAGATACCGTTCCCTTCCAAAAGTGTCTCGTGCGTACCGTCCTCCACCAATTGGCCTGAGTCAAAGACGATAACGCGATCGAACATCATCGCCATTGCCGGACTCGTCACGACCCACACAATAGCCGGCGCATAGTCGTCGCGTCTGGCTTCCTCGAGCACGTTTCGCAGCACCTTGTCCTGAATGCGCTGGTCGAGCGCCGACAGCGGTCGGTTGAGAATGAGAAAATCGGGACGCTTGAGCAGGGCCCGGGCAACATCGAGCTTCTGTCGCTGTCCACCGGTCAGCCGCCTGCCGCCGGCGCCGACGTTGAAGTCCAGGCCGACATCCAGAAGCTCGGCGTAAAGCCCCAGCTCGTCAAGAATGTCATAGACGATGGAGCGTATGCGGTCCGGCGCGTCGGGATGGTTGTTGCCCACACGCCCGAACAGGACGTTATCCATGACGGTGGCCGCGGCAATGTATTTGGCAGGATCATACCGCTCGATCGCGTTTTGCAGCTCGGACGGCAGGTGTTCATAGAACTGGTTGCGTGCAGCGACGATCTTGCTCATCAGCTCCTCGGTCAGCAGGCCGAAGCGGTGCCGGGGCTCGATATAGGCAAAGCTCAAGGTGATGATCATGGCCCGGTCGGCCTCCGAAACCGCCTCGTAGGGACGGTTCTTGAGCCGCTGCAGCAAGGTCTCGTAGGCGGGGATCTCCTCGGCGCTCATGAAGGCGAGCTGCTGGAAGAACTGGTGATCGGGCGGCAGGTCGGCAAACAGCTCGATCGCCTGTTCGGCGATCTCCATGCCCATTTCGTAGAGCGTGCGGTCGAGGCCGGCTTGCTTCAGCACGGAAGCAAAATAGGGATTGGCCGCCAGTGCCTTGTCGGCCAGTTCGGAACCGGCGGCAGCGCCGAAGAGCAGGTTCTGGCCGATCGTCGCTTCCGTGTTGTAAGCGCCCGGCTCGAAAGGAACCACCAGCTCGCGCAACCCTTCCTGTTCCAGCCGGGTTCGCAGCGCAGCACGCAGTTCGACGATCCGCCCGGCAAGCTTCGTGTGACGCGTGAGGTCGGCCGAAGAGCGCAAGCCAAGATCCAGAATGTCGCGCGACAGAAGAACCGCGTCGAGCACCCGGCGCACCGCTTCAAAGAGGTCGTGCGGGCCGGTAGCACCAGCGGAAGCATAGTCGATCCAGTCGCTGTGGGTATCGAAATCCGGATTGCCCGACCGGCGCGCCTCGTCGATGTTCCAGCGCTGCTGGTCCGCCGCTGCGCCGTCATAAGTCACCGATGTCAGCGGCGCATGCTTCAGCCCGTAGAGCAGGTTATCGCGCAGGCTTGCGTGGAACAGGAAAACATCCGACGAGGCGTAGGACATCCGCCGGCCGGTCACTGCTTCGGGGAGTTCAAGCAGATCATCGGCGCCCGAAGCGACCTTTCCGCTTTCCGGCCAGTTCAGCCGCGCGAAAGCTTCTGCCAGCGCCTCCGCTCCACCTGTTGAGGTGCTGACCAGCGCCACCGTCTCACCCGGCTTGACCTGCATGGAGATACGGTTGAGGAGCATTGCACCGCCATCGTCTGCTATGGACAGACCGATGGCCGACAGAGGGTTTGTCATCGGACCGGGATCGTCGACCGTCAGTGCTCCGATTCCCGGCGCAATGAGATCCTCGACGGTGAACTGTTCAACGACCTGCTGATATTTGACCTGGACGTCCTGCCGATCCTGATCCCAGTCGATCAGTTCCTTCATCGGTCCGGGCAGGTCCTTGTAGGCGCCGATCACGGCCACGAGCTGGCCGACGTCCAGCCGGCCCCCGATGACCAGATACCCACCGATCATGTAGAACAGAAAGGGCGTGAGCTGCGCGAGAAAATTGTTGAGGAACTTTACCATGAATTTCCATTGGTAAAGATCGAAGCGGATCTTGAAGATGAGCCCGAGCCGGGCAGCTATATCGGCGCGCTCGTAGTTTGACGTGTCGTGGACGTGAACCGCGCCGATGCCGTCGACGATTTCGCCAACCCGGCCCGAAAGCGCGCGCGCCGTCAATTGCCGTTGGCGCCCGAGCACGATCAGCCGCCGCCGCATTCGCGGAATAAGCACGATCTGGATCGCCACGATCACCATCGCTATCATTCCGAGCCAGACGTTCTGGACCATGATGAACAACATGGCTGTCAGCGCCTGGCCGCCGAGCAGCACCGGCTGCAGGAAGGCATCGCCGATAAAGCCGCCCAGCGGCTCCACCTCGTCCTTCACCATGGTCGCCACTTCGGCCGATTTCACCCGCTTGAAGTAAATCGGCGGAAACCGCAGCACACGATCGATCAGATCGAAGCGGATACGCCGCAGCATGCGTTCGCCGAGGCGGCCCTTGTAGGTGTTGATGTAGAGTTTGAACAGGCCGTTGATGACGACCAGCAAGAGGAACACAAGGCTCAGGGCAAGCAGAGTCGCCGAGCGGTCGAGTTGAAAACCGGAGAAGAACTGGACCTCGCCAATGAACGGCAGATCATAGTGCAGCCTCATGAATGGCAGGGTCGCGCCCGGTTGCTCGAACCCCTTGCCCTGGATCGGGCCGTTGACGATCAGCTTCGGCAGGTCGAAGGACATGAAGTACGGGATCATCGAAAGCAAGACGATCATCAATATCCAGATCTGCTGCTTCCTGGTGTGCTTCCAGATATAGCGGGCTAGGCTGGGTTCCATATGCGACTGTAGGTCCTTCAGTTGGCAGGATGCAGGATGCAAAGGCACCTGCCGGCGAAGGGCGTATCGGCAATGTCTTCGTCGCCAACGACAAACTCGAACCCGCAATTCATGCAGGACACCATCGGTCCGGACCGATGCAACCGGCTCTCTCCGGGCAATGGCGAAGTGGCTAACAGCATAATCATGTCCGCGGATCAAACAGCCTTGCAATGGGCAAGATTGCGTTGTGTCGCCCGAAATCCCACCCTAGAAGACGAATATGATGGATGTCACGCAACCACGCAATGCCGGCATGGACGGGCACGAGCAAGCCCTGGACCTCACACGGGGAATTGCTGCCTATGTCAACCACCCCCTCGTGGCAGCGCTGGCGCGCGTCATCGCCAAGCATCCGCAGGCCGATATCGCCAACGCCTTCAACCACAAGCAGGTCGCCTGCAAGATGTGGGCGCTTGACAAGCTGTTCGAAAGCCGCGGCGGCCGGTTCGGTCGCATCTGGGTTCTGGGTGGATGGTACGGCGTATTGCCGGCAATGCTTTTCAACGATGCCCGTTTCGACATCGCGGCGATCGACAGCATCGACATCGATCCCGAAGTCGGGCCGGTCGCACGGACCCTCAACCGGGAAGCCGGCGACCGCTTCCGGGCGCTGACGGAAGATATGTACGCACTAGACTATGCGGCCGGGCGGCCCGACCTGGTGGTCAATACGAGCTGCGAACACATAGCCGATCTCAACGCCTGGCTTGCCCTGCTTCCGCGAGGCACGAATGTGCTGCTGCAATCGAACGATTATTTCAGCGAGCCGACGCACATCAACTGCGTGCCTTCACTTGCAGCCTTCGAAGCCATGGCGGCGCTGCGGGAGATCAGCTTCGCCGGCGAACTGCCGACAAAAAAATACACGCGCTTCATGCTGATCGGAACTGTTTGAAGCGTGTTGCGCGAATCGAACCCAGACGCGGCCCGCGTCAGGATCTCGGCGACCAGGTTCGATACCGGTCGCGCAGAATATGCGCCGAGCGACGCGCGCCTTCCAGATCGAGACCATGCGAGGTTGGCGCCGGCCCCGCAAGCGCCTGTTTGACCGCTTGCGCCAGACCTTCAGGCGTCAGGTCATTTTCCGTCAGCACCGTTGCAAGACCGAGCTCTTCGAGCATCAGGGCGCGAACCGTCTGTTCGGTTTCCCCGCCGGCTGCAAAGGGAACGAGCAGCGAGCGACACCCCGCGCGCAGGATATCGCAGACCGTGTTGTAGCCCGCCTGCGAGACCGAAAGCCGGGCGCCAGCCAGCAGGCTGGCGAAATCCTCTCGGAACCGGAAGATGGACAGGCCCGGGGTGGCATCGCCTGCAATCGCGTCAAACTCGTCTTTCGGCAGGTTCGGGCCGGTGATCAGACACCATTTCCAGGCGTTGTCGGCATTGCGCGCCGCTGCGATGGTGGACCGGACAAGGCTCTTTCCCGCAGCCCCGCCGCCAACCGACACCAGGACGTCGAAGCGCTCGGAGGCCGCGGGCGACCGCGGTGCGGCAACGAGCCCTGTGTAGGCGACCTCGGCCCTGATCGCCCCTGCCGGTGGAAAGGTTTTGTCGATGGTTGCGAAAGCCGGATCGCCATGGACCATGACAAGGTCGAAATGCCTGTTGACGAGATCGACCGTTTCCTCGTCTCGGCCCGGCTTGACGCGCTCCTGAAGGATGTCGCGCACGGACGTCGCCAAAAGCGGTCTGGGCGACGTCGCCTCGATGGCCTCGATCAGCGGCAAGAGTTCGAAACGCATCTGCCGGCGCCCAAAGGGAAACGCCTCGACAATGACGATATCAGGCCTGCAATCCCGAAATGCTTGCAGCAACATCTCGGAGCGCGATTTCTTGAAATCATCGTCGATGGGTTTGCCCTGCAGGTCGACAAGCCCGGAAAATCCTTCATCTCCGGAGGTGACAGGCGGCAAAGTTACAGATTTTACACCCGGTCCCGGAAACCCCGCGATCGGCGCTCCGCCGGTCACGACGGTTACGTCAAACCCGTCATCGGCCAGAGCAGCCGCAATGCGGCTGGCGCGCGCGAGATGGCCAATGCCGAGCAGGTGCTGGACATAGAAGAAAGCGCGCAGCCGCTTCATTCGGCGGCCCGCCACTCCCGCTCGAACAGGTCCTTGAGCTGTCCAATGCTTGCCACATGATCGAAATTGCCGCGCACGCGCCGCTCTGCGGCGTCGCCGAGGCGGGCGCGCAGCACGGGATCACGGATCAGGCGCTCCAGCGCCCGTGCCAGGGCAATCGGGTTTTCCGTGGGAACCAGCAGCCCGGTTTCATCTGGCGATAGAAGCTCCGGCACGCCGGAAATATCGGTCGACAAGCAGGCAAGCCGCTGGCTAGCCGCCTCCACCAGAACATTCGGCAGACCGTCCCGGTCGCCATTTGCGGTGATCCTGCAGGCCAGGGCGAAGATGTCGGCGCAGCGGTAGTGCTCAAGCACCTCCTCCTGCGCAAGCGCGCCTTTCCAAGAGACGCGACCATCCAGTCCGAGCTTTCGCGCCAGCGCCTTGAGCCTTTCCAGTTCCTCGCCGGCGCCGATATGCTCGAAACGCCACGCCAAATCACCAGGCAAGAGGGCAAGGGCCTCCAGCAAGGTATCGTAACCTTTCTTTTCAACGGCGCGCCCGACACTCAGAACGACAACCGGTTCGTCCTGCGCCGAGCCGTCATGCTGTTTCCGCGTCTCGCCGAAACTGCCGAAGCGATCAAGGTCGAGCCCATGATAGCTCAGATGCACAGACGAGTTGCCGTTAGCGAGTTTTTTCAGACGGTCGAAACCGACTTTCGTGCAAGTGACCGTCCAGCGCGCCGAGGCAAGCTTGCCAACCAGATCCCAGTCCGCCGAAGTCCAGATGTCCTTGGCATGGGCCGAGCAGCTCCAGGGCAGGCCACGAAGCTGGCTGGCATAGCGCGTGACCGATGCCGGCGTGTGCGCGAAATGTGCATGCAGCCAACCCGCGTCTTCCGGCCATTCGGCGGCCAGCACGAGCGCTTGCCCGAAGCGGCGCACGCGATTGCGCGTAAAGTCGCGGGGGATATCGGCCGCCAGCGATCCGAGAGCGCGCCAGAAGCCCGGCCGCAGCAGACAAGCAAACAGCGAGCGAACCACGCGCAACGGCTCTTCATGCAGATATTCCGGCAGATAATGGACGGGCGCTTTGATCTCGTCATGCACGGGGTGGCGTCTTGCGTCGGTCGGCCGCCTGAGCGCGAAGAGTATCAGGTCGAACCCCGCACGCTCCAGACCGAGCAGTTCCTGAGCGATGAAGGTTTCCGACAGCCGCGGATAGCCCTTCAGAACCACGACGATCTTGCGATGTTGCAACTCAGTTCATGCCTTCAATGACCGAAAGGTGATGACCGGCCCGCCGGTCGAGCAGTTCTGCAACGATTTCGGAAATATGAGGCAGCCCTTCCAGCGTTAGATGCGGATTGCTCTGCGATGGGCGAGGCCGGTCCGGCAGAACCTTCAGTGCATCGGCAAACCGCTGGGAATCCTCGGCTTCCTCCGGCAAAAGCATCTCGATGAGGCCTAGTTCAGCTGCACGCCGCGCGCGGATCAGTTGTTCCTCGCGGGGCTTGACGCGCGGCACGATCAGCGCCGGCTTGTCGAAAGACAGTATCTCGCAATAGGTGTTATAACCGCCCATCGCCACCACCGCCTTGGCGCCGGCAATCAGGTCTTCCATGCGGTTGTCGAACTCGATGATCTTGATATAGGGGATCTTGGACCCCTTCTTGAGCAGCTTGTTGCGCTTGCGCGCCGGCATGTAAGGCCCAAGCACGATCAGCGCCCTGTGCTGCAATTGCGGATCCTGCTGATAGGCATCGATGACGTCGTGGATCAGTTCGGCGCCGTCACCGCCACCACCGGTGGTAACGAGGATATAGTCGCCCTCGGGCCGGTGGCCGGGCAACTCGTTCTTCTGCAGGCTGCGTTGCAGGAAACCGACGAACTTCATCTTTGCCCTGACTGCCGGCGGCACATCCATGCCGGTCAACGGATCGTAGAAATCCGGCGGGCCATAGGCCCAGACCTTGTCGTAGAACAGGCCTATCTTGCGCATCACATCCCTACGTGCCCACTCTGCTTCGAGCAGATGCGGCGCGTCCATCACCTCGCGCAGGCCAAGCACGAGCGTGGTGCCCCGCGTCTTGAGGTAGGACAGCGTGTCCTCGATCTCGCCGCGCAGGCCGAGTGGTTCCTTGTCGACGATGAAGATATCCGGCCCGAAGGTCTCGGCTGTGTGGCGGATGATTGACTGGCGCATCCTTAGCGTCTCATGCAGATCGATATCCTTTTCCAGCGAGGTGTATTCGCCGTTGCGCAGCTTGATGACGCTGGGGATCTTCACGAAGTCGACACGGGCGCGGTAGTCGAAGGCGCCAGCGATGGTCGCACCCGAGATGATAAGCACCTGAAGTCCGCGGAAATCCTCGACCAGCGAATGCGCGATCGTCCGGCAGCGCTGCAAGTGGCCGAGCCCGAACGTGTCGTGGCTGTACATGAGAATTCGAGCATTGTGTACGTGCTGGGTCATTTTGAACGTCTTTTAGAATTCTCGCCTTGAGGACCGTGGGTGACCCCGCAGGCTTCGAAACCGTCCTTGCAGGGTCTACCGACCTCTTTTGAAACATGAGGCCGCAATTTTCAATTTGTATTACCCAGGAGGGTCCAAGGATGACGCTCTCCTGACTGTGTCTTCAGGCTGATCGTCGTCCGCTATACGACTTTCGACAATGTCGTCCAAGCTCATTAATCACTTCGAGGTCAGGCTATTCGAGCCGCCGCGTGACAGCGCCTCGTGGCTGAAAGTGGCGCCGGGAGTAGGGTAACGACCTGCGAAATTCGGCGAAAGGGCTATTTTAGCGTGGAAAGGCATAGGATTATCTGCGGCTTGTTGACTATCGACGCCACATCACCAATTGGACCTCGGTTGTCAATTGGACCTCGGTTGTCGGCAAGCTGTCGATTTTCAGAAGATAGGTTCTGATTGGCTGCTGGCGACAAAGGAGCAGCGGGAAAATCTGACGTATTTCCGGCGATACATCCAGGAGGGATCGAGTTCCAGCGGCCAAACGCTTCCTGTGTAAGGCGCTTGCCATCCTGACGATCGAGCTTCAGGGCAAATGCATTCGCAAATTCAAATCCATGTAAATCGGCGCCCGTCCAAGTGAAGCACCGCGTCATGGGGGACGGCAAGCGCCATCGCCTCGTCCCGTGTCAGGCCGGCGAGCATGAAGGCCATTACCCTTATGTTCCCGGTATGCGACACGACGAGTACCGGCTGCCCCGGATCGAGATCGGCCAGGAAGCTTTCCATTAAACGCGCCAGATCGGCGTAGCTGTCACCATCATGGGAGTCGAAATTCCAGCGGTCCGCCTTGCGTCGGCGGCGCTCGACGGGAAAACGCTCCTTTACCTCCAGCGTGGTCATCCCCTCCCAGCGGCCGAACGAGGCTTCCGCGAGACGAACGTCGATGTTGACCTGGCTTTCGGCAATCCCCACTTCCAAAGCCGCCATGGCAATCGTCTCCCGCGCCCGCTTGAGCGGCGACGTATAGGCCGCGATCCGGGCAGGTTTCACGCCGAGACGTTCCAAATGAGCCTTCAGCCTGCCGCCGTTTTCCGTGGCCTGCCGCCGCCCGGGAGCCGCCAAGGAATGGTCGCTGCGGCCCTGAAAGCGCCCCTCGGTATTCCACCGGGTTTCTCCGTGACGCATTGCGAAGAGTAGGCGTTTGACCATATTTGGCCTAATCGGCCCGAAGCTGTGATTTTGGCCAAGTCGAGGAACAATCAGAGAACATTATGGCTTGCCCTTCACCGTTGGTGATGCACATCGCAGCGACAGTAAGCACCTTTACGCTTGCCTTGAAGGCATCCTATTTTGGAGGGTATAGCCGCTCGTGGGCATAGCGTGGGCATAGAATGTCGGTACTGCCTTTCTTAAGAATTTACACGCCGCTCAACGCGGTGCTGGCTGCGCCTGGGCTTCTGGCGGTGGCTGCGCTCACGATACCGGACATGTCCGGACGAAGCAGACTGGCTCTGGCTGCCCTGCTCGCTGTCATCTGGGGCGCCTATCTCCTGCAACTGGCCGCGACGCTGCTCAAGCGCCGGGCGGAAGACGTACGGAACAGGACGCCCCGAAATCGCTATCGATGTGCTCGCGGTCTTGGTTCCACTCGCGGCATTTCTACTTGTCGGCACGCCTGACCGGAGCCTCTACTGTGCTGTCTGGCTGCTGAAACCGCTGCGCGACTCGACTTTCTTCCCGGTGCTGGGCAGGGTCCTGGCCAACGAAGCGCGCAATCTGATCGGCGTCACCACGCTCTTCGGCGTCGTTCTGTTCGCTGTCGCGCTCGCGGCCTATGTCATCGAGCGCGACATCCAACCGGAAAAGTTCGGCAGCATCCCCCAGGCAATGTGGTGGGCGGTGGTCACGCTGTCCACCACCGGCTATGGGGACACTATCCCGCAAAGCTTCGCCGGCCGCGTCCTTGCCGGGGCGGTCATGATGAGTGGCATCGGCGTCTTCGGACTCTGGGCCGGCATTCTTGCCACGGGCTTCTATCAAGAAGTCCGTCGCGGGGATTTCGTCCGCAATTGGCAATTGGTCGCCGCCGTGCCGTTGTTTCAGAAGCTCGGCCCGGCCGTGCTGATCGAGATCGTGCGCGCGTTAAGAGCTCGCACGGTGCCGGCGGGCGCCGTGATCTGCCGCATTGGCGAGGCCGGTGATCAGATGTTCTTCGTCGTGGAGGGGCGCGTCAGCGTCGCGACGCCGAATCCGGTGGAGCTTGGCCCTGGCGCCTTCTTCGGCGAGATGGCGCTGATCAACGGCGAACCGCGTTCGGCGACCGTCAGCGCCGCAACGGTGGTCTCACTCCTGTCGCTGCACTCGGCGGATTTCCAGATGCTGTGCGGCAGCAGCCCGGAGATCGCGGAAATCATCCGCAAGACCGCGCTCGAGCGGCGCGGCGCGGCACAACGCAACAGTCCGTCTACCGACTTGGAGCCCTGAGGCCGCCTCAGTGGCGCCACGACCCCTTCTTGACGTCTGGAAGGCTCCTCACGCCATCCGCGAGTGCGCGCGCAAACGCCCGCGGCGTTGCCGTTTAGTTGATGAAGCGGTTCTTATCGAGCTTGATCGGATCGCCTTCCTTGAGCGCGAAACTGCGCCCTGCCGCTGTCGTTATTCGGTTGATCGCCTTGCGGTTGAAAGCCTGATGCCATGAACGCGGAGATTGCGGGGCGTCACCGCTTCGACGAACGCGCTTACCGCCTTTGATCCCCGACCAGTCGCGGCTGCCGCTTTTGAAATGGCGTCGCCCCAAACTTCCATTGCTGAGTCGGCGATGCCGCGCTCGGCTGCCTCAGGAATCGACTCAAGTCAAGACGATACCGGCTTGCGAGCCGCGTATTTTGCTGACATGCTCACTTTCTTATATATGGGGTTTTGCACTGTGGCAGGTGTTCAAACGGAAGGGCAAAAACATGGCAAAGGAATCTTCGAATCCCGCTTCTTCAGAAAAGAAGGCGGACGGAAATGTTATAGGTAACGCAGACGGAAACGGGCTGAACTTCATGGGGGTCCAGGCTCGCGAAAACGGGGGCTCCGGCGACCCTGTAGGTGTCGACAAGATACGTGATCTGCTGTTCGGCAACCAGATGCAGGACTATGACCGCCGCTTTTCCAAGCTTGAAGAACGGGTCTTGCAGCGCTTCAAGGATGTCGAATCCGAGGCTAAGCGCAATCTCGACATGTACGAGTCAAATGCAAAGAAGCAGGTCGATTCACTTGCGGGGCAATTGCGGAACGAAAAAGATTCACGAGCCGACGCCGACAAAGAGATTGATCGGAATCTTCGCGAGCAAAACCAGGCACTTGAAAAGCAGGTGCGCGCGTTGTCGGATCAATTGAGCGCGCTTGAGCGCGACGTTGCGGACCGGATAAATCGAAACGATCATTTACTGCGTGAGGAAATCAAGCAGAAGAATGAAGGCGTTCAGATGCTGATAGAGAAAATGTTTGCCGATCTCAGCAACGTCAAGACCGACCGAAATCTTTTGGCTGGCCTGTTTGTCGAGGTTGCAAAATGCCTGAATCAGGATCCCGTCGGCAGCAAGAGCAACTCGGACCGTAGCTGGAAAGTGAGTTGATGGGACCTTGACGTCGACCGTCGACCCAATCAGCCTTCCGCAAAGAACAGCCTCGAACGATACAGAGATTGATCGCGAGGCTCTGGCTCGTCTTTTGATCGAAATTGCCCGGAACGTTGATCCGGACTACCGTGCGCGTTTCGACGGAGTTCCAACCGCCGATCCTCGCATGGAAACACTGCGCCAGTTGCTGGTCAGCCGCGAAATTTCGGAGCTTTCACGAGTTACGCATCTGCTGGACGAACCGGAGCAGCTCGCGGCAGCCGTGGGCGACGTTCTTTCCAGTGCGGTCGCACAAGCGCCTCATGCACAACTCGGCGAAGCCCTTGCGCCAGCTGTCGAAAGGGCTGTGCAGCGGTCGATCGAGAAGAGCCCACGCACGCTGACGGATATATTATACCCGGTGTTTCTGCCGGCAATTCGCAAGTCGATCGGGGAAAAGATCGACCAGACCTTTCAGTCGCTGAATGAAACTTTACGACATATATTTACCTGGCACGGACTCAAGTGGAGATTTGAATCTTGGAGAACCGGTGCCAGCTTTTCTGAGGTTGTTCTTAAGCATTCTCTTGTATATCGTGTAGAACATGTCTTTCTTATTAGCCGACCTTCTGGACTACTGATATCGCATGTAGCTGCCGATAACGCAACGAGTGAGGATCCTCAGCTTATTTCTTCGATGCTTAGTGCAATTCAAGATTTTGTGAAAGACTCATTTAGCGAGAAAGAACAGAGCAGTCTGGACACTATCCGCCTTGGTGACCTTCGTCTCTGGTCAGAAGTTGGACAGTTTGCGACCTTGGTTTCGGTGATCCGAGGAAATCCACCAGAGGAATTACATGAAATAGTTCGCGATGTGTTGCTTCGCATCCATCAGGAGTGCTCACAGGCTCTAGCGGAGTTTGACGGCGACAGTTCGCAGTTGGCCGGCGTAGAGGCACAATTGCAGACGTGCGTTGAGCTGAAACAAGAGGAATCAAACCAGGGGTTTCCGTGGCTGGTAGTGGTTGCAGCCCTGCTGCTTTTGGTTCTGGCAGGCGGCTGGTTCTTTCTTTCCTGGCAATCCGGGCAGCGCTGGCAGGCCTATGTGTCGCGACTGGAGACCCAGCCGGGCATCATCGTTGCCGAACAAAAGGTAAGCTATGGCCAATTCTATATTGCCGGCCTGAGAGACCCGCTTGCCGCCGACCCGCAGTCGCTATTGTCCGGAACGCAGGTCGATCCCGCCCGCGTTCATTCGCAGTGGCAATCCTATCAGAGCCTTGAGCCGGAGTTCGTGTTGAAGCGGCTGACGGCGTCGCTGGCTCCGCCGGATACAGTGCGACTTTCGATCGTCAATGATCGCATCGTTGCCGAGGGCGAGGCTCCCGACACCTGGATAGATCGGGCGCGCGCAGCGGCCCGACAGCTTTCGGCGGGCGGACCGGAATTCGATATCTCCAAGGTTCGCGATGTGAGCCCCGAAGCACGCGCGGCGGAGCATTGGCAGGCCTATGTGTCGCGACTGGGGGCCCAGCCGGGCATCATCGTTGCAGAACAGAAGATGCGCGAGGGCCAATTCTATGTTGCCGGCCTGAGAGACCCGCTTGCCGCCGACCCGCAGTCGCTGTTGTCCGGAACGCAGGTCGATCCCGCCCGCGTTCATTCGCAGTGGCAATCCTATCAGAGCCTTGAGCCGGAGTTCGTGTTGAAGCGGCTGACGGCGTCGCTGGTTCCGCCGGATACAGTGCGACTTTCGATCGTCAATGATCGCATCGTTGCCGAGGGCGAGGCTCCCGACACCTGGATAGATCGGGCGCGCGCAGCGGCCCGACAGCTTTCGGCAGGCGGACCGGAATTCGATATCTCCAAGGTTCGCGATGTGAGCCCCGATGCACGCGCGGCGGAGCATTGGCAGGCCTATGTGTCGCGACTGGGAGCCCAGCCGGGCATCATCGTTGCGGAACAGAAGATACGCGACGGCCAATTCTATATTGCCGGCCTGAGAGACCCGCTTGCCGCCGATCCGCAGTCGCTGTTGTCCGGAACGCAGGTCGATCCCGCCCGCGTTCATTCGCAGTGGCGGTTCTATCAGAGCCTTGAGCCGGAGTTCGTGTTGAAGCGGCTGACGGCGTCGCTGTATCCGCCGGATACAGTACGACTTTCGATCATCGATGATCGCATCGTTGCCGAGGGCGAGGCTCCCGACACCTGGATAGATCGGGCGCGCGCGGCGGCCCGACAGCTTTCGGCGGGCGGACCGGAATTCGATATCTCCAAGGTTCGCGATGTGAGCCCCGAAGCACGCGCGGCGGAGCATTGGCAGTATTATGTGTCGCGACTTGAGGCCCAACCGGGAATCATCGTCGCCCAGCAAACGGAGAGGGGCGGACATTTCTACATTTCCGGCCTGAGAGACCCCCTTGCCGCCGACCCGCAACTTCTGCTGCACGGAACGCAGGTTGATCCTGCCCGCGTTCATTCACAATGGCAATTCTATCAGAGCCTTGATCCGAAGTTCGTGGTGAAGCGGCTGGAGGCTTCGCTGACCCCGCCGAAATCGGTGATGCTTTCGATCATCCAGGGTCGCATCGTTGTCGTGGGTGATGCTCCTGCCAACTGGATCAACCGGGCGCGGGCCGCCGCCGAACAACTTTCGGCGGACGGAGTGGTTCTGGATGTCTCGCAACTGCATGAGCTGGACCTTGCAGAACTCAATCATTTGCGAGAGGCCATCCAGACGACCGATATTTTCTTCTCTTCCGGCAAAGTTGTGCCGGGACCAGAGCAGATGCCCGTTCTCGACAGGTTGGCGGATCAAATAAAGGAATTCGCCCAAAAAGCCCGCGAGTCAGGCGTAACGGCGCGGTTCATGTTGACCGGCCATTCGGACGGCACGGGCCGTGAGACGGCCAACGCGTCGATCAGCGCCGCCCGCGCGGAGACAGTTCGTGCGCTTCTCAACAAGCGCGGCGTCGCTCCGGAACTGCTGCTGGTTCGGGGCGCGGGCACCTTTGAGCCGGCTGTGCCTGAAAATAGTCAAACTGGAAGCTCCACCAATCGCCGGGTTTCGGTTACGGTAAACCTGGACTAGGGCGGGGCCTAAGATGTTGCAAAAAAAGATCTGCATGCTGGGCGGGTTCTCTGTCGGCAAGACGAGCCTGGTCCGCAGGTTTGTGCAAAGCATCTTTTCAGAAACCTACTTGACCACGGTGGGCGTGAAAATCGACAAGAAGAGTGTCGCACTCCCGGACAAAACCGTGGATCTGATTTTGTGGGATTTGGCCGGCGAAGACGATATCGGCTCATTCCGCGTCAGCCACGTGCGAGGTGCGACCGGGCTCGTGCTTGTCGTCGATGGAACCCGCGCCGCTACTCTTGCCGCAGCGCTCACGCTGCGCGAGCGCGTCGAGGCCGAATTCGGCGCTATGCCGTTTGTATTGCTGTTCAACAAATCCGATTTGGCCGATAAGTGGGTAATATCGGATAGTGAGATTAGCGAACTGAGGCAACGTGGATGGCAAATCTATCTGACAAGTGCGCTTACGGGTGAACATGTCGATGATGCGTTTCGTCAACTTGCTTCGATGGTCACCAAATAGACCATGCATAGATTGCCAAAAGAAGTCGGAAAATGGATCTACAATTTCTTCTACAACGAGCACTCTATCGCATATGTGAAAATTGATGCCCAGCTTTGCATAGCGACGAAGGGCGGTAACGTTAAACATTACGGGCTCTCATCTCTTCGCATTGGTAAGCCTGTTGCCGATCAGCTCGAATTCATGGAAGGTTTGCTGCCTTGCCCGGAGCTTCCATATCATATGGCCATGGTCGAACTGCCCAGCGGCCGTGTCGCGGACCTTCATCTTTTTGCCGACGGTGCCTGCGTGTGGCTGCTCTTCCTTGACGCCACTGCCGAACGCGACAACACGCAGCGGCTGCAACAGAAGGCTTATGAAATGACGCTCCTGCAAGAGAGGGAGCGTCAACTCAACGAGAAACTACAATCGATGAACGAGGCGTTGAGGGAGAGCCAAGAGGGATTGCAGCGTGAATACCAGCGCGCCGAAACCCTGCTCCTCAACATTCTTCCGGCGTCGATCGCGGAGCGGTTAAAGTCAGACGAACAAATTGCCGACAACCACGCAGAGGTAAGTGTGCTTTTTGCCGACATCGTCGGTTTTACGGAAAGAGCGCGGAGCGTCGGAGCCGTGACGACGCTCGCTATTTTAAATTACTTCTTCAAGGCGGCGGATCGGCTCTCGGACCAATATGGCTGCGAAAAGATCAAGACAATCGGCGACTGCGTGATGGTGGTCGCTGGCATGCCCGCCGCGCGATCCGATCATGCAGAAGCCCTCGCGCGCTATGCACTTGAGCTGCGGGAGGCGGTTCAGCACGAACGCTTCGCCGGAGAACGGCTAAGGCTCAGAATTGGAATTAACTCAGGACCAATCGTCGCGGGCGTCATAGGCAAAAGGCGGTTTGCCTACGACCTGTGGGGCGAGACCGTTAATCTCGCCGCACGTATTCAAACGTCCGCGGAGCCCGATGAAATCCGCATTTCGGATGCAACTCACAAACTTCTTGGACCGGATTTTGCTTGCGACCCACTCGCGGAAACGGAGTTGCGTGGTACAGGTCGTGTGCGAATGTGGCGGCTCCTGGCCTGATTTGCCGCTTGGCGGTGCCGACCCTGGAGCGCATCACCCGGTGCAGGCGTACCGCGTGATCGTCGATGGGAACGTGATCAGACGGTTGCGGTAATACTGATAGTTGGAGAATGCGATCAGCGATTCGCTTCGACTGCGGTAATGCCATCTGAGAGACCTTTCGAGAGATAGCCGCGCTTCGTCGCGGAATTCTTGGGCTCTTCGAACGTCTTCGCCGGCAAGGTGTCTGAGATCACCAGCAATGCCGTCAGGATCGCCACGTCGGCTGGATAGTTTGACGTCGCGCCGAACCCGGCCAAGGCGCTTGTGCAGGGCGACAAGGCGACCTTCGTTGCCTCGGGCGGCCGGGTGCAGCTGAGCAATAGCCAGCCGAGCACCAGCAACACGATGCGAGCCTCAGTGGTTGGCGAGGAATTTGTTGGTGCCGCCGCCGTCATCCATCTCGAAGGCGACAAAGGCCTGGAACTCAAGGCGCAGAAAAGCCACGACGAACTGGTGCGGCTGAACCTGACTCCCGGCGCCACATATGTGGAACGGCCCGCGTTGCAAGGGCTTTTTTAGTCGATTTCATCACGCGGGAACGGTGCAGTCATATGTCCGGCCTTTCAGCGCGGCCCATGACCGCTGGCCTCGATGAAGTCCGCGAAGCGGGTGGCTGATCAATCTGACGTGCTCGAAGCACATTGTCGCGCAAGCCTCTCCCGCGTCGGGATTTCGTCCCGTGGAATCATCGTCTGCTCAATGCACCTCGCCTCTTCCTGGCTCTTCTCCGGTAGCTCGTGTCGGTACTCTGCCCTCAGGCGTTTGCCGCACGAACCGCCATCACACCAGGTTTCCGATAGGTCCCGCCCTTCGTTAGCAGGGCCCAGATGATCCTCGCGATCTTGTTGGCAAGCGCGATGGCGACGACCTTGAAGGGCCGACGCGCTAGCAACGCGGTCAACCAGGGCAGTGCCCTGTCGTTGTTTCTGGCATGGCGCAGGACAGAGGTAGCGCCATTTACAAGGAGAGATCGAAGCTCCGTGTTGCCCATCTTCGAGATGCCGCCCAACAGCTCCTTGCCGCCGCTCGAATGCGACCTCGGCGTAAGCCCAAGCCAAGCGGCAAGGTGACGGCCCGACCTAAACCCGTCCGGATCGGGAACCAGCGCCTTGACGGTCGCCGCTGTGATCGCGCCGACGCCCGGGATCGTGGTCAGACGGCGCATGTCTTCGTCATGCTTTGCCTCGGTGACGATCTCGCGCTCAAGTCGTTCGACCTGTTCGCTCAGAGTGTCTAACTGGTCGACAAGGGCCGTCAGGGCGAAGCGCGCCGCCGCAGGCAGGCGAGCATCTGTCGGGTCACGCACGATCGCGGCTAATGCCGCCACCTTCGCCGGGCCGGCAGCCGCGATGATGCCCAATTCGGACATATGAGCGCGCAAGGCGTTGATCACTTGTGTTCTTTGGCGCAGCAGCAGAGCTCGCGTCCTCAGCACCATCGCCGCCGCCTGTTGCTCGGCCGACTTGATCGGCACAAAGCGCATGGTCTTGCGGGTTACCGCCTCGCTGATCGCCTCGGCGTCGGCAGCATCGGTCTTGCCGCGCTTGACAAAGGGCTTGACGTAGGCCGGCGGGATCAACCGGACGTCATGGCCGAGTGCTGCGATCTCACGCGCCCAGTAATGTGCCCCGCCGCAGGCCTCGAGGCCGACGAGACAGGTTGGCTGCTTCTCGAAGAAGCGCAGCACTTCGGCCCGGCGCAACCGCCTGTTGAACAGCGGCGCGCCTTCGGCGTCTGCGCCGTGAACTTGGAAAACCTGCTTGGCCAAATCTAGCCCGATGGTGTTAATCTGCGTCACGGAACGGTCCCTCCTTGGTGGCGTTGAAACAACGGCCACGTTAGCACTTGATGCTGTCGGAGCGGGCCGTTCCACCTCATCAATCTGGGTCTCCTGGCGCGTTGAAGCGAGCCACATCCTGCCCGGGGGATAGGAGGCTGGCATTGCGGTTCGGATTCCTGTTCGCCCGAAATTTTACACTTTCGCCAATGTCGCTGTTCGTCGACACCCTGCGACTTGCTGGCGATGATGGCGACCGCAGCGGATCGCTTCCGCCTGGCTTCCCCGCCGTCGAGATCGACGGCGAATTCTACTGGGACGGCGGCCTTGTCTCGAACACGCCGCTGCAACGGCGTGGTGGTTGAGGGCGTCGATCGCTCGTCATCGGCGCCGGCGGCGTGGCACGCGCCATCGCCTTCTCTTTGGCTGATGCTGGATTGGGCGAGTTGATCCTTGCGAACCGAAGTGCCGATCGAGCGGTGGCTCTCGCCGCAGACATTCAGGCCTCCATTCTGTCCTGCAAAACGCATGTGTGCGAGGCTGGAGCGCCAGACGTCGCCCGCCCGCACAGTCGACTTTAGCTAGCCCCGATGCCTCCTTTGCGAACATAGGTTGCCTTCAAACCAAGGTCTCGGAAAATTCTCGAGGTGGGAGGCGATCAGCGCCTTGACCGCATCGAGCCGGACATTCGCCCACAGCTATCATTTCTTCGCGGCCTTACGTTGCTCCGACTGCGATGAACCAAGCGCGCGAAGCAACGCCTCGACAGTCTGGCGTGTCAATTCGGGCCGGGCACCTCGTTCGAGGATGCCGCGCGTCACCTGCAGCCATATACCGATCACGATGTCGACTGCCAACTCTGCGTCCCGAACGCTCAGGCGGCCCTGAACAATCGCTTCGGCAATATCTGCCTTGAGGTTGTTCCGGATCCCTCGCGCAAATTCCGTCGGCGAGTGAGAACTCTGAACGACCAGCCGAGCCCAGTTGGAGTCCGAGATCGCTTTTTCCAAGAATCGCGTGAAGGCGAAGGAAAGGCGTTCGATCGGATCCTGTAGTTCCAGGCGCACAGGCGTCAGCATGGCGTCAAAGCTCTCCCCGAGCTTCTCGCCGACGGCTGAGGCCAATTCATCGATGCTCTGGAAGTGGTAGTAGAAGGTGCCCTTCGCGACACCTGCTGCCTCTACCACGGCATCCACCGTGAGGGCCTCGCGAAGCCGCTCCGACAACAGCATGGCCCCTGCGTCCACGATCAGCGTGCGTGTCCTTTCCCGCTTCTCGCGTCCGATCTCCGCCCTGCGCGCCAAATCAACCTTTGCCATCCGTCATGCCCTTTTTGCATTGCACCATTACGAAAATCTCATATTGACCATATAGTCGATTTGACCTAAAAATGCAAATTGAAATTGAGCCGGCGAATTCGACCGGCCCCACTCGAGCTCCCGCAGCCCTATCGCTTTCAGATGAGAAGGAACAGCATCCACATGAACGTTCTGTCCCGGAAAGACTTCAGAACAACAAAACGGCCTCTCCCGTTCGAATGCGTTGCCCTGGTGTTGCAGGGCGGCGGTGCGCTCGGAGCCTATCAAGCCGGAGTCTACGAGGCTCTCGCCGAGGCCGATATCCATCCAGACTGGGTCGCCGGGGTCTCAATCGGTGCCATCAACTCGGCCATCATAGCCGGGAATGAACCGGCCGAACGGGTTCCGAAGCTGCGGGCCTTCTGGCGCGAGATCACCGCGAACCCACTTCTCGACTGGGCTGCCGCCGCGCCCACACTCGCTCCGATAGGGAACCTGCCCCGCTCGCTGTTCAACCAGTTCAGTTCGGCCTGCGCGCTCATCGCCGGTTCCCCCGGCTTTTTCAGCCTTCGGCAGCCCTTTCCCTGGCTGCAAGCGGACGGCTCCCTCGAAGGAACAAGCTTCTACGAAACCAGACATCTGAAGAGCACACTGGAGCGGCTTGTCGATTTCGACCGGATCAACGCCGGCCGCATGCGCTTCAGCGTGGGCGCCGTAAACGTGCGCTCCGGCAATTTTGTCTATTTCGACAATGATCAGCATACGATCCGCCCCGAGCACGTGATGGCCAGCGGGTCGCTTCCGCCGGGCTTCCCGGCCGTCGAAATCGACGGCGAATTCTACTGGGACGGCGGCCTCATCTCGAACACGCCGCTGCAATGGGTGGTCGAACATGGGGCGAGGCAAGACACCCTCGCCTTTCAGGTCGACCTCTGGAGTGCGCGCGGCGAATTTCCTCGCAATCTGTCCGAGGTCGCGACGCGGCAGAAAGAAATACAGTATTCGAGCCGCACGCGGGCGCATACCGACCAGTTCAAGCAATATCAGCGTGCCCGACACACCCTCGCGAGCCTGCTTGCAAAACTGCCGCCCGAATTGCTCGACAGCGAGGAAGCAACCGCGCTGAGCTCGATCGCGGACCATAAGGTCTACAAGCTCGTTCACCTGATTTATCGCTCAAAACAGCATGAGGGACACTCGAAGGACTATGAGTTTTCGCGGCTGTCAATGGAGGAGCATTGGCGCGCCGGATATTTCGACGCCATGCGCACGTTGCGCCATCCCGAGGCATTGCAACGGCCCGACAATCTCGAAGGGGTGAGCACCTACGATCTTGCCGAAGACGGGCAGGAATAGGCGTCTGCAAGGAAGATGCGGGACGTGCTCGGTCCAATCACGAGCCCTGTTCGCCTCCTTCTCGACGCAAGCCATCCACTTCAACAATTGAAGGAACTTTCAGCCATGCATCAAGACACCGTCCGGGCAACTGCCTTCGCCATGCCCCTGACAAGTCCGGCCTATCCGGTCGGTCCGTATCGCTTCCGCAATCGCGAATATCTGATCATCACGTATCGGACTGATCCAAAGAAGCTTCGCGCTCTCGTGCCGGAGCCGCTCGAACTATCCGAACCGCTCGTGAAATTCGAGTTCATTCGCATGCCGGACTCGACGGGCTTCGGCGACTACACGGAAAGCGGCCAGGTCATCCCAATCACGTTCCGGGGCCGCAAAGGCAGCTACACCCACTGCATGTTTCTTAACGATCACCCACCAATTGCCGGTGGGCGCGAGCTGTGGGGATTTCCCAAGAAGCTTGCGAGTCCGACACTGCGCACTGAGACTGACACCTTGGTGGGTACGCTTGATTACGGCCCGGTCCGTGTCGCCACGGCCACCATGGGCTACAAACACGGAGCAGCCGACCTCTCGGCAGTGAAGACCTCCCTCGCGGAGCCGAACTTCCTCCTCAAGATCATTCCCCATGTCGACGGCACGCCGCGCATCTGCGAGCTCGTGGAGTATCACCTGGAGGACGTCGATCTGAGAGGCGCCTGGACCGGCCCGGCATCCTTGAACCTCTGGTCGCATGCGCTGGCCCCGGTCGCCGAGCTGCCGGTACTCGAGGTGGTTTCGGCGATGCACATCGTCGCCGATCTCACGCTCGCACTCGGCAAGGTCGTTCATGACTACCTCGCGAAATCCGAGCCTCGCGACCTGAAAGGAAGAATCCATGAATTCGCAGAATGAAGCCCAATTGAACACGCCGGCAGGGAACGCCGGCGGCCGGCTGCTGGACAATGTCGTGGTCATCACCGGAGCTGCGAGTGGCATCGGCAAGGAGATTGCCCTAACCTTCGCCCGCGAGGGAGCAAAGGTGGTCATCGCGGATCTTGACCTGAAGGCGGCCCAGCAGACCGCCCTTGAGATCGATCCGGCCGCTCAGCGCGCGCTCGGGATTGGCATGGACGTTAGCAACGAGGCGCAAGTCGAAAGCGGAATGGCGCGGGCTGTCGAAACCTTCGGGCGCCTCGACGTCCTGGTCAGCAACGCCGGCGTCCAGATCGTGGCGCCGCTCGTCGACTTCGATTTCGAGAAATGGAGGAAGTTGCTTTCCATCCACCTGGATGGAGCCTTCCTGACCACCCGTGCCGCCTTGCGGCAGATGTATCGTCAGAACAGCGGCAGCATCATCTATATGGGATCTGTCCACTCCAAGGAGGCGTCTCCGTTCAAGGCTCCCTATGTCACCGCCAAGCACGGCCTGATCGGCCTGGCCAAGGTCGTTGCAAAGGAGGGTGCCGCCCATGGCGTCCGCGCCAACGTGATTTGCCCTGGATTCGTTCGCACGCCGCTGGTGGAAAAACAGATCCCGGAGCAGGCGCGCGCGCTCGGAATCTCCGCAGCGGATGTGGTCAAGACGGTGATGCTGAAAGAGACGGTCGACGGTGAGTTCACGACCGTTCAGGACGTTGCGGAAGCAGCGGTTTTCCTGGCGGCATTCCCGTCGAATGCACTGACCGGCCAGTCGCTCGTGGTGAGCCACGGGTGGTTCATGCAGTAGGCGCTTCCGAGAGGCGCTGCCTTTGCCCGCCTCTCCTGCCCCTGCCTGCAGATCAATCGTTGCAACCCCCTTCCTCTTGCATCGCACAATTGTGCAAATCTCATATTGACCATATCGTCGATTTGACTTATAGGTTGAAATCGAAATTGAGCAATGGCGAATTCGCCGCGCTCCCAACCCGACTATCCCCTTCAACCACCGCTCCAACGGAGGCTTTCGTGCGCCTGCCCTCAGGTCTGTTGCTTTCTGCATGCATCGCATGCCTTTGTCTTTCTGGCTGTTCTGAAGAAGAGACTGCCGCACCATCGGCGCCACGGCCCGCACGGGTCGTCGTGGTGACGCCTCACAAGCTTAGCCTGGTGGCGCAGGGTGCTGGCCGTATCCGGTCGCGCTATGTGAGCACCGTCGGCTTCGAGGTCGGCGGTCGAGTGCTCTCGCGCGATGTCGACATGGGCGCAATCGTCAAGAAAGGCCAGAAGCTCGCGGAGATCAGCGCCGTCGACTACCACAACAAGGTGACTGCTGCCGAGGCCGACGTCGACTCAGCAAAGGCTGGGCTCGCCCAAGCATCCGCACAGGAGGAACGCTTCAGAATCCTGCTCGGCAAGGGCTTCGCCACACGCTCCCAGTACGATGACGCGCTTAAGTCGCTGCAGAGCGCAAGAGCGGCGGTCCAGGCGACCGAAGCCAATCTGCGTATCGCGCGGAACCAGCTAAGCTATACCCAGCTCCTTGCACCCACCGACGGCGTGGTGACGGCGACCGGAGCCGACCCGGGTCAGATCATGGCTGCGGGCCAGATGGTCGTCGAGATTTCCGGCAATGACGCACGCGAGGCGGTGTTCGCGGTGGGCACCAATGATGTCGCCCGGGCAAAGCTCGGCATGGCGGTGAACGTATCGCTGCAGGGCCGTCTCGACATCGCCGTCACCGGCACCATACGCGAGATTTCGCCAGAGGCCGACAGCGCGACAGGCACCTATCAGGTGAAGGTGGCGCTGGCTTCGCCGCCGGCCGAGATGCGCCTCGGGGCAGTCGTTGTCGGTCGCGTCGAAAGCGAAGGAGATCAGGAGGTTGCGACATTGCCGCCGAGCGCACTGCTGCAGTCCGGAGGCCAGCCGCAGGTTTGGGTGGTTGGCCAGGACGAAAAGGTGCGGCGCCGCGAGGTCAAGCTTGTCGAATTCGATGCGGACTCGATCGTGGTGAGCCATGGACTGTCCGCTGGGGAGAAGGTGGTGACCGCCGGCGTCAATTCGCTCGCCGACGGTGACCTTGTGAAGCCAGAGACGGAGGTCAAGTGATGACACGCTTCAATCTCTCCGAATGGGCCGTCCACAACCGCGCCCTCGTCGTCTTCCTGATGCTCATCTGCGTCATCGGCGGAGTGAGCGCCTACGAGCGGCTCGGCCGCCAGGAAGATCCGGATTTTACCGTACAGACAATGGTGGTCCAGGCAAACTGGCCGGGGGCCACCACGGCTGACACGCTCAAGCAAGTGACGGACAGGATCGAAAAGAAGCTCGAGGAGACCCCGAACCTCGATTACATCAAGAGTTACACAAAGCCTGGTCAGGCGACAATTTTCGTCAACCTCAAGGAATCGACGCCCAAACGCGACCTTGGCGACATCTGGTACCAGGTCCGCAAGAAGGTCAGCGACATAAGGACGACGCTGCCGCAAGGCGTGGTCGGGCCCTTCTTCAACGACGAATTTGGCGACGTCTTCGGCACCATCTACGGCATCACCTATGACGGCTTCACCGCACGCGAAGCACGCGACTTCGCTGAGACCGCGCGGGGCGAATTCCTGCGTGCGCCCGACGTCGGCAAGGTCGACATCTATGGCGACCAGGATGAGAAGATCTATCTGAACTTCTCGCCACAAAAGCTCGCGAACCTCAAGCTCACCCTGGACGACGTACTGGCGGCGATCGCCCGGCAGAATGCCGTGGCGCCTTCGGGCATCATCAACACGCCTCAGGAGAACATGCTCGTCGACGTCACAGGCTCCCTGCCGTCGCCGGACGACATTGCCAACCTCAACCTCTGGATCGACGGGCGCTTCTACAAACTGACCGACATCGCTCAGATTCAGCGCGGCTACAGCGACCCGCCCGGCAAGATGTTCCGCGTCAACGGCAAGCCGGCGATCGGCATCGGCGTCAGCATGCGGGAGGGCGGCAACAATCTCAACTTCGGCAAAGGCCTGCACGAGGCGGCCGAACGCCTGAAACAGCGCTTTCCCGTCGGCATTGAGCTCAACCTCGTGTCGGACCAGCCGGAGGTCGTGCACGAGGCGATCGGCGGATTCACCGAAGCACTTTTAGAGGCGATCGTCATCGTGCTGGTGGTCAGCTTCCTCAGTCTCGGCTTCAGGGCCGGGCTTGTGGTCGCCCTCTCCATTCCCTTGGTGCTTGCCATCGTTTTTGTGGCCATGAATGCGCTTGGCATCAGCCTGCAGCGCATCTCCCTCGGCGCCTTGATAATCGCGCTCGGCCTTCTCGTCGATGATGCCATGATCACCATCGAGATGATGATCTCAAAGATCGAAGAAGGTATGGAGAAGATCAAGGCGGCAACCTTCGCTTACACCTCCACCGCCTTCCCGATGCTGACGGGAACGCTGATCACGATCCTCGGCTTCCTGCCGATCGGCTTCGCCGACAGCAACACAGGACAATATTGCTTCTCGCTGTTCGTCGTGATCGCGGTGGCGCTCGTTGCCTCTTGGTTCGTGGCCGTCGTCTTCGCGCCGGTGATCGGTCTCTCTCTTCTGCCGTCGCACACGAAGAAGGTGCACGGGACCGCCGAGCCGGGCCGCTTGATGCGCGCTTTCGAACGGCTGCTTGGCTTCGCCATGCGGCACCGCTGGCCCACCATCGCCGCAGCGCTCATCCTCTTCGGCGCCTCCCTTTATGGCATGGGCTTCGTGCAGCAGCAGTTCTTCCCGACGTCCAACCGGCCCGAGCTCCTCGTGACGATGACCCTGCCGAAGAATGCCTCGATCGCTGCGACCGAAACGCAGACGGAGCGACTGGAGAAGGCGCTTGCCGGCGACCCCGACATCGCCCGCTTCTCCTCCTATGTCGGAGGCGGCGCCATCCGCTTCTACCTGCCTCTCGACGTACAGCTCGACAACGACTTCATGGCCGAGGCCGTGGTTGTCACCAAGGACCTCGAGGCGCGTGACCGGGTACAGGCCAGGCTGGCGGCCCTGTTCGCCGGCAGCTTTCCGGACGTGACTGTTCGTATCTCGCGCCTTGAGCTCGGACCGCCCGTGGGTTGGCCCGTGCAATATCGTGTGAGCGCCCCGACCACTGAGGAGGCGAGGCAGTATGCCGAGCAGGTCGCGCAAACTCTGCGAGCATCGGGCCTCGTGCGCAATGTCAACTACGACTGGGCTGAGAAGAACAAGGCGCTGCGCGTTGTCGTCGACCAGGAAAGGGTTCGCCAGGCAGGCCTGAGCTCCGAGCAGCTCGCCCAGGCGCTCAACCGTGTGATCAGCGGTTCGACCGTTACACAGATCCGCGACTCGATCTACCTCGTCGACGTCGTGGCGCGGGCCGAGAGCGATGAGCGGTCGAGCGTCGAAGCCTTGCGCAATCTGCAGATCACGACGCCCACTGGTGCCTCAGTTCCGCTGCGCGAGCTGGCGCAGTTCCAGTATGATCTCGATGACGGCTATGTCTGGCGCCGTGGCCGCATGCCCACCATCACCGTGCAGGCGGAGCCGCTGCCGGGGCTGCAACCAGCATCCGTCCACGGGCGGATCGCTGGCGCAATCGAAGGGCTGCGCAAGTCGATGCCGGCCGGCACTTTGCTTGAGACCGGCGGCACGGTCGAAAAGAGCGCGCAGAGCAACGCCGCTCTGCTGGCTCAGTTTCCGCTGATGATCACCCTGATGCTCACCGTGCTTATGGTGCAGCTCGGAAGTTTCCGCCAGCTGGCGATGGTGATCAGCGTGGCGCCGCTCGGCCTCATCGGCGTCGCCGCCGCGCTGCTCACCACAAATACGCCGATGGGCTTCATCGCGACGCTCGGCATTATTGCGCTGGCCGGTATGATCATCCGCAACTCGGTGATCCTGGTCCACCAGATCGAGCACGAGCGGGCGCAGGGTATCGAGCCCTGGAGGGCGGTGATCGACGCGACCACCCACAGGTTGCGGCCGATCATGCTGACGGCGGCCGCCGCGATCCTCGGCATGATCCCGATCATGCATGACGTGTTCTGGGGACCGATGGCCTATGCCATCGTCGGAGGGCTCGCCGTCGCGACCGTGCTGACGCTGGTCTTCCTCCCGGCTCTTTATGTTGCTGTTAACGGCATACGGGAGAAAGACGAAACGACAGCAGAGCCTGCCGTTCCGGCAATCCCCATTCTCGCGCTCCAGCACTGAGAAGGCGATAGCCATGCCGGAGACATTATCTTTCGTTGACCGCTTTCTTCGATCTTGTGCCGCGATGTTCGCCGGACCAGGGGACATCCCTCACGACTATGTCCACAAGATGCTGCTCGCGGCGCTGCAGCAGGCGCATCTTTTGGCACGCTCGTACGATACCAAGACGGTGGTTCGGGCAGGAAGCGTGCCATCGGCAGTGGCACGCCTGGACATTTCAAAATCGGTGAGAGTTTCGGCTTGGCGAGGATCCACTCCACCAAACCGGCGTCGACCGGAAACTTCAAGAGCAACTCCATGACTTTGGACCCTGCGACCATCTCAGCCCTATCGGCATTGGCCGGCTCGGCCATCGGTGCCCTGGCATCCGTGGCCACGACCTGGCTCACCCAGCATCAAAAGGATCATATGCAGCGGCTCGAACAGAAAGGCTCGCATCGCGAGCGGCTGTTCGGCGAGTTGATCGACCAGGCATCCAAAACCTATGCAGATGGCATCGTCCAGGAGCGCCTGGATGACCCAGCCAAGCTTGTTCCCATGTATGCCACCGTCAACAAGCTACGCCTCTTTGCCACGCCTAACACGATCGGTGCCGCCGAAGCGGTACTCGAACGCATCATAGAGACGTACGAGTCGCCTTCGACTGCTCCGGAGGCGCGGAACACGCATGTCGCCGCCCATGACATCCTGCACACATTCGCGGAGTCCTGCCGGGTAGAGCTGGCTCAGCTACGATGACATCCAGAGGAACTTTCCATGCCACTTACCTGTGAGGGTCCGCGCGGGCGCTACGTTGGATTGGCAGCCATCCCGTGCATTTTGAGGCGAGCGAGCGAGGTAATGCGCGGCCTCAGGACACCGGAAGCTCTGCTTAGGTTCACCCTCCTTGGCCTGTGCGCAACCCTGCTTGCAGGCTGCATTGCAGCCTATCCACGCGATGGCGTCCCCACAAAACACATGGCCACAGCCGAAGTGAATGGCTTCCCCGGCGACATACGTGCCTGGGGCGATTCCTATGCGAGTGTCCCGGCCGATCGGCTCGTCCTATTTCGTAACGAGCGGTTAGAGGCGGCAAAGACCGACCCATCCATAAAACCGCAGGAGCTCAACGTGCTGACGCTTTCCGGCGGTGGCAGCAGCGGCGCCTTCGGAGCGGGAATTCTCACCGGATGGACCAAGGCCGGGACCAGGCCCAAGTTCGACATTGTCACCGGCATCAGTACCGGATCTTTGATCGCGCCATTCGCGTTCCTTGGGCCAGCCTACGACGATCAACTCAAGCAAAGCTTCTCCACAATCAAGGATGCCAACATCTATACCAAGCATAGCATCCTCGGTGTCCTCTCGAGCGCCTCCTTCACCAGCAATGCGCCGCTAGCCAAGATGCTCGACGAATACATAACCCAGGACATGCTCGATCAGATCGCCCGGGAGTCAGGGAAGGGACGGCGACTCTTCATCGGAACAACCAACCTCGATGCGGACCGAGCGGTAATCTGGGATATGGGTGCCATTGCTGCGAGCAAGCGGCCGGACCGGTTGAAGCTCTTCAAGCAAGTCATCTTGGCTTCCACATCCATACCCGGCATTTTTCCGCCGGTCGAACTGGAAGTGACCGCGGCGGGCAAGACCTATCACGAAATGCATGTCGACGGCGGCACCAGCAACGAGGTCTTTCTCATGCCCGCTGGGCTGAGTCTGCGCGAACTCGACCAGACGTTCCACGCCCGGGTCAAGGCGCGGCTATACATCATCCGCAACGGCCGGACGACGCCGGAACCGAGCATCGTCAAGGCCACGCTGCCTGACATTGCGGAAAAGGCGGTCTCTTCCCTCATCAAGACGCAAGGGATTGGCGATCTCTATCGGCTTTACGCTGTCGCCAAGCGCGACGGCATCAACTACAGCTATATAGATATCCCGACCGACTTCACGGTCGAAGCAAAGAGCCCGTTCGACAGCAAGTTCATGCGGGCGCTGTATGAAAAAGGCTACGAAATGGGCCGCTACGGCGTACCGTGGAAAGCGGTGCCACCCGGATTTTCGAAATGAGCAGACCCGCCTATGTGCACGCCATTGCCGCCGATTACCCCATGCATCGTGGGAAGGTCTTTCGAAGCCGGAATTCTTGCGTGTGATGGGTGCCATCAACGAGACGGAGAAAATTGACGAACAGGCCCAAAACCATTTTGCCCAGAAGCCATAGGTTTACCCGATAGCGCTCAATTCAAACTCAAGGAATTAGGCGTAAGGTATTTATATAATAAGTTGGTGGGCCCGGAGGGTCAGCGTTTTCTACACAAAATCAATACGTTAGCGGATGGTTCGCCAACCCCTTTCCTTCGTATTCTCTCGTATGGTCTGGCGAACCTAAGGACCAGGAGGAGGACTAGTTTTCCATGCACGTGGTGTCTCTTTCATCCCACAAAAGGGTCGATGAACCCGCGACGAGCGCAGCTGGTTTGGGGCCGGAACCGGCCGGTCCGCTATCGGGGCGAGCTCGGCGGATAGCTGCCATTCGGCAGACGACCTCTGAGCGGACGTTGATGCGAGTTGCATGCATACAGATGCCCCTGGGGCCCTGAGGAGCGGTTCTCACACAGCGCTGTCTTTACAGAGTTTCATGAGCGTCTATCGGCCTGACATCGCGCCAAACGGACAGGGTGGGGCGTTCATCAATAAAAGTGTGGCGAGGAACCCATGACGGAGGCTCCAGATATCCGGGCCGCCAATTGTAGGGAAGCGCTTATAGCGGCCATATCGCCGACCAGGGGACCCATTTCTACAGCTGCCCTACCCGCAATTCACCCTCCAGAACGGCGATGTCGAGTGGGCAGAGGGGGTGATAACACGATGTCCTCCTGCTGCTGGAGCACGCTCCCCTTTTCGGCCAGTCGCTTGCGCCTCTGTTCGCGGAAGGCTGTCATGCCATAGCGGGTGATGCCATAGAACAACAGGCCAAAAATCAGCCCGAATGGCACCGCACCGCACAGCATGGGCTTTAAGACCGGTGCCCACAATTGCGAAATTGAAAGGGTCTGCAACATCTCACTCAGATGGGCTGGCCGTTCGTGACTTTGCATGTGGCCGTGCAACATGATCTTGCCGGCCTCCCAAGTCGCTCCCACAACAAACGGTAGGGTCAGCGGATTGCCAAAGACAAATGTTCCTAGACCTGCCGCCACCACGTTTCCTGAAATCAGCCAGCACACGATGGCGGCAATGGCGAAATGGGACCCTAGTGGAAAGAAAGACGCGAAAACCCCAGCCGCCACTCCCGCCGCGACGGCGTTTGGAGTGGCGTTCAGACGGAGGATACGCTTTGAAACATACTGAAACGATCGCGAGAAGGAGCGGCGCGGCCACATATAAATGCGCAATCGCTCGAAGAGACCATCAGGATTTCGGCGTCTAAAGAGCACTCTCTTGCCCACTTCAAACGCGGTCGGTTGAACGGATGGACCTCGTCTCTGAAAAAACGCAGCCTGTGCTGCTTTGTTCCGAATTTGCTGGATCAACCGGGTGTCCGAAGCGCAAGTGCGGATAGTCGGGCAACAGCCGGAAAAAACCCAGTCTGAGAACGCGGCATAGTTTTGTACCGAGTTGAATGGGTAGAGCGTCTGGTAATCGGCATTCCGCCAACCCGCCCCTACGTCGGGCACCCCGTTTTTCGGCTCCTGCGCAATGCGCCATGGGCCGCCGGGCTTCTGAAGTGGCAGCACTTTTCACCTCAACAGCGCCCAGGACCAATACGCACCAATTGCCATTTGCACTGCGAACGCAGTGAACCTGAGACTGACTGCGATCTGGGTCGTGGAGACGAGGTGAATTATCGACTGAACTATTCGCGCGCCTAACAGTGTAGAGGCCAGCGGATCCGTGACATCTGTCTTTGAAATAATGATCGCGACTCCGAGCAGACCTCCGAAAATTGGAAGCCCTTCTATGCAGTTGGCGTGGGCGCGGGCTAACCTCTGCATAAAGGGGGAAAGACCCGCGTTATCTGGCGTAAAGCCGTTTGCTGCGGCCTTTCCAGAGATCACCAGATACGCACGGATCCCTTCCATCACGATCAGCAGTCCCAGTGCCCACGAGATGAATCCAGTCAATGCAAACGCAGTCGCCGACATATGCCGTCCCCGTTGCTAACAGTCTCGGTCGTCGAACCAATCAACTAGTCTACCGCTATGCGTTGGTGGAGGCCAATGGCACACCAGTGGCGCCTTGCTGACCGGCAGATTTGGGGCCGATACCAGACAGACCGGTTTGTGACATGGTGAGGCGATAGTCGCCGTTCTTTGCTCCGGGCTGAACCCGTCGTTGGTCGCTCCACGTCATCGATTTGGTGGCGTCGACCGTCTAATCTGTCGAAGAAACAACGGTGAGCCGCACGGGACTATCCACAGGGATTGCTGCCCGCCAGCCGAGGAACCGCTTTTATTCTTTGTCACCGGCACGGGCGCCAGTATTTTGTGCTGATGAGAATTGCATCACTGGACCGTAGGGTCGTTGTTCATAGCGAGTCGGAAGCAAGCGAGTGCGCCCTGAGCTCGCTGCGCGATCACCCGTTTGTCGTTCTGCTCGGCGAACCTGGCCTCGGCAAGTCCACGGCGCTGCGTTACGAATCTGCGGCCGAGGGTGCCGAGGTCTTTACCTGTCGAGATGCCATGAACGGCGCCCCGCTACCCGTTGGCGAGACGCTCTATCTTGATGCATTGGACGAGTATCGCACGGGCGAGAACGGCAAGGACAAGCTCTTGCAACTCGCCAATACCCTATCCGCAAACAAGAACCTTCGTTGGCGCCTCACCTGCCGGGCAGAGGACTGGCGCGAGGCCGCCGATCTCGGAGCCATGCGACGGGCGGCTAGCAATGGCGCGATCACCGTGGCGCGTCTTCTGCCCTTGGACGAAGGCGAGGCCCGGGCCGTGCTGACGGCGCTTGAGGCCACTGATCCGAGATCGTTTGTGGTTGAGGCACGCAATCGCGGCGCCGAAGCTTTTCTCGAGAGCCCTTTGAGTCTCCGCTTGCTTCATTCGGTGGTCGCTGCCGAGGGTATATGGCCAAGCAGTCGTTTTGAGCTGTTCGAAAAGGCCATCTGGGCGCTGGCCCACGAGCACGATTCCGAACGGGCGACAGATCCCAGGCCGAGCGTTGAAGCAATCATCGAAGCCGCTTCAAGACTGTGCTTCTACGCCCTTGCTTCGGGCGCCAAGGCGCTCTGGCGCTCAAATGCGCCACCGCCCCATTCGCGCGGCGCCAATGAGTATTTGACCACGAATGCTCTCAATCTGGAGCCTAAACTGGCGGATGCAACGCTAGACACGGCATTGTTTCGCGGAGAAGGTCACATCTTCGAGGCCTTCCATCGCACCGTGGCGGAATTCCTCGCCGCACGTTTCCTGGCCAGAGTCGTGACAGGCGCGGGAAGCAACCCGACATTCCCATTGCGGCGCGCAATCGCGCTCATCACCGGCCGAGATCGCAAGGCACCAAGCGAACTTCGTGGATTATATGCGTGGTTCGCAGCCCATCTTTCCAGGCGGGGAGACGCGCAGGGCGCACTCCGTCTCATCGATCGCGATGGCGCCACCGTGTTGGCCTATGGCGACGCCGCCGCTTTCGACACATCGGGACGAAAAGCGATTCTCCTCAATTTTGATCGTGACGATCCCTATGTCCTTTCCTCGCAGAGAGAAGCGACCGTGCTCGGTGGTCTTGCCGGCGAAGACTTGGCAGGGGATTTCGCGACGATCCTTGACAAAGACGTCCGCACTCACCTCCAGGTCACGGTCCTGCAGGCTCTCGCAGAGGGGCCTCCGGTACAGGGTATTCAAAGCAAACTTCATGCGATTGTACTCGATGCCGGTCGGCCGTTGTGGATGCGGGAACGTTCCTCGGAAGTAATTGTCCGAGCCAGCGAGGATCGAACCGCCGCACGTCGAGCCCTGCTAGTTGAACTGGAGCGTCAGCCCGCCAACGCCGGCCAGGTGATGCTAAGGGCCCGGCTTTTGGCAGGAATGCCGGCGGACACAATAAATTCATCCGAAATACGCAAGCTTCTGGCCGACTTCGACGCACTTCCCGCGTCATCGGAAGATGATGAAGTTGAAGATCGCGGAGCGTTGACCGCGCTCGCTCTTGCCTTGCGTCGCTCGACTCCCGAAGATCTTTTCGATGTCCCGATTTCGCAGGGGACGACGAGCGCGCGCTGCGGCAGAAATCGCAAATCCGCTCCTTCATCGATCAGGCACTGGCCTCCTCGATTGAACGATGTCCCGATCTCGGGGCCGACCGCCTGTGGACCTGGATAAACAATGCCCGGGAGCACGTCTGGGACATGCTGGACAGCACTGTGGTCGAGGCGATGCAGAACTGGGTGGATTGTGACCCTCGCCAGCGGGAACTCGACTTCTTTCTCGCCGTGTCGCGAACCGGCGAGCCCAACGATGGACCTTGGGTGGTTGTGAACCACTACATCTCGACCATGCGCCGGCTTCCTTCGGAGTCACTGGTCGAGGGGCTCTTCGCACTGGCGCGGACCGAGGCGACAGGGTCAGTGCGCAGGCGGCTGTTTGAGATCGCCGCATATGCTGCGCGCGGAGAGGCGCATTGGCCGACATGGCGCGAGAAGGTCGTCGCCATTCTCAAAGAGGAAGGTGGCTACGCGGGGTTCATAGACGCGCTTCTTTCGGACCCGAACGCCGAGTGGAAAAAGAAGGAGGCGCAACGGCAGGCCAAACTAGAAGCCGAGACTGACGCGTCCCAGAAGAGCAATATCGCTGCCTTGACCCCGAAGCTCGCCGCGATTGCTAGCGGTGTCGAGAGCGAGTTCAACGCTTTGACGAGGGCTGCCAATTACTACCGCAATGCACGGATATCCAAGAAGGACAACCCTCTCGCCAAGGTCACCACATACACCAATGACGAGATTGCAGCTGCCATTGCAGAAGGGTTCGTCCAGTTCGCGATCCACACCGACATCAAGGTCGATGCCGAGAGCCTCGGCCGGGCCGAGGCAACGAACCGGGCCTATCCGCAAGAATGGGTCGTCGCCGCTGGTCTGCATCAAGGCCTGTTGCATGGTCGGCAAGCTGAGCTTGCTGAGACCCCTCTGGTCTGCGCGCTCGTCGGACTGCGCCAGAGCTATTTCGGCGGCGAGGATGGGCCGTCGCTTGTCACGTGGGCCGTTCAACGTCTTGCGCAAGATCCAGAACACGGTGTCACCCATATGTTGCGGTACTGGAACGCCGCCCTCGACGCTGGCGATGACGATCTGGATAGCCTTCACCACCTTGTGAGCGCCAAAGAGCCTGGGCTGGTCGCTGCCTGCCTTCAGGAGCTGTTGAAGAACCGGCCAAATTTGCCGATGCCCGCGTTAGGGCAGGTGCTGGTCGCCGGCGCATCGATACTCGGTTCCGAAGAACTGGCGCGCTTCGCGTCATCAGCCGTGCAACGATCAGATCTCGGCCATGAACAGTGGCAGATTTGGGGTTTTGTCGGGCTGGCTCTCGATCCGACAACTGTTCCCGCTGAACTGTCCGAGGAAGAGCTCCAGGGCGTTTTGTTGAGGCCGAACGGGGCTCTTGCTGAGGCATTCTACGAACGGTGTCCGCAACCCGATGTACTGGATCGCTTCCGGATTGCGGTTCTTGGCAGAGCGCATGAATCCGAAGACGATGATTGGCGTCACTCGAACACGGTCAGTGGCATCGTCAGGGCTGCGATCCGCCGGCTGAGCGCATCAAAGAACTCCGATGCTGGCGACGTACTCAAATCGCTTGCTTCAGACGTTCATCCAAGTTGGAGGCCGCAGCTCGCTCACTCGGCCGCCGAACATGCCAGAATGATGCGGGATGACCTTTACGTCGCGCCGCCAGTGGGAGACCTTGTCACAGCGCTTGCGGGCGGCGCTCCAGCTAGCCCGGCCGATCTCGCGGCGGCGGTTCTCGAGGAGGTCGATCGATACAGGGCGACGCTGCGGACCGGCAGCGAAACACCGTGGAAGCGGTTCTGGAACACTGACAAGGACGGGGCTGCAACCACGCCGCAGATCGAGAACGAGGACCGCGATCGGCTCCTTGAACTGCTGCGGATTCGCCTTGAGAGGTACGGTATTGTCGCCAGCCTTCCTGAAGCGCGGCGTGGCGAAAATACCAGGGCCGACGTCCTGCTCCTCAGCCACGCTGGCAAGAATCTGCCGATTGAGGCGAAGCGTCATTACAATAGAGAGCTGTGGTCAGCACCCATGGAACAACTGGCCGGCTATGCGGCCGATGCGGGCGCCGATGGGTTTGGGATCTACCTCGTCTTTTGGTTCGGCATCGAATTTCCGCTTCCCCGCCGGAGTGACGGAGACACACTCCCGTCCTCAGCCGAGGCACTCGAGACAATGCTTCGAAGCGACATTCCGGAACGCTTGCAGGACAGGTTGGCGATCGTCGTGCTGGATGTTTCCCGTCCAACAACGATGCTCACGATTATGACCCGGCGCGGTCAGAAGCGCTCGAAAAAGCAGGACGGTCGGTAGCCGCAGAGACCCGTTTCTTTACATTTGAACGAGCGACGCCGAGTTCTGCCGGCCAGCTGAATGTCCGCATTCAGCAGACGGCTACTACAAAGTTGACGGCCCACATCAGGCGCATTGCTGATAGGCCGTCTTTGGGGCCGGGAGAGGACTGTCCGCTTTCGGGAGACATTTGGCTGAAGCAGACGTTCCCGCGTCCCCTGCTAGAGGCTATATCTGCTTCGTAATCCGAACTGTCTCTAAAGCAGCACCCGACCAGCGGAAATGAGCTGGAAGCGCCGCTAAGTGTTGGTTGGCCGCGAGATTTACCAAAGAGTCCGGACTTTACGTCGCTTTGGTGGGTACCTTTGGCGATGCCGATGTCTGATCGAGAGGAGAGACAGGGGCCAATAAATATGCATCATGTCCCGGAATCTCCGCTGACCGGAACTCGCTGGCCTTCGCGCCGGACCACCGCCTTGCGGCCAGCGGAGATTTGCACGAATGTTGCCTGTGGAATAGCCGACTTTTTGAGATACCGATCGGACGGACTGGTCCATGCCACTTGACATCGAAACCCGGTTTCTCGGCTTGGCGGATTTTGAACCGGCTGCGCTAAAGGTGTTGCCGCATGCGGTTTACGAGTTCATTGCCGGGGGTGCTGGCGACGAAATCACCAAGCGTGACAATGAAGCGGCATTCGACCGCATCAGGTTGAGGCAGCGTGTGCTGCGCGATGTCACAAGACTTGATACCGCGATCACACTCTTTGGGCAAAGGCTGACGCATCCGATCATCCTGGCCCCAATAGCATATCAGCGACTGGCGCATCCGGAAGGCGAGGTGGCCACGGCGCGCGGCGCCGGAGTGGCGGAAGCGGTGTTCATTCTGGGTACTACGGCGACGGCGGCGATCGAGGATTGCGTGGCGGAGAGCCAGTCTCCTGTCTGGTTCCTGCTTTATTGGCAAAGCGACCGCGGTTTCAATGGCGAACTCGTATCGCGCATGGCGGCACTGGGCGCAAAGGCCATCAGCGTAACGGTCGACCTACCAACGCCAGGCGATCGCCGTAGGCAATTCCGGGCAGGCTTCAAAATTCCCGACAGCCTCGCAACGCCGTACTTCAAGGACCGGAACACCGGCGTGCTCAAAGTTGGCACTGCGCAAAAGCGGGCTATGCCGACCTGGGCGGATATTGCCTGGCTGCGTTCGCTGACAACCCTGCCGCTTATCCTGAAGGGTATCCTCGATCCTGACGATGCCGAGCAAGCCATCGGAACTGGTGCAGATGCTATAGTCGTCTCGAACCACGGTTCGCGTAACCTCGACACACTGCCGGCAGCCATCGACGCCCTGCCCGCCATCGCGGAACGTGTGGCCGGCCGGATCCCCATCATCCTCGATGGCGGCGTTAGGCGTGGCACCGACGTTTTGAAGGCGATTGCGCTAGGGGCAAGCGCTGTCATGATTGGCCGCCCTTATGTTTACGCCCTAGCAACGGCTGGTGCCGAGGGCGTAGCCCACTGCGTCAACCTGCTTCGCCGTGACTTCGAGATGGCAATGGCGCTAACCGGCCGGGCGCGCATCGGCGAAATCGACCGGTCGGTAATCTGGTGAAGCCTGGAACCTCGGCAAAGTTCAGGATTCACCATGATGGCCTTGAGGTCCAACAATTGAGGCAGAAGGGGTTGGCCATTCACGCAACCTCTGAAATCACACGTCGCGGAGTGAGGCCGCGCCACCCGCCACACCGCATGAATTCGGGCGTCCACGTGCCAAGTTGTTTGGCAACCGCCAGCATCAGGGCGACCGCGTGCTCACTGACCGTGAAGATCTGAAAATCGTTCGGCGTACTCGAAACCAGAATGCCGTGCTCGGTCGCGGCGTCGATGTCGATGCTGTCGACGCCAATGCCATATTTTGAGATGTAGCGCAGATCCGGAAGCGCCTGCATCACTCGCCTGGTGATGCGGGTGCCGCTTGCCCCCATCAAGGCGACACAGCCATGTGCCTTGGCAATCAGCTCATCCTCGGTGAAGCGCTTGAACGGCATTTCCCAGAGCGCATTGCCGAAAATGACGTTGACCCCACGCTCGCGCAGCCAGTCCAGCGAGGCGTCCGTTGGGTCGTAGCGTTCAAATGCGAGAACGCTGGGCAAGCCTTGAGCGCTCATGATGGTGGCGATCTCCTCAAATACCTTCGAATTCTCCCGATGGAACAGTTTTTGCCGATTTCAATCCGCTTCGAAGCGCCGTCTGGGCTGGCAGGTTGTTGTACAGATGCGTGCACATTACCCTGCCGTGCCTGGCAGCGGCTTGATATCCGACCCACGGCCTAAGCCTCGCACACGACCGTCCAAAAAAATAGCACAGCGTAGGTCCTGCATTAGCGTTTCCGGGCTATAGCGGGAATATCTCCGCCGCCTGTTCGCGGCGTTGGTCGAGGCGCGTAGTACGCGGTCCGTCGAGCACGAACGGGTCAGAGGAGTTCTGTGCATCTTCCATCGGCACAATGATAGCCTGTCTCGCCGAGCCGGTCATCGCTCGCTCGCTGGGCGTATCTGGTCGCCCAACCCCATCGCGCAAGAAGCCAGAGCAGCGCGTCCCCTTTCCGGGACGCATGTATGTCTGCTCAACGGCTGATATAAGGCGCGTTGCTGCCATTCGCAACGCGGACAATCACCGTTTGGTCCAAATCAGATTGCGACCAAACAGGCCTCGCGCCGCTGCCGTTCCCACTCAACCGGAAAGCCTCGCACCAGCTGCTGCAATTGCATCGTCGGAGGCTGGCGCCCGTCGAGAATTGCCTCGACCAGATCCGGGGCCAGCAACGTGAGTCGAAGGATATGGGATATGAATGACCGGTCGAGCTTCCTATCCTGGGCCAGTTCGGAGATCGTGGCGAACTGACCGGTCTCCAGTTGGTGCTTCCACGCAAAGGCCTGGATCACGGCGCGCAGCAGCGTGCTGTCGATGCGCGGACGTGTCGGCGCCCATCCCTCGATAGTGTTCGGCGACATCACGAGCTTGCGGCCGCCACGCTTGCGAATGGCCATTGGAATTTGAACGGTGAGGATCTTGCCGTCATCGCTCAGTTCGGTGCCCATCATCATGCGGCCCGCCCAAGGGTCGCCTGCGCCCGCATTTCTGCCACGAGATCTCCCGATGATTTTCATTTCCTCGGCAGCGGGCATAGCTTCGCCGGCTGCCGGAACATGGGTGTTCGGCATCATTGCAAACCGCTAGCATTGTGTTACAACGTTAGCAGATGTGACACGGCTAAGTAAATCGTCAACTAGCATCTGCTAACAATCGCATACGACGGGGACAAGCATGGCACGGACAGCGGCACTAGGGCTTAGGATCGAGCCCATCGTGAAAGAGGCTCTTGAGACTGCTGCCAAGGCAGATAGGCGCACGGTCGCAGCCTACGTCGAGAAGCTGATCGTGGATGACCTTGAGACCAAAGGTTTTCTGCCGAAGGGTGCCGCTGAGTAGTGCCCTGCGCGCCTCGCGTTTGCTGATGGCCGGCGCGATGTTGAGCAATAGCCTTGGGAGGGGTTTCAAATGGCACTCGTAACATGTGGGGAATGTGGCCGCGAGGTCTCAGACAAAGCGGCGAACTGTATAGGCTGCGGCGCTCCGATCGAAGCGGCGACAAAGGCGCCAGTGCCGACTGCCGTTAAGCTCCAGCCGGACTCGACCTTTATTGGCACCAAGGCGCTTCTGGTAAAGCTAGCGGCGAAAGCGGTCATCCAGATTGGATGGAGGCTCGACAATGCGGACGAACAGACTGGCCTCGTCGCCTTTACCACCGGCGTGAAATGGGGATCATCGAGCGGAGTATCAGGAACCGTCTACATTGAGGATTTGGGCAACTACCGGTTCCGAGCTGTCGGGTCGGCAAAGCAGAACGTGCGCGGGGGCGCTATGTTGTCCCTAAACCTGTTCAATGAAGCAGAGAGCAAGATAGAGCGCATCATTGAAGCGATGCGCACGATGGCGCTTGCGAACGAACCTTGGAACTAGCACACCCTGCCAGGGGAGCGCGCACGAGTGTTTTGGGGGACGCTGGGTAAAACACTGATCTACGCGGTGGCGATGGCGGCGCTAATGGCTGTAGGGGCTGCGGCAGGATTTTATTTGGAAGAGATCTCTTACCAGCATTCGACGCCTTAGAAATCCCAACCTTGACTCGGCCGGCGTCGAGTTCATCCCCGAGAACGGCGGCGGCGCGGGGGTGAGATTGAGGAAGGAACCCAAATGACGAGCAAGGGACCAGATTACATCGCGGCGGCAGCAAAAATAGCTAAGCGGCAGGCGGCAACGACGCTTGAAAGCTTTCCCTTCCTGGGCCGGCCCTTGTCGAAGGTAACAGTTAAGGCATTGCTAGATTGCGGTATCGATGCTCCTGAGCGCCTGCTCTTCATGGATGAACAATCATTGAAAAACATTCCTGGCATAGGCAAAGCCGGCATGGCTGAGATCGTCGGCTACAGGAATATCTATATACGGCGCTAGCGCTTCAACTTCGGCCTGATCGTCTGGACCCGAACCTTGTCGCCGATCTTCTTGGCCATATCGAGAGCCGCCTGCTTGTCCTTGGTGGTGGTCACCGTGCGCCAGTGGGGCTTCTCGACGACGCTGACCCCGAGTTTGCCTAGCCGTTTGCCGGGGACGAGAACGGACAGTGAAAACTAACACGGCTTCTGCCGGAGTGCGCTACTGCGCGATTGCGGCTAGTTGCAGGTGGCCGGAACAAATCAAGACCGCTACCCAGCCACTACCGAATAGGCCGGAGTAGCCTACCCCACCCAACTGCACCGGCCACACACGGGGACTAACAAAACCCCGCTCTGAACCCATTCTATAAGATATTGGCAGTCCCTCAAATGAGACTGAGTGCCCAAGGTCGCTGGGCACAAAGACGCACGGCATGCGCTACCCAGCCGTCGCATTCACGGCACGTCTCTTGCGCGTTAACACCTTAGTTGGTTCCTGTATGTTAGCGTCAACTAATGATCGCATTGAGGGGTGCGTTTGCAGGAATCTGAGCATTGCCATGACCATTATTATTGCGGCACTAGCAGCGGCATCGGTAGCAAGCTTTATCCTGGCGGTCTTCAATTCAGGTCGCGCAAATAGGGCTCCCTCAACAAAAAAGCGTTTTCGAAGCGTCTTCGGGATCATGTCGGAAGATCGACGAGAGTCCCTGATTGCCCATTATTCTCAGAAGTATTCATGCGGGCGTGACGAAGCCATGCAGCGAGCGATCGACAGTCAAGCACGGGACGAACGGAACTGGTAAAACGTTTGCCAGCGCGCGCTTGCTGGAGACCGGGTGCGAGGTGGAAAGTATTACTTCAGCGGCCAGCATTCCCGGGCATCAGCCGTGTCAACGCCGGCGCCTGTTGAAGCCTCTGGGAAGCTTCCGGTCTTTGGCCAGGCCATCGAACAACACCACGACAGCTTTCGCCGCTTCTGATTTGCAGGAATAGTAGCGCCGAACTCCGTCTGCGCGCGATTCCACCATGCCTTCCTCGATTAGAAGCACGAGGTGCTGTGACGAGGCCGAAAGGGAGAGGCCGATCAGCGATGCCAACTCCCCAACCGTTTTTTCACCGTCTATCAAATGGACGACTGCCAAGAAACGGTAGCGATTACCGAGAACCGTGAGCCACCGTGCCACTTCAGCCGCTTGGTCGCGGACGCTGAGGCGGTTCGCCGGCCGGGGCCGCAATGCCGGATCCACCTTAACTACTGAGAACCGCTTTCTAACGTACGACACTACCGTCGACCTCTCGTTGCCAGCGCGGACAGAGCGCGCCACTTGGAAAAGCCCGCCACTGCGCTGAAGGCAGTTCGCTCGGTCGAGGGATAACCGAGGCCTTGTCAGGGAATCACCCAGCAGCACTAAAGTACAGCCTGTAGGCTCATTCGGATACGTTACGTCGGATAGTCGGCCTTGACGACGATCCGGGTAGCCCGGTGCGCCAGTGCGGCTTCTCAAAGACGCTGACGATGTAGGTTGTGGAAGCTGAGTCCCCAATGTCGCTGGGCACAAAGTCGCAAAGCATGCACTAACGTCTCGCAAGTCGCGATCAATTAGCACACGCTAAATTAGGTCCGGAGAATTTTAACGGTTCGTTGACCGCGCTGTCCTAATTTGGAACAGCGCGGTCAAACCCCAAACCCGGGCTGCGCGGGCGGCTCCGGCATCCAAGCACCCCCGCCCAGTGTCGGAGCCGCTACCACACCCATTCAAATATCAGAAATGGTTGAATTAAATGTTACCCACTGTGCTTTCCAGTGCGCTTTCCTAGTCGTTAGACTTTGATGGAACAGGGGATTCACATCGAATCCGGTTCGATCTAGAATCGAGCCATGGACACCATCTTCGATGACCTCGCCAAAGCCCTCAGAGCGCCCCGTGTAGACGCCTGGAGCCCTATCGGCGCCATTGCCCTGGACCTTGCCGGCAAGCTGCTCATGGGCCTTGCGATCGGCCTTGGCTTAGGCATCGGGATGGCGATCGCGGGTTAGCAGGGTTGCCGACCCCTTGTGGCAAACAGGGGAAGGTGATCTGTTCTTCGGCCATCGAGTGCGGGGGACGAGCAAATGACGACTTTAAAGATCGCGCACATTCATGAACAGGGGCAGGATATGATCGTCGTGCCGCTGGATGACTCGTTCGGTCACAAAACATCAGCCCAACAGCAAGAAGCCATCGCCGAAATACAATTAGCGGCCGGGAGTGCAGGGCTGAAGGGGACAGTGGTGCCAGTATGGATTGCTAGCTCAGGGAAAATGAAATTCATCGCGCCGCTTCCCTGGCACCAGTTTCTTCAAGGCGTTGACATGCAATGGGTTCAGGCAAACCTAAACCGGACTTTGACCTGGTAAGCAGATCTTCGACCGAAGCGGAATTGGAGAACAGCACGGCAGCAAAGTCGTGAGGCGGCTGCGGCTCTTCCATGTTGGTCGTTCCTACTCGCGCCAGCGGCATATCAAAGTCTCCTGTGGTTCAAAACGGCCAAGACAGGGCCAGCACGACGCCAGCGGAAAAGCGCTAAGGCGAGGAACGGCATTCAGGCTCCCTACTCAACGACGGTTGTAAGGCTTCAAGAAACGCTGATTGCAGCCGGCGTCGAGTTCATCCCCGAGAGTGGCGGCGCTGGTGTGAGGCTGAGGCACGGCACCTGGTAACTAACATCATCAGAAATTAACGGTGTGACAAACTCGACCACGGAATGACTCGCGAACCGATTGTCGGAAGCGTACAGTCCCAAATGTCGCTCGGTCTTCAATGGCAACGAGCGCTTGAAAGAGTCGATCACGCTTTCGCCCGAACAGGGGAGACGCGCGATGACCTATCGTTGCACAGCAGACGAGATACAGCTTGCGACACTCACCAGGATTCTAGACGATTATTGCCAGCAAGCCGGCATGGAAGGCTCGCACCCAGCTCGGGAGCATTTGGCCCGCCGTCTCATCGCTCTTTTCAGCGGCGGCATCGATAGCCCGAACGATATCCGGATGGCTCTCGACAGCGCATCGAATGGTTGGCAGACCAATCATATCTGAGCGCTACCCAGCCTGATCCGAATTGCTTGGATTCACCGGCTGCTGATTTGGCAGCGTAGACAGCGCTGTAATGATCTGTGGCAGGAAGAACGGCTTGGTGATCATCACGCTTTCCGGGACGCCCTCGGCGCCCCAATGGATAGCGCTGTCGCCGCTCATGTAGACCACCGGAATGGTTGGATTGGCTTGCCGTAAATGCTTGGCTACCACCCACCCGGATTGTCCGTTGCCCAGCCGTATGTCCGTGATCAGGCCCTTGAATTTGCCGGGCTCAGCGTCGAAAGCTGCCAACGCCTGGGCTGGATCTGTGACAGCCACGACTTCGAAGCCGGCTTCCTGTAGCGCCGTCTCGACATCGAGCAGGATTAGTGGCTCATCCTCAACGACCAGAATCGTCCCGACCATCATTTGTTAATACCCGGCAAGTTGCGCACTACTACGCGCACAACCCGGTATAAGTTCCCTCTATTTGATTGTCGAAAACGTGCGGCGCTACCCAACCGTGGGTAAGTGGGTGCAAGGAGCCGTTTGCTCCTCAGACCATATTGGGTCTTCTGCGATTCTGGCGGACTGGCGGCAGCGGCTCGCTTTTCGTCGCTTCCACAGCGGCGACCGAATTCTCATTCATAGGCTTTTGGTGCGGCCACGGTGACAGGGTCAACAGCTTCGGCAACAGCCCATCGCCGCGTTTTGCGGCATGGACATGAAGCGCACGTAGCAGGGAAAACATGGGGCGACCTCTCTTGTTAAGGTCGCCCAATCTCATCTCACCCAACAGCCATCGCCACCCGTTTCCTGCCAACGCTACTCAGTCGTAGGGAATGGCGGTCAAGTAGAGGTAATCACGCGGATGTGTTATGATTCGCGTCGTGGGCAAGAAGGCAAAGCAAAAGCGCAAGATCGAACCGCCAACCGATAGCGAAAGAGCTACCGAGGCCGAATACTATGCCCGCAAGTTCGGCCTCACCAGAGAGGAGGCCGCGAGAATGATCAAAGACGCTCGCACCATTACGCCTCTCTTTGAACCCCGCGCGGCTAAGCGCTAGGCGGCCGCACCGGTCCTGTGGTATTCCACCGGATGAACTCGACTTCCTTCCCGGTCACCTCCCGCACGGCTTTCAACAGCACCTCATGCAGGACACGCGTTGCGCGGTAGTGCTCGCAGTGCGTGGCGATATGAATGGCTTGATGATGCTTAGATGGAGCGCTTCTGCTGCTACCAAAAAGCGCTCGATCTCGGTCTGCGATAACTGCTGGGATGGTTTTGATCTGGCCATTGGCGATCTCCATTTGAGGGGTTCGCCGCAACGGGAGGATTATATTCCTGAACTCGATGGCGCCTGCAAGAGTGCCCTATGTCTCTTCACGGAAATCTTGCAGCGAGGCATGCCGCAAATCTTCCTCGCCCCGCAGGTGCTTCACACGGCCGATCAGCCCCGGCTTGACCCATTGTGTCGCCGGCCGCTTCATGCCCTTTGGCGCCGTCCCCAAAGACCACCCAACCCCAACTGGCGCCGGCCACTTTCCTTAGCGCCGCTTCGGGCGATTCTGTAGACTGACATCGCGACAAGGCGCATAGTTCGTTCATGTCGCTGCCTCAACGCACCGATCTAACGAACGACAATGGCAAACCAGAAGACCATCTGGCGGCGGCTGTTGCTGCGCTTCACTCTGCCGTCAAAGGGCTGGATGCACCCGTTGAATTACTGGCCAGCAAGATCAAAGCGCCTGTCAAGGGAGCGTCGCAGCTGTGGCCTACACGGTGATTTGGTACGGGAAAAAGGGCATCTTGGAGAAGATGCCATTTGATGCCGAGAAAGCTGCGAGGGAACACGCGTTGTCGACCTTTTCAGATCGAAAGTCCGGTATCGTGGCGGTGGAAGTTCGCAAAGAATTCAGCAAAGCAGGGGGCAGCTAAATCTCAGCGCTTCACCTTCGGCGCGATCTCTTCGACCCGCACCTTGTCGCCGATCTCCTTGGCCATCGCCACCGATTTGGACTTGTCCTTCGTGGTCAGCACCGTGCGCCAATGCGGCTTCTCAAAGACGCTGACGACGTAGGTTGTGGGCGGCTTTTTAGTCATAAGAAATCCCAGAATGCCAGCGGTGACATGCGGTCGGGAGCGTAGCAGAGCCCCGGCCGGGCTCGATTGCCTGACCGGGGAAGAAGTATGGTTCTAGGCAGGTATCAAAACGGCGATACGATGTATGCCGACCACCTTGCTTGTATTAGTGGCCTCGTCGGTCTTGCCCTTAGTGCATGTGTATATGCCGCCTTCCTCGAGCTTGAATTCCTTGTCCTCTTTCTTGATCGTGAATGCACCAGCGGTAATGGTGCAGACCATGTCATTGTCCATCACCATCGCGGGAGCGTGTGCTCCGGGCTGAAACACGACGTCGACAATTGAAATGCTCTTGTAGGCGGGAATGTCGGAGTTTCCTGTGCCGACCTCCACGACCCTGACGCCTGGAGCAATCTCCTTGCCGTCCTTCGGGCCATATTTCTTGGCCGCCCTTGCGGACGTAGCCAAGGCGAACAAAGGCGCTGCCGCAGCGGCCGTCACGCCGAGGGCAATTGCAGATCTGCGATTCATGCTATCCATCGCATCCTCCCATATTCGTCACGCGTGAATGTGCGAGACGCTTCATATTAGCAGGGATGCTTCTACTTGGCGCTTTCCATTTACCGCCAGGCCGTCAAGTGATGGCCGACGCGGTTGCCGGATGAATGCCGCGTCGGGCGAATGGTTCGTTCGCGTGGTCGAAGACGACCAAACCAACACCCTCTGCAGTCGCAGGCGTCGAGTTCATCCCTGAGAACGGCGCCGGCGCTGGTGTGAAGGCCTACCGCGTCGAGGAAATGGACGGCATCACGGTTACGGCCAGTCACAACGCCGACGGGAGGACACCCTTTGAGGCCGCTGAAAGGGCACTCGGGCGAAGGGTCACACTCCGTGGCGCGGCTGACGAATTATGGATTCGTGTGACCGAGCTGACCGACAACCGGCCTACTCGGCTTCGTCCTGGCGTCTACGAATACAAGGCAGTTGGAGGGTGAGGCTGAGGAAGCACGAGCCACACCCCGCCGGAGCCTTCTTTATTAAGATGTCGTGCCAGATTCAAAGCAGCGCTATCTCAGAGCAGTAGGTGGATTGCCAGAAGCTCGACGATCAGGAGAACGGCGCACATGGCGCCCCCAAGGGCATAGCCTCGCCAATACTGGCGGACATCTTCATCGGTTTGGAATGCCTCTATCCAGAGCCCTTCAGGGGCGACCCCAAGGCAAATGGGGACCGGCATCGTGGCTGGCACGATTGTATCAGGCGCTAAAGCAGCTCGACCCGACATGCAGGCGGCTCTCGTTGACCGAAGTCAGGGATATTAGTCCTCCCTAACTAAGGGCGAAAGCCCCGATCGGAAAAGTTTGCCGCTCAGTCAAGCCAGCGTCGTGATGGACGATCGCGTCAAAGATCGGCAACGATTCGGGCGCGGCGGTTGTCGGCTTCGGACCACCGCTCGTGATGCGCGTTGGCAACTACGCAGCATTCCCAGGCGGCGAGGCTTTTGGTTTGACCATCCCACAGCCGCGCGTAGTCCCCGCTGGTCAATTTGATTTGCATGGCCACCGCGACCTGGCGTGTGATTTCCTCCTGCAAGGCGAAAATGTCGTCAGCACGGCCATCGAACCGGCCTCCCCAAAGCTGTCTGCCGCCAGCCGCCTCGATCAGCCTTGCTGTGACGCGGATCTGACTTGACGCGGCGCGGACGCTGCCCGTCAGTTGGAAGTCGGAAGGGGCGCCCTGCGCGCGCAACTCAATCCCGCCAATGAGACTGAGAGCCGACTCAAGATCAAGCCCGATTCCGGCGGCGAAGAACTCCTGATTAGGGTCGCCGCTCAAGTTGGTGAACGGCAGGATAGTGATCGAGGGTTTGGCGGGCGACCGTTTGGCGTCCGGGCGGGGCGTCGGCTCCATCGCCGCCGCTGTCGTCTCCGATCCGGCCCAGCGCCAAGCGCGGACAGGCACGGCGATGTTCTTGAGCTGAAGTTCGCCGGCGAATGTGAAATCTGCGTTGATCCTGCCGCGAACCTGCGCATGAACCGCATCCGACACCAAGATGCCGCTGCGGGGCGCCTGTGCTTCAAGGCGGGCGGCGATATTCACACCGTGGCCGTAGATGTCGGATTCCTCCCCGATAACGTCCCCAAGGTTGATGCCTATGCGCAGCGCAATTTGGCGGTCCTGCGCCAGCGCCGCGTTCGCTGTGGCGAACTTCTGTTGCAGTTCTATGGCCCCCGTCACCGCGTTCAGCGCGCTGGCAAATTCCATGAGCATCCCGTCGCCCATCAATTTGACGACGCGCCCGCCCTGCGCTTGCCCTGTCGGCTCGACGATGGCTGTCCGCAGTTCCTTCAGCGAGGCCAGAGTGCCCGCCTCGTCTGCTTCCATCAGGCGAGAATAATCAACCACATCGGCCATCATAATCACGGTGAGGCGGCGGTTGGCAGTCATTCCGGCAACCCCGCCTTGCCCAGGCCGGCCATCAGATGGTCGTGATCTTCCTGATGCTGGTACCAGGCCGCGCCCCGCCAGAACTCATCCCAATCCTTGAGCCGGCGGCCCGGGAATACCGCCATGTCGTCCTGGGCAACGTGTAAAAATTCTTCCAGCATCGCTTTCGCTTCGGCCAATCGTCCTGCATAGGCATAGCTTGCTGCCAAAATCCCTCGAACTTCATTGATGGGTTCCGGAATCGACTTCAATGACGCAATGGCGTCACCATACCGGCGCGCGGTGAAATATGCCCACCCTTTGCCCCACGGAAACCATGTGAAGTCGTACGGGTTCTGCCGCTTCGACAGTTCGAACTGTTCGATTGCGGCCTCGGGCTGTCCGATGGTGTGAAGGAAATACGCGTAATAACCCCTCGCTTCCGTGTCATTCGGATTGTTTTGAACGGCCTTTTCGAGATGAAACCGCGCCTCCTCGTATTCTCCCCTGGCGTTGTGTATCATTCCAAGGATCCAGCGAGCGTTGTTGTCGGCGTCATCGAGTGTGACCGCCCGCTTCGCAAATTCAATGGCTTCAAGACGACACTGATCGCGATCCTCCGACCAGTGGGCCATTTGGGTCACAAAACAACAATATGCGTAGTAGGCGTGCGCCTGAGAGCTGGTCGGGTCGATTTCGATCGCATGGCGCGTCAGCATCCGGGCCTGTTCGGTGTCACTTCTGGTGAACTTCATGACGAACGCCCTGGCGCGCAAGACAAGGTCATAGGCCTTGAGCGCACTCGGACTGAGTCTGACCGCGCGTTCACGCCAAGCCGCCTCGACCCGACCGCCCACAGTGGAGGCGACCGCGCTAGCCAACTCGTCCTGGATGCCAAACAGATCTAGCAGGTCGCGGTCATAACGCTCCGCCCAAACGTGACTGCCGTTGACCGCGTCCACCAGCTGTGACGTGACGCGGACTCTGTTACCCGATTTCCGCACGCTCCCCTCGATGACGTAACGCGCACCCATCTTGCGGCCGAACTCCTTTACTTCGATCGCCTGGCCCTTGAATGCAAAGGACGAATGGCGTGCGATCACTAGCAGTGAATGGAAGCGCGACAGTTCCGTGATGATGTCCTCGGTGATGCCGTCCGAGAAGTACTCTTGTTCCGGATCGCCGCTCATGTTGTTGAAGGGCAGTACCGCGATCGACGGTTTCTCATTGGCGGCCGACTCTACTCCGACCGGTTGCAGGAACGGCGCGTCGGGAAAGAGGTTGACGTTGTAGACGCGCACCGGCCGCTCGATGTTTTTGAGCGTCTGCTCGCCAGTATCTTCGAAGGTAAGTGCGAGCCTGTTGCCGAGACTGTCCCGGACAGTGCCGGATACGGCGACGCCGCCCGGCCTGGCGATGCTCTCGATCCGCGCCGCGATGTTGACGCCATCGCCGAAGATATCATCGTCCTCGATGATGATATCTCCAAGGTTGATCCCGATGCGGAACTCGATGCGCCTGTCCGCCGGCACGTTGGCATTACGCTCGCGCATCTTGTGCTGGATGTCGGCGGCGCAGGCCACCGCATTTACCACGCTGGGGAACTCTACCAACAAGCCGTCGCCGGTCAGCTTGACGATCCTGCCCTGATGCTCGGCGATCTTGGCGTCCACCAGTTCGCGCCGATGCGCCTTGAAAGCCGAAAGTGTTCCGCCCTCGTCGAGACCCATGAGCCTGGAGTAGCCAACCACGTCGGCAGCGAGGATGGCAGCCAACCGACGCTGCACTGGTCCCTCGGTCATGCTCGGTATGACCCCTCACTTCGGGTTGTAGCTTTGTCTGGATATTCACCATAGCAAGCAAACAAAGCGAGGTCTTGGTTCAAGTTCGGGTACATCGCGACCAAGGCCTCCCTCGCGCCGGGTGGTGTCTTCATTTGAATTCCGGCTTACCACGACCCATCCTCGACGTTGCGGCTCGTGGACTCGGCCGGCGGTCGCTCCTACAATCCTTGTCCTGTTGCTCTTGAAGGCAGTGCACTACATGCCCGAAGGACGCGTCCAACGCCGCCTCGCGGCCATCCTTGCCGCTGACGTGGCGGGTTACACTCGACTCGTAGGCAGGGATGAGGTCGGCACGCTTGACGCACTAAAGGAGATTCGGGCCGGGTTGGTCGACCCAAAGATCGCCGAGCACAAAGGCCGTATTTTCAAAACGACGGGAGATGGTGTCCTGGCGGAGTTCCCAAGCGTGGTGAACGCCGTGGCCTGTGCGGTCGACATCCAGCGGGTCATGTCGGACCGAAACGGGGCGGCCTCCGAACATCGGACGATACAATTCCGCATTGGGATCAACCTCGGCGACGTGATCGTCGAGGATGATGATCTGTTCGGTGACGGCGTGAACGTGGCGGCGAGGCTCGAAGGCATCGCTCCCGTTGGAGGTGTCATGGTTTCAGGCACGGTGCGAGATCACCTCGGAAACCGGCTTGACCTGCAATTCGACGACAACGGGGAGCAGATACTTAAGAATATTGAGCGCCCCGTGCGAGCTTATGCGGTGCGTCTCGACGGTTCCGGTGCGAACCCCACTTCGCCGACCTCGCTTTCTGACAAGCCCTCCATCGCTTTGCTGCCGTTCGTCAATATGAGCGACGACCGTCAGCAGGACTACTTTGCGGATGGGATCACAGAGAGCGTCATCACCGGATTGTCTCGGTTTCGCGATCTTTTCGTCATCGCCAGCAATTCGACGTTTGCCTACAAGGGCAAAGCTACAAAGATACAGGATGCCAGCCGGGAGATGGGTGCCCGCTATATCCTGGAGGGCAGCGTACAGAGGTCGAAGGACCGTGTCCGGATTACGGCCCAGCTCATTGACGGCAAGACTGGGCGGCACCTTTGGGCAGAGCGCTACGACCGAGGCATCGATGATATCTTTGCCGTGCAGGACGATGTCACCGAAAGAATAATTGGAAGTTTAGCCACAGCGCACGGAGGCCGACTGTTAAAGGCGTGGCAAGAGCGCCCGGAACTCGCGGGGGCACGGAACTTTCAAGCGCTGGACTACTTCGTGCGAGGTATGGAGGCCATAGACCGTAATACCAAGGAGGGCAATCAGCACGCGCGCGAACTCTTCCTCAAGGCCGGGGAGCTTGATCCCAAATTTGGCAAGGCCTTTGCGAAGGTTGCCTGGACGCACATGATGGACGTAATCGATGGATTCAGCGAGAACCCCGAGTCCTCGTTGGCTGATGCGTTGCGGTACGCCAATCTAGCGATTGAACGCGACGACGCGGATGCGTGGGGGCATTACGCACTCGCAGGACACTACCTTTTTTGCGGGCAGTACGAACCTGCCATTGAAGCATTTCACCGCGCTCTTGATCTCAATCCCAATGATGCAGACATTCTCATGGACTTTGGCTACTGCCTGAGTTGCGCGGGAAGAACGACCGAAGGCCTCGACGCAGCACAAAAGGCGCTGCGGCTTAATCCTCGCTATCCCGAGTGGTATGTTCAAGAGCTCGGCCAGATTTATTACGACTCCCGACAATACCATGAAGCCGTCACGGCTTTGCGTAGCCTAAGGACAATCGACACGGTATACCGCTGGCTCTATTTGGCAGCCAGTCATACTGCATTGGGGAATATGATCGAAGCGAGGGAAGCCGTGGAGCGGATCAAGCAAATGGACCCATCAGCCACAATCGTTTCGAGAACCGGCCCCCAAATGACGCCTTACAAAAATCCCGGTGATCTGGAACATCTTCGCGAGAACTTGCGTAAGGCAGGCATGCCAGAATGAGTGAACGCGCTGCCCTTGAAGGACTGCAAATGGCGCAGGGAATACGCCGGCGCCGAGACGGAGGTTAGGTCATTGCCGCCCGTAGACTATGGAGACGCCCATCGAAGGAACGAGGCTGAGTTTGAAGAGCCGACCTTAGGGCGGTTCCGACGAGGTCGGTCGTCAGCAACGTATCCGAGAGGCGTTTCACGTAGTCGTCATGGCGCGCTCCATGGAGAAGGTTGGATTTCGGCTCCTTTCCCTCTACCACCATTCCCCCCACTCCTTTGGCGCCGTGGGGGAAGGCACACTCGCCCAAGAGTGCCGTTAACCGCCCAGCGATTTCGACTTCGACGCCGCCGATCCTCGATGGATCTCGAGACACCGTGACGGTTTCGACCAGGTCACGCATTGCCTCTGCACATTCGGAATCGCCAGAAGCAATGCCCTTCGCAAGCCCGGACTGAAGTTGGTTCAGTTGTTCCTCGTAGCGGGCAAGCACCGCAGGGTGCAGCGCGATAACTCCGGTCGCAGCGGGCACCTGAGCCAACTCTGCCAAGATGCACATGCGCTCTTCGTTCAGCGTCGTCGATTGCGGACCAAGTACAGCTGGGTCGGCGTGGCCTTTGGCAATGGCGTTGACCAGCCGCTCGATCTCCCGAGTTAGTTCTTCAAGCCGCCGCTCCAAACGGGTGCGCCTGACATCGGTGTCGGCTGCCAAGCGCTTCCGTTCTTCGTGGTAGGTCTGGACGTACTGGGCAATCACCTCGGGGTGGCGCAACTCGGCGGAAAGGCCGTTCAGAACTGCAGCTTCGACCGTATCCAAATAAAATGTCTTGGGATCGGCGCATGTCCCGCTTTCAGTCGCGGCGGAACAGCGAATGCGAATGCGCTTGGACTTGTCCACGCCTTTTGACGACATTCCCGCACCGCAGGCACCACACCTCAGGAGCCCCGTCAACATGTGCCGTGGTCGGCGCTGGTGGCTCGGATGAGTGGTTGCACGCGCCTTCTTGCGTGCTTGTGCTGCGTCGAACAGGTCGGGCGGAACAATAGCGAGGTCGGGCACTGCGATTACTCGGCATTCACCCTTGGGATTTGGGCGCGAGACACGTTTCCCCGTGTCAGGATCCTTGATCATTCTGACCCTGTTCCACATCAAGCGGCCAGCATAAAGCTCATTGTGAAGCAGCCCCGTCCCTCTCCGCACATTTCCATTGATAGTAGATGCATTCCAGGCTCGCCCACGGGGCGGCGGTATGCGGTCGCTATTAAGTTTGTGGGCGATGTCGCGCGGGGTCTGTCCATCGACATACTCCCTGAAGATACGACGCACGATCTCTGCTTCGCCCTCGGCGATCAGCCGCTTTCCAGGGTCGCCGAGCACGTAAGAGTAGCCATAGGTTAATCCACCGGCATGGAGTCCTTTGTTCACTCGGCCGGCCTGGCCCGACGGACCTTATGAGCGATGTCCTCCCGGTAGAGTTGGCCAACAAGACCGCGTAGGCCGACCAAGACCGTGTTCACTACGCCTTCGTGAACGGCACGAATCTCGATGCCGAGAAATGAAAGGCGTTTGTGAATGCCAGCAAGGTCTTCCATGTCGCGCGAGAGCCGATCAAGTGCCTCTACGACAAGCACGTCGAATTCGTGCTCACGCGCTTTGTCCATGAGGTGAAGTAGACCGTCACGGCCCAGGACGGAGCCACCGGAGCGTGCTCTATCGTCAAACGTTGCGACAACGTTCAACCCCTCACGCTCTGCATATGCGCGGCATAAAGCGAGCTGATCGTCTATCGATCGCTCATTCTGGAGGTCGGTTGAGAAGCGTGCGTAGATCGCGGTCCGATTCATGGTGAGTTTTCTCGGCCTGTTCTCGCGCATGGTCTTCGCGGGCCGCTTGGCGAGCGAGCGCGCTTGCAAGGCGCAGAATCGCCCGGTCGGGCCCCTTGCGCAAGACCCGCTTGCTGGACTTCAGCACCATTGCAGGAACAGCTTGCGACAGGACAAAAATGGCGGGGAGCAAAATGCCCCGAAGGATCGCGATCGCTGCCGGCCAGCAAGTTTGCCAAGAAAACGTAGCTCCTCCATGTCTCGCAAGATGTGCTCATGCGCGAGACGAGGGAATTCGCCACAATGGGCGCTCGCAGAAAGGGATAGCAAGGCGTGCTATTCGGACAAACTTCGCCCTGATCCGATACTCCGGTACAAACCTGTCGTAACGAAAAACCCGCGTTAGCACTGAGTCGCGTTGGTTGAACAAACACGGTGGACCGAGGGACTTCTATCGTGAGCTGATGCCAACGACAGGCGCTCCCCCCAAGACCGGATCAGAGGCCTGCTTTTCCAAACGGACCAGACCGGTCGCTAACTCCTGATAAAGTCTACAGTCCGCCTGGACGACGGTTCGCTCAGGCCGTTCAAGCGGCAGGCTTCCGGCGATTTCCTTCAAGTCGGCAAGGACCGAAGCAATATGCGGCCAGGGAAAGTCTGTTGGATCGTCGATGTCACGATCCGCGCCAGCGATGATTTCGAGCTTGGCGACGACACCAAGAAGCGACCGCGCCCGAATTTGCGGTAGCTTGTCCTGAAGCTTCAAAGCCACAGTGGAGGACTCGACCTCCGCTTGGCAGGCGATCGAGTAGGCGACCTGCTTGTCCATCGCATCCGAGCCTCTAGCGTCGAGGTAACGCCTCTCTAGACGCTGTTGAAGACGGCAAAGGACCTGAGAAACATGCTGCGCCCGCAACCAATCTCGAAGCAATAGAATCGGGGGGTCTGCATCCGGCAACCGGTTCGACGCCGTGTCCCTGCCAGTCGTGACGAAAGGCATAGTCGTGCTATGGTCGGAATCAGCCATGATCCGAGCTCCGCAAAGCGTGGGCGTGGTTAGACTGTTGGCAGCGGATGAACCACTTCCAACGGTCATTTCCTAAAACAAGCATATTTGCACTTTTTGTGCAACAGGGCATTTGAACAATGAAGGTAAGTGCGGCCCAAGTTCGCGCGGCTCGTGGGCTTCTCGACATTTCTCAACAGGAATTGTCGGATCTATCCAAGGTAAGTTTGAGGACTATCGTGCAGTTCGAACGTGGTTCGAAACCAGCATCTGAATCAATCCTGCAAGCGCTGAAGCTATCGCTCGAAGCAGCCGGAATAGAATTCATTCCAGAGAATGGCGGTGGCCCTGGTGTGCGCTTGTCACGCGGTACCGCGAACACTTAGAGGAAGGCGGTATCTAGAGGTGCCTTTAGGATTACCTGCTTTCAATCAATGTCAGCAATGCGCCTGAAGTCCGTCGTTCAGGCGGCTTGCTGAGTCACCCAGAAGCTGCCGTTCAACACGGCGAGCAGAATCGGTCAAGAGGGCGGAAAGCCGCCTCACGATAGTGCAGTATAGCGGATGCAGCATGGTTGAAAAAGCGGACGTTCACACATAGAGCGTGACCTGCCACGGGACTTTCATCCATTCACGTGAGCTCCGTTCCGGACGGTCCTGAAGCTTGAGCTAGGTTTGCTGCACCGCGTTAAAGCATGCCGACGGATTCCGTCAGGAATGACGCAATCATCGGCAGAAGGGCGAATCAGGTGCTGGAGTTTCTGGCGTCGGGGCCTAAGTGATCGGGTTTTCCGGGTCTTGCTCCATTTCCCAATCTGCAAGTAGATCGCGCAAGGTCGCCTCCGCGCCCTGCAGCCGTTGCCCCCGGCGTTGTGAGAGCATGAAGGTCAACGGACGGATGTGCCAGGCATGGCGCTGAATGGCGACAAGGGTGCCGGCCGCCAGATCGCCCGTGACCAGATCGCGCGGCATGTGGCCCCAGCCGAGGCCCGCGGTCAAAAAGTCATGCTTGGCGCTCAGGTCGTTGACATGCCACTTGCGCTCTCCGACCACGGCCACTTCGGTCTTGTCGGCGTTCGGGCGGTTGTCGGTGACGACAAGCTGCACATGCCGGCTGAATTCGTCGGTTGGAACTGGTGAGCGCGCTGCGGCCAGGGGGTGGGTCGGGGCGCAGACTGTGACCATCGACGTCTCTCCCAGCCAGTGCCGTTCGATGGCGTCAGGGTTCAACTCTGGCACGTCGGCGATGGAAATGGCCATGGAGCAGACGCCGTCGAGGACCAGCGCCTCGCCGCCCTGCATCGTCGTCATCCGCAGGCTGACTGCCACCATGGGCGAGAGGGTCTGCAAAGACTGAAGGCAGGCAATCAGATGCGGCCGGGGAAAATAGACGTCCGCCGCAATCGACAGCTGCGGTGCGCCGAACCGCGCGATGGCACTGGCGCGGGTCTTCATCTCTTCAGTGCGGGCGATGACCGATCGCGCGTCGGGCAGAAGGTTGCGCCCAGCAGCGCTGAGTTCGGCGCGGCGCGCATCCCGCTCGAAAAGCGCGACATCAAGCGCCTGCTCCAGCGCAGAGATGGCATGACTGACGGCGGACTGCGCCCGCATAAGTTTCTTGGCGGCACCCGAAAAGCTGCCTTCTTCGCAAACGGCCACGAAGGTGCGCAACTGGTTGATGGTGACGCTGTCCAGCAAATTCCCATCCAATCATTAGATGTATAGAAGCGAAATTACGTCAATTTACTGATGCAATCAAGAGCACTAAATATCGGTCATCAGTTGGCGATGGCGACCTTCCCAAGATTGCAGCCGCCCTGAGCCGGACAGAACAAACCTTCGATCAAGCCTCTCGTCAGGCCGTGCCCTCGTGTCGGTGCCGGTCATCAGGAAAGAATTGACCATGCCTCACAGACCGAAAACCGGGTCGGGAAGCTGGATTGCGCGGATTGCCAACCGGCTCCGCCCGACCGCAGGCGGCCCCGTTTCCCAGACTCCCCTCCCCCTTTCAAAAAGGACTACCCTCATGCCCACCCTTCTCGTCATCGAAGTCAGCCCGCGTTTTGATTATTCAACCTCGCGCAAGCTGACCGAACGCTTCGTTGCGGCCTGGATGGCTGCCAATCCGCAAGGCAGGGTCATCACCCGTGACCTGGCCAAGGCGCCGGTTCCGCTGGTGGATTTCGCCTGGATCGGCGGGGCCTTCATGCCGGCCGACACGCACACAGCCGAAATGACGGCGGCCATCAGGGTGTCCGATGATCTGGTCGCGGAACTGAAGTCCGCCGACCACCTGCTGATCGCGACGCCGATGTTCAACTTCTCGATCCCGGCAGCGCTCAAGGCCTGGATCGACCAGATCGTGCGGGTCGGGGTGACGGTGGGCACCGACAACAAGGGCCTTCTGACCAGCAAGCGCGCCGACATCATCCTGGCCACCGGCGGTGATTTCACGCCAGGCTCGCGGGTCGCGGGCTACAACCTTGCCAGCGGGTATCTGACCCAGGTGCTGGGGTGGATCGGGATCACGGACGTCAACATCACGCTGGCCGGCCGGAGCGTCGCGGGCGGCGTCGGCGAAACCGCGATCGAGGCCCTTGGCGCCACGGTCGAAGCCGCCGCCGTCCGAGCGACGGCCAGTGCCGCAGCGATGTGACACCGGGGATCGCCGCCATGATCTTTCAACCGCAAGTCGCCCAACGCGGCGTTGCCCGGATTGACGATCCAGTGACCACAGCGGGCTTCGTTTCCGGCCATCGGGTTCGGCGGTTGATCGGCAGCGACAATCCCGCCTTCAACGATCCCTTTCTGCTGATGGGCGAGGACTGGATGCCGCATGGTGCCTATTCCGTTCATCCGCACCGCGGCATCGAAACCCTGACCTACGTCATCGAGGGGGTGGTCGATCATCACGACTCGGCCGGTCATCTCGGCTGGTTAGGGTCCGGTGATGCACAGTGGATGACAGCGGGGCGCGGCGTTCTGCACGAGGAAAGCGCGCCTCCGGGCACGATTGCCCACACGCTGCAACTCTGGATCAACCTGCCCGCCGCCGCCAAGATGACCGAACCACGGTATCAGCATCTGCGTGCGGTGGACCGGCCTCTGTGGGAGCGGGGCGGCACCCGTATCTCCGTCTTCTCGGGGCAAAGTCATGGGATTTCGGCCCCTACGCTGAACCATGTCCCGGTGACCATGCTCAAGGTCGATCTGGGTCCGCGCGACGCTACGTCGATCGACCTTGCCGGAGAAGACAACGCCTTCCTTTTCCTCCTGGAAGGCAGCGTCCTTGTCGGACCGGGTGAAAGCCGCGTCAGTGCCGGGCAAATCGCTTGGCTTACGCGCCCGAACCAGCCGGAGCCGACAGAATTGACACTGCGCACGGACGATACGTCCGTGAGCCTTCTCGTCTTTGCGGGAAAACCCATGCACGAGCCTGTCGTCTTCGGCGGCCCTTTCGTGATGAACACCGCCGAAGAAATACGTCAGGCCCGCCGGGACTTTGCGCGCGGGACCTTCGCCTCCAACAGCCAAGCCACAGCAGTGGCGCAACCAAAAGGAAAATGACCATGACCTACAGCATCATCGGCACCGGCAACGTCGGTCTGACCCTCGCCGGGATATTCTCGCGCGCCGGCATCGACGTCGCTATTGCCAACACCCGCGGCCCGGCCACGATCGAGCCCCTGATCGCATCGCTTGGCCAGAGTGTGACGGCAGCCACGCTGGACGCGGCTCTCGAGGCCCACGTGATCTTCTTTGCCGTCCCTTTCCTCAACTTCAAGGATGTTGCCGCCACGCGGTCGGACTGGACCGGCAAGATCGTTATCGACGTCACCAACGCTGCCTTTCTGCCGCTCGACGTGCAGGAGCGCGAACTTCAGGGCCGCTTGTCGTCCGAGGTCAATGCAGATCGGGTCCCCGGCGCGAATCTCGTCAAGGCGTTCAACCAGTTGCCGATGAAGGGACTTGTAGCCCCGGTCGCCATTCCGGATGGCCGCCGCGTCGTGTTCGTGTCGAGCGACGACGAGGCCTCCAGCGCTTTGGTCGCCAAACTGGTCTCCGACCTTGGCTATGCACCGATCGAATTGGGCAAGATCGCGGAAGGCGGGCGCCTGATCCAAGCCAGAAATGCCCTGATTTTCCAGAACCTGATCAAGGTCGGCTGAAAGCGTGTGAGGTTGGTTGAGATAGAAGAAATCCGTCGGACCGCCAGTCCATCTGGCGATCCGACAATGAACCATAGCATGTGATATTTGGACGAAGCCAAAGCTGGCAACGGCCGAGGTCTTGGCACCGGTCTTTTTTCGATGTTTCGGGCCAGTAGTCGGCAAAGGACCTTCGGTCCTGTTTGATGCTCCGGTAGGTGTGATCGCGCCCGCTTGGAGCCTGACGGCTTGCACGGTTGAGCGACACGTCAGCATCGGCGGCATTGTCCAACTGAAAATGCTGCGGCCGGCGAGAATGGCTGGTACGGAAAAGCCACAATGCGGCTTGCCACGGCCGCCGACGGTCGGCAATGGGCCGGAACCGTCGGTGGGCGCGGCATGGGGGAATGTCCGCTTTGGCCGGTCGGAATCCGAGACCTTCCATTCTGCAAACGGCCCCGTTGCCGCCATGAACAAGTCTAGGCAGCACATATCTCGTCTAGTCGAATTTTGCCTGGTACCGCTCCTGCGGTGCCCGCCAGCTTTCGATGAAATCCAGCGGATCGACGCTTTCCATCATTGCTCTCGCGAGAGCCAGACGCTCCTCCAGGCGCTTGCGGCGATCTTCATCATCCGTAGTGTTCAACCGCTTTTCGGCGTCCACGAAAAAGCGCTCTATTGTCATCGCCTTGCCCCACCGTTCAATAATTTCCGCAAGCTGCTGCCGGCTATCGGCTAGTGCCTGAGCCACCTTGCGGGCGTCCTCCTGCTTTAGATAGCGCTCCCACTCCTCCTCTCTTTCTTTCTTCCTCTTCGCCGCCGCCACATCCTCGGCGTCCATAAGGCGCTGAAGCGTGCCCCTGGCCTCTTTCAATGTTTCCACGATTTTTGGGATCAGAGCACCAAGCGGCTCCTCCCCGGTCTCTTGCCAGCTGACAGACCAGTCGACGCCCTTTTTCGGCGAGTAGGCAATGACCCGGAAGCGCCCGCAGGGCACGTCCTGCTCTCTTGTCCAGGAATGCGTTAACTGCCAAGGCTTGGCGGATCGGATGAGCCTGCTGTCCTCCCGATGGTATTCGCCGTCGAAGTATCGCACCATCACTCTTTCGGTCATTTCGGTGATGGCGAGCCCGATCGGAACCGTGTCGACATAGAGGACGGTAGGTCGATCCGGAGCCCAGATGCTCCCGGGGTGATATTGCCCGTATTTGCGATCCTTGCGCTCCAACTCCTGTTCCTTGATGGAGATACGATCAAGGTCGCCGCCAGCCGGCGCGATTTGAACGCGGTATTCCTGTTCGTCCAGCGCGAGATAGAGATCGTTGGCGATCGAGAGTGCGCGAAGCAACTGGGTCTCTGAGGAAATCAGATCCGGCAGGATTCTCTTGTAGGGCCTGAGGAACTCGCCCTGTTTAACGTCGCGTGTTTTTCGCATGTGCTCTTCAACGCCGAAGAGCAGCCGATGGCGCGCTGGGCGATGGGCTTTCACGGCAGGTCTGGTCTTGCGAACAGGGCCTTCCTTTACGGTTCTCTTTCGTCGTGGCTTTGGGGTCGACGACGTTAGGTCGATCAGTTCGTCCGATGACTCCGGCAGTGGCGGCAAGTCTACCGGCAGCCCGAGCAATTTACGCGTCCAATATCCCGACCCAGGATAGGGAACGTGATATCGCTTACATATGGCTGCCAGCGCCGAGCCGGAAAGTCCTAGCTCTGGAGCAACTTTGCTGAGAGGCCTCTCGCAGACCCTGTTGTAAAGCTCAAGGCGTGTCAGTTGCACGGCGAATAAGTCTCAACTCGATCGGCCGACATCGCACCGCCAGCACCGGCTGGTGATGCACATCGCTCGTCATCCGCCTATCAGCGGTTTGGATAACTTTTAAGACAGCGTGGCGCCGGCTTATCCATTCTTGATAGCCGGTCCAACGTTCGGAACTTGGGCGATCGAGGTCGCAGACTGCCCGTCAAAGATGCCATGTCGGCAAGGGGGCAGGCTGCCCTCATGACAACGCGGCAGCCATCCAGGGCCTAACCTCGCGGCGGTGCGGAACCACTTCCAAATATCCGTGGACAATCGCAATCGCCGATCGAGAAGCACATTGTAAATTGTTGAGCTAAAACAATTGTTTCGGATCGAAGCGCACATTGCGGCAAAACCTCACAATGTGCCGAGGACGCTAGAAATCCGAGCAAAAACAACCAACCGAAAGTCGCACAATGTGCGGCCTTTTATCCTGCCGTCCTAATCGGTTGTGCTCTGCGAGACTTGGCATCCATCGTCGTCTCTCCTCAATGCCGCGATAATATACGAATCTGTTCTCTAGGCTACGATCCCGCGTTTTGGCGTCGAGTTCCGATGCGACGAGCAGTCCTCCGCGCTCTGCGACGGGATGTTTGGGCTGCAGCGTTGCAGCGCTCGAGCCGTCGCGGCGCATTTTTCCATCGCACTGACGGAGCAGCGTCACAGGCAATCGAGCGCGGTCCGGCCGTCTTCCGATCGGCGCGGCCGCAGGCAATGTATGGCCCGCCCCGTCTGCAAGCAGAATGTTTTGGATGGAACAACCGGTCTGCACCAATGTATCCGGCCTCGGCGCTCTGCGCGCCCTGCCAAGATGGAGATTCGCGCGCCCGGCTCCTAACAAGATACACGACCTCGAAAGGGCCGCTGCCTGCCGACAGGTTTGCCGAACGCCGATCAACCGTTGGGCCATCTCTATGTACATCCTCCCGCAGACTTCATGCGGCCGAGCAGATGCCGGGACGGACCGGCTCGACCAAACTCGTCACCCCTTGGAGGCCATCACGGCTTCGTAGGGGCGCTGGTTCGACATCACGGCCCAGGCGATCCGGGCCAGTTTATTGGCAAGCGCAACGACCACCACGTTGTGCTTGGCGCGCTTGAGCAGTGCCTGCAGCCAAGCGCCGAGCTGGGTGTCCATTCGCGCCAGATATGGCAGTGCCGCTCGCGCGCCATGGATCAAAAGCACGCGCATGTAGGTGCTCCCGCGCTTGCTGATCCCCGTCAGGCGCGGCTTGCCGCCGGTCGTGATCTGACGTGGAACAAGCCCCAGCCAAGCAGCGAAGTCACGCCCCTTCGCAAACGCCGACACGTCGCCGACCGCTGCTGCCAGCGCCGTAGCGTTGAGCGCGCCAATGCCCGGAACACTGCGCAACAGACGAGCCCGTTGATCGCTCTTCGCGAGCGCTTCGAACTCCTGATCGAGTTGCTTGATCCGATGATCGAGCGCGTGCAATTCGTCGACCATGTCATCAACGAGTTGCCGCATCCTGGCGGTTAGGAGTGTGTTGTCCGGCAGGTTCTCGCGCAGCCACAGGTTCAGCTTTGGGCGCCCCTTGGGGATGACGATGCCGCGATCGAAAAGCACGCCGCGCAGTTGATTGATCAGCGCCGTTCGGGTGCCGACCAGCCGCTCGCGGGCACGGTGCAAAGTCTGCACATCGAGTTGCGCTTCAGACTTGATCGGCACGAAGCGCATTGTCGGCCGTGTAGCCGATTCGGCGATTGCCTCCGCATCGCGATCATCGTTCTTGTGCGATTTCACGTACGGCTTCACATACTCGGGCGGCATCAGCCGAACCTCATGTCCGCCCATGACGAACTGACGCGCGAGGTGATGAGCACCGCAGCACGCCTCCATGCCAATGATGCAGTGCGATTGCGTTTCGACGAATGCAGCAAGGGACGCACGGCGTATCCGACGACGCAGCACAACCGCTCCTTCACGGTCGAGGCCGACCAGGCTGCAGAGCGTCTTTCCAAGATCGATTCCGAGTACGACGATGTTCATTTTCCTTCCTCCTTCTGACACGGACTAGCAGTTTGGCTGGGACTGGAGGGCGAGCCATCCCATAAGATAACGTGCGTTCCGTCGTTCCTGGTCTGCATCATTCCTCATCCGCTGGAGCGGATCTCTTGTGTCAGATGGCGCCTGTCAGCGTGCCGGCGCCATGCGTTTCAACTGCCGGTCTTCTGCTCATCGATGCGCTCCGAGCAGCTTGCGGGCCTTGTCATGGGCACGCCGGCCGGCATCCGCCTGGCTTGCCGCCGGATCGCCGACATAGAACGTGGCGTCGCTCCACATCGCGTGCATGATCACTGCCAGCTTGCGCGCCACAGCCACGCAGGCCTTGCGGTGGCAGGAGCGCTTGGCGATCGCCTGGCCTCATCTCTTGACCTTGTCGGAGCCCTTGAAGCGCGTCATCAACCCCGACGCCACCTCGTAAAGCGAGCGTCGTACATCAGCATCGCCGGCTTTCGATATGCGACCTTGAACGTCGATCGAGGTGCCCGACTGCCAGCGCCGCGAGGTCAGCCCGAAGACGAGATTTGGCACTGCTAGCGGCATCGGACCGATGCGTAGAATGCGACCGACGTTGTGCGCGAGTGTGGGTACCGCCGTCGGCCCGCTCTCGGGCCTGCCTGACCTTCGCCCGTAAATTGCGGCAATCCATACATCGGCTCCACAAATTGAAGCGCGATCCGCCACATTTCGTGCAAGTTCGGGACACTGCCTCCACTGCGCTCTCCTACCGTTTCCGCCACCCACCGGGGGGTAGCGCGATTCCACACCTGTCGAGGTCGAGGTCTCAGATTTTTGGACGTTCTTGAAACCAGATACGCCCGACTTGCTACGGCAGTCCGCCCAAGCGTCAACTTTTGGTAATGAAAGTTGCGCGATCGAACAGTTCGTCAAAAGTGACAATGTCTATATTCCGGGTATCACGACGAAACAGCTCGAAAGTGTCGCGCTTGATTGCCGCATCGCGGAGATTGTCTGATTGATCGAATTCGCCTCGGTTGCCAATAACGAGTATCGTTTTGGCATCCCTAGTTCTGGCTTCCAAACGCCGTCTGCCAGACTTGTCGAAGCCGCTGCTGGATTGCGCAGCGCTCAGCCACTCTGCCTTCTGCTCAAGGACCTGGGAGATAGCGTCCATAAAATCGACGCTGAACCGCCATGTTCCAGCACGCCCAGATTTACGGGCTTGAAATATTTGAGTGTCGGGACGCTTGATCTCCACCAAAACGGTGTAGTCGGTGAAGGTCAATAAGAAATCGACCGTTGGCTTCTCCCGGTTATCTGTTCCGGCTGTGCCGACGACCATCTCGCGATCAAAGGGCCTCATTATGCGGTAGTCGAGGCCATAGCCGAACACCCAACTCTGGCCCTCAAAGAAGTCCTGCCAATCACCTTCGCTCCACTTTCCAGCACCAAGTTGAGCCTCGAAAGTCTCCAAGGCCTGTCTGCGGCCTAAGAGCAAATTGACTTCTTCTACGGTTTAGCTCGGCATGGAGAGAGCGGAACAGCCTCTCGCGCTGGCCATCGTCAAGCTGTCGAATTCGGCTAAGCAAAGAGCGATCCGCCGCGTCAGTGATGATCTTTGGGCCTGACGTGACCGATATGTCCTCGACCTGAAACCGGTCTTCATTGGACAGGTCGATGAACTTAATCCCGTTTAGAAATTCGAGCAGGCGCTCAAACTCATCGGATCTAAAAGTGAATGCGTCTTTTTCGTAACCCTGAAACCAGCCGGCTGCGCGTGATTTGAACGTTTGCAGGGTCACACGACGAATAGTCGCTTCGTCTTGACTAATAAGCGCTGTCACCTGTGTCTTTCGTTGGTCTCCTGTCAGTCGCAGGCAAAGTGCACCCTCGACCTCACCTATCACGGCTCGTTCAGTGCCCTCGAAGACCCCGTGAACTAGTCGCCGCCTCTCAGGGTTGATCGTACCGTGTGTGAAGACTTTGCTGAAATAGGTCTTGCCCTCCTTCCGAAGCTCGAAGAACTTTGCGTCGTCATGGTCCATGGCCCGGCCCCTGCCCGTCTGGTGTCCAAGGAATTTCTGTTGCAGCATAGTATCATGTGCAACCTCTACAACATCACCACCAGCCAAGACGCCATCCGCGAATGGACCCGCGCCATGCGGGACATCATGGGTAACCTAGAGCCCTCCCTCGACGTCTACCCCAACATGCCCGGCGCAGTGGTCCGCAATGCCGCTGACGGTCAACGTGAGCTTGCCAAGCTTCTATGCTCGACGGGCGCAAGCCGTCGTCCGTAAACCGATATCTGAATGTTGTCCGCGCGGTCGTGAACCACGCAATTCGGGAATATGACCTAGCCGGCTCGGCTAACCCCTTCATGAACCTTGAGGCCGCCCCGAAGGACAAGGCCGAGCCCGACCGGGACAAGCGCCGCCCCTTCACGGCCGAGGAGTTGAAGGACACCACGGCCCGCATCCTGGTCCTCGCCAACCCTGCCCTCCAACGGATTTGGCAGATGCTGGAGGGTACAGGGTGCCGTCTGGCGGAGGTGGCGGGTTTGCGGGTGTCGGACGTTCACCTAGACCATGTGATCCCTCACATGACAGTCGAATGGCATGATGACAGGCGCATCAAGAACGCTGTTTCCCGACGTCGTGTCCCGTTGCTTGGCACTGCGCTGGATGCTGCCAAAGCGGCCGTGAAGGCTGCGGGCGGTTCGGCGATGCTGTTCCCTGCGTACGGGCGGCCGAATGGTGCATCCTCCGCTTCCGCTGCCCAAAGTCACTACGCACTCCCTTCGCCACCTTATGAAGGACCGCTTTCGGTTGGCTGGTGTCTCAAAGGCGGATCAAGACATCGTGCTTGGTCACTCGTCGGGGAGCGTCGGAGAGGACTATGGTCATGGACAAGACGCCATTCTGGAGGTAGCCCAGCGGGCGCTCAAAGCTGCCCTGGGGCTGACTGGCAAAAGCCAATAGGCCCTGTTCTACGTCCGATGGGCGCGGTTTAAGGGGCTTCGCGGGTCCGGCTGTTAGGAAGCACCGCTCGGACCCGAAGCACGCTCTGAAGGGCAGGTTCGCGTCGTCTTCGCGTTGAGTTCATTGCCGAGAATGGTGGTGACGCGGGTGTGGGGTTGAGGAAGCCATGAGACTGATCGCATTGATCCCGGCAGGTATGGTTCGGGGGGTGGACGCCCGTAGCTGCTATCACCGCTTGATAAAGCTCCCTGCCCACAAGTTGCGTTCGGCAATGCGGGCTTCTTGTTCCTCGGCAAGGTATCGAGTGTCGGCTACCGCCAATCCGTGTTTCACCAGGTCCCGTCCGACATCGATGCCTCCCACGAAGCAGACGCCGACGTCGTCGTCATAACGGTCCTTGCCTTCGATGATGCAGGATACATCACCCGAGGCAATAAGATGTTGAACGTGGTCACGCGCATACTTGCCGCAGGGCCAGATTTTGCCAGCGGCATCAAAACACGCCTGCGAAATTTCTGGAGCATCAAAACCGAGCAATTGCATTCGTTTCTTGTCATGCCACAGCGTGTCGCCGTCCTCAGCAAACCAATGCTCTGCTGCGGACACAGGGCCACAGGTGAGCACGAAGGCAAGGGTGAGGATCAACTTACACATGGCCGTGCTAAACGCACACCCCTACGGCAGTGGCACCGGTGTGTCGGCAAGCGTTCTAAGATAGGCGATCACGTTCAGCCGGTCGGCTTCGTCGGGCACGCCTCGGAAGTCCATGTTCACCCCGGGCGTGGTGAGCGTGGGACCGGCGAGGAAGACGTTGAGGTCCTCGTATGTCCAGGTCCCGTCTAAGGCCAGCAGGGTCTTGGAGTAGCGCTCGAAGCTCGTCGAGGCCTTGTCGCGTCCGACGACGTTCCACAGGTTCGGCCCTATGGTGGAATTATCTTTTGGCCGCACGACGTGGCAGGGGGCGCACGTGGTGGCAAAGAAGGCCGCGCCTTTGGTGGGGTCGCCCTTCGCGAGCCGGGCGGAAATCGGTTCCGGCTTCAGGATGACGACGCCGTGCGCCAGAAGGTAGGCGGCTATGTCCTGATGGTCGTCGTGCTTTGCGAGATGATAGGCCGTGATGATGCCCGGCCGTTGATTGGGATCGCCCTGGACCCAGATGGCGTTGACGTCAGCACCGGCCTCGACGAGCACCTTGACGCAGTCAAGGCAGCCATTGGCAACTGCGAGGGTCAGCATCGGTTCACCCCTCGTCCTGCCGTTGGCGTCGGCACCATGCGCCAGTAGCAGCCGGATCATGTCAGCGGCATCCTTCAGCACGGCAACGGTGATCGGCAGGCCGAGTGCCGCTTCCTTGTTGACATCGGCACCATGCTTGATCAGCAGCTCCGCTGCCTCGACGTGGCCGCTGCGCACCGCGAGGAAGAGCGGTGTTGCTCCCTTCTCCTGCTCCTCGATGTCGGCGCCAGCATCAAGCGCCGCCGTGATTGCCTTGAGATCGCCTGTCTTGGCCGCGTCGTGGAGCGCACCGCCGTTCGCTGTTGTGACGGCACATACCAAGATTAGGAAGCTTGCGAATAAACCCCGCATTTCGGCATCCCTCCGCCGATAAGGAGGAAGATACACCCAACAGGTGGGCACTTCCAGCATATATTAGTGAAGGCTAATGGTGTATGATGGCCTTGACGACATCAGTTGCCGTTGAGGCGGCCCCCAATCGATGCATGCGGTCGGGATAAGACAGGTGACGTGCCTTGCAGGCGTGATCGCCACGGCTGCGGGAATTGAGGGAAGCGCGGCATTGGCCCACGGCCCGGACCGAAATTGGGGCTATCCCCCAGCTTGCTGCCACGGCGATCCCGTCACTGGCGACTGCGGGAAGATACCCAGCTCCACTGTGACGCCCCGGCCAGATGGCTTCGTGGTTATCCTACGACCGGGCGACCATCAAAAAGTCACTCATCAGGACCACTACTTCGTGCCGTACGATGTCGTTATCCCCTCGGGGGATGGCAACTTCCACATCTGCCTACATCCCACGGAAGAAGACGAAAACTGCTTCTTCGCGCCACCCGATGCGATGTAGGCAGGCACCTCACAGGTGCTGCGCCGGTAGGGCTACTCATGCCTCCCAAAAGTCCTTCAGCGACGCGTGGCGAAGCTTTCTTCCCCGTTCAGCGGCAGCCTATCCACCCGTCTAGTGTAACGTCGACCGATAGCTTAGGCCTTGAAACGAAGCCGCATCATGCATCGACGCCGCCCTGTCGGCGGGGTTGCCTTTGAGGATGGCGAGAAAGAACGCTGTGGCCAGTGCTGTCGCCTCATGGAAGTTGGGCATCCATGAATTCATGAACAACGTGTGCCCGCCATGATCAAACACGGCCAACGCTTTATCTGGACTGCCGATGCCGTCATACGCCCACAAAGCGTTGAATTTAGGCGAGACAACGGTGTCGTCGGAAGCGAACATTATCAGCGTCGGCAGCTTGACCGCCGCAATGCCTTTGTCGCCAAACGCGTGCAGTTCGCCGCCCGGAGCTGCGGCAACGAGAGCCGAAACGCGCGTGTCCCAAATGGGCGGCATCAGCGCGGCAAACGGATCGGAAACGCCGTAATGCGTTGCGATGGCTTGCTCGTGGCCTACGAATTGGCAGGTTTCATAAGCTTTGGTATCTTCTTTGTTTGCAGCGCACCAGGCATCTAGCCCGAAAAATTCACGGCGGGTTGGCGGATGTGGCGCAAGCCGTTGAAATGACGTAGGATTTGGTTGCTAAGGCCGATCCGAATCATTTCCCGGAGACCACACCCGCCATGAATGATCTTACCCTGCCGCTGAGCGGTTTGTCATCAGTGGGCGGCAAGTCCGTCGTCGCCCGTTTCGACGGCGGCATGTTGTCCTCCAACTGTGGCGTTCTGGTGCTGGCCGAGGTGGAAAAACGACTGCGGGTGGCCGACCGTCTGGCGCGTTGCATCGATGATCCGCGCTGCCCGGACCAGGTGGTCCACAGCCTGGCGGACATGATCGGCTTTCGCATGAAGATGATCGCCGCCGGCTATGAGGATGGCAACGACGCCAACCGGCTGCGCTCCGATCCGGTCTTCAAGATGGCCCAGGATGCGCTGCCGTCGGGTCGGGATCTGGCCTCGCAATCGACGCTGTGCCGGCTGGAGAACCTGCCCGGCGTGCGGGAGCTGGTCGCCATGGGGCGGGCGATGGTCGACCTCTATTGCGCTTCCTTCCGGCAGGTGCCGAAGCGGATTGTGCTCGACATCGACGACACGTTTGACGCCGTACATGGCGGCCAGCAATTGCGCCTGTTCAACGCGCATTACGACGAATACGGCTTCCAGCCGATCGTAGTGTTCGACGGTGCGGGCCGGTTCGTCAGCGCGATCCTGCGACCGGCCAGGCGGCCGCGCGGGGCTGAGATCTGCCCCCACCTGCGCCGCCTCGTGCGGGCGATCCGGAGCAATTGGCCGAACACACGGATCCTGATCCGGGCCGACAGCCACTACTGCGGTCCGCAGGTCATCGACTGGTGCCGCGCCAACGGTGTAGACTTCATCCTCGGCGTAGCGCCGACCACGACGCTGCGCGAGCATGTCGCGGACCTGGAAGCCCGCACGACGGCGCGCTTTGAAGCGTCGGCGAAATCGAACAAGGTCCGCCGCTTCAAGGAGTTCTTTGACGGCGCCGCCAGTTGGAGCCGCGTCGAGCGCATCATCGCCCGCGTCGAGGTCGGCGCCAAAGGAGCCGACACCCGCTTCATCGTCACCAATCTGACCAGTGGCAAGGCCAAGGCGCTCTACGAGGACCTCTACTGCCGGCGCGGCGCAGCCGAGAACCACATCAAGTCCTGGAAGACGCATCTTGCCGCCGACCGCACATCCTGCACAAGAGCGACGGCCAACCAGTTCCGGCTCTTCCTGCATGCCGGCGCCTACTGGCTAATGTGGGGCCTGCGCGCTGCGATGCCGAAACGCTCGAGCTTTGCCGTCGCCCAATTCGACACGCTGCGATTGCGCCTCATCAAAATCGCCGCGCGGGTGGTCGAGATCAAAACGCAAATCCGCCTGCACCTGCCGACATCCTGCCCCGACCAGCGTATTCTGCGCATCGTCCTCGACCGCATCCCGCGGCTCGCGACATAACCGCAGGGGCGCAGACGCCCCGAAACGAACCCGCCGACCGCAACCTGCAAACCCCGCCTGCCATCACGACGGATCACCGCCGCCGCCCGCCCAGGCTTGTCAAAATGCACCCACATCGCGACCAAATCGTCGCTTCAGGCCGCCGAAAACTCATCGCTGTGCATCAAGGCGGCTAGCGCCTTTAGGTCGATTTGTGCGCCCGCCGCCTGGAACGCGGTAGTACCACCGGTCGACAATCCCCAGACGCCGATGCGAGAGGTGTCGATGACCCCGGCGAGCTTTCCACCCGCAGCGTTCAACCTATCAACATAGGCAATCACCCGCACCACATTGGCCGGGCGATTGTAGAGCAGCCAGACCGTCTGTCGATCTTCCCAGGAACCTCCGTCGTCCAAGGGCCCGGTATCATAATCGGCTGCAGCGACGACGAAACCATGGGATGCGAGGTGCCCGCCCACCGCGCCGAACATCATGCCGGTGCCTGAAAGCCCGTGGATAACGACCACCAGGGGATAGGGACCAGTTGTCGCCGCAGGCGCATCTGTCGCCACCTTCAGGATTGCGTCGGCGGGATCGGGTGCTGGGCCAATGGCAGGATACCAGACCATGGTTGCCATCGGATGCTTGCCGGACGTATCGGAAAACGTGAACTTCTGGAGACCAACCGCAAACGGTCCTGGCTTGGTATAGTCTTCAGCATTCAGAGGCGCAACAAACGCCGCGAACCACAATAGAAATCCAGTCAGAAGATGAGTGAAACGCCCCATAATTTCACCTCACATCGCGACGGTGACAGCCACCACACTTGACCCGCAACGATCACGGGCAAAAGAAAGGCTTACGTAGGATCACTCCACGAAACTCCCCTTTTATTCGATATTGTACAGCAGCAGGCGTTCCATTAGCTAGTGCTAAAGCGTCCAGACAGATTGGCCATCGCTAATATGATACGTAGGATTAGAGTTTGAGGGGGCTCAAATCCATGAGGCGGCTGCGATTGCCGCGAGGCACCAGTTCAATCCATCGGGATCCAACCGGCCAATGAAAGCCGTACATCCGGACGGGCGTCTTACCGGTCCCACAATGGAAGATAGATGGGTGGAGTGAAAGGTTGTCAGGGGTGAGAAGACATCTCTCCCTCACTCCCTTCCCCTATATCCAGCACCCTTAGTGGCTACGCTTCAGAGCCACCTTGATACGAGTTCCCGCCACCCGTTCTGCTTCCTCCGCCATGATCTCCGCGATGGCCTGCGTCTTGGTGATTGGCGACAAGACAGCATCGTGGATGGGGAGAACGGCGCAGTCATCCAGCAACGTCCTTTCCAACACACGGCATAGGATTTCGCTCTCGCTGTACATCAGATCATAGCCGATCCCACAGTTCAGGACCGGTGCCAGCAGCGGGTGCTTCCTCAACATGGCTTGCTTGAACCGGCCCACGGTCCACCCTGTAGGCAGCCCTTGCTCTATGTCCGGGTGCCACTTACGCATAGTCGTGGCCTTGAACAGGAAAGCGTTGAAGCCACTCTTCAGCGCACGTCTCTGCTCGTCGGTGAACTCTTCCGTTCCCGGAAGGTCGTATGGGCTCCCCTCGGGAGGGACAGCACCGACCTTGGCATAGGCGAGCCGGGGGAACATTTGGCCGTAGTCGAGTTCCCCAATCCACTGCCCTCCGATCCTAATGTGCCTCCGTTCAGTCTTCCTCATCTGCTGCCAGAAGCCTGCGAAGAGACGGCCGCTGTACGCGAGCTTCGGTGATCTTGCGCCTGGAGGCAGCGTGAAGCGTCTGACCAATCTTCGGTCGTGAGCGTCGGTGGGTTGGTCCCCACGTAAGCGACATCGGCAACCGCAAGCCGTTCGTTGAACTTACGATGCTGTGATGCAGCGCCTCGGCCGCCTTCATGAACTACTCCACCTCCCGCTCGACAACTTCTTGGGCTTGTTGCGTCGATCCATCGCGACCTGCTGTCGAGTTCGCCCCATCTAGGAGAACAATCCTACAGTGGACAACCCGACGCAAAGCCTCTTGGGCGCTAAAATAGGGTGCCTGACTATGGTACGGTAGCGCCCAGCGCCACAGGGAAATCAAGCTTGGCAGTCAAGAACGCGACAGACAAGAACCCCGCTAGGGCCGATCAGGAGCGTCAGGACAAACTTCATGACGACTACCTCAAGTACCGGGGGGAACTTGATCGCTTACGGATTGAACAACTTGGCTCGCTCGACAAAGCGGTATTAACCTTGAGCAGCAGCGGGATCGGGCTCTCCATAGTCCTTTTCACGACCTTCGTGAACCGGGACAATCCTGCGGGCGTCGTGCCCATGGTGCTGGCATGGCTTTTTTTGTGGTCGCTATCGTGTGCAATCTGGTTTCGTACTGGGTTGGGGCTAAGTCAATTGAGATTGATATGGACGAATTGGATGCTGAAAAGATAGGAGCGCCTGCCATCGGCCGAAATTGGGCGCGAACCTGGACCATCAAGTTAACCGGCGGTGCAGTTGTTGCGTTTATTGCTGGCGTCTTCTGCCTCTTGTTGTTCGCGTTCGAGAACGCACTAGCTGCATCGACGGTTGAGGCTATACCCAATGCTGCGACCAGAATTGGTCCGCCCGCTACAAACGACGCCACGAACAACCCGGATGCCTCCGGCGGGACAGCCATTCAACTTCCGCCAGCCGTTTCGGGCTCTTCGCCAATGCAAGATGGGATAACGGGAGCGAAGCCGCCCGTGACGCGGCCGAGTACCCTACCAGTTCTCAAACCAAGCGACCCCTCAAAGCCGAAAAGTGAAGCCGCGCCATGAAAAAGCCAGTTATCGCCACAGCCCGCCCGGCAAAGGTTATTATCCAGAACGGAGCAACCGGGTCAAAGCGGCCGGCATCCAGACCGACCAGCAGCGCGGGCTCCAAGAAATAGCGGCAACTCAATCCGATATCGGCGCGGATGACAGGCTCAAGGTCAACGCCGGAGCCGGCGGACTGATTTTGCGCGAGCGGAGGGGGCCATATGTGGACTTGGGTTAAGCGGGCCGTGCTTGCTGCATTCATTGGGTGTGTGTTCTACGGTGTTTATGACACCAACCGGGCCGGATATTTTACACGGCCTGACATGCCCGAGGGGGCCTTCTCACTTTCCTACAAGACCGGACTTCGCGCTATTTTGGTCGATGTTCCGGACGAGAAAACAACCAGACGCTATTTGGGATTTCCGCAGAAGGTTCCCTTCTACCTCGAAGATGCATGGTCATTCTGCCGTCCACCTATTGAAGACGAACAACAGCATGTCTCCGCCTTCATGAAAGACCGGAATTGGCCCGGAGAAAGATTTGAGGCGGTTTGCAAGATTGAAGTGGACGACAAGGTTGTTGTGCGTGGCTTAATCACCTCGGTCCCAAAGCTCTAACCGCCTCCCGCCAACGGTAGCTTCACGGCCGGCAACACAGACCCGCATTTGTTTATCGGACGACGGATACTACTTGCGCCTGTCTGACGCTCAACTATCTTGGCCTCGCGGTACACATTCGCACCGCAAGAGGTCCACAAGAGCGAAATGTGGTCAGCAGAGGGATACGGCGCAAACCGTTGGTATCGTTGAGATAATTGGGGTCTCCCCTCGGTTCGATTTGGCTCCTGTAGCCCGGCCCGGGGAGCCGTTGTTCCACGCTAGATACGAACGTCGTAGGCAGCCTAATGCACCCCAAATCTCGCCGCTGCTCCGACAAAGTGTCACAAAGCCAATTGCCGGTTTAAACTCGGATCTAGATCCGCTCCAACCAACCGTGAACGGCTTGCTGCTCCCCGCAGGGGGCCGTAAGCCAACGTATGAGCGCCTGGTAACGGTCGACAATAAAACAAGCACTTAGCTTTAAAGGCGCGTAGCCCTTCCTCGCTCGCAATACCGCGCAACTCGGCTGGAGGTTTGGTGCGTCGACGTCGGATTCGCCGTCATTGGCAGGTAGCCAATCGAGACCGTGAGCCTAGCCACCAAATTCCAGGCGATCTTCGGCGACGTTTACGCACTATGCTGAGCGTCGCTGATAGCAGAAGAGTGCTTCTTCGATAGTGGGTCTAGCGATGTAGCGCTCTCCCGCTACCATTCCAATAGCCAACTTTCGGCCTGCCGGCGGGATCACAACGTCCTCGCCGAGCAGCGCTGCGAGCCGGCCCTTCATCTCGATCTCGATCGGCGCGAACGGGGCCGCGGGATAGATCAAGATTCCGGGATCACCGACATCAAGGTCGATCAGAAGCTCGCCTCGATCAAGCGCGAATGGCGGGGCTGAATGACGAAAGTTTCCTGCATTTCGGCGAGCGCGTGGCGCGCGAGGTCACTTCGAGGTGATTGGGGTGCTTGGCTTATACCAAACTCGATGCCTGGAGTTGGACCGCGCGGCCTAAAAGACCTGCTAACAGAGTACGCGTAGTGATAGCGTTTCCTGACGAGGATGAACCTCGCAGCCTGACTGCGCTAAACACCTGGCAGCGTTTTCCCACTACCTCGGGCCACCAGAGTTTGAGGAAACGCAAACTCCAATAGCTTCGGATACGGTTGAAGGTGTTCCGTGTCTCTGTGGATGTACAAGTGAAGCGCCAAGAGGCCACATAAGGCGGCGGTGACGTTGCCCTGGCTCGCTTCATTGAAATTGGAGTCGCGGCCATGCTTTACGTTGTTATAGGACCGCCACCAACCAGGGCTGCTTGGCGGTGTGTTCCCCCAATCAAGCCAAGGCAAGACGCTCATTCGATACCGCGGAATGTCTATCTCTATTGTGTGCATTGCAGCAAAGCGAGTGCAGATCTCGGTCTGATAGTGCAGGATGTTGCTGGCGGTCGATGCGGCGTTGATGTCCTTGCAAAGGATTTTGGCCACAATGTCGATCTCGCTGCCGACGAGAAGCAGAAGCTTCGCGTATTCATTAGAGTAGGCTTGATGGTTTTCCTCGGCCAATTCGACATAGTCGAGCGTCCTCTCGAAGTCCCGCTCAAGCGAGAGGAAGTAGTGCCACTGCCCCAAATCCATCGGTGCCCCCCCAAAGCCTAGTAATGGCCATCTGTACCACTAACCTACAATGTGGCCGATCGCAGGACCTGGTACTTCTGGGAAGTTCGCGAACGCCACAGTGAGGTCGAGTGCGAGCGCCGCGGCGGGGCCTATTTCGACGTTCCGTCTTAGGGCGACAAGTCGTCCAAGGCGACCACCCTAGCGCTAAACGAAAGTGGTGCTGCGCCTTGGCTCGAGTTCAGTATCCTATTCCTATTTCTCTGCTGCAGGCACCGTTAATACGGTCGCCGGCCCAAGATAAGATCTTGCTGGTGAATTCTATATCGCTAGGCGGTTTTTCCACGGCCGGCGGCCGATCGCCGTCATTGCTTCGATTTGCGCGCGAGTCTTTGCTATCTCGGCATACATCGAGTTCACCGGCACACCTAGACGGCCGCGGTCGATTTTCAAAATGTAAGAAAGGAAGGTTTCGCGGACTTCCGGGAAGTTTCCAGCCGTAAGGCTCTTCCTAATCTCATCAAGCGGATATAGCTCGGCCATGCCGGTGACCAAGGCCATTTGTTCAACATAAACTTGGGAATTGAGAATGAGCTCGAGGTGAGCCATTCCGCTCTCTTTTTATCGATATTCGGTCTGCGATGCTTACATCTTTTGCGTTCGGATCGACTGCCTCAATCAGCCGGCGGTCATAAAGCCTGTTGAGCGCCTCCATAACCAGGTCATCGACGACGCCGCACCCCTCGAACGTCTGGCAAAGGTCAGTCGCGAGCCAGTGCCGATTCTCGACATTTTCGTCATCGTTGCGAACGCTGAATGCCTTTTGCCTCAGGAGCCAAAGTAGATAATAACTGAAGAGCGGCGGCCCCGGGCGAAAACGAACAGAAAACCGATACGCATGTCTTTGCCGTCGATGGGATCCACGTGGTTGACACCTACAGTGGAGGAAAGCGAATCGCTTTTGAAGGCGCTTCCGACGAGTACAACGCCTTCAGAGTGAAATACGTATTCAAGATCAGCGAGGATCGCCCACCACCGGTTGATGTAGAATCTCCTTAATGATTCAATTGCATGGCGCTGTTGTTGGAGTTGTGCATGAAAAAAGTCGCGTCGTCCGCTGCCCATTACTTCCCTGAGACCTGCTCCAGCCGAGAACTAGCTGACCTGTTCGGTGTCACCTAGCGCACGCTCGACACGTGGCGACAGCGGGGGTTCTCATACCGGCAGAACGTGGCCGCTACGTATTAGTTGAGTCGACCCAGCGCTATTGTGAACCTCTTCGGGAACGCGGCGCTGCGACATCCGCCGGCGGAGGCATTCTTGCCGACGAACGTGCGAAGACATTGCAGGTGAATACGGCAATCAAACGCCTCTAACTCGCACGCATTGAGGCCGAAAGTCTCACCGGTGGCGAGTCTGCAGCGGCGTGGTCAACATTCGCAAGCTTGGTCGCCCGGCGATTGAGGCAATCCCGGACGGGGGCCGGGCGCACGCCGCCGACCCATAGCCTTCTGCCATTCGAATTCGGATCTCCAATTACCAAAAGCGCAAAAACCGCCCCGGTTAGACCGGGACGGTTATTGATTTATGATAGAATTGGTTGCGGGGACACGAATTGAACCTGAGAGGTATCGACTTGGTCTGAAGCGACAATGGCGCAGTTTCGAAACGACTCTTTAATCGAGTTCGTCACGCCTGTAAAAATTTCCATAGAGATGTGCAGTAAATGAGCTATCCGTCCTCTGGCCATCAATATTTCTTATACTGTAAATTATATCGATGAAATGACTTTGGTTTAATCCAGATAGGCCTGTCGACATCGCGATCTTCGACAATCGTCTGAGTATGCACCGCATCCATTCCCACGGTATTAAACCGCGATTCATTTAGAATGACATACCAAAGCCAAGGGTCGAATATCGGCGCCTTGAGTGCGGTCAAGATGCAAATCGGCACGACGACGATTGAGACAACACTGCTCGCCATCAGACGAAATTGGCGGCGGTATAAGGAAATGAGTACAGCAACGAGCCACGCTAGCATCACTATCAAGGCAACGAGCAGGAGCAGAGGGGTTCCCAAAAGGTCAAGAAATCCCCGCAAATCCGGGGCCAATTCGATAGGCCAAAAATCGAACGCACGGATCTCGGCGGCACAAACGAAGCCAAGCACGACACCGATGGCCATTCGCCTGACGCGCCAAGTATCCGCAGGCCTGATACGTCTCGACCTGTTCCACATCTAATCGCTCATTGCCTTGGCAAGTGGTTGACCAAGCAATCGTGATGCCAAAAATCTCGGAAGTAGTTGATTGCTATGCCTTGGGAAATTGCATCCGAAAATTGAGGCGTCTCGTATGCCTTGTTCGCCAATATGCTCCCGAATTCCGCGACGCTTGGACTTAGCTTTGCCCGCTCCGCTCCGAGCAACGCCTGCATAGGTTTGCCGCTCTGCCTTGCACGCATCGTCCCTTCGGCTAACCGCGCGATTTGCCCACAACCTGAAACGATCTGCTTTTGATCAAGCGCGCCTGCGGCACCGGTTGACAACGCCAGTGCTGCGATCGTGGCTAAGCAACGTCTGTGCATTTAATCCCCTGCCGCCTCGATAATTTGCTTGACCGACGCCACCACCAGATCAGACAGCCGAGCGCTGCGATCGGGCCTGCTATCAGGACCTCGATCCATTCGATCTGGGCATCTCGACGCTTGGCTCGCTTTTCCTCTATCGCTTTGTCCGGACATCGCTGACATCTCATCAAGTTGGAGCCACCAGCAAAAAAGTAAGCTGTGAGCCCGTAAATGCGAACGGCAGAGATTGGCGGTTTAGCCCGCCCGCTTCTCGACTGATTGGGGAGCCAAAGGAGAAACGGAGAGTTGGCTCGGCTGCCTGTAACGCTCGATCGCTGACATGGCTTCATAGTAGCTGCGGTCCGTGCCGGTCATTAGAATGGTTATGGAACCATTGCCTCCGGTAAGGTTTCTGGCCAAGCGAGCCGATAACCCTTTGCCGGGAAAGTCATTGGGACGGCGTAGATGCAAGACAATTCGCTTGAGCGCATTTCGTGACCAGGTCGTTACGCCTGCGATCTCCGACCACGGTATAGCTTTGTCGGACCAAGGCGTATAGCGAATACCCGCCGCATCGACACGCAATTGCTCCGCCGACCCGAACAATTTTGAAATCCATTTCACCGCCGCAAGCGGACCAAATACCAAACCCATCCAGCCGGCACTAAGTATTATCAGATGAGGGTATTGGATAGTTGGGGTAGGCGCATTGCCAAAGGCGCCAACCATCCACAGCCCTCCGACAACAAAAGCTGAAGAACCGACCGCAAGAAGTGCGCACCGCCAACGGGACCAATAGGCGACGAAACTATCCGCGTGATCAGCCAATATCACAACCTTAGTTCGACAATTTACGTGATCGACGCCACCACCAAATGAGACTAGCCTCGGCACCGAGCGGGAGGGATCAGCATTAGGAGACGCTGACGGAAGGACATAAGCGGCTTATGCTGCGCGGGCCAAGTCACATCTGCGTTAATGCTGACCTCAGATATGCGGATACCTTCCATATAACTGGGCTACTCGCCCATTCGTTGTGCGTCAGGGCCGGCCTCTTTGCAACACCCCAATCCCTGAGCATTGCAGCGAACACCTGTATGCACAGCTTTGGTATGCCTTGGGCACTTGAGCGTATCCCTGCACGTCGAGGGAAGACCGCAAGCGGGAGTTCGTCGCGTTCAACTAGGCTGGCATGGACGACAACATCATAGGAACGTCCGATCAGATATTGCTTGGAATGGAAGCATCAGAGGCGCAGCACCGGCACCGGAACGGTGGCGTTACGGCAAATATCTGAAAAGAAAGACTGGCTCCCCCACATCATCAACGACCGAATGTCACCGAAATTGCGGTGAGCAAGCTGCCATGATTGGAAATCAATGGATTTGTCTTACGCCCCAGCTAGTGCCTGCGCCGAACAGGTTTGATTTCATTCCTGACCCTCATCTTGAGTGGCGCAATTCAGATGGCGGCGCTACCCGGACAGCATTTCGTCATGGGAATGAGGTACCGAAAGCACTTCGCAGAGACCCAGGCCTTCATATCCGTATGCGGGAAAAATTCCAGGCTCTCGTCGCAAGGGGACATTCGGTGATCGAAGCCAGAAATCTCATGGCAACGTCCGCCTTTTAGGAGATCGAACGTCGGTTCGGAATGACCGGGACGAGGCGGTCACTTCGACGGGTTTGATATCGTTCAGGCCAAGAACAAGGGACGAACAGGTGGCAAACGGCTTTTTGTGCCGGTCACGCCGATGCTGTCTGAGATCCTGGATGCGGCCGACAGGCGCGGCGAGACTGTCCTGATCAATGGTTACGGCGACCCATTCTCCGCCAAGTCGCTGACTGGAATGATGGCGCACTGGGGCAAGCTTGCGGGCCTGCCGAAGGGCCTGACCCTCCATGGCTTAAGGAAGTCTCTTGGTGTTTATCTGGCGGAGGCCGAAGCCTCGACCCGGCAGCTCATGGACGTGCTCGGTCACGACGATATCGATCATGCGGAGCTCTATTCGCGCGAGGCATCGCAGGTTCGGCTGGCGGTCCAGGGGATGGATCGAGTCGTACGCCTCGTGACGCGCAAGCCGATGCTTGGCGAACCTGTTGGCGAACCTCGTGGCGAACCACCTCATAAAGCATTGATAAATAACGATAATGGTGGGCCCGGAGGGACTCGAACCCCCAACCAAGCGGTTATGAGCCGCCGGCTCTAACCATTGAGCTACAGGCCCCACGCGGGCTGGATTAATGTTTTTCGCATCGCGGCACAAGGCTTTCCCGACAGGCTTTCGCGGATCGCCCAAATCAACCCATAATCGCGCTCTACGCGACCTTGGCGACTGGATCGCAGACCAAGGAGATTTTCATGACCAAACACCTTTTGCCCCTCGCGCTCGCCGCTGCAATCGCTTTTCCGGCGATGGCTGGAGCCGCCGATTCGCCGACGCCCGCCCGCATCATTGTTTCGGGTGAAGGCGAAGCGACCGTCCCTCCCGACCTGGCGTTGCTGTCGCTCAGCGTGATGCGCGAAGCCAAGACGGCGCGTGCGGCGCTCGACGCCAACAACGACGCCATGGCCGCCGTGATCGCGGCCATGAAGGCGGCCGGCATCAAGGATCGCGACCTGCAGACCGCGGGCATCCAGATCAACCCGCGTTACAACTACACCAACAAGCCCGATGGCAGCCAGGAGGCCGAGCTTGTCGCCTACCAAGTGACCAACACGCTTGCCGTGCGGGTGCGCGACATCGACAAGACCGGCGAGATCCTCGACAAGGCCGTGTCGCTCGGCGTCAACCAGGGCGGCGGCATCTCCTTCACCAATGACAACCCGGCGGCGACCATCGACGCGGCCCGCAAGAAAGCGGTGGCCAGCGCAATCGCCAAGGCCAAGACGCTTGCGGAAGCCGCCGGCGTGAGCATTGGCCGGGTCCTGGAGATTTCCGACCAGAACATTGCTCCGCCGCCGATGGCGATCAACGCCAAGGCCTTCGACGCCGCCGCGGGTGCGGCAGTGCCGACGCAAGCTGGCGAAAACGCCTACAACGTCCAGGTCACCGTCACCTTCGAACTGAAGTAGGCAGCCCGGATGATGCGTGGCCGAGCCTTGCCCGGCCACGCATGGACCCAACGGCAAATACCGGACATGAAAAACCCCGCAGGATCGCTCCCGCGGGGTTTTTCGAGCCACGCCCGTCCGATGGGACAGGGGCTCCGCTAGTCCCGGCTGATCCTCGCAGAGGATCATGCCGCTACCGACCTTCAAAGAAGGTCGTGTCTCCCGGCTAACCCTCGCAGAGGGTTATGCCGCGCTAACCCTCCCAGAGGGTTATGCCGCAACCTCAGCGATAGATAACCGGGCAACCGCGCTCGTTGGCGAACACGATGACCACGCGGTCGCCGTCCTGGCGGCCCATGACCTTGACCGTGCGGCGGCTGACGTCGACGATGCGGGCGCGGTAGAGGCCCATGCGCTCGGCCTTGTCGAGGGCGCGATCCGGCGAACAGCCGCGGCGCCAGCCGTCACCGCGCCAGTCGTTGCGGCGTTCGTCGCGGCGATGCCGATAACCGTCGTCGCCGGCATAGACGCCGAAGCGAGGATCCTGGTTGTTGCCAAAGCCGAGATAGAGGCTGTCGGCATGGGCGGGAATGGCCGCCAGCGTGCCGAGGCCGACCAGGGCCGAGAGGGCCGCCGTCTTGATCTTGTTGTACATGGTTCTCTCCTTGTTGCGGGCTTGCGCCCGTCCTCGTGAAACCGATGATGGGAGAATGCATCAGCCTGTCTGAACTGTTTACGAACTCGCCGTTCATCTGCGGTTCATGTGGCGGGAAAAGGAAATCTTCGCCAGGTTTCGAAGAATGCGTCCCCAAAAAATCTTGCCCGGTTCCTTGTTCCGGAACTGTGCGGACACGGGCCTTACGGCTCGTCGTCCAGCATATAATCAAAATAATCCTCAGGCTCGGCCAGCTCGGTCTCGCTCGCCTTGACCCGGCCGCGCATAGAAATGCCGGCCTCGTGCACGGTCTCGGCGCTGCCCGACACCAGCCGATGCCACCAATAGAGGTCGCGGCCCTCGGCCACCAGCCGGTAGGCGCAGGTGCTGGGCAGCCAGCTGATGGTGCGCACATTCTGCGGCGTCAGCCCGACGCAATCGGGGACACGCGCCAGCCGGTTGGCGTAGTCGGAGCAGCGGCAGGTTTGTGCGTCGAACAACCGGCAGCCGACGCTGGTCCAGTAGATCTCGCCCGTATCCTCGTCCTCGAGCTTCGACAGGCAGCACTTGCCGCAGCCGTCGCAAAGCGATTCCCATTCGGCCGGGCTCATCGCTTCCAGCGTCTTTGTTTTCCAGAATGGCGTTTCCATCCTGGGGATGTGGCCCCGGTCGCCGCCGAGGTCAAGCACGGCAACGGTTGAAATGCGGCCGCAACCCGGCCGAATGACACGAAGTTGCCTTCAAAAGGCCGGCCAATCGCCCTGTAGGGCTTCTATCGCTGCAAAACTGGAACCAATCGGGCTAAGATCGGTTTCGGCAAGGATGGGACCCCACAAGGAGAGTTTTCGATGAAACGCCAACCACGGATTCTGGCAGGCACCGCACTTGGCCTGTTGATGGCATCCGCGCCGTTGGGCGCGTACCCGCTGCAAGGCAATGCCGCATTCGGCCCGGCCCAGCGTACGTCAGCCCCGTTCACTTTGGCGCAAGCCGCTTGCGCCGAGGGCGAATCAGCCGAAGCCTGCGCACAGAAGCAAGGGAAGAAAAAGCAGGAGCAGCCCGCCCAGGCCGAGCAACCGGCGCAAGGTGAGCAGCAGCCGCGCAAGAAGCGTGACCAGCAGCAGCAGCAGACCGAGCAAGCCCCCGCCGACCAGCAGGCGCAGCCGGAACAGCAACCCCGCAAGAAGCACAACCAGCAGCAGCAAACCGAGCAGGCACCCGCCGGCGAAGCCGCTCCCGCAACCGACCAGCAGCAGCCGCGCAAGAAGAAGCGCGATCAGCAGCAACAGCAGATCGAGCAGGCACCCGCCGGCGAAGCCGCCCCCGCAACCGACCAACAGCAGCCGCGCAAGAAGAAGCGCGACCAGCAGCAGCAGATCGAGCAGGCACCCGCCGGCGAAGCCGCTCCCGCAACCGACCAGCAGCAGCCGCGCAAGAAGAAGCGCGATCAGCAGCAACAGCAGATCGAGCAGGCACCCGCCGGCGAGGCCCCTGCTGGCCAGGCTGAACCCGCCAACGACAACCAGCCGACCAAGCCCGGCAAGAAACACAAGCAGGACCAGCAGAAAGCGGCGCCTGCCGAGCAGGCCCCGGCAGTAACGCCAGAAGCCGCTCCGACGCCGAAGGAAGCCCCTGCCGGCGAAGCAACGACGCCCAAGGTTGAACCGGCGCCTGCCGGCGAACAGCCGGCTGTCCAAGGCGAGCAGCCCCAGGACAAGACAAAGAAGCACGGCAAGAAGCCGACGGGTGAACAGCCTGCCAACGGTGAGCAACCGGCCACGGGCGAGCAACCTGCCAATGGCGAACAGCCGCAGACAGGCAAGCAGCCGGCGACAGGTGAACAGCCCGCCAACGGCAAGGCCGCGCCTGTCCAGGGTGAAAACCCCGTGCAGGGCGAAGCACCCGCCGACAAGAACGCCGCCCCCATCCTCGACAGCCAGAAGGATGCCGAACGCAAGGCTGGCGGCCGTAAGCATGGCGACAAGGCCGGCCAGAACGGCCAGCAGCAAGATGGTGGCCAGAACGCCCAGCAAGGCGGCGACCAGGGCCAGAAGCCCGTGGTCGCTCCTGTCGACCAGGGTCCGCCTCCAACCGACGACAAGGCAGCCCAGCAGGAGATCAAGCCTGAAAAGCTCGTCCCGGTAACGGAAGAAAAGGGCAAGCGCCTCGACCGGGCGCCTGACGAGAACATCCGCGACCGCCGTCGTCCGAAGGGCGTTGACGTGCTCAAGGAGATCGGCGACCGCGTCATCATCCAACTCGGCGGCCAGACGATCGTCCAGAGCAATGACGCCCCGCGCATGAACCGCGGCGCCAAGGACGTCTATTACGAGGATCTGTCGCAAGGCCGTAGACGCGAGACGATCCAGCGCGACAATGGCGTCCAGATCGTCACCATCCGCAACCGTTACGGCGATGTCATCCAGCGTTCGCGCATCACTCCGGATGGGCGCGAATATGTGCTGAGCTATGTCGACGAGCGGGACTATCAGGATGAGGGCGACTGGCGCGATCCCGGCGATGACCTGCCGCCGATGCGGCTCAACATTCCGCGCCGGCAGTACATCCTCGATTCCGAGGATGTCGAAAGCGATGACGACTACTACACCTTCCTCGACCAGCCGCCGGTGGAGAGGGTCCAGCGTCTCTATTCGATCGACGAGGTCAAGCGTTCGGCCCGCGTGCGCGACATTGCACGCCGCGTCGACCTCGACACGCTGAACTTCGAATTCGGCTCCTCCTCGATCTCCGACACCGAGGTGCAGAAGCTCGAGGGCGTTGCCAACGCCATGGAGAAACTGCTCAAGAAGAACCCGGCCGAGACCTTCCTGATCGAGGGCCACACCGACGCCGTCGGCACGCCGGAAGCGAACCTTGCTCTGTCGGACCGCCGCGCCGAAGCGGTTGCCGAAGCGCTGACCAATGCCTTCGGCATCCCGCCGGAGAACCTGACAACGCAGGGCTATGGCGAGGAGTATCTGAAGGTCAACACGTCGGCGCCCAACCGCGAGAACCGGCGCGTCGCCATCCGACGCATCACCTCGCTGGTGGCGCCTGTCGCCAGCAACAATTGACTTGGCTTTCCAGAGCCTTGAAGTGGCTTCTGGAATCAAGTCGGCAAGCAAGTCCCATCCCGGTCAACCGGGGTGGGACGGAGTGCGGACCACATGCCCAGGGTCAACAAGATTTGTACGGGCACTAGAGCCGGCTCATTGAATCGCGGGCTCGCACACCCCAGATTCTGGTCTGGGCGTTCCCTGCCCCATCCCGACTCCAGCGGGATGCATTGAGCCCCGCCGGCCCCCTCCGGCGGGGTTTTTTGCTGTCTTGCAAAAAGCGTCGGCGTGGCCGAAATACGGTCTGATCACCGACCGGAGCAATTCCAGGAAAAGTGTGTGCGGTTTTCCGTCCGGAATTGCATCAAAACAAAGGGTTAGAGCATTTCGCCGTTTCCGTAGAACGGTGAACTGATCTAGCAAACAACCGGAACCACTTCATGAAGCGTCTCGAACTCGCCATCGAATCGATCATTCTCGCCTCGCGCTGGCTGCTGGTCGTCTTCTATCTCGGGCTGGGCGTGGCGCTGGCCATCTATGCGCTGTCCTTCGGCAAGAAGCTCTACGAGTTCGTCACCGTGGCCTTCACGCTCGGCGACACCGACACCATCCTGAAGATGCTCGGCCTGATCGATGCCGCACTGGTTGCTTCGCTGGTGGTGATGGTCATCATCTCAGGCTACGAGAACTTCGTCAGCCGCTTCGACGACCAGGATGGTGGCGTCCATTGGCTGGGCACGATCGATGTCGGTTCGCTGAAGGTCAAGGTCGCCTCGACCATCGTCGCCATCTCGTCCATCCACCTCTTGCAAGTGTTTCTGAACTCGTCCTCCTACACCACCGACCAGCTGATGTGGCTGACCATCATCCACCTCGCCTTCGTCGTCTCGGCGCTGATGCTGGCCTATATCGACCGGCTGATGGGCCTGAGCAAAGGCAAGAAGGATGAGGTGTGAGGCGATGGAAGAGGAAAATCTTTCGAAGATCGAGCGGCTTCGTCTAGCAATCGACGAAGGTGATGAATCGGGCGAGCCGGAGCCGTTCGATTTCGACGCATTTATCGAAATGAAACGGCCGCAGCCGGATCCCCGTCAATAGATATTCTTGATCTTGCTGTCCGTCCGCGCGAACACCTCATCCGGCACAAAAAAGTCGCCTGCCAGCGGCCCTGTCGCACCCGGCGAATAGACCGAAAAGTCGCTGACGCCCTCGGCGCGCAGCACCTCCTCGTCGATGTAGAAATTGCCTGTTGTTTCGCGCGACGGCCGCATGAAGATGGCATGCGCGGCATCGGCCATGATGTCGGGCGACCGGCTCATCGCCGCAACCGTGGCGCCGCCCAGAAGATTACGCACCGCCGCCGTATCGATGGTCGAGATCGGCCACAGCGAATTGACCGCGATGCCGTCCTTGGCGAACTCCGCGCTCATGCCCAGCGTGCACATCGACATGCCGAACTTGGCCATGGTGTAGGCGACATGGTTCTTGAACCACTTGGCCTTCATGTCGAGCGGCGGCGCCAGATTCAGGATGTGAGGATTTTGCGCCAACTTCAGGTGCGGAATGCACATTTTGGACACCAGGAAGGTGCCGCGCGTGTTGATCTGGTGCATCAGATCGTAGCGCTTCATGTCGGTCTCAAGCGTGCCGGTGAGCTGGATGGCGCTGGCATTGTTGACGCAGATGTCGATGCCGCCGAACTTCTCGACAGTTATCGCGACCGCCTCGGCGACCTGCGCTTCTTCGCGGATGTCGCACAGCATGGGCAAGGCCTTGCCGCCCGCCTGCTCGATCTCTTCAGCGGCGGTGTAGATTGTGCCCGGTAGCTTCGGATGCGGCTCGGCGGTCTTGGCGGCGATCGTCACATTGGCGCCGTCGCGCGCCGCCCGCAGCGCAATCGCCAGCCCGATGCCGCGCGACCCACCGGAGATGAACAGCGTCTTTCCCTTGAGCGACATTTCCTTGCGCCTCCCTTGCAGCATGGCAGGCGCGAACCTTTGCGCGGCAGGCGACCGTAGCGCAAGGCCCGGGATGCCTGGATGTGGGTTACGCAGCGTAGGCTAAACCAGCACCAGCCCCTGCCGCATCGCAATCGCAATGGCGTCCGTGCGGTTGGCGGCCCCGAGCTTGATCAGGATCGCGGCGACGTGGAATTTCGCCGTGTGCACGGAAATGTTCAGCCGCCGTGCGATCACCTTGTTGGGCGCGCCTTCGGCCAGCAGCGCCAGCACTTCCGCCTCGCGCGGCGACAGCGTGGGCCGGGTGGCGACGCCATCATCGAGCGGTTCCTCGCCGAACAGCCCACTGTGGCTTCCAGCCCCATTGGCCGCCTCACCGCGATCGAAATCGCCATGGCGATCCGGCGTCGAACGGCCTTCGCCGGACACCCGGTAGCCGGCCGCCGCCAGTCTGACGGCGGCCGCGATCAGAGTTGCATCCGCGCTCAACGGCAGCACCGCAAACACCCGGCCTTCTGGCCGGATAGCACGTACGGAGAGCAGAACTTGTGGGGGCGGAGTATGGCCAGCCCTCACCCGATCGATCCAGGCCGCGCTGTTGGCAACAGCGTCATCGACGATGGCGACATCGGCGACCCCGCCACCGGCCACGACCGGCAGCAGGTCTTCCGCCATGGCAAGCGAAGCCGACAAACGCTCGGCGCGCGCGGCATCGCGCAGTGCGATCAGCACCACGAGCTGGCGTTCGCTGGTTGCCACTTCCGGCCCAGCCACATCAGGCCTTGTCAGCGTGTCGCTTTCCATCAACCCTCTCAGCTCAACGGCTTCTCGCCGATCGTGAGCGCGACATCGCGCTGTTCGCCGCCACGCACCACGCCAAGCGTCACCGAAACCCCGGCACTGTCCGGCCCGAGCCGGCGGATCAGGTCGCGCGGGCCATGCACGGCCTCGCCGTTCCACGCCACGATGATATCGCCCAGCGACAGGCCGGCGGCCTTGGCCGGGCCGTTGTCGTCGAGGCTCATCACCATCGCGCCGCGCGCATCGCGGTCATGCACCGGATGCAGGCCGGCGCCGAGATAGCCGCGTGCGACATGGCCCTTTTCGCGCAGCGTCGCCACCGCGCGTTCGATCGTCTCGTAAGGCATGACGAGTGCGCGGCCACGCGGCCCAAACAACAGCATGCCGATCAGCGCACCCTTGGCGTCGAGCACCGGGCCGCCTTCGAAGCGGCCGCCGGCGCCGACGGCGAGATTAATGCGCCGGTCGATGGCGCCGCCGCGCATCGAGCGCCAGGCCGGACCGACTTCGCCGACCGAGCCCGACACCGCCAGCGCCGAGCCCTGGCTGTTGCCGATGGCAATGGCGATGTTGCCGGGCCGTACCGCGTCAGCCTTAGCCAGCGGCGCGGCGTCAACAGCACCTGCCGGTTTCAGTAGGGCGACACCCGTCGAAGGATCGCGGCCGACCAGCTCGGCCTTCGCCGTCTCGCCCGAAGCCAGCGTCAACTCGATCTCCTCGCCGGCCTCGACAGCCTCCTCGGCGGTGACGAAATAGCCGTCGCGCCAATGGAAGGCGCTTGCCGTGCGGTGATGATGGGTGGCGAAACCAGCCGTTGCCGGCGCCGCCTTGGCAGCGAGATCGGCGATGGCTTGCGAAAATGCATTCAGATTGAAGTCGCTCATGAATACCTCCTGGGTTTTCTCATGCCCCAGATATCGCTCGGCAGCGCGCCCGGAGGTACTCGCCTGACGGCTAGTTGCTGGTTTGACTGGCCATCTGGTCAGGTCGCGGCGGTTCCGGCCGCTCCGCACATATAGTCACGATCAAGCCTGAAAACACGGAGCCCTTCCATGGCCCTCGCCGCCGCCAAATTCGAATCCGACGACACCTTGCTGGACGCCTATTCCATGACCGTGGCGGATGCGGTCGACCGCATCGGTCCGGCCGTCTGCCGCATCGAGCGCATTGGCGGCCAGGGCGGCCACGGCTCCGGCTTCGTCATCGCACCGGACGGGCTGGTCGTCACCAATTTCCATGTCGTCGGTGACGCCAAGACGGTCCGCGTCTCGATGCCGGACGGTGCCTCCAGCGAGGGCCGCGTGCTGGGCCGCGATCCCGACACCGACATTGCGCTGGTGCGCGCCGATGGCAGCTTCGCCGATGTCGCGCCGCTCGGCGATTCCAAGCGGCTGCGGCGCGGCCAGATCGCCATCGCCATCGGCAATCCGCTCGGCTTCGAATGGACGGTCACATCAGGCGTCGTCTCCGCGCTCGGCCGCTCGATGCGTGCTTCGACCGGCAGGCTGATCGACGACGTCATCCAGACCGATGCCGCGCTCAACCCCGGCAATTCCGGCGGCCCGCTGGTGTCGTCGGCCGGCGAGGTCATCGGCGTCAACACTGCCATGATCCACGGTGCGCAAGGCATTGCCTTCGCGGTCGCCTCCAACACCGCCAATTTCGTCATTTCGGAAATCATCCGCTTCGGCCGCGTGCGCCGCGCCTTCATCGGCGTCTCCGCCGATACGACCAATCTGCCGCGCCGCGCCGCGCTGTTGTCGCAAGTGTCGACCAGCACCGCGGTGCGGCTGCGCAGCGTCGAGAAGGATGGCCCGGCGGCCAAGGCCGGTCTTAAGGAAGGCGACATCATCGCGGCAATAGACGGCCGCCCGGTCACCGGCGTCGACGACCTCGTGCGCATGCTCGACGCCGAGCGCATCGGCCGCGAGACGCTGTGCACGGTGGTGCGCCGCACCGGCGTCAGCCAGGTGACGGTGACGCCGGTAGCGCGAGCGGGCTGAGGCCGCCACTCAAGCCCCCGCCGCACCCTCCACGTACTGCGCCAAAAATTCCTCGCTGGGCGGGATCGGCTTGATGACATCGATCAGCACGCCATTGGGGTCCCTGGTGATGAAATGGCGCTGACCGAAGGGTTCGTCGCGCAGCGTTCGCAGCACCGGCAGGCCGGCGGCAAGGACCCGCTCATAGACTGCATCGGGATCACGGACCTCGAAATTGATCAGCAGGCCTGAGGTGCGCCCCCGCCCCTCTTCCGGGATCGTCTCGTGGTCGCCCTGGACGATGCCGAGATTCACCCGTTTGTTGTCCACCGATTGCAGATGCACGTACCAGTCGCTCTCAAACAGCGGCTGGAAGCCGAAATGCCTGACGTAGAAGGCCGCCGTGCCGGCGACGTCGCCGGTCATCAGCACCGGGTAATAGCTCGTGGTCTTCATCTTTCTTTCTCCCTGGACATAACATACAGTCTGTATGTAAATCGAATTAACATACAGGCTGCATGTATGCAACAGGACTCCGCGCGCCGTTCCAACCGCGACCGCACCGAGGCGACGCGCGCCGACCTGATCGCGGCGGCGCGAAAACTGTTCACCGAAAAATCCTATGCCGAGACCGGCACGCCGGAGATCGTCACTGCGGCCGGCGTGACGCGCGGCGCGCTCTATCACCATTTTGCCGACAAGCAGGCGCTGTTTGCCGCCGTGGTCGAGCAGGAGGCACAGGCGGTGGCGGAAGAGATCGACAGCGCTTCGCCACCCTCGCTCGAAGCCCGCGATGCGCTCATCGCCGGCTCCGACGCTTATCTCGCCGCCATGCGCGCGCCGGGCCGCACGCGTCTGTTGCTGCTCGACGGCCCGGCCGTGCTTGGCCGCGCCGCCATGGATGCGATCGACAACCGCCACGGCAATCGGTCGCTGCGCGAGGGCCTGGTCGCGGCGATGCGGGCCAATAGGATGACGAGGTTGCCGGCGGAGGCGCTGACCGCGCTGCTAGCCTCCGCCTTCGACCGCGCCGCACTCGCCATCGAGGCCGGCGCGTCGGCCGAGGATTACCGCGCCGTTCTCATGGCGCTGATTGACGGATTGTCTCCGGATCGTCCTCAGGCACCTCGCCCGGCTCGAACTCGTTGAAGCAGCCAAGCTCGCGCTTGAACCGGTCGATCAGCCAGGCCGCCGCCGGCTTCGGGGTGCTGTCGTTACGATACATGGCAAACATCGGCGAGCGCACCTCGCTAAAGGGTTCGAGGTCGAGTTCCACCAGGCGGCCAGTGGCCAGATCGTCTGATATCAGCCAGCGCGGCAGACCGCCCCAGCCCAGCCCCTCGCGCATGAGTATGTGCTTGGTGCGCATATCCGTGAGGCGCCAGGTCCGATAGGCAAAGACACCGAAGTCGCGTCCCTTGGTGCGTTCGGACTGGTCGGTGACGACAAGCTGGGTGTGTTCGCGCACATCCTCGAGCGCCAATGGCTTAGGCAGCAATGCCAGCGGGTGGCTGGGCGCCGCGGCCAGCACGATCGACATGAAGCCGATGCGCACAAGATGGACGTCGACCTCGCCCAGCAGGCCGCCAATGCCAAGATCGGCCTGTCCATTGACGACGTGGTCGGGGATCAATCCAAGCGAGCCTATATGCAGTCGCAGCATCACAGTCGGAAACTGCGCCTCGAACGCCTTCAGCACCCGCACCAGCACCGGCGAGGGCAGCGCCGAGTCAACCGACAGCGCGACCTCGGCCTCCAGCCCCTGATGGTGGCCGTCGACGCGCGAGCGGATGCGCTGCAGCACGCCGATCATGCGCCTTGCGTCCTCCAGCATCGCCCGGCCGATCTCGGTCAGCTGCGGCTCGCGCGTGCCCTCGCGTTCGAACAGTTTTAGCCCAAGCTGCGCCTCGAGATTGGCGATGCCGTAGCTGATGACGGACTGCGCCCGGTTGAGCTTGCGGCCTGCGGCCGAAAAACTCCCGGTATCGGCAACGGCGACAAATATCTGAAGCTGGTCGAGGGTCGGGTTGGGTTGCATCGCCGTATCTATTTTGTGGATGGATCGTATAGAAAATATACCAGTTTATCTGATGGATCGATAGCCCCATATGTGGCGGGACAATTCAATTCCCACTGGAGAGACCCGCTATGTCCATTCTTCTTGTAACTTCGAGCCCGCGCGGCGCTGCCTCGCACTCGACCCGCATCGCCACCGAATTCGCCGAAAAGCTCGTCGCCGCCGATCCGTCGAACACCCTCGTCGTGCGCGACCTTGTCGCCAACCCGCTGCCGCATATCGATGCCGACTACTCGACCGGCATCTACACACCGGTTGAAGCGCGTACCCCACGCCAGGCTGAGGTTGTCGGCGTCTCCGACGTCGTGCTCGACGAGCTGTTCGCCGCCGACACGGTGATCCTTGCCACCGGCTTCATCAACTTCAACATCTCCTCGACGCTGAAGTCCTGGGTCGATCACATCGCCCGCTCCGGCAAGAGCTTTGCCTATGGCGAAAGCGGCCCCAAGGGCCTCGTCACCGGCAAGAAGGTCTATATCGTGCTGGCTTCGGGCGGCATCTATTCCGAAGGTGCGGCCGTGCAATTCGATCACGCCATTCCCTATCTGCGCGGCGTGCTCGGCTTCCTCGGCATGACCGATGTCGACGTCATCCGCATCGAAGGCGTCGGCATGGGTCCGGACGCGGTGACCGCCGCACTCGCCAAGGCGACCGCCAAGGTCGACGCCGTGGTGGCCAGCCAGCAGGTCGCCGCTGCCGCGTAAGGCGCCGCTTATCTGACCTTGAAAGGCAGGCGCCCGCGCCTGCCTTTTTCTTATCAAGCGTCCCTTGCTTCGTCCGGCTTCGCCTCCGACAGCGGCGGCAGCACGACAGCCGGATGGCGGCCTTCGCGCAGCATCAGCCCGAGACTGTAGTCGACGGCCAGCTTCATGGCACCGAGCGCCGTGCCGCCGTCTTCCAGCGAGCTGACGGCGATCCGTGTCGGCCATGCAAGGTCTGCCGCGACGTGCTCGACCTTTTCCGTCATCAGCGGGTTTCTGCCGACACCGCCGCCAAGCACGATCAGGCCGGGGTCGAGCATGCCGATGCAGCCGGCCGCCAGCCTGCCGATATCGGCGGCATGGCGCGCGACGGCCGCGACCGCCGGCGGCGAGCCCTCGAGCGCGCGCGCAAACAGATCCTTGGCCGAGTCGGGCGGCGCGCCTTCCCCGGCTGGCCAGTCGACACGGCAGCGCTCGATCAGCGCCCGCGAGCCGAGATAATGTTCGAGCCCTTCACGATAGGGCGTCTCGCTGGCCGACCACGGAAACGGCATGCGGCCGATTTCGCCGGCAGCACCGCCGGCGCCGCGAAACAAGCGGCCCTCGGTGATGAAGCCGAGACCGACCCGCACGCCAACCTGCAGAAAGGCGAAGGTCTGGTGGCCTTGCGCGGCGCCAAAGTGCATCTCGCCAATGGCCGCGCAGTTGACGTTGTTTTCCAGGATGATCGGCACCTCGATGCCGCGGCGCAGCAGGCCAAGCACGGCGGACGGCCCGCCCGGCCTGTCGAAACGATCATTGGAGACGATGCGCGGCACCGCCACCGCAATGGCGCGCAGCGCACGAAAGCTCTTGGCCACCTTGGCCATGGTGGCCCGCGCCACCGACAGCACGACGGCGCCGACCTCGTCGGCATCGCCGGCTATCGCCTCCGCAATCGGCTCTTCCGCCGACGCCAGCTTCTCAGCATCCATCGAATAGGCGACGGCCCGCACCTGGGCGGCGCCGACATCGATGCCGATCGCGTAGCCCGCACCCGGGCCGATGCCGTAGATCGTCGCCGTGCGGCCAATGGCGCCGCGCTCAATCCCACGCGAGGCAACGAGGCCGAGTGCGCTGAGCTCAGACACCGCCGCCGACATGGTCGGCTTCGACAGGTCGAGCATGGCGCCGAGCTTCGGCCGCGTCACCGGCCCGTTCGCGGCGAGCAGGCGCAGAACCGCCCGGGCGCTGTCGGTCAGATTGGGGATTTCCGCAGCCGCCATTCTAAGTTGTTCGACCTTTGCCCTGAAATCCTGCCTCCGGTCGGTGAAGCGCAAGCGCTGCCCCGACTCGAAAGCCGCATCCCGTCCTCAATGCCCCATTGCCGACCGGTTTGGCAATTTCCGCGATGTCCGGACAAGGACGTCAGACTTCGGTCGGCGACCACGGCTTCAGCTTGATATCGGTCTGGCGGTAGCGGAACACGATGTCGGTGAGACCGGCCGCGTCCTGCATGTCGCCGACAATGAGCTGGATGGCGATGATCTCCAGTATGGCGTTGGCGATGGCGTTGCCGAGCGCCGGAATGGCGATCACCACCAGCCTGTCGGCTGGAGCGACATCGCTGCGCCGCGTCACCAGCACCGAGGGACAGCCCAGCGCCGCAACATCTTGTGCGATCTTGACCTCGCGGCCATCGCCGATGGCGATCAGTCCGGTCACCGCATCCTGCGATTCCATCGGCCCGTGCAGATAGTTCAGAGTGTCCCAGCCCGATGCCGGCACCCGCACCGCCTCGCGGATCAGCATCGCCGCCTCGCCGGCATTGGCGAAGCCGACACCGGCGCCGACGATGTCGATGGATGTTCTGCCTTGCAGCAGCCGCGCCGCCTGCCCGGCAGCATGTTCGGCGCCGGAAAGGACGGTGGCGACCGCGCTGGGCAAACGCGTCCAGTCGAAACTGTTGCCGGCAAGCCTGTCGATCAGCATGCCAAGCGCCAGCAAGGTCCCGGTATAGCCGGTGGAACTCGCGCCATTGTCGGCGCCCGAATCCGTGGCAAGCACCGCACCGGTCAGATCAGCCAGCGGATTGTCGCTGCCACGGCAGACCGCCAGGCGCGGCGCGCTCGACGCCTCGCGCATGACGTCGGATATCTCGCGGCTCTGCCCGGAGGCCGACAGTGCGATGAAGGCATCTGCGGCTGCATCCGTGCGGCCATAGAGATCGGTTGGCGTATAGGCGAAGGCCTTGATGCCGGAGGCGCGCAGATAGAGCGCGCCGGCCAGCGCCGCCTGGTAGCTGGCGCCGATGCCGGCAAGCCCGATCGTCTTGCCGGCGAAAGCGCCGAGATCCAGGCTGTCGAGCGCCGCGGTCACCGAACGCCTGCCGATTTCGAGACTTTCCGTCTGGCGCGCCACCGCCGGGCGGTAGCCGATACGCTTCATCATTCAAACAACTCCAATCGATGGGGGTAAATCCTGGCCGACGAGCAGCCGCCTGGCCAAGGCGACGGCACCCAGCACCGGCGGCTCGCGCAGCAACAGCACCTGGCTCGACGGCGAGACCTTCGCCATGGCCTCGACAAATGCCGCCATCAGCATCGGCTGTTCCGAGATGACCCCGCCGCCAGCCACGACAAGGGCAGGATTGGCGCCGCGTTCGATCAAGAGTTCGACCAGCGCGGCAAGCCCTGCCCCGCCTTCGCTGATGACGCGAATGGCGAGAGCCGAACCGGCGATCGCCGCGTCGAACACGGCATTGGCATAACGGCCCCAGACCGCGGCACCACGCGTTTCGTTGAGCAGGATGCCAAGCTTGGTCTGGTCGTCTGTATCGAGTTCGCGCATCAGCGCGGCGATCAGCAGGTCACCATCCTGGCCCCGGTCGAGGCTGTGGCGGATCGCCTTTGCGGCCTCGCGCACCAAGGCCGGCGCACTGCCCTCGTCGCCAAGGATCCAGCCCCAGCCGCCGGCTGCCAGCATCTTGCCATCAGCCGTGCGCGCCACCGCGATGGAGCCGGTGCCGGAGACGACGCCGATGCCATCGATATAGCCAGCGGCAGGCACCATCAGTTCCGCATCGTTGACCACCTGCACCGCACCGCCGGTCCTGCTTGCCAACAGCGCCTGGAAGCGAAGGCATTGTTCACCCGTGTCGCAGCCATGCGCGCCGACGGCCATGGCTGCCGGTGCAACGCTGCCGCACAATTTGGCAACGATCCCGGCCAGCGTCACGGCATCGGTCTCCATCTGGCGGATGCGCCAGCTCTCCGTCACCAGCACCTCGTCGGCGATCATGCGCTCGCCCTGGCACGCCATGATGCGTGTCTTGGTGCCGCCTATATCCACGCCTGCAAAGATTTTCTGGGTCACCGACATCCACCGCGCGCACGCCGGACGAAGCGGGCTGCCGCGTCCAATCCACATTAGTTAGGAAACTTTACAAACTATCTTTCCAGACGGCAAGAACTATGATTTGATAATCGTCGTAAAAAGCGCATCAAGCGCGATTGGGAGATTGCAACATGAGCAGGAGAAGGATTGGGCTGGCCCTCGCGGCCGCGTCTTTCGCATGGGGATTGGCAGCCAGCGTGGCGCATGCCACCGACATCTCGTTCTGGACCTGGCGCCAGGAAGACAAGGCCGCCTACAACGAACTTTTCGCCGATTTCACCAAGGCCAACCCGGACATCCACGTGAAGTTCGAGTCCTTCCCGGACGAGAACTATCCGACCATCGTCTCGACGGCGCTGGCCGCCGGCAAGGGCGGCGACGTCATCCACACCCACGCTTACGGTTGGCTGGAACAGTTCGTGAAGGCGGGCTATTTCGAGCCGCAGGACCTGACCACGGTGCCGTCGCTCGCCAACCAGCCCGCCGATGCGCTGGTGGCCGGCACCTACCGCGCCGACAAGAAGGTCTATTCCCTGCCCTTCGCTTCGCAGACGCTCGGCCTGTTCATCAACAAGGATGTCTTCGCCAAGGCCGGGCTGACGCCGCCGACCACATGGGATGAGTTCATCACCGTCAGCAAGGCACTGAAGGACAAGGGCATCTATCCCCTGGCCAACGGCATGGGCACCAGCTGGTTCAACGAGATGTTCGTGGCCATCTTCACCAACCCGTTCCTCGGCCAGGACTTTGTCAGCGACCTGACGTCGGGCAAGACCACCTTCAAGGATCCGCGTTATGTCGCGGCACTCGGCAAGCTGCTCGAACTGCGCGAATACATGCCTCCCGGTTTCGAAGGCATCGACTATGACACCGCTGGCCAGCTGTTCATCAGCGGCAAGGCGGCGATGCTGGCCGGCGGCAGCTTCGATATCGCCAGCTACCGCACCCAGAACCCGGCCATCAACATGGACTTCGTCGCCCCGCCAATGGCCAAGGCCGGCGATACGCCGCAGGTGACCAAGTTCTTCGACGGCGGCTATGCCGTCAACGCCAAGTCGGCCAACAAGGAGGCGGCGCTCAAGCTGGTCAACTGGATGGGCACCAAGGAGTTCGGCGACAAGTTCTCCGCCTTGCTCGGCAACATCTCGCCGATAAAGGGCGTCGTCATCAAGGACGAGCTTCTCGCCCACGTCGCCAAGTTGAACGAAACCGCCATGCCGCATATCAATGTCGTCTACTTCCGTTTCGAGAAGCCGACAGGATCGGAACTGCTGCAGGGCGACATCACCAAGATGATGTCGGGTTCGATCACCCCGGACCAGCTGGCCGCCGACCTGACCGACGGCCTCGCCAAATGGTACAAGCCTTTCCAGGGCAAGTGACATGAACATCGGCCGGCGCCACACCACAAAAGCCCTTCCGTGGCGCCGGTCACTCTGGATCGCGTCCCTGCTGACACCGGCCCTGGTGGTCATGGTGCTGTTCGTACTCTGGCCGCTGCTGTCGGCCTTCCGCCTTGCCTTCTATGAGTTCAACGGCTTGCAGCCGACCGGATTCATCGGCTTTGAAAACTTTCGCAAGGTGCTGTTTGAACAGCCTTATAGCGACTGGACCTACAATGCGCTGAAACACAACATCATCGCCTTCGTGGCGTTAATGGTGTTCGAGAACGGCACCGCCTTCCTGCTCGCTTATGCCTTGCTGAAAGCCCTGCCCGGCCACCGCATCCATCAGGTCATCGTCTTTCTCCCTGTCGTGCTGTCGGCGGTCATCGTCGGCTTCCTTTGGAAACTGTTCCTGCATCCGCTGTTCGGTCTGGTGAACCAGACGCTGGCGCTGGTCGGCATCGGCGCCATTCCGTGGCTTGGCAATGAACACACCGCACTCGGCAGCGTCCTGTTCGCCAATGTCTGGCACTGGCTCGGCTTCCCCACCCTGGTACTGCTCGCCGGCATGCAGCGTGTCAGCAAGGAAGTGATCGAAGCCGCCCGTCTCGACGGCGCCGGCGACTATGTGCTGATGACCAGGATTATCTGGCCGCTGATCGCGCCCAGCGTCACCATCGTCACCATCCTGACCTTCATCGGCAGCTTCAACTGGTTCGAAATCCCCTACGTCATGGCCGGCCTCACCGGCTCGCCTGGCGGCGCGACGGATGTGCTCGGCCTCTATTTCTACCGCACCGCCTTCGGCTCGACGACGACAGGCATCCAGGATTTCGGCCAGGGCAGCGCGCTGGCCGTGATGATGTTCATCATCGTTGCCGGCGTCACCGCAATCGCGCTTCGCTACCTGCGCCGTCGCGAGATCGAGCTGTGAGCGCGACAGCCCGCACCGGGCAACCCGGCGAACTGTTGAAGAACGGCGCCATCCAGCTGATGCTGGCGATCAACGCCGTCATCATGATCTATCCGCTGTTCGTCATGGTGATGTCGTCCTTCAAGACCAATGCCGAGATCTTCAGCTCGCCCTTCGCCTTGCCGGCGCACTTTTCGCTGGCCAATGCCGAACGGGTGTGGGACGAAACCAACTTCGTCCGCTACCTCGCCAATTCCGTCGGCATCACCATGGCCGCGGTGGCGCTGATCCTTCTGTTCAGCACCATGGCCGCCTACGCGATTGCCCGCTACCAGTTCCGGCTGAGCGCGCTGGTGCTGATGTTTTTCCTGAGCGGCATGACGGTGCCGCTGAAACTGGCGATCATTCCGCTGTTCATCCAGCTGGATTCGCTTGGCCTCGTCGACAGCTATGCCGGCCTGGTGCTGGTCTATGTCGCCATGGGCATCCCTTCGGCGGTGTTCATCATGACCGGCTTCCTCCGAACCTTGCCGCGCGAACTGGAAGAGTCGGCGCGCATGGACGGCGCCAGCGAATTTCGCATCATGCGCTCGATCATGCTGCCGCTGGCGCGCCCGGCGCTGGTCATCGTCGCGATCCAGAACGCGGTTCCGATCTGGAACGATTTCTTCTTTCCGCTGGTGCTGATCACCTCGGACAATCTCAAGACGCTGCCGCAGGGTCTCACCGTCTTCGTCGGCGAATTCACCACCGACTGGGGCGTGCTGTTCACCGGGCTGACGCTGGCGGCACTGCCGATCACCCTGCTCTACATCGTGCTGTCGAAGCAGTTCATCTCGGGCATCACCCAGGGCGCGGTGAAATAAGCTGCCGTCAAATAGACGAGGATTCTTCAAGTGGCGAACCAGAACAAGATCATCATCACCTGCGCCGTCACCGGCTCGATCCACACGCCGTCAATGTCGCCGCATCTGCCGGTCAGCGCGCAAGAGATCGCCGACGCCGCGATCGGCGCGACCGAGGCCGGTGCGGCCATCGTTCATCTGCATGCGCGCAATCCCGCCGATGGCCGGCCCGACCAGTCGACAGAGGCCTTTGCGCCCTTCCTGAAGGTGATCAAGCAGCGCTCGGACTGCGTCATCAACATCACCACCGGCGGTGCCGCGACGATGAGCGTCGAGGAGCGCGTCAAGCCGGCGGCGACCTTCGCGCCGGAAGTCGCCTCGCTCAATATGGGCTCGATGAATTTCGGCCTCTATCCGATGCTGGAGCGCTTCAAGACCTTCGAGCATGACTGGGAACGGCCCTATCTCGAAGGCTCGCGCGACCGCATCTTCCGCAACACTTTTGGCGACATCGAGCATATATTGCGCACCTGCGCGGAGAACGGCACGCGTTTCGAAATCGAGTGCTACGACATCGGCCATCTCTACACGCTCGCCCATTTCGTCGAGCGCGGCCTGGTCAAGGCGCCATTCTTCGTCCAGAGCGTTTTCGGCATACTCGGCGGCATCGGCACTCATCCCGAGGATGTCGCGCATATGAAGCGCACCGCCGACCGCCTGTTTGGACAGGACTACCACTGGTCGGTGCTGGGCGCCGGCCGCAGCCAGCTGCCGATCGCCACCCAGGCGATTGCGCTCGGCGGCAATGTGCGCGTCGGGCTGGAGGACTCGCTGTGGATCGGCAAGGGCCAGTTGGCGAAATCCAACGCCGAGCAGGTGCGCAAGGTGCGCCAGATCATCGAGGGGCTCGGCGCCTCGGTGGCCACCCCTGACGAGGCGCGGCAGATCTTGCAGCTCAAGGGCGGCGACAAGGTCTCTTTCTAAGGAAAACACCAATGAGTGCGGTCACCATATCGGGCGTCGAGAAGGCCTATGGCAAGGCGAGGGTTATCCACGGCGTGTCGGTCGACATCGCGTCGGGTGAATTCGTCATCCTGGTCGGACCGTCCGGCTGCGGCAAGTCGACCTTGCTCAGGATGATCGCCGGGCTGGAGGACATCAGCGCCGGCGAGATCGCGCTCGAAGGCAAGGTCATCAACGACGTCGCGCCAAAATCGCGCGACATAGCTATGGTGTTCCAGAACTATGCGCTCTACCCGCATATGACGGTGCGCGAGAACATGACCTTCGCACTGACGCTGAAGAAGACCGACAAAAGCGAAATCGACGCCAAGATTGCGCGTGCCGCGACCATCCTCGGACTACAGGATTTGCTGGATCGCTATCCGCGCCAGCTTTCCGGCGGCCAGCGCCAGCGCGTCGCCATGGGCCGCGCTATCGTGCGCGACCCAAAAGTCTTCCTTTTCGACGAGCCGCTCTCCAACCTTGACGCCAAGCTGCGCGTACAGATGCGCACCGAGATCAAGGCACTGCACCAGCGCCTGGGAACCACCATCGTCTATGTCACCCACGACCAGGTCGAGGCCATGACCATGGCCGACAAGATCGTCGTCATGAATGGCGGCATCGTCGAGCAGATCGGCGCCCCGCTCGATCTCTACGACCGCCCGGCCAATCTGTTCGTTGCCCAGTTCATCGGCTCGCCATCGATGAACATCCTGCAGGGCCGCACCACGGCGGACGGTTTCGCCGCCAGCGACGGCACGGTGTTTCCGCTGCCGGCGTTGGGTCAGGGCGAAAGCGCGCTTTCCTGGGGCATCCGGCCCGAACATCTCAGGCTCTCTGACAGCGGCGTGCCGGCGGTGGTCGAAGTGGTCGAGCCGACCGGCGCGGAAACCCTTGTCATGGCCAAGGCCGGCGGCAACACGCTGAGCGCGCTGCTGCGCGAACGCATTCCCGTGATGCCGGGCCAACAGGTTTTCCTCGCGCCAGACCTAAGCCAGTTGCATCTGTTCAACGCCAAGGGTCAGCGCATCACGTCCACGGTCCAGTAAACGTGGACGCCCTCCTGCCTTTTGCTGTAGGCTAGCCCAGAAGGTGCCTGAGCAGGCCCGCCGCGCCGACGCCAATCAGCACGGTCGGCAGCATGGAGAACCGTGTCGCCGCAACGAGAGTGATCGCCAAGGCCAGAAGATCGGCGGGATTGCGCGACACGAAAGCCGGCGCGATGACCGAGATCAGGACGCAACCGGGTGCGGCCTCCATCACCGCCGTGGCACGGGCGCTGAGCACGCGGTTGCGCAGCACGACATAGCTGCCGATCCGCGTCAGATAGGTGACCCCTGCCATCAGCACGATGGTCAGAAGGGTTGTCGGATCGATCATGCATCACCTGCCATCAGCCAGGCAGCGGCGAGCCCCGACACCGCGCCCGCCGCGACATACCAGGCGCCGGGAACGAAGAGATAGACTAATGCCGCAACGACCAGGCTGACCAGCCAGGGCCGCGCAGCCTTCATCCCCTTCCACATGCCGCGCATCAGCACCAGGAAGACGGCCGGAAACGCCATGTCGAAACCGTAATGCTGGACATCGCCGAGCATCGGGCCAAGCAGCGCGCCCGCCGCCGTGAAGCCCACCCAGGCCAGGTACATCGCCAGGGCCGCGCCCATATAGTAGCGCGGGCTGAAGGCCGGGGTGATGCCGGCGCCGGCGCGCTGTTTGGCGTCGGCCAGGCCGAGCGCCCAGCTCTCGTCGCAGAGGAAGAACAGTGCCGGAAACACCTTGCGCTGCGGCAAATGCCCCAGGAATGGCGCCAGGGCTGCCCCCATCAGGAAGTGACGGCTGTTGACCAGGAAGGTGATGGCGACGATGAGCGCGATGTGCGGCGGCGATGTCCAGAGCTGGATGGCCGCGAATTCCGAACCGCCGGCGAAATTCAATCCGGTCATCAGAGGCAGTTCGACGGCGCTGAGACCTTTCTGCGTCGCCTGCGCGCCCAGCACCAGCGCATAGGGGATGGTGCCGAGCAGGACCGGCAGGCACGACATGACCCCGCGCCGGAACTCCGAACCCGATCCGCCGTCAATCGCTGCGGGCAATGTTGCTTCAGAAACGCTCATGATTTTCCACAGGCTGGCCGTGCGGCCACCGTTTCCGGTTAGGCTTCAGATGGTGATGGTGTCGACGCAACCATATAAAGTTGGCCGCGCAATTTGGTTGCGAAGATTGTTGTCTTCGCCATTATTTTGGCATTCAATGCCGCGATTCATTGAAGATATGGAATTTATAGCCATGAAACTCGATGACATCGACAGACGCATCCTGCGAGCGCTGCAGCGCGACGGCCGCATGGCCAACAACGATCTGGCCAACGAGGTCGGCCTGTCGCCCTCGCCTTGCCTGCGGCGCGTGAAGCTTCTGGAGGAAGCCGGCGTCATCGACCGCTATGTCGCCGTGCTCAACCCGGCCAGCATCGGCAAGGGCCTGACCTTCTTCACCCGTATCTGGCTGAAGACGCAGGACGAGGACACGATCGAGCACTTCGCCACTGAAGTGGCCAAGCTGCCGCAAGTCATGGAATGCTATCTGATGCTCGGCGACTGCGATGCCATGGTGCGCGTGGTGGCCGCCGACATCAACGACTATCGCCGCTTCCAGTCGGAGCATCTCAGCCGCATCAAGGGTGTCCAGAACGTCAAGACCGATGTTCCCAGCTGGACGATCAAATACACGTCGGAACTGCCGATCTGAGGTGACGGCAAAACGGTCCATTCCAGACTGGATAAAAAATGCAACCGGATTGTAGGACGGGCCTCCATGCCAGCGTCCTTCGGACGCAAGCAGCGCTGAGCGCTGCCCTCTGGCATGGGAGATTTGCATGAACCTTTCCTATCGTTGGGTCATCGTCGCGGCTGGCGCGCTGATGTCCTGTGTCGCCATCGGCACGATGTTTTCGCTGGCGATCTTTCTCGAACCGATGGCGCTCGACACGCAGTGGTCGCGCGCCGGCATTTCGAGCGCCATGACGCTGAACTTCCTCGTGATGGGCCTTGGCGGCTTCGCCTGGGGCGCGCTGTCCGATCGCTTCGGCGCCCGCATCGTCGTGGCGATCGGTGCGGCGCTGCTCGGACTGGCGCTGGTGGTGGCGAGCCGCGCCGGCTCACTGCTGACCTTCCAGATCAGCTATGGCGTGCTCGTCGGACTTGCGGCCAGCGCCTTCTTCGCGCCGATGATCGCGCTGACCACGGCCTGGTTCGACACCAATCGCGGCCTTGCCGTGTCGCTGGTCTCGGCCGGCATGGGCGTTGCCCCGATGACGATCTCGCCTTTCGCCCGCTGGCTGATCTCGGCCTATGAATGGCGCGCCGCCATGTTCGACATCGGCATCATGGCCTGGGTGCTGTTGTTGCCGGCGGTGCTCTTGGTCCGCCAGCCGCCAAAACCCGCTATTGCCGATGCGGCTTCCGCGCCTGTCACCGAGGGCGCCGGCATGAGTGTGGCCCAGGCGTTGCGCTCGCCGCAATTCATCGTGCTGGGGCTGACCTTTTTCGCCTGCTGCGCCGCGCATTCCGGGCCGATCTTCCACATGGTCAGCTACGCCATGCTGTGCGGCGTAGCACCCATGGCGGCGGTCACGATCTACAGCGTCGAGGGTCTCGCCGGTCTGGGCGGCAGGCTGCTCTACGGCGTGCTGGCCGACCGGCTCGGCGTCAAGCCGGTGCTGGTCGCGGGCCTGGCGATCCAGGCTGTCGTCATTGCCGCCTATCTCTCGGTCAGCCAGCTCGATCAGTTCTACATGCTGGCCGTGATCTTCGGCGCCACCTATGGCGGCGTCATGCCGCTCTACGCGGTGCTGGCGCGCGACTATTTCGGCCAGCGCATCCTCGGCACCGTGTTCGGCGCCGCCACCATGCTGTCCAGCCTCGGCATGGCGCTGGGACCGCTCGCCGGCGGCATGATCTTCGACGCCTATGCCAGCTACCACTGGCTGTTCATCGGCTCGGCCCTGATCGGCCTGGGTGCCGCGGGCATAGCGATCGCCTTCCCGCCGCTGCCGCGCAGAGAATTGCAGGTGGCCTAGCAACACACTTCACGAGAACGAACGATCCCGGGATTTATCCGGGATCGTTCGTTCGCGAAAAATGGCTTTGCAGCACGGTGCGAAACTTTTGCATCGTCTTTTCGGTTGTCTGCGCATCGGCCGCCGCGAAGCCCATGACCAGACCGTTCTGCTCCGTGCCGTGACGGTATTGGATCGACAGCGCCGAAACGTTGATACCCTGCTGGAGGGCCGCCTCGGCAACCGCCCTGTCGCTGCATCGCTCACGGAAAATCCCGACGACCTGGATGCCGGATTCGGTAGCATGGAAATCCAGCCATTCTCCGAGATGCCTTTGCGCGCTTTCCAGGAAGAACTGCCGCCTCTCCGCATAGAGACGCCGCATGCGCCTGAGGTGGCGGGTGAAATGCCCCTCATTCATGAAATCCGCGAGCGCGGCCTGGGTGAGCAAGGGAGCGAACTGGCCACTCACGCTCAGCGCCGAGACGATCGTATGGTCTATCGCCTTGGGCGCCACCATGAAGCCGAGGCGCATGGCCGGGAAAAGGATCTTGGCGAAGGTGCCGACATAGACCACGCGGTTTGACGCGCCGATGCCTTGCAGTGCCGGAATGGGCTGCCCCTGAAAACGGTACTCGCCGTCATAGTCGTCCTCGATGATCCATGAGCGCCAGGTCTCGGCCATGTGCAAGAGATTGAGCCGCTGCTCCATCGGCATGGTGATGCCGAGCGGGTGATGGCAGGAGGGCGTCACGAAGATCATGCGCGGAATGACAGACGGCGGATCAAGGTTCCAGCCGGCATTGCTGACGCGCAACGGCGCCAGTTTCGCGCCGGCCGAGACAAAGGCCGAACCCGCCCCGTAATAGCCCGGCTCCTCCATCCACACCGTGTCGCCGTCATCGATCAGCAGCCGGGCCAGGAGATCGAAAGCCGACTGCGCGCCATTGGTGACGACGATCTGCTCAGCGGTGCACTTCACGCCGCGCGAAGCGGTGAGATAGCGCGCTATCGCCTCGCAAAGCGGCGGATAGCCTTTGACGTGATAGGTGCCGAAAAGATCGATATGCGCGAATTTTGCGCGGCGGCTGAGCAGTTTCGACCAGGTGTTGAACGGAAAATTGTCCGGGTCCGGCATGCCGGGATGAAAGGCCAGCATGCCAGGCCGGCCATGATGATAGGGTTGCGCAAGCATCGTCTGCCCGCGCCGCGATATCGGGTTGGCGTCCTCGACCGATACATGTTCCGCCGTCACTGAGCGGGTCGGCAGGTCCATCACCACCGAGGGCCTGCGTGGCCGGATCGCCAAATACCCCTCCAGCGCCAACTGGTCGCAAGCGGCAATCACCGTGTTGCGTCCCACATTCAAATCCCGCGCCATGACCCGTGTCGAGGGCAATGCGTGGCCGCTCGGCAGCACGCGCCGTTCGATTAGGCTCCGCAATTGGACATAGAGCTGCCGGTGCAGATTGGCGGGACTGTCGCGATCGAGCGCAATGCCGTCGACGGGAAAACTGGTCTTCATCTGGTTCCCAAAAATCAAACGGATCTGGCTCTCACAATGGAACCAAAGCAGCCTTAGGCTCAAGAAAAAAGCGTTCGGGTTCAGATGAGGCTGGCCGATGCAGTGCATAAGGGTGGGCGTGATCGGTGCGGGCGGCGTCGCCCAGGTCGAGCACATTCCGAACCTGCTCAAGCTGCACCGGCAGTTCAAGATCGTTGGCGTCTACGACCCGTCGCGCAAAGTCCGCGCCTTTGTCGGCGAGGAATTCGGCCTCGAAACATTTTCCGATCTCGACGCGCTGCTCGCCATGCCGCTTGACGCTGTGGTCATTGCCTCGCCGGATGCACTGCACCGCGAACAAAGCCTCGCAGCCTTCGCCAAGGGGCTGCATGTCTTCTGCGAGAAGCCGCTTTGCTACAGTGCGGGGGATATCGACGAATTGATCGGTGCCAGGGATCGCGCCGGAAAGGTGCTCCAGGTCGGCTACATGAAACGTTTCGATCCGAGCTACGAGGCGGCATTGAAAATGCTGCCGGGCACGGCGCGGACACTTCGCTACATTTCGGTCGAGGTCAACGATCCCGACGCCTGGCCCTTCATCCGGCACGCCTCCACTTGCCGGGGTGACGACGTCGCGGCGGGGTTGATTGCCTCGACCGAAGCCAGGCAGCGCGAGCAGGTGGCGCGTGCGGTGCCGGGGCTGGACGATCCCGACGCCTTTCGCGGCTTTGTCGGCGCCTATTGTTCGTCGATCGTGCATGATGTGAACGCCGTCCATGGCTTGCTTGACGCGCTCGGCGTCGCGGACGGTGAAATCGTCGGCGCCTCGCTCTTTGCCAAAGGCGAAGGCGGCCAGGGCACCGTGCGGCTGCTCGGCGGCCGGCGCTGTGGAACATGGTCCATGTCGCCACGCCGGGTCTGCCCGATTACCGCGAGCGCATCACGCTCTACTTCGACGACGCAGCGCTCGAGCTGGAATTCCCCTCGCCCTACCTGAACCACCAGCCGACGCGGCTGACCATCCGCACCGGCGACGGCCACACGCTCTCCAGCCGCGACATAAGCAGCGGCTACGAAGAGGCATTCGTCGAGGAGCTGAAAGGGTTCTGGTCGGCGATCGTCGCAGGCGCACCGGTGCGCAACACCGCCGAGCATGCCCGCCGCGACATGACGCTGCTGGCCGGCCTCGCCCGCCATCACCTTGCCCAGCAATCAGGAGTTCGCCCGTGAAGGTTCGTATCGGCATCAACCCGATCACCTGGTCCAACGACGACGTGCCGGAACTCGGCGGCGATACACCGCTTGAGGTCTGCCTCAGCGAAACCAGGCAGGCCGGTTATGCCGGCACGGAACTTGGCGGCAAGTTTCCGCGCCGCTCGGCCGAGCTGAAGCCGATCATGCAGCGCTATGGCCTTGCGGTGATTTCCGGCTGGTATGACGGCCGCTGCGACGAGAAGGATGTCGGCGCGGAGATGGAAGCGATCACGCCGCATCTCCAGCTCTTGAAGGATATGGGCTCGACCCATGTCGTCTATGCCGACACCTCGCGCGGCCGCCACAACGCCATCTGGGGGCCGATCTCGCAGCGCCCGGCCCTCAGTGAGGAAGAATGGCCGGCCTATGGCCGCAAGCTGACGGCGCTGGCCGAGCAGATGGCGGATTTCGGCGTGCGCATGGCCTTTCACCACCATATGGGGACCATCGTCGAGACCGACGCCGAGGTCGGCCTGCTGATGCGGCACACCGGCGAAGCCGTCGGCCTGCTCTACGACACCGGCCATTCGACATTTTCGGGCGGCGATCCGCTGGCCCTGGTCAAGGCGCACGTCAAACGCGTCGTGCATGTGCATTGCAAGGACGCCCGCAAGACCGTGCTCGAGCGTGCCCGCGCCGAGGACATGAGTTTCATGGGCGCGGTTATGGAAGGGATCTTCACCGTCCCCGGCGACGGCTCCATCGACTATCCCGCCATTTTGCGCGTGCTGGCCGACAATGGCTACAGCGGCTGGCTGGTCGTCGAGGCCGAGCAGGATCCCAGCAAGGCCAATCCGCTGACTTATGCGACAATGGGATTCCAGAACCTGTCGCGCATGGCGCGGCAAGCCGGATTTGACGTCATCGAGTGATTGAGGCCGCCATGCGGTCTCTGGGGAACCAGTGCTGAGGAATGAAACTGGAATGAAGGGGCAACTGGACTGCCGACCGTAATTGCGGCGGCGGAAAACAAACAGGAGGTTGTATGTTTTCGCTTGCGAAATTAGTAAAGCCTGCGCTCGGCCTGCTGGCCGGCTTCACCATGATGGCGGCGGCCACGACCCTTGCGGCCGCCGACGAAACGCGGGTGGTGTTCGTCACCCACGGCCAGAGCGGCGACCCCTACTGGTCGGTGGTCAAGAACGGCATGGACGATGCCGCCAAGACGCTCGGCGTCAAGGCCGAATATCTGGCGCCCGAAACCTTCGACATGGCCAAGATGGCGCAGATGATCGACGCCATCGCGGCTTCGAAGCCGGATGGCATGGTCGTCTCGATCCCAGACGCGGCCGCCCTTTCGGCTCCAGTCAAGAATGCCATCGCCGCCGGCATCCCGGTCATCATCATCGATTCCGGCGGCTCCAAGCTCACGCACGATCTTGGCGGCCTGCTGTTCATGGGGCAGGATGAATTCCAGGCGGGCGTCATGGCCGGCGAGCGCATCAAGGCGCTCGGCCTCACCAAGGCGGTCTGCGCCAACCACGAGGTCGGCAATTCGAGTCTCGACGACCGCTGTGCCGGCTTTGCCAAGGGCCTTGGCGTCGACGTGCCGGTGATGAACGGCGTTATCGACCCGACCGAGATGAAGAACCGCGTGATCGCCTACATGACCGCTCATGCCGATACACAGTTCATTCTCGCCGTCGGCGCCAGCGGTGCCGAACCGACGCTGGCCGCGCTTGATGAATTGGGCCTCGCGGGCAAGGTCAAGACCGGCACGTTCGATCTTTCGCCGACGATCCTGCAGGCCGTTGTCGCCGGCAAGATGGAGTGGGGCATCGACGCCCAGCAATATGCCATGGGCTATATCCCGGTCGCGATGTTCGACCTCTGGAAGAAGTACAAGATCATGCCGATCGCCGACTATCCGACCGGCCCCGGCTTTGTCACCAAGGACACCGCCGCCTCGGTTATCGAGCTGTCGAAACTCGGCAAGCGCTAACACTGGCGGCCGGGGCCTTGCCCCGGCCGTTCTTACTTGGGTGAAGGGCAAGCAGCTATGGTTTCAGAGACTAGCGACGAGCGGGTCCGGTCGGTCTCACGCCTCAGCCGCCTGTTGAGCAGGCCGGAACTTGGCGCGGCTGCCGGCACCGTGCTGGTCTTCGTGTTCTTCGCCATCACGGCGGGAGGCACGGGACTGTTCAGTGCCAAGGGCATCATCAACTTCCTCGAAGTCTCGGCCCAGCTTGGCATTCTCGCCGCCCCCGTGGCTCTTCTGATGATCGCCGGCGAGTTCGACCTGTCGGTCGGCTCGATGATCGGCTTTGCCGGCATCCTCATCGCCATCCCCGCCGTTTTCTGGGGCTGGCCGATCTGGCTTTCGCTGCTGTTCACCTTCGCCGTCTGCGGCGGCATCGGCGCGCTCAACGGGCTCGCTGTCGTCAGGACCGGCCTGCCCTCCTTTATCGTGACGCTCGGCAGCCTGTTCATGCTGCGCGGCCTGACCCTTGGCCTCACGCGCGGCATATCAGGACGGACCCAGGTGTCGGGCGTGCACGAGCTGGCGCAGAACGATCCCCTCAACAGCCTGTTCTCGGGACAAGTGTTTTCCGGCCTGATCGCCTGGCTTTCCGACATCGGCCTGATCGGCAAACGGGCGGACGGCCTGCCCTCGATATCGGGCATTCCGGTGTCGATCGTCTGGTGGATCGCGCTGACACTGGCTTGCACCTGGCTGTTGACGCGCAGCCGCTTCGGCAACTGGATTTTCGCCGCCGGCGGCGAAGCCAATGCCGCGCGCAATCTCGGCGTGCCGGTGGCGCGCACCAAGATCACGCTGTTCGTCATGACCGCGATGGCGGCCGCCCTGTTCGCGGCGATCCAGGTGCTGGTCACCGGCTCGGCCGACACGCTGCGCGGCACGCAGAAGGAGTTCGAGGCCATCATCGCCGTCGTCATCGGCGGCACGCTGCTCACCGGCGGCTACGGGTCGGCCGTCGGCGCCATGTTCGGCGCCCTGATCTTCGGCGTCGTGCAGATGGGCATCTTCTACACCGGCATCGACACCGACTGGTTCAAGCTGTTCATGGGCGCCATGATGGTCATCGCGGTGCTGTTCAACAGCTATGTGCGCAACCGCGCCATGAGGAGCCGGTGATGGCCGAGCCCTATGTCGAACTGAAGTCGGTCAGCAAATATTTCGGCTCGGTCGTAGCACTCAAGGACGTGTCCTTCGATGTCTGTCCCGGCGAGGTGCATTGCCTGCTGGGCGACAATGGCGCCGGCAAGTCGACGCTGATCAAGACGTTGTCCGGCGTCTACACGCCTGACGAGGGGGAGATCCGCGTGCAGGGCAAGCCGACGCGGTTTGCCTCGCCCGCCGATACGCGCAACAGCGGCATTGCCACGGTCTACCAGGACCTGGCGCTGGTGCCGCTGATGAGCGTGGCGCGCAACTTCTTCCTCGGGCGCGAGCCGATGCGCAAGTTCGGGCCGATCAGCCAGTTCGACGCCGATTTCGCCAACCGCACCGCCTATGACGAGATGTCGGCGATGGGCATCCAGCTGCGCGATCCCGAACAGCCTGTCGGGACGCTGTCGGGCGGCGAACGGCAGTGCCTCGCCATTGCGCGTGCCGTTTATTTCGGCGCCAAGGTGCTGATCCTGGACGAGCCGACATCGGCGCTGGGCGTCCACCAGGCATCGGTGGTGCTGAAGCTGATCGTGCAATCCAAGGCGCGCGGCATCGGCGTCATCTTCATTTCCCACAACGTTCACCACGCCTATGTCGTCGGTGACCGCTTCACCCTATTGAAGCGCGGCCGGAGCACCGGCACCTACGCCAAAGGCGAAATCACCCGCGACCAGCTGCTCAATTTGATGGCAGGCGGCAAGGAACTGGTGGATCTGGAACAGGAGCTGGCGAAGTCGGCCAGGAATGGGCCGGCCTGAGACGCGGCGCCGGTTTGGAACGGAGCACGCTTCTCGTCTACCCCAGCGTAAGCTTGTTATTGTGCAGTGCAGCAACGATGTTGCCGTAAGTGCATTGTGCTCGGGCTTCCGCCATTCCGGCGGTCTAGGATTTCGATTTGCGGAACATCTCAGATACGATCGCTCGCCTTTCGGCCATGCGAGGCCGGCCGGCATTTTCCCAACAACCGGGCCATCTCGACAGCCTGTCCGACCTGGCCGCGTTCGGGTCCGATCCAGGCGCCTTGCGGGCACGCTTCTACGTTCCTGAGAACTTGCCGCGCGGGGCAGCGCTGGTCGTCGTCTTGCACGGCTGCACGCAGACGGCCGCCGGCTACGATCATGGATCCGGCTGGTCGCGCCTGGCAGAAGAGGAAGGCTTTGCGGTGTTGCTGCCCGAACAGCAGCGCGCCAACAATGCCAATCTCTGCTTCAACTGGTTTGTGCCTGAAGATGTCACCCGCGATCGCGGTGAAGTGCTCTCCATCCGCCAGATGATCGAAGCCATGGTGACAAAGCATGGCCTCGACCGCCGGCGCGTTTTCATTACCGGTCTGTCCGCCGGCGGCGCCATGGCGGCGGCGATGCTGGCAACATATCCAGAGGTGTTCGCCGGCGGCGCAATCATTGCCGGCCTTGCCTATGGCAGTGCGTCGACGATCCCGGAAGCTTTCGATCGCATGCGTGGCCATGGCGGCCCGTCCAAGTCGGAGCTCCAGCGGCGCCTTGCGCAGGCGACATCGCACAAAGGGACATGGCCGAAGATTTCGATCTGGCAGGGCACGGCCGACCACACGGTGGCGCCGGCCAATGCGGATTCCCTTGTCGCCCAATGGCAGGGCGTTCATCGCGTCGGGGCAAGCCCTGTTCGACAAGAGACCGTCGATGGACAAACGCGGCAGGTCTGGTGCAACGCCGATGGCGATGCGGTGATCGAAAAATACACGATTGCCGGCATGGGCCATGGCACTCCCTTGAAGACGGGTGGCGAGGACGGTTTGGGTCATGCCGCGCCGTTCATGCTGGATGTTGGAATTTCGTCGACGAGACGTATGGCGGCGTTCTGGGATCTCGCAGACCGGGGTGCACGAGGGAAGGCGAAGTCCGCCACTGCCTCGCCCGATCCTGCGGCAGGCACGGCCTTGCGCCCACATAGTGCGCCCGAAAAGTCGAGGCCAGTGCGGGTCGAACCTGCTGAACAAACGCGTCCGAATGGTTCAACCGATTCTGCTACGGGCATCGGCAAGGTGATTGAAGATGCGCTTCGTGCAGCCGGCTTGATGCGCTAGCCGAAGGCCGTCGGCAGAATGGCCCCGCCGCCTTTCGGCAGCGGGGCCCTGTCGATCAAACTCGGTTTACATCGCGAGCGCCGTCGCGGCCGATTTCGTTCGAGCGGTAGTTCTCCGCGTCAGGGTCGAAGCCGGTCCAACCATCGGCCCGGTATTCGCCACGCCGTGCTTCCAGGTCAACAGACGCAGCCTGTCCCAGAATCCGTTCGGCCTCCGGCACCAGCTGGTCGTCGACCTTGGCTGTGACCAGCGTGCCACCGCGACGCACGCCCTCGGCGTAGACATGGGCATCATTCTCAGGGACACCGGAATCGGTAAGCGCCCCGACGAGGCCACCAGCGGCACCGCCAACCACGGCACCGCCAACGGCACCGACCGCAGTGGCAGCCAGCCACCCGGCAGCCACCACCGGACCAACACCCGGAATGGCCATCAGGCCAAGTCCGGCGAGCAGTCCACCGGCGCCGCCGATCGCGGCTCCCAGTCCAGCCCCACCGGCAGCGTCGTCGGCGGCCTTGGACCCGTTGTTGTCGTGCTGGTTGTCCGAATTGCTGGAAACGATGCTGATGTTGTCACGCGCAACACCGCTGGCTTCCAGTTCGCCGACGGCGTCGGAAGCATCATCATAGTTGTCGAATAGTCCGGTTACGGTTTTCATCGTTTTGATCTCCTGGATTTCAGTTTCAGTTGGTGCCGGCAACGACGTTGCCCTGGTAGTCGAGAGCGACTGCCGTGGTTTTGCCGCCCCTCGTTGCCTGGCCACGCCAAATCCCTTGGTCATCCTTGGCAAGTTTGGAAACGTCGGAGAAGCCGGCGTCCTGGATGCGACCTTTGGCTTGGTCCTCGGTAAAGCTGTTGGCGCCGGGAACCGGAGCGGAGGGGTTCGCGGTGTCGGTCGTGGTCACGGCCGGAGTCGTCGAGGTCGTGGCGGCCGATTTGTCAGCCACTGTGGAAGCGATCTTCTCGATCATCTCCTGGTGCATCTTGAGCGTCGGCACCGTCTGCTGGGCGAACGTCTTGAGCTCGGCGTTGTCGCCGTCCTTCGCGTAGCTCTCGAACAGCGTCACGGCATCGGTGTGCGCGTCGCGCTGCATCTGGACGTAGGGCGCGTCGATAGGATCCTTGCCGTTCTGCAAAGTGTCGACATCACCCTTGTGCTTGGCGTCCAATTCCTTGGGAACCGTAAGCTTCTGTTCGCCGGCGATCGTCTCCAGCTTGGCGTTGGCCGCACCGTGATCGTCGATCATCTTGTGAGCGAAATCCTTGACGCTCTGATCCTGCACCTTGCCTTCGGCGACCTTGCTCGAGTCGACCTCGAACATGCCGCCGGCAGCGGCCTTGTTGACGAAGTCCTGCGCGCTGTCGGCGGCGAGTGCAGGCAGGGCGAAAGCCATGGCTGTGGCTGTGGCCAGTGGGGCCAGCAATAGGCGGGTTTTCATGGGGAAGGTCCTTTTTATGCACACATGTGCTGTGGACCTAATCTGCGCCCGAAGTCTTTGTTCCGAAGGATCAGAGATAATCTGCCGGTGGCTGCGGCTTTGGTTTATCTAACGAGCGCGTGGGCGCGCTGAAAATTGCCGTACGCGGCCACCGGCGTCAGCGGCGAATGCGACCAAAAAGACTTTCTACAATCACGTTGAACCGCTCCGGGTCGTCAAACGCCCGGGCTGCAAGCATGGCTCCGCATACGGTCGCCATGAATGCTTGTGCCTCGATGTCGGGGATGCCTCAAGATGCAATGCCCCCTGCTCTACACCGAGTTCGAACAGCCGTTCCAGCCATTTGCCGAGATCGGTGAAATGGCCACGAACGGAAAGCGCCACCTCTTCAGGTAGACCGGGCAATTCCGCCGCCAGGACAGCGGCCAGGCAGAAGGGAGCGGACTGATGCAGCTGGCGGCTGGCCGAGCCTTACCCGAAAATCCGCTCGCCCTGCTCATCCACCAGCTGCATCCCCTTCTTGATCGAGATGTCGACGGCGTCGTCGAGCCCGGCGAAGCGGTCGGCGCGGATGAATTTGTGTTCCTTCATCACGCCGTCGATCTCCTTGGAGACGATGCCGCAGGTCTGGTACTGGCCGTCGGCCTTGTAGGGTGTGGCGCTGATCAGGAAACCCTTGTGCTCGACCTGCTTGACTGGTGCCGCACTTTTGGGCTCGGCCGCTTCACCACCGCCGCCGCCACCGCCGAAAAGACGTTTCAGAAAAGACATGGCTCAAATCTCCTTGTTCGCACTGCAAACCGCGGTCCGTTCGCGATTCACGACGTTTTCGTCCCAGCATGCGCGAATGTGGCGCCGCGTTCCAGCCCCCTGATGAAGACGGCGACCAGCAGTTCGATCTGCTGGTCGATCTCATCGGCCTGCCGGCGCACGGATCTCGCCGCATAGCCGCTGGTGACGATGCCATGCACGCTTGACCACAGCGTGCGCGCGGCGATGCGGCGCGTATCGTCGTCGAGGTCGAAGTCGCCGCCGGCAAGCACTTGGGCGATGATCTCGAACAGCTGGTCGAGCCGCGATTCATAGGCGTCCGGCTCGGCCAGCGTCGGGCGCCGCCTGTTGAAGGCGAGCAGTGCCGGCCAGCTGCCCGGATGCGCCTCGACAAAGCGGACATAGGCGCCGGCCAGCGCCAGCAGGCGCTGGCGCACATCGGTGATGCCGCGCTGGCTGAGATCGGCCATCGCCGCCGCCCCTGCCGCGCCCAGCCGGTCGAGCAGCCGCATGTTGACGGCACGGTGCACCCCGTCGAGATCGGAAAACAGATTGTAGACCGAGCCGACCGAGATGCCCGCCTGCTCGGCGATGGTCCTGGCCTTCAGATTGTCCATGCCGCCCTCGTTGAGCAGCACCTCGGCAATCGCCAGTACCCGCTCGCTTATTTCTTCCCTGTCCAGTGCCATGCTTGTCCTTGTAGATGCCCGTGCCTCTGCCCAGGCTGCAAGTGTTTCGAACCACGATCGTCCTTTCGTTTACCATATAACGGCTTTCGTGAACAGCGTTCAAAAACTGCTTGAACAATGTTCATTTCCTGTTATGTTGGTTTCGTGAACGTTGTTCACGCAACAATTTGAAGGGAGAAGAAACATGCTTAGCCTGATCAGAACACTGCTCGACGGCGCCAGCGCACGGGCCGAGGACGGCCTCAAGGATCGCTTCGCCATCGACCTTCTGGCGCAGCGCATCCGCGACGCCGAGGCGGGTCTTGCCGCCGCCAAGCAGACGCTTGCCTCGCTGATTGTCCGTCAGCGTGCCGAACAGGCCGGTCTCGACCAGCTCGAGCGCCGCCACGCCGATCTCGAAAGCCGCACCATCAGCGCGCTGGCCGCCGGCAATAACGGGCTTGCCGAAAGCGGTGCCGCGGCCGTCGCCGAACTGGAGAATGAACGCGAAGTCCGCCGCGCCACCGTGCAGAGCCTTGGCGAAAAGACGTTGCGGATGCGCGTTTCGGTGGAGCGGGCGCATCGCCGCATCATCGACTTGAACCAGGGCATGATCTCGGCCCGGGCCATCGATGCCGAGCGCAAGGCGCAGTCACGCCTCGTCAGGTCGATCGGCAATTCGGGAAGCCTCAACGATGCCGAGGAGCTCTTGGCCCGCATCAAGGGCGCCAGCGACCCGTTCGAGGAGGCCGGCATTCTCGACGAGATCGACGGCGAGCTGCGTCACGAAGCGATCCGCGACCGCCTTGCCGACGCCGGTCACGGCCCGACGGTGAAGGTGCGCGCCAAGGACGTGCTCGAGCGCCTGAAGACCATCAACTGAAAACCAGCCTTCGCAGACCTGATCTCATCAAACCCAACCATCAAATCAACGGAGAACTCCAATGAACGCCAATCAGACCTACATCATGTTCAACACCGCCTCGGTGGGTGCCGCCTATTTCATGCTCGGCCTGTCGCTGTGGCTGGCACCGGTCGACCTGGCGACCAAGGGCTACTGGGCCATGGGCATCCTGCTCTTGACCGGCAGCCTGGTGAACCTGGTCAAGTACCGCACCGACGAGCGCCTGTCGTCCGAGATGACCGCCAAGATCGAAAAGGCGCGCAACGAAAAGCTGATAAGCGAATATGTCGGCAAGGAATGATGCCATCCGCATCATCGCCAACAAAAAAGCCCGGGTCTCCCCGGGCTTTTTTGCGTACCGCGAAGTGCTGCCCGCCTCAGCGGGGCGAAAGCGCCTCCAGCGCTTCCGCCGCGGCTTCGAGGATGGCGATAGCCTCGGCCTGCTTTTCAGCCGGGGCATCGACGATCTCGCCCAGCGCCGCACGCAGGCGGTGGCGAATGGCGCGGAACTCGTCGCGCGTTTCCGAACGCTCGCCACGGCCGCCACGGCCACCCCGGCGGTCGTCGCCATCGTCGTTCCAGCCGAACCAGTCGCGCGCCTTGGCCATCTTGCGGCCGAAACGTTCGAGGTGCTCGAGCACGCCGTCGATCATCTCGCGATTGTCGGCAAGATGCGCCTGTCCGGCCTCGGTGATGGAAAACACCTTCTTGTTGCCGTCCGCAGCGGAGGAGGCATAGCCAGCCTCTTCCAGGAAGGTCAGCGTCGGGTAGACCACGCCCGGGCTCGGGCTGTAGATGCCACTGGTGCGCTCTTCCAGCGCCTTGATGATGTCGTAGCCATGGCGCGGCGCCTCGGCCAGCAGCGATAGCGTGATCAGCTTGAGGTCGCCGTCCGCCAGCATGCGGCCGGCGCGGAACATGTCGCCCGGGCCACCGCGTCCGCCACCGCGACCGCCATGGCCGAACGGACCAAAGCCGCCGCCCCCTCTGCCACCAAATTTGCCGGCCATGTGCATCAGCATGCGCTCGCCGAAATGACCGCGCCCGAAATGATTGTCTTTGTGCATTGATTGCTCCTTGAGTTCTATCTTACGATATATCTTAAGTAGGCGCACGCCGCCGTGGAGTCAAGATATATCTTACGATGTATCTGAATGCCGCGCCAGCCCGACCTGTCGCTCAGGTCGGGGCCGCTCCGTTCGATGGATGAAGCGCTACCAGCGGCCCTTGCGGCGGTTCCAGGCGTAGAGCAGATCGGCGAAGCGATCATAGGCAAAGCGCGTCAGTGGCAATGCAACCGGATTGCCGAACAGTTTCGCCAGCCAGCCCTCGCCCGGCGTTGCCGCCCACACGGCGATGGCGACGTCGGCACCGACCAGCAAGCGGCCATTCGCATCGGTGGCATGCAGCCGACGGCGGATGTCCTCCAGCGAGGCGCCAAATCCGGCCAGCGCTTCCGGCTCCAGATTGATGTCGCGAAACGCGATCCGTCCGGCCTTGACCGCTTCGATCAGCCGCCGCTTCTGCCGGCTGATGCCCGCATCGCAGACGGGGCAGCGCGTGTTGTACCAGACGGTCAGTTCAGGCTTGGGCTTGAGCATGATCCTGGCATGCTCAGCCGTGGCCGTGACGATGGTGCAGGTCCGGATAATGCGGATGGCGGTGGCGCATCGGCGCGTGCCGGTGCCAGTGCGAATGCGGCTCGCTCACCGGCCCATCATGATGGTGCTGGTGGTGTTCGTCATGCACATGGCTGTGCTCATGTTCCAGTTCCGCATGGTCATGTTCATGCTCATGGCGCTCCGACAAATGCAGCCACAGGCCGACGCCCATCAAAAGCCCCGCGATCGCCAGCTTGAGGGTGACGGCATCGCCCAGCATGACGATGGCCAGCAGCGCACCGATAAACGGCGCCAACGAATAATAGGCGCCGGTCCGCGCGGTGCCGAGGTGGCGCAACGCCACGATGAACATCACCAGGCTGACGCCGATGCCGAAGAAGCCGACGGCGGCGGTTGCCGCCACGATTGACGCTGGAGGGAATGAAGCCCCGGCGGCAAGCGCCAGCCCGACATTGACGACACCCGCCACCAACCCCTTGAGCATGGCGATCACCACCGGATCGGTGGCCGAGATCTTGCGCGTGAAATTGTTGTCCAGCCCCCACGCCAGGCATGCCCCGGCGACCAGCATGGCACCAAGGTTGAAGGCGACGCCGTCGCCTTGCCACGACAGCAGAACGGCGCCGGCAAGGATGGCGAAGGCGCCGACAAGCAGACGCCGGTCGACATTCTCGCGGTAGACGAGCCAGGCGATCGCCATTGTCGCCAACCCCTCAAGATTGAGCAGCAGCGCCGAACTGGACGCGGTGTTGAACGTAAGGCCGAACATCAACAGCACCGGCGCGACGATGCCACCCATGCCGATTGCCAGCGCCAGCCAAGGGATGTCCCCGGCAGCCAGTTGCGCCTCGCCGGCGGCGGCCTGTTTGCCGCGAAGCAGGCGATAGAAAGCGAGGCCGACGCCGGCGCCCAGATAGAGCAGGCCGGCCAGCATGAAGGGGATCACGGCATCGAGCAGCAGCTTCGACAGTGGCGGCGTCGCCCCGAACAGGACAGCCGAGCCAAGGGCGAGCGGCACGCCGGGCCAAAGATGCGAATGCGTTTCGGACATGATCTCACCCTATAAGGCGCGCGTCACTTGCCGCGCATGGCCGCCTTTGGCCCGATGCATTTGTTGTCGCGAAACAGCGCCCACTCTTCGCACAGGCGCCCTTTGGGCAGCCGGCAAAACCCGTATTCATTGCCGGCTCTGTCCTTCCTGGTCACCAGGCGCCCGCCGATCTCGCCACAATGGACGGATGCCGGATTGGCCATGCCGACCGGCTTTTGCGCAGCAGCATCGGCGGCGACCGGCATCGACGATATCAAAGCAAGGCCGATAGCCAATAGCGAGACTTTCTTCATCGCGATCTCCCCTGGTCGCAGTCTATCACGGCGAAGCGTCCCGTCCTGCGGCAAAGCGCCGTCAGGCAGGTACGCGACCATCGACTCCCAGAAACCCGGCCGAGTGCCTCACCCAAGCGACGAGATGATCTCGCGGTAGGCGAATTCCGGAAAAGCCTTCAGCGTCCGTGACTTGAGGTTTCCGTTTGCGGCCAGCATCAGCGCGAAACGCGCCAGCACCGCATCGTCGGGCGCCTCAACCACCGCCACCATGTCGTATTCGCCCATGGTCAGGTAGAACGCCTTGAACGATCCGCCCATCTCGCCCAGCTGCTTCCTGGCGGCGTCGAGGCGCTTGGGCGAATCGCGCACGTTCTTCGCGCCCTGCTCGGTCCAGTTCATCAGCATGATGTAGGTCGTCATGGTACGCCTCCTTCCGGAGCCACGGAGCACGGCGGCTTCGCCGGGGCGGGCATCCGGGTTGTCGCCCAGAAAATGCATCCGACGCGAAATTATCCTCCCGCGGCGAACGTCCCGCAAGGACGCATCCACGCCGTTATTTGCGGGCTCGAGGTGACACTCGGCGGCGACCAGGGAAAGCCGGTTTAAAAACCCGCCTGATTGCGGCAATCTCAGCCGTGGCCATGGCGGAAATCCCAGGCTGACGTCCGAGATCGATCCGACCCGCAGGAAAACTTCATGTGCGAGACAACAGACCTGCCGCCGGAACGGATCGACATTGCCGCCGCATGGACCGGCGAGGACATGGCGAAGCATCCCGAGAATTGGCTGGTCGAATTGGACCCTCGGGACATCGCCGAGCTGGAAGCGGCGGCAACCGGCTTTCTTGCCGGCTCGCAGCATATCGGCGGCCTGACGAAGGCCGATTTCCCCTTGCCCCGGCTTGCCGGTCATCTTGCCGCCCTTCGCCAAAAACTGATCGAAGGCATTGGCTTCGAGGTGCTGCGCGGTCTCCCGGTCGACAGATACTCGGCGCAAATGGCGGCAACGATCTTCTGCGGAATCGGCGCGCATCTGGGAAGCGCACGCTCGCAGAATGCCCAGGGCCATATACTCGGCCATGTCCGCGATATCGGCGCCGATGCGAAGGTCGCCACGACGCGCATCTATCAGACGGCGGAGCGCCAGACGTTTCACACCGATTCCGCCGATGTCGTCGGCCTGCTCTGCCTGCGCGATGCCATGCAAGGCGGCGAGTCCCTGCTGGTCAGCACGGTGACGATCTACAACGAGATGCGCAAAAGGCGGCCCGATCTGGTCCACCTGCTGTTTGATCCTGTTGCCACCGACCGGCGCGGCGAGATACCGGAAGGCGAAAAGCCCTATTTCGAAATCCCGGTTTTCAACTGGCATGCCGGATTGCTGACCGGCATCTATCAGCGCCAGTACATCGACAGCGCCCAGCGTTTCCCGGACGCCATGCGGCTGAGCGCCGCGCATGTCGAAGCGCTGGATCTCTTCGACAACCTTGCCAATGATCCCCAGCTAAACCTGTCGATGCGGCTGCGGCCGGGCGACATGCAGTTCGTTTACAATCACTCGCTGCTTCACGACCGCATGGGTTTTCGCGATTGGCCGGACCCGGACAAGCGGCGCCATATGCTGCGCCTGTGGCTGTCGGTCCCCGGCGACCGTCCGCTGCCTGATTGCTTCAGGCAGCGCTATGGCTCGATCGAGATCGGCGATCGCGGCGGCATCATCGTCAAGGGGACGCGGCTGAACGTACCGCTGTAGGAGCGTCCCTCGCCCAGCGCCTAGCCGTCGACCGTTCTGATCAATCCCTGCTCCGACAGATCGGTTTTGTGCCTGAGAACGTATCTGTGGCTAAGGCCAACGGAACTTTCCGGAAGTCCCAGATAGGTGGCGAGTTCCTCATGGAGCTCAAGCGGATCAATGTAGTCTTTCGCTCCATCCAGCCCCAATACCCGAAGCAGATCGTCAGATGCGGCCTGCTTGCCGATCGTCGCCAGCAAGGCCGGAGCGTCTTCCAGCCTTGGACGCATGTCCTCGGGGCCGGGGTTATCCATTGTCATGCCAGGACAGGAATTGTAGCGCGATTCAAGAACGCCGTGCTGTGCCGCCAGGAGGTATAGCTGCTCCTCATCGTAGACGGTGACCGCAATGCCGACACACATAAGATCGCGGGTCAGTCTTTGGAGGAAGGGCTCAATCCAGCGCGTGTCGAGCTGGTCGGTCTCTTGATCCGAGAAGGTGGTCCAGCCGTTCTCTTCGCTCGTGACGAAAGCGTCTACATTTTCTGACCTCAGCCAGTTGGCCAACGCTTCCTGCGTTGGCCCCTTTATGCTGATGGTCCCGTAGGTCGCGCCCATCCTGGAAATCCTTGGAACGGATTATCCTAGCTGTCGAGGAAGCTGCGCAGTTTGCGCGACCGGCTCGGGTGCTTGAGCTTGCGCAGCGCCTTGGCTTCGATCTGGCGGATACGCTCGCGGGTGACCGAGAACTGCTGGCCGACTTCTTCCAGCGTGTGGTCGGTGTTCATGCCGATGCCGAAGCGCATGCGCAGCACGCGCTCCTCGCGCGGCGTCAGCGAGGCGAGAACCCGCGTCGTGGTCTCGCGCAGATTGGCCTGGATCGCCGCGTCGATCGGCAGGATCGCCATCTTGTCCTCGATGAAATCGCCCAGATGCGAATCCTCCTCGTCGCCGACCGGCGTCTCGAGCGAGATCGGCTCCTTGGCGATCTTCAGCACCTTGCGCACTTTTTCGAGCGGCATGGCGAGCTTTTCGGCCAGTTCCTCCGGCGTCGGCTCGCGGCCGATCTCATGCAGCATCTGGCGCGAGGTGCGCACGATCTTGTTGATCGTCTCGATCATGTGCACCGGGATGCGGATGGTGCGCGCCTGGTCGGCGATCGAACGCGTGATCGCCTGCCGGATCCACCATGTCGCGTAGGTCGAGAACTTGTAGCCGCGGCGGTATTCGAATTTGTCGACCGCCTTCATCAGGCCGATATTGCCTTCCTGGATCAGGTCGAGGAACTGCAGGCCGCGATTGGTGTATTTCTTGGCGATGGAGATGACGAGGCGCAGATTGGCCTCGACCATTTCCTTCTTGGCGATCGCGGCTTCGCGCTCGCCCTTCTGCACCTGGTTGACGATCTTGCGGAATTCCAGGATCGAGATCGCGGTTTCGGTGGCGAGGTTCTGGATCTCGGCGCGCAGCTCCTTGATCGCATCCTTCTCGTTCTTGGTGAATTCCTTCCAGCCGCGCGACGTCAGATTGCCGATCGCGCGCGTCCAGTTCGGGTCGAGCTCAGAGCCCTGATATTCCTTCAGGAACTCCTCGCGGCGCACGCCATAGCTTTCGGCCAGCCGCAACAGCTTGCCCTCGTTCTGCACCAGGCGCTTGTTGATGTCGTAGAGCTGCTCGACCAGCGCCTCGATGCGCGCGGTGTTGAGCGACAGCGACTTCACGGCCTTGATCAGCTGGTCCTTCAGCTCCTTCAGGCGACGGTCCTGGCTGGGCGACAGCGTGCCGGCCGCGGCCAGACGGTTCTCGACCTGCTGGTCCTGCAGCTTGCGCAGCTTCTTGTAGGTGTCGGCGATGACGTCGAGCGTCTCCATCACCTGCGGGCGCAGTTCCGCTTCCATCGCCGCCAGCGACAGGCTGGCCTCGTCCTCGTCTTCCTCGTCGTCGTCGCCGATGCCGCGCGTGTCGGCGCCGACATTGGTGATGTCTTCTTCCTCGTCGCGACCGCGGCGCGCCTTTTCCTCGACCTTGGGCGCTTCCTCGATGCGCTCGACCACCGGCGCCTGCTTGGCTTCGGGGCCGGCATAGGTGGCTTCGAGGTCGATGATCTCGCGCAGCAGGATCTTGGATTCGTTGAGCTCGTCGCGCCAGATGATGATGGCCTGGAAGGTCAGCGGGCTCTCGCACAGGCCCGCAATCATCGTCTCGCGGCCGGCCTCGATGCGCTTGGCGATGGCGATTTCGCCTTCGCGCGACAGAAGCTCGACCGAGCCCATTTCGCGCAGATACATGCGCACCGGATCGTCGGTGCGGTCGGTCGGCTCTTTCTTGGTGGTGGTGGCGGCGACCGCAGTACCGGTCTGCTCGGCCAGCTCGTTGGCGTCTTCCTCGGCATCGGCCGCGGTGTCGCCGGCTTCGGCCTCTTCGCCCTGCTCGTCATCCTCGACGACATTGATGCCCATGTCGGACAGCATCGCCATCGTGTCCTCGATCTGCTCGGAGGTCACTTCCTCGGAAGGCAGCACCGAATTCAGCTCGTCCATCGTGACATAACCGCGCTTCTTGGCGGCCTTGATCATCTTCTTGACAGCATCATCGGAAAGGTCGAGCAGAGGGCCATCGGTGGCGCCTTCGCGTTCGGTCTCGACCTCTTCCTTTTCCTTAGTCGCCATTTTTTTTATCTTCTCCAAGCGGCTGCCATCGAAGCCGCGTAAACTGTCGGACCAGTCAAAACCGGATGTGCTCGCTTAAAAACGCGCTTTCACCGGGCCAGTAGCCGCATCTACCTTGTTTGGTACACGTCGTTGCCCCAAAGCTGGTTTCCCCTTTTGGGCGACATGCATTAAGTCCAGATTAACCCTGATATCTGTGGCAGGCTGCCTGCCTGTCCAGTCACCAGTACCTCACATCGCTCATTTCCCGTCGGCGCGGGTGCGGGTTAACGTTTCGAATCGTCCTGATTCCGCCATTCTGTCGGAAGGTCAAGCGCCTCTCGCATGATTCGCATGAAAAAAGCGAATCAATTACCCGACTTAGCGCGCCCTGCTCCCTGGGGAAGCCTGGCCACGCTCTCATTCCTGTATTCAGCTGCACTTAGGCTCGCCCAGCCCTGCCCGACGAAACGCCGAATCCTTCGATCAGCGCTTCCGTCGCCTGTACATCCTGAAATTGCGCCTGAATTTCGATCAGATGGCGGAAGTTTTCGTCCGAGGGATCTGCTTCGAGCGCCGCTTCCGCCTGTTTCAGCTCCTTATGTAAGGTGCGCGCGCTGCGCTGCAAGTGCAGCGCCTGGTTCAGAGCGTCGCGGGCATCGTCGAGCGCTGCCGTCTCCAGCGCCGGCCATTGCCGCGCCCGCTTGATCAGTTCGACGGCGCGCCCCCAGATCTCGGCGCAGCCGGCGCGCTCGATCGTTGCCACCACCGCATGGCGGTCATTGGCCATGTCATGCGCCATCGCGTCCAGGATGACGGCATGGAGCCGCTGCAGATCGGAATTGGCGAGGTCGAGAAATTCGACATGGGCGAAATTCTCGTCGATCAGCGCTGGATGGTTGACCAGCGCCACGATGATCGTCGCCTCGCGCACCGACATTCCTTCGCTGCCGCGCTTGACCAGCGCCGATTGGCCGAGGCTTTCGGTGATCGCCATGCGGCCGCCGCCAGGCTTTGCGAATTGGCCACCGGGTGCGGCTGCCTTGCCCTGCCCCGGTTTCCAGTCCTGGCGGTTCTGCCGCGCATCGCGCTGCGAGCCGAAGAAGCTCTTTTCCCGCTCACGCATTTCCTGCTGGTAGTGATAGCGCGTGCTCTCGTCGCGGATGCGGCTGGCGAGTTCCCGCAGCGTCTTTCCCAGTTCCGCCCGCCGCTCCGGCGTGTCGAAGACACCGCCCGCCGTCTCGCGCATCCACAAAAGGTCGACCAGCGGCCGCGCGTCGGCAAGCACGGCGCGGAAAGCGTCCGGCCCTTCGGCCTTGACGAGGTCGTCGGGGTCCTTGCCTTCCGGCAGCAGCGCGAAGCGCGCCGAGCGCCCGGCCTGCACCGAGGGCAGTGCCAGATCGGCGGCACGCCATGCCGCCTTCAGCCCGGCCTTGTCGCCGTCGAAGCACAGCATCGGCTCGCCCGCCATGCGCCACAACAGTTCGAGCTGGTTTTCGGTGAGTGCGGTGCCGAGCGGTGCCACGACATTCTCGAAGCCGGCCTGCGCCAGTGCGATCACGTCCATATAGCCTTCGACGGCAATGACCGTGCCGCCCTTGGCGAGCGCCTTGCGGGCGCGAGCGAAATTGTAGAGCACATTGCCCTTGTGGAAGAGTTCGGTGTCGGGCGAGTTCATGTATTTGGCCAGCGCATCGGGAGCCAGCGCGCGTCCGCCAAAGGCAATGATCTTGCCGCGCGAATCCGGGATCGGGAACATGATGCGGTCGCGGAACCAGTCATAGGAGACCGGGATATCGTCGCCGTGCCGCACCAGCCCGCACGCTTCGATATCGGCTTTCGGCACGCCTTTTGCCGCCAGATGTTCCTTCAGCGCGTTACGGCTATCGGGCGCGAAGCCGAGACGGAATGACTGCTGCGTCGCCGGCGTCAGCCCGCGGTCGCGCAGATAGGCGCGGGCTTTGGCTCCCTCAGGCCCCTGCAGCCGCTCCTGGAAGAAGGTGGTCGCCATTTCCATGACGTCGGTCAAGCTGGCGCGTTCCTGCTCGCGCCGTTCCTCCCGCTCGTCTCGCACCGGCATCGGCACGCCAGCCATGTCGGCGATCTTCTCGACCGCTTCGGGAAAACTCAATCCTTCGAGTTCGGTGAGGAACTTGAAATGGTCGCCCGAGACCGAGCAGCCGAAACAATGGTAACGCCCCTTCTTGTCCTCGCAATGGAAGGACGGGCTCTTCTCGCCATGGAACGGACAACAGGCCCAATAGTCGCCTCGCGACGTATTGGTCTTCTTGCGATCCCACGCGACGCGCTGGCCGATGACCTGTGAAATCGGCACGCGGTCGCGGATCTCGTCGAGAAAGGCGGGCGGAAAGCGCATTGAGGGAACTCGTTTCCCCACCATATAATCATCCCAGCGAAATCCGACGACCCCCAATACAGGCCATACCCGGTTTCCACAGGGCAAAAAGAAAGGCGGCCGTTGCGGGCCGCCCTGCTTTTTAGTCCGGCGCTGGTGGCTTAGTGCGCGGCGATCGCACCGAAGATGATGCCGGAAAGGATGCTGACCAGCACATAGTCGTTGCCGACGCGGATCCATTCCTGGCCGGGGCCGGGGCGACGCAGGCCATAGCGGCCGTAGTCGCGGACCGGCTGATGCTGGCGCCAGCCGGAATATTTCTGGCCATGGCGCCAGTTGTTCCGCTTCACGAAGACCTTCTTCTGGACGCGCTTTTGGATGACGCGCTTCTTCTCGTCACGATGGGTGGGCTTCTGCCAGTTGACCTTGGTGTAATTCGACTGCGGCGCGACCGGCGCATTCATCGGCGCGGCCTGGCCGGTGAGCGACGTACCGGCCAGCATCGAGACGGCGAGGACAGAAAGAACAATGCGTTTCATGAGAAGTCTCCTTGGTTGTCGATGCCCCGAGGAATAACGGCCGACGGATGAACTGAAACTGAACACCAGCATTACAATTGTGTAATGAAATCCTCTGCTTATTCCGGGAATTTGAACATCATCGCAAAGTTGACAGCGGCACGGGCGGCAAAGGCAGCCGATCCGCTATGGTGCCGTTACCGGCAATGCAACCAATTGCGCATCCGTCCATTTTCCGACATGGCCTGTCGCGCCGCGACGGCCCCTTGAAATCGACAAAATTTTATTATCCGGCTAAAATATTCCGGCTATTATCGACGACTGTCATGACCATGATTCGCATCCTCGTTCTCTCTCCCGGTCGCCGCGATGTCCGCATCGTGCGCATGCAGGCGCCTTGATGAGCGGTTCCGTCGTCCTTCTGCATCTGGCCGGCGCCGTGGCGCTGATGCTGTTTGCCACCCGCATGGTGAAGACCGGCGTCGAACGCGCCTATGGCGATGTGCTGCGCCACAGGCTGCGCGCCACCATGCGCAATCCGATCATGGCGGTGCTGGCCGGCACCGGCCTCGCCATCGCGCTGCAAAGCTCGACAGCGGTCACCCTGCTGGTCGGCTCCTTCGCCGGTTCCGGCATCGTCTCCGGCGCCGCCGGCCAATTGGCGGTGCGCGGCGCCGAGATCGGCTCGGCGCTCGTGGTCAAGCTCTTGACCTTCGATCTCACGCTCCTGGTGCCGCTCTGCCTGATCACCGGCACGGTGATGTTCATGGCCACCGAGCGTCGCGACTGGCGCCAGACCGGCCGCATCCTGGTCGGCATAGGCCTTCTGATCCTGTCGCTGGAAATGATCGGCCAGGCCTCCGAGCCGCTGCGCAACAGCCAGCTCATGCCGGTCATCATCAATTACTTCTCCAGCGATTCCATCACCGCCTATCTCTTGGCAGCGCTTATCACCTGGCTGTTCCAGTCGAGCATCGCGGCGGTGCTGCTGATGGCGACGCTCGCCGGCCGCGGCCTGATCAGCCCGGAACTCGGCGTCGTCCTTATCCTCGGCGTCAATCTCGGTTCGTCGATCATCGCGCCGATGCTGACTCGCTCTGCCGGACCTGCCGTGCGCGTCGTGCCGATCGGCAATCTCCTGATGCGCGGGCTGGGCTCGCTGGTCATGCTGATCCTGTTCATGATTGTCCGGCCGCATGTCGGCTTCCTCGGCGCGACGGCGGCGGACCAGATCGTCAACGCCCACATCCTGTTCAACGTCATCATCCTGCTCGCCGGCCTGCCGCTGGCCGGCTTCGTCTACCGCGCCTCGGAAAAGATCGTGGAACTCGGCACCAAGCCGGTGCCGGCCGCGTCGCTCGACATTGTAGAATTGTCCGCGCTCAACGACAGCGCGCTCAATGTGCCGAGCCAGGCGCTGGGCAATGCGACGCGCGAGGTGGTGCGGGTCTGTGAAACCGTTGAGATCATGCTGAAGCGCATCATGGAACTCTACGAGAGCGCCGACGCCGACAAGATCAAGGCGCTGGCGGCCCTCGACGACCGTGTCGACCGCAAGCACGCGGCGATCAAACTTTATCTCGCCAAGCTCACCAAGAACCAGCTGACCGAGGACGAGGCCCTGCGCTGCCAGGAGCTGATTGGCGCTTGCATCAAGCTCGAGCAGGTCGGCGACATCATCGTGCGCAACATGCTGGTGCATGTGAAGAAGAAGTTCGAGCGCGGGCTGGAATTCACCGACGAGGGCTGGAGCGAATTGTGCGCCTTCCACAGCTCGGTGCTTGCCAATGCAAGGCTCGCCTTCAACGTGCTGGTCTCGCGCGACCCCGAAACGGCCCGCCAGCTGGTGCTGGAAAAGGACCAGTTGCGCGATCGCGAGAAGGAAACCAGCGCCAGCCATTTCCTGCGGCTGCGCGAAGGCACCGCCAAAAGCGTCGAAACCAGCTCGATTCACCTCGACACCATCCGCGACCTGAAGCAAATCAACTCGCTGCTGGCGTCGATGGCCTATCCGGTGTTGGAAGAGCGCGGCCTGCTGACCGGGTCGAGGTTGAAGGCGAGCTAAGTCGCCTCACCGCGCCTCACTTCTTCGGCAAAATACCTTTGCACCGCCTCCGCCGGTCAGGATAAGGATCGATTGGCCCAGGCTTTCGGAGGAATCGATGGACACCCATTCGCGCAGTTTCGCCAAGGCGCTGTCCTGGCGTGTGACCGGCACCATCGACACGCTGATCATCTCCCTGGTCGTGACAGGAAGCGTCAAGCTCGCCGCAGCCATCGGCATAACCGAGGTCTTCACCAAGTCCCTGCTGTACTATTTCCACGAGCGGGCGTGGTTGAAGATTCCCTATGGCCGCAAGACCCCAGCCTAAAGCTGCCGGTCAAGAAAACCTAAACTCGCGACAAAAATTTCTGGATTGCCGCCGCCGTCCATCCGTGGTTTGAGGCCGTTTCAGCCAAGGCTTTCCCCATGTCGCTTCCGCTCATTGCCCTGTTCATCGCCGCATTCGCTTTCGGCACCACCGAATTCGTCATTGCCGGCGTGCTGCCGCAAGTGGCGGAAGGGCTTGGCGTCTCGGTCCCATCCGCCGGCTATCTCGTCTCCGGCTATGCCTGCGGCATCGCCATCGGCGGCCCGCTGCTGGCGCTCGCCGCCAAATCCTTGCCGCGCAAGACCTTGCTGCTCGGCCTCGCCATCGCCTTCACCATCGGCCAGGCGGCCTGCGCGCTGGCGCCCGACTTCACCTCGATGCTGGTGTTGCGCATTGCCGTGGCGGTCGCGCATGGCGCCTATTTCGGCGTTGCCATGGTGGTCGCCGTCGGCCTCGTTCCTGAGGATAAACGCGGCATGGCGGTGGCGGTCATCCTCTCCGGCCTCACCGTCTCCAACGTTATCGGCGTGCCGGCCGGCACCGCCATTGGCAACATCTGGGGCTGGCGCGCCACCTTCTGGGTGATGTGCGCGCTCGGCGTCGCGGCAACGCTTGCGATGGCCGCCCTTCTGCCGCGCACCACCGGATATCAGGCCAAGCCCGCCGGCCTCGCCCGCGAGGTCCGCGTCCTGGCGCGCCAGCAGGTCTGGACCTCGCTGATCCTGATGCTGATGCTGATGCTCGGCCAGTTCTGCCTGTTCACCTACATCACGCCGACCCTGCTGGAGGTCACCGGGCTCGACGAGAACCTGGTGCCCTGGGCGCTGCTACTGAACGGCGTCGGCGCTACGCTCGGTGTCTTCCTCGGCGGCAAGCTGTCGGACTGGAAGCTGATGCCCTCGCTGATCACCATGCTCGCCTTGCAGGCGGTGACGCTGGCGGTCATCTACGCCGTCAGTCCCTATCCCCTGCCGATGATTGTCGCAATCGTCATCTGGGGCGGCCTCAACTTCGCCATCGGCACACCGATCCAGACCCGCATCCTGGCCTGGACGGCCGACGCCTCCAACCTTGCCTCTTCGCTGATTCCGTCCGGCTTCAATGTCGGCATCGCGCTGGCGGCGTCGCTCGGTGCCGCTATGCTCAACGCCGGCTACGGCTACCGCAGCCTGCCGGTGGTCGGTGCTATCGCCATGCTGGTCGCCGTGCTCGTGGCTGTCGTCTCCAACATCTGGGAAAGCCGCAGCAACGCCACGCCGCCGCTGACGGCACCGGCCGAGTAGCCCACGACAAAGCCCTCACCCGCGCCAGCGCAGCAAGCGCATGGCGTTGGCGGTGACCAGCACGGTGGCGCCGGTGTCGGCCAGGATCGCCGGCCACAGGCCGGTGATGCCTAAAATGGTGGTGACCAGGAACACCGCTTTCAGTCCCAGCGCCACGGTGATGTTCTGGCCGATATTGGCCATCACCGCCCGCGACAAGCGCACCATGCGGGCGACGTCCATGACCCGGCCGTGCAGGATCGCCGCATCCGCAGTCTCCAGCGCCACATCGGTGCCGCCGCCCATGGCGATGCCGATATCGGCGGCGGCGAGCGCCGGCGCGTCGTTGATGCCGTCGCCAACCTTGGCCACCGTCAGCCCTTCGCGCTGCATCTCGCCGACGATGCGTTGCTTGTCCTGCGGCAACAATTCCGCCCGCGCCTCGATGCCGAGCGAAGCGGCTATTGCCTCTGCCGTGCGGTGGTTGTCGCCGGTCAGCATCACCGTGCGGATGCCCTCGGCCTTGAGTGCCGCGATGCCGGCCGCCGCATCCGGCCGCGCCTCGTCGCGCATGGCGATCAGCCCAGCCACCGCGCCATTGGCCACCAGCACCGAAACGGTCTTGCCCTGGCCGTTGAGGCTGTCGACGGCAAGGCGCTGCGCTTGCGTCATCTGTGCACGCTCGCCCGCCGCCGAGCCGGAACCCAGGAAAACGGCGACGCCGCCGACGCTGCCCTCGACGCCCTTGCCGGAGATCGCCTTCACCGCCAAAGCCGGCGGCACCGGCGCCTTGTCGGCCTTGGCCCTGTCGAGAATCGCCACCGCCAGCGGATGGCTGGAGCCCTGCTCGAGCGCCGCCGCCAGCGCCAGCACGCTGCGCTCATCGCGGCCATAGGCGACGATGTCGGTGACGACTGGTTTGCCCGCGGTCAGCGTGCCGGTCTTGTCGAAAGCCACCGCCGTGATCCGGCGAAAACCCTCCAGCACCGCACCGCCCTTCATCAGCAGGCCACGCCGCGCGCCGATTGCGAGGCCCGCTGCAATCGCCGCCGGCGTCGAGATCACCAGCGCGCAGGGACAGCCGATCAGCAGGATCGCCAGGCCCTTGTAGATCCATTCGTTCCAGTCGCCGCCGGCGACCAGCGGCGGCAGCAGCGCCACCAGCGCGCCCACCACCAGCACGCCGGGCGTATAGATGCGCGAAAAGCGATCAATGAAGCGCTCGGTCGGCGCCTTGGCCTCCTGCGCCTCCTCCACCAGCCGCACCACGCGGGCGATGGTGTTGTCGGAAGCGGCCGCCGTCACCCTCACTTTCAGCACGCCATCGCTGTTGATCGTCCCCGCGAAGACGGTGTCTGCTACACCCTTGCGCTTCGGCGTGCTTTCGCCGGTCACCGGCGCCTCATCGATATCACCAGACCCTTCCACAATCTCGCCATCGGCCGGGATGCGATCGCCCGGCCGCACCACGATGACGTCGCCGACGCCGAGCTGTTCGGCGGGAACTTCAACCGTGCCGCCTGCCCGCTCGACCAGAGCTGTCTTCGGCACCAGATCGGCCAGACCCTGGATGCTCGCCCTTGCACGGCCGGCGGCGACACCTTCCAGAAGTTCGCCGATCAGGAACAGCACCACAACGGCAGCCGCTTCCTCCGTGGCGCCGATCATCACCGCACCAACAGCGGCGATGGTCATCAGCATCTCGATCGAGAACGGCGTGCCGGCCAGCGCCGCCATCAGCGCCCGCCGCGCGATCGGCACCAGGCCGACCATCAATGCCGCCAGGAACACCCAGCGCTCGGCCGCGGGAAAAACATGACCAATGCCGTAAGCAGCAACAAGCGCCGCGGCACAAGCCAGCGTCAGCGCCGCGCGGCGGCTGCGCCACCACGCCTGCCCGGGCTCGGCATGGCTGTGGAGGTGGGATGACCCGGCGGCCTCGTTGGCACTCTGTCCGTCGCCATGGTCATGATCGTGGCTCGCGTGGTCGTGCCCTTCATGATCATGATCGGCATGGTCATGCACCTTGGCTGCTGGCCCCTCGCCCCTGGCTTCGGCCCTGACGATGCCATAGCCCAGCCGCGCCACCTGCCGCAGCACCTTATCGTCATTGAGCGGCTCGCCATGGCTGACGGTCATCGAGGCGCCGGTCACCGATACCGAGACGTCGGCGACGCCATCGAGACGACGCACCGCCGTATCGATCTTGGCCGCGCAGGAAGCGCAGTCCATGCCGCCGATCTTGAACCGTGTCTGCTTGAGAGGAGCCGTCATCACATCACCTGTCTGCTTTTAACCGCGCGGCGTGCCGCCACGAGGGTCTTGAATGCTCATGCCATGCAATGTAATTGCTCTAGTCACTAGAGCTTCAAGAGGCAAAATGCATGTTTTCGATCGGTGATCTTTCCCGACGCACCGGCGTCAAGGTGCCGACCATCCGCTACTACGAGCAGATGGGCCTGGTCGCCGCGCCCGAGCGCTCGGGAGGCAACCAGCGCCGCTATTCCAGGCAGGAGCTGGAACGGCTGGCCTTCATCCGCCATGCCCGCGACCTCGGCTTTGCCGTCGAGGATATCCGCGCGCTGATCGTCCTCAGCGGGCATCCCGAGCAGCCTTGCGGCCACGCCGACAAGATTGCCGAAGAACAACTGATTTCCGTGCGCGAAAAGATCGCCCAGCTGAGGCGGCTGGAAACCGAGCTGGAGCGCATCGCCTCCTGCTGCGACGGCAAAACGGTCGGCGACTGCTACGTCATCCGCGCGCTGTCCGACCATGCGTTGTGTGCCGACGAGCACGGGTGAGGATGCTCAGTGAGGTACGACAATTCCGGCTGGCTCAGGCCCGCGAAAACAGCAGGCTGAGACCGGCAAAGCCGAAGAAGGCAGCCAGCACCCCTTCGATGCCGCGCCGCGCCCGACGATACATGCGCACCATCGGCGGGGTCGAAAAGGCCAGGGCATAGCCGCAAAATATCGTCACGCTCAGCACCGCGCACCCGGCCAGGATGAGGACGACATCCTGCCTCGAGGCCCCGGGGCCGAGCCCGAGCGCGACCAGGGCGATCCAGCCGAGAATGGATTTCGGATTGCTGAGGTGCATCAGCAGGCCGCGCCTGTAGAGGGCGAAGCCAGATACGGGCCGATCAACGAAGTGCCCGGCGTCACCATCCCTGGTCAGAGCGCCCCTGGCTGCCTTGACCGCCAGGAAGAGCAGATAGAGGCCACCCAGTATCTTCAGGACAATGAGAGCTTGCGCATAGCGCGTCAGCAAGGCGGAGACGCCGGTCGCGGCCATGAGCCCCCAGAAGACCGAACCGGTGATGACGCCGGCGGCGAGCAGCAGGGCGGCATTGCGGCCCTGCTGCATCGCGGTTCCCATGATCCGCATGTTGCTCGGCCCGGGGCTGGCCGCCGCAATGATGTAAGCGGTGTAGACGAGGAGCAGGTGATGCAGGTCGACGGACACGAGGGAGCCTTCGCAAGCCGGGTTGAGCCAAGGTGGGTCCTTGGCACGGAGTATTGATACTATTCCCTTCGCGGCTGCGGATAGGCAGCACACCGGGATGCACTATGATCCAGAAAGCTTTCTTTCGAGCACATCAGGTGCCGGCCCTACAGCTCGATCCGGAACCGCAAACTCTCCACCCCGCCATAGGCGGCGTCCTCGAAGAAGCGCTCGACCAGCCTGCCGCCATTGGCCAGGATCACCTTGTGTGAGGCCGGATTGCCCGGCTTGGCGGTGATCTCGACATAGGGCAGGCCAACCGCCCTCGCCTCGTCCAGCATCAGCCGCAGCGCCTCGGTGGCGTAGCCGCGCCGCCGCTTCCATGGCACCACCGCATAGCCGATATGGCCAAGCACATGCGATGGCAGCATCGCCGTGCCCTTCTGCCAGCGAAAGCCGATCGAGCCCGATGCCTCGCCGTCCCAGATCCAGCGGCGGAACCCCGGCAGGCGCGGCACATGCGTGCCGTCGGGCAAGGTGATCGGACCGCCCGTCGCTTCTGGATCATCAAGGCTGGCCAAGAATGCCACGGGATTCTGCTCTATCGCCGCGAGCTGCTCGCGCGTCGCCTCCATCAGACGCACATTGTCAGGCGACCAGCCGCGCTCGAGCGCCGCCTTGTAGGACGGCAGATGTTCAAGTGCTGGTTTGACGATCTCGACCATGATCCATGCGCTCCTGAGAAAGCAGGCATGGAGCAATTTCGGGAAAATCCGCAGAGCTGGCAAGAATGCTCGGCCAGTTAGCCTGGATATGGCAGCAGGACCTACTTGGCTACGGGCATCGCTGGTACTTTTGGCCCGTACGCTTGAAATTTTGCCAAGGCGTCGCGAAAGTCCTGTTCGCTCTTTTTGGTAAAACCTTCAGCACCGTAGCGCGCGACACCCTCGTTGAGCGAATCCGCGACACTGCCGCCGAAAATCGGAAGTGGCTGCTGCGTTGTCGGAAGTGGCGGCTGCCTTGAGGAGATCCATAGCCCGAAGGTGACCGCAGTCAGTATCGTCAAGGTCGCCGCGAGGAACAAGTTTTTGCTGGATACCGCTGACATTATAGACTCCCTGAAATTGATTAAATCAAAAGCTTAGGCACATTTCCTAAAATATCGGCGATGGCGAATACTACAATTTTAGTGATGACCGAGATCGCGCCCGGGCAGAGCTTCCTTGCCATCATGCCCCTGGGATAAGGAGGAGCCAGGCGAGGGTTTGACGATCAGGCTGCCTGGAAGCTGATCTCGCCCTTGTTCAGAAAACAGGCCTTGTTGAACAGCGACAAATCCACGGGGTTCGGCAGGCGGACATCGCTGATATCGGGCACCGGCTTGGTCGCGGGATCGTAGGACCGGTCGATCTGCGAGATGAACACCAGGATCACGCCGCTGTCGCGCGCAAAAACCTTCAGCGTGCGGACCTGGTCCATCAGGGCCGGATTTTCCCGTTTCTGGTCGAGCAGTTGCAGATAGTCGACGACCGCCAGCGTGCCGCGCGGCGCAGAGCCCAACGCCTTGACGATGTAGTCGGCGCTGATGGCATCGGAAGTGTCGAACTCGAACAGTTCGTTGAACCGGGCCGGCTCGACCCCGATGGCATGGAACCGCTCCAGCACATCCCGTTGCGTATATTCCAGCGTGAAGAACACGCTGCGATGGCCTGATTTCATCGCTTCGACCGCGAGTTCGAGGCTCATCAGCGTCTTGCCGTGGCCCGGCCGCGCGCCGACAAGAACCAGATCACCGGGCGCCAGTTGCGCAAACAATCTGCTGGCGGGCGCCGTCTCGGAAAGCTTCGCCGCTAGCAGGCTCCAGCTGGCAAAACCTTCGCGAGCGGCAATACGGTCAAGCGCCCGGTGGAGCGGGATTTTCGCCTCGCGCGACAGCAGCCTGGCTTGACGCTTCAGATGATAGACGGGCTGGGATAGCTTCATTGCAAAACCTCCTGGTGCGAGCCGTTTTCGCAACCCCTCCTTATGCCTGGCGCTCGAACAGTCGGTCCGGTGATGGAATAGCCCCGCATGAACGAATGCTTTCCCAGCGGAGGGAGGAGGCGTGGGCCGCGCCAGAATCAGATGATAGCGCAATCCCTTTGGGTCGAAAATCGGACGGATCGAAAATCACGCATGTCCACGCAGACATCAGCCGCAAGCCTTGGACCAGCATATCGGTCTAATGCGCGGTTTGCGTGCCGGCCCGGTTCGTGGAAACCTGCGGGCGCGCTAAACAAGATGTGTTTCGCCGATTGCCGCGAGACATTTTATGATTGGCTGCGTGTGGCAACAAAGATTCGCATGGCTTCGGCAGGAGAATTGAACCGGTGCGGTTGAGATCTGTCCCTCTGGGTATTGTCGTCACCCTCAGCCTTCTCGTCATAGCCCTGACGGCGACGGTACGATCCTTCGCCGCGCCCTCGGCCATCCCGGCCTGGCTGCAGGCCCATGTCGGCGACAGCGATGGCCAAATCTCACAGGTGGTGCTGGAGCGGGCGCGCGCGCTTTACCTGAAGAAGGTGGCGCAAGGCGCCGTCAGGAACCCCTGCTATTTCGCCATGGATGCAACGCGTCCCGGCGATCTCGGCAATGGCGTGCTCGGGCGCCGGTACTACGTTGTCTGCGAAGCCAGCCAGTCGTTTCGTGCTATCGCATCGGGTCACGGGGCCGGCAAGAACCTGAAAGGCACGGTCGATTTTTCAAACGGCAGGCGGTGCTCCAGGAATTTTGGCAATGCCATGGATTCGGAACTGACGGCCGGTGGCGCCTACATGACCCGCGAGTCGAAAACGTCGTTCAAGGGCTTTTACCGCACCGGCGCGAAACAGGACGCGGCTTTCCTGCGCACCTTCATACAGTTCGACGGCGAAGGCGAAGCCGCCAATGCCAGGCAGCGCGTGATCGGCGGCCACGCGGCGCAGGTGCTGCGGGCCATGTGCATGCGCAAAAGCCCCAACAGCTCCTATGCCGACCATGATGGTCTGGTGCCGTTCGGCAAGCTGGTGGACTATGCCGGCGGCCGCAGCAATGGCTGCACCAGCTGGTCGCCGGCCGATGCCCAGCAGATCATCGCAATGGTCAAGGACAATCCGACGACGCTCTACATCTACCCGGAATCGCGCGACATCGCCGCCGTCGCGCAGGCGGCAAAAAACCATTCGTCATCCGGCGAGGCACCCTACTGGAACGCATCCTGCCTGAAGGAAATCGGCGCGCCGAAATTCTGGCCGAAGAAAACCCTCGAGCCGATGATCGCCCAGTACAAGAAGGATCATCCAGCGCCACCCGCCCAGCCCCTGCCAATGTGCAAGGAGCCGTGACGTGCTGCCTACTGCAGCAGGCCCTTGACGATACCGCTTGCCTTGCCGAAATCCATCTGGCCGGCATATTTCTGCTTCAGCGCGGCGATCACCTTGCCCATGTCCTTCTGGCCGGCAGCACCGGTCTCGGCGATGGCTTCGCGTGCGGCAGCGGCAATGGCTGCGTCGTCAAGCTGCGTCGGCAGGAAGCCGCGGATGATCTCCATCTCGCCGCGCTCCTGCGCCGCCAGTTCCGGCCGCTTGCCGTCTTCGAAGGCCTTCGCCGATTCCTCGCGCTGCTTGACCATCTTGGCCAGGATTTGCAGGATCTCCTCGTCGCTGGCGGGGTCCTTGGCCGAACCGCGATTGGCGATGTCGCGGTCATGGATGGCGGCCTGGATCAGCCGCAATGTCGGCAGCCGGTGCTTGTCCTGCGCCTTCATCGCGCTCTTCAGGGATTCGGCGATTTTTCCGCGCATGATGCTTTCTCCTTCGAACGGCGCGGACAATAACCGTGGCGAACTCGCAAAGCAAATCTCATCAAGTCCCTGATATTGTTCAACGAAATAAAACATCATGGTTTTGGCGCGGCATCATTGACCGTTCTGGCACCTTCCCCTATGTACTCGGCCTTGCATAAGACAATGAATTGACACGCGCAGGCTCGAGAAATCGCTGCCGCGCCGTTTGCTGCGCAGACGCCCGCGAAGCGCGCAGCCTGATAGGAGTGCCGCCATGGCCGAGATGACGCCTGCCTGGACCACTGAAAAGCCGACCGCCCTTCTCGTGCTGGCCGACGGCACCGTCATCGAGGGTCGCGGCCTCGGCGCCACCGGTTCCGCCGTCGCCGAAGTCTGCTTCAACACCGCACTCACCGGCTACCAGGAAATCCTCACCGACCCGTCCTATGCCGGCCAGATCGTCACCTTCACCTTCCCGCATATCGGCAATATCGGCACCAATGGCGAGGACATCGAGGACCTCAACCCGGCCGCGCGGGCCGGCGCCGTCGGCGCCGTGTTCAAGGCCGATGTCACCAACCCATCCAATTACCGCGCCGCGGGTGGTCTCGACCAGTGGCTGAAGAAGCGCGGCATCGTCGCCCTGTCGGGCATCGACACCCGCGCGCTCACCGCGCTGATCCGTGAGAAGGGCATGCCCAATGCGGTCATCGCGCATGCGCCCGACGGCGTCTTCGACCTCAGCGATTTGAAGCAGCGCGCCGCCGCCTGGTCGGGCCTGATCGGGCTCGACCTTGCCAAGGAAGTCACCTCGGGCCAGTCCTCGGTCTGGCGCGAGACGCCCTGGGTGTGGAACGAAGGCTTTGGCGAACAGGCCGAACCGTCCATGCACGTCGTCGCCATCGACTACGGCGTCAAGCGCAACATATTGCGCTTGCTCGCCGGTCTCGGCGCCAAGGTCACCGTGGTTCCGGCCAGCACCGGTTCGGAAGAAATCCTTGCCATGCAGCCTGACGGCATCTTCCTCTCCAACGGCCCCGGCGACCCGGAGGCCACCGGCGACTATGCCGTGCCGGTCATCCGCGATTTGCTGAAGACCGATATCCCGGTGTTCGGCATTTGCCTCGGCCACCAGATGCTGGCGCTGGCGCTCGGCGGCAGGACCGCCAAGATGCACCAGGGCCATCACGGCGCCAACCATCCGGTCAAGGATCACACCACCGGCAAGGTCGAGATCGTCTCGATGAACCACGGTTTTGCCGTCGATGCCGACTCGCTGCCCGAGGGCGTCGAGGAAACCCATGTCTCGCTGTTCGACGGCTCGAACTGCGGCATCGCGCTCACCGGCCGTCCGGTATTCTCGGTCCAACATCACCCCGAGGCCTCTCCCGGCCCGCAGGACTCGCACTATCTGTTCCGCCGCTTCGTCAACCTGATCCGCGAAAAGCGCGGCGAGGAGTTGCTGGCAGAGCGGGCTTAGGAAGCGTCGCGCAATAGCGCGTCGCAGTTTTGGGAGCAGCGATATGCGTAAAGACATTGACCTGCATGCCGCCGAAGAAGCCCTCGAAGACGCCGCGGATGTAGCGATCTACGACGAACGGAAGGCTGAGCTCAACACCGAAAAGATCCTGCCCGCTGACGTGACCATGGATATTTTGCGGGGCCGGCTCACGCACGCTGAATTGGCGCAGATTCGGCATTCGAGTGAACGAATTGAGCATTAAATCCTCGATGCGGAAGCTTTGACCATTCTAAGGCAATCGCGTGACTTCGACATTTGGCTGAGACCTGCCTCCCGTCGTCATCCACGGGCGGAGCAAGGAGCGTAGCGACGCGGCGCAGACCCGAGGATCCATGCCGGGACTCCCGAGCGCCACCACGGTTCAGAATTCTGCTCCGCTGCGCCTTCGGCTAAGGTCACGGAATGGATCCCAGGGTCTCCGCGACGGAGCTTCGCTCCTGCTTCGCCCAGGGATGACGAAAGTTGGGTGCTTCCGCCCATGGAGCAACAGTCCGCCAAAGCGTGAAGGATGGTGCTACCGGCAGACCCTAAGCGGCACGAGCGCTACCCTACGCCACCGGCCGCCCCTCGCTGGCCTCCAGTATCGCGAACCATTGCTGGCGATCGAGCACGATGTCGAGCGCCTTGACCATGGCAGCCAGCCTTTCCGGCTTCATCGAGCCGAGTACCGGCACCAGCCGGGCCGGATGCCGCAGCAGCCAGGCAATGGCGACGGTGGCGAGATCGCCGGCACCGACTTCGGCGGCCACCGCCGCGAGCGCTACCCGTACCCGAGCTTCTCGGGCTTCCTTGCCGGTGAACAGCGGGCCGCCGCCGAGCGGCGACCAGATCATCGGCGCGTAGGCCAGACGCTGCGCGTGATCGAGGCTGCCGTCGGTCAGTGCCGATGTCTTGAGCACCGACATCTCGATCTGGTTGGTGGCGAGCGCAAACGGCAGCCGCGAGGCCAGCAGATCGAACTGCGACAGCGTGAAATTGGAAACGCCGACCGCCCTCACCTTGCCTGCCTTGACTAGTCCGGCCAGCGCTGCCGCGGTCTCGTCAGCGTCCATCAGCGGATCCGGCCGGTGCAGCAGCAACAGGTCGAGATAGTCGGTGTGGAGATTGGTCAGCGAACGGTCGACCGAGGCGTTTACGTGGGCGGCGCTGGTGTCATAGTGCTTCAGCCGGTTCTGCGGCCGGTTGGCCGAGGCCAGCATGATGTCGCATTTCGAGATCAGCTCGATCCCCTCGCGCTTGCCCTTCCAGCGCGCCAGCCCGGCGCCGAACGCCGCCTCCACCTCGTAATTCCCATAGATGTCGGCATGATCGAAACTGGTCAGGCCGAGATCGACGGCCGTGCCGATCAGCCGCGCGACCTGATCGGCATCCGGGCGGGCGCCGCCGTCGAGCAGACGCCAGGCACCGAAGACCAGCCGCGACAGCGACACCCCGTCCCTGGTCAGCGCGATGCGGCTGTCATGGCTCATATTTGTGCTCCATCTTCCGCGACGATGGTCGTGGCATTTGTGACCGCCGCCGGCCTCGCCACCTTGGTGACGAAGACGATGACCGCCAGCAGCAGGAAGCACGCGCCGACCAGATAGGGCGCGCCGCCGAAGGTCACGGGCGCGCTTGGCCCGGTGAACCAGGAAAAGATCGCGGTGTAGAGCAGTGGCGTGATGATCGAGGTGATCGAGAAGATCGAGGTCATCGCGCCCTGCAGTTCGCCTTGTGCCGAAGGCGGCACCTTGGCGGCGGCGAGGCTTCTCAGCGGCGGATCGGCCAGCGCTTCCAGGCAGCCGACGACGATCACCGCATAGACCATCCATCCCTGCGAAGCGAAGGCGTAGCCGAAAGCGCTGGCCGCCGTGAAGGTCAGGCCGATGACCGCCGTCCTCCATTCGCCGAGCCTTGGGATCACACGCGGCAGCACCGTGCCCATGACGATCGCGCCGCACAGGCCGAAGGCGCCGAGCGAAAAGCCGATCTGCTGCTCGCTCCAGCCATAGCGGTAGTTGGAAACGAACGACCACACCGCCGGGTACATCATGTGGCCGAGCGTCATCAGGAAGAAGACGAGCCCGATCCAGCCGATGCCTTCATACTGCCGCATCTGCAGCAGCGTGCCGACCGGGTTGGCGCGTTTCCACTCGAAGCGGCGGCGATGCTTTTCATCGAGCGTTTCCGGCAGGAAGAACATCGCGATCAGGAAGTTCACGAAGGCGAGGCCGGCGGCGAAAAAGAACGGCACGCGCGGTCCGAACGTCCCGAGCAATCCGCCCAGCACCGGCCCGATGACGAAGCCGACGCCGAAGGCAATGCCGAGCAAACCGAAATTCTTCGCCCGGTTCTCGTCATTCGAGATGTCGGCGATGAAGGCCGACGTCGTCGAATAGCTGGCGCCTGAAATGCCGGCCAGCACCCGGCCGATGAACAGCATCGGATAGGACCAGGCGATGGCGCAGATCAAATTGTCGATGGAGAAAGTCAGCACCGAGGCAAGCAGGATCGGCCGCCGTCCAAACCGGTCGCTCAGGCCGCCCATGATCGGCGCGAAGAAGAACTGCATGGCCGCATAGACGAAGAACAGCCAACCGCCCTCGATCGCCGCTTCACTAATGCCAACGCCGGTCAATTCCCTGAGAAAAGCCGGCAGCACCGGCATGATCATGCCGAAGCCGATAATATCCAGCAGCAGCGTGGTGAAGACGAGCGCAAGGCCCCGCCTGGCGGTTTTGGGGTCGATCATGATGGGGCAATCTCCTCCGGCCGCCCTTGGCACAGGCGGACGCACCTTATAGGCGAACCCGCGAAAAGGAACAATGCGAGAACAGGCAGGAATCATTGATCCTGACATTCCCTGACGGCGTCTCGTCGCCGGATCAGTGTCAGGAAACGCTGGCCGAGACTGTTTCGAAATTCGCTCTGGCGAGCCATATAGTGGCGGGATCGAGAACCGGAGCGCAGCGGACATTGGGTCCGTGAGCACCGGAAGCGCAGAAAACGCCGCTAGATGGCCGCCGGAGTAGAATTTCCAAACAGTCTCGTTAAAGCGCGCCGGTCATCGTGTTGCAATCCGACAGCTTGCCGCTCTTGTAGCCGCGCGCCAGCCAGGTCTGCCGCTGCTGCGAGGTGCCGTGGTTGAAGCTTTCCGGCACGACATAGCCCTGCATCTTCTTCTGCAGCGTGTCGTCGCCGATCTGCTTGGCGGCGTTCAGAGCGCTTTCGATGTCGCCTTGCTCCAATATGCCCTTCTGCGCGGTGAAATGCGCCCACACGCCAGCGAAGCAGTCGGCCTGCAACTCTATGCGCACCGACAGCTGATTGGCATCGGCTTCGCTCATGCCTTGCCGCATCTCGTTGAACTTGCCCATGATGCCGGTCAGGTTCTGCACGTGATGGCCGACCTCATGCGCGATGACATAGGCGCGGGCGAATTCACCGGAAGCGCCGAACTGCTGGTCGAGCTGCTGGAAGAAGGTCATGTCGAGATAGACCTTGTGGTCGCCGGGACAATAGAAAGGTCCGGCCGACGAGGAAGCAGCGCCGCAGGCGGAGCGGATTTGCCCACTGAACAGGACCAGCTTCGGGTTCTCATAGGTCAGGCCTTGCGACTTGAAGATGCCGGTCCAGGTGTCTTCCGTCTCGGCGAGCACGGTCGCCACGAACTGCTTCATCTCGTCATTGGCGGGTGCCGTGCCGCTGTCCTGGCCACCGCCGCCGTTGTCGGTGATCTGGCCGCCGCCGCCCGGCAGCAAGCCGCCGTCGCCACCGCCCAGGATCGCCGAGGGATCAAAGCCGAAATACCATCCGGCCAGCACCACCAGGATGACGAGAATGATGCTGCCGCCGCCACCGGTGCGGCCGCCGATGGGAATTTGGAACCCGCCGCCACCGCCACCGATCCCGCCGCCGCCGCTGTCGCTGCGGTCGTCCTCGATATTGTCACTCTGACGACGGCCTCTCCAGAGCATGGCAACTCCCCGTGATGCGAACTTCCTCGTTGCTCCGGCAAGGCCGGCTCAACCCAACAAACAATTATCCCAATGGTTGCGCCAAGTCACAGTGTTTTTCGATGGCCAAGGCGATACCGGCATGACCGCTTCACCACACTGGCCGGAACCTTCGAAGGCTTGTAGCATCGCCGTGACGGAGGAATGCGAGGGGCGGTTGCGAAAACTTGGTCAAATATTGTTGGTATTCGCATTGACCTGCCTAGGTCTCGGGCCGGCCGGCGCGGTGACGCTCGATTCCAGCGTCGCCGTCACCGATCCGGCCACCTTGCAGGCGCTGGAGCGCGGCGGCCTGTCGATCAGCCGCCTGCTCGGCCCGGCACTCGGCCTGGCCCGCGACGTCGACAATCGCGGCCTGTTTTCAGTACCGGCCCTGACCACTGTGCGCGACACCGTCAAACAGCAAATCGCCGACGAGCCGAAGACCAGCCCCGACCCCTATGTCGCGGCCATGGCCAAATCGAGCGACACCAGCCAGAAATTCAATCCGAAATACATCGACGACGACGGCTCGACGCTCGACCTGACCGGCGTCGTCAACCGCATGGATCGCGGCTATCTCGGCCACACCGAATGCGGCGAGATCCGGCTGATCTACCGCTTCCACTATTCGGTCGCCGAAAAGCCGGCCAAGGGCAAGGTGGCGCAGCGCATCTCCTCGCGCCTGCCACTGACCATGAGCCTGGTCTTCAACGCCAAGCCCGGGCGGGCGCAGGCGCGCGCCTCGAAGGATCTGCCAAGCGCCACCGATGTGTCCTGCGCCGACGTTGCCCAGCGTTGGCTGGCCGCCGGCCAAAAAGACCTGCCGCCCGAGCAGTTGGCCGCCTGGCTGCGCTCCGACCAAGGGCCGCTGTCCGGCGCGATGCTCAATTCCTCGCAGATCATGCGGCTCGAGCTCAACATGCAGGTGCTGCGCCTGTCGGCCTCGACGCGGCGCGATTTCGGCGGCCATGCCGAATATCTCCTGAAAATCTTCAAATGGAACCCGGCCACTTCGAGCTTCTATGAATCGAAGATGGAGAACCAGATCGACCGGGCGACGGTGCTGGCCGACAAGCCGTCCTTCGCCAAATGGCTGCTCACCGACCGCAACATCTACGACCTCGACCATGGCCGGTTGGTCATCGATGAAAAATTCCTGGCCAAGAGCGCCGTCTCCGTCGCGCCCGGGGGCTTGAGCCGCTCGCAGAACAACATCGCCTTTGGATTGGTCGACGATGCCGATATCGACAAGGCGCTGAAGGATTATGTCGCCCGGGGCAACACGCTCGCCACCATCAAATCGGTCGCCGGTTTCGATCTGCGGCTGAACGAGATGAGCTGCACCGGCTGTCATCAGACGCATGGCATTGCCGGCTTCCACTACACCGGCGCCGACCCGGCCAGCGAACCGCGCCGCAACGCCGTCTTCGTGCCGGGCTCGGCCGTGTTCTTCGCCGACCTGCCGCGCCGCCGTGCCATCGTCGAGCAGTTCGCCGCCGGCGGCCATCCCGATTTCACCAGAGGCTTCGCCGCCCGTCCGGACCAGAAATATGCCGAAGCGCTGAAGGGCACCGACCTCTACAATGGCTGGGGCTCGATCTGTTATCGCGGTGACGATGCAAGCTTCAAGGACTGGACCTGCGGCGCTGGCCTGCGCTGCGCCGGCGTTCACGAAAGCGCCATCCATCCGGGCTTCGGCACCTGCGTCAGCGACAAGGGCACCGCGGTCGGCGACCCCGTCGAGTTCGGCGAGATCAAGATGTCGACATGGGGCAACGACCAGTACTGCCGCCTGTCGCCGGCCACCGCCAAGGCCTGCGCCATCGACCCCGCGCGCGACAAGAAGCCCGTGGTCAAGCTCGCCGGCTACGGCGCGGCGCGGCAGCGCTACGACAACCCCGAACAAAAGACCGGTGGCTTTCCCGGCGGCATGCTGCGCAAGGCGAGCTGCGACAAGCTTCCGGACGAAGCGACGTGCGGCCGTCTGGCCAAGACCGGCTTCAACGATTGCATCGCCTCGGGCAAGGACCACAAATTCTGCACGAAGGAATTCACCAAGACCGCCGGCCTGCGCGCCTGCGACAAGGCGCACCCCTGCCGCGAGGATTATATCTGCACCGCCGGCTACGTTGACTTGCCCCAGGCCAAGCCTGGCGAAGGCACCTGCATCCCGCCCTATTTCATCTTCCAGTTCCGCGTCGACGGCCACCCCAGAAGCTGGGTGCAGGATGTCCGTGAGTGAGCATGCCTTGATCGCTGCATCCAGGCGCATCCCTGCAGACGGCTTTCGCCGACAAACGCTGATATCGGCCTGGCCTCAGCTTTTCTGCTTGGCGCCGGCGCTCTTGCCGTCCGAGCTTTTCGATCGCTCCTCGAAGCGCGCGGCGCCCTTCTTCAGCGGGTGACCGGTCTCGGCCTCGGTCTTGCGCTCATCCTTCGCCGCGGCCTGCTTCAATCCTTTGGCTGCCTGCTTGCCCTTTGCGGTCGGTGCCTGTTCGACGCCCATTGCTTCCTCCCTTGGCGCGCACAATCGCGCGATGTCAGGAGCAACGTGCGTAACATCAGGCGGTTCCGGCGGCTTGTCGGTCGGGAAATTCGCCAGCTTTAGCGCGGCGCCGTCATTGCCTTGCGAAAAGCGTCCAGGGTCTCGGCGCTGACATGGTGCTCGATGCCCTCGGCATCGATGCGCGCCGTCTCCGGGCTGACGCCGAGCGAGCGCAGGAAAGCTTCCACCGTCTGGTGGCGGATGCGGCTTTCCTCGGCGACCTTGCGGCCGGCCTCGGTCAGGAACACGCCGCGATAGGGTTTTCTCGAGACGAGCCCGTCGGCGCACAGGCGCGTCAGCATCTTGGCCACCGTCGGCTGGGCGACGCCGAGACGAGCGGCGATGTCGACCTGACGCGCCTCGTTGCCGTCCTCGATCAAGTCGGCGATCAGCTCGACATAATCCTCGACCAGCGCGCTGCGGCGCGCTTGGCGCTGCTGCCGGAAGCCTTCCGAATGGACATCGGCGTCGGGCAGTGGCTCACGTGGGACCGGTCTGTTCTTCAGCGCCAATGCGCGCTCCTCCTCGGGAGTTTAGCCGTTGCTGCTTCATAGCACGGGCTCTGATTCTTCAGGCCGTTTATTTGCATTCCCCCACAGGCGCAACCGGCGTTTCCGATCGCCCCTTTCACATGCGGTTCGGAGCGCCGAACAAAAAGCACCGACAATGAAATATAGCCTATTGCATAATGTTGAGCCATGGCATAGCTTACGGACATCTCCCAGACGTCGCGGAAAGCCTTTTCATGTCCGAAGCAGAAGTCACAGCCCCCCGCTCCTCATGGCGGTTCGCCAATCGGGACGAGGACGATCAGCCCAGCCTGCGCGAAGTCAATTCCACCATCGCGGTGCCGAGCTCGGGTGTCTGGTTCCGCCGGCTGTTCGCCTTCATGGGGCCGGGCTACATGGTTTCGGTCGGCTATATGGACCCGGGCAACTGGGCGACCGACCTCGCCGGTGGCGCCCAGTTCGGCTACACGCTTTTGTTCATCATCATGCTGTCCAACCTGATGGCGATCCTGCTGCAGGCGCTGGCCGCGCGGCTCGGCATCGCCACCGGCCGCGACCTCGCCCAGGCCTGCCGCGCCTATTACCCCCGTCCCGTCAATTTCGTGCTGTGGATCGCCTGCGAACTCGCCATCATCGCCTGTGACCTCGCCGAAGTCATCGGCACGGCGATCGCCTTGCAGCTGCTGTTCGGCATTCCGCTGGTCGGCGGCGCCATGCTCACCGCGCTCGACGCCTTCCTCGTGCTGCTCCTGATGAACAAGGGTTTCCGCTATCTCGAAGCCTTCGTCATCGCGCTTTTGATCATCATCTTCAGCTGTTTTGCCATCCAGATCTTCGTCGCCGCGCCGCCGGCCGGCACGATCCTGCACGCCATGTTCGTACCGTCCTCCGAAATCGTCACCAACCCGGCAATGCTCTACATCGCCATCGGCATCATCGGTGCCACCGTCATGCCGCACAATCTCTACCTGCACTCCTCGATCGTGCAGACCCGTGCCTATGAGCGCACCGAAAAGGGCAAGCGCGATGCCATCAAATGGGCGACGACGGACTCTACCATTGCCCTGATGCTGGCCTTGTTCGTCAACGCCGCCATCCTGATCGTGTCAGCCGTCGCCTTCCACGACACCGGCCATCAGGACGTAGCCGAGATCGGCCAGGCCTTCGAGCTGCTGTCGCCGCTCTTGGGCCTGAGCATCGCCTCCATCCTGTTCGCCGTGGCGCTGCTGGCGTCGGGCCTGAACTCGACGGTGACGGCCACACTTGCCGGCCAGATCATCATGGAAGGGTTTTTGCGCCTGCGCATCCCCAACTGGGCGCGCCGCCTTTTGACGCGCGGCCTCGCCATCGTCCCGGTGGTGGTCGTCACCGCGCTCTATGGCGAGAAAGGCACCGGCCAGTTGCTGGTGTTCAGCCAGGTCATCCTGTCGATGCAGCTGCCCTTCGCGGTGGTGCCGCTGGTGCAGTTTGTTTCCGACAAAAAGAAGATGGGCAATCTCGCCATTCCGCGTGGTGTCGCAGCCCTTGCCTGGGTGGTCGCGGCGATCATCCTGGTGCTCAACTTCAAGCTGCTCTACGACACGATGTTCGGGGTCGGCTGAGGTTTCGCCGGATCACGAGACAAACCGCCAGATCGCGCTATCTTCCTGGCGTCATGAGCAACATTGAAGACATCAGGAAATTCTACGCCCGGCTGATGGCGGCCAATGCCGCCTCATCCGATCCACGCCTGGAGGCGGTGTTCGCCAGCGTGCCGCGCGAGGCCTTTCTCGGCCCCGGCCCGTGGACGATCGTCGCCGGCAACGGCAAGGTCACGACGCCGAGCGCCGACCCCGCCCATGTCTACCAGAACGTGCTGGTGGCGCTCGATGCCGACAAGGGCATCAACAATGGCGAGCCGTTCCTGCACGCCATGTGGATCGGGAAACTGGCACCGAGGCCTGGCGAGATCGTCACGCATATCGGCGCCGGCACCGGCTACTACACCGCCTTGCTGGCCGGGCTGGTTTCGCCTGATGGCACCGTCACCGCCTTCGAGCTGGACAGGAACCTGGCCGAGCTGGCGCGCAAGAATCTCGAAGCCTATGGCAATGCGACTGTCGTCCATGGCGATGCCGTGACCACGCCCTTGCCGCCATCCGACATCGTCTATGTCAACGCTGGCGTCGTCGCCCCACCGGCTGCATGGCTGAAGGCGCTGCGCCCCGGCGGCCGCATGATCTTCCCCTGGCGCCCGGCCGAGCGCGTTCCGCTGGCGATGCTGGTGACCCGCACCGAAAAGGGCTTCGCCTGCAATCCTTTCATGCGCGCCTGGTTCATCCCATGCTTCGGTGCCTCGGTTGCCGATCTTGCGGCAAAAATCCCGACGCGGGAGCAGGCGACGCGCAGCCGCTCGATCTGGCTGACGAGCGACAAGGCGCCGGACCGCACTGCCACCGCGATCTTCGGTGATGTCTGGTTCTCGTCGAAAAATCTTGGCGTCAAACCCGGCAGCTGACGCATCGATGGGCGGATCAGCCCAAAATTTGGCGGCCCCTGTCGGGATGGTCGTCGGTCGCCCGTCCTTGGAGCATAGTCCGGCCACGACGGCGTGGATGGAACAAGGGAGAAGACCATGAGAAAGATCATCGCCGCGACCTTCGTCAGCCTCGACGGCGTCATGCAGGCGCCGGGCGGGCCGGAGGAGGACCCGGTCGGCGGCTTCCAATTCGGCGGCTGGACCTTCCATTACTTCGACGAGATAGCGGGCGCGGCAATGGAGGAACTGTTCTCCAAACCCTTCGACCTGCTGCTCGGCCGCAAGACCTACGACATCTTCGCCGCGTACTGGCCGTATCAGAAAGATCCGATCGCCGATGCCTTCAACCCCGCGACCAAATATGTCGCGACGCACCGGCCTGACACCCTCACCTGGCAGAACACGCAATGGCTCGGGGAAGATATCGTCGCGGCGGTGCGCCGCCTCAGCCAGGAAGATGGGCCTGACCTGCTCATCCAGGGATCGGGCAATCTGATCCAGACCTTGCTCGCCAACGGGCTGATCGACGAGATCCGGCTGATGATCTTCCCGCTGTTGCTGGGCAAGGGCAAGCGGCTGTTCGGCGATAGCGCGATGCCGGCCGCCTTCAAGCTTGCCAAGTCGCAGACCTCCAGCACCGGTGTCATCATGGCGACCTACGAGCGCGGCGGCGAGATCAAGACCGGGTCGTTCGCGCAGGAGACACCGTCGGATGCGGAGCTCGAGCGGCGTAAGAACTGGAAGTAAAGTGCGACGTTCAAGCCGCCTGCAGCCGCCTCGCCAACCCGTCGCGTATATGCCGCGCGAACTCCTGCGCCGCCGGCCCGACGCCATGCTTCGGCAGATGCAAATTGATGGCAAAATTCGGCAGCGGCGGCAGGCCGACATCGAACGGCAAGATGTCGAGATCGGCCGGCACCGTGGACGCCAACCATGTGGTGACGGCGAGGTCGGAGCGCACCGTGGCCGTCGTCGCGTCGATATTGCCGTTTTCGAACACGGTGCGCCATTCCAGCCCATGCTCGTTGAGCGCCGACAGCACCACCGGGCGGAAGGCGCAGGTGTCGGCGACGATCGATACCGGCAGCGGCCGCTTGGCGCGGGCGACGCCGCCCCTCGCGCCGACCCAGACCAGCCGGTCGATGGCCGGGCATTCGCCTGATGTCGGCCCGACCCGCTCCTCGATCACCGCGAGATCGATGGTGCCGGCCGCAAGTGCAGAGGCCAGTTCCGGCGACGAGGCGCAGACCAGCGATATCTCGACCTGCGGATAGGTCTCGGCATAGGCCTTCAGCACTGGCGCCAGCAAGGTGCCGACGAGGTCGTAGGGCACGCCGAGCCGCACCTGGCCGGCGACAGCACTTCCCGCCATCTCGGTCCAGATCTCGTCATTGAGGCTGAGCAGGCGCTTGGCCTTATCGAACAACCGTTCGCCCGACCGTGTCAGGCGCAAACCGCGCCGGTCACGCTCGAACAGGCTGCAGCCGAGCGTGTCTTCCAGCCGCTTGACCTGCTGGCTGACGGCGCCTTGCGTCAGATGCAGCGCGTTGGCTGCCGCCGTCATGCTGGCCTTTTCGGCGACGATGACGAAGGTGCGCACCAGCGCGGTATCGAGATTGCGGATCATGTTAGCATTATAGATGCTAATGCCAGATATCACAAACATTGCATTTACTGATGCTTGCCCAGGCATACCATGGAGCTTCCGAAAAAGGACGCCCCATGCTCCAGCCCATCCTGCCGCTCATCCTGTTTGCCTTCGTGGCCACCGCCACGCCCGGCATCGCCGCGACGTTGTCGACCGCCTCGGGGGCGCAATTCGGCTTTCGCCGATCGGTTCCGCTGATGATCGGCAGCGCCGCCGGCCTCGCCACGGTGACGGGTGCCGCCGCCGCGGGGCTCGCCGGCCTGCTGCTTGCCGTGCCTTCGCTGCAACTGGCGATGAAGGTGATCGGCTCGCTCTATCTTCTGTGGCTGGCGCTCAAGATCGGCCGCGCCGGGCCGCCCAATCTGGACGTGGAGATGGCCGGGCCAAACAGCTTCCTTGGCGGCGCCGGCATCCAGTGGATGAACCCAAAAGGTTGGGCGATGGGGCTGGGCGCGGCGGCCTCGTTCGCAGCCCTTGCCGACGGGCCGGGACAGCTCGCTTTGCTGCTCGGCTCGACTTTCGGCCTCACCGCCGCCATCTCGCTGTCCATCTGGTGCGTCGCCGGCATGGTGCTGGCCCGATTGCTCAAGACAGAATGGCAATGGCGCGCGCTCAACATCGTGCTGGCGTTGGTGCTGGCCGCGTCGATCATTCCGATGTGGCGGTCGGCTTAGAAGACTCAAGCTAAATCTGCGCCAGTCCCCCCACCCGGACCTTCGGTCCGACCTCCCCACAAGGGGGAGGTAGGGGGGTCCAGCTTTTTCGCCCCCCACAAGACCATTGTCGCTTGGGCCGACAAGGCGCGTCCTCACCCTCCCCCTTGTGGGGGTCCGAAGGACGGGCGAGACCCGTGGCTCGCCCCGGCAAGTCGCGAACGAAGTGAGCGGGGTGGGGGTACTGGTTTGCAAAGCAAACCAGTCTTCAAGCCGCGTAACGCGCCGCAGGCTTGTCGGCGTGCAGGCTGCCAAAAAAGGCCTGGCGTGCACCGAGGAACGTATCCAGCTTGGCCGCGTCGACAAGCGCCGGAACGGTGACGGCTTCGCCCCTGGCCAGGCCGACAAGGGCCGCATCGACCATGTCGTCGGCTGTCATGACGATTTCCTTCGGAAGCTGGTCGATATCACTGCCGGCAAGCTCCCAGAAATCGGTCCGGGTCGCACCCGGCAGCACCACCTGCACCGTCACGCCGGTACCCGCGACCTCGCGGTGCAGCGCTTCGGTGAAGTTGACGACATAGGCCTTGGTGCCGCTGTAGATGCCGCCGAACGACGTGTCATAGGCGAGCACCGAGGCGATGTTGACGATGGCGCCGTGGTTGCGCGCCAAAAGCCCCGGCAGCACGGCACGGGTCAGGCGGGTCAAGGCAACGACATTGACCTTGATCATGCGTTCGGCCGCGTCGGCGTCGGCCGTTGCCACCACCTGCTGGCCGCCAAGGCCGGCATTGTTGACCAGCAGCGTCACGCTGTCGTCGGCTGATATCAGCTGCTCGACACGGCGCACATCGTCGTCATCGGACAGATCGGCTGTGATGAAGCTGACCTTGCGGCCGTAGGCGTGGCGCAGCTTCTCGGCCAGTTCCTCGAGCCGGTCGGCGCGGCGCGCCACCAGAACGAGGTCATAGCCCTGCCCCGCCAACCGGTCCGCATAGACCGCGCCGATGCCCGAGGAAGCACCGGTGACGACCGCCGTGCCCTTGTTTGTCTGTCCACTCATTGTCCTGTTCCTTCTATCTCGAAATGTTCGCTTCGACCTGGCCGCCGGCACCGTGGACCATCGCCCTCTGCTCGCCGGCAAGCCGCCTGATTGATTTAGTGGCATATACCACTATCAACGAAATAGGCATATGCCACTATCTTGTCAATGAGTGCATCCGGGATTATTTGTCAGGCAGCAGCCGGACATCATGTCTGCGCCGCTGAGGGAAGCATCATGTCGAAAGAGGCCCTGCCCGGACTGTCGCTCTGCAACAACGCGATGCTGCGTCGCGCGACGCGCAAGATTGGCCAGTACTATGATGATGTGCTGGCGCCCTCGGGCCTGAAAGCCACGCAGCAGGGCCTGCTCTATCAGATCCACATTGGCGACGAACCGGCGATGGGCGCCATCGCGTCGGCCCTGATCATGGACCTGTCGGCGCTCGGCCACACACTGAAGCCGCTGATCCGCGACGGCTATGTCGAGACCTTCGCCGATCCGGACGATCGCCGCATCAAGCGGGTGCGGCTGACGCCTCAAGGGCTGGTCAAGCTCGATGAGGCGATGAAGCTGTGGCAGGTCGCCCAGCAGCGTTTCGAGGACGTGGTCGGCAAGGAAAAGGCCGAGAGGTTGCGCGCGGCGCTGGATGATATTTCCGCACTGGATTTTGATCTGCCGCCGACCAACTAAGCTGGCCGGCGGGTTCAAGACGGGGACTACTCGGCCGGCATCGCGACCGGCCGTGCCGCCCAGCGACCGGCCAGCACGATGCCGAGCCCGATGATCGGGAAGGCCGCCGCGACCAGGCCGAGATCGGCCGGCGCGCCGTAGCGCAGCACGCCACCGCCAACCACCGCGCCCAGCGCCACGCCGAGATAGAGCGCCGAGCCGTTGAGCGACAGCACGATCGGGGCGGCATCGGGCGCCAGCTTGATGATGCGGCTGGCCTGCGCCGGCGGGAACGCCCAGCCGACAATGCCCCACGGCACCATCATCGCCATCAGTGCCGGGCCGGCAATATGCTGCGGCAGGAAGGTCGGGATGACGGACAGCATCACCAGCATGGCCGCGCTCAGCGTCAGCGACCAGCCGACGGTGCGGGTGGCGCCAAATCGGTCCGCCGCCTGGCCGCCGGCGATGTTGCCGATGACCGCACCGACGCCGAAGGCGAGCAGCATGCCGGGCAGCGCGATCTGGCTGAGCCCGCCGCCCTCGATGGCCAGCGGCGCGACATAGGCAAAGACCGTGAAGGCGCCGGTCAGCGCCAGCAACGTCGTCAGAAGGATCGGCATCACGCCGGGCCGCATCGCCGCCGCCAGCCTGCGCTTCAGCGGCAGCTTGGTGCCGACGATGCCGCGCGGCAGCCGGTACCACAGGATCGCGCCGGCGAGCGCGCCAAGCCCGGCGATGGCATAGAAGGTGCCACGCCAGCCGGCAAAGGCCGCGACCAGCGCGCCGAGCGGCGCGCCGACGGCGACCGCCACCGTGGTGCCGCCGACGACGACCGCAATGGCACGCGCCCGGTGATGATCATCGACCAGCGCCACCGCCGTGCCCTGCGCGGTTGCCGCGAACAGGCCCGACGACAGCGCCATGATGATGCGCGCGATCAAAAGCACTTCGAAGGAGGAGCTCAAGGCGGCGGCGATATTGCCGATGACGAAGAACACCAGCGTCCACAGGATGACGCGGCGCCGGTCCCATTCGCCGGTCAGCGTCGCCAGGATCGGCGTGCCGACCGCATAGGCAAGCGCAAAGGCGGTGATCAGCGTGCCGGCGAGCGGAATGGAAATGCCGGCATCCCGGGCGATGTCTGGCAGAAGACTGGAGATGACGAAGCCTTCGGTCGAGATCGTGAACGATCCGAGCGCAAGCCAGAAGAGCCGCTTGTCCATGGAAGGTGTCCTTAGTTCAAAAGTTATTGAACAATTGGACATAACAGGGCATGATGTCAATGAAGCCAGGCCAAAATAGCTGAACCTTCCTGACAGCCCTGTGTCAGCACGGTGGTTCGGCACGGATCGAAACGGGAGAAATAGCGTGTACGGGCAGGCGAGGACGGATGCGTTGAAATCAGCCCGGACTGCGCTTAGGTTCCAGCCATGACGTTACCTCACCCCAATACGGACCAGATCAGCCTGCCCATCGTGCTCGGCGTGCTCGGCGACCCGACGCGGCTCGCCATCGTGCGCTACCTTGCCAGCAAGGAAGGCGTGCCGCTGAACTGCAGCCAGTTCCTCGATCTCGGCTCCAAGACCAATCTCAGCTACCACCTTGCCAAACTGCGCGAGGCCGGCGTCACCCGCGCCGAAGTGGTCGGCACCAACCGCATGATCACACTGCGCCGCGCCGACCTCGACGCCCGCTTCCCCGGCCTGCTCGACAGCGTTATCGCCGCGGCCGGCGACGACCCTGCCCTGCCGGCGGTCGGGGGGCATGATATCGAAGCGCTGGCCTGAATTACGGCGCTCGTTTACAGCCGAGGCGAGGAATTGCCCTCACAACCGGAGCTTTCGATGCGCATCGCCGTCCTCGCCGACATCCATGGCAACGTCCTGGCGCTCGACGCCGTGCTCGAGGACTTGGCGCGGCGCGGCGGCGCTGACCTGACCGTCAATCTCGGCGACAGCGTTTCCGGTCCGCTCTGGCCGCGCGAGACGTTTGAGCGGCTGGAAGCGCTGAACCTGCCGACGGTGCGCGGCAACCATGACCGCCGCGTCGCCGCCGATCCGGCCGACGAGACCATGTGGGCTTCCGACGTCTATGCGCAGGAGCGGTTGACCGAGGCGCAGCGCGCGGTGCTCTTCGCCCAGCCGCTGACGCTGGAGATCGCGCCGGGTATCGTCGCCTTCCATGCCCGCCCCGACCATGACGAGAAATACCTCGCCGACGCCATCGTCGACGGCCAGTTGGTGCGCGCGCCGCTGGCGGCGATCCGGCGGCGGTTGAAGGCGCTCGTCCCGGCCTGCCGCATTGCGCTGTGCGGCCACAGCCATCGCGCCGAGCTGGTCCGCATCCCCGGCGGTCCGGTCATCTTCAATCCCGGCAGCATCGGCTGCCCTGCCTATGACGATTCCACGCCGCCGGCGCATGTCTCCGAACAGGGCTCGCCGCATGCGCGCTACGGCATCGTCACCTTGGGTGGCGAAGGCCAGCCCGACCGCTTCGAGGCGATCGCCGTCGACTACGACCATGAGGCAGCAGCACGGCAGGCCGAACAGGCGGGACGCCCGGAATGGGCGCATGCGCTCAGGACCGGGTTCATGCCGGACTGAGCGAAGCTCATGTCCAGGCTGAACGCTCTTGCGCTCATGCGTTCATGCCACCCCCGTCGAACGCTTCACATTCGAGCTGAAAAAGGCGTGGATATCTCGCTTGTAGACACGGCGCCGCGCCGTCGCTTATAAAACCGGCTTGCGTGCGGCAGCGTTTTCGGGTTCTGGCGGTGCCTTTGGTAATGCAATTGATCGCCGACAGCCAAGTGATGAGGCGCCGCCTGCGGACAATTCTCTACGCGCTGATCGCTGCTCCGTCGTTGCTGACGGCGTTTGTGGCAGCTTTCCCTGCCCATGCCGAAGACACGCCCTTCATCTCCGTCGTCAGCGGGCTGGCCCCTGACGACCTGCTCAATGTCCGCGCCAAGCCCTCGCCGATCGGTAAGACCGAGGCCCGCATCGCCAATGGTGCGAGCGTCACCAACCTCGGCTGCAACGACATTGACGGGCATCAATGGTGCAAGATTGTCTCGGACAATCCGAAAGCCACCGGCTGGACCCCGGCGCGCTACCTCGTTCCCGTCAATCCGGCGCCCGTGCCAGACACCGACCAGCCGGCGGGAGCTCAGGCCGCGACGCCTGCCGAGTCCGGCCAGCCGCCGCCCGACCTGACGGCGCGGCTCGGCGATGTGACCCGTCCGGCCGCTCCGGAAACGCCGGCGAAATCCGCCGCCACCACCGCCATGCAGGATGCCTACGGCCTGGCACTGGTCGCGGCTGCAACCCCGTCGACCGGAGACGACCCCGCGGCGCCCGCCCAGGATGCCGCCGTCGACACGCAGACCGTCGCCGACCTGCCGCCGCAGCCCGCGGCCCTTGCTCCGGGCGGCGTGGAGGTCCCCTGCGCGCGCTATGTTGGCCAGCCGATGGAACGCTGTGCGGCGACCGTCTTGCACAAGGGCAAGGACAAGGCCGACGTGACCGTCACCTGGCCCGATGGCGGCACACGCGTCATCTCCTTCCGTGCCGGTCTGCCAGCCGCCTCGAACGGGCAAAGCGGATTCCGCTTCACCCGCGAGGGCAGCCTGAACCTGATCCGCATCGGTGCCTCCGAACGCTTCGAGATCACCGACACGGTGGCGTTTGGGAACTAGGAGGCAGGGGAGTAAGGCAGTACGGCAATAGGGCAATATGTTTTAAGCGCGCTCGAGCCTCCCCCTACTGCCCTACTGCCTAATCCCTCATTTTCGGGGTTACATCCGCCAAAACTCTTCCCTATAAGGCCCACCTAGCCTGATACCAGAATCGCGAGCACAACCGGCCGGGTCTTCCCGTCCCGGTTTTTTGTGCAAGCCGCCCGCCAAACGGAACTTCGCCATGCCAAGACGCACTGACATCAAGTCGATCCTGATCATCGGGGCCGGCCCCATCGTCATTGGCCAGGCCTGTGAGTTCGACTATTCCGGCACCCAGGCCTGCAAGGCGCTGAAGGAAGAGGGTTTCCGCGTCATCCTGGTCAATTCCAACCCGGCCACCATCATGACCGACCCGGAACTGGCCGACGCCACCTATATCGAGCCGATCACCCCCGAGGTCGTCGCCAAGATCATCGCCAAGGAGCGGCCCGACGCGCTGCTGCCGACCATGGGCGGCCAGACCGCGCTGAACACCGCACTGTCGCTGCGCCGCATGGGCGTGCTCGAGCGTTACAATGTCGAGATGATCGGCGCCGACGCCACGGCGATAGACAAGGCCGAGGACCGCGCGCTGTTCCGCGAGGCGATGAAGAAGATCGGCCTGGAAACGCCGAAGTCGATGCTGGCCAACGCCACCGACGTCAAGAACACCGACCGCAAGATGCATGAGGCCGAGCGCGCCGCCGTCAAGGCCGAGGCCCCGGCCGATCTCGACGCCGCGCTCGATGCGCTGGAAACCCGCTGGAACCTCGGCGAAGGCGACCGCAAGCAGCGCTATATCAGCCATGGCATGGCGATCGCCGCCCAGGCGCTCGACCATGTCGGCCTGCCGGCCATCATCCGCCCGTCCTTCACCATGGGCGGCACCGGCGGCGGCATCGCCTACAACAGGGCCGAATTCTACGACATCGTCCAGTCCGGCCTCGACGCTTCGCCGACCACCGAAGTGCTGATCGAGGAAAGCGTACTCGGCTGGAAGGAGTATGAGATGGAGGTCGTCCGCGACAAGGCGGACAATTGCATCATCGTCTGCTCGATCGAGAACATCGACCCGATGGGCGTCCACACCGGTGACTCGATCACCGTCGCCCCTGCCCTGACGCTCACCGACAAAGAGTATCAGATGATGCGCAACGCCTCGATCGCGGTGCTGCGCGAGATCGGCGTCGAGACCGGCGGCTCCAACGTGCAGTTCGCCGTCAACCCGGCCGATGGCCGCCTCGTCGTCATCGAGATGAACCCGCGCGTCTCGCGCTCGTCCGCTCTGGCCTCCAAGGCGACCGGCTTCCCGATCGCCAAGATCGCGGCAAAACTCGCCGTCGGCTACACGCTGGACGAGCTGGAGAACGACATCACCGGCGGCGCCACGCCCGCTTCGTTCGAGCCGTCGATCGACTACGTCGTCACCAAAATCCCGCGCTTTGCTTTCGAGAAATTCCCTGGCGCCGAGCCGGTGCTGACCACCGCCATGAAGTCGGTCGGCGAAGTCATGGCCATCGGCCGCACCTTCCAGGAATCGCTGCAGAAGGCGCTACGTGGTCTCGAAACCGGCCTCACCGGCCTCGACGAGATCGAGATCCCCGGCCTCGGCCACGGTGCCGTGGCGGCCAACCACGCCGACGACCGCAACGCCATCCGTGCCGCACTCGGCACGCCGACGCCCGACCGGCTGCGCATGGTGGCGCAGGCGATCCGTATGGGCACCTCGCTCGAAGACGTGCATTCCATGTGCAAGATCGACCCGTGGTTCCTCGAGCAAATCGCCGGCATCGTTGCCATGGAAGCCCGCATCCGCGAACACGGCATTCCGCAGGATGCCGTCAATCTGCGCATGCTGAAGGCGATGGGTTTTTCGGACGCCCGCCTGGCGTCGCTGACGAAGACCGATGCCGAAGTAATTTCCAGGATCCGCGACAAGCTCGACGTTCATCCCGTCTACAAGCGCATCGACACCTGTGCGGCCGAGTTCGCCTCGCCCACCGCCTACATGTACTCGACCTATGAAGTGCCGTTCGCAGGCAGCCTCGCCAACGAGGCGCAGGTCTCGTCGCGCAAGAAGGTGGTCATCCTTGGCGGCGGGCCGAACCGCATCGGCCAGGGCATTGAGTTCGACTATTGCTGCTGTCACGCCGCCTTTGCGCTGCGCGACGCCGGCTATGAAGCGATCATGGTCAACTGCAATCCCGAGACGGTCTCGACCGACTACGACACCTCGGACCGGCTCTATTTCGAGCCGCTGACGGCGGAAGACGTGCTGGAGATCCTGCGCGCCGAACAGGCCTCGGGCGAACTGGTCGGCGTCATCGTCCAGTTCGGCGGCCAGACGCCGCTGAAACTCGCCGACGCACTGGAAAAGGCCGGCATCCCGATCCTCGGCACCTCTCCCGACATGATCGATCTGGCCGAAGACCGCGACCGCTTCCAGAAGCTCTTGCACAAGCTCAACCTGACCCAGCCGAAGAACGGCATCGCCTATTCGGTCGAGCAGGCCCGTCTCGTCGCCGGCGAGCTCGGCTTCCCGCTGGTGGTGCGTCCGTCCTATGTGCTCGGCGGCCGCGCCATGCAGATCATCCATGACGAAAGCATGCTGCAATCCTACCTGCTCGACACCGTGCCCGGCCTGGTGCCGGAGGACATCAAGCAGAAATACCCCAACGACAAGACCGGCCAGATCAACACGCTGCTGGGCAAGAACCCGCTTTTGTTCGACACCTATCTCTCGGGCGCCATCGAGGTCGATGTCGACTGCCTCTGCGACGGCAAGGCAACCTTCGTCTCCGGCATTCTCGAACACATCGAGGAGGCCGGCATCCATTCGGGTGACAGCGCCTGCTCGCTGCCGGTGCACTCGCTGCCTTCGGAACTGGTCGACGAGTTGGAGCGCCAGACGGCGGCTCTTGCCCGCGCCCTCAATGTCGGCGGCCTGATGAACGTGCAGTACGCGATCAAGGACGGCACGGTCTATGTGCTCGAGGTCAACCCGCGCGCATCGCGCACCGTGCCCTTCGTCGCCAAGACCATCGGCCGTCCCATTGCCAAGATCGCCGCCCGCATCATGGCCGGCGAGACGCTGGAAGACGCCTTCGCCCATTACGGCGCCATGCCCGACCCGCGCAATCCCGGCCACATCGCGGTCAAGGAAGCCGTCTTCCCCTTCGCCCGCTTCCCCGGCGTCGACATCCTGCTCGGTCCGGAAATGCGCTCGACCGGCGAGGTCATGGGCCTCGACCGCGATTTCGCGCTGGCCTTCGCCAAGAGCCAGCTCGGCGCCGGCGTCGACCTGCCACGCTCCGGCACGCTGTTCGTCTCGGTGCGCGACGAGGACAAGAAGGGCATATTACCGGCGGTGAAGCGCCTGGCCGGCCTCGGCTTCAAGGTGCTGGCGACGTCAGGCACCCAGCGCTTCCTCGCCGAAAACGGCGTGGTGGCCGAGAAAATAAACAAGGTCCTGGAAGGCCGCCCCCACATCGAAGACGCCATCCGCAACCGCCAGGTGCAGATCGTCTTCAACACCACGGATGGCCAGAAGGCGGTGTCGGACTCGAAGTCGCTGCGCCGCGCGACGCTGATGCAGAAAGTGCCGTATTACACGACGCTGTCGGGTGCGGCCGCGGTGGCGGAAGCGATTGCGGCGCTGAAGGCAGGGAGCCTGGAGGTCAGGCCGCTGCAGGAGTATTTTGCTTAGGGCAAACTACTTCTTGGCCTGTTTTTGCGGGAGGAAAACGCTTGTGCAGTTCGCTATTTATAAGGGCTACGATAGTGCCCGCAAGCGAACTCTCTCCGCCAAAATAAATGCAGTGGGGGATTGACCCAGACCTTCTTTAGACCCGCTTTGCCGAAATGGCGAGAGAGCTTGGAGCGGACGAAACCGGCGGCGATTTCGACCGCGCCGCCGGTACCCTATTGAAGACCAAGAAGAAACCAAATCCCTCCAAACCTTGACTTAGCGATAAAATCGCCTTAGATTATAAGCGGTTAATAAGGGAGAGCCCCTGGCAGGAATTGAACCCGCGACCGCCGGATACGAAACCGGTGCTCTATCCAACTGAGCTACAGGGGCATCGGGAGAAGGCGGGGTAAAACCCCACCTTCCCGGAAATCAGGTTCAAGATAATGTCCGGGCGATGAACCACATCACGCACCTCCTTTCTTAGCTGAAAGCACCTTCGTTGGACCCCGGCGTGTCACCGCCGGGGTTCTCCTTTTCCGCCGACGGCGTAACGGAGAACCATATGCGCCCCTCGCGACGGGACAGTCCGTCCTTGGAGAGGCGGTACAACGTCATGCCAACCGTCTTCTCGTGCACGGTCTGGTTATACGTTTGTTCGATAATCTTACGGATATCGGCGGCCTTCATGCCCGCGTCTCCGGCAGCGGACAGCTGAGCAACTACGATTTCGCGGATCGTCGGCTGAGGCTCTACACCAAGAGTATCGTCTTCAGCGGACATATCATCGTCTATCTTGGGCTCAGCCGGAAGCGCGTCGCCCTCCTCAGCGTTTTTTGTATCGGGTTTCACCGTCTCATCTTTGGCATCGGGTTTCGCAGTCGCATCTTTGGCATCGGATTTCACCGTCTCATCTTCGGCATCGGGTTTCGCAGTCTCAGCCGGGACTGCCAGCCTCTGACGAGCCATTCTAACTCCCTCCTGCCAAGCCTCCCCCATCACCTCCCTGACTGGCTCCCACGGCTTCTCGATAGACATATCGAACCCGAAAATCGTGAACGCCTTAAAGGCAGCAGACCGCTGCGTCTCGGCAGCGTTGTAGGCCTCGTCCAAGACCTTCCGCTGGTCAGCGATCTGTTTCTTCGTGTTTTCGCCTTCGACCACGCGAGCAAGCAATACGGTCAACGCGGTGAGTTCAGCTTCTGAAAAATTGGCAGCCATATAAGCCCATCCCGGCAAGAGTAGGAATCATGTAACCCATCTCGGCTTTAAAAGCAATCCCACACAGAAATCAGTCACCAAATCACTACATGCTTGTGTGTTGGTTATTGATTTCCAGAGCTATCAAATGGTTAACGAGTCCAAGACGCGCGATGTAGGATGTAGCATGATCACCAAGTCCTTCATTTTGCCATTGCCTACCGATGAGAGAAGCTTGTAGAGGTGTCTCTTGGACTCTCACGCCACCGCCACGCACTCAATCTCAATATCAAACTCCATCGGCCACGACGCCACCGGCACAAACGTCCGCGATGGCGGGTTTTCGGGGAAATACCGCGCGTAAACCCGGTTGATGGCGCTGTAGAAGCCGGCATTGACGGCGTAGATACGCACCATCACCACCTTGTCCAGCGAGGTGCCCGCCGCTTCCAGGCAATGTTTCAGCGCCTTCAACGACGCCTCGGTCTGCACCTCGATGTCGCCCTTGACCAGCTTGCCGGTCGCAAGATCGAGCGGTGGCGTGCCGGAGACGAAGACCAGCCCAGCGGCCTTGGTCACCAGCGACAACGGCACGCCGAGCGCGCGCACCGCCGCCGACAGCACCGGCACTTCGACGATTTCCTTGCTCATGACGATCTCCTTGAGGTTACGACGAGAGAAGCAAAACTCACGCCACGGCCACGCACTCAATCTCGATATCGAACTCCATCGGCCATGACGCCACCGGCACGAAACTGCGCGCCGGCGGGTTGGTGGAGAAATACTTGGCATAGACCCGGTTGATGGCGTTGTAGAAGCCGGAATTGACGGCGTAGATGCGCACCATCACCACATTGTCCAGCGAGGTGCCGGCCGCTTCCAGGCAATGTTTCAGCGCCTTCAGCGACGCCTCGGTCTGCGTTTCGATATCGCCGCGCACCATCTCGCCGGTCACCATGTCCACCGGCGGCGTCGCCGAGATGAAGACGAAGCCGTTGGCCCTCACCGCTGTCGAGCACGGCAGGCCGAGAGAGCGAACCTTGGCCGACATGACCGGTACTTCGATGACTTGTTTTTTCATGGTGATGCTCCCTGGGTTGGCAAGGAGCTTATCTTGCCGGCGGGTGAACGCCAGCGGAGAGGCATGGTCCAGCGGCTATCGCCCCGGCAAATCGGATAGGGCGCTCCCCCTCTCCGTCCGCTTCGCGGCCACCTCTCCCCCACTTTGTGGGGGCGAGGAACCCAGACTTTTCAACGAAGGCCGAGGCCTCCGAGATTGGCGTTTCCTCGCCCCCATGAAATGGGGAGAGGTGGCCCGGCGAAGCCGGGACGGAGCGGGGGCTGGCGCCGCCCTGTGCGATTGGCTTCACCCCTGCCCCGGATAGGGCGTGCCGTCCTTATGCAAAAACCGTCCATCCGAACTCGGGCTCATCATGTCGATGTCGGAGCAAGTAATAACATCGTCCGGGTTGCGCGAGCCGACTTCCAGGTAGCGCGCCGTGACCGTCGACCGGTTGATCATGTGATGGCCGTTGCCGCTGTTCTTGGCGAAGGTGGCGCAGTCGCCCGCCCGGAGCAGCGTCTCGCCGCCATCCTCGACCAGCGTCAACTCGCCTTCCAGCACATAGACGAACTCGTCCTCATGGCTGTGCCAATGGCGCTGGCTCGACCAGCCTCCGGGCGGGAGCGTCATCAGGTTGACGCCGAAATCGGTCAGGCCGCCGGCATCGCCGAGGCGCTGGCGCGTGCGGGTGGCGCAAGGCGCGTCGAAGGGCGCGGGGTAGCCGGAGCCTTTGCGGATGCGGACGGATGCGAGGTCGATCTTGGGCATGGGTACTCCCTCGATTTGGTGGGCGCAGTCTAATGCAGGAAAGGCGGAGGCACAGAGCCACCTTGCGGCGCGGGTTTGCCAGGCTGTTGCAATCGCCGGAGATTGGCCGAAGCGCCCACGACTTCGTCATCCTAGGGCGAAGCAGCCGCGAAGCGGCGTCGCGGAGACCCTGGGATCCATGCCGCGACATCAACGAGAGGCACAGCGGCGCAGATTCCGCACCGTCGCAACGCTCAGGAGTCCCGGCATGGATCCCTTGGGCTGCGGAGCAGCTCAGGGGTCTGCGCCGCGTCGCTTCGCTCCTTGCTCCGCCCGTGGATGACGAAGCGAGGGATGGCCCGGCGTCCGTCAGGTGCGATTGCCGCACCACCCCTCAATGGCAACACCCATACTGCAGCTGCTCCCTCCAGTCCGGCCTGCCCTCCGGCGTAAAATCCATCAGATTCCACAGGATCTCGCAGGTGCCGATGGCGCGCGGGTCCTGGCCGGGTTCGGGTGGCGCGAAGCCAAGCTCCGACGACCAGAAATGCCTGATGCCGTCACCATCGCGGTGGAACACCGACAGCAGCGGCATCTGCGCGCCGTCAGCCGTCTCGGCATTGTAGTCGCGCTTGAAGCTGTTGGCGGCCGACGACACCAGCCGCATGTGCTTCCAGCCACGATCCCGGCTGAGCGTGACCAGGTTTTCGAGCCCGGTCTTGGCCACCACCACAAAATTGAAGCCGGCGGCTTCGAGGTGGCCGACGGCGCCGTCGAACTGGTCGAGCAGCGCCGTGCAGGACGGGCATGGCTGGTCCGGCCGGGCGAGCTTCGCCGTGCCGCCGCTCGCCGCCACATCGCGCGTCTCCTGCGGATGGCGCGGAAACATCATCTGGTAGAGGACGAGCGAATCCTTGCCCGGCGCGAACAGCTCCGACAGCTTTGTCTTCGCCGGCCTGCCGTCGGCGCCGAGCGTGTCGAAGACATAATCCTGGCGGATCAGCCCGCCCGGCGGCAGCGCGCGCCGCGCCTCGGCCACGGCTTCCATGGCGCGGCGCAGCTCGATTTCTTTCTTCAACAGCTTTTCGCGGGCGGTGCGATATCTGGCGGATTCGTTGGGAAAGGTGATCATGGTCGGCTCCCTTAAGTCGTCGCGCCGGCGTCCCGGCGCGGTTGCTCTACGACCCAAGGACGTTTCACCACGACCGGTCCCGACATTCTTGCGGATGAAGGATCCCGTTTCGCGCGAGAGCGGACAAACCCTACGGCGCCGCTGGCACCGGGCAGTCCAGCACGCCTTCCTCACAATGGAGATAGTCCTGAAAATCCTTCAGTCTGAGGGTGGTCAATCCCGCCTGGCAATTGGCGACCACCATCGGGCGGACGCTGCCGGCAGTTTCGGCCGGGCCGCCCTGGAAGTTGCATTCGGCGTCGCGGAAGGCGACCCAGGCGCGCTGCGCGTCGACCAGCAGTTTCTTCGACGCCGCATTGTCCTTCAGCCTGTCCGTGATCTGCTTGTAGGCATCGTTGAGCTTCTTGTCGGCCGCATCGAAATCCTTGCCGGCGCATGCGTCGAGTGTGGCCTGGTCCGACGCGTTGGCGCAGTCGTCGGCTGCATGCGCCACGCCGGCAAAGAGCGGCGCGGCAAGGATCAGGGTGGCAAGGCTGGAGAGCAGAAGCCGCATCATGTTTCCTCCTGTTTCAGTCGAGACGAAGCTTAACCGCGGGGCCGCCTCGGGCAAGATGCGACGTGCCGCCTTGGTGGATAGTTTCTTTCGCGCCGCGGAACCCGACCGCCTTTCCCGCATTGCTCCCGTCGGCTAGGGGTAGCAGATTGGGGAGACAAAATGCACGACGACGAGATCGACTTGCGCTGCCCGCAAGTGGTGGCCGACAATGCCGCCAAGGGCTTGAGGCTGCGCAAGCAATTCGGGCGTGGCGGCACCGAGATTGGCGTGGCGCGGGCAACGGAGCTGAAGAACCGCGATAAGCTCGCCCCGTCCACCATCCGCCGCATGGTCAGCTACTTCGCCCGCCACGAGGTCGACAAGCGCGGGAAGAATTACGGCAATGAGGACAATCCATCGGCCGGCCACATAGCCTGGCTGCTGTGGGGTGGTGATGAAGGCCGCGCCTGGGCGCTGGAACTCAAGAAAAAGATCGGCAACGCGCCGGATATCTAGTCAGGAGTACCAATCCACCTCGAACATGCCGAGCCGATCGTAGAGCCTGACAGCGGCGGCGTTCTCGACCGTGTTGGTCTTGAGGTCGACATGGGCGGCGCCACGGTCGCGGAAGGCGGCGAAAGCCTGCCACATCAGCGCCTCGCCAATGCCCTTGCCGCGCGCCTCTGGGTGGACGGCGAGATCCTTGACGAAAGCACGCGTCCAGCAAAGCGCTGCCGCCGCCAGCCGGCCCTTGGCATCGATGACGAGGAAACACAGCGCCGGGTCGAATTCAGGGTCATCGGAAATGCGCGGCCACCATTCGTCGAACGGGCCGTCGGTGCCGTCGTCGAACACCTCGCTCAGCAGCGCGTGCAATGGCGGCGCGTCGCCGGGCTCGAAGCTGCGCATGGTAAAACCATCCGGCCAGTGCGGTGCAACCAGCGTCTCGTCGAGGATCTTGCGCAGCCGGATGTCGTTCAGGGCCGGCGGGCGCGGTTCGGGCATCGCGCTCAGGCGTCGGGCTGCAGGCGGTGCCGCTTGCGGTCGGTGCCGAGGCCGGTCGCCTCTAGCAAGCCCTTGCGCTTGGCGTCGAAATAATAGCCGGTCTGGTAGAGCCAGTCGGCCTTCTTGGCGTTGCCGTCCGACACCAGCCAGGCGCCACGCAGATATTTGACCGCGTATTTCAAATTGGTCTCGGCGTCGAACAGGCCCTTGGCCGGCCCGTCATAGCCCATGCCGCGCGCCGTCGCGTGCTTGATCTGCATCAGCCCCCAATGGCCATTGTTGTAGGCCTTGGGATTGAAGGTGCTCTCGCGGTTGACGACATGGCGCACCAGATCCACCGGCACCTGGTAGAGGGCGGCGTATTTGACGATCAGCCGGTCGACGTCACCGCGCATGCCAGTGTGCTCTTCCGGAGCGGCAGGGCTGAGCGGCGCGGACGGAAACTGCACCAGGGCAGCCGGGTTCTGCGGCACGACATAGGCCACTTGCTGCACGCCGGGCAGTTTCTGGCCGCTGCCGGCGACTGCCGGCACGATGAGCCCGGCGGTGGTGTATGTCTGCGCCGCCTTGACCGGCTGGCCGGCCTTGCTTGGCGGCGGCGCCTGCCGGGCATTGGCGGTCATCACGGCGGGCACGGCCGGTACCGTCGGCGTCGCCCCGGCAAAGGCCGCGGTCGCGGCAACCGGCTGGGCGGCGGGATCAAGCGCTGGCGCGGTCGTCGGAGCAGTTGTCAACTCAGCCGTCTGGACGGGGGCGATGCCCGAAGATTGCGGCAGCACCGAAACCGTCTCCGGCAGCGGAATGGTGAAGCCGGCATCGCTGCCGGCAACCGTCGCGGTTTCGGTCAGGGCAGGTGCTGCCTTCATCTGCGAGGTCGAGGTGCAGCCGCTGATGCCGGCCGCCGCCAGGATCACGCCGATCGCGATAAGGGTATGTTTTGCTGGCAAGCCGCGCACGGGTCCGGTTCGTCGGGTGTTAAGAAATCCCTTACACCAGCGATTCAGGGCCGGCAATCGGGGCCATCAGGTGGTTTTCGGGTGGCGGGACTCGGGCCGAACTGCCATATTGTTCCTGATATGTACCGGACGGAATCCCGGTTTTCGCCACTTTGCGGAAAGGAACGCATCATGGAAACGACAGCTTCGATCACAGCCGGCCACGCAGTGTTAGAAACAGTGATCGGTTTCATGGGCATCGCCTGGAGCGAAAAGGGCCTGATCCGGCTCTGCCTGCCCGAACGCAGCCGCGAATCCGTGGAACGGCGGCTGATGCGCCACGCCGGCGTTTCCGCCTCCACGGCGCAGCCGCCATGGGTGGTCGAGCTAATCGCTTCGATCAAGGCTTATGCCGCCGGCGAGGACGTCGACTTCACCAATGTTCCGGTCGATCTCGACGGCGTCGATGATTTCCGCCTCGCCATCTACGACGCGGCGCGAAAGCTCGGCTATGGCGAAACCACCACCTATGGCGAACTCGCCAAGCGCGCCGGCCAGCCCGGCCTGCCGCGCGAAACCGGCGCTGCCCTTGGCGCCAATCCGGTGCCGCTGGTCATTCCTTGCCACCGCATCCTGGCGGCCGGCGGCAAGATCGGCGGCTTCTCGGCGCCCGGCGGCTCGGTCACCAAGGAGAAGATGCTGGCCATGGAAGGCGTGCGCGTCGGCCCGCCGCCGCCGGCGCAGGTGTCCTTCGGGTTCTGAACCGCCGACCATTCGATGTCAGGGGAAGAACGGCCAGAAGATTGCGGCCGTCCTCCTCGGAGGTTCCCTCCTAGGTCCCGCGGATCAAGTCGAGGTTCGTCGCTATGTCAGCCCCACTTCATCTCGCCCTTGGCGACCTTGGATCCGATATCGAGGGCGACGCCCATACCGAGGCCGGGGAAGCGGGCCTCCATGGCGGCCTTTAGCGCGGCGCTGTCGGCCGCCTTGCTCAGTTCTTCCTCGAAGGTGAGAAGATAGGACTTGGTGAATTCCACCGCCGAAGGACCGGTCGCGGCATCGGGGGCCATATGGCCGGGCACCACCACGGCAGGCTTGCGGGCGGCAATCGCCTCCAGCGTCTTGACCCAGGCGGCACGGCTTTCCCTGGTCTGCGTGTCGGCGGTCCAGACATGAACGCCCGCGAAGATCATCACCCCGCCGAACGCGGCATTGAGCGACGGCACGAACAGGTACCGGCGATTGGCAAGTCCTTCTTCCGCATTGACGATCTCGATCGTCTCGCCGTCGACGGTAAGCGTTGGGCCGTCGAATGCTTCGGGCAGAACGATGTCGGACAGCGCCTGGGGGCCGTTTTCCTTCAATTGCGGGCCCCAGACCGCGAGCTTTTTCTCCACACTGCCTTTGATGGCTTCGAGCGTGGCGGAGGCAGCAATCACTTTTGCCTCCGGGAAGGCTTCCCGCACCGGCTTCAGGCTGAAGTAGTAATCGGGATCGGACTGGCTGACATAGATGGTCGTCAGCTTCTTGCCGGTGGCCTTGATGGCCTCGGCGAGCGCCTTGCCGTCCGGATAGGTGAAGCCGCCGTCGATCAGCAGGGCCTCGCTTGGCCCGGACACCAGCACAGGCGCGCGGAAGAAGCCGTTCGGACCGGCCGGGAAATGTTTCCAGCCAAGCGTGGCGCCGGCGGCCTGGCCGCGCTCGGTGGCGGCGAATACGGCGGTTGCGCCGAGGGCCAATGAGGTCTTCATGATCTGTCTCCTCGTGAACATGGAATAGCTCCTTTGACTGAAATGGGGTCAGGCCGCGTGGCGTGGCCAGCTGTCCGACTGGAAGAGCGCAAGCCACGGTTGCGCCCCCGATGGAGAGAACAGCGCAGAGATAACGCCCCTGGATTAATTGATAAATATCATGCAATAATACAGACTGTATGCTGTAGACTTACAATAAAACTGACGGCGTCCCGTGGAACCGATCAACCTCAACCGCCTCGCCTATTTTGCTACGGTCATCGACGCAGGCTCGTTTACCCGGGCAGCCGAGCGGCTTGGCATCACGAAAGCCGTCGTCAGCCAACAGGTCGCCCGCCTTGAAGCCGAACTGCAGACCACGCTTCTCGTGCGCACGACGCGGAGGCTCGAGCCGACCGAAGCAGGCCGTCTTTTGCATGCACGTTGCGTCCTGATCCTGCGGGACGTTGAAGAGGCCGTCGCCGAGGTTGGCGAGGGCAACACCGAAGTGGCCGGCGTGCTGCGCGTTTCCGCTTCCAACGACTATGGCGCGATCGTGCTGGCCCCGATTGCCGCGCGCTTTCGGCAGAAATTTCCGGCCTGCGGCGTCGAACTGTTCATTTCCGATGCGATAATTGATTTGATCGGCAACAAGATAGACCTGTCCATCCGGGTCGGTTGGCTGGAAGACTCCAGCCAGCAGGCGCGGCGCATCGGCACCTTCCGGCAAATCCTGGTCGCATCGCGGGATTTCGCCGCCGGGGTCAAGGTAGACGAACCGGAAGACCTTTCTTCCTTGCCGCTGGTTGCCAATTCCGTCCTTCGCAAGCCGTTCACCTGGAGCTTCAGCCGAGGCGATTTCGAGCGGCGCACCATCACCATGCGCGAGACGTTCTCCATCAACTCGACCCCGGCCGTCCTGGAAGCGACGCTTGCCGGCGGCGGACTGGCGGTTCTGCCGGACTATCTGGTCGTCGATTATCTATCGCAGGGCCGTCTCGTCCATATGCTCCCGAACTGGACGCTGCCCTCCGGTGGCATTCACGTCGTCTATCCGGCGGCGCGCTTTCGCCCGCAAAAGGTGACGCGGTTCGTGTCCATGCTCATGGAACACATCCAAGATTGAAAGCAATTTTGTCCCCGGAGGCGCAGTTGTTCGCCTGAGCGAAGGCTTCCGGCTCCGGTTGATGTGTCCGCTAGTTGTTGTGGAAGAACCGCCGGCGGAAATGCCGGTCATTGTCCGGCCGCTTGCAGTTGTAGACCGGGCAGGATTTGGTGTCGGCGCTCGGCACATAGGCGCGCGCCCTCACCTCGCCCATGGTGCAGAATTGCTGGCTCTGCACATAGCGGTCGTAGAGCGGCAGCCCCGGCACGCGCGTAGACTGGTAGCGCAGGATGACAGCGCCCTGGCGCGCGATCGTCGACTGCACCTTGCCGCAGCTCATATGCGTCGGGTCGTAGCGCGAGATCGCCTGCGCCTCGGCGGCCACCAGCGTCAGGCAGGCGGCAAGCACTATGGTTTTCATGGTCTCCTCCCCTGATCCGCCGCCCCAGGGACAGCGATCTGCAGCAACGGTTTCACCAGATTGGGGCGGCCGTTGGGCGGTCTTCGCATCACGGCTTTCTCACGCAGTCTTGTTTTTGCTGCGAAACCAGCCTATATCAGCCCCATTGATATTTCGGCCGATCGATCCGGGCCTCGCGATCTTCGCGTTTGCTGACGTCTATCTCCAAAATCTCGATGCACACCGGCTGGACATTGGTCTGGTCAAACTAAAGCAAATGTTGAAGGACTATCTAAAATGGCAACTGGAACGGTCAAGTGGTTCAACGCCACCAAGGGCTTCGGCTTCATCCAGCCTGACGCGGGCGGCGCGGACGTTTTCGTTCACATCTCCGCAGTCGAGCGTGCTGGACTGTCGACCCTGGTCGAAGGCCAGAAGATCAACTTCGAGATCGAGCAGGACCGCCGCACTGGCAAGTCGTCCGCTGGTTCTCTGAGCAAGGCAGCCTGATTTTGCGAATGGCGCGCGCCGGGCGAGAGCCCGGGGCGTGCGGCAAGTCACGGATGTACTGACGGTCGCGCGAGAAGCGCGCCCGGAGCGGAAAGACCCGACACGCTGGAACAGCAGATGGCTGCCAGCCCGGACCGGACGCTCCCGATCAGGCTACCAAGGATGGGAAGGCGGGATTTATCCCGCCTTTTTGTTGTCTGGACCACAGCGTCCTTCTCCCCGTTTACGGGGAGAAGTGCCCGGTAGGGCGATGAGGGGCAGCGCTGGCATCTCAAGAGGAACGATCGCAGAGCCAAGCATAACGAAGGCTGGCGCCGCCCCTCATCTGGCTGCCGCCATCTTCTCCCCGTGAACGGGGAGAAGGACGCTCCGTCAACCCACCCACCCGATCGGCACATGCCCCGGATCCGCCTCCACGCGGCCGAGCCAGGCCACGACGGCCGGATAGGCGTCGAGCTGGAAGCCGCCCTGCTCTGCCGTGTGCGTGTAGGCATAGAGCGCGATGTCGGCGACGCTGAAAGCGTTGCCGGCGAAGAAGGCGTTGTTCTGCAGATATGCGTTCATCACGCCGAGCGCCTTGTTGCCGCGCTCCAGCGTCACCGCCAGCCGCTCCGGCGTCGCATCCCCAGCGCGTTCGGGAAAGGTCAGCAGCGCCTTGCGCACGGCGATATAGGGCTCGTGGCTGTACTGCTCGAAGAACAGCCATTGAAAGGCGAGCCCGCGCTCATATTTGTCCGCCGGCAGGAAGCGAGTGCCTTCGGCGAGATAGAGCAGGATGGCGTTGGATTCGGCCAGCCGGCGGCCGTCGTCGAGCTCGAGCAGCGGCACCATGGCGTTCGGATTCTTGGCGACGAAATCCGCTTTTCGTGTGTCGCCGGTATGCGAACTCACCTCGATCGTGGTGAAGGCGAGGCCAAGCTTGGCCATCAGCAGGCGCGGCTTGTAGCAATTGCCGCTGTCGATCATGCTGTAAAGTATCATGGACGGTCCCCGGAGCGCTGCCTTCTGCAAGCGATTATCGCAGCGGCGGCGTCCTCAACCAATGATTTGTTTTGGCGCGACCATCAGCGCCGCTGATGCAAAGCCCTGGCAAAGAGGGGCACGACCTTGTTATCGAAGCCCAGCAGCGCGTCGATCACCAGCGGCTCCTCGTTGAAGATGGTGCCGGCCAGCGCCGGCCGAGCCAGAAGAAAGCCCTGCAGCAGGTCGACGCCGGCTTCGAGCGCGACGCGCAGATGGACGGGTTGCTCGATGCCTTCGACCAGCACCCTGGCGCCGCGGTCGTGCAGGCTGGAGACCAGCGGCCGGAAGAACCGTTCGGCGGCGGCGTGGCGGCAGAACTCCGCGAACCAGCCGCCATCGATCTTGACGATATCGGGCTTGAGCAGGCTCACCCGCTCCTCGGTCGAATGGCCGGTGCCGAAATCGTCGATGGCGATGCGGATGCCGTCGCGCCGCATTTCGCGCACCAGCCGGGCCAGAACCGCGTCGTCCGCCGCCTGTTCGGTGATTTCGCAGACCAGCATGCCGGGGGCAAGGCCGAGCTCGCTGAGATGCCGGCTCATCAGCCGGATCTCGGCCAGCGCCCGCCCGGAATGGTCGTTGATCATCGGATTGTAGTTGAAGAACAGGTCGAGCCCGTCGACGCCGATGTTGCGGAAATTCCTGAGATGCAGCACCCGGCACATGGTCTCGACAAACAGCCGGTCCGCTGCCGCAACACTTTCAAAGAATGCCCGCGGCGACCCGGCCCGGCCGGCACGGTGCGGCTCGATCAGGCCCTCGACCGCCACCGCGTGCAGCGAACGCCCAAGCGGCGCGAAGATCGGCTGGTAGGCGCTGCGCAAGCGGTATTCGCCACGCACGCCATATTCGATGCCGATCTCGTCGGCGAAGATCGCGTCGCCGACATTGCGCCGCCGCTCGAGCCTCATGGCGCAACCCGGCGCCCGAAGGCTTTTGCCGGCCGCCCCGCATATGGCGAGGCCGGAGCCGCCGGTGCGGCAGTCACGGGGGCGGCTTCCGGCGCGGTTTTGCCGAAAACGCGGAAACTGGTCGGCGCCAGTTCCGGCCGCGCCAGCACGAAGCCCTGGACCATCGAAGCGCCGGACTTTTCGGCGAGCTCCAGTTGCCATCCCTCCTCGATGCCCTCGAACACCGTGCGGATGCCCTGGTCCTCGAAGCTCTTCACCATGGTGGACAACAGCGCGAAGCCGGCGCCGGATTCCATCAGCTGCGTGATCCAGTAGGCGTCGAACTTGACGATGTCGGGCTTCAACTCCTTGATGCGGTTGATGTCGGAATCGTCCGAGCCATAATCATCGACCGCGATGCGGAAGCCGTTGCCCCTGAGCGCGGCGACAAAGCCATGCAGGGCCTCCTGCGATGCCGATCTCTGCTCGGTCACCTCGCACACGACGCGGCCCGGATCGATGCCGGCCTCGTGCAGCACCAGCCGCATTTCGCGCAAGGCATTGTCGGCGACCGACCGCTCGGTGAACACCGATGGGTCGAAATTGACGAAGATCGACGCCTCCTGCGGCAGGCAGGCGCCGGCATTGAGCAGATGCAGCGTTCTGGTCAGCGCCTCGACATGCAGTCGGTCGGCGGCCGGACAGGTCGAGAAGAAGGCCATCGGCGATTGCGGCTCGCCGTCGCGGAACGGCCGGATCAGCCCTTCGAAGGCGGCAACCGACAGCTTGCCCTCCTTGAAGGCGAAGATCGGCTGGAAGGCACTTTGCAGCGTGTAGATACCCCAGACACCGGTAGAGGTGCCGTCATCATGACGGATGATATGGGCAAGCCCGATGCTGCGCGACACGGTTCCTCGCTCCGCAATTGGATTGCGATCCTGTCATGCAAGCCTCTACCGCCCGTTAATGAATTTAGTGTTGCCGATCAGCTCCCAATCACAGCCACTTGACGGCTGGATCAGCCAACAATGCTTGCACTGAGCGAAATCATGCGACATGAGAAGCGCCGCGGCCGCTCCTGGCCGCGCCGATCCTTTCAGGAGAGATAAAAGGTCATGGCCTTTCTTGCCGACACCCTTTCCCGCGTAAAGCCTTCCGCCACCATCGCGGTGACGCAGAAAGCCCGCGAGCTGAAAAATGCCGGCCGTGACATTATCGGCCTCGGCGCCGGCGAGCCGGATTTCGACACGCCCGACAACATCAAGAATGCGGCGATCGAAGCGATCCGCCGTGGCGAGACCAAGTACCCGCCGGTTTCGGGCATCGTGCCGCTGCGCGAGGCGATCGCGAAAAAGTTCAAGCGCGAGAACAATCTCGACTACAAGCCCGAGCAGACCATCGTCGGCACCGGCGGCAAGCAAATCCTGTTCAACGCTTTCATGGCGACGCTGAACCCCGGCGACGAGGTCATCATCCCGCGCCCCTACTGGGTCAGCTACCCCGAAATGGTAGCGATCTGCGGCGGCACGTCGGTGTTTGCCGACACCTCGATCGACAATGGTTTCAAGCTGACGGCGACGGTACTGGAAAAGGCGATCACGCCAAAGACCAAATGGCTGCTGATGAACTCGCCGTCGAACCCGTCGGGCGCCGCCTACACGGAAGAGGAGCTGCGCGCGCTGGCTGACGTGCTGTTGAAGCATCCGCATGTCTGGACGCTGACCGACGACATGTACGAGCATCTGACCTATGGCGACTTCGTCTTCAAGACCATCGCCGAGGTCGAGCCGAAGCTCTACGAGCGCACGCTGACCATGAACGGCGTCTCGAAAGCCTATGCCATGACCGGCTGGCGCATCGGCTATGCCGCCGGTCCCGTGCAGCTGATCAAGGCGATGGACATGATCCAGGGTCAGCAGACCTCGGGCGCCTGCACCATCGCGCAATGGGCCTCGGTCGAGGCGCTCAACGGCCCGCAGGACTTCATCGCCAAGAACAAGGCGATCTTCCAGGGCCGGCGCGATCTGGTCGTCTCGATGCTCAACCAGGCGCGCGGCATCACATGCCCGTCGCCCGAAGGCGCCTTCTATGTCTATCCGTCCTGCGCCCAGCTGATCGGCAAGAAGGCCAAGGCCGGCAAGGTCATCGACACCGACGAGGCCTTCTGCTCGGAACTGCTCGAGGCCGAAGGTGTGGCGGTGGTGTTCGGCTCGGCCTTCGGCCTCGGCCCCAACTTCCGCATCTCCTACGCAACCTCGGAGACGTTGCTCGAGGAAGCCTGCACGCGCATCCAGCGTTTTACGGCGTCGCTGACCTGATCGGTTAAAACCTTAAACAGAAGAACCCGGCGTCACTGCCGGGTTTTTTGTTGTCGAGAAACGTCACGCCTGCTGCTTCGCCTCCCGGGCCGAGCGCGCCTCGGCTGGCGCCAGGACGGCGATCAACAGGGCAGCGGTAAGGAACGCGCCGATCGCAGCCGTCACCATCGCCGCGTGGAAGCCGCCGGCATAGGCTGCGGCGAACAGCTGATGCACGCCGCTCTCGCCGATGACGGCATCGCTTGAGAAATCGTGCCGCGATATGGCGGCGCGGGCCACCGCTTGGGCATTGGCAACGCCGGCATCGCTGAGATATCCGGTCAGCAGACTGGTCGCCCGCATGCTCATGAGGGCGCCAAGCAGGGCGATGCCGATAGCAAGGCCACTCTGGCGGGTGGCGTTGATGACCGCCGACACCATGCCGGAGCGCTCGCGTGGCGCATAGGACATCGCGGCAGCACTGCCCGTCGGGATCGCCAGCGAGTTGCCGAGGCCGTTGATGGCGAACAGAGCGCACAGCACCGCATAAGGCGTCGACGGCCCGGCCCAGCACATGCCGAGCAAGGAAAGACCGATCAGCACATAGCCCGCCGTCATCAAAAGCGAATGTCCATAGCGGGCGCTCAGCCGGCCGATCCAGGGCGACACCACCATCTGAACGATGAAGGCCGGCGCCATGCGCAGGCCGGTCTGTGTCGGCGACCAGCCCTGCACCTGCTGCAAGAACATCGAGAAGAAGAAGACGCTGGAGTAGGAGGTGAAGCCGAGCGCGAACGAAGCGACATTGGCGACGGCAAAGCGCACGTCGCGGAACAGGCTGAGCGGCAGCATCGGCCGTGCCGTGCGCGCCTCGAAGCCGAGGAACACCGCCAGGCCAACGACACCCGCGATGATGGCCGTGATGGTCCCTGGATCGCTCCAGCCCGCCTCGCCGGCCGAGATCAGGCCGAAGGTCAGCGCGCCGAGCCACAGGATCGAAAGCGCCAGGCCGATAAGGTCGAGATGGGCATGTTCGGGATGCGCGGTCTCGTTGATCGAAATGGCGCCAAGCACGATCGTCACCAGGCCAAGCGGCAGGTTGATCAGGAAGATGCTCTGCCAGCCGACGGTCTGCACCAATATGCCGCCCAACACGGGACCGACCAGCAGCGAAACGGCCGCGAACGAAGCCCAGCCGCCGATGACGCCGGCCCGTTCGCGCGGATCCGGGAAGGCCTGCGTCAGGATCGACAATGCACCCGGAATGAGCAGCGAGCCGGCAATGCCTTGCACCACCCGGCCGGCCAGCAGCGCCGGCAAATTGGGCGCGATGGCGCAGATCAGCGAACCGGCGACGAAGATGCCGACGCCGGCCAGCCACGAGCGCTTGCGGCCATAGCGGTCGCCGATCAGTCCCGACGACAGCATGAAGGCCGACAGGCACAGCGTGTAGGCGTCGACCACCCATTGCAGGCCGCCGAAATCGGTGTGCAGCGCCTGCTGGATGGTCGGCAGCGCGACATTGACGATGCTGACGTCGAGCAAAGCGACGAACGAGCCGAGATAGACGGCGGCAACGAGCGGCAGGCGGTTCTTCGGCATGGTCTGTCCAGACGTTCAGATTTCGCAGCCATCTAGGACGGCGGCGAACTCGCAGCAAACCTCTCGGCGCTGTTTCTCAGGATGTTGCGGCCCGAATAAGCCCGCAGCACTCAGCCGCCATATTGCTCAGCGGTCACGGCTTCCAGCCAGTCGGCATGGACGCCGTCGAGCGCCTCCTGCATGGCGATATGCGTCATTGCCGTCTTCGGTCCGGCACCATGCCAGTGCTTCTCGCCGGGCGCGAACCAGATGACGTCGCCGGCCCTGATCTCCTGCACCGGGCCACCCAACGTCTGGGCAAGCCCGGCGCCGGAGGTGACATAGAGCGTCTGGCCGAGCGGATGCGTGTGCCAGTGGGTGCGCGCGCCCGGCTCGAAACTGACCAGCGTCGCTCTCAGCCGCGCCGGCGCCTCCGCCTCTATGATCGGCGTCTGCAGAATCCGGCCGGTGAAGTATTTTTCCGGCGCTATGATGGTCGGCACGCTGCCGCAAGCAATGAACTTCATCGTCTGATCCTCGATTGTGTGGAAGTCGGTGCCAGGGGCCGTTGCGCTCCTGTTCCTTGACTGTGAGCGTCACCTTCCTCCGATATCGGGAACCGCGCAACCGCGCACCGGCCATGGTTCGCCTCGGCCAGCTGACGCTGAACACCTGAGGACGCCGCAAGGCACCGGATTTCTATTTCCCTTGCCCTGCCGGCAAACAAGTGGGACGATGCTTTTGGGCAGGTGGCGACAGGAAAAGAACCCCGCCCGCGACGGTCGAACAGGCCGGCCGCCGCTCAGGACCGATTGACCACGCCTGAACCATGCATGCCAGTCGGTCCCTAGGGAAACGCCTGAGTGGAGGTCAGCCATGGGTACTCGCGCCGGAGGACGACGCACGGGACCGAAATGCATTGCCATAGTCGGTCCCTTTGCAAGCGGTAAGACGACACTTCTCGAAGCCATATTGGCCCGTACGGGCTCAATTCCCCGACAAAATCCCGTTTCATCGGGCAGTACCGTTTCAGACCATTCGCCGGAGGCGCGCGCCCACGCCATGAGCGTCGAGGCGACGATCGCCACCACCGAATTCATGGGCGAGCAGATCACCTTCGTCGATTGTCCCGGCTCGATCGAATTCTCCTTCGAGGCCGAACCGGTGCTGGCCGCCTGCGATCTCGCAGTGGTCGTGGCCGAGGCCGACGAAAAGAAGATCCCTGCTTTGCAGCTCATCATGCGCAAGCTCGACGATCTCGGCGTGCCGCGCATCCTGTTCCTCAACAAGGTCGACAAGGCGATCGCAGGCGTGCGCGACACGCTGAAGATGCTGCAGCCGGCAAGCTCGGTGCCGCTCCTGCTACGCCAGATTCCGCTGCGCAAGGACGGCGTCGTCATCGGTTCGATCGATCTGGCGCTGGAGCGCGCCTACATCTACCGCGAATATGCCGAGAGCGAGGTGGCTCAGATACCGGGCGACGACAAGGCGCGCGAACTGGAAGCACGCTTCTCCATGCTGGAGACCTTGGCCGACCATGACGACCAGCTGATGGAACAGTTGCTGGAAGAGATCGAGCCGCCGAAGGACGCGATCTTCGACGACCTTGCCGCCGATCTGCGCGATGGCGCCGTGACGCCGGTGCTGATCGGCACCGCCGAGAAGGGCAATGGCGTGCTGCGCCTCTTGAAGGCGATCCGCCACGACGCACCCGACATCGAGGCGACCCGCAAGCGGCTCGGCGCGGCCGATGGCAGCGCTACGGTGGTCCAGGTGATGAAGACCATCCACACGCCGCATGGCGGCAAGCTGTCGGTGTCGCGCATCCTGTCCGGCCAGGTCGCCGACGGCTCGGAACTATGGCTGCCTGGCGGCGACACGGCGAAGGTTTCCGGCATCTACAAGATGCTCGGCAAGGACCAGTTCAAGCTCACCGCGGCCAAGGCCGGTGACACCGTGGCGCTGGGCAAGCTGGACGAGGTCAAGACCGGCCAGACGCTGACCTCGGCCAAGAGCGGCACCAAACAGCTGTTCGCGTTCGAGCCGCCGCAGCCGGTCTTCGCCTTCGCGCTGCGGCCGAAGGAACGCAAGGACGAGGTCAAGATGTCGGCCGCCATCCAGCGGCTGGCCGAGGAAGATCCCTCGCTCAGCCTGCGCCACAACCAGGACTCGGCCGAGACGGTGCTGTCTGGCCATGGCGAGATGCATCTGCGCGTCGTGCGCGAGCGGCTGGAGGGCAAGAACCAGATCCCGGTCGAAGGCCACGCACCGGCAGTGCCCTACCGCGAGACGATCCGCAAACCGGTGCAGCAGCGCGGCCGCCACAAGAAACAGTCGGGCGGCCATGGCCAGTTCGGCGATGTGGTGATCGAGATCAAGCCGTTGCCGCGCGGCTCCGGCTTCCAGTTCACCGACACCATCACCGGCGGCGTCGTGCCGAAGACGTACATCCAGTCGGTCGAGACCGGCGTGCGCGACTACCTGAAGACCGGCCCGCTCGGCTTCCCCGTCGTCGACGTCGCCGTCAACCTGTCGGACGGCTCCTACCATGCGGTCGATTCCTCCGACATGGCCTTCCAGATGGCGGCGAAGCTGGCGATGAAGGAAGGCATGGCCGCCTGCTCGCCGGTGCTGCTGGAGCCGGTGATGAAGGTCGAGATCGTCACGCCATCCGACGCGACCTCGAAGATCATCGCGCTGATCCCGCAACGGCGCGGCCAGATCCTCGGCTATGACGCGCGGCCCGACTGGCCGGGATGGGATGTCGTCGAGGCGACCATGCCGCAGGCCGAAATCGGCGACCTGATCATCGAACTGCGCTCGGCGACGGCGGGCGTCGCCAGCTATCGCGCCTCCTTCGATCACATGGCCGAACTCACCGGCCGTCTCGCCGACGAAGCGATGAACGCCAACGGCAAGGCCGCGTAATCTTGATCCCGATATAACGCCCCCTCGAAGTTCGAGGGGGCAAAAAACGAAAAACGACGCCCGGGCAGCCGGACGTCGTTTTGTTCGCGGACCGTTTTCTCGGGAGGGGAAACGGCAGGTCCGCCGCATGTGCAGAAGCCGCGCTTTCGGCGGAAAAAGGTTCGGACGCGGTAGCCGCCTGAGCCCGGGCCGTACGAGTGATGCCCCCATCTCCCGTCCGCACCACACCGCGTCCTATGCTCTACATAGCAGCGGAAGGCATCGTTGTCATGTTACCAGAGGTTACATGACACTGTTACGCGGCAATTCTCGTGAAATTCTCAGCCGCCCAGGCAGGGGCTGGGCAACAAAAAAGCCGGATCAACGAAGATCCGGCTGAGTTTGATTGGAAGTGCCTGTTAAGGCTAACCTCCAGAGGGGAACACTCGAGGGCGCTAATGGGAGGAGAACGCGCCCAGGAGATGATCTATATATCTGCTCTTCATGCCCAAGAAACAAGCATCTATTTTGCAACACACGCATGCAAAAAGATGCAGGCTGTGGTCTAACCCATTCCGGAAGCCAATAGGACCAGCAAAAATCGCCGAAACGGGCACGCGGCTGGGTCGTTATCACTACAGACTCGCGAATTGCGGCCGGTTTTCGTTCCGAAATGACAAAACCGGGCAATGATGCGGAAGCAGGCAGCAGGCGTTCATTTCTAAGGCAATGGAGGGGAAGCAGCCAATGCGGACGTTTTCGGCGATTGCCGGCAGCGCTATTTTCCTGATTGCAGCACCGGGCGTGGTGGCCGGACTTGTCCCCTGGCTGCTCAGCGATCGCTGGGGCTTGCCGTGGTCCACCGTACCGGGCTTCGTCCTTGCCGGCGGCGTTCTCATCGTCGCAGCAGTCGCCGCGCTGCTGCATGCCTTCGCCCGCTTCGCGCTCGAGGGATTGGGCACGCCGGCCCCCGTCGCGCCGACCGAGAAGCTCGTGATCGGCGGCATCTACCGCCACGTCCGCAATCCGATGTATGTCGCCGTACTGTCGATCATCATCGGCCAGGCGCTGCTGTTCTCGAGCTGGACGCTTGTCGCCTACGCCGTCATCGGTGCTGTTGTCATGGGCTCTTTCGTCAGGCTCTACGAGGAGCCGACGCTCGCCCGCCGCTACGGCGCCGACTATGAAACCTATCGCCCCAACGTCCCCGGCTGGCTGCCGCGCCTGTCGCCTTGGCGGGGCGAATAGATTCCCCTACCAGCGCTGCCGATCATTCGCTTGGGCTTAAAATGACCAGCTTCTGGCTTTCGCAATGATGAAATCGCGAAACACGTGCAGCTTGGCCTGGTTCTTCATCGCGTCCGGATAGGCGAAATAAGTGTCGAAGGACGGCACTTCGGTTTCCGGCAAAAGCTGCACCAGGCCGGAATCCTTGCTGATCACGTAGTCCGGCAGCATGGCGATGCCAGCGCCGCCCTGTACGGCACGCTTGATCGACAAGATGTCGTTGATCTGTAGCGACGGCACGCGCTGGCCGCCTTCGAAATCACCGACCGTCTCCAGCCAGTTCAACTCCGACAGGTGCGACGGCACCGGCAGTCCGAAGGTGACGATGCGATGGTTTCTCAACTCCGAGACCGAGGCCGGCTTGCCATGCTTGGCGACATAGGAGGGTGCCGCATAGAGGTGGAAATGCACGGTGAACAGGCGGCGCTGGATCAGGTCCGGCTGCTGCGGCTGGCGCAGCCGGATGGCGCAATCGGCCTGGCGCATGGTGAGGTCGAGTTCCTCATTGGCGAGGATCAGCTGCAGGCTGATCTCCGGATAGAGCTCGATGAACTCCTGCACCCGCTCGGTCAGCCAGCCCGCGCCGAGACCGACGGTCGTCGTCACGCGAAGCACGCCGGAGGGCCGGTCCTTGGTCTCGGTCAGGCGCGACTTGATGGTCTCGAGCTTCATCAGCACGTCATGCGCCGTGCGGAACAGCATCTCGCCCTGTTCGGTCAGCACCAGGCCGCGCGCATGGCGATTGAACAGCGGCACGCCGACATCATGCTCGAGCGCGCTGACCTGCCGCGATATCGCCGATTGCGACAGATGCAATGTCTCGGCCGCATGCGTAAACGACCCCGCTTCCGCTGCAGCGTGAAACACGCGTAGCTTGTCCCAGTCCAACGCCATGGTTCCCCTCGTTCTGTTTGGCGTCTGAATGAAAAATCAGGCTTTTACACGGCGTTTCTAAGCCGTTTTTTTAACAGTTTTACAGCGGCCCCTATTCCGCTGCCTCGCGATGCACTTCGATGCCGGCCAGATACTTTTCCGCCTCGAGCGCTGCCATGCAGCCGAGGCCCGCGGCCGTCACCGCCTGGCGGTAGATATCGTCGGTCACGTCGCCGGCGGCAAACACGCCGGGCACGTCGGTGCGGGTCGAATCCGGCGCCGTCCACAGGTAGCCATTCGGCTTCTGCTTCAGCTTGCCGGCGAACAGCTCGACCGCCGGTGCGTGGCCGATCGCCACGAACACGCCGTCGACCTTGAGATGCGTTTCGGCGCCGGTCACCGCGTGCTTGAGCTTCAGCCCTTCGACCGACGGCGGCAGCGGCGCCTTGCCGGGGCGGCCGGTGATCTCGTCGACGATCGTGTCCCAGATGACGCGCACATTGTCCTTCTTCAGCAGCCGCTCGCGCAGGATACGCTCGGCGCGGAAGTCGCTGCGCCGGTGGATGACCGTTACGCTCTTGGCGAGGTTCGACAGGTAGAGTGCCTCCTCCACCGCCGAATTGCCGCCGCCGACCACCGCGACATCCTTGCCGCGATAGAAGAAGCCGTCGCAGGTGGCGCAAGCCGAGACGCCGAAGCCCATGAAATCCTGCTCGGTCGGAATGCCCAGCCATTTGGCTTGCGCGCCGGTGGCGATGATCAACGCGTCGGCCGTGTAGGTGGTGCCGGAATCGCCCTTGGCGCGGAACGGCCGCACGTTGAGGTCGACCTCGGTGATGATGTCGTTGATGATGTCGGTGCCGACATGCTCGGCCTGCTTGAGCATCTGTTCCATCAGCCACGGCCCCTGGATCGGGTCGGCGAAGCCGGGATAGTTTTCGACATCGGTGGTAATCATCAGCTGGCCGCCCTGCTGCAGGCCGGCGACCAGCATCGGCTTCAGCATGGCGCGTGCGGCATAGACCGCCGCGGTGTAGCCGGCCGGGCCGGAACCGATGATAAGAACAGGCGCGTGCTTGGGGGTCATTTAGAGCCTCTGCGGGGCAGACAACGGGGTGCCTTGGAGAAAGACGTGGAATTCGCGGTTAATGTAAGGGTTGCCAACCACGCCAGCAAGACGAACGGGCCGTCGTCCCCGGAAAGCTTCGGCCCAAGCGGTTATTCGCACGATCGCCGCTTTCGTTACCGTTCAAAAATCGCGTTGATAAGGGCTGGCGCCAACACAAAAGTCGTTTAATTACAAAATCGCGAAAGAATCTTGCGCCGAGCTGAGACCGCCATGCCGCTGAAAGCCGACCTCGACGCCATCGACTGGAAGATTCTGCGCGAGTTGCAGGCGGACGGGCGCATGACCAATGTCGAACTGTCGAACCGCGTCGGCATTTCGGCCCCGCCCTGCCTGCGCCGGGTCAAGCGGCTGGAGGAAGCCGGCATCATCCGCGGCTACCGCGCGCTGCTCAATGCGCCTGCGCTCGGCCTCGATGTCGTCGCCTTCTGCCTGGTCGGGCTGCATCACCAGGCCGATGCCGAGTTGCGCACCTTCGCTGAACGCACGCGCGGCTGGCCGATCGTGCGCGACGCCTGGATGGTCTCGGGCGAATCCGATTTCCTGCTGCACTGCGTGGCAAGCGACCTCGGCGCCTTCCAGACCTTCGTCATCGAGGAACTGACCTCGACGCCGAATGTCGACACGGTGCGCACCGCGCTCACCATCCGCCGGGTCAAGGATGAAGGCCTGGTTTCCTTCGAGCGCCCCTGAGGCCAGGCGAATGCCGGTGCGCCGGCAAATTCCTGAGCTTCGCCACACCGGCGCCGCGTTGGTATTCGACAGACGCTGATGTACAAAGCTGGACGGCTCTGCCGGACTTCGTCGCCTGCTTGGTTTCTTAAGCAATTCCTGAAAAAGTGTGTAACGGTTTTCCATCGGGAATTGCTTGAAAACTGGCGCAAGCGGCGTCTGTTCCGGGGGCGGCCCGCCATGGGAAGGGGACCATGACTCGATTTGCAAGCCCGGTCTCGGCGCTTATCATCTGCGTGAACGAGGCCGACATGATCGGCCCGTGCCTGGAAAGCATCGACTTCTGCGCCGAGATTATCGTCGTCGATTCCGGCTCGACCGACGGGACCATCGAATGCGTGCAAAGCTATATCGCCAAGGGCTACCCGATAAGGCTGCTGCACAATGACTGGCCGGGTTTTCCGCGTCAGCGGCAATTCTCGCTCGACCATGCCACCCAGCCCTGGTGTCTTTCGATCGACCCGGACGAGCGCGTCGACGACCGGCTGCGGCGGTCGATCGTCGCCATCACGCAGGCCGCCGACGACAAGATCAGCGGATGGTACATCCGCCGCCGCGATTGGCTGAAAGGCTATGGCTATGCGCACCGCTGGGTGCTGCACAACAGGCTGATGCGGCTTTTCCGTAGGCAGGGCGCCACCATGGATCTCAGCGCACGGGTGCACGAAGCCTTCCACGTGCCGGGCGAGACCGGCACGATCGAAGCGGGTGTCCTGCTGCATCGCCGCGAAATATCGGTCGAGGAGGATCTTGCCCGCGCCAACGCCTATTCCGGCCTCAAGGCCGTCACGCTGGTCGAGAAGGGCAAGAAGCCGGGCCTGGTGCGGCTGGTCCTGTCGCCATTCGGCAACTTCCTGAAATTCTACCTGGCCAAGCGCTACTTCCTGTGCGGCCGGCATGGCTTCGTCTACTCGATGTCGGTGATGATCTATTCCTTCGCCACCGAGGCCAAGCTCTACGAAGCTTCGGAACGCAACGATCCCATGTGAGCCCTCAGGCCTGGATCAGGACCTGTTGTCCCGGCCAAGCGCTTCAATGGCTGCGACCAGGCCATCGAGGTCGCCGCTGTCCCGAAGGGATCTGATGGCGAAGCCGGGTTGAATCGCCGCCTCGCCATCGACCAGCCAGCCCTGTGCCAGACCGGCGCGACGGCCCGCCTGCATGTCGGCCAGCTTGTCGCCGACCATCAGCGAGCGCTGGAGATCGAGATCAAGGCGTTTGCCCGCCTCGATCAGCATGCCCGGATTGGGCTTTCGCATCGGATGGTCCGCTATGGCGAGCGGCCCGACCCCCGCTTCGTGGTAGGCGCAGGCCAGCACCATGTCGACGAACACGCCCTGATCATCCAACAGCTCGAGCACGCGGCCATTCACCGCCCCAAAGACGCTCCAATCGAAATAACCGCGCGCGATGCCGGACTGGTTGGTGACCACGACGACCGGAATGCCCGTCCGGTTAGCCGCCGCGATCACCGGCACGATATTGTCGCGCAGCTCGATCTCGGCCGGATCGCTGGGATAGTCGGTATCGACGTTGATGGTGCCGTCGCGGTCGAGGAACAGCGCCGGCAGGTGCTGCGGGAAAACCCTGTCGCCGATCCGCTCGACCCACACACCCGGCTCGGTCAGCGGCGTCACCACCTTGTCAGCCATTGCTGAGGCGCGCTTCGACCACTTCACAGAGATGATGGTAGAGGCACAGATGCCCCTGCTGGATGATCGGCGTCGAGGTCGAGGGCACGTTGAGCAGGATATCGCACAAGGGCTTCAACTTGCCGCCGGTTTCGCCGGTCAGTCCGATCACCTTCATGTCCATCATCCGCGCCTGTTCGGCGGCGGCGAGGATGCTCGGCGAATTGCCGCTGGTCGAGATCGCCAGCAGCACGCCGCCGGCCGCACCATGCGCCTCGACCTGGCGCGAGAACACCGTATCGAAGCCGTAGTCATTGCCCCAGGCGGTCAGCACGGCGGCATTGGCCGGCAGCGCGATGACATTGTAGGCCTTGCGCTCCTTGAGGAAGCGGCCGACCAGTTCGCCGGCGATATGGATGGCGTCGCTGGCCGAGCCGCCATTGCCGGCGATCAGCAACGCCTTGCCCGACGAAAGCGCCGTCACCACGGCACTCACCGCCCGCTCCATCTCGCCGGTCAGGTCACGCTCGACCATCGCCGTGATCGCGGCCGCCGAGCGGACCAGATAGTCGTTCAGTTCAGACATCAAAACCTCAGTTTGTGGAGCCGGCGCGCAATTTGCCGATGGTGCCGGTGGTGCTCTTGCCGGCGACGAGATCGACCAGCACGACGCGCCCGCCGGCCTTCTGCACGACATCGGCGCCGACCACGGTGTCGATCGTATAATCGGCGCCCTTGACCAGGATGTCGGGCAGCAGCGCCTCGATCAGCGCCAGCGGCGTGTCTTCCTCGAAGACAACGACCGCGTCGACCGAGGCCAGGGCCGCGAGCACGCAGGCGCGGTCATGCTGGTCGTTGACCGGGCGGCCCGGCCCTTTCAGTCGCCGCACCGAGGCATCGCTGTTGAGGCCGAGCACCAGCCGGTCGCACTGGCTGCGCGCCGCATGCAACAGGCTGACATGGCCGGCATGCAATATGTCGAAACAGCCATTGGTGAAGCCGACGCTCAGGCCCTCTTCCTTCCAGGCCGCCACCATGCGCGCGGCCGATGCGGCATCGAGGATGGCATCCTTGTGGGCGGTCGGTCCGTGCGAGCGGAACAGCGCGCCGGTAAGCTCTTCCACCGTCAGCCGCGCGGTGCCGCGTTTGCCGACCACGACGCCGCCGGCGGCATTGGCGATCGAGGCCGCAGCGACCGGATCGGCACCCGACGCCAGCGCCAGCGCGAACGTCGCGATCACCGTATCGCCGGCGCCCGAAACGTCGAACACTTCGCGCGCCTGGGTGGCGATGTGGCGCGCCTCGTCCGGGCCAACCACGCTCATGCCCTTTTCGCTGCGGGTGGCGACGACGAAGTCGAAGCCATGCGCCGCAATCAGCTCGCGAGCGGCCGCGACGATCTCGTCATCGGCAAACACTGCATGGCCAACGGCCTCGCCAAGTTCCTTGCGGTTGGGGGTGATGGCGGTCGCACCGGCATAGCGGGCATAGTCACGGCCCTTGGGATCGACCAGCACCGGCTTGCCCGCCTCGCGGCAGATGGCGATCAGTTCGGCGGCGACGCCGTCGAGCAGGATGCCCTTGCCGTAATCGGACAGGATGACGATGTCGGCGCCCGCAAGTGCGGCACGGAAATGCCGGATCAGCCCGACCCGCTCCGCCTCGTCGAGCGGCTTGATCTCTTCCTCGTCGAAACGCAGCACTTGCTGGTTGAGCGCACTGAAGCGGCTCTTCGACGACGTCATGCGGCCGCGCTGCTGCGAAAGCCCCACTGTCTCGGCGCCAAGCTCGCCAAGCATCCGCACCAGGCTGTCGCCGGCGGTGTCGGTGCCGATCACCGACACCGGAATGGCGCGCGCGCCGAGCGAAATGATGTTGGCCACGACATTGCCGGCTCCGCCCATGGCCGAGCTTTCCCCGCGCCCATGCAGCACCGGGATCGGCGCCTCCGGCGAAATCCGCTCGATGACGCCGTTGACGAAGCGGTCGAGGATGAGGTCGCCGACCACCAGCACGGCAACGTCGCCAAAGCGCGCAATGGCGCGGTGCAGGGGTTCGGGGGAAGGCGGATTGTGCTTGATCATGTCACTGGCAATGTGTGGAAAGGCTGATCTGTGTCGTGCTGAAAATTGTCAATTTACGGGCCGGATCGTCATGCCTGCCGATATACCGCAAATCCGCGCAGCGCAACGGCAGCACAGGACCAGCACACTCCGAGCGGTCAGCTCTTCTGCAGCGCAACGTGAACGCCGAGCCCGACCAGCACCGCGCCGCCCGCCCGCTGCATCAAGCGCTGCGCGCGGCTCGAACGCCGCAGCCGGCCAATCACCATTCCGGCGAGGAAGACGCAGACGATGTCGGCCGAGGAGAACATCAAATTGACGATGGTTCCCAGCACCACGAATTGCAGCCAGACCGGAAGCGCCGCCGAGGCGTCGATGAACTGCGGCAGGAACGCCATGAAGAAGATCGCCGTCTTGGGATTGAGCACCTCGACGGTGATGCTCTCGAAAAAGGCGCGGCGCGCCGATTTCCGCTCGAGGACCGGCAACGCCATATCGCCTTCCGCGCGCTTGCGGAACAGCGAAACACCGAGCCAGATCAGATAGAGCGCGCCGACCAGCTTGACCGCCATGTAGAGGGGCGGCACGGCATGGAACAGCACCGACAGGCCGGCGGCAGCGGCAAAGACATGCACATAGCCGCCAAGATGAATGCCAAGTGCCGCCGTCAGTCCCGACCACCGCCCGCGCGCCATCGTCTGCGCCGCGGCATAGAGCATGGCCGGACCGGGGATGTAGGCGAAGATCGCCGTGGTAGCGAAAAACGCAATGAGCAGTTCGGTCGACGGCATTTTTTGCCCCTTGTGATCCTGCCCTGCAGGCCGTTCAGTCAGCCCGTGGGATAGCTTTAGATTGGCCTGCGCGGACAACCGCGATGAAAGCGGACATGACTTTTTTGTGGAATGACGGACTGAATGCGCCGATGCGCGCACCTGGTTCGAAGTAGGCTGAAGATTCCAGGATATCGTGGTTGTATTCGTCGACTATGACCCAAAGGGGGATAGGGTCAAGGCCGGCACGGCGGCGTTCAATTTCCGGAACGCCAACAGCGATGCGATCGCGGCCGGGCTGCGTTGAAGTGATTGCAAGGATAAAGAGATTAGTGCCGCCGGCTTTCCCGGGAAGGACAGCCACGAAGGCGACAGGTCGTGTCTTGCGACCTTCGGTCTCGCCGTCTCCATGTTGGCGGTGCCACAGATATGGATATCGCCAGACGTCCGCGGCGACCGGTTTAATCACGGTCCAATTCCGCAGAGTATTCCTCGAGCATCTCGACATGTTCGGACGGGGCGTCCTTGGCAGCGTAAGCGCGGCGGCTGTCATTGACGAAGCGAGCCTCGTAAGCCTCGATGCTCATCAGGACGTATCTCGGCTTGTTGTGACGCGTGATGGATACGGGCTGCTGGCTGGCGGCCGCAAGCACGTCTCCAAGGTTCTGTTTCAGATCGGTCGATGGATAATGCTTCATGGCACACTCTGTTTTGCGCATAATAGATAAAATGGACAAAACAGACAAGTAAGAACATAGCGAGATAGCGGGCGCACCTGCTTTGTCGACAGCCCGGCTGGCCTCCCTTATAAGGACCGGAATCGCAAGCAACCAGAGGCCTTCATGATCATCGTCACGGGCGGCGCCGGCATGATCGGCTCCAACATCGTCGCCGCGCTCAATGCCGAAGGGCATGACGACATCTTGGTCGTCGACGACCTGACGGACGGCCACAAGATCGCCAATCTCGCCGATCTCAGCATATCAGACTATCTCGACAAGGACGATTTTCTCTCCCGCATCGAGGCCGGCTCGCTCGGCCGCATCGAAGCCGTGTTCCACCAGGGTGCCTGCTCGACCACCACCGAGTGGAACGGCAAGTTCATGATGGAGGTGAATTTTGCTTATTCGAAGCGGCTGCTGCATGCCTGCCAGGCACTGCGCCTACCCTTCCTCTACGCCTCCTCGGCTTCCGTCTACGGCGGCGGTTCGGAATTTCGCGAAGAACCGGCGCTCGAGCGGCCGCTCAACGTCTATGCCTATTCGAAAAAACTGTTCGACGACTATGTCAGGCGCACTGTGTTCGATACCGATCATTCGCAGGTCGCGGGCCTGCGCTATTTCAATGTCTATGGACCGCGCGAGACGCACAAGGGCGCCATGGCCTCGGTCGCCTTCCATTTGTTCAATCAGGTCGAGCGCGGCGAAAATCCGAAGCTGTTCGGCGCTTATGACGGCTTCGGCCCCGGCGAACAGAGCCGCGATTTCATCCATGTCGGTGATGTCGCCGACGTCAATCTGTGGCTGTGGAAGCGCGGCTCGAGCGGCATCTTCAATTGCGGCACCGGCCGCGCCCAGCCGTTCCGGGCCATCGCCGAAACGGTCATCGATACGCTGGGCAAGGGCGAGATCGAGTTCATCCCCTTCCCCGACCACCTCAAGGGCAGCTACCAGAGCTTCACGCAAGCTGATATGTCCCGTTTGCGCGCGGCCGGTTATAATGGCCAATTCCGGACAGTCGAAACCGGTGTCAGAGACTATGTCGAATGGCTGAAAGCCCAACGATCCTCGTGATCGGCCCACGCTGGGTGGGCGACATGGTGATGGCGCAGTGCCTGTTTTCGGCGCTGAAGGAACTGCATCCCAACGCCGCGATCGACGTGCTGGCGCCGGCCTGGGCGGCACCGCTGGTCAAGCGCATGCCCGAAATCCGCCAGCAGATCGACTTTCCGCTAAAGCCCGGCGCGCTCGAATTCACCCATCGCCGCCGCTTCGGCCGCCTGCTGCGCGGCCGCTACGACATGGCCTACATCCTGCCCGGCAGCTGGAAATCGGCGCTGATCCCGTTCTTTGCCCGCATTCCGCGCCGTTTCGGCCATCTGCGCGAGATGCGCTATGGCCTTTTGACCGACATCGTGCCGCTGCCGGATGCCGTGAAACGGCGCACCGCGCAGGCCTATTTCAGCCTCGCCAAGGGCGGCAGTTTCCGCGCGCCTCACCTGACCGTGGATGCCGGCAATCAGGCCGCTTTGCTCGACCGTTTCGGACTGGCGCCACGGAGATTTGTGGCCCTGATGCCTGGCGCCGAGTTCGGCCCGGCCAAGCGCTGGCCGAGCGAAAGCTATGCCGGCCTTGCCCGCGAGTTCATGGATAAAGGCTTGAAAGTCGCCCTGTTCGGTTCGAAGAACGACCGCGATGTGACGGCGGAGATAGCAAGCCTTGCCCCCGGCGTTGTCGACCTTGCCGGCCAGACGCGGCTGGAGGACGCCATCGACCTGATCGCGGCGGCAAGGCTGGCGGTCTCAAACGACAGCGGGCTGATGCATGTCGCGGCGGGCGTCGGCACGCCGATCGTCGCCGTCTATGGCTCGACCTCGCCTGAGAACACGCCGCCGCTGGCGGAACGGCGCGAGCTGGTCTGGCTCGGCCTGTCCTGCTCGCCCTGCCACCAGAAGGTCTGCCCGCTCGGCCATCTCAACTGCCTGAAGACATTGCAAATCGGGCAGGTCGCGGCGGCGGCTGACCGGCTGCTGGAACTCCCGGCCGCGGCATGAAGGTCCTCATCGTCAAGACATCGTCGATGGGCGATGTCATCCACACCTTTCCGGCCGTCGAGGACGCCAACCTGAACCGGCCGGACGTGTCCTTCGACTGGTGCGTCGAAGAGGCGTTCGCCGGCATCGTAGCGCTGCATCCGGCGATCGGCAGGGTCCACACCGTCGCCATCCGTCGCTGGCGCAAGGCGCTGTTTAGCGGCGGCACCTGGCGCGAGGCGGCCGCGCTGCGCCGCACCTTGCGCGAATGCCGCTATGACCTCGTCATCGATGCACAGGGCCTGCTGAAATCGGCCTTCGTGGCGCGGCAGGCGGGCGCGCCGATCGCCGGCTTCGACCGGTCGAGCGCGCGCGAACCCTCGGCGACGCTGTTCTATGACGTCACCTATGCCGTGCCGCGCGACCAGCACGCCATCGAACGGACACGGCGGCTGTTCGGACTGGCGCTTGGCTACCAGCCCGATCTGTCGACGCTCGCTTCCGGCATTGTGCCGCCGCCCGGCGATCTCGCCGCCATCACCGGAAAAACCGCGTTCCTGCTGCACGGCACCAGCCGCGAGGACAAGAAATGGCCTGTCGAAGACTGGATCGGAACCGCCCGCTTGCTGGTCGAGCGCGGCATGACGCCGGTCACCACCTGGTCGAACGAGCGTGAGAAGACGGTAGCTGAAGCGATCGCCAAGGCCGTGCCATCCACTGTCGTCGTGCCGAAATCGCCACTGGCAGACATCGCAGCCATCCTCGGCCGCTCGACCCTGGTCATCGGCGCCGACACCGGCTTGACCCATCTCGCCAGCGCCTTCGGCCTGCCGACGGTGGCGGTGTTTTTGGCGACGGAACCGGGTTTGACCGGCCCCCGCGGGCCCTATGCGTCGACGCTACTAGCCCCGGCAGGCGGTCGTGTGACGGCGGCTGAGGTGGTGGCGGAAGCAGACAGGCTGTTGGAGCGCCAGACACGTGGTCGGGCCGACCCCGCCAAGAGTTAATTTTCTCAATCAATTCAATTGGGAAGGTCAGCGCCGCCCCTCATTGCCCTGCCGGGCATTTCTCCCCGTAAACGGGGCGAAAGAAGCTGGCCCGCAACGCTGACGCCCTTCTTGCAACGTTGAAAATTGGCGAAACCATCAATGACGGCGTCCTTCTCCCCGTTCACGGGGAGAAGATGGCGGCAGCCAGATGAGGGGCAGCGCGGCGTTTGGAATTGGGCAAAAGAGCCCAGTGCCCTCGCCTTTGGCGCTTAGATGAACTGCACCTGGACGATCTCATAACCCCTTGCACCGCCGGGCGCATTGACTTCGATGGCGTCGCCGACTTCCTTGCCGATCAGCGCGCGGGCGATCGGCGATGAGATCGAGATGCGGCCGGACTTCACGTCGGCTTCCTGGTCGCCGACGATCTGGTAGGTCTTCTTTTCCTCGGTATCCTCGTCGACCAGCACCACGGTGGCGCCGAACTTGACCTTTTCGCCGCTGAGCTTGGTGACGTCGATCACTTCAGCGCGCGCGATATAGTCTTCGAGCTCGTTGACGCGGCCCTCATTTAGGCTCTGCGCCTCCTTGGCGGCGTGATATTCGGCATTTTCGGAAAGGTCGCCATGCGAGCGCGCCTCGGAGATCGCCTCGATGATGCGCGGCCGCTCTTCCTGCTGGCGCCAACGCAGCTCTTCCTTCAATGACGCGAACCCCTCGCCTGTCATCGGGACCTTGTTCATGATGCCTGACCTTTCCTGCCGCCACCCCCGCGTTTCGGGGAAAGCCTTGTCGATGGGTACAAAAAGAAAACGGATCCGGCAGCCTCGGGCTAACGGAACCGTTTCACCGCAATTTCCCAAGATATAGCAATCTTTCCGGGTTTTTCACGTCCAAAAATCGGTTTTGCAAAAATCATCCCCGCTTTCAACGAGACGGGGGCAGCAAAAAGCGGCCGCGATCGCTCGCGGCCGCTTCGGAAAGTACCGGGGCCTGATCAGCTCCGCATGAAATGGTCGATCTGCTCGGACAGCATGCCGTATTCGCGCGATCCCTTGCCGGTGCGCTTCTCGATTTCCATCAGCTGCTGCTGGGCGCCGGCCAAATCGCCGATCTGCAGATGCGCCTCGCCGAGATATTCGCGCCCCAGCGTGTAGTTCGGGTCGATGCGCAGCGCTTCCTCGTAATAGCCGAGGCCGACGGTGACCCGGCCGGAATGGCGGTGCGAGTAGCCGAGATAGTTGAGGATGCGCGGATCCTGCTTGTTGGCGGCGAGACTGAGGACGGCGATCGCCTCGTCATAGCGGCCGGCCATCGCCAGCGCGTGACCGGCATCATAGATGCTGTCGTCGTCCAGCATGCCTTCCTGGGGGGCGACACACTTTTTCTTCTTCTTGTCCCAGACTTCGCCCTTTTTGCACTGGGTGACGGTGGCATCGCTGCCACCGCTACTGCCCGCCGCGTACACCGGGACGGCGAAGAACTGCAGCGCGACAAGGGCAGTCGCCGCCTGGATCAGCATTCTTTTATGCATCGAAGCCTCCTTGAGGGGTGAGAATGCAACACTAACGCCAAGTGCCCCGCGTTTCATCCCAGAAAAAGCAGGGCCGGAAAAAGCAGGGATGGAGAACATCAGGTGACGGATGCCGCAAATCCGCTATCATCCGGCAAACGACGGACGGAGACGGCCCGTGCAGCGGCGGCTTGAAAAGGATTGGGACCTTACGATCGGCCCGGACACCGTGCGCCTGTTCATTCTCAAGGCAAAGGCGCTGAGTGCCGCCGTCAACGAGGATTATGCCGATGGCGCCGAGCACGAGGTCGAACTCGACGGCGAGTCCCATGTCAACCACCACCATGACGGCCTCGCCGAGGAAAGCTCTGAAAACCTGACAGAGGAAGAACTGCGCGAGCTGATCAACGACCTCAATGTCGATGAAGCCGCCGAACTGGTGGCGCTGGCATGGGTCGGCCGCGGCGACTACGATGCGTCCGAGTGGGCGGATGCGCTGGCCGCGGCGCGCGAACGCGCCAACAAGCGCACGGCGAAATATCTGCTTGGTCTGCCGCTGCTTGCCGATTGGCTGGAGGAAGGCCTCGAAGCGATCGGCGCGTAACGGTGTGGTTACCGTTCGTGATGGGCTGAAGGCAACCTCCGGGCGCGCGCGCCGTTGACGGCGATGGGGTCGTCTGTCTTTTCCCGAATATACAGGATTGCACTGGCTACGGCCGTCACCGCTTTGCTGGTGACGGCTGCCGATGCCAAACATCGTCACAAGCATCACAGGCAACTGACACCGAGGGTGGAGCAGCCGCTGACACCGCGGGTCGACCAGCCGTTGAAGCCGCGTGGCCGCCATAAGGTGAAATCGCGAGTGGAGCAGCAGTCCACGCCGAAACTGGCTCCGCAGAAAACACAAAATCCCCCGCCATCGTCGCTAACACCACCACCTCCAACATCATCCCAACCGCTGCCATCACCTGCCGATGCGCCGGTGCCTGAGCCACGTCCCGCAGCCGCTGCAAAGACGCAAGAGCAGAAGACCGACGTTCCCAAGACCGACGGTCCCAAAACAGACGGTCCCAAAACAGACGGCCCCAAGACAGATGGCCCCAAGACCGACACAACGTCCGACCAGTTCAATGAAGAAAAATCACGTCAGAAAAAGCAGGCGCGGCCCGAACTGTCGGCCCCGGAGCCGCCAGCCGATACGGAAAGCGAGCCGGAGCTGTCAGCCGACGTACCGACCCCGACGCCAAAGCCCGACATTGAGGAACCTGAGGCTCAGCCGCCGGCCGTTGCGCCACAGCCGCCGCCAAAGCCGGCCGATGCCGGCGACAAGAAGATGCTTCCCGACCCGCGATCGGCCGACCTCCCCGACGCCAAGATGCCTGCGGCGGAAGTCGCTTGCCGCGAGCGGCTGAAGACGCTCGGCGTCGAATTCGAGGAGCACAAGGCGGAAAGCAATCCCGAAATCGGCTGCTCCATCCCCTATCCGATCGTCATTAAGACGCTCAACAAGTCGGTCGCCATCGGTCCCGCCACCGAGCTCAATTGCTCGATGGCCGAGGCGGCCGCCCGCTTCACCGCCGATGTCATCCAGCCAGCCGCCAAGGCGGAGTTCGGCACGGAGGTGAAGTCCATCAGCCAGGCCTCGGCTTTTGTCTGCCGGCCGCGCCACGGCACCAGGAAACTGTCGGAGCACGCCTTCGGCAACGCGCTCGACATCGGCAGCTTCACACTCTCCAACGGACAGAAGATCGAGATCGGTCCGTCGCCGCCGGAGAAAGACGCGAAATTCCTCAACGCGGTGCGCAAAGCCGCCTGCGGTCCGTTCAAGACCGTGCTTGGACCGGGTGCCGACGCCGACCACGCCCTGCATTTTCATCTCGATCTCGAACCGCGCAAACATGGCGGCACGTTTTGCCAATGAGCACGCTGGCGCATGCCGCATTTCCGCCGCAGGCATGAACGCGGACGCTGAGCTTTCCTTTACCCTTGATCGTTAAAATGCCGGATATCTAGGAATAGGGATTCCGCCGATGGCCGGAACATTCCGCGCCACCGCGAGGGTTGCGCGCCGATCAAAACCCGTAGCTATAGTGGCTGCCGGCCTTGCGCTGGCCGCGGTTTCCGCCTGCAATACCGGCAGCGTGCTGTCGTTGCAGCCGGCCGTCGACGTCGGCACGCAAACGGCGGCCGTGCCGCAATATACGGGCATGCAGAGGCTTGTCCCGTCCAACCCCTACATGACACAGGCCGCCTATCCGCGCATGGATGAGCCGATGTCACCGGTCGAACAGATACCGGCCTCCGAAACCGATTGCCGCCAGCAACTGAAGCGCCTCGATGTCGCCTACACCGACCTGGCGCCGATCCATGAAGGCCAGTGCGGCATCGACTATCCCGTAAAAGTGACGGCCATCGGCAGCATCCAGATGAAGCCTGCCGCGACGCTGACCTGCGACATGGCCGCCACCTTCGCCGCTTGGACGAAGAACGAACTCGTTCCCTCCGCCCGCTGGCGCTACTTCTCCGGCGTCAGGACCATCCACCAGGGCTCGAGCTATTCCTGCCGCAACATCGCCGGCGAAGGTGTTTTGTCCGAGCATGGCAAGGGCAACGCGCTGGACGTCATGAGCATCGAGCTGAACAATGGCGACGACATCGACGTGCGCAAGCCCGGCCTGTTCGCCTTCCGCACGCGCGGCTTCCTCAACAATGTGCGCGCCGATGGCTGCCAGTATTTCACCACCGTGCTCGGCCCCGGCTACAACTACGACCACCGCAACCATTTCCACTTCGACATCAAGAACCGCAAGAACGGTTATCGCGCCTGCCGGTAGCAATTGATCAGGCGGGTCCTGCGCCAGCGGTGGAAGCGATGATTTGCCGTGCCACCAGATCCTGGACGCGCCAGAGGTTCCGGTCGTGGATACCGCTTTCCTCCAGCTTGCTGACAGTCCGGAACAGATACTGCGCCGATGAGCCCCAATGTCCGGCGGCCCGCGCCAACGTGTCCGCGACCTGCTCCGGCGGCAGCCGTCCGGCATAGGCCTTGCCGTCTGGCGCGGCGACGAAGGCCAGGGCGCGCAGCGGACCGTCCCTCGTCTGAACCTTGATCCAGCGCGGCACATTGGTTGGCGGGTTGGCGTCGATCTCACGGCGCATCAACTGGCCGAGTTGCCCGAAATGATCTTCCACGGGCAGCCGGTAGACAATGCCATTGCAACTGCCACCGCGGTCGAGAGCCAGCATCAGGGCCGGCAATTCGCGGGTGCCGCGCCAGCGCGTCAGCTTAAGGCAGAATGAGCGATGCCACCCCAGCGCCGTGGCCGGGCGCTGCTCGACAGCAACGAATTCGGGATTCCAGATCAGCGAGCCGTAGGCAAACACCCACAGCGCTTCAGGCCGGTATTGCGACAAGAGCTGCTCGACAAGACTGTCGAACTCCGCATCCGTGTGCTCGGCTGTTCCAGGCTCGGGGCCGGGATCCGGTTCAATACGCTCGACCCTGGCGACAAGATCGGCGGTCAACGCCATTGCTCCGCGGCCTGCCGGTTTCCCCTTCATTCCCGCCCCCGCGCAAAAACGATGGCTGACGATAGACCGGCTGCGCAGCGCTGGCCATTGATTTCCAGGGGCCGTCAGGCAACAGATACCGCACGAATCGAGCCTCCTTCATGAGCCAGCGAAGTATTCGGCGACGCATAGCGATCTGGGTAGCGGCCCTGCTGGGCGCCTGGCTGGCGCTTGCCTATCTCGCCGCGCCGGAATTCTGGACGTTCCGGGAGCGCGGCTTTCGCGACCAGCGCTTCGAAATGGTGACGCACACGCCGCAAGGCATTCCCGGCGACCCGATCAATGTCGGCCTTGTCGGCACTGAAAAAGAGGTGGTCCATGCCTTCGCCGTCGCCGGCTGGGACACCGCCGATGCCGTCACCTTGAGAACCGCCATCGATATCGGCGAAAGTGTCCTGTTTTCCCGCCCCTATCCCGATGCGCCGATGAGCAGCCTGCTGTTCGAAGGTCGCGCCCAGGATCTCGCTTTCGAAAAGCCGGTCGGCGACAGTGCCGACCGGCGCCACCACGTCCGTTTCTGGCAGACCGATACGGTCGGCGACGATGGCCGCCCGCTCTGGCTGGGTGCCGCCAGCTTCGATCGCGGCGTCGGCCTCAGCCATGACACCGGCGCGATCACCCATCACATCGGTCCCGACATCGATGCCGAACGCGACTTCCTGATCGGTGACCTGAACGCAGCCGGTCTGCTGGCATCGACCAGCGACATGGGGGGCATCGGCGCCACCAAAACCGGCCGCAATGGCGGCGGCGACCCCTATTTCACCGACGGCAAGGCGATCATCGGCGTCCTGAAGGACGTGCGGTGAATGGAATGGGCCTTGCGACAAGGCCGCGGTCGCAAACAGTCGAAGAAAGCCAGCGTCTGTGCGATGCCACATGGCCGTGTCGCCTCATCAGCCAGCACTGTCATTTTCTAAAAATGCTGGCGGACTATTTTCGAGCGGCCCGCCGCAATGCTATTGAGCCCTCATGCTATACGTTGAAATTGCTATCGTGGTCGTCCTCATCTGCGTGAACGGCCTTTTGTCGATGTCCGAACTCGCTATCGTTTCATCACGCCCGGCACGGCTCAAGGCGATGATCGACCGCGGCGTCAACGGCGCCGGCCGTGCGCTGGACCTTGGCTCTAACCCCGGCAAGTTCCTGTCCTCGGTGCAGATCGGCATCACCCTGGTCGGCGTACTTTCCGGCGCCTTCTCCGGCGCCACGCTGGGTGACCGGCTGTCGGTGTACCTGGCCTCGATGGGCATGCGCGAAAGCGTCGCCGACCCGCTCGGCGTCGGCATTGTCGTTGCCATCATCACCTATTTCTCGCTGATCGTCGGCGAACTCGTGCCCAAGCAGATCGCGCTGCGCGACCCGGAGCGCGTTGCTGCCCGCGCGGCTCCGGCCATGACCATCCTCGCCACCGTCTCGGCCCCGCTGGTGTTCCTGCTCGACATCTCCGGCCGCGCCATATTGTGGCTGCTTGGCCAGCGTGGCGAAAGCGAGGAGAAGGTCACTGACGAGGAGATCAAGATGCTGGTCGCCGAGGCCGAGCATCACGGCACCATCGAATCCGACGAGCGGCGCATGATCGCCGGCGTCATGCGGCTTGGCGACCGCGCCGTGCGCGCGGTGATGACGCCGCGCACCGAGGTCGACTGGATCAATCTGCAGTCCGACGACACGACGATCCGCAAGCTGCTCATGGAAACCCAGCATTCGCGCCTGCCGGCGGGCGATGGCGGCGTTGACGTCATGGTCGGCGTCGTCCAGACGCGCGACGTGCTGGCCGCGATCCTTGCCGGCCGCACGCTCGACCCGCGCAAGCATGTGCGTGCCGCCCCCATCGTCTACGACCAGGCCGACGCGCTCGACGTGCTGCACAAGCTCAAGGAATCCGACGTGCCGATGGCGCTGGTGCATGACGAATACGGCCATTTCGAAGGCATCGTCACGCCGGCCGACATTCTCGAAGCCATCACCGGCGTGTTCCGCGCCGACCTCGATGCCGGCGACGAAGAAAACGCCGTCAAGCGCGAGGACGGCTCATGGCTGCTCGCCGGCTATATGCAGGCCGACGAGATGGCTGATATCCTGGGCATCGACCTGCCCGAAAACCGCGACTACGAGACCGTCGCCGGCTATGTGCTGTCGCACATGCACCATCTGCCGGCGACCGGCGAATGCGTCGACGCCCAAGGCTGGCGCTTCGAGGTTGTCGATCTCGACGGCCGCCGCATCGACAAGCTGATCGCCACCCGCCTGCCCGGTAGCCAGCGCGAAGCGGTGCGTTGATCGTTCGATCCCCGATATCTAACGCTCCGTGAAGGCGCGAGCGAAGGAATCGAGCATCGGTCGTGCCAGATACTCGAAGAATGTCCGGTCGCCAGTGTTGATGAACGCCTCGACAGGCGTTCCGGGATAAAGCTGCTCGGGCCTCACGCCGGACGGCAACTCGGCGGCAATCTTCAGCCTGGCGCGAAAATAGGGCTCATGCGTAGCCTGGTCGATGAGCCGGTCCGCGGAAATTTGGGTCACGGTGGCTGAAACCTCTGGGGTAAGCCGCATGTTCAAGGCTGACAATCGCAGTTTCGCCGGCTGGCCGACACGGACCTGATCGATGTCTTTTGGCCGCAGCCTTGCATCGACGGTCAGGCCCGATGCCGTGGGCAGGATCTCCATGATCTTTTCGCCGGGGGCAATCACGCTGCCCTTGGAATTGTAGGTCGACGAGACGACGATGCCCGCCGCCGGCGCCTTGATCGTCGTTCGCCGCAGCACCGCCTCCGCCGCCCCGATCTGTTCCTCGAAGTCGGCCAGGTTGGAACGAACCTCTTCCAGCCTCGTCAGCGCCTCCTCCACGCGTTGCGTGGTCAGGCGCTCGGCCTGCTCCTGGGCTTCGACGATCTGGGTGTTGGCCGCTGCGATATTGGCTTCCAGCATCCCAGCCTGCCCGACGAGATCGGCCTCGCTGCGCAAAAGCTGGGAGTATTCGGTACGGTTGGTGAGGCCCTTGTCCAGCAGGCTGGTCTTGATGCCGAGTTCCTTCTTCACGATTTCGACTTGTTGCTGAATGGCCTGTTTCTGGGCCTGCAATCCCACGACAGACTGGCGATGCATGGCCAGTCGTTGGGCGAGGATCGATTGTTCCGATCGAAACCGGGCGAGCCTGGCGTCGAATTCCTTCTGCTGTTCTCGAACCAGCATCTCGAAATCGGCCTGGAACGGTGCTGGCGCCGCTTCGGTTATTGGCGCCAGCCGGTCCAATCCGTCGCGTTCCGCCTCCAGCCGCGCCGCGCTTGCCCTGAGCGCGATCGACTGTCTCGTCAACCGGTTGAGCCCTGCCCGCGCGGCTGTTGGATCCAGCACGACCAGATCCTGGGCCTGTTGCACGCGATCGCCTTCATGGACCAGCAATTCCTGGACGATGCCGCCCTCGGGATGCTGGATCAGGATGTTTCCGCCGGTCGCCGAGATCGTCCCTTGCGTGATCACCGCTCCCGACAAGGGCGCGCTGACGGACCAATAGCCAAAGCAACCCACCAATAGCGCTATTGCCGCGTATCCGGCGGATGCCACACGCCTTATGTCGGTGCGCGGACTGCTTTCCCAAGCGAGGCTCTGGACTGCCATGGTCTATGATCCGAAACGGGTGTTGTGCGTGCGAAGCGTCGCGGCGAACGACCCTGTCACCACCGGATTCTGCCGGGGAATGCCCTTGCCGAAGCCCGTGCTGGCGACAGACTGCCGCAACACCTCGCCGCTGGGGCCGAAGGCTTCGATCACACCGCCGCGCAAAAGCATCACGCGGTCACAGGAGGCAGCAATCGCAGGGCGGTGCGTGATGACGATCGTCGTGACGCCGGCCGCTTTCACGGCGGCAAGCACCGCTTCGAGCGCTGCTTCGCCCGCGCCATCGAGATGGGCGTTGGGCTCATCCAACACGAGAATCCTGGGAGCGCCGTAGAAGGCGCGCGCCAGCCCGATCCTCTGGCGCTCGCCGCCGGACAAATTTCTGTCCGATGGACCTATCAATGTCTGGTAGCCGTCCCGCTGCGCCAGGATCAGTTCATGCGCCTCGGCCCGCTTGGCTGCCTCGATGATCGAGGCGTCATCTGCGTCGGGGTTGAAGCGGGCGATGTTTTGCGCGATCGATCCTGGAAAGAGCTCCACCTCCTGGGCGAGGTAGCCGATATGCTTTCCGAGCTGGCTTTCATCCCAGGTCCTGAGGTCGGCGCCGTCGATCCTCACCGCACCGCCGGTCGGCCGGGCAGCGCCCACAAGCAACCGCGCCAGCGTCGATTTGCCGGCGCCGCTTGGGCCAACGATGGCCAACGCTTCGCCGGCGCCAATTTGGAAGTTCAGTCGCTTGAGGATGGGTTCGGTGCCGGGCTGGGCATTCGACGCCATGAAGAAAACGTCCTGCATGGAAATCGCGCCAGTCGGATCGGGCAGGATCAGTTTGCGCGCTTCAAGCGGACGCGCCGCAAGCGCCGTCTCAAGCCGGCTCCACGCTCTCCGGGCGTCGGCGATCTGCCGCCAGGCGCCGATCAACTGGTCGAGCGGCTGCAGCGCGCGCGACGACACCAGCGAGGAGGCGAAGATCATCCCTGCCGTCATCTGCCCTTCGAGCACCAGCCACGCGCCGGCACCGAGGATCGCCAGTTGCAGCACCATGCGCAGCGCCCGCGAGGCACCGCTGAAGATTGCATTGGCACTCGAGGAACGGTCATGGAAGGTGAGTGCTGCCGCGACGTGCCGCCCCCAGACCTGCGCGGCGTTCTCCACCATGCCCATGGCGCGCAGCGTCTCCGCATTGCGGGCAAAGGCCTGTTCTGCCTGGCTGGCTAGAGCCGAACGCTCCGCGGACAAAGCGTCGTTCCTGCCGATGGCAAGCTGGTTGGCCACGACCAGGAGAAGCAGAAGCGCCGCGCCACCGACCGTCACCCAAAACAGCACCGGATGGATCAGATACAGCAGGGCGAGAAAGACAGGGGCGAAGGGCAGATCGAACAACACCGCCACGCCGCGCGACCTGATGAAGGCGCAGACCGAGGCGAGGTCGCGCAGCGGCGACAGGCCGCCGGCATATTTTGCGCCAAGCGAAACGGCGAATGTGCCGGCACCCAACTTCCGGTCGAGGGTCGCCGCGACCCGCTGCGTGTAAACGGCGCGGATCGCGTCCAGCAGTCCGAGGACCGCGAGCGCGAGAACCGCAATGGCCGAAAGATAGACAAGCGTCTCGACGCTGGAGGACGGCAGCACGCGGTCATAGACCTGCAGCAGGTAGAGCGGGATCACCAACAGCAGGATGTTGATCAACAGCGAGAAGACGCCGACATCGGCGATGGCGCGCACGAAGACCGGGCGCAGGTCGGACGGTCCAGTCATTTCCGCATTCCCCGACGCTGCATGATCCCGAGGCCTTACGCGTGGCCCCCGAATTCGGAACCGCCGTGCAGCGTGCTGCTGGCGATACTGTGCGTGCCAGTGCTGGATGTAGTGCTGCTGCTGCTGCTGATGTTCAGGGCGTTTGCCGGAGCACTGTCCAGCGTATAGGCGCGGACGTAGTCGATCTTCATCTCGGCCGGCGTGGCCAAATGATCCGGAGGGGTGCCGGCCAGGCCGCCGACGGCGAGATCGACCAGCATGTACATCGGCTTGTTCATGTCGGACGGCGTCGCCGCTTCCGCGACCTGCACACCGTCATAGGTCCAGACGAGCTTGTCCGGCGTCCAGAGCAGGCCATAGGTGTGGAAACCGGCGGGGTCCGAGACACTCACCGTCGACGTGACCTTGGTGTGCGTTCCGGTCTCATTCGAGTGCGCCGTCATGATCAACGAGTTCGGGGCTTGGCCGATCGTCTCCACGACATCGAGTTCCGGCGGCCACGAACCGTCTTCCGGAAGCAGCCAGAAGGCCGGCCAGGCGCCGGCGTGCTCTGGCAGGTCGGCCCGGATTTCGAAATAGCCATAGGTCTGCGAGAAGGTGTCGTGGGTCGTCAGGATGCCTGAGGTGTATTCATAATTGTTGATCAGCGGCTTGATGTCGGCCGGCGCCTGCGCCGCGGTGATGGTCAGCACGCCGTTGTTCATGCTGAACGGGTGCACGGAACTCGTCGGTGCGTAATTGACGTCGATATACCACTGCTGCTCGTTGTTGCTGGTCAAGGTGCTGCCGTTCTGCGCTCCCCACCAGAAGTTGGTATCCCATGTGCCGCCCTGGCTATTGTGAAGATTCAGCGTGTTGAAATCGTCGCTGAAGGAGAGCTGCATTCCGGACTTGTCGATCGGCAATTCGAACTGGCTGGGCTGCAGCTTGTCGATGGTCGTGTCCTTGAACTCAAGGATCTCGCCGGATCCCAGGTTCAACAGCACGTTCGATCCCGCCTGGATCATGTTTGAGTGGATGGCGTCGAACGACGTGAACCCATAGCCATTCAGGCGGACGGTATCAGTGGCGGCAAAATTCGCTATCAGATCGCTTCCATTGCCTTTCGAGACGATGAAAGTGTCGTAACCGCCGCCGCCATCGATCAGCACATCGTTTCCCGCGCCGCCGTCCAGCGTCTGGTGCCCGGCCTTGGCGGTGATGATGTTGTCCAACCCATTTCCGAAAGCATAGTTGTTGGCGTTTGTGACGACGAGGTTCTCGACATTGTCGGGGAGCTTGTAGCTCATCCATGTGCTGATCGTGTCGATGCCTTCCCCGGCGGCCTCGGCCACCTTGTTGCTCGCCGCATAGAGGTAATAGATGTCATCGCCTGTGCCGCCGTGCATGGTGACACCGGTTGCTCCGTAGAACGAGTCGTTTCCGGAGCTGCCGTACAAGTCCGGCCCGGCCCCTGCCGCCGAGTACCAATGGGTGGAAGCACCGCTGTAGGGAAGAGGAACGCCTAAGGCGTTAACGAAGAAGCTCATCGGATAGATCCTTCTCCTGATGCCTCGCCTGCCTGGATCGTTCGATTCCAGGTGGCCGCATCCGGACCAAAATTGCCATGCAAGATTGCGTCCCAGGAGCTTGGCACAGAGTTCACCATTACATCGAACATTCAGTGACGTTTTCCGGGCTGGAAGCACAACAACCCGGCGAATGGTCTACAGACCGTAATTCAACTGGCAAAATATTTAGTAAAATTTTATAGTAAGCAGATCTACTTACGATCATACTTGATTCAGGCTACGCACAAGCGCTCCCTGCCTTTGATAGGATCGTGCAATTTCTGCGGTGAAAACTACGCGTCGACGTGTCCGCGCAGGGCGCTTCCCCTCAAACCGTGGCTTCGATCGGCTCGGCAAGTCTCGGATTCGAGCGTGCGGCGATCAGGCAGCTGGCCACGATGAGGCCGGCGCCCGCCAGCGTGGTCCAGGTCACCGCCTCGTCGAAGAAGAACCAGCCGAGCGCGATTGCCCAGATGAAGGCCGAGTATTCCGTCGGGATCAGATATTGCGCTTCGGCGCGCGCATAGGCCCAGCTCATCAGGAACTGGCCGGCGAGCGACAGTGCCGTCACGCCTGCGAGCGGAAGCCAGAGATTGGCAGGCAGCGCAACGGCGAGCCAAGGTGCGGCAAGGCCGAGGGTGACCGCAACGCCAAGGTTCTGGAACAGCATGATCTCGACTGGCTTGGCCAGCAGCGCCTGTTGCCGGGCGAGGATCAGATTGTAGGCATAGAAAACCGTTGACGCGAGCACCGCCGCGGTGCCGAGCAGGGCATCCCCGGCGTAGCTCGTGTGGCCGAACTGTCCGGCCACGATGATGACAACACCGGCGATGCCGGCGAGCGAGGCCCAGATCGCCTTGCGTTGAATCCTTTCGCCGAGCAGCAGCACGGCCAGCAGCAGTGCAAACAGCGGCGCCACGAAACTGAGCCCGATCGCCTCCGCCAGCGGCAGCCTGGCAAGCCCCCAGAAGAAGCACAGCAGGACAAAGCTGACGACCACCGCGCGCAGCACATGCAACCTCAGCACCGAGGGCGTTGGAAGCGAGCGCGGCCCCGCCAGCCAGCCGGCGCCGGCGACCACGGTCGCCAGCATGCTGCGCCAAAGCACCGTGTTGTAGACGCCGACCGCGATGACCAGCACCTTCATCGCCGCATCCATGCCGGACAGCAGGAAGATGCCGAACACACAGACGAGCACCGGGATCGTGGGGGAGATTGCGCCGGCCAGGCTGGATGATTTCACGGATTTGCTCGAGTGAGGAATTGTAGCCTGACATATCAGGGCAAACTGGCAGGGCCAGATGGCAGCCTCGCCCATGTGGCGGTCCAAGCCTATCCGCCGAGTTTTCGGGGGAAGGCCAGGCAACTCGCCCGGTCCCACCAGCCGTTCCGGCCAGTCGAGCCTTCGGCCGCGCATGCCGGACACCACTCGCGTTACGTAGAGCTTGACCAAGCTATTAAGTGATGCTAAGTACCAGTAGTCAATAACACTGAGTAGCTTGGGAGATGCTTCATGGGCAAGCAGATGACGGAGATGCTCAAGGGCACGTTGGAGGGCATCATCCTCGCAATCCTGTCCGTGCAGCGCGCATATGGCTACGAGATCACGGCGCTGTTGCGAAAACAGGGTTTTTCGGACATCGCCGAAGGCACCGTCTACGCCCTGCTCGTCAGGATCGAGCAAAAGGGCCTCGTCGATGTGGAGAAGATCCCGTCCGAAAAGGGCCCGCCGCGTAAGGTGTATTCGATCAACGCTCAGGGACAGGACTATCTCGAAGAGTTCTGGAGGACGTGGAACTTCCTCGCGGAACGGCTCGAACAGCTCCACACGGAAAGGAAATAGAGATGACCACAGGGTGGATCGAGAAGATCACAGGGTCGATCGAGCAGAAGAAGCGCTACCGGCAGTACAAGGCGCGCACGCAACGGCTTCCCGCGAACTATCGCGCGGCGATCGAGGCGCTGGACCGATACCTGATGTATTTCGGGGCGATAACGAATGGGGACACGATGGTGTCGATGCTGGACGATCTCGCCGACCTCTTCGAACAGAGCGCGGCGAACGGAACCCCGATCCGCGCGATCGTCGGGGAGAACCCTGTCGAGTTCGTCGAGACGTTTCTCCAGAACTATTCGGAGGGTCAGTGGATCAACAAGGAGCGGAGAAGGCTGATCGACGCCATTGACCGCATCGCGGACAACGCGCGGTAATCGATCCGCGGGCCGTCGGGCTGAAATCCGCGATACGAAAGTGCCTCGGCCAGACGGACACCAAATCGAGTTTCTGGACCGAGCAGGGATTTTTCGCGCGCCTGTCGATTTCGCCATCCCCCGTTCGTCGTATCATCGAACCAACCCCACGAAGGAGAAAGACCATGCGGTTCATGATGCTGATGATCCCCGCCGGCTACGCAGAGGCGGCGCCCGATGTCAGGCCCGGCGCCGAGGCGGTGGAGGGGATGATGAAATACAATGAGGAGCTCAAGAAGGCCGGCGTGCTGCTGGCGCTCGACGGGTTGCATCCGCCGTCCGAAGGGGCGCGGGTCGGTTTCAAGGGCGGCAAGCCCGTCGTCACCGACGGGCCGTTCGCCGAGGTCAAGGAAGTGCTCGGCGGCTATTGGGTGATCGACGTGCGCTCGCGTGAGGAGGCCATTGAATGGGCCTGCCGCTGCCCCGCCGGGGAGAATGACGTGATCGAGGTCCGCCGTGTCTTTGAGATGAGCGATTTCCCCGAGGACGTCCAGAAGGCGGCGGAAGGTTTTGGCGAGCTGAAGGGTTGACGGCCAACGCCACCATCGAAGCGGCCACCATCGAAGCGGTTTGGCGGATCGAGCAGCCGAAGCTCACCGCCAGGCTCGTCCGCTATCTCAGGGATATCGGGCTGGCCGAGGAGATCGCGCAGGACGCCTTCCTGCTGGCGCTGGAGCGCTGGCCCCGGGACGGCATCCCGCGCAACCCGGCTGCCTGGTTGACCGAGGTCGCCAGGAACCGGGCGCTCGACCGCCTGCGGCGCACCACCATGATCGACGGCAAGCATCGCCAATTTGCGATCGACCTCGCCGAGCTGGAGCGCGAGATGCCCGACATCGAGGCCGCGCTCGACGAGGATATCGACGATGACCTTTTGCGGCTGATCTTCACCGCTTGCCATCCCGTCCTGCCGGCCGAGCAGCGCGCCGCCCTCGCCCTGCGGCTGCTGGGCGGGTTGTCGACGCCGGAGATCGCCCGCGCCTTCCTGGTGCCTGAAGCCACCATCGCCCAGCGCATCGTGCGCGCCAAGCGAACCCTTCGCGATGCCGCCATCCCTTTCGAGACGCCGCGCGGCGACGAACGTCGCGAACGCCTCGCCGCCGTGCTTGAGGTGGTCTATCTCACTTTCAACGAAGGCTATGTGGCAACCACGGGGCCGGACTGGCTGCGCGCCGATCTCTGCGGCGAAGCGTTGCGCCTTGGCCGTTCGCTGGTGGCACTGATGTCTGATGAGCCCGAGGTGCAGGGGCTGGTGGCCCTGATGGAACTCAACGCCTCGCGCTTCCCTGCCCGCACCGGCAAAGCGGGCGAACCGATCCTGTTGCTCGACCAGGACCGCAGCCGATGGAACTGGTCGCTCATCCGGCGCGGCCTCGACGGCCTGAACCGCGCCATGATCCTGACGCCGACACCCGGCCCCTATCTCTTGCAGGCGATGATCGCCGCCTGCCATAGCCGCGCGGCGACCGCCGCCGACACCGACTGGATCGCGATATCGGCATACTACCAGGCCCTGGCCTTGGCGGCCCCCTCGCCCATCGTCGAAATCAACCGGGCAGTGGCCGTCGGCATGGCGTTCGGACCGGCGCAGGGCCTGGCCATCGTCGAGGCGCTGAAGGACGAACCCCGCCTGAAGGACTCGCATCTCTTGCCCACGGTGCGCGGCGATCTTCTGGAGAAACTGGGACATCAGGCGGAAGCCCGCGCCGCGTTCCGCCAGGCCGCCCAGTTGAGCGGCAATGACAGGGAGCGGGCTTTGCTGCTCGCCCGCGCGGGCGACTAAGCCGCCCATCCGCCTCGGCACCTACCGCGTACCGGTACGCTGATGTGGACGCCTGTGCCATGCGCCCTGGACTTGTTGGGCCGATGGCCAGCCTGTATCGTTCATCAATGTCCTGGCGGCGGCTCTCGCCTGCAAAGTCGTGCCGGCCAAGGGAGGCGAACGTTGAGTTCAGACCAGGCACAAGACGTCAACCAGATCATTGCCTATGGCAGCGGCAAGACCGCATTGAAATACATCGCCTTCTCGGCGCTTGTTCTCGTCGTCGGGCTCATCGTCGCCTTCGGGGCCAAGAACTGGCTATTGGGTCTTCCGGTGGCGGCTGTGGCCGCCGTTGTGCTTGTCTGGCAAACGAACGGATGGCTGACCGCCGAGCCATTCTTGCGGCTGTCGCCGGACGGGTTGCGCCTCAATCTCGACGGCTATGTCTTTCTCGACGTCCCCTGGCGGGAGGTGGAGGGCATTTCCTGGCTCGACATTACCTTCGAGGTTGTGAAGAGGCGATGGGGCACGTCTTGGTATCGCTGGGGTAAAGACCAGTACCGGGATGTCACCGCACTGCAGGTTTCCGAGGCATTCACAGATGAAACGATCATGCCTCTATGGCGGGCTGTCTACCGAAACAGTAGAGGGTCAAAGCGGCTCGGCATCGGTCTGGTGACCTTCTCATTCGCCCCGAACCTCACGGCCTCGCGCCTGGGCAACATTTTTCCAGCCCAGGATGGCAAACGGTTCGTCGCGCTGCCCCACGAAGTGCTCTCCACCAACCGCGAGCGGCTTCGCGCCGAAGTCGAGGCCCGCTGGCAGGCTTTCGGCAAAAGGACGGACACCGGCGCCGCCGCATCGAAATGAATCGCTGAAGAGCCGATACCCGGAAAACCCGGGCGCGCCTCAATGTGCCCCGGGAGGCAGGGGCTTCGGCGCGACGTTGCGCAGGAACGGAACCAGCGCGGTGGCGATGACGAAAGCGGCCATGATCACCAGGAACGCATCGGCGTAAGCCATGGTCGATGCCTCGCGATAGGCGAGCGCCCACAATTGCTTCAGCGAAGCTGTGTGACCATCCGCCACCGCGCCGGGCAGTTGGCCGTAGCGCAGCGCGACATTGTCGACGAGCCGCATCGCGGCCTCGTTCTGCGGCGTCAGATGCGAGGCGATGGTCAGGAAATGGAAGTTGGTGCGGTCGTTCAGGATCGCGCCACAAATGGCGATGCCGACCGCGCCGCCGAGATTGCGCATCGTGTTGAACAGGCCGCTGGCATATTTCAGCCGTTCGGGCGGCAGGCTGCCAAGGCCGAGATTGACGCTTGGTGCGACAGCGAAGACCTGCGGGAAGCCACGGAACAGTTGCGGGATCAGCAGCTCGGCAGCACCCCACTGACTGGTGATGGCGCTAAAACTCCACATTGAGGCGCCGAAGGATGCCAGGCCGAACATCATCAGCCAGCGTGTGTCGAAGCGCTTGGCGAGAAAGATGTAGACGGGCACGCCGACCATCGAGGCGACACCGGTGGAAAACACCGCCACCCCGGTCTGGAAGGCGTCGTAGCCCCTGACATAGCCGAGGAACAGCGGCGTCAGATAGATCGTGGCGAAGATGCCGATGCCGGTGACGAAGGACAGGAAGCAACCAATGGCGAAATTGCGGTTGCCGAAGGCGCGAAAGTCGACCACCGGCTGCGCGAAGGTCAGGCTCCGAATGATGAACAGAACCATGGTAACGCTGGCAACGATGGCGCCGTTGCGGATGGTCGCGTCGTCGAACCAGTTCCAGCGCGTGCCCTCTTCCAGTACATATTCGGCCGTGCCGAGGCTCACCGCCATCAGCACCATGCCGATATAGTCGGCGCCCTTCAGCAGCGACGGATCGGCTTTGTCGATCTTGACCAACAACGCAACGAGGATGGTGATGATGGTGCCCGGAATGACGTTGACATAGAACAGCCAGTGCCAGTTCAGCGTGTCGGTGATCCAGCCGCCGATGACGGGTCCGAGCGTCGGCGCGATCGAGGCGATGCTGCCGACCACCGCGGCCGCATAGACCCGCCTCGGCCCCTGGAAATAGTGGAACGACGAGGTGAACACCGTCGGGATCATCGACGCACCGAGCAGCCCCTGCAGCGCGCGGAAGACGATCATGCTTTCAATGCTCCAGGCGAAGCCGCACAGCATGCTGGCCAGCGTGAAGCCGGCCGCCGAGATGGTGAACAGCCAGCGTGTCGAGAACACCCGGGTGAGCCAGCCCGACAGCGGGATGACGATGATTTCGGCTACGAGATAAGAGGTCTGCACCCAGCCGATCTGATCCTGTGCGGCCGACAGACCGCCGCCAATATCCTGCAGCGAGGAGGCGACGATCTGGATGTCGAGCAGCGCGATGAACATCCCGACGCACATCACCATGAACGGCAAGATGCTGACGAAGAAGGATTGCGGGGCGGCGTGCTCTGGCATGGCGTCCTCAGCGCGACGCGGTATCGACGGTCACGACGGTGGACAGACCTGGCCGCAGCGCAACCTTCCGCGCCTGGTCCGGGTCGATGGTGATGCGGACGGGAACGCGCTGGACGATCTTGGTGAAATTGCCGGTGGCGTTCTGCGCCGGGATCACGCTGAAGATCGCCCCTGTCGCCGGCCCCAGGCTGGTGACGTGGCCCTTGAGCGGCTGGTCGGGCGCGATGTCGGTATAGACCGTCGCCGCCTGCCCGTCGGCCATGCTGCGCAACTGGTCCTCCTTGAAATTGGCGTCGACCCACAGCCCTGTCTCCGGGACGATCGTCAGGAGATAACTGCCCGGCGAGACATAGGTGCCGACCTGCGCCAGCCGGTTGCCGACGAGGCCGTCGATCGGAGAGCGGATCTGCGTGAAGCCGAGATCGAGCTCAGCCGTGTCGAGATCGGCCTTGGCGGCCAAAACGGCGGCGGTGGCTTCCGATATCTGCGTGTTGAGGACATCGAGCTGTTGCCTGGCGGCGGCCAGCCCGGCGCGGGAGGCGGAAACGGAAGCCTTCGCCTGGCTGTCTGCGGCAAGGCTTCTCTGCGCGTCTTGCTGCGTGCCGGCCTTGGTGCTGGCCAGCACCGCATAGCGTTGAGCATCCTGTGCGGTGAACCTAGCGGCAGCGCTCTTGGCGTCGAGATCGGCCTCGGCCTGTTCGATCAGCGAATTCTGCAGCGAGACCTGGGCGCGAAGATTGTCGAGCGCCGATTGCTGCTGCTGGACGGAAGCCTGCGCACGCTCCACCGCCGCCTTGAACGGCCGGTCGTCGATGCGGATGATGAGCTGGCCGGCGGCGACATGCTGGTTGTCCTCGACGAGGATCTGATCGATATGCCCGGCGACACGTGGCGCCAGCGGCGTGACGTTGCCGCCGACATAGGCGTCGTCGGTGGAGACGAGGAAACGGCCGGCCTGCCACCACTGAAAACCATACCAGCCGGCAATGCCGATCGCGATCGCGGCGCCCAGCATGACGAACGGCTTGCGGCGCTTTTTAACGGGCGCGGGAATCTGAGCGACGGATGGCTGCGCGGGCTGCAGCTCGGCAGCCGAGAGAACCTTGTTCATGGGCGGCGTGCCTCATCCGACCGGTGTTCAATCACCGTGTTGTCCACGAGCGGCAGGCCTGAGCCCTCGCTGCTGAAGCGATAGCGCTGCCGCATGCGGTCGGTGGCCCTGGGTGCCGTCGCCATGGTGAAGCCTTCACTGTCGAGCTCCATGCCGGTCTGGCGATCGACCAGCACCGGCTCGGCCCAGCGCCCGTCAGCTTTGTCCACCACGACGAGGCTCGGGCCCTCGGGCGCCAGATGCTTGTTGCCCCAGGCGAGCAGGGAAAGCAGCACCGGGCGGAAATCGCGCGCCTTGGCGGTCAGCACATATTCATGGCGAAGCGGCCGCTCGCAGTAGGCGCGCTTCTCGAACAGGCCACGCTCGACCAGGCTGTTCAGCCGGCGCGTGAGAATGTTGGGCGCGATCTCCAGGCTCTTCTGAAACTGGTCGAAGCGTGTCAGCCCCTGGAACGCGTCGCGCAGCAGCAGGATGCTCCACCACTCGCCGACATCGTCGAGGCTGCGCGCGATGGGGCACGGGCGTGTCTCGAAGCTTGTTTTTGCAACCATGATCGGAGTCTCTTTCAAAATGCAAGTGACTTATAGCCAAGTTAGTTGCATTATGCAAGTCACTCGGATGTGATCGAGGAAAATGCCCCTGACTTGATGTCAGGGTGATTTGGTCAGATGCTCGCGCGCTTGCCGAAGGACGGTGTCCGAAAGCTCGGGGTCGCTGACAAAGCGCGCAATGGTCACGGCGCCGATCATCGTCGACAGCATCACCAGGGCCTCGTCCCTAGCGTCGGCGGGCGACTGGCCCTCAAGTTGGCCCGCAATAGTATCCAACAGATCGAGAAAGCCTGATGTCGCCACCTCACGAACCGCGTCGCCTCCGCGCGCCACATCGCTTCCCAAGGCAACAAACGGACAGCCGCCAGCCCTGTTGTCGCGATATTCGGGGGACAGATAGTCGCTAATCGCATCATCAAGCCCGGTTTTCCCGGGCGCGGCTGCGATTGTGTCCTTGATCCCCTGCACCATCGTCTCGATTGCCAACGCCAGCGATTCCTCAACCACTTGCTCCTTCGACCCGAAGTGCTTGTAGAAACCGCCATGCGTCAGCCCAGCGGCGCCCATCAGGTCGGCCAGGCCGGTTCCGTCAATGCCATTGCGGCGGAACGTAGCGGACGCGGCAGCGACGATGCGCTTGCGGGTCTCCGCCGCCGCTTCCCTGGATTTTCTCATGCCGTTCGACCTTTCCGCCACGCCACGACAACCGAGGCGCAACTACTATAGATGCCGATTGAAATCTAATGCGAGGCGCGTCCCTTCGCCAGTGCCCAGCGTGCGTTTTGCAGCATGCCGCCGCGGAAAATCGCGAGATCGCTTGACATTTTAGATTTCATACAACATCTAATTTAGATGTCGGCCGTCTTCTAAGAGGGTTCGACTTTGTCCTCCACCCGCCCCCTCGAAAGGCAGTCATCATGTCCCAGACCATCCTCATTACCGGCGCCAGCACCGGCTTCGGCCGCGACACGGCGGAGACGCTTGCCCGCGCCGGCCATCGCGTCTTCGCCTCCATGCGCGATATTGCCAGTCGCAACCGGTCCCACGCCGAGGCTCTGCGCGACAAGGGTATCCAGGCGATCGAGATCGACGTGACCGACGACGCCTCCGTCGAGCACGGTGTGGCTTCGGTGCTCAAGCAGGTGGGTCGTCTCAACGTCCTCATCAACAATGCCGGCATCGGCTCCGCTGGCGTCTCCGAATCCTTCACCACCGAGCAGGTGCGCGCGCTCTTCGACGTCAACGTGCTTGGTATCCAGCGGACGATGCGGGCGGTGTTGCCGGCATTCCGCCAGCAAGGCGAAGGCCTGGTGATCAATCTCGGCTCGATCCTCGGCCGGCTGACATTTCCTTTCTTCGGTCTCTACGGCGCGTCGAAATTCGCGCTCGAGGCGTTGACGGAGAGCTACCGCTACGAGCTGTCGCAATTGGGCATCGATGTCGTCCTCATCCAGCCGAGCAACTATCCGACGAGCATTTTTGCCAGCGCCCAGCAGCCCGCCGATGCCGCGCGAAGCACCGGCTATGGCGAGATCGCCGGAATACCGGCCAAGATGGTGGGCACCTTGAAGGAGCTCTTCCAGAGCGACAATGCCCCCGATCCGCACGACGTGGCCGAGGCCATTCTCCGCATCGTGGAACTGCCCGCCGGCGCGCGGCCGCCGCGCATCGTCGTCGGCCAATCCTTCGGCGCCGACGCTATCAACGCCCAGACGGCGCCCATCCAGGCCCAGTTGCTTGAAGGCCTTGGTCTCGGCGTGCTCGACGGACCGCGGAAAGTCGCAGCGGCGGCTTAGACAAACGATGCGGGCCGGCACCAATGCCGGCCCGCAATGCATATGACCACAAGCTGTGGATGCCTGGTCGCGGGATCCGTCAAGGCACCAGCACCACCTTGCCCGTCGAGCGGCGCTCATCCAGCAGCCGGTGCGCTTCGCCGGCCTGGTGGAGCGGAAAACGGCCGCCGATCGCGACCCGCAACCGGCCGCTCGCGGCCAGTTGGAATAGTTCCGACAGGCTCGCCCGCAACACTTCCGGCGGCAGCAGCAGCAGCAGCGCGAAACCTCTGAGTGACTGGTTGCGGCCGATCATGGCTTCCAGTTCGGAAGCCGCGAGCCCATAGCGGCCGAGTGCGGCGAAAACCAGTTCTCCGCCCGGCGCCAAAGCCTGCAGCGACAGCGCCGTCAGCGCGCCGCCAACCGTGTCGTAGATGATGTCGACCCCGTGCCCGTCCGTGGCGTCGCGGACATGTGTGGGCCAATCCGGATTGGCGTAGTCGATTGCCACGTCGGCACCGAGCGACAAAGCAAGATCGAGCTTGGTCTTGCCGCTGGCGGCAGCGATCACGCGGCTTGCTCCCTTCTGTCTGGCAAGCTGGATAAGCAGCGATCCGACGCCACCGGCGGCGGCCGGCACCAGCACCGTCCTGCCCTCAGGCGGGCTCTGGCGCAGCAGATGCAGCGCTGTCAGCCCCTGCACCATCAGCGCCGTCGCCTCCTCGAACGAGACGTCATTCGGCAGCGGCACGGCGAGCTCGGCTGATATCGTCACCTGCTCGGCGTAACCGCCATGAGGACGTTGCGAGGCAAACAGCGGCGCCGCGACACGTGTCCCCAGCAGCGCCGCATCCACCCCTGGGCCAACATCCTCGACGACTCCGGCCACTTCGACGCCGGGAAACATCGGCAGATGCGGCGTCACCGCGTAGCGGTCCGCGCGCATCAGCACTTCGAAGAAGTTGATGCCGGCGGCGTGCATCCGGATCAGCACCTCGCCGGCCTGCGGCACCGGCGCCGGCAGGTCGATGACCTCCAGCACCTCGGGGCCGCCGAAGCGGCTGAATTGAATGGCTTTCATGGCAAACTCCAATCGCACTGGCATCGGCCGTGCTTTGCCACTATCTCCGAGGCCTCGACTACACACTCATTTGTCCCCTGCTGACCAGGAGGTGACCATGGCGGATCCAGCCAGGAAAATGCCGATCAAGCGACTGCCGATGCTGCCGGCGGAGCGCGCGCTGAAAGTGATCGCTGGGCGCTGGAAGGCGGTCATCCTCTACCATCTCTTCGATGGTCCCCGGCGCCTGACGACGCTCAAGGCAATGGTTCCGGGCATTACCCAGAAAGTGCTGATCCAGCAGCTGCGCGAAATGGAGGAGCACGGCCTCGTCAGCCGCGAGATCTTCGCCGAAGTGCCCGCGCGCGTTGAATATTCGGCGACCAGCCTCGGCCTCAGCCTCGAGCCGATCCTGCTGGCGCTCTGCCAATGGGGCCAGCACCACGCCGATGAGTTGGACGAGAAGCATCGCCTCGCCGACTGCATCATCCGGCCAAGGCAGCCGCAGCACGCACAGATGGCCTAAAATCGAAATGACGGGGCGGGTTGCCGACGCCGGCTACTCAACGCAGACTGTCGATATCTACAGAACGGAACGGCAAATGCACCGCATAGCTTCGGGCGAACTTCATTGGACCTACACTCTTGGCGACCTACGCATCACCGCCTTGCGCGATGGCTATGTCGATATGCCGATCGGGCGGCTTCGGCAAAACGGCGACAAGCCATTTGGCGATGACCTGCCGGAACAGGTCCCATTGTTTGGCGGTCAACTCAGGCTCTCCGTCAACGCCTTCGCGATTGACGATGGGAATGAGGTAACGCTGATCGATACCGGCGCCTCGAATGCCTGGCACCCCACCATGGGCCGGCTTCCCCAGGCGCTGGACGAGGCCGGCATCGATGTCGAAAAAATCCGCGCCGTCTGCTTCACCCATACCCATCTCGACCACATCCATGGTCTTGTGCTTGCCGATAGCCGGGACGCGTTCCCGCGCCTGGCGCGCCTGCTCGTTCCCAGGGAGGAACTCGGCCTTTTTCGCGCGGTATCGCGGCTTGAGCGATTTCACGACATGGCGGAACCATTCGATGCCGGAGACCATTTCGGGGCACATGTCGAAATTATCGGTGCTCATGGCCATGAAGTGGGCCACAGCTGCTTGCGCGTTTCGAGCGGCGGCGAAAACATTTTGATCTGGGGCGATACCGTCCACGTCCCATCGCTTCAGTTCGATCGGCCCGAGGTGACGTGGGAGTTCGACACGGATCAAGGCCAGGCGCACGAGAGCCGGTTGCGGCTGCTGGCGCTTGCGGCGGACGATCATTGTTTCGTTGCCGGCGCGCATCTGGACTCGCCCGGCATTGGCCGTGTCGTCCGGTCTGGCGGCAGCTTTCGATTTGAGCCGCTGTAGCCAGCGCAATTCCAGGAAAAGTGTGGGCGGTTTTCCGTCCGGAATTGCGTCAAATAAAGAGTCCAAAAAGGGCGGCGCAAGCGCCGCCCCCTATCCCTTGGGAGGATAATCTCAAAAGGCGATCAGGCCGCCTTGATTTCCTCGTCGACCACGTCGGCAGCGCGCGCCTTCTTCAGTGCCTTGGCCCACCAGGCAACGTCGTTGACCAGCGCCGTGGCGGCCTGGTTCAGGTGCTCAAGGTCTTCCAGCTTCTTCTCGCCCTGGCGCACGGCGAGGAAGTCGCCCCAGGCGATGTGGACGGCCGACTTCACCGGCGCCATCTGCAGTTCGACCGCATGGAGGCGGAGCTGTTCGACGGCGCGGGCGCCGCCGACGCTGCCATAGCCGACGAACCCGGCCGGCTTCTTGTTCCACTCGTTGGCGGCGTAGTCGATGGCGTTCTTCAGCACGGCGGTCGGGCCGTGATTGTATTCGGCGGCGGTGAAGATGAAGCCATCGAATTCGGCGACCTTCTTCTGCCAGCGCTGCGCCACCTCGTTGGTCGACGGCACCCAGGCGGATGACGCGACTTCGTCGAAGAAGGGCAGCGGGAAGTCCCTGAGGTCAACGACCTCGACCTCGATATCGGCGTGCGACTTGGCGATCTTGGCAATCCATTGGGTCGGCACATCGGCGAAGCGCGCGGCGCGCGTCGAACCGACGATGATGGCGATTTTCGGCTTTGACATGGGGGGCTCTCCATTCCAGTAAAAAGCTGGTATCATTTAGATACCGGCGCTATATGAGATACCGCAAACTGCCGACGCAAGGAGGCACTTTTTTGTTACTGAGGCACCCGCACCGCACCGAAGACTGCCGCGCGATTTCGGAAATCCTGCAGCGCGTCGGCGACAAATGGACCGTGCTCGTGGTCGGCAAGCTTGGCGACGGACCCTTGCGTTTCAACGAGCTGCGCGCGGCTGTCGGCGGCATCTCGCAGAAGATGCTGACCACCACCTTGCGCGGGCTGGAACGCGACGGCTTCGTCACCCGCACCGTGTTTCCGACCATCCCGCCACGCGTCGATTATGAACTGACCGAACTCGGGCATGAGTTGCTGGTGCCAGTCGGCGCACTCGGCGAATGGGCGCGCAAGAACACCACGCGCGTCAAGGCAGCACGCGAGAAATTTGACGGCATGCACGCCTGAAACCCATGCAATGCAAGGGATCCGTCGTTTCGCAGTGAGCGAATTTGCCTGAAGAGAGGGAATTCGTGGCTCTCTAGACGAGCCCTGGCGACTTTGTCGTATGACGCTTCAGACGGACCGACGCACGCGCTGCTTTGACCACGTCAATCGCGGACCAAAGGCAGTCCTTCAGCTTCTTGGCGCCAAGCCCTCGCAAGGCGCCGGGCTGCAGGGCGCGCATGTCGCGGCCGGCTTCCGGGCGCCCTTGTCGCCATGCAGGCAAGAGGTGTTCGGAAGGTCGTTTTTGACTTCGGCATAGGCGGTTACGCCGAGCAGACAGACCACGCCGACAAGGGCCGCCACCAGCCAGCTGTTCAGTATGTGTTGACGCATTGTCTCTCCCCCAACGCCGACACACTCGGGCGTGAAGGCAACCATTGAATGTCGCGAAACGCATCGCTCGCATCAGCGGTGTAACAATTGCGCCATATTGGGGAACGGCAGAACGGGGCTTCCGTCAACCCTCGGCCGGAACGGCCTTCGGCTTGCCCTCACCGTCCAGCGCCACCATGACGAAATCGGCGTGCGTCACCTTTTCCATCAGGTCGGAGAGATAGCGCTGCGCCCAGGCCTCGACCTTGAGCGTCATCGAGGTGCGGCCGACGCGTTCGACATGGGTGTAGATGCACAGCGTGTCGCCGATCTTCATCGGCTTGGCGAAGGACATCTCCTTGACCGCCGCCGTCACCACGCGGCCCCTGGCGCGCTCGGCGGCGCGAATGCCGCAGGCAAGGTCCATCTGCGCCATCACCCAGCCGCCAAAAATATCGCCGGCCGCATTGGCGTCGGAAGGCATGGCCAGCGTGCGCAGCGTCAGGTCTCCGATCGGCCGTCCTTCCGCGTACTGCACCATGCGAGAAAATCCCTGAGGTCGATGGCTTGAGATCGATTGCCCTCGATCCCGTAGCCTCACGGCGCGGACGCGTCAACGCGCCATTGGATGGTTCGCTAGAAGTAGCGCGCGAGGTTCGAGCGGATGCGATCGAGAACGGTATCCCCGGAAACGTCTGGGACGAATTGCTTGCCCGTGATCGCCTCGTAAGCCTGCGCATAGACACCGGAAGCCTGCTCGACGATCTCGTCCGGAATCTTCGGGATCGGATCCTTGTAGGGGTCGCAGCGCGCCGCCACCCACGAGCGGATGAAATCCTTGTCGAAACTCTCCGGCCGCGTGCCGCTTGTAAGGGCCTGCTCGTAACTCGCCGCGATCCAGTACCGGCTGCTGTCCGGCGTGTGGATTTCGTCGGCCAGGATGATCGTTCCGTTCTTGTCGGTGCCGAATTCGTATTTCGTGTCGGCGAGGATCAGTCCGCGCTCGGCGGCGCGCGCCTGGCCGCGGGCGAACAGCAGCAAAGCATAATCCGAGACGGTGTCCCACTGCGCCTGCGTGAGCAGTCCCTGTTCGAGGATATCTGCCTTCGACAGCGGCTCGTCATGGGCGCCATCCGCGGCCTTGCTCGTCGGCGTGATGACAGGCTCGGCCAGCTTCTCATTGTCGCGCAGCCCGTCCGGCAGGCGCATCCCGTACATGTCGCGTTCGCCGCGCTTATAGCGGGTCAGGATCGAGGTGCTGGTGGTCCCCGCCAGATAACCGCGCACGACGATCTCGACCGGCAGGATGTCGAGCCTCGTACCGACGACGACATTGGGATCGGGATATTCGAGCACATGGTTCGGACAGATATCGGCGGTTTCCTCGAACCAGTAGCGGGCCGTCTGGGTCAGGATCTCGCCCTTGAACGGGATCGAGGTCAGGATGATGTCGAAGGCGCTGAGACGGTCTGTGGCGATGATGATGCGCCGCCCGTCGGCCAAATCGTAATTCTCGCGGACCTTGCCCTTGTAGTAGCCCGGCAGCTCGGGAATGAAGGCATCCGACAGGGTACGCATATGATTGTCCTGCCTTCCGCAGAGTGGTCGATGCCATCGCATAAGCCCTCGACCCCCGGCATATCAAGCACGATTGTCGGTATTCCCCGCAACTCGACCTGACATCCCAGTCGCTTTTTTCACAACGCATGCCGGAAGGCGCGGCGACTTAGCAAGGCTGCCGCGTCTAGGCTGCGGCCAGATTTCCGGAGCCGCCAACACCCATCATGCAGACTTATGACTTCATCATCGTCGGCTCCGGCTCGGCCGGCTCGGTGCTCGCCGACAGGCTGTCGGCCTCGGGCCGCTTTTCGGTGCTGGTGCTTGAAGCCGGCGGCACCGACCAGCGCTTCTACGTGCAGATGCCGCTCGGCTACGGCAAGACCTTCTTCGATCCGGCGGTCAACTGGAACTACAAGACCGAAGCCGATCCCGGTCTCGGCGGCAACGTCGACCACTGGCCGCGCGGCAAGCTGCTCGGTGGGTCGAGTTCGATCAACGCCATGGTGTGGATCCGCGGCGCGCGCGAGGATTTCGACGACTGGCGCGCCGCCGGCAATCCTGGTTGGGGCTATGATGATTTGCTGCCGGCCTTCAAGGCGATCGAGGACAATGAGGCCGGCGCCGACAAATGGCGCGGCACCGGTGGTCCACTGCACATCAGCGAGACGATGAACGCTGTCCACCCGCTGACCAAGCGCTATCTCGCCGCCGGCCAGCAGGCCGGCCTGCCGCTCAATCCCGATTTCAATGGCGCTACCCAGGAAGGCGTCGGCACCTACCAGATCTCGACCAAGAACGGTCGCCGCATGTCCGCTGCACGCGCCTTTCTGCGCCCGGCGATGAAGCGCGCAAACGTCCGCGTCGAGACCAACGCGCTGGCGACCCGCATCCTGTTCGAAGGCAAACGCGCGGTCGGCATCGAGTATCTGCAGAACGGCGAGACCAAGACGGCGCGCACCGGCCGCGAGGTCATCCTGTCCAGCGGTTCGATCAATTCGCCACAGTTATTGCAATTGTCCGGTATCGGTCCGTCGGCGCTGCTTGGCGGACTCGGCATACCGGTCGTCCATGCCAACGAGAATGTCGGCGCCAATCTGCAGGACCATGTCGGCATCAACTACACCTTCAAGGGCAAGGTGCCGACGCTCAACCAGATCCTGCGCCCCTGGTGGGGCAAGCTGCTGGTCGGCATGCAATACATACTGACGCGGTCGGGTCCGCTGTCGCTGTCGATGAACCATGGCGGCGGCTTCTTCCGCACCGACCCGGCGTTCTCGCGCCCCAACATGCAGCTCTATTTCCAGGCCTTTTCGACCGTCATCCCGAAGAGCGGCGAGCGGCCGATCCTGACGCCGGATCCCTGGCCGGGCTTTTCCATCGGCCTGTCCAATTGCCGCCCGTCGAGCCGCGGCGAGATCATGATCCGCTCCAGCAACCCGCTGGACTATCCAAGAATCACCGCCAACGCCTATTCGACCAACGCCGACGTCGAGGAGATGCTGGCGGCGGTGAAGTTCTTGCGCAAGATCGCCTCGATGCCGGCGATGGCCGAGATCATTCAGGAAGAGGTCCTGCCCGGCCCGTCGATCCAGTCCGACGCCGACCTGATCACCGATTTCAGGAAGCGCTCGGGCACCGTCTATCACCCGGTCTCGACCTGCCGCATGGGGCCTGATCCCGCGCGCTCCGTCGTCGATCCGCGCCTGAAAGTGCATGGGCTTGAAGGCTTGCGCGTCATCGACGCCTCGATCTTTCCCGACAACATCACCGGCAACACCAACGCCGCCTCGATCATGACCGGGTGGAAGGGTGCCGAACTGGTTCTGGAGGACCACAAATGAAGATCACCGACGTCAAGACCTGGGTTGTCGGCAACCCGCCGCCCGGCATCGGCGGCAAATATTTCATCTTCGTCAAGCTCACCACCGATGGCGGCGTGGTCGGTTACGGCGAGGCCTACAACGCCACCTTCTCCGCCCATGTCACGGCCAAGCTGGTCGAGGACATGGCCGAGCGTTATCTGATCGGCCACGATCCGCACGACATCGAGACCTTCTTCCGCCGCGCCTATTCCTCCGGCTTCACCCAGCGCCCCGACGTGACCGGCATGGGCTGCTTCTCGGCGCTCGAAATGGCCTGCTGGGACATTATCGGCAAGGAGGCCAACAAGCCGGTCTACAAATTGCTCGGCGGCCAGGTGCACGAGACGCTGCGCTCCTACACCTATCTCTATCCGCACACCGGCAGCGTCCATTCCGAGGACGCGCCGGACGGCAGGAACGTCTACAACGACCCAGAAATGGCGGCGGCCTGCGCGCTCGAATATGTCGAGCAGGGTTTCAATGCCGTCAAGCTCGACCCGGCCGGTCCCTACACCGCCTTTGACGGCCACCAGCCGCGCCTCATCGACATCGATGTCGCCACCCGCATGGTCAAGGCGATCCGCGAGGCGGTCGGCACCCGCGCCGATATCTTGTTCGGCACGCACGGCCAGTTCACCGCCTCGGGCGCACTGCGCATGGCGCGTGCCATCGAGCCCTATGATCCCTTGTGGTTCGAGGAGCCGGTGCCGCCCGACATGCCCGAAGTGATGGCGCAGGTGGCGCGAGGCACATCGATCCCGATTGCCACCGGCGAGCGGCTGACGACCAAGTTCGAGTTCGCCCGCGTCATCGAGAACCGCGCCGCGACCATCCTGCAGCCCGATCTCGGCCGCTCCGGCGGCATCCTCGAGACCAAGAAGATCGCCGCGATGGCCGAGGCCTACCACATCCAGGTCGCGCCGCACTGCTACTGCGGGCCGATCGTCGGCGCCGCCAACATCCAGCTGGCGGTGACGCTGCCCAACTTCCTGATCCTGGAATCGCTGAAGCAGTGGGACGGTTTCCACGCCACGCTCTTGAAGAAGAAGATCGAGTGGCAGGACGGCAACGTCATCCCCTCGAAGGAACCGGGGCTGGGCGTCGAGCTCAACGAGGCGGTTTGCGATGCCCATCCCTATTCCGGCAAGGATTTGCACCTGCAGATGATGCAGACACCGTTGATGCCGTGAGCGAAAGCTACGCCTTCATCGGCCTCGGCCATCTCGGCGGCAACCTTGCCGCCAGCCTGGTCCGCAACGGTTTTGCCGTGACGGTCTTCGACCGCGATCCTACCGCCGTCGCGCGCCTTGTGGCGCTCGGCGCCACCGCCGCCGACAGCCCCGCCGAGGCCGCTGCTCGCGCTGGGAACGCCATAACCTGCCTGCCCTCGCCAAAGGTCAGCGAAACGGTGCTGGCCGGCCCCGGCGGATTGCTGGAAGGCCTGCCCAAGGGCGGCACCTGGATCGAGATGTCGACCAATGGCCGCGACGAGATTCTTCGCCTGGCGAACCTCGCCTTGGTCAGCGGCGTCGAGACATTGGAATGCCCGGTCACCGGCGGCGTGCATCTGGCGGCAGCGGGAAAAATCACCGCGCTGGTCGGCGGCGATGTCGCGCTCTACGAGCGCCATCGCCCTGCCATCGAAGCGATGTGCGCACGCTCCTTCCTGATGGGTCCGATCGGTTCGGCGGCGGTGATCAAGGTGATCACCAACATGCTCGCCTTCATCCATCTCGTCGCCGCCGGCGAGGCGCTGATGCTGGCCAAGCAGGGCGGGCTCGACCTTGCCCAATCCTACCACGCCATCGTTGCCTCCTCCGGCAACAGCTTCGTTCACGAGACCGAAAGCCAGCTCGTCCTCAACGGCTCCTACGACATCGGCTTCACCATGGACCTGGCGCTGAAGGACCTCGGCTTCGCCTTGGGCATGGGCAAGGATTTCGGCGTGCCGCTCGATCTCGCCGCGCGCGTCAACGCGATTTTTGAGCAAGGCAAGGAAGCCTATGGCGGCGGCGCCTGGTCGACGCAGATCGTCAAACTTCTCGAGGATGCCGTTGGCACCGACCTGCGTGCCCCCGGTTTCCCGGCCAAGCTGGAACCTTGACCGGGGACGGAAAACCCGAGCAATTTCATTCGTTTGAATCGATAGCCGGATTCAGTTTCGAAAAGACCTGAATCAATCTGGCAACGCCTTGATTCAATATCTGAGCGTCAGCGCTCCAGGCAGGATCTCGAAGGTCGCCGGTATGCGTCCGGGCGACTCGCCGTCTATGTCGACCAGGGCGCCGTTCTTCTCGACATCGCCGAGCGGTTCGACCACCACTTTCTTTCCGCGCAATATGGTGATCGCCGGATGGTTGCGGTGCCGGCCGCCATAGAGCAGGCGGATGTCCCAGATCAGTTTCGGCTTGCCGGCCGCGCGCAGGATGACGATGTCGAACTGGCCGTCGGTCAGTTCGGCATCCGGCGCGATCATCATGCCGCCGCCGAAGAATTTGCCGTTGGCCACCGCCACCAGCGCCATGTGCGCCTCGACCGGCGTGCCGTCGTCGACGGTGATCCGGACATCCTGAAAGCGGTAGCGGATGAACTCGACCACGGTGCGCCACAGGAACAGCGCCTTGGCCGACATCTTGCCCTTGCGCTTGTCGGCATTGACCGCGCGGTCGGTGGCGCCCGACAGGCCGAGGCTGGCGATGTTGATGAAGTGGCGGCTGGCCAAAGCGCCATGGTCGTCAATGTAGCAGATGCGCCCGGCATCGACCTTGCGCCCCTTCGCCTCGGCGATCCGCTTCAGCGTCGCATCCACGTCTTTCGGCAGGCCGAGCCCGCGCGCGAAATCGATGCCGGTGCCGCAAGGAAGCAGGCCAAGCTCGGTCGTCTTGCCGCTCTCTTCGGACGCCTGCAGCAGCCCGTCGGCCACTTCACTCGCCGTGCCGTCACCGCCCGCCGCGATCACAAGGTCGAACCCGCTGGCCGCGAGGTCGATTGCCAGCCGTTCGGCATCGCCCTCGGCTTGCGTCTCGCGCAGTTCGAAATCGCCAAAATGCTTTTTCAGCGAGGCGGCAACCTCGGGCCAATCCCGTTTCAGCCGGCCGCCACCGGCAATCGGATTAAGAACCACCCCGACTTTCAAATACTCGCCCTCCCCGGCGCCGGACATACACGCCCGATCCTTTGCCGGCATTGAAACCCCTGCCCGCCGGCGGAGCAAGGGGTGCTGTCGGTCGGAGCACCAAAAAGCGGGGCACGCTGTCTAAGGCAACCTGCACCGAAATGTCGGGACACTCGGCAAACAGTCCCCGATAATCCCGCTATCCACAGGCCCAGGGCCATTCCCCAAGACCCTTACCCGGCGTAAGTTTAACCCATCTCAGGCGGCTACCAATCATCAAGCCGAAAGGCGAAGTGAAAGGCGGATTTCCTGAGGCCCGTACGGCCCGAAGCGAGAGCAGGCTTGCCTGTTCGAGGGACGGAAGCCGAGACCTACGGGGCCGCGGAAAGCGTGCCAACGCCGACGGCGGACCGATGCTGCCATGAAGGACGGCAAAAACCTTCGATGGCCGCAGGGCAAAACCCGCAAGGGTGGAGACCGGCGAGGTCCCGAACGGACGCTGCTCTCGGGTGGCGGACTGACAGGACCGTCAAAATCAAGGCCGGCATGGCGCGACGACTTTACGGAAGTTGCTGCCGCGACCGTGTCCTGATCTGACAGGGAGGCGCTGGGAGAAATCCCGGCGCCGACTGTCTTTTTGGCTATCCCCACAATTTTTACGGTCTTTCCAGCTGGGGCTGCAACCGGCAGCAAAAATCAGCTACCCTTCGACGTCAATTGAAGGGGGATACTTCATGACGCTGATCCAGAAGCTTGCCGTTGCCTATGCTTTCCTGTTCTTCGCCGTTGTCGCAATCGGCTACATACCGGCGTTCAACGATGCCAACGGCAATCTGTTCGGCCTGTTCTCATTGCAATGGTACGACGACCTGCTGCACGCCTTCTCCGGCGTCTGGGCGCTGGCGGCCGCCTTCATCTCGCACCGCCAGGCGGTGTTCTATTTCAAGCTGTTCGGCTCGATCTATCTGTTCGACGGCGTGCTCGGGCTGATCACCGGCTCCGGCTGCCTCGATGCCGGCATCTTCATCAACGGCTTCCGCTCCCTCAACGACATCGAATTCCCCGCCCGCTTCTTCGCCAACCTGCCGCACCTCGTCATTGGCGGCTTCGCCGTCTATGTCGGCTTCTGGCTGTCGAAGCGCATCTACGACCACTTCGCCACGGCCTGACCGGCCATGTTCCTGTTTCGCTGGCTGAAGCGCCTCGTCAAGACGATCCTCTGGCTGATCGTCATCGTCATCCTCATCCCGGTCGTCGGGCTGAGCTATGGCTTCCTGACCACGTCGTCGCTCGACAAGACGCCGCTGCCCGGCATCGCCGATGGCGCGCCGCCCAAGGCGCTGGCCGACAAGGTCCGCGCCGAGATCCCCGGCTACCAGCGGCCGGAGGAATCGACCTTCCTCACCTATCCCGAATGGGCGATCGTCTACGCCGCGCGCGAATATGCCGGCTTCGTCGCCAAGGACCAGCCGAGCGGCTTTCCCTACTGGTCCTATGTCGGCCGCTTCTGGCAGGACTACGCCACGGTGATCCGCGCCAGCTCGCCCTACAAGTTCAACTATGCCAACCACCAGATGCTGGTCATCATCGGCACCAGCCACTCGATCGAGCACATCCTGCAATGGGCCTATGAGAACACGGTCGGCCGCATCACCGAGGCGACGTCGGCCAAGCGCACCGCCGCCGACATCTACCAGGCCAAGGTGGCGGCGGACTACGCAGGCTTTCTCGACCAGGTGCCGTGGTACCAGTTCCCCTATGCCGAAAAGCGCGCCGGCCTGTTTGCCGTGCAGCCGGCGCCGGGAGACAGCTCCATCCGCGGTAGCGAGCGCAAGCTCGCCTTCGGTCTCGCCGACACCATCAAGCAGGGCTATGCCGACCTGATCAAAAAGGCGCTTGCCGCCACCTCCGACCCGGCCTTGCTCGACATCCATGTCTGGGCCAAGGGTCCGGTCGGCGAAGCCACCCGCAATGAGCCCGACACCTTGCTGGAACGCGATTACGGCACTGACGGCACCTTCTTCGTCACCAAGCGCTATCAGGTCTTCACCGACATGATCCCGCGGCTGATCGACAAGGGCGTCTCCTTCGTCGAGATCGGCGGCAATGACGAGATCATGGTCACCATGCTTTCGACCGACTCGATCGCCGTTCCCGAAGGCATGCGCATCCTGTTCAGCTATCCGCTGCCGGCCGACCCCTCGACGCGCCGCACCGGCATGGTGGTGGCCGTGCGCAAGCTGCATCTGGTGCTGCCGTCGCTGATGAAGGCAGGCGCAAAACTCGAACACGTCTACGATTATTGAGGCCTTTCGGTAACACCGCGCAAAGATTGGTCACCCAGAGCGCTCCGCCACGCTCATTCCACAATCGCGGCCAAATCCCGCCTTGTTCGCGCGCGATGGAAATGAATGGGCTGCCGGGGGGCATCTCGAAGGGACAAGACCGTGATCAAGACCGCCCTTGTCGCCATGACCATTGTCGGCTGCGACTGCGACGCCAAGCTGTGCGAATATATCGGTGAGACGCCGGCCAAGTGGTCGACCATCGCCGACTGCGAAGCCGCGATGAAGAGCCAGATCCTGCACCAGCGCAATTTCAACTATCCGCTGGTGTCCGGCATCTGCCGCGCCAAGGGGTCGTCATCCTCCTCGCAACTCGCCGCGATCGCATCCCGCCCGGAGCTGAAGCCGGTCAGCCGGGTCGTCAAGGTCGAAAGCCCGCTGCCGCCGGAACTGAGCCGTCGGCCAAGCGTCCCGGTCGGCACGCCGACGACGGCCGTCGAAGCGGACGCTGCCCGGCCCGTCGCCTATGAACAGGTGGTCGATGGCGGCACCGGAGTGCTCTACCGCACCAAGAACGGCTATGCCGTGGTCAAGACCGATCTTGGCCGTGCGGCCTCGGCGACCGCCGACGCGGCAAAACGCTCGGTGAACTGGCTGGCCAGCCTGGTGCCGACGGGGTTTTAGTCCGCCAGCGTCTCGGCTCACGACCTGCTGCTGACGTATGACTCACGATCAAAGGCCTGCCGGCGGGTTCTATCCAGCGGTGTCAGTCGCCCAGTCTCCGTTTGGTCAATTCGACTTGATAGACGCTTCGCGGATGCCGTCTCAGTCGCCATGCATTGAGGGATATGACCAGCGCCAAATATCCAAACAGCGCAAACAGACCCAAAAAGATTCCAACTAAGTTGATTAAGATAAAAAGAACTACACCCCCAATTGCAACCACGACATAATATAGAACCGAGGCCCAGACATATTTCTCCATTTGCGAGCTTCTCATCTATCGCAAGTCCTTTTTGGTGATTCGGTTCATAAATCACCAATTCCGAGCAACTCGTTTTCGAGAATACGCCAGGAAAACGAGGCGCATTCGACCCAGAGCCCAAATCCAAACTGAGACACTGCCCTGGTCCCTACATCTTGACCTTCAGCCTCTCCCAGAACTTGTCGATCAGCGGCTGTTCGGTGCCCAAATCCTTGCTGCCGACGCGCGTGATGAACAACAGTCCCTGATCGGCGAGGCCGTAGCCGACGATCTCGAAATACGCGGTGTCGGTGCGCGTCTTCACCTCGGCGCGGATGCCGGTCAATTCCTTGCCGTCGGCGAGCTTGCGGGTCGTCGGCTGCTGCGTCACTTCGGCACCGGCCTGCACCGATTCCCGGGTCATCTCCTGCAGCATCAGCTGGTTGAGCGACACCGGGTTCATCTTGCCATATTCCTGCACGACGACGATCGTGCCCAGCGCCGACGCCATCAGATATTGCGTGATGTTTTCGCCAAGATCGGTCTTGGTCACCGAAATGCTGCTCGGATGGACGAAGGAGAAACTGTCGCCGGAAAAGGTGGCGAAGTCGTTGTGTTGCAGCGTCACCTTGCTCTGTTTGCCGCCGGGCAGCGTGATGTCGGTGGTTTCGCCGGGATCGATGTCGACCGTCACGCCATCGATGGTCAGCTTGAACGCCTTGAGGTCCTCGGCTCCGGCCGGTCCAGCGCACAGCGCGATGAGAGTGAGGGCTGCCGCTGATACCATCCGCATAGATTGTTCTCCTGCTTACGCAACCCCGCTCAGTGCCTTGATGGCACGGTAGAAGGTCGAGGAAAACAGTTCCGTCGGGTCATATTGCCGCTTCGATGCCAAGAAAGCCGGCAGTTCGGGATAGGAGGCCAGCAACTCCTTGGCCGTGTAGTGCAACTGGTAGGGCAGGAAGAAACGCCCGCCACGCTTGATCGTCACGTCGATCAGCGCCCGGGTCAGCGCCCTCATCCTGGCATTGCCGTCGGCATCGGTCGGCTGGTTGATATAGAGCACCAGCGAATAGGCCGGCTCCGGCGCGTAGGTCAGCGCCACATCCTCCTTGTGGACGATGCGCACCGAGGCGTTGAGCACCGGCAGCGACTGGTTGCGCAGGATCTCGCGGGCCTCGGTGATGAATTCGACATAGGCCGCACGTGGAATAAAATATTCGTGCAGTATGTCGGTCTCTTCAGCCAGATCGTTGAACAGATACGGCACCGAATCGTGCATCGGATTGTTGCGGGTGACGAGACAGGCCTCGCCTTGCGCCATCGCTGAAGTGCGCACCACGGTGCAGTTTTCGAATTTCGGCTCCAGCGTCTTTTCGGTGAACCACTTCAGCTCCTGGAACAGGCTGCCCCATTTCGCCAGGTTGATGATCACCCGCTTCAGCCCGACCGAGCCCGGTTCGCCGATCGCCGGCTGGTCTGAAGGCGGTTGCTCGGCCACCTTGTCGTAGCGGTAGACGATCATGTCCTCGAGGAAATTGCCCGGCGCCGTCGACAGATGGCCGTAAAACAGGCCGATATCCTTGTTCGGCTCCAGCACCTCGGCGAAGAACTTCGGGAAATCGTCGGATTTGATGATTTCGCGCGAGGTCCGGTAAACGGCGTTGTCGACGATGTCGAGCGTCGCCTCCAGCACCACGCCGAACAGGCCGTAGCCGCCGACGACATGGCGGAAAAGCTCGGTGTTTTCGGTTGGCGAGCAGGTCGTCACCGACCCATCGGCCAGCATCACCCGCATCGAGCGGATCGAACCCGCCACCGAGCCCGCCTGATGGTCCATGCCATGCGCATTGACCGATAGCGAGCCGCCGACGGAGAAGATGTCGGTCGACTGCATCGCCTTCACCGCGAAGCGCGGATGCAGCAGGTTCTGGATATCGTGCCAGCGCGCGCCCGGCTGCAAGGTCATGGTCTTTGCCGTCGCATCGACGCTGACCTTGTTGAATTTTTTGAGGTCGAGCACCAGCGCGTTGTCATCAAAGGCGTGCCCGCCCATCGAATGGCGGATCGCGGCCAGCGACACTTTCAGCCCGTTGGCGCGGGCGAAGGCCAACGCCCTGGCGATATGGTCCTCCTCGCTGACCTCGACGACGCCATAGACCGGCGTCCGCGACAGGCCGCTGGCGTCGTTGATGTCGCCGCCTTTCGCCAACCAGGGCAGCGAGGGGTCAAAGGCCGGCGGATTGGCGATCGGCTTCAGCGGCAGGGCAATGCCATCGATATCGGCGATGCGTCCGGCGTTCTTCGGCCCCGAAGGCCCGCGCGCCAGCCGCGCCATGGTAGTGCCGCCCCACAGCACCGCGCCGCCGACCACGGCCGCACCGAGCACCAGCCGGCGCGACAGGCCGACCCCTTTCTGTTCGTCAGCCATGCAGATCCCCCGTCGGCCAAGGGATAGCGCGGCTGTTTGGCAAAAACCATAGGAGCGCTGTCGGGGCAGCGTTCCGTCACCCTGGCCGCCTGGCGGTGAGTGACCAAGAGCAGGAAAATGGCCGATCCCCGAAGGAACCGGCCAAGACTGGAGCAGGGTCTGAAAAGTCCGGTCAGCAAGTCTGCCGACGCATGACGCTAGCGGCTACGAAGCCTTCTTGATCGACGTCACCATGCCGGTCTTGTCATCGACGGTCACAGCCACCTTGGCGCCGACCTTCAGTTTGCCGACCTTCGCTTCCGGCGACAGCTGGTAAATCTTGCCGTCGTCAAGCGTGATCGACTTGGTCGTCGGATCGACCGCCTGGATAGTGCCCTGAACGGACGCGGCATAGGCCGTGCCGAGGAAGGCGAGCAGAGCGGCAGTGGTTACGAGGGTTCTTTTCATCGGATGTACTCCGTGCTGTTTCGGATTTCCGGGCCGTCGCCTTGGGCAACGACAGCACCGAACGAGCCGACACTGGGCCGGAAAGCCTGCTGGCCGCAAATCACGTTGAGTGAATTTTCGCAAAGGAAATCATAGGCTTAATTCTGACACATTGCTTGCAGGTCAACAGGACTGGTGTCATCTCGCGCCAATCGCGTCAGCGAATTCTGCCACGAAAAGAGTCTGTTAGATGCCATATGACTGTCATCACGCCACTGCCGTAATTGCTGTCCGGCGGGATCACAAAAAACGTTCCGGGAAATCGACAGGACACGTTTTGTTTCGACGCCGGCCAGAGCAATTCCAGGAAAAGTGTGATCGGTTTTCTCGGGAAAAGCGCAGAGCGCTTTCCCTTGGGAATTGCGTGAAAACAAAGGCCTAGAGCAGTTCACCGTTTCCGTGAAACGGTGAACTGCTCTAGGCCGCGTCCTTGGCGCCGATCTTGCGCACCAGCGCCGCGGTCGCCAGCATGGCGCCCATGTCCGAGATCATCGGCGCGACATGCGTGGTGTAGTCGAGCGGCACCGATATTTCGGGCAGTTCGAAGAAATTCTTCGCCTGCGGCAACAGCAGGAAACCATCGCCGCCATTGAGCGCAACGCGGGCGGGATCGTCCGGCCAGGTCTCGCCGAGCCATTTCAGCGCCTGCGCCAGCCGGCCCATCACCAGCGGCCGCGCCGCCTCGACATTGTCGGTGCGGAATTCATACGCCGCATCGAGTTCGGGCACGCCGGATGACAGCTCCTGCATTTTGCCGGCGAACATGCCGCGGAAGAAGCCCATGACCGCATTGGTGCGCCGCGTCGCCACCAATATTCCCGGGAACGGGTCGATGGCCGCGAAAGCGACGATGACGCCCTTGAAGGTCGTCGCCTTGGTCTTGGTCGACGCCCCATCCCAAAGGTCCGCTTCGTAGAGTTCGAACGCAAACCCGTCATAGCGTCCCGATATGACATCGTCGAAGCGGCTCATGCTGGCGCCGCCGACCGTCTCGCGCGGCAGCCGGTCGAAGGAATGCGGCGTCACCTCATGTTGGTAGCGCATATCCCCGATGAAGCCGAAGATGATCGGCATCAGCGTCTCGCGAAACGATTGCTGCAGCCGCGTTGCCGGCCGGATCGCCCGGAAATAGAGCAGGATCGCCGTCACGAAACCGATGATGTAGAGAAACACATGCGGCGTCGAAAACCATTGCTCGTTGGGATCGGCAACCTTGTTGAACAGCCAGGCGATCAGCGCCACGGCCACCAGCACCAAGCCAACGAAAAGCGGCGTGCGCCAACGCACCTGCCTCAGCGTCGAAGCCCTCGCCGCTTCGTAGGCTTCGATGCCCTTCCGGATGGCTGCGATCTCAGTCTCATCAGGCATGAAATCCGCTGTTTCCACCGCCGTCTCTCCGCCGCCAGCACGGCTGCATGATAGCTGCTTTTGTGGGGGCCACCAGACGGCTAGGCAGTGACACCCTCTTCCGTTGCCGGAGAAGGAAAGATCGCTCTCAGCCGCCCCTCGACCTTGTCACGCATTCGGCTCTCCAACCCTGCCACCGGAACCAACCGTTCATGATCCCTGTCCCGCAGCCGCACGAACGGATACATCCGGTAAGACGCAATCGCCCCGCGCGTCCCTGCATCCGCGCTGACATCGACAACGAAAATGCCGCCGATGCGCCCCGGCCATGGCTGTCGGGCAAGGGCAGTACCCAAAAAATCGCCGAGCCCATAGGCGACGATCGTGCCGCCGATCCGCTCCACCGGCTGCACGACATGGGCGTGATGACCGGCGATCAGCCCGACGCCCTGCCCGGCCAGGCGCCTGGCCAATGCCCTTGTTCCGGCGCGCGGAAAGTGCCGGAACTCCCAGTCCCAGTGCGGCACGGCGCAGCGAAGGTCGAAATGATCGCGCTGCCAGCCCGTCGGGTTCATCGACACACGCCCGGCAAACAGGTTTTCATCGGCATTGCGCCACAGCGTGAAGGCGGCGAAGCCGATATCCAGAGGCCCGACTTTGACCGGCTGCACCGGACCGTCGGCGGCGAGGCCAATGACGCAGATACCAAGCCGCTTCAGCGCCGCCACCGTCTCTTCGAAACCGGCGACGCCCTGGTCGAGGACATGATTGTTGGCCAGCGACAGCACCAGTTTTTCACGCGCAATGCCGACCGCCGCGAGCGCCTCGGCCAGAAATCGCTCGCTCATCGCGTGGTGCGTGCCAAGCTTTGTGCCGAGCACAGCACTTGGCCTATCCACGACAGGGCTTTCGCAATTGCCGATCACCAGATCGGCTGTGCCAAGCAGCGCCTTGATCGCCGGGTCGCAGTCCGGCGCACGGCGGTTGGCCACCGCCGAGATGTCGCCGATGAAGGCAAGCCGCACCGTCCTTCCCGGCGGTGGCTCCATCAACGTCCCCGCCATCGGCGCAAACCCGTTGCGGTCGCCGCCAAGCGACGGTTTCAGGAAACGCGGCAGCCAGGACAGTTTGTAGGAAAGCGGATAGTTCGACACGCAATGCCCAATCGTTTGCCCTGTGTAGACGGTCCGGAAGGCGGGTAGAAGCATATCCCTCGACAATCATGCAACGAAGTGGACAGTGCATCGGCGCTGACAGGCGCTCTGCCTCAAATAGCCCCAAATCTGTGTATGATTGTCGGCGACAAATGCTTGGGAGGGGAAACGATGACACGAATAGCAAGCCTGCTGGCATCCGCTTTCATTGTGCTTATGCCCTGGTCTTCCGCCAGTGCCGCCATGCCCGAGGCGGCAACCGTTCTGTTCGAGGCCAAGACCGTGGCCGCACGCGACAGCGCCCTGTCGACGCTGGAGGCCGCCGCGCCAAAAGATCCGGCCTCGGCCTATGCCGCCGGCGCCGGCGAATTCTTCACGGCGCTGGAGCTGCTCGCCAGCGGCCTGCACCGCCATGGTTTCGAGAGCCCGCAATCCTTCATGCTGCCGCTGATGCAGCTGCCGGTGCCGCCCAATCCCAACCCTGAGCCGCTGACCTACGAAGAGTTCCGCGCCATACTGGTCGCCTTCCGCGATCGGCTGGCGAAATCCGCCGCGACGCTGGGCTCGGTGCCCGCCGATGCCGATATCGGCATGGTCATCGATCTCACCCATGTCGGCATCGACCTCAACGAGGACGGCACGATTGCGCCCGACGAAAGCATGGCGGCGATCATGGCCGCGCTTTCACGCGGTAGCATTTCGCAGGGCGATGCCGCACCTGCGCTGACCTTCCGCTTCGACCGCGCAGACGGCTATTGGCTGCAAGGCTATGCAGAGTTCCTGATGGCGCAGGCCGATTTCTGGCTGGCGCATGATTTCAGGGGCACGTTCGACGGCTCGTTCCACATGCTGTTCCCGCGCGCAAAATTGCCGTTGCAGGACATCCTCGTGCCGCCGCCGAGCGAGATGGGCTCGAGCATCTTCTCCTCGGAATGGCGCATCGCCGATTTCATCTCGATGGTGCACATGATCAACTGGCCGGTGGTCGAGCCGGAGCGCCGCAAGGCGGCGCGCCAGGAATTGCTCGAAATGATCCGGCTGTCGCGCGAGGACTGGAAGGCGATCCGCGCCGAGACCGACAATGATCGCGAATGGCTGCCCGGACCGCAGCAGAAGGGCGAGAACCCGCTGACCGGCCTCGAAGTCGGCGAGGAACAGGTGCAGGCTTGGCTCGCCACTCTGACCATGGCCGAGGACCTGCTCGAAGGCCGCGCGCTGCTGCCGCATTTCCGCATCACCGGCAAAGGCATCAACATGAAGCGCTTCTTCGACGAACCGAAGAATTTCGACCTGGTGCTGTCGATCACCGGCCCGGCGATCGCGCCTTATCTCGAAAGCGGCAAGATCCTGACCAGCGAGGATTTCGACCAAATCCAGCGCGAATTCGGCGGCGGCGGGTTTTTGACCTTTGCGCTGTGGTTTAATTGAGAGACGCGCCGTCGTCATCCTGGGGCGTAGCAAGGAGCGAAGCGACGCGGCGCAGACCCCAGGGTCCATGCCGCGACATCAACGCGCTGCAGCGGTGCAGATTTTATTCGGTTGTGCCGATCACCGGCTATCTATTCTGAACCGCTGCATTCTTCGACAAGCGTCGCGGCATGGACACCAGGGTCTCCGCGACGGAGCTTCGCTCCTGCTTCGCCCAGGGATGACGAAGTTGGTTAGGCTCCGGTCAATAGCCGCATACGATGGAACACCGCCTAGAAAATAGCTCCTTGGTATAAAATCGCCTCCGCCTCCTCCGGCGCGAACCGTCTGGCCAGCGTCCGAAACGCGCTGTGCACGCCGTCGCGGTCGATGTTGCAGCTTCTGAGATGGCGCACGGCAAGCGTCGGGTCGAAGGCGCTGCGGCCGTGCAGGACGCGCTGGTTGTCGAAGACCAGCACCTCGCCCGGCTGCAGCTGGTGCTGGAACTGGTTCTGCGGATCGCAGATCAGCCGCGTCAGTTCGGCCAGCGCCTCGATCAGCCCGTCGATCCGGTCCAGAGGCGCCCATTGCGGCGCCAGGCAGCGGTCATTGTAGCGGATGCCGGTGACGGCGCCCGCCGCATCGAGGCTGATGACATGCGCCTCGGCGCTGAAGAACACCTCGCCTTCATGCTCGCGATGGAAGGTGACGCCGTGCCGCGTCAACAGCTCGAACAGCTCCGGCGTGCGCCTCCGCATCAGCTCGGCGACCTGAAAGCCGTCGACCATCAGCGAGGTGCCGCCGGTGCCCGCTCCGGTGCGGATGGCGTGGAAGAAGATAAAGCCCGGCGGCGCATAGCGGAACGGCTCGTCCGTATGCGGGATCTGCGCCCGCGCCGTCTCGCCTGCCACCCGCGCATCCGGCCGCGAGGTCAGGTCGAACACCTTGCCGTAGCTGGTCTCGCGGATCGGCCCGTAGCGGCCGGCAACCCGCACTGTTGCTTCCGTCTCGGCCGGAACGCCGGTCAGCATGGCGATGCCGTGATCCCTGAGCGCCCTGAGCGACTGAAACAGCGCTTCGTCATCCGCGACCACCGCATCGAAAGCGAAATGGCCAAGCCGCCCAGCAAGGTCGCTGTGCCACAGCTGCGGCTGGAAACGGACCGGGCCGGAGCCGCTAACATGGCTCGCCAGAAAGGCCGCGCCGTAATGCGAGACATGCCCATCCTGCCAGATGGCGGTGACCTGCCCGGGAGCGGAGACATCGAAGCTCTCGGCATGGATTTCCTTGCCGACATCGGCCGGCGTCAGCCACCTCTTGCCCGAGGCGGTGTCGCCGCATTCACCGCATTCGCAGACGAGCCGCAGCCAGCGCGTCGAGAGTTTTGCCGAGCGGCCGTCCGCTAGTTCGACAGCGACGCGACCGCCCTCGGCGCGCATTGCGCGGATCGGCACCGTCTGTAAGGCAGCGTCTCTTGGCTGGCTTGCATGCTTTGGCGTGTCGAGCATCTGGCATCCCCTGCGGTTGAATTTCTTCGACCAGCCTAGGCGACGAAAAGTCCGTGTTCAAACGAGTTCCTTTCCCCAGGTTTTGAGGTAAATTCAAAACATGACAACGCTGAGGGACTTGCCGCTTTCCGGTTTGCGGGCGCTGGTGGCCGCCGCCAGGGCCGGCAGCCTGACGCGCGCCGCCGAGGAGCTCGGCGTCACGCCCGGCGCCATCGGCCATCAGATTCGACAGTTGGAAGAGCGCCTCGGCGTCAAGCTGGTCCGGCGTGAAGGCAATGGCATTTTGCTGACCCGCGCCGCCGAGGCCGCCTTGCCCGATATCGACCGCGGCTTCGACGCGATCGCCTCCGGCATGCGCCGGCTGCGCTTCGAACGCAAGGCCGAGACCTTCACCATCTCGGCTGATCCGTCCTTCGCCTCGCTTTGGCTCGCGCCACGCCTTGCGATGGTGCGGCCGGCCCTGGGGCGGCTCGAGGTCCGCATCGTCGCCTCCGTCGGGCTCGACGCCATGGCGGAGGAAGGCGTCGACCTCGCCATCAGCTACCGCAAGGGCGCGGCATCGGACATCGCGGCGCTCGACCTCTTCACCGAACGGGTCATCCCGGCCTGCGCGCCGGCGCTGGTCGAGGGGCATGTCGGTCCAGACAGGGCCGAAATGCTGGACAGGATGCCGCTGCTGCATATCGACCCGACGATGGGCGACGATGTCTACCCCACATGGCGGGGCTGGTTCACAGCGGCGGCGCGGCAAAGGAAAGACATCGACCAGGGTCCGCGCTTCGGGTTGACCATCGTCGCGGCGCAAGCGGCGATCGCCGGTATGGGCGCGCTTCTGGCCAGCGAATTGGTGTTGCGCCGCCATCTCGACGCGGGCCATCTCGTCGAAATCGCGCGCGAAATACCGGCACTGACCATCAAGCGTCGCATCGTCTGGCCCGAGCACGGCCCGAAGGCACGCCGCGCCGCAGCGGTGGCGGCGGCACTCATGGCGGCGGCCGGAACCGGCATCGATGGCGCGCTGCCCGCTTGAAATGCTGCCCAGGTCTAGCGCGGGAACCCGTGCACGCGCCCTAGCAACCACTGCAGCGGATTGCCGACGAAGGCGCGCGTGACGAACGTATCGTGGGCGGCATCCGAGGCGAGGAAGGCGATGGTGCCGGCTTCGAGGCGGCGCGGCGGGTCGGAACTGGCATTGATGCCCTGGCCCGCCAGCAACTGCCGGATCTCGGCATTGCCGGAAGCCGAGGATTTGCCATAGGCGCTGACGAAGAAACTCTTCCGGTGCTGCACGATCCAGGTAGCAAAAATGTCGGCTTCGTCGAAGACGGCATCGAGCAGAATGACGCCGAGCACGCGGCCGCCGATGTCACCATTCTTGAGAATAAAGGCTGCGGGATTGTAGCCGCCGCTATAGGCGGCCAGCACCACCGGCATGGCGTCGAATTTTGCCGCCTTGGCGCCAGTGAGTTTGGCCAGGCCTTGCGCCGCCTCGGCCATGAAGCTGGCGAAATAACCCGGCGTCCAGAAATTGCCGGCGCTGGAATCCTGCGCATTGCTGGCGAATTGCGGCGCCACCAGCACGGCATTGAGGCCGGAGGCCTCCACCTGCGCGACGACCCGCTGGCGGCCGACCACGTCGCGCTGCAAGGTGGCGCCATTGCCGTGGAAGAACACCACGATGACCGCCGGCTTCGCCGGATCGAACCCTTTCGGCACCGCCAGCAGCGTCGAGCGGTCGGAATAGGTCTCGTCCTCCCAATAGATGCCGCCGCGCGGCGAAGTGTGGCCACGCCTTCCATCCGACGCGGTGACGTCGAGGAACGGTGCGGAGCCATCGGGCAGCTTGCCCCGATAGGGAAACGGCGACGCCTTGAACGGCACGATGGTCGAGATAGCCTTGTGCAAGCGCGCCCCCTGGCTTGCCACCGGAAACACCGCCGTGGCCAGCAATCCGGCGACGATGGCGCGCCGGTCAACCATCAGGCTGGTACCAGCCGCACAGCCGGCGCCCTCGACGGCAACAGCACCGCGAAGAAGGCCGGGATGGCGATGAGATAAGCGACCGCCGACCATTGCAGCACGGCGCTCAGCCCGAAGCTGGTGGCGACAATCGGCACGGCGGCCGAGCCGATCACCGAGAAACAGCCATTGATGCCCCACGCCCAGACGAACAGATGCTCCTTGCCGAGCCACGCCAGCCAGGTCATGGCGGTGGCCATCGGCATGCCCATCAGGAAGGCCGGCGGCGACACCAACAGGAAGCAGAGCAGCAGCCGCACCGCATAGGGATAGGCGCCGATCCAGTCGAGCACCGGCGACAGATAGAAGCCATAGGCGAGCAACAGCACGCAGACCGCCAGCAGCACGACCGGCAGCAGCGTCCTGGCGCGGTCGAAGATGCGTTCGGCAAACAGGCTGCCGAGACCGGAGAACACCAGCATCGAGGAGATCAGCACCGAGGCCGACACGGTCGGATTGGCGAGCGCCACGGTGAAGCGGCTGATCAGCCCGACCTCGACCATGATGTAGCCGAGGCCGAGGCAAGCGAAATAGAGGATGGTGCCGAGCTTGCCGCGCGAGCGCGAGAACACGATGCGCCAGCCGAAGAGGACCGGCAGCAGCACCAACGATGCCGCCGTGATGCAGGCGATGCCGAGCGTCGCCCAGATCAGCAGGTAACCCCAATCGTCCTGGAACAGATCGAGCCGGTCGAGCGTGCGCGGCAGGTCGGCGACCTTCACATAGGCGGCGAAATAGGGCTGGTCGTTGCTCAGCGCCCGCGCGTCGAAGACATAATCGCCGGCGAGTTTTTCCCAACCGCCGGTCAAAAGCGCGTGCCAGGTCATGCGCTGTAGTTCCGTCGCCGGCAGCACCTGCGGGCCGGCATCGCCGCCGGCACCCGCGCAGGTGTCCAGCGTCGGATCGGCAGGTGCCGTCGGGTCGCAATCGGGATTTACAGGCGCGGTCGCATCGGCGGCCGGCTGGGTCAGCGTCGCATCCTGTCCGCTGCCGAAGATCGAGGCGCGGTAATCATCGAGCACCTTTTGCGCGCCCGAACCGTCATAAACCATTCCTGGATAATAGACCTCTTCCCAGGACATCGACTTGGTGTAGTCGCGCAGCGTCTTGATTTCGGCCTCGCTGAAGCCGCCACGCTTGAACAGCACCGTGGTCGTCGACAGATAGCTCGACACGGCGAAGATGTCGTTGGCCGCGCCTTGCGGGTCGAACGCTTTCGCCGCCTCGGCGATGGTCGAATAGAGCTTCAGCACCGATTTCGGCGGCTCTTCCTTGTTCCACAGGGTCACCGACAGCACGCCGCCATCGGCAAGCGCGTGCATGTAGCTCAGCATCGCCTCATGCGTGTAGGCATATTTTTCAGAGATGGCGAAGCCGCCCGGATTGGACAGGCCGACACTGTCGGCGAGGCTGAGGTCGATGACGTCGTAGCGCTCTGTCGTGTTGGCAAGGAACAGGCGCCCGTCATAGTCGATCACCTTGAGCCGCGGCTCGGCCAGGATATCGCCGGTGACATCCCTAAGGATCGGATCGCGAAATGCCCGCAGCGTCATCGGATTGCTCTCGGCGACGGTCACCGATGTCGAACCGGCATTGAGCGCGGCCTGGGTGGAGATGCCGCCGCCGAACTGCACCACGAAGGTTTTGGGCTTGTCCTTGATGACATAGGGGTAGTGCATCGGCAGATAGCGGAAATAGACCTGCTCGGCCGGCGCCAGATTGCGCATGATGCCTTCCGGCCCGTCACCGTCGCGGTACATGCCGACATAGGTGTTGGCCGGCACTTCGGGCATGCCGAAGGCGGCATTGTCGCTCAAGCCTGGCGCGAAATGCATGTAGGAGCTGGCATAGACCTGCAAATCGCCGAACGGCGAGACGCTGCGGTAGATGCGCTTGCCGTCCGGAAAGTTGCGGGCATAGGCGACGCCCTTGTACTGCGACACGGCGATGTCGGGGATGCCGAGCAGACCGGGCAGCATGAGGTAGCCGGCGATCGACAGCGCCGCCACGACCACGCCGGCGACAACGCTCTTCCAGGCGCCGAAGGCGAAGAACCACAGCAGCGAGCCGGCGGCCCACAGCAGCAGCGGCACGACGATGATGGTTTCCGGTGCGAACAGATAGAGCGACACCAGCACGACGAGGCCAGCCAGCCCCGACCCGGTGAGGTCGGCGAAATAGACGCGGCCGAAAGCGGTGCGGCTTTTCAGGAAGACGATGCCGAGGAAGAACGCGCCGGCCAGGAATGGCAGGAGATAGAGCAGGAAATTGGCCAGCAGCCGCCATTTCTGCGCGGGATCGGAGACCAGGAAGATGGCGTTGAACGGCACCGTCTGGGCAACAAGGTTGGCGCCGACGGCAAGCGGACCGATCAGCAGCAGGGCCGCGGTGGCCGCCCCTTGCCAGTGACGGTCGAACCAGCCCTTGCCGGCGAAGATGACGACGCTGGACAGCGAGAAGCCGAGCATGGCGAGGCTGACCACCAGGGAGCCGAAATGCGACCAGCTGCCGACGGCGAACACCCGCATGACCGCGATCTGCAGCGCGATAATGGCGCCGGCGATCAGCCCGACCGCGAGATAGTGCGCGAGCCGCGGCGCCTCCAGCGAGGCAATGCTTGGTCGAGAGGTCGATACGACAGCCGTCATTCAGGCCCCTTGATGCGGCAACTCAACCGTTGTGCGTGCCGACGATCTGGTCGCCTTCCAGCTTGGTGAACGGCACGAACGGCACCACCTTGCCATTGTAGATGTCCGAGCGAACGATGTTGAACGTGCCATCGGCAAGCTGCTGCTTGATCACCTTGAGCACGTGCTGCGCGCCCGGCGGGCCGACCGGAATGACCATGACGCCATTGGGCTTCAACTGCTGCAGCAGCGAGGGCGGGATGTGGTCGATGCCGCAGGTGACGATGATCTTGTCGAACGGGCCGACGCTTTCCCAGCCATAATAGCCGTCGGCATTGCGGCTGGTGACCGAGCCAAACACGCTGTAGCCGCGATCGATCAGCGCGTCATAGGTGCGCCGCGTGCGCTGCGCCAGCGGATTGATGATCTCGATCGTGTGCACCTTGTCGGTGAGGTTGGCGAGATAGGCCGACTGGTAGCCCGAACCCGTGCCGACCTCGAGCACGGCTTCGCCGAACTGCACGTCGATGGCCGTCGTCATGCGTCCGACCAGATGCGGGCCGGAAATGGTCACGCCATAGCCGATATCGAGGAAGGCATGGTCATAGGCGCGCCCCAGATTCTGCGGTAGAACGAATTCTTCACGCGGCGTCGAAAGGAAGGCGCGCTTGTTGCGGTCGTCCAGCACATCCTTGTTGTAGACCATGATCTGGAAGCGATCGAACCGCTCGGCCAAAAACTTCGGATCCTCGCCGCGATTGGCCACCATCCAGTCGATGAACGATTTTTTGTCGTTGAACGGCACTTCGGCGTTGCGGTCATAGGCCACCGGCAAGGCAGCCCTGACGGTGGCCGGAAGAATGGAGAACGCCGCCGCACCCGCCGACAGCGTCAAGAAATCCCGACGCTTCATGGAAAAGCCTCCAAAAGTGGCCTTTGCCACCCCAAAACCAAGCACTTCAACGGGATTGCACCGCCTCCCAAAACGAGTCAATGGCCGTCGGGAGGCGGGCGTCCGGTCCGGAAAAATGTTGCAAACGGGCAACAGTTTTTGCGATGCCATCGGCCTTTTTCAGCATCTTGGAATGGCGCGCCGCATTGACGCAGGGCCCGCTGGAGCGCCTTTGCCTTAGATTAGCAAGAGCTGTTGTGCTTGACTCGGCCGTCAAAAACAGGCAGCAAACCTGGATCGGAAGGGCTGAAATACCGCGTGCATGATCGTGGACGAGCCTTTTTTGGCACAAAGTCCACGTCTCAAAGTTGGTTTTGAGAGGGATTGGTTAACCAACTTTGTCCATATTTTGAAGCAATCGGCAATCAACGACAGGCGCGGCAAACGCGTCGGGGACCACCCTGGGATCACTCGCAGAATGGTCGTCGCGGCTGACAAGGCCACGTACGGGGAAAACCGATTGGAGCGAGATTGGTTGCATGGCGTTGTCGAGTAAACACAAAATAATCTGGGACCAACGCGAAGGCGGCCAGCAGGCCGATGCGCAGCGTTCCTCTCCCTTCAACCCGCAACGGATCGTCCGCTGGGTCGCTGTGCCCGGCGTCAGCGCCGCCGTCGGCCTCTGGCTGATCGGCACCATGGCGGGCCTCAGTTCCGTCGGCGCCTCGCTGTCGGCGACGTCGGGCGGCGGCCTGCCGCAGACGCTGGCCATGCCGGGCTCGTTGGCGATGGCCGATCCGCTGAAACAGCATTTCCTCAGATCCTCGGCGCCATTCGTGCTGGCCAATGCCCATGGTGGCGCGCAGGCCCTGCACGACCATGCCGTGCAATGCGGCGCCAGCTGCTTCAAGCTGGCCAGTGTGAGCCCGCTGGCGGAAAAATCCGCGCGCCTCGTTGCACATGCGAAGCCCGAACAGCCAATCCTGAAGTCGAAGGCGCAGGAGCGCTTCGAACGCATGGAAGCGTCGCTGTCGCCGGCCAAGCTCGCCGCCGCTTTTGCAGTCGCAGGCAAGCCTGTTGCCGTGGCCGACGCCCGCCCGGTGATTTCCAGCATCGGCGCGCAGATCACCGAAGCCTCGCTGGTGCCGTCTTCACAGGTCATGGCCAGCCTGTCGGATGACATGCCGGCTCCCGCGGCGGAACGCTTCGCCCGCGCCGATACCGTGGTCCAGACCGCGCCGACGCCGAGCGGCTTTGCCCAGTCGCAGACGCCTGACAACGCGCAGCTGGCGCTGGCCCTCGTCGAGTCGATGCCGGTCGATGACGAGGCATTCGCCTCGCCGCTGCCGATGACCGAATCCTCGGCCGATGTCGCGGTCGCGCCGGTCGAGACCCAGCAGCAACAGCCCGGCGACGCCGCCGCGCTGCCGGATGCACTGACCGACGACGTGCCGCTGCCGACCCGTCGCCCGCAATATGACACGCCGCAGCCCAAGGCCGTGGAACAGGACAGGCCCGCGCTGCAGCCCAAGATTGCTCAGCCCAAGATCGCGCAGCAGAAACCGGCGCCGCAAGCGAAGCCGGTCCAGCAGGCACAGCAGCCGGCAAGGCCGGCCAGGACCGGCCGGTCTGGCGATGGCGGTGATGTGCTGGCCTATGCCAAGCCGGACACGCCTTCGGGCGGCCTTGGCCAGGCGTTCAGGAACCTGTTCAACGGACCGAACCCCGGAAGCGGCGCCGGCCACGGCGTCGCCGTCTATGACATCAGCGCCAAGACCGTCTACATGCCGGACGGCCAGCGGCTCGAGGCGCATTCCGGCCTCGGCGCCATGGTCGACCAGCCGCGCTATGTCCACGTGAAAGATCGTGGTCCGACGCCGCCCAACACCTACAATCTGTCGCTGCGTGAATCGCGCTTCCATGGCGTCGAGGCCCTGCGCCTGACTCCGGTCGGCGGCGGCAACAAGTACAACCGCAACGGCCTGCTTGCCCACACCTACATGCTGCGCGGCGGCCGCGCCGAGTCCAATGGCTGCGTCGTCTTCCGCGACTACGCCCGCTTCCTCGCCGCCTTCAAGAAGGGCAAGGTCACCCGCCTCGTCGTGGTGCCGCGCCTGAACGGATCGCCGACCCAGGTAGCGACTGACAACGCACGCGGCGCCTGACCACGACAGGCAGGCATCCCCCGATACCTGACTTCCTCCTGACAGCCTTCTGTCAGGAGCCGCATCCGGGGATGCGGCTCGCCGCATCCCGCTCTTTCCATTTTGGCCAAGACTCACCATATTCGGGCCATGGCCAAATCCCCCGACAAGAGAACGCCGCCGACGGCGGATGACGACCGCGCCGCGCCGAAGCGGCGCAGCCCGCTGACCGATTTCCTCGACGCCTCGGAGCCGCTGCACAGAGGCGGCTTCGCCGAGATGCCGCAGCCCGAACTGTCGGGCACGCCACTGACCGGTTCGATCGCGGATTGGGCCGAGCAGATCGAGCAGGAGGCCGAGAAGGAAGGGCGCCAGACCAGCAAGGGCGACGGCGGCAAATCGCCAAAACCGTCGAAGAAGATCCCCGAACGCTCCGCCGCCCCGGGTCGCAGCTCGCGCGGCACTTCGATGGGTGGCGCGGCAACGGCCAGGGAGCGGACCGCGGCCGGCCTTAATCCGGTCGCAGGTCTCGATATCTCGCTGGAAGACGCCGAGACAATGGCCTCGAGCAGCGTCACCGCCACGGTGGCAGCGCTGTCGGCGCTGATCGAATCCGGCAATCCGCTGCACAAGGACGGCGTGCTGTGGACACCGCACCGCCCTGCCCGCCCGGAGAAATCCGAAGGCGGCATTGCCATCAAGATGGTGTCGGACTTCGAGCCGGCCGGCGACCAGCCGACCGCCATCAAGGATCTGGTCGAAGGCGTCGATAACAACGACCGCACCCAGGTGCTGCTTGGCGTCACCGGCTCGGGCAAAACCTTCACCATGGCCAAGGTGATCGAGGAGACGCAGCGCCCTGCCCTGATCCTGGCGCCCAACAAGACGCTGGCGGCGCAGCTCTATTCCGAGTTCAAGAAATTCTTCCCCGACAACGCGGTCGAGTATTTCGTCTCCTACTACGACTATTACCAGCCGGAGGCCTACGTTCCGCGCACCGACACCTTCATCGAGAAGGAATCCTCGATCAACGAACAGATCGACCGCATGCGCCATTCGGCGACGCGCTCGCTGCTTGAGCGCGACGACGTCATCATCGTCGCCTCGGTGTCCTGCATCTACGGTATCGGCTCGGTCGAGACCTATACGGCAATGACCTTCCAGATGCAGATCGGCGATCGGCTCGACCAGCGCGCGCTGCTCGCCGACCTCGTCGCCCAGCAATACAAGCGCCAGGACATCAATTTCGTCCGCGGCTCGTTCCGCGTGCGCGGCGACACGATCGAGATCTTTCCGGCCCACTTGGAAGACCGCGCCTGGCGCATCTCGATGTTCGGCGACGAAATCGAGCAGATCACCGAATTCGACCCGCTGACCGGCCAGAAGACCGGCGAGCTGAAAAGCGTCAAGATCTACGCCAATTCGCACTATGTGACGCCGCGCCCGACGCTGAACCAGGCGATCAAGTCGATCAAGGAAGAGCTCAAGCACCGGCTGGTCGAACTGGAACGCGCCGGCCGCCTGCTGGAAGCGCAGCGGCTGGAGCAGCGCTGCCGCTTCGATCTGGAGATGCTGGAAGCCACCGGCTCCTGCGCCGGCATCGAGAACTATTCGCGCTATCTGACCGGCCGCCAGCCGGGCGATCCGCCGCCGACACTGTTCGAGTACATTCCCGACAATGCGCTGGTCTTCATCGATGAAAGCCATGTCACCGTGCCGCAGATCGGCGGCATGTATCGAGGCGACTTCAGGCGCAAGGCGACGCTGGCCGAATACGGCTTTCGCTTGCCCTCCTGCATGGACAACCGGCCGCTGCGCTTCGAGGAATGGGACGCCATGCGGCCGCTCTCCGTCGCCGTCTCGGCGACGCCTGGCGGCTGGGAAATGGAACAGGCCGGCGGCGTCTTCGCCGAGCAGGTCATCCGCCCGACCGGGCTGATCGATCCGCCGGTCGAGGTGCGCCCGGCGAAAAGCCAGGTCGACGATGTCGTCGGCGAGATCCGCGAGACCACCAAGGCCGGCTACCGCACGCTGGTCACCGTGCTGACCAAGCGCATGGCCGAGGACCTGACCGAATATCTGCATGAGCAGGGCGTGCGCGTGCGCTACATGCACTCCGACATCGACACGCTGGAGCGCATCGAGATCCTGCGCGATCTTCGCCTTGGCGCCTTCGACGTGCTGGTCGGCATCAACCTGTTGCGCGAAGGTCTCGACATTCCCGAATGCGGCTTCGTCGCCATTCTCGACGCCGATAAGGAAGGCTTTTTGCGCTCGGAGACGTCGCTGATCCAGACCATCGGCCGCGCCGCCCGCAATGTCGACGGCAAGGTCATCCTCTATGCCGACCAGGTCACCGGCTCGATGGAGCGGGCGATGGCCGAAACCAGCCGCCGCCGTGAGAAGCAGATGGAGTGGAACGCCGCCAACGGCATCACGCCGGAATCGGTGAAGTCGCGCATCTCAGACATTCTGGACTCCGTCTACGAGAAGGACCACGTCCGCGCCGACATCTCGCAGTTCACCGACAGCGCCGGCGCCATGATGGGCAACAACCTCAAGGCCCATCTCGACGCGATGGAGAAACAGATGCGCGACGCTGCCGCCAATCTCGACTTCGAGAAGGCGGCCCGCATCCGCGACGAAATCAAGCGCCTGCGCGAGATGGAACTGTCGATCTCCGAAGACCCGCTGGCCAAATATGCCGATATGGAAAGCCCGGTGTCGGGCCGTGAAAAGGGCAAGCACAACAAGGGCGTGGCCAAACACCGTACAGCAGAGGAACAGGAGCGGTTCCGCAAGCTCGACGAAGCACGTGCCGCCGAAGAGGCCGCCAAGGCTGCCCGGTCCAACCTCTTCCGCAAGCCGGCGCTTGACGAGATGGGCGCCGACGGCGCCGTGCCGGTGAAGAAGCCGCTATTCGCCAAACCTTCGATCGACGACATGGGCCCAGGCACCGACATGCCGACGCCGGCAGGCGCCGTGTCACGCTCGCTGTTCAAGAAACAGTCGGCTGAAGAGGCGCATGGCTCGGACTTCGGCATTCCCGGCGACGCCACCAAGCCGCTGTTCAAGAAGAACTCGCTGGACGAGATGACCGTGCGACGCACGGAAAAGCCGGTCGAGGGAAAAGTGCCGGCGAAGCCCCAGCCGATCTCCCCCCTCGTGGGGGAGATGCCCGGCGGGGCAGGCGTGAAGGAACGTGACGGCAAACCAATCGTCCGTCAGCGCGCCGGCATCGGCTCTTACGAGGATCCAGGCGACGCCCGTCGCGAAAAGCGCCGGCCGGGCAAGACGGGTCGGCCGGGGAAGTAGTCTCGAAGGACGCCGCGTTTTGGCGTCCTTGGAAACGCTGGCGGGACAGCGCCCCCCTCTGTCCTGCCGGACATCTCCCCCACGAGGGGGGAGATAGGCAGTTCCAGCGCATCGCTCCCTCCTGGACTTGCCCCCACCCCCACCTTTGGTGTAATCGCTCCCCAACACTCGAACGTCTTGAAAGGAGGGCTCACGTGTTTACGTTTCATCGTCACCATCGTCAGCGTGGCCCGATTTCTGCCCTGCGAGCTAGCTTGCAGGGCTGACCAGGGACGGTCCGGGTTTTTCCCGCTTCGATTTTTTGGTCTGCCCTTCGTGGTGCCGCTAAGCCGAGCCTGATGGCCGGCACGCGCACCGTCAAAGTGCATCCGGAATTGTTCCGGCAAGACCAGAGAAATCCAAATGGCCCTGATCAGCCTCAAATCCCTCGGCGTCACCATGAGTGCGCCGCTCTTCGCCAACCTCGACCTCACCATCGGCAGCGGCGACCGGCTCGGCATCGTCGCCGCCAATGGCCGCGGTAAGTCGACCTTGCTCAAATGCCTGACCGGCGAGATGGAGCCGACCTCCGGCGACATCACCCGCACGCGCGGCCTGCGCGTCGGCCATGTCGAACAGTCGGTTTCCCCTGCCCTTCTCAGCCGCACCTTCCACCAGGTGGTGGCCGATGCCCTGCCGGCCGAGCAGGCCGACAGCGAGATGTGGCGCGTCGACGTGGTGCTGGATTCGCTCGATGTGCCCGAGGCGATGCGCGAACGAGAAATGCAGGCACTGAGCGGCGGCTGGCAGCGGCTGGCGCTGATCGCCCGCGTCTGGGTCACCGATCCAGACGTGCTGCTGCTCGACGAGCCGACCAACCATCTCGACCTTGCCCGCATCAGCCAGCTGGAAAGCTGGCTGAACGCGCTGCCGCGCGAGGTGCCTGTGGTCATCGCCAGCCACGACCGCGCCTTCCTCGACGCCACCACCAACCGGACGCTGTTCCTGCGCCCGGAACAGTCGCCGGTGTTCGCGCTGCCCTATTCCCGCGCCAGGCAGGCGCTTGATGAGGTCGACGCCTCGACGGCGCGCAAGTTCGAGCGCGACATGAAGGTCGCCCAGCAGCTGCGAAAGCAAGCCGCCAAGCTCAACAATATCGGCATCAACTCCGGCAGCGACCTGCTCACCGTCAAGACCAAGCAGCTCAGGGAACGTGCGGAGAAACTGGAAGACGCGGCGAACCCGGCGCATCGCGAGAAATCGGCCGGCGCGATCAAGCTCGCCAATCGCGGCACCCACGCCAAGGTGCTGATCACGCTTGACGATGCGGCGGTCGAAACACCCGACGGCACGCTGCTGTTCAGGACCGGCAAGCGCCACATCTGCCAGGGCGACCGCATCGTGCTGCTTGGCCGCAACGGCGTCGGCAAGTCGCGCTTCGTCACCCTGATCCGCAACGCCATAGCCGAACCCGACACGGTCCAGAACGTGAAGGTGACGCCGTCGACGGTGCTCGGCTACAGCGACCAGGCGCTGTCGGGCATCAGCGGCGACGACACTCCGCTGGCGATGGTGTCGCGCCGCCATGATGTCGGCGAACAGCGCGCCCGCTCGCTGCTTGCCGGCGCCGGCGTGGTCATCGAGATGCAGGAGAAAAAGATCGGCGTGCTCTCCGGCGGCCAGAAGGCGCGGCTGATGATGCTGGCGCTGAGGCTCGCCAACCCCAACTTCTACCTGCTCGACGAGCCGACCAACCATCTCGACATCGATGGCCAGGAAGCGCTGGAGGAGGAGTTGCTAAAGCACCAGGCAAGCTGCGTGCTGGCCTCGCACGACCGCTCCTTCATCCGCGCCATCGGCAACCGCTTCTGGCTGATCGACAAGCGGAAATTGATCGAGGTCGAGGATCCGGAGGGCTTTTTCCGCGAGGTGGCTGAGGCGGGCGGTTGAGGGCGAAGCATCGATACCCTCAATCAACCTGTAAATTATTTGCTTACACCTCTTGATTGGTGTAAGCAATATGTTTACATATATCCATGATCAAGTCCTTCAAGAACAAGGCGCTGTCGGACCTCTTTCAAACCGGGAAAACCGGCAAGATCGACGCCAAGATGTACAAGCGCATTCTTGTCCGGCTTGACCGCTTGGAAGCATCGGAAAAGCCCGAGGAGATGAACCTTCCCGGCTTCGACTTCCACCCGCTGAAAGGTTTCGATCCCATCCGCTACACGGTCCATGTCAATGGCCCGTGGTGCATCACATTTGAATTCGACGGTACGGACGCCGCCCGTGTCGATTTCGAGCAATATCACTGAGGCGGCCAGATTGGAGAAGTTCGACTTATGAACGTGCACAAGCCGACGCGTCCGATCGAGCGTTGTCCCTCCCACCCGGGAGCGCTGCTTGAGGACATCATCCCGGCAACTGGAAAGACCAAGGTGGAAATTGCAAATCTGCTCGGAATCTCCCGGCAGCAGCTCTATGACATCATCCGCGAAAAGAAGCCGGTTTCGCCGGCAGTGGCCGCCCGCCTTGGGAAGCTGTTCGGCGACGGCGCTGCGATCTGGCTTCGCATGCAGGCGGCTTTCGACGCCTGGCACGCTGAGCGTGAAGTGGATGTGTCAGCTATCCCAACGCTTAAGGTCGCCTAGGCCCCGTTCTGGATTGAATCCGGTGTCGTAACAAAAATTCCGACGCCCTGTCGGATCGCCTGAACCTGCCTCGTCCTTGGGATGCCGACACGATGATGCCGGCTTCATCTGAGGAGAAAGCATCATGTCCATTCTGTCATCCCTGGGTCGCGTTGCCTCCCGTTACGCACAGAACCGCGCCCGCTACCGCAGCGAACGTGAGCTGCTGTCCCTGCCGATCGAACTGCGCAAGGATATCGGCTGGCCGGAAATCGTCATCGACGCACAAAACAGTCCGCGGATCCGCAGGACGCCCTGACATGCGGTCGGAAAATATCGATGCAGGCCGCCACGGGGCGACCATTGCTCAATCATGCGTGTCGCCCGAGAGCGGCGTCGCCTGCATCGATCCGCGCTTTTCGAAAGCGTCGAACCAGCGCGTCAGCCGCGCCCGCGACCGAAAAGGCGGAAGGTTGCGGAACGCCATCCAGGACAGCGTTGTGGCGAGCGCTATATGGCCGAGATGGAGCGGCGCGCCGTCGTCCAGGGTGCCTTCGATCCAGTCGTAGCTTGCCTCGATCTTATCCCGATATCCCCCGGCAAGAGCGTCATAGCGCAGCGGCTCGGGCCTTCTTTCCGTCTCCCAGCGCAAGGCGATGCCCGTCTGCGCCAACCCTTGGGCGACCGCCTGCAGCCGCAATGCGTGCCAGCGCGCCTCGCCGTCTTGCGGCAACAGCTTGCGGCCGTCATGCAGCGTGTCGAGATAGGCGCAGATGACATCGGAATCAAAGAGCGCCGATGCGCCGGGCCGCAGCAGCACCGGCACTTTGCCGAGCGGGTTTTCGGCGTAGACACGAGCATTGCGCAAGGTCGGACTGGTCTCGTGATGAATGACCTCGAGCCGATCGGCAATGCCGATCTCATGCGCGAAGACGAGCGCCTTGCGCGCGAAAGGTGAGTGGGTCTGATAATAGAGGATCATTGTCGTCCCAGGGGTTGAGGAGGCGGCGCGTGATCCTGCCGTTCTAGCCTGCACGCTGCGAGAATTGCGCTCTGATTGCGGGCCGCCGGCGCAAGTTCGTTTCACGCCTTCCGTTCAAACCGCCGCTTGCACGATCTGTCGGCGACCGGCCCGAAAAATTTTCACCGCCATGTAGGATTGCCGTCACCTCATGCGTCCTAGGGGTCGCAAGGCCAGGCCAAACGTCCAAACCAGACGCAAAGAGGAGCAAGACATGACTGACCAGACCCCCGTTCAGCCCAGGGCAGAAGTGCTCGGCGGATTGACCCCCTACCTGCAGGTGGACGGTGCCTTCAAGGCTGCCGATTTCTACAAGAAGGCCTTCGGCGCGGAGCAGGTTTTTGCCTATCCGGCGGATGAGCAGGGCCGCACCATGCACATCCATCTTCACGTCAACGGTTCGACGCTGATGCTGGGCGACGCCTATCCCGAACACGGCCATCCGCATAAGCCGGCGCAGGGCTACACGCTGCAACTCCATCTCGACGATGGCGACATCGACAGCTGGTGGCAGCGCGCCGTCGATGCCGGCTGCGAAGTGGTCACGCCGTTGCAGGTGATGTTCTGGGGCGACCGCTGGGGCCAACTGAACGATCCGTTCGGCGTCGCCTGGGCGATGAACGCGCCGGTGAAATAGATTTCCCGTCGAGCAGGCGTCGCCCGCCAGGGCTGACGCGCTCACCGCGCCGGGTCGTCTCCCCGCCGACCCGGCGTTCGTTTCAGCAAAGGAATTCCACCATGTCCTATGTCGATGGTTTCGTACTTGCCGTGCCAAAGGCCAAACTCGACGACTACAAGAAGCTGGCCAACCTCGCAGGCCCCATATGGATGGAACATGGCGCGCTCGCCTATGTCGAATGTATCGGCGACGACGTGCCCTATGGCGAGCTGACCTCGTTTCCGCGTGCCGTCCAGGCAAAGGACGACGAGATCGTCGTCTTCGCCTGGGCGGTCTACGCATCCAGGCAAAGCCGCGACGCGGTGATGGCCAAGGTGATGGCCGACCCGCGTTTGACACCCGATTTAGGCCCCATGCCCTTCGATATGAAGCGCATGATCTTCGGCGGCTTCAAGCCGTTCATTGAACTGTAGGCCGTAACATCCCGACCGATCGCCAGCTGCCGCATGCCGACGCCGACAGCAGGGCGCGAAACCTCGTTCCATCTCTCAAAATAGGACCGACTTATGCGCAAACTGATCGTATTCAACAGCATATCGCTCGACGGCTATTTTACCGACGGGCACGGCGACATGGACTGGGCGCACAGCCAGGATCCGGAATGGAACGCTTTCGTCGCCGACAATGCCAAGGGCGGCGGCATGCTGGTGCTGGGCCGGGTTACTTATGACCTGATGATCCAGTTCTGGCCGACGCCGATGGCCGCCCAGATCGCGCCTGTGGTGGCCGAGCGCATGAATGCCATGCCGAAGGTCGTGTTTTCCCGCACGCTCGACACGGCGAGTTGGAACAACACCGAGTTGGTCAAAAGCGGAGCGGCCGCGAAGCTTCGGGAATTGAAGCAGCAGGCAGGCAATCACATGACCATCCTGGGAAGCGGCAATCTCGTCGCTCAATTGGCCGAGGAGAATTTGATCGACGAATACCAGTTCGTCATCGTCCCGATCATGCTTGGCGCCGGCAGGACGATGTTCGAAGGCATCGGCAACCGGCTTAACGTCAAGCCCCACTTAAACACCGCCTGTAAGAATATGTTATTATATCAGCACGTTAGGCGCGCGCCGGCGCGTGTTACCACTACATTTTGGGGATGATCTCAGGCGAGTTGTTCGTCGAGGTTGTGTGGCAGAGCGATGCCAGATGCCTTGAAGACGTTGCCCACTTGGCCCGTAACGTGAGTTCTGGTTGTGACGATGCGACCATCCTTTTCTATGGTGGCTTCCTGGAGGCGGTCGAGATCGCGTAGGAGCGGCTGCCATTCGGGCGTCAGGCCTTTGGCCCGGCAGAGGCGGCGCAGTTCCTTGCTGAGCACGAGCGCCAGGAACGAGCAAAACACATGCCCGCGGATGGCGGCATCGGATTGGTGGAAGATCGGCCGGGTATTGAAGGTTGCCTTGGCGGCGCGGAACAGGCTCTCGACCTCGAGCAAATCGCGATACCGCAGCACGGCCTGGAGCGGGGTCACCTTCGCGTTGGTCCGCACCACGGTGAGGCCGTCGTACCGGGCTTCCTCGGCAAGCTTGCCGACATCGATCTTGAAGTTCTTGCCGCTGGCCTTGAGGTAACGCCGGTAGGCCGAGTTGCCGACCAGTGCCTTGTCGCCCTTCTTGAGCTGTGCCTCGAGGCCGGCGATGATCGCCTGGCGGTCGGCCTTGTCCTTCTCGGCCTCGGCGTCATTGCGGCTGACAATGTAGCGGTCTTTACCGACCTTGACCTCTTTGACCCACAACTGAGTTTCACCGCGCTGGCGCTCGAGAACGAGCGGAACCATCGGTGCCGCGTCATTGAGCACGACGTTGTGGATCACGCTGCTCGAGCGTTCGCGGGCCCCCAGAATGTATTCCATGCCCAGCTTTTCGAGCGCGGCGATGGTATCGGCGCTGATCATGCCGCGATCGGCGACAACGCAGGCGCGTGTGACGCCGAAGCGCGTTCGCAGCCGATCGACCACCGGCAACAGGACGGTCACGTCAGCGGTGTTGCCGGGCACCATCTCGGTGCAGATCGGCCGGCCCTCGGCATCAACGACCAGCGCCAGGATCATTTGCGCCAGATCGGGGCGGAAGTCCTTGGAATGCCCGCGCTTGCCCAGCGTCTCGCCGCCCGCGCCATGGAAGGACAACGAGGTTGTGTCCATGAACACAAGGCTGAGGTCGGTGAACAGGTCCTGCCGGCGCGCGAAGAGCTTTTCCTCGATCACGTCTTTCACGCAGCGCGCCACCAGCGCGCCTTGCGCCTTTTCGCCGAGTTCCTCGCCCAGCCACGCCATGGCCCGGTAAAAGTGATGGAGCGCCAGACCCTCGGCGCCCTCGATACCATAATCGGCCATCCAGTTCGCGCAGTCGCGGTCCGAGCCGGACACGAACAGCCGATGCAACGTGCCAATGAACACCGCCCGTTCCACCGCAAAGCCGAACTGGCGCCCCTCCAGCACCTCTTCCAGCACATCGCCGATCCCGAGCCGCTGCCACAGCCGCCCGAACAACAGCGGACCGCCAATGCGGCGAGAGGCAATCCGCCCCGCGTCAATGTCGGACAGGATGAGGCTGCGTTCGCCATGGCGCGCAATCGAGGCCGCCAATCTGTCAAGTTCGCCGCTGGCAACCAGCGCATCCTTGCGGCCCAGCGCCTTTATCGTGCGCTGGCGAACGGTTTTGCCGTCGCGGACACTTTCCACGAGGTAGAGATAGCGGTGGCCGCGCGCGACTCTCTCAACGACAAACATGCCAGCGTTGTTAGCGAATAAATGCCGTCAAATCCATACAGAACCACGATAACAGCACAAATGTTGTTACCACACATTTTCGCGCCGGAAATTCAAGGCAAGTGAATTCAATAGCTTAACTGACAGCGTTCGCCATCCGTTCACCTCCAACTGTTCAAGTCGGGTCAAGCTGGCCCGGTCGCAGGCCTTCGGCAACGGCAACGTTTTCCTGCGCTACGAGCCGAAGGCCGGCTAATGCATTTCACCCAACAAGATCAAGATGGCGGTTCAACCAACGTCACCCTGATCCAGCGCAGGGCATCGGCTGACCGTTCAGCCTAGCTTGTCGAGCAGCGGCTTCAGCCTGTCGCCATAGCGTTTCCACAGGTCGACCGAGCCTTGATACATTGGCTGGCGCACCTGCGCGGCGGAAGCCGTGCGCACCGGCCTGTCGGTATCATGGAACGACAGCACGGCATCATCCCATGGCAGGCCGAGATAGTCGATGAGTGCCCGGGTCTGCCCTTCCTGATCGGCGACGAAATCCTCGTAGCGAACATCATGCACGACCCCAGGCAGCACCTTGTGCCAATGCGCCATGAGGTCGGTGTAGAGATTGTGGAAATCGGCAAGTTCGCCGAGATCATAGCCGTAGCGGTGGCTGTCGCCGCGGAAATGCACCTTGTAGATCGACAGGCAGGTTGCCGCCGCATCGCGGGCGACGTGGATGATCCTGGCCTTCGGCATCATCATGTGGATGAAGCCGACAAGCAGGAAGTTGCCCGGCATCTTGTCGGTGACGTGGCTGATATGGGGATAGCGGGCATGCAGCATGTCGAGATAGGCTTGGCCTGCCTCGGCAAAATCCGCGTCATCCGTATCGGATACGCCCCAGGGGAAACCGCCCGGCATGGTCGCCGGGAACTGCTTGCCGACCGCCTTCTTCAGGATGCTGAGCTCGCCCGCGCCATAGACGTTGGGATGGCTGGCGATGATCTGCTCGACCAGCGTCGTGCCCGAACGCGGCATGCCGACGATGAAGATCGGCGCGTCATCGGTGATCGGACTCGGTCGGTGCTTTTCGAAGAAGCCGGCATCGAACACCGTCTTCATCGCCTCGAATTCCGCCCGCGTCCTGACAGGATCATAGTTGATCCCCTTGCGGCGAATGGCATTGCCTTCGGCGAAATAGTCGAAGGCCCTGTTATAATCCTTCAAATCGTCGTTGGCTTTGCCGAGGCCGAAGGACAGCTGCATGCGTGCCAGGCTGTTCTGCGGCGCCTTAGCATGCTGGGCCTCCATGCCGGCCAATTCGGCGTCGCGCTCCTTCTGGCGCTTGACCTGCGTCAGCATCAGCCAGGCCGTGGCCATGCCGGGGTTCACCGCCAGCGCCTGCCGGAACAGATCGGCCGCTTCGTCGAGCTTGCCCTTTTCCATCAGACCGACGCCGAGCCCGTGCAGCAGGTCGGCATCCCTGGGGCGGATGGTCAGCGACTCGCGGAACACAGCCAGCGCCTCGTCCAGCCGTCCGGCTTCCTGCAGGGTTTCGGCAAGCCCGAGACGAGCGCGCACATGGAAAGGATTGCGCGCAATCGTGCCGCGATAGATCTCCTCGGCCTCCTCGAACTGGCCGAGCTGCGTCAGCGACGAGCCGAGATTGTCCCGTGCCGCAAGCTGCTCCGGCCGCAGATCCACCGCGCCACGGAAGAAGTCGATGGCCGCAGCAATGCGGCCGAGGTCGCGCATCACCGTGCCGAAATTGTTGAGGAAATCGGCATTCGTCGGCTGCAGGCTCACCGACTGTTCGAGGAGATCGAGCCCTTCTTCGCTGCGCCCGGTCTGGTGCAGCAGCAGCCCCAGGAAATGCGCCGCCGCCGCATGTTTGGGCTGACGCGCCAGCACCTGCCGGTAGATTGCCTCAGCCTCTTGCCGGCGCCCGGCCTGGTGCAGTTGCAGGGCCTGCTGCACATATTGGTCGAGGCCCAGCGGCGGCTGTCCACCCGCGCCAGACCTGGCTCCCGCACCCGCCGCTCGTCTCTGATCTCTGTTAATGGGAAACCTGCCGTGTTTGTCCGCCTGCCGCGATCTAGGCCATTGGCGCGTCAGGTTCAAGTCTCGGCGTGGTTCTGCGGCTTTTCCGTCGCCGCGAAAGTGGTCAGATCAGACGGTTGGTCTCGGCAACCTGCCTGGCCCGCCTCACCGTGCCATCGGTATCGGAGATCGTTCGCCTTGCCGCCTCATCGCTTCTGATGGTCAGCCGTGCCGACTTGACGATCATCGGCTGGCCGTTGGCGCCAACGGCAATGGCATGTATGGCGATTGGCTTGATGACCGGATTGACCGCGACGGTCCTCGCCCTTGAGCTTCTTGTGGAAACCATGGTTCTGTCCTTATTCCAGAGTAAATAAAAATATGAGCACTGGGAAAATACCCCAGCGCGCTCTCAAGAATTTTTAGAAATATGCCGGACCATAGCAGAAATATCTGAACGTCTATAGCGATCTATTTTTCAGCCGCGGCGAGTTTATTTCCTGAATCACCTTGAACTGACCGCCTTAACGATCTACATAAAAAAAGATCGTTTTGGCCAGAATTGGCATCTCGCGGCGTCAGAGGTTCTCGACGCGCCAATATCATTCCAAATCGTCGATACCGGACGCGCGGCACTTTCGCTGTGCGACGGTTTTTCAATTCGCGAAAGACACAGATGACCACCGGAACCGTGAAGTTCTACAATGGCCAGAAGGGTTTTGGCTTCATTCAGCCAGCCGACGGCGGCAAGGACGTTTTCGTCCATGTCAGCGCGCTGGAGCGCGCCGGCTTTCCCGGCCTCGCCGAAGGCCAGAAGCTGCAGTTCGAACTGGAGCGCGACGGCAAGGGCCGCGAGTCGGCCGCCAATCTGCAACTGATCTGATCAGGCCGAATTCGATGAACGCTGACCACGGATGTACTGGCAGCTCTCGAAGGCGGCTTATTTCCAGCGATTGCCGGAAATAGGAAAGCGGGGCTCGTCCCCGCTTTTTTGCTTTCAAGCCGCTGTTTCGCATAACGCCCCAAGGTGTGAGCCAAAAAGGGCGTGAACCAATCGAAGGCCAGGGATGCCGGACCGCACCACCCATTCAATCGCCCACTTCACCGCAGCTTTCGCGCTCGGTGGACTGGAGGGACCGTTGCCGGCCGGCGATTACGACATCGATCATGACGAAGAGCTGATCGAGGGCATGTCGCGTATTGCCTGGCGCCGCGTCGCCACCTTCATTCACCTGCCGGCTAGGGCGGCGAAGAACCCGACCACCAGCCAGCTTATCGCCATCGACCACCTCGAACTCGAAACCGCGCTGAAGCGCGACCGGGAGAATGCAGCATGATCCGTTTCCAGCAGAATGCGCGTCCGCGCACCGACACGCCCTCGCACCTTTTCGCGATTGGCCAGACGGTGCGCATGAAGAGCCGCACCGGCCTTGTCCAGAAGACGGCGGAGCTGTTCGAGATCAAGAGCAGGCTGCCGGTCAAGGACGGTTCGCCGCAATACCGCATCCGCAGCGAGCAGGAGACCTACGAGCGGGTCACCACGGAAGACAATCTCGAACCGGTCGACAATCCGGTTGTCGCCGGCAATCCGGTCGTCTGAGACCACGCAACAACGCCAAACCAGCACGCGCACACGAGGAGCAGTCCATGTCCAAGGGTCAACAGCGAAGCAATCGCGAAACACGCAAGCCGAAGAAGGACAAGATCGTGGCCAAGGCCGCCGCCCCGTTCGGCTCTTCGGTCAAGCAGGCGGAGAGCAGCCTGAAGCCAAAGTCCAAGGGCTGACAGCCCTTGGGGGCGCTTCGCATGCGCCCCATCGCCCCGCTGTGAGCAGGCGTTGAACTGACGCAAAAGGCCCACGCAGTGCTCTGCCACGGAGGCTTGCTTGAATTTCGTCATCGAGTTCTATCGGTCGCGCGACGCCGAGGAAGCAACACTCGACAAGGTGTCGCTGGAAGCGCCGACCCTGCGCGCCGCCCTGCAGGGCGCCACCGCACTCTTGCATACGCTGGCAATGCCGCAGATCCCCGACCGCCTGCGCATTTCCGATGAGCATGGCAGCGAGGTCTATGCCGGGCCTGCCGATGGGGCTTATCCGGCTTAAGGCACCACATCTGGATATCATCGGCGCAACCGCACACGCCTCGCGGCGTTGAGCCTGCACAGCCATTTGCAGGAGTCCGCGCAATGCCCCTCACCGCCTTCGCCATCAATTGCTCGCTGAAAGCCTCCGGCGACAGGGAGAAATCCTCGACCGACAAGATCATCGCCGATCTGCTCTTGGCGCTAAAACCACACGGTGTGAAAGGCGAGGTCGTGCGCGCGCTTGATCATGACATCAAGCCCGGCGTGCTCTCGGATATGGGCAAGGGCGACGACTGGCCGAAGCTGCGCAAGAAAATCATCGCGGCCGATATCTTCATCCTCGGCCTGCCGATCTGGATGGGGCAGCCCTCCAGCGTCGCCAAGCGCGTGATGGAGCGCATGGACGCCTTTCTCGACGAAACCGACGACAAGGGCCGCATGCCGGCCGCCGGCAAGGTGGCGCTGGTGGCGATCGTCGGCAATGAGGACGGGGCGCACCACTGTCATGCCGAGTGCTTTCAGTCGCTCAACGATGTCGGCTTCACCATCCCGGCCAATGGTGGGGTCTACTGGGTTGGCGAAGCCATGGGCGACGTCAACTATATCGACCTGCCGAAGACCCCCGAAAAGGTCGCCGGCGTGATCGAGATGGCCGCATCAAACGCCGCCCATCTGGCCACCCTTTTGAAGGCCAAGGCCTATACTGGCGTGGCCAAGTAGCGCCCTCTCAGCACGGTCCGTCGCCAACGATGCGGTAGTCCGCGGCGCGAGCTTCGCAGGCGTTGGGGAAACTGCGCATCTCGCCATGGCGGCGGCCGCAGACGGGCGCGTATTCACGGGTGCAGAACGTCTGCTCTTCGCCGCCACCGCCACCGCCACCGCCACCACCACCGCCGCCGCCACCATCGCCGTCACCGCGGCAGGGGCCGTCGCGCACGATGCGGTAGCCGGCGCGGTCGGCAAGGCAGCCATTGGCGAAGGTCTGGCGGTCGCCGCCGCGGCGGGCACAGACCGGTTCGTATTGCCTGGTGCAGAATTCCGGTTCGGGACGCGGCGGACGCGGGCGTGGTCCCGGCCCGTCATCGACGACGACGGTGCAGGCGGCCAGAAGCGCCGACAGGCACAGCGCGACCAATGCTTGCCGCGAAAAGCCAAGACTTTGCCGCGAAAAAATCGACGCCAGGAATTTCATGCTGATCTCTCCCTCGATCCCGTCTCCGACCGCGATCCTCGCCATTCCCCCGTCAAATGCAACCATGTTCGCGGCTCTTCGCGCGGGAAATTTCGGTTGCAGCCGTGGCGGGCGCCCGCTCACGCTACAGGCAATCCTGGCCCATGCGTGACCCCGTCCGTGGGCCGATGACCCGATCCAAATCCGAGCCTACTTGCGGCTGGTCGACGCTCAGATCGGTCGATTCTTGCGTCGGGATGCGCCCCGTGTGGCGGCCCGCGGCGCTATCTTGCAACCTTCACGTTTCCGTGCGATAAATTCCGTGTTCGGGCATTTGCGACCCGGAGAGCGGAACGTTTTGGACGACCTTTCCCCGATACTGTGAATCTCTGACGGCCCCGTTTTCGGCGGGGGGTTTGACCATGCGCCAATGCATGACTGCCGAAGCAACCACCGGGAACTGCCCTCGACGCCAGGTGGCGGGCAGGACCATCAAAGACTGAACGGGTGAAGGAGTTTCCCCAATGGCCCAGACCGGCACCGTTAAATTCTTCAACGCGACCAAAGGCTTCGGTTTCATCACGCCCGACGGCGGCGCCAAGGACGTATTCGTCCATATTTCCGCGATCGAGGCATCGGGCCTGCGCACGCTCGTCGACGGCCAGAAGGTCACCTTCGACGTCGAGCCGGACCGCATGGGCAAAGGCCCGAAGGCGGTCAACCTCCGCGCTGCCTGAACCATCGGCGCGCCGCTGTCCTTGACGGCGGACGAACGAAGTTCGGAGTTTGCCCGGTCCTTGGGCACGCAGACAGATTTTTGAAAAGGCGCGGCGGTTTTCGTCGCGCCTTTTTCATGTCCGCAGCGCAGCATCAGTGCATGTCGCCCGCAAGTGGATCCGGTTCCGGGTCAACGACATGCATCATAACAAGGGCTTAAAGCGTGACGCGCTTTAAGTGCCCGCAAAACTTTCTCTTGCCGATGACGCTAAAATAAAGGACAAATTTCCTCTCGGGCATTTGCCGGCCCGAGACTGGAGTTTATGGGATCAAAGGGAGCTTCCCATGCCGCAGACCGGCACCGTCAAATTCTTCAACCATGCCAAAGGCTTCGGCTTCATCACGCCGGACGATGGCGCGAAGGATGTCTTCGTCCATATTTCGGCCGTGCAGGCGTCGGGTCTTCCCGGTCTCGAAGATGGGCAGAAAGTGACATTCGACACCGAGCCGGACAAGCGCGGCAAGGGACCCAAGGCCGTCAACCTGTCGGTCGGCTGAACCGGTCTCAGACCGTCGGCTCCAGCAGGCAGCCCAGCTCATTTCGAGCGTGGTTTTTGACGGCCTCTTGAACACGCCATTTTGAACAGGCAGGTCGAAATCCGTTCAGCCTCCGTTCAGCCACGGTCGCATATTAGTCTTGGGTAAAGCCGGACCGCATCCCCTGCAACACTGCACGGCCCGGTACGAAGGAGACCAAGATGAACAGAATTTTCAAGACTGCCGTGCTGTCCGCCGCCGTGGCCGGCACCATGCTTGCGGCCTTGCCCGCGGCCAACGCCGATGACTGGGGTCATCACCGCCGCCACCACAATGGCGACGCCATCGCCGCCGGCGTACTTGGCCTCGCGGCCGGCGCGCTGATCGGTGGCGCGTTGGCTAATGATGCGCCCCCGCCCTACGCTGACCGCTACTACGGTGACGGTTACTACGATCGTGAGGTCGTGGTGCGCCCGGCCCCGGTCCGTCGCTATTACGCCGAGCCGCAGGTGGTCTATGCCGATCGTTATGCCGAACCGTGGACGCGCGGCTGGTACGAGTATTGCTCGGACCGCTACCGCACCTTCAACTCCCGCACCGGGACGTTCACCGGCAATGACGGCGAACAGCATTTCTGCACTGCAAACTGAGGCTTCCCTGCCCCAAACAAAAAGCGCTGGCCGCAAGGCCAGCGCTTTTTTGTTTTGACCCTAGGACTTGGTGCCAAGGGCCCTGATCCTAAACGAGAAACGGATTGGTCCTGCGCTCCTCGCCAAACCGGCCACCGGGACCATGGCCGCAGATGAAACCGATGTCGTCGCCAAGCGGCAACAGCTTGTCCTTGATCGAAGCGATCAGCGTCGCATGGTCGCCGCCCGGCAGATCGGTGCGGCCTACCGAGCCATGGAACAGCACGTCGCCGACATGGGCGAACTTGGCGGCGCGGTTGTAGTAGACGACATGGCCCGGCGCATGGCCGGGGCAATGCAGCACCTCGAACACGTGGCCACCGAACGACACGGTCTCGCCTTCGGTGAGGAAGCGGTCGGGCACGCAGTTGCGCGAGCCGGCAATGCCGTAGCGCCTGCCCTGGTTCTCCAGATTGTCGAGCAGGGACTTGTCGGCCGCATGTGGGCCGATGATGTCGATGCCGAGCGCCTCCTTCAGCTCCATGGCGCCGCCGGCATGGTCGATATGGCCATGCGTGATCCAGATTGCTTCGGCCGTGATCGCATTGTCCTTCAGCACCGCCAGCACCTTGTCGATGTCGCCGCCCGGATCGACGACGACGCCGTGCTTGTCGTCCATGTCGAACAGGATGGTGCAGTTCTGCTGGAACGGTGTGACCGGCACGATGCCGGCATTGAGCTGACCCATGATCGTCCTTTCGATGTTCACGCGGTGATGTAGAGGCGCCAGTGAAAGGCGTCCACCCCTCGAAAGACGAACAGTCGGTCGCTTTAGAAACAGAAATGGGCGGCCGAAGCCGCCCATTTGAACAGACCTGAGACCCGTCAGGCTTACTTCTTCATGGCGCCCAGGACCGCACCGATGATGCCGGTCAGGATCGCGCCGCCGCCGGCGCCGCCGACGATGTTGTTGAGGTTGAGCGCGCTGCCGAGACCACTCGTCGCCGCCGCTGCCGCTGCCGGATCGACCGCGCCACCACCGAGCAGGCTGCCGAGGATCGCCGCGCCGCCGACGCCGCCAATGGCGCCACCCAGGATTTTGGGCAGCTGTCCCATAGCAGCGTTCTTAAGCGCAACACCGACCGCCTGACCGCCGATGATGCCTGTAATCACCTGAATGATGATCGGAAGAAGCGTGTTCATGTCCATATGATTAGTCCCTCCATAGCTGCCAGCCTCCCGGGCCGACACCATCATGAGACGCCGAATTGGATGAAAGTCAAATGCAGAAACGCTGAAATAAAAGGGGCGGCTCGAAAACCGCCCCTGCTTGCGAGAAAAGCTGTGACTATCGTTATTCTGCGGCGATCGCGTGCTTCGGCTGCACCGCGGCAGAATAGTCGTTCATAAGGTTCTTGGCGATTTCGCCAACCTCGAATCGGTAAGGGCCGATCTCCGAAACCGGCGTTACTTCCGCTGCCGTTCCGGTCAGGAAGCATTGCTCGAAGCCTTCGAGTTCTTCCGGCAGGATGGCGCGTTCGATCACTTCCAGGCCACGATCCTTGGCCAGCCCAATGACCGTGCGGCGGGTGATGCCGTCGAGGAAGCAATCGGGCTTGGGCGTATGGATCTTGCCGTCCTTGACGAAGAAGATGTTGGCGCCGGTTGCTTCGGCGACCTGGCCGCGCCAGTCGAGCATCATGGCGTCGGCATAGCCCTTGGCTTCCGCGGCGTGCTTGGACATGGTGCAGATCATGTAGAGGCCGGCGGCCTTCGACTTCGACGGCGCCGTGCGCGGGTCGGGCCGGCGCCATTCCGCCACGTCGAGGCGAATGCCCTTCAGCTTCTGCGCCGGATCGAAATAGCTCGGCCACTGCCAGATGGCGATGGCGCAGTTGATGCGGTTGTTCTGCGCCGAAACGCCCATCTGCTCGCTGCCGCGCCAGGCGATCGGCCTGACATACGCGTCCTGGAAACCCTGCTTCTTCAACAGCGTGGTCGAGGCGTCGTTGAGCTCGGCGACCGAATAGGGAATCTTGAAGCCGAGCAGGCGCGCCGATTCATGCAGGCGCTCGGTGTGCTCGTTGAGCTTGAAAATCGCGCCGCCATAGGCGCGCTCGCCCTCGAAGACCGCGCTGGCATAGTGCAGACCGTGCGTCAGCACATGAATCTTGGCGTCGCCCCACGGAACGAACTCGCCATTCATCCAGATGAAGCCGTCCAGCTGATCGAAGGGAACGGATGCCATGGTAACCTCCCGCGGGCAGCCGCCCGCATATCTTGGTGTCGTTGCGTGTTCTTTTTGGCCGCGCCATGCGTTCGGAGACGCCGGCCGGTGTCTCGAAGCGTAGGCGGAGAATCGCGCTCTGGCAAACTCAGGAAGTTCCGGAAAAACCGGCCTGCCTTGCCTTTTCGTTCGCAATCCGCCCAAAAGCTTGTCAAAAATTACCATTGCAGGGAAATTACGTCAATAGTACTGACATAATCTCCCGTTCCCCTGGAGACATGATGACGGATCGAAGCGCAGCCGCCGGAAAACCGATCAGGACCGCGATCACGGACGAGGACGGCATCGACTTCGCCATCATCGAACTGTTCTTCTTCGCCTATCGCGACTTCACCTCCGATCCCGATCAGATCCTGGCCGACTATGGCTTCGGCCGCGCCCACCACCGGGTGCTGCATTTCGTCAACCGCCGACCGGGCCTGACGGTTGCCGAACTGCTCGACGTGCTGAAGATCACCAAGCAGAGCCTGGCGCGCGTGCTCAAGCAACTGATCGACACCGACCATGTCGTGCAATTGCAAGGCCCGCGCGACCGCCGCCAGCGCGAACTCTATCCGACGGCGAAGGGCCGTGCGCTGGCGCTGGCGCTGGCGCGGCCACAGTCGCGCCGCATCCGTGCTGCATTGGAAGATTCCGGCGCCACCGAACGGACCTTGGTGGAACGCTTCCTCGAAGCGATGGTCAATCCGGAACTGAGAGCGCAGATTGACGTTGGGTCCGCAAAAATGTCAGGGAAAAGCCATGGAGAGCACTGAGAGGGTCGATCAGACGGCCGCACCGGACGACGATGCGCCGCATCTGCTCGTCGTCGACGACGACACCCGCATTCGCAATCTTCTCAAGCAGTATCTGACCGAGAACGGCTTTCGCGTCACCGTCGCCGGCAATGCCGGCGAAGCCGAGCGCAAGCTTGCCGGCCTCGATTTCGACCTGCTTGTGCTCGACGTGATGATGCCGGGCGAAACCGGCGTCGATCTGACCAAATCGCTGCGGGCCGAAAAGAACGTGCCGATCCTGATGCTGACGGCGCTGTCGGAGACCGACAGCCGCATCTCAGGGCTGGAAGCCGGCGCCGACGACTATTTGCCCAAACCCTTCGACCCGCGCGAGCTGATCCTGCGCATCAACAACATCCTGCGCCGAGGTGGCCCGGCGACGACGCCCAAGGTCGAGCAGCTGGTCTTCGGCCCCTACACCTTCCAGATCGCCAGGCGCGAATTGAAGCGCGGCGGCGAGGCGCTGAAGCTGACCGACCGCGAGCAGGAGATCCTGGCGATCTTTGCCGCACGCGCCGGCGAGACCATCCCGCGCCACGAACTGGTCGGCGACGATTCCGAGGTCGGCGAGCGCACCATCGACGTCCAGATCAACCGGCTGCGCCGCAAGATCGAGCGCGACCCGTCCAACCCGGTCTGGCTGCAGACCGTGCGCGGTATTGGGTATCGGCTCAGTGTAGAATAGAATACCGGCCGTGGCCCGATTGGCCGCGGACGAAATGAAAAAGAGCCAATGGCGACGACGGAACTGGAAGGGCCGGGACCTGACGGCTTGAGCGCACGCGCCACGCGAACGCTCAAGGCGGTGCCGCGCATCTGGAACCGGTTCTGGCGCCTTGTTTCGCTCTACATGCCCAAGCGCCTCTATGCGCGCTCGCTGATCATCGTCATCGCGCCGATGATCCTGCTGCAATCGGTCGTCGCCTTCGTCTTCATGGAGCGCCATTGGGCAACGGTGACGCAGCGCCTGTCGCAAGCCACCGTGCGCGACATCGCCGCCATCATCGACCTGATCGAGACCTATCCGCACGACGCCGACTACGCCAACATCATCCGCATCGCCCAGGACCGCATGCAGCTGAAGGTCGACCTGTTGCCACCGGATCCTTTGCCGCCGCCCGGTCCAAAACCGTTCTTCTCGATCCTCGACGACGTCCTCTCGTCCGAGATCACCCGCCAGATCAACCGACCGTTCTGGATCGACACGGTCGGCAATTCCAACATCGTCGAGGTGCGCGTCCAGCTCGAGAACAAGGTGCTGCGCGTCTTCGTGCGCCGCAGCCAGGCCTATGCCTCCAACACCCACATCTTCCTGATCTGGATGGTCGGCACCTCGCTGGTGCTGTTGATGATCGCCATCCCCTTCCTGCGCAACCAGATCCGGCCGATCCTGACGCTTGCCGAAGCCGCCGAAAGCTTCGGCAAGGGCCGGCCGATGCCGCGTGATTTTCGCCCGCGCGGCGCCGAGGAGGTTCGCCGCGCCGGCTTTGCCTTCATCCAGATGCGCGAGCGCATCGAGCGCCAGATCGACCAGCGCACCGCCATGCTGACCGGTGTCAGCCATGATCTGAGAACCATCCTCACCCGCTTCAAGCTGCAGCTGGCGCTGGCCGGCGGCAAGACCGAGACCAAGGCCGCACTCAACCAGGACATCGACGACATGCAGTCGATGCTCGAAGGCTATCTCGCCTTTGCCCGCGGCGAAGCCTCGGAGGATCCGGGACGTTTCGACCTCGAAGCCTATTTCCAGAAGCTCGGCGACGAGGCTGCCTTGCGCAAATGCAAGCTGTCGACGGCGCTTTCCGGCGATCCGACCGTGCATGTCAGGCCGAACGCCTTCGCCCGGCTGTTGTCCAATGTCATCGGCAACGCCTTCCGTTATGCCAAGACGGTGGAGGTCAGCGCCAATCACGGCCGTGGCTCGCTCGTCGTCACCGTCGACGACAACGGTCCCGGCATCCCGGCCGACAGGCGCGAGGACGTGTTCAAGCCCTTCGTGCGGCTCGACGAGGCCCGCAACCTCGACGCCAGCGGCACCGGGCTCGGCCTGTCGATCGCCCGCGACATCGCCCGCAGCCATGGCGGCGACATCACCCTCGACAACAGCCCGCTCGGCGGCCTGCGCGCGGTGATCAAGGTGCCGGCCTAGGCAAGCCCAAGCATCGCGCCCAAAAAGCCCAAATACCAAGCCAGGTATCAGGCTTCATCCGCTCGTCATGAAATCATGGTGAAGAGCGCGCATGAAACGCAAGACTACAGTTGATTCGATCTTGCCGCCTCACTTCGACGCCGTGCCCACCCGGGTGCGCTGGCGCGAAGCGAGGGCAGCCGGCTGGTCGCCGTTCCGGCATCGTCTCAAGGCAACCGTCGACCTTTCCAGCAAAGGGCCGCCATGCGCATATTGATGGTCACCGACGCCTGGCGCCCGCAAGTCAACGGCGTCGTCCACACACTGGAGCGGCTCACCGAAACGCTGAAATCCTTCGACGTGGCGGTGGATTTCCTGACGCCCAACATCTTTCGCACACTGCCCCTGCCGACCTATCCCGACATCCGCCTGGCGCTGACCACGCCTGGCCATGTCGCGCGCCTGATCGAAGCCTACAAGACCGACCACGTCCACATCGTCACCGAAGGCCCGCTCGGCATCATGGCGCGGCGCTATTGCCGCAATGCCGGACGGCCGTTCACCACCAGCTACCACACGCGCTTTCCCGAATATCTCAGCGCCCGCCTGCCTGTGCCGGAAAGCTGGGCCTATCGCTGGCTGCGCGATTTCCACAATTCCGGCCAAGGCACGCTGGTCGCCACCCAGTCGCTCGCCGACGACCTTTCGGCGCGCGGCTTCAACAAGCTGAGGCCATGGACGCGCGGTGTCGACACCGACCATTTCCGCCCGGACAAGAGGAAGGACCTCGGCTTCCCCGGCCCGGTATTCCTTTGCGTCGGCCGCGTCGCCATTGAAAAGAATCTGGGCGCCTTCCTCGACCTCGACCTGCCCGGCAGCAAGGTGATCGTCGGCGAAGGACCGGAGCTGGCCAAATTGAAGGCGAAGTACCCCAAGGCGCATTTCCTCGGCCACCGTCCCAATGACGAACTGGCGGAGATCTACGCCTCGGCCGACGTCTTCGTCTTCCCCAGCCGCACCGACACCTTCGGCAACGTCATCATCGAGGCGCTGGCCAGCGGCACGCCGGTCGCCGCCTATCCGGTGACCGGGCCAATCGACATTGTCGGCGACGGCATCGGCGGCGCAGTCTCGACCGATCTGCGCGAGGCCTCACTCGCCGCCCTCAAGGTCGACCGCGCCGAAGCGCGCGAACGCGCCATGCGCTACAGCTGGAAAGCCTGTGCGGAAATGTTTCTCGACTGTGTCGAGGAGGCCCTCGGTAGGACGCGCAGGCTGGCGGCCTGACTGATTCCTGGTTCAGGAATCCTCTGCGCACAGCGCTACTCGCCTTCCCCATTGCATTCTGGCTATGATCAGGTCCCTGCGAACGGAAATTGGAATGGATGGCAAACGAGCCTTATCCGTATCTCGTGCACACCAACCGCGAATTGGAGATGATGCTCGCCGGATCCAAGCCGTTTGCCGTCTTTGCCCATGAGCGCGTGGATGGCTTTGAAAAATCCGATGCGCTGGCCAACCAGGATTTCGCGACCTATGTCGCCAATGGAACAGTGTCGCAGCATATCCGCTCCTTCACTAGGCGCCTCCCGGATGGCTCCCCACTGGACATCGACTATTACTTTTATTCCCGCCGGGGTGAAGAATGGCGGGTGGAGGCCTTTTTGCTTCTGCTCGATCTAATGGGTCGCGGGGCCTGGTGCTCTCAATTGGAATGGCTGGAAGGCAAGCTTCTGGGCTACACGGATGAGCAAAACCTTTATCATCTCTCCCGAACCTATCCGAAAGATCGATGGGTCCCAGAGACATTTGGGAACCTAGCGTCATCCAAGCCAATCGGGCTCACTTAAGCGCTAAAACAATCTGCCGCCGTCCGCCACCCTGCGCTCGATCGCTCCGAGCACGACAGCGCCCTCCTCGTCGGGAAAGCCCAGCGTCAGCACTTCCGACATGAACGGCCCGATCTGGCGGGGCGGGAAATTGATCACCGCGAACACCTGACGACCGATGAGCGTTTCAGGCGTATAGTATTTGGTGATCTGCGCCGACGATTTCTTCACCCCGATGTCAGGTCCGAAATCGATCTTCAGCTTGAAGGCAGGCTTGCGCGCTTCCGGAAACGGTTCGGCCTCGACGATCGTGCCGGCGCGGATGTCGACACGATCGAAATCGGCAAAACTGATCTCGGGCTTACGCTCGCTGCTCGAACTCATGTCTCTGCCCTACTGGCTCAGGCGTTGCCGTAGGTCTCGAACAGCACGCCGGCGAGCGCGTCCTTGGCCGATGTTCCCGACCAGACGACGAATTGAAAGGCCTGGAAATAGCATTCGCAGGCTTCAAGCGCCGAGGACAGGAGCACCTCGACCTGCTGGCTCGACGGCTCGACCCCGCCGGCCAAAAGCAGCGATTGGCGGAACATGATCGCACCTTCCTGCTCCCAGAGGTCGAAATGGCCGAACAGCATCTGCTCGTTGATCAGCGACAACAGTCGCATCACTTCCAGCGCGCGGGTCTCCGGCACTTTGATGTCAAAGGCGCAGGCCAGATGCAGCGCCTCGAAATCCTCCATCCAGGAGAAGGAGACGTGATAGTCGGTCCAACTGCCGGCGACCGAGATCGAAATTTCATCATCGCCGGCCCGTTCGAAGGACCAGTCATTGTTGTGGGCCACCTGCTCGATAACATCCACCGGATGGATTTCGCGGGAGTATTCGAGTTCGAGAAGTTCCATGGAATGCTTCCTGTGTTCAGGGGGAGCGCCTCACGCTCCGCGGGGCACACACGACGAACAATCTGATCTAGAACTCGGACGGCCAGGACTTACTTCGCGCTAAAGACTACTTCTCGACGCAAAGACCCCAGACCGGACCCCACCGCCCGGCCGCATGACCCTGCTCCGAATCATGCAACAAATTCAGTCTATTGATCGGGAGTCGCGTGAACAGCCCAATTTTTCGCACTGCGGCATTCGCATGTGGAAAGGCGCTGTCACAAAGATTCATGCAATGCCGTTAAGCGATTCACGACAAAGCGATTTTCGGGATCGCACTATGTGGAAAAGTTTAACGATTATTTTTTTGCGCGGGGCTTCGCCGCCGCCGCTGGTGCGGCATCACCGGCCAGTTCGGCGAGCTTCGCTTCGAGCGCCTCTATGCGGGCGGCAAGCCTGTTGTTCTCGTCCCGGGCCTTGGCGGCCATCTCGCGCACGGCCTCGAATTCCTCGCGCTGCACCACGTCCATCGAATTGAGGATACGCTCCGCCTGCCCCTTGAAGGCGGTTTCCACCTCGCGCCTTACACCTTGCGCGGCGCCGGCGGCGTCGGTCATCAGCTTGGCGAATTCATCGAGAATGCGGTTCGGTCCGGTCGACATGGCAAATCCTCGCTTGCTCGAAATGACGTAGTGGCGCGGAGCGCGGAATGCAAGAACGTTGAGGGCCGGTGCGGCCTCTGCGTTGCTATGGCGCACAGCGGTACCATGCCTATAGGAAGCTCTCAAACAGCCCCAACTGTACTTGAGAACGCCAAATCGCCTATTGTGTTTCATCGCGTCTCGCGTCCAGCAGCGCTCGTCTCCAATCCAAGGTCAATCCAATGGCAACGCCCCCGCGCCGACCGACAAATCCATTCGAAGCCGCCGAAGCGGCCTTCAAGCCGGTCAAGAAGCCGGCAGCGCCCATTCGCGAAGCCTCGAGCGCCCCAAATGTCCGGGAACTTGTTTCGATCCGGATCGACCGGGCCGTGCTCGATCATTTCCAGGAAGACGGTCCCGGCTGGCAGGACAGGATCAACGACGCTTTGCGGCAGGTGGTGGCCGCCAAGGATTGAGCACACCGTCCACCGCGCGATGGCTCGCAATCGGGATCCGTCGCGACACTTGACGGCAACCAGCTTGCCTTGACCCTGCCAAAACCCTGCCGCATGGTCCGCGCCCGAACGCGACCGCAACCGAGAGCTCCCCGTTGAACGAATATTTCCTGCTGCCGCTGGCCTCGTTGCCCTTCCCCAACATCAACCCGATCCTCATCCAGATCGGGCCGCTGGCGGTGCACTGGTACGGCGTCGGCTACATCGTCGGCATCCTGTTCGCCTGGTGGTACGCCAAGCGGCTCGCCGCCAACCCGAAACTGTGGCCCGACGGCATCCTGCCGATGAAGCCGGAGGACCTCGACGATTTCATCGTCTGGGCGGCGATCGGCGTCGTGCTCGGCGGCCGCACCGGCTACGTGCTGTTCTATGATCTGGCGCGCTATATCGCGCATCCGCTCGACATCTTCGCCGTCTGGCAAGGCGGCATGTCGTTCCATGGCGGCCTGCTCGGCGTCATCCTCGCCATGACGCTGTTTTCCATCAAGCGCGGCATCCGCACCTGGTCGCTGTTCGATGTCGTGGCCGCGGGCGTGCCGGTTGGGCTCGGCCTGGTGCGCGTCGCCAACTTCATCAATTCCGAGCTCTGGGGCCGGCCAACCGACGTGCCGTGGGGAATCGAATTCCCCAATGGCGGACCGTTCACCCGCCATCCGAGCCAGCTTTACGAAGCCTTCCTCGAGGGCATCGTACTGTTCCTCGTGCTGCGCATCCTCACCCATTCGCGCCTCAAGCTGAAGACGCCGCGCTTCGTCGGCGGCGCCTTCATCTGCGGCTACGGCCTGTCGCGCATCTTCGTCGAGTTCTTCCGCGAGCCCGACCAGCAGCTCGGCTATCTCCTCGGCACCAACTGGCTGACCATGGGCATGATCCTGTCGACGCCGATGGTGCTGGCCGGCATCTGGGCGATGGCGACGGCCAAGCCGGTGACGCAAGCACAGCCGCAGGCGACATGACGCGGCTGAAGACCCGCATCGTCGACCTGATCGAGGCGCTCGGCCCCCTACCCGTCAACGAATACATGGCGCTGTGCCTGTTCGATCCCGCCGACGGCTACTACACGACGCGCGAGCCCTTCGGCGCCGCCGGCGATTTTGTCACCGCGCCGGAGATCAGCCAGATGTTCGGCGAACTCGTCGCTGTCTGGCTCTACCAGGCTTGGGCCGCGATTGGCCGGCCAATGCCGGTCACCATCGCCGAGATCGGCCCGGGCCGAGGCACGCTGATGAAGGACATGCTGCGCACCCTGTCCCGGCTCGACCCCACGCTGGCCAATGGCGCCGCCTTCGCCATGATCGAGACCAGCCCGCGCCTAACCGAGGTGCAGAAACAGACGCTCGACGCGACACCCTTCGCGATTGGCTGGCACGAGACCATCGAGACCTTGCCCGATCAGCCGCTGCTCATCGTCGGCAACGAATTGTTCGACGCCGTGCCGATCCGCCAGTTCGTCCGCGCCGGTACGGGCTGGCGCGAGCGCATGGTCAGCCTGGACGACGAGAATGCCCTTTGCTTCTTCGCCGGCGCCGGCTCGGTCGACCCGACACTGCTGCCCGTTGACGCCGCTGAAGCGCCGCAAGGCGCGGTCGTCGAGATCGCACCCGCCCGCACCGCGCTGATGGCGGCCATTGCCGAACGCGTGGCCCGCCATGGCGGCGCCGGCCTGTTCCTCGACTATGGCTATCTCCAGCCGGGTGTCGGCGACACGCTGCAGGCCTTGCGCCGGCACAATCACGAAGATGTGCTGGCCAATCCCGGCGAAGCCGACCTCACCTCGCATGTCGATTTCGCCGCCCTTGCCGCCACCGTGCGCGCTCATGGTCTCGATGCCCATCTGTCGACGCAAGGCAATTTCCTGCTCGGCATGGGCATTCTCGAGCGTGCCGGCCGACTTGGCGCCGATGCCGGCCAGACGGCCCGCGACAAGATCACCGAAGATGTCGAACGCCTCGCCGGACCGCAGGCCATGGGCGAGTTGTTCAAGGTGCTCGCCGTGTTGCCGCGCGGCGTGACCATCCGCCCCTTTGCCACGGCGGATTGACTTTTCACCGCTGCCCCTCCCAATCTCCCGTCCGGTAAAAGAGCGGTCGGACCGCCAGCCGCTTTTTCTTGACGAAACCGCCCACACGGACAACAACGCCCGCATGCTGAATCAGACCAAACCGGAACCCGTTCGGTCGCCGCTGCTGGACAAGGCGCAGGCACAAGGCATCCGCCACGGCTATTTCACCCGCACAGGCGGCGTCTCGACCGGCATCTACCAGGGCCTCAACATCGGCACCGGATCGGATGACGACAAGGCGCTGGTGGCCGAGAACCGCGCCCGCGTCGCCGCCTGGATGGGCGTGCCGGCGAGCCATCTGTTGACCGCCTGGCAGATCCATTCCCCCGACGTCGTCGTCGCCAGGGAACCTTTTGCCGGCGAACGTCCGAAGGCCGATGCCATCGTCACCGACCGCCCGGGCATAGCCATCGGCGCCTCGACCGCCGATTGCGGCCCGGTGCTGTTCGCGGATGCCGGGGCGCGCATCATCGGCGCGGCGCATGCCGGCTGGAAAGGCGCTTTTACGGGCGTGCTGGAAAACACCATTGCCGCCATGGAAGGCCTGGGTGCCCGGCGCGAAAACATCGTCGCCGTGCTCGGCCCTTCGATCGGCCCCGACAATTACGAAGTCGGGCCGGAATTCGTTGCCCGCTTCGTCGAGGCCGACGCGGAAAACATCGGCTACTTCGCACCCTCCGCCACATCAGGCCATGCCATGTTCGATCTCAACCGCTACACGGTCGACCGGCTGGCCAGGGCCGGGGTGACCGCCGAGGGCCTCGGCCGCTGCACCTATGCCGAGGAAGATCTGTTTTACTCCTACCGGCGCACCACGCACCGCAAGGAGCCCGATTACGGCCGGCAGGTTTCGGCCATCGTTTTGGAGACTGAATAATGGCGTTGCATTTTGAACGATCGGAATTTGACGCGCGGCGCGACCGGCTGATGATCGAGATGGCCGAGAAGAAACTCGACGCCATCCTGCTGTTCGCGCAGGAAAGCATGTACTGGCTGACCGGCTACGACACGTTCGGCTTTTGCTTCTTCCAGTGCCTGGTGGTGAAGGCCGACGGCTCGATGGTGCTGTTGACCCGCTCGGCCGACCTGCGCCAGGCGCGAAACACCTCGATCATCGACAACATCGTGCTGTGGACCGACCGCAATGGCGCCAACCCGGCGGTCGACCTGCGCAATCTGCTCAACGATCTCAACCTGCTTGGCGCCCGCATCGGCGTCGAATACGACACCCACGGCCTGACAGCCTACAATGGCCGCCGGCTGGACGAGCAGTTGCAGACCTTCGGCCAGATCGCCGATGCGTCCGGAATTGTCGGCCGCTTGCGCCTGTTCAAGAGCCCGGCCGAGATCGCCAAGGCCGAGAAGGCCGCCAATCTCTCCGACGACGCGCTGGACGCGGCACTGCCGCTGATCAAGCAGGGGGGCGACGAGGCGCTGATCCTGGCCGCCATGCAAGGCGCGATCTTCGCCGGCGGCGGCGACTATCCGGCCAATGAATTCATCATCGGCTCGGGCGTCGATGCGCTGCTCTGCCGCTACAAGGCCGGCCGCCGCAAGCTGACCAAGAACGACCAGCTGACGCTCGAATGGGCGGGTGTCTTCCATCACTACCATGCGCCGATGATGCGCACGGTGCTGACCGGCAAGGTGTCGAAGCGCCATCAGGAACTGTTCGACGCTGCCCGCGCGGCCCTTCTCGCGGTGGAAAAGGCGATGGCGCCGGGCAATACATTCGGCGACGTGTTCGACGCCCACGCCCGCACCATTGAGGCGCACGGCCTGACCAAGCACCGGCTGAACGCCTGCGGCTACTCGGTCGGCGCCCGCTTCACGCCGTCCTGGATGGACATGCCGATGTTCTATCAGGGCAACCCCGAGCCGATCGCGCCGCACATGACGCTGTTCGCCCACATGATCATCATGGATTCCGAGACCGAGACGGCAATGACGCTTGGCCGCACCTACCTGACCACCGAATCCCAGCCGAAGCCGCTGTCCCGCCATGATCTCGACTTGATCGTACAGTGAATCCATAATGGGAGGCGTTCTTCGCCAAGGAGTTAGAAGGCAAATGAGACGATCGCATGTGACGACCGTGTCATTGCTTGTGGCATTGGCTCTTGCCTCCTGCACCAACGCAAAGGACGTTCTCGAACCTTCCGCCATCACCCCGCCGGCGACCTCGGCGCCGGCAGCACCGGGCAGTACGGCGGCCACAGTTCCCGCAACGTCACCAGCCGCGCCTACCACCACCACGGGCGTTCCTGCAACCACTGCACCGCTCACTTCAGCCCAGAGCGCCGCCATCCTGTCGAAGACCCGGCTGCAGATCGCGCCGATCGTCGGCGCTTCGGTCGAGGCCGCCACGCCGCTCACGGCGGAACTGCAGACGCGCGCCAAACAGCGTGGCATCACGCTTGCCGGCAGCGCCGACCAGACCGCGACGCATGTGCTGAAGGGCTATTTCTCGGCGATTTCCGAAGGCAAGGACACCACGGTTATCTATGTCTGGGACGTCTACGACCCCGCAGGCAACCGCCTGCACCGCATCAACGGCCAGATGAAGGCGCCTTCGGTTGGCAATGGCGGGGGCGCCGACAGCTGGAAGGATGTCTCGCCCGCAACCATGCAGGCGATCGCCGACCAGACCATCGACCAGTTCGCGGCATTTCTTGGCGGCAAGGCGGGTTAGCAAGTTGTGCTGGAGTGTTGCCCCTTGGCGATGGCAAGAACCTTTCTTGAGTTTAGCCGGCGGATTCCCGATCTCGGCGCTTGCAATACCGGCGCGGGCCGCTAAAAGCCCGGTTAACGGGCGCAGGCGAGTCCGTGAGGTCTCGCTATCCTCCACCAGGAACGGTGCATGAAACTCTTCGCGGGCAATTCCAACAGGGTGCTGGCCGAAGCGGTCGCCCGTTATCTCAATGTCCCGCTGGGCAAGGCCAGTGTCAGGCGCTTCGCCGACCAGGAAATCTTCGTCGAAATCCAGGAAAACGTGCGCGGCGAGGATGTCTTCATCCTGCAGTCGACCTCGTTCCCGACCAACGATCACCTGATGGAACTGCTCATCATGATCGACGCCTTCATGCGCTCCTCGGCCAAGCGCATCACGGCGGTGATTCCCTATTTCGGCTATGCCAGGCAGGATCGCCGGGCGTCAGGCCGCACGCCGATCTCGGCCAAGCTGGTTGCCAACATGATCACCCGCGCCGGCGTCGACCGGGTTCTGACGCTCGACCTCCATGCCGGCCAGATCCAGGGTTTTTTCGATATCCCGACCGACAATCTGTTCTCGGTGCCGGTGATGGCCCGCGACGTGAAGGCGAAATACAAGCAACTCGGCAACGTCGTGGTGGTCTCGCCCGATATTGGCGGCGTGGTGCGGGCGCGGGCGTTGGCCAAGCGCTTCGATGCGCAACTCGCCATCGTCGACAAGCGCCGTGAACGCCCGGGCGAATCGGAAGTCATGAACATCATCGGCGCCGTCGCCGGCAAGGATTGCCTGCTGATCGACGACATCGTCGATTCCGGCGGCACGCTGTGCAATGCCGCCGATGCGCTGCTGGCCAATGGCGCCACCAGCGTCACCGCCTATATCACCCACGGCGTGCTGTCGGGCGGCGCTGTCGCCCGCATCAGCGGCTCGAAGCTGCAGGAACTGGTGATCACCGATTCCATCCAGCCGACGCAGGGCGTGCTCGACGCCCCCAACATCCGCGTCATCTCGATCGCCGACCTGATGGGCGAGGCCATTTCGCGCACGGCGACCGAGGAATCGGTGTCGAGCCTGTTCGACTAATCTCCTGACGGCAGCAATCTGGTGCCTGCATCGGGCGCCGCCCGCCGCATGCCTTCGCCGTCTCGCGTGCCACGCATATAGCCGCGCGGTGAGGAGCCCAGCATGCGCTTGAACATGGTGATGAAGGCCGGCACGCTGTCATAGCCGAGATCGAGCGCCACCCGCGTGATCGGCTCGCCATCGGCGAGCCTGGGCAGCGCCGCGAACAGGCAGGCCTGCTGGCGCCATGTCGACAGCGACAGGCCGGTCTGGCGCTGGAAGGCGCGGGTGAAGGAGCGCCGGCTCATGCCCGCGGCATCAGCCCATTCGTCGATCGTCGCATGCGGCGAAGGGGCGGCGACGAAGCGACGGCACAGTATCGCCAGCCGCGGATCGGACGGGAACGGCAGGCCGAGCGGCCGTTCCGGCAAGGTCGGGATTTCGTGCAGCAGCAGGTTCATGATCAGCCCGCCGCGCCCTTGCAACTCGCCACCTTGCGGCAGTTTCTCCGATTCCACGATCAGGCTGTGCATCAACTCGGTGACACCGACGACGCGCAAGCCTTCCGGCAGGCCGGGAATCGCGCCAGGCATGACATAGACCGAGCGCATCGAGACATCGCCCAGCATCTCGACGGAATGCTCCGTGCCGGCCGGAATCCACATTGCGTGGTCCGGCGGCACCATCCAGCGCCCGTGCCGCGTCGTCACCAGCACGACGCCGACCAGCGCGTGCAGCAACTGGCTGCGGCTGTGGCGGTGCTGCGGCACATGGTAGCCATCGGGATATTCGGTCGGCAACGCCACCGCCGGCCCGGCGACCTCCTCCAGCCATTGCCAGCGACTCTCATGCAATTGGCCGAGATCGGCATTGCCGGCGCGAAAGATTTCCCTGCCATGCGGCATCTTGTATGGCCCACTTGCGAAACTATTGGACCAAACCACGAAAGAAGTCGCGCTGCAAGCAGCCTATAAGGCAACCGTCCCTAAGGCGGCCGCGCCGCCAGATTGCCTGCGGGCGTGCCCGCCAAAAAGACCACGGAGCCACCCTTGACCGATACGACAGCCGCCAGCGTCGCGCCACTTGCGCCCGCCAGTCACGCCTCCGCCCAGGCGACGGCCTTCACCGTCATCCTGGCGGTGAGCTTCTGCCACTGCATCAACGACATCATGCAGTCGCTGCTATCGGCCATTTATCCGCTTTTGAAAGAGAATTACGGCCTCGATTTCTGGCAGATCGGCCTGTTGACCTTCACCTTCCAGGTGACGGCGTCCTTGCTGCAGCCGGTGATCGGCATGGTCACCGACAAGCGGCCGATGCCCTATTCCCTGCCCTACGGCATGGCCTCTTCGCTGATCGGCCTGGTCGTGCTGGCCTATGCCGGACATTACTATCTGCTGCTGCTCGGTGCCTCGCTGATCGGCATCGGCTCGGCGATCTTCCACCCGGAATCATCGCGCATCGCGCGCTTTGCCTCGGGTGGCCGGTTTGGCCTGGCGCAGTCGCTGTTCCAGGTCGGCGGCAATTTCGGCCAGTCGATGGGGCCGCTGCTGGCCGCCTTCATCGTCGTGCCCTTCGGCCAGACCAGCATCGCCTGGTTCGCCGTCGGCTCGCTGATCGGCATCTTCGTTTTGTGGCAGGTTGGCGGCTGGTACAGCCGGCTGCGCGCCGCGCAAGGCACCCGCAAGGCGGCAAGCTTCGTGTCGCCCTTTCCGCGCCGCAAGGTGATGAACGCATTGATCGTGCTGACCTTGCTGGTGCTGAGCAAGAACGCCTACATCGCCAGCCTCGCCAGCTACTACACCTTCTACTCCATCCATAAGTTCGGGGTGTCGGTGCAGATGTCCCAGGTGATGCTGTTCCTGTTCCTCGGCGCCTCGGCGCTCGGCATCCTGCTCGGCGGCCCGTTCGGCGACCGCTACGGACAGAAGGCGATGATCTGGTTCTCGATCGTCGGCGTGCTGCCCTTCACGCTGGCGCTGCCCTACGCCAATCTGGAATGGACGATGGTGCTCACCGTGCTGATCGGGCTGATCCTGTCCTCGGCCTTCTCCAACATCGTCGTCTTCGCGCAGGAACTGGTGCCGGGGCGTGTCGGCATGATCGCCGGCATCTTCTTCGGCTTCGCCTTCGGCATGGGCGGCATCGCGGCCGCCGTGCTCGGCGTCGTCGCCGACATGAAGGGCATCGATTTCGTCTTCCAGATCTGCTCGTATTTGCCGTTCCTGGGATTGCTCACGGTGTTCCTGCCGAACATGAAGGAAGCCCGCAAGGCTCAGCCAGCAATCAGCTAAAATCAGCTGATCTTCCGATTTGACACGAGGGGCGTGGCAACGGCCACGCCCCTCGTGATTCTATCACCTTACGCCAGGTGAAAAGCCTGTTAGGAATCCTTATCCCTGACGGCAGGGCTTGGATCAGCGAACGCCTTCGCTCCAAGTCAGAAGAGGCAAGCTGATATGTCCAGACTTGAAGGCAAGGTCGCACTGATTACGGGCGGCACCAGCGGCATCGGCCTGGTGACGGCGCGCCGTTTCATCGAGGAAGGCGCGCGCGTCGCCATCACCGGCACCAATACGGGCCGCCTCGAGGAAGCGCGCAACATCTTGGGCGGCGATGTGCTCATCATCGCCGCCGATGCCGGAGATGCCCCAGCCCAGAACGACATCGCCCGGCAGATCGGGGAAACCTTCGGCAAGCTCGACGCTCTCTTCCTCAACGCCGGTATCGCCGATTTGCGCCCGCTTGGCGACTCGACCGAGGCGGCGTTCGACAGGAGCATCGATATCGACCTCAAGGGACCGTACTTCCTGGTCAAGGCGCTCGTTCCGCTGTTTTCGAACCCGTCTTCGATCATCCTCAGCGGCTCGGTCAACGCGCATATGGGAATGGCCGGAACGCACGTCTATGCACTGGCCAAGGCCGGCATGATTTCGCTGGCGCGAACGCTCTCGGGCGAACTGATAGGGCGCGGCATCCGCGCCAACGTGATCAGCCCCGGCCCGATCGACACGCCGCTCAACGACAAGCTTGGACTGGATCCGGAAGCGGCAAAGGCGCGCGCGAAAGCGGTGGTCGGCCTGGTGCCTGCCGGCCGTTTCGGAACCGCCGAAGAAATTGCCAACGCGGTGGTGTTTCTGGCCTCGGACGAATGCCCGTTCATGGTCGGCGCGGAAATGCTGATCGACGGCGGCCTGAGCATCGCCTGACACCCGGATACAAAGACACCCGCCAGATGGCGGGTGCTTTGTCTATCCAGCGGAAAGCCTTACGCCTTGAAGAAGGCCAGCAGGTCGGCGTTGATGACATCGGCATGGGTAGTCGCCATGCCGTGCGGAAAGCCCTTGTAGACCTTGAGCTCGCCCTTCTTGAGCAGCTTGATCGACAGCAGCGCCGCGTCGGCGATCGGGACGATCTGGTCGTCGTCACCGTGCATGACCAACACCGGCACGTCGATCGCCTTCAAATCCTCGGTGAAGTCGGTTTCCGAGAAGGCCTTGATGCAGTCATAATGCGCCTTGGTGCCGCCCATCATGCCCTGGCGCCACCAATTGTCGATGACGCCCTGCGAGACTTCAGCCCCTGGGCGGTTGAAGCCGTAGAACGGACCGGCCGGAACGTCGCGGAAGAACTGGGCGCGGTTGGCTGCCTGGGCGGCGCGGAAGCCGTCGAAGACCTCGATCGGCAGGCCGCCGGGATTGGCAGCTGTCTTGAGCATGATCGGCGGCACAGCCCCGATCAGCACCGCCTTGGCGACGCGGCCGCCTGAGCCGTACTTCGCGACATAACGCGCCACCTCGCCGCCGCCGGTCGAATGGCCGACATGGATGGCGTTCTTGAGGTCGAGATGCGCGGCAAGTTCGGCCACATCGGCGGCATAGGTGTCCATCTCGTTGCCGATATCCGTCTGGGTCGAGCGGCCATGGCCGCGCCGGTCATGGGCAATGACGCGGTAGCCTTGTGCCAGGAAGAACAGCATCTGGGCGTCCCAGTCGTCGCTGCTCAACGGCCAGCCATGATGGAAGACGATGGGCTGACCGGTTCCCCAGTCCTTGTAGAAAATCTGCGTACCGTCCTTGGTGGTGATCGTGCCGCTGCCGGAACCGGACTTTGTCTGCGTAGCCATCTCAATCTCCTCTGATTGCTTTCGCGATAAACAATATCGCGATACGAATATCGTTAGCGCAGCTCCAAACCCTTGTCTACAAGAAATATGTATCGCGATATCATTTTTCGTGGTATCGAATTCTCTAGTCGGCAAACAAGGAATGCGTCGTGCCTCTTCCGTTGGACAATCAGCTCTGCTTCACGCTCTACGCCACCTCGATGGCGATCAACCGCACCTACAAGCCGATGCTGGACGAGATGAGGATCACCTATCCGCAATATCTTGTGCTCAACGCGCTTGCCGAGGCCGACGGCATGTCGGTCGGCGCGATCGCGCACCGGCTCGCTTTGGAATCGAGCACCATCACGCCGCTGGTGAAGCGGATGGAACAGGCCGGTCTGGTCACACGCCAGCGCAGCCAGACCGACGAGCGCCAGGTGCAGGTCGACCTGACATCGGTCGGACGTGCGCTGCTGGTCCAGTGCAACTGCCTCAACGAGACCTTGATCGAGCGCTCGGGCATGACGCTGGCTGAGCTTGATGCGCTGAACCGCCAGATCCAGGCGCTGCGCGATGCGCTGAGCAGCGGTCAGGGGTAGCCGATGCCAGGCGCTCCCGGGCGCCAATGCTGCGAAGGCGCGCAACCACCAGTCAGATATTCTCCCGCGTATAAATTTCGAACGGCAGAATGGTGGTGAAGGTGCCGCCCTCATTGGGGCCGGCAACAGCGCGCACCATGCCGCCCAGCGCTTCCTGCGCGATGCGGGCGAGCGGGTGCGAGATGATGAAGGTCAGCGTGCCGTCGAGCAGCGCGGAACGGGTCGACTCCATCAGTTCGTAGCCGACGACGACGACGCTGCCGGCACGGCCGGTGGAGCGCAGGGCGGCAATGGTGCCGGTGATGCCGCCACCGGCGACATAAAGCCCGGACAGATCCGGATTCTCGTTCAGCAGCTTTTCGGTCATCTCCTGCGCGATGGCGCTGGATTCGAAGGTCAGCAGCGGCTCGAGCAGCGTGAAATCAGGCGCATGCTCGCGGAAATAGGAGCGGAAGCCGCTTTCGTTCATTTCCTGGCAGCGATAGCGGTGATTGCCGACGAGGATGCCGAGCTTGCCAGGCGCCTTGCAGACATGCTCGAACACCCAGGCTGCGGTGCGCCCGACCTTCCAGCCATCCAGCCCGATATAATGAACCTGGCCCGTCGCCGAGATCTGCGAGATCAGCGCAAACACCGGCACGTTGCGGGCCTGCAGCGCGTCGACCGCCTGGGTGACCAGCGGATGGACGGCGGCGACGACACCGACGGCGTCGCATTCGGCGCCGAGCGCCAGCAGGCGCGCTCCGACATTCTGCGGCGACAGATCGTCGAGAAACTCGATGCACAGCTCTATCTCGCAGTCGGGCATGGCCGGCGCCACCGCGCGCAGCGCCTCGGCGATGTTGCGGTAGAAGGCGCGGCCCGGCTGGTGCAGCAGGAAGCCGAAGCGGTAGTGCGGCCGGGCCGCCGCTATGCGGCTGCGCAGCGCGCCCATGCCGTAGAAGCCGATCTGCTCGGCGGCCAGCCTGACGCGCTCGCGCGTGCCCTGGCGGACGGCGCAAGCGCCGCTCAGCACCCGGTTGACGGTGGCCACCGAAACATTCGCCTCGGCGGCGACATCCCTGATCGTCGGCCGCTTGTTCTGATCCATTTCGTCTCATCCGCCTGGTGCAATTGATACGAAAATATCATTCATCGCGCCAGATTGATATGAATGACACAATCCATTTGGAACAAACATTCTATTCTTGATTCATTTTGGATCAAGATGTTTATCTCTGGAAAAGCAAGCAAGGCGGACGCACCGCCAGTCCAGGGATAGCAGCAGCACAGCGCAGACAGGTTGTCGCCCACCGCTCACAGGCGGTGTGAGGCAGCGTGCGCGTGCGGCCCATCCCAAGGCGTTGCGGGTGGAGGAACTGCATGGACGATCTCAAATACGGCGTGCGCGACAAGCGCGGCGACTGGAAGCCGAACGGACGCATCGAAGGCGCGCCGTTGTGGAACTGGCCGCCCAGGCCGCCGAAGATCCTGGCGTGGCTGCCCGGCTATATCTGGCCGTGGAATGCCTGCCACATGGCAACCGCGCTGCTCTACTGGTTCTATATCGTGCCTGACGTCGAGACGATGAAGACCATCAGCTGGGGCTGGGCGCTGTGGCTCTATGCCGTCAATGCCGCCGCGATCCTCGTCTTCTACGGCATCTTCGAGCTGCGCTATTACATCAAGCGCACCCAGGCGACGCGGTTCAAATACAACCACAAATTCCCCGGCGATGCGCCCTCCGACGTGTTCTGGTTCCAGAGCCAGAACCTCGACAATTTCCTGCGCTCGTTCTTCATCACCATCCCGCTGTGGACCGTGGTCGAAGTCGTCTTCCTCTGGTGCTTTGCCAATGGTTACGTGCCGTGGGTCGGCTGGTCGGATCATCCGGTCTACCTCGCCGCTCTGGTGCTGGTCGCGCCGGCCATCCACGAGGTGCATTTCTTCTTCATCCACCGCCTGATCCACTGGGGCCCGCTCTATCGCTGGATCCATTCGGTCCACCACAATTCGATCAACCCCTCGCCCTGGTCGTCGCTGTCGATGCATCCGGTGGAAGGGTTCCTCTACCACGCAGTCGCCTTCTGGCACCTGGTCATCCCGTCCAATCCGATCGTCGCGCTGTTCCAGCTGCATGTCGCCGGCTTCGGCGCCGTCAATGGCCATCTCGGCTTCGACAAGCTGGAAGTGACCGAGGACACGGCCGTCAACAGCCACGCCTACACGCATTACCTGCACCACAAATATTTCGAGGTGAACTATGGCGGCGACCGGCTGATCCCGCTCGATCGCTGGTTCGGCACCTGGCACGACGGCACAAGAGAGGGCGAAGCCATGATGGACGCCCGCTTCCAGAAAAAGAAGGAACGCATGAACGCCAAAGCCGCGGCGAACCATTGATCAACCGACGCAACGCGCAATCGGGAGAGGTGCGCGCCTGCGGATGAATGCAATTTTTCTAAAACCCGTCTGACGACGGCAACCGGGAGGAAATGAAATGAAAACGATCACGAAACTGCTGACGGCGATCATGCTTGCGGGCGTGGCGGCGACATCGGCCACCTCGGCAATGGCCGATGGGGCGAAGATCTTCGTCATCGGCGGCAAGGCCGACGACCCGTTCTGGTCGAAGGTCAAGAAGGGCGCCGACGATGCCGGCAAGGTCGCTGAACTGACCGGCGGCTCGGTGACCTGGCTCGGCCCGCAGAACTACGACAATCTCGGCCCCGACGCGGCCAAGCTGATCCGCACCGCGCTCAGCCAGAAGCCGAGCGCCATTGTCGGCCCCGACTGGGTGCCGGAGGCCATGGACGACGCCTTCAAGGAGGTCGTTGCCGCCGGCGTGCCGCTCATCATCTACAATTCCGGCGGCATGGACGCGGCCAAGCGGCTCGGCGCCATGAACTATGTCGGCAATGAAGAATACGCCGCTGGCCTCGGCGGCGGCGCCTATTACGGCAGCCATGGCGCCAAGAACGTGCTGTGCGTCAACACCTTGCCGGGTGCCACCAACACAGAAGACCGCTGCAAGGCATTGCCGACGCCATCGCCAAGAGTGGCGGCAAATCGAGCCAGTTGCCGCTGCCGTCGTCCAGCTTCGGCAACCCGACCGCCGTCGCCGAGGCGATCAAGGCCGCCGTGCTGAAGGACAACACGATCGATGGTGTCATCACCATCAGCGCCGGCGACGCCAACAGCGCCGCCAACGCCATCAACCAGGCAAATGCCGGCGACAAGGTCAAGCTCGCTTCCTTCGACATGGACGAGACCGGCCTGCAGAGAATCAAGGCCGGCACCCAGATGTTCGCGGTCGACCAGCAGCCCTATCTGCAGGGCTTTCTTGCGGTGTCGCTGCTGAACGGCTTCGTCAATTATGGGCTCGACCTGCCGACCAAGCCGGTGCTGACCGGACCGGGGATCGTCGACGCTGCCAATGTCGACGCGACGATGGCTGGTGCCGCGGCCGGCGCTCGCTAGCTTCTGCAGACAGAATGTCCGGCCCATCCGTGGGCCGGACATCATCTGCCACGCGCCGCCGATGATTGGCCGTGCCAGGCTCCCATTGTTCAAGCCAGGGACATTTCGATGACATCCCAAGCCCATCACGAGCCCGTCGCTGCGGCGACCGCGCCGCCCTCTCCGCACTCTTCGATGCCCTCGATCGGCAGCCTCGTGCGCCGGCCGGAAGTCGGCTCGCTGATCGGCATGATCGCCGTTCTGGTGTTCTTCTCGATCTTCGGCGGCGCCAATTTCATGTCGGCCGGGGGTGCCGCGAGCTGGCTCAACGTCGCCTCGGAACTCGGCATCATCGCGCTTCCCATCGGCCTGCTGATGATCGCCGGGCATCTCGATCTCTCCGTCGGCTCGATGGTCCCCGCCAGTTCGATGACCATCGCCATCCTGTCGGGCCACTACGGCCTGCCGATCATCGTCGGCATCCTCGCAGCACTTGGCCTTGGGCTCGCCGTCGGCTTCATCAACGGCGTGCTGGTGATCCGCACCAAGGTGCCGTCCTTCGTCGTCACGCTCGCCACGCTGTTTGCGCTCGCCGGCCTGACGCTCGGCCTCTCGGTCATCCTGTCCGGCAGCACCAGCGTCGCGCTGAAGAGCGGCCCCACCGCCAAGCTTTTGTTCGGCGACTATCTCGGCGGCAAGTTCGAGGTGACGCTGTTCTGGTGGATCGCCGCCATCCTGGTCGTCGGCTTCATCCTGAATTTCTCGCGCTTCGGCAACTGGATCCTGGCCATGGGCGGTGACGCGGTGAGCGCCCGCAACGCCGGCATCCCGACCGACAGGGTCACCATCGCGCTGTTCATGAGCAGCGGCCTGTGCGCCGCCTTCGTCGGCATGTCGCAGGCGATCCTCTACAACAGCGCCCAGGTGGCCGCCGGGCAGTCCTTCATCTTCAACTCCATCATCGCCGTGGTCATCGGCGGCGTGCTGCTGACAGGCGGTTACGGATCGGTGGTCGGCATCGTTTTGGGCACGCTGACCTTCGCCATCGTGAACCAGGGCATTTTCTACACCGGCTTCGACGCCAACTGGGCAAGCCTGATCATCGGCGTCCTGCTGCTGGCGGCCGTGCTGATGAACAACACCTTCCGCACCATGGCGCTCACCTATGCACCACGTGCCAAATCGAGGGCTCGCTGATGACACCGCCCCTGCTCAGGCTGACTGGACTCAACAAGTCGTTCGGTCCGATCGATGTGCTTCACGACATCTCGCTCGAGGTCAACAGAGGCGAGGTGCTGTGCCTGCTCGGCGACAATGGCGCCGGCAAGTCGACGCTGATCAAGATCCTCTCCGGCGTCCACAAGCCGACATCGGGCACGATGGAAATGGACGGCAGATCCGTCGCCTTCGACAGCCCCCGAGACGCCAGCGACCATGGCATCGCCACCGTGCACCAGTTCGGCGGCACATTCCCGCTGATGAGCATCGGCCGCTCCTTCTTCGTCGGCGCGGAGCCGACCCGGCGCTGGGGGCCGCTGACCATCTACGACCGCAAGCGGGCCAACGAGATCGCCGTCACCGAGATGCGCCAGCTCGGCATCACCCGCATCGACGACGGCGACCGCCTCGTCGGCGGACTGTCCGGCGGCGAACGCCAGGCGCTGGCGATCGCGCGCGCCGTGCATTTCGGTGCCAGCGTGCTGATCCTCGACGAGCCGACCGCCGCACTTGGCGTCAAGGAGGCGGCGCATGTGCTGCGCATTGTGCTGCAGGCGCGCCGCAAGGGCATCGCGGTGATCTTCATCACCCACAATGTCGTCCATGCGCTGACCGTCGGCGACCACTTCGCCGTCCTCATCAGAGGCGCCAAGGCCGCCGACTTCCGCAAGGGCGAGAAAAGCCGCGAGGCGATCACCGACCTGATGGCGGGCGGCGAGCAGATGGCCGAGCTCGAAGCCGAGATCGAGAGCTTCTCGGCGGCCGACAACGGGCATGCGCCACGGGGCGCGAGCCATGCGTGACCAGTGAAGACGCCCATCTCCTCCTCCCGGGCATCTTCCTGCACGGCCGGCGGAATGCGTGGTCCGCCGGCCGCCTTTTTCGACCAACCAAAGAACAGACGGCAGAGTGACAATGGCGAAATGGATCAACGCGTGCGCGACCGATGACATCGACGAAGAGGACGTCATCCGCTTCGACCACGAGGGCCGGACATTCGCCATCTACCGCAGCCCTGACGATGCCTTCTTCTGCACCGACGGGCTGTGCACGCATGAGAAGGTGCATCTGAGTGACGGGTTGGTTATGGAACACAGGATCGAATGCCCGAAGCACAACGGCGTGTTTGATTACCGGACCGGCGAAGCGCTGCGCGCACCGGTCTGCGTGAACCTGAAAACCTACACCACGAAGGTCGAGGACGGCCGCGTGTACATCGAGGTCTGACATGTCCGATACCTTTACGCTTGCGGCTTGCGTCGAAATGCTCTGGCGCGACCGCCCGATGGAATGGCGCGTCAAGCGCCTCACCGAAATGGGTTTTCAGGTCGGCCTGTGGAACTGGCCCGAACACGACCTTTCAATGCTCGAGAAATCCGGCGCCACCTTCTCGATCATGAACGGTTATTTGCGCGGCCGGCTGGCCGACGACGAAGGTGCCGCCGAATTGCTGAAGACGGCGAAGGAGACGGCGGCGGTCGGCAAGCGCCTCGGCGTCGCCCGGCTCAATCTGCACGGCACCGGGCTGGGCGATGGCGGCCTGCCTGTCACGCCGTGCGAGATCGTCACCGGCGCCATGTGGCTCAAGGCGCGCGAGACGCTGAACCGCATTGCCGACCTTGCCGAGGCCGAGGGCGTGACCTTCACGCTGGAGAATCTGAACCTGCCGGTCGACCATCCCGGCGTGCCGTTCGGGCGCGCGGAGGACACGCTAGCGCTGGTCTCGAGCGTCAACCGGCCGGGCCTGCGCCTCAATCTCGATCTCTACCATGCGCAGATCGGCGAAGGGAATTTGATCGAACTGTGCCGCGCCTGCCTGCCGTGGATCGGCGAGGTCCAGGTGGCCGACGTGCCCGGACGCATGGAGCCCGGCAGCGGCGAGATCAATTACCGCGGCATCGCCCGTGCGCTGAAGGACATGGGCTATCGCGGGCCGGTGGGCATGGAGGCGTTCGCCTCCGGCGATCCCGAGGCGGCGTTGCTGGCCTTCCGCGAAGCTTTCACCGTCTGAGGAACGAAAATGGTCGCCAAGAGCACTCGCCCAACCGTCGCCGACATCCGCGCCATGAAGAGCCGCGGCCAGAAGATCTCCATGCTCTACGTCACCTCGCTCGAAGAAGCGGCGGCGGCGGATGCTGCCGGTGTCGACATGCTGTCGATCGAGGGCCGCTTCTTCTCGCCCGAGATGCGCGAGGCGGCCGGCCGCTGCTTCGTGCAGGTCGGGCTTCCCTACGGCCCCGCCGGCAATCTGGTCACGGCGGAGGACTATCTGAAAACCGCCTATTACTTCATGCGCATCGGCGGCGACTGCTTCTACTGCGCCGCCTCGCTCGATATCCAGAAGACGCTCTGCGACAACGCCGTGCCGGTCGTCGCCCATGTTGGACTGATCCCCTCGCAATGCACCTGGACCGGCGGCTTCAAGGCCGTCGGCAGGACGGCCGAGAGCGCGCGTGCGGTGTGGGACCACGTCAAGCGCCTGGAGGCCATCGGCTGCTTCGGCGCCGAGCTGGAAGTGGTGCCCGACCGGGTCGCTGAACTGATCACCAGGAGTACGCCGATGATCATGCTCGGCATGGGCGCCGGACCGCATGCCGACGCCCAGTATCTGTTCAGCGAGGACGTGCTCGGCCACACCACTGGCCACAAGCCGCGCCACGCCAAGACCTACCGCAACTTCGCCGCCGAATTTGAGCGGCTGCAGCGCGAGCGCATCGCCGCCTATCGCGAGTTCATCTCCGACGTGAAGACAGGCGCCTACCCCGAGCCGCAGCACGTGGTCGCCATCACCGACGACGAGCTTTTTGGTTTCAAGGCCTCTCTAGGTCTCTAGGGGCCGCCTCGAGGCGATTCAGGCACGACGACCACGGCCCCTCCGTCGACCGTGATCGCCCGCGACCATGCGCGAACGCTCGAACGCCGGCGCTCATGACCATGTTGCTCCGAGAGATCCCATCACAAAGCGGTGACGGCTGTAACGCAGGCTCAGTGAGCCGCGAAGACTGGGCATAGGCGCCGGGCAAAGCATTTGCGGCGTGTCCAACGGAAATCCGGGCGCGATCCGCCAACCTCTCAAGGAATCCACGATCATGTTGAATAGGCGTACTTTTTCCACCGCGCTCGTCGCCGGGGTGGCGACGAGCATACTGGCCGGCTCCGCCAAGGCGCAGGCCCAGACAGGCCCCAAGGTTCGTCCCGAGGTCCGCCCTGAGGTCCGCCCCGGGGTCCGCAACGCCGTCCTGGTCCATGGCGCCTATGCGGATGGCTCGTGCTGGTCGGAGGTGGTTGGCCTGCTGCAGCAGGCCGGTCTCAACGCAACCGTCGTCCAGCACCCGCTGACCACGCTGGAGGCAGGCGTCGAGGCAACACGCCGTGCGATCGCTCTCCAGGATGGACCGACGATCCTTGTCGGGCACTCCTTTGCCGGCATGATCGTCAGCGAGGCAGGAATGGATCCAAAGGTGTCCTCGCTCGTCTATGTCGCGGCGCGCGCGCCCGATGCCGGTGAAGACTATACGGCGCTCGCCAAGACGTTTGCGGCGCCGCCCGCCTCGGCGGGCCTTGTCTGGTCCGCAGGCTATGGCAAGCTCAGCGAGGAGGCTTTCCTGCGGGATTTCGCCGGTGGCATTCCGCGCGAGAAGGCGCGTATCCTCTATGCCGTCCAGGGACCGATCTCGGACAAGCTTTTCTCCGGAAAGACAACCCAGGCGGCCTGGCGCTCGAAGCCAAGCTGGTATGCCGTCTCGACCGAGGATCGCACCATCAACCCGGATCTCGAGCGCTTCATGGCCAAACGCATGAACGCCAAGACCATCGAGGTGAAGGCAAGCCATTTGTCGCTGATCTCTCACCCTCGTGAGATCACCCAGCTCATCTCGCAAGCCGCGGGGCAGCTCAGTTAGCGAGGTTGGTCGGGTCTGGGGCGGCATGGCATTCAGCCGCCCCGGGGCCGGCGCGTACGAATGCCGCGACCCCAAGCCGACCGACCGGGCACAGCGACCGTGGTGAACAGCCCCGGGCGCGGCTTGAAGGGCGCTCGCGCGGCGCCAAGGTCAACATCAATCAATCGCACCGCCTTTTCGCGGGGAGCATGCAGCGCCAAAGCGGATTGAGCTTGCGTCATGGCAACGTCGATTGGCTTAGCGAGTGCGGGCCAGCCAATCGCGGCGCTCGTTGCACGGGCTTGCCATCAAATGGGATCGAAATGCTTCCTTGGTTCGCCCTCTAATGTGCAGGCTGGCACAAAAGGAAATTGAGCATGGTGAGCCGCGGGGAGTTGACCCATAGGCTCTCTATTCTGCTATAGCGTACAGTGCGGGCAATGCTTCGGCAAAGGTGAGATGTATGGGTGTCAACAGCCCCAAGATAAGCGGCTTCGTCATAACCTACAATAGCGGAGAAATTCTCAAGACTTGCTTGCGTTCCTTGCGATTTGTCGATGAGCTCATTGTCGTCGACAAATCATCCACCGACGGTAGCGCTGCTGTTGCGGCCGGCTTTGCCGACAAAGTCATCTCCGTGCCGTGGTCGCCCTTGCCCACCGAGACGCGGTTCGTCGCCTACGACGCCTGTTCGCACGACTTCATACTCTATCTGGATCATGACGAATGCCTCAGCGTCGAAGCCATTCGCTGGATAAGGGAAAATGTCGGCTCCCACCCGGCTGGCGTGTTTCGCTTCCCCAAGCGCGAATACATTATGGGACGCCACGACGATGGCGCCTATTACTGGCCGTCCTACAATGTGCGCGCCTTTCGCCGTGGCGCTGCGGAATTCGTTTCGACGCTGCATGAAGAGGTCGGACGAATAACGGGCGAGGTCTGCGATGTCCCGCATGATGGAGGCGTGTGCATCCACAATTTGTCGCATCGGGATGCGCATCAATGGATTGAAAAAACCAATCGTTATACGAGCGAGCGAGACAGGGTCTCGTTCTTCGACGCCAGCACCCCCCTGGAGACTTTCGGGCAGAAGCGCATAGCGTACTGGCTGGCTCAGTCCAGGTCGCGGTCGGACTACGTTGTCGCCACCGCGCTGCTGCGGGCGGTCTACGATATAGTGGACCGGGTAAAACTGTGGGAAGCACAGGATGGCCTTGATGGCGACGCGGCATTCGCCGCCGTCTGCTCGGAATTGGAGGCAACCTACGATATTGCCGAACGGGCGAAGCTCTGGGAGACTCCCGGCGGGCCTGAGGAAGCGGCAATATTCGCCGCCGTCCGCAAGGAGATGGCAGCATTTCATGACCCGTTGAGATCCGACCGCCGTCGAACATCGGCGCAAGCCGCCGGATCGAAGCTTCGACCGAAGCAGCCATCCCGTCTCAAAAAGACCTTGAAAAAGATCCGCTCGCGCTTGACGGGAAGAAGGCGTTGACGCCGGAAACCGGCGCGCCTGGATCCGCCATGCACTTGCAGCCGCTTCGTGTTTTGACCCTGATGGCGCGTCACGGAACCGAGAAGTATCCGACCGCCTGGCAGGACTTGCGCGCTATGTTCGCCGAGCAGATGCCGGACGTTGCGCATCGCATGCTCGTGATCGACAATGCGCTGCCAGTCGGTCACGGCTCCGATCTCGACTGCGGGGTCGAACTGATCGGCGCGTCGAACGACGATTGGGAGTTCTCCGCGTGGGACCGCGGTATCAATCATACCGGCGCCAAACTTCATCACTATGATCTCGTTCACTTGGCCACTTCGGCTTTCGCGGCATCCGCATCTGACCATCTCAAATTGATGGATGGCGGCTTGTTGCGGTCGTTCCTTGACTTGCAAGGGGCGCTGGGCCGCATCGATTTTCACGGCGAGGCCATCTCGATTTTCGGAATCCCTTCGCAAGTCTGGCTCCGCAGCTCGTTCATCCTGATGCAGCCGCAGCAACTCAGCGGCCTGGGATCTTTGGTCAGCGTCGGCTGGAACGCGCCGATTTTCAGCGGCAACCCCCGGCAGCCCTTCCGTGATGACGCTCCGATCTCAAAGGGGTATCAGCAGTTTTTGCTGCGTTGGCTCACCGGCAACGGAGACGGCAAGGGGCCGGTCTGGCATTCAAGGTTCGATCTTACGCCTGAAACGCTGCCGTTTTTCGAAAGCAAGGCCCGGGCTATTCTCAATGAGCAGATGCTCACCAACCGGTTGCTGGCCAATGGATGCGCGCCTGTCGACGTGACATGGCTGGCGCGGAAGGCGGCGAGCCCGGAATCCGGGACTGATATTCCGGACTGGCGCGTGCAGATCAGCTACCGAGCGCGGCCCAAACGCACTTTGACCCAAAAGCTCCGCCGCTGGTTGTCCAAACTTATGTCGTGGCAATGATGGCTGCCATCGTTCGTTGCCCCCGCAGGCATGGCCAGCCCAACCGCTTGCACCTGTGGCCACCTTCCGCTATAGAGCCGCCACCCGCGTAGACACCCTTGGAGGCAACGCGGCGGAAGGCCGCCTCACCCGGCGGCTTTCGACGTTTACGGTCCAGGCGCACTGCCCACCGCGAACGCTCCAGAACAAACCGAAAGGAAATGCCATGAGCCACGACACTTACGAGCTCAAGGCCGAAGCACGCGAACAGGTCGGTAAGGGGTCCGCCCGTGCAGTTCGCCGCAACGGTAAAGTGCCTGCAGTAATCTATGGTGACAAGCAGCCTCCCCTGGCAATCGCTCTCACCTACAAGGACATCTACTACAAGATCCATGGCGGCGGGTTCCTGACCACGATCGCCACGATCGATGTCGACGGCAAGAAGATCCAGGTCCTGCCGAAGGACTTCCAGCTCGACCCGGTCAAGGATTTCCCTGTCCATGTCGACTTCCTGCGCATCGGCAAGGACACCGAAGTCAACGTCGACGTGCCTGTCCACTTCATCAATGAGGACAAGTCGCCCGGCATCAAGCGCGGCGGCGTACTCAACATCGTGCGTCACGAAGTCGAGTTCCACTGCCCGGCCAATGCGATCCCGGAATTCATCACCGTCGATCTCACCGGCACCAACATCGGCGACTCGATCCACATCTCGGCGGTCAAGCTGCCGGCCGGCGTCAAGCCGGTCATCTCCGATCGCGACTTCACCATCGCGACCATTGCCGGCTCCTCGGCAATGAAGCCGGAGACGGAAGAGACGGTCGAAGCGGCTGCACCTGAAGCGGCTCCTGCCGCCGAAGAGAAGTAACTCTTTTCCGCCCGGAGCTGACGATGCTGCTGTTTGCAGGACTCGGCAATCCGGGCGCGAAATACGCTGGCAACCGGCACAATGTCGGTTTCATGGCGGCGGACGCCATCGCCCGCCGCCATTCCTTTTCGCCCTGGTCGAAGAAATTCCAGGGCCTGATTTCAGAAGGCACGCTCGGCGGCGAGAAGATCGTCCTGATCAAGCCGCAGACCTTCATGAACCTGTCCGGTCAGTCGGTCGGCGAAGCGCTGCGCTTCTACAAGCTCGACCTTTCCGCGCTCACCGTCTTCTATGACGAGATCGATCTTGCCGAAGGCAAATTGCGCATCAAGACCGGCGGCGGCGCTGGCGGTCATAACGGCATCCGCTCGATCGACGGCCATGTCGGCAACGCCTATCGCCGCGTGCGCATCGGCGTCGGCCATCCCGGCGTCAAGGAAATGGTCCAGCATCATGTGCTCGGCGACTTCGCCAAGGCCGACCGCGAATGGCTCGATCCCTTGCTCGACGCGATCGCCGACAACGCCGCGATGATCGTCAAGGGCGACGAATCCGGCTTCATGAACAAGGCCGCCCTTGCCGTCCAGGCCAAGGCGGCGCCCGAGCCGGAAAAACCGGCACAAAAGCAGGTTCCAAAACAGCAGAGCCACATCCGCCAGGCACGCCCGCAGCAGGCGCCCGCCAAACTGCCGGAATCCGGGCCGATGGCCGCCATGCTGAAGAAACTGTTCGGCAACAAGGACTGAGCGCGCACGCATGCGGCCTTACAGGGCTTGACGTTGATCACCCCTATCGCCCATAGCCCTCATCAACTTTCGCTTTTCCCGATAGGACCGACACCATGGGTTTCAAATGCGGCATCGTTGGCTTGCCCAACGTCGGCAAGTCGACGCTCTTCAACGCGTTGACCAGGACGGCGGCGGCGCAGGCCGCCAACTATCCGTTCTGCACCATCGAACCGAACACCGGCGAGGTGGCGGTGCCCGATCCGCGCCTGCAGAAGATCGCCTCGATCGCCAAGTCGAAGGAGATCATCCCGACCCGCATCTCCTTCGTCGACATTGCCGGCCTGGTGCGCGGCGCCTCCAAGGGTGAAGGGCTGGGCAACCAGTTCCTCGCCAACATCCGCGAGGTCGACGCCATCGTGCATGTGCTGCGCTGCTTCGAGGATGACGACATCACCCATGTCGAGGGCCGCATCGACCCCGTCGCCGACGCCGAGACGGTCGAAACAGAGCTGATGCTCGCCGACCTCGACAGCCTGGAGCGCCGCATCGTCCAGATCCGCAAGCGGGCCTCGACCAAGGACAAGGAAGCCACCACCGTCCTGCCGATGATGGAAGCCGCGCTCGAATTGCTGCAGGCCGGCAAGCCGACCCGCATCCTGCTCAAGGGCATCTCGGCCGAGGATCTGCGCATCCTGCAGGGGCTGAACCTTTTGACCTCGCACCCGGTGCTCTATGTCTGCAACGTCGCCGAGGCCGACGCCGCCACCGGCAACGAGCACACCCAGGCCGTGGAAAAGATGGCCACCGCGCAGGGCGCCGGCACCGTGGTGATCTCGGCTGCGATCGAGGCCGAAGTCGCCCAGCTCTCGGACGAGGAAGAGATGGAATTCCTGTCCTCGCTCGGGCTCGATGAGCCTGGCCTGAACAAGGTCATCCGCGCCGGCTACGATCTCTTGCATCTCATCACCTATTTCACCGCCGGGCCGAAGGAAACGCGCGCCTGGACCATCCACAAGGGCGACAAGGCCCCGCAGGCCGCCGGCGTCATCCACACCGATTTCGAACGCGGCTTCATCCGCGCCCAGACCATCGCCTATAACGACTACATCACGCTGGGCGGCGAAGTGGCGGCCAAGGAAGCCGGCAAGGCGCGCGACGAAGGCAAGGAATATGTCGTCCAGGACGGCGACGTCCTGTTGTTCAAGTTCAACACCTGATGCAGCGAGCGGCCGACGATATCCAGCCACTCCCTGGAATCGATCTGCCGCATGAACTGCGCCGGCTGCTCTCCGCCTATCGCTGGCACCGGCAAACCATCGGCAAATCACAGGCCGGCGTGTTCCGGCTGGTGGCCGACGGCAAGCCGGCCCTGTTCCTGAAATGCGAGCGCAACGGTCCCTTTGCCGAACTCGCCGGCGAAGCCGCGCGGCTGCGCTGGCTTTCCGGACAAGGCATCGCTTGCCCTGATGTAATCGCTTGGGAAAGCCATGCCGGTCACGACTGGCTGCTGATGTCGGCCGTTGCCGGCAAGGACTTGGCTTCGGCGCCGATCGATCCGGCTGATGTCATCGACATCATGGCCAGTGCGCTTCGCGAACTGCATGCACTCGATATCGGCTCTTGTCCCTTCGACCATCGCCTTGACCGGCGGATCGCAGCGGCGCGGGTCCGCATGGAGGCCGGCGAAGTCGACGAAAGCGATTTCGACGACGAGAGGCAGGGCTGGACCGCCGCAAAAGCCTTCGCCGAGCTTGAGGCGCTGAGGCCAACAACCGAGGATCTTGTCGTCACCCATGGCGATGCCTGCCTGCCGAATGTCATGGTGGCAGAGCGCCGCTTCAGCGGTCTCATCGATTGCGGCCGGCTGGGCGTCGCCGATCGCCACCAGGATCTGGCGCTCGCCTGCTGGAGCATCCGCTACAACATCGGCGAGACCTGGATAGAGCCTTTTCTCGAACGCTACGGGCCACCGCAAGCAGAGCCGGCGAAGCTTTCCTGGTACCGGCTCCTCGACGAGTTTTTCTGAGCGGCCGACGCCGGCCCGCCCGATCCGGGCTTGTCTTGATTTTGTCATGCCACAGGTCTAAGCGGCAGGCACACGCTCGGCGCACGCGACGAAGCGCTGCGCAATCCGACACCAGCGTCAATCTGAACAAACCTTATCTGGCAGGGGAGATCTGGCGATGATCAAGGCATTTGTCGTGGACAATGACCGCCTGCGCGTCGTCGACGACCTGCTGGCCGATGGCGACAGGGTCGTCTGGGCCGACCTGATCAGTCCGACCAAGGAGGAAGAAGCCACCATCGAAGGCTGGCTCGGCGTCGCCATCCCGACCCGCGAGGAGATGGAAGAGATCGAGATTTCCAGCCGTCTCTACATCGAGGACGGCGCCTACTTCATGACCGCCACTTTGCCGGCCCAGACCGAGGTCGATGATCCCCTGATGTCGCCGGTGACCTTCGCGCTTGCCGGCAAGAGGCTGATCACCATCCGCTATCATGAACCGAAGGCCTTCAAGACCTTCCCGCTGCGCGCCGAGAAGGTGGCGACCGGCTGCACCAGCGGCGATACTATCCTGATCGGCCTACTGGAAGCGATCGTCGACCGTTTGGCCGACATCCTCGAGCGCGCCGGCCGCGACATCGAGGCGATTTCGCGCGATATTTTCGAGGCACGCTCGACCAAGGTGTCGAAACGCAACCGCGACTTCCAGGAGTTGCTGAAAGCCATCGGCCGCAAGGAGGACATCGCCTCGTCCGTCCGCGACAGCCTGATCTCGTTGCAGCGCCTTGCCGGCTTCCTCGCCCATGTCGCCACCCAGACCAAAATGAGCAAGGATGTCCGTGCCCGCATCAAGACCTTGTCGCGCGACGTGCTGTCGCTTGCCGACCACGCCACCTTTCTGTCGCAGAAGATCTCCTTCCTGCTCGACGCCACGCTCGGCATGATCTCGATCGAGCAGAACGCCATCATCAAGATCTTCTCGGTCGCCGCGGTGATTTTCCTCCCGCCGACACTGGTCGCCTCGATCTACGGCATGAATTTCGACGTCATTCCCGAGCTGAAATGGCAGCTCGGCTATCCCTTCGCCATCGGCCTGATGATCCTGTCGGCGATCCTCCCCTTCTGGTATTTCCGTCGCCGCGGCTGGCTCTGACCGCTGCCGCTGATGCCGGCGGTCTCAGGCTGGCTCACCAGAAAGGACTTGACCAAATCGCGCGCTGCCTGCATCCGGGTTCGCCGATCCATGCGGATCGCGCATTCTGCAACCGGGTTCCAGACCATGACCGCAAAGACATGGGCCTATGAGGATTTCGTCGAGGGCGCCTCGTTCGACCTCGGCACCAAACAGGTGAGCGCGGCCGAGATCGTCGAGTTCGCCAGCGAATTCGACGCCCAGCCGATGCATCTCGACGAGGAAGCCGGCAAGGCCAGCATCCTGGGCGGCCTGTCGGCTTCGGGCTGGCACACCTGCGCCATGTTCATGCGCATGCTGTGCGATGCCTTCCTTTTGGACTCCACCTGCCAGGGCGCGCCAGGCGTCGACCAGGTCAAGTGGAAGAAACCGGTTCTGGCCGGCGACACAATCAGAGGCAACCTGGTTGTCCTGGCCAAGCGTCTGTCGAAATCGAAGCCGCAACTCGGCTTCGTCACCATGCGCAGCGAGCTGGTCAACCAACGTGGCGAAAGCGTCTTCGAGCTTGAGAATTCCGTCATGTTCCTGACGCGCGATGCGGCGGGGAATGCCGCATGACCCTGGATGAATTCTTCCGCATCGGCACCACGGTGACGCTCGGCTCGCACACATTCGAGCCCGAGGCGATCAAGGCCTTTGCCCGCAAATACGACCCTCAGATATTCCATATCGACGAAGAGGCCGCCAGGAAGAGCGTGCTCGGCGGGCTCTGCGCCTCCGGCTGGCACACCGCCGCCACCTGGATGAAACTCAACCTCGAAGCCCGCATGGACGCCGAGGGCGCCAACTGGAACGGCCCTGGCCCGATGCCCGAATTCGGCCCCTCCCCCGGCTTCAAGAACCTGAAATGGCTGAAGCCCGTCTACGCCGGCGAAACCGTCACCTTCACGCGCACGGCGGTCTCCCACCGCCCGATCTCATCGCGCCCCGGCTGGCGGCTGCTGGCGCTGCGCTGCGAGGCTTTCGCCGCGACCGGCGACAAGGTGCTGGAGTTCGAGAGCGCCGTGCTGGTGAAGGTGGGTGAGTAGCCGGTTCGCGTAAGCGAATTCATCGTGCCAGTGGCACGATGAAAGGCCAACGAACGCCGGGACGCTGCGAAGCAGCGGGGACCCGGCAGGCCGTAGATATCAAGCTCGACGCCGTACTTGCCTCCCGTGCAGTATTTGCGGCCTCAATGCCCCTCAAACCCAATCAGCGTCCTGACCGGCACACCCAGCGCCTCAAGCTTGGCGCGCCCACCGAGATCCGGCAGGTCGATGACAAAACAGGCCGCCAGAATATCGGCGCCGATCTGGCGCAGCAGCTTGACCGCCGCTTCCGCCGTGCCGCCGGTGGCGATCAGATCGTCGACCAGGATTACCTTCTCACCAGGGGCAATGCCGTCCTTGTGCATCTCCATCTCGTCCAGCCCGTATTCCAGGCTGTAGGCGACGCGCACCGTCTCGAAGGGCAGCTTACCCTTCTTGCGGATCGGCACGAAGCCGGCCGAGAGCTGATGGGCGACGGCGCCACCCAGGATGAAGCCGCGCGCCTCGATGCCGGCGATCTTGTCGACCTTCTGCCCGGCATAGGGATGCACCAGTTCGTCGATGGCACGGCGGAAGGCGCGCGCATTACCGAGCAGCGTTGTGATGTCGCGAAACAGGATGCCGGGTTTCGGATAGTCCGGAATGGTGCGGATCGCGGCCAGCAGCGTGTCTTCGAGCGAAGGTTTCATGAAGGCGGCTCCGGATGATCCAGTTTCGGCGGACAGATGTGAAACGATGCCAGGGCCAATCGTAGCCCGGCGCGACCGACAACGGCTAGCGCGATGTGACGCCCGAGACAAGCGCATCCGGCAAAGGATTGGACTGGCCGCTGCAGCGATCTTCCGCGCCGATGCTGTCCGCCACGGCTGGGTCCTGCTTTACCGATTAGCGGAAGCGCAGATTCCCGCGTGGCACTTGTCCGATCGAATTGCAGCCTCTCAGCTTCATAGCCCGTCCGATCTCGATCCGCATCTGTTTGATCGCCGCGCTATGCCAAAGGACGGCTTGCCGAACTCTCGCATAGGGGTAAAAAGGGGCGACTGAAGCGCCCCTTCCGGTCGAACCATGGTCGCTACATGACCCATCTTCTGCGGAAAATACCGATCGTCATCATGGCAGCCTCGCTCCTGAGCTGGGCTCTGGCAGCCGGCTCCGCTGCCGAGCGGGCCAGTTGGACGGTCGTGCTACGCCCGGCAGATTTCGTGGTCGGCGAGGCGCTTGGACAATTGCATACGCATCGACAATGGATCACTGGATTCAACGAACGGTCCGGCGTGTTCGAGATCGCTCTGCGCAGGAAGGCAATCGCGATTTCGGCGCCGCGCTGTCGGATGGACTACCTGATTTTGACGATCCCGGTTTATTACCCTGAAAATCCGAAGCAGGCATCCGTCCGCGAGCGTCGCGTAGTCTATGATACTCTCGTCACACTGCAGACGAAGGCCAAAGGCAGCGCAACTGTTGCCGTTGAAGCGCCTGACCCTCTCGCTCGCCTGGGAAAACGAGGTATCGAGCTTCTTGCCTGCAATCTGTACTTTGCCTTTCCAATATCGGTGCAAGTGTCGACGCAGTGAGCTATTGCCGGCTTCAGTCCCCTGGAGCCCTCTGCGCTAGAACTAAGACAAACTGACGTCCCGGCTGGCGCACGCAGAGAGCACCCAAAGCGCGTCGCATGAATCCGCTTCGACGCGACGCGCTTTAGGACTTACATGCCGAGGTCGCCCCGCAGCTCGGCCTTGGCCACTTCGTATTCAGCCTTGAAGTCGTCCCGGTTGAGCAGGACCGCGGCGATGACGCTGCCGGAAATCTTGCCCATCTCGACGTCGGACGCATAGTGGATACCGCCAACCTCACGGTTGTGGGCGTATTCGGCCGCGCGCGCCATGATCTCGGCGCGCTTCTCCGGAACCATGTCGGCCAGGATGATGCCCATCATGGTGCCGACCGTGGCGTGGCCGGATGGCCAGGAACCTGAGCTCGACAGCTTGACCGCCGGCTTGACGAGATCACTGAGCTGGTGCGGACGCGGGCGCTTCCAGACATCCTTGGCCGGATCGACGACAGCGCCTTCGGTCTCGACGACGCGGTCGAAGAAGGCGCTGAATTTCGGCAGCTTCTCCTTGTTGAAATTCGGCCCCATCACATTGGCGAAGCGCCAGACATTCTCCTCGGAGTCGGCAACGGCGCTGGCCACCATCTCGGGCGTGCGCGTCACTTGCAGCGCCAGCACCTCGCCGAGTTCGGCCTTGGTCTGCGCCGAATCGTTTGCCGGCGGTGGCGGCAGGATCATCGTCAGGTCGACATCCTTGTTGGTGACGAAGGGTTTTGCGTCTTCGGCCTGGGCGGCCGAGCCGATGATCAGCAGCAGCAGACCAGCCGTCAGCGATGCGTATTTCTTCATGGGTGCGATCCTTTCGTGGGAATGACGCAGGATCGCTACCGGCGATGACGGCCATGTGACATCACCGCCTGCGAAACGCGAAAGGGCGCCTCAAGGCGCCCTTTTGTAGTCTTGTGCGGCTTTGGCGCGATTTAGTGCGCCACGTCTTCCCACACCTTGCGCTTGACGAGGTAGACCAGCGCACCGAACACCAGCAGGAAAAACAGCACGTTGATGCCGGTATGCTTGCGGGCTTCCATGTGCGGCTCGGCCGCCCACATCAGGAAGGTTGCGACGTCGCGGGAATATTGGTCGACCGTCTGCGGTGCGCCGTCATCATAGGTCACCTGGCCGTCGGAGAGCGGCTTGGGCATTTTCAGCGACACGCCGGACATGAAGTACGGGTTGTAATGCGTGCCTTCCGGGATGACCATGCCGGCAGGCGGCGTCTGGTCGTAGCCGGTCAGCAGCGAGTGGATGTAGTCGGGGCCGCCCGCGTCATACTGGGTGAAAATGTCGAAGACGAACTGCGGAAAGCCGCGCTCGACGCCGCGTGCCTTGGCCAGCAGCGACATGTCGGGCGGCGCCGCGCCGCCATTGGCGGCCGCGGCCGCTTCCGTGTTCGGGAACGGCGCCGGGAAATAGTCCGACGGCTTGCCGGGACGGTCGAACATGTCGCCGGCATCGTTGGGGCCGTCATGGATCGTGTAGGTCGCCGCCAGCGACTTGATCTGGGCATCCGAATAGCCGAGGTCCGACAGGGTGCGGAACGCCACTAAATTCATCGAATGGCAGGCCGAGCAGACTTCCTTGTAGACCTTCAGGCCGCGCTGCAGCTGGCCCTTGTCATAGGTCCCGATCGGACCTGTGAAGCTCCAGCTCATCTCCTTCGGCTCATTGATCGGGAAATGCGTCGGCGCTGCCGCGTTGTGCGCCTCTTCGGCCGCGAAGGCCGCAGTGCCGGCGGCCACAAGGCCGATCAGCGCCAGCGAGGTGAGAATCTTTTTCATGCCAAATCCCCTTAGATTCTCTACCGCTCAGCCCTTGGTCTCTGGCGCGGCCGTGGCGCCCGCCGGATGCCCGCTGCCACCCTTGTTCTTTTCGAGCACCGCCTCGGTAATCGAGTTCGGCAGCCTGCGCGGCGTCTCGATCAGGCCAAGCACCGGCAGCGCGATCAGGAAGAAGGCGAAATAGAACAACGTCGCCATCTGCGCCATGAACACATAGCTGCCTTCCGCCGGCTGCGAGCCCAGCCAGCCAAGCAGGATGGCGTCGGCCACGAACAGCCAGAAGAACAGCTTGTACCAGGGCCGGTAGACCGCCGAGCGCACCTTGGAGGTGTCGAGCCACGGCACCAGGAACAGCATGACGATGGCGCCGAACATGCACAGCACGCCGCCGAGCTTGGAGTTGATCGGCCCGATGTTGAAGGTGATGGCGCGCAGGATCGCGTAGAACGGCAGGAAGTACCATTCCGGCACGATGTGGGCGGGCGTCTTCAGCGGGTTGGCGACGATGTAATTGTCGGGATGGCCGAGATAGTTCGGCAGGAAGAAGATGAAATAGGCGAAGATGAACAGGAACACGATCATGCCGAACGCGTCCTTGATGGTCGCGTAAGGGGTGAAGGCGACGGTGTCGGTCTTCGACTTGACCTCGATGCCGGTCGGGTTCGACTGGCCGACGACATGCAGCGCCCAGACGTGCAGCACGACGACGCCGGCGATCATGAACGGCAGCAGGTAGTGCAGCGCGAAGAAGCGGTTCAGCGTCGGGTTGTCGACGGCGAAGCCGCCGAGCAGCAACTGCTGGATCCATTCGCCGACCAGCGGAATGGCGCTGAAGAAGCCGGTGATGACGGTGGCACCCCAGAAGCTCATCTGTCCCCAAGGCAGCACGTAGCCCATGAAGCCGGTCGCCATCATCAACAGGTAGATGATGCAGCCGAGGATCCAGAGCAACTCGCGCGGCGCCTTGTAGGAGCCGTAATAGAGGCCGCGGAAGATGTGCATGTAGACGGCGATGAAGAAGAACGAGGCACCGTTGGCATGCATGTAGCGCAACAGCCAGCCGGAGTTGACGTCGCGCATGATCTTCTCGACCGAGCCGAAGGCGAGATTGGTGTCGGCCGTGTAGTGCATGGCCAGCACGATGCCGGTCAGGATCTGCGCCACCAGCATGATCGACAGGATGCCGCCGAAGGTCCACATGTAGTTGAGGTTGCGCGGCACCGGATAGGCGACGAAGCTGTCATAGACCAGCCGCGGCAGCGGCATGCGGGCGTCGAACCAGCGTTCGATACCGGTTTTGGGCGTGTAGGTCGAGTGTCCCTCGCTCATCGAAATATCCCCCTGCCTCAACCGATAAGGATCTTGGTATCGGAAATGAACTTGAATACCGGCACAGCCATGTTCTCGGGCGCCGGGCCTTTGCGGATGCGGCCGGCGGTGTCGTATTGCGAACCATGGCACGGGCAGAACCAGCCGCCGAAATCGCCTTCCTGGCCAAGCGGGATACAGCCCAGATGCGTGCAGACCTGAACCATCACCATCCAGGCTTCCTTGCCGGGCGTGGTGCGGTTGGCGTCGGTCGCCGGCGCGTCGGCCGGCAGATTGGCGTTGCGGGCGATCGGATCCTTGAGATCGGAGAGGCTGACGGCCTCGCCGTCCTTCATTTCCTTTTCGGTGCGGTTGCGCACCACGACCGGCTTGCCGCGCCATTTGACGATCAGCGAACTACCAGGCGTCAGCGAGGCGACATCGACCTCGACCGAAGCGAGTGCCAGCGTCGAGGCATCTGGGCGCATCTGGTCGATGAACGGCCAGGCGAAGGCACCGGCGCCGACCACGGCGGCCATGCCCGTGGCGACATAAAGAAAATCTCGACGATTGGGATCGTGGATGTCGGTTGCGCTCACGGGTGCCTGATCCTTTCGCCTCTTCCGCGCCGGTGGCCGAGCCTTGTTCCCCGCTCAATCACGCCAACCCGACAGCGCATGGCGAACAGGCTAGCGAATTCCTCCGGCATTTGGACTTCGGTTTATGCGTGAAGCCCGTTTTTGTCCAGACGGGTGAAGGCACAAGGGCAGATTGTCGCGGGGACAAAATCCCCTATTGGCCGGCGGGACGGCGAATGGCCGCAGAGGGCGGCTAAACAACCGGGAAATATCAGCAAAATCCGAGACTCCAGCTTGCCTCGACACGGGGCGTTGGTGTGATCTATCTTCCCAGGCATGGCACACGTCATAGACCGTGAGGAATGGGCCGTTCGCTCCGACCACTGGAAGGGCGAGTTGCAATGCGGTGCCTACGGCTCCAACTCCTGCCTGATCTTCAACTACCTGCCAGATGAAGGCGGCGGCCCGCGGCTGCACGCCCATCCCTACACCGAGATTTTCATCATCCGCCAGGGCACCGGCCTGTTCACCGTCGGCGATAAGGAAATCGAGGCTTCCGCCGGCCAGATTGTCATCGTGCCGCCCCACACACCGCACAAATTCACCAATCTCGGTCCGGGTCCGCTGGAAACCACTGACATTCACGAGAACGGCAAGTTCATCACCGAATGGCTCGAATGATCCTTACATTGCCCCCAACCGGACAAGCACCGCCTTGGGGATGCCATACTCGCGGATGACGGCCTCGTGCCTGCGCAGGCCGCAAAGTTCGCGCTGGATGAAATAGGCGTGCACGGCCGCGGCAGCCTCCTTGAGAAGCCGGGGACGCAGTTCCTCGTCTGCATTGTCGCTTAGCCGAGCCAGCGTTTCCTCGACCTTTTGGCCGGCCCGGCCGAGTGCCGCCGCCTTCTCGGCCAGGATCTCATGGCCAAGCGCGTCGAAGGCGGCTTCGGCGGCCGAAGAGCCGGCAAGATGAGATGGCGGACGCAAGGACATTTCAGTTCCCCTTCCCGAGCACCAAGCGGTGGGTGACGAATTCTTCGCCTGCCACGCGCTGAAAGCCAAGCCTTTCGTAGAAGCCGAAGGCTGCCGGCGGCGCGCGGGTGTTCAACACGCTGAAATACTGGCGGGCCCGATCGATGACGGTCTCGACCAGCATGTGGCCAAGGCCGGCACGGCGGTGAGGCGCGCTGACGAACAGGTGCCGGACCCGGCCCTGCTCCCTGCCCTCGACATAGGGATCGATGTTCAGCCCGCAGACACCGGCGAGGTCCCGGCCGTGCCATGCCCCGTAAAGCGCCTCGCCTCGCTTCAGGAACTTGTTGCGGCCGCCTGCCCAGCTGTCCGCCAGGCGCACCAGCATCCAGTAGCCTTCCAGCCGGCTCTCGTCCTTCAGCCTGTCGAAGGCCGGCGTGGTTGGCCGGAGCCGCTTGAGCACATAGCCGATCTCTGGGCCGACCTCTGGCGATCCACCCATGCGCCTACTCCGCCGGCCGCGTCTCTTCGAGCACGCTTTCCTCGTGATAGAGGAAGCCGCCGGACTGTCGCTTCCACAGCCGCGCATAAAGCCCGTCGAGCGCCACCAGCTCGTCATGCGTGCCTTGCTCGACGATGCGGCCGCCGTCCAACACGACGAGGCGATCGAGGGCGGCGATCGTCGACAGCCGGTGGGCGATGGCGATGACCGTCTTGTTCTCCATCAGCCGGGTGAGATTCTCCTGGATCGCCGCCTCGATGTCGGAATCGAGCGCCGAGGTCGCCTCGTCGAGGATCAGGATCGGCGCATCCTTGAGGAAGACGCGCGCGATTGCCACCCGCTGGCGCTGGCCGCCCGACAGTTTCACGCCGCGCTCGCCGACAAAGGCTTCGTAGCCGGCGCGGTCCCTGTTATCACGCAGGCCCAGGATGAAGTCATGCGCCTCGGCCTTCCTCGCCGCCGCGATCACCTCGGCGTCGGTCGCGTCAGGCATGCCGAGCTTGATGTTGTCGCGCAGCGAACGGTGGAACAGGGCGGTGTCCTGGCTGACGACGCCGATATTGGCGCGCAGCGAATTTTGCGTGACATCGGCGACGTCCTGTCCGTCGATCAGGATCTTGCCGCTCTCGAGGTCGTAAAGCCGCAGGATCAGATTGGCGAGCGTCGTCTTGCCGGCACCCGACGGCCCAACCAGCCCGACCTTCTCGCCCGGCTTGACGACGAGGTCGATGCCGTTCAGCACGCCGAACCCCTTGCCGTAGTGGAACTCGACATTCTTCACGTCAATACGCCCGCCGGCGACGACGAGCTCCCTGGCATCGGGCGCATCGACAAGTCCGAGCGGCTGCGAGATCAGCGCCTTGGAGTTCTCCAGCACGCCGAGGTTCCGAAGAATGCCGTTGAGCTGCATCATCACCCGGCCAAGCAGCATGTTGAGCCGCAGCACCAGCGACAGCGTGAAGGCGACGGCGCCGACGGTGATCGAGCCCTCCACCCAGAGATAGACGGCAAAACAGCCGATCGCCGTGATCACGATCCCCGACAGCGTCGTCAGCGCCATCCGCACGCCGGTGAGCCGGCGGGTGAAGGGCCGCAGCGCGTCGAGATAGATGTCGAAGCCATTGCGGATGTAATGATCGTCGCCATCGGCCGAGAACAGCTTAAGCGTCTGCACGTTGGAATAGGAATCGACGATGCGGCCATTGATCATCGAGCCTGCTTCGGCCGTGGCCTCGGCATTCTTGCGGATCGCCGGCAGATAGAGTTTTGCCAACCAGCCGAAGGCCACGATCCAGATCACCACCAGCGCCGCCAGCCGCCAGTCAAGGCTGGCGACCAACGCCAGTGTCGTCACCGTGTAGATAAGCATGAACCAGATGACTTCGATGAAGCTTTCCATCAGGTCGCCGGTCGCCTGGCCCGCCTGCCAGACCTTTGTCGCGATACGGCCGGCGAAATCGTTCTGGAAGAAGGCATAGGACTGGCGCGAGACGTGCCGGTGCGCCTGCCAGCGCACCAGATTGTAGAAGCCGGGCGTGATCGTCTGCTCGTCGACCAGCGCCGACAGGCCGACGACGACGGTGCGGATGACAAGCACCACCGCGATCATGAACACCAGCTCGGGGCCGGCGGCGGCCCACAGCGCATGCCAGCTGCGCTCGCCGGGAAGCTGGTCGAGGATGTCGACCAGCCGCCCGACGAAGTAGAACAGGCCGGCCTCAACCAGCGGCGCGATGCCGCCGATGACCAGCATGGCGAAGAAGGCGAACTTCGCCTGGCCTACATAGTGCCAAAGAAATCCGCCGACGCTCGACGGTGGCCGAAGATTCGCCGGCTCCCTGAACGGATAGACCCAGTTCTCGAACCAGCGATAGATGGCTGTCATCATGCGGCGGCCATCATTCTGCGGCTTGCCCCTTTGCGATCACGTCGTTGGCGACATCGGCCGGGATGTCCTCGAGCAGGAACCCGCCCGACTGGCGCTGCCAGAGCTGCGCGTAGAGCCCGCCCTTGGCGACCAGGTCCTCGTGCGAACCTTCCTCGATGACCCTGCCCTGGTCCATCACCACAAGCCTGTCCATCGCCGCAATGGTCGACAGCCGGTGGGCGATGGCGATGACGGTCTTGCCTTGCATGAGTTTGTAGAGGTTCTCCTGGATGGCCGCTTCCGCCTCGGAATCCAGCGCCGACGTCGCCTCGTCAAGGATAAGTATTGGAGCATCCTTCAACATAACGCGAGCAATGGCGATGCGTTGCCGCTGGCCGCCGGACAATTTGACGCCGCGGTCACCGACATAGGCGTCGAAACCCTTGCGGCCCTTGTGGTCCGCAAGCCCGCCGATGAAGTCCAGCGCCTCGGCCCGCCGCGCCGCCTCGACAAGCATTTCGTCGCTGGCGTCCGGCCGGCCATAGAGGATGTTCTCGCGCACCGAGCGATGCAGCAGCGAGGTGTCCTGCGTGACCATGCCGATCTGGGCGCGCAGCGAGTCCTGCTTCACACCGGCGATCTCCTGGCCGTCGATGAGGATCCGGCCGCTTTCCAAATCGTAGAAGCGCAGCAGCAGGTTGACCAGCGTCGACTTGCCGGCGCCCGAGCGGCCGACAATGCCGACCTTCTCGCCCGGCTTCACCGCCAGCGACAGGTTTTCGATGACGCCTTTCTGCTTGCCGTAGTGGAAGCGGATGTCCTCGAAGCGGATCTCACCCCTGGAAACGCTGATCTCCTTCGCATCCGGCCTGTCCTCGACCAGGCGCGGCAGCGAAATCGAGGCGATGCCGTCCTGCACCGTGCCGATGTTCTCGAACAGGCCCGACATTTCCCACATGATCCACTGCGACATGCCCCACATTCTGAGCACCAGGCCGATGACAACGGCAACCGCGCCGATCGTCACCACTTGCCCCATCCACAGCCACAGCGAGATGGCGGTGACCGAGAACAACAGCAGCGCGTTCAGGATATAGAGCGAGCCGAAAAGCACCGTCACCAGGCGCATCGACCGATAGACCGTGTCGAGGAAGCCTGTCATGCCTTCCTTGGCGAAGGTGGCCTCGCGCTTGGCATGACTGAACAGCTTGACCGTCTGGATGTTGGAGTAGCTGTCGACGACGCGGCCGGTCATGACCGAGCGCGCATTGGCCTGCTCCTCGCCGACCTTGCCCAGGCGCGGGATGAAATAGCGCAGCAACAGGATGTAGCCGACCAGCCAGACGCCGAGCGGCGCGGCCAACCGCCAGTCAGCGGAGCCGACGATCCACAGCATGCCGAGGAAATAGACGATGACGTAGTTCAGAACGTCGATCACCTTGATGACGCATTCGCGCACGGCGAGCGCGGTCTGCATCAGCTTGGTGGCGATGCGGCCGGCGAACTCGTCCTGGTAGAAGCTCATCGATTGCTTGAGCAGGTAACGATGCACCTGCCAGCGGATGCGCATGGGATAGTTGCCCATCAGCGTCTGCTGGTTGAGCAGCGAATGCAGCCAGACCGTGCCCGGCAGTGCGAACAGCACGATGAAGGCCATGGCGGCGAGCTTCCAGCCCTCGGTCTGCAGGAAGGTTTCGCGATTCTGCGCCGAGAGCCAGTCGACGATGCGGCCAAGGAAGCCGAACATCCACACTTCCGCGATGGCGATGGCCGTCACCAGCACCGCGTCGACAAGGATATAGGGCCAGGCGCCGCGCGTATAATGCAGGCAGAAGGCGACCAGCGTCTTGGGCGGCTCGACCGGTTCCGCTGCCGGGAACGGATCGAGCCTTCTTTCAAACCAGTTAAACAACAACATGGGTCATGCTCATTAAATCTGTTTTCCGCTTACGCGGCTTGGCGACGTCCGAAATCCCCGGGCCGTGTGGCGCCGAGGGCCGACGGTCCGGACTCATCCGGACCGTCGGCCCTGCTTCGCGCAATATAGGGGTTCGCGGGCTTTTCGCCGACAGGCTCGCTTGCCGATCCTGACAGTGCGGTGTCGACAAGCCGGATTTTCGCACCCGGCCGGATCAGCCGGATGATCCGGCGCACCAGCGACGGACGGCTCGGATCGGGCACCGCGCGCGAAAAATCGACATCCGGCAGCATGCCGCGATGCGGGCGGCGGCGGACTTCGGCATGGACCGCCGACGAATAGGTGTCGCCGATCAGCAGCGCCCAGGTCGGCACCCGGTGGATATGCAGGCTCCTCGAGCCAGGTATTCTGTAGGGATCGAACATCGGTCCGTCCTCCGTATGAAAATAGAGATGGAAAGGCGAAGCAACGTCGTCCGCCGGCATTCGGCCGGAGGCACGGATTGCGTCTGTCCGCAACCGACGCTCGGCATCGGTCTGGACATGCTCAGGTCGGGCGTTCAGCCCTTTTGACTTTTTGAAAAACATCGCAGGATTCCTTCGAGAGCCGAAAAATCGTTTCGGCGGGAATCGGTGCGATCAAGTCTTAGAGAACTAGGAGAATTGTCGTACCGAAACCGCCAGCAGGCAGGTAAGCCCACGAGAGGGGCGCTGGATGTGCATGGTCATCATGAGTTTCCCCTCCATCGGTTCGGGTTGACAATGCTGGCCGTATACCCGACTTCGAAAAAAATGGCCACACGCAGGTCCCGCAATTTCCAAAACCACGACCCCGCTGTTGCCGATCTGCCACTTATTAGAAGGACGCGGAAATGAACTGTCGTCTCCGCATCGCGCTCTACCAGCCGGACATTGCCGGCAATACCGGGACAATCCTGCGCTTCGCCGCGTGCCTCGGCCTTGGCGTCGATATCATCGAACCGGCCGGCTTTCCGCTCTCCGACAAGGCGCTCAAGCGCGCCGGCATGGACTACCTCGAAATGGCTGCCCTGACCCGGCACATTGACTGGAACGCCTTCGAGGACTGGCGCAAGAAAGACGGGCGCCGGCTGGTGCTGCTGTCGACCAAGGCGACGACCCCCTACATCAGCTTCAGCTTCGCGGACGGTGACATCCTGCTGTTTGGCCGCGAATCCGCAGGCGTGCCGGATCCGGTCCATCAGGCGGCGGATGCGCGGCTGACCATCCCGATGCAGGGCAGCGCGCGCAGCATCAATGTCGCGCTGTCCGTCGCCATGGTGGCGGGCGAAGCCGTCCGGCAGCTCCGCTAACGGCTCGCCGGCAACTCCGTTTTCCGTCATTCTCACCCAGGCGCACATCGCCTTCTCCTGTCATTTGCCCAATCAGCATTTCTTCGCTACAAGCTCAACTTAACTTGAGGTCAAGCGGAAAAATGGGAAATGGCTCCAGTAACGGAATTGACGGTCGGCCAGGTGGCCATGCGCAGCGGCGTCGCGGTGTCGGCATTGCATTTCTACGAAGCGCGCGGGCTGATCCGCAGCCACCGCACGTCGGGCAACCAGCGCCGCTACGGCCGCGACGTGCTACGGCGGGTGGCGATCATCAAGGTCGCTCAGGAGGTCGGCATCTCGCTGGCCGAAATCGGTGCCGCACTTGAATCACTGCCCGAGGGCCGCACGCCGACGCGCGACGACTGGAACCTTTTGTCGACCGCCTGGCGCGACGGGCTCGACCACAAAATCGCCCAGCTGAAGAAACTGCGCGACGGGCTGACCGACTGCATCGGCTGCGGTTGCATGTCGATCGACAAATGCCCGCTCCGGAACAAGGGCGACCGGTTGGCGAGGGAAGGCACGGGCGCGAGAAGGCTGGTGGCAGGATGATGGCAAGCTGAAGCAATCTACGGCCCGACCCGCCATCGACGGCTATCTTGTTCCTAAGTCGCCGGGCAGTCTTGTCGAGGTCACATACTTGTGATTGATACGCTCCTGCGACTAACTTGGGGGGCAGAATTGAAATTGGGGTACAAGATTTTCGGCGCGTTGTTTGGTGCCATTCTGTTGGCCGGATGCATGCCGAGTGAAGGCGATTGGAATACAGCAAGAACTGTGGTTCAGGGCAGCCCTGCGATGTATAAGCAACTGCTTGCGGAATGCATCCAACATTCCGCGCAAGCGCCGCTCAGGTCCAAGCATGAAGCTGCCAAGGCGATCAATGTCAGTGTAGCCAGACTTCCGCAGGTCTGGTGCGGAAGAACCGTGCGTGCATTCGTGAATGGGCGCCTGACCTATGCCGAGATGAAAAGGGCGCATCTCGGAACGGGCGACAGAAGCACGTACATCAAGATCGTCCAGGGTCGATAAATCAGGCTTGACATATCCCGCATCGAGGCCGGTGGCGTTCAATCCGCCACCGGCAACCGCCTGATGGTGAACTCGATCAGGTCCCCCGGCCGCTCGAACCAGCTTTCGATCTCGGTCCAGTAGGCCTGCTTGGGAAAGCGCTCGAACCATTCCTTGGCCTTGAGCCGAGCGTCCGAGCGCGGCAGGACGAAGGTCTCGCGCAAAAAACCGTCGCGCGGCATGCGTGCGCGTTCGGCCCGGCTTTGGTCGAGCCTTTTCTTCAGGCCATCCAGCGGCGGTCTTGCCGGGGTGCGCACGAAACAGCTCCTTGCACCTGGCGCATGACCCCGAAAACCGATTTCGGAAAGGATCATGCGCAAAACCAAAGTGACTTGACCCTGTCCCTCAAGAGATTAGGGATCGCGCCCGGAAAAGACGAGTCTTTTGTCGACTCACCGCCCCGCAACCGGAGACGGCGCTTTGGAACGACCTGAAATACAAGCTGGCCTGCCCGCCGACATCGAAGAGAAGAAGATGAAGGCCCGCCTGTGGTTCGAAGCCTTGCGCGAACGCATCTGCGGCGCCTTCGAGCAGATCGAGCAGGATCTCCAGGGCCCGCTCGCCTCTTGGTCGCCGGGCCGTTTCGAAAAGACGCCGTGGGAGCGTGACCAGGGCAAGGGCGGCGGCGGCACCATGTCGATGATGCATGGCCGCGTCTTCGAGAAGGTCGGCGTCCACACTTCGACCGTTTATGGCGAGTTCTCGCCCGAATTCAGGAAGCAGATGCCCGGCGCCGAGGAAGACCCGCGCTTCTGGGCCTCCGGTATTTCGCTGATCGCGCATCCCTGGAACCCCAACGTTCCGGCCGTCCACATGAACACGCGCATGGTGGTCACCTCCAGGCAATGGTTCGGCGGCGGCGCCGATCTGACGCCGGTGCTCGACCGCCGCCGCACCCAGGACGATCCCGACACCGTCGCTTTCCACCGCGCCATGCAGTTCGCTTGCGAAAAGAACGCTGATGTCGCCGATTATCCGAAATTCAAGACCTGGTGCGACGAGTATTTTTACCTGCCGCACCGCAACGAGCCGCGCGGCACTGGCGGCATCTTCTTCGACTGGCTGCATTCGGACGAGGACAAAGGCGGCTGGAATGCCGACTTCAACTTCGTCCAGGATGTCGGGCGCTCCTTCCTCGTCGTCTACGGCCACCTCGTGCGCGCCAACTTCAACGAGAACTGGACCGACGGCGACCGCGACGAACAGCTCATCCGCCGTGGCCGCTACGTCGAATTCAACCTGCTGCACGATCGCGGCACCATCTTCGGCCTGAAGACCGGCGGCAATGTCGCGTCGATCCTGTCCAGCCTGCCGCCGGAGGTGCGCTGGCCGTAACATCAGCCAGAGCGGTTCCGTCCGGAATTGGCGACAGAGCGGGCGATGCACGATGCTTTGATGCAACCAGACCGCTCCTCCCGTGTTATAGTCTCCACCCCGCTCACATCAGGGAATTCAACCCGGAATGCATCGTGAGCCAAAAAAAGTGGCGGAGCCTCGACCGGCTCCCCGGAGGAAAAGGAGACATCTCATGAAGGAATTTCACTGCGGGTCGCTCGTGCCCGGCTGTGAGTGGCACACCCGTGCCGATGAGGAAGCCGAAGTGATGCGCCGTGCCGTCGAGCATATGCGCGAGACGCATGGCGAGACTGTTATCCGCGAGACGATGATCGAGGCGATCCGCTCGCGCATCGAGAAGGTTCGCGACGCCGCCTAGGTTTTGCCCGGCTTTGCTTCGTGGGCGGCGGCAAGCGAACCGCGTCGGCGCTCACCTTTGGTGGTAAAAACAGCTTAGGGCCGCGACGCCCGCGACTCGCGTCTGACGCCATCGCGGTCGCGGCGCGAGGCAGATCTTTTCAGGTCGAAAAATTATATTTGCCCCCGCTAAAGTAAACCCTGCGGTAACCGAACCCGTGCCAATGTCGCGCGGATAATCCGGCTACAGTGGGCTGCCAGAGAAGCCCGTCGCCACCAGGCACTGATCCGGAACGGTGGGGCGAGGTGTTTCGCGCATGCGCGAAAAGTCCGGCAATCGAGTGCGTTTGCGCACGGCGGCGCTCCTGCTTTGCGGGCTCGTCGGGGCGTCCCCGTCTATTGCCCAGGAAATCTCCATCGCCCAGGAAATGACGACATCGCTGGTCGACATCCATCAGGGCTCGCCGCTCAGCGATCGCGCCAGAGGCCTGGGCAATGGCGGTTACGAGCTGCAGAACGGAACCTTTGTATCGTTCAACCAATGGTACCGCGCGAGCTGGGTCGACATGCATGTGGACCTGCTGACACAGATCACCGAGGATACCGGCATCCTTTGGGGTTTCGGAACCGGAGAAGAGGGTGAGAAGTATCGGATCGAGCCCAGCCTCAAGCTTGGCTTCCTCACTCAGATGCATCCCAATCCCAACAGCACGCTTTCCCTGTCGCTCACCACGACCTTCGGCGGCAAGCTCACCGAAAAGTCCTGCGAAGCCGACTATGGCGATCTGGGCAGCTACAGCGTCAATTGCCGGCTCGCGGCCAGCCAGATGGCGCCTGAGGAAACGTTGAAATATCTGGTTAATGCTAAACCGGAAAGCCAGCATCTCTGGCTGAATTACCGTGTTACGTTCTGATCGCCACGAGGTTGCAAATGCAGAATTCATCTCGCCCCGAAAGCGATCGCTCATCCTGGTTCTTGTCTGACTGGAGTAGGAACATGTCGGGTACTTGCATGAAGTTCGGCCTCGCCGCCGCCCTTGTCATCCTTTCGGCGCCATTCGCGTCGGCGCAGGAGGCCCTCGACGCTGACGAGATGGCCGCGCTCTGCCACGGTGGCGGATCCATATGCGTGAGCGCGACGATCCCGGCCGCACCGGCGACGCAGGCGGTACAGAACTGGATGAGCCCCGATGTCGGCGCCGCATGGGCGGCAGGCTACAAGGGCAAGGGCGTCACCATTACCATGGTCGACGACTTCAGCAGCTCGTCACGCTTCTCCGGCAATTTCGGCGTTGGGGTTCAAACCCAGCGGCACGGTGAGTGGACCCGCGAGGAAGCCAGCATGGTTGCGCCCCTGGCGACGATCAGGTCGAAGGACTTCACCACCAGCTCATACGTCCCGCTGGCGAGCGGCCTGAATGTGCTCAATCTGAGCTACGGCATGTACGCCAAGGCGGGCTACAGCCCGAACCAGATCGGGTGGGCCCCGGAGGAAGCTTCCATCATCTCCTATGCCGCCAAAGGGCTAGCTGTTGTCTCCAAGGCGGCTGGCAACGACTCGGTTGCCGTGGGCGGCGTCACAAGCGGCCAGCAGGATTATCTCGACATCGCTTTGATCGGCAAACCTTCGGCTATTTTCGTCGGCGCGCTGTCCACCAACGGCACGACGTCCAACAAGGCCCAGCTTGCCTGGTATTCCAACTACGCCGGCTCCAACACGGCTGTGCAGAGCCATTTCCTCGTCGTGGGTGTCACCGGCGACAAGACCGGCCTTTACGGCACCTCCTTCGCCGCGCCGATCATTTCAGGCTACGCTGCGATCATCGGCAGCAAATTCACCAAGGCTACGCCGACCCAGATCACCAACGATCTACTCAATACGGCTCGTACCGACACGCTGGTCAACTACAGTGCATCCGTCTATGGCAAGGGAGAGGCGAGCCTCTCACGCGCCCTGGCCCCCGTAGCGATTAAGTAGGTGAGCGACGCTGGCATTTGATTAGGTTTCAAGTGCCTTTGCGGCGCGTCCGAGCAGCGCGCCGCGATCAGGCGCAAACCCCGCTTCGATCCATTCCGCCTCAAGGTTCTTGAGGATTTCGCCCAGTTTCGGCCCAGGCGTTGCGCCGAGCGCCGCCAGATCGGCGCCTTTCAGCGGAAACACCGGTTTTTCCCATTTGAGCGCAAAGGCCAACAGGCGCGAAAAGCCGCCGGCTTCGAGCAGCGCGGCATTGTCCTCGACAGCGCGTACCCTGGCTCCGGCAAGCGACAGCCGCAGCCGATCGACAAACCCTTGCTTGTCGCCGCGATAAAGCCTTTTCGCCAGTTCGCCCTCGGTCGTCTTCGGCTCGACGGCCGTGGAGAGTGCCCAGTGGCGCAAGCGGTCTGATTCCGCTGTCGAAAACCTCAGCCGCTCGGCGAGTATCTTCATGCGCGCGGCATCCGGCGGCACGATCGCCGCCAGCCGCAGCATAGGATCCGCCGCCCAGCCCAAATCCTTCTCGGCCTTGGTCAGCCCGTGGATGGCATCGATGCCCCATTTCTCGCTTTCCGGCAGCGCGGTGGTCAGCACACTTGCCTGCCGCATCCACAGCAGCGCCCGCGACGGGTCAGGCGCCGACAAAAGCTTCTTCAGTTCGGACCAGACGCGCTCGGCCGAGAGTTGGGCCAAGCCCTCCTTCAGCCGGGCGCAGGCCTTCAGCCCGTCGGCGTCCGGCCGGCCTTCGCCATACCAGGCGAAAAAACGGAAGAAGCGCAGGATGCGCAGATAGTCCTCGCGGATGCGCGCTTCCGCATCACCAATAAAGCGCAGCCGGCGCGTCTCTATATCGGCAATGCCACCGACAAGGTCGACGACAGTGCCGTCGGCCTCGGCGTAGAGCGCATTGATGGTAAAGTCGCGCCGCTCGGCGTCAAGCTTCCAGTCGCGCCCAAACGACACCTTGGCGCGGCGGCCGTCGGTCTCGACGTCGGCGCGCAAGGTGGTGATTTCATAGGGTTTTCCGCCGGCAACCACCGTGATCGTGCCGTGCTCGATGCCGGTCGGCACCGCCTTGAAGCCCTCCGCCTCGGCGCGGCGGATGGTTTCCTCAGGCAAACAGGTGGTGGCGATGTCGATATCGGCGACCGGCTGGCCCATCAGCGTGTTGCGCACCGCGCCGCCGGCGATACGCGCCTCCTCACCGCCCTCAGCCAGGGCGGCAAGCAGGCGCTGCAAATGCTTGTCGGCGAGCCAGTCGGCCCTGCCCGCGATCGAAACACTCACGCATAGAGCCTTTCATAGAGCGTACGGATGATGCCGGCGGTGACGCCCCAGATGCGCCGGTCGCCATAGGGCATGTCGTAGAAGAACCATTCGAGATCGTTCCACATGCGACTGTCGCGCTTGTGGTTCACCGGGTCCATCAGGAAGCGCAGCGGCACTTCGAAGGCGGCATCGACCTCCTCGGCGTTCAAAGTCAACTGGAAGCCGGGCTGCACGATGCCCAGCACCGGCGCTATGCGGTAGCCGCTGCCGGCGACATAGTCGGGCATGCGGCCGATGATCTCGATGCGGTCCTGGCCAAGCCCGATCTCCTCGAAGGTCTCGCGCAGCGCCGCCGCCTCCGGGCTGGCGTCGGTGGAATCGATGGTGCCGCCGGGAAAGGCCACCTGCCCCGAATGGCTGCGCAGCTTTTCGGCCCGTTTGGTCAGAAGAACCGTCGCCTCCCCATCATGATCGACCACCGGGATCAGCACCGCTGCATTGCGCAGCGCCTTGCCCTGGTTGAGGCGTGGATGACCCGGATTGAAGCGATGGTCGCCATAGTCGTCGCCGGCATGCGCCTCCGGCTGCGCGGCGAAGCGCGCGCGAAAATCCGCCGACGAAAACGGCGCCGGCGAGACCCGGTCCATCATGCGCTCAGCCGTTTCAACTGGTCCGCCGGCATGATCGGAAACAGAGCGCCCTTCGAGCGCACGGCAAACATCGTCTTGCCGCCGATTTCGATCTCCTCGCCATGCCCGACCAGTTCGTACATGACAGGCCGCCCCACCAGCGCTTCAAGCCTGCCGCGCACCAGCACGTAGGGCTTCAGGCCGCCGGTCTCGTTCTCGTCGACGAAGCGCAGCGGCCGCTCCGGCCCGGCCTCGACCACGTCGCCGACATTGGTGCGGAAGGTGATGATCTGTTCATCGCCACTGCCCGAAACATCCATTTCGACGGCGATGAACGGCGCGTCGGCGACGCGAATGCCGACCTTTTCCACAGGCGTCACCAGATAGGTCCTGCCGTCAGCGTCCTTGCGCAGCACGGACGAGAAGAGCTGCACCAGCGGCATGCGGCCGATCGGCGTGCCCAGATAGAACCAGGTGCCGTCGGCCTTGATCTCCATGTCGAGATCGCCGCAAAAGTCGGGATTCCAGCGCTCGACGGGTGCTGCGCCCTTGCCGGCACGCGCCGCGCGCGAGATCAGCGCCTCCAGGCCGCGCGCCTCGGTGGCGCTCGTAAGGCTTTGTTCGCGATGTTCGTCGTGTTCCGTCATCGTCACGAAATAGTCACTGTTGTTCCGCTTGTCAGCCTAAGTCTGTGATTTAAGTTCGACCATAGGCGCTACGCGAGGCCGAATCGCGGCAACCTATGATATGATGCGGGCCGGTATTTCCAACCAAAGGGATCGATGCGGCATGAGCGTGATGGTCAAGGAAAGCCCGATCAGCGAGAAGGACATGGTCGCCGAGGCCGAAAAGGCGCTGGCCGACATTTCCAGGATCCGCGACGGGGTCGGCCGGGTGATCTTCGGCCAGGAGAACGTCGTCGAGCGCACGCTGGTGGCGGTGCTGGCTGGTGGCCATGCGCTGCTGGTCGGCGTTCCCGGCCTCGCCAAGACCAAGCTGGTCGAAACGCTGGGCGTCGTGCTCGGCCTCGATTCGCGCCGCATCCAGTTCACGCCCGACCTGATGCCGTCGGACATCCTCGGCTCCGAGGTCATGGAGCAGGACGAGACCGGCAAGCGCTCCTTCCGCTTCATTTCCGGGCCGATCTTCGCCCAGCTGCTGATGGCCGACGAGATCAACCGCGCCTCGCCGCGCACCCAGTCGGCGCTGCTGCAGGCGATGCAGGAATACCATGTCACCATTGCCGGCGCCCGCTACGACCTGCCGGCACCCTTCCATGTGCTGGCAACGCAGAACCCGCTGGAGCAGGAAGGCACCTATCCGCTGCCCGAAGCGCAGCTCGACCGCTTCCTGATGCAGGTCGACATCCTCTATCCGGAGATCGAGGCCGAGCGCCGCATCCTGCTGGAGACCACCGGCATCGAGGACGCCAAGGCCCAGAACGTGCTGCAGCCGGCACGCCTCAAGGAAATCCAGACGCTGATCCGCCGCATGCCGGTGCCCGAAAGCGTGGTCGAGGCGATCCTGACCCTGGTGCGCTCGGCGCGTCCCGGCCAGGGCAATGCCGAGACCGACAAGCATGTCGCCTGGGGCCCCGGCCCGCGCGCCAGCCAGGCGCTGATGCTGTGCACGAGGGCGCGCGCGCTCTACGATGGACGGCTGGCGCCATCGGTTGACGATGTGCGTGCGCTGGCCGAGCCGGTGCTGCAGCACCGCATGGCGCTGACCTTCGCCGCCCGCGCCGAAGGCACCAGCGTGCGCGATGTCGTGGCGAAGCTCGTGAAAGGAATTTGATGGCGCGCATCGGCGAGGTCCAGGCTCCGGCAGCGACGCGCGACGCGCTCGCCCGTGGCCGGTTGCGGGCTTCGCTTGTGCCCGACCTGCTGGTCGAGGCGCGGCGCATCGTCAACACCGTGATCGCCGGCTGGCATGGCCGCCGCAAGCGCGGCATCGGCGAGAATTTCTGGCAGTTCCGGCCCTATGTCGAGGGCGATTCATCGCGCATCGACTGGCGCCGTTCGGCCCGCGACGACCACACCTATGTGCGCGACCGCGAATGGGAAGCCGCCCATACGGTGTGGCTGTGGGCCGACCCCTCGCCGTCCATGCTCTACAAATCGACCGGCGCCAGCGTTTCCAAGCAATCGCGCGCGCTGGTGCTGGCGCTGGCCATGGCCGAACTGCTGTCGCGCAGCGGCGAGCGCATCGCCTGGCCGGGCCTGACCGACCCGTTCACCGCCCGCAACGGCGCAGAGCGTATCGCCGCCCAGCTGATGCATGCCGGCGACCTGCCGGCAAAACCTGACCTCACAGACATCAGGCGCTTCTGCGACATCGTCATCGCCAGCGATTTCCTCGATCCGGTCGAGGAGACTATGGAATGGCTTGACGTGCTCGCCCGCCACGGGGTGCGCGCCCATCTGATCGAGGTTGCCGACCCGGCCGAGGAAACCTTCCCCTATGCCGGCCGCACCGAGTTCACCGATCCCGAGACCGGCGACAAGCTGACCGCCGGACGCGCCGAGATGCTCGGCGACGAATACCGCCTGCTCTACACCGCCCGTCGTCAGGAGCTGGCCGCCTGGTGCAAGCGGCTCGGTTGGAGCTTTACCGTCAACCACACCGATCGGCTCGCGTCCGAAGCGCTGGTGCGCCTGCACATGGCGATGACCGCCGATGGCGGCTATGCCGGGCCGACCGCAGGTCGTGCCGGTAGCGGTCGTGCCGGCATGATCGCCAGTGGCGATCAGCCAGGAAAGGCGGTCGCATGAGCTGGCTGCCACTCTCCTTTGGCGCCCCCATGGTGCTGTGGGGCCTGCTGGCGCTGCCGGTGATCTGGTGGCTGCTCAGGCTGACGCCGCCCAAGCCGCAGGCCGAAATCTTCCCGCCGCTGAAGATCCTGGCGCGCGTACTGAAGCGCGAGGAGACGCCGCATCAAAGCCCCTGGTGGCTGACATTGCTCAGGCTGCTGATGGCGGGCCTCATCGTCGCAGCCCTGGCCGAACCGGTCTTCAACCCGCGCGAAAAACTGCCGGCCGAGGGTGCGGCCCTTGCGCTGGTCATCGACAATGACTGGGCCAGCGCCGCCGACTGGAACAAGCGCGTCGCCACCGCCGAGCGGCTGATCAAGGACGCCGGCTCGAACGGCGTGCCGGTGATCATTGCCTTCACCGCCGAAAAGGCCAATGCCGAGATCGGCCCCTTCGATGCCGCCGCCGCACTCGACCGGCTGCGCGCCGCCAAGCCGCGGCCGATCCCGACCGACCGGCCCGCCGTCTATGCCCGCGTCGCCGGCGTGCTGGAAACCTTGCCCGGTGCCAGCGTCGCCGTGCTGGCCGATGGCCTCGCGGCCAAGGGCGATGAGGCAGCCTTCAACACGCTGTTGTCGAAGAATGCTGCCCGTGTCGTCTGGGCCGTTGCCGATCGGCTTTCGCTAACCGGTCTGACCGGCGCCGACAACCAGGTCGACGGCTTTGCGCTCACCGCCATCCGCGCGCCGGGCGATCCGGCCCCGGCACAGGTCACTGCCGGCGCCTTCGACGACAAGGGGCGCCGCATCGCCGATGCAACGCTGACCTTTGCACCGGGTGAAGCCACCGCCACCGGTACGATGGCAGTGCCGTTCGAGCTGCGCAACGACTTCGCCTCGATCGCGCTCGACGGCGAGCGCCGGGCAGGCGCGGTGCGCGTGCTCGACGAAAGCTCCAAGCGCCGCCGCGTCGGGCTGTTGTCGCAGGCCGAGGCCGACCAGGCGCAGCCGCTTTTGTCGCCGCTCTACTACATCAGGCGCGCGCTGCAGCCTTTCGCCGATCTGGTCGAGCCGTCGAGTGCCGATCTCGCCGACGCCATCCCGCAGATCCTCGACCAGAAGCCGGCGATGATCATTATGGCCGACGTCGGCACCATCCCGGCGCAGGTCCGGCAAAGGCTGGTCGACTGGGTCGACAATGGCGGCACGCTGGTGCGTTTCGCCGGCTCGCGGCTGGCCGCCGCCGGCAATGATGACGATTTGCTGCCGGTCCGCCTGCGCACCGGCGAGCGTTCGCTCGGCGGCGCGCTGTCATGGACCTCGCCGCAGCCGGTCACCGAATTTCCCAAGGCCGGACCCTTCGCCGATCTGTCGCCGCCAACCGAGGTGACCGTAAGCAGACAGGTGCTGGCCGAGCCGACGCCCGACATCGTCGAGCGCACCTGGGCAGCGCTCGCCGATGGCACGCCGCTGGTCACCGGGCTGAAGAAAGGCAAGGGCACGCTGGTGCTGTTCCACGTCACGCCCGAGGCGACATGGTCGAACCTGCCGATCTCCGGCAGCTTCGTCGAGATGCTGCGCCGCATCGTCCAGCTGTCGCGCAACCAGGGCGCGGCGATCGCCAATGCCGAAGCCGCCGCCACATCGCTGGCGCCCTACCGCATGATCGCGGCCGACGGTTCGCTGGTGCCACCGACGCCGGATGCGCGGCCTCTGGTGCCCGGCGCCGGCGCGCTGCCGGTGACCTTCGAGAACCCGCCCGGCCTCTACGGCTCCGAGACCGGCGTCTTCGCCCATAATTTGCTCGATGCTGCCAGCACGTTTGCGCCGCTGGCGCGCCCGCAAATCGCCGTGCCGGTCACCACGATCCAATATGCCTTCGATGAATCGCGCAATCTGAAGGGGTCGCTGGTCGCGGCCGCCCTGGTGCTGATGGTGCTCGACACGCTGGCGGTGTTCTGGATGGGCGGCCTGTTTTCGCGCCGGCCGCGCCGCGCCGGCGCGGTGGCCACCACCGCAGCGGTCCTGATTGCGCTTGGCGCACTGTTCGGCCATGCCGATTTCGCCCGCGCCGACGATGCCAAGCCGGGCGACGATGCGGCCATCGAGGCGATTTCGAAGACCCGCATCGCCTATGTGCTGACCGGCGTGCCGGGCGACGATTCGATCAGCCGCGCCGGGCTCGAAGGCCTGACCCGCTTCCTGATCGAAAAGACCGCACTCGAACCCGGCGCACCGGCCGGCGTCGACATTGCGAAGGACGAATTGTCCTTCTATCCCTTGATCTACTGGCCGATCGATCCGGCCGCACCCATGCCGAGCCAGGCCGCGATCGCCCGCATCGACGCCTATATGCAACAGGGCGGCACGGTGCTGTTCGACACGCGCGACCAGTTCGCCAACGGCATCGGCGCCGATTCCACCAGCCCGGCGACCGAGCGGCTGCGCGACATCCTGGGCAACCTCAACGTGCCGCCGCTGGAGCCGGTGCCGTCGGACCATGTGCTGACCAAATCCTTCTTCATCCTGCCGGAATTTCCCGGCCGCTTCGCCGGCAGCCCGCTCTGGGTCGAGGCATCGCTCGAAGCCAGCAATGCCGACAACCGTCCGGTGCGCACCGGCGACGGTGTTTCGCCGATCATGATCACCGCCAATGATTTCGCCGGCGCCTGGGCGGTCGACGAGAATGGCGATCCGCTGCTGCCGACCGTGCCGAACGATCCGATGCAACGCATCTATGCGCTGCGCGCCGGCGTCAACATCATGATGTACATGCTGACCGGCAACTACAAGTCCGACCAGGTGCATGTCCCCATACTGCTCGAACGGCTGGGGCAGTAAGACATGAACTGGTCGATCTCCTTCGAACCGCTGATCTCCTGGCCATTGCTGGCTTTGGTGCTGGTGCCGCTGGCGCTGCTTGCCCTTATCGGCCTGTGGTTTCGCCAGCGCGGCGGTGTGCTGCGCTTCGTCGCCCTGCTCGCGCTCGCCGCCGCTTTGTTCAACCCGGTGTTCCTCAATGAGGAGCGCGAGCCGCTGAAGAGTATCGTCGCGCTCATCGTTGACCGCAGCCAGAGCCAGGACATCGGCGACCGCACCAGGCAGACCGATGAGGCGGTGGCCGGGCTGCAGCAGCGTCTTGGCCGCTTCAAGCAGTTCGACGTGCGCGTCGTCGAGGCCGGCAAGTCCGATGCCGCCGAGGAGCGGACCGAAACGCGGCTGTTCGGCGCGCTGGAAGGCGCCTTCCGTGACGTGCCGCCGTCGCGCATCGGCGGCGCCATCATGATCACCGATGGTGAGGTGCATGACGCGCCCCCGGGCGCGCCCGACTTCAACGCCCCGCTGCACGCTTTGATCACCGGCAATGACCACGAAAAGGACCGCCGCATCCGCTTCGAGAACGCGCCGCGTTTCGGCATCGTCGGCAAGCCGCTCGACATGAGCTATCGCGTCATTTCGACGGAAAACGAGACCGGCCCGGTCGATGTACGCGTCTCGGTCAATGGCGAGCAGGTCTCGGTCGAGCATGCCACCGTCGGCCAGCCCATGCCGTTGCAGGTGACCATCCCGGGGGCCGGCCGCAACATCATCGAACTCGCCATCGACCGCGAACCGGGCGAACTGACCGACACCAACAACCGCGCCATCGCGCTGGTCGACGGCATCCGCGAGAATCTGCGCGTGCTGCTCGTTTCGGGCGAGCCGCATGCGGGCGAGCGCACCTGGCGCAATCTCTTGAAATCCGACGCCTCGGTCGATCTCGTCCATTTCACCATTCTGCGGCCGCCGGAAAAGCAGGACGGCACGCCGATCAACGAATTGTCGCTGATCGCCTTTCCGACCCGCGAGCTGTTCGTCGAGAAGATCAAGGACTTCGACCTCATCATCTTCGATCGCTACCAGCACCGTGACGTGCTGCCGATCCTCTATTACGACTACATCTCCGAATATGTCGAAAAGGGCGGCGCTCTGCTGATCGCCGCCGGCCCGGAATATGCCGGCGAGGCTTCGATCGCGCGCACGCCACTGATGTCGGCCCTGCCGGCGATGCCGACCGGCGAGGTGGTCGAAAAGGCGTTCTATCCGCGGCTCACCGAACTCGGCCAGCGTCATCCGGTGACGCGCGGCCTCGATGGTTCGGCCACCGAGCCGCCGCACTGGAGCCGCTGGTTCCGCACCATCGGCGTGCAGAATCCGCAAGGCGAAGTGGTGATGAAGGGTGCCGACAACCGGCCCCTGCTGCTGCTCGACCGCAAGGGCGAAGGCCGCGTCGGCATGCTTCTGTCCGACCAGGGCTGGCTGTGGGCGCGCGGCTTCGAGGGCGGCGGGCCGCATGTGCAGCTCTACCGGCGCATCGCCCATTGGCTGATGAAGGAGCCCGAGCTCGAGGAAGAGCGGCTGACCGCCGAGGGGCGCGGCATGGTGCTGGAGATCCGCCGCCAGACCATGGCCGACGATCCCGGACCGGCGCAGATCATCACGCCCTCCGGCAAGACGGTGACCGTCAAGCTCGACAAATCCGAGCCCGGCGTCTTCCTTGGCAGCGTCCAGACCAATGAGATCGGCCTCTTCCAGGTCGCCAATGGCGATCTCACCGCCCTCGCCCATGTCGGACCAGTCAACGCGCCGGAATTCGCCGACGTCGTCTCCACCGAGAACCGGCTGAGAGCGCCGGCTGAGGCCACCGGCGGCAGCGTGCGCCGCCTGGCCTCATCCTCGGCCCTCGGCAGCGACGTGACCTTGCCCTCCATCGTGCCGGTGCGCTCGGCCGGCGAAGCGTCGGGCAGCGACTGGATCGGCCTGCGCACCACCGACGACAGTGTGCTCAAGGCCGTCTCGCGCGTGCCGCTGTTCGGCGGCTTCCTCGGCCTCGGCCTGCTGCTGCTGGCGATGGGCTCGATGTGGTACCGCGAGGGACGGTAGCGCGGCGCCGTTTTCCTTCTCCCCGTTCACGGGGAGAAGGTGCCCGAAGGGCGGATGAGGGGGTGAGAACGAAAAGCCAATTGCTTGGCTTTTCGAGCTTCGAACGCCCTGAGCCTGCGAAGGGCCGGCTCCTATGCTATCTGTTATCCAACCGCGGCGAACCGGCCCCTGCCCTCCGCTATGGCTCCGGGCGTTCGTCGCTTCAATCGACAAATCGTTGTCGATTGATCGCCCTGCGGGCGACCACTCCTCACTCCTCCGGCTCCGTCGTGAACAGCAGCGGATAGCCCTTGGCCTTGCCGGCATCGGTGGCCCGCGTTGCCTTGGTTTCGGCGACATCCCTGGTGAACACCGCGACCACGCAGACGCCGAGCCGGTGCGCGGTGATCATGACGCGGTGCGCCTGGTCCTCGCTGAGCTTGAACTCGCCCTTCAGCACCGTCACCACGAATTCGCGCGGCGTGAAATCGTCATTGATGAGGATGACCTTGTAGAGCTTTGGCCGCTCGGTCTTCGGCTCAACCTTCGTACGCGGCTTTGTGGTGTTTTCAGGCATCGGAACCGACAGTTTCGCGATCGGGGCTTCACCGCCCATTTTGCCACGGGCGGCAGCGATCGTCCATTTTGATTGGCGTGCGGACCACCGGCGGGGCAGCCCGGTCATTCACAATCATGTGGGGAATTGTCGGGTGCGGTTCAACGGCCCTGACGGCCGAAGACGCGGTGATGCGCGGCGGCATCCGCCCGGCGTTCCAACCACGCCGCGATCGGCCATCCGGCAACGCAGACCAGCGTCACGGCAAGGAGCACGATCAGCAGCCACGCCTGGACGGGCGTAATGTAGTCCCAGTTGCTGGAAATTATCGGCGCGAACAGCGACGGTTCGGTGCGGCCACTGGCCGGGTCGGGTACGGGGCTGGCGGTGAGCAGAATCAGCCCCCTGGCGACACCGGTGGCCACGAGGCCGCCAATCACCATGGAACGCAAAATGGACGAAAGCCGCTTCTTCATGCGGATTGTCCTACACGGCCGGCGTTGAAAACGGGTTAAGTCAGATCGAGGTGGCTGGCTGTGAGCCGCCGGTGTTCAGCCGCTCGATCGGGTGCCTGGCAGAAGGCCGCCCCAGCCAGTTGCGGCTGGGACGGCCTTGATAGGAAAGTGTCGTCGGACCTGGATCAGGCCTTCGGAGCAGCCTTGTCCGTGGTCTTCTTCACCGGCTTCTTGGCAGGAGCCTTCTTGTGCTTGACCTTCTTGGAGACCTTCTTCACCGGGGGCTTGGCGGTGGCGTCAGCAGCCGGAGCGGTGGTGGTCGTCGTGGTCGAAGCAGCCGGAGCAGCGGTCGTGGTGGCAGCGGCGTTGCCGAGAGCGGGCATCGCGAAAGCCAGAGCAACGGCGAGACCGGTGGCGGACAGGATGGACTTTTTCATGGCTTCATTTCCTTTTTATGCGGGTCGATGTTGAGTGTCACTGGACCGGGTCGTTCGGTGTCACTCCAAGCAGCTTCAAAGCGTTGGCGAGCATCCGGATGCCCTGTGCCTGTTTCTTGGCGGCGCAGTACCGGTTGCCCTTTCTCTGAAGTGCCTTTGCCGCGGTGACCTGCGTTGCCGTGGCGTGGGTTTCGAGGGCTTCATCAAATTGGTGGCTGAGATTGGCGCACCGTTCGCTCCGGGTGAGCGGCGCCTTTGCGTCCGACTGGCCGACAGCGGCAGTGACCAGGCCAAGGCCCAGCAACGCACCCAACAGACTGATCGACAAGCTTGGCATCGGTTTTTCCGTGAACCCGGAGATTAGCGTCGCAGCCGATAACCTGACCGCCACGGCACCGTTATGCCGCCCTACCTTTTCAGGAGTTTTTCCCGATTGTAGAATTTTGTTTCTGGATTGTGTCTGGCCGGAGCGCAGCGAAGTGGCCATAGCTTTCCATGTGGAGAAGGCGGAATTCATTCTCCCTTGAAATGCAAGGCACTGGCCAACATATGGCCCGAATTCTATCGTGTGGCTCACCAGCCAGGATGACTTGGCCGGCAACCAAACAGGGCACCTCGTGAAATCCGACGCACACATACTGATCGTCGATGACGACAAGGGCATCCGCGACCTGCTTCAGGAGTTCTTCCAGAAGCGGGGCCTGCACACTTCGGTTGCCGCCGACGGCATCGAGATGGAGGCCATACTGCGCCGCGCACAGGTGGATCTCATCGTGCTCGACGTGATGCTGCCCGGCAAGAGCGGGCTGGAATTGTGCCGCGACCTGCGCGCCCTATATACGACGCCGATCATCATGCTGACCGCTGTTACCGAGACCACCGACCGCGTGGTCGGCCTGGAGATGGGCGCCGACGACTATGTGCCCAAACCCTTCGATCCGCGCGAACTCCTGGCACGCATCCGCGCCGTGCTGCGGCGCAATGGTGCCGCCGAGCCGAAGCGCGCCACCACCAAGCAGATCTACCATTTCGCCGGCTGGACGATGGACTGTTCGCGGCGCCGGCTGACGGCGCCCGACGATGTCAGGGTCGAGCTGACCATGGCCGAGTTCAACCTGCTGCAGACCTTCGTCAAGAGCGCCCAGCGCGTGCTGACCCGCGACCAGCTGATCGAACTCTCCGGCGGCGACAGCGACTATTCCTTCGACCGCAGCATCGACATCCTGGTCAGCCGGCTGCGGCGCAAGATGGAAGATGACCCGAAAACGCCGAAACTGATCCTGACGGTGCGCAGCGGCGGCTACCAGTTCCTGCCCGAGACAACCTCCGAATGAGACGTCTCCTGCCGCAGACCTTGCCTGTCTGGGTGCTGCTGATCGTCATATCAGGCCTTTTGATCAGCCAGGTCGCGACCCTCTACATCGTGTCGCGCGACCGCGCCGCCGCCAACGATGTGGTCGACCTCTACCGCCTGAACGACCGCGCCTTCTCGCTGGTGCAGCTGATGAGCGGCGCCACGCCCGAGGAGCGCAAGGCAACCGCGGCGGGCCTATTCAACGCAACCTACGCCCTCACCGTCTCGGACACGCCCGCCGTCACCTCCTCGATAGCCGGCGACGACGAGTTGGCCGAACTCGAGGACATCCTCGTTGGCCGGCTGTCGAAATTCGGCGTCACCGATGCGCGCGTGCGGCGCGATCCGGCGACGCGCGAGGCCGACGACGCCAGCGGCACCGTGGCCGGTCCCGATGTCGGCCAGGTCGAACGCGACCTTCTGGTGCTCGCCGCCGATTTCGCCGAGAGCGACAAGCTGACCGCCTCGCTGCGCTTTGCCGACGGCCAGTGGCTGAACTTCACCGAGCCGGTCACGCCCGTCGGCCCGATCCTGAGCTTCGACAGCCTGCCGCTCTATTCACTCATTGCCGGCCTGGTGGTGATCATGTCGATCTGGTCGCTGCGCCGGCTGACCGCGCCCTACCGGATGATGGAAACCGCCGTGAACCGGATCGGCAAGGATTTGAAGAGCCCGCCGATCGCCGAGTCGGGCAGCCGCGAGGTGCGTGCTGCCGCGAGAGCAATCAACGCCATGCAGGCGAGGCTGCGCGAATATGTCGAGGACCGCGAGCATCTTGCCGCCGCGCTCGCGCATGATTTGCGCACGCCGATGACGCGCATGCGGCTGCGGCTCGAACTGTTGCGTAAATCAGCGGTTCGCGAGGCACTGGCGCACGATCTTGCTGATGTCGAGAGCATCGCCAGTTCCGTGATCGACTTCGCCACTTTCGAGGTGAACGAGGAAAAGACCGAGCGCATCGACTTCTGGTCGCTCGTGGAATCGATTGCCGACCCCTATCCGGAGGTCTCGTTCGACAATGACGATACCCGTTCTCGCGGCCTGATCTGCATCGCGCGGCCGGTGGCGCTCAAACGCTGCGTCACCAATCTGGTGCAGAACGCGGTCACCTACGGCAAGAAGGCGCATCTCAGCCTGCACCGCTCAGACGGCACCATCACGCTGACCATCCGCGACGAAGGGCCGGGCATACCGCAGGCCCAGATCGATGCCGTCTTTGGCTCCTTCGTGCGCCTCGAACAGTCCCGCAACCGCCAGACCGGCGGCCTCGGCCTCGGCCTCACCATCGCCCGCAATATCGCGCGCGCCGCCGGTGGTGAGATCAGGCTGTCCAACCATCCGGATGGGGGATTGCTGACGGAGCTACGCCTGCCGCTGGCGGCCTGAACCGCTTTACCTTCTCAGCACCGCGCTCAGCACATCGCGGATGCCGATAGCGCCGACGAAGCGCGACTGGTCGTCGAACAGCGCCACGGGCGCGGTCTGTGAGCGGTGCATGGCGAGCATCACGGTTTTCAGCGAGGTGCCCGGATTGGCCCAGAACACTTGCGCTGCTTCCTCCGACTGGGACTCGACATCGGCGCAGGAGACCCACACCGCCGGCTTGCCGTCGCGTTCGGCCGCCGCCACCAGGCCGTGCTCGTCGATCTTGAAGCGCGTCGTCTTGCGCCGGTCGAGCCACACCCAGCCATTGTCGCCATGATCGAGGTCGCGGCGGTCGCGCATCACGTTCCAGGCCGTCAGCACCGAGAGCGGGTTCACATTGGCGATGAAGTCGCGGACATAGTCGTTGGCGGGGCGCAGCACGATGTCTTCCGGCGCGCCGGTCTGGACGATACGCCCGCCCTCCATGATGGTGATGTGGCTGCCGATCTTCAGCGCTTCCTCAAGGTCATGGCTGACGAAGATGATGGTCTTCTTCAGTTCCGCCTGCAGCTGCAGCAATTCATCCTGCAGCTTGGTGCGGATCAGCGGATCGAGCGCCGAGAACGGCTCGTCCATCAACAGAATCGGCGCCTCGGTGGCGAAGGCGCGGGCAAGGCCAACGCGCTGCTGCATGCCGCCCGACAGCTCGTGCGCGTATTTCTTCGCCCACTGGTCGAGATTGACCAGCTTGAGCTGCTTGTGAACGCGCTCCTTGCGTTCGGCGTCCGGCACGCCGGCGAGTTCGAGGCCGAGGCCGACATTCTCCTCCACCGTGCGCCACGGCAGCAGGCCGAACTGCTGGAACACCATCGCCACCTGCTTCTGCCGCAGCCGCCGCAAGGTCGCCTCGTCGCAGGTGACGACGTCGACGGTCTTGTCGCCGTCCTTGACCAGCACCGGCCACGCGACACCACGTTCAGCCGGTTGACGGCTCGAAGCAGCGTCGACTTGCCCGAACCCGACAGGCCCATCAGCACCGAAATCTCGCCCTCGTTGACGGTCAGGCTGGCGCCTGCACAGCCCAGCACATTGCCGGTCTTCTCGAGAATTTCGGCGCGCGTCGCACCCTTGTCGATCATCGCCAGCGATCCAGCCTGATCGGCGCCGAAGACGATATCGACATTCCTGAAATCAACGGCGACGGTCATTTCTTGCCTCCAACGGCAATGCGGGTCATCCGGTCGAGCACGATGGCGAGCACGACGATGGCGAGGCCCGCCTCAAGCCCAAGATCGATGCGGCGCGAACCAAGTGCGCGGTTGATTTCCGTGCCGAGGCCGCCGGCGCCGATGAGGGCCGCAAACACCACCATCGACAGCGACAGCATGATCGACTGCGTCAGGCCCGCCATGATGGTCGGCAAAGCCGAGGGCAGTTCGACTTTCCACAGCAATTGGCTCTTGGTGGCGCCGAACGCCTCGCCGGCCTCGACGATCGACTTCGGCACCGAAACGACGCCGAGATGGGTGAGCCTGACCGCGGTCGGAATGACGAAGATGATGGTGACGATCAGGCCGGGCGCGTTGCCCAGTCCGAACAGCGTCAGCACCGGGATCAGGTAGACGAAGGTCGGCAGCGTCTGCATCAAATCGAGCACCGGCAGCATGATCCGGTAAACCTTCGGCTTGTGCGCCGCCCAGATACCGAGCGGCACGCCGATGGCCATGGCCATGGCGGCGGCGGCGACGACCAGCACCAGGGTCTGCACCGTCTGCTTCCAGAGGTTCTGGTTGATGATGAAGATCAGCCCGAGGAAGACGCCGATGGCCAGCGGCCGCGAGCGTTGCAGCAGCCAGGCGACGATGGCGATGACCAGCGCCAGCAGCACCGGCGGCACCATCAGCAGGATGTTGACCAGCCCGTCGAGGAGGAAATTGAGGCCATTGGAGAAGGCCCTGAAGATGGTGTCGAAATTGTCGGTCAGGAAGCCGAAGAACGCCTTTCCCCAGGCCCCTATCGGGATCTTGTGATCGACCATGAATTGCGAAATCGGATCCATTTCACCCCTCTTCGTCCAGGAGCCGCCCTGCTCTCGGCTCGCGCAACGTCATCTTGTCACAGGATATGAAAAAGGGCAGCCTTTTCTAAGATGGCTGCCCTTCCTGGTTCGGCTTTGCCGAATTCAGTCGGCTCAGCTTCCGAGCGCGGTCTTGACGGCCGCTGCCGCGTCGCCACCGTCAAAGGTGGTCACGCCGGCGATCCAGGGGGCAACCGCACCCGGATTTTTCTTCAGCCAGTCGGTCGCCACCGTGGTGGCATCGCCGCCCTTGAGGATCGCGTCCATCATCTGGCCTTCCATGTCCAGATTGAACTTCAAATTGGCGATCAGCTTGCCGGCATTCGGGCATTCGGTGGTGTAGCCCTTGCGCACGTTGGTGAACACGGTGGCGGCGCCGAAGCCGCTGTCGCCCATGCCGTCGAGATAGGTGATCTTCATGGCGCCCATCACCGGATGCGGCGTCCAGCCGAGGAAGGCAATCCACTCATTGTTCTTCATCGACTGCTCGGCCTGGGTCAGCATGCCGGCCTCGGAGGATTCGACCAGCTCAAAGCCGTCGAGCTTGTCGGCGGGATTCTTGATCATGTCGAGGATGATGCGGTTGCCGTCATTGCCGGCCTCGATGCCGTAGATCTTGCCGTTGAACTTGTCCTTGAACTTGCCAAGGTCGGTCAGCGACTTGACGCCGGCATCCGCGACGTAGGTCGGCACGACGATGCCGTAGCCGGCGCCGGTCAGGTTGGTGCTGATGGTCTCGACCGAGCCGTCGGCGGTGTAGTCCTTGATGTCGTTGGTCATCGACGGCATCCAGTTGCCGAGGAAGACGTCAAGGTCCTTGTTCTTCAGCGAAGCCATGGTCACCGGCACCGACAGCTGGATCACCTTCGGCTCGTAGCCGAGCGCGGTGAGCAGCACCGAGGCAACCCCGGTGGTCGCCTGGATGTCGGTCCAGCCGACATCGGAAAGACGCACGGTCTTGCAGCTTTCCGCATCGCCGGCAAAAGCGGCGCTCGTGGACAACAAAGCCGCCAGGCCGAGGCCGGCGGCGAAGGAATTCATACGCGACATTGTTAGTCTCCCATTGTGATTCTTTGGCGAAGCGTAGTTACGGTTTCTCTGCCCGCCTTGTTTCGTCAGCCAAACACCATTCTGGTGTGGATTCAAGCGTCAAGGCAATCACGATCAACGGCGCGGACTGGCCAATCAGCGACACGGTTGACGCTTTTGTTGTGCCAGTCGGTTTTTTCACGGGCGTTCCTGCTTTTTCGGGGGAATGCGGCGGCAGCCCCTCCCAGTGCCGAGGCAAGTCGGCTTAAAAGAGCGGCATGGCCAAGCTCTACTTCCACTACGCAACGATGAATGCCGGCAAGACGACGATGCTGCTGCAGGCCTCGTACAATTATCGCGAGCGCGGCATGACGACGATGCTGTTCGTTGCAGGCCACTACCGCAAGGGCGACAGCGGCCTGATCTCGTCGCGCATCGGACTTGAGACCGAGGCCGAGATGTTCCGCGACGGCGACGATTTGTTCGCCCGCGTCGCCGAGCATCACGATCATACGACGGTGCATTGCGTCTTCGTCGACGAGGCGCAGTTCCTCGAGGAGGAGCAGGTCTGGCAATTGGCCCGCATCGCCGACCGGCTGAACATCCCGGTCATGTGCTACGGACTGCGCACCGATTTCCAGGGCAAGCTGTTTTCCGGTTCGCGCGCGCTGCTGGCGATCGCCGACGATCTGCGCGAGGTGCGCACCATCTGCCGCTGCGGCCGCAAGGCGACGATGGTCGTGCGCCTTGGCGCCGACGGCAAGGTGGCCCGCCAGGGCGAACAGGTGGCGATCGGCAAGGATGTCTATGTCTCGCTCTGCCGCCGTCACTGGGAAGAAGAAATGGGCCGCGCCGCGCCCGACGATTTCATCGGCTTCATGAAATCCTGACCCGCGATCCGCGTCAGGCGGCCGAGACACGCCATAGCGGAAACCGCCAGCCCAGCCGGACACCAAGCGTCGCCATGGCGATCAGCACCATGCCGGCGGCTTGTGCCGGCCCGAGCGGATGGCCGTAGACCGCCCAGTCGATGACAATGGCAACGACCGGATAGATGAAGGTGATGATGCCGATCACCGGCGTCGTCAGGCGCGGAAAGGCCGAGTTCATCAGCACATAGGCAATGCCGGTGTGCAGCACACCGATGCTGACCAGCCAACCCCATGAATGCGCGGGAATAGGCTGGCCGATCCCGGCGAAAGGCGCGAGCATGACAATGCCAACGATCGTCTGGCAAAGCACGGTCACCTCCGCGCGCTGCTGGCCCAGGCCCTTGGCGAGGATCGTCGTCACCGCATAGAGCAGCGCGGCGACCAGCGTCAGCGCGATGCCCAGCGCCCATGCCGTGCTGGCCTGCGCATGCGAAACCACCAGCCCGCTGGCCAGCACGACGCCAAGGAACGCACCCAGCATCCACAGGATCTGGTCGAGCGAGATGCGCTCCTTGAGGAAGACCACGCCGATGATCACCACGAAGAACGGCTGGACGTGATAGACGATCGTCGTCGTGGCGATCGACGTCATGGCGAAGCCGGCGAAGAAGGCCGTCCAGCTCAGCACCATGCAGGCGCCAGCAAGTGCTGCCAGCGCGAGGCGGGTCGGGGACAGGGTGCGGTCTGGCAGATAGCCGCGTAGAAAGCACCAGGCGCCGAGGAACAAGGCGCCGAAGACGCAGCGCCAGAACACGATCGTCACGGGGTGAAGCCCCGCTTCCGTAACGAAGGCGCCAACCGTGCCGGCGATCGTCATCGCGAAGGCCAGGCTCGCGGCCGGAAAACGGGAAGTTGGTAGGTCCTTCATCTAAAATCCCTCGGGACCATGCCTCGGACGGGCGAGATCCATCTGGCCAGCAGGATGGGTTTCAAACAAGCGAATAGATTTGGACCTAGCTATTCGATATGCTGATAGCACCATGGCCGCTCCGCTTGACCTCAATCTGCTGAAAACCTTCGTCGCCGTTGTCGAAAGCGGCAGCCTGTCCAATGCGGCACCGCGGGTCGGCCGCAGCCAGTCGGCGGTCAGCATGCAGATGCAGCGGCTGGAAGAGATGGTCGGCAACCAGCTTCTGGTGCGGGGACCGAGAACGGTTACCCCCAATGCCACCGGCGAGGACTTTCTCATCTATGCGCGCCGGCTGCTGAAGCTGTCGGATGAGGCCTGGGCGAGCGTCACGCGGCCGAAGGAAACGGGCAGCGTGCGCCTTGGCGTACCGGACGACTATGCGGCCTTCCTGTTGCCGCCGGTCCTGTCACGCTTTGCCGAGGATCATCCGCTGGTGACGGTGGAACTGATCTGCGAACAATCGACCGCCCTGGTGAAAACCCTGGCGGAAGGGCGGCTCGATCTGGCGATCGTCACCCGCTTGCCGGAGCAGGCGCTCGAGGTGATCCGGCTCGAACGCTTCGTCTGGGTCGCCTCGCCAAACCATGTCGCCTGGCAGACCGATCCCTTGCCCGTCGCACTGTTCGAACCCGGCTGCGCCGCCAGGATGAATGTCCTGCAGGCGCTTGGCGAAGCCGACCGATCCTACCGCTGCACCTATTCCAGTGCCTCGCTGCTTGGCCTGATCGCGGTCGTGCAGGCCGGGCTTGCGGTCGCGGGTCTAGCTCAACGCAGCGTGCCGCCATCGCTGCGCATCGTCGGTGGAAATGAAGGGCTTCCCGCGCTGCCGGATCTCGAAATCGGCATTTTGCGCAACCCGCTTTCGACGACGCCGGCGGTCGATCGGCTGCATGATTTCCTGCGCCGCGACCTGGCGCAGCAGGCCTGAGATCCATCTTCCGATCGCAGGAGATTGGGCGGGCCTTGCCAATCCGCCACGATGCAGCGTTTGTTAAGGGCTCGGTCCTATAAGGCCGTCAGCCAGAGCTCTCCGGGGTCAGCCATGCTTCGAGCCGTTTCCTCAGCCGCCCTTCTCCTCCTTGCCACCCCCATTGCCGCCCACGCCGGCGGCGATCCCGTGCAGGGCAAGCACGTCTTCAACCGCTGTATCGCCTGCCATGAAGCGGCCAGCGACCGCGACAAGGTCGGCCCGCATCTGCTGGGTGTCGTCGGCCGCACCGCGGGTACAGCCGAGAGCTTCCTTGGCCATTATTCAGAGGCAATGAAGGGTGCCGGGGCGAACGGTCTCGTCTGGGACGAGGCAAATCTCGCCGAATATCTCAGGGCTCCCAAGCTCAAGGTTCCCGGCAACAAAATGGCTTTTGGCGGCCTGACCAATGACGACGACATCGCCAATGTCATCGCCTATCTGAAGGCCGATCCGAAGCCCTGAGTCGCAGCACGGCATCGGCTTCACCTGATTTGTTTTGCCTGCAACCGGTTCAATTCCCCGCTGAATTCAGCATATCCGCGCTGGCGGCGGCCGATTGCTTTGGCGGCATGAAAGTTCAATAACAGTTGAACTAGTCCGGACTGACCGGCTAATCAGCCCATGACCCCACCTTCATTGTCTTTCAAGGCCTTGGCGGATTCTTTTGTTTTCACGCCGCCTCTATCTTCACGTCTTTCAATCCCCGGATGCCCCACATATATTCGCCGCTGTTCGCAACCAGCGATCGGAAGCCGAAGCGGGAGGCCCCTATGGCGACATTGCAGAATTTCGATGCCGAAATTGCCAAGACCAAGCAGGTCGTCCAGGACATGCGCACCAAAATCGAGCAGTCCGGCACCGTGCTCGACACGCTCGCCACCGCGGACAAGAAAATCGGCGACGCCAATTTCGACATGGAGAATGCCCGCATCGAGGATGTGCTGAAGCAGCAGAAGGTGATGGAAGGCAACATTGCCGACCTGATTATCGGCCTTGAGGACGCCACCAACGTCTTCGGCGCCGAGTTCGAGAGCATGAAGAACTACACCGGCTGGGAAAACTTCGTCGGCGTCTTCTCCAGCCAGCGCAAGCAGCGCCTGCGCACCGATCGCGTCCGCAACATGTCGCTGGCCGGCAATCTGCAGGAACTGCTGGCCAAGTCCGACACCATCGTCGGCATCCTCAAGGCGCAGAAAGAAGTCCTCGACCAGCGCTACAAGACCTCCGAGGCCAGCCTGTCGCAGGTGATCGAGCGCCGCAAGACCACCATGACCAACCTCGAAGCCGTGCAGAAGCGCATCGAGGAGCTCAACCCGATGCTGCTCGACATCGAGAACAAGATCGCCGCCTCGACCAGCCAGAAGGACCGCACGCAGCTCGAGGGCGAGCGCTCCCAGCTCGCCACCGAATACAACGAGAAGCAGGCCAAGGAGCAGGAGCTGCTGGCCGAAAGCCAGACGCTGGAGCGCTACACCTCAATGTTCCAGACCTTCGTCGATTCGCTCAACAACCAGATCGCCGCGCAGTCGACGCTGATCAACAAGCTGACCATCGATACCGAGCAGCGCATCGTGCTCTACAAGGCGCTGGAAGATTCCTTGAAGACCGCCGCCCAGCAGGACGTCGCCCACAAGATCAACACGCTGGGCAGCCAGGTCGACAACACGGCGGAAGAAACCATGGCCGGCATTGGCGCGGCTTCGCAAAAGCACATTGGCGACCTGCTCGAAATGCATGAGAAGAACATGGTCGCCAGTGCCGACATCCAGCGCCGCAAGAAGCTGGCCGACGATGCCTTCGCCCGCCGCTTCGACGAGGTGCTGAAGAAGCACAATTCGGCCAACTACGTGCAGTCATAATTGCCGCGCGCACCAGTGCGACAATCCCAGGGCTGACAGCATGACCCCCGAAAACGACGCGGCGGCGCGGTATTTCTCGGCAATCACGGCCGCGCTCAGCGGCCTTGAAGTGTTCATGCGCGACGACCGCTCGCCGCTCTACCGGCATGGCATCGTCGCCAAGATCGTTGCCGAATACATCGCCCGGCTCGACAAGTCCTTCTCCTGCTGGCGCAACCGGCTGGGCTTCATGGACACGTTCCGCATTTCGCGCGCCGAAAGCGGCTTTCCGGTGTTCCAGAACCTGCTCGAACTGGAAAACGACCGGCGCCAGGCGGACAGCCGGCTCGCCAACATCCCGCTGGCCGGCGAGCTGCGCGAGGAGATGGCCGACTTCATCCTGCGCCACAAGGAATTCCCCGAGGCGCTGCAGAAGTCGATGGCCGAGCGGCTCTATCTCGAGGACGTCAAGAGCGAGCAGACTTTTGGGCCGTTCACTTTGGCGCAGACCGCCAAGGTCTCGGTCAATCCCAAGACGGCGCGGCCCTACTATCTCGTCCATTGGGCGACCTTCGACGGCAGCGCCAACCTGCCCCTGGTCTACATGGTGACGGTGGAGGATTCCTCGGAAAGCATGATCCGCCAACTCGTCGACAGCAACGGCAAGCTCAACGACAAGGTCGACATTCCACTGCCGGTCGACGGCCTGCTCAATCCCGAGCTTGCGCACCGTTTCGACGATTTCACCGAAAAGAACTCCGCCTACACGCTGTCGCCGGCGACCATCGCCGTCAACCTCGACAAGGATTTCGAGCCGCTGCATCCCAAGCAATTGCGCCGTGTCGTGCTCGGCCCTTTCTATTCGGCCGGCATTACCGACAACAATTCGACGGTGACCGAAGTGCTGGCCAAGGTGCGCAAGCCCGAAAACGCATGGCTGCTGACCTGGACCATTCAGGAGGTCTATTCCAAGGGTGAGAAGCCCGGCCGCAAGGGGCTGTTTTCCAGCGAGAAGACGACGCAGGAATTCTTCATCAACACCGATGACCTGGAAGCCGCGCGCCAGGGCGTGTCGAGCTACGAGAACCACGCGCTGATCCCGCACGAGGCCTACCAGGCGCTCTACGCCGCCGGCGAAGCCCAGAAGATCTTTGGCGGCTACAAGGTTCATATCCTGTCCAACGGGCAGGTCATCTCAGACGTCTGACCGTAACACCACGGAGCACACTTCATGGACACCGGCCTGACCACCATCCCGGAAGCGGCGATCGAGAAGCATCGCGCCACCGCGCAGAGTTTTATCACCCGCATCGTCGTGCTGGAGGATCCCTCACGCGAATCCGGCACGGCCTTGGCCGGCACCAACCGCCGCTTCGTCTCCACCGTTTCGGTCGGCTCGGTGCGCCGCACCCGCGAGGTCGAGTTGACGAAGACCGTCGGCGCCGTCCACCCCGACGACCAATTGCTCACCATACCGCAGCACACGCTTTTGTTCCGTGCCCGGCGCGGCACGGCGATTGCGCTTGCCGTATCGGATGTCTTCGCCGAAGGCTCGGACCTCGAAAGCCTGCAGGCGAAAAACACCCGCGCCCCGCTTGAAGGCGACGAAGCCTCCGCCTTCAAGAAACTCCTCTCGGCCTCGGCCTATATCTCGGCCTTCAGCCTCGCTTCCTATCTGTTCCAGCTGATCGACAGCGATGGCGAGGCGCCCAACGACACGCCAGAGCCGGATTTCCTCTTCGACACGCCGCAGGACGCGGTGAAGTCGATCCTCGCCGGCCTCGACAAGGCGGTAGCAGGCTCGAAGGACGATGGAGACCTGATGATCAGGGCGCGCGCCTTCGCCCGCGTCGCCATCGATGGGCTGCTGGCCAGAAAAGGCCGATTCGATGGTATCGGCCCGTTCGAGAACGCCCATATCCGCATCGATGCCGACGATTTCACCCTCGACGGGTTCGACGTGGCGCCGGGCAAGCGCTCCAAGCCGCTGGTGATGACCTTCAAGAAGCCGGAAGAGGTCGTCGGCAACCACATCGCCAAATACCAGTCGGTCAAGCTCGCCAAGATGCTGATGGCCTATGATTTCGAGCGCGAACTGAACCCGTTCGTCGAGCTCGGCGGCTTCCTGTTCACCTTCATCGGCGACGGCGCTCCCGGCACCGGCAAGACGACGCTGATCCAGATGATCGCCGGTCTGGTCAACGGCTACTGCCAGGTCGCCGGCTATCCCTTCGCCTACGAGAATTTCGGCGTCGACCAGATCTCGTCCTATCAGGGCAAGTCGGGCCAGAACTGCCGCCAGTTCATCAACAATGTGCTCAATCCCCGCGTCATCGGCTTCGGCACCATCGACGACATCGACCAGGTCGCAGCGCGCCGCTCCGACGACCGCGCCTCGGCCGGCCAGCAGGAAATCACCGGCGTCCTGATGGATGCCTTCGCCGGTGCTTCCACCGTGGTGCGCGGCAACTGCTCGTTCGGCATGTTTTCCAACTATCCCGAAAATGTCGACGACGCGCTGCGCCAGCGCGCCGGCGCCCGCTGGCTGGTCGACGGACCGCAGACCCGCGACGACTACATCGACATCTTCGTGCTGCTCGCCGGCAAGAACCACGAGATCCCTCTAGGCAAGCACGAGCTCTACGCCGCGCAGGAGATTCAGCGCGCCGTGACCGAGGCCTATGAGGAGCATGAGAAGCCGCAGGAAGACGGGCTGATGAAGGTCTATGAGCGCTACATGAAGGAGAATGGCGCCCCCAAGACCATGGCCGATATCGGCACCTATCTGCACCTGATCAAGGATGCCGAACCGCGCTTCACCGGCCGCGCCATCAAGAACGTCACCGACGCCATCAAGATGCGCGCCATGGACATCGAGCTTCCCGACGACTGGTTCGAGAAACCGGAAGCCTTCATGCACAAGGGCTATGACGAGAAGAAAGCGATGATCGAGGAACTGCGCGGCCCGTTTTCGATGGACATGGTCATGCAGGAGATCAACCGCTACGCCGATTCCGAGTTCCGCTATTCCGACAAATCCGACGACGCCGCGGTGGAAAAGCTTCTGCGCGATGCGCGCCTGCGTGAGAGGGCCGCGCGCGAGATGGAGGAGATGAAGAAGAAGGGCAGTTGGAATGCGTGAGCCTGGCGCCTCTTCCTTCTCCCCGTTCACGGGGAGAAGGTGCCCGAAGGGCGGATGAGGGGCAGCGCTGTGCGTGGTGGAAACGAGCCGAAGGTGGGGAGAGCCCGCGAGCTCCGAAAAGTCGAGAATGAAGCCGAGGAGAGGCTGTGGCATGAATTGCGTGGAAGGCGACTGAACGGCCACAAATTTATTCGCCAGCTACCGATCGGTCCATACTTCGCTGACTTCGCCTGCCGTGAGGCCAATCTGGTTGTGGAAGTCGATGGAAGCCAGCATGCAAATCGGTCCCACGATCGATACAGGGATGAGACCATGAACAGGAACGGCTGGTCGGTGTTGAGGGTTTGGCACGCCGACGTTTTGACAAGTCGTAAGAGCGCGCTGGATACGATCGTTGCCGCTCTGGATGGTCGATTGGATCGCAAGATGATTGGTACCGACGTGAAGTTTTTGCCCTCTTCGATGTCAGGGGAAAGATAATGAGCGTCTGCGCCGCCCCTCATCCGCCCTTCGGGCACCTTCTCCCCGTGAACGGGGAGAAGGCAAAATGAGCGCCAAAAAACCCGACCTTCTGCGCGACAACGAACTCATCTATGGCCGGCTGCTGACCGTCGACGAGCCGCATCTGATCGATCGCTACAACAAGGCGCTGGCCGCGTTCGGCAAGAAGCCGACCAAGCTGAAAAGTTTCCAGATCGACCGCACCGGTTTCTCGCCCGAAGTGGCCGAGGAATGCGGCGACTACGATTATCTCGACCCTGACGAGGTCAATCGCCGCTTCATCATCCTGACGCCGTCGCAGATCGACCTGCCGGTGGTGCACACCGCCTTTTCCAACACCTCGCTGCTGATGTTCGAGTTCATGTCCAAGAACCAGCGCGCCATCGACGCGTTGACCATCAAGGACGTCATCTACGGCGAGATCGAGGATTCCGTTCCCAAGGTCAACGACATCGAGGACCTGCTGTCGATCAACCAGGTCGAGTTCAAGGTGCTGTCGGCGGAGGATGTGCTGGGCAAGGCCGCCGAACTCGGCAAGCTCGTCGACCGGCTGAAACAGGAGCCCGACGCCTGGCGCGACAATGCCATGCTGACCCGCATGGTGGAGCTGGCGAGGGTCTGCGGCGATATCAGGGAGAACGCGCTGGTGCCCGACCAGGTGATCTTCCGCCACAATGCTTACTGGACCAGCCATTTCGGCGGGCTCTACGTGTTCGTCGATCCCGACATGACGACGGTGATCAGCGATCCGGCTGCACCTGGCTTCCGCCGCTCGCGGCCATGGCAGGTGAGCTACCTCTCGATCAACGACGCCGACAAGGTGTTCAAGTTCCTGGCCTCCACCGGCCGCATCGAATTGCCGCGTGCCTCCTGGGTCGAAGCCTCCGGCTATCTCGAACACCGGGCCGAGATGGTGGTGCGCGCGCTGATCCGCGACGCCGAGCCGGACCGTAATTTGACCGATGTCGACAAGGTCTGGCTGCAGACATGGATCCAAAGCCATGCCGACCTGATCACCAGGGACGGCAATTTCCCCTTCCTCAACGCCGCCAAGCGCGAGATCGCCCAGCTTGGGCACCTCAAGATCGACGATGTCTTCCCGCAGCAGCGCTTCCTGGTGATCCGGGCCAAGCCGGACCATCCCGACGCCTGGCTGACCAACCGGCTGATCTCGGATTTCGTGCCGTCGGACTTCGTCTCGCGTTACATCTTCAACAAGGACGGCTTCTACGAGGACTATGACGGCTTCAGCGACGCCTGGCGATCGCATGTTGTGGACGTTCTGAAAACCACATATTTGAAGGACAAGGTGGCGTTTCGCACACGCCTCTACGGCCTGACTGACTGAGGGGTGACACAGCCATGCTCGATCCGATCGTGAATTTTTTCACCCAGATATTCCAATGGATCGGCCGAGGTATCGGCTTTGTCATTGGCCTTATCCTATGGCCGTTCCTATGGGCCGGACGCTGGTACACGCAGCGCGGCTGGATCCTGAAGGCCGTGGTTGGCCTCGCCGTGCTGGTGCTGATCGGCCTCTATGCCAATTTCTTCTATGCCACGCAGTGGTGGAACAAGTTCAACCCGAACTACCCTGACACCTACACGTTCGAGAAGCGCAATGTCTCCGCCGGCGAACAGGTCGCCGCCGGTGCCGGCACCGACACGGCAAAGACTTGCGGCAACTCCGGCATCGCCCAGGTGGCGGCCGACTTGACCGATTTCAACGTCAACCAGAATGCCTGGATCTCGTCGATGATCCTCTACAAGCTCGGCCTGTTCGGCATCGACTGGGACGACACGCCGTGGATGGACAACAAGGCCTCGTTCCAGCGTGGCATCAACCAAGCTGTGCGGCGCACGGCGACCGAGCTCGCCGACAATCTCGGCCGCGTGCGCACGACCTCGCAGATCGATGCCGATCTGCAGGATGCGCGCGGCAATCTGCAGTTCGACGAATACACCTGGTATTTCGGCGTCAGCCCGTTCGGTCCGAAGACACCGACGCCGAGCTACTATCGTGACGCGGTGCGCAAGCTGCGCTCCTTCAACGCACGGCTGGCCACCTGCCAGGCCACTTTCGATGCCCGCGCCGACAATCTGAAGCAGTATATCGACCGCATCGCGTCGGACATCGGTTCGACCTCCGCCATCCTCAAGGAGCGTGCCGAGAACCACAACAATGGCTGGTTCGACACCCGCGCCGACGACCGCTACTGGTTCGCCTACGGCCAGCTCTACGCCTATTACGGCCTGATGAAGGGCGCCCAGGCCGACTTCGAGGACGTCATCAAGGAAAAGCACCTGCAGAGCCTGTGGGACACGATGGACGCGCAATTCGTCTCGGCGCTGCGCATCCAGCCCTTCATCATCGCCAATGGCCGCGAGGACGGCTGGCTCTTGCCGACGCATCTGACGACGATGGGCTTCTACATCCTGCGCGTGCGCTCCAACATGGTCGAAATCAGCAACGTGCTGACGCAGTAGCACGGTCCAGCTGCAATCCAGCGATGGCAAATTTGCGCCGTCGCCTCTGTCGCATTCCGTGCATTGTGCGGCTGTTTTGAGACGGCGGAAGCGCCCTTGCTCTGGCTTCTATACGGCGCGGCAAGCGGAGCCAGAAAGAACCGAGGACAGGTCGGCCGGCCGCAGAGGAATTTTCTCTATAGGAAACATAGTTGCATGCAAGTTGACGCCACGGCAGCGACAGGGTTAGAACATGCCCGCGCGCCCGGTGCCAACATGCCTGCGAGTGAGATCAAACCCGTCCCCTCCACCGTTCAATCCAGAGGAAAGCCGTCATGGCCGAAGTGAAGTCCGACATCGAGATCGCGCGCGGCGCCAAGAAAAAGCAGATCCAGGAGATCGGCCAGAAGATCGGCATTCCGACCGAACATCTGCTGCCCTATGGCCATGACAAGGCCAAAATATCAGCCGAATTCATCAAATCGGTGAAGGGCAACAAGGACGGCAAGCTGATCCTGGTCACCGCCATCAACCCGACTCCGGCAGGCGAAGGCAAGACCACCACCACCGTCGGCCTCGGCGATGGCCTGAACCGCATCGGCAAGAAGGCGATCGTCTGCATCCGCGAGGCTTCGCTTGGCCCGAATTTCGGCGTCAAGGGCGGTGCCGCCGGCGGCGGCTACGCGCAGGTCGTGCCGATGGAGGACATGAACCTCCATTTCACCGGCGACTTCCACGCCATCACCACCGCGCACAACCTTTTGTCGGCGCTGATCGACAACCACATCTACTGGGGCAATGAGCTCGGTATCGACACCCGCCGCGTTGTCTGGCGCCGCGTCATGGACATGAACGACCGGGCGCTGCGCGAAATCATCTGCTCGCTCGGCGGCGTCGCCAACGGTTTCCCGCGCGAAGCCGGTTTCGACATCACCGTCGCTTCGGAAGTCATGGCTATCCTGTGCCTGTCGAACGACCTGAAGGATCTGGAAAGGCGCCTCGGCGACATCATTGTCGCCTACCGCCGCGACAAGTCGCCGGTCTATGCCCGCGACCTCAAGGCAGACGGCGCCATGGCCGTGCTCTTGAAGGACGCCATGCAGCCCAACCTCGTGCAGACGCTGGAGAACAACCCGGCCTTCGTCCATGGCGGCCCGTTCGCCAACATCGCGCATGGCTGCAACTCTGTCGTCGCCACGACGACGGCGCTGAAGCTCGCCGACTATGTCGTCACCGAAGCCGGCTTTGGTGCTGATCTCGGCGCCGAAAAATTCTTCGACATCAAGTGCCGCAAGGCGGGCCTCAAGCCGGCAGCCGCCGTCATCGTCGCCACCGTGCGCGCCATGAAGATGAATGGCGGCGTCAAGAAGGAAGACCTCGGCAAGGAAAACGTCGAGGCGGTGAAGAAGGGCTGCGCCAACCTTGGCCGCCACATCGAGAACATCCGCCAGTTCGGCGTGCCGGCGGTGGTTGCCATCAACCACTTCTATTCCGACACCGACGCCGAAATCCAGGCGATGAAGGACTACGTCGCCTCGATGGGCGAAGAGGCGATCCTGTGCAAGCACTGGGCCAAGGGCTCGGCCGGCATCGAGGAACTCGCCAACAAGGTGGTGGCATTGGCCGAATCCGGCGCCTCGCAGTTCGCGCCGCTCTATCCCGATGCCATGCCGCTGTTCGAGAAGATCAACACCATCGTCCAGCGCATCTATCGCGGCTCGGAAGCGATCGCCGACAAGTCGGTGCGCGACCAGCTCAAGGCCTGGGAAGACGCCGGCTACGGCAATCTGCCGGTCTGCATGGCCAAGACCCAGTATTCCTTCTCGACCGACCCGAACCTGCGCGGCGCGCCGACCGGCCACACCGTGCCGGTGCGTGAGGTCAGGCTCTCGGCGGGTGCCGGCTTCGTCGTCATCATCTGCGGCGAGGTCATGACCATGCCCGGCCTGCCCAAGGCGCCGTCCTCGGAAAAGATCTTCCTCAACGAGATGGGCCAGATCGAAGGCCTGTTCTAAGATCCTTCAGTTCCCAAAAGCGAAGGGCGCCGCAGCGATGCGGCGCCCTTTCTGTTTCCAGGGACTCTAAGCCGCGTTGCGCGCCAGCGCCCGCTGATTGGACGCGTAGATCGTGTCGCGCTCCGGCAAGGCGCCGGTCTTCAGGCATTCCGCCCATTCGGCGGTCTTCAGCACCGCGGCGAAGCGCGACTGCAGGATAACAGTCACCACCCGGTGGATCTCCTCGGCCGAGGCGTAGCCGGCGCTGTTGGCGTAAGGCACCGAGCCAGTGGCATCGGACAGGAACTCAACCGCAAAGCCCATATGCACGGCGTGGATGATGGTCGACAGGTCGCAATTGTGCGTCATGTAGCCGACGACCGTGAGCGTATCAATGGCGTTGGCGCGCAGCCACGCCTCGAGGTCGGTGCCGGTGAAGGCGGAGGGCAGCATCTTCTCGACATAGTGGTCGCGATTGCGCCCGGCGATCTCTGGATGCAGCTCGCCGCCGTGACTGCCCTTGGCGAAGATCGGCGACGTCTCGGGCGCCATCTGCTTGATGACAACCACCTTGATGCCGGCGGCCGCCGCGGCATCCATGGCGCGTGCCACATTGACGACGCTGTCGCGGAACGGCGGATGCTGGATGGCCAGATTGCCGCCATCATAGTCGTTCTGGACATCGACGACGATCAGCGCGCGGCGCGGCGTGGTGTTGGCTGGGTCAGACATAGTGTTTTCCTTTCCGGCTTGACTGCGATGGGCCGAAGATAGGCCGGTCGATGAACGGCCAAAAGTGACCCGATTGACATCATTCGAAAGAATTGGGACAATCCATATCCAATTGCTGGAAATGCCCATGACCGCTCCGATCATCGCCGTCCTCGCCTTCGACGGCATCAGCCCGTTCCATCTTTCGGTGCCGTGCCTGGTGTTTGGCGAGGACAGGACCGCTCTCGGCCTGCCGCGCATCGAGTTCCGCATCTGTGCGCTTAAGGCCGGCCCCGTCCATACCGAAGCCGGGCTGACGGTTGCGGCGCCGCATGGGCTCGAAGGGCTCGACGGCGCGGACATCGTCATTGTCCCAAGCTGGCATCATCTCGACGAGCCGCCGTCGCCGCTGCTGGTGGCGGCGCTGCGCCAGGCGCACCGGCGCGGCGCGTTGATCGTCGGCCTGTGTCTCGGGACCTTTGCCGTCGCCGCTGCCGGGCTGCTTTCGGGACGCCGTGCCGCGACGCACTGGGCCTATTCCGAGCGGCTGCAGAAACTTCATCCCGACATCGCTGTCGATGCCACGGTGCTCTATGTCGACAATGGCGATGTCGTCACCTCGGCCGGCGTCGCCGCCGGGCTGGACTGCTGTCTCCACATCGTGCGCGCGCGCTATGGTGCGGAAGCAGCACTCCGGCTTGCCCGCCAGATTGTGCTGTCCCCGCATCGGCAGGGCGGGCAGGCACAGTTCATCGAGCATCCGGTGGCAAGAAGCGCGAACGCCGACCGTCTCACCCAGGCGCTCGACGCGGTGCGCGCCACGCTCGGTGAAACGCACAGCCTCGACAGCGTCGCCGAGGCCGCCGGCCTGACAAGGCGCACCTTCACCCGCCGTTTCCAGAAATCGATCGGCACCAGTTTTGGCGACTGGCTGACCAGCCAGCGCATCGAACTGGCGCAACGCCTGCTGGAAGCCACGGAGAAATCGATGGACATCGTTGCCTTCGAAGCCGGCTTCGGCAGCGCCACCTCGCTGCGCCAGCATTTCGCGGCAAGGCTTAGGACATCGCCGGCGCGGTATCGGCGGGAATTCTCCAGGCGGGTAGACCGGGACGAACGGGTGGCGCACGCCTGATCGCTTTCGAGAAGCACTCAGCGCTTAACTGGTTTCGCCGGATTGCCGACCACCGTCGTGTTGGCAGGCACGTCGCGCGTCACCACCGCACCGGCGCCGACGATGGCGCCCTCGCCGATGCTGACGCCGCCAAGGATGATGGCGCTGCCGCCGATCCAGGCATTGGCGCCGATCTCGACCGGCCTGGCGATTTCCAGCCCCGCCTGCCGCCCAGCGGCTTCCTTGTGGTGCTCGGCGCAATAGATCTGCACATTTGGGCCGAGCAGCGTTCCCTTGCCGATGCGCACGCTTGCCGTGTCGAGGATGGTGCAGCCGGCGTTGAGGAAAACGCGGTCACCGAGAAAAATGTTAAAACCATAAGCGCAGTGGAACGGTGCTTCGACCCGGGCGCCCTCGCCCACGCCGCCGAGCAATGCCTTCAGGTCCGGCCCGATATTGCCGCGTTGCCTGGGCGGCAATGAATTGTGATCGAACACGGCGTCGCGCGCGGTGACGCGCAAGGCCTCCAGCTCGTCATCGAGGCATGTGTACCATTCGCCGGCCGTCATCTTCGCGCGCTCGTTTCCAGCCATGGCGGGTCTCCAATTGACGTCGTCGCAAAGCATAGTTGCGGCCAGCAGAAAAGCGCCAATCCGAGTACTGGTCAAATATCGGACCTATGGTAGCCTGCCGTCTCAAGGCGTCCTTGCCGGGTGATCGAGGGGGATCAACATGCTCTATCTTCTTGCACTTCTGATCGGCGTCATTGCCGGCCTGCGCGCCATGACGGCGCCGGCCGCAGTCGCCTGGGGCGCGTATCTGGGCTGGCTGCCGGTTGCGGGCACCTGGGCGAGCTTCATGAGCCATTGGGCCGCTGTCGGCATCTTCACCATCCTCGCCATCGTCGAGCTTGTCACCGACCAGCTGCCGTCGACGCCGAGCCGCAAGGTGCCGCAGCAATTCGGTGCCCGCATCCTGCTTGGTGCCTTCAGCGGCGCGGTGATCGGCGCCACCGGTGGCGCCACCATCGGCGGCCTGATTGCCGGCGCCATCGGCGCTGTCATCGGCACCTATGGCGGCGCCGAAGCGCGCGGCCGGCTGGCGGCCGCCTTCGGCAAGGATCCGCCCGCCGCCTTCATCGAGGACGCTGTGGCGATCATCGGCGGTCTGCTGATCGTGGCGGCGGTGGCATGACGGCAAAAACCTACGACGCCATCATCATCGGCGCCGGCCAGGCCGGCACACCGCTCGCCGGCAGGCTGAACGCTGCTGGCATGAGCGTGGCACTGATCGAGCGCAAGCTGGTCGGCGGCACCTGCGTCAATACCGGCTGCATCCCGACCAAGACGATGGTGGCGAGCGCCTATGCCGCGCATCTGGCACGGCGCGCCGCCGACTATGGCGTGACGCTCAGTGGTCCCGTCGGCGTCGATTATAAGGCGATCAAGGCGCGCAAGGACAAGGTGTCGGGCGCCTCCCGCACCGGGCTGGAAAGCTGGATCGCCGGCATGGACAAATGCACGCTTTATCGCGGCCATGCGCGCTTCGAATCCGCCAACACCGTGCGCGTCGGCGATGACCTTTTGAGCGCCGAAAAGATCTTCCTCAACACCGGCGGCCGCGCCTCGGTGCCCGACCTGCCCGGCATCCACGACATCGACTATCTGACCAATTCCTCGATGATGGATCTCGACGTGCTGCCGCGCCACCTCATCGTCGTCGGCGGCAGCTACATCTCGCTCGAATTCGCACAGATGTTCCGCCGCTTCGGCTCGGACGTCACCGTCATCGAGAAAAGCCCGCGCCTGACCGGTCGTGAGGACGAGGACGTCTCGGCCACCATCCTGTCGATCCTCGAGAACGAAGACATCGCGGTCCATGTCGGCGCCGACGACATCGGCTTCGCCAAACAAGGTACCGACATCGCCGTAACCTTCTCGGCCGGCAAACCGCCGGCAGTCGGCTCGCATGTGCTGCTGGCGCTGGGACGCACTCCCAACACCGACGATCTCGGCCTCGATAAGGCCGGCGTCGAAATCGACAAGCGCGGCTTCGTTATTGTCGACGACCAATTGCGCACCAGCGTGCCCGGCATCTGGGCGATGGGCGACTGCAACGGCAAGGGTGCCTTCACCCACACCTCCTACAACGACTACGAGATCGTCGCCGCCAATCTGCTCGACAATGATCCGCGCAGGGTCAGCGACCGCATCGAGGCCTACGCGCTCTACATCGACCCGCCGCTCGGCCGCTGCGGCATGACCGAGGCGGCGGTGAAGAAATCCGGACGCCGCGCGCTGGTCGGCCAGCGGCCGATGACCCGTGTCGGCCGCGCGGTCGAAAAGGGCGAGACGCAAGGCTTCATGAAGATCCTCGTCGATGCCGACACCAGGGAGATCCTCGGCTGTTCGGTGCTTGGCCCCGGCGGCGACGAGGCGGTGCATTGCGTGCTCGATTTGATGTACGCCAAGGCACCGGTCGACACGCTGGCGCGCGCGGTGCACATCCATCCCACCGTCTCGGAGCTGCTGCCCACGATTGCGCAGGAGTTGAAGCCGCTGGCCTGACACTTCGAGCTCTGGACTTTCTGCATCGGTGCATTGCAGCAATGTGCATTGCGCATAGCTCAACTCCTCGCGCAATCTCTGGATTGAACCGATTCAGTCTGGACGCCCCATGCCTTTGCCGATCCTTGCGCTTGCCATTGCGTCCTTCTGCATCGGCACCACCGAATTCGTCATCATGGGCCTGTTGCCGGAGGTCGCCGCCGACCTCGGCGTGTCGATCCCTTCGGCAGGCCTGCTGGTCACCGGCTATGCGCTGGGCGTCGTCTTCGGCGCGCCGATCGTCGCCATGGCCACCGCGCATTTGCCGCGCAAGCCTGTGCTGGTAGGGCTGACCGCTTCGTTCGTCGTCGGCAATCTGTTCTGCGCCATAGCGCCTGACTATTGGACATTGATGGCCGCGCGCGTCTTCACCGCTTTTGGCCACGGCGCGTTCTTCGGCATCGGCTCGGTCGTCGCTGCCAGCCTGGTGCCGCGCAACAAGCGGGCCAGCGCCATGGCGCTGATGTTCGCCGGACTGACGCTTTCCAACATTCTGGGCGTTCCCGCCGGCACGGCACTTGGCGAAGCTTTCGGCTGGCGCTCCACATTCTTCGCCGTGGTCGGCATCGGCCTGATCTCGGTCGCTGCCATCGCCTGGCTGGTGCCGTCCGATGTCGCGGAACCAAGCGGCGGCGGGCTGCGCGGCGAGTTGCGGGTGCTGGGTAAATTGCAGGTCTGGCTGGCGATGCTGATCGCCTCGCTGGCCTCGGCCAGCCTGTTTGCCGTCTTCACCTACATCAAACCCTACCTCACCGAGGTCTCCGGCCTGTCGACCTCTGCGGTCACCTGGGTGCTGCTGCTGTTCGGCGCCGGCATGACCATCGGCAACATCATCGGCGGCCGGCTGGCGGACTGGAAGCTGATGCCGACGGTCATCGGCACGCTGCTGTTGATGGCGGTGTTGTTCGTCGGTTTCATGCAGTTCGGGGCGATTGCCAGCGTCGCCATCGGCATCGTCTTCCTGTGGGGCCTGCTCATCTTCGTCGTCGTGCCGCCGCTGCAGATCCGCGTCGTCGAGGCGGCTTCCGAAGGACCGAACCTTGCCGCCACGCTGAACCAGGGCGCCTTCAATGTCGGCAATGCCAGCGGCGCCTGGATCGGCGGCGTGGCGCTTTCGGCCGGCGTTTCCTACGCCCACCTGCCGCTGGTCGGCGCGGTGCTCGCTTTGCTGGCGGTCACCGTCGCGGTAACCTCGCAAGCACTAGACCGGCGGGCACCCGTTCCGCTTCAGGCTGCCGCGGAGTAACCTCTTGCGCCCATAGCGCGGCCGGCTGGACCAATCGACATCGATAGCCTCAAATGGGCATGTCTTCTTGCTCTTGATGGAGGAAGTCATGCAGAAATCGATCGAACGCATTGCCGGTGACAGCGAGGGCGTTTCGTACGAATTCCCCGTGTTCCGCTTCGCAGGTGCCGACAAGGCGGCACCCTCGGCCTATCTGCAGGCGGCCCTCCATGCCGGCGAACTGCCGGGCGTCGTCGCCATCGACGCGCTGATGCCGGCGCTGAACAAGGCCGCGGCCGAGGGCCGCATCAACGGCAACATCACCATCGTGCCCTGGGCCAACCCGATCGGCCGCGCGCAATATCATTTCGGCGAACACCAGGGCCGCTTTCACCTGGGCACCCGCACCAATTTCAACCGCGCCTTTCCGCTGCTAGCCGCGCCCGACGCCAAGCTCTTGCCCGACACCAGCTTTGGCGGCGCCGACCAGCGGCTGAAGTCACGCTTGGTGCAACTGTCGCTCGGCCACGACATCGTGCTCGACCTGCACTGCGACGACGAAGGCCTTGCCTATCTCTACATCCACACCAGCCTGTGGCCGGCCATGGCCGATTGCGCCGCCGCCATGGGCGTCGACGCGGTCGTGCTGTGGAGCGAGGACAGCGACGGCACCTTCGAAGGCGCCTCGATCATGCCCTACCAGAACGTTCCCGCCGACGTGGCGAAGTTCGACCGCCGTGTCGCCACCACGGTCGAATATCGCGGTATCCTCGATGTCGATGGCGCGCTGGCTAGCGCTGATGCCGAAGGCCTCTACAGGTTGCTGGTGGCCCGCGGCGTGGTCACCGACAGCGCCCTGCCTGCGCCCGGTCCTTTCAAGGGTGTCGTCGCTCCCTTGGAAAACATCGACATGATGCCGGCACCCCGGGCCGGCGCTGTGCTCTATGACGTGAAGCCCGGCGACCGCGTCGCCAGGGGCGATCGCCTTGCCATCATCGTCCATGCGCCGGGCGAAGCCGATGGCCGCACGGAAGTGTTCGCGCCACAGGACGGCCTCATCCTGACCCGCCGCTCGCGCCGCATCATCCGCGCCGGCGAGGATCTTTTGAAACTGGTCGGCGACAGGAAGAGCGCCGACGCCAGGTCGGGGACGCTGGAGGACTGACCTAACCGGAAATGGCCAGCCGCGCCTTCGCCTCCAGCCATTCCGCCATCTGCCGATATGGCACAGGGCCGTGGCTGATGCGGGCGACGCCGAGTTCGGCCAGCCGCTGGCGCGGCGGCACATGCGCCAGCGCTATGATGTTGACCGGCAGGTTCGTCGACTTGCAGAGCGTCTCGATCAGTCCCTCGTCGCCAAGGCCCGGCGCGAAAAGGCCATTCGCTCCGGCCTTTTCATAGGCCTGCGCCCGCTCGATGGCCTGGTCGAGCAGTTCGTCGTCATGCGCGTCCGGCTTCGCCTTGAGAAAAATGTCGGTGCGTGCGTTTAGGAAAGCCGGTATGCCGGAAGCCTTCACGGCAGCGGCGGCGGCTTCGATGCGCTCTACCTGGACTGTGATATCGTGCAGGCCGCTGCCGCCGACGATCTGGTCTTCGAAATTGAAACCGATGGCGCCGGCGCGCAACGCCAACGTCACCGTGCGAGCAACGAATTCCGGATCGACTCCGTAGCCGCCTTCGAGGTCCATGGTCACCGGCAGGTCGACCGCCGCGACGATGCGCTTGATGTTGTCGAGCGCCAGTTCCAGCGGGATTTTCTCGCCATCCGCGTAGCCAAAGGCGGCCGCCACCGGCCAGCTTCCGGTGGCGATCGCCTTGGCGCCGGCTTTCTCGACGATCTTGGCCGAGCCCGGATCCCAGGCATTGTAGAGAACGATCGGGTTGCCCTTGACGTGAAGGGAATGGAAAGTCCGCGCACGCTCGGCCTGGTCGGTCATTGGTGTTTTCCCGTCTTGGTATTGTTGAAAATGCAGCCTAGTCGGGACCGCCAGCCCTGGCGATGTGCCATGAGCTCGAGAAGCGGCGGCCACCGGACAGCCTTTCAAACCTGTTGCGCATCCCGCTTTTCGCCGCTATGGATTTCGCCATGAACATGCGTTCGACCAAGACCATTTGGTGGTGGGCCTGCTGACAGCGGCCTGTTCGAACGCGCGTGCGTGAAAAGAGAGGGTGGCCGCAACGGAAAGTCCGGGCGGCCATTTGTTTTTTCCAAGCCAGTCCCGGGTCTGTTGCCCCAACAAGCTGATGGAGACGGCAATGACGATGAAGGTTCTGGAAAACGGCGCTGAAAGCTTCGTGACCGCGGGTGGCATCACCATCACCCGTGAGCGCCACGACCGGCCCTACGCAGGCGCGATCGACACCTATGTCGATGGCTTGAACTCCCGCCGGGGCGCAGTGTTTTCCTCGAATTACGAATATCCCGGCCGCTACACGCGCTGGGACACCGCCATCATCGATCCGCCTTTGGTCATCTCGGCGCGCGGCCGCGCCATGCGCATCGAGGCGCTGAACGGTCGTGGCGAGGCGCTGTTGCCGGTCATCGGCAAGACGCTGGGCGGCCTTGCCGACATCACCATCGCCGAGACAACGAAGACGCTGATCCGCCTCGACGTCGCCAAGCCCGGCCGTGTCTTCACCGAGGAGGAGCGCAGCCGCGTTCCTTCGGTGTTTACCGTGCTGCGTGCCATCACTGCTTTGTTCAAAACCGCTGAAGATGCCAATCTCGGCCTCTATGGCGCCTTCGGTTACGACCTCGCCTTCCAGTTCGACCCGGTCGACTACAGGCTCGAGCGCAAGCCAAGCCAGCGTGACCTCGTCCTGTTCCTGCCCGACGAGATCCTGGTCGTCGACCATTATTCGGCCAAGGCCTGGACCGACCGCTACGACTATTCAGGCGAGGGGTTTTCGACCGAAGGCCTGTCGCGCGACGAAATCGCCGAGCCGTTCAAGACCGCCGACCGCATCCCGCCACGCGGCGACCACGAGCCCGGCGAGTATGCCAATCTGGTGCGCAAGGCGATGGATAGCTTCAAGCGCGGTGATCTGTTCGAGGTCGTGCCCGGGCAGATGTTCTACGAGCGCTGCGAGACACAGCCCTCCGAGATTTCGCGCAAGCTGAAGTCGATCAACCCCTCGCCCTATTCCTTCTTCATCAATCTCGGCGAAGGCGAATATCTGATCGGCGCCTCGCCGGAAATGTTCGTGCGCGTCAACGGCCGCCGTGTCGAGACCTGCCCGATCTCCGGCACCATCAAGCGCGGCGACGATGCGATTTCGGATAGCGAGCAGATCCTGAAGCTGCTCAATTCCAAGAAGGACGAATCCGAGCTCACAATGTGCTCGGACGTCGACCGCAACGACAAATCGCGGGTCTGCGAACCGGGCTCGGTGCGCGTCATCGGCCGGCGCCAGATCGAGATGTATTCGCGCCTGATCCACACCGTGGACCACATCGAGGGCCGGCTGCGTGAAGGCATGGATGCGTTCGATGCCTTCCTGTCGCACGCCTGGGCGGTCACCGTCACCGGTGCGCCGAAACTGTGGGCCATGCGCTTCATCGAGCAGAATGAGAAGAGCCCGCGCGCCTGGTATGGCGGCGCCATCGGCATGGTCAATTTCAACGGCGACATGAACACCGGCCTGACCTTGCGCACCATCCGCATCAAGGATGGCATCGCCGAGGTGCGCGCCGGCGCCACATTGCTGTTCGACAGCATCCCCGAGGAAGAAGAAGCCGAAACCGAATTGAAGGCATCCGCCATGCTCTCCGCCATCCGCGACGCTAAATTGGGCAATGCCGCCAGCACCGAGCGCACAACCGCGCGCGTCGGCGACGGCGTCAACATCCTGCTCGTCGACCACGAGGACTCCTTCGTCCACACGCTGGCCAACTACTTCCGCCAGACCGGCGCCAATGTCTCGACCGTGCGCACGCCGGTGCCTGAGGAAGTGTTCGAGCGGCTGAAGCCGGACCTGGTTGTGCTCTCACCCGGACCGGGCACGCCGAAGGATTTTGACTGCGCCGCGACCATCAGACGAGCGCGCGCCCGCGACCTGCCGATCTTCGGCGTCTGCCTTGGCTTGCAGGCGCTGGCCGAGGCCTATGGCGGGGAGTTGCGCCAGCTGCATATTCCCATGCATGGCAAGCCGTCGCGCATCCGCGTCTCCAAGCCGGGCATCATCTTCTCCGGCCTGCCCAAGGAAGTCACCGTCGGCCGCTACCATTCGATCTTTGCCGATCCGGTGCGGCTGCCCGATGATTTCATTGTCACCGCCGAGACCGAAGACGGCATCATCATGGCCTTCGAGCACCGCAAGGAGCCGATCGCCGCGGTGCAGTTCCACCCGGAATCGATCATGACGCTCGGCCACAATGCCGGCATGCGCATTATCGAGAACATCGTCGCCCACTTGCCGCGTAAAGCCAAGGAAAAGGCAGCCTGACCTCGATGGCCGAAGCCGAGAACACGATGGCGATCGCCGCCAAGGCGGCCGCGAAGCGCAAGGTCGCCAACCTTGCCTTCTGGTCGATCGTGATCGCTTTTGTCGTGTTCGGCCTGAAGCTCGTCGCCTGGTACGTCACCGGCTCGGTCGCACTCTATTCCGATGCGCTGGAATCGATCGTCAACGTCATTGCTTCTGTCGCCGCGTTCTGGGCGATCCAGGTCAGCTACAAGCCGGCCGATCAGGATCACCCCTTCGGCCACCACAAGGCCGAGTATTTTTCGGCGGTGCTGGAAGGCGTGCTGATCGTGCTCGCGGCCTTGCTGATCCTCAACGAGGTCTGGCGCTCCTGGCAGGCGCCGGCGCCGCTGGAAAAGCCCTGGAACGGTCTTGCCGTCAACGGCGTCGCCACGGTCATCAATGCTTTCTGGGCCTGGACGCTGATCCGCGCCGGACGGGCCGAGAAATCGCCGGCGCTGGTCGCCGACGGCAATCACATCATGACCGACGTCGTCACCTCGATCGGCGTCTTCGGCGGCCTGGTCGGAGCAATCCTGACCGGCTGGCAGATCCTCGATCCGGCGCTCGCTGTCCTCGTCGCGCTCAACATCCTGTGGCAGGGTTGGCATGTCATCGGCTCGTCGATGAACGGCCTGATGGACCGCGCCGTCGACACCGCCGAACACATGCGCATCCGCGATGTCATCTCGGCCAACTGCAAGGGCGCGCTGGAGGTGCATGACCTCAAAACCCGCATCGCCGGCCGCGCCACCTTCATCGAGTTCCATCTGGTCGTCGACGCCGACATGACGGTCGGCGCCAGCCACGTCATCTGCGACCGCATCGAGGACGCGCTAAAGGCCGAAATCCCCTCGGTGCGCGTCACCATCCATGTCGAGCCCGACGACGAGGCCAAGCTGCCGAAGGGCACGACGGCGGTGCCGTTTGCTTAGCCTTTGCGCCGGCGTGAGGCCTGTCGAGATTCAGGTCAGGCCGAGCCGAGAATGGTGGCTTCTGAGAACCGGAGCGGAGCGTACTTAAAATACGTGAGCACCGGAAGCGCAGGAAGCCGCCCTTCGCAGGCCGGCATCACCTGAATATCGGCAGGCCTCAAGGGGCGCAGGCCGATTGCGGCATTGGCTCCAGCCGATAGACCTTGTCGTCCGACTTCGTCTTGCCGTCGGCGGCCTTCGAGCAGAGATCGACGATTGCCAGGCTGCTGTTGGGATTGGCCAGCATCATCATGCCGTCGGCGCCGCGCTTGAGGAAGATTTCCTTCTGCGCGATGTCGCAGGAGAAATCGCTCATCTTCGAGCTCGCGGCACAGCGCCATTGGTCGGCCTCGCCCTGGCAGGAATAGGTCTGCGTGACCTTGCCCGACTTCAGCCTGGTGGTGACCGAAACGGCGATGTCGGCGCCATCAGGCCAATTGGCAACGTCACCGCCCGAAGCGTAGGAAGCGAGTTCCACAGGCCCGCGGAACACCCGGATCGACTGCGTCAGCTGGTTGGGATGCGAGCTCATATGCGCCGCATCGTAATCGCGGCCATAGCAGAAGGGCTGGTCGGGCTTCAGCCGCTCGCGCAGCGGCGCCCCAAGCGCCGGATCGATCGGATCGATGCGCGCGAACTCCGCCTTGCAGGTCGCGGCCGGCATCGGGTCGAGGCGGAAATTGTCGTCCTCGCTGCCGAGCGCCTGCCTGTCATATTCCGCCTTGCCGAGTTGTTCCTCCGAGTCCGGGTCGAGGTAGATGTCGGGCGACAGGTCGGACAGCAGCACCCGGCCCTTGTCGTCGACCTTCAGCGACGCCAGCGTGCGATCGCAATCCATGCCGCAACGGATCGGGCCTGATGTCCCATCCTCGGATTCGTGATTGCACCAGCCGCTTGCCCATTGCGGCGCCTTGGCACCGCGCACCGTCGTGGTGACGAAGCCATTGTAGGAGGTGTCGGAATTGGCGGTCGGTTCCTCGTTCGGCCGGCTGACCGGGTCATGGCCGTAATAGAAGAAAATCCGCGCCACCTTCTGCTTCGGATGCGCCTTGAGATGGGCCGCGTCATAGATCCGGCCGAAACAGGCGTCGGCCCCGTTCGGGCTCAGTTCCTTGAGTTTAAGCGCATCATCGGCGACAGCCGTGCCCGCCAGCAGACCAAGCAACACGACGCCAAATCCGGCGCTGGCAATCGTCTTCCATTCCCCTACCCTGAACGTCATGTGACCTCTCCTCGCATCGACAGGACGTAGCGTCAATTTATGCTAGTATTGCGGCCGGAGCCACGCAAATTGCGGTGAAATCCAAGGAGGATGCCATGCGCCGGCGCGACATGTTCCGCGCGGTTCTTGCCGGGACCGGAACGTTTCTTGGCTTGCGGGTTGTGCAGGCAGCGGCCACGGAAACCACACGGCTGAAGGTCGCCTATCACCTCAGCGATCTCGACAAGGTCAATTTCGTGCTCGGCAACATCAAGAACCACTATGAGGGCACCGGCGGCAATGTCGACATCGTGCTGGTCGTGCATGGCCCGGCCCTGGCTGCCTTCAAGTCGAAGGGCATATCGGCCGCGGTCTCCGGCCGCTTCGCCGGCCTGGTGCAGCAGGGGCTCGAGCCGCAGGCCTGCGCCAACACCATGCAAGGCATGGACATTTCGCTCGCCGACCTGCTCGCCGGTTTCCATGCCGCCGACAAGGGCGGGGTCGTCAAGCTCGCCGAACTGCAAAGCCAGGGCTATGCCTATCTCCGGCCATAGTGCACAGTCTTGACTCCGGGGCTGGGAACGGCTGGTCTCGTTGAACCCTCCGGAGGACCAGCAGTGCCCGCCACGACCGCGCTTACCATCCCCGATCTCGCCGGCAAGGCGGTACTGGTCACCGGCGCCTCGACCGGCATAGGTGCTGCGCTCGCGCTGGCCTATGCCGCGCAGAAATCCAGGGTGGCGCTGCACTACAATTCGAGCCGCGATGCCGCCGAGAAGTTGGCCAAAACCATTGCCGACAATGGCGGCGAGGTCTTCCTCGTCCAGGGCGATTTTTCCGTCCCCGCCGATGTCGAACGCGTCGTCGAGAAGAGCGCCGAGAAATTCGGCCGTCTCGACGGGCTGGTCAACAATGCCGGCGGCATGCTCGGCCGCGTGCCCTATGCCGAGCAGACCGAGGCGCATTACGACGCGGTGATGGACCTCAACGCGCGTTCGGTGCTGACGGCTTCACGCAAGGCGATCCCGTGGCTGAAGAAGCAGGGCGGCTTCATCGTCAACACCTCGTCAATCGCCGCGCGCAATGGTGCCGGCGGCGGCGCCGGTCTCTACGGTTCGGCCAAGGCCTTCGTCTCCAACGTGACGCGCGGCATGGCCAAGGAACTGATCGGCTTCGGCATCCGCGTCAACGCCGTGGCGCCCGGCACGATCCTCACACCCTTTCACGAACGCTATTCGACCGACGAGCAGATCAAGGGCATGGTCGCCACCATTCCGCAGGGGCGCGCCGGCACGGCTGAAGACTGCGTCGGCGCCTATCTGTTTCTCTCGTCCGATCTGTTGAGCGGCTACATCACCGGCCAGGTGATCGAGGTGAATGGCGGCCAGTTGATGCCGTGACCGGCTATCTGCATACTGAAAGCCCGCATACTCTTGTCGGAGACTTTGAAGGGGAGACAACAGAATGTACGGACTGATCGGCAAGATGCGGGCATCGCGCGGCCAGCGCGACGCGGTCATGGACGTCCTGCGCGCCAGCACCGGCGCCCTGCCGGGTTGCTTGAGCTATATCATTGCCCGCGACCCCGCGGATGCCGATGCGATCTGGGTCACCGAAGTGTGGACGGACGCCGAAAGCCACAAGGCCTCGCTGCAGCTTCCGGAAGTCCAGGCGGCTATCGCCAAGGCACGCCCCTTCATCGCCGGCTTCGAGTTCCAGGTGGAGACCCATCCTGTCGGCGGCTTTGGCTTGGCTGACGGCAAGACGGGCTGAGGCCTGCGAGCAGCTTTTTCCGCACGGCGGGGTTCGCATCGCCCCGCTTCGCGTCTAAGACCGGAAAATGGATTCCTCGGCCCAGCAGCCACCTCCTGACCAGCCCGCCACCGAGCGCATGGCGCGGATAGGCAGGCCCTGGCAATGGCTGATCCTGCTCACCATCTCCGCCCTGTTCGCCGGCGCGCTCGAATTCGCCGCTCTGCCGGCGGCGCTGCTGATCGGGCCGATGCTGGCGGCCATCGTCGCAGGCACCAATGGCGCCACGGTACGCGTGCCGCGCCTGCTGTTCGGCTCCGCCCAGGCCATTGTCGGCTGCCTCGTCGCCGCGTCGATCTCGGCTGACATCTTTCCCGCCTTCTACCAGGAGTGGCCGCTGTTCCTTGGCGTGGTGATCGCCACGGTCGCGGCCTCCAGCCTGCTTGGCTGGCTGATCAGTCGTTGGCGCATCCTGCCCGGCACCACCGCCGTCTGGGGCTCCTCGCCGGGTGCAGCCACCGCCATGGTGCTGATGGCTGGTGCATTCGGCGCCGATCAGCGGCTCGTCGCCTTCATGCAGTATCTGCGCGTCATCTTCGTCTCGATGACGGCGGCGATCGTCGCCAAGATGTGGGTCGACACGTCGGGCATTGAAATCCCGCCCATCATCTGGTTTCCGCCGATCGATGCCCAAGCCTTCGCGGCCACCATCGGCATCGCAGTCGTAGGTGGAGTGGCGGGAAAGCTGTGCCGGCTGCCCTCGCCCTTTTTCCTTGGCACCTTCATCTTCGGCGCCGTCATCCATCTTGGCCTTGGCGTCGAGATGCAATTGCCGCCATGGCTGCTGGCAATCAGCTACGCCATGGTCGGCTGGTCGATCGGGCTGAACTTCACCAGGCCGATCCTGCGCCATGCAACGCGCGCGCTGCCGCAGATCATCGCCTCGATCGTGGCGCTGATCGCCTTTTGCGGCGGGCTCGCCTTCCTGATCAGCCATCTCCTGGGCATCGATCCGCTGACCGCCTATCTGGCGACCAGCCCCGGCGGCATGGACAGCGTCGCCATCATCGCCGCCGCGGCGCAGAACGTCGACATCTCCTTCGTCATGGCGCTGCAATCGGCGCGCTTCCTGATCGTGCTGCTGGTCGGCCCAAGCGTTGCGCGGCTGGTGGCCAGAAGCATCCGGACTGACCTGCTTCAGCGCCATCGGTGCCTCATTCGTCGCCGCCCCCGTTCTCGCCCGGCGCACCGCGGCGCCAATAGGCGGTGACCAGATGCCTGTCGCGCGGCAGGCCCCACTCCTTGCGCGCGATCTTGCGGATCTGGCGGAAGTCGGTGAATTCGCATCCCGCCCACACGAAGAGACCATCGGCAAGCGCGGCGTGGCTGCGCTCCCTGAGCGCGGCGGGCAGCAGGCCGGCGGCGCCGGCTTGGCGGCCCTGCCGGTAGAGCCAGGCGATGTCGATATTATCCCCTTGCGGCAGCGCGATCCGGTCATCCGGACCATCGACCTCAATCAGCGCCTCGGCGCGGGTCGACGGCGGCAGGCGCTCGAGGATCCTGCCGATAGCGGGCAGCGCGGTGTCATCGCCGACGAGAAGCAGGGTCCGCGCCTCCGGCGCATCGCCGCCGCTGGGTCCGATCATGCCGATCACGTCTCCCGCCCGAGCATTCTGCGCGAAGGCGGCGGCCGGCGTATCCTGGCCGGGATGCAGCACGAAATCGACATCGAGCCAGCCCCTTGCCGCATCGATCGCCCGGATCGTGTAGACCCGCACGGTGAGCGCGTCCTCGCCCGCGGGCCAGACAAGCAGGCCGTCAGTGCCTATCGAGGGCCAGACCGGCCGCCGGCCGCGCGGCGGCAACAGCAACCGCATATGCAGGCCGCCATGGGCGAAGCGGCCGAGATCAATGCCGGCGAAGCGCAGGCGCTGCATGTGCGGCGAGATCCGTGTCGACGACATCACCGTGATCTCACGGAAGAAGACCGGCGTGCCGGCATCGCTGCCGTCGCCTTGCCAGCACAATCCACTGGCCGTGCCGAGATGCTGGGCGACATGGCCGGCAACCGTCATCTTCATGTAGGACAGACAGGTTTCGTCCGTAGCCGCAACGCGGATCAGCATGGCATCGCCTTCGAGCGTGGCGCTCAACGACCCGTAATACAGGCGAAGATCCCAGCGATCGGCAGCGCCGGTTTCGATCTCGAACTCGCCGTGCTCGGCGCGCAGATGCTCGATCGCCGATCTGATCGCCTCATTACTGATGCGGGTTTGCGCGCTCAACTGGTCCATCGCTCAAATCCTTCGATAGCGGTTTCAAACGAAGCCACCGAAAGATCAGGCCTCGTCGCATCTCCGGGCATGCCACAGCGCCGCCGGGGTTTCCACAGCAAACATGACTTAAGTAATCATATTTTTCCCGGGCACCGAACAGGACCCTATCTGCAACCTGTCTTTCATCCGTCGGCTGGGGAATAGCCGCCGTTGAAGCGGCCGAACATGCGTGCGGTCATCACGCCCATGATGAGGGTGCCCAGCCCCAGCGCGACAACATCAGCCGTGGATCGCAGGTCGAAATCTCCGACTCGGATCACCAGGAGATAGCCGATAGCGAGGTTCAGAGATCCCCACAGCACGTTCACGGTCGAGGAGGAATGGCCCTGCCCGCGCGGCTTGGCGAAGGGGCTTTGGAAAGACCGCCCCATCACGCCACTGACGAAATGCGGCACGGCATTCGTCAGCACGCCGCCACCGAAGAAATAGGACAGATAGTCGATCCATTGCATTTTTCAGGCACTCCCTTTTGCCAAGAGATCGAGGATGTCCCGCGTCGTGCCGCTTTCGCTTCACATCTGGAAATCACAAAGCCGTGCCCCCCGCTGGCGACCTATTGTGGTGCTGCAAGGCGTTCGGGAAGGAAATCGACGAAGACGCGCACCTTCGGCGACAGATGGCGATTGGAGGGCCACAGCATCCGGAACTGGCCACGGCCGTCGACATGATCGTCCAGCACGGTGCGCAGCTTGCCGTCGCGCAGCGCCTCGCGGACCAGGAAATCGGGCATGCAGGCGATGCCAAGTCCGGCGAGCGTGGCGCCCTTCAAGGCTTCCATGTTGTTGCAGGTCAGCATCGAGCGGATCTGCGGTTCGGCGCTGCCGGTCATGAATGGCCACTCCAGCAGCCTGCCGCTGTTGAGAAAGCGGAAGTTGATGCCGAAATGCCCGATGAGATCCGCCGGCTCGCCGGGTGTGCCATGGCGGTCGAGATAGGACGGGGCCGCGCACAACAGCATGCGAAACGGTGCAACGGGTCTCGACACCAATCGTGAATCGGGCAGCTGGCCGCTTCGAATGGCGACGTCGATGCCTTCCTCGATGACATCGACGATGCGGTCGTTGAAATCGATGTCGAGCTCGATTTCGGGATAGCGCTCCATGAACTCCGACAGCACCGGCAAAAGCAGATGGTAGGTGACGATCGGAGTCGACACGCGTAGCCGTCCATGCGGCGTTTCCCGGGTCCGCGACAGCATCGCCTCGGCATCGTCGATGTCGTCGAGGATGCGCCGCACCCGCTCGTTGAACAATCTGCCCTCTTCCGTCAGGCCGATGCGCCGCGTGCTGCGCTGCAGGAGCCGCACGCCAAGCTCTTGCTCGAGCCTCGCGACGGTCTTGCCGACGGCGGAAGCGGAAATGCCGAGCGCCCGCCCAGCGGCGATGAAACTGCCGAGTTCGGCGGTGCGGGCGAAGGCCATGAGGCTGCTGAGACGATCCATCGCGTTCTTCCATTCGAGCGTTTTAGTCCGGTATGACTGGAGATACAGTACCATTTTTCCGAAAAGGCGGCGGGCCTATCTTGTCATTGCGACCGGGCGCTGTGATCGCGCGGCATGCCGGCGAATGCTGATTCAGATAGGAAAATCCATGACCTCGAAGACCACAACCGGCTCGGCCGAGAGATGGCTCGTGCTCTTGTCGGTATGCCTTGCCGCCATGACCATGCCCTTGACCTTCACCGGCCCGGCCGTCGCACTCTCCCGCATCGCGGCCGATCTCGGCGGCAGCCCGATCGCGCGGAACTGGGTGACGAACGCCTTCATGCTGACCTTCGGCGCCAGCCTGATGGCGGCTGGCGCGCTGGCCGACAACCACGGCCGCAAGCACATCTTCCTCGCTGGCCTCTGCCTCTATGTCCTGGCGTCGCTCGGCGCCATGCTGGCGCCCGACATCATCTGGTTCGACATGTTCAGGGCCGCGCAAGGGATCGGCAGTGCCTTGGCCTTCGCCGGCGGCGCCTCGGCGCTTGCCCAGGAATTCGAAGGGCCGCCGCGGCTGCGCGCCTTCTCCTTCCTCGGCACCAGTTTCGGCATCGGCCTCGCCTTCGGTCCGATTGCCTCGGGCCTGCTCATCTCCGCATTCGGCTGGCGGTCGATCTTTGTTCTGGTCGCGGCACTGGCGATCGCCTCGGCAGTGCTGGGCCTGAGCACCATCAGGGAATCGCGCGACCCGGACGCGACCGGCCTCGACTGGGCGGGCGCCGGCACCTTCACCATAGCGCTGGCTTCGCTGACCTATGGTGTCCTGCAGGCGCCGCAGAGCGGTTGGGCCGATCCCCTCGTCATCGCCCTGCTTGCAGCAGCGGTCCTGTTCTTCACCGCCTTCGTTATTGTCGAGAGGCGCGTGCGCCGGCCGATGCTTGATCTCACGCTGTTTCGCTTTCCCCGCTTCGTCGGCGTCCAGTTTCTGGCGGCGGCACCCGCCTATGGCTTCGTCGTCCTGCTGGTGCTGTTGCCGATCCGTTTCATCGGCATCGAAGGGATGAGCGAAATCAAGGCTGGGCAATTGATGATCTGCCTGTCAGGGCCGTTGCTGATCCTGCCCTTGCTTGCCGGCCAGCTGGCGCGCTGGGTCGCACCGGCCACCATCTGCGGCGCGGGCCTGCTCATCGCGGCAGCCGGCCTCGTCTGGCTGAGCCTGACACCACCGGTCGCCGTCGCGCTGGTGGCGCCGCTGGTGCTGATCGGCATCGGCATCGCGCTGCCCTGGGGATTGATGGACGGGCTTGCCGTCAGCGTCGTGCCGAGGGAGCGCGCCGGCATGGCGGTCGGCATCTTCAACACCACGCGTGTCGCCTGCGAGGGTGTGGCGGTGGCCATCGTCATGGCGACCCTGTCGGGCTTCACCGCAGCACAACTCGCCACTCAAGGAGCCTCTTCCAGGGATGCGGCTGCCGCGGCCCAGTTGCTGGTTACCGGCAATGTCGGTGAAACGGCGCAGCATCTGCCTACGGCCAACGCCACCGTTCTGGTCCAGGCCTACGAAACGGCGTTCGACAGGCTGCTGATCGTGCTGGCAGCAATCACCGTCGTTACCGCCCTTGTCGTCTTCCTCGGCCTGCGTCGCGGATCGGCGGCGGAACACGAGGCCGTGCCGCTGCCGGCGTGCCAGGAAGGATGAAGGATAATGTCAGGTGATGACAAGGATCGCTATGCGGTCGCCATCCAGCGTGAAGGTCATATCGCCCTCGCCGTTGAAGCCGTCTCCCGCGACGGAGATGCGGACGCGATAAGTGCCTTCCGCCGGCGTGATGCTGACGATGCTGAGATGCGACTGCACGCCGATATTGTCCGACTGGTTCCAGCGCGCGATCTGCTCGCGGCCCTGGAACGATCGTCCCCAGTCGCTCAAAAACGCGTCGTTGGCAAAGGTGCCGAGAAAGGCTTCCGTATCGCCTTCATTGGTGGCTTCGACAAAGCGGCGGATGGGGTCTGGTGTGGTCATCTCGCTCACCCAGATAAACTTAAAAAGCTCTCGATCGCGGCACGCGCCGCGACGGCGGCTTGTCCGATTGCTGCAAGGCTGGCCGCGATGGCGGCCTTCCTGTTGCAATCGAGGGATTCAAGCTGATTGCCGAGCTTTGCCGCGTCGGCCGACAGCCACCATTGATAGCCGGCAATAACCGCCAGCGCCGCCGATCCCAGATTGATACCGATGTAGAAGGAATTGAGCGCGGTTTCCATCGACGGTCAGCCCGAACGAAGTGCAGTTTTAATCTAGCCTGTGCATCAAATCATCATCCAGCCAGCGGCCGAAGAAATAGACCAGCTGCTTGTGCCACCATGGCCAGTCATGGCTGACGTCGCCGCCCCAGTAGTCGACCCAGGCCGGAATGGACTTGTCGCGCAGGATCTGTTCCAGCTTGCGCGTCTCGACCAGCATGCGCTCTTCCCAGGCGCCCTGCCCGCAGCAGAAGATCAGCCTCAGCGCCTTCAGCCGCGCCAGCAGTTTTGGGTCGACAATGCCGGGCAGATAATCGAGCGGCGAGTTGTAGAAGATGTCGCCCTCCAGCGCCTTGCCAAAGAAATCGCGGGCCGAGTAGACACCCGACAGCGAGATGACGCCGCTGGCGAGTTCCGGAAACCGGAAGACGAAATTCGAGGAATGGTAGCCGCCCATCGAGCAGCCTGAAAACAGCGGCTTCAGCTTGCGCCCGCCATTGGCGGCCGATGCGGTGGACACAATTTCCGGTAGTGCCTCCTCGCGCATGTAGCGGAAATAGGCCTCGTGGCGGGCGATGCGATGCGCGGCGTCGTGATGCTTGTCGAAGAAGGACTCCGAATCGATGCCGTCGACCGTGAACAGCTGGATGCGGCCGGTGTCGATGAATTCGGCCAGTGCGCCGACGCCGCCGGAATCCTCGAACTGGTAGAACCGTCCCTGCGAGGTCGGGAACACCACCACCGGCCGGCCGGCATGGCCATAGCGTTTGTATTCCATGTCGCGGCCGAGCTTGTCCGAGAAATGCTTGTGATAGGAGATGTCCATGGTCTCAAGCCTTTTCCGCGTGGATATAGGCGACTGCCTCGCGCAGATCAGCCTGATCCTTCGAGCGCATCTGGTAGGCGTAATTTCCCATGGCGCGGCTGAAAACCTCTTCTATCGGCTGATGGTGGACGATCTTGTCGCGGTGCGCCGCTAGCACGTCCTCGTGGCTGTGCAAATAGTGGAGGTGGCGCTTGCGGCTGGCATAGGCGGTGAAATACTTGCCCTCATAGGGACCGCCGGCGGCGTCCTTGACCACCATGTCGGCCCATGCCGCATAGACATCGATGTCGAAGGTGTAGTTGATCGCGTCGGTCATCCAGGCGCCGGGCGGCCGCATGTTGACCTCCAGCGCGATGATCCGGTCGTCCCTGGTCTCGAACAGTTCGATATGGAAGAAGCGCTCGCGCACGTCGAACGCCTTCAGGATCTTGCGGCCGGCCTCCTCGACCACAGGCCGGATCCGGGGAAAGCAGGTGTAGCTCATATGGCGGTCCTTGTTGACCACCTCCATGACGCTCTGGTCGTAGCGGTGGCTGGCCGCCAGCACCACCTCGCCATCACGGTTGACCAGCCCGTCATAGGTCACCACCAGGCCTTCGATGAACTGCTCCATGACGAAGGTCACGTCCTCGGGCTTGTCTCGGAAGAACTGGTCGAGCTCCTTGGCGTTGGAGATCTTGAAGGTGTTCGAGGCGCCCGAGCCCGAATCCGGCTTCACCACGACGGGATAGCCGACGCGGCGGATGAAGGTCATGGCGCCGGCGCGGTCGGAGCATTTACGCTGCGCGATGGTCTCGACGCCGCTCTTGCGGAAGAAGGCGCGCATGCGGCTCTTGCGCTTCAAATTCTTCACGAAATCGAGCTTGGTACCGTAGATGTTGAAGTCGGTGCGGATGTTGGCTTCCAGCTCCAGCCAGTGCTCATTGAGCGATTCGAAGCGGTCGATGCGGCCCCATTTGTGGATGAAATGGCCAATCGCCCGGAATACCGCATCGTAGTCCTCCATGTCGGCAATGCGGTAATATTCCGAAAGCGCCGCCTTCAGCCTGCCGTCCAGCGCGTCATAGGGCGCGTCACCGATGCCAAGCACAGTGGCGCCGGCTTTCTTCAACCGGTCGCAGAAATCGGCGCCGTTGGCGGGAAAATGCGGCGAGAAGAACACGAAATTCATGGACAATCCCCTCTCGGTGACAAGGCACCGCAGCCCCGCCGGATCTCAAGTCTGGCGCATTTGCGGCGCGTGGGGAAGAGCACCTGCATCAGGGATAATGTTCAACAGATTCAGCACCCGCTTGCCTCTACGGGGGCGCTCCTGTATGAGAACCGGCATGAACGCGCGCGCCATCACCGCTTCCCGTCCAACCGGCTTTGCCGGCGAGACCGTGCGCGCGCTTGCCTCGACCCTGCTTCTTCTCGGCCTTATCGGCGATCGCCGGGTTCGCTGAAGGAGCGCCCGGCGGTCGAACCGCCGCGCAAGCGCATGCTCCTTGGCCAGTCTCAAAATTGGCAGTCACATCAAGCGAACGAAAATCTGGTAAAGGCGCCACTCGCCAGCAATCCGTCCAGGACGGATCCGGGGGCCGCCGGGAGAACAAGACGATGAACGCACGAGAACAAATCCGCCCTGATGCCGCGGTAGCCGGCAAGGATGTGGAACCCGTCCGGGGAATGCCCGATGCAGCCCGCAAATATCAACCCTATCCGACCGTTGGCCTCACCGACCGGACCTGGCCCTCGAAAGTCATCGACAAGGCGCCGATCTGGTGTTCGGTCGACCTGCGCGACGGCAACCAGGCGCTGATCGACCCGATGGGCCATGAGCGCAAGGCACGCATGTTCGGCCTGCTGCTCGACATGGGCTTCAAGGAAATCGAGATCGGTTTCCCTTCGGCCTCGCAGACCGATTTCGACTTCGCCCGCTGGTGTATCGAGGAAGGCAACGTTCCCGCCGACGTGTCGCTGCAGGTGCTGGTGCAGTGCCGGCCCGAGCTGATCACCCGCACCTTCGAGGCGCTGAAGAGCGCCACCAACCCGATCGTGCATTTCTACAATTCGACCAGCGAATTGCAGCGTCGCGTCGTCTTCGAAAAGGATGTCGGCGGCATCAAGCGCATCGCCACCGATGCGGCCAAGATGATCACCGACATGGCGGCCAAGGCCGGCGGCGGCTATCGTTTCGAATATTCGCCGGAAAGCTTTACCGGCACCGAGCTCGAAGTGGCGCTGGAGATCTGCAACGCCGTCACCGAGATCGTCAGGCCGACAGCCGACAACAAGTTGATCATCAACCTGCCGTCGACGGTCGAGATGTCGACGCCCAACATCTATGCCGACCGCATCGAGTGGATGTGCCGCAACCTCGACAACCGCGAGAACCTGATCATCTCGCTGCATCCGCACAATGACCGCGGCACCGGCATCGCCACCACCGAGCTCGGCCTGATGGCCGGCGCCGACCGCGTCGAAGGCACGCTGTTCGGCAATGGCGAGCGCACCGGCAATGTCGACATCGTCACGCTGGCGCTCAACATGTACACGCAAGGCGTCGATCCGGGCATCGACTGCTCCGACATCAACCGGATGAAGGACGTCTACGAATATTCGAACCAGCTCAAGATCCCCGAGCGCCACCCCTATGTCGGCGAGCTCGTCTACACGGCGTTTTCCGGCTCGCACCAGGATGCCATCAACAAGGGCATGAAGGCGCTGAAAAAGGCCAACACCAGCCTGTGGGAAGTGCCCTATCTGCCGATCGACCCGGCCGATGTCGGTCGCAGCTATGAAGCGATCATCCGCATCAACTCGCAGTCGGGCAAGGGCGGCATCGCCTATGTGCTGCAGGCCGATTACGGCCTCAATCTGCCGCGCAATCTGCAGATCGAGTTCAGCCAGGCGATCCAGGCGATCACCGACGCCGAGGGCAAGGAAGTGCCGGCCAAGCGCATCCATGATAGCTTCCTCGAAACCTACATCGACCAGCCGGGCGCGCGCCTGAAATTCCTCGACCACCACACCTATCCCGACACCGTGGTCAAGGGCCGGCGCGTGGTCGAGGCGGTCATCCTCGACAACAGCAAGGAAATGACCATTACCGGCACCGGCACCGGCCCGATCGACGGCTTCGTCGATGCGCTGTCGCGCCATGTCGGCGTCGAGATGTCGGTGCTCGATTATTCCGAGCACTCGATGCAACGCGGCTCGAACGCCTCGGCCATTTCCTATGTCGAAATGGAATATCCCGGCGGCAAGCTGTTCGGCGCCGGCATCAACACCAACATCGTCGCCGCCTCGCTGGAAGCGGTGACTTCGGCCGCCAACCGTATCGTCGGCAGCAAGGCGCGGTAATCTCTGCCGAATGCCGGCGCGAGCAGTCTGACCGCTCTCGCGCCGTCATTCCTCGAGACCGATCAAGGTCTTGGCCGTCAAATTTGCGATGGTCCCAATGGGATCCCCCGGCGCCCATCGTCCCGTAGCCGACGTCGGCCGGGTCATTAACCACCGAAGAATTATCCCGTGTGGTACGCGATCGCATAATGCGTGTATGCTTGTGCGGTGTTGCCGGCGCTATATGATCGCGCCTCAACCTGTGCCGACTTCGAGAGGATCGACACTTGCAGCATGCCACGCCTGCCGCCCCCGCAGTGCGCGAGACACTGGAGCGACTGCTTGCCAGCGAAACGTTCGGAAGATCCGAGCGCGCGCGCAAGCTGATCCGTTATCTTGTGGAACGCGAGCAGGCCGGCGAAGCCGACAGGCTCAAGGGCTTTTCCATCGCCATGGACGTCTTCGGCAAGGACGGCGATTTCGATCCGTCGACCGATGCCGTGGTGCGGGTGCAGGCAGGCAGGCTGCGCGAATTGCTGCAGCAGTATTTTGCCAATGAAGGCGTCGCCGAGCCCGTCCGCATCGCCATTCCACGCGGCGGCTACGTCCCGGCCTATGAGCTCAACGCGATCCGTTTGCCGGAGGCAACGAAGCTCACCGAACAGGCGGCAGCGTCAGCGGCTCCATCCGAGCACCCCGGCGCTGCCGAAGATGCCCCTGCGGCCGCCGCATTGCTGGCGCCGGCGGTACCCGTGCCCTCGGTGGCGCGCCATCTCGGGTTCTTCTGGATGGCGATCGCTGTCGTCATCGCCATGCTCGGCGTCCTGATCCTGCGTCAGGGCAGCGGCGCGTTGCTGGCCGGCGGCGACCTGCCGGCCACGTTCGAGCCCGCCGGGCTGACCGGCAGCATCGCGCCCTCCCCCATGAGTGAGGCCCTGCCGCTCGTCTACATCGCCGTCAAGGCCAGCGGCACCGACGCCAGCCGTGTCGCCGCGTCGCTGCGCGCCGGCCTGAGCGGCTTCGACACGATCGACTTCATCGGTCGCGATACTGTCGACAAGACCGATCCGGTCGCCAGCGCAACGAGCTTCATTTTCGATGTCCTGCCTGGACCGGGGGACGGCGACATCACCATCGAACTGCAGAGCGTGGCGACCGGACGGGTGCTTTTGTCGCGCAACCTGACCGCCGCCGACAGCGCGCCATCGGCCGTCGAGGACCGTATTGCCGGCATCCTGAGTTCCGCGCTGCCCGCGTCCGGTACGATCTACAGCTATATCGAGCAGAGCGGCATTCAGAACGGCCTGACGCAGTGCCTGTTGCTCAACGGCAAATACTATCTCGACCAGAACGCCAGAACCCACGAGGCCGCCTATCGCTGCCTGGAAACCCTCGCCGAGAACGGCGCAAAATCGTCTCTTGTCTATTCCGAACTCGCCTCACTGCACCTCGAGGCTGTGAACGACCACTATGCGTATCCGCCGGATGCAACGATCGAGAAGGCGATGACATTCGCCCATCGCGCCGTGCAGATGGGTCCGACTAGCCCCTATGCGCATCGTTCATACGGCTACATCAATTCGCGTCTTGGCAACGCCGACGAAGCGCTGCGCTGGATGCGCAAGGCCTATGACCTCAACCCCTACGACGTAGCCATGGCGGCCACCTATGGCTACGGGCTGGTTTTCGCCGGCCGCTATGCCGAGGGAACACCACTTCTGGCCCATGCGGTCGATGCCTCGAGCGGCCATCCGACATGGTGGGATTTCGGGCTTTTCGCCGGCGAATTAATGCTTGGCGACGCGAACCAGGCCGCGATCGCCAGTTCCGCCCTGAGAACGACCGCAACGAAGTCGCACTATCTTGCCGCCAGGTTGATCGGCGCCAAGATTTCCGGTCAGGACGGTCTGGCACGCAAGCTGCTCGATGAACTCACCGCCAAATTTCCGAAATTCGCCGCCGATCCGCGCGCGACCTTCGTCGACCGAAAATATCCGGCCGATCTGACCGAGCGCCTGATCGGCGCCTTGCGCGCCGCGGGGCTTGGCAACGCCAGCTAAGTAACATCCACTACTCGGCGCGCCGAGCCATTGTCGATTTCGTACGCACCGGTCATCGAATACCAGTTGGTCGCCGAGTTCTGTCATCAACCGTACAAATCGCGGAAATTTTACTGGCCATGTCGCTGGACGAAGAGCAATTCAGCCGCATTTGGTGCCCGGTCCAGCACTTTTCTCAGTCCCGCAACAAGCCCCCAGCTTCATGATTTCATCGCTTCATGCCGTCGAACAAGGATCTGGTTCGAAGACCATCGTCCTGCTGCATGGTTTCGGCGGTTGCCATGATGTGTGGCACGAGGTGGTCTCTTCCCTGTCGCCTTCCACGCGCACGCTGGCCTATGATCTGCCGGGCCACGGCCTGTCGTTCGGTTTCCCGGACGCCGGTCCAGCCAAGGTGGCGGCCAGGGCGGTTCTCGCCGATCTGTCGGCACGAAAACTGAAGCGCGTTCATCTTGTCGGCCATTCAATGGGCGGCGCCGTGGCGATGTTGATGGCGTTGGCCCAGCCCGACAAAGTGGCCTCGCTGACGCTTCTGGCCCCAGGGGGGCTTGGCCCCGAGATCAATGGCCCGCTGCTGCGCCGCTACGCCAGCGCACGGGGTTCGTTTGAGATTCGGGACTGCCTTATCGCCATGTCCAGCCCTCACAGCCAGCCCCCGGAACGCATCGTCGATGTACTTCGTGAGATGCGTAGGCGGCCCGGCCAGGTGCAAAAACTCACTGAAATCGCGGCCGCCATGACCGCTGATGATCGGCAAGGCGTTATCCCGCGTGACCGTCTCGACGGGCTTAACATGCCTGTCATGGTGGTGTGGGGTGCCGACGATGTGGTGCTGCCCTCCACCCAGGCGGATGACCTGCCGGCGCATTTTCATGTGCATCATGTGCTGGAGGCCGGCCACATGCTTGCCGAGGAAGCACCCGATCTCGTTGCCGACATCGTTCGCCGCAACATGAACCGCCGTGCCAGGCCGCATCGTCCGAATTTGGCAGCGACTGGCTGACTTTTCGCGTGTCCCCGGGCACGTCTATCTCGCCAGTGCATTTTGCCGGCGGCTGTGTTAACCCCGTGTTAACCAAACCCGCGAGGCAGACGCCGATGAAGGACGCAGGCGAAAAGATCGATCCGTCAAGAAAACTGTCCGATGCCATCCGTGATGTGAAGAACGCCTTCGCCGATCGCGACGATGTCGTCGTCGACATGCGCGAGGCGCATCGCATGCGCCTCGATCTGCTGGCCGCGGAACTTGCACCCGTCTTTGCCGATGTTCCCGCCGACATGGACAATTTCGACTTCGTCGTGTCCTCGGGGTTGCAGCCGCGCCTGTGGATCGATGCCGTCAGCCATGTCGCGATGGGGCGCGACCGCCGCACTTACCGCTTCCTCAAGGACACCCGCATCGGTCGCGTGGTGCTTGCCGAATCGACCGAGATGAAGCCGGTTGCCGATTCCGTGACGCGCTACGTCGCCGAACGCATCGTCGAACGGCAGAGGATGATGGAAGGCGGGGTCGAGGCCGCCGGCATGAAACGCGCCGCGGTGGCGGAAGCCGAGCCGCCGCTGCGGTCGGCGACGCGCAGCAAGGGCTGGTCGGCCTTCCTGTCGGGCCTTGGCCCGGTCGCCGCCGGCGCGCTGGTCGGCCTGGCGGTGTCGGTCGCCCTGTTCTGGGACCGCATCGTGGCGATGGGGCTCAGCCTGCGGCCATAGCGGCTGGTGCCTCCGCGCCAATCTCCAATGTCTGCAGATCGGCAGGCGGTATCGAGGGTCCGGTCAGCCCACGCCGTGTCAGGCGGATGCGCCAATTGCCTTTTTCGCCATCGATGTCGAACAGATTGTACTGTGCCGCCGGATGCTTGGTACCCGGTGCCTGGCCAGCGGCGGCGACGCCAACCGCCGGAATTCGGACCGCCCGGGTACCGATGAAGAACAGCGACGGCAGATGCGAATGGCCGTGCAGGACAAGCTCGGCGCCATGGCGGCGAATGATCTTGTGGAAGCGTGAAATGCCGAACAGCCGCTTGTGCTGCGGGACCGCGCCGCGCACCGGCGGATGATGGATCATGATCGCGCGAAACAGGCCTTGCCCGCCGGTGTCGCGAAGGATCTTGCCGAGCCGCTCCGCCTGCCCTTCCATGAAGAACCCATTGGCCATGAAAGGTGCCGTGGCGCGTGCCGTCGAGACGCCGATCAGCGCGACATTGCCGCGCACGCGCAGATAGGGGAACGCGTTGCGGTCGACCGGCGTGTTGACGCCGTCGCCACTCATCCAGGCCGCCCATGACCGGCAGACCTTGTCGAAGGCGCCTGGCACATAGGCGTCGTGGTTGCCCGGAACCACGGAAACATCGTGCGGCGGTCCCAGCGTCTCCAGCCAGTGTTTGGCCATCTCGATCTCGCCGTCGAGCGCCAGATTGACCAGATCGCCGGTGACGGCAAGGTGGTCGGGGTTCTGCGCCTTGATGTCGGCGGTGATGGCGTCGATGACGGCATCATGCATGTGGCGGCGGCGGTTGCGCTGCCAGTTGACGTAGCCGAGCACGCGCTTGGAGGCGAGATCGCGATAGGATACATCGGGGAGCGGCCCCAGATGGACATCGGAAATATGCGCGAGCCTGAACATGTTTCTTTCATAGGCGACACGCACGCGGCTTTCCACCCACGGTTTCGCTAACGATGACGAACGATCCTGAAACCGCTTTCCGCCAGACCGGATGGGCGGGGCTACGGGCCAGGCTGTTCCATCTCTATTTCGTGCTGCGGCGGCCGATGACGCTCGGCGTGCGCGGCCTTGTGCATGATACCGCGACGAATTCCGTCTTCCTCATCCGCCACACCTATGTGCCCGGCTGGCAGCTTCCCGGCGGTGGTGTCGAGGTCGGCGAAACGCTGGCCGAGGCGCTGGCACGGGAACTCGCCGAAGAGGGCAACATAGCGCTGGCAGCACCGCCGTTGCTGAAGTCGATGCATTTCAACCGCCGCTCCAGCCGCCGCGACCATGTCGGCTTCTATCTCATCGAGCACTTCAGCCAGACGGCGTCGAAGCAGCCGGACCACGAGATCGCCGAGGCCGGCTTCTTCCCGCTCGACCGCCTGCCCAGGGATACGACACCGGCGACGCGGCGGCGGATCGCAGAGATTTTTCACGATGAACCCGCGTCGCCCTATTGGTAGGCTTGCCTTAGCTGTTTAAAAAGTTCTGAGCTATATTGATCAAGAAATACACGGGGGGCGGTTCCATGGATGTCGAACAAATAGAATCCGTGAGCGTCTGGCCCTATGTCGGCTTTTATAGTCTTATGATGGTCGGCCTGACCGCCGTGTTTATCGTCATAGCGATGATGTTTTCATCACTACCGGACAGCTTCAGCCATGCAAGCGGCTTCGCCATTACCTTCGGGTCGACCTCTTTCGCCTCCTACAAATTCATCAAGAGGAATCTTCGGCTTTTCAATCGAGACGAATATTGGAAGATAACGCTTTTTTCGTCTCTGGCCTCGTGCCTGCTTTCACTGGTGTTCTTAGGCCTTGCTGTCGCCGGCGGAGCCATGCCGGGAAGCGGTACCATGCCTGCTCTCGCCTGGGTTTTCATCCTGTTGCTTGCCGGGCTTGTGGTTTTCGCCATCAACGCCTGGGGCTATTCCAGCCGCATGGGCAAGAATTTCCTGAAAGCGGAGCTTGCCAGACAGGCGCGCATCAACACCGAGACCTTCCGGTAAAGTCTCGGCGATTTTGCAGTTATCGGCGATTTCAGATTCCGAACCGCGCCCGGTCATGCGGCGCGCCATAGTCGAGTTCCGGCCCGACCGGCACGATCCGTGTCGGATTGATCGTCTCGTGGCTGGCGTAATAATGCGCCTTGATGTGATGCAGGTTCACGGTCTCGGCGACACCAGGCAGCTGGTAGAGGTCGCGCAGATAGTTCGACAGGTTGGGATAGTCGGCGATGCGGCGCAGATTGCATTTGAAATGTCCGACATAAACCGGATCGAAGCGCACCAGCGTGGTGAACAGCCGCCAGTCGGCCTCGGTGATGCGGTTGCCGACGAGATAGCGCTGTTTTGACAGCCGCTCCTCCAGCGTATCCAGCGCCGCGAACAATTCGCCGAACGCCTCTTCATAGGCGCGCTGCGTGGTGGCAAAGCCGGCGCGGTAGACGCCGTTGTTGACCGCAGGATAGACCAGCGCGTTGACGCGGTCGATCTCGCGCCGCAGGTCCTGCGGATAGAAATCGAGGCTCGCATCGCTCCATGCGTCGAACGCCGAATTCAGCATCCGGATGATCTCGGAGGACTCGTTGGAGACGATGGTCTGCTCCTTCTTGTCCCACAGCACCGGCACCGTCACCCGGCCCGAATAGGCGGGATCGGCCTTGACATAGATCTGGTGCAGGAAATCGAGGCCGTAAAGCGTGTCGCCGGTGGCGCCATCCTCGGCCAGGAATGTCCAGCCATTGGCGCCCATGAAATGATGCACGACCGAGACGGAAATGACGCCTTCGAGCTTCTTCAGCGCACGAAAGATCAGCGTCCGGTGCGCCCACGGGCAGGCGAGCGAGACATAAAGGTGATAGCGCCCGGGTTCCGCCTTGAAGCCGCGCGCCCGGCCTTCGGCCGGCGCCCCGTCAACGGTGATCCAGTCGCGCCATTGCGACTGCGTCCTCACGAACCTGCCGCCATTGTCCGCCGTATCGTACCAGCGATCCTGCCACCTGCCTTCCACCAGCAATCCCATGCAAATCTCCTTGCGTCCTTTCATGCAATGTAGGCGCAAGGCTGCCCTGTCGAAGACGTCAGGCGCTGAACAGACCGTCACTCGACGGAGATGGCGGACATATCAGGCCGATTGCAGCGGTCGAAAATTGATGCTAGCGGACACTCCGCATGTTCGACTTTGCTTTGATCCGGTTTGACCGACGACGAAAGGGCGCCCGCGCTTGATGAAGCGCTGACTGGCGAATGCTGCCGTTTGCAGCAAACCTTTCCTCCTTTACCGGAACGCAAAGACCATGAGCCTTGCCGACGTGAAATACCTGCCGGAAACCCCGGCGCACGACATCCAGATTGAAGCCATCAACGACGAAGCCTTCGGGCCCGGCCGTTTCGTGCTGGCCGCCTACAAGATCCGCGAAGCCGGTGGCCACGAGCGCCCGCTGTCCTTTGTCGCGGTCGACGGCGACCTCGTCGTCGCCTCGGTGCGCATGACCCGCATTGCGGCCGGCGCTGGCCGCGCGCTGATGCTCGGGCCGCTTGCGGTGCGGCCGGCCTTCAAGAACCTCGGCATCGGCCGCCGTCTGGTGGCGATCGCACTGGAGGCGGCCGTCAAGGCCAGCGCGCCGGCCGTCATACTGGTCGGCGACGAGCCCTATTACGGGCCGCTCGGCTTCAAGCGCATCCCGCGCGGCCAGATCTCGATGCCGCGTCCTGTCGATCTCGACCGCCTTTTGTCGCACGAGATCACGCCGGGCGCGGTTGCCGGGCTCACCGGCGAGGTCGGTCATGCCAGCCAGGCCAGGATCGCCGAGCACGTCTAGAGCAATGGCTTGACCTTGCCCTTCGATCCGGGCCTGATCCGGGCCTGTTCCCATAGCAAAGGATGACGCCATGAATCCGAACGGCCAGATCGCGATCGTGACCGGCGGCGGCTCCGGTCTTGGCGAGGCGACGGCGCGTGCGCTTGCCGCCAAGGGGGCCCGCGTTGCCATCTTCGATGTCGGCATTGACCGTGCCGCCAAGGTCGCGGCCGAGATCGGCGGCATTGCCGTGCAATGCGACGTCAGCAGCGCCGACAGTGGGGCCGCAGCCGTCGCCGAGACGGCGAGCAAGCTTGGCGAACCGCGCATCCTGGTCAATTGCGCCGGCATCGCCATTGGCGTGAAGACGATCGGCAAGGACGGGCCGCATCCGCTCGACCAGTACCGCAAGGTGATCGAGGTCAACCTGATCGGCACCTTCAACATGATCCGCCTCGTCGCCGATCGCGCGGCGAAGCTCGAGCCGCTGCAGGGCGGCGAGCGCGGCGTCATCGTCAACACCGCTTCGGTCGCCGCCTATGACGGCCAGATCGGCCAGGCCGCCTACTCCGCCTCCAAGGGCGGTGTCGTCGGCATGACACTGCCGGTGGCGCGCGACCTTGCCCGCTCCGGCATCCGCGTCTGCACCATCGCACCCGGCATCTTCAAGACGCCGATGATGGCCGGCATGCCGCAGGATGTGCAGGATTCGCTGGGCGCCGCCGTGCCCTTCCCGCCGCGCCTCGGCGAACCATCCGAATATGCCGCACTTGCCCTGCACATCATCGAAAACCAGATGCTGAACGGCGAGACCATCCGCCTTGACGGAGCCATCCGCATGGCGCCGAAGTAATCAACCTAGCAGGGCAAGACCCTTGGACGATCGAAAGAAAGACGTGATCCGCGAGACCGACGCCGAGGCGATCCGGTTGGCGAAGACACTTCTGCGCAGCGCCCGTTTCGGCGCCCTTGCTGTGCTGGAGCCGCAGACCGGGTCGCCGCTGGCAAGCCGGGTCGGTGTCGCCACCGACATTGACGGTGCGCCGCTGATCCTGGTCTCTATGCTGTCGGCGCACACGCCTGCCATGCTTGCCGATCCACGCTGTTCGCTGCTGCTCGGCGAGCCCGGCAAGGGCGACCCGCTGGCGCATCCGCGCCTGATGCTGACCTGCCAGGCATCGCGGCTCGCGCGTGGCTCGGAGGCGCATGCTCGTGCCGAGCGCCGCTACCTCAACCGCAATCCCAAGGCGAGCCTCTACGCCGGACTCGGCGACTTCTCGATCTTTCGCCTCGAGCCGCAGCGCGCCAGCCTCAATGGCGGCTTCGGCAAGGCCTATCTGCTCGATCGCTCCGATCTCATCACTGGCGGAGCCATCGTCGAAGAGCTTGCGGCGAGCGAACAATCCGCCGTCGAGCATATGAACGCGGACCATCTCGACGCGATCACCGTTTATGCGCATCATTTTGCCGGGGCATCCGGCGACGGCTGGAGCATCGCCGGTTTGGACGCCGATGGCATGGATCTGGTGTCGAGAGACACTGTTTGCCGGGTATTCTTCCCACAACCCCTGGTATCGGCACGGGACTTACGACCCGTCCTGGTCGAGATGGCCAGGAGCGGCAGGGCTGTCGGGCAGGAAAACAACCAAACTTAATTGCATTTGATCAAAAGCAACACTTGAGATTTGAAAGAAATGTTCTACCTTTCAGAAAGGGCGCTGACTCGTCAGGGGCCGTTCGCAAGTGAATTTTTGGATTCAGGCCCCATTGCCCCCATGGTGCCTCGATGAGCAAACAGCATGGGGCATTCATGGTCTCGACAAAGCTAACCGCCAACGCCGAATCGGCTGCCGAATTTTTGATGCTGATGGGCAACGAAAAACGGCTGTTGATCATGAGCTATCTGATCGACGGTGAAATGTCGGTCGGCGCCATCGCCGAAAAGGTGATGCTCAGCCAATCCGCCCTCTCGCAGCATCTGGCCAAGTTGCGGGCGCTCGACCTCGTGGACACCCGCCGCGACCGTCAGATGATCTATTACTCCTGCAAATCCGATGCGGTGCGCGAGCTGCTGGTCGTGCTGGATGGTATTTTCGGCACCGGCAAGGAAGACCTGTCCCAGATGGCGCAGAGATTGCGCCGCGCCGGGACTTGACCGGACGCTCCTGCGGCCGTTTACCTCGCTGACGATTTCCGGAGCGTGGCTTGTGTGTCTTTCTCGACGCACCAACCACGCTCTTGATGTTTGAGCGGAGGATATGGACCCAATTCGCATCGACGACCCGCGGGATCCACGCGTCGCCGCCTATCTCGATATCCGCGAACGCGATCTCGCCGGCCGGCAAGGCCGTTTCGTCGCCGAAGGCAAGGTGGTGCTCGATCTGCTTCTCTCGTCCGGCCGCTTTGGCGCTGAATCAGTGCTGGTGCTGGAAAACCGGCTCAGCGGTCTGAACGACATCCTGCACAAGGCGCCCACGGACCTGCCGGTCTATGTCGTCACAAGTGCGGTGATGGACGCGATCGCCGGCTTCCACATGCATCGCGGCATCCTGGCCATCGGCCGCAAGGAGACGCCGCTAGCGTCCGGACCATTGCTGGATGCCTTGCCCGACCGAGCCCTGGTCGTGGTGCTCGTCGGCATCGCCAACCACGACAATGTGGGCTCGATCTTTCGCAATGCCGCCGCCTTCGGCACCGATGCCGTGCTGATGGACGCCACATGTTGCGATCCGCTCTACCGCAAGGCGATCCGCGTTTCGGTCGGCGCGGCGCTGAAAGTACCGTTCGCCTCCTTCACCGACACTTCCGGCTTTACGGCGATGCTCGCCGAACGGGGGTTTGAACAATTCGCCCTGTCGCCGCGCGGACGAACCGACATTCGCGATGCAAAGCCGGCCGGGCGCCTGGCGCTCTATCTCGGCACCGAGGGTGAAGGCCTGCCCGAAAGCCTGCTTGCGCGCCTGCAAACCGTGCGGATCACCATGTCGAAAGGCTTCGACAGCCTGAACGTCGCCGCTGCGTCAGCTATTGCCCTGCACCACTTCTCGCACCGCTAAATGGCGGCACCACCGCCTCAGTTCGCGGCGGCCTTCTGCAAGGCCCGCACGCGGTCGGCGAGGCTGCGGTCGCCGCCGTCGGATCGGCTGTCCGCCGGTGCCGCCAACGCCTTGGCGATCGGGGAATCAGGTCCCTCGAGCTTGGCCGTCAGGTGGACGACTTCAGCCGCCAACTCGTTCATCTGCTCGCGCAGCGCGGCACTGCCATTCGCCGAACCCGACGATGCCATGGCGCCGAGATCGGCCTTCAGCCGCTTGTTCTCGCGCGCCAACGCCGTCAGCCTCGCCTCCAGCCGCTCGCGATCGCTGTCGAGCTTGGCGATCGCCTGATCCAGATCATCACGCGTCGTGGCCTCGTCATGTCTGCCCGCTTCATCCGGCTTGCCGACCAGCCGCAAGGCCGGCCCGCCGTCCTCGGCCTTCGCCTTTTCGCGCAGCCGCGCCAGCTCCTTCTCGCGGCGGTCGAGCTTGTCCTCCCGATCGGCGAGCGTTGCCAGGAGCCGTTCGACCTTCTTGTCGAGTTCGGCCGCCCTTTTCTTCTCCGCCTTCAGCGCATCGCGCGCGGCCTTGCTTTCGGCCGCGATCTCCTGCTGGCGCCGATCTGCTTCCTTGCGCTGGCCGCGCAGCAGCGAGATGTCGCTGGCAAGCTTCTGCAATTCGGATTCGCGCGCCACGAGCTCGATCTGCCGGCTGGAGGAGGAAAAACTGGCGTCGTCATACATGTGCTCCAGCTTCTCGAGCTCGAGCGCCCGCTTCTCCAGCTTGCGCTCGGTTTCCTTGAGCCGCTCCGAAAGCTGATGCAGTTCCTCTTCGCGCTGCCGCAGCGCCACGTTCTTGGCGCCGAGTTCGGCCAGCGCGTGGTTCTTGTCCGTGCGCTCGACCGCCAGCCCCTTCAACGCCTCACGGCCGCGATTGATCTCGACGAGTTGTTCGGCCGCCTTCTCGCGCAACGCCTTCACGTTCATTTCGAGGCGGCGGGTCGCCATGGCGTACTCGGCCCGGATGCGGTCCTTGTCGGCCTGGATCTCGGACTGCGTCAGCGGAATAGAGGCCTCGATGCGCCTGCGGGTCAGCGCGACGGCACGCCGCCAGACGGCCGGAGCCACCATCAGCGCCAGAAAGCCGGCGCACAGAAAGCCGAGGGCAAAGAACAGGATCGACTGAACCAAAGGACAACCCGCTATCGGCGGCAACCACTTGGATTGAACCGCATCATACTGGCATGGCGGAAATCCGGCGCTGCGGCAAGAGCTTGCCGCGGCGCATTGGGGGTCACAGGCCTACAAATCCCGTCGGAAAGCTGGCATTGCCGTCATGACGGGTGGAACTTTAGAACGGATTCCACGTCGCCCGCTCGGTCAGCTTCAAATAGCCGAGATTGACGCCGAGCCGGGCGCCGACACCGGTGCGGATCGGCACCAGAAGCACATTGTTGTTCTTCAGCACATTGAAGCCGACGCCCGCCACCACATAGGCCGACCCGGCCACGCCGCCATAGCGGTTGTAGAGATTGCCGACATCGTCGAGATTGTAGACCAGCATCATCACCCGGGACCCTTCGCCGCCGAAATCCCAGCCCAGCGACGGGCCTTGCCAGAAAACTTTGTGGTCGCCGGCATTCTTGGTATAGAGCGTGCCCTCGCCATAGGTCAGGCCGCCGATCAGTGCGCCCGACCCCTCCTCACCCAGCAGATAGCCATTGGGCAAGCCGTAGGAGGCGAAGATCTTCTCGACGACGGTGGCGAGCCCACCCGATGTCGCGCCGAAGAACTTGTGACCGGAATCGATAATCTCCTGAGCGGTGTATTCCTGGGCCCTCAGGGCTGAGGTCGAGAAGACGAGAACGCCCATGAGCGTGATCGCCATTGAGAGGACACGGAGGAAACTCCGGTCGTAGAATCGGGAAAACATGCTTCCAATCTCCGTCATGGAGCACTTTCGCCGACGCCTCGCATCCGGTCCGGCTCTTTAGGCGGCCGTTAAGGATGACTGTTAGGGGCAAACTATGCCGTAATCCTTTTTCAACCATTAACTCCCACAGGAAGATGGCGGTTCGAAGGCTGGCTTTTGGGGTCGCGCGGGGCCGGCAGGCTACGCGAACATGCCATTTGCCGTGACGACAATTTTGGGTTTGTTGCTGTACGTACGAGTGCTGTGTATTCAGAAAGCCTCGGGTTGGAGCGTGATTCGTGTTGGGCAGGCGCGACGATCAATCGCTCGGCCACGAATTGTGGAATTTTGCAGGGATTTTCACCGATGGCCGATCTGTTCACCCTCTCCGCGCCCGACCTGGCGGCGCTTCTGTGCAGCCGCGTCTGCCACGACATCATCTCGCCGGTCGGCGCGATCAACAACGGGCTTGAACTGCTCGACGAAGGCGGCGCCGACGAAGACGCCATGCGGCTTATCCGCCAGAGCGCCAAGAACGCCTCGGCCAGGTTGCAGTTCGCCCGCATCGCCTTCGGCGCGGCAGGCTCCGCCGGCATGCTGATCGACACCGGCGACGCCGAAGCGGTGGCAATCGCCTTCCTCAAGAACGAAAAGCCGGAACTGACCTGGAACGGGCGCGCGCGCTGCTGCCTAAGAACAAGGTCAAGCTGCTGCTCAACCTGATCCTGGTCGCCAATGCCGCCATTCCGCGCGGCGGCAAGCTGGTCGTCACCCTCGAGAATCTCGACACCGAGCCGCGCATCTCGCTTTCGGCAAGCGGCCCGATGCTGCGCGTGCCGCCGAAATTCCTCGAACTGCATTCCGGCCACAAGCCCGAAGAGCCGATCGATGCGCATTCGGTGCAGCCCTACTACACGCTGCTTCTGGCCCGCGAGGCCGGCATGACGATATCGATCCATGCGACGGCGGAAGAAATCGTGCTTTCGGCAGCCTGAGCATCCGGCCGACCTGCAAAGGCAAATAAAGTATTTCAACCGCCTAATATTGCCGTGATGGCTCGATCGTAAGCGTTGAGCTTTTTCCGATCGGCCGCATTGAAGCATCCGCAAAGAAAAGTCCTCCAGACGGCATCTTTGCAAAAATTTTACCTAATGGCTTTTCGGGTTCTTTACCAGATCGGTCTAGGGTGACCACCAGATGCCCGCACGACCGGATTGCCCCAGGGCAAAGAGGACCCGGAATGAAACGCTGCATGTTCGTCGACGACTCAAGCGTCATCAGGAAGGTTGCAAAACGCATCCTGGGCGGTTCCGACATGGTGGTCATCGAAGCAGCCAGCGGGCTAGACGCGCTGGAGATGTGCGCCGCCGACATGCCCGACATCATCGTCGTCGACGGCGCCCTGCCGGATGTGCAGGCGGTTGACCTCATCCGCCGCGTGCGCGCCATGGAAAGCCCGATCAGGCCGCAGATCCTGATCTCGCTGGTCGAGCTCGATATCGCCTCGATCATGCGGGCCAAGCGCGCCGGCGCCCAGGGCTATCTCTTGAAGCCGTTCAATCGCCCACAGCTGCTCGAGCGCTTTCGCGCCCTGAAAATCGCTGCCTAACGCAATTCCAGGAAAAGTGTAAAACGGTTTTCCTGGGAAAGGCGCGTAGCGCTTTCCCTTGGGAATTGCGTCAAAACAAAGAGTTAGAGCAGTTCGCCGTTTCTGTGAAACGGTGAGATGCTCTAAAGCCTGCGGCAGCCCACCCATATTGTTGAAGCGCGACGCAAAAAACCCGGCCGGAGCCGGGTTTTTGTCGAAGATGACAATAATTCAGGCGGCGTTGGCCGCTCAGGCGCTGACGCGGATGTCCTCGGGTTCGCGCAGCACATAGCCGCGGCCCCAGACCGTCTCGATGTAATTCTGGCCACCGGACGCGGCGTCGAGCTTCTTGCGCAGCTTGCAGATGAAGACGTCGATGATCTTCAGTTCCGGCTCGTCCATGCCGCCATAGAGGTGGTTGAGGAACATTTCCTTGGTGAGCGTGGTGCCCTTGCGCAGCGAGAGCAGCTCCAGCATCTGGTATTCCTTGCCGGTGAGATGCACGCGCTGGCCGCCGACTTCAACGGTCTTGGCGTCGAGATTGACCACCAGGTCACCGGTGGTGATGACCGACTGGGCGTGACCCTTGGAGCGCCGCACGATGGCATGGATGCGCGCCACCAGCTCGTCCTTGTGGAACGGCTTGGTCATGTAGTCATCAGCGCCGAAGCCCAGGCCGCGTACCTTGTCCTCGATGCCGGCCATGCCGGAGAGGATGAGGATGGGCGTCTTTACCTTGGAGAGGCGAAGCGTTCTCAAGACCTCGTAGCCGGACATGTCGGGCAGGTTGAGATCGAGAAGGATGATGTCGTAATCGTAGAGTTTGCCCAGATCGACCCCCTCTTCGCCGAGGTCCGTCGTATAAACATTGAAACTTTCCGATTTCAGCATCAGTTCGATGCTTTGTGCGGTTGCACTGTCATCTTCTATCAGCAGAACACGCATTTAATTCCCCTTTTCTGCTGCCGGACCATCTTACGATCCGTCCGGATCCGGAGCAGTGGTTGCCTTGTGCAGAGGCTGCCATTGAATGGTTAACAAAACCTAATTTCCCGTCCACGACGGTACCAGATTTTTTAACCCCTTTCTACACCCTCTTGAATCTAATAACGAATCACAGACCCAAATTCCTAATGCAACACATTAATAACCTGGACTAAGCGACTCCAGGGACTCATCGACGCGCTTCCGAATCGGTGACCGGAATTTTTACCCGGCCTTAAGTCCTGACCCGTATGATTAACAATGCCCGTAAACGAATGGTTACCGCCGGCAAAAAACTTTAGGGTTTTGTTTCCCATAGTTCGGGGAAACCCGGTGGACACGGGCAACGCCTGGGCCTTTCCAGGTGGTTTGGACGATATGTGCGGGTGTGCGTTTCCGGGAGTACCGAATCATGAAGTCACGTGAAAACCTCGTTCGGCTGAAACAGTTTCAGGTGAATGAGAAGCGGCGGCAGCTGCTGCAGCTCGACATGATGATCGCCGAGTTCGAACGCATGGCTGTCGAACTGGAGCTTCAGATCACCGCCGAGGAAAAGAAAGCCGGCATCACCGACATCAATCATTTTGCCTATCCGACCTTCGCCAAGGCGGCACGCTTGCGCCGCGACAACCTCAGAAATTCACAAGGCGACCTCGCCCAACAGCGAAGCGCTGCCGAATCATTACTCGGCGAAGCTGAAGCGGAGCTTTCGAAGGCTGAAATGCTGGAATCGCGCGACACCAAGATTCGCGAGGCCGAAACCGGCGGACGCAGCGCCATGATCGGCTGAACCTGCCGAGACCCGCATCATCAGCGTGTCCGCGCGGGCGCGCATCTGGAGCAATTCCAGAAAAGTGCATAGCTGGCCATAGCCTCGAGCTGGCTCCGGCCGAATTGCCGCAGAGATCACCGATCTAAGCGGCCCAATCCCCTTCATTTGCGGCAATCGCCCTGGCGCGGGCATCCTTGATGTCAGGCGCGTGCTGTTCCGCCCATGCCCTGATCTGCGTGAGCAGTCCCGCCAGGTTCTGGCCGAGCTCAGTCAATTCATATTCGACGCGCGGCGGAATGACCGGGAAGATCTCGCGCCGCACGAGGCCGTCGCGCTCCAGCACACGCAATGTCTGCGTCAGCATCTTGGGCGTGATGCCTTCGAGCTTGCGGGCAAGCTCGCCATTGCGAAGGCGGCCTTTGCGCAGCGCGCAGACCACTAGGTAGACCCATTTGCTGGCCAGCATCTCCAGCACGGTGTGCGACGCACATGTCCGCCGGAAGGCGTCATAACCAAAAGGGGATTCGAAATCACTATCCATGGGGTACCTATATATCAAGAAGGTACATACTAGACAAGAGAATATTACTATCCAAATTATAGCGGCACCAACCAAGCAGGAGACATCCCATGCGTGCCGTTATCCAGAACTCCGTCGGCGGACCCGACGTCCTTGTCATTGCCAACCAGCCCGACCCCAAGGCAAAGCCCGGCGAAGTGCTGGTCCGCGTCAAGGCCGCCGGCATCAATCCGGTCGATGGCTCCGTCCGCGCCGGTAATTACAAGCTGCTCGGCGAGCCGCCCTTCATCCTCGGCTGGGATATTTCGGGAACCGTCGAGGCGCTGGGCGCCGGTGTCACCGGCCTCAAGGTCGGCGACGAGGTGTTCGGCATGCCGCGCTTCCCCAAGCAGGCGGCGGCTTACGCCGAGCTCGCCGCGGTGCCGGCCGATGAGATCGCGCTGAAGCCGAAGGCGGCGGACCACATCCAGGCAGGCGCATTGCCGCTGGCCGGCCTGACCGCCTGGCAAGGCCTTGTCCGCCATGGTGGACTGAAATCGGGCCAGCGCGTGCTGGTGCATGCGGCGGCCGGCGGCGTCGGCCATCTGGCGGTGCAGATCGCCAAGGCGCGCGGTGCTTACGTCATCGCCACCGCCAGCCCCAACAAGCTCGATTTCGTCCGCAAGCTCGGCGCCGACGAGGTCATCGACTACACCCAAGGCGATTTTACCAGCCGGATCAGCGACATCGATCTGGTGCTGGAGCCAATGGGCGGGGAGCATGCCGAACGCTCGCTGACGGTCATCAGGAACGGCGGCGTGCTGGTGTCCTTGCTGAACCTCAACGACACCACCAGGGCGCTGGCCAGCGCGCGCGACATCCGGGTCGAGCGCATGTCCGTCGTGCCGGACAGAGAGGGCCTTTTGGAACTTGGCCGGTTGATCGACGCGAACAAGCTCACCGTTCATGTGGCGAAAAGCTTCCCGCTCGAGCAGGCAGGCGCCGCCCACGCCTTTCTCGCCACCAGGCCGATCGGCAAGGTGGCGCTGACAGCCTGAGCGTCAGAAAGACTCGCTCCGAAAAATACAAGGCGCGCGGATCGCCGCGCCCTCGCCGCCCTTGTTTCAGGCGCGCGGGCGCGGACGAAACCTGCCGCGGTGCGATCGTCTCGCCTCGGCCCGGCCACAAGGCGCGATCAATGATGTTGAAGAAGCGGATGGGCTCTCCCAATGTTATATAGGAAGAACCAATTCGAACGGACCTCTTATCGATCCTTAAGCTTTTTCACTCCATGCTCCCAAAGTGGGTGCTGAGGAATACTTGGACATCTAAGTCTTTTGGGGAAAACCCGTGAAGTATTCTGAGAACACGAAGGAAAAACGCAGATGGGTTCGAAGGGACGTCAATTTCCTTGTTCGCCTCATCTTCCCGTCCCACGGCCTGCGGGAGGTACAGAGCGCCAATTTCCGCATGCTGGACCTGTCTGAAGGCGGAGCGGCGCTGTATGTCGGCGGCTTTTCAGGCAGTCCGGATTATTTTTACCTGCAATTTGGTGACGAAAAATCCGAACTCGTGAGCTGCTATCTGGTTCAAAGGACACAGCACACGCTGAGTTGCCGATTCAGCAATCCCCTCCCAACCGAGCAGATCGATGCGATCATCGCCCAAAAAGAGATGGACCTGACCATCGAAAGTCTTTTTTCGGAGACGAGGGAGGATTTGGTCAACGACTTTCTTGGCTCGTTTGTGAGCTAGAGTCCGGTCATGCCGACCAGGAAGCGGCCTTAACCTCGCCCCGTGGGACTCCGAAGGAGGGCGCGCACGGGTCGGCGCGCGAGCTCGCGTGGTGGGCGATCAAGCAGCGTGCCCGCTCGCGAAAAAAGGACGGCTTGCGCCGCCCCTTGACTCACGATCGCCGTTCCGGAAGCAAACTTTGCTAGTGCCGGTATTGCTGGATGCGCGTGGTGCGCAGCCCGGCAAGGCCATATTCGTCGATCGACGCCTGCCAGGACAGGAATTCCTCGGTGGTCAGCTTGTAGCGCTGGCATGCCTCGTCGAGGCTCAAAAGCCCGCCGCGCACCGCCGCAACGACTTCCGCCTTGCGCCGGATAACCCAGCGACGCGTGTTCGTCGGCGGCAGATCGGCAATCGTAAGAGGGCTGCCGTCAGGCCCAATAACATACTTGACTCTAGGTCTAACCAGATCGGTCATCGTACTCTCTACAAAAAACTCAAAGACCCAATCGCCGCCACGTTACCGCCACAGCTTTAAAAATTGCCTAAGCAGACCCTAATGACTAGGTAAGGATCGTGAACGGCGCGTTAGGGTTTTCGCAGGCATTTGAAATATCCGCCTGGAAGCCTTGGTTTGCCTGGGAAAAATCCCGATGACCGCGGATCGACCGCAATCTGTGAATTGCCCTGCAAGCTGGCGTCGCCGGAAAGCTTGACCTATATTCTCGACATTGGCATTCAGATGCCGCGCAGAATGAAAGCATCATGAACAGTCTCGACCTTCCCGGACGTCCCGAAAACACCCGCATTGTCGTCGCCATGTCGGGCGGCGTGGATTCGTCCGTCGTCGCCGGCCTGTTGAAGCGCGAGGGCTATGATGTCGTCGGCGTCACCTTGCAGCTCTACGATCACGGCGCGGCGACGCACCGGGCCGGCTCATGCTGCGCCGGACAGGACATCGACGACGCCCGCCGCGTTTCCGAGACGCTCGGCATCCCGCATTACGTGCTCGACTATGAGGAGCGCTTCCGCAAGGCGGTCATCGACCCCTTCGCCGAGAGCTATGTCGCCGGCGAGACCCCCATCCCTTGCGTCTCCTGCAACCAGACGGTCAAGTTCGCCGATCTCCTGGCCACCGCCAAGGAGCTTGGCGCCGATGCGCTCGCCACCGGCCACTATATCCGCTCCGGCGCCAATGGCGCCCACCGCGCGCTCTACCGGCCGGTCGATGCCGACCGCGACCAAAGCTATTTCCTGTTCGCCACCACGCAGGCGCAGATCGACTATCTGCGTTTTCCCCTGGGCGGCCTGTCGAAGCCGCAGGTTCGCGCCATTGCCGAGGAGATGGGGCTGACGGTGGCCGCCAAGCAGGACAGCCAGGACATCTGCTTCGTGCCGCAAGGCAAATATTCCGACATCATCGCCAAGCTGAAGCCGACCGCCGCCAATCCGGGCGACATTGTCCACATCGACGGCCGCGTGCTCGGCCGCCATGAGGGCATCTTGCGCTACACGATCGGCCAGCGCCGCGGCATCGGTATTGCCTCGGGCGAACCGCTTTATGTTGTCCATCTCGACGCCGAACGGGCCCGCGTCGTGGTTGGCCCGCGCGAGGCGCTGGAGACGCACAAGATCTTTCTGCGCAACATGAACTGGTTGGGTGACGGTGCCCTGGCTGATGTTCCGGCCGGCGGTCTCGAACTGTTCGCCAAGGTCCGCTCGACCCGGCCGCCACGTCCGGCGGTGCTGCGCCATGCGGCAGGCGTGACGTCGGTCGAACTGGCCGACGGCGAGTCCGGCATCGCGCCCGGACAGGCCTGCGTGCTCTATTCCGACGATGGCAACGAGGCCCGCATCTTCGGCGGCGGCTTCATCGAGCGCTCAGAGCGCGGCGCCGAGGCCGAGGCCATGCTGACGAAGCTTGCGGCAAGGCCGGCACAGGTTCCGGCCGAATAAGCGCTAGCCTCTCAGAGACCGTTTCGAAATTCGCTCTGGCGAGTCATATGGTGGTGGTTTCGAGAACCGTAGCGCACCGGACATTCGGTCCGTGAGCAACGGAAGCGCAGAAAACGCCATCAGATGGCCGCCGGAGTAGAATTTCCAAACAGATGGGGTGATTGGGGTCTCGGCCGAGCCAGATGATGGCGGCTGCTCCTGTCGAAATGTGAAAACGTGGTCGATGTGAGTCGCCACAAACATTTGGAAGGAGCAGCCATGAAGTACTTTGCCGGACTGGACGTGTCTTTGGAAGAGACCTCTATTTGCATTGTCGACGAGACTGGCCGGATCGTGAAGGAGGCGAGAGCGTTGAGCGATCCGCAGGCGTTGTGTGAAGCGCTGAAGGGGACCGGCTTGCCGCTTGAGCGGATCGGCCTGGAAGCGTGCTCGCTGACGGCCTGGCTTCACGATGGATTGCACGCCGAAGGCTTGCCGGCGATCTGCATCGAGACGCGGCAGGCCAATGCGGCGATGAAGACCATGCCCAACAAGACCGATCGCAATGACGCCCGCGCGCTGGCGCAGATCATGCGCACCGGCTGGTATCAGCAGGTGCACGTCAAGAGCCGGCAGTGCCGGCTTTGGCGCTCGCTGCTGGTTGCCCGCCGCACGGTGCTGAACGAGATGCGTTCGATCGAGAACGTGGTGCGGGCGATGCTGCGCGAGGCCGGCGTCAAACTGGGCTTGCCGTCGCGCAGCGCTTTTGCCGGCCGCGTGCGGGAACTGGCCGGCGCCGACGCCCAGATGATGGCGATGGTCGAGCCGCTGCTTGCGATCCTCGCCGTCATGCTGGGAGAGTTCGCCCGCCTGACCAAGCAGGTTCTCGATATCGTGCGCAAGGAGGAAGTCTGCCGGCGGCTGATGAGCGCGCCGGGCGTCGGGCCGATCACCGCGCTTGCCTTCCGCGCCACGATCGACCGGCCGGAGCGGTTCGGCTCGTCGCGGGCGGTAGGGGCGCATCTGGGGCTGACGCCGGCGCGCTACCAGTCCGGCGAGACCGACATCCAGGGAAGGGTCAGCCGCTGCGGCGATGAACTCGCCCGCACCGCCCTCTACGAGGCAGCGCATTCGCTGCTCGTGCGATCGAAGAAGTGGTCGAGCCTCAGGGCCTGGGGCATGACCATCGCCGGGCGCCGGGGCATGGCGCGGGCGCGGGTGGCGGTGGCCCGCAAGCTGGCGGTCATCCTGCATCGCATGTGGGCCGAGGCAACCGAATTCCGCTTTGGAAAGGAGCCTGCCGCGGTGGCGGCGTGAACCGAGGCCAATCAAAGGAACACGCAACACGAACAAAGCCTTCGCCCGAAAGGGCGATGCCCGGATCGTTCCGTGGGGACGATGGGCGAGGCGATCTCGTTGAGAGTCCCGAACCTGCCGGCCAAAACTCGGCAAAGTCGTGAAACAGATTGAGACGCCTCGCTCTCCTGACCCCATCATGCGGCGGCCAGAGCGCCGACCGCGAAGAGAAGCGAGTGACCCACGGAACGGTCCAGAAAAAAGTGCAGGAGCATCTTGACCTCAACGACCCCAATCAGAGAGGTCTCTCAAGACTTGGTGTGGGTGACCGTTCCTGCCGTCAGGATGCGCAGCACCCTGATCGCTTCCTCGCCGCTGGTGCGCGGTTCGGCGCGTGTCTCGATGCACTGGATGAAATGCTCCAGCTCGCGCGTCAGCGGCATGCCTTGCGCGACCGCGACATAAGACGGCTCGTTGGTGGTGAACGCCCATTGGCCGCTGTCCTGCCAGACCGCATGGCGGTAGACGGCAAGCTTGCGCTCCCACGGCTCGACATCGTCGAACACCGCCATCGCCTTGGTGCCGACCACGGTCAGCCGCCGTTCGCGATAGGGATTGAGCCGCGAGGTGAAAAGATGGCTGCGCAGGCCGTTGGGAAAGCGCATGTGCAGATGCGCGAAATCGCTGAGATTGTCGAGCAGCGCCGCGCCCTCGCCGCGCACCTCGATCGGCTCGGTGCCGGTGATGGCCAGGATCATCGACAGATCGTGCGGCGCCAGATCCCACAGCGCATCGTTCTCGGTATGGAACTTGCCAAGGCCAAGCCGGTGCGAGTGGATGTAGCGGACTTCGCCGAGTTCGCCCTTGTCGATCAGTCCCTTCAGTGTCTCGAAGGCGGGATGGAAACGCAGGACGTGGCCAACCATGAAGACGCGGCCATTGTCCTTGGCCGCCTGCACCGCGCGCTCAGCATCCGGCACGGTCAGCGCGATCGGCTTTTCAACCAGCACGTCCTTGCCGTTTTCAGCGGCGCGTACGGCAAGATCGGCATGGAACTGCGGCGGCAAGGCCATGACGATGGCGTCGATATCGTCACGGACGAACAGCTGGTCGGGCTCGATTGCCAGGCAATCCTGTTCGCTGGCAAAGCCTTCGGCACGCGCCCGGTTGGCGTCGGAAACCGCGTGCAGCGCGCCGAGCGCCTTGAGGGTGCGGATGTGGTTGCTGCCCCAGTATCCGCAACCGAGGACTGCAATGCGCGGCTTCATCTGTTTCAAACTCTAATAACTCGTGGCCGAGACATAGCGACGTGCCCCTTCGAACTCAACCCCGGCGGTTGCAACCAAATGTCCACGCGGCAAAGCTTTTTCGGCAATGAGAATATGCGGTGATATAGAATGCTTCGAAGCTTGACAGGCTCGCCCTCCCAACCTTATATCCGCGCGACCTTGGCGAACGCCTCGAAATGCCTTTCGATTTAAGGCGGATTTCGGGCTTTTCGCCGCCTTGGCGGGGTAGCTCAGTTGGTTAGAGCACGGGAATCATAATCCTGGGGTCGGGGGTTCAAGTCCCTCTCCCGCTACCACTTCCAACCCACTATCGTACGTTACGGCAGCGTTGAAGCAGCTGCCTAGTCCGGTGGGCTTTTCAGTATACCGTGCATTGGGAAATGCGGCCCCGCCTACAAGGGCGGCAAGCTGGCCCTTGACCTCGATTTCGAAGCCCTCACGTGCCCGCTTGGGGTGCACGGTGACACTATGAACAAGTCCTCGAAGGTTTTGGATCAGCGGGCCACGGTCGTCAGCAGCAGTTGCGTGGTCGGCCAACGCCTTTGAAAGGCCGTCGACGGTTTCGATGTAACGCTGCAAGGTCGCAGGGTGGAGAGCTACGGGTGACGGCGGCGCATCGGGACCGGAGAGCTGTGCCTCTACCTCGGAAAGCTGCGTCTTGAGTGCTGCAATATGCTGCTTGGCATCCTCTTCAGCAATGACGCTCCTGATCACAGGATCGATCGTGCGCTGCCGTTCGCCTTCTATCCGATCGCGCTTGCCTTGCAGCGCTGTGCGCATCGCATTCGCCTGTGCGGACAATTCTCGGCGCTCTTGGTTGTATCTGCGGATGTATGCCTCGATGAGGTCGGGGGCTTTCAGTTGGTCGCGCATGCCATCAAGGACCGCCTTTTCGATCTCGGGCAGATAGATGCGCCGATTGGAGCAGCTCCCGCTTTCTCGAACTGCCGAGCACCGAATACGCGTCTTGCCTGTCTTATCACGATCGTGAACCGACAGACCTGAACCGCAAACGCCGCTGCGGAGCAGACCGGACAACAGGTGAGCTGGCCGACGCTTGACATGAGAGGTTGCGTTCACCCTCACTGCTTTGCGAGCCTGCGTTGAAAGCTCTCTCACAATCGGAGCTTGCCCGTAGGGCCGGTGTTTCTGTTCCGACGGTAAAACGATGTGAGAGCGAAAGTGAGCGCGCCGCCGTCGTTTCCGATGAAACCCAGGACAAAATTCGTGCCGTTCTTGAGGCCGAGGGTGTTGAATTTACGAATGGCAATCATCCGGGCGTGAGGTTGCGGCGACCGTGATCGACTACGAAGGAAATAACGTCTGGTGAGCTGGCGTCGAGTTGGTGCGAGACGCGTGGCGGCCAATCAGACCAGTTGCTAAATGGCCGCAACGGGGCCGGGAGCGGACTGTCCAGTTTTCGGTGGGCTATGGCTAAAGTGGCGTTGGCTACTGACCCAGCTTAAGCCTTGCCACCTTTCGGCCCAGGCCTCTCCCATAGTCAAAACTGATAAGGTAGATTGTTGCATTGGAAAGGGTCGATGCAACACGCATTCGGACAATTTGAACTTGATGAAGCTGCCCGCAAGCTGTCGCTAAGCGGCGTTGGGCAGAAAATCCAGCCGCTTGTCTTTGATTTGCTGGTGTACTTGGTGCGCAACGCCGGCAGGGTCGTACCCAAGGACGAGTTGATGGACGCTCTCTGGCCGGATGTCATCGTGACTGAAGCATCGCTTCAGCGCGTGGTCAGCCTCGCCCGCAAGGCGCTTGCGGCAGGCGGCCTGCAGGACGCGATACACAGCTACGTTCGCCACGGCTATCGCTTCGCCATCGACGATCCGGGACTGGGCTACGTGCGGCCTGCCTCTCTGCAAGGGGACGACACGCTTGCCAAGGCGCGCAAGCTGGCAGCCTTGCGCGATTGGAGCGCGGCTGCAAGACTCTTTGCGAATTTGGCGGACGATGAAGGTCTCTCTCCTGCTGACGTCGATCTCTGGGCGCTGGTCGTCGAATGTGGCGGGCGGCCAACCGAGGCGATCCCCGTGCTGAACCGCGCGGTGGCAGCTCATGTCGAGGCTGGCGACTTCGCCCGCGCCGCCAGATCCGCTATCACACTCGCAAAGATCCAGGCCGAGCGCGGATCAGGTGCCGTAGCCGAGGGATGGCTGGAACGTGCAGCGTCGCTTCTTTCCCAGTCAAAAGACGATAGCACGCAGGCATATCTGCTGTGGATGAGGTCACGCCTGGCATCTTCCGGCGGCCGGCCTGAGGAAGCGCTGAGACTGGCATCAGCCGCTCACGCGATAGCTGAGAATTGCGACGATCCCGGCCTGCGGGCTCTGACTTTGACGTATAAGGGATTTTTCAATCTCGCCCTCGGCAAGATCGCGGAGGGCAGCGAGCAGCAGAATCATGCGGCGGCGATCGCCTTGTCGAGCCAGGTTGACCCGATCACCGGTAGCCTTGTTTATTGCAATATCCTTTGGAGCTGCAGGACATATGCCGATTGGCCTCGTGCCCGCCAGTGGAGCGAAGGCTTTGAAAGTTGGTGCACCGTAAGTTTTGCGCAGACCTCGGGTGCGTGTGACCTTCATCGCGCTGAAGTGGTCGCGGCGCAGCAGGTATTGCCGGAAGCCCTGACTTGCATAAACGAAGCGCTGCCCAAGCTTTCCTTAGAGGAATCCTGGTCGCTCGGCGAAGGCTTCCGTGTCCGCGGCGATATCTTCGCCATGATCGGCGACCTTAAATCAGCGCGCGCCGACTACGATCAGGCTTATGCGCTGGGCTGGGATGCGGAGCCGGGCAATGCTGTGCTTCTATTCGAAACCGGCGATCTGGACGGGGCGCTTGCCGCAATCGACCGGGCTCTGCAGGGGACGTCGTGGTTCCATCTGCAGCGACGCGGAAACCTGTTGGTGAACGCGGCCTGCATTGCAGCACGCGGCGGGCGCTCTGACCAAGCGTCAATCTATCTCAAAGAAATCGATGCGCAGCCAGAACGCTGGCGGCAACCGGCAACGCAGGCATTGATAGCCGAAACCAAGGCAGCACTTTGCGAGCCAGGCGACCCAAACGGAAATCGGCTTCTGCTATTGGCCCGGCAGCTCTGGACCAGTGCAGGCGTCGATTATCACGCGGCAAGGGTTCGGCTGCAGCTCGCCAGTGCCCTGTTGCGTTCGGGCGACATCAGCGGTGCGAAAGTGGAGATTACCGCAGCCGAGAGATCGGCCCGCCATTTGGGATCACGGCGCCTGGAAAAGGAAGCCGCAACGCTTCGCCATGATTTTTCGCGCGAAAGCCAGCCGGTTGGCGATCGTTCCATGCAAGAACTCACCCGCTGATCCAATCCGCCCTCCTTTTTAGGACGAGCCGCCGATCGAGCTTATCGGCGGTGCTGGCGAAAGATCAGCCAGAGATCAGGTCCCGATAAGGATGATCAGTCCTCCCTGAAGGTAATCTTTCCCCAGCCAAGCAGACACGCCTGGCAATAAGCAGCGCCGCGAAGGGTTGGCGCGAAATCGAAAGGGAAAGATCATGAACCTGTTTGTTATCCGCCGCCCCAGCGCTTGGGCATCACTGCAGGAACTCGAAGCCGCCGGCGCCAAATCGGCAAAGGTCGCCAAGGAACAGATGTCGGGTACGGTCAGCTGGATCCGCAGCTATGTCGTGCACGAACCCGATGGCCGCATCGGCACCTTCTGCATCTACGAAGCCAAAGACGGCGAGGCCATCCGCGATCACGCCAAGCGCGTTGGCATGCCCGGTGAGGAATTTTACCCGGTCGCCGACACGGTCATCATTCGCAATGATCCGATAACAGCGGCCGCCTGAGGCCGCCAGTCGCTGCCTCGCCTGATCAAAGCGGGGCAGCGTCATCCAATCAGCAAACAATGAACAGACGGCGCTTGGACGGCATGCCCCATTCCGGTGCCGCGATTCCGCACGAATGGAGAAAACCAATGTTTCACTACCTGAAGCGCGTTTCGATCGGTCTGAGAGCACGCAGGGCCGAGAAGGCTTTGCACGAACTGCCTGACCACATCCTGAAGGACATAGGCATTCGCCGCGGTGCGATCGCACATGCTGTTCGGGAACACTTCAAGGACCGTCTCGTCTGAGTGCCCAGACCAATTGGAAACCAGGGAAATGGAACTTTTGATAAACGTGGCGAACGTCATGTATGTGATCGCCTACTTCACGCTGGACATCTTGCGGCTGAGGATTCTCACCACAGCGGCTGCAATCTGCCTCGCCGTGTATTTTTATGGCCAGCCGGCGCCACTCATGAACGTCGTCGGCTGGAACGTTTTCTTTGTGATTCTGAATCTGGTCCAGATCGGCCGCATTGTGAAGTCTCGCCGTAGATGAAGCCAGGCTTGCCGACACACTGAATGCCGGGTCTCATGCCGCTTCAGCCGGCGCTAAGTGCTAAAGGCCGGCTGCCACGAGATCAAAAAAAGCACCGTGATCATCCCTGCCGATACCGCGCTACTCGATGCCGGAATCGGCTTGAGTCGCGGATGCTGTCAAGTAGGTGTCAGCTTTAAGTAAGGGCAAGATAATACACGGCGACCGACATCAGGCGCGTTGTGGCCCGGCAGCTCTGGGGCCGGAAGCGGAACGTCGGCTTTCGGGATGACGGGGATAGAAAGCCGACCGTAGCATCCTGGTAGCGCCGACCGCTTTGCGCCAGAAGCGGGGCGCTCGCCACGGCGAAAACGACCCCTACAGGCGATCGACGCGACGGGCGCTAAGGGCCATACCTGACTCTATGTTCCCTTCACGATTCTCGGTTTAGCCGGTCGGCGGGATTGCGTCTCGCTCTCAAGGGCCAAGGCCAACCGCTTCTCGTCTTCGATGGCGCGATCGACTGCCTCAATTTCCTCTTGGAGCGCCTTTAATTCGGCTCCGTAGCTGGCGCCATCGCTGTCCCCGATCTGAAAGCCACTGGCCCGCATTGCGTCGCGAGTATGGTGCACGTTGCGGACTCCTTCGCGTCGAGTCGCGACCAGGATTTCCCTGAACTCTCCAAGACGTTCAACGTGATTACGAGTCATTGCGTTCTCCTATTTCGTCGTCATCGTCGCCGACGGCGATTCAAAACGGCTAAACTTACGGCGCAGACGGTTTAAGTGATTACAGGGGTACCCTCGACAAAGCATGAGTGCGGAAGCTCAAATTTGAACGTTTTGCAATAACGTGGAGCGCGGCAGGCGGACATTGGCTTGGGAGGTCGGACCGATCACCGACCAGGTGCTAGACCCTTCGGCCGAGCGCGTCGGCTGCTCGCCGCGCTTGCTGATCCGTCCAGCAAACGATTCTGGATCGCGAGGGTCCGTTTCTGAGCGCACAGCGACGTTGGTCTCAATGCTCGATAAGAGGCGCATTGCCGTCCGGCAGCTTTGGGGCCGAAACCGGTCAGGCCGCTCCCAGTCGAATGGATCGTGAAGCAGACGCTCGGTTCAAATGAGAGATGATGCTTGGAACCTCCGCCCGCTCCTGTGCCGACGCGCGCGGCGCCCGTCCGCGCGAAACGAATTTCGGCACATCGGCTCGCTCGGCGGCATCGCCGCGAGCACCGCTGCGTTGCTCGCTGGCGTCTAGCGCTCGAGCGCCAGGTCCCGAGGCAGGCTCGTCGAGAAAGGCCCCCGCCTTTTTACTAGCTCTCGACGAGCCGTGCGCCGCTTACCCCCGTACGGCAAACGCTGTCGCAGTCTGCCTTGATCGTCAAGCGACTGTTCAGTTCGTGCGTTCGTTAGCTCAATCAGGTTGCGCTAATGTCACATTCGGTGGACGCGTACGCGTGCGCGGCTTGTGCTCCACCTTTTGCTGCTTCCTGAAACGTGACACCACCCAGATGTAAGCCGAAGCTCGCCGCTGCTATTCGGGCAGGCCAGGGTCGTAATGCACAATCGCGTCGAGGATGGTTCGATAGAGGCTGTCGACCTCTTCATCGATCTCGCCGCGCTTGATGCCGTGCACCTTGGCGTCCGCGATCAGCTTCTGCGTGAGTTCGTCAACAGAGATGACATCGGCCTTCGTCGTCTCAGGGACGTTGTTGGCCAGCCACTGGTCCAGGAAGTTGATTCCGCGTGTGCCAGTCGCTTAGGTTCCGGCGTCCCGCTTCGCAGGTAATCCGATCATCCCCCTTCCAATTTTGATCTCAGTGCGAACGGAGGAGGCCAGCGGGTCGCCTTGTTGAGCCTTCGAGAAAGCGAGACCTCCCCCCGCCAGCGCGTTTCCGCTCCGCTGTTCCCCGGCTCGCTGCGGGCCGCATCAATCGGGCAAGTAGCCGCCGATGCATATCTTGAGTGGTGGGGAACGCTTCCGGGCTCTTAGAGCGCAAGACTTAGCGATGGCGGCCCTGGCGTCGTTCAGTCGCAACTGCGCTGTGGTGAGCTGGTTCTCAAGCTCCGGCATTCGAACGACGGTATCCTCAATGAAGCGCATCGCAGGGGCGCAAGCCAGATACTCGCCTCGCAAATGGTCCGCTGCATCGTGCTCAGCACTGGCAAGCATTCCAGGGCTAAATCTGTCCTGCGATTTAGCCGCTTCCTCAATGCCGACGCCCACAACTTTGGTGTATGATTTTGCAGGGAAGCAATATCGGTCGATCGCTTCCGCATAAGCCCATGCTCGGATGAACGGCATCTCGATCCATTGTTCCTTGATGCCCTCGACAGCCCCCTCAAGTGTCCAGTTCTCGCGAGTAATGAATACAGGCGTAGTCGTATTGTGGACGGGCTCTGCAGTGTTTTCGAAAGCCCTCGCCGCGTCAGCGGTGAACCCAATGGTCAATACGTAGACAGCAATCGTCCGTTTCAACCGGATGTCCATGGGGCGCTCTTTATCGACCAATCGGTGCAAAAGAATGGCCGGAGATCGTCATAGGCGCTACCAGCCTCACCAGCGGGCTTCCCACCGGCTGCTGTCCGTCAACCGTTGAAGCCTCTCCCGCGCTCTGGCGCCTCGCTGTGGCAGTAAGCGCTCATTCGAATCGGCCAGTGTCGAGTTCATCGCCGAGAATGGCGGCGGCGCCGGAGTGAGGCCGGCGGAAGTCGATTAATCCGAATCACGCGCCTGGTACGTCTTAAGGCTGAGTCGGAAGCCAGTATTGGAAATGCTAACGTAATAACCCATTGAGGTTGTAGGAGTTATCGCCATGGCAGCCAGAAAAATTAAGGCTTCGGAAAATACGCTCAAGAGCCTTGCGTCAGAAACTCAGGCGCGCCGAGATTTCCTCAAGAAGGCGGGGCGTTTCGCGGCGGTGACGCCGCCTGCCGTAACCCTCCTGCTCGGTACAAGCTTGAACTCCAGGGCGATTGCTAAATCTTGCGGTTCGCACGGCCATGTGCGTCCTGCTCATCCTGCTGGTCCCCCGGGGAAAAAGTAGCCCACGTCTCCACCGACGTGTCGCAGGCCCGTTTGAGTAGAAGCGACAAAGGAAAGCCCGGTTTTGCATACGCGCCGGGCTTTTCTCCTATTTGGGCATCTGCGAGCCTCGCCGGCGCGCGCTCCCCTTGTTCGCTCTCCTACACCGCCCGCCGAAAGGGCCAGCCCCGCGCCTCCTGGCGCGTCCCTGTGGCCAGCCGCATGCATTGCAAAGCCATGCTGCGGGAAAGCCCTTCTTGCTTCTCCACCCATGGCCCGAAATGGCCGTGCGGCAATGCCGCCTTGTTGTGCAGAAGCCAGCGGCCGATCGCCATCTTCTGGTCGAGCGACAGGTGGCCGCGCGGGATCACCCGAGTCTCGGCCGGCGCCGGATCTGCCAGCGGCACGACATCGCTTGGCGACATCAACATCAGATAAGCGCGGTGCGCCTCGGCCTGGAGGTTGTCAGGCAGCTTCAGGAATTGCCGGACGGTCATGCCAAGCCCCAAGGCCAGCACGGCGTTATGCCGCTCCTCTCCACGAAGCCGCCGGAGCCGGTGGCCCTGCCATTGATTGGGCAAGCGATAGACGCCAACGCCATCGATCTCGACCTCGGTGATTGGGGTTCGGGCTAGCATTCGGCTCGCCCCGCGATTGCAGGCCCGGTGAGGAGCGCGAGCAGCGCGCCGGCCATGATGTCGGCCGTGTTGCCCGGAAGCGTCTTGGCGGTCTGCCTGAGGCGGCGAAGGTCTATTTGATCCAAAGCGAGGAAGAGATCCGCGCCAGTTTCGACGAGACTGGAGAGCAGCACCGCGGAAACCGCCTGCAGGGTGGCCGCACGCAACTCACGTCCGTTGTCGCCGGTCGAGTTGGTGAATTTGAGCACCATCGCCAGGTGCGCCTCGCCATGCCGGCGCCCGATCGCACGCACCGTCGGCTTGCAATAGCAGTGCCCCGGCTTGCGGCCGCTCGATCGATTGTCGGCACTGTCGTGAAGCTTGACGCCGCACATGCGGGCAATGGCGTGAATATCGCAGGGGTGAGAGCCCGTCCGTGCCAGCATGCCGCGCCGCCATGAACGTAGCGGATATTGCATAAGTAAAGACTTATATGCAAGCCACTTAGCCGGCACCGATCAGGTAGACCAAGGCGCTGAGAACCGCGGCGACTGACGCTCCAGCTATGAGCATGAGGCGGCGCTGCCGTTTGCGCCGATTGACGGGCTTCTTCGTGTCCGCAGCAGCGTAGGCGCTGTAATTGCGCTTTCCGTCCTCTCCGAACCGATCGCTGTTCGGATAAGCCTTCTTCGGCTTAGGTCGCGGTCGGAGTATTTTCATCGCCCGAACTCAGTGATGGCGTCATCTCGCGGCTATGCAGACGCCCAAGTGGACAACGATGCCACTCTCTGATGCCTCCCGTGCCCATGCCGCGCTCGAACAGGGGGGATCAAGGGGCGTATCCTACTGGTCCCTTAAAGCTGCCGATACCGACGCCGCGATCCCGCAGGTCAGCTTTAGCGCGCGAAATCGTTCATTTTGATGCCTGAGCGTCATGCTGAACGGTGGTGGCGCTTCGATTGCCACAAATCGCCGCGTCGTCCTAAGCAAATCCGAAGCTGTTATTTTGTCGGCCGCCGTCGCGGCCATTGCAGCCGGCAGTTCGTGCTTCGAGAACGGCCGGTTTCGGGGACATCAAGACGCATGTCGAATGGCCGCCATGAGGCGCATTCCGGTCAGGCAGCCTTGGGCCGATTGCAGTCGGTCCGGTTTCGAGATGATTTGAAGCACTAAGCTGCCGTTCCGATAGCGACCGCTTATGGACGAGCCCACCTCGGCACTGACAGAGCGCCCTCGCTGAATCCCGGCCGGGACGATAGGGATGGCTTTGTCTACGCCCTCATAGAGACAGGCCCAGCGAAGGTGGCTGAAGCGATCGCCCGAAAAGGCAATCTCGTCGAAATGCGCATCGAACGATAGCAAGAGGCCGACCTGGAGTAACTTGCCCAGCTATTGCGTAGGTTCGATGGGCGGGCCTGAAGAACAGCTGGCATGTATGAGGTTGGAAGGCGCGCAACCGGAGTAACCTATCCAGGCGTCAATCTGGCCGCCTCAAGAATCTGTGCCCTATGGCAAGAGGCCTCTGGGCGGCAGGAACGACGTCGCGATCGTCTCACTCCTTTTTATGGCCGCCGAAACAGCCCGGGCGGTTGACTGCCCGGCGCGACGCGGGCTCCGGTTGTCTCGTTGGTGACGCACGCGCGTTCATTCCGTCGTAGATCAGGCGCAGGATCATCCGTACGAGCTTCATTGGTTTGTCCCCTCTAGATCGCTATCCGTCATCTCCCCGCGCTCAGATACGCCCTCCATCCGCCGAGATCGGTGATCTCGCGGGCCTCGGCAACAGCATGAGCCTCGCACAGGAACCCTGAAACGCAGGTGCCGTCATCGAGCTCCACTTTTCCAATTCCGAGAGGGCCGGGAATTTTCTGCACGAACCGACCGAAGGCATCGGCGGGCAGCGCCCAAACCTCCACCTCGAGCCCTTGCGCCTTGTATCCAGGCTCGCGGATGAGGCCGGGCTTCGGCGGCGTGGTGTTGGGCAAGACGTAAAGGCGGTAATCGCCGGCCGTGCGGCAGGCCTTCACCAGCCGGCCGCCGGGACCGGTGAGTTCGTGGTTGAGCGGCATGCCACTCAGATGCGCGCCGACCACCGCAATCTCGATCAAGCCTTCACCGGGAACAACAACACGGCTTGCCCCCGGAAGGATGGCATTGCGGTCGATACCCATACCGGAGACGGCAGCACGGTGCAGCGCGTCGGCGAAGGGCGCAAGCGCGTCGTCGGCAAACGCATGAGAAACCAGCATCACGCCGCCCGGCAAACCGCTGTCGCTAAAACCCGCTGGAACAGCGATTGCCGCACAATCCAACAGATTGGCAAAATTGGTGTAGCGGCCGAGCCGTCCGTTGAGGACAACAGGATTGGCAAGCATGTCGGCGACCTTGTAGGTCGTCGGCGCGGTCGGCAGCAGCAGGATGTCGGCCTTTTGCCATTCCGCCTCGGTCTTGCGGCGTAGCTCCTCCAGCCTATAGCGGCCGTTAAAGGCCTCCACCGCCGTCTTGCCCTTGGCACCTTCGATGATGGCGCGCACCGTCGGATCGAAATCGTCGGCATTGGTGGCAAGGAAACCTTCTACAGCGGCAAGGCGCTCGGCGACCCAGGGACCGTCGTAGAGAAGGGCCGCTGCCTCGCGGAAGGGTGCATAGTCGAAAGCCACGATGGTTGCACCTAGGATCTTCGCCCTCTCAATCGCCTGATCGTAGAGCTGCTCGACACCTGCATCGCCGAAGAATTCCCGTTCAAGGCCCGCAAGAACGCCGACACGCAGACCGGACACGGGTAATGAAGCCGGCTTCGCTTCTCGCGAAAAGGCATCGGCTGCATCAAAGCCTTCCGCGACCTTGCGGATGGCGACGCCGTCACCAACCGTTGCCGCGAAGATCGTGACGCAATCGACGCTTCTGCATGCCGGAACGACGCCGGTATTCGGCAGCAGCCCAGGCGTCGGTTTGATGCCGACGAGATTGTTGAAGGCGGCGGGAACACGGCCGGAACCTGCGGTGTCGGTACCCAAAGCGAAGGTAGCGAGACCGGCGGCAACCGTGACCGCCGACCCCGAACTCGATCCGCCGGAGATATACTCGGCATCGAAGACCGAGCGCGGCGCGCCGTGCGGCGAGCGCGTGCCGTTAAGCCCCGTTGCGAACTGGTCGAGATTGGTCTTGCCGATGACGATGGCGCCGGCCGCCTTCAACCGGGCAACGACCGTGGCATCTCGCTGCGGACTATAAGCGTAGGCCGGACAGCCCGCGGTGGTCGGCAGGCCGGCAACGTCGATGTTGTCCTTGACGGCGAAGGGGATACCCCAGAGCGGCAGGCTGTTCGGTTCCGGGACGTTCGCCATCAGCGCACGGGCAGCGGCCCGCAGATCGTCGTCCGGCGTGGGCGCGATGAAGATCGCCGGATCTTTGGAGGCGGCCCGTCGGGCGATCACCGCTTCGATGACATCGAGCGGCGTCATGCCGGCGGCGTATGCGGCTCGAAGGCTTGGGAGATCGAGAATGGTCGGCAGCATGTCAGCATTCCTCCAGGACGACGATGATGTCGCCTGCCTTGACGTTTCGGCCAGGCCCGGCGCGCAGGTCGCGAACGCGGCCGGCGGCGTGGGCGGTGACGTTGATTTCCATTTTCATCGACTCGATGATGGCAAGCGTATCGCCGGCAGCAACCGTTGAGCCCGGCTCGACCAGAAGTTTCCAGATGTTGCCGGGCACCACACTCGCGACACCGAAGCAGCCGGCCGGAATATCGCCATCGAGACTTTCGCCCGCCCCCTCGTGGCTGACGAAGCTGTCGTGCCCGTCGTCCTTCCAGCGCTGGCGCTCGGCATCGAAAGCAGCTTGCTGGACGCCTTTGAAAGCAGTGATGGACTGGGCGTTGGCCTTGAGTTCCCGTTCATAGGCCGCATAGGAGAATTCCGTCTCCTCGATGCGAACCGGATAGCCGCCATGCGGAAAGGCGGCGCGTGCTTCCGTCAGCTCCTGATGGGAGACGGGGAAGAAGCGGATCTGGTCGAAGAAATTCAGCAGCCAGGGTTTGCCCTTGGTGAAAACCGGCGTCTGCCGCCAGGTGTTCCAGACCTGGATCGTCCGGCCGAAAAGCTGATAGCCGCCCGGCCCATCCATGCCGTAGATGCACATATAGGCGCCGCCGATGCCGACGGCGTTTTCCGGCGTCCAGGTTCGAGCCGGGTTGTATTTGGTCGTGACGAGGCGGTGGCGCGGGTCCATCGGCGTGGCGACAGGTGCGCCGAGATAGACATCGCCGAGGCCGAGCACGAGGTAGTTGGCGTCGAAGATGATGTCTTTTACCGCCTGTTCGTCGGTGAGCCCATTGATGCGGCGGATGAACTCGATGTTCGAAGGGCACCAGGGCGCGTTCGGCCGTACCAGTTCCTGGTACTTGCGCATCGCAAGTTCGGCATCCGGATCGTTCCAGGAGAGCGGCAGATGCACGATGCGGCTCGGCACCTTGACTGCCTGCGCCGCCGGCAGCGATGCCTCGATATCCGCCAGCAGCCCGAGCAGGCGCTTTCGTGTGAGTGTGGTTCCGTCATAGTGGATCTGCAACGAGCGGATGCCCGGCGTGAGATCGATGATCCCGGGCAAACGCGCCTCCGTGACCGCCTGCATCAGCAGATATACACGCAGCCGCAGCGCGATATCGAGCATCATCGGGCCGTATTCGACCAGCAGATTGTCGTCGCCCTGCCGGCGATAGACGACGGAAACGGGGCCATCTTCGCGCCGACCGACGATCGGAGATCCCTTGTCGCCCGTGACGCGGTGGATCGCCGGCACCGCAAGCGCATCCCCTGGCCTCGACACCGGATGAAACCGGATGCGATCGCCCGGTTTGAACTGGCCCATCTTCCATTGCTCGTCGCGCGCGATCACTGCCGGACAGACGAAACCGCCAAGGCTTGGACCGTCAGGCCCAAGGATGATCGGCATATCGCCGGTAAAGTCGATCGCGCCGATCGCATAGGCATTGTCGTGCAGGTTGGAGGGATGAAGCCCCGCCTCGCCACCGTCGCTGCGCGCCCATTTGGGGGCCGGCCCGACGAGACGGACGCCGGTACGGGCGCTGTTGAAATGCACCTCATAGGCTGTCGAAAACAGGGTGTTGATGTCACCTTCCGTGAAGAAGTCTGGCGCGCCATGCGGACCATAGAGAACACCGACATCCCAGGCTCGCGTCAGTGCTGCCGGTTCGTCCGGCGCCGCCACCAGCCCCACCGGTGTTTGCCGGGCAAGATGCAGTACATGTCCCGTCTTCAGCGCGCCGGTGGCATTGCCGCCGAATTGCCCGAGGCCGAAGGTGGCGCGGGATCCAAGCACGAGCGGTGCGGCGAACCCGCCCTTAACCGCGAGATAGGCACGCTGGCCGGCACCGTCGATGCCGGCGATCGACAGCACTTGCCCGGCCCGGATCGTCACTGCCTTATCGTGCGGCAGCAGCTCGCCATCGCAACACATCGCCATGCGCGCGCCGGCAAGGGCGACGACCGTATCGGCGAAGAAACGCAGGGTCGGGCCGGAAACCGTCAACTCGAGTGCTGCAAGCGTGTCGGCATTGCCGACAAGCCGGTTGGCATGACGAAACGAGCGCTCGTCCATCGGTCCACTCGGCGGCACGCCGACATGCCAGAGGCCCAGACGACCTGGCAATTCCTGGATACTCGATTGCGCGCCAGGCGCCAGCACCTCGATGACTTGAGGCACGAAGGCGAAATCGCGCAATGCCGTCGTTGCCACCTTGCCGCTGGCCAGTAATTCGGATGCCGCGATATCGCGCAGGTAACCGAGATTGGTCTCGATACCGGCAATCGATGTGTCGGCAAGCGCAGCCTTCAGCTTCTCGATCGCGGTCGGCCGGTCGTCGGCCGCAACGATGATTTTCGCCAGCATCGGATCGTAGAACGGCGTCACCTCCGTTCCGGTCTCGATCCAGCTGTCGATACGGGCGCTTTGCGGGAAGGCAACCTCCGTCAGCAGCCCGGCGCTCGGCCGGAAATCCGCATGCGGCATTTCCGCATAGACGCGAACCTCGATCGCGGCGCCCTTCGGCACAAGGCTCCCGGCACCGGACAAGACATCTTCGCCGGCGGCCTGGCGGATCATCCATTCGACGAGATCGATGCCGAATACGGCTTCGGTGACGGGATGCTCCACCTGCAGGCGGGTATTGACCTCGAGGAAATAGAATTCCTCGCGATCGGGGTCGTAGATGAACTCGACGGTGCCTGCCGATTCATAGGAAACCGACGTACCAAGATCGGTCGCCGCCTTGTGCAGTCTGGCGCGCGTTTCGGACGACAGTCCAGGCGCCGGTGTTTCCTCGACAACCTTCTGGTTTCGCCGCTGCAGCGAGCAGTCGCGTTCACCAAGGGCAATCACCCGGCCTTTGCCATCGCCGAAGATCTGCACCTCGACATGACGGGCATCGGCCACGAAGCGCTCGATATAGACGCGCGCATCGCCGAAGCTCGCGCGCGCCGTGCGCTGCACGCTCTCGAACGAGGCCTGCAGGCTTGATGGATCGGCGCAGAGCTGCATGCCGATGCCGCCGCCGCCGGCGGTGCTTTTCAGCATCACGGGATAGCCGATCGCTTCGGCTTCCGTCAGCGCCTGTTCGGCGCTCCGCAGCAGGCCGGTGCCCGGCAGCAACGGCACGCCGCTCGTGCTTGCAAGCTCGCGCGCTGTGTGTTTCAGCCCAAAGGCCGAGAGATGTTCGGGCCGCGGACCGATGAAGGCGATGCCTTCGGCTGCAAGCCTTTCGGCAAAGCCGATATTCTCCGACAAAAAACCGTAGCCGGGATGGACTGCTTGCGCACCCGTCGCCTTGCAGGCGGCGATGACGGCATCGATATCGAGATAGCTTTCGTTTGCCGGCGCGGGGCCAAGGCGAACGGCTTCGTCGGCAAGAAGCGTCGCCATGGCGAAACGGTCGGCATCGGAATAGACCGCGACCGAGGCGATGCCCATTGTCTTCAAGGTCCGGATGACCCGGACCGCGATTTCGCCTCTGTTGGCGATCAGAACCTTGGCGAACATCGCTCAGGCCCCGACAGCCGGAGCGGCATCCCAGATCAACACGCGGATCGGCGTCGGATCGAAGCCGTTGCAGGGATTGTTGACCTGCGGACAGTTGGAGATCACGCACAGCACATCCATCTCGGCGACCAACTCGACATAATCGCCGGGCGAAGAGATGCCGTCGACGATGGTCATTTCGCCATTCGGCTTGATCGGCACATTCATGAAGAAATTGATGTTCGGGACGATGTCGCGCTTGCTCATGCCGTGCCTGGCCACCTCAAGCAGGAAGTTGTCGCGGCAGGCATGCAAATATTTCGTGCCATGGCCGAAGCGCACGGTATTGCTCTCGCAGGAACAGGCGCCGGCGGAGGTGTCGTGACGGCCGCAGCTGTCGGCCGACATGACAAGCATGACATTGCCTTCGTTCGATATGACTCTGGTGCCAACGCCGACATAGGCCCCGCCCTGTGCCCGCATCGTGTCCTGATTGGAGTAGCGTTCGGCAAAATCATCGGCGCGATAAAACAGCGTGTCGATCGCCTGCTGGCCGTAGGTGTCCTCGATGCGGATCGTCTGGCCTTTGCGCACGATACCCGACCATGGGGCTTCCGCCGGAATGAAGTGATCCTGGACGGCATTGTCGATGCCGCGCGAGGCAGCGGTCTGGATGAAATTGCTCATCATTCATCCTCCCCTCAGGCCAGCATCAAGGCGTTGTTTTCGAAACCGCGCACGGCCTCGGCGGTCGCGGTGCGAGCGAGATCGTCGGCGGCAGGTACCGCTGCGCGGAAGCGGGTGATGGTGATCGGTTTGGGCTGATAGGTCGGATCGGGGTCGAGCGGATGCGGGCAATTGGAAAGGCCGACGATCATGTCCATCTCGGCGCGCAGCTCGGCGTAGTCGCCGCTGTTGGAGAGCTTGCCGCGCCATTGGAATGCGCCGGCGTCGTCTATACGCACCGGCGCGAACAGATTGAGGATGGCCGGTATATCCCGTCGGGTCAGACCAAGCTTGCCGGCTAGCAGGATCAGGTTGTCACGGGTATTGCGCGCGACTGTGCCCGGATATTTGACCGCGTTGGTCGCGGCCGTCGAGCCGCCCATCAGGCAGTCATGAGCACCTGAGCTGTCCTCGATGAGCGAGAACATCACGCGCCCCATGTCGGAAAAGATCACCCGTCCCTTGCCGAGCGCGGTGGTCCACTGCACCTTGACGGTATCGACAAGGTTCAATCGCTCGCTGGTATCGTTGGCGTTCCAGGCGACAAGCGCGACGGTCGATTGACCTTCGCCCTGATCGATGCGGATCGCTTCGCCACGCTTCAGCAGTGTCGACCAGTACCAACCGCCGGGGATCTCTTCCGCATGGATGACGGTGGCGGGATCGATCGGAGGCGCGGGCATGACGCTCGGTGCGGGCAATGCCTTCGGTGCGAATTCAAGCCCTTTCTTCTGATGCTCTTCGTAGCGCTGCCGATTGACGGCGATTTCCTGAGGCGAACGTCTAGTGTGCTTCATGGCCTTCTCCTGACAATGCCAGGTCGTCCCGGCGATGCCCCAGGAAAGCGACCGGGCCGTCCCGGTCGGGGCTGAAGATCGAAGGCACGCCCGCTTCCCGCGGCGGCCAGATCGAAATGTCATTGGTGATCGTCGCGCCGTAGCGTCGCTTTTCCTCGGGGCGATCGCGTCGCCGCTCAAAGGCAACGATGCGGCTGGCAAGCGTGAAGGCCTCGCGCATGTCGTGCGTGACCATGACGACGGTCATTTGCGTTTCATGCCACAGCCGTTTCATCAGCGTGTGGATCTCGGCACGGATGCCGGGATCAAGCGCACCGAACGGTTCATCGAGCAGCAAGACCTTCGGCTTCATGATCAGCGCCTGGGCGAGCGCCAGGCGCTGCTGCATGCCGCCCGAAAGCTGCGCAGGGTATTTCTGTTCGGTGCCCGAAAGACCGACTTCGGTTATGAGGTCCCGGGCCTCTTCAACGGCATTGCGCCGCGCCGCGCCGAAGAGCTTCGCCTTGTGGGGTGAGTTGGAAAATTCCTTTCCAAGCAGGACATTGCCCAGCACCGTCAGATGCGGAAACACGGAATAACGCTGAAAGACGATCCCTCGATCCGGTCCCGGTTCCGTAGGCATGGGTTGGCCGTCGATCAGGATAGTGCCCTTGGTCGGGTGTTCCTGACCGAGCAGCATGCGCAGGAACGTCGACTTGCCGCAGCCCGACGGCCCGACAAGAGCGACAAAGGCACGGGACGTGACTGTCAGCGACACGTCCTCGAGGACGATCTGGTCGTCATACTCCTTCCAGACGTCCTGGATGACGAGTTGGCTCATCCCTGCTTCTCCAACTCCGACCACGGGAAGACGGCAATGCGGATGCGGTCGAGGCCGTAATTGGCGACAACGGCGAGTAAGGTGATCCAGACGACATAGGGAAAGATGACGTCCATCGACAGGTAGCGGCGGACCAGGAAGATGCGGTAGCCAAGTCCGGAATCGGACGATATCGCCTCGGCGGCGATGAGAAACAGCCAGGCGGGACCGATCTGCAGCCTCAGGCACGTGATAAGCCGCGGCAGGATTTGCGGCAGCAGGACGCGGAGCGCGATCTGCCATGACGATCCGCCAAGCGTCTCGGCCTTGATGACCTGCTCGCGCGGCACTTCCAGCACCCGCAGAGCAAGGTCGCGGATCATCGTTGGTGCTATGCCGATGACGATGAGCGCAATCTTGGAGGTCTCACCCAATCCCATGACGATGAAGAGGATCGGAAGCAGCGCCAGGGGTGGAACCATCGAGATGACGGCGACAAAGGGGGAAAGCAAAGCCCGCAAATAGGGCAGCATACCGATGGCCATGCCGATCAGAAGCGCGATGACGGTCGAGAGGCCGAGGCCGGCGAACAGGCGAATGAGGCTCGCCCGCGTATCCGACCAGAGCAGATAGTCACCCGTGCGTTGATCGGCGACGAAGGCCATGCGATCGATTGCATCGGCAAAACCCGCGAGGCCTGGCAGAAGTTTGTCATTGGCGTTTTCCGCCAGGCGAGCGGCCGATCCGAAGGCGTAAGCGACGGCGAGCAGCAGAAAGGGCAGCAGCATCAAGGCAAGCTGCGTGCCCCTGCCCGGTCTCGTGTTGATCCAGCGCATGAACAAAGCTCCGCTGATGAGGGGATGAGGCGGCGCCGTTCATCGCGCCGCCCGGTCAAGCGGTGCTTAGAGCGAGCCTTCGGCCGCGGCCTTCATGAAGGTCCCGGTAAAGCGCAGCTTGACGTTGCCGCTGTCGCCCAGGACCTTGCCGTCCGGCATTTCGATGCCAATGATGTCCGCGGACGGTGCCCCATTGCCCAGCAGCCCCTTGGCGAAGAGGAAGTTGCGAACGAGGTCCATCGTCTTCGGCAGGCTTGGCGAAACGGTGAAGGCGACGGCATCCGCCGGCTTGTCGAAGAGCTTGGTTGCCGCGAGCTGGCCCTCGAATCCCTTGAGATCGGTACCCGATGCGACGCCCATCGCTTCGCGGGCTGCCTTGCCCTCGTCCGTCTGCGCCGTCAGCAGGGCAGCCGTCTCATACCAAATGCCGGCCAGCGCCTTGCCGAAATTGGGATTGTCCGTCAGCACCTTGGTGTTGGCGGCCATCAGGTCGATGATCTCACCTGGAATCTGGGAGCTGTCGAAGACCTTCTTGGCGCTTGGATCTTCGAGAACGGTCGAAACCAGAGGATTCCAGGTGACGACCGCGGTGACATCGGCGGTCTTATAGGCGGCGACCATGTCGGCGTCGGAGGTGTTGACCACCTTCACATCTCGCTCAGTCGAGCCGATGCTTTCGAGCGCGCGGGTCAGCAGATAGTGCGACACCGAATATTCGACGAGGTTGACGTTCTGGCCCTTGATGTCCGCGAGAGTGCTCTTGTTCTTGAGGATGACGGCATCGTTGCCGTTCGAGAAGTCGCCGACGATGACAGCCGTCGTATCGACGCCGCCGGCAGCAGGAATGGAGAGACCGTCCATATTGGTAAGCGTCACTGCATCGAAGGCGCCCGCGGTGTATTGGTTCATCGACTCTACATAGTCGTTGAACTGCGTGACCTCGATCTTGATGCCATATTTGTCCGCCCATTTCTTGACGATGCCATGATCGGCAGCATAACCCCACGGCATCCAGCCGACATAGATCGACCAGGCAACCTTGAAGTCGGTCTTCGGTGCGGCCATGGCCATGGAAGTCACGCCAAACGCCAGCGAAGCGGCCAGGACGGCGGTCGAGAGCATTCTTGAAAACGTCTGCATGGAAATTCCCCTTTTTGCATCTCTCAAAAAGGGATCGGCATGGACCATCGCGCCGCCAATCCCTTGGCTAACGAGGTCTCCCGGGCTTTTGTCCCGCCGTGCACCCGGTGGGATGTCTCCCGCACCGGTGGCAGCTCTCGGACCAGCACGCTCAAAAAGAGCGCCGGAACCCTAGCCACCAACTCTAGTTTTGTTAAAGCAATGTCCGTGCCAACTGCTAACCGTATGTTTCGGATCAGAAAAAATTGGGCGGCAATTCCGAATGCTCAAAAAAGGGTGCGCACTGTGCAAAAGAATTGAGCATTGCGTCGCGCCGCTGCTCTGGAAAATCCGGCTGTGATTCTCTGAATGGCCACCAAAGAGCCGCAAGCTGCTCGAAGACTTCGACCGCATCCCAATGTCTCTCTTGGTCGCCCATCGGGGCGTCTGCCCGTGTCGTCTTGTTGCGGGGCCACGCACCATCGTTCGTCACACGTTGGCCACAGAAAGGACGCCAGGCTCCTCGTGTTCTTGGGCACAGCGCTCGTTGCAAGCGTCAGTCTCGCGCCCAACCGGAAGTTTCACTGGGATGGGGCAGCAGACCGAGGACGCAATCGAGCGTCGTCTTTTCATGGATCACGTCTTGTTCGGGGTAAAGAGGGCCGTCGCCAAGCCAAACATCTTGGCGCAATTCATCATGTCTAAGGACGGCACGGCAACTTCGCGCGATCTCTGTGAGAATGCTAATTCTGAGGCGGCATCGATTGCGTTGCCGTACTGGGACTGGACGAACAAAGCTTCTACAGCGGCAGTATTCGCCCCCGACCTGCTTGGCGGGAATGGTCGAGCTGCCGACAGCCAGGTCATGGACGGACCATTCGCCCATGCCGGCGGAAATTGGAACGTTGTCGTGAAAGACGACAAGACAGACCCCGATTTTCTGGCAATGCAGTTCGGAGCCGATAACAGCGCGCCAAAACCTCCCAGCAAAGCGGCTCAAAACGCCGTTATGGCTCTCGGCGTCTATGATGAAGCGCCATTGGTATGACGCAGCAGGAAGACAGCCGCACAGCGTAGCCGCGCTGATGTTTTGACTGCATCACTGCAATCTGGATCGCCTCTGGTCCTACTGGGAGCAGACGAAGGGCGTCAATGCTCCGTACGCTCCGGACTCTGGTGGCCCCGACGGCCAAAGTGGCGACAAGCCATTGATTTTCGCATTCTCGAATGGAACGCCGCCATGGCTTGGGGCGACGAAACCCCAGGACGTCTACCATTCGAGAGCGCAGCTTCAGGTTGGTTATGAAACCGATCTGGAGGAGACACTTGTACTCGCGGATCTGCGATCCGACAAAGTCATGTTGGCTGACATGCACATGCCAATGCCGGCCAAGGATATGTATCCACTACGGCGCGAGTTCCATGAAGCGTCGCCGTCGGCGATGAAGATGTTCCCACTCAGGAGCGAGTTCAAGAATATCAAATTGCCATAGCCCAACTTCGGGAATGCCTGGCGCGGCGCAGCGAAGATAGGCAGAGACGGGGCCGCTTCCTTCCTGTCCGGTTTCGGGCGGTAGCATTCGGAAAGCGGACACACTCGTTGACTGGCGCGACGGCTAAATGCCGTTTGCCGGACACGCCAAGGATGCTGAGGGCCTCTCGTATATCGATGTGATGAATCCTTTCGCGTTCGTGTCAATGATCTCGGCCGGCGGTGACAACGACAAGCATTGCGTTGCGCTCGGATACCGCTACTTCCCCCGGGAACTTGGCCTGTGTACAACCGTGAAGACATCAAAAATCACCGCCGTCGATTTCTTCGACGATCTTGGAGGTAGGGCCAAGGTGGGGAACTCCCGTCGCCAGTTATGTGGCCGAGCCGATGCGCCCGACGCCCGCCCTCTAGACCGACGACAGCCCCGAGACGAAGATACGGAAGGCCGTTACCCAACCCGCGGATGAGAGTCTGATCAACCGTCGTCTCTGAGTTCCACCCCCAGCCCGGTGCAGCCTCAGCCGATCCGACTGCATGGCAAACCTGCCAAGCAGGCGAGCGTTCTTCCCTTCAACCTTGACAGGGAACATGAGAGACTAGTCGTTCAGCCTTCCGCTGCGGTGGCCCATCGTCATCTTGGAAGCGTACATTGTTGGTGAGCGCTTCCCCGGCATGTTGGCGTCAAGAACGAGCTGTTCGATGAAGCCTTGGTTCATCTCCAACTCCACGCATTCGTCGAGCTTATCGACGAGCCAAACCGCGTAGCCTTCAGGTTCCTTGGCGTCAAATTCCGAATCGTCCGCCGGAATCTTGGGCTCCGGAAACGCCGGGATGATCATTATCTTGGGCTTTGGCAAATCGTAGGTATGTCCCTCATAGGCATAACCGACAATTATCCCGCACGATGTTTTCTGTTCTGGAGATGATCCGAGCATGAAGGTACTGCCTACCGTTGAAAGGACCGCAGTGCCAAAATTCTTCAGATCGATCTTGAAATGATAGGAGACTCTGATTGGTATTTTTGGAAATGGAATATTTCCATTTATTATATCTAGGCGGCCTTTGTTGTTATTATATTTCTTCAACACTTCAAGTGCGTTGACACGTTGCTCGTCGGTGATGGGTTCCCCAGGCGCGGTTTCGACATACATGCCGGTGTCCCCAAAGGGTGCTGGCGCACCGGGCACGCTGAGTCCAATTTCCGCCCCCAAGCCATAGAGCCTGACCTGTGTTGCGTTGTAAGCGCCTGATGGAAACGTTAATGTCGGTCGGTGATAGTCGTCGCTCATTTTCCTCGCTCCTTTTTGCTGCATCCTTCAGTTCACAAGATCTCCCGCCAGCTGAAGTTCTCATCGAATTTTTCCGCGAGCATCGGCGCGACGCGATCGCTGGCGTCCACCACCAACGCCGCGGCCTTTTCGAACGACAGGTTATCCGCATCGAGGCGTGGCCACGCCTGAGCAAGTGCGAGGGCCACTTCGTCCCTTGCTCTGATCAGCATGCTCTTGAACATGAAGGGCCGAGCGCGAAAGGCGCGGGACGTGAAATCCGAGATGCGCTGCATGTCGGACTGGTCGACATCCTTGATATCGATCCCCAGCAGCCGCTCGTCGGCCAACCCCTCGTGCACCAATGCCGCGTGGTAGACGTCGACGATCGTGTCGAACACAGCTCCCGTGAACGGCCGTGACCTGTCATGGATTTCCGCCGTCACCTCCGACATGCGGCGTGCGTTGCTGGCGAGGCGGATCTGCCGATCGCCAGTCAGTTCGGCAATCCGGTTCAATTCATTGAGAACAAGCAGGTTGCCATCGCAGTGCCGCAGCAGCCGGTCCATGCCGCTGTCGAAATTCAGGAAGGACAAGAGCGAAACCAGATCCGAGCTGGCTTCGTGGAATGGTCCGAAATCGCCTTGAGACAGGCCGCCGGCTGGTGTTCCGAACAGCGAAAACAAGATTGCGTGGCCGACCTCATGTGCGATCACATCGAAGTTGAGCGCATAGGGATAGTTGCGTCCGTCGATGCCGCGCTCTCGGCCGAGTTCCAGATAGCCATAGCCCGATTGCGCATTCTCCCAGTCGACGAAGGGGATGATTTCGAGCCGCTCGTACGTCTCGGCGAAATACCAGACAATCGGTTTGCCGAGATAGCTCTCCCAGATATCCAGCACGCGGCCGACCGAGGCGAAAGCGTGCGCAGAAAGGAACGGCCGCGATGTCAGGGAAAGCTGATCGAAATGGCCGTCAAAGCCAGCCTCTGCAGGCGGAAAGATTTCGCCGACAAACGGTGGCAGATAAGGGTAGTCGTAAGGCTCCTTGTCGAGGAGCGGATCGCGAACGTAGATGCGGTGATCTTCCGGGCCGGAGCGGATCAGATCGGGTGGAGTAGAAATCCATACTGTTTCGGGTGTTCCGTAACCCGAAAGGTGTGGGACCTGCGGGTAGACCAGGAACCGCGTACCCAGCACATCTTGCGCAACGACACGATCGACCGCGTCCAATTGCTTGGCCCCCTCTGACGTTACCACGCTATCACGGCGCTTACGTTGCGTAAATCGTGGGCCGCCAAGAGGTCAGGGCCTATAGCGCCAGCCCCGCATCATCCATATCCTTGGAGAAGGCCGAGGTCAGCTGTAATTCCGGCATGGGGTGTGCTTTTTCAAATGCTTGCTCCCGCAAAAGTTCGAGTGCCCGCAGGGCATCTTGCTTTTTTTGCTGGACGAAGGCCGCGCCGAGCTCCCTGCACAAATTCTCGACGTCGTCCTTGCCGTCGTGCGCATCCCGGACCATCCGTGCCAGGGTGCGCTCGCGAAAGTTGACGGCCTGTGCCGCACCCTCGAGCCTCGCCTGCTGTTCGGGTGAAATCACGCCGCGCCGGCAAGCAGCGCGAAGGGTCCGGCGCAGGTCAATCAGCGCATGCGTCAATTGAGCGAAATTCACCTCGGCCGGTCCATGCAATACCGCAACTGCGTCGTCGGGTGCAAAGGCGAAGCGGCGATACCATCGGTAGATAAGCCCGACGCCTTGCATATGGGGGAACAGCTCGGCTGCTCGAAGGGCACCCATGCTGGCCGCGCCGACGACATGAATGCCGCGGCTGAGGGCCCACAGGATTTCCTTGTGCCGAACCGCCGGCTCGGCCTGAAAACCGCCGTCTATGAGAAGGATCGCACTCGGGTCGAAATGCTGCACGGCCGAAACGATCGAGCCTTGCACGGCCGGGGGAAGGCATACCGCATCGACGACCTTCAACGCGTCGGAATGGGACACGGTAGGGCCGGTGAAGACGAGTTTCGGGCGCATAATCCCTACCCCTGCAAGAGCGGCTGCAAGGCAGGGATCACAATCCTGACAACCGACAGGGCGTCGAGCGGTTTCGTTCCCACCCGGATTAGGTGAACCGCATCGAACCCTCTCTCTTCGAGAATTGCCAAGAGGACCGACAGCCCGTCCGACGCCGTGTTGAACTTCTGCCCGGCGAGCGCGCGGAAATCCACGCTGCGCGGGCCATCGCGGAGGAGCCGGCGATGCGCTGCGATCATCTGCCGATCGGGGTATTTCGGATAGGACGCGCGCGTCAGGTCATCGCGCGCGCCCGAGATCGCCGCCAGACGAGCCTGGGCCGCTTCGTAGATGGCGTGCACCGCCGCGCCGGCGGGACTGAAACCGGCAGCCGAGCCATCAGCCGGATGATCCAAAAGGACCGTTTCCGTCGGTTCGTCTTCCAGCAGATGGCACCACACCACCGGTATGCCCAACGGCGACAAAGCTTGCCAAAGGCCGACCAGCACGTTCTTGGCCGCCAAAGTTTCCAGGAGATCGCGGAGCGACGGATCATCGATCGTCTCGGGATCGATGCGTTGACGGTGGAAAAACCCGTGGGTCCGGTATGCCGTGGCGATCGCGTCGCGTTCGATGCATTCAAGCATGCCATGAACGATGGCATCCGGCTCCTCGAAGCCTGCTGCCAAACCGCTCGTCGATGTCGCGAAAATGCCGTCATGGGGCAGCGACGGCAACACATAGGCGGTGTGCACGAGCTCGAACGGGACCAGGTCGCGGCTGCCGGTAAGAAGATTGTCTGCGGCTACCCACGCCGTCTCCCTACCGCGCCATCCGGGCGCGGTGCCCCCCTGGAGATGCCTTTCGAAACGATCTGGCGGGATGCCCAATTGATCGGCGCAGCCGACGACTGGTTCGAAATTCGCCACCTGCTCTGCAAAGAAGCTCTCGGCCGATTCCAGCATGGCCGATATCGCGGCTTGCGCCAGGGTGGCGCCCTTGCCTTGCGCGACTGCGTTGGAGAGCGAGAAAGGTCTTGTCACCTGCACGACCGGGATGCCGAGCTGGTCGAGCCCGGTAATGTCGGCGATCCGCGTGATGCCCAGGCCTTCGCGCATCTTCATCAGCCTCGCCAGCGCCTCGTCGGGCGGCGGACCAAGGCGTTTATATCGCTCCAGCATCGCGGATGCTCTTGCAGGGCCGGCTAGTGCCGAACGGCCGATTCGGGATTGACGATCAGCGCGGCGCCCGGCTCGAGAGCGGATTTCGCACGTTCGACCCGATCGCGATAGCGCGACGACAGTTCAGGCGACAGGCCTGATAATTGAAGGGTCTCGTATGTACTGACGAGGAAAGGCACGGCACTTTGCTCCGCGGCTATGGCGATGCTCTTTTCGAGGGCAGCGATTACGTCCGCCTCCGCATCACCCTGGAGAAGAAGTAGCTCCGCTCTTCGCCTGTAGAGCTCTGCCAGCCAGAAGCGGCTGCCGCCGGCCTCGCCCTGCGCCACAGCCGAGCCCAGCAGCGCGAGCGCCTCATCGACCTCGGCAGTTCGTGTCAAAAGCTCTGCCAGCATGCCGCAATACACCGGTTCGTCCTCAGGCGTCTGGAACTCGCCATGGAGGCCAAGGCCTTGCCGCATTTTTTCCCTGCCGCTCTCGACCTGGCCGGCGTTGCCGTCGCACCACCCTTCGAAGATTTGCGCTGCGGCGGCGAGAGCGGGCATATAATGGCGCTCTGTCAAGTGGCGCAGATCCGCTATCACGCTTCGTAGCCTCGAAAAATCGCGGCGATAGCAATGCAGCATCGCCTCGTTGAGATAGGCATGCGCGATGCTGCCGGCATGTCCGGTTTGCTGCGCCCAGCTCCTAGCTTCCGACATCGAATGGATCGCGCTTGCCGGCTTTCCGACGAACCAAAGCGACAAGGCGCGGTGGGCGAGCCCGCAGACCCTCGCGTCATGCCCGCCGAACAACGCAGCATTGGCTTTGCCCTGGCCGTGCTCATAGAGCGACAGTCCGGCATCGACGGCGGCTATGCAGCGGTCGTGGCGGCCAAGATTGAAGTCGATTGCCCACACGCAATGCCTGGCCTGGAGTTGCACTTCGGCATCCTCGACATCCCTGAGATCGCTGAGCACGACTTCAGCGCGCTCGCCGTCCATGACGGTATCCGTGAACCACCAGCCCCAGTAGATCGGGAACCACTTGGCCCGCTCGGCCACCGGCCGCCGCCGGGCTATCACCACGCCGTCCTCGTATAATTTGCGGGCGGGCGCCGAGTTCGGACCTTCGACAGCGGTCAGGATGGGACCGAGCACGATCATGGCCGATAGCCGCAGCGCGTCTCGCGTGTCGGCTGCCGCAACGCGCTCGCAGAGCGCCAATGCATGCTCGAGTATCTGCCTCGCTTCCGCCATTGCCGAGCGGGACGAGCTTTCCGTGCCTGCGATCACGAACTGAGCGATCGCGTCCTCCAGAAGGCCTGCGCGCTCGGCGTGCTCGGCGACCTCGGCGGTGCCCAGCCACCCGGCCAGGTTTCGGTTGCGGCTCACCGCGGCAAACAGGCGGCGATGCAAGGCCTGCCGTCTCTTGCGCAGCGTTGCGTTGTAGATCGTCTCCTGGATAAGCGCATGGCGCACGCCATAGGCCGGAACGCCGGAAGGCCGCACGCGGATCAGGAACCCGGCCTCGCTCAGTGAATCCAGCGCGTTTGCGATGATTTCGTCGTCGAGTTCCGGCAACAGCGCGCGCAGCAATTCCTGATTGAAACGATTGCCCGCGACGGCCGCGGCGCGCGCGACTTCGTGTGCCGGCCCCAGCATTTCGAGCCTGGCCTCGATCACGCTTTCAAACACCGAGGCATGACTGCGCGTCGCGGTCTGCGCCAGCCGATCCGTTGCCGAGGCCGCGTTCTCGGCCATCCACTGGCAGATTTCTTCGATGAACAGAGGGACGCCTCCGGTCACGCGTTCCACCACGTCGAGCAATTCCGGGGAAGTTGACGGCTTGCCTTGCGGCCACATGGCCGCGATCGCCATCCGCGTTTGCTCGCGGTTGAGCGGCTTTAGCGAGATATGCCTTGGATTCGATGCTGCCAGCCAGCTCCCGGATTCAGGGCGCGTGGTCGCGATGACAAGCGCCCGGAAGTGACGGGCCGACTGTGCAAGCTCAGCCAACAATTGTCTCGACGTCAGGTCGATCCAATGGATGTCCTCGACCACCAGGACGATCGGTCCGCTGGCGCACAGGGCTTCGAGCGAGTGGCGAACCGCCCAATTGGCTTTCGCGCGCATCGCCTCGGCGTCGATTTCCTTGAGCATCGGATCGGCTCCCGCAGCGCCGAGCAGGAACGAGAAGATGTCGATGATTTCGGGATCGCGGACGTCATGATCGCGGAATACTTCCGCCACAGCGGCAGCGCTCAGCTGTCCTTCGTTGCCGGCGAGATCGCCGCGTACGTTCTGTAGCAGCGGATGCAGCGCCGAGCGCAAGCCGCCGGGCGTGCACTGGAAGAGCAGCAGTTTCGCGCGCTGGTGACGCGTGCGCCGGCGCACTTCGTGAAGAATGCGCGACTTGCCGATCCCGGCCTCGCCCTCGATCACCACCACGCCGCCGTTTCCTGCAACGGCGCTGTCCCATGCTTCGGCGATCGTGGCGAGCTCGGCCTCGCGATCGACGAGCGGACTGCTCAGCCGCCCGAAGGCGAAGAAGCGGTCGACCTCGCGCTTGTGACTCAGCGCGCGCCAGACCAGCTCCGGCTCGGCAAACCCCTTGATCGCATGGGTGCCCCTAAAGCTGAACACATGCGACCGTCGCGCCAGGTTGCGCGTCGCGTCCGAGACCACCACCGTATCCGGCTGCGCGATGGCCTGGAGCCGCGTGGCCATCGCGAAGGCAGGGCCGGTGACATTGTCACGACCGGTGTCGGCGTCACCCTTCTGGATCAGGGTCATCGATGTCGCGATTCCGACCCGGACATGCAAATCGGCGCGGCCTTGGTTCGAACCGACGCGCCTGCAGGCGTCGATGATTTCGAGCCCGGCCCGGATCGCCAGCGATGCCGCATCCTTGGCGTCTATTTCGGCAGGAAACAAAGCAACGCCGCCATCGCCGACCTCGACCTGGACGGCACCCGAGCACGACGCGACCGCCTGCCTCGCCGCCCGCTGGAAGGCTGATATCAGTTCCTCGAACTCTTCAATGTCCAGGATGCCAAGAAGGTCGGTCGATCCGACCAGGTCGTAGCAGAGCGCGGTCAGGATCCGGCGCTCATGCCGGGCTTCGGACGCATTGTTGCCGTTGCCGTCCAGAAAACCTGTTGCCACCGACGCCGCCGGCAACGCGACCGGACTCTTCTCCGACATGCTGCGATTTCCTCACCGAGCACAGTGACGGCAATATTAGCAAAGTGCGATGCTGTTCACAAAACACTTGATCGGTGGGCAGGGCAGGAAAGAGCCGATGCTGGGATCATTATGGAGAGAAATGCTCACGGCGCAAACTCCCCGTGGCGTTGACACCAGCTTTGACCGCTTTTGGTGGGCGGTCGGGATGACTTCGATGACCGAGATGAGGCGCATTGCGGCCAAACTCGGCTTAGGCAGGGATCTGGCACCAAAGATTGCGCTTGGTCTCGGCGATGAACCCGCTGAGTTCGGCGCGTCGGGAGGTCATATTTCCACTGGATGGGCGATGGGCTGGTGCTTGGTGAAGCGCGGCAACAGTCCGGTTAACAGCACCAGCACCAGGATGATCGCGAGCTGGATGGTGATGACGGTGCCGAAGGCCTGCGCGATGCTCGTGGGCTCCAGCGCCAACGAGTGATCACCAGGCGCGCCGACATCTTACCGAACCTCACCGAATTGGTTCAGCGCCGCGCGCCCGAGAATACCGCGGAGCGACACCCGCATGCGCAGGCAGCCTTGGTCCACGCGTCATGTGCAGACCCACTGGCGGACCTTGCATTTGCCGCCTGCCGCCTCGCAGGCCTGCACAGCGAGGTCCTCGGCTTCCCGGCGGGTCTCCGGCCGAGCTCACGCCCCCCTCGAGCGACGTGCCGTCGATCTCTAACGCGGCGATTGAACTATGCCGTCATCTGCTTCAGCGCCTTGAGCAGGCGCAGATGCGTGTGGGAATGGTGGTGTCGGACATGCACGGCCGAATAGATCGGATGTGAGATCTTAGGCGCATCGGCAACCAGCTGCGCCACGCCCTCCTGGCGCAATTTCATTGCCACAGTTTCGGTGACGAACGCGGTGCCGCCCCGGCTTCGCAGGAGGTAGGCGACGGCGCCGCCATTTCCCGTCGACACCGGGACGTTTTCCAGTTCCGGCAGCATCTGCCTGTGGGCGCGATTGAAGAAGGCGGAATAGTTGGCGCGGATATAGTCCGCCGGCGTGACCGTGTCGAACGCGACACCGCGCGTCGACACCATGACGAAATTCTCTTCGGCGATCTGCTCGTAATGCATGTCGGGAAGATGCTGCGGCGAGTAGAGCACCGCCAGATCGAGGCTCCCGGTCGTCAGATCCAGGATCATCTGGTTCGAATAGTCGATCTCGACATAGATCGCCAGTTTGGGCAGCGTCGTCCGCACCCACTCCAGCCACCCCTCCAGCACGCGCTCATAGAGTTCGAACTGGATGCCGATGCGGATGAGCTGGTCGAACTTGCCGACCGACTGGATCTCGCGGCGGGCATCGAGCCATCTGAGCTTGACGGCACGCGCATGGTCCTCGAAGCGGATGCCGGCGACGGTCGGCTCGGTGCCGCTCTTGCCGCGGATGAACAGCTGCTTGTCGAGCAGCGTTTCCAGCGAACGGATGCGGCTCGAAACGGTCGACTGGGTGATGCCCAGCCGCTCCGCGGTGCGGTTGAAGTTGCGGGTCTCGATCAGGTCCAGGAACGTGTCGAGCAGTTCGATCTGCATCTTGGCCACCCAAAAAGCTTCGTAATGGCTACAGCTTTTTGACCAGGCCCGACAATGGCTAATCGGAATCTTCGATTAACATCACATGCCGGGTTGCGTTGCCGGATATCGCCTTCGGGCGCAGATTTGCGGCATCTTTCAAACATCCGCCACGGCAGGTCATCCATCCATGTTCATCGTCGACACCGACGTCCACAATTACTGGTCCAGTGCCGAGGTGCTGCTTCCCTATCTCGAACCCTATTGGCGCGACTTCCTGGTTCGCGGCGAAAAGCCAGGGCCGGCGGGAAGCTTTCCGCACGGCCACCGCCCATGGCTGCATCCCGAGGGGTTTTCGCGGCATGACGTCCGGCCGCGGACCGAGGAGGACAACTATCTGATCATGAAGGAGAAACACCTCGATCTCTACGACATCGACGTGGCAATCCTCACCGCCGACGAGCCGCTGGAAGCCTCGACGCTGGCCAACTACCACTACGCCAACGCGCTGGTGAAAGCCTATAACGACTACATGATCGACTGGTGGCTGCCGAAGGACCGGCGCTTCAAGGGATCGATCATCATTTCGCCGACCGATCCGCACGGCGCCGCGGCCGAGATCCGCCGTCTCGGCGCCCACAAGGATATCGTCCAGGTGCTGGCCAGCCACGGCTCGCAACGCCCTTACGGCGATCCGTTCTATCATCCGATCTTCGAGGCCTGCGCCGAAGTCGGGTTGCCCTTCGCCATCCATTTCGGCGGCCAGGGCGGCGTCAACCACAATGCCATCGCCAGCGGCCCGACGACCTATTACTGGGAAACGCATGCGCTGCTCAGCCAGCCGGCTATGACCCATGTCGTGAGCATGATTTCCAACGGCGTGTTCGAGAAATATCCCGACCTCTATTTCGTCGTCATCGAATGTGGCGTGTCGTGGGTGCCATCGCTGATGTGGCGGCTCGATGCCAACTTCAAGGCGCTGCGCAAGGAGACGCCATGGCTGAAAATGCTGCCGTCGGAATATTGCCGCCGCAACATCCGCTTCAGCACCCAGCCGCTCGAACAGCCGCAAAACGTCCGCCATCTCTGGGAAACGCTGGAGCACATGGATGGCCAGAACACGCTGCTTTTCGCCTCCGACTATCCGCACTGGGACTTTGACGCGCCGACCAACATCCGCATCCCGCCGGCCTGGCGCGACAAGGTGATGGGGCTGAATGCGCTGGAGGTCTACAAGCGCATTGAGGCGCCCGCGGCCAGCGCGAGGGTCGCGTGATGACGGCCACGGCAGCAGCCGCACCCGTGCGAGGCCGAACCTTTGCCTGCAAGGTCGACGAGGTCGCGATCGGGCAACCCAGGATCGTCGCTTTCGGCCGCATGAGCATCGGCATATTCCAGCTCGACGACGGCTATGCCGCCTTGCTCAACATTTGCCCGCACCGGGCAGGCCGGCTTTGCGAAGGGCCGGTATGCGGAACCACCAGACCGACCGACCGGGCGGAATTCGTCTATGAGCGCGCCGGCGAAATCGTTCGCTGTGCCTGGCACGGCTGGGAATTCGAGATCAGGTCAGGAAAATGCCTCGTCGATGACAGGCTCAAGGCGCGGACATTTCCGGTCGAGGTCGTCGGCGAAGACCTCTATCTCGAACTGGGCAGGTAGGCGGCGAACGGAAGGTGACGACAGTGGAAACCGTGAAATTCACCCAGATGAAGGATGGCGACCGCGAGGATTATGCTTTCCTGACCGACCATGAGATCGAATATGCCTCCGGCACGGCCGACCGGCTGCTGGCGGCCATGGTCGAACTCGACAAATCCCTGTCCGGCTACAAGGTGACCCGGCTTGGCCATTCGCTGCAGGCCGCGACGCGGGCCTGGAATGCCGGCGCCGACATCGACTGGGTGGTGTCGGCGCTGCTGCACGACATCGGCGACATCTACGCGCCTTACAACCACGATGAATACGCCGCCGCCATCATCCGGCCGTTCGTGCGCGAGCAATGTGCCTGGGTGGTCGAGAAACACGGCGACTTCCAGCTGCTCTATTATGGCGAGCATGTCGGCGCCAATCCGCACAAACGCGAGGCCTTCCGGGACAGCGCCTATTTCGACGATTGCGCTGAATTCTGCGAGAAATGGGACCAGTCCAGCTTCGACCCCGATTATCCAAACAGGCCGCTGGAATTCTTTGCGCCCCTGGTGAAAGAGGTGTTCGCGCGCAAGAGCTATGGTTCGGCAGTCATAAGAACCGGTGTGCGTGTTCCGATGTCAGACGACCATGTCGCGACAGCGCGATTGGCAATGTAGGACACATTGGCGGTTGTCTTGCCCGGCACCGAAGTCCGACCAATGCAGCTAGCTGCGAAGCCGGAAGGCGCTCTAGGCGGCGGTGATCGGGACGCCGGCGGGCAAGTTCCGCCGCTGATCGTTTTGGTCGGCCATGTCTTTGGCGCGTGCGACAAAGCGGCGCCAGCCGCCGAATGAGGAGATGTCGAGGGCACCGTCCAGGCCAGCGGTTTCGACCAGAAAACCCTTGGCCGGGGTGCCGTCTTCGAGTTCGACCGTGCCGATGCCGAGCGGTGCCGGAATAGCGGCGACGAAACGGCCGAAGGCCTCCGGCTCGAGCCGCCAGATCTCGACCTCGATCCGCGTGCCGCCATCGGCAACCCTGATCAAGCCGGGCTTGGGCACGGACTGGCCGGCCAGCGCATAGAGCTTGTAGGCGGCGGCCGTCCTGGTCGCGCGCAGGAACTGTGCACCGAGCTGGCTGAGCTGGCCGTTGAGCGGCATGCCGGAAAGATGCGCGCCGACCACCACCAGGTCGATCAAACCGTCGCGGGGCGCGACGGCGGTCGGGTGCAGGCTGGGCTGCGGCCAGCCGGTTGCGCCGAGGACAAGGCCGCTCGCCGCATGGATATCGCGAGCAAGAACGGCGGTCAGCCAGTCCCTGCCCGCCATCGCCAGCAAGGTCACGCTCATCGGCAGCCCGTCGTCGCGCTTGCCGGTCGGCACGGCGATGCCGCACATGTCGAGCAGATTGACGAAATTGGTGTATGTGCCGAGCCGGCTGTTGGTCGCTATCGGATCGGCAAGCACGGCGCCCAGGGCATAATGCGTCGGCGCGGTCGGCACGCAGAACAGGTCTACCGAAGCGATGACCGGGGCGAGCTTGGCCTTGTAGGCCTGCAGCGCATAAAGGCCTTTGAAAGCGTCGGCCGCCGACAGGCCGCGCCCGCCGCCAATGATCTTGTGCGTCACCGGATGCATTGCGGCTTCGTTGGCGTCCATGAAGTCGCGGATCGCGGCGTAGCGTTCGGCCACCCAGGCGCCTTCATAGAGCAGATTGGCGGTGGCGTAGAAATCGGCGAAGGGGATTTCCACCAACCGGCAGCCGAGCTTTTCCAGCAGGCCGAGAGCCGTCTCGAAGCCGGCCTGCATCGACGTGTCGCCGAAGAATTGCAGGTCCGCCTTCGCCGGCACACCGACGCTCAGCACCGGCGGGCGCGCGGCAAGCGCCGGCACCTTCACAGCGCGCGAATAGGCATCGGCCGGGTCCTTGGCCGCAACCACGCCGAACACCGCATAGGCATCGTCGACGGTGAGCGCGAACACCGAGACGCAGTCGAGCGTGCGGCAGGCCGGCACGACGCCGGCTGCCGACAGCGCGCCGACGGTCGGCTTCAGCCCGACGATGTTGTTGAGGCCGGCGGGAATGCGGCCGGACCCTGCCGTATCGGTGCCGAGCGCGAAGGAGACGATGCCGCGCGCCGTCGCGACTGCAGACCCAGACGAGGAGCCGCCCGGCACCAGGCTGGCATCGACGGCGTTCCTCGGGATCGGGTAAGGCGTGCGCACGCCGACAAGGCCGGTGGCGAACTGGTCGAGATTGGTCTTGCCGACCACCAGCGCGCCGGCGGCTTTCAGCCGCGCCACCACGGTGGCGTCCTTGTCGGGCACATAGGCATATTCGGCGCAGGCGGCGGTGGTCGGCATGCCGGCGACGTCGATGTTGTCCTTGACCGCGAACGGCACGCCCCATAGCGGCTTGCCCACCGGATCGAACGGTCCGAGCTTTTGCGCCTGCGCCAGCATGTCCGCCTTGCCGGCGAGATGAATGAAGATGCCGGGATCGTTAGCCGCCGTGATGCGGGCATGAACGGCATCGATCATGTCGGCGACAGTGACGCCATTGGCATAGGCCGCATGCAGACTGCCGATGTCGAAGCGGATTTCGCTCATGTGGCCTCTCCCAGAATGCTCACCGGCAGGTCCCACTGGATCAGCACGACGCAACCGTCCTTCGTCCACACCGAATGCTCGGTTCCGACCGGGTTCAGGATGACGCTGCCGGTAGGATAGTCGCCATTCTCGTCGCTCTGCGTGCCCTCGAGCACGACGATGGTTTCCAGCCCGACATGGCGATGGCGCGGCACGCCGGCGCCAGGCCGGTAGTCGAGGATCGCCACCGACGGCTCGACCGGTCCGCCCTTGAGCAGCCAGTGCACGGTGATGCCCTCGCGAAAAGACTCGAACGCCAGATCGCGCCAGCCACCACCGACGAGGCCGGCAAAACTCAGATTAGCCATCGGCAAGTCCCTGCAGCACCTGGTCGGTTGTCGCCGTCCAGCCGACGATGGCGCCCTGCGCACGGATCATGGCGATGGCCGCCGCCTTGAATTCGGGAAAATAGCTTTCCGTCGCGTCCTCGGCGAGCAGGCATTCATAGCCGCGATCATTGGCCTCGCGCATCGTCGTCTGCACGCAGACCTCGGTGGTGACGCCGGCGAAAACCAGTTGCTGGGCGCCGAGCCGCTTCAGCTCGTCACCGAAGCTGGTCGCGTAGAAGGCGCCCTTGCCGGGTTTCTCGATGACGATTTCGCCGGGCAGCGGCTTGAGCTCGTCGAGGATCGCCGTACCCGGCTCGCCGACGATCAGCACCCGGCCCATCGGTCCGACATCGCCGATGCGGATCGACGGATTGCCGCGATCACGCTTGGCCGGCGGCAGGTCCGACAGGTCGGCGCGGTGGCACTCCATCGTGTGGATCACCGGCAGGCCGGCGGCACGGAACCCTTCGATCAATTTCTTCACCGTCGGCACGATCGCCGTGACCCGGCTGACATCGTTGCCGAGGCTGGCGCCGAAGCCACCCGGCTCGGCAAAATCGCGCTGCATGTCGATGACGACCAGCGCCATCGTGTCGGGCTTGAACGCAAAGGCGAAAGGCTGCGCATCGATTTCGGCCATCAGTGATGTCCCGCCATATGCTCGCCGATGGTTTGCACGCTCGCCCCGGCGATCGGCGTCTCGTAGACCAGCGCGCCGTCGGACATGACGAAGATGCGGTCCGACAGTTCCAGCAGTTCGTCGAGGTCCTCCGACATCAGCAGCACGGCGGCACCGGCATTGCGCGCCTTCATGATGCGGGCGCGGATTTCGGCGACAGCGGAGAAGTCGAGTCCGAAGCAGGGATTGGAGACGATCAGCAGGTCGACCTCGCCGGTCAGCTCGCGCGCCAGCACCGCTCGCTGCACATTGCCGCCCGACAGCGAGGCTATGGGCGAGGACAGCGAGGCGGTCTTGACCTTGAACTGCTCGACTAGCCGGGCGCTGAAGGCACGGATAGTGCTGGTGCTGATCCAGCTTACCGGCCGGCCATTGCCGTCCATGTCGAAGGTACGGAAGGAGATGTTTTCGGCCACCGTCATTTTCGGCGCGCAGGCATTCTTCAGCGGCTCTTCGGGAATGAGCCGCACATTGAGCGCGCGCGCCTCGGCCCGCGTCGCCGCATAGGTGGCACCGCGCACCAGCACTTCGCCCGCGTCGCGCGGCCGCTGGCCGGCCAGCACTTCCAGAAACTCCTTCTGGCCGTTGCCGGAAATGCCGGCGATGCCGACGATCTCGCCCGAACGCACGCCGAGATCCTCGATGCGGATCGACTTCAGCCCGGTCCTGTCCGGCGCCTTCAGCGATTTGACCTTGAGCACGATCTCGGCATCGGGTTTCGGCGCCGCACGGCTGTCGAGTGCAGCGATCGGCTGATCGCCGATCATCATCGCCGCCATCGCCTTGTGGTCGAGATCGGCGACGCGGCCGGTTCCCGTCAGCTTGCCCTTGCGCAGCACGCTGACATCGTCGGCGAAGGCCGTGACCTCATGGAATTTGTGCGAGATCATCAGCACGGTCAGGTCGCCCGCCTTGGTCATGTCGCGCACCAGCCCCAGCACCTCCTGCGCCTCGCCGGGCGTCAGCACCGAGGTCGGCTCGTCCAGCACCAGGAAGGAGCGGCCGAGATAGAGCTGCTTGATGATTTCGAGCTTCTGCTTCTCGCCGGCGGCGAGTTCCGCCACCTTGACGTCGAGCGGCAGCTTGAACGGCATGCGCTCCATGAACACGGCAAGCTCGCCACGCTCCTTACGCCAGTCGATGATGCCGGGAACCTTTTCGCGCGAGATGACGAGGTTTTCCGCCCCCGTCAGCGACGGCACCAGCGTAAAATGCTGGTAGACCATGCCGAGCCCGAGCGCGGAGGCGTCGCGCGGACTGGCGATGGCGACCTCGCGGCCATCGACGAGGATGTCGCCGGAGGTCGGGTGATAAAAGCCCATCATGCATTTGACCAGCGTCGACTTGCCGGCGCCGTTCTCGCCGAGCAGCGCGTGGAAGGAGCCCGCCGGCACCTTCACCGACACCGCGTCCAGCGCCGTGAAGCCGCCGAAGCGCATGGTCATGCCGATGGTTTCGACGCCGACCGCTTTCCTGTCGCTCATCGCGGCCTCCTCACGGCAGCTGCGCCACGAGCGCCTTCGAATTCGACACCGTGCCGAAGACGCCGCCCTGCATCTTGATCATCTTGATCGCCGCCAGATGGTTGCCGTAATCGGTCGCCCCGCAGCAATCTTCCAGCATCATGCATTCATAGCCGCGGTCATTGGCCTCGCGCATGGTGGTGTGCACGCAGACATCCGTGGTGATGCCGGTCAGCACGATGTTCTCGATGCCGCGCTGGTTGAGGATCAGCTCCAGATCGGTGGCGCAGAATGAGCCTTTGCCCGGCTTGTCGATGATCGGCTCGCCCTCGATCGGATAGAGGTCGGGGATGATGTCCCAGCCCGGCTCGCCGCGCACCAGGATGCGCCCGCACGGACCGGGGTCGCCGATGCCGGCATTGATGCGGCGCGAGCGCCAGCGCTTGTTGGCCGGCAGGTCGGCGAGATCGGGCCGGTGCCCTTCGCGCGTGTGGATGACGGTGTAGCCCTTGGCCCGCATCGCCGACAGCACCGCCTTGATCGGTTCGATCGGCGCGCGCACCAGCGACAAATCGTAACCCATATGGTCGACATAGCCGCCCGGCCCGCAGAAATCGGTCTGCATGTCGATGATGATCAGAGCCGTGTTGTCGGGTCTGAGGTCACCATTGTAGGGCCACGGATAAGGCTCGGCATCGATCGTGTGCTGGGTGAATTCGGCTCTGGCGTTCACGGGCAAAACTCCAGTCATTTGGTGCCAATCATTTGGTGATCGACAATTCGCCCGGCGCGCCCGCAAGCGAGCGTGTCGGCGACGAGGTGGCGATCATGATGATGAGGGTGAGGATGTAGGGAGCGGCGTAAAACAGATAGTAGCCTTGCGTGACGCCGACCGATTGCAGCGCCGGGCCGAGCGCGCCGGCCCCGCCGAACAGAAGCGCCGCGGCAAAGCAGCCGAGCGGATTCCAGCGCGCGAAGATGACCAGCGCCACCGCCATCAGGCCCTGGCCCGACGAGATGCGTTCGGTCCAGCTGCCGGGATAGTAGAGCGACAGATAGGCACCGCCGACGCCGGCCAGCGCGCCGCCGACACCGGTGGCGGCGAGCCGCACCGTATCGGGGTTGAGGCCCATGGCGCGTGCCGCATCCGAACTGTCGCCGACGACGCGCACGATCAGCCCGGCGCGCGTGTTGCGGAAGGCCCACCACAGGATGACCGACAGTACGGCGCCGATCAGGAACAGCACATTGACGTCGAGTGCCGCCTGCACCTGCGGAATATCGGACCAGCCGCCGAACGGGATGGCCGGCAGATTGGGCGCCTTCGGCTTGATGAAGGGCTTGCCGAAGAAGAATGCGAGGCCCGAGCCGAACAGCATCAGCGCGATGCCGATGGCGATGTCGTTGACCTTGGGGAATTTGCAGATCCAGCCGTGGAACAGGCCGAAGCACAGGCCGGCGAAGGCCGCGGCGAGCAGGCCGAGCCAGGGCGAGTTGGTCATCACCGCCACCGCATAGGCGGTCATGGCGCCAAAGACGAGCGTGCCTTCGAGCCCGAGATTGATACGGCCGGAACGCTCGGTGATCGCCTCGCCCAGCGAGACGAAGATGAAGGGCGTCGACACACGGATGGCGCCGCCCAGTATGGCCAGCGGCACGCCCCAGAGGCCGATCTCGGTCGCATCCATCAGGCAGTCCCCCGCACGAGATCGGGCCGCCTCCAAAGATCGGGATTGAAGGCCTTGAAGCGGCCGTAAAAGGTTTCGCTGAACAGGATGACGATGAAGATCATGCCTTGCAGGACCAGCACGGTGGCGTCGGGCAGGTCCATGCGGCGCTGGATCAGCCCGCCAGAGGCGTCGATGCCGCCGAGCAGGATGGCGACCGGGATGATGGCCAGCGGGTTGTGGCGGGCCAGGAAAGCGACGAGGATGCCGGTGTAGCCATAGCCGGCGGCGAGCGAGGCATTGGCGCTGCCTTGCACGGCGGCGACCTCGAGCATGCCGGCAAGCCCGGCAAAGCCGCCGGCCAGCGCCGTGAAGCCGACGATGAGCGGCCCAACGGCCAGCCCCTGCACCTGTGCGGCCCGCACATTGCCGCCGGCGATGCGCGCGGCGAAGCCCCAGCGGGTCTTTTCGATGAGCACCCAGGACAAGATGCAGGCGACGACACCGACCACCAGGCCCCAATGCACGTCCATGCCCGGTATGTTGCCGATGCGGTAGATGTCCGCCAGCGGCTGCGTCGACGGTTTGTTGAGCGAGGCCGGGTCGCGCAGCGGCCCTTCGACCAGCTGGTTCATCAGCGCGATGGCGATGTAGGCCATCAGCAGGCTGGAGATGGTTTCGTTGACGGCCCGGTAGTGGCGCAGCGCGCCGACGGCACCGATCCAGATGCCGCCGGCGGCCAGTGCCCGCCACGCCCATGGCAAGAATGACAATGAAAGAAGGCGCGCCGCTGAGCGCCACGCCGATGGCAGCGGCGGCGACGCCGCCGAGCACAATGGCGCCCTCGCCGCCGATGACGACGAGGCCAAGCCGCGCCGGCAGCGCTACGCAGAGCGCTGCCAGAAGCAGCGGTGCGGCCCGCGACAGCGAGTTCTGGATGGAGAACCAGGAGCCGAAGCCACCCCGCCACATGGTCTCGTAGAGCAGGATCGGCGACTTGCCGACGAGCGCAATGAACAGGCTGAACAGCGCCATGCCGACGATCAGCGCCGCGAGCGGAATGACGAACGCCTCCGCCCGCCGCGCGATCCATTCCAGTGCCGCCGGATAGAACCTGGCGCTGAAGAGTGCCGGCGCACCGGCTCCTGTCACAGTATCCGTCATCGCCCCGTTCTCCCCCGGATCACGCGGTCGAGCCGACGACGCCCTCGACCAGATAGTCCATGCTCTCGAGTTCGATGGCGGTCTCGACGAAGGCCTGGCCTGCGGTAGCGACGACAACGCCCTTGTTGCTCTTCAACGGACCCTTGATGACGGCGAAGCCGCCCTTCATCATTTCGGCCAAAGTGGCGTCGAACTGCTTGCGCGCGGGCTCGCCAACGGCGGGGCCGAGGGGGCTCATCTTGACGAAGCCGTCGGCCGGGCCGCCACGGGTGAAGTTGGGCAGCGGCGTGCCGGCGACGAGATCGTCGACAAACATCTTGTAGACCTTGGCCCAGTTCCATTCGGCGCCGGTCAAGTATTTTTCAGGCGCCAGCGGGCTCTGGTTGGCGTGGTAGCCGCAGACGAAGGCGCCGCGCCCGGCGGCCGTCTCGACCACGACCTTCGGGCTGTCGACATGGCAGGTAATGATGTCGGCGCCCTGGTCGACCAGCGCGTTGGTGGCTTCCGCTTCCTTGACCGCCAGCGACCACTCGCCGGTGAAGATGACCTGGCAAGTGATGGTCGGGTCGACCGAGCGCGCGCCAAGCAGGAAGGAGTTGATGTTGAGCAGCACCTGCGGGATCGGCTTGGCGGCAACGAAGCCGAGCTTCTTGGTCTTCGAGGTGTGGCCGGCGACGACGCCGTTGAGATACTGGCCCATGCCGATATAGCCGAAATAGGAGCCGGCATTCATCGGATGCTTGGCCTTGTCCCACATGCCGCCGCAATGGCGGAACTGCACGTCGGGGAATTTCGCGCACATGGCCAGCATGTGTGGATCGAAATAGCCGAATGAGGTCGGGAAGATCAGCGAGGCGCCGTCGAGGTTGATCATTGATTCCATGGTCTTCTGGACATCGACCGTCTCCGGCACGTTCTCCTCCTCGACGACGGTGATGCCCTCGATGCCCTTCAGCGTCGCCGCCCCTTCGGCATGCGCCTGGTTGTAGCCATAGTCGTCCTTCGGCCCGACATAGATGAAGCCGACGGTGGCAGCGGCGGCAAAGGCCCTGCTGACGGGAAAGGCCGCGGAGGCAAGCCCGAGCGCCGCTCCGGCGGCGGAGGTCTTGAGCAACTGGCGGCGGCTAAGCATGAATCGGTCGATCATCTCTTATGCTCCCCTGTAGGACCCCTTCCGGGTCGGTTAACGCCTTCTCAATAAAGTGCATGCAATCGCCATGCCAATTCAAAAGAAGAAATTACACTAATAAAATCAACGATAGGCGCAATGGGTCATGCACAAGTGAGAGGCAATTGCATACACTTTTTGCTTTTAAAATAGCCAATTTGACAGGAAGATTAAAACATAGGCATAGAGGGTGCGTCCTGAGTCGGGATCGTGCCGTTTGGCCGCAGGATTTCATGGCTTGGGACGCCGAAGCATGGGAGGTGATCGAGATTTGTCGGCAAAGCGCGGGTTGATCCGGTCGGGCACGACCGTCGATCAGATGGTGCGGGCGATCGGCGACCGCATCGTCACCGGCGTGCTGCGTCCGGGTGAAAAACTCGACGAGGTCTCGCTTGCCGCCCGCTTCGAGGTTTCACGCACGCCGGTGCGCGAGGCGCTCGGCCAGCTCAGCGCCATGGGCCTCGTCGAAAGGCGACCCAACAGGGGCGCCATCGTCGCCGTCGTCACCCAGGAGCACCTCACCTCGATGTTCGAGAGCATGGCCGAGCTGGAAGGCATATGCGCGCGCTTCTGCGCCGAGCGCATGACCGGCAGCGAACGCCGCGCGCTCGAGACCGAGCACCAGGCCTCGGCGCGGCTGGTGCGGCTAGGCGCCGAGGAAGACTATGAATATTTCAACACAGAGTTCCACAGCAGGCTCTATCGCGGCGCCCACAGCACGCACATCCAGGAACTGACCGCGACGACGCGCAGTCGCCTCGCCCCCTTCCGCCGCGCCCAGTTCAGGCTTGCCGGTCGGCTGGCCAAATCCTGGCAGGAGCATGACGCCATCGTCACGGCGATCCTGCGCGGCGATGCCGCTGCCGCAGGCAAGGCCGCCAAGGATCACGTGTCAATCGTCAGCGAAGCGAGCGCGGCGTTTATCGTTGGCGACCAATCGAGAGCCGAGCCACAACACACGTAAGGAGCCTTCCCGAGCGATTTCCGCCTCGTTGATCCGCCAGCCGTGCGATGAGCGCCGCTGCTGGAGCGCTGATGAGCCAATCATGATCCAAAGATGTCACAGCGTCTGAAAATGCATCGTTGACCAGTGTATGAACGGCTTTGACCGCTTGCCAGCCATAGGAAGTGAAACACAAATGTGCCGACGGCCTTGGCAGGCTGCGGCACATGATCTGCGGGGGCAGGTGAATGAATATCCATCGCGGTGACCAGGCCGTCGACGATACCGTTGTGACCCAGCGGCAGGCGGTGGCCGTCATCGGCATCGGTTGCCGCTTTCCCGGAGCGATCCACGACGCGCGGTCATACTGGAAGTTTCTTCTGGAAAAGCAGAGCGGTATCGTCGATATCCCGGCGGATCGCTGGAACATCGACGCCTTCTACGACGCCGACCCGGACGCGCCGGGCAAGATGCGCTCTCGCTGGGGCGGCTTCCTGACCAGCGACGTCTTCGGCTTCGATCCCAGCTTCTTCGACATGTCGCCGCGAGAGGTGACATCGATGGATCCGCAGCAACGCCTGGCGCTGCAGATTGCCTTCGAGGCCGTCCAGGATGCCGATTGCACCCTGGCCGACCTGCAACGCGTGCGCACCGGCGTCTTCGTCGGCATCTCGACCAATGATTTCGCGCAGAACCTGCGCCGCGGGCGCGCCGGCGGCGGCGACATCTTCGCCGGCACCGGCTCGGCCTTCTCCATCGCCGCCAACCGGATTTCGCATCGCTTCAATCTGAAGGGGCCAAGCATTGCCCTCGACACGGCCTGCTCATCGGCACTCGTCGCCATCGATCAGGCCGTCCGTCACCTCAGCATGGGCACCTGCGAGATGGCATTGGCCGGCGGGGTCAATTGCATGCTCGACCCCGGGCCATTTGTCGCCTTCTCCGGCGCCAACATGCTGTCGCCGACCGGCGGCATCTACACATTCGACGAAAGGGCCGATGGCTTCGTTCGCGGCGAAGGCTGCGGCCTCGTCCTCCTGAAGCCGCTGGAGCGTGCCATCGCCGATGGCGACCGGATCTACGGGGTGATCCGTCACTCCATGGTCAATCAGGACGGCTACACACCGACGCTCACGGCGCCCAGCGGCGAAGCCCAGCAGGCAATGCTGGAAGCGCTGACGGAAGGCGCCTCCATCGATCCGGCCGATGTCGACTATGTCGAGGCCCACGGAACCGGCACGCCGGTTGGCGATCCGATCGAGGCGACGGCCATTGGTCGCGTTTTCGGCGTGAACGGCCGATCCAAGCCGCTTCCTGTCGGCTCGTTCAAACCCAATCTCGGCCATCTGGAATCGGCCTCGGGCATCGCCGGTTTCATCAAGGCCCTGCTGACGGTGTCGCATCGCATCGTGCTGCCCAACCGCAATTTCGACCGACCGAACCCCAGCATTCCCTTCGATGCGCTCAACATCACCGTCGCGACAAAGCCGACGCCGATCGACCATCATGAGCGCCCCGCCCTGGCGGTGGTCAACTCGTTCGGCTTCGGCGGCACCAACGCTTCCATTGTCGTGGAAGCATGGGGCGGACTGCCCGCGCGTGCCCTGCGGACGGCAAGGCCGGCCGAAACCAGCCATCCCATCGCCATCCCGATTTCGGCAGGAAGCGCGACGGGATTGCAGCTATGGGCGGAGCGCCTGGCGGATGCGCTCGACGACGAAGGTTCATTGGCGGATACACCGATCGATGACCTGGCGACCCATCTGCGCCAGGCGCGCGACAATTTCACTCAACGCGCGGCACTGATCGTCGAACCCGAGCATGCCGCGGTGCGGACGCAATTGCGCAACCTCGCCACGGGCGCTATCGAGCAGAACCCCGCCGGCCCGACCGTCATCACCGGCCGTGCCTCCAGTCGGCGCCTGGCGATCGCCTTCTCCGGCCAGGGCGGCCAATGGTGGGCGATGGCCCGGCGCTTGCTGAAGGAAGACCCCGCGTTTCGCCGCACTGCCGACATGTTCGACGAGGTGCTGCGACCGATGGTCGGATGGTCGACCGTGGAGGAAATGCTACGGGACGAGACAAGGACCCGCATCAACGATGCCGATGTGACCCAGGCATCCATCTTCGCCACGCAGATTTCGCTCTACGACCGCTGGACGAAGAAGGGGGTCCGCCCCGAGCTACTGATCGGGCACAGCTTCGGCGAGGTCGCGGCGACCTACGTGTCGGGTGTCATCGATATCGAGACCGCGGCCCGCATCATCGCCAAGCGCGGTCTCATCCCGCTGAAGAGCGACCGGCGCGGCGCCATGGCCACAATCGGGCTGACGGTCGAGCAGCTCGCGCCCTTCCTGCCCAATGACGACAGCGTCGTCATCGCCGCCTATAACGGCCCGATCGCGCAGACCATTGCCGGCATGGAAGACGCGGTTGTTGGCGTGTTGGCCAAGGTCGCGGAGACCTATCCCGACGCAACGGCACGCCGCATGACCATGGATTTCGGCTGGCACAGCGCGCATCTGGAAGATTGCAAGGAATGGTTCCTCGGCGAGCTCGGCCCGGTTGCCTGGAAGGAAGGCAAGCTTCCGATCATCTCGACGGTGACAGGCATATTCGAAACGAAATTCGACGCCGATTATTGGTGGGCCAATCTGCGCCAGCCGGTCAGTTTCACCAAGGCGCTGGACTTCACTCTGGACTACGGCATCAACGCGTTCCTGGAAATCGGCCCGCACCGCACGTTGACGCCGCTCATCCGCGGCATTGCGCAGGAACGCGGGGCGGACGTCCTTGCCATCAATTCGCTCGATCGCGCCGCCGACGATTTCTGGACGCTGGCACGCGCCGAGGGCCATCTGCATGTCTCCGGGGTCGAGCTCGAGCGGCCGAAATCATCCGCCGGCCCGGTAACGGCGCCGCGGCTGCCGTGGAACAACCAGCGTCTGCTGAACACGTCCGAGGAGACAAGGAACTTCCTGTTCGAAGCGCCCCGGCATCCTTTGCTCGGATGGCGCGACTTCATGGCCGGACCATCGTGGACCAACGAGATCACGCTGCGGGGCTTCAAATTCCTGGCCGACCATCGCGTTGGCGGCGACTGCCTGTTTCCGGCCGTCGGCTACATCGAAATCATGGGCGCGGCGCTGCGCGACCATTTCGGTTGCGCAGCGGTGGAACTGCGCGATTTCAAGCTGCATGAGGCGCTTTCCATCGCCGACGATGACGTCATCCTGTTTTCAACCACGTTTGATCCGGTCGCCGGCAGGCTGCGCGTCTCGACGCTTCACAGGGGTTCGGAAGACGGCTGGAGAACACGTGCCGAAGCCTATGGTTTCGGCCATCAGTACGAGCTTGCGCCCGCCCCCGACGATCTTCTCCAGGATCGGCCAATCCTGACCGACAAGAACGAGTTCTATCGCCTCGTCGAGCGGCATGGACTCGACTATGGCCCGACCTTTCAGTCGCTGGATGGTCTTCACGTCGACGGCGACCGGGTCATCGCCAAGCTGAAGGCTCGGGATGCCGAATTGTCGAAGCGCTATTTCGCGTTTCCCGGATTGCTCGATGCCGTGCTGCAGGCCGGTATCGGCCTCTCTTCCCGTCGCGATGGCCTGTGGATCCCTGGTGAGCCGCTGCCGCCTGCCGAGGAGGACAAGACCCCCTATCAGCTGCGGCTGCCGACAGGGGCGCGCAAGATCTTGCTAGGGTCGGCGATGACGGCTGATGTCGTCGTCGATATCCAGCCGAGCTTCGAACCGGACACGATGCGCTTCAGCGTGTTTTCGGCGGACGGGCAGCCGCTGATCGTCATCGACGATCTGCAGACCAAGGCACTCGGCAGGATCAGGAGCACGAACCAGGCCAGCGGTTCGGGCTCCAGCGTCTTCGAGGAGCATTTCATCAGGCAGGAGCCAAAACCCGCGACCACGCCTCTGCGCTGCCCGCGATGGCTTGTGGTCGGCAATGGACGGCAGCGCCTTGAAGGAGCGCTGGCGGAACTGGCCAGGCTTGGGGCGACGGTCGAAATGGCCGACCCGGCCCCATTCCTCGATCTCGATGCTGACAAAGCCTTGGCGGCGATCCAGGCTTTCATCGGCGCATCGCATGGCAATGCAGGCATCCTGTTCAGTGCGGCCGTCATCGAGCCCCTTGATGAGATGGCGGATGGCACACAGCTGCTGGCCGCCATCACGCCTGTGGTCCATCAGCTGATCACGCTGGCAAAGGTCTTCAACCGGCTGTCGGCCGCGCCCGGCCCGAGGCCGGAACTGGTTGTCGTGACGTCGGCGAGCCGGCTCGTCGCGGGCGACGGGCCGATGCCGCTTTCGGGCCTGTGCGAGAGCGCGTTGATCGGCGTTGCCCGCACCATGGCCAATGAGTGCAAAGGCTTCAGCATCCGCCTTGTCGATGTGGACGAAAGCGCGCTGCTGTTGGGGACGGCGGTTTGCGACGTGCTGCTGGAAGAGACAGCGGAAACCGAATTCGTACTGCGCGGTGCCGAGCATTATGTCCCGCGCCTGGAACAGCTGGCCTTGCAGGAGCTGGCGCCGTCATCACGGACACTGGACGTGAGGCGCGACGCGTCGAATTTCACTGTGACCATGACCCGGCCCGGAACCATCGACAACATCGTGCTGCGCGAGACGGCCGAACCGGAGTTGGGCTCCGACGAGGCACTGGTGGAAATTGCCGCGGTCGGCCTGAATTTCCGCGACATCATGGCGGCGACCAGCATCCTGCCGGACGAGCTCGAGAACGGCGAGGCGTACTGGCGAAATCTCGGCCTGGAGTTTTCCGGCACCGTCCGCAAGGTCGGCGCCGGCGTGACAAATCTCCGGCCTGGCGATCGCATCACGGGCATGGGCAAGGGTTACCTCAGGCGTTTCGCCAGGGTTCGGGCAGACTATGTCATGCGCGTGCCCGACGGGCTCGATCTGATCGACGCCGCGACCTTGCCGACGGCTTTCCTCACCGCCCACTATGCGCTCGACCATGTCGGCAGGCTGGCAAAGGGCGAGACCGCACTGATCCATCTCGCTTCGGGCGGTGTCGGGCTCGCCGCCATTCAGGTCGCGCGGGATCGGGGCGCGAGGGTCTTCGGCACCGCGGGCAGCGACATCAAGCGCGCCTTCCTCAAGGAATTGGGCGTGGATGAAGTCATGAACTCGCGCGCGCTCGATTTCGCTGACGAGGTCCGGGCATCGACCCATGGCCGCGGCGTCGACGTGGTGCTGAACGCGCTGTCGGGCAGCGGCATCGACAAGAGCCTCGAGTGCCTGGCGCCGTTCGGCCGCATGGTCGAAATCGGCAAGCGCGACCTCGCCGACGACAAGCCCATCGGCCTTCGCTCGCTCTATCGCAACAACGCCTATTCGGTCATCGACCTCTCGACGCTTCCTCTCGAGAAGCCTGATCTCTTCAAGCAACTGCTTCTGGAGGTGGAGGCAAAGGTCGCCGCCGGAACCTACAGGCCGCTGCAAGCCACACGCTTCCCGGCGTCGCGGGCGGCGGAAGCCATGCGCATGCTGTCCAGGGCGCAGCATATCGGCAAGGTGGTCGTCACATTCGACGAACCGGCGATCGACGTCGAACTCGACCTGCAGCGCAAATTCGATGTCTCGGCCCAAGGCGCCTATCTGGTCACCGGCGGCCTCAAGGGTTTTGGCGTTGCCATCGCCGACTGGCTCAGCAGATCGGGTGCGGGCACCCTTATCCTCGCCAACCGCAGCGGCGTCCCCGACGCCGAAGCGGCCGAGGCCATCAAGAGTATGGAACAGCGCGGCACGAGGATCGTTCGCGCAGCACTCGACGTCAGCGATGCCGCGGCCGTCGACAGGTTGATCGGCGAACATGCAAGGGCAGAGCATCCGCTGCGCGGCATCGTGCATGGCGCCGCCGTCATCGAGGATGCCTTCGTCTCGCAACTCGATGCAGGCAAGATAGACCGCGTGCTCAGGCCAAAGATTGCCGGCGGCTGGAACCTGCATGTCGCGACCGTCAAGCACGGCCTCAATCTGGATTTCCTGGCAAATTTCTCTTCGATCGCGCAGGTGATCGGTTCGGCAGGCCAGGCCAACTACACCGCGGCCAACTCCGTCCTCAACGCCATCGCCAGCTATCGCAGGGGCCGCAACTTGCCCGGCTCCTCGGCTGCCTGGGGCATGATCGCCGGCAGCGGGTTCGTTGCCCGATCGGAAGCGATGACCAACTATCTCGACAGCGTCGGCATCAAGCCGGTGCAGGATTCGGAGGCGGCCGCGGCCCTCGCCTATCTGTTGCGCGCCAGGTCCGAAAATCTTGGCTTTGCCAACCTCAACTGGGCGGCGATCGCGCGCACAAACCCCGGGGCGGCGACAAATCCGAGGATCTCGCAATTGCTGGGCGAGCGCACGGGCGGCCGTTCACGCATTCAAGCCGAGCTGATCGCGGCGCCACGCGACGCATGGAACGATCTGCTCGCGGACATGATCCGGCGCGAAGTGGCGAAAGTGCTGAAGGTCGAGGCCTCTGCACTGGCCGACGACCGCAAGCTCAGCGAACTCGGGCTGGATTCGCTGTCATCCTTCGAGCTGAAGAACCGCGTCGAGGCCCAGGTCGAGGTCGATATCCCCGTCGCCAAGTTCCTGCAGGCGCCGACCATCGCCGGACTGTCGCGTCTTGTCGCCTCGGCATTCGAGGCCAAGCTAAAGGCCGCCCTGCAGCTCTCGGCCGCGCAGGCGAAATCGGAGGGTGCCGTTGCCCAGGAGGCGTTCCGTCCCCTGGGCCGGCAGGTCCATGCGATCATGCTCGACGTCAGGCCCATGTCTTCGGCCATCGCCAAGGCGGACAACCAGATTTTCGCCGAGGCCAAGGTAGATCCAGGCGTTTCGCTGGAAGCGCTGTCGGCACAGCTGGCTCGCTCGGCCGAGGACAACGATGCGCTTCGCATGCGAGGCTCGATCTCGCCAACCGGCGTGGTCGAGATCGCTTTCGATGCCCCGCCGGCCTTGGAACCGCTGTTGCCGGGTAACCGCCTGGGCGACATTGCGCTGCCTGGTCCATTGTGGCGCGCCGGCGTATCGCCACGCCCGGACGGAGGTCACGATCTGCAGGTGCGGGCACATCGCGCGGCCGCCGACGCCTCGTCGGTCCATTTCCTGTTGTCGCTGTTTCTGCGAAACGACGGCGAGGCGACCGAAACAGGCCACAGCTTCGCCGATCATTCGCGCACCGCACAGGCCGAGCCGGGATCGGCCAGACATGGCCGCGACCTCGCCTACTGGAAGGAAATCCTCCACAACGCGCCCGCCATCGCGCCAATCCCCGGACGCCGCCGGGCGGCAGCACCCGCCGGCATGGGATCGAACAGAGGCAAGGTCGGGATCCTGGAAGCCACACTTGCGAAGGACGCATTCGCCGCGCTGTCGGGCACGCTAAGCGCCGCCCTGCTGGCCGCTTACGCCAAGGCGCTGGCCAACTATTTCTCCGTCGATGCGATCATCCTGGACAGACAGTTCAGCGAGCGCGGAGACGGAGCGCCCGATGGACTGATTGGCCCGCTCGACGGCTCCTATCCGATCGTGCTGCGAACCTCCGATCAAGCCCGCCCAGATCTGCTCAAACAGATCGAACGCGCCGACACCAACGGCCGCGCGCATCGCCTGATGGACACGGCGTCGCTGGAACTGGCGTTTGAGGAGGATTTGCGCCTGCGCCATGTCGCGCTGCGCCAGTTCGGCTTCGCTTGTGTCGAGCAAGACCAGACCGGGCAAGGGGCTTCCCTTGGCCTCGATGCGGTCCCGGTCAGCACGCACGAGATCCAACTCGGCGTGGCGGTTCGCGATGCCGACATCCTGATCCGGCTGAGCGTCGATCTCGAAATTGTTGACGAGACGACGGCACGGCTACTGCTGGCCGCGTGTCTGGATGAGCTTGGCGCGCAGATCGGGATTCCCGGACAGCCTCGGGCAGACACGACGCGCTGGAGCGTCCGCGACTGGTCCGGCGGCCAGTCGCTGGCCATGCCGGCCAGGAGCTCGCCGCTCGACGGCGTGCCCAATGTCGAACGCGAAATCGCGGTGACCAGCACGCAAAGGGCGTTGCTGCAATTCCAGGAGCATCCGGACGCGACCCACTATGCGCGCATCGCTTTCACCATCAGCAAGGAGCTCAAGATCCGGCCGCAGATGGACACCAGCCGCCTCAAGCGTGCGATCGAAAGGATCATGGAGCGCCACGAGGTGATGCGCACCCGCTTCTTCCAGAAGGGGGCCGGGTACGGCGCCTATCTGGAAAGGCGACCCACGGAGTTTTTCTCGGTCGAGGAAGTCGCCGACGAGGCTGAGGCCATGCGGCGCGCGAGAGAGCTGGCGCAGGAAAGCATCGACATCCGGGCGCCGATGTTCCGCATAACAATCCTGCGCTTTGGCGCCGAGAGCGACATCATCGTTGCCAAGGCCCACCATCTCGTCCTCGACGGCTATTCGCTGGGGCTTATCCTGGAAGAATCCGTCAAGGCCTATCTCGATCTGCCGCTGGACCCTGTCGAGATGGGCATCGACCAGTTCATCCGCGATTTCGACCATGTCGGAAGGCCCGGCTCGTTCGAACAACGCGACGCTTTCCTGCGCAAGGTGTTTGCCGAGCCCTTGCCAGAAATTCCGAACCTTGGCCGCAAGGCGAAGGGGCAGCGGCCGAACGTCAATCTCGTCGATTGCAGCCTCGGCGCGGAAGTGTCGCTTTCGATCCCCCGCCATCAGCAGGAGATCTTGCGCAAGCGGGCCAAGGCCGCCGGCACGACGGAAACGGCGATGGTCATCGCCGCCTTCGCTCAGATGATCGCCACACGCGGCGCCGTCGACGACATGATCCTGCAGATCCCCGCCGCCTTGCGCCACGACCGGCGGCTGGAGAACTACGTCAATTTCGTCGCCTCTGACATGCCCGTGCGCGTACGGCCCTTTGAGTTCAAGACGCTGGAGTCGCTGGCCGCGGCACTCGGAGAACAGATCGACGAGGCAACGCAATTCGCCCCATTCATGGATTCGAATTATTTTGGCGAAATCCATGACGACGTCGTCGCCAAGGGATCGTACACCGCGCTCTTCGTCGTCGGCAGCCGCACCGTCGACAAATGGACGCGCGCGACCCAGTCGGCGCCCCTGCAGCGCTCCAACGCTACCGGCGAGCTCGATCTCGGCATGTTCAAGGTGACGCCGCTGCCCGACATGCGCCGGGAAAGACCGTGCATCAGCGAAATGGATTTTCGCAGCTTCCCGACCGGCGATGGCCTTGGCCTGGCCTTGACATTCGACAGGCTGGGCTATGACCATGCCGAGGCCGAGGAAATTCTGCGGGAGATCGCCGAGCGGCTGCTGGCCGGGCAATCGGCCGTCGAGCCCATCGAGCAGGCGGCGGTCTGATGTCGCGTCACTTGAGGAATAGCAGGGGCCGGCACAGCCGGAGCGGGTAAGGGCACGTGGTTCGCTTAATCTCAACCTTGCTTGTCGTCCTGGCGGCGGTAGGCCTCTTTTCGGGATGGTATATCTGGCCTGCGGATGTCGAATCCTATGTCGCCAGGCAGCGCCTGATCGCGCGTGAGATCGCCGGGCCGGGACTGCTCGGCGCGACCAACCAGGTGGTGGTGACGGCGCGCATCCAGGCCTTCCTGGCGGACGTGCGCGTCGACCAGAATGACGAGGTCAAGAGCGGCCAGATCCTTGCCACTCTCAATGCCACCGATCTCGAATTCCAGCTTGCCGCGGCGGTCGCCAACGACCGCGCGGCGGCGGAGACGGTGCATGAGTCCGAACTCGAGCGCGACCGTCTGGCCATCGCCGCCGCCACGGCCATGGCGGATCTCGAACGCAGGAGAACCCTGCTCGAACGCAAGTCGATCTCCCAGTCCGAATTCGACCTTGTCGAAAGCACCCAGAAGCAGGCCGAGGCCGAACTGGCGCGGGCAACCGTCACCATCGAGCGCTCGAAAGCCCAGTCGGCGGCGGCGTCGGCCGAGGTCGAGCAATTGCGCAGCCGCCTCGCCGAGACCTCCATCCGCTCCCCCGTCGACGGCGTGGTGGTTTCGCGCAGCCGCACGGTGGGCGACCTGCTCTCGCCCGGCGTCGAACTGATGCAGATCGTCGATCCGAAGTCGTTGCTGGTTTTTGCCAGGTTCGACGAATCCGCCATGGCATCGCTGCGCCCCGGCCAGGTGGCGAAGGTCGCGTTCTCATCCAATCCGCAGCGCGCCTACACCGCCTCGATCGTGCGCATTGGCCGGCAGGTCGATCAGGAGACACGCGAATTCACGGTCGACCTGAAACTGGACGAAGTGCCCGCGACCTGGGCCGTGGGGCAGCGGGCAAGTGTCGTCATCCAAGCTGAATCGCCCTCCCCCGGCATCGCCATTCCCCAACGCTTCCTGGCGCGGGATCAGGGCCGGGTCGGCCTGTGGATTTCGCACAATGGGCGAGCCTATTGGGCGCCGGTTTCGCTGGGCTACTCCAGCGGCACCGATATCGAGATCACGCGCGGCCTCGATGTCGGCGATGTCGTGCTGGGCCCGATCGGCCGCTTCCAGTACCAGGCGGTCACGATAAGGGCAGCCGGCGAGTGAACCTCGCGATCAGAGATATCAGGCACAACCTGTTGCGGTTCGTCCTTACCGTTTTCGGTGTCGGTCTGCTGATGGCGGCGACGATCGGCATGCTCGGCATGTATCGCGGCATCGTCTATGAAGCCCTTGTCGTCATCGACGGCATCGGCGCCGACCTCTGGGTGGTCGAAGGCGGCAAGTCCGGTCCGTTCGCCGAATCCTCCGCCGTTCCGGCCAACCTCGATCGCCGCGTCGCCGGCGTCGCCGGCGTGGCGGGCACGCGACGGTTCATCCAGTACAACCAGCAATTCCAGTTCGATGGCTTGCCTCTGCGGATGTCGATCACAGGTGTCGACTTTCCCAGCGACAGCGGCAGCTGGATACCGTTGATCGCCGGCCGCTACTTCCAGTCGAACCGCTACGAGGCGATCGCCGACAAGACGCTGGGCCTCGTCGTCGGCGACGAGATCCGGCTTGCGCGCGATACCTACACGATCGTCGGCGTGGCGACGGGCCAGGTCGACATGGGGGGCGACGGCCTGCTCTTCGTCACCATCGCCGACGCCCAGGTGATCAATCAGCTCCTGCCCAGCGAGGCGATCCTGCTCAACCGCGCAGCCAAGGGCAAAACCCGCATGGGTCTCGGCGACGACACCGGAAGTGTTGCCGCCGTCATCGTCGAAACGCTGCCTGGCGCCGACAAGGAAGTCGTCCGCGACACGATCAAGCGCTGGGGCGATGTCGAGGTGCTGACAAGGCAGGACCAGGAGACGCTGCTGCTGGACGGCCGCCTCGGCAAACTCCGGGTCCAGATCCTGGCCTTCACGACGATGACACTGCTCATCTGCTGCGCCGTCATCGCGCTGACCATCTACACGATGACGATCGAGAAGGTCGCACAAATCGCGCTGCTGAAGCTGATCGGGGCGCGCGACCGGGTGATCATCGGCATGATCGCGCAGCAGGCGGGGCTGATCGGCTTTTGCGGCCTGGTCCTGGCCATCGCGATCTCGTTCACGATCTATCCGAGGTTCCCGAGAACCGTCCTGATCACCGAATCCGATCTTGGCGTGCTGTCGGCGGTGTTGATGGCGCTCAGCCTTGCAGCGAGCTGGTTTGCCATCCGCCGGGCGCTCGCGGTCCGCGCCCAGGAGGTGCTGGCCTGATGTCGAAGCGACGCCTGGCCGCCTTGGAGGTGCGCAACGCCAGCAAGGTCTATGACAGCGGCGGCTCGCAGGTCACGGCGCTCGCCGCCGGCTCGCTGACGCTCAGCCCCGGAGCCGTCACCGGCATTGTCGGGCCGAGCGGCTCGGGCAAGACGACGCTGCTGATGATCGCCGGCCTGCTGGAGACGCCGACCACCGGAGAGGTCCTGTTCGACGGCAAGGTGATTTCCCGGCCCGGCGCAAAGCTGAACGAGTTGCGGGCCTTCAGGCGCACCCATCTCGGCTTTGTCTTCCAGAAGGCGAATTTGATCCCCTTCCTCACCGCCGCCGAGAATGTCGCCATCGCCATGCAGGTCAATGATGTCGGCCGCCAAAAGGCGCAGGAACGTGCCGGCCGACTGCTTGCCGCGCTCGGCATGGGACATCGCGGATCCAACTATCCGTCCCAGCTTTCCGGCGGCGAGCAGCAGCGTGTATCGATTGCCAGGGCGCTCGCCAACGACCCCACCGTCATCCTGGCCGATGAACCCACGGCCGCATTGGATGGCCAGCGGGCGGAAATGGTGATGAAGGTCTTCCGCCATCTGGCAGACAGCCGCGAGGTCGCGATCTGCGTCGTCACCCATGATACCAGGTGGATCAGCTATTTCGACTCGACGCTGGAGCTCGAAGATGGGCGCGCACGGTAGAATCCCGCTCTGCTCCTATACGTTTCGCAACCGCCCGATGACCCATGCCGTCAGCACCACGGTTGCCAGCATGGATGCGTAGAAGATGCCGCCGTCGATCCTTTGCCAGGCCGAGCCAAAGCACCAGCCGAGGGCCGCGAAAACGGCAATTTTCGGCAGCGTGCCCAACAGATTGTAGCCAAGGAAAGCGGCGTACGGCATCCGCGCGGCGCCGGCCGCCACCAATATCGGCAGACCCGCCACATGGGTGAGTTTGCCAAACAGAAGCGTCCGTCCGCCCTTTTCCTCGAAATGGCCGATCAGCGTTTCGATCCGGTCATGGGTCAGTCCAAGCCACGCCCTGAGACGGTCCGGCATGAGCTGGTTCAAATGCCTCCCCAGGAGATAGTAGAGGGTGTCGCCCACAAGGTCGCCCAAAATGGCCACCACCAGCACCAGCCTGATGTCGAACAGTCCCTGCTGAGCCAGCCACGCGGCAACGACAGTCACGATCGGGCCTTCGACGACCGCGAGAGGAAAGAGCAGCAGCAAGCCGTGTGCGGCGATGAATGCCGGCAACGCGCTGCCCACCATCAGAGGGAATCTCGGTTTCGAGCGTCGTGCCTGGTGATGATCCCTGCCATTTGAACCCGCGATCGAGAATCGTGCGCCGGATTCGAATAGCGCCTGGCAAGAGGTGGGCCGTCAACAACTCAATGTCGATCGGCACTGTACATCTGTTCGCGAAGTGCGTTTACTCGCCCAATATGACCCCGGATGCCACGATTTGCGCCGTGCGCTCGGTCAGTTTTCCGCATTTCACAAGCGTGGGTTTGACGTAGGTCTTCTTCATCATCACGATCCGCTGGCAATGGCACCGGACTAAACGACCTCGGCACGCCAACGTTCCATGGGACCGGCGGCGGCTGGCTTCGAAGGCAGCCGCCCTTCCTTCACCGTGCGCTCAACGCCACCATGCGGTCGAGCGCCGCGGTCAGGCCGTGCAGCGACACCGGGAATGTCAGCGGCGTCTCTGCGTCTGTCGTGACATTGAGCTTCATCACCTCGCCTCCCCTCAGCTTTCCAAGCACCGACCGGTCAATGGAAAACACCGCGATGCAACCCGTTGGCAGGCAGGTCCTGAAGCGCTGCGGGGACAAGGGCGGCTGATCGTCGATCTGGAGCGCTACGCCGGAATCGAGCAGGATGCCGAAGGGCAGAAGCAAGGTAGCCATCGTCGACCCGTCCGCGCGTCTCTGTATCTCCACGGCAAGCAGCCTTTGGCCGTTCTTCTGGACCTGGTCCTGCGAAAGCGAGCAGACCCTCGCATTCTCCTGGACGGAGCAAGCCACGCTCCAGTCCTGATAGACTTCGCGCAGCGATGACGGCCCGTCTGGAACAGCCGCCACCTGTTGCTGCGCCGCTGCCGGCAACATCAACGAGAATACGATCGCCCCGCAAGCGAAGGCGGCCTTGAGGCTACGCTTCATGTGCAGACCCATTCGCGGACCTTGCATTTCTCTCCCGACGCCTGGCAGGCCTGCAAAGCGAGGTCTTCGGCTTCCCGGCGGGTCTCGGCCGAGTTCACGCCCCAGGGCGTGAAACGGTTCTCGACCTTGTCGGCCACGGCGAGCGCACCGCAGTGCTTGTAGGGAAAGCCGGTCTCGTCGTCATCGTTCCAATGGCGATGGTTGCGGAAGACGGTGACGACGTTGCAGGCCTTTCCGCCGGCATTCTCGCAATATTTCTGCGCGATGTCCTTCGCCTCTTGCCGCTTGTCGGCGCCCCAGAAGAAGCCGTATTTGCTATCGGCCTGCGAATAGGCGATGGCCGCCCAGATGCCTTTTTCCTCCTGCTGCGGCTCCGACGGCGCCACCAGGTCGGCCGAGACGACTTGTCCGCTCCACAACAACGTCAAACCCAAAACTGCCAAAGCCTGCAATCTCATGGTCGGCTCCCCTTTCCAATTCGCGTCCTACTTCGCCGCCGAAGCGACGGAGATCACCACACAGCTTTTGCCCGTCGGCAGGAGAAGGGCCTCACCGGCGTTGCCGCCGAGTTCGTACACCTCGACCTGGCCAAGATGGTCGGTGATCTTGCTGCCCTGCGGAAGGATGGACGGGATGTCGGCGCATGGGCTGGCGAATGGCGCCACCCGCACCATCGCCCCCTCGCAACCCGAGGCGGTGGGCGATGCGAAAACGACGCCGGCGGCCGGCCCGCTATAGCGTTCCGTCGCATAGTCCATGCCGACGAAGGCCTGGACGGCATGCTTGTCGGCGGCCTGGTCGTTCCACAGCGATTTGACGCTGTATTTCGTGCCGGTCGTCAAAATCTGTCCAAGCACCGGATAGACGGTCGAACAGGCTTGCACCCCGGCCTGCTTGACATGCTCAAGGAAAGGCGTGTCCGGAAGCGCCGGGTTGGTCGCCTCAGGCTGCGCGGCCGTCGCGCTGCCGACCAGATTGGCGATCGCGGCATAGTTCCCGGCAGCGAAGCCAAGGCCCGCCACCACCACCCCCAACAGTGAAAATCCGACGACGCGCGGCCAGCGCCGCCGCTTGGGTTCGACCAGCCTTTGCCGATCCGCCTCGACGGTCGGACTGCTGCGTTTTGCGGATATGAACTGGTCCTGCTGGCTCATTATGCTGCCCCGGTTATTTGACTGGCGAAAGGGCTTCCGTCAGCCCCTTGAGTGTTGCTGCGGTCACGGTGATCGTCTTGCCGTCGACGGTCGGGTAGGAGATTGCCGGCGTCGCTTTCTGCGAGATCTGCTGGCGCATGACCGGCCCGACCGGCAACATGCCGACACAGACCATTTCGTTGCAGCCGTTCAGGTGAACGTCGATCGCCTGGCCCAGCCCGTCGAACTTCAGCGACACCAGCCCATCGCTCCTGGCGTTCGGCGCGGTGCGAACGATCATGTAGGGTTTGCCGTCCTGCGTGGCGGCAAGCGACCAGCTGAAGGCCATCTTGCCCGACCCGTCCTCGATCACCTGCGAGACATTGCAGACCTTCTTGCGGGCCTTCAGGTTCTCGTCGCAGATCAGCGTCCAGTTCTCGAACGGACGGATGGTGCGCTGATAGGTTCCCAGTTTCACGTCGGGCGGCAGCACCACATCCGAAGGCTTGATCCTGTAAGGCGCGGAAACCTGCCCTGCAGCCGGGGCGGAAACCTGCCCGGCAGCCGGCGCGAGGCCGCCGCAGAGCGCCAGGCAAGTCAGTGCGACAAGTCCTTTCATTCCTGCCTCAGTTCAAGGTGAAGCTGAGGCCAGCGCCGACGCCGACATTTCCACCCGCCGCCGTGCCCGACACATTGCCACGGATGCGTCCATCCTCGCTCGTGTAGCCCGCGCCAAAGGCAAAGGCGCTCGAGTCCCGCCAGAAGCCGCCACCCGCCGCGACGCTCAACTTTCCGGGCCGGTCGTCGTAGCGCAGCGAGGCCGCGGCCAGCCCGATCGCCGCCGCCTGGCGGGCTTCGTCGCGGATGCCGCCGATGTCCGTATTGAGCTGGCTGAGCTTCTGGTCCGTATAGTTGTTGGCCTGTTGCAAGGTCGTGGCCGCCACCTTGTCGGTATAGGTGTTGGACGTGTTGATGCTCGTGGCCAGTCCCTGGTTCAGCTGGTTGACGTTAACCGCATCGGTGCCGGCAACGCCGGGACCGACATTGGAGATGACGACCGGCGCGTTGACGTCGCCGCCCTGCAGCGTGATGCTGTTCTTCTTGCTGCCGTCCGGATTGGTGTCATACGTCACCGCGTTCTGGGTGAGCGTTCCAAGACCCGATTTCAAATCCTCGACCGCCGTGTTGGTGGCGTAGAGCTGCGAGCCGTTGATCGCATCGGTGCTGTTGGCGTTGATCTGTCCGGCGGCGACATTGGTGATCGTCCGCTCAGCGCCAGCACTGCCGACGCTGACGGTGCCGATCGGAGCGGTTCCGGCGAAGGTATAGGTCTTGCCGTTGATGACGGTGCTGGAGGTGCCGACCGCGGTCTGCGTCACCGAGCCCGAACCCAGCGCCACATCATTGGCATTGTTGGCCTTGGCGCCCTGGCCGAGCGCCACCGCACCTTGGCCCGTGGCTGTGGAGCCATTGCCGGCGGCAAGGCTGTTGGTGCCGCTGGCCACGCTGGCCGGCCCGATCGCGACGCTGTCGGTGCCGCTGGCGGTGGAGTCGGCCAGCGTCGAATTGGCGTGGAAATACTTGATGCCGCCGCCATTGCTGATGTTGGTCAGGGCGTTGTCGACCGCCGTGAGCCCATCATAGACGGTCGTGTAGGTGTTGCCCTGGACGGTGTAGGTCGGTCCGCTGATCGAGCCGTCGGGATTGATCGTAGTGCCGCCGCCGAACAGGTTGGCGATGTTTTGCGACACGCCCTTAAGCTGGGAGACGTTGACGCCATCAGTATCGGCAGAACCAGCCGCGACATTGGTGAGCTTGCGTTCGGCCCCGGCTGCGCCGATCGACACCTCGCCGACCGAGGTCTGCGGAGCAGTGAGGCCAAAGGCCGTATAGCCGGTCTGTGCGCCGACCGAGGTGATGGACTGCGCGCCGAGCGCGACGCTGTTGATGAAGGTGCTTTGGGCGCCGGCGCCGAGCGCCACCGACTGGATGCCGGACGCCAGCGAATTGGTGCCGAGCGCCAGCCCGTCGGCCAGCATGACATGGGCGTTCTGGCCTATGGCCGTGCCGCCGGGCGCGGTCTGGTCGACGATGGCGCCATTGCCGATGCCGACGCCGTTGTCGCCGTTGACGACCGTCGTCGGGCCGACCGCGACCGACTCCGCGCCGACCGCGAGCGAGTCGCCCGCCGCCGAATTGGCATGGAAGTATTTCGTCGAGGTGACCGAGACAGACGCGATGGCGCCCTGCAGCTGCCGCACTGTTACGGCATCCTGGGCTTGCGTGCCGTCGGCGACATTGGTGATCTGCCGGTAGGACGTGGCGGTGCCGACCGACACGGCGCCAAGCAGCGTCTTGTCGGTCGTGTTGTACTGGATGAAGTTGGACGGACCGGCGGCGATCTGTCCGGTGGCCGGTGCCAGGGCGCGGTCGGACACCGAGCCGGAACCGAGCGCCACGCCGCCGTCGATGCTGACATTGCTGTCGCGGCCGAGCGCCAGCCCGCTGACGCCGGTCGCGGTCGCCTGGTAGCCGACAGCGGTGGAGCCGACCCCTTGCGCGAAGGAATCTGTCTGCGCCAATCCGGTCTCGTTGGTGCGGGCGTAGCGGATGCCCACGCCATTGGCGTCGGTATAGGCGGTCGAGGTATCGCCGGCGATGTTACTGATCGTGTTGCCAAGATTGGTCACCGAACCACCGATGGTATTGAGCGTCGTGCCGATGGCGTCGACAGCCTGGTTGGTGGCGAAGAGCTGCGAGCCGTTGATCGCATCGGTGGAGGACCCGCTTATCCGACCCGCGGCGACGTTGGTGATGGTGCGTTCCGCACCGACCGCGCCGACACTGACCGTCGAGCTCGGAGTGGTGCCCTGGAAGGCATAGGTCGTACCGTTGATCACAGTGCTCGGCGTACCTACCGCTACTGCCGTGACACTGCCCGAGCCCAGCGCCACGTCGCCTGCGTTGCTGGCGTTGGCGAGGGCGCCCAGCGCGATTGCATTCTGGGCGCCGGCATTCGCTCCTAGGCCAAGAGCGGTCGCTTGAAAGGCGCTTGCGAGTGCGTTCTGGCCGATCGCGGTGCTGGACGTGGCTGTAGCATTGGCGTTGGCGCCCACGGCGGTGCTGTATTGGCCCGAGGCCTTGGATATAAAACCCATCGCCGTTGCGTCGAGGGCCGATGCGACGGCGCCAGTGCCGAAGGCCGAGGCGTTGACGTCGGAGGCAGTCGCATTGTTACCGGCCGCGATGGCGCTCGTCCCCGATGCGGTCGAGGTGGGTCCGATCGCGACCGAGTCCGTACCCGTCGCAGACGAGTCCGCCAGCGTCGAATTGGCATGGAAATACTTGATGCCGCCGCCGACATTGATGCTGTTGAGCGTGGTGCCGATGGCGTTGACCGCCTGGTTGGTGGCGAAGAGCTGCGAGCCGTTGATCGCGTCGGTCGAGGACCCGCTTATCCGGCCCGCGGCGACGTTGGTGATGGTGCGTTCCGCACCGACCGCGCCGACACTGACCGTCGAGATCGGGGTGGTGCCCTGGAAGGCGTAGGTCGTGCCGTTGATCACCGCATTGGGCGTGCCGATCGCCGCGGCGGTCACCGAGCCCGAGCCAAATGCCACGTCGCCTGCATTGCTGGCGTTGGCGAGGGCGCCCAGCGCGATTGCATTCTGGGCGCCGGCATTCGCTCCTAGGCCAAGAGCGGTCGCTTGAAAGGCGCTTGCGAGTGCGTTCTGGCCGATCGCGGTGCTGGACGTGGCTGTAGCATTGGCGTTGGCGCCCACGGCGGTGCTGTATTGGCCCGAGGCCTTGGATATAAAACCGATCGCCGTTGCGTCGAGGGCCGATGCGACGGCGCCGGTGCCGAAGGCCGAGGCGTTGGCGTCGGAGGCAGTCGCATTGTTACCGGCCGCGATGGCGCTCGTCCCCGATGCGGTCGAGGTGGGTCCGATCGCGACCGAGTCCGTACCCGTCGCAGACGAGTCAGCCAGCGTCGAGTTGGCATGGAAATACTTGATGCCGCCGCCGACATTGATGTTGTTGAGCGTGGTGCCGATGGCGTTGACCGCCTGGTTGGTGGCAAAGAGCTGCGACCCGTTGACCGCATCCGTCGAGGATCCGCTGATCCGGCCCGCGGCGACGTTGGTGATGGTGCGTTCCGCACCGACCGCGCCGACGCTGACCGTCGAGGTCGGATTGGTGCCCTGGAAAGCATAGGTCGTGCCGTTGATCACCGCATTGGGCGTGCCGACCGCCACGGCGGTCACCGAGCCCGAGCCCAGTGCCACGTCACCGGCGTTGCCGGCAGTGGAGTTGGCGCCCAGAGCGAGCGCATTCGCGCCGCTGGCAGTCGCTTGTTTGCCGAGAGCGGTCGCTTGAAGGGCGGATGCGAGTGAGTTCTGGCCGATCGCCGTGCTGGACGTGGCTGTAGCATTGGCGTTGGCGCCCACGGCGGTGCTGAATTGGCCCGAGGCCTTGGATATAAAACCCATCGCCGTTGCGTCGAGGGCCGATGCGACAGAGCTAGTGCCGATGGCCGAGGCGTTGGCGTCGGAGGCGCTCGCATTGTTGCCGGCGGCGATGGCGCTCGTGCCCGTCGCGGTCGCGACGGGTCCGATCGCGACCGAGTCCGTACCCGTCGCCGACGAGTCCGCCAAGGTCGAGTTGGCATGGAAATACTTGATGCCGCCGCCGACATTGATGTTGTTGAGCGTGGTGCCGATGGCGTTGACCGCCTGGTTGGTGGCAAAGAGCTGCGAGCCGTTGACCGCGTCGGTCGATGTCAGGCTGATCCGCCCCGCCGCCAGATTGGTGAGCGTGCGTTCCGCACCGGGTGCGCCGATGCTGACTGTCGAGGTCGGATTGGTGCCCTGGAAAGCATAGGTCGTGCCGTTGATCACCGCATTGGGCGTGCCGACCGCCGCCGAGGTCACCGAGCCCGAGCCGAGCGCTACGTCGCCCGAGCTTGCCGACGCCGTCGCGCCATTGCCGAGCGCGACATTGCCGGCGAGGCCGGCGGCACCCGCGGTCGAGCCGTTGCCCAGGGCCACGGAACCTTGCCCGATCGCCTTGTTGTTGTTGCCGATGGCGACGGCACCGTTGGCCTGGTTGGCGGCGGTGGCTGTTGCCGTGCCGTCGCTGTTGGCGATGTTGTTGGCGCCGCCGGTGAAGGCACCGGTGCCGCTGGCGTAGCTGGGATCACCGATGGAGACAGCGCCGTTGCCGTAAGCAGTGTTGCCGGAACCGATGGATACGGCCTTGCCGCCGGTCGCCACCGCATTGGTGCCCACGGCGACGGCTTCGGCGGAACTGGCCTTGGCATTGTTGCCGACGGCGATGGCGCTCGTCGCTGACGCATTGGCGCCGATGCCGAGTGCGGTACTGCCTATCCCGCCGGCGTTGGCGCTGACGCCGGCAGCGAGAGAATTGTCTCCCGCCGCAGTTGCTCCGGACCCGAATGAGGAGGCGTTCGCGCCGCTGGCGACGGCGACGTTGCCAACCGCTGTGCTGGCGGTGCCACTCGCCTTCGAGGTAGTGCCCATGGCGATGGCATCTTGCGCGCTCGCATTGGCTTGCTTGCCGATCGCCGTGCCGTCTACGCTGCTCGCAGTAGCACCCAGGCCCAGCGCGGTTGCGCTAGCGGCGGTCGCCGCGGCGTTGTTGCCAAGCGCCGTGGCGGACACGCCCGTGGCTTGGGCTCCAGAGCCCGCTGCCACCGAGCCGACTCCACTCGACACAGCCTGGTTGCCCAGCGCCAATGAGAAATCGGCCGAGGCATTGGTGCTGGAGCCGAGCGCTGTCGAGTTCAGCCCTGCGGCATTGGCCGACTTGCCTATGGCGACGGCACTATCCCCGCTGGCGACGGCCGACCAGCCTCCGGCGAATGACAAGCCACCAGTGGCGGACGAGCTGGTACCGACAGCGGTGGAATTCCCTCCCGAAGCAACAGAGAAGGTACCCAAGGCGTTGGCGCCGCCCCCGGTGGCGCTAGCCTGGACGCCGAGCGCGACCGTATTAATATTGCTTGAGATCGTGCCTTGGCCCAGCGCCATCGCGCCGCCTGTCCCCGTGGCTTTGGCGTTCAGGCCGAGAGCCACCGAGTATTGCGCCGACGCAACGGATGCTCGCCCGACCGCGATAGCGTCGGCCTGCGATGCCGTGACATCCGTGCCGATGCCGATGGCGCTCGTGGCGGTGGCACCTGTCCCGGCGACGGTGCGCGAGCCAAGATAGATGGAATTGATCTGGGTCGCGAGCGACTGGAAGCCAATCGCTACGGCATTCTGGCTGCCCGCATTGGCATTGGTGCCCTCGGCTATCGAGTCGGCTCCGTTTTGCACGGCCCCGGACCCAAACGCGATACCGCGCACTCCGTTTGCCGTGCCGCCGCCGCCGAAAACCTGTGCTAGTGCCGGCGTGGAAATGCCGCCCAATGCGATCGAACCCAGCACCGCCGCCAAAATCCTGCCGGTGCCGAGCATGCCGAGCCCATGTCTCTTGCGGCGCATGCCGAGCACACGGTGAGCCATCCTCAGCACCGCCATCAGGCGGCGGCGAACCGAGCGTGAGCCCTGGCCCCCCGCGATCCACTGCCCGACGAAATGCGCCGCGCGACGCTGAACAAACGAGCCGTTCGAAATCTGGCCGCTCGAAATGCGATTGTCGGTCATGGCTTCCTCTCCGCTGGCCGGCACGAAATGTCTGACAATTCCGCTTGCCACCAGAAAGACATGATTCCTGCTTGCGGTATTTCACGAAATTGCTGTGTTACGAGAAAAGAAGCGTGCAGACCGACAGAGGTTAATGGCTCGTTACCTTAGCCGATGCTTAAAAACCAAGTAATCAAGCAATATCGCAAGCGCCGCCTCATCTAACCTTGGAGTTAAGCTTGCCCACCCTTGCCTGCAGCGGCGTCACCCGCCGGTATTTCTTCATGACGGTGGTAAAATGGCTCTGGCTTGAAAAGCCAGCAAGGTGGGCGATATCCGCGATCGCCATGCGGCTGTCGGCAAGCAGTCTTTCGGCAAAGTCCAGCCGCAGGCCGAGGACGTACTGATGCGGCGGCATCCCGAACGTACGGGAGAAAGCCCGCATGAAGTGGTAGGGCGACAGCCCGCAAACCGCGGCCATCTCGGCAAGCGCTATCTTGCGCGTGAAGTTCTGATCCAGGAATTCCCGAACCTTGCGCGCGCTGTGGGCGGAAAGCCCGCCTTTCACGTTCAGCGCCGGCTGTCGCGTGGGACTGGGTCCGGACGCCGATCCCGGAGGGCCATCATCAGACCGCATCTTTCGGTCCCTTGATATTTCGCAGATAGAATTCAACCCGAGACCGCCCTCCCCGTTCCCCCCAAAAACAATTCGTGATTGATCGAGCTGTGGCCGCATTGTCGCTCCGATTCATTCGATCAGTCCGGCCAGATGGCGAATGATGCACAGGCTCCATGCTATTTCGAATGACTCCCGTAATGCCTGGGGCACAGTGGTGACGGACGTATTTTGGAAAACTCCGGAAGCTTTGTAGGAAATTCCGGTCTTGGATTATCGGACGGCAGGTGTTGCCACTTTGCCATCCCGAGCTTTCAGTTTCTGCCTGGCGCATATCCGGTCATGGTCGGTGTTCTGCCTCTGTATTTTTTCATGGTTGCGGCCAGATGACTCTGATCCGAAAACCCTGCGAGGTAGGCGACTCCGGCGATTGCTAGCTCGCCGTCAACGAACAGCTTTTCGGCGAAGTCCAGGCGCAGGTTGATCAGGTAGCGATGCGGCGGCATGCCGAACGTCCTAGCGAACCTTGCTATGAAATGATTCGGCGAAACCCCCGCGACCGATGCCAGTTCGGCAACCATGACTTTTCGCGCGAAATTCTCGTCGAGATATTCGCGCACGCGTCGTGCCCCAACGGCAGAAAGCCCGCGCTTGGGCGACACGGCCGTCCTGCTGCGGCTCGTGTATGTGCGCAGCAGATGCACGCCGAATACGGTGAGCAGCGTGTCCAGATAGAGTTCGTTCGGCGGCAGCGTCCCGGTCAGCTCGGCGGTGATCATCTGGGCTATGTTGAGGGCCCTCAGGTCGACCTTGCCGAACGCCGGCGGCTGAAGCTCTGTATCGGCGCGATCGGACTCATGAGCCGCCAACTCCGACAGCGCTTCGGGAGAAATGGAAACGACGGCGTTCTCCCTGGTCTGCGACCAGGCGAAGGTGCTGTCGACCCCCGCGGGATTGATGATGAGGCATCCGACCGGCGCATCGTATTCCGTGATCCTGTCGCTGCCGAGCGAGGCTCTGAATTTGCGTCCTGGCCTCAGCACAATGCCTGCGGAATGTTCCATGGCCAAGAACGTCTGCGACCCGGGACCGCGGACGGAATGGATGACGCTGCCGCGCGCAGTGGCTCTTCTGGGACCAGCACTTTCTGGAATGATGTCCAGGACATATCGGGCTGTCCGATCGACGCCCCGGGAAACGCCACTCTCCCGAGCCTCGTCCGCATTTTTCATTGCATCGCCTCGGCCGTCTTGCTGCCGCTTGAACCCCCCTTTGCCCAGCCCTAAAACAGCGTAACGCACAGGCCTTGGATAGGGAAGAACTCCCCCGCGCAAAGAAAAATTTTTATTCAGGAAAAGAAAGAAAAAACGACCGATACAGGAAGTCGGCGAGCATTCTGTTTCAGCCCGCCGCCAGTCTCGCCATGCGAGAGTTTTCGTCGACTCCTGGCATGACCGGCCCCGTTCTCGACTGTTTCTCGTACACCACCATAGGGGCTTGGTGCGGCCTTCGCAGGCGAACAGCTTGGTTTGCCCACCGAGATCAGCGACCGCAATGACGCGGTACGCAGGAGGCGCAGTGTACGGCTACAGATCGCCGCGACGTTTCTCATACAAATCCCAGGTGAGTTCCACAAAAGCCAGAAGAACGTCGTCCTGGTTCCAACCGGACGCGACCGCCGCCTGGACGATTTCACGGACCAGAGGCAGCAACTGGCGCTGGCATCCGGCCGACATGTCGCCGTCACCCCCTGGAGGCCCCTCGAAGTTGAATCCCATCATTCGGCGCCTCCCCCGCCTCTGATCAAAGTGTTATATCGCCATTTTCGTTCCTTCTGATATACAGCATATGTGGCACCAAAGTACAGGAAGCGTTGGATCACCAAGGCAGCACCGGACGATGCCGGGCCACGCTGTCTCTATGCTTTCCCTCGGGTCATGTTGGCTTTTCCAAGCGTGATCACAGGGAAATTTCATCCTGCCTGGAATAGGGACCTTCAGCCGAAGCGCTGACCTCCGTCCGACGAGGCGCGTCCGCATTGCCTTCTGCAACCGCTCGCTGGATAGTCCCGGCAATGTTCGAGACTATTGCGACTCACTGGACCCAAATCCTGGCGATCATCTCGGTGGTGATGGCGACCGTCGGCATCGCACACGCCGTCATGACCAAGGAGGATGTGCGGGCCGCCACCGGCTGGGTCGGCGTGATGGTGCTGTCGCCGATCCTTGGCGTGCTGATCTATGCCGTGGCCGGCATCAACCGCATCCGCCGCGCAACGATCACAGCACAGCGCCCGCTTGCCGGCGACGCAGTATCCGCCAAGGATGAGCGTGATATCGCCGCCGAGGAGGCGTTGATCGTCGAGCGTTACGGCCAACGCTTCACCGGCCTGCGGACGCTGGGCGACAGGGTGGCGCGGCGCGCGCTCAACCCGGGCAATGCCATCGATGTGCTGGAGACCGGCGACGAAGCCTATGCCGCCATGTGCGCGGCGATCGATGGCGCCGAGCGCAGCGTCCTGCTCGAGACCTATATTTTCGACAATGATGCCGTCGGCCTGCTTTTCGTCGAATCGCTGGCCGGTGCCGTCGGGCGCGGCGTCACCGTTCGCGTGCTGATCGACGCCGTCGGCGCCCGTTACTCCGTCCCCAGCATCCTCGGCCATCTGCGCCGCGCCAACATCACCGCCGATGTCTTCAACGGCAACATCGTCATGGGCTTGCGCCTGCCCTACGCCAACCTGAGAACCCACCGGAAGATCCTGGTGGTCGACGGCACGGTCGCCTTTACCGGCGGCATGAACATCCGCAAGGGTTTTTCCGCCGAGTTTGCAGGCTCCAACAGTGCCAGGGACACGCATTTCAAGGTCACCGGACCTGTCGTCGCCGACCTGTTCTCGGTTGCCGCCGAAGACTGGCGTTTCTCCACTAATGAAGCGTTGAAGGGCGATACCTGGCGAATTGCCCCGCTGTCGCCGGGAGCCGGCCAGCCGATGCTGGTGCGGGCGGTCGCATCCGGGCCGGATGCCAGCAACGAGACCAACCACAAACTGCTGATCGGCGCCTTCTCGGTCGCGCGCAAGTCGATCCGCCTGATGTCGCCCTATTTCCTGCCGGACCGGGAATTGATCAGCGCCTTGATCACCGCCGCCCGGCGCGGCGTCGAGATCGATGTCGTGGTGCCGGCGGTCAACAATCTCTTCCTTGTCGACCGCGCCATGACCGCGCAATTCGACCAGATCCTCAAGAACTATTGCCGCATATGGCGAACGGAGGGCCCATTCGACCATTCCAAGCTCCTTTCAATCGACGGCGTGTGGGCCTATGTCGGCTCGTCCAACCTCGACGCCCGATCGCTGCGGTTGAATTTCGAGATCGATCTGGAGGTTCTCGACGCAGGCTTTGCCCGCGAGATCGAAGCCCGGATTGGATCGGCAATAGAAACGGCTATCCCTGTCACGCTGGACGCCTTGCGGGCCCGGCACTTCATCATCCGGCTGTTCGACCGTATCCTGTGGCTGGGATCGCCCTATCTCTAGATGGGTTCTCACCCTATCTCTAGAACAGGCGCCTCTTTAACAAAACGACGTGTTTCACGGATAGTTTGACGTCGATCATGGAACATAGACGCAAAGACTCTATTTGAGGTGCATGGTGAGAGCGGCTGAAATGGCGAACATGCGATGCGGATGAACGAACGTAGCCTCCCCGCAACCATGCTTTTGTCCATTCGCGACAGGCGGATGCAGAAGGCAAACGCCGCTGCGCACAAGGCGACCGCTACCACCGGAACGCTGGTCGCGTCTTACAACGTCCACAAATGCATCGGCGTCGACCGCAAGTTCGATCCCGACCGCACCAGCCGCGTCATCCGCGAAATCGATCCCGACGTCATCGCCCTGCAGGAAGCGGACAACCGCTTCGGCGACCGTGACGGACTTCTCGACCTGCCCCGCCTCGAGCGGGAAACCGGCCTTGTGCCGGTGCCGATTTCAGCCACCGGCAAGGGCCATGGCTGGCACGGCAACGTGCTCCTGTTCAAGAAAGGCGTTGTCCGCGACGTGCATCAGATCAGGCTTCCGGGCCTCGAACCGCGCGGCGCGGTGGTGGCGGAGATCGACCTCGATGGAAATCGGACCTTGCGCGTCATCGCCGCCCATCTCGGTCTGCTGCGCCATTCACGCTCGCAACAGGCCCGCGTCGTGCTGGACATCATGAGCAGCGCCGACGAGAAGCCGACGCTCCTGCTTGGCGACCTCAACGAATGGCGGCTCGGCAACCGCTCCGCGCTGAACACGCTGCACGCGACTTTCGGGCCGCAGCCGCCGGCGGTCCCCACCTTCCCCTCAAACCTGCCGCTCCTGGCGCTCGACAGGATCATGACCAACCGACACGGCATGATCACAGCGGTAGAAGCGCACGATACGCCGCTTTCGCGCGTTGCCTCCGACCACCTGCCGTTGACGGCCTTCGTTCGCCTGTAGACCCGGCTTGCCGGAGATGGCTTCGACAGGCTCGGGATTCATTTGGGAACGCTAATTCTTTCTGCGAGTTGATACGCATTGAACCGCAGGAGGACGAAACATGAAGAAGTTATTCTTGGCTTCAATGGTGGCATTGGCCGCCACAGCCGCAGTCATTGCGCCGACGCAGGCCGCAAGCGTGATTATCCAGTCGGACGACGGCAACCGGTATTCACCGGACGACGAATCCGACAACGGCCAGATCGTCGTTCGCCGCCATCACCGGCAGAATTACGACAACCAGTATGGCGACGACCAGAACGTGCAATATGATGACAACAACGATGGCCAGTATCGCCGCCACCACCGGCATCACCGCTGTCATATCGAGATCATCAAGCACTGGCGCCACCATCACAGGGTGATCGAGCAGGTTCGCGTCTGCGGTTAACCCGCTCACTGCCTTTTGAGCAAGACGACGTGATCTGCTTGCGAGCAGGAAGCAATCCACAGCGGTAAGCGATGATGCGGCATAGCCACGGCCCCTTCACGGACGTGGCTATGCCGCATTGCACAATTTCGCCACCTTGCCCACAATGCAGGCATGGTCCGATCCTCCCTAGCCGTCCTGGTGATCGACGAAAATCGCATCCGCGCCTCGATCATCGAGGCCGGCCTGCGCGAGGCCGGTCATCAGCGGGTCACGGTCATCCATGATGTGACCGGCATTGCGCGACGGATCGCCGAAATCGAGCCTGACGTCATCGTCATCGATCTCGAAAATCCCAACCGCGATATGCTCGAAAACATGTTCCAGCTGTCGCGTGCCGTAAAGCGCCCGATCGCCATGTTCGTCGACCGTTCCGACCAGGCTTCGATCGAGGCGGCGGTCGATGCCGGCGTGTCCGCCTATGTCGTCGACGGGCTCAGGCAAGAGCGCGTCAAGCCGATCCTCGACATGGCGGTGAGCCGCTTCAATGCCTTCTCGCGCATGGCGCGTGAGCTGGAAGAGGCGCGTAGCGAGCTCGAGAGCCGCAAGGTCATTGATCGCGCCAAGGGCATTCTTATGAAGTCGCGCGGCCTCTCCGAGGAGGCCGCCTACACGCTGCTGCGCAAGACGGCGATGAACCAGAACCGCAAGATCAGCGATATCGCCCAGAGCCTGGTGACTGCCGCCGGGTTGCTGGGGCCGGCGGAGGACGAATGAGCATGGGCGCCGAGCACCAGATCACCGCCGGCTTCATGCCGCTTTTCGACAGCGCCGTGCTGGTGGCCGCAAGCGAGCTTGGCTTCGCCGCACGCGAAGGCATTGAGCTGACGCTGCACCGCGAGACGTCCTGGGCCAACATCCGCGATCGCATGGCCATCGGCCACTTCGATCTCGCGCATATGCTTGGACCGATGCCGCTCGCCTGCAATCTCGGGCTGACGCCGCTCGCTTCCGAAACCACCGTGCCGTTCTCGCTCGGGCTCGGCGGCAATTGCGTCACCATCTCCAACACCGTCTGGGCCGGGATAGTGGCGCATGGCGCCGAAGCCGATCTCGATCCGGCGCGCGCCGGGGCGGCACTTGGCGCATTCATCCGCGAACGGGCGGAAGCTGGCCGCGATCCGCTTCGCTTTGCCGTCGTGCATCCGCATTCCGGGCACAATTACGAACTGCGCTACTGGCTTGCCGCTTGCGGCATCGATCCCGACCGCGCAATCGAGATCGTCATCGTGCCGCCGCCTTTCATGGCCGACGCGCTGGCCACCGGGCGCATCGACGGTTACTGCGTCGGCGAGCCCTGGAACAGCGCTGCGGTCGCCGCCGGCACCGGCCATATCGTCACCGTCAAGGCGCTGTTGTGGAAGAACAGCCCGGAGAAGGTGATCGGCGTGCGCAAGGCCTGGGCGGACGAGAACCCCGAGGCGTTGGCGGCATTGCTGCGCGCGCTGCATCACTCGGCCCGCTGGTGCCAGGATCCGGCCAACCACGCCGAATTGGCCTCCGTGATGGCGCAACCCGGCTTCCTCGGTCTGCCGCCCGCGGTGCAGATGCCGATCCTGACCGGCCATCTCCAATTGGGCGGCGGGGCGGAGCGGGATATCGACGACTTCTTCCTGCCCTTCGACAAGGCGGCGAATTTTCCGTGGAAGAGCCATGCACTTTGGTTCTACACGCAGATGGTGCGCTGGGGGCATGTCGCGCACACGCCTGAAAACCTCGCTATTGCCCGCGACTGCTACCGGCCCGACCTCTACCGCTCGGCGCTGAAGCCGCTCGGCGTGGCGCTCCCCGGCGCCAATGCGAAGGTCGAGGGCGCGCTCAAGGTCGCGACCGCGGTCGGCGCGACCGGGGCCGGCCTGGTGCTTGGTCCCGACGGTTTCTTCGACGGCCAGATCTTCGATCCCGATGAGATCAACGCCTACATCGCGCGCCAGAAATCGGCCCGCGCGGAAGCCTGATCATTTGCGCGCCACTCTTGTGCATTGCACAAAAATTGTGCGTGTAGCGGCTGTAATGAACAATCTTTGCCCGCTCACCATAGTGCCCGGCACGCCGTCGACGGGCACGAATCGCTGATTTCATTGATGTTTTTCACTTATCGCCAAACTGGCATGGTTCCTGCTTTGAGATAATCAGGCCCTTTGTGGGTCACGGAACAGGCGTCCAATGACGGGCGCCACAGGCAAAGCTGCCGCTCAGGTCAAAACGCGCTCCCGGTCTCTCGGGCGCGAAGACCTGGCCGGCGGCTTTTTTGTTTTGGAATCGCGTTCAACCGGAGACGACGATGAAGAAGACGATGAAGAATTGGATCGGTACGGGAACATCCCCTAGGGATGTGACGCGTCGCGATTTTCTGGTCAGCAGCGCCATGACCGCCGGCCTGTTCGTGGCGGCGCGCAAGCTTTTCCCCTCCGGCGCCTATGCCGCCACCGCCGCGCCGGAAGTCACCGGCGCCAAGCTCGGCTTTATCGCACTGACCGATGCCGCGCCCCTGATGATCGCCAAGGAGAAAGGGCTGTTCGCCAAATTCGGCATGCCCGATGTCGAGGTGCTCAAGCAGGCCTCCTGGGGCGCGACGCGCGACAATCTGATGCTCGGCGGTGCGGCCAACGGCATCGACGGCGCCCATATCCTGACGCCGCTGCCTTACCTTATGCACACCGGCAAGGTGACGCAGAACAACCAGCCGATGCCGATGGCGATCGTGGCGCGGCTCAACTACGACTGCCAGGGCATTTCGGTCGCGCAGGAATATGCCGGCACCGGTGTCGGCCTCGATGCCTCGAAGCTAAAGGACGCCTTCGCCGCCAAGAAGGCGGCCGGCAAGGACATCAAGGCCGCCATGACCTTCCCGGGCGGCACGCACGATTTGTGGCTGCGCTACTGGCTGGCCGCCGGCGGCATCGATCCCGACAAGGATGTCTCGACCATCGTCGTGCCGCCGCCGCAGATGGTGGCCAACATGAAGGTCGGCAACATGGACGTGTTCTGCGTCGGCGAGCCGTGGAACGAGCAGCTCGTCCATCAGGGCGTCGGCTTCACCGCCGCAACCACAGGCGAATTGTGGAAGGGCCATCCCGAAAAGGCACTCGGCCTGCGTGCCGAGTTTATCGAGAAGAACCCGAACGCCACCAAGGCGATCCTGATGGCCGTCATGGAAGCCCAGCAATGGTGCGAGGCCAAGGAGAACAAGGACGAGATGGCCGCCATCATCGGCAAGCGGCAATGGATGAACGTGCCTGTCGCCGACATCATCGGCCGCCTCAAGGGCGACATCAACTACGGCAATGGCCGCGTCGCCAACGGCACCGATCTCTACATGAAGTTCTGGAAAGGCGGCGTCTCCTATCCCTTCAAGAGCCACGACAGTTGGTTCCTCGCCGAAAACATCCGCTGGGGTAAGTTCGCGCCGACCACCGACATCAAGGCGCTGGTCGATCAGGTCAACCGCGAGGATCTGTGGCGCGAGGCGGCCAAGGATCTTGGTGTTGCGGCGGCCGACATTCCGGCGTCTCCATCGCGCGGTGTCGAGACCTTCTTCGACGGCAAGGTCTTCGACCCGGCCAACCCGTCCGCCTATCTCGACAGCCTGAAGATCAAGGCATCGGCTTAGTCCAAGCGCAATGGCGCCCCTTGCGCCGTTGTCGCACGCAAACGGCGCATAGCGCCGTTTGTTCTCCAAAGCGCAAGCGGCATCACCGCCGCTTGTCGCTAGGCCCCCACGGAGTTTTTCCCAGACATGTCGATCCAGACTATCGAGGACACCAAGGTGAAGGCATTCCCCGCCAAGCCGGCCGAGGTGATTGCCTTCACCGCCAAGGCGCGACGCCGCTTCGACCCAATCGTGATCGCCGGCAAACTGGCGAGCACGCTGGTGCCGCCAATCATCGTCATCGCCCTCATGCTCGTCGTCTGGCAGGTCGCCTGCTCCTCGCCCACATCGAGCCTGCCGCCGCCCAGCCAGGTGTGGAACGAGGCCTATGATTTGATCGCGCATCCGTTCTTCAACAATGGCCCGCAAGATATCGGGCTGGCCTGGCGGGTGCTGATCTCGCTGCAGCGCGTCGCCATCGGCTTTGGCCTAGCGGCCATCGTCGGCGTCGCGCTCGGCGCGCTGGTCGGCCAGTCGATATGGGCGATGCGCGGCCTCGATCCGGTGTTCCAGATCCTGCGCACGGTGCCCCCGCTGGCCTGGCTGCCACTGTCGCTGGCGGCATTCCGCGATTCCAGCCCGTCGGCACTGTTCGTCATCTTCATCACTTCGATCTGGCCGATCATCATCAACACCGCCGTTGGTGTGCGCAACATTCCGCAGGACTATCGCAACGTCGCGCGCATCCTGCGGCTCAACCAGCTCGAGTTCTTCGTCAAGATCATGGTGCCGGCCGCAGCGCCCTACATCTTCACCGGTCTGCGGATCGGCATCGGCCTGTCCTGGCTCGCCATCGTCGCCGCCGAAATGCTGACCGGCGGCGTCGGCATCGGCTTCTTCATCTGGGACGCGTGGAACTCGTCGCGGTTGCCCGACATCATCGTCGCGCTCGCCTATATCGGCGTCACCGGCTTCTGCCTCGACCGCCTGGTCGCGGCGGTCGGCGCCTTCGTCACCCGCGGCACAACGGCAAAGTGAGGAAAGCGCCATGACGGCCTATCTGAAACTCGACCATATCGACAAATCCTTCGCTCGGGGCGGCCAGGTCAGCGAGGTGCTGAGGGATATCAGGTTGACCATCGACAAGGGCGAATTCGTCTCCATCATCGGCCATTCCGGCTGCGGCAAGTCGACCTTGCTCAACCTGATCGCCGGGCTGACCAAAGTGTCCGCCGGCGCCGTGCTGCTCGAGGACAAGGAAGTCGACAGCCCCGGCCCGGAACGCGCCGTGGTGTTCCAGAACCACTCGCTGCTGCCATGGCTCACCGTCTATGAAAACATCAACCTTGCGGTGTCGAAAGTCTTCGGCCGTTCGAAGACCAAGGCCGAGCGGCATGACTGGATCATGCGCAATCTTGACCTCGTGCAGATGGCGCATGCCAGGGACAAGCGCCCGGCGGAGATTTCGGGCGGCATGAAGCAGCGCGTCGGCATCGCCCGGGCGCTCGCCATGGAGCCGAAGATCCTGCTGCTCGACGAGCCGTTCGGCGCGCTCGACGCGCTGACCCGCGCCCATCTGCAGGACGCGGTGATGGACATCCATTCCAGGCTCGGCTCGACGACGATCATGATCACGCACGATGTCGACGAGGCGGTGCTGCTCTCTGACCGCATCGTCATGATGACCAACGGCCCGGCGGCGACCATCGGCGAAGTGCTTCCCGTGCCGCTGGCGCGGCCGCGTCGGCGCGTCGAGCTCTCTTCCGACCGCACCTTCCTGCGCTGCCGCGAGGCAGTGCTGAAGTTCCTCTACGAACGCCACCGCTTCGTCGAAGCCGCGGAGTAACGCCATGACCGAAAAACTCGTCATCATCGGCAACGGCATGGCCCCCGGGCGCATGCTGGAGCATCTCCTGGAACATGCGCCGGGCCGCTACGCCGTCACCATCTTCAACGCCGAGCCGCGGGTCAATTACGACCGCATCATGCTGTCGCCGGTGCTGTCGGGCGAAAAGGCCTATGAGGAAATCATCATCCACGGCGACGGCTGGTACATCGCCAACAACATCACCCTCTACAAGGGCCACAAGATCGTCGCCATCGACCGAGAGACGAAGACCGTCACCTCCGACCACGGCGTCACCGAGCCTTACGACAAGCTCGTCATCGCCACCGGCTCGGTGCCGTTCATCATTCCGGTGCCGGGCCACAATCTGCCGGGCGTGCTCACCTATCGCGATCTCGACGATGTCCAGGCCATGATGCTGGCGGCCCAGTCGCGGGCCAAGGCCGTGGTCATCGGCGGCGGCCTGCTCGGGCTGGAGGCGGCTGCGGGTCTCAACGCGCAAGGCATGGACGTCACTGTGCTGCACGTCATGCCGACGCTGATGGAGCGCCAACTCGATCCTGCCGCCGGCTATCTCTTGCAGCGCGCGGTGGAACAGCGCGGCATCAAGGTCATCACCAAGGCCAACACGCAGGCGATCACAGGCAATGGCAAGGTCGAGCAGGTGGAACTTGCCGACGGCACCATCATTCCGGCGACGCTGGTGGTCATGGCCGTCGGCATAAGGCCGAATTCGGCGCTGGCCAAGGAAGCGGGCATCGCCGTCAACAGAGGCATCGTCGTCGACGCCGGCATGCGCAGCAACGATCCCGATATCTATGCGCTCGGCGAATGCGCCGAGGTCAACGGTATGGTCTACGGGCTGGTCGCGCCGCTCTACGAGATGGCGCGCGTTGCCGCCCACCAGCTCGCCGGCAACGAGGCGGCCGCCTTCGTCCATATGGACACCCCGACTAAGCTCAAGGTCACCGGCATCGACCTGTTCTCGCTCGGCGACTTCGCCGAGGGCGAGGACCGCCAGGAGATCGTGCTGCGCGACGCCGCGGCCGGCGTCTACAAGCGCCTGGTGCTCAAGGACGACCGTATCATCGGCACCGTGCTCTATGGCGAGACGGCCGATGGCGCCTGGTTCAATGACCTGAAGAAGAAGCAGACCGACATATCGGAGATGCGCGATACGTTGATCTTCGGCCAGTCCTACCAGGGGGGTGCCCCGCTGGACCCTATGGCGGCCGTTGCAGCCTTGCCGGATGATGCGGAAATCTGCGGCTGCAACGGCGTCTGCAAAGGCAAGATCACAGGTGCGATCACGGCCAAGGGACTGAGCTCGCTTGACGATGTGCGAGCCCACACCAAGGCATCGGCCTCCTGCGGCTCGTGCACGGGGTTGGTCGAGAAGCTGATGGTGCTGACCATAGGTGACAAGTACAACCCGGCCGCTGTGCAACCGATGTGCGGCTGCACCACGCTCGGCCACGACGAGGTGCGCCGGCTGATCATCGCCAAGCGCCTGAAGACCATTCCCGCCGTCATGCAGGAGCTGGAATGGACGACCTCTTGCGGCTGCGCCAAATGCCGACCGGCGCTAAACTACTATCTCGTCTGCGACTGGCCGGACGACTACGCCGACGACTACCAGTCGCGCTTCATCAATGAGCGCGTCCACGCCAACATCCAGAAGGACGGCACCTATTCGGTGGTGCCGCGCATGTGGGGCGGCGTGACCAATGCCGCCGAATTGCGTGCCATCGCAGACGTCGTCGACAAGTTCGAGATCCCGATGGTCAAGGTCACCGGCGGCCAGCGCATCGACATGTTGGGCATCCGCAAGGAGGATTTGCCGGCGGTGTGGGCCGATCTCGGCCAGGCCGGCTTCGTCTCCGGCCATGCCTACGCCAAGGGCCTGCGCACGGTGAAGACCTGTGTCGGCTCCGACTGGTGCCGCTTCGGCACGCAGGATTCGACCGGTCTTGGCATCCGCATCGAGAAATTCATGTGGGGCTCGTGGACCCCGGCCAAGGTCAAGATGGCGGTGTCGGGCTGTCCCCGAAACTGCGCCGAGGCGACCTGCAAGGATGTCGGCGTCATCTGCGTCGACAGTGGCTACGAGATCCACTTCGCCGGTGCCGCCGGTCTCGATATCAAGGGCACCGAAGTGCTCGGCATGGTCAGGACCGAGGACGAGGCCCTGGAGCACATCGTGGCGCTGACGCAGATGTACCGCGAGCAGGGCCGCTATCTCGAGCGCATCTACAAATGGGCCAAGCGCATCGGCATCCCCGAGATCAAGCGCCAGATCATGGACGATGGCGAGAAGCGCAAGGCCTATTACGAGCGCTTCGTCTTCAGCCAGAAATTCGCCCAGGTCGATCCATGGTCGGAACGCGTGTCCGGCAAGGACAAGCACGAATTCCGGCCGATGGCTTCGGTCGGGTTTGCGCAGGCGGCGGAGTAGTCGCGTGTTCCCGAAAAGTGGAAGCCGGTTTTCGGTCAAGAACACGCGCAAAGAAGGATGGAGCACATGAACTGGATCGCCATCGGCGCCCTCTCCGACATCCCCCGCCGTGGCGCGCGCTGCGTCGCCACGCCGGAAGGCAAGGTCGCGGTCTTCCGCACTCAGGACGATCAGGTCTATGCCATCGACGACCATTGCCCGCACAAGGGTGGACCACTCAGCCAGGGCATCGTCCATGGCACGGCGGTGACATGCCCTCTGCACAATTGGGTGATCTCGCTGGAGACAGGTAAGGCGCTCGGCGCCGATGAAGGCATGGTGCGCACCATCCCGGTCAAGATCGAGGGCGAGCGCCTGTTCCTGGCGCTGGAAGCGCTGGCCAGCCGCGCCGCCTGAACATGGAGATCGACGCAGCACGCGAGGTGAGGACCACCTGCCCCTACTGCGGGGTGGGCTGCGGCGTGCTGGCGAAGGTCGCTGCGGATGGACAAGTGTCCGTCCGCGGCGATCCCGATCATCCCGCGAATTTCGGCCGCCTCTGCTCCAAGGGCTCGGCGCTGGCCGAGACCATCGATCTCGACGGCCGACTGCTTTATCCGGAGATCCACGACCGCCGGACAGGCTGGAACGAGGCGCTCGACCTCGTCGCCTCGACGTTCTCGCAAACCATCGCCGAGCACGGCCCGGATGCGGTCGCTTTCTATGTCTCGGGCCAGCTGCTGACCGAGGATTATTACCTCGCAAACAAGCTGATGAAGGGTTTTATCGGCTCGGGCAACATCGACACCAATTCGCGGCTATGCATGGCCTCGTCCGTCGCCGGCCACCGCCGCGCCTTCGGCTCCGACACGGTGCCGGGAACCTACGAGGATCTGGAACTCGCCGATCTCATCGTGCTGGTCGGCTCCAACCTCGCCTGGTGCCACCCCGTGCTCTACCAGCGCATCGCCGCCGCCCGGGAAAAGCGGCCCGAGATGAAGATCGTGCTGATCGACCCGCGCCGCACCATGACCGCTGATATCGCCGACATGCATCTGGCGATCGCGCCGGATGGCGACGTCGCTCTGTTCACCGGCCTGCTCGCATGGCTCGGCCAGCACAATGCGCTCGACCGCGCCTATATCACGGCGCACACGACCGGCTTCGGCCAAGCGCTTTTCGCCGCCTCGGCGCTCGACCTTGCCGGTGTTGCCGCCGCCACGGGCCTGAGCGAGGATGAGCTCAGCCGCTTCTACAGCCTGTTCGCCGCGACGGCGAAGACGGTGACCGTCTACAGCCAGGGCGTCAACCAGTCGTCGTCCGGTACCGACAAGGTCAACGCCATCATCAACTGCCATCTCGCTACCGGCCGCATCGGCAAACCGGGAGCCGGCCCGTTCTCGGTGACCGGCCAACCCAACGCCATGGGCGGCCGCGAGGTGGGCGGCATGGCCAACATGCTCGCCGCCCATATGGAGATCGAAAACCCCGACCATCGCCACCGCGTGCAGCGCTTCTGGAACGCGCCTGACATCGCGCAAAAGCCTGGCCTGAAGGCGGTCGAGATGTTTCAGGCCGTGGCCGACGGGCGCATCAAGGCGCTGTGGATCATGGCCACCAACCCGGTCGATTCGATGCCGGATGCCGACGCCGTCGAGGCCGCGATCAAGGCTTGCCCGTTCGTCGTGGTTTCGGACGTTCTGGCCAGCACGGACACCGTGCGTCACGCCCATGTCCGGCTGCCCGCCGCCGCCTGGGGCGAGAAGGACGGCACCGTCACCAATTCCGAACGTCGCATCTCGCGCCAGCGCGCCTTCCTGCCCTCGCCTGGTCAAGCGCGGCCCGACTGGTGGATTGTCGCAGAGGTGGCGCAGCGGATGGGGTTTGGCGAGGCGTTTGCGCATGAGACGCCGGCGGAGGTTTTTGGCGAGCACGCTGCGCTGTCGGGATTTGAAAATGATGGTGCGAGGGATTTCGATATTGGTGCATATGCCGGTGTCGATGGAGAAGATTACAACGCGTTGGCGCCTTTCCAATGGCCAGCGCCGAGCCTAGCCACCCCCCTCTGGCCTGCCGGCCATCTCCCCCGCAAGGGGAGAGATCAGCAGTCGCGACGGCCTTCGCCAATCTCCAACGATGGAGGATGGGCGGCAAGGCCAAAACTGCCGATCTCCCCCCTTGCGGGGGAGATGTCCGGCAGGACAGAGGGGGGTGTTCAAGCTCGACATCAGCCACAGGGCGACGCTCCCCCCACCACCCGCTTCTTCGCCAACGGCAATTTCTACACTCCGGACCGCAAGGCCCGCTTCATCGCCATCCGTGCCACCACGGAAAACCGCACCACCTCCGACTTCCCGCTCATCCTCAACACCGGCCGCATCCGCGACCACTGGCACACCATGACGCGGACCGGCAGAAGCCCGCGTCTGTCCCAGCACATCGCCGAGCCCTTTGTCGAAATCCATCCGGCGGATGCACAGCAGCACGGCATCGGTGACGCCGACATCGTGCGCATCTCCAGCCCGCGCGGTGACGTGCTGGTCCGTGCCCTGATCACGCCCCGCCAGCGCCGGGGCAGCGTCTTCGCGCCGATGCATTGGACCGATCAGTTCGCCGCCAAGGGGCGACTCGACGCGCTCACCGCGCCGCTGACTGATCCTGTTTCCGGCCAACCGGCGCTAAAACATGTCGCGGCCCGCATCGAGAAATTTGCCGCCAAGGTCTTTGGTTTTGCCGTGACGCGGCAACGTCCGGAAGCGATCAACGCCGACTATTGGGCAGCAGCCCGCTGCAAGGGCGGCTGGCGGGTCGAGCTTGCCTTTGCCGACGACGCCGCCGACTGGACGGCCTTCGCCGGCTCGCTCTTCGGTGCCTCCTCGGCCGAAATGCTCGCCTATCACGACCGCGACGCCGGCCAGCATCGCGTTGCCGCCTTCGACGGCGAGCGCCTTCTCGGCGCCCTGTTCGTCGCGCCCGGTCCGGTGGCGGTCTCGCGTGGCTGGGCGGCGGAACAGCTTGTCGAGATCCACGCCGGCCAGCGCGAACGCTTCCGCATCGTCGCCGGTCGTGCGGGCGCCGAGCGGCCCGATGCCGGCGCGACCGTCTGCTCCTGTTTCAGCGTCGGGGCCAACCAGATCTCGGCGGCGGTAGCTGCGGGCTGCACCACCGTCGAAGCCATCGGCAGCGCGTTGAAAGCCGGCACCAATTGCGGCTCCTGCCGATCCGAAATCCGTGCCCTCATCCAGGCCAACCGCGTTCAAGCGGCCGAGTGAGCAACATCCCCCGTCAGCTCACGAAATAGCGCTGCCATTCGAAGTCGGTGATGTGCGAGGCCTGCCAGGCATCGAACGCCGCCTGTTCGGCCCGCCGGCTCTCGGCATAATTGTCGCGAAACGCCTCCCCGAACGCTTCGGCGCAGAAATCGGATGTCGCGAACGCTATAGGCTGACATGCTGATGCGCGCCGAAGGCGCCTTCCTTGCCGGGCGGCTGGAAGCGCGTCATGATTGTCCCGACATCGCGCATTGGCGGCAGCACATGAGGGGTTGAGATGATCGTTTATGATTTCACCGGCAGGCATGCGGTCGTCGCCGGCGCGGGCGGCGGCATGGGCGAGGCGATCGCACTCGCCCTGCTCGACGCCGGCGCCTCCGTCACCGCCATCGACGTCAAGGCCCGTCCGGCGTCGCTGGCCGCCTATGACGACAGGCTCACCTTCGCGCAGGGCGATCTGACCGACGCCGCCTTCGTCGAGCAGGTCGTCGGCACGGCGGGCCGCGAACGCGGTGGCATCGACTATCTCGCCAATGTCGCCGGCGTGCTCTGGTTCAGTCGCGACAAGTCGGCGCTCGAGATGGACCTCGACGTCTGGGACGAGGTCTTCAGGATCAACCTGAAATCCTTCGTGCACACCGCACGCTCGGTCGTTCCGCATATGCGCGCCGGCGGGCGTGGCGGCGCCATGGTGCATTTCTCCACCATTCAGTGGTATCGCGGCGATCCGAAACCGCAAGATGCCTACCAGGCTTCGAAGGCAGGCGTCTGCGCGCTCTCCAAATCGCTGGCCATGCAGCTTGCCGGCGAGCGCATCCGCTCCAACGCCATCTGCCCCGGCATGGCGTTGACCCCGCTGCAAGCGCGCTGGGACACCGAGGAGAAGCGCTCGGCCGTGGCCGAGTACACACCGCTCGGCCGCATCGGCACGCCACAGGACATGGCCAATGCCGCCCTCTTCCTGCTCTCCGATGCCGCGAGCTACATCACCGGCATCGAGCTTGCCGTCGACGGTGGCCTGTTGATGCGCATGTAGCCAGAGCAATTCCAGGAAAAGTGTGAGACGGTTTTCCCGGGAAAAGCGCATAGCGCTTTCCCTTGGGAATTGCGTCAAAACAAGGATATAGAGCGGCTCGGCGTTTCTGTGAAACGATGAGCCGCTCCAGCTCGCGGCTGGCCAGCAAAGCAGCAATCCAGAGCGATTGAGCGGACGGCAGGGCCGCGCCAAACCTGTCCAACTGTTAATTCGACTTGGGGTCGTTTCGGTCATATTGGTCGATGGGGGTGAGAGATGCCGCCATGGATCAGCAATTGCAAATGCCCCTGCAGACGACTGTCGCGCCACGCCGTTCGCGTGGCTGGATTCCGTGGCTGATCTTCATTGCCATTATCGCCGCCACCGGCGCCTATCTCTATCAGCGTCCGCATGTCGAGGTGAGACAGCCCGGCGGCCGGCGCGGCGCACAGCCGACGACGATCGGCGCCGCCGTCATCGAGAAGGGCACCATAGATGTCACCCTCAATGCGCTCGGCACGGTGACCTCGCTCTCCACCGTCACCGTCAAGTCGCAGGTCACCGGCTCACTCATCCAGGTGAATTTCAAAGAGGGCCAGGACGTCAAGAAGGGCGACTTGCTGGCTGAGATCGACCCCCGCCCCTTCCAGGCGGCACTCGCCCAGGCGCAAGGCCAGCTGGTGCGCGATCAGGCCATGCTGAAGGATGCCGGGCTCGACCTCGTCCGCGACCAGAAGCTGGTGGCCCAGGGGACGGCGACGCCGCAGACCCTCGACGCGCAGGTCGCCCTTGTCGCGCAGGACCAGGGCTCCGTCCAGGTCGACCAGGCAATGATACAGACCGCGACCCTCAATCTCGACTATTGCCGCATCCTCTCTCCAGTCGACGGACGCGCCGGCCTGCGCCAGGTCGATCAGGGCAACCACGTGACCCCTGGCGATGCCAACGGCATCGTCATCATCACTCAAGTCCAGCCGATCAGTGTGCTGTTCACCGTGCCCGAGGATGAACTGCCGGCGATCGCGCAGCGCATGCAGCAGGGCGCCGCGCTGCCCGCATCAGCCTTCGATCGCGCCGGAGCCAAGAAGCTCGCCGACGGCCAGCTCGAGACCTTCGACAGCCAGATCGACCCGAGCACCGGCACCATCAAATTGAGGGCGGGCTTCGCCAATGAGGCACGCGTCCTCTATCCGAACCAGTTCGTCAACGTCACGCTTCTCGTCGACGAGCACAAGGACGTGGCGATCGCCCCGATCGCGGCGATCCAGCGCGGCCTGCCCGGCACCTTCGTCTATCTGGTCAATCCCGACAGCACCGTCGCTGTGCGCAAGGTCACGCTTGGCGTCACCAATGGCGAACGCGTCGAAATTCTCGCCGGCCTGAACCCCGGCGACCGCGTCGTCGTCGACGGCGCCGACAAGCTCCGCGACGGCGCCCATATCAACCTTCAGCAGGATGGCCAGGCCCCGGCCGCAGTTCCGGCACAAGCACCCTCGCCGGCATCAACACCCGCGCCGGCAGGAAGAGCGCCGCCAACTCAAGCCCAACCTGATGCTCAATCCCCACCCGACCAGCCGGTGGCGGGTGCGCCGAACCCGGACAACTCAGGCAAGCGCAAGGGCAAGGGCCACAGGCATCGACATTCGGACTCGGGGCAGGCGGACTCGGGGCAGTCGGAGTCCGGGCAGCAGCAATGAGCCCGTCGCGAGCCTTCATCCTGCGGCCGGTGGCGACATCGCTGTTCATGGTCGCCATCATGCTGTCCGGCCCGCTGGCCTATCGCTATTTGCCCGTCTCGGCCCTGCCCGAGGTCGACTATCCCACCATCCAGGTGCAGACCTTCTATCCCGGCGCCAGCCCCGACGTCATGACGTCCTCGGTCACGGCGCCGCTGGAAGTCCAGCTCGGCCAGATCGCCAACCTCAACCAGATGAACTCGGTGAGTTCGGCCGGTTCCTCCGTCATCACCCTGCAGTTCAGTCTGGCGATCTCGCTCGATGTCGCCGAGCAGGAGGTGCAGGCCGCCATCAACGCCGCCGGCAACCTGCTGCCGGCCGACCTGCCGGCGCCGCCGATCTATGCCAAGGTCAACCCGGCCGACGCGCCGGTGCTGACGCTTGGCCTGACCTCGGCGACGATGCCACTGCGCGACGTCCAGCAGCTTGCCGACACCCGACTGGCGCAGAAGATATCGCAGTTGCCGGGCGTCGGCCTGGTCAGCCTCAGCGGCGGCCAGCGCCCCGCCGTGCGCGTCCAGGCCGATCCCCGCAAGCTCGCCGCCTACGGCCTCAATCTCGACGATCTGCGCACCACTTTGGGCAGCGCCAACGTTAACACGCCGAAAGGCAATTTCGACGGACCGTCGCGCGCCTACACCATCAACGCCAACGACCAGCTGAAGAGCGCCGACGAATACCGTTCGCTGATCGTCGCCTACAAGGACGGCGCCCCGGTGCGCTTGAGCGATGTGGCTGATGTGGTCGACGCCACCGAGAACAACAGGCTGGCGGCCTGGATGAACAGCACACCGGCGATCATCCTCAACATCCAGCGCCAGCCCGGCGCCAACGTCATCGACGTGGTCGATCGCATCAAGGCGCTGCTGCCGCAGCTGCAGGCCTCGCTGCCGAATGCCGTCGACGTGAAAGTGCTGACCGACCGCACAACGACCATCCGCGCCTCGGTGCGCGACGTCGAATACGAGCTGACGCTGTCGATCATCCTGGTCGTGCTGGTCATTTTCGTCTTCCTGCGCAGCGCGCGCGCCACGCTGATCCCAAGCCTGTCGGTTCCCCTGTCGCTGGTCGGCACGCTGGGCGTCATGTATCTGTTCGGCTTCAGCCTCGACAATCTGTCGCTGATGGCGCTGACCATCGCCACCGGCTTCGTCGTCGATGATGCCATCGTCGTCATCGAGAATGTCGCCCGCTATGTCGAGGAGGGCGCGACACCGCTTGAAGCAGCGCTGAAGGGCTCGCAGCAGATCGGCTTCACCATCATCTCGCTGACCGTCTCGCTGATCGCGGTGCTGATCCCACTTCTGTTCATGGGCGATGTCGTCGGCCGACTGTTCCGCGAATTCTCCATCACGCTGGCCACAACCATCCTGATCTCAGCCTTGGTGTCACTGACCTTGGTGCCGATGGCCTGCGCCAAGCTGCTCAAGCCGGTGGCGGCGGTGCGGGAAAATGCCCTGCAGCGCGCCAGCCGTGACTTCTTCGACTGGGTGATCCGTGGCTATGGCCGGGCGCTGACCTGGGTGCTCGACCGCCAGACGCTGATGCTGGTGGTGGCAGCGGCGACCCTGGTGCTGACGGCAGCGCTCTACGTGGTCATCCCGAAGGGGTTTTTCCCCGTCCAGGACACCGGCGTCATCCAGGCCATCACCGAAGCGCCGCAGTCGATCTCCTATGCCGCCATGGCTGAGCGCCAGCAGCAGCTGGCCGCCATCATTCTCAAGGACCCCGATGTCGACAGCCTGTCGTCCTTCATCGGCGTCGACGGCACCAACACCACGATGAATGTCGGCCGCATCCTGATCAACCTCAAGCCGCATGAACAGCGCAGCGCCGACATCGCCGCGGTCATCGCCCGCCTGAAACAGGAAGCCGCTCCGATGGCGGGTGTGACGCTGTACATGCAGCCGGTTCAGGACCTGACCATAGACGGCCAGGTCAGCCGCACCCAGTATCAATTCGTGCTCCAGGACGCCAATGCCGACGAACTGGGAGAATGGACGCCAAAGCTGCTCACAAAACTGAACACGCTGCCGCAGCTCGCCGATCTCGCCAGCGACATGTCGAACAGCGGTCTTGCCGTCTTCGTCGACATCGACCGCGACCAGGCCGCGCGTTTCGGCATCACGCCGGCGACCGTCGACAACGCGCTCTACGACGCTTTCGGCCAGCGCATGGTCTCGACCATCTACACCACATCAAGCCAGTCCCGCGTCATTCTCGAGGCAGCCCCGTCCGAACAGGATTCGCTCAAGGCCCTCTCTTCCGTCTACCTGCCCTCGTCGACAGGCGGCGCGCCGGTGCCGCTGTCGGTGGTGGCAACCACCCATATCGCCACCACGCCGCTGCAGATCACCCATATGGGCCAATTCCCCGCCACCACCGTCTCGTTCAACCTGGCGCCCGGCGCGTCGCTCGGCGAGGCGGTCACCGCGATCCAGCAGGCCCAAACCGACATCGGCATACCGCTCAGCATCATCACCAGTTTCCAGGGCGCGGCGCGTGCCTTCCAGGCTTCGCTCGACAACACGCTGTTCCTGATCCTGGCTGCGGTGGTGACGGTCTACATCGTGCTGGGCGTGCTCTACGAAAGCTTCATCCACCCGATCACCATTTTGTCGACGCTGCCTTCGGCCGGCATCGGCGCGCTGCTGGCGCTGATGATCGCCGGCCAGGACCTGACCATCATTTCGATCATCGGCATCATCCTGTTGATCGGCGTGGTCAAGAAAAACGCCATCATGATGATCGACTTCGCGCTCGACGCGCAGCGCAATGAAGGCAAAGCGCCGCGCGAGGCGATCTACCAGGCCTGCCTGCTGCGCTTCCGCCCGATCCTGATGACGACGCTGGCGGCGATGCTCGGCGCCTTGCCGCTGATGCTCGGCACCGGCGTCGGCTCGGAACTGCGCCATCCCTTGGGCGTCTCCATCGTCGGCGGCTTGCTGCTCAGCCAGTTGCTGACTCTATTCACCACGCCGGTGATCTATCTCTGGTTCGATCGCCTCGCCGCCCGCTTCCGAGGCATCGAACCCAATCTGCCCCGTGCTCCCAATCTTCCCCGCGGACATGGTGCGGACGCCAGGTCATGAACCTGTCGGTTCCCTTCATCCGGCGGCCGGTGGCGACGACGCTGCTGACCTTCGGCCTGCTGGCGGCCGGGCTGGTGGCGTTTCCGCAATTGCCGGTGGCGCCGCTGCCGGCGGTCGACTACCCCGTCATCTCGGTGTCGGCCTCGCTACCGGGCGCCAGCCCGCAGGTGGTGGCAAACACCGTCGCCAGCCCGCTCGAGCGGCATCTCGGCGAAATCGCCGACGTCAACGAAATGACCTCGTCGAGCAGCGTCGGCAGCGCCCGCATCACCTTGCAATTTGGCCTGGACCGCGACATTGACGGCGCTGCGCGTGACGTCCAGGCGGCGATCAATGCCGCCCGCGCCGACCTGCCGTCCAGCCTGCGCTCCAACCCCACCTATCGCAAGGTCAATCCCGCCGACGCCCCGATCCTCATCCTGTCGATGACATCGGACACTCTGTCCAAGGGTCAGCTCTTCGATGAAGCCAGCACCGTGCTGGCGCAGAAACTCTCGCAGGTCGACGGCATCGGCGAGGTGTCGGTCGGCGGCAGCTCGCTGCCGGCGGTGCGCGTCGAGCTCAACCCGCAGGTGCTCTATGATTACGGCATCGGGCTGGAGGATGTGCGCGCCGCACTCGCCTCGGCCAATGCCCACAGCCCCAAGGGCGCCATCGACGTCGGCGACCAGCGCTACCAGATCTACGCCAACGACCAGGCCAACCAGGCCGACGCCTATCGTTCGCTGATCGTCGCCTACCGCAACGGCGCGCCGGTCAGGCTTTCCGATGTCGGCCAGGTCAATGATTCCGTCGAGAACATCCGCAATGCCGGTCTCGCTAATGGCAAGCCGGGCGTGCTGATCATCCTCAACCGCTCGCCCAACGCCAACATCATCGCGACGGTGGACCGGGTGAAGGCGCTGCTGCCGACGCTGCGCACCTCGATCTCGCCGGCCATCGACCTGTCGCTGGCGGTCGACCGCTCGACCACCATCCGCGCTTCGCTGAGCGAGGTCGCGCAGACGCTGATGATCGCTATCGGCCTGGTGATCCTCGTCGTCTTCGCCTTCCTGCGCGACGTGCGCTCGGCGCTGGTGCCGATCGTGGCCGTGCCGGTGTCGCTGGTCGGCACGCTTGGCGTCATGTACCTGCTCGGCTTCAGCATCGACAATCTGTCGCTGATGGCGATGACGGTGGCCACCGGTTTCGTCGTCGACGACGCCATCGTCGTGCTCGAAAACATCGCCCGCCACACCGCTTCCGGCATGGGCCGCATGGAGGCGGCCATCAAGGGCTCCCAGGAGGTCGGCTTCACCGTGCTGTCGATGAGCCTGTCGCTGATCGCCGTCTTCATCCCGATCCTGCTGATGGGCGGCATCGTCGGACGGCTGTTCCGCGAATTCGCCATCACGCTGTCGGCGGCGATCCTGGTCTCGCTCGTCATCTCGCTGACCACCACGCCGATGATGTGTTCGATCCTGCTGCGCCCCGAGGGACAGCGTGAACATGGCCGGCTCTACCGCTTCAGCGAACGTGTCTTCGAGGCTATGCTGGGCTTCTACCGCCGGTCGCTATCCTGGGCACTCGACAATCCGCTGCTGATCATGGCGGTGCTGGCGGCAACGCTCTGCCTCAATGGCTACCTCTATGTCACCATCCCCAAGGGCTTCTTCCCGCAGCAGGACACGGGACGGCTGACGGGCTCGATCCAGGCCGACCAGGCAACCTCGTTCCAGTCGATGTCGCAGAAGCTCACCCAGTTCGCCGGCATCGTCAGCAAGGATCCGGCCGTCGATGCCGCTGTCGCCTTTACCGGCGGCGGCCAGACCAATTCCGGTTCCATGTTCGTGTCGCTGAAACCGCTGGCCGAGCGCAAGATCTCCGTCGATAAGGTCATCGCCAGGCTGCGGCCCAAACTGGCTGTGGTGCCGGGCGCCACGCTCTTCCTGCAGGCGGTGCAGGATATCCGCGTCGGCGGGCGGCAGTCGAACGCGCAGTACCAGTACACCTTGCAAGGCGACAGTTTCGACGAACTGGCGGAGTGGGCGCCGAAACTGGCCGCAGCGCTGCAAACCGAACCCAGGCTCACCGACGTCAACTCTGACCAGCAGAACAAGGGCCTGGAAGCCGACGTCACCATCGATCGCGACACCGCAACGCGCCTCGGCATATCAGCCAGCGAGATCGACAACACGCTTTACGACGCCTTCGGCCAACGCCAGGTGTCCACCATCTATGTCCAGCGCAACCAGTACCACGTGATCATGGAGGTGGCGCCGCAATACTGGCAGAACCCCGATGCGCTGAAAAAAGTCTATGTCAGCACATCGGGCGGATCGGTTGGTGGATCGCAGTCGAGCAATGCGGTGGCCGGCACATTCGCTGTATCAGGCAAGTCCACCAGCGCCCAATCGGTCGCCGCCGACGCCGCGCGCAACCAGGCCAACAATTCCATCACCAGCACCGGCAAGACGGCGGCCTCGACCGGTTCGGCGGTCAGCACCGGAGCCGAGACCATGGTGCCGCTGTCGGCCGTTGCGCATTACGGTCCCGGCAGCACGCCGCTGTCGGTCAACCACCAGGGTCTGTTCGTCGCCACCACCCTGTCGTTCAACCTGGCGCCGGGCGTCGCGCTCAGCGACGGCGTCGCGGCCATCAACGCGGCCGCCGACCGCATCGGCATGCCGGCCACCATCCATGGCAGTTTCCAGGGTACGGCGCGCGTCTTCCAGGACTCGCTCTCCGACCAGCCACTGCTGATCCTTGCCGCGCTGATCGCCGTCTATGTCGTGCTCGGCATTCTCTACGAAAGCTACGCGCACCCGCTGACCATTCTGTCGACCTTGCCGTCGGCCGGCGTCGGCGCCTTGCTGGCGCTGACCCTGTTCAACATCGAGTTCTCGATCATGGCGCTGATCGGCATCATCCTGCTGATCGGCATCGTCAAGAAGAACGCCATCATGATGATCGACTTCGCGCTGGCCGCCGAGCGCAACGAGAACAAGCCGGCGCATGAGGCCATCTACCAGGCATGCCTGCTGCGCTTCCGCCCGATCATGATGACGACCATGGCGGCATTGTTCGGCGCCGTGCCGCTGGCGATCGGCCTTGGCGAAGGCGCCGAACTGCGCCAGCCGCTCGGCATCGCCATCGTCGGTGGCCTGATCCTGAGCCAGGTCCTGACCCTCTACACGACGCCGGTTATCTACATCTATGTCGACCGTTTCGGTCGCTGGTGCCGGCAGTGGCGCTTGGCGATGCCACGCCTGCGGACGCTACGCCCACAACCGGGTGAATGAACGCCGCCGAGCAGCGTCCTATTGCACCGATCCAGCGCTGCAGACAGCCGCGATCTCGCCGATATTCTGGCAGAAGGCAGGGCTGTCGAGACGCGGGTCCTCGACCAGCGCTTGGGTTTCGCCGGCGGCTGGCTGTCCTGGCGCCCGGCGTGTCGCCGGCCAGAAGCAGCTTGCGCTCGATCGCCGACAGCTTGATGCTTTTTTGCCCGACCAGCGGCGCCAGCGTTGCCTCGACCGTCCGCGTATGCGCTCGGGCAGGTTGCGGGTGTCGATCCGCTCGAGATAGCCGTCGATGACGACGAGCCCGAGCCTTGCGCCGTCGTTGAGCTTCTGCGCCGGCAGCACGACCCGAACCAGAGCGTAGCCGGCCCGGCCATATTCGGTCTCCAGCGCGCGCGCCGCGGCAAAGACTTCCGCCGCCGTCACCGTGCGATGGGCGATACCCGCAACGATCTTGCGCGTTGCCTCGGCCATGTCGGGCAGGCCGCCCTCGACACTGACATCCCTGAGCTTGACCTTCAGCTTCTCGGCGCCCGCCGGCGCCTCGAGACCCGATCCTTCCGGGATCGTAACGCCCGCCATGTTGGTCTGCGGCGGCGGCCGGAAACTTGGCGGCGTGATCTGGCTGGCGGTCTCAGCGAACGCACCGGCGGGGAGCCCTAGACATATCGAAGCGGCGAGCATGGCGGACCACCCACCACGCACCCCGGGCCTGCAGGAAACGGGCAGGCCTTTGGCATGTTTGCCAAACGCGATCTTGCTTCTATACTTCACCCAGCCACTCGTAATTCGAGGTACATGCGGGCAAGGCTTCGCCGCCGGGCGATCTCTGATCGCTCGTCTTTGCCGCCGTTTCTCGAATTCATGTCCGAAAGGCATGCCCCCGCCCCTCGGATGACGCGGAAACTATGCCTGGCCCTGCTGAAGGTCAATTCGACCTGCGGCTGTTCGGCTGACTATCATTGGGAGGGGTTTTCGAAGCTATAGCAATTGGTTAGCAAGTTGCGCCGCCAACCTGTCGCACTTTGACCGGTCCAGTTCTGGGCATTTGGTACCTCTGGACACAAGTGTTGAAGGCTGGAAAATGAGCAACGAAACTACGCTGCTGGAGTTGACTCGAAAGAGCAGGAGGATGGCGCTGAATTTGGAAGATATTGCCGGCCATCCGGCGTTGCATCGCTTCGTTCAGGAGCAATCGCTGGCGTTGATCCAGATCTATGAAGAAAGCCCCAGGCTGGCTGCCATTTTTGCCACGCAGCAGCGCTGGCTGATGGCCCATGTCGGCCTTGCCATGCACTTCAGGCGCGACCCGAACGACCGCCGCAAGGAGCTGACGGTATCGCGTTTCATCGAGGTCGTGCACAAGAACGCCGTGGCCAGCCGCAACACGGCGGACGCTTTCATCAAGGAGATGCTGCATTACAACATCGCCGAGTATGTAGCGGGCGGCGACGGCCGCACGCATCCCCTGCAACCGACAGCGGCCACCATTGAGAGATTCACCGGCTGGGTGATCGCCCATCTGCGCACGCTTGACCATATCGATGGCGGCGAGCGGCTGGCCAGATACCTGGACCGGCCCGACATGCTTGCGACGCTGCAGCCGCTGGTGGCTGACGGCCTGCTTGCGTCAAAGCCGGTGCGCGAACCCAACCAGACCTTTTCCCTGTTCATCTGGCTCAACAATGGCGGCATCGTCATGGACTGGCTGATGTCCGGCATCGATCCCGACCACGCCGGCCTGGAGCGGATTCCGACCAGCGTGGTGTCGATCGGCGACTTCGCCAAATGGCTCAAGCTGTCGCGGACCCATCTCGGCCGCAAACTGCGCACCGCCGAGGAACTCGGCAGCATCGGCTGGCTTGGCCAGCGTGGCCATTCGGTGATGTGGGTGTCGCACGGCTTCTACGAGGAATACATGACCGTCCAGGCCGCCAAGCTGGCCGTCGTCGACAGCGCCTTCGAAGCCTGTTTTCCGCCGTTGCAAGGCGGTGGCTGAGCAGTGCCGCGCGAGGGCAAACCGTGAAGCGCGTCTTCCGTCTGAAATTGCGTCAGAACAAGTAGATAAGTTGGTTCTGCATCCCCCGAGGCAATGAATCGCCCCCACGATTTTTGCCCATTGTACACATTCACCCACTATTGACCGCCGATATCTGGACATGGGCGCCGAAGGCTGAAAATGTGTCCTTGCGTCTTCGCGGCAAGGGGGCTTATCGCAGCGGGGGAGAATGGCGCTCACATTGGAAGAAATTGCCGCTCATCCGGGATTGCATCGCTATGTTCGCGTCCAGGCGCAGGCGATGAACCAGACCTACGAGACGAACCCGCGGCTTTCCTCGGTGTTCGCCACGCAGCAACGCTGGCTGATGGCCCATATCGGCCTTGCCCTGTTTTTCAGGCGCGAGCCTGACGACTATCGCAAGGAACTGACAGCGGCGCGTTTCATCGACGTGATCCGGCACCATGCCGTGGCCAGCCGCAACACCGCCGACGCCTTCATCAAGGAAATGCTGCACTACGGTTTCATCGAGTATGCGCCAGCGACACAGGACGGCCGCATCCGCCCCCTACAGCCGTCGGCGGCCTCGCTGGAGCCGGTGACCCTCTGGCTGATGGCGCATCTGCACACGCTGGACAGTCTCGACGGAGCGAACCGCCTGGCCCCGTTCCTGGCCCGGCCGGACGCACTCGCCATGGTGCAGCCACGGATTGCCGATGGCTTGCTCTCGTCCAATCCGGTGCGTGAACCCAGGCAGACCTTTTCCCTGTTCACCTGGCTCAACAATGGTGGCGTCGTCATGGACTGGCTGATAGCGGGCGTCGATCCTGATCATGCCGGCCTCGATCGAATCCCGACGGGTATCGTGTCGATCGGTGATTTCGCCAGATGGCTGAAACTGTCTCGAACCCATCTGGCGCGCAAGCTGCGCGATGCCGAAGACCTCGGCAGCATCGGTTGGCTCGGCCAACGCGGCAATTCGGTGATGTGGATGTCGCCCGATTTCTACCAGGAATACATGACCGCCCAGGCGGTGAAGCTCGCCATCATGGATGCCGCCTTCACCGAAGCCTTTGGTTCGACGACAGGCGGCTGACCGGTCCGGCATCCCCCATGCGGGGGATGCAGGAATCCGCGATGGCCGCTAGCACTCAAGTTGCCGCCATGCGCGGCGTTATGATTGGAGAGGGACCTGCCATGAAAAAGCGTTACGAAAAACCGACGCTGGACAAGCGTCAGAGGCTGTCCAGCGTCACTGCGGCATGTACGCCCTCAACTTGTGTCAATTGATGCTCGCGGGCTTCACCGACACTGACCTTGAGCAGACTCGGCGTTCTCAATCGATGTCGAACGAGACGCCCTGGGCAAGCGGCAGCGCCTTGGAATAATTCACCGTGTTGGTGGCGCGCCGCATATAGGCCTTCCACGCATCGGAGCCGCTTTCGCGGCCGCCGCCGGTTTCTTTTTCGCCGCCGAAAGCACCGCCGATCTCGGCTCCCGACGTGCCGATATTGACGTTGGCGATGCCGCAGTCCGAACCGTCGACGCCGAGGAAGCGCTCGGATTCCTGCAAATCGCGCGTGAAGATCGACGACGACAGGCCCGCACCCACCGCATTGTGTTCGTCGAGCACCGCGTCGAAATCGGAATATTTCATCACATAGAGGATCGGCGCGAAGGTCTCTTCGGTCACCGGCGAGACTTGGCTTTGCATTTCGACCAGCGCCGGATGCACATAATAGGCATCCGGGTGGCCGTTCTCGACCCGCGTACCGCCGGTCACCTTGCCGCCATGGGCGGCCGCTTCCTTCAACGCCTTCTGCATGGCATCGAACGCCGCCTTGTCGATCAGCGGTCCGACCAGCGAGGACGTCTCCAGCGGATTGCCGACCGAAACGCTCTCATACGCCTTCTTCAGGCGCGGAACCAGCGCGTCATAGACGCTCTCATGCACGAACAGGCGGCGCAACGTCGTGCAGCGCTGGCCGGCCGTGCCCATGGCGCCAAAGGCAATGGCGCGCAGCGCCATGTCGAGGTCGGCGGTCGGGCAGACGATGCCGGCATTGTTGCCACCCAATTCCAGCACGGCGCGGGCAAAGCGCTTGGCCGGGCGTGGGCCGACATCCCGGCCCATGCGCGTCGAGCCGGTGGCCGAAACCAGCGGCACCTTGGGATGGTCGACCAGGATTTCGCCGACGGCGCGGTCGCCGATCAGCACCGGCGCCAGGCCCTGCGGCGCATCAGTGCCGAAACGCTTCACCGCGCGCTTGAAGATCGCCTCGCAGGCAAGTGCGGTCAGCGGCGTCTTCTCCGACGGCTTCCACACCACCGCATCACCGCAGACCAGCGCCAGTGCCGCATTCCACGACCACACTGCGACCGGGAAATTGAAGGCCGAAATGACGCCGACGACGCCCAGCGGATGCCAGGTTTCCATCATGCGATGGCCCGGACGCTCGGTGGCGATGGTCAGGCCATACAATTGCCGGGACAGACCGACGGCGAAATCGCAAATGTCGATCATCTCCTGCACTTCGCCGAGGCCCTCGGACGGGATCTTGCCGACCTCGATCGACACCAGCCGGCCAAGCTCGGTCTTGTGCGCACGCAGTTCCTCACCAAGCAGCCGCACCAGTTCGCCGCGCCGGGGACCCGGCACCATCCGCCAGGACTGGAACGCCTTGTGCGCGGCATCGATGGTCTTGGCCGCATCGGCGGGCGAAATCGTCTTCAGCGCGGCAATCTCTTCGCCCGTCACCGGGCTGCGCACGATGAGGTCGCCGCCGACAAGTGCATCCTTGGCCACACCCAGTTTCGCCAGAAGCTCAGCCGTTTCCTTCGCTATGGTCATTTTTGTCCCTTTCAGATCCCATCATATGGCGTCGGGTCAAAGCCTCGCGCCATGTCGCCCGTTTGCCGGAAGGCACTCCAGGCGCAGTCATGGCGTGGCCTTACTCGTTTCAGGGGAAATTCGCCACCCCGGCATGGTCCAAGCCCAAATTACACGATTGAGCCAGAGCCGATTGAGCCAGACGGGCGGAGGCGGCTCAGTTGGCCTTTTTCGCCGGCGTGCGCACGGCACCGTCTTTCATCAAGCGGTCGATATGCATGCGGATATGGGCCGCTTCCGCCGCCGTGTTGGCAAGCGCGATGGCGCGATCGAAGGCGACCCGCGCTTCCTCACCCCTGTCAAGCTGCATCAGCAGCCCGCCCTTGAGGCCGAAGAAGTGGAAATAGCCGGTAAGCCTCGGCTCCAGCGGCTCGATCATGGCAAGCGCCGCCTCTGGGCCGCGTACCTTCGAAACCGCCACCGCGCGGTTGAGCGTGATGACCGGTGACGGCTGCATCTGTTCGAGCAAACCGTAGAGCAGGTCGATCTCCACCCAGTCGGTGTCCTCGGCCTTCTCGGCCCGGGCATGCAGGGCGGCGATCGCCGCCTGCACCTGGTAGGGACCGGGTTTGCGATGGCGCAATGCCTTGTCGACAAGGGCCAGCCCCTCGTCGATCATCTTGCGGCTCCACAGGCCGCGATCCTGGTCCTCGAGCAGAACGATCTCGCCATCTTCGCCGAAGCGGGCCGGCGCGCGCGCATGCTGTAGCAAAAGCAGCGCCGTCAGCCCCATGATTTCGGGCTCGGTCTGGAACAGCCGAAGCAGCAGCCGGGCGAGCCGGATCGCCTCTTCGCACAGCGGCGCACGGGCCGGCGCCTCGCCGCTGTTGGTCGAATAGCCCTCGTTGAAGATCAAGTAGACCATCGCCGCTACCGCCGCGAGCCGTTCAGAGCGTTCGACCGCACCCGGCGTCTCGAACGGCACGCCGGCATCGGCAATGCGCGCCTTGGCGCGGGTGATGCGCTGCTCCATGGCGCTCTCGCCGACCAGAAACGCGCGCGCGATCTGCTTGACGGTGAGACCGGAGACGATGCGCAGCGCGACCGCAATCTGCTGCGTTGCCGGCAGATCGGGATGGCAGCAGATGAACAAGAGCCGCAATATGTCGTCGCGGTAATGCGCGCCGTCCAGCCGCTCGGCAATATCGCTCTCGGCATCTTCCAGATCGGAGATCTGGTCCTCTTCCGGCATCGGCGCCTGCTTGGCGCGCTTGCGCACCGCATCGATGCCGCTGTTGCGACCGACAAAGATCAGCCAGGCCGCCGGATCACGCGGCGGCCCGTTCTGCGGCCAGTTCTTCAGTGCCCTGAGGCACGCATCCTGGAAAGCCTCCTCCGCCGTATCGAGATCGCGGAAATAGCGCAGCAGCGCGCCCATCGCCTGCGGGCGGGCAGAGCTGATCGCGGAGCTGATCCAGGCCAGTTCGGTCATACGGCCACCTTGGTGGGATTGAACACCGACACTGGCCGGATCTCATAGGACCCACCGCTCGGGTTGACCTCGGAGAGCTCACGCGCGAATTCGACGGCCTCGTCGAGATCGGCGCATTCGAGCGTGTAGAAACCGAGGAACTGCTCCTTGGTCTCGGCGAACGGCCCATCGATGACTACCGACTCGCCCTTGACCTTCCGCAGCGTCGTCGCCGCCGTCGTCGGCAAAAGCCGCGCTACCGGGCCGAGCCGGCCGGCCTTGGCGTACTTGTCCTGAACATTGAGGAGATTGGCCATGACTTCATCGTCCTGCGCCTTGCTCCAGGAGCTGACGACGTCTTCGGAGGCATAGCAGAGGATGGCGTAGAGCATGGTTGGTCCTTTTCTGTATCAAAGGACGAAACAGTAGGACCGATCCCGACACGGCGTCGATAAAAAAATCGGACATGACGACCGCCAATTGTTGCGTGTCACCCTTCGTGCGTTCTCAACCATCTCAACACGAGCGCTTCCTCGTCATCGAGACCTTCTATGGACCGCTTGCGCTTGTTGGCCTCCGCCATTTCGGCCAGCAACCGTCCCTGCGACCAGGCCTCGAAAACCTGCGGATGGATATAGCATTTGCGGCAGACGGCGCGCGTGTTGCCCAGCCGCTCGGCCACTCTATCGATGACGCTGTTCATCACCCGCTTTTGCTGGGCTTGGACTTCGGGCAACTCCGTCTGCGCAAACAGCGACGCGGCATGGATGGTGCCGCCCCAGGTGCGGAAATGCTTGGAGCTGAACGCATCGCCGGCAGCGCCCCGGATGTAGCGATTGACGTCGTCGGAACGGACCGGGCGCCTGTTGCCGTCCTCGTCGAGATACTGGAACAGCTTCTGGCCCGGCAGATCCTGCGCGCCCCGCACGATCCCGGCGATGCGGCGGTCGACCAGCTTCAGTCTCCATTCCTTGCCGGACTTGCCCTTGAAGGCAAAACGCAGGCTCGATCCCTTGATGTCGACATGGCGGTCGCGCAATGTCGTCAGGCCGAAGCTCTTGTTGTCGCGCGCATAGGCGGCATTGCCGACGCGGATCATCGTGTTGTCGAGCAGCCAGACGACCGCGGCGACGACGCGCTCGAACGGCAGGCCATGACGGCGCAAATCGCTGTCTATCGTGCGCCGCAGCTTGGCCAGGTTTTCGGCGAAAGCGACGAGGCTTGAATATTTGGCGCCATCGCGTTCTTCGGCCCATTGCGGATGATAGCGGTACTGTTTACGCCCCCGCTGATCCCTTCCGGTCGCCTGGATATGTCCGTTGGCATCAGCCGAGATCCAGACATCCGTCCAGGCCGGCGGAATGACGATCGCCTCGATACGCGCGCTGGCGGCATCCGAGACTGGCTTCCCGTTCGGTCCCTTGTAGGAAAATCCCGTGCCTGTCCTCAGCCGCCGGATGCCGGGCTCGGCATCGCTGACATAGGTCAGTGCGGCGTCCCTGGCCGAGATCTGCGCCATTCGCCGTGGATGGTCTTCCCCTACAATCGGCCGACCAAAATGCGCCTCTGATTTGTCCAGCATGTCCACTCCACCGGATTATCCGAAGATAAGCAACGGATCGTCCGCCGGTTCCGAACAGCCTATGAAATGCTATCTTTTGCCCTCGGCGGCGAGATCGGCCATCCACATCTGGCCATCATCGACATGCGGCGGATGGTATTCATGACCCGGTGCGATTCTCTCGAAGCGAGCATCCGTCTCGTCGGTAAGATAATCGTAGCCGATGTCCTGCATCTCATGTTTGGGGTCGAGATGCTTGTAGAGAGCTTGTCGGCCGTACCGGCGCCTGGGCTCTATCATCTTCAGATGGTATAGGTTGAGACCGGTGTCTTTCTCTCTGAAGCCAACGTCAGCAGGGTACCAAGGTCCATGCAGATCGCTGGACCGATAGTCCAAGGGATCGTAGGCTCGAAAAAGCCGATGCTGTACTTTCCCACCCCACCGGCCGTCGATCCTGTAATCCGTTGGCGAATACATTTCGCGGAGTCTGAACCCCCAAGCAATTCGCCCGCGGCGGCTTGTTAGCTGCCCAATGCGATCGGCGGCCGCCCGTTCCAGCCGTTCATCGGGATCCATGGCCAGAATCCAGTCGGCCCCCGCGTCGCGAGCCGATTCGAGCAACAGTCGCCGCCGCTGCGTCTCGCTGCTGAAAATTCCCTGCCCCTTGCGGTCGTCGAAGGCGATCCAGCCATCAACGATTGGGTCCAGATTGGCGAGGAGGTCAGGCACCAGATGCGCATCATAACGATAGCTGAAAACCGCGATCGTTCTCTGACGCGTCCAGAACAATCTGCCGCGCCGCCAGCGCCTTTGCTTCATATGGCTAGAGATCATCCCGGTGTTTTCCGTTCACTTTTCAAGCGATCGCGAGCGCCGAAATAGATGCCGAGAGATTTTGCAAACAAGGCCAGCGTCAAGATCGGCATTGAATGCATGGCGAAGGTCAACTCTGGTCCGGAAAGCCCGATCCTTGCCAGTTTTCGAATCTGCCTCCGGTCTCTGAAATTATTGCGGGCAAGTCGAAAGGGCTTGGCCCTCGTCGTCCCGACGTAATAGGCGCCACTGCGATGACCGCGGCTATACTGGTCGCGGAGCAAACCACGCAATCGCGTGTCGTTCCGATGGATAGTTCTGACATCTGGTTCCCAGACCGGCTCAAGCTCCGATGGCAGCCGTGCGAGAAATTCGGTGTCCTCGGCAACCCGCATCGATTCGTCGAAGAGGCCGTATTCCTCGAAGAGCCGGCGGTGGAAGGAAACGCCGTAGCGCAGCGCCAATTCTGCGGGCAGGCCGGGAAGACGGCGGGCGAACAGAGCGAGATATGCGGCACAGGCAACCGGACTGCGGGGATGGCTGTTCGATATCGCGCTCGAAACCGTGGCAGCTCCTGCGGAGTGATGACGTATTCGTGCTTCGGCCCAACCCGGGCAAGCAAGGCAATCGTCCGCAAGGAATGCGACAAAGGGCGCGGTGGTGGCGGCGATCCCGACATTGCGCGCAGCCCCAACGAATACCCGATAGGCGATTTCAATCACCGGCACATCGATACCGGCATCATCCAGAAGTGACTTCGCATCCCCTCCGCCAGAGTTGACCACCAAGATCTCGAGGGGAATGCCCTGGTCGAGAAGAGATTTGACTGAACCGACTATACTGGCCGGGGCTCGGCATCCAATTACGACAACCGCCAGGTCCGGCTTGGCTGTCATAGAGCGTCTTGCAGGCAGACTCCCGACCCGGAAAACCTGCGCCGGGACCATATCTTCACCTTGTAGCGGACACACCGCCAAGCGTCCGACTTTCGCTTCGGCGCGGCCGCAGCCACCGCCAGGAAGCGTGCCGCCATCCCAAGGTTGCCTCGCGCATAGTGAACACGGGCAATCTTCAGGGCGACAAGCCCCTCCCTGGTCTTGAGGGCCGACATCGGGATTCCGCAATCGGTGAGCGTGCGCAATTGGCGGCGCCACTCCAGGAAGCGCCGCACCGGGTTGATCGCAAAGCGGTCGTCGGAACGGGACGGCGAAACCTCATAGACCATGACCGGTTGCGGAATCATGCCCAGCGATGCCTTGCACATCAGCCGCGCCCAGAACAGCGTGTCCTCGTCATAGGCAAGGCCCACGGGAAACCGCGTCTCGCCGATCAGTTGCCGGGATGCCAGAACGCTGCCCACGGCGACGGAGCGTATATCGCCTTTCACATAGGCCGAAGCATTTGCCAGGCATGCGGCCTGATAGCCGTTCGGCACCTTGATCTGCCGATCCTCGCCGTTTACCCGTCGCCGGTAGGCGCCCACGATCATGTCGACATGCGGCTGGGCGTCCGCCTGACGGAGCAGCGCGCGCAATCCGCCCTGGAGATGCAAATCGTCTGCGTCGATCAGATACACCCACGGCTGGAGCGCCTGCGCCAACGCTACGTTGCGAGCGCCACCGGCGTCGCGGCAGCCGGCCGGCAGCACACGCAGCGGCAAGGTGAGTTGCGCCGCAGCCTGCCGTGCCACGTCAGCCGTGTTATCGGTCGATGCATCATCGACCAGCAGGACCTCGCCAATGACCTCGGCCTCACCGGCGAGCGACGCCAGCGTGGTGGCGATGGTTTTCGCCGCATTATGGGCAGGAATGACGACGCTGACCGCTTTCAATTACAAGACCCCGCGCCCACGCGCTTTAGCAAAACAATCCCCTCGAAACGAATAGAGATTAGCGGCGCCTTCGATGTTTGAGAAGTCGCTTAAGTCCACGCAGAAATTGCAGCGGCGGAACGCTTGGCGCGTGCTTAGCCCGTTTTCACGCCTTTTCGAGCGCGACCGGAATGACGTCGACAGCCTGCTCGCCGACCTGTCCGCCGGTGGTTTTCAGCACGCCGACGATCGGCGCCACGTCGGAATAATCACGGCCGTAGCCGACTGTGATGTGGTCGTTGCTGGCCCGCATGCCATTGGTCGGATCGAACTCCTGCCAGCCGGCGTCGCGTCCGCACCAGACCTTGACCCAGGCATGCATGGCATCGGCGCCTTCCAGCCGGGGCTTGCCCTTGGGCGGGATGGTGCGCAGAAAGCCGCTGACATAGCCGGCCGGAATGCCGAGCCCGCGCAACCCGGCGATCATGATGTGCGAAAAGTCCTGGCAGACACCGCGCTTCAGCTTGAAGGCATCGCTGGCCCGGGTCCGCACCGTGGTTGCGTCACCGTCATAGGTGAAATCGCGGTGAATAAGGTTGCACAGGTTCATTGCCGTACCGGCGGCCGAGCCGGCGATGCTCTCTCGTGCGTAGGCGGTGATCGCCGCATCGATGCCGGAGTGAGCGCTTCCCGCCAGAAAGTGGTGTGGTGACGCTGACGCCAACGACCGCACCGCGGCCAGCTCCTGCCTGAGCCGCCCTATATCGGGCGACACGTCGAGCCCGGGCTCGGGCCGCGACACCGAAACGCGTGCGCTCATCCTTATGTCGAGTGCGTCATGCGCATCGCGAAAGGCGATCGAGGTGACGTTGTTGCCGAAGAAGTCCGAAAAATCCGACCGTTCATTGGGTGCCGGGGTGAAAGACAGGGATGCCGCGATGACGCGCTGCACGCCTGATATCGTCGATGGCAGCACGCGAATCTGATGGCGGCCGCCACCAGCCGCCGCTGCATAATCGTAATGGAGATGAAGCCTGATGTCGTAGAGCATGCTTACTTTTCTTGCTTGCCGCAGGTTCTTGCTGCAAAACCGCGCGGCACTTTTGCGGAACCTGCCTAACTCTTTGTTTTGACGCAATTCCGGACGGAAAACCGATTCACACTTTTCCTGGAATTGCTCTAGCCGAAATAGGCTTTGGCGAGGCTGTTGTAGAGACCGCCTATTTCATAGGCGAGTTCGTCCAGCGCCTTTGCCGTCATGTCCGATGGCTCCTTGATGGCGATGGCGGTGTTGAGCTGCAGGATCTCCTTCGCCGCCGGCGACATGTGCCCCTCGCCGCCGACCGATGGCAACAGCCCGATCTCGGTCTTCAGCCTTTCCAACTGGAACAGGATGGAGCGCGGATTGAGCGGATCGAGCGCCAGAAGATCGATCACGGTGCGCCGGCCGGTCTGCACCGGATATTGCCGGCGGTGGGTCATGACGCTGTCGCCGATCTCCAGCATCATGTCGAGCGCGCCGTCCGGCGCCTTGGCGCGGGTCAGCCGGGACAGCGTACGGGCGATCTGGATGCCGCGTTCCAGCCGCCGGCCGATCTCGAGGAAGCGCCAGCCGGCGAAGCGGTACATGTTCTCGTGCAGCAGGCCGGAAAACCCTGCGAGCTTGCGCAGGATCACCGTCATCGCCCGTGTCGCGTCGTCGCCCGGCGCCACGGTCGTTGCGAACTGGTGGATGGTCTTCGACAGGTCCTTCAGCGCCAGCCAGCCATCGGGCGAGAAGCGGTCGCGGATCTGGCCGGCGCTGTAGACGGCGCTGTCGAGCGTGCCGATCAGACCGGACGGGATCGCCGTCTCGACGTCGATGCCGAACGGTTCGAGATAGTCCCTGATGTCGGCCAGCAACGGCATATCGGGGTCGGATGTCTCGGCCAGCCGCACATGGTAGGCGCGCAGGATGCGCACCGTGTCTTCCGAGCGCTCTATATAGCGGCCGAGCCAGGTCAGGTTTTCCGCCGCGCGGCTGGGCAGGCTGCCAGGCCTGGTGCGCGTGAAGCTGTCGCCCTCCTGCGGCAGCAGTGTCTCGCGCTCCACCGGCTTGTCGCTGACCACCCAGACGTCCGCCGCCTGACCGCCGCGCTGCATCGCGATCGCCGTCGGGTCGAGCGACAGGCCGACCCGGGCAAACCCGCCCGGCATCACCGTCCAGCCGTCGGGCGTGCGCGCCAGGTAGACGCGCAGGCTCGCCGGCCGCGGCTCCAGCCAGCCGCCGACAAAGACCGGCGTCGTCGACAGCGTCACCGCTTCCTGGCCGACGAAGGCGCCACCATCGCGTTCGATGCGCGCCACCAGCTCGGCCCGCTCCCCGGCCGACAAGGCGGAGCCGAGCGTGGTCTGGCCATCATCCTCGAAGGCAAGCCTTGTCGACAGCGCCGGGCCGACCACCATGCGGTCGATATTGGCCAGCACATGGGCGCGTTCGGTCGCTTGCCCGCACCACCATGTCGCGACGCTCGGCAGCAACAACTCCTCACCCCGCAGGGCGCGTGAAATCTTGGGCAGGAAGGCGAGCAGCGCCCGAGTCTCCATCAGGCCGGAGCCCAACGCATTAACGGTGGAAACCGCCCCTTGCCGGATCGCCTCGACCAGCCCCGGCGTGCCGATCTGCGAATCCGAACGCAGTTCGAGCGGATCGGCGAAGGCGGCATCGAGCCGCCGCCACAGCACGCTGATCGGCATCAGGCCGGAAACGGTGCGCACCATCAGCTTGCCGCCGGAGACGGTCAAATCCTCGCCCTCGAGCAGCATGATGCCGAGATAGCGGGCGATATAGGCGTGTTCGTAATAGGTTTCGTTGAGTGGTCCCGGCGTCAATATGGCGACGCGGCCGTCGCTTTCCCTGGCCATGCCGATCAGTGCGTCGCGAAAACGGCGGAAGAAGCCGGCGAGCCGGTGCACATGCATCTCGCCATAGATATCGGACAGCGCACGCGTGGTGGCGACGCGGTTTTCAAGCGCAAAGCCGGCGCCTGATGGCGCCTGCGTACGGTCGCCCAACACCCACCACTGGCCGTCTGGCCCGCGGCCAAGTTCGAAGGCACAGAAATGCAGGTAATGGCCGCCGGCCGGCGTGGCACCCACGACAGGTCGCAAATATTCAGGGCTGGCGGCGATCAATCCCGCCGGCAGGATGCCTTTTTCGACGAGCCGGTTCGGCCCGTAGATATCGGCGATGGTTTCCTCGAACAGTTCGGCGCGCTGGACGAGCCCGGCGCTGATCGCGGCCCATTCGGCGTCTTCGATGAGCAGGGGCACATGCGCCAGCGGCCATTCGCGCTCATTGGCGCCGGCCTTGTCGTAGACGCGGTAGTAGACGCCGGCATCACGCAGATACTGGTCGGCGCGGGCAAAACGCTGGCCGAGCTTCTCGGCACCAAGATCGTCGAGCGCCTCGATGAAATGCTTCCAGACCGGACGGGGATTGCCCGCAGCGTCGACCATCTCGTCGACGACGCCGTCGATCGGCTGGTAGTGCTCCAGCAGGCTATGGATCTGCGGCTTGCCGCGTATCCTTTTGTGATTCCCCTTTGCCATTGCTGATCAGAGTCTTGCCGGCCGCCTGAGGTCAAGGGTCATCGGGAAATCTTCCGCTGGTTGTTCCTCGCGCAGCACATAGCCTGATGGCGTGTGGCCGCGCGGTTCGAAGCGGGCGAGCCGCCGTGCTTCCGCTTCGTTGCCATTGACCGGGAAAGTGTCGTAGTTGCGGCCGCCGGGATGCGCGACATGGTAGACGCAGCCGCCTATCGCCCGGCCCGACCAGCGGTCATAGATGTCGAACACCAGCGGCGTGTTGACCGGTAGCGCCGGATGCAGGCCCGACGCCGGCTGCCAGGCCTTGAAGCGCACGCCCGCCACCGCCACTTCGCGATTGTCCGTGACCTTCATCGGCACGATGCGGCCGTTGCAGACGATGGCGTGGCGCTCCGGGTTCAGGCCTTCGGTCTTGACCTGCAGCCGTTCGACCGAGGAATCGACGAAGCGCACCGTGCCGCCGATCGTGCCTTGCTCGCCCATGACATGCCACGGCTCCAGCGCCTGCCGGAGTTCCAGCTTGATGCCGGCGTGCTGGACCTCGCCGCAGAAGGGAAAGCGGAATTCGAGCTGGGCGTCGAACCATTCTGGGCGGAACTCGAAGCCGTTAAGCTTGAGGTCGTCGAGCACATCGAGAAAGTCCGCCCAGACATGATGCGGCAGCATGAAGCGGTCGTGCAGCGATGTGCCCCAACGCACGAAACGGCCGTCGAGCGGGTTTCTCCACGCGCGGGCGATAATGGCGCGGACGAGAAGCTGTTGCGCCAGCGACATGCGCGCATTGGGCGGCATCTCGAAACCACGGAACTCGACAAGGCCCAGCCGCCCGGTCGGACCATCCGGCGAGAACAGCTTGTCGATGCAGATTTCCGAGCGGTGCGTGTTGCCGGTGACATCGGTCAGAAGATTGCGGAACAGCCGGTCGACCAGCCACGGCAGCGGCGCGTTGCCTTGATCGGGATGCGGCACCTGCGCCATGGCGATCTCAAGCTCGTAGAGCGAGATCGTGACGCGCCTCGTCGAAGCGCGGCGCCTGGCTGGTCGGGCCGATGAACAGGCCGGAGAACATATAGGATAGCGAGGGATGCCGCTGCCATTGCAGCACCAGGCTCTTCAACAGATCGGGCCGACGCAGGAACGGGCTGTCATTTGGCGTCGCGCCGCCGACCACGACATGGTTGCCGCCGCCGGTGCCGGTGTGGCGGCCATCGATCATGAACTTGTCGGCGCCAAGCCGGGTCAACCGCGCTTCCTCGTAGATCGCCGTCGTCGTCGCCACGCAATCCTGCCAGTTGGAAGCCGGATGGATGTTGACCTCGATGACGCCGGGATCGGGCGCGACACGGATGACGTTGAGGCGCGGGTCATGCGGCGGGCCATAGCCTTCGATGTGGACTGGTAGGCCAATCGCCTTCGCCGCGTTCTCGGCGGCGGCGACCAATTCGAGATAGTCTTCCAGCGCCTCGACCGGCGGCATGAACACGCAGAGCCGGCCGTCACGCGGCTCGACCGAAAGCGCCGTACGCACCGCGCCGCCGATCTCGGTGATCTCTTGTTCGACCCGGTCCTGCTGACCAGTCGCCGCTGTAAAGGACGCCGCCTGCTGGCGGCGTGCCATTTCATCCGCGCCTTCCAACTCGGCTGGCGCGGCGGTGGGGAGGATCGCCTCACGCGGCGGCAGCGCTCCACGCGGCAGCGACGGGTCTACGGGCACGATGTAGGGGAACTGGGCCGGCGGCACATAGGGCAGTGTGCCGAGCGGCAAGCGGTAGCCGACCGGTGAATCGCCCGGCACCAGGAACAGCCGGCCGCGCCGCGTCTTCCATTTTTCAGAACGCCAGCGTGGCCCCGACGCCTGGCTGTTCCAGCGCTGCACCGGCAGCACATAGCCCGACGGCTTGGTCAGCCCGCGTTCGAACACTTTCGCCATGCGGCTGCGTTCTTCCGGGTCTTCGAGCTTGGAATTGGACGGATCGACATTTTCCGGCAGCTTGCCTTCCTTGAGGAGCCATTCGGCCGGATCCTCATAGGCTTCGCTGACCATGGTCTTGTCGATGCCAAGCTCGCCAGCGATCGCTGTCAGCAGGCTTTCGGCCTGCTGTGGGCCGATATCGGCCGAACTCTTTTCCCGCGCAATCAGCGACGGATCGCTCCACACCGGCTGGCCGTCGGCGCGCCAATAGAGCGAGAAGGTCCAGCGCGGCAGGCTTTCACCCGGATACCATTTGCCCTGGCCATAGTGGAGGAAACCGCCCGGCGCAAAACGCTCGCGCAGTTTGCGGATCAGCGCATCGGCCTTTTCGCGTTTGGTCGGGCCGACGGCGGCAGTGTTCCATTCGGCGGACTCGAAATCGTCGATCGAGACGAAGGTCGGCTCGCCGCCCATGGTCAGCCGCACGTCTCCGGCCGCAAGTGCTGCATCGACCTTGTTGCCGAGCGCATCGAGCGCTTGCCAGCTCTCATCGGAGAATGGCTTGGTGATACGCGGATGCTCGGCGATGCGATCGACCCGCATCTCGAAGCCGAATTCGACATTGGCAAAGCTCGCCATGCCGGAAATCGGCGCCGCATTGCGGAAATGCGGTGTCGCGGCGAGCGGCACATGGCTCTCGCCGGTCAGCAGGCCGGAGGTCGGGTCGAAGCCGATCCAGCCGGCGCCAGGGAGATAGACCTCGCACCAGGCATGCAGATCGGTGAAGTCGACCGCGGTGCCAGCCGGTCCGTCGAGCGCGATGAGGTCAGGCTTCAGCTGGATCAGATAGCCGGAGACGAAGCGCGCGGCGATGCCGAGATTGCGCAGGATCTGCACCAGCAGCCAGCTCGAATCCCGGCACGATCCCTTGCCGGCGGCCAGCGTTTCCTCCGGCGAGAACACGCCGGTCTCCATGCGCACGATGTAGGCGATCTCGCGCTGCAGCCTCGCATTGAGGTCGACGAGGAAATTGACCGTGTTGGGAGCACTGCGCTCGACAGTCCTGAGGAAGGCCGCGAGCAGCGGACCCGCCGGCTCAGGCGTGCGGTAGATGGCGAGATCGTCGCGTATCTCTTCCGGGTACTCGAACGGAAACGCCTCGGCCGAGGGCTCGACGAAGAAATCGAACGGATTGTAGACCGTCATGTCGGCGACGAGGTCGACCTCGATCTTCAGCTCGCTCACCGGCTCCGGGAAAACGAAACGGGCAAGGAAGTTGCCATACGGGTCTTGCTGCAAATTGACGAAGTGGTTCGCCGGCTCGACCTTCAAAGAGTGGCTGAGCACCTTGGTACGCGAATGCGGTGCCGGCTGCAGCCTGATGATCTGGGGCCCGAGAACCACCGGCCGGTCATATTTGTAGTGGGTCAGGTGGTAGACGGCTGCCAAAATTGCCATGGGGCCCCGGAGATCGGCGTTTCAGATGAATTCGCCGAACCCTGACACATCTGCCGGCCATTCTCCAAGCACAGATGTTGCGGTGCACCTAATTTAAGCACGCAAGAACCGCGCAACCGCGCCTATAATTGGCTAACAGCCTCCATCACCTCGTCATCCTAGGGCGCAGCAGTCGCGAAGCGACGTCGCGGAGACCCTAGGATCCATGCCGCGACTTTCGAGCACCACAACGGTGAAATCTTGTTATCTCGCGCACCCTTGCGCCATTCTGAACCGCTGCATTCTACGACAGATATTACGGCATGGATCCTAGGGTCTGCGCCGCGTCGCTTCGCTCCTTGCTCCGCCCTAGGATGACGAAGCAAGGAGACGCCTTGCACAATCACGAAGGCTTGCGAATTGCCCCAGCGATGGATCTCCGCTGCCAGTCGCCACCGTCGCGATTGCCAGCCAATGCTTAAAAGAAGGCCTGAATGCCCGTCTGCGCCCGTCCCAGGATCAGTGCGTGCACGTCATGCGTGCCCTCATAGGTGTTGACGGTCTCCAAATTCTGCGCGTGGCGCATGACGTGGTAGCCGATCTGGATTCCGTTGCCGCCATGCATGTCACGCGCCTGGCGGGCGATGTCGAGCGCCTTGCCGCAATTGTTGCGCTTGACGATCGAGATCATCTCCGGCGCCATCTTGCCTTCATCGAGCAGCCGCCCGACGCGCAACGAAGCCTGCAATCCCAGCGCGATCTCGGTCTGCATGTCGGCGAGCTTCTTCTGGTAGAGCTGCGTGCCGGCCAGCGGCTTGCCAAACTGCTTGCGGTCGAGGCCATACTGGCGGGCGCGGTGCCAGCAATCTTCCGCCGCTCCCATCGAGCCCCATGAGATGCCGTAGCGAGCCCGGTTGAGGCAGCCGAACGGGCCGCCGAGCCCCTTGGCGTTGGGCAGCAGCGCGTCTTCGCCGACCTCGACGCCTTCCATCACCACCTCGCCGGTGATCGACGCCCGCAGCGACAGCTTGCCGCCGATCTTCGGCGCCGAAAGGCCCTTCATGCCCTTTTCCAGCACGAAACCGCGGATCTCGTCCTTGCCGTTCTCGCCCTTCAGCTTCGCCCAGACGACGAACACATCGGCGACCGGCGCGTTGGAAATCCACATCTTGGAGCCGGAGAGCTTGTAGCCGTTGGCGGTCTTTTCGGCGCGTGTCTTCATGCCGCCGGGGTCGGAGCCGGCATCCGGCTCGGTCAGGCCGAAACAGCCGATCCACTCGCCGCTGGCGAGCTTGGGCAGATACTTCTTGCGCTGTTCATCCGAGCCATAGGCATAGATCGGATACATCACCAGCGACGACTGCACTGACATCATCGAGCGATAGCCGGAATCGACACGTTCGACTTCTCGTGCGACCAGCCCGTAGGTCACATAGGTGGAGCCGAGCCCGCCGAATTCTTCCGGAATGTTGATGCCGAGCAGGCCGGCATCGCCCATCTCGCGAAAGATCGCGGTGTCGAAGGTTTCGTTGAGATAGGCGTCCTCGATGCGTGGCGCCAGCTTGTCGGCCGCGAAGGCCGCCGCGCCGTCGCGCACCATGCGCTCGTCTTCCGAAAGCTGGTTCTCGATCAGGAACGGGTCTTCCCAGACGAATGCATTCTTGTCGGCGGCCATGGCTTCTCGGTCCTTAAACGGTGAAGCCCGGCTTATCGGCCCGTGGGCTTAAAAAATCAAACGAAATTGCTTCACAGATCAATGAGCGTTAGGAATGGATCATGAGTGTCCAGCGCCGCCTCTTGCCAAACATCAGCGCCCTCGCCGCCTTCGAGGCGGTGGCCCGGCTTGGCAGTTTCACCGCCGCCGCACAGGAGCTGGATCTGACCCAAGGTGCGGTCAGCCGACAGATCAGACTGCTCGAAGATCAGTTCGGCCGCCGGTTGTTCGAGCGCGACAGCCGCAATGTCCGACTGTCGACAGCGGGCGAAGCCTACGCCGAGGCGGTGCGGTCAGCCCTTGGCCAATTGCGCGATGCCGCTCTCGGATTGATGAGCAATCGGCATAGTGGCATCCTGAACCTTGCCATTTTGCCGACCTTTGGCACGCGCTGGCTGATGCCGATGATCCCCGATTTCGTCGAGAATAACCCCGACATCACCATCAACTTCGTCACCCGCGTCGGCCGTTTCGACTTCGCCAGGGAGAGGCTGGATGCCGCCATCCATTACGGCCTGCCGGACTGGCCGGAAGCGGACTCGACGCTTCTGGTGCGCGAAACGGTGGCGCCGGTGGTGTCGCCCGCTTTCCTCGCTGGCCGCGCCATCGCCGCGGCAGCCGACATCGGCCGCCTGCCGCTGCTGCACATGGCAACGCGCCCCGGCGCCTGGACGGAATGGTTCGAGCACCAAGGCCTGAACGCGCCGACCGGACCCGGAATGCAGTTCGAACAGTTCGGCACCGCCGCCCAGGCTTGCATGGCTGGCCTCGGCGTCGCGCTGTTGCCGCTGCTGCTGATCGCGGGCGAACTACAGCGCGGCCAACTCGTTCCCGCGCCCGGCCAGCCCATGCAAAGCCGCAGCGCCTACTACCTCGTCGTCCCGCACGACAAGCGCGGCCATCCGCCGGTCGCCAGTTTTCGCGACTGGCTGCTGGGCCAGCTTGAGAAGGAGCCGGCTGTTCTGGCCTGGTAGCTACTTCCGCTTCAAGGCATCCGCCAATGCCGCGCCGAAGGCGCCTTGCTGGGCCGGCCGCTCCGGCTGGCGCTGCGGCGTTGGCGAGCGCGGCGCCGGCCTGCCGCCGCCATTGTCGCGCGGCCCACCTTTCGATGCGCCGCCCTCGCCGCCATCCTTACGCATGGAAAGGGCAATCCGCTTGCGCTTGATGTCGACATCGACGACGCGCACCTTCACCACGTCGCCGGCCTTCACCACCTCATGCGCGTCCTTGATGAAACGGTCGGCCAGTTGCGAGACGTGCACCAGCCCATCCTGATGGACACCGATATCGACGAAGGCGCCGAAGGCGGCAACATTGGTCACGGTGCCTTCCAAGAGCATGCCGGGCTTCAAATCCTTGATGTCGTCGACGCCGTCGGCAAAGGTCGCCGTCTTGAAGCCGGGGCGCGGATCGCGGCCGGGCTTTTCCAGCTCGGCCAGGATGTCGCGCACCGTCGGCAGGCCAAAACGCTCGTCGACGAAGACGCGCGGGTCGAGCGCTTTCAGCGCGGCACTGTCGCCCATTAGCGAACGAACATCGCGGCCGCAGGCGGCGACGATCTTCTTGGCCACGCCATAGGCTTCCGGATGCACCGACGAGGCGTCAAGCGGCTCGCTGCCATTGGCAATGCGCAGGAAGCCGGCGGATTGTTCGAACGCGCGCGGTCCAAGCCGCGGCACCTTGAGCAGGTCCTTGCGGCTGGCGAAGGGGCCGGTCGCATCACGATGCGCGACGATGGCGTCGGCGAGCGACGCGCCAAGACCTGATACACGCGCCAGCAGCGGCGCCGAGGCGGTGTTGAGATCGACGCCGACCGCATTGACCGCATCCTCGACCACTGCTTCCAGCGAGCGGCCGAGCCGGTACTGGTCGACATCGTGCTGGTACTGGCCGACGCCGATCGACTTGGGTTCGATCTTGACCAGTTCGGCCAGCGGATCCTGCAGCCGCCGCGCGATCGAGACCGCGCCGCGCAGTGATACGTCGAGACCAGGAAATTCCGCCGCCGCCGTCGCCGAAGCCGAATAGACCGAGGCGCCGGCCTCGCTGACAATCACCTTGAGCGGCTTCGGCCCGCCATCGGAAGGCATGTCGGACAGCATGTCCGCCACCAGCTTTTCCGTCTCGCGGCTGCCGGTGCCGTTGCCGATCGAGATCAGCTCGACCTTGTGCAGGCGGATGAGCTTGGCGAGTTCGGCCTGCGTGCCGCGCACATCGTTCTTCGGCGGGAACGGATAGACCGTCGTCGTTGTCAGCACCTTGCCGGTGCCGTCGACCACGGCAACCTTGACGCCGGTGCGGATGCCGGGATCGAGACCCATCGTGGCACGCGAACCGGCGGGCGCGGCGAGCAGCAGATCCTTGAGGTTGCGGGCAAAGACATGGATTGCCTCTTCCTCGGCCCGCTCGCGCAGGTCGCGCATCAGATCGAGCGTCAGGTGCAGCGAAAGCTTGATACGCCAGGTCCAGCCGGCGACGTCCATCAGCCAGCGGTCGCCCGGCAGGCTGGCGCCGATGGCATAGGCATTGGCGATCATCCGCTCGACCGGTTTCACCGGCGAGGTGTCGTCGGCATCGACCTCGATGTCGAGCGACAGTATCTCCTCGTTGCGGCCGCGAAGCATGGCCAGTGCGCGATGGCTCGGCACATTTGCCCAGCGCTCGACATGGTCGAAATAGTCCGAGAATTTCGCGCCGGCCTCCTGCTTGCCGTCGACCACCCTGGCGCGCATGAAGGCGCGTTCCTTCATGTAAGTGCGCAGCTTGCCGACCAGATCGGCATTTTCGGCGAACTGTTCCGACAGGATGTCGCGCGCGCCTTCGAGTGCCGCCTTGGCATCGGCCACCTGCTCGGTGACATAGGCGAGCGCCAACTCGGCAGGCACCAGCGAACGGTTGGCAAGAATGGCTTCCGCCAGCGGCCCCAGCCCACGCTCCCTGGCGATCTCGGCCTTGGTGCGGCGCTTGGGCTTGTAGGGCAGGTAGATGTCTTCGAGTTCCGCCTTGGTAGCGGCAGCGGCGATCTTGCCCTCGAGCTCAGTGGTCAGCTTGCCCTGTTCGCGGATCGAACCAAGGATGGTGTCGCGGCGGGCATCGAGTTCGCGCAGATAGGCCAGCCGCTCGGCAAGGTCGCGCAGCTGCGTGTCGTCGAGCCCGCCGGTCACCTCCTTGCGGTAACGCGCCACGAACGGCACCGTCGCGCCCTCGTCGAGCAGTTCGATCGCCGCGGCCGCCTGTTCGGGCCGCGCCTTGATCTCGGCGGCGATGATGGCTGCGATGCGCTTTATGTCGGATGCCATGTCATTCCCACTCTTCTCGAAAAGAGCGGCGACCATAGGCGCAGACACTCAGTCCGCCAACCGCCGCGTTCCCATCAAGCCGGCGGGTCCACAGGAAAGCGCGCGCTAATGTGGCGGCCAGAATGCGATCAGACGGTCCGGCTCAGCGCTTCGAAAAACGCGACAATCTCGGCATCGAGCGGATCGTCGACCGGCACCGGCTGCGACGACATCTTGGCAATGACGACTTCGGTCGTGGGATCGACATAGAGCCACTGGCCGTGGATGCCGATGCCGCAATAAGCGCCGTTCTCATGTCCGGTCTGGTACCATTTGTTGCGGTAACGGCCTTTTGGGAACAGCGGCAGCATCGCGCCACGCTGCCAGGCGTCCGCGCTGCCGCCGGTGCTGACCGTGTCGCGCACCCAGGCCTCCGGCACGATGCGGCGGCCATTGACTGTCCCGCCTTGCCGCATCATCTCGCCGACGCGCGCCAGGTCGCGCGGTGTCACCGAAATGCCGCCGGCGGTGCGTGCCGTGCCTTCCATGTCGACGCCGATCGAGGCTTCGCTGAACGTGCCAAGCGGCAGCCACAGTCTCTCGCGCATCAGCTCGGTGAAGCGCTGGCCGGATGCCCCTTCGAGCAGCAGGCCGAGCAGGTCGGAATTGGGCGAACGGTAGCGGAAGGTCTGGCCATGCGGCTCGGCCAGCCGCTGCAGGCTCAGGATGAATTCGCGCAGGCTTTCCGTGCCGCCGCCCGGGTTCCACAGCGTGGCGCGGCGGTAGCGGGCAAAAGTGCTTTCCGGGTCGAGATAGGCTTCCTCGAAATCGAGGCTGACGCTCATGTCGAGCACATGCCGGCAACTGGCATCGCCATAGGCCGAGCCGGCGGCTTCGGGAATATACTGCGTCACCGGCGCTTCCGGATCGAACACCCCCTCGCCTTCCAATATGCCGGCGATAATGGCGGTGACCGACTTGCTGATCGAGAAGATGATGTGGCGGGCGCCGAAATCCATATGAGGCGCGAACCAGTCGCCAATGATCTTGCCGCCCTTCATCACCGTCAGCGCGTCGGTGCTGGAGCGCGTGAGGAATTCGGCCACTGTCTCCGGCGTGCTGGCCACCGAAACCTTTTCGCCGAGCAGGCCGCCCATATCCCGTGCGGGTGCCTCGGCACCGGCCGGTGCCGCAGCCACGCGTGCCGTCGGCACCAGTTCGCCAAGGTTCTGGAACGACCATCGGCTGAACGGGTTTTCCCGCCAGTTGGAAAGCAGCACCTCGTTGCGGCGGAAGCCGTAGCGGGTTTCGAACGCGGTCTTGCCGGTCATGGCGTTTCCTCAGGGTCTTTTCGTCTTGAGATTCAGGCGAGCGCGGCGGCGATGGCGTGCACCGCCTTCAGCGTCGCCGTGGAGTAGGCGAGATTGCTGAAATCCGGCCAGGTCGACAGCTTCACCACGACCATTCCTGTGTTCCAGTCGATATGGATCATCTGTCCGAACACGCCCCGGCACATCAGCGCGCGCGAGCTGGAATTCTCGATCCAGAACTGGTTGCGGTAGCTGCCTTCGGGCAGGCTGGGGCCGAAGTCCGCACCATGCTTGCCATTGCGCGTCGCCTCGATCCAGTCGGCCGGCACGATGCCGCCGCCATTGTCGAGGATCAGCTGGCCGAAGCGGCCATAGTCGCGCAGCGTGGCGTTGAAGCCGCCATCGGCCACGGCATAGCCGGCGCTGTCGACGGTGAAGCAGGCGCTTTCGTCAGCGCCGAGCTTTTGCCAGAGCTCTTCGGAAACCAGCTGCGGCAGACGCTTGCCCGTCACCCGTTCCATGATGAAGGCGAGCACGTCGGTCTCGATCGAGCGGTATTCGAACGCCGCCCCGTGCGGGCGGACTGTTTCCGTAAGTCCCAAAATCAGCTCATACATATGCGAGGGCCAGCGAAACTCCGGATCGCTGCTTGGCGGCACCGGCTTCCAGCCCGTCGCAACATCGACCTGGCCGATGTCCGAATAGCGGTCGGTATACTCCTCGGAGAAACGCACGCCGCTCGTCATATCGAGCACATGCTGGACGCTGGCGCCGGCCCAGCCCGTGGCCGCGAGTTCCGGCAAATAGTCGGTCACCGGCCTGGCCGGATCGATCAGCCCGCGTCCGGCCAGTATGCCGAACACCGCGCCGGTGACGGACTTGGCCATCGACTGCGACAGATGCAGCGTGCGCTCATCCATGCCGTTGAAATAGCGCTCATAGGCGACCTTGCCGTTCTTGAGCACCAGGAAGCCGTCCGTATAGGTCTCGTCGAGTAGCCCGGCGAGCGTGGCCGGCTTGCCCTCGCTGTCCTCGACCGCCAGCCCGTCAAGATCGACCTCGGCGCGTTCGAGACGATGGCGATGGCCGTTGCCGCGCCAGACTTCGGCGGTCGGCAGGATTTCCCTGATGTGCTGGAACGCCCAGCGGTTCCATGGCGGCCGGTCCCAGTCGAGCTTCGGCGGCACCATGGCGGGCGGCGAGCCCTGCATGATCGGCGGCCGCGGATCGCTGTTGCGGTAAGATGTCATGGAACCCTCCCACGATGCATGCCGCCCAAAAGTGCGTAGCGGTTTTGGGACGACGACATGCATGAAAACAGGAATTTGCAGCGTCATGTGAGCCCTCCACATGCGACGCGTCGCAAAGAAGGGAGGCCGAAGCCTCCCTTCCGCTGGACTTCAGACCGAACCTATTTGCGCAAATTGGTCCAGATTTTGTTGTAGATCTCCACCACATCGGGCGGACAGGGCGGAACGAATTCCGCCACCGGCGCGCCTGCCGGCGGATTGAGTTCCGGCGAATTGGCGAAATCCGGCTGCAGGAACTTATGGCTGCCGGCAATGCCGTTGTCGTAGCCGGCGAATTCCGAGATCAGCGCCGCATTTTCCGGGGCCATGATGAAATCCTGAAACAGCTTGGCATTGTCGAGGTTCTTGGCGCCCTTCAGCACAGCCACATTGTCCATCCAGCCTTCGATGCCTTCCTTCGGATAGGCATATTTGATGGCCGGGATCTTCTGCCGCGAGCGGTAGGTCGCGCCGTTCCACTGTTCCGTCACGATCACGTCGCCGGAGGTGATCTTGGTGATGGTGTCGTAGCTGAAGGTCTTCCAGGACGGCTTGGCGGCCGTCAGGATGTCGTTGACCTTTTTCAGATTGGCCTTGTCGGCACCGCAGCGCGGCACGCCGGCATAGCGCTCGGCCGCATGCATGACGGTGTTGACGTCGTCGAGGATGTTGATCTGGCCCTTCAGCTCCGCCGGCGGGTCGAAAAGGATGGCCAGCGTGTCGATGTTGCCCTTGAACTTGTCCGTGTTGACGGCGAACGCCGTGGTGCCGAACTGCCAGGGCGCGGTGTAGTGGCGGCCGCTGTCCCAATAGATGTCGAGGAAACGCGGATCGATGTTCTTGCCGTTCGGCATCGCGTTAGGCTCGGTCTTTTCGAGCAGGCCCTCGTCGACCATGATCTTCACCGTGTAGTCGGACGGCACCACGATGTCGTAGCCGGAATTGCCGGCACGCACCTTCGACAGCATGGTTTCGTTGGAATCATAGTCGTCCAGCGTGACCTTGATGTTGTACTGTTTCTCGAACTTTTCGATCAGCTTGGGATTGGTGTAGTCACCCCAATTGTAGATATGCAGCTCGCCATCGGCGAGTGCGGGCACCGCCCACAACAGCACTGCCGTCGAAACGGCAGCCATCAGTTTCCTAGACATTTTTTGTTCTCCTTTGCCTTCCCATTGATTCACTTGGCGCGTCGGCGCGCGATCAGGAACGATACCGAGACGAAGAGGATCGAGACCAGGAGCAGGATGGTGGAGATGGCATTGATCTCCGGCGTCATCGGCCGCCTGATCTGGTTCCAGATGTAGAGAGGCAGGGTCGTCTGGCCGGGGCCGGAGACGAGCTGCGTGATGGTGAAATCGTCGAAGGAGACGATGAAGGCGAGTGCCGCACCCGACATGATCCCGGGAACAAGCAACGGCAGTGTTATGCGCCGGAACGCATGCCACGGCGTGGCGTAGAGATCGGCCGCGGCGGATTCGAGCGTCAGGTCCATGTCCTCGAGACGCGCCCGGATCGGCATGTAGGCGAAGGGAATGCAGAACACCGTATGGGCGAGGATCAGATTGCCGATGCCGAAATTCAGACCGAAGGCCCCGGCGATCAAGGCGAAGAAGGACAAGGTCGCCACTGCCGTGATGATCTCGGGAACCATCAGTGGCAGGTTGATGACCATGAAGGCGGCAGGCAGGCCACGCCACGGCTTCACCCGGGTCATACCGATCGCCGCCAGCGTGGCGCAGATCGTCGAAATGATCGTCGCGCTCACCGAGATGATCAGCGTGTTCTCGGCGGCGTTGTGGAATTCCTCATTGAGCAGTGCAGTGCCGTACCAGGTCAGGCCAACGCCCTCCCAATGGGTGACGAGCGAACCCGTGTTGAACGAAAAGATCATCAGGATCAGGATCGGGACGTAAAGCACGGCAACGCAGATGATGGCGATCGTGCGGAACCCGGGCTGGTCCTTGATATCGACGTTGCGGGGATCAGCCATGCTGGATCTTCCCCGACGTGGTGCGAACATAGAAGTAGAGGGCGACCAGCACCGCGGCCATCAGGATCAGCGCTTGGGCGCAGCCGAGCGGCCAGTTGCGCCCGGAACCGAATTGCTGGGCGATGAGATCGCCGATCATCAGATGGATGCCGCCGCCAAGGATCAGCGGCGTCACATAGGCGCCGAGGGCGGGGATGAAGACGAGCAGACAGCCGGCAATGATGCCGGGCAGCGACAGCGGAATGATCACCCGCCAAAGAACTTGCCGGCGCGTCGCGTAAAGGTCGTTGGCCGCCTCGACCAATCGGAAATCCAGTTTTTCCAGGCTGGCATAGAGCGGCAGGATCATGAACGGCAGGAACGAGTAGAGCAGGCCGAGCTGGATAGCGAAGTTGGTGTAAAGCATGGTGATCGGCTTATCGATCACGCCAAGCCCGATCAGTAGGTTGTTGATGAGACCTTCGTCGCGGATGATGAACATGATGGCCAGCGTGCGCACCAGAAGGTTCGACCAGAACGGGATGGTGATCAGCAGCACCCACCAGTTGCGCTGCGCCGGCGTGCGCGTGGCCATGAAGTAGGCGGTCGGAAAACCCAGCAGCAGGCAGATGACCGTCGTCACCACGGCGAACAGAAACGAGCGCAGATAGATGATCAGGAAATCCGGCGTGAACTGCAGCGTGTCGTCGAAAATATCCTGCTGAAACAGGAAGTTCAGATAGGCGTCCGTCGAAAACTTCCATTGCACGCCGCCATAGGGCGCGGCCTGGAGAAACGAATAGACCAGGATGATCAGCAGCGGCAGCACGCCGAAAATTCCGATGACGATCAGCGCCGGCAGGGAAAGCAGGCGGTTGCGCCTGGCGCTTGCTTTCTCGGCCTTGGCTTCGAACAACGCGGCTTGGGAAAGCGCCATCGTCATCAGTCCTTCAGTATCCGCGCGCCGTCATCCTCGAACACGATGCCCACCTTGGCGCCCGGCTCGAATGTCACCGCGCCGGACCGGCTGTTCTGGTGACGCACGATGAAGTTGTCACCGCCGTCGAGCTTGACGTGGTAGTGCGTGTCGGTGCCGAAATAGACGATATTCTCCAGAGTTCCGGCGACCGTGCCCTTTGACACATCGGCGATCAGATCCGCATGCTCAGGCCGCACCACGACCGTGACTGCACCCGAGGGATCGAAGTTCTCCGGGAACCCTGCCGCCACGGTTGCGCCGGAGGCGAGCTTCACGGTGGCGATGCCGGATTTCTTCGACACCACGGTACCCTTGAGGAAATTGGTCTCGCCGATGAAGTCGGCGACGAAGCGTTCGGCCGGTCGGTCGTAAATGTCGCGCGGCGCGCCTACCTGCAGGATCTTGCCCGCCGACATCACCGCGATGCGGTCCGACATGGTCAGCGCTTCTTCCTGGTCGTGGGTGACGAAGATGAAGGTGATGCCGGTCTCGTGCTGCAGCCGCTTCAGCTCGATCTGCATTTCCTTGCGCAGCTTGTAATCGAGCGCGGAGAGCGGCTCGTCGAGCAGCAGCACTTTCGGCTGCGGTGCGAGCGCCCGCGCCAGCGCCACGCGCTGCTGCTGGCCGCCGGAGATCTGGCTGGTGCGGCGATTGCTCAGCGCTTCCATCTTGACCAGTTTCAGCATCTGGGCGACCCGCGCCGTAATCTCGGCCTTCGGCTTGCCCAGCATTTCCAGGCCGAAGCCGATGTTGTCCGCCACCGTCATGTGCGGGAACAGTGCGTAGGACTGGAAGACGGTGTTGACCGGCCGCTTGAAGGGCGGCAACGGCGCGATGTCCTGTCCGTAGAGCAGGATTTCGCCGGCGCTCGGAAAATCGAAGCCGGCTATCAGCCTCAAGAGCGTCGTCTTTCCGCAGCCGGAGGGTCCGAGCAGTGTGAAAAACTCATTTTCGCGGATGGAGACGGAAACGGTATCCAGTGCGGCGACTTGCGCCTCCCCAGTGCCGAATACCTTGCGCACACCACGGACTTCGATCGCATTCTTACCCGGTATTTCCGGCACGATTACCCCATTGAGAGAAGCCTGCTCTTGGCGGCAGGTGTCGTTCCTGTTTGATTGTCATCACAAGCCGATCGGCTTGGCAACTGCGGAGCTGAATCTTGATTCAGGACGCAAGTCCCGTGCCACCGTCAGGCTTGATAAGTCACCTTGCCCCCGCAGATGGTCGTCACCGGCCGCACGGCATGCAGCGCTTCCGGCGCGGTTGTTTCGATATCGGCCGAGAGCACCACCAGATCGGCCAGGTATCCTGGCTTCAGGCGGCCTTTTCGGTGTTCGGCGAATTCGGCATAGGCGCCTTCGATCGTATAGGCTGCAACAGATTCCAGCAGCGAGAAGCTCTGGTCGGGATCGCCCTCTGCCCACGGTTTGCGCAGCACTGCCGCCTGAATGCCCAGGATCGGATCGACCGGCGACACCGGCCAGTCCGAAGCGAAGACGACGCGCGCACCGGCCTCTTTCAACGTTCGCCAGGCATAGCTCAGCGGCCATTTCTTGCGGCCGATGCGCGACAGTGTCGGCTCCAGCGGAAAGTTGAGCGCGCCGGGCGGATGCGCCGGCTGCATCGACGCGATGACGCCAAGCTCGGAAAAGCGCGGCACGTCGGTCTCCGTCGTGACCTCGATGTGCTCGATCCGATGCCGGCTGTCGCGCCTGCCGTTTTTCTTCTGCGCAGCCTCATAGCCGTCGAGTACCGCGCGCACCGCACCATCGCCAATCGAGTGCACCGCGATCTGCAGGCCACGACGATCGGCTTCCACCGCCACTTCGGCGAAATGCTCCGGCGTAAACAACGGCTCGCCGGACCAGTCCGGACGATCCGCATAAGGCTCGACCATCACAGCCGTCCATGAATCGAGCACGCCGTCATAGAACACCTTGACCATGCCCGACGACAGCCATTCCGATTTGTAGGTCGAAGCCATCGTCGATGCCTTTTCAAGCATGCCGAGGTCCATGAAGTTCTTGAAGTGAAAAGGGATTTTCGTACGGCACAGCAATCGCCCTTCCGCCTCCAGGCGGGCAAGCAACTCGAGCTGGTAGAGGTTGCCGTCCATGTTCTGGATCGACGTGATGCCGTGGCGGGCGCACCATTCCAGGCCGCGATGCATCAGATCTCGATCGGCGGCAAGTTCCTCGGCGGACGGATAGGGTTCCGGCTCACCGCCCGTAAGACCAAGCCGTGTGCGGTTCTGCCCGAAATGCTCCAGGATCGGGCCGAAAGCCTCGCCCTCGCGCAATTCACCCGCCGCGAGGCCATCGGCACCCATCACGATCTCATTGCCCGGTCCCAATTCCCTGCCATGCAGGAGGCCCGCCTCTTCCAGCGCCTTGGTGTTCGCCCACATCGTATGATGGTCGGAGGCCGACATGGCGAACGGGCGATCGGGGATGATTTGGTCGAGATGGTGGCGCGTGACCGGCTCGGGCAGGATCGCATAGTCGACGCCGGCGCCGATCAGAAGCCTGGCGTTGGGCCGCGCCGCGGCAAAGGACTGGATAGCATCGCGCAAGGCATCGAAGCCATGCACGCCAGCCAGATGCAGATTGTCGAGTTCAGCCGCGCCGCCGAACAGATGCATATGAGCTTCGATGAAACCGGGCAGGACCGAACCGCCCTTGGCGTCGATCACCTGTGTGGCCGTTCCCTTGAGCTCTTCGATTGCAGCGCGGCTGCCGATGGCGATGATGGCGCCGTCCTTGACGGCAACTGCCTCGGCGGCGGGATTGTCATCGTCCATGGTCAACACACGACCGTTGATGACGATCAGATCCGCACTACGACCCGCACCCGTGACAGACATCGCGACTCCGCGCTTTTGATGACCGATTGAGACCGACAATCCTCTTGTCCGACAGGCTGCCACGTCACCGCGGCTATCGGACGAAAAGTGATGCCAGTGCGCTGTTTTGAAATTCCCCTTGTGATCTCCGAAAACAGCGTGGATAAAAGAATGCGACTGATTATTCGCGTTTGTCAACATGCGGAATTTCGAATGTATTGTGGATAGCACCCTGCGCCTGTGTTGAGACCGGGCGGGGAACGAGGACATCAAGCCGTGAAGCGCAGTCTCGACCGCAAAACCAGGATAGCGCTCGAACCGCGCAAGCAGCCGCGGCAACAGCGGTCGAGCAAGGTGGTCGACCGGATTCTAGACGCGGCATTGATCTTGACGCGAGAGCAAGGAACCAGGACGCCGACGACGCTCGCCATTGCGCAGCGCGCGGGCCTGTCTGTCGGTTCGATCTATCAATACTTCCCCAACAAGGAAGCCATTCTTCTCGACCTCGCCCGGCGCTGGCTGTCCTCCTTTCCCGAAGTGATCGCCAAGCGCATCAAGGTTCCCCCGCCCACCGACCGGGAAGAGTTCCGGCGCGAAGTGCGCAAGCTCTTCATCGATACCTCCAGGATATATCTCGAGAACGCGACGCTGATGCCGGTGATCGAGGCAATATCCGGCAATGCCGATCTCAGGCCGATCCAGGACGAATATGACGAGCAGATCATCGCGCTCTACGCCGCCTGGCTGCAGCATGTGAACCCGGCGCTCGAAGACAAGATCGCCAGCCGGCTCGGCGTGGTGATGATGGACGTCGGGCACGCCTGCCGGCTTGTCGGGCTGAAACGAGACCGCAAGACGTACGACCTCATCGAGGACGATGTGGAAAGAATGTGGCTGGCTTTGGTGACCCCCTATCTCAACCTTGACTGACTTCGCACTTCGAGAGGAACTTTATGAAGACTGTCTATTCGCCGCTTCATGCTGGCCATGCCGGCCAGATGGAATTGGTCACATCAGCCATCGTGCCGGGTTTTGAAAAGCCTTCGCGCGCCGAATTCATCAAGGCGCGGGTCGAAAGCGAGAAGCTCGGCCCGATCGTCCTGCCGCTCGAGCACGATCTTGCCGCCGCCAAGCGTATCCACAAATCAGACTATATCGACTTCTTGCCGACGGTCTGGCCGCAATGGGTAGCCTCCGGTCACGAGGGCACGGCCATGCCCTTCACCTGGCCGACGCGCGGCCTGCGCGGCGACGTGCCGCCGAAGCGCGTCGATGCGCTGCTCGGCTACTATTCCTTCGATGCCGGCGCCACCTTCGTCGAAGGCACCTGGGCCGCGATCAAATCGTCCTATGACGTGGCACTGACCGCGGCTGGCCTGGTCAAGGGCGGCGAGAGGTCGGCCTTCGCGCTCTGCCGCCCGCCCGGCCATCATGCCGGCGCCGGATTCATGGGCGGCTATTGCTACATCAACAACGCCGCCGTCGCCGCGCAATGGTTCCGCGACCAGGGCGCTGCCCGAGTCTCCATTCTCGATGTCGACTACCACCATGGCAACGGCACGCAGGAGATCTTCTATGACCGCGCCGACGTGCAGGTCCTCAACCTGCATGGTGATCCGATGGTCGAGTATCCGTTCTTCCTCGGCCATGCCGATGAGCGCGGCGCGGGCGCCGGCGAAGGCTTCAACATCAACTATCCCATGCCGTTCGGCACCGGCTGGGACGCCTGGAACGCCTCGCTGGAGGATGCCTGCGCCAAGCTCGCCGCCTACGCGCCCGACATCGTCATCGTCTCGCTCGGCGTCGACACCTTCGAGAAGGACCCGATCAGCCAGTTCAAACTGAAAAGCCCCGACTACCCCAAGATCGGCCGCCGCATCGCCAGGCTCGGCCTGCCGACGCTGTTCGTCATGGAAGGCGGCTATGCCGTCGAGGAGATCGGCATCAACGCCGTCGGCGTGCTGACCGGCTTCGAGGACCGGTAAGCCTGCCTGCAAACCGGGGCTGACACGGAAGAAAAAGGGCGGCTTGGCCGCCCTTTTTGCGAGCTACGCTGCGGTGCCAGCGCTCGGCGCAGCCATCGGCACCGCTGCCTTGCGTGAGCGGCCGAGATAATAGACCGCCGCCGCCGCGATGACGCCGGCGGCCAGTATGCCCGCCGCCAGAACCGGCCGATACCAGAACCAGGCAATCGCGATCGTCGTCGTGCCGACCAGGATCGCCAGGAAGAAGGCGATGATGCCGGTTCCCATCCGCGCCATGCTGCCGAGGAACGGGATGACGTCGAGGATCACGCCGATCGGGCTGAGGAACAGGGCAAAGCCGATCGTCAGCAGCAAAAGGCCACCGGCGCGCAGCAGCCAGGTGATCAGCGTGTTGGCGCTGACCGCGTCGGCGAACATCTTGTCGGCCGCCACCTGGCCGGTATCGACCATCAGCAGCGCATCGCCGGCTTGCGTCTGGTAAGGCTCGAACCGGCTGCCGGCCTGGCGCGCGACGATGCTGACCACGCCGAGCGGCGCGAGCTCATAGCTGATGCGATAGTCGCCCAGCGCAGGTGTTGTGTTGTCGCTGCCGAGATAGATCCTGCCATCGACGATGGTGAGCGGCTTGGTTCCGGTATAGGCGGCCTTTATCGCCGCCGACTGGCTGGCCGACAGCGAGTAGTCCTTGTCGCCCTCGATGCGGTCCAGCACCGGTGTATCCAGATCGAAAGCGACGAGCTTGCCCTGCGGGATCTGGAAGGTCCGGCTGTGGATTGCCATTGGTGGATTTTGATGGCCGTCCGGCTTCTTGAAATCGGATGAATCGATCTGGCTGTCGTCCCACACCTTCGAATAACTGTAGGTGGTCTCGGTTTCCTCGCCGCCGCCAAGCTTCTTGGTGGTCTCGGATTTGGACTCTTCCTTCCACTGGTACATCTCGACGCTGCGCGACAGGCGCAGCCCTTGCGCCGCGATGCCGAAATCCGGATCCGACAGGCCGCTATCGGCCGTCACCGGCCCGCTGACATGCACCAGCTTGCCGTCATTGCCGGCATCGACGCTGTCGGCGTTGATCGAGACAACGGCGCCCGACCCTTCGGCCAGCGAGCGCGCCGTCTGCACCGCGCGGCCCTCGTTCCAGAACAGCCCGATCACCATCAGCACGATCAGCAGCAGGCCGAAAATGACCCCACCGACCGCGCGCTTGATCCGCCCGAACCATGAGACTGAAGTAACTTCCCGAAATGAATCGCTCATCGTTTCCCCCGAAACCAAAGATAAAAGATACAAGATTTAAGCGCGGCCGGCGGCCGCGCATCGAGCCGATCAATCGGCGTGGATTTGCGCGCCGCAGTCCTTGGCGCCGGCGCAAGAGTGCACAGCTCGCGTCGTGCCGCCATCACCGACCCGCCACGGCGAGGCGGACAACGGCGCTTGGCTGTTGGCGCCGAGAAGGTCGAGTGCCCGCATCGCCGTCTGTTCGCCAGCCTCGTCACGCTTGACGATCTCGACATCCTTGAGGCCGATCGCGGCAAGCTGTGGCATGACCACGTCGGGATCACCGGCAACGACGATCAGCGACGGCTCCAGCGACGACAATGCAAGCGCCTGTTTCTGCACCGCGTCGAGCGTCAGCTGGGTGCGCGCTGTCATGCGGCTTTGCTGGTCCTCCAGGGTCGAACCACTGCCGACCGCGCCGATCAGCGAGCCGAACAGACCAGCCGAGGTCTCGGCCGATCCGGCCAGAGCCCGGCGGTAGACGGTCACCGTGCGGTCGACCTCGTCCTGCGCCACCGGCAAGGTGGTCAGGCCGGCGAAGCCTTTCAGGATTTCGGTGATCGCCGGACCGGTATTGGCGCGCTCGACGGTGGTTGCCACGACCAGTCCCGAACCGGCCTTCATCGGGCTCAAGAGATAGCTCGACACGCCATAGGAATAGCCCTTCTCCTCGCGGATCACCGAATTCAGCCGGCTGGAGAAATCATCGCCAAGCAGATTGGCGACGGCGGTCGATTCAGCGCGCTCACCTTCGTCGGTGCCGGGCGCCGGCCGCGCCACGAAAAGCGCCGACTGGCTGGCGCCGGGTTCGGGCACCAGCAGCACCTTCTGACCACCGTTGAAATGCGCCGCCGGCGACGCTTCGACGGCGTAGCCGGCGGCGTCGCTAGTCCATGTGCCGAATGCTTTTTCAAGGCCGGCAGCGACGGTCGCGACCGGCATCGGGCCGACGCTGTAGAAGGTCACCGCCTTCGGCGCGAACTCCGCCTTGAACGCGGCTTTTGCCTCGTCGAGCGAAATCGAGGCCAGCGCCTTTGCCGACCAGTCGGCATCGGCCTTGCCCGGCACCTGCGGAATGAGCGCTGCCTTTGCCGCGCGGCCGGCAACGCCCGGCAGGTCCGCCTCGCGCCCGTTCAGCCAGTCGACCGTCTGCGCCATCAGCACCGTCCATTCGGTCTTGTCGAACCGCGGCTTCAGCACCGCGTCGGCAAGCAGGCCAAGACCTTGATCCAGTTTTTCCGGCGGCACGCCAAGCGTCATCGTCGTGGTCAGTGCGCCGGCCTGATAGCCGATCCCCGCACCGATATCGCTGGTTGCCTTGGCGAAGTCGGCCGAACCGCGATCGCCGGCACCACGCGTCGCCATGCTGGCGGCAAGCTCCAGCAGCCCCTCCTTGCCTTCCGGCACGCTGTTCCAGCCGCCTTCGGCACTGGCCGCGACATAGACCATCGGCGCCTCCGGCATGGTGTAGTGGACGAGCTTGATGCCGTTGGAGAGCGTCGCCGTTTCCATGGCAGGCAACACCGCCGAAGGCGCTTGCCCGGCCGGATGCTTCGGAATGTCGATCGCCACCCGCTCCGGTGCCGTAAAGGGCTGCGGCGTGCCGGAAGATCCGATCAGCGCGTCGGGATAGCCGCCGCGCGGGCCCGGCTTCAACACCAGCACGCTGGCGTCTTCGGGTTTCAAGAGCCGCTTGATCGTCGCTTCGACATCGGCGGCGCTGGCATTCCTGACGCGCGGATCGTCGACCAGCGCGCTCTGCGCATCGCCAAGAATGTCGGCATTGTAGGAGACAGTGCCGGCACGATCCTTCAGCGCCTCGTTGCCCAGCCGCGCGGCCTGCAATATGCCGTTGCGCGCGCGTTCGACATCAGCCGGATCGAGCGGCGTCTTCTGGAAATCGGCGAAGGCGGCTTTCATCGCGCTTTCCAGCGCTTCCGGCGTCACGCCTGCCGCCGCACCTGCCTCGAAAGTGAAGCGCCCGCCGAGCAGGCCGCCCGTCCAGCTCGCGCTGGCATAGGTGGCGATGCCCTGTTCCGAGACCAGCCGGTTGCGCAAAAATCCATAGTCGCCATTGCCGAGCAGTTCGGCGGCAATGCCGAGCGCGCCATTGTCCGGCGACTGCGCCGCCGGGCCGCTGAAGCCGACCACGACGACGGGGCTCGGCACGCGATCCTCGAGCACCAGCTTGAGCCGTGCCTGCGTCGGTTCCGGCACGGCGGGTCGCGCCACGTCGGCGCCGCGCGATACCCTGCCGAACGTGTCGGCAATCAGCGCCTTGGTGTCATCGACCTTGAGGTCGCCGACCAGCACCAGCACGGCATTGTTGGGCAGATAGTAGGTGTTGAAGAAGCCTCTGACATCGTCGAGCGTCGCAGCGTCGAGGTCGGCGACCGAACCGATGACCATGCGGCTATAGGGATGCGGCTTCGGGAACAGCCCCGACCAGAAGGCTTCCCAGCCGGATGCGCCGGCCTTGTCGAGCACGTTCTGGCGCATCTCGTTCTTGACCACCGAGCGCTGCAGGTCGAGCTTGGCTTGCGTCACCGAGCGGCCGAGATTGGCCATGCGGTCGGCTTCCAGCGACAGGATCATCGGCAGCGACGACGACAGCCCGTCGACATAGAACACGGTGCCGTCCTCGGTGGTCCAGGCATTGATCTCGTTGCCCAATGCGGCATGCGCACCGAACACGTTCGGCCAGGCCGGCGTTCCGGAAAACATCAGGTGCTCGAACAGATGCGCGAAGCCCGAGCGGCCCGCCGGTTCATTCATCGACCCGACGCGATAGCGCAGGTTCATCACCACCTTCGGCGCCCGATGATCCGGCACCAGCACCACCTGCAGCCCGTTGTCGAGCGCATAGGTGACGATTGGTTCGGCCTTGGCGGGCGCTGCCGCACCGGCAAAAACCGCGAGCACCACCGTGAACGCCAGGAAAACCTGCTTCATGATTACCCCCCAATGCCGATGGCTGCGAAACAAGCGCCACCAATCTAGCCCAGTCCGATCGAAGGGAAGCCCACCTCCCTGCCGATCGCCGAGAACCTATCGGAATCGATCGGTCCTCGATACGGCAGCTTCGCAACAACCTCTGGCTTTTTCGTGTCAGTGTTTTCAGGCGGCCACGATGCAGCGAAAGTGTGTTGGGCGTTACTCTGAGTCGCACGCGAGTCCACCGTATTCGATTTTGTCAAATCGCGTTTGATGTCGGATTCGTCTGCGGGTAGATTAGACCCGAATCAGCCGGTCCATGGGGGGCGCGGCAACCACCCAAAGTCTCACGTTCCGGAATCTTCCGGCGCCAGACGCGGATGTCTTCGCGTTCCCTGAATGGATTCCGTCTGATTGGCGCGGCCCCGCGCCTCGTGTGCGTCTCGTGAAAGTAACGCGTTTTTAGGGTTCGGCGGCTGGCCTCCAGCATCCGGGCAGCAGAAACGATTCCGGCCAAAAGCAACAAGAATGAGCAGTTCCGCCGCGCCTCTTCAATCCGATACATTGGGCTCGCGCCTGACGTCGCGCGGTGATTTGACCAGCTTCTTCATGGAACTGACCGCCGAGATCGGCGCCGACAGCTACATGCTGGTTGCCATCGTCCACGACCAGGACCGCAACGACGCGCGCATCGTCTCCTCGAACTGGATCTTCGACGCCATCGAACTGATCGGCAAGCGGCTGATCGCCAGCCTTGCCCAGGGGACCCTCACCGTCGCGCCCGGCATCCGTCCAAGGCCGCTGGTGGCAGCCGAGGCGCCCGATGCCGACGGGCTGGTCTCCGGCGAAGAGGCCCGCCTTCTCGACGTGCTCGGCCATGCCGAGATCTATTCGCTCAGGCTGAATGTCGGCCGACAGCGCCTGTTTGCGCTGTTCTCGGCGGCGGCGGCCGGCCAGATCGACCAGCCGGCGCTGATGAAGGCGCAGCTGAAATGCTGCTACGCGCTCTCGCATATTCCGCAATTGATCGCTGCCGCAGCCATGCAGGATCCGCTGTCCGATCGCGAGCGTGAATGCCTGTTCTGGGTCTCGGAAGGCAAGACCACCGATGAGGTGGCGGTCATCCTTGGCGTGTCCTCCAACACCGTCAACAGCTACATCACCCACGCCATACAGAAATTCGCGGCCAGCAACCGCGCGATGGCCATCGCCACGGCGATCAGGAGTGGCATCATTTGAAACAGGCCGACATCAAGGAAGCTGCGGAAGCGCTTTTCAACGAGCAGCGCAGCCCGTTCGGCGCCTTCTCGCTCAGTTCCGAAACCCATCACGCCGTCACCGTTCCCGATGCCGTGCGCCGCTGCCGCTGGATATCAGTCGACATCAACGCCTCGGCCTTCGGCCTGTACTTCGTCAGCCCCTCGCCGGAGCGGGCGCGGCTGGTCCCGTGTTTCGATTCCGACTATCCCGGCATTGCCGTGGCGACGAAGTTCATCTCGGGCGCCAATGGCGAGGAGATCGTGCGCCACACCCACAATTCGACGGAGCCACGCTGGTGGACGGATGACGGCGTCGCCGCGATGGCCGAGACGTTCGGCAATCTCGCCTGGACCGCCCAGATGGCGCCGCTGGCGCCCGGCACCAGCGGCATCGCCTTTCCCGTCCACGCCGATCGCGGCCAGTGCGGCCTTGTCGTCTTCCTGGGATCGGAGATCGCGCTGCCGCAGGATGCGATCTACGAAATCCACGCCCGCTGCTTTTCCCTGTTTGCCGCCGTAGCGCGTATTCGTCCGGGTGATACCGGCAGGATGCGCGCCATCTCCAAGCGTGAACTCGAATGCCTGAAGCTGACCGCCAACGGCAACACCAGCGAGGAGATCGCGCGGCTCCTGAAGCTGTCGGTGCACACCGCCAACCAATATCTGACCCAGTCGACGCAGAAGCTCAACGCCGTCAACCGCAACCAGGCGGTCGCCAAGGCGCTGCGGCTCGGTTTGATCGAGTAGTGAGGTCTGTTGAGATTCAGGTCAGGGCGAGCCGAAAATGGTGGATTCCGAGAACCGGAGCGGAGCGTACTTTTGGGTACGTGAGCACCGGAAGCGCAGGGAGCCGCCATTTGCAGGCCGGCCTCACCTGAATATCGACTGACCTCAGAAGGCCAGCGGCTCGACCCTGCGGATCCGCGCCTGTTCGATCACCGCTTCAAGCAGCGCCGTATTGTGCTCGGGGTCCTCGCCGGGCTTTTCGAACGACACGTAGTTGACCGCGACCGAGTTGCCGGTGTCGCTCAGCGTCAGCTGGAAATAGACGGTCACCCCGGGTGGCCTGAGTTCCAGATCGAGCACAATGCGCGGGCTACCGCTCCAGTCGACATGCGCCTCGCCGCCATGGCCGAGCCTAAGCGTGCCCGGCATGAAGAACAGCTCCACCGCCGAATCGACCAGATCCGACAGGCAGGCGAAATGCTCCAGCCGGATGAAGGCAATGTAGTCGGCGACATCGATCAGCCTCAGTTCGCCGACCACTTGCTCGATGGCGCTGGCGACGATGATCTCGCGGGATTTTGCGTGCGGTTGGCGGTTCATGAAATCTGTCTGCGCTCAGCCTTTTTCGAGTAGACGATCCGCACCAGTTCGGCGACGGCCTGGTAGAATTGCGACGGGATCACATTATCCACCGAAACTTGCTTGTACATGGAGCGGGCGAGCGCCACGTCCTCGAAGATCGGGATGTTGTGCTCCTTCGCGATCTCGCGGATTTTCAACGCCACCAGATCCTGCCCCTTGGCCACCACCAGCGGCGCCGAATCCTCGTCGCGCACATATTTCAGCGCAATCGAGAAGTGCGTCGGGTTGGCGATGATCAGCGTCGCGCGCGGCACCGCCGTCATCATCCGCTTGCGCGCGCGGTCGCGCGCCAAAGAGCGCAGCCGCGACTTGACGATCGGGTCGCCCTCCGACTGCTTGAACTCGTCCTTAACCTCCTGCTTGCTCATGCGCAGGTCCTGCTTCCAGTGGAAGCGCGACCAGACGATGTCGATCGCCGCGATCAGTCCCATGACGAAGACGATCGCCACCAGTATGTCGACCGCGATGCCGCGGATGACGAGGCCGAAAGCGACCGGGTTGGTGATCATTCCGGCCAACAGCTTGCGGTGATCCTCCGACAGCGTGAAGGTGAGCACGGCGATGGCGAAACCTACCTTTGCCAGGGATTTCAGGAATTCGACCCAGCCCTGGGCGCCGAACATCCGGCTCCAGCCCTTGGCGATCGAAATGCGCGAAAGCTGCGGCCTGATCCGCTCGCCGACGAATTGCGGCATGTTCTGCAGCACCGAGGCGCCGATGCCGGCAACGGTCAAAAGCACCAGCAGGCTGATGACGGCGCGGCCCACTTCCAGCATGACGAGCTTGTAGAGCGCGATGACATCGGTCTCGGTGTCCATCGGCCAGGCCTCGGGCTTCTCGAGGAACATCGACAGGAACATGCCGAGGTCGATGACAGCGTCCTTGGCATAGAAGACGGTGAAAACCAGTATGGCGACGAAGGAGGCGAGGATCGCGGTTTCCCTCGAATGGGGCAGCTTGCCCTGTTCGATCGTGTCGCGGACTTTCTTTTCCGTCGCCTCTTCGGTTTTCGAGTCCTTGTCGGTGGCGTCGGACATGCCTTAGGCGGCGTCTTGGGTCGAGGGAAGTTCGAATGCGCCTTCACGCGATAGTCTGATCGTCGTCGTAACGATGGTCTTGCGCGCCGTCGCGATGTCGGCGGCAGGTACTCCATCCGACCCCTGCCCGAGTTCGGCTTCGATCATGCGCCGCGACCGTGCACCGATCGCCGACAGCACGGATTCGGCGAGCGCCGCCGAGGTGCCGCGCAGCGCCAGCGTGACAAGCTCGGTCGACAGTCCGTCGAACAAAAGCACGCGCGCCTTCTGGGTGAGCAGCGGCAGGTCGTCGAAAGCGAAAAGCCGTGCCCGCACACCGTCGAGGTCGGGAGTGCCTGCGGCTTCCAGATCCTGCATGACCTCTTCAAGCAGCGGCTTGTCCAATTCGTTGAGCACGCTTGCAACGCGCGCCTGTCCCGCCGAGGTGTCTTTGGTTGATGTCTCCGCCAGCACGCTGGTCCGCAACCGGTTCTCGACGATCCTGGCAGCGGCATCGGGAACATTGGCCATCGTCACCATGCGCTTGATGATTTCGCCGCGCATCGGCTTGGTCAGCGTCAAAAGCACGCCCGCCGCCGTCTGCGGCGCCAGCTTCGACAGCACCATGGCCGCCGTTTGCGGATGTTCGCCGGCCAGGAAGGCGCCAAGCCGTGCCGGTTCGAGCTTCTCGAGCTCCGGCCAGATGGGCGGCGGTCCTTCCGGCGCGACTTCGAATTTCTTGTCGCCCATGATCGCGCTCATCTCTTCGGGCGAGAGCGACTCGTTGAGGATCGTGTCCATCCTGTCGGCGGAATCGAGCAGGCCGGCGCCTTCGGTGAACTCGGCCTCGAATTCAGCGACGATGCGCTCGAGATCGCTCTGCGGAATGGTCCTCAGCAGACGGGCGCCCTCGATCAGCGCCTTCAGCTCTTCCTGCTTGAAGAATTTCAAGAGGCGGCTGGCGGACGGCTTGCCCATCGCCACCAATATGGCGGCCGCCTTCTGCGCACGCGTCAGGCTCATCAGCGGCGTCATGCTGCCTCTCGCCTCCGCTGCAGCTGGCAAGCCCCACCAGTCATGTCTAGGCGCCCTTCGTACCGGCGATGATCTCGGTCAGTCTGATGCCGAAGCGCGAGGGGTCGCTCTCAAGCACCGTGATCTCGCCGCGCGCGATCTTGCGGCCGTTGACCACGACGTCGACCGGTTCGCCGATGCGGCGGTTGAGCGCCACCGTCGAGCCTTTCTGCAATGCCATCAGTTCGGCAACCGCCATCTCGGTGCTGCCGAGGATGATCTGGACATCGACGGGGATGTTCATGATGACGTTCGAATTGGCGCCCGCGGCGGCCCTGAACGCCGCGTCGGGGCGCTGCTCTTCCTCATGCAGGACCCCGCGCAATTCCTCGATGGCACGGTCGAGCTGCTCGTCCGGTTGGTCGAGCTCTGCTTCCACTTTGGTCTTGGCCATGAATCGTCTCCAAAAGCTCAGGCGCGCCCGGCACCGGCCGGCATGAGCCCATCGATGAAATCCTGCCCAGCATCGAAGGGATGCTTGATCCGGACGGTGTAATTCTGCCCCAGTTTGCCGAACTCGCATACGAACAGCGTCTGGCCGCGCGCGCTGAGGCGTGCCCTAGATTGCGCCGTTTCGTCGAAGTCGATGACCTGGCCCACTTCGAGATTGGCAAGGTCGCCAAGCGTCAGTCGTGTCAGCGGCATGGTGGCTTCGAGCGCCACCGCCGAGCGCATCACCTCTTCCGAAAAGCGCGCGCGCCAACTGGTGCTGTGGTCGTCCTCGCTGACACTGGCGGTGCCGTCGCGGCCGGTAAGGACGACACGCTGCGGCATTGTCACGGTGATGGAGCCGCTGTCGACCGGCGTCGAGATGCCAAGGACTATGCGGATGGCAGCACCATCGCGCAGCACATGCCGTTTCGCTTCCGTGCCCGACATCGCCCGCGGCGCCGGCAGCCGCAGCTCAAGCGAGCGCCGCCCCGATCCGTTCAGCGCCTGCGCGACCTGCTGGAACACCATGGTCGAGACATCGGTCTCGATCGGCGACAGGTCGCGCTCGATCGGCGACACCGGCATATCCGGGTCACCACCAAACAGCGTCGAGACCATGATCGCGATCGCGGCAGCGTCGATGACGACCGTCATCGCATCCGAGGATGCCGGCGAGGCGACGACGGTCATGGCGAAATTGTCGCCGGCGCGTGAGCGCGCGTCGGGGACCCGACTGACCTCGACTGCCTTGAGGTCGACGATCACGGGAACGCCGAGCTCGCCCGAAAGCCCCTTCTGCAGCAGCGGCACGGCGCGTTCGGCCATGGCACGGCCGGCTTCGATGACCTGATCGGCCTCGCCGCTGTCCCCGACCAGGCGTTCAATAATCAGCGAGCGCGCCTGCGCGGGGCTGCCCGGACTGGTCATGACAGTTTTGCCGCCGTTCTGTCGAACATCGCTCAGGCGGCCTTCTTTTCAGCGGCGGCGGTATTCATCGTGCTCTGCTCGACGGCGTCAATCGTCGGCCGCTCATAGGACGAGATGGTCTTGCGGCCGAATTCGATCGCCACCTGCGGCAGCGCGCCGTTCATGTAGGCGAGCAGCGTCTGCTTGACGATGATGTAGAGGCGGTTCTTCTTCTCGCGCACCGTCTTGATCTTGGTGGCGACGGGTCCGACCACGGCATAAGACAGGAAGATGCCGAGGAAGGTGCCGACAAGTGCGGCGCCGATCAGGCCGCCGAGGATTTCCGGCGACTGGTCGAGAGCGCCCATCGCCTTGACCACGCCAAGCACCGCGGCAACGATGCCCAGCGCCGGCAGGCCGTCGCCGACCGCGACCAGCGCGTGATAGGCCTTCATCTTGTCGCTCTTGATGGTCTGGATTTCCTCGTCCATCAGCGCCTCGATCTCGTGCGAGCGGGCATTGCCGATGATGATGATGCGGCAGTAGTCGCAGATGAAATTCATCAGGTCGTGATTCTTGAGCACCGTCGGAAAGGCCTGGAAGATGGCTGATTCTTCGGGATTGTCGATATGCGCCTCGACCTCGCTGCGCGATTTCGAGCGCAGTTCGCGCATCAGGCTGTGCAGCACGCCGAGCGTTTCCAGGTAATCCTGTTCCTTCGGCACCGCCTGCTTGAAGGCTTCAAGAATACCCCTGCCGGTATCCTTGACCGTTTTCATCGGGTTGGCGACCAGGAAGGTGCCGAGGGCAGCGCCACAGATGACCACGGCTTCCCAGGGCTGGACCAGCACGTGCAGATGCCCGCCCATGGCCATGAAGCCGCCAAGGACGCAGCCGAGCGTCACCACAAGTCCAATCAGAATGCCCACGGCAGGTCCTTCCGCATTTCACGTCAGCCACAAGGGATAGTCCCCGTGCCTTGTGTGAGGCTTGAATCCGGGCTGCCATGGAAGCGAATGTTGGCGATTCAGTTTCGCGCAAGGAAGTGAGGTTATTGTCGCGATATTAAGCTTCGGCCGGAGGCATGACGTTGCTCAGTACCTTTACCAGCTACCAATTGATCACCAAAGATATCTCGAAGTCGATCGACCGCATCGAGCAACAGCCGACGGTCGATCGCGATACGCAATATTATCTCGCCAACATCACCAAGGTGAAATCGATCGACGATTTCGTCAACAATGACCGGCTGTTCAAATATGCCATGAAGGCCTACGGGCTGGAGGACATGGACTATGCCAAGGCCTTCATGGTCAAGGCCCTCAAGGAAGGCGTTACCGACCCCGACAGCTTTGCCAACAAGCTGACCGACAAGCGCTATGCCGCGTTCGTCAGCGCCTTCAATTTCGCCGCCAACGGTGCCGACGCGACCATCTACAACAAGGCGCAGCAGCTGGTGGCGAAGAACTACGCCACGCAGGCGCAGATCGCCGGCATCGATCCGAATTCCGACTATGTGAAGGGCGAGACGACCTACTACCTCGCCAACATCACCAAGGTGAAGTCTGTCGACGACCTGATGTCCAACAGCCGGCTCTATACCTATGCCCTGGCCGCATACGGTCTCGACTCGGCGACCGAGGACAAGGACCTGATCAAGCAGGTCCTGCAAAGTAAGGTGAGCGACCCCGAGAGCGTCGCCAACAAGCAGACGAACCCAGCTTATGCGGGACTGGCTGTGGCCTTCAATTTCGAAGCCAATGGCGAGAACGCCACCACCATCAATCCTGCGCAGCAGCCTACCGTCGACATGTACCTGCGCCAGACCCTCGAGGAGGATGCCGGCAAGACCAATGAAGGTGTGCGGCTGGCGCTCTATTTCCAGCGCAAGGCGCCCGACATCACCAGCTGGTACGACGTGCTGGCCGATACGGCGCTTGCCAGCGTCGTGCGCACCGCGCTGGGTCTGCCCGACTCCTTCGCCAGCGCCGACATCGACAAGCAGGCGCAGCTGTTCGAGCAGAAACTCGACCTCACGGATTTCACCGATCCCGCGAAGCTCACCAAGTTCCTGACCCGCTTCACCAGCATGTACGAGATCAACAACTCGACCTCAACCGCGGTGTCGTCCATCAGCGTGCTCTTCGCCAAGCCGGTCACGTCGGGCATCTCCACCGACCTGATGATGGCCATGCAGAAGTTGAAGTTCTGATCATGCAGGATAGTCTCTACGTCGCCCTTTCCGCGCAGATGGCGCTCGAGCGCCGGCTCGACACGATCGCCGACAATGTCGCCAACGCCAACACCGTCGGCTTTCGCGCCACCGGCGTGAAATTCGAGGACGTGGTGTCGGGCACCGGGCAGAAATCGGTGTCCTTCGCCTCGTCGGGCAAAACCTATCTTTCGGGCGCCCATGGTTCCCTGAGCGAGACCGGCAACCCGTTTGATTTCGCCATCCAGGGCGACGCCTGGTTCGCCATCGACACGCCGGCGGGCACAGTCATGACCCGCGACGGCCGCTTCTCGATGAACGAGAATGGCGAGCTGATGTCGATCGAGGGTCATCCGGTGCTCGACTCCGGCGGCGCGCCGATCCAGCTCGACCCCCGCAACGGCCCGCCCAAGGCCGGCGCCGACGGCTCGCTGCGCCAGAACGATCAGCTTGTCGGCTCGATCGGCCTCTACAATTTCGATCCGGGTCAGAATTTCGTGCGTTACGGCAATTCCGGCATCGTGCCTTCACGAACGCCCGAGCCGGTCACTGATCGCTCCGATGTCGGCATCGCCCAGGGTTTCGTCGAGGAATCCAACGTCAATCCGGTGCTGGAGATGACCCGGCTGATCATGGTCCAGCGCGCCTTCGAGAACACCGCGGCCCTGATGCGGCAGACGGATTCCTCCACCGACGAGGCGATCAAGACGCTCGGCTCGAAGTCGTAGCATGTCGCTCGACCGGTCTTCCATCCGCGCACCCGAAGTCCAGCTCCAGTCGGCGCCGGAGGATCGGCTGGCCGCGTTGGAACGGGTCTTTCGGCGCTTCAGCAACGCCGATGGGCTGGTGAAGCGTGGCGGTCTCGTCACCGAAGTCACGCCGACGCATTACAAGGTGCGCGGGCTCTCCGATTTCGCCAGGCTGGGCGACATGGTCGAACAGCGGGGCCAGACCGGTACGCGCCGCGGCGAGATCGTCAAGATCAGCCGCGACGAGGTCGTCGTCGCTCCCTTCGAGCGCAGCGCCGATGCCGGCATCGGCGATGCCGTGTTCCGCAGGGGACCGCTCGCGGTGGCGCCGCACGGCTCATGGCGCGGCCGCACCATCGACGCGCTCACCCGGGCGATCGATGGCGGCCCGCCGCTGATCAGGGGCGACGACCTGTCGGGCAGTTCCACGACGCCCGGTGCCATGGCCCGGCAGCGCGTCGGCACCGCCTTCATGACCGGCGTCAGGGTCATCGACATTTTCACGCCGCTGTGTTTCGGCCAGCGCATGGGCGTGTTTGCCGGTTCGGGCGTCGGCAAGTCGACGCTGCTCGCCATGCTCGCCGGCGCCGACGCGTTCGACACCGTCGTCGTGGCGCTGATCGGCGAACGTGGCCGCGAGGTCCGCGAATTCCTCGAGGACACGATCGGCGACAGCATGGCCAAGACCGTGGCCGTCGTCGCCACCAGCGACGAGAGCGCCATGATGCGCCGGCGCGCACCCGACACCGCCATGCGAGTCGCCGAGCACTTTCGCGACCAGGGCCACCGTGTGCTCCTGGTGCTGGATTCGATCACCCGCTTCGCCCATGCGTTGCGCGAGGTGGCGACGGGAACCGGCGAGCCGCCGGTCGCGCGCGGCTATCCCGCCTCGGTTTTCACCGAACTTCCAAAGCTGCTCGAGCGCGCCGGGCCAGGGATTGAGGGCAAAGGCTCGATCACCGCCATCATTTCCGTGCTGGTCGACGGCGACGACCACAACGATCCGGTCGCCGATTCCGTACGCGGCATCCTCGACGGCCATGTCGTGCTCGATCGCGCGATCGCCGAACAGGGCCGCTATCCGCCGGTCAATCCGCTGTCGTCCATATCGCGCCTGGCCGGCAAGGCCTGGAGCGTCGAACAGCGTGCCTTGGTGACGCGGCTGAAGTCGATGATCTCCCGCTTCGAGGACACGCGCGACATCCGCCTGCTCGGCGCCTATCAGGGCGGCGCCGACGCCGAACTCGACATCGCCGTGCGCCAGGTGCCGCTGATCTACGAGGCGCTGACGCAATCGCCAAGGGACCGCCCGTCAGTCGATCCGTTCTCCGATCTCGCCCGCCATCTCAAGGGAAAGCTGAATGCCGAATCAGGAGACTGAACGCCAGTACACCGAGCGCATCCTGAACGAGATGATCGCTGCGGCGAACGCCGCCGAGGAAGCGCGGGCCGCGGAAGAGAGAAGCGCCAAGGCGAAGGCCGCCAGCGCCATAGCAGCTAAGACCGCGGCCGTGCTGGCCAAGGCCGCCAAACCCGCTCTGCCCAGAGCCAGGCCGGCTCTCCCCAGATCAGAGCCGGCTCTACCCAGACCCGAGCCTGTTCTGGCTCGGGCTGCCGTGCCCGCCACGCATGTGGTCCCCCGCGTCGAGCCTGCCGAGATGACACAGGCAAGCCGCGAATCGCTGATCGACGGCCTGTTCCCCGTCACCGAATGGCCGCAGCCGCCAAAGGTGCAATTTCCAAGATTAAGTAAGAAGGCCGACCGGCGCAGCGACTTCGTCATCGCCGCGCTCGGCGTCACGCTCGGTCTGATCTGCGCCCTGTTTCCCTGGTATATCTTCTTCAACCAGGAGCAGTTCGGCGTTCAGGCGATCAAGTTTGGCGGGACCGGCACCAATTCGGGACGCGCGGGCGGTGGTGTGGTCGCGTCGCGCAGCGCGCCGCTGACGGCCAAGGACGTTCCCAACACCAGCATCGATCTGCTCGCCACCGGAACGGTGCAGGATGACGCCACCCCGGCACTGCCGCCCGGCGACCAGCCCTTCCCCGCCGATGTCGCGAAATTCCGCATGGTTCATGTCGCCAACGGCCGCGCCATGATCGAGGACGACACCGGCCTGTGGATTGTCCAGCGCGGCTCGACGCTGCCGGACTCGAGCACGGTGTCGTCGATCGAGCAGCGCAACGGCAAATGGGTCATGCTGACCAGCACCGACCAGGTGATCCAGCTTTCCAGGTAGGCAGTCGCGGTTCTGCCGTCCGCAAGGTCCGCGCAAGACTGGCGGCCTAGTCTTTGGGCACATGCCCGGAGATTCCCATGGAGCCCGTTTCCCTTTTCGATCTCGCCGCCAAGCAAGCGCAGTGGCTTTCCGTGCGCCAGTCGGCGATTGCCGGCAACATCGCCAACGCCAACACGCCGGGCTACACGGCAAACGATGTCGAGCCCTTCGAGAAGGTGCTCGACCGCACCGCGGTGTCGTTGCAGACCACCGAGGCCGGCCATCTCGGCAGCGCGGCGACCAATGCCGGCTTCACCATCAAGCCGCAGGAAGATGACGGCGTGGTCATGCCGTCCAAGAACACCGTCGTGCTTGAAGACCAGCTTCTCAAGGCCGGCGAGGTGCGCCGCTCCTTCGAGCTCAACACGGCGATCGTCAAAGCATTCCACTCGATGATGATGATGGCGGTGAAGAGCTGACCATGGACGCGCTGACCGCAGCCCTGAAAGTCGCAGCATCCGGCCTCGGCGCCCAGTCCGAGCGCCTGCGCGTGGTTTCGGAAAACCTCGCCAATGCCCAGTCGACCGGCACCACGCCCGGCGCCGACCCCTATCGCCGCAAGACCATCAGCTTCGTCTCCGAGCTTGACCGGACCTCGGGCAGCTCGACGGTTGAAGTGAACTCCATCGACCGCGATCCGAGTGATTTTCCCGTCGAATTCCAGCCCGGCAACGAGGCCGCCGACGCGAAGGGCTACGTCAAGATGCCCAACGTCAACGTGCTGATCGAAATGGCCGACATGACCGAGGCCAACCGCTCCTACGAGGCCAACCTGCAAGTCGTGAAGCAGGCGCGCGACCTCATTTCAATGACCATCGACCTGATGAGGAACCAATGATCGTGAATGGCATCGGCGCGCTTAATCTGAAGCCCGGGCTGGGCGATATGGCGACCGACCTGCTTCAGAGCGGTGTCGCGCCGGCGACATCAGGCAACCTCGGCACCTCCTTCGCCGAAGCGGTGAGCCAGGCAGCCTCCAAGACCGTCAACACGCTGCAGAATGCCGAGCAGGTGTCGCTGCAGGCGCTCAAGGGCGATGCCGACACCCGCCAGGTCGTCGATGCGGTGATGAGCGCGCAGCAGGCGCTTCAGACCGCCGTCGCCATTCGCGACAAGGTTGTTTCGGCCTATCTCGAAGTCAGTCGAATGGGTATTTGAGGAGTTAGGGCATGAAAGCACTTTCCATCGCCGCCACCGGCATGAATGCCCAGCAGACAAATCTGGAAGTCATCGCCAACAACATCGCCAACATCAACACCACCGGCTACAAGCGGGCGCGCGCCGAATTCTCCGACCTGCTCTACCAGGTCGACCGCACGCAAGGCGTGCCCAACCGCTCCAATGCCTCGCTGGTGCCGGAGGGCGTTTCGATCGGCCTCGGCGTCAAGACGACAGCTGTGCGCAACGTGCACACCCAGGGCGAACTGACCAGCACCGGCAACAGTTTCGACATGGCGCTGACCGGCAGGGGCTGGTTCCAGATCGAGGGCGCCGACGGCGGCACGCTCTACAGCCGCGCCGGCGCCTTCAACACCAATGCCACCGGCCAGCTGGTGACGGTGGACGGCGCCAGCGTCATTCCGGCCATCACCGTGCCGGTCGACGCCGTCGAGGTCATCGTCAACAAGACCGGCCAGGTCTTCGCCCGCATCGACGGCCAGACCGACCTGCAAAATCTCGGCCAGCTCCAGATCGCCAACTTCGCCAACGAGGCCGGTCTCGCACCGCTCGGCGACAATCTGTTCCAGGAAACGACGGCCTCCGGCCCGGCCAATGTCGGCGTGCCCGGCGATCCCGGCTTCGCCACCATCCAGCAAGGCTATCTCGAGGCTTCCAACGTCGATCCGGTCAAGGAAATCACCGAACTGATCTCGGCGCAGCGCGCCTATGAGATGAATTCCAAGGTGATCCAGGCCGCCGACGATATGGCCTCGGTCGTCTCCAAGAACATCAGGTAACGGATGATGGCCATGCCGATCTCCTGCTCCGCATTCCGCCGCACCGCGCTGATCCTTGCGCTGGTGGCCGGCGGCGTGCCGGCTTTCGCCCAGGAGTCGACAAGCCAATCGACAGACCAATCGGCAAGCCAGTCGGATGGCCAATCGGCAACCCAGATCGCCAGCAATCAGCCTGTCGGCGAGGTCGTGCTGATCCCCAACCGTGTCATCTATCCCGGCGAGACCATCGAGCTCACCGCCCTCAAACAGGTGACCCTCATCCCGGGCAAGCACAAGCCCGATGCCATGGCGACCCGCACCGAGGAGCTTCAAGGCAAGATCGCCAAGCGCACGCTGCTGCCAGGTCGCTACATTCCGTCAGCCGCCATCCGCGAGGCCTGGCTGGTCGAACAGGGTGCTGCCGTGCAGGTCTTCTTCATCGCCGGCGGATTGACGATATCGGCGACCGCCGTGACCTTGCAGCCGGGTTCGGCCGGCGACCTCATCAAGGTTCGCAACAGCGACAGCGGCAAGATCCTGTCCGGCACCGTGATGGCCGACGGAACCGTCCAGGTCAGCGCTTCATGATGCGCCCGCTTGCCCTTCTGCTCGCGGCCACGCTCGGCCTGCAGCCGGCGCTGGCCGACGGCCTGACGCCCAAGGCCAAGCGTGAACTCGCCGCCAGGAACGGCGGCGTCGACAACGATCCGGAATATGATCCGGCGACCACCACCCGCATGTTCCGCGTTTCGCCCGGGCCGAGCTCGCTGCCGCCCGGCCAGGTCGCCTCGCGCATCAAGGACATCGCCCAGTTGCAAAGTTCGCGCGACAACCAGTTGGTCGGTTACGGTCTTGTCATCGGCCTCGCCGGGTCAGGCGACAGCTTACGCAATTCGCCGTTCACCGAACAGTCGATCCGCGCCATGCTGGAAAATCTCGGCATCGCCACCGAAGGCGGCAGCGCGCGCGCCAAGAATGTCGCCGCCGTCATCGTCACCGCCAATATGCCCCCCTATGTGCAATCGGGCGCCCGCATCGACATCGACGTGTCCTCGATGGGCGACGCCACCTCGCTTGCCGGCGGCACGCTGATCATGACGCCGCTGAAGGCGGCGGACGGCGAGATCTACGCCGTCGGCCAGGGCGCGGTCATCGTTTCGGGCTTCACTGCCCAGGGGCAGGCCGAACAATTGACGCAAGGCGTGCCGACCGCCGGCCGGGTGCCGAACGGCGCCATTGTCGAGCGTTCGGTGAAGGCCGAATTCGACGACCAGCCGATCTTGACGCTGCAACTGCGCAATCCCGATTTTTCCACCGCCATCCGCATCGCCGACGCCATCAACGACTATACCAGCCAGCGCTTCGGCATGCGCGTGGCGGGCGAGCGTGATTCCCGCACCGTGCAGATCAGAAGGCCAAAGGGCGTTTCGGCCGCGCGCTTCTATGCCGAGATCGAAAACCTGGTGGTCGAATCCGATACGCCGGCGCGCGTCGTCATCGACGAGCGCACCGGCACCATCGTCATCGGCAACGACGTCAAGATCTCGCGCGTCGCCATCAGCCACGGCACGCTGACGGTGCGCATCACCGAGGCGCCGCGCGTCGTGCAGCCCGAACCCTTCTCCAAGGGCGAAACCGCGGTCGAGCCATTCACCGCCATCGACGCCAGCCGGCCCGACGCCCGCGTCGCGGTGCTCGACGGACCCGACCTGCAAACCCTCGTTTCCGGCCTCAACCGTCTCGGCGTCAAGCCGGACGGCATCATTGCCATCCTGCAAGGCATCAAGTCGGCCGGCGCCCTGCAAGCCGATCTGGTTCTCCAATAGGCGATGCCGATGATCTCTTCCCCCTCATCCCATGAAAGACGCTCCTCCCGCGCAATCCTCTTCGCGGCCGCGGCAATCGCGGCCATGTCGGTTTCCGGTGGCGCACATGGCGAAGATGTCGTTCGCCAGGTTTTGCCCGGAGCGCAGCCCGCGGTGGTGCCGCAGCAATTGACGCGGGAGAAAGCACCGGACCAGAGCGAGATCGAGCGCTTCTGCTCCAACATAGCCGACGCCGCCCGCGACCGCCGCTATGCCTTGCAGGCCGAGGAGTTGAAACAGCTCCAGGCCGGCATCGACGAGCGCATGAAAGCGCTGGACGCGAAAAAGGCCGAATACGAGACATGGCTGAAGCGGCGCGAAGTGTTCCTGGCCCGGGCCGAGGACGGCGTCGTCAAGATCTATGCCGGCATGAAGCCCGATGCGGCGGCCGAACGCCTGGCAATCGTCAACGCCGACCTGGCCGCGGCCATCCTGATGAAGCTCGATTCACGCAAGGCCGGCGTCATCCTCAACGAAATGGACCAGAAGGCGGCGGCGACGCTCACCGGCATCATGGCCAGCGCAGCCCGAAGGGTAGATCCGTCATGATCCGCAGAATGCTCATCCTGTGCGCGGTCGCGGCGCTGTCCGGCTGCGGCACCAATCTCAAGGAAGTCGGCAAGGATCCGGCGATGTCTCCGGTCGGTTCCGGCATCGATGGCGGCAACACCTCTTCCCTCTACAAATACCCCGAGCCACCTCGGGCGCCGGTGAAGAAATTCTCGCTCTGGGACGATCGCCAGAGCCGGCTGTTCACCGATCCCCGGGCGCTGTCGCAGGGCGACATCCTGACCGTCAAGATCAAGATCAACGACCGCGCCAATTTCAAGAACCAGAACGACAGGAGCCGCACCGCCAACCGCAAGCTCGGCCTCGACCTCAGCGCGCAATGGGACAAATGGAGCACCGCCGGCAAGGGTTCGGGCACGGTCAACTCCCAAACGGACACGACTGCCGATGGCGAGATCAAGCGATCGGAAACGCTTGAACTCAATGTCGCGGCGATCGTCACTGACGTCCTGCCGAACGGCAACCTGATGATCACGGGGTCGCAGGAAGTGCGCGTCAACGCCGAACTGAGGGTGCTGACCATCGCCGGCATCGTGCGGCCAGCCGATATCGGCGCCGAGAACACGATTCCCTACGAACGCATCGCCGAGGCGCGCATTTCCTATGGCGGCCGCGGCCGCATAACCGAGATCCAGCAGCCGGCCTACGGCCAGCAGGTTCTCGACCAGGTTCTTCCGTTCTAGGGATTGGGGAACAAAGCACCGTGGCCAATGTCGAACAGCTTCAGCCACGCAAGGGCCCTTCCCTTGTCGTCCAGGGCGCCATGCTGCTGGTGGTGACGGCCGCCGCCATCGGCATGGGCTGGATGTCCGGCGGCTATCTCAAGGGCGTCGGCGCACCATCATCGGTGCCGGCTGCGCCTGAAAATGAGGGCAAGCCTGTCGAGTCCGCCGCCGCTCATGAGCCTGGCGCAGGGCCAGCGCTCGTGGCACTGGCGCCGATCACCACCAATATCGCCTCCCCCGCCGACACCTGGATCAGGATGGAAGTATCCGTGGTCTACGACGCGCCCCAGCCGCCGGCGATGGCCGAGGACATCCATCAGGACCTTCTGGCCTTCGTTCGCACGCTGAAGATGCATCAGGTCGAGGGCGCCAGCGGTTACCAGCACCTGAAGGCCGATCTCGAGGAACGCGCCTCGATCCGCAGCCAGGGGCACGCCAAACAGCTTCTCATCAGGACATTGCTGCTCGAATGAAGAAGTTCCTTCTCGCCGTGGTGCTGATCGGCGCCGCCACATCGATCGCGGCGGCGCAGCAGCTGGACCTGGGCGGCATCGGCAAGGCCGACGGCACCACCGTCGGCTACATCATCCAGATGTTCGGCCTGCTGACCGTGCTGTCGGTGGCGCCGGGGCTGCTGATCATGGTGACGAGCTTCACCCGCTTCGTCATCGCCTTCTCGATCCTGCGCGCCGGCATCGGCCTGCAGTCGACGCCGGCAAACCTCATCCTGATTTCGCTGTCGCTGTTCATGACCTTCTATGTCATGGCGCCGACCTTCGATCAGGCCTGGAACACCGGCGTCAAGCCGCTGATGGACAACCAGATCAGCCAGACCGAGGCCTTCGAAAAGATCTCGGATCCGTTCCGCACCTTCATGCTGCACAATGTGCGCGACAAGGACTTCGATCTCTTCGCCGACCTCGCCCGCGAACGCGGCCAGGTCGTTGCCAAGGAGACGGTCGACCTGCGCATCCTGGTGCCCGCCTTCATGATCTCCGAGATCCGCCGCGGCTTCGAGATCGGCTTCCTGATCGTGCTGCCCTTCCTGGTCATCGACCTGATCGTCGCCACCATCACCATGGCGATGGGCATGATGATGCTGCCGCCCACCGTGGTGTCGCTGCCGTTCAAGATCCTGTTCTTCGTCCTGATCGACGGCTGGAACTTGCTCGTCGGCAGCCTGGTGCGCTCTTTCAACTGACCTCCCCGTATCGGCCTATGGCGACGCTGCCCGTAAGAACCGGGAGCGCGAGACGTCGTCGATTTCTTCTGGAATTATTTTCGATTAACCGTTCGATTTAGCCCTTTGGTAGGAACTGGCCGCCATAGTCGCTCACAGATGGCGGGTGACCCAAACATAACGGTCATTGGCATGATGCCGCTCCGTCATACCGGGAATGCCGGTATGCAAAAAAACACCGTGTAAAAACAAGGTACGAGTAGCCATGGCCAGTATCATGACCAACGCCTCGGCGTTGACCGCTCTGCAGAGCTTGAGCGCCACCCAGAAGAACCTCGACACCACCCAGGCCCGCATCTCGACGGGCTATCGCGTTTCCCAGGCTTCCGACAACGCCGCTTACTGGTCGATCGCCACCACGATGCGCTCCGACAACCAGGCCATGTCCACCGTTTCGGACGCACTCGGCCTCGGCGCTTCGAAGGTCGACACCGCCTACACCGGCATGAACAGCGCGATCGACACCATCAACCAGATCAAGACCAAGCTGACCGCTTCTTACGGCCAGACGGATGCTGACAAGGAAAAGACCCAGGTCGAAATCGCTGCGCTTCAGAAGCAGTTGAAGGCCTATGCCGATGGCGCGACCTTCTCCGGCACGAACATGCTTTCGGTGTCCAACGCCACCGGCACCTCGGCCGACATCAAGGTCGTCTCGGCCTTCAACCGTAGCGCGACCGGTGCGGTTTCGATCTCGACGATCGACGTCAACGTCGAAAGCATCAAGCTTTATGACGGTGGCGCTGCCCCGACCACGAAGGGTATTCTGGACGCGGCCCGCCTCGGCACAACCGGCGCTGTCACCGCCACGGCCCAGAACCCGACCCTGGGTGCTGCTCCGGCCGCCGGCGACACCTATTCGGTCGCCACTCTGTCCATCTCCACCGGCGGCGTGGCCGCCAGCGATGCGCAGATCGCCCAGCAGATGAACGTCGTCGACGCCGCGCTCAAGGACATGACGACCGCTGCCACCAAGCTTGGCGCCGCCAAGAGCTCCATCGACCTGCAGAAGACCTTCACGCAGAGCCTGATGGACTCCATCGACCGCGGTGTGGGCCAGCTCGTCGACGCTGACATGAACAAGGAATCGACCCGCCTCCAGGCGCTGCAGGTTCAGCAGCAGCTCGGCGTCCAGGCACTTTCGATCGCCAACGGCTCGTCGCAGTCGATCCTGTCGCTCTTCCGCGGCTGATCGCGCTCAAACGGCAACATTAGACAAACGGGCCGCGCCAAAAGCGCGGCCCGTTTTTCGTTTGCTCCAGCCACGCGCAACCCTCGTTTCTTAACCCTCGAAAGCGGGCCTTTAACAGGCCGTTAACCATAACGCGTTACTCGTGGTTAACCATAGCTTACACCCGATTGGCGAATCGGCCCTGCCGGGACGATAGCAATCGATGGGCGGGCCAGCGGCTCGCGAGGCAAATGCCGGTTTTGAGAAAGACCGGCCTGGAAAAAAGGAGCGAGTTTCTTGGCGAGCATCATGACAAACGCTGCGGCGTTGACTGCACTTCAAAGCCTCAACGCCACCAACAAATCGCTTGAGCAGACACAGTCCAGGATTTCGACGGGCTACAGGGTCTCCGAGGCTTCCGACAACGCTGCCTACTGGTCGATCGCCACCACGATGCGCTCGGACAATCAGGCGCTGTCGACGGTGCAAGATGCGCTCGGCCTGGGCGCTTCGAAAGTCGATACCGCCTACACCGGCATGAACAACGTCCTGACGACGATCGGCAACCTAAAGACCAAGCTGCTTTCGACCATCGGCCAGACGGATGCCAACAAGGCAAAAACGCAGACCGAAATCACCTCGCTTCAGGCGCAGATGAAGTCGTTTGCCGACGCGGCCACTTTCTCCGGCTCGAACTATCTGTCGGTGACGTCAACGCAGGTCGCTGCCGCCAACGATGGCGTCCAGGCCAACGCCAAGATCGTCTCGTCCTTCAACCGCTCCTCGTCGGGCGCCATCTCGCTCGGAACGATCGACATCGATGTCGAGAGCACCAAGTTGTTCGACAACGGGCTTTCCACCGACGTCAAGAACCAGGGCATTATCGACCGCAAAACCTCGGTCTACGCCACGGCCGCGGCCCAGAACCTTTACGACACCGCCTATGCGGCTGCGATCGCCGGCGGCGGCACGGACATCGCCGCCAACACCGCTGGCCAGACGGCGGCGGGGGCGGTCGCCAAGATCGACAACGTCTCCGCCTTCAATCTCGACATCACGGCGCCGGGCGTGACCGACGACATCATCACGCAGATGGTCAACAAGATCGACAAGGTCATGAGCCAGTTGACCGACTCCGCCACCATCCTCGGCGCCGCCAAGAGCTCCATCGACCTGCAGAAGACCTTCACGCAGAGCCTGATGGACTCCATCGACCGCGGTGTCGGCCAGCTCGTCGATGCCGACATGAACAAGGAATCGACCCGCCTGCAGGCGCTGCAGGTGCAGCAGCAGCTCGGCATCCAGTCGCTGTCGATCGCCAACAGCTCGTCGCAGTCGATCCTGTCCCTGTTCAAGAACGGCTAATCCAGCCGTAACTGACAGATACCTACACGCAATTCATGGGCCGCGCCGCAAGCGCGGCCCGATTTCATTTTCGCACAAGCTTCGAGGGCTAGTGTTCCGGCGGACAATCATGCTGGGAGTCGCTCTATCGTGCCGGAACAGATCCAGAGCATCATCTCGAACCTCCGCGGTTTTGGTGTAAAGCGCCTCGCCATGCTGGCGGGCATCGCCGTTCTGGTGATGGGCGTCATCGGCATCGCCTCGGTTTACCTCAACCGCCCGGCCTACGACACGCTCTATGTCGGCCTTGATCGCTCCGACGTGAACCAGATCGGCCTGGTGCTGGGCGAGGCCGGCATCGGCTTCGACGTCGGCTCCGACGGAACCTCGGTGCTGGTGCCGGCCGGCACCACGGCACAGGCACGCATGCTGCTTGCCGAAAAGGGCCTGCCGACCAGCGCCAATGCCGGCTACGAACTGTTCGACAATGTCGGCGCGATGGGCCTGACCTCGTTCATGCAGCAGATCACCCGCGTGCGCGCGTTGGAAGGCGAGATCGCCCGCACCATACAGTCGATCTCAGGTATCAAGGCGGCGCGCGTCCACATCGTCATGTCCGAGCGCGCCAATTTCCGCCGCGACGAACAGCAGCCCTCGGCATCGGTCGTCATCCGCTATGCCGGCATCGACGCCGAGAAAAGTGCCCAGTCGATCCGCCATCTCGTCGCCGCCGCCGTCCCCGGCCTGTCGGCCGACAAGGTGACGGTGCTCGACTCCAACGGCAATCTGCTGGCCGCCGGCGATGATCCCTCCAACACCAGCGCCGCCCGCACGCTCGGCGTCGAGCAGACTGTCGAGGCGCAGATCGGCGACAACATCCGCCGCGCGCTCACCGCCTATCTCGGGCCAGACAATTTCCGCGCCAGCGTCAAGGCCGACGTCAACACCGACACCCGCCAGACCGAAGAGACGATCTTCGATCCGGAGTCGCGCGTCGAACGCTCGGTGCAGTCGGTGCGCGCCAATGAAAACAGCAACCAGAAGCAGGCTTCGACCCCGGCCAGCGTCGAGCAGAACCTGCCCGAGACCCAGGCGACCAGCACCGACGGTCCGCAGACTTCTTCGGCGAACGACCGCAAGGAAGAGATCACCAATTACGAGATCAACTCCAAGAAGATCGCCACTGTTTCCAACGGCTACACCGTCACCAAGATGTCGATCGCCGTCGTCGTCAACCAGGATCGGCTGAAGGCGATCCTGGGCAAGGACGCGACCCCCGAGCAGATCGCCAAGCGCGTCGCCGAGATCCAGAAGATGGTAACCTCTGCCACGGGCTTCGACGACAAGCGTGGTGACGTTATCGACGTCTCGGCGGTCGAATTCATCGACGGGCTGGATGGCGAGGCGATCCCGCAGGCCGGAATGCTGGATTCCGTCGGCCAGCACGCCGGCACGCTGATCAACGCCGGCGCTTTCATCGTCGTGGTGTTCCTGGTGGCTTTCTTCGGCCTGCGGCCGATGGCGGCGGCGCTGACGGCAAAGGCGACGCCCGCCTTGTCGGGTCCCAATTTCGATGAAGTCCAGCGTTCGCTGCCGACACCGGAGGCAGCCACTTCCGCCGATGCCGGTGCCGCCATGGGCGCCTTGCCCGGCTCGCGGCCCGGCGCCAATGCGCTCGACGATCTTCGCCAGAAGATCAGGCCAGCGCCACAGGAGCGGCTTGCCCGCATGGTCGACCTCAATGAGGAGCGCACCGCGCAGATCCTGCGCAAATGGGCGGCCCAGGAAGTCGCGGCGTAAACCATGGCCTCCGCAGCCCTTTTCGATCTTCTCCCTGATTTCGGTACACGCGCGCCGCGCGTCAGCCAGCCTCAGGCCACGTCCGAACACAGACCGGAAGCATCCGCACCGAAGGCCGATATCGGCACGCTGATCGCCGAGGCGGTTGCCCAGGCCGAGGCAACGCTGGCGGAACGGCTTGTCGCTGCCCATGACGCGGCCTTGGAAGCGGAGCGCCAGGCGAATGCCGAGGAAGCAAGGGTTTTCTTCGAAAGCTTCGGCGGTGATATCGGCAAGGCGGTCTCGCTGCGCATCGACGCCATGGAGACGCGGGTGACGGACCTCGTCGCCGCCACGGTCGCTCGCATCATCGGCGGCGTTGTCAGCGACGACCTGCAGAAGCGCTCGCTCGAGGCGCTTGCCGACGCGGTTCGCGAAGCCGTCGGCGATGGCGAAGCGGTGCGCATCGCGGTGCGCGGACCGCTGTCGATGTTCGAACCGCTGAAGGCATCGCTTGGGCCACGCATAGCAAATCTCGACTTCATCGAGGCGCCGGGTTTCGACCTGACGGTGACCATTGACGAGGCCGTGTTCGAAACACGCATGGCCGAATGGGCTGTAACCCTTTCCGAGGTCTTGTCATGAGTGTCGCCGAGGCCGATCATGGCAGGCACGAGATCATCATCGTGCGGCGGGCCCATGACGACCACGACGAAGCCCATCATGGCGGCGTCTGGAAGATTGCCTTCGCCGACTTCATGACCGCCATGATGTGCTTCTTCCTGGTCATGTGGCTGATCAATGCCGCCAACGAACAGACCAAGGCGGCCGTCGCCAGCTACTTCAACCCCGTCAAGCTGGTCGACCGCAATTCAAGTCGCAAGGGGCTGGAAGATCTGGGCGATGGGCCAAGCGCCATTGGCTCGACGGCCGACAAACCGCAACAGACGAAAGCCAAACCCGGCCAGGCTGGTAGTGGTGAAGCGGGCTCATCCGACGCCAAGAAAGACAAGCAAGAATCGCAACAAACCGACGATCACCTCTTCGCCGACCCTTACGCCGTGCTCTCCGAAATCGCCACCGACACCGGCGTCATGCAGAATGTCAGCCAGAAGGGCGATGGCGGCGCGCAGAGTGCTGGTCCGGCGACGGGCGCCTCGGGCGGCGCGTCCTACCGCGATCCCTTCGAGCCCGATTTCTGGTCGCAGCAGGTCGCTACGCCCGCCGCCGAGGCGAGTGCGCAGCGCCCCAAGATCGAGGGCGACCCGCTCAAATCAGGCGACAAGGCCGCGGAAACACAGGTCGCCAAGGTCAAGGCCGCGCCGCCGGCGCCGCCGGTCAAGGACGCACCGCTCGAGCCCCTGGCCGCGGATGGCAAGGACGCCGCAGCAGCGATGGCCAAAGTGGGCGATACGAAGGCCGATGAAACCAAGGCCGGCGAAACCAAAGCCAGCAGTGCCAAGGCCGGTGATGTCAAGGCTGGAGACGGCAAGGCCGTGGCCGCAGCCAAGGCGGAAGCCGCAGCCGCCGCCCAAGAGACGACCGCGCCTGAAGCCGGGCAAAAGCCGCCGACCGCCGCTGCCGTGAAGGCGGCGGCCGACGTCAAGCGGCAGCTGGCCGATGCCTTCAAGCCCGGCGACAAGCTGCATGACGGCGTCTCGGTCGAAGCCACCGACAAGGGGGTCGTCATTTCGGTCACCGATCAGCTCGACTTCGGCATGTTCGAAGTCGGATCGGCGGTGCCGAGCCGCGAACTGGTGCTGGCGATGGAAAAGATCGGCCGCATCATCAACAGCCAGAAGGGCACCATCACTATCAACGGCCACACCGATGCCCGCCCCTTCCGCAGCGCCAGCTACGACAATTGGCGGCTGTCGACGGCGCGCGCGCATTCCGCCTACTACATGCTCGTGCGCGGCGGCGTCGACGAACGCCGCATCACCGAAGTCGCCGGCTTTGCCGACCGCCAGCCTAAGGATCCGGCCGATCCCCTGTCGGCGGCCAACCGCCGCATCGAGATCCTGATGGCGAACGGCGGATGAAGCGGGCGACCGTCACCAGCCGGCTGATGGGCCTGTTGCTGCTGGCAGCCGGCTATCCGTCGGCCGGCTTTGCTCAGGATACGCTGCAGCCTTACCAGCTGGTGCGCTCGCTGCAGCTCGTCCAGGATCGCATCGCCGCCGGCGATCACGCCGCGATGCCGATGCAGGCCAAGCTGCTCGAGATGACCGATACGCGCCTGCGCGAGGCCGATGCGGAGGACTTCAAGGACCCCAAGAATTTTCGCGCGCTGCTGGTCTACGGTATGAGCGGCGGCAATCCGGTGACCGTCGAGGCGGCGGTCTCTCGTGCCGAGTCGGTTGATGCCCAAGATCTCTCGATTGCCAAGGGCGTCATAGACTATCTGGTTGGCCGACCCGCCGGCGCTATTGAAGTCTTGAAGCCAATCGACCCTATGACGCTGCCCAGCGATCTCGGCGCCTTTCTTGCCCTGGTCAAAGGATCACTGATGGCGACGGACGACCCGGCGGCGGCGCTCACGCTGCTCGACGAGGCCAAGCTGCTCAGCCCTGGCACGCTGGTCGAGGAGTCGGCACTGCGGCGCTCGGTCGGCATTGCCGCAGCGCAAGGCGACGGGGCAAGGTTCGCGCTTGCCTCCACCCAGTATGTCGAGCGCTACCTCTATTCGCCCTATGCCAGCCAGTTCGCTGATTCCTTCGTCTCCGGCGTCATCACGCTGCACATGTCGATCAGCCAGGACAAGCTGGCCGATATCACCGCGATGATGGATCCCGAGCGCGAGAAGGTGATCTATCTGCGCATCGCCCGCCGCGCCGCGATCGATGGCCTCAGCGAATTGTCCGCCTTTGCCTCGGCACGGGCAGAGCAGGGTCGCGACGGCAACACCAATCAGGGCGATCCGCGCGCCCTGCTCTATTCCAGCCTGTCGACTGTGACTTCGGACACGACCGAGGATGTGCGCGCCAAGCTCGGCAAGATCGACCGCAGCAAGCTGTCGGACGGCGACCGCGCCCTGCTCGATGCCGCCCAGGCGATCGCTGGCGAAATGGTGGCGCCGCCTGCCTCCGCTCCAGCCGCGACCACGGCGTCTGCAGCCGCTGGACCGCAGCCCAAACCTGAAGTCGCCGCCGTGCAGGCCGCCGACGAAGCCGGATTGCCGCCTGTCGAGGGTGCCGTCTCTGAACAGCCCGCCGCCCCGCCATCCGGCGGACCAGTGGTCGCTGCGCCAAACGCGCCGGCGCCTTCAGCCGATGCGGCAACGGTCCTGCCGGCATCGGCGCCGGCAAATTCTGCCGGTCCCGACACGACCGATCAGACCGACGCCGCCATGATGAAAACCCGTCGACAGCTAGACCTGATCGACCAGCTGCTTGGAGCCGCCCCGAAATGACCCCCAGCCTCGGCCCGGCCCTGCCAGGATTTACCGCCGCGCGCACGGCGGAGCAGCCGGCCGCGCCCGGCAAGAAGGATGATGCCGGTTTCGGCAGGATGGTGCATGGCGGCGCAAGCCAGGCGGAAAAACAGCCGACGGCCGAGGCCGGGACGCGCGACCCGCGCTGGAGCAAACTGGCCGCCGACCTTGCGGCACAGACAGGCGAGGACGAACCGATGCCGGCCGGCAAGGGGAGGACCACGCCGACCGGATTGACGGCCGCGAAATCCGCAAAAGACGGCAAGGCTGTCGAGGCGGACAAGGACGCCGATACCGAAACGCCGGCGACCGACGCCGGCGCGACGCCGCTTGACGACCATCTGCCTCTGCTGATGGCGTTTCATGATTTGCGCCATTTCTCGACGTCGGCCAAGTCGGCCGACGCAAGCGAGGACGGACAGCAACCGGCGCTCGGTGGGCAGATCCTGCCAAAGGCCTATCGGGCGACATCCGCCGCCGGGCATGACGACCTCGAACCGATGCCAAAGCCAGAGCGGGCGTCGCTCGTCGACGGACCGCTGACGAAGCTCGAGTCCGTCCGCGATGCCGGCGCTGGCGCGCTGCGGCGTGACAATGCAATCGCGGCCGGCCCGCTGCCCGAGACGGCAACCGCCGAGGTGCCGGGCGCTGAGCCGAAGCAGGCGGCGCCGCAGCTGAAGTCCGTCGCCGACGTCCAGTCCTCGTTGCGGTCGGAGCCGGGAAAACAGCCCTCGGCGCAGACGCGCGTCGACGTGGTTTCCGAGCGCAGCTTCCCTGCCCCGCCGCAGGCGCCGATGAGTCAGGCGGCGCTCAACGTAATCAACGCCGTAGCGGCCGATGTTGGCACGAAGCAGTCATTTTCGACAGCCTCCGCGACCACCCAGCTGGCCAGTTCTGTTGCAGTTCCGACACATGTGTTGAAGATCGAACTTCACCCGGCCGAACTGGGCATGGTCACGGCACACCTTCGCCTCTCCGGAGAACAACTCTCGATTGAACTGAAGCCTGAAACACACGATGCCTACCGCCGGCTTTCCAGTGATAGCGAGGCAATCGTCAAGTCGCTGCGCGGGCTGGGTTTCGAGGTTGATAAGGTCACCATCATGCAACCGTCAGTGGCCGTTCCGGCTACAACCCGGGCCGATGCAACCGCCTCGCTCACCACCGCGCCTGGCCGCGACCAGTCCTCGTTCCAGCCCGGAAACTCCGGCGGCGGCAACAGCGGAGCCGGCGGCCAGCAACCGGGCCAGCAGTCCGCAAGGGGGAACCATGATGACGCGCAAGCACTCGGCCGCGCCGCTTCGCCATCTCGCGAGCGCGCTGGCGGCGATATGTTTATCTAGCCTCGCGAACGCCGCCCTCGCCGCCACCAATCCTTGCGAGCCCGAGATCCTGCGCGCCGCCGACCGCTACGGCGTGCCCGCCGGTATCCTCTATGCCGTCGGCCTGACCGAGACCGGAAAGAAAGGGAGCCTTCAACCTAACGCATTGAATATAGAAGGAAAAGCGGTCTTCCCAAGAAGCCGGGCCGAAGCGCTTGCCACCTTCGCTAGTGCGCAGCGCGAGGGCAAGACGCTGATCGATCTCGGCTGCATGCAGATTAACCACCACTACCACGCATCGCATTTCCGCAGCGTCGAGGACATGCTCGATCCGCGCCAGAACGTCGACTACGCGGCGCGTTTCCTGGCCAGTCTCCATGCCCGCCACGAAACCTGGTCGATGGCTGTCGCCCGCTATCATGCCGGTCCCGACAACGACCCGGCGCAGAAGGTCTATGTCTGCCGGGTGATCGCCAACATGGTTGCCACCGGTTTCGGCAAATGGACAACCAACGCCCGCACCTTCTGCAACCCGTAAGCGTATTTTCTGCTTCTAATACGCCCATCGCGCTGCTCTGGGTTGCCGTTTTAACTTTCTCAGAACTTCCCATCGCAAGCATATCTGGCTGCACGCTAATGCAACCGGTGCGATTCCAGACTCCCAAGAAACTAGTTACAAGAAATGACGGTTGTTCAGGTTTCCCGCCAGCGGTTACGCCTTTCCCCACGGGGCAGATGTGCTGATTCGGAAGGCGGGGCCGATGATCGTGATCGTTGACGAGCGAGAGCTCGTAACTGAGGGATACAATTCACTTTTTGATCGCGAGGGTGTTGCCTGCGCAGGCTTCGCGCCAGGCGAATTCGGCGAGTGGGTGAACTCGGCCGCCGACACCGATCTGCGTTCGGTGCGGGCCTTCCTGATCGGCGACTGCCGCGAAGGCGCCATCTCTCCACGCCAGATCCGCGACCGCACCGGCGCTCCGGTCATTGCGCTCAGCGAGCAGCATTCGCTGGAAAACACGCTGCGGTTGTTCGAGAGCGGCGTCGACGACGTCATCCGCAAGCCCGTCCATATCAGAGAGATCCTGGCCCGTATCGCCGCCATCCGTCGTCGTGCCCATGAGGATGTCGCCTACACCGAGATCGGCGCCATGCGCATCTTCATGGACGGCCGCGACCCCGAGATCGACGGCCAGCCGCTGCCCTTGCCGCGCCGCGAACGCCGCATCCTCGAATATCTGGCGAGCAACCGCGGCCGCCGCGTCACCAAGACCCAGGTCTTCAACGCCATCTACGGCATCTTCGACGAAGAGGTCGAGGAGAACGTGGTGGAAAGCCACATCAGCAAATTGCGCAAGAAACTGCGCGAGAAGCTGGGCACCGACCCGATCGATTCCAAGCGCTTCCTCGGCTACCGGCTCGTGTTCTGATGCCGCGCCGCGCCAGCTTCGCGCAAGACAGGACGCGTAGCCTCAAAGCCAGTGGCATGGACATAGCGGAGACGTTTCGATGAGCCTCTACGGAATGATGCGGACCGGCGTTTCCGGCATGAACGCACAGGCCAATCGCCTGTCGACGACAGCCGACAACATCGCCAATTCCGATACCACCGGCTACAAGCGCTCCTCCGCCGAATTTTCGACGCTGATCATGCCGTCGACGGGCGGCGCCTATAATTCCGGCGGCGTCACCACGACGATCCGGCAGGCGGTCAGCGATCCGGGCGTGCTTCAGTACACGACCTCGGTTTCAGATCTTGCCGTCAGCGGCGATGGCTTCTTCGTTGTCCAGGATCCGAGCGGCACACCATTCCTGACCCGCGCCGGCGCCTTCGTCCCCGATGCGCAGGGCCGGCTGGTCAACGCTGCCGGCTTCCAGCTGATGGCCTACAGCTACGCCAATGGCACCCCGGCTGCGACGGTGAACGGCTTCGAAGGCCTGGAGCCGGTCGTCATCTCCGACCAGGGACTGACCGCAACCCCGAGCACCACAGGTAGTTTCAGCGGCAATCTGCCGGCAGGTGCGACACCGGTCGTCGCCGCCAACCTGCCCGGCGCCAACGCTGCCACCGCGCAGTACACCTCGAAATCGTCGATGGTCGCCTATGACAACCTCGGCAACAAGAAGCTGCTCGACGTCTATTTCACCAACACCGGCACCGGCACCTGGCAGGTGGCGGTTTTCGATCAGTCGAAGGCGACGCCTGGAACATCGTTCCCCTACACCGGCGGCGCGCTCGGCACGGCCAACCTGACCTTCGACACCACGACCGGCAAGCTTACCGGCACCCCTACCGACGTTTCATTCACGGTGCCGGGTGGCGCCAGCCTCGACCTCGACCTGTCGACACTGACCCAGCTCGGCACCGGCTTCACCGTTAGCGACGCCCAGGTCAACGGCAACGCGCCGAGCACCATCGACAAGGTGCAGATCAGCAAGGACGGCACCATCTACGCCCAGTACAAGGACGGCTCGACCAAGCCGCTCTACAAGATTCCGCTGGCCGACGTGCAGAGCCCCGACCAGCTCAAGGCCCTGCCCGGCAATGTCTACGCGCAAGGCACCGATTCCGGTGCGATCCGCGTCGGCTTTGCCAATGAGGGCAAGCTCGGCTCGATCATCTCCGGCGCGCTGGAAAATTCCAACGTCGATATCGCCGAGGAATTGACCGACATGATCGCGGCGCAGCGCAGCTACACCGCCAATTCGAAAGTCTTCCAGACCGGTTCCGACCTGATGGACGTCCTTGTCAACCTGAAGAGATAAAACCGGGCGTGGCCCGTGAAAGACCAGCATGTCGTTATCTTCCGCATTGAGCATCGCCCAATCGGCGCTTATGAGTACCGCGCGCCAGACCAGCGTTGTCACACGCAACGTCTCAGACGCCTCCAACCCGGACTATACGCGCCGCATCGCCGTCGTCACCAGCACGGCGCCCGGCGCGCGTTCGGTTGATATCCAGCGCGTAACCAACGACCTGCTCTTCCGGCAGAATCTCGGCGCCCTGTCGGCATATAGCGGCCAGAACGCGCTCTACAGCGGCATGGATCAGCTGGACGTGTCGGTCAACGGCGTCGACAACGCCTCCTCGCCCTCGACCGCCATCGCCAATCTGCAGCAGCAGCTGCAGCTCTACGCCACCTCGCCGTCCAATCAGAATCTCGGCTCCAGCGTCATCGATGCGGCCAGGCAGGTCGTGCGCTCCCTGAATGAAGGCTCGCAGGCCATTCAGGATTTCCGCACCCAGACCGACGGCCAGATCGACACGGCGGTCAAAGACCTCAACTCCCTGCTCAGCCAGTTCCAGGACGCCAACCAGGCGGTCATTTCCGGATCCCGTTCCGGCACCGATGTTTCCGATGCGCTCGACCAGCGCGACGCGCTGCTGAAGAAGATCGCGGACTATGTTCCGGTCTCGACCTTCACGCGTGGCGACAACGACATGGTCATCACCACGGGTGACGGCACCACGCTGTTCGAGACGATACCGCGCACGGTGAGCTTCACGCCATCGGCCGGCTATGCCGCCGGAAGCCCCGGCAACACCGTCTATATCGATAACGTTCCGGTCTCGGCGGGAAGCGGCGGCAACACCAGCGCCAGCGGCAAGCTTGCCGGCCTGCTGCAGTTGCGCGACGGCGTCGCCTCGACAATGCAGAGCCAGCTCGACGAAACCGCGCGCGGCCTGATCACGGCCTTTGCCGAGACCGCGCCCGCCATGCCCAACGCCGCCGGCCTGTTCACCTGGTCCGGCGCACCGGCAGTGCCGGCCGCGGGCACGCTGGTCAATGGCCTGGCCGGCACGATCAGCATCAATGCGGCGATGGATCCGAGCGCTGGCGGCAATCCGACATTGCTGCGCGACGGCGGCGCCAATGGCGCTGCCTATGTCGCCAACACCACTGGCGGGGCTTCCTATTCCAACCTTCTGGTCGCCTATGGCGACCGGCTCGACCAGCCGATGACGTTCGACCCTGCCGCCGGGATTTCGGCAACATCCAGCGTTTCCGACTACGCCGCCAACTCGATCGGCTGGCTCCAGGGCATGCGCCAGCAGGCTTCGACCGCCGCCGACGCGAAGGAAGCGCTGGCACAGCGCAGCTCCGAGGCGCTGTCCAATGCGACCGGCGTCAATGTCGACCAGGAAATGTCGCTGATGCTCGACCTCGAGCACACCTATCAGGCATCGGCCCGCATGATGAAGACCGTCGACGACATGATGACGGCGCTGTTGAACGCGGTGGGATAATCCATGACCTCAGTCTCCTCGGCCGCCCTCTCCAATGCCCTGCGCTATCAACAGATGCGCATGCAGGCCGATCTCGTCAAAGCAACGAAGGAATCCTCGACCGGTCAGGTCGCCGATGTCGGCCTGGCACTGGGCGGGCGCACCGCCCAGGCCGTCACCTTCTCGCGTGACCTCGACCGGCTGAACGTGATTGTCGATTCCAACGGGCTGGTCGCCGCAAGGCTGTCGTCGACGCAGACCTCGCTCGGCCAGCTCTCCGGCGTGGCGCAGACCTTCCTGTCCAGCCTGACGACCGCGTCGTCGGGCGACAATTCCGACACGCTGACCCAGTCGACCGGCCAGACGACGATCCAGCAGCTTGCCTCGATCCTCAACACCAGCGTCAACGGCGAATATTTGTTCGCCGGCACCAACACCGACGTCAAGCCGATCAACGATTTCACCGCCGCCGGCTCACCGGCCAAGGCCGCCTTCGACGCCTCTTTCGTCGCCAAGTTCGGCTTCACGCCCAGCGATCCGGCCGCAGCAAACATCACCGCCGCCCAGATGGACGATTTCATCACCAACGATGTCACGCCGCAGTTCCTCGGCGCCGGCTGGCAGACCAACATGTCGAACGCCACCGATCAGCAGATCGTCAGCCGCATCGCGCTCAACGAGACCACCGAGACCTCGACCAGCGCCAACAGCGACGGCATCAAGAAGCTCGCAATGGCCGCCGCGATGGTCTCCAGCCTGATGTCCACCAACATCAGCCAGGCGGCGAAGGACAGCATCGTCAGCCACTCGCAGACACTGGTCGGCGAGGCGCTGAGCGGCATCGCCCAGGTCCAGTCGGAGACCGGCATCGTGCAGAAGCGCGTCTCCGATGCCAGCGACCGCATGAAGACGCAGATCGACCTGTTCGAACGCCATATCCTCGATCTCGAAGCTGTCGACCCGGCCACGGCCGCCACCAAGGTCGCGGACCTGACGCAGCACATCGAGACATCCTTCGCTCTGACAGCGCGCCTGCAGCAGCTCAGCCTGTTGAATTACCTGACCTGATAACTCCTACGGAACGGTAGAGCCAACGATGTACCAATTCTCCTACGCCGACGTTCAGAGCACCTCCGTCTCGGACGCCAAGGACCGTGAGCGCGAGCTTCTGACTCGCTCGATCGACATGCTGTCGGCGGCAGCGTTGGCCGGCCAGGATTCGATGGAGGCGGTGGAGGCGCTGAATTTCACCAACCGCGTCTGGACCGTCTTCGTCGAGGATCTCGGCTCCAGCGACAATGCGCTTCCCAAGGAATTGCGCGCCAACCTGATTTCCATCGGCCTGTGGCTGCTGCGCGAGGCGGAGGACATCCGCCAAGGCCGCACCAACAATTTCGAAGGGCTGATCGAAGTGTCCCAGATCATCCGCGACGGCATTCAATGACCAACACGCTGAAGATATCGCTGAAGCCCAACGAGAAGATCTACATCAACGGCGCCGTCATCCGTGTCGACCGCAAGGTCACCATTGAACTGATGAACGACGTACAGTTCCTGCTCGAAAGCCATGTGCTCCAGGCCGACGACGCATCGACGCCGCTGAGGCAGCTCTATTTCATCGTGCAGGTCATGCTGATCAACCCGGCCGGCGCTGATGAGGCGCGCGAGATGTTCCGCCGCTCGCTGCCGCTGCTCATCGCAAGCTTCGAGGACGCTGATATCTGCGGCGCGCTGAAACAGATCGACCGCATGGTCGGCGAGGACCATATCTACGAGGCATTGAAGGCGATCCGTTCGCTCTATCCTCTCGAACGCCGCGCGCTTGGCGGCAATGACGATGTTCCGGGCGCCGCGCGCCCGCTGGCCGTGGGAGCACGCTACTAATGACCGTGGACATGACGACGACGATACCGGTTGGCGCCAATTCGACGACCACGTCGACCTCGAAGACAGCGGTCGACTACCAGTCCTTCCTGAAGCTTCTGATCGCCGAGATGAAGAACCAGGATCCGACCAAGCCGATGGATTCGACCCAGTACGTCGCCCAGCTCGCCACCTTCTCGCAGGTCGAGCAATCGGTGCAGACCAACACCAAGCTCGACCAGATCATGCAGTCCTCGGCGCTGTCGCAGGCCGACGCTCTCATAGGCCGCAACATCACCTCGGCCGACGGCAAGACCACCGGCACGGTGGCCTCGGTGACGCTTGGCAGCAACGGACTGATCGCAGTGCTGCAGGATGGCACCACGGTTCCCGTCGGCGCGGGCGTGTCGATCAAGCCGGCGAGCTAGGCCAACCTCTGACATGAACGAGGCCGACGCACTCGACATCGTCCAGTACGCGGTGTGGACGGTGCTGACCGCGTCCGCTCCGGTGGTGCTGGTCGCCATGGCGGTCGGCATCGGCATCGCCCTCATCCAGGCGCTGACGCAGATCCAGGAAATCACCTTGACCTTCGTGCCGAAGATCGTCGCCATCATGCTGGTGGTGGCGCTCACCGGCCCGTTCATCGGCGGACAGATATCGGCCTTCACCAACGTCATCTTCCAGCGCATCCAGAACGGGTTCTGAACCCTTCGAGGGAGCGGGCGGCGGCTTCCATCCGGAATTACCCGAATCCAGCGGCCCGCTTGCGGTTGACCCGGTTCCGGCTAAATTGCCGTGCAGGCCACTCCTGGCCAGGCGATCGTTCTGTCCCAATGGTCCCTCGAAATCTCCTGAACCAGCACAGACCGGCCGGCGGACCATGTGCGGCATAGCCGGCGTCTGGCGCAAGCGGAACCCGATCGCGGGCGGCGATCTCACCGATGTCGGTCGCATGACGCAGGCACTGGCGCATCGCGGCCCCGACGATCACGCCACATGGAACGACAGCCGGCTGGCGCTCGGTCACCGGCGGCTCTCGATCATCGATCTGTCGGCGCAAGCCCGCGAGCCGATGCTCACCGCCTGTGGCCAGGGCGTGCTGGTCTACAATGGTGAGGTCTACAATTACCGGACACTTCGCGCGACGCTTGAGGCCGAAGGCAGGCGGTTCCGAACGGTTTCGGATGCCGAAGTGGTCCTCGAAGCCCTGCACCACTGGGGGCCGGACAAGGCCATTCCGCTGTTCGACGGCATGTTTTCCCTCGCCTATTTCGACATGCGGGCCGGCGCGCTCTGGCTGGCCCGCGATCGCCTCGGCATCAAGCCGATGTCGGTGGCCGAGACGAGTGAGCGGATCCTCTTTGCCTCCGAAGACAAGGCGATCCTTGCCTGTGACGACGTTGCACGCGCCATCGATGCGCGCGAGATCACCTTGCGTCTCGCCTGGCAAAGCCGCGACTCCAGCTCCAGCCTGTTCGAAGGCATAGAGCGGCTGCCACCGGCGGGCCTGTGGAAGATCACCGACGCCGGCATCGAGAAGCGCTGTTTCTGGCACGTCCTCGATGTGCTCGACGCCGCCCGCATCACCGGCGACACCGCCAGCGACGCCGAGCACATGGCGACGCTGGAGGCGCTGATCGACGACAGCGTCGGACTGCACTGCATTGCCGATACCAGCCTGGCCGCGGCTTGCAGTGGCGGTGTCGATTCCGGTCTCGTCACGACGCTGGCGAAACGATTCAGGCCGGAGATGACGGCCTATGTCGTCGATCCGCGCCTCGGCCACAGCGAAGCCGAAGACGCCGCACGCACCGCGCGCCATGCCGGCGTGCCGCTGAACAGGGTGCCCGTCGACAAGGAGCGGTTCCTCGAACTCTGGCCAAGAACAATCTGGCATCTGGAGAGCGACGGCTGGCATGCGAGCCATGTCTGCCTGCTGGCGCTTGCCGAACAGTGCCGGGCCGACGGCGTCAAGGTGCTGTTGACCGGCGAAGGCGCCGACGAACTCTTTGGCGGCTACGACTGGCAGGAAGCCAGCATGCGGCCGTGGCGGCCCTGGTCATGGCCGCAACGGCTGTTTCGCTCCAAGGCCCGGCTTGCCCGCAGGTTCGAGCGCCTGCGTCATGCCCCCTTCCGGACATCGGTTGCGGGTGGCCATGGCTGGGACCGCAACATCGTGCTCAGGGCACTGTCGCCGGAACTGAATTTCCTGCAGACCAAGATCTTCGACCGGCTCGAGCCGGTCGCGTCACTCAGTGATCGTGCCTTCCTGGGATGCTGCCTTCACGACATGTACGCGCATCTTCAGGACCTGTTGAACAGGCATGACCGGCTCAGCATGGCGGCTTCGGTGGAGCTCAGGGTGCCGTTCCTCGAAAACCGGCTGATCGACTTCGCGATCCATCTGCCGAGGCGGCACAAATACCGCCACAAGCAAGGAAAATGGCTGTTGAAGAAAGTCGCGGAAAAACACATTCCGCTTCAGAACGTGAACGCCCGCAAAAACGGCTTCCAGGTATCGAACGCCTTCACCACGGGCACGGAGAGCCTTCTGGGCGGCGGCTTGCTGCGCGACGTCATGAAGTGGCCGGCGGCTTCGGTCGAAGACCTGATCGAGCTGGCAAAGCGGGACCAGCCGTCGCGGCTGCGGTTGGTCGGCATGGAGCTTTTCCTTCGCCTGCATGCCGGCGGCCAGACCACAGGCGACCTCACCGAAGCGCTGCACGCGGCGGTCAGGGACGCTCGCTGAGGCAAACGAACGGCATAGCCTTTCGCGATGCCGACGCAGGGCGTGGCCCTCTTCTATCCCTTTGTTGGACCATCATCTTTTTCGCATGACATTCGCCCTTTGCGGCGCGATGCCATAGTTTCGGCAAACGATGCGGAGAAACCGCATGGATCGGCACGCCGTGGCAGGAACCCATCCATGATTGACGAGAAACCGGATAGCGAAGGCGTTTCGGCGCTGGCGCCGTTCCGGCATGGCATTTTCCGCGCCGTCTGGTCCGCAAGTCTCGTGTCCAATTTCGGTGGCCTGATCCAGGGCGTCGGCGCCGCCTGGATGATGACCACGATCGCCACCTCGCCCTATCAGGTCGCCCTGGTCCAGGCCTCGACCACCTTGCCGATCATGCTGTTCGCGCTTGTCGCCGGCGCCATCGCCGACAGCTTCGACCGGCGCAAGGTGATGCTGGTCGCGCAGACCTTCATGCTGGTCGTTTCGGTGCTTCTGACGGTGTTCACCTACTATAATTTGCTCACGCCCTGGACGCTGCTTGCCTTCACCTTCCTGATCGACAGCGGCACGGCGCTCAACAGTCCGTCGTGGCAGGCGTCCGTCGGCGACATGGTTCCGCGCAACAAGGTGCCCGCGGCCGTTGCACTGAACTCCCTGGGTTTCAACCTCACACGCAGCGTCGGTCCGGCGATCGGCGGCGTCATCGTCGCGGCAGCCGGTGCCGCGGCCGCCTTCGCAGCCAACGCGGTCAGCTATATCGGCCTCATCATCGTGATGGCGCGCTGGAAGCGCGACGTACCGGTGTCGACCTTGCCGCGCGAATCGCTGGGCGCGGCCATGGGCGCCGGCCTGCGCTATGTCGCCATGTCGCCCAACATCGGCAAGGTGCTGGTCAGGGGCGCGGCCTTCGGCTTCAGCGCCGGCGCGGTGCTGGCACTCTTGCCGCTGGTGGCGCGCGACGTCGTCAAGGGCGACGCCTTGACCTACGGCATCATGCTGGGCTCGTTCGGCATCGGCGCCGTCGGCGGCGCGCTGATCAGCGTGCGGCTGCGGCAACTGCTCTCCAGCGAGACGATGGTGCGCTGTGCCTTCGCCGGCTTCGCCGTCTGCGCCTTCAACGCCGCGATCAGCCATCACGCCTGGCAGACATCGCTCGGCCTGCTGGTCGGCGGCGCCTGCTGGGTGATCGCGCTGTCGCACTTCAACGTCACCGTGCAGATGGCGACGCCGCGCTGGGTGGTCGGCCGGGTGCTGTCGGTCTATCAGACCGCCACCTTCGGCGGCATCGCGCTGGGCAGCTGGATCTGGGGCGTCGTCGCCGACGCCCATGGCGCCGAGACGGCCCTGATCGCTGCCGCCATCACCATGCTGGCGGGCGGTGCCATCGGCCTCATGCTGCCGCTGCCGCAGCAGCAGGTGCTGAACCTCGACCCGCTCAACCGCTTCAAGGAGCCGCATCTCGCGCTCGACCTGAAGCCGCGCAGCGGCCCCATCGCCATCATGATCGAATACATCATCCGCCATGAGGACGAAGCGGAATTCCTCGCCACCATGGCCGAGCGCGGCCGCATCCGCCGCCGCGATGGCGCCCGCAACTGGACGCTGGCGCGCGATCTCGAAAACCCCACAATATGGATCGAGCACTACCACACGCCGACCTGGCTCGAATATGTCAGGCACAATAGCCGCATCACCCATGCCGACGCCATGGTCGGCGACCGCCTGCGGGCGCTGCACAGCGGCGACGAGCCGCCGCGCGTGCGTCGCGTCATCGAGCGCCCGACCACCGCCGGCACCGCGCTGGTGATGGCCAAGGGGCCGATCGAGCACTGATGGTGCCCAAGGCTGAATTGATCCGTCGACGAAATAGCCGGCCTATTTTGCCAGCAAGGCGAGAAAACCATCGAGGCTTTGCTTCATCAGCGCCTCGGCGTTCTCCGCACCACCCCACTGGGCAAACTGACCATCGATCCACATGCGGGCGAGACCGTAGACCAGCGCACGTGCCTGCAGGGGAACGCCTTCTATATCGGTTTTCCGCAACTGCCCGGCCGCGCGCGCATCCTCCAGCAGGCGCACCATCAGACCGCGGATTTCTTCATTGAGCCCGACAAGCGTCTCGGAGGCATCGAAATCGATCGCCCGGCGCATCGAGATGATCTCGAAATGCGTCGGGTTGTCGATGACCCAGCGCAGATAGGCGCCCCCCAGCGCCCGAAAGCGCGACAGCGGGTCAAGTTGTTCTGCTTTGTCGAGCTCGACCGATATCCCCGCACGGAACCGGCGCATCGCCTCTTCGGCCACGGCGGTCATCAGCGCGGTCTTGGTCGGAAAGTGCCGGAACGGCGCTCCTGACGACACGCCGGCCCGCTTGCCGGCCTCACGCACCGTTACCTGATCGACGCCATCCTCCCTGGCTATGGCAAGGGCGGCGTCGATCAGTGCCTGCCGCAGACTGCCGTGATGATAGGTCTTGCGTTGCGTCGCCATGCCCCTGTCCCGATCACAATCCGACGATCGATGCAAGCACGACTTACTTCTGGATTGCAATGGCAGCCAATCAATGTAAGTAGTGATTACATATTCTGCTCAGGAGGCTTCATGGACACCGTCGCACCACCCCTTGCAACCAGGGCAACGAGCCGCTGGTGGCTGTTCTGGCTTTTGGCCGCGATCATTCTTGCATTGTCCGGGCTTGTCGCATTCCGCGGCGATTTCTCGGTCGAAGCGGTTCGCCAGGTCGTGCGGCTCACCGCACAGATATCGCTGATCCTGTTCTGCATCGCCTTTTCGGCATCAGCGCTCGCGCGCCATCTGCCAAGCGCATCCACACTGTTCCTGCGCCGTCATCGGCGCCAGATCGGATTGGCCTTTGCTTTTTCGCATGGCGTCCATGCGGTCGCCCTGTTCGTTTTCGCGCAGACGAGTCCGGATCAATTCGACGACGCCACGGATACCGCAATGTTCGTTTTCGGCGGCCTTGCCTATCTGTTCATCATCGCCATGGCGGCGACATCCTTCGAGCGCACGGCTGCATGGATCGGACCACGCGCATGGCGCATCCTTCACACAGTCGGCAGCTACGACATATGGCTGACATTTCTGATTGCCGAGGGCAAACGCGCGGTCCACGACGTCTACTATTGGCCCTATGTGGCTGTTCTCATCGCCGTCATGGCCATTCGTTGGTGGGGCGGAAAAACGCGGTCGGCCGCCAGCTAGCCCGCCCGCCAAGCTCGCCTGACAGGCTGGCGATGGCTAAGGTCCGATCGCGCTCTGATTTTGGGCCCAGCGGCGGCGGTCAGCCGGCGCTCTGGATCATGTAAAGCTTGCGCGTGGTTTCCCGGATTCGCCATTCGCCCTTCCATCCCTGCGGCAGCACGAGAAGGTCGCCCGGCCCCAGCTCGCGCGTCTCGCCGTCGGCGCGGCTCACCTCCACCCGCCCCGAAATGATATGGCATATCTCCGACGAACCTGTGCTATCGGCGGTGAAACGCCCGGGCGTGCACTCCCAGATGCCGATATCGACGGTTCCGTCCGGCGACTGGAAGAACGAGCGCACCGCCTCGACCTGATCCCCCTCGATGCTGGTCGGCTTTGGTGAGAACGCGCCGATATCGGTCTTGGCGAGATCGTGGAAGGTCGAAAGGTCGATCAAATTGGACTCCATGGATCAGTGGCCCGTGATGCTGTCAGCGAGCGCCGCCAGTCTCGATGTATGCGCAAGCCCAGCGGCCTCGCGCCCGTCAGCGATGCGATAGAGCTGGTACATCGAATGTACGCCAAGCCACCGGAACGGCTCCGGCTCCCATGGCCTGACCTTGCGATTGACCCACGGCAGCTTCGTCAATTCCGTGTCCTGGCCAAGGATCAGGTCGGCCAGCGTGCGTCCCGAAAGATTGGAGCTCGACACGCCAAGCCCGACATAGCCGCCGGCCCAGCCGATGCGGGTCGCGGGATCGAGCCCGACGGTTGTGCACCAGTCGCGCGGCACGCCGAGCACGCCGCACCATGCGTGGTCGATGCGGCAGTTCGCCGTCTGCGGCAGCAGCGTCGTCAGGATCTGATGCAGCTGGTCGATCGTCGCCTGCTGCGTCTGCCCATTGACGTCGGTGCGCGAGCCGTAGCGATAGGGCACGCCGCGCCCACCCATGGTGATGCGCCCCTCGCGCGTGCGCTGGGCATAGCAATAGGCGTGGGCGGCGTTACCGAGAAGCTCGTGACCCTCCCAGCCGATCTGTCGCCAAAGCGCCTCCGACAGCGGCTCTGTGACGATCTGCGCGCTGTTGAGCGCCAGCCAGGTCCGCTCCTCGCCGGGAATGCCTGCTGTAAAACCCTCCGTCGCGCGGATGACGGTTTCCGCCCGCACCGTGCCGCGGTCGGTCGTCACGCAGCCCTTGGCGATCGAGGTCACCGTCGTCTGTTCGTAGACCGGCACGCCTAGCCGCTCGACAGCGGCGGCAAGTCCGCGCACCAGCTTGGCCGGCTGCACCCGCGCCTGGCCGTGGACGACGAAGCCGCCCATGACGTCGCGCACATTGATGCGCGCCCGCGTCGCCGCCTGATCCAGCATTTCGACGCGGTCCGGATCGACATCCCAGGCGCGGATCGTTTCGCACTCTTCGCGCGCGCGTTCGAGCTGCGCGGGGTTGGTGGCCACCGTCAGATTGTCGACGCGGCGGATATCGGCGTCGATCCCTTCCTCTGTCGCCACCCGGATCACCTCGTCGACGCAGCCCGCCATCGCCGCCTGCATGGCGCTCACCCCTTGCCGGGTCGAGGTCTTGAGATATTTTTCACGCGACCACGAGAAGCCACCTGACAGCCAGCCGCCATTGCGGCCCGAAGCGCCGAAGCCGGCGAACTCTCGCTCGATCAGCGCGATGCGCAGCGAAGGTCTGGCCTTCTTCAGATAGTAGGCGGTCCACAGCCCGGTATAGCCGGCACCGACGATCGCGACATCGGCATCGATGTCGCCGGGCAAGGGTGGCCGGGGCGCAGGAACTCCGCCCAAATCTGCATACCAGAACGATATGTCGCCGTTGCGTTTGGCTTGCATGGGATGACTTTCAGCAAGAGCAATTCCAGGAAAAGTGTGAAACGGTTTTCCGTCCGGGATTGCGTTAAAACAAAGAGATGGATCAGGTCAGCGTCGCGTCGGCCGTGCTGTCATCTGCCAGAAGCTTGGCGTCGGCACCGTCGAAGCAAAGCTCCACCTTGTCGCCAAGGCCAAAGCTGTCGCCGGTCAGCGGCGAGCGCACAACCGCCGTGGAGCCGTCGGCGAGCCTGACTTCGTATTTCGATCCGGAACCGAGATAGATGGCTTCCGCGATCGTCCCCGGCAGCCGGTTGGTGGTGCCTGCCGCGCTCTGGCCGGGCCGGCGGATGGCGAGCTTTTCGGGGCGCAGCAGCATGACCGGACGGGCTTCCCCGGCGATCCGCCGAGGCGCCGTCACCGTCTCGCCGGCGATGCTTAGCGCCGTGCTTGCGCCGTCGCTTCGCGCCTCTCCGCGCAGTACGGTGGAATCGCCGATGAAGCGGCCGACGAACAGCGTCGCCGGTTCATCGTACAGCTCACGGCCGGTGCCGACCTGCTCGATCCGTCCCCGATTGAACACCGCAATGCGATCCGACAGGACCAGCGCCTCCTCCTGGTCATGCGTCACATAGACGAAGGTGGTGCCGAGCTCGCGATGGATGCGCTTGATCTCGAGCTGCAGCCATTCGCGCAGCTTCTTGTCGAGCGCGCCGAGCGGCTCATCCATCAGCAACAGCGGCGGGTCGAAGACGATGGCGCGGGCCAGCGCCACGCGCTGCTGCTGGCCGCCCGACAGTTCGCTGGGATAACGATGCGCGAAGTCGCCCATCTTGACCATGTCGAGCGCCCTTGCGACGCGCGCCTTTCGCTCGGCCTGATCGACGCCGCGCAGCGTCAGCGGATAGGCGACGTTGCGGCCGACGCTCATATGCGGAAACAGCGCGTAGTGCTGGAAGACAACGCCAATATTGCGCTTGTGCGCCGGTACGCCGACGACGTTCTTGCCACCGACCAGCAGCTTGCCGCTGGTCAGATCGGTGAAGCCGGCCACGACATTCAGCGTCGTGGTCTTGCCGGAGCCGCTCGGGCCGAGCAGCGTCATGAACTCGCCGGGCTCGATCCGCAGCGAAACGCCGTCCAGCGCCTTGAAGCCACCATAGGCCTTGCTGATCGATTCGAGATCGATCGCCGCGCCCTTGCTCTGCTCTGGCTGCTTCATTGGCGTCCTTTCCGTTCGCGACCAAGAAGGAGCATGCCGCCACCGATCAGGATCGTTGTGGCGAAAAGCAGGATCGTGCCGACGGCGGCAACCGTCGGATCCGCGTCGCGGGTGATCGAGGAGAATATCTGCACGGGCAAGGTCTTGAGATAGGGGTTGGTGATGAACAGCGACACGACGATCTCGTCGAAGGAGGTGGCGAAGGCGAAGAGCAGGCCGGACAGCATGCCGGGCAGGATCAGCGGCAGCGTCACCGTGCGGAACGTGGTCAGCGCGCCCGCGCCGAGGCTCGCCGCCGCCGTCTCGAGGCGCCTGTCGAAGACTTCGAGACTGGCGGAGACCGCGATCAGCACGAAGGGCAGCGCAAGGACGGTGTGGGCAAGGACGAAGCCCAGCAGCGTGCCGACGAGATGGGTGTCGAGATAGACGGCGTAGATGCCGATGGCGAGCACCACACCCGGCACCACCATCGGCGTCAGCATCAGCATCCGCAACAAATTGGCCGGCCCGGCCTTCATGCGGTCAAGGCCGAAGGCCGCGAGCGTGCCAAGCACCGTCGCCAGCACCGCCACGATCGAGGCAACCTTGAGCGAATTGAGGAAGCTGTTCGACCAGTCTGGATTGGTGGCAAAGTTCTGGTACCACTGCCAGGAGAAGCCCTGCGGCGGAAACGCCAGCGACTTGTTCTCGTTGAACGACATCGGCACCACGACCAGCGTCGGCGCCACCAGCCATATCGCCACCAGCAGGCAGACCAGGCCCAGAAGCAAACGTGTAAGCGGCCTCATCTCCATCAGCGCCGCTCCGCTTCACGATACCTGGAGCGCATCACCGGCGCCGCCAGCGCCAAGAGCACGAAGGTTGCGACGAGCAGCACCACACCCATCGCGCCGCCTCGGCCCCATTGCAGGAGACTGAGCACCTGGGTCTGCACCAGTGTCGACAGCATGGTGGAACGCGGACCGCCGAGCAAAGCCGGGGTGATGTAGAAGCCCAGCGCCAGTATGAACACGATGATCGCGCCGGCATAGACCCCTGGCAGGGACAGCGGCAGATAGACCGTGAGGAAGGCGCGGGACGGCCGCGCGCCAAGGCTTTGCGCCGCGCGCATCAGCCTGAGGTCAATGCCTTTCATGACCGAATAGAGCGGCAGGATCATGAACGGCAAAAGCACCTGCGCCATGCCGATCACCACGCCGGTCTGGGTTCGGATCAACTTGACGCCACTGAACCCGGCCGCGCGCAGCAGCGAATTGATAACGCCCGAATCCTGTAGCAGGATCACCCAGGACAGAGTGCGAACCACCCCGCTCACCCAGAACGGGATCAGCACGCAGAGCACCAGGACGAGCCGCACCCGCGGCCCGACGGCGGTCATCAGATAGGCGTAAGGATAAGCGCAGATCACGCAGACGATCGTCACCCAGGCCGAGATGGTGAAAGTGCGCTGCAGCACCGTGAGATTGATGGGCGCGCCGAAGAACCAGGCATAGTTCTGCACGCCCCATTCCGGCTCCGACAGGCTGCGCAGCACGATGGTGAACAGCGGATAGCCGATCACCGCGACGAGCAGGATCAGAGCCGGCGCGGTGAGCGCGAACGGCCGCCACGCCCACCCCGGCCGCCCTTCGGCGGCGGGTTGGGTCGGAAGCTCGGACGCGCTCACGATCTGCCCCTCGTTCGCTGGTTCAGTTGCCGGCCATCAGCGCCGACCACTTCTCCTGCGCCACCGCGAAGTTCGGGACCCAGAACTTGAAGTTCTGCTTGTAGCCCTGCTTCTGGCGATCCGGAGTATTGGTCAGGAAGGCGGCGACGGAAGCGTCGACCTTGGGCTGCGCGTCGCTGTTGATCGGCGTGTAGGATGTCTTCTCCGCCAGGACCTCCTGTGCGTGCTTGCCGAGATAGGCATTGAGCAGCGCGTAGGACGCGTCCGTATCCTTGACGCCGACGGGGATCGTCATCTGGTCCATCACCACCAGCCAGTCCTGCCAGGCCGGCGCGTATTTGGCGCCGTTCTTGACCGCGGTCATGGCACGGCCCGTCCACATCATCAGCATGTCGGCCTCGCCGGATTCCGCCAGCTGCTGCGATTCAGCACCCGTCTTCCAGAAAATGGTATCGGGGCCGAGCTTGCGGACCACATCGATAGCCTTGTCGATATCGGCCACCGTCATCGCCTTCGGGTCGCCGCCGGCAACCTTGAACGCCTGTTCCAGCAAGCCGCCCGTCGGGCTGCCGGAGCCGTCGATCCCGCGCACGCCCGGAAACTTTGCCGTATCGAAGAAGTCGGCCCAGCTCTTGGGCGGATTATCCTTGTACTTCTCCTTGTTGTACATCAGCACGACGCCGTAGTTCATCGCCGGCACCGAGCACTCGCCGACCTGGCCTTCGGGGATTTTCGAGACGTCGAGCTTCGTCAGATCCAGCTTCTGGAACAGCTTGCCGCAATAGACGTAAGGCGGCAGGTCGTCGGTGTCGACGACGTCCCAGGCTACGTTGCCGGACTCGACCTGCGCCTGCAGCTTGGCGATCTCGGTCGGTCCGTCATTGAGCAGCTTGACGCCGGACTTGTCGACGAACTCCTGCAGCGCGGCCGCCTGGCCGTCCTGGTAGATGCCGCCATAGGAGACGAACGTCAGCGTCTTGCCCTTGAGCGACCCTTCCTTGACCTCGCCTGCGACCGGCTTTTCCTGCGCGAACGCCGCAGTTGCCAGCACACCAAGCGCCATCACGGCGCTGAGATACAAAGCTTTCGTTTTCTGCATGATTGTCATTCTCCCATTGATGCCCGCATTGGATTGGACCTACCTGGCCGCGAGCGGTTTCCAGGCCGTGTATTGGTCGAGTTCGGCGCGCACCGAGGTCGGCGGCGCGATGATCCACATCACTTCGGCTCGGCCACTGCCGATGTTCTCGGAGCGATGCGGTGTCGAGGTCGTGTATTCGATGCTGTCGCCCTCTTCGAGCACGTGGCGCGCCTCGCCGAGCGAGACCTCGACGACCCCGCGCAGCACGACGAGCATCTCGTGCGCGTCGCCATGGGTGTAGCGATCGGGTCCGGTCGAGCCCCCAATGTCGAATTCCCCGACATAGACTTCCATGTCGCTCAGCGGCGGGCGCGACAACAGCATCTTGCGACAGCCATCGCTGGGCGGCAGGCTCGGCCGCTCGCTTCGCCTCAGAACACCATGGTTTTGCGCTGTGCTTTCCTCGAACAGCATGGCGACGCTGACGCCAAGAGCCGAAGCCATCTGGTTGAGCGAGGCGGTGCTGGCACCGGTCAGGCCGCGTTCGAGCTGGCTGATGAAACTGGCGCTCGTCCCAGTCGCTTCCGCAAGCTCCCGCAACGACAGCCTGCGGGCGAGGCGAAGGCTCTTGAGCCGCATGCCCAGCACCTGATGGGCATGCGTCGCGGCCGATACGTCGCCCGTCTTTACCGAAGCCTTGTCGGACCCCTTGCTCATGTGGTCTTCCACCTCACTTAACACCTTGTACAGTGGCACTGTACAAATAGCAAGCCGCGCATGACGCCAGCAGCGCACCGATATCCGGGCCAGGCTTGCTCAAATCGCAGCGTGCGTCCGCGGGAGGAGGACGTGCCTGCCGGTCGACAAGGAGATGCGCAGGCGCGCGCGCTACCCCTCGCCCGACAGGTCCCGGCGCGCCTTTTCGAGTTCTTCGGCATAGCGCCGCATCAGATGGCCCTCGGTCAGCAGTCCGAGCACGATGTGGTCGGTGAAATCCTCGACGACCGCCAGTTCTTCGGCGCCAACGCGCTGGAACGTCTCGGCGGCGGTCTGCACGTTCATGCTGGGCACCAGGACGGCATCCTTGTACTGGGCGAGATCGCGCACCGGCACCTCGCCGCCGGCGGGATCGCTGTGCAGTTCGGCCACGATCAGCACGCCGACATACTGATCGCCCGGATCGACGGCGATGACGCGCTGGGCGGAGCCGAGCGGGATCTGCTTGCGGAAAGCGGCCAGCGTCGTCGAGGCATCGATGGACTTGATGTCCTTGCGCATCATCGAACCGACGGTGAGGCTGCGCATCCAGCCGACATCATGGGCGCTGCGGATCGTCTCGCCGCGCAAATGGAAGCGCCATGTCGAGAACGAATAGCCGAAGGTTTCGCGCACCAGGATCGCCGCCATGATCGAGGCGGCCAGAACGACGCCGGTGAGCGTCAGGTCGCGGGTCGATTCCAGCGCCAGGAAGGTCATCGTCAGCGGCCCGCCGACGACACCGACGGCAAGCGACGTCATGCCGACGACGGCGGCGACCGAGGGGTCGATGCCGGTCGCCGGCGAGACCAGCGCCATCACGCCGGCGAATGCCTTGCCGAGCAGCGCGCCGAGGAACAGCGAAGCGAAGAACAAGCCGCCGCGAAAGCCGGAGCCGAGCGAGATGGCCGACGCCGCCAGCTTGAGCACGAAGACACTGGCGACCACGGCCAACCCATAATTCATGGCGAATTCGCGATGCAGCGCGCCATGGCCGCTGGACAGGACCTGCGGCGTGATCAGCCCCAGCAGACCAACGATGACGCCGCCGATGACGGGGCGCAGCGAGGCATCGACCGACAGCCTGTTGAAGCCGCGTTCGATCAGCGTCACCAACTGCATGATGGCGATGGAAGCCGCACCGCCCAACAGCCCGAGCAGCAGGAACGGCACGTACTGGCTGGGCGTCAGCGCCGGCAGGCCGGAAAGCTCCAGTGGAAACGGCACGCCGCCGAACATCTCCGCCGTCAGCGAGGCCGAGATCGCCGCTGTCATCACAGGCGCGACATTGGCGACCGAGTAGATGCCGATGACCAGTTCGAAACCGTAGAAGGCGCCGGTCAGCGGCGCATCGAAGGCGGCGGCGATAGCGCCAGCCGCACCGCAGCCGACCAGGATGCGGACATCATTGCGGCGCAGCCTGAAGATGCGCGCCAGCCGCGATGCCAGGCCGGATCCGACCTGCGTGTAGCCGGCTTCGAGGCCGACCGAGGCGCCAAAGCCGCTGGAGATCATCGTTTGGCAGACGATGATGAATGTGTCGGTCAGCGACATGCGCCCGCCATAGAGCGCATTGGCCTCGATCGGGTCGACCGGGGTGCGGAATTTACGCAACCGCAGCCAGATCACGCTGAGCCCAAGCAAGGCGCCGCCGATCGCCGGTATCAGCGCCTGCACCGGGTTGGCGAGCGAGAACATGCCGGAAAGCCGGCCCCCCGGCTGAACGCCGAACAGGAGCCCATGTAGATCCTGCACGATCTGGCTCATCGCCGTGACCAGTATACCGGCCATGACGCCCACGACGCCCGCCAGGATGACCACGGCGATGCCGCGCGCCTCGAGCAGCGGAATGGATCTCAGCAGCACCGCGCGCAGCCGGCGGGCGTAGACTTGTGGTTGGTTTCTGGAAAGCACCGGGACGGCTCGCCGATATCAAAAGGGACGTGGAAGGCTGATACGCCCGGGGATACCGCATGGCAACCGCGATACCGGCGATCGAATGCGAGGACCGTTTTCGAACGGCTTAGAGGCTTCTTTTGGTCAATCCCCGAGCCCAAAAGCCATAAGTGAATCGGTCGTCTCAAATCGGACGGCCGATTCACTGCTATGCCCTGCTCCCGTTCGCTCACGAAATCGACGCAGCGCCGGAAAAATGGTATTTTAGCCCGTCTCTATATTCCCTCAAGGAGGAGAACATGAGTGCGCGGGGGTTTCTTTCGTTAGCTGCTTGCACGATTTTTTTGAGCTCGTCTGCAATGAGCAGCTCGAGCATAGATATGCCGGTCAAGCAGGATATTTCAAAATCGATGTCTCTTGTGCTCGGTGGCAATGCGGAACAACAGAGCCGGCCGACAGAAGGATTTCTTCAGCTTGCGCAGCAGGACGTCTGCTGTCCTGGCGGTTATCCCTGGTACCGTAATTCAACAAACATGTGTTACGGCAGCTATGAAGATTGCCACGACACCGATGGCGGAGGTTGGTCCTGCAGACAGGTCAACGCCTGCTAGGCTAGGAGAGCAGCGAGATCGATCTAATGAGCACCCCGCGCAGTCGGCGGGCGTAGACTTCGCTATGCTTTCTGGAACGCACCAGGCGGCTCGGCAGACCCGAAGCCGCAGCCGATCAGGTCGGCATGGGCTCGCCGGCCTCATAGAGCACGAGGTTGCGCTCGCCGATGCCAAGCGCCGGCCAGCTTGAGCGCCACGCGGCGATGTGCGGCGAGCGGAAATGCGCATCGAGCGCGGCCCTGTCGCGCCACACCTCGGTGACCCGGATCAGCCCGGCGTCGAGCACGTCGCTCGCATAGGAATATTCGAGGCAGCCATCCTCGGCACGGCTGCCCGAGATCATGCGCTCCATGACGGGCTTTGCTTCCTCCAACTTTCCGGCGGGCAAGCGGATCGTGCCGATGATCAGGAGCATGGGTTTCCCTTCCTTCGCGACATCAGGTCCGCCTACTGTATGTCGCCCAAAAGTGACATCGGTTTTGGGAAGACGACATGCATAAGACAAGGTCTCCCACCCTCGCGCAAGCTTGGCCAGCTACCCTCGCCAGGCTGTCCTATGTGCGGCAACCTATGGTTCGAGGAAGAGAATGGCGATCAGCGAAAGCATCCAGCCCGGGGCGGTGGCCAAGAACGGCCGCGATGTCTTCTTTGCGCTCGGCATCGTCATCATCCTGGCCGTGCTGTTCCTGCCGATCCCGGCCTTCCTTATCGACATCGGCCTCGCCTTCTCGATCGCGCTTTCGGTGCTGATCCTGATGGTGGCGCTGTGGATCCAGCGGCCGCTCGATTTCTCCTCGTTCCCGACCGTGCTGCTCATCGCCACGATGCTGCGGCTATCCCTCAACATCGCCACCACGCGTATGATCCTGTCGCATGGCAATGAGGGCACGCACGCCGCCGGCTACGTCATCGCCGGCTTCTCCAAGCTGGTGATGGCCAGCGACTTCGTCATCGGCCTGATCGTCTTCATGATCCTGATCGTGGTGAACTTCATCGTCATCACCAAGGGCGCCACGCGTATCGCCGAAGTCGGCGCCCGCTTCACCCTCGACGCCATTCCCGGCAAGCAGATGTCGATCGACGCCGATCTTTCCGCCGGCATGATCGACGACAAGACCGCGCAGCTGCGCCGCCGCGAACTGGAGGAAGAGAGCTCGTTCTTCGGCTCGATGGACGGTGCCTCGAAATTCGTGCGCGGTGACGCCATTGCCGGCCTCATCATCACCGCCATCAACATCGTCGGCGGCATCGCCATCGGCTATATCAGGCATGGCATGGGCATGGGCGAGGCCGCCGACGTGTTCATCAAGCTGTCAGTCGGCGACGGCCTCGTCACCCAGATCCCGGCGCTGATCGTCTCGCTCGCCGCCGGCCTGCTGGTGTCCAAGGGCGGCACGCGCGGCTCGACCAACCAGGCCGTGTTCGGCCAGCTCGGTGCCCATCCACGCGCGCTTTACGTGGCGGCGGCACTGCTGGTGCTGCTCGGCCTGATGCCCGGCCTGCCGCTGTTCCCGTTCTTTGCACTGGCCGGTGGCATGGCCGCTCTCGGCTACATCATCCCGATGCGCGCCAACCGCGTCCTCGCCGAGGCCGAAGCGTTGAAGACCCAGGAGAAGGCGACCAAGGTCGAAGAGGAGAAGAACTCGGTCAAGGCGTCGCTCGCCACCGCCGAGATCGAACTTCTGATCGGCAAGCAGTTGTCGACGCGGCTGCTGGTCTCGCATCAGGAGTTGGTCTTCCGCATGGCCAAGATGCGCAAGAAATTCGCCCAGCAATACGGCTTCGTCGTGCCGGAAGTGCGTGTTGCCGACGATTTCGCCATCCCGCCGAAGAGCTACCAGATCAAGGTGCATGGCACGGTGGTCGCCGAATATTCGATGCGCGTCGGCGAGATCATGGTGCTGCTCGGCAGCCGCGACGTGCCCGAAATACCCGGCGAAGAGATCCGCGAGCCGGCCTTCGGCATGCGCGCCTATTCGGTCATGGAAACCTTTGCCGAGGATCTGAAGCGGGAGAACTACACCTTCGCCGACAACATGTCGGTGCTGCTTACCCATCTCTCGGAAGTCATCCGCAACAACCTGCCGCAGCTCCTGTCCTACAAGGACATGAAGGCGCTGCTCGAACGCCAGGACCAGGAATACCGCAAGCTCGCCGACGAGATCTGCACCACGCACATCTCCTATCCCGGCCTGCAGGCGGTGCTGAAGCTGCTGCTGGCGGAGCGCGTCTCGATCCGCAATCTGCACCTGATCATCGAAGCCATCGCCGAGATCGCGCCGCATGTGCGCCGCACCGAGCAGATCGTCGAGCATGTCCGCATCCGCATGGCCCAGCAGATCTGCGGCGACCTCTCGGAAGGCGGCGTGCTCAAGGTGCTGCGTCTCGGCAACCGCTGGGATCTCGCCTTCCACCAGAGCCTCAAGCGCGACGCCAAGGGCGAGGTGCGCGAATTCGACATCGATCCGCGCCAGCTCGAGGAATTCGGCCAGGACGCCACCAAGGCGATCAAGAAATTCCTCGAAGCCGGCGAGCGTTTCGTCCTCGTCACCGCCCCCGACGCCCGCCCCTATGTGCGCATGATCATCGAGCGCCTGTTCACCACGCTGCCGGTGCTCTCCCATGTCGAAATCGCCAAGGGCGTCGAGATCAGGGTGCTCGGGACCATATCGTGAGCGTTCTTTCGCAGAGCGTCGTCATCGCGGCGTTCCTCGCCTTCTGCCGCATCGGCGCCTGCTTCATGCTGATGCCGGGCCTGTCCAGCGCGCGCGTGCCGGTGCAGGTCAGGTTGTTCGTGGCGGTCGCCGCCACCGGCGGCCTGCTCGCCTTCCTGTGGGACCGCATCATTCCCTTCGTCGATCCGCGCCCACAGATCCTGGTGCCGATGATCATCTCGGAGCTCCTGGTCGGCGGGCTGATCGGCGCCATGACCAGGCTTTACATGGAAGCGCTGCGCTTCATGGGCTCGGCCATCGCCATGCTGATCGGCTATGGCGGCTCGGGCGGACCGGCGATCGAGGAGCCGGAACCGCAGGCGGCGCTCGCCGCCATCATCTCGTTCTCGGCGCTGTTGATGCTGTTCGTCTTCGATTTCGACCACGAGATCGTCCGCGCCCTGGTGGCTTCCTACACCGTCGCGCCGGTCAACATCTTCTTCAACCCGCAGGCAGCCCTCGTCGACATCACCGACACCGTGTCGGACACCTTCTTCCTGGTCATCCGCCTCGGCAGCCCGTTTGTCGCCTATGCCATTCTGGTCAATCTGACGATCGGCTTCGTCAACAAGCTGACCCCACAAATCCCGATCTATTTCATCTCCCAGCCCTTCGTCATCGCCGGCGGCATGATCATCTTCTATTTCGCCATCGGCACCATGCTGTCGCTGTTCGTCGACGGCTTTGTCGACCTGACTCTGGCGAGGTGAGATGAGCACGCGCAAGGATCGTCTGAAGAAACTGGTCAAGGTGCAGGAACAGCTGAAGGCGCTGCACGAGACCCGCCACGCCAGCTTCCTGGCCGCGGCAAACGCCGCCGAGGCCGAGGCCAGGGAATTGATCGGCCATTTCGACCAGGACAATTCGCTGTCCGGCCTGTTCCCCGATCTCTATCATCGCCGCATCGCCCAGGCCGTGGTGCGCCAGGAAGCGAACCTGGCAAGCGCCAAACAAGAAGTCGGCCTCATCGCCACCGCAAACGCCCGCACCAACATGGTCGAGCGCGCCTACAAGGACGTACGCAACCGCGACGAGCGCGAGAGCGCCGACCGCGAACGGCTGGATCTGATCGCGCAGAAGCGGGGGGAAGAGTAGCGGCTGTAACTCTGCACCCGTCAGATCCTGCGGAGCGCGTCAGCGGGGAGAAGGCGCGTGGCGCGCCAGGCCGGGTAGAGCGCTCCGAGGGGTCCGGCGATGAAGACGAAGATCAGCGCCTGCGCGATCGACCAGCCTGACAAATAAGGCACGATCAGACCCGCCGCGAACTTTGTCTTCGCCGCCATTTCCATTGTCAGGGCGCCGAGAATGATCCCGATGACCCCGCCGGCGGCGCTCATGATCACGCCTTCGATAAGAATGAGCCGAAGAATCCGCCTCGGAGACCAGCCAAGCGCTGCAAGAACGCCAATCTCGAATGTCCGTTCGTTCACGGCCATCAGAAGTGTATTGGCGACGGCGACAGAGGCCATCGCCATGACAACCAATGAAATTGTCTGGGCAATCGCCCGGAGCAGATCGAAGATGCGGATGCTGTTGGCAAACTGCTCTGTGTCGCCGACCTCGAAACCTGGTGCCGCGGCGATGAGCCGGGTTCGGGCAACGGCAATGTCGTTCTTCTCGAGCGGGCGCTTCAACCTCACCTCGTACAGGGTAAACACGTCCTCCCGCGACAGGAGTTGCTGCAGCCCTTCGAGCGGAACGATCGCGCTGTTCTGGTTCAGCACGGACGAGAACGACGCGATGCCGACAATCTGGTAGGGCTGGAACTGCAGCTCGACCGTATCACCCACGCGCTTGCCCAATGCGGTGGCGATCGACTCGCCAAGGATGACAGGCCACTGGTCCCCCGGTGCAGGGGTTCGCCCCGCCACTAGATGCATGTCTTTCCACAGGAAGCTGCCGGCGGGCCAGCCGGCCATGACAATATTCGCGTCGTCGTCGGCGGTGGTGATGTTCAGGAGAACGCCCGATACGGCCTCGACGTTTGGCACCGCGGTAAGCCCGGAGCCCAGCGACCTGGGCACGGTGCTGCTCACCAGGTTGAACGCACCGCGCTGGCTCACCACCAGGTCTGCGCCGTTCTCATCGATTCCCGATGCGAACGAGCGCTGCACGCCGGCGGTCAGGCCGGTAAGCGCCACAAACCCCGCGACCGCCAAGGCGATGCCGAGAACCGTGAGGAGGGTGCGAAGCGGGCGCGAAGTGAGGCCTCGCAAGGGAAGGGTCAGCTCTGTCATGGGTTAGCGGATCCGCGAAGCCGGTGTGGGCGTCGGCATCGCCGCCGACCGGCTGTCCGAACGGATGCGGCCGTCGGATATCTCGACGCGCCGACCGCACAGCGCGGCCACGTCCTCGTCATGGGTCACCACGATCACCGCGGTGCCGAACTCGCGATGCACGTTGCCAATGATGCTCATCACGGACTGGCTCGTCTGCACGTCGAGACTTCCTGTCGGCTCGTCCGCGACGAGAAGCTTCGGACGGTTGGCCAGCGCCCGCGCAATGGCAAGCCGCTGGCGTTCGCCGCCCGAAAGCTCGGCCGGCAGCAGCGTGGCGCGTTCGGCCAGACCGAAATGTGCCAGAAGTTCGAGCGCGCGAACACGACGCTGCCGCGCTCCGCCGAGGTTTCCCAGCAAAGCCACCTCGATGTTCTCGCGCGCCGACAACGACTGGAGGAGGAAGAAGTTCTGGAAAACGATACCGATCCTGCTGGCGCGCACGGCTGCCCACGCGGCCCTGCCGCTGACGGCCCTTCCCTCGAACCGAACTTCGCCGCGAGTCGGCCGGTCGAGCCCACAGACCAGGTTCAGGATCGTGGACTTGCCGCTCCCGCTGCGGCCGACAATGGCGACGGTCTCGTCATCCTCGATCGCGAGCGACACACCGTCGACGGCGACAATGCGGCCGCCGTCAAAGTCGCGACCGACATTGCTCAATTCGACGAGGGGGGACATGAGCACGAGCGAGGAGTCATACCCGGCCCTTCCTGAGGTCGGCGACAAGTGCTGGGATCGAGCCGCCGTTGCCGGCGAGCAGCTGGGCAACACGATCCCGCTGCTGCACGGTCACGGAGCCGCCGTCGACAAGGACATCGCCGATGCAGAGTTGTCCGCGGCAGTGGCGGACACGCCAGTCCACGGACGTTGGGCCGTGGAGCGGCCGGCGGAATTCGCTGCGCACCAGGATGTCGCCGTTGGCCAGAGCCTTCGTGCCGAGCACGGTGAAAGTCTTGTCCTGTGTCCGCTCCAGCTTGTCGGCCAGCCTGTGCGCAATGGCATAAAGAAGCGCATCGACCACCGAGGCGCGGTCGTCTGCGCTCGCGCGGCGCCAATACGTCCCGAGCACGGCTTGCGCGATCCCCCTGCCGTCGAACGCCGCCGAGAACGTACGGAGCTGCCCCTCGGCGGATCCACCATGCCCAAGCACAACCGCCGCCCGGCGCACGCTCTCAACCAACTTGACCGCGTCACTCTGCTCATCAGCCGCTGCCGAAAGCGATGGGGCGCAGATTGCGAGTAGCGCGGAGACGAGCAAGAGCCGGGCCAACGCTGCCCAGCTTGCGTGCAACCATCGGCCTGCTGTCATGATCCTATGTCATCCAATGCGTTGTTGGCTGTCAACATCGAGCCTCTCAGGCGCCTGCGCAGGCGCATGCCCAAAAGCGGCAGCCAGCGGTTCGAGGCGCGCTACCCGCGCTCTCTGCCTTTCCGTCAGGTCGGGATGGCGGTTACGCACCTGTTTGACGAACGTCGCAGCGACCTGCAGCATTCCCTCCTCGCAGCTGGGGGAAAATGGCAGGCCCAGTTCCCTGTAGATCCGCTTCGTCTCGCCCACAGGGTCGGCGGTCAGATCCTGCAGCCGCACTTCTGCGAAGTCGGCGGCCGGAATCTGAGCTCTATCCGCCAGATAGTGCATCTCTGTCGCGAGATATTCGTGAGCGATGATCTCCTCCTGCTCGTCCTCGGGCAGTGGTGGCTGCAGGGCGAATGCACGTTGCAGTTCGCGCACCAGAAGGAGGTTGGACCGGAACACCGCCTCCGGCGAACGGGAGATGTGGACAAACTTGGCGCCCGGAAACAGCTCCCTGAGGTAGCGGACGCGCGCCGTGTGGCTCGGCGACTTGAGCAGTAGTCGCCGCCCGCCCGCAACGAGAGCAAGCTTCTGCACGAAAGCGAACTGATGTGAGCGCCACCGGCTGAACTCGTCCGCCGAAAGCGCGTCGAGATCGTGAAATCGATTGAAGAAGGCCTGCCGGCGGGGAAGTATCGCGCGTCCCGCGAGGACCGACATCCCACCCATATTGTTCAACGCGAAGTCATCCTCCGCCGGCAAGCTGGCGCCCACCGGCACCACTGCGTTGAGGCGCGTCAACGGCAGCAAGGGTACGAAAAGGTAACGCAGGACAGCCCAGCCGAGAACGAATGTCTGGGGTGCCAGGACCTGCGGCCAACTCGGCGATCTCAGGTTCGGATCGGCTGCCAGCAGGTTCTGCAAAAACGTCGTCCCGGATCGGAAGTAACCGAGGACGAACACAGGGGCGTTGTCCCGCTCCATCCGGGGAGGTCGCAGCCGCAGCCACACCCCAACGATCACGCGCTCCGGCAAGGAGGCGACCGTGCTGATCCCGGAAAGCAGGAGCAGGAGAACCAGGCGCGGCCAATAGGCGGGAGGAATCCGGCCTTGCGCGCGCCTCAGCATCCTCAGCACGGCGTCAAGAGGTGCCACGCACATGAAGTGCGGGTACGGCAAATAGGGCACCAGCCAATGGGCTGCGAAAGCTCGGATGCGGTGTCGGACATTGTTCGATGGCGTCATCAAGGAACTTATGATCCATAGGTTCAGATGTTCAAACCGGCCAGGTCACCAGACCTCCTCAGGCTGTCCGGAACATCATGGTCTCGGTGGTCAACCCCGGCCCGAACGCCATGCCGCAGCCGAGCAAGCCTGACGGCTCCTTCAGCATTTCGGCCATCACGAACATCACGGTTGCCGATGACATGTTGCCGTATCGCCGGAGCACTTCGCGCGATGCGACGAGCGCGGTCGGCTCCAGTTTGAGTGCCCGCTCGACCGCGTCGAGCACTGAGCGGCCGCCGGGATGCACCGCCCACAAATCGATCTCTTTTGCGGGCCTGCCGCCGAGGATGGCCGGGTGCTCGTTGCGCAGCGTCTCGCGGACCGCGCCGGGAACCTGGCCGGACAGCACCATGTCAAAACCGTCGTCGCGGATGTGCCAGCTCATCAGCTCCTTGCGCTCGGCCGCGACGATTGCGTGGAAGCTTTCGAGCAGGATGCCGTGCGGTTCGGCCGTTACCAGCGCAGCCGCACACCCGTCGCCCCACAGGCAAAACGAGATCAGCTTCTCAAGCTCGGCGGCTTCCCTGAAATGCAGCGTGCACAATTCGATATTGACGATCAGCACGCGGGCTTTCGGGTCGGAGCGCACGATATGGCGCGACAGCTTCAAAGCGTTGATGGCGGCATAGCATCCCATGAAGCCGACGATGGTGCGCTCGACCGACGTCGGCAGGCCGCATCGCTGCACCAGCTCGAGGTCGATGCCAGGCGCCGAGAAGCCGGTGCAGCTCGTCACGATCAAATGCGTGATCAGCGAGCGGTCGTCGTCGGCCAGCAGCGTGTCGACGGCCTTTTGCGCGAGCTCCGGCGCGGCAGCTTCGTACATCTGCATACGGATTGCTGTGCTGGCGAACGAGCCCTTGACCGATGTGCCGTCGCGGTCGATTGCCCCACCGCGCGGATCGTCGGCAGGCGCAAAGCAGGAATAGCGATGTTCGATGCCGGCGAGACTGACCATTCGCTCGAAGAGCGTAAGGCGCTGGGCATCGTTTTCAAGCAGCGAAGCTCCATAGCGGAGGAAGAATTGGTGCACGTCGTGTTCGGGAACTGACGTGGCAATACGGTTCAGATACGCCTGAGGGGACAAAATTGCTCCGACAATGAGCCCAATCGGGCCCATAAGAGGTCTAGGAATTGGGGAAGCGCTTCCTAAGGCAAACGTCGGCATAAGGCATTTTATTGCGCGGCGCCGATATTTCTCATTAGCAAACTCTGATACCAGCCTTCGGTATTGTACGAAAGAGACCGAGCCCACTTCATTAAGGTCGACAAAAGACACGAGTTCAATTCGGCGCTCGGCTATCATCCCAGCCTGCTGCAGTTCGAGGATCACATATCCGGCAGACTGGCAGATCAACAGCCTGATAAATAACCACATTCACGGGCGCACTTCAGCAGGGCCACAAGGCAGCAGCTCTTCGATTGCGCCATTCGAGTTTCCGAAAAATGTTGGCGAGTTTCCGAAAATGTTGGCGAATTTCCAAAAAATGTTGGCAGTCGATTCATCTGCCCTTCGTCCGAAACCACGATGCCGTGCGATCGAATTGAACTCGGCGCACGTTTGCGTGAAGTGATATCAGCTCTCTTTTGGCATAGGGTGTCATTTTGGTCGTCACAAGAAGCCTACTCACCCGACGACCGATCGAGGCCCCAAAACTCCGATTTATCGCATGACCGACATAAACATCCGGCATCTGGAGCCAGAACTCCTCGACGGCCTCCCGGCCGATGATCCTCGTGCGATTGCATCCCGTCGTGATCTCGTTCGCATCAATGCATTGATGTTCCAGGCCAGGTTCATGGCATCGCTCCTGCGAACGAACGTGCCAACGCCGCCGCTACGCATCCTTGAACTGGGCGCCGGTGACGGAAAGTTCATGCTGACAGTGGCGCGGCTGATGGCGCGGCGTTGGCCTAACGTCGAGATCGTCATGGTCGACAGGATCGACCTGATCGGCAAGGATGTGTGCAACGCTTTCGCTGAATTGGGTTGGCGGGCGCGACCCGTAACCGCCGATATATTCGATTGGACAGTGGACAGGCCCTTCGATCTTGTTTGCGCCAACCTTATCCTCCATCACTTCGACGACACGCGCCTCCTGGAGCTGTTTGCCCGGATCATGACGATGGCCCCGGTGCTCGTCGCGACGGAGCCGCTCAGGGCCAAGGTGCCACTTGTCGCGACGCGGTTCCTGCGACTGATCGGCGCCTGCGCGGTGACACTGAACGACGCGGCGCAGAGTGTCCGCGCCGGCTTTCGCGGCACGGAACTTTCACAATTGTGGCAAGCGTCAGGTGGAACGCCGGTGATGGAGGCCCGCAAAGGCCTCTTCACTCAGGGTTTTGTCGGTCGCAGCATGCCCGGCACCAAATGATGCACGACGCGATAGTCATCGGTGCCGGCCCCGCCGGCAGTTCTACCGCCATTGCGTTGGCCCAGCATGGTTGGTCGGTGGCAATGGTGGAGAAGGTCGCGTTTCCTCGCCGAAAGGTCTGCGGCGAATTCATGTCAGGCACCAGCCTTGCCTTGCTCGACCAGTTGGGCGTCGGCGAGATTTGGCGCGCGGAAGCCGGCCCCGAAATACGTCGCGTCGGGTTCTTTTCCGGCGATGTCTCAGCCGAGGCGCGAATGCCGCGCGCCAAGACGGGTCTCGGCCGCGCTCTCGGCCGCGATCGTCTGGATTACGTCCTCTTGCAGGCTGCGAAACGTGCGGGCGTCGAAATCCTTCAGCCTTGCAAGGCTGTCGCTATTCGTCGGCACGATGATTTGCAGTTTGTGACAGTGGAAGAGGGGCAGCAGCAAAAGGTTTTGAGCGCACCTGTAATAATTGCCGCGCACGGATCCTGGGAAACCGGGAAACTCCCAAGCCAGATTGAAAGAACGAGCCGACCTTCCGACCTTTTCGGGTTCAAGGCGCATTTTACCGGCGCAGCACTTGCGCCCGACCTGATGCCGCTGCTGGTGTTCCCGGGCGGCTATGGTGGAATGGTGACGGCAGACCATGGCCGGGTTTCAATTTCCTGCTGTATCCGCCGGGATGTTCTGTCCGGGCTGCGCCAGCGTTCTGGAAATAGTGCGGCCGCCGATGCATTGTGGCGCCATGTCCTGGCCTCGTGCCGAGGCGTGGGGACTGTGCTCGCCGGTGCCGAATTGGATGGCCCATGGCTCGCCGCGGGACCCATTCATCCCGGTATTCGAGCTGGCTATGATCAGGGTATCTTCCGCGTCGGTAACATCGCGGGTGAGTCACATCCTGTCATCGCGGAAGGGATTTCGATGGCGCTGCAATCCGGCTGGCTGCTTGCGAGAGAACTGATCGCGTCGGGTAAAGGCCACGAGGGCCACGACGAGGCCGGACGCCGCTACGAAAGGCAATGGCGCCGGCAATTCTCGACCCGTTTGCGTGCCGCGGCCTTGATTGCCCGAATAGCGCTTGGGCCTGGCGGCGCGCCGGCTATGCGCGCCGTGATCAAGAATTTTCCGGCGGCTTTGACACTGGGCGCTCGATTGAGTGGAAAGACCCAGCCTGTTCCGGGCTTTGACGTCAAGTAGGGCTGCTCGCTGGGCGTCACCTGACGGAGTTACCAAACGGGACTTTGGCGGTTGACGAGATCACAGAACATGCCCGCAATCCGATCGGGCGTTCTACACCGATCTCCACCTAAGAAATGGACAGGATCTCGAGGTCGCGCTGCCCCAACTGGACAATGTCGCCAACGCTTTTGCCAATCAGCGCGATGGCAACCGGTGAACCATGCGATATGGACGCTTGGGACGGGTCGGCCTCATCCTCACCGACGATGCGGAAGGTCTGGATGCGGCCATCATCACGCTCGAAGGTAACGGTGTGACCGAAGGCGATCACTTCATGAGACGTCGGCACCGACATAAGCTGAGCCGTACGGACGCGTTCGGCATAATAGCTGACATCTCGAACCGGAACCGCCGACTGCCGTCGCCTCTCGTTGACATCTTCCAGCACGCTGGCGGCCTCGAGCGCCTGCCGGGCGCGAGCCAATTCATCCCTTAGCATCTTGAGGCCTGCCTCGGTGACGAGGTTGATCCGGTCGGAGATAGGACGAGCCGGCAGGATGGTTTCCGATGCCGCCTCGGCACTTTCCTCCTTGGCAAAGGCTACGCTCAATTGGTCGCAACTCCGTGTCGAATAGTGTTGGTAATCGGATAACCCATGGGCGACAATAAAGCTTCAACAATTCGACGGCCGGACGGTTCCCTCCCGACCCAAAGGCGACATCAGGACATCTGGTCGGCCATGGCTTCTGGCGCGAGCGGACAACCGATCCCCACACCTGCATTGCGCCTTGCTCCTCCCTCCGCAAGCCTGCCACAAGCTTGTTGAGGCATGGTCCGGCTAAGGAAACCCGGCAAAAGGCGGACTTTCTTGGCCATTTCACCACCCAGCGACATTGTTATGGATGTCGCCCGAGCTGCCGATCCGATGGATATCGAGGCTGCCCGCGCCGCGCTGACCAAGCGTGCGGGTGGTGTCGCCGGCACGTTCTCGGTCGACACCGCGGCATCCGTCGATGCCGGCTCGATCCTGTCGCGCGCCACGGCTGACAAGGCGGCGGCGACAGCCGATCCGGCCAGGAAATTCAAGAAGTTCGAGGCGATGGTCCTGCAGACCTTCATCCAGAACATGCTGCCCAAGGACACCGAGGGCGTCTATGGCACGGGTCTCGCCGGCGACATGTGGAAATCACAACTCGCCGAGCGCGTCGCCGACGTCATGGCCGATCGGGGCGGCATCGGCATCGCCAAGTCGCTGCTCGCCGACCACTATATGGACGGCAAGCGCAAGGTGCCGATCGGCCCGGTCTCGAACGGACCGGAAAAGACCGAGATCGATCAGCAAACCCGTCTTTCCACCTCGCTCGTCCAGGAATTGCAGCGCAAGGCCGCCAGGTCGATGACCGGCGACGAGACAACCATAAAAACAGATATCAAGATCTAGGCTGGGAAACACCATGACCGACTCTTCCGAATTCACCGCCAACCTGCCGGCGCGCACCACCGCGTCGGACGCTCCGATACCGTTCGCGCGGCCCGGGAACCTTGCCGCCATCATCGGCCGCATCGAGGAGGTTGTCGAAGAAGAGACCGCCGGTATCCGCAGTGACACCAGCTATGACCTCAAGGCGTCGAACGCCCGCAAGAGCCGCTATCTCTACGAACTGACCCGCGCCATGAAGGGCGGCAGCGAAGCCGAGTTCCTCGAACAGCACCGCGAGGGCTTGACCCGGCTGCGCCAGAAACTGGCGAAGAACGAGGCGGCGATCCTGGCGCATCTGAGCGCCGTCAACGAGGTCGCCAGCCTGCTGCGCAGCGCCATCCAGCGCGCCGAAACCGACGGCACCTACTCCGCCGGCGAATTCGGCCGGATGAAGGGCTAGCGCGCATGATGGTGCTGGGCTCAGACTCTGAATGATCAAGGTCATCGCCATAGCGGTCTGGGTCTGCGCCGCCACGCTCGGCGCGGTGTTCTATTCGTTCCAGGCCGCCGGTGAAAAGGGCGTCGGCGAAAAACCCAAGCCGATGCTGGGCGGGCTGGATTACGTCAAGACCGACGTCATTTCGGTGCCGCTGATCCGCGACTCCAAGATCGGCGGCTATTTCCTGGCCAAGCTCGTCTACACCGTCGAGCCGGAGCAGATAAAGAAACTGTCGATCCCGGCCGAAGCGCTGATCACCGATCAGGTCTACAGCTATCTCTATTCCAATCCGCAGATCGACTTCAGCAAGAAGGCGACGATCGACCTCGATGCCTTCCGCGCCGCGATCCGCGACGCCATCAACACCCGCGTCGGCGCAACCCTGGTGCATGAGGTTCTGATCGATCAGGTCAACTTCCTGAGCAAGGACGAGATCCGCGACAACTGGCTGCGCCGCCGGCAGGATTCCGACGCCCCGGCGTCCGATACCGCCAAGCCGGCCGAAGCGGATGCGCCGCCGGCCCACTGACCACTGACCACCGGCCTGCCCGGTGCGGCGATAGGATCCAGCCTCCAGGATTCGCGTTGACGTAAACGTCAACCCGAAGCTATATGCGGCAGCGATTGTAATCGCCGAAGAGGCAGCATGGGTTTCGGTCGGACCGAAGCACCGTCGCGTGACAGATGCAACCAGACAGGAGAACAGCGTGAGCGTTCAGGAGATTGCCGAGAAGATCAAGTCGCGCGTGGCCAGCAGCGGCTTCGATCGTTCCGTGAAATTCGACACCGGCGGCGACGGCGTCATCGTCATCGACGGCGCAACCGTCTCGACATCGGATGCCCCTACCGATTGCACCATCAAGCTCTCGCTCGACGATCTCGATTCACTGATCGCCGGCGACCTCAACCCGACCATGGCGTTCATGACCGGCAAGATCAAAGTCGAAGGCGACATGACAGTTGCCATGGCGCTCAGCCAGTTGATCGGCTGACGGCATAGATGTCGCAAGCCATACGATGGCTTGCGTAGACATGCATTGAGACAAGGCTGAAGCGCGCCACATGATCCATCTGGACCCGCTTCGAGCCTTGTCGGGAGACAGTCTTCAGGACGGCATTTTCGTTCCACAGGCTTCGGCAATCTTGGCACGAAACCTTCACGCGGCGGAGAACCGCAAGCTGCTCATACCTTTGATTGTGAAATCATCCATTTAGTCTGACCTCGGCTCCATAAGGGCGGCAAAGCAGCGAGGTCGGTAATGAATATCCATAGTGTTCGAGCAGTGGCGCGCGCGGCGCTGATCGCTGCCCTGGTTTCGGTGACAGCGGCGGCCGCCGCCGACGAACGTGTCCTGATTTCCTACGAAGCCACACCTTCCCTGGGCTTCGACCTGCCAAAACTGAAGACGGCCGGCTACGCTGAACGGGCCGCCTTTTCGGCGCAGGTGCTTGAGAAAATCGTGCCCAAGATCGTCGCCAGCATCGGCGTCGATCCGGCGGTGCTCGAGACCGAAGTCACACCAGGCGGCTACCTTCTCAAGACCAACGCCTCGCTGCAGACCGAGGCCGCGCTCGACGACGCGACCGCCGATCGTCTGGCCGCCGCCTTCGGCTACATTTTTCACCAGCACAGCGTGCTTGTCTCCCGGCTGGACGACAACAGCGGCGGCGCGGGCTTCGTCACCGTCCGCTTCCCCAAGGATACGCTCGATGCCACCGTGGCACAGCGCTTCTTCGAAAAAGCCGATGCCGTGGAAAAGGGCCTGGGCGGCGGTTACACCGCCTTTGGCGACGAGCAGATATTTCTCAATGTCGTGGACGGCAACGGCAAGCCCTATAGCGGCCTCGACAATGCAGCATTTCTGGATGGGCTGAAGCGTACCGCAGCCGCGTTCGGACCGCCGGCGCCGCAAGTCTCGGACTCCGGAACGGCAGCGGCCCGCTTCATCGGCAACGACTGGGACAAGGCCCCCAAAGGCGAGGACTACTTAGCTCGCCTCGGAGGTGCCGGTTCCCCGGCCGTGACCGGCCTGGATACCGTCGCGGCCGACTATGCCGCGCTGGTTTCAGCCAGCGCGCAGCACTTCGGCTGGAACTGACAGCTTGCGGCCGGAAGCCTTGAGCGTGCCGTGCACGGCATCAAGTGCTCCGTCCACCAGTTCCAGCGCCAGCAGGCGGTGCCGCTCATAGGGGCCTGGCATCGCCAGCCGGCCCGTCTTATCGGCCGAGAAGCCGAAACGCCCGTAGTAGGGCGCATCGCCGACCAGCAGGATGGCCGCGTGGCCGAGACGTGCCGCCTCGGCGACGGCGTGGCGCATCAGCGCCGAGCCGATGCCGGCATTCTTGAGCGACGGATCGACGGCGAGCGGGCCAAGCAGAAGCGCTGCCGGACCGCCCTCGCCCAGCCTGACATCCCACAGCCGCACCGTGCCGGCGACGCCGCCCGAGGCATCGCGCGCGACGAAGGCCAGGCCTTCCGACGGCCGGCGGCCACGCCGCAGCTTCTCCGACGATTTTTTCCGCCGCATCGGCCCCATGGCACGATCGAGCAAGGCTTCGCGCGCCGCGACGTCGGCAACGGTTTCAGCGACCATTGCGAAGGCCGGCACATGAGCTACGATTTCAACTGACATTTCCATTTCCGCAATCCTTCACGAGCGGAGCTTGTTCCACAGGCGAGCCCAAGCGGGCGCCCAACGCCCACCTGGGATGATCTGATCGGTTCTTTCGAACCGTCAGATCACGTAGGATCGGAGAGGCTCGAAGCCGTTGAACGCGACCGCCGAGTAGGTGGTCGTGTAGGCGCCGGTGCCTTCGATCAGCACCTCGTCGCCGATGGTCAGCGACAGAGGCAGCGGATATGGTGTCTTTTCGTACATCACGTCGGCCGAATCGCAGGTCGGGCCGGCAAGCACGCAAGGCGCGGTCTCGGTGCCGTCATGGCGGGTGACGAGGGGATAGCGGATCGCCTCGTCCATCGTTTCGGCCAGGCCGCCGAACTTGCCGATATCGAGGAACACCCAGCGCACATTGTCGTTGGCCGCCTTCTTCGAGATCAGCACGACTTCCGACTTGATGACGCCGGCATTGCCGACCATGCCACGGCCCGGCTCGATGATGGTTTCGGGAATGGCATTGCCGAAATGCTTGCGCAGCGCCGAGAAGATCGCCTGGCCATAGGCTTGGGCCGCCGGCACATCACGCAGATAGCGCGTCGGGAAACCGCCGCCCATATTGACCATCTTCAAGACGATGCCTTCCTCGGCGAGCGTGGCGAACACCTTCTTGGCGTCGGCCAGCGCACGGTCCCAGGCGGTCAGATCGGTCTGCTGCGAGCCGACATGGAACGACACGCCATAGGCGTCGAGGCCGAGGCCCTTGGCATGGCGCAACACGTCGACGGCCATTGCAGGCACGCAGCCGAACTTGCGCGACAGCGGCCATTCGGCGCCCTCGCCATCGGTCAGCACGCGGCAGAACACGCGGGCGCCGGGAGCGACGCGGGCGATCTTGTCGACCTCTTCGACGCAATCGACCGCGAACAGCCGGATGCCGAGCTGGTAGGCGCGTGCGATGTCACGCTCCTTCTTGATGGTGTTGCCGAAGGAGATGCGGTCCGCGGGCGCACCCGCGTCCATCGCCATCTCGACTTCGGCAACGGAAGCGGTGTCGAAGGACGAGCCCATCGCAGCAAGCAGGCGCAGGATCTCCGGCGCCGGGTTTGCTTTCACCGCATAGTAGATCTTGGAATCGGGCAACGCCTTCTCGAAGGCGCGGAAGTTGTCACGCACGACATCGAGGTCGACGACGAGGCAGGGGCCGGACGGACGTCGGGTGGCGAGGAAGTCGAGGATGCGCTGGGTGGCCATCGGTATTCTCCAAACACGCCTTTCGGCGCGCACAAGGGTGCGGACGCGGGCTGTCGGCCTCGCGAACACGCGGTCAAACAAAGGCGGGACGAAAATTCCATGGAACCAGCCGGTGGAGACCCCGGAACCATGAAACGCCGTCTCGCGGCGATGGACCTCGGCCTTGCCCGGCTTCGGTCCGCTTTGTCTGCCTTGGCTTGGATTGGGAGAACCCCGTTCCGCACTGCCGGCAATGAAGGTGTGCCTCTTCAGTAACCCCGGTCTTTGGACAACCGGCAGAGAACCAGAAAGGCCCGCACCGTCGTTGCTTCAAGGTGTCCTCGGGCTGGCGGTTGGCCGCTAGACCGACTGGAGGGGTTGGCTCCAGTTACCTTACCGATTTCCCTCACCATTCGAGGATCGGCGGACACCCACAGGCACGTGCGACTTTGGGCAAGCGCGATATATGGCTGGTTGCCGTCACAATCAATAAAAATCGTATCCAAGGTTGTAAAATTTCTGGCATCGAACAATGTTGGTGCAATCGTATCCGGATATCGAACGATGCCAGGCACGCACGGCCCCTACAATGCCTTCCTCGACCTTCGCCAGATGCCGGTGGCCCATGCCGAACTCGGCCCGCTTGCCGGCCTGCGGCTGGCGGTCAAGGACATTTACGACGTTGCCGGCTACCGCACAGGTTGCGGAAACTTGCAGAAATTCGCGGACAGCCATGCCGCCTCGCGGACCGCACCGGCCGTGCAGACGATTCTCGATGCCGGTGCGCGCTTTGTCGGCAAGACGCAGACCGACGAGCTTGCCTTCGCGCTGTTCGGCCAGAACGCGCATTTTCCGTTTCCGGTGAACCCGGCGGCCCCCGACCGTGTCACCGGCGGCTCGTCGTCAGGATCGGCGTCGGCGGTGGCGGGCAGGTTGGCCGACATTGCCACCGGCTCCGACACTGGCGGCTCGATCCGCGCGCCGGCAAGTTTTTGCGGGCTGATCGGGCTGCGCACCACGCATGGCCGCATTGCGCTTGATGGCACGATGAAGCTGGCGCCGAGCTTCGACACGTTCGGCTGGTTCGCCGACGACATCGAGACCTACGAGACGGTCGGCAAGCTGCTGCTTGGCCGCGACCCGCATCAGCACTCCCTGGACCGCCCGCTGTCGATCACCTGGCTGGACGAAATGGTCGCTCGCCCTGCGCTTGCCGAATACGCCGGGATGAAGGGATTGGCGAGCGCGGTTTTCGGCGCGCAGGCAACGCCGGTGATGCATTTCAGCTCTTCCCCGGATGAACTTTACTGGTGCTTCCGCAGGCTGCAGGCCAAGGAAGCCTGGGGCGTGCATGGCGACTGGATCACCAGCGGCGAGCGCGACCTTGGCCCCGGCGTCGAGGAGCGTTTCGGCTTTGGCCGTGCCCTCGATGACCGCACGGCGCACGCCGAGAAAGTGCGCCGCCTGACCTTCCGCGGCGAACTCGGCGCCCTGCTTGGCAAGGATGGCTTCCTCGTCCTGCCGACGGTGCCGGGCCCGGCCCCCTATGTCGACTCGACGCCGGAGCAGTTCCAGGCCTATCGCGAGCGAGCCCTGCATCTTCTGTGTCTCGCCGGGCTCTCCGGCTTTCCACAGATCACCTTGCCCATTGGTTCGGTCGCCGGCGCTCCGTTCGGCCTGTCGCTGCTAGGCCCTTCCGGTAGCGACATTGCCCTGATACGGCTCGGCCGAAAACTTCTCGACGCGGCACAAAGGGCCTGAACCATGGACACACTGACCCGCATGCGCGCCTTCATCGACGTCGTCGAGGCCGAGGGCTTTTCGGCGGCGGCGCGCAAGATCGGCCGCTCCAAGGCGCTGCTGTCAAAGTATGTGCGCGAACTGGAGGACGAGCTCGGCGCTCTGCTGCTTAACCGCACCACGCGCCAGTTCTCGATGACCGAGGCCGGCCACACCTATTACCGTCGCGCCTCGGAGATCGTGCGCGAAGTGGACAGCCTGGCGGACGCCGTGCGCGAATCCTCCGGCGACGTGCGCGGCAGGATCAAACTGTCGGCGCCACGCACTTTCGCCGACGCGCCGATCGGCCAGTCGCTGATCGACTTCGCAAAGCAGCACCCAGACATCGTGCTCGACATCCAGCTCGACGACCGCTTCGTCGACCTGGTCGAGGAAGGCTTCGACCTCGCGGTGCGCATCTCACGCCTGGAGAATTCGTCGCTGATCGCCAGGCGGCTGGCGCCATTCTCCATAAAGCTCTGCGCCTCGCCCGAACTGATCGCCAAGCATGGCATGCCGACGCGGCCCCAGGATCTCGGCCACATGCCCTGCATCGTCGACACCAACGGCCGCGGGCTGAACAACTGGGCGTTCAAGGGCGACAACAACGATCAGCTGAGCGTCGCCGTGTCGGGGCCGATCGAAGTCAACAGCCCGATGGCGGCGCGAGCCGCCGCCTTATCGGGGCTCGGATTTTGCATCCTGCCGGATTTCATTGCCGCGCCCGATCTCAAGAGTGGTGCGCTGGTGACGGCGCTCGACGACCGCATCCTGTCCGGCGGCGGCATCTTCGCCGTCTATCCGCACCGCCGCTACCTGCCGGCCAAGGTCCGTGTTTTTGTCGACTTCCTTGTACAGTGGTTCAGGACGCGTGACGCCGCTTGACCTGCCCGGGCTTGTTGTTGCGTGCGTGTCGTAGTCCCAAAACCGCTGCACACTTTTGGGTGACACGCTTTGAGTCTTGTGCGTGTCATTCCCCCAAAACCGCTGCACACTTTTGGGTGACACGCACGGGCGGTCCCATTTTCGCCCCCTTTCTGGTAACCTTCGGTTTCTCGTCAAAGCCAAGGGAATCGCGACCGGGAATGCACCTCAAACGGCACGCAATCATGCTGGCTTCGGCCCTGGCGGCGACCTTTGCCGCGACGGGGCCGGCTTACGTGCATCCGCACGTCTTCGCCGAGGCCCGCCTTGATGTCATCCTGTCCCCGGATCACCAAAGTGTGAAAGCGCTGCGTCATCTCTGGCGCTTCGACGACCTGTTTTCGAGTACGGTGATGATGGAGTTCGACAAGAACTCCGACCTGAAGCTTGACGACAAGGAGCTGAAGGATGTCGCCGACACCGTTCATGCCTCGCTGGCCGAATTCAACTATTTCCAGCTCGTCACGCAAAACGGCAAGGACGTGACGATGACGCCTCCACCGCATCTGATGGCCAATTTCGACAACGACCAGCTGATCATCCTGTTCGAGTCCGAGCCCAAGGCGCCGATCAAGCTGACCGGCACGATCGACATCGGCGTCTATGATCCGACCTTCTACACGGCTATCGACTTCACCGAGGATTCCAACATCACTGTTGAAGGCCTGCCGTCGAACTGCACCAGCAAGGTGATCCGTCCGGACCCCGATGAAGCCATCAAGGAAAACCAGAAAACCTTGACGGATGCCTTCTTCAACGACCCGACAGGCACCGACATGAGCAAGATCTTTGCCACCAAGCTCGAACTGACCTGTCAGCCAGAAGGATGAAGCCGGTGACGAAACCGTCCCTGCGTTTGGCACTCGGCCTGTTGGCCCTCACCTTTGCCGCGATGCACTTCGCCAATGCCGCGCACGCCCAGTCCTCGCTCGGCATCGGCGTCAATGACGGCATGGCGCCGACCACCGGTCCGTTCGCCCACATCCTGATGTGGATCAATCTCAGACAGCAGGAATTCTATCGCGCGCTGGCGATGGCCATGAAGGCGATGCGCCAGGACAACAGCAAGATCTGGATCCTCATCGGCCTGTCCTTCGCCTATGGCATTTTCCATGCCGCTGGCCCCGGCCACGGCAAGGCGGTGATCTCGTCCTACATGGTGGCCAATGAAGTGGCGCTGCGGCGCGGCGTCCTGTTGTCCTTCGTCTCGGCGCTGCTGCAGGGCCTGACGGCGATCGCGGTCATGCTGCTCGCCTATTTCGTCCTGCGCGGCACCACCATCTCGATGACCGACGCGGCCTGGTTCATGGAGATCATGAGCTTTGCCCTCGTCACCCTGTTCGGCGCCTGGCTCTTATGGCGCAAGCTAGGCCCATCCATCCTGCGCCTGTTCGGCAGGGCGCCGGCCTATAGCCTTTCGGCGGCTCATGCCGGCCATTCGCATGCTGGCCATTCTCACGCGGGTCATTCCCACGCCGGCCATTCACATACGGCCCACAGCCATTCGGCGCATGCTCATTCGCACGCGCTCCAGGCACATGACGATCACGACCATGTTCATGACCATTCGCACGACCATCATGACCACGCCGCGCATGACCACCATCACGATCACGACGCGCACGATCATGCGCATCACGACCACGCGCATCACGATCACGCGTCGGGCGAGGTCTGCGAAACCTGCGGCCACTCGCATGCGCCTGATCCGGCGCTGCTGTCGGGCGACCGCTTCGACTGGCGCACGGCCTGGTCGGCGGTGGCCGCCGTCGGCATCCGCCCCTGCTCCGGCGCGCTGATCGTGCTGAGCTTCGCGCTGCTCAACGGGCTCTGGCTCGGCGGCCTGCTGTCGGTGCTGGCAATGTCACTTGGAACCGCGATCACCGTCTCGGCGCTGGCAACGCTGGCCGTGACCGCCAAGAACTGGGCGGTGTATTTCGCCGGCGACGGCCGCATGGGCAACCGCATCCATTCGATCGTCGAGATCGGCGGCGCCGCCTTCGTCTTCCTGTTCGGACTGCTGCTGCTCTCGGCGAGTCTGACGGGCAGCGTTTAATCCAAAAGCAGCGCCCGAAGGTGTGTTGAGATTCAGGTCAGGCCGAGTCGAGGATGATGGCTTCCGAGAACCGGAGCGGAGCGTACTTATAGTACGTGAGCACCGGAAGCGCAGGAAGCCGCCATCCGCAGGCCGGCCTCACCTGAATATCAATACACCTTCCCGCCCAGTTCATCCTCGATATGGGCGTGGATGATCTCGTCAAAGCTCTTCTCGGCGCTGAAGCCGAGCTCCCGTGACCGCCGCGCTTCGAAGCGGGTCGGCCAGCCCTTGACGATCGCCCAGATCGTCTCGTCGGGTACCTCGCGGATCAGGCCTACCGTCTTCGGCCCGGCGATGCGCTCCAGCGCCTCGATCTGCTCGCCGACGGTGACGGCGACGCCGGGCATCGTCAGATTGCGGCGCGGCCCGACGGCGGCGCCGTCGATCCCCGCGGCATGGATCAGGAAATTCACCGCCGAGCGCGGGCTGGCATGGGTGTGCACGACCGAGCGCGGCACCGGCAGGATCGCCTCCTGGCCGCTCAGCGGTTCGCGGATGATGCCGGAGAAGAAGCCGGAGGCCGCCTTGTTCGGCTTGCCGGGCCGAACGCAGATCGTCGGCAGCCGGATGCCGATGCCGTCGAAGAAACCGCGCCTGGAATAGTCGGCGAGCAGCGCTTCGCTCATCTGCTTCTGCGTGCCGTAGGAGGTCAGCGGTGTTGGGTGGAATTCGTCCGGGATGACGTCCGGGAACGGCGCGCCGAAAACGGCGATCGACGAGGTGAAGACGACGCGCGGCGCGAAACCCGCCAGGCGGATGGCATCGAACAGGGCGCGCGTGCCGTCGAGATTGACGCGGTAGCCGAGATCGAAATTGGCTTCCGCCTCGCCCGACACGATGCCGGCGAGATGGAAGACGACGTCGGGGCGCGACGCGACCAGGCTTTCGGCGGCACCTGCCTCGGCAAGGTCGCCGGTATGGGTGTTGATGCTGATGCCATCCATCGCCGGCGCCTGCGGCGGCACGATGTCGTGCAGATCGAGCGCGGTGATCTTTTTGCCGCGCAACGTGCCGTCCTTTGCCAACCGGGCAATGAGCTTGCGGCCGACCATGCCTGCGGCGCCGGTGATCAGAATGCGCATGTCCGATATCCCTTACTTGCCCTGATTTTTACGCTGGGTGCGCGCGCGCAGCCAGAACACGAGGAAAAACGCCAGCACGAAGACGGTGCCGAAGATACCGGCCAGCACGGTCGAAAAACTTCCGAGTGCCAGCATCACCGTCGGCAGATAGAAGGCGGCAATGCCGAACAGCAGCATGATCCAGACCGCCGCGATGGCCGCATTGCGTGTGTCACGGTCCATCATGCCGCACCGGAGCGGCGGTCATTCATTGGGTTGGATTTCAAAGCTGGAAAACTCCTGAGGCAGGGCCGATCAATGGTCATCAATCGGGCCTAGTGATGGTGGCCGTGATGCGCAGCCGCATCGTGCTCATGCTCGTGATCGTGGTCGTCACCCTCATCGGCACACTGGCCGAATTCCGGTTCCACGGTGGCATGGCTGATGCCGTGCTCCCTGGCAAGCCGCTTCTTGATGGCGCTGACGGCCTGGTATGCATCGACGCCCTCGTCGAGGCAGGCATGCAGCGTCGCCATGTTGCTTGACCCATCGAGCGACCAGACATGCATATGGTGCACTTCGCGCACGCCGGGGATCGTCGTTTCCAGGTCCTTTGCAACCAGGTCACGATCGAGGCTTGGCGGCACGCCTTCGAGCAGCACATGGGCGGCGGCGCGCATCAGCGACCAGGCCGTCGACAGGATCAGCAGCGAGACCAGCACCGACAGGATCGGGTCGATCGGCGTCCAGCCGGTCGCCAGGATCACCAGCGCCGCCACGATCGCCGCCGCCGAGCCAAGCAGGTCGCCAAGCACATGCAGGATGGCGCCACGCATGTTGAGGCTCTCGCGGTCGCCGCCATGCAGCACGAAGAAGGAGCTGAGATTGACCAGCAGGCCGAGGATCGCAACCACCAGCATCGGCCCGCCCAGCACCGGCGCCGGTGTGAGCAGGCGGTCCCATGCCTCGTAGACGATCCACAGCGCGATGACGAAGATGGCGATGCCGTTGGTGTAGGCGACCAGTGTCTTGACCCGGCCAAAGCCATAGGTGAGCTGGCCGGTCGCCGGCTGCCCTGCGAGATGGAAGGCATACCAGGCAAGGCCGAGCGCGATCGCGTCGGCCAGCATGTGGCCGGCGTCCGCCAGCAGCGCCAGCGACCCAGTGAACAGACCGCCAAGCGCTTCCGCCACCATGAAGCCCGCCGTCAGGCAGGCCGCGATCAGCACGCGCTTCTTGTCGGTCGAGCCATGCACATGGCCGGCGCCGCCGTGGTCATGCCCGCTGTGGTCGTGGGTGTCCGCCAATGGCAATTCCTGTCATGCGCCCCAAGCCGGACTTAAGCGCCAAACTTCGCGCGACAATCCTCGAGCCGTCGCTTCTGCTGGCCGTCGGCGTCGAAATTGGCTGGATCGAGCCACGCTTCATAAGCCTTGCGCAAGGCCGGCCATTCCTTGTCGATGATCGAATACCATGCAGTGTCGCGGTTTTCACCCTTGACGATGAGGTGCTGGCGGAAAATGCCCTCGAACTTGAAACCGAACCGTTCCGCCGCCCGCTTCGACGGCTCATTGCGGTTGTTGCACTTCCATTCGTAGCGGCGGTAGCCGAGCTCGTCGAAAATGTATTTCATGAACAGGAACTGCGCTTCGGTCGCGGCAGGTTTGCGCGAGATCAGCGGCCCCCAATAGATGTTGCCGATCTCGATGACGCCAAAGGCAGGATCGATGCGCATCAGCGTCTGGCGCCCGGCGATCTTGCCGCTGGCCTTGTCGATAACGGCGAAGAACAGCGGGTCTTCGCTCGCGGCCGATTTTTCCAGCCATGGCTGCAAGGCAGCACGGTTCTCGGGCACGGTGTCGAAAAGCCAGCGAAACCGCGTGTCGCCGTCGGCGACAGCCGAGGCCTCGTACAGGCCGTCACCGTGCTTTTCAGCGCTCAACGGCTCAAGACGGACAGTGCGCCCCTCCAGAACTTTCCGTTCCGGACGCGGGCGTGGCTGCCAATTCGCGAGATTTTCCGACACCCAAAACTCCAATCCGTTTGACTTTTGCCTTGTGAAGCTCACAAAAACGCAACCCCACAGTAAGAACCACACGGACGGAAAAAATGCTCCACACGATTTCGGCCTTCGACCGTCTCGGCGAGGAAAATGCCTTCGCGGTGCTCGCGCGGGCGACCGCACTTGCGAGCCAGGGCCGCGACATCGTCAATCTCGGCATCGGCCAACCCGACTTCAAGACGCCGCAGCACATCGTCGAGGCCGCGATCAAGGCACTGCGTGACGGCCACCATGGCTACACGCCGGCCAACGGCCTGTTGGCGACGCGCGAGGCGGTGGTGCGCCGCACGCTGACCACCACCGGCGTCGAGGTCTCGCCCGAGACGGTGATGATCCTGCCCGGCGGCAAGCCGACCATGTTCGCGGCGATCCTGATGTTCGGCGAACCCGGCGCCGAGATCCTCTATCCCGATCCCGGCTTTCCCATCTACCGTTCGATGATCGAATTCACCGGTGCGGCCCCCATCCCCGTGCCGATGCGCGAAGAGAACGGCTTTGCCTTCTCGGCCGAGGAGACGCTGGCGCTGATCACCTCCAAGACCAGGCTGCTGATCCTCAACTCGCCGGCCAACCCGACCGGCGGCGTCACGCCGCGCGCCGAGATCGAGAAGCTGGTCAAGGGGCTGGAGAAGCATCCCGATGTCGCCATCCTCTCCGACGAGATCTACGACGTCATGACCTATGACGGCGAGACGCATTGCTCGCTGCTCGCCTACCCCGAGATCCGCGACCGGCTGATCGTGCTCAATGGCTGGTCCAAGACCTGGGCGATGACCGGCTGGCGCATGGGCTGGTCGATCTGGCCGAACGGCGACAAGGGCGCGCATCTCTACGACAAGGTGCGCAAGCTGGCGGTCAATTGCTGGTCCTGCGTCAACGCGCCGAGCCAGTTCGCCGGCATCGCGGCCATCGACGGCCCCCAGGATGACGTCGACACCATGATGCGCGCCTTCGACAACCGCCGGAAGATCGTCGTCGAAGGCCTGAACGCCTTGCCCAACATTTCCTGCATCACCCCCAAGGGCGCGTTCTATGCCTTCCCGAATGTTTCGAAGACCGGCTGGAAGGCAAAGAAGCTCGCCTCGGCGCTGCTCGACGACGCCGGCGTGGCGCTGATCGGCGGCCCTGATTTCGGCATTCTCGGCGAAGGCTATATCAGGCTTTCCTACGCCAACTCCGAGGAAAACATTTTGCGCGCGCTGGAACGGATCGGCGCGTTCCTCGCCAAGTAGACTTCAAAGCAGGCCGGTGCCCTCTTCCAGACGGTTTGCGGCCGGCCGCCAAGGCGGTGTCATGAGCCGTCCGGAGGCTCGCGGCCAAGACTGGGCGTACATGTCGGGAACGGTTACGGTCCTGAGATCAGGATCGAATTGGGGTGCCCCGGATGTTCTATGCAATCCTTGCCTATCACGTGGAAGATGCGATCAAGGCGCTGACGCCGCAGGAAGATGCGGCGCTGATGGCCGAGCTGCTGAAGATCAACACCCGGCTTCATGAGGAAGGCACGCTTGGACCGTCGGCGCGCCTGGGGGCGACACAGGATGCCTTCACCCTGCGCGGCCCGGGCGACGGTGTGATCATCGACGGTCCTTTCGCCGAAACCAAGGAACAGTTGCTCGGTCTCTATGTCGTCGACTGCGCCACGCGGGACGACGCCATCGCCATCGCCCGCGACCTTCGCCGCGTCAATCCGACCGCCGTTTACGAGATCAGGCCCATTCTGCTGTTCAAGCCCGGCGTGCCACTTGCGGGCAAATGAGCTGGCGGCGCCAGAACCCGCTGCTCACCCCCGCCCGACGAACGGCATTTTGGTCGCCATCACGGTCATGAACAGCACATTGGCGTCGAGCGGCAGGCTGGCCATATGGACGACGGCGTCGGCAACGCGCTGGACATCCATCACCGCTTCGGCGGCGATCGAGCCGTTGGCCTGCGGCACGCCGACGGTCATCGGCTGCGCCATGTCGGTCAGCGCGTTGCCGATGTCGATCTGACCGCAGGCGATGTCGTAGGGACGGCCGTCGAGCGCCAGCGTCTTGGTCAGCCCCGTAATGGCATGCTTGGTCGCCGTATAGGGCACCGAGCCCGGGCGCGGCGCATAGGCCGACACCGAACCATTGTTGATGATGCGGCCACCCATCGGACGCTGCTTGCGCATGGCGCCGAAGGCAGCCCGGGCGCACAGGAACGAACCGGTGAGATTGACGCCGACAATATCGTTCCACACCTCGACCGGGATCTCGTCGATCGGCGTCGACTTGTAGCCCATGCCGGCATTGTTGAAGAGCAGGTCGACGCGGCCGAAGGCTTCCGCCACCGTCTCGAACAGATCCTCGACCTCACCGGCCTTGCTGATGTCGCAGGCGACCGCCAATGCCTTGGCATCCGTCGTCCCGGCCTCGGCGATCGCGGCATCCAGCACCGCCTTGCGACGGCCGCAGAACACCGTGTTCCAGCCGTTCTTGAGCAGCGCTGTAGCAACGCTCTTGCCGATACCCGTGCCGGCGCCGGTGACGATGGCGGTTCTTTGCTCGGTCATATCTATCCTCCGGCAGCGCCGCGCGTGCCCGACTGATTTTCAGGATTTGGCTCTCAGAAGGCATCGCAAATGACGGCTGCGATGGCAAGCACAGGCATGCCCTCGAAAAGTGGAATCCGGTTTTTGGGGTGCCCAGCAAGGGCCGACAAAAAGGGCGGTCATTGGCGACCGCCCTGATCTGAACCGGGCTTGGGAGGAGGAAAAGCCGATCCGACTGTGTAGAATCATGCGCTTCCTGAGTTAACGAAAGGTTAACGCCGGAAAGGCGGCCTGTGCCGTTTTGGCCTACCAGCGCGGGTTGGGCGAAGTCCCGGTCTTTGTAGCAGGACCCTTGGCCGCCGAAACCGTCGCCTCGACATGGTCGACGAGCGCGTCCGGCAGGCCGAGCCGGCCGGCAAGCAGGTCGAGATAGCCGCGTTCGGCGCGCGTGTCGGGATCGATGGTGAGGCGCGACGCCGTATACAGCTCGAGCTTCTGAGCGTCGGTCTTGGCGCCCGCCACCAGCGTGTCGAGGTCGAGCGGGCTCTCCAGCTCCGCCATCAGGAACTTCTCGGCATCGGAGCCGATCCCCGAAAGGCTGAGCTTGCCGGCGATCTTCTTGCGCTCCTCGTCGTCGACATGGCCGTCGGCCTTGGCCGCCGAGATCATCGCCCGCACCAGGGTCAGCGTAAACTCGTCCTCGCCCTGCGGCGCCTGCGACGGGTGGAAGGCGGTATCCTTGGGCGGCGGCAGCAATTCCGGTTCGCCGGCTGCGGGCGCCTGCTCCGGCGCATTGCCGGCCTTGTAGTTCTGGTAGGCCTTGTAGGCGAGGCCACCGATCGCGGCCAACCCACCGAGCTTCACCGCGGCACCGGTCACTTCGCGGCCGGCACCTGTTCCAAGCAGCACTGCCGCAAGCGCACCGGCGGCCAGCGGATTGTCCTTGGCCATCTGCACCGCTTGTCCAGCCTTGTCGCGGACGGTGCCGCTGGTGCCGGGAATTTGCGAGCCGAGCAGATCGTCGAGAAGCTTCTTGGGATCGAACATTCAGTGCCTCCAGCTTTTGCCCGGCCGAACGGGCAGGTTTCGAACGCCGAAGACGTAGGTCCCGAAACTTGACATTGCAATGACAGGCCGCCGCTTTGCCTGGCCACGGTGCCGGGATCAAGACCCGATATGCGGCCCCCTGCCCCGCGCTTGCGCCAATTCAACCTGCCGCTGGCGCTCGGCATAGCGTTGGCGGTCCTCGTCGGTACGGGCATCGAAACAATGCGGGCAAGAGATTCCGGCGGCATATTTCGGCGACGCCGCCTCGCTTGCCGTCAGCGGATGGCGGCAGGCGCGGCACAGTTCCGCATCGCCCTCGGCAAGGCCGTGCGACACCGAAACCCGCTCGTCGAAGACGAAGCACTCGCCTTGCCACAGGCTCTGTTCGGCCGGAACTTCCTCCAGATATTTGAGGATGCCGCCCTTGAGATGGAACACGTCCTCGAAGCCGAGCGACTTGACGTAAGCCGTCGCCTTTTCGCAGCGAATGCCGCCGGTGCAGAACATCGCCACCTTGCGGCCTTCGAGTTCCGACCGGTGCGCTTCCACCCAGGCCGGGAACTCGCGAAAGCTCGCGGTCGCCGGATCGACCGCGCCCTTGAAGGTACCGATCGAGACTTCGTAGGCGTTGCGCGTGTCGATGACGATCGTGTCTGGCTGCGAAATCAGCGCGTTCCAGTCGGCGGGCACGACATAGGTACCGGCGCTCGTCGCCGGGTCGATGTCTTCGACGCCCATGGTGACGATTTCGCGTTTCAGCCGCACCTTCATGCGGTGGAACGGCATGTCCGCGGCTGCGCTGTACTTGACCTCGAGGCCCGCCAGGCCGTCGACGGCTTCGATATAGTCGATGAGTTCGGCGATCGCGGCCTCGCTGCCGGCGACGGTGCCGTTGATGCCTTCATGCGCTAAGAGCAGCGTGCCCTTGATGCCGCGTCCGCAGCAGAAGGCCGCGAGCGGCGCGCGCAGCGTCTCGAAGGCGTCGAGCCGGGCAAACCGATAGAGCGCGGCGACGCGGACGGGCTGGGATGGAGCGGACTGTGTCATTGCCAGAGCAACTAGACGCTCGTAAAAGCCGATTCAAGGCGAAACGGGCCTTGGTGCCTGTCATGACCTTGTCGGGGAACAGGCCGTAAGCTGTCCGACGGCGCGTGACATCGCGACACGCCTGGTTTCGTGGACAGGCAAACACCCGTCTGCTAATCGGTTGAAATGACGCCTGCTATAGCTTGATATGGAGAGACAGATGCCCAGCAAGACCGAAAAACTCCTGTCGCTCCTCAACGGCCAGCCGGTCATCCCGGTGCTGAAGATCACCGATGTCGCCAATGCCGTGCCGCTGGCCCGCGCCCTGGCACGCGGCGGCCTGCCGGCGATCGAGATCACGCTGAGGACTGCCGATGCGCTGGAAGCGATCCGCCGCGTAGCGGCCGAGGTCGAGGAAGCCATTGTCGGCGCCGGCACCATCCTGGACGCCAAGCAGTTCGACGAGGCAGCCAGCGCCGGCTCGCGCTTCATCGTCAGCCCCGGCATCACGCGCGAGCTTCTGGCTGCAGCCGCCGACAGCGAGGTTCCGCTGCTGCCCGGTGCCATCACGCCCGGCGAGATCATGGCCGCGCGCGAAGCCGGCCTGCGCTTCCTGAAATTCTTCCCGGCCGAGCAGTCCGGCGGCATCGCCTCGCTGAAGGCCTTCGCCTCGCCACTGGCCGATGTCAAATTCTGCCCGACCGGTGGGATTACCGGCAAGAACGCCGCCGACTATCTCAGCCTGCCCAACGTCATCTGCGTTGGCGGATCCTGGGTCGCGCCCGACGACATGGTCAAGGCCGGCAAGTGGGACGAGATCGAGGCGCTCGCGCGCGCTGCCAGCCAGCTCGGGAAATAGCCGGGCCTTTCGCTCACCAGGGCAAAGGACCGTTCTCATCGAAATACCCGCCGGTAGGCCCGCCGGCCTTCAGCGTCGCCAGTTGCACGATGATCCCGGCGGCCTGCTGCACCGTACGGCCGCCTCTGTGCGCATTGAGATCCGTCGCGGTGTAGCCGGGAGCGGCGGCGTTGACCATGATCCCGTGCGGCGAAAGCTCCCGGGCGAACGCCACGGTGATGGCATTGAGCGCTGTCTTCGAGCTGCCATAGCCCATGACATTGGGCGACTGGCTGTTATCAGCGGCGCGCGCGATCGAGCCGAGATTGCTGCTGACCATGACGATGCGGGCGGCGGACGATGCCAGGAGGAGCGGCAGGAAGGCCTGGGTGACGCGGACCGGGCCGAAGACGTTGACGTCATAGGTGGCCTTCATATCGGCGACATCCTCGCGGCTCGGCGGCCGTTCGTAACGGCCGTCCGGGCCGAGCGCGTCGACATAGCCGGGCGCGATGCCGGCATTGTTGACCAGCACGTCGAGGCTGGAAACCCGCGCCGTCAAGGTTCTGGCCGCGGCCGCCACGCTGTCGTCGCTGCTTACGTCGAGCTCGAGCCATTCGACGTCGAGCCCTTCGCTACGCAGCGCCTTTGCCGCGGCTTCCCCGCGCTCGGCATCGCGAGCGCCGAGCCAGACCTTGAAGCCTTTTGTCCCCAGCCGGCGAGCGGTTTCGAGGCCGATACCCTTGTTGGCGCCGGTGACCAGCGCATTCACTTGCGTCGTCATATCCAGGTCTCCTTCTTTGAAGCCTAGAAATGACGTGCGTCGGTCCGTTTCGCGCGCCGGATACTCGCGTCCTCTTGCCTAATCCTCTCAACTGGTTGCGTAGCCTGCAGGGATCGGCAATGCTGAAGACATGGAAGAAGCCTTGCAGGAATTGACCGCGATCGCCGAGTGCCATGCGCATGGGCGGCGCACCAAAACAGCCATCCCGCGTGTCACCATCGGCCGCAGCGAGGTTCCGAGCCCGCCGCTGCCCGAGCTTTGCCAGCCGACGACGCTGTTCGTGTTGCAGGGGGCCAAAACGGTGCTGATCGGCGACCGCACGCTGCGCTATGGTGCCGGCAGCTATTTCGTCTATGCGGTGGAGACGCCCGCCACCAGCCAGCTGGTCGAGGCGAGCAGCGCCCGTCCCTATGTGGCCATCGCCTTCGCCCTCGATATCGAGCTGATCGCCAGCCTGCTTATCGACCACAAGCCGGCGCTCGACGGCGACAGCTTCGTGACCAACCGGGCCGATGACGAACTGCTCGATGCCTGGCGCCGCATGCTGCGGCTGCTCGACCGTCCAGCCGAAATCCCGGTGCTCGCGCCCATGCTCGAACGCGAGATCGCATTCCGCCTGTTGCAGGGCCCGCAAGGTGCGAAGCTGCGCCAGCTCGCGCGCGCTGACGGCCGTTTGTCACAGATCCGCCGCGCCACCGCCTGGATACGGTCGCACTACAACGAGCCTATCGACGTGACGGAGCTGGCCGCGCTAGCGCATATGAGCAACGCTTCGTTTCACCGCCACTTCAAGGCGGCGACCGCCATGAGCCCGATCCAGTATCAGAAACAGGTCCGTCTGCTGGAGGCGCGTCATCTGCTGATCGCAGAGCCAGGCAACGCCACGCGCGTCGCCTTTGCCGTCGGCTATGAAAGCGCATCCCACTTCAGCCGGGAATATGCGCGCCATTTCGGACTGCCGCCGGCGCGTGACGCCGCCCGGCTTCTGGCCAGGGGCGAGGCTGCCACGCTGGAAATCGACTAATGCATATCGCCAAAAAAACCGACTATGGGCGACAGATGAAAAGCCCGGCCGGCTCTCGCCGACCGGGCCAATTCTCCGGATCCTATCGGTTCCGGATCAGTGGCAGACCTTGACCTGCTCGGTCACCCTGTGATGGTGAACCCAATGCGTGACCAGCTTGGTCCTGCAGTGATGCCTACCATTCTTGATGATCACGGTTTCGGCTTGCGATGGAGCGATCGCGGCCGAGGCTGCAACCAATGCCAGAACTGATGCCAGTAGAATCTTCTTCATGAATATCCCCAGGTTGGAACGCACCCTTACTAACCCGGAACCGGGCCGGCCGTTCCGGCTTCACGAGAAGTTCAGCCGCGCGTGATCTGCAGGGGTCAGGGCGCCGAATGCAACGCGCCTTTGGACAGCAAAAAAGCCGCGCGGGTCGCCCCGCGCGGCTTCTGTCATATCTCACTAGGCAGTTACTTCGTCTGGAAGCGGGCGACCGACATGAACTTGACGGCATTGCCGGTGAAGCGATTGACGTCAGCCACCTCGTTGCTCGGCTGGAAGCCGGCCGTATAGACCTCGCTCGGCGGCGTATGCACGATATTGTAGGCGTAGCCCGGCGCCGTCGTCGCGCTCGAAACGGTGGCGACTTTGTCGCCGCTGGTCAGCGCCCAGCGGGCGGCCTGGGGTGCCGCGGCAACCACCATGGCCCTGGGGCCGGGCTTCTGGTCGCGGGCGGTGGCCCTGGCCTCCTTGCGGGTCGTCTTCACGCCGGCGCCGATCGCGGCGGCCGGATCGGAACCAGCCGGACGGGCGGCAACTGCCTGGCGCGGCGTTGCGACATCGACATAAGACGGATCGTTGAAGGCCGAGCGCGGCTCTTCAGCCAGCGACGCAACCTGATATTCGTCGGCATTGCCGGCTTGGGCGCTGACTTGGGCGTTGGCCTCGTCGAGCACGGCCTTGACGGCGTCCGGCTTGGCGGGCTCGGGCCGCGCCGAAGGCAGAACCGAGAACGCATCGGTCGCGCTGCTGCCCTGTTCGGCCGTATCCGCCAGCGCCATCAGCACATCCTTGCTGGGCGGCGGTGCGAGTTCCGCCGGCAGCGTGCGTTCGGGACGCCATGTCGGCAACGGGATGTTGTTGACGGCAACCTGCGCCGGATCCGCGGCTGCAGCAGCCGATGCCGCGGCAGGATCAGCCTTGCTGAAAGGCATGTTCGCCGGCGCCTGCGCGGTCGCCACGGCCTGTTCGGTGGTCGCCGTCGCGTCCGCCATGGCGAACGGAACATTCTCAGGCTGCGCGCCGACATCGACCTTCGGCCGCGGCGCGAAATCGGGCACCGGAATTTCCTTGGCCGGCAGCGCGGCAATGATCGTCTCCGGCGTATCCTTTTCCGGTTCCGGAGCCTGCTCGTCGGCAATCTGCGGAATGTTGGCGCGCTGCGCTTTGTCAGGTGCGACGATGGCGATGCCCGGCAGGTTGCTGCTCTTGGCGACAGCAGTCGGCTTCAGGTTTCTCGGCTTGGGCGCAGGAGCAGCCGAAGCGGTCTCGACATCAGCGCTGTCGTCGGCCTCGTCGTCGCCACCACCGCCGAAGAAGGCAGAGAGGAACCCGCCGGATTTCTTGCTGCTGCCGCCGGCGCTGGCCATTTCGATGTTGGGTGTGCCGGAGCCCTTGCGGGACTTGTAGGAGGCGAGCGCCTGCTCATAGCCGGGCAGCGGCCGGCCGTCGCTCGGCACATGCAGCGTCTTGCCGTTGGGGAACAGGCTGACCAGTTCCTGGCGGCTGATGCCGGGCCAGTGGCGCACATTGCCGACATCCATATGGACGAACGGCGAACCGGAGGTCGGATAGTAGCCGACGCCACCGCCCTGCATCTTGAGGCCGATGTTGCGCAGTTTCTTCAGCGGCACGCCGGGGATGTAGAAATCCATCGCCTTGCCGAGCATGTGCTGGCTCTTCTCGGCGACACCTCGGCTGCGGCTGCGCAGCATCGAATTGGTCGACGGCGAACGGTAGCCGCACACCACCTGGATATAGTCGGTGGCGCCGCTTTGGCGGTATGCCTCCCAGACCAGGTCCAGCAGGCGCGGATCCATCTTGGTCGGCTCGTTACGGCGCCAGTCGCGCAGGATGATGTTGATCTTGCGCAGGCCCTCGGGATCGTAGCGGCCATTGCGCTTGTAGACGATCTCCGCCTTTTCGTGCGTGTGGAGGTGGTAGAGCTTCAGCGAACGAACTTCGGCCTGGGCGCCGGTGGCGGCCGCGGCAACAAAACAAAAAGCGACGATCACCGCTGCCAGCCATCTCGGCCAGACGCTCAGATGATGATGACGCCCGTTTGTGAGTCGTTCGATTCTGTTCAAATCAAAAGGCCTTGCAGGCTGCCGTTTGTCCCCGGATTTGCCCAAACGGATGTGTCGTTTTCACATCCGAATATCGATCCTAATGGTTAATCATCGCTTATTGAAGCCGAAATGCGGTAACACCATGGCGATATCCCGTCAAAAATTGTTCACAAGGTTTCTTGGTAAACCGCTGGTTTAGATCAAGATTCCGGCTTTGGCCGAACACGATCTGTTACCGTTAGCCTTAATGCGTGAACAGAGCTGTCCACAGGCGCGCCATATTCCAGCCGAAACCCCCGATACAGGGCCACATCTAGCATTGCAAGCTGGTCCCGGCCTTGCGGCGGGGGCGTGATCCCGATTTTCAGACAATGTCGCGCGCAAATGAAACAGACAGAATCCGGATCGATGGATCCCGCCTTAGGACGCGAGCCGGTCGACGCGGCCAGTCTCCGGGTCGATGCCGTATTCCTTGAGCTTGCGGTAGAGCGTCGAACGGCCGATGCCGAGGCGGCGCGCGACTTCGCTCATCTGGCCGTTGTAATGATCGATGGCGAGCTTGATCATCTCGAGTTCGACGTCGGCCAGCGCCCGCACATTGCCGCGTTCGTCGAGCGCCCGCAGCGTACCGAATCTGGGCTGAAGCACGGCCGTCCGGTCCGGCTCGGCCATCGGGGTGGAATCGCCGTCCGGGACCTCCTCGTCGCGCGGTCCTGGAGGCGATGAAAAGTGCGGCGCCGTGTCGTCCGTTTGGAGATTGACGGTGCCTTCCACCTGCGCCCGGATCTGCGGGAAGTCATCGACATCGAGCACATCGCCATCACACAGCACAGAGGCGCGGAAGACGGCGTTTTCGAGCTGCCTGATGTTGCCGGGCCAGTCATAAGCCTGCAGCACGGTAAGTGCTGCCGCCGAAATTCCTTGCAGGCGGTGGCGCGGGTCGGCGGGCGCCACCTTTTCCATGAAGTGCGTGACCAGATGCGGAATGTCGTCGCGGCGGTCGCGCAGCGGCGGCACGAAGATCGGGTAAACATTCAGCCGGTAGAACAGGTCCTCGCGGAACTTGCCGTCCTTGACCTGCTGCAGGAGGTTGCGGTGCGTCGCCGAGATCAGCCTGATGTCGACCCTGACGGTGGCGCGGCCACCGACCGGATCGACCTCCCCGTCCTGCACGGCGCGCAGCAGCTTGACCTGCACGTCGAGCGGCAGATCGCCGATCTCGTCGAGGAACAGCGTGCCCGAATGCGCTTCGACGAACTTGCCGGTGTGCTTGTCGGTGGCGCCGGTGAACGAGCCCTTCTCGTGGCCGAACAGGATCGATTCGACCAGATTGTCGGGAATTGCGCCGCAATTGACGGTGACGAACGGTTTCGAGCGGCGGTCGCCGGTGCCCTGGATGGCGCGCGCAACCAGTTCCTTGCCGACACCGGATTCGCCTTCGATCAGGATCGGGATGTTGGAGGCAGCCGCTTTCTGTCCGAGGCGTATCACCCTGTCCATGGCCGTGCTGTGGGTGATCATGTCCCTGAAGGTCAAAAGCCCACCGCGCTTGCGAGACGTGCGCTTGACCTCGCCCTCGACCGCCTCGACCTTGAGCGCATTGGCGATCGAGGCCTGCAGCCTGTCGGGCGACGCCGGCTTGACGACGAAATCGAAAGCGCCGTGGCGCATCGCCGACACCACCGTTTCGATGCCGCCCTGCGCGGTCTGGACGATGACCGGGACGGTTATGTCGCGTTCGCGCATCGCCTTCAGCACGCCGATGCCGTCGAGACCGGGCATGACCAGGTCGAGTATCACCACCGAGACGTCGCGGGCGCCGGATCCGTCGAGCACATCGAGGCCGGCGGCGCCGCCGTCGACGACGATTGCCGTGTGGCCGAAGCGTGTCACCGCCGCTTCGAGCAGCCGGCGCTGAACGGGATCGTCATCGACTATGAGTATGGAACCTGTCATGACTTTATGAGTTGCCCGCTCGAAATCCCGATGGATCATCTTGGCACAGGGTTCTAAATAAGCTTTCAAAAAACCCGGTGAACGAATTGCTTAGGATTTGACCGGCTTCTCTCTCTTCCCCTTGAATTCTCTCTCCATGATGAAAAAAGGTATTGTCGATGCGCATGATGTTTGGTCGGCGGCTTGCGGCACCAGCGTCCGGTCAGGGCGCGGCCGAGCTTGGCGATCTGCCGGAATGGAACCTTGCCGACCTCTATGCCGGCATGGAAGCCCCGGAACTGAAGCGTGACATCGCCAGGGCCGCCGCCGACGCGATCGCTTTCGAGAGCCGCTGGAAGGGCACGCTCGCTGCCGAGGCCGGGCGCGGCAGCACCGGCAAGCTTGGCGAGGCGCTGGTTGCCTACGAGGCGCTGGAGGAACTGATCGGCCGCATCGTCTCCTATGCCGGCCTGGTCTACGCCGGCAACACCGCCGATCCTCAGCGCGCCAAGCTCTATGGCGACATCCAGGAGAAGATGACTGATGCCAGCGCGCATCTTCTGTTCTTCGCGCTCGAACTGAACCTGATCGAGGACGCCGCGATCGAAAGCGCGCTGGCCAGCGATTCCGCTTTCGGCCACTACCGGCCCTGGGTGCTCGACCTCAGAATGGACAAGCCCTACCAGCTCGAGGACCGCGTCGAGCAGCTTTTCCACGAGAAGTCGATTACCGGACGCGGCGCCTGGAACCGCCTGTTCGACGAGACGATGACCGACCTCCGCTTCGACGTCGATGGCGAGGAGCTGACGCTGGAGCCGGCGCTCAACCGCCTGCAGGATGCCGATGGCGAGGTGCGCCGCCGCGCCTCCGAGGCGCTGGCCGCGACCTTCCGCAAGAATTTGCGCACCTTCACGCTGATCACCAACACGCTGGCCAAGGACAAGGAAATATCCGACCGCTGGCGCGGCTTCGAGGACATCGCCGATTCACGCCATCTCGCCAACCGTGTCGAGCGCGGCGTGGTCGATGCGCTCGCCACCGCGGTGCGCGAGGCCTATCCGCGCCTTTCGCACCGCTACTACGCCATGAAGGCGCGTTGGCTCGGCATGGAGGTGATGAACCACTGGGACCGCAACGCGCCGCTGCCGGAGACACCGCAGGCGGTGATCGGCTGGGACGAAGCCAGGAACACCGTGCTGTCCGCCTATCAGCGCTTCTCGCCCGAGATGGCCGAGATCGCCCGCACCTTCTTCGACCGCAACTGGATCGACGCGCCAGTGCGCCCGGGCAAGTCGCCAGGCGCCTTTGCGCATCCCACCGTGCCGTCGGCGCACCCCTATGTGCTGCTCAACTACATGGGCAAGCCGCGTGACGTGATGACGCTGGCACATGAACTCGGCCACGGCGTGCACCGGTGCTGGCCGCCGGCCAGGGCGCGCTGATGGCCTCGACGCCGCTGACGCTGGCCGAGACGGCTTCCGTCTTCGGCGAGATGCTGACCTTCCGCTCGCTGCTCGAGCAGACCACCGACCGGCGTGAGCGCAAGGCCATGCTCGCCCAGAAGGTCGAGGACATGATCAACACCGTGGTGCGCCAGATCGCCTTCTACGAATTCGAGCGCAAGGTGCATGCCGAACGCCGCAACGGCGAACTCACCTCCGACAGGCTCGGCCAGTTCTGGCTGGAAGTGCAGGCCGAAAGCCTCGGTCCCGCGATCAAGCTGCGCGACGGCTACGAGGTGTTCTGGACCTACATCCCGCACTTCATCCACTCGCCCTTCTACGTCTATGCCTATGCTTTCGGCGACTGCCTGGTGAACTCGCTCTACGCCGTCTACCAGAACGCCGAGCGCGGCTTCCAGGACAAGTATTTCGAGATGCTGCGCGCCGGCGGCACCAAGCATCATTCGCAGCTTCTGGCGCCCTTCGGCCTCGACGCCACCGACCCCGCCTTCTGGCAGATCGGGCTCGGTGTCATCAGCGGCCTGATCGACGAACTGGAAACGCTCGACGGTTGAGACCTCCGCCTGCGAAAAACAGTTTAGCCGGAATGTATGTTTGGATCGTGCTGTTCCTGCGCTAAATATTTGTTCTTGAAGAACTCTCGACGGACGTTTTCCCGTAGCTTTCCGCAAGCTCTATGATAGCCTTCGCTGCAAGCTCAGCCGGAGCGCATGCGGATCGGCGAGGGAAAATCTCAGCCGGACGTGACGCTCAGGCGAACGCGACAACGGCCGTTGGCCATGGGCAAGCAAAGCCGATCGCCGACTGCTCGAACCGAGGCCGGCTGTTCTGCGAACCCGCGGAACCATCATCGAGTAGTCCATCGCCGAAGGTCATGACCCCGGCAGACGGATCTGACTGGAGAGAGACAATGGGCACTTTTTTCTACGTGGTCCTGGCGTTCCTGGTAGGCGTGTTGGTTGGCTGGTTCATCTGGGGTCGCTTGCGTGGTGAGCTCGACAGTCTGCGCGGCGACCTCGACCGCACCCGCAGCGAGCGCGACAGGCTGCGCGCCGACAGTGACCGCCTGACCGGTGAACTCAACGCATGCGGCAAAACCCGCGCCGACCTCGAGCGTCAGCTGCGCGACGCGCAGGCTTCCACGGGTGGCGGAGCAAAGGCCGCCAGTCAGCCGCCGGCCGCCCTGTTGTCGACGCCGGCCGCGGCCAAATCCGCTCCGCCGGCAACCAAGCCGGCGCCTGCCAAACCGGCCGCGAAGGCCGCGCCGGCGAAAGCCGCCACCGCCAAGTCGGCAGCACCGAAGCCAGCGGCCGCCAAACCCGCCGCGAGCAAACCTGCCGCCGCCACGGCTTCGGCGGCCAAGAGTTCGCCCGCGCCCAAGGCAGCCGCCACGAAGAAGGCTGCACCGGCGGCAGCCAAGCCAGCCGCGGCCAAGCCAGCGGCGGCCAAATCAGACAATCTGCGCCGGCTGATCGGTATCGGCCCGGTCAACGAGAAGCTGCTCAAGGCGCAAGGCGTCACCAGCTTCGCCCAGATCGCCGCCTGGACGGCCGCCGACATCAAGCGGATCGAGGATGTGATGAACTTCGACGGCCGCATCGCGCGCGAACGCTGGATCGAGCAGGCCAAGCTGCTCGCCGCCGGCAACGAGGCGGAATTCGCCAAGCAGTTTCCGACAGCCGGAACCGCCAGCAACACCTGAGCCACAGAGGCAGATTGTTAAATCGGCGGGGCCAGAAGCCCCGCCGATTTGTTTTTGGCAGGCAATGCCGCCAATAGGTCGGCTTTGAGGGGCAAGGTGCCGTTCCCTCGATTGCACGCGGGCGGCCCCCCATATAGAGCGGTCAACGGCTTCATCGTTCCCGGTCCCCATGTCCCTGCCCGCCGCCATTTTCCGCAACGACGAAAGCGCGCGCCAGCTCGTTTTCGACCGGCCGGCCGAGATCATCGTGGCGCACGAAGCCCGGGATTTCCTGCCGGCGCTGGAGGCAGCGCAGGCCGCGCACGACGCCGGCAAATGGTTGGCCGGCTATTTCTCCTACGAGGCCGGCTACCTGCTCGAACCGAAACTCGTTCCCTTGCTGCCGAAGGGACGTCGCGCGCCGCTCATCAGCCTCGGCGTCTTCGATGCTCCGGCCGAAGAAGCAGTGCCGCCGCGCAACACAGCGGCAACGAACGGCCCGATCTTCGATGCAAGGGCGGCCTGGTCGTTCGAGGATTACGAGAAGCGGTTCTCACGGTTGCACCAGCACATCAGGCAAGGCGATTGCTACCAGGGCAATCTGACCTTTCCGGTGCAGGCGCAATGGTCCGGCGACCCGCTGGCCGCCTTCGATGCGCTGACCGAACGCCAGCCGGTGAAGTATGGCGCGCTGGTGGCGCTGGGTGACCCGATCGTGCTGTCGCGCTCGCCCGAACTGTTCTTCGAGATCGATGCAGCGGGGATGATCGAGACCCATCCGATGAAAGGCACGGCACCGCGCGGCGCGACCAAAGCCGAGGACGAGCGGCAGAAGACCTTCCTGCGCAATGACGAAAAGAACCAGGCCGAGAACCGGATGATCGTCGACCTCCTGCGCAACGACATCTCGCTGATCAGCGAGGTCGGCACCTTGGAGGTGCCGGAACTGTTCCGCATCGAGAGCTACCCGACCGTCCACCAGATGGTGAGCGACGTCAGGGCGAAGCTGCTGCCGGGGCTCTCTATCCGCCAGATCTTTGCAGCACTCTTTCCCTGTGGCTCGATCACAGGCGCGCCCAAAATCCGTGCCATGGAGATCCTGCACGATCTGGAGGGCACACCGCGCGACGTCTATTGCGGCGCCATCGGCTGGATTGCACCTGGCGGCACGATGCGTTTTTCCGTGGCGATCCGTACCATCTCGCTCTTTGGCAATGGCGAGGCCGTCTACAATGTCGGCGGCGGCATCGTCTTCGATTCGACGCCTGAGGAGGAGTATCAGGAGTGTCTGCTCAAAGCCCGCTTCGCGACGGGGACACCGCCGATTTCGAGTTGATCGAGACCATGCGCTGGCAGCCCGAGACAGGCTTCCTGCGCTTCGATCGCCACCTTGCGCGCCTCTATGGCTCGGCGGCGGAGCTCGGCTTTGCCTGCGATCCGCAGCGAATAGGCGCCGTGCTCGGCAACGCCATCGACGGCTCCCGAACTGCCATGCGCACGCGCCTCGCTTTGGCGCGCAACGGCGAAGCCACCGCCTCGGCGCAACCCTACGAAGCACTCGCCGCCGACAAGGTCTGGATGCTGCGGCTGGCGCGGACGAGGCTCGATTCCGGCAACACGCTGCTGCGCCACAAGACCAGCCGGCGCCAGCGCTACACACACGCCCGCTCCGAATATCTCGTCACCCAGGCCGACGAGGTGATCCTGGCCAATGAGCGCGGCGAAATCTGCGAAGGCACCATCACCAACGTCTTCGCCGATTTCGGCGATGGCGTGCTGGCAACGCCCCGGCTCGATTGCGGCCTGCTGCCCGGCGTATTGCGCGCCGAGCTTCTGGATGAAGGCCGGGCGCAGGAAGCGATCTACACCTACGACGATCTGAAGTCGGCCAAGGCACTCTTTGTCGGCAATTCGCTGCGCGGCTTGATCCCCGCAAGGCTGGTGTGAGCAGGAGAATGCCATGTTCGTCGTTTCGCTGAACTACAAGGTGCCGTTGACCGAGATCGACCGCTTGCAGGCGGCGCATATCGAATGGCTGAAGGCCTGCTATGCGGAGGGCATCTTCATCGCCTCCGGGCCGAAGAAGCCGCGGACCGGTGGCGTCATCATCGCCCAAGGCCCGCGCGAAATCCTCGACGCCAGGCTGGCTGCCGACCCCTTCGCCAAGGCAGGTGCCGCCGACTATGATGTCACCGAATTCCTGGCCAGGATGACCACCGCCGGTCTCGACGCTTTCAAGGAAGCATGAGCTTGGTCGAGGCCGTGCCCACCCACACCCCCTATGACGGCTCGTCGAAGCTGTTCAACATCGGGCTGAAGCCACTTGAGCCGGCAAACTGGATCGAGGTCGACGACCATCTCCTGCCCTATCTCGCCGAGAAGCGCCGGCTTTATGCTGAAATCCCCGAGCGGGTTTTCGTCGAGGAGGACGGCACGCGCGACGCCCAACAGGAAGTGCTCGACTTGCTCGGCGCATATTTGCCGGAGACATTTCCGAACACGCATCGCCGCACCGATGCGGGCATCGAGGTCGTGGGCGCCGCGAACCACCCTGCTTTGCCTTCGGGCCTTGCCGGCGCGCCGCTGGTCGCAGCCTCGCTGCTGGTCCAGGAAGACCTGATCCTGATGCGCCGCGACGACAGCGGCTGGCGGCTCGCGGCGGGTTCGTTGTGCTTTCCCTCGTCGTGGTCGCTAACCGAAAAATTCGGCAAGCCGCTGCAGCAGATCCACGAGCCCGTGCCGGGCTTCGGCCCGGGCACGCGCCCTGCCGCATTGATCAACCGCATGTTCGACGGCCTGCAGGGCCAGGCGGTCGAGCGCTTCAACTGGTCGATCCAGGCCGACAAGGCGCTCTACCATCCGTTATCGAATGTCGAGCGCATCGACCGCGCCACCAACCGGCCGACACGCTTCCCCGACGGTGACGTCAAGGCGCACGCCTTCATCCGTGTCGAGCGTCAGACGCTGCGCAAATTGCCGTCCTCACGCGACATCCTGTTCACCATCCGCATCCATCTCGACCCGCTCGCCGTGCTGGCGCGGCACCCGGAGCGAGCGACGCTTGCACTGTCCTTTGCCGCCCAGCTCGAAGCGCTCGATCTCGACCAGCTCGACTACAAGGGCCTGACATCGGACCGCGACCGGCTGATCTCAGTCCTTAACCACATGGCGAGCGACGGCTAGCGGCGGGTTAGCGCTTTTCGCTGGTTTATGACAATGATCTGTGATGTAGCGCATGACCGTTGGGCGAAAATGCCCGGGTTTTGCAGGTGTTTGCCTGGCTTTTGCATATGTCCGAAGGAGTGCTCGATAAAATGGCGAATGAAAACTGGCCCGTTTACGGTGAGATCACCGGCCCTGTGGTAATGATCGGCTTCGGCTCGATCGGACGGGGAACGCTGCCGCTCATCGAACGCCATTTCCAGTTCGACAAGTCGCGCATGACGGTCCTCGACCCACGCGATACCGACCGCAAACTGCTCGATGAGCGCGGCATCGCCTTCGTCCAGGAAGCGGTAACAGAGAAGAACTACAAGAAGCTTCTGACGCCGCTGCTGACCAATGGCGGCGGCCAGGGCTTTTGCGTCAATCTGTCGGTCGATACCGGCTCCGTGGACCTGATGCGCCTCTGCCGCAAGCTCGGCGTGCTCTACATCGACACCGTCGTCGAGCCGTGGCTCGGCTTCTATTTCGACGCCAAGGCCGACAATGCAAGCCGCACCAACTATGCGCTGCGCGAAGCGCTGATCAAGGAAAAGCACGACAGACCGGGTGGCGCCACCGCCGTCTCCACCTGCGGCGCCAACCCAGGCATGGTCTCGTGGTTCGTCAAGCAGGCGCTGGTCAATCTCGCCACCGATCTTGGCCTGGAGTTCTCGGAGCCCGCGCAGGAAGACCGCGAGGGCTGGGCGAAGCTGATGAAGAAGGCCGGCGTCAAGGGCATCCACATCGCCGAGCGCGACACCCAGCGCGCCAAGAAGCCGAAGCCGATGGATGTGTTCTGGAACACCTGGTCGGTCGAAGGCTTCATCTCCGAGGGCCTGCAGCCGGCCGAACTCGGCTGGGGCACGCATGAGAAATGGATGCCGAAGAACGCCAAGAAGCACAAGCACGGCTCCAAGGCCGCGATCTATCTGGAGCAGCCCGGCGCCAACACGCGCGTGCGCTCCTGGTGCCCGACACCAGGCCCGCAATACGGCCTGCTGGTGACACACAACGAGGCGATCTCGATCGCCGATTTCTTCACCGTGCGCTCCAAGAAGGGCAAGGTCCAGTACCGCCCCACCTGCCACTATGCCTATCATCCCTGCAACGACGCGATGCTGTCGCTGGACGAGATGTTCGGCGCCGCCGGAAAGCCTCAAGCTGTGCACCATGTGCTTGACGAGAACGAACTGGTCGACGGTGTCGACGAACTGGGCGTCCTGCTCTACGGCCACGACAAGAATGCCTACTGGTATGGCTCGCACCTCTCGCTGGCCGAGGCGCGCAAGCTGGCGCCCTATCAGAACGCCACCGGCATGCAGGTCACCTCGGCGGTTCTGGCCGGCATGGTCTGGGCCCTGGAAAATCCGGACGCCGGCATCGTCGAGGCCGACGAGATGGACTACAAGCGCTGCCTGGAAGTGCAGTCGCCCTATCTTGGACCGGTCGAAGGCCATTACACCGACTGGACGCCGCTCGACAGACGCCCGGGGCTGTTCCCGGAGGACCTCGACCGCAGCGATCCGTGGCAATTCCGCAACATCCTCGTTCGATAGCGCCCAGCAGAACACGCCTCCCTGCCTTGCAATCGCCCGGAAATCGGGCGATTGAAGGCATGCGGACTGAGGAGAGGATTTTCATATGAATATTGCGCGCAAGATTCTTTCGATGAGCGTTGCAGCAGTTGCGTTGGCGGGGCTTGCTGCCTGTACGACCAGCGGGCCCAATGAGCCGCCGATGGCAGCGGCGCCGAAAGGCGTCGAAGGCTCGTGGATCGACGGCACGGGCAAGGCGCTTTCGACATTCAACGGCGGAAAATACAAGACTGTTTCCGCCGAGACCGGAGAGCCGTTCGCCGAGGGCACTTACACCATGACCGGCGCCACATCGCTCGAGATCACCGGCACCTCGTTGATCCGCCACACGCAGATCAACACCAACTGCCTGATGGTGTCCATCAATCAGCTCAACTGCACGGACTCGGCCGGCAAGAACTTCGTGTTTACGCGTCGTACTTGAACCAACGCCGATCGGGCATCAAGATTGGGATGGCGGCCACTGGCCGCCGTCCTTTTTTTGCGCCGGCAAATACCCCCGGTTTTTCACCAGAAAATACCCCAGGTTTTTCGAAAGAAAATACCCCCCGGTTTTGGCTTGCAAACAACCCCCGGCATTTCCGCTTGCGTCAGCCGGAACGCGATGGGAACATGGTCAAAACGCTGGCTGTTATACCCCAGTCAAGCAAAGGCGCTAAAGGCCTCTGGTCAGCCTACCGGGAGACGAAGATGAAGAAGCTTGCCGCCATTGCCGCCCTGTCCGTATCGACGCTTGGCCTGTCGGCCGGCGCATCCTTTGCCGACTACACACTGAACATTTTGCATTTCAATGATTGGCACAGTCGCATCGAAGGCAACAACAAATACGAATCGACCTGTTCGGCCGACGAGGAGACCAAGGGCGAATGCATCGGCGGCGCAGGCCGGCTGATCACGGCGATCGCCCAGGAACGCAAGAAGCTCGAAGGCCAGAACGTGCTGTTGCTCAATGCAGGCGACAGCTTCCAGGGATCGCTGTTCTACACCACCTACAAGGGCGCGGTGGAAGAGGAGTTCCTCAATCAGATAAAACCCGACGCGGTAACACTCGGCAACCACGAGTTCGACGACGGCGAGAGCGCGCTGGTGCCGTACCTCGACAAGGCGAAGTTCCCGATCGTCAGTGCCAATGTCGTGCCCAACGACAAGTCCGGCGCGGCAGGCAAGATCAAGCCGTCGATCGTCGTCGAGGTCGGCGGCCAGAAGATCGGCATTGTCGGTGCAGTCACCAACGACACGCCCGAGCTTGCCTCCCCCGGCCCCAACATCGCGATCGCGGACGACGTCAAGTCGATCACCGCCGAGGTCGAGAAGCTGAAGGCACAAGGCGTCAACAAGATCATCGCCGTGACCCATATCGGCTATAACAGGGAGCGCGACGTCATCGCCAAGATCCCGGGCATCGACGTCGTCGTCGGCGGCCACAGCCATACGCTCTTGTCGAACACCGATCCGAAGGCGGCAGGCCCCTATCCGACGATGGTCGACAATCCCGGCGGCTACAAGGTGCCGGTGGTGCAGGCGGCGTCCTATTCGAAATATCTCGGCGAGTTCAAGATCGTGTTCGACGACAATGGCGTCGTCAAATCCGCAAGCGGCGACCCGATCTATCTCGACAAGTCGATCACGCCGGATCCCGCCGTGCTCGCCCGCATCAAGGAACTTGGCGCGCCGATCGAGGCCCTGAAGAACAAGGAAGTGGCCGAGACCACCGACGTCATCGATGGCAGCCGCGAGAATTGCCGCGCCAAGGAATGCGCGATGGGCAACCTCGTCTCCGACGCCATCCTCGACCGCGTCAAGGGACAGGGCGTCGAGATCGTCATTTCCAATGGCGGCGGCCTGCGTGCTTCGATCGACAAGGGCACCGTCACCATGGGCGAGGTGCTGACCGTGCTGCCGTTCCAGAACACGCTGGCAACCTTCCAGATTTCCGGCAAGGACCTGGTGGCCGGTCTCGAAGGCGGCCTCAGCCAGATCGAGGACGGCGCCGGCCGCTTCCCGCAGGTGGCGGGCCTCAAATATTCCTTCGACAGGTCGGTCGCGCCCAATGCCGGCCGCGTCAAGTCGGTAGAGGTGATGGAGAACGGCGTCTGGACGCCGATCAAACCTGACAAGGACTATCTCGTCGCCACCAACAACTATGTCCGCCAGGGCGGCGACGGCTACAAAATCTTCGCCGAAAAGGCCAAGAACGCCTATGATTACGGCCCCGGCCTCGAACAGGTCGTCGCCGACTATCTCGGCGCCCACCGGCCTTACACACCAAAACTCGACGGCCGCATCACCGAGATCGCCGCGACGGTTGCGGCGGCTCCGGCAGCGCCTGCCGCCGAGCCGGCGAAGCCGGTCGAGCCCGCCAAACCTGCGGAGGCAGCTCCAGCAACTCCGGCTCCGGCTGCAGAACCGGCTAAGCCGGCTGAAGCCGCGCCGGCACCCGCTGAACCGGCAATGCCCGCGCTGCCGGCCAACTCGGGCGATATCGCCGCCACGCCGCCGACAGTACCGGCCGAAACCGCACCGGCGACGCCGGCGCCCGCCGAACCGGCCAAACCAGCCGAGACAGCACCAGCGACCCCGGCACCCGCTCCTGCTGCCGAGCCGGCAAAGCCAGCCGAAAGCAGCCATGTCATCGTCGCCGGCGATACCTATTGGGATCTGGCCAAGAAAGCCTATGGCGACGCGACAAAGTGGAAACAGATCTATGACGCCAACAAGGGCCAAAGGCCCCACCAGCTTAAGCTTGGCGCGACGCTGACCATCCCGGCCAAGTAACATCGCTTCGCCTCTCCAGCGACCAAACCCGCGCGGGAAACCGGGCGGGTTTTGCGTTTTCAAGCTAAGGTGCGGCCAGACGCGGCATTGAAAACCGGCGCGCCATCGCTAGTTTCGCGCCGTGTCCGGAGAACCCTTATGACGCTTTCCACTCCTGTCGATCCCAAAGCCGCGAAGGCCTTCGGCCCATGGCCGGCCGGGCATCCGCCCGTCAAGACCGGCAAAATCGGTGTCATGCTGGTCAATCTCGGCACGCCTGACGGCACCGACTTCAAGCCGATGTGGCGCTATCTCCGGGAATTCCTGTCCGATCCGCGCGTCATCGAGCTCAACAGGGCGATCTGGTATCCGATCCTCTACGGCCTCGTGCTCACCACCCGGCCAAAGAAGTCGGGCGCCAACTACGCCCGGATCTGGAACCAGGAGAAGAACGAGTCGCCGCTGCGCACCTACACGCGCGCGCAATCTGAAAAGCTGGCCGAAGCACTGCGCGACCTGCCCAATGTGGTCGTCGACTGGGCGATGCGCTACGGCAATCCTTCGACGGCAAGCGTCGCCGAGAGGCTGGTCGCGCAAGGCTGCGACCGCATTCTCTCGTTCCCGCTCTATCCCCAGTATTCGGCGACCACCACCGCGACCGCCAACGACCAGTTGTTTCGCGCCCTGATGAAGATGCGCCGTGCACCGGCCATCCGCAGTGTGCCGCCTTACTATGACGAGCCTGTCTACATCGAGGCGCTGGCGCGTTCGATCGAGCAGCATCTGGCGACACTCGATTTCGAGCCGGAGGTGGTCATCACCTCCTATCACGGTATCCCAAAGCCCTATTTCGAGAAGGGTGATCCCTATCACTGTCACTGCCAGAAGACGACGCGTCTGTTGCGTGAACGACTGGGTTGGGATGACAAGAAACTGATCATCACCTTCCAGTCGCGTTTCGGCGCGCAGGAATGGCTGCAGCCCTACACCGACAAAACAGTAGAGAAACTGGGCAAGGACGGCGTCAAGTCGATCGCCGTCGTCAACCCCGGCTTTTCCGTTGACTGCATCGAGACGCTGGACGAGATCGGCCGGGAAGCGGCCGAGACTTTTCATCACGCCGGCGGCAAGAACTTCGCGCATATCCCTTGCCTCAACGACAGCGCCGAAGGCATGGCGGTGATCGAGGCGATGGTGCGGCGTGAACTGTCCGGCTGGGTCTGACACCGGAACAACACCGGTTCCGGAGCGTTGAGCGGCACCCTCCGGAGAATTTGATGCCCCGCAAACTCGACCTCAGAACCGGCCGGCCCGTCTGGTCCGCCTATCGCGTACCTGCCGTGCCGACATCGGCGCTGACCCGCGACGCCAAGACCGACGTGCTGATCATCGGCATGGGCATCAGCGGCGCCATGATGGCCGAGGCGCTGACGGCGGACGGTCATGCCGTGATCTGTATCGACCGGCGCGGGCCGCTGAAAGGCTCGACCGCCGCGACCACGGCGCTTGTCCAATTCGAAATCGACCAGCCGCTTTCAGCGCTCTCGAAGATGATCGGCAAGACCAAGGCACAGCGGGCCTGGCGCCGCTCGCGGCTCGCCGTGACCAATCTTGCTGGCCGTATCGCGGAACTTGGCATCAACTGCGGCCCAACTCGCACCCAGTCACTCTATCTGGCAGGCACGGTGCTGGGTCCTTCGGAACTGCGGGGGAAGCCGACGCGCGACGGCAAGCTGGCATCAAGGCGACCTATCTCACACCGGCCCCACTGGCCGAGCGATACGGCATCGACCGGGACGGCGCTATCCTCAGCCACGACAACATCGCGCTCGACCCGCGCAAGCTGACCGCCGGGTTGCTGCTCAAGGCGCTGGAGCGCAAGGCAGGCTTCCACGCGCCCGTCGAAGCGACGGCGATCGAGGATGGTGCCGACGAGGTGGTCGTGGCCACGAAAGATGGCCCAACCATCACGGCACGGCATCTTGTCCTGGCCACGGGCTACGAACTGGTCGACATCGTGCCGGCGGCCGCCCACCAGATCATCTCGACCTGGGCGATCGCGACACGCCCGCAGCCCCAAAAGCTCTGGCCGCAGGCAGCCTTCATCTGGGAGGCGTCGAATCCCTACCTCTATATGAGGGCCACTGCCGACGGCAGGGTCATCTGCGGCGGCGAGGACGAGGATTTTATCGACGAGACGCGGCGCGATGAACTTATCGCCGACAAGAGTGCCCGCATTGCCGAAAAGCTTGGCCTGATGTTTCCGCATCTCGACGTAAGGCCCGACTTTGCCTGGACCGGCTCCTTCGGCACCACGTCCACCGGCCTACCCTATATCGGCGCCATCCCCAGGCATCCCCGCATCCATGCGGTGATGGGTTATGGCGGCAATGGCATCACCTTTTCGCAGATCGCTTCCGAGATTGTCTCGGCCTCGATCGAGGGGCTTGCCGACACGGATGCAGAGCTGTTCGCCTTCAACCGGTGAGTGCAGACCCGCAAACAATCCATCATCACCTGATTGTAACGCACCTGAAACACACTTAAGTCTTTGGTGAAGTCGGCTGCGCGAGGATGGCTCTCGCGGCCTGCTTCTGAGGGAGAGCCAAATGGATTTCAGTGGTTTCGATATTGCGGTCATTGTTCTTGTCGCGCTTGTCGTGCTGGTGCTGTTCAAAGGCATCAGAACAGTTCCGCAAGGCTACAACTATACCGTCGAACGCTTTGGTCGTTACACCAGGACACTGAGCCCCGGCCTCAACATCATCACGCCGTTCGTTGACCGCATCGGCGCCAAGATGAACATGATGGAGCAGGTGCTCGACGTTCCGAGCCAGGAGATCATCACCCGCGACAACGCCATTGTCGGCGTCGACGGCATCGCTTTTTACCAGATCCTCAATGCGGCCCAGGCCGCCTATCAGGTTGCCGGCCTGCAGAACGCCATTCTCAACCTGACGATGACCAACATCCGTACCGTCATGGGTTCGATGGACCTCGACGAACTGCTGTCGAACCGCGACGCCATCAACGAGCGCCTGCTGCGCGTCGTCGACGAGGCGGCGCATCCGTGGGGCATCAAGATCACCCGCGTCGAGATCAAGGACATCAACCCGCCGGCCAACCTCATCGAATCGATGGGCCGCCAGATGACCGCCGAGCGTAACAAGCGCGCGCAGATCCTCGCCGCCGAGGGCCTCAAGCAGTCGCAGATCCTGGAAGCCGAAGGCCGCAAGGAAGCCGCCTTCCGCGACGCCGAGGCGCGCGAGCGCTCAGCCGAGGCCGAAGCCCGCGCCACCCAGGTGGTGTCGGAAGCCATTTCCAAGGGCGACGTGCAGGCGCTGAACTACTTCGTCGCGCTGAAATACACCGAAGCTCTTGGCAGGATCGGCACGGCCACCAACAGCAAGATCGTGCTGATGCCCTTCGAGGCGTCGTCGCTGATCGGATCGCTCGGCGGCATCGGCGAAATCGCCAAGGAAGTCTTCCGCAGCGAAGGCACGACCGGTTCGCAGAGGCAGGCCGCCCGCCCGCCAGTCGTGCGTCCGACCGATAATTGAAGTCTCCAAGAGAGGAGAACACCATGATCGATCGTGTCATTTCCGAACTCGGCCCGTGGAGCTGGATGGTTCTGGGCTTTGTCCTGCTGGTGATGGAAATCATCGCGCCCGGCATCTTCATGCTGTGGATCGGCATCGCCGCGCTCATCATCGGCGCCGTGTCGCTGCTGATCTGGGATGCGGCATTCTGGACCTGGCAAGTCCAGGTCCTCGCTTTCCTGGCGCTGTCGCTGGTCTCGGCCTATGTCGGCAAGAGGGTGGTCGGCAGCCGCAATGACCCGACCGACCAGCCGCTGCTCAACCGGCGCGGCGCCCAGATGATCGGCCGCATGGCGACACTCGCCGAGCCTATCGCCAACGGTCGCGGCCGCATCAAGCTCGGCGACACACTATGGCGCGTCTCCGGCCCGGACCTGCCAGCCGGCACGCAGGTGCGTGTGACAAGTGCGGCGGATACGGACCTGGAACTGACGGTGGAACGGGTCTGAATTTTCAGCCTGAGCGCCGGCGCACAATGTGTGTTGAGATTCAGGTCAGGCCGAGCCGGAGTCGAAGACGGGCGCGAAGCGACCAAAATGGCTGATACGAGAACCGGAGCGGAGCGTACTTTTCGTACGTGAGCTCAGTTCTACTGCGACGCAATAGAACGGGGAAGCGCAGAAAGCCGCCGTTCGCAGGCCGGCCTCACCTGAATATCAATGCACCTCAGGCTGCGCCGATGCGCAGCAGGTCGTGAAAATGCACCACGCCGAGCGGCATGTTGTTCTTGGTCACCACCAGCGCGCCGATATTGTGCTCGTTGAGCAGCGCGATCGCCGTGCCGGCAAGCGTCTGCGGGTCGACCGTCTTGGGCGTGCGGGTCATCACCTCGTCGACGATGACGTCGGCCAGGTGGCGGTGCAGGTTGCGCGCGACATCGCCGTCGGTGATGATCCCGGCCAATTCGCCATTGGTGTCGACGATGAGGACGCAGCCGACCTTTTTCTGCGACAGCGTCATCACCGCTTCCGGCATCTTGGTGCCGAGAAGCGCCAGCGGAATCTGGTCGCCGACCCGCATGATCTCGGAGACCAGCGTCAGGTTGGCGCCGAGCTGGCCGCCGGGATGGAAGGTGCGGAAATGGTCTGGCGTGAAGCCGCGCGCTTCGAGCAGCGCGATCGCCAGCGCATCGCCGATGACCAGTTGCAGTAATGTCGATGTCGTCGGCGCCAGGCCGTGCGGGCAGGCCTCCGGGGTGCGCGGCAAAAGCAGCACGACGTCGGCCGCACGCGCCAGCGCCGACGTCTCCCCGGCGGTTATGGCGATAAGCGGAATGGAGAAGCGCCTGGAATAGGCGATGATGCCCTTGAGCTCGAGGCTTTCGCCCGACCACGACATGGCGATGATGGCATCGTCCTTGGCGATCATGCCGAGATCGCCATGGTTGGCCTCGACGGGATGGACGAAGAAGGCTGGCGTGCCTGTAGAGGCCAGCGTCGCCGCGATCTTCGAGCCGATATGGCCGCTTTTGCCGACCCCGGTGACGATCAGCCGGCCTTCGATCTTCGAGATCATGTCGACGGCCTGCGCGAAAGGCGCGGCCAGCCCGTTCTCGAGCGCTTCGGCCAGGGCGGCGATCCCGGCCTGCTCGGTTGCCACCGTTCTCAGTGCCGAATCAATCGACGCTTGCCTGTCCAGGGGCTTCTTATCCAGGGATTTCGCATGCATGGGTGATGCGATTAGCGCTTTGCCGCCCGCCTGTCCAACAGAAATGGCACTGACGCCCAGGCGGCGAAGGCCTCGGACGCACCACACGATCCCGCAAACAGCAGCACTTTAACCGGGACAACGATCGCCGCCTCAACCCTCCGTTAACCATCCCCATTTACGGTTCGGTAAGTATGGCGCGCATAGCGCCGCGCAAGCAGTGGTGGCGATGTCCGGGGCCCAGCCAGAAAAATCGAGAGGACGACAGGGCAAGGCGGTCTGCGCTCTGCTGCTGGCGACCAGCATGTTTGCCTTGCTGCGCCCGATGCCGCTTCATGCCCAGGAAACGGAGCTGCGCGGCGAGGTTTCCGAATCGGCGATCCTGTCCGACCAGCAGCGCAAGGCAAGGCAGCTCGCCCTTGCCGCCCAGGGCCAGCAGGCGCCGGGTAACGCCACGCAGGATGACACGCCGCCGCGCACCTATTTGCCGGCCAGCGCCGGCGCCGTCCCCGACGACACCGGCACCGATGCCGCCACTGGCAGCGTTTTCGATCCACCGCAGGCGACTGACGACACCTCCACCGACAATCCGACGCCGCCCAAGCCTCGCCGCCGCCCATCGAGCGCCGGGCAGAACGCGACGGATCAGGACAAGGCCAAAGCGGGCACCAAGACGACCGACAAGTCGAAAAAGAAGAAAAAAACGACGGCTGCAACCACCGACACCACCGCTTCAACGACGGCCTCCACGACGGATGCTGCCGGTACGTCCGACACGGATGAGGAGACGGCCAACCGCCGTGCCCTCACCGTCGACAGCGCCGACAGGCAGAAGCTCGACCCCGGCGCCGAGCGCACCGCCGCCATTGAAGGCCAGAACAAGAAAGCCGAAGAGGATCCGTTCGCGCCCACCGGCGTCAAATGGGGCTCCTTCGTCATCCGGCCGTCGATCGAACAAGGCCTGACCGCCACCACGAACGGCGATTCGAGCAGTGCCGGCACCTCGGCGCTGCTGTCGGAGACGGCGTTGCGCTTTACCGCCGTTTCCGACTGGCGCGAAAACGCCGCCACCATCGACGGCTATGGCCTGTTCCGCGAGACCGTGTCGGGCTATCCGGTTCACGATGCGCAAGGCCGCATCGAAGGCCAGCTCAATGTCGACCTCGACAACGAACTGCGCGCCATCGCCAAGCTCGGTTACGAAGCCGTGCCGGAATCGGCATCGTCGCCCGATGCCATTGCCGGCGTCAGCACGCAGCCGCTGCGCCAGACGATCGACGGCAGCCTCGGCGTCGAAAAGGACGTCGGCAAGATGCAGTACACGCTGACTGGCGCGGTCTCGCACGACTTCTATGGCGACGCCGAGCTTTCGGACGGCACGTCACTGTCGCAGAAGGATCAGGACAACACGCTCTACACGGCGACCTTGCGCACCGGTTACGAAATCTCCCCGGCCCTCACCCCGTTCACCGAAATCGAGGTCGGCCGCCGAGCCTATGATCAGCGCATCGACAATGAAGGCTTCGAGCGCTCCTCGACGCGGCTTGGCGCCCGCGCCGGCCTGCAACTCGACATGGGTGAGAAACTGTCGGGCGAGTTCTCGGCCGGCTGGCTGCGGGAAGCGATCGACGACAAGAACCTGGACGAGATTTCGGGTGCGACCGTCAATGCCGACCTCAAATGGTCGCCGGAGCGCGGAACCACGATCGGCCTGACCGGCAAGACCACCGTCGAGACCACGACCACATCAGGGGAAAGCGGCGATATCCTCTACTCCGGCCGCCTGACCGGCGAACGGCAGATCCGCGCCAATCTGACCGCAAATGCGGCGCTCGGCCTCGACTGGCGCCACTATGTCGGCATCGATGGCCATGACCAGATCTTGAGCGCCGAGGCCGGGCTGACCTGGTGGCTGAACCGCTATGCCGGCCTCACCACAAGGGTGAGGACCGAAAAGCTGACCAGCAACCTGCCCGGCCGCGATTACACCGCCAACAGCATCTATCTCGGCCTGAAAGTGCAGCGCTGAGCTGCTTGCGCACGAACGCCAAGGATATGTTGAGATTCAGGTCAGGCCGCGCCGAGAATGGTGGGCTCCGAGAACCGGAGCGGAGCGTACTTAAAGTACGTGAGCACCGGAAGCGCAGGAAGCCGGCATTCGCAGGCCGGCATCACCTGAATATCGGCATATCCTAAAATGCCGCCCCGCGGCGCTCGGACGGCTTCATCTCGTCGAGAAGCGTGCGGATGACGCCAGCCATGTTCTCGTTCATGTCGCTGCGCCACAGCGCGAAGGCGACATTGGCCTCGACAAAGCCTTCCGGCGAGCCGCAATCGAAGGTACGGCCCTGATAGTGGTAGCCGTAGAAAGCCTGCTGCTTCTCCAGCTTCAGCATCGCGTCGGTGAGCTGGATTTCGTTGCCGGCGCCCTTTTCCTGGCCTTCGAGGATCTTGAAGATCTCGGGCTGCAGGATGTAGCGGCCGTTGATGTAGAGGTTGGAGGGTGCCGTACCGGTCTTCGGCTTCTCCACCATCTCGGTGATGCGGAAGCCGTGATGCGTATCCTCGCCGCGGCCGACGATGCCGTATTTGTGGGCCTCTGCCGGGTCGCATTCCTGCACGGCAATGATGTTGTTGCCGGTTTCCTCGTAGAGCTCGACCATCGACTTCATGCAGCTCTTCTCCGACTGCATGATCATGTCGGGCAACAGAAGTGCGAACGGCTCGTCGCCGACCAGTTCGCGCGCACACCAGACGGCATGGCCGAGACCCATCGGCACCTGCTGGCGGGTGAAGCTGGTCTGCCCCGGCGCCGGCTGCAGCCGCTGCAGCCGGGCAAGCTGCTCGTCCTTGCCGCGCTGGGCCAGCGTGTCATAGAGCTCGAACTGGATATCGAAATGATCCTCGATGACCGCCTTGTTGCGGCCGGTCACGAAGATGAAATGCTCGATACCCGCCTCCCGCGCCTCATCGACAACATACTGGATGACCGGCCTGTCGACGACGGTCAGCATCTCCTTGGGAACAGCCTTGGTGGCCGGGAGGAACCGCGTGCCGAGACCGGCGACTGGGAAAACTGCCTTGCGAACTCTCTTCATGCTTTCAATTATCCGTTTGCTGGCCGGCTCCGCAATCCCTGTCTCGCGACATTTTCACGCCGGAATTGAAGATTACTGGAGCGGGTGAGGGAAACTTCCACCGGTTAAAGCATCGAGGGCGTCTTTTCGTTCCAGGCGACACCTATGGTAAACTAATTCCTAACCCGGTTCGGCGATGAATGGTCTTTCCTGAGACAGAGAAGGAGGAAAACATGTCCGTTCGCAATGCCGCAAAACGTTTTACCAGCGTCATGACGGCGGCCAGCCTCTCGCTCGCCCTGCTGATGCCTGCCGGGCCAGCCTTCGCCGACGCCGGTTTCCGGCAATGGGTCGCCGGCTTCCGCGCCACCGCCGTGGCCGGTGGCGTTTCCGGCTCTGTCTACGACGAGGCTTTCCGGGACATCAAGGAGCCCGATCCGGTGGTGCTGGAAAAGGCCCGCACGCAGCCCGAATTCACGGCACCCGCCTGGGACTATTTCGACAACCGCGTCCACGACCAGTCCGTCGCCGTCGGCCAGCAGATGGCCAAGAAATGGAAGCCGTGGCTGGACAGGATCGAAGCGCGGTTCGGCGTCGACCGCTATATCCTGCTCGCCATCTGGTCGATGGAATCGAACTATGGCGAGATTCTCAAACGCGACGACATCATGCGCAATGTTGTGCGCTCACTGGCGACACTCGCCTATGGCGATCCGAAGCGGTCGAAATACGCCCGCACCCAGCTGGTCGCGGCCCTGAAGATCCTGCAGACCGGCGACATCGACGAAAGCCACCTGATGGGCTCCTGGGCCGGCGCCATGGGCCAGACCCAGTTCATCCCTACCAGCTACCAGCATTATGCCGTCGACATGGACGGCAACGGCAAGCGCGACATCTGGAATTCCATCCCCGATGCGCTGGCGACATCAGCCAATCTGTTGAAGAAGAACGGCTGGCAGGCCGGCAAGACCTGGGGCTACGAGGTCACGCTACCGGCCGGAAAACTGCCCGCCGGATCGAAGACGCTGGCGCAATGGCAGGCGCTTGGCGTCGCCAGAGCCAATGGCAAACCGTTCAAGAATCCCACCGACAAGGCAACGCTGAAGGTGCCGGATGGTCGCGGCGGGCCGGCCTTCCTGATGATCAGGAATTTTTCCGTCATCAAGGCCTACAATAATGCCGACAAGTATGCGCTGGCGGTCGGCCTTCTTGCCGACGAGATCGCCGGCTCCAGTGGGCTCGTGCAGGACTGGCAGCGGCCTTTCACCAAGCTCTCCTTCGAGGAGAGGCAAGAATTGCAGAAGCGGCTCTCGCAGCACGGGCTTTATGACGGCAAGTTCGACGGCAAGATCGGTGACGGCACCAAAACAGCCATCATGACCTATCAGGCAAAGGTCGGCTTGACCCAAGACGGTTACCCGAGCATGGAAGTGCTCAAATGGCTCAGACAAAAATAGAGCCGGCCCGGCGCCACGCGCGTTTCTAGCGCACTTAGCGGGCGCCATGGCACTTTGAACTTGCGCCTGGCCGCAAAACCGGCTCCGGTTTGCGGGACCAGGCACAAGGGGATGGAGGAGTGATTGGTTTCGGCCGCGCGTATCGCGATCCTTGTTCGTCGCACGCCGATCCTTTGTCTTGCGATCGTCCTGCTGGCGATCGGCGCCACCGGGGCCTTCCATGCACCGGCCATGGCGCAGGAGCAGCCGCAGCAAAATCGGGGGTGGTCGTTGCGCGACCTTCTCTTCCCGCGGCGCAGCGAGCGGGTTGAGCCACCGCTCGACATCCAGAAGGCAAAGCCGAAGCCACGCAAACCCCGGGTCCCACGTGCACCCGTCGAACCACAAGTGCCGATAGTTGAGAAGGCGCCGGACGCTCGGACGGTCCTGGTGGTCGGCGACTTCATGGCGTCCGGCCTCGCCGAAGGCCTGGACACCGCCTTTGCCGACAATCCGGCCGTCCGGATCATCGTTCGCTCCAATGGTTCATCCGGCTTCGTGCGTGATGATTTCTACAACTGGCCCGAACAGATCAAATCGTTGATCGAGACCGAGAAACCGGCCGCCGTGGTTGTGATGCTGGGGTCCAACGACCGCCAGCAGATGAAGGTGGGGGATGTGCGCGAGCAGCCCCGGTCCGAGAACTGGACCAAGGAATATGAGCGCCGCACCGACGAACTCGGCAAGGTCATCGCCGACGCCAAGGTGCCGTTCCTGTGGGTCGGCATGCCGGCCTTCCGGGTGCCGAAGATGACCTCCGACATGCTGGCCTTCAACGACATCTACCATCAGGCCGCCGAAAACCATGGCGGCGAATTCGTCGATGTCTGGGACGGCTTTGTCGACGAGACCGGCGCTTTCATCACCACCGGCCCCGATATGAACGGCCAGCCGGTGCGGCTGCGCACCGATGACGGCATCAATGTTTCCAAGGCCGGCAAACGCAAGCTTGCCTTCTACACCGAAAAGCCGTTGGCCAAAATCCTCGGCCTGGCCGCACCCGGCAGCGTGGCTCCGGCCACCGCACCTGCGGGGGCCCCCGTCGAGGCACCGGCGCCAGCCGCCGCCCCCATTGTCATCGACCGCACCGCACCCATGCTGCTCAGCGACCCGGCCCTCGACGGCGGCACCGAACTGCTCGGCGCCGCACCGCCGGCAAAGGCCAATCCGGCTCTTCCCGCGGAAAGACTGGTGATCGAGGGCAAGGCGCCGGAGGCGTCACCCGGCCGCGCCGACGATTTCTCCAGGCCGCCGAAGGCCGAACCGCCGGCGACGGCCGCTGCTGCCGACACCACGACGGCGATCACCCCTTAATAGCCAGGAACGCTCCGAGGCCGTACGATCTCAGCGTGGCAGGACGCTCGTCCCCATCAGCGCCTCGTCGATCGCGCGCGCTGCCTGGCGGCCTTCGCGGATCGCCCAGACGACCAGCGACTGACCACGGCGCACGTCGCCTGCCGCGTAGAGCCTATCGACACTGGTCCGGTAGTCGCGGTCATTGGCCTCGACATTCCTGGATCGCCGGCTGTCGGTGGTGATCTTCATCTCGCCCTCCAATTCCTTCGCCACACCGGCCGCGGCCGGTCCGGCAAAGCCGATGGCGATGAAGGCGAGATCGGCGCGGATGACGAATTCGGTGCCGGGGATTGGCTTGCGCTTGTCGTCGACCTCGCAGCATTTGACGCCGGTCAACTGGCCCTCTTCGCCGATGAATTCGAGCGTCGCCACCTGGAATTCGCGCTCGGCGCCCTCGGCCTGCGAGGACGAGGTGCGCATCTTGGTCGCCCAGTAGGGCCAGACCGCGAGCTTGTCTTCCTTCTCCGGCGGCTGCGGGCGAATATCGAGCTGGGTGACGCGCACGGCGCCCTGACGAAAGGCGGTGCCGACGCAGTCGGACGCAGTATCGCCGCCGCCGACGACGACGACATGCTGTCCGCCGGCGATGATCGGATGCGACGGCCACGCCACCGACTGGATCGGCTCGCCGCCGACGCGGCGGTTCTGCTGCACCAGATAGGGCATGGCGTCATGCACGCCGCCGAGATCGTCGCCGGGAATGCCGGCAGCACGCGGCGTTTCCGACCCGCCGCAATAGAGCACGGCATCATGTTCGGCGAGCAGTTCGGCCACCGGCTTGTCGACGCCGACATTGACGGCGCAATGGAAGGTCACGCCCTCGCCCTGCATCTGCTCGATGCGCCGGTCGATATAGTGCTTCTCGATCTTGAAGTCGGGAATGCCGTAACGCATCAGCCCGCCCGGGCGGCTTTCGCGCTCGTAGACATGGACGTCATGGCCGGCGCGGCCGAGCTGCTGGGCGGCGGCCATGCCGGCGGGACCGGAGCCGATGATGGCGACCCGCTTGCCGGTCTTCTTCTCCGGCGGATAGGGCCTGATATGGCCGGTCTCATAGGCCTTGTCGGCGATCGCCTGCTCGACCGTCTTGATGGCGACCGGAATGTCCTCGAGGTTCAGCGTGCAGGCTTCCTCGCAAGGTGCGGGGCAGATACGGCCGGTGAACTCCGGGAAGTTGTTGGTCGAATGCAGGTTGCGGATCGCGTTGTCCCAGTCCCTGTTGTAGACGAGGTCGTTCCAGTCAGGGATCTGGTTGTGGATCGGGCAGCCCGTCGGCCCGTGGCAGAACGGAATGCCGCAATCCATGCAGCGCGCGGCCTGTTTCTCGACCTCCTTGTCCGACATCGGCAGCGTGAACTCGCGGAAATGCCGGATGCGGTCGGAGGCTGGCTGGTACTTGTGCACCTGCCGGTCGATTTCGAGAAAGCCTGTTACCTTGCCCATAGTCCAGTTCCTGCTGTCCAGATGGTGCGGGTTTCGCGCCGCACCCGTTAACCTCTTGAGGCAGCCATGGCAAGCTTGCGCCCGAGGTCAAACTGTCGATGAAGGTGGGCCGGGAAACCTGGGCTCCCCGGCAATTCTCACAAGTCTATTCGGCCGCGACGCCCATGCGCATGCGTTCCATCTCGATCAGCGCGCGGCGGTATTCGACCGGCATGATCTTGCGGAATTTCGGCCGGAAAATCGTCCAGTCGTCGAGGATCTCGCGGCCGCGCACCGAACCCGTGAAATGAACGTGGTTCGAGATCAACTGGTAGAGCCGCTCCTCGTCATGGCTGGTCATGTCGCCCGACACGTCGACGCGGCCCTTGTGGTCGAGGTCGCCGCCATGGTGCATCAGCCTTTCCATAAGGTCGTCTTCTTCCGGCACCGGCTCCAGCTCGACCATCGCCATGTTGCAGCGCTCGGCGAAATCGCCGGCCTCGTCCAGCACATAAGCGACGCCGCCCGACATGCCGGCGGCGAAGTTGCGTCCGGTCTTGCCGATGACGACGACGACACCGCCGGTCATGTATTCGCAGCCATGGTCGCCGACGCCTTCGACGACGGCGGCGACACCTGAATTGCGCACAGCGAAACGCTCGCCGGCAACGCCGGCGAAATAGGCCTCGCCCTCAGTCGCGCCATAGAGCACGGTATTGCCGACGATGATCGAGTCCGCCGCAACGATCTTGGAGTTCTCCGGCGGTCGGATGACGATGCGCCCGCCCGACAAGCCCTTGCCGACATAGTCGTTGCCGGCGCCGACAAGCTCGAACGAGATGCCGCGCGCCAGGAAGGCACCGAAGGACTGGCCGGCCGTGCCGGTCAGCTTCACCGAAATCGTATCCTCGCGCAGGCCCTTGTGCTTGAAACGCTTGGCGACTTCGCCCGACAGCATGGCGCCAGTCGAACGGTCGACATTGCGGATGTCGACCTCGATCTTGACCGGCTGCTTGCTCTCAAGCGCGGGCTTGGCCAGTTCAATCAGCTTGCGGTCGAGCACATCGTCGATCGGATGCTTTTGGCGCTCGGTCCAGTGCACCGCTTCATGCGGCGCATCGGGCTTGTAGAACATCTTCGAGAAATCGAGCCCGCGCGCCTTCCAGTGCACGATCAGGTCGCGCTTTTCCAGAAGGTCGGTATCGCCGATGATCTGGTCGATATGGGTGAAACCCATTTCGGCGAGCAGCGCCCTCACCTCTTCCGCGACGTAGAAGAAGAAGTTGATGACGTGCTCGGGCGTGCCCTTGAAGCGCTTGCGCAGAACCGGGTCCTGGGTGGCGACGCCAACCGGACAGGTGTTCAAGTGGCACTTGCGCATCATGATGCAGCCGGCCGCGATCAAAGGCGCGGTCGAGAAGCCGAACTCGTCGGCGCCGAGCAGCGCGCCGATGATGACGTCGCGGCCGGTACGCAAGCCGCCATCGACCTGCAACGCCACACGCGACCGCAAGCCGTTCAGCACCAGCGTCTGGTGCGTTTCGGCAAGCCCCATTTCCCATGGGCTGCCGGCATGCTTGAGCGAAGTCAGCGGCGAGGCACCGGTGCCGCCATCATAGCCCGAAATGGTGATGTGGTCGGCGCGCGCCTTGGCGACACCGGCAGCAACCGTGCCGACACCGACTTCCGACACCAGCTTGACCGAGACATCGGCTGCCGGATTGACGTTCTTCAGATCGTAGATCAGCTGCGCCAGATCCTCGATCGAATAGATGTCGTGATGCGGCGGCGGCGAGATCAGACCGACGCCGGGCGTCGAATGCCTGACCTTGGCGATAGTCGCGTCGACCTTGTGGCCGGGCAACTGGCCGCCCTCGCCGGGCTTGGCGCCCTGCGCCACCTTGATCTGCATGACATCGGAATTGACGAGGTATTCGGCCGTCACGCCGAAGCGGCCCGAGGCGACCTGCTTGATCGCCGAGCGTTCGGGGTTCTTGCCGCCGCCGGGCAGCGGCAGGTAGCGGTCGGCCTCTTCGCCACCCTCGCCGGTGTTCGACTTGCCGCCAATGGTGTTCATGGCGCGTGCGAGCGTCGTGTGCGCTTCCCTGGAGATGGAACCGAACGACATCGCCCCGGTCGAGAAGCGCTTGACGATGTCGGCTGCCGACATGACGTCGTCGAGCGCGACCTTCTTGCGCCCGCTCTCCTCTGCCAGTCTGATCTTGAACAGGCCGCGGATGGTCTGCGCGCGAGCCGTCTCGCTGTCGATCTGCGCCGAATACTCCTTGAACGTCTCCCACGAGCCCTGGCGCACGGCGTGCTGCAAGGTGGCGACCGCGTCGGGCGACCACATATGCGCCTCGCCGCGCATGCGGAACAGATATTCGCCGCCGACATCCAGGCTGTTGCGCAGCACCGGGTCGCTGCCGAAACCGTCCGTGTGGCGGCTGACGGTTTCGCCTGCGACCTCATCCAGCCCGACGCCTTCGATCAGCGTCGCGGTGCCGGTGAAATATTGCTGCACGAAATCGGTCTTCAGCCCGATGGCGTCGAAAATCTGCGCGCCGCAATAGGACTGGTAGGTCGAGATGCCCATCTTGGACATCACCTTGAGGATGCCCTTGCCGATCGACTTGATGTAGCGCGACACGACCTCGTAGGCGTCGACCTCTTCCGGCAGCTCACCGCGCTTGTGCATGTCGAGCAACGTATCGAAAGCGAGATACGGGTTGATCGCTTCGGCGCCATAGCCGGCAAGGCAGCAGAAGTGGTGCACTTCGCGCGGCTCGCCGGATTCCACGACCAGGCCGACCGAGGTGCGCAGCCCCTTGCGGATCAAATGATGGTGGACTGCTGCTGTTGCGAGCAGTGCCGGGATGGCGATGCGGTCCGGGCCGAGCTGGCGGTCGGACAGGATGATGATGTTGTAGCCGCCGGCGACCGCCGCTTCCGCGCGCTCGCACAAGCGGTCGATGGCGCCCTGCATGCCGGCAGCGCCTTCATTCGAGCCATAGGTGATGTCGATCGTCTTGGTGTCGAAACGGTCCTCGGTGTGGCCGATCGAGCGGATCTTTTCGAGATCGCCATTGGTCAGGATCGGCTGGCGCACTTCGAGCCGCTTGCGGCGCGAATTGCCGACCAGGTCGAAAATGTTTGGCCGCGGCCCGATGAAGGACACCAGGCTCATCACCAGCTCCTCGCGGATCGGGTCGATCGGCGGGTTGGTGACCTGGGCGAAGTTCTGCTTGAAATAGGTATAGAGCAGCTTCGACTTGTCCGACATCGCCGAGATCGGCGTGTCGGTGCCCATCGAGCCCACGGCTTCCTGGCCGGTGGTCGCCATCGGCGACATCAACAGCTTGGTGTCTTCCTGGCTGTAGCCGAACGCCTGCTGGCGATCGAGCAGGCTGACATCCCTGCGCAATTCGCGCGGCTCGACCGGCTTCAGATCCTCAAGGATCAGCTGCGTGTTGGCGAGCCAGGTCTTGTAAGGGTGCTTGGTCGCGATCTCCGACTTGATCTCTTCGTCGGAAACGATGCGGCCCTTGGCAAGGTCGATCAAAAGCATGCGGCCGGGCTGCAGCCGCCACTTCTTGACGATCCTCTCTTCCGGCACCGGCAGCACGCCGGCTTCCGAGGCCATGATGACGCGGTCGTCATCGGTGACGATGTAGCGTGCCGGGCGCAGTCCGTTGCGGTCGAGCGTGGCGCCGATCTGGCGGCCATCGGTGAAGGCGACCGCCGCCGGCCCGTCCCACGGCTCCATCAACGCGGCATGATATTCATAGAACGCCTTGCGATCGGCATCCATGAGCTTGTTGCCTGCCCAAGCTTCCGGGATCAGCATCATCATGGCGTGGCTGAGGCTGTAGCCGCCCTGGAACAGGAATTCGAGCGCATTGTCGAAGCATGCCGTGTCGGACTGGCCGTCATAGGAGATCGGCCACAGCTTCGAGATGTTGTTGCCGAAGAGCTCGGAATCGACCGAGGCCTGGCGCGCCGCCATCCAATTGTTGTTGCCGCGCACGGTGTTGATCTCGCCATTGTGCGCGACCATGCGGTAGGGATGCGCCAGCTTCCACGACGGGAAAGTGTTGGTCGAGAAGCGCTGATGGACAAGGATCAGCGCGGTGTCGAAGCGCGGGTCCTTGAGATCCTTGTAATAGGCACCGACCTGGTAGGCCAGGAACATGCCCTTGTAGACGATGGTGCGCGCCGACAGCGACACGCAATAGGCGCCGATGTCCTTGTTGTCGTTCTCGGCATAGATGCGGCCGGAGATGACCTTGCGCAGCAGATAGAGCCGGGCCTCGTACTCTTCGTCGTCGGTAATGTCCGGTGTGCGGCCGACGAAGATCTGGCGGTGGAACGGCTCGGACGCGACAATGTCGGGCGCCTTCGACAGCGACGAATTGTCGACGGGCACGTCGCGGAATCCGAGCAGCGGCAGCCCTTCGGACTGCGCCGATTCGGCGATGATGTCCTCGATATGGGCGCGCAGCGCGGCGTCCTGTGGCATGAACCAGTGTCCAACGCCGTACTGGCCCGCCGCTGGCAGTTCGATGCCTTGCGCCGCCATCTCCTCGCGGAAGAACTGGTCGGGAAGCTGCACCAGCACGCCGGCGCCATCGCCGACCAGCGGGTCGGCGCCGACGGCGCCGCGATGCGTCAGGTTTTCAAGCACGGCAAGGCCGTCCTTGACGATCTGATGCGACTTCACGCCCTTCATGTTGACGATGAAGCCGACACCGCAGGCATCATGCTCGTTGCGCGGATCGTAGAGGCCCCGAGGGGCAAAACCGGTTTGGCCAATGTCGGTTCGGCCAGCATCGGTTCGCAACATATTTTTGACGGCAGCCGCTTTCGTCTGCGCGGCCTGGCCGTTCGTCGCAGAGAGCGTCATGTCCGTCATTGTCCTGTCCTCCGTTCCAGCCCTTCAGGCGCTGGCCATTCTTAGGTCGCTAATTTGCCTCGGCAAGCGCTTGGCTCACCCTGATCCTTGCGGCACGTCTTGCGAAATCCTTGCCGAACCAAGCGGCTTTCCGCATGGTCCGCATCTGGTATCGTACAGGCCAGCGTCTGGCCGTCCACCTGTCGCTCGCAGCAACAGCCGGAGAGGCCAATATGTTACGCCAATCCAGCCTGTTTTGTGCGACAAAATAAGACAGCACTACTGTCCTAAATTTTTATGGCAGAATTCCCAGACGCACACAAGACCGATTCACAAAAAACTTGAGCCCTCCGCGACATAAAATTACGTGAAGTGGAGGGAAAACGTAAGCTTCAGTCGTCGATCCCGGCGCTGTCGGCTTGGCTGGCTTTAACGGTTTTCCGGCGACTGGCCCTTGCGGTTGGCCTCTGAAACCAGTCAACTCCGCACCGATTTCCCCCAAACACAGGCAGATGCATGTTCTTCGCTTCCGACAATTGGGCAGGCGCCCATCCCAATATCGTTGCCGGCCTGTCGGCCGCGGCCGGCGGCTTTGCCACCGCCTATGGCGACAGCGCACTCGACCAGGCGGTCTACCAGCGTTTCAGCGAGATTTTCGAGCGCGAGGTCGCGGTGTTCTTCGTCGCGACCGGCACCGCCGCCAACTCGCTGTCGTTGACCACCTTCAACAAGCCCGGCGGCATTTCCTTCTGTCATCGTGAATCGCACATCGTCGAGGACGAATGCGGTGCGCCGGAATATTTCTCCGGCGGCTCGCGCTTGCATGCCATCGACGGCGCACTGGGCAAGATCGACCCGCACAATCTGGAGCGGACCATCGGCCGCTTCGCGCCCGAAATCGTCCACTGGGGACGGCCAATGGCGGTTTCGATCACCCAGTCGACCGAGGTTGGCACCATCTACGGTCTGAACGAGATCGAGACGATTTCGGCCATCGCCAAAGAACATTCCGTGCCGTTGCACATGGATGGCGCCCGCTTTGCCAATGCGCTGGTCGCGCTCGACACGACGCCGGCCGAAATGACCTGGAAACGCGGTGTCGACATCCTGTCCTTCGGCGGCACCAAGAATGGCTGCTGGTGCGCCGAGGCGATCGTGCTGTTCGACCTCGACCGCGCCAAGGAATTGTCCTTCCTGCGCAAGCGCGCCGCTCAGCTGTTTTCGAAGTCGCGCTTCGTCGCGGCGCAATTCGAAGCCTATTTCAAGGACGGCCAGTGGCTCGACACCGCGCGCCACGCCAACGCCATGGCCGCCCGCCTCGCCGCGGCAATCGAGGATTCGGCCCACGCCAAGCTGGCGTGGCTGCCGCAAGCCAACGAGGTGTTCGCGGTGATCAAGAAGACCGAGGCCGACAGGCTACAGGCAGCGGGCGCGGCCTTTTACGACTGGCACAAGCCGCACGGCTTCGACGGCCATATCGGCGAGGACGAACTGCTCTACCGCTTCGTCACCAGCTTTGCCACGACGTCAGAGGAAGTCGACCGCTTTGGCCAGCTGATCGCCTGATGCATGTCGCCCAAATGCACGGCCGTTTCATGCCGAGCGGCCATGTCCAAAGCTTGTGGCGCAACTGAAAAACGCGCACGACAAGCCCGGTTTTGAATTGGTCTCGGCCCGTGATAGGCAGAGACAATGGCAGGCAGCGGATCAGGCTTCAGGAAACATCGACGATTATGCCGTTCGCATCAGTGGACGGCTCGGCTGCGGGCAGTGCTGGTCACAATCTTCGTCGTTTGCAGTCTGCAAGAGGCTTGGTCCCAGAGCTGCTCCGTAACGGCGGCCAACGGATCGTACGGCGTGGTGGACATTCTGAGCGGAGCCGCTGACGACACGACGGCGACTTTCTCGATCAACTGCACCGGGACAGCCAACCAGACCGTGCGCCTTTGCGTCGAACTTTCACCCGGCCAGACCAACGCGGCCGGCAACCGCCGGCTGGCGTCCGGCTCCGAGCGACTAGTCCACGAACTCTACAGCGACCCGTCGCGAACGACGATCTGGGGGTCCTGGGGTCTGGCCACGACCAGTTACGGGCTCTATCCCATCGGGACGACCTACGATCTCGCTTTGGGCTCCTCGGGCAGCGCCGGTACGTCGCTGACCGTCTACGGCAGGGTGTTCGCCAATCAGACCACTTCGGGCCCCGGATCGTATGTCTGGACCATGACCACGGCGCCGGCCGCCGCCTATGACTACAAGACAGCTGCAGCATGCCCGACCGGCAGCCGGCAAGCCACGTCGAGCGGCTCCACCTGGACCGCGACAATCAACGCGAACTGCAACGTCTCGGCCACCAACGTGAACTTTGGCTCCGTCGGGGTGCTGGCGTCCGATGTCGATTCGACGGGTTCGGTTACGGTTCGCTGCACCGACTCGACGCCCTACAATATCGGGCTGAGCGCGGGCAGCGGTTCCGGCGCCACGGTTGCCAACAGGAAGATGACAAGCGGCGCCAAGACCGTAACCTATTCGCTTTACCGCGACAGCGGCAGGACCACCGTCTGGGGAAATACGATCGGCACCGACACCTCCAGCGGCACCGGAACCGGACTGGACCAGGCATACACCGTATACGCCCGCGCCCCCGCTCAGACCACGCCCGCGCCTGGAGCGTACACCGACACGATCGTCGTGACAGTTACCTACTGATGGCCCCCAGCGGCCGGTCGGGTGTCAGCGGCAAACGATCGGGATGAGCACTTGCTGGTTTGCTTTCGGTGTGTAGCCGAACGATGCCTGGCACGCGCCCTTGGCGGTCTCGGCAACGACCGTGTTCTTTTGCGCCAGCCCCTTTACATAGGCACGCCCGTCATAGCCGATGACGAAGTCCTGCTTGCCGTTGATCGTGCCGTGCGACCCGACCTCGAGCGGCTGTCCGTCTGGACCTGACAGGACGAGGACCGCGGCGCCGACATTGGTACGAACCCGAAAATCGACCCGCACGCCGGCTCGATCGGCTGGCGCGATGACGTCCTGGGTGGTCGAGACGTCGGCATCGACGGGCAGATTGGTCGTTTCGATGGCAATCTTGTTCCGCTGATAGGCGCGCAGGCCCGGCACCAGCAGCCGGCCCTTTGCATCGGTGACGCCTATGGGTCGGTTTTCATAGAGCACGCCGACACCGGGCAAGCCTGTTTCGACAATGGCGAAACTGTCGTCGATCCGATCCGTCAGGAAGATGCCGGATCCCATCGTTGCGATTGCCCCGTCGAACTGGGCCGTCGCGGTGGTGCCCGAGCTTGAACGCCCGACGGCGGCATCGGCACGTCCATGGGAGGAGCGATAGGAGACCGCCGCGGAGCCCTCCGAGGATCCGCCCTGGATGAAGCTGGTCCGCCAGCCGACGCTGCCTGGTTCCTCGCCGAGCGGCTTGTTCACTTCGGCGATCACGTCGACCCCGTGCTTGGCGGCCGAAACTGCCGTCGATGCCATCGCATCGCCCCCGATGGGGATGGACAGCCCACCGAAGAAGCCGGCGTTCCGTCGCCCGCCAAGTTCGGCGAAGGCGGTGGCGTTGAGATAGCCGAAAGGCAGCGTTCGCGAATAGGACGCGGTGAGTATCCTGGAACTCTGGCCTCCGGCCGACACCAGATCGATGTAGCTCGCGCTGATGCTGCCGCTGTCGAACGACAACGGCGTTCCAACGGAAATGCTGTTGACCATCTTCGGGGGCCTCGCTCGCGTCGATGCATCCATGCCTGCTGGTTCGAATGACAGGAGGTCGAAGAAGGCGTGGCCGGGGGTTCCGCTGTCCTGAAGCCTGTCGGTCACCGAGGCGAGATCATCATAGGAACCGAAGGTCATTTGCGAACTGGCATTTACGCTGAGGGTCCCGATCCTGATCTCGTAGGAGGCATAGGACTGCAGCCCGCTGCCGCCTCCGCTATGGCTGCCGGCCAATGCGAATGAGGCAACGCCAAGCGAGCCGGTGCGCATCACCATGCCCAGACCGCCATTGACCAGATCCTTGCTGGCCTCGGCGTGGCCTTCCAGCGTCAGCCAGTCGTAGATGCCTTTGCGCAGGCTTGCCGATGCAACTGGCTGGTTGACGGCATAGGCATCGGACGAGGTCGCGTACCCAAGCCTCGGCAGGCCGGCCTCCAGGGAGAAGTCGAACAGCCCTGGCCTCAGCAGGCTGGGTGAGTTGTAGAACGGCACGCTGGTGCGCGTTTCGCGGCCAGCCGCATCCCGCAGCACGACGATTGCCTGCCCGCCGCCGGTGGTGACGGGAATGTCGGTGATCTGGAACGGGCCGCTGTCGACGGTGTGCGAATAGGTCTTGAGGTCATTGACGTAGACGTCGACCGTCGACGGCACTGCCGCGCTGCCGCTCACCGATGCCAGCGGCTGGGTGATCAGGTCGGTGCGAAGACCGAAATTGCGGCGCGCCTGAAGCCCACCGATGCGGATCGGCCTTGTCCAGGCGAAACCGCCGGAAATCGCATCACCAGCCTGATATGTCATCAGCGTCGCCGGATCGGAATAGGTATAGGCGGTGTCGAGCCTCAAGCCATCGGCGCGGCCGGCGTCCGCCAGCCGCAGGATCGCCGACTGGCTGAACGTGCCCACCGGCGAGAAGACGCGCGCGTCGAGGGTGGAGGAAACGCCACTGAAGGTAAAGCCGCCGGCGTCGGGCTCCTGCCGTGACGCCGCGAACACATTGTAGTTGAGGACACCGCCGAACCCCGCCCGAACGTCAGGCGCGGCCTCATGGCCTGGTGTCGCGTCGTAGGACATCGTTCCACGCAGGCCATCATTGATCGTCAGGAAAACGCGCTGCTCCCGCACCTCGTAGCGATAGGCCAGCCCCCGCACCGTGTCGAGCATGACTGGGACTGCCGCTGACCGGACCTGCTTGCCAACGTCCAGCCCCAATGCCTGCAACTCGTCGGGCGTTGCGCCAAGGTGCTGGCCGTCGGGAGACACGAAAGCCGCGATCTGGTTGGTGGCGGCGCCATTGATGAAGACTTCGAGCTGAAGCTGTTGGACCGCCCCGGCTGCTTGGTTGGACTGTATCAGCGTGGCAAAAAGTATCGACAATGTCAGGAAACAAGCCGCATTCACGGCGCGGCGACGACCGGCGCCACGGCATTGATCGTGCCATCGTTGCCCTGAGCCGAGATGGCGACCGATCCCTTGGCGGCGAATTTGCGCCCACCGGTCGGTGCCGCCCATCGCATGGTCGACTGGCCGAGCGCGTATCCGACAAGCCCCCCGCCGAATGAAATCTTGTGCCCACCGGCATCGCGCAGCGACAGCGCGGAGATACGCAGGCGCGTGCCGCCCTTGTTGCGGGCCGAAACGATCAGCCGGCCGTCCTGCTTTGATATCGTCCAGTCAACGGCCGGCGGCGTTCTTTCCGGCGAACCGAAGAAGACTGGAATCGAGTGACGAACCAGGAGCTTCACCGTACCGGTCTTGACCCTGCTGGCGTCCGGAAGCTCATCGACGAGCAGGCGATAGGCCTCCTCGGCCACGACCGGCCGCTTGGCCACGCGCACGATCCGGGCGACATAGTCGGCGCCTGGCAGCAGCGTGACGGCCGGAGGAGAGGCAACCACATCTTCCGTGGGCTGCAGCGATTCCTGGCCATCGGCCTGTGACCAGCGAAAGACCCGAATTTGCACGTTGGTCGGCGTCCGCCCTTCATTGCGAAGCGTGATGGTCGACGCCGCGCCGGGCGTGACGACATCGACGAGAGCAGGTTGTACCTGAAGCGAATCTGCGCGGACCTGCACCCCGCCGAACAGCAATGCTCCCACCAAAGCTGGAGCCAGCCTTGCCCAATTCATTTGCCACCCCCTGGCATCGACCGTCGATGCGGCCGACCTTAATAAGTTACCGTGACCGTCACCGTATCCGTATAGACGGCTGGCGCGGGCGTTGATTGCGCCGGCACGCGTCCATATACGGTAAAGCTCTGGGCAGCGCCGCTACCGGTCGCCGAAACCGTGTTGGTTCCGATAGTGCTGCCCCAGACGGTCGTTCTGCCGCTGTCGCTGTAAAGAGAATAGGTGATCGTGGCGGCTCCGTTCGTCATCTTGCGGGCAGCCACGGTCGCGCCCGACCCCGTGCCAGCGTCCAGGCCAATGTTATAGGGGGTCGTGTTCGTGCATTGAACCTGGACCGTGGATGTCTGGTCGACGTTGGCCGCAATCACGCCCGAGGAGCCGAAGTTCAAGGTCGAAGCGCTGCTGATGGTACAGGACGCGGTGATCGTCATCTGCACGACCATGGGAGTGGTTGTTGTCGTAGCGTGTGCCTCGCCGCCGAAAAGTGCCAGGATCGGCAGGCACACTGTAGGTTTCCGCCACATTCGACGAGGGTCCTTTCGATGGTTCCAGAGAGAAGGCGAAGGCGGGATTGCAGGCTGTGAGTCCGTGGATTGAGCCGAACCGAAATATGTTCGATCTTGGTTAATAAGGTATTTATTATTTAGAAATATCTAAAGTTACGTTGCCAGTCCGGCTTCCCGCATCGGCAAGCGGCCCCGTATCCGGCGTGTCGCCCGATAGATTTGCGAAAGGGCAAGGCGAGATTAACGCTTCAACGGCGTGTGCAGCCACTCGTTTTGAAGCGCCCTTGCGGAAGCGACGGGTCAGCGAATTCGCTCATCCGATGGTGCTGCATGCCGTTGAAAGCTACGTCGATCGGGTTTCAGGGCAATGACCGCGCAATATCCGGTTTCGTTGATCGGACTGGTACAAAAAAAGCGGCGCCTTTCGGCGCCGCTTTCGTCTCGGGAGGAGACGCTTCTATCCCTGGGCTACGTTACGCGGCCGTCTTGGCCTCGATCTGCTTGGCCTTGGCTGGGGCCGAGGTGATCGCGATCTTGCGCGGCTTCAGCTCCTCGGGAATGTTGCGCTTGAGGTCGACGAAGAGCAGGCCGTTCTTCAACGCGGCGCCGACGACTTCAACGTGATCGGCAAGCTGGAAGCGGCGCTCGAACGCCCTCGAGGCGATCCCGCGATAAAGCAGCTCGGAGCCTTCGCCGGTGCCCTCGTCCTTGCGCTCACCCTTCACGGTCAGCACGTTGCGGTGGGCTTCGATCGAGATTTCCTCGTCCGAGAAGCCGGCGACCGCCATCGAAATCCGGTAGGAATCCTCACCGGTGCGCTCGATGTTGTATGGCGGATAGGTCTGCGCGCCATCGGGCTGCGCAAGCGAATCCAGCATGGTGAAGAGACGGTCGAAGCCGACGGTCGAGCGATAGAGCGGTGAAAAATCAACGTGACGCATGAGGTGTTCTCCTGTTGAGCAACATGGTTTGCGTATGGCCTGTGCGAAACCCGTGAGCGGCGTTTCGGGAGGACCAGCGGCCCCGACATTGGCGACCGCATTCCACATTTGGGGAGCGCCGGAATGCATTTCAAGATTTCGCCCGGCGGCAAAAAACGGAATGGCTTGCCCCTCGATGAACGGCAGATGAACCGGCGCTTCGGCGCGCGTTCAGACAGCCAGCACTAGAGTGTCCTCAAGATCAAGGACAGGCGGCACAAGAGTTACAGAGGTGCCGCGACGAGGCCGAACCGGGTGTTAACGTCCCTTCCTCCCGGATCGACAGGGGCCGGAAGCACGCCTTCGAGCGGCTTCCGGCCTTCCCCGTGCAGTCCCGGCATAGGCCGGATTTGCTTTGCTTTTGATGGATTGGCGTCTATCACCTTGGGCGGGGCCAGCCGCGACAGGCTGGTACGTGAAGACGCCGAGCACAAAGCGCCGAATGACGGACCTTTTCCAAGAGACTCCGCTTTTCCACGAAACCGAGGGCAATCCGCGACCGGAAAACGCCACCGGCGGCTTCTTCGCCACGCGCGACCGCAAGAAGATCCGTTATGGCCTGTTCGGGGCGGTGACACGTCCGAAGCGGGGCACAGTGGTGCTGCTGTCCGGCCGCAATGAGTGCATCGAGAAATATTTCGAAACCATCCGCGACCTTGCCGCCCGGGGTTTTGGCGTCGCCACGCTCGACTGGCGCGGCCAGGGCGATTCCGACCGGCTGATCCGCGATCGCCAGCGTGGCTATGTCCGCTCCTTCCGCGATTACACGGCCGATCTGGAGCAGTTCTTCGAGGAGATCGTGCTGCCGGATTGCCGCGGGCCATACTACATCCTCGCCCATTCCGCCGGAGCGGTGATTACGCTGCTTGCCGCGCCGTCCATGGTCAACCGCGTGCGGCGCATGGTGCTGATCGCGCCGTTCCTGACGTTGCCCGACCTGCCGGTCTCGATCAGCACCGTCCGCCGCGTCTGTTCGTTCTTCTGCGCTTTGGGTCTTGGCCGGCTCTATGCCGCCTGGGGTCCACGGCCGAGAGACACGCTGCCTTTCCTGGCCAACAAGGTAACGTCGGATCCGCAGCGCTACCGCCGCAACACCCGCATCTATGAAGAGTATCCGCAACTGGCGCTTGGCGGGCCGACGATCCGCTGGCTGCAGGCAGCGGCAAAGGCGTCGGAGGCCGTCAGCGACCCCGATTTCATGGCCCGGATTCAGGTGCCTCTGCTGATCATCGCCGCAGGCGCCGACCAGGTCGTCTCGACCAGGGCGGTAGAGGCCTATGCCAGAAGTCTGAGGCTCGGTTCACTGCTGATGATCGACGGCTCCAAGCACGAAATCCTGCAGGAAGTCGACCTCTACCGCGAACAATTCCTGGCCGCCTTCGACGCCTTCATTCCCGGCTCCGACGACCCGACGGCCTGACCGGTAGCGCAGGCCGGCATAGCTGACACACCGTTGTCAGGATGATCGGCCGGCAGCGCCCCTTGGGACGCAAACTGCTAAAGATTCTGACAGCCCGCGGCCGCCCCGGAATGCTCATCTGCATGCGTCGAATTGAACGCCATGGAGATGAGATCATGACCGAGAAACCTGCGCCGCCTGCGATTGCCAGCTCGATGCCAACCCGATCCGCGTCAAGGTCGGCGGCAAGACCGTCGAGGTCTGCTGCGAGGAATGCGCCCAGGCGCTGAACGAAGCCGGCGCCTCGGCGGCCGGCGTGAGCGAGGATTGAGCCATGCGCACCGATCACGCAGCAGCACAACGCCTGGCTGGCCAGGTCCCGGTGCCGGCAGTGCGCACCGAAACCCTTCTGCAGTTCATGCGGGCCCGATGTATCGCGGTAGCGAGATGGCTCGCCCGCCAGATGGAGAAGCGCCGAAGCCGGCTTGCCTTGCTCGAAATGACCGATGAACAGCTCAAGGACATCGGTCTGTCGCGTGGCCAGGCCTATTCGGAATTCAGGCGCGGCTTGCGGGACTGAGCAGCGCTTGTCGAGAAGTCTCCTGACAGGACTGGGCAGACCGATTGCGTAGAATGCCCCTCGCGCCGCCGGAACGTTCCGGCGCGGGGAAAAGAGCTCAACGGCCATGTCGCAATTCACGGTTCAGCCGCTTCTCGATACCGGTATCGTCAAGGTGCGGGACGTCGTCTGCAACGGCGAATGCCGGCACAGGAGCGATGAGGAATGCACGTCGGCCACGCATCTAGTGTTTCCCTATCGCGGTGTTTTCGTGCGCCATGTCGGCCGCAACGACGCCGTGGCGGAAGCCAATCAGCTGCTGTTCTTCAATGAAGCTGAGGCCTACCAGGTCAGCCATCCCATCGAGGGCGGCGATGCCTGCCTCGACCTCGTCATCGAGGAAGGCCAATTGCGGGAACTGGCACCGAAGGAGCAGCTGCGCGCCGGTGACCGCCTGGCGTTTCGTCGCCAGCGCCGCCGCATCGATCCGCGCGCGCAGGCCTTGGTGGCACTGCTGCGCCACAGCCTGAGCCGCAATGTCGCCGAAACGCTGGAAGCCGAGACGCTGGCGCTAACGCTGGTGCGGCGCTCGCTCGGCGAGCGCACCTCGCATGTCGCGGGCGCCAGCCCCGGGCGGCAGAAGCTGGTCGACCGCGCCAAGCTCGTGCTGTCGTCGGACCTGTCGCGGCGCTGGACGCTGGCCGAAATTGCCGCCGAGGTCGGCGTTTCGCCGGTCTATCTGACGCAAATGTTCCAGCAGGTCGAGGCCATGCCGCTCTATCGTTATCATCTGCGCCTGCGGCTGGCGCGTGCGCTCGACCTGCTTGGCCGCTACCACAATCTGACCACGCTGGGCATGGACCTCGGCTTTTCGAGCCACAGCCATTTCAGCTCGGCTTTCAGGCAGGTCTACGGGCGCACGCCAGTGGAGTTCCAGCGCTCGATCAAGCCGCGCTGAAGCCATTTCACCAGAGAAGGCAGGGAAATGTCAGCCGCGCAGGGCAGCCATGGCGGCCGCATGAAGCTCCGGCGTCGCCGCCGCCAGCACATCGCCGCCCTTTTCCGCCGGACCACCATCGAAGGTGGTGACGACACCGCCCGCCTTCTCGATGATCGGGATCAGCGCCACGATGTCGTAGGGCTTCAAGCCGGGGTCGGCGACAATGTCGACACTTCCCGAGGCGATCATGGCGAAGGCATAGCAATCGGCCCCGTAGCGGGCGAGCTGGACCTGTTTCTCGAAAGCGTCATAGCGCGTGCGCGCCTCGCCCTTGTATAGCGCCGGTGTGGTGGTGAACAGCGTTGCGTCAGCGAGGCTGGTCGTCTTGCGCGTCGAAAGCTTTCGCGGGCCGCCCGGCCCCTCATAGTGCGAGCCCGAGGCGTTGGCGTAGAACAGTTCGCCGGTGAAGGGCTGCGCCATCATGCCGGCGACCGCATCGCCATCGATCGTCAGCCCGACCAGCGTCCCCCACACCGGCAGGCCGGAGATGAAAGCGCGCGTGCCGTCGATCGGATCGATCACCCAGACATGCCGGCTGGAGATGTTTTCGCTACCATGCTCCTCGCCGAGAATGCCATGGTCGGGATACTCGGCCGATATCAGGGCCCGGATGGCGCGTTCCGTCTCGCGGTCGGCTTCGGTGACCGGGTCGAAGCTGCCTTTTTCCTTGTTGGCCACGGCACCCTGGGCGCGAAAGCGCGGCAAGGTCTCGGCCGCTGCCGCTTGCGCGATACGGCGCATGAAATCGATACTGATGTCCAACTGATTCTCCCGCATTGCAGAGCGCACGACCGGGCTCTGCCGACACTTTCCCGCCAAAACAAGCCTGTTTATCGATTTATTCGCCGTGACAACTGTTGCCCAAATGTCACGCAAGCGTCATCGAAACGCAATTTCCACATCACTCTGAATTAAAAAAGCCTGAAGGTCGCTTGACATTTGTGCACCGCACAATACCCTCAACCTCGGACAGGTTTTCCTGTCCATGCCCTCCTTGGGCGTTTCCTCCCTAGACTTCGACCGTATCGTGCAAACGATGCGGTCTTTTTTTCGCCTTGCACCTCCGACCGGCTATTTTACTCCGCGGCCAGCGGCAGGTCGATGAAGTGGTGGTCGGGCATTGCCATCAGATCCGCTGAAAATCGCGTCAGATCGTCGGCCAGCGCGTCGAAGCCGGCGGCTTTCTCGAATGTCCGCTCATTCATGTAGAGCCCACGATTGACCTCGATCTGCAACGCATGCAGATGGCGCGCCGGGCGGCCATAGTGCTCGGTGATGAAGCCGCCGGCATAGGGCTTGTTGTGGGCAACGGTATAGCCCATCGCGGTCAGCAGGCCGATCGCGGTCTCGGTCAGGGCCGCTGTGGCGGAGATACCGAAACGGTCGCCGATGATGAAGTCCGGCCGCAGGCCGCTGTCGCCGACACGGATGCTTGCCGGCATCGAATGGCAATCGATCAGCACGGCAAAGCCGAAACGGGCATGGGTTCTGGTCAAAAGCCGCTTCAGCGTTTCGTGGTAGGGCTTGTAGACGGCCTCGATGCGGGCAACGGCTTCGGCCAGCGGCAAGCGGCCGGAATAGATGTCGAGCCCCTCCCCCACCAGCTTGGGTACGGTGCCAAGGCCGCCCGCCACCCGCGCCGAGCGGATGTTGCAGAAGGACGGCACCGGCTCGGCGAACATGCGCGGGTCGAGTTCCCAGGGCTCGCGGTTGACGTCGAGATAGGCGCGCGGGAAATTCGCCGCCAGCATCGGCGCGCCGAGCGCCACGGCGCCGCCGAACAGTTCGTCGACATAGCAATCCTCCGAGCGGCGGATGGCGTTGCGATCGAGCCTCGCCATGGCAAGGAAGCGTTCCGGATAGTAGCGGCCGCTATGCGGCGAGTTGAACAGGAAGGGGACGCGCTGCTCGGCGCCCGATCGGATTTCGAAGGGTGGAACGACCGAAAAATCCTCGGCTGCCGTCTTCAATTTGAACGAACCCGAAAACACCAGTGCATCATGGTATGAAACTGCCACCTTGCTGGCCGCATGTCCAGCATTTCGCCGCGCACATGGCCGTGCCAAATGCGGATAATGCTTCGCCGCGTTCACTTGATGTTTACCGTCACCTCCTCATATACAGGATGGTTAACGGGCTGCCTCGGCGGCAGTCTCGGGCGGGTGATTCGGACGGGATATCATGGCACGCATTCTTCTGGCGGAAGACGACGACGATATGCGTCGGTTCCTCGTCAAGGCGTTGGAACGCGCCGGCTACCAGGTCAGCGATTTCGACAATGGCGCCAGCGCCTATGAGCGGTTGCGCGAGGAACCGTTCTCGCTGCTGTTGACCGACATCGTCATGCCGGAGATGGATGGCATCGAGCTGGCACGCCGCGCCACCGAGATTGATCCGGACCTCAAGGTCATGTTCATCACCGGTTTCGCCGCCGTTGCGCTGAACCCGGATTCCAAGGCGCCGAAAGACGCCAAGGTGCTGTCGAAGCCCTTCCACCTGCGCGATCTCGTCAACGAGGTCGAGAAGATGCTGCAGGCGGCCTGAGCCGCCTTCCGCAAAGGCATCGCCGCTGCGGCGAGACGACGCCTTCTTTCCTTTTTCTCGCTATTGACGCGCCGGACCAAAAATGGTGTATGCGCGGCTTCGGATGGGCGTGTAGCTCAGCGGGAGAGCACTGCATTGACATTGCAGGGGTCACAGGTTCAATCCCTGTCACGCCCACCATCCAGACAAATCTCTATTTCCCTCGATATTGATTGACCGCATACAGGCGGCCGCAAGGCGAATCGATCGCCCGGCTGTGCTCGATCAGGGTTCCCTCAACCGGCCGAGCCGCCATCTTGCCGTGTCCAAGCGGCCGGATTTGGGCTTCTTGCCCAGCGCCAGTCCGCTCCGTCAGAGTTTCCATCGTCGGCAATGGAATTTTGCAGCGAAGTCGGCCGCCAACCGCCGTCGAAGCATTGACACCGATTGGCCCGTCATACCGAGTCTCGCAAAAGTTCGCCAGGAAGCATCAAAATCAAGAAAACGTGTCCTATGTGAGCCGCAACTTATGTTGTGTGCCAGGTCGCGCCACTGATAGCGTCCTGCTGGTCAGTACGGGAAGCTTATCATGAGAAAAGCTGGCAGCGGGGCGTTGGCTGGCTTGCTGGGTGACATCTAATTTCTTCTGAATGCCTGATTTCTCCAGCGCCACTTGGAGATTTCCTCACACTTGTCTTCGATCGCATCAATCCAGAAAAATGGGGGCCTGATGTTCGAAAGCGATCAGGGTCGAAGGTTCTACTATTCTACCGCAAAACTCATCAAAACACTTGCCATATCCGCAGTGATTTTAGGTTCCGGGGTTATTTGCCTCCAGTATCAACACCCGTCGCTCCTGCTTGTCCTTAGTGGATGGATTTGCGTGATTGTCGGCGTTTTGATGGGCACGACAGCCTTGCGTCAATTGCTGATGCGAGCGCCCGCGCTGGTGCTTTCGCCGCAAGGCGTACAAGTTCCCTACCTCGGTAGCCTGGTACCTTGGAGTGACATCACCAAACTTACTGAGGCGTCCAAAGAGAATTTCGGCATTCTGAAACTGACCGTCGATCCTGCCTATGCCGAGAGCGTGACGCGGCCATGGTATGCTCTGCGGCGGGGCAGCAAATTGACCCTTGGCATCCCGATCAGCCAGATCGATAGCGCAGGCATGGATATCGCTGAACTTTGCCGCACTTATATGGCGGCGCAACCAAACGCGCTCAATGCGATACAGGAAAAAGATGGCCGCGATCTACCCCTGCCCACCATGCAGCCTCTTGCTTCCTATGGGCTTATCGCGCTGCTGGCTGTGATCTATTGCGCCGAGTTGAATTTTGCCGTCACCCCTAACCAAGGCGGATCACCCTCGACGCAAACCTTGGTCGCGCTCGGCGGCATGTTCCGATCTTTGATCTGGGGTGGCCAATGGTGGCGTTTGGTCACGGCCACTTTGATGCACGCCAGTATCGCGCATCTCCTCGGCAATAGTTTTGCGCTTTGGCGCGCAGGGATTTTGTTGGAGGGATTGGTCGGCCGCCTGTGGTTTCTGTCCCTTTTTGCCGTATGCGCGGTGGGCGGTGAGGTCGCTTCGCTGTACATGACCCCAGCCAATGTTGTTGGGGTTGGCGCGTCAGGCGGCATTGTCGGCCTTTTTGCTGCAGCAATCGTGCTCAGCTTTCATTTCCGCTCCAGCGCCCAGCGCAGCATGATGCAAGCGCGCGCGATGTCGATTCTGGTTCCTGCAGTGCTGCCGTTTCTTTCGGCTTCTGATAAAGGCCTGAGGATCGACTATTCCGCCCATATTGGCGGTGCGATCGTGGGCGCCGTGCTCGCTCTGGCGCTGATGTCGTTCTGGTCCCGCGACCAGGCTCGTCCGCTCTACACGCGCACTGCTGGGGCTCTTGCCGGCGCTTTCGCCTTGGTGGCGGTGGGCGCGCTTGTGCCGATCGCCCAGACCTATGCTGCCTTTCCTGCCTATCCGACAGAGAATGCTTTTGTAGCATTCTTCAACGGCCGTTACGGCGATGCCATGCGGCTGTTCCAGCAGCAAAGCGCAATGCCAGAGGCTTATAGCGATTTGTGGCGCATCATGGCCATGGGGTATGCGAAAGACCCGGAATTGCAGACGCAAGCACAGCAGGCACAGGCCAAACTCACCCCTGCCACTTGGCCCTATCCAGTCTTCGATCTGTTTATGGGCAAGCTGCCTCCGCAGGACTTGCAAATGAAAGCCATCGGCAACGATCAAGTGTGCGAGGCGGTTTTTTATGGCGCTGAGGAATATCTGATCGGAGGGCATATCGAAGACGCAAAGCCGCTCTTGAAGAATGCGTTGTCGACATGCCCAAAGACGTTTGTCGAATTTGACGGTGCAAAGTGGGAATTGCAACGGCTGCATTGACGGGGACGAAGTGGCTTGGGGATTGCCTCAAAACAAAGAGTTTAGAGCGGGCCGCGATTTGCGGCAGTAGCTGCCCGAACCGCCCATTCGATTTCCCGGAAAACCTGGTTCTCGGGTTCTGCCTTGAGTGACAGCGCAGCCATTGCCAAGGCGTCCTCGGTTCTGCCCAGAGCCGTGTGAAGGATATGGGCCGAGCACGCCGCGGCATAGGGATAGCCGGCCCTGGCCGCGGCAAAGTAGAATTCGAAGTCGCCCGCCATGGTGTGAACGCGAGGGGCGGGGCGGCGGGTCAGAACCTGCAGGATCCGCATGGAATTTTCGGCGCGGGCATCGACTTCCCTTAGCATGAACGCTTTCAGGACTGCTTCTCCGTCTCGATAATTCTGTTCTCGAAAATAACCGGCCGCCAGCTTCAGCGCGTAGACGGGGTTCAGCGGATCGAGCCTGGCCGCCTTTTCGAGAATTATCCTCGCCTGCCCTGGGCCAACGCTTTTCTCCATCAGCACGAAGGCCGACTGATAGCCATAGGCCGCCTCCAGCGGATGGTAATCGGATTGTCGGGCCTTCAATTCGTCCAGTATGGCCATTGCCGTTCCGCGATCGCCAAACACGGCTTTTGGCCGCAAGACCCTGATGCCACCCATCACCGACGCGATTGTCGCGAACACGCTGCTTCCCGCATGGATTTGCCGACACCGGGCCATCAATGCCATTTCGAAAAACGCCTTGAGTGTCTCGTCTTCAAACTGCCTGGCGCCGAAATCGTCGGCGAGGAAGGCTCCGGTCTCGGATTTCAGATAGTCGAGCGTTGCCCGGTCCTGGCCGATCACCAGCGTCGCCAGGCCTTTTGACGCCAGTTTCGCCACGATCGCCTTGGCGAGCGGCGCGGGAATGACCTTGTCGCAAAACTCCAGCTGCGATCGGTAATTCCCGCGGACAATATCGCCGCTACGCAGATGCAACGCGGCCATCGGTCGGGCAAGCCTAGTCTCGGCGGCGGCGGCGATCGTTGCTCGCACGGGTTCGGAAAAGCCAAACGTGCCAAACGTCCGATGCCTCGATCGGGCCGCCCTGTTGGCGGGCAGCATCGCCCTGAACCAGCTCTGCCGGAACGATCTCAGAATGCGGAAACTATCACAGATCCACCCTTCGTATCCGTTCCGACGGGCATCGACCACCAAGCTGGATCGGCTGAACCGACTACCGTCGAGGACCCCAAACCGGCTCGTGTCGATCTTCTCTCCCAGCCAGTATTTTTCGATGAAATCGGCGGCAAAAACCTTGTCGACGGAATCGACAATGTGGAATTGCATGTCATCGATGGTTCCGCGGTTCCAGGTGAAACCGAAACGACACCCCATTTTGTCGGCGAGACATTTTGCATTGACCATGGCAAGCAGGCGCCCTCCAAGGCCATCCGCCCTGGTCGCCGCCAATGTCTTCACGGAGAAATCGCTCAAGCGGCATCAACTTTCGGGTGCTGTCAGCCGGACCTGGCCGACTTCCATATGCCGGAGGAACCACGCATATGTCTGCTCCAGCCCGCTGCGCAGCGAGTATCGGGGGCGCCAGCCGGTGGCAAACAGCCGCGTCACGTCCAGCAGCTTGCGCGGTGTGCCGTCCGGCTTGGTCGTATCGAACGCAATCTCCACGTCTCCGCCGACGATCGAAGCGATCGTCCTGGCCAATTCGGCGATGGTGATATCCTGACCCGAGCCGACATTGACATGGCTGTCGCTGCTGTAGGTTTTCAGGAGGCAGACCAGGGCATCGGCTGCATCGTCGACATACAGGAACTCGCGCATCGGCGTGCCCGTTCCCCACACTGTCAGCGTCTTGCGACCGGCCTGCTTCGCTTCATGTGCCTTGCGCATCAACGCGGGTACGACGTGACTGGATTCGAGGTGGAAATTGTCACCTGGACCGTAGAGATTGGTTGGCATCGCGGAGATATAGTCGACGCCGTATTGGCGCCTATAGGCCTGGCATAGTTTCAGCCCGGCGATCTTGGCGATCGCATACCATTCATTGGTTGGCTCGAGCGGGCCTGTCAGCAGGGCTTCCTCGGAAATCGGCTGCGGCGCGAATTTCGGATAGATGCAGGACGAACCGAGGAACAGGAATTTGCCCACTTCGGCGCGAAAGGCCCCCTCGATGAGATTGGTCTGCACGACGACATTGTCATACAGGAAATCGGCCGGAAACCGATCATTCGCCAGGATGCCGCCGACCTTCGCCGCGGCCATCACCACGGCATCCGGCCGACGATCGGCCATCCAGCGCCGCACACCAGCCTGATCCAGGAGATCGAGCTCGGCGCGCGTCGCCGTCAGGATCTCGCAATCCTCGGCAGCCAGCCTGCGCACGATGGCCGAACCGACCATGCCGCGATGACCGGCCACGAATACCCGCTTGCCCCTGAGGTCGAAGGTTTCGCTCATAACCCTGCCCTTATGAGGAGCGTCAGCCGCACGACCGACGCTCGACACTATGAAACCACATAGCTCTCTGTAAGGACAACTGCGCCAGATAGATCCGTCCTGGCCGTTTACCCGGTAATGCGGACCACTTTCCACGCTCGCGCGCTACAGACTGATATCGCAAATCCCCTGCGTGGGGATTCTTATGACCTAATCTCGTTAGGCTCAGACACCCGCGACGGCGCACAGACCCTTCATCCTGGCGACCGCCAGCTCGGGGTCGGCCAGCAGGCCTGCCTGGTCGGCAAGGCGAAAGATTTCGGCGTAGTGGCGGATGCCGCGCGCTGACTGCATGCCGCCGACCATCGCAAAGTGGTCCTGGTGGCCGTTCAGCCAGGCCATGAAGACGATGCCGGCCTTATAGTACTCGGTCGGCGCCTCGAAGATTTTTCGCGATAGCGGCACCGTCGGCGCCATCAGCGCGTCATAGCCGGCCTGATCGCCCGCGGCGAGCCTTGCCAGGGCGGCGTTGGCGACCGGCGCGATGGCGTCGAAAATGCCAAGCAGCGCGTGCGAATGCCTGTTGCCGTCTCCGGCGATCAGTTCGGGATAGTTGAAGTCATCGCCGGTGAACATCACGACGCCGTCCGGCAGCCGGTTGCGCAGCGCGACCTCCTTGCCGGCATCGAGCAGCGATATCTTTATGCCTTCGACCTTGCCTGCGTGGCGCTCGATGATGGCGACCACCGTATCGAGCGCGGTCTCGAAATCGCCGCTGCCCCAATAGCCCTTCAAGGCCGGGTCAAACATGTCACCCAGCCAGTGCAGGATGACCTTGCCGGAGGCCTGGCTTACGATGCGGTCATAGACGGCGGCGTAGTCGTCCGGCCCCTTCGCCACTTTAGCCAGTGCGCGGCTGGCCATCATGATCGCCTTGCCGCCCTGCCCTTCGATGAAAGCGAACTGCTCCTCATAGGCGGCGATTACATCGTCGAGCGTCCTGGCGGCGGCCGGCGCCAGATGGTCGGTTCCGGCGCCCGAGGCAAGATCGGCGCCTTCCACGGTGCGGGACTCGGTGATCGAACGGCGGATCAATTCCTTCGCATTCGCCCAGTCGAAGCCCATGCCGCGCTGCGACGTGTCCATCGCCTCGGCGACGCGGAAGCCGAGCCGCCACAAATGATGGCGGAACGCCATTGTCCTGTCCCAGTCGACGACGGGCCGCGACCATGGATCGGTCATTTCAAGGGGATCGGCAACGACATGCGCCGCGGCATAGGCGATGCGCGAAAACCGCGCGCCGATGTCAGGCTGCACCGGTTGTCCGACAAGCGCGTAACGTGTGCTGCGGCCACCCTCACCAGGCAAGGCAATGTCCATAGATCTCTCCCTTCGCAGCGCCTATAAATGGAACGTTCCAATAAATCAAGAACCTTTAGATTGGGAGCGTCTTCGCAGGCTAATGCTGCGTTGCAGCACAGAAAGCCTTGTAAGCTAAGCCATTTGAGTACACACAATCGGCTTTTCAGGTTGCAAAAAATTCGCGGTTGACTCACGATTGAAGCAATGATTAGAACGTTCCAATAAATCTGAATGAGGCAACCGGGAGGAGATAGCAGGATGGCCAGCCGGGCCAAGGCAACGATCTTCGACATCGCCCGCGAGGCGGGCGTGTCCAAATCGACGGTGTCGCTCGTGCTCCAGGGCAGCGGGCTGATCCGGCCTGAAACCGCGATCAAGGTGCGCAAGGCGATCGAGGATGTCGGCTATGTCTATAACCGCGGCGCCGCCAATCTGCGCAAGGCCCATTCCAACGTCATCGGCATGGTCATCAACGATCTCACCAATCCCTTTTTCGCCGAACTGGCGGTCGGCATGGAGCGCGTCTTCCAGTCGGCCGGCATCGTGCCATTCATCGCCAACACGGCGGAGAATCCGGTGCGTCAGGAAGAGGTGCTGAAGTCGCTGATGGAGCAAGGCGTCGCCGGCCTCATCGTCTCGCCGGCGCGCGGCACCACGCCAGGCGCCTTCCGCCGCCTGGAGATGGCGGGCTTGCCGGTGGTTTTCGCCATGCGCCGCTTGCCCGAGAGCCGCATCCCGGTGATTGCGCCCGACAATCATCGCGGCGCCTATCTCGCCACCGCTCATCTCATCGGCAAGGGACATCGCCGGCTGGTCTTCTTCGGCGGCTCCTCCGATCTGGTGGTCTATCACGAGCGCCTTGGCGGATTTCGCGAAGCCTGCGAGACGCAGGGCATCGCCGCGCGCGACACGCTGGTCGTCGAGGGAGAGACCAGCCGCAGAGGCGGTATCGCCTGCCTCGAAACCGCTCTGTCGATGGCTGAACCGCCGACCGCTGCCCTCTGCTTCAACGACGCCGTCGCCTTCGGCGCCATGCTGGCGTTGCGCAAGCGTGGGCTTGAGCCCGGTGCGGATTTCGCCATCGTCGGTTTCGACGACGTCGCCGAGGCCGAGCATTACATGCCGGCTTTGACCAGCGTCGCGGTGGACTCGGCGGGGCTCGGCGAACGCGCCGCCCACGTCATGCTGAAGATGATCCAGTCGCGCACCACGCGCGCCGAAGACCATATCGGCGCGGTCAATCTCGTGGTCAGGGAAAGCTGCGGTCCGGATCGCCGTTCGCGAAACAGACCTACGGGAACGGGAGGCGCCGCGTGAGTGTCAAATGGGGGCTGATCGGCGCCAGCACGATCGCCAGGCAATTCATGATCAATGCCATCCGTGCGCAGGCCGATGGCAGGATCGCGGCGGTGATGAGTTCCAACCCGGAGCGGGCCCAGGCGTATGCCGTGGAAAACAACATTCCGCTAGCGGTTTCGACGCTTGACGATCTCCTCGACGAGGATATCGACGCCGTCTACATCTCGACCACCAACGAACTGCATCTCGAACAGGCGCTTGCCGCCATCACGGCGGGCAAGCATGTGCTGTGCGAAAAGCCGCTGGCGCTGAACAGCGCCGATGCCCGCGAAATGGTCGCCGCCGCCAGGGCGGCCGGAATCGTGCTTGGCACCAACCATCATCTGCGCAACGCCGGCGCGCACCGCGCCATGCGCGAGGCGATCGCAACGGGGCGCATCGGCAAGCCGATCGCCGCGCGCGTCTTCCATGCCGTCTATCTGCCGGAAAACCTGCAGGGCTGGCGCATCACCAAGCCGGAAGCCGGCGGCGGTGTCGTGCTTGACATCACTGTGCATGATGCCGACACGCTGCGCTTCGTGCTGGGCGACGATCCGGTCGAGGTCTCGGCCTTCACGCAAGCCGCCGGCATGGCCGGCGGCGGGCTGGAAGACGGTGCCATGTGCATCTGGCGCTTCAAGTCGGGCCTCATCGCCCAGTCGCATGAAGCTTTCACCAGCAGATTCGCCGGTACCGGCTTCGAGGTGCACGGCTCGGAGGGTTCTCTGATCGGCCGCAATGTGATGACGCAAAGGCCTGTCGGCTCGGTCATTCTGCGCACCGCCGAGGGCGAAGAGGAGTTGAGCTTCGACCACGAGGATCTCTACGTCAGGTCCGTGCGGCGGTTCCATGCCGCGATCCACGGCGACGGCCAACCTGCCGCCACCGGCGAGGACGGCATCTGGTCGCTCACCTCGGCCGAGGCAGCATTGCAATCGGCCAGCTCAGGCAAGGCCGTCAAGATCGACCCGAAACTCGGGAGCATGAATTGAGCAAGGTCGTTTCCGCAGCACGGGCAGCCAGCCTGATCAGGGATGGCATGGTCGTTTCCGTCTCGTCATCGAGCGGCCTTGGCTGCCCGGACGCCGTGCTGGCCGCCATCGGCGAACGCTTCGACGGGGAAGGTCATCCGAAGGATATCACCACGCTGCACCCGATCGCCGCCGGCGACATGTATGGCATCAAGGGCATCGACCATCTGGCCAAGCCCGGCCTGCTGAAGCGCACTTTGTGCGGCTCCTATCCGTCCGGCCCCTCTTCCGCCGAACCGCCGCAGATCTGGAAGATGATCGGCGACAATTCGGTTGCCGCCTATAACGTACCGTCCGGCATCATGTTCGATATGCACCGCGAGGCCGCCGCCAAGCGGCCGGGCGTGCTGACCAAGGTCGGTCTCGACACTTTCGCCGACCCCCGTCACCAGGGCTGCGCGATGAACGCCGCCGCCAGCGAGCCGATCGTGTCGGTGCAACAGTTCGACGGCGAGGAATGGCTCTATTTTCGTTCGATCGTGCCGCAGGTCTCGATCATCCGCGCCACCACGGCCGATGAGCGCGGCAACCTCACCTATGAGCATGAGGGCGCCTATCTCGGCGGCCTCGAACAGGCACTCGCCGCCCGCAACAATGGCGGCGTCGTCATCGCGCAGGTCAAGCGCGTCGTCGAGAACGGCACGCTGAAGCCGCATGATGTGCGTGTGCCGGGCGTGCTGGTCGACCACATCGTCGTCGCGCCGGACCAGTTGCAGACGACGCTGACGCCTTACGATCCGGCGATTTCGGGCGAGATTTTCCGGCCGCTATCGACTTTCCGCAATGTGGAGATGAACGTCCAGAAGGTGATCGCCCGCCGCGTCGCCATGGAATTGCACGATGGCATGGCGGTCAACATCGGCTTCGGCATCTCGGCCAATGTGCCGCGCATCCTTCTGGAAGAAGGCCAGCACGGCAAGGTCACCTGGGTGATCGAGCAGGGCGCGGTCGGCGGCGTGCCGCTGCTCGACTTCAAGTTCGGCTGCTCGTCCAACGCCGACGCCTTTATGCCCTCGCCGCACCAGTTCATCTATTTCCAGGCTGGCGGCTTCGACGCCTCGCTGCTGTCCTTCCTGCAGATCGACCGCCACGGCTCGGTCAACGTCTCGAAACTGTCGGCGCGGCCGCATGTCACCGCCGGCGCCGGCGGCTTTGTCGACATCACCGCGCGGGCGAAGAAGATTGTCTTCTCCGGCTTCTTCAATGCCGGCGCCAAGCTTTCGCTGGCCGATGGCGGCATTCGCATCGACCAGGAGGGCAAGGTCAAGAAGGTGGTCAACGAGGTCGAACACATCTCCTTCTCCGGCAAGCGCGCGGTCGCGCAGGGACAGGACATCACCTATGTCACCGAGCGCTGCGTGATGAAGCTAACGCCTGACGGGCTGATGGTGACCGAACTGGCGCCGGGTATCGACCTCGAGCGCGACGTGCTGGCGCAGTCCGAGACGCCGCTCGGTGTCGCCAATGACCTCAAGGTGACGCCGTCAGCGCTCTATCAGGATCGGCCGATCGGCCTGTCGCTCAATGGCGGCGCCTCGCTCGGAGGCGCGCATGGCTGAGCGCCTCGTCACCTTCGAGCAGGACGGCGCCATCGGCATCGTCACCTTGCGCCGGCCGGAAAAATTCAACGCGCTGGATATTCCGATGCTGCGCGCTCTCGAAGCCGCGCTCGACGAAGCGGAACTGGCCGACGGGGTCCGCGTCGTGCTGGTCCGCGGCGAAGGCAAGGGGTTTTGCGCCGGCGGCGATGTCGAGGCGTGGGCGCAAATGAGCGCCGCTGATTTTCAGGTGCAATGGGTGCGCTACGGCCATCGTGTCTTCGACCGGCTGGCCAGGCTCAGGCAACCGACCATCGCCGTGCTGTCCGGCCACGCGCTGGGCGGTGGGCTGGAACTGGCCGTCGCCTGCGATTTTCGCGTCGCCGAGGCGCATGTGAAATTGGGCTTCCCCGAAACCTCGATCGGCGTCGTCCCCGGCTGGTCCGGTACGCAGCGCGCCGTACGCCGCTTCGGTGCGCAGACGGTGCGGCGCATGGCGCTGGGTGGTGAAGTTTTCCTGGCGGCCCAGGCACTCGTTTTGGGCATCGTCGACAGAGTTGTCGAAACCGGCAATGGCCTGGCCGAAGCCAAAGCTTGGGCCGAAAAGATCGCCGAGCGCGGCCCGCTGGCGACGGAAGCAGCCAAGCTGATGATCGCGGTGGCCGAAGGCGAGGAAAGTGCCGCCGCGACTGAAGCGCTGGCCAGCGGCTTCATCGCGCTCACCGGCGATCTCAAGGCCGGCGTGACTGCTTTCAAGACCAAGCAGAAGCCGGCATTTTCAAGAAGCTAGAGAAAACAATCCTGATGAACGCCCCCCTCAACATCGCCATGCCCGCCGAAGCTTCGGCAGCACCAAGGGCTTATCGGCTGCTGATCGACGGCAAGCATGTCGATGCCCGCGACAGCCGCACACTAGAGCGCAAGAGCCCCGGCCATGGCTTCACTGTTTCGCGCTACGCGCAGGCCGGCGAGGCCGAGGTGGAAGCGGCGATGCAGGCCGCGCACAGAGCGTTCGAGACCGGCCCGTGGCCGCGCATGAAGGCCTCCGAACGCGCCGCGATCCTGCTCAAGACGGCCGACCTGATCGAGACGCGGCTGGAGGACATCGCCCGGCTCGACGCGCTTGAATCGGGCAAGCCGATCGCCCAGGCGCGCGGCGAGATCGGCGGCGCCGTGGACATCTGGCGCTACGCGGCATCGCTTGCCCGCACGCTGCACGGCGAGAGCTACGCCAATCTCGGCGATGCGATGCTGGGCGTGGTCGTGCGTGAGCCGATCGGTGTCGTTTCGATCATCACGCCATGGAATTTCCCGTTCCTCATCGTCAGCCAGAAACTGCCTTTCGCGCTCGCTGCCGGCTGCACGGCGGTGGTCAAGCCGAGCGAGATGACATCGGCCTCGACCTTCGTGCTGGGCGACATTCTGCTTGAGGCCGGCCTGCCTGCCGGCGTCGTCAACATCCTTGCCGGCCTGGGCGCCGATGTCGGCGCGCCGATGGTCAGCCACCCCCTGGTCGAGATGGTCTCGTTCACCGGCTCGACCCGCGTTGGCAAGATGACCATGGCGTCGGCCGCGCAGTCGTTGAAGAAGGTCTCGATGGAACTCGGCGGCAAGAACGGCCAGATCGTCTTCCCCGATGCCGACCTCGAAGCTGCCGCCGATGCGGCGGTGTTCGGCGGCTTCTTCAACGCCGGCGAATGCTGCAATGCCGGCAGCCGGCTGATCGTGCACGAGGCGATCGCCGAAGATTTCCTGGCCGCCGTCAAGGCGCTCACCGCCAAGGTCACCGTGGGCGATCCGCTCGACGATCGAACCAAGGTCGGCGCGATGATCTCGTCCGACCATCTGGCCAAGGTAACGGGTTACATTGCGGCAGCGGCAGGCGAAGGCAGCAACGTCTTCAGCGGCGGCAAGCAACTGGCCTCCAATGCCGGGCAATATCTCGACCCCACCATCATCCGTGGCGTCACCGAGGACATGGCCATCGCACGTGAGGAAGTGTTCGGACCGGTGCTCTCCGTGCTGACTTTTGAAACGATTGAAAAGGCGTTGCACATCGCCAACAACACGCCCTATGGTCTGTCTGCAGGCGTGTGGAGCGCCAGCATCGACACTTGCATGTCGGTGGCGCGTGGGGTGCGTTCGGGGACGGTTTGGGTGAACACATTCATGGAAGGTTATCCCGAGCTGCCTTTCGGAGGCTACAAGCAGTCAGGTCTCGGACGCGAACTCGGCAAACGCGCCGTCGAGGACTACACCGAGGAAAAGACAATCCAGTTTCATCGCGGCCAACGCACCGGATGGTGGGTCGGCTGAGTTTGGAAGAACCCGGTGGGCTTCCACCGGTCGTGTAATGCAACAAGGGAGGAAGTACATGTTGCGCAAACTGCTTATCGGAACGGCTCTCGCATCGGGCCTGGCTTTTGCGGCCCATGCCGAGGACGTCAAGGAAGTGCAGATGCTGCATTGGTGGACGTCGGGCGGCGAAGCGGCTGCCCTCAACGTGCTGAAAGGCGATCTGGCCAAGGAAGGCTATGCCTGGAAGGACGTGCCGGTGGCCGGCGGTGGCGGCGACGCTGCCATGACCGCGCTGAAGGCGATGGTCGCGGCCGGCAACTATCCGACCGCCTCGCAGATGCTCGGCTACACCGTGCTCGACTATGCAGCGGCAGGCGTGATGGGCGACCTGACCGAGACGGCCAAGAAGGAAGGCTGGGACAAGTCGGTTCCGGCAGCCCTGCAGAAGTTCTCGGTCTATGAAGGCAAGTGGGTCGCGGCTCCGGTCAACGTCCACTCGGTCAACTGGCTGTGGATCAACAAGGCCGTCATGGACAAGATCGGCGGCACCGAGCCGAAGACCTTCGACGACTTCGTTGCCCTGCTCGACAAGGCCAAGGCGGCTGGCGTGATCCCGCTCGCTCTCGGCGGTCAGAACTGGCAGGAAGCCACCATGTTCGATTCGGTCGTGCTGTCGACCGGCGGACCTGAGTTCTACAAGAAGGCCTTCAACGACCTCGACGACGCCTCGCTCAAGTCCGACACGATGAAGAAGTCGTTCGACAATCTGGCCAAGCTCGTCACCTATGTCGATCCGAACTTCTCGGGCCGCGACTGGAACCTTGCCACCGCCATGGTCATCAAGGGCGATGCCCTGGTGCAGGTCATGGGTGACTGGGCCAAGGGTGAGTTCCACGCCGCCAAGAAAACCCCGGGCACGGACTTCCTGTGCTATCGCTTCCCGGGCACCGACGGCTCGGTGATCTACAACTCCGACATGTTCGGCATGTTCAACGTTCCGGACGACCGCAAGGCCGCCCAGATCGCACTGGCCACCGCCACACTGTCGAAGAGCTTCCAGTCGGCCTTCAACGTCGTCAAGGGTTCGGTTCCGGCCCGTACCGACGTTCCGGACACCGACTTCGACGCTTGCGGCAAGAAGGGAATCGCCGACCTGAAGGCAGCCAATGACGGCGGCACGCTGTTCGGCTCGCTGGCCCAGGGCTATGGCGCGCCTCCGGCGGTCGCCAATGCCTACAAGGATGTCGTCTCGAAATTCGTCCATGGTCAGATCAAGACCTCGGACGAAGCCGTGACCGAACTGGTCAAGGCCATCGACGACGCCAAGTAAGCGCTACGCCTGAAAACACCTTCCCCGCTTCGGCGGGGAAGGTTTTATCTCAACGATTTGGCCGGCTCGACACCATGCCGACCAAGGACCCGTATGCACGGCCGCCTTGCCGCCTGACGGCAGAGCACGGACGACCCGAAACGGGAGGAGCCTCATGAGCAGTGTAGCGACAACACAGATCAAGCTGACGCCGGAGCGGCCTCGCGCCTCGGTGCGCTCGCGCCTGCAGGATGCCTTGCCGAAGATCGTGCTGGCGCCGAGCTTCGCCATCACCATCGTCTTCGTCTACGGCTTCATCCTGTGGACGATCTATCTGTCCTTCACCAATTCCAAGACCTTCCCGTCCTACGTCATCACCGGCTCGCGCGCCTATCAGCGGCTGTGGGGCTGGACCTTCGACACCGACCCGCCATCGAGCTGGTACACGTCGATCACCAATATGGGCATTTTCGGCTTTCTCTACATCGCCATCTGCCTGGCGCTCGGCCTGTTCCTGGCCATCCTGCTCGACCAGAAGATTCGCGGCGAAGGCGTGCTGCGGCCGATCTACCTCTATCCGATGGCGCTGTCCTTCATCGTCACCGGCGTCGCCTGGAAATGGTTCCTCGATCCCGGTCTCGGCCTCGAACAGACCTTGCATCAATGGGGCTGGACGAGCTTCCATTTCGACTGGATCAAGAACAAGGATTTCGTCATCTACACGGTGGTCATCGCCGGCGTCTGGCAGGCCTCCGGCTTCATCATGGCGATGTTCCTGGCTGGCCTGCGCGGCATTGACGGCGAGATCATGAAGGCGGCGCAGATCGATGGCGCCACCACCTTCCAGCTCTATCGCCGCATCGTCATTCCGCTGCTGCGACCGATCTTCCTGTCGGCCTTCATCGTGCTCGCGCACCTTGCCATCAAGTCCTATGACCTTGTCGTGGCGCTGACATCAGGCGGCCCCGGCGGCTCGGCATGGCTGCCGTCCAACTTCATGTATGAGTACACCTTCAAGCGCAACGAAATGGCCGTCGGCTCGGCCAGTGCCGTGGTCATGCTGATGACCATCGTCGCCATCATCGTGCCCTATCTCTATTCGGAACTGCGGGAGAAGCCGCGATGAGCGCTGTCGCCACCCCTGCCCGCCAGGTCTCTAGCGGCATGAGCACCAAGACCCTCAACCGTGTCGTCATCTACGGGCTGCTGGCGCTGTTTGCGCTGTTCTACCTGATGCCGCTCTTCGTCATGCTGGTCACCTCGTTCAAGACCATGGACGAGATCCAGAACGGCAACATGCTGGCGCTGCCGAAGGCACCGACCTTCGACCCGTGGCTGAAGGCCTGGGGCGAGACCTGCGTCGGTCTCACCTGCGCCGGCATCAAGGGCTATTTCTGGAACTCCATCAAGATGGTGGTTCCGGCCGTGCTGATCTCGACCATGCTCGGCGCGCTCAACGGCTACGTGTTGACCAAATGGCGTTTTCGCGGCGCGACGCTGGTCTTCGGGCTGATGCTGTTTGCCTGCTTCATTCCGTTCCAGTCGGTGCTGCTGCCGATGGCGACGATCCTCGGCAGCCTCGGCCGGTTCGGCGTGACCTTGCAGAACTCGGTCGGAACCAGCTTTGGCCTCGGCAATCCGACGGTCAATCTGGTCTTCGTCCACGTCGTCTACGGCATCGGCTTCACCACGCTGTTCTTCCGCAACTATTACGAGGCGTTCCCGACCGAGCTGATCAAGGCCGCACAGGTCGACGGCGCCTCCTTCTTCCAGATCTTTCGCCGCATCATGCTGCCGAACTCGATGCCGATCTTCGTCGTCACCGTCATCTACCAGTTCACCAACATCTGGAACGACTTCCTGTTCGCTTCCGCCTATGCCGGCACCGGCGACTCGATGCCGATGACGGTGGCGCTCAACAACGTCGTCAACACCTCGACCGGCGTCGTCGAATACAACGTCAACATGGCGGCCGCGATGATCGCGGCTCTGCCCACCCTGATCGTCTATGTCGTCGCCGGCCGCTATTTCGTGCGCGGGCTGATGGCGGGCGCGGTCAAGGGCTGAGCTATCAAGAAGGAACGACCATGGCTTTTCTGGAAATTGACGGGCTGAAGAAGCGCTTCGGGAATGTTGAGATCCTGAAGGGCATCGATGTCGAGCTCGAAAAGGGCGGCTTCCTGGTGCTGGTCGGCCCGTCCGGCTGCGGCAAGTCCACTTTGCTCAACACCATCGCCGGCCTCGAGCAGATCACCGAGGGCGAGATCCGCGTCGACGGCCGCGCCATCAACGATCTGCACCCTTCGAAGCGCGATATCGCCATGGTGTTCCAGAGCTATGCGCTCTATCCGAACATGACGGTGGCCGGGAACATCTCCTTCGGCATGGAGATGCGCGGCGTGCCGGCCGACGAGCGCCAGAAGGCGATCGACAAGGTGGCCAAGGTGCTGCAGATCGGCCATCTCCTGCAGCGTAAACCGAGCCAACTCTCCGGCGGCCAGCGCCAGCGTGTCGCCATGGGCCGGGCGCTGGTGCGCGACCCCAAACTGTTCCTGTTCGACGAGCCTTTGTCCAACCTCGACGCCAAGCTGCGCGTCGACATGCGCATCGAGATCAAGCGCCTGCATGCCACCACCGGCACAACAATCGTCTACGTCACCCACGACCAGATCGAGGCGATGACGCTGGCGACCAAGATCGCCGTCATGCGTGACGGCGAGGTCCAGCAGTTCGGCACCCCGGCCGAGATCTACAACAACCCCGCCAACCTGTTCGTCGCCGATTTCATGGGTTCGCCGGCCATGAACCTGATCCCGGCCACCATCGCCACCTCGGGCAATGCGCTGTCCGTCGTGCTGCAGCGCGAGGCGCGCGAGCCGATCACGCTGCCGATGGCCAATGCACCGGCGGGTCTCTCGGAATTCCAGGGCAAGCCGATCATCTTCGGCGTGCGGCCGGAAGCGCTGACCGATCCGGAAGGTGCCGAGCGCAATGCCTCGAACATCGCCACCGCCGAACTGCACATCGAAGTCGTCGAGCCTGCGGGCTCCGACACTTTCGCGGTGACCAATCTCGGCGGCAAGCCCGTTGTGGCGCGGCTGCGCGCCGACGCCAACATCCAGCCGGGCACCAGCACGCCGCTCGCCTTCAACCTGACCAAGGCGGTGTTCTTCGATCCGGCGACCGAGAACCGCATTCGCTAATGTATGTCGCCCAAAAGTGGATCCGGTTTTGGGGCAACGACATGCATCAAAACAAAAACCTAAAGCGCGTCAGGACGCGATTTAGGCCATGACAAATCCGGACATCGTCATCATCGGCTCCGGCATCGGCGGCGCCACGATCGCCTCCGGTCTGGCCGGCAGTGGCGCCTCGATCCTGATGCTGGAGCGCGGCGAACCCTTGCCGGCAACGCCGCATGCCCGCAACACGCGCTCGATCTTCGTCGATGGCCATTACCGGCCAAAGGAGATGTGGCGCGAGGCCGGCGGCGCCGCCTTCAACCCCGGCAATTATTACTATGTCGGCGGCAATTCGAAATTCTACGGCGCGGTGCTGATCCGCTACCGCAAGGAAGATTTTTCGGCCATGGAACACTTTGGCGGCGTCTCGCCGGCCTGGCCGTTTTCCTATGACGAGTTCGAGCCCTGGTATTCCCGAGCCGAGCAGCTGTTTCGCGTGCGCGGCAAGCTGGGCGAGGACCCGACCGAACCGTTCCACTCGATCCCCTATGCCTTCAAGCCAGTGCCCGACGAAGCGCCGATCGCGCGTGCCCGCGCCGAACTCAAGGGCCTTGGCCTGCATCCGGCCTCGCTACCGCTCGGCGTCGACATCGACACCTGGCTGAAGGACGGGAAAACCGGCTGGGACGCTTTCCCCAATACCGGCCAGGGCAAGATGGACGCCCAGACAGCACCGCTGGCGGCGGCGCTCAAGGACAGCAATATCCGGCTCGAGACCGGCTGCTATGTCGAATATCTCGAAGCGGCGGCCGACGGCAAAAAAATCGCCGCCATCCACTACAGGCAGAATGGCGAGTTGAAGAAAGTATCGCCGAAGCTGGTCATCCTCTCCGCCGGTGCGGTCAATTCGGCCGTCATCCTGCTGCGTTCGCCTTCACCGGATGGCAAGGGCCTTGCCAATCGTTCCGACCAGGTCGGCCGCAATTTCATGAACCACAATTCCAGCGCCATGCTGGCCATCGATCCGCGCCGCCGGAACGATGCCGTCTACCAGAAGACGCTGATGCTGAACGACTATTATCTCTCCGACGGCAAGGGCGGCAAGCCGCTCGGCAATGTCCAGTTGCTCGGCAAGATCGACGGCAACATGCTGAGGGCCAATGTGAAGTCCGTGCCGAAATTCGCGCTCGATTACATGGCCGGCCACGCCGTCGACTGGTATCTGATGTGCGAGGACCTGCCCGATCCGGAAAGCCGCATCATGGTCGACGGCAAGGACATCGTCATGCAGTGGCGGCGCTCCAACATGCAGTCGCTCGACGGGCTGACCAAGGTGATGCGCGAAAATTTTCGCGCTTGCGGTTATCCCATCGTGCTGTCGCGCCCCTTCGACAAACGCACCCCCTCGCACCAGTGCGGAACGGTCAAGATGGGCGACGATCCGGCCACTTCGCCGCTCGATCCCTTCTGTCGCGCCTTCGACCACCAGAACCTGTTCGTCGTCGACGGCAGTTTTTTGCCGAACTCGGCTGCGGTTAACCCGGCACTGTCGATCGCGGCTCAGTCGCTGCGCGTGGCCGAGCATATCCGCAAGGTGGAGCTTGCCCCATGACCCGCCCCGCGGCCATCGTCACTGGCAGCGCGCGCGGCATTGGGCTGGCCTGTGCGGAAGCGCTGGCCGACGCTGGCTTCGACATTCTGGTCGCCGACCTTGCCGAACAGGCGCCTGATGGGCTCGCCGCCAACATCACAGCGCGTGGCGCGCAATTCGCCTATAGCACCTGTGACATCGCCAATCTCGACAGCCACGCTGCGCTTGTCGATGCCGCGCTACGCGCCTTCGGCCGCGTCGACTGTCTCGTCAACAATGCCGGCGTCGGCGCCGTGGTGCGCGGCGACCTGCTGGAACTCAAGCCCGAAAATTTCGACCGCACTCTGGGCATCAATCTGCGCGGCACTGTGTTCCTCAGCCAGGCCGTCGCCAAGGCGATGCTGGCCGCACCGGGCGACCACACAAGATCGATCATCACCATCACCTCGGTCAGCGCCGAGATGGCCTCGCCGGAACGCTCCGAATACTGTATCTCGAAGGCCGGGCTCTCCATGTGGGTGAAGAACCTGGCGCTGCGGCTCGCCCCGGAAAACATCGGCGTGTTCGAGTTGCGGCCGGGCATCATCCGCACCGACATGACGGCAGGCGTCACCGCCAAATATGACGCCCTCATCGAGGGTGGACTGGTGCCGGCGAAACGCTGGGGCGAAGCGTCAGACATCGGCGCGGTGGTGGCGACGCTCGCCGCCGGCAAGCTCGGCTTTTCGACCGGCTCGATCATCAATGTCGACGGCGCGCTCTCCGTGCCGCGGTTGTAGGTGGATACTGATATGACCGACTACATCATCGTGGGCGCCGGCCCGGCCGGCTGTGTTCTGGCCAACCGGCTGAGCGAGGACCCGACGAATTCCGTGCTGCTGCTGGAAGCCGGTGGTAAGGACTGGCACCCCTACATCCACATGCCGGCGGGCTTTGCCAAGATGACCAAGGGCATTGCCTCCTGGGGCTGGTCGACCGTGCCGCAAAAGCACATGAAAGACCGCGTCTTCTGGTACACGCAGGCCAAGGTGGTCGGCGGCGGCTCGTCCATCAACGCCCAGATCTACACGCGCGGCAATGCCCGCGACTACGATGCCTGGGAGAAGGAAGAGGGCCTCGCTGGCTGGGGCTATCGCGACGTGCTGCCTTATTTCAAACGCGCCGAGAACAACCAGCGCTACGCCAACGATTTTCACGGCGACCAGGGCCCTCTCGGCGTTTCGAACCCGATTTCGCCGCTGCCGATCTGCGAGGCCTATTTCCGCGCCGGCCAGGAGATGGGCATCCCCTTCAACCCGGATTTCAACGGCGCCAGCCAGGAGGGCGTCGGCTACTACCAGCTGACCCAGAAGAACGCCCGGCGCTCCTCCGCTTCCGTCGCCTATTTGAAGCCGATCCGCGCGCGCAACAATCTCACCGTCAGGACCGACGTGCTGGTAACCCGCATCGTCGTCGAAAAGGGTCGCGCCATCGGCGTGGAGATCGTCGACAGACCCGGCGGCGAAAAGAAAATCCTGCGCGCCGATCGCGAGGTAATCGTTTCGTCCGGCGCCATCGGCTCGCCAAAGCTGCTGATGCAGTCAGGCATCGGCCCGGCCGATCACCTGAAGTCGGTCGGCGTAACACCGGTGCATGATCTACCCGGCGTCGGCTCCAACATGCAGGACCATCTCGACCTGTTCGTCATCGCCGAATGCACCGGCGACCATACTTACGACAACTACGCCAAGCTGCACCGCACGGCCTGGGCCGGCCTGCAATATCTGCTTTTGAAGAAGGGGCCTGTCGCCTCCAGCCTGTTCGAGACCGGCGGCTTCTGGTACGCCGACCCCACAGCCGCCTCGCCCGACATCCAGTTCCATCTCGGTCTGGGCTCAGGCATCGAGGCCGGCGTCGAGAAGCTGAACAATCCAGGCGTCACCTTGAACTCGGCCTTCCTGCGGCCGCGCTCGCGCGGCACTGTGCGGCTGAAGAGCGCTGATCCGGCCGACCATCCGCTGATCGATCCCAACTACTGGTCCGATCCCTACGACCGCGCCATGTCGCTGACGGGGTTGCGGCTGGCGCGAGAGATCATGCGGCAGAAGGCGCTTGCCCCCTACGTGCTGCGCGAAGTGTTGCCTGGCCCGTCACTCGCCAGCGACGACGAGCTGATCGACTATGCCTGCCGCTCCTCCAAGACCGACCATCACCCCGTCGGCACCTGCCGCATGGGTCATGACGACATGGCGGTGGTGACACCGGATCTGCGGCTGCGCGGTATCGAAGGTCTGCGCGTCTGCGACGCCTCGGTGATGCCGCGCGTACCCTCCTCCAACACCAATGCCCCGACCATCATGGTCGGCGAAAAGGGCGCCGATCTGATCCTCGGCCGCGAGCCGCTGCCGCCGGCTGTGTTTTCCGGAAACCGGGCTGCTTAGGAGCAAAAGAGATGATCAGGCACTGTGTTTTCGTCAGGTTTCGCGGCGATGTCCCCGACGGCGAGCGCGCGGCGATCCATGCCGACCTCGAAGCGCTGCGACAGGTGATCGACGGCATGGACAAAGTCCACTTCAGCGCCAATGTCAGCCCTGAACCTTTCGCGCGCGGCTTCACATACGGCTTCACCATCGATTTCCGCGATGCCGCCGCGCGCGACGCCTATCTGGTGCATGAGGCGCACCAGCGCGCCGGCGCCCGGCTGGTCGCCGCGCTCGAAGGTGGCACCGACGGTTTGATGGTCTTCGACCTCGATCTTACGAAAAAGTGACCGTCGGTTCTTCGAAAGCCGGCTGATCGCTGTTCTCTTTTGCGAGCAGGGCGACATATCGTTCCTTTGGGGGAGCCAGAGGAGGACGCCTTGAATCTCACTGCCGAGCAGAAGAAAACCGTTCTGGCCTCATTCCTGGGCTGGACGCTCGACGCTTTTGATTTCTTCCTTCTGACGTTCCTGCTCACCGATATTGCGAGTGAATTCCACACAGATGTCCCGGCAGTCTCGAAGGCACTGTTCCTGACCTTGGCGACGCGCTTCATCGGCGCGTTTTTCTTCGGCATGCTCGCCGACAAATATGGGCGCAAGCCCATCCTCATGCTCAACATCGTCAGCTATTCGGTGATCGGCGCGCTCGCCGCCTTCTCGCCCAATCTCGGCATCTTCCTGGCACTGCGTGCACTGTTCGGCATCGCCATGGGCGGAGAATGGGGGCTCGGCAGTTCGCTCGCCATGGAGTCCGTTCCGCCCAGCGCGCGCGGCACCGTCTCGGGCATCCTGCAATGCGGCTATCCGGCCGGCTACCTCCTGGCGGCCGTGGTCTATGGCCTGCTCTATCAGCAGACGATCGGCGGCTACACCATCGGCTGGCGCGCCATGTTTCTGCTCTCCTTCGTGCCGGCGCTGATCGTGCTCTTCATCCGCTCGCATGTGCCGGAATCGCCGGCCTTCGTCGAGGCGCAGAAGGCAGCCAGGCCTGGCCTGCTGGAAACGCTGCAGAAGCACTGGGGTGTCGCGCTCTATGCGGTCGTGCTGATGATGTTCTTCAACTTCTTCAGCCATGGCACGCAGGATCTCTACCCGACCTTCCTGAAGAAGCAGCACGGCTTTGACCCGCACACGGTGAGTTGGATCACCATCGTCGCCAATATCGGCGCCATCGTCGGCGGCCTGGCCTTCGGCGCACTGTCGGAGAGGATCGGCCGCGTCAACGCCATCACGCTGGCATGCCTGATCGCACTGCCGTCGATCCCGCTATGGGCCTACTCGACCACGCCGTTCATGCTGGCCATCGGCGCTTTCATCATGCAGGTGTCTGTCCAGGGCGCCTGGGGCGTCATTCCGGTGCACCTCAATGAACTGTCCCCCGGCGCGGTACGCGCGACCTTGCCCGGCTTCATCTATCAGGCCGGCAATCTCGCCGCGTCCTATGGTGGTCCGTATCAGGCCGGAATCGCTGAAGCCGCGGGCGGCAGCTACGGCTATGCCCTGGCGCTTTTTGCCGGCGTGGTCGCCGTCTGCATCATCGTCGTCATCCGCTTTAGTCCGGAGCGGCGTGGTCAGGTGATGACGGTTCTGGGTTGAGAGGCAGCTAACCCAGCCGGAGCGCAATAACCCCGGCGACAATGCTGAGCGCGGCGGCGCCGCGCCAGCCCGTCATCTTCTCGCCGAGCGCGTAGACCGAGATCATCATGGCAAACAGGATCGAGGTCTCACGCAGCGACGCCACCGAGGCGATCGGCGCCTTGGTCATCGCCCACATCACGATCCAGTAGGCCGCACCACTGAGCACGCCGGTGAACAGCCCGGCTTTCCAGTCGCACGCCAGCACAGGCAGTGCCTTGGGTCCACGGAAGACGAGGCATAGCACCAGCGCGCCAAAGGCGTCGCAGATGAACAGCCAGGCGGCATAGCTCTGCGCGGTTGCTGCCAGCCGCGCCCCGCTGCCGTCGGAGAGCGTATAGCTGGAGATGAAAATCGAAGTGCCGAGCGCAAAGCCAACCGCGCGCAGATTGATCCGCTCCAGATGCGCGCCGCCGCGAAACGACATCACCAGCGTGCCGGCCGACAGTAGCAGGATGCCGAGGATGGCGAACGGCGCCGGCATCTCCTGCACCACAACAACGCCGCCGAGCGCGGTCAGCAGCGGCGCCGTGCCGCGCGCCAGCGGATAGGTCTGGGCGAAATCACCGGCCTTGTAGGCGCCGATAAGGAAGGTCCGGTAGCCCATGTGAAAGATCACCGAGGCGATGATGTAGGGCCACACTTCGGCCTTCGGAAACTCGACGAAGGGCAGCACGAGCAGCGCGGCAAACCCCATGCCGAGCGTCATCAGCGTGATCGACAGGAAACGGTCCAGATGGACCTTGACCAGCGCGTTCCAGATTGCGTGCATGGCGGCGGCGGCAAGCACCGCGAAGAAGACGAAAAGCGTCATTTCGGGCTTACCGACCTCCCAAGCCGAGCGGCGTTTCGAGATCGACATCGATCTTGACCGGGAAGTGATCGGACGCCACCTCGCCTACATCGGATCCGACCGAGCGCACCCGCCCGGCGAACATGCCGCCGACGAAACAGTGGTCGAGCCGGCGCTTTGCCAGTCTGCCGTCGATGATCTTCTCATGGGTATGGAAGTCATCCGCCGGGTCGATCGCCACGGAAGCGGCATCGACGAAGCCGTCGAGATAGGCGGCACCGCGATGATAGGGTGTGCTGCCGACGATGCGGCGATATTCGGCGCTGCCCGGCTCCATGTTGAAATCGCCCATCCAGATCGCCGCCGACGGGTTTTCCGGTTCGGCTTCGCCGCTGGTCCAGTTGCGTGAAGGCTCGTCATCGGTGCCGCTCCACGGCCCGCCCTCGTGCGGCGCGCGGCGGTGTTGGGCGAGCAGATAGGCGATCTGCTCCAGCCGCTCTTCGGCAGCGATATGCGCGAGATGCAGCGACAGTATCCGGACAGGGCCGGCCGGCGTGCGGACCATGCATTCGAGTGCGGCATTGCGGGTGTTGAGCGGCCGCAGCGTGCGGCGCATCGGCAGTGCATGCAACCGCGACCAGACGATCGGCAGCTTCGACAGCACCATGGTGCCGAACTGCCGGCGCCGGTTGACCAGACGGCCGTCCCGCCGCTCGCTGGCATCCATGTCGAAGGCCGGGCCGTAGACCCAATGATAGTCGGGCAGCAGGCGCGACAGCAGCTCGGGCTGGTCGTCGAAATGGCTGCGCTGCCAGTGCCGCTCGACCTCCTGCAGGGCAATGATGTCGGCGCCATCAACGATCCGCGCCGCACGCGAAAGATCGTAGCGACCGTCGCTGCCGAACCCGTACTGGATGTTGTAGCTGACCAGCTTCATTGCTTATCCGGCTCACTTTCGGTGATGGCAGTAGCGGCTCAGTGGACTGGTTGCAATGTGCAGGAGAATGGCAGCGACTTGTACCAGACGCCTCCCCTGCCCGCCGCGCGATCTCCTAATACGTCGTCAGCGGCTGGAACCGGCCAGCCGGAGACGCCGCCAGTTCCGCCCAGTCGATCTCTTCCTCCAGCCGATGATAGGCTTCATCGCCGATCGTGCCGTTGCGGCGCAGTTCCTCCAGCGTGTCGCGCTGGCGATTGATGGCATAGAGGCGCAACCGGTCGTATTCGGTTGCCGCTTGTGCGTCCTCCGGGTTTTCCGCAATGACGCGCTGAGCCTCGTACTGTTCGCGCACGACAGCCGCCGCGGCCGATGTCTTGCGGCTCAACACATCGAGTGCCGCCTGCATGACGGCGACGCGCGCCTGCGCCACCTCGCGATCTATTGTCGTATCCTTTTCGAAGTTGAGTATCCGCAGCAAAGGCTTCAACGTCATCCCCTGGAGGACCAGCGTGCCCAGAACCACCGCGAAGGCGGCAAGCACGATCGGATCGCGGCCGGGAAAATTGGCCGGCAGGGCGATCGCCACCACGAGCGTTACCAGCCCGCGCATGCCGCACCAACCGACGAGCACCGCGCCGCGAAACGTCGGCGCCTCTCGCATTCTGTCCTCGCCGCCGAAGCGGGCAAACCATCGTATGATCGCCACGTAGCTCGCCACCCAGACGAGACGTGCGGCGATGACGACAACCAGCACCGTTGCGGCGAACAGAAAAGCCTGGCCTTGCCCTTCACCCGAAAGCCGGCCGACGATCGATCGCGCCTGCAGGCCCATCAGCACGAAAGCCAGCACGTTGAGCACGAACACCGCCGTCTCCCACACCGAATAGGTGCTGACGCGCCGCCTTGCCGACATGTGGCGTGGCGCCCGGCGTGCGAGGGTCATGGCGTAGACGACGATGGTGATGATGGCCGAAAGGCCCAACCGGTCCGCCAGGATCCAGACCCCGAACGTTCCAGCGAATTGCACCACGGTGCTGCTCGCCGCGTCCTCTATCTTTGCCAGCGTCAGCAGCGAGAAGCGGCCGAGCACATAGCCGGCGATCAGGCTGCCTATGGTCGACAACAGAATCGTCGGAATGGCGTTGCTCAGCATGATCGACCCGAGCGCCGCCGAAACCGCTAGGCGATAGATCAAGAGCGCGGTGGCATCGTTGAGCAGGCTCTCGCCCTGCAGGATGGCGGTGATGCGGTGCGGCACCTTGAATTGCCCGAGCACGGCGCTTGCCGCCACCGCATCCGGCGGCGCGACGATCGCGCCGAGCGCGATCGCCGCCGCGATCGGCAGGCCGGCCATCTTCCAGCCGACGAAGGCCACGACCACTGTGGTGAAGGCGACGGCGCCAAGCGCCAGCAGCAGAAGCGACAGCCGGTAGCGCTTGAGGTCGCGCAGCGAGGTGTCATAAGCTGCATCGAGAAGCACCGGCGCGATGAACAGCGCAAGCGCCAGTTCCGGATCGATCTCGATCATTGGCGCACCAGGCACGAAAGCAATCGCGACCCCGGCCAGGGCCAGCAAGGACGGATAGGGTATCTCCAGCTGTCGCGACAGCGCGGTCAACGCAACGGCCGTCAGAAGCAGGACAAGGGTCAGTTCGAAAAGAGCCATTGGCGGTTACTTCCGTGAGACGGGATTGCCGGCGCAAACATGCATGCAGGATGCGGTGGATTGGCCATTAAACTCAAGCCCTCTGGCCGTACGCCTCAAACCGCCTGCTGTCCTACAATATTGGCATGATCCTCATTGGCCAAATATGACTCGCCCTTCGTTCGCCGCGTCGGCGTCGCGCTGACCCTCTATGGCATAGCCTTCCAGCACCGTCCGTGGTCGGCTTTCGGCGATGCCGACAAGATTCGGCCAGGATGTTTCCGGCAGAGGAGCCGCTGCGCCACCAGGCGCTGAAGGTATCAGCCCTGGCGACCGGGCTCGGCGACAAGGCGGTCAGCCTGTTCTACGAAAGGCGGCTGCACGAGACGGTTTCCGGTCTATGGGCAGAGCGCTGCCGCAGGCAGATTGAGACCGTGCTCTCTGTTCTGGAGGCGGATCGGGCAGGCCGGCAGGCCACCTATTGGTTCGGCGACCGCATTGGGCATGCCGATATCGCGGTGGCCGCGATGATACGCTTCCTCAACGACGCACATCCTGATTTGATATCGCTGGCCGACTTCCCGGCGCTCGACGCACACGCTGCGCGGATGGAAGCCCTCCCAGTCTTTCAGGAAATCTCGCAACCGTTCATCGCGCCGGCCTGATCGACGCTTCCGCTGTTAATGCAGCACCAGCATATCGCTCGACGAGAACGATATGTCGGCCTTTTCGCCAACGGCGGGCGGCGGTGTGGCCGGGCTGTTGAACGTGTCGAGCGACACGGTGTTGCCGCCGATGCCGACACGAACCCGGATCACCGAGCCGAGGAAATGCACTTCGGAGATCTCGCCAGACAGGCTGGAGTCACGGCCAGGCTGGAGGCCGAGCGAGATCGCTTCCGGCCGCAGCGCCAGCGACAGCGTGTCGCCCGACTTCGAGCCGTTGAGCTTGCCCTTGAGCGAGACTTGTTGCGTGTTGACCTGCACCGTGCCGGCCGCGGCATCGGTGACCTTGCCTTCCAGCACATTGAGCGTACCGACGAAATTGGCGACGAATTTGGTCGCCGGCCGGTTGTAGATCTCGAACGGTGTTCCGACCTGCTCGGCCTTGCCGCCATACATCACGGCGATGCGGTCCGAGATCGACAGCGCCTCTTCCTGGTCATGGGTAACGAAGATGGTGGTGATGCCGAGCTTCTTCTGGATCGAGCGGATTTCTTCACGCAGCGAGACACGGACCTTGGCATCCAGCGCCGACAGCGGCTCGTCGAGCAGCAGCAGCTTCGGTTTCGGCGCGATCGCACGCGCCAGCGCGATACGCTGCTGCTGGCCACCGGAGAGCTGGTAGGGATAGCGGTCCGCCATCTGCGGCAGCTTGATGATACCCAGCATCTCGGCAACGCGGGCGTCGATGTCCGCTTTGGGCATGCCGGCGACCTTCAGGCCGAAACCAATGTTCTGAGCTACGGTCAGGTTCGGAAACAGAGCATAGGCCTGGAACACCATCCCGACATTGCGCTGATTGGGCTTCAGCCTCGTAATATCCTTGCCGCCAACGACGATCTTTCCGGCGCTCGGCTCCTCGAAGCCCGCGACCATGCGCAGCACCGTTGTCTTGCCGCAGCCGGATGGTCCGAGGAAAGAGACGAATTCACCACGTTCGACGTCGAGATTGAAATCCTCCACCACCGTGGTGGTGCCGAAGGATTTCCGAACGTGCTGGATGGAGAGGAACGGGTCGGCCATGGTGTTGTTCTTTCGATCAGTTCGGACGGTTCGCCGATCTCGGCGCAAAGCGGGACAATATCTGGATCAGCGACATGCAGCCCCAGGTGATGGCGAAGGCGATGATGGCAAGCGCCGCCGGCTCATAGGCGCGGTTGGCGCCGATGTTCTGCAGATAAGGGCCGAAGGCCGGCCGGTTGAGCAGGCTTGCCATGGTGAACTCGCCGATAACGATCGCGAAGGTCAGGAATGCACCCGACAACACCGCGATCAGCACATTGGGCAGGATAACCCGCGTGATGATCGTCCCCCAGCCAGCGCCGAGAATCTGCGCCGCTTCCGTCAGCGTGCGCACGTCGATGGTGCGAAGTCCTGTATCCACCGCGCGGTACATATAGGGCAACGACAGTGTGGCATAGCCGATAACCAACAGGGCATTGGTGCCCGTGTCGGTCGCCAGGAACGGCAACGGCGAATTCGAGCCATACATTCTGATGTAGCCAAAAACGATGACGATGGCCGGGATGACCAGCGGCAGCAAGGTGATGAACTCGACGATGGGACGCAGCTGCGGAAGGCGCAGCCGGATCCAGTAGGCGGCCGGCACCACGATCAGCACGCCGAGAATGATGGTGAAGACGGCGGCAAGCACCGAATAGCCAAAGGTCGCCTGGAAGCGTTCGTCACCCAGCACAACCTTGTAGGCGTCAAAGGAATAGGCGCCGCGCCGCATGCGCATGGAGAACTCCACCGTCGCGATCAGCGGAATGAAGAAATAGGCCGCGCCCAGCGCGAAGACGACCCAGGCCCAGAACCTGCCAGCCTTCATTTGAGCCACCTCTCGGAACGGGTGCGGAACCAGATGTAGAAGACATTGGCAAGACCGGTGATCAGGATCATGCCGAAGGCGATGGCATAGCCGAGATGGGCATTGTGCAGCACGTCGCCACGGATCTGGGCATAGAGCAGGATCGGCACGATGTTGAGCGACGAACCGGTCAGCGCATAGGCGGTGGCGATGGCGCCAAAGGCATTGGCGAACAACAGGATCACGGTGCCGAGGAAGCTCGGCCAGATCACCGGAATGACCACCATGCGCCAATACTGGGACATGGTCGCACCCAGCGTTGCGGCGGCCTCGCCCCATTCCTTCTTCAGCCCGTCGATGGCCGGCACGATGATGACCACCATCAGCGGAATCTGGAAATAGACATAGGTCAGCGTCAGTCCCCAGAACGACAGGATGTTGAAGCCATGCGCGTAGATGTTGAGACCGAACAGCGTGTTCAGAATCACTGTCGCAAGGCCGAGCCGGCCGAGTGTGGCAAGGAAAGCGAAGGCCAGCGGCACGCCGGCAAAATTCGAGGCGACGCCGGAAAACGTCAGCGTCGCCGAGCGTATCCAGTCCGGCAGGCCGCCACGCACGATGGCAATGGCAATCGCCAAACCCGCAAAGGCGCCAATCAGCGATGAAGCAAGGCTGACCTTGATCGAAATCCAGTACGCGGCAACGATCGACGGCTGCGCCAATGCAACTATGTTTTCGAGTGTGAATTCACCAGCATCGTTCTGGAATGCGCCCAGCATCAGGTAGAGCGTGGGCAGGATCAGGAACATGATGGCGAAGATGAAGAAGGGCGCTACACCGAGCCATTGCGTCGGCAGCCTCATGCTGCGCGCCTCGGCGGGAGGCGCGGTCTTCCCGGTAACAGCGTGGTCGGACATTGAGATATCGGTCATGCGCCGGCTACCGTCTTCGAGAGAAAGAACCGGGCGGCCGTGAAGCCGCCCGGTGGATCTCAACTGTTACTTGACGTTGGCGCCGACAACGGCGTCCCAGTTCTTGGTGATGGCTTCCTTGGCCTTGCCCTGCTCGTCGAGCGTCGGGAACACCGCGGCCGCATAGGACTCAGCCGGCGGCAACTTGGCCAGCACGTCCGCCGGGATCTTGCCGTTCTTGGCGAGATCGTTGAAGCGGATCGGGTGGCAATAGCCCTTCAGCCAGGCGATCTGGCCTTCGTCGGAATACAGGTATTCCAGCCAGAGCTTGGCTGCATTCGGATGCGGCGCGTAGGCGCTGATCGCCTGCACGTAGACACCGGCGACGACGCCTGTCTTCGGCACGACGACGTCGACGGGCGGGTTGCCCTTCAGCGTGTCGCGGCCGGCGAGCGCGTTGTAGTCCCAGGTGACGAGGATCGGGGTCTGGCCCTGGGCCAGCGTCGCGGCCTTGCCTATGACCGGCACGAAATTGCCGGCGGCGTTGAGCTTCTTGAAGAAGTCGAGGCCAGCGGTGCCGGCAGCTTCACCAGCAGCCGCACCCGACGACAAGCCAGCGGCATACACCGCCTGGATGGCTTGGTTCGAGGCGCGCGGATCACCGGCAAGAGCGACCGAGTTGGCGAATTCCGGCTTCAGCAGGTCTGCCCAGTCCGTCGGCGACGTCTTCACCAGGTCCTTGTTCACCTGGAAGGAAAGCACGCCATAGTAATCGCCGGTCCAGAAGCCGTCGGCATCCTTGGCGCTGTCGGGGATCGAGTCCCAGGTCGATACCTTGTAGGCCTGGATCAGACCGTCCTTCTTGGCGGACGGACCGAAGGACAGGCCGACGTCGATGACGTCGGGCGCCTGCGGGCCCTTATTGTCCTTGTTGGCCTTGATCGCCTCGACCTCGTCGCCGGAACCGGCATCGGGATTGAGCTCGTTGATGGTGATTTCCGGATACTTCGCCTTGAAGCCGGCGATAACGTCGCCGTAGCCACACCAGTCATGCGGCAGCGCGATGGTGGTGAGCTGGCCCTCAGCCTTCGCGGCCTTGACGAGATCATCCAGCGAAGCCGCGGACGAAATCACCGACGACACCATAAGGGTCGCGGCCGAAAGGGAAAGCACCTTCCCCGTGAATTTGAACATGTGTTCTCTCCGTTGAACTGACGCCGTTGGACGCCTGCGATGCGGTATCGTTTTCATGTGACAGCCAGATGAAAGCTTTATGAAACCATTGGCCGGCAGCAGAAAAAGTTAACTCTTTTTAACGGGCTGTAGCAATTAGCCATCACTTATTTTTCCGGCTAATCACTTTCCGCCTTGCTTTTCATCCCTTCCCCCTTGGTTTGCCCTGATTTTCCAGATCAATTTCCGGCAATGATAATGCCGTCAGATCGTGCCGGCGATAGCGTTTTCCAGCAGCGTCAGCGCCGCCTTCTTGGTCAGCTTGACCGGGTTGCCGCCGGCGGTCGGATCGACCACCGCCATGTCCGCGATCAGCGCCTTGCGCTTCTTGTCCATGTCGAGCCCCTTGATGAGGCCCGGCAGCGCGTGCGGCACCTTCAGATCCTTGCGCAGCTTGATGATCGCCTTGGCGAAGCCGTCGAAGCCGCCCTTGATGCCGCAATAGGCGGCGAGCCGGGCAATACGCTCCTCGATGGAGTCGCGGTTGAAGGCCAGCACATAGGGCATGAACACGGCGTTGGTCATGCCGTGATGGGTGTCGTAGAGCGCGCCGATCGGGTGCGACAGCGAATGGATGGCGCCCAGTCCCTTCTGGAAGGCGGCGGCGCCCATGGCGGCCGCACTCATCATATGGGCGCGCGCGACAAGGTCCTTGCCGTTGGCATAGGCCTTGGGCAGGTTCTCGAACACCAGCCGGACACCCTCGACGGCGATGCCGTCGGCCATCGGATGATAGCCCGGCGCGCAATAGGCTTCGAGGCAGTGGGCAAGCGCATCCATGCCGGTGCCGGCGGTGATGAAAGCGGGCATGCCGACCGACAGTTCCGGATCGGCGATGACGATCGCCGGCAAAAGCTTCGGATGGAAGATGACCTTTTTGGTGTGCGTCGCCTCATTGGTGATGACGCCAGCGCGGCCTACTTCCGAGCCGGTGCCGGCCGTGGTCGGCACCGCGATGATCGGGGCGATCGCATCGGAATTGGCGCGCGTCCACCAGTCGCCGACATCCTCGAAATCCCACACCGGCCGCGTCTGTCCGGCCTGGAAGGCGATCAGCTTGCCGAGATCGAGCGCCGAGCCGCCACCGAAGGCGATGACGCCGTCATGCTTGCCCTTCTTGAACACGGCGATGCCGGCGGTGAGGTTGGAATCGACCGGGTTCGGCTTCACCTCGGAAAACACGCCATAAGGCACCTTGGCGTCATCGAGGATCTTCAGCGTCGAAGCGACGACCGGCAGCTTTGCCAGGCCCGGATCAGTGACGAATAGCGGCCGCTTGATGCCGGTTGCCGCCAGCACCTCTGGCAGTTCCTTGATGCGGCCGGCGCCGAAGCGGACGGTGGTGGGATAGTTCCATTTGGAGATCAGCTTGGACATTGCTTGTCTTTCAAAAATCAGATGGCTTCGCGCAGGTGGAAGGATTTCGGCCGGGTCAGATTATCGTAGCCGATGGCCGACAGTCCCGCACCCTTGCCGGTATCCTTGACGCCGGTCCAGACCAGCGCCGGATCGAGATAGTCGCAGCGGTTCATGAACACCGTACCGGTCTCGATGCGGTTGCCGATCGCCACCGCATGCTCGGTATCTCTGGTCCAGATCGAAGCTGTCAGTCCGTATTGGCTGTCGTTCATCAGCGCGATCGCCTCTTCGTCGTTGCGCACCTTCATGATGCCGACGATTGGGCCAAAGCTTTCCTCGCGCATGACGCTCATCTGGTGGTCGACATCAGTCAGCACTTCCGGTGCCAGATAGGGCGAGCCGGCCTTGTCGTTAGCCACCTTCATGTTGATGTGCGCCTTGGCGCCCTTGCGCAGCGCCTCGGCCTTCTGCTCGCGGATCAGGTCGGCGAAACGCGCCTGCGCCATCGGCCCCATCGTCGTCGCTTGCTCCAGTGGATTGCCGACGACATAGTTCTTGGTCTCGGCGATGAAGCCCTCGACGAACTCGTCATAGACCTTCTCATGCACATAGACGCGCTCGATGCCGCAGCAGCATTGGCCCGAATTGTAGAAGGCGCCGTCGACCAGATTGGCGACCGCGTGGTCCATCTTGGCGTCGGGCAGCACATAGGCCGGATCCTTGCCGCCAAGCTCGAGACCAAGCGTCATGAAGGTGCCGGCCGCCGCCTTTTCGATGGCACGGCCGCCGCCGACCGAACCGGTGAAATTGACATGGTCGATCTTGCCCGAGCCGAGCAGTTTTTCGGTCTGGGCATGGTTGAGCACGACATTCTGGAACACGCCCTTGGGCAGGCCCACCTTGTCGAAGGCCTGCTGAAAACGCTCGCCGACCAGCAGCGTCTGCGCCGCATGCTTGAGGATGACGGCGTTGCCGGCCATCAGCGCCGGCACGATGGTGTTGACGGCAGTGAGATAGGGGTAATTCCAGGGCGCGATTACCATGACCACGCCGAGCGGATCTTTTTTCACGTAGCGGCGGAAGCCGTCCTTCGGGTTGGAGGCGGGAACCGACTTTAGCGCCGCCTCCGCGATCTCGACCATGTAATTGGTGCGCTCGTTGACGCCGCCGAACTCGCCGCCATAGCGCACCGGACGCCCCATCTGCCAGGCGATCTCCGGCACGATCTCGTCGGTCATCGCCACCAGCGCTTCGAGCATCGCCAGCATGTACTTGCCGCGCTCGACGATAGGCGTCTCGGCCCATTTCTCCTGCGCCGCCTTGGCGCGCTCGACAGCGGCATTGATCGCCTGGTCCGTAGCCACGGGCCGCTCGGCATAGATCGAGCCATCGATGGGGGATATCAACTTGACCGTTTCGGTCATTCCTTCAGTCCTCGCACTTTCATGAAATCTTGATTTTGACGTCGCCGCCATTCGGACGATGGCTAAGCGAGGGCGACGCCGACATAGTTTAGTACCGCTCGAACCCCCTGTGCAGTTCCCAATCCGTAATGCGGCGGTCGTATTCGAACTGCTCCCACTTGGCTGTGTGGACATAGTGTTCGAGCACGTCCTCGCCGAGCGCCTCTTTCAGCATCTTCGACTTGGCCAGCGTCTCGGTGGCGTCACGCAGCGTTTTGGGGATCTCGGGCAGGCGCGAGGCCTGATAGGCGTCGCCGACGAAGGGCTTCTGCAGTTCGAGCTTCTCGTCGATGCCGGCAAGGCCGGCGGCGATCAGCGCCGCGAAGGCGAGATAAGGGTTGAGGTCGGCGCCGCCGATACGGCATTCCATGCGGATGCCCTTGGTGCCCTCGCCGCACAGGCGGAAGCCGGCGGTGCGGTTGTCCTCGCTCCACATGATCTTGGTCGGCGCGAAGGTGCCGGCCTGGAAGCGTTTGTAGGAGTTGATGTAGGGCGCCAGGAACCAGGTGAACTCCTTGGCGTATTTCAGCTGGCCCGCCCCCCATTGCTGGCCGAGCGTCGACAGCGTCCAGTCCGCCTTCTTGTCGAAGAACAGCGCCGTCTTGCCGTCGGCGCTCCACAGCGAATTGTGGATGTGGCTGGAATTGCCGGCCAGTCCGTAATTGTACTTGGACATGAAGGAAATCGCCTTGCCCTCGGACTCGGCGATTTCCTTGGCGCCGTTCTTCAGGATGACGTGGCGGTCGGCCATCTCGAGCGCTTCGGCATAGCGCACATTGATCTCTTCCTGGCCGGGGCCCCATTCGCCCTTGGAGTTCTCGATCGGAATGCCGGCCGCATCCATCTCGTTGCGAAGCCGGCGCATGACGCCTTCTTCCTTGGTGGTGATGCCGATCTGGTAGTCGCCAATATAGGGCGACGCGGTGTCGAGACCCTGCCAATGCTTCTTGCGGGCGGAATCGTAGGTCTCGTTGAACAGATAGAATTCGAGCTCCGAGGCGAAGTAGCCGATATAGCCGCGCTCCGTCAGCCGCTTGACCTGCTTCCTCAGGATAGCACGCGGCGAATGCGGCAGGTCGTCATGGGTGTGGTGGTCGAGCACGTCGCAGATCACCAGCGCCGTCTTTTCCAGCCAAGGAATGCGCCGCAACGTCGCCAGATCCGGCTTCATGACGAAGTCGCCATAGCCCTTCGACCAGCTTGCCGCCTTGTAGCCTGGCACCGGCTCCATATCGATGTCGGCGGCCAGCAGATAGTTGCAGCCATGCGTTTCGTCATGCGCGGAATCGACGAAATACTGCGCCAGGAAGCGCTTTCCGGCCAATCGTCCCTGCAGGTCGACGATGCAGGCCAGCACCGTGTCGATCTCACCGCTGGAAACCGCTTTCTTCAACTGATCGAACGAGAAATTTCCGGCCATTCTTTTGGCACTCCAGCGCTTGTCGTTTCGGGCTTGTCACATTGAACTGAAATAAAAACCGTGGCGAGCGAGCCCGCCACGGTTTGATTGGCTGTTTAGGCGGATTCGCCGACAGCCTTTTCGGCGTCAGCAATGGTCGCCCTGCGCTTGGCGATTGCCGCCTCGCCGATGGGCGGACCCTGAAAGCGGCGGTTCTCAACGGCGAACCACAAAACGACGAGCAGAACGATCAAACCGATGGCATAGTTGATCAGGATGTCGAAGGGCGGCTGGATGCCGGCATACATCAACACCAGAACACCAAGCACCGTGATGACGGCGAACGGCTTTGACCAGATGCCGAGCCGGAACGGCCCGAATTCGGTCCAGCTCTTTCCCTCCGCGAGAAGTCCGGCTGCGATCGGCATGGCGTAGGAGACATAGAGGAAGAGGGCGCAGCCAGCTGCCAGCGCCGCGAAAGCCGGCGAATAGAGCGTGGCGGCAATCGACAGCACGACGCCGAGCCAGATGGCCGGGACGGGCGTGCGCCAGGTCGGCGAAACCTGCTTCCACAAAGACGACCCCGGCAGACCTCCGTCACGCGAAAAGGCGAAGATCATGCGCGAGGTCGAAGTGAGGCCGGCCAGCGCGCACAGATAGTTCGACAGCACGATGGCGATGCCGAGCAAAGCCTTCAGCCAGGTTGGCGCCGGCAGATTGTTGAACAGGTTGAACCAGGCATTGCCGCCGTCCTTGGCGGTCGCCACGAGATCGGGGCTGGCCAGGACGAAGGAGACCGCCATGACGAACCCGAAGACGAGAGACCACAGGACCGCGTGGATCATCCCTCTGGGCACCGCAACGCGGGCATTGTGCGTTTCCTCGGCCGTATGCGCCGAGGCATCGAAGCCGGTGATCGTATAAAGCGGGTAGAGAAGGCCGATCAGGAAGGCCACGAGGGCGGTGCGAGCTGTCGGAACATAGCCGCCACCGAGATCGCCGGTCGTGTTGACGAAAGTCGTCAGCCGCGCAAGATCGAAGCCATGCGCGCCCCAGATCAGGAAGGTCAGCGTCAGGATGACCGCAACAACAAGGATGAGGTAGCCGGAAAAGTCGGTCAACATCGTCGTCGTCTTGATGCCGAGATGATTGAAGAGGCCTTGGGTGACAGTAATCAAGACGACTGCCGCCGTCTGCTGCCAGAAGCCCCAGCCCGATGTGTCCCAACCGAAGATGGGGCCCGCGACGAGCCCCTGAAACAGCAAGTAGACGCCGACATTCACCGAGGCGACGACGAAGATTAGGCCGAGCAGGTTGATCCAGGCCGTGGCCCAGCCCCAGCCGCGTCCGCCCAGGATTGAGGACCAGTGATAGAGGCCGCCGGCTGTCGGATAGGCTGATCCAATCTGGCCGAGAGAAGCGGCGACCACGAGCGCAAAGACACCGCCGATGACCCAGCCGATGGTCGCCTCGAAACCGCTGCCGGTGGCCATGGCCAGCGGGAATGACGTGATGCCGCCGGCCAGAATGCAGATGATCGAGAAGGAAATGGCGAAGTTGGAGAAGCCGCTCATGCGGCGAGCCAATTCCTGGGCGTAGCCCATATTGTGAAGGATCTTTGTATCCTCCGACTTGTCAGAGTGATCAGGTGTTGTCATGTCAGAATTCCCCTGTTGTTTTTAGCTGGCCGATTGTGCTGACTTTCCGACTGCGCTTGATCGAGAGCCCCTGGCCTCCTCTGGCTCCAGATCCGAAAAAATGCCTGTGAGCAGATCCGCCCATTTCTGCTGCCCGGTCTCGCCGGAGATTTCATCGTTGCGGATTTCGATCATAGCGCAGGGCAGCCCGCGCGAGCGTGCATGCCGTTCGAGCGTGAAATAGACGCGGTCGGCGGGTGAATAGGGTTCGTTGACGCCGACGGTGACGCCGGCAAGCCGCTTGAGCGCCGATATCAGCGGCGACGCCAGCCGCTGATCGTCATCGTGGATGATGCCGATATGCCAGGGCCGGTTGCGGCCCTTGTAGACAGGCGTGAACGAATGGACGGAAACCAGCCGGGTCTCCTGGCCGCGCGCCAGCCGCTCCTCGACGATGCGTTCGATGGTGCTGTGAAACGGCTGCCATGACAGGGCGACCCGCGCCGCAAGCTGTTTTTCCGACAGGCCGGTATTGCCCGGTATGGCTGTCGTTTCGCTGACCGGCGGCACCAGGTCCGGCGCATCGAGCGGCCGGTTGCAGTCGACGACCAGACGCGAAATGCGGGTTTCGATCAGCGTCGCATCGAGCGCATGCGCCATGCGCGTTGCCACCGGCAGCGCACCCGGATCCCAGGCGATATGGCGAGACAGGTCTTCGGCGGCAAGACCGAGCGTGCCGAATTCGGCGGGCAGGAAATTGGAAGCGTGATCGCAGGTGAGCACGAAGGGGCTCGATCCGTGCGGGTTCGTCACCCCCACGGAATCAAGCGATGCAGGGCTGGTACGCCGCGCTGTCTCCATAGTCCTGCCGTCCCCGGGGAGCGCTGTACCGTATGTTACGTATTTTGTATCATTGCGTCCCTATGGATGATTTCATACAGTTTACCCGGCTTTGTCAAATGCGATCTCATGGGCCGGGCCAAGGGGTGGGGGAAAAGATGATTTCCAGCATTGCCGAACTGATCGCCGACCGCATCGGCACGATGCCGGCCAGCGAACGGCGCGCGGCGCAGACGCTGATTGCGAGCTATCCGATGATCGGCCTGAAGACGGTCGCCGAATTCTCGACCGCGGCCGGCGTCTCCTCGCCGACCATCCTGCGCTTCGTGGCCCGGCTCGGCTTCCAGAACTATCCGGAATTCCAGTCGAGCCTGCAGGACGAACTGGCGGCGCAACTGCAGTCCCCGGCGATACGGACGCTCAACCCGCCCTCGCCCGGCGGCGGCACGGTCTCGCCGATGCTGGAAGCAACGCTCGACAATATGCGCGAGACCTTCCGTCACCTCTCGGACAAGCAGCTTGCCGACATCGCGGCACGGCTTGCCGACCGGCGCGGCAAGACATTCCTCATCGGCGGCCGCTTCACCGACCCGCTGGCGCGCTATATGGCCGCCCACCTCGCCGTTATCCAGCCCGACGTCTTCCACCTTGCCGGCCAGGAGAGCATGTGGCGCGACCGGCTGATCGACATGGGCAAGCGCGACGTGCTGGTGATCTTCGACATCAGGCGCTACCAGGACAGCCTCGTGCGCTTCGCCGAGAAGGCGCATCAGCGCGGCGTCCAGATCGTGCTGTTCACCGACCAGTGGCTGTCGCCGATCGCCAGGTTTGCCCGCCATGTCATCGCCGGACGAACCGCTGTGCCTTCCGCGTGGGATTCCTCGGCAGCACTTTTCGTCGTCGCCGAGACGCTGATCGGCGCCGTCACCAGGCAGCTCGAGGCCGACGGTGCACGGCGTATTCGGGAAATGGAAGGGCTGCGTTAAGCGGGCTCCGGGCAGACGCATCCGCCCCTGATCAAGCGTGTGGACATCACGTTACCGCGATTTAATGTGCACGATTGCGTGATAATTGCCATAAACCGATGGTATCGGGGCTGTCGTGGCCAGTTTTGGCCCACAGCCCTTGTCGTCGCTGCATCCGCTTCCACTTGGAACCGGCAGAACGATTTTTGCCGCTGGAGTGCCGATGTCGGGTTGGAAACAGATTGTCCTCGCGCTTGTCGTCGTGGTCGCCGCCGCGGCCGCGTGGGCGCGCTTCTACCCCGGCGCTCCCGAAGTGCTGGCACGCTGGGGCATCGACTGGGCCTATGGCGCGACGCCTGCAGCGAAGGTCACTGCGGCAGCTGGTTCCCGGCAGCCGGGGCGCAACGGCGCCCAGATTGCCACCATCGTTGCATCGCCGGCCGCCTCGGCTGTCATCAACGACCGCCTCCAGGCAATCGGCACCGGCCGCGCCAACGCATCGGTGACCGTCAATCCATACAGTTCCGGCCGCCTTGCCGAACTGCTGGTCGAATCCGGTACCCATGTCGACAAGGGGCAGATCATCGCCACGCTTGATTCCGAAACCGAGATCATCTCTCAGGACCGGGCCAAGCTCGCTCTGCAGGATGCGCAATCCAAGCTTGACCGCGTCAAGTCGCTGCGCGCCTCCAATGCCGCGACGCCGGTCGCCGTTGCCGACGCCGAAGTGGTGCTGGCAGGCGCCAAGCTGGCGCTTCAGGATGCCGAGCTTGCGCTGCAGCGCCGCTCCATTCTGGCTCCGATCGCTGGCACTGTCGGCATCCTGCCGATCTCGGCCGGCAACTACGTCACCAACCAGTCGGCGATCGCCACGCTCGATGACCGCTCCTCGATCCTCGTCGATTTCCAGGTGCCCGAGCGTTTCGCCGCCGCGGTCAAGGTCGGTGGGCAATTGACGACAACGCCGATCGCCAATCCCAGCAACGCCTATACCGGCACGATTTCGGCCATCGACAACCATATCGACGAAAAGAGCCGCACGCTGCTGGTCAAGGCCAAGATCGCCAATCCCGCCGATTCGCTGCGCGCCGGCATGTCGTTCTCCATCATCATGAAATTCCCCGGCGAAACCTATCCGGCCGTCAGCCCGCTGGCGATCCTGTGGGGATCGGACGGCGCCTATGTCTGGCAGATCGAGGACGGCAAGGCCAAACGCGTGCCGGTGCGCATCATCCAGCGCAACACCGAGACAGTGCTGATCGACGCCGAGATCGACAGCGGCGACATGGTCGTCACCGAAGGCACGCAGAACGTCAGCGAGGGCGGTGAGGTCCGCATCGCCGGCCAGGAACCGCGCGCCGCCAACGCCGCCGAAGGCTCATGACCGGACCCGTCAACGCCGCCAGCGATACCGGCTTCACCGCCCTGTTCATCCGCAGGCCGGTCATGGCCTTCGTGCTCAACATCCTCATCGCGGTTGCCGGCCTCGCCGCCTTCTACGGCGTCGAGATCCGCGAACTGCCCGACGTCGACCGTGCCGTGGTCACGGTCTCGACAACCTTCGAAGGGGCCGCTGCCGAAACCGTCGACCGCGAACTGACCGACACGATCGAGGGCGCCGTTGCCCGCGTCTCCGGCGTCAAGTCGATCTCGTCTTCGTCCTCCTTCGGCTCGAGCCGCGTCACCATCGAGTTCAACGACGGCGTCGATCTCAATGTCGCCGCCTCCGATGTGCGCGATGCCGTCGGCCGCGTCGCCAACCAGATGCCGGACACCGCCGACCCGCCGCGCATCGTCAAGGCCGATGCCAACTCCGACGCGGTGATGCGGCTGGCGGTGACCTCCGACAACATGTCGATCCAGGACATGACGGTCGTCGTCCAGGACCAGATCGAGGACGAACTGGCCGCCGTGCCCGGCGTCGCCGACGTCCAGGTCTATGGCGACCGCGACAAGATCTTCCGCATCGACGTCGATCAGAACAAGCTCGCCAGCCTCGGCTTTACCGTCGCCGATCTCAGGGCAGCCCTTGCCTCGGTCGCTTTCGATTCGCCGGCCGGTTCGATCACCACGACGAACCAGGACCTGATCGTCCGCACCACGGCCGACGTGACCACGCCCGAGGAATTCGAAAACATCATCATCGGCGGCACGACGCGCATCCGCGACGTCGCCACCGTCACGCTCGGCCCCGATGTCGGCCAGACGACGCTGCGTTCGGATGGCAAGACCGGCATCGGCATCGGCATCATCCGCCAGGCGGAATCGAACACGCTCGACATCTCGACCGGCGTTCAGGCCGCCGTCGCCAAACTGCAGGAAAACCTGCCCAAGGGCATGGCGATCAAGATCACCAGCGACGACGCCGTCTTCGTCAAGGGCGCGGTGCACGAGGTCGAGATCGCGCTCGGCCTGTCGGTCACCATGGTGCTGATCGTCATCTACATCTTCCTGCTCGACTGGCGCGCCACGCTGATCCCCGGCCTGTCGATGCCGGTCGCCATGATCGGCACCATCGCCGCCATCTATCTGGCCGGCTTCTCGGTCAACATCCTGACGCTGCTCGCCATGGTGCTGGCGACGGGCCTTGTCGTCGACGACGCCATCGTTGTCCTGGAAAACATCGTGCGACGGCGCAACGAGGGCATGGGGCCACGCGCGGCCGCCGTGCTCGGCGCGCAGGAAGTGTTCTTCGCCGTCGTTGCGACGACGCTGACGCTGGTCGCCGTCTTCGTGCCGATCTCCTTCCTGCCCGGCCAGACCGGCGGCCTGTTTCGCGAATTCGGCTTCGTCCTTGCCATGTCGGTGCTTCTGTCCTGCGTGGTGGCGCTGACACTTTGCCCGATGCTCGCCTCGCGCATGCTGACCAGCGCCTCGCTCCACCATGAAGGCGGCCACGGCATCGGCGCCCGTATCGGCGGCGCGTTGAATGCCGCCTACAAGCGGGTCCTGCACGCTTGCCTCCATGCGCCCTGGATCGTGGTTCTGGTCGCGGTGCTGTTTGCCGGCACCGCCTTCGCACTGTTCGGCACCATCCGCCAGGAACTGACGCCGACCGAGGATCGCGCGGCCGTGCTGCTGCGCATCAATGCACCGCAAGGCGTCAGCCTCGATTACACGACGCAGCAGATGCAGAAGATCGAGAAGCTGATCCAGCCGATGCGCGATTCCGGCGAGATCCGTTCGACCTTCGAGAATGCCGGCCAGAACGGCTCCTACAATTCCGGCTTCATGGTGATGACGCTGGCGCCATGGAACGAGCGCAGCCGCAGCCAGCAGGAGATCATGGCCGAGATCAGCCAGCTGACCAAGCAGGTGCCGAGCGTACGCATCTTCCCGGTGCAGCCCAACAGCCTCGGCATCCGCGGCGCCGGCAACGGCCTGCAGTTCGCGCTGGTCGGCAACGACCGCAAGGCGCTTGGTGACGCGGCGGTCAAGATCATCGCCGAGATGCAGAAGGACCCGCGCTTCCAGACGCCGCGCCTGTCGATCGACCCGACGCAACCGCAGCTGGCCGTCGCCATCGACCGCGAGCGTGCCTCCGACCTCGGCATCGACATATCAGGCCTCGCCAACACCATGCAGGCCATGCTCGACGGCAACGACGTCGTCGACGTCTACATCGCCGACCGCAGCTATGGCGTGAAGCTGGTCTCGACCACCAATCCGATCAACGATCCGACCGATCTGGAAAATGTCTTCCTGAAGACTGCCGATGGCCGCTTCGTGCCGATGTCGACCATCGCCACGCTGACCGAACGCGCCGTGCCGCCGTCGCTGTCGCGCGAACAGCAGCAGCCATCGGTGGCCATCACCTCAAACCTCTCCGGCAATTTCGCCCTGGGCGATGCGCTGAGCCGCGCCGAGGAAATCGCCACGCCGCTGCTGCCGCCAGGCAGCCGCATCCTGCCGCTGGCCGAGGCCGCGACGCTGGGCGAGACCAACAGTGCCATGGTCACCATCTTCGGCTTCGCGCTGGTCATCATCCTCCTGGTGCTGGCCGCCCAGTTCGAAAGCTTCGTCAGCGCCGTCATCATCATGGCGACGGTGCCGCTTGGCCTCGCCTGCGCCATCTTCGCGCTGCTGCTCTCCGGCACCAGCCTCAACGCCTACAGCCAGATCGGCCTGGTGCTCCTGGTCGGCGTCATGGCCAAGAACGGCATCCTGATCGTCGAATTCGCCAACCAGCTGCGCGACCGCGGGCTTGGCGTCCGCGAGGCGATCGAGCAGGCCTCGATCATCCGCCTGCGGCCGGTGATGATGACGATGATCTGCACCATACTTGGCGGCGTACCGCTGGTGCTGGCGGCGGGCGCGGGTGCCGAGGCACGCGTGGCGCTCGGCTGGGTGATCGTCGGCGGACTGGGGCTCGCCACCATCTCGACGCTGTTCCTGACGCCGGTCGCCTATCTCCTGCTTGGCCGCTTCGTCACCCCGAAGACCCATGAGGAAGCGCGCCTCAAGCGCGAACTCGAAGAAGCCGCCCACACCAATATGGAGCCGGCGGAGTAGATTGCGCCCTATCTCAAAAGCCGGCCTTCGATCGACCACCGCGCGGCGAGGAAATTCAGCACCGCCGCCACGATGACACCGCCGATCTTGGCCGGCCACACCCCGGCAATGCCGGCGAACAGCGCGAGCGAAAGGCTGGAGACGCCGAGCGAAATCAGCGCACCCAGCGAGACGAAGCGCAGAAAGGCATCGCGCAGCCGGATGGCTCGATCGCGCTCGAACGACCACAAACTGTTGGCCGTGAAAGAGAAGATGACGGCAATGAACCAGGAGGTGACATTGGCCGGGAGCGGCGGGACATGCAGCTTGAGCAGCACGAAGAAGCCCGCAAGGTCGATGGCCGTGTTGACCAGTCCGACGATGGCAAAGCGGACGATCTTGCTGCCCGTCGAACGTCGGGGCTGGTCCGCGCCGTTCATCCCTGGCCATCCATGATCTCGACACCGGCGCGTGCGAGGCTCGCGCCGAACGCGTCCGAGGCCAGGACCGCGAACTCCACCTCACGCACGCCTTGCATCGGGTCGCGCGCCGGCAGCATCTCGTCGACATGGCCGGGATGGCACATGAACAGACCTCGTTCAGGCAGTGCGTCGACGGCGGCTTGCAGAACAGGGGCAAATCGCTCGGGTTGCCGCCAGTCATAGATGCCGGCGAGCGGCGCGAAAAGGGTGAAGCCGGCGCGCGCCATAGAGCGGTTGAAGCCGGCGGCCACGGCCGCGATTGCCGCGACTTTCGGGGCCACGGCGGCATTGCCCAGCGCCGGCGCACCGCGCAGCGCCGGCCTGGCGGTCGCTTCCGAAAAATGCGCCCGCAGCCATCTGCGCACGACAGGCAGGAAATGCACGTGCTGGTGCCCGTCGATGAAGTTAGGTTGGCGACCCAGCGCCTCGACGAAGCGGCTGTACTGCGCGTCGAGCTCGGCATGGACATCCCGCTCGTCAATGCTGCCGCGCAGCACCGGCAATGCCAGCGAACGCAGCGGCGGCAACCGGCCTTCCGGCGCCAGGCTCGACCGGCCGGTGACGGCAGGCTGGTCGGTGAGGGTCAGGTGCAGCCCGACCGCCGCGCGGCCGCACAGCGGCTTTATCCGCGTCGCCGCATCAGGCCATTCCGGAAAGCCGGTCATGCAGCTGGTGCCGGTCAGCCGGCCGCGATCGAGCAGGTGGAGAATCCCGGCGGAAACGCCGGGAGCCAGGCCATAGTCATCGGCGATCAGGCGGATGCGCCGCGTCATGCGCCGGGCACGCCAGGCGGCCTGTCCGGAACTTCGCCGCGCACGACATCGCGCACGATATAGACCGGCCGGTCCTTGCTTTCCGAAAGCGTCACCCAGACATATTCGCCGATCAGGCCGAGCAAGGTGAGGTTGAGGCCGCCGAGCAGGACGACGGCGACCATGAGGCTGGGATAGCCGGGGACGGCGATACCGTAGAACAGCACCTCGAAGAACACTTTGGCTCCGTAGATGATGCCCGCCAGCGCCGCCAGCATCCCGCTCAGGCTGATGATGCGCAGCGGGATAACGGAAAACGACGTAAACCCTTCCAGCGAGAAGGCGATCAGGTTGAGCCGGCTCCATTTCGACGTGCCGACAGCGCGGCTTTCCGGCGAATATTGTATGGCTTTCTGGCGGAAGCCGGCCCAGGCGAACAGGCCCTTGTTGAAGCGCCGCTTGTCGCGCAGGCTCGTCAGCGCGCGCACCACGGCGCCACGCATGACGCGAAAATCTCCCGCATTCTCCGGAATGTCGAAACGCTGGCTGCTGTTGATCAGGCTGTAGAACAGCTTCGCCAGTTGGCTGCGTCGCCAGCTCGCCTCGCGGCGGTCGTTCTGCGCGTAGACGACATCGATATCGCGGTTTTCCACCAGCTCGGCGATCATCTTCAGGCTGGTGTCCATCGAATGCTGGAGGTCGGCATCCATGACCAGCGCCATGTCGCCGCGCGACTGGTCGAGGCCGGCGAGCACCGCGACCTCCTTGCCGAAATTGCGGCTGAGCCGCACGATCTCCCAGGAGCCCGACAGCGCCTGCGAAAACCGCTCGGCGCTATCGTCACGGCTGCCGTCGTCGACCAGGATCTTGTGGACAGCCATGCCGAAGCGCTGCGCCACTGTGGCTTCGAGCTTATCGAGCAATGCGGCAAACGCCGACGCCGACTGCGCCTCGTTGAAGAACGGCGCCACGATATCGAGAACAGGCCGCGACTCAGCCATTTGCGACAGGCCTTTCATTCATCACCTTGTCTCGCGTCACCTTGTCTCGTGCTTTCGCCCAGAACCACCAGATCAGGGAACCGGCGATAACCGTGACGGTGATCGGTCGGAACCAGGGATACGTCAAATCTTGGATATGGCGTTCGACGCCGGTTAGCCCTGTAAGGAACAGGGTCACCGCCAGCACCGAGGCCAGGACACCGCCTCGTTCCTCGCGCCACAACAAGGCGATAGCGAGACCGGCAGGCACGGCGATCATGGCATAGGTGTTGGGCTCGACGCGCGGGTTGAAGACGCACATGTAGAACGTCGCCGTCAGGAAGATGGCGAGACCGGCCGTCCCGCGTTCGAGTTTGCGGTCGAACCAGATGACCGCGGAAAGCGTGAACAGGGCCATGACGACACGCACGATCGTGGCACCGAATTCCGGGAGGGGCAGCCCGATTTTGGTGAATGGCGCCGTGAAGTCGGTGGGAACAAAGTGGCTGGTGTTGTCGACAGCCATCGAGGTCAACATCTCGGCAAAGACACGATACTGGTCGTTGAGATAGCTGGCGGGAGCGAAAGCATAAGGTAACGCGAGCACGAACAGCACCGCCAGCACCAGCACCGGGATCAGCCGCAGGCGCAGGGCACCTACCAACAACAGCATGATGATCGCGGTTGGCTTGGCGATGATGGCAAGCGAAGCCCAGAAGAAGGTTTCGGCGCGCCGACCTTCGAGCGCCGACAAAGTGAGAAGCCAGCAGGCGCCGGTCAACAGGATCGTTGCCTGGCCGTTGCGGATCGCCCCCAGCGCCATCGGCAGGGCAAGGAACAGCCCGAAGGAAAGCAGCCACGGCAATTCCCCGCCGCCGAGCTTGCGCACCTGCCGCATCGCGGCGAAGGTCAGCACCGCGAAGCCGATAATATGCCACAGCAGGCCGCCCAGATGCGGCCCGAGCTTGAACAGCGGAACATAGAGCGCGGCAAAGGCCGGCGCGTAGAGATACCCCATCTCGGACTGGATGTTGTAGAGCGGTCGCCCGGCGAGAAATTCCTGGCTGCCATATCTGTAGGCCGACAGCACGCTGCGCGTGTCAGGCGCCAACAGGACGAGGACAAGAACGACCAGAAACGCTCCGATCCAAAGGCCAAGTCCCAAACGGTCGAAAACCGGCTTGGACATCGTCATCAAGACACCCCACAACACCCGGAACAGGCTCAGTCCCGGCATTCGATGGCGGCGGCATATCACGGACAAAGCGGCGTGGCATAGGGGGCTGAAAGACGCGGCCATCAAGTCGACGCGCCGCCGCGGACGGTCTGGCACTGCGACGGCCTGGCTGAAACGAGACCTCCGAAAGCCTCGTATTCGCGCTTCCACCGCCGCTTCGAATAGCGTCAAGGCCGGATAAAAACCTTGCCGTTGGGCTTGGCCAGTTCGGCCGGGACCCGCTCGATGGCCTCGGCGAGCGGCACGACCGCGGTCACGTCAGTCGACCAGCGCCCGTCGGAAAAACGCTTCTGCGCTTCCAGGATCGCTGGACCACGCCGATCTCTAGATTGGCGCATCCATTCGCTCAGCCAAAAACCTTCGATGTGCTTGTGCTGGAAGATCAACTGGCCGGGTTCACGGATGATGGTCGCGTCCGTGTCGAGCCGGCCATAGATGATCCAGCGTGCCCGTTTCGGCATCGCATGGAAGATGGCCGAAGCCAGCGGCCCGGTGACCGCGTCGAGGAAGATGCGCGGTTGTTCGGCCTTCATCACCTCGCGCAGCGTGGCCTCGAAATCCGGCGCCTTCTCGTTCAGCACATGGGCAGCGCCGATCTCTTTCAGAAGCTCGATCTGCTCATCGCGGCGCACGGTGACGATGGGCCGAAAGCCCTCTTCCTTGGCCAGGCCGATGATCAGCTTGCAGAGCTGGCTGGCGCCGGCGGTCATGATGAAGGCCTTTTCGCCCTCCTGTTTGACGATGTCGAACATGGCGATCGCGGTGAGCGGATTGACGATCATCGCCGCACCATCCTCGTCACGAACCGTGTCGAGCAGCGGAATGCATGCCGCCGCCTCGGCGACGGCATAGTCGGCCCACGAACCCCAGTTGCTGAGGCCGGTGGCGAAGGCGACGCGCTTGCCGACGAGGCTTTTGGGATAAGGTTCGTCACCTGCGGCGGCGACGGTACCGACGCCCTCGAAGCCGGCCGGCCGGCCCTTGGCGCGCGGCTGGCCGTATTGGCCCTTGATGAAGGCGACGTCGGATGGGTTGATCGAAGCCAGGCTCACCTTGATCAGCACTTGTGTCGGTCCAGGCGCCGGCACAGCGATGCTGCCCGGCTCGAGATAGGGCTCCATCGCCTCGAGTACACTGCCGCTCGGCGTCTTGGTGTAGCCGTCGCCGACCAGGAGCAACGCCTTCATTTCGGAGGGAATGGTCATCGGTGACACTCCTTGGTTGCGGCGGAAAGACCGTATGCGGCGGGCCGAGCTTAGAGCTCAGACTTTCTCCTGCGTGTATTTCTTCAGCTCCGTCCGCGCCACCTGCCGGCGATGCACGGCGTCAGGCCCGTCGGCGAGGCGCAATGTCCTCAGATGCGTCCACGAGCGCGCCAGCGGCGTGTCCTGGCTGATGCCTTGCGCACCGAACATCTGTACGGCCTCGTCGGTGATCCTCAGCGCGACACGCGGCGCTATGACCTTGATCTGGCTGATCCAAGGGGCCGCAGCGCGCGCATCGCCCTGGTCGATCATCCAGGCCGCCTTGAGACACAGCAGCCGGGCCATCTCAATCTCCATCCGGCATTCGGCGATGATGTCGAAATTGGCACCGAGTTTCGCCAGCTTCTGGCCGAAGGCTTCGCGGCGCACGGAACGCTGGCACAGCATCTCCAGCGCCATCTCGGCCTGGCCGATGGCGCGCATGCAGTGATGGATGCGGCCGGGGCCAAGCCGGCCCTGCGCGATCTCGAACCCCCTGCCCTCGCCGAGGATCAGGTTCGAGGCCGGTACCCTGACATTGTCGAAGCGAAGGTGCATATGGCCGTGCGGTGCGTCATCGTCGCCATAGACCTGCATGGCGCGGACCTTGGTCACGCCTTTCGTGTCCGAAGGCACCAGGATCATCGAATGGCGGCGGTGCTGCGGCTCATCATCGCCGCCGGTCCGCACCATGACGATGTAGATGGCGCAGCGTGGATCGCCGGCGCCCGACGCCCACCATTTCTCGCCATTGAGCACATAGTCGTCGCCTTGCCGCTCGCAGCGCATGGCAATGTTAGTGGCGTCGGACGAGGCGACATCAGGCTCGGTCATCAGATAGGCCGAGCGGATCTTGCCGTCGAGCAGCGGTTCAAGCCATGTTTTCTTGTGGTCGGCCGAGCCATAGCGTTCCAGCACCTCCATATTGCCGGTATCGGGCGCCGAGCAGTTGAAGGTCTCGGCGCCGAGATGCGCCTTGCCCATCTCCTCGGCGAGATAAGCGTATTCGACGGTGGACAGGCCATAGCCGCGTTCCGAGCCGGTCAGCCAGAAATTCCACAGGCCACGTTCTCGTGCCGTCTTCTTCAGCCCTTCGAGGATCTCGGCTTGCCGTGCCGTGTAGACCCAGCGGTCGCCTTCCTTGCCCACCTCGCCCAAAAATTCCTTGTCGAGCGGCATGATCTCGTCACGCACCATGGCCGCGACGCGCGCGTGGATCGGCTTCAGCCGCTCGGTCATGCCGAGATTCATCTCCGTCATCGGTCGCTAACCCTTCATAGAGGCCCGGCATTTTACCCGTGGCAAGGATGACCGTACTTCGGATAGCCTTGTCAACGCGAACTGTTTGCCCGCATGTCGAGGCAGAGCGCGGAGGATTGGAATGGCCTATCTCGACGAGCTGTTTTCGGTGGCCGGCAAGACCGCGCTGGTGACGGGAGCGGCAACCGGTATCGGCCGCATGGCGGCGACCGCGCTGGTCAAGGCCGGCGCCAGCGTCATGATCGCTTCGCGCAAGGGCGAGGATTGCATCAAGGTCGCCAATGAATTGAACGGGCTTGGCGCCGCCGGCCGCGCCGATGGCTTTGCCGGCGACGTTTCCAGCGAGGCTGGCATCGCCGCACTCGTCGCCGAGGTCAAGGCGCGGACCGGCAAACTCGATATTCTGATCAACAATGCCGGCGTTTCCTGGGGTGCGCCGCTGGAAAGCTTCCCTTATTCGGCTTGGGCCAAGGTGCTTGGCGTCAATGTCACCGCGGTCTTCCACCTGACGCGCGAATTGCTGCCGCTACTCGAAGCCGCCGCCAGCGACGCCGACCCGGCCCGGGTGATCAATCTGGGTTCGGTGATGGGCACGCAACCGCTGGCCGACGATGCCTATTCCTACACCGCCTCCAAGGCTGCCGTGCATCATTTAACACGCACCTTGGCGCTGGAGTTCGCCGCACGTCGCATCACCGTCAACGCCTTCGCCCCCGGCCCCTTCCAGAGCCGCATGACGGCGTTTGCGACCGGTACGGATGAACAGGCCAGGCATGTCGGCAATCATGTTCCGATCGGCCGTATCGGCGCACCGGATGACATTGCCGGCGCAACGCTCTATTTGTGCAGCCGTGCAGGCAGCTATGTCACCGGCGCCATCCTGCCGATCGACGGCGGGCAGTCGGTGCAGCATGGATTGACCTTGTTCAAGGAATGACATTTTCCGGCCGTAGAAGCTGGAGGTGAACTGGAGGACATGAGCGTGGAACCGATCAGTCTCGATGTGCTTCTGGCCAGTGTCGGCAAGGAAGTTGGCGTCTCACCGTGGCGGGTGGTGACGCAACGCATGATAGACCAGTTTGCCGACGCCACCGACGACCACCAGTTCATCCACTGCGACCCCGAGCGGGCCAAGCGCGAGACGCCGTTCGGCGGCACCATCGCGCATGGCTTCCTGTCGCTGTCGCTGCTCTCGGCAATGACCTTCGAGACCATGCCACCGCTGGAAAACGGCAAGATGGGCGTCAACCATGGCTTCGATTCGCTGCGCTTCCTGGCGCCGGTGAAGACTGGTGCGCGCATCCGCACCCATTTCGTGCTGGCCGACGTCAAGGTCAGGCCGTCGGGCTGGGTGCAGACCGCGCATGACGTGACGATCGAGATCGAGGGCTCGAAGAAACCGGCGCTAACCGCCCGCTGGCTGACGCTCACCCTGATCGAACGTCAGCCCGAGACCGCATGAGCGACGCCAACGCGCTCGACCAGGCAGCGCTTGCGCCTTACCTCGAGGCGGAAATCCCCGGCTTTTCCGGGCTCGCTGCAATCGAAAAGTTCAAATCCGGCCAGTCCAACCCGACCTATCTCCTGACGGCGGCCAGCGGCCGCTACGTGCTGCGCGCCAAGCCGCCGGGGCATTTGCTGAAATCGGCGCATCAGGTCGACCGCGAATTCCGGGTGATGAAGGCGCTTGCCGGCACCGCCGTGCCGGTGCCCGAAATGCTGCATCTGTCGGCGGAGGACTCGCCGATCGGCCGCATGTTCTATGTCATGGATTTCCTCGATGGCCGCATCTTCTGGGATCCGGCGCTGCCGGAAGCGCGCGACAACCATGAGCGCGCTGCGATCTATGACGCCATGAACGGCACGCTCGCGGCCCTGCATGATGTCGATGTCGAGGCCGTGGGTCTCGGCGATTTCGGCCGGCCAGGCAATTATTTCGAACGGCAGCTGGCGCGCTGGACCAGCCAGTACCGCGCCTCGGAAACCGGCAGCATTGCCGACATGGACCAGCTGATCGCCTGGCTGGAAACGCACATGCCCGCAGACGACGGCCTGATATCGCTGGTGCATGGCGATTACCGGCTGGACAATCTGATCTTCGCGCCGGACCAGCCAAGGGTCAAAGCGGTGCTCGACTGGGAGTTGTCGACGCTGGGCCATCCTTTCTCCGACATCGCCTATCAGTGCATGCAATGGCGCCTGCCGCATGCCTCCGGCTTTCGCGGCCTGGGCGGCGTAGACCGTGGGGCAATCGGCCTGCCCTCCGAAGAAGACTATGTCGCCGCCTATTGCCGGCGGCGCGGGCTCACCGGCATCGGCAACTGGACCTTCTTCCTCGCCTTCTCCTTCTTCCGGTTGGCGGCGATCTGCCAGGGTGTCTACAAGCGCGCGCTGGACGGCAATGCCTCCAATCCCGAAAAGGCCAGAACCTATGGCGAGGCGGTGAAGCTGCTTTCGCATCTTGCCGCAAGACTGATCGATAGGGAGGCGTAATGGGCCGCTTTGACGGAGCAACGGTGCTGATCACGGGTGCCGCCGGCGGGCTAGGCCGTGGTGCCGCCAAAGGCTTTGCCGCCGAGGGCGCCCGGCTGGTGCTGTCGGACATCGACGAAAAGGCACTCGCCGATCTTGCCGCGACCTTGCCAGCCGAGACGGCGATCCTGGCCGGCAACATCGCCGACGAGAAACTGTCGGAGGATCTGGTCGGGCTGGCGGTCGAAAGATTCGGCCGCCTGGATGTCGCCATCAACAATGCCGGTATCGTCCAGAGTTTCGTGCGCCTGCCGCAGGTGCCGTCGGACGAAGCCCGCCGCGTGATCGAGATCGACCTGCTCGGCGTCTTCTATGCCATGAGGCACCAGATCCCGCAGATGGAACGGCAGTTCAAGGCTACGGCCAAGGCCGGCGCTATCGTCAACATCGCCTCGGTTGCCGGGCTGGTCGGCGCGCCAAAGCTCTCGGTCTAAGCGGCAGCCAAACATGGCGTCGTCGGGTTGACCAAGTCGGCGGCGGCCGAATACGCGACCAAGGGTGTGCGCATCAACGCCATCTGCCCTGCCCACACCAGGACGGCGATGGTGGACAGCTTCGTGCGCGTATCCGGCGCGCCGGAGGCAGAGGCATTGGCCGAACTGACACGCGGCGTGCCGATGAAACGCGTAGCGGAAGTCGACGAAATCATCACCGCCATCCTGTTCGCCGCCGACCCGGCCAATTCCTTCATGACCGGCCACGCGCTGGCCATCGACGGCGGCGTCGGCGCCATCTGACCGCAAGATCTCACTGCCATGCCGCTTGGGAACTTCCCATGCCCTTGTTCGTTACCGTACAGCGTATATAATTTGGCCAGGCACCAACCAAACGAAGGCACCAGATTTTGCCGCCGAGCGTCCAGAAACGCCGCGAAAAACAAAAAGCCGAATTGCGCTCCGAACTGGTCGAAGCCGCGCACAAGCTCGTCCAGGAAGAAGGCTATGAGGGCCTGACCATCCGCAAACTGGCCAAGCGGGTCGGCTATGCGCCGATGTCGGTCTATTCCTATTTCGCCGACAAGCAGGACATTCTGTTTGCACTTGCCGAAGATGCGTTCGAGACGCTGGCCCGCCGCATCGAGGAGCACTCGTCAGATGATCCGATCGAAGCCTTGCAGGCGGTGATGACCGAATATGCCGCTTTCGGGCTCGGCAATCCCAATGAATATCGCACTGTCTTCATGACCGAGAAGACGAGGCCGCCGGAAGGCCGGAGTTTTCAAGAAATGCACGAGGCCAACCCGGCGATGAAGGCGCTGATCACCCGGGTCGAAGCTTGCGTCGCCGCCGGCAAGCTGCAGGGCGACCCGCGCGCCATCGCCACCATGCTGTGGGCGGTTGGCCACGGCACGATCTCGCTGCTGATCACCTTCCCGTTCTATCCCTTCGGTGACCCGTATGCCTTCGTGAAGCGGATGTGCGATTTCCAGATGGCCGCGCTTAGCACGCAGAACGTGCCGCCATTGACCGAGACTCCGGTCGACGGCTGAACGACATCTCCTTCGTTTCCACACTTCCTCGCCACCCCTTCCCACCAAACCGAGGGCAATTTCTTGGTTAACAAAAAATTTATCGTACACGTACGATCTTGACTTGAACTTCGCGATCGGCGGTCGTATCTGTACGTGATACCGTACATGTACGGAAGAAATTCAACCGTCGAAAACGGAGACTGACAATGAAAAAGACCCTCCTCACCCTCGCCGCCGTGTTGGCCCTTTCCGGTTCGGCCTTCGCCGCCAGCAGCACCCAGCCGGTCAAGCACGTGCCGGTCGCGACCTGCGTCGACACCAAGACCAATGTGAAGCTCGATTGCGCCTCGACCGGCTCGGTCGAGAAAAAGGGCGCCACGGAAAACACCGCTGAAGGCAAAGGCCCGAGCCTCGGCATTAGCATCAACCCGTGGATCGTGCCGAACGCGTTCTGAGTTTCGAGTGCATGCCGCCCGGGGTTTCCCCGGGCATGGGCGGACTGTCTAGCCCCGGCTTTGAGCGAAGGCTGCCAATCGCTGCGGTGGCCAGATGTCAGCCGAGCGTAACCGGCAGTCTGGCCGCTGAACTTTCAACGGCCGCGTCGATCAGCCTCTGCATGTCGGCGGCGCGCCGGAAGGACGAGGCGCCATTCTGCCCGGCATCCAGCGCGTCGACAAAACGCTGGGCGTTGCGCTTGGTTTCCGGCAGGGCGAGCTCTCGCCAGAGCTGAACATCGACATCCTCTCCCAGGCACGCCGACAGCCGTGCCGCCTTGCCATCGGTCTCGACCTTGAGCGCTCCCTTGGTGCCATGCAGCGCCAGCGACAAATCATTGCCATGGCCGGTTGTGTAGCGGCTCGCCATGATCGTCGCCAGCGCGCCGGATGTCAGCCGCGCCGTCATCGCCACACTGTCATTGGCGTCCAGCACATAGTCGCCGATCCGATCGCCCTCGGCCTTCGGAAACGTCACCAGATCGGCGTGCAGGCTGACGATGTCCTGGGCCGCGCCATAGGTGGCGAAGTCCAGGATGTGGATGCCGACATCGCCCAGAACCCCGGTCGAACCGTGCCGGCTCGACAGGCGCCACAGCCATTTGTCCTCGACGCGCCAGTCACCCCAGGATTTGCTGACCAGCCAGCTCTGCTTGTAGCTCGCCTCGACATGGCGCAATTCGCCGATCGCGCCCGCCAACACCAGACGCCGTGCTTCCTGGATCGCTGGTGAGTTGCGGTAGGTGAGATTGACCATGTTGACGAGGCCGGCGGCCTCGGCCGCTTCGGTCATGGCAAGCGCATCGGCATGGTTCGGCGCCAGCGGCTTTTCGCAAAAGACATGTTTTCCCGCGGCAAGCAGCGCCAGCGTCGTCGCCTTGTGCACACCGTCCGGAGTGGCGTTGATGGCGGCGTCGAAATCGCCCCAGGCGATCGCCGCTTCAAGGCTCTCGAAAGAAACGCCGATCTCGTTGGCGGCGGCAAACGCCGCCGCGCGGCCAGGCAGCTGATCGACACAGGCGACAATGCTGCAGCCAGGAACCTTTGCGAACTCTTCGATATGATGTCCGGCGATCCAGCCGGTGCCGAGCAAGAGCAGGCGATGCATCAGATCAGGTCCCCCATTAACTCAACCCCCATCAACTCAGGCCCTTGTCGCCGTCGGCATGCAGGCGCAGGCCCTTCTGGACGATCTTCTCCTTGGCCTTGTCCGTCGGCACGTTCGGCGCATTGGTGATGCCGGCCCATGCGGGCGCCGGGTTGTGCGCCCAGTGCACGGCGTTGCGCAGCACCTGCTGCACGCCTTCATTGTGATAGATCGGATAGGTCTCGTGGCCGGGTGAGAAATAGAAGATCTTTCCCGCGCCGCGCTGGTAGGTCAGCCCCGAGCGGAACACCTCGCCGCCCTCGTACCAGGAGACAAACACCGTCTCCAGCGGCTCCGGCACCGCGAACGGCTCGCCATACATTTCCGTCTCGCCGATCTCCAGGCATTCGCCGATGCCTTGCGCGATCGGATGACTGCGGTTGATCGCCCAGACCCGCTCGCGCTCGCCCGCCTCGCGCCACTTCAGCGAACAGGGCGTGCCCATCAGCCGCTTGAAGATTTTCGAGTAATGGCCGGAATGCAGCACGATCAGCCCCATACCTTCCCAGACCCGCTTCTGCACGCGGTCGACGATCTCGTCCTTGACCTCGCCATGGGCCGCATGGCCCCACCACAGCAGGACATCGGTGCCGGCAAGGCGCTTTTCGCTCAGGCCGTGCTCGGGTTCCTGCAAGGTAGCAGTGGTCGCCTCGATGCCCTTGTCCTGGTTGAGCGCCGCGGCAATCGTGCCATGCATGGTTAGGGGATAGAGGTCACGCACGGCGGCATTGGTCTGCTCATGGACGTTCTCGCCCCAGACGACAGCTTTAACAGGCATTTTTTCCTCTCCAAAGCGCTTTGAATATCTCAACTGACGATGCCTTGGGAAGATGCCTTCAGCTAAAATTGCGGAAAATCAGGGCTTGCGGGGTTTGCGCCCGGGGACGGTCTTGGCCTTGCCCGGCTTGGCGGGCGCGCCGGGGATCGCCGAACTGGTGATGGAGACCGGATCGCTGGCCGGAAAGGTGTCCTCGAGGCCTTCCTCGAGTTCCTGTTCGGCGCTTGGCGCTTCGTGTTGCTCATGCTCAAGCGAGCGGACGGCCGATGTCTTTTTCACCGGCAACTTCGGCGCGGACTTTGATGGCATCGGCATTTCTCCCTCGACCTGTTGCCGCACAACGGATGCGGGCGGCAAACGTTCCGGGGTCAGCCAGCAGCGTCGCGGGCTCCCTCGGACAGGAAAGTAAAGACATAGTCCGAGAAGGAACGCCAGCACTCCACCCGGAAGGTGTCGGCGGCGGTGCGCAACAGCACGATCTCGGCCTTGCCGAGAATGGTGCGCGAGGCCGCCCCCACCGGGAAGGCGTCGAGCGACAGGTCCTGCGGGCAGCCCGAATTGATCGCGGCTTCGGCCGCCGGACCGGTGACAGAGATCGCGATGTTGCGGTGTGAAATGCCGACCGCCGAATGCAGCGCGGCAACCCCTGCGCAATCGGCGAGTGGGTCGTTGCCTGCCTCGTCGATGACCAGCCATTCGTCAGGGCCGAGCCACAGCGCGGTGCGGCCCGCCTTCGACGTCGAAGTCTTCGGCTTCTTCGGCAAGGCCAGGCCAAGCGCCTTCGACAGGGCAGCGAGCGAAGCCTCCGGGGCGCGCAACGAGATGCGCTCCGCCGGCGGCAGCACCTCGACCTTGACACCAGTCGCGGACACGGTGCGTCCAGCCAGTGCCGGGCGGCGCTCGACGGAGGGCGTTGCGGTGGTTGTTGCTTTTTTCGCGGCAGCCTTAGCCATTGAGGCGCCCTCCCGTCTCATCGAAGAACACCATGCCGGTAACCTCCACCTCGATCACCCCATTCGGCATCGGCACATAGAGCGTGTCGCCCATGCGGTCGCGGCCGCCGGCAACCAGCGCCAGCGCGATGGAGCGGCCGCAATTCTGTGACCAGTAGCTTGAGGTGACATGGCCGATCATCTTCATCGGGATCGGCTGCTTGGGATCCTCGACGATCTGCGCGCCCTCTTCCAGCACTACCTTCGGGTCCTTAGTCTTGAGACCAACCAGCTGCTTGCGGCCCTTGGCGACCAGGTCCGGCCGCGTCAGGCCGCGGATGCCGACGAAGTCAGTCTTCTTCTTGCCGACCGCCCAGTCGAGACCGGCGTCGTTCGGCGTCACCGTGCCGTCCGTGTCCTGGCCAACGATGATGTAGCCCTTCTCAGCCCGCAGCACGTGCATCGCCTCGGTGCCGTAAGCGGCAGCGCCATGCTTCTGGCCTTCGGCCCACAGCGCTTCCCACACCGCCTGGCCGTAATCCGCCGGCACATTGACCTCGAAGCCGCGCTCACCGGTGAACGACATGCGGAACAGCCTGGTCGGCACGCCGCAGATCTTGCCTTCGCGCACCGACATATGCGGCAGCCCCTCGTCGGACATATCGATGCCTTCGACCAGCGGAGCGATGATGTCGCGCGACTTCGGCCCTTGCACGGCGATGACCGCCCACTGCTCGGTGATCGAGGTCAGCCAGACATTGAGATGCGGGAACTCGGTCTGGAGATAATCCTCCATGTGGTTCATGACGCGCGGCGCGCCGCCCGTCGTCGTCGTCACATGGAAACGGTCCGGCGCCAGCCGGCCGACGACGCCGTCATCATAGATGAAGCCGTCCTCGCGCAGCATGATGCCATAGCGGCAGCGGCCGGGCTCCAGCTTCTCCCACGGATTGGTATAGAGCAGTTCCATGAACTTGGCGGCGTCCGGCCCGACGACTTCGATCTTGCCGAGCGTCGAGGCGTCGAACAGGCCGGCATTGGTGCGCACCGCGACACATTCGCGGTCGACAGCCTTATGCATGTCCTCGCCGGCCTTCGGGAAATACCAGGCGCGCTTCCACTGACCGACATCCTCGAACACCGCGCCTTGCGCTTCGGCCCAGGGATGGATTGCCGTCTTGCGAGTCGGATCGAACAGCGGCCCGCGCGCATGGCTGACGATGGCGCCGAAGGTCACCGGCGTGTAGGGCGCGCGGAAAGTGGTGAGCCCGACTTCGGGGATCGGCTTGCCCAGCGTCTCGGCGGCAATCGCCAGGCCGTGCATGTTGGAGGTCTTGCCCTGGTCGGTCGCCATGCCGTTGGTGGTGAAGCGCTTGACGTGCTCGATCGAGCGCATGCCCTCATGCACCGCCTGGCGGATATCCTTGGCGGTGACGTCGTTCTGGAAATCGACAAAGGCCTTCACCGTCGTGTCCGGGCCGGCGCCGGGTGCCGCACCCAGCATGCCGCGCGACCAGCTTTCCGAGGCGTCGACCTTCGGCTTGGTGCCCTTGCCCGCCTTAACGCTGGAATCCTTGGCGCCGGCATCCTTGGCCGCCTTAGCGCCAGCCGCATAGGCTTCGTCGACAGTCGCCGACAGCCCGTCAGTGCCGTTGCAGGCGCCGACCGAGACGCAGTCCTGTGCATAGGTACCCGGCACGAAGCGCTTGGTCTCGTCGTTGAAGGCGACCTTGCCGCGCGACTGCGAGAACAGATGCACCGACGGCGTCCAGCCGGCCGACATCAGGATCGCATCGACGGCAATAGTGCGCTCGCCGCCGCCATTCTTCGGCTGCACGGTCATCGAGGATACCCGCAACTTGCCGCCGGCGCGGATCACCGCGCGGCCGAAATTGATCTCGATGCCCAGCGCCCGCGCCTCGTCGATAACCGGGCCTGTCGGGTTGTCGCGCAGATCGACCATCGCCGCGACATTGACGCCGGCCTTCTTCAGGTCAATCGCCGCCGCGTAGGCGGAATCATTGGCGGTGTAGACGCCGACATTCCTGCCGACCGCCACGCCATACTGGTTGAGGAAGGTGCGCGCCGCGCCGGCCAGCATGATGCCGGGCCGGTCATTGTTGGCGAACACCATGTGGCGCTCGATGGCGCCCGAGGCCAGCACCACGCGCTTGGCACGCACCTGCCACAGCCGCTCGCGCGGCAAATCATGGCCGGGAGCCTTCAGATGATCGCTGACGCGCTCGACCAGGCCGACGAAATTCTGCGCGTAGTAACCGAACGCCGTCGTGCGCGAGAGCACGCGGACATTGTCCATCGTCCTCAGCCTGGCGATCGCCGCTTGCGCCCAGGAAAAACCGTCCTGGCCGTCGATCTTCGCCCCGGTCTCGAAACGCAGACTGCCGCCGAACTCGGCCTGCTCGTCGGCGAGGATGACGCGCACGCCGGTCTCGGCCGCCGCCAATGCCGCCGCGAGCCCGGCGGCACCGCCGCCCAGCACCAGCACATCGCAATGCGCATAGCGCGAGGAATAGTGGTCGGGATCGGGCTTGTCAGGCGAAACGCCAAGGCCGGCGGCTTCACGGATCTTGGGTTCGTAAAGGCTCTTCCAGGCCGCCTTCGGCCACATGAAGGTCTTGTAGTAGAAGCCGGCCGAAAACATCGGCGATGCCAGGTCGTTGACCGCGCCGACGTCGAAGGACAGCGACGGCCAGCGGTTCTGCGAATTGGCGGCGAGCCCGTCATAGAGTTCCTGCACGGTGGCGCGGACATTGGGCGTCTTGCGCGCATCATCACGCACGATCTGCACCAGCGCATTGGGCTCTTCCGCGCCGGCGGACAGGAAGCCGCGCGGCCGGTGGTACTTGAACGAGCGGCCGACCAGATGCACGCCATTGGCAAGCAGTGCGGAGGCCAGCGTGTCGCCCTCGATGCCGGTATAGGACTGGCCGTCGAAGCTGAAGCGCGCGGTCTTGGCCTGGCTGAGGCGACCGGCTCTCGGGATGCGGAACGCGCCGCTCATTTTGAAGCTCCCGGCAGCTTGGCGGGTTTGGGTTCGCCGGCCTTGTAGGTCATGACGAACTTGTCCGTGACGGTATCGCGCACCGCGTTGAAGAAGCGCGCGCAGCCATGCATGTGCCGCCAGCGCTCATAGATGATGCCCTTGGGATTGGAGCGGATGAAGAAGAACTTTTCAAAATCGTCGTCGCTCTCGCCCGCAATGTTGGCCGAGCGCGCGATATGTGCCTCGCCGGCATTGCGGAATTCGAGCTCCGGGCGCTCTTCCTCGCAATAGGGGCAGCGGATGAGAAGCATTCTGTTCGTTCCTACAATTCGCCGTGGCCGATGGCCGGTTGGTTGCAAAGCCTCTCGACGGCCATCAGTGCGCCACCGCCGCCGCTGCCGCCTCGTCGATGAGGCGGCCGGTGCGGAAGCGCTCGATGGTGAAGGGCGCGTTGATCGGATGCGGATCGTCCTTGGCGATGGTGTGGGCAAAGACATGGCCAGAACCCGGCGTCGCCTTGAAGCCGCCCGTGCCCCAGCCGCAATTGACATAGAGGCCGGGCACCGGCGTCTTGGCCAGGATCGGCGAACGGTCCGGCGTGACGTCGACGATGCCGCCCCACGAACGCAGCATTTTCATGCGCGTGAAGATCGGGAACATCTCGCAGATGGCGTCCAGCGTGTGCTGAAGAATGTGCAGGCCGCCGGTCTGCGAATAGGAGACGTACTGGTCGGTGCCGGCGCCGATCACCAGTTCGCCCTTGTCGGACTGCGAGATATAGGCGTGCACGGTGTTCGACATCACCACGCAAGGCACGACGGGCTTGATCGGCTCCGACACCAGCGCCTGCAGCGGATAGCTTTCCAGCGGCATGCGCACGCCGGCCATGTTCATGATCACCGAGGAGTGACCGGCGGCGACAACACCAACCTTCTTGGCGCCGATGAAGCCACGCGTCGTGTCGACACCCATGACCGCGCCGTTCGGGGCGCGCTTGACGCCGGTGACTTCGCAATTCTGGATAATGTGGACGCCGCGCGCCGAGGCGCCGCGTGCATAGCCCCAGGCGACGGCATCGTGGCGCGCCGTGCCGCCGCGGCGCTGCAGGGCCGCACCGACGACCGGATAGCGCGCATCTTTGGAGATATTCAGCGGTGGGCAGAATTCCTTCGCCTGCTCCGGCGACAGCCATTCATTGTCGATGCCGTTCAACCGGTTGGCGTGGACATGGCGCTTCAACACCTGGATGTCGTGCACATTGTGCGCCAGCATCATGACGCCGCGCGCCGAGTACATGACGTTGTAGTTGAGCTCCTGGGAGAGCCCATCCCACAGCTTCAGCGCATGGTCGTAGATCCCTGCGCTCTCGTCATAGAGATAGTTGGAGCGGATGATGGTGGTGTTGCGGCCGGTGTTGCCGCCGCCGAGCCAGCCCTTTTCCAGCACCGCGACATTGGTGATGCCGTGCACCGTGGCGAGATAATAGGCGGTGGCCAGGCCATGGCCGCCGGCGCCGACGATGATGACGTCGTATTCCTTCTTCGGCTCAGGCGAAGACCACTGCTCCTCCCAGCCCTTGTGGCCGCGCATGGCCTCGCGGGCGATGGCGAATACCGAATATTTTTTCAACGTCCTGGCCTCGCAAATGGCGGCAGGGCGTTCAGTCGGCCCCGGCGCGCGAGGTGTATCACTAGCGAAACCGCGCTTCCACCCTTGCGCTGTTTGCGACGGCGCTTGCCGTTTTGCGCCGCAACGAAAAAGACGCACGTGGGCTGGCTCTCATAGCCGCCTTCAGCCACATTGCCTGCCGCAAAACTGCGGAGGACGAATATGGGCAACGCCTGGTGGAATTTGACGTTGCGCTTCCTGTTGGAGCTTGCCGCCTTGCTCGGCCTCGGCATAGCGGGCTGGAACCTCTCCGAAGGATGGTGGCGCTGGATCCTCGCATTGGCCCTGCCGCTCATTGCGGCCGTGCTGTGGGGCACTTTCGCGGTGCTCGACGACCCAAGCCGATCGGGTCGCGCACCGGTGCCTGTGCCGGGCGCGGTGCGGCTGATGCTCGAATTGGTCATCCTGTTCGGCGGTACTGCCGGATTCTACGCCGCCGGCTACACCACCACGGGCATCGTTGTCGCCCTGCTCATCACCATCAGCTACGCATTTTCACTCGACCGGCTCGGTTGGCTGCTGAAGCAATAGTTCGGAACGACGCGACCTGTGCAGGTATCGGGTGGCTCCGACCTGCTCCATCTGCGACCAAGCATCCCAGTTGCCGGCGAGACCGGCGCGAAAAAGGATGCAAAACATGCTCGCACTCGCCAACAAGATCGCCATCGTCACCGGCGCCAGTTCCGGCATTGGCCGCGCCACCGCAAAACTCTTCGCCGAGGAAGGGGCAAGGATTGTCGTCTCCGCCCGCCGCCAGGCCGAACTCGACACGCTGGTCGCCGAGATATCAGACGCAGAAGGCACGGCCGTCGCCCTTGCCGGCGACGTCAGGGACGAAGCCTATGCGAAGGCGCTTGTCGATCTGGCGGTCGAAAGCTTCGGCGGCCTCGACATCGCCTTCAACAATGCCGGTGCCGTCGGCCTTATGGGTCCGATACCGGAGATGTTGCCGAAGACATGGCACGAGACCATGGACATCAACCTGACCAGCGCCTTTCTCGGTGCGAAGTACCAGATACCGGCGATACTGGAACGCGGCGGCGGCTCATTGATCTTCACGTCGAGCTTTGTCGGCTACACTGCCGGCATGCCGGGCATGGCCGCCTACGCCGCAGCCAAGGCCGGCCTGATCGGCCTGACACAAGTTCTGGCCGCCGAGTACGGGCCGAAAGGCCTACGCGTCAACGCATTGCTGCCGGGCGGCACGGACACGCCGGGCGCGACGACGACCACGCCCGAAGCCCGCGCTTTCGTCGAAGGCATCCATGCCTTGAAGCGTATGGCACAGCCGGAGGAGATTGCCCGTTCGGCGCTTTATCTCGCCTCCGACGCCTCGAGCTTCACCACGGGAACCGCGCTGTTTGCCGATGGCGGCGTCTCGATCAACCGGACGTGAAGGTTTTTTGCAACGAACAGGCCGGTTCACCGCTTTGACGCAGGCAGCCGGTCTTGCTTTTTCCGCCCGATTTGGCGATTCCGTTTTGTCGTCGAAACGGGTCCCGAAACCATGATGCTGATCCGAACCTATGTGGCCGCGAGCGTAATCGAGGGCGTCGGCATGTTCGCCGCCGAGCCGATCCGGAAAGGCGCCTCGATCTGGCGCCTCGACCCGGATTTCGACCGGCTGATTCCGATGGACAAATACAAGGCCGCGCCGCAGCCTCTGAAGGAATTGCTCGACCGCTATGCCTATCCGAGCCCGGATCGGCCGGGTTTCATGGTCTATGAGGTCGACAATGGCCGCTTCATGAACCATTCGGCGACGCCGAACACCGATTTTTCGCAATATGGCGGCGCCACCGCGACGCGCGACATTGCCGCGGGCGAGGAGATCACCTGCGACTACGGCGAATTCTTCGAGGATTTCGAACGGCTGCATCTGGCCACGGCGTAGCTGGCGCCCTATCTTGGGCCTACCGTGGCAATTTGGCTGTTGTCCTGCATTTCGACTGTGGACAGCGCAGCCTGATTCTGCTATCAGCCGCCACAATTCGTGGTGTCGACCGCCGCGGAGGCTAGTGGCTATGGCCGCTTGCCTGATGATATCAAACCCGAAAGACAGGATTGCCCGTGCAGGTACTCGTCCGCGACAATAACGTTGATCAGGCGCTTCGCGCGCTCAAGAAGAAGATGCAGCGCGAAGGCATTTTCCGCGAAATGAAGATGCGCGGCCACTACGAGAAGCCTTCCGAAAAGCGCGCCCGTGAAAAGGCTGAAGCCGTTCGCCGCGCCCGCAAGCTGGCCCGCAAGCGCGCACAGCGCGAAGGCCTGCTGCCGATGACGCCGCGCCCGGTTGCTGCTGGCGCCGCCGGCGGTGCAGGTGGTGCGCCGCGTCCGCCGCGGTTCTAACGCCTATTTTTCGTCCTTTTCGAAGGATACTAGAGGTGGCGCGATGCGGAATCGCCGCCACCTTTTTGTTTTGATTGTGACCCGGCCCGGAGGGGGGATCCGGACCTGAACGACGCGGCGCAAGTGAGGACAGGGCAGACATGAACGCAACGAGCGTGGAGCGCGGGACCGCATTGCGTGGTTTCGCCCTGACAGCGGCCCTGCTTTCCGGACTGGTGCTGGCGGGCTGCCAGACATCAGGCCCGACTGGCGAGTTCAACAACATCGACAAGGCGCAAGGGTCGAGCGAGAACATCTCCTCGCTGTCGGCGGTGATCCAGCGCAATCCCCAGGATCCCGAAGGCTACAATGTGCGCGGCTCGGCCTATGGCCGCGGCGGCCAGTACCAGGCGGCGCTCAAGGACTTCAACCAGGCGATCCAGCTCAATCCGAATTTCTACCAGGCCTATTCGAACCGCGCGCTCATCCAGCGCTTCCTCGGCAACCAGGAAGCCGCTCTCGCGGACTACAACCGCTCGATCCAGATCAACGGCAACTATGACGCCGCCTATATCGGCCGCGGCAATCTCTACCGCAAGGCCGGCCGCACCCAGGACGCCTTCAGCGACTTCCAGAAGGCGATCCAGCTCGACACGACGGACGCCCGCGCCTACCACAATCGCGGCCTGATCTATCAGAGCCAGGGCCAGCACAAATTCGCCATCGAGGATTTCTCGACCGCCATCTCGCTGGCGCCGGATGCCGCCGAACCCTACAACGGCCGTGGCCTCTCCTATCTGGCGACCGGCGACGAGGACAATGCCTTCTCCGACTTCAACATGGCCATCAAGCTCGACGGCCAGAACGCCGAGGCCTGGGCCAACCAGGCGCTGATCTACGAGCGGCGCGGCGACAAGGCGAAGGCGGCGAAATCCTATCGCGAAGCCGTGCGCCTCAACCCCAGCTACCAGCCGGCCAAGGACGGTCTCGCCCGCGTCAGCTGACATGGCTTTGGCAGATCCGGGGTTCGGCAGATCCGGCTAAGCATTACCGGTCGTTTGCGTGTCCGAAAGGACACGCCGCGCTGGATATCGCCGCCAATCCGGCAACCGCGCGTTAACCCCCGCAGCAAGCTGTTAACCCTTGCCTTGTTCATGCCAAGTTTTCGACGGAACGGTCTGGCCACTCTAGCCGTTATTTCCAAGCGATTTGCGAAAGGACCCTCCCCATGATCAAGAAACTCGTCTGCGCCGCTGCCCTTGCAACGACCGTATTCGCTGCCGCCCCGGCCAGCGCCGGCAAGCTGCAGCTCGGCACGCTCGACTGCACCATCGATGGCGGCACCGCCTACATCGTCGCTTCCAACAAGGGCGTGTCCTGCGTCTTCCGTCCCTATCACCATGGCCCGTCGGAGATTTACACCGGCGTCATCTCCAAGATCGGCGTCGATCTCGGGCAGACACATCAGGGCCAGCTCGTCTGGGCGGTTTTTGCCGCAACCCGCGACCGCGACGCGGGTGACCTTGCCGGCAGCTATTACGGCGTCAACGCCGAGGCGAGCGTGGTCACCGGCGGCGGCGCCAATCTGCTGGTCGGCGGCTTCGACAGCGCCTTCATGCTGGAGCCGCTCAGCGTCCAGGCACAGACCGGCGTCAATCTCGCTGTCGCTGTGACCTCGCTTGAGCTGATCCACTCGCTCAAGTGATTTGATTTCACGGAGCCATGCGCTCCTCTCTACCCTGCGGCGCGGAACCGGATAAGATGGTTCCGCGCCGTTTTATTTTCTGAGCAATTCCAAGAAAAGTGTGAGGCGGTTTTCCGTCCGGAATTGCTCTAAACAAGGGATAGAGCGGTTACGAACCGCTCTAGGGGAACAGTATGCAGAAGACAGCCATCGCCGCTGCCGTGATCGCAACCGTGCTTGCCGGCGTGGCGCAGGCGCAGGACCGCGGCATCGAGCTCGGCACGCTTGAATGCGCCATATCGGGCGGCACCGGCTTCATCTTCGGCTCGAGCAAGGATCTGAGCTGCACCTTCACGCCGACCGACAAGAGCTTCGCACCGGAAGCCTATTTCGGCGCCGTCAACAAATACGGCCTCGACATCGGCACGACAAAGCAGGCGGTGATGCGATGGCTGGTGCTGACGCCGCTGAAAAACATCTACGCGCCCGGTGCGCTGGCCGGCGACTATATCGGTGCCAGCGCCGAGGTGACGGCCGCCGTCGGCGCCGGCGCCAATCTGCTGGTCGGCGGCCCGTCGCAGTCCTTCACCCTCCAGCCGCTCAGCCTGCAGACGCAGACCGGCATCAATCTCGCCGTCGGTGTCAGCCAGTTCCAACTGCGCAGCACCGAGAACTGATCTCTTGAAAAAACCGCTTGAACTCAACTGCGGTTGAGGTTCTACAAGCCCACCCCGACCGGACCAGCACCTCGATGGCACGCTATCCGGCGTTGTTGCTGCGCATGGTCCTGCCGGAAACCCTTGCTGGCTTCTGGTGCCATGCGCCGGCATCGAGATATGCAGGACTGGGGTGGACATGACTGAAATCAGCACAAACAGGGTCGACTGGCGCGCATTGTGGGCGAGCGGCGATCTGGCGCGCTTCTGCTTCATCAGCCTCGGCATCCTGCTGCACGCCACCAACGAGACCATGGTGGCGACCGTCATGCCGGCCATGGTCGGTGAACTGGCCGGTGTGCAGCTCGTCGGCTGGTCGCTGGCGATCTACGAGCTCGGCGCCATCGTCGCCGGTGCCGCGGCCGGACGGCTGGTGAGCTATGTGGCCTTGCGCACCAACATGGTGGTCGCGGCCCTGCTCTATGCGGCCGGGGCGCTGATCTGCGCCACCTCGCCTTCCATGCAATTGTTCCTGGCCGGCCGCCTGATCGAGGGGCTGGGTGGCGGCGCACTGGTGTCGCTGGCTTTCGTCTCGGTCGAGCGGCTGTTCTCGCGCGCCATCTGGCCGCAGCTTTTCGGCATCATGTCGGCGATCTGGGGCGTCGCGGCGTTCAGCGGCCCGTTGCTGGGCGCGATCATGACGGAATTGCTGTCATGGCGTTGGGCCTTCGGCGTCTTCACCCTCGGCGGCACGGCCATGGCACTGGCCAGCTTCCTGGTGCTGAACACGCCGGAGGCGACGCGACCGAGCGCAAGCGCGGGCAAGGTGCCGCCCTTCCCGTTCGCCGCCCTTGCCTGCCTTGCCGTCGCCGTGGTGCTGATCGCCTCGGCCGGCGTCGACATCGCCGTGCTGCGCTCTTCGCTGCTGATCGTGCTTGGCCTCGCCGGCCTGGCGCTGTTCTTCACCATCGACGCGCTGAAGCCGCGCTCGCGGCTTTTCCCGTCGCGGCTGTTCTCGTGGCGCACACCGGTCGGCGCCGGCATGACCATGGTCGCCGCCTTTTCGGTCGCGACCTGCTCCTTCGGCGTCTATGGACCGCTGCTTTTGACCAGCCTGCACGACATTCCGCTCTTGACCACCGGCTACATCATCGCCGCCGAATCGATCGCCTGGTCGATCCTCTCGATCCTCGTCGCCAACGCCCCGCCGCAGCGTGAGCGGCTGATCATTGTCGCCGGCGCTCTGATGATCGCGGCGGGCATAGCCGGCTTTGCCTACACGATACCGCTGGGCTCGATCCCGCTTATCCTGGTCTGCGCCCTGTTGCAGGGCGGTGGCTTCGGCATTGCCTGGCCGTTCCTGACCCGCGTCATCGTCGCCTCCGCTCCGGACGACGAACAAACCATCGCCTCGGCCGCGGTGCCGACCATGCAGCGCATCGGCTATGCCGTGGGTGCCGCCCTTGCCGGCATCGTCGCCAATGCCAGCGGCTTTTCACAAGGCCTGAACCACGACGCCGCAGCCAACGTCGCGAGCTGGCTGTTCCTCGCCTTCGTGCCGCTCGGCCTTCTCGGCTGCCTGGCGGCCTTGCGGGCGTCAGCGACGCCAAACCGGCCACTGGAAGCCATCGGCTGACGCAGATTCAATTATGGGACTGTCTCACTCGACCACACGCAGCCGATAGCCGACACCGGTCTCGGTGGTGATGTGGTGCGGCTGATCGGGGGTCTTCTCGATCTTCTGCCTGAGCTGCCTGACATAGACCCTGAGATATTGCACGTCGGTCGTGTCGCCCCAGATCTGTTTCAGGATGAAATGGTGGGTCAGCACCTTGCCGGCATGCTGCACCAGGATGCGCAATATGTCGTATTCCTTCGGCGAGAGTTTTATCTCCTTGCCGTCGACCTTGACGATGCGCTTGACCAGATCGACGCTGAGGTCGCCGCTCTGGAATACAGGCTTCTCGCCCTGTTGCTGGAACTTGTGCCGCAGCGCCACGCGGATGCGCGCCACCAGTTCGTTCATGCCAAACGGCTTGGTGACATAGTCGTCGGCGCCGAGTTCGAGAGCCTGGACGATGCCGGCCTCGTCGGTGCGGCTGGAGAGAATGACGACGGGAATGTCGAGGCCATCGTCGCGCCATTTGCGCAACAGCTCGTGGCCGCTCATGCCGGGCAGGCCGAGATCGAGCAGCACCAGGTCCGGCTTTTCCTGGTCCATCAATTCGATCGCCGCCTTGGCGTTCGGCGCCTCGCTGACCGCATAGCCCTGGCTGCCGAGGCCGACCCGAAGCAGTTTGCGGATCGGCGGCTCGTCATCGACAACCAATATCCTGACATTCGCGTTGGTCATGCCAAATCATCCACATCATTGTCGTCCGTAGTGACGGCGCTGAGATCGGGCGGGTTCGTCGGCTTCGGCATGTTGATGGTGAAAACCGCGCCCGAACGGTCGGTTCGGTTTGCCGCCGTGATCGTGCCCCCCATCGCCTCGATGAAGCCGCGGCAGATAGACAGGCCGAGCCCGGTGCCGGCGCGAACCTGGTCGCGCTTGCGCACCCGGTAGAACGTGTCGAAAATCCGTTCCAGGTCACCGGGGGGAATGCCCGGCCCCTCATCCATGATCTGCAGGATGACGGAGCCATTGTCGGTCCAACCCTGCACGCGGATCGTCGAGCCTGCCGGCGCGTATTTCGCCGCATTGTCGAGGAGATTGAACAGCGCCTGCTCGAACAGGACGGGATCGACTTTCAACATCGGCAAATCCGCCGGGATATCCACCTCGGTCTTGTGCTCGCCTATGATTTTCCTCGCCCTCTGCAAGGCGGAGCCGACAATGTCGCCGACATAATGGAAAGCGAAGTTCGGCTCCATTGCGCCGGACTCGATCTTGGTCATATCGAGCAAATTGGCGATGAAGCGGTTCAGCCGCTCGGATTCGTCGAGCACGGTCGTCAGCAGCTCCGCCCGATCCTCTTCGGGAAGTGCGGCTGAGAATTCCCGCAGCGTGCCGGCCGCGCCCATGATGGCTGCGAGTGGCGTCTTCAGATCATGCGAAATGGAGGTCAGCAGCGCCGAGCGCAGCCGATCGGCCTCGGCCAGGAGCTTGGCCCGGTCGACATCGGCGACCAGCTGGATGCGCTCGATGGCGACCGCTGCCTGGTCGGCGAGCGCGTCGAGCAGGCGCTGCTGTTCGGGCGTCAGCAGCGGGCCCTGTTTGTCATTGTCGAGGCCGACGACACCGATTGCCGTGCGTCCTGTCCGCAACGGAAGATAGAGGCGCTTGGCGCCAGGCAGCGTGTCGGCGCCGCGCCCGGCGGCGCGATTGTGCTCCCAGGCCCAGCGGGCGGCGGCGATGTCGGCCTCGGCCAGCGTGTCGTCGGGCGGATAGCCGGCCTTGACGGTGATGGTGCCGTCTTCGGGCAGGAGCAGCACCACCCGCAGCTTCAGCATCGAGGCGATCTGGAAGGCGGTGGCCCACAGCACGTCGTCGAGCGTGCCGGCACCGGCGAGCTTCTTGGAAAAGAGATAGATGTCCTCCGTGGCCCGCGCCCGCGAGCGGGCGGCGATCGCCTGGCGCTGCACGCGCACCGTCAGATTGCTGGCAATGACGGCGACGACCAGGAACACGCCGAGCGCGACAATGCTCTCCGGATCCCGGATCGTCAGCGTGTAGCGCGGCTCGAGGAAGAAATAGTTGAAGGCTAGGGCGCTGGCGAGACAGGCGTACAGAGCCGGCCACAGACCGCCGGTCACCGCCGACGCCAGCACCCCGATGAGGAAGATGATCGCGAGGTTGCGAACATCGAGAAACTGATCGAGCAGGACGGCAAAGGCGAGCGAGCCGGCGACAAAGGCCGTGGCCTTGAGATAGGGCCAGATCTCGAACTGCCACTGCTCGTCCGCCGGCTTGACGCTTCTCGGCGCCGCCTCGTTGCGCTCGGTTCCCGAAATGACATGGACGCTGATGTCGCCGGCATTGCGGATGAGATCATAGGTCAGCGAGCCTTCGATCAATTCGCGCCAGCGCGACCGGGTCGGCCGGCCGACCACGATATGGGTAAAATTGTTCGCCGTCGCATAGCGCACGATGTCTTGCGCCACATTCTGACCCGGAATGGTCGTCACCTCGGCACCAAGCTGTTGAGCGAGGCGCAAATTGTTTGCGAGCCGGTCCTTGTCCTCCTCGGCCATGCTGGCCGAGCGAGCGCTGTCGACATGCAGTGCCGTCCATGGGGCACGCAGCCGGTCGGCCAGCCGGCGCGCATAGCGGATGCGGGCCGCTCCGCCCGGGCGCGCGTCGAGGCAGACGAGGACCCTTTCGCCTGCGGCCCACGGTCCGGGAATGGCATGGGCCTGCATATGGATCAGCAACTGATCGTCGACGCGCTGCGCGGTGCGGCGCAGCGCCAGTTCCCTGAGCGCCGTCAGATTGCCGGGCGAGAAATAGTTCTCGATGGCGCGCTGGGCGGTGTTGGGGAAGTAGACCTTGCCTTCCTCGAGCCGCTTGATCAGGTCGTCGGGGGTAAGATCGATGATCTCGACATCGTCGGCCTGGTCGATGATTGAGTCGGGAACCGTCTCGCGGACCCTGACCTTGGTGATCTGGGCGACGACATCGTTCAGGCTTTCGACATGCTGGACATTGAGCGTCGTGTAGACATCGATGCCTTGCGTCAGGATTTCCTGGACATCGAGATAGCGCTTGGGGTGGCGGCTGCCGGGCGCGTTGGTGTGGGCGAGTTCATCGACGAGAACCAGCGCCGGGCGCCGGGCAAGGATGGCGTCGATATCCATCTCGTCGAGCATGCGCCCCTTGTAGTCCACCTTGCGGCGGGGAATGATTTCATAACCCTCGACCAGGGCCTGGGTTTCCTTGCGGCCATGCGTCTCGACGACGCCGATCACCACATCGATGCCGTCGGCCAGCCTGGCACGGCCCGACATCAGCATTTCGTAGGTCTTGCCGACACCTGGTGCCGCGCCAAGGAATATCCGCAGACGGCCGCGTCCCTCCCGCTCGGCGTGCTCGAGCAGCGCGTCGGGGGAAGGTCTGTTTTCGTTGCTTCGGTCGTCCGGCATCAGGATCGATCATGGAGAGGTCCGGGGATGCTGTCGATCCCCGGCCCTCGCCATCAACTACTTAGCGGCGTCCAGCGCCAGGTTGAGCGCCAGAACATTGACCACCGGCTCTCCCATGAAGCCGAGTTCCCTGCTCTCGACCTGACCGTCGACAAGCGCCTTGACCTTGGCTTCGTCGATGCCCCTGGCCTTGGCCACGCGGGGGACCTGGAAATAAGCGGCTTCCGGGCTGATGTGAGGATCGAGGCCGCTGCCCGATGACGTCACCATATCCATCGGAATTGGCTGGCTCGGATTCTCCGCCTTCAGCTTGTCGGCGTCGCCCTTGATGCGCTCGATCAGCTTGGGATTGGTCGGGCCGAGATTGGTGCCGCCGGAGGCGGTGGCGTCGTAGCCGTTGCTGCCGGCCGCCGAAATCCGGCCATGGAAATACTTGTCGCTGGCAAAGCCCTGGCCGATCAGCTCGGAGCCGATGACCTTGCCGTCCTTCTCGATCAGGCTGCCATTGGCCTGGCGCGGAAACAGCGCCTGGGCAATGCCGGTCATGCCGATCGGATAGATCAGGCCGGTCAGGACCGTGAAGAAGACGATCATGATGATCGCGGGTCTTATCTGGGTGAGCATGGACGTAATCCTTAAGCGAGGCCGAGGGCGGTGACGATCATGTCGATCGCCTTGATGCCGACGAAGGGGACGATGATGCCGCCGAGGCCGTAGACCAGCAGGTTGCGGCTGAGCAGCGCGCCGGCGCCGATGGCACGATACTTGACGCCTTTCAGCGACAGCGGGATCAGCGCGATGATGATCAGCGCGTTGAAGATGATCGCCGACAGGATGGCGCTCTGCGGCGTCGCCAGATGCATGATGTTGAGCGCCTGCAGCGGGCCGGTGGTCTGCCCCGGCGCGACATAGAAGACCGCGAACATGGCCGGGATGATGGCAAAGTACTTGGCAACGTCGTTGGCGATCGAGAAGGTCGTCAGCGAGCCGCGCGTCATCAAGAGAGCCTTGCCGATCTCGACGATCTCGATGAGCTTGGTCGGATCGCTGTCGAGATCGATCATGTTGCCGGCTTCGCGCGCGGCGACCGTGCCGGTGTTCATGGCAACGCCGACATCGGCCTGGGCAAGGGCCGGCGCGTCATTGGTGCCGTCGCCGCACATGGCAACCAGCTTGCCCTTGGCCTGTTCGTCGCGGATGAGCTTCAGCTTGTCCTCGGGCGTCGCCTGGGCAAGGAAGTCATCGACGCCAGCCTCCGCCGCGATCGCGGCGGCCGTCAACGGATTGTCGCCGGTGATCATCACCGTGCGGATGCCCATGCGGCGCAGTTCCGTGAAGCGTTCGCTGATGCCGCCCTTGACGATGTCCTTGAGATGGACGACGCCGAGCAGGCGCCCGTCGCGCTCGACCGCCAGCGGCGTGCCGCCGGACTTGGCGACCTCGTCGGCGATCGCCTGGAGATCCCTGACGGACTCGCTGCTTGGACGCGTGCCGTGGGCAGCGACCGTCGACTGGTTGACATGGGCAAGCACGGAATCGACCGCGCCCTTGCGCACCGACGAGCCGTCGACATCGACGCCGCTCATGCGGGTCTGTGCGGTGAAGGGAACGAAGGTTGCGTGCAGCGTTGCCATGTCACGGGCGCGGATGCCGTATTTCTCCTTGGCCAGGACGACGATCGAGCGGCCTTCCGGCGTTTCGTCGGCGAGCGAGGCGAGTTGCGCCGCGTCGGCCAGTTCCTGTTCCGTGACGCCCTTGACCGGACGGAATTCCGTCGCCTGGCGGTTGCCGAGCGTGATGGTACCGGTCTTGTCGAGCAGCAGCGTGTCGACATCGCCGGCGGCCTCGACGGCACGGCCGGACATCGCCAGCACATTGAAGCGCACCAGGCGGTCCATGCCGGCGATGCCGATCGCCGACAGCAGTGCGCCGATGGTGGTCGGGATCAGCGTGACGAACAGGGCGACGAGCACGGTCACCGAGATATAGCCGCCCGAATAGGAGGCAAAGCTCGGGATGGTCGCGGTGGCCAGCACGAAGATCAGCGTCATGCCGACCAGCAGGATGTTGAGCGCGATCTCGTTCGGCGTCTTCTGGCGTTCGGCACCTTCGACCAGCGAGATCATGCGGTCGAGGAAGGTGTGGCCGGAGGCGGCGGTAATGCGCAGGCGGATCCAGTCGGACAGCACCTGCGTACCGCCGGTGACCGCCGAACGGTCGCCGCCGGATTCGCGGATGACGGGGGCCGACTCGCCGGTGATCGCCGCTTCGTTGACCGAGGCCACGCCTTCGATCACCTCGCCATCCGACGGGATGATGTCGCCGGCTTCGACCAGCACGATGTCGCCGACCTTCAGGCTGGTGCCGGGCACAAGCTTGAACTTGGTCCGGTCCTCGCCGGCCAGAAGCTTGGCCTGGGTCTCGGTGCGCGCCTTGCGCAGCGAGTCGGCCTGCGCCTTGCCGCGGCCTTCAGCAACCGCTTCGGCGAAGTTGGCGAACAGCACGGTGAACCACAGCCAGATGATGATCTGCAGCGTGAACTTGAAATCACCGCCACCGGTGATGAGATCCCTGACGAACAGAACTGATGTCAGCGCCGAGACGACGGCGACGACGAACATCACCGGATTCTTGATCAGGGTGCGCGGGTTCAATTTCTTGAAGGCCCCGCCAATGGCGGGCCACAGGATGCTGGCATCCATGATGCTAGCGGATTTGGACTGGCTCATTTGTTGGCTCCAGTATCGATATTGTTGGCAGGCACCGATCGATCGGATGCCGAATGAAGATGCGGCGGCCCATAGACCAGCAGCCAGATGACGATCATGGCTGCCGCAATGCCGAGGAATGTGGACACGGCCGGGAAAGGAGGGGGGATTGTCTCCCCCTCCCTGTCGGTCCGACGTTCAACCTTGCGACGCATGTTTTTGAACCAGGACATGGGGGTCTCAGAAGGTCTGACCATGGATCATGGCCAGGTGTTCGATGATCGGGCCGATCGCCAGCGCCGGGAAGAAGGTAAGGCCGACGACGATCAGGATGACGCCGACCAGCAGCCCGACGAACAGCGGACCGTCGGTCGGGAAGGTGCCGGCGGAAGCCGGAACCGTCTTCTTCGTCGCCAGCGAGCCGGCGATGGCAAGCGCTGGAATGATGACGAAGAAGCGACCCATCCACATGGTGATGCCGAGCGTGATGTTGTACCAGGGCGTGTTGCCGGAAAGGCCGCCAAAGGCCGAGCCGTTGTTCGCGGCCGCCGAAGTGTAGGCATAGAGAACTTCGGAGAAGCCGTGCGGACCGCTATTGGCCATCGAGGCTACGGCGCTTGGCAGCACGACCGCGATGGCTGTGAAGGTCAGCATCGCCAGCGGCAGGCAGAGGATGGCGAGCATCGCCATCTTGACCTCCTTGGCCTCGATCTTCTTGCCGAGATATTCGGGCGTGCGGCCGACCATCAGGCCGGCGACGAAGACGGCGACGACGATGAACATCAGGATGCCGTAGAAACCGGCGCCGACGCCGCCGACGATGACTTCGCCAAGCTGCATGTTGATCATCGGGATGAAGCCGCCGAGCGCGGTGAACGAGTCATGCATGGCGTTGACCGCGCCGCAGGAGGCGGCCGTGGTGATGACAGCAAACAGTGCCGACAGGGCGATGCCGAAGCGGGTCTCCTTGCCTTCCATGTTGCCGCCGTCGATGCCCAGCGCGTGCACCAGCGGATTGCCGGATGCTTCCGCCCAGTAGCAGATGGTGACGCCGGCGATGAACAGGACACCCATCGTGGCCAGGATCGCCCAGCCCTGGCGCTGGTTGCCGACCATGCGGCCGAAGACGTTGGTCAGCGCCGCACCGAGCGCGAAGATCGTGACCATCTGGATGAAGTTGGAGATCGCGTCGGGGTTTTCGAAAGGATGCGCGGCGTTAGCGTTGAAGAAGCCGCCGCCATTGGTGCCAAGCATCTTGATGGCGACCTGCGAAGCAACCGGACCAAGGGCGATGGTCTGCTTGGCGCCTTCGAGCGTGGTGGCGTCGACATACGGACCGAGCGTCTGCGGCATGCCCAGCCAGACATAGACAAGGGTGAGCACGATGCAGGCCGGCAGCAGGATGTAGAGCGTGCAGCGGGTGATATCGACCCAGAAATTGCCGATCGACTTGACCGACGCACGGGCGAAGCCGCGGATCAGCGCCACCGCGATGGCGATGCCGACCGCCGCTGACATGAAGTTCTGCACCGTCAGGCCTGCCATCTGCACGAGGTAGGACATCGTGCTTTCGCCGCCATAGTTCTGCCAGTTGGTGTTGGTCACGAAGCTGACGGCAGTGTTGAAGGAAAGGGTCTGCTCAACCGCTGTCATGCCGGCCGGATTGTAGGGCAGGACGCCTTGCAGGCGCTGCAGGACATAGAGGACCAGGAAGCTGGCCAAGCTGAAGAAAATGATGCCTGCCGCGTAAACGGTCCAGTGCTGCTCCTCGCGCTCGCTGGTCCCTGCGATGCGATAAAGGGCCCGTTCGACGGGCCCGAGGATCGGCGAGAGAAATGTGCGGTCGCCGTTGAAAACGCGGTACATGTAGCCGCCGAGCGGCTTCACCAGCAGAACGACGACCACGCAGTAGGCGAGGATCTGTATCCATCCGTTGAATGTCATGGCTGTAGCTTTCCGTGCCTTGCTGTTGCCGTCAGAAGCGTTCTGGGCGAACGAGGGCGTATGTCAGGTAGGCGAGCAGGAACAAGGTCACACCGCCGCCGAGGATATAGTCGAGAAGCATGTTGCGATCCTCCGGTTTAAAGAATGTCGCAGACTTTGATGTAGGCGACGGAAAGGGCGAAAAACAAAATCTCCAGCCCGACAACGACGATATCCATCGTGCATGTTCCTTATCTTCGTTTTATTTGCACTTCGCATTGCAGACCTGCGATTGGCAGGCTGAAACCATATGGAAACACTCCGTCACGATAGATCATCGCGACCGAGCTGTGTTCCCCGGAGAATATGGACCCGAACGCCATAAAGGTTCGAGACGGCGCGGGGCGGAAAGAAATAGGAATTTTATAAAGATTTTCGGGATGCGGATCGGGCGGAACAAATTCTCCGATGCGAGATTGTCGACCTGAGGGCTCACCAGAGGATATGACAATGGCAAAACAGAAAATGCTCGACGACCTGTTTCACGACACGCTGAAAGACATCTATTTCGCCGAAAAGAAGATACTGGCGACGCTGCCGAAAATGGCCAAGGCCGCGCAGAGCGCCGAGTTGAAGGCCGCCTTCGAAAAGCACCGCACCGAGACCGAAGGCCATGTCGCGAGGCTGGAGAAGGTCTTCGGCGTCATCGGCAAGAAGCCGGTCGGCAAGACTTGTGCGGCCATCATGGGCATCACCGAGGAAGGTGCCGAGATCATGGAGGAGTACAAGGGCTCTCCCGCGCTCGATGCCGGCCTGCTGGCCGCCGCGCAAGCGGTCGAACATTACGAAATCTCGCGCTATGGCACGCTGCGGACATGGGCCGGTGAACTCGGCCTGAACGAAGCCGTGACGCTTCTCGAAGCGACGCTGAAGGAAGAGAAGGCTACGGACCAGGCGCTGACCACGATCGCGGAGTCGGCTGTCAACGTCGCCGCCGAAGCGGCCTAGGATTTCCCGCACGTGATCAGAGAGCCGCGTTGAGAATGACCTAACGCGGCTCTCGCATCATGCTCAGATACGTCGGATCGAACTCGGCGATTTCCTGCAGCCGGTGCCAGTCCAAAATGGTCACCGTGTGGTTTGCCCAGCTGACGACGCCGACCTTGCGCAAGGCGCCGATGACCCGGTTCATGTGCACCACCGACAGGCCGAGCACGTCGGCCATCTCTGCTTGCGAGAGCGGCAGATGAAAGCTCATGCCGTTGGTCCGCTGCACCACCTGCAGCCGCACGAAAAGCTCACAGACGAGATGGGCCAGATGCGAGGTCTTGGAGCGCCGCCCCATGGCGACGATCCATTCGCGGTGAATGGCGCCGTCGACCAGCGTGTCCAGCCACAACAGCCGGGTCAGATGCGGCGCCTGCTCGGTGATGGTGCGAAGCCGGCCATGATCGGCGAACATGACATGGCAGGGCGACAGAGCGACGATGCCGTGATCCATGGTCTTCAGCAGGAAGGCATGGAGATCGACAAAGTCGCCGGGCACCTGCAGCGAGGTGAACTGCCGGCCGCCATTCTCCAGCACCTTGTAGCGCGCCGCCAGCCCGTCGAGGATCAGCGTCGAATAGGTCGGCCGCGATCCCGATGCGACGATGTCCTGGCCGGTGGCGAAATGCCGCTCGAAGGTCATGGCGCCGGCCAGCAGCGCCTTTTCGGCATCGGACAGCGCATCGTGCTGGCCCAGGTTCAGGTAAAGGGATTCAAGCACCGCAATCTCCGGCGAAAGGGCTTCAGGGGCCGACCCCCAAGTGTTTCTGGCGGAAGCAAGGCGGCTTTGCATGACCTAGGCCCTTGGCTGCTGATGGGCATTAACATTTGTTAGACCCGCTTGTTCCAAATGCCACCATTGGTGGAACAACTGCCCGGCCCGCGAATTGTCGGTTGAATATCTCGCCATTTCAACAGCCTGAGGTCCAGCCCACCATGCCTCGATATTATCTCGACCTGTACAATGGCGACGGTCTGACGGTCGATGATGACGGCCAGGTCTTCGAAACGCGCGAACGCCTGCGGCGCGAAGCGATCCGCATCCTGCCCGACATCGTCCGCGACGAGATCATCGAAAACGACCACACCGCGATCACCGTCAAGGTACGCGATGAGGACGGACGCCAGATCTTCGAGGCGTCGCTCGTCGTCTCGTCAGGCTGGTGCGACTGACGGCCTCCCAGGCGTCGGTGGCAAAAGTTTTGCGACCATCATTTGTAATCGCCGCCTTCGCCTGAACGCTGCACCATGCGGGGCCGGAAGAGGCGGCGTTCCGAACCGCCGCCCCCTGCGGGATGGAGGTAGCAGCAGATGAACCGTGCAAAAGTCGACACCCAGCGCGACGAGCGCGCCAAACGTGAATCGCAGATCGTGATCGATGCCGAGCGGGCGGCCCGCGAGGCAAAGACCGCCAGGCTGAGAGAGCTGCGCCTTGCCGCGCAGTCAGCGCAGGAGCCTGATCCGACGAGGCCCAAACCGGCACGCCGGCGCGCACCTTCGAAAGGTTGATTGCCCCAAAAGCGCCGCGCAAACATCACGCGATCTTCCCTTAGAAAAGTGAAAGCCCGGCTGCCAGGCCGGGCTTTCTGTGGTGGTCAGAGCAAAATTGGCCACCACGACGGGAGGTGGCCGCAAAAATCAGGCGGCGTAGCCGCCATAGCCGCGCGCGACGGCGCGCCCCACGATCACCGGCTCGATCTCGGGCCAGAGAATGCCGGTGGCTTTCGCGAAGTCGACGAGCGCATGGCGCGCCTCATCCCTGGTGATGCAGCCTTCCAGGGCAAGATCACACGCCTCGACGGCATGGCGATAGAGCGGACCACGGCGCGACGTCGTCCAGTTGGTCAGGAAATCGTGCATCTCGGCCAGCGAGGCGATCTCGCGCTTGAAACCAAGGCCGACGGTGAGCGCCACCGGCGAATGAAACAGCTTGTCGTACATGAAACGGCTCCTGATTATCGCAGCGCCAGGAGAGATATCCGGGCTGGTCCACGGACGGGACGCCGTGAAACGCGCGGCAGGGCCGGAGGTTCCAAGCCCGGAATTTTACCTGAGGATTTTATGTGAGATGTGGACGGCTGCCGGTTGGCGCCGTCGCCGGTAAATCCGTCGCTCGCGCCAAATCTGGTGGCACTTTTCGCTGATCGACGCCTAGCTCGGCAACATCGGATGTCCGGTTCTACCGCTGGCGCTACCACCACTGCTGCCATTCACCCGTGCTGACGACCAAGGATTAGGCCAAGATCTTTGGCCATGGCCGCGAAAATTGGCCACAAAATCAGGTCGAGACGATCACAACCAAGAAGGCGAAGAGGCGTTAAAGAGCGGACTTTCAACTGGCGAGGAGTGTTGGCCTGAAATGCCGCGCCACGAACACATCGATCGGCCCCGTCAACGCATCCGCTTCCTGTTTGATCTTTTCGTCGTCCCAATCCCACCAGCGGATCGCCAGCATCTTGTTGATGGTTTCTTCAGGGAAGCGAAGGCGGATGACCTTGGCAGGATTGCCGCCGACAATCGTATAGGGCGGAACGTCTTTCGTAACAGTAGCCTGCGCCGCCACGACGCCACCATTACCGATATTCACGCCGGGCAGAATCAGCGCTCTTCGGCCGACCCAGACATCATTGCCGATCTTAATACCGCGCCTGCCGCTGCGATCCATGGGCGAGGGCTTGCCCATCATGTTCGAGTGGACGAAAGAAGTCGTCGCGCACTCTGTCGGATGGTTTCCGCTGCAAAGGAACATCACCTCGGCAGCAATTGAGCAAAAGGAACCAATCTCAATCGGGGCCTCTGGGCCGCATCCATGAAACTTGAGGCCGTCGTCTATGCCGTAAGTCCAGCGGCCAACTATCGCGCTCTTCGGAATTGGATGGCGTCTATTGCGCCACCACATAGAAAACTTCGACATTCTGCCCCCAACTTCAACTTTCGCAACGCCACCAACCATAGTTTAGATCGCGAAGCAGCAATGAGCACGAAAAACAGGGGGAATCTAGTTGCTGGATAGACTTATTTATTTCGACCTAAGGCCATCATAGCGTTTGTTAACAAAGCAGACCACATTTCTGTGAGGGAGATATCCTCTTGCTTAGAGCACCCTCTAAGATCGCATAAAGCTCGCCCATAGCTAGGGACTTTGCATTCTCGATCGGGATTCCGGCGGCTTCCAGATGATCCCTGGTCTTAATCAGTGTGTCTATGAGCCGTCGCGTTCGCCATTGCTTAAGGGCGTCGCCAAACAGTCCCCCGAATAGGTCGCCCAGAACACCGGACATGCCATCCAGCGTTGTATTCATCTATTCTGGGATAGGTCGAACTGGCAGCCCTACAGCCGGCTGTGCAAGAGACGGAAGGAAGAATGTCAGAGGCCAAAAAGGCTTAGGCGTTAACCGCGCGCCCAAGGAAAGCTCCTTGGGCGCGCGGGATTCTAAGATGCCAGCTCAATTTCAAACCAACCGCTCCAACCGCATAGCTTCGCACACACTCTCCGGCAAACCATAGTTGTTGTAGCCATTATCGTGATCCCACTCCTGGTCGAAGGACCACGTCGGATCCACGTATCCAGGGGTATGCGTAAGGCGTCGACCGAAAGCACCCGACCCAGTGCTGGCACTCGGCATTGTGCCCGCGACGGACGCTACTCCGAATGCCCCATATTTTTTTGAAGCTCGGCAAGGAGACCCGAGACAATGTCTTTCAGGCAGACAAATCGATGCAAATTTGCATTTAAACCAGGAGGCCAACCTTGCTGAGGCCCTCGGACAGATGGTCAACGTCCGCCTGATCGCGGAAGGGGAGCCGTCCAATATGCTCGGCAAAGGAGTATTTCGGATTGATCTCCATCAGTTCGCGCCAGACCCGGCCGGCTTCCTCGGCCTCGCCCAAATGACCGAGCGCGACAGCAAGAAAGGCACGAGAGAGATCGGTCTTCGGGGCGAGCTGTATACGCTCCCTGAACAGCGCCGAGGCAGCTTCGAATTTGCCGGCCACAAGATAGGCAGAGCCGAGAAAGTGGATGTATAGCTGCTTCAACGCGGGATCGAGCCGGATGGCTTGTTCGATATGGGGAATAGCCGCGAGGGGCTGGCCGCCATAGATGTTGACGATGCCGCGCGAGTTGTGCGCTTGAGCGTAGTTCGGATTGAGATTCAGCGCCGCGTCCGCTTCAGCCGCGGATCTGGCGAGATCCTTTTTCCACAAGTAGAAGACCGAGGCGACGTAGTGCACGAAGGCAACCTGCGGACTCTTCTGCAACGCCAAGTCGACATGGCGCTCGGCCTTTTCAAGCGACTCGCTCCAGCCGTCCGTCCAATGGAACTGCCAGTTGAGCACCTCGGCCATTGCGAGGCCGGCATAGGGTTCGCCATAGCTTGAATCCTGGGCGATGGCTTGCGCGAACAGGTCGGTCGAGCGCTCGAACACGTCACGGTTCCTGATGGTCCCCCACAGCGCCTCGCGCCCGAGCAGGAAAAAGTCGTGTGCCTTGCTGCTGGTCGTTTTGACTGCACCAAGCATCGCGGCTTCGCTCGGGCTCAGTTTGATCATCAGCGCGTCAACGATCCGCCGGGTGACCTCGTCCTGGACCGCGAAGACGTCGCTCAGTTCGCGATCGAAGCGGTCGGCCCAAAGGTGTCCGCCGGTTTCCGCATCGATCAGCTGAGCGGTAATTCTTACACGGTTGCCGGCGCGGCGAATGCTCCCTTCGAGCACCGAGCGGACACCGAGCTCACGGGCCACCTGCCGCACGTCGACAGCCTTGCCCTTATAGGCGAAGCTCGAATTGCGCGCGATCACCAGCAGGCCGCGGACCTTAGAGAGGTCGGTGATCACATCCTCGGTTATCCCGTCGGCGAAATATTCCTGCTCAGGATCGCCGCTCATGTTCTGGAACGCCAATACGGCGATCGAAGGCTTGTCGGGCAGCGCGAGCTGTGGCGAAGACTTCTCCGGCACAGCGGGCTCCGCAAGTGCCGCGGGCTTCGCCTGAGCGGGGACTCCGACTTGCAGCGAATAAACTCGGACCGGATCGGCGATATTTTTGAGTTGCACCGCGCCGCGATCGTTGATCGCGAGATCGAGCCTTGCCTTGACCTGCCAGTAGGCTTGCTCGGAGAGACAGATGCTGCCAGGCTCGCAAATGCCTTCGAGCCGCGCGGCGATATTGACGCCGTCGCCCATCAGATCGCCGTCGCGCTCCTCCACGACATCGCCCAGATGGATGCCGATGCGAAAGTCGATGCGGCGGTCGGGCGGCAGCCCGGCATTTCGCTCAACCATACCATTCTGCACCTCGATGGCGCAGCGCACGGCGTCTACGACGCTGCGGAACTCGACAAGGGCTCCGTCGCCGGTGCGCTTGACCACGCGACCATGATGCACGGCAATCGTCGGATCAATCAGATCGCTGCGCAGCGCCCGCAGCCGCGCTAGGATTCGATCCTCGTCCGTGCCGGCGAGCCGGCTGTAGCCGACCACATCCGAGACCAGGATCGCTGCTATTTTCCGGGTCTCACTCACGTCGTGCTCCCTTATCCGGCCTACTGCAGCCAGATCAGTGCCGTCCTTCTCAACATAGAGCCATTGAGCACAGGGAAGATAGCCCCGAGTCATTGGTCGGATGGTCCGCATAGGATCGACCCGAGTCGTTCGAGACAGGTCGGCGAAGCGCGAGACCTGGCGCAATCAAGACGTCCAGCGCTGTCGCTAGCCCCGTCTGCTTTCAGGCAGCGGCAAAGGAAATCTCCAGGGCCGACATGCGGCAGTCGCGCCGTGCCGAGCAGAGTTGCGCCATCCGCATGACAAGCCAACCATCGGCATCCCCTGTGTAAAGGGCGCAACGAGGTCATCGTGGAGTATGCGTTGCCGGAATCAAGCAACCGGATGACCGTCGCTCAGCATGACCAATTACGGTGCGGTGCGTTGTTTCTACAGTGACAAGCATCGTTGCGGACGATGCGTCCTTCCAGGGCTAACCGTAAACGACTGCCGGCTTACTCTGACCCACTTCGATGATATAGCCGTCTGGATCACGAATGTAGCAGCGAGTCTCGCCGTACTTTTCCATTGGCTCCGTGATGAATTCAGCGCCCCGGGCTTGCCAGCGTTCATAGCAGTCGTGGATGTCGGCAACCTCAGAGGAAGTCTCGGGCACCTAAGCAGAAGGTGGGAACCAAGAGTAATTTGGGGCACCACTGTGGGGCACCGTCTATTGATCGTGATCTTAAAATTGAAGCTTTTCCAATAACTTACAAGGCCTTCAGAAGACTGGCGGAGAGAGCGGGATTCGAACCCGCGTTACGGTCTCCCGTAAACACACTTTCCAGGCGTGCGCCTTCAACCACTCGGCCACCTCTCCGTCCTTGCATGTCGCGCCGGCCGGTTTCGCCGCGCGGGTTGGGGAGATGCATCTCCTTTGGGGCTGCGGCGCGGATTTCCGAACCATGGATGCCGCCCAACCAGCGGACATCCTTCCCCGGCACCTGAGCCGTCGAAGCAACAGGCGCGGGGCTCATCTAGTCGATCCCGCGCCGAATGCCAAGCCATAACGGTGCTCTATTCGCTTTGCCGGCCACATGGTGTTTCGCAAGCCTGCCGCCGCGCCCGTTCCGGGGTGCCCGCCCCCTGAATGATGTGCACAGGCAAGGCAGCAGGACCCGCCGTGCTTGACTTCGCAGCCGGCCGGCTGTCGAGTGAAGCAGAGGCTTTGCGGGGGCATTGTCCAGACATGACATCAAGCAGCGAACAACCGGGCAGTGGGCAGATGCCAGCCGGCCGCCCGGGCGGCGACCTTTCTTACGTCCCGGTCGGCTGGCTCATCTTCGTCATGGCGTGGTCGGTCTATGGCCTGGCGTCGGCCTGGTGGCTGGTCGACAATTCCGGCCTGCCGGACAAGATCCTCTACTTCCTGCTTGGCGGGCTCGCCGCCAATGTCATCATCATCCTGTGGGGGCTTTACCTGCTCGGTCTCGCCTTTGGCCGCTCAGGCCGCTTCCCCCGCCATTTCACCATCTGGCAGATCGCCCTCATCGTCTGGGTGCTGGCAAGGCAGGCCTATGTGCTCACCGTTCCGGAGTTCGTCTTCTCCGCCAGGAGCCTGGGCATAACCGCCATCGAGATCGGCGTCGGCCTGCTTTGCATCTACCTGCTGCGTCGCGGCTCCGGCGCCGAAACCGTCTACGCCAAACCGGAAACCGAGGCACCGCCGGTCCTGGTTTCTATTGCCGCCGCCTTGCTCGGTATCGTCCTCGGCGCAGCCATCGGCGCCGTGGGCGGTTTCTTCGCCGGCTCGGTAATCGCCGATGTCGCCGAGGTCAGCTGCTTCGAAGGCGGTTGCGGCTATTTTGCTGCCTTCTTCGGCCTGGGCGGGCTGGTGGTCGGCGCCATTGTCGGTGGCATTCTTGCCGTCTGGCTCGTTCACAGGCGCAGGCGCAGGCCGGTGGCATAGGAGAGGAAGCCCTTCAAATTCGCGTATCGCGGTTGCGGGCAAGCCATGCGCACTCTATTTCTCGCTGGTGCCGGAGATCCCGTCCAGGATCGGCCGGGGGAGAGCTTGATGTTTCGCTTCATTTTTCGTCTTGCCGCCATGGTCGCGCTGTCGGTTTCCGTCATCATGGCGGTGCTCGATACGACGCGCACGGTGGCGGCTTCGGCGCTTGTGCTGACCCCGCTCAACGCTAGCTGGCTGGCGGTCTCGCCGGACACGCGGGCGGCCTTCGAAACCTTCGTCCGCGCCAAGGCCAGTCCGCTGCTGTGGGACGGCGCCATCGCCTGGGTGCTCAACCAGCCGGGCTTTGCCGTGTTCGCGGTGCTGGCTTTCCTGCTCTACGCCATCGGCTACAGGCGCCAGCGGCGCACGGGGCAATTCGCCGCCAACTGATCGATTGTCTTGCATCCTGACGGGAAGGAAGGCCGCGCATGTTCTTTCTCAGCGACATGCTGAACAAGAAGCTCAATCTGCCGAAGCCGTCCGAGGCTTTGCCGGGCCGTGCCAAGGCGATCGCGACACCATCCAGGCACCATGTCCTGAAACGGCTGCTCAAGGGCCCCTACCCCGAGGGGCTGGAGACGGCGATGTTCGGGCTCGGCTGTTTCTGGGGCGCAGAGCGCCTGTTCTGGCAGATCGAAGGCGTCTGGGTCACCGCCGTCGGCTATGCCGGGGGCATCACGCCCAACCCGACCTATCAGGAAACCTGCACCGGACTGACCGGCCATGCCGAAGTGGTGCTGGTCGTCTTCGACCCCAAGATCATCTCCTATGCCGAGCTTCTGCGGCTGTTCTGGGAAAGCCATGACCCGACGCAAGGCATGCGCCAGGGCAATGATGTCGGCACCACCTACCGCTCCGCGATCTACACATCCGGCGATGCGCAATTCCAGGCGGCGAAGGCCGCGCGCGATGCCTATCAGGCCCAGCTGCGCGCGCCGGCCACGGCCGGATCACCACCGAGATCGCGCCGGCGCCCGCCTTCTACTTCGCCGAGGCCGATCACCAGCAATATCTGGCCAAGAACCCTTACGGCTATTGCAACCTCAAGGGCACCGGCATCGCCTGCGCCATGCCGGCCGCCACCGATTAATAGCTCGCGCGCAAGGATCGGACTGTGGCGTGGCCTGCCCGTGGCACGCTTTTCCAAAAGGTCAAAATTCCGCGTGAATTTTGTTTCGGGCCGTGCCAGATTGCCCAGGAGCGGGAGGGGAATACACTCCTGGCTGACGTCGCGTGGCTGCCGGTGAACCGGGCAGGCAGGCGGTGCGTAACGGAAAAAATAACCGACAGGGTGTGGATCACATGAAACGTATCGTTCTCGGCCTCCTGGCCGCAACCGCAATGGTTCTTCCGGCTTTCGCCGCGGATGTCCAGCCGGCCATCCTTTATGATCTGGGCGGCAAGTTCGACAAGTCCTTCAACGAGGCTGCCTTCCATGGCGCCGAGAAATTCAAGACCGAGACCGGCACGCCCTATGTCGAGTTCGAAGTGTCCAACGCCTCGCAGCGCGAGCAGGCGCTGCGCCGCTTCGCCGAGGACGGCCACAACCCGATCGTCATGGCCGGCTTTGCCTGGGAGGATGCGCTGAAGAAGGTCGCGGCCGAATATCCCGATCTCAACTTCGCCATCATCGACGACGCGGTAGACCTGCCCAATGTCCGCTCGCTGGTGTTCAAGGAGAACGAAGGCTCCTACCTCGTCGGCATCATGGCGGCGATGGCATCGAAGTCGAAGAAGGTCTCCTTCATCGGCGGCATGGACATCCCGCTAATCCGCAAGTTCGAATGCGGCTATGTCGGCGGCGCCAAGTCGGCCGGTGCGACCGAAGTCATCCAGAACATGACCGGTGACACGCCGGCAGCCTGGAACGATCCGGCCAAGGGCGGCGAAATCGCCAAGACGCAGATCGACCAGGGCTCCGACGTGGTCTACGCGGCGGCCGGCGGCACCGGCGTCGGCGTGCTGCAGGCGGCGGCTGATGCCGGCAAGCTCGGCATCGGCGTCGATTCCAACCAGAACGGCCTGCAGCCCGGCAAGGTTCTGACCTCGATGATGAAGCGCGTCGACGTTGCCGTCTACACCACCTTCATGGACGGCAAGAACGGCACCTTCAAGGGCGGCCTCGAAAACCTCGGCCTCAAGGAAGGCGGCGTCGACTACGCCATGGACGACAACAACAAGGCGCTGGTGACGGACGAGATGAAGGCGGCGGTCGAGAAGGCCAAGGCCGACATCATCTCCGGCAAGATCCAGGTGCACGACTATACGGCTGACAACGCCTGCCCTTATTGATCGACGAACACTAATTGCGAACCGCCGGGCTCTGTCCCGGCGGTTTTGTGTTTTGGGAAGACTCTGCAAGAGTGACGCCGATCATAGAACCCATGACCGAACGCGACGTCGAGGCGATGACACGACTGCGCGTTGCCGCCTTCTTCGAGGGCAGCGCAAGGACGGCGGACGAGGACGCCGCCGGGCTGCGAACGCTGTTGGCCGGGAACGGCTTCGAGACGGCGCTTGTCGCCCGGATCGGCGATGTATCGGTCGGCACATGCCTGCTGGTTCGTCACGAATTGGAACCCGCACACGACTTGACGCCATGGCTGGCCGGCCTGGTCGTCGATCACGGCCACCGCAACCAGGGGATCGGTCGCGCGCTGGTCGCGGCCATCGAAGCGCATGCGGCGTCGATCGGAGTGGAGAGGCTGTACCTCTATACGTGGGAAGCGCGTGATTTCTATGCTGGGCTCGGTTGGGTGGCCATCGAACCGTTCGAACAGGACGGCCACCCAATGCTGCTGATGGCGCGCCAACTCCAGCTATAGTCGGCCCACGAGGTAGCCCAGCGCGAAGACCGCAGTCAGCACGATGGCGATGATGGTGCCGCGCCAGCCGCCGACCGAATGCACGCCAACGCCGTATGGTGACTGGGAGAGGCCCCGGATCACCGGGCGCGGCTTGGTATCATTGCTACCCAGGCCAACGCTACGCATCTGCGGCAATTCGGCGATACGCTGGGTGACCAGTTCCCAATGATTTTCTGGCAGGCCACCCGGTTTTTCGGCACGGTCGAACATATGCATGCGTTCGGCAAGCTGCAGCACGGCGTCGCGGAAGGCGGGGTCGATTTCCAGATCGCGCTCGGCCCGTTCGCGTTCCGCGTCGTTCATCAGGCCAAGCACATAGTCACCGGCTCTTGCGATGCGGTCGCTCATGATGTGCGCCCTCCCTTTTTCCTCACCAGTGCGGCGGCTTGGTCACGGGCACATCGGGTGCCGACTGCTCCTCCAGCGCCAGGAAGCGGTCGGTCAGCGCGTCGAGCTTGCGCTGCATGCGCTCGATCACCGTCCACTGCTCGGCGATCTGGCCCGAAAGCTCCTCGATGGTCTTTTCCTGCTCGGCGGCGCGGATTTCCAGCGTCGTCAGCCGGTCGACGGGCATGATCATTCGCAATCCCTGACTTGCATCCCAATGCCTTGCATCGTGATGCGAATTTCGATGCCGTCATATTAGCGAATATGAAGCCTGCGGACACGTTGGAAATTGACAAGCGCACCGGGATTTGCCGAGAGTGGACGCTGCTCCGCCAATTGGCACGGACGGAGCGTCATGCTAGGCGTTTTGACCAAGCGATAAAAAAATAAGAGTGGGACTGGCTGCATGGCGCAAGCCGCAATCGAACTGATCGGCATCAACAAGAGTTTTGGCGCCGTGCGCGCCAACCGCGACATCAATCTGGAGATCGCGCGTGGCACCATCCACGGCATTGTCGGCGAAAACGGCGCCGGCAAGTCGACGCTGATGTCGATCCTCTACGGTTTTTACCAGGCAGACAGCGGCGAGATCCGCGTCGGCGGCAACCCGGCATCGATCAAGACGCCCAACGACGCCATCGCACTCGGCATCGGCATGGTGCACCAGCATTTCATGCTGGTCGACAATTTCACGGTGCTGGAGAACATCATTCTCGGCGCCGAAAGCGATGCGCTGCTGAAGCGCAGCATCGCCAAGGCGCGTTCCGAGCTGGAGCGGCTGGAGCGCGAATATGGGCTGGAGGTCGATCCCGACGCGATCATCGAGGAACTGCCGGTCGGCCTGCAGCAGCGTGTTGAAATCCTCAAGGCGCTCTATCGCGGCGCCGAGATCCTGATCCTCGACGAGCCGACGGGCGTGCTCACACCGGCCGAGGCCGACCACCTGTTCCGCATCCTCAAACAATTGAAGGAGCAGGGAAAGACGGTGGTGCTGATCACCCACAAGCTGCGCGAGATCATGGCCATCACCGACACCGTGTCGGTCATGCGCCAGGGCACCATGGTGGCCACGCGCGAGACGAAGAATACCACCGTTGGGGAGCTGGCCGAGCTGATGGTCGGTCGGCGCGTGCTGCTGAGGGTGGAAAAGGGCGAAGCGGAAGCCGGCGCCGTCAAGCTCGCGGTCAAGAACCTGACGGTCAAGGATTCGCGTGGCGTCACCATGGTCGACGACATCTCCTTCGACATCAGGGCCGGCGAGATCGTCGGCATTGCCGGGGTCGCCGGCAACGGCCAATCCGAACTGCTCGAGGCGATTTCCGGCATCCGGCGCGCCGTTTCAGGTTCGGTCATGCTCGACGGCAAGCCGATCGACCTGACGGGCGCCGCCGATCCCGGCGAATTGCGCGACCGCGGGCTGGCCCACGTGCCGGAGGATCGCCACCATGTCGGGCTGGTGCTGGCCTTCGAGGAGAACGAGAATTCCATCCTCGGCTATCACGACGACCCGCGCTATCTCAAAGGGCCGTTCCTCAATGTCGATGCCATCATGGCCGATGCCAAGGACAAGATCGAGAAATACGACATTCGTCCCGGCAATCCGCGCTTGAAGACCGCTAACTTTTCCGGCGGCAACCAGCAGAAGATCGTGCTGGCGCGGGAAATGGAACAGGACCCGGGCGTCTTGATCGTCGGCCAGCCGACGCGCGGCGTCGACGTCGGCGCCATCGAATTCATCCACAAGCGCCTGATTGCCATGCGCGACCAGGGCAAGGCCGTGCTGGTGGTTTCGGTCGAGCTCGACGAGATCCGCTCGCTGTCCGACCGCATCCTGGTGATGTTTGCCGGCCGCATCGTCGGCGAGCGCGGCCCGGAGGCGACCGAGGGCGAGCTTGGCCTGCTGATGGCGGGCGTCGAGCGCCAGGAGGCCGCGGAATGAGCACGCCTTACGCCAAACTGCCGGCCTGGGCCGATTATGGGCTGATCCCGCTGATCAATCTTTCCGTTGCCTTCATCGTCGCAGGCTTCGTCGTGCTGCTGGTCGGCGAAAACCCGTTTCGCGCCGCCGTCATCCTGGTCGAAGGCGCCTTCGGCAAGGGAACCAGCATCGCCTTCACCCTGTTCTATGCCACCACCTTCATCTTCACCGGGCTTTCGGTAGCGGTGGCAGCGCATTGCGGCCTGTTCAACATCGGCACCGAGGGGCAGGCCTATATCGCCGGCCTCGGCATCGCCATCGTCTGCCTGTCCTTCGACAGCGTGCTGCCCTGGTGGCTGACATTTCCGCTGGCCATCGTCGCTTCGACGGTGGTAGGCGCCTTGTGGGCGCTCATCCCCGCCTATCTGCAGGCCAGGCGCGGCTCGCACATCGTCATCACCACCATCATGTTCAACTTCATCGCCGCCTCGATCATGGTCTACCTGCTGGTCGGCCCATTGAAGCCGGTAGCGTCGCAAGCGCCGCAGACCCGCAATTTCTTCGCCGGCGCGGAATTGCCGAAGCTCAACTGGATCATCGAGCTGTTCGGCGCCAAGATCCGCTCGGCGCCGCTCAACATCACCTTCCTGCTGGCGCTGCTCATGGCCTTCCTGGTCTGGCTGCTGATCTGGCGCACCAAGCTCGGCTATGAGATGCGCACCTATGGCCACAGCCCCAAGGCAGCGCGCTATGCCGGCATTTCGGAAACCCGCATCATCATCACCGCGATGATGATCTCGGGCGCACTGGCCGGCATGATGGCGCTCAATCCGGTGATGGGCGACCAGCACAATGTCGCGCTCGATTTCGTTTCCGGCGCCGGCTTCGTCGGTATTGCCGTGGCGCTGATGGGGCGCCTGCACCCGGTCGGCATTGTGCTGGCGGCGATACTGTTCGGCATGCTCTACCAAGGCGGCGCCGAACTTGCCTTCGAGATGCCGGCGATCAGCCGCGACATGATCGTCATCATCCAGGGCTTGGTGATCCTGTTCGCCGGCGCGCTCGAACACATGTTCAGGCCTTACATCCAGGCGCTGTTCGCCTCGTTCAGTCCGCGATCCGTCGGCATGGAAGCGGCCAAGGGAAAGGGCGCCTGAGATGGATGTCTTCATCGCCATCGTGCAGATACTCGACTCCACCATCCGCCTGTCGGTACCGCTGCTGCTCGCCTGCCTCGCCGGCCTTTATTCGGAACGCGCGGGCGTCTTCGACATCGGGCTCGAGGGCAAGATGCTGGTCGGCGCCTTCGCGGGGGCGGCCGCTGCGTCGGTCTTGCATTCGGCCCTTCTCGGCCTCGGCATGGCCATCCTGGTCTCGGTCGCCTTCGCGCTGATCCACGGCTTTGCCTCGATCACCCATCGCGGCAACCAGATCGTTTCCGGCGTGGCGATCAACTTCATCGCCGCCGGCTCGACCGTCATGCTCGGCCAGGCCTGGTTCAGCCAAGGCGGGCGCACACCGGCACTGCAGCCGGGCGAGCGGTTCGAGGCGATCGTCTGGCCCGGCGCTGATGCCATCAGGGACGTGCCGATCATCGGACCGATCTACGCGGAGCTGATCTCCGGCCACTCGATACTGGTCTACATCGCCTTCCTGATGGTGCCGTTCACCTGGTGGGTGCTGTTTCGGACCCGCTTCGGTCTTAGATTGCGCGCCGTCGGCGAAAATCCGGCCGCCGTCGACACCGCCGGCATTTCGGTCGCCTGGCTGCGCTACCGGGCGCTGATCTGCACAGGCATCCTCACCGGCATCGCCGGTGCCTATCTGTCGATGGTGCAGAATGGCGGCTTCGTGAAGGACATGACCGCCGGCAAGGGCTATATCGCGCTGGCAGCACTGATCTTCGCCAAATGGAAGCCGGTCAACGCCATGTTCGCCTGCCTTCTGTTCGGCTTCCTCGATGCGGCGGCAATCCGCTTGCAGGGCTCGCCGCTGCCGATCATCGGCAAGGTGCCGGTGCAGTTCATGCAGGCGCTGCCCTATATCCTCACCGTCATCCTACTCGCCGGTTTCATCGGCAAGGCAATCCCGCCGCGCGCCGGCGGCGTGCCCTACGTCAAGGAACGCTAATGCATGTCGCCCAAAAGTGACCTCGGTTTTGGGAGAACGACATGCACAAACAAAGACTTAAGGCGCGTCGCCTGAATCCGTTTCGACGCCACGCGCTTTAAGGACCGACAGCCCGGCGCGAGCCAAGCGCCGGGTTTTGGACACGATCATCGGAGAGAACAACTGAATGTCGCATGATCTGTTCGAAGCGGCCAAGACCGCCATGGCCAAGGCCTATGCGCCCTATTCGAAGTTTCCGGTCGGCGCCGCCTTGCGCACCGAGGACGGACGCGTCTTCACCGGCGCCAACATCGAGGTCGCCTCCTATCCGGAGGGCTGGTGTGCCGAGACCACGGCGCTTGGCCACTACATCATGGGCGGCGGCGGAAAGATCGTCGAAATCGCCGTCCTTGCCGAACGCATGGCCAAATGCTCGCCTTGCGGCGGCTGCCGGCAGCGGTTGGCCGAATTCTGCCGGCCTGACACAAAACTCTACCTCTGCGACAACACGGGCGTGGCCGAGACCGTGACCATGGGCGACATGCTGCCCTACGGCTTCCGCGGCGACATCTTGAAGTGAAGAACTGGCTCAAATGAAGAGATGGCTGCGATGACTGAAAAGGCGGTGGACCATCTGATCGAAAGGCTGGACGGCCTGGCGCCCTCGACAGCACTGGTGCTGGGGTCGGGCCTCGGCGTCCTTGTCGACCGGATCGAGCACCCGATCCGCGTCCCCTATGCCGACCTGCCGGGCTTTCCCAAAAGCGGCGTCAGCGGCCATGCCGGCGAAGTGGTGGCGGGGCTGTTTGCCGGCGTGCCGGTGCTGATGCTGTCCGGCCGCGCCCATTATTATGAACATGGCAACGCGGCGGCGATGCGGCCGGTGCTGGAAGTGCTCGCCGGCGTCGGCATCACCAAACTGATCCTCACCAATGCCGCCGGCTCGGTCGACCCGGACATGCCGCCGGGCTCGGTCATGCTGATCACCGACCACATCAATTTCTCCGGCAGCAATCCGCTGATCGGCGAGCCGAGCGACCGCCGTTTCGTCGGCCTGACCGAAGCCTATGATGCCGGCATCCGCAAGGCGATCGAAGGCGCGGCGAAGGCGACCGGCACCGCGCTGCACAAGGGCATCTATATGTGGTTTTCCGGGCCCTGTTTCGAAACGCCGGCCGAAATCCGCATGGCCCGCATCATGGGCGCAAACGCCGTCGGCATGTCGACCGTACCGGAAGTCATTCTCGCTCGCTTCCTTGGCCTGCGCGTCGCCGCCTGCTCGGTCATCACCAATCTGGCGGCCGGCATGACCGGAGCCGAGCTCTCGCATCAGGAGACCAAGGACATGGCGCCGGTCGGCGGGTCGCGGCTGGCAACGGTCCTGCACAGAGTGTTCCGCGACGGACTGCTGGAGAGCTGATGCTTCCGCAGGAAATCATCCGCCACAAGCGAGACGGCCACAGGCTCTCGGCTGGCGAAATCGCCGCCTTCATCGACGGCGTGACCTCGGGCGCCGTCAGCGATGGCCAAGTCGCGGCTTTTGCCATGGCGGTGTTCTTCAACGGCATGAACCGCGACGAGGCCGTGGCGCTGACGCTGGCCATGCGCGATTCCGGCGATGTGCTCGACTGGTCGGACTTGCCCGGCCCGGTCACCGACAAGCATTCGACCGGCGGCGTCGGCGACAATGTCTCGCTGATGCTGGCGCCGATCGTCGCTGCCTGCGGCGCCTATGTGCCGATGATCTCGGGCCGTGGCCTTGGCCACACCGGCGGCACGCTGGACAAGATGGATGCGATCCCCGGCTACACCAGCCAGCCCGATATTGAGCTGTTCCGCAAGGCAGTGCTGGAAACCGGCTGCGCCATCATCGGCCAGACCGCCGATCTGGCGCCGGCCGACGGCCGGCTCTACGCGATCCGCGACGTCACCGGCACCGTGGAATCGGTGCCGCTGATCACCGCCTCGATCCTGTCGAAGAAGCTGGCCGCCGGCCTGGGCTCGCTGGTGCTCGACGTCAAGGTCGGCAACGGCGCCTTCATGGAGAAGTCGCGCGACGCCACCGCGCTGGCCAACAGCCTGGTCGAGGTCGCCAGCGGTGCCGGTTTGAAGGTCTCGGCGCTGATCACCGGCATGAGTGAACCGCTGGCATCGGCCGCCGGCAATGCCGTCGAGGTGCGCAACGCCGTCGATTTCCTCACCGGCCGTCTGCGCGACCGGCGCCTGGAGGATGTGACGCTGGCGCTGGCCGCCGAAATGCTGCAGTCGGCGGGACTGGTGTCGTCCAATCAGGACGGCATACGGCGCGCCACGGAGACGCTCACCAGCGGCCGCGCCGCCGCCACCTTCGCCCGCATGGTTGCCGTGCTCGGCGGCCCCGCCGATTTCATCGAAAGGCCGGAAAAATATCTGGCCGTGGCGCCAACGGAATTCGCGGTCAAGGCGACGACGAATGGCTTCGTCACCAGCATCGGCACCCGCGACATCGGCCTTGCGGTGGTTGGCCTGGGCGGCGGGCGTACAAGGCCTGACGATAAGATCGACCCCGCGGTCGGCATCACCAGGCTGCAGCCGATAGGCGCGGAGGTGAAAGCCGGAGATGCCCTGGCGCTGATCCACGCCCGCTCACCCTCCGATGCCAAGGCGGCCGCCGCCGCCGTGCTCTCGGCCTATGCCATCGGGACTTCGAAACCACCGGCGGATAAGACCGTCATCCGACGGATCCTGCCGCGCGGCTGATTACTGGACAAGCAGCAGCGTGCCGTTTTCGGCCTGGTATTTGCCGAGTCGGCTGAGGAAGCTCATGCCGATCAGGTTGGTGTGCAGCGCCTTGTCGTCGAGCACGATGGCCTGCACACCGTCGACGCTGATGCTGCCGATCTGCAGGCGATCGATCGTCACCACCGCCGCCTTGATCGAGCCGTTGGCGGTGCTGACCTCGTGGCTGAAATCGGACGGATTGAGCGACAGCCCGATCCTGCGCGCCGTCGATGTATTGACTGCGACCAGTGTCGCGCCGGTGTCGATCATGCCGTCGACCTGACGGCCGTTGAGTTTGAAGGTCGACGAGAAATGTCCGCGCCCATCCGCGGCGACGACGACCTTGCGGCCGGTCGGCAGCGGCGCCACCGGCTTATCGGGAACGGACGCCAGGTTGACCTCCGGCTGTGCCTCCGTCTCGGGTTTCGCCGTCACCGCCGATTTCAGCAGGTTTTCGAACAGCTGCGGATTCGACTGGTAGACAACCGGGATCGATGCCGATGTACCGGCAAAGACGCTGAGGATGAGAAGCTTGCGCAGCATGGATCGGCCTTTGTGAGAACCGATTCATTAGCGCTGGATGGTGTTTGCCGCTTTAACGCGCGCCGAAACCATCGCTTTGCGTAAACATTTGGTAAATCGTACCAGGCAACTTTGCCTGGTGCTACTTGGTCCCATACATGCGGTCGCCGGCGTCGCCGAGGCCCGGCATGATGTAGCCCTTCTCGTTGAGCTGGCGGTCTATGGACGCGGTGAAGACGGGGACATCCGGATGCGCCTTGGTGAAGCGCTCGATGCCTTCTGGCGCCGCCAGCAGGCACAGGAAGCGGATGTTGGTGGCGCCGCGCTGCTTCAGCTTGTCGATCGCCGCGATCGCCGAATTGGCGGTCGCCAGCATCGGATCGACGACGATCACCAGCCGGTCGGCGAGATCGCTTGGCGCCTTGAAGAAATATTCGACCGCTTCCAGCGTTTCGTGGTCGCGGTAGAGACCGACATGGGCAACGCGTGCCGCCGGCACCAGGTCGAGCAGGCCTTCCAGCAAACCATTGCCGGCGCGCAGCACCGAGGCGAAGACCAGCTTCTTGCCCTCCAGCGTCGGCGCTTCCATGGTCTCCATCGGCGTTTCGATGGTCGTCGTCGTCAGTTCGAGATTGCGGGTGACCTCATAGCCGAGCAGCAGCGATATCTCGCGCAGCAGCCGCCGAAAGCCGGCCGTGGACGTCTCCTTCTTGCGCATGATGGTCAGCTTGTGCTGGACAAGCGGATGGTCGACGACGGTGACGCCCTTCATGATGGTCTCCTGATGCATGCGTGTCGCCCGAAACGGCGCGCATGGATCCCCGGGGATATGTCGCGCTTCAAGCTGCCTGGACGAACCCTAGCGACAATGTACCGGCCAAGGAACCGCTTGGCCGCCACCGACCACAGCTTTGTCGGCAGAAATCAGCGTGCCGCTCCGTTCAGCCTCGCAAGAAGTGCCGTCTTGGTCTTGCGATCGACGAAGGCGGCCTCGATAGCGGTTCTGGTGACGGCTGCTAGCGCCTTCTCGTTCATCGCAAAATGCTCCGCTGCAATATCGTATTCGCGCTTCAGCGAAGTCCAGAAATAGGGCGGATCATCGGAGTTGAGCGTCACCTTGCAGCCTGCCGCCTGCAGGGCGGGAAACGGATGCTCGGCAAAACTGTCGAACACCTTGAGCGCGATGTTGGAACCGGGGCAGCATTCCAGAACGATGCCCTCATCGGCGATGCGCCGGACAAGGTCCGGATTCTCGATGGCGCGCACACCATGGCCGATACGCGAAGGTTTGATGTGATCGAGCGCCGCCTGGACAGTCTCCCAGCCCGTCAGTTCCCCGGCATGGATGGTGATGCCAAGCCCGGCCTCGCGGGCAATCTCGAAAGCCCTGACATAGTCCTCCATCTCGCCCACGCGTTCATCGCCGGCGACGCCGAAACCGGTGACCAGCGGATGCCCGCAGCGCGCCGCGAAGCGCGCTGCCTGTTCGATCGACTCGACGCCGACATGGCGCACGCCGGTGACGATCATGCGGCCCTCTATACCGGTCTTCGCCTTGGCGCGGAGCATGCCTTCGCCGAGCGCGTCGGTGTAGGCCTTGGGCGACAGGCCGGCTTTCGTCGCATGGTCCGGCGAGGTGAAGACCTCGGAATAGATGGCCCCGTCGCGGGCCAGGCTGGTCAGATAATGGTCGGCCAGCCGCGCATAATCCTCTTCGGTGCGGAACAGATCGGCGGAAAAATCGTAGGCCGCGAGGAACGAGGTGAAATCGTGCCAGACGAAGGAACCGTTCTGGATATACGGTGAAGTGTCCTTGCCGTATTTCTGCGCCTGGCGGATGACGAGTTCGGGCGCCGCTGCCCCTTCAATGTGGCAGTGCAGTTCCGCTTTCAAAGGCATTCAAACATCCCGTCGGTCAGTCCAGGTCTTGAAAACCCACCACCTGGAAGCGCGGCTGAACACCGCGCCTTAAACAATAGCGCCCTCAGCATCGATCGGCTATGGTCCCGCCGGTTTTATGACGGATCAAAAAAATGTCAGTTGAGAGAACCACGGCCGCGGGCGGCATGGAAACCTCCTATGGTTTCAAGCGTGTAGGGGAAGGCGAGAAGCAGTCCCTGGTCAACGATGTTTTCCACAAGGTCGCCAACCGCTACGATCTGATGAACGACCTGATGTCGGCCGGCCTGCACCGGCTGTGGAAGGATGCCATGGTGACATGGCTCAATCCGCCGAAGCGCGCGGGCTGGAAGGTCCTGGACGTAGCCGGCGGCACCGGCGACATCGCCTTTCGCATCGTCGATGCCAGCCATGGCAACGCGCATGCCACGGTGCTCGACATCAACGGCTCGATGCTCAGTGTCGGCCGCGATAGGGCGCAAAAGAAAGGCCTGTCCGGCAACACCGATTTCGTCGAGGCCAATGCCGAGGAACTGCCCTTCGCCGACGCCATATTCGACGCCTACACCATCGCTTTCGGCATTCGCAACGTGCCGCGCATCGATGTCGCGCTCGCAGAAGCGTTCCGCGTGCTGAAGCCGGGCGGCCGGTTCCTGTGCCTGGAATTTTCCGAGGTCGAGATGCCGCTGCTCGACAAGGTCTATGAAGCCTGGTCGTTCAACGCCATTCCGAAGATCGGCAAGATGGTCACCGGCGACGGCGAGCCCTATTCCTATCTGGTCGAGTCGATCGCCAAATTCCCCAACCAGCAGAACTTCGCCGCGATGATTTCCCGCGCCGGCTTCGACCGCGTTTCCTTCCGCAACTATTCGGGCGGCATTGCCGCGCTGCATTCGGGCTGGAAGCTTTGAGGCGGCATCGCATTTCCCATCCTCGATATAGCTCGTGCCGGCCGCAAGGCCCGGCCTGGGTGCAGCCATGAGCAGCGTCGGCGCTGGTTTCAGGCTCGCACGGGCCGGCTGGGTGCTGGTGCGCGAGGGCGTCATCGCCGCCCTGCCGGGCGAGGAACTGTCCGGCCTGCCGAAATTCGGCTGGCGGCTGGCGCGGCTGTTCACCCGCCGCCGTGCGCTGGCCTATGAGCGCAGCGACCGGCTGGCCAAGGCGGTGGTCCGGCTCGGCCCGTCCTATGTCAAGCTCGGCCAGTTCCTGGCGACGCGGCCCGACGTCGTCGGCAATGACATGGCGCTCGACCTCGCCATGCTGCAGGACAAGATGCACACCTTCCCGAAGGCCGAGGCGGTCGCCGCCATCGAAGCCTCGCTCGGGCGCAAGGTGGGCGATCTCTACGCAGAGTTCGGCGACCCGGTCGCCGCAGCCTCGATCGCCCAGGTCCATGCCGCCGAAACCATCCATGACGGCGTTGCCACCAAGGTCGCAGTCAAGGTGATCCGGCCAGGCGTGCGCCGCCGCTTCTTCCAGGATCTCGAAAGCTATTTCCTCGCCGCCCGCCTGCAGGAGAAATATATCCCCTCGTCGCGCCGGCTGCGGCCTGTCGAGGTGACCGAGACGCTGGCGCAGACCACCAAGATCGAGATGGACCTGCGCCTCGAGGCGGCGGCCCTGTCGGAACTCGGCGAGAACACCCGGGATGATCCAGGCTTTCGCGTGCCTTACGTCGACTGGGAACGCACCGGCCGTGACGTGTTGACCATGGAATGGGTCGACGGCGTCAAGATGAACAACATTGCGGGCCTCGAAGCCGCCGGCCATGATTTGAAGGCGATCGCCGCCAATCTCATCCAGTCGTTCCTGCGCCACACGCTGCGCGACGGCTTCTTCCATGCCGACATGCATCCCGGCAATTTGTTCGTCGAGGCCAACGGCACCATCGTTGCCGTCGATCTCGGCATTGCCGGCAGGCTCGGCAAGAAGGAGCGCCGTTTTCTCGCCGAAATCCTCTACGGTTTCATCACGCGCGACTATCTGCGCGTCGCCGAAGTGCATTTCGAGGCCGGCTATGTGCCGCGCCAGCACAATGTCGCGGCCTTTGCGCAAGCGATCCGCGCCATCGGCGAGCCGATCCATGGCCAGCCGGCCGAAACCATTTCCATGGCCAAGCTGCTGACGCTGCTGTTCGAGGTGACCGAACTCTTCGACATGGCGACAAGACCGGAACTGATCCTGCTGCAGAAAACCATGGTGGTGGTCGAGGGCGTTGCGCGCACGCTCGATCCGGCCTTCAACATGTGGAAGACGGCCGAGCCGGTGGTCGGCGGCTGGATTGCCGGCAACCTTGGCCCGCGTGGCATGATGATCGATGCGCGCGACGGCGCCAAGGCGCTGCTGACGCTGGCCCGCCAGATACCCGAACTTGCGGCGCGCACCGACCGGCTGTCGCGCGAAATCGACCTGATGGCCGAGCACGGGCTGCGCTTCGACGACACCACTGCCCGCGCCATCGGCAAGGCCGAGGCGCGCTACAGCCGCTCCGGCCGCGTGGCGCTGTGGGTGATCGCGCTGACGCTGATTTATATCGCCTGGAAGATCATCTAGCGCCCGGCCACAGCGGAATCCGGCTCGTCACCTTGCAGCAATATGATTGCATTGCTATCATTGCCATCGGATAGGATGAGCAGAGTGCAATCACATGGCAAGCATCACGATCCGCAACCTCGACGATGAGGTCAAGGAACTGCTGCGCCGATTGGCGGCGGAGAACAACCGCTCGATGGAAGAACAGGCGCGGGTGATGATCCGGGCCGCAGTCGACGGTCAGATCGAGCCAGGCCGCATCGACCAGATCGAAAAGACTCTCCGCGATCTGACGACCGCGCACGGTACAGTAACTCCTGTTGCGGCCCCCGCAGGCAAGATCCTTCCGCGCGGCAGCCTCTCCGGCAAGCGCCTCCTGCTCATCATCGGCGGTGGCATCGCCGCCTACAAGGCGCTCGACCTGATCCGCCGGCTGCGCGAGCGCGGTGCCGCGGTGCGCGTGGTGATGACATCAGCGGCACAGGAATTCGTCACCACGCTCTCGGTAGGCGCGCTCTCGGCCGATCATGTCTTCACCGAATTGTTCGACCGCAATGACGAGCATGACGTCGGCCACATCAGGCTGTCGCGCGAGGCCGACCTTCTGCTGGTCGCTCCCGCCACGGCCGATCTGATGGCCAAGCTCGCCAACGGCCATGCCAACGATCTTGCCTCGACCGTGCTCATCGCCACCGACAAGCCGGTTTTGATGGCGCCGGCGATGAACCCCAGAATGTGGGCGCATCCGGCCACCCGCCGTAACCGCGCGACATTGGGCAAGGACGGCGTCGCCTTCATCGGTCCGGCCAAAGGCGAGATGGCCGAAAGCAATGAGGCCGGCGAAGGCCGCATGGCCGAGCCGCTGGAGATCGTTGCCGCGATCGAAGCGCTGCTCGATGCCGGCCCAAAGCCACTCACGGGGCGCAAGATCATCGTCACCTCCGGCCCGACGCATGAGCCGATCGACCCGGTGCGTTACATCGCCAACCGCTCGTCCGGCAAGCAGGGCCACGCCATCGCCGCTGCGCTGGCCAGGCTCGGCGCCGATGTGCGCCTCGTCTCGGGTCCCGTAAGCATTGCCGACCCGGCCGGTGTGAAGACCATCCATGTCGAGCGCGCGCAGGAGATGCGCGATGCGGTCGAACAGCTTCTACCCGCCGACGCCGCCGTGTTCGTCGCCGCCGTCGCCGATTGGCGCAGCGAGAATTCGGCCGGTGAGAAGATCAAGAAAGTGGCGGGTGAAGGCCCGCCGGTGCTGCGCATGGTCGAGAATCCCGACATCCTTGCCAGCGTCGGCCATCACAGCCAGCGGCCCGGCCTGGTCATCGGTTTCGCCGCCGAGACGCAGGATCTTTTGCGCAATGCCGAGGCCAAGCTCACGAAGAAAGGCGCCGATTTCATCGTCGCCAACGATGTGTCACACGATAGCGGCATCGGCCCTTCAGGGGTGATGGGCGGTGATCGCAACCGGGTGCGGATCGTGTCGAAGACCGGCGTCGAGGAATGGCCCGAAATGACCAAGGACGAGGTGGCGGCGCGGCTCGCCGCCATCATTGCCGAGCGGTTGAAGACGATCGTTGTTTGACGTGTTGGCAGGAAAACCCTTCAGCAAACACCCTGTTGCTGCCGATGAATCTCAGCCGTCAGTTGGACAAAAGCTCCGCTGTGCGGGCGAGTGCGCCGCCAAAACCGTTGAGCGGAATGGAAAAGCTCACCGCTTGCCCGGTATCGGCCGCGAAGGCATCGATCTTCAGCGTGGTGCCGTTTTTGAGCAGCGGCGTGACATTGGCATCGAACGCCACCGGCACCAGGCAGCCGACCACCTGGCAGGTGTTGAACGCCAGGCTACCGTCGAGCTTCTGGTCGTCGATGGTGAGGGTAACGCCCTTGGCCAGCGCCAGGCCAAACGGCAAGGCAAGGGTCCCGGTCGCGTCGTCGCCGGACTTGCTCGACAACTCGATCGCCAGCAGCCGCTGGTTGCTTTGCTTGTTGAACTGCTGATGCGACAGGCTGCAGACCTTGTTCGTGCCCGATATCTGGCAATTGACCGTCCAGTCGCCATGGGTTTCGGACAGAGCCGATGCACCCCCGGGCAGTTGCGGCGCATCAGCGGCGGGCGCGGGCGTCGCCGCCACCTTGTCGCCCTTGGTCTGCGCGGCCATGGCCGGCAGCCCGACAATGCAGGCCGCACCCAACATCGCGGCGAAATACGCGTATTTCCTCATCAAGACCTCTCCCGCCCGGCTCCGTCTTGAGCCAGCCTAGAAACTGACCTTGAAAGACGCGCTGACTGCATTCTGTTTGACCGTTTCCCCGAAGGCGCCGTTATACCTGACGGACATGCCGACGCCCATTGACGCCGTTCAGTTCGAGGCCGGCCCCGACCCGATAGAGCGGCGAATCGATCGCTTCCGTCAAGTGCAATGCTGGGTTGCCGGGCAGATTCTCCGCCGCCGCGAAGCGGCCTTTATTGGGGTAACTCCACCTGGCCTTCATGGCGCGAATGCCGCAGTGTCGCCGGGCGCGATGTCCATGCCAATCTCAAACGTTGGCGTCGTCGACAATCCGCGGTCGCGGTCGGATGGCCAGCAGAGGCGTGATCGATTTCAACGCGCCCGATGGGCCGGCCATGGCATCGCCGGGCGAACGCCCTATATATGCCGGATGAACAGGATTTTTCGCGGGAATGGGCGGATGTCGGAACGTCGACCATCGGTGAAACTTGCATCGGTGCTGCTGGCCGCGGTTTGCGTGGCCGGTCTTGCGCTGCACGCTTCCGCGCAGGTGCTCAATCCCGCGGGCAAAAGTAACGCGTTGATCCAGCAGAACGAGCTGCAGACCTTGCAGAACCGGGTGCAGCGGCAGCAATTTCAGCAGCAGCAACAACAGTATCGCGCCCAGGACCGCGTGATCGTCCAGCAGCCGCCGCCGGTGGTGCCGCAGGTCAGGTCGAGCTGCCAGACGCAGATAATCGGCAACACTGCTGTGAGCACCTGTCGCTGACAGGTGGACCACTCTTTTAATTAGCCGACTTACATGATAGGGGCCTTCTAGTGCCCCTGCGGCAGTTTGGGTTTTGCAAAGGCGCCGCATCACGCTATGGGCACTTGCACCGACTGGATTGTTACGAATGGCAGCCACCAAGAAAAAGGCCGTGCGCAAGGCCAAGAAAGGCGAGCGGATCCGTCAGGTCGCGGCGATCCCCTTTCGGCGGAACGCGCATGGCGACATCGAGGTGATGCTGGTCACGTCGCGGACGACACAGCGCTTCATCGTCCCCAAGGGGTGGCCGATGAAAGGCAAGAGCGGCCGCAAGGCAGCCACCATCGAGGCGATGGAAGAAGCCGGCGTGCTCGGCAAGACATTGAAGCAACCAGCGGGCACTTATTCCTATTGGAAACGGCTGGCCAACAACTTCATTCGGGTCGACGTCATCGTCTATCTGCTCGAGGTCACCGAGGAACTGGCCAGTTGGCAGGAAGCCAAACGGCGGCAGCGGGCCTGGCTGGCGCCGGCCGATGCAGCGACGCTGATCGACGAGCCGGACCTTTCGACGCTGGTGGCAACCTTGACCATTCCCGGACCTGCGCCGCTCGAAGCCGGCTGAGGGCCGTCCTCAGTCGCTCTTACCGCCGTCTTCGGGGAAAGGGCGTACCGGTGTGCCGGTATAGGCCCACAGCCATTCGCGCGGCAGCGGTCCCTTGTTGCGTTCGCTCTGCTGCGACTGCTCCCAGGCATGCGCCAGAATGCCGACAGAGCGCGACAGCACGAAGAGCCCGCGTGTCAGCGGCGGCGGGAAGCCGAGTTCTCCGTAGATGACGGCCGTGGCGCCATCGATGTTGAGCGGGATCTTCTTGCCTTTGCGCCGCCCGACATCCGCCTCGATCGCTTCGGCGATATCGGCGAACCGTCCATTGACGACGCCCCGCGCGGCAAATTCGCGCGTCAGTTCCAACAGCCGTGGCGCGCGCGGGTCGACCGGATGAAAGCGGTGGCCGAGTCCCGGCACATAACCCTTTTCCTCGGCGAAGAACCTGTCGAGCCTCGCGGAAACCGCGTCATCCAGTGCCGTTCCGCCATCGAGCGCCACGGCGATATCGCCGTAGAAAGACAGCGCCTGTTCGCCGGCACCGCCATGCACATCGCCGAGCACATTGATGGCCGAGGCCATGGCGCTGTTGATGCCGACGCCGCAGGTTGCCGCCATGCGGGCAATGGCGATCGACGGCGCCTGCGGTCCGTGGTCGACGGCCGCGCCGAGCGCAATGCCGAGTAACGCCGCCTGGTCCTCGTTGGGCAGTTCGCCACGCAGCATCAGCCAGATCATCGCCGGGAAGCTGACGCGGCCGATCAGGTCCTGGATCTCATAGCCGCGCAGCCGGATGACGCCAGGGCTCATCTCGATGATGCCGGTCTGCCACCATTCCTCGCCGCGTTCACGGCCAGTTTTCTTCTGTCTATCGCTCATGCTCGCGCCTTTGTCTTGCCGCGTGGCGGCAGGTGGGCGAAAATCTCGTCCATATGCTCGCCAAGTGCCGGCGGTGGCTTTGTCGGCAACGGCGCTTCACCATCGACCATGAAGCCGCCGCGCAGAACGGTCAGCGGCCTGTCCATCCCAGCCACATCGTCAAAATTCGCGGTCACCTGGCGTTCGAGCACTTGCGGCTCGGCAAGCACTTGCGGGATCGTCAGCACCCGGCCGGCGGGGACACCGGCGCGATTGAAGATTTCTTCCCAGGCCGCCGCCGAGGCACCCGCCAGAGCCTCCTCGATCTCGGCTTTCAGCGCCGCGCGATTGCGCTTGCGTGTCTCGCGCTCGGCAAAGCGCACGTCCGACGCCAGTTCCGTTCGCCCGATCAGCCGGCACAGCGTCACGAACTGCTCCTGCTTGTTGGCGGCGATGTTGAGCAGGCCGTCGCCGGTACGGAAGGCGCCGGAGGGCGCCGCCGTCATGTTCTCATTGCCCATCGGCTTGGGATCGACCCCTGCCGTCAGGTAGTTGGAGACCGGCCAGCCAAGCGCGGAAAGCGTGCATTCGAGCATCGAGACGTCGAGAAAGGCACCCTCGCCTGAGGTCTTCTGCCTGACCAGCGCCGCCGCAATACTGAACGCGCCGACCAGTCCGCCCAGCGTATCCGCAACGGGATAGCCGACGCGCAGCGGCGCTGTCTCCGGCGTGCCGGTGATGCTCATGATACCGGAAAGTCCCTGGATGATCTGGTCATAGGCGGGATTGTCGCGCATCGGCCCGGTCTGGCCGAAACCCGATATCGCGCAATAGACGAGGCCGGGGCGGACCGCCTTCAGCGCTTCATAGCCAAGGCCGAGCCGATCCATTACGCCGGGACGGAAATTCTCCACCAGCGCATCGGCACTGGCGACCAGGTCGAGGAAGCGCTCGCGATCCGCTTCTGTCTTCAGGTCGAGCACCACAGATCGTTTGCCGGCGTTCTGTGCCAGGAACGAGGCGCCCATGCCGGCTTGGTTGAGCTTTGGCGAACCGCCGAGCTGGCGCGCCAGGTCGCCGCCTTGCGGCCCTTCGACCTTGATCACGTCGGCCCCGAGCAGTGCCAGCTGATAGGCGCAATAAGGCCCGGCCAGGACATTGGTCAGGTCGAGGACGCGGATACCGGAAAGCAGGTCTGTCATATCGCTTCTGATCGGTCAGGCATCGCCCGGCACATGCTCCGGTCCGCGCCGCCGGCGATGCTCGATGAAGGCCCAGATATGCGGCCCGGCGAGCCCGATGAAGGCGAGCGTCAGCAGTGTCAGCGACAGTTTGTGCGTATAAAACACCGACCAGTCGCCATTCGAGATGGTCATTGCCCGGCGGAACTGGGTTTCGGCGAGCGGCCCCAGGATCATGCCGATGATGACAGGCGCGGTCGGGAAATCGAAGCGCCGCATCAGGAAGCCGGCTGCCCCCAGCAGATAGAGGATGACGAGGTCGATGGGCGACTGCGAGATGCCATAGGTGCCGACAGTCGCGAACACCAGGATGCCGGCATAGAGCTGCGGCGCCGGGATCTTCAAAAGCCGCACCCACAGCCCGATCAGCGGCAGGTTGAGGATGACGAGGATGACATTGGCGATGAACAGGCTGGCGATCAGGCCCCAGACCAGATCGGCCTGCGTCGTCAAAAGCAGCGGCCCGGGATTGATGCCGTAGCTCTGGAACGCCGACAGCATGATCGCCGCCGTCGCCGAGGTCGGCAGGCCGAGCGTCAGCATCGGCACCAGCACGCCGGCGGCCGACGCATTGTTGGCGGCCTCGGGACCGGCAACGCCCTCGATGGCGCCGACCGTGCCGAATTCCTCCTTGTGCTTCGACAGCTTCTTTTCGATGGCATAGGACAGGAAGGTCGGGATTTCGGCGCCGCCGGCCGGCATGGCGCCGATCGGGAAGCCGATCGCCGCCCCGCGCAGCCAGGCCTTCCATGAGCGGCCCCATTCGGCGGCGGTCATGTAGAGCGAACCCTTCAGCGGCACGATCTCGTCCTTGCCGGCATAGCGGCGCGAGGCCATGTAGAGCGTCTCGCCGACGGCGAACAGGCCGACGGCGGCGATGATGACGTCGACGCCGTCGAGCAGTTCGGTCGAGCCGAAGGTGAAACGTGGCTGCCCGGTCTGCAGGTCGACACCGATCATGCCGATGACGAAGCCGGCAAACAGGCTGGTTAGCCCACGCACCGAGGACGAGCCGAGCACAGCCGAAACGGTGATGAAGGCCAGCACCATCAGCGAGAAATACTCGGCCGGGCCGAAGGCCAGCGCGAACTTGACCACCACCGGCGCCAGGAAGGCGACGCCTAGCGTGCCGAGCGTCCCGGCAACGAAGGAGCCGATGGCAGAGGTGGCAAGGGCCGCACCGCCGCGGCCGGACCGGGCCATCTTGTTGCCTTCCAGCGCGGTGACGATGGTGGCGCTTTCGCCTGGCGTGTTGAGCAGGATCGACGTCGTCGAGCCGCCATACATGGCGCCGTAATAGATGCCGGCAAACAGGATGAAAGACGCTTCCGGCGCCACCTGATAGGTGATCGGCAGAAGCAGCGCGATGGTCAGCGCCGGCCCGAGACCGGGAAGCACGCCGATGGCGGTGCCAAGCGTGGTGCCGAGCAGGCACCACATCAGGTTCATCGGCGTGAAGGCGACCGAAAAGCCGTGGGCGAGATGGCCAAGCGTGTCCATGGCGTCAGCCTCCAAACGCGCCGATGATCGCATCGATCACCGTGTTCAGCTGGTTCTCGATAAAACCGGCGCCGATGTTGACGCCCAGCGCCCTGGCGAAGCCGAAATAGGCGGCCAGTGCCAGGATGAGGCCGGTAAGCGCATCACGCAGCGTACGCTTGCTGCCGAAGCCATAGCAGACGAGGACGAACATGATGACCGACGCCGCTGTGAAGCCGAGCGGCCGGATGAGCAGCAGGTTGGCCAGAAGGCCGATGACGACGAAGCCCATCGCCGTCCAGTCGGTCGGCGTTTCCTTTTCCTCCTCGGGCTGCCAACCGCCGCGAAACGCGGCGAGGATGAGCAGCAGGGACAGCACCACCAGGCCGACCATGGTGAGATAGGGGAAGACGGTCGGGCCGACCTTGGAATAGAGCGGCGACACAGGGATCGCCAGCGTCTGCCAGGCCACCGCGCCGGCACAGGCCAGAAGGCCGATGCCAACAAGCAATTCCGGCACGGCAAGGCGCGAGGGCGCCGCCGGCTGGTTGATGGTGCTCATGAATATCCTCCCCAGGATTACGGGCCAACACGGCTGTCATCGGCCTTCATGCCGCCAGCCCATGACCGATTCCATCTCCGATGCGATCAACGGACTTGAGAAAAATGGGGGACGGCTCGCGCCGTCCCCCTGGGGAAAATCAGGCGAGGCCGAGATCCTTGAGGATGGCTTCGATACGCGCCGAATCCTCGGCGACGAATTTCGCGTAGTCGTCGCCGGTGAGCAGGATGGGCGTCCAGTTGCGGTTCTTGCACTCAGCCGCCCAGGCATCGCTTTTGGCCATGGTCTCGACCAGCGTGATCATCGCCGCCTTGTCGGCGTCGGACACGCCCGGAGGCGCGAAAACGCCACGCCAGTTGAACAGTTCGACATCCACGCCGGCTTCCTTCAGCGTCGGCGCGTCGATGCCGTCCTGGCGCTTGTCGGCCGAGATGGCGAGCAGCCTCAGAGCGCCCGCCTTGATCTGCTCGGAGAATTCGCCAAAGCCGGAGATGCCAGCCGCCACCTGGTTGCCGAGCAGCGCCGACAACGCCTCGCCGCCGCCGGCGAACGGCACATAGGAAAGGCTGGTCGCCGGAACGCCGACCGTCTTGGCGATCAGGCCAAACAGGATGTGGTCGGAGCCACCGGCGGAACCGCCGGCGACGGGGACCTTCGTCGGATCGGCCTTGAGCGCGGCGACGAAATCGGCGGCGGTCTTGAATGGCGACTCCGCCGGCACCACCAAGGCCTCGAACTCACCGGTGAGGCGGGCGATCGGCGTGACCTGCGTCAGATTGTTGGCCGCCTTGTTGGCGATGATGGCGCCGACCATGACCATGCCGGCAACCATCAGTGAATTGCCCTTGCCATTCCACTGGCTGATGAACTGCGGCAGCCCGACCGTGCCGCCGGCGCCGCCGACATTGGTGATCTGCGAGCCGGAGATCAGCTTCTCTGAGCGCAGCACCTGATCCATCGTGCGCCCTGTCTGGTCCCAGCCGCCGCCGGGTGCCGCCGGCACGAAAATCTGGATCTGCGGTGCGCCTTCAGCGAAAGCGGGCGTGAAATGAAGTCCTGCAAGGCCGGCAGCGCCCGCCGCCGCCGTGCTCATCAAAAATCTGCGTCTGTTCAGCATGGGATTCCTCCAGATCACGACACCTCCTCCGGTGCCTGCCAAACGCGCCTGCATTCACAGACCCGTGATCGAGTTCAAGCAGATGTTACCGAGTTCTGTCAACGGGAACGATATTCTGCTGGACAGAACGGTCCAGTGGCGCGACAGACTGGCTCCGCTCGGGCTTCTCCGAACTGGGAATTGCGATGGACTTACGAAGCAGATCGACTGACGCAGAAAGCCGGCGCCCGTCCGCCGAAGGTGTTGCAGCGCTTGATCGGGCGATCGCCATCCTCGATGCCTTCACCACGGCCGAACGCTCGCTCAGCCTGGCCGAAATCGCGGCGCGTACCGGCCTCTACAAGAGCACGATCCTGCGGCTGGCGAATTCGCTGCTGCGCGGGCAACTGCTGGAGCGCCTGGAGGATGGACGCTACCGGGTCGGGCCCGCCGCCTTTCGGCTCGGCGCGCTCTATCAGCGTTCGGTCGTGGCGGTCGATATCCTGTTGCCTATCATGCGCGACCTTTCCGAGCACAGTTGGGAGAGTGTTGCCTTCTATGTTCGTTCGGGCGACGTCCGCACCTGCCTTTATCGTGTCGAATCCAAGCATCCGATCCGCTACACCATACGCGAGGGCGACGTATTGCCTTTGCTGGTCGGCTCGGGCGGACGCGTGCTCGCAGCGTTTTCCGGCCAGCCGGGCGAACCCTACGAGACCATCCGCAGGACCTGCAACTGCCTCGCCGTCGGTGACCGCGACCCAGACACGGCAGGCGTCTCGGCGCCGGTATTCGGGCCGGGACGCGTGCTGCTTGGCGCCTTGACGCTGGCTGGTCCGAGCTCACGCGTCGACGCTGCCTTCCTCCAGCGCATGAAACGTCCGTTGCTCGAGGCGGCGGCTCGCGCCACGCGTGCCTTCGGCGAGGATGCCTCCATGCTGGAACAGGCGAGCCTTGTGGCGGAGGCTCTGGCCTAGTTCCCGCGGTTGCGACTCGGAAAGGCTCGATACGTTTCAAATACAAATTGAACAAACTTGAAGCGATTGCTTGACGCCGCGTAATATTAGGCGCGGGCGGCAAGAATCGGTTTCCTAGAAAAAGGGAATTATTTATTCGCTGTTAAGCCCACCCGTGGTAACCGGATTGTTGTCGCCATCTGAGCGACATGAGGGAAGAACAGCGTCTTATACCGACGGATGAAACAGTCGGACGGACGCGCTGACAGGATCATGGCAAGTCCATGCAAGTTCGATGAAGCTGTCATCGATGCACGCCAGCCCCCGTCTTCTCGGGTTGGTCTGGCCCTTCATTGCCGTCGTCCTCATCCAGGCGCTGGTCGCCAGCCTAAGCCTCTACACCCTGTCGGCGGTTCGCGCCTATGTCGGCGGCGAAAGCCAATGGTCCAAGGGGCAAAAACACGCCATCTATTTCCTCAGCCTCTATGCGGACACCGGCAAGGAGGAGTTCTTCAGCGAGTATCGTGCAGCGATCGCCGTTCCTCTGGCCGACCGCTCGGCCCGCTTGGCACTTGAGCAGCCCGAGCCCGACACTGAAGCTGCGCGCGCCGGCTTCCTGCAAGGCAGAAACCACCCGGACGACGTTGCCGGAATGATCTGGCTGTTCCAGAATTTCCGCAGCTTCATCTATCTCGACACAGCCATCCGCCACTGGACCGCCGCCGACACGATGATCCTCGCCATCCAGCAGCTCGGCGACGCGATGCACGCGACGTTGAGCAAGGGGCAGGCGTCACCGGCTGAGATCAACGCCTGGAAGACGAATATCCATCAGCTGGATCGTCAGATCAGCCCTCTTTCCAAGGCCTTCTCGGACAGCCTTGGCGAGGGATCGCGCTTCATCCGGATGCTGCTCACCTTTGCCAATCTCGTCACCGCCGCCTTGCTGATCCTGCTTGCCGTGTGGCGCACGCGCAAGCTCCTGGCGCAGCGCCAGGCCTTCCAGCTGGCGCTCAATACCGAGCGCGAGCGCGCCCAGATCACCCTGGCTTCGATCGGCCAGGCCGTGATCAGCACCGGGGCTGACGGACGGCTGGACTATATGAATGCGGTCGCCGAGAAATTGCTGGCATGCCCGTTTAGCGGCGCCAAGGGCAAACCGATCGCTTCGTTGTTCCGGCTGGTGGACAAAGACACCAGCGTTGAAGAACCCCGACTGATTGAATGCCTGCTGGCCGGCGAACCGCGCCGTTCCAGCGCCCGGCCGCAATTGCTACAGCGGCCGGACGGCTCTGTTGTTCCCGTCGCGCTGACCGGCGCGCCGCTGCTCGTTTCCGGTGAAGTCGTCGGTGCGGTGCTCGCCTTCCACGACATGACGCGCGAAGAGGACTATATCGAGCGGCTTTCATGGCAGGCGTCGCATGACGCATTGACCGGGCTCCCCAACCGGCGCGATTTCGAAAGCCGGCTGGAAAGGACGATCGTCGAATTGCAGAGCCAACCCCGTCAGCACGCCTTGATGTATCTCGATCTCGACCAGTTCAAGCTGGTCAACGATACCTGCGGCCATGCCGCTGGCGACCAGTTGCTGCGCCAGATCTCCGCGCTGCTGACCCACGAATTGCGGCCGGGCGACGTGCTGGCCAGGCTGGGCGGCGACGAATTCGGTGTGCTGCTGGTGGACAGTGACTGCGAAACCGCCGCCGACATCGCCGAACGGCTGCGCGCGGCCGTGCAGGACATGCATTTCGCCTGGGATGGCAGACCCTTCAACACCAGCGTCAGCATCGGCATGGTGCAGATCGCCGATGCGCAAGTGACCATCGAGGAAGCGCTGCGGGCCGCCGATGTCGCCTGCTACATGGCCAAGGAAAAGGGCCGCAACCGCGTCCAGATCCACAGCGACGGTGACATGGCCTTGCGCGAGCGCTTCGGCGAGATGGCCTGGGTGCAGCGCCTGCACGCCGCATTGGAGCAAAATCGTTTCAGGCTTCATGCCCAGGAAATCTGGCCGCTCAACGACGACGCCGCCGAGGCGGGAGCGCATATCGAGATCCTGTTGCGGCTGACCGACGAAGACGGCACCTTCGTCACCCCGCAGAGCTTCATTCCCGCAGCCGAGCGTTACGGCCTGATGCCGTCGATCGACCGCTGGGTGGTGCGCAACACCTTCCGCGTCCTGGCCGCACGGCAAGCCGATACGCGCACGCCGCCGATCACGACATGCGCCATCAATCTTTCCGGCGCGACTTTCGGCGACGAGACCTTTCTAGGCTTCCTGCGCGAGCAGTTCCTCATCCATGGCATTTCGCCTGCGATGATCTGCCTGGAGATCACCGAAACCAGCGCCATCGCCAATCTCACCAACGCCATGCGCTTCATTGCCGATCTGCGCGGGCTGGGCTGTCGCTTCGCGCTCGACGATTTCGGCTCCGGCATGTCGTCCTTCGCCTATCTCAAGCACTTGCCGGTCGACTACCTCAAGATCGACGGCAGCTTCGTCAAGGACATGGTGGAGGATCGCATCGACCGCGCCATGGTCGAGATGATCCACCACATCGGCAAGGTCATGGGCAAGCGCACCATCGCCGAGTTCGTCGAAAGCGACGGCATCATCGCCGCCCTGAAGACGATCGGCGTCGACTATGCCCAGGGCTATGGGATCGCCAGACCGAAGCCTTTCGATGCCTCGACGGTGCTGCTTGGCCCGAGCGTCACGCCGGCCGCGGCCGATGCCGCCGATCCGTGGACCGACGTTGCGCGCAAGCTGCGCCGCAAGGCTGGCTAGAACTACGCCCTTGTCGGCGAGACCCGCTAGTTCAGCTTGACCAGAACCACGCGGCGGTTCTTGGCGCGGCCCGCCTCGTCGTCATTGCTGGCGACGGGCGCCATCATGCCGGCACCGGCCGCCGTCAGCCGCGAACCATCGATGCCATATTTCGCCACCAGCGCCGCCTTGACCGCTTGCGCGCGCCGCGACGACAGGTCGAGATTGTAATCGAAGGCACCTTGATTGTCGGTGTGGCCGACGACGATCACGGCCATCTTCGGGTCGCCGGCCAGAAGTTTCGAAATCTCCTTCAGCGTCGGTTCCGACTCCGGCTTGATGGCGGCCTTGTCGGTGTCGAAGAAGATGCCGTAGAGCGAAATGCTGCCGGTGGCGGAGAGCGAATCCGCCATCTTGGCGGCCTCCACGATCACCATCTTCTTGTCACGCGCCTTGGGTTCCAGCACCTGGACAACGGCGACGGTGCGGCCGTTGAGCGCCTTGCAATAGAGATCGTCGGTCAGCGAATAGGTCTGCACCGTGACATAGGCGTCGCCGCCATCCTGCGGCACCTTGGCCGAGAAATAGCGCTGGTCGTTGATGCCGGTGGCCAGCGCGCAAGCGCCATTGGAGAATGCTGCGTCCTTGAGATCGCTCTCGTGGAAGGAATACATCGTGAGGCTCATGTCGCCGCCGCCACCGCTCGACGAACGGTCGGCAGCCCCACCGCACTCCTCCTTCTTGCACTCGAAGAGGACCTCGCCGCCGGCCGCCTTGATCACATCCTGATAATTGCGCAGAACTTCAAGCGGCGAGCGCTCGGTCGGCAGCACATAGGCGATGCGGGTCAAGGCACCCTCGACCTCGGCCTTCTTGTCGGGTGCGAAGACGCGGTTGTTCATCGCATCACGCGCGTCCGGGTCAGCGCTCGGCTTCAAGGGCGATAGCGGCACACTGAAATCGGTGAAGGCCAATTTCACGTAGGAGACGATGAACGAGCCTTCGTAGCGCTTGGCCAGTTGATTGTCGGCGGCCCCCTCTATATCGGCGGTCGGCACCGTCGCATCGGCGGCCGCGAGCCGCAATGTCAGCGCAAGCACAAGCCCCGCCCAGAAAAACCTCATGACTGTCGTCTTGAATGCATGCATCGATCATCCCCCTCATTTGATGATCGATGCTAACAGAGCGGGTATGTCCAGTCGATGACGCCGCTCAGGGCCGCCGCTCGAGCAGGATGGTCGGGGCATCGTGATAGAGGGTCCGCGTCACCTCGCTGTAGCCGCACTTCCTGGCGACATTCTGTGAAGCCGTATTTTCGGGATCGATGATGCAGACAGTTTTGGTGCGTCCGAAGGTCTCGTCGCCCCAGACGTGCACGCGGCCGACGATCTCCGTGGCAAGGCCGGCACCGTGCACGGCCGGCGCCAGCGCCCATCCCGCCTCGGGAATGCCTTCGATCGACGGTTCCATGTCGCGCTTCAGATCGTGAAACCCCGCCTCGCCGACGAAGCGGCCCGTCGCCTTCTCCTCGATCGCCCAGAAGCCGTAGCCGAGCAGCGACCACAGGCCGGCGTGGCGCAGGAAGCGCATCCAGCTTTCCTCGCGCGTGCGCGGCTTGCCACCGATGAAGCGGGTGACGACCGGGTCGGCCCACATCGTGGCATAGGCGTCGAAATCCTCAATCCGGTGCGCCCGCAGGATGGTTCGCTGCGTCTCGATGACGGGGGCGACGGTCACTTGGCGGTTGTTCATTGGGACTTGCCTCGCTGATGTTGTCCGCGCTTAGCAAATCGCCCCTGCGGTGCAAGGGCCAGCAGAAGATGCGCCATCATCCAGAGCCGCAATGTACAATGTTCTCCAGTGAGAAATCCGTTCGACGATGTTATCTTCCCGGCAGGCTCATTCAGCATCTCGCGACGCGCCTTTTTCAGGCGCGGCAGGTGCTCAAACCCAAGGGAAGAAGCATGGACACGACCGACCTTGTGCTTGCCATTGTCCATCATCTGCTGGTGTTTTCCCTGGCAGGGATCATCGGCGCCGAATTCGTACTGATCCGCGGCGACCTGCCAGCCGTGACGCTCAAGCGGCTCGCCGGCATTGACCGTCACTATGGCATCATCGCCGCGCTGATCATCATCGTCGGCATCGGCCGTGTCGTCTGGGGCCTCAAGGGCTGGGAGTTCTACGTCTACAACTGGGTATTCTGGGCCAAGATGGCGGCGTTCGGCATTGTCGGCCTGCTGTCGATCATCCCGACCGTGCGCTTCATTTCCTGGAACCGGCAGGCCAATGCCAATCCCTCCTTCACTGTACCCGCGAGCGAACTGGCCTCGGTGAAGACCTATATCCGCACTGAAGCCTTCGTCTTCCTGCTGATCCCGGTCTTCGCGGCGGCGATGGCGCGTGGTTACGGCACCTGATCTTCAGCACCCACCGTCACAAGCGGGGCGATCTCGACCAGCGGCGCTGGAACGCTGGTCGTCTTCTCCCCGGCCTTACAGATGTCGGCGATGACGCAGGCCGGACAATCCGGCTTGCGCGCCTTGCAGACATAGCGGCCATGCAAGATCAGCCAGTGATGCGCGTGGCGCATATATTCGTCCGGGATGATCCTCAGCAGTCCCTGCTCGACCTGTTCAGGCGTCTTGCCGGGTGCCAGCCCAAGCCGGTTACCGATGCGGAAAATATGCGTGTCGACCGCCATCGTGTGCTGGCCGAAAGCCATGTTGAGCACGACATTGGCGGTCTTGCGCCCGACTCCGGGCAACTTCACCAGTTCATCACGATCATTGGGCACCTCGCCGCCATGGTCACGGATCAGCGCCTCAGATAACGCGACCACGTTCTTGGCCTTGTTGCGCCACAGCCCGATGGTCCTGATGTAGTCGCCGACCTTGGCCTCGCCCAGCGCCAACATCTTCTGCGGCGTATCGGCGACCTTGAACAGCGCCCGCGTCGCCTTGTTGACGCCGGCATCGGTCGCTTGCGCCGAAAGCACCACCGCCACCAGCAGCGTGAAAGCGTTGACATGTTCGAGCTCGCCCTTCGGCTCCGGCCGCTGCACGGAAAAGCGCCGGAAAATCTCGTGCACTTCGGCCGAACTGTAGCGCGAAGTCCGCCGCACCGGCCGTGGGCGCGGCTTGGCATTCGAACCATCGCGTCGTCCGGGCGGCTGCTCTTTTTCGGGCATGGAAGAATCTTTGGACTTGGGGCTCGCCATTTCCCTCCTATAATATCCTGTCATGAGCGATACAAACGCCTCGTTTCAGGCTGACGAGCCCTTCTTTCACGCATTGCTGACCCCACACCGCTCGCTGGGCAGGACGGGCTTCCTGGTCTTGATGGGCGCGCTGCTGTTCGGCTGGTTGGTGACCGGCGCGTTTTTCCTGTCGCGTGGCGCCTGGCCGGTGTTCGGCTTCTTCGGCCTCGACGTGGTCGCCGTCTACATCGCTTTCCGTGCCAACTATCGCGCCGCCCGCGCCCGCGAGGAAGTGTCGGTCTCCCGCACCAGCCTCGACATCCGCAAGACGGCCCCTTCGGGGAAATCGGAAGCGCACCGCTTCAACCCGTTCTGGACGCGATTTTCGGTCGCCCGTCACGCCGAGATCGGCATCACCAAAATGACGGTGGAAGGACAAGGCCAGAACGTGCCGATCGGCGGCTTTCTCGATCCCGAGTCCCGCGAGAGCTTTGCCACCGCCTTTTCGCGGGCGCTGGCCACCGCCAAGGCGCGTTGAAAGCAGTTCCAGGAAAAGTGTGAAGCGGTTTTCCCGGGAAAAGCGCGCAGCGCTTTCCCTGGGGGATTGCGGCAAACAAAATGCTCTAGAAACGATACCGCAACAGTCTGCCGACCTTACGCAGCGCCGGAATGTGTTTCCAAAGGCGCACGAACAGTTTGGCGGACCAACCCATGCGGGCGGCGTGTTCCGGCTTGTAGGCGGAAATATCCTCGACGAAGCGCAGCTTTGGAACCGCCAGTTCCAGTTCGTGCGGATCGTCGATCGCCCAGTGGACCTCGGCGCCCGTCGCCTTGATGGTCGGATTGAGCCGAAGCAGCGTCAATCCGAAACGGCTGTAGGCGTCGAACATCAGCTCGCCGCCGGCAAGATGCGAGACAAGCCGCGAAACCAGGCGCAGCCCTTCGTCTGCGGGCAGATAGGGCGTCAGCCCCTCCGCCACCACGATGACCGGGCGGTTACGGGGCACTCCGGCCAGCCAGCCGGGCTCGGTCACCGACGAAGCGATGAGGTGGTAATGGTCGCGGGACGGGTAGAGCCTGCGCCTGAGCTCGATGACTTCGGGATAGTCGACATCGAACCAGTCCACGCCTGGCAGCGGATCGACTCGGAAGATGCGCGTGTCGAGCCCGCAACCCAGATGCAGCACGATGGCGCCGGGATTTCTGGCCAGGAAATCCTCAACACGAACGTCCAGTGTCTTGGCCCGGATCGCCAGGCCAATGCCGAGACTCTCGTCGACCTTAAGCCTCGCAAAATCATAGTCGATCTTGCGTACCGCCTCGTCGGCGAAGTGATCCCCAAGCAGCGAATGTGGCAGCCGGCTCTCCAGCGCCTTGCCGTAGAGCGTCATCAGCAGGGTTTCCTTTGCCCCGGTCAGATGCACTTTCTCGCCAGCCATGAGCGACTCCTGGGCTCGCAACCGGAGTCTATCTGGGCATGCGCGGCAAGAAGGCAAGTTTCGGGTGGCGAACGGCGCCCCAAGGGGCGATATTCCTGGCCAAGGAGACAGTTCGATGAGCACACAGACAGCAGTCCTCAAAAAGGACATCACGCCGCAAGGCAGCGACTACGAGATCGTGCGCCGCGCCATCGAGAAGATCAGCCTCGACTATCGCGACCAGCCTTCGCTGGAAGAACTGGCCGAAGAGGTCGGTGAAACCCCGACCGGCCTGCAAAAGCTCTTTACCCGCTGGGCCGGCCTGTCGCCCAAGGCCTTCCTGCAAGCGGTGACGCTCGACCACGCCCGCCGGCTGCTCGATTCCGGCATGCCCTTGCTTGAAACCTCGTTCGAACTGGGCATGTCCGGTCCCGGCCGGCTGCATGACCTGTTCGTCACGCATGAGGCGATGTCGCCGGGCGACTACAAGACGCGCGGCGCCGGGCTGACCATCCGCTACGGCTATCACCCCTCGCCGTTCGGCACCGCCCTGATCATGGCCACCGACCGCGGCCTTGCCGGCCTCGCCTTCAGCGATCCCGGCGAGGAACGTGCGTCGTTCGCCGACATGTCCAGCCGCTGGCCAAACGCCATCTATGTCGAGGACATGACTGCCACCGGGCCTTACGCAGCGCGCATCTTCGACCCGACGCTGTGGCGCCCCGACCAGCCGCTGCATGTCGTCATGATCGGCACCGATTTCCAGGTTCGTGTCTGGGAGGCGCTGCTGCAGATTCCGATGGGCAAGGCTCGCACCTATTCCTCGATCGCCGCCAGCATCGGCGCACCAAGCGCCAGCCGCGCGGTCGGTGCCGCCAATGGCGCCAACCCGCTCTCCTTCGTGGTGCCTTGCCACCGCGCCATCGGCAAGTCCGGCGACCTCACCGGCTACCACTGGGGCCTGACCCGCAAGCGCGCCATACTGGGCTGGGAGGCGGGGCAAGTGTCGTCGTGAATATCGATTTTCCGGTTAGTGCCGTATAAATCTACATATCCTTATAAATGAGAAGTATTGATAACAATTCTGTGTAGTTTTTCTTTCTTGCAACCCAGGACAACCCACCGGTTGCGTAACAGGTACTTCAACTAACTATTTTAGTTTACCCTAAATTAACCACGATAAAGCGATGATGACCCATATTAATTCGGGCAATCCGGCTTGATAGGAGGTCTCGATGAGGTTGTTTCGCACTGTCGTCGGTGCAGCCATGCTGGTCGCCTGTATGGACCAAGCGGCGTTGGCCACGACGCAAAATGTCATTTTCAACGGCACGATCACCGCGACCTGTACGCTGGTGGTCGCCACCAACGGCACGATGACGGTGAGCCCTGATCTCCAATCACTGAGCTCGCACAACAGCGGTGGCTCGGCGGGGACGGTCACGCTCACCACCACCGGAGGTGTGTCGCTGAGCGTCGACCCGGTCACCACCACCACAGTGCCGGCCGCCGACACCACGGCCATCACCTGGACGCCAACCTATTCGGCGACCGGTGCCCACACGATCGCGGAGACAGGCTCGGCCACCAGCCTGACCGCCCCCGGTGCCGATCTCGTCACAGTCCACCTCGCCGGCACCAAGGGCGGCAGCAACCGCTTCGCCTCCGGAAACTATCAGGCAACGGTGACGGTGCGCTGCGAATAGCCCTCGGGAAGGAGGCATCCTTGACATTTTCTGGAACCTTGGCGACGGCGCTGGCCGTCGGCCTGATCCCTGTTGCCGCCGCGGCTCAGTCGATGTCGCCGATGCGCGGCGAGGTCAACAGTTTCACTGACGTCTTCGCGGTCCGCGTTTTCCCGGCCAACCCCTACGACCAGAAGATCAAGATCGAAGTCCACGTCTACGATCAGGATTTTCAACCGGTGGAAGCCAAAATCTCTCCCAGTGTCTTCCAGCTGGCTTCGCAGGCTTCCCGTCCCGTCCTTGTCGTCGTGCCCTTCGACGGCGCCCCCGACCGTAAAGTGCGTATCTGTACCGAAAGCATCCCCTTTCCCAATCAGCAGACCCAGATAAAGGCACAGATATGCGGAAAGTTCTTTGGACATCGCAAGTCCTGACGCTGGTACTCGCGGTTGCCGTGGCAAGCGCTGCGCCGGCTCTGGCCCAGGATGTCTACAACCTCAACCAGAATGAGACCGGCTTCAACCTGCCCGGCGTGACCTTGCCCCAGGGCCAGGACGAGGTCCACGCCGCCGACGGCACCACTTGCCGTTCCGCGGTCTCCGGATCGGGCGCCTATCTCGATCTCGGCGTCATCAGGGGCAACAACCAGTCCAACAATGACGTCGCCACCTATGGCCGGGTGGTGATCCCGATCGGCCGGACACCAAAGCGTCTCGACTGCAGCCGGCTCTATGAACTCGAGGTGCAGCGCCTGCAAATGGAACTGAAGCTGTTGAAGATGGGCGTCAATGTCGACGGCGGCACGACGGCAAGCGTTGCCACCACTGCTCCCACGGCCGCATCACCCGGATGGGCCAACGAAGGCTGGAGCCTCAGGACCGGAAATAGCGATGGCAAGAAAAAGAAGAAGAAATAACCGCGCGCTGCTTGCGATGGCGGCATTTGCCGGCTTCTGCCTTCCGGTGCAAGCGGCGATCATCGGCACCTGCACCATCATGGTCGGGGCATCGGGAACAATGACCGCGAATCCCACCATCAGCACACTGGGCTCCAAACAGGCAGGCGGATCGAGCGCCAGCGCCACCGTGGTGGCAAACTCGCTGCTGTGCTCGATACTTAACTTGCTTGACTGTTATTCTGTTTCAGCGCCGGCACCTGCCGCATTCTCGTCCGCGCCGAGCGGCGGCAGCACCAATGTGACCTTCGCCTCGGTCTTCCGCCTCGATGGGTCGGGGGTCGATATCAACGGCAGCGTGCCGCAAAGGGTCGTCAACGGCACCCATCCCATGCAAGTCGATCTCACCGCCACCAAGTCGAGCGGAATCTTTCCCGCCGGCACCTATCAGGGCACCGTCACCGTGCGCTGCGAGTGAGGCGACAAATCAGCTTTTGATATGCACGTGGTCTGGCAAGTCATCGCATGACGCGCTAGCTTCCCGCGCAACCGGGGTGACGGTGCGTCCATACTGATGCACCGGCGCACCTCGCCATCTCGATCCACATTGTGGGTCTTCGATCCAAATCGTGCTTTCCGAAAGTCGATCCTGATTTCCGGCGAGCGCTGGCAGGGAGGCACTTTCTTGATAGTCGTCATCGGCTCGATCAACCTCGACCTTATCGCCAAAGTCGACCGCTTGCCGAGCCCCGGTGAAACGGTGAGCGGCTCCGGTTTCGTTACGGCGCCGGGCGGCAAGGGCGCCAACCAGGCGCTGGCCGCCGCGCGCGCCGGTGTCCCGGTGCGCATGGTCGGCGCCGTTGGCAAGGACAGTTTCGCCGCCGAGGCGCTGTCATTGCTGCGCGAGGCCAAGGTCGACCTGTCGGGCGTAGGGGAAACCTTTGCCTCGACCGGCACGGCGCTGATCATGGTCGGCGACGACGGCGAGAACATCATCGCTGTGGTTCCCGGCGCCAATGCTTCCGTGGTGCCCGGCGACCTCTCCAAGGCCTTTCTGAAAAAGGGCGATGTCGTGCTTTTGCAGCACGAGATCCCGCTGGCGACCGTAGACGCCGCACTCGACCAGGCACGGGCCGCCGGCGCCGTCACCGTGCTCAACACCGCTCCTTTCCAAGGCGATGCGGCGGCTTTCCTCGGCAAGGCCGATTATGCCGTCGCCAACGAGACCGAGTTCGACCTCTATGGCGAGGCGCTGGCGTTGAAGGGCCGCGACCGGGCGGCACGCATGCGCGACTTCGCCGTGAAAACCGGCCGCACCATCGTCGTCACGCTCGGCGGCGACGGCGTTATGGCGGCGACGCCGAGCGATTTCCTGACCGTTGCGGCCATGAAGATCACGCCTGTCGACACGGTCGGCGCCGGTGACACCTTTTGCGGCTACTTCGCTGCCGGCCTATCGTCCGGCCTTGCGCTCGACAAGGCCCTGGCGCACGCCGGTGCGGCCGGCTCGCTGGCATGCCTCAAACCTGGCGCTCAACCAGCGATCCCGCTGGCCAGGGATGTCGATCAGGCCTTGCAGGAAGCCAGCTGAAATGATGCGCCCCCGGACGAAGCATGCCGTGCCTCCGGCCGGCGATATCTGCCGCCTGTCCGCCATCGAGCTTGCCGGCGCGATCCGCCGCAAGAAACTCTCCGTGCGAGAGGTGGTGACGGCCTTCCTCGACCGCATCGAGACGGTCAACCCGCTGGTCAACGCCATCGTCTCGCTGCGCGACCGCGGCGACATCCTGCGCGAGGCCGATGCAGCCGATAGCAGGCGGGGAGGCGAATCCGGTACACTCTTCGGCCTGCCGATCGCCATCAAGGACCTAGCCTCGACCACTGGCCTCAGGACCTCCTTCGGCTCGCCGATCTTCGCCGATTTCGTACCGCAGGAAGACGATTTCTTCGTCGAGCGCATCCGCGACGCCGGCGCCATCATCATCGGCAAGACCAATGTTCCCGAATTCGGGTTGGGATCCAACACCTACAACACTGTGTTCGGGCCGACGCTGAACGCTTTCGATCCGGCGCTGACCGCCGGCGGATCGAGCGGCGGTGCGGCGGTGGCGCTGGCGCTCGACATGGTGCCTGTCGCCGACGGCAGCGATTTCGGTGGTTCGCTTCGCAACCCCGCCGCCTGGAACAATGTCTACGGTTTCCGCCCGTCGCAGGGGCTTGTGCCCGGCGGGCCGGACCTCGAGGTCTTTCATGCACAGATGGGCGTCGAGGGGCCGATGGGCCGCAACGTCGCCGACATGGCGCTGCTGCTCGACGTGCAGGCGGGCTACCATCCGCAGGCGCCCCTGTCCTATGACAAACCGGGCTCGTTCCTCGAAGGGCTTGCAATGCCGTCGACCGGCGGCCGCGTCGCCTGGCTTGGCGACCTCGGTGGCCATCTGCCACTCGAAGCCGGCATCCTCGATCTCTGCGAGGCGGCACTTGGCCGGTTTGCGGACGCATCCTTCCCAGCGGAACCCTTGCTGCCGGATTTCGATTTCGAGGCGCTGTGGCAGGCCTTCGTGACGCTGCGCCAGGCAAGCAGCGGCTGCGCGCTCAAGGTCCACTACGACGACCCTTCCAGGCGCGGGCTGCTGAAGCCGGAAGCCATCTGGGAAGTCGAGAGCGCCATGCGGCTGACGGCGCCGCAGATCCGTGCAGCCTCGGTCATCCGCACCTCCTGGCATCGCACGCTGCTGTCGATCTTCGATCGCTTCGACCTCATCGCCCTGCCGACCGCGCAGGTCTTCCCCTTCGAAATCGGCATGCACTGGCCAAGCGAGGTCGACGGACGACCGATGGACAGCTATCACCGCTGGATGCAGGTCTCAGCCTTTGCCACACTGGGCGGCTGCCCGGCGGTCAATGTGCCGGTTGGCTTCAACGACAAGGGCCGGCCAATGGGCATGCAGCTGATCGGCCGGCCGCGCGGCGACCTTGCCGTGCTGACGGCGGCGGCCGCCTATGAGGCGACAATGCCCTGGCAGGCTGGCGCTTGACGCGCGTGTAACGGCGCAGCGCCTCGCGTATCGCTTGCGCGGCGCCTGTCGCCATGCATTGATTGTCGCCTGCTGGACCGACAGCATTCCAAGGGAAAAACCATGTCGCTCGAACTCTACGCCGCTTATGTTCTCGCCTGCATCGTCATCATCCTGGTGCCCGGTCCGACGGTCACGCTGATCATCGCCAACAGCATCCGCCATGGCGCCCGCGCCGGCCTCGCCAATGTCGCCGGCACACAGGCAGGCCTTGCCATCATGATCGCTATCGTCGGCATCGGCCTCAACACGCTGATCGCGGGCATGGGCCATTGGTTCGAATGGGTGCGGCTGATCGGCGCCGCCTATCTGATCTGGATGGGCGTCCAGATGTTCCGCTCCAAGGGCACGCTGAATGCCGACGGCACCGCGAGGAAGCCGCGCGGCGGTTTCTTCCTGCAGGGCCTGCTGGTGGCGCTGAGCAATCCCAAGACGCTGGTGTTCTTCGGCGCTTTCTTTCCGCAGTTCATCGCGCCGCAAGGCAATTATACGCTGCAGATCGTCGTCATGGGCCTGACCGCCATGATCTTCGCCGCCCTGTCGGATTCGAGCTATGCGCTCGCCGCCAGCCGCGCCGGACGCCTGCTGTCGGCCAGCCGCATCAAGCTCATGTCCAGGATCAGCGGCAGCTTCCTGGTCGGCGGCGGCCTGTGGCTGGCGTTTTCAAGATCGAAGTAAGGGCGGCCGCGAGGCCGGCGCCGGGAATGGCAACCGATTGAAAGCGTGCTCTTCCACCACCACATGAATCTGCGTCGGGGGATTCATGTCTGTCTTTTGGACTTGGGATGGTTTGAAGAGGAACACGCCTAGCGTGATCCTCTTCATCGGTGCGTTTGCGATTATGCTCATGTTGGCGGCAAACCAATGGGCCAACGACGCAAACCCGATCCGGTCTGTCGGTGCCATCGATGCAACGATCAAAAGTGCCCAATGGAGAGACGGTAAGTACATCCTCTATGTGCTTGCTCTCAATGATGGCTCGTCCGTGCTCATCGACGACGACCGCCCGCATCTGATTGGATCAGATGCGAGCATCGAACGCGTTACACGCGACAACGGCGCCGTCTTCTACCGGTTTCCCGAGTGAGACATGCCCAAAAGCTCTATGTCTCTGGGCTAACCATCTGCATCGAGGGTGGAAGTGTTACAGCCGCCTCAGCCGCTCCACCAGCAGCGCGAAGAAGCCGTCATGGTCGATGTCGCGCATCACCATGGCGTTCTTTTCCCGCTTGGTCACGCCCCACCAGTCGATCACGGTCATGCCCATGGTGAGTTCCGAGGCGGTTTCCACGCTGACATTGCAGTTGCGGCCCTTGAACAACTCCGGCTTCAGCAGATAGGCGATGACGCAGGGGTCGTGCAGCGGGCCGCCATCGGTACCGTATTTGCCCTCGTCGTAACGCTCGAAGAATTCCAGCATGTCGGCGGTCGCGATGCCGACCTTGGTGCCGAGCGCGCGGAAGGCCTGCGTGCGCTTGGTGGTGGTCAGCGCCTTGTGGGTGACGTCGAGCGGCATCATCACGATCGGAATGCCGGACTTGAACACCAGATCGGCGGCCTGCGGATCGACATAGATGTTGAATTCGGCCGCGGGCGTGACGTTGCCGCCCTCGAAGAAGCCGCCGCCCATCAGCACGATTTCCTTGATGCGCGGCGCGATGCGCGGTTCGCGGATCAGCGCCAGCGCGATGTTGGTCAGCGGCCCGAGCGGGCAGAGCGTGATGGTGCCGCTCTCTTCCTTCATCAGCGTCTCGACGATGAAGTCGACGGCATACTGCTCCTGCAGCTTCATCGTCGGCTCGGGCAGTTGCGGCCCGTTGAGGCCGGTCTTGCCATGCACTTCCTCGGCGGTGACCAGTGTGCGTGCCAGGGGACGGATGGCACCAGCATAGACCTTGATTTCCGGCCGGCCGGCCAGTTCGCAGATCTTGCGAGCATTCTTTTCGGTTAATTTCAGCGGCACGTTGCCGGCAACGGCGGTGATGCCGACGATCTCCAGCTCGCTGCTGCCGAGCGCCAGCAGAATGGCGACGGCATCGTCCTGGCCGGGATCGGTGTCGATGATGATCTTGCGTGGTTGGGGCATTTCAATTCCTTGTTTGGCTGGCCGTGAGCTCACCGGATCGAGAGCACGCCTGAAGGACGCCGAACCGGCTGCAAGCTGCCGAACCGCTCGACCGGGAACGCCCCCGACCCCAGCGCTTCTCGTTGCATCCGCGCGTCGTTTCAAGCGCCATGTCGATTATTCCTGTGAGTCCAAGGCCTGGTCTTTTTGGGCGGGTCTTCTAGTGGCTTGAACTTGGTCGCGGGGCGGACCATATCAAGAGCATCGGGAAAAATGCCACCTGGGTTTTTCCACTTTATGTCGCTCTTGAGAGGACAGTGTAACATGAGCCGAATGACGCCTTTCTCCAGCCCGCTTCTCCTTGGTTTCGACGCCATGGAAAAGACCCTGGAGCGTCTGGCGAAATCCGGTGACAGCTACCCTCCCTACAACATCGAACGGCTCAGCGGTGCTGACGGCAAGGCCGAAAGGCTGCGCATCACGCTCGCCGTTGCCGGTTTCGCCGAAAGCGATCTCGATGTGACAACCGAGGAGAACCAGCTGGTCGTGCGCGGCCGTCAGACCGACGATACCGAGCGCGAATTTCTCCACCGCGGCATCGCCGCGCGCCAGTTCCAGCGCTGCTTCGTGCTGGCCGACGGCATGCGGGTGATCGCGGCGGAGTTGAAAAACGGCCTTTTGTCGATCGACCTCGATCGGCCCGAGTCTGAACGGCTGGTACGGAAAATAAACATATCGGTGAAAGACTGATCTTTACCGATGGCTCTCATGCGGGATGGCCTTGAGCGGCGTCCTCGCGCCAAGGAGGCTTGAAATGACCAGAACTGAAACGATCACCATGACCAATGGCGAATTCGCCCATCTCGGCGAGGGCTCGGTCGCTTATCTGCGCAAGGTCTCGAGCGACGAATTGCTCGGCCGTTTCCCCAATCTCGGTGAAATCGCGCCCGGCATGGAGCTGTGGGCGCTGTTTGCCGCCAATGGCCAACCGATCCTGCTGTCCGATGCGCGTGACCGCGCTCTGGCCGGCGCCATGGAAAACGACCTGACCACGGTCGCCATTCACTGACGGCAATCTCCGCCTGAAACGGACAGGGCCGCCCATGGCGGCCCTTGTGGCAGTCTTATCTTAACTGGCGGGCGGTCTCTCTCTCTCTTATCTCAAAGATTCAGGCCGCGTGCGAGGCCTGCGTGTCCGACAACAGCGCGTGGATCGCCGTGGCGTCGCGCGTTCCCCTGACCTTGGCCACCGTATCGGCGTCGCGCAGCACGCGCGCGATGCGCGACAGCGCCTTGAGATGATCGGCGCCTGCCCCTTCCGGCGCCAACAGCAGAAACACCAGATCGACAGGCTGGTCGTCCAGCGATTCGAAATCGACAGGCGTTTCCAGCCGGGCGAAAACACCGGCGATCCGCTTCACGCCGGCGAGCTTGCCATGCGGAATGGCGATGCCGTTGCCGACGCCGGTCGAGCCCAGCCGCTCACGCTGCAGGATGGTGTCGAACACTTCCCTCTCCGGAATGCCCGAAATCGCCGCTGCCCGTTCGGACAGCAATTGCAGAAGCTGCTTCTTGGAGTTCGCCTTCAACGCCGGCAAAATCGCCGGAACGCTGATAAGATCGCTCAGATCCATGCTTGAAAATCCCTTGTTCGCCTGCCGTCACCAGTCCCCACCCCTCGTGCGGCTGGCTTTTACCCCTGTGCGACCTTGGTCGTGGACGGGTCGATCCAGCCAATATTTCCGTCGGGCCGGCGATAGACGATATTGAGATGGTCGGTTCCAGCGTTGCGGAAAACGAACACCGGACTGTCCTTGGTATCGAGTTCGATGACCGCCGAGGCCACCGACATGGTCTTCAGCGTCATGGTTGATTCGGCGACGATGGCCGGCGCGAAATCCTCCGGGATCTCCTCGTCGTCATCGGCAAGCGGCGCCATCACCGTATAGGCGATGTCGGTCAACTCGCCATTGCCGTTGCCCGAATTGTGCGATTTGAGACGGCGCTTGTAGCGCCGAAGCCGGGTCTCCAGCCGATCGGCCGCGGCCTCGAAGGCGAGCGTCGGATCCTGGGCATCGCCGGTAGCCTGCAGCGAGGCGCCGGAATCCAGCCGGATCATGCAATCCGCCGAATAGCGCGAGCCCGATTTGATGACGGTGACGTGTCCCGCAAAGCCGCGATCGAAATATTTGCCGATCGCTTCGCCGACACGATCGTTGATGCGTGTGCGAAACGCATCGCCGATATCCATGTGTTTTCCCGATATGCGCAGATTCATCTGAAAACTGACCTTCCTTGCTCAGGCTTCAAACTGGCCTGAGTTTATACTCGTGATCCGTGCGCACAAGCTTTGCGGCGTCACTCGCGCCGATTTAAATCCGAACTTTCCGGTTGATCACAAGCCGCCCTTTTGACCGTCCCGAGGCCATTGTCGTGACGGACCATCCGCTAGCGGGCATCGGCCCGTCTCATGCGGGCGGGCTTCTAGCCACTTCCCCACGGCTTGTCAATGAAGCTCGAAAGCTGTGGAAAATCGGGAGTCCTTAACGCCCCGCGCTGGCGAGCGCCCGCTTCTCGCGCCGGCGCTGCACGGAAGACGGAATATTCATGCCTTCCCGGTACTTGGCGACCGTACGCCTTGCAATATCGACGCCGCTCTCCTTGAGCATGTCGACGATCGCGTCGTCGGACAGCACATCGACGGGTTTCTCCTCGTCGATCAGCTGCTTGATGCGATCCCGCACCGCTTCGGAGGAATGCGCGTCGCCGCCGCCCGACGCGGCGATCGAGGCGGTGAAGAAATAGCGCAGTTCGAACACGCCGCGCGGGGTCAGCATGTATTTGTTGGCCGTGACGCGGCTGACGGTCGATTCGTGCATGCCGATGGCGTCCGCCACCGTGCGCAAATTCAGCGGCTTCAGCTGGCGCACGCCATGGACCAGGAACGCATCCTGCTGGCGCACGATCTCCGAGGCCACTTTGAGGATCGTCTTTGCCCGCTGGTCCAGGCTGCGCGTCAGCCAATTGGCGTTTTGCAGGCACTCGGCCAGAAAATCCTTTTCCGCCTGGTTCTTCGCGTGCGGCGAGACCTGGGCGAAATAGATATGGTCGACCAGCACACGCGGCAGCGTTTCGGCGTTGAGTTCGACGGTCCAGCTGCCGTCATTGGCCGCACGCACCTCGACATCGGCGACGATGGCGTCGCTGGCGCCGCCCGAAAACGCCATGCCCGGGCGCGGATCGAGGGCCCGGATCTCGGCCAGCATGTCGAGCAGGTCCTCCTCGTCGACGCCGCAGATCCGCTTCAGCGCCTGGAAATCACGCCGCGCCAGGAGTTCGAGATTGGCGACCAGCGCCTTCATCGCCGGATCGAGGCGGTCTCGTACCGCAAGTTGCAGCGAGAGACATTCAGCAAGATCGCGGGCGAACAGGCCGGCCGGCTCGAAGCCCTGGCACACCGCCAGCACCTTGGCCACCGTGGCAGCGTCGGCGCCAAGACGCGCGGCGACCTCGGCCAGGTCCGCACGTAGATAACCGGTCTCGTCGAGCCCGTCGGCGAGGTCGGCCGCGATCAGCCGCGCCACGGGATCGGCGAAGGCGAGTGCGACCTGCTCGGCGACATGGTCGCGCAAGGTGATGGCGCCCGCCGCCATGTCGCCGGCGTCAAGCCCCTCGGACGAGGAGCCACCGCCGTTGCCGGAAGCCGATTTCCATTGCGCCGTCAGGTCGGGTCCGAGCCGCTCGCTGGTGCCGGGATCGTCGGGAAACAGGTTTTCCAGCGACGTATCGAGTTTTTCCGAAATCGCCTCGGCGCTCCATCCCGCCTCGTTCTCGAACCAGTCGCCGTCGGCGGCCGCTTGCGGCTCGGCCTCGGTCTTCTGCGCATGGTCGCTCGCGGCGTCGTCCTGCGGCTCGGCGCGTTCCAGAAGCGGGTTGCGCTCAATCTCCTCGTCGATGAAGTGCTCGAGTTCGAGATGGGTGAACTGCAGCAGCCGAATCGACTGCATCAGTTGCGGCGTCATCACCAGCGACTGCGATTGTCGAAGCTGTAGTTTCGCCGCCAACGCCATGGTTCGGTTTCAAACGCCTCCTCTACGCAGACTTACCGGAATTGAATTTCTCGGCCGGTCATAGAAACTGGCCCGGCTTTTGCTTGTCAAGGCAAAGCCTAGCAAAAGCCACTTACCGGAGCGTTATCCCGGAGCAAAATCGCCGAAAATCAGGCCGCAAAGCGTAAAAAATCGTGTCAGGAAACAAATTTCACGCTCAGAGCGATTCCAGGACGATCGAGCGATTTGGCATTTCCGTGAAACGGCGAACCGCTCAGAGCGTAAAACCCTCGCCGAGGTAAAGCCGCCGCACATCCGGGTTCGCCACCACTTCGTCGGCGCGGCCATGGGTCAGCACCTGGCCGGCATGGATGATGTAGGCGCGGTCGATCAGCCCGAGCGTCTCGCGCACATTGTGGTCGGTGATGAGGACGCCGATGCCGCGTGCCGTCAGATGGCGCACCAGTTGCTGGATATCGGCGACGGCGATCGGATCGATGCCGGCAAAGGGCTCGTCGAGCAGCATGTAGGCCGGGCGCGTCGCCAGCGCGCGCGCAATCTCCAGGCGCCGTCGCTCGCCGCCGGAGAGCGACATGGATGGCGCCTTGCGCAGATGGCTGATGTGGAATTCCTCGAGCAGTTCGTCGAGATTGCGCTCGCGCACCTTGCGGTCCTTTTCGACCACTTCGAGCACGGCGCGGATATTCTGCTCGACGTTGAGGCCGCGGAAGATCGACGCCTCCTGCGGCAGATAGCCGATGCCGAGGCGCGCGCGACGATACATCGGCATCGACGTGACGTCGAAGCCGTCGATCTCGATTGTGCCTTCATCCACCGGCACCAGGCCAGTGACCATGTAGAAACACGTCGTCTTGCCGGCGCCGTTGGGCCCGAGCAGCCCGACGGCCTCGCCGGCACGCACGCCCAGCGTGACGCCACTGACGACCTTGCGGCCCTTGTAGCTCTTGGTCAGGCCCTTGGCGATCAAGGTTCCCTTGAACTTCGCCTTGTCGACGGTGATCGTGGCCGGAGCCGAAATCTTGCTTGCGGCTCGTCCCGGAAGACGCGCCGTCAGCGATGACAGGCTGGCCATCAGGGGTTCGTCGCTCCCGATTGCGGCGCATCCGATTTCGGCGGCGGCGTGATCGACATCTGGACACGCTGCCCAGCGCATGGATCGACCTGGGCAAGCCCGCTTTTCATCTGCACGGTCAGCTTGCAGCCGACCAGGACGTTGTCGTTTTGCGACAGGACGACCTTCTTGCCCGAAAGCACCAGCACCTGGCTCTTCATATCGAAGCTGCCCTGATCGCCGGTCGCGACCTGCTGATCCGACTTGATGTAGACCTTGTCGGAGATCTCGAGATGGTCGATGTTGGCCGAGCCGGTCATCGCCGCGCCCGCGGCTTCCGTGCCCTTGGCCGCGGCATTCGGATCCTTGATGTAATAGACCATCATCTTGCCGGCCTTCATCAGTGTCGGCCCCTGGACGACGGTGACATTGCCCGTGAAGATGGCGACATTTTCGGCCTGCCGGACTTCGAGCTTGTCGCTTTCGATCTGAATCGGCTTGTCACCTGCCAGTTTCAGGCCTGATACCTGACTGGCGGCACCGGACTGTGCCAGCGACGGCGCCAGCCCCAGCAGGATCAGCGCTGACGTCGCGGCCGCAAGCCGTATCGAACTATTGAGCCACATTCGCTTCTTCGCCCTTTGCCTCAGCCGCCTTCAGAGCGGCGGGATCGATGTTGACGCGCACCCGTTTCTCGAACACCAGGACCTTGCCATTGTCCTGGACCGACAGGGAATCCGCTGTGATCTGCGACCCGCCACGACTGACATCGACGGGATCATCCGTCTTCATAGTGCCTTTGCCCATGTCGAGGAAGACCGATTTGAACTTGGCTTGCATGCCGTCGGTCGTGGTGATCACGACGTCGCTGGTCATCTTCATCGTATTGCCGTCGCGATCGTAGGTCCCGCGCGAGGCTTTGATCGCAGCGACATTGTCCGGCCCGACCGGTACCTTGGCGTCTATGCCTTCGAGCTCGATGATGCCTTGCGTGGCGACATCCTGTATCGCCCGCAGGGCTGTCATCGAATAGGGCTGCTTCTGCTTGGTGAAACCGTTGAGCTTGGGATTGGCCATCACCAGCTTGCCGTTGGAAAAGGCGGTGCCTTCCGCCTGCACCGCGACGGAGACGGGTGCGGCGAGATAGGAGTAGACCGGGAAGGCGACGGCGATCAGCGCCGCGGCCAAGGGCACGGCGAATTTGAGCACGCGCACGCGGCGCGAATGACGCTGGGCGCGGTCGAACGCATCGCCCCGCGTCCAGCCATCCGCCGGGGGAGCCAACTCCGTCTCGGGGCTGGTCGGTTCATTCGATCGCGCTAACATGACTGCTTTCTTCTAAACCCCTGCCCGCCAGGGAGCACCGCCTATAGGTGGGGGGCCGGTGCCCTCAAGCAAGCACAAGCCCACGAAAACCGCAAAAATGTGACAACTGACGTTGTACAAACGAAAACGAGGTCAGCACAACAGCCGGTACTTCATAGCAGAAACGGACGCGCCTGCGCCGTTTTTTCATCGCCGCCGTTTCTCCCCCTTACCTTGCGTCCCTTGCGCAGGCCAGTCACAAAACTGACAGCGTTGGGATCGCCTTGGGCGGATTGCCGCGCCATATGGAAGACGGAACTGCTTCCCGCTGAGGACATCATGGTCTAAAAGCGTCCGTTCCCGCCGACTGTGAGGCTGACCATGGCATTGAGAGCCGACGACCTGATCGACCGCCGCCGTTTGCGGCGCAAGCTGACATTCTGGCGTGTTGCGGCCATCGGCATCGTCGCAATCGGGGTGATTGCGCTGTCGGCCTGGTTCTATCGCGACGATCTCGGCGGCTCGACTGTCGACCACATCGCCAAGGTCAGGATCGAAGGCACGATCACCGAGGACGAGGAACTGATCAAGCGCCTGGAGGACATCCGCAAGTCCTCGAAGGTGAAAGGCGTCATCCTGGCGATCGATTCACCCGGCGGCACCACTGTCGGCGGTGAATCGATCTACGAGGAAGTGCGCAAGGTGGCCGCCGACAAGCCGGTCGTGGCCGAAGTCGGCACGCTCGCCGCATCGGCGGGCTATATGATCGCCAGTGCTGCCGACCACATTGTCGCCCGCAAGACCTCGATCGTCGGCTCGATCGGCGTGCTGATCCAGTATCCTGACGTCAGCGGCCTGATGGACAAGCTCGGCGTCAAGCTGGAGGAGGTGAAATCCTCGCCGCTCAAGGCCTCGCCCTCTCCCTTCAAGCCGACCAATGACGACGAGCGCGCCATGGTCCGCAAGCTTATCCTCGACAGCTACGACTGGTTCGTCGGCATCGTCGCCGAACGCCGCAAGATGACCCACGAGCAGGCACTGGCGCTTGCCGACGGGTCGATCTTCACCGGCCGCCAGGGTGTCGCCAACGGCCTGATCGATGCCGTCGGCGGAGAGACCGAGGCGGTCGACTGGCTCGCGACCAAGGGTGTCGATGCCAAGCTCAAGGTGGTCGAATGGAAGGACACCGACCGGCGCGGCAGCTTCCTGTGGTCAAAAGCCATGGTGAAAATGGCCGGCAGCGCACTCGGCCTGCCGGACTCCAGCAGCGATGTCATCCACGAACTTGGCGCCGACCGCTTGTTTCTTGACGGCCTCGTTTCCGTCTGGCACCCTTGAGCGCGGTTTGGGACAGCTAAAAAGCCAATAAAATCATCCTCATAATTTCGACCGCACTGCTTTCACGGGGACCCGTCTGATGATCAAGTCCGAACTTGTGCAGATTATTGCCACGCGCAATCCGCATCTTTTCTTGCGCGACGTCGAAAACATTGTCGGCGCGATCTTCGACGAGATCACCGACGCCCTTGCCGAAGGCAACCGGGTCGAGTTGCGCGGCTTCGGTGCTTTTTCGGTGAAAAACCGCCCTGCCCGCACCGGCCGCAACCCGCGCACCGGCGAATCCGTCGAGGTCGAGGAGAAATGGGTGCCGTTCTTCAAGACCGGCAAGGAACTGCGCGAAAGGCTGAACGGCGGCAAGTAAGCGCGGCTTCAGCGCCAGCTTCCGACGGAAAACATAATGCTCAATCGTTTCATGCTCATCGTGGTCTTCGTGCCCCTGGCGATCATTCTGATTGCCTTGGCCGTCGCCAATCGCGAACTCGTCGCCTTCACGCTGGACCCGTTCAATCCCGGCAATCCGAAGCTGACGCTCACCTTGCCGCTGTTCATCTTCCTGTTCCTGGCGGTCGCCATCGGCATGATCGTCGGCAGCCTGGCAACCTGGGTCAAGCAGGGCCGCTACCGCAAGTTGGCGCGCCAGCGTGGCGTCGAGGCCGAAAACCTGCGCCAGGCGGTCAGCCGCGCGCCGTCGGCACCGCAGGGACCGGTCCAGGGATCGGCCCAAGGGTCCGCGCTGCCGAAGCCGACCAATTGAGCCGCCGGCCGGCGGCTTTGTTTCCACGGAGCTTTCCATGCTGACCATTTCGGCCGCCGAGGTCGATCATGCGCTGACCTTTCCTGGACTGGTCGAGACGCTGCGCACGGCTTTCCGCGACGTCGCGGTGCAACCGGTCAGGCATCATCACGCGGTCGAACGGCCCGATGGTGCAGCCTCGACCCTGCTGTTGATGCCGGCATGGACCGATTTCAACGCTGCCGGCACATCTTCCGGCGGTTATATCGGCGTCAAGATCGTCACTGTCTCGCCCGACAACAACGCCATCGGCAAGCCGGCAGTGATGGGGCTCTATCTCCTGCTCAACGGCGCCACCGGCGAACCGGAAGCCCTGATCGACGGCCAGCGGCTGACGCAGTGGCGCACCGCCTGCGCCTCGGCGTTGGCGGCTTCCTATCTGGCACGCGAGGACGCCTCCAGGCTGCTGGTGATCGGCGCCGGCGCACTGTCACCCTTTCTCGCCAAAGCGCATTCAGCCGTGCGGCCGATCAAGACCATCCGCATCTGGAACCGGACGCTGGCCAATGCCGAGAAGGTCGCGGCCGATCTGCGCGCCGATGGCTTCGCGGCAAGTGCTACAAGCGATCTCGATGCCGAACTTGCCGAGGCCGACATCATCTCCTCGGCAACGATCGCCACCAAGCCGCTGATCAAGGGCGCGCTGCTGAAGCCGGGGGCTCATGTCGACATGGTCGGCGCTTTCACGCCGACCATGCGCGAAAGCGACGACGATGCGATCGCGCGCGCCAGCGTCTATGTCGACACCCGCGCCGGCGCCACCAAGGAGGCCGGCGACATCGTCATACCGCTTGCGTCGGGCGTGCTGAAGCCGGAAGCCATCCTCGCCGACCTGCATGAACTGGCGCGCGGCCAGAAGAAGGGCCGCGCGAGCGCCGATGAGATCACGCTGTTCAAGTCGGTTGGCGCGGCTCTCGAGGACCTTGCCGCCGGCATCGCCGTCTACAAGGCGCTCAAGCCGTAGCCTCTGCAAGCGTCTTCGCAGCGCCCATCGCCTCGGCGATCAGGCGAAAATCGTGATCGTTGATTTCGAAAAGACCGAAGCGAAGCTGATACCCCCAGTTCGACTTGCCGGCTGTGAAATCCAGCCGGTCGAGCAGTGGCTTGATCGGCGCTTCTTCAGCCGCCATCCACTCAACGTCGCGGCGAAAGGGCATGAAGCCGCCGCCCATCTCGCCTTGATAGGGCTCGCCTTCCCGCACAGTGCCGATTGCCGTGAAAGCCTGCAGGCCATCCTTTTCGCCCAAAATTGTGGTCGGCGAATAATAGATGATGCCGTCGCCAGGCTTGACGCGGCGCAGCGGCGCCGCCTTGCCGTGGTTGACCTGCATGAAGCCGGCTGCCCGACCGCGCCGGACATGCTCGGCCGACGCAACCGCGATCCAATACGCGCTCATTTCTGTTCCCCATCGGACAGCCAGTAGACACGCAGGCGGTGATTGTCGGGATCGAGCGCAACGAAGGTGCGGCCGAAATCCAAGTCGGTCGGCGCCTGCAGGATCTTCAACCCGCGTCCCGACCAGTCGGCATGGGTGGCATCGACGGCGTCAGGCGTCTCCAGCGCGAACACGATCTCGGCGCCGCCTCCGGATGCGGTCGCCGCCGGCTCGACCGTATGGCGCGACCAGAGGCCGAGCTTGAAGCCGTTGTCGAGCACGAACAGCACGAAGGTCGGCGCGCTTTCGACCGGCTCGCGCCCCAGCAGCGCGCTGTAGAAGGCGCCGCTCTGCAGCGGCTGGTCGACATAGAGGATGACGAAATTCGGCATAGTCACGTGTGCTCTCCAAAGTTCAGCGTTTCGATGTACTGAATCTAGAATAGGCTACTGTCAGATTCTGGCAGTAGCCGTCATCACCCCCGCGGCTTGTCGAGCGTCGCCCGCCATTCCTTGAGCAGCACCTGGCGCCGACGGGGATAGCGCGTATCGGTTGCGTCGAGGCCGGATATGCGATCGGCGCGAAAATGGCGGAAGTCCTGCCGCATCTCGCACCACGCCACCACCACCCGCACCTTGTCGAAGAAACCGAGCGCGAACGGCCAGACGACACGTTGCGAAGCAGCACCCCCGGCGTCGTGGTAGAGAAAACCGAGCTTGCGTTCGTTGCGGATGGCCTGCCGCACGGTGCCCAGATCGATGCCCTCGATGGCATGCGCCGGCGGCCCGACCAGCAGCGTCGAGGCATCGAGATCCTCGCGCAGATCGTCCGGCAGCACGGCCGCGATCTTGGCCAGCGCGTTGGCGGCGGCGGCCGACAGGCGCTGGTCCGGCTGCTTGGCGACCCAGCGCGATCCCAGCACGATGGCCTCGATCTCCTCATCGCTGAACATCAGTGGCGGCAGCATGAAGCCGGGCTTCAGCACATAGCCCAGACCCGCCTCGCCCTCGATCGGCGCGCCTTGCCACTGCAGCGTGGCGATGTCGCGGTAGAGTGTGCGGATCGAAATCCCAAGCTCATCGGCCAGCACATGTCCGCTCACCGGCCGGCGATGCCGGCGCAGGCACTGGATGAGGTCGAGCAGGCGTTCGGAGCGGGACATGATTCTCGGGACTAGGGACCAGGTCCACGATAGAACCGCATGGGCGCGGCAGGAAGCCAGGATGGTTTCCCATCCAGCGACACCGCCGCGCCATTCGCCCAGAGGTCAGAGGTGGAACACCTTGACCTCGTTGCCACGTTCCAAGGCCTTGTTGGCCACGAACATCTGCGTCTTCGACATTTCAACCTCGCGATCGGCAAGAACCCGCAGCATCGCTTCCAGCCGGCGCAGCGCGATGGCCTTGTTGCGGTGTTGCGAGCGCTCGTTGCGCGCCGTGACAACAATGCCGGTCGGCAGATGGACGGCCCGCACCGCACTGTCGGTGGTGTTCTGGTGCTGTCCGCCGGGACCACCAGCCCGCAAGGTTTCGAATCGGACATCGGACGGTGCGATCGAAACGGCAACGGCATCCGTCAGATCCACCACCTGCACACCGACGAACCAATTCTGCCGCTTGTGGCCCGCACGCACCGGGCTCTTGAAGACGAACTTGACGGTGCCGCAATAGTCCTGCGCGAATGCTTCGGCATTGCTGCCCTCGAGGCTGAGCACGGCGGATTTGGCGCCATGCCGGTCCGGTCGGTGGCCAAACGCGACCTCGACCGTACAGCCAACCCTTCCGGCTTCCTTCTCGATGATCGCCACAAGCGCCATCAAGGCGATGCGGCATTCGACCGGTCCGTTGCCTGAGGTGACGAGCATGTCAATCGCGGCCATGGTTCGCCCTCCTTGCCATACGGTCGCGAGATGGCTTCTTGCGTGTCCGGTCGGGCGGACCCTCCATCGCCTTCTTGTAGGTCACCAGCGGTTTCATCGCCGCAAGCGTCACGACCAGGCCGGCATCGGCAAGGTCTTGCACCACCTGCCCGGCATCCTTGTAGGCGGAAGCGGCTTCCTCGATGACCAGGTTGCGGTCGTCGCAGATCAACTGTCCGCCCCATGCATTTCTGAGCAAGGCGTCGCGTTCCGACCTGGTGCGCCCGGCACGGCCGTGCATGGTGGCACGGTCGTATTTGCGGCCGGCGCCATGCGAAATGCCGCCCAGCGACGGACCCGTCCCGTCGAGTGCCCGCACCACATAGCTCAGGCTGGCGCGCGAACCGGCGATCGGTGCCAAATCTCCCGCCCGCACCGCGGCCGAGCCCTTGTGATGGACGAAACCATCGACCCGATCGCGGACAAGGTTGTGCGGCACATCTGCCACCAGCCGGACGTCGCTGCGCAGGGCGCTTGCCGCACGCTCGGCGATCAGTCGGCGGTTGAGCGATGCCCAGGTGACGCAAAGGTCATGCTGGCGACGCCAGTTCTTGCCCTCCGCGGACTCCGGATCGAGCCCGGTCGTGACCGCGGACTGGAGGTCGAGCATCTGCCCGAAGACAAAGGCACCAAGCCCGCGCGAGCCGGAATGCACCAGGAGATAGAGCTTCTGGCGGTCGAACAGGCCTTCGCCGGCCGCATCGGCCTGGTCGACCGCCTGCAGCTCGCAGAAATGGTTGCCGCCGCCGATCGTGCCCAGCACTTCCGGAAAGAGATTCGCTGGCAGATCCGAGGCAGCAAGCGCCGCATGCGGGTCGACATCTTCGGCTTCGATCTGGCGCAGGCTCTCGACGGTCTTGTCGATCCTGAGTTTGCGCAATGGTAGATCGAGCTCGAACAGCGACATGCCGCAGCCAATGTCGTTGCCGATCAGTTGCGGGTGCAGCCGCTCCGACAGCACGGCAATGCCGGTCGGGCCGTATTTGCCGGGATGCAGGTCCGGAAAGGCCGCAACCGAGGTGACGCCGGGCAACGCCGCGACGGTTTTCAGTTGCTGAAGTGCCGCGCCCTCGATCCATGTCTGCGGCGAAAAACAATGCTGGATGTGCGCAGCAGGCGCGACGCACGACGAAGGGAGGCCGAGGCCTCCGATAAAATTGCCCATGATAAGAACACTTCTGGATAAAGGTCACAAACCGGACGCCGTCAGGCATCCGTTCGACCGGCGTCAGTCAGCAAAATACTGGCTTACGCCGGAACCCTCGAGGGGTGCGCGGTGAAGATGCTCGTCATCTTTCGCTCCCATTCCAGAAACAACAATGCGGCCTCATAAACGAAGCGCGCGAAAAAACCAAGTGCGCTGCCGCAACACCACCGCACGGCTTTCAAGGCCCGGCCTTGCACTCTGTACCAATCGAGCTGCAAGCCATCGCTTGTTGCACCGCCGCTGTCCTCATGCCAAAAGCGGCACGCCGCTCGGAGATGCTCCCGCTTGAAGTCTTTTCGCGACAAACGCCGCGACAGCCGCCCGCCCGCGAAAGGCGGAACCGGAGAGGTGCGTCCGCACGAGACGCGTGGCGCCGCACGACCGGACGCCAGGCCGCGCGAGCGGCATGAGACCAGAACCGACGATCGCACCGAACCCAAATCCGCACCGCGCATCCTCGCCCGCCGCGAAGGGACGCTGCCCGCTGAACAACTTCCGGTAATCCTCGAAGTAGCACCCAACGCCGATTACGCGCTGCTCGACAGCGGCGCCGGCGAAAAACTCGAACAATACGGCCCCTACCGCATCGTGCGGCCCGAGGGCCAGGCGATCTGGCAGAAGGCCTTGCCGGCGAAGGACTGGGAGCGTGCCGACGCCATCTTCACCGGTGACACTGACGAGGAAGGCATCGGCCGCTGGCGTTTTCCGAAAACGCCGCTCGGCGAGACCTGGCCGATGAAGCATGACGGCATCGACTATCTCGGCCGTTTCACCTCGTTTCGCCATGTCGGCGTCTTTCCCGAACAGGCCTCGCACTGGGACCATGTGGCCGGGCTGATCGCGGCGGCCAGACGGCCGGTCAAGGTGCTGAACCTGTTCGGCTATACCGGCCTCGCCTCGCTGGTGGCGGCCCGCGCGGGCGCCGAGGTCACCCATGTGGATGCCTCGAAGAAGGCGATCGGCTGGGCGCGTGAAAACCAGGAGATGGCCGGGCTGGGCAGCAAGCCGATCCGCTGGATCGTCGACGACGCGGTGAAATTCGCAGAGCGCGAAGAGCGCCGCGGCAGTCGCTACGACATCATCCTGTTCGACCCGCCGGCCTATGGCCGCGGCCCCAAGGGCGAGGTCTGGCAATTGTTCGAGGACCTGCCGGCTCTCACCGACCTGTGCCGGGCGATCCTGACGCCGAAACCGCTTGCCGTGGTGCTGACCGCCTATTCGATCCGCGCCTCCTTCTTCGCCATCCACGCTCTGATGCGCGACACCTTTGCCGGCATGGGCGGCAGGGTCGAATCGGGTGAGCTGATCATCCGCGAAAAGTCCGCCGGCAGGGCGCTTTCGACCTCACTGTTTTCGCGTTGGGTGGCCTGAATGCCCCGGAGTCCTGAATGAACGAACGGCACGTCGGTGCACCCGGCCAGGTGAAGGAAGTCACCAGCCTCGCCAATCCGCTGATCAAGGACATCAAGGCGCTTGCGCTGAAGAAATTCCGCGACCAGCAGAACGCCTTCATGGCCGAGGGGCTGAAGCTGGTCATCGATGCGCTCGACTTGGGCTGGCAGATCAGGACGCTTGTGTTCGCCAAGGCCGGGCGCGGCAATGCGGCGGTCGAAAGGGTCGCGGCGCGCACGGTCGCCGCCGGCGGCACGGTGCTCGAAGTGTCGGAAAAAGTGCTTGTCGCCATCACCCGCCGCGACAATCCGCAAATGGTGGTCGGCGTCTTCTCGCAGAGATTCCTGGCCCTGAGGGACATCCGTGCCGACAATGGCGATGTCTGGGTGGCGCTCGACCGGGTACGCGATCCCGGCAATCTCGGCACCGTCATCCGCACCGTCGATGCCGTCGGCGCCAAGGGCGTCATCCTGGTCGGCGACACCACCGATCCTTTTTCGGTGGAGACGGTGCGCGCCACGATGGGTTCCATCTTCGCCGTGCCGGTGGCCAAGGCGACGACCGAAGCTTTCCTTGCCTGGCGCGGCGGCTTTTCGGGCCTCGTCGCCGGCACGCATCTGAAAGGCGCCGTCGACTACCGCTCGGTCGATTTTTCCCGTGGTCCGGTGCTACTGATGATGGGCAATGAGCAGCAAGGCCTGCCCGAAAGCCTGGCGGCGAGTTGCGACAGGTTGCTCAGGATTCCGCAAGCCGGCCGCGCCGATTCGCTCAATCTCGCCGTCGCCACCGGCATCATGCTGTTCGAGATCCGGCGCGGCGCGCTGAAGCTCGAACCCATCGCCGACCAGCAATGAAGGTTGCCCGCCCGTGAGATCATGGTCCCCCTACGCGCTGCTCGTCGTCGCGGCCATCGCGCTTGATCAGTGGATAAAGCACCTGGTCGAGGCCGGCCTGCCCTTCCAGGAAAAGCTCGATCTGGTGCCGTTCCTGGCGCTGTTTCGCACCTACAACACCGGCATCGCCTTCTCGATGTTCTCCTCCTTCGGCGACACCGGCCTGGTGGTCATCGCCGTGCTGGTCGTCGCTTTCGTGCTCTATCTCGCCACCCGCACGCCATCGGCCCATGTCATCGCCCGCACCGGCTTTGCCCTGATCATCGGCGGCGCGCTGGGCAATCTGATCGACCGCGCCGTCTACGGCCACGTCATCGACTACATCCTGTTCCACACGCCGGTCTGGTCCTTTGCCGTCTTCAATCTCGCCGACGCCTTCATTTCCGTGGGCGCGGCGCTGGTCGTCTTCGAGGAACTCATCGGCTGGCGGCGCGAGCCCACGCCTTCGAAAGATTGACCGCAGGCGGCCATCGCCGCACAGTCCACACCGAGCAAGCTCGCGGAGAAAAAGATGTCCGAAACCTTCAAAGCCATCCTCGTCTCGCGCGATGCCGACAAGAAGCAATCGGTGGCCGTGACGGATCTCACCGACGCCGACCTGATGGAAGGCGACGTCACCGTCGCGGTCGAGGCGACGACGGTGAACTACAAGGATGGGCTGGCCATTACCGGCAAGGCGCCGGTGGTCCGCCGCTGGCCGCTGGTGCCGGGCATCGACTTCGCCGGCACGGTGATCTCGTCCTCCAATCCCGATTGGCGCAAGGGAGACAAGGTCATCTTGAACGGCTGGGGCGTCGGCGAAACGCATTTCGGCGCCTATGCCGGGCGCGCCCGCGTCAAGGGCGACTGGCTGGTGCCGCTGCCGGAAGGCATCAGCGCGCATGACGCGATGTCGGTCGGCACCGCGGGCTACACTGCCATGCTCTGCGTCATGGCGCTGGAGCGGCACGGCATCCTGCCCGACCGCGGTCCGGTGGTGGTGACGGGTGCTGCCGGCGGCGTCGGTTCGATCGCGGTCTCCATCCTGTCCAGCCTCGGTTACCACGTCATTGCTTCGACCGGCCGCAATGCCGAAAGTCCTTATTTGATTAACCTCGGCGCAGCCGAGGTGATCTCGCGCGATGAGCTCAACCAGCCTGCCAAGCCGCTGGCCAAGGAACGCTGGGCCGGCGGCATCGATCTCGGTCGGCAGCCACACGCTGGCCAATGTGCTGTCGATGACCTCCTATGGCGGCGCGGTCGCGGCTTGCGGCCTCGCCGGCGGCATGGATCTGCCGTCGAGCGTGGCCCCCTTCATCCTGCGCGGCGTCTCGCTGCTTGGCGTCGATTCGGTGATGGCGCCGAAGGCCGTGCGCCTCGAGGCCTGGCGGCGCATTCGCGCCGATCTCGACCTGCAGAAGCTCGCCAGCCTGTCCACGACCATCGGCTTCGACGGCATCATCGATGCCGCGCGCGACATCGTCGACGGCAAGATCCGCGGACGCGTCGTCGTCGACATGTAAACCCGCCGAGCGGGTCGCGGGCAGCGGACGGATCGCCAACTCAGTGGCGAATCCGTCGCTGCCGGGACAAAAACGCCCTATCCGCTAAAATTCGAACGATCCGCCGCAATTTTCCATAATCTCTGTCTGGCAAGGATTTCGCATGATCGCGGAATCCGACAGCCAGCAGGTGGACAAAGGCGACGAGGTCGATGCGTTTGCTGCATCGGCGCGGCGGTTTATCGCCGCGCCGCCGCTGGTGCCCGAGCAGCGATTGGCTAGGCGGGAAAGCCTGCCGCTGCTGACCTTCGTTGCCATCATCGTACTGGCGGGCCTCGCGCATCTGACCGGGGCGCCGATCTTCATCAGCCTCGCATTGCTGGCAACCGGCCTCGCCGGCCTCGGAATGCATCTGCATGCCAGACGCAGCGTCCACCGCACCGTGGTGCTGCTGGACGAGACCACCGCCCGCAGCCGCGCCGAGATCGAGACGCTCGCCGACCGCATGTGGGAAATGCAGGAAAGCGAGGAGCGCTTTCGCGGCCTCATCGACGCGCTTGGTGATCTCGTCATCCACCGCGACCGCGACGGCTACATCGTCTATGCCAACAAGGTGTTCGCCGATCTGGTCGAAACCGATCAGCGCGACCTTGCCGGCAAGACCCTTGCCGAACTTGGCATCGAGGTCGGCATCGTGCCCGACGCCGCCTTTTCCGACCATGAGTGCCTGAGTTCCACCGACGTCGCCATCCGCACGCCGAGCGGCCCGCGCTGGTTCTCCTGGATCGAACTGTCGGTGCGCGACAAGGATAGCGGCGCGGTTTCGCATCGCGCTATCGCCCGCGATATCACGGCCCGCAAGCGCGCTGAATCCTCCCTGATCACCGCGCGCGAGCGGGCCGAGTACGCAAGCCAGGCCAAGTCGCGCTTCCTCGCCACCGTCAGCCATGAAATCCGCACGCCGATGAACGGCATCATGGGCATGGCCAGGCTCTTGGCCGACACCAGCCTGTCGCCGGAACAGCAAACCTATGTCGGCGCCGTCTCGACCTCGGCCAGCGCCCTGCTCGCCCTGATCGAGGACCTGCTCGACTATTCCAAGATCGAGGCCGGCCGCTTCGATCCGGAGCCGCAGCCGATGTCGGTGCGCGAGATTGCCGACAACATCATCGAATTGCTGGCCGCGCGCGCCTTCGCCAAGGATATCGGCCTCGGCTGCCACGTCGAACCGGATGTACCGCAACTGATCACCGCCGATCCGGGCCGGGTCAGGCAGGTGCTGCTCAACCTCATCGGCAACGCCATCAAGTTCACCGACAGCGGCGGCGTGCTGGTCAGCATCGCGCGCGCCCGCACCGAGAGCAGCGACCGCATCTGCTTCACCATCACCGACACCGGTCCCGGCCTGCGCGACGAGGACATGGAGCGGATTTTCGAAGAGTTCGAGCAGGCCGACGGCACCTCGACGCGCGCGCATGGCGGGGCGGGGCTGGGACTTGCCATCTCCAGGCGCCTAGTGGCTGCCATGGGCGGCACGATTTCGGTCTCCAGCCGGCTTGGCCAAGGGTCGGAATTCGTCTTCGAAATCCCGGCCACGGAGGCCACGGAGGCGCCGCAGGGCCGGCAGAACGTGCTTGCGGGCAGACGCGCGGTGATCCTGTCCAGGAACGCCGTCGAGGCCGACGCCATCGCCCGCACCATCCGTGCCAATGGCGGCACAGCCGGTATCGCCACCACCGTGGCGCAGGCCGCCCCCCTGGCCGAGGGCTGCGACGCGCTGCTGGTCGACGCGGCCATGGAAGAGAGTGACGGGAGGCTGCTCAAGCGGTTGCGACAAAGCGGCTTTTCCGATTGCGAAGCCATCACGCTGATCGCGCCGACCGACCGCGGCATGCTTGGCGAGTTCCGTGCCAGCGGCTACGCGACCTTCCTGGCCCGACCGGTGCGTGGGGGGACACTTTTGCGTGTCCTTTTAACCAGCCATGCGCCGGCCCTTGCCCAGCCGCAGCCGGAAAAGCGCCGCACTCCGACACTTCGCGCCTCAAGCGACCGGCAGCAGGGCCTGTCCGTGCTGATCGCCGAAGACAACGACATCAATGCCATGCTGGCTCGCGCCACGCTGTTGAAGGCCGGGCACCGCGTCAAGGTGGTTGGCAATGGCAAGGCCGCCGTCGAGGCCGTCACCAGCGCCGGGCACAAGCACCGCTTCGACGTGGTGCTGATGGACCTGCATATGCCGGTCATGGACGGGTTGGACGCCATTGCCGCGATCCGCCGCCATGAAGAGGAAACATCGGCGGCGCCCGTGCCGATCATGGTGCTGTCGGCCGACAGCCAGGAAAAAACCCGCCATACGGTGCTCGCCCACGGCGCCAGCGGCTTCGTCACCAAGCCGCTCGACCCCGATGCGCTTGTCAGCGCCGTCGAGGGCCAGGTCGCGGCCTGAGCAGCTTTTTTCCGGCGCGCGGCTAGTGCATTTCAAGTGAAAGTGACTCCGCCTTTGCGACGACGACATGCATGAAAACAAGGACCTGGCGCGCGTTGCCTGGGTTCGTGCAAACGCGACGCGCTTCAGATTTCCGCACCTAACGTAGCCGGTTGACCGTTTTCGCCAGCCGACGAAGTATTGCCCGCGACGCCGTATCACGGTACTGTCACAATCCTGTTGCACCTACACCGTATCCCCGTGCCAAGAGGGATGGCTCGAAGGAGAATCACTCGTGCATACAGTTATGCCGGAATGTGACACTCGGCCAAACGCCAGCAGCGCCTTGCTTGCCGGAGGTAACGTCGATTCCATCATAAAAGGCGCAGCACTCGGCCGTATCGGCAATCTCGAAGTGCGGCTCGCCCGCAACGAGGCCGAGATCGCGGCCGCGCAGGAAGTGCGCTACCGCGTATTTTACGACGAGCTTGGCGCCAGGAAGGACCTGTTCCAGGCGCAGGACCGTCGCGACGCCGATCGGTTCGATCCGCTCTGCGATCATCTTCTGGTGCTGGATACGACGCTTTCCGGCCCCGAACATCGCCGTATCGTCGGTACCTATCGCCTGCTGCGGCAAGAAATCGCGGCCACCGCCGGCGGTTTCTATTCCGAAGGCGAGTTCGAGCTGACCAAGCTCATCGCCCGTCACCCCGGCCAGCGTTTTCTCGAACTCGGCCGCTCCTGCGTTTTGCCGCAATACCGCTCGAAGCGCACCATCGAGGCGCTGTGGCAAGGCATCTGGGCCTATATCAACCACTACGAAATCGGCGTGATGACCGGCTGCGCCTCTTTCCACGGCACCGTGCCGGCCGCTCACGCGGAGGCACTCACCTATCTTGCCCATCACTGCCGTACCAATTCCGCCTGGGACGTGCGCGCGGTTTCCGATCGGTACTGCTCCATGGATCTGATGCCGATCGAGGCGGTCAACGCCAAGGCGGCGATCGCGGCGATGCCGCCTCTGGTCAAGGGCTATCTGAGGGTCGGCGCCCGCATTGGCGACGGCTGCGTCATCGACCGCGAATTCTCGACCGTCGACGTCTTCGTGGTGATGCCGGTCAAGGAGATCGGCGCCCGCTACGTCAACTACTATGGCGGGGAAGCGCAGCGTTTCGCCGCCTGACGCCAGCGAATAGCGAATAGCGAGTGCTGTGCCGCAATTCTGCGGACTGTCATCCCTATTCGCTACTCACTTTCTTCACGGAATATCCTCCGGCCTTCGTCCCGGCCGGCTCTTGTAGGACGGAAACGACCAGCCGAAACGCAGCGCGCCGCCGCGCACGGCGAGCGCCACGACGAAGCCGGCCAACCCCGAGACGATCTGCGGCAATCCGGCGACGTCACCCAGCGTGAAGATCGCGGCGCCCGCCAGAGCGGCCGTCACATAGATCTCCGGCCTCAGCAGCACCGATGGCTCGCCGGCCAGCAGATCGCGCAATATGCCGCCGAAGGTCGCGGTCAGCATGCCGGTGATGATCGAAACCACCGGCGAACCGGTGATTGCCAGCCCCTTCGCCGCGCCCATCACTGAAAAGGCGGCGAGCCCGATGGCGTCGAGCCACAGCAGCAGCTTGTAGCGGGATTCGACGCGGTGCGCGGTGAAGAAGACCAGAACCGCCACGACAGCGCAGATCAGCACATAGTCGCGGTTTCCCACCCAGAAGACCGGCACATTGAGGATAAGGTCGCGAAACGTGCCGCCGCCAATGCCGGTGACGCTGGCCAGGAACAGGAACCCGATAATGTCGAGCTGCTTGCGCGACGCAGCCAACGCCCCGGTCGCCGCAAAAACGGCGACGCCGGCATAATCGAGAAGGGCGATGGGATGCATGGAAGGCCAGGGCAGTAAGGGAATAGGGCAGTAAGGCAGTATGTTTAACACGAAGCGGGAGAGTTGGGACGCCCCCTCTCCTCCTACTGCCCTGCTGCCTAATCCCTAACTACGCATCCCTCTCCGCCTCGTCATTCACCGGCCCCGGCTCGACCGGCGCCTCGGCGGTGAACTTCGGGCCGCCCTTGGCGACGCCAACCATCGCCGGGCGCAGCACCCGCTCGCCGATCGAATAGCCCGGCTGCACGACCTGAACCACCGTGTTGGCCGGGACATCGGGATTGGGCACTTCGAACATCGCCTGGTGGAAATTGGGATCGAACTTCTCGCCTTCGGGAGTAAGTTTCTTGACCCCGTGCCGTTCCAGCGCCGACAGCATGGCGCGCTCGGTCAAGTCGACGCCTTCGATCAGCGCCTTGAAGCCGGCGTCGCCCGACGCCTTGGCCTCGGCGGGTATAGCGTCCAGCGCCCGGCGCAGATTGTCCGACACCGACAGCATGTCGCGAGCGAAATTCGCAACCGCATAGGTGCGGGCATCGTGCACGTCGCGCGCGGTGCGGCGGCGCAGGTTCTCCATCTCGGCTGCGACGCGCAGCGCGCGGTCCTTTAGCTCTTCATTTTCCTTCAGCAGTCGCACAAGCGCTTCGTAGTCGCCGTCGATGCTGCCTTCCGTGCGCTCGGCATTGGCCTCGGCCGCCTCGACTTCACTGGGCGCGCGTTCGTCTTTTGCCTGGTCGCTCATCGCCGTTTCCCGTCATTTCGAATGGTATGGATTTTGTGCCCGATATCGAGGTTTGGCGGCCAAAAATCAAGGGGTAAGCCACCGGGAGGACCTTCGGAGGGCCTGAACGGACCTATGACACTCCTTCGATTTTAATTCAAATTTTACCGTACTTGCCGCCTTGGCTTGCCACAGAAGCGTGGTGCGGGAACCATTCCCTTACTGGAGGAGTTTCGGAACCGACAAAGGATTTTGAAATGATGACCCGCGACAAGGCTGAAAAAGGAGAAAAGCTCGCCACCGAAGTCAGGCGCCAGTTCGGCGCCGAGGCGATGACGCGCTTTCTGCGCACCTTGCCGGCTTTCCGTGCCGAAGCCGACATTCCCAATCGCTTCAGGGAGTTGCTTGACCATCTCGATCGGGCGGAGAGCAACAGCCTTGGCAGCGGGCGCCGATAGGTGGCGCCGGCCGGGCCATCCCGGCCTCCGGAGAACCAGCTCGGAATCGCCTGTCGCGCGACAATTACGCACAGTAATTTTGCGTGATGGTTGCCTTGCGGTGGCCACAACCCCCGCCTATGCTTCCTGATGAACATGATTTCCCCTGATGCGGCCGCCAACAGCAGGCGTGCCTGGCTAAAGATTCTGGCGCGCTACAAGAAGCCGGACCGGCGACGTAGCGCCATCGAACTCGCCATCACCCTCATTCCGTTCGCCACGCTCTGGGCACTATCCTCAGCGGCCTATGCCTACGGCCATTGGTGGGGGCTGATCCTGATCCTTCCGGCGGCCGGGTTCCTGGTGCGGATATTCATGATACAGCACGACTGCGGGCATGGCTCCTTCTTCGCCAACCGCTATGCCGACGACTGGATCGGCCGTGCGCTCGGCGTCCTGACGCTGACGCCTTACGATTGCTGGCGACGCGCCCACGCTGTGCATCACGCCAGTGCCGGCAATCTCGACGAGCGCGGCATGGGCGACATCAGGACGCTGACCGTTGCCGAATACCGGCAATTGTCCTGGCGCGGTCGCCTTGCCTATAGGCTCTACCGCCATCCGCTGGTGATGTTCGGCCTGGGGCCGATCTGGCTGTTCATCTTCGAGCAAAGGCTGCCCATCGGCATGATGCGCGGCGGCCTGACGCCATGGGTGTCGTCCATGACCACCAATCTCGCCATCGCGGTTGCGGCGGCCCTGCTTATCTGGGCCGTCGGCCCCGGTGCCTTCCTGGTCGTCCATCTGCCGATCGTCATTCTCGCCGGTTCGGCCGGCATCTGGCTGTTCTACGTCCAGCACCAGTTCGAGGAGACGGAATGGGCAAAGGATGATGACTGGGAATTCCAGCATGCCGCCCTGCATGGCTCGTCCTACTACGACCTGCCGCCGGTGCTGAACTGGTTCACCGGCAACATCGGCGTCCATCACGTCCATCATCTCTCGGCCAAGGTACCGGGCTACCGGCTGCAGGAAGTGCTGCGGGATTATCCGGAGCTGCGCGGCATCGGCCGCGTTACGCTGCTCGACAGCCTGCGCTGCGTCAAACTGGCATTGTGGGATGAGAACCGCCGCAAGCTGGTGTCGTTCCGCGAAGCACGGGCGGCTATCTAGGCAATTTCAGGAAAACGACGACCGCCGCGCCATGGCGCGGCGGCGCAGCAAACGCCCTGCTCAGGCGGCCTGGCGCTCGTCGCGCATCAGGATTTCGCCATGGCGGATCTCGGTGCCCAGCACCTTCAGGCATTCACGGATGAAGTTGGACAGGCCCGGCCAGCCCTTGGCTGACACCAGATTACCGTCGACATGGGCGCCGGTCGGTGCGACGTCGATATAGATGCCGCCGGCCAGCGTCACTTCCGGCTCACAATAGTGCAACGCCGCCACCTCCCTGCCCCGCACCACGCCGTCGACCGCGATCAGGATCTGGACGCCGTGGCAGATGGTGAAGATCGGCTTGCCCACCTCATGGAAATGCCGCACCAGCGCCTGCACGCGCTTGTCGATGCGGATGTATTCGGGCCCGCGCCCGCCCGCCGCGTAGACGGCATCGTATTGGGCCGGATCCACTTCGGAAAACGTCTTGTTGAGGATGTAGTCGTGGCCGAGCTTTTCCGTGTAGGTCTGGTGGCCTTCGAAGTCGTGCAGCGAGGTCTTCAGGATATCGCCCGCCTTCTTGTCCGGACAGACGACGTGCACGGTGTGGCCGACGGCATGCATGGCCTGTTCAAAGACGAAAATCTCATACTCCTCGCTGAACTCGCCAACGAGCATCAATATTTTCTTGCCAGCCATTCCCGGTTCCTCCCTTGTGGCCATCTTTATTTCGGGTCGCGAAATAATAGGCCTATCCTAAGGCCAGGACAGCGAAAGGGAAAGTGTAAATCGCACGATTGGTACGACCAGTTTTCGTCATTCTCGACTGAAGACGGTCCAAGGAGTCTCGTAGCAAACTAAAACAGCATCACTGGTTCGACCAGAGCGACAGTCAGGCGGCCGCCTTGATCATGTCCGCCGCCTTTTCGGCGATCATGATGGTCGGCGCGTTGGTGTTGCCACCGATCAGCGTCGGCATCACCGAGGCATCGACGACCCGCAAGGCTTCAAGCCCATGGACCCGCAATTGCGGATCGACCACCGCCATCTTGTCGACGCCCATCCGGCAAGAGCCGACGGGATGATAGACGGTGTCGGCGCGGGCGCGGATATGCCTCATCAGCTCGGCATCGCCTGGCAAGCCAGCGATATGCATCTCCTTGTGCCGGTAACGCTCCAGCGCCGGTGAAGCCAGCACCTGCCGGGTGAGCTTCACACCCTTCAGCAGCAGCGCGGCATCGCGCTCGTCATGGAGAAAGCGCGGGTCGATGCGCGGCGCGGCCAGCGGATCGGCGCTGACCAGGCCGACTTCGCCGCGCGAATGCGGCCGCAAGATGCAGACGTGACAGGAGAAACCGAAGCCGTAGTGCAGCGTGCGCGCATGGTTCTCGACCAGGCCGATGATGAACTGCAATTGCAGGTCGGGGCGATCGAGCGCCGGATCGGATTTGACGAACGCGCCGCTTTCGGCCGCCGGCGAGGCGATCAGTCCGGTCCCATCCCGCCACCATTGCAGGATATGCCTGAGGAAAGCCAGCGCCCCGCGTGGGCTCATGCCAAGCATGTCGGTATCCCCAGATTTCCAGCCGACGATGAAATCGAGATGGTCCTGCAAATTCTTGCCGACACCCGGCAATTCGTGGGCGACGGGAATGCCGTGCATGGCGAGTTCGGCGGCCGGGCCGATGCCGGACAACAGCAAGAGTTGCGGCGAGCCGAAGGCGCCGCCGCAGAGGATCACCTCGCGCGACGCCTGTGCCACCGCCTCGCCCTGCCGGGTGTGGTAGCGGATGCCGGTGGCGCGCTTGCCGTCAAGGACGATGCCGGTGGCGTGCGCCCGCGTGATGACGGTCAGGTTGGTCCGCTGCATCACCGGATGGATATAGGCGGCGGCCGACGAACAGCGTTCGCCATTGCGCGCGCCGCCGGCAAATTGCGTCACCTGGAAATAGCCGGCGCCCTCCTGCTCCGGCCCGTTGAAATCGTCCGTCATGCGGATCTGGTTTTCGGCGCAGGCCTCGATGAAGGCTTTCGCGATCGGCCGGGGCGAACGCTGGTTCGAGACTTTCAGCGGACCGTCGCCGCCATGCAGGGCGTCCGGGCCGCGCTCGTTGCTTTCGGCACGCCGGAAATAGGGCAGCACCTCGTCCCATGACCAACCGTCACAGCCGAGATTAGCCCATTCGTCATAGTCACCGCGATGGCCCCTGACATAGAGCATGGCGTTGATGGCGCTGGAGCCACCCAATGCCTTGCCGCGCGGCTGATAGCCCTTGCGGCCGCCAAGACCTTGCTGCGGCACCGTCTCGAAGGCCCAGTTGTTGATCTTCGGCCGGCCGGAAAGCATGCCGATGATGCCGGCCGGAGCGCGGATCAGCATATCCCTGCCCTCGCCGCCGGCTTCGATCAGGCAGACGGTGACGGATGGATCTTCCGAAAGCCTTGAAGCAAGCGCACAGCCAGCGGACCCACCGCCGGCTATGACATAGTCGTAGCGCATGAAGACCCTCCCCGATCATCCGACGAATATTTCCGTCCGGACAACTCAGGAAAGGCCTGATCGCAAGCGATGTAAAGACGCTCGCAATTACCGCAGCGTCAGCTGCTGCGAACGCGCCGCCAGGAATATTTCGGGCCGTTTGGCTCGGGCACGGCGGTCGGCTGATAGTAAAGCCCCAACCCGCCGGTATGGCCCTCTTCCAGGCGCTTCAACAGCACCGGGTTGGAAATTTCGAACTCGTCGAAGCCCAGCCGCAGCATATGCGGCAACGGGTCGACCAGCACCTGGCCGGTGGCGCGAACGGCACCTTCGAAATGATAGCGGCTGCGCAGCAGTTCAGCCTTGGAGAAGGAGCGGCCGTCGCTGAAGGCTGGGAAAACCAGTGCCACCAGCGACAGCTGGTCGAGCAGGTCGGCTATCTTCTCGAGCTGATCGCCGGGCTGCAGCACCACGCCGAGCCGCTCCTTGGCGGACCGGCGCACCTCCGGATCAAGATCGAGGAACGCCTGCAGCGGCAGGATGAAGCGGCCATTGCCGGAAAGCGCGTCCGCACTTTCGGCATGAGCCCACTCGTCCTCGCGAAAACCCTCAGGGGTCCAGAGCCGGGTCTCCGGTATCGTCGTTTCAGTCATAAAAATTCCTAAGCCCAAATCTTGGGGTATGTTGAGATTCAGGTTAGGCCGAGTCGAAAACGATGGGTTCCGAGAACCGGAGCGGAGCGTACTTTTGGGTACGTGAGCACCGGAAGCGCAGGAAACCACCGTTTGCAGACCGGCATCACCTGAATACCAATATACCCTAAAGTGATGCGTCGGTCAGCGACACTTCCAACCCCGACAGGTGAATGCCGCACTCGGTCTTCGCATGACCGGCCCAGCGGCCGCTGCGCGCGTCTTCGCCCGGCTGCACCGGCTGGGTGCACGGGAAGCAGCCGATCGACAGATAGCCATAGGCAACCAGCGGATTTTCACGCAGCGCATGCGCCCGCATGTAGTCCGCCTGATCCGATGTCGTCCAGTGCGCCAGCGGATTGATGCGGATGCGCGGGCCAACCGCCTCGAACACCGGCAACGTTGCCCGCGTCGAGGCCTGGAAGCGCTTGCGGCCGGTGAACCAGGCGCGAAACGGTGCCACGCCGCGCGCCAGCGGCTCGACCTTGCGCACGTCGCAGCAGGCATCGGTGTTGCTCTGGTGCAGATTGCCCGTCGGGTCGATCCGCTCGAGCGCGGCCTCCTCGGGCTTGATCACCCGAATGTTGGTCAACCCAAAATCGGCGACGAGCGCGTCGCGGTAGCCGAGCGTCTCCTCGAAATGCTTGCCGGTGTCGAGGAAGATGACCGGCAGCGTGCGGTCGATCTCGGCGATCATGTGCAGCAGCACCGCCGAATCCGCGCCGAAGGACGACACCGCGGCGATCTCGTCGTGAAACAGATCGCGGGCCGAGCGTTCGATGATCTCGAGCGGCTTCAGATGGCCATGGAGCGCATCAAGCCCCGCCGCTTTCGCGGCGGCGCCGTCATCGACATCAGCTATCCGGTCAAGCGGCCTTGGCTTCGCCAGCATAGAGCGCCTCCTTGAACGGCGCGGGACCGACACGGCGGTAGGCGTCGATGAATTTTTCCTGCGGGTTGAGCCGAAGGCCGAGATAGGTCTCGACGATCTGCTCGATGGCGTCGGTGATCTCTTCCGACGAGAAGCCGCGGCCGATGATCTCGCCGACCGACGTGTTCTCGTCGGCCGAGCCGCCCAGCGTCACCTGATAGAGCTCAGAGCCCTTCTTCTCGACGCCGAGGATGCCGATATGGCCGACATGGTGGTGGCCGCAGGCATTGATGCAGCCGGAAATCTTCAGCTTCAGCTCACCGATCTCGCGCTGTCGCTCCAGCGAGGCAAAGCGCTGCGAGATTTCCTGCGCGATCGGGATCGAGCGTGCGGTGGCCAGCGCGCAATAGTCGAGGCCCGGGCACGCGATGATGTCCGATATCAGATTGGAATTGGCCGTCGCCAGCCCGATGTCGACCAGCGCGTCATAGACCGCCTTGAGGTCGGCGCGCGCCACATGCGGTAGGATCAGGTTCTGCTCATGGCTGACGCGCAGCTCGTCGAAGGCGTATTTCTCGGCAATGTCGGCAACCGCTTCCATCTGGCTGTCCGAAGCATCGCCGGGCACCTCGCCGATGCCCTTGAGCGAAATCGTCACCGCCGCATAGTCGGGATGGCGGTGTGTCACCACATTCTGGTCGAGCCACTCGGAGAAGCCCTTGGAATCGAGGCGCGCCAGCTTGACCGCCTGGTCGCCTTCCGGTCGCTCTGTCAGCGCCGGCGGCGCGAAATAGGCCTCGATGGCGCGGATATCGGCATCCGGCAACTTCAGCTCGGCGTCCTTCAACTCCTGCCACTCGGCCTCGACCTGGCGGGTGATTTCCTCGACGCCGGTCTCGTGTACCAGGATCTTGATGCGCGCCTTGTACTTGTTGTCGCGGCGGCCATAGAGGTTGTAAACGCGCAGGATCGCCGTGCAGTAGGACAGAAGGTCTGCTTCCGGCAGGAAGTCGCGGATCTTCCTCGCCACCATCGGCGTACGGCCCTGGCCGCCGCCGATATAGACGGCGAAACCGAGCTCGCCGGCGGCGTTCTTCTTCAGATGCAGGCCGATATCATGCGTCTGGATGGCGGCGCGGTCGCGCTCCGCCCCGGTCACCGCGATCTTGAATTTTCTGGGCAGGAACGAGAATTCCGGATGCACCGACGACCATTGCCGCAGGATCTCCGCATAGGGGCGCGGATCGGCGACCTCGTCGGCGGCGGCACCCGCGAAATGATCGGCGGTGACGTTGCGGATGCAATTGCCGCTGGTCTGGATGGCGTGCATCTCGACGCTGGCGAGATCGGCCAGGATCGCCGGAATGTCCGACAGCGCCGGCCAGTTGAACTGGATGTTCTGGCGCGTGGTGAAATGGCCGTAGCCCTTGTCGTATTTGCGGGCGATGTGGCCGAGCATGCGCAGCTGCTTGCCGTTCAACGTGCCATAGGGCACTGCGATGCGCAGCATGTAGGCGTGCAGCTGCAGGTAGACGCCGTTCATCAGCCTGAGCGGCCGGAACTGGTCCTCGGTGATCTCGCCGGACAGCCGGCGTTCGACCTGGTCGCTGAACTCAGCGACGCGGGCCTGGACAAAATCGTGATCGAACTCATCGTAACGGTACATGCTTCGTCTTTCAGGGCGCGTCCGCCCGTTCCACTCAAAACCTGGCTACGCCGCCCGCTCTGCCTGCTTGCCGAGATCGCCGCGGATGGTCGGGCCCGCGGCGCGGATCTTTTCGCGCAAGCGCACTGGCTCGACGACACCATCGACGACATCTGCGTCGATCAGATTGACATCGACCACCTCGTTGTCGGCATAGGCCTTGGCGCCGATCGCCTCCAGGCGATCCTCGGCTGCCTTGTCATGGGCAAGGTCGGCCTGGTCCACCGTCTCGGCCCAGCCGCCATTGGCATACCAGACGGCGATGCCATCGGTCAGGCGGTTGGCGGTCAGTATCTTCATGGCTGAACTCTCTCACTGGCGGCTGTGACCGCGCCTTCATTCCTGTGCGCCGCGAGCGGCTCGGACCGTTCAAAATTGGCGCCGGCAACCGCATCGCCAATGATGGTCATGACCGGCCCGGACAGATCGCCACGCGCTTCCAGCGACGGCAGATCGGCAAGTGTGCCGTGGAAACGGCGGCGGTTGGCAAGGCTGGCATTCTCGACCACGGCGACAGCCGTGTCCGGCGAGAGACCGGCCTCGATCAGCCGGCCGGCGACTTCGGCCGCGACCGAGCGGCCCATATAGACGGCGACGGTGGCGCCGGAAATGGCGAGCTTGGCCCAGTCGGGCAATGAATTGCCCTTGAGGTCATGGCCGGTGGTGAACACCATCGACGACGACACGCCACGCAAGGTCAGCGGCAGTTCGAAATCGGCGGCGGCGGCGAAGGCCGCGGTGACGCCGGGAACCACCTCATAGGCGATGCCGGCATCGCGCAATGCCGCCATCTCCTCGCCGGCACGGCCGAACACTAGCGGATCGCCCGACTTCAGCCGCACGACACGCTTGCCCTGACGGCCGAGTTCAACCAGTAGCGCATTGATCTCGGCCTGGCTCTTGGTGTGGCAGCCCTTGCGTTTGCCGACCGGAAGGCGCTCCGCATCGCGGCGGCCCATGGCGACGACCGCCTCCGGAACCAGCGCGTCATGGACGATGACATCGGCTTCCATCAGCAGGCGATGGGCACGAAGGGTCAGAAGATCCTCGGCGCCAGGACCGGCGCCGACCAGGGCGATATGACCCGCAGCCGGTGCTTTCGACAGCAGCAGATCCACGGCGGCGTCATGCGCCTGCGACAGCTGGCCTGCTTCGACGGCATGGGCTGGAGCACCCTGGAAAAAGCTGCTCCAGAAGCGGCGGCGGGCATTGCCTTTCGGCAGCACTTTCTCGGCCGCACCACGCAGCGATGCTGCGAGCGTTGCCAGCGACCCGAGCGACGGCGATAGCATCTGGTCGATGCGGCTACGCAGCATCTGGGCAAGCACCGGGCCGGCGCCTTCGGTGCCGATGGCAATGGCGACCGGCGCGCGGTTGACTAGCGCCGGTGTGAAGAAGTCGCAGAGCTCAGGCCGGTCGACGGCATTGACGGGGATGCTTAAGCGACGCGCGTCGGCGGCCACCCGGCGATCAAGCGTCTCGTCGCCGCTGGCGGCAAACACCAAGACTGCGCCTTCGAGCTGCGAGGCATCATAAGCTGCCGCGACATGGCTGGCGCCGGACTGGGCGATGAAGGTCAGCAGCTCCGGTTCGGCATTGTGGGCGATGATGCGCAGCACCGCGCTCGATTGTCCGATCAGCCGCGCCTTGGCCAGGGCCTCCTCGCCGCCGCCGACAATGGCCACGGCTTCGCCCTCGACCCGCACGAAGACGGGAAAGGCATTGAGCTTGGCATTGGCATGCGGCATGAGAAAAGCAATCCGGGAACAATATTGCAGTTTTACGCCCGGGCGCGAAAAACCAGAAGCAAAGCACTCGCGCATCCTGTGATGGCAGGCAATCGCTTTTTCGCAACTGCGAAAGGCAGGAGAAAAATATTCCATATCTGGAGTATGGGCGGATTCAAGTCGCTGAAGCGGGCCTTGATTTCAGGTCTTTTTAGCCGCCTGCCATTTGTTTCGCAAAACAGTTTTTTCTAATTTCTACCAATTCAGTAGATTAAAGTCGCCGATCACCGACTCTCGCCCCTCGGCCTCGGTCGGCGGGCATTCAACTGCCCCACGCAGGTGGAACATTACCGCTTCGCAAGGCGTTCCCATCACGTCCACTACCCCAATCGAAACCGCTGCGGAGTGCCGCATAAGGCGTCGCCGCAGCAAGGAAAGGAACCCATCATCATGGGCACGATCAAGCTGAAGCACGGCATCTGGGTCATGGTGGCCGACGGCGAAAAAGCGCTCTTCCTCAAGAATGCCGGCGACAACATGTTTCCCAACCTTGAGGTCGTGCAGATGATGGAGCAGGACAATCCGCCAACCCGCGAACAAGGCACCGACAGTCCAGGCCGGCACAATGATGGCCCGTCGGTGCATCGCAGCGCCGTCGAGGACACCGACTGGCACCGGATCGGCAAGGAGCGCTTCGCCGATGACATTGCCGCCCGGCTCTACAAGCTCGCGCATGGCGGCGAGTTCGACGAGATTGTCCTTGTCGCCCCACCCGTGGTGCTCGGCGCCATGCGCAAGAAACTGCACAAGGAAGTCGAGGACAAGGTGGCCGCCGAGATTTCAAAGACTCTGACCAACCACACAATATCCGAGATCGAGGCCTTGCTGCAGGCAGCCTGAGCGCAGGCCACGGATCGGCTATCGAAACCAATGCCATCAAGAGCCCAAATCGGACCGGCGGCGGCTCAGCCGCCGGTCAAGCATTTGCCGCCGCGCCGTCGATTTTCGCCCCCTTGCGGGTTGCATCACCGTCACCCCTTCCACCATATTGCAAAACAGGCGGCGGCTTCGGGCGGCGCACATCCGATATCGCTGGTTTGAAAGGCGCTCCATAGACAATGCCGCATGACACGCCCCTTATCGCCACCATCGTCGCCGGTCTGGGGCTGGCTTTCGTCTTCGGCGCTCTCGCCAATCGTTTCCGCATTCCGCCGCTGGTCGGCTATCTCGTAGCCGGGGTGCTGGTCGGGCCGAACACGCCCGGTTTCGTTGCCGATGCCGGGCTTGCCAACGAGCTCGCCGAAATCGGCGTCATCCTGCTGATGTTTGGCGTCGGCCTGCATTTCTCGCTGAAGGACCTGCTGTCGGTCCGCGCCATCGCCGTGCCCGGCGCCATCGTCCAGATCGGTTTTGCCACCGCGCTCGGCGCCGGACTGTCCTGGATGCTCGGCTGGTCGATGGGCGCGGGTCTGGTGTTCGGCCCGGCGCTGTCGGTCGCCTCGACCGTGGTGCTGCTGCGCGCGCTTCAGGAGCGGCGGATGATCGAGACCGAACGCGGCCGCATCGCCGTCGGCTGGCTCATCGTCGAGGACCTCGCCATGGTACTGGCGCTGGTGTTACTGCCGGCCCTTGCCGGCGTGCTTGGTGGCCAGGAACAGGCGGACGTGCACTCGAGCGGCCTGCTGTCGCTGCCGGCCAGTTACGGCATCTGGGGCGTCGTCGGCATCACGCTGGCCAAGGTCGCCGCCTTTGTCATCGTCATGCTGGTGGTCGGCCGCCGGGTCATCCCCTGGATCCTGCACTACGTCGCCCATACCGGGTCGCGCGAGCTGTTTCGGCTGGCGGTGCTGGCCATTGCGCTCGGCGTGGCCTTCGGCGCGGCAAAACTCTTCGGCGTCTCGCTGGCGCTCGGCGCCTTCTTCGCCGGCATGATCATGAGCGAGTCCGAGCTCAGCCACCGCGCGGCGGAAGAATCGCTGCCTTTGCGCGATGCCTTCTCGGTGCTGTTCTTCGTCTCGGTCGGCATGCTGTTCGACCCGTTCAGCCTGTTCAGCAACGGCCTGCCGATCCTGGCGACGCTCGCCATCATCGTCATCGGCAAGTCCTTGGCGGCCTTCGTCATCGTCATCGCCTTCGGCTATCCCCTGGCGACGGCCTTGATGATTTCGGCCAGCCTTGCCCAGATCGGCGAATTCTCCTTCATCCTGGCCGAACTCGGCGTCGGGCTGAAACTTCTGCCCGAACAGGGCCGCGACCTGATCCTGGCCGGCGCCATCCTGTCGATCGTGCTCAACCCGCTGATGTTCCTGGTCATCGACTGGATGAAACCGTGGCTGGAGGCCCGCGCCGCCCGGACGGCACCGCCGCTGGACGCCAAGCCGGTCGGGCCGGCGACGGAACCGGGCCAGGTCGCCTCGGTCGCCGCAACCTCGAAAAAGGAAGACGGAGCGCCGCCGAAAACGGCACTCACCGGCCATGCCATCCTGATCGGATACGGCCGCGTCGGTGGCCTGGTCGGCGCGGCGCTGAAAGACGCTGCAATGCCCTTCCTCGTCATCGAGGACGCCGACAAGACGTTGGCCAAGCTGAAGGCGGACGGCGTCGAAACCGTCGCCGGCAATGCGGCCAATGCCGAAGTGTTCGCCGCCGCCAATCCCGAAGGCGCCAGCCGGCTGATCCTCGCCATCCCCAACGCCTTCGAGGCCGGCCAGATCGTGCTGCGGGCGCGCGCCGCCAATCCCAACATCAACGTCGTCGCCCGCGCCCATTCCGATGCCGAGGTCGAGCATCTCAAGGGGCTCGGCGCCGACACCGTGATCATGGGCGAGCGCGAGATCGCGCGCGGCATTGTCGAAGAGGTGCTCGGTCACAAGCCAAAGGCGACTGAGCCGTCCGCCGCCTGATCACGCCACGAATGCAGAACCGCCATTCCGTGCGATGCCGCTGAGATACTGTGCGGGAGGCTTGCCGAGCGCCTTTTTGAACATGGTGATGAAGGCTGTGACGGACTCATAGCCGAGATCACCCGAAACCTGCTGAACGCTTGCGCCCGAAGCCAGCTCCCTGATCGCAACGATCAGGTGCAATTGCTGGCGCCAGCGGCCGAAGCTCAAGCCAGTCTCCTTCACCACGAGACGAGCGAGACTGCTCTCGCTGAGCGCAACGCGATTGGCCCACTGCGCCAGCGTGCTTCGGTCAGCGGGATCATCCGCCAACGCTTCGGCGATCCGCCGCAAGCGCGGCTCGGAGGAGATCGGCAGATGCAATTGCTGGACTGGCATATCAGGCAGTTCGGCAAGCAGGACGCTTCCCAGGAAAGCGCACCGCGCATCATCCGGCGCGCAGTCTGACAGTTCGATGATGAGCTCGCGCAGCAGCGGCGAAATCGAAAGCGTGCAGCACCGATCCGGCAGTTCGGCAGCACCGGGCTCGATGTAGACGAAGAATATCCGCGCATTGGCCGTCGCGATGTTGCTGTGCTCCATGCGGCTCGGCACCCACACCCCGCAATGCGGCGGAACCATCCACAGGCCACTAGGAACGCGGCAGGTGACACCTCCGCCGAGCGCGAAGACGAGTTGCCCCTTGCGATGCCAATGGGCTGATACCTCCGCTCTGGTTTCAGGGACGTCGACGCGCACGGCAATCGCCGGCGCTGAAAGCTCATCCACATCGAAATCGAGCCAGGGGTAGCGAAGGGGTTGTTTCATGATTGACGACTTTTAGCGATTGATTGCCTTTATATCTAGATTATTCGCCAACACAAATCGATAGGCTTGGGTCGTTCTCGCCACAATTGGCAAAGGTGTACCCATGCTCGCGCTTACAGTCTCTTCCGATAACGCAGCCAGATTGAAACTCGCCGAGGTGGACGAGCCACAACCTTGCGCGAACGAAGCGCTGGTCTCGGTCCACGCAACCTCGTTGAACCGTGGCGAACTGCGCCTGCTCATCATACGTCCGAACGGCTGGATACCCGGCCAGGACGTCGTCGGGGTCGTCGAACGGGCGGCAGCCGATGGCTCCGGACCGGCCCTTGGCACCCGGGTCGTGGCTTTGGTCGACGAAGCCGGCTGGGCCGAACGTGTCGCCGTTCCGACCGAGCGTCTCGCCGTCCTGCCGGAGGAAGTCGGTTTCGTCTCGGCGGCCACGCTTCCGGTCGCGGGCACGACGGCGCTCAGGACGTTGCGCCATGGCGGTGACCTCACTGGTCTAAAGGTGCTGATCACCGGCGCGAGCGGTGCCGTCGGTCGTTTCCAGATCCAGATCGCCCGTGAGCAAGGCGCGTCTATAACCGCAATCGCCGCCGCCCGGCATGCCGACGATCTCCGTGGTCTTGGAGCCGGGCAGGTGGTCGAGACAATCGAGGGGGCCGGAGGGCCGTTTTCGCTGATCACCGAGTCGGTCGGCGGCCAAAGCCTCGCCCAAGCGATCGAACGAATCGCACCGGGCGGCACCATCGTCATGTTCGGTTCAAGCAGCGGCGAACTCACGCCGGTTGGCTTCCGCCAATTCGTTCCGGGCCACGAGGGTGCGAGGCTTCAGACGTTTGCCTACTACAATTCCGGCTCGGGCATTGGCGCCGATATCGCCTCGCTGCTCACTCTGGTCGCGGCCGGCCGGCTGGAAACCCGCGTCGCCCTGACCATGCCGTGGACAGATATCGCCCAGGCCCTCGACGCCCTGCGACAGCGCAGCTTCAGCGGCAAGGCTGTTCTCACCATAGCCGGATAAGCCGGCCGCTTCGATCGATCGCCCGCGCCCCGGCACGGGCTGGAAATGGCTGACGATATTCATTTTCCGCAACACGCAAATCAAAGCGCCCAGGCGCCAATACCAGGTCAGGAATCTCCAATGACGGTTAGAGAAATTGTCAGAACATCGAGCGGCCAGGGGCTTCTCCTGATCGGCATCATGCTGATCGCATCGACGCTTCGCGCGCCCATCACCGGCGTGGCGCCGATGCTCGGCATGATCCGGCAAACCAGCGGCATCAGCGCCACTGAGGCAGGATTGCTGACCACCCTTCCCTTGCTGGCGTTCGCTGCGATCTCGCCCTTCGCGGCCGGCCTGGCGCGCCGATATGGCATCGAAAGGTCGTTATTCGCCGCGCTGCTTGTTGTCGCGACCGGTATTGTCCTGCGCTCGACCGGCCCCCTCTGGGCGCTGTTCGTCGGCACCGGCACGCTTGGGGCCGGCATTGCTGTCACCAACGTCCTGCTGCCAGGCTTGCTGAAACGCGATTTTCCCAACCGGGTCGCTAGCCTGACCGGCCTCTATGCCATCGTGTCCGGACTTTCGCAGGCATTGGCATCGACAGCCGCAATCCCGCTCGCTCAATTGCCGGGGTCGAACTGGCATCTGTCGCTTGCCTGCACGCTGATCTTTCCCGTCGCGGCCCTGATCGCCTGGGCGCCCCAGCTTCAACCCGCTGCCCCGGAGCGAGCGGCATCCTCCACGCAGGACCGTGGGCACCTCTGGCGCTCGGCCCTTGCCTGGCAGGTGACCGGCTTTCTTGGCCTCACCTCGCTGGTCTTCTACGTGATCGTCGGATGGTTGCCCTCGATCCTGGCAGAAGCAGGTTATCCCCCGGCGATCGCGGGCTCGCTGCATGGGCTGTGTCAACTGGCAATCGCGATCCCTGGCCTGCTGCTCGGCACCGCCGTCAGGCGCATGAAGGACCAGCGCGTCATGGCCATCGGCATGGCACTGACCACATGCCTCTCGCTGCTCGGCCTGTGGCAGCTTCCGGCCCTTGCAGCGCTTTGGATCGCGCTGTTCGGTTTCGGCGCGGGTGCGGCCTTCATGCTGGGCCTCTCCTTCGTCAGCCTGAGGGCCTCGCACAGCCAGGAGGCTGCAGCGCTGTCGGGAATGGCGCAATGCCTGGGCTATTCGCTGGCCGCCGCGGGCCCGCCGCTGGCCGGTCTTGCCCATGATGCGACCGGAACCTGGAACCTGGCCCTAGGCGCCTGCGCCATCGCCACCTTGCTGATGGCGATCCTGGGAAGCCTTGCAGGACGGGCGAGAACGATCTGAGCCAATCGCTCAGCTGTTTCAGGAAACGGGCCTATTGCTTCACAATCGTGAGCCCGGCATCGATAAGCCGTCTCCTGATACTTTGGACGTCGCCCGCAGGAACGTCCCATTGCCACGTGATCGGCGACATTTTCCGTATGACGCCGAACGAGTTCTGCTCAATCCAGCTTTCCAACGGTTTGCCCTCGATCTGTCGTTCCATATGGCCTTTCGACAGCAGGTTGAACGGATATAGATCGCGAAGATTCTGATCCAATTGTCGCCGCGCACTTTCGGCGCGGAATGTCGGACCGAACGAGAACGACTGTCCCTTCATCGCAACCGGTGGACCGTAAAATGTCTTGTCGTCGGTTGCGAAACGGGAAGATGCCGACCCGTGTGCAAATGCCCTCGGCCCCCAGAAATACGGCATCGACAAGCCTATCCCATAGACAGGTTGCAACTCCGCGCAAACCAGCCTGACTATCTTCTGGAATGTCTCATCGGGATCCGGCGCCGCAGCTCTGTCGATATGGATTTCAAAGCATCTGAAGCTATCGAGGGAGCAGGCAATATCGATTGCGAAATCCGACATTGAGTCGGACTTTCTCCTCCAGAGATAGCCGAGCGTTTGCCACTCCTGCTTGTGAAGCACATCACGTTTGACGAAATTTCGATAGAAATAGTCTTTGCTGCGACTGCCAGCGACGACTGTCGCAATATCCGGCTGGGAACCAATAATCTCGACGAGTTCGTCGAGTATGTCCCGCACTCGGAATATGTCGAGCCCTGCGGCCCATTCGTAAATGACGAGCGACCCGACAACGTTGGTTTCCGTGTAGCGCTCGAAATCCTCACTCACACGTGCTGGCCGCCATTGATGTGGATCTCGGAGCCGGTCACATAGGATGCCTGCTGCGAGCACAGGAAGAAGATGATGTCGGCGACCTCGGCCGTAGTGCCGAGGCGCCGCAGCGGAATCGTCTCGACGATCTTGTCCGTGCCTGGCGACAGGATCGCGGTGTCGATCTCGCCCGGCGCGATGGCGTTGACGCGGATGCCGTGCGGGCCGAAATCATGCGCCATTTCGCGCGTCAGCGAGCCAAGTGCCGCCTTCGATGTCGCATAGGCGGTGCCGGCGAAAGGATGCACGCGGGTGCCGGCGATCGAAGTGACGTTGACGATCGAGCCTTTGGCCGCCGCCAGCTCCTTGAACAGGCCGCGCGCCAGCATGATCGGCGCGAAGAAATTGACCTGGAACACGTCGCGCCAGACATGCATCGGCGTGTCGATCGAGTCCATGCGGCTGTTGCCGTCCTTGAGCTTCGGTGAAATGCCGGCATTGTTGACCAGCGCGTGCAACTGCCCGCCATGCGCTTCCAGCCGATGGCGTATCTCCGAGACGGCGACGCCGACATCTTCCTGGTCGGCGAGGTCGACCTTGATGTGGTCCTCCGGGCCTGCCGGCCACGGGCAATCCTCGGCAAAGGCCTGGCGTGAACAGGTGATGACGCGCCAGCCTTCGCGCGAAAAGCGCTTGACCGTGGCGTGGCCGATGCCGCGGCTGGCGCCGGTCAGCACAATGGTTTTTCTGGTGTCGAGTTCAGCCATGTCGCGGTCTCCGGCCGGAGGTGTAGCCGAACACCGTGGCGCTGGCGAGTGGCGGATTGACGCCGCTCAGGCGACCAATGCATGTCGTCCGAAAGTGACCTCGGTTTTGGGAGAACGACATGCATAAAAACAAAGAGCTAAAGCGCGACGCGCTTTAGCGTCAGCCGCCGCCCAGAATATCCAGGATCGAGGTCCGCTTCTTCTTGAGCGGGCCGCCGACACTGCCTGGCGGCACAGGATGCCCGACCGAGGCGGTTGTGCCATTGTCCGCAGGCATGTCGAAGCCATCCGCATCGACGGTCTGGGCGGGACGCACCGCGCGGGCTGGCGTTGGTGCCTGGGCGACAGGCGCGGCTCGCGGAACCGTCGGCGCCGGTGCCTGCTGGCCAACCGACGCTGACGGAACCGGTGCCGGCTGGTTGTTGTCGACAGAGGGTATGTCGTCGGGCACGATCGTGTCGGCCGGCGTCGACTTCCAGGTGCCGGGCAGCGGCCGCACCGGCACACCTTCGTGCGCGGCGACCATGAATTCGTGCCAGGCCTGCGCCGGCAGCGCGCCGCCAGTGACCTTCTTCATCGCCGTGCCGTCATCATTGCCGAACCACACGCCGGTGGTGAGATTGGCGGTGTAGCCGACGAACCAGGCATCGCGCGAATTCTGGCTGGTGCCGGTCTTGCCGGCCGACGGCCAGGCAAAAGCCGCCTTCTTTGCCGAACCGAACTCGACCGTGCCCATCATCATCGAGTTCATCATGCCGACGATCTCGGGTTTGACAACGCGGGGCGCGTTGCCGCCGCCGCTGTCATAGAGCACTTTACCCTCGGCGGTGGTGATGCGGCGGATGAAATGGATGTCCGGCTTGTAGCCGCCATTGGCGAACGGCACATAGGCCGAGGTCAGTTCCAGCGGCGTGACTTCCGAAGTGCCGAGCGCGATCGAGGTGTTGGCCTGCAGATCGGATTGGATGCCCATGCGGTGCGCGGCCTCGACGACGGCGTTCGGCCCGACCTCCATGGTCAATTGCGCGGCAACCGAGTTCAGCGACTTGGCCAGCGCCGTCGCCAGGGTGACCTTGCCAAAATACTTTCCGCCGTAATTGTCGGGTGTCCAGTTGCCGATCCTGATCGGCGCATCGTTGCGCGTGCTGTCGGGCGTGCGGCCGGCTTCGAGTGCCGCCATATAGACGAACGGCTTGAAGGCCGAGCCCGGCTGGCGGCGCGCTTCCGAGGCGCGGTCGAACTGGCTGGTCGAATAATCATAGCCGCCGACCATGGCGCGCACCGCGCCGGAATCGTCGATCGACACCAGCGCGCCCTGGGTGACGTTGAGCTTCTTGCCGCTTTCATCGATCAGCCGGCGGATCGATTGCTCGGCGAGCTTCTGCAGGTTGAGGTCGACGGTCGAGTCGATGACGATGTCGCCGCGCACGTCGCCGATCAGGTCCGGCAGTTCTTCCATGATGGTGTCGGCGACATAGTTTTCCGAGCCCGTCCAGTAGGACGGCGAACGCGTCGCCGGAGCGCTGAGTGCAGTCTTCAGTTCCTTGTCGCTGATCTTGCCCTCGTCGCGCATGGCGGCGAGCACCAACTGCGAACGCTCCTCGGCGGCCTTGGGATCACGCGCCGGCGACAGCCGCGACGGCGCCTTCAACAGGCCGGCAAGCAGGGCGGCTTCCGACAAAGTGACGTCGCGCGCGCTCTTGCCGAAATAGCGCCGTGATGCCGCCTCGACGCCATAGGCACCAGAGCCGAAATAGACCCGGTTGAGGTACATTTCGAGGATCTGGTCCTTGGTGTGCTTGTGTTCGAGCCACAGCGCCAGCAGCACCTCCTGCACCTTGCGCTCCAGCGTGCGGTCGGGTTTCAGGAACAGATTCTTGGCCAATTGCTGCGTCAGCGTCGAGCCGCCTTGCGAAAAATGCCCGCCGATAAGGTTGGTCACCATGGCGCGCGACAGGCCAATCGGATCGACACCGAAATGCGAATAGAACCGGCGGTCTTCGATGGCGATGACGGCTTCCGGAATATAGGGCGACATTTCGTGCAGGCCGACGGCCTCGCCGCCGCTCATGCCCCTGTTGGCGAGCAACTGGCCATCGACCGAAACGATCTTGATGTTGGGGGCACGGTCGGGGATCGACCAGGTCGTCGCCGCCGGCATCTTGGCGCCGTAATAGACGACGACGCCCGCCACCGCGATGCCGCCCCAGATGGCGAGCACGAAGCACCAGTAGAACAGCCGGCCGAGCACGCCGAACAGGCCGCGCCGGCTTCTGCCACGCCCGCCGCGCGAGGATTTCGCCTTCGACGATTTGCGTTTGGCGGAGGCTTTGCGGTTGCTGGGCACGACGCGATCCTCCTCGCTCACCGAAAGACCCGGCTGGGATCGCGCCTGTGGCGGTCCCTCGAAACTGGGCTCGATGCGGCTGTCTCTGCGGTTCGCCATGCGCTACGCTTGCTATCCCCGGTGCCTATGGCGCTTCGGTTGCAGAGTAGATGCGGCGATTTAAGGGCGGGTTAAAGCAGGGTTTATGCACCCTTTTGAAATTCCATACGATTTTCTAAATTTGCTACCGCGCACTACCGCTGTGTGCTGGTCGGGCGCTTTGAGCGGAAGCGATCCCGCCGTCCGATGAGCCGATCATCGATGCGAGAGAGAAAAAAGCCAGCGTCTGCTCTTCGCAAGTCATCGCCACGACGCTGTTAGAACGGTCGATATCGAGGCCTTTGGGGCCGCCTTCTTCGGGACTGGCCCTGCCGCGCTGGAAGGTTTCCTCGTCGAGCACGGCAACCGAACGCGCCGGCGCGCGAGGCCCGTTCCAGCCACCGTCGCCGGCATAGACATGCACCATCCGGCTGCCAGCGTCGGCGACGAGGATGTGGCGATCGTCGTAGGTAAAGCGCACACCGTGCGGATAGCCGGCGTGCTGCAGGACGCCGGCGGGTTCGGTGTCAGGCCCAAGCGAGGAGGACACAAGGTAGAGCTTCACGTCCTGGGTGCCGTGGCTGCTGACAGCGATCCAGCGGCCGTCATGGCTGAGTGCAATGCCGTCCGGTATATCGAGACCACGCTTGAGCAGCCGCTGGTTGCTCGTCATGCGATAGCCGAGCCACCGGTTGACCACGTGCCTTGTGACCAGATGCATGTAGTTGTTGCAGACCAGCAGGCTGACGCGGCCGCGCGACTCGCGCCTGACGGCAATCGAACCCGGCGAATTCAGTTTGCAAGGCCGCCTGCCCTTTATCAGGCGAATAGCTGATATCGCGCGATTTTGGCCGGCCGGTTCTTCGCGCGGCAGGCTGAATATCGCAACCAGCCCGTCGCGGTTGCCGATTGCCAGGGTGCGGTCATCGATGAAATCCAGGCCATGGATTTCGCCCATATTGTCTGATGTCAGCTCCATGAAATCGTGGATCTCGACATCGGGACCATCAGGTCCAGCCTCGATGTCGATGCGCAGGACCAGCAAACGCTTGCGCGCATAGCCGGCAATTACCAGCAATCGATTGTCGGGTGAAAAGCGCAGATCCTCGGTGCGTCCGATCGCCGAAAGTGCCGCCCGCACCGCCGCGCTGACCTTGAAGTTGATCGCGGGGATCATTGGCGACTCAGCCTGGGAATCGAACGACGGAAGGGATCGAGAATTATCCAACTGATCCCCGCCCATTGAAGACTGTTTGCCCTGCTTTGATGTTGCCGACTAGGCCTGATCGCGGGCTCCAGGTTCCAAAGGCTGGAGGCCTGCCGCCTCGCCAAACAGCGCGCTGGCGAAGGCATTGCTCACGCCTCTTGATATGCAGCCAGCCGCTGCGGCCCCAATAGACGGCAGGCTCAGTTCTGCTGGATCGAAATGCCCTTGTCGTCGATCTTGAGCTCGACGCCTTTCGGCTTGGTCTGCTCGCGGTAGGCATAGGCGCCTAGCGCGATGACCACGACGACGAGCGCGCCAATGAGGAGGTAGAGTGTGTTTTGCTTCATGGCGCGCTCTTTCTGATGTCGAGCCTCACGCTCGCTTCAAGACCTTGACCAGCACCAGAAGGATGATGGCGCCGATCGTGGCGTGGATGATGGAGGCGAGAATACCGCCGCCAATGGAGAAGCCGATCCGCGGCAACAGCCAGCCGGCGATGAACGCGCCGACGATGCCAACGATGATGTTGCCGATCAGGCCGAAGCCGAAGCCGGAAACGATGAGTCCGGCGAGCCAGCCGGCAATGGCACCAATGATGATGAAGACGAGCAGGCTTTCGACACCCATAACGATTTCCTCCGAGCAAGAGGGCGAGCACGGAGCGGAAGGCTCCGAATCGGCCCCGATATCAACGGCTTCAGGCTATGCGAAAGGAGCCTTGCTCGCCAGCGGCGCGCTCACTGGTCGTCATCGTCGCTCGCCGCTGGCCGCCAGCTGGTCGGTTCGACCTTTTTCTGGGTGTTGCTATCGGTATAGACCCACCACCCGCCGTCGCGATGTTGCGCGATGGATTCGTTGACCACGCCGTCGCTGTCCTTCCACATGACAGAGACCTTGGAGCCGTCGGTCGGCGCTGTCGATATCGGCTTTCGGTCGGCCATCTTATCCCCCATTGAGCCGTTGAAACTGCGCCGACAAAACGCGGCGGCTGGCATCTTGGTTCCAGTTGGCCACCGGCCAGGATCGCTCAGGCCATCAGCTGTGTGCAAAAATATCCTCTTCGTCCCAACCCATCAGGTCAAGCTTGGCCCGCGTCGGCAGGAAGCGGAAGCAGGCATCGGCTTCCTTTGTCCGCCCATCGCGCGCCAGCCGCCCGGCCAGCACATCGCGCAACCGGTGCAGATAGAGCACATCGGAGGCGGCATATTCGAGCTGCTCGGGCGACAACGTCTCGGCCGCCCAGTCCGACGATTGCTGCACCTTGGACAGACCGACGCCGAGAAGCTCGAAGCAGATGTCCTTCAGCCCGTGCCGGTCGGTATAGGTACGCGTCAGCCGCGAGGCGATCTTGGTGCAGAATACCGGTTCAGGCATCACCCCGAACGCATTGTAGAGCACGGCGAGGTCAAACCGGCCGAAATGGAAGAGCTTCGTCACGTTGCGGTTCTTCAGCAGGCTGACGAGGTTCGGCGCCTTCTTCTGGCCGGGTGCGATCTGAATGACGTCGGCGCTGCCGTCGCCGGGCGAAATCTGCACAACGCAGAGCCGGTCGCGATGCGGGTTCAGCCCCAGCGTCTCGGTGTCGATGGCCACTGCCTCGACATTGTAATGCATGAGGTCGGGCAGATCATGCTTGTGGAAACGGATATCGGCCATTGTCTTCTCCGGTCGCGGCGTTCCCCGTCCTCGCCGCGATCCGGTGAAAAATCAACAGGAAAACGTGTTTTCCGCCGCTCAGCGCGTCAGAGCATCCAGAATGCGCGCCCAGGAGCGCTGGCCCTTGTGGAAGGAGGAGAGCTCGTATTTCTCGTTGGGCGAGTGGATGCGGTCGTCGTCGAGGCCGAACCCGACCAGCAGCGATTCCATGCCGAGATAGGTCTGGAAATCGCCGACCACGGGGATCGAGCCGCCGCTGCCGGTTGTCACCGCCGGCTTCGGCCATTCGTCCGACAGCGCGTTCTTGGCCTTGGCCAGGAACGGCGAGTCGTAGGAAAGCTGGATTGCCGGCGAGCCGCCATGCGGATGGAATTCGACCGAACAATCGGCCGGAATGCGCTCCTCGACGAATTTCTGGAAGGCGGCGCGGATCTTCTTGGGATCCTGCTTGTGGACGAGCCGGAACGACACTTTCGCCGACGCTTCCGCGGCGATCACCGTCTTGAACCCCTTGCCGGTATAGCCGCCGATGACGCCGTTGAACTCGGCGGTGGGCCGCGCCCAGGTCAATTCGAGCACCGAGCGCCCCTTTTCGCCTGACGGGATGGACAGGCCAACGGGTCCAAGGAAGGTCTCGGCCGTTTCGCCCAGCGTCTCCCAGGATTTCAGCACCTGCGTCGGCGTTTCCTCGACACCGTCATAAAACCCCGGGATTGTGATGTGGCCATCCTTGTCGTGGATGTCGGCCAGCACCTTAGCCAAGATGCGGATCGGGTTGGCGGCGGCACCGCCATAGAGGCCCGAATGCAGGTCGCGATCGGCGGCCTTGACCGTGATCTCCTCGCCGACCAGCCCGCGCAGCCCGACGCAGATCGACGGCGTGTCGCGATCCCACATGCCGGTATCGCAGACCAGCGCGAAATCGGCCTTGAGCTCTTCGGCATTGGCCTCGAGGAACGGTTTCAGCGACGGCGAGCCGGACTCCTCCTCGCCTTCGAACAGGATGGTGATCCGGCACGGCAGGTTGCCATGCACCTGCTTCCAGGCGCGGCAAGCCTCGACAAAGGTCATCAACTGCCCCTTGTCGTCGGCCGAGCCGCGCCCGGTGATCACCTTGTGGTCCGGCCCGACCTCTTTGATCGCAGGCGCGAACGGATCGCTTTCCCACAATTCGATCGGGTCGACCGGCTGCACGTCGTAATGGCCGTAGAACAGCACATGCGGCGCGCCGGCCGGCCCCTCATGATGCGCAACCACCATCGGGTGGCCTGGTGTGTCGCGCACGCTGGCATCGAAGCCGATCAGCTTGAGCTCCGCCACCAGCCATTCCGCCGCCTTGCGGCAGTCGGCGGCATAGGCGGGATCGGTGGAGATCGACTTGATCCTGAGCAGGCCGAACAGGCGCTCGAGGCTCTGGTCGAGATTCTTGTCGAGACGGTCGAGAACGGGGAAAACTGCGGACATTTGGCAAGCCTTTCGATTCAGAGGTCGGAACCGTAAAGGCAGAGCGGCGAAACGAAAAGCCCGGGACGATTGGACCACGGCCCGGAACAGCCGCCGCAAGGCAAAAAAGACCGCCGTGGTGGAGGGGGAACCACGGCGGTCTTGTACTCGAAACGATGCGGCAGCCCGGAGAGGGGGGATAGGCTGCCGCAGTTGTCCGGGATAGGCGGGGGACGGGCCTTGCTCCGGACTCGGCGAAAACTGCCGATGACGTGTATTTGGGTCTCTGAACGTGGCGATTCAAGGGCACTAAAATTACACTTTTGTAACGTAGGCGTGATCAGCCGGATCGACTTCGTTCTGTCAGGGTGTTGCCGGAACCGGAGGGTCTCGGTGCCTTTGGCATGGACCAAGCCGTCGCGCCGCGCTATCCCTGCCGGCATGAAAAAAGGCGATCATCTCTTCCTTATCGACGGTTCCGGCTACATCTTCCGGGCCTACCACGCGCTGCCGCCGCTGACCCGCAAGTCCGATGGCCTGCCGGTCGGTGCCGTTTCCGGTTTCTGCAACATGCTGTGGAAGCTGATGCAGGATGCCCGCAACACCGATGTAGGCATTGTGCCGACGCATTTCGCGGTCATTTTCGACTATTCCTCGAAAACCTTCCGCAACGACCTCTACCCCGAATATAAGGCCAACCGTTCGGCGCCGCCCGAGGATTTGATCCCGCAATTCGGCCTCATCCGGCAGGCGACCCGGGCCTTCAACCTGCCTTGCATCGAGATCGAAGGTTATGAAGCCGACGACCTCATCGCCACTTATGCCAGGCTGGCCTGCGAGGCCGGCGGTGACACCACCATCATCTCCTCCGACAAGGATTTGATGCAGCTGGTCGGCGCCACGGTCGGCATGTACGACCCGATGAAGGACCGTCAGATCGGCATCCCCGAGGTGATCGAGAAATGGGGCGTGCCGCCGGAAAAAATGGTCGACCTGCAGGCACTGACCGGCGACTCGGTCGACAATGTGCCCGGCGTGCCCGGCATCGGGCCGAAGACGGCGGCGCAGCTGCTGGAGCAGTTCGGCGACCTTGACGGGCTGCTGGCCCGCGCCGGCGAGATCAAACAGGACAAAAGGCGCGAATCGATCATCGCCAACACCGACAAGGCCCTGATCTCGCGCCAATTGGTGACGCTGAAGAACGACGTGCCGGTGACCGACGGGCTGGACGATTTCGTCCTGCATGCGCCAGACGGGCCGAAGCTGATCGGTTTCCTCAAGACCATGGAATTCACCTCGCTGACCCGCCGCGTGGCGGAAGCGACCAGCACCGAGGCCGGAGACGTTCAGGCTGTAGCGGTGACCGTGGAGCGCGCCGACAACGCGCATGGCCCTGACGTCGGCGCCGGAGCGCCGGCCCGCAGCGGTGCCGAGCCGAGCCAGGCCAACGGAGCGGCAACCACTACAGCGGACACCGCCAAGCAAGGCGACACCCCTTCCCTGCTCTCAGCCTTGCGGCTGGAGCGTGCGGCAACCGGCAAGATCGACACGTCAGCATACCAATGCATTCGCGATATCGCGACGCTGAAGGCGTGGGTCGCCGAGGCGCTGGAGGCTGGTGTCACCGCCTTCGACGTCAGGGCGACGTCGGGCGATCCGATGCAGGCCGAACTGATCGGCATGGCGATAGCCACGGCGCCTGGCCGCGCCGGCTACATTCCCTTCGCCCACATGAGCGGCAATGGTGACCTGCTCGGCGGCGGCGCGCTCGAAAACCAGATTCCGCTTCGCGAGGCGCTGGCGGTGCTGAAACCGCTGCTCGAGGACAAATCGGTCCTCAAGATCGCGCAGAATTTGAAATACGATCTGGTCATCATGAGCCGCTATGGCGTCGATGTCGCGCCGTTCGACGACACGATGCTGATCTCCTATGTGCTTGATGCCGGCACGCCGCATGGTCACGGCATGGACGCGCTTGCCGAGAAATGGCTTGGCCATACCCCGCTTGTGCTCAAGGATGTGACCGGCTCCGGCAAGAGCGCCGTCGGTTTCGATCAGGTCGACATCGACAGAGCGACCGCTCATGCCGCGGAAGACGCCGATGTGACGCTGCGGCTCTGGCAAGTGCTGAAACCACGGCTTGCCGCCAAGGGGCTGGTGTCGGTCTATGAGCGTCTCGAACGACCGCTGGTGCCGGTGCTGGCGCGCATGGAGCAGCGCGGTATCTCCGTCGACCGGCAGATCCTGTCCAGGCTGTCCGGCGAACTGGCGCAAGGGGCGGCACGGCTGGAAGAGGAAATCTACCAGCTTATCGGCGAGCGCATCAACATCGGCTCGCCCAAGCAGCTCGGCGATATATTGTTCGGTCGCATGGGCCTGCCCGGCGGCTCCAAGACCAAGACCGGGCAATGGTCGACTTCGGCACAACTGCTGGAAGACCTTGCCGCTGAAGGCCATGAATTGCCGCGCAAGATCGTCGACTGGCGCCAGCTGACCAAGCTGAAATCGACCTATACCGATGCGCTGCCCGGCTTCATCCACCCGGACACCAGGCGTGTCCACACCTCCTACGCGCTTGCCGCGACAACGACGGGCCGTCTGTCATCCTCCGACCCGAACCTGCAGAACATTCCGGTGCGCACGTCCGAGGGTCGCAAGATCAGGACCGCCTTCATCGCCGACAAGGGCAACCGGCTGGTCTCGGCCGATTACAGCCAGATCGAACTGCGCGTGCTTGCCCATGTCGCCGAAATCCCGCAATTGCGGCAGGCTTTCGCCGACGGCGCCGACATCCATGCCATCACCGCATCGGAAATGTTCAACGTGCCCGTGGAAGGCATGCCTTCGGAGATCCGCCGTCGCGCCAAGGCGATTAATTTCGGCATCATCTACGGCATTTCGGCCTTCGGCCTCGCCAACCAGCTGTCCATCCCGCGCGAGGAGGCGAGCAACTACATCAAGAAATATTTCGAGCGCTTCCCCGGCATCCGCGACTATATCGAGGAAACCAAGGCCTATGCCCGCGAGCACGGCTTCGTCGAAACCATCTTCGGCCGCCGCATCCATTATCCGGACATAAGATCGTCCAATCCCTCGCTGCGCGCGTTCAACGAGCGCGCCTCGATCAACGCCCGCCTGCAAGGCACCGCCGCCGACATCATCCGCCGCGCCATGGTTCGCATGGAGGAGGCGCTGGACAAGGCAAAACTATCTGCCCGCATGCTCCTGCAGGTGCATGACGAACTGATCTTCGAGACGGTAGAAGCGGAAGTCGAGGCGACGATCCCGGTCGTGCGCCATGTCATGGAAAACGCGGCGATGCCGGCGGTATCGATGTCGGTGCCGCTGCATGTCGACGCGCGGGCCGCGAACAACTGGGACGAGGCGCACTGAGGCTATTGGAGGGCCGCGCCGGCCAGGTCGCGTTCCTTCACACCCCCTCTGCCCTGCCGGGCATCTCCCCCGCAAGGGGGGAGATCGGATGTCGTTTCTGGTTTCGCCAATCTCTAATATTGCAGGAATAAGCGTAACGCTGGAGCTGCCAATCTCCCCCCTTGCGGGGGAGATGTCCGGCAGGACAGAGGGGGGTGCTGTCCCTCCAACGTCGAAAGCCTTCAGGCCGCTTCCGCCAAGCACTTCGCACACACACCGCGAAACTCGATCACCGCCTTCTTGGCGGCGAAGCCGGTCGAACGCACCCATTCATCCAGCCGGTGGTCGACGTCGTGATCCGACATCTCGGTCACTTGCCCGCATGTATCGCAGATGGCGAAAGCGGTCATCGAATGGCTGTGATCGTGCGGTTCGGCGCAGGCGACGAAGGAGTTGATGCTCTCCAGCCGGTGCACGAAGCCGGATTTGACCAGCGTGTCGAGGGCGCGGTAGACCTGCAACGGCGCGCGAAAACCGCGTTCGCGCAACTGGTCGAGCAAGGTGTAGGCGCTGAGCGGCCCGCTGGCGGCCTCGAGCTTCTCGAGCACGCACACCTGGTTTTTCGTCAGCACATCCCTTGCCGCCATGGTTCGATTCCAACCTGTCCTGCGTCGCCGGCGCGATCCTCATCGTCGCTTGTCCCCCATCAGATAGCGACGAACAGGCATTTTTGCTACTGTTTCTGCCTGACAAAGACGATATCGCCGCCTTCATGACCCGAGCGTTCGATCGGACGGTACTGCGGCTCCTGATCGGCGTTGCTGACTACCAGCGGCAGGATGTAGCCGTCATAGAGTTCGCGCGCCGAAAACGCATCGTGGTTCATGTCCTCCAGCCCGGTCAGAAGCGCCTTGGCGAAGATCGAATGGCCGGCGCCGCCAGTGTCCTCGACCGGCTCGTTATTGCCCGACGAAATCAGGATACGGGTGCGCCGCTGGGCGAGCCTGAGCAGCGCCCGCTCGCGATCGTCGTCGCCGATCTTCGGCGCCGTTTCGCCACCGCCACGCAACAGCGCGCCGGAAAAGCAGGAATCGGAGATGATCACCACCTTGTTGGCCTGCATGCGCTGTATAGCCTCCGAAATCGTCGACGCCGACAGATAACTGATCGGCACGCCGGCTTCGGCATCGACCGGAACCCAGAAGGCGATGGTGGTCTTCTCCTCGTAGATGCCATGGCCGGCGAAGTAGATCAGCACGGTGTCCTTCTCGCCGGCGACGAGGCCGATCTTGTAGAGCAGCGTCTCGATGTCGTGCCGGGTCGCGTCCTTCAGGAACAGCGGGAAACTGGCGCCGCCCGGCAGCCTGGCTTCGGTGACGAAGCCATAGGTACCGGTCAGCAGGGCGGCGATCGCGTCGGCGTCGGCAAACGGCGTCCGCAGTGTGTCGAAGCCGGTGCGGACGCGGTCATAGTCCTGGTTGGCGATGATGACGGCATAGCGCTTACCTTCGCCCTCGAGCGCCTGTTTGTCGCCCTCGAACAGGAATTCCAGCCGCTTCTCATGCGTACGCCCATCAGCCGTCAAGGCAACGATCTCGACGGTGTTGAGCCCGGCCTTCAGCTTGGACGTATAGGCAAAACGGCCGTCGGCCCTGAGTTCGGCGACCTTGCCATCGACCAGCACCGCCATGGCCGGCGAGGACCAATTGACCTGGCCTTCGATTTCGACCTCTGCCTTCTCCATCGCCGCCGCACCCCGTTTCGGTGTCGGTTTGGTGATGACGATCGGGTCGACCTGCGGCAGGTTGAGCGCCCCGTTCGGAAACAGGGCGAACTCCGGATCGGTGGACTCGACGCGATATTTCTGCCGCATATTGGCTTCGGCCTCGGGCAGCTTCTTCAGGCTTTCCGCCATGGCCCGCACCGTCACGCTGTCCTGGTTCTGGATGACGTTGGCCAGGCGAAAGGTGAAGACACCGTAGGCCGTCTTGGCGCCCTGTTCGCCAAAGGTGAATTCTACCGATTGCGAGTCACCGATGCTGGCGTAGAACACCGCCAGCTGGCCGTGATTGGGCTGCAACGGCGTGGTGGCGATGTAGTCGGCCGCCTGGGCCGTGGCGCTGTCATTGCCGGTATCGAGGCTCCATATCGCGCTGCCGCCAGCCTTTTCCTGCAGGCCGGTGATATCGGCTTCGGAGGCAAAGCTCGTATCGATGGTCGTCGCCACGTCGACCTGCCGGTTGCGCAGATTGGTGATGAAATCCGAGAGATCATGCGCCGAGATGAGTTCAACGACGCCATCCTGCTGCTTGTTCAAGGCGAGGAACAACCCAGCCCGTTCGATCCAGCCGATCGCCTCGGCCGATTTGCGGCCCTGATTGACCATATCGGCCTGCCAGATGTCCTGGATGGAGATATCCTTGTAGGGTTCGCGTATGTCGAGCGGGATAAGACCTTCGATCAGGTCGCGGGCGCGAACGGAATTGCCGCCAAAGTGAAGCAGCAGCCGGTCGCCGCAATTGACGCGCTCCAGCGTCTCCTTGAACATCCTGGCGATCTCGGTGCGGCTGGCAAAGCGGCCGACCATCAAAGCGATGTCGTGGTCGGCAACGCCGCGTGCGACAAGCGAGGTGTAGAGCAGCTTGACGTCATTGTCCGGCCCTTGCAGCAGCGGAAACGGATCGCCCGAATTGATCGAACCGATCAGCACGGCATGCATCCTGGAAGGGACCGAACGATCGCATTTGGGCGCTGCGATCTTCCCTGATGCGTAGTCGACGAGTGGCGTGACGGCGCCCGGCACGTGCGCCAGGAGATAATCGTAATAGGCATCCGCGGCCGCGACAGCCACGGGCGTGGACGGCTCAGGCGCGTTGCCTAGCGGTTTCAGTCCGGCATGCGCAAATCCGGCCGGCAGGATTGTGGCGAACACCGCCACAAACAGCCATGCAATGACCCATTGCGCACCCGTCGCGCGTTCCTGCGGCACCCGCCCGCCCGGCATCGCCATCTCCACCCCAAAACCCAGTCCCCGTAACGATATTGTCGATTGCGCATGATGGAAATGAGGCGAATGGCAAATGTCGGCTGATCCCCCGCACAACATTCAAAATACTGACAAAATCCTCAAGGAGTGTAATGTCGCTTGGAAATTCGATCGGGCTTGGGGAAGCAATCATGATCAAATTGACACGGCGGACGCTGCTTGTCGGCACGTCTGCGCTGACGATGACCGGCATGGTGTCGTTTCGAGCCCGCGCCGCATCGCGCACCTACCATGCGCTGCTGGTGGCCTGTACCGAATATCCTGCCCTGCCGCAGAGGAATTGGCTGATCGGGCCGAAGAACGATGCCGGCCTGGTGCACGAGTATCTGCTGAAGAATGTGCCCGACCCCGTGCGTTTCGCGCCGGAGAATGTCACGCTGCTGGCCAAGGACGTGCCTGGCGCCAATGGCTTGGCGACCCATGCGGCGATCAAGACGGCGCTTGCCGACCTCGCTGCCAAGGTTCAGCGCGACGATTTCGTCTACCTGCATCTGTCCGGCCACGGCGCCCAGCAGCCGGAGAGGGTCAAGGGCGACGAGACCGACGGGCTCGACGAGATTTTTCTGCCTGTCGACATCGAAAAGTGGATCAACCGCGATGCCGGCGTGCCGAACGCGCTGGTCGACAACGAAATCGGCGACGCGCTGGACGCCATCCGCAACAAGGGCGCCTTTGTCTGGGCTGTCTTCGACTGCTGCCATTCCGGCACCGCGACACGCGCAGTCGAGGTCGACGATGAGCTGGAACGCAAGGTCGAGTTCGCCGACCTGGTCGGCGGCGACGAGGCGGCAAGAGCGGCGGCCATCAAGACCTATGAGGACACGGTCGCAAGCGCCTCGCGCGGCCTCGACGAGAATGGCGCGCGCAAGCCCGCCTTCAACCTGACGCCGACCGGCGGCGAGCCGATCACCAAGGGCAAGCTGGTCGCCTTCTATGCCGCCCAGACGGTGGAGACCACGCCGGAGATGCCGCTGCCCAAGGGCACGACGGACGCACCACGCTTCGGCCTGTTCACCTTCACCATCCTGTCGAAACTGGCGGAGAATCCAAACGTTACCTATCGCCAGCTCGGCCAGGCCGTGCTGCAGCAATATTCGGCCGACAGCCGCACGCGGCCGACGCCGCTGTTCGAGGGCGAACTCGACGCGCGTGTCTTCGGCACCGACAAGACCGACGCCGTCATGCAGTGGCCCATCGTCGTCAAGGACGGCGAGGCGACGATCGGCGCCGGCCTGCTGCATCGCCTCACCCCGGGCAGCAAGCTCGCCATCCTGCCGTCGGCGCTGTCGGCGCTGTCCGACGCAGTCGGTTATCTCGAGGTGGAGTCGGCAAAAAACCTGGAGAGCCACGTCAAACCGGTCGAATTCGAGAAGAAGCCGGCACTCAAACTGGCCGACATTCCCGCCAACGCCTATGCGCGGGTGGCGGAGATCGCCGTCGACTACAAGCTCACTGTCGCGCGACCGGCCGCAACCAAGGGACTGGAGAAGGAAGCGGCTCTCGTCAATTCGGTGCTCGACGAACTGGCCGCGGCCAAGGAGACCGGCTTCAACATCGAGCTGGTCGATCCCGGCAAGAGCGCTGAGCTGCGCTTCGCGGTGATGCGCGAGAACGCCATTGAAGGCGCCACCAAGGACGCGTCCGACAAGCCGGCGCTGTGGTTCCTGCCGGCATCGGGCGACGTGACCCTGAAGGACGGCGGCAAGCCGCCGCTGATCATCATCCATCCGGACGATCGCCAGAAGCTGGTCGACGCCACGACCAGGAATTTGCGCACCATCTTCCGGGCCACCGGGCTGTCGCGGCTGGCGGCCGCCTCCGACTACAAGCCCGAGGATGTCGACGTCCAGTTCCAGATCAAGCGCCGCGACAAGGATGGGCTTGAGCCGTTGCAGGCCTCGGCGGTGCCGCGCGCCTCACCTGGCGACGAGGTGCATGTGCTGGCCAAGAACAGCTCGGACCAGCTCGTCGATATCAACGTGCTCTATGTCGGCAGCGACTATTCGATCACCCATATCGTCGCCGAGCGCCTCGCCCCGCAGGCAACGCTCGAGGAAGGGCTGCTCGCCTTCACCGACACGAGCTTCGGCATGGAACGGATGATCGCGGTGCTGACCGAGGCGCCGCCGGAGAGCGAGAAGGAAGATCTGAGCTTCCTGGCGCAGGACGGCGTCGCCTCGATGACGCGTGGCCTCGGCCCCGCCAGCTTCTCCGACATGCTCGCCGATATCGGCGCAGCGCCGCCGACCCGCTCGGTGATGCGGCTTGCCGACAAGAGCGGCCCGAAGGGCGCGGTGATGATCTTCCCGATGGAGACGGTGCCACGCGCCTGAGCTCCGGCGCCAGGGCCGCACGGCGCTGTCGCGCCGGCTCTTGCACGATTGGCGTGATATGAGAACATTCCGGCCGCAGCCATGGTGCATGATGGCCGGACAAAAGCAGATAGGATCGATTGTGAAGAACTCTGTGTTTTCCTGGCGTGGAGCGATGGCCGGTTTGGCCGGCAGCCTGATGCTGATCGCCAACGCTTCGGCAGAGGACGCTTGCGGCCTGTGCGTCAAGCAGATCGTCACCAACTCGGAATTGGCGACGTGTTTTCTCGACCAGTATGACCAGATCGCCAAAAGCAACGGCAACGCTGTCGTGGTCGACCTCTCAAGCTGTGCCTCGCGCGGCATCGTCGAGGCATTGCCGTCACCGACAAAGGCGCCTGCGGAACCGGACGTGCAGTTTATGGTTTCGCGCCCGCAACTGCAGTGCCTGAAGAAGCAGCTGGAGGCGCCGGGCGTCGTGCTTGATCCCTCCGCCACCATCGAACTGGACAACTGCAAATGAAGAGGCCGGGGGGCACGACAAAGCAGGCACCGATGGCCACGCCCGCCAAGGCGACGGCGGCAAAGCAGACGCTGCCGGAAACCACCGAAGGTTTTCCCTGGCCGAGCAGCCACGAGATCAAGAAGGAGAGCAATCCCTTCACCGATCGCGACTGGCGCATGCTCGTCTATGCCTGGTCGGGCATGGCTGTGCGTTTCGCAATCATCTTCACCCTGGCATTTTCGGTCTACCAGTTCCTCGCCAACCAGGAGCAGAAGCGCGTCGAGCAGACCATGTCGCTGGTCGAGCTCTGGGAGACCAAGGACTACCAGCAGGCGCAGCGAGCGCTGAAAGATCGGCTCGCGGCCCTCAATGCCAAATACGACAATCTGCTCAGCGCCAATCCTTCGCCGACCGAGGAGCAGGTTTTCCGGCAGCGTATCGGCATCGAGGCAATGACCGCCGCTGGCGGCGATATGCCGCTCGCCGATTTCAACGAGAATTTCGACCGCATCGTCTATTTCCTCAACCGCCTGGCCTTCTGCGTCGATGGCGACCTCTGTTCGCGCAAGGTGACCGACGCCTATTTCCGTGACTATGCGGTCTCGTTCTGGAGTTACTTTGCCGGCTATATCGATAAGCAGCGCAAGGCCGGTTCGCCGACTTTTGCCACGGCGATCGAGGCCTATGTGCGCAACGGGCAACCGGCGGCCGAAGCCAAATAGCGATGGGAAAGGCCGGGATCCGCGTTCGCCTCATGCGCGCCTGTCGCTGGCTCGTCGTGGCTGCAGCGTTGGTCACGGCCTCGGTCGCCCGCGCCGAGGACGCTCCGGATTTCCATCTCGATCTCGACACATCAGGCCATACCGCCCGGATTGCCGACCTCGCCTTCACACCCGATGGCGAGGATATCGTCTCGGCATCCGACGACAAGACCATCCGCATCTGGGACTGGCAGAGCGGTGTAACGCTACGCACCATACGCGGCTATCTCGGCAATGGCAGCGACGGCAAGGTCTTCGCGGTCGCCGTCTCGCCGGACGGCAAGACGATCGCCGCCGGCGGCTATTTCGGCGCCAGCCTCGGCGACAAGCCACCCTACGGCGACATCAGGCTGTTCGACTTCGCCAGCGGCAAGATCAAGGCCGTGCTCAAGGCCGCCGACTACGCTACCTATGACCTGGCTTTCTCTCCCGATGGAAAAACGCTTGCCGCCGGTGGTGCCGACGGCGTCGTCTATCTCTGGAAACAGGACGACAAGGCCACCTCAGGCTGGACGCTGGACAAGAAGCTAGACGCCGATTCCTGGCACATCGACAAACTGGCCTTCGCCGCGGCGGGAGCCCGGCTGGCGGCGACCACGACTGACAACGGCATCCGGCTCTGGGATGTCGCCAAGGGCGAGGAGATCGCCTTGCCGGCAGACGCCGAACCATTGCGGGACATCAGCGTCATGGCGCTGGCCATCTCGCAGGACGGCAGCCTGTTCGCCACCGGCAGCAAGGACGGACAGGTCCAGCTCTGGCGCGCCGCCGACGGCACGCTGGTGCGCGCCATGCCGAGGCAGGATTTTCTCATCGGCTCGCTGACCTTCGCCAAGGGATCGCGCCTGATCGCCTCCTGCGGCTATCGCTGCGCCGACAAGAACCGCTCCATCGTCTGGAACACCGACAGCGGCGAGAAACTGCTCGACTATGCCGGCCATGACGGCACGGTCTATGCCAGCGCCGCCAATGCCGACGGCTCGCTGGTGGCGACCGCCGGCGGCACGCGCAACGCCATCCAGGTCTGGGACCCGGCGACAGGGGAACGCAAGGCCTTGCTGCAAGGAGTGGGGGAGCCGGTGACTGCCATCGGCATCGACGCGGCGAAAGGCATCATCGCCTGGAGCAATGCCAACCCCTGTCCCGAGCGCGTGGCTTGCCCGGAACAGATGGGTGCGCTGGACAAGGGACTGGAGCTGCCCACCACCGAGCGGTTCTTCGAGGGTCCGCAGCCGTTGACGGAGCCGGGCTCGTTTGCCCGCGCCGCGCTGAGCGACGGTGAGTGGTCGCTGCACGCCACTCAAGGCGGCAAGGACGCACTGGAAAACGCGGTGCTGGAGATCGCCAATGGCGGCAAGGTGGTGCGCTCGATCGTGAACGATGCCACCAACGGCTTTGTCCATTCCGCCTTCACGCTGATCGATAACGGGCTTGGCCTGATCACCGGCGGCAATGACGGCACGCTGCTGGAATACAAGGCCGCGACCGCCAGGGTCTCCGGCGAATTCACTGGCCATACCGGCGAAATCAACGCCATGGTCGCCTCGGAGAAGGCCGGCCTTCTGGTCACCGGCAGCGCCGACCAGACAGTGAGGCTATGGAACCTTAAGACGCACGAGCTGATCGTGTCGATGTTCTTTGCCGGCTCGCAATGGATCGCCTGGATGCCTCAGGGCTACTATTATTCCTCCGACGAGGGCGACAAGCTGATCGGCTGGCAGGTCAACCAGGGCCGCGACCATGAAGGCCGCTTCATCCGCGCCGGCCAGTTGAAGAAATATCTCTGGAGCCCGGAAATGGTGCGCCGCGCCATCATCTTGCGCAGCGCCAAACAGGCGGTGAAGGAGATGCGGCCGGGCGTCGACAATGAGTTGCAGAAGCTGTTGCAGCGCAAGCCGCCGGAATTCGGCATCCGCATCGCCGACGACCAGAGCAAGGTCCGCGACGGTTATGTCGCCGTCGAGATCTCAGGCGCCAAGGAAGCCGGCACCGATATCGCCGGCTTCTCGATCCTGTCGAACAGCCGCAATGTCGGCGACATTGCCACGCATTCGGCGGACGGCAACAAGACCATCGTCGAGATCCCCGTCGAGAATGGCCAAAACACCATCCGCATCACCGGGACCAACGAATATGGCTACCTGACCGAGCGCAGCGTGACGGCGCTGGCAAGGAAGGTCGAGAAGGCCGAGGCCAAGGGCAAGCTCTATGTCGCCGTCATCGGCGTCGACAAATATCCCTTCCTGACCGACGCCTGCTCCGGCCACGCCTGCGACCTGCGCTACCCCGTCGACGATGCGACAGAATTTCTCAAAGTGATCGCGCAGAAATCGGCGCCTTTGTTCTCATCGATGGAGACGCTGGTTCTGGTCAACCGCGAGGCGCTCGACGAGAGCCCCGACAAGGCGCAGCAGACCTACACGGTCGCCAGCGCCGACAACATCATGGAACCGGACTCGCACACGATCGACGACCAGCTTGCCGATTTCCTCGACAAACCCGGCGAGCACGACACCACCATCATCTTCGTCGCCGGCCATGGCATCAACATCGACGAGGACTACTATTTCATCCCGACCGACGGCCGCAAACAGGATGCCGACCGCTGGAAGCGCTCCTCACTTGTCGACTGGGGTGATATCCAGAAATCGGTCGAGCGGGCCAAGGGCATGCGCTTCATGCTGCTCGACACCTGCCATGCCGCCAACGCCTTCAATCCGCGCCTGGAAAAGGACGCGCAGGACGCGCGCATCGTCGTGTTCTCGGCAACCGCGGCCAACAACACCGCCGCCGAACTGCCGGAACTTGGCCACGGCGTCTTCACCTATTCGGTCCTCGAAGGCCTGCGCGGCAAGGCAAGAACCTCCGATGGCGGCGTCACGCTGTTCGGCCTCGCCGATTTCATTTCGCGCGAGGTGGTGCGGTTGACCTCGTCGAAGCAAAAGCCGTTCTACTATGTCGGCGGCGTGGAGAACATTGTTCTGGCTGAGCCATGAGGGGGCCAAGTCTGCGCCAAGCCACCCCCTCTGTCCTGCCGGACATCTCCCCCGCAAGGGGGGAGATCGGCTGCTTCAGCTGATACGCCTACTTTTCAACGTTAGAAATTGGCGAAAGCAGTGGCGACATCTGATCTCCCCCCTTGCGGGGGAGATGTCCGGCAGGACAGAGGGGGGTGCCTGGGCGCAAACCGGCATTCCACTGCTCTTTGCAATCACTCTCCTCGCGCTCCCCGTCCCCACCTTCGCCGCCCCGATCGTCTGCCCGCCCGAAGCCGAAAACTTCCCACCCTTCTACGACGACGCCACGCTGTTCAAGAATGCCATCGCCAGCGTCGCCACTGTCCAGCCTTCCAACCAGCGGCTGACCGGCATCACGGTGCCGCATCATCTGCTGGCCGCCGACCTCGTGGCGCTCGGCTTCCGAGCCGTGTCCGGCTTCCGCTACAAGCGCATCGTCATCCTGTCGCCGGACCATTTCCACAAGACGCACAAGCTCTATGCCACCACGCTGCGCGGCTTCGACACAGTGCTTGGCCCGGTGGCAGCCGACGCCGATGCCGTGCGCCTTCTGGAGGCACATGGCGACATGGTCGAAGAATCCTGCCTGTTCGACAAGGAGCATGGCGTGCGCGCCATGCTGCCGTTCCTCCACCACTATTTCCCCGAGGCGAAAATCGTACCCGTGGCGATGTCGGTCAAGGCGAAGCGCGGCGACTGGGACAGGCTGGCCGAGGCACTCAAACCGATCGTCGACCAGGACACGCTGATCGTCGAATCCACCGACTTTTCGCACTATCTGCCGCAGCATGACTCCCGGCGTTTCGATCAGCAGACGCTGAACATGCTGGCCGCCGGATCGCTCGACGGCATAGCGGCGCTGCGCCAGCCCGATCATGCCGATTCCGTCGGCGCACTCTACATCCAGACCAAGCTGCAGCGCGAACTGTTCGGCGCCCAGCCGCTGGTGGTCGCCAATGAGAACTCGCAGGAACACACATCAGACTATGTCGAGCGAACCACCAGCTATGTGGTGGCGCTGTTCGGCGCTTTCGGCCCCGGCTTCAACAACCCGGCACGGCCCAAGGACAGGATCTACTATCTCGCCGGTGACGTGAATTTCGGCCGCGCCATGAAGAAGATCCTGGTCCGTGACGGTGTTGACGATAAGATCGTCGCCAGCATCCTGGCGCTGACCGGGTCCCGGCCGCTGATCGTCAATCTCGAAGGCGTCATCCTGCCCAATGTGCCGGAAGCGATCGATGACATGACGCTGGCCATGCCGGAAGACCTCGCTGCCAGCATGCTGAAGCGGCTGCATATCGCCGGCGTCGGCCTTGCCAACAATCACGCCTATGATCTCGGCCCGTCCGGCTATGCCGAGACGCTGCGCGCGCTGGATGAGGCAGGCATCCCGCATTTCGGCCAGGGCGAGACGCTGGCGCTTGCCGATCTCGATCTCGTCGGCCTGACCGACATCGACACCAACGGCTCCAAGAACACCGACCTGTTGACCCCTGCTCTGCTCGACCGGCTGTTGCATGAGAATGCGCAGCGGCCGGTGGTCGCCTTCGTCCATTGGGGCCGCGAGTACAAGACCGAACCGTCGCCGCGCGAAGACAGGCTTACCGATGAGATGCGGCTGCGCGGCGTCTCGGCCATTGTCGGCGGCCATCCGCATGTGTCGAGCGATGCGATCGTGCCGCTTGCCGGCGGCGATGTGGCGGAGGTCTATTCGCTCGGCAATTTCCTGTTCGACCAGAGCGCGCAACGCTCATCCGGATCGATGCTGGAACTGCGCGTCTTCGCCCAGGGCACGATCTTCACCCGGCTGATCCCGCTGCCCAACTATTTCGAGATGGGCCGTAAATAACTACCCACAGCCGGCCATGCTGCGCGGCAGATAACACGCCGCTGGCTCGGTCTTGGTCTCGAACAGCGACTGCTTCGGCCGGAAATAGAAGAAGGTCACCGGCTTGCTCTCGCGCACGCTGCCGTCGGCGAAGTGCGCGGCGATGCTGAAACTGTGGATCGACGACATTGCCGACCACATTTTCAGCCGCGCCGTATAGGCGCTGACGTTCTTGTTGCCGCGCACCGGCATGGGAATGGTGTAGTCGTGCTTGCCGATTGGGAATTCGATGTTCTGGTAGCGCATCGCTTCCGGGCTGCCGCCACCGCCATCGCCGCATTCGGCCATCGATTCGGGAACCTCGAAGACCGCCATGGTCATCTGGGTGCGGAAGGGCTCGCTCTGCTGATAGACATTGCCCTGATCGTCCGCCCAGGAATAATCGAACTTGCCGATCGCATTCAGCGTCATCGCCTGGTTGAAATTGCCGAGATAGTCGCCGACCTCGGCGAACTTGATCTTGTTGGTGAGCTGGCTGCGGCAGACATTGAGACTGTCGACCGACGGACAAGGGAAGCGTCCCGTTTCCAGGCTCGCCGTATCGACGCCGGCCTCGTCGAGCACGCTCTTGATCGACACGTCGACGCCTTCGCCGAAACCGCCTATGTCCTTGGTGAACATGCGGCTTGGCTGACCGGTCGGGTTGCCTTCCTCGTCCACCGTGGTGAACTGGATCGACATCTTCATGTCCTTGGCGTCGCCCCAGCCATTGTTGATGATCGTGAAATCCGGCCGGAAGCCGATGCAGCCGAAATGCTCGGAGATCGACAGCATCGGCTTGCGGTAGGCGTCGCTGGCGGCAACCTTCATTTCCAGGCTGTCGAGCTTGACCCTGGACTCGTCCGTCGTCTTCAGGTCGACCTCGGCAAAGGCCGGCGTGTCCTCCCAGTCCTTGCCTTCATAGACATTGCCGGTGGTGATTTTTCCGGTGCCGTTCCAAGCGTCGTTGTAGGACTCCTCCTGGGGATAGATCGCGATGTCCTCATCGCGCACCAGATGCTGGTACTGCATGTCGGACTGCTGGGTCATGCGTTGATCGACCACGACGCCGATCTCGACCTTGTCGGCATCGCCGCCGCCGGCCTGCGCCTTGAGCAGGCCGCCGACCCTGGCATCGGCCATGACGTCCGGGCGCGAGCCGCCGACCTCCTTGCCCATCACCCATTGCGATTCATAGACCGTGCCGCCGGCGAGCCGGGTCTGGCCCTTGCCGTTCTTCAGGCCATCGACAAAAGAGCCGGCAAAGATCTCGCCTGTCTTCGACAGCAGCCGGCCCTCGCCATTCGGGATGCCATCGACGAATTGCCCCTCATAACGGTTGCCGTCGGCATCGACATGGACGCCTTTCCCGTTGAGTGCTCCGCCAAGCCAATGCCCATCAAAGAACTCACCCGAGCGCAGCTCGAGCCGGCCTTGCCCGTCGGGCCGGCCGTTCCTGACGTCACCGAAATAGCTGGAATAGACGGTCTTCGGGTCATAGCTCGCCGAGCCGCGCACCCGCCATACAAGCCTGCCCTTGCCGTTGATGGTGTCGTCCTCGGCGATCGTCTTATCGGGTGACTGGCCTGCCGCCGGCTCCCAGACGAAGTCGAGATTCTTTTCCGGATGAAAGTCCCAGACACGCACGGTCCGGCGCAGCACCGAGCGTGTGTCCGCCTGATAGAGGATCTGCACGCGCTCCGCCCAGGCGCCGCCGACAGGGGCGGGATCGGCGAAAGCCGCCGAAAGCATAAGCGTGGCCAGCATCGATGCGGCCGCGACCCCGAACACTGCCCTTGTCCGCGCCATCCCCAAAACCCCTTCGGATGCCAACCCCTTGGCAAGCCAAGCGTAGTCGCGGTGCCTGCCTCGTGCAAGCGGAAGGATCGGCACGAAAAAGGCGGCGGGATTGACCCGCCGCCTTTGCATTCTCTGCGAACCCAGCCCGGATTATTTGTACAGGCTGTTGATCCACTGGATGTTGGCGGCGTTCAGCCGCACGGCGGTGTTCGCCTCGGGGCTTTCCGCCACGTTGACGCCGGTGATGATGCGCTGCTTGGAGTTGTTGTCATAGGCATAGACCGAGCTGCCGCTCGACCCCGGGAACGTATCGCAGTCATACTGGAAATATTCCGGGGCGATGTTCTCGGCATGCACTTCGCAGCTTGCCTTCCACATCGTGCCCATCGGCTTATCGCCGGGGTAGCCGACGAGGTTGGCGGTGAAGTCGCCGAGATCGTCATAGTTGGCATAGCCCAGCCAGCCAAGGTTGGTGCCGACATCCTGCTTCAGCGTGACGATGCCGAGATCCCAAGGGATGACCGAACCGTAATAGCCCTGGTAGTTGTCGATGAAGCCCTGCAACACATAGGCGCTTTCATAGGTGAAGGCGCCGAACGGTGCGTCATCGGCAGTGCTGCCATTGAGGCCCGGCACAAACAGATAGTCGGACAACCAGTCCTTGTCCTCATGGCTGTAGAGGCAGTGCGCCGCGGTGAGCACGGTGCGCGGGCCGATCAGCGTTGCCGAGCAGCTGCCGTAGCCGGTCTTCGACTTGGCTTCGAGATAGCCGATTGCCGAGAACGGATAGGTCTTGGTGTTCTTGACCTGCTCGCGATCGTCGGTGCCGAAAACCTGGCGGCCGGCTTCGCCTTCGCCGAGCCCCGGATCCTCGGTCTTGCGCGGCCCACCTTCAGCCCCATTGGCCGGCGCATTCAGCTCCTTGATGATGATCTCCCGCAGCGCTTCGCTCGGCTCGATCTTGATCACCTTGCCATCGGCGGAACGCCCGACGATGCCATAGGATTTCACAGCCGTTTTCTCGTCGGTGAGCGGCGCGGCGCGGCTGTCTTCGTCAGTAAGCTTCGGTGTCGTGATCGGTTTTGCCCGACCAGCCTTGAAGTCGCCTGAAGATACGTCCCGCATGCTTTCGCCATTACCGGCACTGGCGGAACCAGGGTCGGCGGCGAAAACCGGGACCGTCCACATTGCGGTGGAAAGCAATGCGGACGCAATCATAACGTTTGTCAGTTTTGTCATGGTGAGACTCTCCCAAAAGTCAGCAAGGACTGGATCAAAATACAGAAATATTGTCGAGATCGTGGTGGTAGCGAAAAAATGGTTAAGGCAATCGGCGCACGCACCGGTTCGTTGTTTGCCACGGTCAATCTAAGCCCCCGCCAAAAGACCCCATCGCGACATACTGCCTAAAATAATCCTAGATTGGCAATGACAAATCGCTTCCACGTAGCCCGTGGGGGGCTATAGGATTTTGTGCGGGTTCTACTCGCGGGCACGGTTAGCAAAAGTGGGCTTCGGTTTTGTGACCGATCGGGCGCCGTTTCGATACGGCACGCGTACGGATCGCGGAACCGGCAACACCTCCTTGCACAATGCCCGGCGTCGATCTGCGCGGGAGAATTGTCTCAGGAGGGTTCAGGTGCACATCACAAATCGGTTCGGACCAATCGCTGCCGCATCGCTGCTTGGCATTGCCGCTGCTTTTGTATCAATCAACACCGGCCGGGCGGATGAAAGCACCGCAAGGCCCGAAGCGGCGGTCTCGCCGATGCAGCGGGTGACCGACGCCAGGGCCAAGGCGGCGGCGGAGAACCCTGACGGCGCCGACCGGGTCTATGGCGGCAACCAGGCCGAAAAGGGCGCCTATCCGTTCCAGGTCGCGCTGCTCACCACCGCCAGACTGGACGAGAACCCCGCCTCGCAGGCCAATGCACAATTCTGTGGCGGCAGCCTGATCGCGCCGCAATGGGTGCTGACGGCGGCGCACTGCCTCAACGACAAGGGCAAGCCGATCTCGCCGGACTCTGTCACCGTGCTGACCGGCGCCACCGACCTCAGCGAAGGCAAGCGCCACAAAGTGGTGCAGGTCATCGTCAACGAGGGTTACAGCGAGCAGACGCTCGACAACGACCTTGGCCTGCTCCGGCTTGCGGATACGGCCGATGCGCCGACCATCAAACTTACCCACGAGGCGACCCCCGACACCGGCAAGACCACCGTCACCGGCTGGGGCAAGATGCAGGACGGAACGTTCCCGACCACGCTGATGGTCGCGGACCTCGATCTGCAGCCTAACAAGGCCTGCAACAGCGGCATCAAGGCCATCTATGCGCATGATCTGAAGGCAGCGCTTGGCGATCTGTCACATCGCATGCGCTATTCGGAAAAGGGCATCGATGCCGCCGCCAACGCCATCGCCGCCGACATGACCGACCCGCTGACCAGTAACATGATCTGCGCCGGCACCACCAGCGGCGTGCGCGATGCCTGCAATGGCGACAGCGGCGGCCCGCTGTTCATCACAGGTGCCGACGGCCCGGTCCAGGTCGGCGTCGTCAGCTGGGGCGAAGGCCCGGCCGACGGCAGCGCGGCCTGCGGCCACAAGGACGCCTATGGCATCTACACGCGGCTGGCCAACTATGGCGGCTGGATCGAGGCGAAGATGAAGACCCCTGCTCCGGCGCCGGAAAAACCGAAGGCAGGGCTGGGCACGGCCCAGAAGCCGAAGACGCCCTGAAGCGCGCCATTTGCTTTCATATAAAAACGGCGGGACATGTCCCGCCGTTTTTGCTTGCCGGCTTGCCAAATGGAGCTATTCCCTTGGCAACCCTATTTCCTCGGCGGGCCTTTGCGCTCGGCGGAGGCCGCCCACAGATTGATATCGGATTCGCGCGCGTAGCTGTCGATCTCGGCCAGTTCGGCATCGCTGAAGTCGAGCACCTTGAGTGCGCCGACGCAGTCCTCGACCTGCTCGGGCCGGCTGGCGCCGATCAGCGCCGACGTCACCTTGCCCTTGCGCAGCACCCAGGCCAGCGCCATCTGCGCCAGCGTCTGGCCACGCTTGCCGGCGATGGCGTTGAGCGCCTTGATGTTGGCGATGGTGCGGTCGTTGATGAAAGCCGACTTCAGCGATTTGCCCTGCGAGGCGCGGCTGCCTTCGGGGATGCCGCCAAGATATTTGTCGGTCAGCATGCCTTGCGCCAGCGGCGAGAACACGATGGAGCCGACGCCGAGCCCTTCCAGCGTATCGAGCAGGCCATCTTCCTCGACCCAGCGGTTCAGCATCGAATAGCTCGGCTGGTGGATGATGCAGGGCGTGCCGAGCTGCTTCAGTATATCGGCGGCCTCGCGGGTGCGCTGCGAATTGTAGGACGAGATGCCGGCATAGAGCGCCTTGCCCGACCGCACCGCATGGTCGAGCGCCCCCATGGTTTCTTCCAGCGGCGTGTCGGGATCGAAGCGGTGCGAGTAGAAGATGTCGACATAGTCGAGCCCCATCCGCTTCAGGCTCTGGTCAAGGCTGGCCAGCATGTATTTGCGCCCGCCCCATTCGCCATAGGGACCAGCCCACATTTCATAGCCGGCCTTGGTCGAGATGATCAGTTCGTCGCGATATCCGGCGAAGTCGGTGCGCAGGATTTCGCCGAAGGCGGTCTCGGCCGAGCCGGGCGGCGGCCCGTAATTGTTGGCGAGGTCGAAATGGGTGATGCCGAGATCGAAGGCCTTGCGGGCGATCGCCTGCTTGGTCTTGTGCGGCGTGTCATTGCCGAAATTGTGCCACAGGCCGAGCGAGATCGCCGGCAGCTTGAGACCGGACCGTCCGCAACGGTTGTAGATCATTTTTTCATAGCGATTTTCGGCGGCGACATAGGGCATGGGAAATCCTCAGGATCAGTCGGCGCGGGGATCGCCGGAAGGAACGATTGAATCGATGCTCGCTCTCTCCTTACCCCCTCCCCGGCGAAACGGGGAGAGGGAGATTTGAAAAATTATCGATAATCCCTGCGGCCTACTTCGTCTTCGCCAGCAACTCCTTGGCTGCCTTGACGCCAAGGGCGGCCGGCCGCTCGCACGTGGTCTGCATGGCGACGAATTTTCCCGTTTCGCCGGAACGCAGGATGCCGGTCATGACATCGACGGCATGCAGCGCCAGTTCCATCGAACAGCGGTGCGGCCGCCCCTCGACGATCGCCAGCGCCATGTCGGCGAGACCTGATGTGCGGTAATTGGCCATCATGCCCTGGCCGTGCATCTCATTGGGAACCCCAAGCGGGTGCTTCCATTTCGGCAGCTTCTTGACCGGCTTGCCCTCTTCGGTGAAGCGCACGTCGCCGCCGAAGAAGTTCGGATCCGGCACGAACACCGTGCCTGCCTCGCCATAGAGCTCCATCGGCGCATGGCCGTGAGCCCAGACATCCCAGCTGGTGTTCAGCGTCACCACGGCGCCATTCTCGAACTCCAGCAGGCCATGGATGGTGGTCGGCGTGTTGACCGGGATTTTTTCGCCCGCGCGCGGCTTCGATGAAATCGTCCGCTCCTTGGCCGGCGTTGTCGCGAAAGCCGCCACCTGCTTCACCGGGCCGATCAGCTGGATCAGATTGGTGATGTAGTACGGCCCGATATCGAGCACCGGTCCGGCGCCCGGCTGGAAGAAGAAGTCCGGATTGGGGTGCCAATGCTCCATGCCATGACCCATGACATGGCAGGTACCGCTGGTGATCTTGCCGAGCTTGCCCTCGTCGATCAGCTCGCGCACCAGCTGGTGCGCACCGCCGAGGAAAGTATCGGGCGCCGAGCCGATGCGCAGCCCCTTCTTCTCGGCCCGTGCCTTGAGGTCCTGGCCCTCCTTGAGCGAGAGCACGAACGGCTTTTCCGAATAGACGTGCTTGCCGGCGTCGAGCACCCGTTTCGACACCTCATAATGCACCGCCGGTATCGTCAGGTTGACGATGATGTCGATGTCGTCGGCCTTCAGCAGGTCCTCGACGGTCTCGGCGCGCAGCTTGAATTCCTTCGCCCGCGCCCTCGCCGCATCCATGTTGATGTCGGCGCAGGCGCGCATCTCGATGCCGCGAAACAGCGGCGCCAGCGAGAAATACGCCTTCGAGATGTTGCCACAGCCGATGACGCCAATACCCAGTTTCTTTGCCATGATGATTGTTCCTAGTAAGCCTTGACGGATGCGATCGAGCGGCGGGCGAAGCGCTCGATGTCATTGGGGTTGTCCTGTTCCATGACAAAGTACTTTGCCGCGCTCTTGGCCCGCAACAGTTTGATCAGGCCGGCCCAGTCGATCGTGCCGTGGCCGACATCCGACCAGCCATCCTCGTCCAGTCCCTCGCCCGGCTTGGCGATGTCCTTGACATGCACGGCGACGATGCGCTTGCCGTGCTTTTCGATCCAGGGCAGCGGATCGGCGCCACCGCGCACCACCCAGGCGAGGTCCATCTCCCAACCGATACCGGGGGCGGAAGACAGGATGTGGTCCTGCGGCACCGACCCGTCGGCGAGTGCCTTGAACTCGAAATCATGGTTGTGCCAGGCAAAGCCGTAACCGGCCTTCGAGGCGACCTCGCCGACCTTGGCTAGGCGCTCACCGAAGCCCCGCCAGCCGGCCGCGTCGGACGGCCTTTGCTCTGCCAGGAGATAAGGGCAGATCAAAAGCTTGATGCCGAGCGCTTCGGCTGTTGCGCGCACGCCGTCGAAATCCTTTTCCAGCGCATCGATGGAAAAATGCCCGGTCGGCATGGAAAGTCCGTTCTTGTCGAGTTCGGCGCGGAAGGCCTTGGGGTCGTCATAAACGCCGCCGAAGCCTTCGACTTGCGTGTAACCGAGCTTGCCGAGTGTCGCGAGGACGCCTTCCCAGGGCTGGAAGTTGCGGGCGCTGTAAAGTTGGAATGACCAGTTCATCGTCTTTGTCCGTTCTGCTTGGGATGGTGGGGCTTGAGGGATGGTTCTGGGGGGAGATTAGAGGCGGTTGCCGGTTTGGGCATCGAACAGCGAGGCCCGCATCGGATCAAAGCCGATGCTTACCGCGTCCGCATTTTTCGGCGTGCGCTCCGATGTCACCCGGACGGTGAAATTCTGCTTACCGAGCTTCAGCCAGACCAGCGTATCGGAGCCCATCGGTTCGACGACTTCGACATTTGCGTCAGCCGTAAACGGCCAGCCGGCGCCGCTGTTGAAGGCGACGTGCTCGGGGCGCATGCCGAATACGGCCGGCCCCGGTACCGGCTCCTTCTCGAAGGCGTAGGTCGCGAGCGGAATGCGTACATCCTCGACAACGAAATGCCAGTCGCCCTTGTCCTTCTCCAACCTGCCGTCGATGAAATTCATCGCCGGCGAGCCAAGGAAGCCGGCGACGAAACGGTTGACTGGGCGGTTGTAGATGGTCTGCGGCGCGTCGAGCTGCTGGATGACGCCGCCCTTCATCACCGCGATGCGGTCGGCGAGCGTCATCGCCTCGATCTGGTCGTGGGTGACGTAGATCATGGTGTTCTGCAATTTGCGGTGCAAAAGCTTGATCTCGACACGCAGTTCCGAGCGCAATTTGGCGTCGAGATTGGACAATGGCTCATCGAACAGGAAAACGTCGACATCGCGCACCAGTGCGCGCCCGATCGCCACGCGCTGACGCTGGCCGCCGGACAGTGCCGAGGGCTTGCGTTGCAGCAGCGGCTCGATCTGCAGGATCTCCGCGGCGCGCGCGATGCGTTTGGCGATTTCGTCCTTGGGCAGGCCTGCGACGCGCAGGCCGAAGGACAGGTTCTTCTCCACCGTCATCTGCGGATAGAGTGCGTAGGATTGGAACACCATGCCGATGCCGCGGTCCTTCGGCTCTTCCCAGGTGACGTTCTTGCCCTTGATGAAGATGCGGCCTTCGGAAACGTCGAGCAGGCCGGCAATGCAGTTGAGCAAGGTCGACTTGCCGCAGCCGGAGGGTCCCAGAAGCACGATGAACTCGCCTTCAGCGACATCGAGATTGAGCGTCTTCAGCACCGTCACCGCGCCGAAATTCAGCGACAGATCCTGGATCGATACGCTGGTACCGTTTTGCGCCATATCCATCAGCCTTTCACCGCGCCGGCGGCGATGCCGCGCACGAACCATCTTCCGGAAATGAAGTAGATGATCAGAGGAACCGCCGCCGTCAGAATGGTGGCTGCCATGTTGACATTGTACTCCCGCACGCCGGTCGTGGTGTTGACGATGTTGTTGAGCTGCACCGTCATCGGCCAGTTGGACCGCCCGGCAAACACGATGCCGAACAGGAAGTCGTTCCAGATGCCGGTGACTTGCAGGATGACGGCGACGACGGTGATCGGCACCGACATCGGTAGCATGATGGAGAAGAAGATGCGCCAGAACCCCGCCCCGTCGACCCGCGCTGCCTTGAACAGCTCGACCGGCAGGGCCGCATAGAAATTGCGGAACAGCAGGGTCAGGATGGGCATGCCGAAGATCGTGTGGATGATGATTATGCCGGGAAGGGTCGCAAACAGCCCGACCGAGCTCAGGCCGATGATCAACGGATAGATCACGACCTGATAGGGCACGAAGGCGCCGAAGACGAGCAAGCCGAACAGCAGATTGGCGCCCTTGTAGGGCCAGAAGGTCAGCGCATAACCGTTGATCGAGGCGCAGATGATCGAGATGATCACGCTCGGCACGGTGATCTTCACCGAATTGTAGAATCCGGGGCTGAGCCCGTTGCAGTCGCGGCCGGTGCAGGCATGCAGCCGGGCGTCGGCCCAGGGCTGAAAGGTCGGCTCGAGCGGCAAGCTGAAAAGATGTCCGAGCCTGATCTCGGGCATCCCCTTCAGCGACGTGACGATCATGATGTAGACCGGGATGAGGAAGAAGAGCGCCGCAACGACCAGGAAGGCATAAAGGCCGATGCGACCGGCCGATGTCCGCCGTGGTTTCGGCCCGAAGGGCGCGACGCCAGCCTGATCCGGCCGTTCTTGAGTGGTGATCACGCCGGCGCTCATAGGGCTGCTTCCCGCTGGCGATTGCGCCGCCACATGACAAGTCCGCCGAACGCCAGCACGACCAGAACCGGTAGCAGCATCATCGTGGCCGCGGCCATGCCCTGGCCGACGTTCTGGCGGACGGTGATGAGCTGGATGACGTAGACCGCCGGCATCGACGTGGCGATGCCGGGACCGCCGCCGGTCATGGCGATGACCAGGTCGTAGACCCGCACCACGCCGACACATTGGAGAACGAAGGCGGTTGCGAAGGCGCCCTTCATCATCGGCGCCACGATGGAGACATGCGTGCGCCATGTCGGAATGCCGTCGACCCTCGCCGCTTTCCAGATCTCCTCGTCAACGCCGCGCAGGCCTGCAAGCAGGATCGCCATCGTCACGCCCGAGCCCTGCCAGATGCCCGCCACGACCAGCGCGTAGATCGCGGTGTTGGCGTCAACCAGGGGGCGAAGCTGAAGCTCGACCAGCCCAGATTGCGCATTGCCTCCTGCAGGCCGAGATTGGGATCGAGCACCCACTGCCAGACGAGGCCGGTGACGATCAGCGACATGGCGAAAGGATAGAGGAAGATCGAGCGGAACAGGTCCTCCTGGCGGATGCGCTGGTCCATGAAAACGGCGAGCAGATAGCCGAACACCATGTTGCAGGTGATCGACATCAGGCCGAAGAACCAGATGTTGTTGACCGAGACGAGCCAGCGGCTATCGGCCCAAAGCCGCCTGTACTGCGCCAGGCCGACGAAATCGTAATTGGGGAATAGCTTGGAACTGGTGAACGACCAGAGCACCGAGAAGCCGATGCCGATCACGAAGACGCCGACGGCAACGAGAATCATCGGTATCGTTCCGATGACGGCGGGCAGGTGAAATCTGCGCCTCCAGCTCCTCTGCATCGTCCGTCTTTCTCCGCTTCTACCGACACGCTGGGCCATCTGCCGACGCGAAAGTCAGCCTCCGCCAGGTTCGCAACCGCCGCGGCTTCCGATCCTGCGACTGTCAGCCCGCCGACAACGGCTTCTGCTTGGCGAGCCGAATTGGGACCGAGGCGCCGCTGCATGAGCGGCGCCTCGGGTGCTGATCGGCTCCTAGTCGGAATTTCCGATGATGGTGGCGAACTTCGCGGTAGCGTCGTCGGCCGTCATGGAGTCGTCGGCGAAGAATTGCGCGACGAGCTCATTGAGCTGCTGGTTGGTGTTCTCGGTGATGAACCGGTTGGTCGCGGTGACGATGTTGGCCGGATCTTCCACCGCCTTCAGCGACTTCTGCATGCACGGGTCGGCCGTCGACATGTCGACATCGCCACGCACGGGCATCGAACCCTTGGCGTTGTTGAAGGCGACCTGAACCTCAGGGCTGATGAGCAGTGCGGCAAGACGCTTCTGCGCTGCCTCGACATCCGGATTGTTCTGCTTGAAGAAAACGATGATGTCGCCGTCGGTGCTGACCACCGGCTTGGCCTCGTTCAAGCCGATCATGCAGCCGAAATCCTTGACGCCGGTCATGCCGGCGGCCGCGAATTCGCCGCGCGCCCAGTCGCCCATCACCTGAAGTCCGGCCTTGCCGGTGATCACCAGATTGGTGGTGTCGTTCCAGTTGCGGTTGGCGTAGCCATTGTCGGTGAACTGCTTCAGGGTCCTCAACTGCGTGAAGACGCCTTTCATCTCAGGGCCGCCGGCAATTTCGGCACTCTTCTTGGTGTACATCTCGTCACGCTTGGCGACACCGAGCGCCTCGGTGACCATATCCTGGAAGAGCAACTGGATCTGCCAGCCATTTCCGTCGCCGCCGATGGCGAAGGGAATGAGGCCTGCCTCCTTGATCTTCGGCGCGGCTGCGATGAAATCGGCAAGGTTCTTCGGCTCCGGCACACCGGCTTTCTCGAACACCGGCTTGGAGTACCAGGCCCAGTAGTTCGAATGGATGTTGACCGGAACGCACCACCAATGACCGTCGACGAGACAGGCGCTGCCGATCGCTTTCGGGCGGATGACCTGATCCCACTTGCCGGCGGTCGCGACGTCGGTGAGGTCGAGCAGCTTGCCGCCCGAGATCAGTTCCTCGTATTGCCGACCGGGATTGAACTGAGCCGCGCCGGGCGGATCGCCGCCGAGCACGCGCTGCATGACGGTCGAGCGGGCGGTTTCGCCCAGGGCAATCGCGCTGTCCACCCACTTGTCGCCATGGCCGTCATTGTCGAAGGCCTTTGCGAACTGCGAGACCGCCGCCGACTCGCCCTTCGATGTCCACCAGTGGATGACTTCCAGGTCCGTGGCCCTGGCCGGGCCGGCAAACTGCAGCGCGGCCGATGCTGCCAGCGCAGCGGTCGAAATCCTGTATCGCATTTCGGTTCCTCCCAGAATCTGAAACGTTACAGATTTTGGATAAGGCAATTGCAGGGATGACGCAACCCTGGGCAGGCGACCCGTCCGATATTTTTTCGAGCCACGAATAAAATACGCCATCGATCATCTCGTTGTGCGCCGCAATATGAGCCATCGCAGCGCAAAACAAACAGTTCAGCCACGAAAGTCGGTAAAATGAGCGCTGGAAGGTCTCTTCGCCTTGTATTCTCAAGAGAAATCACGACCACGTGTTCGCTGCCCATTCGCCAACCGGCAATCGAGATTGGCAATCTGTAACGTTTCAGTATATTGCGGCCTTCGCCGGGCTTGAAATTGTGCGACGCCGCAAATCGCGGCGATTGCCGACCCGCCCTGCGGCTGCTATGCGCCTGACGGGCGGAACGAATGGACAGACGGCGTACGGAAAAGAACGACGAGAATTCGGCCAAGGAGCGGCCGACGCTGAAGACGCTTGCCTTCATGACCGGGCTTGGCGTCACCACCGTATCGCGCGCCCTGAAGGACGCGCCGGAGATCGGCGCCGAGACCAGGCGCCGCGTCCAGCTGGTCGCCAAGCAGATCGGTTACCGGCCCAACCGCGCCGGCGTGCGCCTGCGCACCGGCAGGACCAATGTCATCAGTCTTGTGCTCAACACCGAACGCGAGATCATGAGCTTTGTCTCGGACATCATCTACGGCGTTTCGGAAGTGCTCGCCGACACGCCCTATCACCTGATCGTCACGCCCTATTCGCGTTCGCAGGATCCGCTCGATCCCATACGCTATCTGGTCGAGACCGGTTCCGCCGATGGTGTCATCATTTCACGCACGCAGCCGAACGATGCCAGGGCCCGCTATATGCTGGAGCACGGCATTCCTTTTGCCACGCATGGCCGCACCGACATGGGGCTGGTCCACCCCTATCATGATTTCGACAATCACGCTTTCGCGGTCGAAGCCGTGCGGCGCCTTGCGAGCATGGGACGCCGCAAGCTCGCTCTGCTGGCACCACCCATTGGACTGAGCTACCACAGCCATACGGTCAACGGCTTTGCCGATGCGCTGAGCGAGGTCGGCGCCAGCGAGATCCCGTTCAGCACCGTATCGATCGACCATTCGATCGAGCAGATCAGGACGAGGACCGCGCAGCTGATGCGCCGCGACATCAGGCCGGACGGGTTCGTCAGCAGCGCCGCCGCCGCCACGCTTGCGTTGGTCGCCGGCATCGAGGATGCAGGCCTCAAGCTTGGCCGCGACGTCGACATCGTCTCCAAGCAATCATCGGACCTTTTGCACCTGTTTCGGCCCGAACTGCTGATCGTCAATGAGAACTTCCGGCTGGCGGGCTCGGAGCTCGCCCGCTCGGTGCTCGGCTGGATCGGAGGCGCAGCACCCGGCTCGCTGCAAAGTCTCAGCGTGCCAGGCGAGGTCCTGGCCTACCAGCGGTCAACGACCTAGAGCAGTTCACCGTTTCATGGAAACAGCGAACCGCTCTAACTCTTTGTTTTGACGCAATTCCCAAGGGCAAAGCGCTATGCGCTTTGCCCCGAGAAAACCGCTCACACTTTTCCTGGAATTGCTCTAGCCGGCGGCGCCGCTGCCCCACGGCCCGTGGAACGCGCCTTGCTCGCCGATGCGTTCGAAGCCATGCGCACCGAAGAAGTCGCGCTGCGCCTGGATCAGGTTCGAGGTGCCGCGGCCCTGGCGATAGCTGTCGAAATAGGCAAGCGCGGAAGCCAGCGCCGGCACCGGCGAGCCGGCCTCCGATGCCTTGGCAACAACGCGCCGGAGCGACGGATGCGCCTCCTGCATCATCGTGATGAAGGCAGGCGCCATCAAAAGGTTGGTGGCAGCGCCGCCCGAACCGAAGGCGTCCGCCATCGTGTCCAGCATCTGCGAACGGATGATGCAGCCGGCGCGCCAGATCTTGGCGATGGTCGGCATCGGCAGGTTCCAGCTGAACTCCTTCGAGGCCCCGCTCATCACCGCGAAACCTTGCGCATAGGCGGCGATCTTGCCGGCGAGCAGCGCCAGCTCCAGGTCTTTCAGAAGTGCCGCCTTGTCGCCCGCAATCTTGGTCACGCCGATATTGCCATAGGCTTTTTCGGCCGCCTGACGCTCGTCCTTGATCGACGACAGCACGCGTGCCGCCACCGCCGCCTCGATCGCGGTCGCCGGAATGCCGAGCTGCTGCGCCTCGATGACGGACCATTTGCCGGTGCCCTTCTGGCCGGCGCGGTCGAGGATGACATCGACCACCGGCTTTCCGGTCTTCGGATCGTCGGCGGCCAGAACCTTGGCGGTGATCTCGATCAGATACGAATCGAGCCGGCCCTTGTTCCAGTTTTCAAAGACGGTGCCGATCTCCTTCGGCCCCATGCCCAGGCCATCGCGGAGGATGCCGTAGATTTCGGCGATCATCTGCATGTCGGCATATTCGATGCCGTTGTGGATGGTCTTGACGAAATGGCCGGCGCCATCGGTACCGAGCCAGGCGGCACAGGGCTCGTCCTTGAACTTGGCGGAGATGGCGGTCAGCACTTTTTCGACGCGCTTCCAGGAGTCTTCGGTGCCGCCGACCATGATCGACGGGCCGTGGCGCGCGCCCTCCTCGCCACCGGACACACCCATGCCGATGAAGGTGAGGTTTGAATCGGACAATTCGGAGAAACGCCGCATCGTGTCGCGGAAATTGGCGTTGCCGGCGTCGATGACGATGTCGTTGGCAGACAGCACGCCGCGCAGCGCTTCGATCTGCTCGTCGACCGGCTTGCCGGCCAGCACCATGATGATGACCGGGCGAGGTGGTTTGATCGCGGCGGCGAGTTCTTCCAGGCTGTAGCAGGGAACGACCATGTCCTTCAGCGCGCCGGCATTCTCGACGAAAGCGTCGGTGCGAGCCCGGGTGCGATTGAAGACGGCAATGCGGTGCCCGTGTTCGGCGATGTTCAGCGCCAGGTTGGAGCCCATCGTGCCAAGGCCGATCAGGCCGATTTCGGCTTTTTCCATCGTTTCTTCCCTGCTTTCGGATCTTGTTGGTTGGAGCCCGCGATTTTGCCGGGATGATTGACGGGCCTTTCGCGCCGCGTCAACCGCCTCGCCGAATTGTGTTGCCGTTGCACAATGTAGACCGTTCGACAACGGTATCACATCTGTCGGTCACGGCCTGATGTCCACCGGGGACTCAATCTTCACGATCTCGAAGTCCGAGACGAGGATGTCGATGCGCACCGTCCAGCGGCCGGGAACCGGGATGACGAGGTTGTCGACACGCCAGCTGCCGTCGCCGGGCTTGGTCGCCGCGCGCTTCAGCGGCTCGATGCCGGAATCCGGTTTCGACAGCACCAGCGTCACTTCCTTGGCGTCGAGCGGGCCGAAATCACCGGTCATGATGATCATCGAGGCGGCGACAGGCCCGGCATGGCCAGGCGTGATGCTGAGATCGGCCATCGCCTGCAGCGCGTGGATGTGAACCGAAACCGGCTGCGCCGCCGCGATCGCCAGGGCCCGCGGCGGCGGCGTGAAGCGCCAGCCAGCGGCAACGCCGAAGATCGCCACCACGATCAGCATTTCGACGCCGATCGAGCGGGTGAGCCTGCGCTGGACCTCCGTCGCGCCCGCCTCGGCCGCGGCGGTGAGTTTCCAGCGATTGACGGCGGCAAGCGTGAACAGGAAGACCAGCAGAGCGAGCTTGACCAGCAGCAGCCGGCCGTAGGCGGTGACGATCAATGCCGAAGGCGTCTGCACCTGGATGATGGCAAGTACGATGCCGGCCGCGGCGAGCGCGGCCACGACAGGCAGGATCGCAGAGGAGAAGCGGCGCAGGAAAGCGGCGGCATCAGCCGTCTGGCGCTTCAGCGCGAGACCGAGCGGCATCAGCGCACCGGCCCAGAAGGCAATGCCGACGCCATGCACGAACACCATCGGCCGCGTCAGCCATTGCGGCTCGGCCGCGCTGGCGTGGCCGCTGGCGGCGAGCGCAACGCCGACGCCCGTAATGCCGGCAAGCGCAAACAGCCCGGTGAGTACACGCGGGCCGGCCAGCGACAACAGACCGAGCCCCAGCGCGATGAGAGCGAACAGCACCGTCCAGCCGAAGCTGGTGCCGAGCCCGGTCCGCCAGATCACCGGCTGCGCCAGATGCGAGAGCGGCGCTCCGAGCGCATCGAGACCCAGAAAGCCGAGTGACAAGGGGGTTGCGACCAGCCCACACAGGATCGCAGCGGTGACGAAGCGCTGACCCGCTCGTCCGTCGCCGGCCAGCCAGGCAAGGGCGAAGGCGCCGCCGCCGCCGAGGAAAAGACCGATGTAGAGAAAGACCTTGCCGATCCAGATCGCCGACCTCAGCGGCCAGTCGACGGCCTCGGACACGGCGGGCGGTTCGCTTGGCGCGCCGATGGAAAACAGCAGCGAACCACCGACCGGATGGCCGTCGGCGGAAATGACACGCCAGCTCAGCACATGCGTGCCGGATTTGAGCGTTTGCGGATTGTCGATCTCGACCGTCTGGTCGCTGAGCCGGAAGGATGTCAGCGCAACAGGCGTGCCGTCGGGCTTCACCAGCGTCAGCACCAGCGGCGAAACCGGCTCGCTGAAGGTCAGTGAGAACTGCGCCGGAGCCTGCGTCAGCACCGCGCCGTCAGCCGGGTCGGTCTTGATCAGCGCGGCATGGGCAAAGGCCTGATCTGTCAATGCCATGACAATAAGTGCCATGAGCAGGACCAGCAGCCCACCGCCAATCCAGCCGGCGAACTTGCTGGTGGTATCGACCATCCGGGAAGGTATTGCGGTCATGCCATGCCACGGGGCTGCGGCGCGCTCCGCCAAGCAGAGCGCGCCAGGGGAGAAACTATTTTTTCGGCGTGAGCTTGATGCCGGGTGCCGGGTTCTCCAGCGCGCCTTCATCCTGCCCTGCCGCCGGAATCTCGATCCAGCGGTCGGTGGCGCCATCGCATTCCTGCACCACCGGGAAGTAGAGTTTCTGGCCGACGGGCAGGTCCGCCGTCAACGTCGCGCGGAAGACGAACTCATCATAGAATTCATCGGGCAGATTGCCGCCGCTCCAGTCGACTTCCTTGACGCCGTCGGTCACCGCCTGACCATATAGCTGATAGGATTTTTCATATTTGCCCTTCTTGGTCTGCAGCGTCCAGCCCGGCTTCGGCATCGGCTTCACCGCGATCACTCCTTCTGGAATCTGCACGCGCACGGCGGTCGTCGCCTTGCCGTCGCAACCATGCGGCACACGCAGCACCGCCTTGTAGGTCGAGCCGACCGCCGCTTCCTGGGTTTCGAGCGTGATGTGCGCGAAGGCGGCATTCGTCCCCAGCACGAGAAACGCGCCGGCCGTCAAAAGATACTTATTCATATGGTCCCTCAGATTTCAAAATTTGCGGATTGGCGCGATCAATTGGCGTGGTCGTCCATGCCGCCCATCTCGCCCATGCCTTCGACGGCGAACTCGATATTGACCGTGCCGGCCTTCTCGAAAGTCAGCGTGGCGGCAAATTTTTCGCCTTGCTTGGGTTGCCGCTTCAGACCGATGAACATCAAATGATAGCCGCCTGGCGCCAGCGCCACCTTGCCGCCCGCGGGGACCTCCAGGCCGCCGGAAACCGGCCGCATGGTCATGACACCGTCCTTGACGCCCATCTGATGCAGCTCGGCCTTTTCGGAAACATCAGAGGAGATCGACAGCAGCCGGTCCGGCGCACTGCCCTTGTTGACGATGGTGAAATAGCCGCCGGCCACCTTGGCGCCGGCCGGTGTGGCGCGCGACCAGGGATGCTCGATCTCGAGATCACCGACCTTGAACTCATGCGCCAGAACGGAATGGGCGCCGACGAGCATGATCGCAAAAGCCAGCCCGACCGCGCCGAGGCGTTCCTGGAAGCGAGACAGAATGCGGCTGAACAGAGTGCCCGCCGCCGTAGGGAAAAGATGGGACATGGTTGCTCCATGAAGTGATGATCGCGCCGTTGCCGGTCGCGAGTAGTTTTGATCTTTGGATGGGTACGCCCGTGAAAGGTTCCGCCGGGCAGAAAGGCTCAGGCCGCCAGCGGCGGCGCGCGCGGATTCGACGGCGAGCGTTCGCGCGCGAAGTCGAGATGAATGCTCGCCGGAAAGACGAAGGCGACAGCTTCAAAGGAAAGGCTGCCCAGGGCCAGCCCGGCATCGGGCGGCGGCGCAAAGGCCGATGAGAACATGCTGCAGCCAAGCGTGCAGCAGGCCGGCAGATGCGACGGGTGCTGGTCACCGCCGGGAAGCTGGGTGGCGCCATCACGGGTACAGATGACGTTGCCGAAAGCGTCGAGCTGCGCGGCATTCGGCCCGGTGCCGAAGGCGAACGCGCCGAGCGTCGACTGCAGCAGCAGCAGGTAGGCCGCGACAAGCGCAACCGGCATGCTCCAGCGTCTTCCCTTCTTGCTCAAATGACTTGCCTGTTCAAACCATCTGCCTCTTCAGGCTTGGAAGATACCTACCACGGCCGGAGCAGGCCGAAAATCGGCAATTCGATACTGCGGCAACGCGGCGCGATTAGGATTTATGCAATGGCCGGCTTTCAGGGATCGAGGTCAAAAGCGTGTTACGCGCCGACTTCAGGTGCTTGCGGCAGGCGGCATCGACCTTGCCGAGGTCGCGCGATTTGAGCGCCTCGATATAGGCAAGATGCTCGCTGACGGCGACTTCGTTGCGCTCGCGCTCCTGCGCCTTGTTCCACTGGTAGTGGTAATGGAAGATCATGGCGATGACGTCGTAGAAATCGACGATGAAACGGTTGCGCGACGCACGGTGGATAAGCCGGTGGAAGCGCTCGTCCAACTCCGAAAACTCGTTGAACCGCGTCGCGATCTCGCGTGCCAGCTGGCGATGTTCGTCCTCCAGCCGGGCGAGATCGGTCCAGACCAGGCTGTCCTGCGGCAAGGCGGCGAAGGCAGCCGCCGAGCGGATTTCGAACATCTCGCGGATTTCGGTCAGCTCCAGCGCGAAGGCCCGCGTAAAACCCTTGAGCACCCAATGGCTGTTGCGGCGCTTCTCGATCAGGCCGAAGCGCGAGAAGCGAATCAGGAATTCGCGCACGCTGGTGGTGCCGACGCCGATCTCGCGCGCCAGTTCGAGCTCATTGATCTGCATGCCGGCCTCGGCGCCGCCGGCGAGCAGCCTGCGCATGAACGACCGCTCGATGATCTCGGCCAGCGTGTCAGTCTCTTCCTCGGGGAAAAAATCGTCGGGACTCGGGTCGCGCAGCACCGTTTTGGCACGCTTGTTCCAGGCGATCAGGCCGGTTTCCTCCATGCGCGTCAGGATGCTGCGCACGGTCGTGCGGCTGACGCCGAGCAGCGCGCCCAGCTCCGGTTCCGACGGCAGGCTGCGCGTTTCGTCGAGCAGCCTGAGGCACCTGTTGTAGGCGTCCTTGTAGACGTTGTTGCTCTTCGACATCCCCTGCCCCATTCACGCCAGCGCTTGCGGCGGCCGGCTTGAAGCGCAATATGACGTTCCCATGACCCTGAAAAGCAGGAATCGCTTTCGCTGGGTCCGGTCCGTTGTTTGCAGCGCCACCACCAGCCAGAGGCACGCGCAGCGCCTGCGAAAAAACAATTGACGCAAAACTGTTTTTTCACGATAAAAGACATTAACTCTTAACAGGCGCGTGTCAATCCGCGCGCATCCCAGGATCACCCAGGAACCCGCCCGTGAACGTCTCCAACACCATTCTTCTGTCCCCCGCCGACAATGTCGCCGTTGCCAATGGCCGCATCGAGATCGGCACCGCTCTGCCCGGCGGCGCGCTTGCCACCGCGGTCATCGAGCCCGGCCACAAGGTGGCGATCAAGCCGATTGCCGCCGGTGAAGCCGTGGTCAAATACGCCCAGGCGATCGGCCGCGCCACGCAGGACATTGCGGCGGGCGAGCATGTCCATTCGCACAATCTGGTGTTCGAGGCCGGCCGCCTGCCGGTGGTGCCGCCGAGCGAGGCCGAGCATGCGACGGAGGCCGACCGCGCCCGCACCTTCATGGGCTATCGTCGCGCCGACGGCCGCGCCGGCACCCGCAACTTCATCGGCATCCTCGCCAGCGTCAATTGCTCGGCCACCGTCTGCCATTCCATCGCCGACACCGCCAACCGGACCTTGCTGCCGAAATATCCGGGCATCGACGGCTTCGTGCCGATCGTCCACGGCCAGGGCTGCGGCATGAGCGGCACTGGCGACGGCATGATGGTGCTGCACCGCACGCTCGCCGGCTATGCCCGCCACCCGAATTTCGGCGGCGTGCTGATGGTCGGCCTTGGCTGCGAGGTCAACCAGCTCACCCTCTACGGCCAGAAGGGCGTCGCCGCCGGCAAACGCCATTTCAACATCCAGGACGCCGGCGGGTCGCGCAAATCGGTCGAGAAAGCGATGTTGGTGCTGGCCGAAATCGCCGAGGAAGTCGGCCAGTTGAAGCGCGAGCCGATCCCGGTCAGCGAGATCGTCGTAGGCCTGCAATGCGGCGGCTCCGACGGCATGTCGGGCATCACGGCCAATCCGGCGCTGGGTGCTGCTGTCGACATCCTGGCCGGCGTCGGCGGCATCGGCATCCTTTCCGAGACCACGGAAATTTACGGCGCCGAGCATCTGCTCGCCTACCGCGCGGCGACGCCCGAGATCGCCAAGAAGCTCGATGGCTATGTGAAGTGGTGGGAAGATCACGTCGCCAAGCATGGCGCCTCGATCGACAACAATCCCTCGCCCGGCAACAAGCGCGGCGGCCTCACCACCATCCTGGAAAAGTCGCTGGGCGCGGTAGCCAAAGGCGGCCAGACGCCGCTCAACGGCGTGTTCGGTTATGCCGAGAAGGTCACCGGCAACGGACTGGTGTTCATGGACACGCCCGGCTACGACCCGGTCTCGGCCACCGGCCAGGTCGCGGGCGGCGCCAACGTCATCGTCTTCACCACCGGCCGCGGCTCCTGCTTCGGCTGCCGGCCGACACCGTCGATCAAGGTCGCCACCAACTCGACCATGTATCACCAGATGGAAGAGGACATGGACGTCAATTGCGGCGTCATCGCCTCGGGTGAAAAGACTATCGCGGGCATGGGCCGCGAGATCTTCGAACTGATCGTCGAGACGGCTTCCGGCCGCAAGACCAAGAGCGAGGATTTCGGCTACGGCGACAACGAGTTTGTGCCCTGGCATCTCGGCGCGACGCTCTAGATTTAGCTGATATGTGGTAGACTGGCCGGGCCGGACGACGGCCGGCAACGGGGAGGTTTTGCATGGAAAAACGCCGCATCGGCAAGACGGCGCTCGAGGTCACCGAGATCAGCTTCGGTGGTGCCGCGATCGGCGGCCTCTATCGCGCCTGTTCGCGCGAGGCGGCAATGGAGACGCTGCAAGGCGCCTGGGAGGCGGGCTTGCGCTATTTCGACACCGCGCCCTTCTATGGTTTCGGCCTGTCGGAGCGGCGCTTCGGCGATTTCCTGCGCTACAAGCCGCGCGATTCCTATGTGCTGTCCACCAAGGTCGGCCGCCTGTTTCACCCCGTGCCTGAAGACCAGGTGCCCGATCACTCCTATGTCGACCCGCTGCCCTTCGCGCTCGACTACGACTATTCCTATGACGGTATCATGCGATCGGTCGACTTCAGCTATGCGCGGCTTGGCCTCAACAAGATCGATATCCTCTATGTCCACGACATCGGCGCCTACACGCATGGCGTCGAGAAGACCAAGCTGCATTTTCGCCAGCTGATGGACGGCGGGCTCAAGGCGCTCGAGGAGCTGAAGCGGGCCGGCACGATTTCCGCCTACGGGCTCGGCGTCAACGAAGTCCCGATCTGCCTCGACGTGATGCGCCGGGCACCGCTCGACTGCATCCTGCTCGCCAGCCGCTATTCCTTGCTCGACCGCAGCGCGGAAGCTGAGCTATTCCCGCTGTGCCGTGCGCAACAGACATCGCTGGTCATCGGTGGCGTGTTCAACTCCGGCATCCTGGCGACAGGCCCGGTGACAGGCGCGCATTTCGACTATGCGCCGGCCACCGCGGATATCCTTCACCGTGTCGATGTGATGGAGAAGATCGCCGGCGAGGGCGGCTATCCCCTGGCTGCCGCGGCGTTCCAGTTCCCCCTGCAAGATCCGGTGGTCGCCACCGTGCTGACCGGCACCGCCAAACTGGCAAACCTGACACGCAACCTCGAACTGCTCGACATCGACGTGCCGGAGACGGAATATCAGAAGTACCGCCCCTATACGGTTGTGCAGGAGTTGGGATGATGGCGGCATCGCCGTTGATGGCGGGCTGCAACTTCACAAATCCGCGACATCTGCGAGAGAATGAACATTCCACATTGACTGAAGCATGGAATTAATATTCCATGCTTCAGGAACGAAACGGGAGCTTCTGGCTGCATCTTGGGAGGAGCAGCGTGCGAATGTGTCTCCGCCGACGATGGCATATCAGGCGCGAAACACCGCTTGCATCGGCCAGATCGATGCACTATCAAAACAGCGTAAATGTTTTTTATTGATAAAGTTCCGTTTGGGCCGCGCCTATCCGAGCCGAACTTTCCGTAACGTTCACCGGGCGACTTAGGGAGGAATCCTAATGAAATTCGTGACCAGCATTCTCAACCGCCGCGCCGTCATGGCGCTGGCAGCAGCTTCGATGCTCGCGGGCGTCATGCATTCGGCGCCGGTTTCGGCGGCGGACGTGACCATTCCGATCATCGTCAAGGACACCACGTCCTTCTACTGGCAGATCGTTCTTGCCGGCGCTCGCAAGGCCGGCAAGGATCTCGGCGTCAATGTGCCGGAACTCGGCGCGCAGGCTGAAACCGACGTCAATGGCCAGATCTCGATTCTTGAAAATGCCGTCGCCGGCAACCCGGCCGCCATCGTCATTTCGCCGACGGAATTCAAGGCACTCGGCAAGCCGATCGATGAAGCGGCCGCCAAGGTCAAGGTTATCGGCATCGACTCCGGCGCCGATTCCAAGGCTTTCACCTCGTTCCTGACCACTGACAACGTCCAGGGTGGCCGCGTTGCCGCTGACGGTCTCGCCGCAGCCATCGGCGCAGCCAATGGCGGCAAGGTCGAAGGCAAGGTTGCCCTGATCACGGCGCTTCCCGGTGCCGGCTCGCTCGAACAGCGCGCCCAGGGCTTCAAGGAAGAGCTCAAGGCCAAATATCCTGGCCTGGAGCTGGTGGCCGACAAATATGCCGACGGCCAGGCCACGACCGGGCTTAATATTGCGACCGACCTGATCACCGCCAATCCCGACCTCAAGGGCATCTTCGCCTCCAACCTGATCATGGCGCAGGGCGTCGGCCAGTGCCGTGGCCGAGAACAACCTCGCAGGCAAGCTGGCCCTGATCGGCTTCGACAGCGACGAGAAGCTGATCAAGTTCCTTAATGACGGCGTCATCTCCGGCCTCGTCGTTCAGGATCCGTACCGGATGGGCTATGACGGCATCAAGACCGCGCTCGCAGCCTCGAAGGGCGAGAAGGTCGAAGCCAATGTCGACACCGGCGCCAATCTGGTGACCAAGGCCAACATGAAAGAGCCGAAGATCGACGCATTGCTCAACCCGAAGCTCAACTGAGCATCGGCATGAGTCGTTTCCGGGGCCTGCGCCCCGGAAACACCCGCCCGGCACAAATGGCTTGGAAACCCGCACCCTTGGGCTAGGCTGCAAAGAGGCGCATTACAGCCTCGCCGCGTGCCAATCGTGTGGCCAATCTGGGAGGATTGTCATGACATCGACGGCGCAAGAACTGCACCCTGCCCCCGTGCTGGAACCCGGCAGGACGATCCTTGAACTGCGCGGCATCGAGAAGAAATATCCGGGCACGCACGCGCTGAAGCCAGTCAACCTCGCTTTCAAGGCTGGTGAAATCCACGCCATCGTCGGCGAGAACGGCGCAGGCAAATCCACCCTGATCAAGCTTCTGACCGGCGTCATGCCGCGCACATCAGGAGAGGTCATATGGGAAGGCAAGCCGGTTGCCCTTGCGACGCCGCATGAAGCGATGGCGCTCGGCATCAACGCCGTGCACCAGGAGGTCGTGCTCTGCCGCCACCTGACGGTCGCTGCCAACATGTTCCTCGGCGAGGAGAATTCCCGCTTCGGCATCCTGCAACAACGTGCCATGGTCAGGGAAGCCCAGAAGATAATCGACGATCTCGGCTTCGACCTGCCGGCACATGTCGTGCTTGGTGACCTGACCATCGGCCAGCAGCAGCTGATCGCCGCCGCCCGCGCCACCGTGCGCGGCACCAAATTCCTGATCTTCGACGAGCCGACCGCCTACCTGACCCGAAAGGAAGCCGATCAACTGTTCACGCTGATCCGCCGGCTGAAGGGCGAAGGCGTGACGATCATCTACATCAGCCACCGCATGGAGGAAGTGTTCGAGCTTGCCGACCGTGTCTCGGTGCTGCGCGACGGCACGCTGGTCGGCACGAGGAACATCGCCGAGACCAACGACGCCGAACTGGTCAAGATGATGATCAACCGCTCGATCGAGCAGATCTACCACAAGGAACACTTCACGCCGGGTGCGCCGATCCTCGAGGCAAGGAACCTTTCAGGCAACGGCTTCGAAAACGTGTCGATGACGGTCCGCGCCGGCGAGATCGTCGGCCTCTACGGTCTGATCGGCGCCGGGCGCAGCGAATTCGTCACCACGCTCTACGGCCGCCACCGCAAATCGACCGGCCAGATCCTGTGGGAAGGCAAGGAAGTCCAGATCAACTCCGAGCATGACGCGATCAAGCTCGGCATGGCACTGGCGCCGGAAAGCCGCCGTGACCAGGGCCTGTGTCTCAATCTGCCCGTCGGCTTCAATCTCAACCTGCCGATCTACAAACGCATCTCGAACAATCTGCTGATCTCGGGCGCGCAAGAAAAGACGCAGGCGGACCGCCAGATCGCGGACCTGCGGATCAAAACGCCGACGCGCAATGCCCTGGCCTCCAGCCTTTCCGGCGGCAACCAGCAGAAGATCGTCATCGGCAAATGGCTGGCCCACGGCGCCAGGCTGTTCATCTTCGATGAACCGACGGTCGGCGTCGACGTCGGCACCAAGGCGGAAATCTACCGCCTGTTCAGCGCGCTCCTGTCCAAGGGCGCCGGCATCATCCTGATCTCGTCCTATTTGCCGGAGGTCTACGAGCTCGCCGACACGTTGCACGTATTCCGGCGCGGCAAGCTGGTGGCCACGCATGGGTTCCACGCCGCCGATCACGAGGAAATTCTCACGCAGGCGCTCGCCGAGAAACAAGAAAAACTGGGAGGACAGACATGAGCACCGAGGCGATTGCTGCCGAAAAACCGAAGCGCAACTACAACGCCCTGTTTGGATTGACGCTTCTGGCCCTGCTGGTGCTGCTGTGGGTCATCCTGTCGCTGTCCACATCGAGCTTCGCCTCCGCCAACAACATCTCGAACCTGCTGCGCCAAGGTTCGATGATCGCGATCCTCGCGGTCGGACAGACCTTCGTCATCATTACCGGCGGCATCGACCTTTCCGTCGGCGCCGTGGTCGGTTTCGCCACCGTCATCGCAGCGATGCTGATCAACGCCGGCGTGCCGGTCTTCCTTGCCGTCCTGCTCACCTTGCTGGTCGGTGTCGCCATCGGCCTGTTCCATGGCTTTGGCATCGTCAAAATGGGCTTGCCGCCCTTCATCATAACGCTTGCGACACTAACGTCGCTGCGCGGCATCGGCCTTTTGATCACCAACGGCAATTCGATCTCGATCAACAACGACGCCTTCCAGGAATTCTCGCGCAATTCCTTCCTTGGCATTCCCAACCTGTTCTGGATGGTCATCCTGGTCGGCATTCCCGCCTATGTCTTCCTCCACCATAGCCGCTGGGGCCGCTACCTGTTCTCGGTCGGCTCCAATGCCGAAGCCTCGCGCCTGTCCGGCGTCAACGTCCAGCGCACCATCTTCATGGCCTACACGCTGTCAGGTCTATGCGCGGCCTTCGTCGGCGTGCTGCTCGCTTCGCGCATTGGCATCGGCAATCCGACTCAGGCCGAGGGCTGGGAGCTGCAGGCGATCGCTTCATCCGTGATCGGCGGCACCTCCCTGTTCGGCGCGGTCGGCTCGGTGCATGGGCCGCTGCTCGGCGCGTTCATTCTCGCCACCATCAACAACGGCGCCAACCTGCTCAACGTCAATGCCTTCTGGCAGCGCATCATCACCGGCGCGTTGATCATCATCATCGTCTACTTCGATGGACTGCGTCGCCGCGGCAGCAAGTAATTCACAACTGGCATCGCCGCCGGGCTCGCATTGCCGACGGGCCGGCGGCGCTGTGAACCGACTGGATTGAAGCATGAAAGCTGTCGTCTGCCGCTCCCCCGGCGATCTCGTCCTGGAAGACCGTCCCGCGCCGGGCGCGCCACCTGCCGGCTGGGCGCTGGTCGCGATCAGCCATGTCGGCATCTGCGGCACCGACTACCACATTTTCGAGGGCAAACACCCGTTCCTCGCCTATCCCCGCATCATGGGCCACGAAGTGTCGGGAACCATCGTCGAGATCGGCGACGGCGTCGATCTGGCAATTGGCGAACCGGTCGTCATCAATCCCTATCTGTCCTGCGGCAAGTGCATCGCCTGCCGGCGCGGCAAGCCCAATTGCTGCGTCAGGATCGAGGTGCTCGGCGTCCATCGCGACGGCGCCATGTGCGAACGCATCCTGGTCCCGGCGCAGAATCTTTATCCGGCAAACGGCCTGTCGCTGGCAGACGCCGCCGCCGTCGAATTCCTCGCCATCGGCGCGCATGCCGTACGGCGTGCGCGGGGCGAGCCCGGCGCCCGCACGCTGGTCATCGGCGCCGGCCCGATCGGCCTCGGCACCGCTATCTTCGCCCGCATAGCCGGGCTCGACGTGACGTTGCTCGACATGAGTACGGAACGGCTCGCTTTCGCTGCAAACGAGCTCGGCTTCCAGACCCTCGACGGGTCACGTGGACCAGTCCCGGATCTGGTCAGGGAGGCGACGTCAGGCGAAGGCTTCGACGTGGTGTTCGACGCCACCGGCAACACCCAGTCGGTGCAGTCGGCTTTCGCTCATGTTGCCCATGGCGGCACACTGGTGCTGGTCAGCGTCGTCAAGGACGACATCGTCTTTTCCGACCCCGAATTCCACAAACGTGAAATGACATTGATCGGCAGCCGCAATGCGCTGCGCGCCGACTTCGATCATGTCGCCGCCTCGATCCGCAATGGCGCCGTGCCTTTGGCCAAGCTCGTCACCCATCGCACATCGCTTGCCGATACGCCGCGCGATCTCGCCCGCTGGGCACATGAAAAATCCGGCCTGATCAAGGCTGTGATCGAGATCGGATAGTCGGCAGAATTCGGTTCACAGCGCCGACAGTTTGAGCTCCACCCGCTCCGCCGGAAAGCGCGATTCCGAAAACTGGATCGGCTGACCGTCCGGCGTGACGTTGACGGCGACCGTGACCAGCACGATGGCGCCGGGCTGCAGGTCGAGGTCGGCAAGATCGGCCGCATCGGCATGGCGCGCCGACAGCACGGTCGATTGCCGGAGATAATCGTCTATGCCGAAACGGGCCAGCGACGCGGTGATCGAGCCGGTCTCAGCCATCGCCATGTCGATGCCGGCGAAGCGCCTGGCATCGAACCAGCCGGCAGCGCGCGACACCGGCCGTCCATCGGCTTCGCCACGGGTCTCCAGCCTGATCACCTCAGCCCCCCTGGCTAGGCCAAGCCCCTCGGCGACACGCTGGCTGGCCGGCTCGACCGATGAGGCGAGCAGCACGATATGCCGTTCCGAGGTCTGCCCTTGCAGGCCGGTCGAAAAGCGTGTGCGTGCGCCGATCGGATAGGAGAGCCGCTTGCGCGACAGCACGAAGGTGCCGCGTCCCTGTTCGGCCCGCAGCACCCCTTCCTGCACAAGCGCCGATATGGCGCTGCGCACCGTGTGGCGGTTGACGCCGTAGCGCTCGGCCAGCGCCACCTCCGGCGGCAGCGCGGCATTCTCGGCGAAATCGCCGATGGCGATCGCCTGCAGGATCCTGTCGGCAATCTGCCGCCACAGCGAAACGCCACTGCGCCGTTCGATACTGTCGGCTTCCTGTCGTCCGATCATGAATTGCCCCCAAGCTTCTGCCGCTTGTCATCCACCCGTCATGGACTCGCGTTACGTAATATGTATAATTTGTATAGTTGTCTATATCAATAGACAAATTTAGCAAAGAGGAATGCTGCCGATGCGAGGACAGGAAGCCCGCGACCAGGCCGAACGCAAGGCCGCCATGGCGACGTTGGCGCAATCGAGCGGCGACGATATCGTCCGGCTCTGGAACGAGGCCGGCCTGCCTTCACAAGCCGAGCTGCTGCGCGGTCCCGAGACCGGTCTGGTGACGCTGCGCGGCCGTATCGGCGGCGGCGGCGCACCCTTCAATGTCGGCGAGGCGACCGTCACCCGCGCCACTGTCCGGCTGCCGTCCGGACAGGTCGGCCATTGCTACGCGCTCGGCCGTGACAAGCAGAAGGCGAAGCTGGCGGCCATCGCCGACGCGCTGTGGCAGGACCCTGCCCGCCGCGCCGAGATCGAGACCAGGCTGATCGCGCCTTTGAGGTCGGCGCTTACGACTGCCCATGAAAAACGCCGCGCCGAGACGGCGGCCACGCAGGTGGATTTCTTCACCATGGTTCGCGGAGAAGACTGATGGATATCGCAGCGCAATCGATCGAGGGCGGCTTCACCGATCCGGTCTTCAACGCCCAGACCGTTTTCCGCGCCGTCATGGACGCGATGGCGCGGCCGGGCAGCGTGCAGCCCTTGCCGGCCCTCGCCCATCCACCGGCGCCGTTCTCGGCAACATCAGGCGCCATCGCACTGGCGCTGTGCGACAATGACACGCCGCTCTGGCTCGACCCGGCGCTGCACACCTCCGCCGCGATCGGGTCCTGGCTTGGTTTCCACACCGGCGCACCGCTGGCCAACACGCCGGCCGATGCGCATTTCGCCTTTATCGCCACGCCGGCCGAGATGATGTCGCTCGACGGCTTTTCGCAGGGAACGCAGGATTACCCCGACCGCTCGACCACGCTGATCCTCCAGGTCAGCGACCTCACCTCAGGCGCTCCGCTGTTGCTCGAAGGTCCCGGCATCGAAACCACCGCCACGATCGCGCCGGCGCAAATGCCACGCCATTTCATCGAGCAGTGGAAGCAGAACACCCAGCGCTTTCCACGCGGCGTCGACATCATCCTCGCCACCGTTGGCGGCATAGCCTGCCTGCCGCGCACGACGCGCATCAAGACGATGGAGGCTTGAAGATGTATGTCGCGGTAAAAGGCGGCGAGGCTGCAATTGCCAACGCCCACAGCCTGTTGGCCGACCGTCGGCGCGGCGACCGTTCGGTGCCGGCACTTCGCCTTGACCAGATCGTCGAGCAGCTGGCGCTCGGCGTCGACCGGGTGATGAGCGAAGGCTCGCTCTATGACCGGGAACTCGCAGCATTGGCAATCGTCCAGGCGCGCGGCGATATGATCGAGGCGATCTTCCTGGTGCGCGCCTATCGCACCACGCTGCCGCGCTTCGGTTACAGCAAGGCCATCGACACCAGCGCGATGCGGGTCGAACGGCGCGTGTCGGCGACCTACAAGGACCTGCCCGGTGGTCAGCTGCTGGGTCCGACCTTCGACTACACGTATCGCCTGCTCGACCCCGAGCTTGCCGCCGGCGCGGATGTCGCCGAACCCTTGCAGCGTGACACGGAAGCGCAAGCCATGCCGCGCGTCTCGGCGATCCTTGCCCGCGAAGGCCTGATCGAACCGGATGGTGAGATGCCGCAGGACCATGTCCCCGGCGACATCACCCGCGAACCCTTGGAATTCCCGATGGCACGCGACATCCGCCTGCAGGCGCTGTCGCGCGGCGATGAAGGTTTTCTGCTGGCGCTCGGCTATTCCACCCAGCGCGGCTATGCCCGCAACCATCCCTTTGTCGGCGAAATCCGCATCGGCGAGGTCGAGCTGGAACTCGACGTTCCCGAACTGCCCTTCGCCGCACCCCTCGGCACGGTGCGGGTCACCGAATGCCAGATGGTCAACCAGTTCAAGGGCTCGGCCAAGGCGCCGCCGCAATTCACGCGCGGCTACGGCCTGGTCTTCGGCCAGAGCGAGCGCAAGGCGATGGCCATGGCGCTGTGCGACCGCGCGCTGCGCGCCTCCGAACTCGGCGAGGACATTGTCGCCGCCGCCCAGGATGAGGAGTTCGTCATCTCGCATTCCGACAACGTCCAGGCGACCGGCTTCGTCGAGCATCTGAAGCTGCCGCATTATGTCGACTTCCAGGCCGAGCTCGACCTCGTGCGCCGTATGCGCGCCGAGTACGAGGCCCGCGAACACCCCGCGAAGGTCGAAGAGAAGCGGGAGGCCGCGGAATGATCGAAGGCCTGTCCCACATGACCTTCATCGTCAGGGATCTCGACCGGATGACTGCCATCCTCGAGGGCGTGTTTGATGCAGGTGAGGTCTACGCCAGCGACGCCGCGCAGTTCTCGCTGTCGCGCGAAAAATTCTTCCTGATCGGCGACATCTGGATCGCCATCATGGAGGGCGAGGCGCTGCCTGAGCGCAGCTACAACCACATCGCCTTCAAGATCGATGACGCCGATTACGACCGCTACGCCGAGCGCATCGCCAAGTTAGGGCTGGAGATGCATCCGCCGCGTCCGCGCGTCGAGGGTGAAGGCCGCTCGATCTATTTCTACGACGACGACAACCACATGTTCGAATTTCACACCGGCACGCTCACGGAGCGGCTGGCGCGCTATGCCGAAGGACTTGAGGTCGCATCATGACCGACATCGCCACCTACAACTTCGCCTATCTCGACGAGCAGACCAAAAGGATGATCCGCCGGGCGATCCTCAAGGGCATCGCCATCCCTGGCTACCAGGTGCCGTTCGCCTCGCGCGAAATGCCGATGCCCTATGGCTGGGGCACCGGCGGCGTCCAGGTCACCGCCTCGATCATCGGCCCCGATGACGTGCTGAAGGTGATCGACCAGGGCGCCGACGACACCACCAATGCGGTCTCGATCCGTGCCTTCTTCAAGAAGGTCGCCAATGTCGCCGTCACTACCGACACCGCCAGCGCCACCATCATCCAGACCCGCCACCGCATCCCCGAGCATCCGCTGACCGCCAGCCAGGTGCTGGTCTACCAAGTGCCAATTCCGGAGCCGCTGCGCTTCCTCGAACCACGCGAGACCGAAACGCGCAAAATGCATGCGCTGGAGGAATACGGCCTCATGCATGTGAAGCTCTATGAGGACATAGCCAAGCACGGCCGCATCGCCACCACCTATGCCTATCCGGTGAAGGTCGAGGGCCGCTATGTGATGGACCCTTCGCCGACGCCGAAATTCGACAATCCCAAGATGCACCGCTCGCCGGCTTTGCAGCTGTTCGGAGCCGGCCGCGAAAAGCGCATCTACGCGGTGCCGCCCTTCACCGAAGTCGTCAGCCTCGACTTCGAGGACCATCCGTTCGAGGTGCAGACCTTCGACCAGCCCTGCGCGCTGTGCGCCGCCGAGAACGTCTATCTCGACGAGGTCATCCTCGACGACCATGGCGGCCACATGTTCGTCTGCTCCGACACCGACCACTGCGAGAAGCGGCGGGCCGACGGCCATCGCGGCCACCTTGCTCCGGAAACCCATTCTGTTTCGGAAAAAATGGAGCCGGCACAATGACCGACGAACCGCTGCTGCGCGTATCGGCGCTGTCCAAATTCTACGGCTCGCGCGTCGGCTGCGACAACGTCTCGTTCGACCTGTGGCCAGGCGAGGTCCTGGCTGTCGTCGGCGAATCGGGGTCCGGCAAGACGACTTTGCTCAACTGCCTGTCGACGCGGCTCTTGCCCTCCTCCGGCACCGCCAGCTACCGCATGCGCGACGGCCAGTTCCGCGAGCTCTACCGCATGAGCGAGGCCGAGCGCCGCTTCCTGATGCGCACCGACTGGGGGTTTGTCCATCAGAACCCGGCCGACGGCCTGCGCATGACGGTGTCGGCCGGCGCTAATGTCGGCGAGCGGCTGATGGCGGTGGGCGACCGCCACTACGGCAAGATCCGCGCCACGGCGGTCGACTGGCTGTCGCGCGTCGAGATCGAGGAAGACCGCATCGACGACGAGCCGCGCGCCTTTTCCGGTGGCATGCGCCAGCGCCTGCAGATCGCCCGCAACCTCGTCACCGGACCACGCCTGGTGTTCATGGACGAGCCGACCGGCGGCCTCGACGTCTCGGTGCAGGCACGCCTGCTCGACCTGTTGCGCGGGCTGGTCACCGACCTCGGCCTCGCCGCCATCGTCGTCACCCACGACCTCGCCGTGGCGCGGCTTTTGTCGCAGCGCATGATGGTGATGAAGGATGGCCGCGTCGTCGAAAGCGGCCTCACCGATCGCGTGCTCGACGATCCGCGCGCGCCCTATACGCAGCTCCTCGTCTCTTCCATCCTGCAGGTGTAACCATGCCGACGCCCCTCGTTGTCTCCGACGTCGCCAAGAGCTTTACCATGCATCTGCGCGACGGCATCAAATTGCCTGTCGTCGCCGGTGTCTCATTCTCGATCAAGGCCGGTGAATGCACCGTGCTTGGCGGCCCGTCCGGTGCCGGCAAGAGCTCAATCCTGAAGATGCTCTACGGCAACTATGCCGTCGACGAGGGCCAGATCATCGTCAAGCACGAAGACGGACTGATCGATCTCGCCCATGCCAGCCCGCGCACCGTGCTTGCCGTTCGCCGGCAAACGATCGGCTATGTCAGCCAGTTCCTGCGCACCGTACCGCGCGTCTCGGCGCTCGACGTCGTCGCCGAGCCACTGGTCGAGCGCGGCGAAGAGCGCGAAATTGCCCGCGGCAAGGCACGCGCCTTGCTGGCGCAGCTCAATTTGCCGGAAAAACTCTGGGCCCTGCCGCCGGCGACCTTTTCCGGCGGCGAGCAGCAGCGCGTCAACATCGCGCGCGGCTTCATCATCGAGCACCCGATCCTGCTGCTCGACGAACCGACCGCCTCGCTCGACGCCAAAAATCGTGACGTGGTGATCGAACTCATCGCCGCCAAGAAAGCGGCCGGCGTCGCTTTGCTCGGCATCTTCCACGACCATGATGTGCGCGAGGCGGTGGCCGACCGCATCATAGACGTCACCGCTTTCGCTCCAGGAAAACTCGCCGCATGACCAGGAAATTGTCGGAGACGCCGCTGGTGCACCCGACGGCTGAAGTGCACAATTCGACGCTTGGCCGTTGGACCGAAATTGCGGACCGCAGCCGGGTTTCGGAAAGCGAACTCGGCGACTATTCCTACATGATGCAGGATTGCGCCGTCTGGTGCGCGACGATCGGCAAGTTCGCCAACATCGCGGCAAGCGTGCGCCTCAACGCCACCAACCACCCGACCTGGCGGCCGACGCTGCACCACTTCACCTACCGCGCCTCGGACTATTGGGACGACGCCGAGCACGAGAGTGAATTCTTCGCCCAGCGCCGCGCCAAACGCGTCACCATCGGCCACGACACCTGGCTCGGCCACGGCTCGACCGTCCTGCCCGGCGTCACCGTCGGCGATGGCGCGGCGGTTGGCGCCGGAGCCGTCGTCTCAAAGGATGTCGCGCCCTACACCATCGTCGCCGGCGTGCCGGCGAAACCGATCCGCGAGCGCTTCGACCGCCGCACCGCCGAACGCTACCAGGCGCTTGCCTGGTGGGATTGGGACCATGCCAGATTGCGTGCGTCCCTTGACGATTTCCGCGAACTGTCGGCGGAGGCGTTTCTGGAGAAATATGGCTGACGTCACGAGAAACGCGGCCAATTTTTTACGGTGGTTAATCCTGCAGTAGCAGATACCACCTAGAGTGGCAGTATAGAGGAGACTAGCTCTTGGCTATACTGACTATACCGGCTTGCATTGGGTTGGCACTGGTGGCGTTGGGCATTTGGAGCGTTAGGAGCGGGGTCAACCGCTGGGGGCAGCCCGACCGGGTATCGACCTTTATTTTAGTAATCCTGGGGTTGGGTCTCGCGGCGGTAGGGTCGGTAATACTCTACGTGTTGGCGTTCATTTCTCAGCTAGGCTGCCTTAACTGCTAACGTGGCCGCCCGGCCTGATCCCCGTCCAAAACAACATTCGCCAAGTTTCATATCCTTGACACATGACTCGGACAGGACCCCATCTCCCCCAAGGAGATCGCCATGCTCGACATCGTCAGACCCTCGCTCGCCGGATTCTTCGCCGGCTCCAATCCCACGCCACCAGCCCATCTCGGCACACGCTACGACAGCTCGGGCAATTTCCTGACCGAGCCCGGCAACACCGTCGTCAGCCATCTCGTCAGCGGTTCGCCGTCCGAGGCCGTAGTGCTTGCGGTGCGCGAGAAGATGCTGGCGATGCCTGACGCCGACCGACTCGCCTTCACTCCCGTTTCCAGCCTGCATATGACGCTGTTCCAGGGCATCATCGAGTACCGCCGCCGCTTGCCCTACTGGCCGCAGGACGTGCCGCTCGACACCAGCATCGATGCCATGACCCGGCTTTATCTGGAACGGCTGAAGGGTTTCGGGGGCCTTGACCCCTTCAACATCAAGGTGGTCGAAATCGTGCCGACCGGCCTCACCGTTGCCGGCGCGACCAACGAGGACGTACGCATCATGCGTCGATGGCGCGATGCGCTGGCGGTGCCGTTCGGCTACCGCCACCCCGATCACGACACTTACGTCTTCCACATCACCTTCGCTTACCAGATCCAGCGTCTGGCAGACGATAGAGCCGCTGAGTGGCAGGCGCTGTTCGATGATGGCCTGGCACTTTTCGCAAAGCAGGCACCGGTGATCGAGATCAAGGCCCCCGCCTTCTGCGCTTTCCGCGACATGAAGCATTTCGAGGAATTGCTGGTGCTTGGCTGATTGCCGGCAAGACCCCAGTGCATGTCGCCCAAAAGTGACCTCCGTTTTGGGAGAGCGACATGCATAAGAACAAAGACCTGAAGCGCGTCGCATGAATTCGTTTCAGCGCGACGCGCTTCAGTCGTCGCGCCTGTGGAGCGTAACAAAACTGACATGCTGGCGACACGGCAGGTTCATGTGGCTGCGTTAGGCGAGAGCCTGACGATCAATAAGGCCCGGACTGGAGCCCAGCCCCATGTCAGCAAGCTCTGCCACACTCGAAATCCGCGGTGTCAGCCGACGATTTGGCAAAAACACCGCCGTCAGCGACGTCAACATCTCGATCCCGCAGGGTCAGATGGTCGGCGTCATTGGCCGTTCGGGCGCCGGCAAATCGACCCTTCTTCGCATGATCAACCGTCTTGTCGACCCCAGCCAGGGGTCGATTTTTTTGATGGCGCCGAGGTCTCCCAGCTGCGCGGCTCGCCGCTGCGGCGCTGGCAGCGCGACTGCGCCATGATTTTCCAGCAGTTCAACCTGGTGCCGCGCCTCGACGTGCTGACCAATGTGCTGCTTGGCAAATTGAACCACCGTTCAACCCTGTCCAACCTTCTCGGCATGTTCTCGCGCGCCGAGTGCGCCGAGGCAGTCGCGGCCCTTGAGCGGCTCGACATCGCCCGCACCGCTCTGCAGCCCGCCGGCACCTTGTCAGGTGGACAACAGCAACGCGTCGCCATCGCCCGCGCCCTGATGCAGCAGCCCAAGGTGATCCTCGCCGACGAGCCGATCGCCTCGCTCGACCCGCTTAACGCCAAGGTGGTGATGGATTCGCTGCAGGACATCAATCTGCGCGAAGGCATCACCGTCGTCACCAATCTGCACACGCTCGATACCGCGCGCACCTATTGCAACCGCATCATCGGCATGGCCGCCGGCAAGGTCGTCTTCGATGGCCCACCCGAAGAGCTCAACCGCGAGGCCGTGCGTCTCGTTTATGGCGCCGACAGCAATGGCGGCGAAATCGCCGAGGCCATCACCTCGACCAGCGTTGCCTTCAAGCAAAAGATTGCAGCATCCGCCGGACCGCTCGAGCCTGCATTTCCAGGTTACTGAGTTCAAGAAAGAGCGGCTCGGATCGTCCGCCCACGTCAAGGGCACCTGTCAAAATCGATAACGCTGCCGGCGCGGGGCCGGAACCTACAGGAGAGATAACAGATGTTCAGGAAGATGGTTCTCAGTGCCGTTTCGGTACTCGCCATGGCCACCAGCATGGCCCACGCCGCCGATCTGAAGGAATTCCGCGTCGGCATTCTGGGCGGTGAAAACGAAACCGACCGGCTGCGCAACTACCAGTGCCTGGCCGACCATCTGAAGACCGAATTCGGCTTCGAGAAGGTCTCGCTGTTCCCCGCCGCCGACTATGACGGCGTCATCCAGGGCCTCCTCGGCGGCACGCTCGACTTCGCCGAACTCGGCGCTTCCGGCTACGCCAGCGTCTACATCAAGGACCCCAAGGCGGTCACCCCGATCCTCACCACCCAGCAGACCGATGGCGCGACCGGCTATTATTCGATCGGCCTGGCGCTCAAGTCTTCCGGCATCACCGACATCAAGTCGGCCAAGGGCAAGAAGCTCGGCTATGCCGATCCGGATTCGACCTCCGGCTACCTGATCCCGCTGACGCAGATTCCGAAGGACACCGGCGCCTCCAACGAGACCTATTTCGCCTCGACCCAGTTCAACGGCGGCCACGAGAACAACATCCTGGCCGTGCGTGACGGCAAGGTCGATGTCGCGGTGGACGATTCCTCCGGCATCGGCGACTTCAAGAACGGCTACACCTCCGGCACCTTCCACAAGGAAGTCGCCAAGGGCGCCGTCGACCCCAACGACTTCGTCGAAGTCTGGCGTTCGGGCCTGATCCCGAACGGCCCGCTGGTCGTGCGCACAGCGCTCGGCGACGACATGACCGCCAAGCTTGCCAACTTCTTCACCGATCTGCCGAAGAAGGACAAGGCTTGCTTCGAGGGCGTCGAAGGTGGCGATTTCACCGGCTACGTTCCGGTGAAGCCGGACTTCTACAACGTCATCGTCGAAGCCCGTAAGGCAGCCATCGGCGGCTAACGGCGAAATCGAAAAGGGCGGTGTTCAAAAACACCGCCCTTTTTGCATCTCCGATCATGACCCTTTCCGTGACAGCCCCCTCCTTGACGGCCTCTTCCGGCGCCACCCATCAGATGGCCGATGCCTGGCGACGCCAGACGTCGCTGCGCCGGTTCTATACAGTGCTTGGCGTCGGCCTGCTGCTCGTCGCGATGTTCGCCAGCATGTGGTTCGCCGACGAGGCCAATGCCGGGCACTTCTTCGACCGGCTGCCGCATATTCTCGATTTCCTGAGCTGGCTCATCCCCAAGGATTGGAACGACGTCTGGCGCGCCTTGCTCGACATTGCCTCGCCGCATGACACCGGCACGCAGGAATTCAACTTCCCGCTCGGCCGCGTCTATGTCTGGGGCGGGTTCTACATCCCCGAATATTTCGAGCTGATGCTGACCACGGTGAACATGGCCCTGGTTTCGACCTTCATCGGCTTCATCTTCGCGGTGCCATTTTCCTTCATCGCCGCGCGCAATCTGACGCCCCATCCGGTGCTGCGGCTGGTCGTCAAGCGTTTCATGGAACTGCTGCGCGCCTTTCCGGAAATCGTCATCGCCGGCCTGTTCGCGGCCATCGTTTCGGCCGGTCCGATCGCCGCCATCATCGCCATCGGCCTGCATTCGATCGGCGCACTCGGCAAGCTGTTCTACGAGGTCAACGAGAACATCGACATGCGTGCCGAGGAAGGTTTGCGCGCAGTCGGCGCCAACTGGTTCGAGCGGGTGCGCTTTGCCGGTCTGCCGCAGGTGCTGCCCAATTTCATGTCCTACACGTTGCTGCGCGTCGAGATCAATGTCCGCGTCTCGACCATCATCGGCGCGGTCGGCGGCGGTGGCATCGGCGAGGAATTGAAGCTCTCCATCTCGCGCGGCTTCGGCGCCAAGACGCTGGCGCTGGTGCTGCTCTTGTTCACCACCATCTTCATCATCGACCAGTTTTCCGCCTGGCTGCGCCGCAAGCTGGTCGGCGAGCAAGCTTTTATGATGGGGGCTTAGACCATGATCCCGAACCGAAGGACCGCGTCAGCGAAAAGTGGCATCCGGTTTTCTCGGACAAACGGGAACCGTTTTGTCCAAGAGATCATGGTCAAATGGAAAGACAAATCATGGCCGCCATGACCGCCGAGGAGATGCTGTCGATCGAGGAGCGCTATCCCCAGGTGTTCCGGCGGCCGTTGTACAAACGCTTCGCCCCGCTCTTCCTGTTTATCGGCATCCTGACTTACCTCATCTATGTCCTGTGGTTCTTCAGCCTGCCGCAGGTGCTGCGGGAATCGCACTGGGAGCGCCTGCCGCTGTTCCTCACACAATGGATCAGCTACGACCTGCAGCCGGAGTTCCGGCTCGACCAGCCGGAGATCACGCCCAAATACCCTCGCTTCTCAGCGCTTGGCGACAACCCCAACCCAGACTGGGTGATCAAGAACCCGGACGGCACCTTCACCGTGCTGATCGATGGCCCGGCAAAATCCGTCACCTTCGACAAGACGCAGGCGACGATCGCGGCCAACGGCCAGACCGTGCCGGTTGCGCTGACCAGCGGCAAGCCGGTGATCACGGGCCCGGTGCCGGACTGGATTACCGCGCATGACGACGAGGTGGTCGCCAAGATGGGCTTCGTCGGCGAGGTGCGCGTCACCGTCGACCGCGTCAAGGTGCGCAAGCGTTTCCTCGGCTGGGCGAATTTCGTCTTCGACACGCGCTCGCCCTTCTTCGGCAAATCAGCGGGAGAGGTGATCTCGCTGATCACGTCCGGACCTAAGCTGAAGCCGGGCACCTCCAATCTCGCATTGGCCGGTGACAACATCTGGAACAACGCCCAGTGGCAGCACGGCGACGTCTGGACGAAGCTGCTGCAGACCATCGTCATGGCCTTCCTGGGCACGCTGCTCGGTGGCATCGTCGCCTTCCCGCTGGCCTTCTTCGCCGCCCGCAACATCACGCCGAGCAGCCTGCTCAGCCAGGTGCTGAAGCGCTTCTTCGACTTCATGCGCTCGGTCGACATGCTGATCTGGGCGCTGTTCTTCACCCGCGCCTTTGGCCCCGGTCCGCTCGCCGGCAGTGCTGCGATCTTCTTCACCGAAATCGGCACCCTCGGAAAAACCTATTCCGAAGCGCTGGAGAACATCGACGACAAGCCGCGCGAAGGCGTGCTGTCAACGGGCGCCAACGGCCTCCTGGTGCAACGCTATGGCGTGATGCCGGAAGTGATACCGGTCTTCATCAGCCAGACGCTCTACCAGTGGGAATCCAACACCCGCGGCGCCACCATCATCGGCGCCGTCGGCGCCGGCGGCATCGGCCTAAAATTGTGGGAAGCGATGCGCACCAACTCCAACTGGGCCAACGTCTTCTACATGGTGCTGCTGATCCTGCTCGTCGTCTTCATCTTCGACAACATCTCAAACTTCCTGCGCCGGAGGCTCAGTCGGACGATTCACGACTACAACAGGATTCAGGCCGAGCAGGGGTAGCGATCTCAGCGTCTCAGGGCATGTTGAGATTCGGGTCAGGCCGGGTCGAAAATGCTGGGTTACGAGAACCGGAGCGGAGCGTACTTTTGGGTACGTGAGCACCGGAAGCGCAGGAACCCTGCATTTGCAGGCCGGCCTCACCCGAATATCGACATGCCCTAAGCGGCAGCCTTCCACCCATTCCTAATATGCTTATAGCCGTCCCTATAAACCGCTTCCGGGCTCTCGGAAAAATCGCGCCACACCTTGGTCGCCGCTGCCAGATCCTTGAGCGAGCGACCAAACGACTCGATCGTCAGCCAGTCGTCGTAGCCGCTCTTGCGGATCGCCGCGAAAGTCTCTTTCCACGGGATGTTGCCGCGCCCCGGTACGCCGCGATCGTTCTCCGAGATGTGGATGTGCACGACATTCCTGCGGTGCTTCGTATAGGCCCCGATCGGGTCGGCCTCCTCGATATTGGCATGAAAGGTGTCGTACATCGCCCTGATATGCGGCCGGCCGATGGCATCGATATGCTCCGACAGATCGGCCATCGTGTTGAAAAGATAACATTCGAAGCGGTTCAGCGCCTCCAGCCCGATGGTCACGTTCCGCTTGCCGGCATGGTCGCCGATGGTGCGCTGGGAGGCGACGGAACGGTTCTTCTCGGCCGGTGTCGGCCCGCTGCCGGAGAAGGCCCCGAGTGTCGAATGCAGCGGCCCGCTGAGCGTCCTGGCGCCAAGCGCATCGGCGCAATCGACAGCCCATTTCATGTACTCGACACCGGCCTTGCGGGTCGCGGTATCCGGCGAGATGAGGTTCATCGAGGGATCGCCCATCGCCGAGACTGCGGTCCGCTCCAGCCCGATGCGATCGAGCAGGTCGCCAAGCTTTTTGTAGTCGTCCGGCGTGCCGGCGAAGATCGGTATCTCGACGCCATCGAAGCCGGTCGCCTTGATGTCGCGAAGCAGCGGCTCGTGCTTCTTCGACACCGCCGTCGTCCACAAGAACATGCACATGCCGATTTTCATCGACGCCCCCTCCCCCTTGGATCCCCCCGGATCGTCTTTATTCTAAAGCTTCGTCCACGCCCCATTCTTCTTCGAAGATTTCACGCAAGCCTCGATGAAGGCCATGCCCTCGACGCCGTCCTGGATGGTCGGGAAGACGACATCCTTGGGCGGCTTGCCGCCCTTGCGTCGTGCAGCCCGGATCGCCCGCGCGGCTTCCTGGTAGATGTTGGCGAAGCCTTCGAGATAACCCTCGGGATGGCCTGACGGCACACGGCTGACGCGGCCTGCCACCGGCAGCGCGCCGGCGCCGTTGCGGGTGATCAATTGCTTCGGCTGACCGAATGGCGTGTACCAGAGATAGTTCGGATCGGCCTGCACCCATTCCAGCCCGCCCTTCGAGCCATAGATGCGCAGCTTCAGCCCGTTCTCGTGCCCGGGCGCCACCTGGCTCGCCCAGATCATGCCCTTGGCCGGATGCGTCTTGCCGGTGGGCTTGAAGCGCAGCATGACGTTGACATTGTCGTCGAGCAGCCGCCCCGGCACGAAGGCATCGAGATCCGCCGACAACGAGTCGAGCTCCAGCCCCGAGACGAAGCGGGCGAGATTGTAGGCATGCGTGCCGATATCGCCCAGCGCGCCGCCCGCACCCGCCTGTTTCGGATCGCCGCGCCACGAGGCCTGCTTCTGTCCGGTGGCGGCGAGATCCTCGGTCAGCCAGTCCTGCGGATATTCGGACTGCACGATGCGGATGTCGCCAAGCACCCCCTTGGCTACCATTTCGCGCGCCTGCCGCACCATCGGGTAGGCGGTGTAATTGTGAGTGAGTACGAACACCTTGCCGGTCTTCTCGACCACAGCGGCGAGCTTCTTCGCCTCGGCCAGTGTCGTTGCCAGCGGCTTGTCGCAGATCACGTGGATGCCGGCCTCGAGGAAGGCCTTCGCAGCAGGCACATGCACATTGTTCGGCGTGACGATGGCCACCGCCTCGATACCGTCGGGGCGCTTGGCCTCGGCCTTGGCCATCTCGGCGTAGGAGGCGTAGCTGCGATCGGGATCAAGCCCGAGTTCGGCCGCCGATGCCTTGGCCCGCTCGGGATTCGCCGACAGCGCGCCGGCGACCAGAACGAAATCATTGTCCAGGCGCGCCGCGATGCGGTGCACCGCGCCGATGAAGGCGCCCTGCCCGCCACCGACCATGCCGTAGCGGATCGGGCCGCCTCCCGTTTCCGACTTCGATGCGCCAACCATTTTCTTCTCCGTTAAATTCCCATCATCGCGCGCAGCAGCTTCTTGTCCGTGGTGCCGCTGGCAAAATCGTCGAATGCCCTTTCCGTCACGCGGATGATGTGGTGCTGGATGAAGGGCGCACCTTCAGCAGCACCGTCTTCGGGATGCTTCAGGCAGCACTCCCATTCCAGCACCGCCCAGGAATCGTAATTGTACTGCGTCAGCTTGGAGAAGATGCCGCCGAAATCCACCTGCCCGTCGCCGAGCGAGCGGAAACGGCCGGCGCGGTTGGTCCAGCTCTGATAGCCGGAATAGACGCCTTGCCGCCCCGTCGGATTGAACTCGGCGTCCTTGACGTGGAACGCCTTGATACGCTCGTGATAGATGTCGATGAATTCGAGATAGTCGAGTTGCTGCAGCAGGAAGTGCGAGGGGTCGTAGTTGATGTTGCAGCGTTTGTGACCGCCGACAGCATCGAGGAACATCTCGAACGTCGCGCCGTCGAACACGTCCTCAGAGGGGTGAATTTCGTAGCCGACATCGACGCCATTGTCCTCATAGACATCGAGGATCGGCTTCCAGCGTTTGCCGAGTTCGCCAAAGGCCTCCTCGATCAGTCCGGCCGGCCGCTGTGGGAAGGGATAGAGGTAAGGGAAAGCCAGCGAGCCGGTGAACGACACCGAAGCATTCAGCCCGAGATTGCGCGATGCCTTGGCGCCGAACTTCATCTGTTCGACCGCCCATTTCTGCCGCGCCTTCGGATTGTTGTGGACCGAGGCCGGCGCGAAGCCATCCATCTGCGCGTCATAGGCCGGGTGCACCGCCACCAACTGCCCCTGCAGATGCGTCGACAATTCGGTGATTTCGACGCCGGCATCGGCACAGATGCCCTTCACCTCGTCGCAATAGGTCTTGGAAGAGGCCGCTTTCTTGAGGTCGAACAGGCGCGCGTCCCAGGTCGGGATCTGCACGCCCTTATAGCCGAGACCGGCGGCCCATTTGGTGATCGAGGCCAGCGAATTGAATGGCGCTGCGTCACCCGCGAACTGCGCCAGAAACAGTCCAGGGCCCTTCATTGTCGTCGGCATCGGCATCCTCCCTCATTGTGTCGCGACCAAGCATAGCGCCGATTGGAAGCAGGGCCAGCCATTTTGGTCTTTTCGCACCGGGCGCTTTGCGAGCACTGCCATTCTGGTATTACCAAATAGGAGAATTTGGTCAAGCCTGACAATGCACCGGCAAAGCCCTTCGAACACCCGAAGTATCGGCATATATCGCAATATAATCAACGGAATAATTCGCACAAAAAGTTGCGTTGCCGCGCTTCTTGCCGTTCCCTGGAATTTGCTGTAGACCTCGCTTCAGGCCCCATTGGTCGAACCAGTTTGCAGGAAAAAGGCTGGGGATGCCTTGGGGAGGAACCCTTGCGTCGCCTTTCGGCGATGCATGTCGCAGGCAAACCATACGGACGAATTTGGGAAGGACAGACCATGCATCTTTCGACGCACAACTGGATGCGCGCGGAACCCTTGGAGACGACGCTCAAGCGGATCAAGAAGTTCGGCTATGAGTCGATCGAGATTTCCGGCGAGCCCGAGCAGTACAAGACCAAGGAGACACGGGCGCTGTTGAAGGAGCATGGCATCCGCTGCTGGGGCGCGGTGACCTTGATGCTGGGCGAACGCAACCTTGCCGCCAAGAACCAGGGCCAACGCGAACGCTCGGTTCAATACGTCAAGGACGTGCTGACCATGGTCAGCGAGTTGGATGGCGAGATCATCACGCTCGTCCCCGCGACAGTCGGCAAGGTGGTGCCTGACGGTACCGAGGAAGAGGAATGGAAGTGGGTGGTCGATGCGACCCGCGAGTGCTTCACCCATGCCAAGAAGGTCGGCGTCAAGATCGCCGTCGAGCCGCTCAACCGCTTCGAGACCTATCTGTTCAATCGCGGCGCCCAGGCGCTGGCGCTGGCAGACGCGGTCAGCCCCGAATGCGGCGTCTGCCTCGACGCCTACCACATCCACATGGAAGAATTTAACGTCCATGACGCCATCCGTCAGGTCGGAAAGCGGCTGTTCGACTTCCATGTCGCCGACAACAATCGCTTCGCCGCCGGCCTTGGCCAGATCGACTGGCCCAGGATTGTCGCCACCTTGAAGGAAGTCGGCTACGACGGCGCGCTGACCAACGAGTTCGTCGCCCCGGTCGACCGCACGCCGGCAGCACCCTACCCCGAAATGGTCGAGCGTCATCCGGTCGATATCTCGCCCGAGCAGCTGAAGTTCATCCAGGACCACGGCTCCAGCGTGCTGACCGAAAAATTCTACACCGACCAGATGCGCATCACCGCCGAAACGTTGCTGCCACTGATCAAGTAGTCGACTGCTTCTGGGAAATTTGCCCTTCCGCCGTGACCGGCGGCAGGGCCGGGGAAAGACATGCGCATCAAGACCGTCCAAGCCTGGTGGGTCCGCGTCCCGATCGAAGCCGCGAAGCAACATCGCAGCGACTTCGGCCAGGTGACGACCTTCGACGCCGCCATCCTGCGCATCGAAACCGATGACGGGCTGGTCGGCTGGGGCGAAGGCAAGAACGCCGCCGGCAGCGCCGGCAGCTACGGCGCGCTTGTCCACATGCTGAACCACGAGGTTGGCCCGCAATTGATCGGCCGCGATCCGGCCGATATCGGCATCATCTGGGAGATGCTCTACAATGGCGTGCGCCACGACAGTGCCGCGCGTGCCGGCCACGCCATGCCGCAACTGGCGCGGCGCGGCATGAGCATCGCCGCCATCAGCGCCGTCGACATCGCGCTCTGGGATATTTTGGGGAAATCACTAGGCGTGCCGGTCTGGCGGCTGCTCGGCGGCCGCAAGGTCGACCGCATGCAGGCCTATGCCTCGGGCGGCTGGGCCTCCGCCCACGCCATCGGCGAACAACTGAAATCCTACATCGCCCGGGGCGGCTTCAAGGCGCTGAAGATGCGTGTTGGCGCCATGGATGGGGCAGCACATGTTTCGGCCGCCCGCGTCCGCGCCGCGCGCCAGGCGCTCGGCCCCGATGTCGAGCTGATGGTCGACGCCCACGGCACCTATACGGTGGCCGAAGCCAAGCGCTTCATCCACCTCGTCAACGACCTCGATCTCGCCTGGTTCGAGGAGCCTGTTATCGCCGACGACAAGCCGGGTATGGCCGAAGTGCGCGCCTCCGGCGCCGTGCCAATCGCCACAGGCGAAAGTGAGGCGACCCGCTATGCCTTCCGCGACCTCGCGGTGCTGAAGGCAGCCGATATCTTCCAGCCCGATCCTGCCTTCTGTGGCGGCATCAGCGAGGCGATGAAGATCGGCACCATCGCCAGTGCTTTCAATTTGCGCTTTGCGCCGCATCTGTGGGCGGGCGCGCCCTGCTTCTTCGCCGGCTTGCATGTCTGCGCCGCCTCGCCGTCGAGTTTCACGGTCGAATATTCGCTCGGCGCCAACCCGATGATCCACGATCTGATCGAAGAGACTGTCGAAGCAAAGGACGGTATGATAGCGATCCCGGAAAAGCCCGGATTGGGATTCACCATTTCTGAGCGATTCCTGGAGGCGCACGCGCAACGCAGTTGACGATGAAAGAAAAGAACCTCCTCGCCGAACTCGCCGCCTATCTGTTCTCCCACTCGGACAGCGAGACCGGCCGCACGCCGTCGGAACGTGAGCTGGCGGAGCATTTCGGCGTCAGCCGCGGCCAGATCCGCGAGGCGCTGGCCATCCTCGAAGCCATGCGCATCGTCGAGCGCCGGGCCAAGTCCGGCATTTATATCGACACCAAGCAGGCCAGCGTCGAGGCGCTAGCACTGTTCGCGCGCGCCGGCCTGCCGCTCGATCCCTTGCAGATCTATGAAACGGTCGAATTGCGCAAGATCCATGAGATCAAGGCCGCCGAGCTTGCCTGCTCGCGCGCCACCGAGGAGAATTTCGAACGGCTGCGCGAGATCCTCAAGGCATCCGAGGAGCGTATCGCCGCCGGCGAAGGCCTCGCCAAGGAAGACCGCGAGTTTCATCTCGAGATCGTGCGCGCCACCAAGAACAGCGTCTTCCACAACATCTGCAGCGTCTACTATCTGATGGGCGAGCAGCGCCTGCCGATCTACTTCAACGATCCCGAGCGCAGCGTGCGTTCGCATGCCGAGCACGTGCAGATCTACGAGGCGCTGCTGCGCCGCGACGGCAATCTCGCCCAGGCGCTGATGAGCGCCCACCTTCAAGGCGCGGAAAGCTACTGGAAGGGCCTGATCGAAGGCGGCAAGGCGGTTGCGCCGCCAAGCCCGGCGCTCGAAAAGGCCTGACCGTGGCCCAGACCGTGCCGAAGATCCTGTCGACCCATCCGCTGCACCCGCGCGCCTCAGCCAAGCTGGCTGGCGCTGGTCAACTCGTCATCGCATCGGCGCTCGATCCTGCCACCTTGACCAGAGAGGCCAAAGACGCCGACATCGTCATCGTGCGCGCGCCGCTGCCGCCGGCACTGTTCGAGGGGGCCTGGAAGCTGCGGGCAGCGATTCGCCATGGCGCCGGGCTCGACATGATTCCGATGGAAGCAGCGGCAGCGGCCGGCGTGCTGGTGGCCAACGTGCCGGCAGTCAATGCGCGCTCGGTCGCCGAACATGTCATGTTCACCGCGCTTGCGCTGCTGCGGCAATTCCGCAGGGTCGACCGCGATTTGCGCAGCAAAGGCTGGCTCGCCGGCCGCGAGCACGCCAATTCCAACATCGAACTTGCCGGCAAGACCATCGGCATCGTCGGCCTCGGCGCCGTCGGCCAAGCCGTCGGCCATATTGCAGCGCACGGCTTCGACCTGAAAGTGGTGGCAACGACGCGCAGCATGCAGCCGGCGCCCGAAAAAGTCGGCTTCCTGTCGATCGACGCGCTGGTCGAGCAGAGCGACATCATCGTGCTGTGCTGCCCGCTGACGCCGGAGACGCGCGGCCTGATCAGCCGCGAACGCATCGCCCGCATGAAACCCAATGCGCTGCTGATCAACGTCTCGCGCGGGCCGGTCGTCGATGACGATGCGCTGATCGAGGCCTTGCGGGAACGCCGCATCGGCGGCGCCGCGCTCGACGTGTTTTCGACGCAGCCGCTGCCGTCAAATCATCCCTATTTCAGCTTCGACAACGTCATCATCACCCCACATATGGCAGGCATTACCGAGGAATCGATGATGCGCATGGGCGTCGGTGCCGCAGGCGAAGCCCTACTGGTGCTGGCCGGAAAACTGCCGGTCAATCTGCGCAATCCGGACGTGGTCGATCATTACCGGCAACGGTTTCCGCTCGACCTATAGCAATCGCGGTTTCGCCCCAATTCTCCGCAACGGTGCGGGCATGTCCAGTCTTCGCTTCGCATTCCTGATTGCCGCAACCTCGTCCATCGGCACCTTGCCGGCATTCGCCGAAGCCGAGAGCAGCTATGTCTATTGCGACAATGGGGTGCGTTGCTTCATGGCGCCCTGCCCATCGAACAGCGCGCTCGACGTTGCCACCGGCACGATCATCAGGGGCGTGTCGATCGACATCAGCGGATTGCCGCAGGCCGACAAGGCGATAATCGATCAGTCCGACGTGCTTTACAGCGGAAAGATCGTCGTCAGGGGCTCGATCAGGCAGCGCACCCAGACCATCACTGGTAAAAACTACATCCTGCGCTGGCTGGTCGCGACCCGCATCGTGCGCACCGCCAAGGACAGCGAACGCAAGCACTGTTCGTCGCACTAATAGTCCGTTCAGTCCTAGTCACGCACCAAGCACCGACTCAACAGCCGCAGCAATCCGCAGCAGATGCCGGTCATGGCCGTTGCGCGCCACCAGCATTAGTCCGGCCGGCAGCGCCATGCCGGGCATCGGCAGTGAGATCGCGCAGAGGTCGAACTGGTTGGCGACCTGCGTGTTGCGCAGCAGCAGGCCTTCGACGTGGTCGCGCAACTCGGCATCCTCGGCCAGGGAAGCGACGGTCGGCGCCGTCACCGGCGTGGTCGGCAGAGCCAGCACATCGACCGACGCCAACCGCTCATCCATAGCGGCGACGAGCGCGCTACGACGGCGCAAGGCCCTGATGTAGACCGGCGTCGGCAGCATGGCCGCCCGCGACAAGGGACCGCTGACATGCGGGTCGACCGCCACCGCCGCGCCTGTCGCCAGCCAGTCGGCATGGATCTCGGCCCCTTCCATCGCCGCGATCGAGCCGCGCTTGGTGGCGGCACGCAACTCCGCGATCATGTTGTCGATCGACAGATCCGCAATGCGCGCGCCAGCCTGTACGATCTTGCCGAGACAATGCTCGAACGCCGCGGCAACTTCGCTTTCCGTGTCCTCGAAAAGAACACCGCGCGGGATACCGACGCGAAGCCCTGCGAGTGGAATGGCCGCCAGCTCCGCCGGCGCCTCGCCAGCCATCACCGCGTCAGCGTCGGCACATTGCGCGACGGTTCGGGCTAGCGGCCCGATAGAGTCCAGCGTGCCCGACAGCGGAAAGGCGCCAGAGAGCGGTATGCGACGTGCCGTCGGCTTGAAGCCGACGACACCGTTAAGCGCCGCCGGAATCCGGATCGACCCGCCAGTGTCGGATCCGATCGAGATGTCGCTCGTCCCCTCACCGACGGAAACACCGGCGCCCGATGAGGAGCCGCCGGGAATACGGCTGGCATCGGCGGCATTGCCTGGCGTGCCGTAATGCATGTTGTCGCCGATCGCGGTGAAGGCGAATTCGGTCATATTGGTCTTGCCGATGATCACCGCGCCGGCCTGCCGCAGCCGGCTGACGATGGCCGCATCACGCACAGCGGGTGCGGCGGTCTTGCGCATCAGCGAGCCGGCCGTGGTCGCTTCGCCGGCGACATCGAACAGATCCTTGATCGAGACAATGGCGCCGTCGAGCGGTCCGAGCGAAACGCCGGCGCGGCTGCGCGCGTCGCTGGCATCAGCCGCGGCCCGTGCCGCCTTGGCATAGAGCTTGGTGAGGACCTTCTCGCCGGCCGCACGATTGGCAAGACGTGACAGGATGATTTCGAGACGGTCGCGGATTGATTGCATGTCGGTGTCGGACTCCGCCAGGATGCAACGTCTTTAAGAAAAGCGGCCGGTTGGGCTTGCGGAAGGGATAACCCGGCCAGCGTGCCTTTGCACCTGCCAGCGATAGGAAGATACTGATGCTGTACAAAGGCAGCTGTCACTGCGGCAAGATCGCTTTCGAATTCAAGGCGGAGCCTACCGGCGCCGTGCGGTGCAACTGTTCGATCTGCTCGCGTAAGGGCGCGCTCTTGTATGCCATCCCGCATGCGAGCCTGACGGTCCTGGCATGGGGCGATGATCTGGGCAGCTACACATTCGGCAATCACGCCATGGCACACCGTTTCTGCCGCAGCTGCGGCATCCACCCATTCGCCGAAGACGTCCGCGAAGGCAGCGAACGCAGCGCCTACATCAACCTCAACTGCGTCGCCGATATCGACCCGTCCACCTTGCCGATCTTCGACTTCGACGGGCGTTCGGCCTGAGCGATTCCAGATTGCCTTACCGGTAACCCGTTGCGTCGGCGGGTTTGCCGGCGTCCTGGACCTCCGGCACATAGCGCCAGGCATCGGGCCTCGAACCGTCGAGATCGGTAAAGCCATAGACCTGTGCCAACCCACCGCTGGACAACGACTGCCCGTTCCAGCGCGAGCGGTCAGGGTCTGCGGCCAATGCGGCAACGGCCCGCCCGACAAAGCGCGGCGTCTCCGAAATGACGAAATGCGGCACCGTGGCGACGGCATCGCGCCAATTCTCCTCGCGCACTCCAAAGGTCTCCAGCATCATCTCCGACCGTAGCCAGCCGGGCGTCAACGAGACCGAGGTGGCACCATATTTCGCAAGGTCCTTGGCGTGAGCCCAGGCCATGCGGTTCACCGCGACCTTGGCAAGATCGTAGAAGGGCGACAGGCGGTAGTGGTCGGCATTGTATTCGGCCGTGCCATCCGTGACTTCGATCAGCAGTCCGCCCGGCTGCTCAATCATGAGGGGCAGCGCATGATGGGCAGTGATCAGATGCGTGTCGATGGCCAGCCGCAGCATGCGCAAGCCATTCTCCAGATTGTGCTCCCAGACCGGCTTGTCCCATTCGAACAGCTTTTCACCGCCCCAGATGTCGTTGACCAATATATCGAGGCGCCCCTGTTCGGTGCGGATGCGCTCGACCAGACTGCGCACATCGTCAGCCACGAGATGATCGACCTGCACGGCGATGCCCCTGCCGCCGTTCGCCGTGACCATTTCCGCCGTTTCCTCGATTGTTTCGGGCCGCGCATACTCGGATTGTTGCGCGCGCGTGCTCCTGCCGGTGACATAAACCGTGGCGCCCGCGGCACCGAGTTCGACCGCTATGCCGCGCCCCGCACCACGCGTTCCACCGGCGACCAGGGCAACTTTCCCTTGCAACGTCATTGAACTCTCCCAAAAACGAAACCATCGACAAGCGAGGCTGGTCTGCGTCGCTCGCATCATATATAAATGATCATTCGGTTATATTGGAATGTCAAGATGACCCGACCCAAAACCCGGTCCGACGAGCAGGTGCTGGAGGCAGCGCTTCGGCTGATCCATGAACATGGTCCTGAGGCGCTCACTTTCGAGCGGCTGGCAAAGGCTTGCGGTCTTTCCGGCGCAACATTAGTGCAACGCTTCAAAAACAAGGCGCAGCTGAAACAGCGCACCTTGATGCACGCCTGGGATGGTCTCGACGACAAGACATGTACACTGGGCGCCGCCGTCGCCCGGACCCCGGCCGGCGCTATCAAATTGCTGGTGGCGCTGTCGCAGGGCTATGGCGGCATCGAATCCTATGCCGACGGCTTGCTTGTCCTGCGCGAGGATCTGCGTGACCCCATGCTGCGGGCGCGGGGTGCGGCCTGGAAGGCATCTCTGTCCAAAATCCTTGCGGATTGCTTTGGGGAGATATCCAGCCCGCCACAGGACGTCGGCCTGCTGATGGCCTCGCACTGGCAGGGCTCGCTTCTGTGGTGGAGCTTCGATCCGACGATCGATGTAGCCGCCTATGTCGAGGACAGTCTCAACCGCTTCGTCACCGCCGTCACAACGACAGCGGCCCGAAAACCGTGATGGTTCTCGGGCCGCTGGGTAAGTCAGAGATGGGAGACTATTCGGCCTGCTTCGGGCCGCGCAGGAACACCACAATGGCCGCCAGCAGCGTTGCCCCGCCGCAATAGGCGAAGGCGCTGGCGACGCCGGCATGGTCGACCAGCAGGCCGCCGGAGACGGCGCCCAGCGCAATCGCCACCTGGAAGGTTGCCACCATTAAGCCGCCGGCACTTTCCGCCTGGTCGGGCGCAGCCCGAACCAGCCAGCTCTGCAGCCCCACCGGTACCGCGCCGAAGGCAAAGCCCCAGGCGGCGACGGCGGCAGCGGCAACCGTCGGCGAGGCGCCGAAGATCAGCATCGAGGCGGCGGCCAGGGCAATCAGCAAGGGCGCCAATGCGACCGCGGCCTTGAGGTTGCGTTCGGCCAGCATGCCGCCGACGATGTTGCCGAAGAAGCCGCCTATGCCATAGGCGAGCAAAACCAGCGAGATCGTTTCGATGTCGAGCACCGGCACCTTCTCAAGGAAGGGGCGGACATAGGTGAAGCCGGCAAAGTGCCCGGACGCGACCAGCAGCACCACCAGCAGGGCCACCCGGATCGACGGCCGCTCGAGCACCTCGAGCAAGGTGCGGAAGCTCGCGACACCCACAGGCGGCAGCTTCGGAATGGCCGCTACCTGCACCAGCAATGCCAGCGCAGCGACGACCGTCGCGATCATGAAGGCCGTGCGCCAGCCCCAGATGTCGCCGACATAGGCGCCGACAGGAGCAGCAGTGACGGTGGCCAGCGAAACACCGGTCAGGATGATCGACATGGCGCGCGGCATCAGCCGCATCGGCACCAGCCGCAGCGCCATGGCTGCCGACATCGCCCAGAAGCCGCCCAGCGCCACGCCGAGCACGACGCGGGCCAGCAGAAGCATGGGTAGCGACGAGGCAAAGGTGGCCACAAGATTGGACAGGATGAGGAACGACGTCAGCATCCACATCACCAGCCTGCGGTCCATGCGCCTGGTGATGATTGCCATCGTCGGTGCGGCGATCGCGGCGACGATCGCAGTTGCCGTCACCGCTTGTCCCGCCACGCCTTCTGTGACGCCAAGATCGCGCGCCATCGGCGTCAGCAGGCTGGCGGGCAGGAATTCGGCGGTGACCAGTCCGAACACCCCAAGCGCCAGTGATACAACGGCGCCCCATGCCGGTTCGGTTCGTTCATCGGTGTCTACAGGGTTCAGAAGTGTGGCGTCGATGACGCCCGTCGCGGGTTCGGCCATGGTCAGTCTCCGATCTGTTTGCGGCGTCAAATAGGCAATGACCGCCCGAGGCTTCCACCCGTTTCCACGCCTTGCCGTCGGGGCTTGGCTATGAGGTCGGTCTTGGCTTGGTTGCGGCGCAGCATTTGGCTGCAATGCAACATAGGGAGTGACGCCCTGGAGTTTCCATGCTAGAAACCCCATTATGCTTGACCATTCGTCCAAAATTCCGATCACCGGCGACCCGCTGACAGACATATTGCGCGGGCTGCGTCTCGACGGTGTCGAATATGGCCGTTGCGAGATGAAGGAGCCTTGGGGCATCCAGTTCCCGGCTCAGCCCGGGGCGCGGTTTCATTTCATCGGCCGCAAGGGCTGCTGGCTGAAGCAGCCTTCCGGCGAATGGGTTGAGCTCAATGCCGGCGATGCGGTGCTGCTGCCGCGCGGCGAGGCCCATGTGCTGGCCAGCGAACCCGGCGCGAAGGCCTGGCCGATCCATGGCTATGAGCTCGAAGAGGTCTGCAAGGACGTCTACTGCACGTCGAACGCGGAGATGTGCGACAAGAATTGCCAGCCGGGAACGCTGCTGTTCTGCGCCGCGATGTATTTCAATATCGATGGCCTGCACCCCCTGCTTGGCATGATGCCGGACGTGATGCGCTCGCATGAGCTGGAAGCCTATGAGCCGGGCATCCCACACTTGCTGGAGGCCATGGCGCGCGAAGTGACGATGGAGCGTGTCGGCTCCGGTGGCATCCTGGCGCGGCTGGCCGATGTGCTTGCCGCCACCGTCATCCGCTCATGGGTCGAACGGGGCTGCGGCGACTCCTCTGGCTGGATCGCGGCGGTTCGGGACCGTGACATCGGCCGCGTGCTGGCCGCCATCCATCTCGAGCCGGACCACGACTGGACGGTCGAATCGCTGGCCCGGATGATGGGCGCCTCGCGCTCGGGCTTTGCCGAGCGTTTCGCCACCGTCGTCGGCGAAACGCCGGCAAGATATGTCACCCAGGTCAGGATGCATCAGGCGCGGCAATGGCTGCTCCGCGACCGCATGAAAATATCCGTCGTTGCAGCACGCTTGGGGTATGAATCGGACGCTGCCTTCAGTCGCGCCTTCAAGCGCGTCATCGGCTCGGCTCCCAGCCACCTGCGCGCCGAGGAGCAGGCCGATATTCGCCAGGCCGGGTAACGCATCTTGGCCGTGACTGACTTCCGCGCTAGTAAACCGGCATGGATTTCACATCATCCGAAGGTGTCATGCTGGCATCTGGCGGTCCGCTGACCGATATGCTGCGTGGATTGCGGCTCGATGGCGTCGATTATGGCCGCTGCGAACTTGGTGAGCCGTGGGCCGTGTTCTTTCCAGCCCAGGAGGCGGCGCGGTTCCACTTCATCGGCCGGCGTGGATGCTGGCTGTTTTCGCCATCCAGGCAATGGTCGGAGCTGAAAGCCGGCGATGCGCTGCTGTTGCCGCGCGGTGCCGAGCACATCCTTGCCAGCGCGCCGGGCGTCCATGCCGTGCCGATCGAAAGCTACAGCGTCGAGCCGTTGCAGGACAACGTCTACGCCGTCTCGAACGGCGGCCATGGCGCGAAAACCCTGCTGTTTTGCGGCAGCATGCACTTCAATCTGGGTGGATCGCATCCTGTGCTCGCCATGATGCCGGATATGCTGCGCGCCCGGGAATTGATGGTGGGCGAGCCGAGTATTCCGCACCTTCTGGAAGCCATGGCCAGCGAAGTGACAAGCAATCGCGCCGGCTCGGGCGGCATGCTGGCGCGGCTGGCTGACGTGTTGGCCGCAAGCATCATCCGTTCATGGGTAGAGAACGGTGGCAGCGGCACCACCGGCTGGAGCGCGGCGATCAGGGATCGGGATGTAGGCCGTGTGCTGGTGGCCATTCATCGGCAGCCCGACCGGAACTGGACCGTCGACGCCCTCGCCCGCGAAATGGGAGCCTCGCGTTCGGCCTTCGCTGAACGGTTCACGGCGATCGTCGGCGAGACACCTGCGCGATATGTCGCTGGGGTGCGCATGCACCAAGCGCGACGCTGGCTGATCGAAGACCGCATGCGGGTATCCGTGGTGGCCGCCAGACTGGGCTACGAATCCGAAGCATCGTTCAGCCGGGCCTTCAAGCGGATAGTCGGCACGGCGCCCAGCCATTTGCGCGCCGTCAACGGCACTGCCGAAGAACGCTAAGGCCACACCCGGACCTTACCGCGTTGGATTGCCGGATCTGGATGAATTGCCAAGTCTTCCGGACGCAATGTCGTTGCCGGACCGATTGCATGCAATAGCTTGCCATTGCCAAGCCATGAGGAGCCGTCGGCAAAGTCGGCTCAAGGGAGAAGAGCCATGCCAAGCCAACTGAATATCCTGACGCTCGCCGCCATGCTCGTCGTCCCCGGGCGCGCCTTTGCCCTTGAGGACAGCTATCTGCCGGCTGACAAGATCCCCTATGTCGCCGAAGTGCCGGATCAACCGCACCGCCTTGGACCGCTGTGGGGCGAAAGGGCCAAAGGTCCGGCGGGAACATTGCTGAAGGTTCCCGGCAACTGGCGCGCACCGGTTCACGCGCACACCGCCGACTACCGCGCGGTGGTCATAAAGGGGTTGTGGGCGCATTGGCAGATGCAAGGCGGCGAAGCGACCAAGGTCGAACTGCCCCCGGGGTCCTACTGGACCCAGAAGGCCAATGAGATGCATGACGACGCTTGCCTGTCCGAAACGGAGTGCGTGATCTTGCTGATCAACGACACGCCCTACGAGACCTACTTCGCGAAGTAACCGGACGCTCTATCCGGCGTGCCGCAGGCTGACACCACTGCCCTTGTCGAACAGCACCACCTTGTCCGGATTCCAGGCAAAGCGCACCGGCTGCTCGATGGCGACATCGGTCCTGGCCGGCACCGTGGCGCGCAGCGTCGTGTCGCCGACACGCAGCGTCAGGATCTTTTCCACGCCATGGTTCTCGACATCGTGGACGCGCGCTTCGACCGGCGCGCCGCTTTCCAGATAGACATCCTCCGGACGGATGCCGAAGACGAGCGGGCGACCGTCGGTCGCCGCACCCGTCTTTAGCCCCCCAAAAATCTTTGGCCCCCCCTGAAAAGGGCAGCTCGAAATTCATCGGCGCCATCACCGCGCGGCCGTTCACCAGTCTGCCGTCGATGAGGTTCATCGGCGGCGAGCCGACGAAGCTCGCCACATAGGTGTCGCGCGGGTTGTTGTAGATCTCGTGCGGCGTGCCGGTCTGCACGATGCGGCCATGGTTCAAGACGCCGACCTTGTCGCCCATCGACATCGCCTCGATCTGGTCGTGCGTGACGAAAAGGAAGGTGGCGCCGAGCTGTATCTGCAGGTTCGCCGCCCGACAGCCGGTCGGTCTTGCGGTCGAGCAGATGTTCGATCCGCAGCGTCCGGGCGGCGCGGTCGACGCGATCCTTGATCTCGGCGTCGGGTCCTCCGGTCAAGCCGGAGGATCACGGCGTGAGAGTTGAGAGGGCGACGCACACCGACCGTCGCGGACCGGCGCGAGCGCGACCTGCCGGATAGCGTCAGCGCTGATCATCGCGCTGTCTTGTTGAGAGCGGTGATGACCAGCGCGAGAATCACCGCCGCGGCGGCGATTGCCCACACGAAAGCCTGCTTGTAGAAAGGCGGCGTGGCGAGCTGCGCCTTGCCGGCGAGAGTGTTGGGGTCCGGTGGATTGAGGAAGAAGACGCCGTAGAGATGCGCCGCCGTGATCGAAACCAGCAGCGCAATGCAGAAGACCAGCGCCACGACCAGCGCTACGGTCACCACACTGCGCACCTTGACGCCCGGCTGGGCCAACGGCAGTAGGTTGTTGATGAGTCCGGCAAGCACCACGAGACCGCTACCGACCGCGTACAGGCCGATGGAAAAGGGTTGGAAGATCAGCACCAGCGCCATGACACCGAGGCCAATGATGAAGACCTCGAGGCAGAACGCGCCGGCGCGGCTCATGCCGGAAGAACTGTCGCTCATGACCGCACCGCCTTTCCGGCGCCATCGAAGACATGGGTTTGCCTGGGATCGGGGCGTAGATTCAGCGCCTCGCCGACCTTGACCCGCTGGCTTCTCGTCACCACGACGCGGATGTCGGCGCCTGCCGCCGTGCGGGCATGAATAAGGGTTTCCGCGCCCATGGGCTCGATGAGCTCGGCCCGAGCGGAGATGGTGCCACGGTCCCCCGTATCGGTCGCGGTGAAGGCGCGGGGGCGGATACCGATCGTCACCTTGCCGGGCTGCAGTCGCGCGACCGCCGCGTCCGTGCGGATCGCCAGACTAATGCCGGCCACGGTCATGTCCGCCGTACCATCGGCGAAGGTCTTGAGGTCGGCCTCGAGAAGATTCATCTGCGGCGTGCCGATGAAGCTCGCCACGAAAGCATTGGCGGGCTTGGCAAATACCTCGTGCGGTGAGCCGACTTGCTCGATCAGGCCGTCCTTCATGATGGCGATGCGGTTGGCCATGGTGAGCGCTTCGAGCTGGTCATGGGTCACGATCACGGTCGCTTTGGAGAGGCCCTGCAGCACTTCCTTGATCTGGCCACGCATGGTCTGGCGCAGTTCGACATCGAGACGCGACAAGGGCTCGTCGAAGAGGAAGCAATTGGGGTCGCGGACGATGGCGCGGGCCATGGCGGCGCGCTGCTTTTCGCCCTCGGATATCTGGTTCGGCAGCCGGTCGAGAACGTGCTCCAAGTGGAGGATCGCGGCGACGCGGTTGACGCGAGCAGTCCGCTCAGCCCCGGAAATGCCGTCATGATAGAGCGGGAAGGCGATGTTCTCGGCGATCGATGCCGACGGGTAGAGCGCGTAGAACTGGAACACCATGGCGATGTCGCGCTTTTCGGGCGGCAGGTTGTTCATCACCTTGCCGGCGACGACGACCTCGCCGTCAGTGACGCTTTCCAGCCCGGCGATGACGCGCAAGGTCGTCGTCTTGCCACAGCCGGACGGGCCGAGAAGGCAGACGACCTCACCGGCGGCCACCGACAGGTCAACGTCCTTGACCGCGGTGAAGGAGCCGAAGCGCTTGGTGACTTTGCGGAGTTCGATGGTTGACATCTCAGCGCTTCACCGTGCCGAAGGTAACGCCGCGCAACAGATGGTTTTGCAAGAAGAAGGTGACCAGGAAGACTGGGACGAGGAACAGGGTTTCGATGGCGGCAAGCAAAGTCCAGTCGGTGCCGCGTCCACCCGACGACACGGCCTGGTTCATGGCGACCGGGACCGTCCTCGTGTCGGGGCCCGAGAGCAACAGGGCGAAGAGGAACTCGTTCCAGGTGAGGATCAGGCCGAACACGAACGTGGCGGCGAGCCCGGCAATGACCTGGGGCAGGCAAATCTTGAAGAACACCCGCATTCCGGACGATCCGTCGATGCGGGCGGCATCCTCGACGTCTGGCGACAATTCATCGAAGAAGCTCTTCATCATCCAGATGGTGAAGGCCAGGTTGAAGGCGGTGTAGAGCATGATGATGCCGAGATACGAGCCCGACAGGCCCACTACGCGGAACATCAGGATCACCGGAATGATCACCACAATCGCCGGCAGCATGCGCGTAGTCAGGATGATGAACAGGTAGGTGTCATTGCCCTTCAGCGGATAGCGCGAGAAGCCGAAGGCCGCCAGGGTGCCGATGACCAGCGCCAGCAGCACCGACGCCGAGGCGATGAAGATCGAGTTGAAGAAATAACGGTCGAATCCTGTCGCTTCCGGGGCACCGTCCGGCGTCATCGAGCGGGAAAAGACGGACCCAAAATTTTCGAGCGTGGGCTTGAACACAAAATGGTCCGGAATCAAGCCGAACAGCGACGTGGGCGACAGCGTCGGAGGCACCAGGAGCGCGTCGCCCTGCGATTTGAAGGCTGTGAATATGATGAACAGCACCGGCAGAAAATAGATAAAGGCGACGACGGCCACGGCGAGCGTCCGCCCCCAGCCGGCCTCGTCTACTCCGCTGGCCCGGCGGAAGCCGAGCTTTCCCAATATCGATTCGGCCACGGGTTAGGCTCCCTGCGTACGGCGGTTTGCGAGGTACAGGTAGAGGTTGGTGAGAACGATCACCATGAACAGCATCAGATAGGAGATCGCCGCGCCCTCACTCGTCTTGTTCTGCTCGTTGGCGATGCGGATCAAGTGATAGGAGATCGTCAGTGTGTCGTTGCCGCCCTTGGTGAGGAGGATGACGAGATCCGCCAGCTTGAATGCCTCGATGGTGCGGAAGAGAAGGGCCAACATCAGAAGGCCGCGGATGTAGGGGAAGGTGATCATCCAGAATTGCCGCCAGCTGGAAATACGGTCGATGGCAGCAGCCTCGTAGAGGTATTTCGGCACCGAGACGAGGCCCGCCAGCACAAGGAGCATGACGAAGGGCGACCACATCCATGCGTCGGCGAAAACGATTCCCGCCACGGCACCGACTTTGTTGCTCATCAGGATGAACTGGTTGCCGGAGATGGAATTGATGACGTAGCTGAGAATCCCGAATGTCGGATCATAGTAGTAGGTGAAGAACACGCCAGAGGCGACAACCGAAAGCATCATCGGTGTCAGCACCAGGATCAACAAATACTTGCGAAGCGGAAATTGCTTGGCGAACAGGATGGCCAGCAGAAAGCCGACGATCATCTGCGCGGAGACGGTGAACACGACGAACATGGCGGTATTGATCAGCGCGCCCCAAGTCGCGTGAGCAGCGAGATCGTTGGTAAGGATCCGGACGTAGTTCCCGAGTCCGACGAAGCGGATCGTCTGCTGGTTTGCCTGGTAGGCGAAGAACGAAAGGCCCAGCGACCACAGCAGGGGGAAGATATTCATCACAAACAGAACGGCGATTGCGGGAGCGACCAGCAAGGCGCCGAAGTAGTGGCGGCGATACGCGTTGACGGTAAATGCGGCCGCGACCAACGCCGCCGTGGCGCCCACCACCCAGAAGGAGACAGCCGCCGGCAAGCCCGCCATTGATATGGCCGACACGACGACAGCGACAGCGATGGCGAGTTTCCAGTTGTGGGCAACAACCGCGGTAAGGCGTGGTGTCAGCAGCGTGCTTGAAACAGCGGTCATGGGAGTCCGAAATATGGAGCGCCTGGCGTGGCAATGACGGGGAGCGGCTTTTGCCCGCTCCCCGCAGCTATGTCGGAAGGTTACTGGATAAGGCCATCGTTCTTCAGGAGGTCCTCCTGGAACTTGGCGATGTTATCCAGGGTGGTCTTAGCGTCCTGCTTGCCAGTGATGGCTAGGTCGTACTGGTCCTGCTGCTGGGTGAGCAGTTCGAAGAACTGCGGCACGTGCCACATGTCCTTCTGCCAGTCGAGCGAATTCGCCCAGGCGCGGTCCCACGGACGATAGGTCACATACTTCGGATCGCTGTAGACCGACTTGATCGCGGACTGGCCGCCGGCGGCGGCGAACTGGTGCTGGATATCAGGCGAGAGCCACCACTTCACGAAGCCCACCGCTTCCTTGATTTGCTCAGGCGTTGTCCAGGTGGTGAGAACGAAAGGCTGTCCGCCGATCTGTGACGTACGATTCACCTTGCCGTCGGGGCCGCGCAGGCCTGGCGCCAATCCGAACACCAGCTTGTCGGCAACCTTCGACGTCTTGGGATCGAGCGAGGCTTCGCCGAGACCGATCCAGTCGATGTTCATGGCCACCTTGCCTTCACGGAACAACTGGTCCGAGACGAAGATGTCCATGGTGCCGGTCTTGACCACCGGCGGCATGTACTTCAGCAATTTGAGGAAATGCTCCATGCCCTCGATGGACTTCGGGGAGTTTACGACGCCTTCGGCATGTCCGGTCGGGGCCTTGGTTTCATCCCAGATGCCGCCGCCATGCTCCCAGACGAACGTGTGGACCGAGCTCGTCGAGAAGTCGTAACCTTTGCCTGCCTGATAGGCGATGCCGTAGAAATCGTCATCCAGCACCTGGCCGGCGAGCTTGTCGCCCTTCTTGCGCTGGAAGAATTCGCCAACATGCTCAAACGTGTTCCAGTCCATGGCGTCGATTTCTTCGCCGGTGCAGGGCAGCTTCTCATTGTACTTCGCCTTGAAGGCGGCCTGCTCGTCGTCGTTGCAGAGCACGTCCTTGCGGCCGTAGGTGACCAGCACGTCCGGGAACTGCGGGAAGCCGTAGTAGTTCGGCGTGCTGTTGGGATAGGTCGAGTAGGCGTTGAGCACGGCGGGATGCATCGACTCCATCGTCGCCTTGAGTTCCGGGTCGGCATCGATGAGATCGTTGATCTTGCGGAAGTAGCCGCCTTCGACGAAGGCGCCCAGCCACTGCGAGTCCGACACGATGAAGTTGTACTTCTTTTCGCCCGAGGTCAACGAGGCGTTGACGCGGGTGTAGAAATCCGGCCACGGAATGAAGTCGACATCGAGCTTCACGGTATTGCCAGACTTGGGCTTGTACTGCTCGTCGAAGAACTTCTTCATAATGCGGGTCGGGGGCCAATCCGGCACCGCCATCGTCAACGTCACTTCTTCGGCAGAGGCATAGGTCACGCCTCCCACCAGTAGCGTGGCAGCGAAGCTTGCGGCTGTCGCTAGCCCTTTCACTTTGGTCATCGCCGTCATTCGCGTTTCCTCCCTTGGTTAACCGGATTGCTTCTCGCCGTTCGCGTCAGGTCATTGCCTGGCCGCTCACGGCGCGGAAGACGTGGATTTTCCTGTTATCGATGGCGATCGATGCCGAATCGCCGGTCCTGATGCTGGCGGCGATCGCTTCCGGCAGCACCATGCGCAACATCTCGCCGCCAGCCTCGACCGAGACGATCGTGATGTCGCCGAGCGGTTCGACCAGATGCACCTTCGAGGCAACCCCGGCTTCGCCCTTGGCGGCGAGCCGAATGTCGCTCGGGCGAATGCCGATCAGCGCGGCCTCGCCGGCATCGGCAGTCTTTGGCGCCGTCGCCGGAACCAGAGTCCCGAGCGGCGTGTCGAAAGACTTGGTGTCGGCGCGCACCGAGGCCGTGAACAGATTCATGTGCGGCGAGCCGATCTTGCTGGCGACATAGGTATGGATCGGCTGCTCGTAAAGCTCGTCCGGCGTGCCGATCTGGACGATGCCGCCATCGCGCATGACGGCGATCGTCTCGCCCATCGAGAGAGCCTCGAGCTCGTCGGGCGTGGCATAGATCACGGTCATGCCGAACTGGCGGTGCAGCCGCTTCAGCTCGGCGCGCGTCTCGTGCCGAAGCTTGGCGTCGAGATTGGTGAGCGGCTCATCGAGGAGAAGAATCTTTGGCCGGCGGATCAGGGAGCGGCCGAGCGCGACGCGCTGCTGCTCTCCGCCGGACAGGGTTGCCGGCTTGGCCTTCAGGCGGTGTGTCAGCTTCAGGATCTCGGCGGTCTCTTTCACCCGCTTGTCGATCTCGGCGCGCGCGGCTTTCTCCTCGCGCAGCGGATAGGCGAGATTGTCGTAGACCGTGAGGTGGGGGTAAAGCGCGAAAGACTGGAAGACCATCGAGATGCCGCGGCCGGCGATCGGCGCATGGGTCATGTCGCGGCCGCCGATCTCAAGCGTGCCGGAGTCGGCCTGGACGAGGCCGGCGATAGTGCGCAGCGTCGTCGTCTTGCCAACCGAGCTCGGCCCGAAGAGTACGAAGAAGCGGCCTTCGTCGACGGCGAAGCTCAGGTCGTTGATGGCGCGCACGGATCCATAGGCCTTGCTGAGCCCATCGAGGCGCAGCGCAATCCCCTTGCCGGCACTGGCGCGAGGCGACGTCTGCGTCACGATGCGCCACCTCGTGCGGACGGAACACGCGCCATCCGTATGATCCTCCTCGCCCTCCCGAAATGGACTGCGGCTGTCATTCCCGATCCGCCTTTTCTTTCCTAATCTGGTATTACCAATTTAAGATGCCCGTCAAGCGCTTTCTTGAAATTCGCCGTCACCAAAATAAGCTGAAAACGTCCGCTATATGTTCGTATTTCCTTCATTTTTGGCAGTTCTCCACCTTCATCCCGTTCGCAAAACGCCAATCCTCAAAATTACTGAAATCGCCGACCTTCAAATCTGGTCGAACCAGATTCGCTCCGAGCTACCGCGGCGACCTCCCCGGATTGCCCTCGACGCCCCCCCAATCGGTCCGCATCGGGAGAAGTCTCATATCCTGCATCCGCCTTCGTCCAGCCCTCCTCCATGCCCAACTCACGCCGCCACCACCCCTGGTCAGGATGGCGTTCGGAGTCGCGCCTGCCGCACCAGCGCTGAGGCCGCCCACTGGGCGACGGCCAGGGTCTTGCCGCTGTCCAGGCCCCAGATGTCCTTCAGCACAATCAGCAGTTCGACGCCGAAAATCAGCGACAGCGCCTGCGCTAGGCGCTCGAATTCGCGCGGCGGCAGCTCGCCCCTCAGTGGCGCAAGCGCATCCTCCAGCAGGTCCATGCGATGGCCACGGGTGAAGGGTGGCTCGCCGCCCAGCGTGCCTGCCTGCCCGCGCGCCCATTGGTCCAGCGACAATTTCAGCGCTGCCTTGAACGTTGCCTCGAAGGCCTCGATGCGCGGCATCGCGCTGTCTATCAACTCCGCCACGCGGCGTTCGGCATCGGACGAATCGGATCGCCAGTCGAGTATCGGGCCTAGCCCCTCATCGACCACCGCCTGCACCAGAGCTGCTTGGCTTGGGAAATAGCGATAGGCGGTGGCGCGCGACACTTCCGCCGCCTCCGCGACTTCGCTGACCGAGGGAGTGACGCCCGCCTGCATCAGCCTTGTTGCCGTCTTCAGCATCAGCCGCCTCGTGCGGGCACGGGGACCGCGTTCGGCAGCCTCTTTGGCGTCGTCGTTCACGGCGGCTTGTTGACGTGAGACATCCATGTCAATACGATACGCACGTCTCAAAAAAATGCAATGGCCTTCGCTTGCCGAAGGACCAAGCAAAAGAGCGGCAGGCGGTCCAGCGCCGGTCAGCCGATGACGGGAGAAACGCGATGAAGCGCATCTACGTAGTGGGCACGGCCGACACCAAGGGCGAGGAACTTGCCTTCCTGGCCGATGCGATTGCCGCCACCGGCAATTCGATTGCCCGCGTCGACATCGGAACGCGCGGCGCCACCGTGCCGGTCGATATTCCGGCCCGCGAGGTCGCGGCACATCATCCAGGTGGAGCCGGCAGCGTGCTCGACATAGATGACCGCGGCACGGCGGTGGCTGGCATGGGCGCGGCCTTCACCAGCTTCATCCAGTCGCGCGACGACATATCCGGCGTGATCGGTATTGGCGGCGGCGGCGGCACATCGATCATCACATCGGGCATGCGCGCGCTGCCGCTCGGCCTGCCCAAAATCATGGTCTCGACGCTCGCCTCCGGCGACACCGCTCCCTATGTCGACGTCTCCGACATCATCATGATGCCGTCGGTGACCGACATGGCCGGGCTGAACCGGCTCTCCCGCGTCGTGCTGCACAATGCCGCCCAGGCGATAGCGGGCATGGCGGCCAGGCCTGCACCGCCGCCCGACGGCAAACCATCGATCGGCCTCACCATGTTCGGCGTCACCACGCCTTGCGTGACGGCCATCGCCGACCAGCTTCGCTCGACCTATGACTGCGTGGTCTTCCACGCCACCGGCACCGGCGGCCGCAGCATGGAGAAGTTAGCCGATAGCGGTCTGCTGTCCGGTATCATCGACATCACCACGACCGAGGTGTGCGACCTGCTGTTCGGCGGCGTGCTGCCGGCGACGGAGGATCGCTTCGGCGCGATTGCCTGCGGCAAGCTGCCCTATGTCGGGTCGGTCGGCGCGCTCGACATGGTGAATTTCTGGGCGCCCTCGACCATTCCGGAACGCTATCGCGGCCGACTGCTCTACGAGCATAATCCCAACGTCACGCTGATGCGCACGACGGCGCAGGAATGCCGGGGGATCGGCGAATGGATCGGCACCAGGCTCGCCCTCTGCGAGGGGCCGGTGCATTTCCTCATTCCGGAGAAAGGCGTCTCGGCGCTCGACATTGAAGGCGGCGCCTTCTTCGATCCGGAAGCCGACGCCGTCTTGTTCGAAGCCATCGAGCGCACCATCAAGCCGAATGCCACCCGCCGTGTCACCCGCCTGCCGCTGCACATCAACGACCCCGAATTCGCCCAGGCGGCAACCGCCGCCTTTCTCGACATCGCCAGACACTGAGGTCCCAAAACATGCCCGCAATACCGCGCAAGGACATACTGAAGAAATTCAGGGGAATGATCGACAAGGGCGTGCCGATCGTCGGCGGCGGCGCCGGCACCGGCCTGTCGGCCAAGGCCGAGGAGGCCGGCGGCATCGACCTGATCATCATCTACAATTCCGGCCGCTACCGCATGGCCGGGCGCGGCTCGGCCGCCGGCTTGCTCGCCTATGGCAATGCCAACGAGATCGTCAAGGAAATGGCCTATGAGGTGCTGCCGGTGGTCAGACACACGCCGGTGCTGGCCGGCGTCAACGGCACAGACCCGTTCGTCATCATGCCGCTGCTTCTGGCAGAGCTGAAGACGATGGGCTTTTCCGGCGTGCAGAATTTCCCTACCATCGGCCTGTTCGACGGCACTATGCGGCAGAGTTTCGAAGAGACCGGCATGGGCTTCGGGCTCGAGGTCGACATGATCGCCGAAGCGCACAAGCTCGATCTGCTCACCACCCCCTATGTCTTCAATCCCGACGAGGCGCGCGCCATGACCAAGGCCGGCGCCGACATAGTCGTCGCCCATATGGGCGTGACCACAGGCGGCTCGATCGGCGCCACCTCGGCCAAGTCGCTTGACGACTGCGTTGTCGAGATCGACGCCATTGCCAACGCCGCGCGATCGGTGCGCAAGGATGTCATCCTGCTCTGCCATGGCGGCCCGATCTCGATGCCGGACGACGCCCGCTACATCCTCGACCGTTGCAAAGGCCTGCATGGCTTCTATGGCGCAAGCTCGATGGAGCGGCTGCCGGCGGAAGCGGCGATTGCCAGGCAGACGGCCGATTTCAAGGCCGTTACGCTGCATGACCAGAAGAAGAAGAAGGGATGAGGATATGACCGACAAGAGCAAGGTGTTTGTCTATCCGAAGGACGTCAGCGCCTTCGGCTTCGACTGGGGCAGACTGGCGCTGACGGTGGCGCCGGAAGTGAACGGCGCCACGCGCTTTTCCGGTGGCGTCGTCGACTTGCCTTCCGGCAAGGGCCACACCCGCCACAACCATCCGGGCGCGGAGGAAATCATCTTCGTCATCTCGGGTCACGGCGAACAGATGGTCGAGGACGAGCAGGGCAATCCGGTGGTCGCCAAGGTCGGCCCCGGCTGCACCATCTACGTGCCGGAAAGCCGGTTTCATTCGACGCTGAACACAGGTGAAGGGCCGATGCAGCTCTTCGTCGTCTATTCGCCGGCTGGGCCGGAACTGGTGTTACGGGAGTTGCCGGATTTTAGGTTATTGCCGGCGGGGAAGTGATCTTCCTCCCATCCGCTCAATTTCCGGGGAGGCCCCCTCATCCGGCCGCTTCGCGTCCACCTTCTCCCCGAGGGGAGAAGAGGCTGGCGTTCGCGCCGGCCCTCCTCTCCCCTCGGGGAGAGGTCGGATTGCCCCGAATTGCCCTTCGCAATTCGGACGGCAAGCCGGGTGAGAGGGCAGCACCCTTCAATACCGGCTAGGCGGTCCCACCCCTGTTCCAACCCCTGCCCCGATCGCCAAACATCACATAACCAGCATCCGTCACCGCCAGCGTATCCTCCAGCTTGATGAACCCTCGCGTCGGGTGAAGCATCGTCGTCTCAACCGACAGCACCATGTTCTTCTCCAGCGGCTTGGCCGCATAGGTGCCTTCATAGGTCACCGGATGGTTGGTCATCAGGAACGGCGCCTCATGCGTGATCAGGCCCATGCCGTGGGCGAAGAAATCCGTATAAGGCGCGACCTTCGAAGCCTTCAGTACACCTTCGGCGTGCGAAATCATGTCACCGCCCAGCGTACCCGCTTTGACCTTCGAGAACGCTGCCTGCTGCACCGTCTCGACCTCAGCCAACAAATCCTCGAGTTCGGCATCCGGTTCGCCCAGAATGCCCATCCGGCAGAGGTCGCCGATATAGCCGTGGTAGTTGCCGCCGGAATCGATCGACAGCACCTCGCCCTTCTTCCAGGCCTGCGGCGAGGCGGCGCGGTTGTGACTCGAGCCCAGCGTCAGCAGGCAATATTCGAAATGCGCACCGCGATTGGTCTCCTCGCGCCTGATCTGCTCGATCATCTCGGCCTTGGTCGTGCCTTCGCGCGCCCAGGCGATGGTCGCCAGCATGGAATCGGTGATCAGTTCGGAGGCCGTGCGCAGCTTCTCCAATTCCGCATCGGTCTTGATGGCGCGCATGCTTTCCAGCATCGCGGTCGCATCGATCAGCTTGGCGTCCGGCAATGCCTTGCGGATCAGCGTGTAGGCGTCCGAAGGCAGGAAGCCGGGCTCGATGCCGATGCGGGCGCCGGCCTTGCCGATCTTCTGCAGATGTTCGACCGCGAGGTTGGCGGCATCGAGCGTGCCCCAGCAGGCGGCGTGCAGCGTCGGCGTCCAGAACGGGTTGTTCTGGTGCTCGCCGCCTTCCATGCGGTTGCCGATATAGGCCGCGTGATCCGGCCCGCCTTTTTCGTAGACGACGATCGGCAGGTAACGGCTGTGGCCGATCGCATCCATGGCGGCGAAGAAGATGAATTTGTAGCCGCCCAGCAGATATTGCGTGTTGTGCTTGGAGGTGGCGAGCAGCACATCTATGCCGGCCTCCTCCATCAGCCGGTCGACCCTCGCCTCGTCGAACGGAATAGTGCTGACGGCACTTTTGCCCGGCGCAATGTTCATCTCTCTCTCCCTGAATTGCCTGGGATCGACCTTGTTCCGCTCCCAATCCCTAGGCTGTGGATTAAATCTGCACCATTTTGCTCACTCTGGTCTAGCCAGAAATCCACGAACAGTGCGGTCGAGCGGTCACCAAGTCGTCATCCGTTGCCTGTTCGCGAAATCTGGTCCTACCAGATTGGTTGAATTGAACCCGTTCTCTTGAACTGGTCCAGCGGACGAAAATTTCAAAGCCAAGCAAGGATGCGCCAATTCCGTCTCTGGCGAAACCCTCGGCAAGGCTCATAATCACCACCGCAAGAATGCCGATGCCGGCATTCGAGGGGTGTTGTCGCGCCGATCGGGTCGCGGAGAGGACGGAGTTCGATCATGTCAGGTTTCACGATTTCCAGACGCAAAATGCTTGCCGGCTCGGCAATGCTGCTGGCCTCCACCGCCATGCCGACATTGGGCTGGGCGCAGACACCAAAGAAGGGCGGCCGGCTGGTGCTTGCCGCTGATTCCGAACCGCGCAACCTCAACCCGGCGATCGTCGCCTCCAACGGCGTCTTCTTCATCTCCAGCAAGATCGTCGAGACGCTGGCCGAAGCCTCCTTCGACGGCAAGGACGGGCTCGCGCCACGATTGGCGCTGAGCTGGGAAGGCGCCGCCAACGGGCTCTCGGTGACCTTCAAACTGCGCGACGGCGTCAAATGGCATGACGGCAAGCCGTTCACCTCCGCCGACGTGGCCTTCTCGGCGCTGCAGATCTGGAAGCCGCTGCAGAATCTCGGCCGCACCGTGTTCAAGGATCTGGCCAGCGTCGACACCCCGGACGATCTCACCGCCGTCTTCAAATTCGCCAAGCCGACGCCGTTCCAGCTGATCCGCAACGCGCTGCCGGCGCTGTCGAGCGTCGTGCCGAAGCACATCTACGAGGTCGGCAAGATCGAGGACAACCCGGCCAACAACGCCCCCATCGGCACCGGGCCGTTCAAGTTCGGCGAGTACAAGGCCGGCCAGTATTACCGGCTGACCAAGAACACCGATTACTGGGGCAAGGACGAGCCCTATCTCGACGAGATCATCTACCAGGTTCTGCCCGACCGCACGTCGGCTGCGAGCGCGCTGGAAGCGGAAGAAATCCAGCTCGCCGCCTTCTCCGCCGTGCCGCTGGCCGATCTCGACCGCATCTCCAAGGTGCCGGGCCTGAAGGTGATCTCCAAGGGCTATGAAGGGTTGACCTATCAGCTCGTCGTCGAGATCAACCATCGCCGCAAGGAACTGGCCGATGTCAAGGTGCGCCAGGCGATCGCGCATGCCATCGACAAAGATTTCGTCGTCAAGACTGTGTTCCTCGGCTATGCTGCCACCGCCACCGGCCCGGTGCCGAAGAACGATCCGCAATTCTACACCGCCGACGTGCCGACCTATGCCTTCGATGTCGCCAAGGCCAACGCACTGCTCGACGAAGCCGGCTACAAGAAAGGCCCGGACGGCAAGCGCTTTACGCTCAAACTTCTGCCGGCGCCCTATTTCAACGAGACCAAGCAGTTCGGCGACTATCTGCGCCAGGCGCTGGCGGCAATAGGCATCGACGCGGAACTGGTCAACAACGACTCGGCCGCGCACATCAAGGCCGTCTACACCGACCACGCCTTCGACCTCGCCGTCGGTCCGCCGGTGTTTCGCGGCGACCCGGCGATCTCGACCACCATCCTGGTGCAGAGCGGTATTCCGGACGGCGTGCCGTTCTCCAACCAGGGCGGCTACAAGAACGATGCGCTCGACGCGCTGATCGCCAAGGCCTCGGAAACGCTCGACACATCGGCCCGCACCGACCTCTACAAGGAGTTCCAGAAGGAAGTGGCCACCGACCTGCCGCTGATCAACGTCGCCGAATGGAGCTTTATCAGCGTCGCCCGCGACACGGTCGGAAACATCGCCAACAACCCGCGCTGGGCGGTGTCGAACTGGGCGGACACCTATCTGGAATCGTGACACATTCGCGCGGATGAAAGTTCGCGAGATCATCGTAGACGTCGAGCTCTACGAGGCCCCCCTCTGTCCTGCCGGACATCTCCCCCTCGAGGGGGGAGATCAGCAGCTTGTCTGTCCCGCGAATTCTTCAACGTTGAAGATTGGCGAAGCCAAAAATGACAGCCAATCTCCCCCTTGAGGGGGAGATGTCCGGCAGGACAGAGGGGGGTGCCTAGGCGCAGTCTTAACCAGCGTATCGCCAACCCACCGACGCCCCCATGACCCGGGCCCTCACCCTCATCCGCCGTCGCCTCGTCGGCAGCGTCTTCGTGCTGCTGATCGTCGTCATCGGCACGTTCCTTTTGCTCGAAGCCGCCCCAGGCGATGCGGTCGATGCCTACATCGTCTCGACCGGCGGCGATGCCGGCATGATCGAATTGCTGCGTCATCGCTGGGGCCTCGACCAGTCGGAACTGACGCGGCTGGCCAACTATCTCTGGGCGCTGCTGCATCTCGATCTCGGCCAGTCGGTGACCTTCTCCAGGCCGATCCGCGACGTGATCCTCGAGCGGCTGCCCAACACGCTTCTGTTGATGGTCAGCGCCACCGCGCTGTCCTTCGGGCTCGGCTCGGCACTCGGCATTTATGCCGGCGCCAGGCCCGGCAGTTTCCGCGACCGCTTCCTGTCGATCGGCTCGCTGGCGCTTTATGCCGTGCCGGGTTTCTGGCTCGGCCTGGTGCTGATTGTCATCTTCGCCGTCGACCTGCGCTGGCTGCCGATCGGCGGTATCGAGACGCTGGCCTCGGACAAGACCGGCCTCGACCGCGCCGCCGACATCGCCATCCATCTCGTCCTGCCGGTGTCAGCCCTCGGCTTCATCTACCTCGCGCTCTATCTGCGCATGATGCGCGCCGGCATGGCCGAGGTCTGGCGCCAGGATTTTGTCCTGGCCACCCGCGCCAGGGGGCTTTCGCGCCGCCGTATCGTGCTCGCCCATGTCGCCCGCAATGCGCTTCTGCCGCTGGTCACAATGCTCGGCCTGCAATCGGCGCAGATGCTGGGCGGCAGCGTTGTCATCGAGAGTGTCTTTTCCGTGCCAGGCCTCGGCCGGCTGGCGCAGGAAGCCGTGGCTTCGCGCGACACGCCCTTGCTGCTGGGGATCATCCTCGTCAGCGCCGTCCTGGTCATCGTCATCAACCTGCTCGTCGACATCGCCTATGCCTTCCTCGATCCGCGCGTTGGCGCCAGCGAGGCCGGCGCATGAACCCGCTCCGCCGTTTTCTGCGCGCGCCCGAGGCGGTTGCCGGCGCGATCCTTCTGGCCGCACTGATAGCGATGGCGCTCATCGCGCCGCTGCTTTTCCCCGGCGATCCACAAGCCATTGCTGGACCGGCGCTGCTGCCGCCGTTCCAGGACTGGTCGCTGCCGCTCGGCACCGACAGGCTCGGCCGTGACGTGCTGGCCGAGCTGTTCCATGGCGCTCGTACCTCGCTTGCCGTCGGGCTAGCGGCAGCGGCGGCGGCACTCGCCATCGGCGCGGTGGTCGGCACGCTGGCCGGCTTTGCTGGCGGCCTCGTCGACGAGGTGCTGATGCGCATCACCGACGCTTTCCAGACCGTGCCGAGCTTCCTGCTGGCGCTGGCCTTCGTCAGCGTCGTCGGGCCGTCGCTCGGCGTCGTCGTTGCGGCAATAGCGCTTGGCACCTGGACCGGGCCGGCGCGAATTGCCCGCGCCGAAGTCCTCTCCATCCGCGAACGCGACTATGTCGCAACTGCGCGTGCCATCGGCATGCATCCGCTCGAAATCGCTTTTCGCGAGGTGCTGCCCAACGCCTTGCCGCCGGTGCTGGCGATGTCATCGGTGATCGTCGCCGCCGCGATCCTCACCGAAGCGGCGCTGTCCTTCCTCGGCCTCGGCGACCCCAACAGGGTCACCTGGGGCGGGATGATCGCCGAAGGCCGCGCCGTGCTACGCACCGCGCCCTTCCTGTCGATCGTCCCCGGCATAGCACTGGTGCTGACGGTGCTGGGCGTCTATCTGGCAGGTGAAGGCATTGTCGAGACGACGGCGGTCAGGAGAGGCCTGTCGTGACCGTGCTGGCGTCGACCCGCGATCTGACGGTGACCTACCGCCGCGACGGCAACGTGGTGTCGGCGCTGAGGAACATCAGCCTCGACATCATGGCTGGCGAGCGTCTGGCCATCATCGGCGAAAGCGGGTCGGGCAAGAGCACGCTCGCGCTGGCGATTGCCGGGCTGCTGCCAGCGAGCGCCAGGATCGAAGGGCGCATCGATTGGTTCTTACACACATCGTCAACGTTGGGTGCTAAGGCGCCCCCTCTGTCCTGCCGGACATCTCCCCCGCAAGGGGGGAGATTGCGCCCTCGTCTCCGCTTTCACCAATCACAAACATTGCAGAAAGTGAGCAGTCGGCGAAGCTGCTGATCTTCCCCCTTGCGGGGGAGATGTCCGGCAGGACAGAGGGGGGTGTGACGGAACGCCAGCCTTCCAAATCCGAGCTCAGCAAAATCCCCCTCCTCGGCCGCGACATCGGCTTCGTCTTCCAGGACCCATCCGCCAGCCTCGATCCCGTCATGACAATCGGCAAACAGATCGCCGAAGTCGCCCGCACCCATCTCGGCCTCACCTGGCCGCAGGCCTATGCAAAAGCCAGAACCCTCCTCGAACGCGTCCGCCTGCCCGACCCCGACTCCGCCCTGCATGCCTTCCCGCATCAGCTGTCCGGCGGCCAGAAGCAGCGCGTGGCGATCGCCGCGGCAATCGCGGCCGGGCCGAAACTGCTGATCGCCGACGAGGCGACCAGCGCGCTCGATACCATCGTGCAGGCCGAGATTGTTGGCTTGATTCGGCAGCTGGTGGCCGAGGATGGCATGACGCTGCTGTTCATCAGCCACGACATTGCGCTGGCAGCCGAACTCGCCGAGCGCATCGCCGTCTTCCGCCATGGCCAGCTGATCGAGCTTGGCACCACGGCGCAGATTGTAGGGGCCCCAACGCAAGCCTACACCCGCACCCTGCTGGACGCCCATATCGGCCTCGACGCCGCACCCTTGCTGAACCGGGCCGGGCTGCACGCATGAGCCTGCTCGCAGTGTCCAACCTCACCAAACGCTACCGTCGCGGCGGTAACACCGTCGTCGCAGTCGACGATGTCTCCTTTCATATCGAGCCCGGTGAAACACTGGCGCTGGCCGGCCCCTCCGGCAGCGGCAAATCGACGGTCGCCCGGCTGGTGCTGCGCCTGATCGAGCCGGATGCTGGCCGCATCGAATTCGAGGGCAATGATTTCCTGGCTTTGCAAGGCGCTGCCCTGCGCGCTCGCCGCGCACGCCTGCAAATGGTGTTCCAGGATCCGCTTGCCGCCTTCAATCCGCGCGCCACGGTGGCGCGCGTGCTTGATGATCCCTTGCGCATCCACGGCATCGCCTCCCGCGCCGAGCGCCCGGGCCGCATCGCCGCCTTGCTTGAACGCGTTGGGCTATCGGCGGAGCTTGCGCCCCGCGCCATCCACGAGATTTCCGGCGGCCAGCGGCAGCGCGTCGCCATCGCCCGCGCCATCGCAACGAAACCGTCGCTGATCGTGCTCGACGAGGCCGTGTCGGCGCTCGACGTCTCGGTGCGCGGACAGATCCTCGACCTGTTGCTCGACCTGCAGAGGCAGGAACGGATCGCCTATCTCTTCATTTCCCATGATCTCGGCGTTGTCCGTGCCATCGCCCACCGTGTCGTCCTTCTCGATGCCGGGCGCATTGCCGAGAGCGGCGATGCCCGAACCGTGATCGACGCACCGCAATCGGCCATCGGCAAGGCGCTGGTGGCAGCAGCACCAAGATTGAACAGGACCAAGACGTCATGACCGACCCCGAAGCCAGAGCCGAAAAGCTGTCGCGCGAACTCGATTCCGCCTTCCGTAACCGCGCCGATCTCTACCGCCTGTTCCTCGAAGAGCTGGCCGGAGAGCTAGGCCCTGAAAAGGCCGAGGCGATCATGATCCGCGCCATCGAGCAGCGCGGCAAGGAAGTGGCAGCGGCCGCCTTCGCCAGCTTCGGCGCCAACGATGCGCGCGCCATCGGCGAGGCCTTCCTGGCGGTCAGCCCGGATGGCGGCCTGATGTATCCGACGGACGTCGAGCGCGGCGATGACCGCATCGCCTTCAAGGTCAAGCGCTGCCCGCTGAAGGACGCCTGGGTCGAGGCCGGCGTTGGCGACGAAAAGCTCGCCACGCTCTGCCGCATCGCCGGCGCCTTCGACCGCGGCCTGTTCGAGGCGACCGGCGTGCATTTCGACAATGTCACCTGGACCCCGGGCCACGGTTCCGGCTGCTGCCACATTGCGCTGACCAATCGGGACTCACGCTAGGCATTAACGATCTAAGGTGTGTCGAGATTCAGGTCAGGCCGAGCCGAGAATGGCGGCTTTCGAGAACCGGAGCGGAGCGTACTTAAAGTACGTGAGCACCGGAAGCGCAGGAAGCCGTCGTTTGCAGACCGGCATCACCTGAATATCGGCACAGCTTAGCCGCCGACCATCAGCTTGACGACCTCATCATGGTTGGTCTCGGAGATCTTGCGCTCGCCGGCCTGGACACCACGCCGCAGCACGACGATGCGGTCCGAGACCGCAAATATGTCCTGCAGATTGTGCGAGATGAAGATCACGCCGCGCCCTTGCGCCTTGAGTTGGTGGATAAGCGAAATCACCTTGCGCTGCTCCGGCACGCCGAGGGCAGCGGTCGGTTCGTCCATGATCAGGATCTGCGCATCCCAGTAGACGGCGCGGCCGATGGCGACGGCCTGGCGCTGGCCGCCGGAGAAATTGCTGACCGGAGCCTCGAGCCGGCTGACATGGAAATCCAGCCGCCCCATCGTAGCCTTGGCGGCCTCGGCCATGGCCTTGCGGTCAAGCACCGGCAGGAAGCCGAACGCCTTGCGCATCGGTTCGCGGCCAAGGAAGATGTTGGCGCCTATCGACAGATTGTCAGCGAGCGCGAGATCCTGGTAGATCGTCTCGATGCCCTTTTCGCGCGCCTCCTGCGGCGTCGCGAACGTCACCGGCTGACCCCGCAGCAGGATTTCGCCGCCCGTCGGCTGGAACACGCCCGATATCGCCTTGATCAGCGTCGTCTTGCCGGCGCCATTGTCGCCGGCCAGCGCCACCACTTCGCCCGGCCGCACGGCCATGGAGAAGTCGTTGAGCGCACGCACGGCGCCAAAATGCTTGGAGAGGTTGCGGACTTCCAGCAGAGGTGTGGTCTGGTGGCTGCTATTCATCCTGACGGGCTCCACTGAACCGGCGCTGCGCCTGGTCGATAAGAACGGAAATTATGATGACGACGCCGACGGCGATGAACTGCCAGAACGGTTCGACATTGACGAAGACCAGCCCGTACTGGATGACCGCGATCACCAGCGCGCCGGCGACCGTGCCGAAAATGGTGCCGGAGCCGCCGAACAGGCTGGCGCCGCCGATCACCACCGCCGCGACGCTGTCGAGCAGCAAGGGCTCGCCGGCCTGAGCCGCACCCGCCGTGAAGCGCGCGGCGTAGAGCGCGCCGCCAAGGCCGGCGCACATCGCCGACAGCACATAGAGCCGCAATATGTGGCCCCTGATGTCGATGCCGGCGCGACGCGCCGCCTGCACATTGGCGCCGATGGCATAATTGTGCTGGCCGAACCGGGTCTGGCTGAGCAGATAGTGCATCACGATGACGAAGACCGCGGTGATCAGCACCAGATAGGGCACGCCATAGAACTTGCCGTTGCCAAGCAGCGCGAACCAGGAATTCTGCACCGGCACGGTGGTGCCGCCGGCGAGCAGGAAGGCGGCACCGCGCGCGACGCCGAACATACCAAGCGTGCCGATGAAGGGCGGCACCTTGAGCCGCGAGATGAGCAGGCCATTGATGACGCCGGGTACGCCGGCAACGATCACCGAGGCAAGGATGCCGGCCAGCATGGCCAGCGGCAACGGAATGGCCGCGCCCGCCAGGTTGGTGGCATGCGCGGCGATGACGGCGGCAAGGCCCATGATGAAGCCGAGCGAGAGATCGATGCCGCCCGAAATGATGACGAAGGTCTGGCCGGTCGCCAGCAGCAGCGGCGCCACGGCGAAGATCGCGATGGACTGCAGGTTGAACGGGTTGAGCATGAAGGTCGCGCCGAAGGCAAGCCTCGACCAGACCTCGAAACAGATGATCAGGCCGGCAAGGAACAGCCAGGCGCGCCCTTCCGCGATGCGTGCGATCAGGCTCCTGGCTGGATCGCCGTGATCGGCCTGAGGGGCGACATGCTTGTCGGCCGGCTGGGCTGGTGATGTCGAGGTCATGGATACTCCGCGGCGCGGCTGCCTTCAAACAGGTCCTGCCTCTGGCGAGGACCCGGCACAGGCTCCTCCCGGCGGACCGGGAGGAGCCGAGCTGGTCTTGACTTACTCGGAGTAGAGATACTTCGAGATGTTCGGGTCCGCGATGTTGGACTTGTTCATGATCGTGAAGCCGGTGCCGATCGTGACCGGGATCGAATGGCCGGTCAGGTGGGCATAGGCGGAGACGACGCCGTAATAGCCGATCTCGGCGGGATGCTGGGCGATCGCCACGTCGACCAGGCCGGTGTTGATGTTGTCGACGATGCTGGTCGGAGCATCAAAGGCGACAACCTTGACGGTGCCCGTCTGCCCGGCCTGCTTGACTCCATTGGCCGCACCCAGCGCCGAGAACAGATTGGCGCCGAACACGCCGACCAGGTCGGGATTGCGCGCGAACACCGCTTGCAGCTGCGAGGCCGCCTTGTTGGCGTCGTCGTCGTTGAACTGGGTCTCCAGAACGGTGATGCCCGTATGCTTGGCCATCTCCTTCTTGAAGCCCTCTTCGCGCTGGTCTGTGGTCGAGATGCCGGGCTTGACGTTCGAGACATAGACCTTGCCCTTGTCGCCAATGGCGGTGGCCAGGGCGCGAGCGGCGATCTCACCGCCAAGTACGTTGTCCGAGGCAATGTAGGCCAGCGGGAAATCGGCATCGCCGGCGCCGGTCTGGTAGACGCCGCTGCCGATGAATGTGTCGACGGTGATGACCGGAATGCCGGCATCATTGGCCTTGCGCAGCGGCTCGACCAACTGAACCTTGTCGGTCGGCGCGATCAGGATCGCATCCGGCTTCTTGGCGATGACGGCATCGAGCACCGGCACCTGGGTGACCGGGTTGAAGTCCGGCGCGCCCTGGAAAACCAGGTTCACGCCAAGCGCGTCGGCCGCCGCCTGGGCGCCCTTGCGCATGGTGATGTAGAAGCCATCGGTGGTCAGGCCCGGAATGAGCGCAATGGTGTATTTCTTGTCCTGCGCCTGTGCGGGCGCGATCAGCACGGTCGCACTGACGGCGAGCGCCGCGAGCGCGGCAACAATCTTCTTCATGACATCCTCCTCATTATTGGCAGATCTGCCGTTGCAAGTGACATTGGAATGGCCGTCATCCCTTCGGATGGCGACGGCCGGGAACGCCTGTTTGCCTTTCGCGGGCAGCTCCTCCCAAGCGCCCTCCAGTCGATATGTCAGCCGGTCAGCCGACCGGCGCACCTGGCCACAGCCCCGTTCCTCCGCCTCCGCAAGGTCCGGCAAACTGTGCCCCACGCCGCGCATTGCCGGCGGGCGTTCGAACTTGTAACACTTTGCAGAAATAAATTGCAACTCGGTTTTTACGAGCTGACTGCGCCGGGTCTTTCACACAGTAGAACATCCGACTGCTCCGCAGAGCCCCGGCCAACTATCGCCCGGGGCTTGCGGCGGCACAACTGGTTTTCGTGGCAGCGCCTTGGATCCCCCCAGAGCCACCAATCGCGGTAGCGTCCTGCCCGTTCTATCGCTACGCGAGCGCCGCGAGGATGGCCTGCGCCGTCTTGGTGTCCGTCACCAGTGTGTTGATCAGCCCGGCGCGAACGGCGGCAATGATCGCCGTCGCCTTTTCCGGCGACGCGGCAAGGCCGATGACCAGCGGCACGGCGCGCAGCTGCGCCGGCGACATGGCGATCATCCGGCTCTCGCCTTCCCAGGCGATCAGCGTGCCCTCGGCATCGAAGTAGTGGCGAAGCACGTCGCCGGCCGCATGAACCAGTGCCTGCTCACTCGGCGTGGCGGCACTTGCCTCGGGGGCATTGATGGCATGCGGCAGGCCGATGCCGACGATGGCGACATCGGTCCTCTCCCACAGCGCAACGGCATCGCGGATAGCGGTGTCGCGCAGGAAGACCTCACGCAATTCGCTGGAGGGCAGATAGGGCGCATGGATGAAGTGCGGCGTGCCGCCAAACTCCTCGGCGGCAAGCCGCACGAACTCGTTGACCTGAAAATGCGCCGCCTGCTGCTGCATGCCGCCGGTGGCAGCCACGGTCAGCACGCCGGGCATGCGCGGCAGGCCGGCGCGGATCACCTCGCGCACGGCGCGTCCCCAGCCGATGGCGACGACGGCGCCCGCCATCAATTGCGCCTGCCTGAGCAGACCGCCAAGCGGCGCCGCGAGCGCCGCGAGCGTGCCAGCCACCGGCGTCTCCACCACCGCTGCATCCCGCAATTTCAAGCCATCGATGAGCTGCCTGGTGATGTCCTCCGGCGTCGCCAGGTCGAGAACCTCGATCCGCACGATCCCTTCCGCCCGCGCCCGCTGCAGCAGGCGCGAAATCGTCGCGGTGGAGACACCGAGCTGCCGCGCAATGTCGACCTGCGACAGCTCTTCCACATAATGCAGCTTGGCAACCGTATGCAGCATCGTCCGCGATGCGGCCGCATCCTGGATGGGGGAAACAGACAGCTTGCAATTCCTTTCAGCAACGTGTTACACAGGTATACGCCGACGGGAGTTATCGCGCAAATCCAGCCAACTCGCAACTTGCGGCCGATCCCTGGTCGCAAGGCCGGCGAGGCATTGTTCGCGAGGGCGGATGGCGCAACACCTCGGCAAAATCTCCCTGTCTGCCGGCAAGGCGGGCAGAACCGAATATTCTTGTTTTCACGGGATCCGCGCTCTCGGCAAGAGAGCGCCAACATCGGATTGAGACCATGACGAAGATGACCACCGCGGAACTGCGCGGCTATCAGCAGATATGCGGCAAGGATGGGGCCATGGTGGCCATTGCCTGCGACCAGCGCGGCGGCATGCGGACCTTGCTGGCGTCGGATCCGGCCGAGCAGGCCAAAATCACCAACGACATGCTCGGCGACACCAAGGCTGACATCACGCGCTACCTTGCCAGTGCCGCGTCCTGCGTGCTGCTCGACCCGCTTTGCGCGGTGCCGCGCATTGTCGACGAAGGCGTCTTGAACCGCGATACGGCGCTGCTCATCGGCCTCGACGCTTCCGGTTTCGACGTCTCGCCCGAGGGCTACCGCCTGTCACGCCTGGTTCCCGACATCGACGCGCGCCGCGTCCGTGCGCTGGGCGGCACCGGCGGCAAGATCATGGTGTATCTCAGGGCTGACAAGCCTGAAGCCAATGAGCACAACATCGCCATCCTGCGCCAGTGCATCGCCGATTTCGGGCAGGAGGACCTGCTGCTGGTCGTCGAGTTCCTGACCTATCAGCTCGATGGGGAAAGCCCCGAGGACTATGCGGCCAAGACGCCATGGCTTGTCGAAGAAGGCACCAGGATTTCGCTCGACTGCGGCGCCAAGGTGCTGAAGCTTCCCTACCCCGGAACGCCAGAAGCCTGCGCCAACATCACCAAAATGGCTGGCGAGGTGCCGTGGGCGGTGCTTTCGGCAGGCGTCAACCACGCCACCTTCCTCGGCCAGGTCGAGATCGCCATGCAGAATGGCGCCTCTGGCGTCATCGCCGGCCGTTCGCTGTGGAAGGATTGCATCTCGCTCGACCGTGACATCCAGCGCGAAAGGCTTAAGACAATCGCAGTGCCGCGATTGCGTGAGATCCAGGCCGTGATCGGGCACTACCGCCAGAAAGCCGCTGCCTGATAATCTAGTTTGGATCACGCGCAGGACGCCATGCCTCTCAGCATAGGAATCGACATTGGCGGCACCAATCTGCGTGCCGCCCGCATTTCCGGCACCGGTGAAATTCTCAAGCGCGTTTCCGAAAAAAGCGCGCCCGACCCGGAGCTGGTGCTCGGCCGCATCGCCGACATGGTGCGCCTTCTCGACACGCCTGATGTGAAGGCCATCGGCGTCGGTGTCCCCGGCCGCGTCGATGCGCGGCGCGGTGCGGTCCTGTCGGGCGGCTATGTCAACCTCGCCTCGGTTGCGCTGGCGCAACGCCTGGAAGACATGGCCGGCAAGCCTGTCGTCATCGACAATGACTGCAACATGGCGTTGGCCGCCGAGATGGCGCTCGGCGCCGGGCGCGGCCATGGCAACATCGTCATGTTCACCATCGGCACCGGCATTGGCGGCGCTGTCGCTCAAGATCGGCGGATCACGCGTGGCTCGGCAACAGCAGGCCAGCTCGGCCACATCACTGTCGACGTCAATGGCGAGGTTTGCGCCTGCGGCCGCCGCGGCTGCGTCGAAACCACCAGTTCGGGTACGGCGCTCGGCCGTCACATTGCGCGCGCCGGGCTCGGCGCCGACATTTCTGTCGATCAGCTCTTTGCCCGCGATGCGGCCGGCGACGTCCATGCACGCGGCATACTCGACGCCTGGGCCAGCCCCCTGCGGGCCGCCATCGACACCGCCGTTGCCGTGCTTGATCCCGATCTGGTGCTGCTTGGCGGCGGCCTTGGCCGGGCGGCACATACAGCACTCGGCCGCGCTCCGGCGCTGGCGCCCTGGTACCAATGCCAGGTCGAAGCCGCGCAACTCGGCGACGACGCCGGCGTCATCGGTGCCGGCCTGCAGGCCCTGGCAGCGGAGCCGCACGCCGTTCCCGCTACGCCCTTGGTCCAGTCCAGCCGCGCGCGGCGCGCCGTGCTCGTCAACGGCATCCCCGCTAGCGGCAAGAGCACCGTCTCGCGCGGCATCGCCGACCGCATGGGCTGGCCGTTGCTGGCGCTCGACACGATCAAGAATCCGTTCCTCGAAGTGCTCGGCGGCGGCGACCGCCTGTTCAACCGCACGCTCGGCCGCGCCAGCTACCAGGCGATCTGGTCGGTTGTCGGCGAAGCCCCCGCCGGCACCACCGTGGTCGTCGACGCCTGGTTCGGCTTCCAGCCGCGTGAGGTTCTCGAAGATCATCTGCGAAAGGCTGGCGTCGAGCAGACTTTCGAAATCTGGTGCCACGCGCCGGGCGAAGTGCTTGCCGAGCGTTATGGCGCCCGGCTCGACCAACGTCCTGCCGGCCATCCCGGTGCCGCCTATATCCCCGAACTGATCGAGCTCGCCAGGCGCGCCGAGCCGCTGCGGCGCGGACCGCTCTTCGACGTCGACACGACCAAGCCGATTGACTTCGATGCCATCACGGCCTGGTTGCGAGCGGTCATGACCAACGGTGCATAGCCGGCTTCACGCCGGCGGCCGCAGCGCCGTGCGGGCGATCTGCCAGGCGGATTCGACATGGCGCCGCGCCGCGGCTTCCGCCTCTTCCGGCTTGCGCGCTCGGATCGCATCCATGATCTCGTTCATCTCGGCGATCGCCGCTTCGCGCCGGTTGGTCGAGACAATGGTCATCGAACGAAGCTGATTGATGCGGACATTCAGCCCGCTGACGATTTCCCAGGCGACACGCTTGTCCGCGGCCTCGAACAGCGCCTCGTAGAATTTCGTCGTCGCCCGCATCACCGCCGGCGGCGTCCCCGATGCCCAGGCCTCGAACAGGTCGGCCAGCGCGCGCTCCAGCGTCGCCAACTGCTCGTCGGTCGCCGACAAGGCGCAGGCGCGGGCCGCAATGCCCTCAAGCAGAGCCCGAAGCTCATATATCTCGTCGGTGCGGCCGAGGTCCGGCCTGGCTACGGCCGGCCCGTGCCCAGGGATCATCTGCACGAGCCCTTCGGCCTCCAACTGCCGCAGAACCTCGCGCACGACGGAACGGCTGACGCCAAGCTGGTCGCAAAGCGGCCGCTCGACCAGCCTTTCGCCAGGCTGGAAGTGGAAATCCATGATTGCGTCGCGCATGCGCTCCAGCGCCAGCGTCCTCAAGGTCTTGGCGCTGCGGTCGATGCGAAGCGTGTCGTCTGGCATGTGTTGTGTTGCCTCCTGCGCCGCCACAAAACAGATTCCATGCCCGGTTGACAAGGTACTTGGCGCTCCATAGCATGGTATACCATAAGATGATATAGGGATCGGATGGTCCCGCGACGTCGCAGACCCGAGGATTTCATGCTGCCTGCCATTCGCAAGATCGTGACCTATTCCGAGAACACGCTGATCGAAGGTGGCAAGGTTGCCTCCAGCCCGCTGCGCCTGATCGGCGTCGCCGCGGTGCTGGCGAACCCCTGGGCAGGACGCGGTTTCACCGACGATCTGTCGCCCGAAATCCGCGCCTGCGCGCCGGTGCTGGGAGAGATCCTGACCCGCGAGATCATTGCCATCGCCGGTTCCGGCGAGGCGATCGAGGGCTACGGCAAGGCGGCCATTTGCGGCACGTCGGGCGAGATCGAGCACGCCTCGGCGCTGATCCACACACTGCATTTCGGCAACCATTATCGCCGCGCCGTCGGCGCCAAGACTTATCTTGCCTTCACCAATCTGCGCGGCGGGCCGAACACGCCGATCATGATCCCGCTGATGGACAAGAATGACGAAGGACGGCGCTCGCATTACCTGACCGTGCATTTCCAGATCGGCGATGCGCCGGCGCCGAACGAGCTGGTGGTCGCGCTTGGCGCGTCGATCGGCGGCCGCCCGCATCACCGCATCGGCGATCGCTACCAGGACCTCAAGGAGCTTGGGGACGTGCATGGCTGACGCTTCCGCATGGGCTCGACAGGGCACAACTCCCGACGGCACCGGCTTCATCCGTGCCGGCGCGGGCACGCCGGTGCTGTTCATCCATGGCGTCGGCATGAACGCCGCGATCTGGCAGCCGCAGATCGAACGCATGGCCGGCGGCTTTGACTTGATCGCCATCGACATGCTCGGCCACGGCCAGTCGCCGCTGCCGCCGCAGCACCCGGAACTGGCCGACTACGCCGACCAGGCCATTCGCCTGCTCGATCATCTCGGCCTCGACAAGGTGTCCGTCGTCGGCCACTCGATGGGTGCACTCGTTGCCCTGGAACTCGCGCTGCGCGCACCGGAGCGCGTCCGCCGCATCGTTTCCCTGAATGCCGTGTTCCGGCGTCCACCTGAACTGGCCGAAGCCGTTCGCCAGCGCGCGGTGGCGCTCAACGGCCGCAGCGATACGGCCGGCACGGCACAGACCATTGCCCGCTGGTTCGGAGATCCGGTGCCGGCCGAGCTGGAGGCGGCAGCGCAGAAGACGGCATCCGCACTAAGCGCGGTCGACCCGGAAGGCTATGCCCGCACCTATCGCCTGTTCGCTCGTGCCGACGGCGACCACGCCGACCGCCTGCCGACGCTGGCCGTGCCGGCGCTGTTCATGACCGGCTCCGAGGACAGGAATTCATCGCCGGCAATGTCGGCCGCCATGGCGCGCCTAGCGCCGCATGGCCGCTGCACGGTGCTGCCGGGCGAAAAGCACATGATGGCGGTCGCGGCACCGGTCCTCACCACGCGCCATATCGTCGACTTCCTCGCGGAGGGCGAAGCGATCGAGCAAAGCGGCACTGCGGAGGCGAATACAGGGTTCGACAGCGGCGAATTCCGCCGGGCGCTGGGCTCCTTCCTCACCGGCGTCACCATCGTCACCACGATCGGCCCCGAAGGCGAGCCGCGCGGCTTCACCGCCAATTCCTTCACCTCTGTGTCGCTCGATCCGCCGCTGGTGCTCGTCTGCATCGCCCACAAGGCATCAGGCCATCCCGTCTTCGCGACCTCGAAGAGCTTCGCCATCAACGTCCTCAATGAAGGTCAGAAGACAGCGTCCGGCATCTTCGCCTCGAAAGCGGCCGACAAGTTCGCCTCGGTGGCATGGCGGCCGGGACGGACCGGCAGCCCCGTGCTGGACGGCTCCGTCGCATCCTTCGACTGCGACATGGAGCGGCTGGTCGAGGCCGGCGACCATTCGATCCTCATCGGCCGCGTCCGCGATTTCGAGCACAATTCCGCGCAGCCGCTCGGCTATTGCCGCGGCGCCTATGTCGCACCCGGCCTCAGCCAGGATGCGCTCGCCGCCACCCAGCCCGGCACCGATGTCGGCGCCATCCTCGAAAATGGTGGCCGGATCCTGTTCCTGGAAACGGCGGACGGTTTCGAACTGCCGCGCGGCCGAGGGTTGGGCTCGGCCGGTGATGGTAAAAGCCTGCGAGGGCTGCTTGCGGCGAAGGCCATCGAGGCTCAGCTCGGCTTCCTGTTCGCCGTCTGGGACGCCGGAGCTGTTTCGCGCACGCATGTCTACTATCGCGGCACGTTCGACGTGCCCGCTTCCAGCGATCGCGGCATCCGGCTCATCGAGATCGACGCGATCGAAGGGTTGAAGATCGCCGATCCGGCGATCCGCTCCATGCTCGCGCGCTATATCAGGGAATGCTCGGTGGATGCATTCGGCGTTTATGTCGGCAACGATGTCGAAGGTGAGGTCCGGCCGCTCGCCAGACCCAGCGATTCCACCGTCAATACAGGTGACCACGGATGAAATTCTCGCTCTTCGTGCATATGGAACGCTCGGACCTGGCCAAGCCGCATTCCGAGCTTGTGACCGAGCTCGAGGAGCTGGTCCTGATGGCCGAACAGGCTGGCTTCGAGACCGCCTGGATCGGCGAGCATCACGGCATGGAGTTCACCATCTCGCCGAACCCTTTCATCAACATCGCCTATCTCTCGGCCAAAACCAGCCGCATCCGCCTCGGCACTGGAACCGTGATCGCGCCCTTCTGGCATCCGATCAAGCTTGCCGGCGAAGCCGCGATGGCCGACGTCATCAGTGGCGGACGGCTCGACATCGGCATCGCGCGCGGCGCCTACAGTTACGAATATCAGCGCATCTTTCCAGGCCTCGACGCCTGGGGAGCAGGCCAGCGCATGCGCGAGATCATACCGGCGATCCGCGGCCTCTGGGACGGCGACTTCGAACTCTCCGGCGAGTTCTGGCAATTCCCTGCCACCACCTCCTCGCCCAAGCCGCTGCAGAAACCCTACCCGCCGATCTGGGTGGCGGCCCGCGATCCGAACTCGCACGATTTCGCCGTCGCCAATGGCTGCAAGGTGCAGGTGACGCCGCTGGCTTCCGGCGATGACGAGGTGACGAGCCTGATGCAGCGCTTCAACGCCGCCTGCGCCGCGCATCCCGAGATCGAACGGCCGGAAATCATGCTTTTGATGCACACCTTCGTCGCTGAAGACGCGGCCGACGCCGATCGTCTCACCCAGGACCTGTCGACTTTCTACTGCCAGTTCGGCGCCTGGTTCCAGAACAAGAAGCCGGTGCATCAAGGCATATTGGAGCCGCTGACGGCGGACGAGATCGCGGCCATGCCGCAATACGCGCCTGACAAGATCAGGCAGAACCTGGTGATCGGCGAGGCGGACGAGGTCATCGCCCGCCTGAAAGCCTATGAGGCGCTCGGCTACGACCAGTATTCGATCTGGATCGACAGCGGCCTTTCGCACGAGCGCAAGAAAAAATCGCTGCAACTGTTCATCGACCGGGTGATGCCGGCCTTTCTCTGATCGCGAGCCCATGACTGACGCTGTTTTCAGAAACTTCATCGACGGCCGCTTCGACGAGCCATCCGCCACTTTCGACAGTGTCGACCCGTCGACCGGCGCGGCCTGGGCGAAGATGCCGGCGGCGAGCGAAGCCGATGTCGACCGTGCCGTCGAGGCGGCGCACCGCGCACTGCGCTCAGACCCATGGCGAAGGATGACCGCGACAGCGCGTGGAAAGCTGCTGGTCAAGCTCGGCGACCTCGTCGCCGCCAATGCTGGGCGACTTGCCGAGCTCGAGACCCGCGACACCGGCAAGATCATCCGCGAGACCCGCGCCCAGATCACCTATGTCGGCGACTACTACCGCTATTATGGCGGGCTTGCCGACAAGCACGAAGGCGCGCATGTGCCGATCGACAAGCCGGATCTCGACGTCACCATCCGCCGCGAACCGATCGGTGTCGTAGCCGCAGTGGTGCCGTGGAATTCGCAGCTCTTCCTCTCGGCCGTCAAGCTCGGCCCGGCGCTTGCCGCCGGCTGCACCATCGTGCTCAAGGCCTCCGAGGACGGCCCGGCGCCGCTGCTCGCCTTTGCCGAACTGGTTCATGAGGCCAGCTTTCCCCCAGGCGTCGTCAACATCCTCACCGGCTTTGGCCAGGATTGCGGCCGGCGCCTGACCAGCCATCCGCTGGTTTCGCGCGTCGCCTTCACTGGCGGCCCATCGACGGCGCGCGCCGTCGTCAGGAACACGGCGGAGAACCTTGCCTACACCACTCTGGAACTCGGCGGCAAAAGTCCGGTCGTCGTCTTCGCCGACGCCGACCTCGACAGCGCCGCCAACGCAGTGGTCGCCGGTATTTTCGCCGCGACCGGCCAGAGTTGCGTCGCCGGCTCGCGGCTGCTGGTCGAGCGTTCGGTGAAGGATGAATTCCTCGCCCGGCTGAAGCGCAAGGCCGAGGCTATCCGCATCGGCGATCCGCAGGATCCGGCGACCGAAATGGGGCCGCTCGCCACGCTGCGCCAGCGCGACTGGATCGAGAAGGTTGTCGCGGAAAGCCTTGCCGCGGGCGGCATGCTGGTCACCGGCGGAACAAGGCCAGCCGGCGACGGCTTCTACTACGCACCGACCATCATCGACGCCGGCGGCAGCGACCTGCCCTGCGTGCGGGAGGAATTGTTCGGGCCGGTGCTTAGCGTGCTTGCCTTCGACACCGAAGCGCAAGCGTTGGCACTCGCCAACGACACGCCCTTCGGCCTGGCTTCCGGCGTGTTCACCAGCAATCTCGGCAAGGCGCACCGCATGGCGCGCGACATCCATGCCGGCGTCGTCTGGGTCAACACCTATCGCGCCGTATCGCCGCTCGTTCCCTTCGGTGGCTACGGCCTGTCAGGCCTCGGCCGCGAAGGCGGGCTCGATGCCATCAGAGACTACACACGCTCGAAATCCGTCTGGATCAACACCTCGGACGAGCCGATCCCCGATCCCTTCGTCATGCGCTGAGAACCGCGGGACGCAGGTGCACTGAGACAAACAAGAACAGACCAACAGAGGAGAATGACATGAAACTGATTTTGACCGGCCTGCTGGCCGGGCTGCTCACGGCAACAGCCGCCGAGGCCGATGAGATGGCGTTCACCAGCTGGGGCGGCACCACGCAGGAGGCGCAGACCAAATCCTGGGCGGCCCCCTTCGAAGCCAGCTCCGGTATCAAGGTGCTGCAGGATGGGCCGACCGACTATGGCAAGCTCAAGGCCATGGTCGATGCCGGCAACGTCACCTGGGATGTTGTAGACGTGGAGATGGATTTCGCCATAAAGGCCGCCAAGGACGGGCTGCTGGAACCGATCGACTATGCGGTCGTGCCCAAGGCCGATCTCGACCCGCGCTTCAGCAATGAGCATGCCGTCGGCAGCTTCTACTATTCCTTCGTGCTCGCCTGGAACAAGGGCACAGTCACTGGCGAACCGGCCGGCTGGGCCGACATGTTCGACACCAAGAAGTTTCCCGGCAAGCGGACCTTCTACAAATGGTCGGCGCCGGGCGTCATCGAGATCGCACTGCTGGCCGACGGCGTGCCGGCGGACAAGCTCTATCCGCTCGATCTCGACCGTGCCTTCAAGAAGCTCGACACCATCAAGCCCGATATCGTCTGGTGGGGCGGCGGTGCCGAGTCGCAGCAGCTGATTGCTTCCGGCGAAGCTGCCTTCGGCCAGCTGTGGAACGGGCGCGTCTTTGCCCTCCAGCAGGATGGCACCGATGTCGGTGTCGCCTGGAACCAGAACCTCACCGCAGCCGACGTGCTCGTCGTGCCGAAGGGTGCCAAGAACAAGGGCAGTGCGATGAAGTTCCTCGCCGCCGCCACCAGCCCGACCGGCCAGGCGAAATTCGCCGAGGCAAGCGGCTATGCGCCCATCAACACCAAGGCAAAGGCGGAGATGCCGGCCGATGCCGTCAAGGCCCTGCCTGATGCCCATGTCGAGGGCCAGATCAACCTCGACATGAACTACTGGGCCGAGCATCGCGACGAGATCGCCACGCGCTGGTATGCCTGGCAGACCAAGTAACACCGTAGCCGGGTTGACGGGGCGCGGCTTGCGCGCCCCGTTTCGAGACAGGACCGCTCGATGCAGGGAAGTTCTTTCAGACGCAGCTCGGTCGCCGGCCTTCCGGCCGGCAGCGGCAGCGCCTTGCCGGCCCTTCTCCTGGTCGGCTTGTTCTTCATCGTGCCGGTGGTCGCCCTGCTGCTGCGTAGCGTCACCGATCCCGAACCGGGCTTGCAGAACTATGCGACGCTGTTCGGCAGCGGCACCTATGTGCGGGTGTTCCTCAACACCTTCCTGGTCGCATCGGTCGTCACCGCCGTCACCATCCTGGTGGCTTTTCCCGTTGCCTGGATGTTGGCGATCATGCCGCCCGCCCTGGGCTCGATCGTCTTCGGCATCATCATCCTGTCGATGTGGACGAACCTTCTTACCCGCACCTATGCGTGGATGGTGCTGCTGCAGCGGACCGGGGTGATCAACCGGGCGCTGATGGGCCTCGGCATCATCCATGAGCCGCTGCCGCTTATCAACAATCTGGCCGGCGTCACCATCGGCATGGTCTACATCATGCTGCCCTTCATGATCCTGCCCCTGGTGGGTACGCTGCGCGCGATCGACCCGATGACGCTGCGCGCGGCAGCCCTTTGCGGCGCAAGCCCGTTCGAGGCCTTCCGCCGCATCCTCTTGCCGCTGTCGCTTCCCGGCATCGCCGCCGGCGGGCTGATGGTCTTCGTCATGTCGCTTGGCTACTTCGTCACGCCTGCCCTGCTCGGCGGCACATCCAACATGATGCTGGCCGAAATGATCGCCCAGACGGTGCAGTCGCTGCTCAACTGGGGGCTCGGAAGTGCGGCTGCCTTCGTCCTGCTCGTCGTCACCATGGCGCTCTACACGATCCAGCTTCGGCTGGTCAGCGCCAGTGCGCTCCGGCGGAGGGATCTGAGGATGCTGCTCGACTACGACCGGCTCGGGTGGCTGCGCGTGGCGCTTGTCGGCTTCACGGCGGCAGTCGCGGCTTTCCTGCTGCTGCCGGTGGTCTTCATCGTGCTCCTGTCATTCGGCTCATCGCGCTGGCTGGCCTTCCCGCCGCCCGGCTGGACGCTGAAATGGTACCAGCAATTGCTGGCCGACCCGACCTGGATCGATGCAGCGCTAACCAGCGCCCGGATTGCCGCCATGGCCGCCATCCTCGCCGTCATCATCGGCCTGTTCGCCTCCTTCAGCCTGGTCAGGGGCGAGTTTCGCGGACGCCAGGTCCTGCGCGGGCTGCTGTTGACGCCGATGGTGCTGCCGGTGGTCGTGTTCGCCATCGCCATCTACGCCTTCTTCCTGCGCATCGGTCTCGCCGGCACCACGGTCGGCTTCGTCATCGCCCACACCATCCTGGCGCTGCCTTTCGCCATCATCCCGATCACTGCCGCGCTCGAGGGTTTTGACAAATCCATCGAGGACGCGGCCATCGTCTGCGGCGCCAGCCCGCTGCAGGCGCGGCTGAGGATCACCTTGCCGTCGATCAGGATCGGCATCTTCTCGGCGGCGATCTTCTCCTTCCTGGCCTCATGGGACGAGGTCGTGGTGGCGATCTTCATGGCAAGCCCGACCTTGCAGACCTTGCCCGTGAAGATCTGGGGCAGCCTGCGCGCCGACCTCAGCCCGGTCGTTGCCGCCGCCTCCAGCCTGCTCGTCGGCCTGACGCTCTGCCTGATGATCGTGACCGCACTCCTTCGCAGAAAATTGTCCAGATGACCCGACCGTTCCTGTCCATACGCGCGGTAAGAAAGACGTTCGGCGCCTTCGTCGCCGTCCATGACGTCACCATCGATGTGCCCAAGGGGGAGTTCCTGACGTTCCTCGGTCCGTCTGGCTCCGGCAAGTCGACGACGCTCTACGCCATCGCCGGTTTCCAGGATCCGAGCTCGGGCGATGTGCTCCTGGAGGACAGGTCGCTGCTTTCGGTGCCGTCGCACAAGCGCAACATCGGCATGGTTTTCCAGCGCTACACGCTGTTTCCGCATCTGAGTGTCGCCGAGAATGTCGCCTTTCCGCTGCGCGTGCGCCGCCGGCCGGATGGCGAGATCAAGCGCAAGGTCGCCGACATGCTGGCGTTGGTGCGCCTCGAAAATTTCGCCGATCGCCATCCGGGCGCCCTGTCTGGCGGCCAGCAGCAGCGCGTGGCGCTTGCCCGCGCGCTCGCCTACGATCCGCCGATCCTGTTGATGGACGAACCGCTGTCGGCGCTCGACAAGAAGCTGCGCCAGGAGATCCAGGCCGAGATCCGCCGTATCCACCGCGAGACCGGCGTCACCATCCTCTATGTCACGCACGACCAGGAGGAGGCGCTGCATCTTTCGGATCGCATCGCACTGTTCAGGGAAGGCCGTATCGAACAGATCGGCACCGGCGAGGATCTTTACCTCCGGCCGGCGAGCGAGTTCGTCGCCGGCTTTATCGGCAACTCGAATTTCCTGCCGGCCGAGCATTTGCAAACTGCGGGTGGCGCATCGACGATCCGCCTGGCCGACGGCTCGATCGTGACCGGGGTCAAGACGACAACCTCCTTCGGTCAAGGCCAGAAGGTCCGGCTGATGGTGCGCCCGGAAGCCTTCCGCCTGACGCCCGGGCCGGCGAGCGCGGCACTCGCCGTCGAAATCGTCGATACCGCCTTCTTCGGCGACCGCCGCCGCGTGGTGGCGCGCACGGCCGGCGGAGATGAGATCGATGTCAGGCCAACCTCGGATGCAGAGGAAGCGGACAGCACCGCCACATCGGGTAAGCGCATCTTTTTCGATCCCGCTTCGGCGTTTCTGTTCCCGGCCTGATGGCCGCAATCTTCCGGCTGGGGTCAGATTTCGACTGATCTTCCCGCAGCGGCCGCTCAGTTGCCGCTGAAGACATGAAGTCCCGTTCCAGCCGCTTCAATGACTGAGCGCAGTGCCGGTTGCGGCTCACGATCGGTGACGATGTCGGAAAGCTCGCCGAGCCCGCAGACGCGTTCGAGGCTGTTGCGGCCGAACTTGTCGTTGGTCACCACAAGCGCTGTCGACAGCGCGCGCGCAATCATCGCCCGCTTGACCGCCGCCGCCCCCGAGATCATGTCGCTGGGCCCATCCGCGGACAGGCTCGAGGCGCCAATGATGGCAATGTCGGCATTGTAGCGCCTGACGAATTCCACCGTATCCTCACCGACCACGCTGGCTTCGCGGCTGTCATAGGTGCCGGGGCACAGGATAACCCGGAAGGTCGGATTGGCCCCAGTCACCGAGGCCACGCCGATGGAGTTGGTGATGATGGTCAGCTCGCGCTTCAGCTGCGAGAGACTGCGCGCCACCTCATAGGTGGTCGAGCCGCCATCGATCATCACGATCTGGCCTTTCTCGACCAGTCCGGCCGCACGACGCCCGATCCGGGCACGCTCCTCGATCATGGTCTGGCTGCGCTCGGCAATGACCGGCTCGGATGTCACCAGCGAGATCGTCGCGCCGCCATAGGTTCGGTTGAGCAGTCCCGCATCGCCAAGCTCGATCAGGTCACGGCGGATCGTCTCGCCGGCAACACCCAGACGCAAAGCGAGCCTGGAGATACGGATCGAGGCCGAGCGGCGCACTTCCGACAGGATAAGCGCATGCCGCTCCTTCTTCGATAGCCGGCTGTGCTCCATGATCGATTCTCCGCGACGTCGACACTATTAACCATGCCGACGCTGATGGGGAAGGAGTCTCGCAAGGCCCAGCTGACCCGCCTCGATCCGAACGGTTAAGCCGGATGCCGGCTGACAAGCGCAAGCGCTGCTGATCTGATGACGGTCCGACGAATCGGCGGAAGACGACGGAGACCGCAATGCATGTCGTGACATTGTTGAAGGCTGATATGTTCGACGTCGAGATCGACGGCAAGCACGCCTCGATCGCCCAAGCCTTGCCGGACTGGAACCCGCTTGATCGCTTCGGCTTGGTGATCGACGACGCGCTTGGCGGCATCGGCGCAACCCATCTGCTGCAGATCGCCATCACCTCGTTCTATGACGTCAAGCCGAGCCGCCGCACGGAGCTGATGGTCTATCCCGAAATCTATGCCTTCCACATCGGCAAGGGGTATGGCGCACACGCGCCCTATGATTTCTGGCCGGCCCGGCGCGAGATCATCACCTCGCTCGATCATCGTGAGGTGCTCGACGCCATCAATGATCGCGGCATCACAAGGCTGGCCGTTCCCGATCGCGCGCCACGCGAAGTGGTGCATCGGCCGAAGGAGGTCGATGCGGCGCTCGACCGCATCGTTTCGGCCTTCGTCTACGATCCGTCGGGTCGGGTTTCGGATCCCGACCTCGTCATTTCAGGCAACGACAAGCGAACCGAATACAATCCCAACAGTGCCTTGCGGCCCCGCTACACCGACAACCGGCCGGCTTCGGTTTCGACCGCGGCCAAGCCGGTCAAGGAACTCGATTCGTCCTACCAGGACTGGCTTCGCAAGCGTGAGCACGATTTGACCAGCGAGGAACGCGCCTTTGTCGAACGCCGCCGCCAGAACCTGAGACAGGACGGCCTCGTCACCGAAACCTATCGTCGTGTCGGTGTCCGCGAAGCGCTGATGCGGCTGGCGTCGGCCGGCCTCGATCGAGACACGGCCGTTGCCGTTTGATCAATAGCCGACGGTAAAACGCTGCCTGACATGGGCCGGCTTCTCGATCTCGTCGACCATGACGATGGCATAGTCCTCGAAGGAGATGCTGCTGCCCTTGTCCGAGGCCAGAAGCGTGTCCTTGCCGAGGCGGTATTTGCCGGTGCGTTCGCCCGGGACGAACATGGCGGAGGGCGACAGGAAGGTCCAATCGAGGTCGCCCACCGTCTTCAACGTGTCGAGAAAGTCGGCGCCTTTCTGTGCTTCGGCCTTGTAGATCGCCGGGAATTCGGGGGTATCGACCAGCCTTTTGCCGGGCGCGACTTCAAGGCTGCCAGCGCCGCCGACAACGAGATAGCGCTTCACACCGGAAGCGCGCACGGCGTCGATCAGCGTGTCGGTGTCGCTGTCCAGAAAGTGCACGGCGCTGATCACCACATCATGACTGCGGATCAGATTGGCGAGACCTTCCTTGTCGAAGACATCGCCCTTCCTGGCCGTCACGCCAGGCAGCGCGGCAATCTTTTCCGGGTTGCGGGCGATACCGGTGACCGTGTGGCCACGGTCGGAAAGTTCCTTGAGCAGGCGCGAACCGACAGCGCCCGATGCGCCGATGAGAGCAACTTTTGCCATATCTTTTCCAGTCCTTGTTGGAGGTCAGTTGGGGATCACGCTGCCGCGATATGGGCGACGAGATTGTCGAAGCTGCCGAACAGCGCGTTCGAACCGATCAGGCGCGGCGCATCGTTGCGGATAACTGCGAGGGAAGGCACGCCATTGGCATGCAGACGCTGGAACAGCGTGCGGCCTCGGCCGACCAGTTCGCGGTGAGCCGTCAGCAATGTCTCGCTCGGCTTCGTCAGCATTGCCGCGGCATCCGCCATGCCGGCATCGGCAAGCACACCAGCCACGCCTTCGACAGTCACGATATCGCGACCGTCGACGTAACGCGCATGCTGGATCGCCTTAAGCGCGGTGAGCCGGCGGCTGGGATCTTTCAGGCCGGCGGCGCTGATGCCGAGGGTCGCGGCATGCGAGTCCAGCAAGGTGCCGCGAATATTGAGGACATTGTGCTGATAAGCCTGTGTGAACTTCTGTCCGGTCAGACGGTCGATACGCTGGTCGTTCGCCCAGGCATGGGCGGCAAAACCCTCATCCATTGGCCGAGCACCGGCACCGGAGAACAGGCCGGTCGGCAGCAGCTCGAGGTGCACGCCGCTGGCCGACAGCCTGTCCAGCATCGGCGTGGCGCCGTAGCACCAGCCGCAGAGCGGGTCGAAAAGATAAGTCACGTCTGAATTGCTCACGATTGATGCCATTCTCGGTGCGGGATATCGCCGACGAGCCCGCCACATGTCTTGGCCATATGTGGCAGCCGCAGGTCTTGCGATAAATCGCGCTCAATAATACAAACTGTCTGATCAGATCAGACAAAAGCAACCGCCTTGGCCGACCTTCTGAACCTCAATCGGCTCGTCTATTTCACCACGGTGATGGAGACCGGCTCTTTCACCGCTGCTGCGGATCGGCTTGGCGTTGCCAAGGCCGTGGTCAGCCATCAGATTGGCAGGCTCGAAGAGGAACTGGGCGCGACGCTGCTGCAGCGCACGACCCGGCGCGTCACGCCGACGGAAGAGGGCCGGCTCTTCTATGACAGGGCGGTGATCATCTTGCGTGAGGCGGAGTCGGCCTATGGTGAGATTTCGCACAGCGCGGTCGAGCCGAGCGGAACGCTGAGACTGACCGCGCCGCTCGACTATGGCACCAGGATGGTGGCGCCTGTCATGGCGGCGTATCTGAAGACCTATCCGCATATGCGCGTCGAGGCGATCTTCGACGACGCGGTGAGCAATCTGGTCGACGAGCAGATCGATCTCGGCATCCGCGTCGGCTGGCTTACCGATTCCTCCAACCAGGCGCGGCGCCTGGGCACGATACGGCAGGTCGTCGTTGCCGGCCCGGGCTTTGCGGCAAGCCTGCCCTCGGATGCGAACCCGAACCAGGCGCGATCGCTGGCCTGGGTCGGCAATGCCCAGCTGCGCGGCGTCGGCCAATGGCTCTTTTCCAGGGATGGCGAGACGGTGCTGACCGAACTCAATCCCGTCGTCGTCTGTGACAAAAGCCCGGCCGCCTATGCTTGCGTGCTCGCCGGCATTGGTCTGGGCATATTTCCCGACTATGCGGTTGATGAGGATATCGCCAGAGGGCGGCTTGTGCGGATATTCGCCGAGTGGACCCTGCCCACCGGGGGTATCCATGCCGTCTTTCCGCCGGCCCGCTTCCGGCCCGCCAAAGTGCGCGCCTTCGTTGAATTGCTCGCGGCTGCCGAGAGAAAGCGGGCGCGCGGCGTCATCAAGGGGTAGCGCAGCGCGGGATGCAGAGTGTCAGCGACAACTTACGTAGAGGCGTTACCACCCTCCTGCATCATCGCGATTCAATCGAGCCCAAAACGCGAACGGCCCGGCTGGTATGATCCATGCGGGCCGTTTTGTGATGTTGGTTTTGGGGAGAGGCTTTGGCTTTTCTGTCCCGGGGCGTCGGCAAGGCCTGCTTGCGGGCCCCTGATGACAGGTTGGAATCGCCGGCCGTGACAGCCAAATACAAAAGAGCCCGCACGAGGGCGGGCTCTTTTGTATTTGGTTGCGGGGACAGGATTTGAACCTGTGACCTTCAGGTTATGAGCCTGACGAGCTACCGGGCTGCTCCACCCCGCGCCACCACTAGGCAAGCGTTTGCTTGCCGAACTGAGCAAGCGTTTGCTTGCTTAATGCTGCGATCGCCCAACGGGCGATTGCGATATTTCTCACCACCAAATGAAAGGGCCGCTTACGCGGCCCGTGGTCCCTTGGCGGGCCTTGTTCGTAGAGAGAAGATTTCGCTCCATCCGCTTGGATGTGAGTTCAACGTGCATTTAGCAGACCTGGCAGCGACCTACTCTCCCGCGTCTTGAGACGAAGTACCATCAGCGCTGGAGCGTTTCACGGCCGAGTTCGGAATGGGATCGGGTGCAGCCGCTCCGCCATAACCACCAGGTCGGCAAAACGCACGTTGTTCGAGAAGCTTTTTGAGCGAATAGCGCTGAGGGAGCAGCCAATAGGGATGTCCCTATTGTGGTGCTCTCTCGGAGCTGTTCGCTGGTCTTGTTGTGCCTTCATCGTCCCGATTGGGAGTGATGAGCATAAGGAATGAGAACGATCAAGCCGATCGAACTATTAGTACCGGTAAGCTTCAAGCGTTGCCGCTCTTCCACACCCGGCCTATCAACGTGGTCGTCTTCCACGGTTCTCAGGGAATACTCGTTTTAAGGTGGGTTTCCCGCTTAGATGCCTTCAGCGGTTATCCCGTCCGGATATAGCTACCCTGCTATGCGGCTGGCGCCACAACAGGTCCACCAGAGATCCGTCCATCCCGGTCCTCTCGTACTAGGGACAGATCCTTTCAATATTCCTACACCCACGGCAGATAGGGACCGAACTGTCTCACGACGTTCTGAACCCAACTCACGTACCGCTTTAAATGGCGAACAGCCATACCCTTGGGACCTGCTCCAGCCCCAGGATGCGATGAGTCGACATCGAGGTGCCAAACAACCCCGTCGATATGGACTCTTGGGGGTCATCAGCCTGTTATCCCCGGCGTACCTTTTATCCGTTGAGCGATGGCCCTTCCACGCGGGACCACCGGATCACTATGACCGACTTTCGTCTCTGCTCGACTTGTCAGTCTCGCAGTCAGGCAGGCTTATGCCATTGCACTCAGCGAACGATTTCCGACCGTTCTGAGCCCACCATCGCGCGCCTCCGTTACTCTTTAGGAGGCGACCGCCCCAGTCAAACTACCCACCATACACTGTCCCGGACCCGGATAACGGGCCGCGGTTAGACATCCATAGTAATAAGGGTGGTATTTCAAGGGTGGCTCCACCTGAGCTGGCGCCCAGGTTTCAAAGCCTACCACCTATCCTACACATGCCACTACGAATGCCAATGTAAAGCTATAGTAAAGGTGCACGGGGTCTTTCCGTCTAACCGCAGGAACCCCGCATCTTCACGGGGAATTCAATTTCACTGAGTCTATGCTGGAGACAGCGGGGAAGTCGTTACGCCATTCGTGCAGGTCGGAACTTACCCGACAAGGAATTTCGCTACCTTAGGACCGTTATAGTTACGGCCGCCGTTTACTGGGGCTTCGATTCAGAGCTTGCACCCCTCCTCTTAACCTTCCAGCACCGGGCAGGCGTCAGACCCTATACGTCGTCTTGCGACTTCGCAGAGCCCTGTGTTTTTGATAAACAGTCGCTACCCCCTGGTCTGTGCCACCCTCCTCTACTTGCGTAGAAAAGGGTCACGCTTCTTCCGAAGTTACGCGTGCAATTTGCCGAGTTCCTTCAGCATAGTTCTCTCAAGCGCCTTGGTATACTCTACCAGACCACCAGTGTCGGTTTCGGGTACGGTTTATAAGGAGGAGCTATTTCCTGGAACCACGCAGCAGCCCGTTCAATCCGATAAGATTGGACTACCTCAATGATCCGTCACTACCTCCAAGCCCACGAATATTAACGTGGTTCCCATCGACTACGCGTTTCCGCCTCGTCTTAGGGGCCGGCTAACCCTGCTCAGATTAGCTTTAAGCAGGAACCCTTGGTCTTTCGGCGGGGGAGTCTCTCACTCCCCTTACGTTACTCATGTCAGCATTCGCACTTCTGATACCTCCACCACCCCTCACGGGTATGGCTTCATCAGCTTACAGAACGCTCCGCTACCGCTTGGCCCTTGCGGACCAAACCCTAAGCTTCGGTGTATGGCTTTAGCCCCGTTACATTTTCGGCGCAAAGACCCTTATTTAGACCAGTGAGCTGTTACGCTTTCTTTAAATGATGGCTGCTTCTAAGCCAACATCCTGGTTGTTTTGGGATCCTCACATCCTTTCCCACTTAGCCATAACTTGGGGACCTTAGCTGTAGGTCAGGGTTGTTTCCCTTTTCACGACGGACGTTAGCACCCGCCGTGTGTCTGCCGACTAGTACTCCCAGGTATTCGGAGTTTGGTTAGGTTTGGTAATCCGGTGAGGACCCCTAGCCCATCCAGTGCTCTACCCCCTGGGGTATTCGGTCGACGCTCTACCTAAATAGATTTCGCGGAGAACCAGCTATTTCCGAGTTTGATTGGCCTTTCACCCCTAGCCACAAGTCATCCCGAACTATTGCAACAGTTATGGGTTCGGTCCTCCAGTAAGTGTTACCTTACCTTCAACCTGCTCATGGCTAGATCACTCGGTTTCGGGTCTAATGCGACGAACTGAACGCCCTATTCAGACTCGCTTTCGCTGCGCCTACACCTAGCGGTTTAAGCTTGCTCGTCACACTAAGTCGCTGACCCATTATACAAAAGGTACGTGGTCACCCAGGACGAACCTTGGGCTTCCACTGTTTGTAGGCAATCGGTTTCAGGTACTCTTTCACTCCCCTTGTCGGGGTGCTTTTCACCTTTCCCTCACGGTACTAGTTCGCTATCGGTCATGCACGAGTACTTAGGCTTGGAGGGTGGTCCCCCCAATTTCAGACAGGATTTCACGTGTCCCGCCTTACTCGAGGACGATTGATTGCATTACGCGTACGGGGCTGTCACCCACTATGGCCCTACTTTCCAGAAGGTTCCGCTTGTCTCTCAATCGCCACTGGCCTGGTCCGGGTTCGCTCGCCACTACTTCCGGAGTCTCGGTTGATGTCCTTTCCTACGGGTACTTAGATGTTTCAGTTCCCCGCGTTCGCCACTTTATCCCTATGTATTCAGGATAAGTTACCTATTATCGATACTTGGAAACCACAGCAGCAAGTCACCCTGCTGCTCTGATTTTCCAAGTACCTTAGGTGGGTTTCCCCATTCGGAAATCTACGGATCAAAGGGTATTCGCACCTCCCCGTAGCTTATCGCAGCGTATCACGTCCTTCATCGCCTGTGCATGCCAAGGCATCCACCAATTGCCCTTAAGACACTTGATCGTTCTCATTGCCAATGCCCATCCGCGCAATCCGAAGG